>OY970326.1:0-5125422 GCA_963717155.1 uncultured Actinomycetes bacterium
CCTCGACGCCGAGTCAGCGATGTTCGCCGTCGCGTCTGACGCGCATCTAACCGCAAGAGGATGCCTGCTCGCTGCCTCATGGGATCTCGCTGAAATCGGGGCACTCGAGCGCAGTATTGCTACGTTTGCTGATCGCCTTCGAGACGTGTCCCTCCGCGCGAAGGCGTTGGCTGGTCGGCTCGGTGTGGCCGTGCCGGCCGACCGCCTAGAGCTCGAGGTGGCAGACCGCTTGGTCGCTCTCGGCCGGGCAACCCGCAGGCATGCGCGTCCTCGTGCGGCTTGGTTCGAAGACCATGCGGCGCGCACTGCGCGCGATGACGCGCGCTCGGTGCTGAAAGCGGCTACAGGCGGGCTCGCTGCCCGAGGCGACGCCTCTGGGCGCCTTGAACGCGACCGGCAAGCGCTCACTCAACGCGCTGAAGCTCTCATCGGAGCAACCTGGCCCGATATCCCTCCGATGTTGGCCGGTGGTCTAGGTCAGGCCGCGCTGGCGTTGGGGAACGCGTCGCCACCGCTCGAGCTATCCATCACGAGTGCACCCGACGCACTCCAGGCGGTTGCGGCGCTCGCGCGAGACCTGCCTGGCCTGGCCGGCGGCCTCGTACGCGACGTCGCCGAGAGCGCAGCCCTGCTCGGCATCCCGTGTGTGGATCACTCGATCACCCTCGATATCGCCGTCCGCGTTTCCACGTTGGCGTCTCGGTCGACTGATGTGCGCCTCGATCCGCCTCGGCACTGGTTCCATCCTACGACGGTCGCGGCGGCCGAAGTCGCCGCCGACCAGCTCGAGCCTCTGCTGACGGCTGAGGTCGAGGCGCAGACGAAGGCGTCCGAAGCGTTTCAACGAAGCGGTTCTCGAGCTCGACATCCTCGCTGACTTGAACGACCGATTCCGTCTCCGCCACACCGGCCTCCGCAAGCTCGGTGGTGCGTACCGACGCGACAAGGCACTCCTCGCGACGGCCACGCGCAGTGGACGAGCGTCAGCCGACGACGTCGCGGCACTCCTGGAACGCAATCGCGTGGAAGGACGCGCGAGCACGCGTGCAATCGAAGGGAGAGGAACACGCGCGCGTCGATCGAGTTCTACGGCGCGACGTCAACACCGACGTCGCGCTGATACGCGAACTCGCGCGCCGGGCCAAGTCGAGTCTCGCGCTAGCGGGCCCGGACGCTGACATCGAGACCCTGACAGCACAGATTGCGGCCGATGCGCTTCCGTCAGGCCGCCTTGCCGGCCTCTGAGTGAAACGCCTCTCCACAACTCTCTCACATTGATCGAAGGTGACCTAACCGCGGCTTTCGGCTCCGCATTTACTCACGTTGAGATTCTTGACCCTTCATTGCCCTCTAGCGTGGAGCGAGGAAGTCGCGGGCGCTGCACAGACGGTCGCAGACACGGCCGCGCGAGTCGTCGGTCCGCAACATCGCCCCCTCGACCTGGGCACTGCCGCAGCCGCAGATCTCCATCCACGGAATCACCGCCTTGCCGTACTTACCGATGCTGCCGTCGGCGGAAGGGCTCGCGACCACTCCTCAGTGTTGTCAGAGCATCACCGCTCCGCATCAGCACCGCCGATATGGTGGGCGAAGGGCCTGCAAGTGTTACCGAGCCAGCCGAATCGAACGAAGTACGACGCTGGATGACGTCCGATCTGACCGGCTCGCCCGTGCACGCGACGCTGCGGCTCCGTCACTCGGGGAGCTGGACGCAGGAGACGAGAGCGACTGTGCCGCCGAAAGACGCCGCCGCCAACGATGCCGTCATCGCGATCGACATGTCGACGAATCCTGGGACCCAGGGTGGCGAAAAGATGCGAAGTCGTCGACCCTTCCTCCGACGCGCGCGAGATCGGGCGACGCCGATGAACTCGCGAGCCAGCTGGCCTTCGACCCGTGGGCACTCGTCGCATCCTCAAGATCGACGAACATCGGCTGGGCAGAAATTTCGAGCGACGTCGGTTGACAGTCTTGCCGCGGAACTCGACGACCTTCGCCGACACGTCGCTGTCGTGGCTCGTGGGATGATCGCGGTGTCCGATGCCGCTGGCGCCGAACGCACGCTCGAGGAGCGCGAGAGGCGTGGGCGTCGACGCGCAGAAATGAGGGCGATCGAGGATGCGTTTACGCGGGACGCGCCCGGTGATCGTGATCTCCTCGGCCCTCATGCGGCTGGCCTAGCGACCGACTGGGAGAGGCGAACAGAACGCGGTGGATCGGGCAAACACCGTTCGAGCGCTCGATCGGGGAGGCGATCTCGCTACGGGGGACACAGCTGCAGGCGCTCGTCACTCAGCGGGAGCCGCTCGGCTCAAATCTGAACTCGACGAAGCTGTACGAGCAGCGGACCTCGCCATTGCACGAGCCGTCGAGCCTTTCAACGACGGCCGACGCACGGCGCGACTCGCTGAGTCGGGCGCTCCCATTCAAGGACGGAACCCGTATTCGTCGCTCCTCCTGACCACAATCGAGGACGTTAACGAGTGGCGGGAATACGCCGAGGCTCGGGCGATGTTCGCCGAGTGCGGCTGCGAAAACGCCGTCGCACACTGCGAGCGCGCACGAGTTCAGCGGACGACGTCGCGGAGATCATCGAGCGAGCGGTTCTCGAGCGGTGGATCGATGCCACACTCGCTGGAGCGCGCAACGACCTCGGACCGATCTGGGGTCTGGATCACGAAGCGGCGGTGCGCGAGCTCTCCGAATTGGACAGTCGGTGGATTGAGTACTCCCCCGCGATCATCGCGGACGAGTGCAACGGACTTCGACCGCGCGTCGCGATCGGAAGCTTCGCGCTCATACAACGCGAGGGGGAGAAGCGGACCCGCCATCTTGCGATCCGCGAGCTACTCGGCCGTACTGAGTCGGCGGCGTTGCGACTTCGCCCGTGCTTCATGATGAGTCCGCTCTCAGTGAGCCAGTTCCTCCCCTCGCACTTGCGGTTCGATGTCGTTATCTTTGATGAGGCGTCGCAGATCTCGCCGAGCGATGCGATCAACTGCATCGCCCGCGGCAAGCAACTTGTCATCGCAGGTGACCAGCGCCAGCTCCCGCCGACACGCTTCTTCGAGGTCCTCGATGATGACGTATCCGGCGGTGATAACCAGGACACCTCGCTCGACACCAAAGACTTTGAATCTATCCTCGACGTATATAAGGCGTCGGCCGCCCTTCCATCGCTTCCGTTGCGATGGCATTACAGAAGCTTCACGAGGATTTGATCTCCTTCTCGAACCGAGAGTTTTACGAAAACAGCCTCGTCACCTTCCCGGGGGCACGAGGCGAAGGTGCGGGATACGGAGTTCGAGCACGTTCGTCGCCGATGGTGTCTACGATCGCGGCGGGACGCGCACCAACCAGGTGGAGGCAAAGAAGGTCGCCGAACGTGCGCTCTGGTACTCACACAAGAGCCCCCGGTGACTGTCGGGGTGGTCGCGTTCTCTGGCCCCCAGTCTGACGCCGTGGACGATGCCGTGCAGGAGCTGCGTAGGGCACGGCCCGACCTCGATGCCCGGTTCGTGGACGACCGTCTCGAGGGCTTCTTCGTTAAGAGCATCGAGAACGTCCAGGGCGACGAGCGCGACGTCATCATCTTCAGCGTCGGGTACGGAGGAACGCCTCGGGCCACATGACGATGAATTTCGGGCCACTGAGCCAGCGCGGCGGTGAGCGACGCCTCAACGTAGCCATCACTCGGGCGCGCCGAAAGCTCGAGGTGGTTTCGTCGATTCGAGCCGCAGACATTACGGAGTCTCCGAACGTGGGCCGCGAGGCACTCCGCGCGTTCCTGCAACATGCGGAAAGCGGAACCACGCGGACAGACGAGCGTCTCAAGGAACTTGGGAGACCGGACTCGTTTGAGCGCGAGCTCGCCCGGTTGGCCGAGATGCAGGGATTCTTCACGGAGACCCGCGTCGGAAGAGGTGCCTACCGCGTCGACGTTGGCCTGCGGCACCGCGACGTCCCCGACAGGTTCGTCCTGGCAACTTGATGGACGGCCAGATCATCGTGACATAGCGGGCACGCGCGATCGTGAGCGCCTGCGGGATCAGGTCCTCCGCGATCTCGGGTGGCGGGTCGCCCGCGTCAACGCTGCGGCGTGGTACCGAAATCGGATCCTTGAGACGGAACGGTTGCTTGCGTCCTTCCACGAAGCGCTTGCTGCGGCTAAGGCGGATGAGGAAGGCCCGTCACGTCAAGCAGCCGCACGCGTTGAGCTCGTCGCTATTGACGCGGGCGCCGTGAGCTTCGCGTGGCAACAGGACTACGAGATCGCCAATGTCAACATTTACACCCCGTATGATATGCACGATCCGACAGCGCTTTACACGCTTAGGAAGGCGCTCGAGGAGATCATTCTCGAAGAAGGACCGATCCATCTCGAAGTCCTGATCCAACGAGTCCGCGAAGCGTGGCCGCGACCGCCGGCACGCGCGGGCTCGCGCATCCGAGGGGCCGTCTCTCGTGCGCTGAACCGGTTGCGTCCGGAGATCGTCGCCGACCGGGGTTTCTTTGGGTCGGCCGAGCAGTTCACCGTGCCACGCGTCAGGACGCCGACCGCGGACCCGAAGACGGAGCGCGTTGTTGGTCGCATTCACATCACTGAACTAGCTGAAGCGGTGTGTCGTGTCGTGTCAGAGGGACATCTCGTCACGAGAGACGAGATAACGCTGCGCGTCGCCCGACTGTTCGGCTGGGAGCGCGCCGGGAGCGACATTCAATCGGGCATCAAGACTGCGATTGCGCGTGCTGTCCAAAAGCGCCAGATCGCTCGAGTCGGCGACGCGTACTCGATTACCACGTGAGCTCGCTTGCTCAGACCGACGAGTCCGCTGAGTGTTCACTAAACGAGCCGGCCGTTCTCCTTTGGCGAGTGGGATGTGCACAGGGCGCCCACGCCGCGCTCGCTGGTTCCAGCGGTTCGCGAACGAACGCGCCGCGGCGGCGTCCACGAGCAAGCGCCTTCATGAGTCTCGCGCTCAACTTCTCGCGGAGGATCCCGCGCCCTCCCGGAGGGTATCGCCTGAGACCCTGCGTGACCAGAACGTCGTCGGGAACAGGAGCTTAGAGACCGAACCGCGGCGGCCTCGTACGCGTCGTTGAACGACTCGGGGCCGGGTCGTCGCGCCATGCCCACCCGGCAGTGCGAATGCCATGCGCTTGCACGAAATGTCCACGAGTCCATCGGCGAGCTCCATGCGCAGTCTCTCGACGGGAGTGGTCGTGACCCTCGATTTGGACGTCACGACCGCGCCGGGTGGAACGATGATCACCGGAGATGAAGCACGAAGCGTCGGCTCGGACGAGCAGACATCCTATGTTGAGTCCGACGCGCCCATTCGCTCTGCGACGGCTTCAATGGTCTCCTCGTCGCGCAGGCGACAAACAGTCATCTGGTTCGCGAACATGCCGGTCTCCCAGATCGCATCCACCACCGAGCGCGTCGCTTTCCACTCGACGCCAACGACGTACTCGCAGTTGTCGGCATCATCCGGCGTCTTGCTGAACGCGGCGTCGATGCCGGGCACCGCTAGCAATGGGGTCTCCCGGCCGTCAACACTCACCATGAACTCCTTCGCCGGCTTCACCGTCTCGCGAACGCGTCCGATGCCGACATAACCTGCCCCTGGCATGTAAGCGAACACGCGTGCTCCCGGGAAGAGCTGCTCGAGGGGCTTGCTGTACAACCGGCGGCCGCCGGCGGCAACAACGCCGAAGCGTTTGCATTGCTCCCAGTCCCTGTATCTGAGTGCGACGTAGAAGTCGCGGCCGTTCCAGGAGCGTTTGGCTCCGGCTCCGGCTGGCTGCTCCGCGTCGGCCATCAGCTCATCGATGCCGTCCGCAAGGACTCGCAGCTCGGCAGCGCCGACGAGAGTCGGGCCAACCGGTCCGATTTGCTGTTCGACCAGGACGGGGTCAAGGTTGAAGAACGTCTTGAAGGCCTCGGATTCGCAGTACAGGTCGACTTGGCCTTCGCCTTGGAATGTGAGCGTGAACAGTGCGCGATTGCGGTTGGAAGCCGGCGCGAACATCAGGCTCTTTGTCCATGGCCGTGGGTATAGCGCCGCGCGCAGGCCTGCCGCGACGACTGACCGGACGGCCTGTTCGATGTCCGGTTCGCCGATTAGCTCGATCGACGAGCTCGACCGCTGCTTCGGGCCATTGAGGCTCCTCGTGGCCCTCCTCGACCTGGAGATCCAGGGCCTGCTGGATCAAGTGAACTACGTCGTCGATATCGTCCGACTCTCGAGATTCGAACGTCGGTGTTGCCGGTGCCGTGGTGCCCTATTGCGCTGACGTCTTTGGCGAGGCTGTTGGGATCGTCGAGCGCGTCTGCGTCGATGACCAGGTAGAGCTTGAGTTCGGTGCGAAGCGGCACGACTAGAGGAAGTTGCCGGCGTACTTGTAGGCGATGTATTGCTTTCGCACTTCCTCGCGCACGCCTGCGTCGAGGTTGAGCACGCGCCGGCGAAACTCGTCGAACACCGCGCCGATCGGCCCTCGAGTTCGGGGTGATCCTCAAGGGTGTAGGTCGCGCGCACGTTTGTCTTCGTTTTCCGGTACTTCGCCAGCACTTGCTCCGGAAGCGAGGGGATTGGCCAGACCTTGACCGCCATATCGGCCAGCTGCTCCGCGCGCTGCTCGATCTCCTGTTCGTTCCAGTCGGTGAGACTGGCCAGGTAGCGGTTCAGTCGCAGCGGACTCTCGACGGAACCCACCCTTCATAGTCAGCTTCTCGAGAATGGGTGATCGGAAAGCTCCGAGTTGTATCCGGTGAGCGTCACGTTTCCAAGCGTGTGCAGTAGCCGATCCTGGACCACTTCCAGTCAGGGCCGAGCTGCTGCCTGCCACTCGGGTGACAGGTCGGGATTCTGCGGCATCACGTGCTCGATCGTGTAGCCATCGACTCGACATGCTCTTTGCGATCGTAGTTCTCGAGCTTGTCGAGTAGGTAGTTCCGGTTGCGGAAGTTGTAGACATCGCTGCACGGCCAACTGGCTGCGGAACTCCTCGTCAGTCGGCATCCGCGCGTAGGACTCCTTCAGCAAGAGAGCGGCGCTTAAGCTCTCCACGTAGGTGGCCTCATCGATCTCGCGGGCGAGGCTAGCGAACGTTTTGTTGAGAGTGTTGGTCGGGATCGCGCAGATGGCACGGCGGAAGGCGTACGACTCTCGACCGCCCGAAGACACTCGACGACGCTCGCGCGGCCGACCTTCTCGTTCTGGTCATCGTCGAGCGACGTCGAGCAGGAAGGGGTAGGCGACGTCGACCTGGAGTCGGTTGATGTCGACGATCGCGGCGCGTAGCTCGGGATCGCCCTCCCGCTCGAACGCGAGTTTGACCCAGATGCTTGCGAAGCATGAATGTCTGCGACCAGTCCACCTCGCGCCACCTCGCTGATGGCAGCGAAGGCTTTGAACCCCTCGTAGACCTGGTCGATCTTGGGGATCTGACCGGTCTTCAGTCGTTAGATAGTCGCGAACGAAGCGGTCGAATAGCCTCCGAGCCGTCGGCGTGGCCAAACAGCTGTTCCATCGGATACCACGAGGCCTCATAGATCGTCCGTTGCTCCTTGAACGGCAAGTCCATCAACACAAAGTTGCGGATCCGGTCGGCCTCTGAGAGGTCAAGGCCGGTCGAGTTCAGGCTGTCGAAAATCAGCTGTGGATTGTCGTGACGTCGCTCAAGCGAGATGCCGACCATACTCAGACGCTCGAGACCGGCGAATACCTCGTCTGGAGTCAGCGGCGTGCGCTCCAGGGCGGCCGTGAAGAACGCGAGCGCTGCGAGCACGCGTGACGAGGCGTCCTTTGGCGGGTCATAGCCTTCGACCAGCCGGATCATCGTCTCCTTGTCCGTCCTACCCAAGAGCAGCTTGAAGCGATCATCATCCTCCTCGTCTCGATTGAGCAGGTAACGACTGCGGACTCGCTGCGCCGTCATCTCGGCAGAACCATCGAGAGCTTCAAGACGGCGAGCCAGCGCGACCAGCAGCAACGAGACGGTCGTCAGGCGCTGCTGCCCATCGATGACCCGGGCTTGGTTCACGCGGCCGATCTCGCCCTCACCCAGGATGTAGACAATCGAGCCGACGAAGTGGCCATCGCCGCTCCTAGCGGCCTCAGCCACGTCTTCCACAACTGCTCAAGCTGCTTGTCCGTCCAGCTGAAGGTGCGCTGATAAATCGGTACTGTCAGCTGATCCGCCTGGCGGAGGAATTCGAGAAACCCGATCTCCGATGCCTTCATCGCTTCACATTGTCCCACATGCCCGCGGCCACATCTGTCCTCGTGCATATCCCGACTACCCGAGCCTACAACGTGCCTGCAGGCTCCTACGTGGACGAGACGCGGATCCGATCAACCAGCGCTTTCGGATAGCCGCGCGCGGTGTGGCACGTCCGACGTAGAGTGCGGCGATGGTGTCCCTAGCCGGCGGACCGGGGGCTGAGGGCTCCCGTTCTGAGCCTTCGTCCTGTCCCACAGCCCCGAAAGGGATCCGTCCGCCTCGGCTGTCCGATCACCAACGACCGAAGCGGCATCCGGTCGGGCATGGGCACGGACGATGGGCCAGCGGTACACCCGTCTCGCAGCGCTGACAACGCCCGGCCTGCATACGACCTCGCACCTGAAGCAACCGGCGACTGAGTCCCCGCGTGCCGTCGATTCTCGCCATCGATCCTGCGTGGACACCACACGAGCCGAGCGGCATTGCGCTCCTGCACGAGACCGATCAACGCTGGCGATGTAGAGGTCTCGCGCCGAGCTACGAACAGTTCTTGGCACTTGCAGATGGAACTCCCGTTGACTGGTCTGCAAGCCCGACCGCAACTCTTCCCGTCGTCGCCGACTTGCTTCACGGCGCAAAGCGACTGCTGGATGGCTCGCCGGTTGACCTCGTGGCCATCGACATGCCGGTCTCCACCGGCGTCATCTCATCTCGACGTGCGGCAGACAACGCAGTCTCACGGGCGTTCGGCGGCAGGGGGTGTGGCACGCATACACCCAGCCCCACTCGACCTGGACCCATCAGCAACGTTTTCTGTGCCGAGTTGGCTGCCCTGGGCTATCCACTCGCAACAACGACACCGCGTGAAGCAACGCCTGCGCTCATTGAGGTCTACCCGCATCCAGCCCTTCTGGCTCTGCTGCAAGCTTCCTACCGCGTGTCCTACAAGGTCTCCAAGGCTCGTCGCTACTGGCCCACGGTGCCAGCGTCCGAGCGGCGCCGAAAGCTCGTCGAGGCGTGGATCGGATTCTCCAGGCATTAAACGACTCAATCTCTTGCGCCGATCTCCCACTCCCGACATCGGACGAGGCTTTACATCTCCGAACCTCCGTCCTGAAACGGTACGAGGAGCCTTGGATGCGCTCGTATGCGGGTGGGTCGGTGTCCAATATCTCGACGGTCAGTGCACCGCATATGGCGACGAACGGCCGCGATCTGGACTCCCTAACCCGTCACGCGGCGACCGACGGCCTCTACAACGTCGCGACGTCATCATTACCGAATGACCAGGATGGACAGTCAGGGCAATCAGGATCAGCAAGTACGCGGGATCCAGGTCCTGCCGCGACGCCCGGCATGCAGAGGCAATGACGGGCGCGTGCACGTCGTTACGTCCCTGGCGATGAGTCTCTGATGGGAACGTGACCCGCGCGTGCCACTCGATGACACGCGCTTGTTTTTGCGCCTCGGCCGCAGGTCGGTCGGCGAGAGTGACAAGCACTGCAGTTGGAACGAATTGAAAGGCCGGGTCGTAGACGCCCGTAGCGCCACGAGCTTCAAGCGCCGCTCGAACTCACTCAGGGCGATCGAGTTCGAACTTCAACCTGAGGCCTGAGCCTACCGTCCTGTAGCGGCCAATTCCCTGCTGTCCAAGCGGATTTGGAAGGAGATAGATCGCTCTTTCTTCGCTCGTAAGGGCATGAGCCACGAAGAGGATGTGGTACTGCTCGTTCCGGCGTACCCCGCGCGCGGCACGCATTTCGAGATCGGTAAGGTCGACCTCGAACCCGGCGCCGGTGGTCGCCTTGACCTCGAACATGAGGCGCCGGCGCGGTGTGAGGATCTCGAAGTCGTAGCCATGGCTGTCGTCTCCACCCGTGCCGTCGATCCGGTTTCGATATCCAGAGCACCACGACGCGTCGGTGAACTCCTCGTAGTTCGCCTCGAGCCAACCGTACGCAGCAACTTCTCCTGCGAGACCCACGGCATCCATCTGGGCAGGGCTGAGCCGCGGTTGACGAGCTGCGGTAGTGCCTCTGCCTCCTCGCCCTCGCCGCTTTGGCTTCTCCAGCAGGTTGAAACGCGAGCGCTGACACCCTGGCCGGCGTAGCGAGAAAGCTCTCCGACAGACTTGCGCGAATCGCTTCGAGGATGGCCGGGAAGTTCTTCTCCTCGGCGCTGACCGTCTTGCCGTCGAGCTCGATCTGCCGGTCGGCATCACGGCGGCGGCGAGCTGCGTCGTCGGCCGCACGCGCGGCCTCCTCGATCTCGGTGAGCGCGACCCCGACCTTCTCAGGGTCGAGGGTTCCGGGCATTCCGGCCGGCCACGCTCGGTCACGCTCGAGCCACGCGACGATTCCCGGTCGGTCAAAGCTCGAAGTCCAGTATCCCCGCCGCGCTTGCCTTGTCCGCCACCGACTCCGAGCTCCCCGGGGCGTCTGACAAGGGCCGGCCGTTCTTCTTTTCCCACGCCCGAATGAGAACGGAGGCTCGAGAGACCACGTCGCTGACGCGCGCCCTGTTCGTCCGCCGGAGCTCCACGAGCGGGGCCAAGCTCGCGCCGCGTTCCGAGGGGTTGCGCCCCATGGCTGTTCAGCCACTCGTCGACGTGACCGGCGATGATCGGATCGTCGAGATGAAAGTAGTCATCCAGCCAGGCCGGGTCGAGGTCCAGCCCCTGGAGATCTCTGCAGCCGACGTATTCGTCGAGCTGTTTGTTCTCCAGGAAGAAAGGCAGAAACGCGGCGCGTAGCGCGTCCTGGATCTGCGACTTATGCCTCATGACGAAGTAGTCGAACTCCTGCTTGATCCCGTCCGGGTTCTGGAGTCGCTCGAACGGCGGCCCGAGAGCGTCGATGACGGCGTTGAGCTCGCGCAGCGAGATGCCGAGACGCGTGCGTGCCGCGTTCAGATCTCCGGATTGGCATGCGGCGATCAGGTCGTGAGCACCGATCGGAAGCCCTGAGACACGCTCATCGAGCCACTCTGCGATCGCGCCGGTATCGGTGAGCGTCTCGAGCGAGTCTCGGAGCTCGGCCGCGAGCTGTGGGTCGAAAGAGGCCACGAGGGGGATGAGGACGAGGCCGAGCTCGAAGGCCGGCTCTCTGACGTCGTCTCTTATCTCGCGTAGTCGCTCCTCGGGCTCGCCGAGCACGTCGGCTAGGTCTCTGAGCGTTGGCGACCTGCCGCCGTCCCATCCAGGGCCGAAGAGGTCGCTGAGAGTCACGCGGAACGTGTCGCCGAGATTCGGATACCCGATGAGCTCTGCCAGGGCCGGGGATACCCGCTGAAGCAGGAGCTTTCTCATCGAGCTCCGTTGCTTCCACGACGATCGTCGGGGCCGTGTCGTCCGGAAGCGCGAGTACGCGGCCACCCGCCTGATGGAGCTCGACGGGCATCCCGTCGATCAAGGCCTCCAGTCGGTGTGCCGTCACGACTCGGATCCGTTCCGCAACGGACACTGCCTTTCTGACGGCCTCGGAGCCAGGTCTAAGGAATTACCAGACCTCAGCTCGACGAGCGCCGCGATGAGGTCAAGCAGCCACAACCGCTCCTCGGTCACGAGCAGCATCCCGGCGTCGCTCGGCTCGAGTCGTTCGCCGTCGACGCTGACGCTCACCCTGGTCGTCGACGTCGGACGGATACGCCTCCCGAGATGTTGTGCCAGGAGGTCTACAACCCTGGCGCCGTGTCCGTGGCGCAGGCGCACGAGGGCAGACCCGCTCTGTTCGAGCAGCCGGAGGACTTGGGGGCTCTCATTGTCCTGCACGTAGACAGGGTCTGGGTCCTCGCTTCCACCGGTGAGCGGAACGAGCCTCAGCCGAGAACGCCGCGTGACAATGAGCTGCGGCCTCTGGGTGGTCCGCGAACGGATCGGGCAGGTTGTGCTCGACCACTTCGGCCCACGCGTCTTCGTATCCCTTCTTGAAGGATGCAACGGCCGCGTCTGGCACGGCATCCTGGGAAAGCAGGGTCGCGAACAGCCGCACCCGTGCCGGAGCCGTGCCATGGTCGTCCCAGTAGTTCAGTCTGAGCCGGGACAGCCGAGCATGCACGTCCGCTGAGTCTGAGGCTCGACGGATCGGAGCGGGCACGAAGGGTGCGAAGCTGGGTGCCGCTTCGTCAGCGTCCTGATATGACCAGGCCTCGCTCGGTGCGACGTAGTACCAGGCGTTCCGGTCGCCGGGGCGGGACATGGGAAGCCAGCTGCCAGCTCGAGGAAGGCATACGCGGGAGTCGGCAGGTCGAACGAATCCGCGTGGTTGTTGTAGCGCCGGAACGTCGCGTGGAGCATCCTATCCGGCCAGCGCTGGAGGCCGCGGACGACGAGGTGCGCATAGTCACGCTTGGCCGCGTCGCTCAGGTTCGCGTGATCGTCTTGGCCGGGAAGCCTGTACTGCGGACCAGCCGAGCGGTAGGGCGTGTACGGCTTGAGTCCGGCAGGCGCACGATTCCCGCAGGAGCTGCGCCATAGTTCGCGGCTCTCGTCCGACATCGGCACGCGGCTGAGCGCACTGAGATCCGCGAATAGTCGCCCATCCGCTTCGAAGCTCGACCTCGGGATCTGAACGGGCCAAAGGCCGCGTCGAACTCCGATCCGCTCAAGGAAGTCAGCAAAAGCTGTCTCGTCACCGATCGTGAACGGCCATGCGGATGGTTCGAGGATGAAGCGGTTCGAGAGCGCGGCGAGATCAGCCGAAACGCCTTGCGACCGCTCCACCAGGCTCTCGAGCAGCTCGGGTTCGGTGCCGCCCCAAGCCCTCGAGAAGAGCGCTCGCGTGGCGGGAATCCAATCGCCGCCTCTCGTCGGCACACGCAGACCCACCTCGCCGATTTCCTTCCATGGCGCCTCCTCGCGTTTGTCGACGAATCGGGAAACCCACCGGAGCGAGTCGCGTGAAAGGGCATCGCTCGGCTTGTTCTTCATGGCGCGTGCAAATACGGGAAACAGCTCCGTTGCCCGGTATTCGTTCACGAGCCCGCCGGTCTCGAGAAACCTTCGCCCCGGCCGCTTGCTGTTGATCTGCCCGTCGCGGATGTTCCAGCGGAGCCCCTGGTTCACGAAGAAATTTCGTCTCTTGAGAGTCGCGGGAATTCTCAGATCAGCGTCTGGGTCGTTGCCGGCCGCTTCGTCGACCCGCGGTGAGAAGAACGGTGCCGGCGCAGGCTTCGAGGAGTCGGGATCACCGCACCGCTGAAGCTTGAGGTCGTCGTCGATGAGTATTCGCGTCCCCCTCATCGCGGTTGGATCAGAGATCACCTGATCGAGCTCGTCGTAGAACGATTGCCACCAGCTCGCCCTGAAGGCCCTGCCGGCGGCCTTCGCGGCTAGTGCCTCCGCCCAAACCGCCCGCTCACCCTGTGACGGGCTCAGGCTGCGATCACGACCTCTGTCGCGAACCGATCGAGCCTCGCCAATCGCGCCCCTTCGATCGAATCGTCAACCAGGGCCGCTTTCGCCACCTTGCTGGTTGGTCCCGCGTGAAGACCGTAAAGCCGTTGGACTCCCAGGCCCGCACCTGGTCCAGAGCACCGTGGGTCCCGCGCGGCCATCGTTGCGGCACGACCGCCGCGGATGCGAGATCGTTCTCTCGGTTCTTGAACGCAGCCAGGAGTCGCCCCTGCGCGGGCGGCGTCCAGCACAGCAGGTCGACGACGACACCCGGCTCGACGGCGCCTCCCGCGGTGGCGAGAAGGATCGTCTCGGCGCAGAGATCAGCGACCTCGTCGAGAAGGAATTCGTTGAGCGGGATGCTCTCCTCGAGATCGGCGCGGGCGAGCTTTGCGAAGAAAGGCGCGTTGACGTGGCCGGCAAGCGGCGCGACTGCGTTCGGCCCCATCGGCAGGAACGTGTAGAGCCTGCCCTGACCGAGCTCGGCGTTGAGAGCAACCGCAACTCCGACGCGGGCCTCTCCCTTCCAGTCGCGCCAACCCTCGCTAATCCGCTCGCTATCGACGCTCAGGTCGATGCTCGCCTTGAACGCGGCCGAGTCAACGACGCGTTCGGCAAGCAGAAAGGAGCCGTCCACTCCGAGATCGACCTCGAAGAGCATTGGGCTACCGTCCGCACCCGAGAGGTCTCTTGCGCTTCTCCGGTGCTCGCGACTGACGATGCCTTCCTCGCCGCGCTCCTCGATCGTCAGTGAGGCGATTCGCCTCAGAAAGAGGAGGAGTGGGGGGTCGGACTCGATCGAGCGAAGTTGGGCCTGGGCTTCCGCCCGCGCGACGTGGCTCTTGAGGGGCAGGCGGATGACCGTTACGAAGCCGTCTTGGCGGAGGGCTCGAACATGCTCAGGCGTCTCGGCGATGGGTACTGGCAGGAACAAATGGAGGATGTCGCGCCGCACATCCTCCGCAAGCGAGGCATCCCCATCGGCGAGTTCGACGAAGTCCTGGCCGTCGGCGAATCGAAAGCAGTAGCCGTCGAAGTCCAATCCAACGGGCGCTCCGGGCTGCGCAGAGAAGACCTCCGGGACATGACAGAGCTGCAGCGTGCTCTTGAACCCGATGCCCTTGTTCCCAATCCCCTCGTCCGGGTTCTTGTCCGAGTCAGCGACATCGCAAATCGCATCGAAGTTGGGGCGGGTGAACGGCCGCCCCGTGTTCGCGACATAGAGAACGCCGTGTTTGCCTTCATCCTGATTCAGCCGGATGAGAATTCGGCCGCTGGTCGTTCCGCCCGGTTGCGCGTCGTGAGCGTTCTGCACGAGCTCGAGAACGGCCCGGTGTTCGTAGTCCCGGACAGCCTGCTCGGTCAGGCTCTTGAGGTTACGCAGTACGTTCCAGTCGTCACGCGAGTCGACGTACATGCGGACGCGTGTCTTGGTCTTCTCCCAGATAGAGGCGTTCAGATCGTTCATCGTGGAGCTGGCGGCTTGTAGTCCCATGGAGGGCCCCTAGATTCTTACGTTCGAAGAGCCGCGATCTGTGCGTGGCCGCAGGGACGGTGCTTCCTCGCGATCAAGATCGTGTGGGCGCCTGCTCCACAAACCGGAAGAGGACGTTCACCACGCGCATCTGCGGGATGGTGCGGCAGCGGATCTCGAGCAGCTGCGGGCTAGCGACCAGCGTCGCGAGGGACTGGGCTCGGGAGACTGCGACGTTGAGGCGGTTGCGTGAGAAGAGGAACTCAAGGTTTCGGGGGACGAGAGGCACCGCCACTCTCGTCGAGCTCGGCATTACGGCGCGGCTTCGTGAGGCCGCCGCGTGCGCGGCTCCTGTTGCTACGGGAGGCCAGTCTTCAACCAGTGTGCCCGAGCCTCGCGAAGGCCGGTGGCGCTCTTGTCCGCCAGTCGACGGGCGGTAGACGGCGTCCTCTCACGCGAAGCCGCTAGCAGTTCACGTAGAAGACTGGCGAGCGGCTCCCACGCTTCAATGGTGCGTTCGACTGGTGGGCGCTGTTCGCTGGCATCGGTCTCAGTCTCAGCATCTTGGGACGCGTTAGGACTAGTCCTGTATACCTTCCCTTACGCGCGCGCAGGAAAGGAGTTTTGGTCGAACGTGTCCCAACCGGCCTCAACCTGTCCCAACCGGCCGCGAGCGCCTGGCGCTCCGAGAGCTCGGGCCACCGAGGCGTACGAGACGTTCCACCGGGGTAGACGGTCTCGACCTGAACGACACCTGAGCGAGAGCGCCTACTGACTCGCACGCGGTTCACCGCGATCGGCTCACCACGAAGCACCCACTGAGGTGGACGCAATTCACCCCTCGAAAGGAGCCCCGATGCGAGAACTGGAGTACCAGGACGGAGAGCCATGAGCCGCCCCGACGAAGTCAACCCCGAGCGGGCGCCTGCCCACGGCCCGGACGCCTACGAACTCGTCTACTGCGGTGAGCGCAAGAACCACACGCACCTGCGTGCGGTGGAGGACGGCCGCCCGTGCTGCAAGCCATACTTTAAGCTCGAACCAGAGCATGCTGAGCCCCGTCTCGGGCGCGAAGCCAGGCACGCCGACCTGTCCGAACTGCCTGCCGCTGATCACGTGGTACCAGGAGCGGGAGGCGCAGAAGGCTCGCCTCGACGAGATGTTCCCGCACCGGGCTCAGCCATGAACGCCCGCGTGTCGTCTGAGCGAATGCGAGCGGCTGACGCGCCAGGCTGAACCCCTTCTACAACCCCCACCGCATGCACTCCGCCAACGACGCCTCAGCCCCGACGAGTACGAGGCGCGCTACCACCAAACCCGCGCCGCCAAGGCAACGGCAGCCTAGAAATACGTGTCAAGCAGAACGGGTCAAGAGCAACCTGACTGACGCAACCGTGCGTCTTACCGCATGGATAGGCAGGTCGGTATGCGCCCGTTCAGAATCGAACCAGGCGAAAGCGCGAAACCGGGTTGCGTGTGTCACGCGTGTCCCACCGTGCGATTTCCGAGGTATTTTGCGGATCTTGGTGACGTTTCCCGCGTGTGTGCGGTAAACGTCAGGGTGGCTGCTAATCGCCATATTCGGGGCCGCCAACGAAGCCGACTGCGGGGACTCTAACCAGGATTCCATCATTACGAGTGATGTGAGGCATATGCTTTCTCGTCTTGCGGCGTAGGTTCAAAAAGGGCGCGGGAAGGGCCTCACCCCGCCGGCGTCGACTCCGCCCGTCGCGCCTTGAGCTCCGCGAGGTGCTCATGCACGAACGCGATCGCGATGCTCCCCTCGCCGACCCCCGAAGCAACGCGCTTGATGCTCCCATGCCGCACATCCCCCGCGGCGAAGATCCCCGGCACGCTCGTCTCGAGCAGGTAGGGATCGCGCTCGAGCGGCCACGCGTCCGGCATCAGATCGGCGACGTCGCGCCCGGTGCACACGTACCCGCGCTCGTCCCGCACCAGCTGCTCGGGTAGCCAGTCCGTCTCCGCATCGGCGCCGATGAAGATGAACACCGCGTCGGTGCGCACCTCCTCGAGCGAGCCGTCAGCGCGGTTCCGGATCGCGACCCGCTCCAGCCGCACGTCGCCGTCGAAGCGCGTGATCTCCCCGCCCGTCCGCACCTGCACGTTCGGCCTGCGCGCGAGCTCGTCGATCAGGTACCGCGACATCGACGCCTCGAGGCTCGCGCCGCGGATCAGGATCGTCACGCGTGTTCGCGTACTCGCTGAAGAACACCGCCGCCTGTCCCGCCGAGTTGCCGCCGCCGACCAGGATCACGTCGCGGCCCTGCATCCCGGCGGCCTCGGTGCGCGCGGCGCCGTAGAAGCAGCCGATGCCCACGAACGCGTCGATGCCCTCCGCCGGCAGCGCGCGGTACGAGACGCCCGTCGCCAGGATCACGGCCCGCGCGCCGAGCACGAGGCCCCCGTTGAGCGTCACCGTGTGGCACTCGTCGTTCGGGGTGATCGACTCGATCGAGCGCGTCACGATGATCTCGGCACCCAGCCGGATCGCCTGCTCGCGCGCTCGTGCGGCGAGGTCGTCGCCCGAGACGCCGGTCGGGAAGCCCAGGTAGTTCTCGATGCGGCTCGAGGTGCCCGCCTGTCCGCCGGTCGCCTCGCGCTCGACGAGCAGCGTGCGCAGGCCCTCCGAGGCGCCGTACACCGCGGCTGCGAGGCCGGTCGGGCCTCCGCCGACGACCACCACGTCGTAGGTGTCGTGCTCGGGCGCCACCTGCAGGCCGACCGCCTCGGCGAGCTCCGCAATCGGCGGCCGATCCAGGACTCGCCCGTCCGGCAGCAGCACGACCGAGCAGTCGACCGCTGCCGCGAGCCCGTCTCGGAGCTCGCTCCGCTTCGTCGACCCACTCGTCGTCGGGGTTCGCCCACTCGAACCGCACCTGGTTGCGCGAGAGGAAGTCGCGCAGCCTGTGGCAGTCCGGATCGTGGGCTCGCCCGATGACGACCGGGAGATGGAGCGCGCTCGCCGCGTGCGCCTCGAGCCCCTCGACACGGAACTGGATTCCCTCGACGATGCGATCTCGCAGCGCCTCGGAGTCCTCGATCAGGTCACCGAACTGCTCCTTGTCGAACCGCGCGACACGGATCGGCGTGACGGCGCGCGCCCCGGCGAAGAACGTCGTGCCGAAGACGATCGGCAGGTCGCCGAGGTAGTCGCCCTTGTCGCCGCGCAGCGCGAGGCGGCGCATGCCGTCGGGATACATCTTCAAGAGGTCGAACGACCCCGACAGGAGGACATAGAAAGCGGCAGCCTCGCCCTCGCGCACCAGCCACTGGCCGGCGTCGACGCGCACGTCCGCGGCATGCGCCGCGGCGCGGTTCAGCGTGGCGTCGGATACGCCCTCGAACACCTGTAGGCCGCGCAATTCGGCGAACTCGATCACGTCGCCTCCTTCTCGTCGTCAGGGGGAACCTAGCGGTCCCGTGGCGCCCCGACTCGCGGCCTTCGGTCTTTGCGCGCGATCTGCGGATTGATGCGTGGCATGACACACTCCATGGGCTCGTTCACGCGCGACCTACTGGTCTATGAGGAGAAGTAGCGATGGCGACTGACCCGACTCCGGCGCGCACGCCGGTCGTGTTCATTCATGGTCTCTGGCTGCATGCCAGCTCGTGGGGGCCGTGGGTCGACCTCTTCCGGGAGTCCGGCTACGAGCCGATCGCGCCGGGCTGGCCCGGTGACTCGGACACCGTGGCGGAGACCCGCGCGAACCCCGACAAGGTCGCCGGCCACGGCATCGACGACGTCGTCGAGAGCTATGCCGACGTCATCAAGGGGCTCGGCTCGCAGCCGATCGCGATCGGGCACTCGTTCGGCGGTCTCATCGCGCAGCGACTGCTCGGGGAGGACCTCGCCCGCGCCGCGGTCGCGATCGATCCCGCGCCGATCAAGGGCGTGCTGATCCTCCCGCCCTCGGCGCTCCGCGTCGCGTCGATCGCGCTGAGGAACCCGGGGAACCGGAACAAGGCCGTCTCGCTCACCAAGGAGCAGTTCCGCTACGGCTTCGGGAACGCGATCTCGCAGGCGGAGTCGGACGAGCTGTACGACAAGTGGGCGATCCCGTCGCCCGGCAAGCCGCTGTTCGAGGCGGCCTCGGCGAACTTCTCTCGCCGCTCGCCCGCGAAGGTCAACGTCCAGCACAAGACGCGCGGGCCGCTGCTCGTGACCGCCGGCGGGAAGGACCACACGGTTCCCGAGGCGGTCAGCAAGTCGACGCGCAAGCAGTACCACAAGTCGCCTGCCGTGACGGATTTCCAGGAGTTTCCCGACCGGGGCCACTCGCTCGCACTCGACAGCGGCTGGCGCCAGGTCGCCGACTCCGTGCTGGCCTGGCTCAAGGAGCGCTCGCTCTAAGGCCGTCCGGCGCGGAAGCCCGCAGACGCCGTGCTGACGCCACCCGTTCGACGCATCGCCCGCGCCGCGGCCTTCAGGCTCGCGACGAGCGATCGCGTCGAGGGGGTGGCGCTCGCGTGGTCGGAGTCGCGTCACATCCTCTTCGGGCGGGCCAGGCGCTACTTCGCCGGGCTCGATGAGCAGGCCGCGCTCGCAGTCGTCCGCGAGCTGCGGACGGACGGTCTCGCGGCGTCGGTCGACCTGTTCGGGGAGAACGTCGACGACCCCGCAATCGCCGACGCGGTCACCGAGCGGTATGTCGCACTCGCGGGGACGCTTGCCGCCCATCCCGACACCTACCTCTCGCTCGACTGCTCCCACCTCGGCCTCCATCGCGATCCCCTGGCGTGCGGCGGGCGCGTCGAGCGCATCGCCCGCGCGCTCCCGTCCGGTGCGCGGTTGCAGCTCGGAGCCGAGGAGAGCGCCTGGACGGACGTGATCCTCGCGATCGCCTACGCAGCGGTTGGAGCGAGCCTTCCGGTGATGGTGACCGTCCAGGCCAACCTCCTGCGAAGCGCCGCCGATATCGAGCGCCTCGCGGAGCGGCGTGTCCCGATCCGCCTCGTCAAGGGCGCCTACGTCGAGGACCCGGACGTGGCGCACCCGTGGGGAGCCGCGACCGACAGGTCCTACGTCGCCCTGGCGGAGTGGCTCAACGAGCTCGGCGCCGATCACGCGCTCGCGACGCACGATCCCGCGATCCTCGACCGGCTCCTCGCGGGGCGCACCGGCAGCATCGGTCGAGTTCCTGCTCGGCGTGCGCCCCGACGAGGCACGCCGGCTGGCCAGCGCCGGCCACCGGGTACGCATCTACGTCCCCTTCGGCCAGCGCTGGTTCCGGTACTACGCACGGCGTGCTGCCGAGTCGATCGGCGCCTGACGCGCTCAGGAAGGCCCGAGCGGCGGGCCGATGATCTCGTTGTTGTAGCGCGCCGCGACCTCCGTCAGCCGTGCGACGTCGACCGGCCCGGCGGGCGGGAGGCCCGGGCGCTCGGCGGGCCGCCCGACCTCGCGGAAGAAGCCCTCGGCGCCGCCCGGCACCGAGATGTTCAGGATGCGCGCCGGTCGCTCGCTGACGACGCGGAACGTGTGTGCGATCCCGCGTGGCAGGAACATGAAGTCGCCCGCCGCGGCGTGGTAGCGCTCGCCGCCGCACACGATGTCGAGCGCACCCTCGAGCAGGTAGAAGCTCTCGTGCTCGTCGTGGTGGACGTGGAGCGGCGGCGAGAATCCCGACGGGACCAGCGCCTCCATCAGGAACAGCTCGCCGCCCGTCGAGGCGGCGGTCGCCTTGATCGTCATGTGCGTGTTCGTGAACCAGATGTGCTCGCCATCGCCGGCGGCGACTGCGAACGGGCGGGCGGCCGGAGCCTCGCGCAGGGTGTTCATCGGATCTGTCCTCTCGTTCGTCGTTCCGGGTCAGTTCCCGGCTGACGAAGAGGATTGCGTCGCTCGATCGCGCCGCCAATCCCAATAGTTTGGGGTCTTGAGGGCAAGATCCCAACAGTTTGGGATTGCTCGACGAACGACCGCGGTTTACCCTTTCGCGCATGGCGAGTGACCGCGTACGAGCACGCTGCCGGGCCCAGCTGAGCCGCCTCTCCGACTCCTCGTCGGACGTCGACACGCCTGCGCCGCGAGGCGATCGAGGTGCTGCGCGGCGCGGTCGGCTTCGAGCAGTGGTGCTCGTTGCTGCTCGATCCCGAGACGCTCGTCATCGCGCAGGGAATCGGCGAGATCGCGTGGCAGGCGGAGCTGCCGCGACTCAACCTCGTCAGCTCGAGCACGAGCGACGTCAACAACCACACCATGCTCGCGCGGAGCCGCGACCACGTCGGCATCCTCAGCGCCGCGACGGGCGGGGATCTGGCGCGCTCGGAGCGCTGGCGCGAGATCCTCTCGCCCTACGGCGTCGGGGACGAGCTGCGCTGCGTCGTCTCCGACGAGTACGGCAGCTGGGGCGACTTCATGCTCTTCCGCGGCAGCGACGGTCGCCCGTTCGACGCCGACGACGCACAGCTGATGCGCCACGTCTCCGACGTGCTGGCCGGCGCGCTTCGCCGGCACGCGATCAAGGCGATCGAGAATCCGGTGTCGACGCCGACGGAGACGGGCGTGATGCTGCTCGACTCCAGGCTCCGGCCGTGTGGCACGACGGCGCCCGCCCGGGCCTGGTTCAGCGCGCTCAACCCCGCAGAGACGTCGTTCCCCGACGGGATCCCGGCACTGGTCTGGAGCGTCGTGGGGCGGCTGCTCGTCGCCGAGCAAGGTCATGACCCCACGCGGCCGGTGCGCGTCCGCGCGCGTGCCGCCGACGGGCGCTGGGCGATCGTCGAGGCCGCCCGCCTCGATGGCAGCGACCCCGGGATCGCGGTCACGCTCCGCTCGGCCGCTGCCGACGACGTGCTCGCGCTGCTGTCTCGCGCCGCCGGGCTCACGCCGCGCGAGCGCGAGCTCGTGGCGCTGCTGCTCGAGGGCCTCGCCACGCGCGAGCTCGCCGAGCGGCTCTTCATCTCGCGCCACACCGTGCAGGACCACCTCAAGTCGGTGTTCGAGAAGGTCGGCGTGCGCAGCCGCCGCGAGCTGCTGACGGGCGTGTTCTCCCAGGCCGCTACTTAATACATGGTGAGCTAGTCCACATCGACATCAAGAAGCTCGCGGGGATCGACAACGATCGGCCACCGCATGAGCGGAAGCCGACGCCAGCCAAAACGCGCGCAAGAAGATGGCGCGAACCGATCCGACCCGTCGGCTGGCAGTACATCCACGTCTGCGTCGACGACGCCACCCGGCTCGCCTACGTCGAAGTGCTCGACGACGAGAAAGGCACGACCGTCGCAGCGTTCCTCCGCCGCGCGTCGCGTTTTACGCGAGCTACGGCATCACCGTCGAGCGCGTCATGACAGACAACGGCGGCGGCTATCGCTCACTCGTCCACGCGATCACCTGTCGCGCGCTCGGCCTACGGCATCTACGCACCCAGCCCTACCGACCACGTACCAACGGCAAAGCCGAACGCTTCATCCGCACGATGCTCGGCGGCTGGGCGTACGGCGCGATCTACGGCTCCTCAGCAGAACGAACTCAAGCGCTCCCTGGCTGGCTCGACCATTACAATCGCCGACGACCCCACGGCAGCCTCAACCACCAGCCGCCCCTCACCCGCCTCGCGCAACTGAGGAACAACGCTCCTAGGTCTTACACCTAGCTGACGTCCGCCATCTCGCGGGCGCGCTGCGGTGCCTCCTCCTCGGCCGGCGCCGCCGCCGGCCGCGCGACCCGCAGCAGCGTGAGCCCGATCGTGGCCGCGGCCGCCGCGAAGATCGCACCCACGACGAACGCGATGTGGTATCCGCCGAGCAGCGCCTCGAGCTGGCTGTCTCCACTCGCGCTCAGGGTGCTCGTGCGCGACGCGGCGAGGCTCGCGAGCACCGCCAGGCCGAGCGCTCCGCCCATCATGAACGAGGTGTTGACGAGGCCCGATGCGAGCCCGGCCTCCTCCGGCGCGACGTCGCTCATCGCGGCGAGCAGCACGGGGTTGAAGGCGATGCCCGCGCCGAAGCCGAGCAGCAGCATGGCCGGGAGCACGTCGACGACGAAGCTGCCGTCGACCGGCGCGCGGGCGAACAGGAGCAGTCCGGCGGCCGCGACGAACAGTCCGACCGCGAGCGGCTTCTTGATGCCGTAGCGCATCACGAGCCTCGCCGAGACGCCGACGGACAGCGCGCCCATCACGAGGTTGGCCGGCAGGAACGCGAGGCCGACCTGCAGCGGGCTGTAGCCCAGCACGAGCTGCAGGTAGAGCGCCGACAGGAAGAACCACGCGAACATCGCGCCGGCCCAGAGGATGCCGACGACGTTCGAGGTGACGAGGTTGCGCAGCTTGAAGAGGCGGAGCGGCATGAGCGGCGCGTCGACGCGCGACTCGATCCACACGAAGATCGCGAGCAGCGCGACGGCGCCGGCGAGCAGCCCGAGCGTCTCGGCGGACGTCCAGCCGTTCTGGTTGCCGTTGACGATCGCGTACACGGCGAGCATCAGCGCCGCCGTCACCGTGATCGCGCCACCGACGTCGAGGCGGCCCGTGCCGATCTGGCCCCCGCCGCCCGGCAGCAGCCGCAGCGACAGGATCACGACCGCGATGCCGATCGGGATGTTGACGAGGAAGATCCAGTGCCAGTCGAGCGTGTCGGTGAGGATGCCGCCGAGCAGCACGCCGATCGAGCCGCCGCCCGAGGCGACGAAGCCGAAGACGCCCATCGCCTTCGCGCGGTCGGCCGGCTCGGTGAAGAGGGTCATCATCAGCGAGAGCGCGACGGCCGAGGCGACCGCGCCGCCCACGCCCTGCACCGCACGCGCCGCGATGAGCAGGCCCTGCGAGGTCGCGAGGCCGCAGCACAGCGACGCGACCGTGAAGAGGCGTGATCCCCGCCAGGAACAGTCGGCGGTGGCCGTACAGGTCGCCGAGGCGTCCGCCGAGGAGCAGGAAGCCGCCGAACGTCAGCAGGTAGGCGTTCACGACCCACGCGAGCGAGGTCGAGGAGAAGCCGAGATCGTCCCGGATCGACGGCAGCGCCACGTTCACGATCGTCGTGTCGAGGACGATCATCAGGCTGCCCATGCAGAGGACGATCAGTGCGTACCAGCGGGTGCGGCTATCCAGGGTCATCGGTCTGTCGCTTTCCTTTCGGTCCTGTCGGTCTCGGATGCTAAGACCGGCCCTCCTAGGCAAACTCATCGGCCGCCCGATGAATTCCACCCCGCGCGGCCGTCTAACGAGCTAGATGGCTGACCCGCGTCCGACCAGAATCGTTTGCGACGTCGGCACGTATGCCCCGACCGCGGTCACGGTTGCGGCGCTCGCACGGCTCCAGCTCGGGGCGCGGGCAGCTCGGGTACGAGCTCCGGCTGCGCGGCGCGTCGGACGAGCTCATCGCGCTGATCGCGTTCGTCGGGCTCGACAGCGTGCTACGCGTCGATGCGGGCGGGCAGCCCGAAGAGGGGGAACAGCGTCTCGGTGTCGAGGAAGAACGTGAACTCGACGATCCGCCCGTCTGAGATCTCCAGTACCTGAAGCGCCCATGGATCCCAGCCCGAGCCGGTATCGCTCGGCTTGTACTGGCCGAACGCCGGCGAGCCGTTCGCGGCGAACGTCGGGATCACCTTCGAGCCGGCGCAGCCGATGCCCGGCCCGAACCACCAGGTCAGGATGTCGTCGCGGCCGCTCGAGCCACAGGTCGAACGGCGGCATCGACTGCGTCGCGTCCTCCCGCATCAGCGCGGTCAGCGCGTCGACGTCGTAGGCCTCGAACGCCT
Organism: uncultured Actinomycetes bacterium; assembly: GCA_963717155.1. Classification (GTDB taxonomy): domain Bacteria; phylum Actinomycetota; class Thermoleophilia; order Gaiellales; family JALYLC01. The sequence goes on from OY970326.1 coordinate 24,823, forward strand.
GCACGAAGCGCTCGAGCAGCGCGCGATCGGCGTCGTCGAGCGGCGCCGTCGGCGTCGCCGCGTTGGCCTCGCTCGCCTCGAGCGTCGCGCGGGCACGCTGCAGCGCGCTGTTCACCGAGGCGACGCTCGTCTCGAGCAGCTCGGCGACCTCGCTCGCCTTCCAGCGGAGCACCTCGCACAGCACCAGCACCGCGCGCTGGCGCGGCGGCAGCTCCTGCAGCGCGCGCGACGAACGCGAGCCGGATCGACTCGCGCGCGACCGCGACGTCGGCGGGATCGCCGTCGTCCACGACGAGGCCGTCGGGGATCGGCTGGAGCCACGTCACCTCGGAGGGGATGTTCAGGTTCGCCTCGATCGGCTCGCGCGCCGGCCCGAGATCCATCGGCATCGCGCGGCGCTCGCGGCCGTGCAGCATGTCGAGGCAGACGTTCGTGGCGATGCGGTACAGCCACGAGCGCAGGGCGGCGCGCCCCTCGAAGCGGTCGAGGGCGCGCCACGCGCGGATGAACGTGTCCTGGACGGCGTCCTCGGCCTCGAACGGCGAGCCGAGCATCCGGTAGCAGTAGGCGGTGAGCTCGCGTCGATGCGACTCGAGCTGGGTCTCGAGCTCGCCGGTCGCGAGCCCCACGGTGAGCGGCTGATCCTGCATGACGGTCATCCTACGGGCTCCCGCCGGCGAGCCGGAAAGGTCGGGATTGTCGGCACTTTTCAGCCGGCGAGGGTGTTGCCGGTCTCGAGCAGCGTCTTCAGGTCGCTCAGGACGAAGGGCCAGCCCCCACCGGTGTCCGGCGCGGCGCCGCTGACGAACCCGGCGGTGATCGGCGCGCCCTCGAGGCCGTGCGTCAGCGTCAGCTTCGTGAAGCCGCCCTCGATCGGCTCCGTCTCGAAGACGAGCGTCGTATCCGCCTCCGCGGCGGTCTCCGGGCCGAACAGCGCGTGCCACGTCTGCACGAGCCTCCGGGGCAGGTCCACCCCGATCACGGTGCCCTCGAGGACGACGTCGGGCGAGCCCATCGCGCGCATCTCCTCGGTCGCGTACGCGCGGTAGTCGCCGCCGGGGACGAGCTCGTACTCGACGCGCGAGCGATAGCCGTAGCGCTCGGCCTGCTGGGAATTCGTGAGCGCGTCGAAGATCGCCTCGGGGGTGGCCCTGATGTACACCGCGTAGTTGAACGTCTTCACCGCGTTCTCGGTGATGCTCGACACGACGTCTCCTCTGGGTTCGCTGTCACTGACCCTTAGACGGGAGGGCGCGGGGAAACTCATCGGAGCTTCTGCGCCATCATGCAGGGGTGCCCTCCTCGTACCGCGAGCTCGCGCCACCGCCCGGCCTCGAGGCGCACATCGCGTGCGTCTGGACGTCGCACGATCGGGGAGCGCGCGTGCTGCCCGACGCGTGCGCCGACATCGTCTTCGATGCGGGACGGCTCGTCGTCGCCGGTCCAGCGACCGAGACCGTCGACGTCCCCGCCGCGCCCGGGCAGGAGCGCCTCGGCATCCGCTTCCGCATCGGCTCGGCGGGCGCGGCGCTCGGCGTGCCCGCGCACGAGCTGCTGAACCGGGGCGTCCTACTGGAGGAGCTGTGGGGCCGCCCTGCGCGGACGCTCGAGGATCGCATGGCCCGGGCGGAGACCACCGATGACGCGATCGCCGAGCTGCTCCGCGGCGTCGCCGAGCGCCTCCCGGCGCCGGGAGACGGCGATCCGCTGGTGCGCCAGGCAGCGCTCGCGCTCGTGCGCGGCGGCGCGTCACTGCAGGAGGCCGCCGACCTCGTTGCGCTCGGCGAGCGCCAGCTGCGCCGCCGCTTCGAGCGCGCGGTGGGCTACGGCCCCGCCACCCTCGTCCGGATCCAGCGCTTCCAGCGCTTCCTCGCGCTCGCCGAGCGAGACGCCGGCGCGGGCCTCGCGCGGCTCGCGTTCGACGCGGGCTACGCCGACCAGGCGCACCTCACACGCGAGTGCCAGCGGCTGGCCGGCCGCTCGCCTGCCGCGCTGCTGCGCGACGGCTCGCTGGCCGCAGGCGAGAAGTCCGTTTCGTTCAATCCCATCGGCGCGGCCTCGGCCATGCTGGCGGCATGACCGATCTCGCCGCTGCCGCCCAGTTCATCGCCGGATCCGCCCGCCTGTTGGAACGCCGCCGCTTCGGCTACTTCGAAGGCGACGGCTCGTCGGAGGCCGTCGTGCGGGCGCTCGCCCCGTACCAGAACGCCGATGGCGGGTTCGGCCATCTCGAGCCGGATATCCGCACGCCCGCGAGCCAGCCGACGTGCGTGCTGTACGCGCTCGAGATCCTGCACGAGGTGGAGGCCGGCGACCTCTCGCTCGGCGCGGGCGCCCTCGACTGGCTCGAGACGGTGACGAACGACGATGGAGGCGTTCCCTTCATTCTGTCGACGGCGCAGGGCTGGCCGATGGCCCCGTGGTTCGCGCACGGGGACACGTCGGAGTCGTCGCTGACGATAACCGCGGCGATCGCGGCCCAGGCCCATCGGCTCGGGCTCGAGCATCCGTGGCGCGACCGCGCGACCGAGTACTGCTGGGAGCATCTCGGGGAGGCGCTGACGGGCCATGCCTACACGATGCGCTTCGTCGCCGACTTTCTCGACGCCGTGCCCGATCGTGCACGCGCCGACGCCGAGCTCGTCAAGCTCGCCCCTCGCCTGTCCGGTGACGGGGTCGTGCGCGTCGAGGGTGGGACGGAGGACGAGGCACTGCGCCCACTCGACCTCGCGCCCTGGCCCGGGCACGCCGCCCGGCGCCTGTTCAGCGACGAGGTGATCGAGCACGAGCTCGACCGCATGGCCGCCGGGCAGCAGGACGACGGCGGCTGGACATTCACATGGCTCGCGTGGAACCCCGCCGGCACGTGGGAGTGGCGCGGCATCGTCACCGTGCTGTCGCTCCGCACGCTGCGTGCGTACGGCCGCATCGCGTAGGTCAGCCCCGATGGGCGAGCGGGATCGCCGGGTTCGACAACGCGCGGCGGAACTGCTCCTCGAGGTCGGCGTTCTCGGCCACCTCGCCGACCCCGAGTGAGGCGAACGACGTGCGCGCGAGGTCGTGCACGCGGCAGCTCTTCGAGAACCCGAACCCGTCCGCCTCGATCGACGCGTGGCCGATGCAGCACCCCGTGGTCGCGTCGCTGCTCTGGTCGATCGCGCTGCTCGCGGTGTTCGCACCGCTCGCCAGCGTCCTCTACCGGCGCCGCACGACGGATTAGGAATCCGCTCCGGATCGTTCGGCGTAGTACGGGGAAGTCAGCGGCGGCTCTGCTCGCGGTTGACGTTCCGAGCCTGGAGGGGGCCGCTTGTTCCGATCTGCATCAGATACCTGGGTGGATGCCGGCGTTTGGCACTCTGTGTCGATGCTGGCGACGGAGGGCCTGGTTGACCGCGATGGGGAGCTCGCCGAGACCGCGGCGCTCGTCGAGCGGACCCGGGACGGTGACGGAGGAGCGCTGCTCTTCCAGGGGGCGGCCGGCATCGGCAAGACCGCACTGCTCGACGCGGGCGCCATCCTCGCGTCCGCGTCCGATGTCGCGGTGTTGCGCGCCCACGGCGGAGAGGTCGAGCGCGAGCTGAGCTTCGGCCTCGTCCGCGAGCTGTTCGAGCCGCTGCTGCGGAGCGCCGCCCCGCCGGATCGGGCACGCTGGTTCTCGGGCGCCGCGAGCGCCGCCTCGGCCGTGTTCGGCGGGGAGCGGGAGGGCCCCTCGGATCCCGCATCCGTCGCCTACGGGCTGTACTGGCTGCTCGCTGCGATCGCCGAGGAGCAGCCTGTCCTGCTCGTCGCGGACGACCTGCACTGGTGCGACCCGTCGTCGCTGCGCTGGCTGGTGTACCTCGCCCGCCGGGTCGACGGACTCCCGGTGGGACTGCTCGCTGCGAGCCGCCCCGGCGAGCCCGACGAGGCCGACCAGGTCGTGCAGCTGGCCGCGACGAAGGGCATGCGCGTCCTGCGACCCGAGCCGCTCAGCGTCAGCGCGACACGCGAGGTGATCGCCCGCGGCTCCAGCTCGGAGCCCGACCTCGCGTTCGCGCGAGCGTGCCACGCGGCTACCGGCGGCAATCCGCTGCTGCTGCGCGAGCTGCTCGAGACCGCCCGCTGCGAGGGTCTCGCGCTCGATGTCGAGAACATCCCGAACGTCCACGCCCTCGCGGGCGACAGCCTGCGCACCGCGGTGCTCGGACGTCTCGGGCGGCTCGAGCCGGCGGCCTCGCAGCTCGCGCGCGCCGTGGCGGTTCTCGGAGACAACTGCGAGCTGCGCCACGCGAGCGAGCTCGCCGCGATCGACCGTGACACCGCGATTGCAGCGCTCCGCTCGCTGATCGCGGTCGGCGTGCTGGCCGACCGCCAGCCGCTCGCGTTCGAGCACCCGTTGCTGCGGACGGCCGTGATCCTCGACATTCCCGCCCCGGTGCGCGCGGCCGAGCACGGACGCGCGGCGGAGCTGCTCTCCTGCTCGGACGCGCCGGCCGAGACCGTGGCGCACCACCTGCTGCTGGCCGAGCCGGTGGGCGAGGCCTGGGCGATCCGAGCCCTGCGCGAGTCGGCGCGCACCGCGATCAAACGCGGCGTGCCCGAGTCTGCCTCCACGTACCTGCGCCGCGCGCTCGAGGAGTCGCCGGAGCCGATCGTGCGGGCCGAGCTCACCCGCGCGCTCGGAAACGCGCTGGTGCGACAGGGCGATCCCGAAGGGCTCGCGATGCTGCAGCGGGCGCTTTCGCTGGCCGCGAGTCCCGCGGCGCGCGCGAGGATCGTCGAGGCGAGCATCGACCCGCTGCTCGGCGCCGGCCGGGCGGAGGAGGCGCGCGCGCTGCTCCTGGGCGCGCTCTCCGATGCCGAAGGTACCGACCCCGAGACCGTCCTGCTCTTCACGGCCCGGCTCGCGATGGTGCACGCCCTCAGCGGCGAGAGCGGCGACGGCCCGATCGTGGCGCTGCGCGCACTGTCGTCACAGCTCGACGCGACCACCAGCGAGCGGCGCTACGCCGCCGGCGTGCTCGCGTTCCTGGAGGCCGTGTACGACGGAACCGCCGCCGGCGTGCGCGAGCTTGCGCGCCGCGCCATCGGAAACGAGGAGAACCTCAAGGCAGACGCGGTCGCCGGTCGACCGCTGTACCTCCGGCGGGTCGCGCTCGCGCTCGCGGGCGAGCCCGAGGAGGCGCTACGCGGGTTCCAGCAGGCGCTCGACATCGCACGGGGCCGCGGCTCGCTGATGGGGCAGGGCGTCGGGCTCTCGTGGCGCGCATCGATCCACGTCCTCGCCGGCAACGTGATCGAGGCCGAGAACGACGGCCGAGCCGCGCTCGCGATCCTCTGCGACACGGATCTCAGCAACTCGCTGCTCGGCGCGATGGCGGCGACGGCCTGGTCGCTGCTCGAGCGCGGTGAGCCGGAGGAGGCGCAGGAGCTGCTCGACGGCACGCCGCCCGTCGCAAACGGGTGGGGCGTCGCGTCGCTTGGCTGTGTCCGCGCGAAGGCGCTGATCATGCGTCACGAGCACGCCGAGGCGCTCGAGCAGCTCGCAGCGGTCGAGGAGCAGGTCAGGGCCGCCGGCTGGCGCACGGCCGGTCTCGCGTCCTGGCGCACGCTCGCGGCGACGGCGCATCTCGGACTCGGGGACGTCGAGCGGGCGCGACAGGTGTCCGACGAGAACCTCGCCGACGCGGAGCGGTTCGGATCCGTCGTCGATATCGGGCGCGGGCTACGAGTGCGTGGACTGATCGAGGCGGGGAACGGCAACACGCGAGCCCCTGGAAGGCGCGATCGCCTGCCTGCGGCGTGGCGACGCCAAGCTCGACCTCGCGCGGGCCCTCGTCGACCTCGGCGCCGCCCTGCGCCGCAACGGCGAGCGAGCGGCCTCCCGCGCACCGTTGAACGAGGGCATGGGCATCGCCCATCGCAGGGGCGCGTGCGTCCTGGTGGAGCGTGCCCGCACCGAGCTGCACGCCGCCGGCGCGCGGCCGCGAAGCGCGGTCCGCTCCGGTGTCGACGCGCTGACCCCGAGCGAGCGCCGCGTCGCGTCGCTCGCGGCCGAGGGGCTGGCCAACGCGGAGATCGCCCAGGCGCTGTTCGTCACGGTGCGCACGGTCGAGATGCACCTCAGCGCGGCGTACCGCAAGCTCGGGATCCCCTCGCGGGCCGAGCTTCCCGCCGCGCTCGCCTAGAGCTGCAAGGTCCGCCACGGGTTGCGCCTCGGGTTGATTGCAAGACGCACGAACGAATACACTCGCCGGCTGGTTCAGCAACCAGCAAAGGGAGGCGGGCTCGCGTGACCGTGCACGGCGACAAGTACGTGCTCGATGCCGGCAAGTCCGGCCATGCGCGGCTCCGAGCCATCAGCGAGATCCATGACGAGCGAACCCGCGCGCTACTTCTCGATGCAGGGCTCGAGCCCGGCGATCGGTACGTCGAGTTCGGCTGCGGCCTCGGCTATGTCACCCGCTGGGCGACCTCGGTAGGCGCCGACGCGCTCGGTATCGATCTCAGCGCGGATCAGATCGCAGAGGCGACAAAGCTGGCAGAGGGGAAGACCGAGTTCCGTGTCGGAAGCGTGTACGACCACGGCCTGCCTCCGGAAAGCTTCGACGTCTCGTACTCGCGCTGGCTGCTCATGCACTTGAACCGGCCCGTCGACGCGATGCACAGCATCTACGCCGCGCTCAAGCCCGGCGGCCTGATGGTGTGCGAGGAAGCAGACATGAGTGCGATCTACGCGGAGCCGCCGTCCGGCTATCACGACTACGTCGAGCTTGCCTTCTCCGTCGGTGCGACGCTGGGCGTGGACTATGCGGGAGGTCGCCGCCTCCACCGGTGGGCGAGTGAGGCAGGATTCGACGTTCTCCGCATCGACGCGTACCACCCGCACTACCTCACGGGAGAGCACAAGGGGTTCTGGAGCTGGACGTATCGCGAGGCCGGAGCCAACCTCGTCAAGCAGGGCGGGATGACGGACGCCCGGTACGACGAGATCTCCGAGGCCATGCGCGCAGCCGACGACGATCCGCTAACCGTGGTCGCTCACGCCCGCATGCATCAGATCGTTGCGCGAAAGCCAGGCCAACCGCCGAACCCGTAAGGCTGTCAGCTCGGCGGGAGCGCGAATCGAGTCGCACAACGCCAGGCCGACTATCGAACCAGTTCCAAGTCCTTCGGTCGAACCGCAAAACCCTGCGGTCGAGCACCGTGGCGAAGCTTGCCCTGTCGCCTCCAGAGTGCCTGCATGCACCACTGCAGCTACCGAAGGAGTCATCCATGCCGTTCGATACCGACTACGAGGTCCGGTCGAAAAATCGGGCCTCCCGCGTCCGCTGGGCCGGTCTGGCTGGACGCGAGCACGGCGACGCCTCCAGTGCGGAGCGCTCGTTCGTCTTCCTGCACGGGCTGACCTTCGACCGTCACATGTGGGACACCGTGCTGGACGCGCTGCCGGCGGATCAGCACGCGATCTCGCTCGACCTGCCGGGTCACGGCGCCAGCTCGTCGCTGCCCCGGCACAGCCTCCCGCTGGTCGTCGACGAGATCCACGACGCCGTGCTCGAGGCCGAGATCGAGAACCCGGTGGTCGTCGGGCACTCGATCGGCGCCGTGATCGCATCGATGTACGCCGTCAAGCACGAGGCGGCGGCGGTGGTCAACGTCGACTCGCCGCTGCGGGTCGAAGCGTTCGCGCGGCTGATGCAGTCGCTCGCGCCGAGGCTTTTGGGCGACGCGTTCCCGGAGACGTGGGCGATGTTCCGGGAGAGCATGCACATCGAGCGCGTGCCGCCGAGCGGACAGGCGCTCCTGCGGTCGGGCGACCGTGCGTCGCAGCCGCTGGTGCTGAGCTACTGGGCGGACCTGCTCGAGCTCAGCGTCGACGAGCTCGTCGACATGGTCGAGGAGCAGCTCTTCCTGGCCCGCTCGAGCGGCCTTCCCTACCTGGCGCTGTACGGCAACCCGATCGACGCCGAGGAGCGGATCTGGCTCAACGCGCGCATGCCGCAGGCCGAGCTCGTCGTCTGGCCGGTCGGACACCACTTCCCGCACCTGGCGCAGCCGGCCGGCTTCGCCTCGCTGATCGTCGACTTCGCGTCGGAGTTGATGTTCCGATGAGCGTCCCGGCATACACCCGAAAGCGCTCCAGGACCCAGGTCGACTGGGGCCTCGGCCGCTACGAGCACACGGCGCAGCAGCTGCGCCCGGCCGCTCGCGTCCTCGTGCACCACGCCAACGTGGCGCGCGGCGAGCGGGTCGTCGACGTTGGCTGCGGCACGGGCAATGCCGCCCTGATCGCGGCTGGACGTGGCGCGCGCGTCAAGGGCGTCGACCCCGCGATGCGGCTGCTCAAGGTCGCACGCGGGCGGGCCGCCGCGCGTGGGCTGGACGTCACGTTCGTGCACGGCGAGGCGGCATCGCTGCCGCTCGCCGACGCGAGCGCCGATGTCGTGCTGTCGAACTTCGGCGTGATCTTCGCGTCGGACGCGGTCGCAGCGGCGGACGAGCTCGCGCGCGTGACCGCTCCCGGCGGGCGGATCGTCCTGAGCGCGTGGCTCCCCGTCGGGGCGATCCACGAGATCGGGCGCGCCGCGATGGTCGCGATCGGCGAGGTCGTCGGAGCGCCCAGCGGGCCGCCCCCGTTCGCATGGCACACCCAGCAAGGCCTCGACGGCCTGTTCGGGCCGGCAGGGTTCAAGGTGACCCTGCAGGAGGAGCAGCTCGAGATCACGGCCCCCTCGCCGCTCGAGTACCTCGTCCGCGAGTACTCGAGCCACCCGTTCGCGGTCGTCACCCGGTCGATCCTCGAGCCGCGCGGCAAGCTGGAGGCGCTGCACGCCCGCACGCTCGAGATCCTCGAGGCCACGAACGAGGACACGTCGGGCTTCCGCGTCACGAGCCGGTACGTCGTCGCGACGGCCCGGAGGAAGTGACGGCCGTTCGCTGGACAGAACTGTGAGAATGGCCCTCGCGCAACCCCCGGGCGATCCGACGACCACCCCGAGGCACGAGGCGAGGTCCACACATGACAGCGATCGACGGAGCGGAGCTCGACGCGCTGGTCGACTACTGGCGCTGCGCGAACTACCTCACCGTGGCGCAGATCTACCTGCAGGCCAACCCCCTGCTGCGCGAGCCGCTCCGTGCGGAGCACATCAAACCCCGTCTGCTGGGACACTGGGGCACGTCCCCCGGGCTGAGCCTGGTGTACGTCCAGCTCAACCGGTTGATCCGGCAGACGGGGGCCGACGTGATCTACGTCGCCGGCCCGGGCCACGGTGGCCCGGCACTCGTCGCGAACACCTACCTCGAGGGCAGCTACTCCGAGCTGTTCCCCGAGGTCACCGCTGACGAGCCCGGCCTGGTGCGCCTCGTGCGCCAGTTCTCGACGCCGGGCGGCATCCCGAGCCACGCGAGCGTCACGACACCGGGCTCGATCCACGAGGGCGGCGAGCTCGGATACGCGCTCGTGCACGCGTTCGGCGCCGCCTTCGACCACCCCGACCTGCTGGTCGCCTGCGTCGTCGGAGACGGCGAGGCCGAGACGGGGCCGCTCGCCGGGTCGTGGAAGGGCATCCGCTTCCTGCACCCGGCGCGCGACGGCGCCGTGCTGCCGATCCTGCACCTGAACGGGTACAAGATCGCGAGCGCGACCGTGCTCGGCCGGCGGAGCGACGAGGAGGTCGCCGGGCTCCTGCGCGCCGAGGGGTACGAGCCGCAGATCGTCGCCGGCGACGACCCGCACGAGGTCCATCGCCGGTTCGCCGAGGTGCTCGAGGGGTGCTACGCACGCATCCGCGAGATCCAGGCGGACGCGCGCGCGGACGGCGCTCCCGTCCTCGAGCACCCGCCGGCGTGGCCCGCGATCGTGCTGCGCACGCCGAAGGGCTGGACCGGCCCCGACGTCGTCGATGGCGTGCAGATCCAGGGGACGTTCCGCGCCCACCAGGTGCCGCTCTCGCGCGTGCGGGAGGTTCCCGAGCACCTCGCGCTGCTCGAGACCTGGCTCCGCAGCTATGCGCCGGAGCGTCACTTCGACGAGCGCGGCCGGCTCGTTCCGGAGCTCGCGGCCCTGGCGCCGGAGGGCGACAAGCGCATGGGCTCGAGCCCGTACGCCAACGGAGGTCGGCTCCTGCGCCCGCTCGACCTGCCGTCGATCGACGACTACGCGATCGGCGTCGTGGCGCCAGGGGCGGAGCCGGCGGAGTCGACGCGCCGGCTCGGCGCCATGCTCCGCGACATCTATCGCCGGAACCCGACGAGCTTCCGGCTCTACTGCCCGGACGAGACGGCCTCGAACCGGCTCCAGGACGTGTTCGACGTCTCGAACCGCTGCCTCGTCGCGCCGATCCTCGCGACCGACGATCACCTCTCCGCGGACGGCCGCGTCATGGAGGTGCTGAGCGAGCACCTGTGCGAGGGGTGGCTCGAGGGCTACCTCCTGAGCGGGCGCCACGGGCTGTTCGCGACGTACGAGGCGTTCGCGATGGTCTCGGCATCGATGACCGTGCAGCACGCGAAGTGGCTGCAGGAGGCGCACCGCCTCGACTGGCGCGAGCCCGTCGCCTCGCTGAACGTACTGCTGACCTCGACCTGCTGGCGGAACGACCACAACGGCTTCAGCCATCAGGGGCCGGGGCTGATCGACGCGATGATCTCGCTGTCGGGCTCGATCGTACGCGTGTACCTGCCCCCCGACGCGAACTGCCTGCTCTCGGTCGCAGAGCACTCGTTCCACAGCCGCGACTACGTGAACCTGATCGTCTCGGACAAGCAGCCGCAGCTGCAGTACCTCGACATGGCCGCCGCGCGAGAGCACTGTGCGCGCGGGGCCGCCGAGTGGGAGTGGGCGGGCACGGTGGGCGACGGCGAGCCCGACGTCGTCATGGCCTGCGCCGGCGACATCGTCACGATGGAGGCGCTCGCGGCTGCGGAGCTACTGCGCCTCTTCACCCCCGACCTCGAGGTTCGCTTCGTCAACGTGGTCGACCTCATGTCGCTCGCGCCGCCCGGCATCCATCCCCACGGATTGCCCGAGGACGCGTTCGAACGCCTCTTCGGCCAGGGCACCGAGGTGATCTTCGCGTTCCACGGCTACGCGCGCGCGCTCCACCAGATGCTGCACGGACGCAGGCACCCCGGCCGCTTCCACGTACACGGCTTCACGGAGCAGGGAACCACCACGACGCCGTTCGACATGGTGGTGCTCAACCACGTGAGCCGTTACCACCTCGCGTCCCACGCGCTGACCTACGCCCGCCGGCGCCCGAAGGGCGGACCCGAGCTGGCCGAGCACTGCCAGCACATGCTCGAGCAGCATCACGCCTACGTCCGCACGCACTTCGAGGACATGCCCGAGATCCGCGACTGGCGCTGGGGAGGGTCGTGACCGCGCAGCGCGTGCTGTGCATCAACGCCGGCTCGTCGTCACTGCGCGTGACCGTGGCCGAGCGCGAGGGCAACGGACGACTGCGCACCGTTGCGGGTGCCACGGTCGAGCGCATCGGCGGCGACGCGCTGATCGCGGACGAGGCAGGTGAGCGCGTCGTCGACGCACCCGACCACGCCGCCGCCCTCGACCGTGCGCTCGAGCTCGAGCCGATCGCCGGAACACCGGCGGCGATCGGCCACCGGCTCGTCCACGGCGGCCCGAAGCACGACGGGCCGCACCTGCTCGACCGCGCGACGCTCGTCGAGCTCGATCGTTGGCGGCCGCTCGCGCCGCTGCACCTGCCGATCGCGCTCGGCCTCGTGGCCACGACGGGCGAGCGCTTCCCGGGCGTGCCGCAGGTCGGCTGTTTCGACACCGCCTTCGGCCGGGCGCTTCCGAACACGGCCAGGCGCCTGCCGATCCCCTCGCGGCTCGACGCCGCCGGGTTGCAGCGCTACGGCTTTCACGGGCTCTCGTACCAGTCCGTGCTCGATCGGCTCGGTGCGGAATCCCTGGGACGCGCCGTGATCGCGCACCTCGGCGCGGGCGCGAGCCTGGCCGCGGTCGTCGACGGCCGGCCCGTGCACACGACGATGGGCGTCACACCGAGCGGCGGCACGGTGATGGCGACGCGACCCGGAGACCTCGATCCGGGCCTGCTCGTCTACCTCGTCGAGCAGGGCATGGACGCCGCCTGGCTCCGAGCCCTGGTCGACCACGAGTCGGGACTCGCCGGCATCTCCGGCCGCACGGGCGACATGCGCGAGCTGCTCGTCGAGCGCGAGCACGACGCAGCGGCCGCGCTCGCGATCGAGGTGTTCTGCCGCTCGGCGGCGATGCACGCAGCCGCATGTACCGCCGTGCTCGGCGGGCTCGACAGCCTCGTGTTCACCGGGGGTATCGGCGAGCACTCGCCGGTCGTGCGCACCGAGATCTGCCAGCGGCTCGCGCATCTCGGCGTGCACCTCGACGCAGGCCGCAACGAGCGCGGGGCCGGCGTCATCAGCGCATCAGGATCGGCCGTGGCCGTGCACGCGATCGCGTCGGACGAGGAGTCGGTGATCGCGCGGGAGACCGCCGCGGTTGCGCTCGGCTAGCGCGTCGTGCGCCCGTATCGGCGGTCGCGCCCATCATCCCTGCGGGAAACGCGCACGCATGATCGGCGTACGCTCGGATGGCGGAGGCGTGCTCGGGTGTGATCATCGTGGCATGCGCACACCGATTCTCCTGTGTTACGACGGTTCGACCGGCGCCCGCCGCGCGATCGAGTGGGCCGGCTCGTTCCTTCGAGGGTGGGATGCGGTCGTGCTGCACCTGTGGGACAGTCCCGCGATCGGCGGCGTGTTCGCTCCACCGGCTGGAGGCGCCTCGCCGCAGCGGAAACGAGCGGTCGCGATCGCCGACGAGGGCGTCGAGCTGGCGCGGTCGGCTGGCCTTCAGCCGAGGCGGTTGGTGGTGGGGACCGGCGTGAACTGGCAATCGATCCTCCTGGTTGCCGAGGAGGAGCGGGCCCGGATGATCGTGCTGGGGGCCAGCGGCGCCGTGGGTCTCGTGCCGGAGGCGCTCGGGTCGGTGTCGCAGGGCGTCGCTCAGCACGCGCGGATACCGGTCATCGTGGTGCCACCCGCCACGGATGCCGAGGCGGACGGCGTGGAAGCGCCCGCGTCCTCGAGCTCGCTTGCGCGAGTCCTCTCGCAATTCTCCGGGACGCGGGACGTGGACGCCCTCGCGCGTTACGTCATGTCCGAATCGCGGCGCGGACGCGCCCTCTCGCAGATCCTCGACGACTCGTACGTGCGAAACCGGGCCGACACTTCGATCCTCGAGCAGCTGTTCGACCGGAAGGACGTCGTCGATGCCCTGGGGCTCGACGCTGTCGCCGACCTGCGGAGTCGGATCGCCGCGGCCGGCTAGAGCGAGGCCCGAGAAGCGTCTAGCTCCGCCGTCCGAAGATCGAGAGCAGCAGCAGGAAGACGTTCAGGATGTCGAGGAAGATCGACGCCGCGAGCAGCGGCGCGGCTCTGATGTCCTGCGCCTTGCGCAGCCGCTGGAAGTCGTACATCGTGAAGCCCGCGAAGATCACGAGGCCGAGAATCGCGTAGATCAGCTGACCGTTCGGGATCCGGACGAAGATCAGCACGATCCCGAACACGATCAGCGCGATCAGCGCGAAGAACATGATGCGGGCGAGCGCCGAGAGGTCGCGTCGGGTGGCGTAGCCGGCCGCGCCGAAACCGGCGATGAAGAGGGCCGTCGCGCCTCCGGCCTGCCAGACGGCCTGCGGGTTGGTGTTCGCGTAGTAGGCGATCGTCGGTGCGACCGCGAGGCCCATCAGCAGACCGAACCCGAACAGCAGGCCGATCGCGAGCTGCTGGGAGCGCTGGATCGCGAAGCGCAGGCCGAACAGGCATGCGATCGCGGCGATGAACCAGAGGAAGCCCCCACCCGAGGTGTTGCGTCCCAGATATGCGCCACCCGCGAAGAACGCGGAGGTCACGGCGACGAGGCCCATCGTGTGGGCGAAGAGCGTGCGTGCCTCGTCCTGCTGCGGCGACCGATCCGTATGTCGTGTCGGGAGTGCTCATTGCGCAATCGTAGAGCCTTCGCCGGCCGAGCGGTAGTTCCCCGCATCGTTCCCCAGGGGTGCCGCCGATGCGCCCCGTCGTGCGGGCCTCGACAGTGATTTCATACCCGGAAGCATCGATCCCAAGGTGGAGCAATGAGGATTCTCGTCGCCGTCGCGACACGCCATGGAGCAACCCAGGGCATTGCCGATTGCATCGGTGAGGTCCTCCGAGAGCACGGCCTCGACTGCACGGTCGCACCTGTCGAGGCCATCGCAAGCGTGAGCGAGTACGACGCCATCGTGCTCGGCAGCGGCATCTACACCGGGCACTGGCTGAAGTCGGCGCGGGAGTTTGCCGACGCACACTCCGAGGAGCTCGCATCGCGGCCGACGTGGCTCTTCAGCAGCGGTCCCATCGAGTCAGCCGAGTCTGTGGGCTCGCTCGAGTCGGCGCCTGTCAATGACGCGCGCTTGCTCGCCGAGCGCATTGGCGCCCGCGGTGAGCAGACCTTTGCAGGCCGCCTCGAGTTCGACCAGCTCGGCCGAGGCGAGCGCTTGCTCGCCCGGGTGGTGCGGTCGCCCGAGGGCGACTTCCGCGACTGGGACGCGATCCGCGCCTGGGCCGGTCAGATCGCGGAGGATCTGACCGGATCCCAGACGGGCGCCGTGTAGGGCCCCTACGCCTCCTGCACCTTGTCGCCGGCGGCGACGGAGGCGGGTGCCGGGACCGCCCGGACGACCGTCACGGGGACGGTGCACGACGACGAGACCAGGCCGAGCGACACGCTTCCCAGGACGGCCCGCGCGAGGGCGCTGCGACCATGCGAGCCGACGATGACCATGTCCGCGTCGAGCGCCTCGGCGGTCTCGGCGATCATCGCCGCCGGGGCGCCATACGCCGTGCGTGCTGAGGCCTCGACTCCCAGGTCGTGTGCATGTCGCGCGGCCTCCGCCGCGATCTCCTCGACCACAGGCTGCAGATCCATGTGATCGCCGAGCGGCGCCTGGGGATCTCCGTGGGCGGCGAGCGTGCGAACGGTCAGCACCTCGAGGCGGGCGCCCGTGTCCTGGCACACCTCGATTGCGAAGTCCAGTGCCTGGGCTGCCGTCGGCGACCCGTCGGTGGCGAGCAGAACGGTGTTCATGGGAGACCTCCGGTTTGCGTTCATCACACCTCGAGTGTCTCGGAACCCGTCGCGCCGCGAAACAGCGCCAGCGCTGAATCCGGCTTCGGGTTCTCCGCGAACCTACGTGTGTCGCGGCCGATACGTGAAACGGGATGCACGACGGCGCAGGTGGCGATGACGGCGTTGCTCACGCGTCGGACGCGACCGGTGCGGGCGTCCCTGGATCGCGTAGAAGCGCGCCTTGACCAGCTCGACCAGCACGAGGTACATGGCGACCATCGCGAGCAGGATCAGGAAGAACGCGAGTGGCAGGGACGTGAACCCGAGCACGTGGGCGAGCGGCGTGAACGGGATCGTGATGCCGATGAGCGCGCACGTGATCGGCAGCGCGATCATCGGACGGCTCGGCCGGCTGCGCAGGAACGGCACCCGACGTGTGCGGATCACGAAGATCACGAGCGTCTGCGTCGCGATCGACTCGACGAACCAGCCGGTCCGGAACTCGAAGCGACCCGCGTTCAGGATGACGAGCATCACGTAGAACGTCGCGAAGTCGAAGACCGAGCTGATCGGGCCGAACACGACCATGAAGCGCCGGACGAAGGCGATGTCCCAGGCCGCCGGCCGCGCCAGGACCTCGGGGTCGACGCGGTCCGTGGGGATCGCCATCTGGCCAGCGTCGTACAGCAGGTTGTTCAGCAGGATCTGCGAGGGCAGCATCGGCAGGTACGAGAGGAACAGCGTCGCGCCTGCCGCGCTGAACATGTTCCCGAAGTTCGACGAGGTCGCCATCAGCACGTACTTGAGCGTGTTGGCGAAGATCCGGCGACCTTCCATCACGCCGTCGGCGAGCACGCCGAGGTCCTTGGCGAGCAGCACGATGTCGGCCGCGTCCTTTGCGACATCGGTCGCGGAGTCGACCGAGATCCCGACGTCGGCAGCGTGCAGCGCCACCGCGTCGTTCACGCCGTCGCCGAGGAACGCGACGTCGACTCCGGTACGGCGCGCCACCTTGATCAGCCGCGACTTCTGATCGGGACCGACCCGTGCGAAGATCGTGGTCGTCGGAATCGCTGCCGCGAGGGCGTCGTCGTCGAGCGCCTCGATCTCCCCGCCGCTGAGGACGCCCTCCACGTCGAGTCCGATGTCGCGGCAGACCTTGGTGGCCACGGTTCCGTTGTCGCCGGTGATGATCTTCACGGCGACACCCAGGTGGTTCAGCTTGGCGATCGCCGCGCCCGCGTCGGCCTTCGGCCGATCGACGAAGCTGAGGAACCCCGCCAGCCGCAGGTCGCGCTCGTCGGCGGCAGTTGGTTGCATGAGTCCCGGAGCATCCCGCGTCGCCACCGCCACGACGCGCGCACCGTCGCCGAACAGGCCCTCGAGCACGGCCTGGCTCTCGGCAGCAATATCGACGCAGCGCGCCATGACCGCTTCCGGCGCGCCCTTGGTGATCAGCGTCGTCGCGCCGTCGGGCGTGCGGGTCACAACGGACGCGAGCTGGCGATCATGGTCGAATGGCAGCAGGCCGAGACGCTCGTGCGCGGCCACACCGTCAGTTCGGGTGAGGAGCGGGGCCGCTGGCGGAGCGGCGAGGAGTGCGACGTCGAGCGAGTTCCCGCCGACGGGCCCCGCGTCCGTCATGGTCGCCTCGTTGCACTCCAGGCCGAGCAGGAGCACGTCGGAGCTCGCGCTGCCGAGCGCGTCGAGCGACTCGTGGAAGGTGATCGCGCCCTCGGTCAACGTACCGGTCTTGTCGGTGAAGAGCACCTCGATGTTGCCCATGTCCTCGATGGTCACGAGACGCTTGACCAGCACGCGCTTGCGCGCAAGTACCCGCGAGCCGGTCGAGAGGCTCACGGAGACGATCGCGGGCAGCAGCTGAGGGGTGATCCCGATCGCGATCGCGAGCGAGAACAGCAGCGATTCGATCAACGGCCGGGAGAGTGCGATGTTGATCACGAAGATCGAGACGGTCAGCACGCCGGCGACCTTGACCAGCAATGCCGAAAAGCTGCGAAGACCGACCTGGAACGCGGTGTCGGCCTGTCGCTCCCCGAGTCCCACCGCAATCTTCCCGAACGCCGTGGAGGTACCGGTCGAGACGACCATGCCGCGGGCGGCGCCCTGATGGACGACGGTCCCCATGAACGCGCAGCCGGGAAGGTCGAGCGGGGAGTCGCCGCCCGGTCTCGAGTCGGCGGACTTCTCGACCGGGAGTGACTCGCCCGTCAGCACCGCCTCGTCGCATTCGAGCCCGGTCACGTCGACGAGCCGGAGGTCGGCGGGGACGACGTCTCCGACTCGTAGTCCCACGAGGTCGCCGGGCACGAGGTTCGTGACATCGGTCGTGATCTCATTGCCGTCGCGCCATACGACGGTCTCGTGGTGGATGCCCCGATGCAGATCGGCGACTGCCTTCGCTGCGCGGTACTCGTTGAAGAAGCCGAGTCCGACGCTGAGCGCCACGATCGCTGCGATGATCGAGGCGTCGGTCGGATCGCCCGTCAGGCCCGAGACCGCGGCTGCGGCGACCAGCAGGAGCAGCAGGGGGTTGCGGAGCTGCGCTGCGAGGACGCCGAGCGCCGTCACGCGACGAACCTGCAGCGCGTTCGGGCCGTACACGGCGAGGCGCACCGAAGCCTCCGCGGCAGTCAATCCCTGTGGCGTGCTGTCGAGCCGAGCACAGACGGACTCGGCTGCGAGGGTGCCGGCGCTCGCGAGGTCGAGCTTCGGCTCGGCGTTCACCGGGCCATTGTCACAGGGGCGCCGTTCACGGTCATACGTAGTTCACCGCAGCATCTGCGTGGCAGGGCGCCGATGACGCCGCCGGGATTGAACGGGACGATGACCCGAAACGCCAGTCCTGTGTCGTGCCCACTCCGGAGGAGATCCGATGAAGACGATCCTGTTCGCGACCGATGGCTCGGACAGCGCTGGAGAAGCGCTCGAGTTTGCGATCGAGCTGGCGAAGGAGACGGGTGCGGAGATCGACGTCCTCGCCGTGAAGCCGCCGCCGGTGCTGAGCAAGGGCGGCGTCGGCCTGCCGATCCTCGAGGTCGAGGAGGACCAGGGCGCCGAGCACATCGCCGCCACGGCCGTCACGAAGGCCGAGGGCTCTGGCGTGCACGCCAGAGCCCATGTCGAGCACGGCGAGCCGGCCGAGGCGATCGCGGTCGTCGGCGAGCGGTTGCAGGCCGATCTCATCGTCGTCGGGTCGCGTGGTCTCGGCGCGGTCAGGGGCGCGATGCTCGGAAGCGTCTCGCACGAGCTCGTCAAGCGGTCGCGGATCCCGGTGACGATCGTGCGCGAGAAGGCGCATCACCCCGCACACGCCTGAACCTGACGGTCAGTCCCCATCGTGAGCATGCTGCTTCGGATCCCGATCGCTCTGTTCGTGCTGCTACCGGTCGTGTGGGCGCCCGCGACGGCGGCGCGGTCGGTGTCGGCACGTCCTGACCTCCAGCGCGTGCTCGACGGGCTCGTGCGTGGGCCGCATCGTGTGGCGCCGGGTGCGACGGCCTACGTGGTCGGGCCGCACGGGACATGGAGCGGTGCGGCCGGCGTTGCGGTGGCTGCGACGGGCGTGCGCATGCGTCCAGGGGCGCGCATGCGGCTCGAGAGCGTCTCCAAGCTGTGGACGGCGACGTTGATCCTGCAGCTGGTCGCGCGACACCGACTGACGCTGGACGACAGCGTCGAGCACTGGCTTCCCGGGCTCCTGCCCGCCGGTCGCCGGATCACGGTGCGCGAGCTGCTCGACCACACGAGCGGTCTCGTCAACGACAGCGACATCGCACGCAACCCTGCGCGCTACCTCCGTCGCGTGACGGATCCAGCCCTGCGGGCCGAGCTCCTGTCGGTGTCACGACGGCAGGCGGCCGATCCGTCCACGGTCATCCCCGCGGGGTTGATGATCCGGTTCGCAGCGGCCGAGCCGCTGCGCTCGCGTCCGGGGACGCGCTACCACTACTCCAACATCGGCTACATGATCGCCGGCCGGATTGCCGAGCGCGCAGGGCGCCAGCCGCTCGCCGAGCAGTATCGCGAACGGATCATCGAGCCACTCGGACTTGCGAGCGCCGCATACGACCCGAAGCCGAACATCCGTGGGCCGCATCCCCACGGCTACCGGGTCCGCGCCGACGGCTCGCTCCTCGACACCACGACCTGGGTGAGCGATCTCGACGCGCAGGGCGGCATCGTCGCGGACGCGGCCGACGAGGCCCGGTTCCTGATAGCGCTGATGCAGGGACGCCTCGTCGGCGCGCACGAGCTTCGCGAGATGAAGACGCCGTTCCCTTACACCGACTATGGCCTCGGGACGACGGTCGAGCCGAGCGGCTGCGCCGGGATCGCGTACGGCCACAACGGCGCAGGCGCGGCCTTCACGACCAGCGTGTACGTGTCGGGGGACGGCCGCCGGGTCGCCGTTCTGTTGCTGAACGGCCACACGACCGATGCAGGCAGTGACATCGCTGCAAAGGCGGCGATGCGCCGGCTGTTCTGCGCGGCCTAGGGGGACCGCCACGCGCGGCGAGCGACCGCGAGTCCGGCGTCCCAACCCGGCGCACGGCCTCCAGGCGGTGGGGCGACGGTGTCGACGGAGAGGCCGCTTCGTACGATCAACCATGCGATCAACGAGTTCGAGTTCCACATCTCGCCGGTGGCGAGCTCGTCGCGTCCCCAGACCGGCGTCGGCACCTGCGGCACCAGCTCGAGGATGCGGCGCGCCAGCTCGGGGTCGTCGCTGAGACGCTGCGGGCTCGCGACCGCCTCGCTCACGTCGGGGATGGCACCGCCCAGCCAGCGTCGTACCTCGTACCGGAAGAGTCGGAGGGAGCCGGCCCGCCGGCTTCCGACCGCGCCTTCCGCGACGACGCCGCGCTGCGCGCCCGCGCCATCGGGAACCGGAGTCATCTCGATGACGAAGCATCCCTCCGGCACCCGTACCTCGAGCGCTGAGTGGTAGAGGTCGCGCATGCGCCGGTGTCCGACCAGCGCAGCGACCGCCTCGTACACGCGCCCGTTCACGCGCACGGAGTGGCCACCTGCGCCGAGCGGCAGCCAGTAGAGGTCGACGCTACCCGGTTCGCCAGGCATTCAGCCGCGTCGACTCACGACGTGGTGGCTGACGACGACGTAGGCGATGCAACCATGGCGAGACGGTCGCAGACGCCGCCGGGCCGGTCTTCCGTAGCGACACGTAGAGAGGCGGCGGGAAACTACGGCACGCCGGATCGATCGGGCTCCTGGCGTATGCGTTGGGTTCGGTAGGTGCGCGCTTTGCCGCATCGTGGTTGCGCGTCGTCGCCGATGCCCGGTCGCCACTGCCGCGTGAGCATGCGGCCATGGCTCGAACCAACCCGCTTCCACTCCTTGCGCTCGGTGCATGCGCTGCCATCGCGGCCGTCAGCCGCGCTCGCCTTCGAAACCTCGGCGCGACCGAGGAAGAGATTCGACGCGCGCTTCCTGGCGATGAGATCATCCCCGACGCGCGCACACGCTCGACGATGGCGATCACGATCGATGCGCCCCGCTGGGCGGTCTGGGCGTGGCTCGTGCAGATGGGACTCGGCCGCGGCGGCTGGTACAGCTACGACCGCCTCGACAACGCCGGCGCTCCGAGCGCCGAGATGATCGCGCGCGAGTGGCAGCACGTCCACGTCGGCGATCGAATGCCTTCGCGGGCCGATGGCAAGGCATGGTTCGACGTGGTCGTCGTCGAGCACGAGCGCGTGCTCGTCCTGCGTGCCCCGCTCACGATTCCCGGTGGCCGGCCGTACGATTCGCTCGCCGGACGGCCTCGCTGGTTCAGCGACAGCACGTGGGCGTTCGTGCTCGAACGCGATGAGCAGGTGCGCACTCGCCTGATCGTGCGCACGCGTGCCGTCGGGCGCCCGGGGCTTCCACTGGGACTTGCGAGTATCGCGTTCTGGGACCCGGCGCACCTGATCATGGAGCGACGCCAGCTGATCAACCTCCGGCGTCGCGCCGAGGCCACGACATCGTCGTCGGTCGCCCTCGGGCCTGACGCCGTGGGCACGCAACCGTGACGTTCGGCGCGCAAAAACGCCTGGTCACCGGTATCATCGTGGAGCGAGTTGGGATCAACAGAAAATGCCCGCGACAAGTCTCGATACGCAGCGACTGCGGCGCCTGCTGGACCTCGGGCGCACTCTCGTCGCCGAGTTGGACATCGAGACGTTGCTGACCGCGATCCTCGAGTCCGCACGTGAGCTGACCGGTGCGCGCTACGCCGCACTCGGCGTGCTCGACGAGGCGAAGACGGAGCTGGAGCGGTTCGAGACGCTCGGCATCGACGCCGAGACGCGGCAGGAGATCGGCGACCTTCCCAGGGGACGCGGTGTCCTGGGGATGCTGATAACTGACCCGCGTCCCCTGCGGCTCGCCGACGTGAGCGCCCATCCAGAGTCGTACGGCTTCCCGATCGGGCATCCGCCGATGCGGTCGTTCCTCGGTGTGCCGATCGTGATACGCGGACAGCCGTGGGGCAACATCTACGTGACCGACGCGACGACCAAGGATGCGTTCGACGACGTCGACGAGCAGACGCTCATCGTGCTCGCGAACTGGGCGGCCACCGCGATCGAGAATGCGCGCCTGCACAGCGCCGAGGCCGAGCGCCGAGGCGAGCTCGAGCAGTCCGTGCGTGCGCTCGAAGCGACGGTGGAGATCGCGCGGGCAGTCGCCGGCGAGACCCGCATCGAGCGGATCCTCGAGCTGATCGCCAAGCGTGGACGTGCGCTGGTGGCGGCCGACGGCATGCTGATTCTCCTCGCCGAGGGTGACGAGCTCGTCGTGACGGTCGTCGCGGGCGCGCTCGGTCAGGGACTGGTGGGCCAGCGCGTCCCGATCACCGGATCGGCGACGGGCCTGGCGTTGACGTCGCGGCGACCGCAACGTCTGTCGGATGTGGCGGGAAGCCTGCGATATTCGCTCGCCGAGACGATCAAGGCGTCGACGGGATTGCTCGTGCCGATGACCTTCCACGGACGGGCGGTCGGAGTGCTCGCCGCGTTCGATCATCACGGCGACGACACCGAGTTCTCGCGCGAGGACGAGCGGATGATGCAGGCATTCGCCGCGAGCGCCGCGACCGCGCTCGCCACGGCGCAGGACGTTGCTGCCGAAGGACTACGGCGCAGCATCGCAGCGACCGAGCAGGAGCGCACGCACTGGGCGCGCGAGCTCCACGACGAGACGCTGCAGAGCCTCGCCATGACGCGCTTGACGCTTGCGACGGCGCTGCGTGACTCGAACGGTCAGGATCTCACGGAGCCGATCGCCTCGGCGATCGCCCAGATCGACGGCAGCATCGCGAACCTCCGGAACCTGATCGCAGACCTGCGACCGGCGGCACTCGATGCGCTGGGAGCCGGCGCGGCGATCGAGACACTCGTCGCCCACCTCGGGTCGCGCACGAACATCGAGATCGAGCTCGCGTCGATCGACCTCGCGTACGAGCGCGGGATCGCGCCGACCCGCCACGCTCCCGAGATCGAGGCGACCCTGTACCGGATCACGCAAGAAGCCCTGAACAACGTCCTCAAGCACTCGAATGCGACGACGGCCACGGTGTCGGTCGTCGAGGAGAACGGCACCATCACCCTGACGATCAGCGATGACGGCGCCGGCTTCGACCAGTCTCAGCGGGGAACGGGCTTCGGCTTGATCGGCATGCGCGAGCGGGTGGCGCTGGTCGATGGCCAGATGAGCATCAAGAGCGCTCCCGGCCTCGGCACGACGGTCGAGGTTGTGATTCCGGCGCGCCACGGACCGCAAGAGGGCGCGCGCCCGCAGCTCGTCGATGTCGAACTCGACACACCAGCCGCAACCTCAGCGGGTAGTTCGCCGCAGCCGACCGTGGGTGGCACGCCGATGGCGTCCTGACGCCGGACGGCGACGATGGGAGCGGCGCCGTACGGTGCGGCGTCGATCACACCCGAGGAGTCGCAGTGAAGACGATCCTGGTTGCCATCGATGGTTCCAACAGCGCGACCGAGGCGCTCGACTTCGCCGTCGAGCTGTGCAAGGAGACAGGGGCCACGCTCGAGGTCCTGTCCGTCAAGCCGAAACCGGTCGTGGGTCGCGGGGGCAGTGGTATGCCAGTGCTCGAGGTCGAGGCGGTACATGGCGCCGAGCACATCGCGCAGACGGCTGTCGACCAGGCCGTGGCGGCGGGTGTACCGGCGAAGGCGCACGTGCAGCATGGCGATCCGGCGGAATCGATCGCCGCAGCCGGCGTCGAGCTGGGCGCCGATCTGATCGTCGTCGGCACGCGAGGACTCGGCCCCGTGTCCGCCTCGATGCTCGGCAGCGTCTCGCATGCGTTGATCAAGAAGTCGCGCATCCCGGTCACCGTCGTGCGCGCACGAGCTCACGACCACGCACACGCCTGAGTGGTCTCCGTCACGCGGTCTGGCTGGGCGTGACGCCCGGCCAGACCCGTGGTCAGCCGAGCTCGACCAGGTGGTGCTCGAGCGCGTAGCGCACCAGGTCGGCACGCGTGTTGAGTCGCAGCTTCGTGAGAATGTGTCGCCGATGCGCCTCGATCGTCCGTACGCTCAGGAACAGGCGCTTGGCGATCTCCTGGTTCGTGTGGCCGAGCGCGATCAGTCGCAACACGTCGCGCTCGCGCTGCGTGAGGTCGTCCTCGGGCTCGCCCATCACCAGCCGCGCCGCCATCGCGGGCTGCACGTACAGCCGATCGGCGAGGACCGCGCGTAGGGCGTCGGCGAGCTCCTCGTCGGCGGCGTCCTTGAGCACGTAGCCCTGCGCTCCCTGCTCCAACGCGCGTGCGGGCGTATACCGGCTCGTCCTGCATCGAGAGGATGACGACCCGTGCGCCCGACTCGCGGAGCTGCGGAAGGATCTCCAGGCCGGAGCGGTCGCGCAGCCCGATGTCGAGCACGATCGCGTCGGGTGTCTCGCGACGTGCCATCGTGAGAGCCTCGCTCGCCGACGAGGCCTCCGCGACGACGTCGAACCCCGCGTCGGTCAGCAGCCTCCGCACGCCCGAGCGCACGATCGCGTGATCGTCGACGAGCAGGAGCCGCGGCCGTGTGTTCGTCATGGCCGATGAGGGTACCGGCTGGGGCGGCCGTCGGGCTCCTACGAGGCGACGGCCTCCCGTAGCCGGGACACGGCGTCTCGGGCCGCCACCGCGTAGGCCTCGCCGACGCTCGGACGGTTGAACGGGAAGTCCGCGAGGGCGTCGACCCTGATGTCCGAGCCGATCGCCATCTGCGCGACGTGGATGGTCTCGATCGAGCGAGCGCCGAACGCGTGTGCGGCGATCAGAGTCCGATCGCGCGGCGACACGTACAGCTCGAGCACGCTATCCACGTCCCCGCCGATCTGTGCGGCCAGCACGTCGCGCGCGGATGCGCTGCCACGCACGTATGGCGTGCCCTCGCGCTCGAGCTGAGCCTGGGTCGGCCCAACCGACGCGATCTCGGGAACCGTGTGGAGCGTCCGGGCGACCGGCCAGCCCGCGTCGTCGGGCTCCTGGTCGAGCGCAGCGGACGCCGCCGCGCGACCTGCGACCTCCGACTCGCTGGCCGGCATCCAGCCGTCGACGACCGAACCCGCGGCGTAGACGTCGGGATGCGACGTGCCGAAGCGGGAGTCGACGCCGATCCATCCCTGCGGGTCAACTGCCACTCCGGCTGCTGCCAGCTCGAGGCCGATCGTTGCAGGCTCCATCCCGGCCGCCCAGATCACGCCGCGCGATGCGATCGGAGGCTGGCCGTCGATCAGGGTGAAGGTCGTGCCGTACGCGTCCCGTTCGACTCCGGCTGCGCGGGTGGAGGTGAGCACCTCCACGTGCATGCGATCCAGGTGGGCGAGGAGCGCGTCGAGTACCTTCGCGTCGGCGAACGATGCGAAGGACGACGCCTCCTCGAGGAGCACCACGCGGGAGCCGAGAGATGCGAAGAGCGAGGCGTACTCGAGCCCGATCGGACCTGCGCCGACGATCGTGAGCCTGGCCGGAAGCGCGTGAAGCATGAGCAGGTCGTCGGGTCCGACGACCGTTCGCCCGTCGAAGTCGACCGTGGCTGGGCGCCGCGGCTGGGCGCCGACGGCGACGATCACTCGGCCTGCTCGCAGCGCCCGTGGCCCGATCCCGTCGGAGACCGTGACCGAGTGCGGTGAGTCGAAGCTGGCACGTCCGGAGACGAGGGTGACGCCGAGCGCGCGCAGCGAGGAATCGACGCTGGCGGTCTGCTGTTCGGCGACTCGATCGGCGCGCGTGCGCAACTCGTCGAACTGGAGATTCGAGCGGGTGTGCAGCGCTTCACCGTAGGCTTCGCCCCTCGCCGGGCTGGCGGCGTCCGCATACGCGGCGCGCAGGACGCGAGCGGGAATTGCGCCGGCAGCGTGCTGCGCGCGCAGACCGACGATCGCGACGTGAGCTCCCAGCTCGGCCGCGCGCCGCGCCGCTGCGACGCCGGCCGGGCCGGCGCCGAGGACGACGATGTCGAACTCGGCGGTCGTCTCGTATGTCCCGGTGTGCGTCATCCCATTACACCCTGATCCATGTCGGTTGCACGATCTTCACATTCCAATCGCTTCGTGCCATTCGCGCGTCGGCGTGCACGCGCCCTGTTCCTGCGGCTTTTCCGCAAATGCCCGCGAAATCGTGCGGGGAATCCGCAGGCAGATGCGGTGAGTCTCGCGATGGCGTCGCCCCGTCTCCGCGGGATGCTCTCCTCACCCGGGCACGTGCTCGAGGGAACACCGAGGAGGCTTCCGTGAAGACCATTCTGATCGCCACCGATGGCAGCCAGCCCGCCCACGAGGCGTTGGATGTCGCGATCGAGCTCGCACGGGACACCGGCGCGACGCTGCAGATCCTGTCTGTCCGTCCGACGCGCATGAGCGGGCGCGGAGCCGCGCCCGTGCTCGAGGTCGAGCACTTCGAGGGACCGCAGCACATCGCCAACGCCGCTGCCGAGCATGCGCGCGAGGCCGGTGTCGAAGCGATCCCGCACGCCGCCCATGGCGATGTCGTCACGTGCATCGCGGACGCCGCCGTGACGCTCAATGCGGACCTGCTGGTCGTCGGCTCGCGCGGGCTCGGATCGCTCCAGGGTGCGGTGATGGGAAGCGTCTCGCACGCGCTCGTCCATCGCGCGTCCGTTCCGGTCACGATCGTGCGCCATGCCCCCGTCCCCGTCGCCGCCGAGGCCTGAGGAGTCCCCATGAGTACCCCGGAATCCCCGATCCTGATCTGCTACGACCGCTCGGAAGGGGCTCGACGCGCAATCGAGACCGCCGGTGCCCTCTTCCCCGGACGACGCGCCGTGGTGTTGCACGTCTGGCGCCCGCTTCCCCTGCTGATCGGCGGCTACGGCGGCTCGATACCGCTGCCTGCCTACGACGACAGCGAGCTGCATGCTGCCGCGCAGGAGATCGCGCAGCAGGGTGCGAGCCTCGCAAGGGCCTCGGGCCTGGACGCCAGGCCCGACTCCGTGTCCACGACCCTCGACGGCACCCCGCACACGATCCTCGAGGTCGCGGATCAGCAGGACGCGGGGCTCATCGTGATGGGCGCCCGTGGACTCTCGACGTTCAAGTCGATGCTGCTCGGGTCGGTGTCGCATGCGGTCGTCCAGCACGCACATCGCCCCGTGCTCGTGGTACCGCCGCCGTCGCGCACCGAAGAGGGTGTGTTCCCGGCCGAGCCCGAGCATGCGAACGCATCCAGCTGACGATCGACGAGATGCGCACGGGAGCAGCGAACGTGGAAGCGACGGTTCCGGAGACGGCACAGGGATTCCTGCGCCTGCAGGGGATGACGCCGGAGGCACTCGGTGCTCTCCTCGATCTCGCTGGCAGGATGCGCCAGTCGGAGCTGCACACGTTCCACAGCCTCCGAGGTGGGACCGTCGCATGCGTGTTCGAGGAGCCGTCCGCGAGGGTCCACGTCTCGTTCGAGGCTGCTGCATACCGCCTCGGCCTCTTGCCCATCGTGTTGCGGCCGGAGGAGCTTCGGCTCGGGCGCGACGAATGGATCGAGGACACGGCGCGAACTCTGTCGGCGTACTGCGACGCGATCGTCGCTCGGGTCCCCGACCATGACACCCTCGAGATCCTCGCAGCCGCCACGAGCATTCCCGTGATCAATGCCGGCTCGCACGAGCACGATCCGTGCCAGGCGCTCGCAGACGTCCTGACGCTCCGCGATCGCTTCGGCGAGCTGGCTGGCGTCCGATTCGCCTATGTCGGCGAGCTGACGAACGTCGCCAACTCCCTCGTCGAGGCGAGCGCGATCCTGGGCATGGATGTCGTCGTCGCCGTGCCGGATGGCCGATTCGCGGAATCGGCGATCGTCGAGCACGCACGCCTCGAAGCCGCACTGCACGGTGGGCGCATCACCGTGGTCGCCGATCCTCGTGAGGCTGCCCGTGGGGCCGACGCGATCTCGACCGGTGCCGAGATCGCCACGGCCGGCCAGGCGCGCGGCGCTCGCGATCCTGAGCTCTTCCGCGTGACCCGCGAGCTGATGGGCCTGGCTCGACCGAACGCTGTCTTCCTGCATTGCCTTCCCGCGAACCGCAGGAGAGAGGTCGACGCGCGGGTGATCGACGGGCCCCAGTCGGTCGTCTGGGAGCAGGACGCAAACCGCGTGTGCACCGAGCAAGCGGTTCTCCTGACCGTGCTCAGGCGCGCCCGGAAAGCCCGCTGAGAGCGTTAAACGCGATCGAAAGGAACGCACGTGTCTGCCCAGACATATCCCGTACAGGTCGACGGAGAGCTGCAGCCCGAGCTGAGCCGGTGGCTCTGGCTCGTCAAGTGGATCCTCGCCATTCCGCACATCGTCTGCCTCGTGTTCCTGTGGCTGGCGTTCACGGTGCTGACGGTCGTCGCGTTCGTCGCCGTCTTCGTGACCGGTCGGTACCCGAGGTCGCTCTACGCGTTCAACGTCGGTGTGCTCCGCTGGACGTGGCGCGTGGCGTTCTACACGCTCGGAGCGTTCGGGACGGATCGCTACCCGCCGTTCACCCTCGCCGACGTCCCCGACTATCCCGCTCGACTCGAGATCGCCTATCCCGAGCATCTCGCCCGCGGCTTCCGGCTGGTCGGCCGCTGGCTGCTCGGGATACCCCACTACATCATCGCCGGCGCGTTCGCCGGTGGGTGGTGGGTGGCGTGGCGAGGTGGAGCGGGAACGTTCAGCTCTCCCGGACTGATCGGCTGCCTGGCCGTGATCGCCGCGCTCGTCCTGCTGTTCACCGGGCGCTACCCGCGCTCGATGTTCGACTTCCTGATCGGCCTGAACCGCTGGGTGCTGCGAACCGCTGCATACGCCGCACTCCTGACCGACGCCTATCCGCCCTTCCGATTCGATGCCGGCGAGCATGAGCTCGCTCGCTGAGGAGGATTCCCATGTCGACCCCACAGACGCTCGAACCAACCGTCGCAGCCCAGACACGGTTGCGCCGACTTGACCAGCTCGGACGCGGCGACGTTGCATTCGCGGGAGGCAAGGGCGCGAACCTCGGAGAGCTGCGCGGCGCCGGGCTCCCTGTTCCCGACGGCTTCGTGATCGGCGCTCCTGCGTACGCCGCGTTCTGCGACGCCGACGGGCTGCGCGACAAGATCCGCGGCCTGCTCGAGGGCCTCGACGTCGAGGACTCCGGCGCGCTTGCGGCTGCATCGACCTCGGTGCGGGAGATCGTGATGACATCACCCATGCCCGGCGATGTCGAGCGAGAGATCCGCGAGTTCTACGCCGAGCTCATGGGACACGGAGCCTGTCCGGTCGCGGTGCGCTCGTCGGCGACGGCCGAGGATACGGCCGAGGCGTCGTTCGCCGGAATGAACGAGACGTTCCTCCACGTCCTCGACGTGGACGCGCTGCTCGGCGCCGTGCGCCGCTGCTGGGCATCGCTCTTCGGTGCCCGGACGATCTACTACCGCGCGAAGCGCGGGCTCCCGCAGGAGGCCATGGACATCGCCGTGGTCGTCCAGTGCGAGGTGCAGTCGGTCCGCGCCGGTGTGATGTTCACGGTCGATCCGGCGTCCGGCGCTCGGGACCGCCTGGTGATCGAGGGTGCGTTCGGACTCGGCGAGGCCGTCGTCTCTGGATCGGTGACCCCGGATCGCTACGTCGTCGACAAGGCAACGCACCGCATCATCGAGCGCAACGTGGCGCGCAAGTCGATCTCGATCGACCCCGATCCTGCGGGCGGGACGCACATCCGGACGCTGTCCGACGACGAGGCGAACGCCGTCGTCCTCGCCGAGGACGAGATTGCCGAGCTCGCGAAGCTCGGCGTCCGGATCGAGGGCCACTACGGTGCTCCCCAGGACACCGAGTGGGCCTTCGATCCCGACGGAGTCGTCTGGATGCTTCAGTCACGTCCGGTGACGACGAAGCTTGCTGAAGAGGACACGTTGGAGCCCGTAACCGGGTCCGGATCCGGCGAGCCGATCCTGCACGGCCTCGCTGCGTCGCCCGGAGTCGCATCCGGCAACGCCAGGGTGCTCACGAGCATCGCCGAAGCGGCGAAGCTCGCTGACGGGGACGTGCTCGTCGCACAGATGACCGCGCCCGACTGGGTGCCCCTCATGCGCCGGGCGTCCGCGATCGTGACCGACCGCGGCGGCTCGACCTGTCACGCGGCGATCGTCTCGCGCGAGCTCGGCATTCCGGCGGTCGTCGGCGCCGAGTTCGCGACGTCGAAGCTGCGAGACGGCCAGGTCGTGACGGTCGACGGCGGACGCGGCCTCGTGTACAGCGGAGCCGCGCCGACGCGTCCCGTAACCGAGGTGACGGCCCCGGCCGTCGCCGCCGCGCCGGCACTCGTCACGGCGACGCGGATCCTCGTGAACCTATCGGAGCCCTCGCAGGCCGAACGAGTCGCGGCACTCGACGTCGACGGCGTCGGCCTTCTGCGCGCGGAGCTGATGGTGCTCGAGGCGCTCGGCGGCGTCCATCCGCGCGCACTGCTCGAGCAGGGTCGCGGAGAGGAGTTCGTCGATCGCATGGCTGCGTCGCTCGGCGTCTTCGCGAGCAGCTTCGGCGCGCGACCGATCACCTACCGGACGATCGACTTCAGGACGAACGAGTTCCGCGGCCTCGAGGGCGGCGACCGCTTCGAGCCGGTCGAGGACAACCCGATGATCGGCTACCGCGGCGCCTCCCGCTACGTGCAGGAGCCGGATCTGTTCCGGCTCGAGCTCTCGGCGATCGCCAGGGTGTGGAACGACGGTCACAGCAACCTGCACGTGATGCTGCCGTTCGTCCGCGTGCCCGCGGAGGTCGAGAGGTGTTGCGAGATCCTCCGCGACGTGGGCCTGCTCGGCCGGCCCGGGTTCGAGCTCTGGGTGATGGCCGAGGTCCCGTCGGTTCTGTTCCATCTCGAGCGCTACGCCCGGCTCGGCGTCGTCGGGATCTCGATCGGCTCGAACGACCTGACGCAGCTCCTGCTCGGCGTCGACCGCGACTCCGAGGTGCTCGCCAAGCTCTTCGACGAGCGCGACCCTGCCGTCGTCGAGTACATCGGCCAGCTGATCGCCCGAGCGCACGAGCTCGGCCTGTCCACCTCGATCTGCGGCCAGGCCCCCTCCGTTCACCCCGAGTACGCCGAGCACCTCGTCCGCGCCGGCATCGATGCGATCTCCGTCAACGCCGACGCGCTCGACCGGGCTCGCATGCTCATCGCCCGAGCCGAGCAGCGCGTCGTGCTCGAGAACGCCCGGCGCTCGAGCTGAGCACCCCTCCCAACCCACCAGAGGAGTCAGCATGTCTGCCCAACCATCGGAAGGTCCTCGCGTCGCGATCAACGGCTTCGGGAGGATCGGCCGCGCCGCGTTGCGGGCCGCCGCAGATGGCGAGTTCGGCCTGAACATCGTGGCGGTCAACGACGTCGCGGACACCGCGAGCCTCGTCCAGCTCCTCCGTCGCGACTCCGTCTACGGGCGCTTCCCGGGATTCGTCGAGGAGTGCCCGGGCGGCATGCGGATCGACGGCACGCCCATCACGCTGCTCAACGAGGCAGATCCCGCGGCCCTGCCGTGGGACGAGCTCGGCGTGGATGTCGTGATGGAGTGCACGGGTCACTTCCGTACCCGCGAAGGCGCGGCCGGACATCTACGAGGCGGGTGCACGCAAGGTGGTCGTGTCGGCACCGATGAAGGACGCCGACGTCACCGTCGTCCTCGGCGTGAACGGCGATGCCTACGATCCCGAGTCGCACCACGTGATCTCGAACGCGTCGTGCACGACGAACTGCCTCGCCCCGGTCGTCAAGGTGCTGCACGAGGCCGTCGGAGTGCGACACGGCGTGATGACGACCGTGCATGCGTACACGGGCGACCAGAAGCTGATCGACCTTCCGCACAAGGATCCGCGCCGCGCTCGCGCCGCCGGTCTCAACATGATCCCGACCACGACCGGTGCGGCGAAGGCGATCGGTCTCGTGATCCCCGAGCTCGCAGGCCGCCTCCAGGGATTCGCGATCCGCGTGCCGGTCCCTACGGGCTCGATCGTCGACCTGACGGTCGAGACCGAGCGCGCGACCTCGGTCGAGGAGATCAACCAGGCGTTCCAGGAGCGTGCCGCAGTCGCGCCGCTGCACGGGTATCTCGAGTACAGCGACGAGCCGCTGGTGTCGTCCGACGTGATCGGATCGCCGGCCTCGTCGATCTTCGACTCGCAGCTGACCACCGTCGTCGACGGGACGCAGGTGAAGGTGGCGTCCTGGTACGACAACGAGTGGGGCTATGCGTGCCGCATGCTGGAACTGTGCGAGCGGGTGCTCGCGCACGCGGGCGCCGCGGTCATCGGGTAGCTGCCGTCATCCCCGGGCGGTCGAGCGCAGCGCTCGACCGCCCGTGACGGTGAGCGCGATGCCCGGAAGCACCACGAACGCGGTCAGCAGCACGAGCTGTGCTCCTCCGAGCCAGCCGAGCGTGACCGTCTCGACCAGACCCCAGAGCAGCAGCACGACGCCCATCGTTGCCGCCGCAGCTGCCGCGTAGCGCTCGGCGAACCACGTAGCCGCGGCGGCGGCCAGCATGCCGCCGCCGATCACCACGAGCAGGAACAGGCCGGGGATCGTGAAGTCCGGAAAGACGCTTCCGTCGAGCCAGGACTGCTTGGCCCCCATCCCTTCCGGGTCGGTCAGCAGGCCGTAGCCTCCGTAGAGCGCGCCGAGTCCGACGATGAGCTCGATGGCGGCCACTGCTCGGCGAGTTCGAAGGCGCATGAGGATCGGCTCGTAGTGCTACTGGTAGCGCAGTGCCTCGGCGGGATACACGCGCGAGGCTCTGCGTGCCGGCGCCAGCGTCGTGGCCATGGCGACGGCGTACACGAGGAAGAAGATCAGGGCGAGCGTCAGCCACGGGACGTCGAAGCCCATGTGCCGCCAGCTCGGCTGGCGGCGTGTGTCGGCGATCACGTTGTACGCCACGGCAAGGCCGAGCGCCGTGCCGACGACGATCGCGGTCAGCGCGACGAACGACGACTCGAGCAGGAAGGCCAGCTGCACCATGCGCCTACGGAAGCCGATGGCGCGAAGCACGCCGATCTGCTGCCGGCGCTCGACCACCGATCGGGCGCTGATCACACCGAGCGCGGCGACGCCGACGATCAGCCCTAGCCCCATGAAGCCCTCGATCAGCCGATCGAAGAGCACGCTCGCGCTGATGGCGTCGGAGAGCAGCTGAGGTAGCGAGTCCGCATGCATGCCGTTCGCGAGGAACGCCGACTGCAACGCCTTCGCGACCTGCTTCGGGTCGGCCGTCGGACGCAGGGCGAACAGGTGCACGGTCGGGACGACGCGGTCGCCGAACGTGCCGGCGAGCGTCCTCTGCGAGGTCCAGAGCCCCATCATCAGCAGAGGTGCGGTATCGGAGAGCACGCCGATCACCGTCAGCCGAACGTGCCGGCCGGATTGGGGATCGCGCACGTCGACGCGGAACGGGGCGAACGAGCCGTCCTCGAGGTAGAAGCCCTGGAGCCGGAACTTCGTCGTCGAGCCGAAGCTGAAGTTCGACCTGCGGGGGGCGATCGTCGAGTCGACGACTGCAAGGCCGGGATGTGCACGAAGGGCGCGCCAGATCGCGGCAGCGGAGCCGTACCCGCGCGCGGTCGCGGCGAAGCCATATGTCGTGTGATCGAGGAACGCGCGATCGACGCCGTGGACGAGGTACGGCTCGGCCTTCCCGGGCGTGCCGACCTGGCGGGCCTCGATCGGCAGCAGCGACTGGTTCGACACGACGGTGATGTCGGACGCGCGCACTCCGGGTGCATGCCGGAGGGCGGCGCGCATGTTGCCGATCGGGCTTGCAGGTGACGTCGTCGCGCGGACATCGAAGCCGCCGCCGAACGTCTTCACGTTGTTCACGCCGTTGACGAAGGATCCCGTCGTGACCGCACCGCAGACGAGGGTGAACACGACGAGCGTGAACATCGCCAGTGAGACACCCGTGCGGAACCGGTTCTGCAGCGGATACGCGATCGACATCTTGAGGACGGGCGCGAGCCGGGTGCTGCGTCCGGCCGTTGCGGTGATCCCGGCCAGCAGGACGTCGGCGTTGTACATGATCGCCCAGCTCGCGCCGACGACGATCGCGAGCCCAGCCAGCACGAAGATCGAGAAGTTGCTCGACATGTCGCCGAACAGCCAGCGGGACATGGGAAGCACGAACCACGCCACGAGGATGAGTCCCGCGGCCGTGTACACGAGTCGCTCGGCGAGGCCGAACGCGCGCGCGATCGGGACGAGGCCGAGGACGATCAGCAAGACCCCGAACCCGAGCGTGATCTCGTCGCGACCGCTCACGCCTGCCACCGCGAGCAGCACGCCGGCGGCGCTCGTGACGACCCCGAGGAGCCAGCGCGTCCTCCGCCTTCCGGTGGCCGGCGGGTCGGGCAGGTTCCGGATCGCCGTGACGATGTTCATGCGGCTGACGCGCCAGGCCGAGAACGCGACGACCGAGAGGGTCAGGAGCACGCCGATCGCATAGGCGATTGCCACGCTCTCGCGCGTCATGGAGAACGTGATCGTGACGCCAGGGGTGTTGTTGAGCGCGGCCGCCATGATCAGCACCATCCCGTAGGCGACGCCCAGGCCCAGCAGCGCTCCCACCGCGGCCGCGATGAGGTCGTAGGCGAGGCCCTCGAACAGGAACAGCTGGACGAGGTGGCTGCGTCGCGTGCCGATCGCGCGCGCGATGCCGAGCTCGCCACGTCGCTCGGCGGCGAGCATGACGAAGATCAGGAAGATGAGCAGGATGCCGGCAGCGATCGAGAACGAGCCGAACGTCGTGAACAGGGACATGAACTCCGCGCCCTGCTTGTCGGCGAGCTCGAGCGCGTCGCGCTTCGATGGTCGCGCCTCGAGACCGAGCGGTGCGAGCGTGGGGGCGAGGAGGCGAGTGACGCGGGCCGTCGCGCCCGAGCCGCCACGGTTCGCGACGAAGATCGATCGGATCATGCCCGGCCGGTGGAGCAGACGCTGCGCCGCTGCGAGCGGCATCAGCAGCCCCTGGTCGGCGGTCGCGCCGCCCTCGTACCGGACGATCGCGCGCACCGTGACCGTGGCCGCCGACTGTCCGACGAGGATCCGCAGCGTGTCGCCGGGGTGTGCCGAGAGCTTGTCGGCGGCTCGAGAGTTCAGATAGACCTCGTCCGGTCGCAGCGCCGCGAGAGAGACGACCTTGCCGCTGCTCGTGATGTCGCCGAACCCGTGCAGCCGAGCAGGATCGCTGGCGAACAGCGTGACGCGAGGTTCGTTCTGGCGGGACGTCGCATCGAGGACCGCCACCTGCTCGTTGATGACCGGTGCGACGCCGGCGACCGCGCCCGTGCCCGCGACCGCGCGCGCGACACGGGCGGCGTACGCGACCGGGAAGTAGCGGGCCCCTGCGGCCTCGGAGTCAGGGGCGAGCGTCGTATCGACGCCGCGCGCCGCGACCGTCTCGTCCGTGCGACCCAGTGCGGCAGTTGCCGACGAGCGGATCGTCTGGCTCATCGTGTCGCCCGTCGTCAGCGCGGCGGCGATGATCGCGGTGCCCAGCATCGAACCGGCGATGATCAGCGCGCTGCGGGCCGGACGCCGGCCGACGTTCCGCACGCCGAGGCGGAGGAACACCCGGTTACGCAGACCGAGCACGGCCACCACCAGCAGGGCGCCCACGAGTCCCCCGACGACGATGGCAAGCAACGTTGCCACCGGGATGCCGAAGACGTGGCTCATGGCGCCGGTGTCGGCTCGATCGTCGCCGGTGCCCGCGCGATCGCGACGTCGTAGGTCTCGCGGCCGGGCGCCGCGGCGTAGAAGGTCACGAACTTGGCGACCTGCTCGGCGTAGAAACCCGTCGCGAGGCCGGTCTCGGCGGTCTCCTCGTTCGCCCAGAAGCTGAGCACGAGCGCCTTGCCCTCGGGCGTCGTCAGCACGTAGCAGCCCTCGTAGCCGGGTCGGGCCTCGAGCGCGGGGAGCACCGACTCCCGGTAGAGCTCGACTGCCTCGTCCATGCGCATCCGGACAGCGTCGACCTCGGCCAGCGTCACGCGCGCGACCATCACCTCACCTCCAGTCGTTCATCGTCCACAACCTGCCCGTCGACCATCCGCACGATCCGATCCGTGGCGCGTCCGACCGAGATGTCGTGGGTGACGATCAGGAATGTCAGTCCGCGCTCCCGGTTGAGGTGCCGCATCAGCTCGACGATCTCCTGCGCGTTCTCGCTGTCGAGGTCCCCGGTCGGCTCGTCGGCCCAGACGATCGCCGGGTCGTTGACGAGCGCGCGCGCGATCGTGACGCGCTGGCGCTGACCGCCCGAGAGCTCGTCCGGCCGGTGCGACCCACGTTGCCCGAGCCCAACCATGTCGAGCGCAGCCTCCGCGCGGCTGCGCGCCTCCGCAGCCTTGACCCGCCCGAGCAGCAGCGGCAGCTCGACGTTCTCGACGGCGCTGAGGACGGGCATCAGGTTGTAGAACTGGAACACGAATCCCATCCGCCGAGCGCGGTAGTCGGTGCGCGCGTCGTCGGACATGCTGCCGAGCGACACGCCCTCGATCAACACCTCTCCGCCATCGATCGCGTCGAGACCCGACAGGCAGTTGAGCAGCGTCGTCTTCCCAGAACCACTCGGCCCCATGATCGCCACCATCTCGCCGCGCGGGACCCTGAAGCTCACGCCGCGAAGGGCGTGCACCTGCAGCGAGCCGGTGTCGTAGCGCTTGTCGACGCCACGTGCCTCGACGATGGTCTCGTGGGCGATTCCGCTCGACGTCTCGCGCGTCGGTGCTTCCCGGACTGCCACAGGGCACCTCCTGATCGGTTGCCGCCAGCATCTCGATCGGGCAGCGTCCAGGCATCGGCGAGTTCCGCGTGTTCGGGTGTGGAGAACTACGCGACCGCGATGCGCGGCCAGCGCCGATGCGCACTACCGCAAAGGTGCGAGACCCTGCACCGACATGCTCGCTCGTTCCGGCTCGAGAGGAATCTACGGCGTGGCCCTCGCTGCCATCGGCCTCCATCTGGTCGCGATCGCCGTCGAGCGGATCGACGACGACCCCGGCGTCGCGGTTGCGGCTCTGGGCGTGGCCGCACTGGCGCCCTTGCTCCTGCGAGCGTACAGGCGGGGCGGGAGGATCGCCCGGACGGCGCTGGCGGGAGTTCCCGGTCTCGCCTCGTTCGGGCTGGGCCTCGCCATCTACCTACCCCACGCGGCGCTCGCGGGGCCGAGCGTCACCGACGTCACCGGTGCGGCCGCCGCCCTCGCAGGTCTGGTCTGCATCGTCCTGGCCTTCTGCAACGCGCTCGGCGGGCGTTCGCGCCTCACCCAGGTCGCGATCGCGCTTCCCGTGTGTGCGCTGCTCGTGCAGTTCGGCGTGGTTCCGGTCGTGGGCGCTGGCCTCGCAACCAACGCGCGGAGGCCGTCGATCCCGAGCGCACGCAGCCTCGGCCTCGCGGGCGCTCGCGACGTGATGTTCTCAGCGCGCGATGGCGTACGTCTCGCCGGCTGGTACATCCCCGGGCGAACGGGTGCGGCGGTGCTGCTCGTGCACGGATCGCACGACACCCGGGTCTCGACGCTCTCGCATCTGCGAATGCTCGCCGGCGCGGGGTACGGAGTCCTGGCGTTCGATGCACGCGGGCACGGCGAGAGTCGCGGCGAGGCCAACGCGCTGGGCTGGCGCGGGAGCGACGACATTGCCGGCGCGGCCGCGTTCCTCGCTCGCCAGCCGGGGGTGGACGCGCACCGCATCTCGCTGCTGGGACTGTCGATGGGTGCAGAGGAGGGGCTTCGCGCCGCGGCAGACGGCGTGCCGCTCGCCGCGGTGATCGCTGACGGCGCCGGCGCCTCGACGCTCGGCGATCAGCGCCTCGTCGCCAGCGGGCCGACCGAGCCGGTCTTCGTCGCATCCACATGGCTTGGGATGCGGGTGACCGAGCTCCTCTCCGGTGACGGCGAGCCGACGCCCCTCGCCGCAATCGTGCACCGCATACGCGTGCCCGTGCTGCTCATCGCCTCGAGGTCACCGGGGGAGCGCACGATCGATGACGACTTCCGCCAGCGGATCGGCACGCGCGCGGTGCTGTGGTACGTGCCGGACGCGCCGCATACAGGGGCGCTCGAGCGCCATCCGGACAGATACCGCGGCCAGGTGCTCGCGTTTCTTGCAAGCGCGCTCCCGCGCTGAGCGCACGGCACGGAAAAGCCGCACCCGCATGCCGCGCTTCCACCGATGGCGCGGCGCCCCGCAACGTCGACTATCCGGGCACATCCACGAGGAGTCGAACGATGTCGAACACGTCTATCCCGGCCGCAGGCTGGGTCATCGAGATCGAGGGTCACCAGGTCGGTGCCCCGAGGCAGACCCTCGAGATCATCGAGGTTCTAGGAACCCCCGGTCACGTGCATTACAAGGTTCGCTGGGAGGATGGCCACGAGTCGTTCCTCTACCCGTCGAGCGACGTCCACGTCCGTCCCGCCGACGGCGGATAGGCTCGCCCCGGTTCCGGCGCGGCCGGCGGGCGACTTCCGTGCTCGATGGGGCATCCCCATCGGCGGCTCCGCCCTGCAAGGCTGCGTGAAACCCCTCGAATCCGAGGTGTTTCGCGCGCGTGGTTTCCCGAAGTCTGCGCGCGGCCAACGCCGATGCGCGAGCCGCACTGCCTCCGGATACTGGCTCGTATGGACAGCACCACCTACCGGCACATCGTCGTGGTGGTCGACGGCAGCCGCGAGTCGCAGGCCGCCGTCGAGCACGCCGCCAAGCTCGCCCGTGCGTCGAACGCGAGCCTCGACCTCCTCGCGGTGACCTCGGTCCCGTCGACGATGTACTGGGGTGGCATGCCCCAACCCACGGAGCTGGTCGAGCAGAGCTACGCACACGTCGTCCGACGCGCTGCGGCCTCGCTGCCCGATCTTCCCGTAACGACATACCTCGCCAGGGGCAATGCCGCCGGAGCGATCGTCGACCACGCCGCGAAGCACATGTGCGATCTCATCGTGATGGGTACACGTGGGCGAACGCGAGTGATCGCTGCGTTGTTCGGGAGCACGTCTCGTGCCGTCATGCGGCGAGCGCCGATTCCCGTGGTCGTGGTACGTGCAGGTGCCGATGACGAGGCGTTCGCGACGGACGAGGTCCTGGTGGCACGAGCCGCGGCCTGAGGCGATCGACGTGCATCTTCAGGAGTTCTGGCGAGAGCACACCACCGGTCGCATCTATGCGATCGAGTTGAAGGACGGTGTCGTGACCGGGAGCTGCGGTCC
This sequence comes from uncultured Actinomycetes bacterium, assembly GCA_963717155.1. Lineage (GTDB taxonomy): Bacteria > Actinomycetota > Thermoleophilia > Gaiellales > JALYLC01. The sequence goes on from OY970326.1 coordinate 63,692, forward strand.
GCTTAACGCAGTCGACCTCGATCCGGCGTTCCTGACCACCTACCGGTACTCCACGGCGGGGGCCGCTGCGCTCGAGCGGAGGCGTGAGTCGTTCGTGCCGATGACCGAGAGCGAGATCCTGTTGCGTTCGGCGGCCGCGGACTGATCTCGAGGGTTCCGCGCGCGTGTGATCGGTGCGGCGGAAGCGCTCTATCCTGGCCTCGATGGCCGCCTCGACGCCTCTGGGCCTGACGTCAGCCGAGGCGATCGCCCGCCGGCCGCACCACAGGCCCACCCGTCGGGCTCGGGGGAGTCGCAGCTACGCGAGCATCGTCCGGACCAACGTCTTCACGCTGTTCAACGCGATTCTCGGCGTGCTCCTTGCCGTGATCCTGGCGCTCGGCGACTACCGGGACGGACTGTTCGGCGGCGTGATGATCGCCAACATCGCGATCGGCATCGTCCAGGAGGTACGGGCGAAGCGGGCGCTGGACCGCCTGGCCCTGCTCGTCGCGCCCCGAGGCCGGACCTGGCGCGACGGTGAGCTGACCCGGCTTCGCGTCGAGGAGCTGGTGGTCGGTGACGTGATCCGTCTCGAGCCCGGCGACCAGGTCGTTGCCGATGGACGGCTCGTCGCGGCGCGCGCTCTATCGCTCGACGAGTCGATGCTCACGGGTGAGAGTGAGGCTGTCAGCCGCGCCGTCGGCGACAACGTCCTCTCGGGAGTCTTCTGCACTGCGGGATCAGCCGACTACGTCGCCGAGGCAATCGGCGCCGACAGCTACGCGGAGCGGCTCGCCGCCGAGGCCCGCGGCACCAGCGCCCCGCTCAGCCCGCTGCAGCTCGACGTGAATCGCATCCTGCGGGTCACGGTGATGGTCATGGTGCCGCTTGCGGTCCTCCTCATCACGTCGCTGGCCCTTCGCGATACGTCGATCCGGGAGGCCGGACGCACCGCCGTTGCCGGGCTCCTTCCGCTCGTGCCCGAGGGGCTGGTGCTGCTGACGAGCCTGACGTTCGCCGTCGCGGCCGTGCGCCTCGCGCGCCTGGGGACCCTTGCGCAGCGCATCAACGCCATCGAGAGCCTCGCGAGCGTCGACGTCGTCTGTCTCGACAAGACGGGCACGCTCACCGACAACCGTCTTCGTCTCGTGGCGCTCGAGCCGGCGGTGGAGGGGGGAGAGCCCGGGCTCAGAGCGGACATCGCCCTGCTCGCGGCGAGTGCAGCGGCGCGCAACGGCACGTTGCAGGCGATCCACGATGCCGAACCGGCGGAGGCGGCAACCGTCAGCGCCGAGGTGCCGTTCAGCTCCGAGCGGAAATGGAGCGGCCTCACGCTCGACGGGCACGACACGCTCGTGCTCGGCGCGCCCGACGTGTTGGCGGCGCACGGCGTCTTGCTTCCGGGATCGCTCGCAGAGCACATCTCGCAGCACGCGGCGAATCGCCGGCGCGTCGTGCTGCTGGCGGCGTCGCCGGAGCGGCTCGAAGGCGACCAGATTCCGCCGGGACTCGTCGCGCGCGGGATCGCGGTGCTCGAGGAGGGGCTGCGCGAGGAGGCCATCGACACCATCGCGTTCCTCGTGCGCGAGGGTGTCCAGATCAAGATCATCTCGGGGGACGGACTGGCCACGGTGCAGGCCGTCGCACTCGCAGCCGGGGTGCCCGACGCCGAGCACGGAATCGCCGGGCCAGATCTGCCCGACGATCCCGACGCGCTCGCCGACGTGGTACAGCGCCACATCGTCTTCGCGCGGGTGCGCCCTGACCAGAAGCGGGCGCTGGTGCAGGCGCTCACGCGCTCTGGCAGGTACGTCGCGATGGTCGGCGACGGCGTGAACGACGTGCTCGCACTCAAGGAGGCGCGACTGGCCATCGCGATGGGCAACGGCAGCCAGATGGCGAAGGGCGTGGCCGACCTCGTGCTGCTGACGAACGCGTTCTCGACCGTGCCGCGAGCGATCGAGGAAGGAAGAAGGATCCTGCGCAACACGCACCGCGTCGCGCGGCTGTTCGTCACCAAGAGCGTCTACTCGGCGTTCCTGGTCGCGACGTTCGCGATCGTCCCGATCGCCTATCCGTTCCTCCCGCGGCATCTCACGATCGTCTCGACGCTGACCGTTGGGCTTCCCGCCTTCTTCCTCGCCCTCGCGTCCAGCGAGGGCCCGGTCCGGAGCGAGGGATTCCTCCGCGACGTCGCGAGGTTCGCGGTGCCGGTCGGCGCCGTGGTCGCGGCCGTCATCGCGGCCGCGTATCTCCTCGCGCGCGGACCGCTCGACCGCACGCTCCTCGAGGCTCGCACGATCACCGTCGGAGTCACGGTGATCATGGGACTGGCCGTCGTGGTCGCCGTCGAGCGCGACGGGCGTGACGGGCGCGTGCGCGGCTGGGTCTGGGTGATCGTGGGCGTTGCCGCTGGGGCGGCTGTCGTCGGCGTCTCCGTGCCATGGCTCCGGTCGTTCTTCGAACTGGCCGAGCCGGACGCCGCCGACTGGCTCGTGATCTCCGTCGTGGGCGGGTGCGGCCTGGTTCTCCTGGCGCTCGTCCGTCGTGCCGTCGCCGTGTTCGGGAAAGCCGCAAGCGAAGGTAGCGGCCAGCACCGATGACGGATGACGGGCCTGGCGGCACACTCCGGGGACACGGAGGGAGCGAGCAACCGGTGGAGACAACGATTCTGCAGGCGCCCAAGGCCGTGCCTGTCCGGGCACATCGCTTCGCGACGGGTCCGGAGTACACGGTCGGCATCGAGGAAGAGCTCATGCTCGTAGGCGCCGACGATCTGGCACTGGCCCCCGGCGTCGAGCAGATCATCTCGGGAGTGTCTGACGATCGCGTCAAGCCCGAGCTCATGCGATGCCAGATCGAGGTGGCGACCTCGCCGAGCCGGTCCGTCGCGGGAGCGCTGGATGACCTCCTGGATCTCCGTTCGCGCGTCATCCGCGTTGCCGCCGAGCATCAGCTCCGCGTAGCCGGTTGCGGAACCCACCCGTTCTCTCTGGCCGAGAACCAGCAGCTCACCGCACGCGATCGCTATCGCGAGCTTGCTGCAGAGCTCCGCTACCCGCTGCGTCGCGAGGTCTGCTTCGGGATGCACGTCCATGTTGCCGTCGGAGGGTCCGACAAGGCCATGCGCGTGATCGAGGCAATGCTCGCGGACCTGCCGCTCGTGCTCGCCGTTTCGGCGTCGAGCCCGTTCTGGCGCGGCGAGCCCACGGGCCTGCGCTCCACGCGTACGGTCGTCTTCCAGTCACTGCCGCGTACCGGGTTGCCTCCAGCCTTCAGCTCCTACGAGGACTACGCGCTGGGGGTCGAGCGCCTCCAGCGCGCGGGCGCGATCCCCGACCACTCGTACCTGTGGTGGGACATCAGGCCGCACCCGCGTTTCGGCACCATCGAGGTGCGCAGTCCCGACGTCCAACCGCGTGCGCTCGACAGCGTCGCGATCGCGGGGCTCGTCCAGACGCTGGTGCGGCATTACGGTCGGCGCTACGACCATGGCGAGCGCTTCCCCGATGCCGATCGGTTCGTCGTCGGCGAGAACCGCTGGCTCGCCGCGCGCCACGGGCTCCACGCCCCCATGGTCGATATCCACTCGGATACGTCGACGTCGGCTGGCCACTGCCTCGTCGAGCTGCTCGACCGACTCGAGGATGACGCGGCCGCGATCGACGCGACGAGTGCCCTCGATCGGATCGCGGGCATGGTGAAGGACGGGACGAGCGCTGACCGGCAGCTCGCCCTGCACCGCCACGGAGCGTCGCTGCCCGAGATCGTCCAGTCGGTCGCGGACGAGACAGTCGAGCCGTAGAACCCGCCTCCGAAGGTCGCGGCTAACCCGCAACCACTCGAGGGCACACGCCGATGATCGAAGTCGGCTCGAGCGCGACGATCGCGGCATGTTCCTCGTACGTTGTCGCGACTGTGGCAGCCGGCTCCTCCAGCCGGTGGAAGTGACCGCCTCGCTCGGCAGCACGTCGATCGTGACGCGTCACTGTCCCGAATGCGACCGGCACGACGTCATGGTTGCCGACGACCTCGCCGTGCAGGCATGGCTCCGTCGCGAGGAGCGCGTCCGAGACCGGATCGCCGGATTTGCCGACGCTCTGGCCGCAGCCGTCGCCACAGAGGTGTGACCCTCGAATGTCGGTGACGACGTCTGACGGAACAACGGGAGGCGCGGAGCGCATCACCATCCACGCCGGCACTCGCGGCAACCGGGAGTACCGATGCTGTGAGTGCGGGTACGGCATCGTCACGCGCGGCATCGTTCCCCTCTGCCCGATGTGCGGCGGCGCGGAGTGGCAGCCGGTCTCTCAGCGGCACGAGCCGGACTCGCGCCCTTACGGGGAAGGCAGCGACGCAGCAGGCGTGGTGACGAGCTCCTTGAGCTCGGCGGTCACGGCCGCGAGTGACTCCTTCGCATCCCCGAACAGCATGCTGGTCTTGGGATCCGTGAAGAGCGGGTTGTCGACGCCAGCGTAACCCGAGCGCATCGAGCGCTTGAGCACGATGATCGACCGGGCGTGGTCGACATCGAGGATCGGCATCCCGAAGAGCGGGCTCTGCGGGTTGCCGCGCGCGTCGGGGTTCACCACGTCGTTCGCGCCGATCAGCACCGCCACATCGGTACGGGGGAACTCCGGATTGATGTCGCGCATCTCGACGAGCTGCTCGTAGGGGACGTCCGCCTCGGCGAGCAGCACGTTCATGTGCCCGGGCATGCGTCCGGCCACCGGATGGATCGCGTACGTGACATCGACCCCGTTCGCCTCCAGGAGCTTCGTCATCTCGCGCATCGCGTACTGCGCCTGGCTCGCGGCCAGGCCGTAGCCGGGGACGATCACGACTTTCCCGGCGTAGGCGAGCTGGATCGCGACGTCCGATGCGGTGGTGGCGCGCATCGTTCCACCCGCGCCCGTGGTCGCGGCTGCCACCGAGGTTCCGCCGAAGCCGCCTGCCACGATCGACACGATCGAGCGGTTCATCGCCTCGGCCATCTGCCGCGTCAGGATCGAGCCCGACGCGCCGACGAGCATGCCTCCGACGATCAGGCTGGTGTTGTTGAGCGCCACACCGGTGGCGGCGGCCGAGAGGCCGGTCAGGGCATTCAGGATCGAGATCACGACCGGCATGTCCGCGCCCCCGATCGGGAGGACCGAGAGCACGCCGAGGGCGCCTGCCGCAACGAGGAGCGCGACGAACAGCCACTCGTCGCTGGACCCGCCGATGATCGCCGCGGCGCAGACGATCGTCACCACCGCGAGTGCTCCGTTGAGCAGCGTCTGCGGGCGACCGAGCGTCAGTGGTCGTCCCGGGAGCAGCTCCTGCAGCTTTCCGAACGCGACCAGCGAGCCCCAGAAGGAGATGCTCCCGATGATCGCGGCGAACAGGCTGAACACGGCGACGTTGGTCGCGACCGCGTCGAAGCCGCCTGAGCTCCGGAACTCGACCCATGCGATCAACGCCACGGCGCCACCTCCGACGCCGTTGAAGAGCGCGACCATCTGCGGCATCTGGGTCATCCTGACGAGGCGCGCGGCGGGCACGGCGACGACAACTCCCAGGACGACGCCCAGCACGATCAGCAGGACGTTGGAGAGGCTCGGCCGAATCAGGGTCGCCGCGATCGCGATCGCCATACCGATTGCTGCGAGCCGGTTGCCGCGCACCGCAGTCCTTGGCCCGGTGAGGTTCGAGAGCCCGTAGATGAAGAGCGAGAAGCTCACGATCGCGAGCAGCTCACGGGCGTTCGCGCTTGTCAGGGCGCTGGAGGCGATCATCGCGGCGTCCCGTCGGTTGTCGGGTCAGGCTTCTTCGCGGGTGCGGGCGTGCGCTTGAACATCTCGAGCATCCGGTCGGTGACGAGGAAGCCGCCGACGACGTTGATCGTCCCGAACGCGACCGCCACGACGAGCAGCGCCTTGCTGAGCTGACCCTGCGCCACACCCGTCGCGAGGAGGAGCATGGCGCCGACGACCACGACGCCATGGATCGCGTTCGTCGCGGACATCAGGGGCGTGTGCAGGGTCGCCGGCACCTTCGAGATCACGGTGTAGCCGACGAAGCCGGCGAGCACGAGGATCGCGAGATTCGTGACGAGCATCACTGCACCTCCGCAGGCGCAGCGGCCCGCTGATCGGAAACGTCCGGGCCGCGAACGATGCAGGCCGCGGCGAGGATCTCGTCCGACAGATCCAGGCGCAGTCGCGGCGGGCTGGCGTGCATGTCGAGCATGAGCTCGAGCAGTGCCTGCACGTTGCGTGCATACAGCTGCGATGCATGCTCGGGCAGGCTTGCGGCGGGCAACAGCGGAGCGACGATCGTCACGTCGTGCTCGACGACGATCTCGCCAGGTTTCGACAGCTCGCAGTTCCCGCCGCTGTCGGCCGCGAGGTCGACGACCACGGAGCCGGGCCGCATCTGCGCCACGGCAGCGGCGGTCACGAGCGTCGGAGCCGCGCGACCCGGCACCGCCGCGGTCGTGATCACGGCGTCGAACGTGCCGATCGCGGCTGCGAGGGCCGTCTGCTGCGCCCGGCGCTCGTCGTCGGTCAATTCGCGGGCGTAGCCACCCTCGCCGGTGGCCTCGACGCCGCCGATCTCGAGCCACCTGGCTCCTACCGATCGGACCTCGTCGGCGACTCCCGGACGGACGTCATAGCCGGTCGTGCGAGCTCCGAGGCGGCGTGCGACCGCAAGCGCCTGCAACCCGGCGACACCCGCGCCCATCACGAGCACGCGCGCCGGGGGCACGGTTCCCGCGGCCGTCGTCAGCATCGGCACGAAGCGCGTGAGGTGCTCGGCGGCCAGCAGCGCAGCGCGGTACCCCGCGACGGTCGCCTGCGAGCTGAGCGCGTCCATCGACTGCGCACGACTGATGCGCGGAACCGACTCGAGCGCGAACGCGCTGACGCCCTGTGCGCTCAACGCCGCCTCGCGCTCGGGCGACATTCCGGGTTGCAGGAGTCCGATCAGCAGGGACCCTCGCCGCAGGAGCGACACCTCCTCGAGCGTCGGGGGTGCAACCTTGACGACGACATCGGCGCCCCACGCCTCGTCGCTCAGCTCGGCGCCGGCCGCGGCGAACGCGCTGTCGGCAATTCGCGCGCCCGCGCCGGCGCCCGGCTCGACGATCACCCGCAGCCCGGACGAGACGAGGCGGTGGACCGTGTCGGGCACGAGCGCGACCCGGCGCTCGCCCGCAGCGCGCTCGCGCGGCACACCGACCGTGACGTGCTCGCCGGTCATCGCTCGGCGACCCTGGTCGGTGCCGCAGGCTCGAGCGGGCAGGCTCGGAGGATGAAGTGGTTGTCCTCGAGGCTGTCGAGCGAGAACCCCTCCGCCGGGCCGGGCGATGCGTCGATCTGCAGGTCCGGTGCGTTCCAGCGCTCGAACTGGTCCCGATCGATGTAGACGGCGGCTCCACCGATCTCCCCGAGGGGCAGATCGTGAGGTCCGAGCACGAGCTCGCCGTCGACGAGGCAGATCGGGGAGCTGCCATCACAGCAGCCCCCCGACACGAACAGCGCGACCTTCCCGTGCTTGCGCGAAAGCTGGTCGATCAGCCTCAGGGCAGCCTCCGTGGCCGTCACGCTCGTGGGTGTCTGATCCGCCACGTCTCTCAGAACAGTCCGAGAGGCTTCGGGTCGTAGCTCACCAGCAGGCACTTGGTCTGCGAGTAGTGGTCGAGCATCATCCGGTGGTTCTCACGGCCGACGCCCGAGACCTTGTAGCCGCCAAACGCTGCGTGGGCGGGGTAGAGGTGGTAGCAGTTCGTCCACACGCGGCCCGCCTGGATCCCGCGACCCATGCGGTAGGCGCGCGATCCGTCACGCGTCCACACGCCGGCCCCGAGGCCGTACATCGTGTCGTTCGCGATCGCGAGCGCCTCGGCCTCGTCCTTGAACGTGGTCACGGCGAGCACCGGTCCGAAGATCTCCTCCTGGAAGATCCGCATCTTGTTGTTGCCACGGAAGACGGTCGGCTCGAAGTAGTAGCCGTCCTCCAGATCTCCGTCGAGGACGTTGCGCTGGCCGCCGATCAGCAGCTCCGCGCCCTCGTCCACGCCGATCTGGACGTAGTTGGTGATCTTCTCGAGCTGGTTCGTCGAGACCTGCGCGCCGATCTGCGTGGCCGGGTCGAGCGGGTTGCCCTGACGGATCCGCGCGATCCGCTCGAGGCAGCGGCCCATGAACTCGTCGTAGATCGACTCCTGGATCAGGGCCCGCGACGGGCAGGTGCAGACCTCGCCCTTGTTGAACGCGTACAGGACGAGCCCTTCGACTGCCTTGTCGAGGAACTCGTCGTCCTCGGCCAGCACGTCGGCGAAGAAGATGTTCGGCGACTTGCCGCCGAGCTCCGTCGTCGAGGGGATGATGCTCTGGGCGGCGTACTGCATGATCAGCCGCCCGGTGGTCGTCTCGCCCGTGAACGCGATCTTCGCGATTCGCTTGTTGGTCGCGAGCGCCTTGCCGATCTCGGCGCCCGGTCCGTTCACGATGTTCAGGACACCGGGGGGCAGCAGATCCCCGATGACCTCGGCGAGCTTCAGGATCGACCACGGGGTCGGGCTTGCCGGCTTCAGCACGGTGCAGTTGCCCGCGGCGAGCGCGGGAGCGACCTTCCACGCGGCCATCAGGAGCGGGAAGTTGAACGGGATGATCTGGCCGACGACGCCGAGCGGCTCGTGGAAGTGGTAGGCGACCGTGTCGTGGTCGATCTCCGAGCTCGAGCCTTCCAGCGCGCGGGTCGCACCTGCGAAGTACCGGAAGTGGTCGGCGGCCAGCGGGATGTCCGCCGCCAGCGTCTCGCGGACGGGCTTGCCGTTGTCCCAGCTCTCCGCGACAGCGAGGATCTCGCGGTTTGCGTCGATTCGATCGGCGATCGCGTTCAGGACGCGAGCCCGCTCGGTGAGCGAGGCCTCGCCCCACGGCGTCTTCGCCGCATGCGCCGCATCGAGTGCGAGCTCGATGTCCTCAGCGGTGGAACGGGCGACGCTCGTGAACGGCTTGCCGGTGACGGGGCTCTTGTTCTCGCTGTATGCGCCCTGCACGGGCGCACGCCACTCGCCGCCGATGAAGTTGTCGTAGCGCGCTGCGACCTCGACGGGGCTGCCGGGCTCACCCGGCGCGGGATACGTCTGCTGCTCGTTGATGGTTGCCATCGGAGAGCTCCTCTCGGGGGTGGAAGGCCACGACCTCGGCCTGCCTCGACGAACGAGCACCCACTGTCCCCGCGTCGGCGCCGAGCGCCATCGGTGGCGCCGCCGATCGTGGCGCGTACTTTCCCGCAGTTCGCCTGTGCATCTCGGTGGCGGGGCGCTCGATCACTCGAACATCGACCAGGAGGGGACCGTCGGCTCCGGCGTGGCGGTTGAGCGGTCGGTCGCGGGCGACCGCGGATGCCGCGTGGCCTGGCGCACGACGGTCACCGGCACGGGCGAGTTGCGAACCAGTGCCTGGGACACGCTCCCGAGCACGGCCGGCCCCTCGGACAGGGAGTGCCCGCGCGAGCCGACGACGAGCAGGTCGGCGCTCAGGGCTTCGGCAGCATCGACGATGCTCGTCACGACGTCGCCGTGTGCGACATCGGAGGTCGCCTCCACGCCGGCCTGGCGGGCGCGGGTCGCCGAAGCGTCGGCGATGCGCCGAGCACCACCGACCTCCTCGACGGCTCGCAACCGCCCCTCGTCGTGCGTCGAACGCTTCGGCGGGCGGACCGAGAGAATGCGAAGCGTTGCGCCGGCATCCCGCGCGATCTCGATCGCGAGGTCGAGTGCCTCGTCCGCGGAGTCGCTGCCGTCCGTCGCGAGCATGATGTTCCTCACGGAGGCTCCTCTCGTAGCTTCCTACGGGCTACGCGCCCGGATGTGTCTCGAGGATCCCGGATTACCCGCGCGGGGCCATCGGTGTGGCCCCCGGAGTCAGTTGCGGGTTGTCCGCACGATCCAGTGGACTTCTGCGCGCCCGCCCCACAGGGGGAAGTCACCTGCCTATAGTGGGCGCCTCCGCAACTCCAACCAGGGGTGGCGATGATCCCCGGCGAGTCGTTGGTGATCGAACTGGAAGGCCTCGCCCGGCTCGTCGGAGTCCTGGGCGACCGTGGATTCCTCGTCATCGGGCCGACGGTTCGAAGCGGCGCGATCGTCTACGACGTGCTCGAGTCCGCCGACGATCTTCCGGCCGGCTACACCGACGTACAGGAGCCCGGCCGCTACCGGCTCGAGCGGCGCGACGACGAGGCCCGCTTCGGCTTCGCCGTCGGTGCGCAGTCGTGGAAGCGAGAGCTCCTGCCGCCCGAGCTGCAACTCTGGCGGGCTGAGCGGGGCCCGGACGGCGCGTTCGCGATCGCGCCGGACGCGCCTGCTCCGCCGCCACTCGCGTTCATCGGAGTCCGGAGCTGCGAGCTGCACGCAATCCAGATCCAGGATCGCGTCCTCGTCGGCGGTGCACACGCCGACGACGACTACGAGGCGCGCCGCCGCGACGCGTTCATCGTCGCGGTCAACTGCGGCGAGGCCGGCGGCACCTGCTTCTGCGTCTCGATGCAGACCGGGCCGCAGGTCGGAGCGGGCCACGACCTCGCGCTGACCGAGCTGCTCGACGAGGACGGCCACCGCTTCCTCGTCGAGGTCGGGAGCGAGCGCGGCGCGCGGATCGCCGACGAGCTTCCGGCGCGACCCGCCGAGCCTCGCGACCACGAGGCGGCTGCGCGCGCCGTCGCGCACGCGGCGTCGCAGATGGGCCGCTCGCTGGACACCGAGGGGCTGGCGGAGCTGCTGCAGCGGAACCGCGAGCACCCGCGCTGGGAGGAGGTCGCAGACCGCTGTCTGACCTGCGGCAACTGCACGCTCGTGTGTCCGACGTGCTTCTGCACCACCGTCGAGGACGTGACCGACCTCGCAGGCGGAGAGGCCGAGCGGCAGCGTCAGTGGGACTCGTGCTTCAGCATCGACTTCAGCCGCATGCACGGCGGCGCGGCCCGCGTCTCGGCGCCGTCGCGCTACCGGCAATGGATGACGCACAAGCTCTCGACGTGGTGGGACCAGTTCGACACCAGCGGGTGCGTCGGCTGTGGACGCTGCATCACGTGGTGTCCCGTCGGCATCGACATCACGGAGGAGGCGGCGGCGATCCGCGCGACCGACGGAGCGGTGGCCAACGAGGGGGACGATGTCGGTCCTGTCGGTTGAACAACTCGCCGGGCAGGTACCGCTGCTCGCAGACCTCGATGCCGCCACGCTCACGCTGGTCGCGGGTTGCGGATCGCTCGGACACTTCGCGGCCAACGAGCTGCTCGCACGCGAGGGCGCGCCCGCCGACACGTTCTTCGCGGTGCGCGACGGTCGGGTCGCGCTCGAGCTCGTGGCGCCGGCCCGTTCCATCGTGATCGAGACGCTCGGCCCGGGCGAGGTCTGCGGCTGGTCGTGGCTGTTCGCCCCGCACCGCTGGCAGTTCGACGTCCGCGCTGTCGAGCCCGTCCGCGTCCTGGTGTTCGATGCCGCCTGCCTGCGTGGGAAGATCGAGCGCGACGATGCGCTCGGCTACGCCCTGATGCGCCGCTTCGCCCCCGTCATGCTCGAGCGTCTGCAAGCCACTCGTCTGCGACTCGTCGATGTCTACCGCAACCCGGCCGGCTGACTTCACGCGCGGCACGATGGTGCCGCATGCCTACCGCGTCCTCCGCCGACGTCGCGACACCACCGACACGTGGACGCTCACGCTCGAGCCGGCGTCGGGCGAGCCACTGGCGTATCGGCCCGGACAGTTCACGATGCTCTCGTCGATCGGTGTCGGAGAGGTGCCGATCTCGATCAGCGGCGACCCGACCCGCCCCGGCCCGCTCGTGCACACGGTCAGGGCCGTCGGTCACGTGACGCGTGCGATCTGCGCCGTGGGGCCCGGCGAGGTGCTCGGCGTGCGAGGGCCATTCGGCACGGCCTGGCCGGTCGAGGCGGCGGAGGGAGCTGACCTCGTCGTGGTGGCGGGAGGCATCGGCCTCGCGCCGCTCCGTCCGGTGCTCTACCACGCACTGAGATACCGACGTCGCTTCGGGCGGGTCGTGCTGCTCTACGGCAGCCGCACGCCTGGCGATCTGCTCTACCCCGGCGAGCTCGCCCGCTGGCAGCGCCGCGGCATCGAGGTCGCGTGCACGGTCGACAGCGCACCAGGCGGGTACGACGGGCACGTCGGCGTCGTGACGACCCTCATCGGGAGCGCCGACTTCGAGCCAGGATCCGCGGTCGCGATGGTATGCGGGCCCGAGATCATGATGCGCTTCGTCGTGCGTGCACTCGAGGCGCGGGGAATGGCGGGCTCGCAGATCCACGTCTCGCTCGAGCGCAACATGCAGTGCGGCGTGGCGCTCTGTGGACACTGTCAGCTCGGGCCGCTGCTGCTCTGCCGTGACGGGCCGGTGCTTCCGCACGACCGCGTCGCCGCCCTCCTCGAGGCCCGGGAGCTCTGAGCCGCATGGCGCGCAAACCGAGGCTCGCCGTCTGGAAGTTCGCCTCGTGCGACGGCTGCCAGCTCACCCTGCTCGACTGCGAGGACGAGCTGCTGCAGATCGCCGGCGAGGTCGAGATCGCCTACTTCCTCGAGGCCACGCGCGGGACCGTCCGCGGGCCCTACGACCTCTCGCTGGTCGAGGGCTCTGTGACGACCCCCCACGACGCCGAGCGCATCCAGCAGGTGCGCCGGGCATCGCGCTCGCTGGTCACGATCGGCGCGTGCGCCACCTCGGGCGGCGTCCAGGCCCTGCGTAACTTCGCGGCCGTCGACGACTTCCTCTCGATCGTGTACGCGACGCCGTCCTACGTCTCGACGCTGGCCACGTCGACTCCGATCTCGGCGCACGTGCGCGTCGACTTCGAGCTGCAGGGGTGCCCGATCGACAAGCGCCAGCTGCTCGAGGTGCTGAGCGCGTTCCTGAACCGGCGGGAGCCGCGCATCTCCGCCCAGAGCGTCTGTGTCGAGTGCAAGCGGCGCGGCAACGTCTGCGTCATGGTCGCGCACGGGACGCCTTGCCTCGGGCCGGTCACGCACGCCGGGTGCGGGGCGATCTGCCCGTCGTACGATCGCGGCTGCTACGGCTGCTTCGGGCCCAAGGAGACCCCGAACACGCCCTCCCTCGCGAGCTGGTGCGAGGGCCTCGGCTCGACCGAACGGGAGCTGCACCACGTCTTCCGCACGTTCAACGCCTCCCGTCCCGAGTTCCAGCAGGAAAGCGATGCGCATGACCCCGCCCCCTGACCCTCCCCGCACGCGCACGATCCGCACGAACATGCTCGCGCGCGTCGAGGGTGAGGGAGCCATGTACGTGCGTATCCGGGATGGCGTCGTGGCGGCCGTCGAGCTGCGGATCTACGAGCCGCCGCGCTTCTTCGAGGCGCTCCTGCGCGGTCGTGACTTCCGCGAGGCGCCCGACATCACGTCGCGCATCTGCGGCATCTGCCCGATCGCCTACCAGACGAGCGCCATCAACGCGATCGAGGACGCCTGCGGCGTCGCCGTCGACGGCCCGCTGCGCGAGCTGCGCCGCCTGATCTACTGCGGCGAGTGGATCGAGAGCCACGCGCTGCACGTACTGATGCTGCACGCGCCCGACTTCCTCGGCTACGAGAGCGGCATCGCGCTCGCTCGCGACCATCCCGATCTCGTGCAGGCCGGACTCCAGCTGAAGAAGATCGGCAACCACGTGGTCTCGGTGGTCGGAGGGCGCGAGATCCATCCGGTCAACATGCGCGTCGGCGGCTTCTACCGCGTACCCACCCGACGCGAGCTGAGCGCGCTGCAGGACGAGCTCGAGCGGGGTCGCGATATCGCACTGTCGTTGACTCGCTGGGCTGCCGGGTTCACGTTCCCGGACTTCGAGCAGGACTACGAGTTCGTCGCGATGTCGCACCCCGAGGACTACCCGATGGAGCGTGGTCGCATCGTCTCGAGCGAGGGCCTCGATATCGACGTCCGCGAGTACGATGAGCATTTCGTCGAGGAGCACGTCGAGCGCTCCAACGCCCTGCACTCTCGGCTGCGCGAACGCGGCGCCTACTGCGTCGGTCCCATGGCGCGGTTCGCGCTCAACGCCGATCGGCTCTCGCCGGCGGCCCGCGACGCTGCAGCCGAGGTCGGGCTGGACCGGGCGGCGTGCCAGAACCCGTTCCGCAGCATCCTCGTGCGGTGCGTCGAGCTCGTCCACGCGTGCGACGAGGCGCTGCGTCTGATCGAGCGCTGGCAGCCGCCCGAGCGACCCGCTGTCGACCTCGTGCCCCGCAAGGCGACCGGGTACGGCTGCAGCGAGGCGCCGCGCGGGCTGCTGTACCACCGCTACTCGATCGACGGCGACGGCGTGATCCGCGACGCCACGATCGTGCCGCCCACATCGCAGAACCAGCGGATCATCGAGCGCGATCTGGCCGCGTTCGTCGCACACCACCAGCACCTGCCGGATGACGCGCTCACGCTCGCCTGCGAGCAGGCGATCCGCAACTACGACCCGTGCATCTCGTGCGCCACCCACTTCCTGCGGCTCGAGGTCGATCGCGCGTGAGTCGACGGCGCCTCCGCATCATCGGCCTCGGGAACGCGCTCCGGGGCGACGACGCGGTGGGGCTCGTGGTCGCGCGGCGGCTGCGCGCACTGCTGCCGGGGGGCGACATCCTGGAGCTGAGCGGCGAGCCGGCCGAGTTGCTCGACTCGCTCGGCGACGGCGTCGAGCGCGTCGTCCTCGTGGACGCCGTCATGTCGGGCGCTCCGGCGGGCACCGTCCACCGCCTCGATGCAAGCGAGGCCGCGCTTGTCGTCGACGCGAGCACCACCACCCACGGGCTCGGGCTCGCCGAGACGATCGAGCTCGGCCGGGCTCTCGCGCGCCTGCCGCCTCGGCTGCTCGTCCTGGGCGTCGAGGCACGGAGCTTCGAGCTCGGGGCTCCACTCTCGCCCGCCGTCGCACGGGCTGCCGACGCCCTGGTCGTCGAGCTGTCTGGCGACGGGCCGGATCAGCCGGTCGATCCGGTTTCCCGCTACGGTCGGCAGGGTGGCGCAGGATGCTGACGCAGACGCGTGGATCGTGCAGATCGAGGGGGTGGACGAGGCCCGCGAGCCCGCGCGCGCGGCGCTGCTGACGCTGAGCGACGGGGTCATCGGCGCCCGCGCCGGCTCGGGCGCCGTTGACGGGGCCACCGGAGTCGTCGCGGCGGGCATCTACGCGGGGGATGGACCCGACACGGAGCTCGTGCAGCTCCCGCGCTGGAACGACGTCCCCGTCGAGGAGGCTCGCCCCCGACGCCGGGTGCTCGACCTCCGGGAGGGAACCCTGCGCACGGAGCTCGACTCGGCTCGTGGTGCGGTGCGCACGCTCGCGTTCGCGTCGCTCGCGCGACCTGGAACCGCCGTTCTCGTCGTCGAGGACTCAGCGCCCGAGGCCGAGCGACCGCCGCCTCTGCGCCTGCCGGCCGGAGGGTCGTCGGGTGTCGGCGATCGCTGGCAGTGGAACGGCAATGGGGGCGGCGTCGCCGTTGCGGCATCCGAGCGCCTGGCGCGCGTCACCGCATCGCGTGTTCGGCTCGAGCGCCTTGTGGCATACGCGACGGATCCCGCGCAGCCTCCCCGTCCCGAGGCGGCGCTCGAGGCGCTCGAGGCCGCCGAGCGGATCGGGATCGAGTCCCTGCTCGCCGAACAGCGCTCGGAGTGGGCTCGTCGCTGGTCGGCCGCCGACATCCGGATCGAGGGAGACCCTGACCTGCAGCGGGCCGTCCGCTTCTCCCTGTTCCACCTGATCGCCTCGGTCGCCGATCGCCCCCAGGCGGCGCTCGGGGCGAAGGGTCTCAGCGGCCCCGGGTACCGCGGGCACGTCTTCTGGGACACCGACGTCTTCGTGCTCCCGTTCCTCGCCGCAACTCACCCCCCGGCGGCCGCTGCGCTCGTCGGCTACCGCGTCGCGCGCCTCGCGGCTGCGCGGAGCGCCGCCGCCCGGAGGGGGTTCGAGGGCGCGCGCTTCCCGTGGGAGTCGGCCGGAAGCGGCGAAGACGTCACACCGAGGGAGCTTCGCGACGGAAAGGGCCGGCTGGTGAACGTCCTGACCGGCGAGCAGGAGGAGCACATCACCGCCGACGTCGCGTGGGCCATGGCGCGGTACCAGAGCTGGAGCGGCAACCGCGAGATGCTCCCGGCCTGCCACGACCTGATCGGCGAGACCGCGCGCTACTGGGCCTCGCGGATCCGCGTCGACGCAGATGGCCGCGGCCACATCGAGGGCGTCATCGGTCCCGACGAGTACCACGAGAACGTCGATGACAACGCATTCACGAACGCGATGGCCCGGTGGAACCTCGTCCACGCCGCGAGCCTCGTGGGCGGGGAGGAGGCGGCCCGCTGGCGCTCCCTCGCAATTGCCCTCGTCGATGGGTTCGACGCTGCGACAGGCCGCCACGAGCAGTTCGCGGGGTACTTCGGGCTGGAGCCCCTGACTGTCGCCGATCTGCCGCCGGCCGCCGATCCTGTCGAGGTACTCGGCTGGGAGCACCTGCAGCGTACGCAGCTGATCAAGCAGGCGGACGTCCTCATGCTCCATCTGCTCGTGCCCGCTCTCGCGGGAGCGGGCACGCTCGCAGCAGACGTCGACTGGTATGAGCCACGAACGACGCACGCCTCGTCGCTGTCGCGTCCGGTGCACGCCGCGTCACTCGCCCGTGCGGGTCGGCTCGACGGCGCCCGCTCCTACCTCAGGCAGGCCGCCACGATCGATCTCGACGATCGCGACGGGAGAACCCGCGAAGGCCTCCACATCGCAGCGATGGGCGGCGTGTGGCACGCACTCGTCCACGGCTTTGCCGGCCTCGAGCTGCATGGCCAGAACCTGCACCTCCATCCGCATCTGCCGCCGGACTGGGAGGCGCTCGAGTTCCAGGTCATCCTGCACCGCGCGGCGTTTCGTATCCGCGTGCTCCCCGACCGGGTCGTCGTGCGGTCGCAGGACGACCGCCGGGTCCGTGTCGGCGGCCCCGCTGACTGGGTCGAAGTTGGGCCTGAGGGCGTTGAGCTCGAGCACGACGCGTTCGGCTGGGGCACCGCCGGCTGAGAAGTCGCTACGCCAGGGACGGGTCGCTCGTCCGCCGCGGACCGAGAACCGACGCGGCGCCGTGCCTCCGAGCACGCAGCTCGAGCCCGACGAGCAGCAACGCCTGAACGATCACGAAGGTGCTCGTGACCGCCGCGATCGTTCCGTCGGCCGCGGCCGTTCCACTCGCGAGGTTGTACGCGCCGTGCCAGACCGCACACGCGAGGATGCTGCCGCCTGTCCCGTTGTAGAGCCAGGTGAGCACGATCGAGCCGCAGGCGAGGCCGAAGACGAATCCGATGTAGCCGACCGGCGCGAAGTCGCGGTACGTGGCGACGGTGAAGAACAGGGGGGCGTGCCAGACGGCCCAGATCGGAGTGACGAGCAGCGCGGCGGCGAGGGCGCCGTGGCGACGCTGCAACTGGGGCAGCGCGAAGCCGCGCCAGCCGGTCTCCTCGCCGAAGGCCGCGAGGACCACGATTACCGCGACGGGCAGAACGCCGATCGCCGGCACGCCGCTGAAGCGGCCGAAGTCGCTCCAGCCCGGAAGCGTTCCGGCAGCGAGGGCGACCGCGACCGCAATGGCGAGGAATGCGAGCGGACTCAGCGTTGCGGCCCACCAGCGCAGGGGCATGCGCCAGAGGCCGACGCGGCCGAGCAGGTCGCGAACGCCGCCACGACCCCAGACAAGCGCCGTGACGACCAATGCCGCGAGGGCCGGGCCCAGGAGCGCCGGGAGGTGCGTCGGCCAGCCGATGCCCCGCTCGACGACGTCGTCGGCGCCTACGAGAGGGAGCATCCACGTCCACGAGATCGCGTACGCCAGGATCACGAACGCCGCCAACGGCCATGACCGGACTGCGCTGACGCTCGGAAGGAGCGTCCTCGCGCCGCGGCCCGTCGCCGTTCCGGGCAGCTCGTGCCACGATGCGCGCGTCCGATCCACGTGCACAGCGTCACTCGCGAGACCTTCGTCGCCATCGGCGCGCACGCCACATCGAGCTGCGGAAACACCGCATTTGTATTGCTATGGCAGGTACAGGCTCCTGTTCGCCCGCCGCAGCGCCTGCACGTAGCTCGCTCGCTCGTAGGCCGTCGCGTCCGCGTCAGGTGGCACGGCGAGCTTGCCGCGGATCTCGCCGACAGCGGAGAACCCCTTGCTCGCCATCCACTGCTCGAGCCCGTCGAGCAGTACCGTCGCGTGCTCGCGGCCGTGCCGCAGCAGTGCTGAGGCGGTCATCACGACGTCCGCTCCCGCGAGCAGGAACCTCGCGACGTCGGCCGAGGTCTCGACGCCGGTCGTCGCGGCGAGCGAGGCGCGGACCCGGCCGTGCAGGAGCGCGATCCAGGTGCGCGGCAGCGTGCCATCGACCGGGTTGGAGAGACGCACCTCGTGCACGATCGCGATCCGGTCCGGATCGATGTCGGGCTGAAGGAACCGGTTGAACAGGACCAGCGCGTCCGCGCCCGCCTCGTCGAGCCGGAGCGCCATCTCACCCAGCGAGCTGAAGTACGGGCTCAGCTTGACGGCGATGGGCACGCGGACGGCGCCCTTGACCCGCAGCAGGACATCGACGGTCCGCTGCTCCACGTCGCGGCCCGAGATGCGAGGGTCGCCGGGGAGGTAGTAGATGTTCAGCTCGATCGCGGCCGCGCCGGCCTCCTGCATGGCGTGCGCGTACTCGACCCAGGCGCCGCTCGTGGTGCAGTTGAGACTCCCGATCACGGGCACGTCGACGGCGGCGACGGCGCGTTCGATGAGGCTGAGGTAGCGTCGGGGTCCGACCACCTCCTCGGCGGCAGCCGGGAAGTACGAGAGCGACTCCGCGAAGCTGTCGCCGCCCGCCTCCACGAGCTGCGCGTCGCGGGCCGCCTCGCGACGCAGCTGCTCCTCGAAGAGCGAGTAGATGACCACAGCGCCGACGCCGGCGTCGGCGAGGCGCCGGATCGAGTCCACGGACTGGGAGAGCGGGGAGGCCGACGCGATCAGCGGATTGCGGAGTGAGAGGCCCATGTAGTCGGTCGACAGGTCCATCAGCGATCCCTGCGCCCATCTGCGGCGAAGTGCTCGGCTCCGTAGGTCGCCATCTCCTCGTAGACATCCCAACGCCTGGCCACCGCGTGCTCTGCGAGCCCGTGTAGCCGCTCGGCCTCGTCCGGGTCCGTGTTGGCGAGCGTGCGATAGCGAAGCTCGCGGTCGGTGTAGTCGGCAAGCGCGATGCGCGGCCGCGGCGAGTCGAGCAGGAACGGGTTGCCGCCCTCGGTGCGCCGCATCGGGTCGTAGCGGATCAGCGGCCAGTAGCCGCTCGCGACGGCGCGGTACTGCTGGTCGAGCCCGTCGCGCATCTCGATCCCGTGTGCGATGCAGTGGCTGTACGCGAGGATCAGCGAGGGCCCGTCGTAGGCTTCGGCCTCCCGGAATGCGGTCAGGGTCTGCTGGGGATCGGCTCCCATCGCGACGCGGGCGACGTAGACGCTGCCGTACGCGATCGCCTGCAGCGCGATGTCCTTCTTGGGCACCGTCTTCCCGGAGGCGGCGAACTTGGCGACGGCGCCGAGCGGGGTCGCCTTGGACATCTGCCCGCCGGTGTTCGAGTAGACCTCGGTGTCGAGCACGAGCACGTTGACGTTCCGCCCGCTCGCCAGGACGTGATCGAGTCCGCCGGAGCCGATGTCGTACGCCCAGCCGTCGCCGCCGACGATCCAGACGCTGCGACGGATCAGGTGATCGACGACGCTCCGCAGGTCGTTGCCCGCGGGTCCGTCGAGGCCGGCGAGGCGTTGGGTCAGCTCGGCAACCCGCGCGCGCTGCGATCGCAGCTCCGACTCGCGCAGCTGCGGGGCAGCCAGGATGTCGTCCACCAGCTCTGCGCCGACGACGTCTCGCAGCTCGGCGACCCTGCGCCGGGCGAGCTCCGTGTGCCGATCGGCGGCGAGGCGGAAGCCGAGCCCGAACTCGGCGTTGTCCTCGAACAGGGAGTTCGACCAGGCCGGGCCGCGCCCGTCGGCATCGGTCGTCCACGGAGTGGTCGGCAGGTTGCCTCCGTAGATCGACGAACAGCCGGTGGCGTTGGCAACCATGAGGCGGTCGCCGAACAGCTGGGAGAGGAGCTTCAGGTACGGCGTCTCGCCGCAGCCTGCGCACGCGCCCGAGAACTCGAACAGCGGCTCGAGGAACTGGGTTCCGCGCACCGATCCGAAGTCGACGCGCGAACGGTCGGTCGCCGGGAGCGTCTCGAAGAACGCGATGTTCTCGCGTTCGGCGACGACCAGCGGTTCGCGTGCAGCGAGGTTGATCGCCTTGCGAATGGGGTCGCCAGGCACGACGACCGGGCACGCCTCGACGCACAGCCCACAGCCCGTGCAGTCCTCGACGTAGACCTGCAGCGTGTACCGGGTATCGGGCAGGCCGACGGCGTTGAGCGGAGCAGACCGGAACGCATCCGGAGAGGTCTCCAACCGGGACTCGTCGTAGTACCTCGAGCGGATCACGCTGTGCGGGCACACGAAGCTGCAGTTGCCGCACTGGATGCAGGGGTCCGCGTCCCAGACCGCCACCACCTCGGAGATGTTGCGCTTCTCGTAGGCCGCCGTACCGCTCGGGTAGGTGCCGTCGACGGGGAGCGCGCTGACCGGGAGGTCATCCCCCCTGCCGGCAAGCATCTCGCCGGTGACGGTGCGGACGAACTCGGGCGCGTGGGCGGGCACCGGGGCTGGGCGCTCGCGTCTTGCCGTCACCGCCTCGGGGACCTCGATGCGGTGCATTCCTTCCACGGCACGATCGACCGCCGCCTGGTTGCGCTCGACCACCTCGGCGCCGCGCCGGCCGTACGTCTCGTCGATCGACGCCTTGATCCGCTCGATCGCCTGCTCGCGCGGCAGCACGCCCGAGATCGCGAAGAAGCAGGTCTGCAGGACGATGTTGATCCGGCCCGGGAGGCCGACCTCGCGGGCGATCCGGCCGGCGTCGATCGCGTACAGCTCGATCCCCTTCGCGACGATCTGCTCCTGCACCGGGCGGGCCAGCGAGTCCCACACCCTGTCGGGCGGGTGCGGGCAGTTCAGGAGCAGTGTCGCGCCGTCCGCCGCACGGCCGAGGACGTCGACCCGGTCGAGCATCCCGAACTGGTGGCAGCCGACGAAGCTCGCCCCTTGCACGAGGTAGGGCGCCCGGATCGGCCGTGGCCCGAAACGAAGGTGCGAGATCGTCTGCGACCCCGACTTCTTCGAGTCGTAGACGAAGTAGCCCTGCGCGAACAGATCCTCCTCCGAGCCGAGGATCTTGATCGTGTTCTTGTTCGCCCCGACAGTGCCGTCGGAGCCCAGTCCGAAGAAGATCGCGCGCACCGTGTCAGGTGGCTCGATATCCACCGTCGGGTCATACGGGAGGCTCGTCCCGGAGACGTCGTCGTTGATGCCGATCGTGAACCGGCGTCGTGGCTGCGCTGCGGCAAGCTCGTCGAACACCCCGGCGACCATGCCGGGTGTGAACTCCTTCGACGACAGGCCGTAGCGCCCGCCGATGACTCGTGGCATCGTCGACCGCTCGCCGTCCTGGTGCGCCTCGGTCAGCGCCGTGACCGTGTCGAGGAAGAGCGGTTCGCCCAGCGAGCCAGGCTCCTTGGTGCGGTCGAGCACCGCGATGTGGCGCGCAGTCGGAGGCAGCGCCTCGACGAGTGCCCGCGCGGGAAACGGCCTGTACAGCCGAACCTGCAGCACGCCGACTCGCTCTCCGCGCGCGTTCAGCCAGCCGACCGTCTCCCGGATCGTCTCGCCGCCCGATCCCATCACGACGATCACCCGCTCGGCCTCCGGGTGCCCGTCGTACTCGACGATGTGCATGTGGCGACCGGTGCGCTCGGCGAGCTGGGCCATCGCATCCTCGACGACGTCCGGGACGCGGGCGTAGAACGGGTTGACCGTCTCCCGCGCCTGGAAGTAGACGTCCGGGTTCTGCGCCGTGCCCCGGATGAAGGGACGTTCGGGTGAGAGGGCGCGGCCGCGATGGCCCCGTACGAGCTCCTCGGGCACGAGCGCGCGCAGGTCGTCGTCGGACAGGAGCTCGATCGTGTTCAGCTCGTGCGATGTCCGGAACCCGTCGAAGAAGTGCAGGAACGGCACGCGCGTTCGCAGGGTGGCGGCCTGCGCGACCAGCGCCAGGTCGTGGGCCTCCTGGACGGATGCCGACGCGAGCAGCGCGAATCCCGTCTGGCGGGTCGCCATCACGTCCGAGTGGTCGCCGAAGATCGACAGGCCCTGCGCCGCGAGCGACCGGGCGGCGACGTGGAGCACCGCCGACGTCAGCTCGCCGGCGATCTTGTACATGTTCGGGATCATCAGCAGCAGGCCCTGCGACGCGGTGAACGTCGTGGCGAGCGCGCCTCCCTGAAGCGCGCCGTGTAGCGCGCCGGCGGCTCCGCCCTCGCTCTGCATCTCGACCACCGCGGGCACGCTGCCCCAGACGTTGGCGCGACCCTGGCTCGACCACTCGTCGGCCAGCTCGGCCATCGGTGAGGACGGCGTGATCGGGAAGATGCAGCAGACCTCGTTCAGGCGGTAGGCGACGCGGACAGCCGCCTCGTTCCCGTCGACGATCGCACGCATCTCAGCCACGCTCGTCGAGCATGTCGATGGCGTGCACCGGACACTGCTCGAAGCAGGCCCCGCAGCCGGTACAGCGGTCGTAGTCGAACCGGTAGCGGTGCCCGGGGCCAAGCTTGATCACGGCATCCTCGGGGCAGGCGCCGAGGCAGCCGTCGCACTCGAAGCAGTTGCCACAAGACAGACAGCGTCCGGCCTCGTAGACGGCCTCCTCGGCCGAAAGCCCGCCGACGACCTCGTCGAAGCCCGTAACACGACGCTCGGGCGCGACCTCCGGCTGCTCCCGGCGAGCGGAGTCTCCGAAGTACCAGAGATGCAGCCTGTCGAAGGTCGCGACGTCATGCTTCGGCGGACTCGTGGCCGCGGCGCTCCGGAGCCAGGCATCGATGGAGCGGGCTGCCTTCTTGCCGTGCCCGACGCCGACGGTCACCGTGCGCTCGCTCGGCACCATGTCTCCGCCCGCGAACACGCCGGGACAGCCCGTCTCGAACGACGTGGAAACACGCACGGTCCCGGCGCTGTCGAACTCGACCCCTGGAACCTCGCGCAGGAACGCGGTGTCGCTCTCCTGTCCGAGAGCCAGGATCACGGTGTCGGCCGCGAGCGTCTCGAACCGGCCGGTCGGCTGCGGGTAGCCCGACTCGTCGAGTTCCATCACCTCGACCTGAAGCTCGGGTCCGTCGAACGCGGTGATCGTCCGGAGCCAGTTGATCCGAACGCCCTCGCGCTCGGCATCCTCGGCCTCCTCGAGATGGGCGGGCATCTGCTCGCGGGTTCGCCGGTAGACGATGAGCGCCTCGTCCGCGCCGAGACGGCGAGCGACGCGCGCGGCATCCATCGCCGTGTTGCCACCGCCGTACACCGCGACCCGGCGCCCGATCGTCGGCCGCTCACCCGATGCGACGCTGCGCAGGAACGCGGTCGCGTCGACGATCCGCGCAGCATCGCGCGCGGGGATGTCGACCCGCTTCGACAGGTGTGCGCCGACCGCGACGAAGACCGCATCGAAGCGGCCTTCCTGCCGCTCGGCGGCGAGGTCCTCGACGCGATGCTCGCACGTCATGCGTACACCCATCGCTGCGATGCGCGCAATCTCGCCACCGAGCACATCGCGGGGCAGGCGGTAGGCCGGGATCCCGTAGCGCATCATCCCGCCGGGCTCGTCGCTCGAGTCGCGGATCTCGACCTCGTGGCCGAGCCTCGCCAGGTGGTAGGCAGCTGACAGGCCGCTCGGCCCGGCGCCGACGACCAGCACGCGCTTATCGCTTCTGAGCCCGGACGGGCCGAGGCGCCAGTCCTGCTCGAGCGCGAGGTCCCCGAGGAACCGCTCGACGGGGTGGATCGAGACGGCGCTGTCGAGGTCGGCGCGGTTGCAGACGCTCTCGCACGGGTGGTAGCAGACGCGCCCGTGGATTGCGGGAAACGGATTGTCGACGACGAGCTGACGCCACGCCTGCTCGTGCCGGCCGGCCTTGGTGTGCGCGAGCCAGGCCTGGATGTTCTCACCGGCCGGGCATCCGGCGTTGCAGGGCGGCAGCAGGTCGACGTAGACGGGTCGACGCTCGCGTATCGGACCGGTGACGTGCCGTCCATGTACGAGGTCCGGAAGCGGCGTGAGGTCCGGCATCGACACAACGATCACAGCAGCTCGCGCGTCCGCCATCGGCGCCTGCGCCGACTGCCATCGCGGGAAACCACGCATACGGGCACGGTCGCCGGCCGCGAGGGTGGACGCGCGTAGAAAGCCGAACTGCAACTAGGGGGCTGCTCGGACGCGCCGCGACCAGATCTCGGCGATCGTCGTGGGATGGATCAGGAGAGCTCCGCACTCGACCAGCGTTTTCGCGACCGCTCTGAAGCCGGTCGTGAGCTCGCCGGACGGCTCGGCAAGTTCGCCGGCCGCGACGATGTGATCGTCCTCGGGCTCGCCCGCGGGGGAGTGGCCGTCGCGTTTGAGGTTGCCCGCTCGCTGCATGCGCCGCTCGACGTCTTCCTCGTCCGAAAGCTCGGCGTTCCGGGCCACGAGGAGCACGCCTTCGGGGCGGTCGCAAGCGGTGGCGTACGCGTGGTGAACCAGCATCTGATCGAGGTGCTCGGGCTGTCTCCGGCGTCGATCGAGACGATCGAGGCCGGCGAGCTTCGCGAGCTCGAGCATCGCGCGCGTGTCTACCGTGGCAACCGCCCGCCCCCGCAGGTCGCGGGCCGGACGGTCATCCTCGTCGACGACGGCCTAGCGACCGGCGCGACGATGCTGGCGGCGGTCACCGCATTGCGTCAGGAGCAGGTCGGGATGATCGTGGTCGCGGTGCCGGTTGCGGGCCCCGAGGTCTCCGACACGTTGCACGCTGCCGCCGATGAGGTCGTCTGCCTCCTGGCGCCGCGCATGCTGTACGCCGTCGGGGTCTGGTACGACGATTTCTCGCAGACGACCGACGAGGAAGTGCGAGCGTTGCTCGAGCGGGCGCAGGAGCACCGTGCCGGCGGCCCGGGCAGTCCGCACACGACTCGATGAGCGGCGGGCCGACGACGCTCCCCGAGGTCACGCTGGGTGGCACGGGCCACGAAGCGGATCCGCTCGAGGATCCCCTTCGCTCGCTGGACCTCGTGCTGCGGGATCTCCGCGCTGGCGCCGGCGGCCTCTCGTCGCGTGAGGCTGCCCGGCGGCTTGTCGTCTACGGGCCCAACGAGCTCGAGCGGCGGAAGGGACGATCGTGGCCGAGGGAGCTTGGACGCCAGCTGACGCACCCACTGGCGCTGCTGCTGTGGGGCGCCGCCGCGCTCGCGCTGGCGTCGGGCAGCACCGTTGTCGCAGTCGCCGTGATCATCGTGATCCTGCTGAACGCCGGGCTCGCCTTCGTCCAGGAGCAGCAGGCGGAGCAGTCGGTGGAGGCGTTGCGGCGATATCTGCCGCAACAGGCGACGGTCATCCGCGACGGGGCGCGGGCTGTCGTCGATGCTCGGCTCCTCGTGCCCGGCGATCTGTTGATCCTCAGCGAGGGCGATCGCATCTCAGCGGACGCACGTCTTCTCGAGGGCTCACTCGAGGTCGACACCTCATCGATCAACGGCGAATCGCTGCCCGCGTATCGCGAGGCATCGCCCGACAAGCAGTCTGGGCCTCTCCTCGAAGCGCCGAATCTCGTGTTCAGCGGCACCTCCTGCACGGGCGGCGAGGCGCGGGCCCTTGCGTTCGCGACCGGCATGCACACCGAGCTCGGGCGCATTGCCGCGCTGTCCCAGCGCACGGAGCGCGAATCGAGCCCGCTCGAGCTCGACGTGCGGAAGGTGGCATGGATCATCGCGGCCGTGGCAATCGCGATCGGCGCCGCCTTCGTGCCGCTCGGGATCCTCGCGGGCCTCTCGGTCGCGGGCTCGATCTCGTTCGCGATCGGGCTGTTGCTCGGGAACGTCCCCGAGGGCCTGCTTCCGACGATCACGCTCGCGCTCGCGATCGGCGTACGCCGGCTCGCGAGCCGTGGGGCGCTCGTGAAGCGGCTGTCCGCCGTCGAGACGCTGGGCTCGACGACCGTGGTCTGCACCGACAAGACCGGAACGTTGACCGAGAATCGCATGCAGGTAACCGGGGTCTGGACATCCTCGGGATCCCGCGATCTCGATCCAGAGCTGGGGCTTGTGGACGACGCCGCGAGTCCGCGTGATCCGGCACTCGGCGCGATCGCGATCGTCATCACCGCCTGCAACAACGCCGAGCTCGGCGACGAACGCGACAGCGGTGATCCGACCGAGATCGCGCTGCTACACGCGGCGCGGTTGCTCGGCGAGGACGCGGGACGGGCGCGACGCGAGGCAGGACGCCGTCGCCAGTTCCACTTCGATCCCACGATCAAGCTGATGTCGACGATCGACGAGGACTCGGCGGGACGCCTGGTGGTGAACGCGAAGGGTGCGCCCGAGACGCTGATCGATCGGTGCACGGCCATTCGTCGAGGCGACTCCGTCGTCCCGCTCGGCGAAGGCGCCCGCGCCGAGATCGAGCGCGTCGTCGACGACGCAGCGGCCAGGGGTCTCCGTGTGCTTGCGATTGCCACACGTGAGCTACCCGCCGATGCGACAGTTCCCGAGAAGCGCGAGGGCGCCGAGCGCGAGCTCGTCCTGCTCGGCCTGGTGTCGATGTTCGACCCTCCACGCCCCGAGGTCGCCGATGCGGTCGCGCGCTGCCACCGGGCCGGTGTTCGGATCATCGTCGTCACGGGCGACCACGGCCTGACCGCGAGCTCGATCGCTCGCAGCGTCGGAATTGTCGGGGATCACCCGACCGTACTGACGGGCGAGGAGCTCGCGCGGCTCGACGAGTCGAAGCTCGACAGCCTGCTTCGCGATACCGAGGAGCTCATCATCGCGCGCGCCTCGCCGGAGGCCAAGCTCCGGATCGCCGACGCGCTCCGTGCCGAAGGCCAGGTCGTCGCGATGACGGGAGACGGCGTCAACGACGCTCCCGCCCTGCGGCGTGCCGACATCGGCGTCGCGATGGGCATATCCGGCACCGACGTGGCCCGCGAGGCATCGACGATGGTGCTCACGGACGACAACTTCGCGACGATCGTGTCTGCCATCGAGGAGGGTCGTCGCGTCTTCGCGAACGTCCGGAAGTTCGTCTTCTACATCTTCGTGCATGCGGTTCCCGAGGTGGCGCCGCTGCTCGTCTTCGCCCTCGCGGGGGGAGCGATCCCGCTACCCCTCACGGCACTGTTGATCCTCGCCATCGACCTCGGGACCGAGACGCTTCCCGCCCTCGGACTGGCACGCGAGGCTGTCGAGCCCGGTGTGATGGACCAACCCCCGCGAAGCCGGTCGGACGGGGTGATCAGCCGCGCGATGTTGTTCCGGGCCTGGGCGTTCCTCGGCGTCATCTCGGCCGTGCTCGTGCTCGCGGGGTTCTTCCTCGTCCTCTACCGCGCGGGCTGGCGGCCCGGCGACGCGACGGGCCCCGGAACCCCGCTTCATTACGCGTACCTCCAGGCCACGACGATGACCTTCCTCGGCATCGTCGCCTGTCAGGTCGGCACGCTGTTCGCGGCCCGGACAGATCGGGCGTCGCTGCGAAGCATCGGTGTCTTCAGCAACAGGCTGGTGCTCGCCGGGATCGCGTTCGAGCTCGCGTTCTCGGCGCTGCTCATCTTCGTGCCCCAACTGCAACAGGTCTTCGCCACCGCTCCACCCCCGCCATCGGATCTCCTCATCCTCATCCTGTTCCCGCTCGTGGTCTGGGGCTGCGACGAGCTGCGACGAGCTGCGATCCGCTCCGGCGCCTCAACACGTGCCCGGCCGGCGGTCTAGCATCGTCACTTCGTATCGCACTGGAGGTGCGCAATGTTCGAGACGGTAGTGCTCGCTCTCGACGGCTCGGAGTCGTCCGACAAGGCGCTTGCGTATGCGACGCGGCTTGCCAAGGAGCACGGAAGCAAGGTCCACGCCGTCCACATCGTCGAGCTGGTCGCCGGCCGGGGCGGTGGCACCGTGAACCTGAACGAGGACGAGCTGACGGCCAAGATCAGGAGTCAGGTCGACGCGCTCACCGGAGCCGGAATCGCTGCGGAGCTCGAGATGACGGCGGCCATGGCCGGTGGGCCGGCGCATGTCATCGCCGATGCCGCCGCCAAGGTCGGAGCCGATCTGATCGTCACCGGATCGCGTGGGCACACCGCGCTTGCAGGAATCATGCTCGGCAGCGTGGCGCAGCGACTGCTGCACCTCGCCCACTGCCCCGTGCTGGTCGTTCCGAGGGGCGCGGCACTCGCGGCGGACTGAGCGTGCGCCGCGCGGAGCGAGCTAGGCGGTCCGCCGCCTGAGCGTCACCGCGCCGGCGCCGAGGGCCGCGAGCATGAAGCCTCCGAGCACGATCGCGTCGACCGCGAGTCGCCGACTCGTCCCGTCGATCGCGACGCGGTGGAGGGCGTCGTAGGCGAAGGTCATCGGCAGCACGCTCGACAGCCAGCGCAGCACGGGCGTCATCCCGTCGCGTGGGACGAGCAGCCCGCACAGCAGCAGTTGCGGCAGCAGGAAGGCGGGAAGGAACTGCACGGCCTGGAACTCGGTGGTGGCGAACGCCGAGACGAAGAGTCCGAGCGCCATGCCGAGCAGTGCGTTCAGGAGCGCGAACGCCACGACCAGCGCGAGAGGGCCATTGCTGTCGAGTCCGAGCGCTCCGAACGCGACGCCCGAGACGGCGGCGGTCTGGACGGCAGCCACGCCGGCGAACGCGATCGCGTAGCCGAGCAGGATGTCGAGCCGAGAAAGCGGCAATGTGAGGAGCCGCTCGAGCGTGCCCGAGCTTCGCTCCCGGAGCATCGTGATCGAGGTGACGAGGAACATCGAGATCAGCGGGAACAGACCCACCAGCGGGACGCCGACTCGCTGGAAGAGCCCGACGTCGCGGTCGACGACGTAGCGCACGAGCGTCACGAGTACGCAGGGAACGAGGATGAGCAGCGCGATGGTGCGCGGGTCGCGGCGGAGCTGGGCGAGCACCCGCACGGCGATGGCCAACGTGACGCGAGCGCTCATGCCGACTCCACCAGGTGCAGGAACGCGTGCTCGACGTCGCTCGTCCCCGTCTGCTCGAGCAGTGCGGCCGGTGTGGCCTGGGTGAGCATGCGTCCGTCGCGCATGAGAACGAGCTCGTCACAGCGCTCCGCCTCATCCATCACGTGGCTCGAGACGAGCAGTGACACGCCCTCGCTCGCGAGCTCGTGGAACGTACTCCAGAGGTCACGTCGCAGCACCGGGTCGAGACCGACCGTCGGCTCGTCGAGGACGAGCAGCTCGGGCTTGCCGACCAGCGCCGTGGCGAGCGACACCCGAGCTCGCTGGCCGCCGGAGAGCGCGCGAACGAGCTGGTTCGATGCACCAGCGAGCCCGACGAGGTCGGTGACCTCGGCCTCGCGACCACGAGGAGCGTTCAGCACCCTTGCGAAGAACCGCAGGTTCTCCGCGACCGTCAGGTCACCGTACACCGCGGGTGCCTGGGTGACGTAACCGACCCGAGGGCGCAGCGACGCAGAGCCTGCCGGTACTCCGAGAACGTCCACGCGCCCGCGCACATCGCGCTGGACGCCGACGATCGCACGCATCAGCGTCGTCTTGCCACAGCCGCTTGGACCGAGCAGCCCACACACCACGCCTCGGCCGAGACGAAGGTCGATGTCGCGCACGACGTCACGCCCTCCGCGTCGGATGCTGACCCCTTCCAGTACCACCGCGTCGGTTACGACGCTGCCCTCCTGCGAGCGCGCTGGCTTTGCCGAGGCATTCCCGGAGTATCGGTGTGCACGGAATCGAGGCGCTGCGGCCGGCGATGCGCATAATCACGAGGCACCGGCGTCCAAGGAGTTCGAACATGCGTGAGATCGCCCCCGGGATCGTGCACTGGACGGCCCGCCACGAGCACATCCATGCCGAGGTGAGCTCGTACATGCTGGTGCGCGAAGGCGTCGTCCTCGATCCCATGCCGCCGGCCGAGGGGTTCGCTGCACTCGCGCAGCGGTTCGGGGAGCCGCGCGCGGTGATCCTGACCAACCGGCATCACTACCGCCACGCCGCGCAGGTCGAGCTGCTGTTCGATGCGACGGTGCATTGCCACGAGGCAGGAATGCACGAGTTCACCACCGGCGAGCGGGTGGTGCCGTTCGCGTTCGGCGACGAGCTTCCCGGCGGTGCCATCGCGCACGAGGTGGCCTCGATCTGTCCGGAGGAGACGGCGGTCTGGTTCCCCGCCGAGCGTGCGCTCGCGTTCGCCGACGGCCTCGTCCGGATGCCTCCGAACGGCCAGCTGGGGTTCGTGCCGGACAGCCTCATGGGTGACGACCCCGAGCTCGTCAAGAGCGGCCTGCGGACCGCGTTCCGTCGGCTCGTCCCGCTGGAGCCCGACCACCTGCTGCTCGCACACGGTCTTCCCTGGGTCGGCGGCGGCGGCGATGCCCTCGGCTCGGTCGCCGGCCAATGACTGCGATCCGCACGGAGGGGCTGTCGAAGCGATATGGCTCGACGCTCGCGCTGGACTCGCTCGATCTCTCGATCGAGGCTGGCGAGGTGTACGGCTATCTGGGACCGAACGGCGCCGGGAAGACGACGACGATCCGCGTGCTGCTCGGGCTCCACCGCCCGAGCGCCGGGAGAGCGGAGCTCTTCGGCATCGACGCCTGGGGCGATCCGGTGGCCGCACATCGCCGCGTTGCGTACGTCGCGGGCGAGCCGTTCCTCTGGCCGAGCCTGACGGGGGCCGAGACGCTCGAGTTCCTCTCGCACCTCCGCGGGGAAACCGATGTCGCCTATCGCGACGTCCTCATCGAGCGCTTCCAGTTCGACACGCGTAAGAAGGTGCGGGCACTCTCCAAGGGCAACCGCCAGAAGGTGCAGCTCGTCGCCGCGTTCTCGACCCGGGCCGACCTGCTGATCCTCGACGAGCCGACGAGCGGTCTCGACCCGCTCATGGAGATCGCGTTCCGGGAGACGGTGCAGGAGGCCAAGCAGCGCGGGCAGACGATCTTCCTCTCGTCCCACATCCTGAGCGAGGTCGAGGCGCTGTGCGATCGCGTCGGCATCCTGCGCGACGGACGCCTCGTCGATCAGGGGAAGCTCTCCGAGCTGCGCCAGCTCGCTGCCCAGACCGTGGAGATCACCTTCGCCGGGCCTGCGCCGACCCTGCCGCCTCTTACCGGCGTGCACGTCGCTCCGGCCGGCGAGAACGCGCTTCGATGCGAGGTGACGGGGAGCGTCGGCCCGTTGATCGCAGAGCTCGCGAAGCATCCGGTGGTAGCGCTGACCAGCCGCGAACCGTCGCTCGAAGAGATCTTCATCCACCACTACGACACGACTCCGGGCGATGGGCGCGAGTAGGGCGCTCGTCCGTCGCGCGTTCTCCGACTCTCGCACACGCACGCTCTCGTTCGCGCTCCTCTTCGGGGCCGTGGGCGCGGTGCAGGTCGTTGGCTACCGCACGAGTTACCCGACGCACGCCGACCGCATCGCATTCGCGCGAACCTTCGGTGACAACAGCGCGGTGCGGCTCTTCTACGGCGTGCCACACGATCTGCTGACGGTGGGCGGCTACACCGCGTGGCGCGTCGGTGGGATCCTGTCCCTGTTCGCGGCGGTGTGGGGGCTCCTCGCTGCGGTTCGGGCGATGCGCACCGAGGAGGACACCGGACGGCAGGAGCTGGTCCTCGCGCTGCCCGTGAGTCGTCGCCAGGCCGTCGCATCCGCCCTGGCCGCGATCGGCGCCGGGGCGGTGATCCTGTGGCTCGCCACGTTCGTCGGCTTCGTGGCGACGCGCCTGCCTGTCGGAGGATCCGCGTATCTCGCCCTCGCGGTCGTGTCGCCCGTTCCGGTCTTCGTCGGCATCGGCGCTCTCGCGAGCCAGGTCGCGCCGAACCGCCGCCTCGCGCTCGGCATCTCCTTCGGTGTGCTCGCCATCGCGTTCGCCGTGCGCGTGGTCGCCGACACCGCGACCGGTGTGGGATGGCTCCGCTGGGTGACCCCGCTCGGCTGGGTCGAGGAGCTGCGGCCGTTCGCGGAAGCCCGGCCGGCTGTGCTCCTCCTTCCACTCCTGACCGGCCTGCTGCTGCTTGCGCTGGCGATGCCGATCGCGCTGCGTCGAGACATCGGCTCGGGGCTGCTGCGCACGACCGACAGCGCCGAGTCGCGGCTGTTCCTGCTGTCGTCGCCAACCGCTCTCGCACTTCGCGGCGAGCTGGGCGTCCTGGCCGGCTGGTTCGTCGGGCTCGGCGCGTTCGCCCTGGTCACGGGGATCATCTCGGACAGCTTCTCGTCCGGGCTGTCGAGCAAGCTTCGCAGCGAGATCGGGAAGCTCGGTGGCGGGTCGTTGCTGACGCCGTCAGGCGCGTTGAGCTTCTACTTCCTCTTCTTCGTCGTGGTGATCAGCCTGTTCGCGACCTCGCAGGTCGCAGCGACACGGCACGAGGAGGCCGAGCAGCGCCTCGAGACGCTGCTGGCGTACTCCGTCAGCCGCCGTAGCTGGCTCCTGGGACGCCTTGTCCTGGCTGCGCTCGGCGCACTCGCCCTCGGCCTGGTGGCCGGCGTCCTCGCCTGGGCCGGCGCCGTATCGCAAGGCGCGAACGTCGCCCTCTCCGGGATGCTCGAGGCCGGACTCAATTGCCTTCCGGTCGCGCTCCTCTTCCTCGCGCTCGCCGCGCTCGCGTTCGCCGCGTTCCCGCGCGGCAGCGTCGTCGTCTCCTACGGACTCGTCCTCCTGGCATTCCTGTGGGAGCTCCTGGGCGCGCTCCTGAACGCTCCGAGTTGGACGCTGGGCCTGTCGCCGTTCCATCACATGGGGCTCGTGCCCGTGCATCCCTTCCGTCTGGGCGCAGCAATTGCGATGCTCGGGATCGCGGCCATCGTGACGCTGCTCGCCGCCATGGTGTTCGAACGGCGCGATCTCACGAGCGCCTGAGCGAGACCGGTCCTGCGGGTATCCCGCAGCTCGCTTGGGCGGGCTCGCTGATGCTCCGTCCCGGCGCTCCCGCAAGATTGTGAGCGTGAGCGAGGGACACCGATGAGCGCGCTCGAGCTTGCCCGCTGGCAGTTCGGCGTGACGACCGTCTACCACTTCCTGTTCGTGCCGATCACGATCGGCATCACCTGGTTCGTCGCGGTGTTCCAGACGCTCTGGTACCGCCGCCGCGACGAGAAGTACCTCCGCCTGACGCGCTTCTTCGGCAAGCTGATGCTGATCAACTTCGCGATCGGCGTGGTGACGGGAATCGTGCAGGAGTTCCAGTTCGGGATGAACTGGAGCACCTACTCGCGCTATGTCGGTGACGTCTTCGGTGCACCGCTCGCGATGGAGGCGCTCGCCGCGTTCTTCCTCGAGTCGACGTTCCTCGGGCTCTGGATCTTCGGCTGGAGCGTGCTGAGCGCGCGGATCCATCTCGCCGTCATCTACGCGGTGGCCTTCGGCTCCACGTTGAGCGCGCTGTTCATCCTGGCGGCGAACTCGTGGATGCAGCACCCGGTCGGCTACGCGATCAACAAGACCACCGGCCACGCCGAGATGACGTCGATCGGCAAGGTCCTGACCAACTCGACACTGCTATACGCGTTCCCGCACACGATCGGCGCCGCCCTGATGACGGCCGGCATGATCGTCGTCGGGGTCTCGGCATGGCACCTCGCGCGCGGTTCGGACGTCGCGATGTTCACGTCTGCGATCCGGCTCGCGCTTCCGGTGGTGTTCGTCGCTGCGCTGTTCACGAGCCTGATCGGTCACGCGCAGGCTCAGCTCATGACGACGCAGCAGCCGATGAAGATGGCCGCCGCGGAGGCGCTCTACACCACCCGCAGCGGCGCGCCGTTCTCGCTGTTCGCGGTAGCGCCGTTCGAGCACACCCCGACGCGCTCGACCTTCGACATCACGATTCCCCACGGCCTCTCGATCCTGGCGACCAACTCGTGGAACGGCAAGGTCGAGGGCATCAACGACCTCCAGCGCGCCTATCGGGCGAAGTACGGACCCGGGGACTACGCCCCGATCGTAGGCGTCACGTACTGGACGTTCCGGATCATGACCGGAATCGGGTTCCTGGTCGCGGCTCTCACGGCACTCGGGATGCTGCTGCTCTGGCGGGGAACGCTCGAGACCTCGAGGCGCTATCTGCGCGTCCTCACGTACGCGATCGCCCTGCCCATCCTCGCGAACGCGAGCGGCTGGATCTTCACCGAGATGGGCCGGCAGCCGTGGGTCGTACAGGGGCTGTTGAAGACGTCCGACGCGGTGTCGCCGAGCGTCTCGGCGTGGGAGGTCGGACTGACCCTCGCCGGGTTCACGTTGCTCTACGGCCTGCTCGCAGCCGCCGACGGCTGGTTGATGTTCCGCTACGCGAAGAGCGTGCCTCCGGATGCCCCGAGCGCGGGCGACGGCTCTACGCCCGAGGACGCTCGCGAGCTCTCGATGGCCTACTAGGAGCATGACGATGCCGACCGGCTACTGGCACCTCGAGGTTCTCTGGTTCGCATTGATCGCGATCCTCTGGATCGGGTACTTCGTGCTCGAAGGCTTCGACTTCGGGGTCGGCATCCTGATGCCGTTCGTCTCGAAGGACGACAGCGACCGGCGCGTGGTGCTGAACACCATCGGACCCGTCTGGGACGGCAACGAGGTGTGGCTCCTGACCGCCGGAGGCGCGACGTTCGCAGCGTTCCCGGGGTGGTACGCGACGCTGTTCTCGGGCTTCTACCTCGCGCTCTTCCTGATCCTCGTCGCCCTGATCGTGCGCGGCGTGGCATTCGAGTACCGCGGGAAGCACGACTCGGACCGCTGGCGTGCCTGGTGGGATCGGGCGATCTTCCTCGGGTCGGCGCTGCCGGCGCTCCTCTGGGGCGTGGCGTTCGCGAACATGGTGCATGGCGTGCCGATCGACGCGAGGGGCGAGTTCACCGGATCGCTCCTGACCTTGCTGAACCCCTACGCGTTGTTCGCAGGCGTCACGACGCTCGCGCTCTTCACGCTCCACGGCGCGATCTACCTCTCGCTGAAGACGCGCGGAGACATGCTCGAGCGGGCCCGCGGCGCCTCACGCCGACTCTCGGTCGTGACCGCCGTGCTCGTCTTCGGGTTCCTGCTCTGGACCTATCTGAACGCCGTGTCGGGGCACTCGAAGGGGCTCGTTCCGGGCGTCATCCCGATCACTGCCCTCGGGCTCGCCATCGCGGTGCCGTTCCTCGTGCGTGCGGCGCGCGACGGCGTGGCGTTCACGGCAACGGCGCTCTCGATCCTGCTCTTGACCACCACGCTCTTCCTCAACCTGTACCCGCGGGTGCTCGTGTCGTCGACGGACAAGGCCTACTCGCTCACGATCTGGTCGACGAGCTCGAACCACTACTCGCTGGTCGTGATGACGATCGTGGCGCTGGCGCTCACACCCGTCGTGCTCCTGTACCAGGGTTGGACGTACTACGTCTTCCGGCATCGGGTCAGTCGCGATGATCTCGTACCCCTGAAGACCCCGATCGAGCTGCTCTCGGGTGGGGACGACCACACCCCTGCGGCCTCGAACACCTAGCGCCAAGGTGCCCGATACTGGAGCTATGAGACGCGACAGCACTCACACGCCGTTGATCGTGGTCGGGGTCGACGGATCCGCACACGCCCACGAGGTGTTCGAGCGGCGCGATCTGACGAGCGCCTGATCAGAACTCGTGCGGGGGGAAGGATCGGGTCGCCGGAGCGTCGATGCAGCTGGCAGGCGAGTGTCAAGCCGAAGCTGCGCCAGGAGGACCACCGTGAACACACCCCACACTGCACCGATCCTGCTCTGCTACGACCGCTCGCGCGGATCCGGTCGTGCCATCGAGGCCGCCGGCGCCCTGTTCCCCGGCCACTCCGCGATCGTGCTGCACGTCTGGAGCCATGCGGGCGTGAGAGCCGGCGTCTATGGCACGTCGTCGGGCTCGCAGGCGTCCGACGGGAGCGAGGTCGAGCGAGCTGCGATCGAGCTCGCCGACGAGGGTGGTCGACTCGCGCTCGCCGCCGGGCTCGCCGCGACCGCGGCCATCGCGCCCGCCGGGTTCGAGGCGACGTGGCGTGCGATCCTCGCGGTTGCCGAGCAGCACGGCGTCGAGCTCATCGTCGTCGGCACGCGCGGACTCCCGGCCCTGCGATCGCTCCTGCACGGCTCCGTGTCGCACGGGCTCGTCCAGCACGCACCGTGCCCCGTGCTGGTCGTGCCGACCGCAAGGTGTGTCGAGCAGGTGCTTGCGCCGGTGCACGTCGAACGCGCGCCTGCCCGCCTGGCGACGATGCTCGGCCTGGCATAGGGATACTGCACCCATGACACACGACAGCACTCACACGCCGTTGATCGTGGTCGGAGTCGACGGATCCAAGTTCGCGCACGAGGCGTTGCGCTTCGCCGTGGACGAGGCGAGGATGCGCGGAGGGCGCCTCACGATCGTCACGGCCTGGTTCGTCCCGGTGATGGCCTACGCGGGCGGCTCCACCGCTGGCATCGATCCGGAGACGTTCGAGGAGGATGCCGAAGCCGTGTCGGCAGCGGCCCTCGGGGAGGCACGCGGCCTCGACGCCGATGTCGAGATCGATGCCACCGTATCGAACGACCAGCCGGCAGCCGCGTTGATCGCGGCCGCCGAGCACGCGGATCTCCTCGTCGTCGCCTCGCGGGGCCGCGGAGGCTTCGCGAGCCTGCTCCTCGGGTCGGTGAGCGAGCAGCTGGCGCACCACGCGCCGTGCCCGCTGACCATCATCCGCCCGGCGGAGTAGCAGGGGCGGCGATCGTCCCCTGGTGGAACACCACCCGCCAGCCGTCGGGATCGCGGCGCCAGATCGTCGACCGCAACGTCCGCCGCTCCCCCTGTTCGAGCACGTACGTCAGCAGGAACACGTGCGGGGCAAGCTCGCTGAGGCCGAACTCCGAGCACGTCCACGGGTCGTCTCCCGGATGCCGTAGCCGCTCCACCACGGTGTCGCGCACGAACGCGCGGCCGTAGCGCTGCCCGGAGGCGCCGACCTCCCAGAACTCCGGAGCCATCGTCGCTTCGATGTCGGCTGCCGTGGCGTCGGGGCCGTAGCGATGGAAGAGCGGCTCGAGCTCCCTGAGCTCGTCCAGTACGCCGCGGAGATCGGGTGACACGTCGTTCCAGGGCTTCAAGGCGATCCAGGATAGTCTCGCGTCAGTCGCCGTGACCTACTACGCCGTGATCCGAGTACCGGGCGTGGGCTGGGACCCGTCGCGGACCCTGCGCGAGCAGGAGGCCTGGGACGAGCACGCGGTCTTCATGGACGGCCTCGTCGACGAGGGCTTCGTGGTCGCCGGTGGTCCGCTCGCTGACGGGGCGAGGATCCTGCTGGTCGTCGACGCCGCGAGCGAGGAGGAGATCGCCGAGCGACTGGAGGACGATCCGTGGGCTCCGACGCGGCTGCTGCGGACTGCGTCGGTCGACCAGTGGCACGTCCTGCTCGGCGCGGTCGGCCCCGATCACCCGGGAACCTGAAGGCTCCCGGTCGTGTACGTCGCGCTCTGACCGGTCGCCCTGATGCGGACCTTGCACGAGAGGGCGTGGCCGGCGTCGGCGGCGGCAACCAGGTGTCGAGTGCCGGTGGCGCCCGCGATCGCGCGTCCGTCCCGCCGCCACGTGACGGAGAGGCCGAGCGGCCCCGTGTGCGCCCAGCGACCGGTCGTGCATACGAGTGCCGCTCCGATCCCCGCGACGCCGCGCACTCTCGGGGCGGCGAGCAGCCGTAGCCTCAGACCGGGCCTGACGGCCGCGCTGACCGCCGTCGCGGTCGGTCCGGTCGACGCACGCAGCGTGACCCTGCATGCGAGGCGCTTGCCGACGTCGGCGGCCTGCACGCGATAGGTGAGACCGGTCTTCCCTCCGAGCGCCTTGCCGTTGCGGAGCCACCCGACCCTGAACGTGGCGGCCCCGGGCCACGCCCAGGTGCCGTACTTGCAGGCAACGCGATACCCGACGACCTTCGGACCCGCGACGGCGGGGCGCTTCCGGTTCCGCGGCGGGGCGAGCGTGACGGGCGCCGAGGGCACCGGCACGCTCGACCCTTCCGAGTACGTGGCCATCACGCTGACGGTGTAGGTGCCCGGCTGGAGGCTGGGGAAGACGGCCGTCGTCGCCGTCGGCACGAGCGTCTGCGTCGAGACGGCGATCCCGTGTGCCAGCAGGATCACGACGAGGTTCGTGAGCATCGTCGCGGGGTCGGCTGCCGGCGCCGCAAACGCGGCGGACACGCCGTCGCCTGCGAGCGCTGCGGCCGGCGCGGCAGGCGCGTTGAACGGCGGGACGAACGGCGGCGGCGCCGTGGTGCCGGCGATCGCGCTCGTGATCCAGGACTGCACGGATGAGACGCGGGTGAAGTAGTCGGGCGCCACGCCGCACCCGGTCTTCGACCCGTAGCTCGTGATGCCGACCTCGACGGGGCCCGCGGCGGTCGTCTCGACCAGAGGTCCGCCGCTATCGCCGTGACAGACGGCCGGCGTGTAGTTCGGGGCGGCGACGCACAGCGTGAGCCCGGGGT
Source organism: uncultured Actinomycetes bacterium (assembly GCA_963717155.1). GTDB lineage: Bacteria > Actinomycetota > Thermoleophilia > Gaiellales > JALYLC01. The sequence continues at coordinate 102,351 of OY970326.1, forward strand.
GGAACTGGACGGCTCCGGCGCACGTGGAGTTGGCGAGGATGCTCGCGGCGCCGCTCTGCAGCTGTGTCGGGGTCGAGGACGGGGTGTCCGCGACGGTCTCGCCCCAGCCGGCGTACGAGACCGGCTGGCCCGCCGTGTACAGGGCGCTCTGCGCGGTCGTCGCGAGGGCGATGCTGGGCGCCGTCGTCGGCGTCGCGAGCACGAGGATCGCCGCGTCGCCCTGGAACGTGGTGCTGTTGTAGTACGGGTAGGAGCGCACGGCGGAGACGTTGCGCGGGGGCGGCGGGATCGCCGGGACGAACGGCGTGCCGGTGACGACCGAGAACGCGCTCGCGGGCAGGGCAACCCCGGTCCCCTGGTCGAAGACGCAGTGCGCGGCGGTGAGGATGATCGTCGGCTGGATGACCGAGCCGGTGCACGTCGCCGCGCCGTTGCTCGTGGCCGCCTGGATGTACGCGGTGTAGGGGAAGCCGCCCTGCGCCACCGGGGTTCCGCCTACCACGTACGGAGACGGCGGGCTCGCAGCGTTCGCCGCGGGCGCTGCGACGAGCCCGAGCGCCGCGACGAGGATGATCAGGGGCCCGCGTTTCACCCGTGAGCAAGGTACCCGACCTGCAATACTCGCCCGATGCTCGAGCGGGCGTCCAGATTGCTCGAGCGCCTGGACGCGCTGTTCGAGATCGGACGGAACGTCGGTACCAACCGGCCGGGGCTCGGCGAGGGCGAGCAGCGCGCGTTCGAGATGGTCGCCGGCTGGATCGCGGAGGCCGGGCTCGAGGTCTCGCACGACGCCGCTGGCAACCTGTACGGGTCGCTCGTCGGCGCGGACGGGGAGCTGCGCGAGGTCTGGAGCGGCTCGCATCTGGACACGCCGCCCGACGGCGGTCGCTTCGACGGCGCGCTCGGTGTGCTCGCGGCGCTCGACGCGATCGAGGCGATCGCGGTATCCGGCGGCTCCGAGCGGACGCTCAGGGCCGTCGCATTCCGGCTCGAGGAAGGGCTGGCGCTTCGGACGCGGCGTCTTCGGCAGCCGGGCGGTGTGCGGCATGCTCGAGCCCGACGAGGCCGACCTGCACGACGCCGATGGCGTGAGCCTTGGCGAAGCGTTCGCCTCGCTCGGACTCGGACGGCTGCCGACGGGGCCGCTCGGCACGCTGCCGGGCTCCTACGTCGAGGCCCACATCGAGCAGGGACCCACGCTCGCCGCGGTGCCGGCGTCGCTCGGGGTCGTCACCTCGATCGCCGGCATGGCGGGCATCGAGTTCGCGTTCTACGGGAGGCGGGGCCATGCCGGCACGGTCCCGATGGGACTGCGATCGGACGCGCTGGGCGCCGCGGCGCGTTTCGTGAGCGGCGTGCACGCGACCGCGCGCTCGCTGCCTGACTCGGTCGCGACCGTGGGGCGCATGACCGTCGCTCCCGGCGCGACGAACACCATCCCCAACGTCGTCGAGCTGTTCGCCGATCTGCGCGCTCCCGACGAGGAGCGTCTCGAGGCGCTCGTGGCGGGCGCGCTGTCGGTTGCGCATGAGGCCGCAGACGCGACGGGGTGCACGGTCGACGTGCGGCCACGCTGGCGCTATGCACCGGTGCCGATGAGCACGGTTCCCCGCGCAGCCGTCCGGAACGCGATCGCGGCGCTCGGCCTCGACCCTGTCGAGCTGCCGTCCGGCGCAGGCCACGATGCCACGATCATGGCCATGGCCGGCGTACCCAGCGCGATGCTGTTCGTCCGCAGCGATGCCGGCGGGATCAGCCATGCGCCGGAGGAGTGGACGGAGGCCGACGCCATCGTCTGGTGCCTGCAGGCGCTCGAGCTGGCGCTGCGCGAGTTGGCCGGCGCATGACCGACTGGGACCGGCTCGCGCGTCCGTCGCTGCTCGGGCTCGAGCGGTACGACCCGGGCCCGACCCGCGATGCGCTCAAGCAGGACCTCGGTCTGCCCGAGCTGGAGCCGCTCAACTGGAACGAGGACCTGTTCGGCCCGCCCGCCTACGTGCTGGAGGCCGCCGCCGCCGAGCTGCGGAACGCCACGTTCTACCCGGAGCGGGCGTTCGCCGATTTCCGCGTCGCCGTCGCCGAGTCGCTTGGCGTGACGCCGTCGCGCATCATCCCGGCACACGGCGCGCAGGCGCTGATCGGCTCGATCGCGGCGGCTTTCGTCGATCCCGGCACGCCCGTCGTCGTGCCGGCGCTGACGTACGGCCTGTACCGCCAGGTGTGCTCGGCCTTCGGCGCGGCGATCACCGTGGTGCCCGCGCGTGAGCTGTCGATCGATCTCGACGCGATCGCCGAGGCGGCCCACGCGACTCGCGCCCGGCTCGTCTGGGTCTGCGATCCGAACAATCCGACCGGCATGCTGATCGCCCCCGACGCGTGGGCCGCGTTCCTCGACCGGCTGCCGGCCGACTGCATCGTGGTCGCCGACGAGGCGTACATCGACTTCGCCGCACCCGAGGCTCGCGCGGCGCGTCAGGAGGACGTGCTCGCCGGGCGCCCGGTGATCGTGCTGCGCTCGTTCTCGAAGATCTTCGGGCTGGCAGGGTTGCGGCTGGGCTATGCGCTGGCCGACCCGCACGTCGCGCACCTGCTCGACATCGTGCAGGAGCCGTTCAACGTCAACCGCATCGCGCTCGCGGCCGGTCGTGCCGCGATCTCGCATCCCGAGTTCCTGCCCGCGCGCCGCGCCGAGGTCGCCGAGGCCCGGGCGGCGCTCGCCGACGAGCTCGCGCGCTCGGGTCTGCGGAGCGTGCCCTCGCAGGCGAACTTCCTGCTCGTCGAGCTCGGCGTCGACGACCGACCCGTGTGCGCGGCGCTGCTGCGCCACGGCTTGCTGATACGCGGTGGACACGAGTTCGGGCTGCCCGGGTTCGCACGCGTGACGATCGCACGGGAGCACGTGATGCGGCGCGTCGCCCGCGAGATCGTCGATGCGATCTCCGGGATGCGGTGATACGGTATACCAATCTGTGATCGTTGCCGACCGCATCGCAGCGCTGCTTCAGCGGGAAGGCGCCGAGTTCGTCGTGGGCTTTCCGGAGAACCGCCTGCTCGACTCGGCCTCGCGGCTCGGGATGCGCCCGATCATCGCGCGCACCGAGCGCGTCGCGGTCAACATCGTCGACGGCTATGCCCGCGCGACGAACGGTGAGCGCATCGCCCCCTGCGTCACGCAGTACGGGCCCGGGGCCGAGGCCGCATTCGCCGCCGTGGCGCAGGCGTTCGGTGACCGCAGCCCGATCCTGCTGATCCCGGGCGAGCACGCCGTCGAGGTGCAGGGGACGACGCGCGGCGTCCGCGTCGAGGACGCCTATCGCCCGATCACGCGCTGGGCGGCGACGCTGAACCATCCCGCGCACGGACCCGCGGTGTTCCGCCAGGCGTTGAACGCGCTGCGCAGCGTACGCAACGGCCCGGTGCTCGTCGCGGTCGCGAACGACGTCCTGAACGGCGATGCCGGCGACGCCGACTGGAGCATCTCGTCGTCGCCGCCCCGGCTCACACAGGCTGCCGGCGGCGATGTCGAGGAGACCGCCCGGATGCTGCTGTCGGCCTCGGCGCCCGTGATCGTGGCCGGCCAGGGGGTGCTGTACGCGAACGCGTGCGCCGAGCTCCTGCAGCTCGCCGAGCTGACGAACACGCCGGTGGCGACGACGCTCAACGGCAAGAGCGCGTTCCCCGAGGACCATCCGCTGTCGCTCGGCGCCGCGGCCCGGACACGGCCCGCGGCGGTCGACGACTTCTTCGCACGGGCCGACGTCATCCTCGGGATCGGGACGAGCTTCACGCGCTCGCTGTACATCACGCCGATGCCGGCACAGGCGACGCTCGGCCAGATCGTGAACGACCCGCGTGACCTCGCCACGGGGTACGACGTCGCGTTCGGCTGCGTCGGCGACGCGAAGCTCGTGCTGGTCCAGCTGCTCGCGGAGATCGGCAGGTCGGAGCCTTCGCAGGCGCGTACGGGCTCGGCCGTGCGAGACGCCGTGGCCGCCTCGCACGCCGCATTCGTGGAGGAGTGGCGTCCGCGGCTGACGTCCGACGAGAGCCCGATCAGCCCCTACCGCGTGATCTGGGAGCTGATGGAGGTCGTCGACCGGACGCGCACCGTCGTCACGCACGACGCAGGGCATCCGCGCGATCAGATCGTGCCGTTCTGGCAGAGCGTCGTGCCGCGCGGCTATCTCGGGTGGGGCAAGTCCACCCAGCTCGGTACGGGACTCGGCCTGGCGATGGGCGCGCGTCTCGCCCGGCCCGACCGGCTCTCGATCAACATCATGGGCGACGTGGCGTTCGGCATGGTCGGGATGGACTTCGAGACGGCGGTGCGCTGCCGCATCCCGATCCTCACGATCGTGCTCAACAACGGGCTGATGGGCGGCTACACCGAGTGGATGCCCGAGGCTGTCGAGCGCTACGGCGCCAACCGGGTCGGCGGCAGCTACGCCGAGGTGGCGCGGGCGCTCGGCGGGCATGCCGAGCGTGTCGACCGCGCCGCGGATCTGCGCGGCGGGATCGAGCGGTGCATCGCGAGCGTCAGCGCGGGCCGGGCGGCACTGCTCGAGGTCGTGACGGTGGAAGAGGCCGCGATCGCCGGCGAGCACTGAGTGCCGGCACTAGGCCTCGGCTTGCTCCTTGGAGTTCCACGTCGCCTGCACCTCGCCGAGGTGGTCGATCATCGCGGTCTTCGCCCCCTCGACGTCGTGACGCGCGACGGCGTCGCGGATCTTGCGGTGCATCTCCACGACCAGCCTCCGGCGCGCGGCGCCGCGCGAGAGGTTCCGGCGGCGCACCTCGACGAGCATCTCGCCCATCGAGTCGTGCAAGACCAGGAACAGCTCGTTGTGGGTCGCGGTTGCCAACGCGCGGTGGAACGCGAGATCCCACTGCACGGTGTCGTTGACGTCGCTGCACGAGTTGTCCATGCCGACGATGGTCTCGTTGATCTGCTCGATGTCAGCGTCGGTCGCGCGCTCGGCCGCGAGCCCGGCCGCCGCGACCTCGAGGACCCGGCGCACCTCGTCGACCTTGCTGTAGTCGAGCTCGCTGCCCTTGACGAAGTGCCGCATCGACTCGCGGACGGTGCCCTCGTCGACCGCGATGATGCGCACGCCGCTGCCGCTCTTGACCTCGAGCAGGCCCTTCGCACGCAACGCGCGCACGGCCTCGCGAATCACGGTCCGCGACACCCCGAACTGCTCACCCAGCTCGCGCTCCGGCGGCAGCGCATCGCCCGGCTTCAGCTTGTTCGACGCGATCGTCTCGAGGATCGCCTCGGTCACCTTGTCCGACAAGCGGGCCTCGCGGCCGATCGCCTGAAAGACCGCGGGCTTGTCGGTACCGTTACCTGGTTCGATGCTCATAACCTACCACGCCGATTGAAGGGGTCCATCGCGTGATTCCCGAGCCGGTTCGCGCGCGCGATCTCGTCGGCTACGGCCGCAATCCGCCGGCATTCTCCTGGCCCGGCGGCGCCCGTGTGGTCGTGAACCTCGTGCTCGTGTACGAGGAAGGCTCCGAGTACTCCGTGTTGTGGGGCGACGATCGTAACGACGGCTGGGGCGAGTACGCCGATCCGGGTGTCCAGGCGCCCCAGCGCGATCCGGGGACAGAGTCGCACTACGAGTACGGCAGCCGGGCCGGGGTGTGGCGCCTGGCGCGCATCTTCGACGAGGCCGAGGTGCCCGTGACCGTGTCGGGATCCGCGGTGGCGATCGAGCTCAACCCCTCGGTCGCAGACTGGATGCGCGAGCACGACCACGACCTCATGGGCCACGGCTGGCGCTGGACCGAAGCCTGGACGTTCGACCGCGCGGGCGAGCGCGAGCAGATCGCCCGGGCCATCGAGAGCTACGAGCGCGTGCTCGGGAGCCGGCCGCTCGGCTGGAACTCGCGCAGCTGGCCGAGCGAGAACACGCGCGGGATCCTGCAGGAGCTCGGAGGGTTCCTCTACCACTCCGAGGGCTACTCCGACGACGTGCCGTACTACGAGGCGAACGAGGCCAGCCCGATGCTGGTCGTGCCGTACTCCAAGACGTACAACGACTCGCGCTACCTGATGAGCCCTGGCTTCTCGAGCCCGCGCGACTTCCTCGAGACCGCCGTGTGGGGGCTCGACCAGCTGGTGCGGGAGGGGGAGGATCGCTGCAGCATGATGACGGTCGCCGTACACGCCCGCTGGAGCGGGCAGGCCGCGCGCGCCGCCGCGCTGCGGATGTTCATCGAGCACGCGAAGACACAGCCTGAGGTGCGGTTCATGCGCCGCTGCGACATCGCTCGCTGGTGGCTCGACTCCTACCCGCCGCGATGACGCCCCTTCGCGTGGGCATCGTCGGCGGAGGGTGGATCGCCCGCATCCACGTTCCCGCGCTCGACGCCTCGCCGGGCGTCGAGCTCGTCGCGGCGTGCGACACCGAGATCGAGCGGGCCGAGGCGATCGCGGGCCCCCGGGGCGCACGCGCCTACGCCCGCTGGGAAGACATGCTCGAGCACGAGGAGCTCGATGCGCTGTGGGTCTGCACTCCGCCCCTGCACCATCGCGGGCCGGTGCTCTCGGCGCTCGGCGCAGGCGTGCACGTGTACCTGGAGAAGCCGATCGCTCGCACCATCGAGGACGCCGACGCGATCGTCGAGGCGTCGCGCGCCGCCGCAGCGATCTGCGCCGTGGGCTACCAGTGGCACGCGACCGAGCTCCTCGACGATGTGCGGCAGGCGCTCGCGGGCCAGCAGGTAGGGCTGCTGCTCGGGCGCAACTTCGGCCCGACCGCCGGCCGCCCGTGGTTCATGGACCAGGCGCTCGGCGGTGGGCAGATCCTCGAGCGCGGCAGCCATCACATCGATCTCCAGCGCGCGATCGCGGGCGAGATCTCGGCGGTGCAGGCCGTCGCAGGGACGATCGGGCTGGCGCAGGACGGCGCGCCGGGCTCGATCGCCGACGCCATCTCGCTCATCCTCCACTTCGAGAGCGGCGCGCTCGGCACGGTGCACGCGGCCTGGCTGAAGGAAGGGCAGCCCGGCGTGTACTCGACCGACATCATGGCGCCCGACGTCACGCTCGCGCTCGAGCTCGGACCTGCACACCGCATGACGGGCCGCTCACGCGGCGCCGACGTCGCGACCGAGCGCGGCGAGCCGATGGACCGCTCGATCGCGCGATTCCTCGACGCCGTACGCGCAGGTGATGCGAGCCTGGTCGCGTGCCGGCCCGACGACGCGCGCCGTACGCTCGCCGTCGCGCTCGCCTGCGAGCGCGCGCTCGAGACGGGCGTTCGCGTCCCGGTGACGTACTAGGTGCGGGTCGCGTTCGTCGGCGCGGGTGCGATCGCACGCCGTCACTGCGACATCCTGCGCAAGCGGCCCGACGTCGCGATCGCGGCCGTCTGCGATGTCGACCGTCGGCGCGCGGGGACGTTCGCGCGCGACATCGGCGCGCGCGTCCACGAGAGCTGGGAGGTGATGCTCGAGACCGAGCACATCGACGCGGTCTTCGTCTGCACCCCGCCGACGCTGCACGTCGACCCGGCCGTCGCGAGCCTCGAGCGCGGACTCGCCGTGTACCTCGAGAAGCCGCTGGCTCGCTCGCTTGCCGACGGACGGCGGATCGTCGCGGCATGGGAGGCGGGAGCTGCCGTGTGCGCGGTGGGCTACCAGTGGCGGAGCCTCGACCTCGTGAGCGAGCTGCGCGAGCTCCTTCGAGGCGCCGCGCCCGGCATGCTCGTCAGCCGGAGCTTCGGGCCCACCGAGAGCGGTCGTGGCGACCGCCGGGCCGCGGCGGGGGCCGGCGGTGCGTCGTGGTTCGTCGATCCGGGCCGCAGCGGGGGCATCCTGTTCGAGCTCGGCAGCCACGACATCGACCTCCAGCTGGCACTCGCCGGGCCCGTCGAGTCGGTCCAGGCATCGGCGTCGACCGGGCACCTGGCGCTCGCCAGCACGGAGACGGGTGACCTGCACGACGCCGTTGCGCTGACGCTCCGGTTCGCGGGCGGGGGACTCGGCAGCGTGCTCGTGGCCTGGACCGAGGCGCAGGAGCCGGCGGTCTACGCACTGGACCTGCTGACGACGGACATCGCACTGCACCTCGACCTCGACCCCGACTTCCGCCTGCATGGCCAGGCGCGCGGCGAGGCCGTCGAGATCGTTGCGAGCGCGGACCCGCGCGAGTCGACGATCGCCCGCTTCCTGGACGCGGTGCGCGACGGCGACCGCGACGGCGTGCCGTGCACGCCCAGAGATGCGTTCGGCACGCTCGCGGTGGCGGTCGCGTGCGAGGAGTCGCTCGCGTCCGGAGGTGCGGTGAAGCTCTAGACCGTCCGCTTGATTTCCGTACCCAGGTACGGGTCTATAGTCAGCGGCGTGAGGGTCGGCGAGGTCGCAGAGCGCGCAGGACGACAGGGAAAGGACCCCACGGCGCGTCCGGCGCTCCTGCATGTCACGAACGGCGAGAGCGCCGGCAATACGCTGCGGCAGACCGCGCTCGGAGGAGCCGTGCTGCCCTGGCAAGACGCCCTGCACGAGGGGCCGGTGCCCGCGATACCGAGGCAGCAGCTCTTGCGGACGCGGGCGCGCTTCCTCGCGGAGTGCGGCTGGGGGCACCAGCAGGCGCTGCTCTCGTCGTTCGAGCGCCGAGACCAGCAGCTGCTCGATGCGCTGCGCGACGGCCTGCCGGTCGTGCTGTGGTTCGAGCACGACCTCTATGACCAGCTCCAGCTCCTCGACGTGCTCGCGCTCGCCCACGCCGAGGACGCCGAGCCCGAGCTGATCGTGATCGGCTCCTTCCCCGGCAAGCCATCCTTCGCCGGCCTCGGCGAGTTGACAGCGAGCGAGCTCGAGACGCTCTGGCCCTCCCGGCGCCCGGCGGAACCGGCGTCGCTCGAGGCGGCGACGACCACCTGGGCCGCCCTCCGCGCGCCGGAGCCGACGGCACTGGCCGAGCTCGCAGCGAGTGAGACCTCGGCGCTGCCGTTTCTCGCCCCGGCGCTCCGGCGGTTGCTCGCGGAGCTCCCCGCGCCGGGAGACGGGCTCTCGGGGACGGAGCGACGAGCGCTTCGCGCGGTCGCGTCGGGCGCGCACTCGCCTCCAGCGGCGTTCGTCGCGGCACAACGACTCGAGGATGCGCCCTTCCTCGGCGACGCCTGGTTCTACCGGGCTCTCTCAACGCTCGGGCAGGGAACGGCGAGGCTCGTCGAGACCGACGACGGTAGAGCGCTTCCCCCGCCTCCTCCGCTCAGCGACAGCCAGCTCTTCGCGCGACTCCAGCTGCGATTGACAGCAGCCGGCGACGACGCGCTCCGCGGCGAGGCCGACCGGGTCGAGCTTCTGGGCATCGACCGCTGGGTCGGCGGCACTCACCTCACGTCAGAGAACGCCTGGCGCTGGGACCCGGCCGCGCTGCGACTCGTCCGACCGCCCTCGGACGCCTAGAGCTGGCCGGGGATGAGCGGCAGCCCGCCGCTCGCGTCGGTCTCGACGCTCCAGAACGTGCCGGTGCGCTGATCGGCGTGGATGTCCGCCGACCCCGTCGCCGTGACGTACAGCGTCGGGCCCGTCGAAGATGCAGTTCGTCGCGTCCTGGCCGAGCGTGATCTCCTCGAGCACCTCGCCGTCTGGCGAGAGCACCGTCAGGCCCCTGGAGATCGTCGTGCACACGAAGAGCCGTCCGTCGGCGGCGAACGCCATGCCGTCGGGCACGTGCGCCGTCGCTCAGCTGGGCAGAAGACCGTCGCCTTGCCGTCCTCGAGGCGGCAGACGCGCGTGCGCCATCGACTCGGTCCAGTACATGCCGCCCCTGCGCGTCGAACGCGATGCCGTTCGGGTAGACGTTCGGCCGCTCGAGCAGCATCTCGCCGTCGCCCGAGGAGTCGAGGACGAACAGGCGCCCGGGCGAGCGCGGGTCGTAGCGGTCGTCCTGCTCGGTGCCCGAGTCGGTGAACCAGAGGCGACCGTCGGGACCGAAGGCGAGGTCGTTCGGGCCGGCGAGCCGTGGCCCGCGATGCTCGACGGCGAGCTGCTCGACGCGTGCCGTCCGCGTCGCACGCGCTGGATGCCCGGCACGGCGCTGAGGTCGCCGCTGCCCGGGACGTTGCCGCCCTGCGTCAGGTAGATCGCGCCGTCGGAGCCGAGGATCGCGCCCCACGGCGAGCCGCCGGTGTCGGCGAAGGTGCTCATCGCGCCGTCGCTCCAGCGCAACAACTGGCCCGTGTTGCCGTCACAGAGGACGATCGGCGCCGTCGGGCATCACCACGGGGCCTTCCGGAAAACCCAGACCCGTCAGGCGAGCAACGTACCTTCCACGGCAGCGTCCTTTCGAGGCCTTGCGGCCAAAGAATCGGTATGACAACATACCGCATTCGTTCCACACAGATCTAGCGTCATCACGTGGTGTTGCGTGAGCTTCCCTCGACGCGAGGGCAACTGCCAAGTCGCAAGTGCGGGCATATCCGTTTCGGTGTGACCGTGTGAGAGAGTGGGCGTGCAGTTCGTCGGGAGATCGTTCGCTTCGAGCTCTGGAGGAGCAGGTGACGTACGAGCATCAGGACAGCCGGACCGTCGACGAGCGGTTGAGCCGCCCGAATGTCGCGTGCGAGGCTCCTGCTGCAATACCGCTGCCGCGGCGGCGGTCGGGATCTCCCCCAGCACTCTTCGGTCAGGCGTCTGCGCTGGCTGCCACCACGCCCAAGAAGGGTGGACGCTGCGCCGCGGCTTCGTCGGCGGCGGCACCGCCGAGACGCTCAACCCGTTCCTCGGCGTGACGCCGATCGACGAGGGCCGCATCCAGAACCTGTACGACCCGCTCGTGCTCTCGAACGCCGACCTGTCGCGCAGCCCGGGCCTCGCGCTCGAGTGGAACGCGAACAAGGACTCCACGGTCTACGAGGTCAAGCTCCGCCCGGGCGTCGAGTTCCACAACGGCAAGACGTTCGGCGCCGAGGACGTCATCTACTCGATCCAGCAGATGGCGAAGAAGGGCAGCGCCGGCGCTGCCGTTCGTCTCGAACATCAACCTCGGCGAGCATGAAGGCGATCAACAAGCTCACGGTGCAAGATCCCGCTGAAGACGCCCGACGCCGACCTCGAGGGCAACTTCGTCTACTACAACACGTGGATCGTCCCGGACGGGCAGACCGACTACAAGCACCCGATCGGCACCGGCGCCGTTCAAGTTCCAGTCGTTCACGCCGGGCCAGCAGAGCGTGTTCGTGAAGAACCCGAACTACTGGGTGACGGGCAAGCCGTACGTCGACTCGCTCAAGATCGTCGCGATCTCGGACAACACGGCGCGCCTGAACGCGCTGCTCTCCGGCCAGATCGACATGATGGCGCAGCTGCCGACGGAGCAGGCGAAGGCGCATCAGGCGGCCGGCGACATGACGGTGCTGGTGGCCCCGTCGCCGCAGGCGATGATGTTCTACATGGACACGACGAAGGAGCCGTACACGGACAACCGCGGTCCGCCAGGCGGTCAGGCTCATCGTCGATCGCAAGGCCCTCGTCGTCGGGCGCGATCAACGGCTACGGCACGGTCGGCAACGACATCGTCGGCAAGGGCCTGCCGTTCTACGATGACGCGCTTCCGCAGCGCGAGCAGGACATCGACAAGGCGAAGTCGCTGCTCAAGGCCGCGGGCCAGGAGAAGCTGACGATCGAGCTCGACACGTCGGACATCTTCCCCGGCTTCGTCGAGGCGGCGACGCTGCTCAAGCAGCAGGCGAAGGCGGCCGGCGTCACGATCAACATCAAGCAGGTGCCGACGAACTCGTACTACAACCCGTCGCTCCTGTACCTGAAGATGCCGTTCGCAGAGACGCAGTGGCCGGTCAACTCGCTGAAGTTCTTCTACCTGCAGGCGCTCGCGTCGGACGCGCCGTACAACGAGACGCACTGGCACTCGAAGTCGTGGAACGACCTGCTCAAGAAGGCGATCGCGGCGCCGACCAAGGCGAAGGCGCAGGCGTACTGGAACCAGGTGCAGAAGATCCAGTACGACCAGGGCGGCTACATCAACTGGACGAACGCCGACTGGGTCGACGGCCTCTCGAAGAAGGTGCAGGGACTCAAGCCGAGCGCCGCGGGCGCCCTCGGCAACTACCGCTTCCTGGACGCATGGCTCTCGGGGTAGCGACCTGACTTACGGGGTAGAGGTCTGACGTGAGCGTGCTCGCGGCGCCTCGCCCGAACGTCCGCGAGCGCTCGCCGGTGCTCCGCTTCGTCGCGCGTCGGACGCTGGGTGCGCTCGCGGGGATCTTCGCCGCCTCGGTGGTGATCTTCATCGGCACCCACGTCCTGCCCGGCAGCGCCGCGAGCGTGGTCCTCGGCCGCAACGGGAGCCCCGACGTCGTGCGGGCGCTCGACAAGCGGCTGCACCTGAACAAGCCCGTGGTGCAGCAGTACACGGACTGGCTGCGCGGCTTCGTGCACGGCGATCTCGGGGACTCGGCGGTCGGGCTGGCACAGGGCGAGAAGCACGCGCCGATCTGGCCGCTGATCTCGAATCCGGTCAAGAACTCGCTGATCCTGGCGGCGATCACCGCGCTCCTGATGATCCCGCTCTCGCTGGGCCTCGGCGTGCTCGCGGCGGTGTTCGCCGGGCGCTGGATCGACAACGTGATCTCGATCGGGTCGCTGGCCGCGATCGCGTTACCCGAGTTCGTGATCGGGTCGCTGCTCGTCGGAGTGTTCTTCGTCGGGCTCGACGTCCTGCCGCCCGTCGCGATCGTGCCGCCGGGCAGCAATCCGCTGGACGACCCGACGAAGCTGGTGCTGCCGGTCGCGACCCTGCTGCTGGCGAGCCTCGCTGCCGGGATCCGGATGGTGCGCGCGGGCATGCTCGAGGCGCTGCAGACCGAGTACGTCCAGACGGCGCGCCTGAACGGTCTCGCCGAGGGCAAGGTGCTGTGGCGCTACGCGCTGCGGAACGCGCTCGCGCCCAGCCGTGCAGATCCTCGCGCAGAACCTGCAGTGGCTGATCGGCGGGATCATCATCACCGAGAGCGTCTTCGCCTACCCGGGCATCGGCTCGACCCTCGTCGTGGCCGTGGGGAACCGGGACGTCACCGTCGTGCAGTCGGTCGCGATGCTGATCGCGATCGTCTACATCGTGATCAACCTGGTCGCCGATCTGATCGTGCTGCTGCTCGTCCCGAAGCTCCGCGAGCCGGCGTGACCGGACGCCTCCGCTTCCTGCGCAGCCTCTCGGGCGCCGTCGGCGCGGGGATCGTGCTGTTCGTGCTCGCCGTCGCGCTGCTCGGCCCGTACCTCGCGCCGCACGATCCGTCGGCTCCGGTCGGCGCGAACGAGGCCGCGCCGAGCAGCTCCATGCTCCTCGGCACCGACTTCCTCGGGCGCGACGTCCTGAGCCGCCTCATGTTCGGCGGGCGCTAGCGTGATCGGCCTGGCCGCGGCCGCGACGGTGCTGGCGTACCTGATCGGTCTGTCGATCGGCCTGATCGCGGGCTTCAGCCGGTCGCTGGTCGATCCGCTCCTGATGCGGTCGGTCGACGTGATGCTGGCGTTCCCGCCGCTGCTGTTCGTGCTGATCCTGATCACGGGCGCCGGAACCGGGCATCGGCGTCCTGATCATCGGGGTGGCCGCTGATCCAGGCTCCGAGCATCAGTCGCGTCGTGCGTACCGCGACCCAGGCGGTGGTCGTGCGCGGCTACGTCGAGGCTGCCGTCGCGCGCGGTGAGAGCTCGTTCGCCGTCGTCCGCCGGGAGGTCGTGCCGAACATCCTCGGACCTGTGCTCGTCGACCTCGGCCTGCGCTTCACGTACTCGATCCTGATCATCGCCTCGGTCAACTTCCTCGGCCTCGGCCTGCAGCCGCCGAGCTCCGACTGGGCGCTCATGATCAGCGAGAACCGGCAGTACATCTCGCTGAACCCCTGGGCGGTGCTGGCGCCTGCCGCGATGATCGCGCTGCTGACGATCGGCATCAACCTGATGGGCGACGCGATCGCCCGGAGCCTCGGCCGCTCGTACGTCCCGCGGACAGCCCGGGTGCGTCACGGAGTGAGCGTCGCAGACCGAGCAGGACGTCGTACGCGTCGAGGGCCTGTCGCTCGGCCTCCGCACGGGAGATCGCGTCGTCGAGGACGTCAGCTTCACGGTGCGGCCCGGCGAGATCGTCGGTCTCGTCGGCGAGTCTGGCAGCGGCAAGACGACGACCGCGCTCGCGCTGCTCGGCTACACACGGCCCGGCGTCGTGATCCGCGCGCGGCACCGTCACGGTCGGCGGCGAGCCGATCCTGGGGCGGGATCCGCGCGCGCTCCGCAGCCTGCGCGGCCGCGTGGTGTCGTACGTCCCGCAGGACCCGGGCGGCGCCCTGAACCCTGCGCTCCGGATCGGCGACTCGATCATGGACGTCCTGCGCGCCCATCGCAGCGGCGTCGCGTCGGACGAGTCGGTGACCGCCGCGCTCGGCCGCGTGGAGCTCGGTGGCGATGCGGGCTTCGCCCGACGCTACCCCCACCAGCTCTCGGGCGGACAGCAGCAGCGCGTGGCGATCGCGATGGCGTGCGTGTGCGAGCCCCCGATCGCGGTGCTGGACGAGCCGACGACGGGCCTCGACGTGCTGACCCAGGATCGCATCCTCGGCGAGCTCCTGCGACTCCGGGACGAGCAGGGGATGGCGATGGTGTACGTCTCGCACGATCTCGCCGTGGTCGCGCGGATGGCCGACCGGATCATCGTGATGTACGCGGGGCGGATCGTCGAGGACGCTCCCGCGAACGAGGTCATCCTGCGGGCCCGCCACCCGTACACGCGCGCGCTCGTCGCCGCGATCCCGGACTTCCGCCGACCCCGCGCGCTGCGCGGCATCCCCGGCGTCACGGTCGGCGTCGGCGACTGGCCCGCAGGCTGCTCGTTCGCGGCGCGCTGCGCGTACGTCGAGCCGCGCTGCGAGGAGGCGATCCCGCCGCTCGACGACGTGGCGCCAGGCCACGCGGTGCGCTGCATCCGCTGCCACGAGATCGCCCCGGCGCCCGCGCCAGCGAGCGTCAGACGGGCTCGCGCGAGCGAGGCTCCGTTGCGACCGCTGCTCGAGGTCTCCGGGCTCGAGGCGCGCTACCGCAGCGGTCGCGCGGCCTGGCCCGCCGTGCGCGACGTCGTCGTTCACGATCGAGGCGGGCCGCTGCGTCGCGCTGGTCGGCGAGTCGGGCAGCGGCAAGACGACGATCGGTCGCTGCATCGCGGGACTGCACGAGCCCTCGGCGGGCCGGGTCGACTTCGACGGCCAGCCGCTGGCCGGCGCTGCACGTTCGCGACCGCTCGAGGTGCGCCGGCGGATCCAGATCGTGTTCCAGAACCCGTTCGAGTCGCTCAACCCGCGCCACCACGTCGCCGCGTCGATCGCGCGGCCGCTGCGCGTGCTGCGGCGTCTCTCGCGGCGCGACGCCGAGCAGGAGGTGGGGGCCCTGCTCGAGCGGGTGCGCCTGCCGAAGCGGCTCGGAGCCCGCTTCCCGATCGAGCTCTCCGGCGGCGAGCGCCAGCGCGTCGCGATCGCGCGCGCCCTCGCGGCGAAGCCCGACCTGCTGATCTGCGACGAGGTCACCTCCGCGCTCGACGTCTCGGTGCAGGCCGCCGTGCTGGAGCTGCTGCAGGAGCTGCAGGCGCGAGCTCGGGCTCAGCATGCTGTTCATCACCCACAACCTCGGCGTCGTGGCGTGCGTCGGCGACTCGGTGCTCGTGATGGACAAGGGGCTCCTGTGCGAGACGGGCGACGTGACGCAGGTGCTCGAGACCCCCGTGCACGAGTACACGAAGCGCCTCCTGAGCGCGGCCCCGACGATGCCCGACCCGGACCTCGTCGCATGAGCCGGCGCATCGCGATCGTCGGCGGCACGGTCGTCGGCCCGCAGGCGTCGGCCGCCGCGGACGTTCTGGTCGAGGACGGCGTGATCCTGCAGGTCGGGCGCATCGAGCGCGAGGGCGCGGAGGTGCTCGACGCGAGCGGGTGCCTCGTCCTCCCCGGGGCGATCGACGTCCACACCCACGTCCTCGGGGGCGATCCGCGACGACACGCGCTCGGCGCTCGTCGGCGGGACGACGTCCGCGCTCGTGTTCGTGGACGCCGAGCCGGGCGAGCGCCCCGTGGAGGCCGCGCGCCGCGCGCTCGCCGACGAGATGCCCGACGCGTTGATCGACCTCGCCTTCCACGCGGTGATCTGGGAGCCGCAGAGCTACCGCAAGGGCGATCTCCGCGACGTCGCCGAGCTCGGGGTCGGCAGCGTGAAGCTCTGGCTCGCCTACCACGAGCTCGGGATCCAGGCCGACGACGACGTCGCGTTCCGCGTGATGCAGGAGGCGGCCGAGCTCGGCATCGTCGTGCTGGCCCACTGCGAGAACGGCCGCGTCATCGACGTGCTGACGCGCCAGCTGATCGAGCAGGGCGAGCTCGGCACCGAGTCGCTGCCGCGCAGCCGTCCGATCGCCCTCGAGGCCGAGTGCGTCCACCGGTTCCTGGTGCTGGCCGAGCTCGCGGGCGCGACGCCCTACGTCGTGCACGTGAGCGGGCGGCGCGTCGCTCGACGAGATCGAGGTCGCACGGCGGCGGGGCATGACGGTGTTCGGCGAGGTCTGTCCGCATCACCTCCTGTTCGACGTGTCGGATCACGCCGGGCCCGATGCCGTGCGCTACGTCATGACGCCTCCGCTGCGCACCGCCGAGGACCGCGCGGCGCTCGCGGCCGGGCTCCGCGGCGGCGAGCTCGACACGCTCGCCTCCGACCACTGTCACCTGCGGCTCGACGAGAAGCTCGAGACGATCGGCGACTTCAGCACGATCCCCACCGGACTGCCCGGCATCGGCGCCCGTCTGCCGATCGGGTTCACGGCTGCCGCTGTCGGTCGAGCGGCTGGTCGAGGTCGCCTGTGCCGCGCCGGCGCGTATCTTCGGCCTCGCCGGGAAGGGCGTGGTCGCGCCCGGCGGCGACGCCGACCTCGTGGTCTGGGATCCGTCCCGGCCTGCCCAGCTCAGCCTCGAGTCGATCGACGATGCGCTCGACTGGACGCCGTACGGCGGCATCGACGTGCCCGGGACGTTCCGCTACGTGCTCGCGCGGGGCGATCGCGTGGTCGAGGACGGCCGCTACGTCGACACCGGCCATCGCGGCGCGTACCTGCCGGCGGCACGCCCTGCGGTCGTACGCTGAGCTACGCCCCGACGGCGGCGAGGAAGTCGCGCAGCTCGGCGGCGCTCGCGGGCTCGATCTGCGGCGGCGCCGAGACGCCGCAGCTCGCGAGGGCCTCGGTGAGCCCGTCGCGGTTTCCCACGATCGCCAGGCGGTAGCCGTGCCGCTCGAACTCCTCGGCCTGCTCGGCGACCTGGGCGAGCAACGCGGCGGCGACCTCGTCGGGATAGTCGCTCGCGGGCATCTGGATGACGCCCCAGTCGGCCTCGCCCAGGACGGCCAGCGCGTCGAGCGCGTCGTCCGCGGAGTTGACGAGCTCGCTGGTGACCAGTGCGACGCGGAAGCCGCGGGCATCGCCCTCCACTCACGCCTCCATGAGCGCGGCGAGCGCGGCCCGATCCGCGAGCGGATCGTGATCGGGCAGCTGATGGGAGATCCCCATCGCGCGGATCTCGGGCAGGCCGCGATCGGCCATCTCGGCCCGCAGCTCCTCGAGGAGGATCCCCTGGCCGGGCGCGAGCTCATCCGCGCCGTCGGGCCACGTGGGCCGGCCGCCACGCTCGGGATCGGAGCTCGTGATGTGGACGCCCATCGACGGGCTCCCCTCGATGCCGACCACGATCACCTCGTCGCCGCGGCGGACGTGCGTCTCGATCGCAGCGCAGACCGCCCGGGCGATGCCGCGGCAATGGCGGCGGTAGGCGGCCGTATCGAGCTGCTCCTTGACCGCCCAGAAGCGGTTCAGCCCGGTGAAGGTGAGCTCGGGACAGGGCATCTGCTCGATGCGCCAACCGCGCGAGCGGAGCTCGTCGACGAGCGGCGAGTAGATGCCGGGACAGCGCGCTCCGCCGTCGGTCTTGGCGTTCTGGTTGAGCAGGCAGTGGGCGACGAAGGCGACGCCGGTCATCGGGCGAGTATACGAGCGAGGGGGGCTCGATGAGCCGCAGCGCGATCGTCACGGGAGCGGCGTCGGGGATCGGCAGGGCGGTGGCGATCCGTCTCGCTGCGGACGGCTTCGACGTGCTCGTCGCCGACATCCGCCGCGATCCGATCACCGGCGGCGAACCGACGGTGGACGTGATCGACCGGACGCGGCGGACGCGCGGTCCACGTCGACGCGGACGTCGCCGATCCGGTGGCGTGCGAGAGCCTCGTGCGCACGGCCGTGGAGCGCGCGGGCTCGCTCGACGTCGTCGTCAACAACGCGGTCCTGGCCGGCGCGCACTCGAAGGCCCTGCTCGAGACCGAGCCGGACGACTGGGACGCGATGATGGCCGTCAACCTCCGCGGGCCGTACCTGCTCTGCCGTGCTGCGGTGCGCCAGATGCTGACGCAGCCACTGGTGGGGGACGCGCGCGGCCGCATCGTCAACATCACCTCGCAGCACGGCATGGTCGGCCCGCCGGGGCACTTCGCCTACGCCGTCGGCAAGGGCGGGCTGGTGCAGATGACGCGCCAGATCGCCGTCGACTACGGGAGGGAGGGGATCATCTGCAACGCCGTCGCGCCCGGCAAGATCGTGACCGGGACGCCGGGCGATCTGAGCGCCGACGAGGCGGGCCTCGCATACGTCAGCTCGCGGACGCCGTTCGCGCGCCTGGGGCGCGCCGACGACGTGGCGGCGGCGGTTGCGTTCCTCGCGACCGAGGCGAGCTACGTCAGCGGCATCAACCTGATGGTCGACGGCGGCTGGATGGCGTACTGAAGCGACCTGGGGCGATCGTATCGCCGCCTGTGAGAATGCAGCGATGACGCGCCCAGTCGTTGCCCTCGCCGACACGATTGCTCGCCGGCTGGCTGCAGCCGGAACACGCGTCGTCTACGGCGTCCCCGGGGGCGGCAACAACCTCGAGGTCGTCGGCGCCTGCGAGCGCGCAGGGCTGCGCTTCGTACTCGCCCACGGAGAGAGCGCCGCGGCGATCATGGCGGGCGTCGACGGCGAGCTGACGCGTGCACCGGGCGCATGCGTCGTGACGCGCGGGCCTGGTGCGGCGAGCGCCGTCAACGGCGTGGCACAGGCGATGCTCGATCGACAGCCGATGCTCCTGATCAGCGATGCGATCCCGTGCGCGGACCGCCTCCGGATCTCGCACCAGCGGCTCGACCAGAATGCGCTGCTCGCCCCGGTGACCAAATGGAGCGTCTCGATCGGCGTCGATGGTGCCGAGGACGCCATCGACGCCGCGATCCGCATCGCCTCGCGGCCACCTCGCGGCCCGGTGCACGTCGCCTTCGTCCCGGATGCACCGCGCCCGTCGATCCCTCCGACGCCGCCCGAGCCTCCACAGGGAGACCTCCGCGCCGCCGCGCGCCTGCTCGCCTCCAGCAAGCGACCGGTATTCGCGTTCGGCGTCGGCGCGCTCGCTATCCGGTCGCTGCTGAGGAACCTCCTCGATGGAGCACCGTGGCCGGTGCTTACGACCTACAAGGCGAAGGGTCTCATCCCCGAGCGCTGGGAGCAGGCGGCCGGTCTCCTCACGGGCGCAACGATCGAGGCCCCGCTACTCGCCAGCGCCGATCTGATCATCGCGGTCGGGCTCGATCCCGTCGAGCTGATTCCCGCACCATGGCCGTATCGCGCGCCGATCCTCGCGCTCGGCGAGTGGCCCCTCGGAGGTGCGTACTTCGAGCCGCAGGTCGAGCTCGTTGGCCGCCTCGAGGAGCTGCTCAGGGTCGTCTCACGTCACCTGCCTCGTCGAGAGGGGTCCACGGATGCCCGCATACGGCGCGTCCATGCCGACAAGCGACTACGCGTGCCGACCGTGGGTTTGGCGCCACACGCCGTCGTCGATGCGGTACGCGCGCGGGCGCCCGCCGGAACGATCGCGACGGTCGACGCGGGCGCCCACATGCTGGTCGCGATGCCGTTGTGGGAGGTCGGAGAGCCGGGTGAGGTCCTGATCTCGAGCGGGCTCGCGACGATGGGCTTCGCGCTGCCGGCCGCGATCGCCGCTGGGATCGCACGTCCCGGTCGCCGTGTCGCGTGCCTCGTCGGAGACGGCGGGCTCGCGATGACGCTGGCGGAGTTGGAGACGCTCGCACGGCTCGACCTCGCGGTCCTCGTGGTCGCTTTCAATGACAGCGCGCTGAGCCTGATCGAGATCAAGCAGGCGCCTGAGGGCCACGGCGGTGCAGGGGCTGTTCGCTACCGCGAGACCGACTTCGCGGCGATGGCACAGTCGGCTGGCATTCCCTCTCGCCGCGTCGAGGACGAGCGCGCCTTGCGGGATGCGCTCGACGATGCCTTCGACCGCTGGGGTCCGTATCTCGTCGATGCGGTCGTCGACCCATCGGGCTACGGGGAGGTGCTCGAGGCGATCCGCGGCCGCGCGAAGTAGGCCCCGAGCGACCCGAGCGCCAGGGCCACGAGCGGGATGATCAGCAGGAGTCCGAGGGCAGCACCGAGGTTGTCGCTGACCGCGTAGGTCGCGAGGTCGTGTGCATGGCTCTGGTGGAAGTCGCGCACGAGCTGCCTGTCGTAGGGTCGACCGTCGCGCACGTAGGTGGCCGTCACCCAGATCACGAACACGAGGAGGCCACCCACGAGGCCGCTCCAGAGCGCCGCGGCGCGCGCGGCGCGGGCGTCCCGACTCGTCAGCCCGGTCAGGACGGCGACGCAGGCGGGGCCGAGGAGCGCGACCAGGAGCGGGACGAAGACCCAGGCCTTGAGGAGGCTCGTCGGGGTGAGGATCGCCAGCCACGCCGCGCCGACTGCCAGCCCTCCCACGAGGCCGTTGCGCCGCGCGGTCGAGGCCTGCACGGTCGTCCCGCGCGAGAGGCCGAGCGCGCAGACCGCGTAGCCCAGGAGCAGGACGAGCAGGAATGCAACGGAGGCCCAGGATCCGCCGCCCGTCCGCAGGCCCGGATAGTGAACGAGTCCGTAGCCTGCGAGCACGAGCGCTGCCAGGACCGAACCGAGGACGACGGCGCGCACGCCATCGCCACCGCGGTCACCCGCGAAGACCGTCGCCCTCACCCGTAGCGCCGTCGTCGCGCGGATGCAGCCGAGGCTGAAGCGCCAGCGCGCCCGGGCGCCATGCACCTCGCCCAGCTCGGCGAGCATCGCCTTGCCCCAGTCGGCCCGGTCGGCCGGGAGGCCGCGGATGGCCAGCGCGAGGGCGCGGGAGGCGGGATCACCGGTCGTCTCCCCGCGTACCGCGTGCAGCGCACGAACCGCGATCGGCACGGCACGAACGACGACGAGCAGCAGGAGCGCGATGACGAACAGGCCCCCTATGACGCACCTCGCAGCTCGGGCCGGCGCGCGCCGCGAAGCGCGACCGACGGGGCGGGCATGTTGGCCGCCGCGTAGTCGCGCCCGAGAGGTGTGAGGCGGTAGAGATGCCGCGGGGGACGGCCGGCAGGCGGGTCGGCCTCCCAGGCCGCCTCGAGGAGGGCGCGGTCGGAGAGCCGGACGAGGATCGGATAGAGCGAGCCCGACTGCAGCCCGACCTCGGTCCCGAGCTCGTAGCCGTAGCGCCACGCGAGCGGATCCGCCAGAAGCGCGCGGAGCACCTTGATGGTCTGGGACGACGGGCTTCGCGAGCGCTTCACAGCATAAGTCTACATAGGTAGAGATACGTGCGCAAGGCGTCGCGCAGATCCGCTCAGAACGCCATCCAGCCGCCGTCGACGAGCAGGTTCGTGCCGCTCACGAACGAGCACTCGTCCGAGGCCAGGAAGAGCGCAGCGGCGGCCACGTCCTCGACGCGACCGAGGCGCGAGAACGGGGTGCGCGCGTGCGAGTAGGCGAGCACCTCCGGCGAGTCGGGCTCGTCGGCAGGCCGCGTGAGGATCTTGCCGGGGGCGATCGCGTTGACGATCACGCCCCGTGGGCCGAAGTCGACCGCGACCTGGCGGGTGAGGTTGATGACGCCGCCCTTGGCCGTGCAGTAGGCGACCGCGTCGGGAGCGCCGACCATGCCGTGCTGCGACGAGAGGTTGATGATCCGCCCGCGCGCCTCGGCCACGGGCTCCTGCTCGAGCATCTGCTGGACGGCCCGCTTGCAGCCGAGGAACACGCCGCGAAGGCCGACGTCCATGATCGCGTCCCAGTCGGCCTCGTCCGTCTCGAGCAGGCCCTTCGAGTGCGGGCCCGCGACGATCGCGTTGTTCACCATCACGTCGAGGCGTCCGGTGTGCTCGACGGCGGCGCGGACGAGCCGGTCGATGTCGTCCCAGCGCGCCGCGTCCGCCTGGATGAGCTCGGCGCTCCCGCCCTGCTCGGCGATCAGGTCGGTCGTCGTCCGGCCGCCCTCGCGGGGCGTCTCGCGCACGTCTCCGATCACCACGTGCGCGCCCTCGCGCGCGAAGGCGAGCGCCATGGCGCGCCCGATCCCGGAGGATCCGCCGGTGATGACCGCGGACTTGCCGGCGAGTCGCGCGCTCAGCTGAGCAGCCCCATCGCGAGCCCGCCGTCGATCAGCAGCGTGATGCCGGTGATGTAGGCGGCGCGGTTCGAGCACAGGAACGTGATCGCGTCCGCGATCTCGCCCGCGTCGCCGAAGCGCCGCGCCGGGATCAGGGCCTCGTCGGACTCGTCGCGCCGGGTCGTCGTCGCCGGCGTAGAACGACCTCAGCCGCTCGGTGTCGATGTAGCCCGGCGCGATCGAGTTGATCGTGATGCCGTTCGGCCCCTCCTCCTTCGACAGCGTCTTGGCCCAGCCGATCACGCCCGGGCGATACGTGTTCGACAGGAGAAGGCCGTCGTTCGGCTCCTTGACGGCCGACGACGTGATGTTGACGATGCGGCCGCGACCGCTGTCGCGCAACGCGGGCAGGGCGAGACGCGTGAGCCGGAGCGTCGACATCAGCGTCAGCTCCCAGGCGCGGTGCCACGCCGCGTCGTCGAAGTCCTCGAAGCTCCCGGCGGGCGGGCCTCCGGTGTTGTTGACCAGGATGTCGATGTGCCCGAAGCGCTCGAGCGTGCGGTCGACGATCTCCTGCAGGGCGGCGGGGTCGCTCGAATCGCCCGCGACGGCGAGTCCCCGGGCGCCGTTGTCGAGCCCGTCGATCGCTGCGACGGTCTCGTCGAGCAGCGCCTTGCGACGCGCGAACACCGTGACGTTGCACCCCTCGCGCGCCAGCGACAGCGCGGTGGCGTGGCCCATGCCCGACGACGCCCCCGTGACGATCGCGACGCACCCCTGAAGACCGAGCTCCATCCGCAACCCCTGCGTTTGCACCCTGTGACAACGACTATGATCGGCGCGATCATAGGGCCGCCGGGAGGACCAGGGTGGAGCGATCCCGGCACGTCGACCGGGCAGCGAGAGCGATGGAGCGGCTCGATCTGCTCGCGCAGGTCGGACGTATCCCGGGCCGGGCGGGAACGACGCGTCCGGGCCTGAGCGAGCTGGAGCAGGAGGCGTGCGAGCTGGTCGCCTCGTGGCTCGAGCTCGAGGGCCTGCCGGTGACCTGGGACGGCGCGGGCAACCTGTTCGGACGGCTCGAGGGATCGGATCCCGACGCGCCCGAGATCTGGACCGGGTCGCATCTCGACACCGTGCCCGACGGGGGCCGTTTCGACGGTGCACTGGGCGTGATCGCGGCCCTCGAGGCGGTTGCCGAGCTGGCGGCCTCGCCGCGCCGCTCGACGCTCTGCCTCGTCGTCTTCCGCGATGAGGAGGGGTGGCGGTTCCGCAGCGGGTTCTTCGGGAGCCGCTGGCTCTGCGGCCTCGTCGAGCCGGCCGATCTGGCGGTCACCGACGTCGACGGGATATCGGTTGCCGAGGCGCTGGCCGCGCTCGGCCTTGCGGGCCGCCCGCAGGGCGCCTCACTGCCCGGCAGCTTCGTCGAGGTCCACATCGAGCAGGGGCCGGTGCTCGAGCGGTCGGGCAGGGCGCTCGGCGTCGTCAGCGCGATCGCCGGCATGGCCGACTTCATCGTCGAGTTCAGCGGCGAGACGGGCCACGCCGGCACGGTCCCGATGCCCGAGCGTCGCGATGCGTTCGTTGCCGCCGCCGACTTCGCGCTTCGCCTTCGCGATGTCGCATCGGCGCTCCCCGGCGCGGTCGCGACGGTCGGCGACGTGCGCATCGCCGACCCCGCCGCGAACGTGGTCCCCGGGCGCGTGCGCATGACGGTCGACGTGCGCGCACCCGAGAGTGCGTCGCTCGCCAGGCTCGCCGCCTCCGTCGTCACGCTCGCCGACCAGTCGGCCGAGCGGGCCCGCTGCTCGGCCGAGGTGGCGCGCACGTGGTACAGCGAGCCGGTGCCGCTCTCCGAGCGCATCCGCGCGGCGATCCGCGGGTCCGCCGAAGCTCAGGGCATCGCCGTCGGCGAGCTGCCGTCGGGTGCGGGCCACGACGCCGGCGTCCTCGGCGCGGCCGGGGTGGAGGCGGCCATGCTGTTCGTGCGCAGCCTGAACGGCGGGGTCAGCCACCGTCCCGATGAGCTCAGCGATCGTGCCGATGTCGAGCACGCGATCAACGTGCTGGCGGGCACGCTGCGCCTCGTGGATGCTCGGGTAGGGGTGGTCGCGTGAGCGGGAAGCGGACGATCCTCGCCGGCGGGACGGTCGCAACCGACGCGGCCGTGTTCCCGGCCGACATCGTGATCGAGGACGGCCGCATCGCCGCGCTCGCGGATCACGGGTCGATCGATGGCGCGGACGAGCTGATCGACGTGAGTGGTCGCGTGCTGATGCCGGGCGCGATCGACATGCACGCGCACTTCGAGGACCCGGGCCACACGGAGCGCGAGGACTTCACGACCGGCACCATGGCGGCCGCCGCCGGCGGGATCACGACCGTGATCGAGCATCCGCTCACCTACCCGCCCGTCACGAGCGCGGCGCTCTACCGCGAGAAGCGCGAGATGGCCCGCGCGAAGGTCGTCGTCGACTTCGGACTGTGGGGCGCCCTGACCGCCCCGTCGATCCCGGAGATCGCCGGCCAGTGGCGCGAGGGCGCGGGCGGGTTCAAGGCGTTCATGCCGTTCTCGGAGCCCGACTACCCGCACGTGACCGACGCCGAGTTCCTCGAGGGGATGCACGCGGTGCGCGCGGTCGGCGGCCTCGTCCTCGTGCATGCCGAGAGCGACTCGCTGCTGCAGGCGTCGCTCGCGCGCATGCATGCGGCAGGGCGGCGCGATCCGCTCGCCCATCACGAGTCGCGGCCGCCGTTCGTCGAGGAGGAGGCGGTGCATCGGGCCCTCTTCCTGGCGGCGCATGCCGACGTGCGGATCCAGATCGTGCACGTCTCGAGCCCGGGCAGCGCCGAGCTCGTGCGCCGGGCCAGGGCGGAGGGCCAGCGCGCGACGATGGAGATCTGCCCGCATCACCTGCTGCTCGACCTGGACGACCTCGTCCGGCTCGGTCCGTACGGCCGCTGCGCACCCGCCCTGCGCGACAGACCGCTCGTCGAGCGGCTGTGGGACTACGTGCTCGACGGGACGGCCGACTCCCTCGTCTCGGACCACTGCGCGTACACGATCGAGGAGAAGGAGCCCGGCTGGAGCGACATCTTCGCCGCGCCGCTCGGCTGCCAGGTGATGCAGGAGACGGTGCCGCTCGTGCTCGACGAGGCCTTCCACCGGCGAGGCATGCCGCTCGACGCATTCGTCCGCTTCTCGTCGACCAGGGCGGCGCGCACGGCGGGCCTGTATCCGCGCAAGGGCACCCTCCTGCCGGGCGCCGACGCGGACATCGCGGTCTACGACCTCGACGGCGAGTGGGAGGTCGACGCCCGGAGCCAGCAGTTCTCGAAGAACCCGTGGTCGCCGTTCGACGGCCGGCGGGCGCGCGCACGGGTCGTGCGGACGCTCGTCCGCGGCGAGACGGTCTTCGCGGACGGCGAGATCGTGGCCGCTCCCGGCTCGGGCCGGTTCCTCTCCTGCCACGACGACTACACGCTCGGCAGCGCAGGGCGCGCCGCGGTGCAGGGGTGACGATGTTCCGACTCGCCCTGCTCAACCCCAACACCGACGAGCGGCACACGGCCGCGATGCGCGGCGTCGCGCTCGCGGCGCTGCCCGAGGGCTGCGAGGTGACGGCGGTCTCGGCCCCGCGCGGGCCGAGCTCGATAGAGAGCGAGGTCGATGCCGCGATCGCCGCCGCCGAGGTCGTCGGCCTCATGCGCTCGCTCCCGCAGCATGACGCCTACCTGATCGCGTGCTTCGGCGATCCGGGTGTCGAGGCCGCGCGCGAGCTGACCGACGCGCCCGTCGTCGGCATCGGCGAGGCCGCGTGCCAGGCGGCGACCCTGATCGCCGCGCGCTTCGCGATCATCACGACGCTCCCGCGCGGGATCCCCGCGCTGGAGGACGCGCTCGCCCGGCAGGGAATCCGCTCGCGTTGCGCCGGGATCGTGCCGCTCCACATCCCGGTTGCCGACCAGGGGAGCCATCATCCCGACACGACGCCCGCGATCGTCGACGCAGGAACGCGGCTGGTGCGGGACCGCGGCGCCGAGGCGCTGATCCTCGCCTGTGGGGGCATGGCAGATGTCGCGCTCACGGTGCAGGAGGCGGTCGGTGTGCCGGTGTGCGACGGCGTCTCGTTCGGCGCCTTGCTCGCGTTCAGCCTGTGGCGCTGCGGGCTGCGGACGAGCAAGGTCGGCGCCTATGGGTGGCCCGAGCCGATCGCGTACGACGGGATGCCCGCCCCGACGGGCCGGCGCGGAGGCTGATCTGTTCGCGGCGACCTTCCGCGAGTACGGCGGGCCCGAGGTGATGCGCTGGGAGGAGATCGACGAACCGGCGTGCGGGCCGGACGACGTCGTGATCGACGTCCACGCCTGCGGGCTCAACCACAGCGACCTGGACTCGCGCGCAGGTACCTCGCGCTGGCCGTTCTCGATGCCGTGGGTGCTGGGCGCGGAGCTCGCCGGGTCGGTCGCCCAGGTCGGCGATGAGGTCGTGGGCATCGCGGTCGGCGATCCGGTGACGGCGTTCCAGCAGTACGCGT
Organism: uncultured Actinomycetes bacterium; assembly: GCA_963717155.1. Taxonomy (GTDB): domain Bacteria; phylum Actinomycetota; class Thermoleophilia; order Gaiellales; family JALYLC01. The sequence goes on from OY970326.1 coordinate 129,385, forward strand.
GCGGGGGCTGTCCCGCGTGTGCGAGCTGGCGCGGCGACCTGTGCGAGCGGTTCGTGGTGCTCGGAACCGACCGCTTCGGCGGGTATGCCGAGCGGGTGTCGGTGCCGGCCCGGGCGGTGATCCCGCTCCGGAGCCCCGCCGAGTTCGTGCTCGCTGCCGCGGCACAGTGCAACGTCAGCACCGCGTGGTCGATGGTCACGGCGGTCGCGGACGTGCGGGCGGGGGAGACCGTGCTCGTCCCCTCGGCCTCCGGCGGTGTCGCGGGCGCGGCAGTGCAGGCGGCCCGGGTTGCGGGCGCCCGAGTGATCGCCTCGGTCGGAGCGCCCGACAAGATCGCGGCCGTGCAGGCGCTCGGGGCCGACACGGTGTTCTGCTACCGCGAGACCCCGGTCGGCGAGGCGGTGCACGCCGCGACCGGCGGACGCGGGGTCGACGCGGTGATCGACACCACCGGTGGGCCGCTGTTCGGCGACCACGTGGCGGCGATGGCGCCTGACGGCAGGCTCGTGACGTGCGGCGCGCATGCGGGAGAGGTCGTGCCGCTCGACCTCGTCGCGCTGTTCAGACGAGGCCACCGGGTGCTCGGGTTCCGGGTCGCGAGCCCCGGCGAGATCCGTACCGCTCTGACGATGGCGCTCGACGGCCGGATCCGCGTGCCGGTCGACCGGACGTTCGCGATGCAGGACGCGGGAGCGGCGCATGCCTACATGGAGGAGCGCCGGCACGTCGGCAAGATCGTGCTGGTGCGCGAATGAGCGACATCCGCCCGTGTCGCGACGACGAGCGGACGGCGATGCTCGCGATCGTCAACGCCGCGGCCGAGGCGTATCGCGGCGTGATTCCCGCCGATCGCTGGCACGAGCCGTACATGACTCTCGACGAGCTCGATCGCGAGATCGCCGCAGGCGTCGTGTTCTGGGGCTACGAGGAGGACGGCTGCGCTGCTCGGCGTGATGGGAATCCAGCCGGTCGGCGACGTCGACCTGATCCGCCATGCGTACGTCGCGCCTGGCAGCCAGGGCCAGGGAGTCGGAGGCGCGCTGCTGCGGCATCTACGGCGCCTCAGCGACCGGCGCATGCTCGTCGGCACCTGGGCCGCCGCCGAGTGGGCGATCCGCTTCTATCGCCGCTACGGGTTCGAGCAGGTGACGCCCGAGCAGAAGAACGTGCTGCTTGCGAGGTACTGGAGCATCCCCGAGCGTCAGATCGAGACCTCGGTCGTGCTGGCGGATCCGGCGTACTAACCGCTCGCTCGCTCCTGGAACCGCGTGAGCACCAGATGCGGGTCGACGAACGGGCTCGGGCCCGGCCAGGCGCGCTCGTCGATCGCGGCGAGCACGATCGCGGGGCGGGGAAGATCGCGCACGCTGTCGGTGATGACCTCCCGGGTGACGGCCTCGGCAGTCTGGACACCCGGAAAGGATCCCGCTACCAGGCGGAGCGCGTCGGGATCGACGAGCTCCTGCCCGCCGGTGATCGAGTAGCGGCCATCGTCGAGCACGAGCACGACCAGGTTGCGAAGGGCAAGTCCGGAGAGCGTCCAGAGCGAGCTCGCGCCCATCAGCAGGTCGCCGTCTCCGACGATCGCGACGACGCTGCGGTCGGGGCGGCAGTCGGCGACGCCGAGCGCAGCCGCGAGGCCGCATCCCATCGCGCCGCCGAGGTAGAGGTGCGGCCCATCATTCGACGCGAGGCGCAACGCGGACGTGGCGGTGCCGAGCGAGGCGACGAACAGCGCGTTCGGCGCCGCCTCGACCGCGGCCGCGACTGCGTCAGCCGCCTTCACGCTGTCCTCCGAGTCCCGGCTCGAGGATCACGGCGCTCGTCGTCCCGGCCGTGTAGGCGGAGGTCAGCACACCGCTCGTCGTCGGCCCCGCCTGGTCGGGGCTCGTCACGGAGAACGACTGGATTCCGAGCGCAGCGAGCAGTGCGGTCGTCGCGCGGCCCATCGGCACCTGCGACGGGTTCTCCTCGCCCAGCGTCCCGCGCATGGACAGCACCAGCGGGACGCCGATCGCGTAGGGGATCGCGAACGATCCGAGCGCGTTCAGGGCGTTTCCGAGCCCCGAGCATTGCATCAGCACCGCGGGTCGACCACCCGCGGCCGAGAAGCCGCACGCGTACCCGACGCACTCCTCCTCGCGCGTGAGCGTGCGCACCTTCGGGCCGCCCCGGAGCGCGGAGATGACGCCGCGAAGGCGCGCGTCGGGGACGTAGGCGACGACGTCGACCCTGGCCGCGACGAGCGCCTCGGCGATCGCACGCTGCCACTCGAGCGGCTCCGCAGACACGTCAGTCACCTCCCCGAGCGTATCCACTCCGGGGACGTGACGACCCCGCTGCCTGTACGTTCTGGGGCGCAGCGCCAGGTCGGCGCGTGCTAGCGACTGGAGGCGCTCATGGGTCGACTCGAGGGGAAGGTTGCGCTGGTGACCGGCGCCAGCCGCGGTATCGGCCGGGCGATCGCGCGGCGCTACGTCGCGGAGGGCGCCTTTGTGGTGATCGCCGACATCGACGAGCCGGGGGCCGTCGCGACGGCGGCCGAGCTCGGAAGCGCGGCGCTCGCCGTGCGCTGCGACGTGTCGTCGCACGCAGAGGTCGAGCACGCGTTCGACGTCTGCATCGAGCGCTTCGGCACGATCGACGTGCTGGTCAACAACGCGGGCATCACGTTCGCTGCGGTGCGCCACTTCCTCGAGATGGACGAGGCGTTCTGGGACTTCGTGCAGGGCACGAACCTGAAGGGCCACTTCCTGTGCGCGCATCGCGCGGCGCGTGAGATGGTCCCCCGTGGCAGCGGCGTGATCATCAACATGTCGAGCGGCGGCGCCAGTCGCGCCCACCGTGGGATGCTCGCCTACGACGCGGCCAAGGGCGGCATCGAGGCGATGACGCGGGCGCTCGCGCTCGACCTCGGGCCCTACGGCATTCGGGCCGTGTGCCTCGTCCCCGGGATGATGGTCGAGTCGCGCGAGGCCTCCGACCCCGACCGCATCGCCTCGGTCGACGCGACCGTCCCGCTCGGCCGCGCCGGCCTCGCGGCCGACATGGCGGGCCCGGCCGTGTTCGCGGCGTCCGACGATGCCGCGTACGTCACCGGCTCGAACATCTACGTGGACGGCGGTGTCCTCTTCCAGCAGCGCCCGCCGCAGATCGAGATGTTCGGCCTCGACCAGTATCCGAAGGTCGGACGGCTCGCTTGACGCTGCAGGTAGGAGTGGACATCGGAGGGACGTTCACCGACCTCTGCGTCGTGGGCGAGCACGGGCTCGTCGCCGTCGGAAAGACGCTGACCACGCCGCACGAGCCCGCCCGCGCGATCGAGACGATCCTGCAGGAGACGCTCGAGGCGAACGGCATCCCGATCGGCGAGGTCGGCGGGATCGTGCACGGGACGACCCTCGTGACGAACGCGATCATCGAGCGCAAGGGCTCGCCGACGGCGCTGCTCGCGACCGCCGGCCATCGCGACGCGATCGAGATCGCGCGCGAGCGGCGCTACGAGATCTACGACCTCGACATCGATCTCCCGCGGCCGCTCGTGCCGCGGCATCTGCGGTTCGACGTCCCCGAGCGCACGCTCGCGGACGGCACGATCGACGAGGAGGTCGACCTCGGTCTCGTCGAGCGGCTCGCGCGGGAGCTCGCCGACGCGGGCATCGAGGCTATCGCCATCTCGTTCCTGCACAGCTTCACGAACCCGCTGAACGAGCAGCGCGCGGCGGCAGCGGTACGCGCGGTCGCGCCCGGGTTGCGCGTCTCGATCTCCAGCGAGGTCGTCCCCGAGATCCGGGAGTTCGAGCGCACCTCGACGACGGTCGCGAACGTCTACGTCCAGCGCCTCGTCGAGCAGTACCTCGCCGACCTCGAGCTGCGGCTCCAACGCCTCGGCTTTCGCGGGTCGCTGCACATCATGCTCTCGAACGGCGGCATCGCCACGCCTGTGACCGCGGCGCGCTTTCCGGTGCGCCTGCTCGAGTCCGGGCCTGCCGGCGGCGCGCTCGCCGCGGCCGCGTTCGGGTCGGCCGGCGACGTGGGCGACCTCATCTCGTTCGACATGGGAGGCACGACCGCGAAGCTCTGCGTCATCGAGCGTGGCGAGCCGTTGATCGCCCAGGAGTTCGAGGTGGACCGGGTCTATCGCCTCAAGCGCGGCTCGGGACTGCCGGTGCGCATCGCGGTCGTCGACATGATCGAGATCGGGGCGGGCGGCGGCTCGATCGCCCGCGTCGACTCGCTTGGCCTCGTGACCGTCGGACCGGACTCGTCGGGCTCCGACCCGGGACCCGCCTGCTACGGCCTCGGGGGCGTCGAGCCGACCGTCACCGACGCCGACCTCGTGCTCGGCTACCTCGACTCGAGCTCGTTCCTGGGCGGCCGCATGCAGCTCGACGTCGCCGCCGCGCGCGCGGCCATCGAGCGGCGCATCGCCGACCCCCTGGGCGTGAGCGTCGAGGACGCCGCCTTCGGCATCCACGACCTCGTCAACGAGGGGATGACCAACGCGGCGCGGGTGCACGCGGTCGAGCGCGGCAAGGATCCGTCCTCGTTGCCGCTGTTCGCCTTCGGCGGCGCGGGCCCTGTCCACGCGTGCGGCGTCGCGCGGGCGCTCGGTGTGCCGTGGCTCGTCGCGCCGCCGGGGGCCGGCGTGCTGTCGGCGATCGGCTTCCTCACGGCACCGCTGGCGTTCGACTTCGTCCGCTCGGTGCGCGCCCGTATCGAGGACCTGGCCTGGGCCGACGTCGACTCGCGCTTCGCGGAGATGGAGGCCGAGGGCCTGACGCTGCTCGCCGGCTCGGGTGTGGCGGAGGCCGACGTCACGCACCGGCGGTTCGCCGACCTGCGCCACGAGGGACAGGGCTACGAGATCCGGGTGCCGGTGACGGCGAGCGCGGATGACTTCCCCTCCTCGATCCTGCGCGCGTTCGACGAGGTGTACCGGGCCCTGTACGAGCGTCCCGGCCCGCACGTGCCCGTCGAGGCCGTCAACTGGCGCGTCGTCTCGACCGGCCCGAGGCCCGCGTTCGAGCTCTCGCGCACGCCAGACGCGGCGGGGGGAGCGACGCTGAAGGGTCGCCGCCCCGTCTGGTTCCCCGAGGAGCGCGCCTACGTCGAGACGGACGTGCACGACCGCTATGCGATGGCCGCCAGACTGTCCGTCGACGGGCCCGCGATCGTCGAGGAGCGCGAGTCGACCCTCGTCGTCCCGCCGGGCGCGCGCTGCACCGTCTCGACCGACGGAAGCCTCGTCGTGGAGTTCGACCGATGACCCGCCTTACCCCGTTCACGATCCAGGTGCTGTCCAACCGGATCGGCTCGATCCTGAACGAGCAGCAGACGGCCCTGATCCGCACCGCCTTCTCGACGGTCGTGCGCGAGAGCGAGGATCTCGCGTGCGGCGTCTTCAACCAGGCCGGCCTGATGATCGCCCAGTCCCTGACGGGGACGCCCGGGCACGTCAACTCGATGGCGACCGGCGTCAAGCACTTCGTCGACGCGTTCCCGCCCGCGACCCTCGAGCCGGGCGACGTGCTGATCACGAACGACCCCTGGATGACCGCCGGGCAGGTGAACGACTTCACGGTCGTCACTCCCGTGTTCAGGGATGGCCGGCCGATCGCCTACTTCGCCAGCACCTGCCACGCGCCCGACATCGGCGGCAGGCAGTTCTCGGGCGAGGCGCGCGAGGTGTACGAGGAGGGGCTGCAGATCCCGATGCTCAAGATCCTCCGCGCCGGCGAGCCGAACCGCGACGTGCTCGAGATCATCCGGACGAACGTGCGCCAGCCCGACGAGACGGTCGGCGACATCTACGCGCAGATCAGCTCGAACGAGGTTGGAGCCGAACGCCTGCGATCGCTGCTCGACGAGTTCGATCTTCCCGATGTCGAGGAGATCGCGGACGAGATCATCTCGAGGTCCGAGCGCGCGATGCGTGCCGGGATCGCCGCTCTGCCGGACGGGACCTATACGAACGAGGCCTGGAGCGACGGCTACGACGAGCCGATCGTGCTGCGCTGCACGATCACGGTCGAGGGCGATGAGCTGACGCGTCGACTGGACGGGCAGCTCGCCGCAGAGCTCGCACGGGATCAATCTCGTGCTCAACTACACGCACGCGTACGCCTCGTACGCGATGAAGGCCGCGGTCGCGCCGGAGGTGCCGCACAACGACGGCGCGTTCCGACCCGTGCACGTCTCGGCGCCGCTCGGGTCGATCCTCAACTGCGAGCATCCCGCACCGGTCGCGTCGCGGCACGTGATCGGACACTTCCTGCCGGGCATCATCTTCGGCGCGCTCGCGCCGGCGATGGCGGGCCGTCTGCTCGCGGGCTCCGCCGACGCGCTCTGGATCACCGTCTGGCAGGGGAGGGATCGCGCGCGCAGGCCGTTCGTGCAGACGGTGTTCCAGCTCGGCGGGATGGGTGCCCGCCCGACGAAGGACGGCCTCAGCGCGACCGGATTCCCGTCCGGGGTCGCGGGAATGCCCGCCGAGGTCGTCGAGTCGCTGAGCCCGCTCGTGTTCCGGCGCCGGGAGCTGCGCTGCGACTCGGGCGGGGCGGGGCGCTTCCGCGGCGGGCTCGGCCAGGATCGCGTGATCACGTGCTCGACCGACGATCGCTGGTCGGTGTCCGGGCTGCTCGACCGCACGCGCCATCCGGCGCCTGGCCTGCTCGGCGGGGGAGAGGGGGCACCGGGCGCGTTCCGGCTGCTCGGGGGAGACGACCTGGCGATCAAGCGCGTCGTCTCGCTCGACCCGACCGCAGCGGTCGAGCTCCGGCTGCCCGGCGGTGGCGGCTACGGCGAGCCTCTCGAACGCGATCCCGAGTCCGTCGTCGCCGACGTGGTCGAGGGCTACGTCTCGATCGACGAGGCGCGGGACCGCTACGGGGTCGCGATCCGCTACGTGGGCGCGGACGACGCGCTCGTACGACCGCGAGCCGGCTACGAGCTCGATCTCGCCGAGACCGGCGCGTCTGCGGCAGCCGTAACAGGAGGTTCATCGCCCGGACGCGGTGAGCGGCGAGGGTCCACGAGGATCCTCGGCGCGAGGGAGTTCTCGAGAAGGAGCTCCGGATGAGTCGAAGAGCGTTCGCGATCATTGCGACCTGCGCCGCCGTCGCGGCACCCGTGCTCGCCGCTCGGACCGGCACTCGCCACCTCGCACGCGGCGAAGACGACCATCACCGTGACGGCGGTCGACTTCAAGTTCACGCTGTCGAAGTCGTCCGCGCCCAAGGGCGCGGTCACCTTCAACGTGACGAACAAGGGCAAGACCGCGCACGACTTCAAGATCGACGGCAAGAAGACGGCGTTGCTCCAGCCGGGGAAGCAGGCGAGCCTCACGGTCACCTTCGCGAAGACCGGGAAGTTCCCGTACATCTGCACCGTTCCCGGGCACGCAAAGCTGGGCATGAAGGGCACCTTCAGCGCGACGTAGCATCGAGCGTCGGCGGCCGGGTCGCGCGCGACCCGGCCGCCGAGCCGCCGAGCGCGAGTGACGCGGGAACCCTGCGGTGGCGTACAGGGTCAGAGCGACATGCAGATACGCACCCGCCATGACCCGGCCGCGGCCCACGCCGCCGTCGCCGCACTCGCCGAGCGTCACCTCGGCGACGTGTTCCGCTACGTGCTGTACCTCACGGGCGATCGGGCGACCGCCGACGATCTGACCGCCCAGACGTTCGAGACCGCGCTCCGGGCGTGGGGGCGCTACGACGCACGACGCGGCAGCGAGCGCACGTGGCTCTGCCAGATCGCACGGAGTGCGACGCTCGATCACCTGCGTTCGGAGCAGCGGCGGCGCCGGCGCGAGGATGTCTACGCCGCAGATGCTGGAGAGATCGCGGCCGAGCCGCGCTTCGCCGACGGCTACTCGCCCGAGCTCGAGGTCGGCCCTGCGCGCATTGACCGCTGGCGAGCGCGAGGTCGTCGCGCTGCGCCTGCTGCTCGATCTGGATGCCACGAGCACTGCGCGTGTGCTCGGGATCTCACGCACGGCCTGCTCCATGCGCCTCGGCCGCGCACTCCGCAAGCTCGAGGAAGGGATCGGCGCCCATGCCCTCGCCTGAGGCTCGTGACGAGCACGTGGTCGACGCACTGCTCGACGGTGGTGCGCTGCTCGACGACCCGATCCGGATGGCCGCCGTGCTCGACGAGCTGCGCCTGCACCGGCCCGAGCCCGGTCCGCAGCTGCGGGCCGTCGTGGCAGAGCGGCTCGCGACGCCGGCACCGGCACGGCGCAGGTTGACCGTGCGGCCGCCGCGTCGGCTCGCCCTCGCGAGTGGACTGGTCGCGCTGTGCGCCATCGTCGTCGTCGGTGCGATCTCGCTCGGGTCAGGCGGCACGACCCACCAGGAGGACCTCCAGAAGGCAAGCTCCACCGTGCTCGGGTTGCCCATCGCGCCGAAGACGTCCTACCAGGGCGCGGCAGGCACGGGCACGTCTGCACTCGCCCCGGCCGGGACGGCGCCGCTCGTCGCCCCGTCGCCCTCGAGCCGCCTCCAGGACTACCAGGCGTGGATGCAGCTGCGGGTGTCCGGGACGCGCAGGCTCTCGCAGGTCACACAGCGCGCGATCAGCCTCACGCGCGGCTTCGGCGGCTACGTGACGCGCTCCGACGTGAACGTGCAGGGCGCGCGTCAGGGCAGCGCCGAGGTCGACGTGCACATCCCGATCGCCCGTGTCCAGGATGCGATCGCACGCTTCTCGGGCCTCGGCGTGATCGTCGGGCAGCACGTGGCGGTCGCCGATCTGCAGACGGCCTACGACAGGGCCCAGCGCCGGGGCGAGGCACTGCGCCACTCCCTCGCGCTGATCGACGTCCGGCTGGCAGATCCGAACGTGACTCCCGAGCAGCGGGTCGGGCTGCTTGCACAACGCGAGCGGGCGCGTCACGCGCTGGCCGGCGCCAACGAGACGTCGACGGAGCTTGCGGCTCGCGGCGCCTACGCACGCCTCGATCTGTCCTTCGCGACGGGGGCGAAGGTCGCCCCGGTCGTGTCGCAGAAGCCCGGCCGCCTCGAGCACGCAGCGCGGCAGGCCGGTGGACTGCTCGAGACGATCGCGATCGGCGCGATCTTCGTGCTGATCCTGGCCGGGCCCGTGCTCCTGCTCGCCGCACTGGTCGGGCTGGTGCTTCGCGCCCGCCGCCGGCGCGGCGAGCGCGCGCTGCTCGAGCGAGCCTGACCGCCGAGGGCGCGTCTCGGTAGGCCTACCGAGACGGGCCCTTAGCATGACCGTGTGTCGAGCCTCTCCCAGGCGAGCGGTCTCGGGCGCTACGCGGCGCTGTTCCGGGCGCCCAGCGTGCGCCAGGTCGTCGGTGCCGGCCTGATCGGCCGGCTCCCGCTCGGCATGGTCCCGCTCGGAGCCGTCCTGCTCGTGCGTGGGGCGGGGAACTCGTACGCGGTCGTCGGCGTGGTCGTCGCCGCACTCTCGATCGCGAGCGGAGTCGCGGCGCCGGTCGTGGGGCGCCTCGTGGATCGCCTCGGCCAGGCACGCATCCTGCTGCCGCTCAGCGTCCTCTTCCCGATCTCGCTCGGGGCCTTCGTGTTGTTCTCGACGCAGGGTTCCTCGGCGCTCGTCCTCGGGGCGTGCGCTGCCGCGACCGGCGCCACGATGCCTCCGATCGGCGCATGCATCCGTTCGCTGTGGCCGAGCATGCTGCCCAAGGAGGATCTGCGCGAGACCGCATTCGCGCTCGAGGCGTGGATGCAGGAGCTCGCGTTCATCCTCGGACCGGTGCTGATCGGCGGGATCGCCGCCGTCGCCTCGCCCGCCGTGGCGATGCTCACGGCCGGCGCCTTCGGGTTCGTCGGCACGCTCTGGTTCGCGCTCACGCCGCCGTCGCAGGCCACGACGGGGCACGTGCACGAGGGCCCGCGCTCGCGCCGCGGCGCGCTCGGCTCGGCGGGCGTGCGCACCGTGATCCTGGCGTGCGCCTGGCTCGGTGGCGCGTTCGGCGTCGTCGAGGTGTGTATGCCCGCCTTCGCCGAGGTGCATGCGACCCGTGCCCAGGGAGGGTTCGCCCTTGCGAGCTTCGCCTTCGGCTCGCTGATCGGCGGCATCTGGATCGGGACGCGCAGCGCTCCGCGCCGCCCGGAGCTGCGATTCGCGGCGATGCTCGGCGCACTCGGACTCGCGCTGCTACCCCCGCTACTCGCCCCGTCGGTGCCGGCGATGTGCGTGCTGCTGCTGATCGCGGGGGTGCCGATCGCCCCGGCGTTCGCGGCGTCCTACGGACTCGTCGACCGGCTCGCCGTGCCGGGAACGAGCACCGAGGCCTTCTCGTGGCTCAGCACGGCGATCGTTGCCGGCATCTCCCTGGGAACGGCGCTCGCCGGTGTCATGATCGAGCACCTGGGCCCGATCCAGGCCCTCGCCCTGGCGGGGCCGTGCGCCGGTATCGCGGCGGTGGTGGTCATCCTTCGCCGGGGCACGCTGATCCCGGATCCCTCGTGACGGGCATCCCTCGACCGCTACACCTCGACCACCTGGTTCAGCTCGTAGAGCTCGTACCGAGAACACGCGGTGCGAAGCCCGACGAGTACACGGCATTTCGCGCGATCAGGCCGTTCCGGCAGTTGATCACGTCGATCCCGTCCCACTCCAGGCGCCGTCCATCCGGGGCGGTCGCCCGCGCGGTCCACTCCGCCACGCCCGTGTCGGCAGCCAGATAGATCGCGTGCTCTTCGAAGCGGAGGTCGGGCCAACGCTCGTGGATCGCGGCGACGTGCGCGCGGAACGCCTCCGCGCCTTCGACCCGCTCGTCCGCCGTCACATTGTGGAACACGATGTCGGCGGTGACCGTCGCCATGATCGCGTCCACGTCGTGTCCGAACCATCCGGCCCGGTACCGCTCGACCAGACGCTCAACATCGTCGTGGCTCATGGATGGATTGTGCCTTCTCAGCCCGCCGCGAAGCTGAGCTGGGCGATCAGCTGGCGGCGCGCGCCCGGGATCTCCAGCTCACCGAGCCGCATGTGCGTGAGACGCCGCCGCTCGACGAGTCCGAGCTCGAGCAACGCATCGAGAAACCCGCTCTCGAGGGGGACGAGCAGGCGTTGCTCGCGGCCGTCGTTCCGGGTGGAGTGGACCAGGCGCTTCGCACTCGACATGTCGCCCGCGCAGCCGGGGCCGATCAGCTGCTCGCGCTCGACGAGGTAGCCCGTCAGGCGGCCGCGGCGATCCCGCGTGACGTAGGTCGAGTCGCGGTACTCGCGGGCCAGCGCGCGCAGCAGCGTGCCGCGATCGCCTCCGAAGGTGGCGCGATCGAGGGCGAGTATCTCGTCGAGATCTCCTGGCTCGAGGCGGTCGGCTCCGGTGCGCGCATGCGGCCTCCGTCCGGCGTCGCGCACGAGCTCGACGGTCGGGCCGAGCGCGCGAAAGCCGAGCCGCTCGTATACCGGGCGGCCCACGTCCGAGGCGTCGAGCGCGACCGTCACGCAGCCCCGGCTCGCCGCCCACTCGAGGAGGTGCCTCGACAGGCGCGTTGCGAGTCCTCGCCCCTGTGCGGCCGGGTGCGTCGCGACGAGGCCGATCCAGCAGAAGCTGCCATAGGCGATCGCGCCGGCCGCCGCGACGATCTCGCCGCGTTCCTCGATCACGAACCAGCCGTCGGGCTGCACCAAGAGGTACAGCTCGAGCTCGCGCCGGCGCGAGGGTGCCTCGTACGCGAGCATCAGCAGCTCATCGACGCGACCGAGCTCGGCGTCGGTGCGCTGCATCAGGCGGGCTCCCTCTCCCACCGACCCATTGTCGCCGAGCGTTACTTCGCGGGCGCTCTTGCGAGATTCGTACCCTGTGGCTCGCCATTCGAAAGCGCGGGGGAAGCTCCGCCGAGGGAACGGTGTAGGCTCGTGACATGGGGCCGAACGACGGGCCGACCGGGCCGGCCGCACCAGAACGGACGGGGGCTCCGCTCGACGATGTGGGCCTCGAGGCGGCGTTTCGCACGCACCGGGACGGCCTGTTCCGGTACCTGCTTCGGCGGACGCGGCATCCTCAGCGCGCCGAGGACATCACCCAGCAGGTCTTCATGGAGGCAGCTCGCGACCGTCCGCGGGTGGGCGGGTCGGAACCGCCCCTGCTCGCCTGGCTGTACACCGTCGCGCGGCGTCGATTCCAGGACGACCTGCGCAGGCCTGCCGCATCGGCCCTTCCGCCCGGTGAGCTCGCCGTCTCGGACAGCGAGCTCAGGTACGGGCGCGAGGTCGCCGAGGCGATCCGGCTCGCGATGCTGCGCATGTCGCCCGATCATCGAGACGTGCTCGCGGGACGGCTGCTCGAAGGCACGCCGTTCGCCGAGCTCGCGATGCGTCACGGCGCCAGCGAGACGGCCATGAGGATGCGGTTCACCCGCGCGTTGCGCGAGCTCCAGCGCGAGCTCGCCTCCCTCGGAGTCGAGCGATGAGAGCGCGCCGCTCGCAGCTCGACGACGAGGTGCTCGAGCTGCTCGCCGACGAGCCCGAGCTGCTGGCGATCGCCGACGCGGTCGTGGAGACGCAGCGGCCGCGGCGGCGCGTCCGACCCGCCGGCATCGTGGCGTCGGCGGTCGTGCTCGCAGCGGTGGTCGCCCTGGCCTTCGCGCTCTGGCCGGATGGCGGGTCGGACGGCATCTCCGACAGCACGGCGGTTGCCGCGATCGGCGGCCAGGCGCGTGTGGTGTCGGCTCGCTTCGACCTCGGTGGGGGCCCGGTGACGCTGCGCTACGACCGGGCACATGGCCAGCTGACCGCGGTGCGCGGCGGCGGGCGCTCCCTCCGGGTGTCCGACCGACGGCTGCCACCGGCGTCGAAGAGCCTTCCGGCGAGCCTGATCGGCCGCTTCGGGAGCGCGGTGGGGCCCGCCGTGAGTCTCGTGGTCGAGTATCCCGAGCTCGTCCGATCCCACGACGTGCAACGGATCGCGACGCCGCGAGGCGCGGATCGCGCGTTGCGCTGGGTGCGCTACCGGTCGTCGCTGGGCTACGCGGTCGACGTCGGGCTCTCGCCCGTCACGCTCGCCCCACACCTCGTGCGACGGAGTGGATCGCCCGAGGCCGTCCTCGTCCGCGGGGTGAGCAGCGCCGGCTAGGAGTCTGTCAACGATCGGTCGCGGCGCTCGGCGCCCTCGGATCGTCCTACGGTCTGGGGTCTGTGCTCGTCCCTCGCGTCGACCCCAGCCCTCCGGCGACCCGGATCCCGCTCATGTCCATTCAGCGGTCCGGATTTGGCTCGGCGAGCGGGCTCCGGGGCTTCGCTGGGACGTCGGCTGGCTCTTGTCCAGGCGTCCGGCCTGTGCTGCGAGCCAGCCGACGCCCCCGCTCGCTCCGAGAACCCCGAGCATCTACGCCGGCTCTTTGACAGCCTCCTACGACTACCCGATAGGCGGAGCGGACGTATCCGCCGGAGTCGGGACGGGTTGCGACCCGCTCGCGCCGAGCAGGGTCACCGAGGCGCCGAGCGACACGCCATCCGCAACCAGCACACCGTTGCTGATCGGGACGACCTTCCCGTCGATCGCGGCTCCGGTCACGCCGTCGGCAACGACGTCGGCGAGCTGCATCGAGCCGTTCGCGCGGTCGAGCGTGTCGAGGTAGACGCCGCCGTTGGCGAGGGTGCTCGCGCAGGTGTACGTGAACGCGGGCGCGGCGGGGTCGTCGACGCGGATGAGGCATACCCCACGCGTGCCCTTCGCGACGTAGAACTGCTGGCTCCCGACGCTCGCGCCGAGGCGCACGCTCGAGAGGTCGACCTCCCCGGGATCGATGCCCTTCGCGACGGCAGGCGGAAGGCTGTCGCCGAACGCCGCGGGCCGCTCGAGCAGCGCAGTCGTCGCGTTCGAGCTCGGTGCCGAGCTCGCGACGGTGGAGATGCCGGCGGGGAGGACGAGCGCTGCGGCCGTCAGGGTGAGCGCAAGTGCGGCTGTGCGTTGCATGGTCATCCTCCGACCTAGATCCAGTAACAGGAGAAGGAGTACGGGTAGTTGAACGGGCTGATGCCCGGGTTCCAGCACCCCTGCCTGCGGTAGATGCTCGGGTAGCTCTGCTGGATGTAGCCGGCCGCCACCTGGTCGTTCGTCACGATGTAGCCCGAGGTCAGCGACCAGACCTCGACGGGGACGAAGCCGGTGCCGGTGTCCTGGCGATTGCCCTGGCGATAGGCCCAGCCCGGTGTGTACTCGGGCACCCCGGGTGACGCGGTCGCCGAGAAGTACAGCGTCCCTGTCCAGCCATAGGCGACCTGAACCCCGGTGGCGGCGACCACCAGGACGAGAAGGACGCACATCGCGCGACGGATCCTGAGGAGTCTCATGGAGGCTCCCTCGCAGCCGGCGGCCCGAAGTAACGCGCTCGCGTGACTTTTCGCAGCGTCGACCGAGAGTCACCCCGGAGAGTCGATCTCGAGCCGGGGAGGGGCTGCATGCTCGTCGACGTCAGGGTCAGCGTGTGGGCCGCCGACGAACACGACTACGACCAGCTCGTCCTGGTGGTCGTTCCGCGGCTGCAGGAGGTCTTCGCCGACTTCGCGGCCACCACGAACCGGGGCGCCGTCGGCATGCATGACCCGGTCGAGGCCTACCAGGTCCGGTTCCCGCTTCGCGTCGAGGCGCCGGATGCCGCAGCCGCCGCGAAGATCGCAAAGCGCGGCGTCCAGCAGGCGATGCGCGATGCCGGCGTGCGTGGCGTCGTCAGCGTCCTCGACGGCTGGCCGGCCGACTAGCGATTCATGTCGAGCACGAGGTCGGCCCGCGAGGGCGTCGCCTCGCGGGCGAGGAGCGCCTCCTCCTGCGCCGTCCAGCGTTCCCAGTGCGGCCGGAAGACGTCGCCATCGCGCGCGAGCGCACGCTGCCGCCGCGTCTCGGCCGCCAGCTCCAGCCACACCAGCAGGCTCGCGTAGCGCGCCGCGGCGCGCGTGCCCGCGCCGACGCCCTCGACGATCAGGAGCTCGGACGGCTCGAGCGCCCACGGCTCGGCATATCGCGCCTCGATCCAGTCGTAGCGGGGTACCTCCACGCCGCGGCCCGCGGCGAGCGGCTCGAGCACGGCGCTCACGAGCAGCTCGACGCCCTGCTCGAGGCCGTCCCACC
The DNA here is from genome assembly GCA_963717155.1 of uncultured Actinomycetes bacterium. Lineage (GTDB taxonomy): Bacteria > Actinomycetota > Thermoleophilia > Gaiellales > JALYLC01. Next base: position 144,455 of record OY970326.1, read on the forward strand.
CGGGATAGAGCTGCTCGAGCTCGACGATCGGGCACCCGAGCACGGGCGCGAGCTCGCGCGCGAGCGTCGTCTTGCCGGCGCCCGTGCGGCCGTCGATCGTCAGGACGCGGGTGCGCCCGGCCCGGGGAGGCGCGGCGCGCAGGCGCCCCGCGATTCGCTGCAGCTGCTCGTCGTCGATCGCGGCGTCAGCTCGCGGGCAGGAGCGCGTTGGTGAAGAGGTCGTGCGGCGGCGGGAGCGGTCCCTTGACGACGCCGCCCTTCGCGAGGATCGTCTCGAGACCGGCGAAGTCGCGCGTCGAGAGCGGTCCCCAGCGCCCGGCGGCGTTGACGAACGTCTTCGCCGTGGCGTTGCCCGTCGCGACGACGATCTGCTTGCTCTTTCCGAGCGCCGTCTGGTTGTCCTTGATGAGGATCGCCTCGGCGGCCGCGGGGTGCTTCGCGGCGAACTCGTAGCCCTCGGCAAGCGCCTTGAGCGCGCCTCGCAGGGCGGGGCCGCGCGATGCGATGGTGCTTGTCGCTCGCCACGAAGACCGCGTTCGGGTACGTGCCCGCTGCGCCGAGGTACTTGCTGTACGGGAAGATCCGGAGCTTGACGCCCTGGAGCGCGGCGGTCACGTCATCGATGCCGCCGAAGACCGCCGTGTACTGGATGCGGTTCTTCGAGAGCGCGTCGATCACGTCGGTGTTCAGCACGACCTGCTTGAACGACGGCTTCGCGACGCCGTCGCCCTTCAGGATCGCCGTGACGAGCGGCTGGATCGCTCGCGATGCCGAAGCCGCCGTAGAGCTTGCCGTTGAGCTGCGCCGGACGGGTGTACGGGGAGGACGCGAGGACGGCGAGCGCGGTCGTGTTCTGCTGCGACGAGCGCCGCGACAGCCTTGTACTCGAGACCCTTCGCGCGGTTGATGATCACGTCCGGCGGATAGCTGATGCCGAGATCGGTGTTGCCGCTCTCGACGAGGGTCTCGGCGGGCGTGTTCGCGTACGGGATAATCTTGGCGGTGATGCCCTGGCGGGCAAAGAAGCCCTTGTCGATCGCGACGTAGATGCCCAGGTAGTTCACGTTCGCCGAGTAGTCGAGCGCGATGCGCACCGTCTGGTTGTCGGCGACCCGCGCCGGTCGAGCAGACGAGCTCCCGGCCCAGGCGCCGCCGACGAGCGCGAGGCTCGCGGTCAGCAGCGTGGCGGCGACGAGGGTGGAGCGCGCTCGGATCATCTGGTGGCCCTTCCTGGGAGCGGTCGAGGCACAGGGCCCGCGAGTCATGGATTTCCATCAGACGGCACTGAAGAACATCGCAGGCTGGTGGCACCGGCGGCCGTGCTCGTCGTGTGCGTCGTCGTCTGGGACCTCGCAACGCGTGTGCTCGACGTCAGCGCGCGCGTCCTGCCGACCCCGGGTCTCGTCGTCCAGTCGACCTGGGACGATCGCGCGAACCTGTGGCCCGCCGATCGAGACGACGACGAAGGAGGCGGTGTTCGGGATCGGCGTGGCCATCGTCCTGGCAGTCGGCCTCGCGATCGCGATCGACTGGTCATCCTGGCTTCGCGGCGGAATCTACCCGTTGATCGTGGGGTCGCAGACGCTGCCCATCATCGCGCTCGCGCCGCTCGTCGTGATCTGGTTCGGGTTCGGGCAGACGCCGAAGATCGTGCTCGTCGCGCTCTTCACGTTCTTCTCGATCGCGGTGGGGCTCGTGCAGGGGCTTGCGTCGGCCGACCACGACGCGATGAGCCTGCTGCGCACGATGGGTGCGAGCCGCGCTGCAGCTGCTGCTGCACGTCCGCCTTCCGAGCGCGATCCCGCAGTTCTTCACGGGGCTGAAGATCGCGGTGACGTACTCGTACGTGTCGGCGATCGTGGCCGAGTTCGTCGGTGCGCAGCAGGGGCTCGGCGTCTACATGACCACGAGCAAGAACGCGTTCCGCACCGATCTCGTGTTCGGCGCCGTGCTGGTCACCTCGCTGCTGACGCTCGCGCTGTTCGGCATCGTCACGCTGCTCGAGCGACTCGCGATGCCGTGGAGGCGGCCGGCCGAGGCCGACGTCCGCTGGTGACGGTGCACGAAGAGCAGCGCGCGCGGCTCGAGGTTCGCGGCCTGCGGAAGCAGTTCGCCGGACCGCGCGAGACGACGGTGCTCGCGCTCGACGGCGTCGATCTCGTCGCGGAGCCCGGCGAGTTCGTCGCCGTGATCGGGCCGAGCGGATGTGGCAAGAGCACGCTGTTCCAGATCCTCGCCGGACTCGAGGAGCCGACGAGCGGGGAGGTGCTGATCGACGACCGGGCGCTGTCCGATCGCCTCGGCGCCTGCGCGTTCATGCCGCAGCGCGACGGCCTGCTGCCATGGCGCAGGACGATCGACAACGTGACGATCGGGCTCGAGCTCGCGGGCGTCCCCCGCGCCGCTGCACGTGCCCGGGCGGAGCCGCTGCTCGAGCGGTTCGGGCTCGGCGAGTTCACGCAGTCGTGGCCGTGGCAGCTCTCGGGCGGCATGCGACACCGCGCGGCGTTCCTGCGGACGATCCTCCTCGGCAAGCCCGCGATGCTGCTCGACGAGCCGTTCGGCTCGCTCGACGGCATCACCCGCGCGTTCGCCCAGCAGTGGCTCCTGAGCGTGTGGGAGGAGGTGCGCTCGACGGTCCTGCTGATCACGCACGACGTCTCGGAGGCAGTCTTCCTCGCCGACCGCGTGTACGTGATGTCGCCGCGGCCGGGGACGATCTCGAAGGTGTTCGAGATCGACCTGCCGCGGCCGCGCACGCTCGAGCTCGAGGAGTCGCCGGTGTTCGCGGAGCACGAGGCGCGGCTACGGGCGGCGCTGCGCGCGCAGCGGAGTTCCGCCTGATGGCCATCGCCGATCTGGCGGTCGGGCTGATCCTCGGGAGCCTCCTACGCGAGCCACGCTGGCGGTGGAGAAGCGCCGGTGGAAGTGGCTGGGGCCGGGGGCACGGGATCATCGACCCGCAGGACTTCTACGTCGTGGACGCCGCTCAGAGCCCGTAGGCCTCGAGCAGCTTCAGCCACAGCTCGCTGCGGGTCGGGAACGCCGGAACCGAGTTCCACAGATCTTCCAGCGACACCTCGGAGACGACGGCGATCGTGGCCGCGTGGAGCGCCTCGGCGACCTCGGGACCGGTGATCGTGAAGCCGACGACGACCTGCCTGTCCTCATCGATGACGAGCCGTGCCGTCCCTGGCGCGCCGTGCCCGACGAACGACCCACCCGCATTGCCGCCGGTCTCGACGTCGACGTGGCGGACGTTGAGCCCCGCTTCCTGCGCCGCGGCGAGCGTGTAGCCGACCGCGCCGACCTGCGGGTCGGTGAAGATCACCTGCGGCGATCGGGCGCCGTCCGAGCGGAGGCGAACCTCGCGGCCGAAGATCGCATCGGCGACCAGCCTGCCCTGGTACTTGCCCATGTGCGTCAGCAGCACCCGCCCGTTGACGTCGCCCACGGCGTACAGCCACTCGTATCCAGGCACGCGCAGGTCGTCGCCCACCGCCAGCGGCCCGTCCTCGTCGATGCCCAGCTCGGCCGAGTCCGATGCCGGCGGTGCCGGGTGTGCGCCCGGCCGCGACGAGCAGCTCGTCGGCCTCGACGCGGGATCCGTCGTCGAGCTCGAGCACCAACCCGCTCGAGCGCGAGACGCGCATCACCGTCGTCTGCAGCCGCACGTCCACGCCGCCTCCGCGCAGCGCCTCGAGCACCTGCGCACCCGCGAACGGCTCGTTGCGGGCGAGCAGTCGGTCGCCGCGATGGACGAGCGTCACGTGCGAGCCGAGTCCGGACCAGGCCTGGGCCATCTCGACGCCGACGACGCCTCCGCCGAGGATCGCGAGCCGCCCGGGGACCTCGCTCGCCGTGGTCGCCTCTCGATTGGTCCACGGCCTCGCGTCGCGCAGTCCGGGGATGTCCGGCACGCGAGCCCTCGACCCCGTGGCGATCACGACCGCCTTGCGCGCGACGAGCGTCTCGTCTCCGACCACGACGCGTCGCTCGCCGTCGATCCGCCCGTGACCGCGGATCAGCGTCACGTCGTTCTTCTCGAGCCAGGGGAGCTGGGCAGAGTCGTCGAAGTTGTGGCTCGCCTCGTCCCGCCGGGCGAACACGGCAGCGACGTCGATCGGACCGATCGTGAGGCCCGGCACGCGGCCCACCTCATGCGCCAGGTCGATCGGCCGCAGCAGCGCCTTCGACGGCATGCAGGCGTAGAACGAGCACTCGCCGCCGACGAGCTCCTGCTCGACGAGGGCGACCGAGACGCCGTGCTTTCCGAGCCGTCCCGCCGTCACCTCGCCCGCGGGGCCGGCGCCCAGCACCACCACATCGAACTCGCGCACACAGCTCCTCCGGTCGACCGGGCGTCGCCGGAGTCTACGCTGCCGCAATGACCGCCAGCCACCCGCTCGACCCGCTGTCTGCGGATGAGATCACCCGCGCCGTCTCAGTCGCGCGCACGGCTCCCGGGCTGTCCGCGCAGCTCCGCTTCACGTCGGTCGAGCTACGGGAGCCGGACAAGCCGGCCTACCTCGCCTGGCGCGATGGGGGCGCTCGTCCGGCCCGCGAGGCGTTCGTCGTGCTCCTCGACACCCAGGCCGCGCGGGGCGTGGAGCTGGTGATCTCGCTCGACGACGATCGGCTCGTGTCGCACGACGTGCTGCCGGCGGACGTGCAACCCGCGATCCACGGCGACGAGTTCACCCTCGCCGGCGACATCGTTCGCAATGACCCGCGCTACGTCGAGGCGCTGGCGAAGCGGGGCATCGCGGATCCGAGCCTCGTGCACGTCGAGGCGTGGACGGCGGGCGAGTTCGAGGAGCGCGGTCGACGGCTCGTCCGGGCGATCGCCTGGCTCGGCAAGCCAGACGCGACCGACAACCAGTACGCGCGACCCCTGTACGGCCTCGTCGCGGTCGTGGATCTCAACGCGATGGAGGTCGTACGCCTCGACGACCATGCTCCGGGCGCGGCCGTCCCGGCGGGCGACGCCGACTATCTCGACGGGGGCGGACGTCCCTATCGCCCCGACCTCAAGTCGATCGAGATCACGCAGCCCGAGGGCGTCAGCTTCCGCGCCGACGGCAACCGGATCGCCTGGCAGAAGTGGGACATGCTGATCGGGTTCCATCCGCGCGAGGGCCTCGTGCTGCACGACATCGCGTACACGGATGACGGCGAGCGGCGCCAGATCTGCCATCGCGCCTCGATCGCCGAGCTCGTCATCCCGTACGGAGACCCGAATCCGACCGTCCACTTCAAGAACGTGTTCGACACGGGCGAGTACGGCATGGGCCCGATGACGAACTCGCTCGCGCTCGGGTGCGACTGCCTGGGAGAGATCCACTACCTCGACGGCGTCACGAACAGCCTGACCGGCGACCCTCTCGTGATCCCGAACGCGATCTGCGTGCACGAGGAGGACGACAACCTCCTCTGGAAGCACACGAACCAGCGGGGCCTGGTGGGCCGGGCACGTTCGCGCCGCCTCGTGATCTCGTCGATCGCGACCGTGGGCAACTACGAGTACGGCTACTTCTGGTACTTCTACCAGGACGCCTCGTGGGCGTTCGAGGCGAAGCTGACCGGGATCGTGCACACGGCCGGCTGGGTGTCCGCCGAGCGCTCGCCCCACTCGCTGCCGATCGGCGACGGGGTGGTGACGAGCGCCCACCAGCACTTCTTCTGCGCGCGCCTCGATCTCGACGTCGATGGCACCCGGAACGTGGCCTACCAGGCCGACGCGGTGTCCGACCCCTGGGGGCCCGCGAATCCCGATGGCACCGCCTTCCGCACGGCTCGCGTGACCTACGAGCGCGAGTCGCAGGCGAAGGCGCACGTCGCGCCGGAGAGCGCTCGCCGCTTCCGCGTCGAGAACACCGCGCGCCGCAACCGCATCGGCGACGCCGTCGCCTACGAGCTTGTTCCGGGGGAGAACGTGCTGCCGATGCAACAGCCCGACTCGGGGATCCGCACGCGGGCGCGCCTGCTCGACCACCACCTGTGGGTGACGCCGTACCGGGCCGACGAGCGCTACCCCGCCGGCGAGTACCCGAACCAGTCGGCGCCGGGCGAGGGGCTGGCGCGCTGGACGGAGGCCGACCGCAACCTGCTGGAGGAGGACGTCGTGCTCTGGTACGTCTTCGGGTCGCACCACGCTCCGCGACTCGAGGACTGGCCCGTCATGCCCGTCGTCTCGTGTGGCTTCGCGCTGCGTCCGGTCGGGTTCTTCGACTACAACCCCGCGCTCGACGTTCCGCCGCCCGCGCACTGCGACCACTCCCGTACGCTCTCGACGTGACCGACTGGAGGCAGCGCGCGGCGGCCCTCGACAGGGCCGATCCGCTCGCGCGCTTCCGGACGCGGTTCGTGCAGGACGACACGCCGCGGATCTATCTCGACGGCAACTCCCTGGGTCGCATGCCGATCGCGACGGCCGCGCGCATCGAGCAGATGCTTCGCGCGTGGTCGGGCGAGCTCGTCGGCGGCTGGCATCGCTGGATCGACGCGCCGGTACGCACCGGTGATCTGCTGGCCGAGGCCGTGCTCGGCGCCCGGCCGGGCGAGGTGCTCGCGTGCGACTCGACGACCGTCAACTTCTACAAGCTCGCCCGCGCGGCGCTTGCGGCTCGTCCCGGCCGGCGCGTCGTCGTCACCGATCGCGACAACTTCCCGACCGATCGCTACGTGCTCGAGGGCCTCGCGGCGTCCGGCGAGACGGAGCTGCGCATGCTCGAGTGCGACCCGGTGGCGGGGCCGCAGGCCTCCGAGATCGAGGCTGCGTGCGCGCCCGGCGATGTCGCGCTCGTCACGCTCTCGCACGTGGCCTACCGCTCGGGGGCGCTCGCGGACCTGTTCGAGATCACGCGAGCCGCGCACGCCGCCGGTGCGCTCGTCCTGTGGGATCTGAGCCACTCGGCGGGTGCGGTGCCGGTCGATCTCGAGGCTTCGGGGGCCGATCTCGCGGTCGGGTGCACCTACAAGTACCTGAACGCGGGCCCGGGCGCCCCGGCCTACCTCTACGTGCGCGGCGCGCTGCAGGAGTCGCTGCGCTCGCCGATCCAGGGCTGGTTCGGCCAGCAGCGACCAGTTCGCGATGGAGCGAGCCGTACGAGCCGCACGAGGGCGTGCGCCGATTCCTGGCGGGAACCCCGCCGATCCTCGGCCTCGCGGCGGTCGACGTCGGAGCCGAGCTCGTCGGCGAGGCCGGCATCGAGGCGATCCGTGCGAAGGGCGGCTCGCTGACCGCGCTCGCCGTCGACTTCCACGACGCCGAGCTCGTACCGCTCGGCTTCGAGCTCGGCAGCCCGCGAGACGCCCACCGGCGAGGGGCTCACGTCTCGCTCCGTCACGCGGACGCGTGGCGCATCTGCCGTGCGCTGATCGAGCACGCGCACGTCGTCCCCGACTTCCGTCCTCCCGACAGCATCCGGCTCGGCATGTCGCCCCTGTCGACGAGCCACGGTGAGGTCGTCGAGGCGCTCGTGCGCCTGCGCGATCTCGTCGCCAGCGGCGCGCACACGACCGTCGATCCCGCGCGTGCCAGGGTCACCTGATGTGTGGCACCTGAGACTTGACACATGATCATCGGAGTACCATGAGGGCGCCGATGCCGACGGGGCTCAACATGCAGACGGGAATCGCCACGCTTGCCGACGCCGCGACGGCCGAGCTGCGCGAGCGCATCCTGTCGGGCGAGCTCGAGTCAGGTTCGCCGCTGCGCCTCGAGGAGCTCGCGCGGTCGCTCGGAATGAGCATCTCGCCGATCCGCGAGGCCGTGCGCAAGCTGGAGACGCTCGGGCTGGCAGTCCACGTCGCGCATCGCGGCTCGCGCGTCAAGGAGCTCGATCTCGACGACCTGCGCGACACCTACGAGGCGCGTCTCGCCCTCGAGCCGGTCGCCGTCGCGCGCGCGGCGGGACGCATCTCCGAGCGTGAGGTCGAGCAGGCGCGCGCCGAGCTCGTGAACTACACGCTGTACCACGAGCGCGGGGACCGGCCCGCCGCGCGCGCGGCGCACGACGCGTTCCACTTCACGCTGTACAGCGCCTCGGGATCCGAGTGGCTCGTGCGCCTGATCCGCCCGGCCTGGGAGAACAGCGAGCGCTACCGCGCGCTCGCGACGCCGAGCGCGGAGGTCATCCGCACGCGCCAGCTCGAGCACGAGCGCATCCTCGAGGCCTGCGCGTCCGGCGATGGCGAGGCCGCTGCACGCGAGCTGCGGTCGCATCTCGAACAGACCGTGCACGTGGTCGGCGCGCAGCTCGTGGCGCGGACGACGGCGACCAGCGCTCCCTGAGGGCGGCGCTACCTCACGTCGACGGCGGGCGTCGGCAGTCCGAGCGATCTCCGCGCAGCGGCCACCAGCTCCGAGCACGACGCGAAGCGGTCGTCCGGGGCCTTCGCGAGCGCCTTCGGGAACACGCCCTCGAGGCCCGGAGGGTCGGGCGGCTCGAGTGCCAGGTGGGCGAAGCTCGTCGCAGCGGCCGAGTCGCGCCTGAAGGGAGGCTCGCCGACGAGGCACTCGTACAGCACGCAGCCGAGCGAGTACTGGTCGGCCCGATGGTCGACGTCGGCTCCCTCGATCTGCTCGGGCGCGAGATAGTCGATCGTCCCCTCCAGCGCCGCTTCCATGCGACCCGCCGCCTGCAGACACCTGGTCAGGCCGAGATCGGTGAGGTAGACCACGCCAGACGCGTCGACCAGGACGTTCGACGGCTTGACGTCACCGTGGACGAGGCCATGCCGGTGCACGGCATCGAGAGCGGTGGCGACCTGCGCCGCGATCTCGATCGCGCGCCGGGAGGCCAGCCGCTCCTCGAGCAGGATGCGGGCCAGGTCAGGACCCTCGACGTGGCGCATCGAGATGAACACCAGTCCGTCGAGCTCACCCGCGTCGTAGATCGGGATGACGTTCGCCTGGTCGAGCGACGCCGCGAGCCTGGATTCCCGGCGGAAGCGCTCGAGGAAGATCTCTCGTCGCTCGAGCTGCGGGGCGAGCAGCTTCAGGGCGACCTTGCGCTCGAGCGCGATCTCCTCGGCCAGGTAGACGGTGCTCATGGCGCCGCGCCCGAGCAGTTCCTCGATGCGGTACCCCGTGAGCTCGGACCCGACCCCGATCGCCCCGCCCGCGGGTCTGTCGCGCCCTCTGCCGGGCGCGTCCCTCTCGACCATGTTCCCCTCCCCCTGCCCCCACACGATAGGTGCTGCGCTACTTGAGGTACAGCTGCATGGGCAGCGTCGCGAGCGGCTGGCCCCCCTCGGCCGTGACGAGCCACGTGTCCTGCATGTAGAGGCAGTCGCCCGAGTCCGCGATCGCGTGCGGGTGCATCGAGAACACCATGTTCTCGCCGAGCTCGAAGTCGACGCCCTCTCCGATCTTGGGAAACTCGATCATCGTCATGCCGATCGAGTGCCCGGTCACGTGGCCGAGGTGGTAGCCGCGGCTCGTGAACCCCGCCGACACGGCGCGATGCACGTCATGGCACGTCGCGCCGACGCGAAGCGCCGTGCGCGCCGCGTCGAAGTACTCGCCGTAGGCCTCCATCTGCCGCTTCGTGTGATCCGACAGCGGTGCGTCGACGGTGCCGATGGCCCGCGAGACCTCGACCCAGTGGCCACCTGGCCCGGCGACCTCGAGCGACGGCAGCATGAAGTCGCCGAGGATCTCGCCGATGCGCGCGATCTTGAACTCCGGCAGCGCGAGACCGTGCTTCCCGGGAGCCGTGAGCACCATGTCCATCAGGTGGCGTCCGCAGCCCTGCTCGATGAAGTAGCCCTCGGCGGCCGCCATCACCTCGGCGGCCGTCTTGCCCGGCGCGTAGTGCTCGAAGAAGATCTCGAATCCGCGCTGGTTGATGCGCACGGACTCGCGGACCGACTCGAGCTCGGCATCGCTCTTGACCGCGCGCGAGTGGTCGAACTCGACGTCGAAGTTGACGAGGTCGAGGCCCTCGAGGGCCCGGTAGTCGCGCACGGTCATGATGTAGTCGAGCCCGTACACGCCGATCCGCTTCCAGCCCGCGGCCTGCGCCCGTGCTGCGATCTCCTCGCCGGGACACCCCGCGAAGACCTGCTCGATCTCCGCCGTGCCGTGCTCGCCGACGTAGCGCGCCTCGCTCGGGAAGACGATCAACGGGTCGCCGTCGGCCGGCAGCACGACGTAGGCGTAGCGGTGGACGATCTGGAACCCGGAGAGGTACGTGACGCTGCCCTCGAACCCCGTGTACTCGGTGCCCGAGACGATCAGGGCATCCAGATCGTGCGCGGCCATCGCGGCTCGCGGGTGTTCGCGTGGCGGCGCTCGAGCTCGCTGCTCAACCCCATCAGTGTGCCTCCCATGACGCCTCGATACCGCGGATCAGCGCCGCGATCCCATCGTTGAGCGGTGACGGCACGCCGAGCTCGTGCGCCGAAGCGCGAGATCCCGCCGTTCAGGTAGTCGATCTCGGTCGGCCTGCGCGCCTCGACGTCCTGGAGCATGCTCGCCTTGTGGTGGTAGGCGGCCCCGCGCTGCGACGACCGGTCGATCATGTCCTCGGGATCGGCGTCGAGCTCGATCCCCTGTGCGGTCGCGATCGCCTTGCCCTCGTCGACGAGGCCGGTGATGAGCGCGCGCAGATCGGGCCGCTCGCAGGCCTGGCCGTGCGTCAGGCCCGTGAGCGCGCCGACCGGATTCGTCGCCGCGTTGAAGATGACCTTGCGCCACTGCGCGGGCCGCGCGTCGGCGACCGCGTGGGACGGCATCCCTCCCCGCGTGCACGCGTCGGCGAGGCGCTCGACCTCGTCTGCGCGCGCCGGTCGAGGCTCGAACGGCCCGAACGTCGTATCGCCCTTGACGTCCCATTGCACGACTCCAGGCTCGAGCACCTTGCCGGCGGGGAACGTGGTGCCGCGGATCACGCGCTCGACGTGGCGGGCGAGCGTCTCCTCGTTGCCGACGCCGTTCATGACCGATGCGACTGCGCCGTCGGCGAACACGTGCGCGGTCGCGGCGATCGCCGACTCGGCGTGCATCGCCTTCGTCGCGACGATGCCGAGCTCGCACGGCGGCAGCTCTGCCGGGTCGCTCGTTGCGTGCAGCCGCGCGTGTACCTCGCCGGCGCCCGTGAGCCGCAGGCCGTGTGCGTTGATCGCGGCGACGTGCGCCGCGGAGAGGTCGAATGCCCAGACGTCGACGTCGTCGAGCGTCGCGAGGTTGGCCGCGAACAACGAGCCGACTGCCCCGCAGCCGACGATGCAGATCCTCATGGCGTGGTGCCTTCCGTGATCGCGGGCGGAGCCGGCTTCTCGGCGCGGCGCCACCCGGGGATTCCGAACTCGCGTCCGCCCGTGATGCCCGACGGGCGCAGGATCAGCATGAGCGCCATCGCGACACCGAGGATCACGAGCGCCGAGCCCTCCGGGATGTCGAGCTTGAAGCCGACGTTGACGCCCGACTCGGCCTGGCTCAGGAACGAGTCGAGCCCGCTGACGACGAGCGCCCCGAGGACAGCTCCCCAGAGGCTCGTCGCGCCTCCGATGACGAGCATCGCGAGCGTCAGGAAGGTGAGATCGAGGTACACCTCGCTGGCCGTGATCGAGCCGAGCATGTGCACGTACAGCGCGCCCGCGAATCCCGCGAGCGCGCCCGAGAGCGTGAACGCCCACAGCCGCTGCCGGTGCACGTCGACGCCGACGCCCTGCGCGGCGGCGGCGTCCTCGCGCGTGGCGCGCAGCATCCGGCCGAACCGGCTCTGCTGGTAGGCGAACGCGATCACGATCACGATCAGGGCACCGACGACGGCCTGGACTCCACCCGTGGACTCGGGCACGAGCGAGAGCGTCGTCGCGCCCGGCCCGATCGAGGTCCAGTTGTTCAGCAGGTTGAAGGTGATCTGCAGGACGCCGAAGGTCGCGATGCTCGCCGCGAGGCCGGACAGGCGCATCAGGGGAAGGCCGAGCAGGAACGCGAGCAGGCCTCCGAGGGCGGCGGCGAGGATCAGCGACGGCACGTTGCCGATCGTGTGGTCGCGCAGGATCGGGAAGAGGTCGGGAAGCACGCCCGACTTCGACTCGAGTGGGATGGTCATCACGCCCGCGCTGAAGGCCCCGATCGCGATGAAGCTGACGTGGCCGAACGACAGCACCCCGGAGTTGCCGACGAAGACGTAGATCGCGACGACCATCGCGACGGCGATGAGGGCGTTCAGGAAGTAGATGTCGTTCGCGGCCGACACGAACGAGCTGACGATGCCGACGGCGACGACGACGAGCATCGGCCCCAGGAGCTGGATGGCGGCCTGCCGCCTGCTCATACGCGATCGACCGCCGACGACTGCCCCCGGGTGAAGAGGCCCTCGGGCTTGACGAGCAGCGCCACGATCACGAGCGCGAACACGAGGGACGGGTAGTAGACCGTCTTGTCGGTCGGGAGCGCACCGTTGATGACGCCGCTCGCGAACCCGATCGCGAAGCCGCCGAGCGTCGCGGTCCACAGCCGGTCGATCCCCCCGACGACGACGCCGACGAGCACGAGGATCGTCTCGTTGAGTGCGAACGTGGGCGTGACCAGCGGGTTCTGGACCGTCAGCATGACGGCGACGATCGCGGCGAGCACGCCCGAGAGGACGACGGCGAACGTGATGACCTGGTTCGCGTTGACGCCGAGCATGCGCGCGGTTCGGAAGTCCATCGCCGCTGCCCGCATGCGGAGCCCGATCGTCGTGCGCCCGATCAGCAGCGCCAGCAGGCCGAGCGTGACGATCGCGACGGCGACGGCGACGATCGTCACCTTGCGCACGAACACCCCGTCGACGGTGATCGCGTAGTTCAACGGGGCGACGGAGGCGGCCGGCTCGCCGATCTGCCCGTCCCGGAGATCGATGATCAGCGCGACGGCCTGCAACACGAACGAGATCGCGAACGTCGTCACGAGCATGACCGTCGGCGAGTGGCCGCGCAGCGGTCTGAAGACCGTGACCTCCATCAGCAGCGAGAGCGCGACGACCACGAGCACGCACGCGACGATGCTCCAGACGACGGGCCAGTTCGAGGTGTAGGCGAGCGTGTAGGCGCCCGCCATGACCAGCTGTCCGTAGGCGAAGTTCACGAGCCGCAGCACGCCGAACACGAGTCCGATGCCGACGGCCATCAGCGCGTAGATCGCTCCCAGGCCGATCGCGTCGACCACCACCTGGGTGCTGAGCGACGCGAGTGGGGGAGCGAGAAATGGGGTCACGAGAGGTACGCGGCGACCATCGCCCGGGTGTCGGATGCGTCGGCCGGCGTCAGTGTGAGGCGGATCTCGCCGTTCGCGAGCAGGTACGTGCGATCGGAGAACTCGACGGTGCGCTGCGCGCGCTGCTCGACGAGCAGCACCGTGATGCCGCGCGAGCGGATCTCGGCGAGCGCCTCGAACACGACGTCGACGATCTTCGGCGCGAGGCCGAGCGAGGGCTCGTCGAGCAGGATCAGCTTCGGCCGCGCCACGAGCGCCCGACCGATCGCGAGCTGCTGCTGCTGGCCGCCGGAGAGCGCGCCGGCCTGACGGCGGCGGTACTCCTTGACGATCGGGAACAGCGCGTACACCGACTCGAGGTCATCGCCCGCGCCGTCGCGCTCGTGGCGGCCGGCCAGGCCGAGCCGGAGGTTCTCCTCGACCGTCAGCTCCGCGAAGATGCGCCGGCCCTCCGGCACGAGCGCGATCCCGGACCGCGCGACGATCTCGGGGGCCTTGCCGCGGAGAGCCTCGCCGGCGAGCCGGATCTCCCCGCTGTGCGTCGGGACCATGCCCATGATCGCATGCAGCGTCGTCGACTTCCCTGCTCCGTTCGGCCCGATCAGGCCGACGATCTCGCCGCGCTCGACGTGCAGCGACAGGCCGCGGACGGCCGCAACGCTGCCGTAGCGCACGTCGAGGTCGACGAGCTCGAGCATCGGGCCGGTCACTGGCCGTCTTCCCGGATGGCGCTCTCGCCGAGGTAGGCGGAGGCGACGTCCATGTTCGCCCGGACCTCGTCCGGCGTGCCCGCTGCCAGAGTGGTGCCCTGGTCGAGCACGTGGATCCGATCGCAGACGTCCATGATCAGCGCCATGTTGTGGTCGATCAGCAGCACTCCGGCGCTGTGGTCGTCGCGCACGCCGCGCACGACCGCGGCGAAGTCGGGCACCTCGGCCTCGGGAAGCCCGGCGGCGGGCTCGTCCATCAGGACGAACGACGGCTCCGTGGCGAGCGCTCGCGCAACGCCGAGGCGCCGCTCGTCGCCGTGGGCGAGCGACCGCGCAGGCAGGTGCTGGTGGGTCGCAAGCTGCAGCAGCTCCAACAGCTCGTCGGCGCGGGCGCGCGCGTCGCGCGGTCGCACGCCGACTCCGAGCGCCGCGACCTCGATGTTCTCGCGCACGGAGAGATCGCCGAACGAGCGGGAGTGCTGGAAGGTGCGTGCGAGACCGGCACGTCCCAGGCGGTGAGGGCTCCAGCCGGTGATGTCACGCCCATCGAGCTCGACCGTACCGGAGGTGGGCCGGTCGAACCCGGTGATGAGGTTGACGAGCGTCGACTTGCCGGCGCCGTTCGGCCCGATCAGGCCGACGACCTCGTGTCGGTGGAGCTCGATCGTGACCTCGTCGAGCGCCTGCACCCCGTGGAAGGAGCGCGAGACCGAGACGGCCCGAAGAGCTCCCTTCGCGGGGCGGGCTTCGTCGGGGGGTGCGATCGACAAGGACGGAATCGAGAGAGAGGCGATCGTCGCGGCCCGGCGCCCGGGCCGCGACGATCGCACGTGCAGCTAGATCTTCGGAACGACCTTCGCGGTCACGGTGCCGATGACCTTGGCCTTGGTGCCAGTGATCGAGATCACGCGGTACTTCCTCCCGAACACCGTGTGCAGCGACGGCGAGAAGCTTACGAGGCCCGAGATCGTCGGCACCTTGTGGAACTTCACCATCTGGGCCGCGAGGGCCGCACCGTTCGTCGATCCGCCGGCGCGGTTGATCGCGGTCACGACGCCGTCGATCGCGGCGGCGCCCGTCACGAACCCACCCGTTCCGGCCTTGACTTGCTTGGCCAGCTTGTTGACCGCGGGGTTCGGGTCGTCGCCGAACGCGGATGCGAACGTCACGGCGTAGTAGTTCGAGACCTTCACGCCCTTGGTGATCCAGTACGTGCCGTCACCGGCCCACGAGTTGAGGATCGGCGTGTTGTTGCCGAGCGTGCGCATGCCCGACACGAAGCCGGGAAGCTCGCCGAACGAGGTCGATGTCACGTACACGTCGGCCTTGACGCCGTTCAGCTGGGTGACGGCGTTCCCGACGTTGTTCTGGCCGGTCGTGTAGGTCGCCTGCGACGACGATCTTGCCGCCGAGCTGCTTGAAGCGCGCGGAGAACGCCTGCACGACGTTCTTGAAGTAGACGAGCAGCGTGTTGGTCGCCACGCCGGCTGTCTTGTAGCCCCTGGCCCATGCCCACTGCGCCATGGCCGAGCCCTCGTCCTGGGCGACGTTGCCGAAGCTGAAGGCAAGCGCACCCTTCGCGCCGAACCGCTTCGGGCCCATCTGATCGGTGCCGATGCACGGCGCGATCGTGAGCTTGCCTGCGTTGATCGCCTCCTGCACCACCGGGGTGGCGTAGTCGACGTCACACGTGGTGAAGATGATGTCGGACTTCGCGACGAGGCTCGCGCCGCACGACTTCGCGACGTCGGGCTTGTTCCCCTGGGTGTTGCAGGTGACGATCTGCAGCGGACGACCCTTGACGCCGCCCTTCGCGTTGATCGCTGCGACCTCGACCTTGGCGGCGGCGAGGGCCGGCTGGTCGAACGGCGCCATGTTGCCCGTGCTGTCGTCGGCCCAGCCGATCACGATCGGCGAGCCGGCCGCGGAGGCCGATCCGACGCCTGCAACGGTGGCGGCGACGATCGCCACCAGGGCGAGGAGCGCGGCAAGCGCCCCCCTCTTTCGTACGTTCATGACGACCTCCTTGGTACGTGAACACGGCACGAACGGGCGGGAGCAGTCACGAGTACGACTCCTCCCTCGCCTTGACGAGGCGGTAGAGCGCGGTGTGGAGCGGGACGTCGACGTCGTGGCGCGCGGCCTCGCGCACCAGGGCGCCGGTGATCAGCTCGATCTCCGTTTGTCTCCTTGCTTCGACGTCTTCGAGCATCGACGGATAGTGGGCCGAGCCACGTCGCGTGGCGAGGACGTTCATCTCCCACGGGTCGTCGTGCAGCTCGATGCCCGCGGCCGCTGCCACGGCCTTGCCCTCGTCGACCAGGTCGTGCACGAGATGTCCGAGGTCGCTCGGCCGCTCCTCGGCCGCGAAGTGCCAGTCGTGGCGCAGACCCGTCAGGGCGGCGACGGCGTTCACGGTCGCGTTGAAGATCAGCTTCGACCACTGCGCCGGCCGCAGGTCGGGCAGCGCCTCGACGTGGAGTCCCGCCCGCGTCATGAGGTCTGCTGCCTCGCTGACGACCGCGAACGGGGTCTCCTCGTACGGCCCGAGCCACGTCTCCGTGTCGAGGACGTACTCGACGTGCGTGTCCGAGTGGCGTGTGCCGCTCATGAACGTGACGCCGGAGATGATCGGCCAGCTGCCTGCGCGGCGAACCGCCTCCTCGGCGCCGAGGCCGTTCAGCACGGTCATGATCGTGGCGTCCGGGAAGCGGCCGTGCAGCGATCCGACCGCCGCCTCGAGCCCGCCCGCCTTCGTCGCCACGATGCCGAGGTCGAACGGCGGAAGCGCATCGGGGTCTGCCGATGCGCGCACGGCCGCCTGGCGCTCGCTGCGCCCGCTGATGTGCAGGCCCTCCCGCTCGAGCGCGGCCGCCTGCTCGGGTCTGCGCGTGAGGATCGAGACGTCGGCGACCGCGGCCAGATGGCCGGCGAAGAGGCTGCCGATCGCTCCCGCTCCTATGACGCACACGCGCTCCATGGCTACCGGCTCTCCCGCCTCCGCCAAAATTTGATCAAGTATCGCGATCGCTCAGGTGTGCGTCAATGCAGGTGCCGCAGTGCTACTCGTCCGCAAGCTCGGTCAGCGTGTTCCGGACGTCCCAGAGCGCCGGATACAGCCGGTGCGTCGTGAGTCCGGCGAGCACGGCGACGGGGGTCCCCTGGGTGCCGATGGCGCCACCCCCGATCACGCGCTGCACCATCTTGACGTGCACGTCGCGCCAGATCGCCGCCCGCTCGTCGAGCTCGATCAGCGCCTCGGCGAGGTCGTAGGTGTCGGGGTGGTCGAGCGCCCGCGTGTAGGCCTCGGCCAGCGTCAGGCCGCTCGCCGAGAGGCGTGCCTCGAACGTGCTCCAGAGCCGCCGCGCGCTCGAGCGGAACGTCCGGAAGCCCGGCGAGTCGAATCCGCTGCCATGTCCGAGCGCCTTCCGAACCTCGTGGTACTCCCAGGGCGAGAGGCGCTCGAGCATATGCAGCGCCTCCGTCACGATCACGATGCAGTGGTTGGCGCGTCCGAGGAGCCGTAGCGCGCGACGGATCTCGTCGTCGCCGATCAGCACGATCGCCTCGTCGATCTCGAAGCAGGCGAGCTTCAGCCACAGCTCGGACGACTGGTGCACCGTCTGGAACAGGCGCTCGTCCCGGTGCACCATCTCCTCCGGCGTCTTCTGCAGGGCGAGCAGCTCGTCGGTGCGCAGGTAGCGCTCGTAGTCGCTCGCTCCCGGGCCCGGGAGGATCGGCTTCAGCTCGCCGTGCTTCAGCTCGTCGCGCGCCGCAGCATCGTGGTCGTCAGACACGGACGATCCCGTCCGGGAACGGGCTCAGCTTCTGCGGGCCCGCGGGCGTCACGTGGAAGTTGTCCTCGACGCGGAGGCCGCCGCCCTCGGGCCAGTAGCAACCGGGTTCGATCGCGAGCACCATGCCCTCCTCTACCTCGACGTCTGCGGCCTGGTGCGCGTACGGCGGCTCGTGCGCCCGGGCGCCGATCCCGTGGCAGATCGGATGCGTGGGCTGGTCGGGGAAGCCGATCGCCGCGATCCCGGCGCGCACCTGTCGATCCATCTCGGCGAGGCTTCCACCGGGCCGAGCATGTGCGACGGCGCCGTTGTAGACCTCGACCAGCCCCTGCTCCAGCTCCGCGTAGCGCGGCTTCAGCTCGCCGCAGACCAGGTTCTTCGTGTGGTCGGCCCAGTAGCCGTCGGCGCAGACCCAGATCTCGAACAGCGTCGGCTCGCCCTCGATCACGGGAGCGGACGAGGTCGCCGTGAACGTCTTGATCGACGGCCCCGACCAGACCAGCGAGAACGGGTAGGCCAGGTCGACCTTGCCGCGCCAGCCCGTGCCCTCGCCGTGGACGAACGCCTGCCAGATCGCCGCGGCCTGGGCGCTCGTCATGCCCGGGCGGATCAGCGTGCGAACGTGCTCCATCGCGGCTGCGGCGATCTCGTTCGCGAGCACCATCCGCTCGACCTCCTGGGTCGTCTTGATGGCGCGCGCCCGGACGAGCACGGCGGTGGCGTCGAGCGCGTCCGGGAACGCGTCGAACCAGCCCTTCGCGAACGTCGTCGGCTCGCCGACCATGCGGTCCGACGCCTGCGTCCCGCCCGAGAGCTCGATCGCCACCCGGTCGTACCCGCGGGCGGCCGCGGCGGCCAGCTCGAGCGCGCGCAGGCTCGGCGGGCGCGGATCGTCCGGGTCGTAGCCCGGGGAACAGCCGCACGTCCGACGTCCACGCCGTGCGCGCCGCGTCGGCCTCCGACGCCTCGAGGCAGAACAGCACCGGCTCGCCCTCGCGCGGGAAGACGCACGCGTCGTAGCCCTTCATGCCCCAGAAGTTCGTGAGGTAGACGATGTTGTCGGGCGTCCGCACCACGAGCGCATCGAGATCGCGCTCGGCCATCAGGGCCCGTACGCGGTCGAGACGAGCGTCGTCCCGGGGAAAGGTCACCAGCGGACGCGCGGCGGCGCCGGCTCGCCGTGCCCTTCCTGCCACGAGATCACCGGGTTCCGCAGCACGCCGATCCCCTCGATCTCGCACTCCATGACGTCGCCGGGCTTCAGGTAGAGCGACGCGGCGTCCGGGGAGAAGCCGGCCACGCCCGAGACGGTGCCCGTCGAGAGCACGTCGCCGGCCGAGTAGCCGAGCGGCGAGTAGTGGCTCAGGATCTCCGGGATCGACACCGACATGCGCGAGGAGTGCGACTCCTGGCGAGCTGCGCCGTTGACGCGGAGCTCCATCGCGAGGTTGTGCGGGTCGGCGATCTCGTCGGGCGTCACGATCCACGGGCCGAGCGGGCAGAACGTGTCGATCGCCTTGCAGAACGAGAACACGCCGGAGCGCATCTCGCGGCGCTGGATGTCGCGCGCCGTGATGTCGTTGAAGATCACGTACCCGCCGATGTAGTCGTCCGCGTCCTCGGGCGCGAACCACTTGCCCGGCTTGCGCAGGATCACGGCCAGCTCGAGCTCGTAGTCGAGCTCCTCGGTCAGATGCTCGGGGTAGATCACCGGATCGTCCGGCCCGACGATCGCGTCGACGTTCTGGAAGAAGCCGATCCAGGGCGCGATCTCGTGCGACCAGCCGACCTGCTTCGACTCCTCCTCGTGCTCGCGGAAGTTCCCCGCAGTGTGGAGGAACTTCGTCGGCTTGATCGGTGCGCGGCAGTCTCGCCTCGGCGAACGGCACGCGGACGCCGGTCTCATCCGCGCCTCCGCGCTCGAACCACTCGACCATCGTCGGCACTGCGAGCACGGCGATCTCGTCGCCGTCGACGTGTCCCACGGCAACGCCGGTGTCGGCGTGCTCGAACGTGACCAGCTTCACGTAGTCCCCTTCTCGACTCCACAGATCCGCATGGCCGCGCGCGCGTAGACCTCGGCGGTCCGAACGAGTCCGTCGATCGACAGGTTCTCGCCTCGCGCAGTGTCCATGAGCCCGGTCGATGTGCCGTAGTTCACGGTCGCGACCCCGTAGCGCGTCAGCGCGGACGCATCCGAGAACCAGCGCGTGACGTCGCGCTCGGGCGGCGAGCCGAACACCTCCGCGTGCGTCGCGTCGATCGCTGCGACCAGCGGGTGATCCTCGGCGATCTCGGCGCCCGGCGCGGTGACGTAGATCTCGCCGTCGACGCCGAACTGCGGGAAGCGCGACTGCAGGCCGCGAACCATGTCCATCACCTGTCCGCGTGCGACGGCCATCGGCTTGGTCGGCGGCACCCGGACGTCCAGGAAGAGATCGGTCCGGTGCGGAGTGCGCGAGACGCGCCAGCCGAACCCGCCGGCGATCGCCCCGACGTTGACGAGTGCGCCGACCCCGCGGTACGCGTTCTCGGGATCGGCCTCCCAGGAGCGGGATCCACTCGAGCACCGCGTCCATCACCTCGCGCATGCGCAGGATCGAGTTGAGATCGCGCTTGCCGTCCGAGAACGCCGTGTGGATGAAGTTGCCCTGCGTGCCGATGCGCAGCCAGAGCGAGCCGAAGTGCCCGAGCACGACCTTGCCCTCGGTCGGCTCTCCGAGGATGCACATGTCGGCGACGCCTCCATGGCTGACGAGGTAGCGGGAGCCGGCGGCGTAGCCCCGGTACTGCGGGCCCTGCGCGTCGCCGTACTGGGTCTTCTCGATCTCGCCGCACACCGCCGCGATCATGCAGTCGCCGCGCAGCGTGACGCCGGCGTCGGCGAGCGCGCGCAGCGCCTCGACGTAGCACGCGAGCGCGCCCTTCATGTTGGAGATGCCGAGGCCGTAGAGGTTGCCGTCCTCGACGAACGCGCTCGGCTGGAATCCCGGCACGCCGGCGAGCCACGGCTCGCGGCCGGAGTAGGAGGTGTCCATGTGCCCGTTGAACATCAGGCTCGGACCGCCGCCGGCGCCCTCGCGGATCCCGAGGACGTTCGCACGTCCCTCCTCGACCTGCTGCCACTGGACGCGCAGACCCATCTCCGCGAACGTGTCGCGCACGAGCTCGGCCATCGCCTGCTCGTCGCCCGTGAAGCTCGGCGTGCCGATCGCCCGGCTGGCCCAGTCGACGAGCCGCGCGCGGTCGATCGCGATCGTCACGCGACCTTGGCGGCGGCGGCGGAGGCCCGCACACGCGGGAGGACCCGCTCGCCGAACAGGCGGATCTGCTCGTGCCGGTTCTCGCCCCAGAGCTCGAGCATGATGTGCGAGCAGCCGGCGGCGCGGTACTCCTCGATCGCGGCGACGCAGTCGTCCGGCGTGCCTGCGATCGGCTTGCAGCGGTCGAGGATCGAGTCGGTGACCTTCGCCTTGGCGGCGAGCCGGCCGCCGTGCTCCATCGCCTCTGCGACGGGCCGGATCTCCTCGGGGTCGATCCCGGCGAGCTCGAGGAGCGTGTCGGCCGAGCCCTGGATGTTCTGCACCTTGTTGGCCAGGTACATGCCGGCGATCTCGCGCGCCCCGTCACGGCCGGCGTCGCGATCGGTGGCGTGGATCGACGCGACGATCGTGCAGCCGACATCGACGGAGGCAGGATCGCGTCCGGCGCGCTCGGCGCCGATCCGAACGTTGCCGCAGGTGTACTCGACGAACGCCGGGGTCGTGATCGAGGGCGTCAGCAGGCCGTCGCCGAGCTCGCCGCCGAGCTGCTGCATGCGCGGCGCCGTGCCGGCCACGTACACCGGGACGCGCCAGCGGGGAACATCGGCTTCGGGCCGGAGCGCCGGGATGTCGGCGGAGAACACCTCGCCGTCGTACACGAAGCGCTCGCCTCCCAGGATTCCGCGCACGATCGCGATGGAGTCGCGCATGTGCGCGAGCGGCCGCGTCTCCTGCGGCGTGCCGCCCTGCTTCGTGCTGTTGAGGAAGATCTTCGAGGTGCCGAAGCCCGCGATGAAGCGGCCGGGTCCGGCGGCCTCCTGCACGACGCGCGCATCCATCGCCGCCTGCACCGGGTGGCGCGTGTACGGCGAGATGATTCCCCAGCCGACGGCCAGGCGCCTCGTCTCGAGCGCGATCATGCCCGCGAGCACGGTGGACGACTTCGCCTCCATGCCGTGCTTGCGCCACCACGGGTAGGCCTCGGCGAGCCAGATGGTGTCCATCCCGGCCTCGTCCATCGCGCGCGCCGACTCGAGCATCTCCTCGAGCGGCTCCATGGTCAGCTGCATCACGCCGACGCGGAATGGAACGCTCACGCGGCCGCCTCGACCTGGCGCTCGAGCGCCGCGAGCACCTGACCCACCTGCTGGTTGATGATCGGCTGCAGCACGCGCTGGCCCATCGAGCCGACGGCGCCCGCGATGCTGACATCGGCCTGCCAGGCCATCGACGTGTGGGCGCCCTCGCCGCTGAGCGTGAACGATGTCGTCATGTCCATCAGCGCGCCGACGCCCTTGCCCTTCGCGCGCATCGACGAGAACTCGAGCGGCCGCTCGTCGAGCTTCTCGAAGTCGATCGACATCTTGAGGCCCCCGAGGCCGAGCGGGATCTTGACCCTGGCCTTCCAGTGGTTGTCGTCGACGACCTCGAATCCCTCGACCCCCGGCATCAGGTTGGCCATGCTCTCGGGGTCGCTGATCACGGCCCAGACGCGCTCGCGCGGGGCGTCGAGCTCCTTGGTGCCCTCCACCTTCACGAGGACCGCACCTCGACGTTCGCACGCGACGCCTCGGGGTTCCGCAGCATCTCGAAGACCCGGTGGTACGGGTTGTGGCTGTCCCAGACGACGGGTCGGCCAACCGGCTCGAGCGCGTCCTGCAGCGCTGCGCAGACGGCGTGGATGCCCGCGCCGCCGCCTTCGCCCATGCCCTTGGTGCCGAGCACCGAGAAGGGCGACGGCGACTCGATGGCGTCGGTCTTCAGCGGCGGCATGTCGAGCGCGTGCGGTACGTGGTAGTCGTAGAAGTTCGGCGTCAGCAGGTTGCCGTCGTCGTCGTAGGTGAACGACTCCCACATCGCCGCGCCGATCGCGTGCGCCGTCGCGCCCATCACCTGTCCCTCGACGATCGCCGGGTTGACGCGGTTGCCGCAGTCGTCGACGACCGCGTAGTCGACCAGCTCGTAGACGCCCGTCTGCGGATCGACCTCGATCGCGCAGGCGTGGATCTGCATCGCGTATGTCAGCGTGAGGTTGCCGAACTTCCGCTCGAAGTCGGGCAGCTCGAACGGCGGGCGGTACACGTGGCGGACGTTCATCGTGAGATCGAAGTCGTCCGGGAAGCCGGCGTTGTTGACGTTGATGATCGCGCCGAGCGCCATGAACGGGAGTGCCGCCTCGGGGTTGCCGCGAATGCGTGCGAACCCGTCGGCCAGCTCGATGTCGTCGGGTTCGACGCCGCCGAGCACCATGCCCGCGAGCTGGCGCATCTGCACCGCGAGCTTGGTCGCCGCGCCGTGTACCGCCGAGAGGCCCGACACCGCGAACTGGCTCGCGTAGGTGCCGGAGAAGCCCGAGTTCGAGTTCCAGTACGTGTCATGTCCGACGCGCACGTTCACGATGTCGGGCGAGCAGCCGAGCAGCTCGGCGACGACCTGCGCGGCCGACGTCTCGTGGCCCTGCCCCTGGGGCGTCGTCCCGAGCGTGACGACGAGCTCGCCGAAGATGTCGAGCTTGACGGTCGCGACCTCGTTGTTGCCCGAGAACTGCAGGTCGGGGTTGACGTAGCGCGACTGGGCGAAATTGTTCGTCCCGGAGTCGAGCGTGGAGCCGATCCCGATGCCGAACAGCTTGCCGCGCGCCTTTGCCTCGGCGCGGCGCGCCTCGAGCGTGTCGTAGCCGATCATCTCGAGCGCCATGTCCAGCGCGCGCGGGTAGTCGCCCGAGTCGTAGATGCCGCCGCTCGGCGTCTCGTAGGGCATCTGCTCGGGCTGGATGTAGTTCTTCTTGCGGATCGCGACCGGATCGAAGCCGAGCTCGTGCGCGACGATGTCGATGACCCGCTCGGTCATCCAGAGGTGCTGCATCCGCGAGTAGCCGCGGTTCGGCGACACGGGCGCCTTGTTCGTGACGACCTGCTTGTAGTCGACGCGTATGTGGCGCCACTGGTACATGCCCGGTGTCACCTGAACCCAGATCGCGCCGCCGAGCGGCTCGTAGCGAAGGAACGCGCCGGCGTCGTCGAGCGCCTTGCAGCGGAAGCCGAGCAGCGTTCCGTCGGCCTTGACTGCGACCTCGAGCTCCTGGAACCAGCGCTCGTTGCCGTGCGACATCGACTGGTGGAAGTCGGTGCGCCACTCGGTCCACTGGATCGGCCGCCCGAGCTTGCGCGCGAGCAGGCAGCAGGCGACGAGCTGCGGGTGCGACGTGATCTTGTTGCCGAAGCCGCCGCCGATGTCCTGCGTGACGAGCCGCAGCTTGTCGATGCCGACACCGAGCGCCGGGCCCATCATGATCGCCGCAAAGCCCGGGAACTGGTTGTTGCAGTGGATCGTCCACTGGCCCGTGCCGCGGTTGTACTCGACCAGGGCCGCGTCGCACT
This sequence comes from uncultured Actinomycetes bacterium, assembly GCA_963717155.1. Classification (GTDB taxonomy): domain Bacteria; phylum Actinomycetota; class Thermoleophilia; order Gaiellales; family JALYLC01. The sequence goes on from OY970326.1 coordinate 168,821, forward strand.
CGAGCGGAGTCGAGTTGAAGCGGTCGAAGTGCAGCTCGTTGATGCGGACGATGTGGTCGGCCTCCGCGAACGCGGCGTCGATGTCGCCCCACTCGTAGACGCCGCTCCAGCTCTCGTTGCTGCCGATCTCGTCGTGCAGGACCGGCGTGGCCGGATCCGTCGCGGTGCGGGCGTCGACGACCGCGCCGAGCTGCTCGTACTCGACCTCGATGAGCTCGGAGGCGTCGCGCGCGAGCTCGCGCGTCGTCGCGACGACGGCGGCGACCGGATCGCCGACGAACCGCGCCTTGCCCACGGCGAGGGCGTAGTCCTTGAGGTTGCCGCCCGGCGCCGGGGCGATCTGGAAGAACGGCTCGGTCAGGATCGCGACCTCGTCGCCGGTCAGCGTGCCGATGACCCCGGGTGCCTCGAGCGCCGCGGCCACGTCGATCGAGACGATCTTGGCGTGCGCGTACGGCGAGCGTACGAAGTGCACGAAGCCCATGTTGTGGCGCTTCATGTCGTCGACGAAGACGCCCTGCCCCTGGACGAGCCGGCGGTCCTCCTTGCGCGGCACGCTCGTGCCGATGACCCGGCCGACCGTGGTGGTGTCGGAGGTGACGGTGCTCATCCGCGGGCTCCGGCCTGGGCCGCGCTGTGCACGGCCTCGACGATGTTCCAGTAGCCCGTGCAGCGGCAGATGTTGCCCTGCAGCGCCTCCTTGATCTCGAGCTCGCTCGGGCTCGGGTTCTCGGCGAGCAGCGCCGACGCGCTCATCAGCATCCCCGGCGTGCAGTAGCCGCACTGCAGGGCGTGGTGGTCCGAGAACGACTGCTGCAGCGCGCTGAGCTCGTCGTTCGCGGCGAGGCCCTCGACGGTCGCGATGCTGGCGCCGTCGGCCTGGACGGCGAGCATCATGCAGCTCTTGATCGCACGTCCATCGAGGTGCACGGTGCAGGCGCCGCAGCTGCCGGTGTCGCACCCGATGTGGGTCCCCGTCAGGTCGAGGTCGTCGCGGATCAGGTGCACGAGCAGCCGTCGTGCCTCGACCTCGCGCTCGTACGTCGTGCCGTTGATCTCGACCGAGATCGAGCGGCTCGTGCTTGGCTCGGTCACAGGATCACCCCTTCGCTCGTTCGGACGCAGCGAGCACTGCGCGGGTCGTGCAGACCTCGATGAGCGCGCGACGGTAGTCGGCCGACGCGTGCACGTCGGATGGCGGATCGATCGTCTCGCCGAGGCCGGCGACCGCGGCCGCGACAGCGTCGGGCGTCAGCGGGCTTCCGCGCAGCCGGTCCTCGACCTGCGTCGCCCGCTCGGGCACAGCCGAGACGCAGCCGAGCGCGATGCGCAGGTCGCCGGGTGTGACGGAGCGCGGCGACGCTCACGATGTACGTCCCGTGGCGGCCGAGCGTGACACCCTCCAGGGCGTCGCCGACTCCCGGGCCTGCGAGCGGGACCGTGATGCGCGTCAGGAGCTCGCCCTCGCCCACCGCCGTCCAGTACACGCCGACGAAGAACTCGTCCGCCGGGACCGTGCGCTCGCCATCTGCGCCCCGGATCGTGAACGTCGCACCGAGCGCGGTCAGGAGCGGGGGGAAGTGGTTCGTCGGATCGGCGAGACAGACGTTGCCGCCGATCGTGCCCCGGTTCTGCACCTGGACGTCGGCGATCGTGCGTGCGGCCGCGCCGAGGGCCGGGCGTCCGGCAGCGATCTCGGGCGAGCGGATCAGCTCGCTGTAGGTGACCATCGCGCCGATCTCGAGCGACGTCGCCGTCGGTCGAGCGTGACAGCGAGCGCAGCTCCGCGAGGTCGGCGAGATCGACGAGCACCTCGGGCGCCGCGGCCCGTTGCTTCATCACGCTGACGAGCGTCTGCCCGCCTGCCAGTGCTCTTGCGCCGTCGTGTGCTCCGAGTAGTCGCACCGCCTCGTCGACGGTGCCCGGGCGTGCGTAGGCGACTTCGCGTGGCAGCATGCGTTTGATCATATACACGAAACCTGGCCGGGTGGTACGTTCTGGCGCGTGGCTGGCGCGGACGCAGTTTTCGTGGGTGCGGGGGTCAACTCGCTGACCTCGGCGGCACTGCTCTCGCGCGCTGGATGGCGCGTCGCGGTGCTCGAGCGAAGCGACCGGCTGGGCGGTGCGATCCGCACCGTCGACGATCTCACCGAGCCGGGCTTCACGCACGAGGTGCTGTCGTCGTGGCACCCGCTCTTCGTCGGCTCGGCCGCGTATGCAGAGCTGGCCGACGACCTCGCCCGCCACGGGCTCGAGTACCTCAACACCGAGCCATCCGACGGCGTCGCTCTTCCCCGACGGCTCGGCCGCGTTCCTGACGACCTCGCTCGAGCAGAACGTGGCGGAGTTCGAGCGGCTCGGCCCCGGCGACGGCGCGGCCTGGGAGCGCCAGTTCGAGGAGTTCATGCGCTCCGCGGACCTGAGCTTCGGTGTGCTCTCGGCCGAGCTGTGGTCGCGGCAGGGCGTCGGGCTCGCGCACCAGGCCTACCGCCGCCTGGGTCGACGCGGCTTCCTGTCGTTCAGCGGCGCCACGCTCACGAGCGCGCGGGACTGGCTCGAGGCGACGTTCGCATCCGACGCCGCGCGCGGGTTGCTCGCACCGTGGGTGCTGCACACCGGTCTCGGGCCCGAGCAGGCCGTGGCGGGCTTCATGACACAGGTGATCGGCTGCGCGATCCAGCTCGGCGGCATGCCCGTGCCGAGGGGCGGTGGCATCCGGCTGGTCGAGGCGCTCGCCGCGATCGTGCGCGAGGGAGGCGGTGAGCTGCGCACCGATGCGGACGTCGAGCGCGTGCTCGTCACCGGCGGCCGTGCGACCGGGGTCCGGCTCGTCGGCGGTGAGACGATCACGGCGACTCGCGCGGTCATCGCCAGCGTCACGCCCACGCAGCTGTACGGCAGGCTGCTCGGCCCGGGTGTTGCACCGCTCGAGGCCGCCAGGGCGGCCGAGGCCTTCCGCTACGGCCGGGCCGGCATGCAGATCCACTTCGCGTTGAGCGAGCCTCCCGTGTGGGCGTCGAGCGAGGCATCCCGCCTCTCGCGGACGGCGCTGGTGCACGTCACGCCGGGCCTCGACGGCGTCTCGCGCGCCGTCAACGAGGCCGACCGCGGCCTGCTTCCGGCCGAGGCGACGATCGTCGTGGGCCAGCCCTGCGCGGTCGATCCGGGTCGTGCGCCCGACGGCAGCTGGATTCTCTGGATCCAGCTGCAGGAGCTGCCACGGGTGCCGCGCGGCGACGCCCTCGGCCTCATCGACGTGGGCGATGGGACGTGGACGGCCGAGCTCCGCGAGGCCTACGCCGACCGGATCACCGCGCGGCTTGCAGGACAGATCAGCAACCTCGAGCGCGCAACGCTCAGGCGGGTGGTGCTCTCGCCGGCCGATCTCGAGGCGCTGAACTGCAACCTCGTCGGCGGCGACATCTACGCGGGCTCGTGCGCGCTCGACCAGAACCTGCTGTGGCGGCCGAGCGGCGGCCTGCCCGGGCATGCGACCGCCGATCGACGGGCTCCTGCCACATCGGCGCCTCGACGCACCCGGGGCCGGGACTCGGCGCCGGGCTCGGGCTATCTCATCGCGAAGCAGCTGACCCGTCCCGCGCTGCACCGGCGGATGGCCGATCGCGTCCCGGTCGCCCTCGGCAAGCTCCGCGACCGGCTGCCACTGTGAAGCTGTCGCTGAGCGAGATCTCGACGGTCGGCGCGTCGTTCGCCGAGGACGTCGCCGCGTACTCCGCGGCCGGGCTCGACGGGATCGGGATCTGGGAGTTCAAGCTGCCGGACGACGACGAGGCGAACATCCGGCTCCTGCGCGATGCCGGACTCGGCGTGTCGAACTGCATCCCCGCGATCCCGACGATCCTGCAGCTCGCGATCCCCGGGATGGAGGGGCCGCCCGAACCCGCCGAGCGCATCGACGCGCTGTGCGCGAGCATGCACCGCCTCGCGCGCTACGCGCCTGCATCGGTGCTCTGCCTGACGGGCCCGATCGGCGACCGCGACCCCGAGAGCGCCTATGCGATCGTCGTCGACGGCCTGCGCCAGGTCGCCGCCGAGGCGCGGGCCGCAGGGGTTCGTCTCGGGCTCGAGCCCACCCATGCGTCCGAGTCGCACGAGTCGTCGTTCCTCTCGTCGATCGGCGAGGCGATCGAGCTGCTCGCCGAGGCCGGGCTCGACGACGTCGGGGTGATGGTCGACAGCGTCCACGTGTGGGACACGCCGAGCCTCGAGGACGACATCGCCCGACATGGCGATCGGATCACGGGCCTCCACGTGGCCGACAAGTTCGCCCCGGGCGCTCCCGGCCGGCTGCTTCCCGGCGAGGGGATGACTCGCCCGGATCGCGTCCTCGAGCTCGTGCTCGCCACGGGCTTCGACGGGTACGTCGATGTCGAGATCTTCTCGACGCCCGAGGCGTTCTGGGGACTCCCGCCGGACGAGGCGGCACGTCGTGCGCACGCCGCGCTGGCGGCACTACTCTCTACGCAATGACCTCGAGACGGGAATCCCGGTGACCACGCAGCAGCCACGAGAGGCGATCCGCGCAAAGGACTTCCTCGACTTCGACCACCTCCTCGACGACGAGGAGCGCCTCATCCGCGACACCGTGCGTGCGTTCGTCGAGGAGCGCGTCACCCCGAACGTCGCCGAGTGGTTCGAGGAGGCGCGCATCCCGTCGGAGCTCGCGGCCGAGATCGGGCAGCTCGGCCTGTTCGGCATGCATCTCGAGGGGTACGGGTGCGCCGGGGCGAGCGCGACCGCCTACGGGCTCGCGTGCATGGAGCTCGAGGCTGGCGACAGCGGCGTGCGCAGCCTCGTGTCGGTGCAGGGGTCGCTCGCGATGTTCGCGATCCACCGCTGGGGCTCCGAGGAGCAGAAGCAGGAGTGGCTCCCGAAGATGGCAGCAGGCCAGGCGCTGGGCTGCTTCGGCCTGACCGAGCCGGACGCCGGGTCGGATCCGGGCTCGATGCGCACGCGCGCGCGCCGCGACGGCACCGACTGGATCCTGCACGGCAACAAGATGTGGATCACCAACGGCTCCGTGGCGGACATCGCGGTCGTGTGGGCGGCGACCGACGAGGGCATCCGCGGCTTCCTCGTGCCGCGGGGGACGAAGGGCTTCACCACGCAGGACATCCACCGCAAGCTGTCGCTGCGCGCATCGGTGACGTCGGAGCTGCTGCTCGACGACGTCCGCCTGCCCGCGAGCGCGATGCTCGAGAAGGCGAACTCGCTGCGCGCGCCGCTCTCGTGCCTGAACGAGGCCCGCTACGGCATCGTCTGGGGCGTCGTCGGCGCGGCCCGCACGTGCTACGAGGCGGCGCTCGACTACAGCCTCTCGCGGGTCGCGTTCGACAAGCCGATCGCGTCGTTCCAGCTGCAGCAGCACAAGCTCGCGATGATGGCGCTCGAGGTCAACCGCGCGTCGCTGCTGGCGCTCCACCTCGGGCGCATGAAGGACGAGGGCCGTCTGCGGCCCGAGCACGTGAGCATGGGCAAGCTCGGGAACGTCAACGCGGCGCTCGACGTCGCGCGGAGCGCGCGCCAGGTGCTCGGCGCGAACGGGGTCACGCTCGAGTACCCGGTCATCCGCCACATGAACAACCTCGAGTCGGTCGTGACCTACGAGGGAACCGCCGACATCCACGCGCTCGTCGTCGGAGCCGCGATCACGGGGATCCAGGCGTTCCGCTGACACGAAGCGGAATCAGATTCCGCTAGAGTCCCCCGGTCAACCACGCCGGGCGCAGTCGAGGGGGCTCCACCGGATGTCGCATACCGAAGGTCATGACCGCCAGCACCCGTCGCTGACACTGGCGGTGCTGTCGCTCTCCGCACTCGCGTACATCCTGCTGCAGTCGATGGTGCTGCCCGCGCTGCCCGAGATCGGCAAGGCGCTGAACACGAGCCAGTCGACGGTCGCGTGGGTGCTGACCGCGTATCTCATCAGCGCCTCCGTCGCGACCCCCGTCCTCGGACGGCTCGGCGACATGCACGGGAAGAAGCGGGTGCTCCTGTTCGTGCTCGTGGCGCTGATCGTCGGGTCGGTCCTCGCGGCGCTGACGTCGTCCGTGGCGGTGATGCTGACCGCCCGGGTGATCCAGGGAGCCGGCGGCGCGATCTTCCCGCTCGCGTTCAGCATCATCCGCGACGAGTTTCCGCGCGAGCGCGTGGCAGGCGCCATCGGGCTGATCTCGGCGCTGATCGGTGTCGGAGCCGGCGTCGCGATCGTGATCGCAGGCCCGATCGTCGACAACCTCTCGATCCACTGGCTGTTCTGGATCCCCGCGGCGATGACGGTCGTCGCGCTCGTGGCGACGATCTTCTGGGTGCCCGAGTCGCCGATCAAGGCCCCGGGGCACATCGACCCGTTCGCCGTCCTCACGCTCTCGGGGTGGCTCGTCTGCCTCCTCCTCGGCGTCAGCGAGGGCGGCGAGTGGGGGTGGACGTCCGCGCGCGTGATCGGGCTGTTCGTCGCGGCGGTGCTGCTCTTCGTCGCATGGCTGTGGATCGAGACGCGGGCGGAGCAGCCGCTCGTAGACGTGCGCATGATGCGGATCCCGACGGTCTGGTGGACGAACATCTCCGCGATGCTGTTCGGTTTCGGCATGTACTCGGTGATGATCGTCGTGCCCGCCTTCCTGCAGACGAGTTCGAGTGCGGGGTACGGCTTCGGCGCCTCGATCACGCAGTCGGGGCTCGCGATCCTGCCCCTGTCGGCCGCGATGCTCGTCTCGGGCATCCTCACGGGCGCGTTCTCGACGCGCTTCGGCTCGAAGGTGCCGCTCGTGGTCGGATCGGTGTTCAGCGCCGTGGGGATGCTGTTCCTCGCGGTCGCGCACGGAAGCGAGTGGAACTTCTACGTCGCGATGGCGCTCGTCGGGTTCGGGATCGGGTTCGCGTTCGCGGCGATGTCGAACCTCGTCGTCGAGGCGGTCCCGGCGACGCAGACCGGAGTGGCGACCGGCATGAACGCGAACGTGCGGACGATCGGCGGTGCGATCGGCAGCCAGGTCGTCGCGTCGATCATCGCCGGGACGGTGGTGGCAGCGGCCTTGCCGAAGGAGTCCGGCTACGAGCTCTCGTTCATCGTCCTCGGGATCGCCCTCGCGTTGGCGGGTGTCGCGGCCCTGTTCGTCCCGGCGCGCGCGAACCGCGCGTCGCCGACCGATGGGCACGAGTTCGACACCATGGCGGTCGACCCGGGCGTGATGTCGCCTGCCGAGGCGGGTCTCGCGATCGGCGAGCACGTTCGTTGAGCGGCCAGCGCGTCGACGCGGTCCGTAACCGCAGGCGCGTGCTCGAGGCTGCAGTCGACGAGCACGCGCGCCACGGCGCCGCCCTCGGCATGCAGGACGTCGCGCGGCGCGCCGGCGTGGGCATCGGCACGGTCTACCGGCACTTCCCCTCGCGCGAGGCGCTGATCGAGGCGATCGCACACCCGTTCTTCGAGCGGGGGCTGCTGCTCGCGCAGTCGGTGCGGGACGAGGTGGCCGAGGAGGATCGGTTCGCCGCGTTCGCGCGCGGCTTCGCGCGCTTCCTGGCAGATCACGGGGTGGAGGGGCACTGCACGTGGGACGCCCCGGCCGCGGAGCCCGTACGCGTCGAGCTCCGCGCGCTGATCACCGAATTCGTGGAGTCGGGCAAGCGCAAGCGCACGCTGCGCCGCGACCTGACTGCCGAGGACGCGTTCGCACTGCTCTGGACGATTGCCGCACTCGTCGAGGCGGCCGACGAGCCCATCTGGCAGCGACACCTCGATCTCGTGCTGGACAGCCTGCGCGGCAAGCCGCCGCGCAACCTGCTCGCGCCGGCGATCGATCGTGCGCAGTGGGACCGGTTCGTGCGCTCGACCCGCGACAGCTGGGCCGACGACTAGCTCCTGGGGCGGGCTACCCGCCGTTCGACTCGGCGGCGATCTCGGCGATCAGCGCGTCCAGCTCGGGCACCTCCGCGCGCAGGCTCGGGAGGTTGACCACGATGCCCTCCTGGGTGCTGCGGGCGAGGACGACGACCGCCTCCTCGTCGGGCGAGGGGTTCTCCTCGCGGTGCGGGACGAACGGCGGCACGTAGATGTAGTCGCCGGGGCCGGTCTCGACGCGCCGTTCCTCGTCGTTCTCGAGGAAGACGAAGACCGGGTGGCCGGAGACGATGTAGATGCCCGTCTCGGCCTCTCCGTGGTGGTGGTCGGCCGAGCGCATGTTCGGCCCGACGTGGCTCTTGCCCATCCAGAGCTTGCGCGAGCCGTTGAGCTTGCCCGAGATCGCCTCGTACCGGCGCATGCCCGGCGTCTGCGCGGTGTTCTCGCTCAGCTGGTCGTGGCCCGTGTGGTGGAGGCGGCTGTGCCAGGCCAGCGTGCCCTCGTCGTGGGGATGGGTGTGGTCGCTCATTTCTGCAAGATAGCGTCGAGAAGCTCCCACAAGTGCCCCCGGCGTCTGGAGCACCTGAATCGTCCTCCTGACACCCCAGCCGAGATGCGTTCAATTGTGGGAGCTCCTCGTGTTTGCGCCTCCAAGGCGTATACAATCCCGGCGAGGTTATCGACTGAGAGGATAAAACCCCGTGCCACGGTACGGACTAGTGGTAGTCGGCGCGGGTATCGCCGGTCTGTACGCCGCGCTCTCGGCGGCGGACGACACCGACGTGCTCGTCCTGTGCCGGGGAGAGCTCGCGTCCTCCAACAGCTTTCACGCCCAGGGCGGGGTCGCGGCGGCGCTCGGGGAGGACGACGACCCCGACCTGCATGCCGAAGACACCCTGCGCACCGGTCGCGGGATCTGCGGTGAGCGGGCCGTCCGCGAGCTGACGCGCGACGCCCCCGCGCGGATCGCGCACCTCGTCGAGCTCGGGGTCGAGTTCGATGACGGCCTCGGACGCGAAGGCGGCCACTCGCGCCGCCGCATCGTGCATGCCGGCGGAGCGCAGACCGGCCGTCGCATCGCCGAGGTGCTGGCGGTGCGCGCGCGGGAGCATCCGCGCATCACGATCCGCGAGGGGCAGCGCGTGCTCGGCGCCTGGATGTCCGATGGCCGCTGCGTCGGAGTCCTCACCGACCACGGCGCCGTGCGCGGACGGGCGACGCTCGTCGCGACCGGCGGCTACGCCGCGCTGTGGGAGCCGACGACCAACCCGTTGGGCGCCACCGGTGAGGGGATCGTGCTGGCCTACCGCGCAGGCGCCGAGGTTGCCGACCTCGAGCTGGTGCAGTTCCACCCGACGGCCGTCGCCGGCAGCGGGTTCCTGCTCTCTGAGGCGCTTCGTGGCGAGGGCGCAGTGCTCCGCGACGATCGCGGCGAGCGGTTCGTCGACGAGCTCGCCGAGCGCGACATCGTCGCGCGCGCGATCGCCGAGCGCGGCCAGGTCGGTCTCGACCTCCGCGCGATCGAGCGCGGTCGCTTCCCGAGCCTGATGGCGACGCTCGAGCGCGATGGGTACGACCCGGCCGCGGCGCCGATTCCGGTGTCTCCGGCCGCGCACTACACGATCGGCGGGATCGTCACGGACGTCGATGGCCGCACCACGGTGCCGGGCCTGTTCGCGGCCGGCGAGTGTGCGTCCACCGGTGTCCACGGCGCGAATCGCCTCGCCTCGAACTCGCTGCTCGAGTGCCTCGTGTTCGGCCGCCGCGCGGCGCGTGCGGCACTCGCCGAGCCGGATGCCGGCTCCCGCGGCGCCGCACCCCAGCTGCCGCTCGACGGCGAGCATGAGGCGGTCACTCCTCGTGTCCGCAGGTCGCTGTGGCGCCACGCGGGCCTGATCCGGAGCGCCGACGGGCTCGAACGGCTCAGGACGGCGCCGCTCCTGCTCGCGCGGCTGCTCGGTGAGAGCGCCCTCGCGCGGCGCGAGAGCCGCGGAGCGCACTTCCGCTCGGACTACCCGCTCGACGATGACGCCTTCGCCGGCCACATCGTGCAGCGCCTCGGCAGCGAGCCTCGGGTCGAACGGTGGCCCTGAACCCTCCGCTGACGGTCACCGACGACGCGATCGCCCGCGTGGTCGCGCTCGCGCTGGCGGAGGACGTCGGGGACGGCGACCTCACCACCGACGCGATCGTTCCCCCCGGCGAGCTCGCGCAGGCGCGGCTCCTGCTCGAGGAGCCCGGTGTGGTCGCCGGACTGCCCGTCGCCGAGGCGGTGTTCCGCAGCCTCGATCCCGAGCTGGAACTGCGCGTGCTCGCGGAGGAGGGTGCCGGGATCTCGCACGTCCCGAGCGCCATCGCCGAGATCGAGGGCCCGGCGCGCGCGCTCCTCACCGGTGAGCGCGTCGCCCTCAACCTCGTTGCGCGCCTGTGCGGGATCGCGACGCTGACCCGCCGCTACGTCGACCTCGTCGCCGGCACTCGCGCGACGATCCTCGACACCCGGAAGACGACGCCCGGCCTGCGCGCGCTCGAGAAGTACGCCGTGCGCTGTGGCGGCGGGGCGAACCACCGGATGGGTCTCGACGACGCGATCCTGATCAAGGACAACCACGTGCGCATCGCGGGCGGGATCGTCCCCGCGCTCGCGGCGGTCCGGGCCTCGGGTGCGCGCCCGGCCGTCGAGGTCGAGGCCGACACGCTCGAGCAGGTCGTCCAGGCCCTCGGCGCGGGTGCCGAACGCATCCTGCTCGACAACATGCCTCCCGGCGAGGTCGCCCGCGCGGTCGAGCTCGTCGACGGTCGGGCCCTGCTCGAGGCCTCCGGGGGCATCTCGGAGGCGAACGTCCGCGCGTACGCCGAGACCGGCGTCGACTTCATCTCGATCGGTGCGCTCACCCACGGTGCGCGCTCGCTCCATGTCTCTCTGGAGGTCACGTGACGACCATGACCAAGGCGGCGAGCGTCGCCGCGCTGCAGGAGGAGATCCGCGAGCTCGCGCGCGCGCGCGACGCGGTGATCCTCGCGCACAACTACCAGGTGCCCGAGGTTCAGGATGTCGCCGACTACGTTGGTGACTCGCTCGGCCTCTCACGCCAGGCCGCCGCGCACGAGGCGTCGACGATCGCGTTCTGCGGCGTCCACTTCATGGCCGAGACGGCGGCGATCCTGGCGCCCGAGAAGACCGTCCTGATCCCCGATCCCGAGGCCGGCTGCTCGCTCGCCGCCTCGATCACAGCCGACGAGCTGCGCGCCTGGAAGGCGCGGCATCCCGGTGCCGTCGTCGTCTCGTACGTCAACACGAGCGCCGAGGTGAAGGCCGAGAGCGACTACTGCTGCACGTCGGGCAACGCGCGCGGCGTGATCGAGGCGATCCCAGCCGATCAGAAGATCCTGTTCCTGCCGGACCTCTTCCTCGGGCTCTGGCTCGAGAAGGCCACCGGTCGCGAGCTGGTCGTGTGGATGGGCGAGTGCCACGTCCACGCGGGCATCCGCCCGGAGGACATCGAGCGCTGGCACGACGACGACCCTGCGGCCGAGCTCCTCGTACATCCCGAGTGCGGGTGCGCGAGCAAGGCGATGGCGTACGCCGACACGCGCACGCACATCCTGTCGACGGAGGGGATGGTCAACTTCGCGAAGCAGTCGCCGAAGCAGCGGTTCACGGTTGCGACCGAGGTCGGCATCATCCACCGCCTCCAGAAGGACGTGCCAGGCAAGCAGTTCGCGCCGCTCCGCGAGGCTGCGGTGTGCCGGTTCATGAAGATGATCACGCTCGAGAAGCTGCGCGACTCGCTGCGCGACGGGACGCACGAGGTCACCGTGCCGAAGGAGATCGCAGACCGGGCCCGCCTCGCGATCGAGCGGATGGTTGCGATCTCGTAGTCCGTTGCGGAACCTCGAGATCGTCTTCAGCGACTGGCTCGACGCGCTGAGGCGTGGCGACATCGACCGGATCGCCGCCCGCCTCGACCCCGCGGTCGTGCACGAGGGTGTGCGGCCCGAGCTGGTCTGCAGCGGCCGTGACGCCGTAATCCAGCGCGTCCGCCGTATGGCCCAGCAGCCCCCCGCGGTGACCGCGCTCGAGCTGGTGGAGGTCGGCGAGCACGTGGTCCTGTCCGTGCGCGCGAGCGGGGTCGGCGTCCCTGAGGATCCGGATGCCACCGCCAGCCGCGGCCAGGCGACGATCGTGTTCACGCTCCGCGACGGCCAGATCGTGCGCATGCAGGACTACCTCACCCGGGAGGCGGCGCTCGCCGCGGTCGACGCTCCGCGCGGTGACGTGTGGCAGTAGGGTTGGGCCGTCGAGTCCGTAGGGCCATCCACAGGAGAGCCAGATGCCCCGAGTCGAGCCGCTCCCGCTGCCGGCTGACAGCCGCTTCGCCGGAAATCACTACCGCGGCGTGCTGGCGCACTGTCCGGACGTGCTGGCGCAGTGGACCGCCCTCGGCGATGTCGTCCGGTTCTCCGGCAAGCTCCCTCCAGAGCTCAAGGAGGAGGTTCGGCGCGCGACCGCCGTGCAGGTCGGATGCAAGTGGTGCGCCTCGTTCGGCGACCCGAAGCGTGAATACACCGACCCGCGCGAGGCGATCGCGGTCCGGTTGGCGAAGACGATCGCCGACGACCCCAAGAACGTCGACGACGAGCTCTTCGCCGAGCTGCGCGAGCACTTCACGGACGAGGAGCTCGTCGAGCTCGTCGCGATGATCTGCATGGTGTCTGTGTCCGGGCAGACGTTCGGCGCCGTCATGGGGATCGACGCGGCGAACGAGGAGTACACGATGCAGTACGAGCGGTGGGTCGCCGACAGCATGGCCGAGGCGCCGGCTGCCGGCTGACGCCGCAATTCAGCGCAATGGCGCCCGCTGCGGCGTCGGGTGCTGCTCGGTCACCGGCACGGGCTCCGCGTCCTTGAGCCCCGCCTCCAGCTCGATCTTGCTCTGGGCGAGCACGTCGCGGCTCTCACGCAGCCGCCTGCCGCCCGAGCGGGCGAGGCGTGGGAGGATCGTCGTGCCGAACAGCAGCATCACGACGACGCCGATGACGATGATCTCCTTGAGTCCGATCGCTGCCACAATTGCTCCTTCTTCGGGGATGCTTCCCGGTGGTTCGCACGAGACGCGCATTCGGCTCGATCTCTGGCTACGAATGGAAGGCACATCGATGGATCCCGAACGAGCCCGTGCACTGCTTGCCGCGGAGCGCGCGCGGCTGGAGGGGCTGCTGCACGGCGACGAGCGAGATGAGCTCTCGGACCTGACCGAGGACCAGGAGCACCTCGGCGACGCCGAGCTCGACGCCGGTCTGGTCGAGCGGCTGCAGGACGAGCTTGCTGCGCTCGAGCGTGCCGAGGAGCGTCTGGCGGCGGGCACCTACGGCCTCTCGATCGAGAGCGGCAAGCCGATTCCGGACGCACGTCTCGAGATCTTCCCGACCGCCGAGCTCACGGTCGAGGAACAGGCCGCCCGCGAAGGGCGGTAGGGCTGCCGCGAACCGGTGAGCTCTCCTCGGCGTAGTACCCTTTGTGGCAACCGACCGCCGTCGATCGGCGGCGCGGACGAGGAGACGCAGGACCATGATCAGCCCTGAGCTCGAACGGACGGCCGCGGCGCTCGCGGCTGCGCGGCGAGCGTTCGTCGTCGCGACGGTCGTGCGGGCCCAGCGTCCGACCTCTGCGCATCCCGGCGATGCGGCGATCATCCATCCGGACGGTCGAATCGAAGGCTTCGTCGGCGGCGCCTGCGCGTCCTCGACCGTGCGGCTCCACGCGCTTCACGTGCTGGAGACGCATGAACCGCTGCTGCTTCGGATCCGTCCCGGCTCCGAGGACGACCAGGACCCCGTCGGAATGCTGACGGTCTCGAACCCCTGCCTCAGCGGCGGCGAGCTCGAGATCTTCCTCGAGCCGAGGCTGCCACCCGCGCGCATCCGCGTCATGGGCGAGTCGCCGATCGCCGAGGCCATGCTTCGCCTCGGAGACTCGCTCGGCTACGACGTCCAGCGAGGTGGCGAGATCGACGTCGACGACACGGCGGTGATCGTCGCCTCGCACGGCCAGGGCGATGAGGAGACGTCGGTGGCCGCTGCGCTCCGCGCCGGCGTGCCCTACGTCGGCCTCGTTGCGAGTCCGAAGCGCGGAGCCGCGACCCTCCAGTGGCTGCGCGACGACGGGTTCTCCCCGCTCGAGCTCGAACGGCTGCACGTCCCCGCCGGCCTCGACATCGGGTCGCGCACCCACTCCGAGATCGCGCTCAGCATCTACGCCCAGCTCGTGTCCCTGCGGATCGAGGTCGTGGCAGCCGAGCCGCACGACGCCTCCGATCCTCGCGGCGCCGTCGGCGGGGCCGTCGACCCGGTGTGCGGCATGATCGAACCGGCGGCCGGCGCCTGGGAACGGATCGAGTACGACGGCCGCGAGCTCGCCTTCTGCTGCTCCGGCTGCCGCGGCGCCTTCCAGGCTGCGCCAGAGAGGTATGCAGTCGAGCGCTGAGGACGTGTGCGTCGGCCTGGTGCTGGCTGCCGGAAGCTCCCGCCGTCTCGGCGAGCCCAAGCAGCTCCTGGCCTACGGGGCGGGCACACTGCTCGGACACACGCTGGCCGTCGCACGTGCATCGGCCCTCGATCAGGTCGTCGTCGTGCTCGGCGCGTCAGCGGAGGCCGTTCGCGATCAGGTCGACCTGTCCGGGTTCACGGTCGCCGAGTCGCCCGCGCCCGAGCAGGGCTGCGCGCTCTCGATCGGCGCCGGGCTCGGTGCGCTCCGCGAGGACTGGACGACCCTCGTGCTGCTGCTCGGCGACCAGCCCGGCGTGGCGCCCGAGACCGTGGCGGCACTCCGCACCGGACGGGGTGACGCTCCGATCGCGGTCTGCCAGTACGACGACGGACCGGGTCACCCGCTCGCGTTCGCCCGCGAGCTGGCTCCCGAGCTCGGCGCGCTACACGGCGATCGCGGCGTCTGGAAGCTGCTCGACCGGCACGCGGCCGTCGCGGCGCGGGTGGCGATCGCCGGCCCCGTTCCCCTCGACGTCGACACCTGGGACGACTACGAGGCCGTACTGGCCCGTCTCTAGCCGTCGAGCGCGATCGTCGAGCCGTTCGCGGCCAGCTCCACCGGGACGTTGCCGGCGATCGCACGCGAGTACGGGCAGCGCTTGTGCGCGCGGGTCATGACCGCTGCAGCATCCTCGTCGCTCAGCGACGGGGCCTCGAGCTCGAGTCGCACCTCGAGGCCGAAGCCGCCGTCGGCCACCGGTCCGACGCCGACGCGTGCCGTGATCTTGCAGTCGGACACGTCGAGGTTCCTACCCCGTGCGATGCCCTCGAGCGCCGACTGGAAGCATGCGGAGTAGGCGGCGCCGAACAGCTGCTCGGGGTTCGTGCCGGGACCGCCGCTGCCCTCGAGCTCCGTCGGTGTGTCGAGATCGACCTCGAGGCGACCATCGCTGCTCTGCGCATGACCGTCTCTCCCGCCCTCGACCACGACCTCGGCTGTGTACAGGACGTTCTTCACGGCGACGGTCATCGGTGCTCCAGGTCGGTTTTTCGCTGGGACGCGCGTCCGCATAGTGCCAGCGACTGCCATGCGGTATGGGATGTGTAAGGAGTTTCCAAGGCCTTTGCGCGCGGGTCACCAGCGGCCGCGTTCGCGGGGTACGGTGGATTCATGGACAGTCTTCGCCATACCTCGATCGCACGCAGGTTGCGCTGGCTCGCCGTCTCCTCGACGGTCGTGCTCGCCTCACTCGCGATTCCCGCCGCAGCACTCGCCGCTGACTCGGTGTCGCTCTCGATCGACGACCCGGCCAACGGTCTCGCGACCCAGGTGCACGTCACGACGACTGCAGCAGCGAGCACCCAGCTCTTCATCACGTACAAGAAGTCCACGTCGGGCGCCGTCTGCACGCCGACCGCGTCTGCCGACAAGGGGACGAAGATCGACTACTCGCCGGCGATCCCGGCCGGCACGGGCACGGTGGCGATCCCGTACACGTTCAAGGTCACGGGCAGCTACCTGTTCTGCAGCTGGCTCGCGCCCTCGTCGACAGCGTCCGCGACAGCGAGCGCCGCGCAGGCGATCTCGATCCGCAACCTCTCGGCGAAGCTCTCGGTGAGTGCCTCGCCGACGCAGCCGATCACGGGCAACTCGGTCACGATCACGATGTCCGGAAACGACGAGGTGACCCAGCCGCTGTATGCGCGCGCCCGGCTGCTGCCCGCGAGCGGAGGCTCCTGCGCAGCGACGGCGAGCGCGGACAAGGGCAGCTCGCTCAGCGGCAGTGGAACGCACGTGCATGGCACGTTCTCCCAGACCTTCAAGACGTCGTTCTCGAGCGCCGGCTCGTGGCTCGTGTGCGGCTGGCTGACGAACTCGAGCTCGTCGACCCCGCTCGCCACCGCGTCGCTCGTCGTCTCCGTGCGGAATCCCATCGAGACGCTGAACCTGAGCGCCGACCCGCAGGGCGGCGCTCAGGCCGGATCGCTCGTGACCGTCAAGGCGACGGGCATGTCGGAGTTCGGCCGCACCCTGTACCTGCGCACCCGCCCCGATGACGGTAAGGGCTGCGCCTCGCGGCCCCGCTCGGATGCCGGAACGCCGATCGGCAAGGCGGTCTCGGTGACCGGTCAGTACTACCGGCAGCTCGAACGTGCCTTCCCGTCGGGCGCCAACTGGCTCGTCTGCGGGTGGCTCGCCACGAGCGAGAGCGACACCAAGCCGCTCGCCGTGGGCAGCACCACGATCGGTGTCGCAGGCGGCAAGGCGCTCGTCGTTCAGCGCGCCGTGCGCATCGGCCGCAGCGTGATCGTCCGGATGCGCCGGCTCGGCGTGCAGAGCGGCGAGCGCCTCATCCTCCGCCTGAAGGCCCCGGGCTGGCGCGGCAAGGTACGGCAGTTCAGGGGCTCGTCCCTTGCGCTGACCGTGCACATGCAGCTGCCCGCACGACCGCTGCGGCGGGTGACCGTCACGGTTCTACGCGTCCGCTCCGACGGTTCGATCATCACGCGAACGCGCGCGATTCACCTGCGCCGCCTCGCCTGACGCGCCGCAGCCGCTGCGACGGTCTCCCCGCCGGGAGGTCGAGGTGACCGCCGCAGCCACTGCGTCGGGCTGGGGTCTTACGAGACTTTGACGTTCATTTGCATGCCTTTGGCAGCGTGCCCCTTGATCGCGCAGTAGAACCGGTAGGTCCCGGCCTGCGGGAACTTGACCGTGAAGCTCGCCGCCTTGCCCGGTGTGACCGGGTGGGCGTTGTGGATGCCGCGATCGCTCACGCCTTTCCCGTCGATCAGAAGGTCGTGCGGGAACGTGCCGACGTTCTTGACGGTGACGGTGTAGGTCACGCCGTGCTTGAGGGTCGGCGGCTTCGAGATCGACCACTGCTTCTCTTTGAGCGTGAAGCCGGTGCCGGCGCCTGCCGGGGTAGCGGGAAGCGCGACGACCGCAATTGCAGCGAGGGCGATGCACGCAGAGACGAGACGTTTCATGGACGGACCTCCTAGTCGACAAACGTTCTACGTTCGCGAGTGCGAGGCGGATTGCGCCTCAGGCGCGGAGGGTCGAGCTCGCTCAGCCGCCGCATGAGGCCCACCGCCTGCTGCAGCACCGCCTGTTCCTCGGGTGACAGCTCGCTGGTGATCGCCTCGGTGAGCCAGCCCTGCCGCCGGCTGCGGTCCTCCTCGAGCATGCGCCGCCCCTCGTCCGTCATGTCGACGAGCGAGCGCCGTCCATCGGTGGGGTCCGGCCGCCGCTCGACCAGGCCGTCCGCCTCCAGATCTCCGATCGTCTGCGCCATCGACTGCGGCCGGATCCGCTCGGCCGCCGCGAGGCTGGAGATGCTGTGCGTGCCCTCGCGATCGAGGCGGGCGAGCACGGTGGCGTGCGAGAGAGACAGGCGATACTCGACGCGCAGCCGCCGCACGAGCTGTCCGAGCGCGATGCGGAGCTCGCTCGCGACCAGCGCCGGATCGGCCTCGTGAGCCATCGTATGACTATACGGCGGGAATTTGTACAGGTAGCCTGTACAATTGACAGGTGGCCGAGACCATCCCGCGCACGCTCCATCCGCCCTCGGCGCCGCGGCCCGCGTCCGACCACTACAAGTGGGTGGCGCTCTCGAACACCACGCTCGCCGTGCTGCTGGCGACGCTCGACGCGTCGATCACGCTGATCGCGATGCCCGACATCTTCCGGGGCATCCACCTCGACCCGCTGGTTCCGTCGAACAGCTTCTACCTGCTGTGGATGATCCTCGGCTATCTCGTGGTCTCGAGCGTGCTGATCGTCAGCCTCGGCCGGCTCGGCGACATGTACGGCCGGGTGCGCACCTACAACCTCGGCTTCGTCATCTACACCGTCGCGTCGCTGATCCTCGCGGTCGACTGGATGACCGGCCAGGACGGCGCGACCTACCTGATCATCTTCCGGATCGTCCAGGGCATCGGCGGCGCATGCCTGCTCGCGAACGCGTCGGCGATCATCACCGACGCCTTCCCCGTCAACCAGCGGGGCATGGCGCTCGGCATCAACAACATCGTCGGCGTCAGCGGCCTCTTCGTCGGGCTCGTGCTCGGCGGCATCCTCGCGCCGATCGACTGGCGCCTCGTCTTCCTGATCTCGGTGCCGGTCGGGCTGTTCGGCACGGTCTGGGCCTATCTGAAGCTCGAGGAGCGCAGCAAGCCGCGTCGCGCGCCGGTCGACTGGTGGGGCAACGTGACGTTCGCGGGTGGGCTCGTCCTGATCATGACCTCCGTGACCTACGGGATCCGCCCGTACGGCGGGAACCCGACCGGCTGGACGAGCCCGCGCGTGCTGCTGCTGCTGGGCGGCGGGATCGCCTCGCTCGTCGCGTTCGCCATCATCGAGCGACGCGTCGAGAACCCGATGTTCCGGCTGCCCCTGTTCCGCATCCGGGCGTTCACGTTCGGCACGATCTCGACGTTCCTCGCCGCCGTCGCACGAGGCGGTCTGATGTTCATGCTGATCATCTGGCTGCAGGGCATCTGGCTCCCGCAGCACGGGTACAGCTTCTCGTCGACACCCCTGTGGGCCGGCATCTACATGCTGCCTCTGACGCTCGGGATGCTGATCACGGGACCCGTCTCCGGGGCGCTCTCAGATCGCTACGGGCCACGCCCGTTCGCGACCGGCGGCATGCTCCTCGGTGCCGCGAGCTTCGTGCTGCTCCTGTTGCTGCCGACGAACTTCGCCTATCCCTGGTTCGCGCTCGTCCTGCTGCTGAACGGTTTCGCGATCGGCCTCTTCGCCGCGCCGAACCGTGCCGCGGTGATGAACAGCCTGCCGCCCGGAGATCGCGGCGCCGGCGGCGGCATGAACCAGACGTTCCAGAACTCCGCCCAGGTCCTGTCGATCGGCATCTTCTTCACGCTCATGATCGTCGGGCTCTCCTCGAGCCTGCCCCAGACGCTGAGCGCCGGTCTGGAGGCCCACGGCGTCGCCGCGGCGACCGCACACGAGATCGGGAACCTTCCGCCCGTGTCGATCCTGTTCGCGGCGTTCCTCGGGTACAACCCGATACAGCACCTGCTCGGCGCCCACACGCTCGCGACCCTGTCCGCGCACGATCGCGCCACGCTCACCGGGCCCTCGTTCTTCCCGCAGCTCATCTCCGGCCCGTTCCGCTCGGGGCTCCGCGACGCGTTCGGCTTCGCGATCTGCGCCTGTGTCATCGCGTCCGCGGCAGCGTTCTTCCGGGGCGGTGGGACGTACCACCACACCGACGAGCCGGTGTCGGAGGCACCCGTGCTCGAGTCGTCGGCGTAGCCCCGGGTCAGTCGGAACACTCGGCGCACAACCCGACGATCGGGAAGTGCGTGAAGCGCGCCTCGTAGCCGAAGTCGGCCCGGATCGTGTCGCGTGTCCGCTCCAGGCGGTCCGGCTCTACGGCCTCGACGCGGCCACAGCGGTCGCACACCAGGTACTCGCGCTCGCGGCCCCCGGCGAGCGCGTACAGACCGGGGCCGTGCCCGAGGTGGACGTGGCGGACCACGCCGACTCGCTCGAGCGTCTCGAGGTTCCGGTACACCGATGCCAGATCGAGCGCGAGGCCGTCGCTCTCGGTCCGTCGGGCGATCGTCTCGGCCGACGCCGGGGCGTCGGCCGCGAACAGCGACTGCAGGACGAGGCGACGCGTGGAGGAGATGCGGAGCCCCTGCTCGCGGAGCACGGCGAGGGCGCCCTCGATGTCCTCGAAGCTGCGTCGCGGAGTCTCCGGGGCGTCGGTCATGCCGCTCTCAGGTTAGAGCTCTTGCGAACGGCGGGCGCGACCTCGGTGCCGAACAGCTCGATCGACCGCATGACGCTCGCGTGGGGGAGCGAGCCGACCGTGAACTGCACGAGCGTGCGCTGGTGGTCGAAGATCTCGTGCTGGAAGAGGATCTTCTCGATCACCTCCTGCGGGCTCCCGACGAAGCTCGAGCCGCGGAGCCTGCGCGAGGCATCGAACTGCTCGCGGGTCATCGGCGGCCAGCCGCGTTCGCGGCCGATCCGGTTCATCGCGGCCGCGAACGTCGGGAACGACTCGTCCGCCGCCTGTTGCGAGGTCGCGGCGACGAACCCGTGCGAGTTGATGCTGAGCGCCGGCCGAGGGTGGCCGGCCTCGGCCGCGGCGCGCCGGTGGAGCTCGGCGAAGGGCGCGAAGCGCTCGGGCATGCCACCGATGATGGCGAGCGCCATCGGCAGGCCGAGCGTGCCGGCGCGCAGCGCCGACTCGGGCGTGCCGCCGACGGCGACCCAGATCGGAAGCTGCTCCTGCACCGGGCGCGGGTACACGCCGATGTCCTCGAGCGGCGCGCGGTGCTGACCCGACCACGTGATGCGGGTCGACGCGCGAAGCTCGAGCAGCAGCTCGAGCTTCTCGGCGAACAGCGAGTCGTAGTCGCCCAGCCGGTAGCCGAACAGCGGGAACGACTCGATGAACGAGCCGCGTCCCGCCATGATCTCGGCGCGCCCACCCGACAGCAGGTCGAGCGTCGCGAACTCCTGGAAGACCCTGACCGGGTCGTCCGAGCTGAGTACCGTGACAGCGCTCGAGAGCCGAATGGTCCGCGTGCGCTCGGCCGCCGCCGCGAGGACGACCGCCGGCGCTGACACCGCGAAGTCGGGGCGGTGGTGCTCGCCGACCCCGAACACGTCGAGTCCGACCTGGTCGGCGAGCTCGATCTCCTCGATGAGGTCGCGCAGCCGCTGCGCGGGAGTCACGGTCGTCCCGGCGTGGTCGCCCGGCGTCAGCTCCGCGAACGTGTAGATGCCCAGTTCCATCGCCCTCCCCCCGGGAACAATGCCGGGTGCGGGGGCCTCTACGCGTCGCGTCTGACCAGGAGCCACGCCGAGATCGCCATCGCGGCGAGCGCGTAGCCGCAGAAGAGCAGGAAGCCCGTCCACGGAGCGAGCGAGCTCGGATCCTGGTGGATCGACAGGATCGCGGTGCCTGCGCTGAGCGGCAGGTAGGGATCGATCGTGTCGCCCCAGCTGTTCGGGAGGATCGCCGACACGCCGGGGAGCACGAACATCACACCGGCGAACGTGGCGATGCCTCCCGCGGTGTTCCGCACCAGCGCGCCGAGCGCGAGCCCGAGGAATCCGACAGCCGTGAGGAAGAGCGCGGACCCGATCACGGCCCGCAGCACGTGTGGGGCTCCGATCGTGGTCTGGACGTGGTGCTGCGTGTCGATCGCCTGCGAGACGAAGAACGCCAGCACTGCCGAGGGGAGCATCAGGGCGAACACGACGGCGGAGTAGACCGCCGCCTTCGCCCACAGCACGGGCAGGCGGCGCGGGACCGCGGCGAAGCTGGAACGGATCATGCCCGTCGAGTACTCGCCGGTGATGACGAGCACGCCGAGCACGCCGATCGCAAGCTCTGCGAAGTGCCAGCCGCCGATCGCCCGGTCGACCGGGTCGAAGCTCAGGCGGTCTCCCTGGCTCATCTGGTTCCAGTGCGCCATCTGCACTGCAGAGAACAGGATCCCGATGCCGGCCATCGCGATCACGGCGACGAGCAGCGACCAGCGGGTCGATCGCAGCGACCAGAGCTTGGTCCACTCCGAGCGCGCGACACGGAGCTGCGTGACCCGTCCCGTGTGGCCTGCCTTTCGCGCGGCGGTCGTCTGAGCGAGCGCTGGGGCGCTCATGCCGATGCTCCTACTTCGGCGCCCGCCAGCGTGCTCGCGTGGTACTCGACGGCGTCCTTCGTGAGTCGCATGAACGCCTCCTCGAGCGACGCCTGCTCGGGCGTCAGCTCGTGCAGCGCGATTCCCTGCGCGGCGGCGACGTCGCCGATGTCGTCGGACCGCAGTCCCTGTACCTCGAGCACGCCCTGCTCCTTGCCGCTGATCACCGTGACCTTGTCGCCCGCGAGCGCCGCCGCGAGCCGCTGGGGATCGGGTGTGCGCACCCGCACCACGTCGCTCGACGCCTGGCGGATGAAGTCGTCGACCGTCGTGCTCGCGATCAGCCGTCCGCGGCCGACGACGATGAGCTGGTCGGCCATCAGCGACATCTCGCTCATCAGGTGGGACGAGACGAAGATCGTGCGACCCTCCGCGGCAAGATCCCGCAGCAGCGTGCGGATCCAGCGAATGCCTTCGGGATCGAGGCCGTTCGCGGGCTCGTCGAGGATCAGCGTCTCCGGATCGCCGAGCAACGCGGCGGCGATGCCGAGCCGCTGCCCCATGCCGAGCGAGAAGCCGCCGACGCGCTTGCGTGCCACCTCGCGCAGCCCGACCAGGTCGATGACCTCGTCGACGCGGCGCGCGCCGAAGCCGTGCGTCTGGGCGAGCGCGAGCAGATGGTTGTACGCCGACCGTCCGGTGTGGATCGCGCGGGCCTCGAGCAGCGTCCCGACCTCGTGCAACGGGGCGCGATGGTCGCGATACGCCTTGCCGTTCACGGTCACGTTTCCCGCGGTCGGGGAGTCGAGGCCGATGATCAGGCGCATCGTCGTCGACTTGCCCGCACCGTTCGGGCCCGAGAAAGCCGGTGACGATCCCGGGCCGCACCGTGAAGCTGAGGTCGTCGACGGCGACCTTCTCGCCGTAGCGCTTCGTCATGCTTTCGGCTTCGATCATGGAAATCCCATCGATTGAGGACGTACCGGCACGCTACGGGCGGCCCCGGGGCTGCACAACGGCCTCGAGAACGATCTTTGCCGTCGACCTGCGTACGACCTGCGGCGTAGGTGCCGGCGAGCGAAGATCATCCTCTCGACCCCTCGCGCGTCGACGGCCGCTCGCTTACCGTCGATAGTGCAGTGGTGCATTCGAGATGAAGATGACGGATCGGGCAGCGACGGCAGGGAACGCGATCCGGTCGCTCACGCGCCGGCACCCGATCGCGACCGATCTCGCGCTCGTCGGCGCGGTCCTGCTGCTGACGGTCCCGGACCTCGTCAACGACGCTCGCCATCGGGCTGGCGTCACGGTGTTCACGATCTTGCTCGTCGTGCCGCTCCTGTGGCGTCAGCGCCGACCCATGCCCGTCTTCCTGGTCCTGGCAGCCGTCGCGTTCGCGCAGTGGCTCGCCGACGTCAAGGTGATCGCAGACGTCGCGCTGCTCATCGCGCTCTACACGGTCGCGGTCCAGGAGTCGCGCCGTCGCGCCCTGTTCGCGGCCGCGGTGCTCGAGTTCGGCGCAATCCTCGCGGTGCTGCGCTGGAGCGAGGACGGTTGGCTCCGCCCGTTCGTGGCCCTGTCGGCGCTGATCATGGCGGCAGGCGTCCTCGGGACGAGCGTGCGCCATCGCCGGGCGCTGCTCGCGTCGCTCGAGGATCGCGCGGCCCGTCTCGAGCTCGAGCGCGACCAGCAGGGGCTGCTGGCGGCCGCGGCCGAGCGAGCGCGCATCGCGCGCGAGATGCACGACATCGTCGCGCACAACCTCACCGTCATGATCGCGCTCGCGGACGGCGCCGTGTTCGCGGCGGAGCGCGCACCGGAGAAGGCGACGACGGCGATGGAGACCGTGTCTGCGACCGGTCGCCAGGCGCTCACGGAGATGCGCCGGTTGCTCGGCGTCCTGCGCGAGGGAGAGGTCGAGGCGGAGCTGCTTCCCCAGCCCGGAGTCCCGCAGATCGACCAGCTGGTCGAGCAGGTGCGTGCGGCGGGGCTCCCCGTCACGCTCGAGGTCGCGGGCGACGGCCGGTCGCTGCCCGCCGGAGCTCAGCTGACGGTGTTCCGCCTCGTCCAGGAGGCTCTCACCAATACCCTCAAGCACGCCGGGGCATCGGCCGCGGCTCGAGTCCGCCTGCGCTACGCCGGGGACGGCGTCGACGTCGAGGTGACCGACACCGGGCAGGGTGCACCGGCCGTTTCAGCGGGCGGACAGGGTCTCGAGGGCATGCGGGAGCGCGCGGCCGTGTATGCGGGCACCGTCGAGGCAGGCCCTCGCAGCGGTGGGGGCTGGCGCGTGCATACGCACCTCTGGCTCGAGCGATCCGCGGCGCCCGGATGACCACGAGCATCCTCCTCGTCGACGATCAGCCGCTCCTGCGGATGGGGTTCCGCATGGTCCTCGAGTCGCAGGACGACCTCGTCGTGGCGGGCGAGGCGGGCGATGGCGACGAGGCCGTGCGCATGACCGGCGAGCTCGACCCCGACATCGTGCTGATGGACGTGCGCATGCCCGGCGTGGACGGCATCGAGGCGACCCGCCGGATCGTCGGCGAGGGACGGCGCTCGCGCGTGTTGATCCTGACGACGTTCGACCTGGACGAGTACGCCTTCGCGGGGCTGCGCGCCGGCGCGAGCGGATTCCTCCTGAAGGACGTGCCGCCTGCCGACCTGCTGTCGGGCATCCGGGCGGTCGCGAGCGGGGACGCGGTCGTGTCTCCGAGCGTGACCCGCCGACTGCTCGACACCTTCGCGCACCGGCTCCCGGCGCCGGATGACGCGGTCGCGCGCGCCGATGCGCGGCTCGACTCGCTCACCGCGCGCGAGCGGGAGGTGCTCGCCGAGATCGCGCGGGGACGCTCGAACGCCGAGATCGCGGGCCACCTCGTGCTCTCCGAGGCGACCGTCAAGACCCACGTGGGCCGCATCCTGGCCAAGCTCGAGCTGCGAGACCGCGTCCAGGCCGTGGTCTTCGCCTACGACGTCGGTCTCGCACAGCCCACTCCACCGTGACAGCCAACCCAGAGGGAAAAACCATGTCCAGCAATCGTCTCCTCGCGCTCGCAGCCGCAATCGTCGGCGTGATCCTGATGGTCATCGCGATCGTCTACTTCGTCGAGCCGGCGAAGTCGCTCCCATCGTTCTTCCCCGGCCACCAGGCCGGGTCGACGCATCACCACGTCAAGCACGGCATCGCCGCCTTCGCGCTCGGGCTCGCTGCGTTCGCGTTCGCGTGGTTCAAGACCGGCCCGCGCAAGGTCGAGGCGGGGGAGGCGGCGAGCTAGGAGCGTGGGCCGCGGGTCGGTTCGTCGGGCCAGGCCGGTGCCAGCCTCGGAAAAGACGCAGGTCGGGAGCGTGGTTCTCGGAACCTCGCGTGGGTCCCGTACAGCGCAGCGCGGACGTATTCGTCCCAGCGAAATGGTGTTAGCGGCTAGGCCTCGACGCACATAGCCACGAAGATCGCAGGTGGCGAGGGTTCGAGGGAATCCAGGTTGAGCACGAAGCTTTCGAACAGCGACCTGTGGATCTTTCGAACCTCGCCACCTGTGGATCTCGGTCGACTATTTCGTCTTCCGGCCTATCCGCGATCACGGTTGCGATGGGTCGACGACGTCTGCGTGCCTCCGCACGCGGCCCTTTTCTCGGTTCCGAGAACCACGCTCCTGGCCTGCGTCTGTTCGAGGATCGTCTCAACCTGTGATCTTCGCCCTATGGCGTTGTCGGCCTATCCGCGATCACGGTTGCGACGGGTCGACGACGTCTGCGTGCCTCCGTACGCGGCCCTGTTCTCGGTTCCGAGAACCACGCTCCTGACCTGCGTCTTTCTGAGGCTGGCGCGGCACTTCCGCTCCACCTGCCTCGGGTCTCACCCAGGAGCGTCGAGACCCGCCGCGGAGATCGCAGCGATGGCCAGCGCCTCGTCGTCGGGACCGGGGAGTCCGCTGACGCCGACCGCTCCGAGACGCCGGCCGCCGGACAGGACGGCGACGCCGCCCCTGAAGAAGGAGTACTTCGGGTCGAAGCTCGCCAGCTCGGTCGGGGAGGCCCGGACATCGTCGGCGAGCGCCGACGTCGTCGGCTGGCCGCTGCGGGCGGCGGTGTACGCCTTGCGACGGGCGTTCTCGTAGGTGTCCAGCGGGGCGCCGTCCATGCGCAGCGACGCGATCGGCTCGCCGTGATCGTCGCTCACGATGACGGATACCGGCCCGGGCGCGGCCTCGGCCACTGCGTTGACGATCGCGAGGGCGTGGGCCGCATCCAGTTCGCTCGCGGGTTCCATCGCGTCGATTGTCACAGATTCCGTCAGCTACCCGTTTCTGGGCGACCAATTCTGTCTACCATGCATCAGGATCGCTAATCGCCAACTGCTCGAGAGGAACGCCAGATGTCCGTGCTCCAGGAAGTCCTTGCCGCGAACGAGCAGTACGCCGCGTCATTCGGAGACAAGGGCGATCTGGCTTTGCCGCCCGCGCGGGGCTTCGCGATTCTCACGTGCATGGACGCGCGCCTCGACCCCGCGAAGTACGCCGGCCTGAGCGAGGGTGACGCCCACGTCATCCGCAACGCCGGTGGGCGCGCGAGCGACGACGCGATCCGCTCGCTCGTCATCTCCTACAAGCTGCTCGGCACCCGGGAGTGGTTCGTCATCCACCACACGAACTGCGGGATGGAGTTCTTCTCCGACGAGGTGATGCGCGGCCTGCTCGAGTCGAGCCTCGAGACCGCCGCGCTCGGACCCGATGGCTTCCACGACGTCGGCAGCGGGCCGGGCTCGAGCGAGGCGAAGTACATCGACTGGCTGACGATCGCGAACGCGCAGCGGAGCGTCCTGGAGGATGTCGAGCGCATCCGGAAGCACCCCCTCGTGCCCGGCTCGATCCCGATCTACGGCTACATCTACGACGTCAAGACGGGACGCCTGATCGAGATCGAGGACGCCACCGCCGCGGGCCGGGCCACGTAGCGCCCAGCTGCGGGCAGGGAGCCACCCCTGGCGGACAGGGAGCGCATGGACGATCACCGGCGGCGAATACACTGGGCCGCGTGCTGTTCGAACTCGATGATCTGACCGCAGCGGAGACGCTCGTCGGGGCCTTCTTCCCGCCGACGCCCCAGTACGTGTGGCCGCTGCTCTCCGAGGCGGTGAGCGAGGGCCAGGACCCAGTCGAGGTGTGGGTCAAGCACGAGAACCACACCCCGACGGGAGCGTTCAAGGTGCGGGGAGGACTCGTGTACCTCGATCGTCTCCGGCGCGAGCGGCCGCACGTCGCGGGTGTCGTCAGCGCGACGCGGGGCAACCACGGCCAGAGCCTCGCCTTCGCCGGCCGGGCGTTCGACGTTCCGGTGTCGATCCTCGTGCCGCGCGGGAACAGCCGCGAGAAGAACGCCGCCATGGAGGGCTTCGGCGCCGAGCTGATCGAGCACGGCCGCGACTACCAGGAGGCGAGGGAGCAGGCGGTGGTCGTGGCCGGCGAGCGTGGCTACGAGATGGTTCCGCCGTTCCATCGCGACCTCGCCTGCGGCGTCGGCACGTATGCGCTCGAGCTCTTCCGGGCGGCTGGCGCGCTCGACGCGGTGTACGTGCCGGTCGGGATGGGCTCCGGTCTCGCCAGCCTGCTGACCGTCCGGGATCTGCTCGGCCTCGAGTGCGAGATCGTCGGCGTGATCAGCGAGCGCGCGCCGTCGACCGCGCTCTCGGTCGCGGCCGGCCACGCGGTAGGAACCGAGTCGGCCGCCACCTTCGCCGACGGGGTGGCCTGCCGTGAGCCCGATGAGGACGCGATCGCGATCATGCTCGAGGGTCGCGCCCGAATCGTGACCGTGTCCGAGGACGCGATCGCCGAGGCCATGCGGACGCTGCACCGCACGACCCACAACACCGCCGAGCCCGCAGGCGCGGTCGCGCTCGCGGGGTTGATGTCTGAGCGCGCGCGGCGCGCAGGTCAGCGCGTCGCGGTCGTGCTCACCGGCGGCAACGTCGACATGCCCATGCTCGCCGACGTGCTCGGCGGCCTCACTCCGGTCGCGTAGCGGCGCCGTTTCGACACACCGATGACGTGGTAGCTCCCGAACTCAGCCCCGTGAACCCGCTTCGCACTCCCTCCGTCCCCGGACCGCGCGCCGACCAGCGCGCGGTCCGCGTGTTCAACCTCTCGGCCGTTGCGCGGCTGATCGCCCGGAGGTCGGCATCGCGTGCGCAGCTTGCGAAGACCACGGGCCTCAACAAGACGACGATCTCGAGCCTCGTCGCCGAGCTCATCGACCGCGGGGTCGTCGGTGAGAGCGGGCTCGATGCCGACGGAACGGTCGGGCGGCCGGCCCAGATGCTCGAGCTCTCCGATCGGCACGTCGTCGGGCTCGGGCTCGAGATCAACGTCGACTACCTGGCCGCCTGCGTGTGCGATCTTCGCGGCGGCGTGCGGCATCACGTGGTCGTCGGCCACGACAACCGCGCGCGACCTCCCGAGCGCGTCGTCGACGAGCTGGCCGAGCTCGCGCATGAGGCGCTCGAGCGCTGCGCCGAGCTCGGTCTCCGTCCCGTCGGCGCGAGCGTCTGCGTCCCGGGTCTCGTCGACGCGCGCAGCGGCATGCTCGTGTGGGCGCCGAACCTCGGCTGGCGCGACTTCGCGGTGGCGGCGCGGATGCGCCAGGCCCTGCACGATCCCCCGTTCCCGATCGATGTCGACAACGACGGCAACCTCGCCGCGCTCGGCGAGCTCGAGAACGGGGCCTTCCGCGGGACGCGCTTCGGGCTCCTCGTGCACGGGGGCATCGGTGTCGGCGGAGCGCTGATCGTCGACGGCGCGCTGTTCCGGGGCTCCGACGGCTTTGCGGGCGAGCTGGGCCACGTGCCCGTGCGACCGTTCGACGGCAAGCTCTGCGTGTGCGGTGCGCGTGGCTGTCTCGAGACGCTGGTCGGGCAGGAGGCGATCGCGCGCATGGTCGGGATCGAGGGCGCACGCAGCGAGGAGGCCACGCCGGCCGTCGTACTCGCAGCCCGTGCGGCCGACGGCGATCCGGCCGCGCGGAAGGCCCTCGACGAGGTGGCGCGGATGCTCGGGGTGGGCCTTGCGTCCGCGGTCAGCACGGTGAACCCGGACCGCATCGTGCTTGCCGGCACGTTCGCCGTCCTCGGCCCGTGGCTGGTGGAGGGAATCGCCGCCGAGCTCGCGGAGCGCGCTCGGACCGCGTCGCGCGACCTCGAGGTGCGCGTGTCGGAGCTGGGCGACGAGGCCGGAGTCCGCGGTGGCGCGGCGCTCGTGCTGCACGAGTTGCTCGCGGATCCCACCCGCGCGCCAACTCTTTCGCCCGCTTCGACGTCAGAGCGGTAGCAGGCGCCGATGCGCGCGCCCGAAGGTCGACCCGGCCATTAGTTGTTCCACCGGGTTGATTTCGTTTGACGGGCGGAATATCGTTCGCGCCGGCTCCCGACGTCGGGGTCCTCTCGAAAGGAAGTGTCAGAGTGAAGAAGTTGATCGCGTTGGCGGCTCTCGCAGCCGCCACCACCGTGGTGACGACCGCCACGACTGCCCTCGCCCACACCTCGAGCTCGAAGGCCTCGATTGACGTCGGGGTGTTGCTTCCCGACACGAAGTCGTCGGTGCGGTGGCAGACGCAGGACGCGCCGGATCTGAAGAAGGCCTTGACGGCGGTCGGGCTCAAGTCCACCGTCGTGAACGCGCAGAACAGCGCGCAGACGCAGAAGACGCAGGCTGATGCCGCCATCGCGAACGGCGCAAAGGTGCTCCTGCTCGTGAACCTCGACTCGGCATCCGGTGCTGCGATCCAGGCCGCTGCGGCCAAGCAGGGCGTCAAGGTCATCGACTACGACCGCCTGACACTGAACGGCAGCGCGTCGTACTACGTGTCGTTCAACAACGTGACGGTCGGCAAGCTGCAGGGCCTGGGTCTCGTCAAGTGCCTCAGGGCCAAGGGCGAGCTCACCAAGAAGCCCGTCGTCGCCGAGCTCAACGGCTCGCCGACCGACAACAACGCGACGCTGTTCGCGCAGGGCTACAACTCGGTCCTGAACCCGCTCTACAAGAGCGGTGTGCTGAAGAAGGGCCCGAACCAGTCGGTTCCGGACTGGGACAACCAGAAGGCTCTGACGATCTTCGAGGGCATGCTCACGAAGACCAGCAACAACATCCAGGGCGTCGCCGCTGCGAACGACGGCCTCGGGAACGCAGTCGTCCAGGCGCTCAAGGCGCACCAGCTGCCTCCCATCCCGGTGACCGGTCAGGACGCGACCGCGCAGGGCATTCAGAACATCCTCGCGGGCGATCAGTGCATGACCGTCTACAAGGCTGTGCCACTGGAGGCGACCGCGGCTGCGAAGCTCGCGAAGTCGCTGATCACGGGCGGTAAGCCCGCGGGCGTCAACGGCAGCACCAGCAACGGCAAGACCAAGGTGCCGTCGGTGCTCCTGACGCCGCAGGCGATCACGAAGGCGAACTACAAGATCCTCTTCACGCAGAAGTACCTGAAGAGGTCCGACGTCTGCAACGGCGCGTACGCGAAGTTCTGCAAGTAGCTCATATCACGTGCATGGCGAGGGCGGCCGTTACGGCTGCCCTCGCCACGTTACGCTGATCCATGATTGAATCCCCCGCGATGTCCGCGACCGCGCCGTACACAGGCACCCCGACGCTCGAGCTTCACGGGGTGTCGAAGAGCTTCGGATCGGTACAGGCGCTGACCGACGTCGACCTCGTCGTCCACCCCGGCGAGATCATGGCGCTCGTGGGAGACAACGGGGCCGGCAAGTCGACGCTGATCAAGTCGATCGCCGGGATCCACCCGATCGACTCGGGTGAGATCTCGTTCGAGGGAAAGCCCGTGTCGATCCATGGGCCCAAGGACGCCGCACGCCTCGGCATCGAGGTCGTGTACCAGGATCTCGCCCTCTGCGACAACCTCGACGTCGTCCAGAACATGTACCTCGGACGCGAGGCGCACGACAGGCTTCTGCGGCTGCAAGAGCCCGAGATGGAGCGCCAGACGGCCGCCACGCTCGCGACGCTGTCGGTGACGACGATCCGCTCGATTCGCTCCAAGGTCGCCGGGCTCTCGGGCGGCCAGCGCCAGTCGGTCGCCGTCGCGCGCGCGGTGATGTGGAACTCGAAGCTCGTGATCCTCGACGAGCCGACCGCGGCGCTCGGCGTCGCCCAGACGCGACAGGTGCTCGATCTGGTCGCCCGGCTCGGCCAGCAGGGACTCGCGGTGATCCTCATCTCGCACAACCTGCTCGACATCTTCGACGTCGCCGACAGCATCACCGTGCTGCGGCTGGGACGCAACGTCGCGGAGTTCAAGCGGCGCGAGACCACCGCGCAGGAGGTCGTCGCCGCCATCACCGGTGGCACCGCCACGAGGGTTGCCGGCATCACCGATGTGTGAGGACCTCGAATGAGCGCGGCTCCGGAGAGCGCCAGCGAGTCCCGCACGATCGTCGGCGACATCCGCGATCGGCTGCGCACGGGCGACCTCGGGACGCTGCCCGTGTTCTTCGCGCTCACGCTGATCGTGATCTTCTTCCAGATCAAGAACTCGAACTACCTCTCGGCTGGGAACTTCAACAACCTGATCGTGCAGATGTCAGGCGAGGCCCTGATCGCGATGGGCGTCGTCTTCGTCCTGCTGCTCGGCGAGATCGACCTGTCGGTCGGGTTCGTGTCCGGCATCGGCGCCGTGCTCGTCGCCGAGTTCCTGCTGGAGGGTGGCACGCTCCAGCTGCCGTCGTGGTCGATCGACGGCTTCGCGATCACGCCCTACATCGCGATCGTGCTCGCGGTCGGGGCCGGCTGCCTGATCGGATTCGCCCAGGGCGTCTTCGTCGCGGTGGTCGGGGTTCCGTCGTTCATCGTGACGCTGGCCGGGCTCCTCATCTGGCAGGGCGTGCTGCTCGCGATCATCGGCAACGGCGGCACCGTCGTGATCCAGGACGTGACGATCAACAACACGGCTACCTACTTCATGGCGCCCGTATATGCGTGGATCTTCGCGGCGATCGCGATCGTGGCGTACGCGTGGACGACGCTGAGCTCGACGCTGAAGCGCGGTGTCGACGATCGGCGTGCGTTGGGTTACGCCATCGCGAAGGTGGTCTTCATGGCCCTCGTCGTCATCGGGATCGTGGCCTGGTCCCTCAGCGAGAAGCTGCGGATCGGCGGCGGCACGCGCGGCTTCCCGGTGGTGCTCGTGATCCTCGTCTTCTTCCTCGTCGTGTGGACGTACGTGTCCGACCGCACGGTGTTCGGCCGCCACGTCTACGCCGTCGGTGGCAACGCCGAGGCTGCGCGGCGCGCAGGCATCAACGTCACGCGTATCCGCATCATCGTGTTCATGATCGCGAGCGGCATGGCGTGCGTCGGCGGCATCGTCCTCGCCGCGACGCTCGCGTCGGTATCCCCGGCCTCGGGTGCCGGCACGTTGCTGCTCGACGTCATCGGCGCCGCGGTGATCGGCGGGACGAGCCTGTTCGGCGGCCGTGGCAACGTGCGATCGGCCGTTCTCGGTGCCCTCGTGATCAACGCGGTGGCGAACGGGATCGCGCTCGTCGGATACTCGGCGGCAGTCCAGTACATCGTGACGGGGCTGATCCTGCTCGCTGCGGTCACCGTGGACACGGTCTCGCGGCGCCGCCTCGCGGCTGCCGGGCGCGTCTAGCTCACCGCTTCTACGGCTGAGGGCGGTTCGAGACGACTAGGCGCATGCCCGCGTCGTACTCGTTGAGCTCGCGGAGGTACCCGTGCCGCGCATCCCACGCGCCCGAGGCGAGGTCGTCCCGGACGGCCCGCTCGACGCGCTCGATGACGTGGCCGGGCATGCGCGCGAAGTTCGAGGTCGTTGCACGCGCCTCCGCATCCAGCACGCGCTCGGGATGGGCCCAGAACGCGCCGAACGTCCAGTCCGGCGTATCGCGCGAGATCGGGACGACGCTGATCGCGGTGTCGCCGCCGAGCCAGTCCGCGAGCAGCTCGGGGTCCGGGAACGTGCTGCGGTCGAGCTCGCCGATCTCGGGTACGTAGTCGGCCACCAGCCACATGTTCCCGCTCACACGCGCGTCGAACGTGAGGATCACGACCGGCCCCCGGGCGACGCGACGCAGCTCGCGGACGCCGCGCTCCTGGCTCTCGTCCCAGTGGTGCACGGAGAGCACGCTCATCGCCGCATCGACGCTCTGGTCGCGCAACGGGAGGGCGTCCGCGTGCGCGCGGATCGCGGGGGGACGCTCGGGGGCGCGCTGCGCCGCCATGACGTCGCTCGGCTCGATCGCGACGACATGGCGATCGACGGGCTCGTACGAGCCCGCACCAGCGCCCACGTTGACGACCGTCTCGGCGTCCCCCAGCGCCTCGTGGATGCGGGCGGCGAGCTCGGGATCCTCGCGTCGCAGGCGGGCGTATCCGACGCCGATCGCGTCGTAGCGGGTCACCCCGCTAGCTGTTCGGCGCCGTCAGCGACCACGACGACGAGATGTTACCGTCGCGGTCGACCGACCGGTACACGACGGTCGCGCCCGGCGACAGCGCGAGCGGCTTCTCGTACGTCGAGTAGGGGCCGGGCGCCATCCGGTACTCGATGCCTGCGATGCCGTCGCGGGCGTGCGCGCTGAGCTCGACGTCGACGTTGCCCCCGGCAAACGAGGACGACGCCGAGACGGTCGGCGGCGTTCGATTCGCGTAGTCGAAGCCCACGTGCCAGGCCGTCGCCGCGAACCGGTTGAGCCCGGCGATCGACGGATGGAACGCGTCGTGGGTCGACACGTCGGATGCCGTGTACGCGAGCCGGAAGAACGCGCCGTCGTCCCAGCGGCAGTGCGGATCGGTCGCGCAGACCGACTGCAGGATCGCGTCGTCCCGGCGCTCCAGGGTCTGGATCTCCGTGCGCCTCGACGGGTCCGGGAGCCCTCGCTCGTCGAGCTTCGGGTCGCAGACCGTGCCGTCCGAGAGCTTCTTGCCGTTACCGGGAATCAGCACGGAGCCGTCGTTCCAGCGGGCCTCGTCGGTGATGCTCGTCAGCAGCAGGCGAGCGTTGGGGAGCCGCTTCCGGAGCACGTCGATCGCCTGCGTGAACTCCTCCCGGAACACGCTCGGCGGCGTTGCGTGGTCGGGATCCTTCGCGCTGCAGATGTCGTTGCCACCCGACTGCACCGTCAGGAGCTGCGCGTGATGGTCGGCCGCGACCGCGATCTGACGCGCGAGATCGCCGATCTTCGAGCCGTCGCGAGCCACCAGGTAGTGGTGCCCCCTCGCCGACGGGTTCTCGGCCACCAGCCTGAGGTAGAGGCTGTCGACCTTCGGATCGTCGCCGGTCGACCACGACAGTCCCGGCGAGTCACCGCCCTGGATGCCCGCGTCGAACCCCGTGTTGTACGAGTCGCCGAGCGCCGCGATCGACGATGGCGGACCCGCGACCGGCTCTGCGACGAGGACAGGCTGGATCGCGGCGCCCGAGCCCGAGGCGGTCAGTGCCGCCACGGCGAACGCGAGGCCGATGATCGTGGAGGCTCCTGCGAGGCGCCACACGCGCATCGCAGGAGGGTAACGGCGCTCCTCCGATCGACGGACGTACTCTCAGCCACCACACAGCCCGATCGGCTCTCGCGGCGCGCGTCCAGGGGTACCACCATGCAGCGATGCGTCGCAGGCGAATCACCGTTGCCGGCGCCGCGCTCGCGATCGCCGGGGCGGCGATCGGCGTCGCGGTGGCCGAGCCGGCGCTCGGCCCCGCGGCGGTCGCGCATCCCGCGTCGCTCGGCGGCTTCATCCCGGTGGCGCACGGCGCACGACGCGGCGCGATCCTCGCGGGATCCGTGCCCGGGGTCGGGCCGGCCGCCCTGTACGTGCCCTGGCGCGCGCGGGAGGGCCGCGACCTCCCGGTCGTGTACGTGCTGTGCAAGCGAGCTGCCTCGTCGTTCGCCCGGGCGAGCGGTCTCGCTCCGACGGGCGACCAGCTCGTCTGGGACGGGACGACGCCGCCGTTCGTGGCCGTCGTGGCGCACGCGAACAGCCAGGCACGTCTGAAGCGGCTCGTCGACTGGACGCAGGAGGTGCTTCCGGTGTCGGACGACCGCGCGGGCCGCGCGTTCGTGGGAGTCGGACCCGACGCGGGATCTGCCGTCCGCATCGCGACCCGTGATCCGGACCTGGTCGGGCTGACCGAGTCGCTGGTTCGCGGCAGCGCGACGCTCGGTCTCGGCTCGTCGCTGCGGGCCGTCCACGTGCGGTTTCATGCCGCGCGGTCGCTCGCCGGCGACCTCGTCTACGCGCTGCAATCGTCGCGCGCGCGGAGCGCGAGCCGTGCCGCGCGCACCGTCGTCCCGCCCGGCTTCGCCCCGCTGCTCACGGGACCCGACGGCGGGACGCTGTGGCAGGGGCCGATCCGCGATCGCTCGGTCCCTGCGCTGACCCGCTGGAGCCTCGTCTACCTGCCTCCCGACGTCGACCCGCACCGGCGCTATCCGCTCGTCGTCCTGCTGCACGGACTGCGTGGCTCGCCGTACAGCTTCGCGGGCGGGCTCCGGCTCGCGGCGGCGATCGATCCGCTGATCGCCGCGCACAGGCTGGCGCCGTTCATCGCCGTCATGCCGCCCGCGGGGCTCACGCTCAACTTCGACGGCGAGTGGACCGGTGCCTGGGAGCGCTACGTCGTCGGCGATGTCGTCCCCTGGGCGAGCTCCCATCTGCCGGTGCGAGGCGCCGCCGCCGGGCGGGTCATCGCCGGGTACTCGGCAGGCGGATACGGCGCGGTCGACATCGCGCTGCGCCACCCGGGACTCTTCGGCGTCGCCGAGTCGTGGAGCGGCTACTTCGTCGCGCCGCATGACGGCTCGCTCCATGGCGCATCGGCGAGCGTGCTGGCCGCGCACTCGCCGAGCGTGCTCGTGGCGCGCGATCACGCGCGGCTGCGCAGGCTCGGCCTCCGGATCCTGGTCTCGGCCGGCCGGAAAGAGCGGAGGGTGCTTCGCGCGACGCGCAGCTTCGGCGCGGAGCTCGCGCGGTTCCGGCTGAACGCTCGGGTCCTGATCACCCGGGGACGGCACGACGGGCGGCAGTGGCACGCGGTTCTTGGACCGGGTCTCGCCTATGCCGTCGGCGGCGCCGGAAGGTAGTAGCTGCGGTCTGCCGGATACCGCTGCAGGACGAATCCGAGCCGCTCGTAGAAGGCGATGCTCGACGGGGTGGGCCCGAGCACGACGTGCGCCCAGCCGGCTTCGGCTGCGAGTGCTGCCGAGATGAGGGCCCGCCCGACCCCGATCCGCCGCGAGCCATGCCGGACGTCCAGGTGGTCGATCACGACCGCATCGGCGTGCCGGCGGGCCGAGATCGCGCCGATGGCGAGCCCGCCGCTCCACGCGACGTGCAGCCGAAGCGGGAGCTCGCGTGCGAGTGCCGGCGCGCCGAGGATCCGGCGGTAGGTGGCACGCGCCTGCGGACCGTCGATGAAGCCGGTGTCCTCGCCCGACACCGAGCCACGCGTCGAGCTCGTCCTCGTTCGCGACGGGGCGAACGTCGTGCGAGTCCGTCGCGAGCTCGAGTGCGCCGGACGAGGCACCCATCACCACGGCGCTCCGCTCGGGCCTCGCTCCCGCCTCGACGAGGCGCGCGCGCAACCCCGCGTGCGCTCGGACGTGCCACTGCGCCGGCGATCCCGCGAGCCACGCGAGCACGTCCGCGACGTCGCCGTGTGCGTCGCTCACGACGCCGTTCAGGGTGTTGTCGTCGACGCCGGTCCGCACCGCGAACCCGTCGTCGAGCTCGCGCACGTCGACCCCCGGCACGTGCGCGAGCAGTCGGAGGTTCTCGACCTCCAGCTGCCAGGAGAGCTCGCCGTAGTCGACGTCCCCGGGCCTCGGAGAGGGGGCGGGAGCGAGCTCGTCCCGCCCGGCCAGCCAGTCGGCGAGAGCGCCGGCTGCTCCGTCGGCGAGCGCCGCGTCGCGTATGTCGCCCGCCGAGACGAGCCGCTTGCCGATCCCGAGGTAGGCATCGCCATGCTGCGCGGCATGGCGCGAGCCGTGCGCCGCCCATGCGAGCGGCGTCCCGCTCGCGGGCTCCGGTGCAAGTGCGAGTGGATCGGCGCCGCGTCGCAGCAGCAGGTCGACGGTGCCGCCTCGTCCCTGCCAGGCCGCATGGTGGAGCGCGGTTCCAGCGAGCTCGCCCCGTGCGTCGATCGGCGCTCCGACGTCGAGCAGCAGCGCCGTCGCCTCGACGCGCCCCTCGCCCGCCGCGATCACGAGTGCCCGCGCCAGATCCGCCTCGGCCGCCGACACGACCTCGCGGGTCGCGCGCACTGCGCATGGCCGCCTCGCGGTCTCCGCGCAGACAGGCGCCGACCAGCACGTCCGTCGCCCTCGCCTTCCGAGGCGCACCGAGCTCGGCGAGCATCTCGGCGATGTCAGGCCTGCCGCGTGCGATCGCGAGGGCGTAGGGCCTGCGGCCCGTGCGAGCGTCGCGCCGCCCGAGGTTCGCGCCGCGCTCGGCGAGCATCCGCACGATCCGGGCGGAGCGGTTGCGATAGATGGCCCATGGCACGGCCCGGTCGAGCTCGTCCCAACCCGTCCCGGCGGGCGGGCCGTGCTCGAGGAGCAACGAGACCAGCTCGCCGTCCTCGCGGTCGAGGGCATGCGCCAGCGCGTTCGTTCCCGCGACGGTCGCTCCCGCCTCGAGCAGCAGCCGAACGCAGGTGAGATCGCCTGTCTCGGTCGCGTGGTACAGCGACTCGCCGTCGTCGGGATCCGCGCCCCGGGCGAGCAGGATGCGCGTGAGACGTGGCTCGTGGGCGATGCCGGACGCGCCGTAGAGCGCGCTCTGAGCGCCGAAGTCCGGGTGCGGGTACGACGCGTTCGGATCGGCGCCCGCGTCGAGCAGGCGCTCGGCCGACGAGATGAGCGCGTCGCTGCGCGCTCCGCCGAGGTAGCGCGAGTGCGTGACGTACAGAAGCGGCTGCCAGCCGAGTGGCGGCAGGGGAGACCGCGGATCGACGTCCACCGGGGCGCCCACCACGAGCGCTGCGGCAGGCAGCGTGCGCAGGATCGCCCGGTCGGACTCGAGCAGGGTGTCTGCGTGGTCGACCCGATCGGAGGTTGCGGCACGCACGAACGCCTCGGCGCGCTCGCGCAGGCTCGCCGACTCACGCTCGGCGCGCCGGACGAGCGCGGGCCAGCTCGGCTCGCCGAGCTCGCGCGCGACCGCGAGCTGCGCGGATGCGAGCCGGAGCTCGCCACCGACGGCCTGGATCCGCGCCAGTGCGTCCGGCTTGCCGGCCCGCGCGGCTGTGAGCAGCGCCTTCGCCTCGCGGCGCGCACGCCCCAGATCGACTCGCCGTACATCCACTGCGACCACCTCCACGCCCAGGCGGTCCGCAAACGCCGGGCGGAGGTCATCGCACCACGACGGACGTGCTCGTGTCCCTCGAGGTGGGCCTGGGGCTCTTCCCGCGGACCGGTTGCGCCCTCGCGCGCACCGATCACACTAGCGAAACGCGGCTACCCGCGGTTCGCGACCGCTGCCACGTTGCCCTCGTGGACGCGCTGGTAGGCGTCGAACCACGTCAACGAGCCGGCAGCGAGCTGATCGGCGACGAACATCCTCAGATCGGTCTGCGTCTCGATCGGCTCGCCGGCCCGTCGGAGCAGATCGCGCACGTACTGCTGGGTCGCGTCGATCAGCGTCTCGGCATAGCCACCGCGCTCGATCGTCTCGCGGCTCCCGTGGTTCGGGAGGATGCGCCGTGCGCCGAGCTGCCGCATTCGCTCGAGCTCGTCCAGGTGCCGCTCGAGTCGGTCGGGCTCGTCGATGTAGGTCACGGTGTCCTCGACCGTGTCGCCTGCCAGCAGCAGGCCGGTCTCGGGCAGCCGGATGACGGTCGCGTCTCGGCTGTGGATCTCGAGGTGGACGAGCTCGATGCGGTTGTGCTCGGTGTCGAGGAGCATCCTGTCGTCGAACAGGGTCGTCGGCGCCACGAGCGGCACGATCGGCGGCGGGCCCTCGAACGTCCCCGACTCGATCGCGGTGCGGTGCTCGGCGAGCAGCTCGCCGGTCGCCCGGCTCGCGATGATCTCGCAGTCCGCGAACGCCTCGTTGCCCGCGATGTGATCGAGGTGCCAGTGACTCAGCACCACGCGGATGCGCCGGGCGCCGAGTCGCGCGATCGTCTCGCGGATGACATGGGCGCGCTCGAGCGAGACGTGACTGTCGTACACGATCGCGTCGCCGCCGTCGACGAGCGCGTAGCTGCAGATGCCGAGCGACAGGGCGCCGTCGTCGACCCAGCTGTCGATCGGCTCGCCGGCCGCCCGCGGCTCGCGCCCGTCGTAGAACCCGAGCAGGTTCTCGGTCAGATGTAGGACGTGCATGCGTCCGGTACTCCGAGGTCGGCCTGGAGGGCGATGCCCGCGCCCAGCAGGTCGGCGTCCGAGCCCGCCGGGCCGATCAGCGAGACGCCCGTCGGCAGGCCGCTCCGGCGGCCGACTCCGGAGGGGAGGGCGACCACCGGAAAGCCCGTCCAGTTCCAGAAGTGGGTCAGGAGGATGAGCTCGACGTCCGAGCCCGCGCGCTCGTACCCGTCACCGCGCAGCGGGGCGACGACGGAGACCGTCGGCTCGAGGACGGCCGCG
The DNA here is from genome assembly GCA_963717155.1 of uncultured Actinomycetes bacterium. Taxonomy (GTDB): domain Bacteria; phylum Actinomycetota; class Thermoleophilia; order Gaiellales; family JALYLC01. Next base: position 208,420 of record OY970326.1, read on the forward strand.
ACGCGCTCGTGCGCGAGCCACTGCGCCCACTCGGCGGTCAGCGCGGCCCGCCGCTGCTGGATCGCCTCGTACTCCTCGGGTGTCACGGCCCTGCGCTCGGCGTTCTCGACCCATTCGCGCAGCGCCGGGCGGTACAGCTCGCGCTGCGCGTCGAACCGGTGGTGGTAGGGCAGGAGGTCGGCCCACACGACGTCCAGGTAGTCGGGGCCGGCCTCGAGGGGCGGGGACCGCAGGGTAGGCTCGACCATCGTCGCGCCGAGTCGCCTGCATGCGGCGATCGCCTGCTCGAAGCCCTCGGCGACGTCGGGGTCGAGGCTGACGCTCGCCGTGCGCGGCGAGAGCGCGATCCGGACGCCCGCGAGCGTCGAGGAGGATTCGGGCTCCCAGCGGAACTGCCCTGCGGGCGCCATTCCGACGAGGAGCAGCGCGCAGTCGGCGACGCTCCGCGCCATCGGCCCCGCGACGTCGAGGCTCGGTGCGAGCGGTACGACCCCCGCGAGCGACACCAGCCCGCGCGTCGGCTTGATCGTCGAGGTGCCGCTGAGCGCCGAGGGGATCCGCAGCGATCCGGCCGTGTCCGTCCCCGTCGCGGCAGGCACCATGTGCGCCGCGAGGGCGGCTCCCGATCCGCCGCTCGAGCCGCCCGCCGAGCGGGCCAGATCCCATGGGTTCCCGACCTGATCGGTCGTGCCGCCGATCGCGAACTCGTGCGTGTGGAGGTGTCCGAGCAGCACCATGCCTTCGGAGAGCAGCCGGGCTGCGACGTCGCTGTCGACGGTCGGCGTCTCGTGGAGCAGGCGGCTCGAGGCGGTCAGGGGCTTGCCGGCGACGGCGTAGAGATCCTTGAGGCCGAGCGGGATCCCGCAGAGGGCCGGCGCCCGGCCATCGGCAAGGCGGGCGTCGGCACGGGCAGCGGCCGCCAGCGCGTCCTCCTCGTACACGCGCACCCAGGCGTTGATCGAGCCGGGGTCGCCCTCGAAGCTGTGTGTCCCGTCCCGCTCGTGGATCCGCTTCAGGCAGGCCCGTGTCAGCTCCGACGCGGAGAGCCGGCGGTCCGCGAGAAGCGCGGCAGCGTCGACGACGCCGAGGTCGGCCGGATCCGTCACGCGGAGATCATCACAGCTTTACCGCTACCGGGTCCCGCGATAGGGGTGCTACCCCCATACCGGGACGCCGGGAGTCGCCATTGGCGCGCCGGGCGACCCGCGTCAGCCTGAACCCGTGGGCGACAACTACGGGAAGGGACACGTCATGACACGCAACAACCACAACATCGCGGCCCGCGCCGGACGCTGGAGCGCGGCGCACTGGAAGACGGCAACCTTCGGCTGGCTCGCGCTCGTCGTGACCGCCGTGCTGCTTGGCTCGCTGTTCGGGACGAGGCAGCTGACGGATGCCGAGCAGAGCAACGGAGAGACCGCGCGTGCGGAGCAGATCCTCGCGGATGCGGGCATCAAGCACCCGGTCGGCGAGAGCGTGCTCGTGCAGTCGCGCTCGACGAACGTCCACTCCCCGGCATTCCGCCGTGCAGTCCGAGCGGCGACGGCCGCCCTCGAGCGGCGTCCCGAGGTGATGGCGCTGCACGCCCCGGTGGCGTCGAAGGATGGGCACTCGAGCCTGATCGAGTTCGACCTGAAAGGGCCGAGCGGGAGCGCGGACGCCCGTGTGGTGCCGGTGCTCGCCGCCGTCGCGTCGGTGCAGCGAGCGCATCCCGCGTTCCGGATCGCCGAGTTCGGCGAGGCCAGCGCGGATCGCGCCGTGAACGACACGGTCGGCGCCGACTTCGCGCGCGCCGAGCAGCTGTCGGTGCCGCTGACGTTCGTGATCCTGCTGCTCGCCTTCGGCGCGTTCGTCGCCGCGGGGTTGCCGGTGCTGCTCGCGCTCTCCGCGGTGCTCGGCTCGGTCGGCGTCTCGGCGCTCGTGAGCCACGTCTTTCACGCCGCGGACACCACGAGCTCGATGATCCTGCTGATGGGCATGGCCGTCGGGGTCGACTACTCGCTCTTCTACGTGAAGCGCGAGCGCGAGGAGCGAGCCGCCGGCCACTCCGGCCGCGATGCGCTGCACCGCGCCGCCGCGACGTCGGGCCGTGCGGTGCTGATCTCCGGCATCACGGTACTGATCGCGATGAGCGGCATGCTCCTGGCCGGATCCAGGATCTACACGACGCTCGCGCTCGGCGCGATGATCGTCGTGTTCATGTCGATGGTCGGCTCGCTGACCGTGCTCCCCGCGCTGCTCGGCAAGCTCGGGGACAGGATCGACCGCGGCGTGCTGGCGGTGCTGGCCGCAGGGCTCATGCGCGTGCTCCGCTGGGAGCCGCGGGTGCTTCGGCACCTGAAGGAGCGGCGTACCCTGCTGCAGCGCCTGAAGGGCGATCGCCAGGAGTCGCGCATGTGGGGTGCGGTGCTTCGCCCGTCGTTGCGGCACCCGGTCGTGGCGGCGGTCGGATCGGTGGCAGTGCTCCTCGTGCTCGCGCTGCCTGCGTTCAGCATGCACCTGACGATGGTCGGATTCGGCGACATGCCGTCGCGCCTGCCGATCGTGAAGACCTACGACAACATCCAGCGCGCGTTCCCCGGCTCGCCGAGCCCGGCGGTCGTGGTCGTCCGCGCGAACGACGTCACGTCCCCGCAGGCCAGGGCTGCACTCTCCGACCTTCATGGACGTGCGCTCGCCACCGGCGTCATGCGTGAGCCGATCCGCACCGTCGTCAACCGCGATCACACGGTCGCCCAGGTCGAGATCCCGCTCGTCGGGACGGGCGAGGACGCGAGGTCGGTCGGCGCGCTCGAGACCCTGCGGCAGGACGTGGTCCCGGCGGCGCTCGGAGGGCTGCATGGCGCCCACTACGCCGTGACGGGTCAGACGGCGGGAGACACCGACTTCATCGCGTCGGTGCGCTCGCACGCCCCGCTCGTGTTCGCCTTCGTGCTCGGGCTCGCGTTCCTGCTGCTCCTCGTCACGTTCCGGTCGATCGTGATCCCGATCAAGGCGATCATGCTCAACCTGCTGTCGGTGGGAGCCGCCTACGGCGTGCTCGTCTGGATCTTCCAGGGTGGCCACCTGCAGGGCCTGCTCGGGTTCCACTCGAACGGCGGCATCGTCGCCTGGCTGCCTCTCTTCCTGTTCTCGGTGCTGTTCGGCCTCTCGATGGACTACCACGTGTTCATCCTGAGCCGGATCCGCGAGCTCGTCGACCGCGGGCTCTCGACCGAGGAGGCGGTGTAGCGAGGGATCCGCACGACCGCCAGCACGGTGACGAGCGCCGCGATCGTGATGGTGGCCGTGTTCGCCATCTTCGCGACGCTCTCGACGCCCGACCTCAAGCAGATGGGCGTCGGCCTCGCCGTCGCGGTGCTGCTCGATGCGACGATCATCCGCGGGGTGCTCCTGCCGGCGACGATGAAGCTGCTCGGCGACTGGAACTGGTACCTGCCCCGCGCGCTCCGCTGGCTTCCGAGCATCGAGCTCGAGCGCGCGCCGCGGGTTGGCGCCAACGCGGTGGACGCATCGTGAGACGTGCGAAGGACATGGGCCGGACGTCGATCTACCTCCTGCTGGCGCTGCCGGTGGGGGCGGCGGCCGCGCTGGTCCTGGTCGCGGGGTGGGCGGTCTGCGCCTGCCTCGCGATCACCCCGCTCGTCGTCCCGGCGCTCGTCGCGTTCCGGGCGGCGGTGGGAGCGGTCGCCCGGGCGGACGCGGAGGTGGCCAACGCCCTGCTCGGCACGACGGTGCGACCGCCGATCAGCTCGCCCGGCCGCCCCGGCTTCTGGCGGCGTGGCGGGAACGTGCTCGGCGACGAGGCGTTCTGGCAGCAGCAGGTCCACCTGCTGCAGCGCTTCGTGCTCGGCTGGGCTCTCGCGCTCGATCGAGCTCGCGCTCGTGGCAGCCGGCGCCGCGGCGATCGTCGAGCCGATCGTCTACCGCTGGACGAACCAGGACATCGGCTCCTGGCACGTCGACTCGCTCGGTCGTGGGCTCCTGTTCGTGGTTCCAGGGGTGCTCGCGCTCGTGCTCGCCGTCGTGCTCATCCGACCCTTCGGCGCCGTCGCGCGCTCGCTGGTCGTCGCGCTGCTGCGGAGCGTCGGCTCCTGCGGATCCGGCGCCGGTCGCACATACTCGTTCGATGCGGGTTCGGTCGCTCGCCATCCACGCTGCCGTCTTCGCCGGTCTGTGCGCGATCACGACGCTCATCTGGGCGCTGACGACGCGCGGGTACTTCTGGCCGGCGTGGGTGATGCTCGTGTTCGCGCTGCCGCTCGCGATCCACGCCTGGGTCGAGCTCGTGGAGCTGCGACCCACCGTGGCCTCGCGCCAGCGGCTCACGCGCGGGCTCGCGATCCACGAGGGAGTCTCGGTCGCCTTCGCGCTGTTCCTCGTGGGCATCTGGCTGCTCTCGGCCGGCCACGGGTACTTCTGGCCGGTCTGGCCGATCCTGGTCCTCCTCGTCGTCTTCGGCGTCCACGCGGCGTTCGTGCTCGGTCCGGCCTGGCGCAACGGGACGCTCGCCGAGCGCGTCGCGGCGCTCGAGACGAGCCGGGCCGGCGCGGTCGACCAGCAGGACGCCGAGCTGCGGCGCATCGAGCGCGACCTGCACGACGGCGCGCAGGCGAGGCTGGTCGCACTGGGGATGAGCCTCGGCATGGCCGAGCAGAAGCTCGCATCCGATCCCGACGGCGCGCGCGAGCTGCTCGCCGATGCGCGCCGGGGTGCACACGAGGCGCTCGAGGAGCTACGCGACCTGGCGCGTGGAATCCACCCGCCGGTGCTCGCCGACCGCGGGCTCGAGGCGGCGATCGCGGCCCTCGCCAGTCGGACCCCGCTCCACGTCCGCGTGCTGGTCGACGTCGACAGGCGTCCGGCCCCACCGGTCGAGAGCGCCGCGTACTTCGTCGTGGCCGAGGCGCTCGCGAACACCGGCAAGCACGCACATGCCGAGCACGTCGACATCGCGGTACGACGGCGGCGCGACTCGGTGCTCGTCGAGATCGTCGACGACGGCCTCGGAGGGGCCGACCGGTCGGGATCCGGGCTCAGCGGCCTCGCGCGGCGCGTCGAGGCGCTCGACGGGACGCTCGAGGTCTCGAGCCCGGAAGGCGGACCGACGACGGTGCGGGCGGTGATGCCGTGCGGGTCGTGATCGCCGAGGATCTCGCGCTGCTGCGCGACGGCCTGACGCGGCTCCTGCGCGACAACGGGTTCGACGTCGTCGCGGCCGTCACGGACGGCGACGCGCTCGTCCGCGCGGTGCTGCTCGAGCGGCCGGATGTCGCGATCGTCGACATCCGGCTGCCGCCGACCTTCCGCGACGAGGGCCTGCGCGCCGCGCTCACGTTGCGCGAGCGCGCACCGGAGACCGGGGTGTTGATCGTGTCGCAGTACGTCGAGCAGACGTACGCCGCGGAGCTTCTCGCCGACGGCCGCGGTGGCGTCGGCTACCTGCTGAAGGACCGGATCATGGACGTCGACGACTTCGTCGATGCTGTGGGTCGCGTCGCGGGCGGCGGCACCGCGCTCGACCCCGAGGTCGTCGCGCAGCTCTTCGCGCGCCGCCAGATCGAGGGCCCGCTCGGTCGCCTGACGCCGCGGGAGAGCGAGGTGCTCAAGCTCATGGCCGAGGGGCGCTCGAATGCCGCGATCGCGCGCGAGCTCGTGCTGACGGTCGGGGCCGTCGAGAAGCACGTCGCGAGCATCCTCGGCAAGCTGCAGCTGCCTCCGTCGGACGACGACCATCGCCGCGTGCTGGCGGTGCTCGCGTACCTGCGCAGCGACGCCTAACCGCCCTCAGTGCCACAGAAGCGCATGGCCGTCAGGGCGAGCGCCTGCGCGCACGCGACCAGATCGGCGATCGGAACCGACTCCTCCGTGCCATGCGCGAGGTGGATGTCGCCCGGCCCGAGGCAGATCGCCGGGATCCCGGCCTCGACGGTCAGAGTCGCCCCGTCATGCCAGTTGTCGAGGCCTGCGAGCGCGCTCGGCCGGCCCACGGACCTCGCGGACGTGAGCGCCGCCGTCACGATCGGCTCGTCGCGGGCGACCTCCGCGGGCGGCACGGCGCCCGCGGACCACGTGATCTGCGGCGGGTGCTCGCGCAGCCACGGATCGGCGGCCACGGCGCGCGCGATCCACTCCTCGAACTCCCGCTCGACGCGCCTCCCGCCGCCGCGCTCGTCGGCCTGGTCGGGCAGGAACTCGATGTGACACTCGAGCCGGCACGCGGCGGGATACGACACGATCCACTCTCCGCCGTCGATGATCGTGGGGACGCAGTCGGCGGGGGAGAGGAACGGGTGACGTGGCTGCTGTGCCCAATGCTCGCGCAGTCCCCGGATCGCCTCGAGCACGATCGCCATCTTCTCGATCGCGTTGACGGCTCCGCCCTCGTCGGGGTCGCGCGGCGCAATACCGGCATGGCCGGCGCGGCCCTCGACCGTGATCGTCGGCAGCAGGCTTCCGCGACAGGCGATCCACACGTCCAGGCTGCTCGGCTCCGGGACGATCGCGCCGTCGGCCTGCAGGGTGCGGGCCGTGACGAGGCCTCCGGCGCCGGTCGACTCCTCGTCCGTGACCGTGTTGACGACGAGATCGCCGCGCAGGCCGACACCGAGCGCGGCGAGCACCTCGGCCGCAAGCGCCATGCAGGCGATGCCGCCCTTCATGTCGCATGCTCCGCGGCCGTGGACCCGTCCATCCTCGACGACCGCGGCGAACGGATCGTGCGCCCAGCGCTCGCGCGGCTCGACCGAGACGACGTCGATGTGGCCGTTCAGGAGGAGCGTCCGGCCGCCGCCGGCGCCCGCGAAGCGCGCGACGAGCTGCGGGCGACCCGCAAACGAGAACCCCTCCGGGATCATCGGATGCGCCGTGAGCGGCGCAACGTCCGGTTCCCAGGTCTCCACGGCCGCGCCCGCAAGCTCGAGCCGCCCGGCGAGGTAGCCCTGGAGTGCCGCCTCGTCACCCGGGGGGGAGCCGGCCTCGCGCACGGTCGTGTCGAATCGGATCAGCGTGCGCAGCAGCTCGACGAGCTCGTCCTCACGCCGGGCGATCTCGTCGCACACCGCCTGCTCGGCGTCCGTCAACGTCACGGGACCCGATCATAGGACCAGACGACCGATAGACTCGCCGCCCATGTCTGCTTACACGATCAAGAACCTCGAAGACATCGACAGCTCGTCGCCCAACCCCCTGGTGGACGCCCGGTTCGGACGGAGCCACATCGATTCCGAGCACCTCGGGATCAGCCGCTTCCGCTACGGGCCGGGTTTTCGCTCGGAGATGGGGCACCGTCACCGGGAACAGGAGGAGGTGTACGTCGTCGTCTCCGGCTCGGGCCGGGTCAAGCTCGACGACGAGGTGCACGACCTGCGGCAATGGGATGTCGTGCGCGTCGCGCCGAGCACCGTCCGGGCGTTCGAGGCAGGACCCGATGGCCTCGAGCTGATCGCGGCGGCCAGCGATCGCCCCGAGGGCGGCGATGGCGAGCGGATCGACGACTTCTGGGCCAACTAGCGATGATCGTGAACCGGCCGGGAGAGGCGAGCTTCGCCGGGATCCCCACCTTCGCGAAGCTTCCGCTGGCGCTCGAGCCGTCGGACCTCGCCGGTGTCGACGTGGCCATCCTCGGCGCGCCGATGGACGAGACGGTCTCGAACCGGCCGGGCAGCCGCTACGGACCGCGGGCGATCCGGCAGGCCGACGAGGAGGGCGGGCTTCCCCCCTCGCGGCCGCACATGCTGCTCGGTGTCGATCCCTTCGCCGTGCTGAACGTGGTCGACTACGGCGATGCCGAGACGGTTCCCGGCGACACGGCGCGCAGCCACGACGCGATCCGCCAGCGCGTCGCCGAGATCTGCGCCGCCGGCGCGATTCCCGTCGTGCTCGGCGGTGACCACTCGATCGCCGACCCGAACATCACGGCGGTCGCGGACCACCACGGCCCGGGCACGGTCGGCGTGATCCACTTCGACGCCCACGCCGACACGGCCAGCGATCTCGCGGGTGTCGAGCGCTCGCACGGCACGCCGATGCGGCTGGTCGTCGATCGCGGCTCGATTCCGGGCGACCGGTTCCTGCAGATCGGCCTCCGCGGGTTCTGGCCCGAGCCTCCCGAGTTCCAGTGGATGCGCGACGTCGGGTTCCGCTGGTGGACGGCCTACGAGCTCGACGAGCGCGGCTTCGACGTGTGCCTCGCGGAGGTGATCGAGGCTGCGCGTGGCTGGGAGCACGTGTTCCTCTCGATCGACATCGACGCGCTCGATCCGGCGTACGCCCCCGGCACGGGCACGCCGGTGCCCGGCGGTCTCACGACGCGCGAGCTCGGCCGGGCGACCCGGCGGATCACGTCCGAGCTGCCGGTCTGCGCGATCGAGCTCGTCGAGGTCGCCCCGGCCTACGACCCGAGTGGCAACATCACGGCGATCGCCGGCAACAACCTCGTGCTCGAGGCCCTCTCGGGCCTTGCGCTCCGGCGCAGCGGACGGCCGGCACGGCCCGAGCTGGACGGCCGCGCGCGGGTCACGCCTCCCAGCCCGTCCAGCGGGTGACCTCGACCGCGATCGCGGTGCCGAGCGCGGGTGCGTCCCGGTACTGCGGGTAACGGTCGAGCAGGAGCTCGACGGCGCGCACGTGCTCGGGCTCGTCGACCGCCACGATCCGCGCCAGGCCGTCGGCGCGCGCCCACCAGAGCTGCGTCCAGTCCTCGTCGTAGTGGTCGGCGAGCACGCAGACCCGCGGGTCGGCCTCGATGTTCGCAAGCCGCTGCAGCCCGGTCGTTCGTTTGCGCTTGTGATCGACGGCGCTGTAGAGCGTGTCGCCGTCGAGTGCCAGGCAGATCGGCACGAGATGGGGGGCTCCGTCCGGTCGCAGCGTGGCGAGGTGCGCCACGCGCGCCGTTGCGAGAAGCCGTCGTACGCTGCCGGGTTCCATCACGTGAGGAGTCCACCTTGTTGCACCCCGCGAGCACGCCGGTCACGAGGCTTGGCCTGCAGATTCCGAACTTCACCTACCCCGGCGTTCCGGATGCAGGGCTGTTCGAGCGTGTCTCCGAGATCGCGCTGACCGCGGAGCGCTCCGGGTTCGACTCGGTCTGGGTGATGGACCACCTCTACCAGATCGCCGTGATGGGCCCGCCGACGAACGCGATGCTGGAGGGCTACACCCTGCTCGGTGCGCTCGCCGCGCGCACGTCGAACGTCCGTCTCGGCACGCTCGTCACGGGCGTCACGTACCGCAACCCGGCGCTCCTCGCGAAGATCACGACCACGCTCGACGTCATCTCGTCGGGTCGCGCGATCCTCGGCATCGGCTCGGCCTGGAACGAGCAGGAGCATCGCGGGTACGGGTTCGAGTTCCCCCCGCCGCGCGAGCGCTTCGAGCGGCTCACGGAGGCCGTGCAGATCTGCCGTCTGATGTTCCGCGAGGACGCGCCGAGCTTCGACGGTACCTACTACCGCATCGAGAACGCGCTCAACATCCCGCGTCCGGTGACGCCCGGCGGCCCGCCGATCCTGATCGGTGGCAGCGGGGAGAAGTGGACGCTGCGACTCGTGGCCGAGCGCGGGGACGCGTGCAACCTCTTCGGCGACCTCGCGACGATCCGCCACAAGCTCGCCGTGCTCGAGGCGCACTGCGACGAGATCGGAAGGGACTCCTCCGAGATCACGAAGACGCGTCTCGGCGGTCTGCTGATCGGCGAGACGGATGCGAAGGCGCAGGCCAAGCTCGCTCCCTTTGCGGCGAATCGCGGGGTCACCGAGGAGCAGGCGAGGGGCTACGCGCTCGTCGGCGATCCGGATGCCGTCGGTGAGCAGGTGCAGGCGTTTCTCGACGCCGGTCTCGACGGGCTCATGTTCAACATGCCGGATGCGCACGATCTCGAGCCGGTCGAGCTGGCAGGCAGGACGCTCGCGCCCCTCCTGCGACGCTAGGGCGCGGATCGGGGTGCCCACTTGAGTAAGTAAGGTTTACTTACTAGAATTGGCGGCTCGAGCAGCGTCCCACGACCGAGGGGAGCATCTGATGAGGCGACGGTTGGGCATCGCGGTCGGGCTGTGCGCCCTCCCGCTCCTGGCGGCGGGGTGGACGGACGGCGCGTCCGGCCCGCGCGCGAGGACGGACCAGAAGCCCGTCACCATCACGTTCTGGAGCAACTACTCGGCCCCTCATGAGCTCGCGGCGCTGCAGTCGGCCTTCGACGCGTTCCACGCGAAGTACCCGTGGATCACCGTGAAGGGAACGGGCAACATGAACGACGACAAGATCCTGACCGCGATCAGCTCGGGCACGCCTCCCGACTCCCTGCTCTCGTTCTCGCCCGACAACGTCGGCAAGTTCTGCTCGACGGGCGCGTGGACGAACCTGCACGACGACATCCAGAAGTCGAAGCTCGACATGGGCATGTTCCCGAAGGCCGCGCTGTCGTTCTCGGCTACAAGGGCAACCAGTGCTCGCTGCCGGCGCTCGCCGACTCCTACGGCCTCTACTACAACAAGGCCATGTTCAAGGCGAAGGGGATCACGCACCCGCCGCGCACGTTGTCGGAGCTCGCAGCCGACGCCAAGAAGCTGACCGTGCGAAACGCCGACGGCTCGATCAAGGTCGCGGGCTTCGTCCCCCTCGGCAAGTACTACGAGGACTCCGTCACCGGCGGCCTGGTGCAGGCCTACGGCGCGCGCTGGTTCGACTCGTCGGGCAAGGCGCAGATCTCGCGTGATCCCCGCTGGACGGCGCTCCTCAAGTGGCAGAAGTCGTTGATCGACTGGTATGGCTACAGCAAGCTGCTCCGGTTCACCGCCGGCCTGGGTCAGGAGTTCTCGGCATCGAACGACTTCGAGCGCGGACGCGTCGCGATGGTGTACGACGGCGAGTGGCGAACGGCGTTCCTCGCGAGCGACAGGTCGAAGGTCGACTACGGCACCGCGCCGTTCCCTGCGGCGGACTCTGCAGCCAGGGCAGTTCGGCTCGGGCTTCACCGCCGGGCAACCTGGTGGCGATCCCGAAGGGCTCGAAGCACCCCGACGAGGCCTGGCTCCTGATCCGGTTCCTCGCGACCGACACGCAGACGATGGTCAACCTGTCGAACGCGCTGCGGAACGTGCCGACCACGAACGCGTCCGCCGCGTCGCCCAAGATCAAGCCCGATGCGAAGTTCAAGGTGTTCCTCAAGATCTTCACGAACCCGAGGTCGACGTTCGCTCCCGTGACCGAGATCGGCCAGGCCTACCAGGACCTGTTCTCGATCTTCCTGAGCAAGTGGGAGGCGGGCAAGGTGTCGAACCTGACCTCGGCCCTGCAGGGGCTCGACAAGCAGATCGACGACCAGCTCGCCCAGCAGGCGACCCCGTAGCGCACGGGCGGACGCGGCGATGTCGTCCATGGTCAGCGACGCGCTCGAGGCGCGGGTCGCGTCTCGAGCGCGGCTGCGTCGCCGTCGGCGCCTGCAGCACTACGGGCTCGTGCTGCTGTTCCTCTCGCCCTGGATCCTCGGGTTCTGCGCCTTCTTCCTGTACCCGATGGGGGCGAGCCTCTACTACTCGTTCACGAGCTACGACCTCTGTCGTCCCCGCGCTGGGTCGGGTTCGCGAACTACCGCTTCCTGCTCACCGAGGACCCGCTGTTCTGGCAGGCGGTCCGCAACACGCTCTGGATCATCGTGGTCGGCGTGCCGCTGCGGCTCGCGTTCGCGATCTTCACCGCGATGCTGCTGACGGCGCCGCGGCGCGGCGTCAAGCTCTACCGCACGCTCTTCTACCTTCCGACGCTCGCACCGCCGGTCGCTGCCGTGCTCGCGTTCGTGGTGCTCCTGAACCCCGAGAACGGGCCCGTCGACCAGGCACTCGGCACCGTGGGGCTGCCGGCGCCACTGTGGTTCCAGGATCCCGCCTACGCGAAGTGGGGCCTCGTGCTGCTCGGCCTGTGGGGGGTCGGCGATGCGATGATCATCATGCTCGCCGGCCTGCTCGACGTCCCGCGCAGCCTGTACGAGGCGGCGGTCACCGAGGGCGCCAACGCCTGGCACAGGTTCCGGTACGTCACGCTCCCGATGCTCTCGCCCGTGATCCTGTTCACGCTGGTGATCTGGATCATCAACGGCTTCCAGTACTTCACCGAGGGCTACGTCGCGGGCAACACGGCCTCGGGGGTCACGCCGGGCGACGCGACCTCGACGCCCCTGGGAGAGCCGCAGGGCAGCCTCCTCTTCTACTCGATGTGGCTGTACCAGCAGGGCTTCCGCTACTTCCACATGGGATACGCATCGGCCATGGCGTGGCTCCTGTTCCTCGCGACGATGGTGTTCACGCTGCTGCTCGTCAAGACCTCGGATCGCTGGGTGCACTACGGGAGCAACCTCGGATGAGCGCGGTCGGCTACCCGAGCGCGCGCAAGCCGCCGCCGGGCGTCCGGCGCCGGCGCTTCCTGTACGCCGTCGCCCAGCACTCCCTGCTGATCGTCGCCGCGGTCGCCTTCGCCGCGCCGGTCGTCTACATGCTGGCGACGGCAGTGATGAGCGATCAACAGGCGCTGTCGCCGCGGCTGTGGCCGAACCCGTTCCACCCGGGGAACTTCCTGCAGGTCTTCCGCGACGTGCCGCTGCTGCGCTACACCTGGAACACGATGCTGATCGCGACGCTGTCGTCGGTCGGCGTCGTGCTCTCGAGCGTGCCCGTCGCCTACGCGCTCTCGCGCATGCGCTGGCGCGGCCGGCAGGTCGTGTTCATCCTGGTGCTCTCGACGATGATGCTGCCGACACAGGTCACCGTGATCCCGCTCTACGTGATCTTCGTGCACCTCGGCTGGATCGGCTCGCTGAAGCCGCTGATCGTGCCGAGCTTCTTCGGCGATGCGTTCTCGATCTTCCTGCTGCGCCAGTTCTTCCTGACGATCCCGAACGAGCTCTCCGACGCGGCGCGCGTCGACGGCGCGTCGGAGCTGCAGGTGATGCTGCGCGTGATCGTGCCGCTCGCCAAGCCGGCGATCGCCGCGGTCGCGCTGTTCAACTTCCTCTACAACTGGAACGACTTCTTCGGCCCGCTGCTCTACCTCAGCGGTCACACGAACGCCTACACGCTGTCTCTCGGGCTCTCCGAGTTCCGCTCGGTGAGGCACACGCAGTGGAACCTGACGATGGCTGCGACGCTGCTGTTCATGCTGCCGACGACGATCCTGTTCTTCTGCGCGCAGCGTGTGTTCGTCGAGGGCGTCACCGTCACTGGTGTGAAGGGCTAGCGTGGAGCGCCTGAAGGTCTGCGTGGTCGGCGGGGGCTCGACCTACACGCCCGAGCTCGTCGATGGCCTACTCCGGCGGCGTGCCTCGCTCCCCGTCGGCGAGCTCGTCCTGCTCGACCCGGACCCGGTGCGGCTCGAGATCGTCGGGCGCTTCGCGGCACGCATGGCCGAGGCCGCCGGGTCCGATGTCGTCGTGCGCTGGACGGGCGACGCGCCCGACGCCATCCGCGGTGCAGACTTCGTCGTCTGCCAGCTTCGCGTCGGCGGGCAGGCCGCGCGCCATCGCGACGAGCTGCTCGGGCGGGAGTTCGGCCTGATCGGGCAGGAGACGACCGGCGTCGGCGGCTTCGCCAAGGCACTTCGCACGATCCCGGTGATGCTCGAGATCGCGCGACTCGTCGAGCGGGAGGCTCCGGGCGCGGTCCTGGTCAACTTCACCAACCCGGCCGGACTGATCACGGAGCTCCTGCGCCGCCACACGGCGCTTCGGGCGATCGGGCTCTGCAACGTCCCGTGGAACATGCGCGTCGATCTCGCGGGCGAGCTCGGCGTGCCGGTCGAGCGCGTCGAGCTCGACTACGTCGGACTGAACCACCTGTCATGGGTGCGGACGCTGCGGGTCGACGGCGAGGATCGAACGAGCGAAATGCTCGCGCGGGCGCGCGTCGACCCGGGGCACGCGAACGGCCGGGAGGCCGAGCCGGGCTTCTCGCCCGCGACCCTCGCGCTGATCGGCATGCTGCCGAGCGACTACTGCCGCTACTTCTACGAGACGGGCGCGATGCTCCGGTTCCAGGAGCAGCATCCGACCCGCGCGTCCGAGGTCATGGAGATCGAGCGCCGGCTGCTGCGACGCTACGAGGATCCGGATCTGCACGAGAAGCCGCCGGAGCTGATGGAGCGAGGCGGCGCGTACTACTCCGAGTCGGCCGCCGCGCTGATGGCGGACATGTGGAGCGACGCCGGCAGCGTGCAGGTCGTCAACGTCCGCAACGACGGCGCGCTGCCCGGGCTGCCAGACGACATCGTGATCGAGGCACCTGCCCGGATCGGGCGGAGCGGCGCCGTCGCCCTGCCGACAGCCCCCTTGCGTGCCGACGTCGACGCGCTGGTGCGCGCGGTCAAGGATTACGAGCTCCTGACGATCGAGGCCGCGCTGCGCGGTGACCAGCAACTCGCGCAGCTCGCACTGATCACGAACCCGCTCGGACCCGATCCCGCGCTCGTCCCTCACGTCTGGGAGCGACTGCGGGGCGACAACCAGGGCCTGCTCGGAGCGCTCGATGTCTGAGGGTCTTCTGGTGCTCGGGGTCGATGCCGGCGGTACCAAGACCGACGCGGTCGTGTGCGACACCGCCGGCGCCGTGTGCGGATTCGGCTCCGGCGGCCGCGGCAACTGGGAGTACGACGGGCTCGAGCAGGCGTCTGCCTCTCTCGCCGCGGCCGTCGACGCCGCGCTCGCCGGGGCAGGCGCAAACCCCGATCAGATCTCCTCCTCGGTGTTCGCACTCGCGGGACTCGACTGGCCGATCGACTACGACAGGCTCGAGCCCGTCGTGGCCGGCCTCGCGCTGGGTGGCTCGCATGTGCTGGTCAACGACGCGTTCGCGGCGCTGCGCGCAGGCTGCCGCGCCGAGCACGGCGCGGTGTCGATCGCCGGGACGGGATCCGTCACGGCGGCGCGCAACCGCGCGGGGCGGACGTTCCGCACCATGGCGCTCGGCTACGGCGAGCGTGGCGGCGGCTCGGACCTCGTGCGCGAGGGGCTCGACGCGATCGCGCGGACGCGCCACGGCCAGGCCCCGCCGACGCTGCTCGAGGAGCGGTACCTCGCCGCCCTCGGCTTCGCGACGACCGACGAGCTGTTCGAGGCGATCTCACGCCACGGCCTGAGGGTCTCGGCCGAGCTCGCGCCACTCGTCCTGCTCGCCGCCGCCGATGGCGACGCGGCGGCGGCTGCCATCGCGCAGCAGATGGGGGAGAGCCTCGCGGCCGCGGTGGTCGGAGTCGCGCGGATCCTCGAGATGCAGGACGACGTCTTCGAGGTCGTGTGCGCAGGCGGGGTGCACGGCGCGCAGAGCGCGGCCCTCGACGCGGCGTTCCGCGCAGCGCTGTCGGCGAGCTGCCCGGCCTCGATACCGGCCGCGCTGACGGCGCCGCCGGCGATCGGGGCGGCGCTCCTCGCGCTCGAACGGGTCATGGACGTCGACGTGGACGTACATGATCGACTGCTCGGCGAGATCGCCGGTTCCGTCGTTCCATGAGCGGGCCGACCCGCATGCGGCTGGAGATCACCGAGCAGCCGGACGCGGTCGCCGCGACCCTGCGCGCACTCGTCGAGCCGGCACGGGTGCTGGCGGACGCGGTGCGAAGGCACGAGGTCGACCGGGTCGTCCTGATCGCCCGTGGCAGCTCTGACCATGCCGCGATCTACGGGCGCTACCTGCTCGAGGGACGGTGCGGCATCGTGACCGCGCTCGCGGCGCCGAGCCTGTACACCACGTACCGCGCGCCCGTCGACCTGCGCGGGGCGCTCGCGATCGGCGTCTCGCAGTCGGGGGAGACGCCCGAGATCGTGTCGGCCCTCGCGTATGCCGGCTCCCGGGGCGCGTTGACGGCGGCCGTGACCAACGAGGATGGGTCGTCGCTTGCGCGTGGTGTCGATCACCCGCTCCTTACGCGAGCCGGGGCCGAGCAGTCGGTCGCGGCGACCAAGACCTACACCGCGCAGCTCGCTGCGTTCGCGGCCCTCGCGGCCGCGCTCGGCGCTCAGCCGCTGTGCGACGGGCTTGGCGCGCTCCCCGGGCTGATGTCCGACACGCTTGCGTGCTCGGAAGCGGCGGCCGGCGAGGCCGCACTGTCGCTCGCCCGCGACGACGCCGCGGTCTGCGTGGCGCGGGGATTCAGCTACGCCGTGGCGCTCGAGGCGGCGCTGAAGCTGAAGGAGACCTGCGGGATCTGGGCGGAGGGCTTCTCATCGGCCGATCTGCGCCACGGGCCGACGGCGGCGGTCACGCGCGCGACCCCAGCGCTCGTCTTCCACGCCGGCGGAGCGCTCGAGTCCGACGTCGAGCAGCTCGAGGGCGAGCTGCGTGCCCGCGGTGCGGCGCTGATCTCGATCGGCCCCGGACGCGTCGTGCCGACGGCCGAGCCCCCCTGCGAGGAGCTCGCACCGTTTACGCTGGTGCTGCCTGCCCAGCTCATCGCCGAGCGGCTGGCGCGGCTGCGCGGCCGGGACCCCGATCGTCCAAGCGGGCTCGACAAGGTCACCCAGACCTTCTGACCGAGGTTAAGCTTCCTAACCAGAATGGCCGGCCGCTCCACCTCCGCCACGACCACGCTGCTGCGGGATCTCAACGAGCGTACCGTGCTCGAGGCGATCCGCTCCGAGCGGCCGATCTCGCGTGCCGAGATCTCGCGTCGGGTGGGGATCTCGAAGCCGACGGTGTCGCTCGCCCTGCAATCGCTGCTCGAGGCCGGGCTGGTGCGCGAGACGTCACATGATCCGGGCGGACCGAGGTACGGCGCGCTGTTCTTCGAGCCGGTCGCGGAGGCCGCGCTCGTGCTCGGCATCGACATCGGCGCGCGCTTCCTGCGGGCGGCCCTGTGCGACCTCGACGGGGTCGTCGTCGCGCGGGAGGACGTCGAGCATGCCGGTGCCGACGTCGGCGTCGTGCTCGACATCTTCGTCGGGTTGGCCGGCCGGCTGATGGAAGCGAGTGGCGTTCCCTCCGATCGCCTCGACAGCGTCGTCGTCGGGGTACCTGGCGTGGTCGCGCCCGTGTCGGGACTCGTGGAGCTGGCCGAGAACGTCCCCGGGCTCGAGGGCATGGTGGTCGCCGAAGAGCTCGCGGACAGGCTCGGCCGTTCGGTGGTTGCCGAGAACGACATCAACCTCGCAGCGCTCGGCGAGCACTGGCGCGGAGTCGCGGCGGGCGTCGAGGACTTCGCGTTCCTGTCGGTCGGCACCGGCCTCGGTAGCGGGCTGGTGCTTGGGGGCGAGCTCCACCGCGGCAACCACGGCGCGGCCGGAGAGGTCGACTTCGCCTCGGGATCCGGGCTCGGATCGCCGATCGATCCTTGTGCGAGCGCGGTCTCCGAGCTCGCCGGCCGCCGTGCCGCCGAGGCGCGCTCGACGACGCTCGCACCGCCGTACGACGTGCGCTCGATCTTCGCTTCCGCGCGCGCAGGAGATGTGGTCGCACAGTCCGTCGTCGACGAGGAGGCCCGTCGCATCGCGCTGCACATCTCGCCGATCGCGGCGGTCGCCGACGTGGCGCTCGTCGTGCTCGGGGGAGGCATCGGCGTCAACGGTGATCTCCTGCTGCCGCCCGTGCGTGCGCATCTGGAGCGTCAGCTCCCGTACCCGCCGCGCCTCGAGGTCTCGAGCCTCGGTGATGCCGCGGTGCTCACCGGCGCTCTAGCCGTCGGCCTGCGCGCGGCCCTGGACAACGTGTTCGAGCGGCGTACCAGCTCGCGCTGATCGCCCGGTCACCATCCGCCACGCGATGGCCGCGCCAATGGTGGCGTACATGGCGAGTGCCAGGGCGCGCAGCCAGGCCGTGCCGGAATCGCTGCCCATTCCGAGCGAGTGCACGAACGCGAACGGCCACGTCGCGTAGCCGCACCAGTGGATCGTGCGCCAGACGCGCCGGCCGATGTGGCGCATCAGGAGGCTCGAGACGATCACGGCCGCGAACACGTCGAGCGCGACCGTGCCGAGCCCGAGCATCATCGCCTGCGAGCTCCCGAGGAACGGCACGAGCGCGTCGAGTGCGCCGACCTGGGCGTACGGGTCGATCGCCGCGGTGACCACGTGGATCGCGAGGAAGATCACCGCCAGCAGCGAGATGCTGCGATGCAGCTCCATCGTCGCGAACCGCGGAAGCGTCGGGAGCGTGGTCTTCCGCGAGGTGAGGATCCCGAGCACGACGACGCCGGTCAGGAGCAGCAGGGCCGTCACGCCGCTGCCGCGCATCAGATACCAGACGGCGTCGCTGCTCATCGTCAGTCCTCGTCCTCGGGCCAGCCGGCGATCCCGACGACGCTCCCGTCGGGGCGGACGAGGCGCGCCGCGAGCCCTGACCGCTCGAGCCACTCCGGTGCCGCGTCGCCGAGCACGATCGCTGCCGTGCTCGCCGCGTTCGCGTCGACGCACGTCGCGGCGGCGACGCTCGCCGTCCTCCAGATCTCGGGTGCCGGATGCCCGGTGCGCGGGTCGACGATGTGGTGGCGCTCGACGCCGCCGCGACGCCATCGGCGGATCGTCGTGCTGGAGGTCGCGAGGCCTCCGTCGCGCAGCGCGATCTTCGGTCCGTCGCCGTGGATGTCGCGGTGGTCGTCGCTCACGCGTATCGGCCAGCCGCGCGAAGGCGGGTCGCCTGCGACCGCGATGTCGCCGCCCAGGCTGACCAGGACGCCGCCCCGCGTCTCCGCAGCGATCCGTCGCGCCGCCCGGTCGGCTGCGAACGCCTTCCCGGTCGCTCCGAGGTCGAGCTCGACGCCTGCGGGGATGCGGATCGTGTGGCGTGCCTCGTCGAGGACGACGCGACGCCAGCCGGCGCTGCGTCGCAGGCGCACGACGCGCCGGTCGTCGTCGACAGCAAGCAATGCGAAGTCGCACGTGTAGCCAAGCGCGTTCATCGCGTTGCCGACCGTCGGGTCCACCGCGCCTCCGGTGGCTCTGGCCGCCCGTACCGCCGCGGCCACCGCCTCGAACAGGACGGTGCTGACGCCGACGGGGCTTCCCGCTCCCGTGTTCACCGAGCAGAGCTCCGAGGAGGGGCGGAAGCGGCTGCACGCGCGATCGATGCATGCGAGCTCGTCGTGCAGCAGCGCACTCGCCGAACGCAGGTGGCTCGGGTCCGCGACCGCCACGAGTGCCGTGGTGCCGAGGGCCTGAAACCGGTAGCTGGTTGGTCGTCCGTCGACGGCGCTCATCTCACGAGCCTCCCGACGACGCGACGGGCGCCTGGGTCGTGGACGTCGGCGCGCTCTGTGCGGACGAGAGCGCCGGCATCGCGGTGTCGTCGTCAGGAGTCGAGGCCGTGGCCGTCGCCACGGCCGTGTTCGCGGCGACGGTCCCGGAAGTCGTCGTCGCCGCAAGCGCGGCAGTGACCCCGGTTGTCAACGTGGCCGCGACGGCGGTGGCCCGGGTGATCTTGACGATGCGGCGTCGGGCCGCGTTGCGCGCCGCCTCACGCGACGCGGGCGTCGCTCCTTGCGGCGCGCTCTGGTGGGGGGTGCGAGGCATGCCCGCATGAAACCTCCCGGATCGAAGAGCGCCGTAGGGCCCGTCGAAGAGGTTCGTAAGAGAGTTACGACTTCACGCCGGGATACCCGGAGGGCCGACGATCTCGATGCCGTACTCGGCCGCGAGCGCGATCATCCGCTCCGGCGCGGGGGGCTGGATCGCCGCAGGCGGCAGCGTGCGCGCCTGGGCCGGCTCCGAAAGCTCACGGACGAAGCGCTCGAAGCCCGCTGGTTCGGTCACGAGGAGGAAGCGGGCCTCGGGCGAGGTGACGGTGAAGGTGTGCGGAATCCCGCGCGGGCCGTACACGAACGATCCCGCCGAGGCCTCGAACAGCTGGCCGCCGACCCAGAAGGTCACGGTGCCGTCGGTGACGTAGAACCACTCGTCCTCGTTGTGGTGGACGTGCAGGGGAGAGCCGGCGCCTTCGGGTGCAAGGTGCTCGATCACCGCGACCCGGCCGCCGGTCGACTCCGTGGAGGCCTTGAGCGTGACGAGGCAGCCGAGGAACCAGCGCGCCTCCCCCTCGCCGTCATGCAGGGCGATCGGGGTCATGGCGGATTCGGCGGCGGCGGACATTGCGGCTCCCTTCGAGTAATTTCGCGAACCTATCTGTTTCGCGATTTCGCAACGCTACACCGCGCAGGCGACCCCTGTCAAATTTCGTGATACGGCGTGTATCATCGATCGGGTGACGCGGGCCTACCAGCAGAGACGGCGAGCCGATCGGCACGAGGAGACGCGCCAGCGGATCATCGAGGCGACGATCGAGCTCCACCAGTCGGTCGGACCGGCGGCGACGACGATGAGCGACATCGCGCAGCGCGCGCAGGTCGGGCGCGTGACGGTGTACCGCCACTTCCCGGACGAGCCGACGCTATCGCGGGCCTGCAGCGGCCAGTACTTCGAGCGCCACCCGTTTCCCGATCTCGAGCGCTGGAAGGCGATCCCGGACGCCGCCGAGCGTCTGCGCACTGGCCTGCTCGACTCGTACGCCTACCACCGCGCGACGGAGGCGATGATCACCCGCGTCCTCGCCGATGCCCGCGATCATCCGGTGGTCGAGCCCTACCACGCCTACTGGCGCAGCGCAGCCGATACCCTGACCGAGCCGTGGCGGCGACGGGGCCGCCGCCGCACGCTGCTGCGCGCCGCCATCGGGCTTGCGATCGGCTTCGATACCTGGCGCGCGCTCGCACGCGACCAGCACCTCCCGGACGATCTGTCGGTCGAGCTGATGCTCCGGCTGGCATCGGACTCCTAGCCGGGACGCCGTGCCCCGTTCACCGGCAACAGCACCGCGTACAGGGACGTCGTCGCCGTGATGAACAGGCGGTTGTGCTTCGGGCCGCCGAACACGACGTTCGCGACACCCTCGGGAACGTGGACCTTGCCGAGCAGCGTTCCGTCCGCGTCGTAGCAGTGCACGCCGTCGCCGGCGCTCGTCCAGATCCGGCCCTGGTCGTCGAGCCGGAAGCCATCGAACGCGCCGGCCGTCGAGGTCGCGAAGATCTCGCCCCCGCTCAGCGATCCCTGCTCGCCGACGCGGAACACGCGCATGTGACGCGGGCCGCCCGGCACGTGCGAGCCACCGCTGTCGACGATGTACAGGAGCCGCTCGTCCGGCGAGAACGCGAGCCCGTTCGGGCGGACGAAGTCGTCCGCGACGATGCGGCACGCGCCGGTTCCGGGATCGACGCGGTACACGTTGCAGGCGCCGATCTCGCTCTCTGCCTTCCAGCCCTCGTAGTCGCTGTCGATGCCGTAGGCCGGGTCGGTGAACCAGATCGCGCCATCGGCCGAGACCACCACGTCGTTCGGGCTGTTGAGGCGCTTGCCCTCGAAGCGGTCGGCGATCACGGTGATCGATCCGTCGTGCTCGGTGCGCGTCACCCTGCGGTTGCCGTGCTCACAGGTCACGAGCCGTCCGTGCACGTCGAGCGTGTTGCCGTTCGGGTAGCCGGCGGGCTCGCGGAACACGCCGACCACGCCGTTCGTCTCGTCGTACCTCAGCATCCGGTCGTTCGGGATGTCGCTCCAGACCAGATAGCGCCCCGCAGGCACGTATGCGGGGCCCTCGGCCCAGCGGCAGCCCTCGAAGAGCTTCTCGACGCGCGCGCTCCGCTTGACGCAGAGCGTGAAGCGCTCATCCAGGATCTCGAACGTCTCGTCGTCCCTCAAGGCCTGCTCCCTCGTTCATGTCGTCGCCGTCGCGGGTGGTCCCGAGAAGCGAATGCGCACCATGCCACCACCGTCGGGGGCGTTCGTCGCCTCGACGAGGCCGCCATGGCTCTCGGCCGCCTGGCGGACGATCGCGAGGCCGAGCCCGGAGCCCGTCGTGCTGCGGGCGTCACTGGCGCGGTAGAAGCGATCGAAGACATGGGGAAGATCCTGCTCCGCGAAGCCCTGGCCATGATCGCGCACGGACACGGTGCCATCTGCGAGCGCGACCTCGATCGTGCCACCCGGAGGGCTCCACTTGCACGCGTTGTCGAGCAGGTTCGAGATCGCGCGGGCGATGCGCTCGGGCTCGCCGCTGACGACTGTCGGCTCGAGCGAGCGCTCGGAACGAGAGGTCGGGGAAGCGCCGCTCGAAGCGATCGACCAGGGCGTTGACGAGCGTGTCGAGCTGGACGTCGTCGAGGCGCTCGGCCGGCCGCGACCCCCGGGCCAGCTCGACGATGTCGCCCACGAGGCCGGTCAGCTCGTCGAGCTCGCTGATGATGTCTGCGCGCAGTGCGGCAAGGTCGGCAGGAGCGAGACGATCGGCGTCCTCCAGCACCTGGATGTTCGCGCGGAGGCTCGCGATCGGGGTTCGCAGCTCGTGGCTCGCGTCGGCGACCAGGTTGCGCTGCGCCGAGGCCGAGCGCTCGAGCGCATCGAGCGTGCGGTTGAAGCTGCGCGCGAGGCGTGTGAGCTCGTCACGTCCGGTCTCCTCGAGCCTGTGCGACAGGTCGGGATCGCCCGTCAGCGGCCTCGGTCATGCTCGTGAACCGACGCACGGGCCTCAGTGCCGTGCGGGCTACGATCGCGCCGAGCGCGGCTGCGAGCAGGATGCCGACCCCGGCGACGACCGCGAGCTGCACGAGCAGGTTGCTCAGCTCGTCGTCGACCTCGGTCAGCGGGCGTGCGACCTGGATCGCGCCCTCCTCGCCGATCCCGACCGTCAGCACGCGGAGATGCACGCCGTTCACGGTCATGTCGCTGAAATAGCGTCCCGTGCCGCTGCTCGCAGTCGCACGGGTGCGCGCATCGATCGGCAGCCGGCCCGTGTCCGCCGGATCGCCGCGCTGGATCGTGCCGTCCGGGGCGACCTGCTGGACGAATCCCGAGGCGTCACCGAACGCGTTGCTGGGCTCCGCGAAGTTGGGCCCGCCGGGAATCCGGCCTCCGCCGCCTCCAGGATCGCCCCGGTCACCCGGCGGCCGCGGTCCGTGCTGCGGCTGCATCACGAGCTGCGCCCGACTGGTCAGGGCCTTGTCGATCTGGTCGCGCAGCGTCGATCTCGTCCCGGCGTAGTCGCCGGCCGCCAGTCCGACGGCGGTGATGGCGACGGCGATCCCGGCCGCGGCCGCGATCCTCAGCCGGAGGGTCATTGCTCGCGTAGGCCGTAGCCCACACCGCGCACGGTGTGGATGAGATCCCGGGAGCCCGCCTCCTGGAGCTTGCGTCGCAGGTACCCGACGTAGACGCGCAGCGCGTTCGACGTCGGACCGAAGTCGTAATCCCAGACGCGCTCGTAGATCAGGCTGTGCGGCAGCACCTGACGCGGGTTGCGCATGAGGAGCTCCAGCAGTCTGAACTCCGTGCGCGTCAGCTCGACGAACTCGTCGTCGCAGACGACGACGCCATGCCGCGCGCCGTCGAGCCGCAGCTCCGCGAACGACAGGTCGCCGTCGCCGTCAGCTCCGACGCGGCGCAGGAGCGCGCGCAGGCGGGCCTTCAGCTCGCCGACGTCGAACGGCTTGACGAGGTAGTCGTCGGCGCCGGCGTCGAGGCCGTCGATGCGATCGGTGACCGCGTCGCGCGCGGTGAGGATCAGGATCGGCACGCGGTTTCCGGCGCGACGCACGCGGCGGCAGACCTCGAGCCCATCGATGCCGGGAAGCCCGATGTCGAGCACGACACAGTCTGGCGCGCGCGACTCGATCGCGGCGATCGCCTCGAGGCCCTCCTCGGCGAGCACCACCTCGTACCCGTCGATCACCAGCGCGCGGCGCACGGCCTCGCGGACCGAGCGGTCGTCTTCGACTATCAGGATTCTCACAGGCGCATTGTGCGGAGTGCGTATAAGGGAAACGTCGGAGAGGCGGCCACAGCGGGCATTGGAACGCGGAATGCTCGCAGGTGGCGTTGAACGCGGACGCACGCAGGCAGCCTTGAACGCGGAATGCGCGCAGGTGGCGTGGCACTGAACGCGGAGCGGTCGCAGGTGGCGTCCACCAGACGTTTCCGATCCGTCGAAATGGTGATAGCGGTTAGGCCGGAAACGAAATAGGACTACGGTCACAGGTAGCACTGAACGCGCCGCGGTCGCAGGTGGCGTCCACCAGACGTTTCCGATCCGTCGCAACCGTGATAGCGGTTAGGCCGCCCACGCAATGGGCGAAGATCACGGGTTGAGAAGAGCGCGCCACGCATATAGGTGGCGAGGGTTCGAAAGAATCAGCTGGCGAGGGTTCGAACGAATCCAGGTCGAGCACGAAGCTTTGGAACAGCGGCCTGTGGGTCTTTCGAACCGCCTCCACCTGGGACGTTTCGAACCCTCCCGACCTGTGGATCTCGGTCGACGATTTCGTGGTCGGCCTATCCGCTAACACCATTTCGATGGGACGAATACGTCTTCGCAGCGCTTTACGCGACCGCCGCGAGGTTCCGAGAGCCACGCTCACGACCTGCGCCTTTTCCGAGGATGGCACCTATGCGAGCGCTCACCCCCTGAGCCGCGCCCGCCGGATCTCGACCCGCCAGCCCTCTCGCCCCGCGAGCGCCGCCTCGCGACCCGCACCCGGCTCGTAGCGGGTGCTCGGCGGGCGGAGCTCCTCGAGGCTCTCGAGGCTCGGGAACGTGCCGACGGCCAGCCCGGCGAGCGACGCCGCTCCGATGGCCGTCGACTCCTGCTCGTGCGCGACGTCGACCGGGCCGCCGAGGACGTCGGCCTGGAACTGCATGAGGAACCGGTTCGCCGAGGCGCCGCCGTCGGCACGCAGCACGTCGAGCGCCTGCGGCACCGCGTCGATCACGTCCGCGACCTGGAACGCGATCGCCTCGAGCGCCGCGCGCACCACGTGTGCCCGGCGTCGTCCCTCGCGTGATGCCGCTGATCAGGCCGCGCGCCTCGGGATCCCAGTGGGGCGACCCGAGGCCGGCGAGCGCCGGCACGAGGTAGACGCCTTCGGTCGAGCCGACCTGCTCTGCGAGCGACTCGCTCTCGGCCGCGTCGACGATCAGCCCGAGCCCGTCGCGCAACCACTGGATCGCCGCGCCGCTCGCGAGGATCGCCCCCTCGAGCGCGTGCTCCGGCGGGGCGCCCGGGAGCCACGGCGACCGCGGTCTTGAGGAGGCCCTCGGGGGCCGGTCCCGGAAGCGCGCCCACGTGCGCGAGCACGAAGCTGCCGGTGCCGTACGTGGCCTTGGCCTGGCCCGGGTGGAAGCAGGCCTGGCCGAAGAGCGCGGCCTGCTGATCGCCCGCGATGCCCGCGATCGGCAGCGTCTGGCCGAGCAGTCGTCCCTCGCCGATGACCCCCGACGACGGGTACAGGGCCGGCAGGAGGCTGCGGTCGACCCCGAACAGCGCAAGCAGCTCGTCGTCCCACTCGAGCCGATCGAGATCGAGCAGCATCGTGCGGGAGGCGTTCGTGTGGTCGGTCGCGTGGATCCGCCCGTCGGTCAGCTTCCAGACGAGCCACGCGTCGATCGTGCCGAACGCCAGCTCGACGGGTGGGAGCGTCGTGCGGGCGAGCAGCCACTCGAGCTTGCTGGCGGAGAAGTAGGGGTCGGGCACGAGCCCGGTGCGCGCGCGCACGAGGTCGCGGGGAAGCTTGGCGCAACGCTCGGTCGTCCGCCGATCCTGCCAGACGATCGCGCGCGCGACCGGTCGCGAGGAGCGGCGCTCCCACAGCACGGTCGTCTCGCGCTGGTTCGTGATCCCGATCGCCTGCAGCTCGCGCGCGGCGATGCCCGCCGCGGCGACGGCGTCGCCCGCGGCGTCGACGACGCTCCGCCAGATCTCCTCGGGATCGTGCTCGACCCACCCGGGCTGCGGGAAGTGGGTCTCGAGCGACCGCTGGCCGCGGCCGCAGGACGGTGAGGCTCTCGTCGACGACCAGGCACGTGGTGCCCGACGTCCCCTGGTCGATTGCGAGGATCATGCGGCTCTGATCACGCGAGAAGTCATACCACCCGCGGGCTCCGCCGGCGTCCCGAGCAGCTCGCTCCCGGTCACGGCGTGCTCGCGGTCGCTCGCGTCGCCGGCCGCTCGGTGGTGGTCGAGCGCCGTGCGCCGCGAGCCCGCTGCGCCTGCTCTGTCCGAGCAACGCGGGCGGCGCCGCGTGGACGTACACGAGCACGTTCGGCGGCGGGCTCGTCGACGGCGACGACGTGCACCTCGGCGTCACGGTCGGAGATCGATGCGCAGGCCCTGCTCGCGACCCAGGCGAGCACCAAGGCCTATTCGCGGGTCGGTCGGCGTGCGCCAGCGCGTCGAGGCGACGGTCGGCGAGCACGCGCTGCTCGTCGTGATCTCGGATCCGCTGGTGCCGTTCGCGGACGCGCGGATCGATGCGCTGCTCGATGTCGAGCTCGGCGACGGCGCGACGCTGGCGGCGGTCGAGGGGCTCGCGGCCGGCCGGGTCGCGAGCGGCGAGCGCTGGGCGGCGGCACGCTGCCAGACCCGCCTGCGCGTGCGTCGCGGAGGAGCGCTGCTGCTCGACGACGCCCTGCTGCTCGATCCCGCACAGGGCGACGTCGCTGCTCGCATGGGACCGTTCGACGCGTGGGCCAACGTCGTTCTCGTGCGGGCCCGCAGTGCGCGAGGCGGCGAGCTCGCTGCTCGCGCGTGCACGGCCGCCGCACCGCCTCGCCGAGGGGGTTCCCGCGATCGAGCTGGCGATGCCGCTCGAGGACGGATGCCTCCTGCGGATCGCGGCGGCGTCGACGGCTATCCTCAACGCCCGGGTCCGGCGAGGCGCTCGCATGCGTCGGTCCGCTGCTCGGGGACGATCCGTTCACCCGCCGTTGGTAGGAAGGTCTCGCGCACCATGCACCTGACCCCGCGGGAGCTCGACAAGCTCGTCCTGCACGGCGCGGGCGTGCTCGCGCAGAAGCGGCTCGCGCGCGGGCTGCGGCTCAACTACCCGGAGGCCGTCGCGCTGATCGCGACGCAGCTCCTCGAGCTCATCCGCGACGGGCGCGCGCGTCGCCGAGCTGATGGACGTCGGGCGCCGGATGCTCGGCCGCGCGGCAGGTGATGGATGGCGTGGCCGAGCTGATCGACGAGGTGCAGGTCGAGGGGACGTTCCCCGACGGGACGAAGCTCGTCACCGTGCACCACCCGATCGTGCGCGAGCGACGGCGATCTCGAGCTCGCGCTCTACGGCAGCTTCCTGCCCGGTCCCGCCGCTCGAGCGCTTCGCCGGCCGAGCGCGCCGAGTCGCCGGTCTCCGGGCGAGATCCTCGAGGCGACCGGCGATCCGATCGAGCTCAACGCGGGACGGCGGACGCGTCGTGATCGACGTCGTGCACCGTCGGCGACCGGCCGATCCAGGTCGGCAGCCACTATCCCTTCGCCGAGACGAACCGCGCGCTCGTGTTCGACCGCGCGCGCGGCGCACGGCATGCGCCTCGACATCCCGGCCGGCACCGCCGTGCGCTTCGAGCCCGGCGAGTCGCGAGTCGGTGCAGCTCGTCGAGACTGCGCAGCGGGCCGGCGCATGAGCCGGGACGATCATCGCGTGACGCCACTACGCCGACATGTTCGGGCCGACGACCGGCGACCGCGTGCGCCTCGGCGACACGGCGCTCGTGATCGAGGTCGAGTCGGACGCGACGACCTACGGCGACGAGTGCAAGTTCGGCGGCGGCAAGGTGCTGCGCGACGGCCAGGGCCAGGCGCGCGGGCGTCGACGACGCGCGACGCGCTCGACTGCGTCATCACCAACGCGCTCGATCGTCGACTGGACCGGCATCTACAAGGCCGACATCGGCATCAAGAGCGGCCGCATCGCCGGCATCGGCAAGGCCGGCAACCCCGACGTGATGGCCGGCGTCACCCCGGGCATGGTCGTCGGCGTCACGACCGAGGCGATCGCCGGCGAGGGGCTGATCGTCACCGCCGGCGGCATCGACTCGCACATCCACTTCATCTGCCCGCAGCAGGCCGACGAGGCGCTCGCGAGCGGCGTCACGACGTTCATCGGCGGCGGCACCGGGCCCGGCGACCGGCACGAACGCGACGACGTGCACGCCGGGCGTCGCGGCACATCGCAGCTGATGCTGCAGGCGACCGACGCGCTGCCCGATCAACATCGGCCTCACGGGCAAGGGCAACACGCTCGCGCCCGAGGGGCTCGTCGACCAGATCCGCGCCGGCGCCGTCGGGCTCAAGCTGCACGAGGACTGGGGCACGACGCCGGCGGCGATCGACTGCTGCCTCGCGCGTCGCCGAGCGGCGAGGACGTGCAGGTCACGATCCACACCGACACGCTGAACGAGTCGGGCTACGTCGACGACTCGATCGCCGCGTTCAAGGGCCGCACGATCCACACCTACCACTCCGAGGGCGCCGGCGGCGGCCACGCGCCGGACATCATCCGCGTCTGCGGCGAGCCGAACGTCCTGCCGAGCTCGCACCAACCCGACGCGGCCGTTCACGGTCAACACGCTCGACGAGCACCTCGACATGCTGATGGTCTGCCACCACCTCGACCAGCACGATCCCCGAGGACGTCGCGTTCGCCGAGAGCCGCATCCGCGGCGAGACGATCGCCGCCGAGGACATGCTGCACGATCTCGGGCGCGATCAGCATCATCTCGAGCGACAGCCAGGCGATGGGCCGCGTCGGCGAGTCGATCACGCGCACCTGGCAGACGGCGCACAAGATGCGCCGAGCAGCGCGGGCGGCTCGCCGGCGAGACGCGGCGACAACGACAACCTGCGCATCCGCCGCTACATCGCCAAGTACACGATCAACCCGGCGATCGCGCACGGCATGTCGCACGAGATCGGCTCGCGTCGAGGTCGGCAAGCTGGCCGACCTCGTGCTCTGGCGGCCGGCGTTCTTCGGCGTCGCGCCCGGAGCTCGTCATCAAGGGCGGCTTCATCGCCTGGGCGCAGATGGGCGACGCCAACGCCTCGATCCCCACGCCGCAGCCGCTCGTGCATGCGGCCGATGTTCGGCGCGCTCGGCGGCGCGACGGGCGCGACCTCGCATCGCGTTCGTCTCGCAGCGCGCGCGCTCGAGGAGGGCACGTCGCCGAGCTCGGGCTCGACGAAGCGGCTCGTCGCCGTCAGCGGCTGCCGCGGCATCGGCAAGCGCGACATGAGGCTGAACGACGCGCTGCCGGAGATCACCGTCGATCCCGGAGCGCTACGAGGTGCGCGCCGACGGCGTGCTCCTGCGATCGACGCCGGCGACGCTCGCTGCCCCTCGCGCAGCGCTACTCGCTGTTCTGAGATGCGCGACTGGCTCGTCCTCCAGCTCGCCGACGCGGCGTTCCCGGCCGGCGGATTCGCGCACTCGGGCGGCCTCGAGGCGGCGATGCAGGCGGGCGCGCTCGACCGGCCCGGGCACGCTCGAGCGCTTCCTCGACGACGCGCTCTGGCAGGCGGGTCACACGACGCTGCCGTTCGTGGCCGCGGCGCACGACGCGCCCGAGCGGCTCGTCGAGCTCGACCTGGCGCACGACGCGGCGCTCGCGCAACCACGTCGCTCAACCGCGCCAGCCGCAGCCAGGGGCGCGCCCATCTCGACGCGTGCATCCGGAGCTTCGGCGGCGCCCGGACTGCGTGGCCTGCGCGATGCCGCGGCCGGGGTCGCCGCGGCACCTCGCGCCCGTCTTCGGGGCGTCGCTCGCAGCGCTCGACGTCGATCGCGACGCGACGCTGCGCCTGCACCTGCACGGCGTCGCGCGCGGGCTCGTCTCGGCGGCCGTGCGCCTCGGGCTGGTCGGCCCGAACGAGGCCCAGCGGACTGCAGGCACGGGCCGCGCCCGACGCTCGACGCGGTGCTCGCGCACTGTGCGCGATCTCGAGGTGCCGGCCCAGACGCAGACCGCGCCGCTGCACGATCTTCTCGCCGGCGGCCACGAGCGGCTCTACTCGCGCCTCTTCTCATCCTGACCGACGGGAGACCCGGTGTCGCACGACCACTCGCACGGCCAACACGGTCACACGCACGCGCCGTGGGAGGGCCCCGGACGCTTCGCCGAGCGCTCGGCCACGTCACGCGCGACTTCGGCGAGCGCCGTTCACGGTCGGGCATCGGCGGCCCCGTCGGCAGCGGCAAGACGGCGCTGCTGCTCGAGCTCTGCCGGCGCCTGCGCGACGACCTGCGGCTCGGCGTCGTGACGAACGACATCTTCACCCGCGAGGACGCGGAGTTCCTGATGCGCCACGACGCGCTGCCCGCGGGCCACATCCGCGCCGTCGAGACCGGCGGCTGCCCGCACGCGGCGATCCGCGAGGACATCAGCCACAACCTGCTCGCGCTCGAGGAGCTCGTCGACGAGGTCGGCGCCGAGCTGCTGTTCGTCGAGTAGCGGCGGCGACAACCTCGCCGCGCAGTACAGCCGCGAGCTCGCCGACTTCACGATCTACGTGATCGACGTCGCGGGCGGCGACAAGGTTCCGCGCAAGGGCGGCCCGGGTATCACGCAGTCCGATCTCCTGGTGATCAACAAGACCGATCTCGCCCCTCACGTCGGCGCCGACCTCGAGGTCATGGAGCGCGACGCCGCGGCCATGCGCGGCGAGGGCCCGACCGTGTTCGCCCAGGTCGTGCACGGCGTGGGCGTCGATCAGATCACGTCGATCGTGCTCGCCGCACGCGAGGCGGCGAACCGTACGATGGCCCTGTGATCAAGCACCACGCCTACGAGGTCGAGCCCTGGACGGTGCGCGAGCGTGCGTTGCCGACCGACCTGCTCGCGGCCAGCGAATCGATCTTCGCGCTCGCGAACGGCCACATCGGGCTGCGCGGCAATCTCGACGAGGGCGAGCCCTACGGCCTTCCGGGCTCGTACCTGAACGGGTTCTACGAGCTGCACCCGCTCCCGTACGCCGAGGCCGGATACGGCTTCCCCGAGTCCGGTCAGACGATCATCAACGTGACGAACGGCAAGCCGATCCGCCTGCTCGTCGACGACGAGCCGTTCGACGTCCGCTACGGCGACCTGCGCTCGCACGAGCGGGTGCTGGACCTGCAGGACGGCGTGCTGCACCGGAACGTGGAGTGGTACTCCCCGGCGGGGGACGGCGTGCGCGTCTCGTCCGTGCGTCTCGTCTCGTTCTCGCAGCGATCGATCGCCGCGATCCTGTACGAGGTCGAGCCGATCGACAACGGCGTGCGGGTGGTCGCCCAGTCCGAGCTGGTCGCGAACGAGCCGGTGCCTGCGCCCGTCGACATGGATCCGCGCGCCGGCGCGCTGCTGATCGAGCCCCTCCGGTCGGAGTGGCATGCGCACGACGAGCATCGCGGAATCCTCGTCCACTCGACCAGGTCGAGCGGGCTCCGCATGGTCGCCGCGATGGACCACGTCTTCGAGGGGCCCGCAGGGCTCGCCTTCAGCTCGGAGTCGACCGATGACGTGGCGCGGGTCACGGCGACCGTGCGCCTCGAGCCGGGCGAGAAGCTCCGGATCGTCAAGTTCATCGCGTACGCATGGTCGAGCCAGCGGTCGCTGCCGGCCCTGCGAGCGCAGGCCGCGGCCGCGCTCGCCGAGGCCAAGGCGACTGGCTGGGACGAGATCTGCGCCGAGCAGCGGGCCTACCTCGACAGCTTCTGGGCGGGTGCCGACGTCGTGGTGGAAGGAGATGCCGAGCTGCAGCAGACGCTGCGCTTCGCCCTGTTCCAGCTGCTGCAGGCGAGCGGGCGGGCCGAGATGCGGGCGATCCCCTCGAAGGGCCTCACCGGGCCCGGTTACGACGGGCATACCTTCTGGGACGCCGAGTCCTTCGTCCTGCAGGCGCTCACCTACACCGCGCCGGATGCCGCGCGCGACGCCCTCCGCTGGCGGCACGCGACGATCGACCTCGCGCGCGAGCGCGCGACGACACTCGGTCTGCAGGGCGCCGCCTTCCCGTGGCGCACGATCCGCGGCCAGGAGTGCTCCGGGTACTGGCCGGCGGGCACGGCTGCGTTCCACATCGGCGCCGACATCGCCGACGCAGCGCTCCGCTACGCGGCCGTTACGGGGGACGCGGAGTTCGCAGAGGGAGTCGGCCTCGAGCTGCTCGTCGAGACGGCGCGTCTCTGGCGTTCGCTCGGACACCACGACAGTGCGGGCGCCTTCCGCATCGACGGCGTGACCGGCCCGGACGAGTACAGCGCGATCGCCGACAACAACGTCTACACCAACCTGATGGCCGAGCAGAACCTGCGGGCGGCGGCCGACGCGGTCGCCCGCTACGGCGATCGGTGCTCCGAGCTCGGAGTCGGGCTGGAGGAGGCGGCGTCGTGGCGTGACGCGGCGAAGGCCATCCTGATCCCGTATGACGAGGCTCTGGGCGTCCACGAGCAGGCCGAGGGGTTCACGCACCACGCTGTCTGGGACTTCGCGGCGACCCGGCCCGACGCAGTACCCGCTGCTTCTGCACTTCCCCTACTTCGACCTGTACCGCAAGCAGGTCGTGAAGCAGGCCGATCTCGTGCTGGCGATGCACCTGCGCGGTGACCGCTTCACACCGGAGGAGAAGGCCAGGAACTTCGCCTACTACGAGGCGTTGACGGTCCGCGACTCCTCGCTCTCGGCATGTACCCAGGCAGTGATCGCGGCGGAGGTCGGCCATCTCGAGCTCGCGTACGCCTACCTCCGCGAGTGCGCGCTGATCGACATCGAGGATCTCGCGGCCAACACTCGCGAGGGGCTGCACATGGCGGCGCTCGCCGGGACGTGGATCGCGACGGTCGCAGGCTTCGGCGGCCTGCGCGACCACGGCGGCGCGATCACGCTCGCGCCGCGATTGCCCGCCGCGCTCTCGCGCCTGTCGTTCCGCCTGCGGATCGGAGCGAGCCGACTGTGCGTGGAGGTCGACCGCGAGCGTGTCACCTACTCCGTCGAGGAGGGTGATCCGGTCGCGCTGTCGCATCACGGCGAGCCGCTGCTCGTCTCGCACGCAGCGCCGGTCGAGCGTCCCATCCCGCCGATCGCTGCCGGCCCGCCTCCCGCGCAGCCTCCAGGCCGTCCCCCGGGTCTTCAGCAGGAGTTCTGACGGGCCCTACGGCGTACACTGGTCCATGTGAACGACCACATCGGCGCCCCGGATGCAGCGCTCAGGCGCCGGCTCGACGCGCTCGCGCGTCGACTGGACGAGCAGCGCGCGACCACGCCTCCGCCGCGCTCGATCGAGAACCCGGAGCTCTTCACCGAGCGCGCCGAGGAGGTCGCGTCGGTGCTCTTCGCCGATCGCGACGAGCGCTACCCGCACCGCTCGTAGAGAGAGGTTGGCTAGGGTGACGCGGTGCCTTCCGTCGTCCTCGCCGAGTCGCTGACCAAGAAGTTCGGGTCACTCACCGCGGTCGACGGACTGTCGTTCGACCTCCAGTCGGGCACCGTCACGGGCTTCCTCGGGCCGAACGGCGCCGGCAAGACGACGACGCTCCGCATGCTGCTCGGGCCTGACGATGCCGACGAGCGGCCGGGCGCTCGTGTTCGACTCGACGTATGCGAGCCTCGAGCGTCCCGCCCACCGCATCGGCGCGGTGCTCGAGGCGACCGACTTCCACCCGGGGCGCTCAGGGCGCAACCACCTGCGCATGCTCGTCCCGGGCAGCAGGGATCACCGACGCGCGAGTCGAGGAGGTGCTGAAGCTCGTCGAGCTCGACGGCGCCGCGAACCGGCGAGTCAAGGGCTACTCGCTCGGAATGCGGCAGCGCCTCGGGCTCGCCTCGGCGCTGCTCGGCGATCCCGATCTGCTGATCCTCGACGAGCCGGCCAACGGCCTTGACCCCGAGGGCGTGCGTTGGCTCCGCGACTTCCTGCGGGCATACGCGGCCGGCGGACGCACGGTGCTCGTCTCGAGCCACGTGCTGGCCGAGGTCGCACAGACCGTCGACCACGTGCTGATCGTCGCCAAGGGTCGCCTCATCATCGAGTCGCCGCTCGACCAGCTGACGAGCCGTGTCGGTGGGACCGTGCGGGTGCGGAGCCCGCAGTCAGGCGAGCTGAAGGCTGCGCTGGAGCGCTTGCAGATCGATGTCAAGGCTGGAGACGATGGTGCGCTGCACGTCGCCGGCGTCCCGATCGAACGGGTCGGCGAGATCGCCGCCCAGGCCGGCGTCGTGCTCCACGAGCTCGTCATGACGGGCGCGTCGCTCGAGGAGATCTTCCTCGAGCTCACGGCGGGAGACGAGTCGTGATCGCGCAGATACGTGCCGAGATCCTGAAGATCCGGTCGACGCGTACGACGATCGGCCTCGTGCTCGGGATGCTCGTGCTCGTCGTCGCGATCACGCTCCTGTCGGGCCTCCTGCAGCACGCAAGCGATCTGGAGAACAACACGGAGAACCAGCGCCAGCTGCTCGGCATCGGCGGCATCGCGGGGGTCTTCTCTGCCCTGGCGGGCCTCCTCCTCCTCACGAGCGAGTATCGCTTCGGGACGATCCGGCCGACGTTCCTGGTGGCGCCGAGCTGGTCGCGCATCCTCGTCGCGAAGATCGTCGCGAGCATCGTCGTCGGCGTCGTTTTCGGCATCGTCGGCATGGGGCTCTCGTACGGCATCGGATACATCTGCCTCTCGCAACGGGACATCCCGTTTGCGCTCGATCACGGCGACGTCGCCTGGCTGCTCCTCGGCACGATCGCGGGCACCGCGCATCTGGGGCGCGATCGGCGTCGGGCTGGGCGCGATCATCCGCAACCAGATCGGCGCGGTGATCGGCCTCCTGGCCTGGAGCATTCGTGGTCGAGAACATCCTCTTCGGCCTCGTCCCGTCGGTCGGGCGGTACACGATCGTCCAGGCGCAGAATGCCTTGCAGGGTTCGACGGCCGACCACCTGCTCTCTCCGGCCGTCGGTGGTCTCGTGATGCTCGCCTGGATGGCCGTGCTCGCCGCCGTGGGCGTGGCGTGGACTTCCCGCCGCGACGTCGCATAGGAGCAGACCCCGACATAATCCCGGGTCGACACGAGCCCGAGCGAGGCGGAGGCGATGACGAGGCAGTTCGACCAGCAGTTCTTCGTACGCGAGGACGTACCCGTCGAGGGGCCGCTTCGCGAGCTCGTCGGCTACGGCGAGCACCCTCCGAAGGTGCGCTGGAAGGACGACGCCCGCGTCGCGGTGCAGATCGTCGTCAACGTCGAGGAGGGCTCCGAGAAGACGTTCGCGATGGGCGACGGTGTCAACGACGGCTACCACGAGTTCCCCGACGTGGTGGAGGGGCAGCGCGACCTCGCGGTCGAGTCGTACTACGAGTACGGCTCGCGGGCGGGCATCTGGCGGCTGTTCCGGGTGTTCGACGCGGCAGGGATTCCCGTCACGCACTTCACCGCTGCCGTGGCGCTCGAGCGCAACCCCGAGGTGGCCGCGAAGCTCGCCCGGCGCGGTGATGAGGCGGCCGGGCACGGCTACCGCTGGAGCAACCACTTCGAGATGAACCGCGACGAGGAGCGCGAGGCGATCCGCCGCGCCGTGAGCTCGATCGAACGGACGACCGGCGCGCGTCCGGTCGGGTGGTACTGCCGCGAGATGAGCGTCAACACCCGCGAGCTGGTCGTCGAGGAAGGCGGATTCCTGTACGACTCCGACTGCTACAACGACGACCTGCCGTACTGGACCCGGGTGCTGGGCCGGCCTCACCTGGTCGTGCCGTACGGACTCGTCGTCAACGATGCGCGCTACGTGACGGGCAACGGCTTCGCGAGCCCCGAGCACTTCTACGAGATGGCGAAGGCCCATCTCGATCGTCTGCGCAACGACGGTGACGACGTGTCGCGCATGATGTCGATCGGGCTGCACCCGCGAATCACCGGCAATCCTGCGCGAGCCGACGCGCTCGCCCGGTTCATCGACTACGCCCGCGGGCTCGGCGATGTCTGGTTCGCGAGGCGCAGCGACATCGCGCGCACGTTCGCGGAGCAACAGCCGGCCGCGCAGTGGCTCGGTCAAGCATAAATCTCGACTTGAGCTTGATGGTTGATCCGGGCGTCGGCGAGGAGCTCGTCAGCCTCGTCACGTGCGACCTGGCCGGGCTCGTGCGCGGTCGCTCGGTCCCTCTTTCCGACCTGGAGCGTCGCCTCGAGATCGGTGTCGGCTGGGTTCCGGCGAACCAGTCGATCTCGGCCTTCGGCGAGCTCGCAGAGCCGAATCCGTGGGGATCGGCCGGAGATGTGAGGCTGCGACCGGATCCCGCCACGCGCGTGCGCGTCGACCACTGGCCCGGGATCGCGCCGCTGCACCTCGTGCTCTGCGACATCGGACAGGTCGACGGTAGCGACTGGGATGGCTGCGGTCGCACGTTCCTGCGGAGCGCGCTCGAGCGGTTGCAGCGACATACCGGGCTGCGCGTGCGAGCGTCCTTCGAGCACGAGTTCGTGCTCGAGGACGACAGGCCGCCGGCGCCCGCGATGTCGCTCGAGGCGCAGCGGCGCGCCGAGCCGTTCCCGTCGCAGACGATGGCGGCGCTCCGTGCCGCCGGCGTCGAGCCGGAGCTCTTCCTGCCCGAGTACGGCGAGCACCAGTTCGAGGTGCCCGTCGCGCCGGCCGAGGGCGTCTCCGCCGCCGATCGCAGCGTCGTGACCAAGGAGGTGGTGCGCGAGGTTGCCCGTCGAGGCGGCCGGCGCGCGACGTTCGCGCCGCTCCGCGAGGCCGGCAGCGTCGGCTCGGGCGCGCACATCCACCTGAGCCTGTACGACGACGCCGGCCGGCCGGTGAGCTACGACCCGCTCCTGCCTGGAAGGCTCTCACTCGTGGCCGGCCGCTTCGCCGCAGGCATCCTCGGGCATCTTCCCGCGGTGCTGGCGCTGACCTGCGCGAGCCCGCACTCCTTCGCGCGTCTCGTCCCGCACCGGTGGAGTGCCGCCGCGGGCGTGCTCGCCGACCGCAACCGCGAGGCCGCGCTCCGCATCTGCCCCGTCATCGAGCTCGCAGGCATGGCGCCCGATGCCCAGGTGCACCTCGAGTTCCGCGCGGCCGATGCGACCGCCTCCCCGTACCTCGCGCTCGGTGCGCTCGTGTGCGCCGGTCTCGACGGGATCCGCGCCGGGCTCGAGGCGCCGCCCGTCGTTGCCGAGGGGGCCGACCTCGACGATCCCACGCGCGATCCGCTGCCGGCGTCCCTCGGCGAGGCGCTCGCCGCCCTCGAGTCGGACGCGCTCGCGCGCGACTGGCTGCCTCCGCGCCTGCTCGACACGTACCTCGGCCTGAAGCGGCTCGAGCTCTCGCTCGTCTCGGACCTCGACGAGGAGGAGGTGTGCCGTCTCTACGCTGGCGTCCACTGACCTGACGGCGCGGCTGCTTGCGCTGATCGACGACGAGCTGCCTGCCGCGACGCAGCTGCGGCGTCTGCTGCACGCGAGTCCCGAGCTCGGGCATCTCGAGAGCGGGACGGCCGCGCGTGTCGTCGACGCGCTCGGCGCTCCCGTCGAGCGCGTGGTCGGCACGGGACTGCTCGTCCGCGTCGGAGACGATGCTCCCGCGATCGTTGCACGTGCAGAGCTCGACGGCCTGCCGGTCGTCGAGTGCACCGGCGTCGCCTTCGCCGCGGAGAACGGGTTGATGCACGCCTGTGGGCACGACGTCCACATGTCGGCGCTGGTGGCGCTCACCCGCGCCGTGATCCGGCTCGGAGACGAGCGACCGGCTCCGCTCTGGGCGCTCTTCCAGCCGAGCGAGGAGGCGCATCCGCTCGGCGCGGAGATGCTCGTCGAGGCAGGTGTGCTCGCCGGGGTCCGGGCGGTCGTCGCCGCGCACGTGCACCCGGGCATCCCGTGGGGCTCGATCGCCGCCGATCCGGGGGCGGTCAACGCCGCCGCGGACTCTCTGGTCCTTCGCGTCATCGGCTCGCCCGGCCACGGCGCCTACCCGCACACGGGGCGCGATCCGATCCTCGCGCTGGCCCAGGTCGTGGTCGGGCTGCATGGCCTGGTCGGCCGTCGTCTCGATCCGCTGCATCCGGCCGTCGTGAACGTCGGGGCGGTGCATGCCGGTGACGCCGCGAACGTCATCCCGCCCTACGCCGATGCGCGCGCGACCCTGCGATCGCTCGACGAGGCGGACCGTCTCACGCTTCGCGAGGCGGCGCGCACGCTCATCGAGGGGACCTGTCTTGCACACGGCTGCGAGTCCGAGATCGAGATCGAGCCAGGCGAGCCTGTGCTCGCGAACGACCCCGAGATCACGGCGCACGTGCGCGCGCTGCTGCCGCGCGCCGGCTTCTCGCTCGCCGAGCCGTGGCGGTCGTGCGGGTCGGATGACTTCAGCTTCTTCAGCGCCGTGGCACCGTTGCTGATGGCCTTCGTCGGTCTCGAGGGAGCGGACGGATTCACCGTGCGCCCGCTGCATCACCCCGAGTTCCTGCCGCCCGATGCTGCGGTCTCGGCGGTCGCACGCACGCTCGCGATGGCCTACCTGGGAGCGTCTGCCGCAAGCGGCTGACGGGCGTCGAGGCTGCCGTTGTCCCAGACGCCGAGCTCGATGCCCGCGCGTGTCAGCGAGCTCGAGATGGCATCGCGCCGCTCGCCCGGCAGCATCAGGAGCGCACCGCCCGGGGTCATCCCCCTGCGCTCGAGCGCTGAGGCGACCCGTTCGATCGGCTGCAGGTGCACTCCGCGCAGGCCGAGCGTGGCGTACGTGTCGTTGATGATCACGAGCGTTCCGCGTGTACCTCGCAGCGTCCCGAGGCACCCGACGAAGTGGCCGACGGTCCAGTCGGGCGGCGGCCCCGCAGCTGCGTCGCCCGACTCGAGGTAGGCCACGAGCTCTGCGATCGAGGGCCGCGAGCCCCAGAAGAAGCCGGTGCCGACGTTGAGCACGATCGCGGCATCCTTCTCGGCGGTGGCGAGCTCGAGGAGGTGCTCCACGGTCTCGACGGACCATGGCCCCTTCAGGCCGAGAGCGACCCGGCGACCCGACGAGAGCTCGGCGACTGCGCGTACGAGGCCGCCTGCGGACGTGCCCGCGACCTCGGCAGCGACGCGGGGGTGCGCGAGGCGGTAATCCTGCCGTCCGGTCTCGCCGGGTGGCAGCTCCTCGACGTGTCCCGCGGGCGCGAGGAAGCTACCGGCGGCACGCCCGACCGTATCCTGGTCGAGGGGCTCGTCGCCGCTCGCCCGGATCCCGGCCAGGCGCAGCGTCAGGAGCGTCTGGAACGCACCGCACAGCTCGTCCTTCTGCGGCAGCTCCTCGGCGTGCAGGCGCGCGAGCTCGGCCGCGTGCGGCAACAGCCGGGCCTCGGCACCGAGCATCTCAGTAACTCCAGCGGTGACGCTCGACGATCTCCTCGGGCGTCTTGCCGTCGGCCCACGCTGCGTCGGCCGCGCGCACGGCGGCCCAGGCGCCGTACAGCGGCTCGCCGAGCGCGTCGCGTACGGGCAGCGAGCCCTCGACGGCGGCGATCTGCTGGTCGGTCGTGGTCGGTAGCAGCCGGACGCCGCGGCGCTCGCGCTCGGCCTCGTCCCAGGAGCCGGGATCCACGTTGATCGGGTCGGCCAGGGTGAGGCCCTCGGCGATGCCCGCCAGACCGGCCGAGATCAGGGCGGCGAGCGTCAGGTAGGGGTTTCCCGATGCGTCGGAGGCCTTCAGCTCGGCGTTCGCGGCCGTCGCGGGCACGAGCGCGGTCTCGGGGATGAAGCGCAGCGACGCCTCGCGGTTCTGGATGCCCCAGAACGCGTACGCGCTCGCGAAGTAGCCGGGGCGGCGGCGCAGCAGCGAGGGGACGCTCGGTGCGGCGATCGCGGCGAGCGCGGGCAGCTCGCGGACGATCCCGGCGAGCCATGCCTCGCCCTCGGCCGTCAGGCCGTGGGGGTGCTTCCCGCCGGCCAGCAGGTTCGTCTCGTCGCGCAGCACGGAGCTGTGCGCATGCCAGCCGTTCCCGGCTGCCTCGGGTGTCACGAGCGGTGCGAACGAGGCCCGCAGGCCGTTCGCGCGCGCCGCGGCGTGGATCGTCTGTCGTGTCAGCAGCTGCATGTCGGCGGCCGCCAGGGGATCGGCGGGGCTGATGGCGAGCTCCATCTGCGCGAGGCCGTACTCCGCATGCAGCTGGCCGACCACGATGCCGTTGGCATCGAGGTCGGCCAGGAGCTGCGTGCAGAACTCGTTCACCTCGAGCATGGCGAGCGGCCCGTAGACCGGCCCGTGGTGCGCCGGCGAGAGCTCGGCATCGGCGTGGCCGATGAACCACTCGAGCTCGAACCCGGCCCGCACCTCGAGCCCGGCCTCGGCGGCCCGCTCGACCTGTCGCTCGAGCGCACCGCGCTGGCAGTACACGGAGCGAGTGCCGTCCTGCTCGAAGAGCCGGCCCGGGGTCCACGCGAACGCGGGCTGGCCTGCGAGCTGTCTCACCCGGTCGGCCGTCGCACAGAGTCGGAGGTCGCCTGACGGCGTCGAGAGCGGCTCGTACGCGAACGTGATCCCGTCGGTCGACGTGAACACGGGGAAGAGCGACGTGATTCCCACGCCGCGCTCCACGGCCTCGTCGAGCTTTCCGAACGGCACCGTCCGCGAGCGGGTGATGCCGTTGTTGTCCGAGAACGCGATCGTCAGGCCGCGTACGCCGTCAAGTCCGAGCATCGGTCAGTTGCCTGCCGTGTGTGCGGTGTACTCCGTCTCGCCCGCGAGCTCCGGAGCGACGAGGCCGTCGTCTGCGGACAGCCGCTCGCCAACCCGCCGAGAGAGGCCGGGTAGGGCCACCACCAGGACGACACCGACGAGCACCCAGATGCCCGCGGTGTAGTACGTCCAGCGGAACGCCCGCGCGGCGTCCGGGTCGACGTTGTAGTAGATCGTCGCGAGCAGGACGATCAGGGCGGCGCCCGGAATGATCGCCTGCCAGGCCGGCGACTTGGCCGGGCCGCTGAACCACAGGAGCCGGATCGCACCGAGCGTCGCCAGGATGTAGGCGACGAGCAGGATCAGCGTGCCGATCACGCCGGACCAGAGGAACACGTTGAACAGGCTCGTGGTGAACAGCACGCGGTAGGCGATGATGATGATCGCGGCGGCGGCCGTGACGACCGTGAGCGCCCGCACCGGAGTTCCCGTCTTCTCGTGGACGGTGCCGAGGGCCGGCGTGCCGAGGCCGTCGCGGCTGAGCGCGTACAGGATGCGCGTCGCCCCGACGACGCACGCGATCACGCAGCCGAACGCGCTGATGGCGGTTCCCGCCGTGACGATGTCTCCGAGCGACGACGTGACGTAGACGGAGCCGAGATCGCCGAGCAGCGACCCCGACGAGGCGAACGCGGCGACGCCGGCCTTGCTGGTGCCGAAGCCCATCATCTCGACCGCGGTGACGAATATGAAGTAGATGCCGCCGAAGACCGCGACGCCGAGGATCGCACGCGGGATCGAGCGACGCGGGTCGCGCGTCTCCTCGCCCAGGGTCGCGGCGGCCTCGAAGCCGGCGAACGAGAGGAAGCCGAAGACGGATGCCTTGAAGACATCACCGATCCCGACGCCGCCGGTTGGCTTGAACACGTCGAGCGTGAAGCTCTGGTTGTTGGGGACGTTCCCGCTGATCACCTTCGCGAGCACGACGATGGCCACGACGATGATCAGGAGGACGGTGATGCCCTCGAGCGAGAGCAGCAGGCGCGTCGCGCTGCGGGCCGGGAACGTGGCGAGCAGGAACGCGCCGCCGAGTGCGATGAACGCGATCAGGAACTGCCCCCAGCCGGGCGGGTTGTTCCAGACGCCGATGCGGTCGAGGAAGTCGGCTCCGAAGATGCCGGCCGCCGCGCTCGTGACGCACGCGTAGAAGACGTATGTACCGATAAGAGTCCAGCCGGCGAGCACGCCGGTGCGAG
The DNA here is from genome assembly GCA_963717155.1 of uncultured Actinomycetes bacterium. Taxonomy (GTDB): domain Bacteria; phylum Actinomycetota; class Thermoleophilia; order Gaiellales; family JALYLC01. The sequence goes on from OY970326.1 coordinate 250,076, forward strand.
GGCCGAGCGTCACGCCGACGAAGCCGAAGACCGACCCGGCATGGTTGTAGTACTGGCAGAGCCGGACGATGCCGTACGAGATGAGGAGGACGCCGACCGTGGCGAAGACGAACGCGAGCGGGACGGCACGGCCGACGAGGCCGACGGTGCCCTGCGGGTTGATGTTGGCCGCCATCGACGGGGCCATCAGCGCAACCGAGATGCCGATCGCCTCCCAGATCGAGAGGCTGCCTGTGCGCAGCCGGCCAGGGGCGCTTGCGGGTGGTGCCATGACTCCTCCATTCCTGTTCGCGTGGACGAGCGGGAGGCCAATGCTACGCCGAAATACGCCGTTCGGGGAGTCTCCCCGTGTGCAGGATCTACAAACCCAGGAATAAGCTCTGCGGACCTATTGAAAGGGAGTGCGCGATGCGTGCAGCAGCATGTTCGAAGGGTGCGATCGGCGCCGCGGCGGTCGGAGCCGGGGCAGTCGGTGCGCTTGCGATCGGCGCGCTCGCGATCGGCCGGCTGGCGATCCGCCAGGGTGCGATCCAGAAGCTCGTGATCGGCGAGCTCGAGGTCGGGCGCCTGCGCGTCGGCGAGCTGATCGTCGACGAGCGCGCGGGCGTACGGTCCTAGCCGACGAGCACGACGACGAGACGCCGCGGGCCGTGGACGCCCGCGACCCGGTTCATCTCGATGTCGCTCGTCGCCGACGGCCCGGAGGCGAGCGTGATCGGGCGTCCGGCGCGGGCCGCCTCGGCGAGCGCCTCGATGCCCTCGGGCACGCTCCCGACCACCCGCCCGACCGGCACGACGCACACGTGCAGGTCGGGCACGAGCGTCAGCGCGCGGCGACCGTCGCCGACTCCTCCCGCCAGGCAGATCGTGCCGGTCTCCGCGATCGCGACCGAGCACGTGGTCAGCACGCCGTCGAGCCCCTCGAGACCGTCGCGCCCGCGCGTCGGGAGGCCCGTGTCCTCGACGAGCTCGACACCGGCCGGTCGCATGGCCGCCGGAAGGTCGGTCGGAATGCCCACGCGGCGCGCACCGTGCACGTTCAGCGCCGCGGCGATCGTCGTCGCCTCGTCCCCGGAGGCGGCTCGCCGTACGTCGGCGCCGTAGTCGGCCAGACGCTCGACGAAGCGCGCGACGACCTCGTCGGGCGTGAGCCCCAGCGAGCGCGTATACGCTCGTTCGACCGCGACGTCGCCCGGCTGCTCGGCGTCGGGCACATCGGCAAGCGCCTGGCGTATGCGCGCCAGCACCTCGTCGCGCGCGCTCAACGGTCTCGCCGGCGCGCTCGGAACGAGCGCAGTGGCAGGCGTGGCAGGTCGCGGCGCCTGCTCCATGCGGCGAGCGGGCCGGGGAGCCGTCGGAGCACGCCGACCCGCTGCAGCATCCGCCCGCCGGGCAGGCCGAGCGCCTCGGCCGCCGCGAGTCGTCGCGAGCTCTCGAAGATCCACCCCACGAGCCGCAACGAGGCTGCCTCGGCGCGCTCGCGCGATCCGGCCTCGATCGCCTTCGCGCGCAGATGCAGCAGCACCTCGGGGATGTCGATCCGCACCGGGCACGCATCGAAGCACGCGCCGCACAGGGTGGACGCGAACGGGAGCGTCGAACGCGCCTCGATGCCCTCGAGCTGTGGTGTGAGGATCGCGCCGATCGGGCCGGGGTAGACCGAACGGTAGGCATGGCCACCGGTGCGGCCGTACACGGGACAGACGTTGAGGCAGGCACCGCAGCGGATGCACGCCAGCGCCTGCCGGCCGACGGGATCGGCGAGCACGCGGGTGCGCCCGTTGTCGAGCAGCACGAGGTGGAACACCTCGGGTCCGTCGCCGGCACGCACGCCCGTCCACAGCGATGTGTACGGATTCATCCGCTCGCCTGTCGCCGAGCGCGGCAGGAGCTGCAGGAACACCTCGAGGTCCTCGAACCGCGGCAGCACCTTCTCGATGCCCATGACCGTGATCAGGACGCGGGGGAGGGTCGTGCACATGCGCCCGTTGCCCTCGGACTCGACGACCGAGATGGTCCCGGTCTCGGCGACGCCGAAGTTTGCGCCGGACACGGCCACCTCGGCCCGCAGGAACCGCTCGCGCAGGTGCTGCCGCGCAGCCTCCGCGAGCTCGGTCGGCTCGTCGCTGAGGTCGGGCCGCTCGAACGCGACACGGAAGAGGTCACGGATCTCCGTCCGGTTCTTGTGGATCGCGGGCACGACGATGTGAGAGGGCGACTCGCCGGCGAGCTGCACGATCAGCTCGGCGAGGTCGGTCTCGCTCACACGGACGCCCGCGCGTGCCAGAGCCTCGTTGAGGCCGATCTCGTCGGTCGCCATCGACTTGACCTTGACGATCTCGTCGACTCCCTCCGCGACGACGAGCCGGGTCACGATCGCGGTGGCGTCCGCCGCGTCACGCGCCCAGTGGACGACCCCGCCCGCCCGGATGACGCTCGCCTCGAGCTCCTCGAGGTACCGGTCCAGGTGACGCAGCGTCCGGCGCTTGATGGTCTCGCCCGCCACGCGCAGCGCTTCCCAGTCAGGCAGCTCGTCGACCACACGACCCCGCCTCGCGCGGATCGTGTCGGTCGCGACGCGGAGGTTCTCGCGCATCTGCGCGTTCCGGAGCTCGACGCGGGCGGCTTCCGGGAACGGCACGGGCGGCTCGTGCACGCTCGTCATGCGGCGCTCCCTGCAGCCAGCACCTCGGCGAGGTGCATCGCCCGGATGGGCGAGCCGTCGCGTGCCAGGACGCCGCCGATGTGCATCAGACACGACCGATCGCCGGCGACCAGCACCTCCGCACCGCTCGCGCGCACGGCCGCGGCCTTGTCCTCTCCCATCGCGGCGGAGGTGTCGGCGTTCTTGACCGCGAAGGTGCCCCCGAACCCGCAGCACTCGTCGGCCCGCGGGAGGTCGACCAGCTCCAGCCCACGCACCGCGCGGAGGAGACGGTAGGGTCGGTCACCGACCCCGAGACTGCGCAGCGAGTGGCAGGTCGGGTGATACGCGGCGCGCGCGTGCAGCTCGGCGCCCACGTCCTCGGTGCCGAGCTGGTCGACGAGCAGCTCCGACAGCTCGAAGACGCGCCCGCGCAGTGCCGTGACCGCCTGCACGAGCCCGTCGTCGCCTGACACGGCCGCCGCACGCACGTACTGCTCGCGGATCATCGCCGTGCATGAGCCGGACGGGCATACGACGACCTCGTACGGCTCGAGCGTGTCGACGGTGTGCCTGACGAGGCGGAGCGCCTCGCCTCGATAGCCCGAGTTCCAGTGCATCTGGCCGCAGCACGTCTGGCCCGTCGGGAACACGACCTCGTGGCCGAGCCGACGCAGCACGGTCTCCGTCGCGATGCCGGCTCCGGGAAACACCGCGTCGTTCAGGCAGGTGACGAGGAGCGCGATCCGCACGTCAGGGAGCGGGACGCCACGGCTCGTACTCCGGCGGCTCCTGGTACCCGGCGGGAACCTCGACGGGACCGGCCCCGCGCTTCTTCGCATCCGCCGTGACGCGCGCCGCGAGGATCGCCACGTCGTCGTCCGGGAATCCGGGGGCGAACGCCACGACGGCCTCGTCGATGCGTTGGACGACCTCGTCCGCCGAGCGGCCCTCGAGCTGCTCGATCACGGACGCGAGCCGTTGCTCGCCGAACAGCACTCCGGCATGCCGACGCTCGGTGACGCCATCCGTCCAGAATGCGAGGAGGTCCCCGACCCCGAGGTGGGTCGTGTAGTCGTGGAACTGCGCCCGCTCGTCGACTCCGAGCAGCGTGCCGCAGATGCCGGCCTCCTCGACCCTACCGGCGCCATCCCGCAGCACGAACGGCGGCGCGTGGCCGGCACACGCGACGACCAGCGAGTAGCCGTCGACCGTTGGACGTAGGAACGCAAGTGCAGCCGTGCAGAACTCGCTCGCCGAGTCGTGGCCGAGGATCGCCTCGTTCACCACCTCCAGCACGCGCGTGGGGGAAGTCTCGTAGCGTGATGCGACTCGCATCGCATGGCGGGTCAGGGCAGTCAAGGCTGCTGCGGCCGGGCCCTTTCCCGCGACGTCGCCGATCGCCAGCGCAAACCCGTCGGCGACGGGCCAGGCATCGTAGAAATCGCCCCCGACCTCGGCTCCCTCCCCGCTTGCCCGGTAGCGCGCCGCGATCTCCATGCCCGGAGGCTGGACGAGGGTCCCCGGAAGCAGGCTCTGCTGGAGCGTGTGCGCAATCTCGCGCTGTGCCTCGTAGAGCCTCGAGTTGTCGATCGCGAGCGCCGCGCGCCGGGCGAGATCCTCTGCGATGGTGAGATCGGCCTGGGAGAATCGACGCCCCGACTCGGCGGCGACCAGGGTCAGGGCGCCGAGCGTGCGGCCGTGGGCCCTGAGCGGTGCGGTGATCGACGAGCACGGTTGCACTCCGAGGCGGTGCAGCGCCCGGAGCAGGTCGGCGGCGGTGGCGCCGTCGTCGAGCAGAGCGTCCGGGATCTCGGTCATGAGCTCGGATCGCGCGGTGCGGATCGCCCACGCCGCGCCGGTCGCAGCCTGCGCGTCTCCTGCACGATCCCGCAGGTCTGCGCGCACGAGCTCGGCGGTCGCACCGTCGACGTTCGCGACGCCGACGTTCTGCACCTGACCGTGCTCGAGCAGGTCGATGCTGCACCAGTCGGCGAGGCGCGGAACCGCCAGGCGGACGAGATCGTCGAGCGTCCTCTTGAAGTCGAGGGACTGCGTCAACACGGCGCTGGCCTCGGCGAGGAACGACAGCGTCTCCTCGCGGCGCCGCTGCTCGGTCATGTCGAACAGCGTGGCGACCGCGGCGACGATCCGCCCTCCGGCGTCGCGGACGGGTTCGGCGCTGATCGAGATCACCCCGCGCGAGCCGTCTGCGCGTCGCAGCACGAGCTCGCGGTCGGAGACCGACGCGCCCTCGAGCGCCTGACCGACGAATGCCAGGTGGGGTGCCCCTGCCTCGGTCGAGCGGGCCGCGCCGAGGATCTCCTCGGCGCGCGCGTTTGCGAGCACCTCCCGACCGGACGGCGCCTCGGCGATCAGGACGCCCAGCGGCAGCTGGCGGACGAGCGCGCTGAGGCGCTCGCGTTCGCCGTGTGTCTCCTGGTAGAGCGCGCCATTGTCGATCGCGAGTGCGACGCGCCGCGCGAGCTGCTCGGCGAGCTCGACGTCCTCGTTGTCGAACGCGCGCTCGCGCTTCCAACCGAACGTCAGCGCGCCGAGCGTCCGTCCGCGCACGACGAGGGGCGCGGTCAGCATCGAGCGCAGCTCGATCGCCTTCACCGCAGCCCGGTGCTCGGCGCTCCGATACGCGCTGTCGGGCAACTCCTGCGTCAGGGGCACAAGCTGTGTTCTGCCCTCGCGGATCGCGACCGCCACCGGCGTGTCGCTGGCGATCTCCGGCGCGAAGCGCTCGAGCGTACGCGCGGCCTCGTACAGCGCGGGATCAGCGTGGACGATCGCGCGGCGCTCGATCGTCGTGCCGTGCACGAGATCGATGACGCACTGGTCGGCGATCGCCGGGACCACGAGCTCGGCCAGCGTTCGCAGCGCGGCGTCCGGGTCGAGCGAGCGCGCGAGGTGCTCGCCGATCGAGGCGAGCACGGCGAGCGCCTCCCGCGAGCGTCGCTCGGCGTCGTACAGGCTCGCGCGTTCGAGCGCGTGCGCGCAATGGTCGGCGAGCGCCGTCGCGAAGGCTCGCTCAGCCTCGCTGAACCGGTGCCCGCGCTCGAAGCGGAACTCGAGGACACCGAGGACCGGCCCCACCGTCCGCAGGGGGACGCTCGCCGACGGGGCGGTCGACGCGGTCATGTCCGGATAGCGGCGCGCCGGCTCGCCCTCGTCCAGGAAGATCGGCTCGCCACGCGTCAGCGCGTCCCCGACGGGGGTGCGGTGAGCGGCCTGGGCGTGCTGAAAGGCATCCTGTTCGAGCGCCGTGAAGCCGAGCGACGCCGCGATCTCGATCGTCGTTCCGTCGGAGGATGGCATCGCCACGAGACCGGCCTCCGCCGCGAGCGCCTCGCGACCCTCCACAAGCACGACGTCGAACACGGCTGCCGCCGTCCTGGCACGCGACAGTGCACCGGTGAGGCGCTGTAGACGATCGGCTCGACTGCGTTCGCCCTCGGCGGCGCTCCGCGCGACCGTGAGCCGAGCGACGAGCGCGGCGATGGCGACCGCCGCGATGACGAATCCGCCGAGCAAGATCCGGACGCCTCCGGTATCGACCGACAGCGAGTGCAACGGCCGGGTCAGGTAGTAGTCCGCCAGGAGGAATGCGGCAAGCGCCACGCCGAAGCCGAGCCACTGCCCGCCGATCAGCGTGACCCCGATGATCAGGATGAGTACGGCCATCAACGCCCCGCCGGGGCGGTCGTCGAGGCTGGCGATGCTCGTGCCGGCAATCGTGATCGCGGCAAGCCCAACGACCCCGAGCAACCCCGCGGCGAGCGCGCGTGTCCGCCCCGTCCAGCGAGTCAATGGTTACCTCTCGGGTACGGACTCGCTCCCACGTGGAGAGCATACGAGCTTGCTCAGCGCAGCATCAGGACGATGATGACGATGATCAGGATCAGCAATAGAACGCCGCCACCGATGTAGATGCCGGCCGCCAGGGGAATCAGAGGAATCATTCGACCGTGCTACCCGGACGGTCGACGGTTCAATCCTCGGAGCGGTGGAACATGAAAGACGAGTTACCCGTGGTGCTGTGCGGCTCTCGAGACGAGTGGGAGGCGTGGCTCGCGGAGCAGCACGCGACGTCCGGCGGCGTCTGGCTCAAGATCGCGAGGAAGGGCTCCGGGTGCGAGTCGGTGACCTACGCGGAAGCCGTCGAGGTTGCGCTGTGCTACGGCTGGATCGACGGCCAGAAGGGCGCGCTCGACGACGCGTACTGGCTCCAGCGGTTCACGGCACGCAGTTCGCGGAGCAAGTGGTCGAAGATCAACTGCGACAAGGCGGTCGAGCTCATCGAGGCCGGACGCATGCAGGCCGCCGGGCTGGCAGCGGTCGAGGTCGCGCAGAGCGACGGTCGCTGGGAGCGCGCGTACGAGGGCGCGCGCACTATCTCCGTGCCGGCCGACCTCCAGGAGAAGCTCGACGAGAACCCGTCAGCGGCGGCGTTCTTCGCGGGACTCGACAGCACCAACAGGTACGCCATCCTCTACCGGATCCACGATGCGAAGCGCCCGGAGACGCGCGCGCGGCGCATCGAGAAGTTCGTGGCGATGCTCGCGCGGGGCGAGAAGATCCACCCGTAGGATCTCCGTCCTCCCGGAGGCTCCTCACAGTGTGAGCAAGTCTTGGCCGAACCCTTACCGTCTCCCCAGCGACGCCACGGAGTTCGCCCAGGGACGAGCGGTACGTTGGACCCATCTCGACTGAGAAGGGGCAAGATGGCAGTCTCGGCTCCACGAATCATGCGAATGCACTCCCTCCGCCGGCTGCAGCGCAGGTTGGATCGGACGCTCGAGCTCGCCGCGAGCGGCGCCGTGTCGGCAGCGCGTCGCCACGAGCTCGAGAGCGTGTCGGTGGAGCTTCAGCGCGAGCTCGCCCGGCTCGAGCAGATGCCCTGGCCATCCGGCCGCGCACTGGTGTCGCGGGGCGATGGGCGTCCGCTCGAGCGCCGGCTCCTGCCGCTCCTGCGTGCGGCTCGTGCTGAACCGGTGCTCGCGCCGGTCCCGCCTGGCGGCTCGCTACTCGGCCACCAGACCGCCGGGCGCGTCGATGCGCTAGACAGTGGTGCGTGGAGAGCGGCTCGCGACGCATCGATCGCCGTTTCGGCGCAGTGATGTTCGACTGGGACGGGACCGCGGTTCCCGACCGCAAGGCCGATGCGACCGATCTGCGGATCCTTGTCGAGACCCTGTGCGCGTCGGGCTGTCAGCTCGCCGTGACGAGCGGGACGCACCTCGAGAACGTCACCGAGCAGCTCGGTGCCAGCCCGACCGGGCCGGGCCGGCTGCTCGTGGACTCCAATCGCGGCTCGGAGCTGTGGGACATCACGCGTGACGGGCCGGTGCTGCTGCACCGCCGGGAGACGCGCCCGGGCGAGGATGAGGCGCTCGACCGCGCGGCGGCCGTGATCGTCAGCGAGCTCAACGGACGCGGGCTCGCGACCGGTGTCGTCTCGCAGCGCCTGAACCGTCGCAAGATCGACCTCATGCCGTTCCCCGAGTGGGACGACCCGCCCAAGGCGCGGATCGCCGAGCTGCTCGCCGCCACCCTTCTCCGGATCCGCGACGCGGGGTTCTCCTCGCTCGCCGAGATCTGCCAGCTCGCCCGCGACACCGGTCGTCGCGCAGGCCTCGAGGATCCACGCGTCACCACGGACGCGAAACACGTCGAGATCGGGCTGACCGACAAGACCGACGCGTCGCACGAGCTCTTTCCACTGCTCGCGTCGCTCGGAGCACCTGCCGAGGACGTGCTCGTGTGCGGCGACGAGATGGGCCCGCTCGGCGGGGAGCCGGGCTCGGACTCGCTGATGCTCGTCGGCGACGGGGAGCGCGCCACGGCGGTGTCTGTCGGGGTCGAGCCCGAGGGAGTTCCCGCCGCCGTCATTCCACTCGGCGGGGGTCCGGCTCGCTTCCTCGACCTCCTGCGCGACCAGGTCGCGCGCCACTAGCCAAGCGCGATCAGGGCGATGCCGCCGACGACGACCGCCGACCCGGCGATGCGCGCCGGGGTGACCCGCTCGTGCAGGACGACCGCGGCGAGCGCGGTCGCGATCACGACGCTCGACTCGCGCACGGCGGCGACCGCCGGCGCGGAAGCCCGTTGGAGCGCAAGCAGCACGAGGGCATAGCCGAGCCACATCCCCACGCCGGCGATCACGTTGGCCGGGGAGCACGCCGCACGGAGGGCGCCACGTCCGCGGATCCTGCCGATCACGGTCGCGTAGACGATCGCCGGCGCGAGCATCTCGAGCTCGACATACGACAGCGGGCTCGCATGGCGGACGCCGCCCTTGTCCAGCAGCGTGTATCCGGAAATGCAGCAGGCGATGGCGAGCGCGAGGACGATGCCCCGTGCGGCTGCGGCGTCGGTTCGCACCCCGCGCACCAGCAGAACCCCGCATGCGACGAAGGCCACCCCTCCAGCCTGCAGCGGCGAGACCGTGGCGCCGAGCACGACCACGCCGATGACCAGCACGAGCACGGGCGCGATACCGCGTGCGAGGGGGTATACGAGGCTCATGTCCGCCCGGGCATAGGCGCCGGCGAGCAGTGCGAAGTAGGCAAGCTGCAGCACCGACGCGCCGATCAGGAAGGGGATCGCGGCGCGATGGACGTCCCATGCGAAGATGGCCACGGGGGCGCCGGCAACGAGACCCGCCACGAGCGCTACGGCCGCGGCGGTCTCGGTGTCCTTCGCACGCGCAAGCAGCAGGTTCCAGCTCGCATGCAGCACCGCCGCCGCCAGGCTCAGGACGAGAGCGGTCAGCGGCACGCCGTCGAGCCTACCGCTGCGCGTCCGCCGGTTGCGTCGAGTGGCGGTCTCCGACCGCGATGCGCGTGAGGTTGCGACCCGCGTGCTTGGCCTCGTAGAGCGCAGAGTCGGCGATCGCGAAGAGGTCGTCGATCCGTCGGCACATGCCCGAACGCGCGACGCCGATCGACACCGTGACCGTGACCGGTGGAGTCTCCGGCAGGGCGATCGGGCTCGCCCTGACTGCCGTGCGAAGCCGCTCGGCCCGTTCTTCGAGATCGGCGTCGTCCTGTACCTCGCCGAGCAGGACGCAGAACTCCTCTCCGCCCCAGCGCGCAATGATGTCCGAGTCCCCGGTGGCGGCCCGCAGGCGCCGGGCGACCGCACGCAGCACCCCGTCGCCCGTGCTGTGGCCGTACGCGTCGTTGATGCGCTTGAAGAAGTCGACGTCGATGAGCGCGATCGCGCTGGACGCGTCGTCGTTGACAGCGCGCGAGTCGAGCAGGTCGCTGAGGTGGCGACGATTGAAGATCCCGGTCAACGGGTCAACGCGCGACAGCCACTCGAGACGCCCGAGATCGTCGACGCGCTGCTCCTCCGCCAGGTGCTGCGCAGAGACATCACAGGTGGCTCCGCTGAGGAACACGCGTCCTCCGATGACGGTGATGCGCGCCCTGTCCAGCACCCAGCGAGTGATGCCGTCGTGTCCGATGAGGCGGTAGCGCTGCTCGATGATCTGACCGTCCGACTCGACGAGCAGGGCGTAGCGCCACGCGCTGTCGAAGCACGCGCGATCGTCAGGGTGCACGCATGGGACGATCGCGATGTCCGGATCATCGGGCTCGTCAGCGACGCCGAGCAGCGCCCCGAGGCCGGGGCCGATGGCGCGCGTGACGAAGGAATCGTCGGGCAGCAGCTCGGTGCTGTACAGGCACTCGCCGATCACCTCGGCCGAGCGCGCGAACGCGACCCGCGCCGTCTCGGCCTCGCGCCTGGCGGTCGTCAGCTGCGTCGTCATGGCGACGCGCTCGGTGACGTCCTTGATCACGATGATGCGCGATCCGTCCTCGGATGAGACGCCGATCGACGCGATCGCCGGGAACTGCTCGCCGCCCTTGCGCTGGACGGCGATGTCGTACTCGCCACCCCCCTCGCGCAGTGCGGAGGCCATCTCCCCGCGGATCCCGTCGACGTGCTCGGGCGGCCAGTACGGAAGTGGCGGGCGCGCTCCTACGAGCTCACCCTTGCTGAATCCGGTCATCTCGCAGAACGCCCCGTTCACCGCCGCGATCTGGCCGTCGCTCGCACAGATGACGACGCCGTCTCGGATCGCGTTCATCGCGAGCTCGGAGACGAGGCGCTCGGGGCCGCTCGTGCGCGCCGCGGTCACGCCGGCATCGCGGAGCGAGGGCGATCGACGTATGCGATTCGCGTCCGGTTCCGGCCCGCGCGCTTGGCCTCGTACAGGGCGAGATCGGCGCTCGAGAAGAGGTCGTCCGTCGATCGTCCGGCGCGCGCGGTGCCAACGGAGACGGTGACCGCGATCGGCGGAGTATCGGCGAGCACGATCGGGGTCGCCGTGACCGCGAGGCGGAGTCGCTCCGCCTGCGTCTCCAGGTCGCGGTCGTCGTCGACCCGTCCCAGCAGGACGCAGAACTCCTCGCCGCCCCATCGCGCGATCAGATCCGAGCCGCGCGTCGCAGCCTGCAGGCGCCGCGCGACCTCGCACAGCACGGCGTCGCCGGTGCTGTGCCCGTGGACGTCGTTGATGCCCTTGAACGAGTCGACGTCGACGAGGACGATCGCGGCCCTCGAGTCCGCGCTCGCCTTGCGACCGTGGAAGAGATCCGAGAAGCGGCGCCGGTTGAGGAGTCCGGTGAGCGAGTCCACGCTCGAGAGCCACTCGAGGCGCCCGACCGTCTCGGCGCGCCGCTGCTCGAGCAGGCGCTGCGCGGAGACGTCGCACGTCGATCCGTGCAGGAAGACCCGCCCCTCGACGACCGTGATCCGGGCTCGGTCTCGCACCCAGCGGACGATGGCGTCGTCGCCCACGAGGCGGTAGCGCAGCTCGACGACCTGGCCATTCAACTGCAGCAGGTTGGCGAACGACCACGTGTGGTCGTAGATCGCGCGATCGTCCGGATGGACGTGGGAGTCGGCCGCATCCGGTGCATGCGCCGGATCGCCGTCGCTCCCGAGCAGCGCCGCGATCCCCGGTCCCTGTGCGTGCTGGATGTAGCGCCCGTCGGGCAGGAGCTCGCTGCTGTAGAGGAACTCGCCGATCAGCTCGGCGGATCGGGCGAACGCCAGCCGGGCCGTCTCGGCCTCCTGCTTGGCGGCGCGGATCTCGGCGGTCAGGGCCACGCGCTCGGTGATGTCCTTGATCACGATGACCTGCGACCGGTCGCCCGGTGAGACTCCCACCGACACGATCGCGGGGAACTGCTCGCCGCTCTTCCGCTGCAGGGTCACGTCGAACTCTCCGCCGCCCGCGCGGGTGGCGCCCGCGATCGCGGCAAGGCTCGTGTCGTACAGCCCCTCAGGCCAGAACGGATGCGGAGGCCGCGTGTCGATGAGGTCGTCCGGGGCGAACCCGGTCATCTCGCAGATGGACTGGTTGACGGCCAGCACCCGCCCGTCGCTGCGGGACACCAGCACACCGTCGCGGATCGCGTTCATGGCGAGCTCCGAGATCAGGTCATCGGGGGTCGCCGGCGTCGCGACCACGCGATGCGGACCCGAGCCCGGTACGGGTCCAGCGTGTTCGAGCGAGATCGGCTCGAGCTCGGACCCGTGCATGTGACCTTCCGTCGAGACGCGAGCATGCGCGAGCAGCAGCGTCGTTCAAGCGACCATCGGCACTAGCTGCCGTGAACTGAAGCGATGCAGGCGTCGTGGGCCGCCTGCGTCACCTTCTCGCGCCGGATGAACGCGCCCGTGCCGCCGAGCGTGGTCACCGTTCCGAGCATCAGCGAGGGAGTGACGACGTGGCCGAGTCCGTAGGTCACGTTGTAGGAGTCGAGCGGGATGCGGGTCGTCCGGAGCAGGCGGCCGTTCGTGGCGTGGACGCGCATGGTCCCGTCTGCACCGCTTGCGACGAACACGCGGTTGCCCGCCATGGCGACGTGCTGCGGCGGCAACCCCGCCGGGAGCTCGATCACGGGACGTAGGCTGTGCACGTCGTGCAGGGCGATGCGCGAGCTGGTTCCGGACGTGACCCACAGCCTGGTCCCGTCCGCGGAGACCACCACATCGTGCGCACGGTCGACCGGCGCGAACGTCCGCACGAGGCGCGGACGGGCTGGGTTCGCGGCATCGAGCATGGCGATCGCCGGTGCCTTCGGGCCGAGTGCCGCGAACAGCAGGCGGCCATCGGGTGAGATCGTGAGATGGCGCGCGAGTGCACCGGCTCCGACCCGGGCCACGACTCGCGCCCGCGCGAGATCGATGACCGCCAGCTCGCCGCGAGCGGCATCTGTCACGTACGCGTAGCGCCCGCCCGGGCCGGCCGCGGCGTAGCGCGGCTCGCCGAAGCCCTCGAGCACGTGCTGCACGCGGAGCGTCGCGAGGTCGAGCAACGAGACGGCGCCCGCGTCCGCGTGGCCCACGAGCGCGGTGCTGCCACCCCCTACGGTCTCGATGCTGCTGGGCCCGGGCGGCGTCGCAACCCGGGCGACGAGGCGTCCGGTCAGCAGGTCGAGCACGACCACGCTCGCGTCGTCGTCGGCCGTGGCGAGCGCGACGGCTCGCCCCTGTCGGGTCCGAGCCCAGGCGAGTCCGGGCATCGCCGCGACGAGAGCGCTGCCTGCGGCAAGCTCGAGGAACGCGCGCCGGTGCATGCCGGTCATACGCGGTGGGCCACCCAGCGGGTCCATACAATGGGCGCGTGTCCCGCGCGCCCGAAGCCAGCAGGGCTTGACGCCCCCCGAGACCGACGAGGGCGGGCGCTGGTCGGCCGAGCGAGCCGACCAGATGGCCGGGGTCGCTGCGCGGCTTGCAGGAGTCTCCGACCAGCGGCGGCTCGTCCGGTACGGCACCAATGCGATCTTCGAGCTCCCGGCCGATCGCCTGGCCCTGCGGCTGACGCCTCCCGGCACGCGCGTGACACCGGTCGAGACGCAGGTCGAGTTCGCCCGGTGGGCTCAGGACCGAGGCTCCGAGATCGGAGCGCCGGCCGATCTCCCGGTGCTGCGCGAGGGGCTCGCGGGGGGCGTCGCGTCCTTCTGGGAGTGGCTCGACGCCGACTCGGAGCGCGCCGGTCCCGATGCCTACGCGCATGCGCTTCGCGCGTTCCACGAGATGGCGCGCGCCTGCCCCATCGACCTGCCGCAGTGGAACCCCTTCGGACGCCTCGAGGATCGCTGGACGAACGCCGAGGTGATCGCCGAGATCGGCGACGAGCTCGCGGGCGAGCTCCGCACCCGAAGCGAGGCCCTCTCGGGATCGCCGCTCCTGTGGCGCGAAGTCCAGGTCATCCACGGCGACGCGCACGCAGGCAACCTGCTGCACTGCGCGGGCGTCTTCGTGTGGACCGACTTCGACCTCATCGCGCGAGGTCCGGCACTCGACGATCTCGCCTCGTACGGCCTGGCGGTGCGTCGTTTTGGTCGCGCCGAGCATGAGCTGGACACCGTGCTCGCCGCGTACGGCACGAGCGAGGAGCAGCGCGCGCAACTGCGTCTCGTGACCGACGTCAAGGAGCTGCTCTCACTCGCCTGGCTGTCGACGGTCCTCGCGCGCCCCGGGGCGCGACCCGAGTTCAGGCGCCGAGTGGCGTCCGTCCTCGACGGTGGAACCGAGATCTGGCGTCCCTTCTAGGCCTGCATCTGCATTGCGTTCCGCGTCATCGTCGTGGCGACCACGTGCAGCTCGTCGCTCGGGCTGAACTGGAGGATCTCGCTGCCGGCATCGGCGAGCGGGATGTGCCCGGGCGGAAGGTAGAACGCGTCACCGGCCTCGAAGACCTCGTCGTGGTCCGGGAAGCGGTAGGTGACCCTCCCCTTGAGCACGTAGCCCCAGTGCGGGCAGGGGCACGCGTCGCCCGGAAGACCCTTCATGAGCGGCGTTCCGTCGACGTCCTGGCGGAACGACACGAACTGGATGGTGTAGCCGTCGACGTCCTCGTGCCGATCCTCCACGGGGCCGTGGTCATCGACCTGCGCGGCACTCTCTCTCGAGACCCTGCCCATCGCTCTCGCCTCCTGCTGTTGGATGTGGCACGAGACTAGTCAGCGGCACGCCCGTCGTCATGAGGCGTTCGCCCCATCTTTCGCTGCCGCGTTCACTCCACCCAGCCGTCGTCGACGGGCTCGCCGTCGGCGTTGTGCGGGCCGAACGCGATGAACTCGAGGCCCTCGGGACCGGCCTCGAAGGCTCGTGCCGTCTCGGGCGCGACCCGGATGGCGTCCAGCGGACCCACGGCGGAGATCTCGTCGTCGAGCTTGACCCGACCTGTCCCGCTGAGGATCACGTAGACCTCCTCGGCGTGTCTGTGCCGATGCGCGAATGGAGAGCGCTTGCCAGGGTGGAGACGAAAGTAGGTCAGTCCCGTCTGCTCGGCGTCGAGGTCGTTGCGCGCCACCCGCGCCTCCCACCGCGCCGCGAAGCCATTCGGCGGCGCCGCATCGTCGACGTCAGCGAGATTGATGTGCGTGTAGGCATGTGGCATCGCCGTCCTCCCCGTTTCGAGCTGCTTCTCCCACCGCACTCGGTGGTCGCACTCGCGCTCGAGATCATCAATGTGAGAGACATCGTGGCAGTACACGACGAGCCGCCGTCGCCGTTCGCCAGAGGGCCAACGGAACTCACCGGTGACGCCTAGGACTAGAGATCGCGGACCTGGCGTCGCGCGATCTCGTTGCGCAGGTCCGCGATCACCGAGGGAAGCGGAACGCCGCGCTCTTCCAGGAGCCGTTCGAGAAGACGCTCGAGCTGATCCGTCGAGTAGCGCGCCCATCCCTGGTCTGGCGCAGTCTCGCGATCCATCGCACCTCCCTCGCAGCGGGTTCGAGAGGGAGACAGGGGCTGGGCCTCCCAGCGACGAGCGGCATCCTGGCTCGCAACGACGCGGTCACATCGCCAATGTCCCGGACGCCGCGCGGCGAAACCCGTCAGTGCCCCCGACGCCTCCAGCCGCGGCGGCAAGGCGTCGCACTCCGGCGCAGCGAGGAGCCAGTCGAGGACACCGGACCCGGGTCGTCACGAGGCGTCCGTCCCCGCTGTCGCGGGTGCTCGAGCTAGCTCGAGCTCGAGAGCTTCTTGCAGGAGCTCGACTGCTGGAATGCGCTCTGTAGCTCGCCCTTGGGGTCGAGCTGCTTGAGGCTCGAGAACGTCGACGAGACCTGGCTTCCCATCGTCGTGAGAGTGGTGGTGATGGTGGTCACCGCCGTGGCCGCGCTGCTCAGGTTCGAGACGTCGTCGGCGGCACTCTTGATCGAATCCGTGTCCTTCTTCAGGTCGCTCGACAGCTGGTCGATCGAATCCTTCGCCTTCTGGCCCGAATCGGTGTCTGGCTTCCCGAGGTCCTTGAGGTCGGACTGAAGCGTCTCCGTCGCCGACTTCATGTCACCGGCCGTCGTCTTCAGCGAGTCCTGCGAGATGTTTCCGGCCTTGAGCGAGTCGGTGCTGGACTTGATCGAGCTTTTCCAGGTCACGATCGACGAGCAGACGCCGTTCACCCAATCGGTGGTGGACGTCGTCTTGGTGCTCGACGATCCGCATCCAGCGGTCAGGAGCCCGACAGCTACGACGGCCACGAGGGAAATGGCGGATAGGCGCATGAGTCGAGGCTACTGAACGCTCCGATGTTGCGTGTCACCCGGATTGGGTGATCGGAGCAGCCGCGCGCCTCGACTGGTGCATGCGCTTTACGCGGCTGGCCCCGAGTCGTAGGCTCGCTTTCCGCGCCGAGAGGGAGGTCGTCAAGTGTCCTGGCAGCTAAAGGGCAGCTACGTGGAGACCTGCTCGTGCGAGCTGATGTGCCCGTGCAATCTGTCGTTCGACCACGGCGCGACGTACGACTTCTGTCGCGTGACGCTCGTCTTCAACATCCGCGAGGGTGAGATCGAGGGCACCGACATCGGCGGGCTCGAAGGTCGCCGCGATCGCGGACACGCCGAAGGTCATGACCGACGGGAACTGGCGGCTCGGCGTGTTCGTCGACGACGGGCGACCGACGAGCAGGCCGACAAGCTCGTCCAGGTCTTCAGCGGCCAGCTGGGCGGCCCGATGGCCGCGCTCGCGCCGCTGGTGGGCGAGATGCTCGGCGTCGAGCGGGCGCCGATCGAGGTCGACGACGACGGGCTGCGGCACAGCGTCCGCGTCGGCGACGCGATCGACTTCGAGATCGAGGACATCGTGCCGTTCGGGGTCGAGACCGGCCAGCCGGTGCGGTTCGACGGCATGTTCCACCCGGTGGGTCGGACCTCACGATGGCCGAGGCGAAGCGCTCGCGGATCAACGCCTTCGGCATCGAGTACGAGGGCAAGACCGGGCTGTCGAAGTCCGAGTTCTCCTGGGCCGCCTGAGCGCATGATCGCGTCGGCGCACGAGCGCGCGTCCCGCCGGCGGGCGGTCTCGCCCCGGCGTTCGCGGCCGCGCGCGCCCGGCTCGGGCTCGTCGCCGCTGCTCTTCGCGCTCGCCGGCGCTCGGCTGGTGGTGGACGGTCGACCAGATGCGGGGCATGGACGACGGGCCCGTGGACCGGCCTCGGCACGCTCGGCTGGTTCCTCGGCGTCTGGGTCGTGATGATGGCCGCGATGATGTTCCCGTCGGTCGCGCCGACGGTCGCGCTGTACTCGCGGATGACCCGAGCAGCGCTCACCGCTGCTCGCCGCTGGTGTTCGCGGGCGGCTACCTCGCTGACCTGGGGCGGCGCGGGCGTGCTCGCCTTCGCGATCGCGGCGGCCGGCGGCCGGCTCGCCGGCGACGTGCTCGCCTGGGACAACGCCGGCCGCTGGGTCGCGGGAGCGACGCTGCTCGTCGCCGCCGTCTACGAGCTGACGCCGCTCAAGGATGTCTGCCTCGGCAAGTGCCGCAGCCCGCTCGGGTTCCTGCTCGGCTCGTGGCGGGACGGGCCGGCCGGGAGCACTGCGGATGGGCGCCGAAGAACGGCGCCTGGTGCGTCGGCTGCTGCTGGGCGCTGATGGCCTCGCTGTTCGCGCTCGGCGTCATGAGCATCGTCTGGATGGCGTTCGTCGCCGGGCTGATCGCCGTCGAGAAGACCCTCCCGTGGCGTCGCGTCGCGACCTACGGGACGGCCGCGGTCCTGCTCGCGCTCGGCGTGCTCCTGCTCGTTCGCGCCCGACGCGATCCCGGCGCTCACGACCCCTGGGAGCAATCCGATGCCCCAGATGGAGCGAATGGGCTCCTAGCTGCCAGCGGGAATGTCCAGGTGCCCTCGACCGGGAGTTCCGTTATAAAGACAGGCTCGATGGTCGAAGCCGCCCGTCACGTTCCGCCATCGCTGTTGCCGACGACCGTGGTCGGCAGCTACCCCAGCCGGACTGGCTGATCGACCGGGCCGCGCTGGCGGCGCGGCTGCCGCCGCGCGTGCGCGCGCTCGAGCTGTGGCGCGTCGCGCCGGAGCTGCTCGAGCAGGCCCAGGACGACGCGACCCGGCTCGCGATCGCGCGACATGGAGCGCGCCGGCATCGACGTCGTCACCGACGGCGAGATCCGGCGCGAGAGCTACTCGAACCGCTTCGCGACCGCGCTCGACGGGCGTCGACCTCGACAACCCGGGACGTCGCGATCGACCGCACCGGCCACGCCGAACCCGGTGCCGCGGGTGGTCGGGCCGATCCGGCGGCCGCGATCCGGTCGAGGTGCGCGACGTCGAGTTCCTGCGCGCCAGCACCGGACCGGCGCGATCAAGATCACCGTGCCCGGCCCGTTCACGATGTCCCAGCAGGCCCAGGACGACTACTACGGCGACGCGGCCGAGCTCGCGCTGGCCTACGCGGCCGCGGTCAACGAGGAGCTGCGCGACCTCGTCGCCGCCGGGGCCGACGTCGTCCAGATCGACGAGCCCTACCTGCAGGCGCGGCCCGAGCAGGCGCGCGAGTACGCGCTCGCCGGCGATCGACCGGGCGCTCGAGGGGATCGAGGGCGACGACGGCGCTGCACATCTGCTTCGGCTACGCGGCGATCGTCCACAGCCGGCCGACCGCGGCTACTCGTTCCTGGCCGAGCTCGACGGCTGCGCGGCGACGCAGATCTCGATCGAGGCGGCCCAGCCGCGGCTCGACCTTCGGCGTCCTCGCGGAGCTCGCCGAGCAAGGACGTGATCCTCGGCGTGCTCGACCTCGGCGACCCCGACGTCGAGAGCCGCGAGGCCGTCGCCGAGCGCATCCGCGCCGCGCTCGAGCACGTCGACCGCCGAGCGGCTCGTCGCTCGCGCCCGGACTGCGGGATGAAGTACCTGCCGCGCGCGACGGCGTATCGGCAAGCTCCGCGCGATGGTCGCAGGCCGCGGCGATCGTCCGCGCGGAGCTGGCCTAGAAGGCGCCGCAGCTACAGCGGCTTGCCGAGCTCCATGCTGGCGTAGCGAATTCGCCGCAAAGCATTTAGAGCGGGATGAAGCCTGGAAACGATGTGGAAACTAGTTCGGCGGGTTCCTGAGCATATCCGCGAGCGACTCGTCGAGTTCCGTCCGGTCGAACAGCAGGCGCGCCTAGCGCGTGCGATCGATCCGCGTAGCTCGAGCGCGGATCGGGTTGATCGATCGAGCAAGTTCCGCTTCCCGAACGCTACTTTCCGCCGGCCGGCTTTCCCCATTCCGACACGGCCATAGTCACGCCGGATGTTGGACACTCCGGCGACGTCGCCGCTTTGTGCGCCGCCCTCGCTCCCTGGCAATCTGAGTGGCTCGGGCCGATCGGGCGGTCAAGGCTCGGAACTCCGCCGCGTCCGGACGCGGCACCCGAGGGTCGCCTAGGCTGGTGGGATGGCGGTCGATCAAGAGCCGGGACCGCGGGCGCGGCTGCGCACTCGTGCCGCCTCCGCGGGAAGCGGAGCAACCACCGCGACCGGAAAGGCGGTCAGGGCGCTCGTCGACTCCGTGGGAGCACTTGCCGATTCGGCGATCGACCGGGTGCTGCTTACGGACGAGCGCGTGACCTCGGCCTCGGAAGCCAAGCGGCTGCTTGCCGGTGACGCCGACACCGAAGCGCTGGCCGACAAGATCCAGCGCGTCGTCATCCTCGCTGTACCGGTCGTACGGAGGCTCGCGCGCGGCGCCCGATTGTCCCGGGTGCCCTGGGTGATGGCCGCCTCGAGCTCGGTCTCGATTGGGATCGCGGTGCGCACCGGGGTGCGCGAACTACAGTTGCTCGCCTCACTCGTCGCCTACCGGCTCGAACAAGCAACAGGGACGCCCAGCGATCCCGCACTCGTCAAGAAAGTTACGATCGACCTCTTCCTCTACCCGAACCGTGCACCCGACCCAGACGACGACAAGCTACGCCTCTTTCGGCTCACCCGCACCTTGGTGCTCCGCGGAGCTTTCGGACGGAACACCTCACGACGCGCCGCAAAAGCACTCGATGCGGCGGACAAACTCGACGGCCAACAGCTCGCCGCGCGGTGGAAACAAGCTCCACCGCGTACGAACCATTGACTACCACGCTCTCGCAAGGCGAATGCGTCTTTCAGCCGCGACGTGATCGACGCCGGCTCCGGATGGGCATGGACGACGAGCACGCTAGGCAGTGGCGTCATTAGGATTCCCTGAGATCGGGCGCGGGGAGCGCAGCGTCTACGAAATACGGTAGCGCGACGCCCGTCGGCGCTGGGCTAGCGCCGACGCATCCTGACCCGCGAGTACCTTGCGGATCGTTGCCGGCCACCAGGTTGCGCCTCCCTGCGCGGTCGACACGCCGTCCGCGACGAGACCATCGGCGATCGCGCTCAGCGATGAACCCTCGCGACGTTCACGCACGATCCGCTCGACGACCTCAGGGGGAGCGTGCTCGGCCGCCCAAGCCGCACGCCCTGGGCGCGCTTGACGGCGAGCGCGTCCTTCGTCCGCTGCGACATGATCGGGCGCTCCCACTGTGCGACCGCGTGAGTATCCGGCTCTGCGAGTAATCCGATGACTATGTGATTAGCAGGACGATCGCCAGCCAAAAACACTACAGCGGCTTGCCGAGCTCCATGCTCGCGTAGCAGCCATGCGATCCGGGTGCGACGGCCACGGCGATCTGGCTCACGTCGGTGGCGCGCATGTTGGCGTCATGCGGCGGCGAGTGCCGCCACATCAGCACCAGGTCCGAGCCGAGCCCCTGCGGAAACGGAGCGCCCTCGACCGCGACGTTCTCGCGCATCGTGCGGAAGCGGTAGGACGACGTGCGCGCGCGTTGGGCGAAGCTGAGCCCCGCACTCGAGGAGTGGGTCATGTTGTCGCTCGTGGCCATGTCTCGCGCATGGAGGAGCGCGAACTCGTTCAGCTTCGGCGTCTGGGTGAGGCGCGGGAGCCCGAGCGAGGCGCGGTAGTCGTTGGTGTCGGCGACGACCTTCGCGGCGGTCGCCGCGTTGCAGGTGTTCGTCGGGACGGTCCGGGCCGCCAGGGCGGGCGCGGCGAGTGCCGTCGAGACGATGGCTACGAGACAAAAGGCGAGCGTGTGGCGGTATTCGCGCATGCCTCAATGATCGTCTCGTCGGGCGGATCTGACCTCCCCCGTCCGGCTTCCCCCGTCCGGCTTCCCCCGTCGGGCGTCACTCGGATGGGTTCGCGGACAATGCGTCGCGATGGCAGCACCGAGACAGCTCGTGAGCGTCGAGCGCCTGGGGAAGAGCTTCGGTGGAGGCGCCGTCCTTGCCGATGTCTCGCTCGGGATCGCCGCCGGCGAGCGGATCGGCGTCGTCGGAGCGAACGGCTCCGGCAAGTCGACGCTGCTGTCGCTGGTCGCGCGTCTCGACGAGCCCGATGCAGGCCGGGTGACGTGGACGACCGATCTGCGCGTCGGCTTGCTCGGCCAGCTCGACACGCTCGATCCTGCACGGACGATCCGGCAGGAGGTGATCGGCGGTCTCGCCGACCACGAGTGGGCGGGCGACCGCCGGATCCGCGAGGTGCTCGAGGGCACGCTCGGCGGTGTCGAGCTCTCGCGCTTCCCCGGTGGCCTCGACACGGTCATCGGCCCGCTCTCCGGCGGTGAGCGCCGCCGCATCGCGCTTGCGAAGCTTCTCCTCGACGGGCCTGAGCTGTTGCTGCTCGACGAGCCGACGAACCACCTCGACCTCGAGGCGGTCAGCTGGCTGGCAGGCCATCTGGCCGCGCGACGCGGTGCGCTCCTGGTCGTGACCCACGACCGCTGGTTCCTCGACACCGTGTGCAGCCGCACCTGGGAGATCGACGCGGCGACGGTGCGCGAGCACGATGGCGGCTATGCCGCGTGGGTGCTTGCGCGGGCCGAGCGCGAGCGCGTCGCCGCGGTGACCGAAGGTCGTCGGCGCAACCTGCTGCGCAAGGAGCTCGCGTGGCTCCGGCGCGGCCCACCGGCGCGCACGACGAAGCCGCGGTTCCGGATCGATGCCGCGAATGCGCTGATCGCCGACGAGCCCGTCGTCCGCGATCGCGCCGAGCTCTTGCGGTTCGCGACCGCGCGCCTCGGGCGCTCCGTGCTCGACGTGGAGGGCGTCAGCGTCACGCTCGGCGACCGCGCACTCCTCCGCCGCCTGACCTGGCGGCTCGGACCTGGCGACCGCGTCGGTGTCGTCGGGGTGAACGGATCGGGCAAGACGACCCTGCTCCGTCTGCTCGCCGGAGACATCGAGCCGACCGAAGGAGTCGTGCGGCGCGGCTCGACGGTGCGCCTCGGGACGCTCTCGCAGGACCTCGAGGAGCTTGCCGGAGGTGAGCGCGTTCTCGAGGCGCTCGAGTCCGTCCGTACGCGCATCGCGCTCGGCGACGGCCGGGAGCTGACGGCCTCGCAGCTCTGCGAGCGGTTCGGGTTCGCCGGCAACCGGCAGTGGGCGTTCGTCGCCGATCTGTCGGGTGGCGAGCGGCGTCGGCTCCAGCTGATGCGATTGATGATGGCCGAGCCGAACGTCCTGCTGCTGGACGAGCCCACGAACGATCTCGACATCGACACCCTGACGGCGCTCGAGGATCTGCTCGACGGTTGGCCGGGAACGCTCGTCGTCGTCAGTCATGACCGCTACTTCGTCGAGCGCGTGTGCGACGACGTCTACGCGATCACCGACGACGGCGGTCTCGCGCACATGCCCGGCGGGATCGAGCAGTACCTCGAGCTGCGGGCCCGGCAGCTCGAGGAGCGCGTCGCCCCACCGCAGCCGCGCGAGGTCGTCGCTCCGAAGGGCGGTGCGCTGCGCGAGGCGCGCAGGGAGACCGGGCGACTCGAGCGAGAGCTCGCGCGGCTCGACGCGCGCCAGGCCGAGCTGCACGAGCTGCTCGCCGAGCACGCGACGAGCTACGAGCGCGTGGCCGAGCTCGATGCCGAGCTTCGCGAGCTGACGGCGGAGCGGGCTCGCGTCGAGGACGCCTGGCTCGCCGCTGCGGAGCTGCTCGAGGCCTAGAACGTGCGAAGGCCCGGCGCGAGGGGGAGCGCGCCGGGCCTTCGAGTACCGCTATGCCACCAGGAGAAGTGGGTTGCGCGGGGTAGGTGTTAGGCGGACGTGGAGCCGAGCGTGACCTGGACGGTCGTCGTCGAGCTCGCGCCCGACCGGATGATGGTGAGCGTGACCTTCTGGCCGACCGTGTCGGCTGCGATCGCGCCCTCGAGATCGGACGCGTTGTTCACGCGCGTGGAGTCGATGGCCGTGATGGTGTCGCCGGCCTTGACGCCCGCGTTTGCCGCCGGACCCTGCGGCGTGACCTTGCTGACCTTCGCGCCACCGTTGTTCGGGGCGTCGCCGATGTACACGCCGAGCAGCGGATGCGCGACCTTCTGGCCGGCGATGAGCTGGGACGTGATCGACTTGACGGTGTTGCTCGGGATCGCGAATCCGACTCCGTCGTTCCCGCCGGAATCGCTGTCGATCTGGGAGTTGACGCCGATCACATTCCCGCTCGTGTCGAGCAGCGGGCCGCCGGAGTTGCCATGGTTGATCGCGGCATCGGTCTGGATGGCGTTGGTGATCGGGTGGTTGTCCGGGGACTGGATGGTGCGGCCCGTCGCGCTGACGATGCCGGCGGTGAGCGAGTCGGCCAGGCCGAACGGGCTGCCGATCGCGAACACGCCCTGACCCGTCTGCACGGAGGTGGAGTCGCCGAGCGTCAGCGGCGTGAGGGTCGTCGCCGACGGGTCGACCTTGATCACTGCGAGATCGGTGTC
Organism: uncultured Actinomycetes bacterium; assembly: GCA_963717155.1. GTDB lineage: Bacteria > Actinomycetota > Thermoleophilia > Gaiellales > JALYLC01. Next base: position 273,782 of record OY970326.1, read on the forward strand.
GGCGTCCTTGCCGACGAGGGTCGCCTTCGTGGTCGTGCCGTTCTTGAACTTGACCGTGATGGCCGTCGCACCCTCGACGACGTGATCGTTGGTGACGATGTCACCCTTGGAGTCGATCACGAAGCCCGACCCCTCCGCCTTCTGCTGCTCCTGCTGTGGCCCGTTGAAGGAGTTGTTGCTGGTCGTCGTGCTCGTCACGGTGATGTCGACGACACCGGGAGATGTGCGCTTGTAGAGGTCGATAAGCGATCCGGATGTGGTCTTGAGCGCCGTCGGCTGAACCGTCGAGCTGATCGTGATCGGCGCGGCGGTGGGAGCCGACGAGCCGTTCGAGTCGACGACGGCGTACGCGCCAACGCCCACGCCTGCACTCACTGCGGCGACGGCGACGAGGGTCGTCAGCGTGCGGGGAAAGCTCTTTCGTGGCTCGGGGGTGGGGGATTCGGTCATCGGATACTCCTTGTTGAGCGTCGAACTGCATGGGATCAGCCGACCCTGGGAGTCCCCTGAGCGTGCGGTTCACGCACCGTGAAGTCGCGTGATGCCCCTGTTGTTGCGATCGGAAACGGCCTGGACCCAGTGTCGACCCACCCGACCGGATCGCCGATCCCTCTACCGACAGAACCTTCCGATCACGTCGACGAGGATCCTCGCACTGGCGACGACGGTGGGGATGCTGACCCACTCCTCGGTCGCGTGCGCGCCGCTGCCGTGCGCGCCGAACAGGACGGTCGGGATCCCAGCCGCTGCGATGAATGCCGAGTCGGCCCAGTACGGGACGGCGACCGTGGGTGGCGGCGTGCCGAGCTCCTCGGTCGCCGCGTCGAGCACCGCACGGACGATCGGTGCGGTCTCTGCGACCTCGAACGGGTCGCGCACGAGCAACGTCCGACTCGCCACGACGAGATCCGGGTCGGCCGCGCGGCAGCGCTCGAGCAGCTCCTCGATCTCTCGCTCGACCGACTCGCGGTGCTCGCCCGGCAGCGTCCGGCGCTCCAGGCTCAGTACGCAGCGGTCGGGATACGTCGACAGCTCGCGACCTCCCTCGATCAGCGACGCGTGCAGCGAGCCCGGCCCGAGGGTCGCGTGCGGCCGCTCGCCGAGCCCGCGGTCGAGCTCGGCAAGCCCGCTGAGGATGGGTCCCGTCTTCAGGATGGCGTCCACTCCGAGCTCCGGTCGCGAGCCGTGGGCGGCCTTTCCCGTGACCTCGATCTCGAGCCAGCTGAAGCCCTTGTGCGCCACCGTGATCTCGAGCTCGGTCGGCTCCGTCACGATCGCGGCGTCGGCCGTCACCGAGCGAAGCACCTCCTGCACGCCGAGGCTCGCGTGCTCCTCGTCGGCCACGGCGGCGACGATGACATCGCCGGCGAGCCTGCGCGAGCTTGCCTCGCGGCATGCCAGCAGCGCCGTCGCGAGGCCCGACTTCATGTCGTAGGCGCCGCGGCCGTACATGCGATCGCCGTCGATCCGCGCAACGAACGGATCGGCCATGCCCTCGACGCCGACCGTGTCCATGTGCGCGCACAGGAGCAGCGAGCGTCCCCCGCCGACCCCACGCGCACGGACGATCACGCTGGGCCTGCCGGGCGTCGCCTCGACGGTCTCGGATTCGAGGCCTGCATCGCGTGCCCAGGTAGCGACGAAGCGCGCGATCTCGCCTTCGCCCGCGCCCCCCTCGACCAGCGAGGGATTGATCGAATCGATTGCGACGAGCCGGCTCGTCAGCTCCACGAGATCCTGTTGCACCGGTCGATCGTGACGGCTCCATGGCCGCAGTGCAAGCTACGGTGCGCCCCGAATGCGTATGCGCGAGCACCGGCTCGTCGCGCTGCTCGCGCTGACGCTCGGAGTCTTCCTCGTGACGTTGAACGTCACGGTGGTCGTCGTCGCCCTGCCGGCGATCCAGGCCGATCTCCACGTGGGCTCCGACCAGGCGACGTGGATCATCGACGCCTACAACCTCGTCGGCGCCAGCCTGTTGCTGAGCGCCGGCTTCCTCGCCGATCGGTTCGGCCGAAAGCGCATGCTGTGCACCGGCTACGCGCTGTTCGCAGGCGGCGCCCTGCTGTGCGCGATCGCGCCGAGTGGAGGCTGGCTCATCGCCTTTCGGGTCGTGCAGGCGCTCGGGGGAACGGCGCTCACGCCGACGAGCCTCTCGATCGTCGCGAACCTGTACCCGGACCCGGTCGAGCGTGCCCGGGCGATCGGCATCTGGGGCGTCTCGTCGGGGATCGGCACGGGCCTCGGTCCGATCGTCGGTGGCTCGCTCACCGACTGGTTCGGCTGGCGCTCGGTGTTCACGGCGAACGCGATCGTGGGCGCGATCGCGCTTGCGATCGTGGTCTGGCTCGTCCCGAGCTCGCGCGCCGCGGTCGCCCGGAGGATCGACGTGCCCGGACAGGTGCTCGTCGCGGGCTTCCTCGCGACCCTCACCTACGCGTTGATCGAGGCGCCCCGCTACGGCTTCACCTCGACCCGGATCCTGACCCTCTTCGCGCTCGCCGGCGTGCTGTTCGTCGCGTTCATCGCAGTGGAGCTGCGCGTCGAGGAGCCCCTGATCGACCTCGGGTTCTTCCGCGATCGGCAGTTCTCCGGCGCCGTGTTCATCACGGTGGCGACGTTCTTCACCTACTCGGGCTTCATCTTCTTCAACGCGCTGTACCTGCAGGACGTGCGCGGCTACTCGGCGCTCGCCGCCGGGGTTCTCACGCTTCCGGCGGCGGTTCCCGCCGTGATCGGCGGCCCGCTCGGCGGCTACCTGGTCGGCACGCGCGGGCCGCGCGGCGTGATGATCGGCGGGACCCTGATGCTGGCGGCGGGTACGGGAGCGCTGGTCTCCCTCGGCGAGGGCGTAGCGGTCGGCTGGCTGCTCGTGGTGTACGTCGTGATCGGTGCCGGGTACGCGGTCCTGAATGCCCCTGTCAGCACCGTCGCCGTCGCGAGCATGCCGCGGGACCAGGCCGGCGTCGCCGCTGCGGTCGCGAGCTCGGCTCGCAACGTGGGCATCGTGTTCGGCATCGCGGTGCTCGGCACGATCGTCAACGGGCGCGTGCCGGTGGTGGTCACGAGGGGCAGCGGGGCGCCGGAGGCCGTCCTCGACGCGTTCCAGCAGAGCTACGTGAGCGCGCTCCACATCGCCTATGCAGTCGCGGCCCTGGTCGCGCTCACGGCGACCGTCGTGGCCGCGCTCACCATGCGCTCGACGCCTCCGGGCGCCAGCGCCTAAGAGCTGGTTGCGGAATGCTCGCGGTGTCTGGAGCGCCTGGATCGTCCTGCGGTCGGGTGTCCGTGCGCGCTGGGACTCGCCGATCAGTCTCGTTTGCGTGCTGGTCGCGCACTACCACCCGACCTCCGGCGACCCGGTGCCCGCTCGCGTAGACGCTTCAGTCGTCCGGCACACGCCCGCGAGCAGGCTCCGGGGCTTCGCAGGGGAGTCGGCCGGCTCTTGAACAGGCCACCAGCCTGCCCTGCGAGCCAGCCGGCACCCCTGCTCGCTCCAGACACCCCAGCCCCGACGCGCTCATCCCGAAACCAGCTCTAACGCGTAGGCTCTGCGGGATGTCCGACGCGACGAGCTTCCCCGGCGGTTGCCTGTGCGGCGCCGTGCGATACGTCGCGCACGGCCCGCTCCGGGACGTGCTCGTGTGCCACTGCGTCGAGTGCCGTCGCTGGCACGGGGGAGCAGGGTCGTACACGGCCGTTGCGCGGGCCGACCTCGAGCTCGTGTCGGAGACCGGTCTTCGCTGGCGGCCGAGCCCTGCCAGCGACGCGCGAGCCGAGCGCGGCTTCTGCGTCGCGTGCGGTTCGAGCCTGTTCTGGCGGGCGCCCGAGCGCCCCACGGTCAGCGTCGCGGCAGGGACGCTCGACGGACCGACGGGGCTACGGACGATCGGCCATATCTACGACGACCAGCGGGCCGACTGGGAGCACGTCGACGACCTGCCGCGGCGCCCCAGTCGCTAGCCGGCGAACGGCGTCGGCAGGCGTCCCGCGACGCCGACGTCCGCCGTGAACAGCCCGCCCGCGTGCGGCTCCTGCTCGAGCACCTCGGGTGCGAGATCCCAGGTCGCGCTCGTGATGAACAGCGTCTTCAGATCCGGCCCCCCGAACGCACACGACGTGACCTGGCTCGAGGGAACGTCGACGTGCGTGTGCAGGTCCCCGTCCGGCGTCAGCCCGACCACGCGCGAGCCGCCCCACAGCGCGACCCAGAGGCCGCCCTCCGCGTCCACGCACAGCCCGTCGGGAATGCCCGGGACGTCGTCTGCGAACTCGTGGAAGGGCCGGCGGTTCGTCGCGGCGCCGGTTTCGATGTCGTAGTCGAGCACGTCGACGCGTCGGGTCGGAGAGTCGACGAAGTACATCTTCGTGTCATCGAGGCTCCAGTCGATCCCGTTCGAGATCCACAGGCGGTCGAGCACGCGCTCGAACTGCATATCGGGACCGATCCGGTACAGCGAGCCGCGCTCCGGCGCCTCGTCGTACGAGATCGATCCCACCCACAGCCGGCCCCGTCGGTCGCACGCACCGTCGTTCAGGCACATGTCCGACTCGTGGCCGAAGCTCACGATCGGCTCCGGGACGGTCGCGCCCGCCGCGAGCCGCGAGATGCCATGGGGCAGCGCGAGGACGAATCCCGAGCGGGCCGGCAGCGCCACTCCGACCTGGGCGCCGACGTTCAGCACGCGGTCGTCTCCGGTGCCGTAGTCGAGCCAGTGGACGTTCCCTGCGGCGCAGTCGACCCACATGAGCTCGTTCGCCGACTCGAGCCAGACGGGGCCCTCGGCGAGCGGCGCGTGTGCGTCCAGGATCAGCTCGGCGGTTGCCACGCGCGGAACGTATCAATCTGCCGAGCGCTGGCGCGGCATGATCTGCAGCACGAGGACTCGAGCACGCTCTGTCGCGTCCGTCCTCCAGGCGTGCGGCCGGTCGGCGGGGTAGCTCGCGAGGTCGCGCTCGGCGACCTGGGTGCGCGCCTCCACCGGGCCGAGCTCGACGCTTCCAGCGAGCACGAACACGTGCTCCTGGGCGCCGATCCCGTGGGACGAGGACGTCTCGGACGCGTCCGGGCCGAGCTCGAGCTCGTACACCTCGATCACCGACGCCTCGACGGGAATGCTGCGGACGAGGCGGCCGCCCATCACGGAATCCGTGATGTCCAGGCCCTCGTCGCTGCGGACGACCCGCACTCGAGGCTCATCCGGCGGTGCGAGGAGCTCGGTCGGCGGCACGCCGAGGGCGTCGGCGAGGTCGCGCAGCGTCTCGAGCCGGGGGTTGCCGCGCGCAGCCTCGATCTGCGAGAGCGTCGCCTTGGCGACACCCGAGCGCGCGGCCAGATCGGCCGCCGTGAGCCCGCGGTCCTGGCGTAGCTGCCGCACGTTCTTCGCGAGGACTCCGGTCAGGTCCTTCATGGCCGCGGTGTCGTGCCATCGAGTACCTGGAGGGTCTTCAGGTCGCTGTAGAAGTCGAGGGCATAGTCGCCGCCCTCGCGGCCGATGCCCGAGATCCCGATGCCGCCGAACGGCGCCGTGAGGTCGCGCACGAGGAAGGTGTTGACCCACACCGTCCCGGCACGCACCGCACGGCCGACGCGCTCGGCCCGCTCGGCGCTCCCGGTGTACACGATCGCCGAGAGCCCGTACGGGGTCGAGTTCGCCAGCTCGATGCCCTCGGCCTCGCCCGCGAACGTCTGGAACGTCAGCACCGGGCCGAACACCTCGCGCTGCACGATCTCGGCGTCGTTCGAGCGCGGGCGGACGAGTGTCGGCTCGTACAGCAGCCCGCCCTGGGCGGCGCGGTGCCCGCCACGCACGATCTCGTCGCCCGCCGCGCGCGCACGCTCGACGAACCCTTCGACGCGCGCGAGGTGGTCCGGGTGGATGAGCGGCGACACCGTCGTCGCGTCGTCTCGGGGATCGCCCAGCACGTGCTCCTGCGTGAATCGCTCGAAGAGCTCGAGGAATGGCTCTGCGATCGACTCCTCGACGAGCAGGCGCGTGCCGGCGAGGCAGACCTGCCCCGAGTCGTCGTACTGACCGGCGGCCTTGCGTGCCGCGGCCTCGAGGTCGCAGTCGGCGAAGACCATCAGGGGGCCCTTGCCACCGAGCTCCCCCGTGAACGGCACGATGTTGCGGGCCGCGGAGACGCCGATGTGGCGGGCCGTCTCGGGCGAGCCGGTGAACGAGATGCGCCGGGCGCGGGTGTCGGCGACGAGCGCGGCGCCGACCTCCTCACCGATGCCCTGCACGACGTTCAGCACGCCGGCGGGCAGCCCTGCCTCGTCCGCGAGGTCGGCCAGCAACGAGCACGACAGCGGCGACCACTCGGCGGGCTTCAGGACGACGGTGCAGCCCGCCGCGAGCGCCGGCGCCGTCTTCCACGTCGAGAGCATGAACGGCGCGTTCCACGGCGTGATCACGACGGCCGGGCCGGCCGGCATCCGGATCACCCGGTTCGCCGTTCCGTTCGACGACCACCTGCGCTCCTCGTAGCCCTCGGCCAGCTCGGCATAGCTGCGGTAGTTGCGGGCGCCGCGCAGGATCACCCGGGCACGCAGCGAGCGTTCCAGCATCGCCATGTCGACGCACTCGACACGAGCGAGGCGCTCGACGTCGCGTTCGATCAGGTCGGCGAGCCGTCGCAGGTAGGGCGCGCGCCCCGCCGGGCCCAGCGCGGCCCACGCGGGGAACGCGTCGCGGGCAGCATCGAGGGCGAGCGCCGCCTCGGGCGCTCCCCCGCGTGCGACCTGAGCGAGCGGCGCCCAGTCGATCGGCGAGTGGTCGGGGAAGCGCTCGGGCGACGCGACGCGCTGTCCGCCGATGTAGTGGTCGGTCGAGACATCGACGCCGGCGACGCGTGCGCTTCCCGGGGCATGCATGACCGCCATCGCTACGCCTCCGGCTCCCGGAGATCTCGCTCCGTCGCGAGATCGTCGACCGTGTAGGCGAACGTGAAGCGGAAGCCGCGTCCCATGCGCACGGGTCGGAGCGCATCGTGCTCCTCGTTCGGGGCCCCGTACAGCGCGAGCTCGGCCGCCCCCTCCCAGATCGGCGAGATGGAGCGATCGCGGCTGCGCGCTCCGACGAGCTCGTGCACCGCCGGACTGTGCTGCAGCGATGCCGCGAGCTGGGGGAAGTGCCGGACGTTCACGAGGGGAGGATCGTTGTGCGTCGGGCCGCTCGTGGACAGGGCCTCGAGCGTCACGCGGCCCTCCGCGAGCCGCCGATCGTTCGCGGCCAGCGTGCCGGCGAAGATCGCGCCAGGCCTGACGCCGGGATCGGCGAGGCAGTCGAGCCCGAACGTACGCGTCATCCAGACCGAGCCGAGCTTCTTCGGAAAGCCCTGCACCCAGCCCCGTGCGAGCGCGAAGTCGCGATCGACCCAGATGTAGGGACAGGTCGTGATGTGCCTGCCGTCGAGCATCGCGTTCACGACGATGAAGAACTCGTGGTACTGGCCACGAGCGGGATCGAGCAGCTCCCAGCCGTGATCGGAGCGGCTCTGCCAGTCGACGAACAGCGCGGCGGCGCGACCAGGATCGTCCGGAAAGGGCTCGACCCCGGGCGGCAGCACGGCCGCGACCGCGTCGGGGTCCGCCCAGTACTCGAGCACGAGGAAGTCGCCGACGTAGTGCCAGGGCGGTGCCGGCACGAGCGATGCACGTCCTTCGGGCGAGCGGGGGAGCGAGTAGCCCTTCAGATCAGCCATGCGGTGGCTCCTATGCGTGGCGCGCGTACTCGCGCCACTCCCAGTCGGTGACGGAACGCGCGAACCGCGCACACTCGCGTCGCTTCAGCGCGGCGAGGACCGACACGAGTCGCGATCCGATCGCCGCAACCAGCACATCGTCGCACTCCAGCGCGGTCACGGCGTCGCCGAGCGATGTCGGCAGCGCGCGCGTTCCCAGGCTCACGGGATCGAGGCGGCGCTCGACGCCATCGAGGCCCGCGGCGAGGATCGCCGCGATCAGCAGGTACGGGTTCGCCGACGCGTCGGCCGCTCTGATCTCGACGCGCGTCGCGCGCCCGCGCTCGGACGGGATCCGCAGGTAGCTCAGCCGGTCGTCCCCGCTGAGGGCGGCGCCTGCAGGAACCAGGCTTCCTTCCGCGGCCAGCCGCTTGTACGAGTTCACCGTCGGGGACGCGAGCGCAGTCAGTCCCTGCGCGTGGGTGAGGACGCCTGCGGCGAACGCCATCGCGAGATCGCTCAGGCCGCCGTCATCTCGCGCGAACGCGTTGTCGTCATCGTTCCAGAGCGAGACGTGCACGTGGTGGCTCGAGCCCTCATGCTCGGTGAACGGCTTGGCCATGAACGTCGCGAGCCACCCCTGGCCGGCGGCGACGTCCTTGACGATCTCCTCGAGCAGGAACGCGCGATCGGCTGCGTCGAGCGCCTCGCTGTGCGAGAGGTTGATCTCGAACTGCCCGGGCGAGAACTCGCGGTTTGCCGTGGTGACTCCGAGCTCGAACCCGTCGAGCGCCTCGTGAATCCGGCGCAGCACCCCATCGGGATCGGCGCGCACGCCGGTCGTGTAGGCCATGCCGGTGCCGGGTGAGTAACGCGTCACGGCGCCGTCCCCGTCCTCGCGCACGAGGTAGAACTCCGGCTCGGATGCGACGACGGCACGGAGCCCGCGCTGCTCGAGCGCGGCGACCTGGCGTGCCAGAACGCCGCGGCAGCAGAGTGCGCTCGGGCCGCCCGGCGAGCGCAGATCCGCGAGCATCCACGCGGTATCGGGTTGCCAGGGAGCAACCCTGAGCGTCGCAGGGTCCGGCACCGCGTGTACGTCGGGGAACCCCTGGCCTCCCGGGAACTCGGGGTCCATCAGGGGCTCTCCATCGAGGCCCTCGACGAGACTCGCCTCGCAGTAGCCCAGCCCGCCGAGCACGCTCGGGAATGCGTCGACCGGCAGCTCCTTGGAGCGCGCGCGACCGTACGGATCGGAGTGCAGCACGCGCACGAAGCGGATGCCGTCGGTGCGCAGTCGCGCGGCGGTGGTCAGCACCTCATCGCCGGACCGCGTTGCGCCCACCGCCCCTCCCGGGTTTCTCCTATACTGGCCGTGCGGTTCGGTATGGTATCCGACGGGAGGTGGCGCGCGTGAGGCGCGTGCACGTGCTGCACCACGGGGTGCCCGCCTGGGGGGTGCTCGCGAGCGGCGAGATCGTCCTCGACGACGGCGCCCGTCTGGATCCGGTGGCCGCGACGTGGCTCGCACCGGTCGCGCCCAGCAAGATCGTCGCGGTGCACCTCACCTATCGCTCGCGGCTCGTCGAGTACGAGGCGCGCCAGCCGGACGAGCCGTCCTACTTCCTGAAGCCGCCGAGCACGCTGAACGGGCACCTCGGCCCGATCCGTCGCCCGCGCGGCGCTCGCTACCTCAACTACGAGGGCGAGCTCGCCGTCGTGGTCGGAAGGCAGATGAACGGCGTGCCGGCCGCACGCGTGTCGGAGTACGTCTACGGCTTCGCGCCGGCCAACGACGTGGGCCTGCACGACTTCCGCCACGCCGATCGAGGCGCGATGCTGCGCGTCAAGGGTCAGGACGGGTTTCTGCCGATCGGTCCCGCGGTCGTCACGATCGACGAGTGGTGGCCCGACGACGGCTACAGCCTGCGGACGTACCTGAACGGCGAGGTCGTCCAGCGCGGCGGCTCGGACGACATCATCTGGGACTACCGCTACCAGCTCGCCGACCTGTGCCGGTTGATCACGCTCGAGCCCGGCGATGTCGTCCTGACCGGGACGCCCGCGAACTCGCGGCCGATGGCACCCGGCGATGTCGTCGAGGTCGAGATCGACGGACTGGGCCGCCTGAGCAACCCGGTCGTCGAGTGGGACGTCGACCTCGCGGGCCCCGGCGAGCAGCTCGCGGTGTCGCCGAACACGCTGCATGTCGCGCTCGCGATCCCCGAGGACGAGGCCGAGCGGCGGGTCGCCGAGGGTCGGCTCGACCCGTGAGCGCGACGTTCGCCGAGACGATCACCGTCGAGGCGCTCGAGGCCGACCCGTACCCGATCTACGCCCGGCTCCGGCGCGAGCAGCCCGCCGCGTTCGTCCCGGCGGTCAACGTGTGGATGCTGACGCGCTGGGCCGAGATCGAGCGCGCGGGCTCGCGTCCGGACCTGTTCGGCGCCGAGACGCCGACGTCCCCCGTCGATCTGACCTTCGGCAGCCCGACGGTGCTGACCTGCGACGGGGACGTCCACAAGGAGCTGCGCACGCTCGATCGATCCGAAGTTCCGACCCCGCGCCGTCGACAGCTACGTGGACGCGCTGATCGAGCCGATCGCCGAGCAGCAGCTCGAACGGTTCGCCGGTCGAGGCTCCGCCGAGCTGATGGCCGAGTACTTCGAGCCGATCAGCGTGCTCGGCCTCGGGCAGGTGCTCGGGCTCGCCGACGTCGACGGCGACACGCTGCGGCGCTGGTTCGCGGGGCTCGCGCAGGGCGCGACGAACTACGAGTGCGATCCCGCGAAGCAGGCGATCGGCGACGCCGTCGCGGCCGAGATCCGGTCGCGCCTCGCGCCGCTGCTCGACCGCCTCGAACGGGAGCCCGACGACTCGGCGATCTCACACATGCTGCATGCAGGCCGGCCGGCCGGAGATCCCCGCCCGCGCGAGCTCGTGCTGCCGAGCCTGCTCGTGATCCTGCTCGGCGGCATGCAGGAGCCCGGACACGGGGCAGGCTCGGCGTTCGCGGCGCTGCTCGCACACCCGGACCAGGCCGCCGAGGTCGCGGCCGATCCCGCCGGACTCGTGGCGCAGGCCGTCGACGAGGGGCTGCGGCTGATCGCGCCGATCGGAACGCAGCTGCGGTCGACGACCGAGGACGTCGAGATCGGCGGCGCGACGATCCCGGCAGGCCAGCCGGTGGCCCTGGTGATCGCCTCGGCGAACCGCGACGAGGAGCGCTACCCCGAGCCGGATCGCTTCGACATCCATCGGCCGCGGCAACAGCACGCGGCCTTCGGGTTCGGCCGGCACTTCTGCTCGGGGCACTGGTTCGCCCGTCAGCTGGAGCGCATCGCGCTCCGCGTGCTGCTCGAGCGACTCCCCGACGTGCGGCTCGACCCCGAGAACCCGCCTGTCATGCGCGGCTGGGAGTTCCGTGCCCCGGTGCACCTGCACGTCAGGTTCGCACCGAGATGAGCCCGTGGCATGCCGTCGGTGCGCCCGAGGAGGCGTGGGACGGGCACCTTCACGGCGAGCGCGTCGCCGGGATCGATGTCGTGCTGGTGAGGGTTTCCGGTGCGTGGCACGCGCTGTCGGACGAGTGCACGCACGCCGGCTGCCTGCTGTCCGAGGACGGCGAGCTCCTCGACGGCGTGCTGATCTGCAACTGCCACGGGTCGGAGTTCGCTCCGGCCTCGGGCGAGCTCCTGACGGGGCCGGCCGAGGAGCCACTCGAGACGTTTGCCGTGCGCGTCGTCGACGGGCGGGTCGAGGTCGAGCTGCCCGAGGGTAGTTTCAGTAGCGGAGCGGATCGTCGGTCGGTAGCCCTCCGTGGTCCTCGGCGGCATGCTGGGCGGCCTGGCGTACCCGATCGGGGCGCAGCATCAGGCAGATGCCGAGCCAGATGGCCGCGAGCACGAGGATCCCGATCGACCAGTAGAGCGCGACCCAGTTGTAGTTGCTCGAGTCGTGGGGCGAGGGCCAGAGCGCGCCCTTGAAGCCGAGTATCGGCGTTGCGATCGCGACGAGCAGCACGATCAGCTTCCACCAGATACCGGCGCCGCCCGCATCGAACACGAGCTTGATCGCCACGACGGCGAGCATCACGTAGACGAGCTCCACCATGAACGACCCGACCGTCGCCGCCATGATGAAGGTTGCGAACTGGTCGTTCGGGAAGATCGGCACGGGTGATCCGTTCGGCCCTGGGACGACGAACTGGCTCCCGTAGCTCGCCACCTGCGTCAGCAGGATCAGGCCCACGCCGCCGACCACCACCATGAGGTTCCCGACCCATGGCGTGTCGTGGCGCGACGTCTTCGCGAACACCTTGGGGAGCAACCCATCACGGCCGAGTGCGAAGTAGCCGCGGCCGATCGTCACGCAGATCGCGAGGGCGAGACCGAAGGCGTCGAGGATCACGACGAGGTCGATGATCGTCCCGAGCCACGAGCCCACATACCGGGTCGAGAGCTTGTCGAGCACGGCCGGATCGAGCCATGCCCCGCTCTCGACGGCCTTGCGGCCGAGGCCGATCGAGATCGCGTACGCCATGAAGACGAAGAAGGCCGCGGACGCCGCGACGGTGCCGAGGACGGCTCGCGGAATCGCGCGCTTCGGATCGCGGCTCTCCTCGCCGATCGAGGCGGCGGCCTCGAACCCGACGAACAGCAGGATCGCGAGCAGCACCCCGTTGAACGCCGTCGTGGTCGACGTGGATCCCGGGTTGAAGACCGACAGCGTGTTGCCGCCATCGCCGCCCTTGGCGACCATCACGATCCCGAGGAACAGCATGGGCACGAACGAGATCGCCGACATCGTCAGCATCGCGCCGATCGCGATGCGGACGCCGATGTAGTTCAGCACGAGCGTGACGGCGAGGAAGACGAGAGCGATCAGCCACCATGACGGCGCGGAGCTCGAGATGTGCTCGACCCAGAAGCTGTTGCCGAGGATCCCGAGGCCGAGGTAGATGCCTCCACCCCCGAGGAACAGCGAGCCGACGAAGAAGACACCGGCTGCGAAGATGCCGACAGCCGGGTGCGCGCCGTGGGTGAGGTACTCGTAGACGGCGCCCGCGCCCGAGAAGCGGCGGGCGAAGATCGCGACCGCGTAGCCGATCGCGAGGACGCCGAGCCCGGCGATCAGGACGCTCAGCGTGGCGTTCCAGCCGGCGCCGGTGGACACGCTTCCGAGCACGATGCCGACCGAGAACATCGGCCCGAGCGCGAGCGACTGGCCGATCGCGTGCAGCGTGGTCAGCTTTCGCTCACCGAGCGTGTTCGGGGTCTCCGCGACCTCCGTGCCCATCAGTGGCTCCTCTCGTCGCTCCCGGTCCGAGTGTTCGCCATGCTAGACCGTGAGTTCGGTTTGGTGCAACTGGGGTATCGGCACGGAGTCGGCACAGGTTGGTGGGTCGTGGGGTGGTAGTCTCGAACGTATGTTCGTGGCGGTGGATGGGGTGGTTGATGAGGCGCTCGAGCTGCGTCGTGAGCGGCGTCGGTGCGAGTTGGTGTCGATCTTTGCGGAGCAGGCGCGGCTTGCCCAGCGGGTCACGCAGCTCGTGCGTGATGCCGATGATGATGCGGATTGGCGGGCGGCGGGGTGCTCGTCGAGTGCGCAGTGGCTCGCGCAGGTCTCCAGCAGCGATCACCGCACGGCTGTGCGGATCACGCAGACGAGCAGCGCGCTTCGCAGCCTTCCCGGCGCTCGACCACGCGCTGAGCACGGGCGCGTTGTCGCTGGATCAGGTCGCGGCGGCTGCGGAGTTCGCGACGCCGGAGAGTGATGCCGAGCTGGCGCGTGTTGCGGTCGGTAAGCCGCCGAGCGTGATCGCGTTCGCCGCGCGCACGCTCGCGCCGCCCGTGGTCGAGGACGACGAGGCGTTGTATGCGCGCCGCGCGTTGAGCATGAGTTGGACGCGTGGGCGGCGCGAGCTGTGTCTGAGCGGCCGGTTGCCGCTCGAGCAGGGCGCGGTCTTCGAGCAGGCGATCTGGGACATCGCCAAGCAGCAGCGCGCGGCCGACAAGCAGACAGGCAGCGTCATCGAGTGGCAGCAGTCGGCCGCCGACGCGCTCGTGACACTCGCCCAACACGGCGGCGGCGGCGGTGCGATCAGGCGCAGTCCGACGACGCTGATCGTGCACCTGAGCGACGACGCGCCGCCGATGCTCGAGGGCGCCGGGCCGACTCAGCCCCGAGACGGCCGAGCGGCTCGCCTGCGACGCGCGGCGCCTCACGATCAAGCGCAGCGGGCGCGACCTCGTCCACTCGCGCGTCGGGCGCTGCGCGTCCTACGCGCAGAAGCGCGCACTGCACAAACGCTCAGACCACTGCCAGTACCCCGGCTGCACCGCCACGCGCGAGCTCGAGGCACACCACCTCGTCGCAGACGAGGACGGCGGACGACCGAGCTCGCGAACCTGATCCTGCTCTGCCGCAGACACCACAAACTCCTGCACGACCAGCACATCCACACCAGCGGCACCGGCGACGCGCCCATCTTCCAAGAGCAGGCCGGACGCGCGATCACCACCAACCAACCACACGCACCGCCGTAGCAGGTGCCAGCGGATCCACCGCCTGCCGCGGTCTTTGCGCTGCAGCAGGCGGCGGACCCGGGATGTATCTAGCCGCGCGCGGCGTACCGCTCGGCGACCTTGCTCCAGTTCACCGTGTTCCACCAGGCGTCGAGGTAGTCGGGCCGGCGGTTCTGGTAGAGCAGGTAGTACGCGTGCTCCCAGACGTCGACGCCGAGAAGCGGTGTCTGGCCGTCCGACAGCGGGTTGTCCTGGTTCGCGGTGGACGTAACGGCAAGCGCCGAGCCGTCCCATACGAGCCAGGACCAGCCGGAGCCGAAGCGCTTGATACCGGCGTCCTTGAGCTTGGCCTTGAAGTCGTCGAACGATCCGAATGCGGCGTCGATCGCAGAGCCGAGCTCGCCCGAGGGGGCGCCACCACCGTTCGGGCCCATGCTCTCCCAGAAGAGGCTGTGGTTGAGGTGTCCGCCGGCGTTGTTGCGCACGGCCGCTGCGCTTGTCCTCGGGAACCTGCGAGAGGTTCGCGACGATCTCCTCGACCGGCGTGTTCTCGAGGGAGGTGCCTGCGAGCGCAGCGTTCGCGTTGTCGACGTAGGCCTTGTGGTGCTTGTCGTGGTGGATGCGCATCGTCTGCTCGTCGATGTGCGGCTCCAGCGCGGCGTAGTCGTACGGGAGGTCCGGGACCGAGAAGGCCATGGGGTCGTCCTTTCCATCTATCTGCAGGGCGCTTGGAGTATCCCGCAACACGGGTCCGGGGGCGCCCGGCCACCGGCGAGCCGTTACCCTCGGGAGGGTGAAGCGCAGGGGACAGATGGGATTGCTGGTCGCGATGGGTCTCGGTTCCCTGTCGCTTCGACCACAGCTCGTCGGCATCGGTCCGCTGCTTCCGAACATCCAGCACAGCCTCGGCATCTCGCACGCGGTCGCCGGGCTCCTCGTGACGATCCCCGTGCTGTGCATGGGCCTCTTCGCTCCGACGGCCGCCGTGCTCGCGTCACGCGTCGGGACGAATCGCGCCATCGGTGCGGCGCTGGTGCTCGTCGCGGTCGCCGGTATCGCTCGCGCCGTGTCGCCCGGTGCCGCGCTGGTGCTGCTCGTCACCATTCCGGTCGGGATCGGCATGGCGCTCGGAAACGCGCTGATGCCGCTCGCCGTCAAGGGCGGTGTGCCGGGGCGCTCGCTGCTCGGGACGGGCGTGTACGCGACGGGAATCCAGATCGGCTCCTTCGCGGCTGCGATCATCGCCGTTCCGATCGCCGACGTCTGGTTCGGGTGGCGCGGCGCGCTCGGCGCCTTCGGCATCGCCGCAGCCGTCACCGCGATCACCTGGCTCGTGCTCGCTCCACGCGGGCAGGGGAGCGTGGTCGACATGAACGCGATCCCGCGGCTCCCGGTGCGCGACCTCACCGCCTGGCTGCTCGTCGCGATGTTCCTGTGCGTCGCCGTCAACTACTACGGGCTCAGCGCGTGGCTGCCGAACGCGTACCAGGAGCTGGGGTGGAGCGAGGGGCACGCCGCGCTGCTGATCGGGATCTTCAACCTCGCGACCCTCCCCGCGGGCATGTTCGTGACGTTCTTCGGCGATCGCTTCGGCTCGCGGCGCGCGTTCATGCTGTGCTCCGCCGCGGCGCTCACCCTGGGCACCGTGCTGCTGATCGAGGCGCCGGCCGGTGCGTATGCGTGGGCCTTCCTCGGCGGCTTCGGCAACGGGATGATGTTCCCGCTGATGATGACGATGCCACTCGATGTGGCCCGCCGGCCCGCCGACGTCAGCGCGGTGACGGGCATGATGCTCGGCTTCGGATACTCGCTCGCAGCGATCGCGCCGTTCGCGCTCGGTGCGGTGCGCGACTCGACGGGATCGTTCCGGACGAGCCTGTGGCTGCTCGCCGGCATCACCACGGTGCTCGCGGTCGTGGTCTCCCAGCTCGGGCCCGACCGGCTGTCGCACGGCGTGGCGGTCGAGTCGCGGGTGCGACCCGTCGCGAACGAGGCCTGACTAGGCTGCCGTCCGTGCCCTCGTATCGCGTGACCGTGCCGTCGTCGAAGCCGGCCTCGAACACGTTCGCCTACCTCGCGGCGTTCGACAACATCCGCGACTGGGACCCGAGCGTGGTGTCGGCGCGCCGGCTCGACGAGGGCGAGCTGCGCCTCGGCTCGACGTTCGAGGTCGTGGTGCGCATGCGCCGGCGCCAGCTCCCGTTGCGCTACGAGGTCGTGCGGCTCGACCCCCATGCGATCGCGCTCGAGGCGCAATCCCGCTGGTTCCGCTCGTACGACGTCATCACCGTCGCCGGCGCGGGAGAGGGATCGGTCGCGACCTACGACGCGCTGCTCGAGCTGAAGGGGTTCGCGAAGGCGGCGACGCCGCTCGTGGGCCGAGCGTTCGAGAAGCTTGGCGATGCGGCGGCGGCGGAGCTGAGGCGAGTCTTGGCCTAGAAGGTCGCCGACAACCCTCCGTCCACGCGCACGCTCGTCCCGGTCACGTACGTGTTCGCGGGAGACAGCAGGTACGAGACGGCAGCCGCGATCTCGGCCGGCTCAGCGGCGCGTCGCAGCGGCAGCTTCCCGTACTCCTGGTAGACGTCGCGGAACCAGTCCGAGTCGAGCTCGTCCACCCCGTTCACGATCGACATGCGGGTGCGCACGAAGCCCGGCGCGACGTCGTTCACCAGCACGCCGTGGGGGCCGAGCTCGATCGCCATGACGCGCGTCGCCGCCTCGAGTCCCGCCTTGGCTGCTCCGTACGCGAGCGCGGAGGCCTCGCTGTGGTGGGCGTGGATCGAGGTGACGTTGACGATTCGGCCGCTGCCGCGCGCTGCCATGCGCAGGCCGGCGGCGCGCGCCAGGAAGACCGGGCCGTCGAGCGAGACGGCGAGCTGCCGGCGGTAGCCCTCGACCGTGAGGTCTGACAGGGGCTCGTTGACGAAGATGCCCGCGACGTTCGCGAGCGCGTCGAGCGCGCCGAGGTCGCGCTCGACCCCCTCGACCACCGTGTCGAGGCCGGCGAGGTCGGCCATGTCGCAGTGCACGCCGTGTACGCCGGGGCTCGTCACCGGCTCGATGTCGAGCCCCGCGACGGAGAAGCCGTCGGCGACGAGCCGCTCGGCGATCGCCCGGCCGATGCCGTTTGCCGCACCGGTGACGATTGCAGAGGACACTTCGTCATCGTAACGGGCAGCCCGACCCCATAGAGAGGAGCCACATGCGCATCACCCGCGTCGAGCCGATCGTCCTTCGGCTTCCCGAGGTCGAGCTCCGTGCCGATGGGACGCAGGACGCGTTCCTCGTCCGCATCGAGACCGACGAGGGCCTCTACGGGATCGGCGAGGGCGATACGGCTCCGGCCGTCGCGCGGGCGGCAGTCGAGATGCCGGCGTCGCACTCCATCGCGCAGGGCCTCGGTGAGCTGTTGATCGGGCGCGACCCGCTCGACATCGAGCCGATCTGGCACGACCTGTACGAGAAGAGCGTGCACTTCGGCCACCGTGGCGTCGCGCTCCACGCGATGTCGGCGATCGACATAGCGCTGTACGACCTCGCGGGCAAGATCCTCGGCCAGCCGGTTCACCGCCTGCTCGGAGGATCGTTCCGCGACCGCGTGCCGGTATACGCGTCCGCGCTCATGCCGTGGACCATCGAGCACGTCCGCGAGCTCGTGTCGGGCTACCGCGAGCAGGGCTACGGCGCCGTCAAGCTCGGCTGGGGGCCGATCGGACTCGACGCCCGCCAGGACGTCGCGCTCGTCCGCGCGGCGCGCGAGGCCTGCGGACCCGATCTCGAGCTGATGATCGACGCCGGACGCGTCTGGACGTGGAAGCAGGCGCTGCAGATGTCGCGGCGGTTCGAGGAGTTCGAGCTCTCCTGGCTCGAGGAGCCGCTGCCCGTCGACGACCTCGACGGCTACGCGCGATTGTGCGAGCACTCCGCACTCCGCATCGCGTCCGCCGAGAACGAGACCACGATCTTCGCCTTCCGCGAGTGGGTCGAGCGCGCCGGACTCGACATCGTGCAGCCCGACCTCGCCCGCTGCGGCGGTTTCACGCAAGGCCGCCGGATCGCGGCCCTCACATGGGAGCGGAACCGGGCGATGGTCCCCCATGCGTTCTCGACCGGCATCCTCGTCGCCGCGTCCCTGCACATGACCGCCGCGATGCCGCACGGCACGCTGACCGAGTTCTCCGTCGCAGACGGGCCGCTCGTGCGCGATCTCCTGCTCGACCCGTTCGCGCTCGAGTCCGACGGCACGGTGCTCGTGCCCACCGGCCCGGGCCTGGGCATCGAGCTCAACCCGAGCGTCCTCGAGCGCTTCCGTGTTCGATGAGTTTCGGCGCCGACGCCGGTCGTTAGGAATATGGCGACCCCTGAGGAGCGAGGACTCCTTGCCTCCGCACGCGCCGGCGACGAGGGCGCCTACCGACGACTGATCGAGCCGCACCGGGCCGAGCTGCACGCCCACTGCTACCGCATGCTCGGCTCGGTCCACGATGCCGAGGACGCGCTGCAGGACACGCTCCTTCGCGCGTGGCGCGGACTGGCGGGGTTCGAGGGTCGCAGCTCGCCACGGAACTGGCTCTACCGGATCGCGACGAACGCATGCATGGACGTCTCCACGCGCCGGCCGAAGCGCGTGCTCCCGCTGGACGCCGTTCCCGGTGCCGCGCTGGGCGAGGCTCCCGGTCGGCCGCTCGCCGAGTCGGTGTGGATCGAGGCGTATCCCGATCGGGAGCTCGGCGTGCCCGACGGCTCCGCTGCTCCCGAGGCCCGCTACGAGCTGCGGGAGAGCCTCGAGCTCGCGTTCGTCGCCGCCCTCCAGCACCTGCCGGCGCGCCAGCGCGCGGTGCTGATCCTGCGCGAGGTCCTCGGGTTCTCCGCCGCCGAGACCGCCGCGCTGCTCGAGCTCTCGGTGCCGGCGGTGAACAGCGCGCTGCAGCGTGCGCGCAGATCGATCGACGAGCGGTTGCCCGCGCAGAGCCAGCAGTCGACGCTTCGCGCGCTCGGCGACGAGCGGTCGCGCGCGCTCGTCGGCCGCTACATGGACGCACTCGAGCGGGCCGATGTCGACGCCGTGCTCGAGCTGCTCGTCGAGGATGCCGCGTGGTCCATGCCTCCGATGTCGACCTGGTATCGCGGGCGCGACCGGGTTGCAGCCTTCCTCGCCGAGCATGCCCTCGCCGTCGACTGGCGGCACATCCCGACGCAGGCGAACGGGCAGCTCGCGGTGGGCTGCTACCGCTGGGTCGAGGAGCGGGATTGCTTCGTCGGCGAGATCGTCGATGTCCTGACCCTCCAGGGCGACCGGATCGCCGACGTCACCGCCTTCGTGACGCCAGCGATCTTGCCGAGCTTCGGCCTGCCGGAGGTGCTCGCGAGGTAGGGCCGCTCGGCGCGCACGCGGTGGCCTGGCGAATGCGCTCTGTGCTCTTCGTGGTACTGCCTGAGGATGGACATTCCGAGCTGATCCATGAGGGGTCCTTCCGGTCGTTGGGCGATAGACCGGAACTGCCCGCCAAACTCATCGCTCGCCTGGAGGATCTACTCCAGCTCGCCGAGGAAGACAGCCTCCTCGGGCTGCGCGATCGATCCGCGCCGCAGGCCGGCCGCGATCTCGGCCACGACCTGGTCGCGCGCCTCGACCGGGACCTCCCAGCCGTAGCGCTGCGGCTGCGGCCAGTCGGCCACCGCCTCGACTCGCACCCCGCGCTTGGCAGCCGCGCGGCCGAACGTCATCGGGATGAGGACGATCAGCCGTACCAACGCCAGGACGAGCTCGACCACGACGAGCACCGGCACCATCAGAAGCCAGAGCAGACCCGCGCGATGGCCCGCGAAGAAGTCGCCTGCGTCGATGTCGAGCGGCTTCCACTGCCCGAAGCGCGCACGCGTCACGTAGATGTCCCACGCGACGCCCTCCGGATCGACGACCTTGCGCGTCGCCCGCAGCCAGCTCAACGCTCGAGCAGCGCCGCGATCGCCGCGAGCGCACCCTCGATGGTCTCGCGCGGTGCCGCGGTCGAGAGGCGCAGATACCCCCGCCCATGCTGTCCGAATGCGCTTCCCGCGAGCAGCGCGACGCCGGCCTCGGCGAGCAGCCGGTCCGCCAGCTCGTTCGCGTCGATGCCCGTGTCCGACACGTTCGGGAACGCGTAGAACGCGCCCTTCGGCATCGCGCAGCGCACGCCCGGTAGCTCGTTGAGACCCGATACGAGGAGATCGCGCCGCTCCTCGAGCGAGGCGACCATCGCACGCACCGAGTCCATCGGCCCGGTCAGGGCGGCGACCCCGGCGAGCTGCGTCGCCGGCGCGACGCACGAGTACGTGTTGATCGCGAGTCGGACCATCGGCTCAACGAGGGCAGCAGGCAGCGCCGCGTAGCCGAGCCGCCACCCGGTCATCGAGAACGTCTTGCTCGCGCTCTCGAGCAGGATCACGCGCTCCTCGAGTCCCTCGTAGGCCGAGAGCGAGTCGTGCTCTCCCTCGTACAGGATCTCGGAGTAGACCTCGTCGGCCAGCACGTAGCAGTCGTGCTGCCGCAAGACCTCCGCGAGCTCCGCGTTCAGCGCCCGATCGATGACACCGCCGGTCGGGTTCCCCGGCGAGTTCAGGATCACGAGCCGCGTCCGGGGTCCCAGCCTGTCGGCGAGATCCGACGCGGCGAACGCGAACCCGCGCTCCTCGACGAGCGGCAGCGGCACGGGGACGGCGCCGGCGAAGCGGATCACCGACTCGTAGATCGGGAAGCCCGGGTCGGGATACACGACCTCGTCGCCCGGGTTGCACGTCGCGAGCACCGAGAAGAGCAGGAACGGCTTGGCGCCGGGTGCGACCACGACACGGCGGGGGTCGACCGCGATGCGCCGCGTACGCGACAGGTAGGCGGCGACCGCCTCGCGAAGCTCGGGCAGCCCGGCCGCGGGGCAGTAGCGCGTGTAGCCGTCGCGAAGGGCCTTCGCGGCGGCGTCCACGATGTGCGGTGCGGTGTCGACGCCCGGCTCGCCGATCTCGAGGTGCAACACCTTGCGGCCCTGCGCCTCGAGCGCCCGGGCGCGGGCCAGCACCTCGAAGGCGGTCTCGGTGCCGAGGCGGGCGAGTGCGTCTGCAAGAGGAGACGACAAGGCGCCAAGGTTACAGGTGGGCCTCGGGCGTCAGTACCAGCGGATGCGCGGCATCGTGTCGAGTGCGCGCTCGCGGGGCGTCCTGGGAAAACCGACGAGCTTGCGGAATCGGCGCTTCATGGTATCCCTTCCTGAGATATTACGTCCTAAGAAACTACGTCCCAGGATAGCTTATTCCAGAATGGGCTCGCTAGACTCGTCCTGTGGCGAAGGACGGAGTCGACGTGCTCCTCGAGCAGTGGCACCGCGAGCGCCCTGACCTCGACAGCTCTCCGATCGGCGTGATCGGGCGGATCTCGCGTCTGTCGCGCGAGATCGAGCGGAGGCTCGAGCCGGTCTACGCCGATCACGGGCTCGAGCCGGGCTGGTACGACGTCCTCGCGACGCTGCGTCGGTCTGGCCCGCCCTACCGGCTGCGTCCGACGGACTTCGCGAACGCGCTCATGCTGACGTCGAGCGGCGCGACCAAGCGGCTCGACCGGCTCGAGGAGGCGAAGCTGATCGCCCGCGAGCGCGATCCCGACGACCGCCGCGGGATCCTGATCGCGCTGACGGAGCCCGGTCGCGCGCTCGTCGACTCGACCGTCGAGCACCACCTCGAGAACGAGCGCCGGATCCTGAGCGCGCTCACCGCCGCCGAGCAACGCCAGCTCGCCGATCTCCTGCGCAAGCTCCAGCTCGGCCTGCCGTCGCGCGAGGACGCGTGATGGTGCTGCCAGATCGCCTGCTCGACGCCGTGCGCGAGGCGTGCGGCGACGGAGGCACCATCGAGGAGCCCGAGCGCCTGCGCACCTACGAGTGCGACGGGCTGACGGGCCACCGCGCGATACCCGCGCTCGTCTGCCTGCCGCCTACGGCCGAGGCCGTACAGGCCGTGGTCCGTGCCTGCCACGCCGACGGGATCCCCTTCGTCGCGAGAGGCGCTGGCACCGGCCTATCGGGTGGCGCACTGCCCGTGGCCGGTGGAGTCGTCATCTCGGTCGCGAGGATGCGCCGCATCCTCGAGGTCGATCTCGACGGTGGCCGCGTGGTCGTGGAGCCGGGCGTCGCGAACCTCGAGGTCACCCGCGCGGTCGCGCCGCACGGCTACTTCTACGCGCCGGATCCGTCCAGCCAGCAGGTCTGCACGATCGGCGGCAACGTGGCCGAGAACTCCGGCGGCGCTCACTGCCTGAAGCACGGCTTCACGGTCAACCACGTGTGCGGCCTGTCGATCGTCCTGTCGGACGGCGAGCTCGTGGAGCTCGGAGGCAAGGGCCTCGACGAGCCGGGGCCGGACCTGCTCGGCGCCTTCGTCGGCTCGGAGGGCACGCTCGGCATCGCGGTGCGGATCACCCTCCGCATCGTCCGCCGTCCCGAGCAGATCACGACGTTCCTCGCATCGTTCGACTCGACCGACGAGGCCGGCGGAGCCGTATCGGACATCGTGGCGGCCGGCATCCTGCCCGCGGCGATCGAGATGATGGATCGTCTGACCATCGAGGCTGCGGAGGCGGCGGTGCATGCGGGCTACCCCGAGGGCGCCGGCGCGATCCTGATCACCGAGCTCGACGGCGTGACCGAGCAGGTGGCGCAGGACCTGCGCGTCGTCGAGGACCTCTGCCGTAGCAACGGCTGCCGCGAGATCCGGGTCGCCCATGACGACGCGGAGCGGGCGGTCATCTGGAAGGGGCGGAAAGCCGCGTTCGCCGCTGTCGGCCGCATCAGCCCGGACTACTACGTGCAGGACGGGGTCGTGCCGCGGACCCGGTTGCCTGCCGTGCTCCGCCAGATCCAGCAGCTCTCGGTCGAGCACGGCCTGCGCGTCGGCAACGTCTTCCACGCGGGCGACGGGAACCTCCATCCGCTCGTCCTGTACGACGGGGCCGTCGAGGGCGAGTCCGAGCGAGCCGAGCTGTGTGCGCGCGCGATCCTCGACGCCTGCGTCGCTGCCGGCGGCTCGATCACCGGCGAGCACGGCGTCGGCGTCGACAAGGCGTGCGCGATGTCGCTGATGTTCACGCCCGACGACCTCGAGGTGATGGCCCGGGTGCGCAGGGCGTTCGACCCGGCCGGTCTCGCGAACCCGGGGAAGCTGCTGCCGACGCCGCGCCTGTGCGGAGAGGCGCCCGGGCCGCACCGCATGCATCCGCTGGAGAGGGCCGGTCTTGTCGAGCGTCTCTGAGCCGGCCACCGTCGACGAGCTGTCGGAGCTGTTGCGCGCGGCGGCCGCCGCCGGTCGGCGCGTATCGATCGGACGCGCCGGGGGCGACGTCGAGGTCTCGCTCGCCCACCTCGATCGCGTGCTGGCGCACGAGGCGGGTGACCTCACGGTCACGGTCGAGGCCGGCGTGCGCCTCTCGGCGCTCCGTGCGAGGCTCGCGCCCCACCGCCAGGAGCTCGCGCTCGATCCGCCCGGCGACCCGACCATCGGAGGCTGCCTCGCAGGCGATCTCTCGGGACCGCGACGCCACCGCTTCGGTGCCCCGCGCGACCTGCTGCTCGGCGTCACGCTCGTGCTCGCCGACGGCACCGTGGCGAACGCCGGCGGGACGGTCGTCAAGAACGTCGCCGGCTACGACCTGGGCAAGCTCGTCTGCGGCTCGCATGGCCGCTTCGCCGCGATCGCACGGGCGAGCCTGCGGCTCCATCCGCTGCCGGCGGCGGCTGCGACGGTCGCCGTCGACGCCCGCGAGCCCGAGGAGGCGGCGCGCCTCACGCGCGCCGTGGCGCACTCGCCCCTGGTGCCGACGGCCTGCGACCTCGACTGGCCGGGCCGCCTGCTGATGCGGTTCGAGGGCGGCGAGGAGGGGGTCGCGGCGCAGGTTCGACGCGCGGGCGACCTCGTGGGAGCCCGCCCCGTGGACGACGGCATCTGGTCTGCCGTGCGCGAGCGCCAGGCGACGCTGCCCGGCCGGCTCTCGTATCCGCCCGGGGAGCTTGCCGCGCTCCTCGCACGCGAGCCGGCGGCCCTCGTCCGCGTCGGAGTCGGCTCCGCCTACGTGCCCTACGAGCCCGAGGATCGTCGCTCGCCGGGGGCGCAGCGGCTGGCCGAGCGCGTGCGCGCCGCGCTCGATCCCCGCGAGGTGCTCGTATGACCGAGCTCCACGATCTGCGGAGCGAGGCCGACCTCGTCTCGGACTGCGTGCACTGCGGGTTCTGCCTCCCCACCTGCCCGACCTACCGCCTGTGGGGCGAGGAGGCCGACTCTCCGCGTGGGCGCATCCTCCTGATGGCAGCCCGGCTCGACGGGACGGTCGAGCTGACGGACACCGTCGTCGAGCGCTTCGACCGCTGCCTCGGCTGCATGGCCTGCCTCACCGCGTGCCCTTCCGGCGTGCAGTACGACGCGCTGATCGAGCTGACCCGCGAGCACGTCGAGCAGGAGCACCGGCGCTCGTTCTCGGAGCGCCTGCTGCGGACCGCGATCTTCCAGACCTTCCCGAACCCCCGGCGGCTCCGCGTCGCACTTGCGCTGGCGCCGCTCAGCCGTGTGCTCCCGTTGCCACGGGCCTTCCGTCCGCTCGTGCAGCTCGCGCCGGCGTTCCGCAACCGCGACGCCCCGGCGCCCGTCACGCCGGCGCGAGGCGAGCGCGTCGCGCGGGTGGGATTGCTGCTCGGGTGCGTCCAGCGCGAGGTCTTCGGCGACGTCAACACGGCGACCGCGCGCGTGCTCGCGGCCGACGGGTTCGAGGTCGTCGCGCCGCTGCAGGGGTGCTGCGGCGCGCTCGCCATCCACGCGGGTCGCCGCGAGGACGGGCGCGCGCGAGCCCGCACGCTGATCGAGACGTTCGAGCAGGCCGGCGTCGATCTGGTCGTCACGAACGCCGCCGGGTGTGGCAGCTCTGTCAAGGAGTACGGCAGGCTGCTCGGAGACGACCCCGCCTGGGCCGAGCGCGCGGCGGCGTTTGCCGCGAAGGTGCGCGACATCTCCGAGGTGCTTGCCGAGCGGGGCCCGCAGGCCGAGCGGCATCCGCTGGCGCTCTCGGTCGCGTTCCAGGATTCCTGCCATCTCCTGCATGCCCAGGGCGTGCGGAGCGCACCGCGGGCTGTCCTGTCTGCGATTCCCGGCCTCGACCTGCGCGAGCCTGCCGATCAGGAGATCTGCTGCGGCAGCGCCGGTATCTACAACCTGGTGCAGCCCGTCGCGGCGGCCGAGCTCGGCGCGGCCAAGGCGCAGGCGGTGCTGGCGACGGGTGCCGCGGCGTACGCGAGCGCCAACCCGGGGTGTCTGATCCAGGTCACGACCCACCTCCGCGCCGCGGGGAGGCCGCTCCCGGCGTTCCACCCCGTCGAGCTCGTCGACGCGTCGATCTGCGGTCTCGACGCCGCTCGGGTGCTCCGGACCGGACGAACCTAAGGTTCGAGTAGAGGGTTAGATTCCCTGCTCGAGCGCCCGATCGAGCGCGGTCCGTACGTCGTCCAGGTGCTCGATCATGGCATCGCGGGCGCCGGAACGATCACGAGCGAGCAGCGCCTCGTAGATGCGCTGGTGCGCGCGCAGCGAGGCCGCCACGACCCCGGGCTGACGGCCGGTGATCGTACGAGAACGCTCCGCGAGCCCGCTCATGCCATCGAGCAACGCGAGCAGGAGCCCGTTGTGCGCCGCGATGTGGATCACACGATGGAAGCGCATGTCGAGCTCGGCGAACCGCGCCGGCTCCATCGTGTGCTCGTGCAGCTCGTCGATCGTCTTCCGGAGCTCGTCGAGCTCCTCCCGCGTGATCAGGCCGGCTGCTCGCTCCGCTGCACCCGACTCGAGGAGGCGGCGGACATCGGCGAGCTCGATCAGCGAGCTCGAGTTGAGCCCGATCATGAAGCGCAACGGCTCGGCCAGCGTGATCGCGGCGAGGTCGGTCACGTAGGTGCCGGCTCCCTGGCGCGACTGCAGTACGCCGAGCATGTCGAGCGACCGGATCGCCTCGCGCAGCGTCGGCCGCGAGACCGAGAGTCGCAGGCACAGATCACGCTCCGGCGGAAGGCGCGACCCCGGCGGGAAGACTCCCTCGGTGATCAGGGCCTTGATCTTCTCGACCGCGTCCGCCGCGGCCGAGCGCCGGGGAGCGCTCGAGTCGGGTGGCATGGGCGATAGGAGCGTACACCGCGAGGTTTGACACGTAGTTCGACGAGTCGCTACGGTCGCATTCCCGGAGCGAGGGAGCAAACAGGGATGACCTACGTCGTATGCGCGACCTGGACTGCGAAGGCCGGTGAGGAGGATGCGGTGTTCGAGGCCGTCCGCAAGCTCGCGGAGGCCTCACCCAGCGAGCCGGGCATGGTGCTGTACCAGGCGCACCGCGATCCACAGAACCCGCGCGTGTTCTTCTTCTACGAGCAGTACGTGGACGAGGCGGCGTACGCGGCGCACGTCGAGTCGGAGCACTTCAACCGCTGGGGATTCGGTGAGGCGATCCCGCGTCTGCTCGAACGCAGGCGCGAGTTCTACGAGACGATCTGATGGCCGAGTTCCAGATCACCTACTGGCGCGAGCTGCCGTCGCTGGTCGTGGCGCGCGAGGGCGACGTGCAGGCCAAGACGCAGCTCGCCCCGCGCTTCCAGGAGGCGATCGACGAGGCTGCCATGCGCCTCGGCGAGGTCTCGAGCGACGCCTACCTCGAGGGGTGGCATCGGGCGGACTGGACGGAGGGCGATGGGGCCCCGAGCGAGCTTGCGGCCGCGGTCGTGGCACGGCTCGAGGACGAGTGGTCGCCCGAGGCGATCGCGGCGTTCCTCGATGGGCTCGGGTGAGGCGTTTACCCCGGCAACGAAGCCGTCAGGTCCAGCTCCACGAGCTGGCCCGTGAAGCCGAGCTGGGCCACGCCTAGCAGGGTGCTCGCGGTGCCGAACGCCTCCGCTATGACCGAGGTGGTCAGCCGCCGCCAGACCTCGCCGAGCACCGGCGTCTCGTCCGTGACGACGTAGATCACCGAGCGGACGACGTCCTCGGGGCCGGCGCCCGCCGCGCCCAGGGCCGACAGCGCGTTCGCGGCCACCTGATCCACTTGCGCCATCAGGTCGCCCGCGCCGACGAGCGCACCCGCCTTGTCGAGCGGGCACTGGCCGGCGAGGTACGCGGTCCGGCCGGCCGCGGCGATCGTGACGTGGTGGTAGCCGGGCGTCTCGTGCAGGTCGGCAGGATTGACGCGCGTGATGCGGTCGTTCACTGGGCCGCCAGCGCCTGCTCGCGGATCGCGCTCAGCGTCGCCCGAGGCGTCAACGCCTCGGGGTCGCAGCGCAGCTCGATCAGCGCCGGCCCGTCTGCCGCGCGGGCCCGCGCGAGCGCGTCCGCGAAGTCCTCGGTGCGCTCGACCAGCTCGCCCTGGCAACCGCACGCCCGGGCGAGCTGGACGAAGTCGGGGTTGTGCAGGTCGGTGCCCGACACCCGGCCGGGGTAGTGACGTTCCTGATGCATGCGGATCGTCCCGTACATGCCGTTGTTCGCGACGAGGACCACGATCGCGGCGCCTTCCTGCACGGCAGTCGCGAGCTCGCCGACGACCATCATCAGGTCGCCGTCGCCGGCCACGCAGACCACCTCGCGGTCGGGGGCCGTCAGCTTCGCGGAGATCGCGGCGGGCAGGCCGTAGCCCATCGAGCCGCTCGTCGGCGCCAGCTGTGTGCGGTAGTCGCGGTAGGTGTAGAAGCGGTGTACCCAGACCGTGAAGTTGCCCGCGCCATTCGTGATGATCGCGTCGTCGGGCAGCGTGTCGGCGAGGTGGCGCACGACCTCGCTCAGGTCGACCCCGTCGCCGGCAGCGGGCGGTGGCTCGCGATTCGCGAGGTAGTCGGCGCGGGCCGCGTTCGTCCATTCCGCGAAGCGCGATCCATCCACCGGCTCGAGCGCGCGCAGCGCCGCTGCGAGCTGAGGCATCCCGCTCACGATCGGGACGGTCGGGAAGTAGGTGCGGCCGAGCTCCTCCGGTCCCGGATGCGCGTGGACGAGCGGGAGCTGCGGCACCGGCACGTCGACGAGCGTGTAGCTCGAGGTCGTGCTCTCGCCGAGCCGTGCGCCGGCGACGAGCAGGAGATCGGCGTCGCGGTAGCGCTGCGCGAGTCGCGGGTTGATGCCGATGCCCGAGTCGCCGATGTACTGGTCGAGCCGGTTGTCCACGATGTCCTGGCAGCGGAACGAGGCCGTCACTGGCACGTTGTTCGCCTCGGCGAAGGCGCGGAAGTCGGCCGCCGCCCCCGGTGTCCACGTACCACCGCCGACGAGCGCAAGCGGTCGTCGGGATTCGGCGAGCAGTGCGCGCATCTGCGCGAGCTGCTCGGCTCCGGGATGGCCCTGCGCAGACCCCGCGGGCGGCGCGTCGTCGACGGTCACGACGTCCGTGAGCATGTCCTCGGGAAGGGCGAGCGCAACCGGCCCCGGCCGCCCGGAGCGCGCGGTCCAGAATGCCTGCTGCAGCAGCTCGGGGAGGCGCTCGGCCCGGTCGACCTGGGCGACCCACTTGCAGAGCTGCGGCAGGAAGCGACGGTAGTCGACCTCCTGGAACGCCTCGCGATCCAGCATCCCACGGCCGACCTGGCCGATCAGCATCACGAGCGGAGTCGAGTCCTGGAAGGCGACGTGCAGCCCGGATGACCCGTTGGTCGTGCCGGGCCCGCGCGTCACGAGGCACACGCCCGGTCGCCCCGTGAGCTTGCCGTAGGCCTCGGCCATCATCGACGCGGCGCCCTCCTGGCGCGCCGACACGAACCGGATCGCGTCGCGTGAGTCATACAGCGCGTCGAGCACGGCCAGGTAGCTCTCGCCGGGCACGCCGAAGACGATCTCGACACCCTGGGCGCGGAGGCCGTCGACCAGGACGTGGCCACCCCGTCGCGGAGCGCTCACGGTCAGATGCCGCCCATGCAGAGGTACTTGACCTCGAGCCATTCCTCGAGGCCGTACTTCGAGCCCTCGCGCCCGATGCCCGACTCCTTGACGCCACCGAACGGCGACACCTCGTTCGAGATGAACCCGGTGTTGATTCCGACGATCCCGGTCTCGAGCCCCTCGGAGACGCGCCAGATGCGACCGATGTCGCGCGAGTAGAAGAACGCGGCCAGGCCGTACGGCGTGTCGTTCGCCAGATCGATCCCCTCGCGCTCGTCGCTGAAGCGCGTGATGCCCGCGACCGGCCCGAACGTCTCCTCGATCGTCATCGCCATCCCGGAGCGGATCCCCGTGAGCAGGGTCGGCTGGAAGAACGTGCCGCCGAGCTCGTGCCGGGCTCCTCCGACGAGCAGCTCGGCACCCTGCTCGCGCGCGTCGCGCACGTGCCGCTCGACCTTGGCGAGCGCGTCGCCGTCGATCAACGGCCCGACGTTGACGCCGCCGTTCGTCCCGGCGCCGACCGCGAGCAGCGAGATCGCCGCCGCGAAACGCTCGACGAACTCGTCGTGGATCGAGTCCTGCACGTACATCCGGTTCGCCGTGATGCAGGTCTGGCCGGAGTTGCGGAACTTGCACATCATCGCGCCGGCGATCGCCGCGTCGAGGTCGCAGTCGTCGAACACGAGGAACGGCGCGTTGCCGCCGAGCTCGAGCGAGACCTTCTTGACCTGACCGGCGCACTGGGCCATCAGGAGCTTGCCGACCTCGGTCGACCCCGTGAACCCGAGCTTGCGCACGATCGGGTTCGAGGTCATCTCCTTACCGATTGTCGGGGCATCCGCGGCCGAGCCGGTCACCACCGAGAGCACGCCCGGCGGCAGGCCCGCGCGCTCGGCGAGCTCGACCACGGCGAGCGCGGAGAGCGGCGTCTGCTCGGCGGGCTTGAGCACCATCGTGCAGCCGGCGGCGAGGGCGGGCGCCGCCTTCCGCGTGACCATCGCGGCCGGGAAGTTCCAGGGCGTGATGCCTGCGGTGACGCCGATCGGCTCCTTGACGACGACGATCCGCATCCCGTCCGCGGGCGGTGGGATCACGTCGCCGTAGGCGCGCTTCGCCTCCTCCCCGAACCACTCGAGAAATGACGCGGCGTAGGCGATCTCGGCCTTCGCCTCGGCGAGCGGCTTGCCCTGCTCGGTCGTGAGCAGCAACGCCAGGTCGTCGACGTTCTCGTGCAGCAGGTCGTGCCAGCGCCGCAGCACCTGTGCGCGCTGCTTCGCCGTCCTCGCGCGCCACGCCGGCTGTGCGGCCCTGGCCGCCTCGATCGCGCGCCGCGTCTCGTCGGCGCCGCAGCGCGGGACATCGGCGAGCGCCTCGCCCGTCGCCGGGTTCACGACCTCGAACGTCTCGCCCGAGTCGGCGTCGACCCAGGCCCCGTCGATGTAGGCGCGTGTCCGGAACAGCTCGGGATCTGCGAGCGGCAATCCCGCGCGGATCGTCTGGCTCATTCGTCGGTTCCTTCGAGTGGCGTGGCGTAGACGCCCTCCGCGAGCGTCGCGGGGTCGGGCGCCGGGGCTTCCTCGGCCGTGGCGAGGCCTGCGGCGACCTCGTCGACGGCTGCCTGTCGCAGCGCGTCGATGTCTATTCCATCGAGCCGCAGGCGCGCCGCGAGCCGCTCGACGGGATCGAAGCGCTCGGCGAACGTGCGCAGCTGCTCCTGGTCCATGTAGCGGCCGTCGTCGTGGGCTGCATGGCCGTGCATCCGCAGCGTGAGGGTCTCGACGGCCTGCGGTCCGTCCCCGGCGCGCGCTCGCTCGATCGCCGCGAGCACGCTCACGTAGACGGCGAGGGCGTCCGTGCCGTCGACGCGTTCGGCCGGGATGCCCCAGCCACCGCGCATGCGCTCGGCCATGTTCGTGTTCGCCATCTGGCGGGCGATCGGCGTCGAGTACGCGTAGCCGTTGTTCTGCAGCACGAACACGGCAGGCACCTGCAGCACGGCGGCGAGGTTCAGGCCCTCGTGCACGTCCCCGGTGCTCATCGTGCCATCGCCGAAGAACGTCAGCGCGACCCGCGGCTCGCCGCGGCGCTTGAATGCGAGAGCCGCGCCGACGGTGACCGGGATGAGCGAGCCGAGCATCGAGACGAGCGGGAAGATGTTGCGCTCGCGCGCGCCGAAGTGCATGTTGCCGTCGCGCCCTAGGGTGGGGCCGGTGGCCCGCCCGAGGTAGTTCCTCAGGACGTGCTCGACCTCGACGCCGCGCGCGAAGTGACACGCCATCTCGCGGTTGACCGGGGCCACGACGTCGTCGGGGCCGAGTGCGAGGCCCGCGGCGGCGGCGACCGCCTCCTGCCCGTGTCCGGTGTACACGCTGCCCGGGATGCGTCCCTGCCGGTAGAGGTTGATGATCCGGTCCTCGACGAGCCGTTGCAGCAGGACGAGGCGAAACAGCGCGAGCCGGATCTCACGGGGAACCTCGGGAGCCTCGGCCGCAGGCTCGATCGCCGAGGTATCAGTAGGCGAGGAGCTCACGCAGTTCCTTCTCGAGCGAGGCGGGCGACGGCAGGTAGGCGTCTTCGAGCTCGGCCGCGAACGGCACGGGCGTGTCGATCGGCGCGTGGATCGCCGGCGGGGCGTCGAGGTGCTCGAACCCTTCCGCGGCGACGAGAGCCAGGACGGCGCTCGCTACCCCGATCGAGCGAGCGGCCTCTTGCAGCACGAGCAGGCGCGACGTGCGCGCGACCGACTCGAGCACCGTGTCGCGGTCGAGGGGCCACAGCGTCCGCAGGTCGACGACCTCGAGCGACGCCTCGCCCGCGAGCGTCTCGGCGACGCGCAGCGCGAGGTCGACGCCCGACCCGTAGGTCACGATCGTGGCATCGCCGCCGCTGCGGACGACCTGGGCACTGCCGATCGGCACGCGGTGACCCTCGTCAGGCGCCTCGTCGCGCAGGCGACGGTAGAGCCCCTTGTGCTCGAAGTACAGGACCGGATCGTCATCCTCGATCGCACTCCGCAGCAGCCCGTAGGCATCGGCGACGCTGCCGGGAGCGACGACCTTGAGGCCGGCGGTCCCGCAGAACCAGCCCTCGGGCGACGACGCGTGGAACGGGCCTCCGCGAATGCCTCCTCCCGATGGCAGGCGGATCACCAGCGGCAGCCGGATGCCCGAGCGCCAGTGGGTCTTCGCAGCCAGTGTGACGATCGGGTCGAACGCGCACGAGGCGAAGTCGGCGAACTGCAGCTCGACGATCGGCCGCTCGCCCATCCAGGCAGCACCGACCGCAGCGCCTACGAAACCCTCCTCGGCGATCGGCGTGTCGATCACGCGATCGCCGCCGAACTCGTCGAGCAGACCTCTGGTCACGCCGAATGCGCCCCCGAAGTGGCCGATGTCCTCGCCCAGCAGGAAGACGCGCTCGTCTGCCCGCATGGCGTCGACGAGCGCGCGCTGGACGGACTCGAGGTAGGTGATCTGCGGCAACGGAGGAGCCTGACGCTAGCGGCGGTCGAGATGCGGTGCAAAGGCCGGGAACACCTTTTGCGATCATCGTGCCAGATGCGAGACGTGATCCACGTCGAGGACGTCCGTGACGCCCGGCTCTCCGACTACTCCGCGATCGATCCACGCATCCCCCGGCGCGACGTCGAGCGCGCAGCCGTCTCG
Organism: uncultured Actinomycetes bacterium; assembly: GCA_963717155.1. Lineage (GTDB taxonomy): Bacteria > Actinomycetota > Thermoleophilia > Gaiellales > JALYLC01. Next base: position 306,573 of record OY970326.1, read on the forward strand.
GGCGGCTACGCGATCTGCGAGGGCCCGCTGCTCGTGCGCCGCACGCTCGAGACCGAGGTCCGGGTGCGCTCGGTGCTCGTCACCCCGTCCCGGCTCGCGAAGCTCGCGGACATCCTCGAAACGGTCGACGCGCCGGTCTACGTCGCCGAGAAGGCCGTGCTCGAGGAGGTGGTGGGATACGCGTTCCACCGCGGCGCGGTCGCCTCGGTCGAACGGCCCGTGCAACGTCCGCTCGAGGAGTTGCTCGCGGGTGCGCGCAGGATCGCGGTGTGCGAGGGCATCACCGATCACGAGAACCTCGGCTCGATCTTCCGCAACGCCGCCGCCTTCGGGCTCGATGCCGTCCTGCTCGACCCCACCACCTGCGACCCGCTCTACCGCCGCTCGATCCGCGTGTCGATGGGCCACGCGCTCCGGATGCCGTGGGCGCGCATCGAGCCATGGCCGGACGGGCTCGACCGCCTGCGCGCACTGGGCCTCACCTGCATCGCGCTGACGCCGGGCCCCGATTCGATCGTGCTCGACGCGATCGACGCGACCCGACCCGTCGCGTTCATGCTCGGCACGGAGGGCCCGGGTCTGACGTCGGCAGCGCTTGCGCGCGCCGACGTCCGGGTCCGGATCCCCATGGCGCCGGGCGTCGACTCGCTGAACGTGGCCGCGACGAGCGCGCTCGCGTTCCGCGCGATCGCGGGCGACGGGCTCGTATGATCGACGGCGTGAGGGAGGGAGGGAGGCCCGTTGCGGCGGTCGAGCGTGCGATCGCCGTGCTGGACGTGCTCGCCGACGGCGCTGGGCCGCGCGGCGTGAACGAGCTCGCCCGGGCTCTCTCAGCCCATCCGAGCACGGTCTCGCGCCTGCTCGGGACCCTCGCCGAGGCGGGTCTGGTCGAGCGCGAGGCCGGCTCGGGTCACTACCGGCTCGGTCTCCGGCTCGCCTACTGGGGTAGTGCGGCGATCGCGGGGCGCGACCTGCGCGAGCTCGCACGTCCGCTGCTGGTCGAGATCTCCGAGCTGACCGGCGAGACCGCGACGCTATCGCTGGCCGCGGGCACCGAGGCGGTGACCGCCGACTACGTCGCGAGCTCGCAGAGCGTGCTCTCGCAGGCGCGGGTGGGACGTGCGTCGGTCGGGCACGCGACCGCGGTCGGCAAGGTGCTGCTCGCGTTCCGCCCGGACGCGCTCGCGGCGCTCCCGGCCGAGCTCGAGCGCTTCACGGACGCGACGATCGTGGATCGCGCACAGCTCGAGGGGGAGCTGGCCGAGGTGCGTTCACGCGGCTACGGCGAGGCGAGCGGCGAGCGCGAGGTCGGGCTGCACGCGATCGCGGTGCCCGTCCTCGATGGTCGGGGAGAGCTTGCGGCCATCCTTGGCCTTCAGGGGCCCGATCGATTCGATGCGGAGTCTCGATCGCGCGCGCTCGACCCGCTGCGCGACCGCGCGGCGCGCCTCGGCGCCGCGCTGTCGGCGTAGCTACGACCAGGGATACGGCGAGCTCGAGACGGGGTGCAGGTCGCCCGTTGCGAAGCGCTCGAAGCGGAACGGGTACAGCAGCTCCGAGTGCTCGCCCACGAGCACCTTCGCGACCTCGCGTCCGACCCCGATCATCTTGTAGCCGTGGTTCGAGTCGCAGATCGTGTAGACGTTCGGGCGCATGTGGTCGAACACGGGGAAGTTGTCGACCGTGAACGCGCCCATGCCTCCCGACCGCGCGTGTTTGTACTGCGGTCGGCAGCCCTCGAAGCGGCTCATCGAGTGCGAGAGCGCCGCGCACCACATGTCGGGGAACTCGGGATCGACATCCGTCGTCGACGGGTAGGGGTCGATCGGCGCGTCAGGCCCGACGGTCAAGGGCGAGGCGCCGCCCTGCACGCCGTGGCGGTCCTGCTTGAAGTAGATCCCCCAGAGGTCGTCGGTGATGAGCTTGCCGTCGTCGGTGCGCAGCGGCGCATCCGTGTCGAGGTGCACGACGGGGGGCATGCTGCCGTCGGGGAGCGAGAACATCTTCGGGTCTACCTGGATCTCGCCCTCCTGGAGGTTCCAGTACGTCCACATCGCCTGGTTCGGCACGACATCGCCGGTGGGCGTTCGCACGTCGAGCGTCATGGGCAGCTCGAGCAGACCCCAGAAGTGCTTCGCCCACGGACCGGGCGCCACGACGACGTGCTCGACCTCGATCGTCCCCTCGCTGGTCTTGACCGCGGTCACGTCCTGACCGCTCGGCGATACGAAACCGGTGACCTCGACGCCCGACAGGATCGTGACGCCCTCGGACTCGCACTTGCCGACGAGGCCCTGCACCGAGTCGAGGTTGAACGCGAACCCGCCCTGCCTCTCGTGCAGGCAGACCGTCACGTTCTTCGCACGCCAGTCCGGGAAGAGCTCCTTCATGTGCGCGTCGACCTCGGCCTCGCCGAGGATGAGGTCGGACTGGTAGCCGATCCGCTGATGTCGCTCGTAGACCTGCGTGAGGTCCGACTCCTGGCGCTCCGGGCCGAGCGCGATGTAGCCGACCGGGTTGTACGCGTAGGCCGCGGGATCCGACTCCCACACCTCGACGCACGCCTGCATCAGCTCGGACATCGCGGGCTGGAAGTAGTTGTTGCGGACGACGCCGCAGGCGATGCCCGATGCGCCGGCGCCGGGTGCGGTCTTGTCGACGACGAGGATGTCGCTGCCCGAGCCCAGACCTCGTGTGCGGAGCTCCTTCGCCAGGTGGTAGGCGGTGGAGAGGCCGTGAATACCGGCTCCGATGACGAGATAACGGGTGGAACGAGGCAGACTCACGAGATCCTCCGAAACAGTGTTGCCCATAGGGCAACGTTGTTGCCAGAAACTAGACTGACTGTAGCACGATGACCAACCCGCATCTACGAACGGAGACGGTGCTCTCGGGCGCCACGCTCGAGACCGCGCGTCGCGCCGCCATCGTCGTGCACGGACGCGCGCAGACGCCTGCCTACATGCTCGAGCACCTCGTCGCACCGCTCGGGCTCGACGACGTCTGCTACGTGCTGCCGAGCGCCGCCGGGGAGTCCTGGTACCCGGGGAGGTTCTTCGAGTCGCGAGCCCTGAACGAGCCGTGGCTCGAACACGCCCTGGCGGCGCTCGACGGCGCGCTCGGGCTGGCGCGCGCGGCGGGGTTCGGCACAGACAGGATCGTCCTCGTCGGGTTCTCGCAGGGAGGCTGCCTCGTCAGCGAGCACGTCGCTCGCCGGCCTGCGCCCTACGCCGGCGTCGCGGTGCTGACCGGTGGCCTGATCGGTGCGACCGGCGAGACCTGGGAGCCCGACGCGAACGCGACGCCGCTCGCGGGGCTGCCCATGTACCTCGGGACGAGAGACGGAGACGACTGGGTTCCAACCGACCGGGTCCGGAGCTCGGCCGCGACGTTCGCGCGTGCCGGCGCGGAGGTCTCGCTCGACGTGCGCGAACCCGGCCCGCACGCGATCGATCCGGAGGACGTCGAGGCGGTGCGAAGCCTGCTCAGCTGCTGAGGTCGTCGTCCTCGAGCGACACGCGCAACGCGTCCGCGATCTGGGGGAAGCGCTTGCGGAGTCGCTTCAGCAACGCGGCCCGGTAGGCGATCGCAGCATCCTCGTCGAGGGTCATCGCGTAGGCGTCGGCCATCCGCTCGAGCTCCTCGGCCGCCCACTCGACGCGGTCGGCCTCGTCGCCGAACGCCTCCTCCGCATCCTCCACGCTCGCGCGGCGCCAGCGCAGGCGCGCCTCTGCGATCTCCTGCAGCTCCTCCTGATGCTCCGACGCGAACAGGTCGAGCTGACGCTCGATCAGCTCGTCGAACTGGCGGCGGCGACGGAACATGCTCAGATGCGCGCGAACGTCGCGCGCCCCACGGCGATCAGGCGGTCCGGCTCGCCCGATGCGGTCACGCGCACGTCGGCGACCGCGAGCGTTCTGCCTGCTCGCAGGCAGGTCGCGGTGATCCGCATCGGATCGGGGAGCGCCGGGCGCAAGTAGTCGCAGCGTAGATCGATTGCGACCCAGGCCTGCGAGCCGCTCGCGTGCACGACGGCGTACCAGCACGCCGTGTCGACACACGTGGCGAGCGCGCCGCCGTGCAACGTGGGCGGCTCGATCGTCCCGAGCGCGACCCGCGTCGGCACGAGACGGCAGACGACCTCGCCATCCTCGATCCCGATGAAGGAGAAGCCGAGGGCATCGTCGAGCGGCGACCCGACGATGCCCTTGAGCTCGGCTTCCGTAGCCATACTCAGTGGAGCGGTGGCTCCCAGCCCTCGAGCACCGCCGGCTTCCAGTCGGTGCCGACGGTCCTGGAGCCGTCGACCCACGGCCCGAGCTCGGGCTGCGGGAACTTGGCGTGCTGCTCCTTCAGCTGGATGCCGTAGGAGTTGCCCGACTGCAGGTGCTTGATCAGCACCTTGCGGGCGTACTCGTTCTCACGGCCCTCTGGGATGTCGAAGTAGATCTTGATGAACGCGTTCGTGTAGCGGTCGAACACGGCCTTCTGGCCGTCCTCCTCGAGCATCTCGATGTCCTCGAGCCAGTTCAGATCTCCGCCGGGCGTCGCTGCGAGCAGGTCGACATCCTCGACCAGGCTTCGATCCTCCTGGTACGGGAAGCGCTTGCCCGCGAGCGACTCGGTGTCGATCGCGGTGCCCTCGCCGGGATGGGTGTATCGCGTGGCCATGTCCGCTACTCCGTCTCGGCGCTGACGCCGGGCTGGGGGACCTGCGAGTGGAACATGTGATCTGCCTGCCGCTCGAGCAGCGCCTTGATCTCGTCGAGCGTGCGCTGCTCGGTGACGCCGGGAATGTAGTTCGTGCCCGCGAGGGGCACCTTCGCCATCGCCGCGGCCTCGGTCGTCAACGCGCACAGGTCCTCGGGCTCGAGGCTGTGGATGTTCGTCTTGCCGCACGCGCGCGCGAGCATCTGCACCTCGAGCGTCAGCGTGTGCAGGAAGTTGTAGACGCGCTCGGCGGCCTCGTCGACCTTGAGACGCTTGCGCAGCTCGACGTCCTGCGTCGTGATCCCCACCGGGCAGCGCCCGGTATGGCAGTGGTAGCAGTGCCCGGCCTTGACGCCGATGGTGCCCTCGTAGTCCGTGACTCCGGGGATCTCCTTGTTGCAGTTCAGCGCCATCAGCGCCGAGTGTCCGAGCGCGACCGCCTTCGCCCCGAGCGCGATCGCCTTGGCGACGTCGCCGCCGTTCCGGATGCCGCCCGCGACGACGAGGTCGATCTCGTCGGCGAGCCCGACGTCCTCGAGCGCACGCCGGGCCTCGGGGATCGCGGCCATCAGCGGGATGCCGGTCTCCTCGGTGGCGATGTGCGGGCCGGCGCCCGTTCCACCCTCGGCGCCGTCCAGGTAGATGATGTCCGGGCCGCACTTGGCGGCCATGCGAACGTCGTCGTAGACGCGCGACGCGCCGAGCTTGAGCTGGATCGGGATCTCGTAGTTCGTCGCCTCGCGGATCTCCTGGATCTTCAGCGACAGGTCGTCGGGTCCGAGCCAGTCCGGGTGGCGCGCGGGCGAGCGCTGGTCGATCCCGGCAGGCAGCGAGCGCATCTCGGCGACCTGCTCGGTCACCTTCTGGCCCATCAGGTGGCCGCCGAGGCCGACCTTGCAGCCCTGGCCGATGAAGAACTCGCAGGCGTCCGCGAGCATCAGGTGGTGCGGGTTGAACCCGTACCGGCTCTGGATGCACTGGTAGTACCACTTGGTCGACAGGTCGCGCTCGGGCGGGATCATCCCGCCCTCGCCCGAGCAGGTCGCCGAGCCAGCCATCGAGGCGCCCTTCGCGAGCGCCATCTTGGCCTCGATCGACAGTGCGCCGAACGACATGCCGGTGATGTAGACCGGGATGTCGAGCTCGATCGGCTTCTTCGCGAAGCGCGCGCCGAGCACGGTCTTCGTCACGCACTTCTCGCGGTAACCCTCGATCACGAAACGCGTGAGGGTGCCCGGCATGAACATCAGCTCGTCCCAGTGCGGGATCGGCTTGAACATCGAGAAGCCGCGCATCCGGTAGCGCCCGAGCTCGGACTTCACGTGGATGTCGTTCATCACCGCCGGCGTGAAGATCCGGCTCTGGCCGAGGATGTTCTCCTGGCTGTTGGTCGTCTCGTCGGCCATCTAGAGCACCAGCTTCCGCTCGCTCGGCTCGAGCGCGTCGTAGTTGTAGAGCATCTTCCCGCACACGAACTTGTCGAAGCTCGGGGGCGTCCCGAGGTCGTGGATGCGGAACTTGCGCTCGATGTACTCGGTGTCCGCGTCGGTCCACTCGCCCGGTACGCAGTCGATGCCGAGCGCCTTGACCTTGCCGCCGACGTAGATGATGCCGTCGTACATCGAGTCGCCGAGCCCTGGGCCGGCGTTGCCGCAGATGATCTGGCGGCCGCGCTGCATCATGAAGCCCGTCATCGAGCCGACGTCGCCGAGCGTCAGGATCAGACCGCCCTTCTGGTCGATGCCCGAGCGCGCGCCGAGCCGGCCGTGGACGACGAGGTCGCCGCCGCGGATCGCCGCACCCGTCAGCGACCCCGCGTTCCCGCGGACCGTGACGACGCCCGACATCATGTTCTCGCAGGCGGACCAGCCGACGCGACCCGTGATCTCGATCTCGGGACCGTCGATCAGGCCGCAGCCGAAGTAGCCGAGGCTCCCCTCGAAGCGGATCTTGCAGCGCGTCAGGATCGCGACGCCGAGCGAGTGCTTGGCGCCCGGGTTCTGCACCGTGACGTCGGTGATGCCGCGGTTGTAGATCAGGTCGCGCAGCACCAGGTTGATCTTGCGCGTCGACAGGGTGTGGGCGTCGAAGGTGGCCCGGTCGCCGTCGATCTCGGCGACGTCCGGCACGGTCTCGTCGAGCTCGACGAGTCCGCGCCCGTCGTACGTGATGCGTGCCTCGCCGGTCAGCGCGTCCATACCAGCACCTCGCCCTCGTAGGGATCGTACGTGTCGATCTCGTGGTCGAGCACGGCGCGGATGGCCATCTCCTCGGAGGCGAGCATGACCATGTCGTCCCCCTCGTACAGCACGAGCGGCTTCGCGGCCATCTCGTCCTTGCACACGCCGAGAGCGTCCTTCGTGACGCACATGTACGTGAACACGCCGTCGAGCTCCTCGAGGCTCTGACGCATCGAGTCCTCGAGCGACGCGCCCTCCTGCATCTTCTCGGCCAGGTAGACGGCGATGATCTCGGAGTCGCACTCGGACTGGAAGCGGTGACCCGAGCGCTCGAGCCGCCGGCGCCAGTAGAAGTAGTTCGTCAGCTGGCCGTTGTGCACGACCGCCACGTCCGCGAACGGGTAGGCCCAGTAGGGGTGGGCGCCCGAGATGTCGACGTCGGACTCGGTCGCCATCCGCACGTGGCCGATGGCATGCGTGCCCTGGAAGGTGTCGAGCTCGTACTGCTCCGCGACGGACTCGGCGTCGCCGAGGTCCTTCACGATCTCGAGCGAGTTCCCGATCGACAGCACCTCGGCGTCGGGGATGTCCTCGATCGTGTCGACGAGCCCCTTGAGGTCACCCGAGTAGGCGAGCGTCAGGCGATACGCGTACTCCGTCTCGGCCTCGCTCGAGAGGACCTTGGCGCCGAGAGACTCGACCCGGGAAAGGACCTCGCTCTGGTGCCGCTGGAGCCTGTCGAGGTAGTCGAAGTCGCGCGGGTCGTTGGCGTCTGCGAGCTTGTAGCGGACGAGCACCACCGCCGACGTCGGCCCGTACAGCGCGTAGCCGGTCGAGTCGGGGCCGCGGTGCTTCATCGACTGGAGCATGCGCGTCATGTCATGGCCGAGCTGGCCATGGGTGTTGCGATAGATGATGCCTGCGATCCCGCACATAGGCGACCTTTTCGTCGGGTGGACGTCGCGCCCGTCAGGGCAGGACGTCGAGGTATTCCTTCACGTCCCAGTCGGAGACCTGGGCGCAGTAGCGCTCCCACTCGTCGCGCTTGTAGTGCCGGAACACGCGGAACATGTCGCCGGGCAGCGCGCTCTTGATGACCTCGTCCGCGTCGAGCGCGTCGAGCGCATCGCCGAAGGTCATCGGGATCTTCTTGACCTGCTTGCCGCCGGCGATCGCCTCGTAGATGTTGCGCTCCTCGGGCTCGCCGGGGTCGAGCTCGCGGCGGATGCCGTCCTCCATGGCCTTGATCAACGCGGCCATCGAGAGGTACGGGTTGACCGCCGAGTCGACGGAGCGGTACTCGAAGCGGCCCGGCGCCGACACGCGCAGCGCAGTCGTGCGGTTCTGGAAGCCCCAGTCGGCGAACACCGGCGCCCAGAAGCCGGTGTCCCATAGCCGGCGGTACGAGTTGACCGTGGACGCGGTGACGGCGGTCAGCGCACCGAGGTGCTCGAGGATGCCGCCGATCGCGTAGCGGCCGATCTGCGAGGGCATCCGCTGGTCCTCGCCCGCCTTGGGCTCGAACACGTTCTCGTCGCCGCGCCACAGCGAGATGTTGTGGTGGCAGCCGTTCGCCGAGACGCCCATGAACGGCTTCGGCATGAAGCACGGGAAGGCCCCGAGCTCTCGACCGACCTGGCGGCAGACCTGGCGGTAGGTCGAGAGGTTGTCGGCGGTGAGCTCGGCGCGATCGAAGTTGAAGTTCAGCTCGAGCTGGCCCGGGGCGTCCTCGTGGTCTCCCTGGATCATGTCGAGGCCCATGGCGTTCGAGTACTCGATCACCTTGTGGATGATCGGCTGGAACTCGCTGAACTGGTCGATGTGGTAGCAGTAGGGCTTGGAGAGCCCCTCGACCGACGGCGTGCCGTCGTCGTTCAGCTTGAGCCACATCATCTCGGGCTCGGTGCCGGCGCGGAGGTGCAGGCCCATCTCGGACTCGAACTGCGCCTGGATCCGCTGCAGGTTGCCGCGGCAGTCGGAGGTCAGGAACGCGCCTCCATCCTCGAGGTCCTCGCGTCCGCGGAAGCAGATGCACCAGACGCGAGCGACCTTCGAGTCCCATGGGAGCACCTGGAACGTCTCCGGCTCGGGCAGGCCGACGAGCTCGGCCGACTCGGGGCCGTACCCGATGTACTCGCCGAGGCGGTCGACGAAGAGGTTGGCGGTCGCGCCGTAGACGAGCTGGAAGCCCTTGCGCGCGATCGACTCCCAGTGGGCCGCGGGCACGCCCTTGCCCATGATCCGCCCGGTGACTGAGGGGAACTGGTAGTAGACGTACGTGACGCCGGACTCGTCGATCTTCCGGCGCACCGCGGCGATCTGCTCCTCGCGACCATCGGCCGAGACGAAGCGTTCGAGATCGGTCGCCACTGGCTGTTCCTCCTCTTTCCGCCGACCCTGGGCGCGCGGGACGGACACAAGCCGCGCCGAGACAGAGTGCGCGGACTCGAATGGTGGGATCGCACATCGTTCGGGGCAAGAGACGGTCGCGCCACCGTTGCCCGTGTTCGGGTGTGCAGTGTGCACGTATACCGCCCCACTCAGCGGGGGTACGATGACCATCTCGCACCGTGAACCGGTCGCTGCAGCCCTCGCCCGCGTACCCGGCCGCCTGATGGTGGCCGTTCCACACACCGACCACAGCGAGCCGGTCGAGCGCGGACGGGCCGATGAGCTCGCGGTGCTGTACGAGATCATCCACACCGTGACGTCGACGCTCGACGTCGAGGCGGTGCTCGCCGCGATCGTCCGGCTCGTCAACGACGCGATCGTCGCCCACGCGACGTACATCTTCCTCGCGGAGGAGGGAGGACGGCGCATCGTGCTGCGCGCCGCATCGGAGCGCTACGCCCACCTCTGCGGCCGCGTCTCGATGGGCGCCGGGGAGGGGATCGCCGGGTGGGTGCTCGAGAACCGTCAGCCCGTGTTCATCAACGAGAACGTGCTGTCGGATCCTCGGGTGAAGTACTTCCCGGAGCTCGAGGAGGAGAAGTACCAGTCGCTCGTGTCGGTGCCGCTCGTCCTCAAGGGCGATCGCATGATCGGCGTGATCGCCCTCCACGCCGAGGCGCCGCGCGTCTTCTCGGCCGAGGACGCCGCGTTCCTGATCCACGTCGCCTCGCTCGTCGCGCAGGCGATCGAGAACGCGCGGCTGTACGAGCACACCCGGCGCTCGCTGCGCGAGCTCGAGCACCTGTCCCGTCTCGGCTCCGCGATCGCACGCGCCGAGTCGATCGACGAGCTGCTCGCGTCGGCCGTCGAGGTCGGTCGCACGCTCGTGCGCGCCGAGTCGCTCGGGGTCTACCTCGTCGAGGCGTCGGGCGACTCGCTGCGTCTGCGCGCCGCGGCGGGCGGGGACGTCGAGGGCCCCGAGGTCGTTTCGCTCCCGGACCTCGGAGTCGAGCTTCGCCGGAACGGCTCGCCTGGCGGCGCGAGTCTGACGTCGGTGCTCGCAGGCACGCTCTGGGGTGTGCCTGCGATGCGCTCGGCGCTCGTCGCGCCGCTCGTCGCGGGCGAGGAGGTGCTGGGCTTCCTCGTCGCGCGCCTGGTCGATGGGCGGCGCGCGAGCGAGCACGACCGCGACCTCGCCAACTCGCTCGCGAGCCAGACCGCCGTCGGACTCAAGCGGCTCCAGCTGACCGACCGGCTCGCCGAGCGCAACCGCATCAAGGACCTGTTCGACGACCTGGCGACCGGGATCGGCGGCCCGGCGCTCGCCGGGCGTGCCAGGCGACTCGGCATCGATCCCGACGCGCCCCACCTGGTCGTCTGGTGTGCCCCGCCACGCGACGGGGCGCGCCCGCCGACGGCCATCGATGGGTTCGGCGTCGCGAGCGAGCTGCTCGAGGCCGCCGTGGTACGACTCGCACCCGGATCGCTCGCCGATCGCCGCGAGGACTCCCTGAGACTGCTCGTGCCGCTTCGCGGCCTATCCGAGAGTGCGCTGCTCGAGCGCCTCGAGGGGCTCGTCGACGAGCTTCCGAGCCCCGTCGCCGCGGGCTTCTCGAGCGTCTGCTCGGGTCCCCGCGCGTACGCGGCGGGCATGGCCGAGGCACATCAGGCGGCGCTCGCGGTGCCGGTCATCCGTCCCGGTGCGCGCCGTCTGCGCTACGACGAGCTCGGGCTCTACAAGTACCTTCTACGGGTTCCGCTCGACGAGCAGGTGAGGGATCGCCGGAGCGACGCGTTGCGCGCGCTGCGCGATCATGATCGGCGGCGGCAGTCGCAGCTGCTCCGGACGCTGGAGGAGTTCCTGCGACAGCGGGGCAACATGGCCGCGACCGCGAAAGCGCTGTACGTTCACCCGAACACCTTGCGACAACGCCTGCGACGCATCGGAGAGATCGCCGGCATCGACCCGCGTGCGGACGACTGGCTCATGCTCGAGATCGCCTGCAAGCTCCTCAAGCTCGAAGAGGTGTATCCCTCCGAGCGAAGCACCTCATAAGAAAGGGGTACCGCCGCGATGGCATCCGTGATCGACGAGCCGAAGACCGGACTCGACCGCAGCCTGTTCGAGCCGGACTGGATCTTCACCGACGAGCAGATCGCACTCCGCGAGAAGCTGATCGAGATCTGCGCGAAGGAGATCCGCCCGCGCGCCAAGGGCAACGATGCCGGACTCGTGTTCCCGCGCCTGGGACTCGAGGCGCTGGCGCCCGACGGCTTCCTCGGGCTCATGCTGCCCCGGGAGTGGGGCGGCCTCGGCCAGAACCACGTGACCTACGCGATGGTCACCGAGACGCTGGCCCGCTACGGCGATCCGTCCGCCGCCATGTGCTACGTGATGCACATCGGCGCGGTCGAGGCGCTCAAGCTCAGCGGCAACCAGCACGTCATCGACAAGTATCTGAGCAAGCTTCGCGACGGCCTGATCGGCACCCTCTCGTACTCCGACCCCGAGACCGGCTCGCACTTCTGGTATCCGATCGCATCGGGCGCGCGCAAGGTCGACGGCGGCTTCGAGGTGCTGAAGAAGGCGTCGTGGACGACGTCGGCCGGGTTCGCCGACTTCTACGTGTGCCAGACGACGTCGCCCGACTACGGCGGCGACTACTCGAACCTGTCGGTGTTCGTGATCGACAAGGACCAGATCAAGGCCGAGCCGCAGAAGTGGGACGCCATGGGTCTGCGAGGAAACCAGTCGGGCACGCTCCTGTGCGATTGGGGCTTCGTGCCCGATGAGCAGCTGATCGGGCCGCTCGGCTCCGGCGCGTGGTCGAACGACGAGACCGTCGACCCGTACTTCCTGATCGGAAGCTCGGGCGTGTGGAACGGCATCGCGCTCGGCGCGATCGACATCGCCGTCTCCCACACGACGCGCAAGACCCATCAGGACGTCGGTCTGCGCGTGTGCGACTACCCGACGATCCAGGACGCCGTGGGCGAGGCGATCATGGACACGAACGCCCGGCGCATGTTCACCTACTCCGTCGCCCAGGCCTGTGACTCGGTCACCGACGGGGCGCAGTCGAACCCGGACCCGGGCGAGCTCAAGCGCGGCAACTACCTCCACTGGCTCTGGCAGATCAAGTTCGAGGCGGCCAAGAACGTGGCGAAGGTCGTCGACAAGATGCTGCACTGCTGCGGCGGATCCGGCTACAAGAAGGAGCCGCTCGACATCGAGCGCTACCTCCGCGACGGCAAGGCCGGCTGGGTCATGGGCCCGACGAACGAGGTGCTGCGTCAGTTCGTCGGCAAGACGGCGCTGCTCGGGATGGAGTCGCTCGACTACTGGAACCAGGTCGTGAACGTCCGGGCGATGGACAACGAGATCAAGAAGCTGACCGCCGACGAGAAGCGCGACCTGGCGAGCCGGCTGCTGGACGAGGCAAATAAGAGCTCCAACGGCGGTTGAGCACCGCGGTGGGCCGGCCCGCCGGCCGGCCCACCGCCGCGGCCCTCGCTAGGCTGCCGGAGGCAGCGCGTCCGGTCTGGGTCTCGCGCTGTTCCCCAATTTCCGCATGGCTCGCTGCCTGCTTCGCATCCTCGCGCTCGTCGGCGCGTTCCTCTCCGTTGCGCCCGTGGCGCAGGCGGCGCAGTGCGGCCTGCCCGATGCGGCTCCGTGGTGGATCGATTTCTCCGACGGATCCGTGTCGTTCCGCGAGACGGTGTTCAAGCATCCTGGCGTGATCGTCGGCTCGACCGGCATCCAGGTCCCGGCGTCACTGCGCGTGGGGGGCACGCAGACCGTGTACTGGTGGATGAACCTGACGGGGCTCGTGGGCACGCCCTCTGCTCCCCGGCCGGCGGCCGACATTCCGGCCGCCGCGCAGACGCTGCTCGCCTCGGCGCAGGCGTCATCGGGATGCCCGACCCCGGTGATCGCGCTGAACGAGCTCATCGGCCAGGACTCGCCGACTCCCTGGTCGGCGTCCACCGCGGCCTATCGCGCGAACGTGCTCGCCCTCGTCACGGCGTTGACGCAAGGCGGCGCGAGGCCGTTCCTCCTGGTGCCCGGCACGCCCTACCCGCCGAACCTCGCGGGAGATGCCGCAGCCTGGTGGCGGCAGCTCGCGACCGTCTCGGACATCGTGCTCGAGGTCTACGTGCAGGCGCCGCAGATCTACTCGGGAGGTCCGCTGCTCGGCTCGCGTGCGTTGCGCGTCTCGTTCCGTACGGCGCTCGCGTCGTTCCTGACGATCAGCGTGCCCGCGGGACGGCTCGGCCTGATGCTCGGCTTCCAGTCGGGACCCGGCAAGGCGGGGCGCGAGGGGCTCCAGCCGACGGACAGCTGGCTCGAGATCGTCAAGCTCGAGGCACTCGCGGCCAGGGAGGTGGCAGGCGAGCTCGGAGTTGCGACCGTCTGGTCCTGGGGCTGGGGGACGTTCGACTCGGCCGGGGCCGACAGCGACAAGGCGCTCGCCGCCTGCACCTACCTGTGGACGCGCGATCCGTCTCTGTGCGACCTGCTCTCCCAGGTCGACTCCGATTTCGACGCGTCCCTGGACGAGGGGCAGATCGAGCTCGCCGTCGGCGTCCAGTGCACCGTCGGCAGCAACGGCACGATCACGACGGCGGCGATCGACCGCCTGGCGCCGCTCGTGCGTGGCCGGCAGGCGGCGACCGGTGCACTGCTCGTGCGCTACCTCCTGCGCGGCCGGAAGGCCACTCAGCTGCAGATCAGACGTGCCGAGGCCGCGATCGTGTACGCGCGCTTCGCCGGCTCGCGCGCCCGCTACGTCGCTGCGCTGGCGAAGCGCGGCGCGACACCGGACGTCGGCCGCGCCGCGCTCGCCGACGGCCTGCGCCTGCAGGCCGTGGAGGGAGGGCTGCACGTGCCGGCGCCGACCGCCGCGGGGGTGCGAGCATGGCGGAAGGCGCACGGCGGCACGCGCGTGCGCCTGATCAGGAGCTCCATCCCGCTCGCATGGCTCGGCAATGGCAGGGCGGGCGTCGCACTTCCGGGAAGCGATGCACCGCCGCAGGTGCTCCGCGCCCGCTCCGGACAGACGCTCCGCGTCCCGACCGCGAAGGGCATCGCGCACATCACGGTCGGCGCCGCGCTCCCGCTGCGCGAGGCCGCAGGTGCCGACGCCAACCCCGCGGTCTCGGCGCTGATCCGCGCGGCAGCACGCGACGCGGCCGGTGCGAGGTGGCTCGCCGGTGCCGCGAGCAAGGCGCTCGCGACGGCGATCTGCCTGCGCGACCAGCTTCCGCCGGCGGCGCCGCAGGACATCGCGACGCGCACGCCGTACCTCCGCCCGCCCCGCTGAGCGAGGCGGGCGGAGCGAACCCTTACGTGGTGGTCGTCTGGAGGCCTGCCGCGTGCAGGGCAGCCTCCTCCTCCAGCGTCGTGGGTGCCGGCAGCTTCCACTGGAGCGGCTTCTTGTCCTCGACGATCACGCGCCAGATGTATGCGACCAGCGCGACGACGGGGACGAGGAGCGACCAGGCGAGGATCGACCAGCTCGAGCCGTAGCCGGTGAGCTTGAACGAGATCGAGCCGACGACGAGCAGGACGGTGTCGTAGATCAGGCAGAACCAGGCGACGCCGGTCCACGCAGGGCCGACCCTGATCGGTCTCGGCCAGCCCGGGCGGTCCTTCCGCAACAGCAGGAAGCCCGACATCGCGAACACGTGTGCGAGGACGTAGCCGAAGTTCGAGACCGCGAGCACCTTGAGGTACCCGCCTCCGACCGCGCCGATCGCGCACACGAGCAGGATCACGTTGAGGACGGCGTCGAGCGTCATCGCGTTCCCGGGCACGTTGCGCGCGTTCAGCTTTCCGAGCCAGCGGAACGTCATGCCGTCCTGGGAGATGCCGTACAGCGCTCGTGACCCGTCCATCGTCGCCGTGTTCATCGAGAGCACGATGCCCGCGCAGAGCATGAGCACGAGGATGTCAGCGGCAGTGCTGCCGACAAGCTCCTTGAACACGTCGCCGTAGAAGAAGAGCGCGTTGTTGACGGTGATGTTCTGGTCGCCGAACGTGCCGACGGCTCCCAGCGGCAGGAGGCCGTAGACGAAGATCGAGAACACGGCTGCCGCGCGCAGCGCCTTCGCCGTGTCGCGCGCAGGGTCCTTGTACTCCGGTGCGAACGTCGCGCAGCACTCGAACCCGTAGGACGACCAGCACATGATGTAGAGCCAGACGATCACGAGCCGGATGCCCGAGTTCCCCGTGAGCGAGGTCAGCGGATGGATGTGGTTGCTGAGGTTCGACGAGCTCCAGTCGCCCGTGATGTACGGCACGAAGATGAGGACTGCGAGCGGGATGAGGAGCAGGCCGCCCGTGACGTAGCCGACCCACACCGCGGGCCGTACGCCGAACACGTTCGCGATCCAGATGCAGGCGATGAGGAAGATGCCGACGCAGATCGGGAAGTTGAGATCGAAGTTCACCCCGAGGATCAGCGACTGGTGGTGCGTCCAGCTTGACCCGGCGACCTCCGACCCCGTGTAGAACTGGTTCTGCAGGAGCTGGCCGACGATCAGACCGCTGATCGCCAGCACGACCGACCAGCCGAGCCAGTAGCCGACCGCAGCGATCGGCCCGACGAACGACGTGTAGCGCTTCCACGCCTCGTGGGCGAAGATCGCGACGCCGCCTGCGAGCTTCGGGAACATCGCGGCGAGCTCGGCATACAGGTTGTTGTGGAGACCACCGACCGAGACGGAGATCAGCCAGACGATGATCGCGCCCCAGCCTCCGAGGGTGATCACCGACGCGCCGAGGGAGGTAAGAAGGAAGGTCGGGTTCGCCATGGCGACGACGAATCCGTCGTACCAGCTCATCGCTCGCAGTAGCTCTCGCTCCTCTACCTGCGCAGATGCCACGTCAGAGCCTCCCTTCGTCGAGGTGTCCGGCGATTTGATCGGATGGCGGGGACCGCGTCAAGGGCGCAGGATTCGGTCCGGCGTTCCCGCCAACACTTTTCCCCGCGATTCGTTGGAGACCTGCTACATACGCCTTGTTGCGATGGAATGACGAAACGCGCGAAGATACCCGCATGAAGGGACCACGCATCACCGTGACCTGCGAGTGCGGCACCGAGACGCGCGCCCACTACGGCGAGCGGTTCTCGTGCGAGGGCTGCGACCGGGTGTACGACACCTCGCGCATCCCGTCGAGCGACTACGCCCGGCTCGCGTCGGTCGTGCGCCGCTTCCGCATCGCCGGCTGGGTCTTCGGGGCCGTGCTCGCCCTCATCGCCCTGTGGCTCGTCCTGCAGCAACAGCCGTTCATCCTCCTCATCGGGCTGTCGTCGATCCTGTTCGCCTGGTTCACCTACGGGCGCCCGTTCGTGCGGAGCCGCTACCGCAAGGCGCTCGCGACCCTGCCTCGCTGGAACCTCGAGGCCGAGCCGCGCGAGGGCTCGGGATGAGACTCCTCCGCGCCGCGCGCCCTGTCCAGCCGGAGATGCCGGCGCAGGTGGCGGGCGAGCGCGGCGCGGTCATGCTCGTGACCCTCGAGGCCGGCTTCGACGAGGACGCCGAGCGGCTCGCGGTCTCCAGTGCGCTCGACGGCGGCCTGCCGCTGCGGCTCGTCGACCTGATCGACATGACGATGTCGCCGTGCTCGATGCTCCTCGGCTGTCGATCGCTTGCGACGCCGGAGGAGCAGGGCGCGATCCGGCGGACCGCCGAGACCGCCGCGGCGCTCGGGCTCGACGTGGCGATCCTCCGGGTGCGCTCGACGCGTCCTGCACGCGCGCTCGCCGAGATCGTCGGCGAGGAGCACCCGAGCCTCCTGATCGTCGGGCCCTCGCGGGTGCGCGACCGCAGGCGGCTGCGAGGCGTCGTCCGGCAGGCGTGCGCGCTCTCGTGCCTCGTCTGGATCGCGGACGGCCTTCCCGTATAGGGAACAGACCCGGCGGGCCCGTCGTTTGCGTTAGAGTCGCGCCGCTCGGTGTGGAGCCGGGCACGACATAGGTAGGCCGCACCCGAGGTCGTGGGGCGGTTCATCACGAGAGGTGGAGGGTCCCGGCCCTGTGAAACCTCGGCAACCAGCGCAGACGCGCCTCGGTGCCAATCCCGGGCAGTCGCCCGCTCAGGGCGGCTGATGGATGGACATCACGACACGGGAGTGCTGCTGTGGCTGCTGGAGAAACGCGGGACCTTCGCCCTGAGATCGAGCGGATCAAGGAGCGCAAGGACGGTCTCGATGTTCTGACCGACCTCCTGGTCGCGGCGCGGGGTGGCGGGTTCCACTCGCTCGCGCCCGACGACCTCCAGCTCGCGAAGTGGTGGGGGCTGTATCCGCAGCGGCCCGAGGAGGACGGGTTCCTGATGCTGCGGATCCGCGTGCCGAACGGCGCTGTCACCTCGGAGCAGCTGCGGGCGATCGGCGATCTCTCCGTGCGCTTCGGGCGCTCGACGGGAGACGTGACGACGCGCCAGTGCATCCAGCTGCACTGGCTGCGGATCGAGGACGTCCCCGAGATCTTCGCGACGCTCGACCGCATCGGCCTGACCAGCGCGCAGGCGTGCGGCGACGTGTGGCGCAACGTCGTCGGCTGCCCGCTCGCCGGCGTCACGGCGGACGAGCTGTTCGACTCGCGGGCGATCGTCGACGAGCTGTCGACCCACTTCGTGGGGAACCGGCGCTTCTCGAACCTCCCCCGCAAGTTCAAGGTGTCGGTCTGCTCGTGCCGCCACCATTGCGCGCAGCACGAGATCAACGACATCGGCCTCGTCGGCGTGGCGCACCCCGAGCTGGGGCTCGGCTACGACGTCTGGGTCGGCGGCGGCCTCGGCGCCTCGGCGCGCATGGGCCGGCGTCTCGGCGTATTCGCGAGCCTCGACGACGTCATCGAGGTCGCCGACGAGCTGACCGCGATCTTCCGCGACAACGGCAACCGGCAGAAGCGCACGCGCGCGCGCTCGAAGTTCCTGGTCGACGAGTGGGGCGTCGAGCGCGTGCGCGCCGAGCTCGAGCACCGCATCGGCCGTCCGCTGCCCGACGCGCCGCCGCCGGCCGCGCCGCTCGCGCCCATGCGCGACCACGTCGGCGTGACGCCGCAGCGCGAGCCGGGCCGCTACGCGCTCGGCGGCGCGACGCTGCGTGGACGCCTCTCGGGCGAGCAGATGATCGCGCTCGCATGGGTCGCCGAGCACTTCGGCAACGGACGCGTGCGGCTCACGAACCGCCAGAACGTCCTCGTGCTCGACGTGCCGGACGAGCACGTCGAGGAGGCATCGGCCGAGATGGCCGCGGCCGGCGCCCCGGTGCGCGCGAGCTCGTTCCGCCGGCAGACGATCTCGTGCACCGGCATCGAGTTCTGCCGGCTCGCGGTCAGCGAGACCAAGGAGGTCGCGGCGGGGATCATCGCCCACCTCGAGGACCGGATGGGCGACCTCGAGCCGCCCGTGCGCATCAACGTGAACGGCTGCCCGAACGCGTGCGCCCAGTACCAGATCGCCGACATCGGACTGCAGGGCGCGCTCGCCCGCCGCGGCGACGAGAAGGTGCTCGGCTTCCAGCTGCATCTCGGTGGCCGCCTCGGCGAGGAGCGGACGTTCGGCAAGCGCACGGCAAAGCCGGTGCCGGCCGAGGACGTCCGCTTCGTCCTCGAGCGCGTGCTGCTCGCCTATCGCGACGAGCGAGCGGCCGACGAGTCGTTCGGCCGCTGGGTCGACCGGCAGGTCGAGGGGCGCCTGCAGGAGCTCGTCGGCACCCAGCTCGACGAGGGCGGCATCCCGGGCTCGACCGCGTACTCCGATCCGGCGACCCTGCCGACCGTGCTCGTGCCGCCTGCCTGGCTCGAGATGCGTCTCGACGATCCGGCCGTCGCGATCGTCGAGGTGTCGGAGGATCCCACGCTGTACCCGTCCGCGCACATCGTCGGCGCGCGCTCGATCGATCCCGCCGACCTCCACGGCGACGACGGCCGCGCGCCCGTGCTCGAGCGCCTCGCAGAGCTCCTGAGCGAGCGCGGCATCACGCCCGACCACACGATCGTGCTGTACGGCGATCGCGACAACTGGTTCGCGTCCTACGCGTTCTGGCTCCTTCGCCGTCTCGGCCACCGCGACCTGCGCCTGCTCGACGGCGGACGCCGTCGCTGGATCGGCGAGGATCGCCCCGTCAACGCCGACGAGCGGGCCTACGGCGTCGTCGACTACCCCGTGCCGGGGCTGGCGCTCCCGGGCATCCGCGCGCAGCGGGGCGAGGTCGAGGCCGTGCTCGGAGAGCCCGGCACCGTGTTGCTCGACGTGCGGACGATCGAGGAGTACGAGGGCACGACCACCCACGATCCCGCGT
Organism: uncultured Actinomycetes bacterium; assembly: GCA_963717155.1. Taxonomy (GTDB): domain Bacteria; phylum Actinomycetota; class Thermoleophilia; order Gaiellales; family JALYLC01. Next base: position 326,169 of record OY970326.1, read on the forward strand.
TCCCGCGCGAGGCGGCCGCGCGCGCCGGGCACATCCCGGGCGCCGTGCACGTTCCCTGGGAGGCGGCCGTGCGTGAGGACGGGACCGTGCGGCCGCTCGTGGAGCTGCGCGGCGTCTTCGAGGCGGCGGGCGTCAAGCCGGAGAAGGACGTGATCGTCTACTGCCGGATCGGCGAACGAGCGAGCCACACCTGGCTCGTCCTGCAGGAGCTGCTCGGGTATCCGAAGGTCCGCGTGTACGACGGCTCCTGGACGGAGTGGGCCGAGCACCACGACCTGCCGATCGCAGTCCCGGCAGCAGCGTCCGACACGACGCCGTGAGGCAGTTTCTCCATATGACTTGATTATGGAGTGCATAAGTGATTAGATACATGCCGGGACGCGTCGCCCTTGCCCGGCGCGACGACGTCCCACCCGCGGCAGGGCCGCGCGCACGTCATCTCCACCACCGGACGAGCCCACCTGCCGCGTGACGGCGGCCGCGGGGAGCCACCGCCCCGCGGCCGCCGATTGCAATCTGGGCGCACGACCCGCTAGAGTTTGAGGCGCGGAACCGCTCGCTCGCGACGGTGCCGCATCGAGAGAGGCGGAGGGAACTGGCCCTGTGAAGCCTCGGCAACCAGGCGCCCCACCGGTACGGGGTGCCCCCGGTGCCAAATCCAGCGGGTCCGATTCGCGTCGGGCCCGGCAGATGTGGCCGTGCCGGACACCGAGAGGAGCTTCCCGTGAATGTGACTGCGCTGGTCTGCACCCACTGTGGTGCCGAGCACCCCCTTGACGCGCGCCTGTCGTGCGACACGTGCCTCGGGCCGCTCGAGCCGGCCTACGACTTCGACGCGCTGCGGCGCACGCTCACCCGCGAGCGGATCGAGGCCGGGCCGAGGACGCTCTGGCGCTACATCGATCTCCTGCCCGTCGCCTCGCCGCCGGCCGGGGGTCTGCCCGTCGGTCTGTCGCCGCTGGTCGCGGCGCCCCGTCTCGCCGAGGCGCTCGGACTGCGCGAGCTGCACATCAAGATCGAGGCCGCGAACCCGACCCACTCGTTCAAGGATCGCGTCGTGTCGGTCGCGTCCGCCAAGGCCCTCGAGCTCGGGCTCGAGGCGCTCGCGTGCGCCTCGACGGGAAACCTCGCGGGCGCCGTCGCCGCGCAGGCCGCCGCACTCGGGCTCGAGGCGTACATCTTCATCCCCGCCGACCTCGAGCGCGAGAAGATCATCGCGGCCTCCGTGCCCGGGGCGCACATCTTCGCCGTCGAGGGCAACTACGACGATGCGAACCGGCTGTGCGCCGAGCTCGCCTACGAGCGGCCCTGGGCGTTCGTCAACTTCAACGTGCGGCCGTACTACGCACAGGGCTCCAAGACGGTCGCCTTCGAGACCGCCGAGCAGCTCGGCTGGCGGCTGCCCGATCAGACGATCGCGCCGATCGCCTCGGGCTCGCTGTACACGAAGATCGATCGGGGCTTCCGCGAGCTGCTCGAGGTGGGCCTCGTCGAGGGCGACGTCCCGCTGCCCTACGGCGCGCAGGCCGAGGGCTGCTCGCCCGTCGCGACCGCGTTCGGGCGCGGCGAGGAGCAGGTGGCTCCGGTCCGTCCCGACACGATCGCGAAGTCGCTCGCGATCGGAGCACCCGCCGACGGTGCGAACGCGATCAAGGTCGCGCGGCGCGGCGGTGGCCGCATCGAGTCCGTGACGGACGACGAGATCGTCGAGGCGATCGGCCTGCTCGCACGCACGACCGGCTACTTCACCGAGACCGCAGGCGGCGTCACGATCGCAACGCTCGCGAAGCTCGCGCGTGCCGGCGCCATCGATCCGGACGGCTGCACCGTCGCCTACCTGACCGGCGACGGGCTCAAGACGCCGGACGCCGCGCTCGAGTTCGTCGCGCCGCAGCGGATCGCGGCGGACATCGACGCCGTGGACGCGGTGCTCGCGGGAGCGCTCAGCTAGCGCAATCCGAACCTTGGTATGCTCCGAGAGCGGCCAGCTTTAGCCGCGCACGAACTACTATGCCTTTCGGGGCGGCGTAGCTCAGCTGGTTAGAGCAGCGGAATCATAATCCGCGTGTCGTAGGTTCGAGTCCTACCGCCGCTACTTCCCGGCTGCCGTCCGCGGCCGCCCACCACGCGCCTCCAAGGAACCTCCCAGACCATGGCATCCGACGTACGAATTGCGGTGACTCTTGCTTGCACCGAGTGCAAGCGCCGCAACTACCAGACGAACAAGAGCAAGCGCAACGATCCCGAGCGGCTCGAGCTGCGCAAGCATTGCCGTTGGTGCCACTGCCACACGCCTCACCGCGAGACGCGCTAGAGCGTGGCGGGCAACGGAGATCTGGGCGACGGAGAGGCGCTGGAGGGTGGCGCAGGGGCCCTGCGCGGTCCCGGCTCGAGCCGCCGCAAGGGACGCGCTCAGGCGCCGGCACCCGCGCGCAAGCAGCGCACCGGCTTCCGCCAGTTCATCCGCGAGGTCATCGCCGAGCTCGCGAAGGTGCAGTGGCCGACCCGCCGCCATCTCTGGCAGGCGAGCGCGGTCGTCGTGGTGGTCACGCTCGTCCTCGGCGTCTACATTGCAGCCCTCGACTCGGTTCTGACTCGCGTCGCGAGCTGGTTGATCGACCAGTACGCGGCCCACTGATCATGTTTCGCTGGTACGTCATCAACACGTACTCGGGCCACGAGAACAAGGTCCGTCAGAACCTGCTGCATCGCGTCGAGTCGATGAGCCAGCAGGACAAGATCCGCCGCGTCGTCGTGCCGACCGAGAAGGCCGTCGAGACGAAGGACGGGCAGAAGATCGAGGTCGAGAAGCGCGTGCTTCCGGGCTACGTGCTCGTGCAGATGGAGATGACCGACGACTCCTGGCACGTCGTGAAGAACACCCCCGGCGTCACCGGCTTCGTCGGCGGCGTCGGACATGGCGCCGAGCGCCAGCGGCCGACCGCGCTCTCCGAGCTCGAGGTCAACCGGCTGCTGCACACGGCGACGACGGACGCGGCCAAGCCGAAGACCCGCGCCGAGTTCTCGCTCGGCGAGATGGTCAAGGTCACGTCGGGCGCGCTGTCCGACTTCGAGGGCGAGATCACCGAGGTCAACGCCGAGGCCGGACGGCTGAAGGTGTCCGTCTCGATCTTCGAGCGGCAGGTGCCGGTCGAGCTCGCATTCGAGGACGTCAAGAAGATCGACTAGCTCGCGCAGGAACACCCACGTGGGAGTCCCTCGCGGGACGCTTGCACCACGTTCCCTTGAAGGAGGGTTTCAATGGCCAAGAAGGTCATGAAGTTGATCAAGCTCCAGATCCCGGCCGGGCAGGCCAACCCTGCACCGCCCGTCGGCCCCGCGCTCGGTCAGCACGGCGTCAACATCATGGAGTTCTGCAAGGCGTTCAACGCCGCGACCGCGAGCTCCGCTCCGGGGCGCATCACGCCGGTCGAGATCACCGTGTTCGAGGACCGCTCGTTCACGTTCATCACGAAGACGCCACCGGCCGGCGTGCTGATCAAGGAGGCGCTCGGCATCGCGAGCGGCTCCGGCGAGCCCAACCGGAACAAGGTGGGGACGCTGACACGCGCGCAGCTGCGCGACATCGCCGAGACGAAGATGCCCGACCTGAACGCGAACGACGTCGAGGCCGCGATGAACATCGTCGCCGGGACGGCGCGCTCGATGGGCGTGGAGGTGGAGGCCTGATGGCCGGCAAGCGACTGAAGGACGCCAAGCGCCTCGTCGATCGCGAGCGCCACTACGCGCCGCTCGAGGCCGTCCGCCTGATGAAGACGCTGCCCGAGGCGAAGTTCGACGAGACGGTCGAGGCGCACTTCCGCCTCGGGCTGAACGTCCGGCACGCCGACCAGCAGCTGCGCGGCACGCTGATGCTGCCGCACGGGCTCGGTCGCGAGAAGACGGTCGCCGTGTTCGCCCAGGGCGAGCACGCGCGTGCCGCCGAGGAGGCCGGCGCCGACTTCGTGGGCGCCGAGGATCTCGCGACGAAGGTGCAGGAGGGCTGGACCGAGTTCGACGTTGCGATCGCGACGCCCGACATGATGGGCATCGTCGGTCGGCTCGGACGCGTCCTCGGCCCGCAGGGCAAGATGCCGAACCCCAAGTCGGGCACGATCACGTTCGAGATCGCGAAGGCCGTCGAGGACGTCAAGTCCGGCAAGATCGAGTACCGCACCGAGAACCGCGCAGGCCTGATCCACGTGGCGATCGGCAAGCGCTCGTTCGACGAGACGCAGCTGGTCGAGAACTACGCGTCGGTGCTCGAGGAGCTGCTTCGCGTCCGGCCCGCCTCCGCGAAGGGGCGGTACATCAAGACCATCACCCTGGCCACCACGATGGGCCCGGGAATCAAGCTCGACACGACCCGCACGCGCGACCTGCTCGAAGAGAAGGAAGCCGTCGCGGTCTAGGACTTCAAACTGCCCGCTGCCGAAGACCGCCGGCGGCCCCCGACACGGGGGCGGAAGACCGGCCGAGGTGGTGCCCGTAGGAGAGCCAGGAGCATTCTGTTTGCCCCGGTGCCCTGCGTGCCCGCCGTGAGGCGGGCCCGGGACGCCGAGAGGAGGTGAACGAATGCATAGAGACAAGAAACATCAGATCGTCGCCGAGCTGACGACGGAGATCCGCGAGCGCGACGGCACTGCTCGTCGCCGATCCACGTGGGCTCGACGTCGGACAGATGAGCGACCTGCGCCGCGCTCTGCGGGCGCAGGGCGCGTCGTTCCGCGTCACCAAGAACACGCTCGGACGCATCGCGGCGCGCGAGGCGGGCGCCGATGCACTGGTCGACCTGCTGCAGGGACCGTCGGGTGTGACGCTCTGCACGACCGATCCAGCACCGGTCGCGAAGGTCATGGCCGACTTCGCGCGTACGAGCCGGCTCCTCGAGCTGCGCGGTGGCGTGCTCGACGGCCGGGCGATCAATGCGAGCGATGCTCGACGGCTTGCGACGCTGCCCCCGCGGGAGCAGCTCCTGTCGCAGCTCGTCGGCAGCCTCAACGCCCCGATCGCGGGCCTCGCCAACGTACTCGCACAGCTGCCACGGAGCCTCGTGGTCGCGCTCGAGCAGATCAGACAACAGAAGGAGTCGGCCGCCGCCTAGGGCGAAGGCCACTCTCGCAATTCGAAAGGCTTGAAAGCAATGGCACTCACCAAGGACCAGTGGGTCGACGAGATCAAGGGCATGACCGTGCTCGACCTCGCCGAGCTCGTGAAGGCGCTCGAGGAGGAGTTCGGCGTGTCTGCTGCGGCCGCTCCTGTCGCGGCGGCCGCTCCGGCGGCCGGCGGCGGCGGTGGAGAGGCGGCAGCTGCGGAGGAGCAGACGGAGTTCGACGTCATCCTCAACGCCGCGGGCGAGAAGAAGATCCAGGTGATCAAGGTCGTGCGGGCGGTCACCGGCCTCGGCCTCAAGGAGGCGAAGGCCGTCGTCGACGAGGCCCCCGGCCCGGTCAAGGAAGGCATCACGCGCGAGGAGGCCGACAAGATCAAGGGCGAGCTGGAAGAGGCGGGCGCGACCGTCGAGGTGAAGTAGCTCCTCCGGTTGAGGAACGGATGACGGGCCGCCCTGAGGGCGGCCCGTCATGGTTTTCCGAGACCGCGGCACGCTGCGATCCTCGGAAAAGACGCAGGTCAGGAGCGTGGCTCTCGGAACCGAGCGTGGGTCCCGTAAGGCGCTTCGCAGACGTATCCCGGCCCCGTCAGACGCGTGCTATCGGTTAGACCGACCACCACATGATCCGACTAGGATCCACAGGTGGCTGATGGCGTCGTCCAGGGCGCTGGGAACGCTGCCGGGCCCCCGGCCGACCCGCGCCTGGTCGCTGCGAAGCAGCGACTCGACCAGCTTTCGTACTACCCCCGACCCGTGCGCATCGACGGCGTCCGCCTGCTCGTCTCGTCGCGGGTCTTCAAGCTCCCGTGGCTCAGGCGCTTCGACGGCTGGGCGACGCACCGGGCGATCTTCGTGAGACGTCCCGAGCTCCTGGACGATGCCGATCTCGTGTGCCACGAGCTCTGCCACGTCTGGCAGATGCAGCACCGGCCCGTGCGCATGCCGCTCTCGTACGCGCTCACCTACGAGACGAACCCCTACGAGCTCCAGGCGCGCCGGGCCGCGGCGGCGACGCGCGACCCTACCCGGAACTCGGTATCGACTTCTTGACGTCGAGCGAGATCGGGTTGATCACGAGCGTCGGCTGCGAGTCGACCGTGGCCAGGATCCACGAGTAGACGAACGGGTCGGTCGTCTTCGCGATGACCTCGGCCTCGCGCTGCGAGACGAGGTTGATCTTGGTGGCCTTGCCGGGCAGCGCCAGCGCCCGCGCCGCCAGCCCGCGCTGGACCATGTCGCGGCGGATGAAGATCGCGCGCGCCTTCGTGTTCTTGACGAGCGGCGGCATCAGGACGACGACGTTCGACACGCTCGGCACGTACTTGAAGGTCAGCATGGCGAGCTGGTACGCCTCGCGGCGGGTGAGGACTCCCGCTCGCTGCGGGGAGACGCCCTTGGGCACCGAGCAGGTGTCGGCGTTGCCGCACATGTTGTACTCGACCGAGACGCCGTCGACTGCGCTCACCGTGTTGCTCACGGCGTCCTTGCGCACGGCGAGCTGGAGCGCCTGGGAGCCCATCACGAGCGGGCCTCCGCGCACCTCTGTCAGGGCCTTGCCGTTCGCCTGGAGGTACTGGCCCTCGACGTAGTTGGCGATCTCCGAGACCGCCTTGACGTCGGTCCCGGTCGGGTGGAACGCCGACCACGGCGGAGGCGGCGCGGGCTTGGGGTCGGTCGCGATCTTGATGCCTACGACGACGGCTGCACCCGCGGCAAGCAGGAGGACCGCGTAGATCAGGCCGAAGCGCAGCGGATGATGGCGGCGCTGACTCACAGACGTGGCCACGTCCGCTCCTCGAGGTAGTCGATGTCTGCGGGCTTCAGGTTCACCTGGTCGAGCAACTCGACGACATCGTCGCCGTGGATCTCGCGCCGCTCGATCAGGGTCTCGGCGACCTTCTCGACCGCCGCCTTGTTCTGGCACATCGTGTTGTATGCGACGTAGTAGGAGTAGCCGAGAAGCTCGGCGACGATCGGGCGCTTGTCGCGCGAGTTCAGCACCGGCGTGAAGTAGTCGCTGACGGAGGCAGACGCCATCAGGCGCTCGCCGATCTCGCGCAGGCGCTTCTGAACCTTCTCGCGCGCCTTCTGCTCCTCGCTCATCGTCGTGAACTTGTCGCCGAACTCGATCCGCTGCGGGCCCATCGCGGATGCACCCGCCATCAGGCTCGCGATCGATGTGGCGGCCTGCATGTCGCCGCCCACGCCTCGCGAGTTCTCGCCGTAGAAGACCTGCTCGGCGGCGATCGCGCCCATGATCCAGATCAGCTGGGCGATCTCCTCGGAGCGGAACTTGGAGAACCGCTCCTCCTTCTCGATCGCCTGGTGATGGCCGAGCGAGCCGCCGCGCATCCGGATCGAGAGGCGGGTCGACTCGGTGCCCTCGCCGTAGATGTGGCTGGCGATCGCGTGCCCGGCCTCGTGGATCGCGACAGCGCGCGTCTCCTTGTCGACGTAGTCGATGTTGATCGCGCTGCCGCTCTCGATCGTGGTCATCGCCTCGACGATGTCGTCGCGCGTGAACTCGAGCCGCTCCTCGTGGTGCGCATAGGTCAGCGCCATCGAGCAGACCTGTTCGATCATCGCCGGCGAGTAGCCGTTCGTGATGCGCGCGAGCTCGTCGCGAGCCCTCGGGGTGTCGAGCTGGGGGTCGTGCTTCACCTTCGCGAGGTAGTGGTCGAAGATGTCGAGCCGATCGTGCTTGATCGGCGTCCGGAAGCGGATGTGCCGGCCGAGCCGCCCCGGGCGGGTGAGCGCCGGGTCGAGCACGTCGAGCGACACGTTGCAGGCACCGATGAAGTAGATGTTGTTCGGCTGCGCGTTGACCCGCGAGAGCCGCAGGCTCACCTTGCCGATTCGACGCGGAACGACGTAGAGCGCGTCGAGCAGCGTGTTCGTCCGGTTCGTGACCATGCGCTTCATCATCGGCGGCTCGTCGATGCCGTCCATCAGCACCAGGAGCTGGTTCAGGGCGCCGCTGCCGCCACCCATCATGCCCGGGACGGCGATGTCGACGGTCCTGCGGACGCGCTGGCCGAGCGTGCCGAGGAACGCCCGCGACGCCACCCTCTGCGGGGGTGCCTTCGCGCTCCGCGAACATCCGCTCGCGCCAGGCGGACGACTTCAACGTCACGTCTCCGGAGGCGGTGAGCGCGCCGCTCGGCCCGAAGAACAGGTGATCGTGGATGTTGTTCGAGCCGACCGGCCGCGACGAGCCGCCGCCGACGAGGGAGTTGCGGCGCATGCCGACCGCGTCGATCTCGTCGATGAAGACGATGCACTGGCCGCCCCACTTGCGAGCGAGCTTCTTCGCCTTCCAGCCGAGGTACTGCACGGCGAGGATGTCCATGCCGATGAACATGCCGGCGAAGCCGGAGCCCGGTGCGGTCACGAACGGCGAGTTGAACCCGGTGGCGATCGCCTTCGCGAGCATCGTCTTGCCCGTTCCCGGAGAGCCGAGGAACAGCAGTCCGCGCTCGGGCTTGCCGCCTGCCTTCTTGAACTCGTCGCTCGCCTGCCAGAGGTTGATCACGCGGGTGATCTCCTCCTTGGCCTCCTTCTGGCCGCGCACGTGCTCGAGCTTCACGCCCCAGTTGGCGTCGCCGGGCTCGTACGCCTTGATCTGGCGAATCGCCATGAGCAGGAACGGCCCGATCAGGATGCCGATGTTCGCGACCATCAGGATGACGATCGTGATCGCCGTCGTGGGCGTGAGCACCGAGGCCAGGTTCTTCTGCATCCAGCCCCAGACGATGCCGGGGATCTCCGCGAAGTCCGTCTGGCCGTAGAGGATCACCTGGAACACCCAGACGATCACGAACACCGTCAGGATGAACATCAGGATCCGGAACTTGCCGCGCCAGTACCAGGCGCGGCGCCGCGACACGACATCCTCCTGCAGGAGCGCCGTATCGGCGCCGAACAGGTTCGGCCACGGGATGACGCGCCGCGCGAGGATGTCGACGAGCCCGCGGAACGCGGCGATGCACAGGAGCGTCCCCAGCGCGGCCATCCACCAGCGCGCGTTGTGCTGGTCGACCATCCAGAGGTAGATCGCCGGTGCGGTGAGGCACGCGACGAACGTCGCGGCCCGGTTGAGTCCGCGCCACTGCTTGGCCAGGCCGACCCCGTCACCCTTGCGGGTAGGACCGAACTGCGTACCGAGTTTCTCGACCTGCTGGGCCACGGTTAACTCCGGGGGTCGACGTAAGTCCTACCGAAAGTGTAATGCCGCTTGTACGTGTTCCGGAAGCCGATGGATCGATCGTGAGCCCCCATTTCATCCAGCGTTAACGATCGGCCGCACCCCGAACGGGGGTTGCCGTTCCAGGTGACCTCTGGTACGTTCAGGAAACGCGACCGGCCGTCGCTACCCCGCAAGCTCGTCAGTTTGCGCGCGGTTTGAGAAATATCCGGCCGGTCTGATACGCTGCGCGTTCGCGCGCCGTCCGGCCACTCCGCCATGCGTTCCGGCCCCCGGAGGCGTCTGCGTCTTCTTTCCGCCTGCGAGACCCCCCGAGGAGGGATTCGTCTTCGTGGCATCGCTCGCCGCTCCGACCCCGCGCAAGCGCCGGTCGTACGCCCGTCTCCAGCGGGTTATCGATGTACCCAACCTGATCGACATCCAGGTTGCCAGCTTCGAACGCTTCATGCAGGACGGCCTGCGTGAGACGATCGACGACATATCGCCTATCGAGGACTACACCGGCAGTCTCGCGGTGGAGTTCGGCGATTACGAGTTCGAGCCTCCCAAGCTCGACATAAAGGAATGCCGCGAGAAGGACCAGACCTACCAGGCTGCCCTTCACATGACCGTCCGCTTCGTCAACAAGACGACGGGCGAGATTCGCGAGCAGCGCGTGTTCATGGGCGACTTCCCGCGCATGACCGACTGGGGCACCTTCATCATCAACGGCACCGAGCGCGTGGTCGTCACGCAGCTCGTGCGCTCGCCTGGCGCGTATCTGCTCGCGCCGAAGGACCCGACCAAGCAGGTCTTCACGGCGAACCTCATGCCGTCGCGCGGCAGCTGGCTCGAGCTCGAGATCGACAAGAAGGGCCAGGTCACGGTCCGGATCGATCGCAAGCGCAAGCTGCCGATCACCACGCTCCTGCGGGCGCTCCCGCAGGAGGACCCGACCACCGGCTTCGTGCTCGACACGACGACCGACGAGGCGATCGTGGACCTGTTCCGCGATCCCGAGACCGGTGAGCCGAACCCGTTCATCGCGCTGACGCTCGACAAGGACCTCACGAAGCGCGAGGACGAGGCGCTGATCGAGGTCTTCAAGAAGCAGCGCCCGGGCGAGCCGCCCACGCTCGAGAACGCGCGCGCCCTGCTGCGCTCGCTGTTCTTCGACGCGAAGCGCTACGACCTCACCAAGGTCGGCCGCTACAAGCTGAACGTGCGCCTGCACGGCTACGACGACGTCGACGGCGCCGAGCCCGTCGTGCCGATGGACGTCCGCACGCTCACGACGCAGGACATCCTCGCGCTCGTGCGCAAGCTCGTCTCGCTGCCGGTGCGCCTCGGCGTGCCCGCCGACTCGACGAACTTCGCCGAGGAGGCCTTCTCGCTGCCCTACCAGCCGATCGCTCGCGAGCTCGACGAGTACGAGCACTTCGGCAACCGGCGCCTCCGCGACGTCGGCGAGCTGATCCAGGAGGCGTTCCGGATCGGTCTCTACCGCATGGAGCGCGTCGTGCGCGAGCGGATGACGACCGAGGACGTCGACACGATCACGCCGCAGTCGATCATCAACATCCGGCCGGTCGTGGCGGCGCTCAAGGAGTTCTTCGGCTCCTCGCAGCTCTCGCAGTTCATGGACCAGACGAACTCGCTCGCGGGGCTCACCCATCGCCGGCGGCTCTCCGCCCTCGGCGCCGGCGGCCTGACGCGCGAGCGCGCACCGATCGAGGTGCGCGACGTCCACCCGACGCATTACGGCCGCATGTGCCCGATCGAGACGCCCGAGGGTCCGAACATCGGCCTCATCGGCTCGCTCTCGAGCTACGCGACCGTGTCCGAGTACGGCTTCATCCAGGCGCCCTACCGGCGCGTGATCAACGGCTCCCCGACCGACGAGATCGTCTACCTGGACGCCTCGAAGGAGGAGAAGCACGTCATCGCGCAGGCCAGCGCCGAGGTCGACAAGAAGGGCAAGCTCGTCGCGCCCGTCACCGCACGTCGCGGCGGCGGCGAGCCGGACCAGGTCGACCCGTCCGAGGTCGACTACATGGACGTCGCGCCCGAGCAGATCGTCTCGGTCGCCACGGCGCTGATCCCGTTCCTCGAGCACAACGACGCGAACCGCGCGCTGATGGGCTCGAACATGCAGCGGCAGGCTGTGCCGCTGATGATCACCCAGGCGCCCTTCGTGGGCACCGGGCTCGAGCGCCGCGCGGCCATGGACACCGGCGATGTCGTGATCGCCCGCGAGCCGGGCACGATCACGCACGTCGACGCCGATCGCATCGTGATCGCGTCGAACGGCGGCGGTGCCCAGGAGTACCCGCTCATCAAGTACATGCGGTCGAACCAGGGCACGCTGATCCACCAGAAGCCGATCGTCTACGCCGGCCAGGAGGTCGTCGCGGGCGATGCGCTCGCCGACGGCAGCTCGACCGACGAGGGCGAGCTGGCCCTCGGGAAGAACCTGCTCGTGGCGTTCATGAGCTGGGAGGGCTACAACTTCGAGGACGCGATCATCCTCTCGGAGCGCATCGTGAAGGACGACGTCCTGACGTCGATCCACATCCACGAGTACGAGATCGACGCGCGCTCGACCAAGCTCGGCGACGAGGAGATCACGCGCGACATCCCGAACCGCTCCGAGGAGTCGCTGCGCGACCTCGACGATCGCGGCATCGTCCGCATCGGCGCCGAGGTGCGCTCCGGCGACCTGCTCGTCGGCAAGGTCACGCCGAAGGGCGAGACCGAGCTGACGGCCGAGGAGAAGCTGATCCGCGCGATCTTCAAGGAGAAGGCGCGCGAGGTCCGCGACACCTCGCTCAAGGTGCCCCACGGCGAGGGCGGCACGGTCATCGACGTCAAGACGTTCTCCCGCGACAACGGCGATGACCTGTCGCCTGGCGTCAACGAGCTCGTCCGCGTGTACGTCGCGACCAAGCGCAAGATCGCCGAGGGCGACAAGCTCGCCGGCCGGCACGGCAACAAGGGCGTCATCTCGAAGATCGTGCCCGAGGAGGACATGCCGTACCTGAACGACGGCCGTCCGCTCGACATCATCCTGAACCCGCTCGGCGTGCCGAGCCGCATGAACATCGGCCAGATCCTCGAGACGCACCTCGGCTGGTACGCCGCCCACGGCGGCGACGGCGGCCAGGAGCCCGAGTGGATCTCGACGCCGGTGTTCGACGGCGCGACCCCGCGCGACGTCGACCAGGCACTCGTCGACTACCAGGAGGCCACCGGCGACAGCGGCGTCCAGTTCTCGATCGACGACAGCGGCGACGAGGACGCGCAGGGACGGCGCTGCTCGGGCAAGGTCTGGCTCCGCAGCGGACGCACGGGCGAGCCCTACGACCAGAAGATCACGGTCGGCTACCTCTACATCCTCAAGCTCCTGCACCTGGTGGACGACAAGATCCACGCGCGCTCCACCGGCCCGTACTCGCTCGTCACGCAGCAGCCTCTCGGCGGCAAGGCCCAGTTCGGCGGCCAGCGCTTCGGCGAGATGGAGGTGTGGGCGCTCGAGGCATACGGAGCCGCCTACACCCTGCAGGAGATGCTCACGGTCAAGTCCGACGACACCATCGGCCGCGTCAAGGCGTACGAGGCGATCGTCAAGGGCGAGAACATCCCCGAGCCGTCGATCCCCGAGAGCTTCAAGGTGCTGCTCAAGGAGATGCAGGCGCTCGCGCTCGACGTGAACGTCATCAGCGAGCGCGGTGGCGAGATCGAGGTCCGCGACGAGGACGACGAGCTGCTGCGCGCCGCGGAGGAGCTCGGCATCGACCTCACGCCCGGCTCGCTGCGAGCGCAGCCGCGCGATGCGGCCGTGGGCGAGATCGAGGCCGGCGGCGAGACCGCCGACAGCGATCACGAGCTCGACGTTCCCGCTGACGAGACGCTCGTCGACGTGCTGGACGATCCCGATCTGGCTGCCGACGACGACGACGAGGACGAGGACGCGGACGACGACGACGATCCGGTTGCGGATCTCGACGCCGAGCTGGCTCCGAGCGCCGAGGTCGACGAGTGAGGGCCCTCCACGTGGGCGCGCCCTCCCTCAACTCGCACCTCTCTTACACCACATCCGATCCCTGGAAGGGGTTGAGCACGTGATCGACATCAACGAGTTCGATGCGATCAAGATCGGCCTGGCCTCGACCAAGCAGATCCACGACTGGTCGTCGGGCGAGGTCACCAAGCCCGAGACGATCAACTACCGCACGCTGAAGCCCGAGAAGGACGGCCTGTTCTGCGAGCGCATCTTCGGTCCGACCAAGGACTGGGAGTGCTACTGCGGCAAGTACAAGCGCGTCCGCTACAAGGGCATCATCTGCGAGCGCTGCGGCGTCGAGGTCACGCGCCAGAAGGTGCGACGCGAGCGCATGGGTCACATCGACCTTGCCGCGCCGGTCTCGCACATCTGGTTCTTCAAGGGCGTTCCGAGCCGCATCGGGTATCTGCTCGACATCGCTCCGAAGGAGCTCGAGAAGGTCCTGTACTTCGCAGCGTCGATGATCATCTGGGTCGACGACGAGAAGCGCCTGGCCGAGCTCCCCGAGCTCGCCGAGAAGGTCGCCGCGGAGGAGGAGCACCTCGGCATCGAGCGCGAGGAGCTGCTGGCCGCGGTCGAGGAGCGTCTCGCACGCCGTCGGGAGTACTTCGTCTCGGGGGCCGAGGACGGCTTCGACGAGGACGACGAGTACTGGGCGCGACTGCTGCACCAGTGGGCCGAGGAGCAGGCGATCACCGCGCTGCCCGAGTCCCGCGAGCTGGCCAACGGCCTCTTGAAGGAGGTCGCTCGCCGCGTCGCAGGTGAGGACACCAAGCGCGTACGGGAGACCGTGCGTCAGGCAGCCGTGCGAGAGGATCGCGATCTCGGTCCGAAGGACCTCGACCTCGTCGCGGCCGTCGCCGGTGCGGTGCTCGCCGCGATCGCCGACGACGTCACGACGATCCACGAGGGCAAGGGCACGGCCAAGGGCAATGCCCGCAAGAAGCTCGATCGCGTTGCGAGCTTCCTGGCCGGCGACGCTGAGGCGCTGAATCCGAAGGACGGCGACCTCGTCGCCGCGGCAGCCGAGCATGGCGTCTCGGTGAAGGACGTCGAGAAGGCGCGCGGCCTCGCCGTGGGCCTGCTCTCGGATGTCGTCCGCGCCCAGGCCGAGACGGCGCCCGAGGAGCGCGGCGAGCTGCGCGACCTCACGAACGACCTCTGCCTCAAGACCGATGGCCGCATGTCGAAGGACGACGTGCGCGTGATCGAGCAGTGGGCGCTCAAGGTGCGCGAGGCCTACCTCGACGCACAGAGCCGGCGCAAGGACGCCGAGGAGTCGATCGAGGAGCGCGTGCGGCTGTTGCACGACGCGTTCGAGAAGTTCAAGGAGATCCGCTCCAAGGACGTCGTCGCCGACGAGCGCCTGTTCCGCGAGCTGAAGGATCGCTTCGGCTCCGAGTGGGGCTTCGGCGTGTTCTTCGACGGCGGCATGGGAGCGAACGCGGTGCGCGAGCTGTTGCGCCGCGAGGACCTCGACGCCCTCGAGCTCGAGCTGCGCGACACGATTCGCACGTCGAAGGGCCAGAAGCAGCAGCGCGCGATCAAGCGGCTGAAGGTCGTCTCGGCGTTCCGCGAGTCCGACAACCGTCCCGAGTGGATGATCCTCGACGCTGTTCCGGTGATTCCGCCGGAGCTGCGCCCGATGGTCCAGCTCGACGGTGGGCGCTTCGCGACCTCCGACCTGAACGACCTGTACCGCCGCGTGATCAACCGCAACAACCGCCTGAAGCGGCTGCTCGATCTCGGCGCCCCCGAGATCATCGTGAACAACGAGAAGCGCATGCTCCAGGAGGCCGTGGACGCCCTGTTCGACAACGGGCGGCGCGGTCGCGCGGTCACGGGCCCGGGCAACCGCCCGCTCAAGTCGCTCTCCGACATGCTCAAGGGCAAGCAGGGTCGCTTCCGTCAGAACCTGCTCGGCAAGCGCGTCGACTACTCGGGCCGCTCCGTGATCGTGTCGGGCCCGCGGCTCAAGCTGCACCAGTGCGGCCTGCCGAAGCTGATGGCGCTCGAGCTGTTCAAGCCGTTCATCATGAGCCGCCTGGTCGACCGCAAGGTCGTTCAGAACATCAAGGCGGCCAAGAAGATGGTCGACTCGATGGATCCGATCGTGTGGGACGTCCTCGACGAGGTCATCCCGGAGCACCCGGTGCTGCTGAACCGCGCCCCGACGCTCCACCGCCTCGGCATCCAGGCGTTCGAGCCGGTGCTGATCGACGGCAAGGCGATCCAGGTCCACCCGCTCGTCTGCCACGCGTTCAACGCCGACTTCGACGGCGATCAGATGGCGGTGCACCTGCCGCTGTCCGTCGAGGCCCAGGCCGAGGCGCGCATCCTCATGCTGTCGTCGAACAACATCCTGTCCCCCGCGCACGGCCGTCCGCTCGCGACGCCGACGCAGGACATGGTGATCGGCCTGTACTACCTGACCGATTGCGAGGAGGACGTCGACGCGATCACGGTCGGTCCGGACCGCCCGCTGCGGGCCTTCCGCGACGTCGACGAGATCCAGATCGCGCTCGACAGCAACGAGGTCAAGCTGCAGGAGCCGATCACGTTCCGGCGCGGCGACCAGCGACTGGTCACCACGCCCGGACGCGTCATCTTCAACTCGGCGATCGAGGGCGCGCTGCACGAGCAGCTGTCCGAGGCGATCGACGGCAAGAAGTACGAGTGGGAGAACCGGACGCTCGCCAAGCGTGAGATCGGCGACGTCATCTCCGGCCTCGTCGACGTCTACGGCCCGGGCCAGGTGGCTCCGGTGCTCGACGCCGTCAAGGACCTCGGCTTCACCTACGCGACCCGCGCAGGTGTGACCGTGTCCAAGAACGACATCGTCACGCCTCCCCGCAAGGGCGAGATCCTCGCCGGCTTCGAGCTTCAGGTCGAGAAGATCCACGACCTCTGGCAGCAGGGCCTGATCACCGAGGGCGAGCGCAAGGAGAAGGTCGTCGAGATCTGGGGTCGCGCGACCGAGGACGTCGCCGACGAGATGATGAAGCAGATGCGGAAGACGAACCCCATCTTCATGATGGCGACGTCGGGTGCCCGCGGAAGCTTCAAGCAGATCCGCCAGCTGGCGGGCATGCGCGGTCTCATGGCCAATCCGAAGGGCGAGATCATCGAGCGCCCCGTCAAGGCGAACTTCATGGAGGGCCTGTCGGTCCTCGAGTACTTCGTCTCGACGCACGGCGCACGCAAGGGTCTCGCCGACACGGCGCTGCGCACCGCCGACTCGGGCTACCTCACCCGGCGGCTGGTCGACGTGTCGCAGGACATGATCGTCCGCGAGGAGGACTGCGGCACCGAGCACTGGATCGAGACCGAGATCCTGCGGATCAACCGTCCCAACCGATCGCTCGTCGGGCGCGTCCTGGCCGAGCGGCTCGAGCTGGCAGACGGCACCGTGCTCGACGTGGGCGAGTACATCACGGGCGAGAACTTCCGACAGCTCGTGGCCCAGTGGACCGATCACCCGAATCCCCCGCTCGTGCGCGTGCGCTCGGTGCTCGGCTGCCAGAGCGACGTCGGCGTGTGCCGGCGCTGCTACGGCTACAGCCTGGCGACGGGTGCGCCGAGCGAGATCGGCGATGCCGTCGGAATCATCGCGGCGCAGTCGATCGGGGAGCCCGGTACGCAGCTCACCATGCGGACCTTCCACGAGGGCGGCGTCGCCGGCTCCGACATCACGCACGGCCTGCCGCGCGTCGTCGAGCTGTTCGAGGCACGCAACCCGAAGGGCGCCGCGATTCTGTCCGAGGTGACCGGGCGCGTCGAGCGCGTCGACGGCGAGAGGTCCACGACGATCGTGGTCTGGCCGGACGCGTCCGCGGACGACCCCGAGCCCGAGAAGCGCGAGTACCCGATCCCGCGACGCACGCGGCTGATGGTGACCGAGGGCGAGATCGTCGGCGCGGGCGATCCGCTGACCGAGGGCTCGCTCAACCCGACCGAGCTGCTCGAGCTGAGCGACAACGATCCGGGCCGCACCGAGGTGTACATCGTCGGCGAGGTGCTGAAGGTGTACGAGTCGCAGGGCGTCGAGATCAACGACAAGCACATCGAGCTGATCGTGCGTCAGATGCTCAAGAAGGTGCGCGTCGAGGACGCGGGCGACACCCGCTTCCTTCCCGGCCAGCTCGTCGACAAGCCGCGTCTCGTGCGCGAGAACCGGCGCGTCACGGCGGCGGGCGGCCAGCCGGCCGAGACCGTCCAGGTCATCCTGGGCATCACGAAGGCATCGCTGGCCACCGAGAGCTTCCTGTCGGCCGCCTCCTTCCAGGAGACGACCAAGGTGCTCACCGACGCCGCGATCGAGGGCAAGATCGACCGCCTCACCGGGCTCAAGGAGAACGTGATCATCGGCAAGCTGATCCCGGCCTCCACCGGGCTCAAGCGCTACCGCCAGCTGCAGATCGCTGCGGGCGAGGGCAGCGCGCTCTTCCACGAGCGCCTGCTGGCCGACGTGGCGGCGCAGATCACGGTCGACGGCGACGGCGAGCCGCTCATGCTGGGCACGGACGGGGAGTTCCCGTTCGTCGAGCCCGAGCGGGTCGAGGAGCAGCCCGCCGACTAGGACGAAATGCCCGGCGGAGCACGCCGGCAAGACCTCGCAAAGGCCGCCTTCGGGCGGCCTTTGCTGGTTTTCGGGTGCAGCCTCGCGCCTGCCTGTACGGGGTCCTGCGGGACGCTCGGTCTACCTTCGCGAGACTCGCACTACCTCGTCTGGTAGCCGTGCGCAGTACCCGCTTTCGTACCACTACATCGTGGTGCCCAATCGTGGCACTCAGACACCTATAAGGGGGACTCATGAAGCGCATCCTTGCGCTCGCTGCGCGCGTCATCGGCGCGCCCGGCGGCTCCGTCAAGGCCTGGTAGAGGCCTGCTCGGCGAGGCGCGCCCCGGCGCGCTCGCATCCGCACGCTCCCGTTCCGACACAACCCCACTTCAGGAGTTTTCCCATGGTCGCCAAGCTTCTCGTCAAGCTCTCGTCCGTCGTCGCCATCTCCAGCGCCTGCGGCCTCTGGAAAGTCTGGTGAGTGGACGCATTAGCCGCACCTAAGTATGGCTAACAGGGCAATCAGGTGACTTCTTAAAGTTTCGGCGGAAATTTGGCTTGACCAGTCGGTGTGTTCTGGCGTATCCTCTCGCTCCCTAAGGGGGAACGGGAGAACACGGGATTGGCGAGCCAGGCGACCGACGTACATGCGGGGATAGCGCGCGACCACGCCGTTTGGGCGTTGACCGCCGCACTCTGGATTCTGAGCATCGCCGGACTGGCGGCCGCCGCTGACTCGGCTCTACCGAGCTCGGCGACCAGCTTCGGCGTGCTCGCGATCCTGGCGATCGGCGGGTTCGTGACCGAGAGCTTCGCGGTGCGCGTCGGCCCCAATGATCAGACCGAGGTCTCGGCGGGCGGGATCGTGATCATCCTCGCCGCCGTGTTGCTCGGCCCGTTCGCCGCGGGCGTCGTCGGCTTCGTCGAGCTGCTGCGCGACGCCCGCCGTCCGCCGCTCGCCCGGTGGCTGGCGCACGCGCCCCTGCGCTGTCTCACCGCGCTCGCCGCCGGAGAGGCGGCACAGCGGATCTCCGGCCAGGGACTGCTCACGACGGTGATCGCGGCATGGGCCGCCATGACCGCCGTCGACATCCTCGGGAACTCGGCGATCGCCTACCTGCGGGGGCTCGAAGTCGGGCGCTTCCTCCGCGACTCGCTCTCGGCCTGCTACCTGCCGTTCATCTTCTACCTCCCGATCGTCTGGGCGACCGCGGCGGCGTACCAGTCGGCCGGGAGCGCGGCGCTCGTCATGGTGCTCGGGCCGACGCTGCTCGCCCAGTACGTCTACCACCTGTACCAGCAGCGCAGCCAGGCGTACGACGACCTGACCGAGGCGAGCCTGAGCTTCGCGATCGGCATGATCCGCGCGCTCGACGCGTCCGACTCGTACACCGCCGGCCACTCGGCGTCGGTCGGGGTGTACGCACGCGACCTCGCCATCGAGCTCGGCTATCCGGCGCCGGCTGCGTCGGTGGTGCAGCTGGCGGCGCTGCTGCACGACGTCGGGAAGATCGGCGTGCCGGGCGAGATCCTGCGCAAGCCGAGCAAGCTGAACGACGAGGAGTGGGACGAGATCCGGCGGCACCCCGCGATCGGCCAGCAGATCACCGGCGAGGTGCCCGCGTTCCGCTGGATCGCGGAGGCGATCCGCCACCATCACGAACGTCCCGACGGGCGCGGCTACCCCGATGGCCTCGTCGCGGTCGACATACCCCGCGCGGCGCTGATCATCGGCGCCGCCGACGCCTACTCGGCGATGACCTCCCCGCGCGTGTACCGCGACGCGATCACCCCCCTCGACGCGACCGCCGAGCTGCAGCGCTGCGCCGGCTCGCAGTTCGATCCCGATGTCGTGTCCGCGTTCCTGCGCGTGCTCGACGAGCGGCCCTACGGCTATCGCGCAGGCCAGGGCGACGACTTCGCGATCGCGACGCAGCGCGCCGACATCCTGTCGCGGCTCGGTCGCGCCGGCGCGCTGCAAGTCGCCATCGAGACGGCGTAGCGGCGCGCCCCGTGCGGCGGGCGCGCGACCTCGGGATCCACGTCGGGCTGCTCGAGCCCGGGCCCGCGAACGCGATCACGGATGTCGCGGGTGTCGGAGTGGGGCATGCGAACCACTCGCCCGACCACGTGGGAGTCACCGCGATCGTCCCGAGGCTGCGCGACGACCTGTGGCGGTATCCGTTCCCGGCCGCGGCGGCGTGCCTGAACGGCTCTGGCGAGATCGCCGGTCTCGCGCAGGTGCAGGAGTGGGGCATCGCCGAGACGCCGATCTTCCTCACGGCCACGACGTACGTCGGCGCGGTCTACGACGCGGCGACGCAGGTGCTCTATGCGGCGCAGCCGCGTCTCGGGGTGGACGACGTGCTGATCCCCGTCGTGGCGGAGTGCGATCCGTGCGACTACTGCGACGTGCGGGACGGCGCGCGGCCAGACGTGGGGCTCGTGGGGGCGGCACTCGCGGGGGCGGCGGGCGGTTCGGTGGCAGAGGGGCAGGTCGGTGCGGGTGTCGGGATGTCGTGTTTCGACATGGCGGGTGGGGTGGGGAGCGCTTCGCGGGTTGTCGGCGCCTTTGTCGTGGGCGTGTTGGTACTGACGAACTTCGGGACCGACGGGCGGCGGCTGGTGGTGGCAGGGCAGGGCGTTGCCGATCTCCTGCCGGTGCCGGATGCGACCGGGAGCGAGGGGTCGTGCGTGTGCGTCGTCGCGACGGATGCGCCGCTCCTGTCGTCGCAGCTCGAGCGGCTGGCGCGGCGGGCGTTCCTCGGGCTTGCGCGGGTCGGGAGCTTCGCGTCGAACGGATCCGGGGAGGTTGCGATCGCGTTCTCGACGGCGAACCGGGAGGCGTTCGCGCGCGATCGGGCAGAGGACGTTCGGCAGGTCGCGATGCTGACGAACGATGCGCTGAGTCCACTGTTCGCCGGCGTCGTCGAGGCGACCGAGGAGGCTGTCCTGAACTCGTTGTGTGCCGGGAGGGAGCTCCTCGGGGCGACGGGCCGGCGGTTGCCGGCATTTCCCGTCGAGGCGGTCGCGGCTCGTGTGCGCCGACGGTCCGCCGCACCTCCGTCGTAGGTGCGGCGGACGTGTCCTCTACAGCGGCAGCAGCTCGAAGATCTCCACTGCGAACCTCCCGTCACCACTGGACAGGAACGGGAGGCCATCGGTGAGGGCAGTCGCCGCCGCGAGATCGTCGGCCTCCACGATCGTGTAGCCGATCAGGTCGCCGGCTGTCCCTTCGACCCCGTCGGCGCGAACGGACGCGCTCGCCCCGAACGGGCTGCCGACGTCGACGAGCGCCGGGCCGACCCTCTCCATCCAGGTCTTGAACGCGGCCATCCGCTCGGCCCCCTGCTCCGGCGTCACGTCGGACTGCGGAGTCGCCGGGCCGCGATAGAGGTAGATGAACTTCGCCACGTCGATCGTCCTTTCGAGAACCGGCGCGCCCCATGCCCACCGTCATCCGTATGACGACCGGATCCGCCGCGAACGGACACATCTGCGGCCGTGTCCGTGCGCGAGCGCGCGGTTCGTCATATACGTACCGCTCACTCCCTGGAGGGCTCATGCAGTACGCATTGCTGGCCTACGGTCGCCAGAACACCCGGAACGACGCACGCCCGATCGAGAGCGCGATCGCCGCGGTCCTCGCCAGGCCCTACGTGACCGGCTGGGCCCGCCTGCACGCCGACGAGTCGGCAACGACCGTGCGCAACGGCGACGGAGGCACGCTGCTCACCGACGGGCCGTTCATCGAGACGAAGGAGTATCTCGCCGGCGTGATCGTGATCGAGGCGGACGACCTCGACGGCGCGCTGGCAGTCGCGCGGGAGCTGCAGGAGACACGAAGCGACGGCGCGATCGAGGTGCGGCCGATCCTCGAAGCGCAGTTCCGTGACGCTTGACGCCGTCTTCCGGGAGCACTGGGGACGGGTGCTGGCGACGCTCGTCGGGGGCTTCGGTGACATCGAGCTGGCCGAGGACGCCGCCCAGGAGGCCTTCGCGATCGCGGCCGAGCGCTGGCCGCGCGACGGGGAACCGGCCAATCCCGTCGGTTGGTTGATCTCGACCGCGCGAAACCGGGCCATCGACCGCATTCGCCGACAGCGTGTCCTGGGCGCGAAGACGGAGATGCTCGCGCGTGAGCGCGAGGTCGAATCGGAGGCGATCGTGCACGACGCGGCCAACTTCCCGGACGAGCGCCTGGAGCTGATCTTCACCTGCTGCCACCCGGCGCTGGCGCTGGACGCGCAGGTGGCGCTGACCCTGCGTACCCTCGGCGGGCTGTCGACCGAGGAGATCGCGCTCGCCTTCCTGGTCCCGTTCGAGACGATGAGCAAGCGGCTGACGCGGGCGAAGCACAAGATCCGGGATGCCGGGATTCCGTTCGCCGTGCCACCCGATCATGAGCTGCCCGACCGCCTGGCGGCGGTCCTCGCCGTGGTCTACCTGGTGTTCAACCAGGGGTGGGGAGGCGGGCGCGTCGACCTCACCGCCGAGGCGATCCGGCTCGGTCGAGCGCTCGCCGAGCTCATGCCGGACGAGGGCGAGGTGCTCTCGCTGCTGGCGCTCATGCTGCTGCACGACGCGCGCCGAGAGGCCCGGCTGCGTGACGGCGAGATCGTCGTGCTCGATCAGCAGGATCGCGCGCTGTGGGACGAGCCGCAGCTCGGTGAGGCCCGGCGCCTGCTGCAGGATGCGCTGGCCCGCGGGAGCTCCGGGCCGTACGCAGTCCAGGCAGCCATCGCCGATCTGCACCTCCAGCAGCCGCGCGACTGGCGGCAGATCGCCGCGCTCTACGACACGCTGGTCCGCCAGACCGGCTCCCCGATCGTCGAGCTGAACCGGGCCATCGCCGTTGCCGAGCTCGAAGGACCCGAGGCGGGGCTGACCCTGCTCGACGGCCTCGACCTCGACCACTACCGCTACTTCCACTCGGCTCGCGCCGAGCTGCTGCGTCGGGCCGGCCGCGATCACGAGGCCGGCGATGCGTACCGCCGAGCCCTCGACCTCGCGCAGACCGACGCCGAGCGGCGCTCCCTTCAGCGCCAGCTCGCGCGACTGGGAGCCTCCCAGTGACCCGTGGGGTCCCGTGGTAGTATTTCGGCCGCAGGGTTAGCGCCTTGTAGCGCGCGCCGTTTTTGCGCGCGCATGCGGGCTGCGCTAGCCTGTTGCGAGGGCGAGCCCTTCTCGCACGCCCTGACCCGCCCCTTTCCGCCACGACCGAAGGCCGCATGCCGACCGTCAATCAGCTTGTGCGCAACCCGCGCTCGCCCGAGAGGGCAAAGACGAAGACCCCCGCGCTCAAGGGAGCTCCCCAGAAGCGTGGCGTCTGCACGCGCGTCTACACGGTGACCCCGAAGAAGCCGAACTCGGCGCTTCGCAAGGTCGCGCGTGTGCGGTTGACGAACAACATGGAGATCACCTGCTACATCCCGGGTATCGGGCACAACCTGCAGGAGCACTCCGTGGTGCTGATCCGCGGCGGCCGCGTCAAGGACCTCCCGGGCGTCCGGTACAAGGTGATCCGCGCAGCGCTCGACGCCGCCGGCGTCAACGACCGCCGCCAGGGCCGCTCGAAGTACGGCGCGAAGAAGACGGGTGGCTGATGCCCCGGCGCGCTGAGATCACCCCGCGCGAGCTCGAGCCCGATCCCGTTCACGGGTCGCGTCTCGTCACGCAGGTCATCAACCGCGTGATGGTCGACGGCAAGAAGGCCGTCGCCGAGCGCACCGTGTACGACGCGCTCGCGCGCGTCAGCGAGAAGACCGGCCGTCCGGCCGTCGAGGTGCTCGAGCAGGCCGTCAAGGCGCTGACCCCGAGCCTCGAGGTGCGGTCGCGTCGCGTCGGCGGTGCGAACTACCAGGTGCCGATCGAGGTTCCCGGTCGCCGCGCACGCACGCTCGCGATCCGCTGGCTGATCCAGTTCGCCCGCGGCCGTCGCGAGAAGCAGATGGTCGACAAGCTCGCTAACGAAATCCTCGACGCTACCGCTCAGCAGGGTGGCGCATTCAAGAAGAAGGACGACATCTACCGGATGGCGCAGGCCAACAAGGCCTTCGCGCACTATCGCTGGTAGCTCAGATCATGGCTGTAGTAGAGACACAGAAGACTTCCCGCGTGCCCGCGATGGACGAGCTCGACCGCGTTCGTAACATCGGCATCATGGCTCACATCGATGCCGGCAAGACGACCGCGACCGAGCGCATCCTGTTCTACACGGGCAAGACGCACAAGATCGGCGAGGTGCACGAGGGTGCCGCCACCATGGACTGGATGGTCCAGGAGCAGGAGCGCGGCATCACGATCACCTCTGCCGCCACGACCGCGTTCTGGCGCGACTATCGCATCAACATCATCGATACTCCCGGACACGTTGACTTTACGGTCGAGGTGGAGCGATCGCTCCGCGTGCTCGACGGCGCCGTCGCGCTCTTCGACGCGGTCGCCGGCGTGCAGCCCCAGAGCGAGACCGTCTGGCGCCAGGCCGACAAGTACGCGGTGCCGCGGATCGCGTTCATCAACAAGATGGACCGCGTCGGCGCCGACTTCGCCGCGTCGGTGCAGTCGATCGTCGACCGGCTCGGCGCCAACCCGGTGCCGGTGCAGCTGCCGTTCGGATCCGAGGACACCTTCGACGGCGTGATCGACCTGATCGAGCGCAAGCTCTACCGGTACGTCGATCCCGTCGGCACGAGCTGGGAGGTCTCCGACATCCCCGCCGAGTATGCCGAGGCCGCCGCCGAGGCACGCCAGGCCATCGTCGAGGCGGTCGCCGACCATGACGACGCGATCATGCACGCCTTCCTCGAGGACGAGGAGGTCGACGCCGCGACCCTGCGCAAGGCAGTGCGCGCGTGCACCCTCGATCTCTCGATCACTCCGGTGCTGTGCGGCTCCGCGTTCAAGAACAAGGGCGTCCAGCCGCTGCTCGACGCGATCGTCGACTACCTGCCGTCGCCACTCGACGTGCCGCCGGTGCAGGGTCGCGATCCGCGCACAGACGTCGAGATCACGCGCGCGCCGTCGCTGGACGAGCCGTTCTCGGCGCTCGCGTTCAAGGTCATGTCCGATCCCTACGTGGGCAAGCTCACGTACTTCCGCGTCTACTCCGGCGTGCTGAAGGCGGGGTCGCACGTGACGAACGTGACCACGGGCCGAAAGGAGCGCGTCGGGCGGATCCTGCAGATGCACGCCAACAGTCGCGAGGAGCGCGAGTCGGTCGGACCCGGTGAGATCGCCGCGGCCGTCGGGCTCAAGCAGACGACGACTGGCGACACGCTCAGCGCCGAGGGGTTCTCGGTGCTACTCGAGAACATCACGTTTCCCGAGCCGGTCATCGACGTCGCCGTCGAGCCCAAGACGAAGGCCGACCAGGACAAGCTCGCGACGGCGCTCGGTCGCCTGTCCGAGGAGGATCCGACCTTCCGGGTTCGCAGCGACGAGGAGACGGGCCAGACGGTCATCTCCGGCATGGGCGAGCTGCACCTCGAGATCATCGTCGACCGGCTGATCCGCGAGTTCGGCGTTGGCGCGACCGTCGGCAAGCCGCAGGTCGCCTACCGCGAGACCGTGCGGAAGCGGGTCGACAAGGTCGAGGGCAAGTTCGTCCGCCAGACCGGCGGCCGGGGCCAGTACGGCCACGCGGTCATCTCGCTCGGGCCGAACAAGCCGGGCACGGGATACGAGTTCGCGAACAAGATCGTCGGCGGGGTCATCCCGCGCGAGTACATCTCCTCTGTCGATCAGGGCATCCAGGAAGCGATGAGCGCCGGCGTCCTCGCCGGGTATCCGGTGGTCGACATCAGCGTCGAGCTGACCTACGGCAGCTACCACGACGTCGACTCGTCGGAGATGGCGTTCAAGATCGCCGGCTCGATGGCGTTCAAGAACGCGATGCAGAAGGCCGGCCCTGTACTGCTCGAGCCGGTGTTCCAGGTCGAGGTGACGACGCCCGAGGATTACATGGGCGACGTGATCGGCGATCTCAACTCGCGGCGCGGCCGCATCGAGGGCATGGAGCCGCGAGGCAACGCCCAGATCATCACCGCCCGCGTTCCGCTCTCCGAGATGTTCGGGTACGCCACCTCGATGCGTTCGATGACGCAGGGGCGTGCCACCTACTCCATGCAATTCCACAGCTACGACGAAGTCCCCAAGAGCCTTGCGGACGAGATCGTGGCTGGTACCAAGTCGTAACGCGAGACCAGGGAAAAGGGAGCTTCGGACCCACATGGCCAAGCAGAAGTTCGAGCGGACAAAGCCGCACTTGAACATCGGCACGATCGGTCACATCGACCACGGCAAGACGACGCTCACGGCGGCGATCACGAAGGTGCTTCACGATCGCCTCGGTGGGTCGAACACGTATCGCGACTTCGCGTCGATCGACAAGGCGCCCGAAGAGCGTGAGCGTGGCATCACGATCTCGACCGCGCACGTCGAGTACGAGACCGAGAAGCGTCACTACGCCCACGTCGATTGCCCGGGTCACGCCGACTACGTGAAGAACATGATCACCGGCGCCGCCCAGATGGACGGTGCGATCCTCGTCGTCTCGGCGGCGGACGGCCCGATGCCGCAGACGCGCGAGCACATCCTGCTCGCCCGCCAGGTCGGCGTGCCGTACATCGTCGTCGCGCTCAACAAGGCCGACATGGTCGACGACCCCGAGCTGCTCGAGCTCGTCGAGCTCGAGGTGCGCGAGCTGCTGTCGTTGTACGAGTTCCCGGGTGACGACATCCCGGTCGTGCACGTCTCGGCGCTCAGGGCGCTCGAGGGCGACAAGGAGTGGGAAGACAAGATCGTCGAGCTGATGACCGCCGTCGACGACTACATGCCCGACGCCGAGCGCGACATCGACAAGCCCTTCCTGATGCCGATCGAGGACGTCTTCACGATCACGGGCCGCGGCACGGTCGTGACCGGCCGCATCGAGCAGGGCCAGGTCAAGGTCGGCGAGGAGGTCGAGATCGTCGGCATCTACCCGAAGACGACCAAGACCGTCGTCACCGGCGTCGAGATGTTCAACAAGACGCTCGACTCGGGTCAGGCCGGCGACAACGCAGGCGCCCTGCTGCGCGGTGTCAAGCGCGAGGACGTCGAGCGCGGCCAGGTGCTCGCGAAGCCTGGCTCGATCACCCCGCACACCGAGTTCGAGGCGCAGGTCTACGTGCTCTCGAAGGACGAGGGCGGGCGCCACACCCCGTTCTTCCGGGGCTACCGCCCGCAGTTCTACTTCCGCACCACCGACGTCACGGGCTCGGTCGAGCTCCAGGAGGGCGTCGAGATGTGCATGCCGGGCGACAACGCCGAGATGACGATCACGCTGATCCAGCCGATCGCCATGGACGAGGGCCTGCGCTTCGCAATCCGCGAGGGCGGCCGCACCGTCGGCGCGGGCGCCGTCTCCAAGGTGATCAAGTAGAGGGACGCTGAAGAACGGGGCTCCCGGTTCGCCGGGAGCCCCACTTCTTTCGCCACCATCACATGGCCCAACAGAAAATCCGCATCCGGCTCAAGGGCTACGACCACACGCAGCTCGACCTCTCGGCGAAGGCGATCGTCGAGACGGCGCAGCGCACGGGGGCAACCGTCTCCGGTCCCGTCCCGCTGCCCACAGAGAAGAACGTCTACTGCGTGATCCGCTCGCCGTTCAAGGACAAGGACTCGCGCGAGCACTTCGAGATCCGCACGCACAAGCGGCTCATCGACATCCACCAGCCGACCCCGAAGACGGTCGACTCGCTGATGCGGCTCGACCTGCCGGCCGGCGTCGACATCGAGATCAAGCTGTGAGCACCAAGGCGATCATCGGGCGCAAGCTCGGGATGACCCAGATCTTCACCGAGGACGGCCGGCTGACGCCGGCGACCGTGATCCAGGCAGGCCCCTGCCCGGTGGTCGCCGTGCGCACGGGCGACTCGGACGGGTACGACGCGGTGCAGCTCGCATACGAGCCCGTGCCCGCGCGCAAGATCAACAAGCCCGAGGTCGGCCACCTCGCGAAGGTGAGCGTCGAGCCCCATCGTCACCTCAAGGAGTTCCGCGGTACCCATGGCGCCCAGGTCGGCGACACGGTGACCGTGGCCGAGTTCGAGCCGGGCGACGCGATCAAGGTGACGGGCATCTCCAAGGGCAAGGGCTTCGCCGGCACCATCAAGCGCCACAACTTCGCAAGCGGCCCCAAGTCGCACGGCTCGCACAACGTGCGTGCGCCGGGGTCGATCGGCCAGTCCGCCTGGCCCTCCCGCGTGATCAAGGGTCTGCGCATGTCCGGCCACATGGGCGCGGCGACGAGGACGCAGCGCGGCTTGCGCGTGCTCGACGCCGATCCGGCGAACGACGTGCTGATCGTGATCGGTGCGATCCCGGGTCCGACCGGCGGCATCGTGTACGTGCGAGAAGACATCTGATGGCCGGACTCACCGCGCCCGTCGTCGGCAAGGCCGGCAAGCCGGTCCCGCTGGTCGAGGACATGTTCGGCCTGCCCGTGAACCAGCCGCTGCTGCACGAGGTCGTCAAGGCGGAGGCCGCCGCGCGCCGTCAGGGCACGCACGCCTCGAAGACGCGCGGCATGGTCCGCGGCGGCGGCGCGAAGCCGTACCGCCAGAAGGGCACCGGCCGCGCCCGGCAGGGCACCATCCGCGCGCCGCAGTTCAAGGGCGGCGGCGTGGTCTTCGGGCCGACGCCGCGCAGCCACGCGCTCAAGGTCAACCGCAAGGCCGCCCGCAAGGCGCGCGCGATCGGGCTCTCGCAGCACGCACGCGCCGGCTCGCTCGCGGTCTTCGACGCGAGCACCTTCGCGGCGCCGCGCACGAAGGACGCGCTCGCGCTGATCGCGGACTGGCGCAAGGAGCGACCGCTCGTCGTGTGCGTCAGCCTCGGCGAGGCCGACGCGGCGCTCTCGTTCCGCAACATCCCGCGCGTCGTCGTGGTCGCGCCGCACGAGCTCGAGGTCACCGATCTCCTGTGGGCGCGCAGCCTGCTCGTCTCGCACGCGGCGCTCGAGCAGCTGTCGTCCTGGGGCCCCGTGGAGGAGGAGGCGTCGTGAGCTCCATCACGTCCAATCCGGGCCAGGTGATCCTGGCGCCCGTGGTCTCCGAGAAGTCCTACGGCCTGATCGCCGCGAACCGGTTCACGTTCCGCGTGGCGAAGAGCGCCCACAAGATCCAGGTGCGCCAGGCGATCGAGGAGCTGTTCAACGTCAAGGTCGTCGACGTCAAGATCATCTCGGTCCCCGCCAAGCCCAAGCGGCGCGGCGCGAACGTCGGTGCCCGCGGGAGCTACAAGAAGGCCATCGTCGTGCTTCGCGATGGCGACACCATCGAGCTCTTCGAAGGCGCGCACTGATGGGCGTACGCAGCTTCAAGCCGACCTCCGCCGGCCGTCGCTTCATGACGGTCTCGGACTTCGCCGAGATCACCACCGACAAGCCCGAGAAGACGTTGCTCGCGCCTGCGCCCCGTAAGGGCGGGCGCAACAACGCCGGTCGCATCACGACGCGCCACCAGGGCGGCGGACACAAGCGCCGCTACCGCATCATCGACTTCAAGCGCCGCATGGACGGGGTTCCCGCCAAGGTCGCCTCGATCGAGTACGACCCCAACCGCTCGGCGCGCATCGCGCTGCTGCACTACGCGAACGGTGCGAAGGCGTACATCCTCGCGCCGCAGCGGCTCGAGGTCGGACAGGTGCTCATGTCGGGCCCCGAGGCGGACATCAAGCCGGGCAACTGCCTGCCCCTGATCGCGATGCCGACGGGCACCACGGTGCACGCCGTCGAGCTGCGGCCGGGTCAGGGCGCCAAGCTGGTGCGCTCGGCCGGCGTCAGCGCCCAGCTCGTCGCCAAGGAGGCCGGTCACGCGCTTCTGCGCCTGCCGTCCGGCGAGCTGCGCCGCGTGCCCGGCGAGTGCCGCGCCACGGTCGGCGTGCTCGGAAACGCCACCCACCAGAACGAGTCCGGCGGCAAGGCCGGACGCTCGCGCTGGCTCGGCGTGCGACCCGGCGTTCGCGGCACCGCGATGAACCCGGTCGACCACCCGCACGGCGGCGGCGAGGGCAAGTCCAAGGGCGGTCGCCACCCGGTGACGCCGTGGGGCCAGCCCACGCTCGGTCACCGAACACGCGATACCAAGAAGGCCAGCTCCGCGGACATCGTGCGCGGTCGCAAGCGCGGAAAGGGACGTTCGTGAGCCGTAGCTCCAAGAAGGGGCCGTTCATCGACCCGCGCCTGATGGCGCGTATCGAGGAGCTGAACTCCTCGCGCACCAAGCGCATGATCAAGACCTGGTCGCGCGCCTCGACGATCTTCCCCGAGATGGTGGGGCATACCGTCGCGGTTCATGACGGCCGCAAGCACGTCCCCGTGTTCGTCAGCGAGGGCATGGTCGGCCACAAGCTGGGCGAGTTCGCCCCGACCCGGACGTTCCGCGGCCACGCGGGCGACCGGCAGGCGAAGCGGCGCTGATGTCCGAGCCAGAAACGATCCAGCGCGTCCGCGCCCAGGCGCGGTACGTGCGCGGGTCTGCGCGCAAGGCGCGCGTCGTGCTCGAGCACATCCGCGGCAAGTCCGTGTCGCAGGCTCGCGCGACCCTGCAGTTCACGCCGCGGGCCGCGGCGCGCGAGATTCTCTCCGTGCTCGAGTCGGCTGCGGCGAACGCCGAGGCGAACCACGAGCTCGAGCCGAACGAGCTGCGTATCGAGGAGGCCTACGCCGACGAGGGCCCGACCCTCAAGCGCTGGCAGCCCCGTGCACGCGGCCGCGCCATGCGCATCCGCAAGCGCACCTGTCACCTGACCGTCGTGCTGCGACACGACCCGTCGCTCGCCGAGGTGTCCCCGAAGAGCGGCGGACGCCGCGGGGCAGCCGCGAAGGCCACCATCGAAGCGACGCAGCGCGCCCGGCGGACCGGCAAGGCCGTCGCCCCCGAGGCCGTCGTCGAGACGGACGAGCCGGTCGTCGCCGACGAGGTAGTCGAGGAGGCGCCCAAGCCGAAGCGACGTCGCCGGAAGGCCGCCGCCGCCGAGGCACCCACGGCGGCCGCCGAGGCGCAGGTCGCCGAAGAGGACACATCTGAAGACGCTCCAGCCGCCGAGGCTGCGAGCGAAGACGAGCCAACGCCGAATGAGGAGGAGGTCTAGATGGGCCAGAAGATCCATCCCGGCGGGCTCCGCGTCGGCATCATCCACGAGTGGAAGTCCGCCTGGTTCTCCGAGCGCGACTTCGGCGCGTACCTGGCCGAGGACATTCGCATCCGCGAGCACATCCTCGGCAAGCTGTCGCACGCAGGGCTCTCCGACATCTACATCCGCAAGGACAAGCAGCGGATCACGATCGACATCTACACGGCACGTCCCGGCATCGTGATCGGCAAGTCCGGCAGCGAGGTCGACGCACTGCGCCGCGACGTGCACGCGATGACGTCCAAGGCAGTGCAGATCAACATCAACGAGATCAAGCGGCCCGAGCTCGACGCCAAGCTGGTCGCGCAGGCGGTCGGCGAGCAGCTCCAGAACCGCGTGTCGTTCCGGCGCGCGATGAAGCGCTCGCTCGCCTCGGCGATCCGCTCCGGCGCGCAGGGCGCCAAGATCCAGTGCGGCGGCCGTCTCGGCGGCTCCGAGATGTCCCGCTCCGAGCAGTACTCGGAGGGTCGTGTGCCGCTGCACACGCTGCGCGCCGACATCGACTACGGCTTCTACCAGGCGAAGACCACGTTCGGCGTGATCGGCGTCAAGGTTTGGATCAACAAGGGCGAGATCATGCCCGAGGGCTACGAGGGTCACGCGGGCCAGACGACGCGCCTCGGTGAGGTCGACGCCAAGCGGCGCCGCGGCGGCGCGAAGGTGACCGAGGACCTCGGACCGACACGTCCCGGACGACGCGGGCCCGGCGGCGGCGGCGGTGGCGGCGGCGGTGGCCGCGGTCGCGGCGGCGGTGCCGGCGGTGGCGGCGGCGGCGGTGGATTCGGCGGTGGCGGCGGCGGTGGTGGCCGCGGTCGCGGCGGTGGCGGAGGTGGCGGTGGGTTCGGCAGTGGTGGCGGCGATCGCGCCGCCGGCCAGGCCCAGGTCCCGACGGGCCGCAGGCCGCGTCCCGCTGGGCCGCGCAAGACCGAAGAGGCCCCGCCGCTTCCCGACGCGCCGAACACGACCGACGCTGCGCCCGAGGCTACGGGCGGGGAGGATCAGGCCTGATGCTGCTCCCCCGCAAGACCAAGTACCGAAAGCAGCAGCGAGGGCGTCGCGCTGGTCCGACCAAGGGCCACGCGCAGGTGCAGTTCGGCGAGTACGGGCTGAAGGTGCTCGAGGCGGGTTGGATCACCAACCGGCAGATCGAGGCCGCCCGTATCGCGATGACGCGCAAGATCCGCCGCGGCGGCAAGGTCTGGATCACGGTGTTCCCCGACAAGCCGGTGACGCAGAAGCCGCTCGAGACCCGCATGGGATCGGGCAAGGGCTCGCCGGAGCGCTGGGTGGCAGTCGTCAAGCCCGGCCGTATCATGTTCGAGCTCGCGGGCGTGCCGGAGCCGCTTGCGCGCGAGGCGATCCGCCTCGCCGCGATGAAGCTGCCGCTGCGCTCGAAGTTCGTCACGCGTGAGGGAGACTTCCTTGAAAGTTGACCTGCGCGAGCTCACCGACGACGAGCTCACGGACCGCCTCGAGGCGGAGCGGAAAGAACTTTTCAACGTGCGATTCCAGCACGCGACCGGAGCGCTCGAGAACACGACGCGCCTCGGCCAGGTGAAGCGAGAGATCGCGCGCCTTCTCACTATCCAGCACGAGCGGGCACGCGCAAGGAAGGCGTAGACCACGATGGCAGACGAACCCAACATCGAAGAGACCCCCGTCTCCGAGGCCGCCGACGAGGCGGTCGAGGCGGAGCCTGCGCCCGTGGCCGAGAAGCCCAAGCGCGCGAGCCGGGCGAAGAAGGCGGAGGCCGTGAAGGCCGACGAGCCGGTGGTCGAGGCCGAGGCTGTCGCCGAGGCCGAGGCCGCGCCGGAGCCCGAGGCCGAGGCCGCGCCGGAGCCCGAGGTCGAGGCCGCGCCCGAGCCGGAGGCCGAGGTGGCGCCCGAGCCTGCCGCGGCGCCCGCGCCCGCCGAGCCGAAGCGACGCGGCCCGCGCCCGAAGCCGATGAAGGCGAAGCCGAAGGCTGCCGCCAAGAAGGAGCGCGGCACCTATAGCCGCGACCCGAAGCCCATCCGCGTGCAGGCCCCGCGCAAGGAGCGGCGCGGCATCGTCGTCTCGTCGAAGCCCGACAAGACGATCACCGTGCGCGTCGACTCCGCGAAGCCGCACCCCAAGTACCTCAAGATCGTCCGGCGCTCGATCAAGCTGCACGCCCACGACGAGCGCAACGAGGCCAACGTGGGCGACGTCGTCCGCGTCGTCGAGACGCGCCCGCTGTCGAAGCTCAAGCGCTGGCGCCTCACGGAGATCCTGGAGCGCGCCAAGTGATCCAGGTCGAATCCCGCCTGCGCGTCGCCGACAACACCGGTGCGCGCGAGATCCTGTGCATCCGCATCCGCGGCGGCTCCAGCCGCCGCTACGCGCGTGTCGGCGACGTCATCGTGGCAACCGTCAAGCAGGCCACGCCGAACGGCTCCGTCAAGAAGGGCGAGGTCGTGACGGCCGTCGTCGTGCGCACGAAGAAGGCCTTCGCGCGTGACGACGGCACCTACATCGCCTTCGACGAGAACGCTGCCGTGATCATCGACGCGGGCCAGAACCCGCGCGGAACGCGCATCTTCGGGCCCGTGGCCCGCGAGCTGCGCGAGCGCAACTTCATGAAGATCGTCTCGCTCGCCCCGGAGGTGCTCTAGTGGCCGTCAAGCCGCACCCGACAGGCAGGCTCAAGATCCGTCGCGGCGACATGGTCCAGGTGACCACCGGCAAGGACGTCGGACGCACCGGGAAGGTCATGGAGGTCAACCCGACCGAGGGTCGCCTGATCGTCGAGAAGCTCAACATCGTGCACAAGCACACGCGTCCACGGCCCGTCAAGGGCACGAGAGGCGCCCAGATGACTCCCGGCGGCGTGCTGCAGACCGAGGCCTGGCTTCGGATCGACAACGTCGCCCTCATCTGCACGTCGTGCGGCAAGCCGACGCGCGTCGGCTACCGCGTGCTGGACGACGGCAGCAAGGTGCGCAAGTGCCGTCGCCGCGACTGCGGCAAGGACATCGCCTGATGGCCAGCCCCGACACCACGTATCACCCGCGCCTGCAGGAGCGCTATCGCGCCGAGATCGTCCCTGCGCTCAACGAGCGCTTCGGCTACTCGAGCATCATGCAGGTGCCGCGTCTCATGAAGATCACGCTGAACATGGGCGTCGGCGAGGCGAAGCAGAACTCGAAGGTGCTCGACGAGGCAGTCGAGCATCTCACGCTGATCGCCGGCCAGAAGCCCGTGATCACGAAGGCCAAGCGCTCGATCGCAGGGTTCAAGCTGCGCGAGGGCATGCCGATCGGCTGCAAGGTCACGCTCCGCGACGCCCGCATGTGGGAGTTCCTCGATCGGCTGACGTCGATCGCCCTCCCGCGCGTGCGCGACTTCCGCGGGGTCTCGCCCGACAGCTTCGACGGGCGCGGAAACTACAGCCTGGGGATCCGCGAGCAGACGATTTTCCCCGAGATCGACTACGACAGGATCGACGTCGCGCGCGGTCTCGACGTGACGATCACGACGACCGCACCGACCGACGACGAGGCACGAGAGCTTCTGCGCGCGCTCGGCATGCCTTTCCGGGAGAGCTGATCGAATGGCGAAGACGTCCCTACGGGTGAAGGCCGCGAGGCCTGCCCGCTACAAGACCCGGGCCTATTCCCGGTGCGGCCGCTGTGGCCGTTCGCGTGCCGTGTTCCGCAAGTTCGGCGTGTGCCGGATCTGCCTGCGCGAGCTCGCACACCAGGGAATGATCCCGGGCATGACCAAGTCGAGCTGGTAGGAGGCACGGATGGTTTCCGATCCCGTAGCCGACCTGCTGACCCGGCTCCGCAATGCAAATCTCGCCCGCCACGAGCGGGTCCTCCTGCCCTGCTCGAAGCTGAAGGTCGAGATCGCGCGCATCCTGCAGCAGGAGGGCTACATCGAGGACTTCGACGTCGTGCGCGAGGGGCAGTTCGACCAGCTCCGCATCACGCTCAAGTACGCGGACGACCGGCGTCGCGTGATCACCGGCATCCGGCGCATCTCGCGCCCTGGCCGTCGCGTGTACGCCAAGAGCGACCGGCTGCCGAAGGTGCTCGGCGGCCTCGGCACCGCCATCCTGTCCACCCCGAGCGGGCTGATCACGAGCCGCGAGGCCGCCACGCGCGGCATCGGCGGCGAAGTGCTCTGCTTCGTGTGGTAGCAGCATGAGCCGCATTGGACGCAAGCCCGTGCCCGTGCCAGCCGGCGTCGACGTCACCGTCGAGCCCGGGCGCGTGCGCGTGCGCGGCCCGAAGGGCCAGCTCGAGCAGGCCGTCTCGCATGACATGGGTATCGCCCTCGACGACGGCGTGCTCACGGTCACGCGCCCGACAGACCGTGGTCCGCACCGCGCGCTGCACGGACTGACCCGTACGCTCGTCGCGAACATGGTCGAGGGTGTGACGAACGGCTTCGAGAAGCGCCTCGAGATCCAGGGAGTCGGCTACCGTGCCCAGCTCAGAGGCAGCTCGATCGAGTTCGCCCTGGGCTACTCGCACTCGATCACGGTCGATCCACCCTCGGGAATCGAGTTCGAGGTTCCCGTTCCGACCCAGGTCGTCGTGCGAGGCATCGACAAGCAGGCCGTCGGCCAGGTCGCAGCAGAGATTCGCAGCCTGCGCCCGCCCGAGCCGTACAAGGGCAAGGGCATCCGGTACCAGGGCGAGGTCGTCCTGCGCAAGGTCGGCAAGCGGGCGTAGACGAGAGAGACGGAAGAAGAACGAGATGAAGCTGTCCAAAGAACAGGCGCGTCAGCGCCGTCACCGTCGCGTCCGCGCGCGAGTGGCGGGCACTCCCGCGCGCCCGCGGCTCGCCGTGTACCGGTCGAACCGTGGGATCTACGCCCAGGTCATCGACGACGACGCGGGCCGCACGCTCGCCTCGGCCTCGACACAGACCCTCGACGGCACGAGCGGCTCGAAGTCCGATCTCGCGACCGCTGTCGGCCGCGAGGTCGCACGCCGGGCACTCGAGGCCGGTGTTGCGCGCGTCGTGTTCGATCGCGGCGGCTACCTCTATCACGGGCGCGTCAAGGCGCTCGCCGACGGCGCCCGTGCGGGCGGACTGGAGTTCTGAGAGACACCTTATGGGACGCATCCCCAACGAGCGAGACGGCCGTGACCTGCAGGAGCGCGTCGTCCAGATCAACCGCGTGGCCAAGGTCGTCAAGGGCGGCCGGCGCTTCTCGTTCACGGCGCTGGTAGTCGTGGGCGACGAGGTCGACCAGGTCGGCATCGGCTACGGCAAGGCCAACGAGGTCCCGGTCGCCATCTCCAAGGCGGTCGAGGACGCGAAGAAGGCCATGTTCAAGGTGCCGAAGCACCACAACACGGTGCCGCACGAGATCCTCGGCGTGTTCGGGGCCGGCCGCGTGCTGCTCAAGCCCGCGAGTCCCGGTACCGGCGTGATCGCCGGAGCCGGCGTGCGCGCGGTCCTCGAACTCGCCGGCATTCGCGACATCCTCGCCAAGTCGCTCGGCACCTCGAACCCGATCAATCTGGTCCGCGCGACCGAGGCCGGGCTGCGGTCTCTGCGGACGCCGCTCGAGGTCGCGAAGCTGCGTGGCAAGTCCGTGCGCGACATCCTGCCGATCCCCAAGACGGTTGAGGCGCCCGACGCCGAGCCCGAGGCTCCCGCGGCATGAGCGTGCCCGTCAAGATCACACAGGTGCGCTCGACGATCGGGCAGAAGCAGGAGCACCGGGGTACTCTTAGGGCTCTGGGGCTCGGACGCATCGGGCAGAGTGCAGTGCACACGGACTCGCCCTCCCTGCGCGGGATGCTCCATCGCATCGGCTTCCTCGTGAAGATCGAGGACGCCCCGCAGGACGAGGACTAGGACTCTGATGAGCGAGAACGAGACCACCGGGCCGATCGGCCTCCACGAGCTGTCGCCGGCGCCCGGCTCCCGCCGGCCGCGCAAGCGCATCGGCCGCGGCACGGGCTCCGGCACCGGCAAGACCTCCGGCCGCGGACAGAAGGGCCAGAAGTCGCGCTCGGGCTCGCACATGATGCGCGCCGGTTTCGAGGGCGGCCAGAACCCCCTGTACATGCTGCTGGGCAAGCAGCGAGGTCCGCACAAGAAGACGTCTATGCCCTTCGGTCCGTTCCGGACGAAGACGACCGGCGTGAACCTGCGCGACATCGCGCGGCGCTTCGAGTCGGGTGCAGATGTGACCCCCGAGGCGATGCTCGCCGCGCGCGTGGTGCGCACGCTGCGCCATCCGGTCAAGGTGCTCGGCGTCGGTGAGGTGCCGGGCCCCCTGAACGTCAGCGCCCACGGCTTCTCGGCCTCGGCGCGTCAGAAGATCGAGGCGGCCGGCGG
Source organism: uncultured Actinomycetes bacterium (assembly GCA_963717155.1). Classification (GTDB taxonomy): domain Bacteria; phylum Actinomycetota; class Thermoleophilia; order Gaiellales; family JALYLC01. The sequence goes on from OY970326.1 coordinate 363,595, forward strand.
CACCGCGACGGTGATCGAGGAGCTCGTGGTGGCGGCCGAGACGGTCGTCATCGCCGACGCGCCGGTTGCCGACGAGCCGGTTGCGGACGAGCCCGTCGTCGTCGAGGACGTCGTCAGCGAGGAGATCGCGGACGAGGAAGCGCTCCCGGAGGCCGACGAGGCTCCCGGCGACGAGGCAGAGGCCTAGGCTCGATGCTCCTTGCGCTCCTCGGATCGTGGAGGGTCCCCGAGCTCCGGAAGCGCCTGCTCTTCACGGCGGGCATCATCGCGCTCTACCGGGCCGGCTCGTACCTGCCGGTGCCGGGTGTGCAGACCGCCGCGCTCAAGAACTTCTTCGGCGGCAGCAACAACACGATCCTGAGCGTGCTCAACCTGTTCTCGGGCGGCGCTCTCGCGAACCTCTCGTTGTTCGCGCTGGGGATCATGCCCTACATCACGGCGTCGATCATCCTGCAGCTCATGACCGTCGCCGTCCCGGCGCTCGAGCAGCTCCAGAAGGAGGGCGAGGCCGGGTACAAGAAGATCACGCAGTACACGCGCTACCTCACGGTCGGGCTTGCGGCGCTCCAGGCGTCGGGCTACGTGTTCCTGTTCCACAACGGCTCGGCGATCGGCGCAAGCGACCTGCTTCCGGATCTGACGATCGGGCGCTTCCTGCTGATCGTGGGCACGCTGACCGCGGGTACCGCCCTGCTCATGTGGATGGGCGAGCTCGTGACCCAGCGCGGCATCGGCAACGGCATGTCGCTCCTGATCTTCGCGTCGATCATGACCCAGTCCGGCACCGCGGTGAACGCGTGGCTGAACGGTGGGACGCTCGAGCGGCTCGCGCTCCCGCTCATCACCCTCGGCATCCTCCTCTCCGTCGTCTACGTCAACGAGGGGCAGCGGCGTATCCCGATCCAGTACGCGAAGCGCATGGTCGGTCGACGCATGACGAGCGGCGGCAGCACCTACATGCCGCTCCGCGTGAACATGGCCGGAGTGATCCCGGTCATCTTCGCGGTCGCCGTGCTGTTCTTCCCGCCGACCGTCGGCCAGCTCTTCCCGTCCAGCGCTGCGCACCGGTTCGCGTCCTTCATGGCTCCGGGCAGCTGGCCCGCGACGATCTTCGAGTTCGTGCTCGTGATCGCGTTCACGTTCTTCTACACGGCGGTCACGTTCAACCCGGTCGACCAGGCCGACAATCTCAAGAAGAACGGCGGCTTCATCCCCGGCGTTCGTCCGGGTCGGCCGACGGCGGAGTACCTCGACCGCGTGCTCTCGCGGCTGACGGTCGGCGGTGCGCTCTTCCTCGGCGTGATCGCGATCCTGCCGAACATCCTGATCCACGAGTTCGGGTTCTCGCAGGCCACCTCGCGCGGTCTCGGCGGCACGTCGGTCCTGATCGTCGTCGGCGTTGCGCTCGACATCATGCGGCAGATGGAGTCGCAGCTCACGATGCGGCACTACGAGGGCTTCCTGTCGCGGTAGCGGCGTGGCCCTCGACCTTCTGATATTCGGCCCGCCCGGCGCCGGCAAGGGCACGCAGGCGACGGCCGTCGCCGAGCGCGCGGGTGTGCCGCACATCGCCACGGGCGACATGTTCCGTGCGCAGATCAAGGCCGGGACGCCGCTCGGCGTCGAGGCCAAGGGCTACTCGAGCCGCGGCGAGCTGGTTCCGGACGGCGTCACGATCCAGATGCTCGGCGAGCGGATCGCCGAGCCGGACACCGCCACCGGCTTCCTGCTCGACGGGTTCCCGCGCACGCTGCCGCAGGCCGAGGCGCTCGACCGCCTGCTCGCCGAGCGCGATCGGTCGATCACCGCGCTGCTCAACCTCGAGGTACCCGACGACGAGATCGTCCGGCGGATCACGGGACGTCTGGTGGGGCAGCACTCCGGGCGCATCTACCACGAGACCGACGCGCCGCCTACCGTCGCCGGGGTCGACGACGTCGATGGGACGCCTCTCGTCCGCCGCCCCGATGACGCCGAGAACGTCGTGCGCGAGCGCCTTCGCGTGTTCCACGACGAGACGATCCCCGTGCTCGAGCGGGCGCGCAGCGAAGGCGTGCTCGTAGTGCCGATCGACGGTGCGCGGCCACCCGAGGTCGTCGCGGCCGAGCTCGGCGAGATCGTCGACGGTCTGCCGAGATGATCATCCGGAAGTCGCGACGCGAGCTCGAGCGCATGGCAGCAGCCGGCTCGATCGTCGCGCGCACGCTCGAGATGCTGCGCGGCGAGGCGCGCGCCGGCGTGACCACGGGCGACCTCGACCGTCTCGCAGAGGAGTTCATCCGCGCCGAGGGCGGAATTCCGACCTTCAAGGGCTACCACGGCTTCACCGGCTCGATCTGCTCGTCGCCGAACGACATGATCGTCCACGGCATCCCCGGCCCGTACGAGCTGCGCGACGGTGACGTGATCTCGCTCGACGTCGGCGTGACGTTCCGAGGCTGGGTCGCAGACTCGGCGATCACGGTCGCGGTCGGCGAGGTCGCCGGCGACGCCCGCCGTCTGCTGGAGACGTGCCGTCAGTCCCTGTTCGACGCGATCGAGACGTGCCGCCCGGGTGCGCACCTCTCGGACATCGGCCACGCCGTGCAGACGCGTGTCGAGGGAGAGGGCTTCGGCGTCGTCCGGGCGCTCGTGGGCCACGGCGTCGGTCGCCGGATGCACGAGGATCCGCAGGTGCCGAACTACGGGCCTCCCGGCCGCGGGCCGGTCCTCGCCGCCGGCATGGTGCTGGCGATCGAGCCGATGATCACGGCGGGCGACCATGCGATCCAGCCCGACGCCGACGATGGCTGGTCGATCTACACCGCCGATGGGTCGCTGTCGGCGCACTTCGAGCACACGGTCGCCGTGACGGAGTCCGGGCCGCTGGTGCTGACGCGCCACGACGGCTGGTCGCCCGTCGACGAGCCGATCGCGGCATAGCCTCCGCCCCGGCAAATCCGCGATTCCTCTGCTATCCTGGGCACCTGCGGTGGGCCCGCTTCTGTTCGCCTGTGCGGACGGCGGGTACTGCAGAGCCATTTTCATGAGGGGTGTCGCCGGCACCAGGTGCCGCGCCCCCGGTCGAGCCAGAAGGTACCGTGAAGGTCAGGGCGAGCGTCAAGCCGATGTGTGAGAAGTGTCGCGTGATCCGCAGGTCGGGTCACGTGATGGTGATCTGCGTCAATCCCCGGCACAAGCAGAAGCAGGGCTGAGGCGTGGCGCGCATCGCTGGAGTCAACATCCCGCGCGAGAAGCGCGTCGAGATCGGTCTCACCTACATCTACGGTGTCGGCCGGTCGAGCGCGCTGAGCGTCTGCAAGGCGCTCGAGCTCGACCCCGACACCAAGGTGCGCGACCTCACGGAAGAGGAGATCGCGAAGCTTCGCGCTCACATCGACCAGAACCTCGAGGTCGAGGGCGACCTCCGGCGCGAGCGGTCGCAGAACGTCAAGCGCCTCATGGAGATCGGTTGCTACCGGGGACTGCGCCATCGGCGCGGACTCCCCGTGAATGGACAGCGCACCAAAACGAACGCGCGCACGCGCAAGGGCCCGAAGAAGACCGTCTCGCGCTCCCGCAAGAAGTAGCGGCTAGAGCCGCGGCACCGAAAGGACTGCTCGAACCTTGGCACCTCCGCCTCGCCGAACGGCCGCTGCACGCGGCCGCACGCGCCGTAAGGCCCGCAAGAACGTTGCGATTGGCCAGGCGCATATCAAGACCTCGTTCAACAACACGATCGTCGCGATCACCGATCGCGAGGGTAACGTGATCGTGTGGAAGTCCGCGGGCGCCGCGGGCTTCAAGGGGTCCCGCAAGTCGACGCCGTTCGCGGCGCAGGTGACGGCGGACGCGTGTGCCCGCGAAGGAATGGAGCACGGTCTGCAGAAGGTCGAGGTCTTCGTGAAGGGCCCCGGCTCCGGTCGCGAGACGGCGATCCGCTCGCTGCAGGCCGCCGGCCTCGAGATCCTGTCCGTCAAGGACGTCACACCGCAGGCCCACAACGGCTGCCGGCCGCGCAAGCGGCGGCGGGTCTAGGAGCGATAGATGGCCCGCTCCATCGATCCCAAGTGCAAGAAGTGCCGCCGCGAGGGAATGAAGCTGTTCCTGAAGGGCGAGCGGTGCCTCACCGAGAAGTGCGCGATCGAGCGCCGCGCATATCCGCCCGGCCAACACGGCCGTGGGCGCATCAAGAGCTCCGAGTACCTGCTGCAGCTTCGCGAGAAGCAGAAGGCGCGCCGCTACTACGGCGTGCTCGAGCGGCAGTTCCGCACCTACTACGAGCGCGCCAGCCGTCGCCAGGGCATCACCGGCGACAACCTGCTGCGCCTGCTCGAGACGCGCCTCGACAACGTCGTCTACCGGCTCGGCTTCGCGGCCTCGCGCGCCCAGGCGCGCCAGTTCGTGCGCCACGGCCACTTCGACGTCAACGGCCGGCGCGTCAATATCCCCTCCTTCCAGGTCAAGACCGACGACGTCGTCACCCTCCACGAGGGCTCCGGCGCCCGGCCGCAGATCGAGGAGGCGACCGAGCTCACCGCATCGGTGGCTCCGTGGCTCCAGGCCGACCACGACAACCTGGTCGGCAAGGTGCTGCGCCTGCCTGAACGGGCCGAGATCGATACGCCCGTCCAGGAGCAGCTGATCATCGAGCTCTACTCCAAGTAACGCTAGACGGCGCCTCTTGCGCCGCCGTCCGAACGAAGGTCTGGATGACTGTAATGCTGGACTACCAACTCCCGAGGATCGCTCAGGAGGACGTGACCGATACCAACGGCACGTTCGTCGTGGAGCCCCTCGAACGCGGTTTTGGCTACACGTACGGAAACGCGCTGCGTCGCGTCCTGCTCTCGAGCATCGAGGGTGCGGCCGTGACGTCCGTGAAGATCGAGGGCGTGCAGCACGAGTTCTCCTCGATCAAGGGTGTCCGCGAGGACGTCACCGACATCATTCTCAACCTCAAGGGCCTCGTCGCCGTGCTGCACGGCGACTCCGGCGAGGTCGAGGCGCGCATCCTCAAGGACGGCCCGGCCGTCGTGACGGCTGCCGACATCGACGTGTCCTCCGAGCTCGAGATCATGAACCCGGAGCTCGAGATCTGCCACCTCGCCGATGGCGCGCGTCTCGAGATGACCCTCACGGTCGGGCGCGGGCGCGGCTACGTCGCGGCCACCGACAACAAGGGCCCCGAGACGACGATCGGCGTGATTCCGGTCGACTCGATCTTCTCGCCCGTCCGCCGCGTCGCGGTGAGCGTGGATCCGGCTCGCGTCGGTCAGCGCACCGACTTCGACCGGCTGACCCTGGACGTCGCCACGGACGGCTCGCTGACTCCGCGTGACGCGATCCAGCAGGCCGCCGAGCTCATGATCCGGCAGCTCGCGATCTTCACCGATCTCGACACGAGCGACCTGAGCGCGCTCGTCGGCATCAGTGCCGGCGCCGCGGAGCCCGACGTGCCGCAGGCGAACGGGATGGAGAACATCCTGATCGAGGAGCTCGAGCTCGGCGTCCGCAGCTACAACTGCCTCAAGCGGGTCGGCATCGAGACGATCGGCGATCTGGTCTCCAAGACCGAGCAGGAGCTCGCTGCGATTCCGAACTTCGGCAAGAAGTCGATCGAGGAAGTCAAGGAGACGCTCGGGACGCACGGCCTGCGCCTACGGGGCGACGACTGATGCGACACCAGAAGTCGGGGCGCAAGCTCGGCCGCAACGCCGCACAGCGCCGCGCCCTCTACCAGACGCTCTCGTGCCAGATCATCGAGCACGGTCGCATCAAGACGACGCTCGCGAAGGCCAAGGAGGTGCGTCCGGTCGTCGAGGAGATGGTCACTCTCGGCAAGCGCGGCGACCTTCACGCCCATCGCCAGGCCGTCGCGTTCCTGCGGCAGAAGCCGGTCGTACACCGGCTCTTCGCGGAGGTCGCACCGCGCTACGCGGAGCGCCCCGGCGGGTACACCCGGATCGTCAAGCTCGGCGCCCGCCAGGGCGATGCGGCCGAGATGGCGTACATCGAGCTCGTTTAACGCCCGGACGGTGACGAGTGTGAGCTCCGTCCGCGCTGGCGACTTCGACCTCCCGCTTCCGGCTGGCTGGAGCGACCGCACCGCGGTCACGATCGCCGGGCCGGTCGGTGGGGATGGATACGTACCCAACGTCGTCGTGACGCGCGAGGCGCTATGTTCCGGTCTCGGGCTCGGAGGCTTCGCCGAAGGCCATTTGCGGTTGCTGCGCGAGCACGCCGAGGAGGTGTCGGTGCTCTCGACCGAAGAGACTCAGCTCGCCGGGAATCGGGCGCTCGTCCGCACCGTGCGGCTCCGCATCGGCGATACGCCGGCACTGGTGCAGCTGCAGGCGTTCGTGGTCGCGAACGGCATCGGCTACGCGCTCACCGGTACCGCCGGCGAGGGATCGTTCGCCGCCGCGGAACCGGATCTGCGGTCGGTCATCGAGGGCTTTCGACTGTCGACCGAGGCCGTGGCCGCGTGAGCGCGACCCAGCCCCAGGGAAGCGTGAACGCCGGCTACGCGGCGCTCGCAGGCGCCTACCACTCGGCCGGCGACCACGTGGATGCCGAGACCTGGTGGCGTCGGGCACTCGCGGGTGACGACACCCAGGTCGGGTGCCACGTCGGGCTCGCCCGCACGCTCGCCGAGCTCGGGCGCCTCGACGAGGCGGAAGGCCATCTGCGGCGCGCGCTCGCGCTCGATCCGCTGTGCGAGGACGCGGCGCGGTTCTACGCCGAGCTCTGCCGCTGGCAGGGCCGGCTCTCGGAGGCTGCGAAGCTGTTCCTCTCGGCGCTCGTGCGTGGCGCCGCCGGCGCCGTGCTGCTCGGCTACGCCGAGCTGACCTGGGCGCTCGGTGCGGTCGACGACGCCGAGAAGCACTACCGCCGCGCGCTGCACCACTCCGATGTGTCCGCCGAGGCGTGCGCCGAGCTCGGCGTGCTGCTCGTGACCCGGGCGCGTCCGGCCGAGGCCGAGCCGCATCTGCGTCGCGCTGCGAACGAGCTCGGCTGTGTCGTGAGCCTCACGAACCACGCGAACGTGCTCGTCGAGCTCGGACGGCTCGAGGAGGCCGACGCGCGCTACCGCGAGGCGCTCGCGATCGATCCCGGCTGCGCAGAGGCGCTCTGGGGGCTCGCCGAGCTCGAGGCCGAGCAGGGTCACACGACTTCCGCTGCCGACCTCCGGCGCCGAGCCGTCGACCTGCGTCCCGGCATCGCCGGCCGCTGCCGCTGAGACCAGATCGCGGGTGGAGGACCGTCCTTCGATCGGGCTCGCGCTGGTGCGTGTCCTCGTCGGCGCGACCTTCATCGCGGCGTCCGTGCAGACGATCTCGAATCACGCGCAGGATGTGATCGACTTCCAGCGTTGGGGGCTGCCGCACCCCGACCAGTTCAGCTACGCGGTCTCGGGCGTGGAGCTCTTCTTCGGCATCGTGCTCGTGCTGGGCATCCTTCCGCGCTTCGCGGCGCTGGTGCTGCTCTGCGAGATGGTCGGAGCTCTCATGACCGCGGGCCGGATCGACGGCGGCCCGTACCTGATCCTGCCGCCGCTCCTCGGTGTGCTCTGCCTGATCCTGGTGATCGCCGGGGGTGGGCGCTGGGCCCTGGTGGATCGCCTCGATCCGGCACCGCCTCGCCAGCTGATCCGCACGCGCTAGCGCATCGTTCGTCGATGGAGCGGACGCTTCGCCTGACGCTCGAGTACGACGGATCGGGGTTCGCCGGGTGGGCGCGACAGCCCGAGCGTCGGACTGTCGAGGCCACCGTCGGCGACGCACTCGAGGCGCTATGGCCCGGGTCGGCGGCGACGCTCGCCGTCGCCGGGCGCACCGATGCCGGCGTCCACGCCTCCCACCAGGTGCTGAGCGTGGTGGTCGACGGCGGCCCACCGGCCGAGCGCGCCGCCGACGCGCTGCGCTCGCTGCTCGCCGACGACATCGCGGTGATCTCCGCCCGCGAGGCGCGGCCGGGGTTCCACGCGCGCTTCTCGGCCCTCGCGCGCCGCTACGAGTACCGCGTGCTGGCGCGGCGGGCGCGCTCGCCGCTGCGGGCCGCGCGCGCGTTGCACCATCCCTCCCCGATCGATCGCGCCGCGCTCGATGCGTGCGCCGCGCTCGCGCTGGGCGAGCACGATTTCCGGGCGTTCACGCCCGCCGCGACGCCCGGCGCACGCACCCGTCGGCACGTGACCGCCTGCGAGTGGACCGGGGATGGCGATGAGCTGGTGCTGTCGATCGAGGCCGACGCATTCCTGCACCACATGGTGCGCACGCTCGTCGGGACGATGCTGCAGGTCGCGCGCGGCGCCCGCGACGTGGGCTCGTTCGCGCGCCTGCTCGAGGGCGCCGCGCGAGACGCGGCCGGTGCGACGGCCCCACCGCACGCGTTGACCTTGACCGGCGTGCGCTATGCCGGCGACGGCCCCGGCAACGACGAGCTGCTGTGCTTCGTGACGCGCGAGCGCGGCGGCGCCCGCGAGCTTCTGGTGCTCCTGCACGACGCTGCGCGCAGCGTGCCACGCGGCACGTTCGAGCCCGAGGAGCGCATCGACGCCGCAGCGCATCGCGAGGTGCATGCCCGGACGGGGATCGAGCTCACGGATATCCCGCGACCGCTCGGCATGCTGGTCGAAGAGTCGGTCGGCGGCGAGCCGACCCGCGCCCGCGTCGTCTGGCTCCGGGCGCCTGTCGGGCTTGCCGACAGCTGGCAGTTCGGGTCGCCGGGAACGTCCTGCCGGTTCGTCCCGTTGCCGACCGCGCTCGATCCCTCGCTGGGCACGCTGCTGACGCGGCTCGAGGCGGCGGTGTGACCGCCGTGTTACCCGTGTGTGAACTGTAACGTCGTGGTCGTCAAAAACGTACACGGCGACTGTACGATTCCATCGTGACCTCGGAGCAGTACCTCTCGATCGGGCAGCTCGCCGCACGCAGTGGCCGTAGCCGTCGCACGATCGACTTCTACTCGCGCAACGGCCTGCTGCCGTTCGTGCGGAGCGAGGGCGGACGCCGGCTGTACAGCAGCGAGGCGATCGGGCGACTCTCGATCATCGACGTGCACAAGGCGGCGCGCCTTCGGCTCGACGAGATCCGCCGGCTGCTCGACGAGCCCACCGCGGAGCACGCCACGCAGGTCGCCGAGATCGACGATCAGCTCACCCGGCTCTCGGCGGAGGTATCGAGGATCTCGGCGCAGGGCGTTCCGCTCGAGCCCGAGCTGCGCGACCGAACGGCTCACGCGGCAGGACGCGCCCTCGCCCTCGCGCAGGCGCTGCTGCTGCTGCTGCCCGAATCGAACCCATTCCTCTAGTCCCCTCGGGGAGGAGACAGTGAACCTCACAGCTACCCGCATCACGACCCAGGCTCGTACCTGGGCTCTGATCGCAGCACTCTCGGCGATCATCGTCGTCGTCGGCGGCCAGTTCCTCGGCAGCGGCGGCTACCTGATCGCCGCCGCCTTCGCGGTCATCTTCAACGGGGTGATGTACTGGTTCTCCGCGCCACTCGCGCTGCGTGCCAGCAAGGCGCAGCCGGCCGGCGAGAACGAGTACCCCAGGCTCCACGAGATCGTGCGGGAGCTCGCGGGGCGGGCCGGCGTGCCCGTGCCGAAGCTCTACATCATCCCATCCGAGCAGCCGAACGCCTTCGCGACGGGTCGCAACCAGCGCCACGCCGCGCTCGCAGTCACTGTCGGGCTGCTCCAGCACATGCCCACCGACCAGGTGCGCGGCGTGCTCGCGCACGAGTTCGCCCACATCAAGAACCGGGACATCCTCGTGTCGTCGATCGCCGCGGCGCTCGGCGCCGTGATCACGGGTATCGCCTACGCGCTCCAGTTCGGCATGCTCTTCGGTGGGGACGACGACGACGGGCCGCTCGGGATGGTCGGCGCGCTCGCGATGATCATCCTCGCCCCGCTCGCCGCCACGATCCTCCAGCTGGCCGTGTCCCGCCAGCGCGAGTACCTCGCCGACGCCACCGGCGCATCGTTCATCGGCGATCCCAACCCGCTCGCCGACGCGCTCGAGACGCTCGAGCGCGGCACGCAGGCGATCCCGCTGCAGGTCAACCCCTCGGTGGCATCGCTCTACATCGCCAATCCGCTCGGCAACCAGGGCCTGTCGGGCCTGTTCCAGACGCATCCCCCGCTGCAGGAGCGCATCCGTCGCCTCCGCGAGCTGCGGCTCGCCTGATCGAATCGACCCCCGAGGGCGCAGCCGGAATCGGCTGCGCCCTCGTACCGTACTCAGGCCGCCCGGGCGAGACGAGGCCCGAGGACCTCGTCGATCAGGCCGTAGTCGCGCGCATCGTCGGCCGTGAGGTACCGGTCGCGCAGCGTGTCCTGATGGATGCGGTCGATCGGCTGGCCGGTGTGGTGGGCGAGCACCTCCTCGAGTCGCCGTTGCACCGACCGGTGCTCGGCGGCCTGGATCTCGATGTCGGTGACCTGACCGCGGAACCCGGCAGAGCCCTGGTGGATCATGATCTTCGCGCTCGGCAGCGCCATCCGCTTGCCGGCCGTCCCGCCGGCGAGGATGACGGCACCCATCGACATCGCCATGCCGTACGCGATGGTGCGCACGTCGCAGCGGATGTGCTGCATCGTGTCGTAGATCGCCATTCCGGCGTACGCCTCCCCGCCGGGCGAGTTGACGTACATGTTGACCTCGGCGTCGGGGTCCTCGGACTCGAGGTGCACGAGCTGCGCGACGACGAGGTTCGCCACCGTGCTGTCGATCTCCGTGCCGAGCAGGACGATCCGCTGTCCGAGCAGGCGGGAGAACAGGTCGGAGTAGCGCTCGCCGCGCGCGTCACGCTCGATCACGTTGGGGATGGGTAGGGACGGCACGGTGCCTCCTGGTATGGTTCGCAACTCAGAGGTTGCGCATCGTAGGTCAACGTCCCGATATACGCAACTGTAAGGTTGCGCTTCGAGAGGAGCTTCCCTTGTCCACGGAGACCGCCCCCAGCGTCGTTCGCTCCGTCGTCCTCGCGGCCGACCGCGCGGCGGTCTGGCGGGCGATCAGCTCGGATGACGGCCTTGCCGGCTGGCTCGCCGAGTCCGCGACGGTCGACGTGCGCCCCGGAGGCGAGGGGACCGTGCGCTTCGCAGGTGGACACGAACGCCGGGTGCGGGTCGACGAGGTCGAGCCTGGAGCGTCGATCGCGTTCCGCTGGGCGCCGGGCACGATGCCGGACGCCGAGACGCGCGTCGAGCTCCGACTCGAGGACGAGGAGGACGGCGCTACGCGCATCACGGTGGTCGAGACCGGCTTCGCCGCGAGCGGGTCGCAGGCCCGCGGCCGCGCGGCCGCCGCTGCCTGGGCCTGGGAGGCAGCGCTGATGGCCCTCGCCGCCCTGTTCGTGCTCGTCGCCGTTGCCTAGACGTGGCCGACGCCGACGCCGTGTTCGCCGCACTCGCGGACCCCACCCGCCGCGGGATCCTGCTCGTGCTCGCGGGCGGCACCGCCGGCACCGCGAGCGAGCTCGCCCGCACCTTGCCGATCAGCCGCCAGGCCGTCTCCAAGCACCTCGCGGCGCTGTCCGAGGCCGGCCTCGTCGAGTCCGAGCGCAACGGTCGCGAGACACGCTATCGGCCGACGCCCGCGCCGCTGGACGAGGCTGCCGCGTGGATGGCCGAGGTCGGCACGCTGTGGGACGCGCGCCTCGCTGCGCTCGCCCGCTTCGTCGACACCGGTTCCTGACGCGCGGGCTTCTAGCGAAACCAGAACGCGAGGGCCGCGAGCACGTAGATCGCGACCAGCTCGAGTCCCTCGATCCAGTTCCCCTCGCCGTCCGCCGTCACGAGCCCGGCCATGATCGCGGCCGCTCCGAGAACGGCGAGCTCGAGCGGCGGAAACACGACCAGGACGTCGTGCCCGACCACCTGGCCCGCCAGCACGGCGGCGGCGGTGATGAAGAGCGCCACCTGGAGGCCGGAGTTGAAGACGATGCCCATCGCGAAGTCGAGGTTCCCGCGCCAGGCGATGCGCACGGCGGACAGGTGCTCGGCGATGTTCCCGAGGGCGGGAACGATGATCAGGCCGACGAAGGTCTCGCTCACGCCCGTTGCCTCGATCGTCGGCTCGATCGCCTTGACCAGGACCTCCGAGAGCACGCCGGTCGCGACGGCGGTCACGGCGAGCACGATCAGCGATGCGCGCTTCGACCAGCGAGCGTGCCCCATCTTCGCGTCAGTGACCGGCGCGCGCAGCGTGTGGAACAGGTACGCGATGTACACGATCAGCATGAGGATCGCGGCCCCGTAGCTGACCACGCGCTCGTCGCCCGTGCTCGTCTGTCCGAGCTGTGCGAACAGCGTGGGCAGCGCGACGAGCACGACCGCGAGCGTGAGCATCGACGAGTTGACGCCCGCCGGTCGCCGGTCGAAGCTCAGATGGCCGTGGCGGAGTCCGCCGGCGAGCAGCGACAGGCCGAGGATCAGCAGGATGTTGCCGAGGACCGAGCCGATGATCGAGGCCTTGGCCACGCCGATCAGTCCTGCATTGACGGTCAGGATCACGATGATCAGCTCGGGGGCGTTGCCGAACGTCGCGTTCAACAGGGCGGCGAGCCGCGCCGAGCTCGCCTCTCCTGCCTGTTCCGTCGCCTCGCCGAGCACGTAGGCGAGGGCGGCGACCGCGGTGCCCGCGGCCACGAACACCGCCGTCGGCGAGGCGCTCAGGCCATGCAGCGCGAGGGCGATCACCGCGAGCGCCGCCGTGATGGCGAACGCGATGGTGTCGCGCCGCGAGAAGCCGCCGGACGGGCGGTGCGCTGCGCTCACAGCCACGAGGGAACCCTATCCTGAGTGCTCTCATGCGGATCCTCCTCACGAACGACGATGGCATCGACGCCCACGGGCTGCACGTCCTGGCGGCGGCGCTGCGCCCACTGGGCGAGGTGATCGTCGCCGCGCCCGCGACCAACCAGACCGGGGTCTCGCGCGCGATCACGCTCTCGCCGACGATCGCCGTCGACGAGGTCCCGATCCCGGGCGGGCATTCGGGATTCGCCGTTGCCGGGACGCCGTGCGATTGCGTCCGGTTCGCCGTGCTCGGACTCGCCGATCGGCCCGATCTCGTGGTCTCGGGGTCGAACCGCGGCGTCAACCTCGGCGACGACGTCTCGTACTCGGGGACCGTCGCCGCCGCCCTCGAGGGAGTCTTCCTGGGCCTCCCGTCCATCGCGGTATCCCAGCAGGCGTCCGGGGGGATCGAGGACTGGTACGACGATGCGAACTTCGAGTACGGGCCGACCTGCGAGGTCGTCGCCCGGCTCGCCGAGCGCGTCGTCGCGCGGGGACTGCCAGATGGCACGATCCTGAACGTCAACGGTCCCGGGTGCGACGGCGGCCCGCTCGGGGTTCGCCTGACCCGGCTCGGTCGGCGGATCTACGGGAGCGCCGTGAAGTACCACACGGATGAGGCCGGGCGGCGCCACTACCGGCTGTACGACGAGCCTCCGAGCCATCACCACGAGTCCGGCACCGACCTCGCGGCGGTCGACGCGGGCTACGTCTCGGTCAGCCCGCTGCGCCTGCGGCTCGACGATCCACCCGCGCTCGAGGAGCTCGCACGCTGGAACATCGAGGATCTCGCGGGATGACGGCGGCGCTGCGCTACCGCACGATCCTGTTCGATCTCGACGGGACGCTCGTCGACTCGATCGAGCTCATCCTCGCCTCGCACCGGCACGCGACCCGCGTGGTGCTCGGTGTGAGTCCGTCCGACGAGGTGCTCCGGCGCGGGATCGGCACGCCGCTTCTGGTGCAGATGCGGACCATCGACGCGCCGCGGGCAGATGAGCTCGTGACCGCCTACCGCGCGTTCAACCATCGTATGCACGACGAGCTGCTGCGCCCCTATGCGGGGCTCCTGGAGCTCTGCGAGCTGCTCCGTGCGGATGGCGCCACGCTCGGTGTCGTGACATCGAAGTCGCGGCTCGTGACCGACATGGCCTTCGCGCGGCTTGCCTTCGCCCCGCTGCTCGACGTCGTGGTGACCGCGGATCAGACCGAGCTCCACAAGCCGCATCCCGAGCCGATCCTCGAGGCGCTCCGGAGGCTGGGCCGCGATGCCTCGGGCGCCTGCTACGTGGGCGACTCGCCATTCGACCTGCAGGCCGGCCGCGCGGCGGGCGTCGACCCGATCGGTGTGACCTGGGGCGCGGCAACCGTGGACGAGCTGCTCGCCGAGCGACCCGTCGCCCTGGCTCGCACGCCCGCCGAGCTCGAGGAGGTGCTGCGTGGCAGCGCTGCCTGAGGCGGACCGTGCTCGCTGGTTGCGCCGCGAGCTCGAGCGGCACAACCGCCTGTATCACGCGGAGGACGCGCCCGAGATCGACGATGCGGCGTACGACGCGCTGTTCCGCGAGCTGGTCGCGCTCGAGGAGCAGCACCCCGAGCTGCGGACGCCCGACTCGCCAACGCAGCGCGTCGGCGCCATGGCGTCGAGCGGGTTCGAGGAGGTGCGCCATCTCCAGCCGATGCTGTCGCTTGCCAACGCGCGAGATACCGACGAGCTGCTCGCGTGGGACGTCCGCGTCCGGCGCCAGCTCGAGGCTGCCGGACGAGGTGACGCGCCGCGCTACGTCACCGAGCCGAAGATCGATGGGCTGGCGATCTCGCTCGTGTACCGCGACGGCGTGCTCGAGCGGGGCGCCACACGTGGCGACGGGATCGTCGGGGAGGACGTCACCGCCAATCTCCGGACCGTGCGGACCGTTCCCCTCCGGCTCGAGCTCGCGGAGGGTGAGACAGCGCCGGCGCTCGTCGAGGTGCGGGGCGAGATCTACCTGCCGATCGCGGCCTTCGCGCGGCTCAACGAGGAGCGCGCCGCGCAGGGCCTTGCGACGTTCATGAACCCGCGGAACTCGGCCGCCGGATCGCTGCGCCAGCGCGACTCGTCGCAGACGGCGGGTCGCCCGCTGGCCCTCTGGTGCTACGCGATCGGCGCGCGCGAAGGGCTCGAGCTCGGCTCGCACAGCGATGCGCTCGCGTGGCTCGGCGCGCACGGGTTCCGCGTCAACCCGTTGACGTCCACCCACGACGGCATCGAGTCGGTCGCCGCCGCCTGCCGTGCACTCGAGGCGCGTCGGAGCGAGCTCGACTACGACATCGACGGCGTCGTCGTGAAGGTCGACAGCTTCGCCGAGCAGGAGCTGCTCGGGGTCGTCGGGCGAGACCCCCGTTGGGCGGTCGCGTTCAAGTTCGCGCCGATCACGGCCGTCACCCGCCTGCTCGACATCGGCATCAACGTCGGGCGGACGGGCAACCTCAACCCGTTCGCGATGCTCGAGCCGGTCGTCGTCGGAGGCGTCGTCGTCAAGCTCGCGACGCTGCACAACGAGGACGACATCCTCCGCAAGGACATCCGGATCGGCGACCACGTCGTCGTACAGCGCGCCGGCGACGTGATCCCGCAGGTCGTCGGTCCGCTGACCGCGCGCAGGGACGGCAGCGAGCGCGTGTTCGCGATGCCGGCGAACTGCCCCGCATGCGGCACGCCGGTCGAGCGGGTGGAGGGCGAGGTCCGCCACCGCTGCGTGAACCCGAACTGTCCGAGTCGGGGCCTCGAGGCGCTGCGACACTTCATCTCGCGCGGTGCACTCGACGTCGACGGCGTGGGCGACAAGCAGGCCTTCCGCTTCTGGGAGCTCGGACTCGTCCGGCGGCCATCCGATCTCTATCGCCTCACCGTCGAGGATCTGCTCCCGCTCGACGGCTTCGGCAAGCTGTCGGCCGAGAACGCGATCGCGTCGATCGATGCCTCGCGCCGCCGCCCGTTCTCACGCGTGCTGTTCGGGCTCGGGATCCCGCATGTCGGCTTCGTGACGGCGGAGGCACTCGCACGGCAACTCGGCAGCATGGACGCGCTCCGAAACGCCGGCGTGCAGGAGATCGAGGCCGTGGAGGGCGTCGGCCCGATCATCGCCGACGCTGTCGCCGCATGGTTCGCCGACCCTGACCACGCGGCGCTCGTCGACGAGCTGACCGACGCGGGTCTGACGATGGAGACGCCGCCCGACGAGCGCGCGCCGGCAGCCGGGCCACTGACGGGCATGAGCTTCGTGCTGACGGGCACCCTCGAGCGCCGGACGCGGGAGGAGGCGGCGGCGGAGATCGTGGCGCACGGGGGCAAGGTCACGAGCTCGGTCTCGAAGAAGACGTCCTACGTCGTCGCCGGCGAGAGCCCCGGCTCGAAGCTCGCGCGTGCCGAGTCGCTCGGCGTCCCGGCGATCGACGAAAACGCGTTCGACGAGCTGCTAGACTCGACCTCTACTTGAGGTCTAGGGCTGTGCGGCGAGGAGGCCCGCGATCGCGTCCTGGGCCGCGTGCGCCTGCCAGTCGCTGAGCCGGTTCCCGTTCATCAGGATCGAGAACGCGTAGCGCGTGCCACGTTGCGTCGTCGCGTATCCCGAGAGCGACGAGACGCCGTCGAGGGTCCCGGTCTTGGCGAGCACCCGGCCCGCGCCCGCAGGGCGATCCTCGAGCGTGCCGTTCACCCCTGCCTGCGCGAGCGCCTGGCGCAACGCCGGGCCGATGGTGGGGTCGTCGGCCGTGCGTGCGAGCAGCTCGGCGAGCGCGCTCGCGGTCGCGCGGTTCGCGGACGAGAGTCCCGAGCCGTCGACGAGGTGCAGCTCGCTGGCGTCGGCGCCGATCGTCTGCTGCAGGACGGCGCGGGCGACCTTGAGCCCCGATGCGGTGCTGCCGGCGCCGTCGCCGAGGGCGCCGACGGCCTTGATCACCATCTCGGCCATGAAGTTGTCGCTGAAGCGATCCATCGTCCGCAGGATCCGCCAGAGCGGTCGCGACGAGACGGAGACCAGTTCGGGCGATCCGAACGGCGCCTTTCCGGTTGCCGCGATGCCCCCGACGGTGATTCCTTGCCGGATCAGCGCCTTCCGCATGAGCCGCGCGGCAGACAGCGCGGGATAGGGCAGCATGTGCCCGTTCGGCGCCGTGTTGCGGTTGACGGTGAGGCCCGACAGCGGGGGCGACTCGGTGCCGTAGAACGACGTCTTCCACTGCGGCCCGAAGCGCATGCGGTCGAAGATCGACTCGTCTCCGAGTATCCGGCCGGTGATGTGGCGGACGCCGGTCGCACGCAGGCGCCTGGCGAGCGTGTCGAGGCCTCCGGTCGTGAGGGTCGGGTCGCCCGACCCGACCAGGTAGACGTCGCCGTCGAAGGTCGCGCCGTCGCGCGCTCCGGCTCCGTTCAGCGTCGTGTCGTAGCGGAACCCCGGCCGCAGCGTCGAGAGCGCGGCGACCGTCGTGAACAGCTTCTCGTTCGAGGCGGGCGCGAGGCGCTTCCACGCGTGGTAGCGGTACGCGACGCGGCCCGTGCTGAGGTCGACGATCGTCACGCCTGTCCCACCTCCGGCGAGCCCGTGCGCCCGGAGGATGTTCGGGACGGCGAGGGTGAGAGGCTTCGCGGCGAGCGCAGGCGCGGCCGGAGCCAGCACCACGAGGACGAGGACGAGCGCGCGCAGGGGCTGTCTCACGACTCCACACGGTACTGGACGAGGCCGACGGATCACTGGAACGTGATGGTGACGTCGCGGCGGCCCCAGCTCGCTGCCTGCGCCTCGCTCGGCACCCAGACGTCGATGCGGTCTCCGATGATCGCCGAGCCGGTGTCGGCCGCCACGCAGCCGCCGTAGCCCGGAACGTCGAAGCGGGTGCCCATCGGGATCACCGATGGGTCGACCGCGCACACGCCCTGGCCGACCGGAAGCCCCGACGCCGTGTGGCCGGGGAGCGCGTAGGCCGTCGACGACACCACGAGCGTCCCGCCTGGCCGTATCGGCACGCTCTGGATCGCGGGAGCGAGCTGGACGACGGGCGACGGATCGCCGGTCTCGGGCGCCGGGTCGCTGGGCCTCGAGCGGTTCGCCGCTCGCGTGGCCCGGTGGGCGAGAGCGGCGATGCGCCGCCGCTCGGAAGCGCGCGCCTGACGGCGGAGCGAGGCGAGCAGCGCCGCCCGGGCCGCTCGTGCCTGCTCGAGGCCGCGGATCTGAGCCTGCAGCGCGGCCTGGCGGTCGACAGCCGCGGTACGGGCTGCCGCCAGCGCGCGCGTCGCGCGCTGGTACCGGAGACCCGCGGTCGCGGTCTGGGTGATCACCGACTGGTCGAGATGGGTCGCGCTGTGCCAGAGCTGGAGCTCGTCGATCGCCGACGAGAGCGATCGCGCCCCGAGGAAGATCTCGACCGCGTCGGGCGGGGTGCCCTGGCGGTACCACGCGGCGAGCCGCGTCGCGAGCATCCTGCGCGCCGCGTGGAGCGTGGCACGTGCGAGGGCGGCCTCGTGACGCGCCTCCGCCAGGCGAGCGCTGATGGCGGCGACCTCACTGGCAGCGTGGCCGGCGGCGACCCGCGCGCGCCAGATCGCGGTGTCGTCCGCGTACAGCTCGTAGAGCACCTGTCGTTCGCGCGAGCTCAGCTGCGCGTGGCGCGGGCTCGCGGCTCTCGCGCCGGTCGTGCTCATGGCGCAGGTGGCCGCGACGACCAGTGCGGCCACGCCGGCCAGCCGCACCCGACTCAGCGGGGCATGCGGCGGCACCGCAGAACGCTAGCAAAGACCTTGATACGGCGGTGCCCCGCCGCGCAGCTCCCTCAGCCGGTCGTGACGAACGAGCGGTCGTTCTCGAGCCGTACTGCCTCGAAGAGCGTCTTGTCGATCTTCCCGTGGTAGATCGGTACGTGCTCCTCGAGACACAGTCGGATGACCTCTTTGCGGTCGATGCCGTACTGCTCCGAGAGCTCCTCGGGCGTCAGGTGATTCGCCATCCGTTCCTCCCTGCCGAAGGTGGGCCGGCCGAAAACACAAAAGGCCCACCGTGCGCCAGCACGATGAGCCTTTGGGCTTCTGCGATCCGGGAGCATGCGGCGCCTCGCACCTCAGCAATGCTCCTTGTACGGATCCATACAGCTAAGCGTAGCCGACGCCGCGGATGGACGGCAAGCTATTTGAGCGAATCCTCATACGGGGTTCGGGACGTCGAGGAAGGTCGTCTCCACGCCGAAGCGGCGCTGCAGCACGCTCGCCAGCGCCCGTACCCCGAACGTCTCGGTGGCGTAGTGGCCTCCCGCGACGAACGAGATGCCGAGCTCGGACGCAAGCGCACGCGAGTCCTCGGCCGGTTCGCCCGTGATCCACGCATCCAGGCCGAGGCTCGCCGCGAGCCGGATGCCTCGGGCCGCACCGCCACTGCAGATCCCGACGGTCCGGATCGGTTCGGCGCCCCCCGGGAACGTGAGCGGCGGGCGCCCCGTCGCGTCCCGCAAGCGGTCCGCGAGCGCCGTGAGCGACAGCGGCTCGGCCAGTCGTCCTCGCACGGCGAGCGGTGCTCCGCGGTCGTCCATGAACCAGTCCTCGGGCGCGACGCCGAGCATGCGGGCGAGCTCCGCGTTGTTGCCCAGCTCGCGATGCGCGTCCAGCGGCAGGTGGTATGCCGCCAGGGTGATTCCCGTGCGGAAGAGCGCCTCGAGACGTCGGCGCATCAGCACGTCGACCACGCGGGAGTCGCCGTCCCAGAAGAGGCCGTGGTGCACGATGAGGAGATCGGCCGCGAACGACTCCGCGCGCTGGAACACCTCGAGCGTCGAGGAGACCGCAACGGCGACGCGGCCGACGTCGTCGCGACCGGCGACCTGGAGCCCGATCGGCCCGTAGTCGCGGAAACGATCGATCTCGAGCTCGCGGGCGAGGAAGTCGAGGATGTCGTCGCGGTTGACCGTCATTGCACGTGTGAGTCTGTCAGCCCGGAACGAGGACCGCGCGCTGACGCGCGGCGCGCACCGCGGTCTCGAGCGAAGCGAGGTCGTACGCCCCGTAGTGCCGCTGGCCGTTCACGAAGAAGCTCGGCGTGCCCGTGACACCGCTCAGATCTGCGCTCTGAACGTCCCGCGCGACGCGCGCCGCGTGCTCGTGTCGGCGCAGCTCCCTCTCGAAGCGCTCGAGGTCGAGGCCCAGCTCCCTGGCGTAGCCCAGGAGGTCAGCGGGGCGGAGCGCATCCTGGTGCTCGAACAGCAGGTCGTGCATCTCCCAGAAGGCTCCCTGGCTTCCGGCCGCCTCGGCCGCCTCGGCCGCGAGCCTGGCGCGCGGATGCACATCAGGCAGCGGCAGGTGGCGGTACACGTACCGCAGATCGTCGCCGAACTCGGCGAGCAGGTCGCGCAGCGCGGGCTCCGCTCGCCCGCAGAAGGGGCACTCGAAGTCGCCGTACTCGACGAGCGTCACCGGGGCCGTGTCGGGCCCGCGCACGTGGTCGATCTCGGGGTCGACCGGGAGCGCGAGGTCGATGATCGTCCCGGCCGTCCGGGCCAGCTGGCGCGCCTTCGTCGACGCGGGGATCAGCGCCAGCGCGCGGAAGAGGAGCCAGCCGAGCGCGGACGCGCCGACCGCAGCGGCGAGCACCCCGAGCTTGGCCTCCGCGAGGCTCTCACCCGTGAACGCGAGGCTCGAGATGAGCAGCGACACGGTGAACCCGATTCCCGCGAGCGCACCGCCTGCGGCCATCACGGGCCAGCCGACGGGCGGCCGCAGACGATTCAGGCTCGCGCGCGACGCGAGCCACGAGGCGGCCACGATGCCGACGGGCTTGCCGACGACGTAGGCGACGAAGATCCCGATCGTGATCGGCGAGCGGATCGCCCGGGCGAGCAGGTCCTGGTCGATGACCAGGCCGGCGTTCGCCAGCGCGAAGATCGGGACGACGGCGTAGCTCGTCCACGGGTGCAGGAGCGCCTGCGCGCGCTCGTTCGGCGAGATGGCGGCCGACACGCCGAGGCGCGCGGAGCGTGCGAGCTCGGGGGTCGGCTGTTCGCGGAACGACCGCACGAGCTCGGTGGCGCGTTCGAGGTCGACGCGCGTCGCCGCATAGGCGCCCGTCACGAGGCCCATCGCGAGACCGATGATCTCGGGCTGGATTCCCGACTTGAACAGGGCGATCCAGGCGGCGATCCCGAGCGCGAGGTAGACGAGCCCCTGCGAGACGCCGACCGCGCGGATCACGAGCACCAGCGCGAAGATCCCGATCGCGATCGCGAGGGCCATGACCTCGACGTGGTCGGTGTAGGCGATCGCGATCACGAGGAGCGCCACGACGTCGTCCACCACGAAGACGGTCAGCATGAACACGCGCAACCTGTCGGTGCTGCGCGGCCCCACGAGTGCGAGCATGCCGAGCGCGAAGGCAGTGTCGGTCGACATCGCCGCACCCCAGCCGTGCGCGCCGTGGCCCCCCACGGTGATCGCGAGGTAGATCAGCACCGGGATGGCCATCCCGCCGATCCCGGCGAGCACCGGCAGGGCGATTCGCCGACGCTCGCGCAGCTCGCCCATGTCGAACTCGCGACGCGCCTCGAGCCCGACGACGAAGAAGAAGAACGCCATCAGGCCCTCGTTGACCCAGTGACGGAGATCCAGGGAGAGCGATGCGTCGCCGAGCGTGATCGACAAGTGGGTCGTCCAGAACGACACGTAGGACGACGTCGCGACGTTCGCCCAGACGAGCGCGGCGATCGTCGCCGCGAGGAGCACGATCGAGCTCCCGGTCTCGGCGCGTAGGAAGGCGCGCACGGGCACGGCCTTCGAGCGCGCCCAGGCGGTGCTGCCCGCAAGCGGCGAGGCGGTCGCTCGTGTCTCGTTCGGCTGGTCGTTCACGGCGCGCGAACAGTACCGATGCGCGGTCGCCATCTGGGGTCGCGACTACCATCGGTCCGTGCGCCCGTGAACGTCCTCGACCTTCAATTCATCCACCAGCCGTGGCGAACCATCACGTTCTGCGTGATCGCGTTCGTCGCCGCGTGGCTGGTCTCGCGGCTGTCCAAGCGACTCGCCGAGTGGATGGTCGGGCGCTACGAGGCCAAGCATTTCGATCCGGCGACCGCCAGCACCGATGTGATCCTCGGGCTGAAGCGTCGCGAGACGATCGTGTCGCTCGTGCAGTCGACCGTCCGCTACGCGGCCTACGGCATCGCCGGGGTGTTCACGCTCCTGCAGCTGGCGGGACCCGGAAGCGCCGGCGCTCTGGCCGGCGCGTCGATCGTGGTCCTGCTGATCGGGTTCACGCTCCAGCGCTTCCTGATCGACATCCTGACCGGCTTCTTCATGCAGTTCGAGGGCTGGTTCTCGGTCGGGGACTCGCTGACGATCGAGCCGATGGGCCTGGCCGGCATCGTCGAGGAGATCTCGCTGCGCTCGACGAGGCTCCGATCCCTGAGCGGCGAGCTGCTGTACGTGCACAACTCGCAGGTACAGGGTGCGCGCGTCCTCAAGCGCGGCCTGCGCGAGCTCAGCATCGAGCTGTTCGTCCGGGACGAGGCCGAGGGTCGGCGGGCCTTCCAGGAGGCGGCGCGCGTGATGCCGATCGGGCCGACTGAGTTCGTACGCCCGCCGTGGATCGAGAGCGTGCAGCGCCTCGACAGCGCCCTCATCCACCTGCGTGCGCGGGCCACGATCGCCCCCGGCCGGGAGTGGCTCGCCCGCGGGTTCCTCGCGGATGTGCTGAAGGAGCGCGCAGGCCCCGATCTGATCGTGCACGGCCCGGTGGTGCTCGATTTCGACGATCTCGCCCGCCAGCGCTTCGCGCGTGCGACGACGGTAGCCAGCCGGCAGCAGGCGGAGTAGGGCGCTGAGAGGCGGGTCGTGGCGCCCGCGATCCTCGGAAAAGACGCGGGTCAGGAGCGTGGTTCTCGGAACCTAAGCGCGGGTCCCGTAAGGCGCTGCGCAGGCGTATTCGATCCGTCGAAATGGTGTTCGCGGTTAGACCGCGAACGCAATAGGGCGAAGATCACAGGTTGAGACGAACGCGCTACGGAGGCAGGTAGCGAGGGTTCGAAGGAATCCAGGTCGAGCACGAAAGCTTCGAACATGCCACCTGTGGATCTTGGTCGACTACTTCGTTTACCGGCCTAACCGCGATCACGGTTGCGACGGGACGAATACGCCTGCGCAACGCCTCACGGAACGGCGGCGAGGTCCCGAGAACCACGCTCCCAACCTGCGCCTTTTCCGAGGATGGCGCGTGTCCGGCGCTGAGACTGGTTCCGCCCGCCCGCAGCGGGCGGAACCGACGTATCGGGGTGCCCAGATTTGAACTGGGGACCTCTCCGACCCGAACGGAGCGCGCTACCAAGCTGCGCCACACCCCGGAACGCTTCAAGTATCGCATAGCGCCTCGTGCCGAGACTCATCTGACTCGCCGGAACGGCACGACGAGCTGCACCTGCTCACCGCCTGGGCGCGTCAGTGACAGCCCGATCGCACCGAGCGCGCCGATCGCGAACACCGTGCAGATCACCGACACGATCACCGGGAGCGCAGAGGGTCCCGTGAGCGCGAAGTAGCCGCGGGCGGGGCCGAACGAGATGATCGCGACGTAGGCCGCGGCGAGCACGATGCAGAGCGCGGGGATCGCACGTGCCCGTCGCGCCGACGTCCGCATGCCGGTCGACTCGAGGACGAGCACGAGGTACAGGCCGACGAAGATCAGGATCGTCGTCGAGGTCGTCTGCGACTCGGCCGGCGAGCGCCCGAGCGCGCTGTGCACCAGCCCGTGGCCGAGCAGGACTGCGAGCCCGAGCACGATCCCTGCCGGGATCGCGAACGCGAGCACGTCGCGCAGGAAACCGCGTCCGCGCCGCTCGGGCGGTGGGGGTGCCAGCGCGAGGAAGAACGTCGGCAGTCCGACGGTGAACGCCGCCGCAAGCGAGAGCTGGCGGGGGAGGAACGGGTAGGCGCCACCTCCGACGCCGACCGTCAGGATCAGCGTCGCGGCGAAGACCGACTTCGCGACGAACAGCTTGGCGACGCGCTGCACGTTCCGCAGGATCTTGCGGCCCTCCTCGACCGCTGCGGGAATCGCGGCGAAGCTGAGCCCGACCAGCACGACGTCGGCCACCCCCTTCGCGATCTGGCTCCCCGAGCCGAGCGCGATCGCCACCTGCGACGCCTTCAGGGCCGGAACGTCGTTGACCCCGTCGCCGACCATCGCGACGCGCTTCCCGTTCTTCACCAGCGACTCGACGAGCGCGCGCTTCTGATCGGGCTGGATCCGGGCGAAGACGACGCAGCGCTCGGCGGCCATGCCCAGCTCCCGGCCGTCCTTCGGCAGCTCGGATCCCGTGATCACGCGTCCCGTCGTGTCGAGCCCCGCCGCGCGGGCGACCGCCTCGACGGTTGCCGGCCCGTCGCCCGAGATGACCTTGACGGCGACGCCCGCGTCGCGCAGGAACGCCACGGTCGACCCGGTCTGGTCGCGCATGCGCTCGGTCAGCGCGACGAGCCCGATCGGCTCGAGCGCAGGCACCGCCGGATCGCCATCGCCGACCTCCTCGAGCGGAGATCCCGCTCGGGCGAACAGCAGGACGCGGCGCCGCTCCCGCGCACGCTCGTCGACGAGGGCCGCGATCGGTCCGGGGTCTGCAACGTGTCCGAGCAGGACGTCCGGGGCGCCGAGCAGCTGGGTCTCGCCCGAGGCCAGCGTGAGGCCGCTCCACTTCCAGCGTGACGAGAACGGCACCTCGACCTGGACGGGCAGTTGCACCCCGCCGAGGGCGTCCGCGATCGCATCGGCGGTCGGGTTCCTCCCTGCGAGCGTCGTCGCGAACGCGCCAAGCGCGGAGCGCACCTCGGACTCCGAGCGGCCCCCCAGAGGGACGATCTCGTCGAGCGCGAGGGTGCCGTCGGTGAGCGTTCCGGTCTTGTCGACGCACACGACGTCGACCCCGGCGAGCGACTCGACGGCGGACAGGCGCTGCACCAGCGCTCCGCGGCGCGCCATGCGTGCAGCGCCGACGGCGAACGCCACGGACGCGAGCAGCACGAGGCCTTCGGGCACGAGCGTGACCAACCCGGCGGTCGCCGTCGACACCGCCTGACGGACCGGCGTCTTGTGGTACTCCAGCGCGGCGATCAACAGCGCCGCGATCGGCACCATCACCAGGATCATCAACCGCAGCAGGCGGTTGATGTCGCGCTGGAGCGGCGACAGGTCGCGCCGCTCCGCACGCGCGGTCTCGGTCAACGTGCTCGCGTACGCGTCGTCGCCGACCATGTCTGCGCGGTAGATGCCGCCCCCGGCGATGCAGAAGCTGCCGGACCGCACCTCGTCGCCGAGCGATTTCCCGACCGGGTCGGCCTCGCCGGTCAGCACCGACTCGTCGAGCTGCAGCGAGCGAGCCTCGAGCAGCGGTCCATCCGCCACCACCTGCTCTCCGGGCTCGAGCCGGATCGCGTCGCCCTCGACGACGCCCTCGACCGGAACCGCGACGGTCTCGCCGTCCCGGACGACGCGCGCGCGAGGGGCCACGAGCAGCGCCAGCCGGTCGAGCTGCCGCTTGGCCCGCAGCTCCTGGAGGATGCCGATCGCCGCGTTGATGATCACGATCCCCACGAACAGCAGGTCCGCGTACTCGCCCACGGCGACGAGCGCGACCGCGAACCCGATCAGGATCAGGTTGAACAGCGTGAGCGTGTTCTCGCGGACGATCGCGCGCGTCGATCGGCTCGAGCGCTGGTTTTCGACGGGTCCGCGCGCATCCAGGCGGCGTTCCGCCTCGGCGTGACTCAGCCCGATTGCGGCAGCCATCGACTGCACGCTATCGGGCGCCTCGGGTCAGGCGAGCACGGACGCACGCACGCCGCCGCCGCGCACGAGCGGCGCGGAGGATGCGGTCTTCGTGTTGTTGTCATCCCTCGTCGACTCGCCAGGCCCGCTGTGGTGGGCGAACACGATGAACAGGACGAGGACGCCGATGATGACCACGGCGCTCAGGATGAATGACAGGGCGCGCTTCATCGGCGAGAGACTAGCGTGCGCACGACCGGGCCACTACAAGACCGGACCGGCCGCGACGAACGCGGGTCGCGACACGAGCGCGTCGCGAAGACCGTGGAGGTTGGGGTACGGCTCGAGATCGAGTCCGCTGTGCGTCGTGCGGTACAGCGAGGGCGCGATCGCGCAGTCGGCGATCGTGAAGTGGTCGAGCACCGTCCCGGCGCCTGCGATGAGCCGGTCGAAGAGCTGGAGCGTCGGCGCGATCTCGACCGCGATCCTGCGCGCGGCGTCACGGTCGCCGGTCTCGGGATGGAACCCGCTCCCGTGGACGTAGCCGAGCGCGATCCGCTCGTGCGAGAAGAGCGCGGGGCGCAGCACCAGCGCAACGCGATCGAGGAACTCGTCGATCCGCGCTGCGTCGCCGGGCGTGGGGCCGTAGAGATCGTGCCGGCCCTCGCGGCGGGCGAGGAAGCGCAGGATCGCGTTCGACTCGGTCAGGACGAGCTGCTCGTCGACGAGCGTCGGAACCTTGCCGATCGGATTCAGCGCGAGGTATGCAGCGGGGCGGGGCTCCTCTGGAGGCACCAGCTCCTGCCGGTACGGCAGCGACAGCTCCTCGAGCAGGAAACGGACCTTGAGCGCGTTCGACGAGCGTGGGAAGCCGTAGACGGTGAGCACCGCCGGGAAGCTACAGGTTAGGACCGAACCCTGAAGCGGGAGGCGCCCTGGAGGGACGACCCCGAGACCTTGAGCGCGACCACGAACGTTCCCTTGCGCCGGTAGCCGCGCGGGATCGTCAGATAGAGCGGCGTCCGGCCGTCCGAGAGGTTCCGCGTGACCTGCGCGATCGTCCTCGAACCCACGTTGAGCCGTACGGTGACCGTCGCGCTGGAGTCGAGCGTGACCATCGTCTGCACCCGCCAGCCGAGCGACCGTAGCGGCTTCAGACGTACCGTCGCGGGCGCCTTGATCACGACCTTCGAGAGTCGCGGGAGCACCGTGATCGTGGTCGGGGACGAGCTCGTGGTGTTGCCGAGCGCATCGCTGGCGGACACCATGATCGAGTACACGCCTGGCGACGCGAAGACGTGCGTCACGGTGGTGCCGTGCGCGCCGCCGTCGCCGAAGCTCCAGACCGGATCGGTGACGGTCGAGCCCTGGGGGTCGACCGCGGCGACCGAGAACGTCACCTGGGTCCCGACGGTGCGCTCGCGGGGGATCGTCAGGTTCTGGAGCGTCGGCCCGGTCACGTCGATCGTGACCGAGACCGGCGTCGACGGCGGCCCGACGTTGCCCGCGAGATCGACGGCGCGCACCGTGTAGCTCACCTGTCCGCTCGTGGTGACCCGGGTGTCGACGAAGTTCGTCGTCGTCGTGCGCGCGATCAGCGTGCCCTCGCGGTAGACGTTGTAGTGGTCGATCGCGATCGTCCCGGGCCCGACGTCGGTGGCCGCGCCCCAGTTCAGGGACGGGCGCTGCGTCGGACTTCCCGCGCTCAGGTCGGGCGGTGCCAGCGGTGGGTCGAGATCGACGGCGACGACCCGCGTCGGCGAGGCCGGGCTCTCGTTGCCGACGGCGTCCACTGCCGTGATCCAGTAGGCGTGCGAGCCCGAGATCGAGAGCGATCCGTCGGCGAAGTTCGGCGACGTCTGCGTCGCGATCAGCTGCCCGTCGCGGTACACGCGATAGCCCACGACGCCCGACCCGCCCGTGCTGTCGTCGTTCGAGGCCGTCCACGTGAGGCTCGGCGCGTTCGTGGGCGACGAGACCGTCAGATCCGTGGGCGTCGGCGGCGGCTGGGTGTCGTAGATGACCGTACGGGCGGGGGACGGACCCGAGATGTTTCCGGCGGCGTCGACGGCACGGATCACGTACAGGTGGGGACCGAGCGTCGCGAGGTCGGCATCCACGAACGCCGGCGAGGTCGGCGTCCCAACGGCGACGCCGTCGCGATAGACGATGTAGTGGTCGAAGCCCGACAGCGCGTCGGCGCCGCCGCTCGCCCAGACCAGGCTCGGCAGCACGCCGGTCGGGGTCGACGCCTGGGGGATCGACGGGGCCGGAGGGGGCGTGTGGTCGAACACGACCGTCGTGGGCGCCGATGCGAGCGCGCGGTTCCCTGCTCCGTCGACGGCCACGACCGTGTACGCGTAGCTGCCGTCGGTCGCGAGCGCCGAGTCCGTGAAGCTCGTCGTGGGGGACGACCCGACCAGCGTCGCTCCCCGGTACACGTCGTAGCGCACGATGCCCGACGGGTCGCTGGCGGCGGGCCACGAGAGCACCGGCCGCGGCGTCGGCGAGGCTGCGGTGGGCGCGGCGACGGCGTTCGGCGGCGTCACGTCGACCGTGACTGCAGCCTCGAGCGACGGTGCGCTCGAGTTGCCGGCCGCGTCGGTCGCGACCACGGTGTAGGCGTGCGGGCCCTCGGCGAGGGCCGTCGTGTCGATGAAGGTCGTGCCCGCGGTCGTCGCGACGGGCGTCGAGTTGCCGTCGCGGTAGATCGAGTACGTGACGCCGCCGGATCCTCCGACGTCGGTCGAGGCCGACCACGAGATCGAGGGTCGGTTGCTCGGGCTCGCCAGGCTCACGCTGGCCGGCACCGCGGGAGGTGTGTTGTCGAAGATCGCGGACTGCGTGGGCGTCGCGTTGCTGCGGTTGCCTGCCGCGTCGACCGCGCGGACGGCGTAGGTGTGGCTTCCGTTCTGCGTGAGCGTCACGTCGACGATGCTCGTCGACGTGGTCGAAGCGACGATCGCGCCGTCGCGCAACAGCTCGTAGTGGTCGAAGCCCGAGAGCGCGTCCGGGCCGCCCGAGATCCAGGAGAGCGACGGCTGGGTCGTCGAGATCGCCGCGACGGCGAGTCCCACCGGCGCGGGTGGCGGAGTGGCGTCGTACAGGACCGAGATCGGCGCGCTCTGCGGCCCCTCGTTGCCGGTCGCGTCGATCGCGGAGACGGTGTACTGCCACGTGCCCTCGATCGCGAGCGAGGTGTCGGAGTACGCGGTCGCCGACACGATCGAGATCGGACTCCCGTTGCGGTAGACGCGGTACTGGGCGACGCCGCTGCCAGAGCTGCCGGTATCGGATGTGGCGGGCCACGACAGCGTCACGTGGTTGGTGGGGCTCTGTGCGAACAGGCCGCTCGGCGCCGGTGGTGGCGTCTGATCGACCTGGACCGTGCGGGTCGGCGAGGGGGGGCCGAGGTTGCCGGCGTTGTCGATCGCGCGGACGGTGTACGCGTAGGTGCCGTCGCCCGAGAGCGAGGAGTCGATGAACGTCGTCCCGGTCGTCTGAATGACCTGCACGCCATCGCGGTACACGCGGTAGCCGGCGAGCCCCGAGTTGCCCGTGTCGCTGGCGGTCGTCCAGCCGAGCGCGGGGTGGATCGTCGGCGAGGCGACGGTCAGCGATGCGACGGCGCTCGGTGCCGCGATGTCGTAGACGACCGTGCGGGCGACGGACGCCGTCGATGCGTTCCCGAGCGCGTCGACCGCCTTGACGGTGTAGCTCAGGTTCCCGCTGGTCGCCGGCGGAGCCGGCTGATCGTCCGTGTAGGTCGTCGCGGTGCCCGACCAGATGAGCGTCGAGCTGCGGTACACGTCGTAGTGGTCGAAGTCGGCTGCCGCGCCACCGCTCTGCCAGCTCAGGACCGGCGCCGCCGAGGTCGGAGACAGCGCCGTGAGGTTGACCGGCGTCGGGGGTGGCGTCGAGTCCCAGGTGACCGTGTAGGCAGCCGATGCCGCACCGACGTTGCCGGCGGCGTCGACCGCCTTCACCGTGTAGGCGTAGCTGCCGTTGGTGCTCAGCCCCGTGTCGGTGAACGTCGTCCCGGTCGAGCTGCCCGCCAGGACCGCGCCGCGGTAGACGTCGTAGCGGACGATCCCTGACCCGCCGGGGTCGTCGCTCGCGAGCGCCCACGAGAGCGCGGGCTTCTGCGCGGTCAGGGCCGCCTGGGCCGTCAGCCCCGTCGGGGCATCGGGTGGCGTGATGTCGACCGTGACGGTGGTGCCGGCCGAGTGCACGCTCTGGTTCCCCGCGCCGTCGACGGCGACGACGTCGTACGTGTACACGCCGTCGGGGCTCACCGACGGATCGCTGAACGTGGTGCCGTTGCTCGATCCGACGAGCGTCGCCGATCCTCCGGCGGGCGTCCGGTACACGTCGTAGTGCGAGATGTTCGAGCCACCCTGGTCGGTCGAGGCGGCCCATGTGAGCGACGGGTCGTCGGTCGGCGAGGAGATCGTCGGCTTGCCCGGCTGCCCCGGCGCGACCGGGTCGAACACGATCGTGCGGATGCTCGAGGACGCGCTCTGGTTGCCTGCGAGGTCGACGGCCTTCACCGTGTACGACTGCGAGCCCGAGGTCGCGAGCGTGCTATCGGTGTACGAGGTCGACGTCGTCGTCCCCAGCAGCGTGGCTCCGCGGTACACCGCGTAGTAGGCGAGGCCGGAGAGGTTGTCGGCGCCCCCCGACGTCCACGTCACCACGGGTGCGGTCGCGGTCGGGGTCGTGCCCGCGACGTTCGTCGGGAGGGGCGGCGGGCTGGTGTCGTAGACGACGTTGCCGGCCGCGCTCGCAGCGCTCCGGTTGCCCGCTGCGTCGACCGCCACGACCGTGTAGGCGAGCGAGCTGTTCGCGGTCGCTCCCGTGTCGGTGTAGGTGTTCGTCGTCGAGCTGCCCGCGAGGACCGCCCCGCGGTAGACGTCGTAGCGGACGATCCCACTCGACGAGGGGCCGCTGCCGTCGCTCGAGGCGGCCCACGAGATCACGGGACGGGCCCCGGTCGGCGTGGGCGCCGTGACCGAGGTCGGCGTCGTCGGTGCGGACGTATCGACGATCACGGTTCGGGAGACGGACGAGGTCGTGTTGCCCGCGCCGTCGAACGCGACCACGTTGTAGACGTAGGTGCCCGGCACGACGGCCGAGTCGGAGTCGGTGTACGACGTCGACGTGGTGGTCGCGATCAGCGTCCCGTCCCGGTAGACGCGGTAGCCGGCGAGGCCCGACCCGCCGGTGTCGGACACGGCGGTCCAGCTCAGCGCGGGATCGACGCTGGTCGCCGTGGGCGCGGTCAGCGTCGGCGCCGGCGGGGGGGTCGGGTCGTACACGACGATCTTGGCGGTGGACGCGGCGGTCGTGTTCCCGGCCGCATCGATCGCCTTCACCGAGTAGGTCTGGCTCCCGGTGACCGGGGATGTGTCGGTGAACCCCAGGCCGGTCACCGGCGAGCTGTTGATCTTGGTGCTGCCCCGGAAGACGTCGTAGTGATCGACCCCGCTCAGCGCATCCGTCGAAGCGGCCCACGAGAGCACGGGCGGCGAGTTGGTCGGTGTCGTGGCCGTGAGCGATCCCGGGATCGTGGGCGCCGTCACGTCGTACACGACGGTCACGGGCGAGCTCGCCGGACCGACGTTTCCGGCGCCGTCGACGGCGCGGATCGTGTAGGCGTTGGTGCCGCTCTGCGTGAGCGCTGCGTCGGTGAAGCTGGTGACGGCCGTCGAGCCCGCGAGCGTCGCCCCGCGATAGACGTCGTAGCGGATGATGCCCGCCCCGCCGGTGTCGGTCGCCGCAGTCCAGAGCAGGATCGGCTTCAGGTTCGTCGGCGTCGTCCCGCCGAGTCCGCTCGGCGTCCCGGGTGGCGTGACGTCGTACACGACCGCCTTCGCGTTCGAGGCGAGCGAGCTGTTGCCGGCACCGTCGAGCGCGTACACGGCGTAGGTGTAGGTGCCGGGAGACATCGCGCCCGTGTCGGTGTAGGTCAGGGCCGTCGCCGGCGTGGGAGCGCCGATCAGGACGCCGTTGCGGTACACGGCGTAGCTCGTGAGCGTCGAGCCCCCCAGATCGGTCGAGGCTGTCCAGGTCAGCGTGGTCGACGTGTTCGTCGCCGCGGGCGCGCTCAGGACGGGCGCACTCGGGATCACCGTGTCGAACATGACCGCCTTCGCCACCGACGCGGTCGAGACGTTGCCGGCGGCGTCGACCGACTTCACCGTGTAGGTCTGGCTTCCGCTCGTCACGAGCGTCGTGTCCGTGAAGGTCGTGCCGGTCGGCGATCCCAGGAGCGTCGTCCCGCGGTAGACCTGGTAGTTGACGAAGCCGGACGTCGCGTCGTTCCCGCCCGAAACCCAGCTGAGGGCGGGCTTCTGGTTCGTCGGCGTGACGGCCGTGAGTCCGGTCGGCACGGGCGGCGGGACAGTGTCGTACACGACGCTTGCCGCGGCCGACGGCGCGCTCGTTCCGGTCGCGTCGTTCGTCGTCACCGTGTACGACGACGATCCCTGCGCGAGCGAGGACGACGTGTCGATGTACGTCCGCACCGAGATCGGAGAGGCCGTCAGCTTGGTGCCGTTCCGCCACACGTCGTAGGTGACGCTGCCCGTCGTGCCCGCGGGTGCTACCCAGCTGAGCGACGGGCGGGTGTTCGTCGGGCTCGCCGCGGCCGCGAGGCTCGTCGGCGGATCCGGGGCCGCGAGTGCTGCGGGAGCGCTCGCCAGCACGAACGCGAGCGCTCCCGCGAGCGCACAGGTGCGGAGCCGGCCGGACAGCCTGTGAGACGATGGATGATGGGCTGGTCGAGTGCCGCACATGTGCTTGTCGCGGCGCTCGGAACCGGTCGGGAAAGGAAATCTGGACGCGCGCCCTGGGCTTTAGGATCGGCGCCCGAAGGGGTGAACTTGAACGAGTGCACCCGTTCGGGGGCCCCCGAACGGGTGACTCGGAAGCGCTCTCGTCAGCGGCGAGCGTCGGCCGGCTGCTCGGCCTCGGCCTCGACGTTGTCGTCGATGATCTGGACGAACAGCGCCTTGTAGTCCTGCATCGCCTGCCGCAGGTCCTCGGTCGTCACCTCGCCGTGCGAGTTCGCGACCGCGATCGCGTGCGCGCGGCGGTAGCGCTGCACGACGAGCGGGTGGTCGACCGAGACGAGCGAGGCGCGGTTCTCGAAGTCGTCGACGGGATACCCGCGGTCTCGCATCACGTTCTGGATCAGACGGTCCGCATCGCCGATCGCAGACGTGGGGGCGTCCACGAACTCGGCCTGGGTGTCGCGCCACGCGTTCACGAATGCCGCGCGCGCCTCGGGCGCGAGCGGACGCAGATCGAGCTCGTCGTGACGGCGCTGCCGGTCGCGGAGCTCGGCCTCGGCGGTCGCCTGATCGCCGGTGCTCTCGACGGTGCGGTCGTACTCGGGCCCGAAGCCCTGCCGGAGCCGTTCGGTGCGCTGCCGGCCGATCATGCGCGACACCGCTGCGACGACGATGACGAGCACGACGATAGCGATCACGATCCACAGCCAGGTGGACACTTGAGCCTCCTTGAGTTTCGCAGGTGCTACCCCGGGGCTCGTCACGCAAACATCTATCGTCACGCCGCGATGACGCCCGACGCGATCACCGCTGCCCGACCCGCAGCCCGGCCGAGGCTCGATCCCGCGGCCGGGCTCGTCGTCCTGTCGGCCGTGTCGAGCCAGTTCGCTGCGGTGATCGCGTTCCACGTGTTCGATCGCATCGGTCCGGTCGGCGCAGCGGGCGGCCGCGTCGGGTTCGCAGCACTCTTTCTCGTGCTCGCGACGGGGCTCCCGCGCGGACACTCCAGGGCCGAATGGCGCCCCGTCGTGCCACTCGGGATCACGCTCGCCGTGATGAACACGACGTTCTATCTCGCGCTCGACCGGTTGCCGCTCGGAGTTGCGGTGACCGTCGAGTTCCTCGGTCCGATCGCGATCGCCGTCGTCGCCTCCCGTAGCGCACGCCACCTCGCGGCCGCCGCGCTCGCGGCGCTCGGCATCGCATTGCTCGGCCAGGGTCTCGGCGGCTCGAGCACGGTCGGACTGCTGTTCGCCGGCATGGCCGGCGCTGCGTGGGCGATCTACATCCTTGCCGCCAGGCGTGTCGCCGTCCGCTGGGAGGGTGCGAGCGGCCTGACCGCCGCGATGCTGATCGGCGCCGCGGCGCTCGTGCCGTTCGCGGTGCTCGACGCCGGCGGGGCGCTCGCGAGCCCGGTGGCCCTCGCCGCGTGTGCGGGAATCGGGCTTCTCGGCTCGGCGCTTCCCTATGGTCTCGATCAGATGGCGCTCCGCCGTGTGTCCGCACGAGCCTTCAGTGTCCTGCTGTCGCTGCACCCGGCGGTCGGGGCGATCGTCGGCTACCTGCTGCTCGACCAGGCCATCGATCTGCAGACGGGCATCGCGATCGCGCTCGTCGTCATCGCCTCGATCGTGGCCTCGCGTTCCGAGCCGCTGCCGGAGCCGGCCTGATGTGCGGGCGCTTCACGGTCGCCACCGATCCGGCCGCGCTCGCCGAGCGCTTCGCGGTCGAGATACCGGACGACTGGACGCCGACGTACAACGCCGCACCGACGCAGGACGTGCTCGGGATCGTCCACGGGCGCGAGGCCGAGAAGGAGCTGCGCGAGTTGCGTTTCGGGCTCGTGCCGCACTGGGCGAAGGATCTGAAGGTCGGGCTCTCGCTGATCAACGCGCGAGCGGAGACGGTGCGTGCGCGGAGCGCATTTCGCGGGTTGCTCGAGCGCCGGCGCGCGCTGATCGTGGCCGACGGCTTCTACGAGTGGCGCACGGATCCCGACGGCAAGAAACGGCCGGTGCGGTTCACGGTCGAGGATGGCGGCCCCTTCGCGTTCGCCGGCCTGTGGGCGACGTGGCGCGATCCCGAGTCCGGTGAGCGCCTCGACTCGTGCACGATCATCACCACGGGCGCCAACGCGCTGGTGGCGACCGTGCACGACAGAATGCCGGTGATCGTCCCCCGGGCGCTCGAGTCCGCCTGGCTCGATCCGACCCTGACGCCCGCCGAGGTCGATTCGATGCTGGTCGCCTACCCCGCGGACCACATGGCGGCGGCCGAGGCCTCGACGCTCGTCAACTCGGCCCGCAACGACGGGCCCGAGCTGCTCGACCCGCTGCGCTAGGAAGCTCTATCAACATGATCGTGCGTCGCTGGCGCGTGTGGATCGTCCTGCGGTCTGGGGTCTGTGCTCGTTCCTCGCGTCGACCCCAGCCCTCCGGCGACCCGGATCCCGCTCATGTCCGCTCGGTGATCCGGAGTTGGCTCGGTGAGCGGGCTCCGGGGCTTCGCAGGAACGCCGGCTGGCTCTTGTTCAGGCGTCCGGCCTGTGCTGCGAGCCAGCCGACGCTCCTGCTCGCTCCACACACCCCACCGTCCAGACGCTGATTTCGATAGAGCTTCTAGGACCTCGCAACCTCGAGGATCTGCTGGACGAACCAGTCGGGGTCGCGCCGTACGCGGGCTGCCGTCCCCGTGCGTCGCTCGAGCACGAGATCGCCGACGCGCTCGAGCCGTCGCAGGCGGCCCTCCGCGAGCAGGCGCTCGTCGACCGCGCCGAGCCGGCCGGCGAACGTCGTGTAGACCGGCACGCCGAGCGCGACGGCCTCGCGGTTCATGGTGCCTCCGGCCGATACGACGACATCGGCCCCCGCGACGAGGCTCGGGCCGTCGACCACGGATGGAGGGACGATCAGCGATGGGAGCGCCAACGCCCGCAGCCTCGCCGCCTGCTCCCGTGTGCGAGGGAGCGCGACCGCATGCACGTCGGGATCGTTGCCGAGCCGATCGACGACCGCGGCGAAGAGGTCGTCGCTGCCCGGGTGATACAGGGCGAGCTCTGGCGGAGTTCGTATCACCGCGACGAGCCGCGACCCGTCTGCGCCGAGCGAGGCAAGCGCATCCGGGTCGGGCTCGAGGTCGGAGAGGTAGTACTCCTCCTTGAGTCCCGGATAGCGACGGAGCTTTCCGGCATTCGCGCCGTAGCGCCGGAGTCGCTCGGGCGGGATCGCGTCGGGCACCAGGACCCGCCGGGACAACCGACAGCCGACCGTGTGCTGCAGGAACGCCCACTCGTAGTCGAACATGTCGACCGCGGGGATGCCGAGCGCGCGCGCGGCGACCGGCAGGTCGTTGGAGCCGTGTCCGACAC
The DNA here is from genome assembly GCA_963717155.1 of uncultured Actinomycetes bacterium. GTDB lineage: Bacteria > Actinomycetota > Thermoleophilia > Gaiellales > JALYLC01. The sequence continues at coordinate 399,315 of OY970326.1, forward strand.
CCACGTCGAAGCCGCGACCCCGCGCGAACCTGTAGGCCTCGAGCGAGCGCGACGCGAGCGCACGCGCCCGGCCTGCGCGGCCCGCCCCGCCATGACGGCCGAGCTCCGTGGCGCCCAGACCGTGGCGTTCGGCGAGCTCGATCGTCTGGGCGAAGTCGCGAGCCGTCACCGACACCTCGTGTCCCGCCGCCCGCAGCCGGCGCACGATCGGCGCCAGCACGAGCACGTGAGGCGAGTTGGTGAGGTCGACCCAGACCCGCCGCGGCGGGTCGTCGTTCACCGCGAGTGCTGGAGGCGCTCGAGCGCCGCCGCGATCTTGCGGTACTCGGCGTTCTCCTTCTCGAGCCGCTCGACGTGCTGTGCGAGTGCGGCGGCCGAGTCGACGAGCTGGCGGAGCAGCTCGCTCGTGGTCGTGCCGGTCCGTCGCGATGCCTGTGGCGCCGTCGCGGCAGCTGCTGCCGGTTCGGTGCGGCGGCCCCGGCGGCTGCGCTGCTTCACGCCGGCACCACCAGGGATGGTCCGCGCGACGCGGTAGTACGCCGTCGCAACGGTGGCCGCCGAGCGACCGGTGTTCTCCGCGACGATCGCGAACGCCTCCGTGGGCTTCTTGCCCTCACGGATCAGGTTGTGCGCGAGCTCGAACGTCTGACGGCCGATCTGTCCCCGGCCACTCGACGTTGCACCTTCCGAGGCACCCCTGGAGGACGCTTCCATGCCATTCCCTTCGGTTAAATTCGTGTTGCGCGCGCGCGAATTGACAGCGCCAGCGGATGTCAATACTAGCCCGTGGCTGTTGTCGATACTGAAACCGGGGCTCATCCGCTCTAGGATCTGGCCGATAGGGATCGGAATCAGTCAAGTCTCGAGTCTCGGCTCGACCCCGAAGGAGATCCATGTTCCGCCGTTCCGCTCTCTCGATGCTTCTGGTGGCCGGGCTCGCCGTGACCGGCGCCGCATGCGGCGGCGGCAGCTCGAGTTCCGGCTCCCCTGCGAGCACGCCCAGCACGAGCGGTGCCGGCGATGCGCAGGCAGTCCTCGCGTCGATTCGCACGAACGTCGGCGACCTCGGGCCACAGAAGATCAGCGTCAAGTTCAGTGCGACGGTCAGCGGCTCCCCCAAGGATCCGACGCTGGGCGCATTCCTCACGAAGCCCATCACACTCACGCTCGACGGTCCTGTCGACTCGAAGGGCAAGAAGGCCGATCTGACCTTCGAGGTCGCGGCCGGGCCGATCAAGGTCGACGGTGGATTCCGTCAGGTGGGGGCCGACTCGTTCGTCGAGGTGAACGGCAAGTGGTACTCGATCCCCGCCGGCGCGCTGTCGAGCACGACGGGCACGACGGGCGCGACGGGCGCGACGGGCGGCTCGACGACCACCGCCCCGAGCATCGACCCGCAGGCGATCCTCGGTGCGTTCGGCGACCCGAAGAAGCTCCTCACGAATGCGAAGCTCGTCGGCACGGACGACGTCGACGGCATCAAGTCGGACCACGTCCAGGGCGACGTCGACCTGGCGGCCCTCGTGCAGGGCATTGCGGCGGTCGCCAAGTCATCCGGCAGCAGCGCATCTGCGAGTCCGGTGTCGCCCGCCCAGATCGCGTCGTCGGTCAGCTCACTGCAGCAGTATGTGAAGTCCGCGACCGCTGACCTGTGGGTCGGTCAGGACGACAAGCAACTCCACCGCTTCGCGACGACGATCGATGGCAAGACGGACTCCGCCACGCAGGCATCGTCGGGTATCGACGGCTTCAACATCACGCTGGACGTGTCCGCCACGCCGACCTCGTCGCCGTCGGTCTCGGCGCCCTCGAGCCCGGCTCCGATCTCGCAGCTGACGCAGGACCTCGGCGGCCTGCTCGGCGGTCTCGCCGCCACGGGGATGAACGGCTAGCGGGATCGGTCGATGGGCGGAAGTGGCGCTCCTGCCACTTCCGACCGGTCATCTCGACATGACGTTGCACAAGGAGTGGGACCGCTGAAGATCAGGCACGTCCTCGCGCTCGTTTCGCTTGCCACATTTACATCGGTGCTCGTCGTGTCGAGTGCACCTCCCGCCGGTGCGGCCAGGATCGTTCGCATCGGAATGGTCGCCAACACGAACGGGACGGCAGATCGCTCGTTCAACGAGATGGCCCAGGGCGGCATACAGGCCGCAAAGTGGAAGCTCGGGGCACGGATCCAGGTCGTGTTGTCGCCGACCCCGGCGTCCTACGCGCTGTCCATGACATACATGGCACAGCAGGGCTACGACCTCGTGATCGCGGTCGGACCCGAGGAGGCGCAGGCGGTCGGAGAGGTCGCGCGGCGGTTCCCGAAGGTCAACTTCGCGATCGTCGACGACTCCTACGCGGCGAGTGGCATCGGGGGACTCGCGAACGTGGAGGGGCTGCTGTTCCGAGAGGAGGAGGCCGGCTATCTCGCCGGCTATCTCGCGGGCCTCGTCGAGACTGTCACGGTTGCCCGGCTCAAGGACGGGAACATCGTGTCGACCGTCGGTAGCAGCGACGAGGAGTCGGAGGTCGGCTACATCGCGGGGTTCCGCGCAGGCGCGAAGGCGTCGGATCCGGCGGTCAAGCTGCTGAACTCGTTCGCGAGTAGCCGTACGCCCGAGACCATGTGTCACGACCTGGCGGCGTCACAGATCGCTGCCGGATCCGACATCGTGCTGCCAGTGGGCGGTCAATGCGGCGTCGGAGCGCTGCGAGCGGTGAGCGAGCGGAACGTCTGGGGCATCGCCGTCGACTCCAACCAGTCGTACCTCGGTCAGTACATCCTCGCGTCGGCCATCAAGCGGGTCGACCAGGCTGTCTTCCTCACGATCCAGGCGGTCCAGGACGGCAGGTTCAAGGGAGGGCGCGATGTCGTGTTCGGCATCGCGCAGAACGCCGTGGGCATCGCCGACGTCAATCGGCTCGTGCCACGGTCCATCCGCCTCAGGGTGCACGCGGTTGCTCAGAGGTTGCGCGCCGGGAAGATCAGCATCCCGATCGCACTCGGCTCGCCGACTAGCAGATGAAGGTGCCGGTCATCTTCGCGCCGCCGGCGGCCCGGCCCGAGAAGTAGCCGCTCTTGAGCCCCTGGTTTATGGTGATCTTGTTGCCGATCGGCGCATAGCGCTTGCCGCCGAAGATCCAGGTCAGGCCCTGGGTGAGGTGCACCCCGGTGCTCGCTGGCGTCAGGGAGATGTTGAAGTAGGGCAGCGGCCCCGGCTTGGCAGTCGGCAGCTTGTTGTTCACGACCGTCCCGATGTTGACGGTGAAGTAGATGCCGGACGTCTGGCAGACGCCGCCGGTGAAGACGAACTTCCTGCCGCCGACCTTTGCAGTCGCGTGCGCCGGACCGCAGAAGCGCGTCGCGGGCTTGCCTGCGACGGTCGTTTTCCGGGCACGCATGCGGCTGCGGCGGCGCTCGACGTCGAAGGTGCCACGAGAGCAGCGGCGGCGAAGGCGAGCAGGAGCGGAGCGACGACTGCGGACTTCCTCATGGATGCCTCCTGGAGAACGGGTTCACTGCTCGCGGGCGGCGCGCATCGCGGCCTTGTGGGCACGCTTGGCAGCCTGGTAGGCCGCGAGCTCCTCGGCGCTCGTCACGGCGCCCAGCGTGGGGTGGTCGGGAAGCTCTGCCTCGAGCCCGGGCAGCTCGACGGCGTACTGACGGGCGAGCAGCACGAGGATCGAGCCCACCTTGAGTGCCCCGATGCCCGGGAGCTCGGCGAGTCGCTTGCGGAGGTCGGCACCGCTCTCGGCGTCCTCCCAGATGCGCGCGGCATCGTCGTCGTAGTGCTCGTCGATGAAGGCGCACATCGCGCGCACGCGTGTGGCCATCGTGCCGGGGAAACGGTGCAGTGCGGGCCGCTCGCGAAAGACCGCGAGCAGGCGGTCGGGGTCCTCCGCCGCGATGCGTGCGGGATCGAGGTATCCGAGCCGCTTCTTCAGCTCGAGGGGGCCGGAGAACGCCTTCTGGACGGTCACCTGCTGGTCGAGGCAGAAGCCGATCAGGAGGGCGGCGGGATCCTCCGCGAGCAGCCGATCGGCTTCGTCGTCGCCGGTGAAGTGGATTCGCTCCGGGTGGGTGCGCGCGTCGCGGGCCATGTACTCAGCCTATCGTGCACCCGTGGATTTCGACCAGTCCCCAATTACGGGCCAGCCGAGGCTTTTCACCGTGCGCGAGGCGAACGCGGTGCTCGTCGAGGTGGAGCCGCTGGTCGAGCAGATGCGAGAGGCCGCACGTACTGCCGCCGTCGCCGGCGAGATCGTGCAGGCGTTCGCACGGCGCGTCGCGGACTCGGGTGGCGGCCGCCCGGATACCCGGGAGGCTCTGGCCCAGCGCGATCTCGCCGAGGCGACACCGCTTCTCGGCGAGGCGCTGCAGGCGCTCGAGGACCTCGGCGTCTGGGTGAAGGACCCCGTACGCGGGCTGCTCGACTTTCCCAGCGACCGCAACGGGGAGGTCGTCGAGCTGTGCTGGCTGCACGGCGAGCCCGAGGTTGCACACTGGCATCGCATCGGCGCGGGCTTCGCCGGGCGTCAACCCCTGGACGAGGACGTGTCATGACCGCTGCCGAGCTCTTCGCGAGCCTGCCCGAGCGCTTTCGCAGCGAGCGGGCAGGGGACCTGCGTGCGACCTACGCGTTCGAGCTCGAGGGCGACGGCGGCGGCGCCTGGACCGTGGTCGTCGGGGACGGCGCGCTCACCGTCACCGACGGCGCCGCCAGCGACGCCGACGTGACCGTGCGGGCGAAGGCTGCCAACTGGATGGCGATCATCGAGGGCCGCATGGATCCGCAGCTGGCCTACCTGACGAAGAAGCTCCGGGTGAGCGGTAACCTCGAGCTCGCGCTTCGCCTCCGCGAGGTCGTTCTCTGAGATCGCTCGCGATCATCGGCGCGGTCGCCGGCGCCGCGCTGCTCTCCGGTTGCGGCATGGTCGGTCAGCCGCACCGCGCGCTGCCGCCCGACGCGGGCACGCCGACGTTCCTCGTCGAGGCGTCGGACGCGCGGGGCACGCTCCTGCTCGGCACGCCACAGGGGCTCTTCCGATCGCTCGACGAGGGGGTCAGCTGGCGCGCGACGTCTCCGCCGATCTTCCGGGCGCAGTCCGCGGCATTCACCGCGGGCTCGACGATCGTCAGCCGCGGCCGGCTCCTGCACCGCGGCAATCTCACGTTCGATCGCATCGAGCCCGCTCGCCGAGCGCCGTTCCGGGGAGGCTTCGTCCGCGCACTGACGTGGCTCCCCGGGGGCAAGCTGTACGCGTTCGTCCTGCGCGCCCAGGCCTCGCTGTACGTCACGCTCGACTCGGCACGCAACTGGTACGCGCGCCCGGCCGTCGGGCTTCCCCGCACCACCCGTTCGATCGCCGCCGCGGCGATTCCCGGACGCGCCGACATGTTGCTGGCGGCAGCGGGCGAGGAGGGGCTGTGGCGGTCGCTCGATGGCGGACTCACCTGGGCGCCGGTCCCGGCCGCGGGCAAGCCGGTGTGGTCCGTCACGATGACGCCCGCGGTCCAGGGTCGCGTCGTCGTTGCGGGACCGCAGCTCGAGTGGAGCAGCGACTACGGCGTCTCCTGGCACAAGGCAGGATGGCCGGACGCGCGGCTCGTCGCGTCCGACCCGCGCAACGCCAGGATCTTCCTTGCCGTGCTCGACGACGGCACGATCCGGGCCTCGACCGACGGTGGGCGCTCGTGGTGAGGGGCCCTGGCTAGTCCTGCCCGGGCAGGGCGTCGGCGAGCCACGACGGTACCCGCACGGGGCGGTGGCTCCCGATCTCGAGCGTGGCATGGCGGGTCTGCCCGACGAGCGCGACGACCCCGTCTCGCTCGATGCGATACTCGAGCGAGAAGGTCGCCCGGCGCACGGCACTGACGCCGGCGTGCACCGAGAACACGTCGTCGAACTGGAGCGGCGCCCGGTAGCGGATGTCGAGGCCGATGACGGCGAACTCGATCCGGTCGACGTCGCGAAGCGTCGAGTACGGCCGTCCGAGAAACCGCAGGTAGTCGACGCGGGCATCCTCGAGGTACAGCAGGTAGGTCGCGTGGTGGACGACACCCATGGCGTCGGTCTCGTGGAAGCGCACGCGGCGCTCCATGCTGAACGGCAGCGGCATTGGCCCGGGCACGGATCCAGGCTACCGTGCGGCGCGTGAGCACTCGCCGCATGGGGCTGGCGGTGGTTGCTGCGCTCCTCGGAGTCGTGGCGCCGACGGCCGCACTCGCGCACAGCTCGGAGGCGCGCGCCGTGGGCTTCAAGCTTGCGCCGGTCGTGTCTGGTCTGGACGGCCCGGTCTACGTCACGCAGCCGGCCGGCGACCCCCGCCTCTTCGTCGTCGAGCAGGCGGGGCGCATCGTCATCGTGCAGGACGGGAAGCTGCTTCCGACGCCGTTCGCCGACCTCTCGAAGCTCGTGACGGCCGGCGGTGAGCAGGGCTTGCTCGGTCTCGCCTTCGACCCGCAGTTCGCGAAGAACGGGCGCCTGTTCGTCTACTACACGGCGCGCAACGCGCACGAGCAGGTGTGGGAGCTGCGGGCGAAGACCGGCGCGAACAGCGTCTCCGGTTTCCGGCGGCTCCTGCTCGACATGTCGGATCCGTACTCGAACCACAACGGCGGCGACCTGCAGTTCGGACCTGACGGGTACCTGTACATCGGCACCGGCGACGGGGGCGCGGGCGGCGATCCGCAGAACAGGTCGCAGAACCTCGAGTCGCCCCTCGGCAAGCTCCTGCGGATCGACGTGGAGCAGCATCCGTCGGGACGGCCGTACGCGGTCCCGCCGGGCAACCCGTTTGCGAAGGGCGGCCGCGGCCTCAAGCTGCTGTACGCCTGGGGCCTGCGGAACCCGTGGCGCTACTCGTTCGACCGCTCGACCGGCGACCTATGGATCGGCGATGTCGGGCAGGACAGCTGGGAGGAGGTCGACCACGTCGCGAAGGGCAAGGCGCGGGCGGCCAACTTCGGCTGGAGCCGGTACGAGGGCACCCACATCTACAACGGCTCGCGCAGCCTCAGCGGGGGAGGGCACCAGATTCGGCCGGTGACCGAGTACCCGCACTCGGAGGGCTGCTCGATCACCGGCGGCTACGTCTACCGCGGCCCGGCGATCCCCGGACTCAGCGGCCGCTACGTGTACGCCGACTACTGCAGCGCGCGACTTTGGACGATCCGGCCGGGCTCGAAGGCGCCCACCGAGGTCACGAGCGTCGCCGAGGCCGCCGGGGTGAAGTCGCCCTCGAGCTTCGGTGAGGGCACTGACGGGACGCTGTACCTGGTAGCGCAGGACGGCGGCGTGCTGTACCGCTTCGAGCGGGCCTGAGAACCGGTTCGAGCGCCCCGCGGCGTACGGCGCGCCCGGATCGCCCTCCGCGAAGATGTGGCGGTGGGATGGGAGGCACTCGACCAGTGGGGTGACGACGTCGCCCGTGTCGACCCGCTCGCTGGCGGAGTTGGCGTCAACGAGGTGTGGAGCGTGCGCGTCAACGGGCACCTCGCCGTCGGACGGCTCGGCAAGCGCAGCGACGCCGACCTTGCGTGGGAGACCGACCTGCTGCGACACCTCGACCGTCAGGGGATGACGGTGCCGGTGCCGATCCCGACGATGGACGGCCGGCACTTCGCCGAAGGACTGGTCGTGATGACCTACGTGGAGGGCGGACCGCCCGAAGCGGAGGCCGACTGGCGTCGCGTCGCCGACACACTCCACCAGCTGCACCGACTGACGCGCGGCTGGCCGCAGCGCCCGGGCTGGCGGTCCTCGAGCGACCTCCTGCACGCCGAGACCGGGACGAGGATCGACCTCGGCGCGATGCCCGCCGAGGCCGTTGCTCGATGCCGAGCAGCGTGGGCGCGGCTGGCCGGACGAGAGCGGTGCGTCGTCCACGGCGACCTCAACTCGGGCAACATCCGCATGACTGCGAATCGGGTCGCGCTGATCGACTGGGACGAGTCGCACGTCGACGTCCCCGACCTCGACCTGGTGTTGCCACACAACGCCGCCGGGCTCGACGACGACACGCACGACGTCGCCGCGCAAGCATGGGCCGCATGGGAAGCCGCCGTCTGCTGGGACCCCAGCGGGACCGACGACTTCGCGGTCAAGCGGCTTGCCGAGGTTCGCGCGGTCTGAGCAGCAGCGGCAACGAGTGGCCACCTGACTCTGCGATCAGAATCGGGATCCCCCGGGTTCCAGGCCCGCGGAAAATCCTGCGACACCTTTACGAAAGCCTTACCCGGTCGGCAAGGTTCCATGATGCGCGCTGCCGACACTGCCTTCAACACGCACCGGCTGCGACCTGTGGGGTCGACGGATAGGGGTCATCCGGGGGCGCGGCCGGTGCGTTGTTATCGAGGTCAGGTCGCGGGCACGCGCAGGCGCAGCGCCGCTGGTACCACCTCGAAGCGGACCGGCGTGACGCCCGGTTGCTCGCCGTCGATCTCGATCGGAAGCGGTCGGGCGGTCTCGACCGAGACCGCGCGCGCGAGGCGATGGCTCGCCTTCGGGTGCCGCAGGATGGTTCCGCGATACAGCCGGTGCATGTTGAGCGCCAGATCGAGCCGGCCGACGTCGCCGAACACGATGGCGTCGAGCAGTCCGTCGTCCGGAAGGGCGTCGGGTGCGATGTGCATCCCACCGCCGAAGTAGCGGCCGTTCGCGACGATCGTGTTGTTGGCGACGAGCTCGCCGCTGCTCGTCGTCCATCGTGACCTTGAACCCGATGTTCTTCCAGCGCGCGAAGGTCGCGACAGTCGCCCAGAGGAACGATGGCGTGCCGCCGAGGCGCTTGCTCGTCCGGTTCGCGCGCTCCGCGACGGCGCCCGAGAGACCGCACGAGGCGATGTTGAGGAAGAGGCGGGACTCCTCGCCTCCGCCGTGGGCGACGTACGTCGCACGCCCGAGATCGATCGTGCGCGTCGTCCCGCTCGCGACGATCGCGAGCGCACGCTCGGGCCGGCCGGGAATGCGGTAGGTGCGCGCGCCGTCGCGCCCGGTGCCGATCGGGACGATGGCGAGCTCCGCCTCGGGCGCGATCGCCCGGTCGCCGTCGAAGAACCCGTTCACGACCTCGTTCACGGTGCCGTCGCCCCCGACTGCGACGACCAGCCGCGGACCGTCCTGCAGCCCGGCTCGCGCGAGCTCGCTCGCGTGGCCCGGTCGCTCGGTGTGCACGGTCTCGGCGTCGATGCCGTAGCCGGCGAGCGTCGCGGCGAGCTTCTCCCACGCTCGACCGACCCCACCGTTGCGGGCCGCAGGGTTGACGATCACGAGCGGCCGCTCGGGCATGGCGTCAGTCCTTGGGAGACGAGAGCGCCGCCCGGATCGCGAGGATCGTCATGCGGTCGACGGCGGCGCGCATCTCCTCGTCGGAGATGCGGACGAACTCGCCCTCGACCACCACGTCCGAGACCGTGAGGAGGCAGCCGGCCGAGATCTTGCGCAGCGCGCCGATCGTGAACAGCGCGGACGCCTCCATCTCGACAGCCGAGGATCCCGCGATCGGACCAGCGCTGGTACTGGCCGCCGTCCGGGTTGTAGAAGACGTCGCTCGAGACGACGCCACCGACGCGCACGCGCTGCCCGTCGTGCTTCGCCTGATGCACGACCGCGTGGACGACCTCGAAGTCGGCTGTCGGCGCGTGCGGCTCGCCGCCGGTGTACGTCAGCATCGTTCCGTCGGCCGGTGTGGCCGAGATCGCCACGATCAGGTCGCCGAGGGCGAGGTCGGGCTGTAGACCACCGCATGTTCCGACGCGGACGAGGCGCTTCACGCCGAGCTGGACCAGCTCCTCGTACACGATCGAGGCGCTCGGGCAGCCCATGCCCGAGGACTGCACCGAGATCGGCTTTCCCTCGAAGGTTCCGGTGTAGCCGAGCATCCCACGCTCGGCGTTGACCTCCCGGGGAGCTTCGAAGAACGTGTCGGCGATGTAGCGGGCACGCAGGGGGTCGCCCGGGACGAGCACCGCCTCGGCATAGTCGCCTGGTTCGGCGCGAAGGTGGATCGGCATGGGCGGAGATGCTACTCGGGGCCGGCCAGATCTCGCGATACCCCAAATTGGGGCTCAACCCGTGGCGGTTCCGTGTCGACAACGCTCCCGATGGGTGGTAACCCGAACAAGGGACTGGTGGGCCTGCTCGGCGTCCTCGTGCTGCTCGCGCTTCCCGCGGGGGCGTTTGCCGGCGCCACGCCGGCCCCGGCGCCGCCCCCGGTGGCCGCCCCGCCTTCGACGCCTTCCTCGTCCTCCTCCACGCCTTCCTCGTCCTCGTCCTCGAGCAGCTCCAGCTCGTCCGCCAGCACGCAGTCGACCGGCCCGACGGCGTCGCAGATCGCCGCGCAGAAGAAGGCCGCGAAGGCCGCGGCGGCGCGCAAGGCCGCTCAGCTGAAGGCGGCCAGGATCGCGGCCGCCAAGAAGAAGGCTGCGCAGCTGAAGGCCGCCAGGATCGTGGCGGCCAGGAAGAAGGCCGCAGCAGAGGCCGCGAGGAAGAAGGCCGCTGCACAGCGTGCCCGACTCGTCGCCCAGCAGCAGCACGCGGAGGACACCGCCGAGGCGACCTTCGCACAGGCTCGTCAGCGCGACGACGCGTTCCGTTTCGCCGCGTCCGCCGCCGACTCCATCGGCGCGTCGGCCGCCGTGCAGGCGGCTCCGCTCGACGCTGCTGACGCGCACGCCGATGCCCGCGCATTCGACTCGTCGCCGTCGAACACTCCTCCGATTCCGCTGCTCGCCGCCGTGGCTGCGGCGGTCGCACTCGCTGCCGCGTCGGCCTACGCGATCCGCGCACGCACGTGGCGGGTTGCGCGCTGATCCCTCGAACCTTCTCCGGAGGTAGTCACGACATGAACACTCGACGCCTCCTGCGCGCGCTCCGGACCAGGGCCGGTGCGATCGCCCTGCTCGTGCTCACGGCCGGCGCCCTCGTGCTCCCGAGCGGCGCGAGCGCGCTCGTCAACCCGAGCATCCTGACGCCCGCGGGTGGCGCGGTGCTCGGCGTCGGAGCCAGGACGTTCACCTTCTCGATGCCGGGTGACGACGGCACGGCGACCGGGTACACGCTCCTGCGCGCCGCTCCGACAGGTGGAGTGTGCGACTCGATCGCGCTCGCCTCTGCCTCGATTCCGGCGGGTGCGACTGCAAGCGGCGCGGCGCCCCTCGCCCCGGCGCCGCTCGTCGACGGTGACGCGATCGCCGACGGTCAGTGGTGCTACTGGGTGGAGTCCACCGACGGCCTTGCAACGGCCGACTCGTCGCCGGTCAAGATCACCTATGACACGACCGCTCCGACCGTCACGGTCACGTCCAATCCGTTCCCGTCGGGCTTCACGCCGTCGACGAGCGCGAGCCTCGCGTTCACGGCGAGCGATGGCACGACCGAGTGTGATCTGGACGGTGGCGGGTTCACGTCCTGCTCCTCGCCCAAGGCCTACTCGTCGCTCCTGGAAACCTCCCACACGTTCACGGTGCGGTCGACGGATGCGGCCGGGAACGTCGGAAGCGACACCTACTCGTGGACGGTCGACCACACGAACCCGGTCGTGATGATCTCGCCGGGAAGCCAGCCCTCCAGCCTCTCGAACTCCGGCAGCGCGAACTTCGTGTTCTCCGACAACGAGGGCACGCCCCAGTGCAAGCTGGATAGCGGCTCGTTCGGGTCGTGCTCGTCGTCGACCACGATGAACTACTCGGGGCTCGCGGAGACGACGCACACGTTCACCGTGCGTTCCACCGATGGCGCCGGCAACATCGGGAGCGACGCGTACAGCTGGACGGTCGACCGCACGCCGCCGACCGTGCCGGCCAACCTCACGCTCGTTGGCCCGGCCTCGCGAAACACCCAGCCGTCGTTCACGTTCGGCACGTCGACCGACGTGCACGGGCCGCTCTCCTACCGGCTGTACCGCGACGGGACGTTTACCGGCCTCACGGCTACCACTGGCTCGATCGCCGACTTCACGATCGCCGTGGACGGCTCGAACGACGGGAACTACAGCTACACGGTGCGCGCGGTCGACGCTGCCGGCAACGAGAGCGCCTCGTCGTCCAGCGTCGCCGTGACGATGGACTCCGGGCCGCCGTCGGTGCCCACCAGCGTCCACGCGGCCGCGAATCCCACCCGTCTCGGCCCGGTCATCTCCTGGAACGCCTCCACGGGCGTCCCGGTCGCCTACGAGGTGCTGCGGAACGGCTCGCTCATCGGCACCGTGAACGCGCCGGGCACCGTGTTCGGCGATGCGTCCGTCACGGCTGACGGCACCTACTCGTACACCGTGCGCGCGGTCGACGGGGCCGGCAATGCCTCGCTCGACTCGGCGAGTGCCAAGGTCGTCTACGACACGACTGCTCCAGCCGCCCCGGCGGTCACGGCCGTCGCGGGACCCATGAACGGAGCCGTGACGCTGAGCTGGCCGGCAGTCGCCGACGCCGGATCGGGCGTCTCCGGGTACCAGGTGCGCCGCTCTGCGGCAGGGGGCCCGGCGCCGGCGAGTCTCAACGACGGCACGGCGATCTGCGGCACGCTCGGCGGGACCAGCCTCTCATGCGGCGACACCGGCCTGACGCCGGGCTCGAGCTACCGCTACGCGGTGTTCGCGCTCGACGGGGTCGGCAACGTGTCCGGCGCGGGGCAGACCCCCGCGGTGCTGATCCCGTCACTCGTGGACAGAACGCCTCCGAAGGCGCCGACGGCGCTGCGCGCGGCGATCACGGGAAGCAGGGTCGCCCTGAGCTGGAAGAACCCGAAGGCGGGCCTCGCGAAGGTCACGGTCGTGTGGAACGCCAAGCGTGCGCCGCGCTCGACGAAGGACGGGAAGGCCGTGTACCGCGGCGCCGGAACGCACTTCGTCCTCAACCTCAAGAAGCTGCCGCCGGGCAAGCACGTCCGCTTCGCCGTGTTCGCGCTCGATGGTGCCGGGAATGTGTCGACCGCCGCGCGCGCGACGCTCTCGGTCCCCGTCCCGAGCCCGCTCAGCCTCGCGCCCGGCGGGAAGCTCTCGGGCAGCCCGGCTCTCACGTGGAACGCGGTCAAGGGCGCCACGTACTACAACGTGCAGGTCTTCGCGGGCACCCAGGCGACGAAGCGCGTCGCCGTCGCGTGGCCCGCCGGCACGAGCTGGACGCTGCCCGGGTCGAACCTGAAGAAGGGGAACACGTACACGTGGTACGTCTGGCCCGGTCTGGGAGCCAAGGCCGCTGCGCACTATGGGACGCTGATCGGCAAGGTCACGTTCACGTACATGGGCTGAGAAGCTCTATCAACATGATCGTGCGTCGCTGGCGCGTGTGGATCGTCCTGCGGTCTGGGGTCTGTGCTCGTTCTCGCGTCGACCCCGGCCCTCCGGCGACCCGGATCCCGCTCATGTCCGCTCGGTGATCCGGAGTTGGCTCGGTGAGCGGGCTCCGGGGCTTCGCAGGAACGCCGGCTGGCTCTTGTTCAGGCGTCCGGCCTGTGCTGCGAGCCAGCCGACGCTCCTGCTCGCTCCACACACCCCAGCGTCCAGACGCTGATTTTGATCGAGCTTCTAGGAAGCCACCCCCCGACTAGAACCGGACGAGCGTCCGGAATAGAAGCGGACGATCGTCCGTTTGCATGAGAGTCCCGTTCTTCAGAGGAGGAATCTCTCATGTCGACCCTAGAAAGCCAGCGCACGGCGCTTCCGACCGGCACCTGGACCACTGATCCGACGCACTCGACGATCGACTTCACCGTCAAGCACATGCTCGTCGGGAAGTTCCGCGCCTCGGTCCCCACGTTCTCCGCGTCTCTCGTCGTGGACGGCGAGGGCTCGAAGCTCGAAGGAACCGCCCCGGTCGCGAGCATCGTTGCCGCCGACGAGAACCTGACCGGCCACCTGCAGTCGCCCGACTTCTTCGACGCCGAGCGGTATCCCGAGATCCGCTTCACGGCGACCTCGATCGAGGTCTCCGGCGACGAGGTCACTGCCAACGGCGAGCTGACCGTCAAGGGCATCACCCTTCCGATCGAGCTCAAGGGCGAGTTCTCCGGCCCGGCGACCGACCCGTACGGCGGCGAGCGCATCGGCCTCGACCTGACCACCACGTTCGATCGCACGAAGTTCGGCCTCAAGTTCAATGCCCCGATGCCGAACGGCGGGTTCATCCTGTCGAACGACGTGCGCGTCACCGCCCAGCTCGAGCTCACGCGCAGCTGATGCCACGCGTCCTCGCGCTCTCCGGGAGTCTCCGTGCGGGCTCGCACTCGACGGCGCTTCTTCGCGCCGCCGCGGCCCGCGCGGGTGACGACCTCGAGCTGATCCTGTACGACGGACTGCGGGCGATCCCGCCGTTCGACGAGGATGTCGAGCGGGAGGGCCCGGAGCCTGCGGCCGTCGCCGAGCTTCGCAATGCGCTCGCCGATGCCGACGGCGTCCTGATCGCGACGCCCGAGTACAACGGCTCGGTGCCCGGCGTGCTGAAGAACGCGCTCGACTGGGCCTCGCGTCCGTTCGCGACGAACCCGCTTCGCGGGAAGCCGGTCGCCGTGATCAGCGCGAGCACCGGGTCGTTCGGCGGCCTGTGGGCCCAGAACGACCTCAGGCGCATCCTCGGGACGCTCGGGGCGCGGGTGATCGATGAGAGCGTGACCGTGCCGCTCGTGCACACGCTCGTCGACGGGGTGGGCGAGCTCGCCCACCCCGAGACGAGCGACGGGCTCGAGGGCCTGCTCGTCGCGCTGCATGCCGAGGTCGCCCGAGTTCCCGTCGAGGCGGCGGCGTAGCGCGCAGGGATACTCTGCCGATGTGACGGTGAGGGCCCGCAGCGTCCGTGTGGACGGCGGCGACATGGCCCTCGCCGAGGCAGGAGCCGGTCGGCCGATCGTGCTGATCCACGGGCTCGGCGGCACGTTCCGCTACTGGCTCGGCACGGTCCGTCGGCTCGCGCCGCTGGGGCGCGTCCTGGCGTTCGACGTGCCGGGCTTCGGCGCCTCGCAGCCGGCCTCGACACCCTTCGATCTGCTCTCGGCGGGCGAGCGCCTGCTGGCCGCGAGCGAGGCCGTCGGAGCACCGCGACCGGTTCTGGTCGGCCACTCGCTCGGCGGGCCGATCGCGGTGCTCGTCGCCGAGCGGTATCCCGAGCGCGTGGCGGGCGTGGTGCTGGTCAGCTCGACCGGCCTCTCACGCGACCGCGCCTGGCGCCGCCATGCGCTGCTGCCGCTGATCCACGCGGCGCTCCGCCACCCTCGCACCTGGGAGCGCCTGCTCGCCGAGCACGCGGCGCTCCGCCGCATCGTCTTCCGCGAGATGCTGGCCGATCCGACTGCGCTCGACCCCTTCGAGGCACGCATGCTCGTGGGGGGCGCCGCGGTTGCGCGTCAGCTCGACGACTCGATCGAGGCGTCGCTCGCGTGCGACCTCCAGGCAAGCCTGGCGGCGCTCCCGGTGCCCCTCGGCATCGTCTGGGGCGAGCTCGACCGGACGTCGCCGCTCGCCGACGGCGAGCTCGCAGCGCGGCTCCGGCCCGAGGCGCCGATGCGCGTCGTGCGTGGCGCGGGGCATGTCCCGATGCTCGAGCGCCCGGCCGAGTTCGCCGACGCCCTCGCCGCCGTCCTCCCGTACGGGTAACGGGTAGTAGGCTCCTTCCCGATGGCCTACCACTGCGACCGCTGCGGGGGCGAGGTCGAGCTCGCGCGCACGCCGCTCGAGAGCGGCCTCGTCCGGCTTGCCACGCTCGGCGCCGATGACTTCGAGCTCGAGTTCGACGATCCGGCGGTGCACGCCGCCGCCGCCGCCGCGCTCGGCCCCTGCCCGCACGGACCGGATCCGAGCTGGCAGGCCGCGGAGCTCGCTCCGCTGGCCGACGCCGGGTGGCAGGCGCTCGTGGCCGCCGGGAACGACGACCTGGAGACGCTCGCGCTGGTGTGGCGCCCTCGCGCGCTCGTGCTTGCAGGGCGCTCGAGCGAGCTATCGCGCGACGATGTCGTGCGCGGACGTCTCGAGCAACGCGTGGCGCAGGTGACGGCCCGGATGCAGGTGGCGCTCGACGCCGGCGACGCCGACGAGGCGGAGCGCCTGCACGCGCGCGCGATCGAGCTGGGAACGGTCCTCGCGGGCAGGCTCGCCGCGGAGTGGCGGGCGTGATCGACGCGCTGGTGGCCCGCGTCGGTGGGTTCGTCGCGCGCGAGCGCCTGCTCACGCCCGGGCAGCAGGTTCTCGCTCTCGCATCGGGCGGCGCCGACTCGACGCTGCTCGTCCACGCACTCGTGAGACTGGGATACGACGTGTCGGTGCTGCACGTGGCGCACGCGCTTCGCGGTGTCGAGAGCGAGTCGGACTCGGCGTTCGTCGAGGCCCTTGCGGACGAGCTCGACCTTCCCTACCGGTGCGTGGATGCAGCGCTCGACGACGGTCCCGACCTCGAGCGCCGGGCGCGCGACCTCCGGCGCGCCGCGGCCGACTCGGTCGCAAACGGGCGCGTGATCGCAACCGGTCACACGCGAGACGATCGTGTGGAGACGATCCTCTACCGGCTCGCCAGCTCGCCCGGTTCCGCGGCGTTTCGCGCGCTGCCGCCGAGCGACGGCGCTGGTCGCGTTCGGCCGCTCCTCGAGCTCGGCCGCGACGAGGTACGCGCGGCGCTCGAGGCGAGCGCCATCCAGTGGCGTGACGACCGCTCGAACGACGATCGTCGATTCGCACGCAATCGGGTACGCCTCGATCTCCTTCCCGCGTTTCGCAGCCTCCATCCGGCCGCCGACCAGAACCTCCTGCGCACCGCCTCGCAGCTCGCCGACCAGGCTGCCGTGCTCCACGAGGCGGCCGGGGCGCTGCTCGTCGAGGACGGTGCGGCGCTCGACGCCGGCGCCGCCGCCTCTGCGCCGCCCGAGCTCGCCCGCGCCGCGCTCCGTCGTCTCGCAGGGCCGCCCTCGCCCCCGGCTGCCTGCCTCGAGCGTGCGCTCGAGCTGTGTCATCGCCGAGCGGGGACCCGACGTGTGCCGCTGGGTGGCGGCCGCATCGCCGAGCGACGCTACGGCCTCGTGCGCATCTCCACCGATGCCCCCGTGGTGTCGCCGCCGGTGTCCGCGCCGCTGTGCGTCACGGGCCGCACGCCGTTCGGCGCGCTTGCGGTCAGCTGTCGCGCGGTCGAGGAGGGACTCGACCCGGCGCTCGCCGTGGGTGCGCACGTCCGGGCCGTGCGGCCGGGCGAGCATCTCGACGGTCGTCGTTCCACGATCGCGCGGATGCTGCTCGAGGCGCGCGTGCCGCAGCCGCTGCGCGCGGTCTACCCGGTGATCGAGGCCGACGGCAGGCTCGTCTGCGTGCCTGGGGTCGCGGTCGCAGCACACGCCCGTACGAGGCCGGGCCTCGAGCTGGCCGTGGAGAGCCCATGACGAAGCCCCCGGCGCTTGGCGCGCTCGATCCCGACGGACTCGTCTCGGACGTCCTGATCGGCGCGGACGAGCTTCAGGAGCGCATCGGCGAGCTCGCAGCCGAGATCTCGCGCGACTACGCGAACCGCGACCTGCTTCTGATCGGCGTGCTCAAGGGCGCCGTCTTCTTCCTCGGCGATCTGATGCGGCGGCTGACCGTCTCGAGCGAGTGCGACTTCATGGCGATCAGCTCGTACGGGTCGGGCACGGAGAGCTCGGGTGTCGTCCGCATCCTCAAGGACCTCGACGCCCCGATCTCGGGCCGCAACGTGCTCGTCGTCGAGGACATCGTCGACTCGGGGCTGACGCTCTCGTACCTGCTACGGACGCTCGAGGCGCGCAGCCCGCAGTCGCTCGAGGTGTGTGCGCTGCTGACGAAGCCCGCCCGCCGCGAGGTCGACCTCACGTGCCGCTACGTGGGATTCGAGATTCCGAACCGCTTCGTGATCGGGTACGGACTCGACTACGGCGAGCGTTACCGCAGCCTCCCGTTCGTCGCCGTGCTCGACGAGACGCGCTTGTAGGCGCTACGCGAGGGACGCGCCGGCGAACGGCGTCGTCGTCGGCTGCTTCGAGCCGCCGGAGGGCTCGACCGTGATCGCAACCTGCTTCGCCTTCGCGGCGTTGCCGACCAGGCCGACCACGACCGCCTTGCCGCCCTTGAAGAGTCCGGCCGGCACGGGCGTCTTGTCGCGTCCGATCAGCCATGCCTCGTAGGTGTGGCCCGACTTGGGCGGCGGCAGGTCGAAGAGCACGAGCTTCCCGTTCGCGCCGTCACGGACGACCGCTCCTCGCACCGCTCCCTCGAGAGGCGCCACCTGGCTGCCCGAGCGCAGGAGGTTCGCCGCGAGCGCGTCGCGCGCGCTCCGTGCGTCGTTCAGCTGGCCGTGCAGCACGATGCCGATGACGAGCGCGACCGCCGCGGCGACGAGGGCGCCTGCGAAGGCGCCGCGGAGAAACGCCAGGCGGGCGCGTGGAGCCGGTGCCTGCGCCGGCGTCGTGTCTGCCACGGCGTCGAGGATCTTCGCGCGCAGGCTCGCGGGCGGCTCGATCGGCTTGCTCGCGAACGCGAGCAGCGCGGTCGTCTCGCGCAGATCGTCGAGCTGGCGCCGACACTCCTCGCACGTCTCGAGATGCCCATCCAGCAGGAGGGCATCGTCGGCGTCGAGCGCATCGAGCGCGTGCGCGGGGATCAGGTCCTGGAGCTCTCGATGCTCCACGGGTTCTCCGTCGTGATTCCGCGCTCCTCGAGCTGGACTCGCAGGCGCATGAGGGCAGTGTGCGTGCGCGACTTGATCGTGCCGAGCGGCTCGCCGAGACGGCGGGCGAGCTCGGACTGGCTGTACCCCTCGAAGTACGAGAGCTCGATCACCTCTCGCTGCGGATCGGGCAGCGAGGCCAGCGCCTCGCGCACCTGGTCGTGCTGCAGGCCGAGCCAGGCCTCGCGTGCGACGTTGACCGAGTCGGGCGTGTCCTCCATGCCCTCGGCCGGCTCGGTCCTGCGCAGCTGTTCGCGGCGCACGACGTCGACCGCCTTGTGGTGCGTGATCGACAGGAGCCACGTCGACGGCTTCGCGCGGCGCGCGTCGAAGCGCGCCGCCTGCCGCCAGACGGTCAGGAAGGCCTCCTGCACGACCTCCTCGGCAAGCCCGCCGTCGCGCGTCACGCGGTAGGCGAGCCCGTACGCCGTCTTTCCGTAGCGGTCGTACAGCTCGGCGAACGCATCGCGGTCGCCGCGCGCAACGAGTGCGATCAGGCCAGGGTCGGAGATGTGCATGAGGCTGCGGTTCATGGTCGACGGGTGGATCGGGCGGAGGCGTCGTGCCCGGTGCCGCGCGCAAAATCCCCTGTCGACGTATTCGCGCTGTCGCGCAGGTCGGTTCGGTCAGGCGAGAGTATGCGCCACACGGCACTCCAGGTCTCGGGGAGCGGTGCCGATTAGAGGCCCCAGCCACTGCCGAACCGCGACCGGTCCGGCTTCACCCTGCGTGCTACTCTCAAGGGCCGGACGGTGCGGACCATACGGGTCGTAGACCGGTCTTACGCGTTGCCACCGCCGGGAGGCGGTCGATGAATCGGTTTCTCAAAAGCGCTGCATTTCCGATACTGGTCGTGATCCTGCTCGCGTACTTCGCGCAGCAGCTGATTCTGAACAAGGGAGACTCGGCGCAGTCCGTGGGCTGGTCGGGATTCGTTCAGAAGCTCGAGCAGAAGGGCCAGGTCGAGAAGCTCAAGATCGACCCGAGCAAGAACAGCATCACCTACCAGCTGAACGACTCGAAGGGCACCAAGCTCACCACCGGCTACCCGGGCGACATCCAGCTGAGCAACGCCGTCGACCTCGCCAAGAAGAACGACGTGCAGGTGGACGTCAGCACCAAGGGCGGATCGCCCTGGTGGAGTTTACTGACCTACCTGTTGCCATTCGTGCTCTTCCTCGGCCTCTGGGTCTTCCTGATGAACCAGATGCAGGGAGGCGGCTCAAAGGTCATGAGCTTCGGCAAGAGTCGCGCCAAGCGCATGGCGGTCGACTCGCCGAAGATCACCTTCCGTGACGTCGCGGGTGCCGACGAGGCCGTCGAGGAGCTGCACGAGATCAAGGAGTTCCTCGAGAACCCCAAGAAGTTCCAGGCGCTCGGGGCTCGCATCCCCAAGGGCGTGCTGCTGTACGGGCCCCCGGGAACGGGCAAGACGCTGCTGGCCCGCGCAGTCGCAGGCGAGGCCGGCGTGCCGTTCTTCTCGATCTCCGGCTCCGACTTCGTCGAGATGTTCGTGGGCGTCGGTGCATCTCGCGTGCGCGACCTCTTCGAGCAGGCCAAGCAGAACTCGCCGTGCATCATCTTCATGGACGAGATCGACGCCGTCGGCCGTCACCGCGGCGCCGGCCTCGGCGGAGGCCACGACGAGCGCGAGCAGACGCTCAACCAGCTGCTCGTCGAGATGGACGGGTTCGAGCTGAAGGACAACATCATCCTGATCGCGGCCACGAACCGGCCCGACATCCTCGATCCCGCGCTCCTGCGCCCCGGGCGGTTCGACCGGCAGATCGTCGTCGACCGGCCCGACCGCGAGGGTCGCAAGAAGATCCTCGAGGTCCACACGCGCGGCAAGCCGATCGGCAAGGAGATCGAGCTCTCCGCCCTCGCAGGCCAGACGCCCGGCTTCACCGGCGCCGATCTCGCGAACCTCGTGAACGAGGCGGCGCTGCTCGCGGCGCGCCACGGCCGCAAGGTGATCGGCATGCACGAGCTCGAGGAGGGGATCATGCGCGTGATCGCCGGCCCCGAGAAGAAGACGCGGCTGCTCTCCGAGAAGGAGCGCCTGATCACGGCGTACCACGAGATGGGACATGCGCTTGTCGGCCATTTCCTCGAGGGCTGCGATCCGGTGCACAAGATCTCCGTGATCTCGCGCGGCCAGGCGCTCGGCTACACGATCTCGATGCCGAGCGAGGACACGTACCTGACGACGCGCTCGCAGCTGCGCGACCAGCTCGCGATGACGCTCGGCGGACGCGCGGCCGAGGAGCTCGTCTTCGAGGAGGTCACGACCGGCGCCGCGAACGATCTCGAGAAGGTCACGGCAACCGCGAAGAACATGATCATGCGTTATGGCATGAGCGAGAAGCTCGGGCCGCGCACACTCGGTCGCACTCACGACCAGCCGTTTCTCGGCCGTGAGTTCTCGCAGGAGCCCGACTACTCCGATGAGATCGCGCGCGAGATCGACGACGAGATCCGCCGCATCGTCGAGGAGGCGCACGAGCGGGCGCGCGCCATCCTGCTCGAGCGCGACGAGTCGCTGCACCGCATCTCGAAGATCCTCGTCGAGCGCGAGACGATCGACCGCGGGCAGTTCCTGCGCCTGCTCGACGGCGAGGCCGAGGAGAGCGTGTTCCCCGATCCCGAGGCGCCGCCCGCCCCTCCGCAGACCGAGCGCCGCCGCCGGGAGGAGCCGAAGACCGGTCGCAGCGGTCTGCTGCCGCTTCCCGGAACGCTCGGCAAGCCTCCCGAGCCGGATCCCGGCTCGGCGTAGCTTCGGCCGGCGTCGCTAGGCTGGCGCCGATGCCCGCGATCACGAGCATCGAGGACCGTTTCCCGCGGCCGTCGGTCGTCGGCGTCGTCAACGTCACTCCGGACTCGTTCTCGGACGGCGGCGATACCTGGGACACCCGCATCGCGATCGCCCGCGGTCTCGAGCAGTTCGCCGCCGGTGCTGCGATCGTCGACATCGGAGGCGAGTCGACGCGGCCGGGCGCCGAGCCTGTCGATCCCTCCGAGGAGCTGCGGCGGGTGATCGGCGTGGTCGAGGAGCTGTCGCGGCTCGGCGCGACGGTCTCGATCGACACGCGGAACGCCGCAGTCGCCCAGGCGGCGGTCGCGGCCGGCGCCTCGCTCGTCAACGACGTCTCCGCCCTGCGCCACGACCCGCACATGGCCGGGGTCGTGGCCGATGCGGGTGTGGGCCTGTGCCTGATGCACATGCTGGGCGACGACCCCCGGACGATGCAGGACGATCCGCGCTACGACGACGTCGTCGACGACGTCGCGAGCTTCCTCGAGGATCGCCTGGCGGAGGCCGTCGACGCGGGAATCCGCGAGGAGCGCATCTGCCTCGATCCCGGCATTGGCTTCGGCAAGACCGTCGACCACAACCTCGCGCTCCTCCGCGGGCTTCCCCGGCTCGCGCGGATCGGGCGCCCGCTGCTCGTCGGCGTTTCGCGCAAGTCGTTCCTCATGCGCCTCACGCGCCCGGGGCTGCCCAAGGAGCGACTCGCCGCGTCGCTCGCCGCCAGCGTCGAGACATACCGCGCCGGGGCGAGCCTCCTGCGGGTGCATGACGTGAGCGAGACGATGGACGCGCTCGCGATCGTGCGCGCCCTCGAAGGCGGCGGATGACCGAGCTTGCGATCGAGGTGCTCGGCCTGACGGTGTACGGCTATCACGGCGTGCGGGACCACGAGAAGGCGCGCGGCCAGCGCTTCGTGATCGATCTCGTGCTCGTGCCCCTCGCGAGCGAGGGCTGCGAGAGCGACCGCCTCGAGGACACCGTCAGCTACAGCGAGGCGGCCGACGTCGCCGTCGAGATTGCGACCCGTCAGCGGTTCGACCTCATCGAGCGGCTCGCGACGGTGATCGCCGACGCGCTGCTCGCGCGGCTCCCCCTCGCGCGGTCGACGGTTCGCGTGCACAAGCCCGCGGCGCCGATCCGCCACGCGTTCGACGACGTCGTCGTGACTGTCACCCGCACCCGCGTGTAGTTACGCCAGAGCGTGACCGGTGCGTCACGGACCGCGCCCGAGCTGTGTATCCGGCCTTGGTCTCGGGCCTCGACTGGGGCACGGTGTGCAGGTGACCCTGCCGCGACCGCTCGCCGTCCTCGTCGTCACCGCCGACGACAGGGTCGGGCGCCAGCTCCGACGTGGCCTCGTCGGCGAGGGGCTGTCCGCTGTCCCGGGCGATCCAACGGAGCCGGCCTCGCTCGTCCGGGCGTCGCAGCGCTCGGGCGCCCGCGTCGCGCTCGTCGATCTCGACATCCCGCACGCGGGCGGTCTCGCGATGCTCGCGGTACTGCGCGCCGTCCCGCACGTCGCGCCTCTGATGTTCACGCGATTGCCGGTGCCGGTGGCGCTGCGGCCGGCCCTCGAGCGCGGCGCCGTCGGCTGCCTTGCCGGGCAGGTGCGCCCGCGCCGTCTCGCGCTCGCCGTGCGCGCCGCCGAGCGAGGGGAGTCGGTGCTCTCGCCGGCGTTGACGCGCCAGCTCCTGCGCGAGCTCACGTCGGCCGGCAGGAGGCCGCTCGAGGCACGCGGCGTAACCGCGCGCGAGCGCGAGGTGCTCGGTCTGCTGGCGGAGGGACGCCGCACCGACGAGGTCGCGCGCGACCTCACGCTCTCGACGGGAGACCGTGCGAGGGCACGTCAAGTCGGTCCTGCGCAAGCTCGGCGTGCGCACCTGTGCGGCCGCTGTCGCACTGCTCGTCGCCGAGTGGCATGCTCAGCCCGATGGTTGACGCATACGTGGGGCTCGGCGCCAACCTGGGCGATCCGAGAGCGCAGCTCGAGGCGGCGCTCCGTGCGCTCGCCTCGCACCCCGGGGTCGAGCTGCGAGCCGTCAGCGCGGCGTACGAGAGCGATCCCGTCGGTCCGGTCGGCGATCAGCCGCCGTTCCTGAACGCGGTCGCACTGGTCGGGACGACCCTTGCGCCGGATGCGCTGCTTCGGGTGCTGCTCGAGATCGAGGACACGCTCGGGCGCACGCGCACCGTGCGCTTCGGTCCGCGCACGTGCGACCTCGACCTGCTCCTGTACGGACGCACCGTGCTGGACGAGCCCGGACCTCGTGCTACCCCATCCGCGTCTCGCGGAGCGGCGCTTCGTCCTCGAGCCGCTCGCCGAGCTCGCACCCGAGCTCGAGCTGCCCGACGGCAGGCGGATCGCCGATCTGCTGGCCGCTGTCGGCGACCAGGGGGTGCGTCGCCTGGACGGGCCGCCTCTCGGTGATCCCGTACGTGCCGCGCGGCTACCATGAGCACGAGCCCGGCACCGTCGTCGGGCGTCGTTCCCATTAGCAGGAGCTGCTGATGTCCCACGTCGACGATCTCGAAGAGTTCGACGCCGAGCTGGAGCTACGTCTCAAGCGCGAGTACGCGACCGTCTTCGGGCTCTTCCGGTACTGCGTGCTCACGCAGGAGGCGACGTACCTCTGCAATCGGCTGAACCTGCAGATCGATCACCAGCCGTCCTACCCCCTGATCCACCTCGCCATGGAGGACGTCTGGGTGTGGGACAAGAACCGGCCGACGCGGATCATCCCGAAGGCGGACGTCCATACCACACAGGACGTCACCATCGAGGAGCTGAAGCCCGAGGACGGCCTCGAGACGACCCTTCCGGCCGACTTCGTCGTGCCGCCGGAATCGGAGTAGCACCTGCCACCCGAGGCGCTGCTCGCGGTTGACGTCGGCAACACGCAGACGGTGCTCGGCCTGTTCGACGGTGAGGCGCTCGTCGAGCGCTGGCGCGTCGCGACGCAGCGTCAGCTGACGGCCGACGATCTCGCCTCGATGCTCCAGGGCCTGCTCGACCTGCGCGATCTCGACCGGTCGCGCATCGAGGCCGTCGCGATCTCGTCCACCGTGCCGTCGCTCGGCTCGGCGTGGGCGGGGCTCTCCCGGAACCGTCTGGGGTGCACGCCGCTCGTGATCGGGCCTGGCGTGCACACGGGCATGCCTGTCCTGATCGACAACCCGAGCGAGGTCGGACCCGACCGCATCGTGAACTCCGTCGCCGCGCACGCGCTCGTCGGAGGTCCGTGCATCGCCGTCGACTTCGGGACGTCGACCAACTTCGACGCGGTGTCCGCAGCCGGGGAGTACCTCGGTGGGGCGCTCGCCCCCGGCGTCGAGATCTCGATGGATGCGCTGTTCGGCCGTGCCGCGCGACTCTTCAAGGTCGACCTGAGCGCGCCCGCGACCGCGATCGGGCGCAGCACGCAGACGGCGCTTCAGAGCGGCGCCGTCTTCGGCTTCGCGGGACAGGTCGACGGGATCGTCGAGCGCATGCGCGCCGAGCTCGGCGGCCACGCGGCCACGGTCGCGACCGGCGGGCTGGCCGAGCTGATCGTGCCGCACACCCGCACGCTGGTCAGGCACGAGCCCGATTTGACGCTGGACGGGCTCCGCCTCGTCTGGCAGCGGAACCGCTAGGCACCCTCATGCACGAGGCGGCGCGAGTCCTCGTGTACGGGCTCTTCGCGGCCGCGAGCCCCACGGTGCTGCTCGCGACGCTGGTCGTGCTGGGCAGCAAGAGCCCGCGGCGGAACGGCTTCGCGTTCATGTTGGCGTTCGTGCTCGGAATGACGATCGCGTTCGTGCTCGCCCTCACGCTCGGCGAGGCAGTGACGTCGAACGACAGGCACGAGAACTCCAGGGCCGCGACGTTGCTCGAGCTGCTCGCCGGTCTGGCGCTGCTCGCGATCGCAATGCGGATGCGTCCGCCGCACGCGCCGAAGGAGCCCGATCCCGAATCGAGGACGGAGCACCTGTTTGCCCGTCTCGAGCGGGTCAGGCCGGCGACCGTCTTCGGCATCGGCCTTCCGCTCGGGGTCGGCGCGAAGCGCCTGACGATCACCCTGCTCGCCGCAGGCACGGTCAGCCTGTCCGGCTTCGGCCGCGGCGGAAGGCTCGCGTTGAGCGTGCTCTACATCGCGATCGCAAGCGTCGTGGTGTGGCTTCCCGTCCTGATCTACCTGATCCTCGGCGCCCATGCAGATGACATCGTCGCCAGCACTCGTGCGTGGATCACGAGGAACCAGGAGCGCTTCACGTTCTACTCGGTGACCGTGCTGGGAGTGGTCCTGCTCGGCGACGGTCTCCTGCGGACCTTCTCGTGACCGGGGATCGACCCCCTACCGTGCCAGCGTCGTGAACGCACTCGCGGGACTCCTGGCAATCCTGGCGACGATCTGCTTCGCCCTCGCGGCGACGCTGTGGCAGCGCGCCTCCATGAGCCTCGGCGGCATCTCGATGGCGCAGCCGCAGTCGTTCGTCCGGCTCGCGACCAGCTGGATCTGGCTGCTCGGTCTGGCAGCCCAGGGACTCGGCGTCGTGTTCCAGGCCGGCGCCCTCGACCGCGGACGCGTCGCGGTCATCCAGCCGCTGCTCGTGACGACCATCGTCTGGGCGCTTCCGCTGGGGTACTTCCTGACCGGGCAGAGGGTCACCTGGCGTCAGGGAGAAGGCGCGGCGATCATCGTCCTCGGGCTCGCGATCTTCACCGTCATCGGCGACCCGGCCGGCGGCGTCGACTCGGCTCCGGGCTCCGAGTGGCTCGCGGCGGTCATCGTCATCGGGGCGAGCTGTGTCGCCCTCTGCCTGTTCGCGAACCGCGGCGGACTGACGGTGAAGGCCGCGATTCTCGGCACGGTCGCCGGCATCCTCTTCGGCCTGTCGGCAACCCTGATGAAGCCGGTCGTCGAGAGCCTGCACAGCGAGGGCTGGGGCGCCTTCGGCGACTGGGAGCTCTGGGTCATGGCGATCGGCGGGATCGTCGGCTTCCTCGTGCAGCAGGTCTCGCTCGCGACGGGGAAGCTCGTGCCCTCGGTGGCGACGGTCTCGGTGGCGAACCCGGTCGTGAGCGTCATCCTCGGGGCGCTTATCCTGCAGGAGCGGCTCGACAGGAACCCGCCCTGGCACTTCGTGGTCGCCGTCGCCGGACTCGCCGTGGCGCTCCTGGGCGCCGCTGTGGTCTCGGCGGCGCACGAGGAGGGCGCGCGGGCCGAGGTCGCAGCCGCGCAGCCTTCGCTTGCCTAACCTCCCGCGTAGATCGAGATCGGCAGGTCGAGGAAGCTGTCGTCGTCGATATCCCCGAGCGATGCGATCTCGCGATCACCGTGCTCGATCAGGGACTCCGCCCCCGGCGCCGCCTCGAGCAGCAACCGCTCGACCTCGCCGACGCTCTGGGCCGTCGCGAGCGCGGCGCGCATGTGCTTGCCGAGGCGGCCGCCGCGGAGATACCACCCGTAGAACTTGCGGAGCCAGCCGACGGCGCGCTCGGGACTGAGCTCGCGGCTGACCTCGCGGACGAAGCGCACGATCTCGGCAGCGAGCTCCTCGTCGGACGGCCGCTCCGCGGGTCCGCCCAGCAGCTCCCGCAACAGCCACGGGTTGCCCTGGACGCCGCGTCCGACCATCACGGCTGCTGCCCCCGTCGTGGCGAGAATGGCCTGCGCTCGCGCGCGGCTCGTGATATCGCCCGAGGCGAGCACCGGGACGTCGACGAGCGATACCAGCTCGGCCGTCAGGGCGTGGTCGGCCTCGCCGGTGTACATCTGCACGGCGGAACGCGGGTGGAGCGTCAGCGCCTGTGCGCCGGCCTCGACGAGTCTCGGCCCCAGCTCGAGCGCGCTCCGCGAGCCGTTCCGGAGACCCCGTCGCATCTTGACCGTCACCGGCACGGAGACGGCGTCGGCGACGGCGCTGGTGATCCGGCAGGCCTGGTCGGCGTCCTCGAGCAGCGACGCGCCCGATGACGTCTTCGTCACCTTGCGCACGGGGCAGCCCATGTTGATGTCGACGATGTCGGCACCGGCCGCCTCGCACAGCCGCGCGGCCTCCGCACAGGCGACGGGGTCCGACCCGAACACCTGGACGGCGAGGGGGTGCTCGTCGCGCGCGATGCGCAGGTAGCCGAGCGTGCGCTCGTTCTTGTGCGTCAGACCGCATGCCGAGACCATCTCCGAGCACACGAGCCCCGCGCCGAACCGCTTGCCCTGACGACGGAACGCCTGCACCGAGACGCCCGCCATCGGCGCGATGATCACGCGATTCACGATCTCGACGTCACCGATGAAGAACGGCGACGTCAGGTCGATCGTGTGCGGGGCGGTCTCGGTCGCGGACACCATCCAAGTGTACGGGTCGTGGATCATCCGATCCTCTACACTGCGACCCGCGACTGCCCTCTGCGGGGCGCGCTGCCATGCAACGAGACTCGGGCTGCGGCCCGCTTGGAGGCCGAAGGTGGAGAAGGACGTCATCCTGACGCCCGAGGGGTTCGACAAGCTCCAGAAGGAGCTCGAGACGCTGACGACCGACCGTCGTCGCGACGTTGCCGATCGGATCCGCGAGGCCCGCGAGTTCGGTGACATCTCGGAGAACTCCGAGTACGACGACGCGAAGAACGAGCAGGCGATGCTCGAGAATCAGATCGCCAAGCTCGAGGAGCAGCTCCGCGCGGCTCGCGTGATCGACTCGTCCGAGGTATCCCGCGACACCGTGTCGCTGGGGAGCCAGGTCACGGTCGAGCACGAAGGCGGCAAGAAGGCGACCTACATGATCGTCGGCTCGGCAGAGGCCGATCCGCTGTCCGAGCCCGCGCGCATCTCGAACGAGTCGCCGGTCGGACGAGCGCTGCTCGGGCGCAAGAAGGGCGAGAAGCTCGATGTCGCCGTGCCGCAGGGCACGTTGAAGCTCAAGGTCGCCGCGATCAAAGCGCCGTAAGGCGCGGCGCGCATGGCCGGCCTGCCTCACCGCTTCGGCGATCGCACCGCGATCGCCGACGTGCTCGCCGCGCACGAGGACCTCGAGGCGGGTGGCGCGTCCGGAGCGCACTACCGGCTCGCCGGGCGCATTCTCGGGCGCCGCGGCATGGGCAAGGCCGCGTTCCTCGATCTCGAGGACCGTTCCGGCCGCATCCAGCTGATGGCGACGGCCGACGGTCTCGGCGAGCAGTACGAGGTGCTCGGCGACGTGACGCTCGGCGACATCGTCGGCGTCTCGGGCGAGGCCGTCCGCAGCCGCCGGGGCGAGCTCTCGCTCCAGCTCGAGTCGTACGAGCTGCTCGCTCCGAACCAGCACCCGCTGCCCGACCTCTACCACGGCCTCGCCGATGTCGAGACGCGCTACCGCCAGCGCTACCTCGACCTGCTCGTGAACCCCGAGGTCCGCAGCGACGTCCAGCTGCGCGCGCGCGTCGTGTCGTCGCTGCGGCGCGAGCTCGACGCGGCCGGCTTCATCGAGGTCGAGACCCCGGTGCTGCAGCCGCTCTACGGCGGCGCCAACGCCCGCCCGTTCACGACGCATCACAACGAGCTCGACCGCGACCTCTACCTGCGGATCGCGACCGAGCTGTATCTCAAGCGGCTGATCGTCGGCGGCCTCGAGCGCGTGTACGAGCTCGGCAAGGACTTCCGCAACGAGGGCGTCTCGTTCAAGCACAACCCCGAGTTCACGATGCTCGAGTGGTACGAGGCGTACGCGGACGTCACGGACGCCATGGCGCGGACGGAGTCGCTGGTCGCCGCTGCGGCGATCGCGGCGAACGGCACGACGATCGTCGAGCGGGACGGCGTCGAGGTGGATCTGGCGCCGCCGTGGCCGCGGGTATCGCTCGCGCGTGCGATCGAGGAGCGCTCCGGGATCGACCCGCTGGCCGTGCGCGACCCCGACGAGCTGCGCCGCCTGTCGGTCGCGGCGGGCGCTGCGGCTGCCGCCAACGACGACACGTGGCCGCAGCTGGTCGACCGGCTGCTCTCCCACTTCGTCGAGCCGCACGTCACGTCCCCCGTCTTTCTCGTCGACTACCCGGTCGAGCTCTCCCCGCTCGCGCGCAGGCGGGAGGACGACCCCTCGATGGTCGAGCGCTTCGAGGCGTTCGCGCTGGGCATGGAGGTCGCGAACGGCTTCTCCGAGCTGAACGATCCCGACGACCAGCTCGCCCGCTTCGAGGAGCAGGTCCGCAATCGCGCCGCCGGGGACGACGAGGCGCAGCCGCTCGATGCCGACTACGTGGAGGCCCTCCGCTACGGCATGCCGCCGACGGGTGGCGTCGGGCTCGGGATCGACCGGCTGGTGATGCTGCTCGCGAACCGCCGCTCCATCCGCGACGTCATCCTGTTCCCGGCGTTGCGCACCTGAGTCGATGTTCGAGCGCCTCACCGAGCAAGGGCGCCTGGTGCTCGTGCTCGCCGAGGACGAGGCGCGCTCGCTCGGACACGATGAGGTCGGCACGGGGCATCTCCTGCTCGGACTGCTCCGCCAGGACGACGACCTCGTCGAGATCCTCGGCGAGCCGGACGCCGTACGGAAACGCGTCGTCGAGCTGCTCGGCCTCGGTGAGGCGTCCGCACCCGGACCGCTGCCGTACTCGCCTCGCGCGAAGAACGTGATCGACATCGTCTTGACCGAGTCCCGGGCATCCCAGGCGGGTCCGCTGGAGCTCGCGCTGGTGCTGCTCATGCTCCCGGCCGAGGCAACCGCCATCAAGGCGCTGCGAGCGCTGGGCGTCGCGCCTGCTGTCGCGGGCGAGCGCATCTTCGCGATCCGGTCGGGGGAGCCGGCCCCGGTCGACGAGCCGGGCGGCCTGAGCCGGGCTGCACGCCGGGTGCTCGCGACGGCGGCGCGCCACGCCGAGGACGAGCCGGTTCGAGCCGAGCACATCCTGCTCGCGCTCGTGCTCGAGACGCCCGATCTCACCTCGCGGACGATCGGCGTGGCCGACGGGAGGGTGGTGCAGGAGCGCCTGGCCGGTCTGCTCGAAGGACCTGAGCGCCCGCTCGCGCTCGGACAGGACATCGCGATCCTCGAGGCTGCCCTGAAGAACATCGAGCGTGACAGCAATGCCGTCGTCACGCCCGAGCACCTGCTGCTCGGCGTGCTGGAGGTCGCGCCCGACGTGGTCGCTCGCGCCGCCGTCGATCTCCCTGCGATCGAGGCCACCCTACGTGCATGGCAGGTCTCGTCGGAGGACGAGCCGGCCGGCGGTCTGCACCGGTTCTCCCCGGCGGCGCGCGAGGCGATCGCACGCGCGGCCGAGGAGGCGCGGATCCTCGATCACGCCTACGTCGGGACCGAGCACCTGCTCCTGGGCCTCCTGCGCGACGAGAAGGGCGCCGCGGGACGCGTGCTTGCCGACCTCCACATCCGGCTCGGCGAGGCACGTGTCCAGGTCGAGCGGATCGTCGGGCGTGGCGAGGCCGCGGCACCCGATGGCAAGCTGCCGTTCACCGCTCGCGCGAAGCGCGTGCTCCAGCTGGCGCTGCGCGAGTCGTTCCGGAGCTCGAAGATCGATACCGGGCACGTCCTGCTCGGGATCGAGCGCGACGGCGATGGCGTCGCCATGATCGTGCTCGACCGGCTCGGCGCTTCCCGGGGGCTCGTCCGCCGCTGCACCATCGCGATGCTGGCACACGACCCGCTCGGAGACACCCGGCGCGTTCGCTCCGCCGAGCACCGGCGCCGCGTTCGTGAGCGCCGAGGACGAGGCCAACGCGCTCGGCCACGCGTGGGTCGGCTCGGAGCACCTGCTGCTCGCGCTGCTGCGCCGCGGCGGGCGTGGACCGGCGGCACTCGCCGATCTCGGTGTGACGCTCGTCACGGTGCAGTCGCGCATGCTCGAGTTCGGCGATCGTGGCGACGACGCGAGCGAGCGCTTCCTCACGGCACGGCTCGTGCGTGCCGTCACCGTGGCCGAGGAGCTCGCGCGTGAGGCCGGAAGGCCGCAGGCCGACGACGTCGACCTGCTGCTCGGCCTCGTGCGCGAGAGCGTCGGGTTCGCCCGCACGCTGCTCGGACCGGCAGCCGACGAGGCCTCGCTCCGCCACGTGCTCGGGCGCCATTCGTAGCGTTTGATGCCAACTTCCTCAAGGTCGCGAACGTCTGTGCCGATGCCGTCCGCATCACATAAAGGCGGCCCGCGGAGCCTCTGGTATTCTCGGTTTCGGACGCGACGCGCGCCGCTCCGGGAGGGCTCCCGGGAATATTCGCAACGCCTCTCGTCGTCTCCCTTTTACGGACCACCCCCCAACCGACTTCTCAGTCTTCGCGACGCCCAAGAAAGGGGGGCCATCGCAATGTTCGAGCGATTCACCGAGCGGGCCCGCCAGGTGGTCGTCCTTGCACAGGACGAGGCCAGGGCCCTCAAGCACAACTACATCGGTACGGAGCACATCCTGCTCGGCCTTCTCCGCGAGGAGGAGGGCCTTGCCGCGCGCGTGCTCGACGGCCTCGACATCACGGTCGAAGAGGTGCGTGCGCAGGTAGCGCGCATCGTCGGCCAGGGCGACGAGGTCACGACCGGTCAGATCCCATTCACTCCGCGTGCCAAGAAGGTGCTCGAGCTGGCGCTGCGTGAGGCGCTCTCGCTCGGGCACAACTACATCGGCACCGAGCACATCCTGCTCGGTCTCGTGCGCGAGAACGAGGGGGTTGCCGCACGCATCCTGCTCGACTTCGACGCCGACGCCGAGAAGATCCGCAACGAGATCATCCGCATGCTGTCGGGCCCCGGTCGCCGCTCCGGCGGAGGCCAGCCGCAGGCTGCGGGCGCACAGGCCGAGGCCAAGAAGAGCTCCAAGCTGCTCGACCAGTTCGGTCGCAACCTGACCAAGCAGGCGAGCGAGGGCAAGCTCGATCCGGTCGTCGGTCGCCAGAACGAGATCGAGCGCGTGATGCAGATCCTCTCGCGCCGCACGAAGAACAACCCGGTGCTGATCGGCGAGCCCGGCGTCGGCAAGACCGCAGTGGTCGAGGGACTGGCCCAGCGGATCTCGTCGAACGCCGTTCCCGAGCTGCTCCGGCAGAAGCAGATCTACACCCTCGACCTTGCTGCCCTCGTCGCCGGCTCGAAGTACCGCGGCGAGTTCGAGGAGCGGCTCAAGAAGGTCATGAAGGAGATCTCGCAGCGAGGCGACATCATCCTGTTCATCGACGAGCTGCATAACCTCGTCGGGGCAGGTGCGGCCGAGGGAGCGATCGACGCTGCCTCGATCCTGAAGCCGGCTCTCGCGCGCGGTGAGCTCCAGACGATCGGCGCCACGACGCTCGACGAGTACCGCAAGTACCTCGAGCGCGACTCCGCGTTGGAGCGGCGCTTCCAGCAGATCCGGGTCGAGGAGCCGTCCGTCGAGGACACCGTGCAGATCCTGCGCGGCCTGCGTGACCGGTACGAGGCGCACCATCGCGTGCGCATCACCGATGACGCCCTCGAGGCTGCGGCCACCCTCAGCTCGCGCTACATCCAGGACCGCCACCTGCCCGACAAGGCGATCGACCTCATCGACGAGGCTGCCTCGCGGATGCGCATCAAGACGATGACCGCGCCGCCGCGCTACAAGGAGCTCGAGGAAGAGATCGAGACGGTCCGCCACGACAAGGAAGCGGCGATCGAGGCGCAGGAGTTCGAGAAGGCCGCGAACCTCCGCGACACCGAGCGCAAGCTCACGAACAAGAAGCGCGAGCTCGAGGAGAACTGGAAGTCCTCCGACGAGTCCGAGGGCGCCGAGATCGGCGAGGACGAGATCGCCGACATCGTCTCGATGTGGACAGGCATCCCGGTCTTCAAGCTGACCGAGGCCGAGAGCCAGAAGCTCATCCGCATGGAGGAGGAGCTGCACAAGCGCGTCGTCGGTCAGGAGCAGGCGATCGTCGCCGTCTCCAAGGCGATCCGCCGCGCACGTGCCGGCATCAAGGATCCGAAGCGGCCAAGCGGCTCGTTCATCTTCCTGGGGCCGTCCGGCGTCGGCAAGACCGAGCTCGCCCGCACGCTCGCCGAGTTCCTCTTCGGCGACGAGGACGCGCTGATCCAGGTCGACATGAGCGAGTACATGGAGAAGCACGCGGTCTCCCGCCTGGTCGGCTCGCCTCCCGGCTACATCGGGTACGACGAGGGCGGCCAGCTCACGGAGGCCGTGCGTCGCAGGCCGTACTCGGTCGTCCTGCTCGACGAGATCGAGAAGGCCCATCCGGACGTCTTCAACATCCTCCTGCAGGTGCTGGAGGACGGCAAGCTGACGGACGCCCAGGGCCGCAAGGTCGACTTCCGCAACACGATCGTGATCATGACCTCGAACATCGGGGCCGGTCAGATCACGAAGAACCAGTCGTTCGGCTTCGCCCCTGGCGATGTCGAGGGCGGGCTCTCGTACGACGACATGAAGTCGCGGATCATGGGCGAGCTCAAGAAGGTCTTCCGACCCGAGCTGCTCAACCGCATCGACGAGGTCATCGTCTTCCACAAGCTCGCGAAGGACGAGATCGGTGTCATCGTCGACCTGATGATGCGCCGGCTGCGCGAGCAGATGAAGGAGCACGAGGTCTCGCTCGAGCTGAGCCAGGACGCCGTCGAGCTGCTCGCCGAGAAGGGCTACGACCCGGCGATGGGCGCGCGGCCACTGCGCCGCACGATCCAGAACCTGATCGAGGACCCGCTCGCCGACTTCGTCCTCAGCCGGCAGCTGCCGGCGGGTGCGACGATCGTGATCGATCGCAAGAAGGGCGTCGACGCGGACGGCAACCCGACCCAGCTCGACGAGGTCGATCTCGACGTGGTGGCGGCGGCGACCCCGCCGGAGCCCGAGCCGGCCGCGGTCGGAGCGGGAACGACGGGTGACGACGGCGAGGGCGACGAGTCCAAGCCGGACGACTGAGCGATACCGCAAGACTGACGCCTGAGGGCCGGACATGTCCGGCCCTCAGGTGTTTTCGGCGCAAATTGCTCGGAACGAAGTTTCAACGCGTCCGGTAGGGGATATAAGATTTCGTAAGATTCATCACACACCGCCAACCAATCGGTGCCCAGTGTCGTACAACGGTATGCATGAAGCGTGAACTCGAATCCCGAACCACCTCCCACGGCGGAGAGGTTCGACTGATCTGGGACGATGTCTCCGGTCGGCTCGACCTCGAGGTCGTCGGTGCCGACGGCGAGTTGCAGTCGTGTGAGATCTCGGCCGAGTCCGCGCTGGACGCCGTCGAGCACCCGCACCTGTACCTCGCTGTAGCGACGCCCAGCCACAGCTGACCCGCGCCGCGCTCGACGCCGTCCGACCTCGCCCGTAGGCTGGCCCGTCCATGGCCCGGCTGCCCCGCACCGTGTTCGTCTGCAGTGAGTGCGGTCGCAGCGAGCCGCGCTGGCTTGGACGCTGCCCCGGCTGCGAGGCCTGGTCGACCCTCGTCGAGGAGCGCGCGCCACAGGACCAGGCGCCCGGACGAGCCGCGGCGCCGGGGCTCGCAGGCCTCGTCGTCCCGCTCGCCGAGGTTCCGCTCGAGCATGCGAACCGCTTGCAGACCGGGATCGGCGAGCTCGATCGAGTGCTCGGTGGAGGTCTCGTACCCGGGTCGCTCGTGCTGCTTGCAGGCGAGCCTGGCATCGGGAAGTCGAGCCTGACGGCGGCGCTGCTCGCACGCCTCGCCGGGCGCGCGAAGGTGCTGCTCGTGGCCGGTGAGGAGTCGCCCGCGCAGGTGCGCCTGCGGGCCGAGCGCCTGGGTGCGGTAGAAGGTGTCGGCGTGCTCGCCGAGACAGCCCTCGAGACGGTGTGCGCGACGATCGCCGCCGAGGCGCCCGACGTGTGCGTCGTCGACTCGGTGCAGTCGATGTGGAGTGACGAGCTCGGATCGGCTCCCGGATCGGTCGCCCAGGTGCGCGAGGCCGCGGCGCGTCTCCAGCGTCTGGCGAAGGACCGTGGGATCGCGATCGTCCTCGTCGGACACGTGACGAAGGACGGAACCGTCGCCGGCCCGCGCGTGCTCGAGCACCTCGTCGACGCGACGCTCGTCCTCGAAGGCGACCCCGTGCGCTTCCTGCGGGTGCTGCGCGCGTTCAAGAACCGCTTCGGGTCGACGGACGAGATCGGCCTCTTCGAGATGAGCGCTGCCGGGCTCGTCGAGGTTCCCGACGGCGCGGGTCTCTCCGATCGCGCCGACGCGCGGCGGCCCGGGTCGTGCACCCTCCTGGCGCTCGAGGGCTCGCGCGTGCTCGCGCTCGATGTCCAGGCCCTGGTGGCGCCGTCGGAGCTCGCACAGCCGCGGCGGCTCGCCAGCGGCTTCGATCGCAACCGCCTCTCGCTCCTGCTCGCCGTGATGGCCCGCCACGGCGGACTCGGCCTGGGACAGCACGACGTGTTCGTGAACGTCGCGGGCGGGGTCAGGGTCGAGGAGCCCGCGGCCGATCTCGCCGTCGTGCTCGCCCTCGCCTCCGCCGCGCGTGGCGTTGCGCTCGGGCACACCTGCGCGTTCGGCGAGGTTGCGCTGACCGGCCGCCTGCGTCGCGTAGCGCAGCCCGAGCGCCGACTTCAGGAGGCGGCGCGGCTCGGCCTCGAGCGAGCGATCGTGCCCATCGGGACGCCCGACGGCGTGCTCGCGGCAGTTGCGGTCGCGAGCGTCCGCTCGGCGATCGACGCGGTGGCAGCGGCCGATGAGTCGGAGCCGCTTCCGTGGGAGGCGGTCGGGGCGTAAGCGGTGCTCTAGTAGCCGCCGTCGAGCGGAACGACAGGTTCCAGATCCTCGGCGCGCCGCAGCCACCCGAGCAGCAGCGGGTCGGCGATGGTCAGCCGCCCGCCGCGACCGGGCTCCCGCCGCACGAGGTCATCCTCGAGGAGCGCGACGATCGCGCGCTGGGTCGCACTGGTTCCGGGCAGCCCGTGTCGGCTCTGGTACTCGCGTGCATACACCGGGCCTGACTCGCGGGCGAGGGCGAGCAGGACGAGGCGCGCCGCCCGTGTGAGGCCGGCCCAGAGCTCGGTGGCGTACGGGCTCTCGGCGTCGACCGCGTCGAGCAGGGCCGTCTCGACCTCGCCCGGGCCGGCCACGGCGCCCTCGGGCGTCCGCGCCCAGGTGAACGAGAGCAGCTCCTGCGTCTGGTACGGATGTCCTCGGGTCGTGTCGAGCAGGCGCGCGAGTGCCTCGTCCTCGATCCCGCGTCCGGTTCGCTCGAACCGCTCGCGGGCCCATGGCGCCAGCCAGTCCGCGGGCAACGGCCCGAGCTCGACCATGCGGGCGCTGCGGAAGAGGGGTTCAGCGCTCTCGACGAACAGCCGTCGCATCAGCGAACGCCGGCTGCCCAGGAACACGTGCGCCACCGCGGGCTGCGTCTGGAAGACCGAGCGGAACAGGCGGGGGAGGTCGGCATCCAGCGCGAGCACCTCCTGGAACTCGTCGAGGACCAGCACGACCTGACGATCCCGCTCCTCGGCGATGCGCCCGGGAAGGGCGAGCAGCTCCTCGATCGTCGCGTCGACATCCTGGGAGCTCGCGCCCACCCCGAAGGAGATGCCGACGCCGCCGGTCGTCGGGTCGACCTCCACGCGGGGGGCGACGCGCAGGCGGCGGAGGAATCCGAGGCGCCGCTCGAGCCGGTCCTCGACGGTCGCGAGGCTGCCGTAGATCGCGCGGGCCAGGTGCTGGGCGAGCCGCTCCTTGCTCGGCGTGAAGAACAGGTCGCACTCGGCGACGAGGACACCCTCGGCCCGAACCTCGTCGGCTGCCCGCCGCACGAGGCTCGACTTCCCGGTCCGGCGCGGGCCGACGAGCGCGACGTCCTGTCCGCTCCGCATGTCGAGCGCGAGGGCGTTCAGCTCGGCGACGCGATCGGTGAACGCATCGCCGGTCGCAAGCGCGCCGAACAGGAACGGATTCGCATCCCGACTCATTGTCGGATGTAAGAGTACTCTACAAACCGACAATCAGCGTGGAGCGTCGAGCGCCTGACGCAGGTCGTCCCACAGATCCTCGCGGTCCTCGAGTCCGACGCTCAGGCGCAGCAATCCCTCGGGCACGCGACCGGCCGGCTCCACGCGTGCCCGGCGCTCGA
Source organism: uncultured Actinomycetes bacterium (assembly GCA_963717155.1). GTDB lineage: Bacteria > Actinomycetota > Thermoleophilia > Gaiellales > JALYLC01. The sequence goes on from OY970326.1 coordinate 436,779, forward strand.
TCAGCGTCTCGACGCTCCCGAGGCTCGTCGCGCGGCGTATCAGTCGCAGCCCGTCCTCGACGTGCTCGGCGCGCTCGGCGTCGGCGAGCTCGAAGCTGAGCAGGCTCCCGTAGCGGCCGTGCATCTGCCGGCGCGCGACGGCGTGGTTCGGGTGGCGGGCCAGCCCGGGGTAGTGGACTGCGCGGACCTCAGGATGCTCCGCGAGCTGTACGGCGAGCGCGAGCGCGCTCGCGCACTGTCGCTCGAGCCGCACCGAGAGCGTGCGCAGCCCGCGCAGGAGCAGCCACGCCGGGTCGGGCGCGAGCACGCCGCCGAGCAGCCTGCGTGCCGCCAGGATCTGCCCGTGCAGCTCGTCGTCGCGCACCGAGAGCACGCCGGCGAGCGTGTCCGAGTGACCGGCGAGCGACTTGGTCGCGCTCTGCCAGGTCACATCTGCGCCGTGCTCGAGCGGGCGCTGGAGCAGCGGCGTCGCGACCGTGTTGTCGCAGCACAGGAGCGCGCCGCCGGCGTGCGCGTCGCGCACCGCGCGGTCGAGGTCGACGATGTGCATCAGGGGGTTCGCCGGGGTCTCGACGAGGGCGAGCCGAGCGCCCTCGCAGGCCGACGCAAACCCGTCCGCGTCGGTCGGGCTGTAGCGCCGCACCTCGACACCGAGCGCAGTCAGCGGCCCGGCTGCGAGCAGCTCGACCTCGTAGTAGCCGGAGTTCGGGATCACGAGGATCGAGCCCCTGCTCAGGACGGCGAAGCACAGGCTGGACCAGGCCGTCATCCCGCTCGCGAAGGTCAGCGCATGCGCCTGCTCGAGCGCGCCGAGCAGGGCCTCCGCCTCGGCCGCCGTCGGCGACCCCGCGCGGGCGTACGGCGATGTCCGGCTGGACCAGCGCTCGAACGACGTGGAGCGATCGAGGACCGGCGAGAGGCCCTGGCCGTCCTCGGGATCGCCGGCGCCGCGGATCAGGAGCGAGTCGGGTCGCATGCAGCGGAGTCTAGGCGCGGGATCGGAGTCGGCTCGACAGAGCTCCCAGCCCTCGCGTCTCGGCCCACGCGGCTGCTCGCTCGGCGTCGAGATCCGCATCGGGCAGCTCGGGGACCGGCAGGTCGCGGCGCATCGTCGCGACCTCGCGATAGCTGCGCAGATCGTCGGCCGCGCCGAGCACCGAGTCCCGCTGCCGCGGAGTCAGCTCCGACGCGTGCTCGATCACGCCGTCCAGCGTGTCGAAGCGCCGCAGCAGTTCGGCCGCGGTCACGGCGCCAATGCCGCGGGCTCCCGGGATCGCGTCCGACGGGTCCCCACGCAACGCGATCAGGTCGGTCACCTGGGAGGGCTCGATGCCGTAGCGCTCTCGCACGCCCTCGGGGCCGACCAGCTCCGGTGGCTTGCCGCCCCTGGACGGGACGAGGACGCTCGAGCGCTCGTCGACGAGCTGGTAGGCGTCGCGATCCGAGGTCATGGTGACGGCGCTGCCGCCGCCTTTGAGCTCCTGTTCGACCCCGCTCGCCAGCAGGTCGTCCGCCTCGAATGGCGAGACCTTGGCCGCGACGAAGCCGAACGCCGCTGCGAGCTCTGGCAGCGCGTCGAGCTGCTCGGTCAGATCGCTCGGGAACGGCGGTCGCTGTCCCTGGTATCCCGGCAGCAGCTCGTGGCGATAGCTCCGCTCCCGCGAGTCCAGCGCAAGCAGCACCGCGCGCGGATGCACCCAGTCCCAGGTCGCCACCAGCACGTTCGCGAAGCCGAGGAGCAGGCCGGACGGCCGACCGTTCGCGTCCGGCACGGGTGGCATGGCGTGGTAGGCCCGGTGCCCGATCGAGTCGCCGTCGATCACGAGGAGCGGTGCCCCGGTCATCCGCGGACGCGCAGTGCGATGACTGCCACGAGGTACGCGACCCCGGCCGCAGCTCCGAGGGCGGCATACGGCGAGCCGTCGTGCCCTCGTGCGACCTCGACGAGCCAGGCGCCGATGACGATGCAGATCAGCACGACTCCTGAGAACGCCGTCGCTCGCAGGTCGTGCATCTTCCAGCGCTCGTCCGGCTGATCGCCGCGCACGACGCGGATCGTCTCGCTGCGACCGCCGAGCAGGAGTGCAGCCGCGATGGCAAGGAACAGCGCGGCGCTGAAGACGGCGGAGCGGCCCTGGCCGCCGATCCACAGCGCGCCGGCCATCGCTGCGCCGAGGGCCACGCAGACGCCCGGGAGGAAGAAGCCGGAGCGGGTGTTACACGTCATGGTGGAAGACCTCCTCGACGGATCGCTGGAAGAACCGTGCAAGCTCGATGGCGAGCGATAGGGACGGCGTGTAGCGACCGGTCTCGATCGCGTTGATGGTCTGACGCGAGACGCCGACGGCGGTGGCCAGCTGCCCCTGGGAGAGGCTCTGCGCGGCTCGCAGCTCGCGGACGTCGTTCCGCATTGATGGAAAGTCTGCTTTACACCGATCGATCTGTCAAGCGAGCTTTACAAAGAACGGTTGCGTTCTAGCTCGATTGCTATGCTCGACCCATGGGATCGGAGCGCCGGCGCGACCCCTCGCTGCTTGATGCGCTGCGTCGCATCGCGCCCGGGACCGAGCTGCGCGTCGCGATCGAGAACATCATCAGCGGCCATCTCGGCGCACTCATCGTGCTCGGCGATACGAGCGAGCTGCAGTTCATGTTCTCGGGCGGCATGAAGGTCGATCTGCCGTTCACGCCGCAGTACCTGTACGAGCTGGCGAAGATGGACGGCGCGATCGTGCTCGACGCGGGCGCGAGCCGGATCGTCCACGCGAACGTCCAGCTCATGCCGGACCCGACGATCGCGTCGGCCGAGACGGGCACGCGCCACCGAACCGCCGAGCGAGTCGCGCGGCAGACCGCGGCGTTCGTGATCTCGATCTCCCAGCAACGCGACACGGTGTCGCTCTTCGTCGGCGAGCAGCGCTACCAGCTGCAGGAGGTCGCTGACGTCCTCGCCAAGACGAACCAGGCCGTCGCGACGCTCGAGACCTATCGTCAGCGCCTCGATCAGGTCGTACAGCGTCTGACGGCGCTCGAGTTCCAGGGCGCCGCGATGCTCGATGACGTCCTCGTGGTGCTGCAGCGACTGGAGCTCGCCGATCGTGTCGGGCAGGAGGTCGTCCAGGAGCTCGTCGAGCTCGGCAGCGACGGACGGCTGCTCGAGATGCAGCTCTCCGAGCTGACCGACGAGATTCCGCGCAACCGGCTCGCGCTCGTCCGCGACTACGCGATCGGCGCGGCGGCGGCGAACGCAGAGGGCGCCGTGTCACGGCTCGCGGAGCTTCCGTACAAGCGGGTGCTCGAGTTCGGGAGCCTCGCGCCGATCCTCGGTCACGGCGACGCCGACTCGCCGTTCGACACTCCGGTGGCCCCGCGGGGGTTCCGCGCGCTCGCGCAGCTGCCTCGTGTCAGCGACGACACCGCGACAGCCCTCGTCGCGCGTTTCGGCGCGCTCGAATCGCTGCTGCGTGCCCCGTTGAGCGAGCTCGAGGACGTCGACGGGCTCGACCGCAGCCGTGCGCGCGAGGTCCGCGAGGCCCTCCGGCGGCTGCAGGAACACACGCTCGCGGACCGATATCTGAGCCTCTGACCCCACGGCGGGCTAGAATCAACCTGCGCACCGGGTGCCGGTGCTCGTCCGGCAAGGGAGTGCGGGCATGTTCGAGGTTGGCGACAAGGTGGTGCACCCACACCACGGGGCGGGGGTCGTCACACGTCGTGAAACCCGCGTGGTGCTGGGCGAGGAGCGGGAATACCTCACGATCCACATCCCGCTCACCGACCTCCTGCTGAACGTTCCCGCCGATGGCGCAGAGGCAGTCGGAGTGCGTCGCGTGATCGGCGAGTCGGTGCTCGAGGATCTCGCGCGCACGCTCACGGCGGGCGATATCGAGCTCGAGGGCAACTGGAACCGTCGGTTCCGGCGCAACCGCGACAAGATCAAGACCGGTGATGTCTTCGAGATCGCAGAGGTGATCCGCCACCTGGCCGTGCGCGATCGCGGGCGCGGGCTCTCGAGCGGCGAGCGTCAGCTCTTCGCGCGCGCAAAGCGCATGCTCGCGGCCGAGGTGCAGTACGCACGCGGCACCGACGAGGAAGAAGCGCTCACGTGGATCGACGGCGTTCTCCAGAGTGCGCCTGACGTGCAGGTCGCCGAGGCAGCGCACCTCGAATAGCGTTCAGGGGCGGCCGATCGGCCGGATCCGGTAGCCCTTGGAGGGCGGTTGAAGCTCATCATCCGACTCGTCTTCGCCCTCCTGGGAGGGCTCGCTGCGGCGCAGGTCGCGGCGCGGTCGGGCATGTCACATCAGTTCGATTCTCCAGGCGCCTGGGCTCGCTGGGTCGGCGTGGTCGTCGGCGGAGCGGCCGCGGGCTGGCTCGTGGCGTTCCTGCTCGGCGGCCTCGTGGTGCAGGCCATCCGGCGGGTCGAGGGAGCGGCGCAGCGGCGATCTGCCGGAGAGCTCGTCGTCGGCGGCGCCGGGCTCCTGCTCGGCCTCGGAGTCGGCGCGCTCGCGACGCTCGCGATCGGCGCGCTCCCGTACGTCGGCGACTACCTGCTGCTCCCCGTGTTCCTCGTGCTCGGCTACGTCTTCGCGCGCGTCGCCGCGCGCCAGCACCGGCAGATCCTGCGACTCGTCGGCCTCGGCGGAGAGTCGGGGGACCCTCGGGCCGCCGAGCCGCGAACCGGCCCCGGCGGCCGACGACGAGCGTCCGACCGGCGTGCGGGACTCGTCGTCGATACCTCGGCGATCATCGACGGGCGGATCGCCGATGTCATGGCGACCGGGTTCATCGACCGGGAGCTCGTGATCCCCGTGTTCGTGCTTCTCGAGCTGCAACGCGTTGCCGACTCCCAGGACTCGAGGCGCCGCGCGCGCGGCAGGCGCGGGCTCGAGGTGATGCACGACCTGCGGCTCTCCGAGCTCGCCATCTCGACGCCCGATATCGACTATCCCGACATCGAGGGCGTCGACCAGAAGCTGTGCCGGCTCGCGGGAGAGCGCGGGCTGGCGATCCTCACGACCGACTACAACCTGAATCGCGTCGCGGGGATCCAGGGCATCGACGTGCTGAACATCAACGACCTTGCGAACGCGCTGAAGCCGGCAGTGCTCCCGGGCGAGAGCCTGCGCGTCAAGGTGCTGCGCGAGGGGAAGGAGGCCGAGCAGGGCGTCGGCTACCTCGACGACGGCACGATGATCGTGATCGAGGGGGGACGTGAGTGCGTCGGCGACACCGTCGACGTCGAGGTGACGAGCGTGCTGCAGTCGGCGAGCGGGAAGATGATCTTCAGCCGCGTGGCGTAAGCCATTACCTCGCACGTCATCGACGCGCGGCTCGCTCCGCGGCAACCTCCGGTCGAAGGTTCCGACCACGACCGAAGGAGTGAGCTCGAGTGAACGCCACGCAGATCGTCGAGCGGTACATCGACACCTGGAACGAGACCGATCCCGAGACGCGGCGCAACGCTGTCTCTCAGCTGTGGGCCGAGCAGGCGCACTACGTGGACCCCGTGGCAGACGTGTCGGGGCGCGATGGGATCTCCGACCTCATCGGCGCCGTCCAGCAGCAGGTGCCGGGTCACGTCTTCCGGCTCGTCGATGACTGCGTCGACGCCCACCACAACGTCGTGCGCTTCTCGTGGGAGCTCGTTCCCGCGGCGGGCGGTGAGTCGCTCGCGGTCGGGTTCGACGTCGCCGTGACCGGGGAGGACGGGCGCATCGGCAGCGTGCTCGGCTTCCTCGACAAGGCGCCGGGCGCCTGACGAGGCCGAATGGGAGCGGGCGCGTGTTCGCGCTCGCTCCCGCCGGCGTCCTTTCCTGCGAACATGTGTTCGCAATGGGCAACGCCGGAACCCCGCAGGGCCGACTCCGCCGAGCGCTGGCTTCCGGCGATCCGCTGCTGGCCACCACCGCGGCGGCCGACGTCGAGCGTCTGGTGCTCGACGACGCGCTCGCACTTGCCGTGCTGCTCGTGCGTGCGTGCGATCGCCGGGGGGGTCGTGCCGCCGCGCGCGCGGCGGGGCGGTACGCGCTCGAGCTGCCACGCGTCGACATCGAGGAGCTCGGACTGCTGGTCGCCGGGTTCGACCGGCTCGCCCGCGGCGATGGTGCACTCGGGCTGCGGCTTCTCGTCGAGCGGCGCGGTCTTCCAGCCGTGATGGAGCAGATCGACCGGTCGTCCTAGCGGGTCGAGTGCCCGCGCTAATCGTCTGCGAGCAATGCCGCGATGCCCTGCACGCCGGTCCTGTCGGTCACCTCGAAGCGGTGGAGGAGCATCGGGGAGTTCGCATCCTGGACGAGTCCGGAGCTGGTGGTCACAGCGAGCACATAGCCGGCCTGCTGCGCGAGCTGTTCGACGGCAGGGTCGACCATCCCGTACGGGTAGGCGAGCCATTGAATCGGATGTTCCAGGTAGTGCTGGAGAGCGAGCCGCGATTGGTGAAGCTGGATGCGGGCCTGGGTCGATCCCACGGCGACGAGGTCGACATGGCTGACGGTGTGCGAGCCGATGTCGAAGCCGTCGTGCTGCAGGAGCCGCAGCTGGCTCCACAGCATCCACGGGCTCTTGCGCCCGTGGGAGAGCCGATCGGTGATCACGTAGGCCGTGGCGTGCTGGTGGTTGCGTCGGATCACCGGCGCGGCGTACTCGACGACATCGCGGTATGCGTCATCGAACGTGACGAGCACCGGATCGTGTGGAAGCGGCCGACCGTGCATGAGCGCGTTCCAGACCTGGAGCTGGGTGACCGTGTGGCCGCCGTGGGAGGCGATCCAGCCCATCTCGGACGCGAACGCGGCAGGAGACACCGTGAGAGCCTGGGTGATTGCAGGGAGCCTCGGGTCGGCCCTGTCGATCCGGTGGTACATGAGGACGAGCAGGTCGATGCGCCGTTGCGGCAGCCGCGCCGGCAGGTGCAGCATCGGCACCCTCCGCGCGTGAACTCGATGTGGCGGCGGCACGAGGGGTACAGGTGGCGCTCGCACGATCGGTGGTCTCGTGACGGTGTGCTGCACGGTGGAGACGCGATTCGTGGACGTCTGCCTCGCGCTCCTCGGCTTCGGGCTCGCATGCGTGAGCCATGCGATGGCGCCGATCGTGATCAACGCAAGAAGCAGGAGCGCTCCGCCGAGCCAGCGGATTCGGACGCGCAGCGATTCGGACATCGAGGTGATCTTGCGCCTTTCGCCGCAAGCATGTCGGCGCCTCCCGTGCGCGTCAGTCAAGATGCTGGTCGTGACCGACGCCGCGTTCCCCGAGGGCTCCGAGGTCTGGGTCATCGTCGTCGGTGCCGGCGCGGGGGAGCGCATGGAGGCGGACCGGCCGAAGGCGTTCGTGCGCTTCCGCGGACGCACGCTGCTCGCGTCATCGCTGAAGGTCTTCGACGACCATCCCGGCATCGACGGGGTCGTCTGCGTCGTGCCTTCGGGCTACGAGGAGCGCGCGACCCTGGTGATCGATGATCTGCTCGCGGACAAGGTCGCGGCCGCGGTCGCAGGTGGCGCGACGCGCGTGGCGTCGGTCGTCGAGGGGCTGCACGCGCTACCCGAGAGCGCCTCGTTCGTGCTCGTGCACGACGCCGCACGCCCGCTCGTGTCGCCCGACGTGGTGGACCGCGTGCTCGACGCGCTTGCCGGGGGCGCGGCGGCGGTGATCCCGGGCGTTGCGATTGCGGACACCGTGAAGCGCGTGGAGGGAGGCGTGGTCGTCGAGACGCTGCCACGCGACGTGCTGGTCGCCGTGCAGACACCGCAGGGTTTCCCGCGCGCGATCCTCGCCGAGGCCCTGACGATGGATGCCACCGGCGCCACGGACTGCGCGTCGCTTGCCGAGCGCGCCGGCCACCCGGTCACCGTCGTCGCGGGCGATTCCGCGAACTTCAAGATCACGACGCCCGACGATCTCGCGCGCGCCGAGAAGATCTAGCAGTGCTGGTCGACTACCACTGCCATCTCGCCCCCGACAGCGAGCGTCTCGGGCCTCGCTGGATGACGCCAGAGCACGTCGCCGGCTATGCCGCTGCCGCTCGCGCCCGGGGAGTCGCGGAGCTCGCGCTGACCGAGCACTGCCACCGGTTCCGGCAGGCGGCCGGCATCTCGGCTCATCCGTTCTGGAACGAGACGGCGCACGCCGATCTCGACGCGTACGTCGACGTGCTGGCCGAGGCACGTGACGAGGGTCTGCCGTTGCGCGTCGGCGTCGAGCTCGACTGGCTCGGATCCGCGCACGTCGACGCTCTGCGCGCGCTCGTGGCGAGCCGCGATCTCGACATCGTCCTCGGCTCGGTGCACTGGCTTGCAGGCGAGATGGTCGACCATCCTGACTATCCGATCTGGCAGACACACTCCGTCGCCGAGGTATGGCGGCTCTACTTCGAGCAGCTGCGGGCCGCCGCAAGCTCGGGCCTGTACGACGTGATGGCGCATCCTGACCTCCCGAAGGTGTTCGGCCAGCGGCCGCCCGGGGGCGTGCCACAGCACGAGTACGACCAGACGGCTGATGCGTTCGCCGCCGCGGGAGTCGCGTGCGAGATCTCGACGGCCGGGCTGCGCAAGCAGGCCGCCGAGCTGTATCCGGCGCCCGACTTCCTGCGCGCGTGTGCCGCTCGCGGCGTGCCGATCACGCTCGCCGCCGACGCGCACCGCGCCGAGGACGTCGGTCGAGACCTCGAGCTCGCCGTGGGACTGGCGGCGGACGCCGGGTACCGCACGGTGACCGCGTTCCGTGCGCGCGAGCCGCGCCAGGAGCCGCTCGGATGAGCTACCGCGTCGGGACCGGGTTCGACGCGCACCGCCTGGTCGAGGGGCGGGCACTGGTGCTCGGCGGCGTGACGATCGAGCACGATCGAGGCCTCGAAGGTCATTCCGACGCCGATGTCGTGTGTCACGCCCTGATCGATGCCGTGCTCGGCGCATCGGCGCTCGGCGACATCGGCGACCTGTTCCCCCCGGACGATCCCCGCTTCGCCGGCGCCGCGAGCATCGAGCTCCTGGCCCGTGCGTGGAAGGACGTCGCGGCGGCGGGATACGAGCTCGTCAACTGCGACGCCGTGGTGGTCGCGCAGGCACCCCGGATCGCACCGCATCGCGCGGCGATGCGCGAGCGGATCGCGCTCGCGATCGGATGTCACGTCGACCAGGTGTCCGTCCGGGCGACCGGCACGGACGGCCTGGGGTTCGCGGGGCGCGGAGACGGCGTGGCGTGCCAGGCGGTCGCGCTCCTGCGGCGGCGGTAACGATCTCGTTACGTCTTCCGGCGTACGCTGGCTCTCACCGGTGGAGTCTCGATGCAGATGAGCAGGAATGCGGGGAGCGTGGCGCTGCCCGGCCCCACGGGCGCGCGTTCGCGCTCGTCGCTGGTCGCACTGGTCGCGGGCGTCGTGCTGGTCGTCCTCGTCGTCGCGATCGTGCCGCTTGCCTACGCCGCACACGAGACGGTCGACGCGGTCTTCCCGATCGCCTTCGCCCCGTCGTTCGGAGCGGTCGGGGCGATCGTCGCTCTGCGTCAGCCGAGAAATCCGATCGGCTGGATCCTGCTCGCCGTGGCGCTCCTCGTCGGCGGCTCCTTCGATGTCGAGACCTACTCGTACCTGATCTACCACGTCGGGGATCACGGACTGCCACTCGGTCGACTCGCCGTCGCGCTCGCGCCGTGCTGGTATCCGGGGTTGGTGCTCCTGCCCCTTCCGATCCTGCTCTTTCCCGAGGGCAGGCTGCCGTCGCGCCGCTGGCGCTGGGCGCTGTGGGTGTATGCGGCGAGTGGTGCGGTGACCCTCGCGACGGTGGCCTGGCTCGATGCCCCGGCGCTCTTCGCTCGCCACATCCGGGTCGATGGATCCGGGCAGATCAGGGCGATCGACTATCCGAGCGGCTGGGAGTCGGTGGCCCTCCACGCAGCGCTCTTGCCATTCCTGGCGTTGAGCATCGCATTCGTGCTTCGACAGCTGCTCGCGTTCCACGGGTCGACGGGCGCACGTCGCCAGCAGCTGAAGGCGATGTTGAGCGGGGGTGCCATCGCAATCGGGGGACTTCTCGTCTCGCTGCTCGCAGGAAGCCTGTCCGGCCAGTTCTGGTACGCCGTCAGCAACGGAGCGTTCCTCGCGGTGAACGCCTTACCGATCGGGATCGGCGTCGGAATCCTGCGCTACCGCCTGTACGACATCGATCGACTCGTCAGTCGCACGCTGTCGTACGCGATCCTGACCGCCCTGCTCGTTGGCATCTACGTCGGCGTGGTCACGCTCGCCACGCGCGCGCTGCCGTTCTCCTCGCCGATTGGCGTGGCCGCCTCGACGCTGGCCGCCGCCGCGCTGTTCAACCCCCTCCGAACCCGAATCCAGCACATCGTCGATCGTCGCTTCAATCGTGCGCGCTACGACGCCGAGGCGATCGTCGCGACCTTCACGGCGCATCTGCGCGACGCGATCGACCTGGAGACCGTCCAGATGCGCCTCGGCGAGGCGGTCGACCGGACAGTCGAACCCGGTCTCGTCTCGCTCTGGATCCGGCCGCCGGTCACGCCGCCGAGGGTCTAGCTCCTACGGGACCAGCACGCCGCGCTCGAGGGTCAGCGTTCCGTCGACCCAGACGCTGGCATCGGCCATGACGCCGTCGACGTGGATCGTGGCCTTGTTGTCGCCGCCGTAGTTGCCCTCGTTGTCACCGAACGCGACGTGGGCCGTCCCGAGCACCTTCTCGTCGGTGATGATCGAGCCGGTCAGTCGCGCCTGGTCGTTCGTGCCGATGCCGAGCTCGGCGACGATGTCGGCACCCTCGCCGGCCTCTGCGATGACCGTCCGCACACGATCGGCCTCGGCGCCGCCGCCGACGTCGACGATCCGTCCGCCCTCGAACGTGAGCGCGATCGGTCGCTGGAGGATCCCCAGCCCGGGGACCGCGATCGAGCAGTCGATCACGCAGACACCCTCCGCGCCGGATCGAATCGGCGCGATGTAGACCTCGCCGCCGGGCAGGTTCCCGAACGCGCCGCGGCCGGTCACGCGCCCGTCGTCGATCAGCCACGACCGACCCGAGAGATCGAAGGTGCAGTCCGTGCCTGCGGGCGTGGTGACGCGGACGTACTGCCGTCCCTCGAGTCGCTCGACGATCGCTGCGGAGAGCGTCTGGACGGCCTCGTAATCGGCCGACATCTCGTGCGTGAGGATGTCCTCGTCGATCTCGGCGCCGAACGCGACGCGCGTTCCCGTCTCTCGCGCCCGCTCGTAGATCGGAAAGCGGTGCGCTCCGAACTCGGATGGCGCAGTCGAGCCGATCCAGAAGAGCACGGCGTCGACCTCCGAGAGGGATGCGACGAACGGGGAGTCGGGAGTCGAGATCGGCCGCGTGGAGTCCGGGAGCACCGTCATGCTGACGCCTGCTCCGGCTGCGGCAGCGGCGTCGCACACGCGCAGCCCGGCGTCGATGAGCGACTCGTCGACGAGCACGGCGACGCGCTCGCCCGGCACGACGCCGAGACACCGGATCGCGTTGACGGCCCACACGGGCAGGGTCACCTGGATACCTCCTCGGGGAGCGCGACGAGGCCGTCGCGCAGGATCACGAGCCCGTCGCGCTCGAGGCCTTCAAGCGTCGCGGCATCGTAGTTCGAAGCGGGCTGGGGCCCGGCGTGCAGCGCGCGGACCAGCGCGGCCCGGCGTGCGCGCGTCGAGCCCTCGAACGGCCCCTGCTTGCGCAGCGGGTCGAAGCGCAGACCGCGCGAGGGGCAGCCCTCGGCGAGCGGACATCGGTCGCAGCGTGGGATGCGCGCGAGACACACGGTCGCCCCGAGGTCGAACAGCGCCTGGTTCCACTCCCAGGCGCGGTCTGTCGGCGGCGGGGCGTCGTCACGGCCGAGCGCGCGGCCGAGGACACGTCGGGCATTCACGTCGACGGTCGTCAGCTGCGCGTCGAAGGCGAAGCACGCGACGGCGCTCGCGGTGTAGGGGCCGATGCCGGGCAGCATCCGCAGCTCCTCCGGGGTGCGCGGGAAGCCCCCCGCAGCGACCACCGCGCGCGCGGCCCGCTGGAGGTTGATCGCCCGGCGGTTGTAGCCGAGGCCGGACCAGGCGCGCACGACGTCGGCGGTGCTCGCCGCGGCCAGCGCCTCGACTGTCGGCCAGCGCTCGAGCCAGGCCGTCCAGCGCTCGATGACGCGTGAGACCTGCGTCTGCTGGAGCATGATCTCGCTCACGAGAATCTCATACGGATCGCTCGTCCGCCGCCACGGAAGATCACGTCCGTTTTGGCTAAACCACGCCAAAAGATCGGCCTGCAGCTCGTCGAGCGTCATCGCCACCGTCGCCCGAGCGTACCCGCTCGCATGGTTCGTGCGAACACCGTGCCAACACCCGGCAGCGACGCGTGGACGACGGGAGTGGAGATTCGGCGAGACGGCGACCGGCACCTGCCTAGCGTCGCAGGCGATGCACGAACCCGCCCCATCTCCAGAGAGGCTGCCTCCATCCGACTCGGCGTCAGCGTCGGCTCGATCGACAACCTGCGCGCCGCCGACGAGATCGTTTCGTTCAAGATCCTCGGCAGCAGGCGAACGCATCGAAGTGCGGTTCCGCGGCGCGCCTCCGCCGGGCGCGACTCTCTATCTCGCGTGTGCGGAGCGCCAGGTCGTCCTCCGCGGCTGCTTGACGATCAGCGCCATGCCTCTCGGGGTCGATTCGCAGCTGGCCTGGATCGAAGACGAGCATGGAACCGAACGTTCGAACCGTATCCCGCCTGATCTAGAGCACCTCCGTGGGTTCAGGGCCGCGTCCGGCGGGGGCAGAACGTCGGAGTGCTATTCGGGCGCGCCAGACTCGAGTGTTCGCTTCACGTGGCTACACCTCGCGGTCGACGCCGTTCGTCTCGCCGAGCAGCAGCCGGTGGATGAACGCGGTGCGGGTTTCGCGTGGGAGACGCCGCTCGTCCGTCCAGAGCCCGTCTGAGATCGTGGGCGTCTCGAGCAGATACCTCGCCAGCTCTTTGGTGGGCAGCTCGCGGAGGGTGGCCCGGCCCGGCTTCTCCGGTCGAACGGTGAGGACGTCGGCGGCAACGTCGTCGTCGGTCGAGCAGCCGATGTTGAAGCTCATTCGGTGCAGCCCGGGGATCCGCTCGAGCTCGGCGATCGCTGCCAGGTGCTCCGGCGTCCCGTAGCCGTTGTGGCGCTCGAAGCCGTAGGCGGGGTAGCGCTCGCCGAGACGAGCCATGAGCTGATCGCGGGCTACCTTGGCCACGATCGAGGCGGCCGCGATCGTGGCGCTGGTCGCGTCTCCCTGCGGAATCCACTCGTGCGCGGGCGCCGACGCGCCGAGCGGACGGCGACCGTCTCCGTCGACGAGACGAAGCTGCGCCCGTTCGCCGACGCCGGTGAGCGCCCCCTCGAGGCAGGTCGCGTTGGCGGGATCGATCCTATCCCGGTCGATCTGCCCGGCGGGTACCGAGACGAGCGAGACGACCTCTGCGTGGAGGAGCACGTCCTGTGCGAGCCGCTCGCGCGTGGAGTGCGAAAGGCGCTTCGAGTCGTTGAGCTCGTTGAGGAATGCTCTGGTCGCGTCCTCGCCGGCGAGCCGCTCGATGTCGAAGAGTACCCCCGCAGCCATGATCGGGCCGGCCAGCGACGCGCGACCCACCTCGTCGGCGCCTGCGATCAGCCGAACGTCGCGGGCGAGGTCGTGGACCAGGCGGGGAGAGTCGCTCACGGAGCCAGCCTAACGTCGCGGGCGAGGTCGTGGATCAGGCGAGGAGAGTCGGTCACGGAGCCAGCCTAACGTCGGTCGGGAGCCTGCCGTCCGGGATCGCCGTCGAGGAGCAGGCCGCGCGACTCGCCCGCAAGATCGGCGGTGCGGACGGGGCGAGCGATGCACGAGCGCAAATTCTGCACGATCGTGCAGAAGTTGGCCCGGCGAGCGCCGGTGACGGTCAAATATGCATGATCGTGCTCAAACCGGGGTTCCACGACGTGAATCCACGCTAATATGCGCGATCATGCATGCGCCGACGCAGCTCTCCGCCACGATCGCGCGCCAGGCGAAACAGGCGCGCAAGCAACAGAACCTCCGCCAGGCGGAGGTCGCGCTGGCGGCCGGCGTGAGCGTACGGTCGGTCCACGAGATCGAAGCAGGCAAGCCGACGATCCGACTCGACGTGCTCGAGCGGGTGCTGACCGCCCTCGGGCTGACGGTCGAGGTGGCCCCTCGAGCTGGCGTCCACCCGCTCGCCGAGCGCGAGTAGAAACGCATGGCGGTACGCAGGGAGCGGGCACTCGACGTCTATCTCGCAGGCATGCTCGCCGGGAGGCTCCTCCAGCCGGGGGCCGGGCGACTCGCGTTCCAGTACGACTCCGGTATTGCCGAGCGGCGAGCGGGCGACGTGCTGCTCTCGGCGTCGCTGCCGGTCCAGCGCGAGCGCTTCTCCAATGGCCGGACCCGGCCGTTCTTCGAGGGCTTGCTGCCGGAAGGGGCCGTCCGCGAGCAGGTAGCGAGAGAGCATCGCGTCAGTGCACAGAACGCCTTCGGTCTGCTTGCCGAGATCGGGGCCGAGTGTGCGGGTGCGGTTGTCGTCGTGCCCGCTGGGCACGAGCCGGCGCGTACGGACATGTCGTCCGTTCGCTGGCTGACCGACGACGAGCTCACAGAAGCGCTCGCGAACCTCCCGGCGCATCCCCTCGGGGGCGGCACCGATGTTCGCGTCAGCCTCGGTGGCGTGCAGGAGAAGCTGATCGTCGTTCGCACGCCGGGCGGTCGCATCGGTCAGCCACTGAACGGCGCTCCGAGCACGCACATCATCAAGCCGAGCGCCGCAGCATTTACCGATATCGCGACGAACGAGGCCTTCTGTCTCCGCGTCGCCCGTTGCTACGGGCTGCGCACAGCGTCGCTCGAGACGATCGACATCGGAGGCACCTCGTGCCTCGTGGTCGAACGATTCGACCGTACGCTGACCGATGACATGCGCATCGTGCGCCTGCACCAGGAGGATTTCTGTCAGGCGCTCGGCGTGCTTCCCGAGGGAAAGTACGAGGACGAGGGTGGGCCGTCGATCGCCAGCGTCGTCGCGACGCTTCGTGCCGTCAGCAGCGCGCCTGCAGCCGACGTCCTGACGTTCCTCCGGGCCGTCGCGATCAACCACGTCGTCGGCAACAGCGACGCCCACGGCAAGAACTTCGCGCTGCTCTACGACCATTCGACGGGACCCCGCCTCGCGCCGCTGTATGACGTGGTCTCGACCGCCGTCTACGACGTCACGCCGAGGATGGCCATGTCGATCGGCGGCGTGACAGATCCGGACGCCGTTGACGAGGCGGCCTGGCGTCGCACGGCGCGCGACTGCGCAGTCAACGGACCGCTGCTCATCCGCGATCTTCGTGCGCTCGCCCTTCGCGTCCGCGAGTGCGCCGAGGCCGTCGCGCGCACTGCCCTCGCGGAGCGCTGGCACCGGCCCGTGATCGACGAGATCCGAGCCGTGATCGACTCGCGCGCGACGCTCTATGCATGACGGCCGTCAGAGCCGGCTCGTCGTACAGTGTCGAGCAGCGACATGAGCCAGACCAGCCCAGAGCTCCTGACACCCGGCGAGGTTGCGGGCTACCTGCGCGCTCGAGGCGTGATCGGGGACGGCCCGGCCGACGTCGTCGAGCTGGGAGGCGGCGTGTCGAACCTCGTGGTGGCGGTCACGACGCCCGAGCGGCGCGTGGTGCTCAAGCAGGCGCTACCCCGGCTCCGCGTCGCCGACGAGTGGCTGGCCAAGCGGGAGCGCGCCCTCGCCGAGGCGCGCGCGCTCGAGATCGCGCGCGAGCTCGCCCCCGGGTCGGCGCCCGGCGTGGTCGACGTCGATCCGGATCGCTGCGCGATCACGATCGAGGCGGCGCCGGCCGGCTGGCGGACGTGGAAGGCGCACCTTCTCGACGGCGACGTGGACATCTCCGTCGGGCGCCGGCTGGGCGAGCTGCTGGCGGGTTGGCATCGGGGCACGAGCGGGCTCGAGCACGGTCTCGACGAGTGGGACTCCTTCGAGCAGCTGCGCGTCGACCCGTACTACCGCGAGGCGGCTCGGCGCCACAGCGACCTCGCCGCGACGATCCTCGGGTACGCCGACGCGATGCTGGAGCACCGGACGTGTCTGGTGCACGGGGACTTCTCGCCGAAGAACGTCCTCGTCGGCGATCCGGGGCTCTGGATCATCGACTTCGAGGTCGCGCACCTCGGCGATCCATCGTTCGATCTCGCATTCCTGCTCTCGCACCTCGCGTTGAAGGCGATCCACCTGCCCGCAAACGAGCGCGAGCTGCTCGCCTGCGCCGACGCGTTCGATGCCGCGTACCGCGGCGCTGCCCCACCGTTCCCGGTCGCGCCTGCCGCGTACATCATCGGACATGTCGGCTGCCTGATGCTCGCGCGCGTCGATGGGAAGTCTCCGGCCGAGTACCTGGACGGCCCGTCGCAGGGCCGGGCACGGACGCTCGCGCGCTCGCTCATCACGGAGCCTCCCGGCTCGCTCGCCGGTCTCGGCGAGGCGATCGCGGCATCCGGATGAGCGGCACGCGCATCGTCGGCGTGCGCGCGTGGCAGGCGCTCGACTCGCGAGGTCGCCCGACGGTCGCGGCTCGCGTCGACCTCGCAGGCGGCGGGACGGGGATGGCGCTCGCACCGTCCGGCGCGAGCACCGGAAGCGGCGAGGTCATCGAGCTGCGGGACGGGGGCGAGCGCTTCTCGGGCCTCGGCGTCATGCAAGCGGTGGCGAGCGTCAATGGTCCGCTCGCCGGCGCGGCCGTCGGACTCGACGCTGCCGAGCAGGAGCACGTCGACAGTGTCCTGCGCTCCGTCGACGGCACGTCGAACCTCCAGCGTCTCGGGGGCAACGCGGTGGTGGCGGTCTCGCTCGCGACAGCGATCGCGGCGAGCAACGCGCTCGGGATGCCGCTCTACCGGATGCTCGCAGGCCCGGACAGTCCGTTGCTGCCGCTGCCGATGGTCAACGTCATCTCCGGCGGCGCGCACGCGGCGGGAGGCATCGACGTGCAGGACCTGCTCGTCGTGCCCGTCGGCGCGTCGTCCTTCTCCGAGGCCATCGAGTGGGCGGCGCGCGTGCGCACGGCGACGGCGTCGGTTGCGGCCGAGCGTGGGCTCGAGGCACGGCTCGTCGCGGACGAGGGCGGGCTCGGCCCGGCGATCGCGTCCACCGAGGAGGCGCTCGAGCTGCTGGCGCTGGGTATCTCGCGCAGTGGGCTCCGGCCGGGCGAGGATGCGGCCATCGCGGTCGACGTCGCCGCGACCCAGCTCGCGCTGGGCCGCGGGATGTACGCCCTGCGGAACCAGGGCGTCGAGCTCACCGCGAATGAGCTCGTCGACCTCATCGACGACTGGCGGCGCGCGTATCCGATCGTGTCGATCGAGGATCCGCTCGCGGACGACGACTGGAGCGGCTGGACGCAGGCGACACGCCGGCTCGACGGCCTGCAGCTCGTCGGCGACGACCTGCTCGTGACCGATCCGGACAGGCTCGAGCGTGCGATCGCAGGCCGGATCGCGAACGCCGTGCTCGTCAAGCCGAACCAGGTTGGAACGGTCAGCGATGCCGCACGCGTACTCCGCGACGCGCAGGAGGCGGCCTACGCGACGGTGGTCTCCGCGCGTTCGGGCGATACCGAGGAGTCGTGGCTGGCCGATCTCGCGGTCGGCTGGCGCGCGGGGCAGATCAAGGTCGGCTCGACGACGCGGTCCGAGCGAACCGCGAAGTGGAATCGACTGCTCGAGATCGAGGCGCTCGATCCGAGTGCCGAGTACGCCGGTGCGGGGCGCTTGCGCTGCACGTAGCGTCGCCACGGCTACCCTCTCACCGTGTCTGTTCGCGTCCGCTTCGCCCCATCCCCGACGGGCCCGCTGCACCTCGGTTCGGCGATGACCGCCGTCGCCAACTACCTGTTCGCACACCGCGCCGGTGGCGTCTACGTGCTGCGCGTCGACGACACCGATCCCGCGCGCAGCGAGCGTCGCTACGAGCGCTCGGTGCACCAGGACGCCGAGTGGCTCGGTCTGCGCTTCGACGAAGGGCCTGGCATCGGCGGCGCGTACGGCCCCTACCGCCAGAGCGAGCGCGGCGACCTCTACGCGCGCGTTGCCGACGAGCTGCTTGCGAGCGGCGGCGCCTACCGGTGCTTCTGCTCGGAGTCGGAGCTCGAGAGCGCGCGGGCTGCCGCGGAGGCTGCCGGTCGCCCGTACCGCTACAACGGCCGCTGCGCGTCGCTCGCGACCGACGAGGCGGTTGGCCGCGCCGAAGCGGGAGAGCCGTTCGCCCTGCGTCTGCACGCTCCCGGCGGCGCAATCGAGATCGCGGACGCCGCGCGCGGGAAGGTCGTGATCCCCGACGGCGCGATCGACGATCTCGTGCTCCTGCGCTCCGACGGCAGCGCGACCTACAACTTCGCGACGGCCGTGGATGACAACGAGATGGAGATCACCCACGTGATCAGGGGAGAGGATCACATCGCGAACACGGCGTCGCAGCTTGCGATCCTGCGCGTCCTCGGACGGCGCGAGCCGCGCTACGCCCACTGCGCGCTGCTGCTCGACGAGCACGGACACAAGCTGTCGAAGCGGTCGGGCGCCGAGTCGATCGCCGACCTGCGGGCCGACGGCTACCCGCCCGAGGCGATCGCCAACTACGTCGCCCTGCTCGTCTGCCCGGCGCCCGAGGGCGTCGACGAGGTCGCTCCGTTGAACGTGCTCGCGTCGCGCTTCTCGCTCTCGTCGCTCTCGTCCGGCCAGCAGCGATTCGACAGGGGCAAGCTCGACTACCTGTCGCGCCGCCACCTCGAGCGCCTCGATCCGCTCGATCTCGCATCGCGCGTCGGACGGGTACTCGAGCTCCGCGGAGTCGGGTTCCATCCGGCGCAGCTGACCGCGCTCGCAGAGGGCCTGCGCGGTGCGCACACGCTGACCGAGGCCGCGGACGAGGCCGAGCAGATCATCACGCGCCGCGCCCCACCCGCGGACCTCGACGAGCAGGCCCGTACCGTGCTCCGGTTGTTCTGCGAGGTGCGGGCGGAGTGGCCCGAGGCCTTCCTCGCCCCGAGCGAGGCGCAGGAGCTGCTGGGCGAGCTCAGCGTGAAGGCGAAGGAGCTCGGCCTTGTCGCGGCCGGATGTCCTGCACGCGCTGCGGCGCGCGCTCACGGGAGCGGACAAGGGCGTCGGAATGCACTTCGTCGTGGCCGCCGTCGAGCGATCCGACGCGCTGGCGCGGTGCAATGCCGAGGCCCTGCCATGAGTGGCGGCGATACCCCCGAGCTCAGGCTGTACGACAGTCTGACCAGGGAGACCGACATCGTCGAGCCGCGCAGCGCCGGCGAGCTCAGCGTGTACATCTGCGGTCCGACGGTCTACAACTACGTGCACGTCGGGAACGCGCGCCCGTTCTGGCTCGGCCAGGTCCTGCGGCGGTTCGTCACGGGCCGTCTCGGCTTGAAGGTGCGCCTCGTCGTCAACATCACGGACGTCGACGACAAGATCTACCTGCGCGCCCGCGAGCAGGGCGTGGCCTCGATCGAGCTCGCCGCGCGCTACCGCGAGGCGTACGTCGAGGACACCGACGGTCTCGGCCTCGGAAGACCGGACGTCGAGCCGCGCGCGACCGAGACGATCCCGCAGATCGTCTCGCTGATCGCAGAGCTCGAGCGGCGGGGAGTCGCCTACGCCGCGGCAGGCGACGTGTACTTCCGCGTGTCGGCGTTCGACGGCTACGGCGAGCTGTCGGGTCAGCGGGTCGACGAGCTCATCGCGGGCGCGCGCATCGAGCCTGGTGAGGGGAAGGAGTCGCCCGCGGACTTCGCGCTCTGGAAGGCGACCAAGCCGGACGAGGACGTGGCGTGGCCTTCGCCGTGGGGTCCGGGGCGTCCCGGCTGGCACATCGAGTGCTCGGCGATGGCGCGCGAGTACCTCGGTGACGGGTTCGACGTGCACGGAGGAGGCCTCGATCTCGTGTTCCCGCACCACGAGAACGAGCGCGCGCAGAGCGAGGCGGCCGGCGCCCGGCCGTTCACGCGACGCTGGCTGCACAACGGGATGCTGCGGTTGTCGGACGAGAAGATGTCGAAGTCGACCGGCAACGTCGAGCGATTGCGGGATGCGCTCGATCGGCTCGGGCGCGAGACGCTCCTCACGTTCTTCGCCGGCGCCCACTACCGGATGCCGATCGACTACAACGAGCGCGCGCTCGATCAGGCTGCTGCGGTCGCGGCGCGCTTCCGCGAGACCCTGCGTAACGCGCGGCGGTACGCCCGCGCCGGAGGCAGCGGCACCGACGACGGCGTCGCCATCGTGGGCAGTGATGCGGCCGCTGCGTTCGACGCGGCGATGGCCGACGATCTCGCGACCCCGGCGGCGCTCGCCGTGCTGCACGGCCTCGCCGGTGAGCTGAACGCCGCCGTCAGTGGGGCGGACGCAGACCCCGCGGCGGTGACAGCAGCGGCCGACAGCCTGCGCGACGCGCTCTGGGTCCTCGGGTTGGACTCGCTCGACCCCGGCGTCGCTGCGGCCGACGTCCCCGCCGAGCTCGCCGGACTCGCTGCCGAGCGCGAGCGCGCGCGGGCGAGCCGGGACTTCGCCGAGGCGGACAGGCTCCGGGACGAGATCGCGCGGCACGGCTACGTGGTGCGCGACACGCCACAGGGACCCGAGCTGGTGCCGCGCGATGCCGCGACCTGAGCGCGAGCCTCGCCGACGCAACGAGGAGCCGCGCGACGACGTGGTGTACGGCGTGCAGCCGGTACGGGAGGCGTTGCGCGGACAGCGGCGCGTCCGCGAGGTGGTCTGCACCGAGCGCACGGCCGAGCAGCCGTGGCTCGTCGAGGCTGCCGCCGGTGGCGCCCGCGTCGATGTCGTGCCGGTCGAGGTGGTGACGAGCCTCGCGGGACGTCCCGATCACCAGGGCGTTGCCGCGCTCTGCGATCCCTACCCGTACGCCGACGCCTTCGAGCTCCTCTCGGGCGTGCATCCGCTCGTGGTCGTGCTCGACGGGGTCACGGACCCGCGGAACCTGGGCGCGATCGTGCGCGCCTGCGACGGAGCCGGTGCGGACGGGCTCGTGCTGCCGCGCCACGGGTCTGCGGGCGTGACGTCGATCGTGGCCAAGGCCTCGGCGGGCGCCGTCGAGCACGTGCGGATCGCGATGGCCACGAATCTCGCCGAGCTCCTCCGCCGCACGAAGCGTCCCGACCTCTGGAGCTATGCGGCCGAGGCCGAGGGGGGCGCCGCGCCGTGGGAGATCGACTTCACGTCCGGGACGCTGCTCGTGCTCGGGTCGGAGGGCTCCGGGATCCGGCCCCTCGTGCGACGGCTGTGCGATGCGGCCGTGACGATCCCGCAGGCGGGACGCATCGCGTCCCTGAATGTCGCAGTTGCGGCGGGAACGCTGCTGTACGAGGCCGCACGTCAGCGTGCGACCGCTGCCGGCTAGCGCAAGCTCAACATCGAGTCAGACTTGAGGGTTGAGGCTCATTTCCGAGCCTCGGCTGTCGAACGTCTGTTCGATTTGTAGACGAATCTCCGCATTTCTCTTGCTTTTCGGCCAGATCGCGCTATCTTCTCGCCTTACATAGGTCTAAGGTCGAGCTTGAGGTTGAGGGAAACGGGGCCTCGAGTCGACGGAAACGGGAGTAGAGCGATGGCCCTGGCGGCTGCGCGAGTAGAGAGACAGCGTCCTGCTCGAGATGTCGACGATCTCGGCCTGGTGCTCCGGGCGCGCGCGGGCGACAAGCACGCGCTCGACCAGATGATCCGGCGCTATGCCGGATTCGTCCGGCTCAAGGCGTCGAGCTACTTCATCGCCGGCGGCGACTCCGACGACCTGATCCAGGAGGGGCTCGTCGGTCTGTACAAGGCGGTGCGCGACTATCGCGTCGACCGCGAGGCATCGTTCCGGTCGTTCGCCGAGCTGTGCATCACCCGGCAGATCATCACGGCGATCAAGGGAGCGACTCGCTACAAGCACTCGCCGCTCAACGGGTACGTCAGCTTCAGCCACACACCCGCGGGCCACGATGACCAGGTCGACTGCACGCTCGGGGATGCACTGCCCGGTCCGGCGGTCGAGGACCCGGCGCGGCGGGTGATCGCGAGCCAGGAGCTCGCCGCCCTCGTCGAGAGCCTCTCGAGCGGACTCTCGGGCCTGGAGGCGCGCGTGCTCGCCCTCTTCCTGGAGGGTCGTCCGTACGAGGAGATCGCGACGAGCTGCGACTGCGACCCCAAGGCGGTCGACAACGCGCTGCAGCGCGTCAAGCGCAAGATCGGCGTGCACCTCCGCGAGCGGGCGGTGCCCGACGCCTGATCGAGCGTGACTACAGCTTCTCGCTGCCCTTGCCGGCGCGCGCGGTCACGCGCGCCGCGTCGGTGATCAGGGTGATGGTGCCGAGGCGAAGCCCGTAGGGCAGAGGGCCCACGTCGACGGGAGCCCGGAGCGCGTCCCCGAGCTGTGACACGAGCGAGCCGGTGCCGGCGGGTGTGACGAGGATCGAGGACGGCGGCTGGACGGTCAGGTGCACCGGAATGCGCTGCCGGTCGACGATCAGCGTCGCCGAGCCCGGCGCCATGTGCACGAACGCCCTGGCGGCGCCGGGCACGCCTGCCTGCGCGAGGACGCCACGCAGGTACTTCGCGAGCGCGCCCGGTCGCACCTCGGCGGTCATGTCCAGCCCCGACCACGTCAGCTTGGGCGAGCGGCCGAGGACCGAACCGATGTTGAGCGAGGCGCCGTGCACGGTCGCGTGCAGGTTTCGCACGCCGATGTCGCCGCGCTGGAACGTATCGGCGTTCACCTTCAGGTCTCCGACGTCACCGGAGACGATGCTGGGCGACAGCACCGAGCCCGCGTCGACCGTCACCTTCGTGCCGAGCTTCCGTCCGATCGCGTCGGATGCCTGGCTCTCGACCAGCGGCTGCACGACGAGCGCCACGAGCACGATGAGCGCGCCGAACAGCAGCGCGAGCACCACGACGAGTCGGATCAGCCTGACGAGAAGCACGCGACCGATCAAGACGCGACCAGCTCCTCGAACTGTCGTTCGGCGTTCCGGCGCGACTCGGCCAGGTCGACCGGAGCCGAGCGCGGCGTGGGCACGGCGACGGCGGCCTCGAGCGCCGTCTCACGGTCGGCTCCCTCTGCGACCTGGTGCGCGACGACGGTACGCAGCGCGTGGAGGTACCCGAGGTCCTGCTCGGCGATTGCGAGGGCGGCAGCGGCTTCGAGGGGCGCCCCGTGGCCGGGAACGACGAGCGCGGGAGGATCGCGGCGCAGGAGGTCGGCGAGCCCGGCGAGCGTGCTCCGGTAGGCGGCCGTCGAGTGGTACACGAACGGGTACTCGATCGGCGAGAGGTAGTCGCCGACGATCAGCACGTCCGGATCGCGCAGGCGATAGCCGACGCCGCAGTCGGTGTGGCCCGCGAGCTCCATCGTCTCGACCGCGAAGGGGCCGACCAGCTCGCGCCGGCCCACGCGGAGGATCCGGTCGCAACGTGGCTCCCCGGGCCAGGACAGGCCGAGCGGTGTGCCCTCCTCGACCAGCTCGCGCGCCGCGTCGCCACTCGCGATCCGGGCCGCCGCCCGGGGGCCCATCGCCGCCTCGGCCTCGGGAAACGTCGCGATTCCGGCGATGTGGTCGAAGTCGGCGTGCGTCGCGAGCACGGCGACGACCCGCGCACCTTCCGCGTCGGCCCTCTCCCGTACGCCCTCGATCTCGGACTGTGAGATGCCGGGGTCGACCGCGACGGCCTCGTCCCCCTCGATCAGGAGGACGGATGACGTCTCCCACAGCGCCGAGGCCAGGCGAAGCGCGTACGGGGTCATGGTCGGACGCCCGAGGCGTGCGCGCTTGCCCTCATCGAGATACAGCATACGGCCCGCCTCCTCGACAGGCCATCCACGTGGTCGTGGGATGCCATGACCGTGTCCGAAGATCCGAGCCTCAGGCTCAACTCGAGGGATAATCCGTGTTGATCTGCGGCCCTCGTCGGTACTCGATCACGCGGGAGCTGCGCGGATGGATCTCGACCGGCTCTCCACGCTCGAGCTGACCGGCGATCATCGAGGCCTGTAGCCGCGTTCGGGCACCCGTCTTGGCCATCGCCGAGCGCACGTGCGAGTCCACGGTCGAGCGACCGATCCCGAGGCTGTCCGCGATGCGCGCGCTCGTGTTGCCGGTGCGGACGAGACGCATCACGTCCATCTCGCGCGGCGTCAGCTCACCCGGCGAGAGCAGGGCGCGCATGCCAAGGTTGGGCCCACCCGCCCGCCGCATGGCGCGCTCGGCTCGCTCCACGAGCCCTACGAGCCCGCGCTCGCGCGCCCGGCGGAGTACGGACTCGACGTGCTCACGCGCCGCCACGTGCCTTCCCTGTGCGATCTCGGCGAGGCCCGCGCCGAGCCTGCAGCGCAGCGCGCGCGAGAGCGAGAAGCCCTCCCAGCGTTGGGCTGCGCGCTGGAACGAGTCCGCTGCGCCGGCTCCGTCGCCCGAGGCCAGCAGCGCGAGCGCCGCGCTCTCGGGGACCGCACCGGCGAGTGCGGGGAAGGGCATCTTCAGCAGCGGGGACACGGGGCCTCCGACGCCGAGATCGAGGTGCGCCCAGCCGGCGGTGAGGCGTGCCAGATCCGCCGCGATGAGCCCGGTTGTCGCGGCCGATGCGGCCTCGCGTGCGGCCACGAGCGCCGCTGCGGGACGCCCGGCGGCGAGCTCGATCTCGCCGATCGAGTGCGCCAGCATCGCGACCAGCGGGCCGCCGACCGCCGAGCGCGCGGCGAGCTTGCAGGCGGCGACGGCCTGGACGTCCTGGCCGAGCTCCGCGTGGGCGGTGGCCATGTCGAGGATCGCCTGGAAGGCGGCGGGCGTGCCCTCGGCCTCGGCGATCACGCGGTGGGCCTCGGCGATCATCTCCTCGTAGGCGCCATCGACGCGCAGGTCGAGGTGCGCCCGGGTCAGACGGAAGATCGCCTCGAAGCGCCGGTCGCGCCCGACGCGTGCGCGACTCGCCATCTCGCTTGCGAGCTCGCGCGCCGAGCCGGGATCGCCGAACGCGTAGCGGCCCGCGACCAGGCCGTAGGCCGCCTCGTACACGACCTCGGCGTCGATCTCGGCGAGCGAGCGGACGACGGCCTCGAAGTGCGCGAGGCACGAGGGGTCGCCGCCGACGAACAGCGCCTCGCCGAGCGCGACGCGTGCGGCGGCCTCGCCGGATCCGCGACCCCGCGCGGCGCGCCACGCCTCCTCTGCGCGCTCGACCGCACGCGGGTCGCCGAGGGCCGCGAATGCCGGGCGGCTCGCGGGCTCGATGACGGCCCGCCGGGGACGGGGCGGAAAGCGGTCGCGCAGTGCGACGACGGGGTCGAGCGCCGTACGCACCCGCTCGGCCTCCTCCCTCAGCGCGCGCCGGCGAGGGTCGCGGCGCTCGTGCTCGGCCGGCCAGCGCGCGGCCTCCTCGTTCCGGGTCGGATCGTCGGCCTCGACGGCAAGCTCGACGAGCACGCCTGGCAACCCGCCGGCCCGCTCGACGACGGCCTCGATCCGTGCGCGACGCATCCTCGGGCGGTGCAGCGTCGCGAGGTCCGTCGCCTCCTCCAGCTCCAGCGGCGCCAGTGTGATCGATCGCGAACCCGGCGCGGTCGAGCAGCGAGTCGAGCTGCCGCGCGACGGGGGTGCGATGCGCCACGCCGAGCGCGATGACGCCTGCGAGCCGCGCGACGACGTCGAGCGTATCGGGGTCGGCCGCCTGCAGCGAGTCGAGCACGAGGGTGCCGTCGCCGACCTCACGGGCGATCGCAGCGGCGACGGCATCGGGGTCGTCACGGGCGATCTCGTGGCCCAGCGCGTGCGAGAGCGGAAGGAGCGGCATCCAGGCGAGCGACCGCAGGCAGACGCCCGCGTACATCGGACGGCCTCGTGCCGCTGCCGCGGCGCGCAGGAGCACGCTCTTGCCGACGCCTGCGGCGCCCGCGATCGCGACCGGTCGGCTCTCGCCGAGCAGGGCCGTGGCACGGTTCAGCTCGTCGTCGCGCCCGACAAGGTGAGTTTCCAGCGCTGCCTGGCGGCTTGGGTGAAGGATGGTGGTCATTCCGGAAGGTTCCGGCGACTAGCCTAGGCCGCGCCGGACCCCCCATGCAAGCAATTTTGTGGCACGGACTACGGGAGTCCCGTCGCACCTTTGGCATCAACTAGGGATGCAAACCCGCCGGAACCGTCGAAAGTTGGCACCAACTGACGATTCCGTGGGGTTCTGCGCCCCATATGGTCGCGTCGTCCGCATCTCGGAAGCTGTCCGGGAGTGGGGCGGAAAGGGGGTACGACGAGCACGGTCGCGACGACCACGAAATTTCCTCCAGGGGCCCGGATGGGGAGCCCGGGTAGCTGGGGAGAGTAG
The DNA here is from genome assembly GCA_963717155.1 of uncultured Actinomycetes bacterium. Classification (GTDB taxonomy): domain Bacteria; phylum Actinomycetota; class Thermoleophilia; order Gaiellales; family JALYLC01. Next base: position 463,165 of record OY970326.1, read on the forward strand.
GAGCGAGCGCCTCGCCGAGGCGCTCGTAGGGGTTACAAGCCACACAGGAGATTCAGCTTGTCTATTTCGAAGCGGTTGCGTAGAGCAGCCGTTGGGGTCGCCGCGATAGCCGTCCTCGGGACGGTCGCATCGACGGCACTGGCGGACAGTCCCTGGGACGTCCCCGCCAATGATCCCAACACCACCAACGTCCCCTACCTCGCGTGGCGCGGAGAGAACCTGCGTCTCGTGAAGTGCTGGGGCACCGACGACTTCAACTTCACGCTCCGGCGTGAGTTCCCGTCGTTGACGAGTGATGTCGTCACGGATCAGAACATCGGCAACCTCTTCGGCAGCATCGTTCAGACGAACGTGCAGCTCGAGGACTGGAGCGGTACTGACACGGGCGTGAACACGCCGAAGGAAGTCATCAACGGCGCGCGCACGTTCCTCTACTACAACGTTCGCACCCTGCGGCCGGTCATCTGCTGGCAGGACACCTGGGCATCGCAGAAGGCGGGCCTCGGTCAGTTCAAGCTCACGGTGAGCCTCGGCCTGACGAACTTCGACAACACGGGCGTCAGCTTCGGTGCCCAGGTCCTCGTCATGCAGCATCAGTGGCTCGCTGGCTGGATGAGCCTGAACGCTCCGACGCTCGACGAGGTCACCTCGCGTGACCCCGCGCACAACCCTGAAGGCCTTGGCGACCCCAAGGGCGACGGCAACTTCTTCGCCGGCGACAACTGGGTCCAGCAGGCTGACGGCACGTGGATCTACGACAAGTACGCCCACCCGGGCGAGATCCGCGCGACCGTGAAGGGCACCCTGCCCCTCGGGCAGGACTACTCCGAGCTCGGTCTCGGCGCCAGCATCACGCTGCCTGATCAGTGGGCCGCTCTTGCGGGTGCACTCGCGACCGACGCGGATCCCACGAACGCCAACCCGGCAATGCGCTGGGACATCCACGACGAGATGGTGGATGAGAACGGCAACGCCGTAACCTCCGCGGTTGGCGGTTCCGGTATCGGTGGACGCAGCGACCCGACGCACGATGCGGTCGTGAACATCCCCGCGTTCCCGTTCGGTGGCGGTCTCACGTGGAACGGCGACGCCTCGTTCACGCGGATCCTCGCCTCGAGCAACAGCCACATCCCGTTCGCCGTGCCGAGCGACTTCCCGACGGCCGGCCCGTTCGACCCGAACTACGCAGAGCAGACCCTGCTTCCTGACGGACACCTGGACGCGGGCGACGCCCCGATGCCGGCTGCCCGGATCGACTTCGCGATCGCCGCGAACACGAACCCGCTCACCTCGACTGATGGTGTCGGTTCGCTCGTGAACCTCAACAAGTCGGTTGTCTACAGCCAGAACGACCAGGGCGACAACAAGAAGTTCGGCAACCTGTTCGCGCCGTTCTACTCGCAGTACATCCCGGCGACCTCTCGTGATCCGTTCGGCTACGCCTCCGGCGTTGACGGCGCGCTGATCACGAACAACTTCCCGGGCTTCCTGTTCTACGGCAAGGTGACGAACTGGACGACGTACCCCCTCGTCACCCCGACCGCTCTGAAGACCAAGTGCCGCCAGGCTGGCCGCACCTACCGCTACACCCCCGGTGGAGCCCAGACCGTCGCCGTCTACACGGACGAGCACGGCGAGGCTCGCGTTGGTTACCTGCCGGGTGGCTCGACGGGCAACGACTTCTACTTCGACGCCCTCAACCAGACCCCCAACGACTCGAACCTCGGCTGCGATCTCAAGGGCGTGAAGGTGCTCGGCACCTCCCACATCTCCGCGATCGCCCGCTATCCGTACCAGAAGGTCACGGATCCGGACAAGCCGGCCAAGACGACCCTCGTCAAGACGGTCTACAACCTGTTCGACAAGCACCTCAGCTACTACCCGAAGAACAGCAACTACTCGTCCGACAACGCTGAGCTGACCAAGCTCATCGTCGCGCACGCCCAGGACATCCAGGGCAAGCCGTTCGCGAACGAGATCGTCTGCTTCTCGGGTGCGTACGAGTCGAGCGGCGCTGCCATCAGCGGGTTCTTCCCGCTGACCGGATGGGTGACCATCACCAAGCCGGACGGCTCCGTCCTCAAGATCTACAACTACGGTGAAGGCCCCAACCCGCTTGGCGCCGGCTTCAAGTGCACCAAGACCGACGACAACGGCAACGCGGTGTTCGAGCTCCAGGGCAGCGCCGCGCTGACCGCCGACGTGATCGCGAACTTCACTGACGAAGGCCTCGCGCGTCACATCGACGTCGCTCCGGGCGGCGGCACCGTCGCCGACAACCCGCCGCTCTCCCCGGCAGCAATTCTCGCCGGTGGCAGCGCAACGACGGGCCCGGGAAGCAACGGCACCGGCGCGCCGACCGACTCTGAGGTTCAGTCGGTCGTCAAGGCAGCCATCGCCGGCGGCTTCGGCGTCATCGCCACTCCGGCCGTGACGACCACCACCAACACGATCACCCCGAAGGCCACGATCACCTCGAAGACCATCAAGACCCGCATGCTGATCATGCGCCTGGTTCGCCCGGCGCACGGCAAGCCGTACTTCCTGGTCAAGGTGCAGTCGGCCCACAAGACGGCGAAGATCACGATCTCGCTGAAGAACAGGCACGGCAAGACGATCGGCAAGATCACCAAGACAGTCGCCACGAACAAGCTGGTCAAGATCCAGTCCAGCCTGATCAAGCTGTCGGTGCTCAAGGGCGGACTGCTCAGCGTCAAGTAGAACTGAGTAGGACGTCGTACGACACGCAACACCCACTCGTGGGGGCCGCCGGGAAACCGGCGGCCCCCCGGGAGGATCGAGGGACCAGCCTCGCGCCATAGCAATGGCGTGAGGCCGGTCCTCTTTACGGGGAACACAATTCAGGGGATGATCGACTCGATGGGAGCCGCTCGCCGATTCGCCAGCGCCCGCCTTGCAGCCTTCGTGGTTTGCGCAGGTGGAGTGCTTCTGGCCGTTCCGACTGCCGGTCTCGCGGCCAACTGGGCTCCGAGCTCGGAGACCGTTTCCGGAAGCAGCGGCGCCTCGAGCATCGTCACGGGACTCGACAACGCGTCGAACCTGACGGCCGTCTGGGCGGACAGCGCGGGGATCGAGACGAACGTGCGAACCGCGGCAGGCGCGTCGTGGGGATCCGCGAGCAGCGTCAACGCGGATGCCGGCGCAACGGCACCAGATTTTGCGGAGTCCCTGGGTACGCAGCTCGCGACCTGGGTGGGCTCTGATGGAAACGTCTACGCGGCGACCGGGAGCGGAAGCCTGGGTACGACCGCGCTGCCTCTGACGACCAGCAAGGCTGCCAGCTCGCCGCAGGCCGCGATCGTCAGCGGCGTGCCGACCGTGTTCTGGATCGAGGGCAACACGATCGAGTCCTCTTCATGGAACGGGCTCGTGTGGAGCGCTGCGGCGACTCCGTTGAGCGCGCCGCTCGCTGCAGGAACGATCTCCGATCTCCGCGTCTCCATCTCGGGTAGCGGCGGAGCTGCAGCGTGGCTCCGCGACGGCAACGTCGACACGGCGCTGATTGCGGCCGGCACCTGGACGGTCACCAGCAACTCGCCGGCCGCGTCCACCGCGACTGCTGTCGCGGTCGCCGCGAACGGCAGTGGACTCGCCGCGGTCGCATGGACGGACACGGCGGGCATGCAGGTCGCCGTCTCGAGCTCGGGTGGCGCATTCACGGCCGAGGCTGGCGCAACCGACGCGTCGGCGAGCCAGCCGGCTGTCGGAATCTCCTCGGCCGGCCAGGTGTTCGTTGCGTCGGTGGGTGGAACGGTGCAGGCTCGGATCCGCAGCGCCGGAGGCACGTGGGGATCCGAGACCTCGCTCGGGTCTGGTTCTGCACCGAGCGTGAGTGCCGACCCGTCCGGCGACGTCGTCGTCAGCTGGCCCGGCTCGATCAGGGTGTACGACGCATCGCCCCCGTCGGTTTCGGTGGTCGCGCCGGCTTCACCCGCGTCCACGGGATCGCACGACTGGTCCGTGACCACCTCGGATGTCTGGACTGGCCCGGGAACGACCTCCTGGAGCTTCGACGACAACGGCACCGTCGTGAACGGTGGCGGTGGCGCGACCGTCTCGCACGTCGACAACAACCCGGGGCCGGAGACCGCGACCGCCACGCAGACCGACGGTGCGGGCAACGCCGCGACTGACAGTGCGACGATCACGATCTCACCTGTCGGCCCGCACAACGACGCAGCGCCGACGATCACGAACGGGTCCGCTCCCGCCGACGGCGACACGCTGGTCTACGGCCCCGGCAGCTGGACGGGAAACCCGACTCCGACCGTCAGCCACGTCTGGCAGCGCTGCAACCCCACCTGTCAGTCGACCGGTCAGACCGGCTCGAGCTACGTGCTGACAGCAGCCGACGTCGGCGCGAGCATCCGCGTCGAGGAGACCGCGTCGAATGGCGGGGGCATCGTTGTCGTCGACAGCCCCGAGACGCCGGATGTCGCGCCACTCTCGACCGCGGCGCCGACCCTCAGCCCGAGTGCGGCGCCTGCCGTCGCCGACGGTGTGACGCTGACCGCAGCAGCTCCGTCGTCCAGCTGGGACAACGCGACAGGGCTGACCTTCACGTACGACTTCCAGCGCTGCAGCCCCGGCTGCGTCGATGTGCAGAACGGCACGTCCAACCAGTACGTGCTGCAGAACGTCGACGTCGGTACCCGCTACCAGGTCGTGGTCGTTGCGACCGCGGGCACCGCCACTGCAACGGCAACGTCGTCGCAGACGGCCGTCGTCGCGCCGAAGTCGACCGCTGCCCCGACCCTGAGCGGCGTCACGCAGGACGGACAGGTGCTCACCGCGAGCTCGCCCAGCACCTCCTGGGACAGCGCGACGGGTCTGACCAGGACGTTCGTGTTCACTCGCTGCGACGCGAACGGCGCGAACTGCAACACGACGGTGCAGACCACCACTGTGACCACCGGTACGACCACGTATACCCTCACCGCCGCCGACATGGGCTCCCGGATCCGGGTGACCGTCTCGGCCTCGAAGGGCGGATCGGCGTCCGTCGCGAGCGCTCCGTCAACGGTGACGGCGATCATCGCGCCGTTCTCGACAGGTGCTCCGGCAACGCCGACGGTGGTGGCACCCGACACGCTTGTGCAGGACGGGGTGACGCTGCAGGCGTCGAACGGATCGTGGCTGGACTCGGGATCGCTGGCGTTCTCGTACCAGTGGTCCCAGTGCACCTCGAGCTGTAGCCCCATCGGCGGGGCCACCGGATCGACGTACGTGCTGAAGGCGACCGATGTCGGGACGCACATCCAGGTTGCCGTGACGGCCTCCGCCGGCCAGGGCGCCACATCGGTGACGAGCGGCCAGACCGTGCTCGTCCAGCCGCTGAACACCGCCGCGCCCAGCATCACGCTCCCGACCGTCCAGGGTGACGGCCAGACGTTCACGGCCGTGGAGGGTGGATGGGACGGCGCATCCGACCTGACGTTCACCTACCAGTGGAAGCGCTGCACCGCAAACGGCGGGAGCTGCTCCCCGATCTCGCTCGCGACCGGCAGCACGTACACCGCCGGCGCCGCGGACGTCGGCCACGCTCTGCGCCTTGCGGTCTCCGCATCGAAGAACGGCTCGGCGGCAACCACGTCTCCCGACTCGTCGCAGACGAACGCGCTCGCGCCGCTCTCGACGGGAGCTCCCGCACTGACCGGCGCGCCGCAGGACACGGCGACGATCACGGCGGACTCGCCGGCCTCCGACTGGGATGGCGTCTCCGGTCTGACCCAGAGCTACAAGTTCTCTCGCTGCGACTCGGGAGGCGTGAACTGCAACACGGTGGTGCAGACCGGCAGCTCGAACACCTACGTGCTCAAGCTGGCCGATATCGGATCCACGATTCGCGTGATCGCGAGTGCGAGCATCAGCACCTCGGCCACGGTTTCGAGCCTCTCCTCGCCGGCGACCTCGATCATCACGCCGCTCCTGCTCGCGAACGGTGCCCCGGCGGCTCCGACCGGAGCGGCCAAGGACGGGAACGTGCTCACCGCGGCCGACAACGGCAACTGGGCCGATGAGAGCGGCCTCGGGTTCAAGTACCAGTGGTTCCAGTGCACGTCGAGCTCGAGCTCGAGCTGTACGACGTCGCTCGGTGCCGCGAGCGCCTCGAACACCTACACGCTGAAGCCCACCGACGTCGGCACGCGGATCGTCGCTGTCGTGACCGCCTTCGTGGGTGCGGGCGCGGCATCGTCGATGAGTGCCCAGTCGCCGGCCGTCGCCCCGCTCAACACCGGCGCCTCCGTGATCTCGACGCCGTCGCCGCAGCAGGACGGGCAGGTGTTCTCTGCCTCGATCGGCGCGTGGGACGGCGCCGGCGGTCTCTCCATCGCCTACCAGTGGAAGCGCTGCGATTCGGGTGGCAACAACTGCACCGCGATCGGGGGAGCCACGAGCGGGACGTACACGGCCGCGGCGGGCGATGTCGGGCAGACGTTGAAGGCGACGACGACGGCCTCCAAGGGTGGTTCGGCGACGACCCCGTCTGCCGACTCCGCCGCGACGGCCGTGATCGCGCCGCGCAACTCGGTGGTGCCGCCGATCTCCGGCAACGCCACCGACGGGCAGGTGCTGTCGACCCCGGCATCGACCAACAGCGCCTGGGACAACACGCCGGCGACCCTCGCGTTCTCGTACCAGTGGGTTCGGTGCGACTCGACGGGCGCAAACTGCGCAGCCATCTCCGGCGCGACGAACCCCACCTACACGCTGACACCCGATGACGTCGCCGACGCCGGCAACCCGGCGGCGCGCCACGAGATCCGCGTGCAGGTCACCGCCACGGTCAGCACCGCGACCGCGACGGCGCAGAGCGCCGCGACCGGACAGATCGCCGCGCAGGCGACCCAGAACACCGCGTTGCCGCAGGTTGCGGGTGGTGCGTTCAACAACCAGACGCTCGCCGCCAACAAGGGTGGTTGGAACGGGACGGGCATCCAGGATCAGAGCTATCAGTGGATCCGCTGCGATCCGCCGCTGGCGGCCCCCACGTGCACGAACCTCGGCCCCGCGAGCCTGACCGCGACGACCTACACTGGTGCAGCCCGCCGACGTCGGGCACTACATCAGCGTGATCGAGACCGTCGTCAACCGGTTGGGCGCGACCGCGACGGCGCGCGCCCCGTTCAGCAATCCCGTGCTGAGCAACCAGCTCGGGGCGACCGACTTCCCGATCGTGTCGGGCGACTACGTCGATGGCGGCGAGCTGACCACGACCGCTGGTACGTGGTCGCCTCCCGACAGCCTCACGTTCACCTACAAGTGGCTGCGCTGCGCACCGAACGGCGATGGATCGCCGCTCGATGACAGCTCGACCTGTCCGTCGATTCCCGGCGCGACGTCCTCGACCTACACGCTGACGCCGCAAGACGTCGGCCAGTACGTGCTCTCGCGGGTCAAGGCGACCTTCACGGGCGGCATCGGAATCGACGCAACACAGGACAGCGACACCGAGGGCCTCTCGCCCGTTGCTGCTGCCCCACCGTCGAACACCGGCAAGCCCTCGATCGCCGGCTCCGCGAGCCAGGCGAGCGTGCTGACCGCAACACCCGGTACCTGGAATGGCACCAACACCCCGGCGTTCCCGATCACGTTCGGGTACCAGTGGCTGCGCTGCGACGGGAGCGGCGGGGCATGTCAGCCGATCCCGGGCGCGACACAGTCCGCCTATACGCCGTCGGCCCAGGACGCCGGGTCGCGGCTCGTCGTGAAGGTCACGGCATCGAACGCCGGTGGCTCTGCAACGGCGCTCTCCGATCCGACGGTCGTCGTTGTCGGCACGACGGGCACCGGCGGCGGGAACTCTGGTGGCGGCGATGGCTCGGGTACGCCGACGATCGGCCGGGCCCGGCGCCGCGCACCCGACGATCGCCGGCGGCGACAAGAGCGCGCCGAAGCTGCTCTTCACCATCGTCGGTGGCGGCACGCTCGCGGGCGGCACGACGCTCCAGGTCGACGCCACCTGCCCGAAGACCGAGAAGAGCTGCAAGGCGAACATCAAGCTGCTCGCCACCCTCAAGAAGCCCACCGGCAAGGCCGTTCGCCAAGCCCGTCACGGTCGCGAGCACGACGGTCACCTTCAAGAGCGGTCAGAAGAAGCTGCTGAAGCTCAAGCTCTCGTCGGCAGCGCGCACCGCACTCAGGAAATCCCTCAAGCTCAAGGTGACGTTGATTGCTAGCGTGACCGACGCAGCGGGCAATGTCACTCCCAAGCAGACGAAGGGACTAACGCTCCGGTGGAAGAAGGGATAGCGAGCCGGAGCGCCTACCGCGCGCTGCCGCCCGGAGGGGCGGCGCAGGCGATCAGCACTGCCTCGCGAGTCGTCTCGACGTTGAGCGCCTCGCGCACGTCGGCGAGCCGGCGAAATGCCGTCCTCCGGGACAGGTGCAGCTGCGTCGCGGCGTCGGCCAGCGACAGCCCCCGGCCGAGCAGGCGGCAGAGCTCGATCTGCTCGGGCGTGAGCTCGGTGACATCGCCGTGCTGGCGCGCGCGCTCCTCGATCGGGCCGAGCGAGCTCAGCTCCTCGCGCAGGCGGTGTGCCGGCTCGGCGCCGGGCTCGATGCGCGCCACGACGCCCGCGCCGCGCACCGCCGCGAGCAGCGCGGCCGAGACATCGTCGAACGTGGCGACGACGCCGCAGCACACGATGCGCGCGTCGGAGACGCTCCACTCGCGCTCGACGAGCAGCCAGTCACGATGGACGTTCCAGCCGATCGACGACATCTCGTCGATCGCGGTCTCAAAGGTCTGGTCGTCCGAAGCGAGGATGAGCGGACGCAAGCGCACCTTCCGTCGGCCGGCCGGTAACTCGCGAAGAAGGGTAACAACGACCCCGGAGCGGGCGACCGCGTGCTGAGAGCCCGCGCACGTGCGGGGCGGCTTGCCCTGGTCCTTGTCGCGGGCGCCGCGCTGCTCGCGGGAGGCGTGGGCACGCATCCGCCGGCGCTCGCCGGCCTGGCGCCCGCATCCGTCGTATCCGGTCGCATCGTCGTCGCACACCAGGATGGCGCCAGGCCGACGGACTCGCGGTTCATCCCCTTGCTCGAGACGGCGCGCGGGCCGATTGCGCTTCGACTCCCGCAGGGGCTGCCGGCGAAGCCGGGCGCTCGCATCGCGGTGCGTGACGCGAAGTACTCCGACGGTGCGATCGTCGGCGGCAACCTGGCCATGCTCGGCCCTCCGACTGGCCCATCGCCCGATCCCACGGTCTACGGGCCGGCGAACTTCACACCCGGGCCGCGGAAGGTGCTCGTCCTGCTCGCCCAGATCATCGGCCAGCCGGCGCCGGGAAGCGCCGCAGCAGTGCGCAACATCATCTTCACCGCGCCGAACTCCGCGAACGCGTTCATCCAGGAGGAGTCGTTCGGGCAGCTCTCGCTGACGGGCAAGCTGCGCAGCGATGGCGATATCTACGGCCCGTACATGATCCAGTCGAAGCAGAAGCCCGACGTCTGCGACAACGTCGGCTGGGGCAGCGACGCCGAAGCCGCGTTCGCGCAGGCCACCGGGATGAACCCCGAGACCTGGGACAACGTGATCGTCGTCTTCCAGGCCTCGCAGTGCAACTTCTCCGGGATCGGAGAGATCGGCGCGCTGCACGTCGGCACCGGCGCCCGCCACGCGTGGATCAACGCCGTCCTGACCAACGGCGTGCCGACGACCAGCGTCGTGGCGCACGAGCTCGGACACAACTTCGGGGTCGACCACGCCGGCGGTCTCGAGTGCTACGACGGCACCACGCGTATCTCGTTCAGCGAGGCGTGCGCGAACGATCCGAACCAGATCACCAACCAGTACCTCGACCCGTTCGACGTGATGGGCAGCGGTCTGCGCCAGGAGAACGCCTACCACAAGTGGGAGTCCGGCTGGCTTCCGTCGGCCTCGGTCCAGACGGTGACCCGGAGCGGGACGTACCTGATCGCGCCCGAGGAGTCGAGCTCCAACGCGGTTCAGCTGCTGGAGGTGCCGCGCCTCGTCGGCGGACCGAGCTACTGGCTCGACTTCCGCCAGCCGTTCGGGAGCTGGTTCGACAACTTCTTCCCGACGGACCCGGAGGTGAACGGCGTCTCGATCCGCTACGCGAACTCGAGCACCATGCCGCACCCGTCCAAGAGCTGGCTGATCGACACGACGCCGGACACCGACACGTTCGCGGACTCGGCGCTCGCGGTCGGGAGGACATACACGGACACGCTGCGCGGCGTGTCGATATCGACGGTCGCGGTGTCGCCGCTCGGCGCCCTCGTCAAGATCACCCTCCCGAACGGCGCCGACTCGACCCCGCCCGGCTACCCGGGCGGCCTCACCGCGTCACTCGTCGGTAACGCGCTTCACATCGCGTGGACGGCGGCCTCTGACGATTCCGGCGTGGTGCAGCACTACCGCGTGCGACGGAATGGCGTGCTGATCGCCGACGTGTGGGACACCTCTGCGATCGACGCCGCGCCGCTCGCCGGGCGCACGACCGACTACGACGTCTCGGCTGTCGATCCGGCGGGCAACGAGGGCCCCCCGGCGCGGATCGAGGTATCGGTGGCCGATACGACGGCGCCGAGCGCCCCGACGTCGCTCGCGGCGAGCATCAACGGCACGGGAGTCAACCTGAGCTGGAGTCCGGCGATCGACGACGTGGGAATCGCCTCGTACGAGGTCGACCGGGACGGGCACGCGATCACGACCGGGCTCCACGCGACGAGCATGACCGATACCGGGGCCGCTCCCGGGACGCACTCCTACACGGTCCGCGCGGTCGACCCGTCGGGCAACGTCGGCGCGTTCTCTGCCCCGCTGACGGTCGTCGTCGTCGGCCCTGCAGCGCTGCCGACGGTCAAGGCGGCTCGGGTGAAGACCGTGACGGAGCTCAGGCTGCAGCGCCTGGGCAAGCATCGGGTGCTGCTCTCCTGGAAGGCCCAGCGAGGCGCGCGCCGCTACCAGGTGCTACGCGCCGGGAAGAGCGGCCATCTGCTCGCGGTCGTCAGGAAGGCGCAGTACGTGGACGCCCAGGCGCCTCCGGGCAAGCTCACCCGGAAGCACTACGTGGTGCGGGCCGTCCTGTCGTCCTGAACGTCAGGCGCGCGTGACGTCCTGCGCGAACTCCTCGAACGAGGAGACGAACCGATCGACGTCGTCGTCGCCGTGCGTGATCGAGAGCGTCCACTCCTCCTCGCGCCCGGGCGTCATGAAGATCCCGCGGTTCATGTTGTACAGCCACGCGAGATCGGTGAGCTCTCCGTCGGTTCCGTGGGCCCACTCGCGGTAGTTGCGGACCTTCTCGCGCGAGAACGTGACACAGCCCTTCGCGCCGACCCCGACCGTGTACGCGGGGAGGCCGTAGCGCTCGATGACATCGTCGCAGCGCTGGATCAGCTGCCCGTTCAGGTAGTCGAGATGGCGGTACGCGTCGGGCGTCATCACCTCGAGCAGGTTGGCCTTCGCTGCCGCCATGCATAGGGGGTTCCCGTTGAACGTGCCGACCTGGTAGACGGCGCCGTTCTCCACGTACTGCATGACCTCTTCGCTGCCGCCGATCGCGGCGGTCGGAACGCCGCCGCCGAACGCCTTCGCGAGCGTCACGAGGTCGGGGGTCACGCCGTAGAGGCCGGTGGCGCCGCCCTCGTGGACCGTGATGCCCGTCTTGACCTCGTCGAAGATGAGGATGACCCCGTGGCGGCGGGTGATCTCGCGCACCTGCTCGAGGTAGCCGGGCTCGGGAAGCACGACCCCGATGTTCATCATGCCGGCTTCCATGATCACGCAGGCCACGGTGCCGGCGAGCTCCGCGAGGCGCGCGTCCAGCGCTGCCGCGTTGTTGAAGGGCACCGCGTGCACGAGATCGACGGTCGAGCGCGGGATCCCCGCGCCGTACGGCACGCTCTTGGGCCGGTCCTCGGGTCCGATGTCGCCGTCGATGTCGACCCCGATCGACACCATCACGGTGTCGTGGTGTCCGTGGTACGACCCTTCCATCTTGACGACGTGCTCGTTTCCGCTCGCGGCGCGCGCGAGGCGGATGGCGTCCATCGTGGCCTCGCTCCCCGAGTTCAGGAAGCGCCACTTCGGCAGGTTGAAGCGCCTGGCGAGCTCACGGGCGACGATGGTCGCGTCCGCGGTCGGAGCCGCGAAATGGCTGCCGAGCGGATAGCGATCGGCGACGGCGCGGGCGATCACGGGGTGTCCGTGGCCCTGCACCATGCACCCGAAGCCGTTGTGGAAATCGCGATACTCACGGCCGTCGACGTCCCAGACCTGTGGGCCGCGCCCATGGCTGAGGTAGATCGGGTGCGGGTCCCGCGTCTGGTACGACGAGGGCACGCCCTTCGGCATCACGGTGCGCGCTTCGGCGAAGGCACGCGCCGACCCTGGGGTTGCATCGTTGAGGCGGCGCGTCTCGCGCTCCGTCAGCTCGGCGATGCGGGCACGATCGATCTCGGTAATCGGGGTGGCGCTCACGGGACCTCCGTCGGTCACTCGGCTGGGGCTCAGGGTAGCCGACGCGCGTACGCCCGTGGCGGGCAAACCATCCGTTCGGTGGGGCTTCGGCGGGCCGCTACGCTCGGGGCATGGCGGGTCTCGTCGTGCGCGAAGCGGACATCGAGGATGCCGCGGCCGTGGCCGGTATTCACGTCAGGGCCTGGCAGGCGGCCTATCGCGGCCTGATGCCCGACGAGTGGCTGGATGGCGTCACGGTGGAGCAGCGAACGGAGTCGTGGAGCGAGATCCTCGCGGGCTCCCGCGACCCCGGATCCACGCTGGTCGGTGAAGATGCGGGGATCGGCGTCGTCGGCTTCTGCTCGGTCTCGTTCCCGTGCCGCGACGAGGATGCGGGTCCCGAGACAGCGGAGATCTCGGCGCTCTACGTCGACCCGTCGCGGTGGAGATCCGGCGTCGGTCGAACGCTGCTTGCCGAGGCGCTCGCGCGTCTCCGCGCCGCCGAGTGGAGGGAGGTCACGCTCTGGGTGCTTTCCGGGAACTCGTCTGCGCGCGCGTTCTACGAGCGATTCGGGTTCGCGGCCGACGGTGCCGAGGTCGAGCACGTGCCGTCAGGCGTCGCGCCGGCTGCGGCCCCGCGCGCCCACCGCCTGCGGTTGACCCTAGATGCGGCCGAGCGTCGCTGAGCCGGAGTCGCCCGCGCGAGGGAAGCGCCCGAGCGATGCGACCGCGTGGGCGCTTCCCGGGCCGACCAGCGCGGCGGCGGCTGCCGCGACGTCGGCCGGCTCGCACGCTGCGATCCGGCGGAAGAGATCGTCGACGGGCTCGAGGCGGTCGAACAGGAGCTGCGACGCAGCGAGCCCCGCGAGGCGCCGCGAGACCTCGTACGCACGTGCGAGCGATCCATGGAGCTGGCGGCGAGCCGCCTCGAGCTCGGGGAACGTCGGGCCGCGCGACGCGAGCCGCTCGACCTCGCTGACGAGCGCCGACTCGGCCTGCTCCGCGTGGTGTGGATCGCACGCGGTGACCGCGGCGAGGAACCCGGCGTCGCGATACGGGATCAGCACCGTGGAGACGCGATAGGCGAGCCGGCGCCTCGTGCGGAGCTGCTCGTAGAGCCTCGACCCCGATCCGTGGGCCAGCACGATCTCTGCGAGCCGGAGCGCCGGGAGATTCGTGTCGTCCACGCCGCCGAAGCGCCAACCGCAAGCGATGTGGAGCGATCCCGACCGGCGCTCCTCGTGACGTCTGCCCATCGGTTCCGGCTCCGGGTCACGTTGGATCTCGACGGTTCCCAGGGCCGCGGCCAGGATCGGCTCGGCAGCGGCGAGCACCCGCTCGTGGTCGACCGGGCCGACGACCGCGAGCGCCGCGTTGGCGGCACACCAGCGCCGGCGTATCTCGTCGAGATCGTCGATGGTGATCGCCGACAGCGATTCCGGCGTGCCGAGGATCGGATACGCCAGCGGGTGCCTGGCTCCGTACAGCGCCTCGGACAGGAGCTGCCAGATGCGGCGGCGCTCCTCGGCATCGTGAGCGAGCTCCCGCAGCACGACGGGACGCTCGCGATCGAGATCCGCCCGCGTCGGTCGAGCTGCCGCCATGCGCCCGAGCGCGCGCAGCGCCGACGGCACGTCGTCGGGCACGACGATGGCGTCGAGTGACGTCTGCTCGCGCGCCGTGGTGGCGCCCACCTCGCCCCCGAGCGCCTCGATCGCCCGCCGCGCATCGGCGCCCTCGCGCGTGCGGAAGATCAGGTGCTCGTAGCAGGTGCGCCGCGCCACGCGCTCGCCCGTGGCGCGACCCCACACCGATCGTGAGCCGCACCGCGACGACGGGTCCCGGGCGGTCGAGGGCGGCGACACGCAGACCGGCTGCCGTTCGGCTGACGACTGGCACCGGCCAGCCTGGGGTCGTCGTCCGCGCATCCTCCACCTAGGCAACGTATGCAACATGCGTGGTCTGTTGCAAGTCTTTCAGCGAGCCGGTGCACCGCATACACTCGCGCAACCAAACGCCGAAGTAGCTCAGCTGGTCAGAGCGCCTGCCTTGTAAGCAGGGGGTCTCGGGTTCGAATCCCGACTTCGGCTTTACCGAATTACCTGCAAATCAGGATTTATCCGATTCGAATGGCAAGGCCGATCCCCGACGTTCGACCGTTTTGGAAACGAATTGGAAATCTGAGCTTCGCCGAGGCATTCCTCGATCCGCGCGGAGGAAACGGTCTCGCCGAGGAATCGCATAGGTAGCCGCCTGAGCCGCAGCGTCGATCCTTCGATTGCCGGCTCGCGTTCTGCACCTTCAGTCGATCAGCTAGCTTGCTAACGCAGCAGGTGGTGCGCCACCCGACGCCCTGACCTCATCGCCCGTGCGCATGCGCCTTTGTCGCGCCGTGAGCGGTCTGGTTCGTCTAAGCAAGTGAGCGGCACGACGAAGTTGGCAAGCTCGTGGGCGATGGGACTGGTCGCTATCGCGTTTGTTGCGGTGGGCGCTCTCGCTGGACAGATCAACGCCCACCTGCCGTCACCGGGTGAACGCCATGCCGCCCAATCAGTACACGTGGAGGCTTGGCGGCGTGACGACGGCGATGAACTTGAGCTCGTCCGGCCCGTCGTTGCTGTAGGCGTGCGGCCGGTTGCCAGGGTGGTAGGCGCTGTCGCCCGGGTTGAGGCTGAGCGGCTCGAGGCCTTCGATCTCGATCCGTAGGTTGCCCTCGAGTACGTACACGAACTCTTCTCCCTCGTGTCTCGCCCGCTCCGCGGTTGAGCCGCCAGGCTTGATGTGGAACAGCATCGGCATCATCACTCGGCCGGGTTCGAAGAAGAGGTAGTAACAGTCGATGCCTTCGGCGGGCGAGACGACGTGGCGCCCCGCGTCGCGTCGGACTACGAGGTGTTCCTCAGCGTCGACATCCGGCAACAACTCGGCGAGGGTCACGTCGTAGAAGTCCATGAGGCGTAGGAGTCGTCGGAGCGTGATGTCGCTCCGGCCGGCTTCGACGAGGGAAAGGAACGACGTCGAGATATTTGTTGCTTCGGCGACCTTCGCGAGCGAGTGGCCGTGCTCGCGACGCAGCTTCTTCAGTCGTTTGCCGAGCTCCGCCTCGTGGAGGTTGACTTCGCCTGGGGCCTCCGCAACGTCCGGATCCCCGGCGGGGATTGCGCGATTCATCCTTGCAGTATATCGGCGAGCTTGACGGCCTTTCCCCAGTATGTTAGAAACATCCATCCAGTTTCCGGGACGAATGAGGCCAGGTTTCCAGTTCGTTGAATAGGTACGTGAGTCGGATGTTTCCGTTGCCTGCCGGGGTGCGCCCCGAGTTGGCGCGTTCGAAGTAGCGCGCGTGGGAGTTGCGTCGCTTGCGCGGGCGACAAGTCTCAACGGAGGAGGAAGCAGTGATACGAGGCAGTGGTTGTCGTCTACGACGCGTTGGCCTTGTGATAGCCGCTGGCGTCGTGGTGGCCGCGGTCTTCGCGATGCCCGCGTCGGCGGCAAGAAGCGCGCAACCGTCGCGGGCGCAGCTGATCAAGAGTGTTCCGGCGTTCGACAGTGCTCAGTACACGAACTATCAGGACTCGATCCTCCCGAGCGCGTACGCCAACTTCACGCCGCCGCCGAAGCCATGGAAGGTGTGCTTCAGCGACGCATACGAGGGCAACCCGTGGCGCGTTCGCGCTCGCAAGGTCGCCGAATTGATGGTGTCCGACTGGCAGAAGGCCGGGCTTGCGAAGGGCCCGCTTTTCACAGCCGTCCCTGCGAATAGCGATGTACCGACGCAGATCAACCAGATCCGCTCGATGATCGACTCGGGCTGCAACGCCATCGTCGCCTACCTCGCGTCGACGAAGGGCTTCACGGGCGTGATCAAGCAGGCGTTCCAGAAGCACATCGTGTTCGTCTCGATGGACGGCGACCCCGGTAGCCCGTATGCGGAGAACACGGGCTCGAACAACTACACACTCGGAGCCGATCTTGCGACCGCCGTCGTCAAGGAGCTAAACGGCAAGGGCAACGTTGTGATGCAGGACGGGATCGCCGGCTCGCCTGTCACCACTGCGGAGAACGCGGGTGCGCACGCCGTGTTCTCGAAGAATCCAGGCATCAACGTTATCGCGGAGATAAATGGCGACTGGACTCCGAGCGTCGGCAAGACTTCGATGTTGAACGTCCTGGCCACGCACCCAGACTCGATCGATGCTGTTTGGGCGACCGGGCTGACGTCGGCCGCGATTGGCGACGCATTCAATCAGAACCATCGACCGCTGCCCAAGATCATCGAGGGGTCGGCGTCCGGGTTCGAGCTCGGCTGGTGGCACGAGAACTTCAGCCAGGTCGACGAGGTGCATGCTGCGATCCTCCCCGAGGCAGAGATCCATCTCGGTTTTCGCGTAGCGATGCGGATCCTCTCGGGCCAGCGGCCTCGGATCAACACGATCCTGCAGAACACGCCGATCTTGACGAGGGGAGAGTTCAATAGCTGGTGGAAGCCGTGCATGACGTCCAGCGCCACGACGACGTATCCCGTCCCACCGACGGACCCCCAGCCGGAGAAGGTGCTCAACAAGTTCTTCTTCAACGGGAAGGCGACACCTGGCTACTCGTACCATCAGATGTCCCTGAATCCGTGCAGCTAGCGACCTAAATCGCCCACCGTGCGGGGCGGCCCCGAGTGGCGGTCGCCCCGCACGCGTTCACGCTTAGAGAGGGAAAGGGGAACCGAGCCCAGTGCCAGTCGATGCTCGAGACGGTTCGAAGTTGGATAGCGCGAGGCCATTCGCGGTGCGGTCACAAAGCGGCCGCATCTCCCGCATGAACTGCTATCCGTTCCACGTCCCGTTTGCTCCGCCGGACGGCGCGGGCGACGCCTATGCCTACGAATGGGGCCGGTTCGCGACCAAGCCCGGCGCATCGGGTGTCCTCGTGCGGCTGGAGACCGACAACGGGCTCGTGGGTTGGGGCGAGGCTTCCATGGTCTTCCACCCCTATCAGCCGGCGACGATCCTGCTGGACACGCTCCGATCGATGGCTCCGTACGTTCTCGGCAGAAGCCCATTCGAACCAGAGCAGCTCACAGCCACCCTCTACACCCACGCGGGCTGGCACTTCAGCCGCGACTTCGCGAACTACGCGCTCGGTGGCCTCGAGATGGCGCTCTACGACCTGATGGGGAAGCACGCTGGACTCTCGCTCGCGCAGCTTCTTGGCGGGGCGGTCCGAGACGAGGTCGCGTTCATGTACTTCCTCTACCACGACGAGCTCGCGAACACCGTCGCCGAGGCGAAGCGAGCGGTCGCGGCGGGGTTCCGAACCCTGTATCTCAAGGTCGGCGTGGAGGGGCCTCACGAGGAGGTGGAGCGCATCCGTGCGCTTCGCGAGGCGGTCGGGGACAGCGTAGAAATCCGCGCCGATGCAAATGAGACGTGGTCGCCTGGAGCCGCCGTGCGCCGGATCACGCAACTCGACGAGTTCGGACTTGAGTTCATCGAACAGCCCGTGCTCATGCTCGACATCGCCGGTCTTGCTTCGGTGCGCAACCGAGTACGAACGCCGATCGCCGCGGATCAGGCCGTGAGGACGCCGGCGCAGCTGCTCGCCGTCATCCGCGCCGAGGCGGCCGACGTTGTCTGCAGCGACCCCGGAAGTGCCGGCGGGATCGGAGCAATGCGCAAGCACGCGGCACTCGCCGAGGTCGCCGGCTTGCCCATGTTCATACACTCGAACGTGGAGCTCGGGGTCGCGACGGCTGCCTTGATCCACCTCGCCGCGAGCTTCGTCAACTGCACGTACGCGAATCAAACCGAATACCAGTTCGCACGCCACGGCGACGTGCTGGCGTCACCGCTCGACCTGTCCTCCGGATCGGTGAAAGTTCCCGTCGGGCCCGGACTCGGCATCGAGGTCGACGAGGATCTCGTGCTCCAGCGCGTAGAGGAGTTCGAGCGGTCCTGGCCGTCGCCGCCGACCGCAGTTCCGGTGGCAGCAGGCTGGCGCTCATACCTCCCGGCCTACTGAAGCGAGGTGGCACGCGAATGGCATTGGTAGAGCTCGACGGTCTCCATAAGCGGTTCGGCGAGACCACGGCGCTCCGCGACTTCACGCTATCGCTCGACGCAGGCTCCGTCCACGTGATCCTCGGCGAGAACGGCTCGGGCAAGAGCACGGCCGTGAAGGTGATGGCGGGCGTGATCCGTCCCGATGCCGGTCGCGTCGAGATCGGTGGTCATTCGATCGGGCACTTCTCCCCGCGCGAGGTCCCGGAAGCTCGGCGTCGCCGCAGTCATGCAGGAGGTGCTGGTCGCCCCCGCCATGACGGTTACCGAGAACCTGTTTATGGGCTTCGACGGCGCGGTCCGGCGACGGATCAGCCGCCACGGCCGACGTGCAGCCGCATACGCGGTGCTCGGCCGAATTGCACCCGATCTGCGCGCTCACCTCGACACGCCGACGGGAAGTCTTCCGCTCGCCGCTCAGCAGGTCGTCGTCATTTGTCGCGAGCTCTTGCGAGATCCGCAGGTGCTGATCCTTGACGAGTCGACCTCGGCGCTCGACGTCGCGACTCGGGATGCGCTCTTCGATGAGGTTCGTCGCCTAACGGCGGACGGCACTCTCGTCATCTTCATCTCTCACCGGATGGACGAGGTGATGGAGCTCGGCGACCACATCACCGTGCTCCGGGCTGGCGCGAAGGTCGCGTCGGTGGGACGGACAGCCACCACAGTCGACCAGCTTTTCCAGTTGATGATCGACGGCTCGCTCGAAGGAAACCGCCCCGCGTCGCCCGATCCGCAACGCGAGGCCGGATAGCGCCTTGGAACGCGTCGTCGTCGAGGCGCAGAATATCTGCCTCACAGCAGGCGCTCGCGCTCTCTCGCTCGAGATCAGAGAGCGCGAGATAGTCGGCGTCGCGGGCCTAGACGGGCATGGTCAGGAGCACTTCTTGCGGCTCGTCGCCGGACTTGCTAAGCCAGTCAGCGGGACGATGCTCGCGCGACAACTCGACGGTTCGTACCGAGCGTTCAAGCGTCAGCACGCAGCAGCTCGAGCCGGCATCGCATACCTCCCGCGCGACCGGAAAACCCAAGGGATTCTCCCGCAGTTGAGCGTGCTCGAGAACTTCGCTCTTCCAACGCTCAAGGAGGATCGACGACTCGGCCTCGTGCGCCGTCGGGCGACGCAGCGTCGATACCGTGATTTTGCCAACAGGCTTGACATCGCAGGATCGCCGAACCGGCAAATCGCGACTCTATCGGGGGGCAATCAACAGAAGGTGCTGCTAGCGCGCTGGCTCGCCGCACATCCACGCCTCCTTGTGCTCGACGACCCGACACGCGGCGTCGACGTGACTACGAAGAAAGCGCTCTACGAGCTCCTGCGCGGCGTCGCGGCGGACGGCATCGGCGTCCTCTTCCTCTCGACCGAGATCGAGGAACTCTTGGAGCTCTGCGATCGCGTCGTCGTCTTCCACGAGCACAGCATTGCGGCCGAGCTGAGCGGAAGTGAGCTCACGTATGCGCAGATCATTGCTGCGATGTTCGGAGGGGCGGCATGACCGCTGAGCCACCGCTGCTTGCAGCGCAGGCCGCCGCGGTTATCGCGCCGCCAGCAGAACTTTGCATGCGGCGGGAGCCGCTCGTTCGGGTCGGGCGCTACTGGCGCCACGCAGGGCCGGCCGCGACGCTGTTCGTCGTCCTCCTCGTCATCGCGGCGCTGCTCGACCACCGGCTCATCCTGACGGGCGAGATCGTCGGTTTGCTCGCTGGGACGGCGCCGCTCGTACTCGCGGCGTTCGCACAAACGCCGCCGATCCTCGCTGGCGGAGGCGGCATCGACCTCTCAGTCGGGCCGCTCATGGGGCTCGTGAACGCCGTCGTGGCAGGCTCGCTCGTCGGCGCGTCTGGATCGAACCGATCACCCGTTCTGATCCTCGGCGTTGCGTTTGCAATTGGCATCGGATCTGGCCTCGTGAACGGATTGCTTATCGTCGCTCTCCGACTTCAACCGATCGTCGTTACCCTCGGCACGTATCTCGCCTACAGCGGGCTCGCGCTCCAGATCCTGCCGCAGCCCGGCGGGGGCAGTCCCGCGTGGCTGACCCGCTTCGCCGGCTCGTACCACGGGTTTCCAATGCCGCTCGTAGGCGTTGCGGTGTTCGCTGCGGCGTGGATCGTGTTTACGCGACTTCCGGCGTACGAACGGCTCATGGCGACGGGGGGCAACGACCGCGCTGCGTTCGTCAGCGGCGTCCCGATCGGCGCCGTACGCGTCGCGGCGTATGTCATCAGCGGCCTCGGCGCCGCTCTTGGCGGCCTCGCGCTCACGGCCCTACTCGCTGCCGGAAACCCGACCGTGGGCCCGACGTACACGCTCTCCTCGATCGCGGCCGTGGCCCTCGGCGGCATCAGTCTCGCAGGGGGACGCGGCGGCATGGCCGGCGCTCTGTTCGGCGCCCTCAACATCATTCTGATCCAGACGGTCCTGACGCACTTCAACACATCGCCGTACTTGATCGAGATGATCTACGGCTTCGTCCTCGTGGGAGCCGTCGTGCTTAACGCCCTCAACGAGAGGACGAGGCGGTCGTGAACGCGATACAAAGAACCGATCCGTCGCGCGGGCGTGCGGTCTTGAGCCAGCCGCTTCTCCTGAGCACGGTCCTTGCGACCACACTGTTCGCCTTTGGTGCGATCCACATTTCGGGGTTCACGGCGCGCTACAGCATCATGTCGCTACTCACCCTCGCGTCGCTTCTGGGAATCGCGGCGTGCGGGCAGACGCTCGTCGTGATTCTCGGTGGGATCGATCTGTCGATCCCGTTCGTGATCGATTTCGCGGACGTCGTCGGGGGAGAGTTGAACGGACGTGGCTGGCCGTTCTGGCGCACTGCCCTTCTCGTGTTTGCGATCGCGGCGGCGTTTGGCGCGTTCAACGGGATCGTCGCGAGCGTGTTGCGCGTCCATCCGCTGATCGTCACTCTCGGAACGGGCTTCGCACTCCAGGGCGCCGTTCTCGTCTGGAACGGTGGGCTCTCGACGGGTACGTCGCCCGGGTGGCTCACCGACTTCGTCTCGTCCGGCGGCACTACCGGACCGATTCCCCTGCCGTCGGTCGTTGTGCTGTGGGCAGTACTCGGGATCGTCCTGATCGTCATGCTGCGGCGCACCGTTTTCGGCCGGCACGTCTACGCCCTCGGCTCGAACCCGGACGCCGCGCGGCTCGCGCTCGTGCGGCCCACACGTGTTTGGGCATCCGCTTTCTCGCTCAGCGCGATGTTCTCGGCGCTTGCGGGGCTCTTGCTCCTGGGATTCACGGGCAGCGTCTACGCGGACGTCGGCGCGCCGTACCTCTTCGCCACAGTGGGCGCAGTGGTCATTGGGGGACCTCGCTTCGGGGCGGCTCCGGCGGCTATGCGCAGACCATCATCGGCGCCGTGATCACGATCGAGTTGACCGCGGTGCTCGTAGGCATCGGGCTGAGCCAGGCGTTGCTGGAGACGATCCTCGGGATACTCATCATCGCGGTCGTCGCCGTCTACGGGCGCGAATCGTCCATTCGGTCGAGAGTGTGAAACAGCTGCTGTTCTCGTTCGCTGACCAAGGAGGCTCGATGGCCGACATCCAGATCCATCGCCTGAACACCGCTCACCTTGAGATCAGTCCCGGTCTCTGCTTCTTCGGCGAGGGCAGGCACCCAGACATCCCTGGCGGGCACCTGCGCTGCGACGGCTGGAGACACGACATCGCGCGCGTCGACGGCTCGAACGGGATAGGAGTCTGGGGGCCGGCGCCCGCGTGGTACATCGAGGGCGCGCGTCACCGGATCCTGATCGACACCGGGGCGCCGCCCGCTGACGAGGTGCTCGCGTGGCAACAACGCTACGGATTCAAACAGGCGATTGAGACGACGCCAGAGCAAGACCTCGTCCGCCAACTAGAAGCGCTCGGGGTCGCTAGCGGCGAGATCGACATCGTCGTCCAGACGCACCTTCACCTGGATCACGTCGGCGCCACGAAACGCTTCCCGAACGCGACGTACATCGTCCACGAGGCCGAGTTGCCCTGGGCGCTGTGCCCGCCACCGTACGCCGGCTACTACTACCGCGACTTCAGCCACTACACGCGAGCGATCCTCGACCAGATCCGCTTCATCACGGCCGACTACCAGATCGAGCCGGGAATCAAGGTCGTGTGGACGGGCGGCCACTCGCCCGGCCACTGCGTCGTATTCGCAGACACCGCTATCGGAAGCGTCTGCATAGCCGGCGACGCCGTCTACAACTATCGAAACCTCGAATTCGAGTGGCCCCAAGGGCCCGTGTACGACATCGGCGACGCGGTTCGCGCAATCAACACCGTCCGGATGGCCGATGTGATCCTCCTAAGCCACGACGTCCTCTTCGACGAGCTGTTTCCGACGGGAGTCGTCGGCGCAGGCGAACTCGAACCGCGGACTCGCGAGTACATGGAGCGCATCCGAATGGCGCGCGGGTTCCAGTTGCGCGAATTCAGCGAGCAATGGCCACGTCCGGCGGCTGGAATGCGCGGCGCGTCGGCCACGGCATGAGACGAGCAGGAGCAACCGAAAGGACGGTCCGGCCATGAGTGTGAGCGCGGCCCCAACAGTCGAGGCGCGCCAGTTGCACCAGCGCGCCATCGTGATCGATGCCCTCGACATCAGCATCATGAACGACGAGCACCTCGCGCAGATGATCGAAGGCGGCGTGACCGCCGCGAACGCCTGCGTCGCGGTGCACACGAACTTCCAGGAGACCGTCGAGCGAATCATCGATCTCCGGGAGCAGCTGCGCTCATGGGACGAGCAGACCCTTCAGGTCTGGTCGGCCGACGATATTCGCCGCGCGAAGCGCGAGGGACGAATTGGCATGATCTTCGGTCTCCAGAACACGAGCCCCGTCGAAGGTGACCTGAGACTGCTCGACGCCCTGCGATGTCTCGGCGTTCGGATCATCCAGCTCACCTACATGACCGCGAATCTCGTCGGTGACGGATGCCTCGAACCGAGGAACAGCGGTCTTACGCTGTACGGAACCCGCGTCATCCGCGAGATGAACCGACACGGGCTGCTCATCGACCTCTCGCACTGCGGTGAGCGGACAACGCTCGAGGCGATCGAGGAGTCGACACAACCGGTCGCCGTGACCCACGCCTGTACTCGACATCTTTGCAGCAGCCCACGCAACAAGACCGACGAGGCGATGAGAGCGCTCGCCAACGCTGGCGGCGTAATGGGCGTCACCTCGCTCGCAAACTTCGTCTCCGACGATCCGGCCGAGGCCGATCTCGACAGGTACCTCGCACACATCGACCACGCCGTCGACGTGATGGGCATCGACCACGTCGGCGTCGGGATGGACTTCGTCACGTTCCAGCCACCCGACTTCGTAGCTCCAGCCAAGTGGGGCGGATCGCAGATACCGGCAGATACGTACAGCGGCGGACCGCCGCTCTCGACGTGGCCGATTCCATACGCGAGCGACGTCGATGACTCGACGAAGTTCCCGAATATCACCGACGGGCTTCGCCGACGCGGATATGCGGCGGAGGATGTCGAGAAGATCCTCGGCCTGAACTTCCTGCGGCTGTTCGAGCAGGTGTGGCGGGAGACGCGGTAGCAGTGCAACACCACCACGTTGGCGTCACCGTCTCCGACCTTGATCGCAGTGTCGCGTTCTACCGACTCCTATTCCGCGCCGACCCGACGCTTCGACGGACATACCGCGAGGAATACATCTCCCGCCTATTCGCGTATGAAGGCGCGGAGATCGAAGTCGCATTCTTTGAGATCCCAGACGCGAACGGCGTGCTCGAACTCGTTGAGTTCCATCACCCGCCTGCGGCGGACATTGGCACGGAGCTGCGATGCATTGGAAGCATGCATCTCGGGCTGCTCGTCCCCGACCTAGACGGCGAAGTCGAGCGCCTACGTTCCGGGGGTGCTTCCTTTCGATCGGACGATCCGGTGGCGATCACGCATGGGCCTTACGCGGGGTGGAGCACGATCTTCGTGTTGGATCCCGACCAACTAAGCCTGCAGTTGATGGGCCCGCCGGGATACGCGGTGCCGACGTGCGACGAGGAGGTCGCGTGGACGGGGTAGTAGCTCAATGGTCGATGCGCACGCGCCTGCGAAGTCGAGAGCCGCTGCTCGCCTGCTTCTGTATCGAGCTTGCCTCGTCAGCGGTCGCCGATGCGTTCGCTCAGGCCGGGTTCGACGCATTGATCATCGACATGGAGCACTCGGCGTTGGCGATTGACCAAGTCGCCGCGCACGTTGTCGCGTGCCGCGCAGCCGGAATCTCCCCGATCGTTCGGGTCGCAGACGATACCCGCACTGCGCTCACGCGCGCGGCGGACATGTGGCCTGCGGGAATCATGGTTCCCGGCGTCGGATCCGTGGCCGAGGGCGAAGCGATCGTCGACCGTCTGAGATATGTCCCGCGAGGCACCCGTGGCGTCTGCCCGATGCTGCGTTACGAACGCATCCACGGCGATCGCTATCGGCACCTCAATGACGACCTCGCCATCATCCTGCAGATCGAGGGAGCCGATGCTCTGCAGTCGGCGGGCGCGATTGGGCAACTCGACGACGTCGACGCGCTCTTCGTCGGCAGCTATGACCTCTCCCATGCTCTCGGCATTCCTGGAGAGATCAGCCACCCGCGCGTGCTAGCCGCGGGTCGGAGCGTCCACGACGCACTGTCCGTCAACACCGCGCTCGGCGCCTACGTCGGTGGCGCGGAGGGGGCGGCAGCATGGGCGAGTGTCGGCGCGACATTCCTGGCCTACACAACCGACGCGCACGTGTTGCTCGCGGGCGCCCGCGCGGCAGCACGAGCAGGCCGGGCGGCACTCGCGACGACCCCCGAGGAATCCGGAGATACGCAATGAAGGTCGCCATCGTCGGAACCGGAAACATTGGGACCGATCTGCTGGAGAAACTCCGTCGTAGCCGCGAGCTCGAGGTCGCTCTGTTCGCGGGAATCGATCGCGCGTCGCCCGGGCTGGCTCGTGCCGACTCCTACGGCGTACCGACTGCCGTTGACGGCGCGGATTCCGTCCTCGCGCAGGCCGACGACATCGAGCTCGTCTTCGAGGCGACGAGCGCCGCGGTTCACCGCACCAACGCGCCGCGCTACGCCGCGGCCGGACTCACCGCCATCGACCTGACCCCGGCCAAGCTCGGCCCAGCGATTGTCCCGGCCGTGAATGGCGACGACGCCGGCTCGGAACTAAACGTGAGCCTCACGACTTGTGGTGGACAGGCGACGATCCCGATCGTAGCCGCGCTCGCGCGCATCGCACATGTTGACTACGCCGAAATCGTCTCCACCATCTCGAGCGTGTCGGCCGGCCCTGGAACCCGCCAGAATATCGACGAATTCACATACACGACGGCGGCTGCACTCCAGACCGTCGGAGGAGCAAGGCGCGGCAAGGCCATCATCATTCTCAACCCTGCGGATCCCCCTATTCTCATGCGAAACAGCATCTCCGCGCTAGTGCCAGAACACGCCGACACACACGCGCTGGCGGTCTCCGTCGAACAAATGGCACGAGACGTCTCCTGGTATGTGCCCGGCTATCGCGTCAAGGCCGGCCCAGAATTCGACCGACTTGAATCCGGGCATCTACGTGTATCGGTATCCCTTGAAGTGGCGGGCGCCGGCGACTTCCTGCCCGCGTACGCGGGCAACCTCGACATCATGACGTCGGCCGCCGTAGCTGTCGGCGAGCGCCTCGCACGGGCCCGAGCGGGGGTGCCGGCGTGAACGTTGAAATCACAGATGTCACTTTGCGAGATGGATCGCACGCCGTACGCCACCAGTTCACGCTTGACCAGGTCATCCGAATCGCTGGCGCCCTCACCAACGCTGGGGTGCCCGTAATCGAAGTCTCGCATGGCGACGGCCTCGGCGGCTCGTCGCTCACCTACGGACTCTCAGGAACGCCCGAGCTCGAGCTGATCGCTGCATGTGCACCCATCGCGGCCGCACGTGGCGCTCGGCTCGCGGTGCTGCTACTCCCAGGAATCGGCGTCGCGCGCGACCTCGAGGCGGCTGCTGAGATAGGCGCGTCCGTCGCGCGAGTCGCGACGCACTGCACCGAAGCTGATATCGCGCAACAGCATCTCGCCGCTGCGCGACGACTCGGAATGCGAGCCGTCGGGTTCCTGATGATGGCTCACATGATCTCGCCGCACGAACTCGCCGAACAGGCAATGATCCACGAAGCCGCCGGAGCAGAGGTCGTGTACTGCACCGACTCGGCAGGCGCGCTGACACCAGACGGAGTCCGCGCGCGCGTCGCCGCGCTTCGCAATGCGCTCGATGACAAGACTGCCGTGGGATTCCACGCTCACAACAACCTCGGCCTCGGCGTCGGGAACACACTCGCAGCCATCCAAGCAGGAGCCTCCCACGTCGATGCATCCGCGCGTGGGCTCGGCGCCGGAGCTGGCAACTGCGCAACAGAAGCACTGATCGCAGCCTGCGACAAGTCCGATATTGCGACAGGAGTTAGCGTACCGGCGATCGCTGCCGCATCGGAAGAGGTCGCTGCTCTCGTCCCCGAGAGTCTTCCGACGCTCGACCGGTCAAGCCTGATGCTCGGATGGGCCGGCGTCTACAGCTCCTTCCTGCTCCACGCACAGCGTGCCGCTGTCCGCTACGGCGTCGATGAAGCGGACATCCTCATCGAACTCGGCCGCCGCAAGGCGGTCGGCGGACAGGAGGACATGATCGTCGACGTGGCCCTCGAACTCGCCGACCAACCGGCGTAGCGGAGTTCGGTCGGGTCGATCGTCGCCACCATGAGACGCGGTGACGCTAGCCGTCGGCAGCCGCCGCGGTTGATGCCTCGATCTCGCGATTGCCGGCTAACGAAGGCTCGAGGCGTTCGGCTTGTGGAGACTCGGCCGGCCCTGGCGGAGTGCGGCGTCCGTGCTCGGGACGTCGCGCAGGGCGTTGAGCAGCGCGAAGTCGTGAATGACGCCGTTGTAGCGGACGTTGGTCACGTCGACGCCGGCCTCATCGAGCAGGCGGGTGTAGGCCTCGCCTTCGTCGCGCAGCACGTCGTTCTCTGCTGTCTAGGGTCAGCGTAGGCGGCAGGCCACGGAGTTGTTCGGTGGTGGCCTTCAGTGGGGCGGCATAGCGCTGCTCCCGCGTCTCGGCGTCGGGCGCGTAGTGATCCCAGCCGTACTGCATGAACGCCTCGGGCAGGAATCGGCCCTCGCCGTAGGCGCGGTAGCTTGGCACCCAATCCGACGACCGGTTGCTCTGACCACCGCGCCGACCCATAAGGACACCCGGCGTACCGTCTGAACTCCGGCCAAGCCCCGACCGAAGGCCAGGACGCATGACCGATCAGTTCGATGCGGCGCAAACCCCGAGGCCTTGGGCGGCTGGGAGTTGTCCTGGCACGACGGTGGAGGCCGCCTCGAGTACCGCCGTTCGGACGCCTTGCCCGACATCGACTAGACGGCGCTGCTGAAATGCTCGCGAATGAGTCTGTCCCGTGCTGTCGCGTTCAGCGTTTAAGGTCGCGGTTCGGAGCGGCGACTTCGTCGGCAGGGGGCTTCTTCCGCCGATGGAATCCGTAGACGCCGAGCAGCGCGACGATCGTCGTGATGAACCACTGCCAGTTCCGGCCAACGAACTCGCCCACTCGATCGGTGGAGGACTGTGGGACGCTTTCGATGTCGAGTCTGCGGGTGAAGTGCGCCACCCCGTAGGGCTCCTCGGCCGCGTACAACGTGCGCGGATGAGCGGGGTCCTTCACATTGAGGAACGCGGTGAGGGTAAGGTCGACATACTGAAGCCCGGTCGACGTTGGCTCGATCAGCCATCCCCATCTCGTTTCACCCGTCACGTTGATGAGTCGCCGCGCGGTCCCTTCTCGGTCGATCTTGAAGTCAACGCCCGAGAGGTCCGCTTCCATCACGGAGGCAACTCGAATCTTCGCCCCTTCCTTTCGGCCAAGCGCGTTGAGTTTCGTCTTTAGCTTCGCAACCGATTCCTTGAGTGAGAGGATCACTTCAATCTCGGACTGCTCGTGAACGCGAAGTTTGGCCGGATGGTTCCACGCGATGTGCCCGACCGTGACTTGGCCAGCAAGCAGTCGTTCGATCGCTAAGACGAGTGGCGGGATCGATCGCGGCGTCGTGCTGGTGGTCGGTGCCGATGTAGACGTTGGCCTGCTCGTCGGGTCGGTGGCACCGTGGGCGCCGTAGCCTCCTCCGCAGCCAGCACCGAGGACCGCGATGAGGGTGCAGGCGGCCGCGACGAGCGGCACAGCGTGCCGTCTACGGCGAAGGTTCGGTCGCGAGGTCGCCTTGGTCACCGGTTCCGCACCCACAGCGATCTTGAGCTAGCAGACCGAGCCTACGCTCTTGCGCTCCGGACGTCGACCCTCGTCGCACCAGCTTGGCTACACACACCGCGGAGGAGCGGCGGAGGGCGGCGCGGAACGTTCTCGCCGGTCACGATGCTGCGACGATCGTCGGCTGATCCGTGGCTCCTAGGGCAGACGTGCTTTCAGCTCTGCGACTTCGGCTTCGAGTCGGTGGAGGGCGTCGAGGATGGCGCTCGACTCGTCCTGCCGCGCGGACTTCACGAACGAGCTGGAGATCGTTGCGGTGAGGACCGCGAGGAAGCCGATGCCGGCGAGCATGAGGAGGATGCCGATGAGGCGGCCTGTCACGGTCGTTGGGTAGATGTCGCCGTAGCCGACGGTGGAGACGGTCTCCGCTGCCCACCAGACGCCGTCCCAGAACGTCTTGAACTCTCCGGCGTCAAGCTCAGCCTGTACCGCTCCTGCGATCACGACGAGGAAGATCGTGGCGAGCGCGGCGAAGCGAAATGCGTTCGCGCTCGTCAGACGCCGTTCGGACTGGAGCGCCCGACTGACGACGACGGCCGCCCGGACGAGTCTCAGCAGGCGCACGAGTCGAATGAGCCGCAAGGATGCGAGGAGCCGGCCGTACAGTGGTGCGGTGACGACGACGATCGCGGCATCGAGCCAGTGCGCTCGCAGCGCCGCGCGTTTCCTCGGCGCGACCCACATCACGAACGCCTGTTCTCATTTGGCAGCCGGGCGGGGCCTCCCCTCTCGCCGAGTCGGCCGGCGCCATCGGGAGGCGCCAGCGTCTCCCCGGTTAGGTCGACTTCAGCTCGGCATCTTCGAAGATACGGGATCGCATCTCCTTCACCGCGTCGAGCAGGCCGCTCGCCTGGAGCGCTTCATGATGCTCCGGCTGTG
Organism: uncultured Actinomycetes bacterium; assembly: GCA_963717155.1. Classification (GTDB taxonomy): domain Bacteria; phylum Actinomycetota; class Thermoleophilia; order Gaiellales; family JALYLC01. Next base: position 492,889 of record OY970326.1, read on the forward strand.
ACTGGTAACCGTCTCGCGCCTCGGCGGACTCCCAGAACGTGGCCACGACAACACCGCTCTCGGTCGGCGCGACGATGCGGGCGCGTATAGCCGACGTCGGCCGGCGAGCTTCGAGGTCCGCAGCCGCGGCGAGTAGGGCGTCGCTCGAGCCGTCCATCTCCAGAATGACCAACACGCCCACGAGGACCTCTTCCGCCGATGACAGGGTGCGGTGACCGTACCCGTCAGCCGCAGTAGGAGCAACCTCCGTACCATTACGAGCGGTCTAGCTCCTCTATCTGGTGCTCGTCGCGATCGGTTTCCCGGATCTCGTCGAGCAGCTCGCGAACCGCATCGATCAGCCGGCGCTTGACGGTCTCCGCTTCGGTCTCGTCGTCGCTGCGCTTCGGAGGATCGCTCGCCATTGGTCGATCCTAGGCGCCCTACCCGAACATGGTCATCATTCGCACCTCGTCGTCTGGCCACGACGACGACTACCATCGCTTCCTCATGGCGGGTGACCGCAAACGTTCGCAAACGGAGCGATTCGCGAGTTCGGTTGGAGCTCTCTTCGCGCTGCTCGGCCCGGTCTTTGCAGCGGTCGCCGTATATGAGTTCCTCGCGGCCCGTTCATATGATCGGTTCTACCGAGCGTTCGGGCTGCACCCTGACCAAGTTGGGGCGGATTATCAAACCGCGATTGGAAACAGTGCAGGGCTGCTGTTCGTTCTGGCAGCTTCCGTCGGTGCGATTTATGCGTGGGGGGGGGGTCGTGGTCCTGTGGATACGCAACCGGCGTTATTGGTCGCAATGGCAATCGCTCTTTGGATTCATTGTCGGGTATCTAGTGGTTCTAGTACCGGTCCTCACCTCGAGTCGCATTCCGGGCGCCAAGGAGGTGGTTGCTGGGTTCGACCGCTTTCCTCACTGGTCCCAAAGCCTCCTGTTTCTGGTTGCCGTCATCACGTTCGCGGCGAGCATCATCGAGCCGTTGAACGGCCACATCTGGAGGAACGGCATGCTTGCCGTCCTAGCCTTCGTCGCGATAGACGTGTTTCTCGTGCAGTTACCACACGAAGCGAGCCGCATCGGTCGCTGTGGTGCGCTGGGATATCCGACGCGGAGCCAAGCGCCGAAGGTGTCCGGCGATGAATTCGCTCCGCGCTTCGTGACCGACTTCATCCGGCTCTCGCCGAGCGTGAGCCAGCCGACCACGCCGCCAAGACCAGACGCGAAGATCTGGACGCTCATGGGGAAGCACGACGGACAGCTCATCCTCTACAACCCATCGAATCGAACGACCACCTCCATCCCGATGCGCGCGTTCGCTTACGTCAACGCAGCCACCGTCCGTTCGCATCTCAAGCCGAACCCGCACTGCCAGTGACCCCCCGGCGACGCTTTCGGTCCTGGCGTCGTAGCCGCGAGTCACGCTGCGTCGGCGCGTTAAGTGCCCTCGCTTACTCGGGTCCGGCGACGCGTCATGAGGCAGCCCGCCATGGCGAACGCCACGACCGCCGAGTAGACAAGATACGCCGCTTGGGCCCTTCCGTTCGCTGCGTCGAGGCGTGCCTGGCAGGTGATCAGGTACGGGGCGAGCTCGGCGCGATTCACACCTGGGTCGAGGCGGGCGATATAGGCACCTAGGTTCGCGCCGATCGGGACGGCGTTCGCGCCACACACGATCGCCCGCGTCGACTCGTAACGATACAGCCCAACCGCACCGAGCGCCACGGCCGCGGCCGCAAGCACTACGACGAAGCGAGACACGTGGCGAGCGTACACCCGAACAGCCTCGAGTTGACCACCCAGCGGCTTGCCCGCTTTCTACGCGGGGCGTAGCGTCGTTCTGATCGAAGGAGCGTGCGCATGCCGAGGAAACCGCGAGAGCCAAAGCCCACCGACCTGCTGACGGCCGGCGACATCGCAGCCGAATACGGATGGCCGATGACCCGCGCGGAGTCGCTGTTCTGGGCAATCGCCCGAAGCGACCAGGCATGGGTGTACTTCGAGGGGTACCGGCGCCACTTCATCGAACGGCGAGCGCTCGAGTCGAGGATCCGACGCGGATCGACCGAGCCACCACCGACACCCGAGACCCACAAACCCTCCGAAGCGGGCCGCGCTCGGTTCGGCCGCGCGCATACCGCCCTCGTCGGTGGCGCGACGCTTGAACGGCGAGAAGGCTTCTACATCGGCACCGACAAACCGCACACCGACGTCGACGGAATCCCGCTCTCACCGGACGGGCGACGATGGCAACACAACGTCCTGTCCACGGATGGCGAAGCGTTCTTCATCCGGCACGTGAGTGGCGGCCCGATCCGCATCGGGTACTCGATCGACGCCGAGTACTTCGCGGAGACGATGAACCTCAACTCGCACGACCTCGGCTACCGAGTGCTCGCAGCCATCCCCGGCGGCAAAGCCGCGACCCGCGACCTGCACTCCCGCTTCCGCCATCTCCGCATCCACGGCGGATGGTTCCTGGCAGAGCCCGAGCTGCTGGCTCATATCGACGAGATCATCGGGCCACACGATCCGCTCGAAGAGCAGCGGGAAGTCCAACGATGACGATCGACCGCCATCGCAAGCGGAAGCGCAGCGACCTTCTAACGACAAGCGACGTGGCCGAGGAATTCGGCTGGCCAGTTTCGCGCGCCGGATCGCTGATCCGCAACCTGAGCCAGAGCGGAAAGATCGAGCTCCACCACATCGAAGGCTTCAAGCGTGCGTTTGTCAGGTGGGGAGACCTCGAGGATCTCATCCAGAAGGGGCCACCGCCGCGGACCTAACGCTCAACTTGAGGTTGAATCGAATGCGCGCCGTCGGCTTGCCGTCGTGACGGACTTGCGATGACGCGAGCACGAACGCGCGTCCGCGCGGCGGGCTGATGAAGCCCGACCCGGCGGCGGCGGGTCTCGGCCCGCCGGCCCCGATTGCGCGAGGACCGGGTGCCTCGAGGAGCAGCAGGATGCGGGCGGTGATGCCCGCCTCCGTCGGGTCGAACCACGGGACAGCCTCGCCACCACCACGCGCGAAGCGCAGCCGCTCGACATACTCGGTCAGCGGCGAGACGTGCGGTGCGCGCAACAGGCTGATCTTGCGCTGCACTTCACGTCGGTCACGATGCGAACGCGGTTCACGGGCAGGGTTCATGTGGACTCCTCGGGGGTTCGGTAGAGGTTCTTGGTGAGTACGGTTTTGACGACGCCGCCCTCGACGATCAGACAGATGCCGGGCCGGTCGGCGGGGTAGACGTAGCGCGTGCCGGGCAGGATCGAGCTGCGCATCCAGTGCCGCGGTCTTGAGCGCACCCGTCCGCGCGAGAGCATCGAGGTGATCTCGGTGTACGCCTGGGTCAGGGATGCGCGTTCGTCGACCCGCTGGCGGAAACGCTCGATCGCGTGTCCCGAGATCAGAGCGTCGCGAACGGCGCTCATGGCTGGTCGTCCTTGGGGACGACCGGCGCGTCGGGGCCCACTTCGTACAGTCCTTCGAGGACATCGGGCGAGAGGAGCTCTTCGTCGACCCGGGGGCCGTACACGCGGTCCTGATCTTCACGAACCAGCATCTCATCGGCGAGCTCCTCGCTCACCGTGTAGTGCACCACGCGCCCGTCGCTCTCCGACCGGAACTGCAACGCGGCGTCCTTGACTGCCTCGTACAGCTCGCGGTCGTCGGGATCGAGCCCGAGGCGCATCATCAGCTGATCGGTGTACTCCCGAACAGCACGCGACCGCGGGATGTTCCGCAGTCGCTGACGCACGTCCGCCAACGCATGGCCCCACTCCCTTGAAAGATCAGCCGCGGTCCAGCGCGAGCCCGGCGGGAACAACCCGGCACCTGCCTGCATCGAAAACCAGATCGACTCAGGAAGACGCGCATGTAGGGCCATCGCCTGCTCGTACGCCTCCTGCCGCTGCCACGTACCCGGGCCGTAGCCCGACGTGTGCCCCGGACGCTCCCAGTACTCGCGGATCAACTCCTCGATGTCCCGACGCGAGCGGGCACCCAGACTCGGCTTCGCCTCCTGCCGCCTCTTTTGGCCCTCGAGGAGCGCAACGAGCTCTCCGACGAGTCCGAGATCGTCACCGTCCTGCAATGTGATCGACAGCGTGACCTGCATCGCTGACCTCCGTTCAGATCGATTCAGCTTGCTCTAAGCTGATTAAAGCACATTTAGGCGGGGAGTACAAGGGAAATTCAGGGCGTATTCACAGAGAGACGGGTGATCGGGTTGTCTTAATCGTCTTGGATCATCTTGGATATGTCTGAGATGCGGTCTGCCTGCGATCGCTGGGCCGGTGCGAGGACGGCTTTCGCCGACACGTGCTGCGCGAAACGACCGACGTCGCTGGCGGAAGAAGCGAGGCCCGTGGCGGTAGCGTCGGAGGGCCGGCGAGTGTGACCCCTTTCCGCGGCCGCCCGGCGAGCTCACGTTCCAATCCTGGACCTTCCACCAGGAGGCCAACGTGAGCCGCTTAGATGCAGCCGTCAAGGTGGCGGCAATGGTGTCGATGCTCGTCATCGCAGCCGCCGTCCTCATCTTCGCCATCAGCTGGCGGCCGATGCCAGCCTGGCTGCTCATCGACGCTTAGTGAGCGTAGGACTCGCCGCGAGATCCTCCCGCGCGGGATTGATCGACGACGGTGCGGCGCGAGGCGGCTCCGTCCTGTCGGGCGCGGGTGCGGGCTTGTCGCCGTGACGGCGGCCTAGGCCGGCCCCGCAGGGTTGACTGGCTGGCGTCCACGCGCACCCCGCTGAGGGCGCTCAAGGTGTCCAGTTGCGCGTTCGACGGGTGTTGCTCTTGCCGATCGTCGAGTCGGATGTGCGCTGGGCGGCGACGTGCGTGATCCTGTCCAAGTTCGGATGTAGCCTCGCAGGCAACATGCGCGCCGTTCTCGTTCGTGAGCCGGGGCCGGCGGAGAACCTCCAGCTGGCGGAGCTCCCGCGGCCGACGGCGGGCGTAGGGCGCGTGGTCGTTCGGGTCGGGGCGGCCGGAGTGAACCCGGTCGATGCGACTAATCGAGCCGACCCGAGTTGGGCCGGGATCGAGCCGCCGTACGTGGTCGGGTATGAGTTCGCGGGCTGGATCGAGGAAGTCGGGCGCGGCGTTGCGGGCGTCGCGCGCGGAGACGCGGTCTGGGGCATGTGTCCGGTTCGCGGCACTCGCTGGGGCACGTACGCCGACTACGTCGAGCTCGAAGCGGGTTGGGTCGGCCCGCGACCCGCGGCGCTTGACGTGGCCGAGGCGGCCGCGATCCCTCTGACCGGCTCGACCGCGCTCCAGCTGCTCGATCGTCTCGCGTTGCAGTCGGGCGACGCGGTGCTCGTGCATGGCGCGAGTGGCGGCGTGGGACGCCTGTTCGTGCAGCTCGCGCGGTTGCGAGGCATCCGTGTCGCGGCGTCGTCAAGCAAGGCGCGGCACCCGCTCCTGCGTGATCTTGGGGTCGAGGTCGTGATCGACCGCGAGAAGAGCGATGTCCTTGCCGTTGCGGTGCGTCATGTCGGGCGGCCGCTGGACGCGGTTGCGGATTGTGCCGGCCATGGGGTGCTGGCCGCGAGCCTCGGCGGCATCCGGGAGGGTGGATCGGCCGGTTCGATCGTCGAGCTATCTGGCGATTTCGAAGAGGCGATCGACCGCAATCAACGACTTCACGGCGTCCTCGTCCGCCCGGAGCGGGAGACGCTCGACCGGCTTCGCGAGGCCGTAGAGCATGGTGCGCTTCGGCCGGTCGTCGACGCCGTCGTCGAACTGGATGCGATCGTTCGGACTCATCGCGGGCTCGACACCGGTCACGGAGAGGGCAAGGTGGTCCTCCGGATGACGGCCGTCGACGCGTTTGTATGAGTGGAGCACGACGGTCATGGCCCGTCCCCGCCGTTGCGAAGAGCCCGGTACGCGCTCTCGCGGGTGACGCCCATCTCCTCCGCGATCTTGGTGACCGCCACGCCGTGGCGTTGCGCCCTACGAGCGGCTCCGAACTGCCAGCGGCGCGCGGCCTCCTGATATGAGGTCGTCGTCGCGAGCGCGGCGGTCGCCGTCCTCAGGTTCGAGAGTGCCTCCCCGGGGCCTTGTGCCTCTGGGCCGTCGTCGTCCCAGAACAGCAACTGCATCCGCCACCGCACGTCCTCAAGAAGCTGTGCGTACTCCTCCGGCGGTGGCATCAGGGGATCGTGCGCAGGGGGCTCGGTGGTCATCAGAAGTCCTCCTCGGGTGTGGGGTCGTCGCCCAGGATCTCGGCCATGTCGGCGACCGGAACGTACGGACGCGCTGCGCGAGCGGCGTTCTGAAGCTGCTCGTGGGCGCCGCGTAGCTCAGCGAGGGCGCGGTCTCGTCGGTCGGCTGCGACGTAGAAGGCGATGGTCGCGTCCCGCACAAACGCGGTCCCGATGCCCGCCATCCCGGCGGACCTTCGGCAGTCCTGGCCCGGCCAGATTTCGAGCGGATCGCGCTCAGGCTCGGTGGTCATCGGTCGCCGTCCCGAAGGTCGGGGCGGTAGGCTCGCGTCGGGTCACTCGGTCGCCCTCCTCAGAAGGGTTGGCTATGCCCGGCGGTGAGACGTCGGATCGGTGGCCCAACTCTACCCCTCCGACGCCGCCTCGTCCAGGTCGGGATCCGCATGGTTGAGCGGAAAAAGCTCACATCGTGAGCAGTGCGGCGCTCATACCGCGCCTGGTCACGCCAAGGCGTCAAACGTTCGAGCGATCTTCCTTGTCACCCTTGGTCTTCGGAGTTCCTGTCCTCGCGCTTCGCCTCCATCTGCGCTTGCAGTTCCTTCCAGATCTGCGCGGAGTCCTTCAGCGTTCCCTCCGGAGCCCGGGGGTTCACCAGCCCGAGCAGGCGCTTTCCAGCGGCTCTCGGGGGTCAGGCTTCTGTGTCATGCCGACATCATGGGCCGCTTACAGCTCGGACGTGCAGTGCGGGCATCGCGACCAGTCCACGGCCAACTCGAACGCCTTGCGCATCCCGAGCCAGCCGAACGCACGTGCCCGCAGAACGCCGCAGAGAGCGTCGGTGGGGAACATCCGGGGAACATCTCCCAGGTGATGGACGGGCACGTGCGGGTACGCCGACCGGCTCGAATCGGCCTGACGACTGCGATCTCGTGGCCTCCGATGCCCCCCAGTTCCCTGCGCGTCGCCGTTTCGGACGCCTTGTAAGCAGGGGGTCTCGGGTTCGAATCCCGACTTCGGCTTCGCTCGTTAGCAGGGATTTTCCCTGCAAAACAGGCAGAGGCCGGTTGTGCATCTGGCGACGTTTGGCGACCAACCCGGGGCCCTGGAAACTCGCAAGAAGTTGCGGGAGCGGTTGCGGGGACGAACCCCGCAGCAGCATGCCCGTAGATCGCCTCTGCCCAATTACAACGGAAGGACAGCGCCATGGCCCGTGCCGTGCAGGCGAACCTGAGCCACCCCGTCGACGTCGGGGGTGATGGGTGAGGGGCTCCACGGGCCTCCGAACGAAATCGTTTCCGAGCGCTCACCCCTTGACCTCGCGCCAACCCGCGGTTCAGGACTCGTCGGCGCCTACCGGTTACTCCGTCGCGGCGAAGTACACGGGCCGTCCAGCCACCGACACGACGTACGCGTCCGGCCGCACAACGGAGACCGCAGCAGTGAAATCCGGCAACTCGTCGCCAAGGACCTCGAATCCGATAACCGCATAGCTAAACGGGACGACCGCGAACAACTTCAACGCGAGCTCCGCCAACCAGGCATCGATCGGGGCACGCCAGGCGAGCGACCCCTCCCCGTCATCTGGCGCGAAGGGATAGCCGCCGACTCGCGCGTCGCTGCGGGCAATGGCTCCGAGCGGAAGCAAGAAGCCGATCCAGTCCTCCTCTGCATCGTCAAATCGGAGCGTGGTGAGCCGACACCCACACGGCGCCTCATTAGGAAGAACCACGCGGCCGTAGAGAGACCCGGTGAGGGCCAGCGAATCAAGGCCCGACTCGACGCGCGCCCCGTCGATAGTCGCAGCCGCGTCACCGACGAACGCCTCCTGGGCGAGGTACAGGCGTTCGACGTCGACGAGCTCGAGCTAGGTCAGCGCGGCGCGTCATCGCCCTGAGCGATGATCTCGGGGGTGGGCTGAACAGCGTGTCTGACGACGTGCCACCCATCGAGTCGTACCCGCTCTCCTACAAGCTCCACGCGCGCGAACAGGACGGGCTACCCTCTGACATCACCCTGCCTGACACGCTGTACGACGCCTCTGACGCCTTCCGGGTCGCGCAGCTTTACGCGAACAAGCTCGGCAAGTGCGTTGAGGTGTGGAGCCTTCCGAGAGAGTCAAACGGCCTAAAGATGGAGTACGTCGGAAGGCGCAACCCAGCGGCGTGAGCGCTCGCTTCAAAGCCTCGTGTATCGCGTTGGCCGGGCCTCTCGTTCTGGACGACTGTCTTCCGTAGCGGCACGGTTGGAAGGGAGCCGACGAGGACGCCTACACCTCCAAGCGAGCAGCGGGCGACATCAAATCGACCGGCGAACCCGGGCGTACGCTCCACTTTGGATCATCGTCGCCATGACCGGTCGCCTCGTGCTCGACGTCCAGTGGTGGCCTGCGCCTGATCAGCTGATTGACCACCCTTCGAAGCTCGGCGAGATCGCGTAGCTCTCCAAGCGCATCGACGGGTAGAGCGCCACCGCATGCCGGATGCGGATCGCGCATCAGCTTCCATACCCGACCGCGCGGCGAGTCCCAGGCCGCCACGCCGTCGCAGAGGCGATCCAGCTCGGCAAGCACGACCGCGGCCGCGTAACCCGGCGCTCTCTCGCCCGAGCACATGAGTTCGACTCCGGTCTCGTGCATGGACAGCATGGGGGCAATCTCGGAATTCGTAAGCCCGAGCGCGTCCTTACGGCGACGGATCGGTGGCGGCCAGTTCCGGTCTGACGCGGCTCTCCACCAGTCATCCTCGTGAATACCACTGTGCCGGATGATCGAGCCAAGCGTCTCTCTCGCGAGCAGTACGCGGTCGCGAGGCACAGGAACGCATCTCGTGCCCCCTCCCGGGAACGGGCGCTCCCAGGTGGCGCTACCTACTGCCTGCGAGTTGCAGGCACCGAATCGCGCGAGGATGTTCTCGGCGTTGGCCGTGCTCGGTGGCGGCGAAAGCCTGCGGCGGATCCGGCGCGTCGCTTCGTGCGCGTTGAGGGTGAGAGCACGACGCTCCGGCGCAGGGGGCGGAATGAGCTGCTCGACCTCGTCGAGCTCGATCGCAGCGAGCACGTAGTCACGTAGGAGACCGAACACCGAGTGGATTGCCTCCTGCTCGGTGTCGCCTTCGCCGACGATGTCGAACTCGACGCAGCGAGCCGTGAAGCCGCCAGGGGACTCACGAACGGATACGTGGACAAACCCGGGCATCCGCCGCCGCACGGCCTCCGAGGCCTGCGGCGGGAAGGTGCGCCCGCCGCGACCGCTGCGCTCGGCAATCGCACCGGAATCGTCGACCTCGACCACTTGCAGCGGGATCGCGAAATCTCGTTCGCGAATGTCCAATACGACCATGTCGCACCACCGATCCGCTAGGCGGTAGGCGCCGGCCGAGGGGTTAGGGTCGGCTTCGCGGCGCCGAAATGATCGGCGCCACGCGGCCAGGAAGTTGGGGCCGCGCTGCAGACGGTAGCACCCATGCCGCATTCCTAGTTACTCGCCACACTTGCGCCGTCCCCGCCCGCCAATTTACGCCGGCCCGAGCCGCCATTCGCCAGGATCACCCTACGGTGACGCGAGATACTTCTCGCACTCGACGCCGTCGTATCCCGCGGCGGTCGCTGAGGCGGTTATCGAGCTACGCCGGCGCGATCGTGGTCGAGTACCTCGTGTCTGTAGGGTCTCGCCTCAGCGCGTCAGCGTTTGCCGGGCGTGCGCGTCGTGCGCGCTCCAGCGAACGATGCAGAAGCCGTGCCCGATTGCGAGGTTGAGCCGGTCGCGGTCGTAGTGGCCGTCCGCTTGCTTGGGGATGGGGACGAATCGGCCGACCTCGACCGGGTCGCGTACGAGTTCGGGGCAGAGGGAGACGTCGCGTCCGCGGAGGCGGACGTGCGTGGGTTCCCCTTCGACGAGGTTGAGCTTCCAGCGTCCTCCGCCCGGAGTGAGGAGCGTCTCGCCCTCGCGGACGTAGCTAACTGGCTGGCGGTAATGCCGGCCGCTCTTGCGACCAGTCACGTAGACCAGCATTAGCCGTTTGCCGAGCGGTGTCGCGGCCGGGAGCGACAGGACGAGCCGGCGTTGGGCGTCGACGCAGATGGGGTCTTCGGGCCTTCGACGGAGGCGGCCCTGAAGGGGAAAGCCAAGGACGTCGTCGTCCAGATCCAGACGGAGCTTGCGAAGTACGGCTACTACGCGGGCCCTGTCGATGGTGACTACGGGCCCGGAACGAGCGCCGCTGTCGAGAAGCTCCAGACGGATCTCGGGGTCACCGCCGACGGCCGCGTGGGCGCGGAGACGGTGGACGCGTTCAACAAGGCAGTCGCGGACGGGACGCTCCAGCCGTCCACCACGACGCCCTCGTCAAGCACTACGGGAACCACCACGGCGACGACCGGGGCTACGACAGCCGGGACCACGGCAGCGACGACCACCACGGCCTCGACCAAGACGACCCCGACGTCCACGAGCTAAGACGCCGGCCCGCGGCCGCGACCGGGCAGAAGCTCAGCGCATGGAGCTGCCCGCGGCCTGACGTCTTGCCCGATGCCTCGGCGATGATCATCAGGGGGGCCGGATCGTGGGTATGACTCGACCACCGGCGCCCTATGGTTTAGTCGGTCCGGCGACGGACACGCGCGTTCGCCGGGCGGCGCTGGACGGATTCCGACATGGAGGTGGTGTGATGCGACGGTTTCAAGTTGTCTCGTATGCGAATGTCACGGCGACGCTGGCGCTTGTCGTGGCACTTGGCGGGACGAGTTATGCCGCGCTACATGTCACGACCGAGAACATCAACAATGGCGCAGTGACCAGCAGCAAGCTTGCGAACAAGGCAGTCGTGGCTGCCAAGATCGGAAATGCGGCCGTGAACGCCGCCGCGCTCGCGCCGAAGGCGGTGACGCCGGCCGCGGTCAACGGTGCGAATCGGTTCCCGATCAAGGTCAACGACGCGAAGACGCTCAATGGCGTCGCCTCGAGCGACTACGTTCATGGCTCTGGAGCCGCCGGCGTGTACTCGGTGACCAGCGCGAGCCCGAAGACGGTCATCAGCGTGCCCCCTTTCGGGAAGCTCGGCATCGGCTGCGAGAAGAGCCAGGGCTTCGCGCGATTCACGAACACGTCGGGGCAGCCGATCGTGGTCGCGATCGACTCGTCGTCGGCGTCCTTCAGGAGCGCGACCGTCTCGAGTGGCGCGGCGATCAATGGGCCGACGTCCACCAAGCCTCAGCTCCAGACCTGGAGCATCCGCCGCGGCGATGCGACGAAGAACACGGTCGTGACCATGTGGATCACGTTCGTCAAGGGCGCGAACAACTCGTGCGTCGGCACTGCACAGGCGCTGAAGGGCTGACGCCACCGCCTGCGACGAGGATCGCGAAGGAGCGAATGCTGCGCGCCCAGGCCCGGAAAGCATGGGTGCGCAGCTGCACGCGTGCCCGGCCCGGCGCGGGGGACCCACGCGCGGAGCGAGGCGAGGCCGGAAGAACGCCGTCGCACTATGCGGCGATCGCCAACGATGCGGATCAGGCTCAGGCACGCGTCGCTCCGGGTGACGATCCCGATGCGTCAGACCTACCGTCGGCCTACTCCGCTGCACTTCGCGGCACAGGAGTGCCGGATGGCATCGCATACGACCCCGTCGGCCGCCAGGTGTTCGTATCCACGAGCGACCCGCCGGCGCGCTGATCGTCGAGAGTGCCGTTACGGCCGCGCGATCGAGACCATCCCGATCGGGGGGCGTCCGGTACGACCCGGTCGCAAAGCGTGTGCTCGTCGGCCTGACAGAGTGACGACGTTGCGCCCGCGCGGGAAGTCCGGCCGAGTGCATCGCCAGTGCGTACCTCGAGTCTGCCCGAGCCATCACGCAGGCGCGCGCGACGTCGATCCGGCGTTGCCGGACGGATCGCCCGCGTGCGCGCGACCCTGGCAGTAACGCCGTCAGTTCACGGGTCGCTCGGCTCCAGCCGCCATGGCCCCCAGCCATCGACGCGACGCCTGCGCTGCAAGCGTTCGCCGCACACCGCGCACTGTCCACCCTGAACGATTGGACCGCAGGGAACCGTCCCGAGCTCGATGTCGTCGAGCGCGGAGCCGCCCAAGATCACGACCTCGCTGTGATCGCACTCGTCGGTCACGTGAACCTGCCCTCGACACGACACCGATCGACCGACTCTACAAACTGGCTCAGATCGTGCGAATCCCGCGGAAGTACGCGACCCGCGTGCGGAAATCCCGTAGCGCGAAGGCGAACTTAGGAGTCAGCGGAATGTTGCGTTCGATCCTACGATTCGGACGCTGGGGCTCGCGCGCCGCCGATTCCTGTGTGCTGGCGCGTCCGGCGGATCTCCCTGGGAAGCAGCGCGAGCGCGACGGAGCCGGCGATGAGTGGGAGGAGGAGTGCGTTGCGTGCGCGATCAGTTCGCCGGCGGTGGCCTGATCGAAGTCTGCCCCGTACAGGACGAGTGCGCCGGTGACGCCGGCGTCGATCGCTCCGATCCCGCCTGGCACCGGGATCACCTGTGCGAGTTGGCCGATCAGGCATCCCATCGCGACGACGGCGAACGGGAGATGCTCACCGACCGCGATCAACGCGGCCCAGAGCGCAGCGATCGCTCCGAGAATCTCGACCCAGGTGCCGAGCACCCGCCAGTTGCGTTGGCGCAGGACCTCGACCGTGCCGGTGACACCGGTCGTGAGGACACGCAGTTCCTCCCGCAACCAGCGGCGATCGGTGCGCTCGGCGAGCCGGTGGCCCCAGCGTGCCGCCCACACCGCGACGACGATCACGATGATCCCGATCGCGGCCGGAAGGAAGGTCAGCCACCAGTCGTTCGGTCCTCGGAACAGGCGCAGTCCCATCCCCAGACCGAAGAGGATGATCAGGAGGACGTTTGGTGCGGTCGGCGCGATGATCATTACCGCGGTCCGCTCGACGAACCGCTCGAGCTTCCAGCCGATCGAGCTCAACGTCCAGTAGCCGACCGCCGTGTTCCCGGCCGTGGGGAGGACAACGTTGGCGGCCATCTGCGCCCAAGGGTCAACGAAAGAGTGACACCGCACGCGCGGCCGACAGTTCGCTTCTAGGTCGAGCCAGTAGGGGCGGCGAATCATCAGCCAGCGCACACAGGACGCACTCGCGGTACAGCGAGCCGAGGGGTTCGGCTCGATCGGCCGAGCAGGCTCCCTCGCGAGGTCGTCGAGCAGATCGTGCGCGAGCGCAAGGCCGGGGCTTCGTTCAGTGCGATCGCCGACGCCCTGACGGACGAGGGCGTCCCCACGGCGCACGGCGGCGCTCGATGGTGGCCGGCGACGATCCGGAAGGTTCTTGCGGGCCAAGACGCAGCGACGATCGTGGCGGTTGCCTAGACCACCTCGCCCCTGCAAGCCACAAACCGCAGCTCGTGACGTTAGGCCGCGTCTGCAAGTGTGGCGCGTAGACAGGCAAGGGCGGTGTGCGTGCGGCTCTTGACGGTGCCGATCGTTATCGCGAGTGTGCGGGCGATCTCCGATTGCGACAGGCCGCGGAAGTAGGCGAGGTCGATCACGGCGAGCTGCTCGGGGGTGAGTCTTCGGAGGGCGGCGCGGGCGCGCTGGCCCTCGATGCTCGTGAGCGCCTGTTCGTCGGCGGCTGGGGACTCGAGTTCGGCGGCCGATGTGTAGCGGGGCCGGGCGGCGCGGGCCTCGCTGCGCGTGAGGTCTATCGCCCGGCGCCGAGCGAGCAAGACGATCCAGGCCGCAATGCTCGTCCGCTTCGGGTCGATCTTCGCCGGCTTCAGCCAGAGTTGGAGGAACGCGTCCTGCACTGCATCCTGGGCGAATATTGAGTTGCGCGTGATGCCGAAGGCGACGCTGTAGGCAAGCCGGGCGTGGCGGTCGTAGAGCTCTGCCACCGCGAGTTCGTCACCCTGAGCGGCGCGCGTGACGAGTTGGTGGTCCGATTGTCTCGCGTGCGGGCGAGTAGAGCGGACTCGCCGAAGGCACGCCACCATCGCCTCCGCTGGCCCTATCGTGGTGCTCATCGAGCGTTCCTCTCATCTCCGTCCTTTCGTCGGAGCCCTTCCTGTGTGGTGGTGTTACAACGGGCATCGATGAGCGCCTGACGGTGGTGTCTCCACTCACGGGTGATGCGGCTCTCGTCGAGCGCCTGCGAGGCGGCGATGCCGAGGCATTCGCGCAGCTGGTCGACGCGGTTGGCCCGACGATGCTGCGGCTCGTGCTCGCGCACGTGGCGAGCCGTGCGGTTGCGGACGAGGTCGTGCAGGAGGCGTGGATCAGGGTGCTGAGGTCGCTCGAGCAGTTCGAGGGTCGGTCGTCGACGCCGTACACCCACCATGGGCCTGCTTGGTTTTGACCGTGGGCCTGGCTGAGACGCTCGAGTCGTGGGTGGGCCGTAGGGCGCTCGGGCGCGCCGCATTGGACGCAGCGGATGGGTACACGCGCCACGCGACCTCGCAGTTCGCGGCCGCGATCTCGTACCGGGTGCTGTTCTCGTTCGTCCCCCTCGTCTCGTTTCTCGTGGCCGTTGCGGACGCCGTCCTCCCGGACGAGCAGCGGAACGCGGTCGCCCGCTGGCTCGCCTCCGTCGTGCCCGGCCAGGCGCTCGACCAGCCCGTCCGCGAGGCGCTTACTGGCTCCCGCGTGGCGCCGACGGTCGCCGGCGTCGTATCGCTCGTCGTCCTGCTGTGGGCGGCGAGCGGGATGATGGGAGCGATCAGGATCGCGTTTCGCGTCATCTGGGAGAACGACCTGCGGCGAACGTTCGTCCAGAGCAAGCTGCTCGACTTTCTGCTCGTCCTCGGTGTCGGGCTGGTCGCTGTCGCGGCGCTCGGGGCGACGGTGATCGTGCAGGTGCTCGCTGAGATCGGACGCAATCTGAGCGACAAGCTCGGCGTCGGTGCGGAGGGCCAAGCCGTTGCGGTGGTGACCGAGATCCTCGCGTCCGGAGCCGTGACATTCGGGATTCTCGTCGTGCTCTTCCGCTTCGTCCCGCCGACCGCTCCGCGCTACCGCGCCATCTGGCTGCCTGCGCTCCTCGCGACGATCGGGTTCCATCTCGCGACGGCGATCTATGCGCTCTACCTCGCCCGCTTCAGTGACGTGAGTGCGGTCTACGGGCCGCTCGGCGCCGTCCTCGGCTTCCTGCTCGTCGTGTACGTCGGCGTCATCGTGATCCTGCTCGGCGCCGAGCTTGTGGTGGCGTGGCCGCCGTCCGGCGATGCCTCTGTCCCCCCGCCGGGCGTGCGTTAGCGTCTGCATCACGGTCAACTCCGCAGTTCCGGGAACGTCACCGACGAGATCCTCGGTGGTCAACGGCGAGCTAGGGGCGTGACCAGAGCCAAGCGATGAGCACTCCCACGAGGACGAGGAAGGCGACGAAGTTGATGCGCCGCGGACTGCTCGAGGCGGTAGTCGACGCGCTGCTCGCTGCGTCGCTCAGTTGCGCTGCGACCTCCTTGGCCGCGTCGGGAATCGCGTCGAGCACCGCGTCGACGGACTCGTCGAGTCGGTCCTTCGCGTCAGCGGCCCTGGCCATGTTTTCTCCTCGATGTAGCTTGGCGTGCGAGCGCCGACCGACCGAAATCAGTGAGGCGCGAGGCACGTAACGGAGAAAGAGTTGTCGATCTCGCGAGTTCCCGGGCAGGAACGCGCACGGCTAGCGTGCCTTGCGTACGCAGATGCGCGACCCGGCGTAGGTCTCGACCGAGCTTGCACTGTGCGTACGAATCCATTCGGGAGGCGGCCCGTGCGACGGCCGCGAAGAGCGGTCAATGACGGCCCCCGCGCGAGTAGTGCGATCGCCCGGCGTACAGGACTTCCTGCACGCCCTCGACGCCGGTGATCGCGACGCAAGGCCCGTCCACGTCATGCGCACCTACGTACTTGCTGAGATCGACGAAGAGGGAGGATTCGCGATCTACTTTGCCGGCGCTCGCCGGGATCACTCTGCGGTGACGCGGGTCACTTCTCGCACTCGACGCCGTCGTGATCCCGCGGCGGTCGCTGAGGCGGTTAGCGAGCTCCGTCGTCGCGGCGACACGCTCGTGCGCAGACGTCGTCAGGGATCGACGGCTCGGGGCTGGCGGCACGATCCGCGGGAGAGCGCTAGAGGTTCTCGGGTTCGGCAGAGGCTCGGCGGGTCGGCCGAGCCTCTGCGCGTGTCCGCTAGTGCGGTTGGGAGACCTGGAAACAGGCGACGTCGTACTGCGAGACCGCGGCCGGATTGCCATGCGCGAGCGATGGCGTGCCGGGGCTGCCCGCGTAGACGTTGACGGCGACCCTCGCGAACCCGTTCGTGGTGCTCGTCAGACCGGGCGGCCCGGTTGGCTCGGCCTGGCAGGATTGGCTCGGCTGGCCAGTCCCGGGCGGGTTCGCCGCTACGGCGGCGGAGACGATGACGAGCGAGAACACGACGGCGAACATCACGGCGATGCGCTTCATGCTGCTCCTCCTCTGGGTGTCTTCCCAGTTCGAGGTACGCCGAGAACAGGCGATCGGATTGCCCTGGACACAACCCTCCCATCGCCTCCCGCTGGTGGACCTCGTGTACTTCGAAAGCGTGGCGCGCGTGAGCCGCGGGGTTGAGGAGCGTCCCTGCGTCCGCGCCCGCCACGGATTCGCGAACGGAGTACTCCGCGTGGCGGGCCGTCCTGGCTGCTGGCCGTTGCCCGCTTTCGGGATCTGACCCCATCTCCCCCCGCGAGGCCCTCGGGCGGGAGAGACCCCCGAGGGCCTCTGCCTGCTCGCGCGCCCACGCCAGGCTAAGGACGAGTGTTTAGCTGAGACGATTCGGCGCTCGTGTGGTCGCGCTCGGCGACCAGCCCCAGAGTGCCTCTGCATTAGCCTGCGCCGAGGTTCCCCAGCGCGTGAACGCTGCCTTGTGGATCGCGCATACCGGCATGTTGATCCCGTGGAAGCTGACTTGGGTGTTCGCATGGCTTGCGCACAGCCGGTCTTCGCGCCAGCCGCGCCGAGCGGCAGCCGGGCAGGCCTGGCAGCGCACGCGCG
This sequence comes from uncultured Actinomycetes bacterium, assembly GCA_963717155.1. Taxonomy (GTDB): domain Bacteria; phylum Actinomycetota; class Thermoleophilia; order Gaiellales; family JALYLC01. Next base: position 510,038 of record OY970326.1, read on the forward strand.
TCGCGCCGGAAGCTTCACCTTCGGCCATCGTCATCCGTCCCGAGTCGGGCGCCCCGTCCCTGGAGACGTCGACCGATCGTACCGTTACCCCTGGGACTCTAGACTGCTGCGCCGAGTTCACGGCCGTCGAGCGGGGCGGCAGAGGGATGAGTGGCCCCCGGACGAGCGGCTAGCGGCTTTGGGTGGGCTGTCGCCAACGAGGTACCCTGGAGTGGCGGGCCTCCTGCGGGATGTCCGCCACCTGAGGGGCCGAGCCCCGTCTCTCGCCAACCTGCTTCGGAAGGTTGCGATGGCACCGTTCGAGTTCCCGACCGCCCGCGACAGCGAGCACGCCAACGAGCTCTGGCAGATGACGCGAAGCTACCTCGCCGAGCTGATTGCGGCACCGATCGCGGACACGCGAATCCGAGCACTCGCCTGGGAGCACGCCGGACGTCGACACCGGGCAGTCGTCGGCCACGGCCTCGCCCAGGCCGGAGGCATCGTCCTTGCGATCTGCGAAGCACGCGGCGAGTACCTCATCTGCACCCCCAGCCGCGGATTTCTCCGCGGCTGGCCGCTGCGCGTCAGCAACGGCACCGTCCGGAGCGTCGAGGAGTTCGACCCGCCGGTCGAAACGCCCCAAGACATGGGTCATCCGTGAGTGGGGTCGCGTCTCGCCGTCCGCGCTTTGAATCGGCGGACTGGGTCTCTCGGTACGTGCTCGGGTCCGCCGAGGATCGTTTCGCGCATCGATGCTCGAGCTGTGGTCGGTCATCGATCTTGGCGAGTTGGGTTGGCCGCTTGCACACAGCGGTTCGAATCGAGGGCTGACCCGGTGATTCGAATCGGTGAGACGCTTCGGCGAGAACGCGAGCGACAAGGCCTCTCGTTCGAGCAGGTCGCGGCCGAGCTGCGAATCCGCACGCACTACCCGCGGATGATGGAGGAGGGGCGGCTCGACGCATTGCCCGGAGCGGCCTACGCGCGAGGCTTCGTCCGCGAGTACGCAAACTTCCTCGGCCTAGATGGGGACGCGCTCGGCCGCGAGGCACTCGAGCGTCTCGCGCCACACGAACCGAGCTGACGGCGCGCGATCGAGATCGGCCCTGGTCGTCGCGCCGGCTAGGTCGTCTCCGGCTTTATCGGAAGCTTCCGGAGGAGCTCTTCGAGTGGGATCTCGTCATCGATCGACCCGATGTAGGCGTGTACTCGGCTCATGTGCCAGGCGATTGCTTCGTCGACCGCTTGATCGCTCGGGCCGAGTTTCATGTGGATGTTGCAACACCGCATTTGAATGCTGAACCCGTCACCCTCGCGGTAGATGAGGAACGCGGCGTCAGGGTTGTTGAGAGGTTCGGCCATCAGGCTCGTTGCATTCTTGCGCCGATTCGCTCGACTGGTGGGCCCGTGCTCGGCTCAAGTCGTCTGGGTGCCGGTGCAGCCGGACACATTTATGAATCTCCCGAACGGGTTGCTCGTACTCGATGGGATGGGCGTAAGCTCGGTTCCTGAGGACGGCCCGGTCGGGAGGGCGGCGATGAGTGGTTTGCAGGATCGCAGGCAGGCGAGGGTGGCCGCCGCGTTGGTCGCCGCGGATGATCGATTCAACGCGTGGCAGCGGGCGAACAGGGAGCTCGCCGATGAGTTCCGGGCTGCACGGATCATCGCCGCGGAGACGCGAACGGGCCGGTCATTACCCCGGTCGCGCGTGGGAGATCGGACCCCGTGTTCCTCAGAGACCCTCGGGACTAGAGAAACTGCCCGAGGGTCGCTGTTCGCGGACCTGGCGCGCCCGACTCAGCGATGATGCTTCCTGCCGTGGACACGCCAGAACAGCAGCGCAAGACGCTCATCGATGCGCTGCTTTTCGACGGCCTCGAACCCGACTACATCGTCGAGGAGGTCCTGCTCGCGACCACCGAGCGTAACCCGTTGGGAGCTCGCGCGGATAGCGATCATCGACGAAGGGCGAACGCCATCGCGCGCGCGATCGACGGGCAGGATGGCTGAGGCCGGCGCGTCTACCTCGACACCCTCGCGATGCCGGGGCCGCGACGGCGGGGCGCCGGGCTCGTAGCCGCGGCGCCCCGTTTGTCGGTTCCTACTTAGCGGGGAAGTGCCGACTCACTTCGTCGGCCATGGGCAGTTTCGGCTTGATGACGACGTTGTTGCTCGCCGACATCACCTTGTTGTCGAAGGCCATCTGAACGACGGCGTTGGCGAACCCCTTCGACATGAACTCGAGCACGTTCGGGTCGTTGTTCGAGAGGTTGTCGCACCACCGGAACGGGTTGTCGACGCATCCCCCGTCGAAGGTCCCGAGGTTGCCCTCGAAGTTGCCGACAGTACCGCCGAACAGGTTGACCTCTGCCTGGGTCTTGCAGCAGTCCTGTCCCGTCAGCACGCCGCTGGCGGGGATTCCAACGGCGTTGAAGTTGATCGCATCAGTTCCAACCGGCGAGAACAGCTCGTGGTTGAGCCCAATCGAGCTGAAGTACGAGATCATCTGATCCCGTGCGACTGTCGACGCCTTGTAGACGCGGTTCGGGAAGGTCTGCGAGGAGGTGCCCGTGAACAGATCTGGTCCCGCCGGGTCGAGGACGCCGACGGTGTAGTTCGGCGTGGCCGTCACGTCGGCGTCGAGGTCGTAGCCGATGTGGCTCACCTCGCTCGGCGACAGGTTGTCGACGTAGTACTTGGAGCCCAGCAGGCCGATCTCTTCGCCGCCGAACCAGATGAACCGCAGGTGGTTCAGGGGATTGACGTTCTTCATCATCCTGGCGATGTCGAGGATGGTCGCGGAGCCGGAGGCGTTGTCCAGCATTCCCGCGCCGTAGATCGCGTCCAGGTGCGCGTCGATGACCACGGTGTGGTTCTTGTTGCCGCCTTGCGAGTCGGCTATGACGTTGTAGTCATCACGGGCCGGGTCGGTGATCGCGTGGACGGTGAGGTTCATCACCGGTAGCGCGGTCCCGCCCTGTATCGCGGCCTGGTACTGCTGGTAGAGGTCGGAGCCGACGGCGAAGGGCGTGAACGCCACCGGGACGGTCGCGTTGATGGGGTTCCCGTTTGCGTCCACGAGGCTGCCCGACAGTGGCCCGGTGCGGCCCGGGTTGCCCTCGTTGAAGATGATCACGCCGGTCGCCCCGGCGGCCTGTGCGTTCAGCACCTTCACGCCGAAGTTGCACCCGCCGCGTTGGATGAGGGCGACCCGACCCGACACGAAACCGCTGAAGTCGGCCGCGGTGCATCCACTCGTCGAACTCGAGGTCGGCGTCGGCGGGATCACGATTCCGCCGGCCGGTTGGAGATCCGCATTCGTGTCGCCCTGAGCCGGGCCGGGGTTGAAGTCCACACCGACCTGGTAGTCGTGAGGGGTCGGTGAGACCTCGCTCAAGACCGGGACACCGACGTAGGAGAAGTACGGGATCTTGTACGTCTGGATCGTGACGTTGTATCCCCATTGCTTCATCAGGTTCGCGACGTAGTCTGCAGACGCCTTGTAGCCCGGCTCGCCGGAGTTCCGCGACGCGTGCCCGTCAGCGCCCGGATTGGCGTCTGCGATCGCCTGGAAGTCCTGCATGTACGACCACAGGTCGTCTTTCTGGATGCATGGCAAGAGCTTGCTCGGCGTGTCGTTCACCTGGGCGTCGCACTGAGCTGACGTGATCGCCGTGGCGCTACTCGCCCCGGAAACCCCCACTGCTACTGCGACGCACAGCAGCACAACCAACGATGCAAGCCGACGGAACCTCAGATGTTGGGTCATCTGCTCTTCCTTTCGTAGCTTCACTGGCGCACGAAGGCGGCGCTGCCCCCAGGCGCATCCGTCCTGCCGCGCGCTCCAATACCCGGAACGACGAGAACGAAACCCCCTATGACGCAGTCCGGGACTGCGAGAAGGCGCGCGGGCTTCGTCCGCCACGACACGGGCGTCGGCGACGACGACGTCCGGCCGGCACTGCTCAACAGCGTCACGCGGCGCGCGACCGTCCCGAGATTGGCCTGCTTGCGCTCAGCGACGACCGCGATCCCGGACCCGCCCTCGCGCTCTTTCGTCGCGGCGTGACCGGCCGCGGCTACCTTCCCAAACAGCGCGTCGCGGACTCCGACGACTTCGCTCGTGCGGTGTGCGCGATCGCGCACGGAGGCTAAGCCCGGCGCCCAGCGAGGTGAGCGTGTGCGCGTGCGCGCGCGAGTCAGTCACAGCACCTCGAGCGCTATGCTCTGGAGCGATCATGAGCTTCCTAACGACCTCGGGATGAGCTGATGGACTCCCTTCCGGCAGTCGTGCTGTGCGACGCCTTGACGAAGCGGGGCGATCCGTGCCGCGCTCAGGTTGGGGCGAATGGCTACGCGTCGGCGCTAATCGCGCAGGGCGAGGACGTCGGCTACGTCAGCCGCACCCTCGGCCATGCGAGCGCCGCGACGACGCTCCGCGTCTACGCGCATGCGTTCGACCACGCGCGACATGCGACGGCCGCGAGCGCTCGCCTCGAGGCCACCTTCGGCGCGATCGTCAGCGGCGACCGGCCGTCGGGCACGGTGCTGGCGCTGCGGTGATCTAGTCGTGGCCGGGCACGCTCCTGCTCGAGACCGATCGGTGCGACCTCGACTAGCGCTGTACGCGGCCTCGACACGTACTCGTGAAACATGCTTCGCACTGGACAGACGCGCCTCGCCCCTGACACCGTCGATGAACCGCTCAACGGAAACCACCTCGCCGATGTTCAGCAGCAGGATCGCAAGCAGCGCCCGCTCGTCTTCGCGCTCACCCCAGCAACGAGCCCGAGCGTCAGGCGCGGAGGTATGTGAGGACGGCGCGCACGCGGCGGTTGTGTGCGGTATCGGCGGGGAGGTCGAGTTTGCGCAGGATGTGGCGGACGTGCGTCTCGACGGTGTTTGGGGTCAGCCAGAGGCGGTCGGCGATGCCGCGATCGGTCAGACCTTCGGCCATCAGGCCGAGGACTCCTCGTTCTCGCTCTGTGAGCTCGTCGAGTGGGTTTGGGTCGCGACGGCGGTTCACGAGTGAGTCGATGAGTTCACGGTCGACGACGACTTCTCCGGCGGCCACCCGGTGTAGGGCGTCGATCAATTCGCTGGTGTCCATGACGCGGTCCTTGAGGAGATAGCCGGCGCGTCCGGCGTCTGCCTCGAGCAGCCGCAAGGCGTAGCTCGCTTCGATGTAGTGGCTGAGCACGAGAACGCCCGTGGCCGGAAACTGCTTGCGGATGATGGCAGCAGCGGCGAGTCCCTCGTCTGTATGGGTCGGGGGCATGCGAATGTCGACGATGGCCACCTCTGGCTTCGCTCGTTCGACGAGCTCGAGCAGAGCGGTGGCGTCGCCGGCATCGCCGCAGATTTCGATGCCGGCTTCGCCGAGCAGTCGCGCGAGACCGTGGCGCAGGAGCGGGGTGTCGTCGGCGATTACGACGCGCATGGGATCTCGGCGCGGAGGCGAGTCCCCTCGCCGAGCGGACTGTCGAGTGCCAAGCAGCCGTCGAGTGCGCCCACCCTGTCGGCGAGACCGCGCAAGCCGGACCCTCCCGCCGGATCGGCGCCGCCGACGCCGTCGTCACGAACTTCGATGAGAAGTTGCCCGTCGGCGAGGTGGCTCAGCGTTACCCAGGCCTTCGTCGCGTGGGCATACTTCGCGACGTTGACGAGCGCTTCGGCGACGACGAAGTACGCGGCCGTTTCGACGTGCGGAGGCAGCCTTTCCGCCGAATCCTGTATCTCGACGGGAAGCGGGGCGCGGTCGGCAAGCGTTCTCACAGCAGCGCACAGCCCCTGGTCGGTGAGGACTGCGGGGTGGATCCCTCGCGCGAGTTCGCGCAGCTCGGAGAGCGCTTGTCGTAGCTCGGTTTCTGTCTCGCTGACCAGCAGCTCAGCCCCGGCGTCTCCCTCGACGCGCGCGTGCAGCAGCTGCAGGGCCATTCCCAGCCCGAGCAGCCGTTGTTGCGCACCGTCGTGCAGGTCGCGTTCGAGGCGTCGACGCTCCTCATCCGCGCTGCGCACGACCCTGGCCCGCGAGTCGCGCAGCTCTGCCAGTTGCGCGCGTAGTTGCACTTGCAGTCGCTCGTTTTCGAGGGCGAAGCGTGCGGCCGAGCCCGCGGCCTCGATCAGCGCGGGCTGATCCAGGAACACGGGATCGTGCACGATTGCGGCGAGCTTCTCGCCGACCAGCGTGACTGCGCGGTCGTTGTTCTGCGGAAGACTCATCTCGGCGCCGCTCTCATCTGACCAGACGTTTCGATCGGGCAGCCAGAGTAGGAGTTCGAGTGTCGGATCGCCGATCGCGCGCGAGAGCGCATTCCGGACGCTAGCTGCGCCGCCTTTGCCGAGCTCGACCACGAGGTCGCCAACGACGCCGCGCGCCCGGCGCGTTGCCAATAGCCCGAGGAGTGCCGCCAATGCGAACGCGATCTGGCCAACGTTGAGGACGTAGGACTCGAGCGTGTTCCAGTTCTGATTGTGGTAGAGGATCGAAAGCAGGTACACGATGTACGCCACGCCGGTCATTGCGCCGACCAGGATCAGTGGCCCCATCGTCCGGCGCGCCCCGCGGCTTGCGTGCCGCAGGCGGTTGAGTGCAAAGGCGATCAAGATCGGCATCGCCACGACGATTTCGATCGTCCAGCCGCGGTTCCAGGCGTCGATCGAAAACCACGGCGGAGGGCCTGTGTAGAGATATGAACGCGGGAACGCGGACCAGAGGAGGTTCCCGGCGTTCTGTACGACCTGGGCGACGTAGCCCGCGAGCAGCAGGAACCAGAAAGCCGCGCGGTTGTCGATGCGCCTGCGTGGGTAGGCGAGCGTGAACTGCGAGACGACGATCCCACCGAAGTTGAATGTCGCCCAGCCGATCGTCACGATCGCAAGCGAGTTCGGGAACGCGAACATGAGATCGGCAGGCAGGTACAGCATCGGCCAGGCGAAGGCCAACGGGCCGAGCTGCGTTGCCGGGCGCCACGCCCAAATCCACAAACCGACCGCAGCCCCGCAGACCACCATCAGTTCGAACGTCACGGTCGTGCCGCTCAGTGCGCCGTTCGAAGCCTGCCCGGCGACGTCCACGGCAACCAGCCCGACCGCGACCAGCAACGCCAGCCACCAGGCCGGCGTCCTCCGCCCGGAACTCCACCAGGTCATGGCTTGCCCACGAGCGCAGCGAACGCTGTCCCGCTGAACTCGCTCTTGGCGATGAACCCCCGAGCAGGCGCCTCACCCAGCGCCGCACCGAGGTCGCGAGCGCTCCGACTCGACGTCAGGACGACGGCGCCCCCCGCGAGAGTAGCGAGCTCGTCCGCGACCGCGAAACCCGACATGTCGGGCAGGAGCACATCGAGCAACACGGCCATCGGCCGAAGCGCGCGCGCCGCCTCGATCGCTGCGGCGCCGTCCTCGGCCTCGCCAATCACCTCGTAGCCGGCGTGCTCAAGGAGTCGCCGCGCGAACTTCCGAAAGGTCGGATGATCATCGACGATTAAAACCGTGAAGCCCACTCGCCGATCCTACAGAGCGCTCAACCCACATCCCATCCCGGTTTCCCCTGAGTTCTTCGCGACCTCAGGGATTTCCGTGACGACGGGCGCCAGCCGCCGACCTAGCTTCAGCGCATCGGCAACTGGAGGGGGCAGATCCTCCTCCGCAAGGAGGCTTCGATGTTCAACAAGACCAGTGTGATGGCACTCGCGATCACCATCGGCGCGGTGTTCGCGGCGGCCTCGTTCGCCTCGGACAACCGCGCGTCTGGCCACGCGCGGCCGCTGACCGCCTTCGCTGTCGTGACCGCGTTCACGCAGGTCGACGTCGACGGTGACGGCAAGCTCAGCGTCGGGGACGAGCTCGTCCTGCAGGCCAACGACTACGACAAGCCCGGCGGCACGCAGATCGGCACCGGCACCGTCACCTGTGTGGCCATCGATGCGGCCGCGGGCAACTTCGACTGCCAAGGCTCTGACGTTCTCGCTGGCGGAGAGATCCGCGAAAGCGGGCGCATTGTCGGCGACGACCCGACTCATTTCCACTGGGCCATCACTGGCGGGACCGGCAAGTACCGCGGTGCGGGCGGGCAGCTCGACGGGACGTTCGTCAACGCCGATCTCTCACAGGCGACGATCACGTTCACCCTGCTCGACCGATGAACAACGGATCTCTCCGTCCTCTCCGCGAGGAGTAACGCAACAGTTTGACCGTGACGCGCTCGGCCGCCGCCGGGCGCGTCACGATCTTGCGCATCAGCAACTCCGGCGCGAGCAACGCTAGGCCGTGCTCTGCGTGTGTCCGATGGTCGCCCGCATGGAGCTCCGCCGCGCGAGCACACGGATGCGCGACTTCCACGCCGAGCGTCGCCGCCAAGGGCTTCGCCGCCGCGATGCGGTACCCGCCGAGATCGTCGATCGCATGCTCGCGATGCGCGAGCAGGGACTTTCGTACGAGCGCATCGGCCAGACGCTCGACGCCGAGGGCATCCCGACCGCGACCGGCGGTAAGCGATGGTGGCCGATGACGGTGCGAAGTGCAGCGCTGGCTCGCAGCCGCGAACTTGCCGACCAGGCAGCGGGCGCGTGAACAACCGCGTGCTCGCTCTGCCAGTGCGGTGATCAGCAGCGACGGGTTCACGCCGGGTTGGCCGGCATCAGGCTGGCGTCCCTGGAGTTGCTGAGTTGCGTCAGCAAGCCCTGATCGCGCTTGCGAAGCCTTGGGATTGCGCTTTCGGCGTGCGGCGCGCGCGGGCCGGGCTATAGTCCGCTCGGTGCTCGCGGCGCTCGCGGTCGTTATCCCGCTCGGGCTGGGCGGAGCGGTGAGCCCCGTCATGTTGACGGAGCAAACCGTGCTTCTCGCCGGACCCGCCGGTGGTAGAGCAGGGGTGCGTTACGCCGCCGGTGTGGTTCTCATCACGTTTGTGATCGTCGTCGCCATCGTGCTGTTCGGTCGCGCGATCTCGCTCCCGACCGAGCCGCACCTCGACGCGACCCTCGACCTCGTCCTCGGCCTGGTCTTGGTCAACGTGGCTGTTCTCGTTCTCGTCTTGGGACGGCGCCGGGGAGGGTCGCCGAGTCGCAAGGGCGGTGACGTGCGGGGTGCGGGTGGTTCGCGCCAGGCGCGGGCGGCGTTTGCGTTCGGCGTGTTCGCCATGGGGACGAACATCACGACGCTGGCCCTGATCGTACCGGCCGCCAAGGAGATCTCGAGAGCTGACGTTGAGATCGCAGCAGAGGTGGTGCTCGTCCTCGTGCTCGTCGGCCTCGTTTCCATGCCCGCATGGGTGCCCCTCCTCCTAACCAGGGTTGCCTCCGGTCCAACCCAGCGTGGGCTTGCAGCCGTGCGCGATCAGATCGCCCGCCGCGGTCGCGGGTTCACCGTCGGCGTGCTCAGCGCCGCCGGGCTGTTCTTCATCGGACGCGGGCTCATCCGGCTGTTCGGCTGATGCTGCCGCCGCAGAGCGCGTCGATCCGCTCGACGTGATGGGCTCCGCGGCTCAGTGGGAGCGGCGGATCATCTCGCAGCGCACGAAAGACGCGCTCGCCGTCAAGCGCGCGCAGGGTGTCCGGCTCGGGCCAAGTGGTGGCCGGCGACGGTGCGGAAGGCGCTCGCGGGGCAGGATGCCGCCACGCTCGTCGCGTAGCTTCACCGAAAGACACCGCGGAGGGGCCAGTGCGGCCACACCCGCTGCTCGCCCGTAGTACCCAGTCTCGACCTCGAGCTGTCCCGAGCGGTGTCGGCAGCCGACGTGGCATACTCGTAGCCTCCCGGAAAGAGGGTTCGATGAGCACGGTTCGGTCTGATTCGGGGCCGGCGAGGGTTTCGAAGCGCGGGCGTGCGGCGCGGGTGGTGCCGCACTTGAGCGTGGCGGAGCGGGTGGTGCGGGGTCGTGCGGCGCGTGCGGATGTGCCGCGGTCGAGCCATGCGGAGTTCGGCCCGACACCGCATCGTCTCGATCCGGTCGCCCTCCTCGAGTCGCAGGCGGCGTCGCGCGTTCCGGAGCTGGTACCGATCCGCTACGGGCGGATGCTCGTGTCGCCGTTCACGTTCTATCGCGGTGCGGCGCTGATCATGGCGGCCGACCTCGCGGCGAGCCCGCACTCGGGGTTGCGCGCGCAGCTGTGCGGGGATGCGCACCTGTCGAACTTCGGCGTGTTCGCGTCTCCCGAGCGGCGGTTGGTGTTCGACCTGAACGACTTCGACGAGACGCTGCCGGGGCCGTGGGAGTGGGACGTGAAGCGGTTGGCGGCGAGTTTCGAGGTGGCCGGCCGCGAGAACGGCTACTCCGCCAAGGAGCGGCGGACGATCGTGCTTACCACCGTCGCGGGCTATCGCACCGCCATGCGCGGCTTCGCCGGCATGGGCGCCCTGGATGTGTGGTATTCGCGGCTCGACACCGACGATCTGCTCGCCGAGCTGAAGACGCGGATGGCAGCGCGCGCCGAGCAGACGCTCGCGAAGGCCCGGACGCGTGACAGCATGACGAGCTTCGCCAAGCTCACGCGGCTGGTGGACGGCGAGCCGCAGATCGTGTCCGACGCGCCGCTGATCGAACGGCTCGAGGAGCTCGCGCCCGGACGCGAGGGAGAACCCATTAAGGAGTCGCTGCACGCGCTGCTGCGCATCTACCGCCAGTCGCTCGAGACCGACCGGCGCGTCCTCGTCGAACAGTTCCGGCTCGTTGACTTCGCACGCAAGGTCGTCGGTGTCGGAAGCGTCGGCACGCGCGCCTGGATCGCGCTGATGCTCGGCCGCGACGAACAAGACCCGCTGTTCCTCCAGTTCAAGGAAGCCCAGCCCTCGGTGCTCGAGGAGTACACCGCCAGGAGCGAGTTCTCCAACCACGGTCATCGGGTCGTTGCCGGCCAGCGCCTGATGCAGGCAACGAGCGACATCTTCCTCGGCTGGGTCCACGTCGCAAGCGGCATCGACGGCCAGGCGCGAGACTTCTACGGCCGCCAGCTGAAAGACTGGAAGGGCTCCTTCGAGGCCGACCGCGCTCTACCGAAAGGCATGGCGGCCTACGGTCGGGTCTGCGGCTGGACACTCGCCCGCGCCCACGCCCGCTCAGGAGACCGCATCGCGATCGGCGCCTACCTCGGCAGCAGCGACACATTCGACCGCGCCATCGCAGACTTCTCCAACGCCTACGCAGACCAGAACGAACGCGACTACAACGCCCTCAAAAAGGCCGTCGCCGACGGGCAGGTCGAGGCACGCACCGGCTTGTAGGCGACCCGCGCGACCAGGCGCGAAATTCGATACCGGATGACGGCCGCCAGCGTCGACGTCTACACGCCGGATGCTGGGGTGCCTACTTTGGGTCGAGCCGGTCCAGAGCGCGAGGGCGGGTAGGAGACGCGACTGGAGCGGCGAACGCCGAGCCGATGTCGGAAGAGACTCGCCTCGAGCGCTGGCTCTCCCGTGCCATTGCGCGGGCAACGACGCCGCGCGCAGGTGCCGCGATCATTGCCGCGGTCACGACCATCGCCACCGTCGGCTTCGGCGTGCTGATGACGACGATCGACCACAAGAACTTCACCACGGTCGGCCAGGGGCTGTGGTGGTCGGTCCAGACGGTCACGACCGTGGGGTACGGCGACCTCGTCCCCGGCACCACAGCAGGGCGACTCTTCGCCGCGCTGGTCATGCTGCTCGGACTCGCCTTCCTCGCGGTGATCACGGCCGCGATCACAAGCTCGTTCGTGGCGCGGGCCACCGAGGAGCAGGCGAAGCGCGCCGGTGCCGGTGTCGCTCCGGCGACCGCAGACGATGTGCGCGACATCAACGAGCGGCTTGACCGCATGGAAGCCCTGCTACGAGAACAGTCTCGATAGACCACTGCTGGGGGCCGCGCCGCTCGGCAAGCCTCGACGTGGTGGAACTAGTCGTCGTATCCAGGGCCGGACTGAATGCTGGCGGCGAGCTGGTCGAACCACTCGTCGGTGAACGCAAGTTGGTTCGACGGCCAGTCCAGAGCATCTGTTCTCGGCGGCCAGATCTGAGCCAAGGCATCTCGAAATGGTCGGTTGTCGCGAATGTTCGGTGGGCGCACGGTGAACATGCCGATCACCTGAAATACGACTCGGAACGTCGTGAAGGTCGACACGAATCACGGCGAGATCATGCATCGCGGGTAGTGCGACGACATTACGCCAGCCCGCCGCGGCTCGGCGCATCGACGACGAGCGATCGTTCCTCGGAGGAACGGTCACCTGGTCGAGCCTTCGTGGAGTCTGGCCTCCACGAGGTTGCTGGAGTTCATTGCTGACCGCTCCGACGACGAGCGCGTGCAGGCGGCAGTCGCCGAGCACCGCCGAGGAATCGCATAGGTAGCCGGCTCAGCCGCATCGTCCGCGACCTGGCCGACCTGGCCGAGCGTAGTAAGTCGAGAGGCAAGCGCAGTGCTGGGTCTGATCCTGCTCGACATCGATGTCGATACCTCGAGCCCGTCGGGCGAGTTCATGGTGAACGTCATGGGCTCAGCGGCACAGGTGGGAGCGAAGGATCATCAGCCACCGCACGAAGGACGCGCTCGCCGTCAAGCGGGCCGAGGGTGTGCGTCTCGGTCGGCCGAGCACCGGCGCGTTCGCCGCCTGGGTACCCGACTCCGTCTGGCGTGGCCTCTTCCTCGAGCACCACCCGACGCTCAGCGTGATCTGGGGTCCGCTGATCGGCCCGCTCGTCGCCATGCTGAGCTTCGTCTGCTCGATCGGCAACGTGCCACTCGCAGCAGTGCTCTGGAACGGTGGCATCAGCTTCGGCGGAGTCATCAGCTTCATCTACGCCGATCTGCTGATCATCCCGATCCTCGACATCTACCGCCGCTACTACGGCGTCCGGATGACCGTCATCCTCTCAAGCGTCCTATATGTCTCGATGGTTGCCGCCGGCCTGATCGTGGATCTCCTGTTTCGAACACTCGGCCTCGTGCCCACCAGCCGCGACGCGAAAGTCGTCGAAGCATCCGTCACACTCGACTACACGACCGTGCTCAACATCGTCTTTCTCGCGTTAGCAGGCGTACTCGTGTGGCGCTTCCTCGCGACCGGCGGCCTGCCAATGCTCCGTCATATGAACGATGCTGAGAGCGATGATCACGACGCCGGTGGCGCACACGCCCACCCGGCGTAGGCGGTTCAACTCCTCCACCAGCACCTCGACGCCGAGAGGCGCATGGCGCGGGCTCTCGCGGCAGTGCGTCGAGAATCACACGACCGCGGAGCGGTCGCTGTCCGTGCCGGCGTGATTCCCGCCGAGGGCGTCAAGCCGATCGCGGTATTCCTGCGGATCGATCTCCCCAACGGCCAGCCGCGCGTCGAGCCTTTCGCGGGCCGAAGCCTCGTGAAGCTGCCGGTCGGGCAGGCAACGAGCGATGAGCGCCCAGACGACGACCCCGACGATGGCGACCGCGACGATCACCATCACCGCCATGCCGAACCAACTCCAACCGCTCATGTCGTAGCCGCTCATCATGCCCCGAGGCTAGGCCGCTGCTCGGCAGCCAGCATCAGCGCACACACCGATCACAGCAGCGGAATTCCCGCACCGCAATTGCCAGCGCCGTTAGCACGCGCCTGGCTCCTTGCTGGAGTTGGCCTCGCCGTTCGCCGTGTCCGGCGGGGACCCAGTGCTCTCCGCGAGGTCGCCCGCCTCGGAGACACGTTCCTTGGACGACTCGTCACCGGCTGACACGCACGCTCACCGTCTACCGCATCAGGCGGCCTGACACGTCCATAACGGCGCAGGAACATGGAGCGATCGGCGTTCACGCGCGCATTGCCGCTCAGAGCCCGGTCGTCTCGGCGCCACACCCGGTGTAGCTGAGTAGGGTGGTGGACGAGTGATCGAGCTCATCGCGCTGGTGCTGCCGCTTGCTCTGGACACGTTCGCGGTCGCGGCGGCGCTCGGCGTCGCCGGACTTTCGTCGTCCCAGCGCCTGCGGGTTAGCCTCATATTCACCAGCTTCGAGGCGGGAATGCCGCTGATCGGGGTCGTCATCGGTGACGCGCTCGGGCACGCGGTCGGGTCGCTGGCCGACTATGCGGCGAGCGCGGTGCTGGTCGCGCTCGGCGCGTACCTGATCGTCTCGGATGACGACGACGAGTCCGACAAGGTCGCAACGCTCGGGCGCATCCACGGTCTGGCGATCATCGGGCTCGGGATCGGCATCAGCCTCGACGAGTTGGCGATCGGCTTCAGCATCGGACTCCTGCGACTCCCGCTGACCTGGGCGATCGTGCTGATCGGCGCCCAGGCGTTCGTGGCCGCACAGCTCGGTCTGCGGCTCGGGAATCGTGTCAGCGAACGGGTCCGCGAGCACATGGAGGAAGCCGCCGGTCTCGCCCTGATCGCGCTCGGCGTCGTGTTCCTCGTGGCGCGGGCTGCCTCGTAGCGATTTGTCCGACTGGGGCTGGGGTACGGTGAAGAAGTGGATTACACGATCGATCATGCGATCAACGTGTTCGTGCGGGCACATCCGCTGCTCGGCTCGGTGCTTACGGGGTTCGCATCCTGGGGTGTGACGCTCTTTGGGGTCGCGGCGTTCGCGTTGTGGCTGCTCGGCCAGGCGCGCCGGGGGTCTACCGTCGAGCGTGCGCTGCGGGTCTTGCCGCCGCTGCTTTAGGCCTTTTGGTCAACCAGGTGATCAGCCATGCTTGGCATCGAGCACGGCCGTACGAGGCGCATCCCCGTGGCGTGATCCCGTTGATCTCGGCTCCCCACGACCCGTCGTTTCCGAGCGATCACGCGACTGCCGCGTTCGCGATCGCGTTCGGGATCCTGTTCGTCGCGTTTCGCGTAGGGCGCGTCTTCCTCGGGTGGGCGCTGTTGATCGCGCTGTCGCGCGTCCTTGTAGGGGTTCACTACCCGACCGATGTGCTCGCGAGCCTGCTTGTCGGGGTCGGTGCTGGCTTCGTCTGTGCGCGCCTGCTCATGGCGCCGGTGCTTGAGCCGCTGATTCGACTTGTGGGGCGTCTGACTGACCCGATCCTCGAGCCGATCGAGCACTCGACGCTGGTTCGATCGACGCTGGGTTCGGAGCGCTTCCGAAGCGTCTCGGTCGCGATCGTAGGCGCCGTCCTGCTCCTAGTGTTTGCCTGGCGTCTCGAGGGCCCACTTCTCGATGACATGCCGCTCGCGGCCATGGCGCTGTGGGTCTCGGTGGTGGCTGGCGCGGTCTACGTGGCTCGCATGCAGCCCCACAACCGCCGTCACGTCTCCTCCTAAGCGGGGCGGTGTCAGCGCGGCATCGTCTTCGCTCGCCGGGCTGGGACGGGCGCGAACCTGATCGGCGGACTGCAGGCCCCTACGAATGACGACATGCCGACGGCGCGCGGCGCTGAGAGGTGGTGGCCGGCGACGATACGGAAGGTGCTTGCCGGCCAACAGGCGTCTGCCGTGCGTCCACGACGCTGAGTATTTCCCGGGCGCGAGGACCGGCGCTAGGGTCAACTGCCGGCGTTGTTGAGCGCCGCTCTGACCTTCGCGGGGGTGAGCAGGCCGTGCGACGCCGGTAGGCACGCCTGCACGGCCCGCAGAACTGCGGGCGAGTGTAAATCGATGCCCTGGGCCTTGACCATTTCGGGTGTCAGACCACCCTGCGCGGTCGGATCGGGGAAGCGGCTCACACCATGGCTGCGCATGCAGCTGGCGAACGACAGTCCGTCGGCGAGCTGGGTGCGCCGCTGCTGGGCAGTTGTCTGTGACCCGCTGCCGCCGTTCGTCGGAAGCAGATGATTGCAGGCGTTCACGGCGGTCTGGAAGTGCGGACTGCTGGCCTCGATTTGGTGCAGAGTCAGCTTGACGTTCCCTCCGACGAAGCGGCGCGGATCGGGAAAGTTCGGCATGCCGTTGGAGCGCATGCACTGGGAGAAGGCGAGCAGTCTGTGCTGCGCCGTCGTCGCGGCAGTCGTGGTGGTCGCCGTCGTGGAGGAGGCGACGCTCGCAACCCCAGAGGAGCCCCCGCCGCCACAGCCTGCTGCGAGCAGAGAGCACGCTGCGACTGCGACGACCGAGGCAACGGTGAGTGGACGGCGGCAACGCACCATGTTCGGTTCCCTTCGGTCGTGAGCAAGGAAAGCTCACCACCGCAACCTGAACGTCTCGGTGCCGAGTCTGAGGGGTTGCTTAGATCTTCCTAAGAGCCTCCGTTCTCCGGGTCGAAGCAGGCGGGTGACGAGGACGCCACCGCCGTCTGCATGCCCCGACGATCACGGCCAACCCCACCTCCGGCCTGAGCGGTCGTTGCGTCCGAACGCCGGGGGCGACGACTCTCCGGTGCTCGTTTGTGTCAATTCGAGGCGGATGCCGCTGATCGGGGTCGCCATCGGCCAGGCGCTCGGGCATGCGTTCGGGTCGCTGGCCGACTATGCGGCGAGCGCGGTGCTGGTCACGGCATGCCGACGGCGCGCGGCGCTGAGAGCTGGTGGCCGGCGACGGTTCGCAAGGTGCTCGCCGGTCGGGATGGCGCGAAGATCCTCGTCTGATTCCACAGCGTCTGGGCGACCTGTGAATCCGCCGATCGGCGAGCCCACCTGAGCGCGCGTTCCGACCGTCGCGTTCCGTAGGGTGAGGGGTGTGAAGCGCGCTGGCTCGCTGGCCGTGGTGTTGTCGTACGCGCGTGCCCTTGTGCCGCGGTCGCTGGCGGAGGCGGCGCCGGGGTTGGCGATGCTTTTGCGCTACCCCCGCTCGTTCGTGCGCTTCGACCTGGTGGCGGGCGTGACGGTGGGCGTGGTAGCGGTGCCTTCGTCGCTTGCGATGGCGGAGCTGGCTGGGGTGCCCGTTGTCTATGGGTTGTACGGAACCTTCCTTCCGCTCGCGGTGTACGGGTTGCTCGGGACGTCGCGGCAGCACGTGGTCGGGCCCGACTCCACGCTGGCCGCGTTGACCGCGGTGACCGTGGCGCCAATGGCGATGGTCGGCGGGCAGGTCGACCCGGCGCGCTATGCCGCGTTGGCAACGGCGCTGGCGCTGGCGATGGGCGCAGTGCTGTTTCTGGCCGGGGTCCTGCGGTTGGGATTCGTGGCGGACTTCTTCGGCAAGCCAGTGCTGCTCGGCTACATCAATGGCGTTGCGCTAATCGTGATCGCGGCCCAACTCGGCAAGCTCCTCGGGATCGACGTCGGCGCGCGCGACTTCTTCGCCATCATCGGCGAGATCGTCCCGAAGCTCGGCGACGCGAACGGGCCGACCGTGATCCTGAGCGCAGGATTGCTGGCGGTGGCGGTCGCCGCGAAACGTTTCGTTCCCGCGGTGCCGCCGTCCCTGATCGTGCTTGCGCTCGCACTCGTTATCGCTGCTGTCGCCGACCTCGAAGCGCACGGGATTGCGGCCGTCGGCCAGGTCAACGGCGGCCTGCCGCCTGTCGAGGTCCCGCGATGTCGGAGCGCAGGACGTGCTCGATCTACTCCTTCCTGCGGCGGCGTTTGCGCTCGTCGCGTTCGCTGACCTGGTCGCGACAGTGCGCACGTTCGCGCGCAAGCACGGCTACGAGGTCGACCCGAACCGCGAGCTGACCGCGCTCGGAGCCGCAAACCTGATCGGTGGTCTGACGAGCGCGTTTCCTGTTTCCTCGTCGAACTCTCGCTCCGCGGTCAACGATTCCAGCGGCGCGAGATCACAGGGCGCCGTCGTTGTCGCCGCCGCGGTCGTCGGGCTCTTCCTCCTCTTCGCGATGCCCCTGATCGAGCCGCTGCCCAAGGCGGCGCTCGGTGTGATCGTCGTCGTCGCCGCCGCCGGGCTGGTCAACGTCCGCTCGATCTGGCGCCTCCGCCACGTACGGCCCGCCGAGGTCGGGCTCGCGCTCGTCGCGTTCGGCGGCGTGCTCGTCTTCGGCGTCCTCGGCGGCGTCGTCGTCGCGATCGCACTGTCGATCGGCGTCTTCCTGTATCGCTCTGCGCGCCCGCACGACGCCGTGCTCGGCCGCGTTGACGACATCGACGGCTACCACGACGTCGAGCGCTTCCCGACCGCCGCGACCATTCCGGGCCTGCTCGTCTACCGCTTCGACGCCCCGCCCTTCTTCGTCAACGCCGAGTATCTTCGCCAGCGCGTGCTTGCACTCACCGACGCAGGCGAGGATGTCAGGTGGCTGGTGCTCAACGCCGAAGCGTGGACGTTCCTCGACGCCACGGCGATCGACACGCTGACTCAGCTGTACACCGAGCTGGACGAACGCGGCATCACGCTCTGTTTCGCCCGCCTCAAAGGACGACAGCGCGAGATCTTCGCCGAGACCGGCCTGACCGCGCGGATCGGGCCCAACCACTTCTTCCCCACAGTCCGCGCTGCGGTCGCGGCGTTCGAATCGGAGCGCGCGAGCGACATCGAGTAAGCGCGCCAAGCCAGCCCCCTCCGACCTTCTCGTCGTTCACGAACAGGGTCACCTCGCCGCCCGTGGCGGGTTTCGGCGCGTCGGCGGCGAACTCCATGCGCACGGTGACGCTCCCGGTGGGGTCGAGGGGCGCCATCGTGGTGTGGCGCGAACGCGATGCCCAGAGTGCGACGGAGGGGTAAGTCTCAAACGAGCTCGGCGTGGTATGGAAAGAGCGGCGGTTCTCGAAAGGGATCCCGTGGTGGCCCGAGATCCGCGCCTTCGCGGAGAGGAGGATCGAAGGCCTCCTGATCTGGGGGCCGCTCGAACTCGTCCCACCCATGTTTGAAGTTGTTGGCGCGGATTTCCCGCTTCCATGGGTCAGTTGCGATGCGATCGGAGTTGAGCACGTCGGCCACGTACGCCCCGTGCTCGTCGAAGACAGAGAACGCCGTTGGCAGGATGCGGCCCCACCAGCGGCCGTCGGAGAGGTGCAGGTCGTCGCCGTGACGCGCGAGCGGTTGCCCCCGCCAGCTATAGAGCATCTCTGGCTGGGGCTCGAGATCCTCGGGGACGCTCGAGCCTAAACCGAACTCGACGTTCGGTATGCGGTGTCTAGTTTCCACGACGCGCTCGTGAATGCTCCTTCATGCGCTCCGTATCATGGGTGAAGCTTTGGTGACGACGGGGTGTCGATACGGCGGAGGCGTCACGGCTAGTTTGGGCAGGGCCTTAACGGAGAACTTGGAAGATTCGCGCGTAGGTCTAGCGGGCCGGCGCTAGGCTGCGCGCGTGTCGGGGCAGACATTCGAGGCGCAGCCGCTCGCGGTTCTCTTCCGCGAGGAGGATCATTCACCCGCGAGCGGGTTGCGCTTCGGAAGCGTGGAGGTTCTCCTGCGCGACCACGGCTGGGTCGGGCATGGTCTGCTGCCTTGGATCGGCGCGAGAGCGATGGCGCGCGGGCTTGGCGTGCCGCTGCTCGACGAACAACGCCAGATCGAGAATCCGCACACAGGTGTGTGGAGGAGATAAGTCGGTCGCGCACGGCTTTTGTGAGCCGAGGAAATGCGAAGGGTATCGATCCGCGATTCGTGGATTGAGCTCGCTCACCCGCCGCGAGGCTCCGATTAGCTAGCGCCTTAGTAGCCGGGCGACGTTGATGTCCCAGCCGAGTCCGTAGGCTCGCGGTACGAACAGTCGAGGCTCGTCCGGGTTCCAGAGGTGGGGCGCAAGGGGCGTTCCCTGGAGCTGGTCGACAACAAGAGAGCGCGCCCCTGCGCTATCCGTACGACGGCGTCGCTGCACGGTTGATGGCGCTAGCACGCCCTGAGTAAGCGTAAGCGCAGGAGTCGCATTCTCTGGCCTGGGGAAGCATCGCCGTCGATCACGCTCTCGGTCTACGCGCATCTATTCGACCAGGCTGAGCACGCAACCAACGTCGTCCCGTGCCAGCTGGAAACGCGCTTGGAAACCACCAGTGGCGAACGGTGGCGAAAACGAGGGCGCCGCCTAACAGCCAAAAGGGTCGTTGAGCAGGCAAAAGGCGACTAGGGGCGAATGCCGGTAAAGCCCTCTTCTCGCCCTGTAAGCAGGGGGTCCGGGGTTCGAATCCCCGCTTCGGCTCTGCGCGAACTACCTGCACAAGGCGAGATTGTCAGCCCGCTCGATCCGAACCCGACTGCTGGCCGGACACGTCCCGGGGAACACCAGGGGAACGCGCGCTGCGAATCGCCGTCTCGGCTTCCAGGTTCTGAGCGTCCTCGAGCTCGTCGATCACGTGCCCGTAGGTAGACATCGTAAGCCCCGCGCCGTGGCCGAGCTGGCGGGCGACGGTCGGCCCAGATCCCATACGCGAGGCTTGGCAGCTGCCGCATCGCGCCCGAACGCACCGGTGGAGCAATCGGGCTTCGCATCTCTGGCATCCAAACGAATGGAGCCACCTCCGGAGCGTTTGCTCCCGAGGTGGCTCCTGGCCGCGCGACAGTGCGCAGCCCGCATCGTGTGCTACAGCTCAGGCGACCGGCACTGTGTAGACCTGCACCGTCGTCCCGCTGCCGTTCGTGCAAGCGCCCCAACCGATCTGCTTGTTCTGGTTGTTGACGCACATCTGGCCGATCGTGGTGCTGATGGCCGGACCCTGCTGACCCGGAGGGCCCTGGATGCCCTGCTGGCCCGGAGCGCCGTCCTTACCCGGTGCGCCGTCGTGCCCAGGGTTGCCCTGCTGGCCCTGCGGACCGGTAGCGCCGTCCTTGCCGACCTGGCCCGGAGCGCCGTCCCTACCGTTCACGCCGTCCTTGCCAGCCTGGCCGGGAGCCCCGTCCTTGCCGTCGAGGCCGTCGTGGCCCGGGTTGCCCTGCTGACCGGGCGCACCGTCGTTACCGTTCGTACCGTCGTGGCCGGGGTTACCGTCTCTGCCAGCGAGTCCGGGCGCGCCGTCGTTGCCACGCTCGCCTTGCTGTCCGGGGGCACCGTCCTTGCCGGTCAGGCCATCCTTGCCAGCCTGCCCAGGCGCTCCGTCCTTGCCGTTCTCGCCGGTCTGTCCGGGAGCGCCATCCTTGCCGGTGTCGCCGGTCTGCCCAGGCGCACCGTCCTTGCCGTTCACACCCTGCTGTCCGGGGGCTCCGTCCTTGCCGGTCGGTCCAGCGGGGCCGGTAGCACCCTGCGGGCCGACGGGGCCCGTCGGTCCGGCGGGGCCGGTCGCGCCGTCCACACCGTTCGTGCCGTCGACGCCAGGGATGCCCTGCGGACCAAGCGGCCCCGTGAGTCCCATGAGGCCCTGGATGCCCTGCGGCCCTGTGCTGCCCTTCGCGCCGTCCGTGCCGTTCGCACCAGGGATGCCCTGCTGGCCCGCCAGTCCGGGAGCGCCGTCGTTGGCGCGCAGGCCGCTGCGCACCGCGCAGAGGGTTGCGACGAGCTTGGAGCAGTCGATGGCGTGGTTCTTGATCTGCCGCCGCCCGACCGTGTTGTGCTTCAACCCGCCGTCCTTGCGCAGAGCGTGCGGGATGCCCTCAAGGCTCTTGCCTACGTGGACCGGCGTCGTCGCTGCGACGGCCGTTCCGACGGTTGCGAGCGCGGCCACGAGCACCGCGCCCTTCACTATCTTCTTACCGTGCATGAATCTCTCTCCTTGGTGGTTGGAGCAGGACTGCTCCAGGCATGAGTTA
Organism: uncultured Actinomycetes bacterium; assembly: GCA_963717155.1. Classification (GTDB taxonomy): domain Bacteria; phylum Actinomycetota; class Thermoleophilia; order Gaiellales; family JALYLC01. The sequence continues at coordinate 531,485 of OY970326.1, forward strand.
GGTTTGCTTGGCGGTCGAAGAGAGGATGTCGTTCCTTCACCTCGCCCACCAGTCTCCAAGTGGGTGAACACGGCACCTGGTTGCGACTAGCGCGAGCCGAGCAACCGGCCCTGGGCGGCCGTTGCGAGGGAGTGTGCGCTGGACACTTCGCTGTCCCTCGTCGAAGTAGGTCTCCGGGAGCGTCATCTAGACGTTCACGAGCCCGCCGAGTCCGACGAGCTCGACGGTCCGGCTCGCGTTTGCGCCGCGGCGGAATGTCAATCTCCAGGTCGTCGGCGTTCGTGCGCAACTCATGCGCCAAGGTGACGAGCACGCGGACGCGCGGTGTCGGCTTCGCCGTGGTAGTGTCGAGGGATGTTTGTGAACGGGCGTCGTGGTTGGCGTCTGCGGCTCGGACTCTCGGTGAGTGTGCTCGTCCTCGCTGGGCTCGGCAGCCTGTCTGTTGTCGATATCCAGCCTGCTTCCTCGCGGTCGCTCGAGCCTCCGACGAAGGTGCGGATCTGCCATGCGACGGCGTCGCACTCGAATCCGTATGTGTCGAACGAGCCTGCGATCGGGAACAACGGCGACCTCCAGGGTGGTCACCTGAATCACACCGGGCCGATTTTCCCGGCGGCAGATTGGGGCGACATCGTCCCGCCCTACAACTACGTGGACGGGAGCGGCGTCACGCAGACGTTTCCCGGCTACAACTGGTCGCCGGAGGGTCAGGCGATCTACCAGCTCGGCTGCTCGTTGCCCCGCGAGCCGTTGGCGCCGATCCTGGAATGCGTTGCGCCCGAGACGAATGGGCGCTTCCTGGCGCATTTCGGCTACCAGAACCCCAATTCCGACCCCGTGGTTCCGCCGCCGGCCGAGAACACGTTCGTGCCCGACCCGCCGAATCGCGGCCAACCGACAACCTTCCAGCCGGGCCGCGCACAGGACGCCTTCCAGGTGGAGTTCGACGGGTCGGCATTGACATGGAAGCTGACCGGCAACCAGGTGACGGCCTCCGCCGACTCGAAGTCGTGTGCAGGTGAGGGTAAGGGTGCCTCGGTCACGATCGTCAAGGTGCTCAATCCGACCGACGATCCCGGGCGCTTCAACCTCGAGATCGACGGCAAGGCCGCGGGCGGCGCCTCGGCCGTCGGCGGCGGGGGCACGACCGGCACGATCGCCGTGAGCCCGCAGGACCACACCGTGGGCGAGTCGGCCGCCGACGAGACCAACCTCGCCGACTACACCGTGCAGATCGTGTGCGCGAGCGGCGGCACGGTCGTCGCAGTGGCGGCAAGCTCCTCGGTTTCTGTGCCGGTCCAGCGGGGCGAGGATATCGTGTGCACGATCACGAATACGCGCAGGTCCGATGTGACGCCGCCCGCGCTGAACCCGCTCGTTCCGGTGCTCGAATGTGTCGTCTTCCGCGGCATCACTCCTGAGCAGGCCGTGTGGGGGTATCGCAACAACAACAACTTCGCGGTTCCGGCTCCGATCGGCACGGCGAATGGATTCGCGCCCGAGCCGGCCGACCGCGGCCAGCCCACGCAGTTCGAGCCCGGATCCTGGCCCGCTGTCTTCCAGACCGCGTTCGGCACCGCCGGCACGCTCACGTGGACGCTTGCAGGCCAGAGCGCGACCGCGTCGAGCGCGTCGACGCACTGCACCGCGATCATCGAGCTACGCAAGGTCGTTGCGCCCGCGGGCGACCCTGGCGTCTTCAACCTGCTCCTGAACGGGCAAGTGCTGGCCAGCGGCGGCAACGGGACGACCGCCGGTCCGTACACAGTCGGCCCCGGGGAAGGGACGGTCTCAGAGACAGCAGGCCCCGGCACGAATCTCTCCGACTACGAGTCGACGGTCACCTGCACCCGTAACGGCACGGTCGAGGTGACGGTCGCGGGGACAAAGGTCGACGGCGCTCTCGCGAACGGCGACTTCGTCGTCTGCACCTTCACCAATGTCCGGATCACGACGCCGCCGACGCCGATTCCCCCGGAACCGCCGGAGCCGCCGACCCCGCCGACTCAGCCCGATCCTCCACCATTGCCGCCAACACCACTTCCGTCGGCCCCGCTGGTCGACCTGACGATCGAGAAGAGCGCAAAGCCGACAACGGTCCCGCTGGGCCAGAAGATCACGTGGACGGTGAGGGTGACGAATGCCTCGAAAGTCGCGGCTGCCGATGTGAACGTCATCAAGGTCACCGAGCGCGCGTTTCGCACGAAGCCGATCTCGGTGACACCCTCGCAGGGAACCTGCTCGCTGACCAGCTGCAACCTGGGCAGGATCGGACCGGGTGCCTCGGCGACGATCACCGCCGTCACTCTCGCCACGCAGATCGGGGAGATCCTCAACGTCGTCCGGGTCGGCTCCGAGGAGCCGGAGTCCGACTACCTCAACAACACCGCCTCCAACATCGTTCGCGTCGTCGGCCGCTCCAAGCCGCCGCCGCAGGCCGTCTGCCGCACGCTAGGGGCCGCACCCAAGCTGCTCCGGGCCGGCACGACATCGGTCGTGCTCACAACAGCACGAGAACGGTTCGGCGCACCGGTGCCAGGGGTGACGGTGCACGTGCGCGGGCCCGGGGTGAGCGGGCAGGCCAAGACGAACTCGCGGGGGATCGCTCGCTTCACCGTCACGCCGACGGCTTCGGGGTTCGTCACCTTCCGCGGTACGCAGCGGACGCATGCCGCCGCCGGGCCGGTCTGCGCGACCTACCTTGCTGGGCTGGCGGCCAAGCCGGAGTCGGTCACCGGGTAAGCCGCTAGGGATCGAGATCGATCGGCGTCCCGAGCGGGGCAAGCCTCGCGAGCGCTCGGTCGACGTCGTTCGAGACTCTCACGCAGCCGTGCGAGACCGCCTGACCGAGCAGATCGGGCCGATCCGTGCCGTGAATCCCCGCGAGTCCGCCGCCCGGCCACTCGCTCAGCTTGGAGTAGGCGCTCGTCTCGAGCACGAACGGGCCGTAGAACGGATCGGCCGATGCAAAGCGACCCTGAACGTAGAAGTCACGTCCGATCGGCGTCTCGGCTCCCGGCTTGCCGACCGCCACAACAGCGCGCAGAAGGAGCTTCCCGTCCTCGACCCGTCGCACCTCGATCGTGCGAGCGGCGACGTGGACGATGATCCTGTTTTGCACGCGGTGAAGATCGACAAGGTCGCCCCGAATCCACCCGCGCTGGCCGTTCGGACGCCCAGGCAGGCTGAGCTCGTACCACCAGCCCCCGTCGGCTCCTTGACGAGCCGCGACGGCGAGGATGATCTGGAACTGCGAATCGGCACGGAACTGGTGCATCACGCGCACACTCGCGGAATGCGCACTCGGTGCGGCACGAATCACCACCCTCGACGCAAGCAGCTCACCCGCCGCAGGCAACCGCTCAGCCGACCCGCTTCCCGCATGCGATGCCGAGGCGGCGACAAGCGCGGTGACCACGCAGAGGCCGACCGCCCCGATGCCGCGTCGAACGTGTTGCACCATCGTCAATCTGACCCCAGGCTATCGGTAACCGTCCGGGAATAGGCCGCGCCAGGGCATCGCGCGAGTCGGATGGGCTCCGCCCCACTACACCTTTGCCGCGGAAGGGGCGAAACACCGGACGTCGTCCTCGTTCGAGTCGGCCGCGTTCTCCGCACTCGCAGCAGCTCCAAACTCGAGGCCACCGTCTTCGACCGCAAATGCGCGTAGGATCGCGCTCCCTACGGAGAGAGGTTGAGCATGGCTATCGGCATCCGCATCAAGCTCCCGGGAATCACCCAGGAACAGTTCGACGAGGGTCACGATCACATCAACCCCGATCGCACACCACCGAACGGGCTGCTATTTCACGCATCTGGCCCGATCGACGGAGGCTGGGGCATCATCGACTTCTGGGAGACGCGCGAGGACTTCGACGCCTTCTCGGCGCGGATCGCCGAGGGAATGGCGGCAGCAGGAGTCCAACCGCAAGGCCCACCCGACATCAAGCAGTTTCCCGTCCACGAGATGATCCAGCCGTAGCGGGGCTGCCCGCGCCGGCCCCCGTCGAGGTCGCGCGTACGCCACCCTTCGGAAACTGTCGGAAGGTTTGTTCCAGGCCGCGCGACGACGGCGTATCTTGTTGGCTGTGTTGGGGCCGATGACGGGTGAGGCGCAGCCGCTCGCGGTGCTCTTCCACGAGGAAGATCCGTCGATCGCGAGCGGGTTGCGCTTCGGCCGTGTCGAGGTTCTGCTACGAGGCCGCGGCTGGGTTGCGCGCGGTCTGCTTCCCTGGATTGGTGCGAGGGCGATAGCGCGAAAGCATGGCGTACCGCTGCTCGACGAACAGCGCCAGATCGAGACGCCGCGCGCCGGCCGACTCCTGTGGGCGCAGGAGTCGGCCGTACCCCGGACGCGGTAGATCGTCCGACGACAGGGCCGACTCTCGCGCAAAGGAGTCGGCCGCAATCTCGCAACGGGACGGCCTATCGTCCGCACGCACCTTTGCGAATCGAGGAGTTGCGATGGGTGTCGATTCGGAGATCGGTTCGTGAAGAACTGGGACGCGGCTCGCGCCGGGGAGCGGCCCGAGGTGCGCTGCGCCGCTCCACCATGACTCCCTCCATACCGGTTGAACGACACGCCGATCACGCATCGTTGGCGAGGAGGCATTCAAGAAACGCGCGCGAAACGGCACATCACGAGGTAGTTGCTGTCGTCGACGCCAGGTGATATCGGTCCACTGGTTGGGCTGATTCTGAATCTCGCGGAGAGAAGGAGCTCGCATCGATGGAGCAGGATGTCCCGCTTCGGGTGAGCGTTGCGCGATTGAGTCGGCTGACGGTCGCGTTGATCGGGCTGACGCTGTTCCTGTTCCTGCTGGCGGTATGGGTCGGGTTGGGGGCGGAACCGAGGGATCTGGTCGGTCAGCTTCCTCTTGGCGCCGACGCCACCGTTCCGTCGGTGTCGCTGATCGGTGCGGTCGGTGCCATTGCGGCGGCGGCCCTTGTCGGGCTTGCTGCGCTGCATGCGGCGGCGGCCATGCGGGTTCTGGCGCGGGACAGGCGGATTCCGCATCGGCTTTCGCCGGAGATGCGTCGGGTGCGGGCGCTGTTGCTGACGCCGTTGGGTCCGTCCACGGTTCGCATGGCCGAGGAGCCGGAACTCCCAGCGACCCGGCTGCCCGAGGTTGCAAGTCAGGCCCTGCGGCTGACGGTGCTGGTGCCGGCGCACGACGAGGCGCTCACGATCGCCGCGACGTTGGAGTCGCTGTGGGGGCAAGCGCGGCCGCCGGACAGGGTGGTGGTCGTGGCCGACAACTGCACCGACAACACCGCCGAAATTGCCCGCAATCACGGCGCCGACGTCTTTACGACCGTCGGCAACACCGAGAAGAAAGCCGGCGCACTGAATCAGGCGTTGTCGGAGATGTTCGCCGAGATCAACACTCGCGACGTCGTGATGGTGATGGACGCCGACTCGGTGATCGTGCCGGGGTTTCTCGAGACGGCGATGGGGCGACTCGAGGAGGATCGGGATCTGATCGCGGTGGGCGGCGTGTTCTCCGGCGAGGACGGCTCGGGCCTCGTGGGCCAGTTGCAGCGCAACGAGTACACCCGCTACCAACGTCATATCTCTCGGCGGAAGGGCAAGGTCTTCGTTCTGACCGGCACGGCGTCGTTGTTCCGCACCTACGCGCTGAAGGCCGTTGCCGACTGTCGCGGGGAGTTGCTGCCCGGCGATCCCGGCCAGGTCTACGACACGTTGGCGCTCACGGAGGACAACGAGATGACCCTATCGCTGAAGTCATTGGGTGCGAAGATGATCTCGCCCATGCAGTGCCGGGTCGTCACCGAAGTGATGCCGACCTGGCGAGCGCTTTGGCGGCAGCGGATGCGCTGGCAACGTGGCGCGCTCGAGAACATCGGAGCGTACGGGCTCACCCGTGCGACGCTGCGCTACTGGCTACAGCAGATCGCGATCGGCTACGGCACGATCGCACTCAACGCCTACCTGCTTCTGTTGCTGATCACCCTGCTCGCGGCCGATAGCTTCCAGTTCGTTTGGGTGTGGGCGCTCCTCGGCCTCATCTTCATCGTCGAGCGCGTGGTCACCGTCTGGGCGGTCGGCTGGCGTGGCAGAGCGATCGCGCTCCCGCTGGTGATCGAGATCGCATACGACTTGGTGCAGCAAGCGACCTATGTCAAGTCGCTCCTCGACATCGCTACCGGCCGCGCAGCAGGGTGGAACTACGTCCCCCGCGAAACCCTCCCCGCGAAGGCCGTTCACGAATGACGATCGTGGCCGGAATCCTGCTGTCCTCTGAGGTCCTCCACACACGGTGGTTCCAGGCCCTCGCCGCCTTCGTCGCGATCAACACCCTCATCTACGCCGCCCTCGCCCTGGCGAACCTCATACCACGGCGACGCGCGTGAGCGGATGAGCCGATGTCTCGTTCGTGTACGCCTCCCGGTACGCCGCTCCCGGGCCACTCAGTCGAAACGCACGGCATCTCGACCGGCCCATCCGCCACTACGACCGCTCAGGCCGACGTCAACGCCCGATAGGCATCTGGATCCGCGCGAGCGACCAGGCGCGCCCCGTCCAGCTCGGGTCAGCACCGTGGGCCTGCGCGACGCACCAGAACCGCCCCGGCCGTTGGAAGTGGCAGGCACGTATGGGAGGGAGGCACAACGACGCCTCCCTCCTCCGCGTTCTGTGGGGCTGCAGCCGAGCTCGCGGTAGGGCGCGGGGACGCGAGACCTCCCGACCTCTCGCCGCATCTTGATCAGCCGCTCGACACTCGTGGTTAGAGGTACTAGGGTGTAGTGGCCCTGGCCACTAGGGTGTTGGTGGTGTTACCCGTTGCTTCTCGACGCTGGGAGCCTCATGCCGAGCCGCGGTCTGATGGTGATGGTGATGGTGTTCGTGGTCGTCGCGGTTGCGTGGGCCGCTCGCGGCCCGATCGGGGCGCGCGAGGCGGCCGCCGCCTCGAGTCCGTGTGGACTGCGACTGCCGGCTCCGCGAAACGGTGAGCTCTTGTTCAGGACGCCGGCGGGGGGTCGAGCTGTCCGCCGCGTGCTGGTCGGGAAGATTGTGCAGTGCACGCTGACGCGTCGTGATGGCAGCCGCTTCGCCCGCCTGCACATCGATGCTGACAAGCATGTCCTCGGGGTCGTGTTCTACCGGCCGTCCGGGGCGCTTTTGAGCGCGGTTGATAGCTCCTACGCCGTGGCGTCGCAGGCGCCGGCAAACGTGAAGTGCGGCAGCTCCTCGCAGGCGAAGATCGGCACCGGCTTCTGGAAGAAGACGAGGAAGTGGTGGATCGGCGCGACGCCGAGCGGACTGAATCGGGATGCGGTCGTCAAGGCGGTCAGGAACGCGCAGAGCGAATGGACGAACGACATCAACTGGTGCGGCATCAAGGACCAGGCGGCACCACCCGCGTCGTACGAGGGGAAAACGTCGAACAAGGCGGATAAGCAAGACGGCAAGAGCGTCGTCGACTGGGGCAGCCTGAGCGGCCAGGACTGCGCCGGCGCGGGCGCGTGTACCTACACCTGGTACGACGCGAAGGGTAGCCCGGTCGAGTCGGACATCAGGTTCTCCAACGCCTACAAGTGGTCGACGTCGGGTGCCTCGGGCACGCTCGACATCCAATCATTCGCGGCCCACGAGATCGGCCACGTCCTCCAGTTCGACCACGTGATCAACTCGGCGAAGGACGACGAAACGAACGTGATGTGGCCGTACTTCGCAAAGGGCGACACGACCGGCCGCAAACTCGGCCGCGGCGACGCACTCGAGGACAACAGCCACTACTAGGTCTCGGTAGCGATCTTCGTGAGGAGCTTATCGGCGTGTGCTTCCCCTTGGGGGTAGTCGATCTCGCCACGTCCTCGCTGAGTAGCATGTCGCTCTGCGAGCCCACACCGAAGGATCGACATGGGTCTTGGACAGCGTGAGCGGGACCGGTCGGCGCCCTCACAGCGCGTCGCCGTGATGCGGTCACGTGGCGGGCGCCGCGGATGAGCCGGCCGTCGGAGCCGCCAGCGGTGGCCGTGTGGGTCGGGCCCGCTGGGCGCGACGGACAGTATGCCGCTGTCGTCGAGCTCTCGGGCGAGCACGAGGGCGCTCGAGCAACGGAAGGACCGTGGCGAGCGCCGATAGGTAGCGACGGCCGGACGTACGGGAGCGAGGCCGCCTGATGTGTCCAAGCGCAGGAGCCGCATTCTCGGGCCGGGGGGGACCTATGACCGCGGCTCCTGCGCATCCTTTCGACGCCAACCGGCATCGGCTTGATGGCGAGACCACGCCGTGTGCTGCACATCGATTCCGCGAGCGGAACACGGGGCGGCATGGTGAGCGAGCGCAGAGGCCGCTTCCCTGTCGGCACAGCCCCAACTCGGCCTCCGCGCGGTCTATTTGACGCCGGACGAGCTCTCGCCGTCCCCGCACGGTCGACTCGACAGGTTCGCCGACGCGATGATGCAGGAAGCTGGCGGGATCAAGGAAATCTCCTGACCATGCAACACACCTCTAACCTCACCGCCGGCCTTTCGGGATTGAACCGGCCCGACAACCACGCGCATTGGGTCATATGACGGGCTCGACGCCCGGCGTTGTGTTCGCAAGCATCCCGCGCCCGGACCTCGCGTCGCTCGTCCTGGTGCTCGCCGCGTCGAGCCTCGCGGCGATCCTCTCGCGCATCGACCGGCGCATCGTGCTGCCCACGGTGGTCCTGGAGCTCCTGTTCGGCATCGCCCTGGGGCCACAGGCGCTCGGGTGGGCCACAGCCGACCCCTACATCGAGTTCCTAGCCGATCTCGGTCTCGTCGTCCTGTTCTTCTTCGCGGGTGTCGAGGTCGTCGAGCGTAAGGTCGCTCCGTCCCTGCTTGCTCGCGGATCGGCTGCGTGGGGGATCTCGCTCGCGCTCGGCATGGCGTTCGGATATGCGCTCCACTTCGCCGGCGTAGGGGCGGAGGGCTGGCTGCTCGGAATCGCGATGAGCACGACCTCGCTCGGGATGCTCGTTCCGATCCTCTCCGACGCCGGGCTCCTTGCGACGGCGCTCGGCAAGGCGGTCCTCGGCACGGGTGTCGCCGGCGAGTTCTGGCCGATCATCGTCATCTCGGTCGCCCTCACCGGCGTCTACGGTGCCCGAACCGAGGTCGTCCTGCTCATCGCGTTCGGCGCACTCGCCTTCCTGGCCGCCGGACTCGCGCTGCGCGCGCGGCCGCCGCGGATCGTCAAGGTCTTGCGCGAGACGCTGGAGTCGACGGGTCAGGCCGCGGTGCGCCTCGCGATCCTCGTCCTGGCGGTGCTCGTGCTCATCGCACGGGACGTGGGCTTCGACTTCATCCTCGGTGCGTTCACGGCCGGTCTCATCATCGGACTCGTGCTCGACTCGCCCGACGGCCGATCCGTGCGCACGCGACTGGAGGGAATCGGCTTCGGGTTCCTGATACCGGTCTACTTCGTCGCCACCGGGTTGACCTTCGACCTCGACGGGCTGCTCACCGTCCGCGGGGTGCTCCTCGGAGCGATGTTCGTCGGGCTCTTGCTGCTCATCCACGGCGCTGCGGCCACCCTCTGGGGAGCCTCGCTCGGTGTCCGCGAGACAGCGAGCCTGACCTTCTTCGCGGCCACCGGACTGCCCCTGATCGTCGCCACGGTCAGCATCGGCCTCGACCGTGGCGCGATCGACACGGACGTCGCGGCATCGCTCATCGGCGCCGGTATGGCATCGGTGCTGATCTTCCCACTCCTCGCAATGCGGATCGATTGGCACACCAAGACCCCGCCGCCCCTCGAAGCGGTCGAGCCTGTCGAACCGTCCGGTCTGTTGAGCTGACGGCATCAGATTCTCTCGTCGTTCACCGCTTCGTCGGGTGAGTCGACGGGATCGCCGCCGCCAGCCGCCCGAGGGCTGGTCAACTTCGTGCTCATCTTCACCGCCTTTACCGCGGCCGTTGCGCCGGCTTGCAGCGTGGCCGCGAAGACGAGGAGCACGATCCCCGGGATGAGCAGCACGCGTGAGCCGAGCATGAGGATGGCGACGCGCCCGAGCACGTATGGCGGTGTGGATACCAGAGCGCCCATCGTGCCGCCGACGGCGCTGATCGTCAGCTTCTCGCGTCGTGTGCGGACGGGTTTCACTCCGATCAGCCTCGCCGGGACAGCGACGTAGCAAACCATCATCACCCCGACGACGACGCCGAGCGAGATTGCGAACCACGGAGATCCCCAGCGTGTGACGACCAGCGTCGTCAGGCCGAGCAGCAGACCGACGATGGCGCCTGGCAGCAGGATGGCGGCGAGGCGTGCACGGGCACGCGCGAATGCGGGTCGCACCTGCGGAGGGGCCGGACCGGCGATCGCAAACCCGAACACGGCATTCAGAAAGAAGCTGCCCGCAGTGACGGCCGTGATGAGGAGGACGAGCGGGATCAGGATCGGCCCTCGCAGCACGTGAAACGACTTCCCGTGCAGGGCGTGCGCCTTCCAGTCGAGCATCGCGAGCCAGATCCACACCGCGGGCAGGAGCTGGACGAGCGTGAGCCGCCAGTTCGAGAACAGGAGCTTGACTCCGTCGTAGAGAGTCACGATCCCGGCGACCATGAATGCCAGCGGAGCGAACAGGCGCCGCGAGCGGCTGAGGCGAAGGACCGCGTCCTCGACCATGGCCTCGTCGCCATCGCGCACGGCACGCACGAAGCCTCCTAATCGCGCCGACAGCGTCACTCCCGGCTCGAATGCCGCACCACCGGGTTCGCTGCCGGGACCCTCGGACTCGGGTCGATCGCCGCGGCTGTCCACCGTCGAGCCAGCATACGTGCAAGCCGCTGGCATCGGGCGCCGGCCGAGCCGATCGGAGTGTGGCGCCGAAGGAGACCGCGGTGTCCGAGCGCGGCCATACGATGATCGCATCGCCCGGCTCATCCTGATCGAACGCCGGATGGCGAGGTTCCTTCGCGAGCCCGTGTCGACACGGGCCGCGGCCGCGACGATCGTCACCGCGACGGCGGTGGTGGTCGTTGTGAGCGGCATCTTGATGAGGCTGCTCGACCACCGCGAGTACCCCGACGTCTTCCGAGGTATGTGGTGGGCCGTCCAGACCGTCACGACAGTCGGCTACGGCGACGTGACACCACACGACAAGATCGGGCGGATCGTCGCCACCGGCGTCATGCTGGAAGGCATCGCGCTGCTGGCGATCGTGACGGCTGCCGTGACCTCGACCTTTGTCGAGCGTGCCCGCGAAGCGCGCCAGGCGACCGAGGACGTCCAGGAGCGGGAGGAGAAGGCCCAGATCGACGCGCGCCTCGACGATCTCGTAAGCCGCCTCGAGCGCATCGAGGCGACGCTCAACTCGCTGACCAGGCCCTAGGCTCCGGCCCTCGAGGTCTAGCGGCGGCGGTTGGCCGCCAGTGGGGCCTGGAGGTCAAACCGCCGCCTGTCGGTAGTTAACGCCGCTGCGAGCGGGTTTCTAGCTGGCCGATAGTCCGGCCTCGCGGGCCGACACCGGTCATCCGCGGAGTGCCCGGGAGAGGGACTCCGCGCCAGTCCTCACAAGCGAAGACCGGCGCGGGGCTCGTCTACTTGTCGCGGGCGGTTGCCTCGTGGATCGCGTCGCGCGCGTTGTCGACCGCCTCGCGGGCCTTGCCCTTGGCCTCATCGAGGACGCCTTCGGCTTTCTTCGACTTGTCGTCGGTGAGGTCGCCCTGCGCCTGCTCGACGCGCCCCTTGGCCTGCTCGGACTTGGCCTTGATCTGCTCGCTGTCGGTCATCGAACACCCTCTCGATCGGGAACTGAGTTCCGATGCTGCCCGGTCGTGTCGCGACTAAACGAAGCAACGGGTTCGAGCTTCCGTGACGGTTGTCCCTCAGGATCCAGCAGCGCAGCATCCCTACTGTGCCGGGCGATGGCGCAGGCGACCGAACCCAGGAGGCGTCCTCGTCGCCTCCGCGATGCGCACCCGACGCGACGCGGGCTGATCCTCGCGTGGTGGGGCTTCACCGTCACGTTCGGCGGTCTGCGTCTGCTCACCTGGCTGATCCATATCCACGCTGCGGGTCTCGGCAACGTGAGCTCTGGTGGCGTCCACTTGCATCACTACCTGTACGGAATCCTGATCCTCGTGATCGTCGGCATCCTCGGCCTGGTCGAGCGGTCGCCGCGCTGGCACGCCTGGCTGGGGCTCGCGTTCGGCATCGGTCTCGCGCTGATCGTCGACGAGATCGCCCTACTCGTCGAACTGAAGGACGTCTACTGGAAAGGACCGGGCGAGGTCAGCGTCGCAGTCGCGCTGATCCTCATCGGCATCGCCGGCAGCGTGCTGGTGCTCACGCGCTCCCCGCGCGCCGACGATCCATGAGGGACGTCGAGGGACGCCTCCCGTCGGCGATCCCGACGAATACTCGCCATTTCACGAGGATTCGGGTTGCGCCGTGAGGGCATGAACTCGGATGACTCCTCTCGTACCGGTCGCCGCAGGCATCTACATCGGCGGCGGCGTGCTCGTCGTGATTCTCATCATCCTGGTCATCTTCCTGCTCCTCCGCCGGTAGCGGTCGGCCGTACGCGGTTGGCTCGGCCGCGCAATCCGGCAGGCAAAGCGCGATTCTCCAATGTCGTCCACCGGAGCTACGGCACCCCGCCGCGCACTTCGTCGCCACATTCGGCGCGGAGCAGGTGATGCTGCCACGGCTCCACGTCATGCCTCCGCTGTGGAAGTCCGCGCCCAGGGAGTTCGCCATCGACGCGTTCCATCACGCGGTCTACGCGGTCGCCACCGGACTCGCGTATGCAGCCCTCGAGAAGAAGTCTTCCTGACCCATCCGGAAGCTCTCGAACGCCATCGGTTTGCGGAACCGACTCGGCCTCGGCCTAGTTCTCTACCACAGCGCCGGTCGGCACATGCCGGGCGTTCATCGACGCGTTCGCCGCGGACTCCACGCGGTTCCTGCCGTTCTGCTTGGCCGCGTACAGCGCGCGATCAGCGGATCTGAACAGGGTGACGGAGTCGCCCGCGTCGTCCGGCAGAACCGCAACGCCGACGCTGGCTGTGATCGGGCGGTCGATGCCCGGAAGCGTGATCGCTCCGATCGCGTGGCGCACGGCCTCCGCTACCTGGATCGCGCCCTCGCGGCCGGTCGCGGGCAGCAGCAGCAGGAACTCCTCACCGCCGTAGCGCCCGATGAAGTCGCTGTCGCGCACGATGTTCTTGAATGCCACGCCGACCGCCGCAAGCACCTCGTCGCCACGGTCGTGCCCGTAGAGGTCGTTGATCTCCTTGAAGTGATCGAGATCGACGAGGAGCGCCGCGAGCGGGCTGATCGTGCGCGAGGCCTGCGCGACCATCCGCTTGATGGTGTCCTGGACTGCGCGCTGGTTCGGGAGCCCGGTGAGCGCGTCGGTGGATGCCCGGAGCTGCGCGATCGCGAGGTTCCTCAGGTTCGCGAGAACGGGGGCTGCCTGGCCGACGGCCTCGCGGATCAGCTGGCGGTGCCTGACCTGCGGCTCGCCGTCCTGGTTGATCAGGACTGCGCCGATCACCTCGCCGCTGACCAGGAGCGGCTCGCAGCTCGACACGCCCGCGAGGCTGCCGCAGACGTCGCAGTGCATCAGCGGGTCGTGGCTACCTCCCTCGACATGCGTGCGGCCGAACCGCACCGCGAGACACGCCCGGGGCGTCGCGCCGACGAGCGGTTCGCGGAGTGCATCGAGCTCGACGAGCGACGTCGTCGGCTCGAGACGGTCGGCGCTGTTGTTTCGCGCGAGCACGACGGCGCGCGCGCCGCTGACAGATCGCTCGACGTGACGGCGGAGAAGCTCCTGCGCCTCGTCCTCGTTCTCCGTTACCTGCAGGGTGTCGATGTACTCGCTCTCGCTCTCGGCGTAGAGCTGCTCGGCGGATTGATGCTCGACGAGCTTGCGCAGCGCGAGACCGATGCCGACCAGCGTCAGCGCCGCGGCGAGCGCCACTGCGCCCACGGCGAGCAGCCAGACCCTCGAACGCTCGAACACACCGGTTGCCCGCGCGTGCGCCGCTGCGGCGGCATCGGACTCGACCGACTGGAGGCCTACGACGTAGGCGATGAGCGGGTCGAGAACACCCATCGCAGCTGCTCGTGCGCCCGGGGTCGCGAGAGTTCCGCTCCGCGTGAGCGCGACGAATCGCTGCCACGCGGACCGGATGCGGTCGATCGTGCGCAACTCCCCGGTCGGGTCGTGGCGATGGAGCGCGTCGAGGGTCGCCAGCGCGGCGTTGACCTTCGGAACCTCGATCTGGTCGAGATGCGTGCGCAGCCGCGCGGCTGCGATCGGGTCCGGCGTCGCCGCGAGCTGGAGGCTCACGACCTCGACGCGGGCAAGGTCGTCGCTCAGCTGGCTGGTCGCAGCTGCGGTCACGTAGTTATCCGAGAACACCTGGTCGTTCGCGCCCTGGACTCGCTGGAGTCCGCTCGTCGCGACGAGACCGACCGCCGCGAGGCCGATCAGGAGGACGCCGAGCGCCACGAAGAATCGCGCGCTGAGGCCAGGCGAGTGCATTCGCATCCTGGTCTATCGGCAGCCAGGGCAGAAAGCCTCATACTCCTTGCATGTCCGACGAGCTCGGCACCCGCGACCGACTGCGCGAGGCCCAACAACCGTTGAAGGACCGCTACCGCGAGGATCCGGAGGCAGCGGTCGTGACGTTGCGAGCCACCGGAACGCTCGGTTCCGGGATCACCTGCTCCGTCGCGACCGGACGCGCTCTCGCGGAGGCCGGGCTCCATCCGGCAACGGGAGGCGACGGTTCGAGCCTGTGCTCGGGGGACATGCTCCTCGAGGCACTCGTGGCATGCGCGGGCGTGACGCTGCGAGCTGTGGCAACGTCGCTCGGGATCGACGTCGCGGCGGGGGATGTCCGCGCCGAGGGCGACCTCGACTTTCGCGGAACGCTGGCCGTGAGCAAGGAAGCTCCGGTCGGTTTTCGTGCGATCCGTCTGACCTTCGACCTCGAGAGCGATGCGACTCCCGAGGATCTCGCGACGCTCCTGCGCCTTACGGAGCGCTACTGCGTCGTGTTCCAGACGCTCGCCTCGAGCCCGGCGATCTCCGCGTCGTACGCGTAGGCGGTTCAGCCGCCGGGAACGTCCGCGCCTGTGGGGTCGGTCATGTCGGGTGCGCGCTCTTCGCTGAGCGGGACTACCTCCATGAGCGGCGCGACGAGCGCGGCAAGCCCGCCGCCGATCAGCGGCGCGATGATGAACAGCCAGACGTGCTTGAGCGGTTCCCCTCCGTTGAAGATCGCGGGCCCGAGCGAGCGGGCCGGGTTGACGGAGGCTCCGTCAAGTGGGATTGCCACCAGGTTGGTCACGAGGAGCGCGAGCCCGATCGCCAGCCCGGCGAAGCCCGGAGCGGCGGCGCGACCCGTGACGAGAAGCACGACGAACACGAGCAGGAAGGTCACGAGGATCTCCAGCACGAACGCGCCTACCCCATTGATGGTCACGCCCCAGTTGTTGGTTCCGAGCGAGCCGGTCTGGTCGGTCACGTCGCCGAAGCCCGACGTCAGCAGCTTCAGCACCGCTGCGGCGAGGAGGCCGCCCGCGAACTGTGCGATCCAGTACGCCACTGCCTCCTCTCTCGCCATGCCCTTGCGCATGAGGACGCCCAGGGTGACCGCCGGGTTGACGTGACAGCCTGACACCGGGCCGATCGCGTACGCCAGCGTGAGCAGGACGAATCCGAACGCCACTGCGACACCGAAGTCGCCCATCTTGTCGATGCCGAACACCGCCGTCCCGACACCGAAGAGCACCAGAATCGTGGTGCCGACGAACTCGGCGAGCGTCTTGCGATGCAGTTCGGTCATGTCCCCTCCAGCCCGGCGTGACCGTTCGATCGTACCAACGGCACTCACCGGCATCACGCCGCACGGCGATCAACCCGGGTTTACTCCTCCAAGATCCGAGGCGATCACACGAAGACGTCGAGCGGCAATGTCATGCCCACGTTCCAGACAGGCGCGTCTACGAGCTCGTGGATGTGCAGGTTGCCGGCGACGCTGGTCAGCAGGTAGGCGTCCTCGGGCGAGAGCCCGTGCTCGTCGACGATCCACTCGATCATCGCGCGTACCGCCTTCTGGGCGCCGACCCTGAGATCGGCATCGATGCCCATGGTGCCGTGGTAGTCGCTGCGGCGCAGCTGGGCGCTTGCCGGCACCCTGAAGCTCGGTGCCGAGAGGCTCTGCTTGCGCACCGTGAGTCGCAGGCTTGCGCGCATCGCGCATTCGATCGCGCTGACGCACACCTCACCGTCCCCCTGGCTCGCGTGCGCGTCGCCGCAGGAGAAGAGGGCGCCATCGCACCAGACCGGAAGCCACAGCGTCGAGCCCTCGACGAGATGGCGGTTGTCCATGTTGCCGCCGCCCTTGTGCGGAGGGAAGGGCGCGAACGTGCCCGCCTCGTCGGGCGCGACGCCCATCGTCCCGAGAAACTTCGTGAACGGGATGCGCACGTTGGGTGCGAGCTGCGTCGTGCTGCCCGAGCGCAGGTCCCAGATCTTGAGGTAGGGATTCGGGAAGTCGTCGGGCAGCAGACCTTCGCCGGGGATGATGGCGGTCCAGCCCCACGGCCCCGGTGTCAGCGACAGGATCTCGATCTCGAGCGTGTCACCGGGCTTCGCGCCCTCGACGTGGATCGGGCCGGCGAGGTTGTAGATCGTGCTGAAATCCCAGACGACGTCCTCGGCGGTCGACGTCTCGTACACCTGGCCGTCTCCGGCCATGAGGATGTCGAGGTGCACCACGTCGCCCGAGGCGATGGAGAGGACGGGTGCGTACGAGTTGTCCCAGTCGTGGTGGACCGAGGTGCGATCGAGCATCGGCTCGGTAAACGTGTGGCACCGTCCTTTCGCGGTGGGCATAGTACGCACCGTGGACGCGCGCGAGGTCATCGCCGAGATGTCGCGGGTCTTCGTCGCCCGCGACTGGCCTGCCATGCGCACGCTCTACCACCCCGACGCGCTCGTCTACACGGTCACGGGCGGGCCTGTCCCGCTCGCGGCGGACGAGGTCATCGCCGAGCTCGAGCGGGCGTCGGAGGATTTCGTGTACTCCGTGAGCGCTGCCAGCACCGAGCCGCTGGACGAGCACGCAGCGATCGTCACCGGTCGCATGCGTCGTCGCCTTCCGAGTGGGGGCCTGGAGGATGCGGCACACGTCTGGCTGCTGACGGTCCACGACGGGCTGATCTACCGCCAGGTCGTATACCGCGACCGGGACGAGGCCGTCAGCGCCTACGCACGACTGGGACTGGCCCTGGGACTGGGACCGGGCGATCTGTCGTAGACGTGCACGATCAGCCGAACGGCACGCCGACTCGCTCCTTGAGCGCTTCGACGGCCTGGGTGGCGTCACGTACCAGCGCGCGGGTATCGACGCCGATCATCTCTCCGTGGCGTTTGCGCAGCACGCCGTCGATGAACACGGTGTCGACGTTCGACGGTTGTGCGGCGAGCACGACCTGGCCATCCAGGACGTTGATCGGCGCCATGTTGAGGTCGTCCGCGCGGAGCAGGATCACGTCTGCGCGCCAGCCCTCGCGGAGCTGGCCGACCCGCTCGAGTCCGAGGATCGCCGCGGCCTCCGACGTCGCCTGGCGCAGCACCTGCTGCGGCTGGTAGACCTTGCCATCGTCGGCACGTGCCCGCTCGATGCCCATCGTGATGCGCATGGCATTGAACATGTCCGAGTTGTCGCTCGCCGCCATCGTGTCCAGCGACAGGCAGACGGGCACGCCGGCATTGACCATCGCCAGCGTGGGTGGAATGCCCATGCCGCAGCGGAGCTCCGACAGGATCGAGATCGAGACCGGCGTCGAGGTGTCGGCGAGCCAGCGGATCTCCTCCTCGTTGACCCGGATGCAGTGGACGAGCAGCAGATCCGGGCCGAGGACGTCCTCCTGGCGGTAGATGGACACTGCGCGACCGTTCTCGAGATCGCCGCGCGTCATCATGCAGTGCGCGGTGATCGGCAGCCCGTGCTCGCGTCCCCAGGCGAACTCTGTCTTCCAGACGTGCTCACGCGAGAACTCGTGCCCGCGACAGGCGATGCCGAGGTGGATCCGACCCGGCGCTGCGAACTCCTCGTCTCGCAGCCTCAGGATGTCGTCGAAGTCGAGCGTCTCGCTGCCCTGCGCGAACGAGCTTCCAGCCTCCGGGTTGCTCGACGGCCCGTACGAGAAGCGGCCGCGCAGCCCGGACTCCCGCATGGCCTGGAGCGCCGCCCGCGCGTGGGCCGGGGTCTGGATGTTGTGCTCCCATGCGTGCATGCTCGTGATCCCGCTCGAGACAGCCTCCGCGAGGCCGAACCGCACGCTCGTGTACGTGTCCTCCGGCGTATACGCCGCGCCGTAGGAGAACACGACCTTGACGAAGTAGTCGTGGAGGTCGCCGTAGCAGGCGCCGCCGCGGAGCATTGCCGCCCACATGTGCCGGTGGGTGTCGACCATTCCCGGCATTGCGATGAGATCGCGCCCGTCGATCACCTCGGCGCCCGGCGCGTCGATGCTCGGCGCGACGCCGGCGATCACGTCGCCGTCGATGAGCAGATCGCCGCGCTCGAGGGCCTGGCCCCCGTCTGCCATGGTCAACAGATGCGCGCCGCGAATCAGGTACTGGCTCATCGTTCCCCCCGGGTCTTCGGCTCCGGGCCGGAGCACGTCGTGCCGCCAACGATGTCAGATGCGCGAGCCCGGCCCCGGCGGCATCGTCCAGAGCGATACCCGCGCAGGCTCGAGCGACTGGCCGACCGTCCGCAGTAGCTCGCCTCGCACGGTGTCGAGGTCCACCGCGTGCTGGAGGCGGACGGTGAAGTCGGCGACCGTCGCCTCGGCGTCGTACCGCGCGCGGTTGAAGCGACGGTCGACGGCGTGCTGCACCCGCCGCCGCAGGGGATTGAACAACGCGGCGCCGGCCAGGGTCGACGCCGCCACGCCGACGGGAGAGGAGAAGGGCAGCACGTCGGTCGCAACCGTCACCACGACGACGAAGACGCCGACGAGCAGCCCGGTCACGATCGCGTACGAGACGGTCCGGCTGATCAACCGGTCGATCTCGTACAGGCGGAACTTCAGGATGGCAACGCCGATGCTCAGGGGCAGGGCGATCTCTCCAACGCTGACGATCGTGCCAACGGCCTGCCAGAAGTCCGACTGGTTCGTCGAGACGACCTCGTTGACGATCGCACAGATGACGAAGATCGCAGCGCCGCTCAGGAGCCACTTCAGCTGCAGGCGCCGCTCGCCGCTCGCGCGTCGGTACCCGAACAGCTGGCCGACCAGCCACGCCAGGACCGCGAGCAGCAACAGGACGAAGAACACGGCCGAGGCGACGGTCCAGGCAACCGCCACGCCGGTCGGATGGTCGATCGCTGCCGGCGCGCCCCCGGGCTCGATCTGGAGGTTGTCGCCGAGGACGGCGCCGGAGGCGATCGCGAACGCGCCCGCCGTACACAAGGCCCCCAGGACGATCAGGGCTCGCCAGATCCAGCGCCAGCGAGGCGAGGGCAAGCGCCCGTCGGGTAGCACGAGCACCGCGAGCGCGAGCAGCACGACGCCTGGAGCCCACGTCGATTGCAGGATCACCGCGAGCCCTGCCGAGAGGAAGTCCGTCGTACCCGAGGCGGTAGTGGAGCACCGCATACAGCGCGGCGTCCGTGCTGAGGACGAACAGCGCGGCCTGGCCGAGGAGCAGCCATCCCAGCGGGTTGCGCGGCTGGTGGCGCGCGACAACGACGCTGACCAGGGCGAACACGAGGCTCGTCGCGGTCAGGACCACGTTCGACAGCGAGTATCGATGCGCGAGCACCGACAGGGGAATCGTCGCCGCCACGAGCACGAGCACGATCAGCCCGAGAGCGAGCGCGGTCGTTGCCGAGGCCAGGCGAATGCCGGCGGTGCGAACCGGCGCGCCGTGGATCCGGGTCGGGGCTCTCGTGCTCTGCATGCGGCAGAGCGAGCTTAGATCCTGCGCCGTTCCGGGATCGTTACGGCGTCAGGCGACCCGCTGGCCCTCGTCCATGCTGTTGGCATCCCACTCGCGCTCGGCCCGGAGCATCGGCTCGCGCTCGATCAGCCGATCGATGAGCACGCAGAGCTGGTCGATCTCGCGCGGCGTCTGCAGGGCATCGACGGGCCGGGCGCCGTCGCAGGCCGGGTGGGGTTCGCGTATCAGCTTCCACACACGGCCGCGCGGGGAGTGCCAGCTCGCGACCCCGGTGCACAGCCGCTGCAACTGGGCGAGTGCCTTCGTGGCGATGATCCCCGGCCGCGTCTTTCCCGAGCACATGAGCTCGAGCGCGGTCTCGGGGATGTCGAGCATCGGGGCCATCTCGGCGTTCGTGAGGCCGAGCGCATCCCGGCAGCGCCGTACGGGCGGGGGCCAGCTCACGTCGGAGGCGGCGTTCCACCAGTCGTCCGCGGTGATGCCGCTGAGCTGGATGATCGAGGTCAGCGTCTGCCGCGCGAGCTGTGGCCGGTCGGAAGGGACTGGGATGCAGCGCGTTCCGCCACCGGAACGGGGGCGCTCCCAGCTGGCATCGCGCGCGTCGCTCAGCTTGCGTGCACCGAATCGCGTGAGGATCTCCTCGGCGTCGGCGGAGCTGGGCGCCGGCGCCAGGCGGCGACGGACGAGACGCACGGTCGCATGAGCGTTGATTGCGATTGCTTCCCGCTGTGCTGGCGCAGGCGGGACGAGCTGCTCGACCTCGTCGAGCTCGAGGGCGCACTCCACGTACTCGTCGAGGAGCCCGAACGCGGACTCGATCGCCTCCTGCTCGGTGTCGCCTTCGCCGACGATGTCGAACTCGACACAGTGCGCGGTGAACCCGCTCGCGCACCGACGTACGACGACAGGGCTGAGTCGGGGCATCCGCTGGCCCAGTGCATCGGACGCGTTCGGCGGATCTGCGTTCTCGTTTCGGTCAGTCATGTACCACCATGATTGGCCTCAATCTCGAGCTGCCGGCAAGGGCGGGCCGGCCGTTGAGTGTGCAGGATTACGAAGAAGTACATAGTTTCCGGCAGACCCTACAATGGGTGATTGCGGGGGGTCGGACTGGTAGGGTGGGGCCCAGTTCGGTCTCAGCTGCTTGACCGTCCTTCGCCTCCCCTGACCCCGGTCGGCATCAGTGGCCTCGCGATCCTCCGAGGCTCGACAGGATCGACGAGGGGCGTGTGTCACATGCGGGGATTTGGCTGTAACTGTCCAAGCTGTGGAGCGCCAGAGCGGGTGTCGCTGTTCGTGCTCGATTCCTCGGCCGTGCGGTTTTCACATCGCTGCGCGCACTGCGGCGAGGCGTCGACGCTCGCTGCCTGGAGCGGGAGTCCCGCCCCGCCAGGGCTCGCCCGAGGCGGTGGCCGGCTGAGCCGTGGGGGCCGGGCAGGTGCGAGCCGAACGCGTCGCTAGCGGTCGTCGGTCGGGTGCGCGCCAATGTCATACATGTGACACATCGGCGTTCCGCGTATGTCAATAGCGAGGACCCGGATCGATTGACATTCCGGCCGGCTTCCGGCTCACCGCCGGGCCGGATCGCCCATGCTTCGCGGATGCGCGTCCTCGTCCTCGCGAATGCGTTTCCGACCTCCGAGCGCCCGGCCTTCGGGTCGTACGTCGCCCGTGGTGCCGAGACGCTGGCGGCGCTGGGGCACGAGGTCCGTGTCGTCGCGCTCGGGCCGGGGCGCCGCGGCGCGCTGGCCACGCCCCTCGCGTACACCGGTCTCGGGGCGCGCGCCCTGGGCACGGCTCTCGCCTGGCGTCCCGAGGTGATTCTCGCGCACTACCTGGTGCCGACAGGGTCGATCGCACGGCGGGCCGCAGCCGTCGCGCGTGTGCCGTACGTCCTCGTCGCGCATGGCAGCGATGTCGCGAACGCGGAGGGCAGCACCCGCCTGCGGAGTGCGACCCTGAGCGCGGTCTCGGCGGCGGCGGCAGTCGTGTGCGTGTCCGACTCGCTGGCCGCCCGTCTCGAGGAGCTCACGGGCCCGCTGGCAGGACGCCTGCACGTGATCTCCGCGGGCGTCGACATGTCGCGCTTCCACCCGGGTGACCGGGACGTTGCCGCCGCGGCGGTCGGTTGGGATGCGGCCGGCCCTCGCATCTGTCAGCTCGGCAACATCGTCGAGGTGAAGAACCCCGTACGGCTGCTCGACGCGTTCGCGGAGCTGCGGCGGTCCCGTCCGGACGCGTCGCTCGCCCTGGTCGGCGACGGCCCGCTCCGCGAGGTCGTCGCGGCGCGCGCACGGGCGCTCGGGATCGGCGGTGCCGTGTGCCTGCCTGGCGAGGTCGGCATCGACGAGGCGTCGCGCTGGGTTCGCGCTGCGCACGCGTGCAGTCTCGCGTCGCTCCGCGAGGGCTTCGGACTGGCCGTCGTCGAGGCGCTCGCGTCCGGACGGCCCGTCGCGGTCAGCGCCGGGGCAGGCGCGGCCTCGCTCGTACGCGAGGGCGTGACGGGAGCACTGCTCGACCCGCTCGACAGCTCGTCGATCGCGCGTGCGCTCGAGCGTGTGGTCGCGCTCGAACCGGGTAGCGCGGCCGTCGAGGCGGCCGCTCCGTACTCGCTCGAGCGTGAGATGGGCCGCGTGGCCGAGGTGCTCGCCGAGGCCGTCCGAGAGGGAGGCGGTGCAGCAGCTGCGCATTGATGCCCGCGAGGCGATGGTATTCTGGGCGTGTGTCGACGTTCATCACCGGTGTCATCGTGGCCGTGCACATGCTGTTCGCGATCGCCTGCATCACCACCGTGCTGATGCACTCGGGCAAGGACTCGGGTCTCTCCGGGGCCTTCGGCGTCGGCGGCTTCTCGTCGTCGGGCGGCACGCAGATCATGGAGCGCAACCTCACGCGCGTCACGATCATCTGCGGAATCGGGCTCGTCATCACGACGATCCTGCTCGGCTTCCGCCTGTAGAGCGGCTCCGCCGTCGGGCAAGGCGTCCGATCGGCGCCTAGCGTGCGCAGGATGCCGCGCTCGGTCCACCCTGCTTGCGGCCGCGTGGGCGATCGCCGGGACGCGCGCTCGGCACGCGTGCCGAGACGCTCGTCGTGACACTGCTGCGAGATCTCGCCGAAAACCGCGAAAGCCCCGCGCATGCGGGGCTTTCGCGAGGTGCGCTGGAGAGGACTTGAACCTCCACGACCTAAGCGGCCACTAGGCCCTCAACCTAGCGCGTCTACCAATTCCGCCACCAGCGCGTGGACGTCGCACTGTAGCCGAGTCGAGGATCGACCGGGGTTGCGGCTTGACCTCCGTCCGGCGACGGCGCTACCATCCGAACACGTGTTCGATGCAACCGACCCTCGCCGGGAGACGACGTGTCCGACCTGACCGCGCGGCAACAGCAGATCCTCGAGGTGGTAGATGCACACCTCGTTCGTCATGGCTACCCGCCCACGGTGCGTGAGATCGGCGAGGCGGTCGGCCTCACGTCGTCCTCGACCGTCCATGCGCACCTCGCGAATCTCGAGCGCCTCGGTCATCTTCGGCGCGATCCGACGAAGCCGCGCGCCCTCGGGATCATCGGCCGGGATGCAGCGCCTGTCGAGGCTGTGCCCGTCATGGCCGAACCGCCGGGCATTCGCATGCTCCCTCTGCTCGGCCGGATCGCCGCCGGCGCTCCGACGCTCGCCGAGCAGCACGTCGAGGACGAGATCGCCGTGCCCGAGATGCTCACCGCGTCGGGCGACAACTTCCTGCTCCGCGTACGCGGCGAGTCGATGATCGACGCCGGGATCCTCGATGGCGACTTCGTCGTGATCCGCCGGCAGTCCGAGTGCGCCGACGGCGAGATCGTGGCGGCGCTGGTCGACGGCGAGGAGGCCACGGTCAAGCGGCTCCGGCACGACGGCGGGCGCGTACGGCTCGACCCCGCGAACCAGGCGCTCCGCCCCCTCTATCCCGAACAGGTCGAGGTGCTCGGCAAGGTGGTCGGCGTGTTCCGGAGGCTGTGATGAGAGGTGTCCTGTGACCGCTGCGCTCGCCCACTTGCCGTCGACGCTCGACGAGCTCCTCCGCCTGCTCGGCGCCGAGTGCGCAATGTGCGGCGAGGAGACGGTGCGCGAGCAGGAGGATGGTGGGTGGGTTGCCGCCTGCCCATCGTGTGGGAGCGTCCTCGAGGAGCCGCAGCCTTCGCCTCGCGGCCGCCTGCGTCTGGTCATGTAGTCCGACGCGGCCGCTAGCGTCGCGCGAGGATGGCGACCCAGGCGGCGATCTACGACGGGTTCGACGACGCGGGTGAGGTCGATCGCGATCTCTCGTGGTCCGAACGAGAGCTCCCGCAGCACCTGCGCACGCGCCACGTGCACGCGTTGCACCCGTACCTCGGCAAGTTCATCCCCCAGCTCGTCGAGACCTTCCTGCACCGGCACCTGAAGCCCGGCCAGGTCGTCTGCGACCCGTTCTCGGGGAGCGGGACCACGCTGGTCGAGGCCGCCGCGTTCGGTGCGCACGCCACGGGCGCTGACGTGAGTGCGTTCAACGTCCTTCTCGCACGAGCCAAGGCAGCCCGCTGCGATCCCGATGACGTCGAACGCGACCTGCTCGCGGTGCTCGCGGGCCTCGAGCGCCGGCTCGAGAGCGGCGGCCCGGCCGATCCCGAGGGTGCCAGCTCGTACCTGCAGAGCTGGTTCGCTCCCCGCGCGCTCGGCGAGCTCCTTGCCTATCGCGAGCTCATCGCCGGTGGGGAGCGGCCGGCCGCGGACCTGCAGCAGATCGTGCTCTCGCGCGCTGCCCGGAGCGCGCGGCTGACGACCCACTACGACCTCGACTTCCCGCGACGTCCCCAGCACGGGCCCTACTGGTGCCACAAACATCGTCGCGAGTGCCGGCCGGTTGGCGACGCCGTGAGGTTCCTGCGGCGCTACACGCTGGACACCGTGCGCCGTGTCCGTGCGTTCCAGGCCCTTCGAGGCGACGTCCGCGTCGCCGTCCGGCACGCCGACGCGCGCGTCCTGGACTGGGGCGACTCGTTCGACGGGCTCCTCACCTCGCCTCCGTATCCCGGGCGCATCGACTACCACGAGCAGCACCGCTACGCGTTCGAGCTGCTCGAGCTCGAGCCCTGGAGCGACGCCGAGATCGGCGCGCCGGCACGGGGTCTCTCGCGGGCTGCGGTCGGCGGCTACGTCGAGGACATGGTCGCGGTGTTCACGCTCGCGCGCGCCCACCTGCGGCCGGGAGCTCCTGTCGTCGTCGTCGTCGACGATCCACGCGGGCTGTTTCCCAGCATCCTCGAGCGGGCAGGTCTCGAACTGACGCAGCGCCGGCTGCGGCACGTGAACAGGCGCACCGGCAGGCGCGAGGGCGAGTTCTTCGAGCAGGTGCTCCTCGCCCGCGCCTGACGGCTCGACCGAGGTCTCTACGCCTTGTGCACCGGGTCCGGCCAGTTCTCACGCGGGTCGGGGAGCGGTGTCAGCCTCGCGACGATCGCTGCGCGCTGCGGCTCGAGCCACGGCGGCAGGATCACCTTGCGGCCGAGCTCCTCGACCGGTCCGTCGACGGTGAAGCCAGGTCCCTCGGTGGCGAGCTCGAACAGCACACCGCCGGGCTCGCGGAAGTAGATCGAGTGGAAGTAGTTGCGGTCGATGACGCCGCTGTTCGGCACGCCTGCGCCGTCGAGCGTGTCGATCCACGCCTGCTCGTCGTCGTCGCCGATGCCCCACGCGATGTGGTGCACGGTGCCGGCGCTCTGCCGACCCGGTAGCGCCGGAGGCTCGTCGAGCGCGATCCACCCGCCACGGCTCTCGCCGCGGACCTCCCACGTCGTGTCGTCGCTGCGCTTCGCGCCCATCAGCCGCTCGAGTACCGCCTGGGTTCCGGCGGGGCTCGCGCTGTACGCGCGGACGCCGTCGAACCCCTGGAGCGCGAACTCCGCGGGGATCTCGGGGTGGTCGGCGATCAGCGGGGGATCGGCCACGGTGCTCACGACGACCTCGAGCCCGAGACCTTCGAAGTCGGAGAACACGAGCGAGCCCGCACTGCGATCGGTCTCGATGCCCTCGGCGGCGAGGCGCGCCTCCCAGAAGTCGATCGCCTCCTCCGAGGCCACGCGCCAGACGATGCGGTGGACGCTGCCGGCGCCGGCACGACCGGGGATCGCGCTCGGATACTCGAAGAACGTCAGGTCGGCGCCGGGCCGGCCGCGCTCCTCGCCGTAGAACAGGTGGTAGACGTTCGGATCGTCCTGGTTCACGGTCTTCGCGACCATGCGCAGCCCCACGACCCGGGTGTAGAAGTCGAGGTTGCGCCTCGCGTCGCCTGTGATGGCCGTGATGTGATGGATGCCTTCCATCAGCATGGTCCTCAACACTCCTTTGTTTTGCGCTTGCAAATACTTTCCGTCTACTCTAACGCCGGTGACCACGACCTATTCCCACGGCGCGCACGACCCGGGGCGCTCGGTTCGCGAGTGGCGCGAGCTGAGCGAGCCCCGACGAGCCGCCTGGTACGGGTTCCTGCGCACGCATGCAGACATCACGCGGCGGATCGACGCCGAACTGCGCGCGCGCGCCGGCCTGACCCTCGGCGAGTACGACGTGCTCGTCCAGCTCGCAAACGGACCGGAGGAGGGCATGCGGATGAGCGAGCTGGCTCGCGCCGTCGTGCTCTCGCCGAGCGGCCTCACGCGCCGCGTCGCGCGACTCGAGCGCGCGGGGCTCGTCGCGCGCGTCGCCGCAAACGCGCGCGTCGTGCGCTCGACCCTCACCGAGCAGGGCCGGAACGAGCTCGAGCGGGGGGCGCCGGTCAACCTGGAGGGCGTGCAAACGCTGTTCCTCGACCACCTCGACGACTCCGAGGCCGCCACGCTAGCGGACCTCTGGAAGCGCCTCAGGGACGCTCGATGATCTCGACGTAGGGCGGCCGCCGGCTCGTCGCGACCGCGATCTTGCCGTCGAGCAGCCGCCGGAGCTCGTCCCCGACGAGCTCGGCGCGCCAGCCCGTCGCGAGCTGATGGTCGCTCTCATCGCCACGGGCGGCGGCACGTGCGAACTCCTCGAGCTCCGAGCGCGTCGCGACGAGCTCGCTCGCGATGCCGGCATCGTCGCTGCGGACACGTAGGAGCACCGTGGCGAGACCCGAGATTGCGGCCGCGCGGCGCGCGATCTCGGGCGCGGGCTCGCGCGTCGCCTCGATCGGTGGGGCCGCCTTGCCGGCCCTGACGGCCTCGAGCAGCGACGCCTCCGCCGAGCCGAGGGTCCCGACGCCCCGAACACGCCGCAGCGCTGCCGAGTCGGTCGGCTGGGCGCGTGCCACCTCGACGAGGCTCGGATCCTTCACCAGCCACCCGGGCGGGAGGTCGCGGCGGCGCGCCTCGCGCTCACGCCAGGCTGCGACCTCGGCGAGCACCGCGGTCTGGCGCGGACTGAGGCGCCCGCGGCGTGCGATCTTCAGCCACGCGCGCTCGGGACTCGGCTCTATCCGGCTCGGATCGCCGAACCTGCTTGCGAGCTCGTCGTCGGCCCACCCTTCGCGCCCGAGCCGCTGGAGGTGCTGGCGCAGGGTGTCCGCGAGCGGCAAGAGGTAGCGCACGTCGTCGGCGGCGTAGGCGAGCTGCGTCTGTGACAGCGGACGGCGCCGCCAGTCGCTGAAGGTCTCGTTGTGAAGCAGTCGCACTCCGAGCGCCGCCTCGACGAGTCGCTCGTAGCCCGAACCGGCGCCGAATCCCGCGAAGCCGGCGACGACCTGGGTGTCGACGACTCGCGTCGCGTGGCTTCCCTCGCGAAGTGCGAACAGCAGCAGGTCGGCGGCGGGCGCATGCATGACGAGCTCGATCGACGGGTCGGCGACGAGCTCGGCGATCGGACCGACGACCCCGCCCTCCTGCGGGTCGATCAGCACGATGCGCTCGCGCGTCGCGGCCTGCAGGAGACAGAGCACCGGTGCGTAGGTGCGCTCCCACCAGAACTCGGTGTCGAGCGCCACGCGCCCCTCCGCGCGGACGCTGTCGGCGAACTGGCGCGCGGCGCTCTCACCCTGCAGGATCTCGAAGGGAATCTCCGCTGTCGCCGCGCTCACCGGGGGGTTCTACCAGACGGCAGCGACCGCGCCGCGACACGTCGTGCCCCCAACATGCGGCTGATGCCGATTTTCGAGCAGTCCTGCATCGTGCGGGCGCCGATCGACGAGGTGTTCGCATTCCATCTTGACACGCGCAATGCGGCGCGCATCGCACCGCGGACCATGCCGGTGCTGGACGTGCGCGGAACGTTCCCCCTGACCGAGGGCGACGAGGTGGAGATCGACGTGCGCCTGTGGCCGCTGCCGCTGCGGCAGACATGGCGCGTGCGGGCCGACCGCGTCGTACCCCCGAGCCTCGTGGTGGACAGGATGCTCGCCGGGCCCTTCCCCTCGTGGACCCACGAGCATCGCTTCGCCGACATGGGGGACGCTACGACCCGATTGACGGATCACATCGACTATCGCGTGCCCTTCGGCGTCCTGGGTGCGCTCGCCGATCGTCTCGTGCTCCGGCGTCTGATGGCGCGCGCTTTTCGCGCGCGCCAGGGCCTCACGCGCGAGCTGCTCGAGGGACGTTCGGAAAACAAGGAATCGGGTATCGGCCTGGCGTAGAGCATCTCATTGCATTCTCACCTCGTGTTCACGGTTCCCTCACAGGACCGTGGAAGGATCTTCTCATGTTGCCTCTGACCCGTTGCCGCCACTGCTCCTCGAAGCTTCTGCAGCTCGAGCGGCTGTGGCTGCTTCCCGACGGTCGGCACGTGGCGCGCCGCCGGTGCCCCGAGTGCGAGGCGGTCGACGACGTCACGCGCCGCGCCCGAGGCCCTGTGGGCGTGGTGCAGCGACGCCCGGCGCCACCGCGATCGCCTCGAGCGCACGGTGCTCGAGCTGGTCGAGGGCGTCGCCGAGCTCGAGCCTCTCAGCTAGAGTCGCCGGCTAAGACGAACGGAGGTCGCCCCACCCGGGGCGCGAGAGAGGGAAGCCGGTGCAACCCCGGCGCGGTCCCGCCACTGTAAGCGGTAGCGAGGGGGCTCGGCGCGAAGCCAGCCACTGGGGCGAGAGCCCTGGGAAGGTGCCTCCTCTGCGCTATTCCGCGAGCCAGGAGACCTGCCTCCGTCGGGAACGACTCCGAGGAGAGGTACATGAACGTACGACCCCGCAGCGCGGCCGTCATGGTCGCGCTCGTGCTCGCAGCGCTCGCCGCGGTTGCCGCACCGGCCTCCGCCTCGCCCGTCAAGGCGACGATCCGGGTCGAGGGCCTGGCCGGAACTGTGATCCCGACCACTACGCTCGCGACCGATGCGCGGCCGATCGTGTCGGTCGACGGCGTCGCGCACAGCCTCACCGTGCCATCGGCGCTGACGCTTGCAGCCGATGCTGCGGAGGCCGACGGGTTGTCCGTCACCTGCAGCTGGTCCGATCCCTTCAACGACTGCTTCGTGAGCGGTTTCCCGACGCCGTTCCCGCCCCTCTCCACCGACTACTGGCGGCTCGTGCTGAACGGCCGGGACTCGGGCGCGGGATTCGCGGGCACCGCCGTCCACGACGGCGACCACGTCGACGTGATCGCCACCGATTTCACGGCTGCAAGCGAGCCGCCGCTGCTCGTCGTCTCGCCGTCGGCGACAACCGTCCCCGACGGGACGTCCTTCACCATCAAGGTGTCGAGCTTCGACACGACCGGCGCGGCGTCGCCATCGCCCGCGGTCGGTGCGCGTCGTGAGCTACGGCAACCTCCAGGGGCTCGCCGACGCGGACGGCAACGTCACGTTCATGGGCACCGGCAGCGGGTTCTCGTCGGTGTCGGCGACGCTGTCCGGCGCCACCTCGTCCCAGGTCATCTCCGTGTGCGCCTACGGGTCCGATCCCACGGTCTGCCAGCTGCCGGCGCCGGCGACGCCCGCCCCGCCGGCGGCGGCCTCCGCCGGAACGCCCTCGGGCACCAGCACCACGACACCGGTCTCGTCCGCGTCGGCGGCCTCTGCCGACCGGATCGCCCCGTCGAGCCACTTCACGGCGCCCCTGGCGTTCGCCCGGGTGAAGGTCGTCAAGCGCCTCGTCGGCGTCGTCGCGCCGGACCGCTCGGACATCGCGAGCGTGAGCTACGCGCTCGCGCGCCGCGTCGGAACGCTCTGCAGCTTCCGCAAGGCCAACGGGACGCTCGCCGCCGCGACCCCGTGCTCCAAGCCGATCTGGCTTCCGGCGACCGGGAGGGCCTTCTGGCACGTGACCCTCTCGAAGCCGCTCGCCGCCGGGCGCTGGCGCGCGTTCTCGCGCGCGACGGATGGAGCGGGCAACGTCGAGTCGCCGTTCGAGTCGCAGACGTCGTTCACCGTCGCCCCGTGATCGCAGCCGCAGTTGCGGCGACCGCGCTCCTCACGTCGTCCCCGTCGCCCGTAGACCGGGCGGCGGGTCGACGCGGCGCGATGTTCCTGGCCGCGCAGCAGCCGGGGAGCGAGCTCGGGGTCGAAGCCGACACGGTGCTCGCGCTCGTCGCCGCGGGCATCGCTCCCGGATCCCACCTGGCGCGACTTCGCGCGCTGGTGCCCGACGGAACGCAGGCCCCCGGTCCGGCCGCCAAGGCGGCGCTCGCCGCGGTCGCGGCGGGAGCCGACCCCCGCTGCTTCGCGGGCGTCGATCTCGTCGCGCGGATTCGCTCGGGGTACGGCGACGGCGTGTACGGCGCGACGATCTTCGATGACTCCCTCGCGATCGAGGCGCTTGCCGGAGCGGACGAGCCCGTGCCACACGCCGCACTGGTCGCGCTGCGGCGCCTGCGGGGAGAGGGGGGCTACGGCCTGTCCCTTGCGGGAGGCAGAAGCGACGATGCCGATACGACGGGGCTCGCGCTGATGGCGCTGCGTGCGGCCGGTGCGCCCCGGAGCGACCCGGCCGTGCGCGGCGCCGTTCGCTGGCTGCTCGCTCAGCGACTTCCGGGGGCCGGCTGGGCAGGGGCGGCCGGAACCTCGACGGTCTCGAACTCGACCGGACTCGCTCTCCGCGGTCTGAGCGCGGCGGGCGTTGGGTGGCCGTCGGGAGCCGCGCCGGCGCTCCGCAAGCTGCAGGGCAGCGACGGTGGGTTCGACGCCACGGCGGGTGCCCCGGGCAGCCGCCTGCTCGCGACGCTCGACTCGGTGCCGGCGCTGTACGGGCGGCCGCTGCCGCTCGTCCAGCGGACGACACCCGGGCACCCCTGCAGGTAGCTATCCTGATCTGCGCGGGCCAGGCAACCGCGGGCGTCCCGGCAACGGGAGGCTCGAGGAAAGTCCGGACACCGAAGGGCAGGGTGCTGGGTAACTCCCAGGCGGGGAAACCCGACGGAAAGTGCAACAGAAAGGACACCGCCGAAGCGACCCGCAAGGGTCGACGGTAAGGGTGAAAAGGTGCGGTAAGAGCGCACCAGCGACACGGAGACGTGTCGGCTCGGCAAACCCCACCCGGTGCAACGCCAGACAGGGGCGATGACGCGGCCCGCCGAGCCCCGGGTAGGCGGCATGAGCCTCACGGCAACGTGAGGCCCAGATAGATGGTTGCCCGAGACAGAATCCGGCTTACAGGCCCGCTACCGAAAAGCCCCGCCACGGCGGGGCTTTTCTACGACTAGCCGAGGCGTGGACGATCGCACACGACCGGCCGGCCTTCGGCGTGGCCGCGCGCGGAACGACGCAGGCGCCGATCGCATCACCCGCGTCGCCGGCATCGAGCACGGCAATGTGCAGCTGGGGACACGAGTCAGGCGTCGCGGCAGACGACGCGGAAACGGCCGTACTCGCGACCAGCATGCCGAGCAGCAGCGCAGCTCCTACGCGTCCGATGATCCCCTCCCCTTTCGTAGCTCCGAATCATGCAAGGAGCGGTCCGCCGATGAGTGCAGGCTCATGCTTGCTCGACGCGAGAGCTCGACTCCGGCGCGCCCGGACGGTGTTTCCCATTTCCTGGTGTGGGCATGCAGCGGCGGGCTGATCCGTATCGCTGCTGGCGAACGGACGCCAGATCCCCAACCGGAGGTTCTTCCACGTGATCATGCGCATCGATCGACTGCAAGCGGAGCTACCGCCGCCGTCCGACCCTGACCCGATCGGGGCCTCCGCGGTACAGGAGCTCCTGGGCGGGAAGTTCGGCGAGATGTCGACCTTCATGAACTACACGTACCAGTCGTTCAACTTCCGCAATCGGCAGGGCGCTCGGCCGTTCTACGACCTGGTGGCGAGCATCGCGGCCGAGGAGTTCGGCCACATCGAGCTGGTCGCGACGACCATCAACACGATGCTCACCGGCGCGGCCGAGGGCAAGCCAGGGAAGGCCGGGAGCCTCGCCGCCGTTGTCGGGACGCGCAACACGCAGCAGTTCATCGCCGGGGGCGCTGCTGCGCTCTGCCAGGACTCGATGGGTAAGCCGTGGACCGGCGAGTACGTGTTCTCCTCCGGCGACCTCGTCGAGGATCTCACGCACAACTTCTTCCTCGAGACCGGCGCCCGCAACAACAAGCTCAAGATCTACGAGATGGTCGAGCACCCGGCCGCCCGTGCGCTGACGGGCTACCTGCTCGTACGCGGCGGTGTCCATCAGGTCGCCTACGCCCGAGCGCTCGAGAACCTGACCGGTGCGAACGTGATGAAGCTCTTCCCGTCGCCGAACATCCCGACGGCGTCGATCCCGGAGTGCAAGCCGCACATCAAGCGCGGCGAGCATCTGAAGCTGTACTGCTGGTCGGAGGAGGACTTCCTCGAGCTGGCGGCCGTCTTCAACGGGCCGCACCCGGAGACCGGCGAGGAGCTCGTCGTCGCCGAGGAGGTCCACCCGGAGGGCGCACCCGCGTTCGACCTGCCCTCCCAGCCGGCCGTCTTCGCGCCGGGGCCGGATCCCGAAGAGATCGCGGAGATCGCAGCCCGACTGCGCGACGCAGCCGGACTGCCGGAGATCCCGACGGGCGTCGTCGCCCAGAACGCGGCGGCGAACGTCTAAACGCTGGACCGGGGAGGGCGCATGCGCGCCCTCCCCGGTCAGAACGTCAGCGGCCGTCGTCGCAGAACACGTGCTCGTGTTCGATGCGC
The DNA here is from genome assembly GCA_963717155.1 of uncultured Actinomycetes bacterium. Lineage (GTDB taxonomy): Bacteria > Actinomycetota > Thermoleophilia > Gaiellales > JALYLC01. Next base: position 564,481 of record OY970326.1, read on the forward strand.
CCGTCGCGTGCCTTCACCCGACAACGACCCCGTGCCCGGCGGCCCAGGTCGATGCCGCGGGCGATCGCGTCGTCCTTGAGATCGTGGACGCTGTCGGCGTGAATGGCATCTTGCCGCCGGACGCTCCAGCGTCTACCGCGAGGTTCGACGAACCACGTGCGTGTACGGAGAAAGCTCATTGCCACCTCCAGCCTTCGCTGTTCACGTCGGAGTTCAGCGCCAGCGTCGTCGCCGCATGAACGCTCGAAACCACCGAGCAGGTCTGTTCAAACTCGAGCAAGGCGAGCATTCGCTTGACCGATCCCTGCGCGCCGGCGAGCACGAGCGAGGCGCCCCTCTCGGCCCTGAGTGGGCGCATCGCGGCCAGGATCGCTCCGAGGCATGCGCAGTCGAGGAACGCGGCTTCGCGAAGGTCGATCACGACATGCCGATGGTCTTCGGCGATCGCAGCCGCGATTGCCTCGGCGAACAGCGGCGCGGCGACGAGGTCGAGCTCGCCCTGGCTCTCCAGGCACACCCCGTGTGCCGCGAAGCGCCGGATCGTCAGGCGCGGCGCAAGCTCAGATGGTGTGAGGGTTCCGGGCACCGCTCCCGGCAACGTACCACCAGTTGGCGAGGTTGTAAACATGTTTTGTCGAGGTTTTGAGGAAGAGCTTGCGAGGTGACATAGAGCAACGTATCGTTCCCGGATGGACGACGCTGCGGCCCTGTACAGCATTGGAGCGATCGCGCGGATGACCGGTGTCTCGGTCGGCACGTTGCGCACCTGGGAGGATCGGTATGGGCTGATCGTCGCGTTGCGCAGCGAGGGTGGGCAGCGTCGCTACAGCCGCCATCAGCTCGAGCAGTTGATGTTCATCTCGGGCGAGATCGGCCGCGGCTCCACGCCTGGCGACGCGCACCGGCTGCTCGCCGACAGGGGGTCTGTCACACCGGAAGCGCCGGAGAGCGACCCGTCGATCGGGCTCCTGATCCTGGTCGCGGAACGCGATCCCTTCGCTGCCAGCTACGTGGACTACTTCCTCCGCACCGAGGGCTACCGCGTGGAGGTCGTCTCGGACGCCGAGGACGCCGCAGCTCGCCTCAGCGCGCTCCGGCCTCGCCTCGCAATCGTCGAGCTCATGCTCTCCGGCGGGCTTGGCGGGTCGCTGGTCACGAAGCTGAAGGAGGCTCGGACACTCGTTGTCGCGGTCTCGTCGCTCGCGGCCGGGGACGTCTCCGAGGCGCTCGGGGCGGACGCCTTCCTGCAGAAGCCCATCGATCCGGTGGTCCTGCTCTCGACCGTGAGAGACCTTCTCGGCACCAGTGCCCTGACGGCCGTGCGGGCGCCGTCCGCCTCGTGATCGCGCGGCTGGCGAGCGGAATCGCCCGACTCGATCAGATCCTCGCCGGAGGTCTCGCCGAGAACTCGATCAACCTCATCATCGGGGTTCCGGGTAGCGGCAAGACGATTCTCGCGCAGCGCTACGCGTTCCAGAACGGGACGATCGAGCGGCCGGCGCTCTACATCTCGACCGTCTCGGAGCCACTCGACAAGATCGTCCGCTTTGGCCAGACGCTCTCGTTCTTCGACATCGCGGCGGTCGGGAAGCGCGTGATCTACGAGGACGTCGGCAACGACCTTGCCCACGGGGGACTCGCGGCGGTGACGACGCGCATCCAGGCGCTGCTGATCCAGTGGCTTCCGAGCGTCATGGTCATCGACAGCTTCAAGGCGCTCACGCCGTACGCAGTCGACGAACGCGACTACCGCACCTTCCTCCACGAGCTTGCCGGCGCGGTCTCCGCGGTCCGCGGTTCGACCTTCTGGCTCGGGGAGTACGGCTCGGACGAGATCGCGACAGCGCCGGAGTTCGCTGTTGCCGACAGCGTGATCGCGCTCGGCACGAGGCGCATCGGAGATCGGTCCGAGCGCGTGCTGGAGATTCGCAAGCTACGCGGAAGCGCGTACTCGTCCGGGCAGCATGGATACCGCCTGACAGAGGACGGGCTCGACGTCTTCCCGCGACTCGCCGATGTGGGCGACGACCTGGGGTACATCGTGGCCGACAATCGAGTCAAGACCGGAATACCAGACCTCGACACGATGCTCGACGGCGGCTACTGGGCCGGATCGGCGACCCTCTGCGCGGGTCCGTCGGGAATCGGCAAGACGCTGATGGGCCTGCACTTCATCGTCGAGGGCGCGGCGCATGGGGAGCCAGGCGTGGTGGCGACGTTGCAGGAGAACCCATCGCAACTCGAGCGCGTCGCGCGCTCCTTCTCCTGGTCGCTCGACGGCGCCGTCGACGTGCTCTACCGCTCGCCGGTGGACATCCAGATCGATGAGTGGATCTATGCCCTCTTCGACGCGGTCGAGCGACTCGGCGCGCGCCGGGTGCTGATCGACAGCCTCGCCGATCTGCAGTACGCCTCCGGCGACACCACCCGGTTTCGCGAGTTCATGTACTCGCTGACCCAGCGCTTCGCGCGTGCCGGGGTGAGCGTGTTCATGACCTCCGAGCTTCCCGATCTGTTCGGCGTGGGGCGCCTGTCCGATCACGGCGTCTCGCATCTCTCGGACAACGTGCTGCTGCTCCAGTACCTGCGCGACGGCTCGAGCGTCCGTCGTGCACTGACCGTGCTGAAGACAAGGGGTACGAAGAACGCGGCTGAGGTGCGCGAGTTCTCCATCACGCGGGCCGGCGTCGTGCTGGGGGAGACGATCGACAGCCGACCGTCCACGGCGGTTACCTGACCGCGCCACGAGCAACGCGGTATTGTCGGCCGCCGCGGGCTGGCTGAAGCCGCAGACCGTCCGACAAGGAGACGACCGACATGGCCGACACCATCATCGCCCGCTTTGCAGGCGATCCGGCCGATCTCGCTGCGCGTTACCATCGCCAGTTCACGATGCTGATGGACGCCGCGGGCGGCAATCCGCCCGAGGGACTGCTCGCCCATACCTGCACCCGGACGGTTGACGGCCTCGTGATCGTGGACGCCTGGGAGTCCGCCGGCCAGTGGCGGGCGATGGCCGAGTCGGACGCCTTCCGCACCTCGATCGCAGAGTCCGGCTTGCCCGAGCCGCAGGTCGAGTTCGGCGAGCTGATCAACGTCTTCCGCCCGGGCGAGACCGAAGCCTGAGCGGATCAGCGCGTTCATGGCGGACGAGCCGACGATCTGGGAAGCCGCCGATGCGTACGAGCGCTACATCGGCCGGTGGAGCGAGCCTGTCGCTCGCGCGTTCGTCGAATGGCTCTCGCTTCCCGAGGACCTTCGCTGGCTCGACGTCGGCTGCGGCACAGGAGCGCTCTCGCGCGCGATCGCCGCGGGGGTCGCACCGCGCATCGTGCACGGGGTCGACCGCTCCGACGGCTTCATCGAGGGCGCTCGGCAGCGCGCGGACACGGTCGGCGTCCAGCGGTTCACGGTCGGCGAGGCCCTCGACCTGCCGGTCGACGACGCGACATTCGACGTCGCCGTTTCGGGTCTCGTGCTGAACTTCCTGCCCGATCCCGCGCGCGCGGTCTCGGAGCTCCGCCGCTCCGTCGAGGACGGCGGCACCGTCGCGCTGTACGTCTGGGACTACACCGAGGGAATGCAGCTGATCAGGTACTTCTGGGACGCCGCGATCGCGCTCGATCCTGCAGCGCTGGCTCTCGACGAGGGGCCTCGCTTTCCGATCTGCCAGCCCGACGCCCTCGAGGAGCTGTTCCGACGCTCGGGCCTGCAGCAGGTCGAGACGGCCTCGATCGTCGTGCCGACGCGGTTCGAGGACTTCGATGACTACTGGAGGCCGTTCCTGGGGGGCCAGGGTCCCGCGCCCGCCTACGCGATGTCCCTCGGCGAGATCGAGCGCGACGCCCTCCGTGACCGTCTATGCGCCGCACTGCCGACGAGCGCGGACGGGTCGATCGCGCTGAGCGCGCGCGCGTTCGCTGCGCGCGGAACCGCTGAGGCGTCGCCGGTGGCTCTGGTGTAGTCTCGAGCACCCTTCGTGACTTAAGGAGAGAAATGACCCGACTCGTGGTCGTGGCCTCGCTCGCCGTCGCGCTCGTGCTCCCGTCGCTCGCGCTCGCCTCGGCGCCACCTGCGGGCACGTACACGACGAAGATCGCGACGCCGCCGGAGCTCAAGGGCACGTGGGCGCTCACCTTCACGAAGGCCGCGACGTACACGATCGCGCTCAACGGCAAGGTCGTCATCCGTGGCCACAGCGCGGGTGGGTCGCAGCTCCTCTTCACGAAGGAGACCGGTCCGAAGGCCTGCCCGAGCTTCGGCGCCTACACCTGGAAGCGCACAGGTAAGACGCTCAAGTTCACCAGGCTCAGCGATTCCTGCGTCGGGCGCGAGTTCGTGCTCGGCCACCCCTTCACGGTGCGCACCTGACCGGGGGCGCACGGAAAAGTCCGCGCTCGTCGTCAGTGACCAGCGTGTGCGCGTGACCTACTCGGAGCTCTGGACGGAGGTCGACCGGGCCGCACGCGCGTTCCTCGCCCTCGACGTTCGCCGTGGCAAGCTCGGTATCTGGGCGCCTGCACGGGGCCTGCCTCGTCATGTAGCGGTCGGTCGCGGCGCTACGAGCGGGGGACGTGCAGGTAGATCGTCTTCGTCGTGACGATCTTCTTGCCGGCCGAGTTCTTCGTCTGGTAGACGACGCCGACCTTGATCGCGAGACCGGCGAGCGGGCGCAGCGCAGCGTTCCGGAGTCCCTTGGCAGCGTTGATCTTGACTTTCGCGCCTCTTCCGGCCTTGACCGCGACCTTCTTCGTGGCGAGGGTGATCTTCCTGCCCTTGAGGATGGTGACGAGTGAGGCGAGGCCCGTGCAGCCGCCCTTCGCCGTTGGGGGGCACTGGAAGCTCAGCGTCGCGGTGCTGTTCAACACGGTGAGGTTGGTCGGGAGGTTCACCGTCACCTGGTTCTTCGACCCCGTCCGGATCGTGTCGGGCACGACGGTGATCGCGACGGTGATCGTCGCCGTGGCGAGTCCGTCGGTCGCCGAGAAGGCGAGCGTGTCCTTACCGAGGTAGCCGGAGCTCGCTGCGTACGTGACGTCCCCGCCGTCCATCTTGACCGAGCCGTGCTTCGGCGCGGTCGTACGCGTGTAGGTGAGCGTCTCGCCGTCCCCGTCGAGGCAACGGAGCGGGAAGGTCACGGGGGTCGACGTCTGGACCGTGACGGCCTGCGCCGAGCAGGTCGGCGCCGCGTCCGTGACGGAGAACGAGATCGTGGCGATGTTCGACCGCACGGAGGGATCGCTCGTCTCGGCCGCCTGGATCGTGACCGTCTCGGGCCCGCTCGACGTCGGGGAAGAGGTGTAGGTGACGACTCCGCTCGTCGGGCTCGTCGCGGTGATCGTGGCCGAGCCGTGGGCCGGCTGCGCGACGATCGACGCGGCGAGCGCGTCGCCGTCCGCGTCCGTGCAGGTGTACGGAGCCGAGACCGAACCGCCGTGCAGCACCGGATCGGCGGTCGCGCCCGTGCAGACCGGCGGGTGGTCGCCCACGAGGAACGTCACCAGGACCTGCGGGAAGTAGGTCGCATGGGTCAGGTTGTCCTGTGGGGTGATGATGAATGAGTCGGTCCCGATGTAGCCGGGGTTCGGCGTGTACATGAAGTGCGGGCTCGAAGGGGACTGCTCGGAAAGCGTTCCGTGGAGTGGTGCAGCGTCGACCGAAAATGCATTCGGGGTCGTCGCCCCACCGGTGCACACGACGATGATTCCGTAGGGCGCGTCCTGCGGAATCCGCGTGAGGTCGCCGAGCACCGTGACGGAGCCCTCGTGCTGCACGACGCACGACGGATCCGCGAGTGCGGCACCCGGCAACGCGAGCGTCGCGGCGACGCCGACCGCCACAAGCGCGAGCAGCTTGCAGGCCCGGAGGTATGAGGTGCGGGGGCGCGACATCAGGGTGTCTCCAGGAGGGTGGCTTCGCCAGTATTCAATAATTCGCGCTCGGATTCAATAGGTCGCGCGGGGATTCGACAGATCTTTTCCCGCAGTGTGCGCGCCGCGCCCGCCCGGCATGCCCCGAGTGTGCTCCCGCATACGCCGCGTCGAGACACCTGGACGCAGCAGCGACCACCGCACGACCACGTGATCGCTGCGAGGGGTGGGCATCCCCTCGGTGAGCGCAGCTCTCGATGGTCGTGCGGTTGGCGCCGAGCCGTACAAGCCTTCGTTCGGTGGCCGAACGACGGACGCCTGTTGCAACCCTGCCCGGGCACGTCGCCGGGAGGCCAACGAGTTCCGTCCTGGCGCCAAGATCTCCCGGGTTCGCCGTCGCCGGTATCCCCCCATCGGGTGGGCGCTCCGTGCTCGTAGACTTGCCCGATGCGCCTCCGGGGCCTCTCCGCGCTCGTCCTCGTGGTGACGTTGTGCACCGTCGTCGCGGAGGAGGGCACGGCAGCGGCAGCGGCCCTGGCACGCTCGGACGACCTGGCGCTCGCACGGCGGGTCGTCCTCCGCGTGTCGGACTTCCCGTCCGGCTGGTCCGGCAAGCCTGACGTCGCGAAGGACAGCAGCTGCTTCACCAACCCGTTGAAGGCCGGCGGCCCGACGGCGTTCGTCATGTCGCAGCGGCTCACGAGCGACGACCACAACGAGCAGTTCTCCGCGATCGTCGTCGTGTACCGGTCTGCGGCGATCGCGCAGCGTGCGCTGACCGCCGCAACCACACCGGCGCCGTTCGCCTGTTACCGGAACCGGCTGCCGGCCCTGCTCGGCCGCAACGGCGTCAGGCTCGCGAGCTACGTCGGCGGCCGCGTGCCGTTCGCCGCTGTCGGTGACCGCGTGTTCGCCAACCGCTACGCGATCGGGCTGAAGAAGGGTGCGGCGACCGGCACGCTCTACACCGACTACGTCTTCCTCCAGCGGCGACGCGTCGTGATCGCCACGTTCTTCGCCGCGGAGTCCGCCAGGCCGTCGCTCGCCGAGGAGCAGGCGGTGCTGGCGAAGGCCGTCGCGCGCGTGCAGTAGCTCCCGGCATGCGCCTGTACCTCGCCTCCGTCGACCTCGGGCCGGATGCGACCCGCGTCCTCGAGATCGTCGAGGCGTCCACGCCCGTGGCCGTGATCATGAACGCGTGGGACGGCGATCCCGGTTCGCGCTCGGAGGAGGCGTCGCAGCTCGTCGCGCAGTTCGCGCGGCTCGGGCTCGACGCCTCCGAGCTCGATCTGCGCGACCACTTCGGTGACCGGACCGACGAGAACCTGCGTCGGCGGCTTGACGGTGTAGGGCTCGTCTTCGCGCATGGCGGCAACACGTTCGTCCTGCATCGTGCCATGCGTGCGAGCGGCTTCGACCATCTGATCCGCGAGCTCGTCGGCGCCGACCGGATCGCCTACGGCGGTGAGAGCGCCGGCGCGATCGTCGCCGGGCCGACGTTGCGGGGACTCGAGCTCGGCGACGACGCGTCGATCGTCCCGTCGGGGTACCGCCGCGCGGTCGAGTGGAGCGGTCTGGGGCTCGCCGACTGGGTGCCGCTTCCCCATGCTGACACCGAATGGTGGGCTCCGAAGGCGAGGCTGGTGTGCTCCGCGCTCGCGGAGCGGGGCGTGGCTTCGCGCCTGCTCGGCGACGACGACGTCGTGGTGGTGCGCAGCGCGCGCTGATTACCCTCGTCATGGTCTCGTTCCTGCACAATGTTGGCGGCCGTGGCCGAGCTGAACCCACAACTGAGGCCCTATGTCGAGCGGGCGATCTCGAGCCCGCCCGCGTGGGACGTTCCGGTCGAGCTGCTGCGGGCGGGGATGGAGGCGGAGCTGCCCGAGATCTGGGGCGCCCCCGATGAGGTCGACGAGGTCGTCGACCTGCTGATCCCGGGTCCAGCCGGGCCGCTGCGAGTGCGCGTGTACCGGCCGCGCAGCACCACGCTGCTTCCGGTGCTCGTGTGGTTTCACGGCGGCGGCTGGGTGGTCGGCAGCCTCGACTCGCACGATCCCGTGTGCCGCGCGATCGCGAACCGCGCGCCATGCGTCGTCGTGGCGGTCGACTACCGGCTCGCTCCCGAGCATCCGTACCCCGCAGCGGTCGAGGATGCATGGGCGGCGACCGAGTGGGTCGCCCAGGAGGCGCTGAGCCTCGGAGCCGACGTCTCGAAGATGGTCGTGGGCGGCGATAGCGCCGGAGGGAACCTCGCCGCCGTCGTGGCGCTGCACGCGCGCGACGCCGGCCTGCCGCTGGCGATGCAGGCGCTCGTCTATCCGGTCACCGACTTCGATCTGGCATCCGAGTCGTACACACGGCTCGCGACCGGGCTCAACCTCACGCGGGCCAAGATGGAGTGGTACTGGAAGGCCTACCTCGGCGACGCGGACGGGTCGCACCCCGACGCCTCGCCGCTGCGCGCGGCCGAGCTCGCGGGTGTCGCGCCCGCGCTCGTCCAGACGGCCGAGCACGATCCTCTCGTGTCCGAGGGCGAGGCCTACGCCGACCGGTTGAACGCCGAGGGAGTGCCCGTCACGTTGACCCGCTACGACGGGATGATCCACGGCTTCATCCGCATGCCCGGGCTCGTGGTCGAGGCGGACGACGCGATCGGCGAGATCGCGGCGGCGATCGGCGCGCTCTAGCGCTTCCGGCTCCCTGTTACGTTCGCGTCCCACGATCGAGGTTTTCTCGAGATGGCCGACGGGGATAGAATCGAACAGATGACTGGAAACGAATCCAGCGAGCGCGGAGCAGCGTTCCGGTGAGCCTCGAGGAGGCCCCGCGGGGCGTGGTCGGCGAGGCGCGGCTGGACGGTCTCACGATCGAGCGGATCGAGGTCGTGCCCCTTCGCGTGCCGCTCGCCCGCGTGTTCTCGCGGCAGCTACTACCGCATGACGCACCGGGCGACCGTGATCACGCGCGTCCACACGCGCGAGGGCATCGTGGGCGAGGCGTACACGGGTGACGAGGACGCGACGCTCGACCAGATCCTCGCGATCGTCCGGGACGAGATCGAGCCGCGGCTGATCGGCGAGGACGCGTTCCAGGTCGAGCGCTGCTGGCAGCTCGCCCGCCCGGCGACGTTCGACATCCTGCGCGACCGGCGCCTCGGCCTCGTCGCCTGCGCCGGCGTCGACACCGCGATCTGGGACGCGATCGGCAAGGCGCTCGGCCAGCCCCTGTGGCGGCTCTGGGGCGGCTTCCGCCGGCGCATCCAGATGATCGCGATCGGCGGCTACTACGGGCAGTCGCTGGTCGAGGTCGCGCGCGAGATGGAGGGGTATCGGGCAGCCGGCCTCGCCGGCTGCAAGTTCAAGGTCGGCGGCGCGGGCCCCGACGAGGATGCCGAGCGGGTGCGCGCCGCGCGCGAGGGCGGCGGCGACGACTTCGTGCTGATGATCGACGCGAACCAGGGCTACAGCCGCACGCAGGCGCTCGAGCTGTGCCGTCTCGTCGAGGACCTCGACATCCGCTGGTTCGAGGAGCCGGTGCGGCTGGCACAACGATCGCCGCGTCGCTGCGCGACCGTTCGCATGCGCGGCGGCATTCCCGTCTGCGCCGGGCAGAGCGAGCTCTCGCCAGCGGGCTGCCGCGACCTGATGGAGGCGGGCGCGATCGACGTCTGCAACTTCGACGCCTCCTGGTCGGGCGGCCCGACCGAGTGGCGGCGCGCGGCGGCGATGGCGCTCGCCTACGACGTGGAGATGGGCCACCACGAGGAGCCGCACGTCGCGGCGCACCTGCTCGCGAGCCAGCCCCACGGCACCTACGTCGAGTGCTTCCACCCCGATCGCGACCCGATCTGGTGGAACCTGATCGCGAACCGGCCGCACGCGCACGACGGCGTGGATCGAGCTGACCGATCGTCCCGGGCTCGGCTGGGAGCTCGACGCCGACTACATCGAGCGCTACCGGCTCGATCGCTGACGCCCTGCTAGACGCTATGGCCTGAGTGCCGGTTGCGGTTGACGGCCAGGCCCTGTTGAGTCCTCGCGCGGGTTTGTCTGGCCGGAGATTTGGGCTCCGGCTGACCGCAAGTTTGAGGAGGGCCTGGCCGTGGGTGTCACGATGACATGGATCGGGTTGGACGTCCATGCTCGCTCGGTGGAGGCGAGCGTCGTCGACGCGGTCTCGGGCGAGTTGTCGAGGCGGCGCGTGTCGAGCTGCGAGATCGGGCCGTTGGTCGAGTGGCTCGGGTCGTTCGCGGCGCCGGTGCGGGCTGCGTATGAGGCGGGCCCGACGGGGTACGGCCTCGCGCGTGCCGCGCGAGCCGCGGGGATTTCGATGGATGTGATCGCGCCGTCGAAGACGCCACGACGGGCGGGTGAGCGGATCAAGACCGACCGGCGCGATGCCGAGCACCTCGTGCGTCAGCTGATGGCGGGCAGCTTGACGGCGGTGCGGGTGCCGTCGCTCGCGGAGGAGGCAGCGCGGGATGTCGTGCGTGCGCGCGAGCAGGTCCGCCGCGATCTGATGCGTGCTCGCCATCGCGTATCAAAGCTGTTGCTCCGCCACGGCCTCGTGTATCCGCGCTCGGGTGGGACGTGGACGCAGGCCCATCGCGAGTGGCTCGCGCGGCAGCGCTTCGGCGAGCCCGATCTCGACCTCGTGTACGCCGACGCGCTCGCCACCGTCGATGGGCTGATCGCCCGCCGAGACGCACTCGCCGAGCGCCTCTCACGGATCGCGCAAGCCGACGCGCTCTGGCCGACCGTCAGCCGGCTGCGGGCGTTTCGCGGGGTCGACACGCTGACCGCGCTTGGGATGCATCTCGAGATCGGCGACTGGAGCCGCTTCGCCCACGCCTCCGACGTCGCCGCGTACGTCGGGCTCGTGCCGTCGCTCGACCAGTCCGGCGAGGGCTCCAGAAGCGGCGCGATCACCAAGACCGGCTCGCAGTACGCACGACGCCTGCTCGTCGAGGCTGCCTGGCACTACGCCCGCCCCCCGCGGATCGGCGTACCCCTACGACGCCGCCAGGAGCAGCTCCCCGCCCACATCCTCCAGATCGCGTGGCGTGCGCAGCAGCGGCTCTACCGCATGCACCAGAGCATGCGCGACCGCGGGAAGCCCGCGAACGTCGCGAACGCCGCCCGCGCCCGCCAACTCGCGTGCTTCCTCTGGGCCGCCGCAACCGCGCCATAACGCCGCCCAGACCCGTCCTGCGTGAGGGGCGGGCGTTGGGCATCGGACAGCCGGCACGCACGACACCTCTATGGGCAGCCCGCACGCGGGCGACGCCCGCTCCTAGACCGCGCACGCCGGCGACGAAACCAGCGCCCTGAGGTACCCAACCCTCGAATATCAGACCGACGACGCCACGTCGCCGACCGCCCAACGCCCACCCGTCACGCCACACCACACCGCCCGAACCCGGGCCAACTCTCCCTGCCAACTTGACAAACCCGCCGCCATATCAGAGGTCGACCTCGCCGGCGATGCAGGTCACGGTGCCGCCGCCGACCCAGATCGTGCCTTCGGAATCGCTCGAGATGTGCACGCGGCCCGCTCGGCCGAGCGCGGTTCCCTGGCGCGCCACGTACGGTGCCCGCGCGCGGCCGGTCCCCAGCAGCCACTGCGCGAGCGAGGCGTTCAGGCTGCCGGTCACCGGATCCTCGACGAGCGCCCCGTCCTTCGGGAAGAACGCGCGCACCTCGAACGCCTCGGCAGCGCCCTCCGGATGTGGGCCGACGACGCCGATGTCGAGCTCGGCGAAGCCCGGTCGCAGCGCGAGCACCGCCTCGGCGCTCGCGAGCATGACCGCGACCCAACCCGGCCCGTTGTCAGCCCACTCGGAGGCGATGATCTCGTCGCGCGGGATACCGAGGACCGAGGCGATCTGCTGTACGAGCGACTCGTCGACCGGCCCCGACCGCAAGAGCGGTGGCGCCGCGAAGGCGAGCCCGTCGGGCGTGGATCGCACGCGCACAAGGCCGGCCTTGCACTCCTGGACGACGGCGTCGGCGCTCTTCGGCAACGCCCCCGCTCGAGACCCAGGCGTGGCACGTCCCGAGCGTGGGGTGCCCGGCGAACGGCAGCTCCTGCACCGGCGTGAAGATGCGGACCCGGTAGTCGGCTCCCGGATCGGTCGGAGGCAGCACGAACGTCGTCTCGGACAGGTTCGTCCAGTTCGCGAACCGCTGCATCTCGTCGCCGTCGAGTCCGTCGGCATCGAGCACGACCGCGACGGGGTTCCCCCGGTACGGCGTGGGCGTGAACACGTCAACCTCGCTGAATGGGCGCAGCATCCCCGAAAGGTACTGTGTCCATCGATGTCTCTCCCGCTCGCCGATGTGCGCGTCGTGGCCGTCGAGCAGTACGGCGCAGGCCCGTGGGGGACGCTCCAGCTGGCCGATCTCGGCGCAGACGTGATCAAGATCGAGGACCCGCGCGTCGGAGGCGACGTCGGTCGCTACGTGCCGCCGTTCGCGCAGGGCGAGGACTCGCTGTTCTTCGAGACCTTCAACCGCAACAAGCGCTCGATCTCGCTCGACCTGAAGGCGCCGCAGGGACGCGCAGCCTTCGAGAAGCTCGTCGGCGTCTCCGACGTCGTCTTCTCGAACCTCCGCGGCGACCAGCCCGCGCGACTCGGCCTCACCTTCGAGCAGCTCCGCCATCTGAACCCGCGCATCGTCTGCTGCTCGCTCTCGGGCTTCGGCATGACCGGGCCGCGCGCAGCCGAGGGCGCCTACGACTACACCGTCCAGGGGCTTGCCGGCTGGGCGAGCCTCACCGGCGAGCCGGCCGGCCCGCCCGGCAAGAGCGCGCTCTCGCTCGTCGACTTCTCCGGCGGCTACGTCGCAGCGATCGCGATGCTCTCGGGCGTCCTGCGGGCGCGACGGGACGGAGTCGGCTGCGACTGCGATCTCTCGCTGCTCGAGACGGCCCTCGCCGAGCTGACGTACATCGGGACATGGCAGGCGAGCCGCGGCTACACGCCCGAACGGTCGGGCACCGCGCACGCCTCGATGGTCCCGTTCCAGACCTTCGCGGCGCAGGACGGCAGCATCGTCATCGCCTGCCCGAAGCAGGGCCTGTGGGTGAGGCTGTGCGAGGCGCTCGGGCGTCCGGAGTGGTCGGACGACAAGCGTTTCCGGGGCTTCGCCGAGCGACGCGCCCATCGCGCCGAGCTCGTCGCGCTCATCGAGCAGCGACTCGCGACACGACCCGTGCAGGAGTGGGTCGACGTGCTGAAGGCGGCCGGCGTGCCGTGCTCGGCCGTCAACTCCGTCGAGCAGGCGCTCGCCGATCCTCAGGTCGCGGCGCGCGACGCGATCATGGGCTACACGCACCCGGCGCTCGGCCAGGTGCGGCAGGTCGCCTCACCGCTCCGGATGTCCGGCGCGGAGCTGCCGACGGCTCGCGCTCCGCTTCGCGGCGAGCACACCGAGACCGTGCTGCGCGAGCTCTGCGGCTACGACGACCAGGCGATCGCACGCCTGCGGGAGGAGGTTCCATGAGCGCCCCACCGCCAGCGCCGGACGAGTGGCGCGGACGGTTCTTCGAGGACTTCGAGGTCGGACAGCGGTTCCGCAGCCGTTTCGGCCGCACGATCACGGAGACCGACAACGTCTGGTTCACCGCGCTGACTCACAACACGAACCCCGTGCACTTCGACGCCGAGTTCGCGGCCGCGACGCGCTTCGGCCAGCGGCTCGTCAACTCGTGCTTCACGCTCTCGCTCGTCGTCGGACTCAGCGTTGCCGACACCTCCGAGAACGCGACCGCGAACCTCGAATGGCACACCGTGCGCCTTCCGAGTCCCGTGTTCCACGGCGACACGATCTGGGTGGAGAGCGAGGTCCTCGCGGCCCGGCGCAGCACGAGTCGTCCGACCGTCGGGATCGTCGAGATCCGCACGCGCGGCATCAACCAGCGCGCAGAGGTCGTGTGCGAGTTCCGGCGCAGCTTCATGGTCTACAGCCGGGACGCGCCCGAGGCGGAGAGCCGGTTCCCGAGCACCGACGCGGCGTGGGGGGTCTGACTCCGATGGGCGATGGGTGGGACGTCGGCGCAGGTCTCGATGGTCGCGGCGTCATCGTCACGGGTGCCGCGCGGGGGATCGGTCGCGCCACCGCCGAGGCCGTCGCAACGGCGGGCGGCAGGGTCCTCGCCGTCGATCGGGACGGCCAGGGGCTCGAGGAGGTGCTCGCCGGACTCGCCGGCTCGGGACACGCGTCGGCGGTTGTCGATCTCGCGGACCTCGCAACCCACGACGACCTCGTGCGCCGCGCGCGCTCCGACCTGGGCGACCTCTGGGGCATCGCGCACTTCGCCGCGGTCCTCCGCCGCCGAAACGATCTCGCCTCGATCACCGAGGACGACTGGGACGCGCAGCACGAGGTCAACCTCAAGGCCACGTTCTTCCTGTGCCGCGCGGTCGGACTCGCGCTGCGGGATGCCGGGGCCGGGGGACGCATCGTCACGGTCGCCTCGCAGGCGTGGTGGACGGGTGGCCTCGGGGGGTCGGTGGTGTACGCCGCCGCGAAGGGCGGCGTGGTCTCGCTGACCCGGGGGCTGGCGAGGACGCTCGGCCCCTCCGGGGTCTGCGTCAACTGCATCGCACCCGGCAACGTCGACACCCCGATGCTGCTGCAGGACCTCGACCAGGACGTGCTCGACGCGATCAACCGCAACACGCCGCTCGGCCGGCTCGGTCGACCGGACGAGATCGCCGGCGTCGCCGTGTTCCTGCTCTCGAGGCACGCCTCGTTCATCTCGGGCGCGACGCTCAACGTGAGCGGCGCGTTCCTGATGTACTGACGTCCTGGCTCTCACCCGCTGACAAGGAGTAGCTTTCCCGACGGTGATCCCTCCTGACGTAGAACCGCCTGGACCCCAGCGCGGCAGGGCGAACATGCGCGAGGTTGCCGATCGTGCGCAGGTTGCGATGAGCTCGGTCTCGCGCGTGCTCTCCGAGCACCCGGATGTCTCGTCCGCGATGCGCGAGCGCGTGCTGGCGGCCGTGAGCGAGCTCGGATACCGGCCGGACCTGCTCGCCCAGGGGCTGCGCCGCGGGGCCACCCACTCGGTCGGGTTCGTCGTCGGCGACATCTCAAACCCGCTGCTCGCCGAGATCGTCAAGGGCGCCGAGGGTCGTCTGCGTGAGGAGGGCTACTCCGTGCTGCTCTCGAACTCCGAGGGCAATCCGAAGCTCGACGCCGAGTACATCCGGGTGTTCTCGCAGCGTCGCGTGGACGGGCTGATCCTCTCGCTCGCGAGCGAGAGCGAGCCGGCGACCCTGGACGCGCTCCACGAGATCGAGGCGCCCTGCGTGCTGCTCGACCGCGAGCTCGCGGATCTCGACGGCGTGAGCGCCGTGCTCGCGGATCACCGCGCGGGCATGCGTGCGGCGATCGGCCACCTGCTCGATCTCGGTCATCGCGACATCGGACTGATCTCGGGGCCGGAGCTGCGACCCACGCGTGAGCGGATCGCGGGGGCCCGCGAGGCCTACGCGGCCCGCGGGCTGACCGACGAGCTGTCGATCATCACGGGCAGCTTCACCGCGGAGCACGGCGAGCAGGGCAGCGAGCAGCTGCTGGCGCGGGCCGCACCGCCGACCGCGCTCGTCGCGGGCGGCAACCAGATCCTCATCGGGGTCCTGCGAACGCTGCTTCGCCGCGATCTGCGAATCCCGACGGATGTCTCGCTGCTCACCTGCGACGACACCGAGATCACCACGCTGCTGCGACCGCCGATCGGCGCGGTCTCTCGCAACAACGTCGAGGCGGGGCGCCTGGCTGCCGACCTTCTGCTTCGACGCCTGAGGACGCCGGAACTCGGGCCCGAGACCGTCGTCCTCGACACGCAGTTCGCAGCGCGCCAGAGCTGCGCGCCGCCTCGCTGACACCTATGCCAGCAGCACTCGCGGGCGCGTATCCGATGGTCGTCACGCCGTTCACCGTCGATGGCAAGGTGGCGCTCGGCGAGATCGCGGCGGTCGTCGCCTACCAGCTCGACGGCGGCTGCCCGGGGGTGAGTGCGCTCGGTCTCGGCGGCGAGGCACTGGCGCTCACGCTCGACGAGCGCGTCGCGGTGGCGCGCGAGGTCCTGTCTGCGGCTGGGCCGGGACGCGCGATCATCGGGTGCAGCACCGACGACACCCAGCTCGCACGCAAGCTCGCGGTGCACGCCGCCGCGCGTGGCGCAGCGGCGATCCTGCTCGCCGCCCCGTCGCATCTGGGCGGGCTCGACGAGATCGCGCTGCACTTCGAGGCGGTGGCGCGCGCCATCGCACCCGTGCCGATGATCGTGCAGGACGCTCCGGCGTTTCTCGGTGTGACGCTCGGGCGCGCCTTCATCGAGCGGCTGATGGGACGCTGCGACAACGTGCGCTACGCCAAACCCGAGGGCGTTCCCGCCGTCGATCTCGTCGCGGAGCTCGCGTGGATCCCGGGCCTCAGCGCCCTCGGGGGTCATGGCGGCCTGCACCTTCCCGACGAGCTCGCCGCGGGCGTCGTCGGCACGCTCCCGGGCTGCGAGGCGCCCAGCGTGCATCACGGCATCGTCGAGCGCTGGATGCGCGGCGACCACGATGGAGCGCGAGCGCTGCACGCGCGGCTCCTGCCCTTGCTCGTGACCGAGTTCCAGGGCCTCCCGCACTACGTGCGCTGCGTCAAGGAGCTCCTGCTCGAGATGGGTCTCATCTCGTCGTCGGCGACGAGGATCGGCGCGCCCCCGCTGTCGCCTGCGAGCCGGGGGCTCCTGCTCGGGACGGCGCGGCGCACGGGCCTGCTCGGTCTCGAGTAGCGCCGGTACTCCCTCTCGCAGGCGTCGGTGGCTGATACCCTCAGCCTCTTCTCCTGCGACCCCCACGGACGGAGGCAGCGACCGCGTGTCCTCGCGCGCCGCGCCCACGCGCTATCTCGGCCACGGACGCCTCGATCGGGCGCCCAGACATGCGTTGCCCGCTATCTCGCCCGACGTGGCAGTGGCGCTCGGCGTGTCGACGGTGCTCGCCCTCGCACTGGCGGCGTTCGGGCCGCCCGGGGTCGACCGTGCCGCGCACCAGCACCTGACCTCGGCGTTCGCCAGCGACGGCTGGCGCTTCTGGGACAACTACTGGTACGCGGGTCGCTACGAGCTCGTCAACTACAGCCCGTTGTACTACCCGCTCGCCGCGCTCGTGGGGTACCTGACGGTGGCGGTCGTCGCCGTCGTTGCGGGCGCCGGGTTGTTCGCGTCGGCCGTCCTTCGGCAGTGGGGGCGCCCCGCGCGCCTGTCCGCGCTGCTGTTCGCTGCCTTCTGGCCCGGTGTGCTGATTGCCGGGCAGTACCCGTTCGCGCTCGGCTGCGCCTTCGCGCTCGCGGCACTCGTCGCGTTGCAGCGCGATCGCCCGGTCCTGCTCGTCCTGTGCTGCCTCACGTCGCTGCTCGCGAGCCCGCTCGCCTTCTTGCTGCTCGCGGTCACCCTCGTCGGGCTGACTGCAGCGCAGAGCCAACGGCTCGTGCTGCGCCGCGCGAGTGATCGGTCCGGTGTGCGCGATCGCGCTCCTGGGGTTCGCGCAGCTGCTCGTCTTCCGGGCGTTCCCCGCCGGCAGCGCGTTCGCCTATCCCTGGCTCGACCTCGTGGGGATCACGGGCTTCGCCGTGTGCGGGGCGCTGCTCGCCCGCGGCGATTCGCGCGCGCGCCCGCTCGTGGGCGTGTTCCTCGCCTACCTGGTGCTCGGCTGGGCCGCGAAGCTGTACCCGTCGGCGCTCGGCGGCAACGCCACACGGCTGCTCGACTACATCGCGTTGCCGCTGCTGGCGCTGGTCGCTGCGCTGCGCGGCTTCCGGCCACGGCTCCTGGTCGTGGTGGCGCTCGGCGTCGCCGTCGCCTGGCAGTCGGTGCCGCTCATCAAGAACGCGGTCGGCGGCTACACCGATCAGGCGCAGGCGGCGACCTTCTGGAACCCGGCGCTCGACTTCCTGCGGCCGATCGCCCAGCGCGCGCCCAACTTCCGCGTCGAGGTCGTCGCGACGTGGGGGCACTCGGAGGCCTACTACCTGCCGAAGAGCGGGATCCCGCTCGCCGGAGGCTGGTACCGCCAGAACGCCTACCGTCCCCAGGACCTGCCGGGGTACCGCGGCGGCCCCGTGACGCCTGCGCTGTATCGAGACTGGCTGCGCGCGATGGGCGTGCGCTACGTGCTGCTGCCTCACGACGAGCTCGATCCGGCCGCCCGCGCGGAGGCCGCGCTTCTGCGCCAGGGCGTCCCCGGGCTGACGCTGGTGCGCGCGTCGTCGTCGCCGCATCTCGCGATCTACGAGCTGCACGACGCGTCGCCGATCCTGACCCCGCCGCCCGGTGCTCCGGAGAGCGCGTACCCGCGCACGCGCATCCTGCGCATGACGAGAGATTCCATCTCTCTCTACGCCCCGTCGCTGGCGTCTACAGTCTGAGAGTGAGCTACACGCCCTACTGGCGGGTCGACGATCCGACGGCCGCATGCGTCGAGCGCGGTCCCGGACCGATGTCGCAGCTGCGCGTCATGCGTCCCGGCCCCGTCAGGCTTCACGTATCAGTGTCCTTCGAGGGTGCGGTGACTGGCGGGCGGGCACCCGTCTGTGCCTCGCCGCCGACGCTGCCTCCGAGCTGACACGTGCCCTCGTTCCGTCGCTCCTGCGCGGCGTCCGCCGTCGTGCTCCTCACGCTCGCGCCGTCCCTGCAAGCCGCCTCACCCGCGACGACCTCGACCCGTGAGCTCGTCGATCTCGCGGTCAGGCCGGCCTCGGTCAGCGTCGCGGCCGACGGCGGCGAGCTTCGCCGCCGCCTACGACGACCGCCTGACCGCGAACGCCCTCCGTTTCGCGGAGCGCGTCAACGGTCGCTGGAGCACGACGATCGTCGCCACGACGATCAACGGCGCGCGCGTCGGGCGCGAGCCCATGCTCGCGATCTCCCGTACCGGGATCCGCCTCATCGCGTTCCGCACCGAGGTCTCGCTCGATCCCGCGCAGCCTCCGAGCGGCACCCTGTACGCCGCACGCGCGAATCGCGGAGGGCCGTGGGTGATCGATCCGATCGACGCGGACGCGTTCGGCGAGTCGGCGGCGTTCGATCGTCAGGGACATCCCGCGATCGCGTACCTCGTGCGCACCGGGACCGACGATCAGGCCCAGGTCAAGCTGGCCCGCCTGCTCGGAGGCAAGTGGGGCGTCGAGACCCTCGACACGACGACGTATCGGGTTGCACCCGGCGGGGCGAACGCGTCGTCGGTGGGTCTCGCGTTCGATCACCTCGGCAGGCCCTGGGTCGCGTTCGTCGACTCCGCGTCGCACTCGGTTCGACTCGTCACGCCCGGGAACGCCGAGCATGCGAATCGGCGATGCGCCCGTGGCCGCGGTGCGGGCCGTGGTCTCCTTCGGCGCGAACGACGCAGTGGCCGTGGTGGCCGCCGGGCTCGTCGGCGACCACGAGCCGTTGCGGCTGCTGTACCGCGACGATCGCGGTCGCTGGCGCGGCGACCAGGTCGGCGAGTCTGGCTCGAGCGCGCCGACGATCGTGGCATTCTCGGGCCGGCGTCCCGTGATCGCGTACCGCGACCCCCAGAGCGTCTCGGTCGCACGGCCCTCGTTCGCCGGCACCTACGCGCTCGAGACCGTGCTGACTCAGCCCGCTCCGCCGAGCTCGCGCGTCTCCAGCTCGCTCGGGGCGGCGCGCATGCTCGACGATGTCGGCGTTGCGCTCGTGTCGCCGAAGGGTCTGCTCGAGTTCGCCTCGCGGCCGCTGGGGTGATCCCCTCCCGGGAGGCGGTGTTCCGCCTCCCGTAGAATCACCGTAATACGCTCGAAAACTTCCCGTCGGGGGGCATTGGGGCGTACCATGTGACCTGGATGCGTGCCGCGCTCTTGAGAAGCTGCACGCTCGGAGTCGTTCTCACCGCATGCGCCGTAGTCGTCGCGCCTGCGCTGGCGGATTCGAGCACGCCTATTGGGCTGACGGCCACGCCGCGCAGTGACCACAGGGTGGACCTCTCGTGGTCCTGGCCTGCGAACCCGGACTACCCCGACGAGCTGGACGTCCTGCGCGACGGACTGTTCGTCGCATCGGTGACGCCCACGTCGTCGACCAGCTTCGAGGACGACCTCGTCGCCACACCCGGCTCGACGCACACGTACCAGCTCGTCACGGTGTCCGGCGGGGTGGGCCAGCCGCCCACGCCGCAACCGGGGGTCACGGCGACCGTGCGCGCCGACCTGCCGAACCCGCCGACGGGGATCGCGGTGTCGGTCGCGCCCGGAACGAACATCGCGACCGTGACCTGGGTGCGCGGTGCGCTCGACTCGGACGTCACGTACACGGTCACCGCGCAGCAGACTCCCGGTGGCCCGATCATCTCGCGCACCGTCAGGTACTCGACGATCGGCTCGAGCGGGTCGCTGACGATCGACGGGCTCGCGAGCTACACGACCTACCAGTTCGCCGTGAGCGCGGTCGAGGACGTCGGCGATCCCCCTGGCGACCCGGGTGGCACGACGCTGGGAGTCTCTCCCGCAACCGCCAGTCGCTCGCACGAACGACATCCTGGCCCCGCAGTTCAACAGCACGACGCTGATCGCCTCGCGGGCGGCGCTCGGAACCATCTCCGCGACCTGGCCGGCGGCGTCGGACTTCGGCTCGGGCGTCGCGAGCTACCAGGTGTGCGTCGACACGATCAACTGCACCTCGGTGGCGTTCGATCCGTTCGCCTCGTCGCAGACGGCGACGCCCGGCGCCCCGAACGTCCCGAACGACGGCGCCACCCACACGGTCAGCGTCGTCGCGGTCGACGCCGCAGGTAACCAGTCGGCGCCGATCACCCAGACCGTCGTCATGCCGTCGCCCGGCACGCCCTTGTTCTCGCTGCAGGGAGCCGGTGACGGCTGCTCTCCGCTGGTCGCCAACGCGACCTCGGTCGACGCGGGCACGCCCGGGCTGGTGTACCACCTGTTCGTCAACGGCGCGCCGTCCGACGGCCTCCTCGGCCAGGCGATCCCCGGCGCGCCCTACCAGCAGGTGACGCTCACCGCGAAGGCCACCTACGGCTCCGACAGCTCGGCTGTGTCGCTCGCCGCTCGTCGCGCGGGTGTTCGATCCTGACGGTCCCGATGCGTCACCGCAGGTCCACGGACAGGCGAACGCGAGCTCGAGCACCGAGTCGCTCGTCTGGGATCCCGTGACGACGACGGGCGCGCCCATCGACGGCTACCAGGTCACGAGCAGCACTGCGCCGGGCTACCAGGGCGCCGGCGTGTTCGTGCCGCAGTCGTCGACGCCCGGCGTCGAGCTCACCGGACTCGCACAGAGCGAGAACTACATCGTCAACGTCGTGAGCGTCGATCACTGCCTCCGACAGAGCGCGGCGCCCCCCACGCCGTTCAAGTTCCGCCTCGACGACAACCAGCCCCCGTCGGCGCCGATCCTCAATCCGCCCACCACGGACGGGCACGACGTGTTCCTGAGCTGGACGCCCTCGACCGACAACGTGGCCGTCGACGACTACAAGGTCTTCCGGGGCACGACCCTCGTCGGCCGGACGCCTGGAACGACGTTCGAGGACTCCAACCTCCCCGATGCGACGCCGTACAGCTACTACGTCGTCGCGACCGACACGGCGGGAAATGCGAGCCCCCGCTCGACGGTGATCTCGGCGACGACCAAGGACATGACGCCTCCGACCGCCCCGGGCGGCTTCACGGGACGCCCGAACGTCGGCAGCACCTTCACGCTGACGTGGAACGCCGCGAGCGACAACGTCAAGGTCACCGGCTACCGCGTGACCCGCACCGGAACCGGCACGGCCATGACCACCAACGTGACCGCGGAACGTCCTACATCGACCGGAACGTGCCGGCCGGGTCGTACACCTGGAGCGTGCAGGCCTACGACGCGGCGGGCAACCTCTCCGGTGCGAGACCGTGGACCGGCATCTCCAACGGCACACCCAAGGCGACCGCCGCATCGCAGCTGAGGGTGATCAAGTCGAAGGGCGTGCTCGCGGTGAAGGTCGGTCGCAAGTCGGGCGCACGTCTCGTGCTCTCATTCAAGCTCAAGCAGCCGTTCGCGCGCGCGGTCCTGCATCTGCACGTGATCAGCGGCAAGGCGAAGGTGCGCGTCTCGCTCCCGGCCGGATCGGGACGCAACACGCCGGGAAGCGCCTCGGCCAGAAAACCTCCAAGAAGGGCGTTCTGAAGATCTCGATCGGCACCATGAAGGCGCAGACGCTTCGGCTCGTCATCACGGCGCAGGGCGGCCTCGTGACGATCGCAGGTCCGGGCGGCGCGAACGCGCCGACGATCATGAACGCCAGCTAGCTCAGAAGATGCGCTCGACCGTGACCGCGGTCCCGTAGGCCGCGACCTCGCTCATCGAGCTGGCGATCTCGTTGCAGTCGAAGCGCATTGCGAGAACCGCGTTCGCTCCCTGGTCGCGAGCGGCATCGCACAGCCGATCGACGGCCTGCGCGCGGCTATCGACGAGGAGCTTCGTGTAGGCGCCCACCTCGCCTCCCACGAGCGACTTCAGCCCTGCGCCGATGTTCGAGAAGACGTTCCGACTGCGGCAGATCAGGCCGCAGATCTCGCCGTGCACCTCGGTGACCTTGTAGCCGGGCAGGTCGTTCATGGTCGAGACGATGATGTCGTTCATGCGTCTCACCGTACACGCGGATCCAGAGCCGGTAGCCTGTCCGGCGATGACTGGGACCGTCGAGGCGATCTTCACCGCGCCGGTCGCGGGAGCAGCTACCGAGCCGCAAGAGCGGGTCGCCGCGCTTGCCCGCCAGGGTCTCGAGGGCGATCGCAACCTCTCGCCATCGCCGGTTGCGCGTCCGGGCGGCCTCGATCTGACGCTGATCGAGGCAGAGGCGCTCGAGGCGCTTCATGCCGAGACCGGGATCGCGCTCGAGCCGTCCGCGTCGCGCCGCAACGTCATCACCCGTGGCGTACGGCTGAACGATCTGGTCGGGCGGCGCTTCCGCGTCGGCGTCGTCGAGTGCGTCGGCATCGAGCTGTGCGAGCCGTGTCTCAGCCTCGCGAGACGCACCGACCCCGGCGTGCTGCGGGGACTCGTGCATCGCGGGGGACTGCGGGCCGACATCGTCGTCGGTGGCGAGATCGCCCCCGGTGACGAGGTTGTCGCGATCTGATCGCCGCTGGACCGCAGCCGCCTGTTTGTGTCGCGGCTCGCGTAGACGCGCATCTGCAGGCACTTCCCTCTACGATCAGCCTCCCCACGATCAGGAGGTCCCGTGCAGTTCACCGTCCGTCTACCGCGTTGGGTCGCGACCACCATCGCGATTGTCGTCGCCTCCGTGGTGGTAGCGACCGTGCTGCCAGCTGTGGCAAACAGCGACACCAAGATCGTGGTCTGCGTCGATCCAACATCGCTGAACCTGACCGTCAGCTCGGCGTGCACCGGACAGGTTCTGAGCTGGAACCAGCAGGGCATCGCCGGGTCGGCCGGCGCCACCGGAGCTACTGGCCCGGCAGGACCTGCGGGACCGCTCGCGCACCTCTCCAAGTCCAAGCCCACGCTGACCGCGAATCTGGAGACCACGCTCGACGTCCAGGCTCAGACCCTGCGGGATGTCAATGGCGACGTTCGTGCCTCGGTCGTGGCGACGAGCAAGCTGCAGCCTGCGAGCGACCCGACCGTGAATGCGCTGGAGACCGCGGTCAACGTGCAGGGCCTGGCGATCGCAAGGCTCATCAACGTCATGAAGGCCCTGACGAAGGCGCAGACGCAGCTCCTCAAGGGTATCGAGTAGCCCCGTGGCGGTGAGCTCGGCCGCCCCGCCGGAGGGCAGGCGCCAGCTTGCCGGGACGTGGGGGAGGCCGTGGCTTCGCGAGGCCGCCGCGATCGGCTGCGTGCTCGTTGCGATGGCGGTCGTGCTGGCGCCGCTCGTCTTCCGCGGCGAGCTTCCGCGGGCGACCGACACGATCGCGTTCTACGGGCCGTTCGCCGCGTTCCTGCACGATCAGCTCGCCAACGGGAACCTGCCGCTGTGGAATCCGACGGCCTTCTCCGGCCAGCCCTTCGCGGCCGACGCGCAGTCGGGTGTCGTGTATCCGCCGGCGCTGCTCGCCTTCGGCCTTCTCTCGCCAGGCTCGGGCCTCGTCGCCCTCACGATCTTCCACTACGCGCTGGCCGCGCTCGGCGCGTACGCGTTCGCCCGGGTCGTCGGGGCCGGACGGCTCGGCTCCGCGTATGCGGCGATCGCCTACGGCGCGTCCGGGCACCTCGTGGCGCGCTCGACCATGCTCGGACTGCTGGCCGGTGTCGCCTGGCTCCCGGTCTGCCTGGCGGCGGCCGAGCTCGTCGTGCGCGCGCGCCCCGACCGGCGACCGGCGGCCGTCCTGCTGCTCGCCCTCTCGCTCGCGGGCTCGATCCTTGCCGGATCGCAGCAGCTCGCGGCCGTCGCGGCGATCGCGGCCGGGCTCTGGCTGCTGCTGCGAGCCGGGCGCCGCGGCGTGCTGCTCGCGCTCGCGGCCGTCGCCGCAGCGGCACTGCTGGCAGCCGTCGCGCTGCTGCCGCGGCTCGAGCTGCTCCATCACTCCTCGTCCGCGGAGGGTGTCGCCGACCCGAGCGGCATCGGCTCGCTCGTCTTCCGCGACCTGCGCGCGTTCTACGGGCCGTTCGGCGTCAGCCGGAGCGAGCTGACGACGCTGTACGCGGGTGCGGCCACGCCGGCGCTCGCGTTGTTCGCGCTGCTCGCCGGCGTGCCGCGCGCACGCGCGCTGGCAGCGCTCGTGGCGTTCGCGCTCGTGTGGGCGTCCGGGCTCGCCGGCTGGCTGCTCGGGCCGGTTCCGCTCGTGCACAGCCTCGCCACGCACGAGCCCGTACGTGCGATGGCCGTCGCCGTGCTGGCCCTCGCCGTGATGGCCGGCCTTGCGCTGGAGCGCATCGCCGAACAGCGAGCCGTCGTCGGGTTGCTCGTCGCGTGCTTCGTGGTGTGGTTCGCGCTGGGCTTCGGCGATGCCTGGACGCTCGCGTTCGTGCTCCCCCTGCTCGCGGTCGCCCTGTGCCTGCCGGCGCTCGGCTCGAGGACGTTCCTCGTCGTGGCCGCGGCGGTGCTGCTCGTCATCGTGACCGCGCGATCTCGCCTGGCACGCCGCGCACCAGGATCGCAGGCTGCACTGGCAGAGCGCCTCGTCCGTGCTGCCGGCGCCCGCAGCGAGCGCGCGCTTCCTGCTCGCACACCAGGCGAGCGAGGGCCCGTTCCGCTTCGCGACGTCCGCCGCGCCCGGGGTGCTGCACCACCAGCTCGGGAAGCGCCGGAACACCGGGGGCGCGAGCCCTGCTGCTCGACTCGGAGTCGGTGCGGCTCGGCCTCGAGGACGTCGCCGGGTACAACCCCGTGCACCTGAAGAGCTACAACCGCTACATGCTCGCCTCCAACGGCGGCATCGACGGTCGACCGGCACTTCGAGTACGTCCTCCGCGCACCCACGAGCAGGTTGCGTGCGCTCGGGGTCCGCTACTACGTCTCACCGCCCGGGCAGCAGCCACGGGGGCTGCCGGTGGTCTATCGCGACCGTCTCGCAGTCATCACGCGGGATCCGAAGGCGCAGCCGCTCGCGCGTGTCGTGCGTGCCGGTCGCGCTCCGCAGCCTGCGCGCATCGTCCGGCGAGAGCCCGATCGCGTCG
The DNA here is from genome assembly GCA_963717155.1 of uncultured Actinomycetes bacterium. Taxonomy (GTDB): domain Bacteria; phylum Actinomycetota; class Thermoleophilia; order Gaiellales; family JALYLC01. Next base: position 590,010 of record OY970326.1, read on the forward strand.
ACATCGTCACGGGCGGCGCGGCCGGGAAGCTCGTGCTCGCCGATCCGGCCTACCCCGGCTGGCACGTCACGGTCGACGGTCACGACGCTCACGGCGAGACCGCGGACTCGCTGTTCCGGGCCGTCCAGGTCGGGCCCGGAGTGCACCATGTCGTGTGGACGTTCCGACCGGCCTCGCTGCGTCTCGGCCTCTGGGTGAGCGTCGCCGCACTCGCACTGCTCGGGGCTCTCGCCGTCGCCTGGCCGCGGCGCAAACCTCACGTTTCGGACGCAACCGAGGCGGGAACATAGCCGCTCACGATCGCTCGCGAACCTGCCGATACCTCGCACGTGCACGACGTGATCTCGATCATCGACGAGCGGGCAGTCGACCCGCATCTCGCGAAGGCGAATCTCGACCGGCTGAGCAGCCGCGCCCGTGAAGGCCTGATCGGTGCAGCCTGTGCGCTCGCCGCCGGAGCCGCCCTCGCCGTCGCCGGACAGTTCGGTATCGCGGCACCGGCGGCGCTCGGTGCGATCGCCGGCCTCTTCGTCTACCTCCACGCCCGCAGCGACCGCGGCGCACTCGTGCTGGGGCTCGTGAGCCAGCGATCCTGCTACGACATTCCGGATGTCGAGCGAGCCGCTGCGCGGATGGCGACGAGCGATCTGCGACGCACCCTGTCGCGCTCGCTCACACGGATGGTGCTCGAGACCTACGGCCTCGAGCCGCAGAACCCGCTACGGCCCGTGCTGACCGAGCGCGTCGAGTCGCACACCGACGAGATCCTCTCGATCTCCTACCTGCTGGCACGCGAGGGCGTGCGCATCCACCCGGCCGCGCTCGCGCTCTGCGGGCGCATGGTCGAGTCGCTGGCGCGCAGCCCGCTGTACAACCCTCGCGTGCCCGAGCAGCACCTGCGGATCGCGCTCCAGCGCATCCGCTCGTCGATCTCCTAGCTTGCGGCCTGCTTCTCGGGGGCCTTGCCGCCCGAGACGAACGGCATCATCGCCCGGAGCTGCGCGCCGACCTGCTCGATCTGGTGCGCCGAGCTGCGATCGCGCAGCGCCTTGAAGACGGTGCGGCCGGTCGCGTTCTCGCTGACGAACTCCCGCGCGAACTGCCCGCTCTGGATGTTCTCGAGGATGTCGAGCATCGTCTGGCGCACGTGGGCGTCGACGATCTGCGGCCCGCGCGTGAGATCGCCGTACTCGGCCGTGTCGGAGATCGAGTAGCGCATGCCCGCGAGCCCGCCCTCGTACATCAGGTCGACGATCAGCTTCAGCTCGTGCAGGCACTCGAAGTAGGCGATCTCCGGCTGGTAGCCGGCGGCGACGAGCGTCTCGAAGCCCGCCTGCACCAGCGCCGAGGCGCCGCCGCAGAGCACGGCCTGCTCGCCGAACAGGTCGGTGACCGTCTCCTCGGCGAACGTCGTCTCGAGCACCCCTGCGCGGGCGCCGCCGATGCCGGACGCCCACGCGAGCGCGGTCTGCTGCGCCTCGCCGGTCGCGTCCTGCTCGATCGCGATCAGGCACGGCACGCCCTCGCCCTGGCTGTACAGCCGGCGGACGAGGTGGCCCGGGCCCTTCGGCGCGACCATGATCACGTCGACGTCCTTCGGCGGGACGATCGTGCCGAAGTGGATGTTGAAGCCGTGCGCGAACAGCACCGTCGAGCGGGGTCCGAGCGCCGGCAGGATCACGTCGTTCCAGAGCTCGACCTGGATGTGGTCGGGCACGAAGATGCCGATGATGTCGGCGCCGACGACGGCGTCGGCGGGGCTCTGCGGCTGCCAGCCGTCGGCCTCGGCGCGCGCCCAGCCCTCGGAACCCGGGCGGACGCCGACCGTGACGTCGCAGCCCGACTCCTTCAGGTTCAGCGCGTGGGCGTGCCCCTGCGAGCCGTAGCCGATCACGGCGATGCGGCGGCCGTGCAGCAGCGAGAGGTCGGCGTCGGCGTCGTAGTAGAGCTTCGTCATCGGGGCGTCTCCGAGAGGGGTCGGGTGGGTGGGGTGTCAGGCGATCACGCGCATGCGCGCGCGACGATGGCTGTCGGTCGAGGAGCGGCGGATGGCCACGCGGCCGGTTCGCACCGTCTCCTTGATCCCGTAGGGTCGCAGCAGCTCCTCGAACGCGACGAGCTTGGTGGGATGCTCCACGATCTCGAACGTCATCGCGGAGGCGCCGACGTCGACGACACGTGCGCCGAACACGTCGGCGAGCGACACGAGCTCGGCCCGGCGGTCGGGCGCCGCCGTCACCTTCACGAGCAGCAGCTCGCGCTCGATGGCGTCGTCGCTTCCGAGCTCGTTGACCTTGAGCACCGAGATCAGCTTGTACAGCTGCTTGATGACCTGATCGATCGAGGTCTGCGAGCAGTCGACGCGGATCGTGATGCGGGATCGATCCTCACGCTCGGTGGGCCCAACCGCCAGGCTCTCGATGTTGAACCCGCGCCGCGAGAAGAGCCCCGACACGCGCGACAGCACGCCGGGCTGGTTCTCGACGAGGACGGACAGCGTGTGGTGCGTGCTGAGTGCGCGCTCGCCGGCCATCAGACGCCGTCCTCGACCCAGAGGTTGTCGTCGTCGACCCACGTCTGGTCGATGATGTCGTCAGAGCCGCCGCCGGCCGGAACCATCGGGTACACCTTCTCCTCGTGGTCGACGCGGAAGTCGATGACGCACGGACGCCCGCTGTCGACGGCAGCCATGATCGCGGCGTCGACGTCCTCCTCGCGGTCGACGCGGAAGCCGAGCGCGCCGTATGCCTCCGCGAGCGCCTTGTAGTCGGGCACCGTCGAGAGCAGGTGCGTCTGCGAGAAGCGCTCGTCGTGGAACAGCTCCTGCCACTGGCGCACCATGCCGAGCCATCCGTTGTTGATGACGCAGACGACGATCGGGATCTCGTAGATGACCGCGGTGGCGAGCTCCTGCAGGGTCATCTGGAAGCAGCCGTCGCCGTCGATGCAGACCACGGTCGCGTCCGGGCGGCCGAGCTTCGCGCCGAGCGCGGCGGGGAACCCGAAGCCCATCGTTCCGAGTCCGGCCGAGGTGATGAAGTTCCGCGGCTCGTCGACCCGCAGCCACTGCGCGGCCCACATCTGGTGCTGGCCGACGCCTGTCGTCCAGACCACCTCGCGGTCGGCCAGCAGGTCGCGCAGCCGCTCGAGCACGTACTGCGGCTTGAGGTCGCCGCCCCGGCGGTAGCGGAACGGGTACTCGTACCGCCACTTCTCGACGGTCTCGAGCCACGCGCGGTGGGTGAACGTGGGCCGCTTCTCGCGCAGCTCGGAGAGCGCCGCCGTCAGCTGCGGCAGCACCTCGACGAGCTCGCCCACGATCGGGATGTCGGCATGGCGGTTCTTCGAGATCTCGGCCGGGTCGATGTCGAGGTGGATCACGCGGGCGCCCGGGGCGAACGCGTCGAGCTTGCCGGTCACGCGGTCGTCGAAGCGCGCGCCGACCGTGATCAGCAGGTCGGCCTGGTGCATCGCCCAGTTCGCGTACTTCGACCCGTGCATCCCGGGCATCTGCAGCGACAGCGGGTGGGAGTCCGGGAACGCGCCCTTCGCGGTCAGCGTCGTGACGACCGGGACGCGGGCCTCCTCGGCCAGCGCGAGGAGCTCGCGGTGCGCCTCGGCGTTGACGATGCCGCCGCCGACGTACAGCACGGGCCGCTCGGCGTCGGCGATCGCCTCGGCGGCCGCCTGCACCTGCAGCGGGTGGCCGTGGCGCGTCGGGCGGTAGCCGGGCAGGTCGACCTCGGCCGGCCAGTGGAACGTCACCTGCTGCTGCGCGACGTCCTTCGGCACGTCCACGAGCACCGGTCCGGGCCGGCCCGTCGAGGCGATGTGGAATGCCTCGCGGAACACGCGCGTGATGTCGTCGGCATGCTGGATGAGGTAGGAGTGCTTGACGATCGGCATGAAGATGCCGGTCGTGTCGGCCTCCTGGAACGCGTCCGTGCCGATCAGGTGCGTCGGCACCTGGCCCGTGACGACGACCATCGGCGTCGAGTCGAGGAACGCGTCGGCGACCGGTGTCACGAGGTTCGTCGCGCCCGGGCCCGAGGTGGCCCACGCGACTCCGACCTTGCCGGTCGCGCGTGCGTAGCCCTGCGCCATGTGGCCGCCGCCCTGCTCGTGGCGGACGAGGATGTGGCGCAGCGGGCTCTCGGAGTGGGCGAGCGCGTCGTAGACGGGCAGGATCGCCCCGCCGGGAATGCCGAAGCAGATCTCGACACCGGCCGCCTCGAGCGAACGGATCACGGCCTCGGCGCCGGACATGCGGCGGCCCTCGTACGGCGAGGCGGCGGGCGGTGCGTGTGTTGCTGGATCGGCGGACACGGGATTCACCTCGTAGTGGATGCGGTGGCGCGTATGGTCGTCAGGACTGCGTCGGCGACCTCGTCGGTCGTGGATGCGCCGCCCAGGTCGGGCGTGCGCGGGCCGTCCTCGAGGACCTGTCGGGTCGCGCTCTCGATCGCGTCGGCAGCGGCGGTCTCGCCGAGCTCGCGCAGCAGCATGGCGCCGGTCAGGATCATCGCGACGGGGTTGGCCCGGCCCGTTCCCGCGATGTCGGGAGCGGTGCCGTGGATCGGCTCGAAGATGCCCGGGCCGCCGTCGCCGAGCGAGGCGGATGGTGCGAGCCCGATGCCGCCCGAGACCGAGGCGGCGAGGTCGGAGAGGATGTCGCCGAAGAGGTTCTCGGTGACGATCACGTCGTAGGTCGCCGGCTGCTCGATCAGCTTCATCGTCATCGAGTCGACGAGCTGGTGATCGAGCTGGACGTCGGGGTACTCGGCCGACATCTCGTTCGCGAGGTCGCGCCAGAGCCGCGAGGTGTCGAGCACGTTCGCCTTGTCCACGCTCGTCAGTCGACCCCGCCGGGAGCGGGCGAGCCGGAAGCCCTGGCGCAGGATCCGTCGGATCTCCTCGACGCTGTAGCTGAGCGTGTCGAACGCGCCGTCGGCGTCGCGCCCGCGCTCGCCGAAGTAGAGGCCGCCCGTCAGCTCGCGCACGATCAGGAGGTCGAGTCCCTCGACGAGCTCGGGGCGGAGCGGGCTGATCGTGCCGCTCCACCAGCTGCGGATCGGGCGGAGGTTCGCGTACGCCTGCAGCGACGACCGGAGTCGGAAGATGCCCTGCTCCGGCCGCACCGGCCCGCTGTCCCAGCGGGGGCCGCCGACCGCGCCGAACAACACGGCGTCCGCGGCGAGACACGCCTCGCGCGTCTCGTCCGGGTACGGATCGCCCACGGCGTCGATCGCCGCTCCGCCGAAGAGCCGCTGGTCGAACTCGAACGAGAACCCGTGCGCGGCCGCGGTGCCCTCGAGCACGCGGATCGCGGCCAGCGTGACCTCCGGCCCGATGCCATCACCGGCAAGGACGCAGATCTGGTGCCGGGCGCTCACAGCGCCCCCTCGCAGGTGGTGCTAGCGGGACGTGCGCATGCCTCGAACCCCACGGCCGACGGCGAGACGCCGGCGGCCGAAAAACTCCTGGGCACGAGGGGTGGTTGCGCGCACGATGGCGGAAGGGTAGCAATTGTTCGGTTCATCAGACTTTCACTCCGCCGCTGCCGTCTCGGGCGTGCGCGACGCGGCGACCCGCTCGGCCCGGTTGACTGCCGAGACCACGGCGCGCAGCGACGCGGTCACGATGCTCTGGTGGATGCCGACGCCCCACGTGACCTCGTCGTGTGAGTCGACCTCCACGTAGGCGGCCGCCTGCGCGCCCGCGCCTGCGCCGAGGGCGTGCTCGTGGTAGTCGCGGACGGAGACCCGCACGCCGAGGTCGTCTCCGAGTGCGGTGACGAACGCGGCGATCGGTCCGTTGCCCGAGCCCTCGACGACGTGCTCGACTCCCGCGAGCATCACGTTGGCCTCGATCTGGTCGACGTCACCGGCGCCATCGCCCTGGACTCGGTAGCCGCCGAGCGCGAGGCGGCCCTCCGTGAGGTACTCGCCGACGAACGCGTCCCAGATCTGCGAGGCGGTCAGCTCGCCGCCCTCCGCGTCGACGATCCGCTGGACCGACCCGGCGAACTCGATCTGCAGGCGTCGGGGGAGATCGAGCTTGTGGTCGTGCTGCATCACGTACGCGACGCCGCCCTTGCCCGACTGGCTGTTGACCCGGATGATCGCCTCGTACGTGCGGCCGACGTCGGACGGGTCGATCGGCAGGTACGGGACCTCCCAGAGCCCGCCGGGCTCGGCGCGGCCGTGCGCCTCCATGCCCTTCTTGATCGCGTCCTGGTGCGAGCCGGAGAAGGCCGTGTAGACGAGCTCGCCGACGTACGGGTGACGCGGGTGGACGGGCAGCTCGTTGCACTCCTCGACGATGCGGCGCGCCTCGTCGATCTCGGACAGGTCGAGCCCGGGATCCACTCCCTGCGAGAACAGGTTCAGCGCGAGCGTGACGATGTCCACGTTGCCCGTCCGCTCGCCGTTGCCGAACAGCGTGCCCTCGACGCGCTCGGCGCCGGCCATCAGCGCGAGCTCGGTCGCGGCGACGGCGGCGCCGCGGTCGTTGTGCGGGTGCACCGACAGCTCGATCGCGTCGCGCTGCGAGACGTTGCGCGCGAACCACTCGATCCGGTCGGCGTACACGTTCGGAGTCGACATCTCGACGGTCGCGGGCAGGTTGAGGATCAGGCGACGCTGCGGCGTCGGTTCGAAGACGTCCATGACCGCCTCGCAGACCTCGAGCGAGTAGTCGAGCTCGGTGCCCGTGAACGACTCGGGCGAATACTCGAACCGCACGTCGCCGCCGAGCCGCTCGGCGTGCTCGCGACACCACTCGGCGCCCCGGACCGCGATCTGCTTGACGCCCTCGCGATCGAGGCGGAAGACGACCCGTCGCTGCAGCTCGGAGACCGAGTTGTAGAGGTGCACGATCGCCCTCGGCGCGCCGTCGATCGACTCGAACGTCCGCTCGATCAGGTGCTCGCGTGCCTGGGTGAGGACGACGATCGTCAGATCGTCGGGAATCAGCTCCTCCTCGATCAGCACGCGCGTGAAGTCGAAGTCGGCCTTCGAGGCGGACGGGAACCCCACCTCGATCTCGTGGAAACCAAGCCGCACCAGCAGGTCGAACATGCGCCGCTTGCGCTCGCTGTCCATGGGGTTCACGAGCGCCTGGTTGCCATCGCGGAGATCGACCGAGACCCAGTTCGGGGCGTGGTCGATGACGCGGTCCGGCCACGTCCGATCGGGCAGGTGGACGGTGGGGTAGTGCGCGTACTTGTGAAACGGCATCGTCATCGGTGGCTCCTCAAAGGCGGAAGGCTCGGCGTTGGACGCAGGTCTCCCGTGGGATTCGGGTGCGTGTGCGCCGGACGAGCGGCGCGTGGGCCGATGCCGCTTCCCCTACCGGGGAAGGAGCGCGATGAGGCCGAGAAGGAGGGCGTCGCCAGGCGCGCCGGTGGTAATCCAGCGGAGCCCGAACGCGTGCGAGGCCTCGATCACGTGTGCCAATGGTAGCCGGGCAAACGCTTTCGGTCAATCATGACCGACGGGGGCGCTCAGCCGATTTGCATGCGTTTCTCGGCGTGCGGCAGCACCTCGTCGAGCACGGCGACCGCCTCGTCGATCTCGGCGCGCCCCGCAATCAGCGGGGGCGAGAGCTGGATGACGGGATCGCCGCGGTCGTCCGCGCGGCAGATCAACCCGCCGGCGAAGAGCGCCTCCGAGAGGAATCCGCGAAGGAGCACGTCGCACTCCTCGGCGCTGAAGCTCTCGCGCGTCTCCTTGTTCTTGACGAGCTCGAGCGACTTGAAGTAGCCGGTGCCGCGTACGTCTCCGACGATCGCGTGGCGTTCCTTCAGCGCCATCAGCTGCTCGTGGAAGTAGCCCTCGTTGCGCCGGACGTTCCCGAGCACGTCCTCGCGCTCCATGATCTCGATGTTCCGGAGGCCGACCGCCGTCGCGACGGGGTGCCCGCCGAACGTGATCCCGTGCAGCCACGTGCCGCCGGCCAGGAACGGCGCGGCCACCTTGTCCGAGATCAGCACGGCGCCGAGCGGCTGATACGCCGACGTCAGCCCCTTCGCGGTCGTGATGATGTCGGGCTCGAAGTCGTACCTGGTGGCACCGAACCACTCGCCGAGCCTGCCGAACGCGCAGATGACCTCGTCGGACACCTGCAACACCCCGTAGGTGTCGCAGATCTCGCGCACGCGCTGGTGGTAGCGGGGGTGCGGCGTGAACGTGCCGCCGGAGTTCTGCACGGGCTCGGTGATCACCATCGCGACACTGTCCGGCCCCTCGAACTCGATCGCCTCCGCGATCTCGTCGGCGCAGCCGAGCGTGCACTCGGGCTTGTCCGCGCAGTACTTGCAGCGGTAGCGGTTCGTGTTCGCGACATGCCGCACGCCGGGGATGAGCGGCTCGAACGGTGTGCGGATCGAGGAGATGCCGGTGATCGAGAGCGCGCCCATCGTCGTGCCGTGGTAGGCGAGCTTCCGTGCGATCACCTTGCGCCGCATCGGCTGTCCGCGGTGCGCGTGGTACTGGCGCGCGAGCTTCCAGGCGGCCTCGACCGACTCGCTGCCGCCCGAGACGAAGAAGGAGCGGTTGATGTTCGCCGGCGCGATCTCGGCGAGCTTCTCGGCGAGCTCGATCGCCGGAGGATGGGCGTACGTCCAGTTCGTGTAGAACGGCAGGCGCCGCATCTGCTCGGCCGCGACCTCGCCGAGCTCGTCGCCGTGCGAGTAGCCGATCTGCACCGTGAAGAGCCCGGCCAGCATGTCGAGGTAGCGGCGGCCCTGCGTGTCGTAGAGGTGACACCCCTCGCCGCGGACGATCACAGGGACGTCGCGGTCCTCGTAGTTCGCCGTGGTCGAGAAGTGAAGCCAGAGGTGTTCCTTGGCCGCCCGCTGCAACGCCTCGTGTGTGCTTGCCTCGATCGCCACCGGACTCCTTCGCCGCTCCACGACCCCGCTACTAGCGGGGCACGCTATCAGCCGGGTACAGTTGCGAACGGCGCGGGGCGCGCCACACGGCAGTCCGACTTCCGGGAGCGAGCATGGCCGTCAAGCCCACGACCGGCGCGGAGACCGCGCGATTGAGCGAGGCGCGCGAGCGCTACGTCGCGGCAGGAGTCGCGACGAGTGGGTTGTTCGTCGAGCACGCCCACGGCGCGACGATCGTCGACGTCGACGGCCGCGAGTACATCGACTTCGTCGGTGGCATCGGCGTCCTGAACGGCGGACACACACCCGAGCCGGTGGTCGCGGCGATCCGCGAGCAGGCGGAGCGCTACCTGCACCAGTGCTTCTCGGTTGCGATGTACGAGCCGTACGTCGAGGTGTGCCGGCGTATCTGCGAGCTCCATCCGGGAAGCTTCGCGACGAAGGCGCTCCTCCAGAACTCGGGCGCCGAGGCCGTCGAGAACGCGGTCAAGATCGCCCGGTACGCGACCGGCCGCGACGCGATCGTGTGCTTCGATCAGGCGTTCCACGGGCGCACGCTGCTCACGATGACGCTGACCTCGAAGGTCATGCCGTACAAGAAGGGCTTCGGCCCGTTCGCGCCCGAGGTGTACCGCGCAGCCTCGCCGTGGCCCTACCGCGGAATCGGCACCGACGAGGCGCTCGCGTCGGTGCGCAAGCTGTTCAAGAGCCAGGTCGACCCGCACTCGGTCGCCGCGATCATCTACGAGCCCGTGCAGGGCGAGGGCGGCTTCCTTCCGGCGACCCCGGGGTTCCTGGAAGGGCTCCAGGCGATCTGCCGCGAGTACGGGATCGTGTACATCGACGACGAGGTGCAGTCCGGGATGGGACGCACCGGCGAGGTGCTCGCCGTCGACCACTTCGACGGGGTCGAGCCCGATCTCGTGGTCTGGGGCAAGAGCCTCGGCGGCGGCCTGCCGCTCGCGGGCGTCTCGGGTCGCGCAGAGCTGATGGACGCGTCGCACGTCGGCGGTCTCGGAGGCACGTTCGGCGGGAACCCACTGTCGTGCGTCGCGGCGCTTGCGACCCTCGATCAGCTCGTCGCGCCGGGTTTCCTCGAGGACGCACGGTCGCTGGGAGAGCATCTGCACGCCCGCCTGCGGGAGATCGCCTCGCGTCGCCCGCAGATCGGCGACGTGCGCGGCCTCGGCCCGATGGTCGCGATCGAGCTCGTCTCGGATCCCCTCACCAAGGAGCCCGACGCTGCCGCGACGGCGCGCGTCGTCGCGCTCGCACGCGAGCGCGGGCTGCTGCTGATGGCGGCCGGCATCTACTCGAACGTGATCCGGGTGCTCGTGCCGCTCGTGGCCGACCCCGAGCAGGTCGAGGCGGGCCTCGAGATTCTCGACGGCGCGCTCGCAGCCTGACCCGGCGGACGGCGTTCGCGGTCGCGCTCGCGGCGCTCGCCGCGGCGGTCGTGAGCGGCTGCGGCAACAGCGGCGGCGAGAGTCTCTCGAGCACGACGGCCTCGACCGCTGTCACCACAGCTCCGACCCCTCCGACCTCGACCGTGCCGGAGGGGGCGCTCGACGTCGCCGCTCCCGCCGGTGCGTTCCCGAACGGCGTGATCGCCGGCTTCGAGCGCTTCTCGGGGTGCCAGGTCGCGCTGCAGGGATGGCCTGCGGCGAGTGAGCCGTCGCGCCTGCGTCGGGCCCTCGGCACCATCGACCTCGTGGCGGTGCGCGCCGACGCCGTGCGAGCGCGTGCGAGCAAGGGCCTTCTCGCTCCGATCGACTCGGGCGCGATCGACGGTATCGGCCGGGTCGCCTCGAGGATCCGCAAGCTGCAGGCCGTCGGGCTGAACGGCAGTACGTATGCGGTTCCCTACGCGTGGGAGCCGCTCGCGCTCCTCTCCCGCGACTCCGCGTTCCCGGACGGGCCACCGACCAGTCTGCGCGTGCTGTGGGAGCCGGCCCGGGCGGGCTCGGTCGCCATCCCGGACGACCCGCTGACGCTGGCGACCGCCGCGCTGTCGGTCGGGGTCAATGACCCGTTCGCACTGGATGCGGCCGACCTCAGCGCGTCCGACGAGCTGCTCCGCCTCGCTCGTGTGTCACATCGCTGGAGCTCGGCGGCGTCGTTGGAGGCGCTGTTCGCCTCCGGCGCGGTCACGGTTGCGCTCGGTCCCCCGCGCGTTGCCCTCGCCCTGCGCGGTCGCGCACCGGTCACGGCCACGATTCCCGTCGAGGGTGCCGTCGGGCTCGTGCGGACGCTCGCGATGCCGGTGCGGGCTCCGCACCCCGTCTGCGCCTCCCGGTTCCTGTCCTACATGCTCCAGCCGCCCGTCCAGGCGGCGATCGGGTCGGCCAGCGAGCTTACGCCGGTCGTGTCCGCGTCGTGTCGCGCGCTCGGGAGCCGGCGTTGCACCGCGCTTCACGCCGGCAATCAGTGGGGGCCGCGCATGCAGTTCGCCCGGCCACCGGTCGCGCCGGCGGTTCCCTGGTCGAGCTGGCTGGCCGACTGGCGCTCGCTGCCCTGAGGGCGGTGCTAAGCCGCGTGGGCCTCGGACTCGGGACTGCGCCCGTCCTGCAGGGCCGAAGGGTGCGGGCGACGCTCTGCGGCCTCGTCGGCGTCGTCATCCTCGGCGGCCCCGCTGCCGAGCACCCGTACGTCGGGCGAGCGCCGTCCGTACAGCTTCTCCCACGCCTGTTGCTCGGTCATCTGTCTCCGCATGGGCGAATCGTGACGCCCGCGCCGGACAGACCCTGAGAAGCTCAGGCGTTCTCGTTCTCGTCGCCGGCGAGCAGCTCGCCCCAGCGTGGGTCGTCCAGCTGTCCGGGAACGTCCGCGCCGAGCAGGCCGCGTACCTCCTCGCGCAGATCCTCCGGAAGGCGCGTGAAGCACGCGCCGTTCTCGCCCACCACGAGCGATCCGCGCGAGAGCAGACGCCGGTGGACACCGCGCTCGAGCAGCCGATCGAGGATCTCTGGGCCCTTCTTGCCCTCGCGCGCGCCCTCCGCCAGCGTCAGTAGGAGGTCGTCGGCGGCGAGGTTGAGATCGGTCGCCTCGTTGATGAGCGCCACGGCGTTTCGCGCGTGGTCGCGCGCTCGCTCCGACGACCCTCCACGGAGTGCGACGTTGAGGCTTCGCAGCTGGCGCTGCAGCGGCCCGTTCACGAGTTCGAGGCTTTGCATCAGGGCGCCACCGTACAGCCGAACGCCCCGCTTCGGGTAGTCCCCCGATGGGGTGAAACGACCCGCTGATGATGGGCGAACGCCGAATGCGTCTGGTAGGGTGGGCACCCATGAGCACCGACCGCGGCCTCCGCGGGGCTCCCGACCGAGCCCTCGGAATCCGGATCGCGGCGCCACTCGCGCTTCTGCTCGCGCTCCTGACCCCGGCCATTCTCGCCCCGGCGGCGAGCGCGGACACGATAGCTGCGAAGCGCCAGGAAGCGAACCGGGTTTATCACCAGATCGTCCAGTCTCAGCAACAGCTGGAGTCGGTCGTCCAGCAGTACGACCAGGCCACGGAGCAGTTGCACACGACCCAGGCCGCGATCCGGTACAACAAGTCGCGGCTGCACGCGGCGAAGCGCAACCTCCACAGCGCCCAGAGCGATCTCGAGGGTGCGTTGGTCGCCGCCTACAAGCAGGGCGAGCCAGATGCGCTGCAAGCGGTCCTCGCGTCGAAGTCGCTCAGCCAGATGATGGATGAGATCGATCTGATGAAGCGCGCGACGCACTTCAACGCGTCGACGGTCGCTCGTGTCAACCACTACAAGTCCGAGGTCATCAAGCGCCAGAACGTGCTGGCGCACGAGCGCACCCGGCGCACCCGCGTGGTCAAGGTGCAGCGCGCACGCAAGCTCCAGATCACGTACGCGATCCAGCAGCAGGAGAACACGCTGGCGAGCGTCAAGGCCGACATCCGCCAGCTGATCATCCAGCGCCAGCAGGCCGAGCGGGCCGCGGCCCGGGCTCGTGCGCTCGCCGCGTCGCGCATGCTCGCATCGGAGCAGGCCGCGAACCAGCAGTCGCAGACCAGCGGGTTGACGACCGGCCTCGGCGCACAGGCGGACGCTCAGGCGGCTCCCGACGTGGGTGCTCCCGCGGCCTCGTCGAGCGATGCCACGCAGGCGGCTCCGCCTGCCTCGTCCGCCGGAGCCCAGGCGGCCCAGATCGCGCTCGGCGAGCAGGGCATCCCGTACGTCTACGGCGGCTCGTCTCCGTCGGGCTTCGACTGCTCCGGACTCGTGATGTGGGCCTACGGGCAGCTCGGGATCTCGCTGCCTCACTACACGGGCTCGCTCTGGAACTCCGGCACACACGTCTCGCAGGATCAGCTCGAGCCAGGCGACCTGGTGTTCTTCCACGGCGAGTCGCACGTCGGCATCTACATCGGGAACGGCGAGTTCGTCCACGCGCCGCACACCGGCGATGTCGTGAAGGTGTCGAGCCTCAGCGAGTCCTGGTACTCGGGCGGCTACGACGGGGCCGTCCGCATCGGCTAGCGCTCCTTCCAACGCAGTTATCGGTAAGTATTTGACCCAGGGAACCACGCTGCCTGGGGGATGAGCTGCAATGAGGGTCGAGCGAATTCGGTGCGCCGCGGTGCTGCTTCTCATCGGCGGCGCGCTCGCCGCGCTTCCTGCGCAGGCGTCGGCCGACGCAGAGTGGACGAAGATCTCGAGCGACTACGCGTCCAACATCACCGTGCCGGAGATCGGCATCCTCGGATCGACGGCGGTGGTCACGTGGGAGCAGGACACCGGCCCGTTGACCGAGGACATCGTCTCGGACACCTTCCAGACCTCGCCTGCAAACGACGTCGCAAACGGCGTCCCCGGCAAGGCAGCGACCGGCTGGGCGTCGGTGGATCGAACGCAGGCACTCGTGCCGACGACGACCGGTGGACTCGCCATCGCGTTCGGAGGGATCCACTCGACGAACAGCGCCGATCCGCTGATCGGGCTGATCGGGGCGACGCACAACGCCGACGGCAGCTGGTCGGCGCCCACGACGATTGCGACTGGCGCGGGCACCGGGAGCATCTGGTCGGGCGTGCTGAGCGGCGGAGTGCCGATCTTCGCCGGCGACTCCGCAGGCTCCGTCAGCATTTTCGTCAACCCGACCTCGGAGGCATCGAAGGTCACGACCGATCTCCTGCCGCAGCTCGGGCCCGGCACGGATGGCTACCAGGTGAAGCTCGCGCTCGACTCGATGGGGCGACTCTGGGTTGCCTGGTACACGCTCGGGCCCACCGGCCATACCGGGATCTACGTCCAGCAGCTCGACCAGACCACGGGCCTTCCGATCGGTACTCCGACGCTCGCGCCGAGCAGTGAGAACATCGACAACAATTCGTTCGGCACCGCGCTCACATGCGGAGTCAGCTGCCGCCTCGTCTACGGAGACGCGCCGGCGGGAACGAGCACCAACCTGCTCGTGTCGTGGTGGGTCGGCCAGTCGACACCGACGACGATCGCGAACCTCGCCAATACGGGCCAGACCGCGGGCCGTGTGGCCGCCGCCGCCTACCGCAGTGACGGGCGCCTCTGGATCGCCTGGTACAACGGCAAGACGTACAGCTACGTGCTCGGTGACGCGACCGGCGCCGGCGGCGTCGTGCAGGATGCCGGCGCGCCGAGCACCGCGAATGGCGCCTACGCGCTGTCGATCGCACCCGTCGGCGACAACCTGCTGATGGGCGTCAACTTCAACTACAAGTCCGGCCAGAACATCTTCGCCGTGTTCGTCAACGATGTCGCGCCACCCGCTCCAGTCACGTTCGCGCCCGGGCCCCGACTGTCGACGGTCGAGGCGACGCCGGGCGGCAAGGGCTTCCGCATCCAGGTGCAGTACCGCGTCCCCTCGACCTGCAAGCCGAGCTGCACGGCACACGCAGAGATCCGCACGCGCAGCGGCCGCCAGCTGTACGCAGTCTCGGCGACGGCGCCGCTGCCGGGAGACGGCAAGGTCGTCCTCGGAACCCGCGGCTCGGTGAAGCTCCCGGGCGGCAAGAAGGTGCGCTTCTACATGACGATCAGCAAGGCGCAGCTCCTGAAGACGCCGTTCTCGACCGTCGGCGGGAACCGCGTCGCAAACACGAGGCTGCGCGTCTACCTGAAGACGAAGAGCGGGGAGGAGCTGACGGTGCGCGACGGGCGGATCGCCGTCTCGATCGCGCGCATCAAGTCGGGGGCGCTTCCGGGTCTGTCGGGGATCCTGTAGGCGGCTCGACGCCCGCCCAGTAGCCGACCTCGTCCTCGCGGCGGTAGAACTCCCAGAGGCCGCTGCCGCCCGGGCCGCGCTCGAACGCTCCGACCTTGCCCGCGTCGGGGTAGACGCAGATGTCCGGGGCGCCCGCCGTCGAGATCGCGAGGAAGACGAGCGTCTCCGGGCCATCGCATACGACCTGGTGCGCACCCGCCTCGCCGGTCGCGAATCCCAGCACCGAGCCGCGCTCGAGCGACCCCCAGCCCTCGGGCGTGCGGACACGTCCGGTGCCCTCGATCACGACGAGAAGCTCCTCCTCGCCGAGGTGGTAGTGGTACGGGTAGGCGGCCTCGCCCGGCGGCACGTGCCACAGGCTGGCGCCGAGGCGCCGTGCGCCCGCGCGCCTGCCGACGTACATGCGTTGGGCGAGGAACCCCTCGCGCGGCTCGCGGCCCGGCGTCTCGTCGAACTCGGGCCGGTAGATGTTGCTCGGGTCGCTCACTCCTCGGCGACCGTGGACGCGGGAGCCGTCGGTGGCAGCACGCGCAGCGCGTCCGGCGGCAGGTGCACGGTCACCGGCGAGCCCTGCTCGTAGGCGAGCGGCGAACCGTCGTTCGGCAAGATCGCCTTCACGAGGTCGCCGCCGACGAGCCGCACGTGCAGCTCGCGGAAGCTGCCGAGGAAGACCGAGTGCTCGACCATCCCCGGCAGGCGGTTCGGCCCGTCGCCGCCCTGTCCCTCGACGCCGACGCGCTCGGGCCGGATCATCGCCTTGACAGGCCCGCGTATCTCCATCGAGCCCTGCTGCGCCTGCAGCGTCCGCTCGCCGATCTTCAACGCGACGCCGTTCGCGTCTCCGGCGCTGCACTCGACGCTCAGGAGGTTCGAGACGCCGAGGAAGTCAGCGACGAACAGCGTCGCGGGCGCCTCGTAGATCGATTGCGGCGGGCCCGCCTGCTCGACGCGTCCCTCGTTCATCACCGCGACCCGGTCGCTCATCGTGAGGGCCTCTTCCTGATCGTGGGTGACGAACACGAACGTCACCCCGAGCTCGCCCTGGAGCGTCTTCAGCTCGACCTGCAGGTCCTTGCGCAGCCGTGCGTCGAGCGCGCCGAGCGGCTCGTCCAGCAGCAGGACGCGCGGTCGGAGCACGAGCGCGCGGGCCAGCGCGACCCGTTGCTGCTGGCCACCCGAGAGCTGTCCGGGCTTGCGGGTCTCGTAGCCCGCGAGCTGCACCATCGCGAGGGCCTCGGCGACCCGCTTGCGCCGCTCCTCCTTGGTGACGCGTTGGTACTTGAGCCCGAAGGCCACGTTGTCGGCGACGTTCAGGTGCGGGAAGAGCGCATAGCTCTGGAACACCGTGTTCACGTTGCGCTTGTGCGGGGGCGTGTTCGCGACGTCCTCGCCGTCGAGCAGGATGCGCCCGCTCGTCGGGCGCTCGAACCCCGCGATCATGCGCAGCGTCGTCGTCTTGCCACAGCCGGACGGGCCGACCATCGTGAAGAACTCGCCCGGCGGCATCAGGAGATCGATGCCATCGACGGCCACGACGTTGTCACCGAAGCTCTTGACGAGCGTCTCGAGCCGGATCTCGCCGCGCTGGACCTCCATCAGACCTCCATCGCAGCCATCGCAGATGCGCCCGAGTCGCCCGAGCCGCCGGCGAACCGCCGGTACACGAGGAACGTCAGGGTGAGCGTGCCGAGCGTGATCACGAGCGCCACCGTTGCAAGGGCGTTCAGCGCGGGGGTCGGCGCACCACGCGCCGATGAGTAGAGCAGCATCGAGACGGTCGTCGTGCTCGCGTCGCCCGAGAGGTACTGCGTGATCACGAAGTCGTCGATCGAGAGCGCGAAGACGATCGCAGCGCTCGCGAGGATCGCCGGTGCGAGCAGCGGCAGGAGCACGCGGAACAGGATGTCGCGCGGCGGCGCCCCGAGGTCGGACGCCGCTTCCTCGTACTCCTTCCCGATCGAGACGAGGCGGCCGCGCACGATCACGACGACGTACGAGATCGTGAAGGTGATCTGCCCGATCGCCTGCGCGGTGGTGCCGAGGCCGATCACCGCGAAGACGTTCAGGAACAGCAGCAGCAGCGAGACGCCCATGACGATCTCGGGCGTGACGAGGGGAAGCAGCATCATGATGTTGACCGTGCCGCTGCCGGGGCCCCGCCAGCGCTGAAGGCCGAGCGCGAGCGTGACGCCGAGCGGCGTGGCGACGAGCACGGAGATGATCGCGAGCAGCACCGTGTGCTTGAGCGCCGACTGCAGGTCGGGGTCGTGCAGCACGCTGCCGTACGGGTCTCCCGTGAACCAGCGGAAGGAGAAGCCCTGCCAGGTGGTGCGCGAGCGCCCGGAGTTGAACGCGAACAGGATCGCAACCGCCACGGGCAGGATCGACCACGCGATGTACAGGGCCGTCACGAGGACGAGCACGCGTGGACGGCCCCATGGATTCCGGAGGAAGTTCAGCATGGAGCTCCTCCTAGTCCTCGGCCGTCTGCGGGCCGGCGGCACGGGTCGTGCGGAGGTAGTACAGCATCAGGATCAGCAGTACGAGCGCCAGCAGCACCGTCAGCACCGCTCCGACCGTCTTCTGAGATCCCTGGCGCGTGAACTGGTCGATCTGGTTCCCGATCATGCTCGTCTGGGCCGATCCCGAGATCAGGTCGGCGGTGTAGTAGTCGCCGAACATGGGCAGCGCGATCAGCACGGCGCCCGCGAGGATGCCGGCCTTCGAGAGCGGCAGTGTCACGCGCAGGAACGCCTGGCTCGGGCTCGCGCCGAGATCGCGGGCCGCCTCGATGTGTCGCTGATCGATGCGGTCGAGCGCCGCGAACAGCGGCAGGATGAAGAACGGGATGTAGCCGTACACGAGCGCGATCACGACCGACGACGACTGGCCGTCGAGCCAGCCTCCCTGGGCGGTCAGCAGCCCGAGGTGCACGAACAGGGTGTCGAGACGCACCCAGTGGAGGAACTCCGTGCCCCAGCCACCCGGAGACAGCAGGTTGATCCACGCGAGCATTCGCATCAGGTAGTTGATCCAGAACGGCAGGATCAGCCCGACCAGCACGAGGCCCTTCCAGCGCCCCGCGTGACGTGCCGCGAAGTAGGCGACCGGGTAGCCGATCGCGAGCGACAGGGCGAGCGCGATCGCGACGTAGGCGAGCGTGCGGATGAAGACCGTCAGGAACTGCTCGCCCTCCCAGAAGTTCCGCAGCGTCTCGACCAGGTACCCGATGTTCCAGTCGAGCGGGTTCCAGAAGGGCACCGGCTGTCCGAGCGTGTCCTGGTTGCCGAGTGCGACGCACAACACCGCGTACAGCGCCACCAGGAAGAAGATCGAGAGCCACGCGACGCCCGGGAACGCGAGCCCACGCCAGAGCCAGCGAGACTGCATCAGCCTGCCTTGAACTTCGACCAGGCGTTTTCCCAGAGGTTGTCGCCCTCGGTCGTGAGCGCGAGCAGCTCCTGGTTCGCCGAGAACTGGTCAGGCCGGACGAGCGCGCCCCTGAGCGACTCGGGAATGAGCTTCCTCCTGATCAGCGCATCGGCGTCGATCGCCGTCTGCGGAGGCGTGTAGCCGACGAACTGGATGAAGTTGTCGTACGCGTTCTTCTCGTCGAGGATGAAGTTCAGGAAGTGGTGTGCGAGCGCGGGCTTCTCGGCGTTGCGCGGGACGAACAGGAAGTCGTTCTGCACGACGCCGTTGGCATCGGGCGACCAGTACGACAGCACATCGGGGGAGACGCCCTTCGGCATGTAGTAGAACGCGCCGCCGAGGAGATCACCCGACCACGAGTGGTGCAGCCATGTCTTGCCTTCGGGCAGCGTCTGGTAGTCGGTGATCGCGATCTTGATGTTCACCTCCTGCGTGAGCTGGGCCAGGTCCTTGCCGGCCTGGGCGATGATCGCCGGATCCTCGGTGTTCAGGTCGGGGATCACGCCCTTGTGCATCGCGGTCGCGCTGCATCGGCATGCTCAGCCCGTCGCGGTAGTCGTCGAGCAGGCCGACCTTGCCCTTCAGCTGCGGCGAGTTCCAGAAGATGTCCCACGGGACCTTCATCTTCGGGATGTCGGTCTTGATCTTGTCGTTGCGCCAGCCGATCCCGTCCGACCAGACGACGTACGGGACCGTGTAGCGAGCTCCCGGTCGTAGAACGGGCTCTGCAGCGCGGGCCAGATGTTCTTCAGGTTCGCGAGGTAGTCGTGGTTCAGCGGCGCCATCAGGCGCTTCGCCTGCAGCAGGACGATGTGGCTTCCCGACAGGCCGAGCACGACGTCGAAGCGCACCGAGCCCGCGGCCAGCTTCGCGTACGCCTCGTCGGCCGAGTTGTACGTCGCGATCTGCACGTTGCAGTTGAACTGCTTCTCGAAGAGCTTCACCGTGCCGGGATTGATGTAGTCGGCGTAGTTGTAGAGCCGCAGCGTGCCGCCCTCGCCGGCGAGGCCGGAGCGGATCGGCCTTGTTGTCGTCGAGCAGCGCCCACGTCACGGAGTTGTCCGTGCGCGGCAGCGGGAGGCCGAGCGGGCCGAGCGGCTTGGGCTCGACCAGCTTGGAGCTCGTGCCACCGCCCGACTCGCATGCGCCGATCGCCGTCGTGGTGTTCTCGCAGCCCGCGAGGACGCCGCCGCCCGCTGCGAGCACGGCCGCGCCGGCAGCTCCGCGAAGGAGCTGGCCGCGAGTCATTCCCGATCGATCCTTGGGGTGGGCCATGCGCTGTTATCGATCCTTCCCGGAGCGGGCAGTAAACGGGCGCATGCGCCCAGGTGTCAAGCGCGGCGCTCTCCGAGCGCCGGGCCGGAGTCGCGGGTGTCGGTGCCGAGCACGCGCTCGACACCCCGCCGTTCGAGGGCGCGGCCGACGATCAGCCGCTGGATCTCGCTCGTTCCCTCCCAGATCCGATCGACGCGCAGCTCTCGGAGGAACCGCTCGGCGACGTTCGTGCGCATGTAGCCCGCGCCCACCGAACGTCTGCACGCAGCGGTCGGCGCAGCGCCAGGCAGCCTCGGACGCGTACAGCTTGGCCATCGAGGCGCGTGCGTGCACGAGCTTCGGGTCGGCGTGGTCATCCTCGCTCTGGGCCGCGAGGTAGGTGAGCAGGCGCGCGGCGGTGCACTCGGTGGCCGAGTCCGCGAGCGGGAACGAGATGCCCTGGAAGTCGAGGATCCGCTCGCCGAACTGGCGGCGCTCGGAGGCCCAGGCGACGGTGTCGACGAGCAGCCGCCGCATCGCCCCGACGCAGCGCGCCGCGATGTGCAACCGCTCCTCGACGAACCATGCGTTCTGCCCCTCGTCCCCGTGGCCGACCATTCCGGGCCCGCCGAGAACGGCGTCCTCGGGCACCACGCAGTCGAACCGGAGCGTCGGGTGGCCGTGCGGGTAGCTGTGTGCGAACGGCGGGTCGTCGATCGTCTCGATGCCCGGCGTGTCACCGTCCACGAGGAACAGCGTGGGCCCGCTCGCTCCGTCGGGTCCGGTCGCGTTGGCCATCACGATGTAGAAGTCCGCGACGTCGCCCGACGTGACGAACCACTTCTCCCCGCGCAGACGGAAGCCCCCGGGCACGGGTTCGGCGGTCGTCGTCGATTCCGCGACGGGTCGGAGCCCGCGTCGCGCTCCGTCACGGCGTAGGCGTCCTGCCGCTCGCCGCGGAGGGTGGGACGGAGGTAGCGGTCGATCTGCTCGGGCGTGCCGAGACCCAGGACGTTGTAGCCGCCCTCGACTGCCCACCAGATGGCGTTCGTCGAGCGGCCGAGCTCCTCGTGCACGAGCACGGCCTCGACGGCGGTCCAACCCTGCCCGCCGAGGTCGACAGGATGGTTGCCGCCCACGAGCCGGAGCTCGCGCGCTCTCGCCCGCACGCGCTCGATGCGGGCCGACTCGAGGCGGCCGTGTGCCAGTTCCGCCTCCACCTCGAGCGGGATGAGCTCCTCGTCGACGAACGCCGCGGCCCGGGCCTGCAGCTCCAGCTGGGCGGGTGTCAACCCGAGATCCACGGAGTCTCCTCGTTGATGGCGCCGAGCACGATCAATGCGTCGAGTGCAGTGGCCGTGCCGTCTGAGACGCGCAGGGGATTGACATCGATGGCGACGACATCGGGACGGTGAGCTGCGAGGCGTCCAAGTGCGACGAGCACGCTAGCGGCGGCAGCTTGGTCTTTGCTGTGAAGTCCCTGGGCAAGTACTGGGCTCGAGCGGACGAGAGCGAGCGCCTCGTCCTCGCCGAGCGGTGCGAGGCCGGCGACCGTCGTCTCGCCGAGCGCCTCGGCGAGCGAGCCACCGACGCCGCAGATGACGAGCGCACCGATCTGCGCGTCGCGCACGACGCCGCACAGCAGATCCGTGCCTCCGCGCAGGTCCTCGCACACCAGCACGGGAAGTCCGATGCGCTCGGCCGCTGCTCGCGCGGCGTCGGGTGTCGCACAGCCGAGCACGACTCCGCCGGCGCGCTCCTTGTGGGCGGGACCGTGGCGCTTGACGACGACGGACGTCCCGAGGGTTCGCGGCGCGTCGGCCGCCTCGTCGAGCGTCGAGGCTACGCGCTCACGCGGCCCTGGAATGCCGTAGCGCGCGAGCACCGCGCGACTCTCGTGCTCCGACAGGTGCCCCGTCGCGCCGTCGAGCTCGGCCAGGGACGGTGCCGGGCCGGGATCGACCGTCGCGCGGGCACGGGGGCGCCAGCGGGCCAGCGCGCCGACGGCACGCAACGCCGGTCCGTCGCCCTTGAGCACCGGCACGCCTGCCGCGCCCGCCGCGCGCAGCGATTCGGGGTCGGCGTCGGCCGTGGCGCAGGCGACGACCGCTGCGAACGCGCCCTCGGCGGCGGCAGCGATCGCCGCATCCACGGCGGCACGGGCGACCGGCTGCTCCCCGGGTCCGTAGCGCAGCGACTGCTCGGCGACGAGCAGCAGCCCGTCGACCTCGGCATGTCGGGCGAGCGTCCGCGCGAGTACCGGCGCTAACTCCTCGGCGGGCCCGACGGCCCAGTAGTCGACCGGGTTACCGGGCGGCAGCCCGGGGTGCGCGACGGCCAGCGAGGCGGCGAGGTCGGTCGGCAGGGGAGCGAGCGTGAGGCCCGCACTCTCGGCGGCGTCGGCGACGAGGCCGCCCTCGCCACCCGAGTTCGTGAGAGCGACCATGCGCTTGCCACGTGGTCGCGGGCCGGCTCCGAACGCCTCGAGGTGCTCGAGCCAGTCGGGCACGTCGTCCACGGTGATCGCACCGTATGCCGCGCAGAGCGCCGCCACCGCCTGCGCCGAGCCGACGATCGCGCCGGAGTGCGCCAGCGCCGCACGGGAGGCAGCCTGCGACCGCCCGCTCGCGAGCACGATCACGGGCTTGGCTGCGCTCGCGGCGAGCGCGAGCGCGTCCGCGAACGCTACGGGTCTCCGGATCGCCTCGAGCGCCAGGCCGATGACCGTCGTCCGGTCATCGGCCACGAGGGTGGCGAGCCAGTCGGCGGCGTCGCGCCCGATCTCGTTGCCGCTCGAGACGACGACACGCAGGCCGAACCGCGGGCCGGCGTGCAACAGCGCCTCGCCGAGCGATCCGGAGTGCACGACGCAGGCGACTCCTCCGGGGCGGAGGTCGGCGTGGGGGACCGTGCCGAGCCATGGGGACGCGCCACCCGGGACGGCGACGCCCATGCAGTTCGGGCCTACGAGCGGCACGTTCGAGGCGATGCACAGCTCGCCGAGCTCGGCCCGGGCGGCGGCCCCCGGCTCGCCATCCTCGGGGCCGAGCCCCGGAACGACGAGCAGCCGAGCGCCGGCCGCAATCGCCTCGCGCGCTGCAGTGACGATCGCAGCCGGCCCGACCGCGAGCGCGCACACGTCGGGGGCGAACGGGAGATCCTCGGCACGCGCCACGACGCGCGCCCCATCGGCCGCGCGACCCGAGCGGTGGACCGCAACCGTCTCGGCACCAACACTCAAGCTCAACCAGAGCTGTAGACCCGCCCGTCGATCCGTTGCACCCACCACCGCGGCGGTGCGGGGAGCAAGCGCGACGCCGAGGTCGCTTCGGAGCGCGTCCGTCACGCGGCCAGTGCCCGCAGGCGCCGCAGTTCGTCAACCTCGGTTGCTAGCGGCGCCCGGAAACCCGGCAGGAGCAGGTACACCTCGGCGAGCACCGCAGCCAGTCGGGCTGTCTCGTCAGGTCCGCCGGACGATGACTCGAGCAGCGCACGCGTCTCGCGCAACCAGCTCATGAACAGGGCCTCGTCGCCCTCGCGGACGATCGAGTCGAGCCGGGCCTCCTCCGCAGCCGCCGGGCGCACCCCGATCGCGTCGAGCAGCGTGGGAGCCTCGCGCTCGACCTCGCAGGTCAACGCGAGCCAGCGCTCGCCCTCATCGCCTCCATGGTGCGTCACGGCTCGTCGATCCCGGGAATCGCCTCGCGCAGCATGTTGTGGAAGTGCAGGACCGCCGTCTCGTTGCGGTTCAGGACGCCGCGCTGGTAGGTCAGCGACTCGAGACCTTCCTGCACGCCGTCACAGAGCTGGACGTCCTCGTCCATGACCTTCTGGTTGATCGTCCAGTTGGCCTTGCGCGCAGCCTGGGCGCGCAGCGAGCCTCCGGCGGGAGCGAACACCCACGAGATCGTTCGCGTCCGTCGCAGCCCGAGCGGCTGCAGCTGCCACGTGTCGATCTGATCGGGGTAGATGTCGAGGAACGTCGACGGGAACATGTGGCCGTACGTCCACGAGTTGACGAGCTCCGGCGGGAACCCGGGCATCGGCTCGTAGGCGCGCTGGTACAGACGCTCGAGCTTGTCCTTCGACCGTGTGCCCTCGCGCATCGGCGCGTCGATCCACGAGTGCCGCAGGCCGGGAGTCGGGGTGTAGCGCTTGTAGTCGAGCATGCGCAGCAGGCCCGGGTGGCCGACCGGGATGTGGTAGCCCTCGAGGTAGTTGTCGGCGATCACCTTCCAGTTGTGCGCGTACTCGTCGATGTACGGGCCCTGGACGGTCAGCTCTCCGAGGCCGAACGCCTCGAGGCGCTGCTCGAGCTCTCCGAACCAGCCGGCGAGCGGCTCGGCGTCCGGATCGAGGTTGACGCAGACCAGGCCCGCGAGCACGCCGACCGCGAACTGCGGCAGCTTGACGGCTTCGCGGTCGAGGTCGTCGAAGCCGCGTGCCTCGGGGACTCCCACGAGCTGGCCGTCGTGGCCGTACGTCCAGCCGTGGTACGGGCAGCGCAGGACGCGCGGACAGCTTCCGGCCTCGCGCACGAGCAGGGACGCGCGGTGGCGGCACACGTTCGACAGCGCCCGTAGCTCCCCGTCGTCGCCGCGCAACACGATGACCGGCTCGCCGGCGATCGACGTCGAGACGAAGTCACCCGGACTCGCCACCTGCGCGGTCGAGCAGACCGGGCTCCAGCTTCGCGCGAACAGCTCGCGCCGTTCACGCTCGAAGATCGCGGGATCGGTGTATGCGCGTGCCGGAAGCGTCACGGCTGGGGCTGTGGTGCTCATCGTGCGACCGCCCTTCCCGTAGCGAGCTCCGAGATCAACGACTGCTCGACCAGGCGCAGTGCGTCATCACGCTCGAGGACGCCGGCGAGCACGCGCGTCCCGAGGCCGTCGACGAGCGAGATCAGCCGTACGGCACTGTCGTCCACGTCGATCGACGCGTCGACCGAGCCGTCGGCGATGCCCTCGCGCAGCAGCCCGGCGACCTGTGCGAGCCACTCCCCGTCGGCATCGTGCAGCAGCTCGCGGAGGCTCTCGTCGAAGCGCGCGCTCCTCCAGAGCTCGCTCCAGACCACCCAGTCCTCGATCACGACGGCCTCCGGCGAGAGGTAGGCGATCAGGAGGGCCTCGAGCCGATCGCGCGCAGGGCCGTCGTCGCCGACGAGGGCGAGGACGTGCGCGTCGACGCGCGTGTCCGCGAAGGCGAACGCACGGCCGAGCAGCTCGCGCCGCGTCGCGAAGTAGTAGTGCAGGAGCGCGCTCGATACCCCGGCCTCGCGGGCCACCTCGCTCATGCGGAGCCCGGCCGCGCCGCTCTGTGCGATGACCCGGCAGGCCGCCGCGAGGATCGCCTCTTCACGCTCGTGCATGCGCACCTCCGAGACTCCTGACTGATTAATCAGTCAGGAAAGGATACGCGCTCTGTCAAGGACGCGAGTACTGTCCGTCGGCGTTGCCCGACCCCAACGTCCTGCTGGTCCACGCGAACCCGCTGCAGCGTGTCTTGCCGGTGCCTCCGTACGGCCTCGAGCTCGTGCGCGGAGCGCTCGACGGTGTCGCGCGCTCGTGCGAGATCGTCGACCCGTTCCTGATCGACGAGCGCCCGCTGGCGGCCGCAGTCGAGGCCGCGCGTCGCACGTCCGCCGACGTGATCGGCCTCGGACTGCGGGTGCTCGAGGACTGCATCCCGATCGACGGGCTCGACGAGCGAGCGGAGCCCCTCGACGTGCACAGCGTGATCGGAGAGGTGCGCGATCTCGTCGCCGCGCTCCGGGAGGCGCGACCGGACGCGACCATCGTGCTCGGAGGCGCGGGGTTCTCGGCGTGCCCGTCCGAAGCGCTGGACGCGCTCGACGTCCCGCTCGGCGTGGTCGGCGCAGGGGAGCGCCCGTTCCGTGCGCTCGTCGCTGCCGGGGGAGATGCCGGCAGCGTTCCCGGGGTCGTCCGCCGCGGCGAGCCGGTCGCGCCGCGGTCGTACGTCGTCTCGGAGCGATCGGCTGCGCCGCGCGAGCACGCTCTACGCCCCCGCATACGGCTTCCCCGTGCGCCTGCGTACCGGGTGTGCGATGCAGTGCAGCTACTGCACGGCGGCCAACATGGGCCGTGTGCACGGCGACGGCGACGTCGGCGAGGTGGTCGACGAGATCGCCGCGCTCGTTGCCTCGGCGCGAGCCCGTGGGCTGCCGATGCTCCCGCTGTTCCTGGCGGCGGACGAGGTCAACCTTCCGGACGCGCGGCTGCTCGAGGAGGTGCTTCGCAGGATCCTCGAGCGCGACCTTGCGAAGGCGTTGCACTGGCGCGGCTACTTCAACCCGACGCCGATCGACGACGAGCTGTGCCGGCTGATCGCCGCGACCCACGGCTCGGTCTCGATGACGGTCGACTCGGCCTCCGACCCGGTGCTCGCGCGTAACGGGAAGCCGTTTCGCCGTCGACACCTCGACGCCGCAGTCGAGCGCGTTGTCGCGCACGGCATCCAGCTCGAGCTGGGCCTGATCTTCGGCATGCCGGGTGAGACCGAGGAGACGCTCGCCGAGACGGTCGCGTGGGTTCACTCGCTGCCGGCGGCGGTCGAGGTCGTGTACGCGGCGGGCGCGCGGGTCTACCCGGGAACCCCTCTGGCCGCGGCAGCAGCCGCCGAGCCCGACCGGGTCATGCGCGTGGGGGACGGGCCGCTCGACCCAGTGGGCTTCTGTGCGCTCGGCGCGCCGCGCGCTCTCGCGCGGAGACTCGACGAGCGCCTCCGAGACAGACCGTTGACGAGCCTCCTGGGCGTCGGCTACCGCAGCGCGAGCCGTGCTCCATCGGAGGCGTACCGGCTGGTACGTGCTCGCGCAGATCGCGGGGAGTGGCAGGCGATGCTCGACCGGGTCGCAGGCGGCGTCGGAGCGACCCCGCAGCTGCGTGGAGCGCTCCTGCAGATCGCGCTCTGGCACGGGCGGCACGACCTCGCGGTCCCAACGCTCGATGCGATGCTCGCCGCGGGCGACGGGGATGACCCGAACGCGCTGCGGCGCGCGC
Source organism: uncultured Actinomycetes bacterium (assembly GCA_963717155.1). Lineage (GTDB taxonomy): Bacteria > Actinomycetota > Thermoleophilia > Gaiellales > JALYLC01. The sequence goes on from OY970326.1 coordinate 616,823, forward strand.
GGCGGGTGTACGCGGTAATGGGAGCGACGGGCCGGCTGGGGCGGCTCGTGCGGCGGGGTGGGTAGCGGGCGAAACGCGCGAGCGCGACTGCGGGGCAGTTGGTAAGGCCAGTGCCATCCTCGGAAAAGGCGCAGGTGGGGAGCGTGGTTCTCGGAACCTCGCGGCGGCCGCGTTGAGCGCTTCGCAGACGTCGTCGATCCGTCGCAACCGTGGTAGCGGTTAGGCCGCGACGAACATGGGCCGCATGCCAGCCTCGGAAAAGGCGCAGGTCGGGAGCGTGGCACTCGGAACCTCGCGGCGGCCGCGTTGAGCGTTTCGCAGACGTATTCGATCCGTCGCAACCGTGATAGCGGGTAGGCCGACCACGCAATCGTCACGAAGATCCACGGGTCGCGCTGGTTCGAAGGGTCGAAGGTGGCGGCGGTTCGAAGGATCCACGGGTCGCGGTTCGAGAGCTTCGTGCTCGACCTGGATTCCTTCGAACCCGCGCGACCTGTGATCTTCGTGGCCTATGTTCGTTGCGGCCTGACCGCGATCACGGTTGCGATGGGTCGGAAACGTCTGGTGGACGCCACCTGCGGCCGTTCCGCGTTCAGTGCCACCTGTGGCGTTCGTCCTATTTCGTGGGCGGCCTAACCGCGATCACGGTTGCGATGGGTCGGAAACGTCTGGTGGACGCCACCTGCGACCGTTCCGCGTTCAGTGCCACCTGTGGCGTTCGTCCTATGTCGTTTGCGGCCTAACCGCGATCACGGTTGCGACGGATCGGAAACGTCTGGTGGGCGCCACCTGCGGCCGCCGCGCGTTCAGTGCCACCTGTGGCGTTCGTCCTATTTCGTGGGCGGCCTGACCGCGATCACGGTTGCGATGGGTCGGAGACGTCTGGTGGACGCCACCTGCGGCCGCCACGCGTTCAGTGCCACCTGTGGCGTTCCACCCATTTCGTGGGTGGCCTGACCGCGATCACGGTTGCGACGGATCGGAAACGTCTGGTGGACGCCACCTGCGACCGCTCCGCGTTCAGTGCCACCTGTTGCGTTTGGTCGGCGCTACCGGTTCGTCGCCCGTCGGCCTTACACCCACCAGGCCGCGTCGCCGTCCGCGTCATCCGTCTCGTCCGCGACGGCCTCGCTCCAGCGCTCCGACTCCTCGAGCTCGCCGTCGTCCTCCTCGCTCGCGAGGGTCTCGGCGGCGCGCGCCTCGGCCTCCTCCTCGAACCGTCCCGAGAGCATCTGGGCGAGGAGCTCGTCCGTGCTCATTCCCGCGGCATCGGCGAACCTGCGAACGAGACGATCGGCGTCGTCGCTCATGCGCAGAAGCATACGAGACGCGTCCGGTACGGTTCTGACGTGGCAACGGACGCCGTCGCCGCGCGGCCGCGCGGTCTAGTCGCGGCGATCGCACCGCTCACGGCGGGGCATCTCGCAACCGACTTCGCGCAGGGTGCGCTGCCGGCGCTTCTGCCGTATCTCGTGACGGAGTACGACCTCTCGTACCTCCAGGCGGGCGCGATCGTGCTCTGCGCGACGTTTGCGAACTCGATCGTGCAGCCGCTGTTCGGGCACTGGTCCGACCGGCGAGGGGCGACCTGGCTCCTGCCCGCCGGACCGGCGGTCGCCGGGATCGGGATCGGCCTGCTGGCGATCGCGCCGAGCTACCCGGCCGCGCTCGCGTGCGTCATCCTGGCCGGGCTGGGCGTCGCGGCGTACCACCCGGAGGCGACCAAGCGTGCGGCCTGGATCGCGAGGGACCGGCCGTCGGCCGCGATGTCGCTCTTCTCGATCGGCGGGAACATCGGTATCGCGTGCGGCCCGCTCGTGGCCGGGGTCCTCGCCGCGCACTACGGGATTCACGGCGCTGCGCTGCTCGTGATCCCGGGGCTCATGGTCGCCGTGCTGATGCTTGCGAGCCTCCCGCGACTTGCGCGCGACGGGGGTGCCGGCCAGGCGCGCGCGGCGGCCAGCACCGCCCCCGACCACATTCGCGAGCTCGTGATCCTGCTGACGGCGGTCGCGGCGCGCGGGTACGTCTACTTCGCGCTCGTGAGCTTCATCCCGCTCCTCGAGCAGCGTGTGAGAGGCCAGAGCGCCGATCACGGCGCGCGCGTGCTGACGCTGCTGCTCGCGACCGGTGCGGTCGGGACGCTCATCTTCGGTCCGATGGCCGACAAGGTCGGGCGCCGCAAGATGCTCCTGTGGAGCTTTCTGGTGTGCGCCCCGACCACCGCGCTCTACCTTGCGAACGACGGCATCCTCGGCCTCGTCGGACTGGCCGCCGCCGGAGCCTGCCTCGTCTCGACGTTCGGCGTGACGATCGTGCTGTCGCAGGAGTACCTGCCGAGCCGCATGGGCACGGCGGCAGGCCTCTCGATCGGGTTCTCGATCGGGCTCGGCGGGCTCGCTGCGATCGGTGTCGGCGCGCTGGCCGACACGTTCGGGCTCAGCGCGGCGTTGTGGACGACGCCGATTGCCGCCCTGGTCGGTGCCGGCCTGACGATGCTCTTGCCCCCTGACGTCCTGTAGCCCTCGAGGAGATTCACGTGCACGCAGTGCGATTCACGATCAACGGCGGCGGCGAGCGGATCGGCCGTCTCGACGGCGACACCGTCACGGACGCCGGGCCCTCTGGCCCGCAGGGCTTCGTACCGACCGACGAGGCGTGGCAGCAGATCGCCTCCGCGGCCGGCGCGACCCATCCGGTCGGCTCGGTGCGGCTGCTCGCCCCGGTCATCCCGCGCCAGATCCTCGCCATCGGCCTCAACTACCGCGCCCACGCGATCGAGTCGGAGCTTGCGATCCCCGAGGTGCCGATCGTCTTCGCGATGTACCCCTCCTCGATCACGGGCCCTCACGACGAGATCGTGATCCCCCGCGAGGAGACGCGCACGGACTACGAGGGCGAGGTCGCGGTCGTGATCAGTCGTCGCGCATACCGGGTGTCGCGCGACGAGGCCTGGTCGTACGTGGGCGCCGTCACGGCGCTTGACGATGTCTCCGGCCGGCGGGCACAGCTCGAGACGCCCCTGCGCCAGTTCACCCTCGGCAAGAGCTTCGACACGTTCACGCCGATCGGCCCGAGCCTGCTTCGCGCCGAGGGCGTCGATCCCACGAACATCTCGGTGAAGACGACCGTCTCGGGCGAGGTGATGCAGGACTCGAACACGTCGGATCTGATCTTCTCGATCCCCGAGATCATCGAGTACCTCACGCGTGGCATGACGCTCGAGCCGGGCGACCTGATCGCGAGCGGCACCCCGGGCGGCGTCGGCGACGCCCGTGTCCCGCCGCGCTACCTGGTGGAGGGGGATCTCGTCGAGATCGAGGTCGGCGGCGTCGGCTCGCTGCGGAACCCGGTGCGCAAGGAGCGCTGACCGGCCGCTACGGGTCCGGCGCGAGGTCCTCCCAGTCGGTCGTTCCCCACGCGAGCGAGAGGATCGCGGCGGCCGCGTCGCGCGCGGCGCCGTGCCAGTGACGCTCGCCGGGAGGCGACACGACCAGCGTGCCGGCTTCGAGATCGACGGGCCCATCGGTCTCGGTGCCCACGCGGGCGTGCCCCTCGAGCACGTACAGGAGCTGACCGCCGGGATGTGTGTGCCAGGTGCTCAGCGCGCCGGCCGTGAAGCGGACGACGGCGACGTCGGGGGTCTGCCCGTCGGGTGCGAGGCGCAGCATCTCGAGCTCGACCGGACCGCTGAACCGGCCGCCGTAGACGGTCGAGGTGTCGCCGTGGGCGATCACGTCCACGATTGCTGCCGCTCCGGGTCGAGGCGCGCCAGGTCTGCGTCGACCATCAGCTGGATGAGCTCGTCGAACGAGACCCGCGGCTCCCAGCCGAGCACCCGGCGCGCCTTGGACGCGTCTCCCAGCAGCTGGTCGACCTCGGCGGGGCGGATCAGCGCGGCGTCGACCACGACGTGGTCGTGCCAGTCCAGGCCGACGTGGCCGAAGGCGATCTCGACGGCGTCCTGCACCGTGTGCATCTTGCCCGTCGCGATCACGAAGTCGTCCGCCTCGTCCTGCTGCAGCATCATCCACATCGCCCGCACGTAGTCGGGGGCGTAGCCCCAGTCGCGGCGCGAGTCGAGGTTTCCGAGCCGGAGCTCGTGGGCGAGCCCGAGCTTGATCCGCGCGACGCCGTCCGTGATCTTCCGGGTGACGAACTCGCGCCCGCGCCGCGGCGACTCGTGGTTGAAGAGGATGCCCGACGCCGCGAACATGCCGTAGCTCTCGCGGTAGTTGACGGTCAGGAAGTGCCCGTACGCCTTGGCGACGCCGTACGGGCTGCGCGGGTAGAACGGGGTGGTCTCGTTCTGCGGGATCTCGCGCACCTTCCCGAACATCTCCGACGACGATGCCTGGTAGAAGCGGATGCCGGGATCGATCGCGCGGACGGCCTCGAGCATCCGCGTGACGCCGAGCGCGGTGAACTCGGTGGTCAGCACCGGCTGGCTCCACGACGTCGGCACGAAGCTCTGCGCGGCGAGGTTGTACACCTCGCGAGGCCGCGCCTCTCGCAACGCCTGCTGCAGCGACGCCTGGTCGAGCAGGTCGGCCTGGAGGAACTCGACGCGTCCCTCGAGATGGAGGATCCGCTCGGACGCTTCGGTGCTGGAACGGCGGATCATGCCGAACACCTCGTAGCCCTCCTCGAGCAGCAGGTCGGCGAGGTAGGACCCGTCCTGGCCCGTGATTCCGGTGATCAGCGCACGTGGCGCACCAGCAGTCGACATCAAGCAAGCCTCTCGCGAAAGAATGTGAGTGTGTCAAGGAGCGTCTGCTCGAGTGGCCGGTTGGCTCTCCAGCCCAGATCGTGAGCGATGCGCGCGGGGTCGCCGCAGAGGAGCGGGATGTCCGCCGGGCGGAGGCGATCGGGATCCTCCGCGATCTCGATCTCGCGCTCGCTGAGCCGGAGCAGCGCGTCGAGCACGTCCCCGACCCGCTCCGCCCGGCCGGTGGAGACGTTGTACGTCCCGCTCGCGTCGGGGAGCCGAGCAGGGCGAGGTACGCATCTGCGATGCAACGCACGTCCGAGAGGTCGCGGCGCGCCTCGAGGTTGCCGACGCGCAGGACCGGGGGAGCGTCGCCGCGCTCGATCGTCGCGATCTGGTGGGCGAACGACGCGATCGCGAACCGCGTCGTCCTGGCCCGGACCGATGTGCGGGAACGGACGCGCGATCACCGTCTCGACGCTCGACGCATGCGCGACGGCCTCGGCCTCGAGCTTGCTCGACGCGTAGGGCGAGATCGGCCGGAGCGGAGCGTCCTCGCCGATCGGCTGGTCCGCTTCGGCCACGGCGCCGTAGACCTCGGCGGAGGACACGAGCACGAAGCGGGCAGCGGGCGCGGCCGCGGCGACGGCGCCGAGCAGGTTCCGGGTCCCTCCGACGTTGACGTCCGTCACGACGTCGGGACGACGCCAGGCGTCGGCCACCGACGAGATCGCCGCGAGGTGGAGCACGGCGTCGGGGCGCGAGGCGCGAACCTGCCCGAGGCACGCCTCGGCGTCGCGGATGTCGCCCTCGAACGCGAATGTCTCGACGCCCGCCGCACGCAGTCGCTCGACGGCGTGGCGACCGGCGAAGCCGCCGGCTCCCGTGACGAGTGCTCGCATCTCGACCTCGACGGTACCAGCGTGGCGGTAACGTGAGTCCCGCGTGAGCGTCCTCGACGATGTCGCCTCCGACAACACCGCCGGCGCGCACCCGGCGGTGCTGGCGGCTGTCGTCGCCGCCAACGCGGGCCGTACCGACGAGCTACGGGGACGATCCGTGGACGGCCCGCGCCATCGACCTCCTGTGCGAACGGCTCGGTGCACTCGCGGCCGCGCCCGTGCTGACGGGCACCGCCGCGAACGTGCTGTCGCTCGAGCTCGTGCTGCACCACTACGAGGCGGTGATCTGCGCCCGGACCGCGCACATCGCGGTCGACGAGTGCGGAGCGCCCGAGCGCTACCTCGGCTGCAAGCTCGAGCTCGTCGACGTCGCCGACGGCAAGCTCACGCCCGAGCTGGTCTCCGCGCACGTGCGCGACGTCGGCGACCCGCACCGGGTACAGGCCGGCGCGGTCTCGATCTCGCAGCCGACCGAGCTCGGCACGGTCTACACGCGCGACGAGCTGCGCGCGCTCGTCGTCGAGGCCCGGACGCACGGCCTCGCGCTGCACGTCGACGGCGCGCGCCTGCCGATGGCGGCCGCGGCGCTCGGATGCTCGCTCGCGGAGGCCGCCGGTGCGCCCGACGTCGACGTCGTCAGCTTCGGCGGCACGAAGTGCGGAGCGCTCGGCGCGGAGGCGATCGTCGTCTACCGGGAGGGACTCGCCGACAGCCTCGCGTTCCAGCGCAAGCAGGCGATGCAGCTCGCGAGCAAGCTGCGCTTCGTCGGCGCGCAGCTGGTGGCGCTGCTCGAGGACGATCTGTGGCGCGAGCTCGCGTCCACGGCGAACGCCATGGCGCGGCGGATGTCGGATGGTCTCGGGCGAGCACGGCGTGGAGCGTGGCGCTGCCGGTGGACACGAACGCGGTGTTCGTCCGGCTCTCGCGGCAGGCACGCGCCGAGCTCGCGCAGGCGTACGCGTTCGGCGTGTGGGAGGGCGAGCTCGCCCGCTTCATGGCGGCGTGGGACTCGACGCCGGCGACCGTCGACGCGTTCGTCGCCGAGGTGCAGCGGGCGGTGTCCGCCGCGCGGCTCGAGGTCTGATGGACCGTCTGCTCGTCACGCTCGCGCGCGCCGCGGCCACCCGCCGCTGGCGCTTCGTGATCGTGTGGGCCGCCCTCGTCGCGATCGCCGTGCCGTTCGCAAGCCAGGTCGCCGGCGCGCTCTCGAACGGCGGCTTCGATGTGCCCGGGCTCCGGCTCGATGCAGCTGATCCATGCGCGTGACCAGGCAGGACTCGGCGCGCAGCCGTTCACCCTGCTGGTCGTCGGCGACGACCCCGCCGCGACGCAGGCCCGCTTCGACGCCGTGTATGCGCCGCGTCCGGCGCTCGTTCCCGCAGATCCGCTTCCACGATGCCCCTCTGAGCGCGCGAGGCGGGCGCGTGCGGGTCGTCACGGGCTTCTCCGGCGTCAGCCAGAACGCGGCGTTCAAGCTCGCCAACCGGGTGGTCAACGCGGTCGGCGTCTCGAAGGGACCGGTTCGAACCTACGTGCTCGGCCAGGCATCGGTGTACGCGACGTTCCAGCACGTCACGGAGAGCGACCTGCGGTCGGCCGAGTCGATCGGCCTGCCGATCGTGCTCGTGATCCTGCTCGCGCTGTTCGGCGCCGTCGTGGCCGCGGTGCTGCCGCTCGTGCTCGGCATCGTCTCGGTCGTGATCGCGCTCGCGATCGTGCGCGTGATCGCGAGCGCATACCGAGATCTCGATCTACGCCGAGTCGATGGTGTCGATGATCGGTCTCGGCGTCGCGGTCGACTACTCGCTGTTCGTGCTCGCGCGCTTCCGCGAGGAGCTCGCCGCGGGCGTTGCGCGTGAGGACGCGGTCGTGCGCGCCATGCGGACCTCGGGCACCGCCGTCGTCTTCTCCGGGCTGACGGTGCTGGTATCGCTCGGCACGGTGTTGATCATGCCGGTCGCGGGCCGTCCAGTCGATGGCCGCAGCCGCCATGATCGTCGTCGCGGTTGCGGTGCTGGCCGCCGCCACCCTCCTGCCGGCGCTGCTCCACCTGCTCGGCCCGAACGTCGATCGCTGGCGGATCCCGGTCGTTCGGCACGGGCAATCCGTCCGGCGGGGGCTTCTGGCACCGCACGACCGGCGCCGTGATGCGACGGCCGGTCAGCTCGTTCCTGGCGGCCGCCGCCGTGCTGCTGGTGATGGCCTCGCCGGTGCTCGATCTCCGTACGGCGAACACGTCGCTCTCGCAGCTACCTCGAGGCGAGGCGGTCGTCCAGGGCTCCAACGAGCTGCAGCGCGCCGTCACCGGCCCCGGCCAGGGCGCGGTCGGCGCGGTGGGCGTGCTCGCCACGCCGCGTTCCGGGACGGAGCACGGCATCGATCAGACCGCAGGTCCGGGCGCTGGCGTCCCGGATCGCGCGCGACCCGGACATCATCGGCCCGAGGGTCACGCTTGCAGCCCGTGGGCAGCGCGATCGAGATCGTCGCGCCGTTGCGCATCGACGCCGAGGGTGAGACTGCCGTCAACAGGCTCGTACCGCGCATGCGGGCGCTCGTCGCACGGTCGCCGCTCTCGGCGGTCGCGACGGTGGCGGTCGGAGGAGACTCCGCGTTCCAGCGCGACCTGAACGAGAAGATCGCGAGCGACCTGCCGCTCGTGATCGCCGCGTTGCTCGTGCTCGCGTACCTCGTGCTCGTGCTCATGCTGCGCTCGCTCGTGCTGCCGCTCAAGGCGGTGTTGACGAACCTGCTCTCGATCAGCGCCGCGTACGGCGTGCTGGTCGCCGTGTTCGAGTGGGGCTGGGCCGACTGGACCGGCTTCCATCACCTCGGGACGATCGGCACGCTGACGCTGCCGCTCGTGCTCGCCATCACGTTCGGGCTCTCGATGGACTACGAGGTGTTCCTGCTCTCGCGCATCCGCGAGCGCTACCAGCTGCACGGCGACACCCGCCGCGCCGTGGCGGAGGGCGTCGCGTCGTCGGCGCGGTTGATCAGCTCCGCGGCCCTGATCATGGTCGCCGTGTTCAGCGCGTTCGTGGTGACGGGAGTGCCTGCGATCAAGGAGATCGGGCTCGGCCTCGCCGTCGCGATCGCGGTCGACGCGACGATCACGCGCCTCGTGCTCGTACCCGCGACGATGGTGCTGCTCGGCGACGCGAACTGGTACCTGCCGCGCTGGCTCGATCGTCGCCTTCCGGGCGTGTCCTACGAGCCGCGCGAGGCGATCGGGAGCTGATCCTGCTCGGGCTCGGCGTCCGCCGCCGCGGGCGGGTCCGACACGTCGACGAGGGCGGCGAGAGCGCCGACCACTGCGATCGCAACCGCCCAGCCGGCGAGCACGTCCGACGCGAAGTGCGACTCGAGCAGCACGCGGGCGACCCCGATGCTGCCGACGAAGAACGCCAGTGCCGCGATGAGCGGTCCCCGGTAGGGCCGGTACCAGAACAGGATCAGCAGCTCGGCGCTCAGCGCGAGCGTCGCGGTGGCATGTCCGCTCGGGTACTCGTCGGTCGCCCCGTAGATCTGGTACGGACCCCCGTAGAGCTGCGGTCCAGGCCGGACGACCAGCTGGCTCGCGATCTCCTTGATCGCGAGGGAGGCGCCCACCGCGGCGATCAGGACGAGCGCTCGCCGCCGCCGCGGCCCGTGGCTCCTCACGGCGATCCACGCCGCGCACAGGAGCGCGATGCCGACGATCAGCTCCGACAGATCGCTGTAGTCGTGCATCGCCCGGTCGAGCTTGCGGTGGTGCAGGGCACGCGCGACGCGCAGGACCAGGTTGTCCCCCGGAAGCGTCTCGAAGACCGTCACCCACAGCGTGATGAGCGCGAAGCACACCGCCGCCGCGACGGCCACCAGCGCCCAGCGACGTTGGGTCTGCGTCATCCGGCCGATCAAGGCTGGCGTGCGGCTCGCTCGACGAGCCGCTGCGCTCCGAGAGCCACATCCGCCCGCCGGTAGGAGAACGGCGTGGCGTTCGGGATCGCCTGTACCGGTCCGAACAGCGGGTCCTCGTCGATCAGCACGTTCTCGAGATACCGGATCGCCTGGTCGTGGCAGACGACGAGCGCGGGCAGCGCCGCCTCCTGGACGAGACGGTCGAACCCTCTCGCGTAGCGCTGGAGCACGTCGAGGCGCGACTCGCCGCCAGGCGGCGCCTCGTCGAGTCCGCGGCCGCGACGCCAGGCCCGCCACGCCTCGATCGTCTTGCCCTCGAGGTCGCCGACGTCGATGTCGTCGAGCTCGGGGATGACCTGCGGCGCGGGGCGTCCGTCGGGCAGCAGCAGGGCAAGCGTGTCGCGCGTGCGCGGAAATCGCGTGTGCCAGGCCGAGCCCCAGGCGACGGCACCGACCGCCGGGGCGACGCGCGCGCACCTGGGCGCGGCCGCGCTCTGTCAGCTCGACCGGCACGGACGGGTCGCCGTTGACGCGTCGCTCGACGTTGTAGACGGTCTCGCCGTGGCGCAGCAGGACGAACTCGGCGGCGCGCCAGGTCGGCCAGGTCGGCTAGCGGCACCCGGCCGCCTTCCCGGCGCGCGGGAGGAGGGCGCGCGGTGCCCGCCGAATCCCGACGACGTTGTGCATCCACGCGACTTCACCGATGCTGCCCACGTGCCGGAGGATTCCAGAAGGCGGGGATGGCTCGCCGTTCTGCTGCTCACACTGCTCGCGTTCGCGCTCGGCGCGCATGCGGGCACGGCTCGCGGCCGACGTCGTCGATCGAGCGGCGCCGTTCCGCGGATCCGGCGCGTGGGTCTCGCTGTTCACGAAGGAGTGGAGCGACCCCGAGGCCGCCTGCGAGTCGTTCGCCGCGCACGGCGTGAAGACCGCTCTACCTGGAGACCGGCCGCTCGAACTCGACGGGTGCGATCGCGAAGCCCGACGAGACGGGAGCGTTCATCGACGCGGCCCACTCGGCCGGTCTCGACATCGTCGCGTGGTACTACCCGACGTTCCGGCGGCCCGATCTCGACGTTGCGCGACTGCTCGCGACGGCCCGCTACCAGAGCCCGTCGGGCGGGACGTTCGACGGCCTCGGCATCGACATCGAGGACACGACGGTCAAGATCATCACGCGCCGGAACATCCGCCTGCTCTCGCTGATGCGGCGAGTCCGCGCCGCGGTTCCGGCGATGCCGATCGGCGCGATCACGTACCCGCCGGTCGCGCTCGACCTGAACACCAAGGTGTGGCCGCACTTCCCGTGGTGGGGCGTCGCGCGGCTCTCGGACGCGATGCTTCCGATGGCGTACTGGCGCTACGTCACGAGCGCCCCCGTGGGCGCCGCCTGGTACACGGCCGGAAACCTCCTCGCGCTGCGGCTCCTCACGGGCAACCCGAATCTCGTCGTGCACATCGTCGGGCTCGCTCCGGCGAGCGCCGCCGAGGTATCGCAGTTCGCCCACCAGGCGGCGCTCGGTGGCGCCGCCGGGTTCAGCCTGTACCCGGCGCAGGCCGTGACCGACGCGCGAGTGGCCGATCCTGAACGCGGCCGCCGCGACGCTGCCGACCGCGTAGGGCCGTCCTCGATGCCCCGCTGCGCGCTCGTCGCCGTGGCAGCGGTGCTCGTCCTCGCGGCCGGCTGCGGCGGCAGCGACGGCGTTCCCGGCCCGCCGATCGTCACCCGGCCGATCGGGGTCGGACCCGGGTTCCGCCTGCCGGCGCTCGGTGCGGCGGCGCGGGCACGGACGTCGATCGGTCGCCTCGCGTGCCGCCGCGGCCCGCTTGCCGGGCCGCTCGTCGCCCATCTCGAGATCTTCGCGCGACGCGAGACCCTGATCATCCCGGCGCGTATCGGAGTGGTTGCCGGCCGCTGCCGCTACCCGGTGCGCACGCTCGAGCCAACGGGGCTGATCGTCGCCGACCGGCCCGGGCTGACGCTCGGCGACCTGTTCGCGGTCTGGGGCCAACCGCTCACGCAGCGACGGCTGGCGGGCTTCCGTGGCCGGGTCGCGGCCTTCGTTGCGGGCCGGAGGGTCGTCGGAGACGTTCGGCGTATCCCGATACGCCATCATTCGCAGATCGTGGTCGAGGTCTCGGGATACGTGCCGCCGCACGCCCACTACGTCTTCCCGCGGGCCAACTGAGCGTGCTATCGCGCGCACTGGGCCTGCTGTGGGTCGTCGTGCTCGCGGCCGCCGCGGTGGGCTGCGGCTCGTCGGGCTCGGGCTCGCCGCCCGTTCCGACCGTCGCACCCGCGAAGACGTTCCACCTCGCGGGGTTCGAGCCCGCCGCATCCGTGCGGGCCCACAAGCCCGTCGAGGTCTCGTTCCACATCGTCCTGCCGTCGGGCAAGACGCTCACGAAGTTCCGCACGGGAGCCGGCCCGCACACGGGCGTGCACCTGATCCTCGTACGCGACGACCTGTCGGTGATCGTGCACCGCCACCCGAAGATCCAGCCCGACGGCACGGTGCGCCAGTCGATCACCTTCCCGAACGCCGGGCAAGTACCACGTGCTGGTCGACGTCTACCCGGTCGTGCCCGACACGCCCCAGCTCGTGAACTTCCAGCTGACGACGAGCACGACCGTGAAAGGCGCGGCCAGGCCAGTGCCGCTCCCGCCGTATAGCCCCGATGTCACCGTCGGCGGCTACCGGGTGCGGATCGAGAAGACGCCGCGCATCTCGGCGTTCCGACCGTCGTTCGTGACGATGAGGATCACCGACGCGAAGGGACGTTCGCCACATCTCGAGCCGTGGTACGGCGCGCTCGCACACGCGATCTTCTTCCGCGCCGGCTCGCTCGCGTACTTCCACACGCATATCTGCGCGCCGAAGGCACCGGGCTGCGCGAGCCTCGTCGGCGGCAAGGCGCTGAACGGCACGGGCTCGGCGAACGGCGTGCTCCACGTCGGCATCCTGCTGCCGCAGTCCGGACGCTGGCGCCTGTTCCTGCAGTTCCGGGTGAAGGGCCGCGTCATGACCGCGCCGTTCACCTTTATGGTGCATTGATATGCGGTTCGCGCGCGTAGGCGGATGGATGCTCGTGGTTGCGGCGATCGTGCTCGTCGCCCGCACGCTTGCGTATGCGCTCGCGCCCGACCCGAGGGCCGAGGCCCTCGGGCAGGTCACGGGCGGCCCGCGACCGGTCGTGATCGCCGCCGTCGTGCTCGCGCTCTCGGCCGTGTTCGCGGGAGCCGTGCTGTGGCTCTCGGCGCTCGGGGTACGCGAACGCCATCGCCTGCGACCCGGAAGCGGCGAGGCGCCGCACCTGCGCCTGTTGCCGATGCTCCTGCGCGGGGCGGCCCTCTTCGTCGTCTCCGCGCTCGTGTTCACGCGCCGTCGAGTCGACGATCCACGTCGAGGAGGGGCTCGGCTTCCACGGGCTTCACTGCCTGCTCGGGCCGGTTCACCGGAACGCGCTTCCGCTGCTCGGCGGACTCGCACTCGTCGCCGCCGCGCTGATCGAGGCGGTGCGCCACGCCATCGCCTTCGGGCGACGCGTCGTGGCGGCGAACCCACGTCGCCGGCGCGTTCGCCGAGCGCCCGGGACGACACCGGTCGTGCGCGGCGAGGGCGTGTGGCGCGCCCTCGGCACCATCGTCGTACCCGGCGGCCGCGGCCCGCCCGCTCTCTCGCACTGCTGAGCCCGTGCGGCGCTGGCGCCGCGACTCACAGGAACGAGGGAGTACCACCCGATGTCGAATCTCATGCGACGGCGTCAGGTCGTCGCGATCCTGGCTGCCATGGCCGGCGTCCTCGCGACGTCCGCGCCTGCGTTCGCGCACGCCATCATGTCGCCCCCGGTCGCCCAGGCGAAGGTCCTGCAGCAGTTCACGCTGTCCGTGCCGACCGAGAAGGAGGGCGCGAGGACGACGAAGATCGTGCTCACGGTTCCGAGCGGCTTCGCCGTCGACTCCTACGAGGACGCGCCCGGCTGGAAGCGCACGGTCGCGGCGACGGGCAGCGGCGATAGCGCGGTCGTCAACACGATCACGTGGAGCGGTGGCAGCACTCCGACCGAGGTCGACTCGGTCTTCCGCATGAACGCCGATGCCACCTCGACCGGAACGCTCACGTTCAACGTGCGCCAGTACTACTCCGATGGCTCGGTCGTCACTGTGGAACGGGCCCGAGAGCTCGGACACGCCCGCGCCGACCGTGCGCGCGGTGTCGGACCTCGGCGGAGGGGGAACGAGCACGCTGACGATCGTCGCGCTCGTGCTCGGCGCGGCCGGGCTGCTCGTCGGGATCATCGCGATCGTCGCGGGACGGCGTCCGATCGCGTGACCGCTCGCGGCCGCATCGGCGTCACCGTATGGTTGCTCGTGGCCCTCGGGCTCGTGCTTCCCGCGGTCGCCGGCGCGCACGCGTCGCTGCTGCGCACGACTCCCTCGGCGAGCGTCGTCACCAACGGTCCGCCCGCCCAGGTGACGCTGACCTACTCCGAGCCGATCGAGCCGCGCTTCTCGATCGTCTCGGTCACCGACGTGAACGGCCACCAGGTGACGAGCGGGCTGCCTACGCGGGAGCCGGGCTCGCCTCAGACCCTGGTCGTACCGCTGCGCAAGCTCCCGCCGGGGTGGTATCTCGTGCTCTGGCGGGTGATCTCGGCCGACGGGCACCCCGTGCGCGGCGCGTTCACGTTCGCAGTCGGCCCATCGCCAGGGCCAGCGCCGCAGTTCGTGATCCCGTCGCTCTCGGAGACGGCGGCGACACCCGGGCTCGTCGGCTGGCGCTTCGCGACCTTCGTCGCGATGATGCTCTCGATCGGGCTGTTCGCGTTCCGCATGCTGATCGCGCGCCCGGTCCTGCGAGCCGTTCCCGGAACGAGCCTGCGTCCGGTGACGACCGCGTTCATCGTGGCGCTCGCGATCTCACTGGTCAGCGTCCCGATCTACCTGCATCGTGTCGACCGCGAAGTTCGCACTGCGATCGTGGTACGACCTCGGCTCGCTGATCCCGCTCGTCCGCGCGTCGAGCTTCGGACGCAGCTACCTCGACCTCTGGATCCTGCTCGCACTGTTCGGCGTGGCGGCGCTCGTCGCGATCGCAATCGACCGCCCGACGCGATCGGTGCGCTCGGTCGCGGAGCTGCTCGCGACAGCGTCGGGGCTGATCGCGGCCGGCGCGGTGCTCGAGATTCCGGGCATCGCAGGGCACGCGGCCCAGACGTCGCCGGCCGCCCTCGCGCTCGGGCTCGACTGGGTGCACCTGGTGAGCGGGTCCCTGTGGCTCGGCGGGCTCCTGGGTCTGCTCGTGCTGTGGTTCTCGACGCCGCCGGGTCGCCGCCGCGCGACCCTCGTGCTCGTGGTACCCCGCTTCTCGAAGGTGGCGTTCGTCTCGGTGATGGCGCTGCTCGCGTCGGGCGTCGTCGCCTCGTACCTGCACCTCCCGACCCTTGCGAGCCTGTGGAACACGAGCTACGGCAAGACGATCCTCGTGAAGGCGTCGCTGCTCGCCGTTGCGATGCTGTTCGGCGCTGTCAACCTGCTCGTGACCCGACCGCGTCTTGCTGCGTCCGGGATCAGGCCGGACCTTGCCGAGCGCGCACCCGTGCTCCTGCGAAGGACGGTCACCACCGAGGTCGTGCTGGTCGTCTCGGCGGTGCTTGCGGCATCCGTGCTGACGAGCCTGCCGCCGCCGCCGAAGGCCCTCGCCAGCCTTGGGAGCGTGAGCGCGCACGTCGGCCCGGGCCCGGTCTCACATGTCGTGCGGTCGGGTCCGTACACGGCCGCCGTGCGGGTCGCCCCGAACCGCGCCGCGTTGCCGAACACCTTCTCGGTTGCGATCACGCGCGGAGGTAGGCCCGTGCGCGGCGCAGAGGTGACAATGCGCTTCACGATGCTCGACATGGACATGCAGCAGCAGGTCTACACGCTTCCCGAGCGCGCACCCGGCATCTACTCGCGCTCGGCGCCTGCGCTCGTGATGGTCGGCCACTGGGGGCTTGGCTTCACCGTCACGCCGAAGGCCGGTGCGCCGTTCGACGTCCTGCTCGTGGATCGGGCCAGCGGATGAGCGACGTCGCTCTCCGCCTGTCCGCCGCGCTGCTCGCGCTCGCGTGTGCGATCGGCGCGGTGCTCGTGGTCGCGTTGCTCCTGCAGTCGACGTTCGGCTAGGAGCGCTGACCCGCGCGGGAGCGGCGCCGACGGAGCACGAGCCAGCCTGCGATCAGCACGACCACCACTGCGATCGCCGCGCCGCCGATCGCGAGGAGCAGCGTCGACGACGACGAGGACGAGCTCGTGCTCGCCGCCGCGGCGGGTGTGCCGAGCGTGTGGCCATTGGCCACGGCGAGCTTTCGGATCGCGACCATCGCGGCGCGCGCAAGGCCGTCGGAGGTCGCGGGCTTCGCCACTGCGATGCCGTCGACGAGGTGTTGCGCGGGAGCGAGCGGCTTGACGTTCCGGACGCCGATACCCGACGGCTCGACGGCGATCAGCGCGCCCGTCCACCCGTAGATGAGCTCGCTCGAGAGCAGCTGGACGTACTCCCTGGGGTGGCCGAGCAGCTGGGGCACGGCGCCGAGGTCGGTGCGGTCGAGGATCAGCGCGACGCGGATCTTGAAGCCGGACGCGTCGGCCGACCTGATCGTGTCCTTCAACTGCTTCAGGACGGGGGGCGAGATCTTCTGCGCGACCGGCGTGTACAGCGAGTTCACGAGCAGCACGTCGCTCGCAGGGTCGCCGTCGGCGCGTGCCGTTGGAGGTGAGCCGACGAGCCCGAGCGCGAGCGTCGCGAGGACGGCGAGAACGAGCGGCAGACGAGCGCGCACAGCGGGCAGGGTAGGGCAGGGTCGGCCCTAGACTTCCGGCCATGTCGGACGCAAGCACCACCGGGGTCAACCTGACCGGGACGGGCCTCGAGGGCGTCTCGCTCGGCCGTACCGAGATCGCGCTCGTGGACGGCCAGAACGGCCGTCTCGTGTACCGGGGCCACGACGCGGAGCGGCTCGCCGAGGACCAGCGCTTCGAACAGGTCGCCTACCTGCTGTGGCACGGCAACCTCCCCTCGGACAGCGAGCTCGCCGAGCTGCACGAGCGCCTGGTGGCGGGCATGGCCGTGCCTCCCGAGGTGCTCGAGACGATGCGCGCGCTCCTGCCCGGCGGTCTGTCGATGGATGTGCTTCGCAGCGGCCTGAGCTCGTGGGCGACGCTGCGGCACCGCGACGAGGGCGGCGACTCGGAGGACGCGATCTGGGCGCTCGCCGCGACGCCCGCGCTGGTTGCCGACATCGCGCGGATCCGCGCGGGCGAGGCGCTCGTCGATCCCCGGCCCGAGCTCAGCCTGGTCGAGAACTTCATGTTCAAGATGAGCGGGCGCGTTCCGGACCCGCCGAAGGCCCGTGCGCTCGACGCGTACTTCACGCTCGCTGCCGAGCACGGCATGAACGCCTCGACGTTCACCGCACGGGTGATCGTGTCGACGCTGTCCGATATCGGATCGGGTCTCGTCGGCGCCGTCGGTGCGCTCAAGGGCAGGCTCCACGGCGGCGCACCGAGCCACGTCTCGCACATGATCGACGAGATCGGCACGGCCGAGAACGCGGAGCCGTGGCTACGCGCGAAGCTCGACGCGGGCGAGCGGCTGATGGGGTTCGGCCATCGCGTCTACCGCACGTACGACCCGCGCGCTCGCGCGCTGGGGAAGGTTGCCGCGACGCTCGCGGGGACGGACGAGCGGCTGGCGCTCGCGCGCCAGGTGGAGGAGACGGCGCTGCGCCTCCTGCACGAGTACAAGCCGCACCGCCCGCTGTACACGAACGTCGAGTACTACGCGGCCGCGGTTCTCGGCAACGTCGATCTGCCCCCCGACCTGTACACCGCGACGTTCGCCGCTGCGCGCACCGCAGGCTGGACGGCGCACATGCTCGAGCAGCTCGCCCACAACCGGCTGATCCGGCCCTCGGTCGACTACGTCGGGCCGCTGCCGGACGGTGAACCCTCGGCCTGATCGTCCGGGCGGACCGTCTGCAGCGCCTCGGCGAGCCGGGCGACGCGCTCCTCCGCCGAGTCGAGCTTCGCGGCGCAGATCCGGTAGAGCTCCTCGCCTCGCTCCCACAGCGCGAGCGCCTCGTCGAGCGAGGTGTTGCCGTCCTCGAGCCGGCGGACGACCTGCTCGAGCTCGGTGCGCGCCTGCTCGAAGGTGAGGCCCTCGTCAGTCGTCACCGGACAGCACCTCCTCGACCCGCACGGAGGCCGATCCGCGCGCGAGCCGGAGCTCGAGCGCCTGGCCGTGCGTGAGCTCGGTCGCGTCGCGCACCGGGCCGGGAGCCAGCGCGATCGCGTAGCCGCGTTCGAGGGTCGCCTGCGGAGAGAGCGCTCGTAGCCGGTCCGCGAGCGCGTTCGTCTCGCGGCGCCTGGCCTCCACGAGCGTCCGCGGCAGACGGTCGAGCCTGATCCGGCGCTCGGCGAGCTCGCCCCTCCGGCGCTCGACCCAGAGGCCGGGACGCCGGAGCTCGGGTCGTGCCGCGAGCGCCTCGAGGCCGAGCCGCGCCTCGCGCAGCGCGCGGCGGCCCTCGCGCTCGGCCGCGCTCCGCAGGCGTGCGAGGTTCTCGAGCTCGGCCGTCCGGTCGGGCACGATGATGCGCGCTGCGCCGGTCGGGGTCGAGGCGCGCGCGTCGGCGACGAGGTCGCACAGCGGCACGTCACGCTCGTGTCCGACTGCCGACACGACCGGGGTGCCACAGGCGGCGATCGCCCGGCAGAGCGCCTCGTCGGAGAACGGCAGCAGGTCCTCGAGCGATCCTCCACCTCGCGTAAGCACGATCACGTCGACGTCGGGCTCGGCATCGAGTCGTGCGAGCGCGGCCGCGATCCCGCCCACGGCGGCCGGGCCCTGGACCGCCGTCTCGACGAGCAGGAAGCGCGCGGCCGGGAAGCGCAGCCAGGCGTTCTCCATGACGTCGCGCGGGGCGGCTGCCTCCCGTCCGGAGATCAGTCCGATCCGACGGGGCCAGAACGGCAACGGGCGCTTCCGCGCGTCGTCGAGGAGCCCGTCCGCGGCCAGCCGTCGGCGCGCCTCCTCGATCCTCGCGAGCACTGCGCCGTCGCCAGCCCGCTCGATGCGGTCGGCACGGAGCGAGAGCTCGGACGTCCGCTCGAAGACGCTCGGACGGCCGTGGACGAGCACGTTCGAGCCGGCCTCCAGCGGCGGCGCGACCTGGTCGAGCACCCAGCGTGCGATGGTGACCCGCAGCGTGCGAGCCCTCCACGGGATCGCGCAGCGTGAGAAACGCGGTCGCCCAGCGATCGTTGCGGTTCAGCTCGGAGAGATCACCAGAGACCCAGACCGCCGGCAGCTCGTCGATGCGCCGTGCGAGACCGCGCGCCACGTTGGCGACGGTGAAGATCCGGCGAGAGTCCGTGCCCGCGGCCGGGGCGTCGGGTACCGCACCCATCGGCGCTGCCCGGCCTCAGACGAGGATGCGAGCCGCGACCTCGGGCTCGCAGCCAACTCGGAGCAGCTCGACGGCGCGGTGAAGATCCGCGTCGGATTCCGCGATGCTCCTCGCGATCTCGTCCGGATAGCCGGCCTCGGCGAGCACATGGTGCCGCCAATCGATGACCTGCTGTTGGACGTCCTCGCGCGGGCTCGGAGGGCTGGCCTTCTGCGCCGGCATGACCCAAGCGTACCGGACGTTCCGGATCTTGTACCAGGGGTCCACGATCGTTTTCCGGACTGGCCTTTCGTGCAGGTCACCTGCGTCAGGTGGCTGCGACGACCAGGGCGATCGCGAGAAGCACGTGGGCTCCGGCCATCAGCAGGAGGGCGGTCTCGGTCGGCTGCGTGATCCCGGCGGCGTCCAACCGGCTCCGCGTTCCGTCCTGCCACACGATCTCGCCGTCGACCGCGGCAGCGCGGCGTCGCAGCGCACGCACCGTCGTCGAGAGGCGTCGCTGAGCAAGGCTCCCGAGAACCGCGAAGCCGGCAGCCAGCACGACTGCCCCGTTCAGCCCGTCCTGTGCGGCGGCGCCGACGAGGACGGGAAAGGCACCCCAGGCGAGCGCGAACCCGGCGTCGTTGTGGATCACCCTTCCGCCCCATTCGAGGTCGTACCCCAGAACGAGAACGACTCCGATGGCGACCCACGGCAGCAGGCTCCAGCCGATCACGAAGACGCCGATCAGGCCGACGATGACTGCTCCCCCGAGCGAGGTCGCCGCGAGCGCGATCAGCACGCGGGACGGAACGCGCGTGCCGAGAGGTCGCCCGTGAAGCTCATCGAGACAGTGCGCGGCGACGCCGACCGCGAGCGCGAAGGCGACCAGGGTCGCTGCCAGCCGGCCGCCGTTCACGCTGCCGCTCAGCGCCGCGCCGATCCCGACGTAGCTGAGGTGCCAGGCGGTATACGGCGGATGCAGGAGCGTCACGTAGTCGCGCCAGCCGCCGGGCGCGAGCGCGTAGAACGCCGGTCGCTCCAGCGGCCGATCGGCGTCCATCAGGCGCGCCGTCGGCTCGTGACCACGAATCCGCCGCCGAGGCTCATCCGCCGCACCCGAACGCCGCCGAGGCCTGCGTCCGTGAACACCGCAGCGAGCCGGGTCGGGGGATAGCTGTCGGCGAACGAGCGGATCGACCCGTTCAGGAAGCGCCCGACCTCGAGCCAGCCGTGCCCCAGCGCGCGCCCGGCGAGCGGGAGACCCGCGCGCGTGTAGGCCTCCCAGGCGGCACGCGCCGGCGGTAGCGGTGGGACGCCGAAGTCGAGGTAGCCGACGGGGGCGCCGGGCCGCGCGACGCGTGCGAGCTCGTGGACCGCGGCCGGAACGTCCTCGACGTAGCGCAGCACGTACGTGGCCGTGACCCCGTCGAAGCTCCCATCGTCGAAGGGCAGCGTCTGCGCCCGGCCCTCGACGAGCTCGATGCGGTCGCCGAGCCCGGCGCGCGCCACGCGCCGTCGACCCGTCTCGAGCATCTCGCGGGACTGGTCGAGGCCGGTGACCCGGCAGCCGTAGCGCCGCGCAAGCGCGATCGCCACCGCCGCCGTGCCCGTCGCGACGTCGAGCACGTGCGCGCTCGCGGTGACCGGCGTTCCCGCGACGAGGGCGCGGCGCCAGCGCGGGTCCTGCCCGAACGACAGGACGGCGGCGACCCGGTCGTAGTCGCGGCCGATCGGGGCGAAGAGCTCGCGCGCGAACGTGTCGATCGAGCTCCTGGACGGACCGGCCATCGAGACGGGCAGGATAGGCTCTCGCGCATGCTGGGCGTGGCCGACCTGGCGGGCGCCGCTGAGGCCGCGCTCGCCCTCGTGGACGACGACGAGGAAGTCGCCGCCGTGCTCCCGTGCGACGTGCGCGGGACCGGCGAGCTCGTCTTCCTGTGCGCGTTGCGCGCATCCGGCTCCGACGAGCTCACGGGATGGCTTGCGATCTCGGCCGACGAGCAGCCGGTCACGGACGAGGACACCGTGCGCCGCGCCGCGTCGATCGTCGCGCTCTGCGAGACCGCGGAGGACGCGGCCGGCATTCCCGAGGTCGACGCCCTGGTCACTGCCGTACAGACCGCTCGCGGGCTGGCGGCCGGTGACGCGCGCCTCTCCGAGGCGCTCGCCGCCTGCGAGCCGCCGGCAACGGCGCTCGCGGAGGGCGCGGCGGGCCTGCGCGTCGCATCCGATGCGTACGTGGATGCGCTCGGCCGCGAGCTCCTGCGGCTCGATGGCGCGCTGATCACGCTGCGGCCGCTTGCAGAGGGGCTCTCGTCGTCCCTCTCGGGCGAGCCCGGCGATCCACGCGAGCCGCTCGCACGAGCTGTCTGGGAGGTGGTCGGGCGCATCACGCAGGCGGGCGGCCCGGCGCGGCTGGCCGATCAGGTCGGCGCCGCGACAGGCGCGATCGCGGCGTTCGCCGGCGATGTCATAGAGGGCTATCGCGTGCCGCTCGACCACGAGGAGGCATCCGCATGAGCGAGGTCACGGGCAAGGTCGCGCTGATCACGGGTGGCGGAAGCGGGATGGGTCGTGCGCTCGCCGAGTCGCTCGCGGCAGATGGAGCGCTCGTTGCCGTCTGTGGGCGGAGGCCCGAGGCGCTTGACGAGACGGTCGCACGGTGCGAGGCGCTCGGCGCCCGCGCGCTCGCGGTCCCGACCGACGTGCGCGATCCCGAAGCGGTCCAGGCCTGCGTGGATCGCGTCGTCGCCGAGCTCGGACCGCCCGAGCTGCTCGTCAACAGTGCGGCCGGGAACTTCATCTGCCCGGCGATCGACCTGTCTCCCAACGGGTGGCGCGCCGTCGTCGACATCGTCCTGAACGGCACCTTCTACTGCTCGAGGGCGGTCGCGCGTGCGCTGCGTGACGCCGGGCGCGGCGGCTCGATGCTGAACGTCGTGGCGACCTACGCGTGGACGGGGAACCCGGGCACCGCGCACTCCGCCGCGGCGAAGGCGGGCGTCTGGAACCTCACCAAGACGCTGGCCGTCGAGTGGGCCCCGCTCGGCATCCGCGTGAACGCGATCGCCCCCGGGCCGGTCGCGACCGAGGCGGCGTCGGCGCACCTGTTCCCCACGGAGGAGATCCGCGCGCAGATGGCGTCCGAGATCCCGGCCGGGCGGCTCGGGACGCTCGACGACGTCGTCTGGGCGGCGCGCTTCCTGCTGTCGCCGCGCAGCTCGTACATCACCGGCGACTGCCTGACGCTCGACGGGGGAGAGGTCCTCGAGCGGGGCATGTTCGCGCACTCGGTCAGCGTGCGACCCGGCTGACGTGCCGCACGCGATCGACCAGCTGCTCGCGTCGACGCTGCCCTACGCACCGCGCGCCCTCGTCGGGCGCGTTGCGCGTCGCTACATCGCGGGTGAGACGGTCGCCGACGCGCTCCGGTGCGTGGATGCGCTCGCGACCGAGGGCGTGACGTCGACGGTCGCGGTCCTCGGCGAGGACATCCGCGAGGTCTCCGAGGCCGATGAGACCGTCGTGGAGTATCTCCGCCTGATCGACGGGCTCGCGTCGTCGGACGCCGGCGGAAACGTGTCGATCAAGCTGAGCGCGCTCGGGCTCGACCTCTCCGAGGAGATCTGTCGCGAGCGCCTCGCGGCGGTGCTCGCGGCCGCCGAAGGGCACTCGATGTTCGTGCGGATCGACATGGAGAGCTCGCGCACCACGGATGTGACGCTCGCGATCTGGCGCGAGCTTCGCGCTGCGGGGCACGGCGACGTCGGTGTGGTGCTCCAGGCGATGCTGCGCCGCACGGTCGCCGACGCGCGAGCGCTCGCGCGCGACGCTGCGCCGGTGCGCGTCTGCAAGGGGATCTACCGCGAGCCGGCGGCGATCGCCTACCAGGATCCCGACGCTGTCAGGGCGAGCTACCTCGAGACCGTGCGGGTGCTGCTGGTCGGCGGCTCGCGCGTCGCGCTCGCAACACACGACGACCGTCTCGTCGATGGCGCGTGGCGGATCGCCGAGGCCGAGGGAGCGGTCGATCGCGTGGAGCACCAGCTCCTGCTGGGCGTGCGCGAGCCCCTGCGCGCAGCCTTGCGCGCAGCGGGTCGCCCCGTTCGCGTGTACGTGCCATACGGCGCGCGCTGGTACGAGTACTCGGTGCGGCGGCTGCAGGAGAACCCGAAGGTCGCCGGTCAGGTCGCCCGCGCAACGCTCGGCCTGTCCTGAGCGCTTCGGCTTCCTAGTCCCGGTCGCGCGGCGCCCGCAGCAACCAGAGTGCGATCGCAAGGATGCCCGTCAGCACGAGCGTGCCCGCACCGAGCCTCGCGCCGCCTTCCGCGCCGCCCCGACCATCTCGAGCTCGCACCGGGACCGTGCCCGGCACCGCTGCCCCGGAGCTCGTCGGTGCGACGAGATGAATCTCGGCCGGCAGCCCGGCGCGCAGCTCGCGGCTGCGCTCGGCCTCGGAGTTGACCTCGGCTCCGAGCAGCACCGACAGCGCGGACAGCCACAGCCACGTGACCAGCACGATCACGCCGGCGAGCGAGCCCCACGTCTTGTTGTACGACGCGAACCTCGCGACGTACAGGGAGAACCCGGCGGATGCGCCGAGCCACAGGACCACTGCGAGCACGGTGCCGGGGGCGAGGACGTTGAAGCGGGCGTGCTCGACGTCGGGGGCGAGCACGTAGATCGCGGCGAATATCGACAGAAGCGCCACCAGAAGGATCGGCCACTGCGCGGTCCACCAGATCCACCCGATGGCGTTCTGCAGACCGACGCTGCCTCCGATGGCGCCCGAGACGACTGGCCCGAGAATGAGGAAGCCCACGACGAGTGCGCCGGCGACGCCGAAGCACGCGATCATGATCAGGCCGGTGATCCGCTGGCGGACGAACCCGCGGGTCTCGCGCCGTCCGTACGCCGAGTTGACGGCCCGCATGAGTGCGTTCATCGCGCCCGAGAGCGTCCAGAGCGCGAGCACGAAACCGATGATGACTGCGGTCACGCTCCCTCCGCCGCTCTTCGTGATGCGCGTGAGCGAGTCCTGCACGAGCGTGATCACCTCGTCGGGCACCGTGCCTTGCAGGCGCTGCATGAGGCTTGCGACGTCGCTGGGGCTCGCGACGAGTCCGAAGATGCCGATGCCGACGAGCAGGGTCGCCGGGATCGCGAGGAACGTGTAGTACGCGAGCGCCGCGGCCGAGTCGGTGATCTGGTCGGCGAGCGCCGAGCGGCCCGCGCGCTTCACGATCGCGACCAGGTCGCGGCGCGACAGGTCGAAGATACCCGGGTTGTGCAAACGCGGCTCGCGCGTCTCGGGCTGTGGAAGCAGGCGATCCGCCTGGGGGCGCATCCGGGGATCTTCCCCGTTCTCCGCGCGGCGAACCCGTTCAGCCGTCGCCGAAGATCTCGCCCATCGCCGGAAGGCCGTAGCCGCCGTCCACGACGAGGATCTGGCCGACGATCATCGCGGCGTCCGCACTGGAGAGGAAGACGACCGCGCGGGCCAGGTCCTCGGGCTGCAGCAGCCGGCCGGCCGGCGTGTGCTGACGGGCGTTCAGCAGCATGTCCTCGCGGTTCGGGAAGTGGTCGAGCGCATCGGTCTCGACGACGCCGCCCGAGACGCCGTTGACGCGGATCCCGCGCGAGGCGAGCTCGACTCCGAGGTAGCGGACGAGCGCCTCCAGCGCGGCCTTCGACGTGCCGACGAGCACGTAGTTCGGAAGGGTGCGCACGCTTCCGAGCGATGAGATGGCGACGAGCGAGCCGCCGCCGCGCGCCTCGAGGTGCGGGGTCGCGCGCTGGGCGAGCAGCAGGAACGCGCGTGCGTTGATGTCGAGCGTCCAGTCCCAGTGCTTGGCGGTCACCTCGAGCGCCGGGCGGATCACGCCGCTCGCGGCGTTCGAGACGACGAGATCGAGCCCTCCGAGCCCGGCGACCGTCTCGTCGACGACGTCGCCCGCGCGTTCCGAGTCGCCGAGATGGCCGCGCACGAGGACGGCACGGCGGCCCTCGGCCTCGACGAGCCGCGCCGTCTCCTGCGCCGCCTCCTCGTTCCGCACGTAGCCGATCGCGACGTCGGCGCCCTCGCGTGCGAGCGCGATCGACGTCGCGCGGCCGATGCCGCGGGCTCCGCCGGTGACGAGCGCGAGCCTACCCTCGAGGCGCATGGCCCAGCTCCAGGTTGTGTTCGATGGCGGCACGGTGCAGCGCGAAGGCGTCGTCCGTCAGACATGGCAGCAGCCCGTCCTGCGGAGGGTCGGCGGTCAGCTCGACGTAGCGATCGTCACCCTGGCTGGCGGCCAGCGGACCGGGGGCCCTTGCATAGGCGCGAATCAGCAGCGCGCGACGCGCGATCTGCGCGCGCGCCCGGCTCCACGGGTGGTACTGCGCGATCCGTCCCCGGGTCTCGTCGTCGAGCGGGTGGGTCGCGACGACGTCGCACAGGCAGCGAACCGGGACGGTGCCATCGGCCGGGCGCTCGCGGTTCGAGCGAGAGATCTCGGCCCACCAGGAGCGCTTGACGGCCTCCGGCCGCTCGTTCCGCCACGACGGCAGCAGCCAGAGACGGTCGCCCGGATCGGCGCTGTGTGCCGTCGCCGCCGCGTCGTCGAGCAGGAGAAGCACGTCACCTCGTGCGACGGCCTCGGCCGCGAACGCCCACTCCCAGCGTCCGAGCCGCGTCACACGTGCTGAGGAGCGGACGGGTCGCCGCCCTCCGCCTTCGACGTGGTGTACCCGAGCTGATCGAGCAGCGCCAGGCGCTCCGCGGCGTACATCCGGACCGGATGGTCGTCGGGCAGTCCGGAGACCAGCCGCTGCACGCGCTCGCGGATCTGGTACGCGAAGTGAGGCGTCGCGGGACCGATCAGCGTGTCGACGTCGTCGAAGGTCGGTTCAGGCATCTCGCGGACGATAGCGAGTCAGGCCGCACGTACGCCCGCGTGCGATTCAGCGACCGCGAGGAAGCGATGGCCGACGTCGCGCGCGAGCCGCACGTAGGCCTCCGCCTCGCGCGCCGTGTCGGCGAGGATCTGCTCGCGGCTGAACCCCTTCGCGTCCAGCTCGTGCCCGCCCTCGACCGTCCACCAGCCGATCGTCCCGGCACCGACCTCGAGGTGGAACTGCAGCGCCCAGGCGTTCCCCGTCAGCCGCACGGCCTGGTTCGGCGAGCGCTCGGATCGGGCGAGCAGCGCGGCGCCGGCCGGCAGGTCGAAGGTGTAGTCGTGCCACTCGAAGGCGCTGAACGTCGGCGGCAGCGCCGCCAGCACCGGATCGTCGGCCGCCTCGGGCGCTGTCGTGACCGGCCACCAGCCGATCTCGGGCAGCGCCAGGCGCCGCACCGGCGCGCCGAGCGCCGACGCGAGCAGCTGGGCGCCGAGGCAGATTCCGAGCACGGGAGTGTCCGCGGCGACGAGCGCGGCGAGCGTGCTGCGCTCGCGCGCCAGCCACGGGAGCTCGTCGGTCTGATCGGGATTCGCGAGCCCGCCGAGCACGATCACGGCGCCCGCCTGCTCGATCGCAGCGGGCGCCGGGTCGCGCCAGGCGTGCCAGTGGACGAGGTCGTGCCCGCGCTCGCGGACGGGCCCCTCGAGGCTGTCGAGGGACGACTCCTTGTCCTGGTGCACCGCAACCACCCGCACGCCTCTGATCGTATCGCCGTACCCCCCATTACCATCCCGGGTGTGGACGCGTCCAGGCCTATCGGCGTCTTCGACTCGGGTGTCGGAGGGCTCACGGTGCTCCACGAGTGCCTGGTCACGCTGCCGCACGAGGACTTCGTCTACGTCGGCGATACCGGTCGTTTCCCCTACGGCCAGCACTCGCTCGAGGAGCTGCGCTCGTACTCGGTCGAGATCACGACCTGGCTCGAGGCCCAGGACGTCAAGCTCGTCGTCGTGGCGTGCAACTCGGCGACGGCTGCGGCGCTGCCGACCCTGCAACGTCACTTCGGGCTGCCGATCATCGGCGTCGTGACGCCGGAGGCCCGGGCGGCCGTGCAGGCGACGCGCGCGCGTCGCATCGGCGTTCTCGCGACCGTGCCGACGGTCGCCAGCGGTCGCTATGCCGAGGCGATCGGCGACCTCGACGCCGGCGTCGAGGTGATCCAGGTCGCGTGCCCGGGTCTCGCCGACCGGATCCAGGACGGCAACCCCTACGACGCTGCGATGGTCGAGCACGTGCGCGAGGTGTGCGCGCCTCTGCGGGCGGCCGAGGTCGACACGGTGATCCTCGGCTGCACGCACTACCCGCTGATCCGCCCGATGCTGCAGCGCGAGCTCGGACGCCGCGTCACGCTCGTGGCGGCGGCGGAGGAGCTCGCCGGCGAGGTCGCCGAGACGCTCCGCCGGAAGGGCCTCGCACGCGACGACAGCAGACGGGGCGACTACCGGTTCGCGTGCACCGGCGATCCTGACGCATTTGCGCGCATCGGACAGCGATTCCTGCAGCTTCCACTGGGACCGGTGCGCCGGCTCGCGTTCAGCGAGCTCGCGGCCGCCTGACCCCCTTATCTTTCGTGTCGCGGGACGCTACCCTCTGCCGGTGTTCATCCTGATGCGCCAAGTCCCAGCCGGGCGGTCGTGAGCCGCCACGACGGCCGAGGGGCCGGCGATCTGCGAGCCCTCGACCTGCTGCCCGACTTCGTCGAGACAGCCCATGGGTCGGTGTTGTTCTCGATCGGGCGCACGCGCGTGATCTGCACCGCCACGGTGCAGGAGAGCGTGCCGCGCTGGATGTCCGGGCGGGGCACGGGCTGGGTGACCGCGGAGTACGGAATGCTCCCGGCGTCGACGTCCGAGCGGAAGCAGCGCGACGCCACGAAAGGCCGGACCGACGGTCGTACCGTCGAGATCCAGCGCCTGATCGGCCGTTCCCTTCGCGGTATCGTCGACTTCGCGGCGCTCGGCGAGCGCACCGTCTGGATCGACTGCGACGTCCTGCAGGCTGACGGCGGCACGCGCTGCGCGGCGATCTCGGGCGGCTTCGTCGCGATGCATCGCGCTCTTTCACCGCTCGTCGAGCGCGGCCAGCTCGCACGGCTTCCGTTCAACGGGACCGTCGCCGCCGTGTCCGCGGGAGTCGTCGACGGCACGCCCGTGCTCGATCTCGACTACCAGGAGGATTCCACGGCGGAGGTCGACATGAACGTCGTGATGGCCTCAGGTGGCCGCCTGATCGAGCTGCAGGGAACCGCCGAGGGCCAGCCGTTCGACCGCACGGCGCTCGACGCGCTGCTCGAGCTCGCAGCTTCGGGCATCGCGCGGATCGAGGAGGCGCAGCTCGCTGCGACCGCGGCTCCTACTGCGCTCGAGAACTGACGGCGAACTGAGATGCGCGCATTGCTCGCGACCACGAATGCGCACAAGACGCGCGAGCTGCGCAACCTGCTCGGTTTCGAGATCGTCTCAGAGGGCATCGATGTTGATGAGACCGGAGCGACGTTCGTCGCGAACGCGCTGCTCAAGGCGCGGGCCGCGGCAATGATTGCGCCGCCGGACACGATCGCCCTCGGCGAGGACTCCGGCATCGCAGTTGTCGCCCTCGGCGGTGAGCCTGGCGTTCGCTCCGCGCGCTTCGCGGGGCCGGACGACGCCGCGCGTCGGCGCGCGCTGCTCGCGCGCATGGACGGCGTCGACGACCGCCGCGCGGCATACGTGTGTGCTCTCGCGGCCGTGCTTCCCGACGGGAGGGAGCTCGTTGTCGAGGGGCGGCTCGAAGGACGGCTCGCAGACGACGAGCGCGGCACGGCGGGATTCGGATACGACCCGATCTTCGTCCCCGAGGGCGAGCAGCAGACCGTCGCCGAGCTCGGACAGTCGCGCAAGGACGAGATCTCGCATCGCGCGCGCGCCGCCGAGGCCCTCGCGGCGGAGCTCGGGTCGAACGCATGAGCCTGCTCGCAGCCACCGCGATCGTCACGGCGCTCGTCGGCCTCCCCGGCGGCACCACGGCCCCGCCGCCCGGGAGCCTGGTGCCCGGCGCGCACGTCCGGGTGCTCGATCGGCAGCTCGGGATCGTCGCGGTCGAGCTTCCGCGTGCCGGGTCTCGCCGCGCGCTCGTGCGCCTGCGCAGGGAGCCCGGCGTGCGCTACGCGACGGTTCCCGCGCCCGAGGGCGGCCTCGCGTCGTTCTGCGGGGTGACGCCTCCTCTTGCTCCCGGGACCAACCCGAAGTCCTGGCGCTCGACGATCCACCTCAGCCGGCACAGCGCGGCCGGCTTCACGGTGGGGATCGCCGACTCGGGCGCGGACGTCAGCCGGCTCGGCGGGACGCGCGATCGGCTCGCAGTGAAGAACTTCACCCAGGGATCGGTCGTGACGGTGCCCGACGAGCTCAACCACGGCACCATGGTCGCGAGCCTGCTCGCGGGCAGTCGCTCGGACATCGGCCTCAGCGGCGTTGCGCCCGATGCCGGGCTCGCAATCGCACGCATCGTCAGGCTGCATGCATGCGACGGCGCCACGATCGCCCAGAACCTGATCGCGGCCTTCACCTGGTTCCGCAGCATCGGCGACGTCCAGATCGTGAACGTGTCCGCGAACATCCCGCCGAATCAGGCGCTGATCGAGAGCCTGCACGCGCTGCAGCAGGCCGGCACGCTCGTGGTCGCCGCGACGGGGGATTTTGCCGATCCCGGGAAGGCGACCTTCCCCGCGTCGCAGCCGCACGTGCTCGGGGTCGGGGCTCTCGGCAGCAGTACGAAGAAGGTGTGGGCGAAATCCTCGCGCGGTCCCCAGGTCGACCTCGTCGCACCGGGCATCGGCTCGGGCGTGATCGTGTCGTCGCTCGTCACTCCCACCGCGCAGTTCGGCGAGACCCCCGATGGATCCTCGTTCTCGAGCCCGCTCGTCGCCGGTGCCGCAGCCCTCGTCTGGGCCAAGCACCCGGCGTGGGACGCGAGCCGTGTCTCTGCGGCGTTGACCTCCTCGGCGAAGCACCTCTCCGGCGCGCGGCCCAATGACACCTCGGGCTACGGGCTGCTCGACGTCAAGGCTGCGCTCGCGGCGTCGCCGCCGGCGGACCTCGACGAGCCGAACGACTGGGCCTCCGCGGCGAGGGGCCTTGCCCTGCTTCCGCACAGAGTCCAGCTGACTGCGCGCGTCGGCGGCAACGACGATCCGCTCGACGCCTATCCGATCCAGACCATGGGCTCCTCGGCTGTCCATATCACCGGCAAGGCGCCGCTGACTGCCTACCTGCTGCGCGATACGTCGCTGTCGGCGATCGACAAGCGCACGGCGGCGGCACTGCGGGCGGCTGCCTCGTCCACGAAGGCCGGGACGTCGTTCCGGCTGAGGGTCCCGCGCCTTGGAAACTGGTACGTCGTCGTGACCGCGCCGAAGTCCTCGACGCCGGTCGGCTACACGCTTCGCGTCGGCTGACCCGACGAGTCAGGAGTGGCCGAGCTCCTCGTCCTCGCGGACGCGCTCCTCGACGACGAGCCGTCGTCCGCGGCCGAACCACCAGTTCAGCTCGGCGCCGAGCATCACGATGTTGCCCATCAGGTAGAGCCAGGTCAGCAGCAGCACGATCCCGCCGAAGGCCTTGAGGGCGGGCAGCGTCTCGGCGACGTTCAGGTACACCGGAAGCACGGCGAAGCTCATCTGCAGGAGGATCGTCGCCGCGACGGCGCCGGGTAGCACCTCCCTCGCCGTGATCTGCGTGTTCGGGAGGAGCCGGTACACGGCGAAGGTGAAGCCGAACGTCACTCCGGTCGAGATCAGGAGGGCCGAGGCGATCCGCCAGACCGGCTGCTGCAGCAGTCCGGAGGCGTGCTCGTCGAGGAACGTCTGCGCCGTCGTCGCGGCGACCAGCAGCACGAGCACGAGCGCGAGCCCGCTCCCGACGAGCGCGAACACGAAGAGCTTCTGGCGCACGAACGGCCGGTTGGGTACGCCGTAGATGATGTTCAGTGCCGACTCGAGCGCCGACAGGAACCCGAGCGACGTCCAGACGAGGCTCGCGGCGCCGATGATGCCGAGCTCGGTCGCGTTCCGCTGCAGGCTCCGAACGATGTTGACGAGGCTGTCCACCGACGTGCCGGGGAAGATCTTGCTCAGCTCGTGGATCAGCGTCGAGCCCTCGTCGGGTCGGCCGAAGGCGCCGATCGCCGCGAGGGCGATCGCGAGCAGGGGGAACAGCGACAGGAGGGCGTAGTACGCGACCATCGCTGCGAGATGGGTGCAGCGGTCCGCGAAGAAATTCCGGATGACCGGGTGCCCGTCGAGTACGTGCGGGCGCCGCGGCATCCGATCCAGGCCGCGCCGGTCTCGAGCCGCCGCCATCGGCGCAGCAGGATACGCGTTCGAGGGCGGCGTCTCGGGCCCCGAGATGTCGGAGGGCTCTTGTGGTACCGTCCGCGCGCAGCCACGAGCGGGAGTCCTTTGAACGCGCACGAAGCTCTTGATGACCTGAAGCAGATCTCGGTGCAGGTCACCGCCGCCGCGATCGGCGGGCCGGCGGGAACGGTCGAGGCGGCCACGCTGGCGGACGCCTCGGCGGGCGAGCGGCTCGTACGGCTGGGCGCCGAGCTGTGGGATGCGGCCGAGCAGGCCCGGCGCGACCTCGGTCGCGATGCGCTGTCTCAGGTGGAGGTCGCGACTCCTGAAGGCAGCGTGTTCGTGCTGCGCGACGCCGATCGCACGATCGTGGCGACGACGACGGTGGATCCGATCGTGGGACTGGTGTTCTACGACCTGCGCACGTGTCTGCGCACGGTCGCTGAAGGCTCGCGCGAGTCTGCGGTGTCCGCCAGCGAGCCGTCCGGAAACGGGCCGATGGAGGACTTCGATGGCGCGGCGTAGGCTCTTGACTGCAGTCACTCTTGCAGTCGGTTCGGCTGCTGGCTCCGTGATCCTGCGCAAACGGCGCGGACGACACTCGCGCCGTGCCGATCTCTACTTCGACGACGGCTCGATGCTGTCGCTCGCAGCGGGCTCGCCGGAGGCCGAGCGGCTGCTGCCGCTCGCCTACGAGGCGCTCGCGGTGGCCGGCCCCGGCGGGTGACGCGCGAGGAGCTCGCGCGGCGGCTTGCCGAGCGCGCGCTGCTGCACGGCGACTTCGTCCTGCGATCGGGCCGGCGCTCGTCCGTGTACCTCGACAAGTACCGGTTCGAGACCGATCCTGCGCTGCTCGCCCCGCTCGCCGAGGCGCTCGCCGCCGAGGCCGCGCGCGTCGAGCCGCACGCCCACCGGTTCGCAGGACCCGAGCTCGGTGCGGTACCCCTGGTGACCGCGCTCGCGCTGCGCGACGGGCGGCCGTTCGTGATCGTGCGGGGGCACGCCAAGGAGTACGGCACGGCGAACCGCCTCGAGGGCGTGTACGAGGCGGGTGAGCGCGTGCTGCTCGTCGAGGACATCGTCACCTCCGGCGGCGCGGCGCTCGAGGCGGTGGAGGCGCTACGCGAGGCTGGACTGACGGTCGAGAGCGCGCTCTGCGTGCTCGATCGCGGCGAGGGTGGGCGCGAGGCGCTGGCCGACGCAGGGATCGCCCTCCATCCGCTGCTCGGACGGGCAGACCTCGGCCTCGATCCCGCTTGATTCCTGGGTTTTGGCCGCGTCCAGATCGGGTAAGGCAGGTCGTGCGGAGAAACACATGTAAAGCAGCGATTGCGCTGCATATCGGGGGAGATGAGGCGGGAATCCCGCTTGGTTAGCGGGGTTTCGAGTGGTATGCCGTCCGCTCCCTCTGCTAGCTTCTCGCCGTCCATGTCCCCGACCCGAGTCCGGGAGGGCTGAAAGCCATGACCAAGGCCGAATTCATCGATCAGATCGCCAGCAAGGCCGGTCTGACCAAGAAGGATGCTGGTGCTGCCGTCGAGGCGGTGCTCGGAACGATCACCGACACGCTCAAGGGCGGTGGCGACGTGAGCTTCACCGGTTTCGGGAAGTTCCACGTCCAGAACCGTGCTGCTCGCACGGGCGTGAACCCGCGCAATCCGGGAGAGAAGGTCAACATCCCGGCCGCGAAGGTGCCGAAGTTCAGCGCCGGCTCGGCGCTGAAGGCCGCCGTCAAGGGGAAGTAGGCAGGATCCGGCAGTCGGCGGCCGCCCATCAGGGGCGCGCCGCCGGCGCCGGTGTGACGCGCCGGCCGAGGAGTATGCGAACATGTGTTCGTGTACGGAGAGCTTCAGCTCTCGCTCGGTGGCGCAGACGGGCTGGTCGATGCGCTGCATGCGCATGGCAGCCCGCTCGGGGCGCAGGACGCGGCCGGGCGCCTGTTCGCGCTGAAGGGCGCGCCGGCGCCGCTCGTGCGGCGACTGCTGCACGAGGTCGTGCGCTCGGACAGCCGGCTCTGCCTGGTGGGCGACGGCGACGTCGGCCTCGCCGACTGGGCACCGCCGGCCGAGACGCCGCTCGAGGATGCGCGCTTCTGCGTCGTCGACCTCGAGACGACCGGCGTCGGGCGGGGAGCGCGCATCGTCGAGATCGGCGCGGTGCGGATCGAGCGCCTCGACGTGCGTCGCGACGTTCGAGCGCCTCGTCGACCCGGGGGTCCGCTGCCTCCGGCGATCGTGGCGCTCACGGGCATCCGTCAGCGCGACCTGACGGGGGCCGGGCCGGTCGGGCCCGGCGCTCCGCGACCTGCTGCGGCTTGCCGAGGGCTGCGTGCTCGTCGCCCACAACGCGCGCTTCGACGTCGGCTTCCTGCAACGTGCGCTCGGCGCGATCGACGGGCGCCGCCTCGAGCTGCCCGTGCTCGACACCGTGTCGCTGGCGCGGCGACTGCTTGCCGGCCGCGGACGTGCGCTGCGACCTCGCCACGCTCGCCGATCGGTTCTCGCTTCCGACGCGGCCGTGCCACCGTGCGCTTCCCGACGCACAGGCCACCGCCGAGCTGCTGCTGCTGCTGATCGGGATCGCGCAGGAGCGCGGTGCGCGCACCGTCGAGGACGCGCTCGACCTCGCGGTGTCGGCGCCGCGGCCCGCGCAGGCCCGCAGGCGCCACGCCGCGCGGGTGCCGGCCGGGCCCGGCGTGTACATCCTGCGCGACGGGCACGGGCAGGCGATGTACGTCGGCAAGGCCGGCGATCTCCGCGCTCGCGTGCGCTCGTACTTCGGCTCGCGGCGGCAGAAGCCGGCGCTGGAGGCGGCGCTCGGAGCGCTCGCTCGCGTCGACTCCGTGCCGCTCGGCAGCGAGCTCGAGGCGGCGCTGGTCGAGCTCGAGCTGATCCGTGCCTGGCGCCCGCCGGCGAATGCCCGCAGCACCCGTCCCGAGCGCGGGCGCTACCTGCGGCTCGGCGTCGGAGATCCCGTGCCGACGCTCGTGCTGCGCGACGCTCCGAGGAACGATGGCGCGCTGTATGCCGGCCCGTTGGCGTCTCGCCGCACGGCGGAGACCGCACTCGAGGCCCTGCGCGACGCGTTCGGGCTGCGCACCTGCCGCCCGAAGGTGCCGGTGGAGGAGGGCACGTGCCTGCGCGGCCGGCTGGGACGCTGCGTGGCGCCGTGTCGCGGCAGCGACGAGAGCCAGGCCTACGCGGCGGCCATCGCGCGGCTCGGACGCTACCTCGAGGGCCGCGGCGAGGGCGGGCGCGCCGAGGTGCGTGCGCGGCTCGCGAAGCTCGTGGCCGAGCGGAGGTTCGAGGAGGCGTCGCGCCGGGTCGGCGACCTCGCCGCGCTCGACCGGCTCGACGCCTCGCTGGCGGCGCTCCGGCGCTCGCGGGCCCGCAGCGGGCTCCTGCTGGCGTCCGACATCGATCCCGGGCTGGTCCGCTGTCTCGCGGTGCGCGGCGGGCGTGCGCTCGGCTGGCGGAGCCTGCCGCGGCGTGGGGATCCCTCGTCCGCGATCGGGAGCGTGCTGCACGAGCTCGCCCGCCCGCCTGCCGATCCAGGCGACGGGCCGGCCGGTCCGTGGCTTCCCGCCGACGAGGCCGAGGCGGCCGCGCTCCTGGCGGCCGCGTTCGCCGGCCGGGCGCCGGGTGTCGTCCCGATCGGGACCACGGCTCAGATGGACGTGCACGTGGTGCTGCAGCGGATCGCCGATGGGCGCGACGCGCGTCCCCGAGCGCGCGCCGGTGCGGCGCGAGGACCGGCGCGACTGGCGCGCGCTGCACCAGATCGAGCCGCCGACCGGCATGCTCGAGTCAGTAGCATGACTCCCGAATGCCGGACATCCTCCCGTTCGGCCTGCGCCTCGACGCCGCCGCACGCGCGCGACAGAGCGTGGTGTGCGTCGGTCTCGATCCCGATCTCGAACGTCTTCCCGATGCCGTGTGGCATGGCGTGCGTGCGGGCCCTGCCGGGACGGCGCGTGCGGTCGAGCGGTTCTGCGGCGGGATCATCGAGGCAGTTGCCGAGCACGCGGTCGCGATCAAGCCGCAGCTTGCGTTCTTCGAGGCGGTGGGTCCGCCGGCGCTCTCGGCGCTCGAGCGGATCTGCGAGACCGCGCGTGCCGCCGGCCTGCTCGTCGTCCTCGACGGCAAGCGGGGCGACATCGGCTCCACGTCGGCCGCCTACGCCGCGCGCGTACCTGTCACCCGCCGGTCGAGGGCTCGGGTCCGCGGGGCGACGCGCTGACGGTGAACCCGTACCTCGGAGACGACGGGCTCGAGCCCTTCGTCGCGGCCGGTCGTGTGCATGGCCGCGGGCTGTACGTGCTCGTCCGCACCTCGAACCCGGGCAGCGCCGCCCTTCAGGAGCTCGAGCTCGCAGGAGGGGGCCAGCTGTGGGAGCGGGTCGCGGCGCTCGTCGACCGGCTCGGCGGCGGCGCCGACGG
This sequence comes from uncultured Actinomycetes bacterium, assembly GCA_963717155.1. Lineage (GTDB taxonomy): Bacteria > Actinomycetota > Thermoleophilia > Gaiellales > JALYLC01. The sequence continues at coordinate 652,474 of OY970326.1, forward strand.
ACCGCTGGCGTCGGTGGGTGCCGTGGTCGGCGCCACGCAGGGCCACGTCATCGCGAGAGCGCGGGAGCTGATGCCGCGCTCGCCGTTCCTGCTGCCGGGGATCGGCGCGCAGGGCGGCGATCTGGCAGCGTTGGCCCCGGCGTTCGCGCCGGGTCCGGGTGGGGGACTGGTGGCCGCGTCGCGGTCGGTGCTGTACGCCGATCCTGGCCCCCGCTGGCAGGCGGCAGCGGCCGAAGAGGTCGCGCGCTTGCGGGTCGCCTCCTGGTCGCTCGCGTCCTAGTGCTCGCCTCCTAGACGATTCCGCGGCGGTGGGGTACCGTCGCGCACCGATGGCCCGCGCCCCCGCGAACGCCGACCCGGACGACCGCATCCGACGGCGGCCGCGGCTTCCAGCCGTCCGTCTGGACGTTCTTCGCGCCGATCGCGCTCGCTGTCTGCGTGCTCGTGATCTTCGCGATCGCCCGCGAGGCCGGCTGGATCGATCGACACCATGCGGCGCTTCCGACACGGACGACGTCCGGCCCGAGCGCGACCGGCGACCAGGCCGGCGCCGCGATCCTCGTGCGCCCGCACAAGGGCGAGACGCTGATGGACATCGCTGTCCGCTACGGGATCAGCATCGACCGCCTGCGTTCGCTCAATCCGAAGGCTCCGACGACGGGGGAGCTGCCGACGACCCGGCGGGTACGGCTTCGCTGATCCGCGTGCCGCGGTACAGGGTCAAGCAGCACCGCGTCGGTCACGAACTGCGAGCAGCACGCCGACGAGGAGCCACGCGCCGAGGTAGCTCGGCTGGACGTGCGACGAGTCGGTGAAGCCGTTCTTGAACGCGAGCGCCGCGAGCTCGGAGAGCATGATGAGCGTGAGCGCGACGAGGATCGACGCCCGAAGGCGCTGCTGGAACACGCGAAGGCTGCGCCGTACGCCATCCGCCACTCCGACGTCGTCGAACACGATCGCGTAATCGGCGTACAGCGTCACGGGCGTCGTCGCGAGCAGCACGATCAGTCCCAGGAGTCCCTGGCCGTTGTCGAACAGGCCGGCGAGCACGAGTCCGATCAACTCGATCGCGAGCGAGTACAACGCGAGTCGGCCTACGATGGTCCACGGCGCGCGGATCGAGTAGCGCCCCTCACCGAGCGCGATCAGGTAGCACGCCCGCAACCAGCCCGTGACGAGGGCCGAGACCGGTACCGCGAGCACGACGGCGAGCCACACGCCCGCCGATGCATGGCCGAGCGATCCGACCGCCCGCCACACGACGAGGCCGTCGAACTCGACGCGTGCGAACGCCGAGAAGGACGAGAGCCGATCCCGCGCGGCGGCGACGACCACGTCCGCCCCGGTGCCTGCGATGGCGAGGGCCACGAGGTAGACGAGCGCGGGCTGGCGGCGCGCGAGCAACGTTCGCACGTCGCGCAACATCTGGCCCGCGCTCACGGCCGCGCGGAGAACGAGCCGGACGCCATCGGCCGCCGAGTATACGTGGGCCTCCTGCGCCTCTCCGGTGATCCACTAGGCTGGCCCCGTGATCATGACGGTGACGTTGAACGCGGCGGTCGACAAGACGCTGCGCGTCGCGAACCTCCAGATCGGCCTTCGTCACCGCTGCGCCCAGGGTCTCGTACAGCCGGGTGGCAAGGGGATCAACGTGGCGCGCGCGCTCAAGGCGCTCGGTCAGCCGGTGCTGGCAACGGGTCTCGCGGGCGGCCGCACAGGCACGCGCATCGTGGAGGAGCTGACCGCAGCGGGCATCCTCAACGACTTCGTCCGGATCCAGGACGAGTCGCGAACCTCGACGCTGCTCGTCGACCCGGCGCTGGGAACGTCGACGGAGATCGTCGAGTACGGGCCGTCGATCGAGGCGCCGAGCTCGAGATGGTCGCCGCGAAGCTCGCGTACCTGATGCGCGGTGTCTCGACCGCGGTGTTCGCGGGGAGCCTGCCACGTGACGTGCCCGAGGACTGGTACGCAACCGCCGTGCGCGAGGCGCGTCGCGCCCGTCTGCAGACGGTGCTCGACTCGGAGGGGGAGCCACTGCGGCTGGGGCTCGCCGGGGAGCCCGACCTGGTCGCTCCGAACCAGCTCGAGGCCGAGGAGCTCGTCGGGCTTCGAGTTCCAGACCCCGGCGGACTTCGCATCGGGCCTCGACCGGATCGTCGACATGGGTGCGCGCAACGCGCTGATCACGCACGGCACCGGGTGCGCGGCGCTGATTCGCGAACCGGGCAAGGCGCACCGCCTGTGGGCCGAGATCGAGCCGCTCGAGCCGGTCTCCGAGGTCGGCTCTGGCGACGCCCTCCTCGCGGGCTACCTCGCGGCACGGCAGGCCAACCGTCCGCTCGACGACGTGCTCCGCCACGCTGTCGGCTGCGGCGCCGCGAACACGCAGACGTTCGGGGCGGGCTCGTTCGATCCGCGTGACGCCGCGCGCCTCGCGGCCACGGTCACGCTGCGCGAGCTCGATCCGCCCTCCGACTAGCCGCGCTGCGACATCTCCAGGGCCGCACGCGGGCCTGGTTGCTAGCATCTTTCCACGGTGGCAACGCGAAAGGTCGGATGAGTCAGGCAGAGGCGCGGACGGTCGAGTGGCCCGTCGGCGACTCCGAGGCGGCCGAGCGGCCGCTGATCGTCCTCGACTTCGGCGCGCAGTACGCGCAGCTGATCGCCCGCCGGATCCGCGAGCTGCACGTCTACTCCGAGATCCTGCCGCACGACACCCCGGTCGACGAGATCCGCCGTCGTCACCCGCTCGGGATCGTCCTCTCGGGCGGCCCCGCGTCGATCCACGAGCCCGGCGCCCCCGCGCTCGACCCCGCCATCCTCTCGCTCGGCGTGCCGGTGCTCGGCATCTGTTACGGCATGCAGGCGATGGCGCAGGCACTCGGAGGCGAGGTCGGGCGGACGGGAACGGCCGAGTTCGGCAAGACCGAGCTCGGCGGCGTCGAGGGGGTCCTGTTCGAGGGCCTCGGCGACATGGCGTCGTGCTGGATGAGCCACAACGACGCGGTCACACGCGTACCGGACGGGTTCCGCGCGACCGCGTCGACTCCCACGACGCCGATCGCAGCGATGGAGGCGCCGGGGCGCGGGCTCTACTCCGTCCAGTTCCACCCCGAGGTGCAGCACACCCCTCGCGGCAGCGAGCTGCTCGACAACTTCCTGAAGAACGCGTGCGGCGCCCCCGGCACCTGGACGGCTGCGGCCGTGATCGAGGAGCAGATCGAGCGCATCCGCGCACAGGTCGGCGACGAGCAGGTCCTGTGCGGCCTCTCGGGCGGCGTCGACAGCGCCGTGGCAGCGCTGCTCGTGTACCGCGCAGTCGGCGACCAGCTGACGTGCGTGTTCGTCGACCACGGGCTGCTGCGGCAGGGCGAGGGCGATCAGGTCGTCTCCGAATTCCGCGACCATTTCGGCGTCCCGCTCGTCCACGTCGACGCGCGGGAGCGCTTCCTGGGACAGCTCGCCGGCGTCGAGGATCCCGAGATCAAGCGCAAGCGCATCGGCGAGGCGTTCATCCGCGTGTTCGAGGACGAGGCCCGCCGGCTCGACGGCGTCCGCTACCTCGTGCAGGGAACGCTCTACTCCGACGTCGTCGAGTCGGGCTCGCGCACCGCCGCGAAGATCAAGTCGCACCACAACGTCGGCGGCCTGCCCGCGGACATGGACCTCGAGCTCGTCGAGCCGCTCCGAAGCCTGTTCAAGGACGAGGTTCGGCGTGTCGGACTGGAGCTCGGGCTGCCGGAGGCGATGGTCTGGCGCCAACCGTTCCCGGGCCCCGGGCTCGCGGTGCGCATCATCGGCGAGGTCACCCAGGAGCGGATCGAGATCGTGCGCAACGCCGATGCCGTCGTGCGCGACGAGATCCGCCGGGCGGGTCTCGAGCGCGAGCTGTGGCAGGTGTTCGCGGTGCTCCCGGCGATCCGCTCGGTCGGGGTCATGGGCGACGCGCGCACCTACGAGTACCCGATCGCCGTGCGCGCGGTCACCTCGGAGGACGCGATGACGGCCGACTGGGCGCGCCTACCGCACGAGCTGCTGGCCCGGATCTCGTCCCGGCTCGTGAACGAGGTCGACGGTGTCAACCGCGTCGTCTACGACATCACATCGAAGCCGCCTGGCACCATCGAATGGGAGTGATCGCCTGATGCTCGATCCATTTGCGGATCATGTCCCGCTCGGTGCCCGCCACGAGAAGTTCGGGCCCGAGGGACTCACGTTCGACGACGTGCTGCTCGTCCCCGCCGACAGCGACATCCTGCCGAGCGAGGTCTCGATCGAGACCCGGCTGACGCGCACGATCCCGCTCGCGATCCCGCTGGTCTCGGCGGCGATGGACACGGTGACCGAGGCGCGCCTCGCGATCGCACTGGCGCGCGCCGGAGGTATCGGCATCGTCCACCGCAACCTCTCGATCGCCGAGCAGGTCGGCGAGGTCGACAAGGTCAAGCGCTCGCAGTCGGGGATGATCGTCGAGCCCGTCACGCTGCGCGCCGATCACCGCGTGTCCGACGCCCTCGAGCTGATGGCCACCTACCGCGTCTCGGGCGTGCCGATCACCGATGCGGCCGGACGGCTCGTCGGAATCCTGACGAACCGCGATCTGCGCTTCGAGGACAACCACGACCAGCGGATCGACGCGGTCATGACGAGCGAGAACCTCGTGACCGTGCCCGTCGGGACGACGCTCGACGAGGCGCGCGAGATGCTGCGCCGCCACCGCATCGAGAAGCTGCCCGTGGTCGACGCCGACGGCTTCCTCAAGGGCCTGATCACGGTCAAGGACATCCAGAAGCGGATCCAGTACCCCGACGCGACGAAGGACGAGCAGGGCCGGCTGCGCGTCGGCGCTGCCGTCGGCATCGGCCCCGACAGCTTCGAGCGCGCCGAGGCGCTGGTCGATGCCGGCGCGGACGTCCTGGTCGTCGACACGGCGCACGGCCACTCCTCGGGTGTGCTCGAGGTCGTCCGCCGGATCAAGGAGCGCCGCGACATCCAGGTCGTCGCCGGCAACGTCGCGACAGGAGTCGCGGTCGACGCGCTCATCGACGCCGGTGCGGACGCCGTCAAGGTCGGCGTCGGGCCCGGCTCGATCTGCACGACCCGCGTCGTCGCGGGCGCCGGGGTGCCGCAGATCACGGCGATCTACGACTGCGCCCAGACCGCCGCGGGCTACGGCGTGCCCGTGATCGCGGATGGCGGGGTGCAGTTCTCGGGCGACGTGGCGAAGGCGATCGCGGCGGGCGCCGACTCCGTGATGCTCGGGAGCCTGCTCGCGGGCGTCGACGAGAGCCCGGGCGAGGTCGTGTTCGTGCAGGGCGAGCGCTACAAGGAGTACCGCGGGATGGGCTCGCTCGGTGCCATGAAGGCCCGCTCGTACTCGAAGGACCGGTACTTCCAGGGCGACGTGACGAGCGCCGACAAGCTCGTGCCCGAGGGCATCGAGGGCCGCGTGCCGTACAAGGGCCCGCTGCCCGGCATCGTCCACCAGGTCGTGGGCGGCCTCCGCCAGGCAATGGGCTACTGCGGCGCCGCGAACGATCGAGGAGATGAAGACACGCACGCGCTTCATCCGCATCACGTCCGCGGGCCTGCGCGAGAGCCATCCCCACGACGTCACGATCACGAAGGACTCGCCGAACTACCGCACGAGCTGGTGACACACGAGGCCGCGATCGAGCAGATCGAGAGCGGGCGCCTCCCGGCAGACGACGGCTGGTTCATCCTGAACCTGGCCGAGATCGCCTGGGAGACCGTCCCGGGCGGGGGCACCTGGTGCGTCTTCGAGGCGCCCTCCGCCTCGTCGCGCACGCTTGGCATCGGCGTGCACATCCTGCCGCCGGGAGAGGCTCCGGGGTTCTACCACTTCGAGACGGGCCAGGAGGGCTTCCTGGTGCTGTCCGGCGAGTGCATCGCGATCGTGGAGGGCCAGGAGCGCCACATGAAGCCCTGGGACTACCTCCACTGCCCGTCCGGGACGGCGCACATGACCGTGGGAACGGGCGAGGTGCCATGCGCGATCCTGATGGTCGGCGCGCGCTCGCCCGACAACCTCATCCACTACCCGGTCGAGCCCGTGGCCGACCGCTATGGCGTGTCCGTCCCGGTCGCGACCGACTCTCCCGACGAGGCGTACGCCGGTCGGCCCCCGATCCGGCCGGCGCGCTCGCCGTGGCCGGAGATCTTCCCGGCGAGCTAGCCCCAGACGGCCTCGGCCGTCTCGGCGATCACCTCGAGCTTGCGCCGCTGGTCGGCGGGCGAGATCGCGTTGCCGACGGTCGACGTCGAGAACCCGCACTGCGTGCCGATCGCGAGGCGCTCCAGCGGCACGATGCGCGATGCCTCGAGGATGCGCGCGGACAGATCGTCCACGGTCTCGTTGCGAGCCGTCTTGGTCGTCACGAGACCGAGCACCACGACGGCGTCATCCGACACGAGCTCGAGCGGCGCGAAGCCTCCCGAGCGCTCGTCGTCGTACTCGAGCGACAGACGCTGCGCGCGGATCCCACCGAAGACGGCCCGCGCAATGGGCTCGTAGCCTCCCGACACGAGCCAGCGACTGCCCTGGTTGCCGCGGCAGAGGTGGAAGCCGAACGTCACCTCGGGGGCCGCTGCGATCACCGCGTTGTCGAGCTCGATGCCCCGCGCGATCCACTCGTCGGCCGGCCAGCCGCGAGCCTCGTAGTAGGCGCGCCAGACCGGGTCGACGAGCAGCGGGTAGTGCGGCGCGTCGAGCTGGACGTAGCGGCAGCCGAGCCGCGCGAGCTCGCGCACCTCGCGCACGAGGATCGCCGTGACGTCGGCGAGGAACGAGTCGAGCGTGGGGTAGGCCTCGCGGGACCGCTCGGGCGACCAGAGGTTCGCGAGCAGCGATGGGCTCGGCAGCGTGATCTTCGCGATGCGCTCCGTCGAGGCGCGCAGGAACACGAACTCCTCGGCCGCGAGCCCGCGCCGCTGCTCGAGCGGACGGACGACCGCGAGCTCGGCCGGGCGCTCGATCTTCCGGTCGCCCACGGTGTCGGAGTGCCAGTCGCCCCACAGCCAGGCATCGATGCCGACGCCGTCGAATCCGTCGCAGGCATCGGTGATCTGATCCTGGAAGCTCTCGCGCCGGTACTCCCCGTCGGTCACGACCTGGCAGCCGGCAGCCTCCTGCTCGCGCACGATCGCGCGCACGGCGTCGTCCTCGATCCGCTTGAACACCGGTGCTACGAGCTCGCCTGCCATCCAGGCCCGGCGCGCCTCGAGCAGCTCCGGAGGCCGGAGCAGGCTCCCGACGTGGTCGGTGCGCGCCTCGATCACTCCGCAGGCCCGCGCAGGAGTGCCGCCGCTGCCGCGATCTCGCCCGGGTCGCCCCCGGTGTGCTTCCACGGCAGCACCAGCGGATCGTCCGCGTAGCGGGGGATCACGTGGAGATGCAGGTGGAAGACGGTCTGCCAGGCGGCGCTGCCACTCGACTGCATGATGTTCACTCCCTCGGCGCCGAGGTCCTCGTAGGCGCGGCGCGCGAGCTCCTGTGCCGTTGCTGCGCAGGCCTGCACGTCTGCGGTCTCAGCGGTCAGCAGGTCATCGGTGTGCGCGCGGGGCACGACGAGGCAGTGGCCGCGGGTTGCCGGCGAGATGTCCATGAAGGCGATGGTGCGCTCGTCCTCGTAGACGATCTGGGCAGGGAGGTCGCCTGCGACGATCTTGCAGAACAGGCAGTCGGTCATCGAGCGAGGAGCATAGCTTCCGGGCTTGACACTACTGCGTTCTGCGCAGTAGTGTCCATCGCGCAATGGATACCAGCCAGCTTCTCCGGGGAACGCTCGACGCGGCCGTGCTCGCGGTCGTGGCCGAGCGTGATGGCTACGGCTACGACGTACTGCGTCGCCTGCGGGCGGCCGGGCTCGCCGAGGTCGGCGACGCGTCGGTGTACGGCACGCTGCGTCGCCTGTACGGCGGCGGAGCGCTCACGTCGTACGTCGTGCCGTCCGACGAGGGCCCTCACCGTCGGTACTACGGCATCACGGAGCGTGGCCGCGCACAGCTCGCCGAGGCCCGTGCGACGTGGGTCGGGTTCTCGCACGCGCTCTCGGCGCTGCTCTCGCTCGACGTGGAGGTGACCGCATGACGACAGCTTCCGGCTCGTCGGCCCAGATCGAGGCCTACCTCGCCGCCGTGCGCGCCTCGCTCAGCGACATCGCCGAGGACGAGCGCGCGGACCTGCTCGCCGAGGTCGAGGCATCGCTCGTCGAGGCTGCAGGAGAGGGCGATCGGCCGATCGCCTCGCTCGGGCCTCCCGAGGAGTTCGCAGCCGAGCTGCGCGCATCGGCCGGGTTCGGCGAGCCGGCCGAGGCACCGGCGGCGACCGCGCGGTACGGCCGTGCGCGCGCTGGTGGTCGGGCTCGGGCAGAGCTCCGTTGCTCGTTCGGCGATGCGCATCGCGCGCGAGCTCGCACCGGCCTGGTGGCTGGTTCGCGGCTTCCTGCTCGTCGCGGCCATCGCAGCAGTGACCGGAGCGAGCTGGTCGATCGAGCATCCGTGGCTCCCGCACCTGCCGAGCGCCCGTTGGAGCGTCTTCCTGATCGTCGTCGCAGTCGTCGCCTCGCTCGCGCTCGGGCTGCGGACGCGTGGGGCGCGGGGCCCGCTCGTCGCCGCGGTGATCGCACTCGACGTGGTCGCGCTGCTCGCGATCGTGCCTGTCGAGCGCCACGTCAGGCGTGCGCCGACGGCCACGGTGGTCACGGTGGCCGTCCCGACTCCCGTCAATCTCCCCGGACTCGTCGACAGCGGTCGCCGTATCACGAACCTCTACCCGTACTCGCGCGCGGGAGCACTGCTCCACGATGTCCTGCTGTATGACCAGGACGGCAATCCGGTGAACCTCTCGCTCGGCCCCGATCCACGTCGCCGGGTCACGCGGGGTCTCGATCACCGGGTCATCGCGAACACGTTCCCGGTCCGGTACTACGACTCGCCGACGAGCCGTCGAGTCGCGAATCCCGATGCGGCACCGGTGGTGCATCTCCCGAAGATCGTCACCCCGCGACTCTCGCCGTAAGAGCTCATTCCGAAATGCGCTCTAAGGCCTGCCAACATGCGGCGGTGCCACGCCGCTTCGCCCTGCCGGTCATCCTCGCACTCGCCCTCATCGCGACCGCCTGCGGCAGCTCCGGGTCATCAGAGACGACGACGGCTCGATCGCGCCGTCACGCCCGTTCGCGTGGTGCTCGACTTCGTCCCGAACGCCGTCCACGCGGGGCTGTACGCAGCACTCGAGCAGGGCTTCTACCGGAAGCACGGGCTCGCCGTGCAGCTCGTCGCGCCGGCCGGCACGGCACAGCCGCTCGCGGCGGTCAGCTCCGGTCGCGCCGTCCTCGGCCTCGCAGACCTGATCGACGTGACGCTGGCCAATCGTCAGGGCGCCGGACTCCGGGTGGTCGCGGCGGTCGTGCAGCGGCCGCTGGTCTCGCTGATGGCACGGGCGGACGGGCCGGTTCGGCGGCCTCGCGATCTCGTCGGCCGTACCGTGGGCCTCACGGGCGTGCCGTCCGACCGCGCCGTCGCGCGCACGATCATCAAGGGCGACGGGGGAGATCCCGATCGCGTCCACTACGTCGTGATCGGGTTCTCGGCGGTCCCGAGCCTGGTCGGCAGCAAGGTCGATGCGGCGATCGGCTTCTGGCCCGCCGACGGCGTCGAGCTCGAGCGCCGCACGCCGGCGCGCATCTTCCGCCTGGAACGCTTCGGCGGCCCTGCCTTCCCCGAGCTCGTGATCTTCGCCCGAGCCAGCACGCTGAAGCGTTCGCCGGGGCTCGTGCGGTCGTTCCTCAGCGCGACCTCCGAGGGCTACGCGCTCGCGAGGAGCCATCCCGCGAAGGCGCTCTCCGATCTCGAGCACGGGGCGCACGGCATCGACCCGGCGGTCGCGAAGGCGAGCCTCGAGGCCTACCGGCCGATCCTCGCAGACGCGCATGGCGACTTCGGCACGGTCGATCGCGCGAACGTGAGCGCCTTCCTGCGCTTTGCGCGCCGCGTCGGGATCATCCCCGGCGCGACGCGCCTGTCGAGCCTCGTCTGGTCCGGAGCAGCTGCCCCTACTTCGTGATCTCGATGAACAGGTCGACGGTCACGGTGTCGCCGTCGGTCGTGCCGTAGGCGACGACGCGTCCCACGTGGGCGAGGTTGTCGAGCGCCTCCTTGTCGGATGCCGACGAGTCGCTCGTGAACGTCTTGGCGAGACCGAGGAGCCGGCCGACGTCGAGGTACAGGAGGCCGGTGACCTGGTCGGGCACGCCGACTGCCTTCTCGAAGGCCTTCCAGTTCGCATCGTCCGCAAGCGACGAGCTCACGGGATCGCCCGCCTTCGGGTCGTTCGAGACGGCGAGCAGGTCGCCCGAGCGACGCCAGCCGACTGCGAGGCCTCCGACCTGCGTCGTCTGTCCGCCGTTCGCGTCGGTGAACTGCACGCCGGCCGACTTCGTGAGCGCGGCGGTGATCTTGCGCATCGTCGCCTCACCGGCTGCCGCGTCTGTCGGCTTCAGCAGGAGCGCGGCACTGACCGGCAGGCCGGGGCCGACGACGATCGCGTGCTCGCCCGTGAGCAGCGGCACCACGTCGTTGTCGAACGAGATGCCTGTCTGCGTCTGGATCTGTGTAAACGCCTGCGTCAGCTGCGCCTGGCTCGCCCCGATGCTCGTCAGCAGCTGCTTGAGGGTGGGGCCGAGGTCGTGGAAGCTCAGGTAGACGTACGAGTCGGCAGGGACATTGGCCTCGAGCGCCGGCGTGTACGCCTTCGCGCTCGTGAGGGTCGCAGGCGCGTCCTTCGAGAGGAGCTCTGCGAACCGGAACCGCAGCCCCTGGTCCTCCGGCGTCAGCGAGAACGAGAGCGCACGCACGCCCTTGAGCTGATTCGTGAAGCTGTTGAGCTGCGTCGGCGACACGCCGCCGGCCTGCACACCGCGCGACGACGCCTGCGCGGTGGCGAGCTGCGTCAGCGTTGCGAGCTGTGCCCCGTCGACGTACCCGACGGCGATGTTGTCCTTCGGCAGCGCGGCGAGCGCATCCTTGTACGTCTGGACGTCCGCGAGCTGGTCGGCCTTTCCGTCATGGGCATCGGCGGCGTCGTGCAGCGCGGCCTGGCTGTTCGACACGAGCAGCGCTCCGTCCTTGACCGCGGCGAACGTGTCTCCGTCCTTGCTCGTGAAGGTGTCCCAGCCGTTGTACCCGGCGCCCTTCACGGTGGTCCCGTCGCGCGTGAGCGAGGCCTCGAGCTTGCTGTCATCCGTGCTCTGGACGAAGACGACGTACTGCGCGCTACCCGAGCCGGAGCTGCCGCCCACCGTGACACCGGTCACGGCGACCGATGCCTCGCCACCGAGCCACGGCTCGATGTCGCGGTTGAAGCTCGCGCCGTTCGAGTCGACGCTGTTGACGCCGGACTGGATCTGCGCCATGAGCTTCGGCCACGACGGGAAGCGCTGGCCGAGCGCGAGCAGCTGCTTCCACCCGTCCGAGCCGCGATCGATGTTGACGTCGACGAACGCGATGGAGGTCGCAGGCGCGGCCTGTGCGCCGAGCCCGTCGGTGCCGGCCGCTCCAGCGGAGCCGCCCCCGCTGGATCCGCCGCAGCCAGCGGCCAGAAGGCCACAGGCCGCGAGAACGGCAAACGCGCGTGGGCGGGAGAAAGTGCGTAGTTTCATTCCGAATCCTCCCTAAGAAGTCGCTACGCCCCACTGTAGTGGGTCGCCCGAGCGATCGGCACCCAGCCGTCGCGAATCGGCGCTCCTTGCTAGCATCTCGCTCGTGCCTGGCCGATCGGGCCTGGCGCCTGCGCGCTCGCGCGCCCTCTTTTACCGGATCGATCCGAAGGACCGAAGAGCTTCACGTGCCCACCAAGACCTATAGCGCAAAGCCCGGCGAGGTGGAGCGGGGCTGGTACGTCGTCGACGCGGACGGCGAGACGCTCGGCCGCCTCGCGACCCGCATCGCCGACACCCTGCGCGGCAAGCTCAAGCCGCAGTACACGCCGCACATCGACACGGGCGACTTCGTCGTCGTGGTGAACTGCGAGCGCATCCGCGTGACGGGCAAGAAGCTCGACGACAAGATCTACTACCGCCACTCGGGCTATCACGGCGGGCTGCGCGAGGAGACGCTGCGCGATCTGCTCGGCCGCCGTCCCGAGGAGGTCATCCGCCATGCGGTTCGGGGCATGATCCCGCGCACGCGCCTGGGACGCGCGCAGCTGCGGAAGCTCAAGGTGTATGCCGGCCCGGCGCACCCGCATGAGGCCCAGGCGCCCAAGCCGCTCGCAGGGAAGAAGTCGTAATGGCAGAGAACGAGGCCGTCTACCGCGGCACAGGCAAGCGCAAGACGTCGGTCGCGCGCGTCATCCTGACGCCCGGAACCGGTGCCTTCACGGTCAACGGGCGCGCGCTCGACGAGTACTTCGGGCGGCCGACGTTGCGCACGACGGCCACGTCGCCGCTCGAGCTCACGGGGCTGCGCGACCGCTTCGACGTGCGTGCGCTGTGCGACGGCGGTGGCGTCACCGGACAGGCCGGTGCCCTCCGCCACGGGATCGCCCGGGCGCTCTGCGAGGCCGATCCCGAGCTGCGAACGGCGCTCAAGCAGAAGGGCTTCCTGACGCGCGATGCGCGCGAGGTCGAGCGCAAGAAGGCCGGGCTCAAGGGCGCTCGGCGCCGCCCGCAGTTCAGCAAGCGCTAAGAGCGCTGGTTTCCAGACCTTTGCCGCGTCTCTTCGGCACGGACGGTGTCCGTGGCGTCGCCAACAGCCCGGCGCTCTCGGCCGAGCTCGCACTCGGCCTCGGGCGGGCGTCCGCCCGGTTCGCGCGCGAACGCGGCGCGCGGGCGCACCCGGCGCACCCGCGTGTCCTGATCGGGCGCGATACACGCCGCTCGGGCTTCATGCTCGAGGATGCGCTGGCCGCCGGCGTCGCGTCCGCGGGCGGGATCGCGGTGCGAGTCGGGGTCTTGCCGACGCCCGGGATCGCGACGCTCGTCCGGCTCGGCCACGCCGACGTCGGTGCCGTCATCTCGGCGTCTCACAACCCCTTCCCCGACAACGGCATCAAGCTGTTCGGACGCGACGGGTTCAAGCTCGACGATGCCGACGAGGATCGCGTCGTCGAGCTCATCGAGCAGGGTGAGCTCCCGACGGGTGCAGCGCTCGGCGAGGCCGTGTCGCTGCCGAACGCGTCATCGCTGTACGCGGACTGGGTCGTCGACGCTGTCGGAGGCTCCCTGCGGCCGCGGCGGATCCTCGTCGACTGCGCGAACGGTGCGGCGAGCGTGGTCGCGAGCCGACTGTTCGAGGGGCTCGGCATCGACGCGGAGCTCTGCTTCGCGAGTCCTGACGGTCTGAACATCAACGAGCAGTGCGGGTCGACCCACCTCGAGGCGTTGAGCGAGGGTGTGGTCTCGGGCGGCTACGAGCTCGGTCTCGCGTTCGACGGCGATGCGGACCGCGTGCTGGCGGTGACGGCCCAGGGCACCGTCGTCGATGGCGACCAGATCGTCGCCATCCTCGCGCGCGACCTGCTCGCGCGCCACGCGCTGCCCGACAACCTGGTCGTCGTGACCTCGATGTCGAACCTGGGTTTCCATCGCGCCATGCAGACGCTCGGAATCGAGACGGTCACCACGGATGTCGGCGACCGCTACGTGCTCGAGGCGATGCGCGCGCGCGGTGCTGCGCTGGGCGGCGAGCAGTCGGGGCACGTCATCGCGCTCGGCTACCAGACCACCGGCGACGGGCTCGTCACGTCCGCGCTGCTGCTCGCGGCGCTCGATCGCGCCGGTCAGACCCTGGAGCAGGCAGCCGGCCTCGTCACCCGCTTCCCCCAGCGGCTCGTGAACGTCCGGGCGAACCGTGAGGGGCTTGCGGATGCACGAGCGATCTGGGAGCTGGTCGAGCTCGAGAACGCGGCGCTCGAGGTCAGCGGCGCCGGGCGGATCGTCCTGCGCGCGTCGGGCACCGAGCCGCTCGTGCGCGTGATGGTCGAGCACGAGGACGCCGAGGAGCTCGATCGGCTCTGTGCTAGCATCGTGTCGCTTGTCGAACGGGAGCTCGGAGTCGCCTGATTCAGGCGGCGCGGGCTCCCTCGGTGTTTCAGGAGGCCCCTGATCTGCGGGATCATCGGCTACGTCGGCGACAGGGCTTGTAAGCCGCTTCTGCTCGCAGGGCTCGAACGACTCGAGTATCGCGGCTACGACTCGGCTGGACTGTCACTCGTGGACGGCAACGTGGAGCTCGTCCGCGCCGTGGGCAACCTGGCGGAGCTGCGCGCCGTCAGCGAGCTCGTCGAATCGGATGCGACGACGGGCGTCGGCCACACACGCTGGGCCACGCACGGGCGTCCCTCCGAGCAGAACGCGCACCCCCTGACGGGCTGCGACGACCGCTTCTCGGTGGTGCTGAACGGGATCATCGAGAACTACGTCGAGCTCAAGGCCAGGCTCATCGCGGACGGCCACTCGTTCTCGTCCCAGACCGACGCCGAGGTGGTGCCGCACCTGATCGAGCACCACTACGACGGCGACCTCGTCGAGGCGGTGCGCAAGACCTATCGCGAGCTCGCCGGCCACTTCGCCTTCGTCGTCGTCTCGCCGCTGCACCCCGATCTGATCGTCGGCGCGCGCCTGCAGTGCCCGCTGGTGCTCGGGATCGGCGACAACGAGTCGTTCGTCGCGTCCGACGTCGTCGCGTTCCTCGCCCAGACCCGTCGCGTCAAGCAGATCGAGGACGGCGAGCTGATCGCCCTCACGCCCGAGGGCGTCACCGCTGTACGACGTCGAGGGTGGCGAGCTCGAGCGCGCCCGAGATGACGGTCGACTGGGACGAGGCCGCCGCCGAGAAGGGCGGCTACGAGACGTTCATGCTCAAGGAGATCCACGAGCAGCCCGAGGCGATGCGCGAGACGATCGGCGAGCGCATCTACGGCGGGCGCGTCCGACTCGAGCTCGGGGGGCCCGACGACGAGCTGCTGCACGGCGTCGAGCGGGTGACGATCGCCGCGTGCGGGACGGCGTACCACGCGGGGCTCGTCGGTCGCTACCTCCTCGAGGAATGGGCGCGCGTTCCCGTCGACATCGACGTCGCGTCCGAGACGCGCTACCGCAACCCGGTCCTCGACCAGCAGACGCTTGCGATCGCGGTGTCGCAGTCCGGCGAGACCGCCGACACGATCGCCGCCCAGCGCGTCGCACGAGATGGGGGCGCGCGTCTCCTCGCGATCTCGAACGTGATGGGCAGCCAGCTCACCCGCGAGGCAGACGCGACGCTGTATACCCGCTGCGGCCGCGAGATCGGAGTCGCGGCGACGAAGACGTTCACCGGTCAGGTGATCGCGTTCACGATGCTCGCGCTGCGACTCGCGGAGCTCCGGGGCACGATCGAGCCGACGCGCCTCGGCGCGCTGCGCAGCGAGCTCGCCGGACTGCCGGATCTCGCGCGCGTCTATCTTCAGGACGGGGCTCCCGTCTGGGACGTCGCCGACGAGATCGCACGGGCGGTCTACCGCAAGGACTTCTTCCTGTACATCGGGCGGCATCTCGGCATGCCGGTCTGCCTCGAGGGCGCGCTGAAGCTGAAGGAGATCAGCTACGTGCCGACCGACGCCTATCCGGCCGGCGAGATGAAGCACGGCCCGATCGCGCTGCTCGACGAGGACACGCCCGTCGTCGCGGTGATGAACGACTCGCACGTGTTCGACAAGGTCGTGTCGAACGTCCAGGAGGTGCGAGCGCGAGGAGCCGCCGTGATCGCCGTCGCGACCGAGGGCAGCCCTGCCGTCCACGAGCATGCCGACTGGGTGCTCGAGATCCCGCGCGTGTCGCCCGAGCTGGCGCCTGCGCTCGCGATCCTGCCGTTGCAGGTGCTCGCCTATCGCATCGCGCGCCTGCGCGAGCTGCCGATCGACCAGCCGCGCAACCTCGCCAAGACCGTCACGGTCGAATAGGCCGGAGGCGTAGCCTGCGGCGGTGCCCGCCGACGTGATCCTCGACCCGCAGCGCGCGCGCATCCTCGACGGCATGCGCGCGCTCCCGTTCGATGAGATCTACGAGGTCGGGGGCAGCCTGCGCGACGAGCTGCTCGGGCGGCCGAGCAAGGACGTCGATTTCCTGGTGCGCGGGTACAGCATCGACGACCTCCTCGAGGTGCTGCGACGGCACGGGTCGGCCGAGGAGCTGCGCGTGGCGGGCAGGCTCGTCGGCGTGCGATTCCGGCCCTCGTTCGGCCCCAAGGAGGGCATCGAGGTCGTCCCTCCGAGGCGCGAGACCCCGATCCGGCCAGGAGAGCCCGGATTCACGGGGAACCCGCACACCGACTTCCGCATCGAGCCCGACCCGAACCTGGCAGTGCGCGACGATCTGGAGCGTCGCGACTTCACCGTCAACGCGATGGCCCGCGACATCCGCACCGGCGCGTGGATCGATCCCTTCGGCGGGCAGGACGACCTGGCCGCCGGAGTGCTGCGCGCCGTGCACCCATCGGCCTTCCGCGACGACCCGCTGCGGATCCTCCGTGGCGTCGCGCGGCGCGCGCGAGACGGGCTCGTCCCCGAGCCCGGGACGCTGGCGCTCATGCGAGCGGAGTCGCCGCGGATCGCGGAGCTGTCGTCCGAGCGGGTGCGCGAGACGCTCGACCAGACCTTGCTCGGCCGGTGGGCTGCCGACGGGCTCCGGCTGGCCCGCGATGTCGGCGCATTCGAGGCGGCGCTTCCCGAGTGGCAGGCGTGCGTCGGCGTGCCACAGCGCTCCTCGACGCAGGCCTACACCGTCGACGAGCACATCCTGCATGTGCTCGACCAGGCCGTCCAGCGCGACGCCTCGCTCGTCCTGCGGCTCGCGGCGTTCTGGCACGACGTGGGCAAGCCGTCTCGCCGGCGGTCCTGTCAGTCACGCGAAGGAAGGCGCTCGCCTCGCAGATCGCGCGCTGCGCCGCCTCGCATACGACAACGACACGCGTCTCGCGGTCGTCCACCGCGTGCGCGAGCATCCGTACGACGAGGATCGGGAGCCGACCGGGAAGACGGCGCGACGCTTCCTCGCCCGCGTCGGCCGCGAGTCGGCGCCCGACCTCATGCTGCTGCGCCGCTGCGATCGTCTCGGACGTGGTGTCCCTCCGCCTGCCGAGGACGAGGCGCGTCGGGATCGCTTCGAGGAGCTCGTCGCGGCCGAGTGGGGCAGTCCGCTGACACGCGGCGAGCTCGCGGTCACGGGCGACGATCTGCTTGCCGCGGGGGTTCCCGGAGGCCCGGCGCTCGGCCGCGTGCTCGCGAAGCTGCTGGACGCCGTGGTCGACGACCCGTCGAAGAACCGCCGCGAGGAGCTCCTGCGACTGGCTCGCGAGGCCGCGTGATGCTGATCGGCCTCGACCTGATCGAGCTTGCTCGCATCGAGCGGGCGCTTCGTCGCGAAGGGTTCCGTTCCCGCGTGTACACCGAGGCCGAGCGCGCGTACTGCGAGTCGCGCGCGAACCCGGTCCAGAGCTACGCGGGGCGCTTCGCCGCGAAGGAGGCCGTCGGCAAGGCGCTCGGGATCGGCGTCCACTTCACCTGGCGCGAGATCGAGGTAGTGGGGAGGCCGAAGCCGAAGGTACGGCTCGAGGGCCGCACCGCCGCGTTCGCCGAACGGCTCGGCGTGGTCGAGATCGACGTCTCGCTCACGCACTCGCGAGAGCTCGCGGCGGCCGTTGCCGTCGTTCGCCTGCGCGAGGCGTAGAAGCTCTCAGGCCACCCAGACGCCGCCCTCGCCGTTCCGTCGCGCCTCGGCGAGCGCCGCGGTGGCGAGTGCCAGCACGTCCGCCTCGCGATCCTCGATGGCGGCTGCCACGCCTGCGCTCGCGGTCACGCCATCCTCGTGGCCCCAGTCGCTGACGGCCGAGACGACGCGCCGTGCGACGGCGGTGCCCGCCTGGATCGTCGCGCCGGGCAGCACCAGCGCGAACTCCGAGTCGGCGCGGCGCGCGAGGACGTCGCCTTCCCGGCACTCGCGGCCGAGCAGGCCGGCGAGCGCGACGAGGAAGCGCTCGCCTCCGGGCCGCACGGCGCCGTCGAGGTCGACGAGGACGAGGGCGTGCGGTTCGCGCGCGCTCGCTCAGGCCGACGAGCAGCGCCTCCAGGCCGCGCCGTGTGCGCGCGCCGGTCAGGGGATCCGTCTCGTTGTGCGTCGCCAGGCGCTCGCCGAGCGCGTGCCGGTCGAGCGCGAGCGCGGCCGCGGCGCAGATCGCGCCGCACGCCCGCAACGCGTCGTCCCCGACGGCGCCCCTCGGGCCGGGCCACGAGCAGACCGCGACGGCCATGACCTCGGCTCCGCGCCGTAGCGGGAGGGCGAGCGTGGCGATCGTCTCGGGCGTCGATGTGACCGCGCCGTCGGAGTCGTCTGCTCGACGTGACGCGGATCGCCCGTGCGGAGCGCCGACGCGGCGGCAGCGACCTCGACCTCGAGCAGGCCGGGCGCCTCGGCGGGCGCCGTCGACGCGAGCAGGGTCAAGAGGTCGTCGTCCTGGTGGACGACGAGGCAGCGCTCGGACTCGCACAGCCTGTGCGATGCTTCTCGCGGTGATCGACGCTGCCGCGGCGAGATCCTGGCTCGCCGCGAGCTGCGCACAGGCGCGCTCGGCGAGCCGGAGGAGTTCGGAGGGCTATCCACGTCCCCTCATCGTGAAGCGGCGGATAGGATCATTGCCCGTGGAGACCTTATGGCGGGCCGAGGACCTGCGTGAGCTGGATCGACGCATGGTCGAGGATGCGGGCCTGCCCGGGGCGGCTCTGATGGAGGTCGCGGGTGCGGGCGCTGCCGCACTCCTCCTCGCCCGCTACCCGGACGCCCGCCGCGTGGCGGTCGTCTGCGGGCCGGGCAACAACGGCGGAGACGGCTTCGTCGTGGCGCGCCATCTGCGCGACGCGGGTCTGGATGTGTGGATCGTGCTCGCCGCGCCGCGCGAGCGCTTCCGCGGGGATGCCGCAACGATGCTGCACGTCGCCGACGAGCTCGGCGTGCCGCACGGGACGCGCCTGGTCGGCGCCGACGTCGTGGTCGACGCGCTGCTCGGCACCGGCTCCCAGGGCGCCGCCGCGCCGCCCGATCTCGGACGCGATCCAGCGGGTCACCCGCGCACGGGGCGCCCGTGCTGGCGCTGGATGTCCCGAGCGGCGTCGACTCGACGACCGGCGAGGTGCCCGGTGTTGCGATCCGTGCCGACTGCACGGTCTGCTTCCACGGGCGCAAGCTCGGGACCGCGATCGAGCCCGGGCGCTCCCACGCAGGCGAGGTCGTGACGGTGCCGATCGGTCTGCCGCGCGCGCTCGAGCCGCGACCGTCCGCGCTGCGGATCGATGCCTCCGATCTCGTGGCCGCCCTTCCTCCGCGCGATCCCGCCGGAACGAAGTACGACGCCGGAGCCGTCCTCGTCGTCGGCGGCGCTCCGGGCACCAGCGGCGCACCGCTGCTCGCGGCTCGCGCCGCACTGCGCGCGGGCGCCGGGGTCGTCTTCGCGGCCGTTGCGCCCGAGATCCGAGACCAGGTTGCGATCGGCTGCCCCGAGCTGATGGTGCACGGCACACGCGATCCCGACGAGGTGCTCGCGCTCGCCGCACGCGCCGACGCGGTCGTGCTCGGGCCGGGTCTCGGGACGCGACGAGGCGGCGACGCGTCTCGTCGATGCGCTCGTCGCCGGCGTTCGCGCGGCCCTCATGCTGGACGCCGACGCGCTGTACGCCCTCCGCGGCAGGCTGGCGACGCTCGCGACGCGGTCGGCGCCGACCGCGCTGACGCCGCACGCGGGCGAGCTCGCGCGCCTGCTCGAGGTCGAACGCGACGTGGTCTCGGACGCCAGGCTCGAGAGCGTCCAGCGCGCCGCGGCCGATGGCGGGCTGCGCGGTGCTCCTGAAGGGTCCCGACACGCTCGTCGCCGCTCCGGGCGAGCCGCTCCGGGTCGTCGAGACCGCGGTGCCGGGGCTCGCGACCGCGGGCGCGGGCGACGTGCTCTCGGGAGTCGTCGGGGCCCTGCTCGCAACCGGCCTCGAGCCGGCGGAGGCGCTCGCGCTGGCTGCGGCAGCGCACGGCGCGGCAGCCGCCGGCGCGGCCGCGCGGCACGGGACGTTCTCGGCCTCCGACCTCGAGCGGCCGCTCGGCCTGTTGCTCGCACGGTGACCCGGCTGCACGTCGAGGTCGACGAGTCGGCGATCACCGCCAACGCGAGACGGCTGTCGGCGCTGCTCGGGCGATCGGAGCTCTGGGCGGTCGTCAAGGCCGACGGCTACGGGCACGGCGCCGAGCGCAGCGCGCGAGCGGCGCTTGCGGGCGGAGCGACCCGGGTCGGAGTCGCGACGCTCGACGAGGGCCAGGCGCTTCGCGCCGTCCTCGGGCCAGCGGTTCCGATTCTCCTGCTCGGTCCGATCGAAGGCGGGCGTGCGGCGGAGGCGCAGGGTCTCGAGGTCTGCATCTCGACGCCGGATGCACGCGAGCGGCTGATCGCGGGAGGGTTTCGGGGGAAGGTGCACGTGAAGGTCGACACCGGCATGGGTCGTTGGGGCCTGACGGCGCCGGACGCGCTCTCGGTCGGCCGCTCGCTCGCCGCGGGAGAGCTGCCGGGGCTCGAGCTCGCGGGCCTGCTGTCGCACCTCGCCGTTGCCGACGACCCCGACCCCGGATACACGCGGGTGCAGATCGCACGGTTCGGCGAGCTCGCTGCGATCTTCCCGCCATGCCCGCGGCACCTCGCGAACTCGGCCGGCGCGCTGCGCCATCCCGCCGCCCACTTCGACGCGGCGCGCTGCGGGATCGCGATCTACGGTGTCGCGCCGGATGACGGCGACGCGTCGGTCGACGGCCTGCGGCCTGCGCTCCGCGTGACGAGCGTCGTCGCTGCACTGCGGACGCTGGAGCGCGGGCGAGGGGTCGGGCTATGGCCGGCGCTTCGTCGCCGAGGCTCCGACCCGGATCGCGACCGTGCCGGTCGGCTACGCCGACGGCTACCCGCGTGCGCTCTCCGGGAGGTCGGACGTGCTCGTCCGCGGGAGGCGCCGGCCCGTTGTCGCCACCGTCTCGATGGATGCGCTCAGCTTCGCGGTCGACGACGACGTCGAGCCGGGCGACGAGGTCGTGCTGGTCGGCGCGCAGGGGGAGGAGCGCATCCGACCGGAGGAGCTCGCGCGTCTCGCGGGCACGATCGGGTACGAGATCTGCTGCGGATTCCGTCCCCGCGCACAGCGCGGCGTCGACGTCGGATAGTCCCGGCAGCAGGAGGGTTCCGGGCGGCGCGCGCGAACCCCGGGTTCCCCGTGCGCAGACACCGCACCCTGGTCTGTCTCGCCGCCGCCTCGACCGCGCTCGCAGCGGCGGCAGCCGCGCGCGCCCATCCGTTGGTGGGCTACCCGCGCCGTCAGGTGTCGTTCCTGATCGGTCATGGCGTGTTCCCGAGGATCGACGATCCCGACGCGTTCCACCCCCAGCAGCCCCTCGCTCCCGACCTGCTCGATCGGATGCTCGCCGCGATCCCCGGGGCGCGCGCGGTCGTGCTCGGCCACGGGCCCCTGACCGTCGGACAGGTCGACGCCGCGTTCGTCGAGGCGCTCGGGCTGCGAGACGTGGCGGCCGACGTCGCGCGCGGTCTACGGCTCGCGGGTCTCGATCCCCGGGCCGGTGCAGGCCTCGAGGTCGTTGCGCGCAACCTGGGTCTGCGTCACAACTATCCGAGCGCGCTCGATGGCGAGGAGCGCTTCCCGTCGCAGGCCGCGACGCGGGCCGACGGCGTCTACGCGACCTGGAAGGTGCTTCGCGAGCAGGGCTGGGAGCAGTCGTACGTGCGCGCCAAGCTCACGGCGCTGTCGATCCCGCCCGTGCCCGACGCCGTCGTCGGCGCGCTTCGCCGCGCGGTCGCCCAGATCGGCGCTCCGTACGTCTGGGCCGGGGCGTCGGACGCCGACGGCGGGTTCGACTGCTCAGGCCTGGTGATCTACGCCCTGGGCGGCGACGAGACCTGGCTCGGCGGACGCACGACGCATGACTGGGCGCGGGCCCATCGCGGCAGCGAGCGGCTCGCCAGGAGCGCGCTCGAGGCCGGCGACGTCGTGCTCTTCGGACGCCGCGGCCGTCGCTCGCGTCCGGCGCAGATCGACCACACCGGTCTCTACCTCGGAGGCGGCTGGTTCATCGAGAGCGCGAACCAGGGCGTGAGCCTGGAGCGGCTCGACACGACCTACTACGCGCGCCGGTTCGCGTTCGGCCTGCGACCGCCGCCGTCGCTCTGACCGCAAGCAGGCTCAGTGTGGTGCTGCGATCGCGCCCTCGGGCTCGACCGGCAGGTCGAGCGCGCACCACAACGCGAACCCGCCGCGCACGTTGTACGCGTCGTAGCCGACCGCGCGGAATCCCTGTGCCACGAGCCCGGAGCGGACACCGCTCAGACAGATGAAGGCGACCGGGCGGTCGTGCGGGATCTCGGCTGCCATTGCGGCGACGCGCTCCATCTGCACGTGCGAGCTGCCGGGCACGTGGCCGGCCTCCCACTCGTACGGCTCGCGGACGTCCACGAGGACCAGCTCGCCGGCGGCATGCCGGCGAGCCACCTCGACCGGATCGAGATCCATGTCCTGATCCGTGAACGCGTTCACCGCGTGCGAGCGGTACGCGGTTAGGTCGCGGGGACGAGACGCGCGTCGAGCGACTCGTTGACGCGCGCCTCGGCCTCTTCGGGGTCGAGCCCGAGGGAGGCTGCGATCTCGGCCGTGAACGACTCCTCGGCCTTGTCGCGGAGGACGCGCTGCGAGTGGTTGAGCGGCCGGCGGTTGTCGGCGTCGACGAGCGTTGCGAGGACGTCGACGATGCCGTCGAGGTCACCGGTGCCGAAGCGCTCCTTGAGCCGCTTCAGCTGCTTGTCCCAGGTCAGTCCGACCATGAGCTCGAGGCCAGCGTCGGTGCTCAGGCGCTCGAGCGCGATGTTCGCGCGCTCAGGGTCGACGACGTGCCGCAAGCCGCGCTCCTGGGCGCGCTCCAGCGGAATCGTGACCGTCATGCGGGCGCTCAGAACTGTGAGCTTCAGTAGCGTCGACGGTTGTCCGTCGACGGTTGCCTCGGTGATCTCTTCGATTCGGGCGACACCGTCGTGCCCGAGCACGACGAGACCGCCGACCTCGTGGTCGGTCAGAGTGGGCATCGACACCTTTCGATCCGCGGTGTGGACTAGCCTGGACTCCGGACGAGCCCCCGTAGGGAAACCCGGCTCGCGAAGTGCCTGCAGTATACCGGACCGAAGACGCCTCTCACGTGCCACTATGTTGTCACGATGGAAATTGGTGAAGAGTCTAGTTAACCTCGTTAACGTCTACCTTGCGCAAAGTGGTGTGCCCCCGGAGCGGCCATCCGTAGCGCATTCATCGCCTCTCCCTCCGGAGTTTGTGCGGGTCGTTTGACGGGAGGAGCGATCGCCGGGCGGCCCGGCCGGCCCACCGGATGCAGCGTCTCGACGAGGACGTTGATGTTGCGATCTCGCCGCTCGAGACGGCCGTGGACCTCGAGCAACGGCTCGGTGCGTGCGAGCAGCCGGTGCGCGTCGTACACCTGCGAGAACAGGACGAGGTTGACCATGCCGTGCTCGTCCTCGACCAGCAGGAACACGATCCCGTTGGCGGAGGCCGGCCGCTGGCGGGCGACCGCCAGCCCGGCGAGGGCCACGGGCGTCCCGTCGGGCAGATCCCGCAGGTCGGCAGTGGTCACGAGGCCGCGCGCGGTGAGGCCGGCCCGCAGCTGCGCGAGCGGATGCGGGCGGATGCTGAGCCCGGTCGCCCGGTAGTCGGCCACGAGCTCCTCCCAGCTGGCCGAGGGGGGCCAGCCGCGGCGTCTCGCCGATCTCGACGTCGAGCGCGAGCTGATGGCCGCCGCGCACGGCGACGGCGTGGCCGAGCAGGCCGAGCTTCCAGTGCAGCTCGCGTCGCCGTCCCATCGGTCGCAGGCGCCGGCGGCGACCAGGAGCTCGAGGCGAGGGAGGTCGAGCGCCGTGCGACGGGCCAGGTCGGCGCAGATCGCGGTAGCTCGCCGTTGCGGGCTCGCTCGTCGGCGACCAGGTCGGCTGCGGCTCGCCCAGGCCGCGCACGTGGCGCAGCCCGAGCCGGACCGAGCCGTCCTGCTCGAGCATCGAGATGGCAGACGAGGCGTTCACGTCCAGGCCCCGCACCTCGACGCCGCGGCGCACGCCGTCGCGCACCAGCGTCGCGGGCGGGTAGAAGCCCATGCGGCTGGGCGTTCAGGAGCGCGCACAGGAAGGCGGCGGGGTGGTGGCGGTGCAGCCACGCGCTCTGGTAGGCGAGCAGCCCGAACGCGGCGGCGTGGGACTTGGGGAAGCCGAAGGCGGAGAACGCGAGGATCTTCTCGAAGACCAGGTTCGCGGTCGCCTCGTCCACGCCTCGTCCGGCCGCGCCGTCGCGGAACGAGTGCCAGTGCGCGGCGAGCGCCTCGCGCGATCGCCGGCGGCTCATCGCGCGACGCAGGCCCTCCGCCTGTCCCTGCGTGAAGCCGGCGAGCGCCTGCGGCGACGTCGAGCACCTGATCCTGGTAGACGATCACCCCGAGCGTGTCGAGGAGCGCCTCCTCGAGCAGTGGATGGTCGTAGGGGATCTGGTAGCGCCGGGTCGTCCCGCAGCGCCTCGCGCCGATGCCAGGTAGGGGTGGACGGCGCCGCCCTGGATCGGCCCGGGGCGCACGAGCGCGACCTCGACGGTCAGATCGTCCAGCGATCTCGGGACGCGTGCGCAGCAGCATCTGCATCTGCGCCCGCGACTCGATCTGGAACGTGCCGACGGTGTCGGCGTCCTGGATCTCGGCGTAGACCTCGGGGTCGTCGAGCGGGATGCGCGAGAGGTCGATCGTCTCGCCGGTGTGCCGGGCGATCTGGTCGACGCACTCCTCGACCGCGCTCAGCATGCCCAGTCCGAGCAGGTCGATCTTGAGGAAGCCGGCGTCGGCGCACGAGTCCTTGTCCCACTGGCAGATCTGGCGACCCTCCATGGCCGCAGGCACGAGCGGCACGAGCTCGTCGAGCCGACCCGGTCGAGACGACCATCCCGCCCGAGTGCTGCGAGAGGTGGCGCGGCAGCCCGGCGATCTCGGCGGCCAGGAACGCGAGCGCGCGGAAGCGTCGATCGTGGGCCCGCTCGGCCACGCCGGGCAGGCTCGCCATCTCGGCGCCGACGGCCTCCGCGGTCGTGGCCGTCGGAGGCGCGGGCCAGACGGTCGAGGTCGGCCGCGGGCAATCCGAGCACCTTGCCGAGCTCGCGGATCGCGCCGCGCGAGCGGTAGGTGGCGAACGCGGCGATCAGCGCCGATCGATCGCGGCCGTAGCGCTCGTGCACCGCGGGGATCAGCTTCGCGCGCACGTCGCGCGGGAAGTCGAGGTCGATGTCCGGCGCGGAGACCATCTCGCGGTTGAGGAAGCGTCCGAGCGAGAGCCGGGCCGCCACGGGGTCGACGTGCGAGAGGCCCGTCAGGTAGCAGACGATCGAGCCGACCGAGGAGCCGCGCCCGCGTCCGGGCGGCAGCACCTGCCGGGCGGCGCTCGGCCCGCGCACCTCGACGGCGATCTCCCGCGCGAGCTCGAGGATCTCGCGATGCAGCAGGAAGAAGCCGGCCAGCCGGTGGTGGGCGATCAGCGCGAGCTCCTCGTCGAGGCGAGAGGAGGCGGCCGCGTGCTGCGAGCTCTCGCCGATAGCGCTCGTGCAGCGCGTGGCTGGCAGATGCGCGACAGCTCGCGGTCGGCGTCGTCCGTCGGTGGGGTAGCGATAGCCGAGGTCGCGGGTCAGGTCGAACTGGCAGCGCAGCGGCCAGGCGGGCCGTCTCGGCGACGGCGTCGGGCACGTCGCCGTGGAGCGCCGCCATCTCCTCCGGCCCCTTCAGCACGTGCTCGCGGTTGCCCCGCCGCTCGGCCTCGCATGCCTCGAGCGGGCGGCCGCAGCGGATCGCCACGAGGGCGTCCTGAAGCGCTGCACGGCGGCGGTGGTGGACGTGCACGTCGTTCGTGACGACCGTCGGCCAGATCGAGCGTGCCGGCGAGCTCGCGCAGGGTGCGCAGCCGGGCGCGGTCACCGCGCAGGAGCGGTCGCGTCAGCTCCACGCGCAGCCGCTCGGGCCCGAACGCGTCGCGCAGGGCGCGGCCTCGCGCCAGGGCGATCTCGCGATCGTCGTGGACGAGCGCCCCGTGGCGCGCGACAGCCGGTGAGCGCGATCAGGCCCTCCGCGCGCTCGCGAGCGGTGCGCCAGCGGCAGCTCCGGGACGAGCCGGTCGGCCCGGTGCGCCTCGGTGATCGCCCGGCAGAGGTTGCGATAGCCCTGTGCCGTCTCGCACAGCACGGTCACGTGGAATCGCCCGGCGCCGATCGCGCACGGTCAGCTCGGCGCCGGTGATCGGCTGGACGCCGCAGTCGCGCGCCGCCTGTGCGAAGGCGAGCGCGCCGCACAGGTTGTCGTGATCGGTCAGCGCGAGCGACTCGAGGCCGAGCTCGCGGCCTGCAGGGCGAGCTCCTCGGGCTGCGAGGCGCCGTCCAGGAACGAGAACGTCGAGTGGCAGTGCAGCTCGGCGTACGGGAGGTCGGCGGTGGGCATCGGCTCGGCTCCGGCTCAGTCGCGCTGGCGGTACCAGCCCCCGCAGCGCAGGTCCTCGAAGACCACCGTGAGCCGGCCGCCGTCGAGCACGATCTCGGTGTAGCGGCGGCGCACGGGCGTGTCCGTCCACCAGCCCTCGTCGATCAGCCAGCGCTCCCGCACGCTCTCGACCGCGCGCCCGTCGATCCTGAGCGGTCGGCCGTCATCCGCGACCTCGACCTGGCACGGCCGTGGCAGGTTGAGCCGGATGCGTTGCCTTCGCGACCCCGATGTGCCGGAAGCGTGACGATCGCTGGACGTCGACACGGCCATCAGCAACGATCCTCGCATGCGAACACACGTTCGGGAAATCGCCCGGTCATGGCGCGTCCGCCTCTCGCAGGCCGTGGCGGCGCTCGGGTACCCGGCTCGTCGGATCGGCGGCCGTCACCCGCAGGGCAGCCCCTGGCCCGACCCCTGCCCGCACCTGGCGCACCGCCTCGGCCAGGCGCTCCGCGCGCTCGACTCCGGCAGGCCGGAACAGCGCGGTCTGCAGGTCGGCCGGGGCGAGCGCGCAGAGCTCGAGCGCCAGCTGGTCGATGGGCCCGGGCAGCTCGCGCAGGCGCGGGGCGAGCGCAAGCTCGAGTCGCTCCGGCACGGCGGTGGCCTCGCGCAGCGGCACGTACCGCTCCCACGA
This sequence comes from uncultured Actinomycetes bacterium, assembly GCA_963717155.1. GTDB lineage: Bacteria > Actinomycetota > Thermoleophilia > Gaiellales > JALYLC01. The sequence continues at coordinate 679,753 of OY970326.1, forward strand.
GCCACCGCCGGCGAATCGGGCGCCCAGGAGCATGCTGCGCGGTGCTCGCTCGTTCCGCTCGGGACGTGCCAGGACGCGGCCGAGCAGCAGGCGCAGGGCGTGTGCGAGCGCCTGCTCGGTCGCGACCGGCTCGGGCAGGGCGAGCACCTCGCGGATCGCCTGCGCTGCGATGCGGGGCGAGAGGCGGGACGAGTCCGATCCCGCTGCGAGCAGCCAGGCATGCTCGCCTCGCTGCCCGAAGCGATCGCGCACCACGATGCGGCCGAGGGCGCGCAGGTCGGCGAGCCGGCGCAGGCCGAGATCCTCGAGGGTGCGCCGCAGCTCGGGCGCGACAGGCCAGAGCGCGTCGATGGGAAGGTCGTCGAGGAACGCCTGGGCGCGATCGGGCTCGATGATCAGCGGCCGCTCCGGTCGCGCGCGCCGGGCAGCCAGCACGACCAGGAAGCGACCTCCGGCGACCCCCAGCCGGGGCCTCATCGCGGGGGCGAGCGAGGCGGCGCCGGCCAGCGTGCGCAGCACTCCTTCGCGACCGCCGAGCAGCCGCCGCAGCGGGCTGCTCGTCGAGCAGCACGAGCCCCTCCTCGATGGGCTCGACCATCGCGCCCACCTCCTCGAGCGCGACGCACAGTCGCTCGCCCGCCGCGCGGACGCGCAGCGGATCCGGGGGATACAGCGCGAGCGACGGGCAGAGCGCGAGCGCCTCGCTCGTACGCATGCCGGCGCGGACGCCGGCCGCGGCGGCCACGGCGTTCGGGGTGCCGATCTGCATCCCCGCGCTGCCATCCGCAGGCGCGAGCGCTGCCGGAGCCCCGGCCGTCTTGACCCCTCGAGCAGCCAGGGTCACTGCAAGATCGAAGCGGGGAAGGAGGACGGAGACGAGCACGGCGGGGGAGAGACCGTAGACGAACATGTGTTCGTATGCAAGCTCTCTCGCCTGGCCGGGCGATATCTAAACCTCTATCAGAGGTTTAGAGTCTGGAGTCGTGCTTCCCTACGGATCCTGCGTGCGCGCCACCTGGATCTCGAGGGTGCCGGAGAAGTCTGGAAGCGCGATCCGCCGGCCTCCGTACAGCGCCAGCGGGAGCCCGCTGCCGGTCGCCGCAGACGCGATGTCGAACGGCGCGACGAGCGTCTGCGCCCGTGCGATTCCCGGAGGAGCCGTGATCCTGATCACCCAACCCGAGCCCTCGGGGCCGGGGCGGACGTCGACGGCCAACGCGTCGCGCACACGCCACCACGTCGCGAGCGATCCGAGCGACCCGACCCACGCGTCATCGCCGAGCTGGTGCACCACGGCGCGCTCCGCTGCGATGCGGTCGGCCCCACCCGGTGCGAACGCGAGCAGCGTCGGAGCTCCGCTCCGCCGATGGGCGAGCACGATCGCGATCATCGCGCCGACGCTCGTCTCGAGCCGCTCGCTCGGGCAGGGCCTCGAACGACACCGGGAAGCGCATGACGGGGCGTACGCCTCCGTCGCTCTCGGACTGCAGGAACGGGAAGGCTCCACCCGCGTGCGTCGCCGACAGCGTCGCGTCGACGCGCAGGCCCGACGCCTCGAGCGCGCCCGCGAAGCCGGGGCCGGTCTCGCGGCCTGCTCCGCGGAAGAGGGCGGTCGTCCCACCGCCGAGCGCTGCGAGCAGATGCCGGCCGACGCGCGCCTCGCCGAACACGCTTGCGCCGACGAGCTGCGTCGGCGACGCCTGGGCCGGGCTGTACGCCGGGATAGGTCTCGCGGCCGTCACCCAAGGTCAGCCTCGAGAGGTCAGGTCCCGAGACGCCTCCGGTCGCAAGCTCGCCGCCCGCGCTCCGGATCGCGGCGATGGCCGAGCGCTCGCTCTCGACGAGGGGGCCTCCCGCCTCGTCGGCGAGGTACTTCGTCTCCACAGGCCACGTGGCGTGGACGCCGAGATCGCGCTCCGCGCGCGCGAGCGCCGGCGCCGCGGCGACCGCGGAGGCCGTCGCGCAGGTCGTGCACGAACACCACGGCCTGTGTGCGTCCCGCAGGCGCGTCGCCGAGGTAGAAGCCGCCCGGGGTGGCGGACCACCAGCGCCGCAGCGCAGCGACCTGGCGGTCGCGCAGACCGCCGTTCTGCAGGCCGGTCTCCGGAACCGCATGCGAGCCGGGCGATCACGGCCCCGCGTCGCCCGATGAGCGCCCTGCGCGTCGGGCCGTCGGGTGCGATCGCGAGCAGCGTGCCACCGCGACGCGAGTAGGCCGCAAACGCCGCTCGCTGGCTGGCCGAGAGGTCGGTGGTGGGCCAGCTCAGCACGAGGGGGTGGCGAAAGGCCGATGCCGCGTCATGCACGATCTGGACGGGAATGCCGGCGGCGGCGAGCAGCCCGGTCGGCGCAGCCGGAAGCGTCGCGCTGTCGTGCACCCAGAGCGCCGCGGCGTTCGGGCCCCCGTCCGGCAGGCTGGGGGCGTCGGCTGCCGGGATCACCGAGCCGTCGAGCGGCCCTGCGGGCAGATCGGCGATGCTGCGTTCGCGGAGTGCCCGCTCGACGAGTGTCCCGAGCATGCCCACGAGCGTCAGCACGAGCCAGACGGCGAGGCCGCCCGCCACGAACGCGACGAGCGTGTGGATGCCTACCGTCCGCTGCACCTCATGGGCATCGGCAGGCGCTCCGATGCGCTCAAGCGCGGCATCCTCTAGGTCGCGCGCACGGGCACAGGCACGGCGACGGTCGGGCGCCGACCCCGCGCCCGGCCGCCGACCGGTCTGTCACCGAAGCTCTGCGAGCTCCGGAAGGTGCGTCTCGCCTCGACTCAGTAGGAGTCGTCCACGAGCCGGCTGGTGCCCTTGGTGATGTCGGCGGCGATCGCGGCGAAGATCTGCGTCACGTCGCCCGCCGTGGGCTTGTTGTAGAAGTCGCCCGGAGACGCGATGCTCTGCAGCGTGTCGTAGCTGGTGATCAGCGGGAGCTCGGCGTGGTCGCCGGTGATGGTGTTGGTGCACGGGTTGCTGTTGTTGATGCTCGGCGCCTGCGCCGGGTACACGCCCTGGTAGTGGCCCGCTCCGCCAGTCAGCCCAGCTCTGGTTCTTGTTCGGGCCGGTCAGCGTGGTACCGATCTTGACGCACCTGAAGTGCGCGTAGTCGGTGTTCGAGGAGGCCCAGCTCCTGTCGATCTGGCCCCACACGCCATGGACGCAGTAGGCGTAGCCGCTGGTCGCATCGAAGAGGTCGTAGCCGATCGTGTAGACCGTGGTGCCTGCCGCCTTGATCGCGGTCGCGGCGTTGATCGCCGAGTGGCAGGGCTGTGCGTCGCCGGGGTTGATCGTCGATGCGGAGCCCACCGGGGACATGTTGAAGCTCGTGGCAGGGTCGCCGAGATCGGGCTCGAGCCCGTGACCCGAGACGCCGGGCCAGTAGCCGCCCTGGTTGGCCTCGCCGTCGGTCATGAAGACGATGACCTTCGGCACGCCGGGCCGCCCGTCCTTGACCAGCTCGGCCTGTCCGGCCGTGAGCGCATCGTCGTACGAGGTCGAGCCGAAGCTCCGGACGCAGTTGTGCGTGCTTCCGGAATCGAGCTGCATGTGCTGGACCAGGCTGCTCGATGGGTTCAGCGGCGACGTCGCCGAGGTCTTGAAGTCGGAGCCGAGCGCGTCGTCCAGGAAGACCAGGTTCGCCTGGTCGTAGTTGCTCGGGCTGACGGATCTCCCGTTGATCGTGAGCGTGGTGCTCGCGGTGTGGTTGCTGCAGACGGCGTTCGACGTGTTGTTGTTGTACGGCGGGAATGCCACGAGTCCGACCGTGTCGATGTTCGGGTCCATGATCCCGAGCAGGGTCTGCACGCCTTCCTTCGCGTTGTCGAGGTCGGTGCACTCCCCGCTGGGACCGGTCGGTGAGCACATCGATCCGGTGCGGTCGACGACGAGCATGATGTCGACGGGCGCACGAGGCGCATGGCTGACAGGCCGTGGCGACGCCCTTGACGTCGAAGTGGTTGAACCCGAGGATGTTGGCGAACCAGGTCGGTGTCGTCGCCGTCTCGGTGACGGCGATCGTGTTCGCCTGGAACGTCTTGCCGGCGCCGCACCAGTTCGCCGCGCTCGTCGAGCAGCGCGTCGTGACGGAGACGTTGACGTTGTTCAGGTTGTCAGGCGTGTTCAGCGACGCGTACTGCGTGGCACGACTCGTCGCCGCGGTCACGTCGGGCAGCTCCTGCGCGCCGGCGAGGGCGGCCGAGTCGGCCGACGCCTGCACCTGGCGCTTGGCGTACCAGGCGAAGCCGACGTCCATCACGATCGCGGCGGTCCCGAGAAGCGCGACCAGCGCCACGATCATCAACGCGAATGCCTGACCCCGTTCGTTTCCAGCTCGTACGCGCATGGTTCCCCTCACCGCTCGCTCGCGGACACGTGTTCAGGGTGGGCATCGACTGCCACTCCCGCTCATCGTGAGTGGGCATGCGCGATTTCGCGGTCACCCGGAAGGGGGATGTTTCGCCCCGCGAGGGTCGGATCAGTAGCCGTCGTCCACGAGCCGGCTCGTGCCCTTGGTGATGTCGGCGGCGATCGCGGCGAAGATCTGCGTGACGTCGCCCGACGTTGGCTTGTTGTAGAAGTCGCCGGGAGACGCGATCGTCTGCAGCGTGTCGTAGCTCGTGATCAACGGCATCTCGCGGTGGTCACCCGTGATGGTGTTGAGGCACGGGTTCTGCTGGTTGCTCGGGCTCGGCACCGGGTACACGGGTTGATAGTGGCCGGCCTCGGGGGGGTTCTGCACCCACGTCTTCTTCTTGATCGAGTTCGTGAAGGCGCTACCGATCGCCGTACACGTGAAGTTGGCGTAGTCGGTCGCGGACGAGGCCGTGCTCTCATCGATCTGGCCCCAGACGCCGTGCATGCAGTACGCGTAGCCCGACGTCGCGTCGAACAGCGCGTAGCCGATCGTGTAGATCGTCGTCCCGGACAGCTTGATCGCGCTCGCGACGTTGATCGCGGAGTGACAGGGCTGTGCGTCGCCGGGGTTGATGGCCGAGGCGGAGTTGGCCGGGTACATGTTGAAGTTGTGGGTGGGGTCGTCGAGGTCGGGCTCGAGCCCGTGGGGCGTGACGCCGTTCCAGTACGAGCCCTCGTTGGCCTCGCCGTCCGTCATGAACACGATGACCTTGGGCACGCCCTTGCGGCCGTCCTTCACCAACTCCTTGTTCGCTGCGCTGAGGGCCTCGTCGTACGACGTCGAGCCGAAGCTGCGGATGCAGTTCTGGACGTTCAGCGTGTCGGACGTCATGTGCTGCACGAGCGTGCTCGAGGGGTTGAGCGGGGACGTCGCCGAGGTCTTGAAGTTCGACAGCAGCGGGTCGTTGAGGTACTGGCGGGTCGAGTCGTCGTAGTAGCCGGCAGCGACTCCGCTCGTCCCGTTGATCGTGAGGTCGTTCGGCGCCCCGTCCTTCTGGCACACCGCGTTCGTGCTGCTCGTGTCGTAGGGCGGGAGAGCCACCAGCCCGATCGTGTCGATGTTGGGATCCATGATCCCGAGCATCGTCTGGACCCCGGCCTTCGCGTTGTTGAGGTCGGTGCACTCGCCCTGCTGCGCGCCGGTCCCGACGGGGGTGCACATCGAGCCCGTGCGGTCGACGACGAGCATGATGTCGACCGGGGCAGAGGAGCACGGCTGGCACGCCGTCGCAACGCTCGAGACGTTGAAGTTCGCGAAGCCGAGCACCTTGGCGAACCAGGTCGGAGACGTGGCCGCCTCCGTCACCTGGATCGTGTTCGCCTTGAAGGTGCTCGACGGACCGCACCACGTCGACGAGTTCGTCGAGCATCGCGTGGTGATCACCGGCGCGAGCTGGCCGGTCATGTTGTCTGGCTGGTTCAGGTTCGAGTACTGCGTCGCGACGGACGTCGCGGAGGCGATGTCCGGCAACTGCTGTGCCCCTGCGAGCGCCGCGGCATCGGCCTGAGCCTGCACCTGGCGCTTCGCGTAGAACCCGAATCCCACGTCCATCACGAGCGCGGCTGAGCCGAGCAGGGCGATCAGTGCGATCACCATCAGTGCGAAGACTTGGCCTCGTTCGCTTGTTCGTCCGATTAGGGCAGGGTTCCTCTCGACGTGCTGAACGGGGACGTGCTCAAAGTCGGCATCGACAGCCGCTCACCACATCGTGAGTGCTGTGTGCTCTTTCGGTGCCACCCGTAGGGGGGATCTTTGCCCGACGCCCCCCAGCCACCCTTAAGCCGCCCTCTCTGAGGTCGATAGAAAGCGGATAATGGGAGGGCCAGGAATCGACGACGAGCTCCACGGGCAGGAGATCCAGAGCCGCCTCGACAAGGTGGCGAAGTCCGATGGTCCGCGTTCGCTGCGTGGAGCGCTCGGCCAGGCGCACGAGCTCGAGCTCGAGGGGCGCCTGCGCGAGGAGCGTCAGAAGATCCTGCAGCAGCTCGAGGCGATGATGGCCGACCGCGAGCGGGCGCTCGAGGAGCGCGAGCGCGCGGTCACGATCCTGGAGTCCGAGCAGGGCGGCACGGGGGCGATCGAGGGAGCCGCGCGGACCGTGCAGCTCCAGTCGACGGTGCAGGAGCTGGAGCGCCGGATCGACGAGCTGCAGCTGCAGCTGATGAACGAGCGGAAGCGGATCGAGATCGCCGAGCGCCTGCTCGTCGACCCGGGGCTGACGAACGACCAGGCGGCGGAGATCGAGCGGCTCGAGGGCCTCCTGAGGGAGCTCGAGGCCGCGGGCAGCAACGGAGCTGCGGAGGGCGAGGCCGCGCAGCTTCTCGTCCAGCACGAGCTCGAGGTGATGGAGCTGCGCGCCCGTCTCGAGACAACGGTCGACCGGGAGCTGCTCGAGCTGCGCGAGGGCCAGTGGCAGACGCGCGTCGACGAGCTCGAGGCGGCGCTCGCCGAGGCTCAGGCTGCCGCAGCCACGGGCGGGGACACCGCCGAGGACGCTGCCAGGACCGCCGAGCTCGAGAGCGAGCTGGAGCGCGCACGCACGGAGATCGCCGATCTCCAAGAGCAGCGCGGCGACCTCGACAGACTCCGCGCCGAGCTCGAGACGGAACGCGAGGCAGCGCTGGCTGCAGCGCGCGACGAGGCCGCGGCCGAGCTCGAGTCGCTGCGCGGAGATGTCGAAGCCGCGCGTGCGGCCGCAGCCGAGTCGGAGGCCGCACACGCGCGTGTGACGGAGCTCGAGGAGTCGCTGGCCGCGGCGCGCAGTGAGGGGTCGGCGGAGCTCGAGCGCCTGCAGGCCGAGCTGGCCGAGGCGCGTGCGGCGGCCGACGAGTCGGCGGGTGTTGGTGCGCGAGTGGCGGAGCTGGAGGCCGAGCTGGCCGCGGCGCGCGGTGAGGGGTCGGCGGAGCTCGAGCGCCTGCAGGCCGAGCTGGCCGAGGCGCGTGCGGCGGCCGACGAGTCGGCGGGTGTTGGTGCGCGGGTGGCGGAGCTGGAGGCCGAGCTGTCTGCGGCACGCGGGGAGGCGTCGGCGGAACTGGAGCGCCTGCACGCGGAGCTGGCCGACGCGCGTGCGGCGGCGGATGCGTCGGCGGGCGTTGGTGTGCAGGTCGCTGAGCTCGAGGCCGAGCTCGCGGCGAGTCGCGCGGACGGTGCGGCGCAGCTCGAGCGTCTGCAGATGGAGCTGGCCGAGGCGCGTGCGGCGGCGGACGAGTCGGCAACTGTGGGTGCGCGGGTGGCGGAGCTGGAGGCTGAGCTGGCCGCGGCGCGTGGGGAGGGGTCGGCGCAGCTCGAGCGCCTGCACGCGGAGCTGGCCGACGCGCGTGCGGCGGCCGATGCGTCGGCGGGCGTTGGTGCGCAGGTCGCTGAGCTCGAAGCCGAGCTCGTGGCGAGTCGGGCGGACGGTGCCGCGCAGGTCGAGCGCCTGCAGATGGAGCTGGCCGAGGCGCGTGCGGCAGCCGATGCGTCGGCGGGCGTCGGTGCGCACGTCGCGGAGCTCGAGGCCGAGCTTTCGGCGGCTCGCGCGGAAGGCGCGGCAGAGCTGGAGCGCCTGCACGCCGAGCTGGCCGAGGCGCGTGCGGCGGCGGATGCGTCGGCGGGTGTCGGTGCGCATGTCGCGGAGCTCGAGGCCGAGCTCGCGGCGGCTCGCGCGGACGCAGGGGCCGAGCTCGAGCGCGTGTCAGCAGAGCTCACCGAAGCCCGTGCGACGGCCGGCGAGTCGGCGGCCGCGAGCGAGAGGGTCGTCGAGCTCGAGGCCGAGCTCGTACGAGCCGGCGAGCGACAGCGCGACGAGATCGAGGCGCTGCGGGCGGCAGAGCAGGCCGCGCGCGTCGAGGCGGATGAGCGCGCCGCGGAGGCAGAGCGCCGGTTCGCCGAGCTCGAGGCGTCGCAGGCACAGTCGGAGGAGGCGCGCCGACGGGAGCTGGACGATCTGCGCGCGAGCCTCGCGCGCGCCCAGTCGGCAGGTGAGGATGCGGCCCGTGACCTGGCTGCGCAGCTCGGCGATGCCGAGTCGGCGCTTGCCGAGGCCCGAGCTGAGCTCGAGCGGGCTCGTGACGTCGCCGGTCGCGCAAGCGACGCGGAGGAGCGGGTCGCCGTGCTCGAGGCCGACTCGGTCGAGCGCGAGCGTCAGCTCGCCGAGGCGAAGACCGCGGTCGAGACCGCACGCGACCAGCTCGCCCAGGTGGTGCGCGCGCGGGACGATCTGGGCATGCAGGCCGCGCGGGTCGAGGAGCTGGAGTCGGAGCTCGAGCGTGTCCGCGAGGCCGAGGCCGCTGCCCGCGCCGCCGCCAGCGCGCACGAGGAAGAGCTCTCGCGTGCGGCCACGGAGCTGGCCGAGGCGAGGTCGGCCGTCGACGTGGCGCGCGAAGAGCTTGCGCAGGTCGAGCGAGCGCGTGACGACCTCGGCGCCGAGGCCGCGCGTGTCGCAGAGCTGGAGTCGGAGCTCGAGCGAGTCCGCGAGGCCGAGGCGGCCGCGCGTGCCGCCGCGAGCGAGAACGAGGGCGAGCTGTCTCGCGCCGCTGCCGAGCTGGCCGAGGCAAGGTCGGCAGTCGACGCGGCGCGCGAGGAGCTCGAGCAGGTCGAGCGCTCGCGCGACGATCTCGGCGCACAGGCCGGGCGCGTGGCGGACCTCGAGTCCGAGCTCGAGCGTCTGCGCGAGGCGGAGAGCGCCGTTCGCGCCACCGCCAGCCTCCGCGATGCGGAGCTCGAGCGCCTGTCGACGCAGCTCGCCGACCGCGAGCGCGCGCTGGTCGATGTCCGCGGCGAGACCTCGAGCCTGCGCGAGCTGTCGGAAACCGCCGCCGCGCGAGCCGTGGAAGCGGAGGCGCGCGAGGCGAAGCTGCAGGACGAGCTGGCCGCACGCCAGATCGCACTCGACGCGGCAGTCGAGCTGACCGCCTCGGCAAGCGCCGAACAGGAGCGGCATGCCGCCGAGCTGCAGGGCCGGGACGAGGAGATCGCACGGCTCGCCGAGGCCGCGGAGGAAGCCCGGACCGCGGCCGCCGAGGCGCAGGCGGCACTCTCCGAGGCACGCGCGAGCGACGGCGAGGTCGAGCGCCTCGAGGCGCTGGTCGCAGCACGGGACGCAGAGCTCGAGCGTCGCCGGGCGGCGGAGCGTGCGCGCGGCGAGACCTTCGATCGGCTGCAGGAGCAGATGCGGCAGCGCGAGGCCGAGCTGGCCGACGCGCGCGCAGCGAACCGTCGCGCGGAGGCCGACGTGCGCGCTGCGCACGAGGAGCTCGAGACCGAGCGCGAGGCGCTCGCGCGCGTCGAGCTCGAGCGACAGGACCTCGAGCGGCGCGCCGCCGATGCAGTGTCGCGCGAGCCCGAGCTCGAGCGGCGGGAGAAGGAGCTTGCCGAGCGGGAGGCGGCGATCGCCGAGCGCGTCGCTACGGCCGACGCGGAGCGTGCGCGCGCCGAGGAGCTTGTCGCGCAGGCCGACGAACGCGGCAACGACATCGCCGCACGTGAGGCTGCGCTGACCGAGACCGAGTCCGGTCTGTCCGAGCGCGAGTCGGGTCTCTCCGCGCGCGAGTCGGAGCTGTCCGAGCGCGAGAAGCAGGTCGCGGCGGCCGAGGAGCGCGAGGCGGCACTCGCCGCACGCGAGCTCGCGCACAAGGAGGCTGCGGACGCAGTCGAGGGCACGCGCGCCGATCTTGCCAGGCGCGAGCGCGAGCTCGTGCGACGCGAGACGACGGTCTCGGCCCGCTCCGACGCCGCCGAGTCGGCAGAACGGACGCTGGACGAGAGCCGGACAGCGGTCGACGCGTCGCTCGCAGAGGCCAAGGGCCAGGCTGCCGAGCTCGACCGGCGGCGCGCAGAGCTCGAGCCAGCGCGAGCGCGCGAACGAGGTAGCGCCGGCCGAGCTCGACGCGGCGGAGGAGGCCGTGCAGTAGCCGCGCCGAGCGCGCCCAGCACGCGAACGTCCGTCTGAGCGAGGTCGAGGGACGCGAGGGCGAGCTCGGCATCCGTCGCCGAGGCGCTGCGCCGTCGCGGCGAGTCGCTCGTGCAGCTCGAGGAGGAGCTCACCGAGCGCGACCGGCGGCTCGAGCGCCTCGCGTCCGAGCTCGAGCGCCGGGCCTACGACGTCACGCGGCGCGAGACCGAGGCCGCGCTCGCGCCTGGAGGAGGTGCGTCCCGCGCTCCGCGATGCAGCGTCGAGATCGACACGGACGACGACGGCGACGGCGGGGTGACCGCCTGGCTCGAGCGACGCCGCACGCGGCTCGCCCAGCTGGATGCGCGTCAGGGCGAGATCGAGCGCCGCGAGACACGACGCCCAGCCACCTGGAGGATCGCCTCGCGAACCTCGAGTCGTCGCTCGTGCGCAAGGAGGCCGACCTCTCGGCGTTCGCCGAGCTCCTGCAGCAGTCGCTCTCGCGGATGGAGAACGGTGGCGGGAACGAGTCCGGCGAGCCGCTCGATCCCGAGCGACCAGGATCCGACGCAGCGGCTGCGGTTCTGGACGCGCGACAGCTCCAACGGCGGCCCGTAGAGCCGCTCCAACGCGCTAGCATCGCGCATGTGATCTGGGATCGCGCCGCCGAGTCCGCCGATCGCGCAGCGCTCGACCAGCTCCAGCTCGAGCGCCTTCGCGCCGTCGTCGCGCGCTGCGCCGAGCGCGTGCCCTTCTATCGCCGCACGCTGCCCGGACGCATCGAGGGCGGTCTCGGGCACGATCGCCGACATCGTCGAGCTGCCGTTCACGACGAAGGACGATCTCCGCGAGGCGTACCCGTTCGGCATGCTCGCCGTCGATCGCTCCGAGCTCGTGCGCGTGCACGCCTCATCCGGCACGCGGGGCAAGCCGACCCTCGTCGGATACACGAGCGCCGACATCGAGGTCTGGGCCGAGATGTGCGCTCGCGCGCTCGTCTCGGCCGGTGCGGTGCGCGGCGACGTCGTGCACAACGCCTACGGGTACGGGCTGTTCACCGGAGGGCTCGGCCTGCACTACGGCGCCGAGCGCATGGGCGCGATGGTCGTGCCCGCGTCGGGCGGCAACACCCCGCGCCAGGTGCTGCTGATCGCCGATCTCTCCGCTCGCATCCTCTGCTGCACTCCGTCCTACGCGCTGCACATCGCCGACACGATCGCGGAGGCCGGGCATCGACCCGCGCGAGCACGCCCTGGCGTACGGCCTGTTCGGCGCCGAGCCCTGGTCGATCGCGATGCGCGACGAGATCGAGCGGCGGCTCGGCCTGCGCGCGCTCGACATCTACGGGCTCTCCGAGATGATGGGTCCCGGCGTCGCCAGTGAGTGCACCGAGCAGGCGGGCGCCCACGTCTGCGAGGACCACTTCGTCGTCGAGGTCGTCGAACCCGGACACGGGCGCGCGTGCTGCCGGACGGACGTCGAGGGCGAGCTCGTGTTCACGAGCCTGACGCGGGAGGCGATGCCGCTCCTGCGCTACCGCACGGGCGATCTCGCCTCGCTCTCCCGCGCGCCGTGCGCGTGCGGCAGGACGCTTGCGCGGATCAGCCGGATCAAGGGCCGTACCGACGACATGCTGGTCGTGCGCGGCGTCAACGTCTTCCCGTCCGAGGTCGAGTCGACGCTGCTCTCGGTTCCGGGGCTGGCGCCGCACTACCAGCTGCGCCTGCAGCGCCCGAACGCGCTCGACGTCCTCGATCGTCGAGGTCGAGGCGGACGGATCGGGGTTCGACCGCGGCGCGCTCGAGGCCGAGGTCGCGCGGCGGCTCGATCGAGCGCTGGGCCTCGTCTGCCAGGTGCGCGTGCTCGACGAGCGCGAGATCCCCGATCGCAGGGCAAGGCGCTGCGCGTCGCTCGACGAGCGCACGGTCTGAGTCCTGGTCGTCGTCAGCTTGCGGCGGGCCGCAGCGCGAGCAGCGTGCCTCGCACACGGCGCGCTCGTCGCGCCAGGAGGCGACGGAGACGGCCGGGCGGTGGCGGCCGAGCAGATGCAGAGGATTCGAAGCATTTGCTCGTCTCTATCGGCACGAACTCTCGCAGCTGTAGACCTGCAGCTTCCCCGTCTCGTCGGAACGCACCTCGTATCCTCCGCCGGTGCGCGTCGCAGTGATCACCGGGAGGGTCGAGCGGGATCGGCCTCGAGGTGGCCCGCCTGCTCGCGCGGCGCGGCGGCTGGAGGCTGGTGCTCGCGGCGCGCGACCGCAGAGCTCTGCGACGCGGCGGCGGCCCCTGGCGCGCCGGCCCGTCCCGTGCGACGTCCGCGCGATGCGGACGTGGCGGAGCTGGCCCGGGCGCCGCCGGCGCTCGGCGGATGCGATCTGCTCGTCCAGTGCGCCGGCGGAGCGTGGGGCAAACGCTCGCCGCGGCCGACGGTCGACGACTATCGCTCGGCGCTCGAGCTGAACTACATCGGGCTGATCCGCGTGTTCACGGCGCTCTGGCCGCAGCTCGTGGAGCGCGCGGGCGCATCGTCAACGTCGTCTCGGTTGCCGGCACGTGCCGCTCGAGCGTCGACGCCTACAGCTGCTCCAAGCATGCGGCGCTCGCCTGGTCGCGCGCCCTCGTCTCCGCGGCGCGCGCTCACGGCGTCACGGTGACCACCGCGAACCCCGGGCCGGTGCCGACGCCGGGGTTTCCGCAGTCGGGGATCGTCGGCCACCGGGTCGGCGCGTCGCTGCTCCTGATCGACGCCGCGCGCTGTGCGGAGGGATCATGCACGCCGCCGATCGCGGTCGTTCCGAGGTGTTCCTGCCTGCGCGCTACCGCCTGCCGGCGGCGATCCAGGGGCTGGCGCCGGGACTTCGTGGCGCGGGTGCTCGCAAGCCCGTTCGGGCTACGGCTCGCGTCGGCGCGGGGTGGAGCGCGCCCGCATGACCGGCGGCGCCCGGTTGCGCTCGTCACCGGGGGCTCGTCGGGCATCGGCCTCGCGCTCGCCGAGCGTCTCGCCGGCCGGGGGATGACCGTGCTGCTCGCGGCCCGGGGGCGAGCGCCCGGCTGCAGGCGGCGGTCGAGCGCGTGCCCGGAGTCGAGTGCCGATGGTGGCGGACATCGCCGGGCCGTCCGACCGCGACCTGCTCGTCGAGGCGGTACGGCGGCACTGGCGGCTCGATCTGCTCGTCAACAACGCCGGAGCGGCGGGGGCGCGACGGCCATCGACATCGACATGGCGCGCGCCTCACGCGTGCTCGAGATCAACTTCCTCGCCCACGTCGGGCTGACCCGTGCGCTCTGGGACGATCTGCGTCGCGACCCGCGGGCGCGTCGTGAACGTGTCGTCGGCCTCGGGACGTACGTGCATCCGCGGTCTGCGGCCTATGCGGCGTCGAAGCACGCTCTCACAGGCTGGTCGCGCGCGCTGCGGATCAAGGGGCTGCGCGAGGGGGTCCACGTGCTGACCCTCAACCCGGGCCCGGTCGTCACCGCGCAGTTCACGCACGAGGGATGGCAGGCGGCGATTCGCCCGCTACCTGCTGATCGACGCGCGATCGCTGCGCCGACGATGCGCTTGACGCGCGCTCGATCGCGGACGAGCCGAGATCTGGAGCCATCCCGCCTATCGCCTGATCGCCATCGCGCAGTCGATCGCGCCCGGGTTCTTCGCGCGATGCCTCGCGACCGCGAACCCTGTAGCTACGCGAACAGGCCGCTGCCGACGAAGCTGCCGGGTTGCGGGCGCCGGGCGGGACCGCGAACAGCGCGCTCGTCGTGTGCTGGATGTACTCGTTGAGCGAGTCCTCGTGCCCGAGGCTGCGCTGCAGCGTCGCGAACTGCTTGTGCGGGATCTCGCTGGAAGGCGAGGAAGAACAGCCCGGCGTCGAGCTCGCTCGTCGACGGGTCGACCCCGTCCGCGAACGAGTAGCCGCGGCGCAGCAGGCGGAGCCGTGGTTCTCCGACGGAGCGGCAAGCCGGACGTGGGCGGCGACGTCGATCACCGGCGTCGCCGTCCTCGCGGCGCGCCTCGAGGTCGACGACGTCGTGCTCGTGCGTGCCCGTGAGCGGCGCGCCCGAGTCCTTGAAGCGTCCGATCACCCGCTCCTGATCGTCGAGCGAGTCGCGGTCCCATGCCTCGATCCGCATGCGGATGCGCCGCGCGACCAGGTAGGTGCCGTCGCGGAACCAGCGCTGCGGCTCCTCGCTCCCGACCCATACGTAGCGCTTCATCTGGGCCTCGTCGTCGCCGCGGAGGTTGTTCGTACCGTCCTTGAAGCCCATCAGGTTGCGCAGCGTGACCTGGCTCGACGTGGTCGACGACGTGCGGCCGAAGCCGATCTGCGTCCAGCGAACCACGACCGCCCCGCGGCCGATCCGCGCCATCGTGCGCAGGGCATGGAACGCGACGACCGGATCGGCGGCGCAGGCCTGGACGCAGAGGTCGCCGTCCGACCGCGAGAGGTCGAGCACCTCGCCGGGCAGCGGGCCGAGCGGCGTGAGGGCGCGCGGACGGCGGGCACGCAGGCCGAGCCGGTCGGCGCCGTCCTTCTCGAAGACGGACGGCCCGATACCGAACGTGATCGTCAGGTCGGATGCCGGGAGCCCGCGAGCCTCGCCCGTGTCGGCCGGTGGCAGCGCTGGGGGCTCGGTCTCGGGACCGAGCAGCTTGCCCTGGGCGAGCACGGCGGCGGCGTCGCTCCACGTGCGCAGCAGGTCGCGCAGCTCCGCGGCCGTGGTCAGCGTGAGGTCGAACGACGCGAACGCCAGGCGGTCCTGCGCCGGTGTCGTGATACCTGCCTGATGCGTGCCGTGGAACGGCACGGCGCCCGTCATCGCGTCGTCGGACTCGCTCGAGCCGAGCGCGTAGCCGGCTCCACCGCCGAGAAGCAGGCCGATTGCGCTTCCGCCCGATACCTCGAGCAGCCGCCGGCGGGAGACGTTCAGCCGATGACCTTTGCCGCGACGGTCGAGAGCGGCTCTGCGAGCGCGTCGACCGCCTGGGCGAGCGACTTTCGATCCTTCGCAGTCAGCTCGCCGTACAGCGCCCAGCCGAGCGGCGTCGTGCGCTTGTACGGAGCCAGGCCCTTCTCGACCGCGGCGAAGCGCGCGTCGAGCGTCTTGGCGAGCGCTCCGTCGCCTCGCCTGACGAGCGCCGGGCGGAGCAGCACGAACGCCTCGTGCGCGCCGGCGACGTTGGCCTCGAAGTCGGAGAGGTCGGTGTGCGAGTAGCGGTCCTCCTCGCCCGTGATCTTCGAACCGGCCACCTCGTTCAGGAGCTCGACTGCGCCGTTCGCGAGCTGGGCCGGCTGGTACGTCAGCGTCCTGACCTGCGTGTCGAGCGTCGTCACGTCCCGGAGCAGCCGCTTCGCGTACGGCGCGGTCCCCTTCGTCTTGCCCTGCTCCCAGAGGATCCGCTCGATGCGATGGAACCCGGTCCAGCTGTCGACGTTTGCGACATCGTTGATGCGTGCGTCGATCGCCGGGTCGAGGTCGCCGAAGCTCTCGGCGACCGGCTCGATGCTCTCGTAGTACGCGCGAACCGGTCCGAACTGGTTCTTCGCCGCCGCGAGGTCGCCGCGATCCAGCGCGGCGACGAACGTCTTCGTGCCCGCGAGCAGCTTCGTGGACTGGCTCACGACGTAGTCGTGGTAGCCGGCCGTCGCGCGCGCGAGAGCCGCCGCCGACACCGTGGCGGACGCACGCCGAGCGCTTGCCGGTCGCCGTGAGCACGCCGACATCGTGCGGGTCTCCGTTCGGGCAGCTCAGCACGTACGTGCCCGGTTGGATCGTCAGGCTGAACGAGCCGTCGATCCCCTCGACGATGTTCTCCCGCTCGCCCAGGATGATGCCCTTGTCGTTCTTGAGCTCGAACTCCGTGACCTTCGACGAGCCCTCGTTCGAGACGTTGAACGTCACGGGTCCCGCCGGGATCGAGACCGTGGCCGGCGAACATCCCTTGTCGCTCAGCTTCATCGCGACGGTCGTCGCGCCTGGCGACGCCTTCGACGAGCTGCCGCCGCAGCCGGAGGCTGTGATCACGACGAGCGCAACGACAACCGCCGCGGCGCCTGGTCGACTCCACGATCCCGACACTCCGTCTCCCCGACGTGCTTGCTGTTAGGTGGTGACGCGCGAGCCGGCGCTGACGGGCGCCGGCGCGCGGAACGTGGCTCGCCGCCTCCAGCGGTCGGGCCACAACACGTACACCAGCATCGGCGTGGCGTAGAGAAGCCAGCCGAATACCTCGCCCACCGTCGGCTGGGGCTGCACGCCGAGCACGCCGGTGACGAGCGAGCTCGTCACGGTTCCCGGCCGTACGAGCCACGAGAGGTCCAATGCCTGTGCCTGCAGGCCGTTCAGCCAGGTCGCCTCGTGGGCGGTATGGATCGCCGTCGCGACGAGTCCGGCCGCGACGAGCACCAGGACTGCTGCGGTCACGCGGAAGAAGCGCGCGAGATCGAGCCGGACGCCGCCGCGGTAGATGCCCCAGCCGATGGCGACCGCAACGAGCACGCCGAGAACCGCGCCCGAGCCGGCAGCGGTCGAGTCGCCGGAGGCCTGGAACGCGGCGAGCATGAAGACCGCGGTCTCGAGTCCCTCGCGCAGCACCGCGAAGAAGGCCATCGCGACGAGCGCCAGGCGGAGCCCTCGGCGAGGGCGTGGCCCGCGTTCGCCCGCAGCGCGCTGGCGAAGCCGCGTGCATGCCGTCTCATCCAGATGATCATGAACGTGACCATGCCGACCGCGATCGTCGCGACGACCGTCTCGAGACTCTTCCTGCTGACTGCTGCGGCAGGGACTGGTCGAGGATCTGCAGGCCGATCGCGACGCCGATGCACAGCGCGAGCGGCAAGCAGGACACCGGCCCACACGGCCCGAAGCGCATCCCGTCGTCCTTGCTGGCGCAGGAACGCGGCGACGATCCCTACGATCAGCGACGCCTCGACTCCTTCTCGCAACCCGATCACGAACGTCGGCAGCACGAATCATTCCTTGATAGGACACCCTAACGTTAGGGAACCCTAAGCCCATGAAGACTCTCCCGTCAAGCAGCGACCCCTCGCATCGCCTCGCTGGTGCTCTCGCATTACCGGCGGCGCGCAGCGCGCAGCCCGCGGCAGGGCGACTGGTCGACATGGGGCAACTCGCCCACCCGCAACGGCATCGCCACGCTCAGCAAGATGGACGCCGCCAGCGCGAGGAAGCTCAGGCTGGCGTGGTCGCGGCCGCTCGACGCGGTCGTGACCGCGCAGCCGCTGTTCATCGCCGACTCGCGTGGTGGCGAGTACATCACCGCGACCGCGGCCGGAACCCTGTCGGCGTTCGCGGCGAAGAACGGGGGCATGCGCTGGAGGGCCGCCCTCGGGCCGCAGAACACGCAGCTGCTCGCAGCTCCCGAAGGGACATGTTCGGGATCACGGGGACGCCCGTCTACGACCGCTCGACGGGACGATCTACGCGGCGAGCCATGGCGTCCTGTACGCCCTGAACGCGACGAACGGCAAGCTCGTTGCCCGGCTGGCCGCTGACGCTGCCGATGGATCCGTCGCGCGAGCACGTGTGGGGCGCGCTCACGCTGAGCGGGAAGGCGCTGTACCTCGGGACGGCCGCGTTCTGCGACGTCCAGCCCTGGAAGGGTCGCCTGATCCGCGTCGATCTCGTCTCGCACGCGACGGCCGAGTGGGACAGCGTCCCGACGCCCGGCCCGAACGGCGGGGGCGGCATCTTCGGCTGGGGCGGCGTCTCGATCGATCCGAAGACCGGCAACGTGTGGGTCGCGACCGCGAACGCGACCGGCCCCGACGTTCCCGACGACTCGGGCTTCGATGCCGAGTCGATCGTCGAGCTCGCGCCGACGCTGCAGAAGCTGCAGTCGTCCCACGCGCCCGGCATGCCGCTGCACGGCGACTACGGGTTCGGCTCGACGCCGATGCTGTTCCACCCGACCGGCTGCCAGCCGCTCGCGGCCGCCGAGGCGAAGAACGGGTCGCTGTACGTCTAGCAGCAGGCGAACGCTGGCGACTCCCGCCGCAGCGGCTGCAGATCGCATTCCCGGCGACCCTGTTCGGGCTGCCTGCGTGGGATCCGCGCACGCAGACGCTGTTCGTCACGACGACCCAGGGCTACAACGGCTACCCTCGGGTCTGCTCGCGTTCCGCATGAACAGCGAGTGTCGGTTGCGTGCTCGCGTGGCGTCGGAACCTCGGCTCGTCTCTCAACTCCGTCCCGACCGTCGTCAACGACACCGTGATGGTCGGCACCGGACGGCGCCAAGCTGCGCGTGTTCTCGACCGAGGACGGGACGCCGCTCGCGACGCTGCCCGTCGGGGGCCCGGAGTTCGCACCGCCGATCAGCGTCGGCGACGACGTCGTCGGTGGCCTCGTAGGGGAAGGCGCATCAGCGTGTTCCGGCCCTCGAGGCCGCCAAGACGTCGACGACGAGCATCGCCGACGGGACCGTCCCCCGTCCGGGGGAGGAAGCGATCGGCGTGCCGCGCCGATGGCCTCCGGGTGAGAATCGCCGCGCCGCGTGTGCTCGTCGCGCTTGCCTCCGCGTGCTCGTCGTCGCGCTGCCGGTCGCGGCGCTCGCGCGTCCGCTCGGCGTGCCCGGGTCGGGTGGCCCGGCCGGTTGCGCCCGTGCCGCCGCTGAAGCGTGCCGTCTTCGACCCCCGCGAGATGCGGCTGCCCGCGTCGTCGAGCTGGGCGCTTCCCCCGATGATCCGCCTGCGCGCATCGGCGCGCCCGGCCGCCCACCGCGCCGTGCTCCGGCGGCGCGTGCTGCGGAGCAACCGTCTGCTGCTCGCGCCCGCCGCCCGGCGCTCCGTGCGCGACGGCTCGATCTCGAGCTCGGCGCTGTCGCTGCTCGCGTCGATTCCGAGACTCGGAGCGCCGCTGCTCGTGTTCTCTGCCCAGGGCAGGAACCTGCCGCGTCCAGGCGACGACCCAGTGGATGACGCGCCGGGCGCTGCAGTCCCTCTTCTCGCTGCCAGGCATCCGACGTCCGGTCGTGATGCTGCGGGCGACCTCGAGCTCGCTCGGCGACCACGCCGCGCCGCACGGTGGCCTGCTCGGCGCGCAGGCGGTCGCGATCGCCGAGCGCTACCTCGGGATCCCGTACGTGTGGGGGAGTGCCAATCCGAAGGTCGGCCTCGACTGCTCGGGCCTGACGATGCTCGTCTACAGCAAGCTCGGCGTGACGCTCGACCACTACGCGGCGTTCCAGTGGCTCGAGGGCGAGCGCATCCCGCCGGACCAGCTCGCGCCGGGCGATCTCGTCTTCTTCCACATGAAGCCGGACGGCCCGGGCCACGTCGGCTTGTATGCCGGGAACGGCCAGTTCATCCAGGCTCCGCACACGGGCGACTTCGTCAAGGTCTCGACGCTGCGGGACTACGCCTCGAGCTACGTCGGCGCCGTACGTCCGTACTGACCGGCTCGTCTCAACGCAATCTTCAAACTGCGCGGGGCCAGGTCTCGTACCCTTGGCCGGTGCGCGCTGCCCGTCTGACGCTTGCCGTCGCGACGCTTGCGAGCCTCGTGACGCTCGCTGTGCCTGCGACCGCGTCGGCGCGTGTCGGCGCCGTCGAGCTGCGCCTGCCCGGTGGGCGGCTGCTCGCGAGCCTCGACTCGCGCTCGGCGCGCTACCCCGAGAGCGGCTCGGTGCTGAAGCATCGGGAGCACCAGCGACACGCGCCAGCCGTGTCGTGATCCGCGACGTCTCGCTGCTCGCCGGGCGCATCCGCGCGTCGTCCGTCATCGTTCCTGCCGAAGGGGCTCAAGGGTGCCCGCGTGATCGGTCTGACGGTCGACGGCGTTCCCTACGCGGGCAAGCCGAACACCCTCGTCCCGCTCGGAGGCACCGGCTACCTCGTCGTGCTGCAGGCGGCGGTCGTCCCCGGGAGCCCCGTCGGCGTGACCGGTCTGCGCCTGCACCTCGAGCATCGTCTCGGCGAGCTTCCCGCGGGAGCCGACCTCACGATCGGCGTCGCTGCCGCCGCCCGTCCCTGGGCGCGGGCGACGACGGGACCGCTCGGGTTCAAGGTGCCGACGGTCGGCGAAGGGCGAGAGCAACCTCGGCGAGCGGGCCGCCGCGACTCGCGCTGCAGTACCTCGGCATCCCGTACCTCTGGGGCGGGGCCAATCCGCAAGGTGGGCCTCGACTGCTCGGGCCTGACGATGCTCGTCTACGGGCGGCTCGGCATCAGGCTCGCGCACTTCACCGGCCTGCAGTGGCAGGAGGGCAAGCACGTCGGCCGCCACGTCGAGCCCGGGGATCTCGTATTCTTCCACCCGACCGTTCTCGGGTCCCGGTCACGTCGGCATCTACCTCGGCGGGGGTCGCTTCGTGCAAGCGCCGCATACGGGAGACGTCGTGAAGATCTCGAGCCTTCGCTCGGCCAGATATGCGCTGACGTACGTCGGCGCCGTTCGACCGTACTGACGTACGGCGCTCGCTCGATTCCCCCGACAGAGGGAAGCGGTCACGGCGCGATCCCCGCCGACCTCTTGAGTATGAAGAACCTTCTCAGGCATCTCATACTGCTTGCGCTCGCCTCGGTGTCGCTCGGCGTCCTCGTCGCACCGGCTTCCGCGGCCGAGATCGTCGACCGCAACGTGAGCTCGCCGCAGCTTCGCGTGAACGCCAAGGGCGATGTCGCCCTGGTCACCTACCGGGTCCACGGACAGCTCCACCACGTCCTCTACTGGGGCGCTCGCAACTGGGCCGACACCTTCCTGCGCGACTACTCGGGCGGTTGGAAGTCGAAGGTCGCGAACTGGAAGCACTTCCCGAACCACTGCTCGCCGTACAGCGGCCCGGCGATCGCACTCGTGATCGCAAGCTGCGACGCGCCTGACGGCTCGCACTGGGCGCTCCAGGCCTGGGCGCGCCTGTGGAAGAACTACGGCGGCGACTCGCGCCCCCGTCGAGCTCTACATCTCGCACTGGACCGGCGACATCGGCGACCCTGCAGGTGCAGACCGACTGGGGCTACCACGGCAAGCACGAGCATCTCTGGGGCGACTTCCAGTTCCACGGCAAGCCCGTGTACGGGAACTCGTGGACGCTCCAGGGCGTTCCGACCGACAAGTCCGGCCGCAACGTCTACGTCGACTACGCGCTCGACGGCACCTGGAAGCGCGAGAACTCGTTCCTGACCCACCGGCAGACCGGCGCGCTTCTGCTACCTGTTCGGCACCCAGGGCGGGCGCTGCGCAGGGCGTCGAGGGACAGGCGTACCGCGCGACCGTGATCGGCCCCGGCGTCTCGCCGCTCGTACGCGACGAGTTCGCGCCGCCGCCGCCCTACAACCCCGAGACCGACGCGCAGGCGAATGCGCAGCAGCGGGCGTTGTTCGGCTCCGACGACCGCCGTCGCTGCGTCATCAACTGACGAGTCCGACCCGGTCTCGCACCTCGGCGAGCACCGGCGCGGCCATCGCGCGCGCTCGTTCGGCTCCTCGTTGTAGGAGCCGGGCGAGCTCCGCGCGATCGTCGATCAGCTCGGCGTAGCGCGTCTGGATCGGGGCCAGGCCCTCGATCACGGCCTCGGCGACATCGGTCTTCAGCGCGCCGTAGCCCTTGCCGACGTAGCCCGCCTCGAGCGTGGGCACGTCGGAACCGGTGATCGCGGAGAGGATGTCGAGCAGGTTCGAGACGCCCGGCTTGTCGTTGCGCGCGACGATCTCGGAGCCCGAGTCGGTCACGGCGCGCTTGAACTTGCGCATGATCATGTCGGGCGGGTCGAGCATCAGGACCTTGCCCTCGGCGCTCGACTGGGTCGTCGACATGCGCTTGGTCGGGTCCTGCAGGTCGCGGATGCGGGCGGCCGTCTTGGGGATCGCGGGCTCGGGCAGCGGGAACGTCACGCCGAAGCGGTTGTTGAAGCGCTCGGCGAGATCGCGCATCAGCTCGAGATGCTGGCGCTGATCCTCGCCGACGGGGACCCGATCCGCCTTGTAGACCAGCACGTCGGCGGCCATCAGCACCGGGTAGGCGAACAGCCCGACGGTGACCGAGTCGCGGCCATCCGACTTCGACTTGTACTGGGTCATGCGACCGAGCTCTCCCATCGTGGCGACGCAGTTGAGGATCCACGCGAGCTCGCTGTGCGCGGTGACCTGCCCCTGCAGGAAGAGCACGCAGCGCTCGGGGTCGAGGCCCGCGGCGATCAGCACGGCCGCCGTGTCGAGCGACCAGGAGCGCAGGTCGTCGGGCTCGTACGGCACGGTCATCGAGTGCAGGTCGACGACGCAGAAGATGGATTCGGATCCGTACGTCTCCTGGTCTTCGACGTAGTGGCGGATCGCGCCGAGCCAGTTGCCGATGTGCTTCGCGCCGGTCGGTTGGATGCCGGAAAAGACCCTCGTCATGGGCTCCGAGGGTATCCGAACCGGACGCGCTACCGTGACCGTGGGTGGGCAAGACGCTCGTCATCTGCGAGAAGCGATCGGTCGCCGACGACGTGACGCGGGCACTTGGCGGTCGCTTCGCGAACGAGGAGACCTACCTCGAGGGCGTCGACATGGTGGTCACCTGGGCTGTCGGGCACCTCGCCGAGCTCGCCGACCCGGAGGTCTACGACCCTCGCTACAAGGTCTGGCGCCTCGACGACCTGCCGATCGTTCCCGAGCGGTTCCGCGTGGTGCCGCGGACGGACAGTGCGTCCGCCAGGGACCAGCTGAAGGCGATCCGCGAGCTCGTCCTGCGCGCCGATGTCGAGCGGCTCGTGAACGCATGCGACGCCGGGCGTGAGGGCGAGCTGATCTTCGCGTACATCGTCGACCTCGCCGCGCCGCCGGAGCGCCCGGTCGAGCGCGCGTGGTTCTCGTCCATGACCCGCAAGGCGATCCGCGAGGCGTTCGACCACCTGCGGCCCGGCGCCGAGCTTCGACCCCTCGAGGATGCGGCCCGCTCGCGGTCGGAGGCCGACTGGCTCGTCGGCGTCAACGCGACCCGCGCGGCGACGGTCAAGGCGCGCGCGCTCGGGGGCATGCTCACCCTCGGCCGGGTGCAGACGCCGACGCTCGCGCTGATGGTGCGCCGCGAGCAGGAGATCGAGGCATTCCAGTCCGTGCCGTTCTGGATCGTCGATGCGGCGTTCGAGCCGGCCTCGGGGAGCGCTCGCTACCTCGGACGCTGGTTCCGCGGTGCCGAGAGCAGGCTGCCGGACGAGGCCGCGGCCGTTGCGATCGCCGACCGCGTGCGCGACCACAGCGGCCGCGTGCGCGAGCTGCGCACGCGCGAGCAGCGTCAGCCCGCGCCGCTCCTGTACGACCTCACCGCTCTGCAGCGCGAGGCCGCGCAGTGGCACGGGTTCACGGCACAGCGCACGCTCCGTGCGGCCCAGGAGTGCTACGAGAAGGCTCTGCTGACCTATCCGCGGACCTCGAGCCGCTACCTGTCCGGCGATCAGGTCGACGAGCTGCGCGAGATCGCCGCGCACGTCGGCCGCGCCGCGATCGAGTACCTCGAACCAGCCGCATACGTGCAGGGCCTGGACGTGCTGCCTCTGGAGCGGATCGTCGACGACGCGAAGGTGACCGATCACCACGCCCTCGTGCCGACGGCCGAGAAGCACGATCTCTCCGCGCTCGGAGACGATGCCCGGCGCATCTACGACATGGTCGCGCGGCGCTTCCTCGCGGCCTTCTTCCCGCCCGCCGTGTTCGAGAGCACGACCGTGATCACCGAGGTGGAGGGCGAGACGTTCCGCTCGCGTGGGCGGGTGCTGGTCGAGGCGGGCTGGCGCGCCGCGTACGGTGAGCTGCCGAGCGACGAGGCGCGGGCCCGCGATGACGGCGGGAGCCAGGACGACGAGGGCGCCGAGCAGGATCTGCCGCGACTGCGCGAGGACGAGCACGTCCACTGCGCTCGGGTCGAGAGCCTCGCACGTGAGACGAAGCCGCCTCCTCGATTCGGCGAGGCATCGCTGCTCGCTGCCATGGAAGGGGCCGGCAAGCTCATCGACGACGACGATCTCCGCGAGGCGATCAAGGACTCGGGCCTCGGCACGCCCGCGACCCGCGCCGCGACGATCGAGCGCCTGATCGAGGTCGGCTACGTCGTGCGCGACGGTCGCAGCCTGCGGCCCACGCAGAAGGGGATCCAGGTCATCGACCTGCTCGGCGAGCACGTCCTGACCAGCCCGGAGCTGACGGGCGCGTGGGAGAGGCGCCTCGTCGAGATGGAGCGCGGAGCCGAGCGTCGGCAGGCGTTCATGCAGGACGTGGCGTCCCTCGCGGGGGAGATCGTCGAGTTCCTCCGCGAGCTGCCTCCCGAGCGCACCCGCTTCCCGCGGCGCGATCTCGGGATCGTCTGTCCCCGCTGCGGCAAGGGCACCCTGATCGAGAACCGCAAGGGCTACGGCTGCTCGACGTGGAAGTCCCCCGAGGAGCCCGGCTGCGGGTTCGTGATCTGGAAGACGATCGCCGGCAAGCAGATCACCGAGGAGATCGTCCGCGAGCTCGTGGCGAACGGCCGCACGCGGGAGCTGCCGGGCTTCCGCTCGCGTGCGGGGAAGCCGTTCAGGGCGATGCTCGTGCTCGATCCGCAGGCCGACAAGCCGGTCACGCTCGAGTTCAAGCCGCGACGCGGCGGCGGGACAGCCGCGCTAGAAGACCATCGCGAGCATGACCCAGAAGGGCAGCGTGCCGACGGCGAGGGCGATCGCGGTGCGTCGTCGATCCCGCTCCCACAGCACGTACCCGGCGGTGAGCATCAGGAGCGAGGCGGCCAGGCAGACCCCGAGGACGTCGGTCAGACCGAGTAGCTGCGCCGCGAGGAACGCGAGCAGGTTGACGCCGGCGAACACGGCCGCGACGCGCGGATCGTCACGTTGCTCCCACTCCTCCGTGGGCTCCGTTGCAAGCCACCTCATGACACGTAAGTCTGGGGCCGCAGGGCCGTTTGCGGCATCCCCCGATGGGGGGAGTGATGCGCGTTCCGGAGAACCTGCCGAAGCCTGCCGCCCGGCGCTATCCTCCTCGCGTGGCCAGCGCGACGAACGGGCGGGTCGATGTGGGCTCCCACATCCGGTCCCGGCTATCCATCCTGTCGCCGAACGAGCGGCGCATCGCGGCCTGGCTGCTCGAGCACATGCCCGAGGCGGCCTTCGAGACGGCCGACTCGCTTGCTCGCAAGGTCGGCGTCAGCAAGGCGGCTGTCGTCCGCTTCGGATCGAAGCTCGGATTCGGAGGCTTCGCCGGGCTCCACGACGCCATCGCGGAGGGAGCGATGGCGCGCCTGATCGAGCGCGCGGCGCCGCTCGGCACGCCGCGGGCGAGCCTGCTCGACCGCTGGCTGGCGGCCGCGAGCGCCGACCTGATCGCGACCCGGCGGTCCGTGTCGGACGAGCTCCTCGAGGCAGCGGCCGAGCTCCTGCGCGCACCCGGGGGCAGGACGTTCGTCTTCGGCCAGCGGAAGTCGGCCGCGCTCGCCGAGTACGCGTTCTTCCTGCTGAACCCGCTCATCCCGCACGTCCTCACGATCGAGGAGGGAGCCGGAACGGTCGCGGACGCCCTGATCGACGTCGGCCCCGACGATCGGCTGCTGGCCGTGACGTTCCGTCCGTACGCGAGGCTCACCGCGGACGTGGTGGACTGGTTCGCCCGCGCCGGCGGCGCGGTCGTTCTCGTGTGCGACGACCCGCTGATCCCGCCGGCCGAGCATGCGCAGCACACGCTCGTGTGCGCGCCCGAGAGCCCCGGCCCGTTCGCCTCGGCAGTGGCCGGGCTGTTCGTGGTGGAGGCGCTCGCCGCGTACGTGGCGGCAGGCACTCCGGGAGGCACCGAGCGTCGCCTCGACGCGGCCCAGGAGCTCTGGGCGCGCTTCGGCACCTACTGACCCCTGAGGGGTCGGGCTACTCGGCTATCGCGATGTCCGAGTCGCGCGCCTCGAGGCTCACGCGACCAGCGCGCAGGAGCAGCGCGTCGACCTCGTCGGGCTCGTCGCCCTTGAGCGGCGCGACCCCGCGCGACTCGAGCAGGTGCGCGAGCAGCGCGGCCTGACGCGCCGCGGTCGCCGCGCGAACGAGTGCGTCACGGTAGTCGCTCGCGAGCACGAGATCTCCGAGCGGTGTCGCCGGGCGCTGCACCATCGCGCTCACCGATCCTTTCGGTTCGAGACGACGAAGCACGAGCGTACCAGACGATTCGCGAACCCGGCAGGGGGCAATTCAGCATCGGAAGCGCTATCAAAATGATGCTGGGTGTCTGGCGCGCGTGGATCGTCCTGCGGTCTGGGGTCTGTGCTCGTTCCTCGCGTCGACCCCAGCCCTCCGGCGACCCGGATCCCGCTCATGTCCGCCCGATCGTCCGGCGTGCGCTCGGTGAGCGGGCTCCGGGGCTTCGCAGGTGAGTCGGCCGCCTCTTGAACAGGCTGCTCCGCGCCTGCCCTGCGAGTCAGCCGGCACCCCTGCTCGCTCCACGCACCCCAGACAAGCACCCTAATTTGATAGAGCTTCTCACGGCGATCCACTACGTTCCCTCGACGATGGGATCGCCGCTCGAGCTCGTGCGCGCCTGGGTCGACGCCGGAACGGTGCCGGGTGCCGCCGCCTGCGTCGTCGATCGATCCGGGGTGCATCGACGAGGTGTACGCCGGCGTACGCGTCGCCCGCGGGGACGAGCCGGTCGGTCCCGGGACACGCTTCGCGCTCGCCTCGCTGACGAAGCCGCTGACTGCCGCCGCGTGCATGTGCGCCGTCGAGGAGGGCCTCCTCGGGCTCGACGAGGAGGTGCGAGACGGGTTCACGCTCCGCCACCTGCTCTCGCACTGCTCGGGCCTGCCGGCCGACAGCGCCGCGATCGACGCGCCCCTGGTCGACCCGCCGGGCACCTACCGGCGCTACTCCAACGCCGGGTACGCGCTCGCCGGGCGGCTCGTCGAGCAGGCGGCCGAGATGCCGTTCGGCGAGTACCTGCGCGCGGCGGTGCTCGACCCGCTCGGCATGGACGCGTCGCTCGGCCTCGACCCGGCGGACGCGGGCCGCGCCGCGGTCGTGCGCGAGCCGGGGCTCTGGGCCGGCGGGCGAGCCGTTCTTCAACAGCGACGCGTTCCGTGCAGCCGCGCTGGCCGAGAGCGGCGGCTTCGCGACCGCTCGGGCGTACGCTCGCTTCCTCGCCTGCCTGCTCGACGGCGGCCGTGCGGCCGGCGGCCGGCTGCTCGCGGCCGAGACCGTCGGCGAGATGCTCTCCACCCAGTTCGGCGAGCTGCCCGGCACCGTCGAGGCCCTCGCGACGTGGGACGCATGCGCGTGGGGCCTCGGCCTCGACGTGCGGGGCACGCGCGAGCCGCACTGGACGGGCGACGCGTTGACGGCGACGGCGAACACCCACTTCGGCAGCTCGGGCGCGCTCGCATGGATCGACCGCGAGCGCGGGCTCGGTCTGGTCGCGCTCGCCAGCCGCAGCTCCTACTCGGGCTGGTGGTCGCGTCCGGGCGGCTGGCCCGACCTCTCGTCCGCGGTTGTGGCGGGCTTCACTGCGCAGCCTTGAGCGCGCTCGGGCTCGCATCCACGACCTCGAAGTCGGCGCCCGTGATACGACCGAGCGCGTGCAGGTCGTCGTCGTTGAAGTGCGGGTTGCTCGCCCCGGAGATGTACCAGGGGCTTCCGTTGTCCGCGAGGATCATCCCGTACGTCTTGAGCGCCTGCAGCACGACTCGCGCCTGCCGCCCGTAGCCCGAGATGTCGACCGAGGCCTTCAGCCGCACGCGCAGGCCCATCGGCGGGAGGCCCGGATCGGCGTCGCCCGCGTCGTGTCGCGCCGGCCAGATGTGGTGGTTCGACGTCCGCGAGGCGGTGAAGCGGAGCGCGTGGTTGATCACGCCGGCCGCGACCTCGTCGTAGCGCACGAGCCCGGGCAGGATCGGTAGGCCCGCCGCGTCGGCGCTCGTCCAGCCGTTCGGGCGCAGGTGGTTCGAGCGCAGGTTCCAGATCGCGCCCGAGCCGGCGTGCCATGTCCCACCCTGCCGCACTGCCGCGAACAGCTCGTAGAGCTTGCAGCTGTCGCGGTCGACGAGCAGCACGTGCCGGTCCGAGCCGCCCTCGATGTGCGGGTGCGCGGGCAGCGGGTACGGCCCGCGATCCGACTCGTCCGCGTACTGGAACGAGACGTGCACCTTCTTCGTCGCGTGCCCGACGACCGTGTACGGGATGCCGTAGCCCGGCGTAGCAGCCGAAGTCGGGATGCACCGGCGAGTCGAGTCCGATCGCGCTGATCATGGCGTCCGAGTCGGGCGCGACCGGCAGCTTGTCGACCCGCTCGTTCCACGGGTTGTTCGCCGGGAAGATCGGGCAGTTGCGTGCGCCGGGAACGGTCGGCGGGGCCGCGGCAAGGCTCGTCGACGGCTGTCGCGGCGAGCACCAGGAGGGGAGTGCAATCCATCGCATGCCTCTCACTCTACGATCCCCGCATGCCCCAGAACCGTTTTGCCAAGCCTGCTCAACGAGCAGATCGCCCACGAGTTCTCCGCCTCCCAGCAGTACATCGCGATCGCGGTGTACTACGACGGGGACGCGCTCCCCCAGCTCGCCGGCCACTTCTACCGGCAGGCGCTCGAGGAGCGCAACCACGCGATGATGATCGTCCAGTACCTGATGGACGCCGATCTGCCGGTCACGATCCCGGGCATCGACGGGCGTTCAGCAACGAGTTCGCCAACATCGCCGAGCCGGTCGCGCTCGCCCTCGATCAGGAGCGGCGCGTGTCCGCCCAGATCGCGGCCCTCGCGTCGGCGGCGCGCGAGGACGGCGACTTCATGGGCGAGCAGTTCATGCAGTGGTTCCTCAAGGAGCAGGTCGAGGAGGTCGCGAGCATGACGACGCTCCTGCGCGTCGTCGAGCGGGCGGCCGACAACGCGCTGCAGGTGGAGGAGTACCTCGCGCGCGAGAACGCCTCCGAGGCGGCCGACCCGACGGCTCCTCGCGCTGCCGGCGGCGCGCTCTGACGCCCGTACGGGCCTACCGGTTCTGCCCGCACTGCGGCACGGCCTACCCTGGCCCGCCCGACGGCGTGCGGCAGGCCTGCGACGCCTGCGGCGAGTCGACCTACCTCAGCCCGAAGCCGGCTGCCTGCGGCGTCGTGGTCGACCGGGCGCGGCCGCGTGCTGCTCGGTCGGCGTGCGCGCGATCCGCGCGCCGGTCTCTGGGACGTCCTGGGTGGCTTCCTCGAGCCGGGCGAGACGCCCGAGGCCGCGCTCGTGCGCGAGCTGCTCGAGGAGACCGGCCTCGAGTGCACGGTCGGGCGCTACCTCGGCGGCTTCCCCGACATGTACGGCGACAGGACGGCGACGCGACCTCAACCTCGCCTTCGAGTGCCACGTCGGCGAGGGTGAGCCGCGGGCGGCCGACGACGTCGCCGAGCTCGCGTGGTTCGCGCCGTCGGAGCTCCCGCCGCCGGAGCAGTTCGCGTTCCCGAACAGCGTCGCGATCCTCGACGCCTGGCGCGCGTCGATCTAGGGGTCTGGTCACGCGGGGGAGCATGATGGCGCGCTTGATGTGCTCGGTGCCGCCGTTGCCAGGCTGAGCGCCAGGTTCACGATGACGACCCCGCGGCGCGCGCCGACGCGGGAGCTGCATGTGGATCGTGTGCGTGCCTCGCTTCATCTTACTGCTTCATCGGATGCATGCCGGGCACTCCGACCATGCCGACCGTCAGCTTGCCCGCGTTGGCGAGCTGGACGCGGAGCCCGACGGTTCCGTTCCCGTCGACGTCGTCTGCTTGAGGTCGAGCGGCGGCTTCTGGACGATGACGGTGATGTGCGCGGCGGGCCGTCGTCGCCGACCTGTGCGGTGACGTCGTAGGTGCCCGACGGTCGTGGAACAGGTGCGACACGTACTGCCCCTGGTCGTCGACGTCTTGTCGCCGAACGCCCACTTGATCGGCTGGTGTCGGTGGCAGACGGCGGCGGTCGCGTGGAGCGTAGATCGGCCGGTCGGTGCGGGCCGCGCGAGACGCGTCGCCGGCGATCGTGACGGCGATCGCCGCCGGCGCGACCACGTGATCGGGATCGTCTGCTGACACGGGCTGCGCGCTTCCGTCGGTGGCGGAGAGCGTGACCT
This sequence comes from uncultured Actinomycetes bacterium, assembly GCA_963717155.1. Lineage (GTDB taxonomy): Bacteria > Actinomycetota > Thermoleophilia > Gaiellales > JALYLC01. The sequence goes on from OY970326.1 coordinate 710,079, forward strand.
GGCCCGTCCCGATGAACCCGGTGTCGGGCACGAAGTTCACGCCGCCCCCGCTCGGCTGGAGCTTGCCGTGCACCGGGTTCGACGCGGTGAGGGTCACCGAGTCGCCGTTCAGGTCGGATGCGCAGTTCGCCGCGGTGATCGAGACGGGCGTGTTCTCGTTGGTCGTCAGCGAGGTGCACGTGATCATGGGCGGGGTGTTCACGATGTTCAGCTTGACCGTCATCGTCGACTGGTGCACCCCGTCGTCGAGCCTGATCTGCACCTGGTCCGGTGCCCTCCACCTTCGGAGCCTGGTACATGAACGCCGGCACGTTCGGGTCGGGGATGCTCGGCCGTGCCGATCGCGCCCTGCTGCGCGATCGAGTACGTGAGCGGGTCGGCGTCGGCGTCGGTCGCGCCGAAGTTGACCGGCGATCGTGCACGTTCTTCGGGACGGTCGACGGCTGGCGCATCGACGCCCGACGGGCGTCGTCGACTGGTGCAGGAGCACCGTCGAGTACACGTCCTCGTTCTGCGGGTGCCCTGGCCCAGGTTGCGCGTGTCCGCCCAGGCGATGAGCGTCCAGGCGCGACCGATCGGCACGCGCGGCACCTCGTCCATGCCGAGCCGCGAGCCGAGCGTCGGTGACCCCGGGAACGTGGCCGGAACCGGTGACGATCGGGGTGCTCTCGACCGGGACGCTCTGCGACCAGGTCTCCGACGTTCAGGCTCCGGTCGGATGGTTCGAGGCCGACGCGGCGACGACGTAGCCGCCCGGCGCGGAGGTCGAAGAAGGCGACGTCTGCGCGACCGTCGGGGGCGATCGCGATCGACGGGTCGAACTGGTCGCCGGAGCCCGCGTCGGCCGGGACGCGCACGGGCTGGCCGAAGGTCGCCGCCGTAGTCGCGCGAGGTCGCCGAGAACACGTCCATGCTGCGCGGCGTCGGTCTGCTTGGCCCACGCGACGACCACGCGCCCGTCGGAGCCCGCCGCGATCGCTGGGGCGCACGCTGCACCGGGAGCCCGCCGAGCGAGGCCCGGGGTCGCGCGCCGAGCCGTCGACCGTGACCGGCGTCGGCGCAGCTCGGCGCGAGGCTGGGGTCGCCGGACGGCGAGCACGTCGTGACGAGCACCTGGCCCGGGAGTTCGACGCGTCGTAGTAGGCGATCGCGACGTTGCCGTTCGGGCAGCGCGGCGATCGACGGGTGCTCGTACTGCGCGTTCGGCCGGGTCGCCGGGACCGGGTGAGACGTTCCCGATGGGCTGGTCGCCCGTTCCGTCGAGCGGACGCTGTGACGACGCGGATGAGCGAGGGCGCCGCCGCTGCAGTCCTGTCTTCGTGTACGCCACGTAGATGCGCCCGGTCGACGGGCTGTACGTGATCGACGGGTCGGTGTTCACCAGGTTCGGGCCGTTGGGCGCGAGCTGGATACGTGTTCCAGCTGGTTCCGCCGTCGGTCGAGACTACAGGTAGAGGCCGGCAGCGGTGTCGCACGGGTTCTGCGGAGCGGCCGAGTCCCGGCCGACCTCGACCGCGTAGACCTTGTTCCCCGGGCCCCAGATGACGTCGGGCGAGCCGCCGCTGAGGTCGATGCCGTCGAAGCGTCGGGAGGAAGCCGCGATCGATCCAGGTCGTCGCCCCGCTGGTCGACGAGATCGTCCCGGTCGCGTAGCCGGTCTGCGGTTCGAGCGGCCCCGAGCGCCAGTCGGTGTCGAGCGCGACGGCGCGCACGTTCGTCCCACCTGCCGGATCGACGGCGATCGCGGGGCCGACCTGCGCATCCGGAGACTCACCAGCGCCTTGACCGCTGTCGTGGTCTGCGGCGGGTCCGCGAGCGCAACGCCGACGACCGCGAGCGCGCCGGCGGCCAGGAGGAGCAGAATGAGCGGTCGTCGTCGCATGCCTTGTCGGTCTCACGCAGGGAGCCACGCAGGACCGCGGTCGCGGGGCAGTGGTACTTACCAGGCTACCATCCGCCAGCGAATGAGCGGATTTGCATTTCGTGCTGTTCCTCCCGAGCCCGACCACCCCGCGCTCGAACATCGCGTGCTCGAGCGCTGGGAGCGCGAGCGCACGTTCGAGCGTCTGCGCGAGCTGCGCGAGGGCGGACCGAGCGTTCTCGTTCTTCGACGGCCCGATCACGGCGAACAACCCGATGGGCGTCCACCACGCGTGGGGCCGCTCGCTGAAGGACCTGTTCCAGCGCTACCAGGCGTCGCTCGGCAAGGAGCTCCGCTACCAGAACGGGTTCGACTGCCAGGGGCTGTGGGTCGAGGTCGAGGTCGAGAAGGCGCTCGGGCTCAACTCGAAGCGCGACATCGAGACGTACGGCCTCGAGCGCTTCGTGCGGGCCTGCCGCGACCGGGTCGCCGAGTACTCCGGCGTGCAGACGCGAGCAGTCCAGAGCGGCTCGGCATGTGGATGGACTGGGAGCGGTCGTACTTCACGATGACCGACCCGAACATCTCCTACATCTGGGGCTTCCTGCAGGAGTGCCACCGTCGCGGCTGGCTCTACCGCGGCCACCGGCCGATGGTCTGGTGCGCGCGCTGCGGCACCTCGCTCTCGCAGCACGAGGTCACGGCGACCGACTCCTACCGCGATGTCGTGCACACCGCGCTGACGGTGCGCTTCCGCCTGCTCGACGCGGACGACGAGCACCTCCTGATCTGGACGACGACGCCCTGGACGCTGCCGGCGAACGTCGCCGCGGCGGTCAACCCGATCGGCGACCTACGCGCGGGTCGGACACGGACCTCGCGCGCGTACATCGTCGCGGCCGATCGTGTCGAGGCGATGTTCGGCGCGCACGCGCAGGATCGAGTCGACGTTCCCCGGGTCCGAGCTCGTCGGCCGGCCGTACGCGACGGGCTTCGACGAGCTGCCCGTCCAGCAGGAGCGTCGAGCACCGCGTGATCGCCTGGGACGACGTCGCGCTCGACGAGGGCACCGGAGTCGTCCACATCGCCCCCGGCTGCGGTGCCGAGGACTTCGAGCTCGGCGTCGCGCGACGGCCTGCCCGTGCTGACTCCCGGTCGACGACGCGGGCGCGTTCTACGACAACTACGGCTGGCTGCACGGCGTGCACACCCACGAGGCGACCGAGCGGATCGTCGACCACCTGGGCCGCAACGGCTGGCTCTTCCGCGAGGAGCCCTACCCGCACCGCTACCCGGTCTGCTGGCGCTGCGGGACCGAGCTGATCTTCCGCGTCGTGGACGAGTGGTTCATCTCGTGCGACGAGGTGCGCGAGCCGATGATCGACGGCCAACCGCGACGTCGAGTGGACGCCGTCGCACTACGGCAAGCGCATGGAGGACTGGCTCCACAACATGGGGGACTGGTGCATCTCCCGCAAGCGCTACTGGGGCCTGCCGCTGCCGTTCTACCAGTGCCCGGAGGGCCATCTCACGGTCGTGGGGAGCAAGGAGGAGCTGCTCGAGCGCGCGACCCAGGGCGTCGAGGGGCTGGAGGAGCTGCACCGACCGTGGATCGATCCGGTGCGCATCCGCTGCGGCGAGTGCGAGGGCGAGTCCGAGCGCGTGCCCGAGGTGGGCGACTGCTGGCTCGACGCCGGCATCGTCCCCTTCTCGACGCTCGGCTACGGTCGCGACGAGTACCTTCCCGAAGGCTTCGCCGCAGGCGCGGGGGAGGGGCTCACGAAGGCCGACCTGCCCGACCACGCCTACTGGGAGCGCTGGTTCCCGGCCGACTGGGTCTCGGAGATGCGCGAGCAGATCCGGCTCTGGTTCTACTCGCAGCTCTTCATGTCGGTCGCGCTCACGGGCAAGGCGCCGTATCGCGCCGTGCTCGGCTACGAGAAGCTGAACGACGAGGTCGGGCGACCCATGCACAAGTCGTGGGGCAACGCGATCTGGTTCGACGACGCGATCGAGAAGATGGGCGCCGACGTGATGCGCTGGCTGTTCGCGGGCCAGCCGCCCGGCCAGAACATGAGCTTCGGCTACGGGCCGGCCGAGACCGTGCGCCGGCGCCTGCATCCGCTGTGGAACAGCTACCGCTTCCTCGCGCTGAACGCGGGCCCCGAGGGCTTCCGCCCCGACCCCGCCGAGCGTGAGCACGGGCCCGCGCTCGGAGCACCTGCTCGACCGCTGGCTGCTCGCGCGCGTCCAGGAGCTGGCGCGCGACGCGCGCGATGCGCTCGACCGCTGGTCGACGCCCGAGTACGTGCGGGCGTGCGAGGGGTTCTTCGACGATCTCTCGAACTGGTACGTGCGCGGCTCTCGCCCGCGCTTCTGGGCGGGCGATCGGATGGCGTTCGCCGTGCTGCACCACGCGCTCGAGCGTGTCGCGCGCGTGATCGCGCCCGCAATGCCGTTCCTCGCAGAGGAGCTCTGGGAGGGCCTCGTCGTCGACCCGCTCGGAGACGAGGCGCCCGACTCGGTGCACCTCGCGGGCTTTCCCGAGGTCGACGACGCCCTGCTCGACGAGGGGCTGCTGGCCGCGATGGCCGAACGCCCGCGCGGTCGTCGAGCTCGGCCACCAGGCACGCGCCGAGGCCAGGCAGCGCCTGCGCCAGCCGTTCGCCTCGGCCGCGATCGGGTCGGCCGACCCGTCGCTACTCGCCGGTCTCGAGAGCCTGTCGGAGGTGATCGCGGGCGAGCTCAACGTCAAGCGCCTCGAGTTCGTGACCGACGCAGGATCGCTCCTCGAGCGCCAGCTGATCCCGAACTTCCGCGTCCTCGGGCCGAAGCTCGGCGCGCGCGTGCAGGACCTGAAGGCCGCGCTCTCCGCGGGCAGCTACGAGCCCGACGAGGCAGGGCGCGTGCAGGTCGGCGATCTCGTGCTCGAGCCCGGCGACTACGAGCTGCGCGTCCGCCCGCGCGAGGGGTTCGAGGCGGTCGACGACGGCCGCTTCGTGGTCGCCGTCGACACGCGCATCACCGACGAGCTCGCCCGCGAGGGTCTCGCACGCGATGTCGTGCGCCACCTGCAGACGGTGCGCAAGGATCTCGGTCTCGAGGTGTCCGACCGGATCGTCGTGCGCTACGCCACCGACGATACGGAGCTCGCGCTGACGCTCGACGAGCACGGCGAGTCGATCGCGCGCGAGGTGCTCGCCGAGAGCTTCACGAACGGCGCCGTGAGCGGCCATCCGTTCCCCTCCGCCGAGCGTCCGAGAGGGTTCTTCGAAGTGCGTCGCGCGTGACGGGCGCGCAGGCGCGTCCTGCGTTCCGACCCGGTGCGGTGGTGTTCGACTGCGACGGGTTGCTGCTCGAGACCGAGAGTCGGTGGACGCTCGCCGAGGAGGCGATGTTCGCGCGCCGCGGCGTTGCCTTCACGCTCGAGCTCAAGCAGCAGATGCTGGGGACGTCGCGCGAGGTCGGGTCGCTCCTGCTCGCCCAGCAGCTCGGCCTTCCGCCCGAGGATGCGCCGTCGCTCGGCGCGGAGCTGGACGAGCGTTTCGCCGACGCGCTCGCGACACACGGCACCGAGCCCATGCCCGGCGCGCTCGACCTGCTGCAGGCGCTCGATCCACTCGTGCCTCTCGCGGTCGCCTCGAACAACGGCGAGGCGATCGTCCGTATCGCGCTCGAGCTCGCAGGGATCTCGCTCCACTTCCAGGCGGTCGTCTGCGCGGGAGCGGAGCACCCCGGCAAGCCGGCGCCCGACGTCTACCTCGCAGCGGCCGCCGCGCTTGGTGTCGACCCGCTGCTGACGGTCGCGCTCGAGGACTCCCAGACCGGAGCGACGGCGGCACGGGCCGCGGGCTGCTTCACGATCGGCATCCCGTCGTTTCCGGGAACGCCGCTCCCCGCGCACGCCGTGTACGGCTCGCTCGCCGAGGTCGGCCTCGCCGAGCTCGGGCTCTCGTAAGGGGGCCCGTCGCGTAGCCTGCCGGCGTGCTCGTTGTCTGCGCGCCCGACAAGCTCCGCGGCGCTCTCGACGCTCAGGCTGCTGCGGCAGCGCTTGCACGCGGTGCCCGTCGCTCGGGCGCCGAGACGTGCGAGCTTCCGCTCGGCGACGGCGGTGAGGGCACGCTCGATGCGCTTGTCGCGAGCGGGCACGCGCGCGTCGAGCACGTCACGGTCCGCGATCCGCTCGGGCGCCCCGTACGCGCCCGCCTCGGCCTGCTGCTTGATGGCTCGTTCCTGGTCGAGGCGGCCGAGGCTGTCGGCCATGCGCGACTGGCCGCCGGCGAGCGCGATCCGCTCGTTGCCACCAGCGCGGGGGTCGGCGACCTCCTGAGCGCCGCGCTCGATCGTGGCGCCCGGCGTGCCCTGGTCGCGCTCGGAGGGACAGTCACCGTGGACGGCGGTCTCGGACTGCTCGGCGCACTTGGCGCGCTGTCCGACGACCAGGCCGGCCGATCGCTGCTCGCCGATCCGACGCCCCTGCGAGGCGGGCTCGATCCCAGGCTCGCAGGGGTCGAGCTCGTCGCGCTTCACGATGTCGACGTGCCGCTCTCCGGGCCCGATGGCGCTGCGCGCCTGTTCGGCCCGCAGAAGGGGCTTCTCCCAGCCGACGTCCCCGTGATCGACGATGCGCTCGCACGGCTCGGCGCGCGGCTCGGCTCCGGTATCGCGCAACGCCCGGGCGCGGGCGCGGCCGGTGGCCTCGGCGCCGCGCTGTACTGGCTCGGCGCGTCGGGCGAGTCCGGCGCGGAGGCCGTCGCGACGATCGTCGGGCTCGATGCCGCGCTGCAGGGCGCCAGCGTCTGCCTGACCGCCGAAGGAGCGGTGGACCGACAGAGCGCGCACGGCAAGACCGTCGCCGCCGTCGCGCGGGCGTGTGCCCGCGCGGGCGTCACCTGCTACGTGCTTGGCGGACGCATCGAGCCCGAGGGTGGTGCGCTGCTCGAGATGCTCGGCGCTCGCGTGCATCGCGCTCGGGCCTCCCGAGCGGCCGCTCGCTGCCGCGCTGGCCGCCGCAGCCGCCGACCTCGAGCGCATCGCCGCGGAGGTCACCGCGTGAGGCCGTGGCGCGACGCCAGGGTGATCTTCGTCCTCGCCGTCGTCGCGGGGCTCGCGATCATCCTCCTGCTGCGCGCGTCGCAACCGCCGACCCCCACCCGAGCGCTCGCGCTGAACTATCGGCCGGTGTCGTCCGCGGACATCGTCGCCTTCTACGTCGCGCATCACTCCCAGCTCGCGAACGAGCGCACCGCCGCGGCGATCCTGCACGCGGCGGCGCGTCACAACGTCGACCCGGGCGTGCTCGTCGCCGTCACGGGACAGGAGCAGTCGTACGTACCGCTCGGCGACGATCCGCGGATCGCGAAGAACCCGTTCAACGTCTACGGCTGCTGGTGCAAGACGAACATTCCCATCGAGGAGTCGGCCGAGGTCGCGGCCGGCACGATCGCGCATCGGCTGCGCTGCCTGCCGCAGCGCCGCGGCTCGAACCTGATCGTGTGGATCAACTCGTTCGCCAACCCGTGCGTCAAGCAGGAGGGCGTGTATGCCGAGGATCGCCACTGGGGCGTCGGCGTCGCGCTGATCTATCGCGACACCGTCGCGCCGGCGCTGGGCCTGGATCCGCACAACGCGGTCCTCGGCCGAGCACCATCAATCTCTAGTTTAGGCTGATGTGTGGAGTGACCGATGACCGGTCACTTCACTAGAGCTGGCCGGTGGCGATCGGCCGGCTGATCTCTCGGGGCAGCGCGAAGTGCACGTCCTCGTCGATCACGTCGTGCTCGGCGACATCGGAGACGCCTCGCTCGCGGAACCACTCGACCACCCGCTCGACGAGCCACTCGGGCGCCGAGGCGCCCGATGTGATGCCCACGGTCCCCGCGTCGACCAGCCAGCGCTCGTCGATGTGCGTCTGGTCGTCGATCAGGTAGGCGGGAACGCCCTGATCGCGCGTGACGTCGACGAGGCGCTGCGAGTTCGACGAGTTGGCCGAGCCGATCACAAGCACCAGGTCGACCTCTCGCGCGAGCGACTTCACCGCGAGCTGGCGGTTGGTCGTCGCGTAGCAGATGTCGTCCTTCGGGGGCCCGACGATTGCCGGGAACCGCTCGCGCAGGCGAGCGACGACCGCATTGGTCTCGTCGACCGAGAGCGTCGTCTGGGTCACGTACGCGACGCGCTCGGGGTCGATCGGCTCGAGCCCCGCGACATCGTCGACGCTCTCGACGAGCGTGATCGCGTCAGGCGCCTCGCCCTTCGTACCGACGACCTCCTCGTGGGCCGCGTGGCCGACGAGGAAGATCGTGTACCCGCTCTCCGCGAAGCGGCGAGCCTCCTTGTGCACCTTGGTGACGAGCGGACACGTCGCGTCGACGGTGCGGAGGCTGCGCGCGGATGCGTTCAGGTAGACCTCGGGCGCCACGCCATGTGCGGAGAGCACGCAGATCGCCCCCTCGGGCACGTCCTGCTCGGACTCCACGAAGATGGCGCCCCGCTGCTCGAGGCGCCGCACGACGTGGATGTTGTGCACGATCTGCTTGCGCACGTAGACAGGCGGACCGTGCTGCTCGAGCAGGCGCTCGACCGTGTCGACTGCGCGCTCCACCCCCGCGCAGTACCCGCGCGGGCGGGCGAGCAGCAGTCGGCGGGTCGGGATCCGGTCGTCTGCCATCGTGCCGAAGGGTAGCGATTCCCCCTGGCTCGCCGGAGACACGTCGTCGGGGTCAGGTGGTAGGCTCGGTGCGGGGTGCCTAGTGACGTCCGCCTGCTCGCGGGGATCGCCACAGCGGTCCTCGCCGTCGTTTGCCTGGCCTCGGCCGGGAGGCTGGCCTTCGCGCTCCGCCGGGGAGGGTCGCGTCAGGGCGCCGCGCTTGTCTGGGCGGTCGCCGCGCTCGGCATCGGCGCCGCCGCAGCGGCCGGCGCGATCGCGCTGGACGATGACGCCGTCCTCGACCTGGTCGCAGCCGGTGCCGCGATCGTTGCGGCGATCGCGCTCGGGTCGACCGTGGTCGGCGACGTCGACCAGCTCGTCGACGGCGGCCGCGGCAAGCGCCAGGCCACGCTGCTCGCCGAGCGTCGCGGCCACGCGCTGGCCACGGCGACGCGCCTTTCAGAGGTCGCCGAGCGCGCCTCGACCCGCGAGGCGGTACTCGAATTGCTGGTCGAGGGCGTGCGCTCCGCCGTCGGCAGCGAGGTAGTGGCCGTGATCGAGGCCGACGCGAGCGACCGGGATGCAGTGGCCTCGGCGCTCACGTCCGTCGGCATCGGGGTCGCCGGCGCAGTGGTGGTGCCACTGCTGGCCTCGCCACCGCTGGCGCTCGCGACATCACGTGCGGCCGGGCGCTCGGAGGAGGTGGTCGCGCAGCTCGAGTCGCTAGCGGCCGCCGCTCGTCCCGCCCTCGCCGCTGTCGAGGCGCGGGCACGCGCCGACGCCGCGCGCGCGGCGCGCTCTGCGGCTGCGCAGGTCCTGCGCCGGCTGCTCTCGCTGCGTGATGTCGCCGACGTGGCCGACGCGTTCACGAGCGAGCTGCGCGAGCGCCTGCCGCTGCGGGCAGTCGGACTCCGCCTGATCGACGAGCCCGAGCACTGGACTCCCGAACGTCCGCCGGTCGAGATGCCGCTCGACGAGCGTGCACTGGTGCTCGGCGACACCGGGCTCGGGACGCTGTGGCTGTGGCTCGAGCGGCCGCTGCGCCCGGACGAGGTCGCCCTGCTCGATCTCTGCTGCGACCACGCGCCACCTGCGTTCGGGCTCGCCCGCATGCGAGCATCGTTGCGAGAGGCGCGGCTCGCCCAGGCCGCGCTCGTGCGCGCCGCCGAGACGGTGGGAGGCGAGCTCGACCTCGACGTGCTGCTCGGCAAGCTCGCGGCTGCGGCTGCGCGCATGCTCGGAGCCGACGCGGCGGCGGTCTGGGTCCACGACGCGACGAGCGAGCAGAACCGCGTCGCGGCGACGTACGGGTTCGACGACGACCTCGATGGCGAGCAGTTCCCCGCGGGCGCGGGCGCGGCCGGTGCCGCGATCGCGGGCCTTCGTCCCGTGCAGCGCTCGGGCGGCGAGCCGGATGCAGTCAGCCACCCCTCGCTCCGGGAGGTACGGCGCGAGCTGGCCGTGCCCGTCCGCTGGGGCCGGCGCGGGCGCGCTGCGCTCGTGGTGGCGGCGTTCGCGGACGGCGGCGCCTTCGGGCTCGCCGAGATCGAGCTCGCGAGCGCGCTCGCGCGGCTGGCGTCGCTCGCGCTCGAGAACGCCGAGGCCTTCGCCGAACGCGGCCGGCAGGCGCGGCTCGACCGCGTCGCCTCGCTCGTGGCATCCGAGCTCGCGCCGACCCACAACGTCGAGGATGCGCTCGAGGCGATCGCCCGCACGGCGACGGCGGCCTTCGAGGCGGATCGTGCGCAGGTCCGCTACGGCGAGGGGCTGCCCGTCGTCGCCGGGCACGGTGCCGGCGGCCGGGTCACGGCGCTCGAGCGCCTGGCGACGGACGAGCGTCGCGTGATCGCTGCGGGAAGCGCCTCGGCCGATGCCCGGCTCGACTCGTCCGAGCACAAGCGGCTCGGCTCGGGAGCGCTCCTGTGCGTGCCGCTGGCGGGTGATCGGCCGGGTGAGCGCCCGGGCGTCGTCACCGTGTCGTGGAACGCCCCGCGCACGTTCGGAGACGCCGACCTCGCGCTCGCCGAACGGCTGCAGGAGTCCGCCGTCGCCGCGCTCGAGCGCGCGTCGCTCGAGGAGGCTGAACATCGTGCGAGCACGCTCGCTCGTGAGCTGCAGCGCGTGTCAGCCCTGCTCGCGGCCGATCTCGAGCCGCGCACGGTGCTGCGCCAGATCGTCGCGCAGGCCTCCGATCTGCTCAAGGCCGACGCGTGCACGCTGCGTCTGCTCGAGGGTGGAGAGCTCGTCGCGCGCGCCGTGCTCGGCGAGGCCTCCGATCTGCTCTCGGACCGCCGCTCCCTCGCGAGCGATCCGGTCGCCGCGGAGACGCTCGCGGGGCCGGCGCCCGTGGCGATTCCCGACCTGACGGCCGACCCGCGGCTGGCGGACGATCCGATCGTGCGCGACGCCGGTCTCGCCGCGTACCTCGGGGTGCCCGTGCAGACGGCCGACGGCGAGATCCAGGGCGTGCTTGCGGTGTACGCCCGGACCCCGCGCAGCTTCCGCGCCGACGAGGTCGACGGCCTTGCCGCCCTGGCGAGCTCGGCGGCGGTCGCGCTGCGCAACGCGCTCCTGTACGAGCGCGTCGCGCAGGAGAAGGACGCGGGCGAGGCGATCCTCGCACAGGTCGCCGACGCGATCGTGGCGTCCGACGCGGACGACCGCATCACCCGCTGGAACGCGGCCGCCGAGCGCGTCACGGGCATGCGCGCGCGGCGGGTGCTCGGGCGCGAGCTCGGCGAGCTCCTGCGCAGCGAGCTCGGCGACTCCGACGGCGTGGCGCGCGCGGCACTCGCGGCGGCGGCGGCAGGCTCGAGCGCCCCGCTCGAGGTGCGCCTCGAGCGCGGCGGGCGCGACATCTGGCTCTCGATCACCGCAGCCTCGCTGCGCGATCCGCGCGAGGAGCTGCCGGGCACGGTGTTCGCGATCCGCGACGTCTCGGACGAGCGCCGACTCGACCAGGTGAAGTCCGACTTCGTCGCGACGGTCTCGCACGAGCTGCGCACGCCGCTGACCTCGATCTACGGGTTCGCCGAGACGCTGCTGCGCGCCGATACGACGTTCGGCGAGGACGACCGCGCGACGTTCGTCCGCTACATCGCGACCGAGGCCGAGCGACTGACACGGCTCGTCGACGGCCTGCTCTCCGCGACGCGCCTCGAGGCGGGCGCGGTGCAGCTCGCACTCGGCCCGGTCGACGTTCCGGCACTCGTGCGCGAGGTGGCCACCGCCGCCAAGGGTCGCTCCGAGCGCCACAAGGTCAAGATCGGCGTGCCCACACAGCCCGTGTACGCGATGGCCGATCAGGATCGCGTGCGCCAGGTGCTCATCAACCTGGTCGACAACGCGATCAAGTACTCGCCGTCGGGTGGCGAGGTGAAGGTGCAGGCGCGCGCTCGCGGACGGCTCGTCGAGATCCGCGTGTCCGACCAGGGCATCGGGATCTCCGAGCTCGATCAGCGCAACCTGTTCCGCAAGTTCTTCCGCGTCGACGCGTCGCAGCGCGGCGGGCATCCGCGGCGTGGGCCTCGGGCTCTTCCTCGTGCGAGGGTTCGTCGCGGCGATGGGTGGACGCATCTGGGTCGAGTCCGAGCTCGGCAAGGGCTCGACGTTCGTCGTCGAGCTTCCGGCAACCGAGCAGGAGCCGACTGCCACCGCGAAGGCCGAGCGCGTCGCATAGCCCCCGTTCCGATGCACATCCTGGTCGTCGACGATGAACCGGCAATCCGGTTGCTCTGCCGCGTGAACCTGCAGGCGGACGGAATGACCGTGGAGGAGGCCTGGGACAGCGACTCGGCGATGGCCGTTGCGCGCGCACGCCGCCCTGACGCGGTGCTGCTGGACGTGATGCTTCCCGGCGATGACGGTTTCGCGGTCGCGGCGAGGCTGCGGGCGGAACCCGGGCTCGAGGACGTCCCGATCATGCTGCTCACGGCCCGAGCCGACCTCGACGGGAGCGAGCTCGTCCGCCGCTCGGGCGCAGCCGGCGTCCTGACGAAGCCGTTCAACCCGGTCGACCTCTCCGAGCGACTGCGAGCGCTGATCCGTCCGTGAGCGTCTACGCGCGTCGCCGGCTGATCGCGCTCTGCATCGCGGCGCTCATCATCGGTGGCGGGTACGCCCTGTTCGGGCGCGGGGGTGGGTCGTCGCCCGGCAAGAAGGCCACCTCGACCACCAAGACAACGCCCGCGGTGATCGGGCGCCCGGGCGGCCAGGAGCTCGCCGCCGTGCCGCCGACCGGCAACGTCCCGCTTCCGACGAAGACGACGGGATCCGGCCCGTTCGTGCGCGCCGAGGGGAAGGTCGTCCAGCGTCAGGACGCCCGCCCGGGAGGCATGGTCGCCCTGACGTTCGACGACGGCCCGGGGCCGGATACGTCCGGGGTGCTCGAGGAGCTTCAGCGAGAGCACGCGGTCGCGACGTTCTTCGTGATCGGCTCGCGCGCCAAGGAGGATCCGGAGACGGTCAAGAGCCTGTATCGGGCGGGCATGCAGATCGGCAATCACACCTGGACGCATCCCCAGCTCGCCCGCCTCGGAGCGACCAAGCAGCTTGCGCAGCTGGAGCGGACCCAGGACGAGATCGCGTCGATCATCGGCGTGCGACCGCGCTTCTACCGGCCGCCGTACTGGTCGTGGAACGACCTGACCGCGCGCGAGGCGGGCAAGCTCGGCATGGTCGGCGTGCTGTTCTCGGTCGATACCGGCGACTGGAAGCGGCCGGGCACCGAGGCGATCATCCGCGCGGCGCTGACGGCCAAGGCCGGCGACGTGATCGCGTTCCACGATGCGGGCGGCGACCGCAGCCAGACCGTGGACGCGATCGCGTCGATCGTCGTCGGGCTCCGCAAGCTCGGTCTCGAGCCGGTGACGCTCGACCGTCTCTACGGCGGCGACCGTACGTGAGTACCCTTCGCACGCACGGGGCGTAGCTCAGCCTGGCAGAGCACCGCGTTTGGGACGCGGCGGTCGGCCGTTCGAATCGGCCCGCCCCGATCGGGTTCACACTCCCAGCGATCCAGCCCACTGGCACGGAGGGCCGCGGCCGGGGTAGTCTCGCCACTATGCCGCTGCTCGACCGAGCCGACTACGACGCTGCGCTCGTGGAGGCGATCGATGACCTTCCCGACTGGGTGATCGCCGCGCTGGACCACGGAGTCATCCGGGTCGAGCAGGCGCCTCGCGCGGGCGGGCTCGCGCCCGAACGGGGACTGCGCGTCGTGGTCTACCGCGAGCCCTCGTTGCTGCGCGCTCGCGACCGCGACGAGCTGCGCCGCCTGGCGCGCGCGGACCTGGCGCGCGCCGTGGTGTGGCAGCTCGACCTGGGCGAGCAGCGCGTGCGCGAGTTCGCCGCAGCCCTCGTCGCGTAGCGTGTCTGCAGACCGCTCGAGCGAGCGCGAGCTGATCGACGAGATCGCACGTCTCGATGCCGAGATCGTCGTGCTGCAGCGGATCGACACGCTCAGCGAGCGTGCCCGGGCCGATCTGAGCGCGCGCGAGGCGCGACGCGCGGAGCTCGCCGAGCGCGCTCGCCGAGCTCAGGCGCTAGCCGTCTCCTTGCCATCGACCTGCTCGATGCCGACGGCCTTGCGGAGGTCATTGACATCGCTGCGCATGCCGCCGTTCTCGTCCTGGGATGCCTCCATCATGTCGGCCAGCGCATCCGCGATGGCATCGAGCTTCTGCTGGATCGCATCCTCCGAGCGGCTCTGGCTGTTCTGGAGGAGCGCGACCATCAGGAACGTGACGATGGTCGTCGCCGTGTTGATCACGAGCTGCCACGTGTCGATGCTCCCGAACAGCGGGTAGCTCAGCAGCCACAACAGCACGAGGCCGACGCAGGCGACGAAGAACGGCGCGTGGCTCGTGAAGCGTGCCGCCGCCTGCGCGAAGCGCTCGAAGAAGCCTGTCCGATCCGTCTCGCGCTTGCTTCCCATGGCGCGTGATACCCGCGCCTGGAACCCTGAAACGCCTGCGTCAGGCCGGGTTTTCTGCGCCGACGTCGCCGACGACCACGAGTCGCAGCTTGCCCGCGATCACGAGCTGCTCGACGAGCGTCGCGGTCTCGCCCTCGGACAGCCCGATCTGGCGGCCCAGCTCCGCGAAGCCGAGAGCCTCCGGCGGCGAGCCGGCGATCAGCTGGAGAAGTTCTCGTTCGTGGTCTGCCATCGCGCAATCATAGGAAGCGGGCGGCGGGAATCGAACCCGCATCATCGGCTTGGAAGGCCGAAGCTCTACCACTGAGCTACGCCCGCGAGGCCCCGCAGGACGATAGCTCAGTGCTCCTGTTCTCGAATCACGTCGCGACTCGCCTACAGTGGAGCGATGGCCGACGGCACCGTCCTCGTCGCGGGCGCATCGGGATACGTCGGGCGCCGGCTCGTGCCGGCGCTGGTCGCAGCGGGCCGTCCCGTGCGGGCGCTCGTGCGCGACCCCGACCGCGCGACTCTTCCCGAGCCGGTCGAGCTGGTGCGGGGCGACGTGACCGAGCCGACGAGCCTGGCCGCTGCCTGCGAAGGCGTCGCCACCGTAGTGAACCTCGCGGCGGTCACGGCCGATCGCAAGGCGCCGCCTGGAGGCTACGACGCGGTGAACGCCGTCGGCGCCGCGAACCTCGTCGACGCAGCGAAACGGGCGGGCGTCGAACGCCTGGTCCAGATGGGTGGCATCGACACCAGCACGGGGCCGGCCGGCGCGTACCTGGCCGGGCGACGCCGTGGCGAGCGGGCGGTCATCGACTCCGGCATCCCCTGGGCCGTGCTGCAGCCCTCGATCATGTTCGGTGGCCCGGACTCCGCGTTCGTGCATGCCATGGCAGGGCTCGTGCGTCGCGCGCCGATCGTCCCCGTGCCCGGCGATGGCCGCCTGCTGCTGCAGCTCGTGTGGGTCGAGGATGTCGCGCGCTGCCTCGTCGCGCTGGTCACCGACGAGACGAAGCTCGGCCGGCGCCACCCGGTCGGAGGCCCCGAGGAGCTGACCTACGACGACCAGCTCGACGTCATCGGCGCCGCGCTGGGGAAGAAGCGCGTGCGGAAGACGCACATCCCGCTCGCCCTGATGCGGGTCCAGGCCTCGCTGCTGCAGGTGTTGCCGCGCCCCCCGCTGACCCCGGCAGCGCTCGAGCTGTTCGGGTCGGACAACGTGGCGGGGCTCGACTCGATCCCGAGCGGCTTCGGGTTCCAGCCGCGCTCGTTCCGCGAGCATCTCGCGGCGCACGGCCTGAACGGGTGACCGTTCCGGCGGCTACGATGATCTGCGAGCGCCCGTAGCTCAGCGGATAGAGCAGCTGCCTTCTAAGCAGCCGGTCGCACGTTCGAATCGTGCCGGGCGCATCGCTGACTAGCAGGGGTTTTCCCTGCAAACCAGGCAGGAGCGCGTTGTGCATCCTGGGACGTCTGGCGACACGTTCAGACCACCGAATGCGCGCAGGATATTTGCGGGAGCGTTTGCGGGAACAAGCGCTCGCAGCAGCGTGCGCGCCGATCACCCCTACCCAACCCCACAGAAAGGACAGGGCCATGGCCGCCGGCCTCGTACGCGATCCGGGGTCGCTGGGAATGCGCGCCAGCGGCCCCGGTCTCACTGCTTCGTAGCGATGCGTTTGTCCGCTTCGAGCGAGGCGTGTTCGAGTGGTGTGCATGTTCCACGGTCTCACAGTCTGTCTCGCACGCGGCGGAAACCGAGAAGCCCCCGCAGACGCCCGCGGTCCATTCACGGAGCGCTGCGATTGCTGTACGGCAGACCCGGCGGAATCAGCTTGGAGCACGTAGCCACCGCGCTTCTGGCCTGGGAAGAGTTCGGGTCGATGTTCGGCGGGAAGTTGAACGTGACGGTGTTGTTCCCGAACGTCGGGTCGGGGAAGTCAGGAACTCCGTGCGAGCGCATGCACTCGGCGGCCTTGAGGTAGTCACCCTGATCGGCAGGAGTGATCTGGGGGGTCTGCGTGTTTTGCGTCCCCGTGGGCTGCGGCGTTCCGGGCGGCAGCATTCCGGGCGGCAGCGTTCCGGGCGGAACATCGGTCGAACTGGCGGGCGCCGTAATCGGCGGTGTGCTGCCAAGCTGGCTGTAGGTGACGCTCCACGTGTAGGTGCCGTTCTGCTGGAAGGTCACGCTGACCTGCCTGACGAGGCCGTCGCCTTCGACGCTCATCTCGAACTGGAGATCGTTCTGCACACTGCTGCCAGGGGCGTTCCCGGCCCGCGCCACCGAAGATCATGTCGGTACGTTTTTGGGCACCGAGGATCATGCTCGTGATGGCGTCGTTGCCGGGCACCGTCGCTGGATCGAGGGTGCTGCTCGGGATCGTGCCGGTGTAGACCGTGGTGCCGTCCGGTTGCGCCGTCTGCTGCACCCCGGTGGCCAGGGCGAGGATCTGCTGCGGGGTGGTGCTTGCGATGTTGTCTTGTGCGAGTTGCGCCAACCCGCCGAGCGGCTTCGGCTCCACGTCGGAGGCGTTGGCGTAGTGCAGCCAGGTTCCATCCGACGTCTGCACGTACATGCCGCCTCCGATCAGCAGCAGTTGCGGGATCGGGCCGTCCCCTGGCGAGAACGCGATGTCGCTGCCGTTCCAGCGGGCGGCGTCGATTGTCTGGGTGACGCCGGCGTGGAGCACGGTCGTCGTCATCGTCCCTGACGGGGCTGCGGCGGTCGCGGCGAGCGCTCGCCTCGCCGCCGCGTCGGCACCCGGGGGCGAGGCAGCCGTCAACGCGAGACCGACGACGATGCCGATGACAGCGACTGCGGCGGCGACGGTGACACCGAGGCCGACCTCGCGGCGATGCCGGGACTTGGGCTTCGGCAGTGGTGGCCGGGCCGGGACGGGGGTCGCGGGGATCTGCGTCCTGAGCGAGTCGAAGCTGTCGATCCAATCATCGAAGCCCGGCTGGTTCCGGGGACTCGCGTCGCGCAATGCACGGAGGCTGGCGTCCGTACGCATGGTGTTCCTCCTTCGAGGACGAACTGGTGGGGCCTCAGTGCGCTTCGGGCTCATGGCTCCACCCCTTTGTGGCGAGGCGAAACAGGACGGGGAACGGTCGTATCCGTGGCAGGCGTCCTCGCTTCGAAGGCGGCACGGAACCGCCGCTTCGCTCGATGCAGGCGAACCCGCACCGTCACCGGCGGACGGCCCACGATCGTGCCGATTTCAGTTGCCGTGAGCCCTTCGCACTCGGCCAGGAACAGGAGTTCGCGGTCGCGTGGAGCGAGCGCCGCGAGGGCCTCATGCACCTGCCCGGCGAGTGGTTCTTCCTCGCCCTCCTCGATCGCCACCGGCTGACCGCTCAACTTCTCGTACAGCCTGCTCCGGCGAGCGCCGGCGCGAGCCTCGTTCGCCACGACCCGTCGCGCGGTGGCGTACAGCCACGGTCGAGACGCCTCGCCAGCGGGCACGTCGTCTAGCCGCCGCCAGGCGACCAGGAACACCTCGGCCACCGCGTCCTCCGCATCGCCGCGAGATCGCAAGCACCAACGGCAGTACGAGGCGATGCCCGCAACGTGCTCTCGGAACAGCGCCTCGAAGCGTTCCCTAGCCACGTCTACCTCGGACAACATCGGCCTCCTCGCCGTTCTACGCACTCATGCTGTCAATGTCCAGACCCGCAACGAACGTTTCGACATCCCCCGCGATGAGGCCGGCCCACGACGACACTCAACCGTCGCGTTCTTGCGTGAGGCACGACGGCAGCGGCGCGCCGAGGTCGCGCGTGCGCGCGTGCGCGCGAGAGTCAGTCGGAGCACCTCGGGCGCTATGCTTTGGAGCGATCATGAGCTTCCTAACGACCTCGCGGTGACTTGATGGGAGCGCCGCCTGCAGTGGTGATCTGCGACGCCCTGACGAAGCGCGGCGATACGTGTCGCGCTCGCGTCGGCGCGAATGGTCGGCAGTGCCGGATGCACGACCCGGAGACCGCCGCCCAGACGCTCGCCGCTGTGTCGACGGGTGGCGATGCGCCGGGCTCGAGCAAGTTCCGCCTGACGGAGGAGTTGCGGTCTCGTGCGGCGCGCGATCCGGATGCGGTGATCCAGCCCTGGTTCGACGGGTTGGAGGCGACGAAGACGTTCTTGACGAACGGCCAGGTGGTCGAGGTTCCGGATCATCCGACGCGGATGCGCGCCGCCGAGTTGATCCATGACCGGCTCGACGGCAAGCCCGCGCAGCGCACGGAGATCACCGGAGTGGACGGCGGGCCACTCTCGTTCCTGGCGGTCTTGAAGGCCTCGACGATCGAGGGCTCGTTCTAATGGCCGTCGCCGTCCCGGATCAGGTTGTGGAGGAGGATCCGGCCGAGGTCGAGCGGTTGCGGCGCGAGGCGCTCGAGGAGTTGAAGTTCTCGAACTTCATCAAGCACTTTAGGATCCTCGACCGTCGCACTGGCCAGCTGATCCCATTCGTGCCGAACGCGGTGCAGCTGGATCTGCGGACGCGGATCGAGGCGAAGCTGGCGGCCGGCGAGCCGGTGCGGATCTGGGTGCTCAAGTCGCGGCGGATGGGGATCAGTACGATCATCCAGGCGACGTTCGCGCATCTGGCGTTCACGAAGTGGTTCTTCACGGTGCGCACGGGCGCGCACGAGCAGTTCGCGAGCTCGACGCTGCACAACATGACCGAGCTGATGTACCGCTCGCTGCCAGCTGAGCTGCAGGTGCCGAAGGAGACCGGGCTGCAGGGCCGGGTGTTGGCGTTTACGACCGGCTCGGGCCTGACGACGTTCACCGCGAAGTCGAGCGACGGTGTTGGCCGGTCGACCGCGGCGCGGGCCGTCCATGCTTCTGAGGTGGCGTATTGGGATAACCCGTTTGAGACGATGGCGTCGCTTCGTAACACGGTGCCGTTCGAGCCGAACACGTTCGTAATCGGCGAGTCCACCGCCAACGGAGTAGGTGATTTCTTCCACCAGGAGTGGGAGCGCGCGAAGTCTGGCGAGTCGGGCTACGAGGCGGTCTTCTACGGCTGGTTCGAATACCCCGACTACCGCATGCCCGTCCCCGCCGTGGGTCTCGGTGAGTTGGATGCAGAGGAGCAGGCGCTCGTCGAATCGTTTGGTGTCGACGAGGAGCAGCTTGCGTGGCGTCGGCACACGATCAAGAACGAGTGCGGCGGCAAACTCGACACGTTCCACCAGGAGTTCCCCGCGACCGACGACGAGGCGTTCCTCAGTTCTGGTCGGCCGCTATTCACCGGGTTGAGCGAAGTGCCGACGTCGCCGCCGAAGTACGTTGGCGAGATCGAGGGTCTGCCGGTGAAGGGTGGAAGCATCGAGTTCGTGCGGCGATCAGACGGCCGGATCAAACTCTGGGAAGCGCCGAAGGCTGGGCGCCGCTACGTGATCGGTGCGGACTGTGCCGGTAGCGTCGTGCAGGCTGAGTACAACGCGCGGGCTGTCGGCCAGAAGATCGATGCGTACTGCGCGTACGTCGTTGACGTTGAGACGGCGCGCACGGTGGGGTGCTTCCACGCCCGGGGGATCACCGAGAAGTCGTTTGCTCGTGAGCTCGCGGTGATCGCGTGTCTGTTCCGGGACGCCGAGGTTGCGGTCGAGCGTGCCGGCGGGTATGGCACGGCGACGCTGATGGAGCTGCGAGACGCGTGGCCAAGGACGCGCGTCTACGAGCACGTGGATGACGATTCGACGGAGCGGCACGACCTGACGGGTGCGATGGGTTTCCCGATGACGTCGGTTACGCGACCGCTCGTGCTGCAGCACCTTGACGTGTTGCTGCGCGAGACGCCGGAATGTCTCCGGGACGCCGAGCTCGTAGGCGAGATGCGAACGTTCGTGACGACGAAATCGGGGAAGCTCGCGGCCGACACTGGTTGCCACGACGACCGCGTGATGGCGCGCGCAATCGCCGCGTGGGTCCGGAACCTGCGGGCGACTCGAGCGATCCGGATACCGCTCACCCCGGAGCAGAAGCGCAAGCGAGTGCTGGCCGAGAGAGCACGCGACCGAAACGCGATCAACCCGATCCTCGCCCGAGTTCCGCGCATCGATCCGCGGCGCCCGCGATATTGAGCACCTGGCTGCCGAGTACCGACTCGACCGCTAGCCGGAGGGGCGGCGGCGACGGAGGTGACGGGAGTTGTCAGCCGCCGCCCACATCAGTCCTGGTCCTCGGCGGCGCGGCATTCAAGCTGGCCGATGGACGAGGCCGACCACGGCGACTGCAACCATTCCTCTATGCGCAAGCGAGCCGCCGAACGCGACGAAACGCGAGCCGAGGCGGCCGCGATCCTGCGCCGCTTTCTCGAGACTGCCGACGACCTGCCCGAGACCGTAATCGCCTACCTAAGGGGCTGGGCGGACGCGTTCGAGTACGGTGCGACGCGTCCAACTCCTTAAGTCTTACAGCTAACGTTTACGCATGATACGCTGAGGACATGGAATCCACCCCGCGGCGCCGTCGCCGGATCGACCCGTCCGCGCCGCTCGCCGCATACATCAGAGTCTCAAGCGCGAGCCAGGCCGACAGCGGCATCAGCCTCGATGGTCAGCGCTCAACGATCACCGAGTACGCCGCGAGCAAGGGCCTGCCGATCGGCACGTGGTACGAGGACGCGGCGGTGTCCGGGGGCAAGCGAGCACGCTCACGACCGGGACTGCGCGGAGCGCTCGAGGCGATCGATAGCGGCGAGGCGGGCGGCCTGATCGTCGCGAAGATCGACCGACTCGGCCGCAGCGCTGAAGCGATCACCCTCTGCGAGGACGCGGCGCGCGGTGGCTGGCAGGTCGTCGTCGTCGACCTCGGCCTCGACACGACGACTGAGAGCGGCGAGGCCGTGCTCTGGGCGTTTTCGATGGTCGCTCGGATGGAACTGCGGCGCGCGAGCACGCGGATGCGCGACTTTCACGCCGAGCGCCGGCGCCAGGGGCTGCGCCGGCGCGATGCGGTGCCCGTCGAAATCGCCGACCGGATGCTCGCAATGCGAGAGCAGGGGCTCTCGTACGAGCGCATCGGCCAGGCCCTCGACGCTGAAGGCATCCCAACGGCCACAGGTGGAAAGCGATGGTGGCCGATGACGGTGCGGAGCGCCGCGCTGGCTCGCAGCCGCGAGCTCGCCGACCAGGACTAGGGGCCGTTGGCGACCGAGCGGCTCGGTCGGAGTTGGGCCACCTCAGCTATACGAGGCTGGTCATCTGAGGACGGCAAAGAGCAGGCAACACGCGAGTAGGAGTCGCGATCAGGAGGACGAGGCGTCCGACCCAGGCTTGTTTCAGCATCTCGTCACGGTTCTAGACGAAGTCGAAGCGTTCGGTGGTTGAGTCGGTCGGCTGGGATGCCCATCGAGAGGAGGAGGCGTTCGATCGCGTCGAGCATGGGCGGTGATCCACAGACGAAGTACTCGAATCGTCCGGACTGATGCCAAACGGTGCGGCGACCGACTTGAACCGTGCGTCAGTGCGAACTGCAGGCCCATCATCGACAGTCCGACGAAGCCCAAGGCGACGGACAGCTCGGCGAGGAAGGGACGTCCCGCCGGAGGGTGGCCGAACGCGACGATCAGCAGCGGTGTCAGGGCAAGCAGCAGGTACAGCACCACCCACGCGACACCACTCAGCGCGCTCTTCACCGGTTTCCTCAGTGCCCAGTCAGGCGGATCACGCCGACTGCGTCGAGCCCGTTCAGGACGAGCTGGACGGCGAGCGCGGCAAGCAAGAACCCAAACACCTTCTCCGTGATGAGCATGCGGCTCTGATCGAGGTGCTGGCTGACGCGGTTCGCCCAGCGAAACACGACGGCGTCGAGCGCAAGCACCAGCGCGGTGAGCACCCCGACAACGGCGATGTGCCCGACGGACGCCGCATCTGCAGAGGCCGTCACGAGCACGACGATGCCGGCGGGATTGAGCAGATACGGCACTGCAAGCGGAAAGACCGCCGTGTCCATGGGGTCGCGGCCGCTGGCCTCGTGCCGTGCCTCCTCGCTCTGGCCGCGCACCATCCCGACCGCGATGATCACAAGGATCAGGCCACCAGCCACGGAGAGCGCGCCCGTAGAGAAGTGCAGCAACCTCGTCAGCAGCCCACCCAGGATGAGCAGCACAAACGCGACCGTCGCTGCGGTCGTGAGCATCTTTCGCGTGACGCGAGCCTTCACACTGGCGTCCATCGCGGCTGTCACCTCGACGAAGGGAACCAGCGCGATCTTCGGACCGACCCCGATCAGCAGGAGCAGGAAGATGTCGATGATCGTGTAGATGTCGAACGACGCGAAGTCCATGCGTCAGCCTGCGTTCCAAGGCCTGGTGCCGATCGGTTCGTCGTCGTGGACGACCGCCATCGATCGAGCATTGCATATCGTCGGGTCATTGCCCGCCGACGTGACCAGGCCGCTCGGCGTGAGTCTATCTCCGCTCGCGGCCACATCCATTGCTGGATGCTGAGTTAGCGCCCCGTGTGCGTCCCGAGCGGGGCTACCCCGGGGAGATTGCGTCATCGGCTACGTCCGCGTCTCGACCGGCGAACAGGTCGCTAGCGGCGCCGGCCTCGAGGGCCAGCGCGAGACGCTGCGCGCCGCCCCCCGCCCAGCGCGGCTGGGATCTGGTGGACATCGTGGCCGACGAGGGCGAGAGCGGCGGCAAGAGTCACGCGACACGCCCCGGTCTATGCGCGGCCATCAGCCGCATCGAAGCCGGCGAGGCCGACGCGCTGGCCGTTTGCGAAGCTCGACCGTCTCAGTCGCAGCGTCCGCGATCTCGCCGACCTCGCCGAGCGCAGCCGGCCGAAGGGCAAGCAGAAGGGCTTGGGTCTGATCCTGCTCGACATCGACGTCGACACCTCGAGCCCGAGCGGCGAGTTCATGCTGAACGTGATGGTCTCCGCTGTGCAGTGTGAGCGGCGGATAATCAGCCAGCGCACAAAGGACGCGCTCGCAGTCAAGCGGGCTAGGGCTTCCGGCTTGGTCGGCCGAGCACGCTCGCTCCCGAGCTCGTCGAGCGCATCGTGCGTGAGCGCAAGGGTGGCGCCTCACTGAGCGCGATCGCGGACGAACTGAACACCCAGGGTGTCCCGACCGCTCAGGGCGGCACGACCTGGTGGCTGGCGACAGTGCGGAAGGTGCTCTCTGGCCAGGATGCCGCCAAGCTCGTCGCGTAGCTTCACCGAACGACACCGAGGAGGGGCCAGTGCGGCGACAACGCTGCGCGCCCGTAGCACCCAGTCTCGACCTCAAGCTCTCACGAACGGTGTCGGGTGCGACGTGGCATACTCGTCGCCTCCCGGAAAGAGGGTTCGATGAGCACGGTTCGGTCTGACTCGGGGCCGGCGAGGGTTTCGAAGCGCGGGCGTGCGCCGCGGGTGGTGGCGCATCTGAGTGTGGCGGAGCGGGTGGCGCGGGGTCGTGCGGCGCGCGTCGAGGTGCCGCGGTCGAGCCACGCAGAATTCAGCCCGGCGGCGCATCGTCTCGATCCGGTCGCGCTCCTGGAGTCGCAGGCGGCGTCGCGCGTTCCGGAGCTGGTGCCGATCCGCTACGGGCGGATGCTGGTCTCGCCGTTCACGTTCTACCGTGGTGCGGCGCTGATCATGGCGGCCGATCTGGCGGCGAGCCCGCAGTCGGGATTGCGCGCCCAGCTGTGCGGGGACGCGCACCTGTCGAACTTCGGCGTGTTCGCGTCTCCCGAGCGGCGGCTGGTGTTCGACCTGAACGACTTCGACGAGACGCTGCCGGGGCCGTGGGAGTGGGACGTCAAGCGGTTGGCGGCGAGCTTCGAGGTGGCCGGCCGCGAGAACGGCTACTCCGCCAAGGAGCGGCGGACGATCGCGCTCGCCACGGTCGCGGGCTACCGCACCGCGATGCGCAGCTTTGCCGGCATGCGCGCCCTCGACGTCTGGTATGCCCGCGCCGAAGTCGACGACCTGCTCGGCGAGTTGCGCGGCGAGCTGAAGACGCGGACGGCAGCGCGCGCCGAGCAGACGATCGCCAAGGCGCGGACACGTGACAGCATGACGAGCTTCTCGAAGCTCACCCGGCTAGTGGACGGCGAGCCGCAGATCGTCTCCGACCCGCCGCTGATCGAACGGCTCGAGGAGCTCGCACCCGGCCGCGAGCGAGAGGCCATCGCGGAATCGCTGCACGCGCTGCTGCGCCTCTACCGCCAGTCGCTCGAGACCGACCGGCGCGTCCTCGTCGAACAGTTCCGGCTCGTCGACTTCGCACGCAAGGTCGTCGGCGTCGGAAGCGTCGGCACGCGCGCCTGGATCGCGCTGATGCTCGGCCGCGACGAACAAGACCCGCTGTTCCTCCAGTTCAAGGAGGCCCAGCCGTCGGTGCTCGAGGAGTTCACCGCCAGGAGCGAGTTCTCCAACCACGGCCAGCGCGTCGTCGCCGGCCAGCGCCTCATGCAGGCAACGAGCGACATCTTCCTCGGCTGGGTACACGTCGCGGCCGGCATCGACGGCCAGGCCCGAGACTTCTACGTCCGCCAGTTGAAGGACTGGAAGGGATCGTTCGAGACTCGGCCGGTGCATTGCCGCAAGCCGCGGCGATCTACGGTCGCGTCTGCGGCTGGACACTCGCCCGCGCGCACGCCCGCTCCGGAGACCGCATCGCGATCGCGCCTACCTCGGCAGCAGCGACGCCTTCGACCGCGCCATCGCGGACTTCTCCAACGCCTACGCCGACCAGAACGAACGCGACTACAACGCCCTCAAGAGCGCGGTCGCCGACGGCCGGGTCGAGGCGCACACAGGTCTGTAGGCGACCCGCCTGACCAGGCGCATACATTCGATACCAAATGACGGCCGCCCGCGTCGACGTCTACAGCCGGAGCTGGGGTGCCTACTTTGGGTCGCGAGCCGGTCCAGAGCGCGGGGGCGGGTAGGAGAGGCGACTGGAGCGGCGAACGCCGAGCCGATGTCGGAAGAGACTCGCCTCGAGCGCTGGCTCTCCCGTGCCATTGCGCGGGCGACGACGCCGCGCGCAGGTGCCGCGATCATCGCCACGGTAACGACGGTCGCAACTGTCGGCTTCGGCGTGCTGATGACGACGATCGACCACAAGAACTTCACCACGGTCGGCCAGGGGCTGTGGTGGTCGGTCCAGACGGTCACGACCGTGGGGTACGGTGACCGCGTCCCGGGCACCACAGCCGGGCGACTCTTCGCCGCGCTGGTCATGCTGATCGGACTCGCCTTCCTCGCGGTGATCACGGCCGCGATCACGAGTTCGTTCGTGGCGCGGGCCACCGAGGAGCGCGCGAACCACGCCGGCGCCGGTGTCGCTCCAGCGACCGCGCGCGACGTGCGCGACATCAACGAACGGCTTGACCGCATGGAAGCCCTGCTACGAGAACAGTCTCGATAGACGACCGCTGGGGGCCGCGCCGCTCGCCCCTGGAGTCGGTTATCGGCCGACGGCCATTCGGTTTAGCCGCGAGCTCGTCAGGCGGATCGTACGGGAGCGGAGCAAGGGCTCGTCCCTTAGCGCGATCGCCGACGGTTTGACCGACGAGGGCGTACCAACCACGCATGGTGGGGCTCGATGGTGGCCCGCGACCGTGCGCAAGGTGCTTGCCGGTCAGGACGCTTCGACGCTTACCTGATTCGACCGTCGCCTTCTATGGGGATGGCTGCCAGGTTGGGTGGATGCTTGAGCGGAAGGGGGTTGTGGAGAGGACGCGGAGGTTGCTGCCGTCGGTGTTGGCGACCATGATCGCTGTCTGTGGTGGCTGGTCTGGGAGTGGGGCGTCGAACGCGATTTGGGCGCCGTCGGGTGAGAACGATGGGTACTCGGCGCAGTGGGCGCTGATCGCGAGTCGCTCGCTCGCGGGGATACCGGGAGTGACGAGGTAGATACCGGCGTCGCCGCCGATGGCGAGTTGTGTCCCATCTGGGGACCACGCCACGCCGCCTTGGCTTTGGCACGCGGTTGTCGCGGGGTTGGGTGCTAGGACCTCTGGTGTGCCGCCGGTCGGCGCTATCGCCATGATGGCGTCGCCAGCGACGTATGCGATCTTGGAGCTGTCGGCCGCCCACGCTGGAGTGGCACCGTACATCCCGGCCTCGGGCAGGTGCGTGCGCGCGCCGCCGGTCGCTGAGACGATCTGGAGTTCGCTGTTTTCGGGGTCGCCATGCCAGAAGGCGATTTGCTTCCCGTCCGGGCTGAACGAGGGATTGCTGTCGAGGCTTGGCAGCGGGACGCCGCCGTCGTCGGTCACCGGCTGTGGCGCCGAGCCGTCTGCGAGTGCGGTCTCGAGGTGTGTCGATTCGCCCTCGGACGCGAGACAGGCGAACTGTTCGGCGCTGTAGGCGATTCTCGTCCCGTCTGGCGACCAGGTCGGCGCTTCGAGGTCGCGCGGGTCGTGCGTCAGGGGACGTGTCGTGCCGCCGTCGACGGGTACGGCGTAGAGCCCCGCGCCACCGCAGTTCGTGGCGGTGAGCAGGAGCAAGCGCCGACCGTCGGGCAGCCAAGCCAGCTCGTCGCTGTTGTTGGTAAATGGGAAACGTCCGACCACTTGGGGATGTCGGCCGTGCGTGTCGGTGACGAAGACCGGGAACGTCGCGCCCGGACGCTCCGGGCTCCTGCCTTCGTACGCAAGTCGACCGTCGGCCGACCAGATGCCGTTGCCGCCGTCGAGTCCGCTTGCTGCGACTCCGCTCGTCACGGACACGAGTTTCGGCCTTCCCCTGGCATCGACCGCGGAGACGTACCGGCCGTCCGGCGTGAACGACACGCGACCTTGACCCCAGGCCAGTCGAAGCTGCACCGCACTCGCGAAGGCGCGTGGATCACCAACCAAGAGGACGTACGATTGTGTAACGAGCAACAGTCGCCCATCCGGTGACCAGGCGAGCGCGTGACCGCGAACCCTCGCCACCTTCGCACCGGACTCGTCGACGATGATCGTCGAGCTGATCGTTGGGGGACCGGCTCCTGATGCCACGCTCGCGGCAAGCAGTCCGCGGTTCGACCAAACCGCAGACGACCCAGGAAGCGCGAAGCGTGCGCGACCGGTTAGGTCGAAGACCGTGGTCTGCCGCCCGACGCTGCAGGCGATGAGCGTGCCATCCGGCGACGGTTGAAAGCGGCCATCGCACGCGCGTATCTCCCGTGCCGTCGAGCGCCGCGTGTCGATCACGAAGTCGTGAGCAGTCGTAACCGTGCTCACAGGATCCGACGTGAGATAAGACGCGAACAGCCGCGAGCCATCACGCGAGAAGACAAGCGGCGTATCGGCGCTCGCCGAGGCGTCCCTCAGGGGGACGCCGGAGTCAGCCATCCGCACCATCTGCAGGTGGAAGCCGTCGGAGCGAGCGAGGTAGACCTCATCGACTCCACTGCGGTTGCTCCAAAACGCGATCAGATCACCGACGGGTGCCACAGCCAGACCCGACTCCGCCGCGAGACTCTTCGAGATGTCACGCGGCGCTCGCCCGGGCGCGAGCGAGTAGATCTCGCCTGGTTGATCCTTATCGCGATCGCTCGCGAACACAATCGAGCCAGCTGACTCCGCCCGCGATGATTCGACTCCGAGCGAGACTCCGGCCCCGACCGCTCCCAACAGGAGGAGCATCGCAGCAAGCGCGCACACAAGGCGCGGCCGACCCATCGACGGAATCTACCGCCCGCCGTCCCCGCCTGCAATCGCGCCTGCTCGATCAAGCCCAAATCCCACATCGGCACATCGCCAAGCCGCCGGCGAATGATTCTCGACGAGGGTGCCCACAGAGCCAGAATCCCCGGACAACAGCTGCACGTCCTGAGAACAGGACGCTCCGCACCCGAGACTCGCGCCTCTTCCGCCCGCTGCGCCGGATCCGCAGTTACCTATGCGAACGGTCTGCGTCACTGATGCGATGCGTTGACGACCAGCTAAAGATCGGCGTCTGGACTCGACACCGCGCGATCGGATCGTTACTATCGCGCGTGCTTGAGCCTATTGTCGCTATCTGGAGGGTGGCGGTGGTGCTCTCGGCGTGGTCGCAGCGAGTAGAGGCTGGCTCGAGGGGTACCGTGAGCGCTGCGGGTTGCTGCAGTGCGGGCCGCCGGTGGACGCGCGTTGGGCTGCTCGGCGCTGTCGGATGCGCGCTACTGCTCGGAGTTGCTCCTGCTGGTCGTGCGAGCTTTCCCGGGTCGCCTGGGGAGATCGTGTTCTCGTCGACGTTCAGCGGTGATCGGGAGATCTATGTTGCGGCGCCTGACGGTTCGGCGCGCGTCGATTTGACGCGCGATCCGCAAGCCGCGGACACCACGCCGAGCTGGTCGCCGGACGGTCAGCGGATCGCGTTTGCGAGCGACCGGTCGGGCTCGATGGAGATCTATCTGATGGATGCGGACGGCTCGGGTGTCGCGCAGGTCACTCGCGATGGGGCGTATGCGGACGATCCGCGCTTCACGGCCGATGGGCGCTTCATCGTGTACGAGTCGAAGCGCGGTGGGAATTGGGAGATCCGCCGTGTCGATGTCGACGGGAACGGCGAGGTCGACCTCACGCGCAACCGCGCGAGCGACCGTTCCCCGGCGACGTCTCCCAACGGACGGATGGTCGCGTTCTCGAGCAATCGTGGGACGACCGGGACGCACATCTGGACGATGACGATCCAAGGCAAGGCGCTTCGCCGCGTGACGACGACCAGGGGCAGCCAGACCGATCCCGCCTGGGCCCCCGCGGGAGGGCGACTGGCCTACGTCGCCGGCAAACCCGGGGCGGGGACAAACATCTGGACCGTACTAGCCAACGGACACGACGCGCGCCGGCTTACTCAGCAGCGCGACAGAGCCGAGATCAACCCCTCCTGGTCCCCCGACGCCCACTCGATCGTCTACCAGGACTGCTCCACCGTCTACCTGACTGGGTGCACACTCTCAGTGCAGGCGCTCGGAGGCAGCCCGATCGACATCTCGCAGCTGCGCGCGCCGTTCCTCGACACCTTTGACGCAGGCGCCTCAGACCAATTCTGGAACCCGCATCAGGATGGCACCGGCGCCCATGTGAGCGAGCAGAATGGCGAGCTCGTGATGTCGATCTCCGCCGATGCGACCCAGGGAGGCATCTTTAACCGGATCGATGGTGGCTGGCTCAGCGCCTGCCAACTCACCGGTGACTTCGATGTGCAAGCCGATTACCAACTACTGCAGTGGCCGGCCGAAAACGGCGTCCAAGTCACCCTCGGCGCCTCCAACTTAGGCATGGGGCCGTTTCGCGAAAGCCAGACATACGGCGAATCCTACGGCTCGTACATCCCGCCTGCAGGTGCGGAGAACATCCTGACCCAAGACACTGTCGGCGAGCTCCGCATCCAACGACAAGGCGGCACCGCCACAGCCTCCTACGAAACCGCCACCGGAGGATGGGCGCCGATCCAAAGCGGCCTCGTCCCGACCGGTCCCACCTTCATCGGCGTCGACATCTCCAGCATGAACGACTTCTTCATCCACCAACCCGTCACGATCGCCTGGGACAACTTCCGCATCAACTCAGGAACGTTGTCCTGCCCCAACTTCTCATGGGAAGACGACTCACCCGACTGGCAACCCGTTGGCTAGGCGGGCTCTGGCGGAGCCGCGGTCTAAGCTAACTGCTCGCGAAGGAGGCTGTATGCGCTCGCTGCGTTGGCTTGGGGTCGGAGTGGCTCTAGTGGCCGCGTTTGCGACTGCCGCGGCGGAGGCTCGGCCGCAGGAGTCGCTGACGCGGCTTGTGCCGCCGCCCGAGGGTCAGACGTACTTCGGTTTGACGATGCGAATGTACGACACGACCGATCCGGCGCAGCGCGACACGAGGCCGGTGGATGTGCGGCTTAGCGATGCGGTGGCGAGCGATCTCGGTGGCCGCGCGCCGACGTTCTTCACGGTCGACGCGTACTTTCCGAGACCCCCCCTCCCTGGGGAGATTCCGACGAACCAGATCCGGACGGCTCTGACCCATTCAGGCTCGTCACTCGCTGTCGTGAATTGGCAGCTTGGCGTATCGGGCGCTCCGTGCGGCTATGCGTGCTACCACGGTTACACCACTGTGGACGTCGCCGACGGCGCCCTCGACGCGTACATTCGCCGGGCAGCGGTCGCCTATCGGCGCCTCCGCACGCCGGTGTTGATCTGGCTGATGCCGGATGCAAACTCGCACAATCATCCCGGGCTAACGGCGTTCGGAGTCACGCAGTTGACGCCGGCCGACTATCGCGCGGCGTGGCGCCATGTAGTTGATGTCTTTCGCCAGGAGGGTGCGAACAACGTCTCGTTCGGGTGGGTCGTCGATGGGTTCGCCCGAGATGGGCAGCCAGACCCAAACGTCGACCACCGTATCGCGTTGTACTACCCGGGTGATCGCTACGTGGACTGGATCGGGACAGAAACGTTCGATCGCCCGCCGATTGGCTTCCTGGTGCCGCCGTACGAGTTCGCGGTCGCGCGTGGTAAGCCGTTCGCTGTCGCGGGGTTTGGGCTGCGCTCGCATCTTTCGTGGTTCGATCCGGCGGACGACGTCAGCTATCTCTCATCGCTCTTCGACTGGTTCGAGTCGCACCCCGATGTGAGGGCCATCGACTACGTCGACGAGCGGAACGACGGCCGTGCGACGCCGCAGGAACTAGCGTCATCGGTCTCGCTCGACGGCGGCCAAGTTTCCTACACGCCGTGGAGTCCCATCGATGGCTACGACGCTGAGAATGATGGGCGCTTGCTCGCCGATGACGGTGTGGGCCGTAGCGCGATCTTCGCGGGCCGCATCGCGAATCCGCACTACATCGCGACTATCTCCACTTCGCCGACGACGACTCGCGTGAGTCGGGCGCGCATCTTGCGGCTGAGCGTGGGCCGGCTCTTCGCGAGTTGGAGTGGAGACCCCGTCGCGCTGGTTTACGACGTTGAGGTGCGTCAGGTAGGCCATGCCTGGCGCGAAGTCGTCAAGCACTCGTCAGAGACCAGCGAACCTCTCCCTGCCCTGCCAGCGGGGCGCTACCAGTTGAGGGTACGCGCATACGACGTGATCGGTACCCGAGGGCCCTGGTCGCCCCTCCGAGCGTTCCGCATCGCCAGCTAACCGCTGGGCGACGAGTCGCACGTCCCGCGCGCCGACCGGGAGCGTGTCGTCGAACCGTGCTGATCCGAACGCGCGTTCGCTGGGATACGATCGCGGCCGTGACGGACATGCGCGCGACAGAGCGGTTGCTCGAGTTCATCGCTGAGCGCTCCGACGACGAGCGCGTGCTGGAGGCCGTCGCCGAGCTCCAGCGGCGCGGTGAAACGCTCGTGCGCGGCCCTGACGTACAAGCGGTTGCGACTGCGGCGTTTCGATGGCTCGACGAGTACCGCGGCCTCG
Source organism: uncultured Actinomycetes bacterium (assembly GCA_963717155.1). Classification (GTDB taxonomy): domain Bacteria; phylum Actinomycetota; class Thermoleophilia; order Gaiellales; family JALYLC01. The sequence continues at coordinate 741,839 of OY970326.1, forward strand.
AGCGTGGCGCCGATGACGAGCTCGCCCACGCGATCGAGCGCCTCGAGAACGCGATCGGTGGACGCTAGCCGACTGTTGGCGCTTTTAGTTCGCGGTCATGGCCTTCAGGATCGGCTCGATGCCGGATTTGTCCCACAAGGCGCCGGTGTGGATGGCACCTGGGACTAAGACAAGTCGACTCTGGTAGCCGTCGGCGACTATCTTCTTCTGAAACAACTCGGAGACCGCTGGCAGCACGGTGGTGTCGGCGGATCCGTGGATGAGCAGGAAGGGGGTGGCGTTGGCGCCGGCTCGGTAGCGTTTCGCAAGAGCGAATGGATCGGCCGCCGCCCACGCGGCGGGGTGGGGATTTTCGGTTTCCGCCGAGGAAACCTTTTACGTAGTAGAGGCCGTCCGCCTGGTCGGGCTGGGTGACCTCATTGAGCTCGCCGTCTTCGACCACGACGAGGTCGGGTCGGAGAGATCCGGCGGTCGAATCACATGATCCGGGCGTTGGGGTAAAGGGCGTTGGTGTGAGTCCTATGACAGCCGCGGGCCAGCCACCGGTCGAATGACCCATGAGGGTGACGCGATCCGGATTCGCCCCGTACGCGGGGCCGATCTTGCGGGCGACGCCGATCGCGCACGCGACATCCCGGAAGGAGGTCGGATAGCCGCCGGCCCAGTCTGGGCCCTCTCGCCAACCAGCCACCATCACGACAGCGCCTTGGCCAGCTAGGGCTGTAGTGAACGGTTTAAGAGTGCCGTTATATCGATCGTCAGGCGGGCTCGGCCCGCCCGGCACGAGGACGAGCAACGGCCATGGTCCCCCCGTCGTCGGAGCGGTGATGTCCATCCTCAATCGACACTTCGGGCTGGCATTCGAACCGCACGGGACGACCGGCGTGTATGGAACGTTCTGCCATTCGGCCACATTGAGGCGAGTGCACATCCCCGGGACGAGGACATCACAGGTGCCCGCCTTCACGACGGAACCGGATGGGATGCGGACGGTCGGGCCCGACCTGGGGGTGGAGCTGGATCCGCAGCCGGAAACCACGACGCCGACGAGCAGCACGCCTGCAGTCCAGGCGCGCCAGAGGATCCGACGATCCTTCAGGCGCGACGACGCCGGACCGTGCGACTGGGGTTTCGTCTGACGAACAGGCCACCTCCTCGCTGAGGAATATACCTATCCGCACAAGGTGCAACGACGGCCAACTGCCGGTCTGATACCCGCCGCCTGGACTGAGCGCGGCTGTTGCCGCGCTGGCTGGCGCTGCGTACTCTCGCGACGTGAGCAGAAGACCGCGATGACCGACGTCGGCACTTGCCCCGTGTGCGGCCGCCGGTTTTACGGTGTTCAGCCTAGCCTCGTCGGGCGAGATGTCCTGCTCCATCACAACGACCTGCCCAAGATCCGCTGCCCTGGTGCTGGAGGACCTCCGGTTCCGGGTTCGGTGACCTACCAGGTTGCCGGCGCATCGAACGCGGCGACGAGGGCAAGCCCTGACCACCTGTCGGGGGTACTCATTTCGTCGCTGCTCGCCGGGCAGCGGTTCGTAGCGCTCAGGGCAGGCGCGCCTTCAGTTCTGCGACTTCGGCTTCGAGTCGGTGGAGGGCGTCGAGGATCGCGCTCGACTCGTCCTTCCGGTCGGTCTTTACGAATGAGCTCGAGATGGTGGCGGTAAGGACTGCGAGGAAGCCGATCCCGGAGACCATGAGCAGGATGCCGACGATCCGACCCGCGACGCTAGTGGGATACAGATCGCCGTAGCCGACGGTTGTGACGGTGACGAACGCCCACCAGACGCCGTCCCAGAACGACTTGAACTCTCCCTGGTCGACGGTGTTCTCGACTGCGCCGGCGACGACGACGAGGAAGAGAGTTGCGAGGGCTGCGAAGCGGAAGACGTTGGTGGAGGTGAGGCGCCGCTCGGCCTGTAGTGCGCGGCTGATGACGACGCCCGCTCTGGCGAGTCGCATCAGGCGCGCGAGCCGCACAAGTCGCAGGGAGCTGAGGGCCCGGCCGTAGATCGGCGCGCTCACGACGACGATCGCGACGTCGAGCCAGTGCGCTCGCAGTGCCTGACGCTTTCTTGGTGCCACCCGGAGGATGAACGCGAGTTCTGCGGCGAAGATCGCCCAGATGACCCAGTTCGCCGCAACGGCAACGGTTTGCCAGCCGCCGGTTGCGTCGCGCTCGAGGATGAGCACGGGGATCATCGCGAGCGTGGCGATCAGGATCAGGGGCTCGAACTGATGGGTGACGCGCCCGGACTCTGACTGCTCCCACATCTCGGAGCCTGATTCGGCCCGGCAGGCCTCAGCCCTGCTCGGATCGTTGTCGTGCGCAAGCAGGTCGACGGCCAGCGCCCGCGACGTGGTTCGCGTGCGCGCGTGCGCGCGACGGCCTTCGATCCGGCGCCGTGGGCGCTACGCTTACGAGATCGTGAGGTCCCTAATGACAACGGGATCGGACTGATGGAAGACGCACTACCAGCCGTCCTGGTGTGCGATGCTCAGACGAAGGCGCGCAGGCCATGCAGGCGTCCAGCCGAAATCGCCGGCGACTTTATCGACGGCGCGGGACCGGACGACCTCCCAGCGATCGCGCTGGATGGCGCCGTACACGAGAACTTCGAGTGCGTCAGCCGCCAGCCGCCAGTCCATGTCCACTGAAGGGCATCAGATTCACGCCTCGGCCCTTTGGCACTGGACGCCTCAGCTGAGCCCTGTAGCGCGCGATTCGCGGCGATGCTTGTCGCAATCGACCAGATCAGCCGGATCGCAGTGGCGGGATCCCCGCATCCGCCGCGATCGCCGGGCCGCAGAGGGGCACACCAGTCCGAGCGCATCGTCGAGCACCAGACGCACGCAGTCGGCCGCAGCCGCCCTGACCCCATCGCGACGCGGCGAGCGATCGTGGCGGTAGTGGCCTGGGATCGCTCGCCGCGCGGAGTGCAGCGCGTGCGGCTCGGGGTGGATGCGCCCAAGAGCCGATGCGGTTCTGCTTTCACATTGGTCGCGGTCGACTCAGTGCACGGGCAGCGCCAGCGGGTTCGACCGCAACTTCGGCACGAAATGGCGTGCCGATGGGAGGACGGCTAGCGCGACCAGGCTGGCGGCGATCGCGAGGAGCGCAGCCGCGATGAAGGCGTGGGAGATTCCCGAGGCGGCCTGTGGCCCGGCGAGGATGCCGGCGCCGGCCGCGATGGCCGAGAAGATCGCGATGCCGATCGTGCCGCCGATCTCGTGACCGGTGGCGTTCAGACCCGAGATCATTCCCGTCTCCTCTTCGCGGGCGCCGGTGAGGATCGCGATCGAGACCGAGACGACGGCGACACCGAGACCCAACCCTGCGACGAGCATTCCGGGCAGCACGTCGCGGAGGTAGCTGCCGGTCTCGCCGACGTGCGCGAGGAGCGCCATACCGCCGGCCGCGACGAGGAATGCACCGGCGAGCGGCCCGCGCACGCCGTGGCGGCTGACGATGTGACCGGCCGCGTGCGCGCCGACTCCCGCTGCCAGCGCGAGTGGGATGAAGGCGAGGCCGGTCGCGAGCGGCCCCATGCCGAGGACGTTCTGCAGGTAGAGCGAGCTGAGCAGGAACAGGCCGAAGATCGAACCGGCCGCCGCGAGCATGAGGAAGAGGCCGCCGCCAATGGCACGTTCGGCAAGCCGCTCGATGCGCAGGAGCGGCGCATCGGTGTGGCGCTCGATGACGCCGAAGGCAGCGAGACCTGCGACGCCGCCGAGACCGCATACCAGCGTCTGGATCGACGTCCAGCCAGCGTTCTGACCCTGGCTGATCGCGAAGACGATGGCACCGAGACTCGCTGTCGCGAGCACGGCTCCACGGAGGTCGAGCCCTCGCCAGCGCGGCTGCGTGCTCGTCGGCAGGCACGACCTGGACGACGGCGGTGGCGAGTGCGACTGCCAACGGCAGGTTGACGTAGAAGATCATCCGCCAGTCGCCGAACTCGGTGAGCAGCCCGCCGACGAGGACGCCGATCGCGGCGCCCGCGCCTCCGACTGCTCCCCAGGCGGCCAGTGCCTTCGCTCGCTGGGCCCCCTGGAACGCGGTCATGATGATCGCAAGCGCGGCGGGAGAGAGCAGCGCCGCGCCAAGGCCCTGGCCCGCACGGGCCGCGAACAGTGTGGTCGCCGAGCCCGCAATGGCCGACGCGAACGACGATGCGCAGAAGATCCCGAGGCCGGTCAGGAACATGCGCCGACGGCCGAGCAGATCGGCAGCCCGGCCACCGAAGAGGAGCAGGCTTCCGAAGATGAGCGAGTAGCTGGTGATCGTCCAGCTGATGTCGGAGCCGCTGAGCTGGAGGTCTCTCGCGAGGCTCGGCAGCGCGATGTTCACGGCCGTGATGTCGAGGATGACCATCAGCTGTGCGGTCAGCAGGACGGCCAGGAGAACGCCACGGCCCCTACCGGAAGGCGACTGCGAGCTGCCGGGCAGATGCGGGTGGTGGTGATGACCGTGGGTCGTCGCGGGTGTCGCCGTCGCGGTGTTCCCTCCGTGATGCATGGCCACGAGTCGCTCACGGAGCGATAGCTTGGTGTGGCTCGGTGCGCTCATTGCTGGCTCCTCCTCAGGGGTTCGCGGTACGAGGTCACGCTCCCACTTCGGCGGTGGACCGGAAATGAGGCTCGCTCGCGGCTGCGGTGTGGCTGACCACACCGCCCATCGCACGACGCGAATCGCTGCCGATCGCGGTGTGGATGGCTACACCGCAGTCGGCGTGCGGGCCACCTTTCCGCTCGGCCGTGCGTGGTCGAGCCTGAAATCGACTGCACGTGACTCGAGGAGGATTCAGATGGGCGCCAACGTCGATACGGTCATGGTCGTCATCACGCTTGCAACTGGCCTGTGGTGGGGGTTCTCGCGACATCGTCACAAGGCCGTGCTGGGCGCGTTCTCGATCGCCGCCGCGGCTCTGGCGGGTGCGACGCTCCTGGCGGAGGGCCCGCGCTGGCAGCTTGTTCCGTGGCAGGTTCTCGCTCTCGCGGTCGCGGCGGCTGCTGCGCTGCGGCGCTGGCGGCCAGGTCACTCGCGCCGTTGGCGGCGAGTGGTTGGGCGAGGGGCGCTGGTCGTCGGGCTGGCGCTCGGCGGGCTGGCGCTCCTGACCGCGATCGTGCCGACGCTGCCGAAGCCGTCGGGGCCGCATCGTGTGGGCAGCGTGATCTTCCGCTGGACAGACGCCGGCCGTCCCGAGACGTTCACCGCTGACCCGTCGGACCACCGCGAGGTCATCGCTCAGGCGTGGTACCCATCCGATGCGACGACGGGCCGGGCAGTGCCGTACTTCGAGGCGCAGGCCCGCCTTCCGTCGTCGATCGAGGGCCTGCCGTCGTTCATGTTCGCATCGTTCGATCGGATCGCTACGCATGCGACCGTTGCGACCCCTGTCAGTGCCGCACGGCGAACCTGGCCGGTGCTGTTCTTCTCGCCCGGGCTGTCGATCCCGCGCGAGGCGTACACGGCTCTTTGCGCTGACCTTGCCAGCCGTGGCTACGTCGTCCTGGCGCTCAGCGTCCCTTACGAGTCAGCGGTCTCGGTGCTGGCGGACGGCCAGGTCGTCGGTCAGACCATCCACCCCGATGTGATGGGGCCGCCGCCGCATCGCGCGCTCGAGCGCCTGATCGCAACCCGTGTGGCCGACATCCGGTTCGCGCTCGACCAGCTCGATCAGCTGGCACGACTCAAGCCGCGCTCGCCGCTCGCCGGACACCTCGATCTGCAGCACGTCGGGATCGTCGGTCACTCGATCGGCGGCGCGACCGCCGTCCAGACCATGGCCAGCGACCCGCGCTTCAAGGTTGGCGTCAATCTCGACGGCAAGCTGTTCGGAACCGAGCCGGACGCGGAGCTGAACCGCCCGTTCCTCTGGATTGGGTCCGACGCGACGCAGACCAGGGAGTACACGCATGGGCGGGACCGCTTCCTCTCGCGCCAGGGCGGGGGCGCCGCGCTCCTCACGATCCGAGAGAGCCGGCACCTCAGCTTCACCGACGATCCGTCGTACCTGACATCGCTCGGCCGGAGCCTTGTCGGCGCGACCCTCGGCATGGGTTCGGTGTCGCTCGGCGGGATGACGTCGATGACTGGAGACGCGATCGCCGCCTTCGTTGGCCCGTCACTCGGCGTCGAGGAGGGGCCTACCCTCGGGGCCGTCCTTGTCGGCCATCCAGGGATCCAATTGGCAGCGGCGGATGAGAGCGGGATGATCGCCGCTTGACGACGGACTACCGTCTGTCGGCACTGATCCGGATCTAGGCGAGCGGAAGCTCCGCATGAACGATGGTTCCGCCGTTCACCGGGCTCTCGGAGCCGCAACGTGCCGCCGAGGGCCTCGACACGGTCGACGAGCCCGCGGAGCCCGCTGCCACCGCTCAGGTCGGCGCCGCCGCTCCCGTTGTCCCGGATCTCGACCACCACCGTCTCGGGCGTTGTCGACAGTTCGACGCTTCCTTCGGTCGCTCCGGAGTGCTTCGCGGCGTTCGTGAGGCTCTCCGCGACGACGTAGTACAGGGCCGCTTCGACCGGTTCGGGTAGCCGCTCCGCCGGGACTCCGGCGATCGTGACCGGGAACGGCGAGCGATGCGCGAGCGATTCCAGGGCCGGCGCGAGTCCACGGTCGGTGAGCACGGCTGGGTGCAGGCCGCGGGCGAGCTCGCGAAGCTCGTCGAGCGCGTGTTTGAGGTCGTCGCCAGCACCCGCCAGCATCGTCTGGGTCGCGCGCGGGTCGTCGTGCAGCGCCTCCTGGGCCATCCGCAGGCGGAGCGAGAGCGTCACGAGGCGTTGCTGTGCACCGTCGTGCAGGTTCCGTTCGAGTCGCCGCCGCTCGGTGACGCTCGCTTCGACGATCCGGGCGCGCGAGTCCCGCACCTCGTCGAGCCGGGCACGCGACTCTGCAAGTAGGCGCTCGTTCTCGAGCGCGAGCCCAGCTGCGCTCGCGACGGCGTCGAGCAATGCCGGGTTCTCGCTCAGCGCCGTCGTCGTGGACGAGCGCGGCCACCTTGCGGCCGTTGCGCTCGAGGATCGTTACCGCACGGCCCGCCGCCGGAACGACGGAGACGGGGCGCCCGTCCACATCCACGTACTCATCTGGTTCGCGGATCCAGAACCCGACCTCCAATGACGGGTCGCGCAATGCACGGGCGATCGCGTCTCGTAGCCGTCCAGGCGCGAGGCCTCGGCTCAGTTCCACGACCAGATCGCTGGCTCCCACCCGGCCCATCCGCGCGCGCCACAGCCCCACGAGATAGGCGATCGGCACGACGCCGAACGCCAATCGTTCCGCGGACTGCAGCTTGATCGGAGCGCCCTGGTAGGGCAGCGCGCTCGCGATCAAGGTCGCTGCGAGCAGCGCGGTCGCTAGACCGCCGCTGACCAGGATCGGGAACAGCACGCGTCTTAGCGGAGGCGAGGCGAGACGCCAGCGCACAGCCAGGTCGAGAAGGACGGCTGCCGCGACAGCGATGCCCACGTACCGCTCGACGCTCATCAGCCTCATGTGAACGGTCATGTCGTCACGGGTGAACAGGAGGTTCTGCGGGCACGGGCAACCACCGACCTGCCCGACGGGCATGAACATCAGCATCACGACCTGGACCACCACCGCGTTGAAGTAGGCCGCACCGACGATGAGACGCTCCCAGCTCGAGTGGAGCCGCCCGTCCGGGAAGACGAGGACGAGATGCGCGAGCACTGCCGCGGGGATCCCGAGCGAAACCAGGCCGAGCGTGAACGGCACCGAGCTGGCCGCCCGGATGAGCGTCCCCGCGAAGAGCGCGAAGCCAGCGCCGACCATGAGCGCGCCCGTCCACCGCTCACGCCGGCGAGCCGAGGCGACAAGGCCCGCCGAGACGAACGAGACGCCGGCCACGACCGTGAAGGTCGCAAGCGACGGATCGTCGCCGCGAAGCTGGCCCCGCTCGATCGACGCCGCAGCCAGCGCCGCACACGCGACAGCGGCGGCACCGATGCCGACCACGATCGGGTGCGAGCGGAGCTCCGTGCCGGCTGCCGCGAGCGAGGTCAACGGTGACGCTCCATGGGAGATGCTCCCGTTGTCCCGCATCCCTGCGCTCATGAGACATCCCGCATAGTCACCACGGTACGCCGAAAGAGTCGGGCTAGCCACACTGCGATGCGTGGCCATGGTGGGCATGATCCGTCGATGCGCCCCCGCGTGCTCATCGTTGACGACAACCGCGCCTTCCGGGCAGCGGCGCGACACCTGCTCGAGCGGGGCGGGTTCGTCGTCGTGGCTGAAGCCGGAGACGGCGGCGAGGGGTTACGGGCAGCGAAGGAGCACACGCCCGACGTCGTGATCCTCGATGTGCAGCTACCCGATCTCGATGGGTTCGAGGTCGCCGAGCAGCTGCGCGCACTCGAGATGGCGCCCGAGGTGATCCTGACCTCGAGCCTCGACGGCGCCGATTTCGGAACGATGGTCGCGAGCAGCTCCGCGCTTGGCTTCATTCCGAAAGCCGAGCTTTCGGCTCAGGCGATCAAGGCGCTGCTCGCACCCACCCGCTGAGCACGCGCCGGCCGGTCTGGCGCGTTCGCCTTCGGTCGGCGACACTCCGTCAGCGTCGACTCGAGCACCCTGATCTGGAGCAAGACAGCGGCCGCCTATCCGCGTCGTACTCGCCGACGACTCGGTACTGCTGCGCGAGGGCATCGCGAGCCTGCTCGCGAGCAAGGGATTCACGATCGTCGGGCAGAGCGGTACGGCCGAGGATCTGCTGCTGAAGGTCCGCTCCTACAAGCCCGACGTTGCGATCGTCGACATCAAGATGCCGCCGACCCAGACCGACGAGGGACTCCGCGCCGCGAAGGAGATCCGGGAGAAGTACCCGGACACGGCGGTGCTCGTCCTTTCGCAGTACGTCGAGCAGGGCTACGCGCTCGAGCTGTTGCAGGAAAGCGCGGAAGGAGTCGGCTACCTGCTGAAAGACAGGGTGTACGACCTCGCCGACTTCGTCGCGGCTGTCAAGCGGGTGGCCGAGGGCGGCTCCGCGCTCGATCCCAGCGTGGTCTCCCAACTCGTCGGCCGGCGACGCCGCAACGACCCGATCGACGAGTTGAGCGCTCGCGAGCGGGAGGTGCTCGAGCTGATGGCCGAGGGGCTCTCGAACTCGGCGATCGCGGCGCGCGTGTTCCTGAGCGAGCGCGGCGTCGAGAAGCATGTGACGAGCATCTTCCAGAAGCTGCACCTGCCTGTCGCCGCCGATACCCACCGGCGCGTCCTCGCGGTCGTCGCCTTCCTGCAGTCCTAACCCCCTCTCGCGCCCACGGTGAGGCCGGCCACCGACGGGCGAAGTGACGCGTCGCTTCTCGCGATGCCCCCGACGCCCGACGCGGAGCGAGACAGCCGACAGCGATCCTCCGCTTCAACCACTCACCCCACCGTTGGTCGCGAGCTCGATGTCCTCAGCGACAAGGTCAGCGTTGATCGCGATCGCGGCCGCGGACCCGGCACCGGCCGCCGTGATCACCTGCGCGCGCGAATCGACGACATTACCCGCGACCCAGACGCCGAAGGTACTCGTCCGGCCGGTAGCATCGCCTGCAACGAAGCCGGAGTCGAGGACTTCGCAGCCAAGACCCGCCAACAGGCCGTCAGCGTGGGGGGCGTTTCCGGGTCGAACGAAGACCACGGCCCGTGCGATCACCTGACCGTCCACGAGTTCGACCCCGGACAGCCGGTCAGCTTCGACGACGATCGAGGCAACTTCACCGCTCACGACCCGAATCCCGCGCGCCTCGAGGCGAACCCGCTCGCCAGCCAGCAAGCCGTCGACGTGGCTGAAGAAGACGACGTCGTCAGACCACTGGCGCACAAGCTGGGCGTGGTCCACAGCACCTGGGTGGGTCCCGAGGACCCCGATCGCCTGATCGCGCACCTCCCAGCCGTGACAGTACGGGCAGTGCAACAGATCCCGCCCCCACCGCTCGCGAACACCGGGGATGGCCGGGAGGTCGTCGAGCATTCCGGTCGCAACCAGGACGCGACGCGCGCGGAGCGTGCGACCGCTAGCCAGACGCAGAACGAACCCTCCCTCAACCGCTACGACCTGCCCATCGAGCAACTCAACGCCATAGCCGGCCACCTCAGCGCGTCCGACGGCCAGAAGCTCCACCGGCGGCATCCCATCACGAGACAGGAACCCCTGCATGTGTGCAGCGGGGGCGTTGCGTGGGGTGCCGGCGTCGATCACGACGACCTGCCGACGCGCACGACCCAACACGAGCGCGGCACTCAAGCCGGCCGCTCCGCCGCCGACGACCGCAACGTCGTAGATCCGAGTATTCATAGCGGGCACCTCGATTGCTTCGTTCGCCTGCCCTACGTCACCGACACGGCTCCGCCCCGCCGTGTGGTCGCCAACGGCCCTCGGGCGGAGCGTAGGCGAGTCGCCGCTGGCACCCACCGACACGTTCTTCGCTGTCGTCGCGTTCCTGCAGTCCTGACCCGCTCCGCCAGCGGTGTGGGTGGCTACACCGCACTCGCGAGCGAGCCTCATTCCGACGACGCGGTCGCGGTGCGAGCGTGGACTCGTACCCGACACGAACCGCCGGCGCGAGATCACGAGCACCACAACGACTGGCCCCGCTCGCCCTCACCCGAGCACGACCAGCGGTGCCCCGGCCGCCGAGACACCCTCCCACCCCATACCGCACTGCGCTACCGATGGACATCCGTACGGAGAGCGAGGCTCGACGGCGTCCCGTCGACGACTAGTCGACCCAGAAAAGGAGCAACACCAATGATCCCGACCCAGGACCGCCAGCCCGGAACCGCCGCCGACCACGAGCCAGCGCCCATACCGGCCACGATGAGCGCCGCCGTGAAAGATCGTTATGGACCACCGGACGTGCTCCGCGTCGACACCGTCCCCGTGCCGACGATCGACGACGACGAGGTCCTCGTCCGTGTCGAGGCCGCAGGCGTCGATCGCGGGACATGGCACCTCCTAACCGGCCGGCCCTACCTGATGCGGCTCGTCACCGGTCTACACCGGCCACGGCGCCGGGTGCCGGGGCGCGACCTCACCGGCACGGTCGTCGCGGTCGGATCGGCGGTCACCCGCTTCACTGTCAGCGACGTCGTGTTCGGTGTCGGACGTGGAACGTTCGCCGAGTATGCAGCGGCAAAGGAGTCGAAGCTCGCGCACGCGCCGCGGGCGCTGACACTCGAGCAGGCGGCCGTCGTACCGATCTCCGCGCTGACGGCGATTCAGGCCGTCGACGGGGCTCGCGTCGGCCAGGAACGGCTGTACTCGTGATCGGAGCCTCCGGCGGCGTCGGCAGCTACGCCGTGCAGTTGGCAAAGGCCCGCGGCGCGCACGTTACCGGCGTCTGCTATTCCGCGAAGCTCGACCTCGTCAACTCGCTCGGCGCGGACCACACAATCGCCTACGACCGGCAGGACGCGACCGCCACCGCGTGCTGCTACGACGCGATCATCGACATTGGCGGCAACACACCCGTCGCGAGCCTGCGCCGGATGCTCGCACGGCGCGGGACCCTGATCATCGTCGGCGGCGAGGGGGGCGACCGGTTCACCGGCGGCCTCGGACGACAAATCCGAGCCCGCCTCATCTCCCTCTTCACCCACCAGACCCTCACAACGCTCCTGACGCGTGAACACCACGGGGACCTCGAACGCCTGGCCGACCTCGTCGACGACGGGGCCTTCAAGCCCGCACTCCAAGCGGTCCATCCACTCGAGGACGCCGCTGGCGCGCTTCACGCCATCGAGCGCGGCCAGGTCCGCGGCAAGCTCGCGATCCGGTCGAGCCTGGGGCTGCCAGATCTCTCGTGAACTCACAGTGGTCTAGGAGTACGTGCACCGGTCGTTCACCGACCACCGCCTGAAGTGCACGACGCCGCGCAGCGTCTGCGCCGTCCGCGAATGGCGTCCTGCACAGAAAACTCGCCTCAGCAGGGATCTAGCGAAGCCCTCTCAGGGACTCGAACCCTGGACCCCCTCCTTACCATGGAGGTTCTGGGCGTCACGCGCGTACACGTGCGATCACTAACGACTCGGTTTCTCCTGGAATTTCAGTCGTGTCCGCGCGGTCGCTGTCAAGCGAGACAACGTGAAGTCGTATTGGGCGCGGGCCAGTTCATCAACCCGCGGGTTGAGTCAAGATCAACCCTTGGTTCAACCCGTGCGCCGATGACGGGGCGCGTGGGGCCGCGGATGATGGCGGCATGACTACTACTGATTATCTCATCAATGGCCTGTTCGTTCTCGTCGTGCTTCGGCAGTCGCGGGAGCGGGCGCTCGACCGCCGGTCGATGGTCGTTCCGCTCGTCCTGGTGTTGTTCGTCGGCTCAGATGTACCTTCACTCGATTCCGACCGCCGGCAACGACCTGGTGTTCGTCGCGGTGCTTGCCTCGGCCGGTCTCGCGCTTGGTCTTCTCTCGGGGTTCGCCACCCACGTTCGTGCCGGCGCCGATGGACTTGCGCTCGCGCGGGTCGGCTGGACTGCTGGCCTGCTGCTGGTCGCGGGAATCGGCTCGCGGATGGCGTTTGCGTTTGCGATCGGGCACGGCGTCGAGCCCGCGATCCGCAGCTTCAGCATCGCCCATCAGATCGGCGCCGCGGCGTGGCCGGTGGCACTGGTCGCGATGGCAGTCTGCGAGGTCACGACCCGGATCGTGACGGTGCAGCTTCGCGGGCGCCGCACGATGGCTGCTCGGCCGGTTCTTGCGATCGCGTGACGCGCTTCGCGACGCTGCTTGGCGTCCGGCCCGTTTCGGCGGGCCGGGCGGCGTTCTATCGTTCGTCTGCGGTGAGCATGAGCGAAGAGTCCGCGCGGGTCGCGGACGCGCACGCCCGGGCCGACAGCGGCTGGCCGTCAGCGCGGAACGCTCCGCCCGCTCGGGCTGGTCCTGATCGGGGTCGTCGTGGTCACGGCGATCAACGGCCATCCGGCGCCGGCAGCCCACGGAACAGGGCTGGGGGTCGCCGTCGCGATCGCCGTGTTCGCGATCGCTCTCGGAATCGCGATCCGGGACTCGTTCACGACGCGGAGCACCGTCGTTCAGGCTGCGGTGATCGCGGCGATGGGGGCGGCCGGCGTTGCGCTCGTCGCGCTGCAGCCGCGCGGGGCGACCGAGCTTGCAGGCGGTGCGGCCGTCTGGATGGCGGTCGCCCGTTTGCCGCTCGTGCTCGGCCTCGCGCTCGGCGCTGCGGTCGGGTTCGGTCTCTGCATCGCGATGGCGCTGTCAGGCGGCTCGTCGGCGGGGGTCGTCGCCACGGGGCTGCTGTGCGCGCTGCTCGGGGTGATCGCCTACCTGATCAGGCAGGCGCGGGCGAGCCAGGACACAACCGAGCTGCTGCTGGCCGAGCTCGAGGACGCGCGGGAGGAGCAGCTTGAGGCGGCTGCGATCACCGAGCGCGGTCGGATCGCGGGTGAGCTCCACGACGTCCTGGCCCATGCGCTCTCCGGCGCCGCGATTCAGCTGCAGGGGGCGCGGAAGCTGGCGGAACGAGAGCACGCGAGCGCCGAGGTGCGTGCGGCGATCGACCGTGCAGGCGAGCTGGTCAAGGACGGGCTTGCCAATGCCCGTCAGGCCGTCGGCGCGCTCCGAGGAGACGACCTGCCCGGCGTCGATCAACTCGAGTCGCTGGTCGCGAGCTACAGGACCGACATGAACGCGGACGTCACGCTGACGATCGAAGGCAACTCGCGGGCGCTCCCGGCCGACGCGGGCCTCGCCCTCTATCGGGGCGCGCAGGAAGCTCTGACGAACGTCGTTCGCTATGCGCCCGGGGCGGTGACCCAGGTCGTGCTTCGGTACGAGGGCGATCGAACAACACTGACCATCGAAGACACCGGTCACGCCGAAGCCACATCACCAGAGGGACTGAGGGACGTCGGCGGAGGCCGGGGGCTGTCGGGCATGCGCGAACGAGTTGCACGGGTCGGCGGCAGCCTGAGCGCCGGCCCGACCGACGCGGGCTGGCGCGTCGAGTTGGTGATCCCGGGGTGACCGAACCCTCGATCCGCGTGCTGATCGCCGACGACCAGCGAGTCGTGCGCGAAGGGCTGAGCATGCTCGTCGGCCTGATCGAAGGCGTCGAGGTGATCGGCACAGCCTCGGACGGCATCGAGGCCGTCGATCTGGCTCAAGCCGAGAAACCGGATGTGGTGCTGATGGACCTGCGGATGCCGAACATGGACGGCGCCGAGGCGACGCGCCGGATCCGCGCCGCCCTTCCCGAGATGCAGGTGCTCGTGCTCACCACCTATGCCGACGACGAGTCACTGTTCCCTGCGCTTCAGGCCGGCGCACTCGGCTACCTCACGAAAGACGCGAGCGCCGAGGAGATCGAGCAAGCGATCAAAGCAGTCGCGGCAGGGCGCACGCACCTCGACCCGGCCGTTCAACAGCGCCTGATCGCGGCCGTCCTCGATCCCCAGCCCGTCACTGCCGCAGTCAAGCCGCTACCCGATGACCTGACTCCGCGCGAGGCCGAAACGTTGAAGCTGATCGCGGCGGGACTCTCGAACTCCGAGATCGCCAAGGCGCTCGTCGTGAGCGACGCAACCGTCAAGACCCACATCAACCGAGTCTTCCGCAAGACAGGCGTACGCGACCGCGCGCAAGCTGTCCGCTACGCCTACGAGCACGGCATCGGCTGACAAGGACATTTCGCCCGAGGGACGATCGCTGTTTCATGGAGAAGCGAATCAGTTCGGCTCCTCGTGGTCATGGCGCTTCACGTTTGCCCGGACGTCTGAGGCGTCCTGGGTTGACGGAGACTTGGTTTCGTGGTTTTCGTAGGGGTTCTTGGATCAAACCGGCGTCCCACCCCTCAGCCGCGTCTCACTCGCTCCGAGGTCCTACAACTAGACCGTGGCATCCCGTGCGCAACGCTCAAGCGTCGTGCGGATCATGCCCCGCTTCGCCAAGGGTTTCGATCGTTTGCACAGGGGTGAGCCTTCAGGTCAGCCCATTGCCATGCGGTACGGCGAGCATCCACTGGTGAGCCTTGATCCCTTCGCGGTCTTCAAGCCACGGCTGCCAGTTCGGCTCGGCATCCTGGTTCATGACGAGCGTGCGTCCGTGCCCGACCGAGCCGATGTAGTAGGCCGCGCCGTCGGGGCTGGGAGTGAGCGTCCAGCGCTGCCAGTCGGCGCCGTGCGGCTCCCAGAGCAGCGGCTTGACTTCATCTGACGGCCTACCTGCGTCGAGCGCCATCCCGTTGTCGGCGGAGATGATGAGCACCTCCCCGGCGTGGCCGCTCGGTCGCAAATACCAGAGCTGCCGCCTTGCGGCGTTGGTGGGATGAACCGTGGCGATCGCACCGTCCTCGTTCCGATCCGCGGTGTCGAGCGCCATGCCACAGGCGCGCGAGATCACGAGGAACGGCCCGCGCTCCTTCTTGGAACCGAAGTGGCCCCCGATGTCATCGGTCCCGATCGTGATCATGGGCAGGCGAACCTCAAGCTTGACCTTGGGCCGTCTCCTCATAGCCATCGCCGACGAGTATGCGCCTTGGCCATGGGGGTCTCAAGTGATGCTCGTCAGTCGGGATGTCGAGCCCTTGCTGGCACCCCCGGCGCGCAAGGCTCGGAATCGCCGCGCCGGGACAGATACGCCGGCGATATTGGGCTGGTGTCGACCGGTGCGATCCAGCCTTCTCACGATAAGAGTCTTGGGAGACTGATATTCAGCTTGACAAGGCTTGGTAAAAATGTATAGACTGGGCTCATAACAAACGAGACAAGGAGGAACCGTGAAGGTCAATCTTTCAATTGAGCTGAGCAACGACGATGACTTTGGAATCGTCGGGGAGCTCCTGGACGTGCTCGGGCGGCACGGCCACGCCGAGCCGAGGCCGGTAGGCAAAGGGTCTCAGATCGACGTGGACGCACTGCTCTCGCAGTACTGGGACGAGCACCAGAAGATGATGGGCAACCCCGGCGAGGAGGACTGGAAAACACTGGAGGCGCGTGCCCAGGTGGAGGTCTACCACCGGCACCTACCGCAGCTGATCTGGGAGGCGCTCTACGGGGCGGCCATGAACTTCCCGGCAGGTTCCTGGTGGACGGCGAGCCAGCTCGTAGAGGCGGCAACCGAGCCCGTCTTGCTCACCGACGTCAGACAGCGACTCCGAGGGCTCGCCCGCTCGCGCGCCGTGCGGGAATACGTCGAGGAGGTCGTGACGAAGCTCGGTCTTGATTCGGCCGACAAGAACGTATTCGACCTCGTCAAGGAGCAGGCGCTCCAGTGGTGGACGAAGACGGATGGACGAGTCGTGAGCTACACGATGAGCGAGGAGCTGCGGGACGCGATCCTCTGGCGCTCCGACGCCGATCGCAGCGATTTCAGCGACGGCGACGAACGCGAGCCATACGAGTACTCGCCCGACACCACCTAATCGAATCCAACCGATCGGAGGAGCAACCGATGTCCCGCAATGCCTACTTCCGCCTCACGAGGGCGGAGCGCGACCAGTACGTCGAGACACTGAGCCCGCTCGACTGGCGCCTGCTCACGGCTTACGCCGGCACGACCAAGCCCGTCAACCCGAACGACGACCAAGTGCTCGCACCCCAGGTCGCAAACGAGCTCTGCGATGAGCTGGGCCTGCCGCGCTTCGCCAGTCACACGTGTGTCGTGCGCCTCAGCGCGCTCGGGCTCGTGTCCGTCCAGACCGGGGCAGACCGAGAGCTCCCGCTTCGCCGCCGCAAGACAGTCGGCACGTTCAAGGGCATGGCGTTCGTGCGCTACATCCAGACCGGCGAGTGGACCTGAGGCATCCGCCTCGGTCCGATTCATCACCCGAAACGAGAGGAATCACGACATGGCACGCCCGATGACCGACACCTTGCTTGCTGCAGTCCGAGACACCGGCCCCAAATGGAGCGAGATCCCCTGGGTCTTCCCGTCGCGCGCGCACGCCGCGAAAACGGCTCAGTGCCTCTCGGACGGCTACCTTCGAAGCACACCACGCGACGGTGATGTGGCGTGCCGGGCCGAGGGCCGAGTCTGCATCAAGACAACGCCCGTCGAGGCTCGTATCGAACCTGCGGCTGACAGGTGGAAGGTGTTTCTCCGCTGCGGCGCGTCGCCCCCCGCGCCTGTACCTGTCGAGGCGGCGCCGCCACCGAAACCGAATGCCTCCGCGGTCAGGCCCACTCGCGCGGTCCCGCGCGACGCCGGCCCTCGGGTCGACCGCGCACGCACGAACCGCGACCCCGCGGAACTCGCCCGCAAGCGCGCGCTGCTCAAGGCGCCACACGTCGCCCCGCTCACCGCCTACGTCGAGCGACTGCGAGCCGGCGTCCCCGGCGCACGGATCCCCGACTTCGACCCGACCGAGGCAGGTATCGACGCGCCGATCCTCCTGCTGCTCGAGGCGCCAGGGCCGATGTCGACAGCCGAGCGCGGGGGCTCCGGATTCATCTCCCCCGACAACAACGACCTCTCGGCACAGAACATGTGGAACCTTTTGCGCGAGGCCGGGATCGATCGCTCCCGGGATGTGGTCACCTGGAACGTGGTGCCCTGGTACATCGGTGACGACAGCGCGATCCGCGCCGCCGAGGCGAACGATCTCGCCGACGCGGGCGCGGCGATCCGAACGCTCGTGTCGCTGCTCCCGAACCTGCGGCTCGCGGTGCTGATCGGCAGCGCAGCGCAACGGGGCTGGGCGCGCCTCGGCGTCGACCTGCCGACGATCATCTCCCCACACCCCTCACAGCGGAGCCTCGCTTCGCGCCCTCACTACCGCGGGCAGATCCTGGCCGCGCTACGGGAAGCCCGAGCGATCGCGACGGAAAGTTGAGGCGAGTCCGCTGGGATCGCTACCGCCTCAACTCGACTTCGTCGCGCGAAGGTGCACTCAGACGTAGCGCGGCTCGTTGCTCGTCAAGCTCGACCAGACGAGCTCGCAGCGCGGGATCCGCGCCGAGCTCTTCCAGTCCGGGGATCACGCGCCGTTCGTGGTCGATCCGTCGTAGCCCTTCGCGAGGCGTTACCGCCTGCTCAGTCTCGGTGTGGCAGACACGTCGCCGTAAGGACGCGCTCGGGCTTACGAATGCCGAGATCGCCCCCATGCTGTCCATGCACGAGACCGGAGTCGAACTCATGTGCTCGGGCGAGAGAGCGCCGGGTTACGCGGCCGCGGTCGTGCTTGCCGAGCTGGATCGCCTGTGCGACGGAGTCGCGGCCTGGGACTCGCCGCACGGTCGGGTATGGAAGCTGATGCGCGATCCGCATCCGGCATGCGGTGGCGCCCGACCCGTCGATGCGCTTGGAGAGCTATGCGATCTCGCCGAGCTTCGAGAGGTGGTCAATCAGCTGATCAGGCGCAGGCCACCACTGGACGTCGCGCACGAGGCGACCGGTCATGCCGACGATGATCCGAAGTGGAGCGTACGCCCGGGTTCGCCGGCCGATTTGATGTCGCCCGCTTCTCGCTTGGAGGTGTAGGCGTCCTCGTCGGCTCCTTTCCAACCGTGCCGCTTCGGAAAGAGTCGTCCAGACCTCTGGTCTCCAGGCGGGCAGTCTAGGTCCGCATCCGGCAGGCCTAGCTGCCGCCGACCGCGGTTTCGAGCCGCGTAATGGCGGCAAGGATGTCGTCGCCGATCGCGGGCGTAATGAGTCGCGGGTCGGCGCCGGCGTACCTTAGAACGAGCGTCAGGTCGTCCCCGCGCACGAGCGTGTCGCCGCGACGCTGGAGCTCTGCGACGGCCGCCTGTACGCGCTCGTCGTCGCAGCGCTCAGCGATGAACTCGAGCAGCCGTTCCGTGGCGCGCATGTCCGTCACGGCCGCGATCGTACCTAGGACTGCGTCGTTGCAGATGCGCGCGAGAGGCGCTTAGCGACATCCATGCGATGGTCCTGATGTCGTGGGCATCGATGACGCTGTTGCCGGGCCTCTATGACCTTCGAGCACGCCGGGTAGTCGCACTGAATCCACCACGTCCCTCTGGACGCCGGCATGATTGAGTGCGGCGGCCAGGTCGATGGCTCGGGGAGCCGTATGAGTGTGCCGTCTGCCGTGTAGACCTTCTTGTCCCGACAGTAGTCGCAGAGCGGAAGGTTCTTCGTGCGGCGCGCAGTGGTCGTCCACCGCCCGCACCGAAGACATGGGAAGGGTGACGGTGGTTCGCCGTCAGGCTGGTCGCTATCCCACAACCAATCCACCGTGCGCTGCGCGATGGGAAACGGGATTCGTGGTTCGTCGGCTGCCTCCCAAAGCTGTTGCTCGAGATCCATCCGATCTGCAAGTTGAGCAACGACGGCGCGCCGTTCGGATTGCGTATCTGGATTGGCTCGAGCGAAGAGCAGCATGGAGGTTTTCCGGTCGGCCCAACCCTCGTCGGCACTACACAGATACGCGAGCGGGAAGCCTCGATTGAACGCCGCCGAGAGGTCACTGAGCTCGTCCTGGTCAAGATTGCCGACTGCCATTGGGCGTTTGAGCAGGCGTGCTCGGCCGCCAATTTCAACGGTAATGCCCGACTCGGGGATCGCATCCGCCAGGGTCTTCGCCGCTCTGTAGAGGAGCCGCGTCGCTAGATCGTCAGCCTTTGAGTGAGCCGTCTTCGGCGCCGGCCAGTCGCCGAGATTGAAGCCGGACGAGAGGCCGAGGTCTATGACCGCCTGCTCGGGGTTACCGAGGACACGCAGTTCCAGCGAAAGCAGGTGCGCTTCGGACGCCGCCGGGCGTCCGCGCTGTGCTGGATCGTTCACCACACTTCTGGATGGTACCAGCTGGCTCCGACTTTAATGAACCCAATGAATCGGAACACGACCGAACTGGACGTTGGAGACCGGCTTCTCCTCAGCGTCGCCGAAGCCGCCGCGCTCTGTGGGGTCAGCCGCGCAACGATCTTCAAGTACCTAGCGGCAGGAGAACTCGTGAGCGTACGCGTGGGAGCCAAGGGAACGCGGATTCCTCGCGACGAGCTGCGTCGGTGGATCGCGACACGAACCGCCGCTGCAATGAGCAGCCGAAAACGCGAAACGGTGGCCCGCAAGCCACCGTCTCGGAAATCCATGCGGCCCACGAAGCCGCCGACGTTCGACCGGAAGGACCCCGGCCATGAAGAACCCTACCAAGCCCAGCATCAGCACAGCGCTTAGCGCCGTCGACAGCCATTACCGCAAGATGCTCGTCGGTCGTATCGCCAGCAGTAGTGGCCTGCACGAGAGCGTTGGTTACGTCCTAACTCGTCCAGGCGGACGGCTATACGTCCAGTTGGCATCGATCCACGAGCCGCCCGCAGCGAGCATCATGCGCCGGCAACTCGACCACGCCTACCAGTTCGCCGCGGAAAGGATCTCGCGGACCGGAGGCGGTGAGTCGTGGTGAGCATGCTTGCCGCCCAGAACCTCGCGCCGGGCCATCGCGTGCGGCTCGAGATCATCCGCTCCTGGCGCTCAGCCACCACCGGCGTCCGCGGAACGATCGTCGAGCGCGGTGCGTCGTGACCGGCGCCGGCGCAACCAGCCCGGTCGAGCTCGTGCTGACGCAGCTCGAGGCCGGCGACTGCAGGCCGCGGCGCTCTGGACGCGGCTGGTCCGCACGCTGCCCCGCTCACTCCGATACGAGCCCGTCGCTCTACGTGTCCGAGGGTGACGACCGCAAGGCGCTGGTGCGCTGCTACGTCGGGTGCGACTACCGGTCGATCGTGCAGGCACTCGGACTCGCGCCGCGCCAGCTGTTCGAGACGAGTACGGGTGACGTCCGGGCAGTCGAGCCTCGCAGGCAGCTGACGCCCGCTCAGCGGGTCGCACGCGACGTCGAGAACGCGCGCCAGGCTGGCGCTCCGATGCGTGCCTGGGAAGCGTGGCTAACGCTTGGAGGCACGATTGAGGACGCCTTCCGCGACGACCCTGCGAGTGAGGCGCGCAGTTGGATCGTCTACACCGTCCGCGAGGCTCGACGTCAACTTGACCTTGATACTTTGGCCGGTCTGCTCGACGCGTTCGGGCTGCCATTCCCTGACGATCGGCCCGGACGTGGCGGGGCCTGGTACGCGATCGCGGCTCGAGGCGCTCGTAAGGGACGCGTACTACACCACGACCACGCCGCGCTCGCACGATGCCTCGACGTGATCGATCGGGTGCGCCGCATGAGTCTCGCGGCGGACGATCTCCTCGGCCGGCTCGATCGTCTGCGTGGCGACCCGGCCGGCCGGAGGAGCCACCCGACGACGCGTACTACCCGCCGGACGGCATCGACCTCGAGAACCCGGGCGACTTCCACGGCATGTTCATCATCGAGACGCCGCGTCTCGTCATCGACGACGCCGACCGCCCGAACTTCCTCGCGTATCTCGACGCTGGCCGCGTGCCGGCCATAGCGTCCTTCCCGATGTCGGTGGGCTAAGCGGCTGGACACCGGTTCGCATCCTCGTGAAGGGCCGTGAGCGAAGCGCCCCGCCGTCGATCCTCAATCTCCTTTACGCCAACCGGCGACACCTCTTGTTCGGACCCTTCGGTACCGCCAAGACGATGTTCTGCGCGTACGCGGCCAGTGTCGTGTTCAAGCGCGGTGGCAACGTCCTCTGGGTATCGATCGATGGCGGACCGCTCAGCGATCTCCTCGAGCGCTTCGAGTCGTTCGGGGTTACCGAGGACCAGCTCACCAATCAGTTCCACTGTCTCGAGAACACCGGTCAGCTCACCACTCAATACAGCAAATGGATCCGCGCCTGCGCGAGCGCCCACGAGTACGAGCTCGTCGTCGTAGATTCGAGCATGGGCAGCATGAACGCCGAGAACCTCGACCCGAACAGCGCCATCGATGTCGACCGCTGGTGGAATGAGGTTGGCGACGCGTTCAAGGGCACTTGCGCGGCAGTAGTGCTGATCGACCACTCGGGCAAGAGCGAGGAGACGAGGAGGACCTCGAGCGGGTCGCACCGCAAGCAGGACGCCCCCGACGTCGTACTCCGACTCGCCGAGATCTCCAACCTTTACCGCGCAACCGTTGGAGCAGACGTCACCGGCGAGACGCGAATCTTCATGGAGAAAGACCGCCCGGCGTTTCACCGCGTCAAGCGAGGCACTCAACTCGGGGTCATCAGGTTCACGAGCCATTGCGTGCACGACACGGAACTACACGACGACGGCACCGTGAAGACACTAGGTAGGTGGACGCTCGACGCCACCATCGCCTGGGGCTCGGGCGACACCGTGAGCGCGACGACCGGCAGGAAGCGCCTTACCTGGTACATGGAGCGCGTCACGACGTTCCTGCAGCAGCACGGTGGGCCTGCAACCAAGAGCGTCATTGTGCTCGGCGTCGGCGGCAAGAAGGGCTGCATCCTCCGAGCGATTGGGACGCTCGCCGAGGAGGGCTACGTGACTGTGCAGACGAGCTCCAGCGCGCACCTTGTGACGCTCGTGCGGGCCTACCTCCAGGCCGAAGATCCGCTTGCGCAGCAGGACCAGGCAGACCACCACTCCGAGGGTTCCTGACGTGGAAACGCGCCGAACCTGGTTCCCTCGTCTCGATGGCTCGCTGGTTCCCGTACTGGTTCCTGCCTGCAACGGGTCAACCAAGCCACGAAGAGCCGGTGGTTCCCGCCAGTTCCCTCGGTTCCCGGAACCGCTTGAGAGCGACCAGTTCCCTGGTTCCCGGGGTCTCTATAACCCGGGGAACCGGGAACCGGTCGTCTCCGACCGCGATCTCGAGAGCCCGACCCCTTAACTGTGCTCGCCGACCTGCTCACCGCAGAGGACGTCCAGGCGCGCTACCGCCTGCGCGACCCACGAGCCGCGCGACGGATCATCCGCCAGGCCGGAAGCATCACCGTCGCCGGACGCCTCTACATCCGCGCCGACATCCTCGAGCAGTGGGAAGCGAAGCAAGCCACCCCAGCCGCCACGACCCCGACGACCAGCGTCAAGGTTCGACGCAAGCCAGTCGTCGCGAGCACCACGAGCCTCACCGACCTGCAACCAGGATTCTGGCGCGCCGACCCCATCCCTAACGTAACGCACTGCCACCACCAGGATTAGGGGAGCTGCCATGGCAAGTGAACGTCGAGGCTGGCGCGAGAAGCTCGAGCCCGGCATCTACCGCGGACACCGAACCTCCTGCGAGTCCAGTGCCAACCACAAGCCAGGCCGACGCTGCCGCTGCCCGCTGCAAGTAGTCCTCGCCGCAGGAGGCCGCGCCCGCTGGATAACCGTTGAATCCGGCGGACTACCCGACGCGCGGCGCCTACGCGCCCGAGAACGCGCCGACGCCGGCACAACGCGCGCCACACCCATACCGGCAGACGAGACCCTCACGGCGTTCGCGATCAGCTGGTTCCAGGCCCGCAGCGCAACCCTCCGACCCGCGACGATCGAGATTCACGACCGCGCCTACACCAACCGCATCGCGCCAACACTGGGAGCCCTACGCCTCGACGAGCTGACCCGCGAACGGCTCGAGGGATGGCTCGGCGAGCTCGTCCAGCGAGACTCGGCATACCGCGCCGTCGAGCAGTCGATCGCGACGCTGCGGGCGATGTTGTCCACGGCAGTCGAATGGGACCGACTCAGATTGAATCACGCCCTTCGCCTCCGAATGCCGAAGCGCACCGACTCCGAGCACGCAGCAGTCGAGCGCGTCCTGACGCCCGAGCAAGTCGAGAAGATGATCGCCAACGCCGGACACCTTCGCGGCGAGACGATGCTCCGTTGCGCAGCCGAAGGCGGCCTGAGACTCGGCGAGATAATCGGCCTCCGCTGGTCAGACGTCCTCTTTGACGAGCGGCGCCTAAGAGTTGGGCGCTCCGTCTGGCAAGCAACAGGTGGCGAGCGAATCACGCACACCCCGAAGAACGGCAACGCGCGCCGAGTTGCGATCAGTACACAACTCGCTGAACGCCTAGGCCTCTACTTCGACGAGGAGGTGATCGAAGGTGGCGCGCCCGCCGACGGACTCGTCTGGCCAGGGCGTGCGGGACAGCCGCTCAGCGCCTACTCGCCCGGCCAGTACCTCGAGCGCGTCCTGATCCGCGCCGGCCTCGCGACACCGCGACCAGAACCGCTGGAGCCGAAGCCGTTCATCACCTTCCACGGCCTGAGGCACACCGCAGCAGCGCTCGCCTTCGGACGCGGCGTCCCACTACTCGTCGTCTCGCGGCAACTCGGGCACGCCTCGCCAGCCGTCACCGCAAAGGTCTACGCACACCTGCACTCGGACTCCCAGCTCGACGAGTTCGCAGCCGCATTCGGCGACACCAATTTGCGGGAGCATTTGCGGGAACCCGCGGAGGTCGACGATGTCGCCTAACCAGGCCGCGAAATCCGAAAAGACCAGCTGCCTTCTAAGCAGCCGGTCGCACGTTCGAATCGTGCCGGGCGCGTAGGGAAAGTCCCTGCAAAAGCACACGTTACGAGATCCCAGTGGTTACGACCCAATGCTTGATTCCTCCGTTTGGAAACGAATTGGAAATCTGAGGTCGCGCCGCGTATGCGTGAGGACGAGGTTCGCGGTGCTCCCGGCACCATCTGAGGCGGACGCCCGCTGGCAATCAGAGCGCTAGCAGCGCCGGCCTCGAGGCGCAGCGTGAGACGCTCCGTTAGGCCCGACAACCACGGTTCGGCGTCGATGCACCCAGCGGGCGCCGGAGGGTCGTGAGAGGAGAGATGACGCCCCCTCGACGATGCGGAACGTGGCAGACTCGTCTCGTGCGGGCACGCGCTACACGTTCGGGGAGCTCGTAGGTGCGTTACGCAGTTCTCGGCGCCGGCGGGGTTGGTGGACTGCTCGCTGGGGCGCTTGCCCGCGCGGGTTCGGACGTCCTGCTCCTCGTGCGTCCGGAGCGGCTTGCCGATTCCGACGGACGTCTCGTCGTCGAGAGCCGCGTGCTCGGTGATTTCGAGGTTGTCGTGTCGGTAGGGTGCGCTCTCGATCGCGAGGTCGACGTGCTGTGGGTCGCGACCAAGGCGACGTCACTCGAGGCCGCGCTCGCGGTCGCGCCGCCGGAGGCAGTCGGCGACGCGACGGTGATCCCGCTGCTGAACGGCGTCGACCACGTCCGGCTTCTGCGCGCTCGCTACCGAAGCGTCGTGGGCGGGGCGATCCGCGTCGAATCTGAGCGGACGGGAGCCGGACGCATCCGGCAGACTTCCCCGTTCATTCGGATCGAGCTCGCTGGAGCTGAATACGTCTCCGAGGACCTACGCGCGGCGGGGATCGACAGTCGAATACGACCCGACGAGCTCGGACTGCTCTGGGACAAGCTCGTGTTCCTGGCGCCCGTCGCGCTCGCCACCACGGCACTCGATGGTTCGCTTGGAGAGGTGCGCGGCGACCCCCGTTACCTTGGCTGTCAAGCAGAGGCGCTCGCCGTCGCTCGTGCCGAGGGAGCGGCCGTCGACGAGGCGGCTCTTCGTTCGCTCCAAGAAGCGGCCCCTGCCGAGATGCGCAGCTCGATGCAGAAGGACGTGGCGGCTGCGCGCCCTCCCGAGTTGGACGCGATCGCGGGGCCGATCCTCCGCGGCGGAGCGCGCCATCGCATCGACGTGCCAGCCACGACCGCCCTCGCGCAGCTCGTCGCCTCACGCGCTGCGCCGTCTGGTTCATGACCGGGCCGGCGCAGAAGGTACGGGTGTCGGTCGTGCAGGCGGCGCCGGTCGCATTCGACGTTGACGCCACGCTCGAGAAGGTCGACCGGTTGATGGGCGAGTGTGCCGCGCGGGGAGCCGATCTCGTGCTCTTCCCCGAGGCCTTCGTCTCCTGTTATCCGCGCGGCATCACGTTCGGAACGACCGTCGGCTCGCGCACGCCCGAGGGCCGCGAGTGGTTCCGACGCTACTGGGAGTCCTCGATCGACGTGCCAGGGCCTGCGGTAGACCGCCTCGGCGCGATCGCGCGGACCCACGGCGCCTACCTGGTGCTCGGCGTCATCGAGCGCGATGGCGGCACGCTGTACTGCACCGTGCTGTTCTTCGCGCCTTCAGGTCGGTACCTTGGTAAGCACCGCAAGCTCATGCCGACCGCCGCCGAGCGCCTCGTCTGGGGCGAGGGGGACGGCTCAACACTGCCGGTCATCGACACGCCGTTCGGTCGACTCGGAGCGGTGATCTGCTGGGAGAACTACATGCCCCTTATGCGCACCGCGATGTACGCGAAAGGCATCCAGATCTACTGCGCACCAACCGCCGATGCGCGGGAGACCTGGACCGCGACGATGCGGCACGT
Organism: uncultured Actinomycetes bacterium; assembly: GCA_963717155.1. GTDB lineage: Bacteria > Actinomycetota > Thermoleophilia > Gaiellales > JALYLC01. Next base: position 768,029 of record OY970326.1, read on the forward strand.
TGCCTGCGAGGGCCGATGCTTCGTGCTCTCCGCCAACCAGTTCGCGCGTCGCAGCGACTACCCCGACAACTATCCACTCGAACCGGACGTCGACAGCGACACGATCCTGTGTCGGGGCGGGTCGCTGATCGTGTCGCCGCTCGGCGCCATCCTCGCCGGTCCGGACGTCGACGGCGAGTCGATCCTCCATGCCGAGCTCGACCTCGGCGCCATCGTCGAAGGCAAGTACGACTTCGACGTCGTCGGTCACTACGCCCGGCCAGACATCTTCCAACTCTTGGTCGACGAGCGAGCCAAGCCGCCGGTCGTTCTCGACCGTCAACCCTGACCAGCGGCCCAAGGAGACTCCACTGGACCACCGACGCCGTCGAAGCAGTCGATCGAACCGGACGCCGCGCCTCGAGCGCCGAAACGACGTTGTCAGCCCCCTCCTTTCGTGCTGGTTGCGACTCACCGTGATTCTCCAATGATCCAAGAACACCGACGGAAGCACGAAACCAAGTCACACCTCGGACGAATAGCCACGAGAAGCGTCCCGGCCTGTGCGGCGCGATCAGCCGCATCGAGGCCGGCGAGGCGGACGCGCTCGCCGTCGCGAAGCTCGACCGGCTTAGCCGCAGCGTTCGCGATCTCGCTGACCTCGCAGAGCGCAGCCGCCCGAAGGGCAAGCAGAAGGGCTGGGGGCTGATCTTGCTCGATATCGACGTCGACACCTCGAGCCCCAGCGGCGAGTTCATGGTGAACGTCATGGGTTCCGCGGCGCAGTGGGAGAGGCGGATCATCAGCCAGCGCACGAAAGACGCGCTCGCCGTCAAGCGCGCCCAGGGCGTTCGGCTCGGACGGCCGAGCACGCTGGCGCCCGAGCTCGTTGAGCGGATCGTGCGCGAGCGCCAGGGCGGTGCTTCGCTTAGCGCAATCGCTAGCGCTCTCACCGACGGGGTGTGCCGACCGCGCATGGCGGCGAGAGGTGGTGGCCGGCCACGGTACGGAAGGTGCTTGCCGGCCAACAGGCGTCTGCCGTGCGTCCACGACGCTGAGTATTTCCCGGGCGCGAGGACCGGCGGTAGGGTCAACTGCCGGCGTTGTTGAGCGCCGCTCTGACCTTCGCGGGGGTGAGCAGGCCGTGCGACGCCGGTAGGCACGCCTGCACGGCCCGCAGAACTGCGGGCGAGTGTAAATCGATGCCCTGGGCCTTGACCATTTCGGGTGTCAGACCACCCTGCGCGGTCGGATCGGGGAAGCGGCTCACACCATGGCTGCGCATGCAGCTGGCGAACGACAGTCCGTCGGCGAGCTGGGTGCGCCGCTGCTGGGCAGTTGTCTGTGACCCGCTGCCGCCGTTCGTCGGAAGCAGATGATTGCAGGCGTTCACGGCGGTCTGGAAGTGCGGACTGCTGGCCTCGATTTGGTGCAGAGTCAGCTTGACGTTCCCTCCGACGAAGCGGCGCGGATCGGGAAAGTTCGGCATGCCGTTGGAGCGCATGCACTGGGAGAAGGCGAGCAGTCTGTGCTGCGCCGTCGTCGCGGCAGTCGTGGTGGTCGCCGTCGTGGAGGAGGCGACGCTCGCAACCCCAGAGGAGCCCCCGCCGCCACAGCCTGCTGCGAGCAGAGAGCACGCTGCGACTGCGACGACCGAGGCAACGGTGAGTGGACGGCGGCAACGCACCATGTTCGGTTCCCTTCGGTCGTGAGCAAGGAAAGCTCACCACCGCAACCTGAACGTCTCGGTGCCGAGTCTGAGGGGTTGCTTAGATCTTCCTAAGAGCCTCCGTTCGCATGCGGTAAGAACCACGTGGCGATCGCACCCGACCTCGGCGTCACCCGTCGCGCGGTCGAGCACCAGGTCAGGTCGATCTTCACGAAACTCGCGCTGGACGACGACCCCGACACGATTCCACGGGTCCACGCGACCCTGCTGTGCCTCGCCTGGCAAGAGCTGCATGAAGAGCCCGACGCCGACCACGCATCCGTCATCGGGGATGAGCTGGCTTCACGTGGTTGGCGGCGAGGGGAATGTCGGCCGCATCGCGCGGCGGGCCGAAGCCATCCGGCGAGAAAGGCTCGTGGTGGTTCTCGCGCTGGTTGGTGCCGGTCTCGTGGAAAGCGTGTGACGCCTCGGGTGGTCTCGAGGTCATCGCGATACGCGACGAGTCGAGGACGCGCACCAGGAGCCATTAACTAGGCTGCGTGGAGTGAGCGCGATGGTGGCCCTCGAGCCCTGGGGGAGCGGTGACTTGTCGCTGCTCGAGCGGTTGATGGGCGACCCGCGCGTGACCGAGCATCTCGGCGGCCCTGAGAGCCCAGGCAAGCTACGTGAGCGTCAGGGCCGCTACGAGCGTCTCGAGGGTGGCGATCGCATGTTCAAGATCGTCGACGTGGCGAGCGGCTCCGGTGTCGGCTCGGTCGGCTTCTGGACGAAGGAGTGGCGGGGCGAGGAGGTCTACGAGGTTGGCTGGATGGTCGTGCCGGAGTTCCAAGGTCGTGGGATCGCGGTGGCGGCGACCGCGCTGGCGGTAGAGCTAGCGAAGGGCGACGACAAGCACCGCTTCATGCATGCCTTCCCGAACGTCGACAACGCGCCGTCGAACGCAATCTGCCGCAAGCTCGGCTTCGAAGCTGCTCAGGCGTGCGAGTTCGAGTTCCCGAAGGGACACTTCATGACCTGCAACGACTGGCGCCTCGACCTGCGCACCTAGCTAAGCGCGCGTCGCAAAGCGCGACGCTATTCCGTCGCTGCCGGCCGAAGCACCCGCCGCGGCACCGGGCCGCCTGACCCTCGCGCCCCAGATATCAATGGAGGTCGGCGGTGAACGTCAGGAACGCGGAAGAGGGATGGGCGCGCTACGCGACGGAGCAGCTCGAGCGGCTGCTCGCTAGGCTCTATAACGGCCGTGGCGTCCCGCTTCCGAGCGTCGTAGCGGACATGCAAGCTAGGTCCGCGCGGGTGCCGTGAGCGAAAGCTCCTCTTTCGGTGCGTTCTAGCGGTCGATTCCGCAAACCCATCCGGGCGCGTGCATATCATCGGTCGATCGCGCGCTTCATCCTGATTGACCGTACGATGTCGCGGTTCTTGCGCGAGCCGGTGTCGGTTCGCGGCGCCACGGGGACGATCGTTACGGCAACCGGCGTCGTTGTTGTCGCGAGCGGGGTACTGATGCGCCTGCTCGACCACCGCGAGTACCCGAATATCTTTCGGGGGATGTGGTGGGCGCTGCAGACGGTGACGACCGTCGGCTATGGAGACGTGACCCCGCGTGACGTGAACGGCAGACTCGTCGCCGCCGTGGTGATGTTCGAGGGCATTGCGCTTCTCGCGATCGTGACCGCGGCGGTCACTTCGTCGTTTGTGGAGCGCGCACAGCGCGCCCGTCACGCCGCAGAGGATGCCGCCGACCGGCAGGAGGAGGAACGGGTCGATGCCCGCTTCGACGACCTTGCGGCCCGACTCGAGCGGGTCGAGACGATGCTTCGCAGCCTGACAAACCGTTAACTCGCGCTGGCCGTTCGTCGCAGGTCGCGCCGGTGGGCGAGTGCGGGTGAGAGCGCTGCGGCGAGCACGAGGATCGTGCCGCCGATGATGATCCAGAAGAAGATCGCCATGACGATGCCGAGCGCGCCGTAGCTCTTGGAGTACGACGTGAGCCAGCGGGCGAGAACGAGAGAGGACACGAGGCGAAGCGCGATCAGCCCGAGAATGGTGAATACGGCTCCGGGAAGCAGGCTGCTGGCGGGGACGCGGCGATGGAGGAGCAGGTGCGGCGCCCAGACGAAGAAGCCAATGAGGAGCGCGAGCCAGCAGACGGTGAGCAGCCAGCCGATCCACGCCGGCTCGCCCAGCAGTACTCGGGTCTGCAGCATGAACAGGAAACTCATCACGAGAACGACGACGAGCACGACCAGGTATCGCGCCTGGTCGACCAACGCGTTCTTGCGCAGATCGATCATCCAGGAGCGTGCGTGGGCGAGCTGAAGCACGCGTGGGAAGCCAAGTCCAAAGAACAGTAGGTTGACGAGGGCCAGCACCACCACCCCGAACTTGTGGTCCTTCCCGCCAACGAGCACGCCATGAAACAGGGTGGCAGTCGCGCCGGAGAGGCCGAGGCGGTGCTCGGTCCGGTCGGCGAGCGCGGCAGGGTCGCTGTAGAGGTAGGTCGCCTCGACGAGCATCGCTGGCAGCAGCGTGATGAACAGGTACGCGCTCAGCAGCACCGCGTAGAGCTGCCCGTCGGCGGCCTGGTAGCGCCGCACCCAGCCGACGGTCGCGCCGCTGCGCGACGCCGGATCCCGATTCACGACCCAGAGCCGGCCACGCTCCGCCACTGCTGTGCCGTGCGCATGCGCCCCCTGCGCCGTCTTGCGCGCGCGTGCGGCGACGCCCGAGTGCTCCGCCTCCGCGCCTCCCGACGGCCCGTCAGTCGGGTCGTTGCTCATGTCACCGCCACGGGGCTTGTGGCCTCTTCGCGTCTGGCGCGCTCGGCGACACGCTTTAGCCTCCCATGCCCGCTTGGGCCTCGGCGAGGCCGGCCTTCAGCTCCTTGGCGCTCATGTCGTCGATCTGCGCCACCGACTTCTTGACGGCGTTCGCAAGTGCCGTGTCCACGTTCGCAGCGCCGTCTGAGTCGTAGACGGCGATCACGCCTCCCGAGCCCGGCGGGAGCGCCGCGTCCATCTTCTCGGCGATGCCGCTCTCGAGCCGATGCCGCGCGAACTTGCCCATCACGGCGCCGGCACTCGCGCCGATCGCGGTCGCTGCCAGAAGCGGCGGTGCGAAGAGGCCGACCACGAGCCCGACGCCTCCTCCGACCTTGGCGCCCTTTCGGCCGAGGTGGTCTCCCGTCTCCTTGACCGTGACCTCGCCCGCCGCATCCTTCTGGACGAGGACGACGCCCTCGACCGTGATCGCCTTGTCCTCGGCGAGCTTTAGCACCGCGTCGAAGTCCTTCTTCGCGAGGTCCTCGAAGAGGTAGACCGCGATCAGGACGTCTTTCTGCGTGTCGTCGCTCATGATCCGGCCTTCCTCAGGCGTTGATCGCGTGTGCCGCGAGGGTCTGCTGTGCGTGCTCGTGCAGTTCCTGCTCGTCCTCGCCGTCCAGGTGCGGGTTGATGTCGAAAACGACCTTCTTGACCGTACCGGTGAACCTGAACGGTGACCTGTCCGCATATGCGCGGTCGACCGGAAGGCCGTTGTCGCGGCCGATATCCATGCCCGCATAGCCCGAGAAGCGCGCAGGGACCGTGTGCTCCATCCGTCCGCCCCCGACCTTCTCGTCGTTCACGTACAGCGTCACCTCGCCGCCGGTGGCGGGTTTGGGCGCGTCGGCGGCGAACTCCATCCGCACGCTGACGTTCCCGGTTGGTAGCGGCTTCTCCGACTCCTGCTTGAACTCGAGTATGCCGAGGAACGAGTAGGTGTGCTTGAGCTTGCCATCCTGGACGAAGAGCGAGAAGCCGCCCAGGTGGTCTGCCTCGGCCACGATCACGCCCTCGGCGCCACCCGGCGGGATCTCGAGCTCAGCGCTGATCGCGTACGAGTGGTTGTAGATCCGCGGGATCATCCCCGACGCCACGTTCTGGACATCGCCGTAGTACGTGAACGTCGATTGGGTGGGAATCGGGGGGGTCATCCCGAAGAACCCGGTCAGCCCGCCGAGCAGCGGCAGCACGTCGTACCTGTCCGCCTCCTCCCAGAAGAGCCTCTTGAGCTCCTCGACCTTCTCGGGATGCTGATCGGCGACGTTCTTTGCCTGCGTGAAGTCGTCGGGCAGGTAGTAGAGCTCGACCGGATCGTTCGCGGGATCCCAGACACCCGGCGCGAACTTCCGCAACGTCTCGGGGTCGATGCGCCAGGGGATGCGCGGCATCATCCAGGAGAGCCACCAGCCGTCCTTGTACATCGCGCGGTTGCCGAGGATCTCGAAATACTGCTGGGTGTGCCGCTCGGGCGCGGCCGCGTCGTTGAGCGAGTAGAGGACGCTCGTGCCATGCATCGGCGTCTGCTCAACCCCGTCGATGTGCGTCGGCTGCGGCACGCCTGCCGCCTCGAGGATCGTCGGGCCGATGTCGGTCACGTGGGTGAACTGCGACCGCAACCCCTTCTCGCGGATGCGATCCGGCCAGTGGACAACCATCGGATCGCGGGTGCCGCCGAGGTGCGATGCGACCTGCTTGCCCCAGTGGAACGGGCAGTTGCCGGCCCACGCCCAGGCCGCCGAGTAGTGCGGCCCCATCATGCCGCCGCCCCAGGCCTCGAGGCCACCCCACTTGAGGATCAGCTGGAGCTGCTGCTCGTCGGTCAGCGGGACGCCGTTCAGCGTCGCCAGCTCATTGAACGTGCCGGTCAGCGTGCCCTCCATGCTGGCGCCGTTGTCGCCCCAGATGTAAATCACGAGCGTGTTGTCGAGCTCGCCCATCTCCTCGATCGCATCGACCACGCGGCCGACGTTCCAGTCGGCGTTCTCGCAATAGCCCGCGTACACCTCCATCTGCCGCGCGTAGACGCGCTTCTGGTTCTCGCTCAGCGAGACCCAAGCCGGCATCGCCTCGGACCGCTCCGTCAACACTGCGTCCGCCGGGACGACGCCGAGCTCCTTCTGCCGCGCGAAGGTCTCCTCGCGCAGCTTGTCCCAGCCCTCGTCGAACGCACCCCGGTACCGGTCAGACCACTCGCGCCGCACCTGGTGCGGAGCATGGCTCGCCCCGGTCGAGAAGTACGCGAACCAGGGCTTCTCCGAGCCGTGCGCACGCACACCATGGAGCCACTCGATGGTCGTGTCGGCCATCGCGTCGGGGAAGTAGAAGCCCTCGTCGTCCGGCGTCCCGATCGCTTTGTTGTTCTCGATGATCACGGGATCGAACTGGCCGGACTCGCCGCCGAGGAAGCCCCAGAAGTAGTCGAAGCCGAGCGCGTTCGGCCACCGGTCGAACGGGCCGCTGGGACCCTGCACGTTGTCGGGCGTGAGATGCCACTTGCCGAAGCAACCCGTCGAATAGCCGTTCCCCTGCAGCGTCCTCACAAACGTCTGGCAATCCTTCGGCAGAGTCGCCGAGTAGCCGGGAAACGGCCCGGCGAACTCGCCGATCATCCCGAAACCGACCGCGTGATGGTTGCGCCCCGTCATCAGCGCCGCACGCGTCGGAGAGCAAAGCGCCGTCGTGTGGAAACGGTTGTACGTCAGCCCCGCGCCGGACAGCCGGTCAAGCGTCGGAGTGCGGATCGGCCCGCCGAACCCACTCGGATTCCCGAAGCCCGCATCGTCGGTGAGGACCAGCAGGATGTTCGGCGCACCATCCGGGGCGGGGATCGGCGCCACATAGTTCCAGTCCGGCTCCGAACCATCGAGCGTGCGCTTCACCACCCCCTGAAACGGCGGACGCCGGATCGGCAACCTGCTTCGATCGATCGCATCGTCGCTCATGTCCCGCTCCCTTATCCAGGCGACCAGATCTCGACGACCCGCCGCACCTACAGCCAACGCGCCAATCGGGTGCACGGGGATCCCACCCTAAGCCGCAACGGCCGGAGAGACGTCACACCTCGAGGGTGAATCCACGCGCCGGCAAGAGCCGAAGCGCGACCCGACGCCGCCAGCGAACGAGCACCCGTCCCGACTAGGTCCTGCCCTCGCCGCCTCGTTCGATCCGTCGTCCAGCGACCTGGTAGCTCACCGAGCCTTCGACTGGGGCCCCACCGGCGCCAGCGCAACGCGTCATGGGCTGGTCGTTGTGATGGACAAGGACGACCTCTCCCGACGTCGCGAGGTTGAACACTGCGAAGCGTCGACCGCACACCGGGCAAGTCCCGACGTCGGTCATCGTGGGCGCCTGCGCGTGCTCAACTTCCGCCGATCGCGTTCTCGAGGCGCTCGATCGCGTGGGCGAGCTCGTCATCGGCGCCGCGTTCGAGGCCGCGGTACTCGTCGAGCCATCGGAAGGCCGCAGTCGCGACCACTTGCACGTCAGGGCTGCGCACGAGCGTGTCGCCGCGGCGCTGGAGCTCGGCCACGGCCGCTTGCACGCGCTCGTCGTCGCAGCGCTCAGCGATGAACTCGAGCAGCCGTTCCGTGGCGCGCATGTCCGTCACGGCCGCGATCGTACCCGGGGCGACGTAGGGAGTCGATCAGGCTTGGGGCTCATCGAGAGCGCATGCCAGCACCCGAAAGGCGCTTAGCGACATCCATCCGGTGGTCCTGGTGCTCTGGGCATCGATGGCGTTGTTGCCGAGCCTCTATGACCTTCGAACACGCCGGGTAGTCGCACTGAATCCACCAAGTCCCTCTGGTCGCCGGCATGATTGCGTGCGGGGGCCAGGTGGATGGCTCGCGGAGGCGTATGAGCCTTCCCTCTGCCGTGTAGACCTTCTTGTCCCGGCAGTAGTCGCAGAGCGGAAGGTTCTTCGTTCGGCGCGCAGTGGTCGTCCACCGCCCGCACCTAAGACATGGGAACGCTGACGGTGGTTCGCCGTCAGGCTGGTCGCTATCCCACAACCAATCCACCGTGCGCTGCGCGATGGGAAACGGGATTCGTGGTTCGTCGGCCGCTTCCCAAAGCTGTTGCTCAAGATCCATCCGATCTGCGAGTTCAGCAACGACGGCGCGCCGTTCGGACTGCGTATCTGGATTGGCTCGAGCGAAGAGCAGCATGGATGTTTTCCAGTCGGCCCAACCCTCGTCGGCACTGCACAGGAACGCGAGCGGGATGCCTCCGTTGAACGCCGCCGAGAGGTTATTGAGCTCGTCCGGGTCAAGATTGCCGACTGCCATCGGGCGTTTGAGCAGGCGTGCTCGGCCGCCGATTTCAACGGTAATACCCGACTCGGGGATCGCATCCGCGAGGCTTTTCGCGGCTCTGTAGAGGAGCCGCGTCGCTAGATCGTCCGCCTTTGGGTGAGCGGTCTTCGGCGCCGGCCAGTCGGCGAGATTGAAGCCAGACGAGAGGCCGAGATCGATGACCACCTGCTCGGGGTCACCGAGCACACGGAGTTCCAGCGAGCGCAGTTGTTCTTCGGCCTCGGCCGAGCGTTCGTGATGTGCTGGACCGTTCACCACACTTCTGGATGGTACCGGTTCACTCCGCCTTTAATGAACCCAATGAATCGGAACATGACCGAACTGGACGTTGGTGACCGGCTTCTCCTTAGCGTCGCCGAAGCCGCCGCGCTCTGTGGCGTCAGCCGCGCAACGATCTTCAAGTACCTAGGTGTCGTGCCTCTAGAGGTTGCGAACGCGGCTGCTGGGTGGCCGGTTTGCGAGGGCGCTGTGGGGGCGTTGCTCGTTGTAGTGGTTGAGCCAGTGTGGCAGCGCGAGCTTGCGGTGGCTGCTTGAGCGGTACGTCAGGCCGTATGCCCACTCGCGGGCCATCGTCTGGTGGAACCGCTCGACCTTGCCGTTCGTCCGTGGGCGGTAGGGCCGCGTGGTGCGGTGGGCGATGCTGCGGTCTGCGAGCAGTTGTCGGAGAGCGCGGTTTCGGGTATAGGTGAAGGCGTTGTCGGTCATCAGTCGTTTCGCGGTGATGCCGCGCTCGGCGAAGAACGCGAGGCCGCGCTCGACGAAGGCGGTGACGGTCTGGGCGTGCTCGTCGTCGTGCAGCTCGACGTAGGCCAAGCGTGTGTGGTCGTCGACGAGCGCGTGGGCGAAGTCGTAGCCGATGCGTGTCTCGGGCCGCATCCAGTTGCGCGAGCGGTGCGAGCGGTCGCCTGTGCGTGCGTGGCCTGGTCGTACGAAACGCGCGTAGCGCGCAGTGTCCATGTGCAGCAGATCGCCGGGACACGGCCACTCGTAGCGGTTGGCCGCCTCGCGCGCTGGTCGTGGCGGGCGCGAGCAGCCGTGGCGACGAAGGACCTTCCAGATCGTCTGGTGCGCCACGCCGAGCTCGCCGGCAAGGAGCCGCGGCCCCCAGCCCGTTTGCGCGCGCAACGCCACCACGCGATCCTGCAGCGCGACCGGCAGAAGCCGCGGGCTGTGATGCGGCCGGCTCGAGCGGTCGAGCAAGCACACGAGCGACGCGCGCTCGGCACTCGTCGCAGACCGCCAGCGCACGACCCAACGATGCGCAGTCGACAACGCGACGTTACACGCGGTCGCCGCGAAACGCAGCGACGCGCCACGCTCGACGAGCAACACGAGCTCAAGCCGGCCACGCGGCGTGAGCCGCGCGTTAGGGTGCTGCATCCGGGCCTCCGGTCGTCTCTGAGCTTCAGCAACCCAAAGACTCCCGGCAGGCCCGGACACCTACCTACCCGTACTCAACCTCCGTAGGCACGACACCTAGCGGCAGGAGAACTCGTGAGCGTACGCGTGGCTGGTGCCGGTCACGAGGCACGCGCAACCAGCCCGGTCGAGCTCGTCCTGACGCAACTCGAGGCCGGCGACTGCCGTCCGCGCCGTTCAGGACGCGGCTGGTCCGCGCGCTGCCCCGCGCACTCGCCGGCCTGATCCGCGAAGCGGGCGAGAACCTCGACGCCGCACGCGACAACCTCGCAGAACTGGAGAAGTTCCAATGAGCACGGGACACGGCACCGCACAACGCTTCGTGGTCGACCATCTCGTCAGCCTCGCGCCAGACGATCCTGAATCGGTGCGCATCCGCAGGCTTGCCCGATCGCAGCGCACAGACAGCCGAGTGCAGCGCAGTGCGCACCGCAGCTTGCCCGAGCCATCACGCAGGCGAGCGCGACGACGATCCGGACGTTGCCGGACGGATCGCCCGCGTGCGTGCGCGCGACCCTGGCAGTAACGCTGTCAGCTCACGGGTCGCTCGGCTCCAGCCGCCATGGCCTCCAGCCATCGACGCGACGCCTGCGCTGGAAGCGTCGCCGCATGCCGCGCAGAGTCCACCCTGAACGATTGGGCCGTAGGGAACCCTCCCGAGTTCGATGTCGTCGAGCGCGGAGCCGCCCAAAGTCTCGATCTCGCTGTGATCGCACTCGTCGGTGGTCGGCGACGCGGAGGTCGACCGAGTCGGCAGAGGGGATCTTCGACTACCGGGCCGGCGAGGTACCGGCGCTGCTCACGCGAGCGCCCGCCGCGCCGCATCGTCGAACGACGTGAGTTCGAGCGGCAGCAACTTTCGGATCCGTTCCTCGCGCGCGATCGTCGGATTGCGCAGCCCTTCGACGAGCGGCCGCGCGACCGACGCGCTCACTGGCGTGACGAGGTTGAGCCAGAGCGAGGAGAGGTACGGCGTCAGCAACGGAATTTCGATGATTGCCAGCCCCAGGTCGAGCAGGGCAGCGATCCGCTCGATCATCTGCCGGTAGGTCAACACCTCAGGCCCGCCCGTGTCGTAGCCCTGGCCATACGTGGCCTGATTGCCACAGATCCCTGCAAGGTAGTGGGCAACGTCGTCGAGCGCGATCGGCTGCGTAGGCGTCGAGACCCAGCTCGGCGTCACCATGACCGGCAGCCGCTTGACCAGCCCGAGGATCGTCTCGAAGGCGGCGCTCCCCTTGCCCACGATCATGGCCGCGCGCAGAGTCGTCACCGGGACGCCCGTGGACGCGAGCCGCTCTCCGGTCTCGCGGCGGCTGCGCAGGTGCGGCGACGCGTCGGGGTCATCGGCGCCGAGCCCGCCGAGGTAGACGATCTGCTGCACGCCTGCGGTCGCCGCCTCGCGCGCGACCGTCTCTGCTGCAAGGCGATCCTGCTCCTCGAAGTCGCGCGCGCCGAGCGAATGGACGAGGTAGTAGACGACGTCCGTATCTTCCAGGGCCGCGGCGACACCGTCGCCGCTCGCCGCGTCGGCGACCACATAGCGGGCGCCGGGTTCGTCACGCGCGGTGCGCGAGACCGCGGTCAGCTCGTGCTCGGCCAGCAGGGGCACGAGCGCCCGGCCGACGACGCCGGTTGCGCCGAAGACGGTGACGTTCACGAGGCCTGCCTCCGCAACAGGAGCTCGAAGTAGTGGCGGCTGACCGCGGCATGGAAGGGGCTCTGCCCTTTCGCGTAGAGCATGCCGGTCCACGGCGGCGCGCCGGCGCGGGCGGCGAGCCGCGGAAGGTATCCCTCGACCATGACGCTCAGCGCCTGCTGATCGCCCTCGGGTCGTTGTGCGAGCGTGACCGAGCCGCCGGATCGGAGCGCGAGCAGTCCACCCTGGATCGCGTGCCGGCAGCTGACGAGCCCGCCGTCGAAACTCAGCTCTGGCTGCCCGAAGGTAAGCAGCGTCGCACCGCCGACCAGCTTCAGCTTGCCCCCGGCGCCCGCCCAGCGCGCACGGACGCCGCCGCGAGTGAAGCGGTCGACCGCCTGCCAGTAGGTGACACCGAGCGTGCGAGCGCCGGCCTCGGACGCTTCGACCACGGGTTCCGCCACAAGCACCCGCTGACACGACTCGAAGTCGCCGGATTCGAGCACGCGCTCCGATGTCTCCCAGCCGATCACGCCGCCAACGCCATTGCCGAAGAGTAGTTGTGCGTTATCAAACCTTCCTCGAGGCTAACTCGAGCTCGCGGGCTAAGCATTGGGGACAAACCGACACCATTGCGCGCGCGCGGGACGGAGCACCGCGTTGCACCACGGAGCGTTTTGCGCTTGCCTTCGCGCGCGCACCGGCGACTCCGGGAACGGGCTCGGCACCCTGGTGGGACTAGCCTGCCGCGAGTCGCCGTGCGATGTCGAGCACGATGCCGAGCGCCGCGTCGTCCCGAGGATGTCGCCCGCGTCGAGGAAGGCGCCGAGGGCCTCGTACAGGTGTAGGTCCGAGCCGCACAGACCCGTCGACGTGATGCGGACGACGCCGTCGGTCGGCTCGCGGATCTCGGGATCGGGAACCCTGTCCACGCGCACGTCGCGCTTGCCGTGGTACGTAAGCGCTCGCATCAGGCCGCCTTCCGCGACGTCGCAACGAGCTTCGAGATCTTCTGGAGCTTGTCGACCTCGACCACGGCTCCCTCGTGGGCGATGTTCGCGAGCTCGGCCACGGTGCGCACGGCCAGGACACTCGCCGCGAAGCGGGTCGTCTTGGGTGCCACGCAGAGTCCGGCGAGCGCGGCGCCCGCAACCCACTGCGTCATGCAGAACGGGCAGGTGACGAGCTCGCCGATCGCACGCCTGAGGCCTGTGCCGCGTGGCTCGCTCTTCACCTCGCCACGCCCGGCCGGACCCTCCTCATCTGCGAACGGGCGCCGCAGGAACGTCGTCACTCGATCGCGTGTGAGAGTGCGGCTCAGCTGGTAGGTGCCGATGCCGAGCAGTGCGAGATCGGAGGCCTCGAAGTGCTCGGGCAGATGCCCCTTGCGCTCGAGGCCGAAGATCGCGGCTGCGGTCCCGAGCAGGAAGGTTCCGGTCAACGCGGCGTAGCCCGCGTCCCTGTGAGGGTGTGGGTTCGTGTTGTTGCTCATGCCGCCTCCTACCCGGCGCGTGGCCGATCGAATCGAGGTGTCGTCGTCTTGCCATCCTCAGACGGGTACCACCGGCGTCGTCGTGTCCGGTGTCTCCCTCGGCGTGGGGCGGGCGACCGCGCGCGCGTTCGCCGATCGCGGTTACGACGTGGCGCTCCTGGCACGCGCGGGCCGAGAGCCTGGACGGCGCCAGTGCCGACGTGGGTGCGCGCGGCGCCGTAAAGCAGGAGGCCGTTGAAGATGAGGAAGAGCGCGGCGGAGCGGCCGGAGGCGAAGAGGTGGCGCAGGGCGTGTTCGGAGGAGCAGGCCGAGGATGCCTGCGGGGATCGTGCCGACGACGAGGAGCCAGTCGAAGCGGGCGTCGTTGTCGGCGATCTGGCGGTCGCGGAGTGGGCGTCCGAGCCCGCGGACGATGCGCGCCCAGTCGCGGCGGAAAAACGCGACTGGTACGAGTGCCGTCGCGAGGTGCCGGGCGACGAGGAACGTGACGAAGAACGAGTCGTTCTGGTGGATGTCCCAGCCGAGGATGAGGCAGGATGACGGAGTGGCCGAGGCTCGAGATCGGGAAGAGCTCGCCGAATCACCCTCACGGCGACTCCCCCGCAAACCGTAGCGGGCGCTCGCCCCCTCATTGCCGTCGTCAGAGGGTCACGTAAGCCAGATGTCTCGCGTTCGGACGGCGCCAGCAGCGCCTGGTGTTTCGAATGCATAGACGGTGGAATTCGCCGGATCCGTGGCTTGCGAAATACACACGGTCAGACTGATGACTGAGACGCCGAGGTGGCTTCATGCACTCGCTTTCGCCAGACCAGACGCAGCTCGTCGACGCACCACAGCCCGGCACCCGGAACGTCGGTGCCCGGCAGCACCCGGAACATGGTTCGGGGCCCCGCCTGCAACCGGCAGCCGAACGTCGCCTTGTGGGCGCGGCACAGCGCTGTGCGGGTCCGGAGCGCGACCGTCTCGTCGAGGCATACCTGCCGCTGATCTCGAGCATCGCGCGGATCTACCGAGGCTCCGAACGGGTGGAGCGCAGCGAGCTGATGCAGGAGGGCATCGTTGGCTTGCTGCGGGCGCTCGACCGGTTCGACCCGTCCCTCGAGACGCCGTTCTGGGCTTACGCATCGTGGTGGGTGCGCCAGGCCATGCAGCAGCTGATGTCGGAGCTCACCCGGCCGGTCGTGCTCTCGGACCGCGCGTCACGTCAACTCGCCGCGATCAACGACTTCGACTCCCCGGCGAGCTCCCACCGAGCGAGCGACGCTCGGTAAGGCGCGAACGAACAATGTCCGAGCGAGGGCCCTCCGGTGCCTAGCATCCTCACCCCGATGCGTCGCGCGTTAATCACCCGGCTCGGGCGCTCCAGTACGCACGGTCGGAACTCCTGCCCAGGTGCACCCTGATAGTCCGGAGTACCTCGCCGCGCGGAGCCGCCCGCGTGTGGCGATCGTCAGGTGGTTGGTTTGGGAGGGTCGCGTGGTGGGCACCGACATACCCCGACGCCGCCCAGATCGCGCCGAGCAGGCCTAACCCGAGCAGCGCGCCCGCACCACCCTTCGCCTTAACGACTCCTTCGATCGGTCCCCGGAACGTCTGCACCGCCGAGGACGGGCCGACCTGCCCGATGATCCCCAACACCGCATCTGACGTCTTCGGGTACTGCCCGAACAGGCCGAGCAGCGCGATCAGCACGATCAGCATGGGAAACAACGAGAGCATGGCGTAGTAGGTCAGCGCCGCGGCCCAGTCCGTGAGGTTGTCGGCGCGGAACTCAGTGAACGTGCGCTTGAGCGTCGCGGAGATGGCCTGCTTGGGCTCGCGGCGCCTCGTGCTCAGATCTGGCGGAGCCCGTCGTGTGCTTGGTGCGCTCATCTGAACTCGCGCCCTTCGAGCGATAGCTGCCTCTGCACGTGCGCCTCCGTTGGGGCCGGCGACCGCAAGACCGCTGCTCGGCCCGGATCTTGATGATGCGCTCGATTCCCCGACGTTGTCTCCCCAAACCTCAAACGCCGGATCCTCGACCCGGCAGGCGTCGGTCTCCAACGCCGACGAAGGCGGTGCCCGGCCATGGTCTCGGCATCTCACTGAGACCGACGGGTCGAGATCCTCGAAACGATTGCGATCCGCTCGGCTGGGTATAGCGCCGCCGCGTGGAACCAATCTAGGAGGAGTTTGCAAGTGAGTGTCGTCAAGAGCGTCTGGGCGTCGGTACAGGGCGATCCAGTCTTCATGCGTCGCGTGAACGGCTGGCTCACGATCCTGTGGCTCGTGATGATTCCGATCTCGATCGCGACAGGCTGGGTTAGGAGCGTCGTCTACGTTTCCGCGCTCTCGCTCTGGGCGCTCGTATCGGGCCACTGGTCGGCCTGGCAAGCTGCCCGCGTCGAGGTCAACCAGGCGGCCGAGCAGGAGGCCCACCAGCAGGAGGACCTTCCCGGCGAGATCGTCAACCGCTTGATCGAGAAGACCGACGTGAATCCCTCGCGGGCCACCTAGGCCATAGCTGGTGATCGCGACGGAGGACGGCCTACGGTTTGCTCAAGAGGCTCGAGGGAAAGAGGAAGACCCATTTACTCTAGGAGGAGCCATGCCGACGCGTGAAGTGTGGGATGTTGAGAGGCGCAAGAACGTATGGGCGGTGCAGCGAGCGGGCACCGAGCCTCCCGAAAGTGTGCACACGTTCAAGGAGTCGGCGATCTCCCGCGCCCTCGTGCTCGCAAGGAGCACGCGGGGTCGCCTTCGTATCAAGGGAGAAGACGGACAGATTCAGGAGCAACGGAACTACGGCGAGGACGCCCTTTCCCATTGGAAAAGTGACGGTCGGTTTCGGGGCTAGGCTGCGCCAGCTTAACCCGCGGCCCGCGGCTGGTGAACTGATATGACGGCTGGCGATCGGAGCCAGGTGTCAGAGGTCGACTGAGGTCCCGTCAGGAACGATGGCCTCGTCGAGTTCGTGCCGGGACAGCGGCGCGTGATGAGCACGGCGGAGGGGCCGTTCCCGATGGAGACGATGCGCTCGAGCATCTCCTCGAAGCGCGGACCGGCTAGCAGCCGAGCGCCGCCCGAGGCATGTCCGGTCCTCGAGCGGCGGCTCGGCTCCTGTCTACATGTCGGAGACCGCGGTGGCGATGTACTTCTTGCCCTCATGTAGGACGGTCGCGTGGATCGTTTGTCCCTTCTTGATCGCGTCCAGGTTCTTGATTCCCGTGAACTTCGTCTTGGACGTGACGTAGATCAGCTGCATGCTCAGGGCCGTCGTCGAGAACGCGTGCTTGCCCATGTTGACGAGCTCCACCTTGCCGCTGATCTTCTGCGGCTTCATACCGGCGGTCGCCGCTGCTGTACCTGCGAGGACGAGCGTGAGCGCGCACGCGCATGCTGCCGCGATCCGCATGAATCGGGTCATGAGTACTCCCCTTCTGTCGAGATCCGTGCTCGTGCACGGCCTCCCTCGACTGTAGGCGCGAGCCGCGCTGACGGGGGTGAACGTTCACGAACATCCGTCGCGACTGAGGCTCGAGCGCGAGCAGTCGGACACCCGATCTGAGAGCATCCAGGCCGCAGATAGGCCCGGCGCGTTCGCCGGCTGTCCGCGTGCCGTCGAACGATCGGGACGAGCGAAGTCAGGTGTATCTGCGATCCGCGATGCTGCAGAGGTGATACCACGAGACCCGACGACGGCACCTGAGCCCCTCGACGGCCCTCCGCTCGTTGAGGTGAAGCAGCATTCCGAGCGCTCGATGTTCACGGCGTCGAACTTGCTTCGCGAGTCGCGCCGCCAACGAGGCCTCGCGGAAGCATCGGTGCCCGAGGTCTGCATCCTCGATCCCGACGGAGACATCGCGCGGTACGTGGGGCAGGCGTTCGCCGTGGGAACTGACGACACGTGGGCGTGTTACCACACGACGCTGACGCGCTTCGAGTTGGTTGGCCGTGAGGTCGGGATCGTTCCCTTCACGGTAGGAGCGCCGTTCGCCGTGCTCGTCGCTGAGGAGTTGGCGGCGAGTGGCTGCGAGCTCCTGATCAACGTCACCTCAGCTGGCAGGATCGCGGCGCCTCCCGGGCTCGCCGCGTTCGTCGTGATCGAGCAAGCATTGCGCGACGAGGGAACGAGCTTCCATTACCGACCGCCTTCGCGTTGGAGCACGCTGCGAGGCGATATTCGCGAGCGCCTGTCCGGCCTGTCGGTCTCCGGCGCACCACCGCTGCTGCACGGGTGCACCTGGACAACTGATGCCCCGTTCCGTGAGACGCCGAGTGATGTCGCCCGCTACCGCGCCGCCGGCATCCTCGCCGTCGAAATGGAGGCCGCAGCGTTGTACGCCTACGCCGAAGCGACCGGCAACGCTGTGCTCTGCATCGCGCATCTCACAAACGAGCTAGGAGCCGCGGGAGACTTCGAGAAAGGCTCATCGGGAGGCGCCGAGGATGCCCTGAGAATTCTCGAGGCCATCATTTGTCAGCTCGCACCCCGTCACGACGCTGCCCGCTGAGTCCGCAGCGCCGTCGCCACGCCGGCCATATCGACCCGTGGCACATGGGGGCACGTTGGCAGGACGCTCAGAGTCGCCGCAATCCACACACCGGTATTCCCCGAGGCCGCGCTCACCGCCAGCAGCCGTGCATCGCGAGCGCCCGCTGGCCGAGCCGACGTCTCCGCATCGTCCGACATTCCGCATGCTGCCGATCACGCAGCGCCTCGGCGATTGGCTGACGTCGGTCTCCTCGATCACCTGATTGACCTCGACGCGAGGAGCTTGAGTGGGCTACCGCGCGTAACGTCGGGCACCGTGTCTGCTCGCGATCTCCTCGCGGAGCTCTCGGAGTACGCTCGGCAGCGGAACGCCGTTCTCTTGTAGGAGTCGTTCGAGGAGACGTTCGAGCTGTTCCGTCGAGTAGCAGGCCCACCCCTCAGTTACAGCATGATCGCTCCGCATTTGCCTCTCCCTCGTGACGGGGTTCGAGAGGGAGACGGGGGTCGGGTCTCCGAGAGACGAGCAGGAATTACGCTCGCCACGAGCGTCACGCGGCTGGTATCCGAAACGCTGGATTCGAAACCTTGGCGCGTGAGACGATTTCATCCCACCGATCTCGTTTACGTCGAGATTCCCTGAAGCGAGCGGCCGCGCACTCGGGCAAGGCGGACGGCTATGCCGTTGGGGACGCGTTGGGGTCGCGCGTGGGGCGGCCGGGGTGGATCGGAAGAAGTTCTTCGAGGTGGACGAGTTCGAGCGTCCGTGCGACGTTCGCGGTGCTTGGAGGGACGACGAGTTCGAAGAGGTTGCCGCCCTTCGTGATGCGGCGGGCGTTGTCGAAGAGGGTTCCGATGAGGATCGAGTCGACGAAGTCGCAGTCGGAAAGGTCTACCAACACGCTTCCCGAGACCCCGGCGATGGCATCTGAGACGTCCGCGGCGGTCGCGATGTCGTGCTCGCCGTGGAGCGAGACGATCGCTGCGAACCTCGGCTCATCCGGTGGGTCGTAGATGACGTCGACGCTGGGAGGGTGGCTGGCTCTCGGTCCCGTCGGATCGGGTTCCATCGGGTCGACCGTCATGCAGCGCTCATCGGATCGGCGAGGAGGTGCGATCGATGGTTCTCCATATCGTCAGCTTCCGCGAATTCGCCCTTACGGGGCAAGGTCGCGCGGCGAGCGGTCGACTCCTGCCGCTGAGCGGCGGGCCGAGAGCCTCAACGCACACGTTGAGACCACTCCTACCTCGTCGCTCGCGTCGCCCTCGGTGCCGTACGCGAGGAGCCCTCGTCTCCAGAAGAAGAGCGCGAGTATGGGACGTCGAGCCGCGTGGAGATAGATCCGCTCGAACCCGCGGGATGGGTGTCTTTCGTGGTGGTCCCGTGTTTCGGCGTCGTCGGGGGTGGGGATGGTGTGCGGGATCGTCGGGTTCTCGCGAGGAGGATGGATGTCGAGCTGGGTTTGGATCTTGGTCGTGGTTGTTGTTGTGGTCGTTGTTGTGGCGATCGCGAGTTGGGTGGGCCGTCGGCGCGGGACGGAGAGGCTGCGGGAGGGTTTCGGGCCTGAGTACGACCGTACGGTCGAGAGCACTGGTGATCGGGCGAGCGCTGAGGCCGAGCTGCGCGATCGGCAGCGCCGTCACGACGAGCTCGATCTGCGTCCGCTCGCGCCCGACGCGAGGAAGGGATTCACGGACGCGTGGCGCGACACGCAGGCCGAGTTCGTGGATGCGCCGACGTCGGCGATCGGCGACGCGGATCGTCTGATCCAGTCCGTGATGCGTGAGCGTGGCTACCCCGTCGACGACTTCGACGACCGCGCGTCGCTGGTGTCGGTCGACCATCCGCTGGTTGTGCAGCGCTACCGCCGCGCGCACGCGATCGCGGTGGCGAACGCGCACGGCGAGGTGACGACCGAGGACCTGCGCCACGCGATGCAGGACTACAGGGCGCTGTTCGTGGAGATCATCGAAGACAACGTGGAGGCAGTGCAATGAGCCAGGACATGACAACGGCAGACATCGCGCAGGGCGCGAGCGAGCAGGCCGCGGGCCGCGCAGACGCGACTCAGGCGATCACGGACGCGGCGGAGCGCGATCAGCGCAGCGCGCTGTTCGACGCGACCGATGCTGGTCGCCTTCGCTCGCGCTGGACCGACGTCCAGGCGGAATTCGTCGACTCGCCCCAGCAGGCGGTCCAGGACGCAGACGCGCTCGTCGCAGAGCTGATGCAGCGCCTCGCGGAAACGTTCGCACAGGAACGCGCCTCGCTGGAGCAGCAGTGGGTCCGCGGCGAGGACGTCTCGACCGAGGACCTACGCGTCGCACTGACACGCTACCGCTCCTTCTTCGAACGTCTACTCGACGCCTGAACCTCCCTCACACGACTGCCTCCGCGCCGGCCGGGCCGGTCGGCCGGAGGCATTCTCTTGAGCGATCGAGGTCACGAACAGGTTCACGCCCACTCTGCGGCCGGCTGCGTGCCTCCGCCAGCTGGCTTGATCGGTTCCCAACGAGAACCTGACCTGCATCCAGCGCCGGCACCCGCACCTCGACGGCGAACCACGCACCGAGTTCGTCGCCAACCCTTGAACGATCATTTAGCGTAGGGGTCCAAGCTCCAGCAGAAGGAGATTTCGATGTCGAAAGTTTCGGCTCTCGTTGTCGCGTGTCTGGCTCTCGGTTCGATCGCCCTACCGTCGGCGGTGGCGAGTTCGACCCTCGTGACGACCATCAACGTGACGGCGGGGAAGCCGACGGAATTTCACTTCACCTTCTCCAAGACCACGGCGAAGCGCGGGATCATCGTCTTCAAGGTCGCCAACGCGGGCAAGGTCTCGCACGACTTCAAGTTCTGCTCGAAGCGAACCTCAACCCTGGCGACCTCCTGCACTGGCAGGTCGACGAAGATGCTGAGCCACGGCCAGTCGACGACGCTCAGGGTGACCGTTCTCCTGAAGGGTTCCTACCAGTTCCTCTGCACCGTGCCCGGCCACGCCGCGCTCGGGATGAAGGGTCTCATCAAGGTCACCTAGCCGGAGGGAGACGTTCGGTCATCTAGACAGTTGATCTCCGGGCCTCTCGGAAGTCTTGGGCTTCCCGAGAGTCCTCGATTCGCGAGCTTACGACGTAGCGAGGCTGGCGAGAACCTGTGCTCGCGCGACAGGATCGAGATCGTCCAGAGCCGAGCGGATGCGGGTTTCCGCTGCATCTATTTTCTCGTTCCGCTCGTCTAGCTTCCCGCGTGCGTAGAGGCCGCCGCCGGCCGCGGCCCCAGCGAGTCCGAGCACTCGCAGAAGGCGGGCGTGGACAAGCCAACCGAGTCCGAGGACGAGAAGTCCGCCAGCGGCGAGCGCGATCCCGGCCGTTTCCCCGTCGGTGGGGTCGAGCCTACGACCTGCCGCGTTCATGCTGCCAACTCTAACTCGCCGTGGGCGCGACTGAAAGTCGAGTCTCCTCGCTGATCGCCGATCCCCGACGCCCTGCACACGTGAGAGTCAATGGCAGGGTCGTCGGGGAACGGAGCGGCATCTGCTCTGGCAAGAGGGTCAAGCCAGCCGACCGAGCGTGCAGGCAGCCGTGAGTCGCCAGAAGCTAGCGGTGACCTGGCTCGCACTGCAAGCAAGGTGCCGGAGCTTCACCGAGCCTGCCCCATCCGTTCACCGCCCCCAGGGTGGACTCCGCCGGCCCGCGTTGATCGAGGAGCGATAGCAGGGGTCGCGCTCGTCCCCTTCGGCCCACCCATGGCGCGACCCCTGCGTGTTCGGTATGACGGCATCGGCCGCGCGCTTGATGGCAAGGTCAAGCGACATCATCCACCTTCCAGGGGCATAGACGCGGAAACGCCCCCGGATGAGTGGGGGCGTTTCGGAGAACTTCTACAGTCGCAGACGTTTGAGCGAGAGCGCTAGCCGCCGAGGTCGTAATCGGTGGCTACGCCGAATCCCACGATCACGTCGTCGATCTGGGCGCCCTGGCTGCTTGTCGCGACGAACTCCATGTTCGTCACCTGCGCGTGCGGATTGATGTCCAGAAACTCGGAGATCGGGCACGGCGACGCCTGGTCGCATCCACGGCCTGCAAGCGGCGACAGGCTGTAGACGAGTCCGTGGAGCGCATCGTTACGGTGCCAAGCGGACACGCCCGTCCAACCGTTCCTGGCGGGCTCGTAGACAAGCACCGTGTTCCCCGTGCCGTCGGTCGTGTTCGCGCCAGAGACCGAGATTCGAGCCGACGGCTCATCGGCCAGGGTTCGCTGGCTCGCGTACCCGAACGAGGTGAGCTCGCTGAGCAGCCGCTGGCGCGCCGGACCGCCGAACGACGGCAGGTACACGACCGTCCCGCCGGCCTGGCCCTTGATCTGGAGCGACTTGTCGCCGAGCGGCCCGCCAGGGACGAAGACGCTATATCCGTTCTCGGCTAGCGTCCATCCTTGCGGGTTGTCGTACGTCACCTTGACCACGCCAGACGACTGCTGGCTATCGTGGTTGTACCCGAAGCCGCCAGCCCCCGCAGCCGAGACTGCGGACACGGCCGCTACGCCGGCGACGGTCACCATCACGAGCTTGCGCGGATACCTCATCGCTCCCCCAGTTGTTGGTAGATCCGGATCTAGCGCGACGCGAGGTCGACATCTCGCCTTCATCGGCACCGAGCGCGAAGAACTGAGTCATCGCTTGGAGAAGAACCTGGAGGGAACGTGACGAACGAATCGCTACCGTCGTGGACGAACACCCCAACTCGCGCCGCGATCGTCGAGTTCGTCGAGCGGGTGACCTCCGAGGGCGGGCCTGAATACGTTCCGCCGTCCGAGCGCATCGCCGTCTACGACAACGACGGCACGCTCTGGTGCGAGAAGCCGATGCCGATCGAGCTCGGCTTCATCCTCATGCGTCTGGCCGAGATGGCCGCGCAGGACGAGTCGCTGCGGACGCGACAGCCGTGGCAGGCCGCCTTCGAGAAGGACTACGGCTGGCTCGGTGAGACGATCACGAAGCACTACCACGGTGATGACGGCCAGCTGACGATGCTGATGGGCGGCATCCTCCAGGCCTTCGCCGGCCAGAGCGTCGAGGACTACTCGCGCGCCGCCGATACGTTCCTGCGCGCCGGGAAGCATCCGACGCTCGGTCGGACGTTCCACGAGTGCGGCTACGCGCCGATGATCGAGCTCCTCCGTTACCTCGAAGCGAACGGGTTCACGAACTACATCGCCTCGGGAGGCGACCGGGACTTCATGCGACCCGTCACCGAGGACGTCTACGGCATCCCCTCCGAACGCGTCATCGGCAGCTCCAACGCGCTCGCGTACGTCGACGACGAGCACGGGGGCACGGTCTCCTACGAGGCAGAGGGCGACTTCTTCGACGACGGGCCGGTCAAACCGGTGCGGATCTGGAGCCGGATCGGGAAGCGCCCGATCCTGGCTGCTGGAAACTCGAACGGCGACATACCGATGCTTCGTTATGCGGGCGGTAAGGATCGTCCCGCGCTCCGGCTGCTCGTGCTGCACGACGACGAGGATCGCGAGTTCGCGTACACGGCCGGGGCAGAGACGTCCCTGGAACTGGCGGAGGAACAGAACTGGACCGTCATCAGCGTCAAGAACGACTGGGCCACGGTGTTCGACAGCCAGGTGGAGTAGCCCGGCGCGTGTGACGCAGTCGATCGGTGGCAGGGACGAGCTCGCCGAGCAACGCCGGCGAGCTGATTTCATCCTGTCGGCGTGAGGCGGGTGCGTGCCGCCTTGTCCATACTCGTCGGGAGTCACGCCGACGACGCGCCGCACGAACCTCGTGCCTGCGGCTCGAAGTTCCTTGGCCGCACTCGCACCGCGCGACCAGGGACGGCATCGGGCACAACCTGTTCGGACACGCTGGAGCCGTTCGCCGCTGACGAAAGGAGATCGACATGAGCACCGCGACAGAGGCATCCACCTCTATCCGCCCCTTCCACGTCGACATTCCGAAGGAGAAGCTCGACGACCTGCGCGCACGCATCGCCGGGACGCGTTGGCCGAGCAAGGAGCTTGTCGCCGACCGGTCGCAGGGGGTCCAGCTGGCGGCGCTGCGGGCGCTCGCGCGTTACTGGCTGGACGAGTACGACTTCGGGCGTATCGCGGCGCGCCTGAACGCGCTGCCGCAGTTCGTCAGCGAGATCGACGGCGTGGACGTCCACTTCATCCACGTCAGGTCTTCGCACGAGAACGCGCTGCCGCTGATCATGACCCACGGCTGGCCGGGCTCCGTGATCGAGCTACTCGACTCCGTCGGACCGCTGACGGACCCGGCCGCACACGGCGGCGGCGCCGAGGATGCCTTCCACCTCGTGCTGCCATCCCTGCCCGGCTACGGCCTCTCGGCCGAGCCCGTCGAGATCGGCTGGGACCTCGGCCGGACCGCGCGGGCGTGGGCCGAGCTCATGCACCGTCTCGGCTACAACCGCTACGTGGCCCAGGGCGGGGACGTGGGCGCCGGCGTCACCGACGCCATGGGGCGCCAGGCACCGGAGGGCCTGATCGGAATCCACACGAACCTGCTGGTGCCCGCGCTGGGCGGCAGCATGCCCACGCAGACCGACGACGAACGGGCCGCTGCCGCGCAGATCGCCACGTTCGGGCAAACCGGAAACGGCTACTTCGTGGAGATGGCGACGCGGCCGCAGACGATCGGCTACGCGCTGCTCGACTCGCCCATCGCGCTGGCCGCCTGGATGGTCGACCACGACACGGACGCCTACTACAAGATCGCTCGCGCGTTCGTCGACGGGCAGCCTTCGGGCAACCTCACGCGCGATCACATCCTCGACAACATCACGCTGTACTGGCTGACCGGCACCGGCGCCTCCGCGGCCCGCTCGTACTGGGAGGCCTACGGCGCTGACGCCCCGGCCGCGGGCCAGAAGCCTCTGCCTGCGCCGACGATCCCGTTCGCCTTCACGACGTTCCCGGGCGAGATCTGGCGGACGCCGCGCAGCTGGGTGGAGGCGAGCTACCCGAACGTCAGCTACTTCCACGAGGTCGACAAGGGCGGCCACTTCGCCGCCTGGGAGGAGCCGGAGCTCTTCTCGGCCGAGCTGCGCGCGGCGTTCAGCTCGCTCCGCTGACGGGACACATCCGAGCGGCGCGCACGAGAGGTGCGCGCCGCTCACGCCCCGTGGTCTGGTGCCTCAACGGCAGCGAGGCTACGCGCCGAGCCCTTCGGAATCTTCAGACCGTTCGATCGCGCGGATCACGACTCGAGCCATCTCCGCGATGTCCGATGGGACGTGCATCGAGTCAGGGAGCCAGAACACCGAGCTCTTCCCATCCGACTCGCGCACCAGGGGAACCTGCAGCATCCCCGACTCGACGTCGTGGACGAATGCGCCGTACGACCAGCCCGGTGCGCCATCGATGCCGCCCACCGCCGTGGCGGTCTCGGCTCGAGCCTGCTCGGACGGCCGCGAGGCTCGCAGACCGTCGATGTCGTCGCGCTCTTCGGTCATGAGACTCTCCTGCAGCGGGATCCGATCGATGCGTTCTGCCCAGCATCGTCAGCCGCTACACCAGAGAATGCACACAGCAGGCCTCGAGACGTTTGGCTTCAGGCTGGTGCTCCCGGAAGTGCCGCTTCAGGCGCCGATGAGGTGCGGAGCACGGCCATCGCGGCATACGGGACGCGCGCGTGCACGATCGTGCTGCGACGCGGACTCGATGGCGGAGACCTGCACGGGGCTATCCGTGTCGTCGCCGATCGACATCAGGGCAGGTCCGAGACCTTCGTCGGCGAGCAGCGCCGGGTAGATGCCCTGCGCGAGCTCCCGCAGTGACTCGAGAGCGCCTTCCAGATCGCCATCGTGCTCGCCGAGACGGCGTTGGAGCGCGATCTCCCGCGCTTGCTCCCTCACGCTGGTGAGCTTCATGCGGAGGGCGATGAACTTCTGCTGCGCGCCGCCGTGCAGGTTGCGTTCGACGCGTCGCCTCTGGGTGTCGCTCGCGCCTCGCGAGCGACGGCGCCCGCATCAGCGAGGGCGCATCTCGACGTCGACGCGGGGCTCGGGCTCCGATCGCAGCCAGAGGCTGGCATGGGCCGGATGGACCGTGCCCGTCACGATCGCCCGCAACTCGCCGCACAGCGCATCGAGATCGAGCTGCTCGCGCAGCCGTTCGCTGAACGCGTCTACCGCCGCCTGCGCATCGTAGGCCGGCCGGTAGAAGCGACGGTCGACCGTCCGCTGGATCCCGCCGCGTAGCGGTTGGAACGCGACCGCGACGACGAGGGTCGAGAGCGTGACCGCGACCGTGCCCGACGATCCCGTGAGGCTTCGCAGCACCGTTCCGATCAGGACGACGCCGCAGAGGTAGACGACGGCGAGCGCTGCGACCAGCAACGCGTAGCCGAGCGTCCGCCGGATGATCGTGTCGATCTCGTACAGGCGGTAGCGCAGCACGGCAACGCAGATCGCAGCGGGGATCAGGCAGAGGCTCAGGATCATGATCGAATCGAGCGCGAGCAGCCCGCCCGGCTCGTGTGCCGGGGTCGACCCGATCACGGCCGAGCTGGCGAGGTCGGCGAAGTAGAAGGTGCCGCCGGCCGCCGCTGCCGCGGCCAGCCACTTGATCTGCTGGCGCTGACCGATATCCGATCGGCGAAAGCGCACGATGAGGCTGAAGGCCGACGCCAGCATGCAGACGGCGATCGCGACCACGAGGCCCTGGCTGTGATCGATCACGGGCCGGAACGCCTCGACGCCGAACGGGTTGCTTGCGTTCCCGTAGCCCTGCCCGTCCATCGTGCCGGGCGTGAGGATTCCGATCACGAAGCACGCCACGACCGCGAGGCTGCCGACGTACGCCACCCACCGCCAGCGCGGCCCGGGGAGGTGCCCATCCGGGTAGAACAGCATGAGGAACACGGCGATGAGGCCGATCGGCACCACCCAGATCGCGAGCGAGAGCCCGGCCGCTGCATCAGCCAAGACGAGCGAGCCCGGATGCAGCCGCAGGCCGTAGTCCGCGTAGCTCATCGCGAAGCCGAGCAGCGCCCAGCCGATACCGGTCGCCAGCAGGATGCGCCCGATCGTGTTGTCCGGCCGCCGGGTTGCGATCAGCAGGCCGGTCACCGAGAACGTCAGGAGCACGAGCACCGCCGCCACCGCGCCGATGAAGTTCGTCGTGGGGCTCCCTCCGCCGCTGAAGGTGGAGACCGCGCGCGCCTCCCACTGCAGGCAGATGGTTGCGAGCCAGAGCACGAGCGTGGCGACGAACACGGTCCACCCGATGCGTCGTGCGGTTCGGTCGCTCACGACGCCATCATCTCAGGAGAGCGTTCCGAGAAGGTTACGGTGCGCGAGAGCAGCTCTCGCACGTCCGCTATGTAGCCTCGTAGGCCGCGATGATCACGCCGGTGTCTGTCGCGACGCTGCTCAGCAGCCGCAGCCTGGAGACGCGATCGTCCCGGTCGAACAGCCGCTGACCGGAGCCGAGCAGCAGCGGATGGATCATCAGCAAGTACTCGTCGACGAGCGCGTCGGGCAGCAGCGAGCGGATCAGCCGGCCGCTGCCCATGATCACGAGGTTGCCGTCCTTGAATGGGCCGCCCCTGGCGTTCCAGGTGGACAACATGTCCTCGTAGCTGCGTCGTCCGAGCAGCAGGCCACCGTCCGGCCCGCCCATCCGTTGTCCGATCGCATCCGTCATCGCCGGATCGTTTCCCGTCTCCGCCCAACCGCCGTGTGTGAAACCACCGCGCGTGTCCTCATCGGGGCGACCTGGGTCTTGCATGACGCCGTCGAGCGTTACATGGTTGATGACGACGATTCGCATCGAGCGACCTCCTTGTCCGCGGATGACGCCGGATCGAGACATTCCCCGTCTCGGCTGCGAGTAGTCACCTAGATTTGTTGCAGCCGGTACGACGATGCACTGGATCAAGGAGGCACGAGATGTCCGACCCGATCCTTCCGTGGCCCCTCGTGAAGAGCGGCAGCCATGACCACCCCACCCGGACGCTCCAGGACCTGTTGAACGCGCACAGCGCCGGCCTCGTCGTCGACGGCGTGTTCGGGCCGAGGACCGACGCGGCAGTGCGCCACTTCCAGCAGAGCAAGGGCCTCACCGTCGACGGCGTCGTCGGAGCCCATACGTGGGCCGCGGTGGTCCTCACCGTCCGGCAGGGCAGCGGCGGCGACGCGGTGCGCGGCGTCCAGGAGGAGTTCGCGTTCCGCAACCTCTCGGGGATCCCCGGCTCGGGACTGAAGATCGACGGTGTGTTCGGTCCGAAGACCGAGGCCGCCGTACGCGGGTTCCAGCAGGCGCTCTCGGTCGCGGTCGATGGCATCGTCGGGCCGGTCACCTGGCGCGCCCTGGTGAGTGGAATGCTCGCGGGGTAGCCTAACTGGTACCCGAACGATCTGGACGAGTGGATCTTTTCAGGAGACCACTTGGAACCTAGTGTCCGCAGCATGAAAACGCTGCATTCGACACCCGGCGCCCTACGAGTCCTTGCCATCTCGATCGTCGCCCGTCTGCCGCTCGCCATGCTCGGGATCGGGCTGCTCGTCCAGGCGGTTCATCTCACCGGCTCGTTCGCCGCGGCTGGAGTCGTCGCCGGCGCGAACGCGATCGCGATCGGCGTCTGCGGCCCGGTGCTCGGGAAGCTCGTGGACCGACGCGGTCAGACGCTCGTGCTGATCACCAGCGGATGTGCGTCGGGTGCGCTCCTCTGCGTGTTCGGGGTGCTGCCGGTCGGCACGCCGCTTCCGCTGCTGATCGGTGTCGCAGCTGCGATCGGTGGGACGCTTCCACCGGTCGGCGCGTGCCTACGCTCGCTGCTCCCCTCGCTCGCGCCCAACGCATCCTCCGCGCGCGCCATCTACGCGATCGAGGCGTCGGCCGTCGAGCTCACCTGGGTCGTCGGCCCTCCTGTCGCGCTCGGCCTGGCGGTCCTCTTCTCGACCGGCATGGCCGTCGCGGTCGCCGGCGTCGTGCTCGCCGCGGGTGCCGTGGCGTTCGCCTCGCAGGCTCCGTCGCGTGCCTGGCGCCCGATGCCGACGTCGGCACGGTCGTGCGGCGCCCTGCGGGCACCTGCCGTGCAGACGCTGGTGCTCGTCTTCGTCGCGGTCGGCGTGCTGGTCGGCGCCGTCGAGGTCGGCGCGGCGTCAGCCGCCTCGACGCTCGGAAGCAGTGCCGGCGGAGGCCTGTTGCTCGGCATCTGGAGCGTCGGCTCCCTTGCCGGCGGACTCTTCACCGCGCGGCTCGGCGGTGGTGCCCGTGGCGGAGTCGGCCTGTCGCTCATCCTCGGAGCGCTCGCATGCGGTCACCTCACGGCGGCTGTGACCTCGGGCGACCTCGCCTCGCTGGCGATCGCGCTTCTCGTCGCAGGGATGGCCCTCGCCCCGACGTTCGCCTCGGTCTACGCGATGGTGGACCGGGTCGCATCGGCCGGCGCGGTCACGGAGGCGTTCGCGTGGCTCGCCACCGCGCTCGCGGTTGGCGGCGCTGCGGGCTCGGCCCTGGCCGGCGTCCTGGCCGATCAGTCGAGCCCGTCGGCAGCCTTCGTGCTCGCCGGAGCCGCGGGCGTCGCTGCCGCGCTCATCACGATCCTGCGGGCGCGGACGCTCGGTGAGCCGGTCGGACTGCAGGACGCGCAGCCCGCGATCGCTTGATCCACGGTCCGGCAGTGGCCCGGTGGTACGGTCTACTGGTGCACGTGCACACCTTCTGTGGGCGGACGTGAAAGAGACCAGTCAGCCCGTCGATCTGCTGATCTCGGTGGTGCGAGGCGGACCGGGAACGCTCGCCGCGCAGATCGAGGATCAGCTCCGGCGCGCGATTCGCGACGGATCGCTGCGCGGCGGGTCGCAGCTGCCGTCCACGCGCGACCTCGCGCGCCAGCTCGGTATCTCGCGACGAGTCGTCGTCGAGGCGTACGCCCAGCTCGCCGCCGAGGGGTACCTGAATCTCCGGCAGGGCACTCGCCCACTCGTCTCGCAGAACGCAGGCCCGGCGCCTCTGGCTCCGGGGGATCTACCCGCGGCGCCGGCCCGGCTCCGTTTCGACTTTCGTCCGAGTCGCCCGAACCTCTCGGCGTTTCCCCGAGCAGCATGGCTCCGCTCCCTGCGTACGGCGCTCTCGCAGATGGCCGACGCCGAGCTCGGTTACGGCGATCCGCGTGGCGCGGACACGCTCCGCGCCGCGCTCGCGGAGTACCTGGGGCGGGTCCGCGGCGTCGTCGCCGAGCCCGAGCGGGTGGTCGTCACCTTCGGCTACGCGCAAGGGCTGTACCTCGTCTGTCGCGCGCTTGCGAGCCGAGGCGCGACGCGAATCGGGATGGAGGATCCGAGCAACATCGACGACCGCGAGATCGTCACGAGCGCCGGCCTCGAGCCCGTGCCCATCGGCGTCGACGAGCACGGGCTGCGAGTCGACGAGCTCGCGCGCGCCGCGCCCGACGCCGTGATCGTCACACCGGCGCATCAGCAGCCGACCGGTGTCGTGCTGAGCAGCGATCGCCGGGCGGCGCTGCTCGCATGGCTACGAGAGCACGGCGCGGTCGCGATCGAGGATGACTACGACGCCGAGTATCGCTATGACCGCGTGGCCGTCGGAGCGCTGCAGGGGCTCGCGCCCGATCGCGTCGTGTACGCCGGTACCACCAGCAAGACGCTCGTCCCCGCGCTTCGCCTGGGCTGGCTCGTGCTGCCCACGCACCTCGTCGAAGGCGTGATCGCGGCGAAGATCGTGTCGGACCGGGGGGCGACTCGGATCGAGGAGTACGCGTTCGCCGACTTCATCACCCGTGGCGAGCTCGACCGTCACCTGCGCCGCATGCGGGCCCGCTACCGGAGACAGCGGGACGCCCTGGTCGAGGCGATCGCCCACGAGCTCCCGGACGCGACGGTGACGGGCATCTCGGCGGGCCTGCACGTCACGGTCAGGCTTCCTGCGACGTACGACGATGCGACGCTGCGCGAAGAGGCCGGGCGGCAACGGATCCTGTTCAACACGATGCGCGACTACCGCGTCGAGGAGCAGGACGCGCCGGCGCTGATGCTCGGGTACGGCGACGTTCCCGAGCCGGCGATCGTGCCGGGCGTGCGCGAGATCGCGAACGCCGTGCGGGCTGCGCGCGACGCCCGCGAGCCCGCCTGATCAGTCGCTCGCTCCGCCGTCGCCTCCCGGCAGGTCGGACGTCTACGTCCACGTACGCAACGTCTTCAGGCCGACAGCTAGTCTCACCCCTCGAGCTGGCCATCGACCACGAGACCATGCGAGGTGGCAATGTCCGGTGACGCAGGCAGCGTTGCTGCTGCCTATTTCGAGGCGTGGCAGGCGCGCGATTTCGACCGGCTGCGTGCGCTGCTGGCCGACGACGTCGTGTTCGACGGCCCGCTGGCGCATCTGGACAACGCCGACGACTGCGTGGCCGGGCTCGAGCGGATGTCGAAGATCATGGAGAAGCTCGATGTCAAGAAGCGGTTCGTCGACGGGGACGACGTCATCACCTGGTTCGACCTGCACACCTCCGTCGCAGACCCTGTCCCGACGGCCAACTGGAGCCACATCGAGGGCGGCAGGATCACCGCGATCAAGGTCGCGTTCGACGCGCGCGGCCTCGCCCCGCCCGGCTCCCGGTGACGCTGCACTGCGTCTACCATCCCGCCGTGCGGTCGGCTTGCAGGACCTGGATCGGACTGCTCGCCCTGCTGGGGGTCGCAGCGCTCTCTCCGGTGGTCACGACCGCGGGTGCCGCGTCTCCGAGCGCCTGGACGCGGTTCGGGTTCGACGCAGCGCGGTCTGACGCCAGTACCGCCGCAACGGGCATCACTGCGGCGTCGCTCGAACACCTCCATCGGCAGCAGGTCGCACTGCCGGGCACAGCCGACTCGTCGCCGGTGTTCGTGCAGGGGTCGAGTCTCGATGGCGGGAAGCCGGGGATCTTCATCGTCACGACCACGTACGGCAGGACGGTCGCGATCGACGCGGCGTCCGGCCATACGCGCTGGACGTTCACGCCGCCGGGCTACACGAAGTGGGCCGGCACGGCGCAGATCACGACCGCAACGCCACTCGTCGATCCGGGCGCCGGCGTCGTCTACGCCGCCTCACCCGATGGACGCGTTCACAAGCTGAAGCTCACGAACGGCCACGAGCAGCCGGGCTGGCCCGTCACGGTCACACGCGACCCGACCCACGAGAAGATCGCGTCGGCCCTCAACCTCTCGCGTGGGCTCCTGCTGGTCACGACGGGCGGCTACATCGGCGACGCGCCGCCCTACCAGGGCCACGTCGTCGCGATCGACGCGGGCAGCGGGCACATCGCCCACGTCTGGAACTCGCTGTGCAGCAACCGTCACAGCCTGATCGTGCCCAGCACCTGCGCGGGTAGCGACTCGGCCATCTGGGGACGTGGCGGCGCGGTGGTCGAGCCGGGCTCGGGGCGGTTGCTCGTCGCGACGGGCAACGCGCCCTTCGATGGCAAGGACAACTGGGGCGACAGCGTCCTCGAGCTGTCGCCCGACGCGAGCCGGCTCGTGCAGAGCTACACGCCGACGACCGAGAGTCAGATGAACAGCACCGATGCCGATCTCGGGAGCGCCTCACCTGCGGTGCTTCCGGGCGGCCTGGTGCTGCAGGGCGGCAAGGACGGCGTCTTCCGTGTCCTCTCGCTGGCGCACCTGAACGGGCACGACGGCAAGGTCGGGCAGCTGGGCGGCGAGCTGCAGAGCCTTTCCACGCCGGGCAACAACGTCGTGCTGACTGCCCCGGCCGTGTGGACGAGCGGGGGTCGCACCCTCGTCGCCGTCGCGAGCGACGAAGGAACCGCGCTGTACCGCGTGCAGCAGCGCCGGCTCGTGGCGGTCTGGTCGAACGGCACCGGTGGCACAAGCCCCGTCGAGGCAGGAGGTCTCCTGTACGTCTACAACCCGCAGGGACACGGCCTGAACGTCTACCGATCGAGCAGCTCGACCCCGGTCGCCACGCTCGCCGCAGGCTCCGGTCACTGGAACTCGGCGATCGCCATCGATGGTCGGATCGCGCTGCCCGAGGGGAACGCGAACGACCACTCGACCCACGGCATCCTCGACATCTGGCGCCGCTGATGCCGAGCACGGGCCATCAATCAGCGCGGGATGCCCCCGACGAGTAGTCGAACGTCGACTCGTAGCCGCATCGGCCGGTATAGCTGAACCGGAGCTGCTCGTGGTCGACCTCGACGAGCCCGGCGATGACCTCGCGTCCGGCGCGATCGTGCCCCGGCATCAGGCATGTGACGGTGCTCTCGGTCTCGACCGGGCCGACGATGCGCACGCTGACCTGTGAGCCGGCGCGGAACCAGCCGCGGCCCGGTGTGTGGTCGATCTCGATGCGGCTCTGGACGATCGCGAGCATGTTGCTCGGCTTGAACACCCAGCGGAACTGGCTCCATGGGGTGCCGCTCACACGGCCGCAGAAGATGTCCTCGAGCGCACCGCGCTGGGCCGGATCGGCCCGCTCGTCGATGTGCATCACCCAGGTCCAGGGCGAGCCCGGCTCGTCGTCGCTGTACCAGATCACGAGCACGACCCCGAGCGATGCGAGCTCGACCTCGCCGAGCGAGCCGTCTGTGATGTGCCACGACAATGCGCCCATGCACTCGCCGTAGGTCGACCGGCCGCCGGGCTTCCCGTCGATCCTCCGACACGGGCAGATGGCATCGCAGTTGCAGACCTCGAGATACGTGCCGCGGATGCGCCACGTAATGGCTGGCGCGGTGGTGCTCACATGCCCGCCATCGTCATCGTCATCGGCGCGCGATGGAGTCCCGGCACGATCCCTGGATGCCACGGCGCCAGCAGGCCGAGCACGACCAGCCCGACACCTACGGCGTACGAGAACCGCCGCCCGTGGCGCCAGAGCTTCTCGAGCGTGACGACCACGGAGAACAGGATCATCCAGCGTAGATCCATGATTCCGAGGGCGATCAGCGCGACCATCAACGCCCAGCAGCAGCCGATGCAGTAGCCGCCGTGGTAGACGCCGGCGCGGACGTGGCGAAGCGGACCACGGTAGGCGCCGACGTGCATCAGGATTCGCAGCGGCGAGCGGCAGAACGACAGGCATCTGTCCTTCAGCGGAGTGAGCTGGTAGACGCCCGCGGCGACGAGCACCAGGGCTCCGACCGCCACCGCGGCCTGTTCGCTGCGATCGACGAGCCACGACGAGAGCGCGCTCAGTGCGAGCGCGAGAACGCCGAACGCGGCCCAGGCCATGAGGTATCCGCCGATCAGTCCGCCGAGCCGCGCCGGCCGCCCTGCCAGCTCTCCGGCGAGCATCACGCCCACGGGTGCGAGCGCCGGGAGCATCATCGCCGCCATCATCGCCACCCAGAGCCCCAGGAACGCGACGACTCCCAGTCCCATCGTGCCTGGAGCCGACTGCATCCCGTCCGCCTCGCGCAGCACCACGAGCCACGCGACTGCCGCGCCTCCGAGGATGCACGCGACCACTGTCAGCGAGCGTGCCATACGAACCTCCGACCATCGACTACGAGCTTCTGCAGTCTCTGCGCCGCAGACGAACGGCGCATCGCGAGAGCGGGCCATCTTCGGCGCGCGCCCGCCATGACCCGATCGGGCCACGCCTGAGATTTCGGGGGATGCCCCGGTCGCGCGAACGACCGATAGAGACCCACATGCCACTCCTTCGACCCCAGCAGCAACGTGTGAGGCACATCCCCGCAGTGGCGCTCCATCGCTGGCTGCCGGTGCTGCTCGCGCTCGTCCTCGCCGTCGCGGCAGGTTGGTCGATCATGGCGCTGAACGGCGCGTCGTACCGCGCCAGGCAGGACAGGGCTTCGGTTCCGGGCCTGGAGGCGGGCGTGGCGCAGTCCGAAGAGCTGCTGCTCACCTCGGCGAAGAAGCGGCTTGCAGCCCACGGCGCCGCCGCGCTGAAGCCTGTCGAGGGAGCCCCGCCTCGAATGGCGGTCTACTACGCGGACACGTTCGACGAGCTCGTCCATCTCGGTGCGGCGACCGGGACCCGGGATGCGGCGAACGAGGCTTCGCGGACGCTTCTCGCGATGACCGTGACGCAGGACGCCATCTATCGAGGAGGCAAGCCGGCTCTGGTCGCAGCTCGCCGTGCACCTGCCGTGATCGGCGCGCTGCGTGCGGCGTTCACAGCGCTCGACCAACGCCTTGCGACCCGCGCACACGTCAAGTCGCGTCTCGCCAGCGGCGGCACCATGCTGATCATGCTGCTCGCCGCCTTGAGCCTGATCGTCCTGTTGCGACGGTTCGATGTGATGCGCTCGCGCCTGACCGACGAGCTCCACGAGCTGGCCACACACGACCCCCTGACAGGGCTCGCGAACCGGCGGCAGCTCGCCGGCGACCTCGCGATCGCGACCAGGAACGCGACTCCGGATCACCCGGCGCGCCTCATCGTCTTCGACCTCGACGGCTTCAAGGCGTACAACGACGCGTTCGGCCACCATGGCGGCGATCTCCTGTTGGCCCGGCTCGCGCATGCACTGGCAGGCGCCGCCGCCCCGCAGGGAACCAGCTACCGCCTCGGCGGGGACGAGTTCTGCGCGCTCTTCGCGGATGGTGCCGACGACCAGGCCGTGCGGCGCTGTCTCGACGCGCTCAGCGAGTCCGGTGACGCCTTCTCGATCGGAAGCTCGCACGGAAGCGTCCTGCTCCCGATCGATGCGGTCGATCCCGATCTGGCGATGCAGCTTGCGGACGAGCGGATGTACGCCGAGAAGAACTCGAGCCGCGCGAGCGCCGGGCAGCAGACACGGAACCTCGCGGTCAAGGTCCTGAGCGTGCAGCAGCCGGACGTCGAGCATCACTCGGAGCACGTCGCCGAGCTCGTCCTGGCCGTGGCGCGGGAGCTCGGGATGTCCGATGCAGAGTCCACGGAGCTCGTTCGCGCAGCCGAGCTGCACGACATCGGCAAGATCGCCATCCCGTACGCCGTCCTGCACAAGCCGGGACCACTCGACGATGCCGAGTGGGAGATGATGCGCCGGCACGCGACGATCGGCGCGAACATCCTGAGCGCGGCGCCCGCACTCGGCCACGTCGCGGAGATCGTCCGCCACCACCACGAGCGCTGGGACGGCAACGGGTATCCGCAGGGTCTCGCCGGCACGGACATTCCGCTGGCGAGCCGCATCGTGTTCGTCTGCGACTCGTTCGATGCGATGGTGTCGGCGCGGCCGCACAGCCGGCCGATGAGCGAGGAGGGCGCACTCGACGAGCTGCGCCGAAATGCGGGGACGCAGTTCGATCCGCGAGTCGTCGAAGCGTTCGCCGCGGCACGGCGCGACCGTGCGACCGCACCCCGGTCGCACGACGCCGTCCTCGCGTCCTAACCAGTACGATCGCGAGCGATTCGACCGGCCGATCGGCCCCTTGGAATGACCGCGCAGTTCACCGGAGCAGTCTTCATCGCCACTAGCCTCGACGGCTACATCGCCCGACCCGATGGCGACATCGGATGGCTCACCGGTGCGGAGGGACTGGGGGATACCGGCTACGAGAGCTTCATGGCCGATATCGACGTGCTCGTCATGGGCCGCGCGACCTACGAGAAGGTTCTGACCTTCGACTCGTGGCCCTACGACGGCCGCAGGGTCTTCGTCCTCAGCACCCGTCTTGCGACGACGGACGACCGCATCGAGGTGTTCGCGAGCCTCCCCGACCTCGTCGCCGCGCTCGCCGCGACCGGTGCCGGCCGCGTCTACGTCGACGGCGGAACGGTGATCCAGAGCTTCCTGCGCGCCGGACTCGTCCACGAGATGACGATCACGCGCGCCCCGGTGCTACTGGGGGAGGGGTTGCCGCTGTTCGGGCACGTGGTGCACGACGTACCGCTGAGGCATCGAGAGACGCGCGTTCTCGGCGCGGGCTTCGTGCAGTCGACCTACGAGGTCGTGTAGTCGGTACGGGCTACTCGACGGGCGCGATCGTGACGTCCATCAGCTCGAACGCGCCTGCGATCTCGAGGACGCGATGGACGATCGAGCCCGGCGGCGGCACCGTCACCGACAGCCAGCGGTCGCGGGTCCGCGCGTCGGAGCTCGCCCGCAGGAGCACGCGGAGAATGCTCGAGTCGAGGAAGTCGCAGCTCGTCAGCTCGATGTTCACATGGTTGTTCCCGGACACGCGCTCGAGCGCGTCCTCGACCTCTGCGACGTTCGCCATGTCGAACTCGCCGACGAGTCGGACCGTCACCAGCCCGGGGGACTCGTCGACCGTGATCACAGGCGCTCGCGGCGCCTCCGGGGGATGGTTCGGATCCTGCATGTTCGGCCTCCTCGATCGCGCTCGGACAACGGAAGCCCCCCGCAGGCACCCGTCGATCTGGGCGTGTGAGACCGCGGTCATCATAGGCAACGTCGATCCGACACGGGCGATCGGGCGCGGGTTTCGCGCGCGGTCCGGTGGGTAGCAAGGCCGCCGGCAACCCCGATGGAAGGTAGACCCGATGTCCCAGATGACCGAACCCCGCGAGCTCCTGCTGCATGAGCTCGGCGACATTCTCTACGCCGAGAACGTGCTCGTGAAGGCGCTGCCGAAGATGGCGAAGGAGGCGACGGACCCCGAGCTGCGCGCAGGCTTCGAGAAGCACCTCGAGGAGACGAAGGGCCACGTCGACACGCTGAAGCAGGCGTTCGAGGCGCTCGGCGAGAAGGCCAAGGCCGAGCAGTGCCCCGCGATCGACGGGATCAAGGATGAGCACGACGAGTTCATGAGCGAGGAGAAGCCGGCCCCGAAGGTGCGCGACATCTTCCTGACGGGCTCCGGCGCCCGCGCCGAGCACTACGAGATCGCCGCGTACACCGGGATGATCACCATCGCGAAGGGCCTCGGCGAGACCGACTGCGCGAAGCTGCTCGAGAAGAACCTCGCGCAGGAGAAGGCTGCGCTCGACGCGCTGACGACCGTCGGCAAGCGGCTGGCCACCGTCAGCTGAGGTTCGGACGGCGCCGCGCGGGGTGGCTCCGAGCAACCGGAGCCACCCCCGCGCAGCCTCCTCGTCCGAGCCTCCGGGTCGCCTGCGTCCCAACGGCGAATCCCGATCGCACGTAAGGTGGCCGTGCGACCCCCACGCCTCTTCGAGGCGAGCGATTCCTGGGGGCTCGATTGCGCCGAAGCGCAGGGCAAGCCCGAAGCACGGGCTTCGCGGAGACAACGTGGACGGCTCGCACGCCCCGGACGACGAAAGCCTCGAACGAGCGAGGCTCGTGCGCGAGCTGAATGAGAATGCGCTGCGCGAGCTCGCGCTCCTCGTTCGCATCGACGAGCTCGAGCGCAACCGCTGGGCCGCGTTCTCGCTGGTCGAGCTCGAGTGGATCAGCACCGCGACAGTCGACCCGCTGGGTGACGGGGCCGCGGAGACCCTCCCCGAGCAGGCGAACGCGGAGCTCGAGCGCCGCGCGCGAGCCAGCGCCGGCCTCGACGACGACCTCGACGCCGATCTCGCCATGTAGGCGACGGGTCGGGTTCGCCCGCAACGCCTACGCTAGACTTCGTCAGGTTCGCCGGAAGGCATGGCGATCGAAGGCCTCTGGAGGCTCTCGGGTATGTACCCAGGGCCTCCTTCTCTTTCCGACCACGAAGCACCATCACATACCCGAAGCGCTGGGAGCACATTGACGAGACACTCACACCACCCCGGATCCTGACCGTCGACGACGATCCGATCGTGCGCGCCGACCTGCGCGTGATCCTCGAGGACGCCGGCTTCTCGGTCGTCCCCGACGCGCGCGACGGCGACGAGGCCGTCGAGCGCGCGCGCGAGCACGCTCCCGACCTGATCGTGCTCGACCTCGGACTCCCGGGCCTCGACGGGTTCGACGCCGCATCGCGCATCCTCAGCGAGCGCGACGTGCCGATCGTGGCCCTGACCGGCCACAGCGAGCCGGAGATCCTCCAGCGCGCTGCCGACGCCGGTGCCGGAAGCTACGTGCTGAAGCCCTTCAGCGAGGCTGCGCTGCTCGGCACGATCCGCGAGGCGCTCGCCACGCGCAGAGACGCGATCGAGAGGGAGTCCAACCAGCAGCAGCACCATCTCCTCGTGATGGTCGAGGCGATGGTGCGTGGCAACGCCTCCGAGCGGGAGATCGTCCGCGCGGTGCAGCACGCCGACGCGTCCTTCGAGCCCGAGCCGTCCGTCTGGCAGTCGGCCGGCGCCCTCGCGCGTGGCGGATCGTCGGTCGCTGAGCGCGGATCTGCCGTCCGGCAGCATGCAGATGCTGCCGGCGGCGAGATCGTTCCGGTGCTAGCGTCGGCTCGGTGCACGAGACCAGAAGGAGCGGCTGAACCGGAACCTCGACCAGCTCCTGCAGGAGCTGCAGGATCGCCATCCCGGGCGTCCAGGTGCTGTTCGCGTTCCTGCTCGTGGCCCCGTTCTCGACGCGCTTCGACCTGGCCGACCAGTTCGACCGCGTCGTCTACTTCGTCGCGCTGCTGTTCGCGGCACTCGCCGCGGTGCTCCTGCTCGCTCCGTCGATCCAGCACCGGATCCTGTTCCGGCAGGACCAGAAGGCGTACCTCGTCTCGGCCGGGACGAGTGTTGAGCATCGCGGGGCTGACCGCGCTCGCGTGCGCGTCGACGCTGGCTGTCGTCCTCGTCGCGCACTTCCTGTACGGCGTCTGGGCGGCCGCGATCGTCGGGCGGCTTCGCGTTCCTCGCGTATCGCCGTGATCTGGTACGTGATACCGATCCACCGTCGACTCCACCACCACCCGGTCGACGACGAGACGTGATCCCGTGGTGCCCGTCGCGTATCCTCAGCGCCCGTGACCGCGACCCTGCGGGAGACGCCGCTGCACGCGCGCCACGTTGCCCTCGGGGCGCGCATGGTGCCGTTCGCCGGTTGGTCGATGCCCGTGCAGTACCGGGGTGTGATCGAGGAGCACCGGGCCGTGCGGAGCGGCGTCGGCGTCTTCGACGTCTCCCACATGGGACGCTTCGCGGTGCTCGGCGGACGACGCGCACGCTGACCTGCAGGGCCTCCTGTCGAACGATCTCGACGCGCTCGCACCGGGCGAGGCGCAGTACACGCTGCTGCCGAACGAGTCGGGAGGTATCGTCGACGACCTGATCGCCTACCGGCAGGCCGGCGGCTACCTGCTGGTGGTCAACGCCGCGAACCGCGGCCGGTGATCTCGAGCAGCTGCTCGGGGGCCTCTCGGACGGCACGACGCTGGTCGACGAGAGCGACGAGACGGCGATGCTCGCAGTCCAGGGCCCCGCGGCGCTCGCGCTGATCGACCGCCTCTCCG
Source organism: uncultured Actinomycetes bacterium (assembly GCA_963717155.1). Classification (GTDB taxonomy): domain Bacteria; phylum Actinomycetota; class Thermoleophilia; order Gaiellales; family JALYLC01. Next base: position 808,099 of record OY970326.1, read on the forward strand.
ACGGGCCGTTCGACGCCGGGTCCGCGCCCGCGTTCAGCTTCGGAGACGCCGTCGTCTCGGGCGTCCCGTGCGTCGTCGCGCGCGACCGGGTACACGGGCGAGGTCGGCGTCGAGCTGATCGTGCCGGCGGTGGATGCGGGGCGACTCTGGGACGCGCTGCTCGACGCGGGTGCGACCCCGTGCGGACTCGGGGCGCGAGACACCCTGCGACTCGAGGTCTGCTATCCCCTGCACGGAAACGACATCGGGCCCGACACCGACGCGATCGAGGCGGGCCTCGGCTGGGTGTGTGCGCTCGACCACGAGTTCGTCGGTGCGGACGCCCTGCGGCGCACGCGCGCGGCCGGCCCCGAACGGCGCCTCGTCGCCTTTCGCATGCTCGAGCGCGCGATCCCGCGGGCCGGCTGCGAGATCCTCGATCCCGAGGGAACCGCGGTCGGCCACGTCACGAGCGGGACCATGTCGCCGTGCCTCGGCGAGGGCATCGGCATGGGCTACGTGTCGACGCCGCACTCTCCGCCTGGCAGTGCAATCGTGATCGACGTGCGTGGACGCCGCCATCCTGCCGAGGTCGCGCGCAAACCCCTCTACCGCAAGGAGTCGTGAGACACGGCATGCCAGCAGACGAGAGCTACCCGGACGACCTCCTCTACCACCCGGCCCACGACTGGGCACGGGTCGAGGGCGACCACGCGACGTTCGGCGTCACCTGGTACGCGCAGGACTCGCTGGGCGATGTCGTGGTGTTCCTGCCCCCGGAGGTCGGGCAGCAGGTGAGCGCGGGCCAGGAGTACGGCGAGCTCGAGTCGGTCAAGGCCGTTTCCGGCATCGTGACTCCGCTGTCGGGCGAGGTGAGCGAGGTCAACGAGGCAGTCGTCAACTCGCCCGAGCTCGTCAACGACGATCCGTACGGCGCGGGCTGGCTGATCCGGGTGCGGCTTGCTCGACCGGACGATCGCGGCGACCTGCTCGACGCCGACGCCTACCGCGCGCAGCTCTGAGAGGACGCGATGCGCGCACGCCGGACGTTGACGGTCGTCGGCTGCCATGCGGGCGGCGAGGTCGGCGATGTCATCACCGGGGGCGTCCTCCCGCCCGCGGGCGCCACGGTGTTCGAGCAGATGCAGACGCTGCGGCGGGAAGGCGACTGGCTCCGTCGGCTCCTCCTGCGCGAGCCGCGCGGCAGCGTCGCGCGCCACGTCAACCTCGTGGTGCCCGCGATGCGCCCCGACTGCGACGCCGGGTTCATCATCATGGAGCCGACGGAGTACCCGCCGATGTCGGGCTCGAACACGATCTGCACCACCACCGTGCTGCTCGAGACGGGCATGCTCGAGATGCGGGAGCCCGAGACGGTCGTCCGGCTCGAGGCGCCGGGCGGTGTCGTCGAGGCACGTGCCGCGTGCCGTGACGGGCGCTGCGAGTCGGTCGAGTTCACGAACGTGCCGTGCTTCGCCGACCGCCTGGACGCGCCGCTCGAGGTGGCCGGGCTCGGCACGATCCTGGTCGACGTCGCGTACGGCGGCATGTGGTACGCGATCGCGGACGCCCATGCGCTCGGCTTCGCGATCGAGCCGCACGAGGCCCGCGATCTCTCGCTCGCAGGTGAGCGGATCCGCGAGGCGGCGCGCGAGCAGCTCCCGTGCGTGCATCCCGAGAATCCGGAGATCGCGGGCGTCAGCATCGTGCAGATCGCCGAGCCGTGGCAGGGCGTCGGCAAGGTGACGCGGAACGCCGTCATCGTTGCGCCGGGGCGGCTCGACCGATCGGCGACCGGAACCGGGCTCTCTGCGCGCCTCGCGGTGCTGCACGCCCGTGGCCAGATGCAGGTCGGGGACGCGATGTCGCACGCGTCGGCGATCGGCTCGACGTTCGACGGGCGCATCGTGCGCGAGACGCGGATGGGTGCACGCGCCGGAATCGTCCCCGCGATCCGGGGAAGCGCGTGGATCACGGGCATCTCGCAGATCTTCGTCGACGACACCGACCCCTACCCCGAGGGGTATCTCCTCGCCGACACCTGGGGCGTCAGCGGGCTCGACTCGCAGTAGTACGACTGCCCGGTCGGCGGATCAGAGGCTCGCGAGCTCCTCGATCGGAGGGCAGGTGCAGACGAGGTTGCGATCGCCGTACGTCCCATCGATGCGCCGTACCGGCGGCCAGTACTTGGCCGAGCGGAGCGAGTCGACCGGGAACACGGCCTCCTCTCGCGTGTACGCGTAGGGCCACTCGCCGACGAGCATCTGCGCGGTGTGGGGCGCGTTGCGCAGCGGGCTCTCGTCAGCCGGCCACTCGCCCGCGGCGACGCGGTCGATCTCGCCGCGGATGCGCATCATCGCGTCGCAGAAGCGGTCGATCTCGCCGAGATCCTCGGACTCCGTCGGCTCGACCATCAGCGTGCCGGCGACCGGGAACGACATCGTCGGCGCGTGGAAGCCGTAGTCGATCAGGCGCTTGGCGACGTCGTCGACGGTGACGCCGGTCTCGCGCGTGAGCCCGCGGAGATCGAGGATGCACTCGTGTGCGACCAGGCCGTTCGGGCCGGTGTAGAGGATCGGGAAGTGCTCCTGCAGGCGTCGTGCGATGTAGTTGGCGTTCAGCACCGCGACCTGTGTCGCGCGCCGCAGGCCTTCGCCTCCCATCAGCCGGATGTAGGCCCACGAGATCGGGAGGATTCCCGCCGAGCCCCACGGCGCGGCGGACACGGGTCCGGGTCCGCTCTGCCGGGCCGGCGGCCGCCTGCAGGGGGTGGTTGGGAAGGTGCGGTCGGAGATGCGCCCGCACGGCGACCGGTCCGATGCCCGGACCGCCGCCTCCGTGCGGGATGCAGAACGTCTTGTGCAGGTTCAGGTGCGAGACATCCGCGCCGAAGCGGCCAGGCTGCGCGAGCCCGACGAGGGCGTTCATGTTCGCGCCGTCGACGTACACCTGTCCGCCCGCGTCGTGCACGAGCCCGCAGATCTCGGCGATCGTCGTCTCGTACACGCCGTGCGTCGAGGGGTAGGTGATCATCAGCGCTGCGACGTGCTCGCCGTGCTCGGCAAGCCTCGCACGAAGGTCGTCCATGTCGACGTTGCCATGCTCGTCCGTGCCGACGACGACGACGCGCATGCCCGCCATCACGGCGCTCGCGGCGTTCGTGCCGTGGGCGGAGGCGGGGATCAGGCAGATGTCGCGCGCCGCAGTCGCCGCGCGAGCGGTGGTAGCCACGGATCGCGAGCAGTCCGGCGTACTCGCCCTGCGCGCCGGAGTTGGGCTGCAGCGAGACCGCGTCGTAGCCCGTGATCGCGCACAGCCAGCGCTCGAGGTCGCCGATCAGCGAGAGGTAGCCGTCGGCCTGGTCGAGCGGCGCGAACGGATGCAGGCTCGCGAACTCCGGCCAGGTGATCGCCTGCATCTCGGTCGTCGCGTTCAGCTTCATCGTGCACGAGCCGAGCGGGATCATCGAGCGGTCGAGCGCGACGTCTCGTCCGGAGAGGCGCCGCAGGTAGCGCAGCATCTGGGTCTCGGAGCGATGCTCCTTGAAGACCGGATGGGTGAGGAAGTCGCTCGTCCGGCGCAGGGCCGGAGGGATCGCGTCGACGACCTCCTCGTCGAGCTCGTCGATGTCCGCGCGCACGCGGAACGCCGCCCAGACCGCCTCGATCTCGGGCCGCTCGGTGACCTCATCGCACGCGATGCCGACCGTGTTCGAGTCGACCCGGCGGAGGTTGACGCCGGCCTGCCGCGCCGCGGCGATCACGGCGTCGGCGTGGTGGGGGACGCTGACCTGGATCGTGTCGAAGAAGGCATCGTGCCGGAGCGCGAGGCCGCCACGGCGCAGGCCCTCGGCCAGGATCGCGGCGAAGCGGTGCACCCGGTTGGCGATCGACTCGAGGCCATCGCGCCCGTGGTAGACGGCGTACATCGATGCCATCACGGCCAGCAGCACCTGTGCCGTGCAGATGTTGGAGGTGGCCTTCTCGCGGCGGATGTGCTGCTCGCGGGTCTGCAGTGCGAGACGCAGCGCGGGCGCGCCGTCGGCGTCGATCGAGACGCCGACGAGGCGGCCCGGCAGCTGTCGCTCGAGACCGGAGCGGACGCACATGAATGCAGCGTGCGGGCCGCCGTAGGCCGGCGGGACACCGAAGCGCTGCGACGAGCCGACGACGATGTCGGCGCCGATCTCGCCCGGGGGTCGGCAGAGGACGGCGGCGAGCGGATCGCTCGCAACGGCGACGAGCGCCCCGCGCTCGTGGGCCTCGCCGATCACCGCCTCGTGGTCGCGCAACGCCCCGCTGGCGCCCGGGTACTGGAGGAGCAGGCCGAAGATCGGACCGTCGGGCAGGCCGTCGTCGAGATCTCGGACGATCACCTCGAGCCCGAGCGGCTCGGCGCGCGTCTGCACCACCGCGATCGTCTGCGGCAGGCAGTCGGAGTCGACGACGAAGCTTCCATCCGCGACGGCGCTGGCCCGCCGGCAGATCGCCATCGCCTCGGCGGCGGCGGTCGACTCGTCGAGCAGCGAGGCGTTCGCGGCCGGCAGGCCGCTGAGGTCGGCGACCATCGTCTGGAAGTTGAGCAGCGCCTCGAGCCGGCCCTGCGAGATCTCCGGCTGGTATGGCGTGTAGGCGGTGTACCAGGCCGGGTTCTCGAGCACCTTCCGCAGCACGACCTGGGGTGTGTGCGTCGCGTAGTAGCCGAGGCCGATCATCGACTTCATCACCCGGTTCCGCTGGCCGATCGCGCGCAGCTCGGCGAGCACGTCGATCTCGGTCTGCGCGGGCGGAAGGTCGAGATCCGATGCCATCCGGATCTCCGGCGGCACCGCCGCCTCGGCCAGCTCGGCGAGCGATGCGTAGCCGAGCGTTGCCAGCATGCGCGTCTGGTCGGCGGGTGCGGGACCGATATGTCGGCGGCTGAACGGGACTGCGTGCTCGAGCTCCGCGAGCGTTGCGCGCGCGGGCTCCAGAGACCTCTTGGCTGTCACGCCGGCAGCATACGCCGCGAGGATTCGGGGGTCGTCAGCCGGCAGGCGGGCGACAGACCTTGCACGGCCGATAGCCGTGCGCCGCGGCGTCGCGGGCCGAGTGGAACGTGACGCGGTGGCCCTCGCCGATCCGCCGGGCGTGCTGGCAGCTGGGGTAGCAGTAGACGGGCTTCGTGTCCGACCCGACGAGCGTGATGCCATGTCGGGCGAGCTCCTCGGTCTCGTCGGGGTCGAGACCCTCGTACGCGAGCATCACGCGCTTCGCCGGGGCGCCCCATCCGTACTGGCCAAGCGTCCCGTCGCTGCGGACGACCCGATGGCAGGGCACGATCAGCGGGATCGGGTTGCGACCGAGCGCCGTGCCGACCGCGCGGACCGCTCCAGGCCGGCCGATCTCCCGCGCGACCCACCCGTACGGGCGCACCTCGCCGCGTGGGATCTGCAGGGTCGCGTGCAGGACCTCCGCCTGGAACGGCGGGACGCCGCGCATGTCGACGTCCATCGTCTTCCGACGGCCGGCGAGCACGTCGTCGATGCGCGTGCTGACGTCCACCGGCAGCTCGTCCCGCGCGAGCGAGGGTCGACCCGTGCGACGCCGCAGGTCGAACGCCAGCTGCTCGATATCGTCGCCCTCGTACAGCGCCGACACGCCGCGGGCGTTCCAGGCGACCATCGCCGCTCCGAGCGGCGTCGTGAGCGGTGCGATCCAGTCGGCCAGGCCGACACGGGCGAGCGCGCCGTGGCCGAGCGTTGGCGGGGCCGGCACGCGGAGCGTGCGGAGCGTGTCCTCGAGTGCGTCGTTCATCGGACTGCCTCGCTGTCGAGTTGCATTTCGCGGAGCCCCGTGAGGCCGCGGTGGATCTGCGCCTTGACCGTGCCCACCGGCCGGTCGAGCGCCTCGGCCGTCTCCTCGTACGACAGGTCCTCGATGCAGTGCAGCACGATGGGTACGCGGTAGCGGTCGGGAAGCGCCGCAAGGCGGCGCGTCCAGTCGTGGTCACCGAGATCGGGCTCGTCGTAGGTCGCGGGAGCGTGCAGCTCCTCCGTGTACGAGACGGTCGGGCGCCGACGCCTCAGCCGGCCGCGGTACACGTTCAGGACGATCGCGCACAGCCAGGGGCGTGGCAGAAGTGCCCGGCGGCGCTCCACCGTCCAGCCGGCCAGTGCGCGATAGGCATTGACGAGCGCGTCCTGGGCGATCTCCTCGGCCTCCGATTCGTCGCCGCAGAGGCGCAGCGCGACGCCGAACAGCAGGTGCTGGTGCGTGTCGACGAGCAGGCTGAAGCCCGTGTCGAGATCGGTCGCGAGTGAGAGCGAGACGGGGTCCGTCATCACTCTCTCAATGCGCGGCGGGCCGTCGGGGTTGCATCGCGAGCACCTCGGCGTACAGGTTCTCGTGGGCTTCCGCCGCGCGTGCCCAGGTCAGCTCGTCCCGAGCGCGAGCCATCCCTGCAACCGCCCGGGCGCGCAGGGGAGCATCTCCGAGCGCACGCGCCAGGGCCCGTGCGAGCGCTGCGGGATCGTCGACGGGAACCGGGTCGGGAAGGTCGTAGCGCGCGAACGTCTCGGGCAATCCGCCGACGGCCGTCGCGACGGGCACGACGCCGTGACGCAACGCCTCCGCGAGCACGCCCGAGTTCTCGATCGCGCGGTACGGCAGGCACACGACGGACGCGCGCGCGAACGCGGCGGCGGCCTCGGCGTCCGAGACGAACCTCAGGTCCCACGCGATCTTCCCGGACACGCCGAGCGCGGCCGCGCGCTCGCGCAGGGGCTCGATCGGCATGCGCGGGCTTCCCACGACCTCGAGCCGGGCACCCGGAACCTGCGCCACGAGGGCGGGGAGGGCCTCGACGAGCACGTCGAGTCCCTTGTCCGGCCGCACGAGGCCGAAGAACAGCACGCGCTCGCCGGTGGCCTGCCCGTCGACCGCGCCGGGACCGCGATCGTCTGCAAGCACGGGGTGGGGGATCACGACGACGCGAGACGGATCGACGCCGACCTCGTCGAGCAGTCGGGTGCGACCGTCCTCGGAGTGCGTGATGACCCGATCGCAGGTGCCGTACAGGGCGCGCCAGCGCGCGACCGCATCCGCGCTCCGGCGCGGCAGCACGTCGTGCGCCGTGAAGATCGTCCCGCCGGACGATCGTGCGACGTGGCGGAGGGCGGGCGCATCGAGCTGTGGAAGCGGCGCCCACTGCCAGTGCACGACGTCGGGTCGTGTGCGCCGCGCGCGGGCCACGAGCGCGGCGAGTCCGGCGGCGTGGCCCGCGAGCTTCAGCGGAGCTCGGATCGAGCTGCGCGGCCGGGCACGCACGAGGCGTTGCAGCGGCGGCCCGAACGACTCCCGCTTCCGGTAGCCGACCGCATCGGGCACCTTCCCGTGCAGGAACGCGGCCGTCTCCAGCTCGACGTCGTGTCCGCGGGCCGCGAGCGCCGCGCACAGCGAGTGGTCGTACCAGGGCGTGTAGGCCTGGGGGTCGACGACGAGGATCCGCACCGTGCAGCGAGGTTACCTGCGCAGGATCGTGACCACGTCCGCGTGCGCGTCGACGCGGAGGACTTACCCCGAGTGGGCTCGGAGCTCCTCCGGCCTGTCCGTGCTGGGTCTGAGGTCGGGGTAGGCCGCATGGTCGATCGTGTCGCCGATGGGTAGGAGTTCATCCGCCGTGTAGAGGACGAGGGTGCCGGCGAGGAAGTCCTGGAGGGCGCGCCGCCGGTCGTCGACGAGGGCCGGCAGGAAGCCCGTGAAGACCAGCAGGATCGCGAGGGCGAGCCCGACGAGGCGCACCAGTGAGCGTCCGAGGCCGGGTGGCAACCCGGACGAGTCGACGACGCGCAGGTGCATGAGCCGCATGCCTGGCGTCTGGCCCGCTGCCGACCAGAACCCGGCGAAGTAGAGGACATCCACGAGCAGCCCCGCGATGGCCAGCAGCGCTGCGACGTGCGCGGTCGACCAGTGGGGGTGCAATACGAGCGATCCGACGAGTCTGACCACGGCGGTTCCTGTCAGCAAGATGATCGCTGTGAGCGCGGCATCCACGGTGAGTGCGACTCCACGCGTCGCGAAGCCTCCGTAGGCGACTCGCGATGCCTGGCCGGAGCCGCGAGCTCGGCACGCGGGCGCCGGCGGAACAAGCGGCGAGGGCCACGCTCGGCGGTGTCGTCGAGTCGGTACACGCGGTGGCGGACGCCAGTGGCCGCCTCCTCGGCAAGCGACTTCGACTGCCCCTTGACGGCAGCGCGCACCTCGGGGCTCGACAGAACATTCGTGAGCGTAAGCTTGAAGGCGGGGTTGTCGAGGATTCGCTCGGTGAGGTCGAGCGTCAGTTGGCTCTCCAGCGCCTCGGCCAGCGCCCGCTCGAGAGCCGGACTGGCGAGGACCTGAGCGACGACTCGCTCGGTCCGCTCGCTCTCACGCGCCGACAGACCCTGAGCTTCGAACTCGGCACTCTCCAGCGCCTCGATCACCACTCGCTCGATCACACGATGCTCGACGAGGGACCGGGCGATCGCCTCCGGCAATGCGCCGGCGAGGACCCCGTCGACGACCTGCTCGGCTTCGGGCGCCGCGAGCACCTCCTCGGCCACGATCTCGAGCCGGCGGCGCGCATCGACGCCTGCGATTCGGCCGGTCTCGGCCAGCCCCTCCGCTCGACCTCGGAACGGTGCAGCGATCGGTGATCGCCCGAGCACCCGTGCGGGTGCGAGCACGAGCCGACCCGTGGTAACCCCGACCCGACCGGTCCTCACAGCCAGCCCGATGACGACATCGCGTCGCTTCATGCCCGGCTACCGAGTCGGTTCGTTCTCACCTCAGGCCGGGGCGTCGGCCCCTTCGGCATTGTTCGCCGTTGCGTCGTCCCGCGTGCCGGCAGCAGTGCTGGTCTGACGGGTCGTCGTGGGTCTGGCTCGCGTGGCTGTCCGGCGAGTGGGCCTGGGCTTCTGGATCGGCTTCTCGAGCGAGGCGAGGCGCCGCTCGAGCCTGGTTACGCGGGCATTGAGCGGGTCAACCGCGCGCAGCTTGCCCACCAGGTCGTGGAGGCGCGCGTCGACGCCCCCTCGTACGTCGGCGACCATCCGGCGCGGAGTGCCGACGACCCAGCGGACGGCCTCCTCACCCTTGTCTGCAAGTCGCGAGATGACATCGTCATCCTGGGGCTTCGTCGCTGCCGCGTGCTTCGCCGCTGCCGTTCTCTTCGTCGCTGCCATGGCGAGACGATAGCGCGCGGCGAGTCACCGCGGGCGCGAGCTGTCACGGCCGGCCGACGTGGTCGCTGCGAACCTCCGCAGCCGATGTAGGCTTCATCACGTGGATGTTCGGGTCTCCCATCGCATCGTCGCGCCGGCCTCGAGGATCGGACCGAGTGCAGGTCGTGCGGTGTCTACTGCGATCGGGTCGTCCACCCATCGGGGTGCCTCGAGCGCGGCTGTCCCGACCTCGTGCGTGCAGGCCGGCGTCAACAGCCGGCTGCACGCCGCCTGCCGGCTCGGCATCTTCGCGGCGAGCATCGACCTCGAGCAGCTCGCGAGCGCGACGGCCGAGGGCGGGTTCGGTGCGCTCAAGTGCCGCAGGAAGCCGCTCGAGCGCTGCCCGAGCTCGATCGACCAGGCGTACGTGCACCGGGCCGAGGCGCTCGGCTGCGTCAACCCGGAGTTCTTCGAGCCGCTCGGCGGCGACACGTTCCGCGTGATCGCGCGGATCCCGATCTAGCCTGCGTAGAGCGCAAGCCCGGCCTCGTGCAGCCGGTGGGCCGACGCCATGCACTGCGCGTCGACGCCCTTGCCCGTCGTGTCCGGGCGTCTCGAGCGACGCAGGGCAGGCCCTGCAGTCGCGGGTGGCCGAGGAAGCTCGCGAGGCCCTCGCCGATCAGCCCCTCGCCGACGTTCGCGTGCCGGTCGCGGTTCGAGTCGAACGGCATCTGCGAGTCGTTCAGGTGCAGCGCACGCAGTCGCTCGGAGGCCGACGCGCTCGTCGAGCTGGTCGAGGAACGCGGTCATCGCCTCGGGCTCGCCGATCGTCGATGCCCGACGCGAAGAGGTGGCACGAGTCGAGGCAGACGCCGAGTCGCGGATGCGGGCAGCGCTCGATCACCGCGACGAGCTCGTCGACGGTGCGGCCGATCGTGCCTCCTGCGCCGGCCGTGTTCTCGAGCAGCAGCCAGAGGTCGTCGGGCAGCTCTGCGAGCACCGGAGCCGAGCGCCGGCTGGATCCGGGCGAGTCCGGCCTCGAGGCCGTCGCCCGAGGTGCGAGCCGACGTGCACGATGACGGCCTCGGCGTCGAGCTCCGCGGCCACGTCGCAGCAGGCCGCGAGCGCCACGCGCGAGCGCTCGACGACCAGCTCGTCGGTGCCTGCGAGGTTGATCAGGTAGGACGCGTGGCAGACGACGGACATGTCGGCCTCGGCCCGCCGCGCGCGGAACTGCTCGAGGTTCTCAGGCGGGTGGGTCTGTGCGCGCCAGGCGCGCGGGCTCGTCGTGAAGACCTGGATCGACTCGCAGCCGAGCGCGACGCCCCGGTCGATCGCGGTCTGGATGCCTCCCGCGGTCCCAACGTGAGCGCCGATTCGCATCGTCGGAGCCTATAGGCTGAGTTCCCGTGGCTCCTCGCGTCCGCTTCTGCCCGTCGCCGACGGGACTCCTCCACGTCGGCGGGGTCCGGACGGCCCTGTACAACTGGCTGTACGCCCGACGACGCGGCGGCACGCTCGTGCTGCGCATCGAGGACACCGACGAGGCGCGCGAGAACCCCGAGGCGATCGAGCAGATCCAGCGCTCGCTGCGCTGGTGCGGGCTCGACTGGGACGAGGGGCCGGGTGTCGGCGGCCCGCACGCGCCCGTACCTGCAGTCGGAGCGGCGACCGCATGCACATGGCGACTGTCGAGAAGATGCTCGCGGAGGGCACGGCCTACCGCTGCTACTGCACCGCCGAGGAGCTCGACGCCGAGCGCAAGGCGGCCAGTCGCCGCAGGGCTGCCGACCGTGTACTCGCGGAAGTGCCGGGGCCTCGGCGAGGCCGAGCGCGCCGCGCTCGAGGCCGGGGGTCGCCGGCCGGCGATCAGGCTCGCGATCCCCGACGAGGGCGAGATCGTGATCGACGACCTCGTGCGCGGCGAGATCCGCTTCGAGAACGCGCTGCTCGGCGACAACGTGATCGTGCGCTCCGACGGCGTGCCCGACCTACAACCTCGTGAATCCGCTCGACGACGCGGCAATGGGCATCACGCACGTGATCCGCGGCGACGACCTGCTGCCTTCGACCCCGCGCCAGGTGCACGTGTACCGCGCGATCGGGGCCGAGGTCCCGCGCTTCGCGCACCTCTCGCTGATCCTCGGCCCGAACCGCCAGCGGCTCTCGAAGCGCCACGGCGCCGCCTCGGTCGAGCAGCTGCGCGAGGACGGCTACCTGCCCGGAGGCGGTCGTCAACTACCTCGCGCTGCTCGGCTGGAGCCTCGACGGCGAGCGCGAGCTGTTCACCCTGGACGAGCTCGCGGGGCTCTTCTCGCTCGAGCGAGTCAATCCGGCTCCCGCCGTCTTCGACCACCAGAAGCTGCTGTGGATGAACGGCGTGCACCTGCGAGCGCTGTCCCAGGAGGACCTGGCCGAACGGCTGGTGAGCGTACCTCGGGGAGGTCGGCTCGCCGCTCGCCGCGCAGCCCGAGCGGGTTGCCGAGGCCACGCCGCTCGTCCACGAGAAGATCGCGACGCTCGCCGAGTTCGAGCCCTACTGCCGGTTCCTGTTCGGACCGGTCGAGATCGAGCCGGAGGCGCTCGAGCGCATGCGCGCGAACCCGCGTGCCGACGAGGTGCTGGCACGGCTGCCGAGCGACTCGAGGCGCTCGAGCAGTTCGACGTGGAGTCCATCGAGCGCACCCTGCGCGAGCTCACCGAGCAGCTCGGGCTGAAGCCGAAGGCGGCCTTCGCGCCGATCCGGATCGCCCTGACGGGACGGACCGTCGCGCCAGGCCTGTTCGAGAGCGCGGCGCTGCTCGGGCAGGACGAGGTCGTCACGTCGCCTCGGCGGCCGCTCGCGCGCTGCTCGGCTGAAGCCGGCGGCGATGCCGCCCGCGAGCCCGTGCAGGGCGACGGCGAGCAGCCGATCACGAGGACGGCTTGCAGCTGCGGCGGCCACGACCCCGGCCGCGGCGCCTGCCAGGAGCCCAGCGAACCGGCGTGCGCGCGCGTCGCCGCCGGAAGGCACGCGGCCGTTCCCACGGCGAGCTGCCCTGCCCGACCTGCGCGCGGGTGGCCCGGTGCGACGCGAGCTGCGAGATCGACGCGCGTGAGCCCTGCTCCGCCGCGCAACGGCGTAGCCGAGCGCGAGCGAGACGGATCCCGCGAGCGCCCCGCCAAGGGTGGGCGATCTCACCATTTCGGGCCCGGTTGCGTCGGTTGAATCAACTACGGTGAGGAGGTGCGCGAAGTCAACGACCAGGGCGAGGCGCTGGCGCTGCGCGTCGGCACGCTCGTGTCGGTGCGTCACCGTAGCGGCGCGCCGTCCGCGGCGCTCGTCGTGGCGTCGGACTCGGCGGCCCTCACGCTGCACGTGTCGGGTCGCCTACCCCCTGCCCAGACCGAGCGCGTCGTGCTCGCGTTCGGGGTGGGCGGCGAGATGCAGGAGCGGGAGGCCGAGGTCCTGGCGGTCCAGTCGACGTCGCAGGAGATGCGCGTGGCAGCGTTCGGCTCGCCGCTGCCCGAGAGCGAGCGCCGCGCCGTCGAGCGCTTCGACGCGGTCGGAGCCGCCGAGCTCTCGATCGGGGGCCACACGCTACCACGGGCGACTGACAGACGTCTCCGTGCTCGGTGCCGGGCTCGACGTGGCGGCGCCCGGGCCGGACACGATCCAGGAAGGCGCGCTGGTGGTGCACGACGCCTTCGGGGCTCTGCTCCCCGCCACGCGAGTGCGCGTCGCCTACCGTCATCTCCCGATGGGTCAGCGCGTGCGCATCGGCGTCGAGTTCTCGGATCCCCGCGGCGTCGCCGAGGCGACGCGCCGGCTGATCGACCAGCTCAACAGCCGCGCCTGACCCCGGGGCCCCGGTCGGGCTCAAGTTCCCGAGGTCGGCGTGACGCGATGCCCTGTTCGGCGGGACACGTGCCCGTGGATGCTCCTCGTGACAACAGAGATCCGAGTCACAGGAGCCCCACATGATGCGCCGCCGTTATCGCCTGATCCGCGCCCTCGAGCTTGCAGTGCTCGGAGTGCTCATGACCATCGCCGCGTTCGCCCTCGAGCGGCGGCTCGCCGGTCGACTTGGCGGTGGCCCCGCTCCGTCAATGAGATAGGACGAACGCGACCGCCGCGATCAGGGAGGCCGCCACCACGGCGACGACGATCAGCAGGCCGACCCGCCTGATCGCGGCCTCGAGCTCGCGTGCGCCGCGCAGCTCGACCTGGAGGCCGCCACCGGGACGCGCCCCGACCACGCGCTCGAGCCCCTCGACCAGCCTGCCGGTGCGCAGCCTGAGCTTCTGCACCTCGTACAGCAGCTGCTCGGGGTCGGCGTGGCGGATCGCGCCGTCGATCGCGCGCCGCCGGATGAACGCGCCGACGACGGCGAGCGGCTGCAGCTCCGGGTCGAGCTCGCTCGCCGTCTGTTGCATCTGCGCAAGGGCCTTGCCCGACAGGACAAGGGACGCCGGCAGTCGCAGCCCGTGCGCGGAGGCCACCGTCGCCAGGTTCGACAGGAGCGGACCCAGCTCGATGTCGCCGACGGTGCCGCTGCTGAGTCGTTCGAGAAGATCCTCGAGATCGGCCTCCAGAACTGGGAGATCGATGTCAGGGCGATCTTCGGCGCCCGCGAGCATCACGATGGACTCGGCGAGGAACGACGCATCGCCTCTCCAGAGCGCCATCAAGAGCACCAGAAGCAGCTGGCGCTCACGGCGCGAGACCTCGCCCACCATGCCGAAGTCGAGGAACCAGAGGCGATCTTCGGCCCAGCGGAGGTTGCCCGGATGCGGGTCGGCATGGAAGAAGCCATCGCCCAGCACCTGCTGGTAGTAGCTCGTCAGCAGCTGCCGTGCGGCCTCGGACCGCGCCGGCCCAGGAGGAGCCTCGCGCGCGGGCGAGCCACGCACCTCGTCCATCACCAGCACCCGGCGCGTCGAGAGCTCGCGATAGGGCTTCGGGGCCCCGAGCCGCGGATACGACGTGAGCCCCTCGCGGAAGCGCACGATGCTCGCGGCCTCCATCGTGAAGTCGAGCTCGCGCCGAAGCGACTCGGCGAGATGCTCGTGCACGGCCTCGATATCGAGAACCCGGCCGAATGCTCGACGGCTGGCCGCCTTCGAGACGAACATCTCGAGCAGGCGAAGGTCCTGCCGGATCTGTCGCTCGGCGTTGGGACGCTGCACCTTGACGACGACTCGTTCGCCCGTCGGGAGCGTTGCCCGGTGCACCTGGGCGATCGTCCCCGCTGCCAGCGGCTCCGGGTCGAACGACGAGAAGACGTCCTCGAGCGGCACGCCCAGCTCGCGCTCGAGCACTGCGGCGACCTGCGACTGGGGCAGCGGGGCAACGTCGTCCTGGAGGCGCGCGAGCTCGGCGGCCATCTCGGGCGAGATGAGATCGAGACGCGTCGACAGCAGCTGGCCGAGCTTCGCGAACGTCGGACCGAGCTCCTCGAGCGTCTCGCGCACCCGGCGCGCCCGATCCGCCTCGTCGGAGGCGTCGCCGACGACGTGGCGTGCGAACACCCGTCCGATCTGCGTCACGCGTCCGAGCAGGCTGCCGTCATCCGTCGCCCCGTCCTCGAGGTCGGTCTGCCCGTCCCCGTCGCTCACGATGACCACGCTGCAGTGGGCGCTGTGGGACACCCGGTTGGAGACGCTTCGCATCAGCAGCTCGGTGCGATCGTGCATCCCCACATCCGAGAGCACGATGAGATCGGCCTCGCGCTCGGTGGCAGCTCGCACGATCGTCGTGGCGGGATCGTCGTCGGCGGGGTCGATGTCGACCTCGATCAGCTCGGCCCCGAAGCGCTCGGCCGCGTCGGCCGCCCAGCGCGCGGCATGCGGCGAGGTGAGGCTCGGAACCACGATGCGTTTGACCACCGCGCGGATTGTGGCGGCTTCTGCATGAAAAGTCGCACGATCCCAGTTGGTCGGGACTCGAGACCCATGACAACGGGCGCGCACAAGGGCAGGATGCGCACATGCGCTCTCGCGCCATCGCAGGCCTCGCGTGGTCGCTCGCGGCCTTCTCGATCGCCGGCCTCGGCCTCGGGTCGATGCGCGAGCGCGCGGCCGAGCTCGGCGGTACGTGCACGGTCGCCCGCGCGAGCGGCGGCGGAACCCGCGTGCATGCCCTCATCCCGGTGCCGGCCGGGTAGCTACCGACCGGCGTGCCGCGCGGCGAGCACCTCGAGCGGGGCGAGCGGATCGAGTCCGTCGCGCGCGAGCAGCACCATCGAGTGGAACCACAGGTCGGCGACCTCGCCGACGAGCGCCTCGCTTCCGGCGGGGGCGAGCAGGACCTCGACGGCCTCCTCGCCCACCTTGCGGGCGGCGTGGTCGCGCGGGCCGCCGAGCTGGCGAGCGACGAAGCTCTCGCGCGGGTCGGCACCTGACCGCTCCGCGATCGTGGCGGCGAGCCGGTCGAGCAGGGCCCGGCCCGGCCCGAAGCACGTCTCGGCACCCGTGTGGCACGCCGGGCCGTGCGGCCGGCACAGCACGAGCACCGTGTCGCCATCGCAGTCGGCCACGAGCTCGACCACCTCGAGCACGTTGCCCGAGGTCGCGCCCTTCTCCCACAGCTCGTCGCGCGATCGGCTCCAGAAGGTCGCCCTGCCGGTCTCCAGGGTCTGCGCGAGCGCGTCGCGGTTCGCCCACGCCACCATCAGGACCGCGCCCGTGGTCGCGTGCTGGCAGACGCAGGTCACGAGGCCCGCGTCGTCGTAGCGCAGCGCGTCGAGGTCGAGGGCGATGCTCGTCATCGCATCGCGAGCCCGCGCGCGCGGCAGGTCGCCTTCACCTCCTCGATCGTGTGCGTCGAGTCGTGGAAGATCGATGCCGCAAGGGCCGCCTCGGCGCCGGCCTCCAGGGCATCGGCGACGTCTGATGGCCCGCCGGCCCCTCCCGAGGCGATCACCGGCACCTCGACACGGTCGACGATCGCTCGCAGCAGCTCGACGTCGTACCCGGACTGGCCGCCGTCGGCGTCCATCGAGGTGACGAGCAGCTCGCCCGCGCCGCGCTCGGCGGCCTCGACGGCCCACTCGATCACGTCGTGCCCGGTCCGGGTGCGTCCGCCGTCGAGGTGCACGCGCCAGCTTCCGTCGGTGCGCCTGGCGTCGATCGCGACGACGATGCACTGGCGGCCGAAGGCCTCGGCCGCGCGCTCGACGAGCGACGGATCGCGTAGCGCGGCCGAGTTGATCGAGACCTTGTCGGCGCCGGCGAGCAGCAGCTCGCGGACGTGCTCGACGCGTCCGACGCCCCCGCCGACCGTGACCGGCACGTCGACCCGCTCGGCGGCGCGCTCGACCTGGGCGAGCAGCGTCGTCCAGTGCTCGGACGAGGCCGTGATGTTGAGCCAGACGATCTCGTCGGCGTTCTGCTCGGCGTAGCGCACTGCCGCGTCGACGGGGTCGCCGCAGTCGCGGAGGTTCACGAACTCGATGCCCTTGACGACGCGGCCCGCCGATACGTCGAGGCAGGGGATGATCCTGCGGCGCAGCATCTCAGGCGACCTCCGCCCACTGGAGCACCGCGGCGAGCAGGTCGCGACCCGCGCCGGACGACCGCTCCGGGTGGAACTGCGCGCCGGCGATCGAGCCCTGCCCCACGAGGCTCGCGAACGGGCCGCCCTCGGTCGCGGTTCGCGCGAGCACGAGCTCGTCGGGCGCGTCCGAGACCGCGTAGCTGTGCGCGAAGTAGCAGGGAGCTGGAAACGGGCTCGCGAGCGGGTGACCGTTGGTCGGCACCACGTCGTTCCAGCCCATGTGCGGGAGCCGCCGGGCGCCGACGAGCCTCTGGACGGTGCCCGGCAGCAGTCCGAGGCACTCCACGTCGTCCTCGTCGCTGTGCTCGAACAGCAGCTGCAGGCCGACGCACACGCCGAACAGGTAGGCACCTCGCTCGACCGCAGCGACGATCGCACGATCGAGGCCGGCCGCGCGCAGCGCTGACA
This sequence comes from uncultured Actinomycetes bacterium, assembly GCA_963717155.1. GTDB lineage: Bacteria > Actinomycetota > Thermoleophilia > Gaiellales > JALYLC01. Next base: position 825,204 of record OY970326.1, read on the forward strand.
TCGCCGGGCGCGCGGCGCCGACGCCGGGAATCACGACCAGGCGAGCGGACTCCACGACCGCGGCGTCGGAGGTCGTCGTGGGCTCGACACCGCCGCGCGCGAAGGCCGCGCGCAGCGATCGAAGGTTGCCGGCGCCGTAGTCGACGAGGGCGACATCGGTCACAGGAGTCCCTTGGTCGAGCTGACGCCTGCGCGTCCGGGATCGGGTGCACAGGCCGTGCGCAGGGCGAGCGCGATCGCCTTGAACGCCGCCTCGGCGCGGTGGTGGTCGTCCTCGCCCTCGACGCGCACGTGCAGGCCGATCCGCCCGCGTCGCGCGAACGTGTCGAGGAAGTGGGGGAGCAGGCTCGTCGGCACCTGCCCGACGCGCTCGTCTCGCAGACCGAGCTCGATGCGCGCGATGCCGCGTCCCGAGAGATCGATCGTCGCCTCGGCGAGCGCCTCGTCGAGCGGCGCGCGCGCGTCGGCGAAGCGGGTCAGGCCGATGCGATCGCCGAGCGCCTGGTCGAGGGCCTCGCCGAGCGCGATCGCGCAGTCCTCGAGCGTGTGGTGCTCGTCGATCCAGAGATCGCCCGCGCAGTGGAGCTCGAGGTCGACCATCCACCAGAACGCGAGGGCGGTCAGCAGGTGGTCGAGGAAGCCGAGGCCGGTAGCCACCCGCGCCCGTCCGGAACCGTCGAGCAGCAGCCGGCAGTCGATGCGCGTCTCCTTCGTCGCGCGTCGCACCTCGCCGCGACGGCCGCCGGCCGCTCGCTCGGGCGGCCGCACCTGCCCTCCGGCGAGCTCGGCGAGCGCCGCGCAGAGCCGGTCGTTCGCGTCGGGATTCGACACGGTCGCGCGGAAGTAGCCGGCCAGGAGCGGCTCGTGCGCGAACGTCCGCACGACCAGGCCCCGCTCGGCGAGTCGCTCGAACGCATCGGGCGTCGGTAGGTGTCCGAGCACGAAGTTGCCTGCGACAGCCTCGATCGCGACGCCGGCAGCGCGGATCCCGGCGGCGAGGCGATCGCGCTCGGCGACGGTGCGGGCGACGCGCTCGCGCATCTCAACCTCCTGGCCGCTGGCGATCTCGCCGACCGCGGCGGACCAGGACGAGAGCGAGCCCGGAGGCCGCAGCGCGTCGAGCGCTGTCGCCAGCGCCGGCTGCGCGATGCCGTAGCCCACACGCGCGGCGCCGAGTCCGAACCCCTTCGAGAACGTCCGGCCGACGACGAGGTTGTCGTGCTCGGCGACCAGCGCCAGGTGGTCGAGCCCACCGAGCTCGACGTAGGCCTGATCGCAGAAGACGATGCCCGGGCAGGCCGCGCAGACGGCGCGCACGAGATCGGAGCCGGCATCGTGTCCGGTGGGGTTGTTCGGCGAGCAGATGAACGCGACGTGTGCGCGTGGCGCCGCCTCGAGGAACGCGTCCCAGTCCGGCTCGACGCCCCGTCGGGGCTGGATGCCGACGACGTCGGCGCCGAGGTTGCGCGCCGCCACCGTGTACAGCTGGTAGGTCGGGCGGTGCACCAGCGCGACCCGTCCAGGGCCGAGCCCGAGGGCCGCCACGAGCAGGATCACCTCGTCGCAGCCGGCTCCGACTGCGACCTGGCTCGCATTGACTCCCACGTAACGGGCGATCGCCTGCTTGAGCGGCCTGTACGAGGCGTCGGGGTAGTCGTTCGCGGGCAGCGCCGCGAGCCGGGCGATCGACGGCAGGTACCAGGCAGGGGCCTCGGGAGGCGTGTTCATGTCGAACCGGTCGAGCGGGCCGTCGGGCAACCCCTCCTGCCAGCGGTAGGACGAGCCGCGGGCGAGGCCCGGGCGCACGCGATCGGCGAGGTCCGTCACGGGATCAGGTGCTCGATCGGCAGGACGAGCAGCGACGATGCTCCGGCGCTGCGCAGGGGGCCGAGCAGTCGCACGACATCGTCGGCGTCGATCACTGCGTGCACGGCGTGCATCCCGCTGCGGGCGAGGGGCAGCACCGTCGGCGCGTCGAGCCCGGGGAGGAGGGCCAGCACGTCGTCGAGCCGGTCGTCGCGGGCGTTCAGCATGAGGTAGCGCTTCGGCCGGGCGGCGAGCACGGACTCGAGCACGAGGCGGATCTCCTCGACCAGCGCGGCCTGGTCGCCTGCGAGTCCCGGACGCGCCACCAGCACGGCCTCGGAGTCGAGCAGGCTCGCGATCTCGCGCAGGCCGTTCTGGCGCAGCGTCTCGCCGCTCGAGACGAGATCGACGACCGCGTCCGCGGCGCCCAGACGCGGCGCGAGCTCGACCGATCCCGTGAGCTCCACGAGCTCGGCGGCGATGCCGAGGGCGCCGAGGGCAGCAGCGGTGGTCCGAGGGTACGAGGTCGCGAGGCGGCGGCCCGCGAGATCCGAGACGTCGCGGATCTCGGAGGCCTCGGGCACTGCGACCGCGAGCCGGCAGCCGCCGAAGCCGAGGGCGAGCAGCTCGTCCAGCTCCACGCCCGTCTCGACGATCTGGTTGCGTCCGGTGATGCCGAGCTCGACCGCCCCGTCGGCCGTCCAGCGGGGAATGTCGTCGGCGCGCGCGAACAGGAGCTCGAGATCGAGGTCGAGGCAGTGCACGTGCAGCGTGCGGCCGTTCGGCGTGAAGCCGATGCCGGCATCGTGCAGGAGCTGCTCCGCGCTCTCGGCCAGGCGGCCCTTCGAGGGCAGGGCGAGGCGGACGAGCCCGCGACCCCTCTTCATCTCTCTGTCTCCAAGGGTCACGGGCGGTGGCGAAGACAGGCGGCCTGTCACGGGTGCATCCCGGGCTCGGGCGGTTGAGTCCGATCGAGCACGATCCGGTAGCCGCCCTCGCCGCGGCGCAGCCACTGCGCGACGCGCGTCACGGTCGTCGTCGATCCTCCGACGCGCTCGGCCACCTGGTGGTAGGGGAGTCCTCTGTCGAGCAGGCGTGCGGCGGCCAGACGGTGCGCCATCGCCTCCAGCTCGGCGGCCGTGCAGAGGTCGCGCAGGAACGCGCCGATCTCGTCGGTCGTGTTCAGGCACTGGAACGCACGGCACAGGTCGTCGACCTCCGGGGTGCGCCACGTATCGCGAGATCCATCCAGTGTCATCGTGTCAGCATGCTAACACGATCGATGGTACGGTGACGCCGTGGATGTCATCCCCGCCATCGATCTCGCTGGGGGCCGCGTCGTGAGGCTCGTCCAGGGACGTTTCGACGCCTCGACCGACTTCGGAGGCGACGCGGAGGCGCTCGCCGACAGGTTCGCAGCGGCAGGCGCGCGCTGGCTCCACGTGATCGACCTCGACGCGGCGCGCAGCGGCGTTCGCAGCGAGGCTCATCGCACGCTGCTCGACCGGCTCGTCGCGCGCAAGCGCGGCAAGCTCCAGGTGGGTGGCGGGTTCCGCACCGCCGAGGCCGTCGAGGACGCGCTCGCGGCGGGCGTCGACCGGGTGCTCGTGGGCACGCTCGCGTTGCGAGATCCCGCGGCGTTCGCGGATATCGTCGCCCGGCACGGCGACCGCATCTGCCTGACGGCCGACTCGCTCGAGGGCTCGGCGCGGGTCGCCGGGTGGCTCGAGGACTCGGGCGAGCCGACGGTCGAGCTCGTGCGCCGCCTCGGCGCGCAGGGGGTGGGAGCGTTCCTGGTCACCGCGATCGACCGCGACGGGACGCTCGCAGGGCCGGATCTGAAGCTGCTCGCAGCGGTGCGAGCAGCGACGACCGGGACCCTGCTGGCATCCGGGGGCATCGGCTCCGCGGACGACGTCCGCCGCGTCGCCCAGGCCGGATGCGACGGCGTCGTGATCGGTCGCGCGCTGCTCGCGGGCACGCTCGAGCTGGCCGATGCGCTCGCGGCTGCAGGCTAAAAGCTCTCTGCGCGGGAGCGAGGCCGGTACACTGGCGGTTCCGACGAACGGTCGCGAGGGCGCTTTCCGGCGTTCCCGGTCGACCAGAGTACCCCGGGCGTCATGCCCTGCGCGCCCGTCGCTCCGATGGCTCCGCTCGACCGCATCCCCCGCCGCCGGCTGGTACTGGGCATCCTCGTACTTGCCGCGTTTGGCCTGCTGACTGCGTACTTCCGTGAAGGAGACGCCGGTTCGCTGCACGGCGCCCAGCGTGAGGCGGTGAGTGTCTCGTCGCCGTTCGAGTCGGCTGCGCAACGCGTTGCGCAGCCGTTCCGCGACGTCGACGGCTGGGTGCACGACATCAACCGCGCCCGCAGCCAGCGCGACAAGGCCGAGGCCCAGAACCAGATCCTGCGCGAGCGGAACGCCGCGCTGACGCAGCAGCTCGCCGATGCCAACAACCTGCGTGCCCAGCTCAACTTCACGAAGGAGTCGACCAACTTCGGTCTCGCGGGCTACCGGAAGGTCGCAGCCGATGTCCAGGGTCGTTCTCCGGGGCTGTACAACTCACGAATCACGATCTCCGCCGGCTCGGCGGACGGTGTGCGTAAGAACGACGCCGTCGTCACCGGGCCTGGCTGGCTCGTCGGGCACACGGGCCAGGTGAGCGCGCACCAGAGCGAGGTCGTGCTGATCAACGATCCGGGCTCGCAGGTCTCGGCAAGCGTGCCGGCCGAGAACGCCGCGGGGAGCGTGAAGCCGTCTGCCGGGAATCGCAACGTCCTCGTGCTGGACTACGTCTCGAAGGCTCGCCGCGTCGAGACGGGAGAGGTCGTGGTGACGACGGGCTGGAACGACGGCGCGACCGGGCTCCGCTCGATCTATCCGCGCGGCCTTGCGATCGGCAACGTGACGAGCTCCGCTGCGACCGACACGGACCTCTATCGCGAGATCCAGGTGACCCCCTCGGCCGACCTCCAGAGCTTCTCGACCGTCACGGTGTTCGTGCGGAAGAACCAGGGAAGTGGGGGCGGGTGAGGATCCTCGGCCCAGTGCGGTCCTTCGTCATCGCGCTGCTCGCGCTGTGGATCGCGGTGCTGTTCACCGTCGCGTTGTCCGCCAACACCACGCTCTTCGGCGGCTCTCCCGACCTCGTCGTCGTGGTGGTGGTCTCGCTCGCCCTGCTGCGCGGGCCCGAGGTCGGCGCGCTCGCCGGCTTCGGAGCGGGCCTCGCGGTCGACGCACTCACCTGGCAGCCGCTCGGTCTCGCCGCGCTGGTCTACTGCGTCGTGGGGTACGGGGCCGGGCGCATCGGCGAGCGCGTGTCCGACCACGCGCCCGTGAGCCCGCTCGTCGTCGTCGCGATCGCCAGCCTCGTCGCACGTGCTGGACTCGTGCTGTTGAGCTTCCTGCTCGGCTCGGAGCTCGCGGTACCGGTCGGCGTCACGCTCGGCGCGCTGCCGTCCGCGGCGCTCGACGTGCTGCTCGCAATCCCGCTCTACGCGCTGCTGCGCCGTGGCCTGCGCGGTCCGCCACCGACGCCGAGCCCGCTCCCCCACATGTCCGTCCCCGCACCCTCGAACGAGTCTGACGATGTTCCTGCCGTCCTCGCCTGAGCCCCGCGAGCAGCGCCCGCAGACGCCGCAGCTGGCGTTGCGCGTGGCCGTGCTCGGCACCGTCGGCCTGTTCGTCTTCGCCGTCCTGATCTTCCGCCTGTGGGCGCTCCAGGTGCTGGCGTCCGACACGTACCGGGCGCGCGCGACGGCCCAGCAGGTCAAGCAGGTCTCGATCCCCGCCGCGCGCGGCGACATCGTCGACGTCAACGGCAACCCGCTGGTGTCGAACCGTCCGAGCCTCGAGCTGCAGCTCGATCCGTCGCTCGTCTCGAGCTCGATGACCCGCCACCGCATCATCCTGCGGCTGGCCTCGCTGCTGCGGGCCGACCCGCGCGCCATCTGGGAGGACGTCGACCGCCAGATCCGGCTCGACCCGCTGGCTCCGGTGACGGTTGCCCGCGATGTGGATCGCTCGGTCGTCCTGTACCTCGGCGAGCATGCGGCGCGCTATCCGGGCGTGACCGTCGTCGAGGGCGAGAAGCGCACCTACCCGAACGGCCGGCTCGCCGCGCACGTGTTCGGTCAGCTCTCCGAGATCACTGCGCGCGAGCTCGGCGAGCCGCGCTACCAGGGCTACAAGGCCGGCTGGGTGATCGGCCAGAACGGCGTCGAGGGGACCTACGACCGCTGGCTGCGCGGCGAGGACGGCGCGAAGCGCGTGACGATCGACGCGTCCGGCACGCCGATCTCCGACCAGATCGTGCGAGCGGCCCGCTCGGGCTACCGGCTCCGCCTGACGATCGACAAGAGGGTGCAGGCCGAGGCCGAGCAGGCGCTCGCGAACGGCGTCAAGCGCGCGCGGGGCAACGGCGCCGACTCGGGCGCGATCATCGCGATGGACCCGAGCACGGGGGCGATCCGCGCGATCGCCTCGTACCCGAGCTTCAACCCGAACTGGTTCGTCTCGCCCAACCTGAAGCAGAACCGCGGACACCTGCGCTACCTCACCACGGCCGGGACGACCCCGCAGCTGAACCGGGCGATCGCCGGTCTGTATCCCGCGGCCTCCACGTTCAAGCCGTTCACGGCGATCGCCGCCGTGCAGAACGGCGTCCTGGCACACATCTACGACACGCTGCTGTGCAGCGGCTCGATCACGATCGCGGGTCACAAGTTCAGCAACTGGGATCCGGCCGCCGACACGCCGATGAGCCTGCCGACGGCGCTCGCGCAGAGCTGCGACACGTACTTCTACAAGCTCGGCTACGGCATCTACAACCTCGACAAGAAGCAGGGGTCGCCGCTCCAGCACTGGGCGGGCGAGTTCGGGTTCGGGAAGACGACCGGCATCGACATCGCAGGTGAGTCCAAGGGCCTCTTGCCCACCCTGGCGTGGCGCCGGAGCTACTACACCACGGCGGTCGACCGGCAGTGGCGGCCAGGCGACTCCGTGCTGCTCGCGATCGGCCAGGGCGCCCTCCTCGTGACGCCGCTGCAGCTGGCGGTCGGCTACGCGGCGATCGCGAACGGCGGCTACGTCGTGACTCCGCACATCGGCGACGACATCGAGGACGACTCCGACGGCACCCACCTGATCCGCGATCTCACGAGCAACTTCCCGCGGCGCAAGGTCGCGCTCGAGCCGGGCCTGCTGACGGCGATCCACACGGGCCTCGAGGAGGCCACCCACGACCCGCTCGGCACGGCCGCTCCGGTGTTCTCGCACTTCCAGATCGACGTTGCCGGCAAGACGGGAACCGCGCAGAGGACGGGCGAGCCGGACACCGCGATCTTCGCGAGCTACGCCCCCGCGAACAACCCCAAGCTCGTCGTGATCGTGCTGATCTCGAAGGGCGGCCACGGCGGCTCGGCCGCGGCGCCCACGGCCCTCGACTTCTACTCCCGCTACTTCGGCCTGACGCCGCCGTCCGAGGCGACGCTCCAGGGCTTCTCGGACAAGAGCACCTGATGTCGGTCATCGTCACACGCCGCACACGTGCCCGGCCCCGCTCGCGGGTGCTCGCGATCGCGCGGCGACTCGACTGGCTGCTGCTCGCCGCGACCGCGGGGCTTTGCACGCTCGGGCTGACCGTGCTCGGCGATGCAACGCGGCACGACGTGGTGGGCGATCCCCAGTACTACGTGCGACGCCAGGCGATCTACTTCATCGTCGGAGGGATCGGGATGGTCGCGATGTCGGCGATCGACCCCTCGCTCTGGCGGAGGCTGCGCGTACCGCTGTATCTCGGCACGCTCTCGCTCGTCGCGGTGGTGCTCGTGCTCGGCACGACGATCCGAGGCTCGACCCGCTGGATCACGCTGCCCGGCTTCCAGTTCCAGCCGTCCGAGCTCGGCAAGCTCACCGTCATCCTCGCGCTCGCGGCGTTCATCGCCGACCGGCGCGATCGGATGGGCAGCGTGCGCGTATCCATGCTCGCGCTCGGGTACATCGCGATCCCCGCAGCGCTCGTGTTCCTCGAGCCCGACCTCGGTACGTCGCTCGTGTACGCGGCCGCCGGGCTCGCCGCGCTCCTGATCTCGGGAGTGCCGTTCAGGCACTTCGTCGCGCTCGCGGCGGTGGTCCTGGCTGTCGGCGCCCTGGTCTTCGCGGTCCTGCCGGCCGCCGGCATGCCCGTGCTCAAGCCATACCAGACCGACCGTCTCACGTCGTTCCTGCATCCCAACCGCGACCAGGCGGGCGACGGCTACAACCAGTACCAGTCGCTGATCGCGGTCGGCTCGGGCGGTGTCGCCGGGCGCGGCGTCTCGCAGTCGACGCAGACGAACGGCGACTTCCTTCCCGAGCACCAGACCGACTTCATCTTCGCCGTGCTGGCGGAGCAGCGCGGGTTCGTCGGCGCTGCGCTGCTGCTCGGCCTCTACCTGGTGCTGCTGTGGCGAGCGCTGCGGGCGGTGGCGGTCTCGGCGACCTACTACGGCAGCGTCGTCGCCGCGGGAATCGCCGGCTGGCTCCTGTTCTCGGTGTTCATCAACGTCGGGATGACGATCGGCATCGCGCCGATCACGGGGATCCCGCTCCCCTTCATGAGTTTCGGCGGTTCGGGCACGATCACGGCGCTGCTCGCGGTGGGCGTCATCCAGGCGGTCCAGCTTCGCGGCCGGCTGCCGGTCGTTCGCGATCGGGACGCGCGCAGCTATCCTGCAAGACGATGACGATTGCGAGCGGGGCGGTTCCGACTGCTGACGGTGCCAGATTGGCGGCCGTCCGGTCGATGCCCGACCCCGCCGAACCCGGCCGCGCATCCGCGCGGGTCACCGGGGCATCCATTACCAACGTGCCCGCTGCGGCGCCGCGCCTTCGCGCGCCCGCAACCGCGGGCCTAGGAGAACCGCATGTCCTCTGTCAAACGCATCCTCATAACGGCCGACCCCCAGGAGGTTCGGGTTGCCGTGGTCGAGGGTGGCAAGCTCAGCGAGGCCTACATCGAGCGGCGCGGACGCCGCTCGATCGTGGGCAATGTGTACAAGGGCCGCGTCGACGCGGTGCTTCCCGGGATGGAAGCCGCGTTCGTCGACATCGGCCTCGAGAAGAACGGCTTCCTGTACGTCAATGAGATCGTCCTTCCCGACCTGGACGAGCGGGAGCGCCGGAAGATGCGCATCCAGGAGCTCATCCAGCCGGGCCAGGACGTGCTCGTACAGGTCACCAAGGATCCGATGGGATCCAAGGGCGCGCGCCTCACGATGGAGGTCTCGCTCGCGGGTCGCTTCATGGTGCTGGTGCCCGGCGGCGACGGGATCGGCATCTCGCGCAAGCTGCCGGACGCCGAGCGCGACCGCCTGCGCGACCTGATCCGGCCCGTCCGGACGCAGGAGGACGCGGGCATGATCGTGCGCACCGCGGCCGAGGGCGCGAGCGTCCCCGAGCTCGAGCGCGACGTGCGACTGCTCGAGAAGCTCTGGGAGGTCACGCGCGGACACGCCGAGCGCGCCGAGGCGCCCGCGCTCGTGTACGCGGAGCCAGACCTCTCGCTCCAGGTGATCCGCGACGATCTGCGCGCCGACGTGTCGGAGGTCGTGGTCGACGACGAGCGCCAGTACCACCGGATCCTTGCCTACGTGAACCGCACCTCGCCCGAGCTGGCCGAGCGCATCAAGCTGTACCGCGGCAAGCGTGCGCTGTTCCAGCGCTACGAGATCGAGCAGGGCATCCGCTCGACGCTGCGCCGACGCGTCGATCTGCCGTCCGGCGGCTCGCTCGTCTTCGACTACGCCGAGGCGTTCACGATCGTCGACGTCAACACCGGCCGCTTCACCGGCAAGAAGCGGCTCGAGGACACGATCCTCAAGAACAACCTCGAGGCTGCGGTCGAGGTCGTGCGCCAGCTGCGGCTGCGCGATGTCGGCGGCATCATCGTGATCGACTTCATCGACATGGCCTCGCAGAAGAACCGCGACGCCGTGCTGAAGACGATCCAGAAGGAGCTCGAGAAGGATCGCTCCAAGAGCTACGTCGTCGAGATCTCGCCGCTCGGCCTGGTCGAGATGACCCGTCACAACGTGACCGACGGCGTGCGCGAGATCCTGACCGTCTCGTGCCGTCACTGCGAGGGCACGGGTCGCGTGCTGTCGCCCGAGTCGATCGTGATCGACCACCTGCGCGAGCTGCGCCGGTACACGCGCGAGTCGAAGGCCGAGGCGTTCCGCGTCGGCCTCGCGCCCGAGATCGTCCCGGCGCTGATCGGGCCCGCCGGCTCCACCCTGCTGGAACTCGAGAACGAGACCGGCCGCTGGTTCGAGCTCGAGCCGATCGAGGGGCTCGCTCCGACACAGCTCGAGGTGCTCGGCGAGGGCACCCGGACCGAGATCGTGCGCGAGGCGCCCGTCGCCGAGGGCGCCGAGCTGACGGTGCGGATCGGCGAGCCGCACCCGTTCGTCGAGACGGACGCCGTCGCATGGCTCGAGACGGGCTACGCGATCACCGTGAAGGGCGCGCTCCCGTACGTCGGCAAGCAGCAGCGCGTGCGCATCGACCGCGCTCTGCGCTTCAGCGCCGAGGCGAGCCTGCTCGACGCCGAGCCCGCCGTGCCCGAGGCGGTCGACCGCGAGTCCGATCTGCTCGAGCCCTCGCGGCGCGTCGGCGAGCGTCTCGACGTCGAGGGTCGCATGCGCGGCCGCCGTCGTCGCGGAACGCCGCGGGCGACGACGAACGGCGCCCACGTCGACCCGATGTCGATCGAGGAAGCGATCGAGGGCGGCGCGCCGGACTACGGAACCGACGCGCCGGCGCCGAGCGAGACGCACGCCGCGGCGAAGGCCCCCGTCGGCGACGACCTCGACGCGGACGCGCTCGACGATGACCTCGACGGCGACGATGTCGAGGTTGCCGAGGGCGCTGCGAACGGCACCGGCGATCCGACGGCACCCCGCCGTCGCCGTCGCCGTGGCGGCCGCGGCCGCAGCCGCCGTCCCGCCGGCGCCGACGCGGCGGCCGGCGATGGGCCCGTCGACTCCGACGCGGGGGCGGGTCCCGACGACGACGCGGACGAGCCGGACGCGCGAGACGAGGACGACGCTCCGGTCGTCGGCGCTCCGGCATCCACGCCCGGGGCAGGTGGCCCCGACGGGCCGGCACGCCGACGCAGGCGACGTGGCGGTCGCGGCCGTGGCGGTCGCGGCGGGACGACGAACGGCGCTGGCGCGAACGGTGGCGACGCGCCCGTCGGCGACGCTCCGTCGCAGGGCAACGTGTCCTCTCCGGTCGCGGAACGGCCTCGGCCGGCGCCGCGTCCCCGCACACCTCGGCCTCCACGTCCGATCGCGGCGGACGCGCCCGAGAGCGTCGCCGCTCCGGCACCGCCGGCTCCTCCCGCGCCGGCCGAGCCGAGCCCGCAGGAACAGCCCGAGACGGGCCTCGTCGGCAGGCTGTTCCGCCGCCGCCGGCCGTCGAGCTAGGGCTGGGTATACTCCGGCGAGGCGGCTTGCGCATGCGGGCTGCTTTCTCACGTCACCACTCACTCCAGGGAAGCTCGCCATGTACGCCGTGATCGAACTAGGCGGAAAGCAGTACCGCGTCCGCCAGGGCGAGTACCTGACTGTCGACCGCGTCCACCACCCCGAGGGTGAGACGTTTGCACCGACGGTGCTCTTCGCCGCCGACGGCGACACCGCGATCCTCGACCCGAAGGAGCTCGCGCAGGTTGCCGTCACGGCAACGGTCGATGCGCACCTGCTCGGCCCGAAGATCCGCGTGTTCACGTACAAGCCGAAGCACTCGAGCAAGAAGATGCGCGGCCACCGCAGCCGCCTCTCGCGGGTGACGATCACCGAGATCGCCGTGAAGAAGCGCGCGGCTCGACCACGCCGCAAGGCCGAGGCCGAGACCGAAGTCGCGGCAGCCGAAGGAGACTGACGAGATGGCACACAAGAAGGGCCTCGGCTCCTCGAAGAACGGTCGCGACTCCAACTCCAAGCGCCTCGGCGTGAAGGTGTTCGGCGGTCAGACGGTCACCGCAGGCGCGATCATCGTGCGCCAGAAGGGGACCGAGTTCCATCCCCACACCGGCACGGCGCTTGGCCGCGATCACACGCTGTACGCCCGTGTCCCGGGCATCGTCGGCTTCGGCCGGCGCCACGGCAAGCGCGTCATCACCGTCTCGCCGGCGGAGTAGCGCGAGAGGCCCTGGTGGGCCATGTTCTCTGACCGGGCTCCCCTCTACGTCCGCGCCGGCCGCGGCGGAGACGGCTGCGTCGCATTCCGGCGCGAGAAGTACGTCCCGCGCGGCGGGCCCGACGGCGGCGACGGCGGCAATGGCGGCGACGTCATCCTGGTCGCGTCCGCGTCGCGCCGCGACCTCGGCGCGTTCCGCTTCCGCCCGCACCTGCACGCCGACCGCGGGAGCCACGGCGAGGGAAGCGGCAAGACGGGCCGTCGTGGCGGCGATGTCATCGGCGAGGTCCCGGTCGGCACTCAGGTACGCGAGGTAGAGACAGGGGCGCTCGTGGCCGACCTCGCGCACGAGGGTGCGCGCGTGGTCGTGGCAAGAGGCGGCTCCGGCGGCCGCGGCAACAAGCGCTACGCGACGCCGACGAGGCAGGCGCCACGCACCGCCCAGGTCGGGCTCGACGGCGAGGAGCGGACGCTCGAGCTGCGGCTCAAGCTGCTGTCCGACGCGGCGCTGCTCGGGTTCCCCAACGCGGGCAAGTCATCGCTCCTGAACCGCATCTCGAACGCGCGCCCGAAGGTCGCCGACTACCCGTTCACCACGATCGAGCCCCAGCTCGGGACCGTCGAGGCCGACGACGGGTCGCAGCTGACCGTCGCCGACGTGCCGGGGCTGCTCGAAGGTGCGTCGCAGGGCGTCGGCCTCGGTCACGAGTTCCTCGCGCACCTGGAACGCGCGCGGGCGCTGCTGCACATCGTCGCCGTCGAGCCCGGTGACGACGTCCTCGCCGACTGCCGCGCGCGTTTCGCCACGATCCATCACGAGCTGGTGCTGCACGGCGAGGGCCTGGCCTCGCTGCCGCAGCTCGTCGTCCTGAACAAGCTCGACCTGCTGCCTCCGACCGAGGGCGAGGCCCTGGTCGCGGCGTTCACCGACGCCATCCGTGAGGGTGGGGGGAAGCCGATGGTCAGGTGCTGCGCGATGACGATGGCGAGCCACGGGTCCTCGGCATCTCGTGTGCCACGGGCCAGGGCATCGCCGCGCTGCGCGGCGCGCTGTTCGCGTCGATCGCGCCGATCGCGGCTCCCGCCCCCGATCCGATCGGCGAGACCGAGCTGGCCGACTTCCTCGTGTACCGGCCGCACGCGGGCGCACGAGCCTGGCGGCTGCTGCGCGACGACGGCATCCTGCGCGTCACCGGCCGCGAGATCGAGCAGGCGGTCGCCCGTCACGACGTCGAGAGCCCGGAGGGCGTGCAGGCGCTCGCGGCCGAGATCGACCGACTCGGGCTCTCGAGCGCGCTTCGCCGCGCGGGCGCGCGCTCGGGCGACGAGGTCGCGGTCGGCGACCATCGCTTCACGTTCGTCCCTCCGCGGGCGCCCGAGCCGGTCGACGATGAGGGCCCCGACGCGGATGCCGAGTGGTGAGCGTCGTCGTACCGCGGATCGGGGTGTTCGGCGGCCTGTTCAATCCTCCGCACATCGGCCATCTCTCGCTCTGCCAGGAAGCCGCCTGGCAGCTGGGACTCGACCGTGTCGTCCTGGTCCCGACCGGGCGCCCGTCGCATCGCGCGGCGCCGCACGAGTCGCCCGAGATGCGTCTGCGCCTGGCCCAGGCAGCGGCCCTCGGCAACCCGATGTTCACGGTGTCGCGCCTCGAGATCGATCGCCTCGGACCGTCGTACACCGTCGACACGCTGCGCGAGCTCGCGAATCGCTATCCCGGCTCGAGCCTCCACCTCCTGATCGGCGCGGATCAGCTCGCCGCGCTGGATACCTGGCACGAGGCGGCGTCGCTTCCGAGGCTCGGCCGGCTCGCGGTCGCCCTGCGGCCGGGGTTCGACGTCTCGCGCGCCGGCTCGCCGAACCTCGACTGGATCGAGATGCCGCAGATCGGCGTCTCCTCATCGCTCGTGCGCGAGCGCGTGCGAGACGGGCGCCCGATCCGCTATCTGGTGCCCGATGCGGTGCGCGAGCTGATCGAGGCAGAGGGCCTGTACCGCGAAGTCGCCCCGGGCGGCCGACCCGGCGACTGATACCCTTGGAAGAACCTGTACTGGCGCCCATTCACGGGAGAGAGTCCGCCTGACGCCTCAAGAGAGTCTCGCGCTCGTCGAGCGCATCGCCCAGATCGCAGACGACAAGCTCGCCCGCGACATCGTCATCCTCGACATGGCCGACGTGGTCGGGTACACCGACTACTTCCTGATCGCAACGGGCAACACCGGCCGTCAGACCTCCGCGATCGCCCAGGAGATCGCCTTCCAGCTGAAGGAGGAATCGCGCCTGATGCCGCTTCGCGGCGACGGGAAGCGGTCCACCGGCGACTGGATCCTGCTCGACTACGTGGACGTCGTCGTGCACCTTTTCACCCCGGAGGCACGCGACTTCTACCGCCTCGAGCAGCTGTGGGGCCAGGTGCCGGCGCGCCAGTACGCGTCGGCCTGAGGCAGCGGCGTGGTCGACGTGGCCGCACGCAGGGCGGAGTACGAGAGTCGGGGACTCGACGTCGACGATCTGGATCCGGATCCGATCGCCCAGTTTCGTCGCTGGATGGCCGACGCCGAGGAGGCGTCACTCGTCGAGCCGAGCGCGATGGCACTGTCCACCACGGGCACGGACGCGGTGCCCACGAGCCGCTTCGTGCTGCTCCGGGGCCTCGATGACCGCGGGTTCGCGTTCTACACGAACCACCTGAGCGAGAAGGGCAAGGAGCTCGCGGCCAACCCGCGCGCCTCGCTGCTGTTCGGCTGGCTCGCGCTGCACCGGCAGGTGCGCGTCAGCGGAGATGTCGAGCAGTTCGACGATGCCGAGGCGGACGCGTACTTCGCCGGTCGTCCGCGTGGAAGCCAGATCGGCGCGTGGGCCTCTCCCCAGAGCGTGGTCGTGGTCGATCGTGCCGAGATCGATCGGCTCGTGGCCAATGCCGAGAAGCGATTCGGCGATGAACCCGTGCCGCGGCCAGACTTCTGGGGCGGCTATCGCGTGCGTCCCGAGTCGATCGAGTTCTGGCAGGGCCGCCCCAACCGGTTGCACGATCGCCTGCGCTACCGGCGTGAAGGCGATGCCTGGGTGATCGAGCGCCTCGCGCCCTAGTAGCGGGATCAGCCGCCCTCGGCACAGCGCAGAAGCCCGATGTCGAGTGCCGCGTTCGACGCCTTGTCTCCGAGCTTCTGGCCTGCGCCGAGGGCTTCGGTGGCTCCCTGGAAGTCGTTCTTGCGCGCCGCTGCGACGACGTCGCGCAACGTCTTGTCGCGCGCCCGTAGCGCTGCGACGAGGCGCGCCTGGCCGGCCTCGTCGTCCTTCGCGACGTGCAGTGCGGCGAGCTTTGTCGTCTCCGCGTCGCGGATGTCCGCAAGCTGCTTTCCGATGCGGGCGATGTCGGAAAGCGAGCCGGGATCGCCGAGCTTGTCGATCTCACCCGACGCCGTGACGCAGATCGCGTTGCCCTGCGTCACCATCTCCGCATGCGTGAGACGCTTCGGGCCGCTGCTGCCTCCACAACCGGAGGCGAGCATGGCGAGCAGACCGGCGACGAGGACGAGGCGCGGGCGCATGCGACCACGCTAGCCGATGCGGCGGCAGCCGCTCGCCGAGGTGGTACCGTGTGGGGCGACGGGGCTATAGCTCAGCTGGGAGAGCGCCGCGCTGGCAGCGCGGAGGTCAGCGGTTCGAGCCCGCTTAGCTCCATCCCCCCTGTTGGCATGAGGACGACGTCGTGCAGGTAGCCGGGCCGCAAGATCTCCTGAAGCCACCGAGCGACGCGGCGATCTTCCTCGTCCTGACCGTGGAGTCGGGTAGTGAGGCAGAGCTCCGTGACGTGCTTGCGGACGTCAGCGGGCTGCGTCGATCCGTCGGCTTTCGCGCTCCCGAGAGCGGGCTGACGTGCGTGGTGGGTATCGCGTCGGGGCTGTGGGAACGACTCTTCGGCGAGCCGCGGCCGTCCTACCTGCATCCGCTGCCCGAGTTCGCGGGCTCCGTGCACACGGCAGTTGCGACCGCCGGCGACCTGCTGTTCCACATCCGGGCGCATCGTCTCGATCTCTGCTTCGAGCTCGCCCAGCGGCTGATGGACCGGCTCGGCGGCTTCGCACAGGTGGTCGACGAGGTGCACGGCTTCAAGTCGTTCGACGAACGCGACCTGCTCGGGTTCGTCGACGGCACCGAGAACCCCGAAGGCGCCGCTGCGCTGGACGCGATCCTGGTCGGAGACGACGACCCCGCGTTCGCCGGGGGCAGCTACGCCGTCGTGCAGAAGTACGTCCACGACCTCGACGCGTGGGACGCGCTGCCGGTCGAGGAACAGGAGCGAGTGATCGGGAGAACGAAGCTCAACGACATCGAGCTGCCAGATGACGTCAAGCCCGCCAACTCGCACGTGGCGCTGAACACGATCGTGGACGACGACGGCGAGGAGCGCCAGATCCTCCGCTACAACATGCCGTTCGGCTCGGTCGGCGTGCGTGAGTTCGGCACCTACTTCATCGGTTACGCGCGGAACCCGGACGTCCTCGAGCAGATGCTGACGAACATGTTCGTCGGCAACCCGCCCGGCAACTACGATCGTGTCCTGGACTTCTCGACGGCCGTGACGGGCAACCTGTTCTTCGTGCCCACGGCCGACTTCCTCGATGACCCGCCGGCTGCGGCGTCCGCTCCTGTCTCCGAGGAAGCCGATCCGGGCGACGACGAGTCGCTCGGAATCGGGGGCCTCAGGTAGGCGGCGCTTGCGCGTTCGCGGCTCCAGGTGGCCGCACGCCACCTGAAGCCGTCAGCCTCTTGCTTGACGGCGGTCGTAGATCCAGGCGATGGCGAGCAATATGATCGAGAAGACGGCGAACGCGCCGAGGAAGCCCCAGGCATACGTCGCTCGAGCGATCAGCAGCAATATGACGAACGCTGCGAGGCCGACGGCCAGGCAGACGCCCACGAGCTTGGCGTAGAAGCTGAAGCCCAGGCCCTCATCATCGTTGTTCACAAGAACTCCAGCCCTCGTGGTCGCTATCCGTACCGAGGGACGACCCTACCAGGGTCATGAGCCTCAGGAGGTCGCCTGCACGGCTGCGCGATCCGCTTCGGCTCGTGCCCGCGCAGCGAACATCGGGCCCTCTGCACGCACCGTCGGCGCGACGCGGGAGAGCCCGATGGTCCCACCCGTGTCGACGAACATCGTCTCGATGCCGCCGCGCCGGAAGTAGGTCTCGTGCCAGAACGAGGTCCCGCCGCGGTCGCGCAGGTACTCCGACCACCAGGCCTTGTGCGGCAACGTCCGCGACCAGGATTCGAGCGCGTCGAGGTCGCGCCAGTACTGTCGCATCCCGACGTGGAGCGGCTCCTCCGAGTACGACAGGTTCTCGTGCAGCAACAGCCCGTCCGGCTGCTCCTCGACGGACGCCTGGATCTGCGGGCCGAGCCGCTGAAGCGTCTCGTATCCGCGGGGCTCCTCGACCCGCATGCCGAGGTAGATGACGACCAGATCCGGGTAGGCGGACAGGTCCACCGACATTCGCTGCGGAGGGGTCATGCGGTCGACTCTACGCCGCGGTCCCGGCGTGGTGCAAACGCGATGGCTCGAGGCTCGCGCCGGTCGGGCGGAGTGCTCGCGGGATCGCTCGACGGTGCCGATGCAAGCCATTGCCGGGTCCCGGAGCCCGTCGCCCGGCCTCATGCAGAAGAACCTCACCACCCCCGCTCCCGCTCTGACCGCCCGCGAGGCCACGTACGGCCTCCGGCTCGGCCAGCTGTGCATCCCGTGGCTACCCGCGGTGTTGATCATGGTCGGTGCGGGGCTCGTGTCGGCCAGCCACATCGCGGGAGACAGCTGGCTGTCGTTGGTCGGCGGGCGCGAGATCGTCCGGCACGGCCTGCCGTCGCAGGACACGCTGTCGTCGCTCGGGCACGGACGCGCCTGGATCGACGAGGAGTGGCTCTCGCAGCTCGTGTTCTACGCGGCGTACACGGTCGGCGGGCTCGGTGCGGTCATGGTCGTCGGGCGCATTGCCGTGACCATCGGAGAGCTCGTGGCGCTGGGAGTCGCTGGCGCGCGCCGGAGCTCCGCGTTGTCCGTGGGGCTGGCGCTGCTGATGGCCTTCGCATTGCTCGGCAGCCGCAGCGAGGTGCGTGCGCAGCTGCTCGCCGAGCCGCTCTTCGCGCTCGTGCTCTGGCTGCTCGTCGACGAGGTGCGACGCCCGACCAGGCGCGCGCTGTGGGCCGTGCCGCTGATCCTGTTGGTCTGGGCGAACCTGCACGGATCGGTGCTCCTCGGCAGCGCGCTGGTGCTCCTGGCGATGGCTTTCGTGGCCGCGCAGCGATCGCGGCGTCGCTCGGCGCCCGATCTGCGCCGCGTCGGCTGGCTCGTCCTCGTCGCCTTCCTCGCACCCCTCGCGACCCCGTACGGGTGGCGGATCGTCGACTACTACCGCTCGACGCTCGACAACCACACGCTCGCCCGGTTCCTCACCGAGTGGTCGCACTCGACGCCCTCGACCGCGCCGCTCGAGTGCGGAGCGGTGGTGGTCGTCGTGGTGCTGGTTGCGCTGAACTGGCGACGCGCCCGTCTCTTCGAGGCCGCGGTCCTGCTCACGCTCGCGGGCGCGACCCTGCTCGCGCAGCGGAACGCCGTCTGGCTGGCGCTCGCGATCGCGGCACTGCTCCCGCCGCTGCTCGATCGGATCGTGCCCGCGCGCCTGCAGCTCCGTGAGATCCGCGGCGCGGCACTGCTCTTCGCGCTGGCCGCCGCGTTCGGCGTCGTGATGCTCGCTCGCATGGCCGGGACGGACGATGCCGCCCTCGCAACCGGCTTCCCTCGGAGCGCGAGTGCGATCAGCGCCGCCGCTGCGCGCGATCCGCGGGCGGACGTGCTCGCCACCCCCGAGCTGGGCGACTGGCTGCTGTTCCAGGATCCGGCGCTCGCCGGGCGCATCGTCGCCGACGGTCGCTTCGAGGTGATCTCGAGCCGGGCCTTCGTTCGGCTGGTCGATGTCCTCGGCGGCCGCCGCTCGCTCGCAGCGACCTTCCCTCGCGCCCGGATCCTCGCGCTGAGCCCCGGCACGGGCCTTGCACCGCGAGCGATCCGGGTTGCCGGCGCGCGAACGGTGGAAGACGACGACGAGCTCGTCCTCATAACACTTCCCGAGCGACCACTCTCCGCGACAGGACGCTGACGTTGCGAGCTGCGCCTACGTCACCGCGGCCGCGTCGTACCCGTAGATCCACGCGACCGCGTTGACCGCCCAGTTGCGGAAAGACACTATCCAAGGGCGGCGGGCGGCGCTCGCGAACGCACGTACGCTTTCGCCTCCACCTCCGAGGGAGGCCCCGCCGTGCTGGTAGCGAAGCGTGGATGAGCACGCCTTCGAGCTCGTAAGGATCCGAGGTCAGCTGGTCCGGGTCCGGCGCGGCGCGGGTCCGGACGAGCTCGAGGAGGCGCTCGAGCAGAGAGAGATCCGCGCCGTCGAGCGCGCCGCCATGGCGGCGGCGCTGCCGGCGTCGTTCGATCCCGGCGATCCACGGCCGCTGCTCCTCGTCGACGTCGACGGGGTCGTGTGCCCGTACGGGGACGAGCTCGCCGACCCCGCCGCGGCGGGGCTCGAGCAGGTGATCATCGGCTACCTGCCCATGTGGTTCGACGGGCGGATCTCGGACCGTCTCGAGCGGCTCGGGAAGTCGTTCCAGCTCGTCTGGTGCACGGCGTGGCAGGATCGTGCGGCCCAGTCCCTCGCGCCGCACCTCGGGCTGCCGCCGTTGCCGGTGATCTACTTCGACGAGCCGACCGCCGGGGACGGCCACTGGAAGTGGCCGGCGATCGAGGCCTTCGTCGGCGATCGCCCGTTCGCCTGGATCGACGACGAGGTCGGGCAGGCCGACCTTGCCCGCGCCGGCAAGCGGTCGGCCCTGACGCTGCTCGTACCGATCGGGGGGTCGCGCGGGCTCGTCGACTCGCACGTGGAGCAGCTGGAGGACTTCGCCGAGACGGTGCGTGCGGCCTGCCCTAGCCGACCTGTAGACGCGAGAAACTCGCCGGCTTGACAGGCTGAGGCCTGCCGTTCATCCTGCCCGCAGGACTGCTGAGCAGACCAGTCACGGAGGCGCACAGTGAAGGACATGCGCGAGAAGGTCGCCGTCGTCACCGGCGCGGCGAGCGGCGTCGGTTGGGGAATCGCCGAGGTCCTCGCGCAGGAGCACGCGCGGGTCGTGATCGCCGACATCGATGCGGGCGCCGCAGAGCGCGGCGCAGCGACCCTGCAGGCCTCGGGGTTCGACGCGATCGCCGTGGCGGCGAACGTCGTCGACCGAGCTTCGCTGGACGCCCTGATGGAAGAGGTGCTCGCCCGCTACGGACGCGTCGACATCATGGCGGCGAACGCCGGGATCTATCCACCCGTCGCGATCGAGGACATGTCCGACGCCGACTTCGACCGGGTCATGAACATCAACGTGAAGGGCATCCTGCACTCGATCCAGGCGTGCATCCCCGCGATGCGCCGGCAGCGATACGGTCGGATCGTCCTGACATCGTCGATCACAGGCCCGCTCGTCGGAGCGCCCAACCTCGCCCACTACGCCGCGTCCAAGGCGGCTGTCCTGGGGCTGATGCGCAGCGCCGCGCTCGAGGTCATCGGCGACGGCATCACGGTCAACGCAGTGATGCCGGGAAACGTCCGCACTCCCGGGATCGAGCAGTTCGGGGCGGAGTTCGTCCAGGGCATGATCGACGCGATACCGATGAAGCGGCTCGCCGAGCCATCCGACGTGGGCTGGGCGGTCCGCTTTCTCGCGTCCGAGGAGGCGGGGTACATCACCGGCCAGACACTCGTGATCGATGGTGGTCAGGTGCTTCCCGAGGGGCCGCTCTGACGTCTTGACAAACCCTTCCTGCTCTGAAATCCTCGCCTGACCCGGTGAGCAGACCAGTGCTTCGAGCGCGGATGCGTCCACGTACATCTTCGTTGTGAGGACGAGTTGGGAAGTATCGAGGCGCTCTACGTCGAAAACGACGGCCTCGCTCTGTATCACGAGATGGGAGGGGAGCCATGGCCGGCACTGAGGACTTCGTAGAGACACCCGACCAGGTCTGGGTGGCGGAGACCGAGCTTCGGCCCGGTGCCGTCGGTCTTGTGGGCGCGATCATGCAGAACGTCACGCATATCGCTCCGGCCATCGCAGCGTTCCTCTTCACCACCACGATCGTCGGCAACGCGGGCGGTCGAGCGCCGCTGGCGTACCTCGTCGGCTTCATCATCGTGCTCGGCCTCGGAATGTGCCTCGTGCAACTGGCCAAGCACTTCCCGTCGGCTGGCGGGTATTTCACCTACGTGAGCCGTACGATCGGCCCTCGTTCGGGCTGGCTCACGGGCTGGATGTTTGCCCTCTACTCGCCGATCGTCGCCGGTCCGATCCTCGCGTTCCTGGGTCTCATCTTCGAGGGGGAGTTCCAGTCGAACTGGCAGTGGACGTGGTTCCACTGGTGGATGATGGTGATCGTCTTCCTCCCGATCATCACGCTGATCGGCTATCTCGGAATCTCGCTCTCCGTGCGCTCGATCGTGATCGTCGGTGGGCTCGAGTTCCTGATCGTGCTCGCGCTCGGGCTATGGGGGCTCTTCGATCCGGGCCCCGGCGGCTTCACGTTCAGCGTGTTCTCTCCGAGCTACAACCCGGGGGACATAGTGACCGGGTCAGGCTTCCTGCTCGCGGTGGTGTTCACCGTGCAGGGCCTGACCGGGTGGGAGGCCGCGGTGCCGCTCGCGGAGGAGACCGAGAACCCGCGGCGCAACGTCCCGATCGCCACGATGGCGTCGATCTTCATCGTCGGGATCATGCTCATCATCGTGTTCTGGGGCCAGGTCGTCGGCTGGGGCACCGCCGATCTGACCAAGCTGCCGACGTCCTCGGAGATCCCGGCGTTGACGATCTCCCACCGCGTGTGGGGGAGTCTCTGGTGGCTCGCCCTGCTCGCGATGTTCACCTCGGTGATCGGCGCGAGCCTCGCTTGCCAGAACGTCGCCACGCGCATGTGGTTCGGAATGGGCCGCGCGGGTGCGCTCCCGTCGGCCTTCGCGAAGGTCCATCCCACTCGCAAGACCCCGACCAACGCGATCACGGCGCAGTTCATCGTGTCGCTTGCGCTGGGCCTGCTCGTCCCCCAGTGGATCGGCCCGGCGAATGCGTTCATCCTGACGGTCGGCTACATGCTGGTGATCGCCGTGATCTTCGTGTACGTGATCGCCAACGCCGGCGTGATCTGGTACTTCTGGGCGAAGCGCCGGGACGAGTTCAACTGGTTCTGGCACCTCATCGTGCCCATCGCGACGAGCATCGTGCTGCTCTACTCGCTCGACAAGTCCTTCAACCCGCTGCCGGCGTACCCGGGCAACTGGGCGCCGTGGCTCGTGATCGCCTGGTTCCTGGCGGGAGTTGCGATCCTGCTGGTGCTCAAGGTACGCGGCGGAGAGGACTGGCTGCAGAAGGCGGGGCAGATCACCGCGGAGCGGCCCGAGACCGTCTCGGAGGAGGCCCACCGCCCCGGAGCGCTCGGAGCGTGATGCGGGGTACCAGCCGAGCAAGGTGACCCGAGTGGATCGATTGCAGAACGCGCGCCAGATGATCGGCCGTGCGCGTGACGAACCGGCGACTCCAGCTCTCATCCTCGACCTGCACGCGGTCGAGCGGAACATCGCCGAGATGGCACGTCGCATGGCCGGTCTTCCGGCCGCGCTGCGACCGCACGCCAAGATCCACAAGAGTCCGATCCTCGGACGGATGCAGCTCGACGCCGGGGCGATCGGGCTCACGACCGCGACGATCTGGGAGGCGAGCGCGATGATCGACGCGGGCCTCTCGGACGTGCTGATCGCCAACCAGGCGATCGGCCCGATCAAGGCTGCCGAGCTCGCGCGGCTCGCAGGTCTCGGGCGGGTGATGGTGGCCGTCGAGAGCCGCTCCAACGCGGATGAGCTGGCCGACGCCGCTCGACGCGCGAAGAGCGAGATCGGCGTCCTGGTCGAGGTCGATGTCGGTCTGCACCGGTCGGGCGTCCGCTCCGTCGCGGAGGCCGTGGAGCTCGGGGCGCACATCGAGGGGCAGGCGGGCCTGGCGCTGCACGGGCTGCTCGGGTACGAGGGTCACTGCATGCTCGAGCCGGACCGGGCCGTTCGGATCGAGAAGGCGAAGGCGGCGAACGCCGAGCTCCTCGAGGCCGTCGATGCGTTCGCCCAGAAGGGGCTCGCAACCGAGATCGTCGCGGCGGGAGGCCTCGGGACATGGGACATCACCGGCGCAAACCCGCGGATCACCGAGATCCACGCGGGCTCGTACATCTTCACGGACGCGTTCCACCGCAACCTCGTTCCCGGGTTCGACGTCGCGCTCACCGTGCTCGCCACGGTCATCTCCCGCAGTGGTGACATGGCTGTCCTCGATTGCGGACGCAAGTCGATCGGGATCGACAGGACGTTGCCGGAGGTCGTGGGCGGCGTCGGGGAGATCCGTTTCGAGCACGGCGAGCACTTCATCCACGAGGAGCACACCGCCCTCCGGCTCGACGAGGGCTCGACGCTCGCCGTGGGAGATCGCGTCGAGCTCATGCCCGGCTACGCGCCGACGACGGTGAACTTCTACGACGTCTACTACGTCGTCGCCGACGGTCGCGTGGTCGATGTCTGGCCCGTGCTCGCGCGCTACGGAAGCGCCACCGCCGGGGTCGGGCCTGCCCCCGGCTGACAGCCACGTTACCGGAAGCGCATCCCGCACAGAACAGGTGATCAGACCAGTGGGGGAAACGCAGGCAGGGCGCGACGCCATGACAGGCGAACGAAAGGCGGCGAGGTCGTTCCGCACGCACTTCGAGCGCGACGAGGACCCGATCTCGGAGGGCGGGATGTGCAGGTGCCTCGAGACCGAGAACGGCTACGCCGAGATCGTGCGCTGGGATGGCGCGGTCGCCATCCTGGAAGTCGCGAAGCGGTTCACCGGGCGGAAGTACGGCGTCGAGCACGGGGACCTGATCGAGGCCACCATCGACGAAATCGTCCTCAAGGGGTTGAGCCACCGACGACACCGTTCAACTTCGGTGTCCCTGACACCAACGCCGAACACGGATTCTCACACTTCGGGGTGGACGCCTACGACGACTGATGTGTCAATCAGATCCGGCGCAACCGCCATGTAGCACATGCGGGGCAAGCTGTCACAAGCGTGACAATCAGGACGTGCGATCTTACGCTGCGCCGACGACACGATAGCGTCGTGCGAGCTCTTCGATGTGCACGCGCATCAGGTTCGCAGCTCGATCCGGATCGCGGTCGCGGACGGCCTCGAACAGTCCCCGGTGCTCCTGGATGTCCCACTCGCCGAATCCCTCGAGGCGGTAGACGCGCGGTCCTCGCTCGACCATCAGCGCGACGAACGACTGGATCATCGCGCTCAGCACCTCGTTGTGGGCAGCCTCGGCGAGCAGCACGTTGAACGACGCCGCGACGTCGACGAGGGCGTCGACATCGCCTCGTAGCCGCGATTCCTGCTCGGCGAGCGCAGCCGACAACCGCGCGAGATCCTCATCGGTGCGCCGTCTCGCCGCGAGGCGAGCGACCTCGACCTCGACGATCAGGCGGGCCTCGATGAACTCGTTCGTGACGCCCCGCTCCAGCGCGGATGCCATCGCCGACGGCTCGCTCACCTGAGCCGGCTCGCCCGTGACGAACACCCCCTGTCCGTGACGGATCTCGACGATGCCGAGCATCGCGAGTCCGTTCAGCGCCTCTCTCACCGTCGAACGCCCGACGCCGAGCTCTTTCGTCAGTTCGCGTTCGGAGGGAACTTTCGTGCCAGGTGGCAGCTCGCGTATTGCCGCAAGAAGCTGCTCGGCCACAGTCTCTGTCAGTTTGCGCCGCGGCGCCGGGGAGAGACTGATTTTCGACTGCGGATCCTGCATGCGCGCAGGATAGATCAGCCGCGCTTCGCGAGCGGTGCCGGCATGCTGTGGTGCGCTGTTGGCGAGCGGCGTCACGTGTTGATGCTGTCCGCGCGAGACGAGCTGGGTGGGAGCTTGGAAACGGGAGCCAATGGTGCTAGGTTGGTCGGGTGATCAGACCAGGCGTGGCGACGCCGCCATGACCACGCGCGCAGGGTCGGCGGCCGACGAAATGGACGAGCGATGAGCCTCCGTCATCTGACGATCGGTCCCGGCTCCACACTGGGCACCGGCGAGCCGGTGATCTCCGACGCGGTCGAGGTCGGCGATCTGCTCTTCCTGTCGGGCCGGGCCGCCGTGGACCCTGCGACGCTTGCCGTCGTCGATGGTGGGTTCGACGTGCAGGCGCTCTCCGTCCTCGCCGACATCGATGCCGTGCTCGAGGCCGGCGGGTCATCGCGATCGCGGGTGGCGCGCGTCGAGTGCTTCCTCGCCGATCCCACCGACTTCGCCGCGTGGAACCGCATCTGGTCCGCGTACTTCACACCGCCGAGGCCCGCGCGCACGACGGTCGTCGCCGGGTTCGCGGTGCCCGGCATCCTGATCGAGCTGCAGGTGACCGCCGCGATCGATCGGAGCGCCGGGTGAGCAGCGGGCGCGTCGTCGTCGTCGGAGCCGGCGTCTCCGGGCTGTGCTGCGCCTACTACCTGCGGCGCAGGCAGTTCGACGTGACCGTGGTCGAGAGCAACCGCATCGGCAGCGGCGCCTCGTTCGCCAACGGGGGCTGGCTCTGCCCCGCCCAGGCCGGCCCGCTGCCCGAGCCGGGACTGACGCTGTACGGGATGCGCTCCCTGTTCGACCGCGATTCGGCGCTGTACTTCAAGCCGGGCGACTGGAACCGCCTCGCGCCGTGGCTCCTACGGTTCTGGACGTACTGCAACGAGAGCGACCACGCACACGGGACGGCCGCGATCGCGCGGCTCGGCTACGACGTGTTCAGCCTGATCGAGGAGATGCGGGCCGACGGCGTCGAGTTCGAGCTCCACAAGCAGGGCATGGTGTACGCCGCCCAGCGCGCCGACGATGCGCGCGCCGAGCTGCGCAAGCTCGCCCCGATGCGCGAGTACGGGTACGAGCTCCCCGATGACGTCATCACCAACTCGGAGCTGCACGAGCTCGAGCCGGCCCTGTCCCCGAAGGTGACCGCGGGCTTTCTCGTACACCAGCACTGGCACGTGCGCCCGGACTCGCTGACGGCCGGGCTCGCCGACGTGCTGCGCCGGGACGGCGTCGAGATCACGGAGGGCGCCGAGGTCTTCGAGCTCGTCCGCCAGGGGTCGAAGGTCACGCACGTTCGCACCGCCGCCGGAGACATCGATGCGGACGTGGTCGTGCTCGCGGCCGGGGCGTGGACGACGCCGCTCGCGCGCTCGATCGGGATCTCGCTGCCGATGGAGGCAGGCAAGGGCTACAGCTTCTGGGTCAGGCCGACCGTCGTCCCATCGCACGCGATCCTGCTGGCCGACGTGCATGTCGGCTGTACCCCGTACGGCGATCGCATCCGCATCGGTGGGACGATGGAGTTCAGCGGCATCAACAACCGCCTCGATCGCCGCAGGATCGACGCGATCGTCGCAGGTGCGAAGGAGTCGTTCGTGCCCTGGGCGACCCCCGAGATCGAGTCGGAGTGGGCGGGCATGCGCCCGATCACCGCCGACGGCCTGCCGGTCCTCGATCGCGCCGGTGCGGTGGAGAACACCTACATCGCCACGGGCTACGCCATGCAGGGCGTCACGCTCGCGCCGACGTCAGGTCGCGCGCTCGCCGAGCTGATCGCGACCGGCCGGCGCCCCGCGCTGCTGGAGCCGTTCCGGCTCGACCGGTTCCACCGGGTGCCGCTGCCCCGGGGGGCACGGCGCCGCAACGGCTCGCACGCGGGCGCATGAGCGCCACCCGACGACGACTGCGCGTCGCGATCATCGGCACCGGGAACATCGGCACCGATCTGATGATCAAGGTCGAGCGGAGCCCGTCGCTCGAGCTCGTGGGGATGGCGGGCATCGATCCCGAGTCCGAGGGCCTGCAGAAGGCGCTCGAGCGGGGCCACACCGCCACCCATCTCGGGCTCGCGGGCCTGCTCGAGCTGGTCGACGACATCGACCTGGCGTTCGACGCGACGTCCGCGCGGGCCCACGCCGAGCATGCGCGGCTGCTGGCAGCGCGAGGGATCCGAAGCGTCGACCTCACCCCCGCGGCGCTCGGTCCCGCGATCGTCCCTCCGGTGAACCTGTCCCAGCACCGGGACGCGCCCGAGGTCAACCTGATCACCTGCGGTGCGCAGGCGACGATCCCGATCGTGGCCGCCATCTCCAGCGTCTCCGACCTCCGCTATGCGGAGACCGTGTCGACGGTGGCGTCTCGCTCGGCCGGCCCCGGAACGAGGCAGAACATCGACGAGTTCACGACCTCGACCGCGCGGGGGCTCGAGACGATCGGCGGCGCGCGCGAGGCGAAGGCGCTGATCATCCTCAACCCGGCCGACCCCCCGATCATGATGCGCAACACGATCTACGCCGAGATCGACGACCCCGATCCGGTTGCCATCGAGACCGCGATCGTCGCGGCCGTTGCAGGCGTCGCCGAGTACGTCCCCGGATACCGCCTGACGATGGGGCCCCTCATCGCCGACGGGCTGGTGACCGTGATGGTCGAGGTCGAGGGCGCGGGCGACAACCTGCCCGCCTTCGCCGGGAACCTCGACATCATGACGGCGGCCGCGATCCGCGTCGCCGAGCTGCACGCCGAGGACCTCGAGTGACCGTTCCGGGCGGCGTGCGGATCGTCGATACGACGCTGCGCGACGGCTCGCACGCGATCGCGCACCGCTACCGCGTCGATCAGGTCCGAACCGTGGCGCAGGCGCTTGACCGCGCAGGCGTGTGGGCGATCGCGGTCGGGCACGGCGACGGTCTCGGCGCGAGCTCGATCCAGTACGGCAGGCCGCTGCACTCGGACGCCGAGCTGCTATCCGCGGCGGCGAGCGTCGTCGAGCGCGCGCGCATCGCGATCGCGATCCTGCCCGGGATCGGGACCAAGGTCGACCTCGAGAGCGCGCGCGATGCCGGCGCGTCGGTCGCACGCGTCTCGACCGTGTGCACCGAGGCCGACATCGGCGTCCAGCATCTCGGCCTCGCGCGCGAGCTCGGCATGGTCGCCCACAGCCACCTCAACACCGCGCATCTGCTCGATCCGGCGGGGATGGCGGAGCAGTCGAGGATCGTCGCCGACGCCGGGAGCCAGGGCGTCTACATCGTCGACTCGGCAGGCGCGTTCCTGCCCGACGACGTCCGCCGCCGGATCGCAGCGATGCGCGACGCGCTGCCTGCCGACGTCGCCGTCGGCATCCACGAGCACAACAACCTCTCGCTCGCCGTCGCCAACTCCGCCGCGGCGATCGAGGAGGGCGCGACGCTGGTCGACACCTCGCTGGCCGGCCTCGGAGCCGGGGCCGGGAACACCCAGACGGAGGCGCTCGTGGCGGTGCTCGAGCGGATGGGCATCGCGACCGGAATCGACCTGTGGGCGCTCCAGGACGTCGCCGACGACGTCGTCCGGGGCGAGGTGATGCAACGGCCGATCGAGATCGACCGGCTGACGGCGACGATGGGCTACGCGGCCGTCCCGGCGAGCTACCTGCTGCACGCGATCCGTGCGGGCGAGCGGTTCGGCCTCGATCCCCGCGACATCATCGTCGAGCTCGGCAGGCGCAGGGTCGTCGTCGGGCAGGAGGACGTGATCATCGGAATCGCGGCCGCGATGGCCGACGAGGCCGTCCGCCATCGATGATCTCGGTCGTGCTCGACGACGATCCGACCGGGACGCAGGCGATGTCCGGAGTCTCGATCGTGCTCGACTGGTCGGATGGTGCGATCGGCGCTGCGATCCACGACGGCGACCCGTCGGTGCACGTGCTGACGAACTCGCGTGCTCACACCGCGGCCGAGGCGTCGGCGTTGACGGCGTCCGCCGCGCGTGCGGCGCGCGCCGCGTTTCCCGCCGGGCGCCTGCTGCTGCGTGGTGACAGCACCCTGCGGGGTCACGTGTGGGAGGAGTACGAGGCGGTTCGGCGCACGATCGCGGCGGATGTCCCCGGTGTGCCCCTGCTGCTCGTGCCTGCGTTGCCGGCGGCCGGTCGGGTGACCCTCGCCGGAGTCCACCTGCTCGACCGCGACGGCGCGCGCGTGCCGTTGCACCGCACGGAGTACGCGACAGACGGCGATCTCGCATACGGCGATGCTCGCCTCGCGTGCTGGGCGGAGGAGCGAAGCGACGGACGGCTCGCGGCCGGCGACGCGATCGAGATCCCGCTCAGCGAGGTCCGGGGGCCTGGTGGTGGCGACGCGGTCGCTGCGGGGATCCGGGCGGCGTTCGCGCGTGGCCGGCCGGCGGTCGTCGTACCCGATGCCGAGACGGACGCCGATCTCGAGATCATCGCCCGCGGTCTCCAGGCGGCGGAGATGGACACTCCGGTCATCGCACGCAGCTCTCCCGCGTTCGCCGCGATCCTCACCGGGACGACCGCGGCCGGGCCGGCCACTCGGCCGACGGGCGAGGGTGGCGTGCTCGTGCTGTGCGGATCGTTCGTCGCGACCACGACCACCCAGCTCGAGGCGCTGAACATCGCGCAGCCCGGCATCGCACTCGAAGCAGACGTACGCGGACTTGCCGGCGATCCGGCGAGCGGTGAGGTCGAGCGGCTCGCCGACGCGGCTCGCCAGCTCATGTCACGACGTGGCGTGGCGGTGATCGCGACGTCGCGTCAGCGCGACCCGACGCTCGTCGACGCTGCCAGCCAGCGGCTGGTCGCCAGCGCCCTGGCGCGCATCGCGCGGCTCGTTCCTGCCGGAGTCGTGATCGCCAAGGGTGGCATCACGTCTGCGGTCACCGCGCTCGAGGGGCTCGGCGCGCGGAGCGCACGGGTCGTCGGCCCGATCGCCCCCGGCGTCTCGCTCTGGCAGATCGCGGGCGGCCCGGCCTACGTCGTCGTGCCGGGCAACGTCGGTGGCCCGCGACTGCTCGCCGACCTCGTCTCGTCGATCGTCTCCGGCGATCCCCACGTGGCGCGGGTCTGAGGTGCTCGTCTCGTTCAGCGAGCTGCTGGCGTCGCGTGAGCGAGCTGCCGTCGGGGCGTTCACGTGCTACGACCTCGAGGTGGCGGCGGCGGTTCTCTCTGCGGGCGCGGGGAGGGGACAGGGCGTCATCCTCCTGATCGGCGGCCGCGTCTTCACTGACCGACACGGACTCTTGCTGCTGGCGGGGCTGCTTGCCGTCGCCGAGCGCTCGGACGCGCGGGCGTGCGTCCAGCTCGACCACTGCGATGACCTTGCCGTGATCGAAGCGGCGCTCGACGCCGGCGCGAGCGCGGTGATGGCCGACGGATCGGCACGGCCCTATGCGGCGAACGTCGAGTTCGTGCGCAGAGCAGCCGAGCTGGCTCACGCGCGCGGCGCCGAGGTGGAGTGCGAGCTCGGGGGGATCGCCGGTGACGAGGACGTCGCGGTGGCCGTCACCGCAGGGGCGCTGACGGATCCCGGGCAGGCGGCGGAGTTCATGGCCGAGACGGGCGGCGATTGCCTCGCCGTATCGATCGGCAACGTCCACGGGGTCTACCGTGAGCCACCCGACCTCGACTGGGCACGGCTGGCGGCGATTCGCGCGTCGACCCGCCACCCGCTCTCGCTGCACGGGGCGTCGGGAATTCCCGAAGACGAGCTACGGCGAGCCATCGGGTCGGGCATCGCCAAGGTGAACTTCAACACCGAGCTCCGCCAGGCGTACCTCGCGAGCACACAGGAGACGCTGTCGGAGGTGCTCACGGGCGCCCGGGTCGCAGCGCTTCACGCGGCCCAGACCGACGCGGTCGCGCGCGTCGTCGACCAGAAGCTCGCCGTGCTCCGAGGGGAGACCCCACCGTGATCCGCCGGCTCGATCACGTCGCAGTCGCTGTTGCCGACACCGACGTCGCGCTCGCGTACTTCCGCGACCACCTCGGGCTCACGGTGGTCGCAGTCGACTTCCCGCCAGAGGTGCCGGTGAAGCTGACCTACCTCGACCTCGGCAACACCTACCTTCAGCTCGTCGAGCCGCTCGACCCCGAGCACGCGCTCGCTGCCTGGCTCGCCACCCACGGCGAGGGCCTCCACCACATCTGCTTCGGCGTCGACGACGTGCACGCGGACCTCGAGCGGATCGCGTCGGAGGATCTTCCGCTGCTTCCCATCGGGAGCGGACGGGGCCGCCCGGCGGGGTTCGTCGCCGGTGCGCTTCCGCACGGAGTCCGGATCGAGTGCACGACCTTCAGGCGTCCGGACGACGCCGAGGACGTGGCCGGGTTCCTCAGCCCCGAGAGTTGATGCGGAGCCGCGATCGACGACCCGTCCGCGCTCCGCCTGACCGGGTGAACGACGCGGCGATGGCCGAGCGTGGGACGCTGCTCGGTTCGAAAACATTTACGGAAAACCCGCATAGTTGCGTCTGTTATTTATGCGTATTTACAGGTGGGGTGCCGATAGAGGGGTTACGACCGGAAGGCGTCGAGGGCCACTGTGCCCAGCGCTCCAAGCAGACGACCAGCCGGTAGCGCCCACATTGGAGGGCCACAATGCTCGCACTCATCTCCCCGCTGAACGACAGTCGCTCGCACGATCCGCACGCCCCCGCGACGACCGCGTCGCCGCAGTGTCAGATCCACCCTGGCTCGCTGGTCAGGCGCTACCGGACGCATGGCCCGAGCGGCCCGGGCGTGTATCCGCAGTGCGTGCCGACCGACGGCGACCAGCCGCACCTGCTCGCCTGGACGAGCGTGCAACATGCGCCGGCACCGCGTGCCGACACGTCGGGCCTCTCGCTGAGCGAGCGCGGCGTGCTCGCAGACGCGGCCAACGGCCTGACCGTGATCGAGACGGCCGCCAGCCGTTCGAAGAGCCCCGAGACCGTGAAGACCCAGCGCCGCTCGATCCTGCTGAAGCTCGGTGCCCGGAACATGGCACAGGCCGTCGGGATGATGCACACAGGTAGCTGATCTTCCAGGCGGAACTCGTTAGCTTCCCGGCGACGTGATCGGGCAGAGCTGTAACAGACGTCTTGCAGATCGGTTCGTACGGAACGTCTCTTCCCTGCTCCTAGGTGTGTCCGGCTTCGGCCGTCGACCCCTGGGAGCACGTGACCGGCCCACCCGCCGCCGGTCGCAGACCACCTCGGTACCGTGTGTCGCTCACGCGTTACTGCGCGGCTGACGAGGGGGAAACGCGCGTCGTGAATGTCGACCACCTGAAGACCGGGTGCCGCGTGGGGCCGGCCGATGCGAGGAACCTGCAGGCCTCGCGCGTCCTCAACCTCGCGGCTCTCCCGAAGCCGCCCGACGTCTGGCTGAGGATCTCGCAGCGCGTGAAGGTGTGGCCGGTCTATGCGAACGATCGGCTGAACGACTGCACGACGGCCGCGGTCGGGCACAAGATCATGGCTGCGACCGGCTGGGCCGGCCACCTCCACGTCCCCACCGAGAAGTCGATCGTCGACCTGTACTGGGCGACCGGGAAGCAGGACAACGGCCGCTTCCCGAACGACGTCCTCAACGCGTGGCGCCGCTCGACCGGTGACCTCGGCGCGCACAGGCCCGAGGCGTACGTCGCGGTCGACGTCGACAATCTCGCGATGCTGCGCGAGGCCGTCTACCTGTTCGCCGGTGCCTACTTCTGCGCGAACCTGCCGGCCAACCTGAAGACGCAGCTGGCCGCCGGCAAGACGACCTGGAGGTACGTTCCGGGCGCTGGCTCGGCGCCCGGATCGTGGGACGGCCACGCGTTCGACGCCGTGGGCTACTACGAGAACGGCGACTGGGACATCCGCTCCTGGGGCAAGCGGTTCCGCATGACGAAGCGCTTCATGCAGGAGTACGTCTACCTGGTGTTCGCGATCCTCTCGAAGGACGAGCTACAGCTCGTGAACGGGAAGAACCCTCAGGGCATCGACCTGGCCACGCTCACGAAGGATCTCGCGAGGCTCTAGCAAGGCGATCACTCCCAGTCCCAGAGCTCCGCGGCCCTCGCGTCGGCCTCTTCGCCCCAGCGGGCGTAGGTGGCCTCGTGCATGCGGCACACGGCGACCCTGGCGCTGCGGAACTCGACGTACGTGTTCGCATTGCTCGCGCACAGGACGTCCTCGCGGAAGCCGCGTCGCGCTGCGGCCGGCCGGGCCTGGCAGCGCTCGGGCTCGTCGCGCGCGGATGGTGTCTCAACGGTGGCGCTTTTCGTCGCTGGCGGCATGAACCCATTTCCGGAAACGTTTCTCGTCGGCTGTGGGGAGGGTATCGAACGGCTATGTGGGACGCGTCTCCAACTCTCGGCACGTATGACGAGGTCCGGGAGCCCGGACCCGGCGTGATGCACTAGCCTCACGGCGTGTCCAGCCGAGCCCCCGCGAGCGCCGGCTATGGCGTGCGCTCGATGACCGCCACGCTGCGGCGCGTCCTCGTCTCGTCGCCGGTTCCGGAGGGCGACTTCGCGGCCGCAGGCTGGCGCGAGCCCGATCCGGCGCTCCTCGAGCGGCAGCACGAGTCCTTCTGCGAGCTCCTCGACGGGCTCGGCTGCGAGGTCGTCGTGGCACCGGCGCCCGCTGGGCTCGTCGATGCGGTCTTCGCGTACGACCCCGCGTTCGTGACGGGGGCCGGGACGATCATGCTGCAGATGGCCAAGCCGCAGCGCCAGGGCGAGCCCGAGCGGCTCGCGGCGGCCTGCGAGGCGGCGGGCGTGCCCCTTGCCGGGCGCCTGACCGGGGCGGCGCGCGCGGACGGCGGCGACCTCTTCTGGGTGGACGACCGGACGCTGGCGGCCGGGCGCGGATACCGGACGAACGCCGAGGCGCATCGACAGCTCGCCGACCTTCTCGCGCGCGAGGGCGCCACGCTCGAGCGCTGCGACCTGCCCCACGACCGCGGTGCGGGACACGTGCTTCACCTGTTGTCCGTCGTCTCGCCGGTCGCCGACAACCTCGCGGTGGTCTTCGAGCCGCTCGCGCCCGTGCCGCTGCTCGAGCTCCTCGACGAGCGCGGAATCCGCCGTATCCCGATCGACGCGGACGAGTACGAGACACTCGGCTGCAACGTGCTGGCAGTGCGGCCGGGCGTCGTCGTGATCGCCGACGGCAACCCGCGAACGCGCCGCGCGCTCGAAGCCGTCGGCTGCGAGGTCCACGAGTACGCCGCATCGGAGCTGTCGAAGGGAGACGGAGGGCCGACCTGCCTCACCCGGCCGCTTCTGCGAGTCGCATGAGCCGAGGAGCCGCCCGGGCTTCGATCGCCGGTCCTGACGCTATACTCGACCCTCTGCGGAGAGCGACGCTCCGTCTTCCGCCTCTCTCAGGAGAGGCTTTTTTGTGCCCGGCCCACGGTGCGAGAGAGGAGGCGCGGTGGAGCGCTACGACCCTCGGACGATCGAGCCGCGCTGGCAGCAGCGCTGGGAGTCCGAGCGCGCCTTCGAGACACCGAACCCGGAACGTCCGCCAGACGGCGACCTGCCCCGCTCGTACGTGCTGGAGATGCTGCCCTACCCGTCGGGCGAGCTCCACATGGGGCACGTCAAGAACTACACGATGGGCGACGTGCTGTGCCATCAGCGTCGGCGCGCCGGCCTCGCGGTGCTGCACCCGATGGGCTACGACGCGTTCGGCCTGCCGGCCGAGAACGCCGCGATCCGCGAGGGCGGGCACCCGCGCGAGGTGACCGAGCGCAACATCGTCGCGATCCGCCGTCAGATGAAGCGGATGGGCTGGTCGATCGACTGGTCGCGCGAGCTCTCGACGCACGAGCCCGAGTACTACCGCTGGACGCAGTGGATCTTCCTGCAGCTGTGGGAGCGCGGGCTCGCGTACAAGAAGGACTCGCCGGTCAAGTGGTGCCCGGTCGACCAGACGGTGCTCGCGAACGAGCAGGTCATCGACGGGCACTGCGAGCGGTGCGGAAGCCTGGTCGAGTCGCGCACGCTCGAGCAGTGGTACTTCCGCATCACGGCGTACGCGGATCGACTGCTCGACGACATGGCGCTGCTCGAGGACTGGCCCGAGCGCGTGCTGACGATGCAGCGCAACTGGATCGGGCGCTCGCACGGCGCCCAGGTGCGCTTCCACCAGCCCGAGCTCGAGGTCGACCTCCCGGTCTTCACGACGCGCCCGGACACGCTGTACGGCGCCACGTTCTTCGTCGTCGCTCCGGAGCACCCGCTCGTGCCGCAACTGGTCGCCGGCAGCGACCGCGAGGAGGAGGTGCTGGCGTACGTCCGCCGCACGGCTGCGTTCTCCGAGGAGGAGCGCGCACAGGACAAGGCCAAGACCGGCGTGGACACCGGACGCATCGTCGTCAACCCGGTGAGCGGCGAGCGAATCCCCGTGTGGGTCGCCGACTACGTGCTGATGGGCTACGGCACCGGCGCGATCATGGCTGTTCCCGCGCACGACGAGCGCGACTGGGAGTTCGCGCAGGCGCACGGTCTGCCGGTGCGGCAGGTCGTCGCGCCGCGGGATGGCGACGTGGCGGCGAGCGGCGCCTTCACCGAGCACGGGCCCGACGAGGTGCTGGTCAACTCCGGCCCGCACACGGGCCTCTCGGCGAACGAGGCGATGCAGGCGATCGTCGCGGAGCTCGAGCATCGCGGTGACGGCGAGGGCCGGATCGCGTACCGCCTGCGCGACTGGCTGATCTCGCGGCAACGCTACTGGGGCTGTCCGATCCCGATGGTGACCTGCGACGCGTGCGGGCTCGTCCCGGTTCCCGAGGACCAGCTCCCGGTCGTGCTGCCCGACATCGAGGACTACCGGCCGAAGGGGCGATCGCCACTCGCTGCGGCCGAGGACTGGGTGCGGACGACGTGCCCGACGTGCGGCGGCCCGGCGCGGCGCGAGACCGACACCATGGACACGTTCGTCGACTCGTCCTGGTACTTCCTGCGCTACGTCGACCCGCGGAACGACACGGCGGCGTTCGAGCGCGATCTCGTCGACTTCTGGCTCCCGGTGCGCCAGTACATCGGCGGTGTCGAGCACGCGATCCTGCACCTGCTGTACGCGCGCTTCTTCACGAAGGTGCTGTACGACGCCGACCTCGTCGGGTTCCTCGAGCCGTTCGCGCGTCTCTTCACGCAGGGGATGATCTACCGCAACGGCGCGAAGATGTCCAAATCGAAGGGGAACGTGATCGCGCCCGACGAGCTCGTCGAGCAGTACGGCGCGGACGCGACGCGGCTCTACACGCTGTTCATGGGCCCGCCCGAGCAGGACGCCGAGTGGAACGACGAGGCGGTCGCCGGCGCCTATCGCTTCTGCGAGCGGAGCTGGCGCACCGTGCTGCGGATCGCCGGAGCCGGCACCGGAATCGTGCGCGACGTCGGCGACCCGGCCGCCCTCGACGCGCAATCGCTCGCGCTTGCGCGCAAGGCGCACTGGGCGATCGACAAGGTGACGCGCGACATCGCCGAACGGCTGCACTTCAACACGGCGATCGCGGCATGCATGGAGCTGCTGAACGAGCTCTCGTCCGCGTCGGATGCGGCGCCTGCAGTCCAGCGCTTCGCCGCAGGGGTGCTGTGCTCGCTCGCGCAGCCGTTCGTGCCGCACGTCTCCGAGGAGCTGTGGAGCCGGCTGGGGGGCGCCGAGCTCTGGCGCGAGCCGTGGCCGGCGGCCGATCCCCGCTACCTCGAGCAGCGACTCCGTCACGATCGTGGTGCAGGTGAACGGCAAGCTGCGAGGCAAGTTCGACTCGCCCGTCGGGCTCGACCGCGAACAGCTCGTCGAGCGCGCGCGCGTGCTCGACAACGTGCGGTCGTACCTCGCCGACGCGGCCGAGATCGTCCGCGTGATCGTGGTGCCCGACAAGCTCGTGAACTTCGTCGTGCGCACCGCCTGACACTCCGGCACGCTTCCGACACGCCGGCGTGTGGCGCCGGCACGGTGATCACCGCGATGCTCACCGCATGCCCTCCGACCGTCGCCTCGTCCTGCTCGCCGTGGTCGTCGGCGTCGTCGCGCTGGTGCTCGTCGGGCGGCTCCTGCAGGGCGGGGGCGCGGCTGCGCGTCCACCCGTCGCGATCCCGACCGTCGCCCTCGCCACGGCTGCCGATCGCGCGCTCGGACCGGTCACCGTCTACGTTGTCGGCGCGGTGCGACGTCCCGGCGTGCTCGTGCTCCCCGCGGGCAGCCGGGCGCGCGACGCGCTGAAGCGGGCGGGGGGCGCGCTTCCGAGGGCCGACCTCGCGCAGCTCAACCTGGCGGTGCGGCTGGCCGACGGCGAGATGATCGTCGTCCCGCGGCGCGGGACGACGGCGCCGACCGTCGCGGCGAGTGGGCCGGGTACATCGCCGGTGATCGTGCACCTCAACTCTGCGACGCTCGAGCAGCTCGACGGGCTCGATGGCATCGGTCCGTCGCTCGCTGCCCGCATCGTCGCATGGCGCACCGAGCACGGAGGCTTCCACTCGATCGACGACCTCGGCCAGGTCGCCGGCATCGGGCCCGCCCGACTCGAGGCCCTCCGTGGACACGTCGCACCGTGAGGCCGTTGCCGGCTGCGTTGCCCCTGCCCTCGCTGCCGGCTTGGCATTGCCGGCGGCGTTCGAGTCCGGGCTGGTCGGATATCTCTGCTGCGGAGCCGCAGCCGGTCTCGCGGCGCTTCGACTGCGGCTGCCCGGTGGGCTCGGCGTCATCGGCGCCGTGCTGGCCCTGGCGCTCGGTGCGCTCGTGTCCGTCTCGCACCTGCGATCGCTCGCGCAGGATCCGCTGGCGTCCGAGATCGGCGATCCGGTGCGCGGGCGTGCCGTCGTGACCGGGGCGGTAAGCCACGGCCAGTGGGACCAGCGCGCGATCGCGCGCTTTCAGGATGCGGACGTCCTGCTTCGAGTCACCGCATCGATCGAGACCGGGGATGTCGTCGAGCTCGAGGGGCGCCTGCGCGAGCCTCGTGGGCCGACGGCCGACGGTTTCGACGAGCGCACGTGGCTCGCCAGACAGGGTGTGCACGAGGTGCTCCGCGCGCGGTCGGCGCACGTCGTCGGGCGGCGTGGGGGAGTGTGGGGTGTGATCGACGCCATGCGCAGCAGCGCCCGCGACGCGCTTCGCGTCGGTGGCGGCGACGGCGAGGCGGTCGCCGACGGCGTGCTGCTCGGCGGCAACGACGGTCTCACGCCGGAGACGCGAGATGCGTTCCGGGCATCGGGTCTCGGGCATCTGCTCGCGGTCTCGGGCCAGAACGTGGTGCTCCTCGTCGCCGCGATCCTCGTCGTGTGCGGCTGCCTCGGCGTCGCCCGCGCCCCGGCACTCGGCCTCGCGATCGCGGCGACGGTGCTGTACGTGCTCGTCGTCGGGCCGGGCGCGTCGGTCGTGCGTGCCGGCATCACGGGTGTCGTCATCGCGGTGGCGTGGCTCGCGAACCGGCCCGTCGCGCGCTGGCACGTGCTGGCGGTCGCGGCGGCCGGGTGTCTCTGGCTCGACCCGTGGGCGGTGGTCGAGCCGGGCTTCCAGCTGTCGTTCGTCGCTGTCGTCGCGATCTTCGTCGCGGCTCCACGTATTCGACACTGGCTCGAGGGCACCTCGTGTCCGGCGCGGCTGCGCGAGCCGCTTGCGATCTCGACGGCCTGCACCCTCGCAACCGCTCCGATCGCGTGGCTCCAGTTCGATCGCGTCGCGCTCGCCGGCAGCCTCCCGGCAAACCTCGCGGCGCTGCCGGCGGTCGCGCCTCTGCTGTGGGTCGGCATCGCCGCGACGCTCGTGCACCCGCTCGCACCCGCAGCCGCCGTGCCGCTCGCCCTCGCCGCGAGCGCGCTCGGCGAGTACCTGGTCGTCGTCGCGCACGCCGGCGCGCGGATCGATCACTTCGCGAGCGGGGCCGAGATCATCCTGGGAATCGGCGTCCCGGTGATGCTGGCGGCATTCTGGTTCACGCGTCCCCGGTACGAGTTCTTCATGATCGCGACGATCTCCGTGCTCGGGTTCGTGCAGCTTCTCGACCATGTCACCCACAGCCCGCCAGCCGCGTTCGCCTCGCTTCACGTGACGTTCTTCGATGTGGGCCAGGGAAACGCGACGTTGATCCAATCCACGGGGTTCGCGGTGCTCGTCGACGCCGGGCCGCCCGATGCACATCTCGCCCGGCGCCTTCACAGACGAGGGATCCACCGCCTCGACGCCATCGTTCTCTCGCATCCGCAGGCCGATCACGTTGGAGGCGCCGCGGAGGTGCTCGACACCATGTCTGTCGGCCGCCTGCTGGATCCTGGGCTCCCGACGGACGAGCGCTACGAACGCGACGCGCTCGCGGCGGCGCACCGACACGGCGTTCCGGTGGTGGTTGCGCGCACCGGACTGGTGCTCCGAGCAGGCAAGGTCGACGTGCGCGTGCTCGGCCCGCGACACGTCGAGCCGGGAGAGGATCCGAACAGCGCCGCGGTGATCCTCGTCGCGGAGGAGGGCGACTGCCGTGTGCTCCTGCCAGCCGATGCGGAGGCAGCGGTCGAGCTTCCCCTGAACCTGCCGCAGGCGGGGGTCCTCGAGGTCGCGCACCACGGCTCGGCCGACCCGGATCTCCCCGAACTCCTGCGCCGCGTGCGCCCACGGACGGCGGTCATCTCGGTAGGCCGAGGTAACAGCTACGGGCACCCATCACCATCGACGCTCGCCGCGCTTGCCGCGGCCGGCGTGGGCGTGTTGCGGACCGACCGAATCGGTGATCTGTCGGTCGCCTGTTAGAGACTGCCAGAGACGCGAGTGCTCGACCCACTAGCATGGCGACGTGTCCGAGGTGAAGCCGCTCGGTCCTGCCTATCTCGTACACGGCAGCGATCGCCCGAAGGTCGACCAGGCGTTGCGGCGCCTGCGCGACCGCATCGACGCAGCCGGCGGCTCGGTCGAGCGGATGCAGGCGGGCGATGGCAGCGACGAGACGACCGCGCCGCCTGCGGGCGTCGTGCTCGAGTGCAATGCGCTCGGGCTGCTCGGCGGGCCGCGGCTCGTGCTCGTGTCGGGAATCGAGGCCTGGAAGGCCGAGCAGTCGCTCGCAGTCCTCGTCGAGTACCTCGCGGCGCCCGCACCGGATGCCACGCTTGCGCTGGTCGCCTCCGACGCCCTCGACGCGAAGCACCCGCTGGTGACGGGCAAGCTCGCGGGTCTCGAGCTGCTGCTGTACAACCTCCCCGAGCGTCGTGGCCTCCCGGAGTGGATCGCGAAGGCTGCACGGGCGTCGGGCGCATCGATCGACCGTGACGCCGTGGCGCGCCTTCTCGAGCTCGGCGGCGACGACGCCCAGTCGCTCTCGAGCGAGATCGCGAAGCTGGCCGCGTATGCCCATGGCGATGTCATCCGGCGCGAGGACGTCGATGCGATCTCGG
The DNA here is from genome assembly GCA_963717155.1 of uncultured Actinomycetes bacterium. GTDB lineage: Bacteria > Actinomycetota > Thermoleophilia > Gaiellales > JALYLC01. Next base: position 865,523 of record OY970326.1, read on the forward strand.
TGCTCGAGCGCGATGTCCCGCCGTGGGACCTGACCGACGCCATCGGCGCACGAGACGGGCGCGACGCGCTCGTCCAGCTGGGGCGCTTCCTCGACAGGCGCGACGGCGCCGTCGCCGCGGCGCTGCCCTCGATCTCGCGCCACCTGCGTCAGCTGTGCGTCGCGCGCCGGGCGCTCGAGCGCGGCGAAGGCTCGAAGGAGCTCGCGAAGACGCTGAACATGCGCTCCGAGTTCCCCGCGCGCAAGCTGCTCGACCAGGCGCGAGGCTGGAGCGACGAGCAGCTGTCGTCCGCGATCGTGCGGATCGCGCTCGCCGAGCGCGAGACGCGCGGTGACCGCATGCTCGCGTCGAGCTACCAGCCCGAGCGGATGTCGCTCGAGCGCGCGCTTGCCGAGGCGACCGGCGCGTAGAGATGTTGCGCGACGCCGCACTGGTCGCCTTCGTCGGCAGTCGGGAGCTGCACGTGTCGGACGGGTTCTACCGCGGCCTGCTCGGCCTCGAGGCGATCGAGTGCACGTCGTTCGCCAACGTGTACGACGCGCACGGGACCACGCTCCGGGTCACGCGCGTCGACGAGGTCGTCCGCGCCCCGTACACCGTGCTCGGCTGGAGCGTGCCGGACATCGCTGCGGCGGTCGAGTCACTCGCCGCGCGCGGGGTCGCGTTCAGCCGGTACGACGGGCTGGAACAGGACGACGCGGCGATCTGGACCGCGCCCGGCGGCGCCCGGGTGGCCTGGTTCCACGACCCCGACGGCAACACGCTGTCGCTCTCGCAGCCCGCGAGCTGACGGGCCGGTCGGCTCAGGTCTCGTCGGGAAGCTCGTACCAGCGCTTGCGATCGCCGACGCGGTCCCGCATCCGCCACTTCCTCGACTTCGGCTCGCGTTCGATCCGATCCCACAGCGCATTCGTCCTCGCGATGACGCGATCCCTCGCCTCGGGCTCGAGCGGGAGCGAGCCGATCTGCTCGCGGATGCGATCGAGATTCATCTTGGTCGTCCGCCACAGTCCCCAGTCGTCGGCGGTCAGCCCGGCGATGAAGTCGGCGTTGATCACCTCGCCGTCCTGCGTGCCGACCTCGTGCCCGTGCAGCAGCGTCACGATGTCGAGCAGGTCCTTGTCGGTCAGCTCGACCACCTGGAGCTTGGTCAAGAGCAGCTCTGCGAGCGGGATCGTCGGCTCGTCGAGGGCGATCCGCCCCGTGATCGGGATCGTGTGGCACATCTCGAACTTGTCGACGAACACGTCGAGCTTGCGCTGGTTCGCCACGTCGTAGAACATGAGCCGGCGGCTCCCGTGCAGGGCGTTGAACTCCCGCGACGGCTCGTACCCGAGTCCCGCGAGCAGCTCCGCCGTCCCGCGGCCCGCCGCCCTGGTCGTCGTGAGGTCGATGTCACCGTAGGAGCGGCGCAGCGCCGCGGGGATGTCCTCGGTCGTGTGGAAGTAGATCGCGAGCCCGCCGATCAGGCGGACAGTCACGTCGCTCGAGCGGGCCGCGTCGATCAGGCGCCCGGCCTCGGCGACGATGTCGGCGAGCGGGGCCGCGCTCGGCTCAACCCTCGACACGCTGCACCAGTTCGATCCCTTCGTCTCCGATGTCGATGAGGTATCCGCGAAGGATGCCGTTGTTCGCCTCGCTGCCCGGGTTCACGCTGACCGTCGTGCCGAGCTTCCGCTCGCCGCCCGACTCGTGGATGTGCCCGTGCACCGACAGTAGCGGCTGTCGCTCCTCGATCACACGCCGCACGGCCGTCGAGCCGACCGGGCCGCGCAGCACGTCTCCCGCCGAGATCGTGGGGCGCAGGTTCTGGTCGAGGATCGGCGCCGTGTCGAGTCCGGAGTCGTAGGGCGGGACGTGGATCATGAAGATGGCGCGCCGCGGATCGACGACCTGGTCGGCGAGCGCGTCGAGCCGCTGGTACAGCTCCTCCTCGGGCACCTCCCGCGGCGTCTGCCATGGCGTCTCGTTCGACCATCCGTATGACAGCAGCTGGAGCCCGCCGGGGATGTCCAGCACCTTCCCGTCCGCGTTGATCGGACTGAACTCGGCACTGTCGAGGATCGGGTCGATCGCGAAGTCGTCGTCGTTTCCCGGGATCAGGTAGAGCGGCACGTTCGACTCGGCGAGGCGCTCGGTCGCGAGGCGCATCCATGCCTCGACGCGCTCGTTCATCAGCCGGTGCAGCAGCACGTCGCGCGCGGCGGCATCGTTGCTCAGGCGCTCCGCCTCCTCCCGCGGGCCGACGAACGAGTAGAAGCCGACGTCGGCGATGTCGCGCTCGAGCAGGGCGAGCTCCTCGTCGCTGCGCGCAGAGCGCTTGACTCCGAGGAGCTCCGCCTGGAAGCGGCGGTCGCCCTCGACGATCGGCACGATCGCCTTCCCCGTGAGGTCGCCCGCGACCAGCGCGATGTCCGCCTTGTAGACGTTCAGCTTGACGGCGTTCAGGAACTTCCGCCAGGCGGCCTCGGCGGCGTGGAAGTCGCTCGCGATGTAGAGGCGAGTGGCGATGTCGCTACCCGCTCAATCGGGCGGGATCTCGGTGAACAGCATCTTCGTGTCGACGCCCGCCGACCTGGAGCGGAGCTGCATCACGACGTAGATCACGACGCCGATAGCGTAGAACAGCAACGCGTCGAGGATGCCGTTCGTCTCGAGGTAGTGCAGCTTCCCGCCGCCTTCGAGACTGTTCTCGATCGGCTTGAACACGGCGAAGATGTAGATCCACACCGGGAACACCAGCCAGACGAGGCCGAGCCATGGCAGCGCCTTGCCGAATGGCGCGTTTCGCACAAGATCGGGTCGGCGGACGCGGACGAGCAGCGCGTTCACGCCGGGCATCGTCCAGGTGAGGAGCGCCATCACGATCGCGAACCAGGCAGTGCCGGCGAGGTTCAGCTTGTTGCCGGTCGTGGCGAGGAAGTGCGGCAGCGCGTTGTAGCTCTGGAAGAACAGGAACAGCGCTGTGAGACCGAGCGTCGCGAGGATCGCGTTCAGCGGCGCGCGGAGCCGCTCGTTGACGCGGCCGAACCACTCGGGGGCCTGCCGGTCGAGGCTCCACGCGAGCTGCATGCGGCTGATGAAGTTGATGTACACCGGGCAGAGGAGGAACGGGAAGATCGTTCCCGCCAACGAGATCAGCGCCCAGATCGGCCACAGGCTGCTGTTCGCGACCGCTGCGAGCAACGGCATCGAGTTCGGCTGACCCATGGGGAGCACCGGCAGGTTCGCGTTGAACCCCCAGTAGCTCGCGCCCCAGCTCACGTTCATTCCGAAGCCCAGGTGGTTCGAGATCGCGTCGACGTACAGCGAGTTGGCGACGACGCCGATCAGGAGCGCCCCGAGCAGGGCGATCATCACGCCGCGGCGCACGTTCCCGCGCACCTCGCCTGCGATGTACGCCGAGTACTGGAAGCCGATGAACTGGAACAGCAGGATCGAGAGCATGAACGGGAACACGGTCGTCGAGAAGATGTCGCTGAGGAAGCTGTGGCTGTTGCCCGCGAGGAAGTCGGCCTTGCCGGAGGCGGCGATCTTCGCGGCCGAGACGCCGTGGGTGTACTGCGGCAGGTTGCGATTGAAGCTCGAGCGGCTGGTCGCCAGGAGGCCGAAGACGAACATCGCGATGAAGCTGGCGACGCCGAAGCCTGCGAGCGCGGTGACGACCTTGTGAAACGTTCGCGTCGGCAGCACGCACACGATCCCGATCAGCGCGAGAACGACGAGAGAGCCGATGAAGCCAGGGCTCCCGGTGATCGAGCCGGTCGAGTCGGTGAACCAGGTGTTCGAGTGGTTGAAGAAGTGGCCGCCGGCCCCGATGCCGATGATGCGCGAGGTGATCTGGAGGTTTCGCAGAACGAGCGGGACCTCGAACGCGATGATCAGAACCGACGCGATTACGAGCGTCCATGACTCCATCCAGCCGAGGAACGGATGGACGATGCGGCTCGAGAACACGTAGTCGCCGCCGGAGCGGGGCATCACGGACGTGAGCGACGCGAAGATCAGCGCCAGCACGGCGCAGAAGAGGCCCGCGATGATCGCGGCCCAGGCGTACTCCGAGATGCCGCCGAACTTCCACACGGGCACGAACGCGAGGGAGTAGAAGATCGGATACAGCGTGAGTCCGACACCGACGAACGCTGCGACGTTGAAGAAGAGCGCGTTCGTCACGCTCACGTTGCGCACGAGCCCCGAGGACTGACGGATGAACAGCTTGGCGCTTCCCGCCGGCGCTCCGGGAGGAGCTTCAGACACGACCGATCTCTCCAATCATCGAGTGGAGACGTCCATCCCTCGTGAACGCCCGATTTCCGCGAGTATCACGTTCCACCTGGCCGGAGTCAATCGGCGGCTACGTACAGCTTTCTGGGTGGTAGCGCGACTTCCGCTCAGGCGTGGCGCTGCGGCGCGCCGAGGCTCTCGCGCTCGGTCGTGAGCGCGAGGTACGCCGCGAGGAACGCGAGGGTGAAGAGCGCGATGCCGCCGACAGCACGCGGATGGTCGGCGGGATGTCCGAGCACCGCCCAGGTGGCGTGCAACAGGCTGCCCGGCGTCTCGAACAGCTCCCAGCTGTTCCAGCGCTGGACGCGGCCCAGGTAGACGCCGAACGCGACGGCGAGCGCGATGACCGGTGGGAACGCGCCGGCGGCGAGCCGTCCGAAGCGCTCGGCGGCGAGTCGGTGCACGGGTTGCACCGAGGCGACGCCGAGCAGCACGCCGGCGATCGCGACGCAGCCGAACAGCGCCACCTCGAGGACGACCCTGAACCCGCCCGGATGGTGCAGGTGCACCAGGTCGGTCACGAGGTACGGCGCGTTCGGCAGGAACGCGAGCCAGACGGCGACGAGCGGCAGGACCAGCAGCAGCGAGCGGGGTCCGTGGGCGAGGCGCCAGAGCGCCCGGGCACACACGTACGGGATCCACGCGAGGAAGAGGTTCCAGACGATGTAGTCGCGATTCAGCTCCGGCTCGTAGTGCGCGCGCACGGCGACCAGGATCAGCACCGCGAGCGTCACGACGACGAGCACGGGCATGCCCAGCACGCGTTCGCGTGCTTCGCGCCCGGGAGCTGTCGCGCGGAGAGCCACCCCCGGAAGGGTACGCCGTTCTCGCGCGCGGCCAGGTTGTCGGCGCGTTATCGCGCCGAGCGGGAGCTCGCTAGGAGACTCCTACGCCTTCTTGGCGCGCGTCTTCGACTTGGCGGCGTTCTTCGTGCCCGCCGTCGCCGAGGCTGCCTTGCGCGTGCCGCGCCGCTTGCTGACCTGCTCGCGGGGACCCGCGGTGACGAGGCGCGCGGCGTTCGACTTCTTGCGCGCCGCGGTGTTCGGATGCAGCGCGCGCTTCGCGCCGGCGCGGTCGATCAGGCGGACGAGCGCGCGATGCTCGGACGCAACGCTCTCCTCGTCGCCGGAGTCGACGGCAACGCCGAGTCGGCGGAAGTACGTCTTGATCGCGGTGCGGTAGCGCAGGTTCTCGAGCCGCTCACGAGCGGAGACCTTGACGCGCTTCTTCTGCTGCTTGATGTTCGCCACTATGCCCCTGGAGTGCTGATCGGAACGCACGAGACGCCCGCGAAGGGCGGGCGCCACCCCGGAATCTAGCACGGTCAGGGCGCTCGCGGCCCGGCGCGAGCCTGGGGCCCGCGGGCCTCGTCCCTATCCTTGCCCGATGTCCGAGACCGACGCGACCGCGCCGCTCGAGACCGCCCCGCGACGTCGCCTGGCGGTCTCGACCGCCCTGTTCGCGATCGCGACCGGTCTCAGCCGGATCGTGGGCGTGCTGCGCGAGATCGTCGCGGCGGCGTTCTTCGGCGTGCAGGGATCGATCAGCGCGTTCACCGTCGCGTTCCAGGTGCCGAACCTCGTGCGCGCGCTCGTCGCCGACTCGGCACTCGGCGCGGCGTTCGTCCCCGTCTTCAACGACCTGCTGCAGCGGGGAGAGCGCGAGCGCGCGTGGCGGGTGGCATCGAGCGTCTTCTGGCTGTCGTTCGTCGGTCTCTCGGCGGTCACGCTCGTGTTCGAGGTGCTGGCGCCGCAGGTGATGGCCGTGTTCGGCTACCACAGCTCGCTGGCGGTCGGGCTCGCGCGGGTCCTGTTCCCGACGCTCATCCTGTTCGGCCTGTCCGGCGTCGTGAGCTCGATGCTGAACGCGTTCGACGAGTTCTTCGTTCCGGCGATCGCGCCGGTGGCGTGGAACGTCGTGATCATCGCCGTGCTGGTCGGTGCAGCGCCGTTCTGGCACTCGATCGACGACCGCCTGTACGCCTACGCGATCGGGATCCTCCTGGGCACGGCCGTCCAGTTCGCGCTGCCGCTGCCCTGGCTGCGTGGCCGCGGAGGCCGCTTCAGCCTCACGCTCTCGTGGGCCGACCCGCAGGTGCGGCGCGTCTTCTGGCTGATGCTGCCCGTCTCGCTCGGCCTCGGGCTGATCAACGTCAACCTGCTCATCGACACCTGGTTCGCGACGCGGGTCAATCCGGAGCTCGCCCCGGCGGCGATCGACAAGGCGTTCCGCATCTACATGCTGCCGCAGGGCATGTTCTCGGTGGCCGTCGCGACGGTCGCGTTTCCCGCGCTCTCGCGTGCGGCGAGCTCGCGCGACGGGGGGCTCTACCGGCGGACGCTCACGACGGGGCTGCGGCGTATCGCATTCCTGCTCGTGCCGTCCTCCGTCGCATGCGCGGTGCTCGCCCAGCCGATGGTGCGCCTCGTCTTCCAGCACGGGCGCTTCGATGCTGCCCAGACGCAGGTGGTCGCCCAGGCGCTCGCGGCGTTCTCGCTGGGGCTGACCTTCAACGGGTTCATGCTGATGCTGAACCGCGCGTTCTTCAGCCTGCAAAAGCCGTGGGGGCCGACGAAGATCGCGGTCGCGACGCTGGCCGCCAACGGCGTGCTCGACGCCCTGTTCTACCGGCCGTTCGGCGTGTGGGGGATCCCGCTCGCGACGTCGTTCGTCAACGTGATCGGCACGTTTCTCCTCTCACACACGCTCAAGCCGCTCGTCGGCCCGTTCGTGACGCCGCCCTTCCGCAGGGCGATGATCGTGATCGTCGTCGCGGCGGCGCTGCTCGCCGGGGTGTCGTACGGCGTCTGGTACGGCCTCGACATGCTGCTGGGACGCACGCTTCCCGCGCAGTTCGTGAGCCTGCTCGGCGGCCTCGTGGCCGGCGGTCTCGTGTACCTCCGGACGGCGCGCTGGCTCGGCCTGGACGAGATGCGGGCGCTCGCCGCCATGCGCCGATCGACGCACGGCGTAGGTCAGCGCTTCTCGCCGAGGTACCGTGCGCCACCCGGGAACACGACCTTGCCCAGGGCGAATCCGCGCGCGATCTCGTCGAGCAGCAGCTTCCCGGGAGGGCCCTGCACCTCCCCCACGTGGGAGCACGGCCGCGGCGAGTCCGTGATCTCCTCGATCCTGCGCGTCAGTCCGAACTCCCTTCTCTTTTTTCATGTCGAACTTCGCGCCGTCTGTGTTCGGATACAACACGTTCAGGGTGATCATCGGCCTACTCCCTTCATCGTAAGTTGGGGGCGCATGCTAGGCGCGATATGCGAACGAGCAACGCCGGAGCAGGTGCCCGCTCTGGCCTACATCGCATGGGGCGTCGCCGTCCCCGCAACCGCCGGAACGCTCGCGGGCTGGCCTGCCGCGCTGCTCACGCTCGTGGTCGTTCAGCCGTGGCACTCGCCCATCAGCGCCAACGCAACCGAGACCAACGAACGTAGAAGTCATTATGGGTGCGTGAACGAGGGTCGACTTGGCCCCGCACCACATTTGCTCGGCTACCGGCCGGCGACTGAGTGCCGGAGGAGGCGGGGGTCTGGCCTCCCGGTAGCTGGCGATCGGGCAGGTTTCTGGGACCGCCATCCTTAGGGTACGCCCTGCATCGCGCGCAGGCCCATTACAGGCCCGGGATGCACCTCCAGACCCACCGTAGACCCATGTATGTGGGCCTGCCCAGAGTCTCCCAGGTATGCCCAGGCACAAGCTGCCCTCGGCTCGAGTCGGCCGAAATGTAGGAAATACCAGGCACTTTTGGCTTGTTTAGTACGGTTGCGCCGCTTCCAACCTCGGTCGCATGTGCCGAGGGGCAACCGCCTACCATGAGCCTTGTGGCACTCGACCGCATCCGCAACTTCTCGATCGTCGCGCACATCGACCACGGCAAGTCGACGCTGGCCGATCGCATCCTCGAGGTCACCCACTCCGTGTCCGCCCGGGACATGCGCGCGCAGCTTCTCGACTCGATGGATCTCGAGCGCGAGCGCGGCATCACGATCAAGGCGCAGGCGGTGCGCGTGCTCTGGGAGTACGAGGGCGACACCTACACGCTGAACCTCATCGACACGCCGGGCCACGTCGATTTCACGTACGAGGTGTCGCGCTCGCTGGCCGCCTGCGAGGGCGCGCTGCTGGTCGTCGACGCCGCCCAGGGGCTCGAGGCCCAGACGCTCGCGAACGCGCACCTGGCGATCGAGAACGACCTCGAGATCGTGCCGGTGCTGAACAAGATCGACCTGCCTGCTGCCGAGCCCGACCGCCGCGCCGCCGAGGTCGCCGACTTCCTCGGCGGATCGCCCGACGACGTGCTGCGGATCTCGGCCAAGACCGGCGACGGGGTCGAGGCGGTGCTCGACGCGATCATCGAGCGGATCCCGCCGCCCGAGGGGGACCTGTCGGCGCCCGCGCGGGCGCTCGTGTTCGACTCGACCTACGACCAGTACCGCGGCGTCGTCGCGTTCGTGCGCGTCGTCGACGGCACCTTCCGGACGGGTCAGTCGGTTCGCTCGATGGGGGCGGACACCCGGATGCACATCGAGGAGATCGGCGTCATGACGCCCGCGATGCTACCGACGGACTCGCTGTCGGCGGGCGAGGTCGGGTACATCATCACGGGCATCAAGAGCGTGTCCGAGATCCGGGTCGGCGACACGCTGACCGACGAGCGGGTGCCGGCGGAGACCCCGCTCCCGGGCTACGTCGACGTCAAGCCGATGGTCTTCGCAGGGCTGTTCCCGACCGACGCCGACCAGTACCCCGACCTGCGCGACGCGCTCGAGAAGCTCAAGCTCAACGACGGCTCGCTGTTCTGGGAGCCCGAGACGAGCCAGGCGCTCGGGTTCGGCTTCCGCTGCGGCTTCCTGGGTCTGCTGCACATGGAGATCGTGCGCGAGCGGCTGGAGCGCGAGTTCGACCTCGACCTGCTCGTCACCACGCCGAACGTCGCCTACCAGGTGCACACGCTGCAGGGAGAGGACGTCGAGGTCCACAACCCGTCGCAGATGCCGGACGCCAACCGCATCGAGGATGTCGAGGAGCCATACGTGCGCGCCTCGGTGATCGTCCCGAAGGAGTACGTCGGCGCGATCATGGAGCTCGCCCAGGACCGCCGCGGCGAGTTCGACCACATGGAGTACCTGTCCGAGTCGCGGGTGCAGCTCGTCTACCTGCTGCCGCTCGCCGAGATCGTGCTCGACTTCTACGACCAGCTGAAGAGCCGCACGCGCGGCTACGCGGCGTTCGACTACGAGCTCGACGGGTTCCGCTCCTCCCATCTCGTCAAGCTCGACATCCTGCTGAACGGCGAGTCGGTCGACGCGCTCTCGATGATCGTCCATCGCGACAAGGCCTACCCGGCGGGCAAGGTCCTCGTCGACCGGCTGCGCGGCATCATCCCGCGACAGATGTTCGACGTGCCGATCCAGGCGTCGATCGGCAGCCGCATCATCGCGCGCGAGACGATCAAGGCCCGGCGCAAGGACGTGCTCGCCAAGTGCTACGGCGGAGACGTCACCCGCAAGCGCAAGCTGCTCGAGAAGCAGAAGAAGGGCAAGAAGCGGATGAAGCAGGTCGGCTCGGTCGAGGTGCCGCAGGAGGCGTTCCTGGCCGTGCTGTCGCTCGACGGAGAGAAGTAGCTGACGAGCGTCGCGGTCATCGGGCACACGGAGTGGGTGCACTTCGCGCGCGCGACCGGTCCGGTCGTCCCCGGCACGATCCTGCACCTCGACGGCGAGACCTGGGACGAGGCAGGCGGTGGAGGGGGCGTGGCGGCGCGCGCGCTTCCTGGACTCGGCGCCTCGCCCGCGCGCTTCTACACGGCGCTCGGCGATGACGACGCGGCGCGTGCTGCCGAGCGCGTGCTCACGGACGATGGCGTGGACGTCTGCGCCGCGCGATTTCCAGGCCCGCAGAACCGCGTGCTGGGCGTGCTCGAGCCCGATGGCGAGCGAACGCTCTTCATCCTCGGGCCGGAACAGGCATCCCACGCTCGACGATCCGCTTCCGTGGGACGACCTCGCGAGCTTCGACGCCGCGTTCTTCACCGGCGAGGATCCGCGGACGCTGTCGCCGCGCGCCGCGCGCGCGTGCTCGTGGTGACCGCCCGACGGCTCGGGAGCCTGATCGAGAGCGGCGTCCGGGCCGACGTCCTGATCGGGTCTGGAACCGATCCTGGCGAGCAGTTCCGCGACGACGACCTGCCGGTGCGTCCGCACGTCATCGTCCGCACCGAGGGCGCCGCCGGCGGCGGCTACCGCACCGACCGCGGCGAGGTCGGACGCTACCCCGCGGCCCCGCTTCCCGGGCCGCGCGCCGACACCTACGGTGCGGGGGACGTGATGATGGCGGCGCTTACGCTCGAGCTCGGAGCAGGACGAGCGCTCGAGGAAGCGCTCGCCAGAGCGGCCACCGCGGCAGCCGCGCAACTGACGCGTCGCGGAGCCACGCCAGGCGCGGCGTGAAGTTCACGATCGAGACCAGCGCAACCACGACACCGGCCACCACCATCAGGAGATCCCCGGCGGCGACACCGAGAGCCAGCCAGACCGGCGAGACGAGCATGCCGGCGATCGAGAGGTCGCGCACGCTCAGCGAGAGGTCGAAGCGGCGGGTCGAGCGGGCTCGGAATCTCATCGAGTTGGGGATCGGCAGCCAGTGTCGAGCGGAGATCCCCCATGTGGGTGGGCTCTGATGGCTCCCGTCTCCCACCTGTACGTCCACGTCCCCTTCTGCGCGCACCGCTGCGGCTACTGCGACTTCGTCACGGTGACGGGGAACGAGGACAGGCACGGTGCCTACATTGACGCGCTGCTCGCAGAGTTTGATAGCCAGCGCGCGCTGCTGGCGCTACCGCTTAAGACGATCTTCATCGGCGGCGGCACGCCCACGCTGCTCGGGCCCGGCGCTGCTCGATCGCCTGCTCGACGGACTGCCTGCGGCAGCCGAGCTCACCGTGGAGGCCAACCCCGAGACCGTCGACGACGCGCTCGCGGGCGTCCTGGTGCGGCACGGCGCTCGCGTCTCGCTCGGCGCCCAGAGCTTCGGCGCGCGCGAGCTCGCGGTGCTCGAGCGCCGCGCCACGCCGGAGACCGTCCGCGGAGCCGTCGCCACGCTCCGTCGGGCGGGCGTCGCCAACCTGAACCTCGACGTGCTCTTCGGGATCCCGGGCGAGACGCGTGCCGCGCTCGACCGCGACATCGACGAGGCGCTCGCGCTCGAGCCCGACCACCTCTCCTGCTACGAGCTCGAGGCGAAGCCGGGGACGCGCTTCACCTTCACCCACGGCGCCGAGCTCGAGCGCCAGGCCGAGCTGCTCGAGGACCACTACGAGCACGTCATCGAGCGGCTCGAGGCCGCGGGCTACCGCTGGTACGAGACCGCGAACTTCTGCCGCGACGACCGTCGCTGCCGGCACAACCTCGCGATCTGGCAGGGGCAGGACTACCTCGGGATCGGCGTCGGCGCGGTCTCGACGCTCGGGCTCCTTCGCAGAAGGAACGGCCCGCGGCTCGCGCCGTACATCGAGATGCTGGCTCGCGGCGAGCCGCCGCTGCGCCTCGACGAGGAGCTCACGCCGGAGGAGCGCCTCCACGAGCGGATCCTGCTCGGGTTGCGCCTGGACGAGCCGATCGACATCGCGCCCGTGCGCGACGGCCTCGACCTGGCGGAGGCAGACCGGCTCGCCTCGCTCGGGATGACGATCGTCGAGCGCCGGTACCCTGACTCTCACACGACGCGGCCGCATGGTCGCCAACGACGTCATCTCGAGGCTGATCACCGAGTGAGCGACAACCCGCAGCCGTCCGCTCTCGCCGCGACAGGAGCTCCTGCTTCGGCTCGTCGTCGAGGCGCACATCGACGAGCGGGCCAGCCTGTCGGGTCGAAGTCGCTCGTGCAGGCCGGGCTGGTCGAGGCATCTCCGTCGACGGTGCGCGCCGAGCTCGCCGAGCTCGAGGATCGCGGCATGCTCGATCATCCGCACACCTCCGCGGGCCGCGTTCCGACGGAGGCGGGCTATCGCCGCTACGCGACCGAGCTCGTTCGCGTCGGCGTGCCGGCCGAGCCGTTTCCCGTCGACCTGTCGACCGCGCGTCACGAGCTGGACACTGCGCTGCGTGCTACGACCGAGGCGCTCGCGAGCATGACCCAGCTGCTCGCCGCTGTCTCGGCGCCGTCGCTGGGAACGACCGAGGTGCGCCACGTCGAGCTGCTGCGCCTGCAGCCGAACGTCGTCATGGCCGTGGTGATCACCGCGACCGGCGGTGTCGCGAAGCGCCTGTTCGTGTTCGACGGCCCGGTCGACTCCGGACTCGTCGACTGGGCGACGACCTACCTCGCCGAGACCGTCACGGGCCTTCGGCTGGGCGCCCGACAGCTCGCATCGCGACTCGTCGACAGCTCGCTCGGCAAGTCGGAGCGCGACTTCCTCGAGACGCTCGCTCCGGTCTTCACCGAGCTCACCGACGATGGTCCGGGAGGGCTCATCCTCGGCGGCACCGCATCGCTGCTCGCGCGAGCTGCGCCGTCGCGACGTCGAGACGATCCGCGACGTGGTCGCCGCGCTCGAGGAGCGCATCGACCTGCTTGCGCTCCTGCGCGGCGCGCTCGATGGCGAGCGCTTGACGGTCCGCGTCGGCGACGACCTGTCCGCGCCGGCGCTACGGCCGCTCGCCCTGGTGACGGCGAGCTACGGCCTCGCGAACCGTCCGCTGGGAACGGTCTCCGTGCTCGGCCCGACGCGCATGGACTACTCGGTGGCCCTGCGCTCCGTGCGTGCTGCGGCGCTCGCGCTCTCCGATTTCGTCGAGGAGCTCTACAGCCGGTAAGGGGACGACGACGGGCCGGGCGCGAGGAGGAGGTGCAGCCGGCCCGTCGTCGTGGGGTAACGCCTACCAGTTGGTGCGGCGCTCTCGGGTGGAGAACTGGCGAGAGTCGACTCCGTAGCGGAGCGACAGGAGCGGAACTGCGATGAGCATGACGAGCACGAGGATGGCGGCGAACATGGGGTGCTCCGATCAGCGGAGGAACGAGCGGCTTTTCGAGGCTTCCCGGCCGGGTTGTCTCTTTCCTTGAATGCAAGTATCGGCGAGATCGTTTCATCAGTCCAATGCGGATTGTGCTTCAATACGATCATGTCTACTGATGGATACCCCGGGGTCGAGGTGCGCCATCTCCAGGCGCTCCGCGCGGTCGCAGAGACGAACAGCTTCTCCCGCGCGGCCGAGAAGCTCGGGCTACGCGCAGTCGGCTGTCTCGCAGCAGATCTCCGCGCTCGAACGCGCTGTCGGCATCCAGCTCGTGGAGCGGCCCGGTGGGCCCCGGCCTGTCTCGCTCAGCGCGGCGGGCATGGTGCTCGACCGTCACGCGATCAGCGTGCTCGCACGTCTCGCGGAGGCGCGCGCCGACCTCGAGTCCCTGGTCTCCGGCTCGTCGGGCACCGTCCGCGTCGGGACGTTCCAGTCGACCGGCGCCCGCATCCTGCCGGCCGTTCTGCGCCAGTTCCGCGAGCGCCTGCCCGGCATTCGCGTCGAGCTCATCGAGCGCCAGGACGAGGACGAGCTGCTCGCCCTCGCGAGCGCGGGCGAGCTCGACCTGACGTTCGCGATCGTGTGGGACGACCGCGACCGCTCGGGCTTCTACCACACGGAGCTCCTGAGCGATCGGTACGTCGTGCTCGCGCCTCCGGGCAGCCGGTTCGACGGACGAGACGACGTGCGCGTGATCGAGCTCGAGGGTGAGGAGCTGATCACGAACGGCGATCGGACGTCGTGCATGCGGAACGTCGGCGAGGCCTGGCGCCAGGCCGGATACGAGCCGTCGATCGTGTTCACGACCGACGACAACCTCACCCTGCAGCGGCTCGTGGGCACGGGACTCGGGCACGCGATCGTCCCCGAGCTCGCGATCGAGCGCGAGGTGGACGGGTGCTCGGCCGTCGTCTGCGAGCTTGCCCAGGGCGAGGTCGCACCACGCCGCATCGGGCTCTTCTGGCCGTCGGGCCGCTCGCGTTCGACCGCCGCGTGCGCGTTCGTCGACATCGCCGCGGAGGTCTGCGCCGGCGATTTTGCGTTCGCCAGCCCCGCCTAGTATCCGCGCGTGCCACGCGACTACTACGAGATCCTCGAGCGTCGAGCGCGACGCGAGCGATGCCGACGTCAAGCGCGCCTTCCGGCGGCTGGCGCGCACGCTGCATCCCGACGTGTCCGAGGCGCCCGATGCGGAGGAGCGCTTCAAGGAGGTCGCCGAGGCCTACGAGGTGCTGTCCGACCCCGACAGCCGCAGCCGCTACGACCGTTTCGGCCACGATGGCATGGCCGGGCGCGAGTTCCACACCGACCAGTTCATGGATCTCGGCAACCTCGGCGACCTGCTCGGCTCGCTGTTCGGCCGCGACCCGTTCGCGCGCACGGGGCCCGGCCTCCGGCGCGGACGCGCAGACCGATGCCGAGATCACGCTGACCGAGGCCGCGTTCGGCGCCAAGCTCGAGCTCGACCTCGATCTCGTCTCGGTCTGCGATCGCTGCGAGGGAAGCGGTGCCGAGCCGGGCACCGCGATCTCGACGTGTCCCACCTGCGGCGGATCCGGTGAGGTGAGCCAGGTCGTTCGCTCGGTCTTCGGTCAGATGATGCGGACCGGCCCGTGCGACACGTGCCGCGGCCGTGGACAGGTCGTCGAGCGGCCCTGCCACGACTGTCGCGGGCGCGGGCGGCGTGCCATGCGCCAGCACGTCACGGTGGCGGTGCCGGTCGGCGTCGACGACGGGCAGGCGGTCCGGGTCTCGGGCGCGGGGCATGCCGGCGAGCCTGGCGGCAAGGCGGGCGACCTCTACGTGCGACTGCACGTCAAGGAGGACCCGCGGTTCTCCCGCGATGGCAACGATCTCATCACCTCGGTCGAGCTGACGCTCGCACAGGCGGTGCTCGGCACCACCGTCTCGGTGCCGACGCTCGACGGCGAGGCGTCGCTCGAGTTCGCTGCCCGGAACGCAGCCCGGCGAGGTGCGATCGCTGCGCGGCAAGGGCATGCCCGTCGCTGCGCGGGGGCGGACGAGGCTCGCTGAAGGTGCTCGTCAACGTGCTCGTGCCGAAGCACCTGACGCGCGAGCAGAAGGACATGATGGAGCGCTTCCGCGATTCCGAGGACGAGCGCACCTACCGAGGCGACTGGCGTCTCGGCGACGCGATCCGTCGCGCGTTCTCGTGACCGTGCGCGCCCTGGCGCGTCCGAGCGCGCAGGGAGCCGAGGCGGTCGAGGCGCTGCGTGCACGGGCGAGCGCGCTCCTCCCGGGCGGGTTCGAGGAGCTCGAGCTGCGATGGGCGGCTGCAGGTCGTCGCGTACGCCGCATCGGCCGACGAGCTGCCGGCCGACCTCGGCCCGTGGGAGGTCGAGCCGGTCGACGAGCGACTGGGCCGAGCGCTGGCGCGAGTTCCACCGAGGCCGCGTGGTCGCCGGACAGGCTCTGGATCGGGCCGCCGTGGGAGCACGCACCCGCAGGCATCGCCTGCCGTCGTGATCGATCCTGGCCGCGCGTTCGGGACCGGGGGGCACGCGACCACGCTCGCCTCGCTCGAGCTGCTGGCATCGCTTCCGCCGGCGGCCCGCTGCTCGACCTCGGCTGTGGCTCGGGCGTCCTGTCGATCGCCGCGCTGCGCCTCGGGTTCGCGCCCGTCCACGCCTGCGACATCGATCCGATCTCGGTCTCGGTCACCGCTCGAGAATGCGAGCAGGAACGGCGTGGTGCTCGAGCCGTTCGTCGCCGACGCGCTCGTCGACACGCTGCCCGATGCGCCGCTGTGGGTCGCGAACATCCTCCGCCGTCCGCTCGAGGTGCTGCTCGGCACGTCCCGACGCCGCGCCGCGCGCGATCGTCTCGGGCCTGCTGAGCGACGAGCCGCTCGACGCGCCCGCGTACCGCGTCGAGCGCCGCGTCGTGCTCGACGGGTGGCAGGCGATCCTGCTCGCACGACGATGACGAAGCACGTCCATCGGGTGTTCGTCTCCGCGAACGGCGAGTCGGGCGAGCTGCTCGAGCTCGAGCCCACGGATCGGCGCCATCTCGAGCGCGTGCTCCGCATGCGGCCGGGTGCGGGGCTCGAGGTCGTGGACGGGGCCGGGACGGTCTTCGCCGCCGTCCTCGAGGATCGAGGGATGGTGCGCCTCGGTGCGCTCGTTGCCGAGCGCACGCGAGCGGAGCGCCCCCGCCGTCTGGCTCGGAAGCGGAGGCGGCCGCTCGGACGTCGCCATCGAGAAGCTGACCGAGCTCGGCGTCCGCGAGGTGGGTGCGCTCGTCTGCGAGCGCACGCGCGGCGAGTTCCGGCTCGACCGCTGGGCCCGTGTCGCGTCCGCGGCGGGCCGCCAGTCGAAGCGGACCGACGTGCCGGCCCTCGCCGGACCGACGCCGTTCGCCGAGGTCGTCGGCCGCCCCGGGCGCGATCGTGCTCGATCACGAGGCGGAGGACGCCGTGCCGTTCGCCGCGGCAGCGGACGCGCTGCTGCTGATCGGCCCCGAGGCGGGCATCAGCGACGCCGAGCGCGAGCTCGCGCGCGCGGCCGGCGCGCCGCTTGCGCGCCTCGGCGAAGGACTCGTGCTGCGGAGCGAGACCGCCGCGATCGCGGCGGCTGCGGTCGCGGTGTTCGGTGCAGCGGGAAATGAACGCGACGATGCTGGGAGACTGAAGTGATTCCACGGATCGAGGCCGAGGTGCGCGCTGCCATGAAGGCGGGCGACGCACGTCGCCGCGACACGCTGCGACTCGTGCTGTCGGCGTTGAAGAGCGCCGAGAAGGAGGCGCGCACCGACCTGTCCGACGAGGAGGCGGCCGCAGTGCTGCGGCGTGAGCGGAAGCGCCGGATCGAGGCGGCCGATGCCTACCGGGCGGCCGGTGCCGAGGATCGCGCAGCGGCCGAGGAGGCCGAGGCGGTCGTGATCGACGAGTTCCTGCCGCCGAGCCTCGGCGAGGACGAGATCGCGGCGATCGTCGAGCAGGCGATCGCCGAGACCGGCGCGACCTCGCAGCGCGAGTGGGCACCGTCATGCGCGCTGCGATGGCGAAGACGGGAGGCCGCGCCGACGGCGAGCCGTGCAGGCGGCGGTACGGGCGCGGCTCGCCGGCGGGCTGGGTCTATCGGACGGCGCCGAGTCGTCGGTATCCTTCGGGTCAGGTGGCTAAGCTCACGTTCCCGGTCTCGAACGCGCTCGCACAGGAGCTCGGCTCCGATCGTGACCGGATGCTGACGGCGCTCGCGGAGCGTCTCGGATGCGAGGTGTACCTGCGCGGCAACGAGGTGCTCCGTCGAGGGGCCCGACGAGAGTCTCGGTCGCGCGCGCGATCGTGATCGAGGAGCTCGGCGCGCTCGTCGAGCAGGGCCTCGCGATCGGCCCGCAGACGGTCGACGCGCTCGGCGGCGTGCTCGATTCGGCGTGCCTCGGGCGCGGACGTCCTGCACGACGTCGTGTGGCGGCATCGAGGCAAGAAGATCGCGCCGAAGACGCTGAACGCAGAAGCGCTACGTCGACGCGATCCGCCGGGCGACGGTCACCTTCGGCATCGGGCCGGCCGGCACCGGCAAGACCTATCTCGCGATGGCGCTCGCCGTCGCCGCGCTCGTCGACCGCGAGGTCTCGCGCATCATCCTCACGCGGCCCGCGGTCGAGGCCGGCGAGCACCTCGGCTTCCTTCCGGGCGACATGCAGGCGAAGGTCGATCCGTACCTGCGGCCGCTGTTCGACGCGGTCTACGACATGCTCGACGCCGACCGCCTGCAGACCTCGATGGAGAAGGGCCTGATCGAGGTCGCGCCGCTCGCCTTCATGCGCGGCCGCACGCTGAACGACAGCTTCATCATCCTCGACGAGGCGCAGAACACCACGCCCGAGCAGATGCAGATGTTCCTCACGCGGCTCGGGTTCGGCTCGAAGATCGTCGTCACCGGCGACGTGACGCAGACCGATCTCAAGGGCGGCCAGCGCTCGGGACTCGTCGACGTCGACGGGCTCCTGCGCGGCATCCCCGACATCGAGTTCGTGTACTTCGGCAGCGAGGACGTCGTGCGGCACAAGCTCGTGGCTCGCATCGTCTCGGCATACAAGGCCCGTGCCGAGGCGAGCAACGCGTCCGCGCCGGGAGCTGAGCGGTGTGCACGTCGACCTGGTGCTCGAGGGCGTAGCCGAGGCCGGTCTCGACCCGGCGTCTGTCGAGCGCCTGGTGACCGGCGTGCTCGAGGATCTCGGGCGTGGAGGGTCAGTGCGCGCTCGCGGTCTGCCTCGTCGATGACGACGCCATCCGCGCCCTCAACCGCGACCACCGCGGCCTCGACAGCGTGACCGACGTGCTGTCGTTCCCCGTCGACGGCCTCGACCCGTTGCCTCCCGGGATGGAGCGCGAGCTCGGCGACGTCGTGATCAGCCTCGCGCAGGCGCGACGGCAGGCCGGGGACGAGGGAGTGTCCGAGCAGGAGGAGCTGACGAACCTCGTCGTGCACGGGGTGCTGCACCTGGCCGGGTTCGACCACGAGACCGACGGCGGAGAGATGCTCGAGCGCCAGGATCGGCTCGTTGGCGCGCTGCCGCCGGTGGCGAGCAGCGCATGAGCGATCCGCCGCAGCAACCGTGGCGCTCGAAGCTCCCCGGCCGCGCCGGAGGGCAGGTTCCGACACTGCTGCAGGCGCTGAACAACGGGTTCGAGGGAATCATCTGGGTGCTCCGCACGCAGCGCAACATGCGCGTGCACTTCCTCGCCGGCGCGGCAGCGCTGGCGCTGGCCGTCGTGCTCGGCGTCTCGCGGGTCGACCTGCTCGCCGTGATCCTCGCGATCGCGCTCGTGCTGATCGCCGAGATGATCAACACCGCGCTCGAGGCGGCGGTCGACCTCGCGCAGCCCGACCCGCACCCGCTCGCGAAGGTCGCCAAGGACGTCGCCGCAGGCGGTGTGCTGATCTCGGCGGTCTGCAGCCTCGCGATCGGGCTACCTGGTGTTCGCCGATCGGCTGTCCGATCCGAGCGGGCACGCGATCCACCGGGTGCGGTCGTCCTCGCCCGATCTGACCCTGATCGCGCTCCTGCTCGTCGTCGTGAGCGTGATCGCGGCCAAGGCCATCTCGCACCGCGGAACGCCGCTGAGCGGCGGACTCCCGTCCGGCCACGCGGCCGTCGCGTTCGCCGGGTTCGCTGCGGTCGTGCTCCTGACCGGAGACGGCCCCCACCACGTGCTCGTCGCGAGCCTCGCCCTGCTGATGGCGCTGCTGGTCGCTCAGACGCGGGTCGAGTCGGGCGTGCACACGGTGTCGGAGGTCGTGCTCGGCGGGCTGCTCGGCGTCGGCGTGATGCTGCTCGTGTTCCAGCTCGTGCGCTGAGGACACACATCGGCACGGTTTCGGCACGCCTGGCGCGTGTGGGGCGACTCGGTCGCACCGTAGCCTCGAGGTGTGACTCCCACTCCTCGGCTCGCCGCGCGTGCTGCTGATCGCCGGCCGCTTCCTCGTGCCGCGCGCGTCGCATGCTCGCGCTGCCCGATGGTCCCGTCGCTGGGCTCGACCTGTCGAGCGGGGCGTCGGTCTCGCTGGCGCTCGGACCGCCGGGGGTCGACCGCGCCGACCTCGAGGCGAGAATCGCGCGCTGGAACGCGCTCGAGCTCGACGGCTGTCCGGTCGTCAGCGACCTTCGCTGGCACCTCGGACGGCCGCTGATCTGCTGCAAGTCGCTCCACGGCCTGCCTCCGCGCCCTCCGCTCGTGCTGGAGCGGCCGCTGCTCGTGGCCCGAGCCGCCGCCCTCGGCGCCGCGCTCGATGCGGCCGACCTCGGGTTGGCAGTGGGAGCCGTCGATCTCGCCGTCGGGCCGCGGGGCGTCTGTCTGCGGCGTCCGGCAGTGTGGCCCGCCGATCCGGAGCGTCCGCTCGCGCGCACGCTCGCCGATGCCGCGGCGCGCCTGCTCGCTCAGCGTGCCGAGGCCGACTCCGAGCCCGCGCCCGCGCCTCGTCGGGGCACACGCATGGCCACCCGATTCCGCGACCGCGGATCGCGCCGTGGCCGCGTCGCGCTCGCACTCGGAGTGGTGGTGCTTGCGGCTGTCGTCTCGTCCAGCCTGCTCGGGAGCTCGCGCGGCGCCACGTCGGCCCGTGCAGCGGACGCGCCCCGGACGATCGCTCGACAACGGGTCGCGACGGTCAGCGCCACGCCGCCGCGCTCCCGGGTGCGACAGACGCACGCACGCCCCACGTCGCGGGGCGGCCCTGCGCGCGTGCTGCTCGCGGTCCCGCGCCCACGACCGCGCGCGACCCCACCGGCACCGCGGTGCCGGCGCCGGTGCCGGTGCCGGTGACCCACGTGGCGGTGACACCGCCTCCCGGGCTGGGTCGCCGGCCTCTTCGTCGGGCGGTAGGCTCGTTGAGACGGGCCCTTACACTGCGATTCGTGCGACGAGCCGCGACCGCCGACGAAAGCGCGCTGTACGACGCGGCCCGCCAGGCCAGGGACCGCGCCTACGCGCCGTACTCGCAGTTCCCCGTGGGCGCCGCGCTTGCGTCTCGAGGACGGCAGCATCGTGTCGGGCGCAAACATCGAGAACGCGAGCTTCGGGCTCACCGTGTGCGCCGAGCGCACGGCGGTCTTCACGGCCGCGTTCGGCGGCGCGCGCTCGTTCAGCGCGGTCGCGGTAGCGGGCCACGACGGACTCGCGACGCTGCTTCCGTGCGGCGCCTGCCGTCAGGTGCTCGCCGAGTTCGCGCCCGCGCATTCCGGTCGTCCACCTGTACGAGGGCGAGGTCGTGGTCGAGACGCTCGACGTGTTGCTGCCGGATGCGGCCTCGTCCGCCCTCCTCGCGTGAACGAGCAGTCCGGACGACGGCGGCCGGATGCTGCTCGAGGAGCCCGCGCGTTCCGCAGCGGGTTCGTGGGTCTCGCCGGCCGTCCGAACGTCGGAAAGTCGACGCTGACGAACGCGCTCTGCCGCGACCACGTCGCGATCGTCTCGGACAAGCCGCAGACGACGCGGCGCCGCCTCCTCGGGCGTCGTGCACGTCCCGGCGCGCAGCTCGTACTGGCCGACCTTCCGGGCTTCCAGCGGCCGCGCGACGCGCTGACCGAGCGCATGCAGCGCGCCGTCGACGAGAGCCTCGCCGACGTCGATGCCGTGCTGCTGGTGCTCGACGCGACGACGAGCCCGGTCCGGGCGACCGGTTCATCTCGGCGCGCGTGCTCGGCGGCCAGCGGCCCGCCGTGATCGCCCTCAACAAGGTCGACGGACTTGCGCCGGCGACGATCGCCGAGCGGATCTCACAGGTCGCGAGGCTCGGCGACTTCCACGCGCTCCACCCGGTCAGCGCGATCACGGGCGACGGAGTCGACGCGCTGCGCGACGAGCTCGTCGCGCTGCTGCCGGAGGGGCCCGCCTACTTCCCCGAGGCGGCGCGGACCGACCAGCCGGTCAGCTTCCGCATCGGCGAGCTGATCCGCGAGCGAGCCCTCGCCCTGACGCGCCAGGAGGTGCCGCATGCGCTCGCCGTCACGGTCGACGAGCTGCTGCCGCCGCGCGGTGCCCGGGCCGGTCGCGTGCACGCGGTGATCGCGGTCGAGACCGAGTCCCAGCAGCGCATGCTGATCGGGAAGGGCGGCTCGATGGTCCGGGCGATCGGGCGTGCCTCGTCGCGCCCGGGCATCGAACGGCTCGTCGGCGGATCGATCTACCTCGATCTCACGGTCAAGGTCCGCCGGGGCTGGCGCGCCGACGCGTCTCTGGTCGATCGGCTCGGGGTGTAGGCCCGATGCGACCCGGCGAGCTCGCGAAAGCGCTGGAGCCGACGCTGCTGCGGCCGAACGCGCTGGCGTCCGAGATCGACGACCTGGCGGCGCTCGCCGAGCGCGAGCACGTCGCGGCGGTCGTCGTGTTCCCGTGCTGGGTCACCTACGTCCGCGCCAAGCTCGACGGCAGCGACGTACGCGTGTGCGCCGCGATCGCGCATCCGTACGGCGGCGAGAGCGAGGCCGCGAAGATCGCCGGCGCCACCGAGGCGGTCCGCGACGGCGCGCACGACATCGAGGTCGTCGCCTCGCTCGCGGCGCTCGCGAACGGCGACTTCCAGGCGGTTCGCGACGAGCTCGCCGCCATCGCGCGCGCCGTGCGGTCGGTGCGCGGAGGCGTCGCTCGTGCGGGCGGTGCTCGAGAGCTGCTACCTCGAGGATCGAGCGCTGCGGCTGGCCGGCGCGCGTCGTCGCGAGCGCGGGGCTGGACGGCGCGACGACCTCGACCGGCGTCGGCCCGGAGGGTGCGACCGAGCATGCGGTGCGGGTGCTGCGCGAGGAGCTTCCGCCGAGCTGCATGGTCAAGGCCGCGGGCGGCATCCTGAGCGTCGAGGATGCCCGGCTGATGATCGAGGCCGGCGCGTCTCGTCTCGGCACGAACGTCGCCGGGCGGCTGCTCGACGAGCTCCGCGCCTCGCGGTAGGCCCGCCGGCCCAAGGGCCGGTCTCGGTGGGAGTCGTGGATGGATGGCGCGCGGCGAGCAAGCGGGGCCAACCGGCCCTCAGGCGAAGAAGGTCGCAGCGAGGTCGTACAGGTCCTGCGGCACCGTCTTGAGCTCGCGTGACCGCGCTCTCGAGCGGGACGCCGACGATCTCGACCCCGCGCAGGCTCGCCATCTGGCCGAAGTTGCCCTCGTGCACGAGGTCGGCGGCGAAGCAGCCGTAGCGCGTCGCGAGCACCCGGTCGAACGCGGTCGGCGAGCCGCCTCGCTGCACGTGGCCGAGCGCGCTCACGCGCGTCTCGTAGCCCGTGCGATTCTCGATCTCCCGCGCGACGCGCTCGCCGATGCCACCGAGGCGCGGGTGACCGAACTGGTCGACCTCGGCCGCGGGAAGATCGTCGCCGGGCGGCACATACCCCTCGGCGACGACGACGATCGAGAAGTCCTTGCCTCGCGCGTGCCTGCGCTCGATCAGGTCGCAGCAGCTGCGCGACGTCGACCGGCAGCTCGGGAATCAGGATCGCATCGGCGCCTCCGGCGATGCCGGAGTGCACGGCGATCCACCCGCGTGGCGGCCCATGACCTCGATCACCATCACGCGGTCGTGGCTCTCCGCGGTGGTGTGCAGGCGATCGATCGCCTCGGTCACGATCGCGACGGCGGTGTCGAACCCGAACGTGTAGTCGGTCGCCGACAGGTCGTTGTCGATCGTCTTCGGCACGCCGACGACGGGCGCGCCCTCCTCGGCGTGCAGCCGTGCCGCGACGCCGAGCGTGTCCTCGCCGCCGATCGCGACGAGTCCGTCGAGCCCGCGCAGGTGATGGCGGACGCGCTCGAGCCCGCCCTCGACCTTGTAGGGATTCGTGCGGGAGGTGCGCAGGATCGTTCCGCCGCGGGGGAGGATCCCCGAGATCGACTGCGCAGTCGAGCGGCCGGAACGCACCCTCGATCATGCCGCGCCATCCGTGCAGGACGCCGACCACCTCGTAGCCGCGGTCGAGCGAGCGCCGCGTCACCGCGCGGATGACGGCGTTCAACCCGGGGCAGTCGCCGCCCCCGGTCAGGATCCCAACAGTGCGATTGGCCATGCGGACGGGCCAGGGTACCCGAGTCCCGCGGCGGCGACGCCAGGGCAATGCTTTACGATGATCCGCGGGACGCCGGAGTGGCGGAATGGGATACGCAGTGGTTTCAAAAACCACCGCCCGAAAGGGATTGCGGGTTCGAGTCCCGCCTCCGGCATCGTCAGCGGCGTCGGCGAAGGCGGCCCCGCGGCCGGGTCAGACGCGACACGAGCTCGTCGGCGTCCGGGCCGAGCCTGGCGGCCAGCGCATCGCGGAGCCGCGTCGGCGTCACGCCGAGTTCGAGCAGGACGCGTGACGCGATGCCGTCCTCGTCCGCCGCGAGCACGAGGAGAAGATGCTCGGCGCCGGGACAGCGATGCCCGAGGCGGCGGCCCTCGCGTCGCGCCTGGTCGAGCGCGCGCTTGACGCGACCCGACACGCCGATCGTCGCGCTGGAAGGGGAGCCGCGCGCGGCGAGGCGGTCGATCGCCCGCTCGACGGCCGTCGGCGTGGCCCCGAGATCGGCGAGCACGTGCCCGGCAAGTGAGTCGTCCTGCTCGACGAGGGCGAGCAGGACGTGTGCGGTGCCGACGTAGGGGTGGCCGAGCCGTTGAGCGTGTTCGGCCGCCCGAGCGAGCGCGCGTTGCGCGTCCTCGCGGAAGTCAGGCGGCCACGGCTCGGCCCCCGGCGAGTGGAAGCGCTGTTGGGCGGCCTGCTTGCTGACCCGCAGGACACCACCGATCTCGCTCCACGAACAGCCCGCGCGGCGTGCGTCGTCGACGAAACGCCCGACGAGATCGTCACAGACCGCGTGCGCCTCGTCGCTCGTCGTCACGGCCGCGCTCAACCGCTCCAACGGGCTGGTGGCCTGCCGTTCGATGTCGCCGATCAGCGTCTCCAGCGAGAATGACGTCACGCGTCAAGAATAGATTGACGCGCCGGGCCTCGTCAAGTTTGAGTTGACGGACTCTCCGGCGGGCGTCGATGCTCCGCATGTGGGTCGGCACACCGAAAACGGCGCGTGTGCCGGGTTGCGAGCAGCGACCAGATCGCGTTCCGGCGGCGGGATCGCCTCGCCGACTCGAGCGCCTCGGGGCACTCGCGCGCCGGCGAGCGGGTCCCCGAGGGCGGCGCTCACGCGAACCGGGTCGCAGCTGCGGCGCGGCTCTCGCCGACCGTCAGATCCGAGCGGGCGGCTCGCCCCGGCACCAAGCTGTAAAACGGCTCAACCATGCGGTCGGAAGCGACGGCGGCGTTCCAATCGCCCGCGGCGCCGACCTCGGCTCGAGCGCGTGGACGACCTGATCCGAGTCGCCGCGGCCGAGCGCAGCAGCTCGGGCGGGCTTGTAGAGTCTCGGCGTCAGCGCCGAGCGCGTCCGGCAGGGGATTCCGCCTGCTAGTTCGCGTACTTTCGAGGAAGGTGGCGCGTGCTCGACGTCGAAGACGTCACCTTCCCTGTTTGTCTTCGGCTCCTGGTGGGTAGGATGGACGTGATGGACGACACATCCGGTCACTGGTTCATGGGTGCGCTGATCGCGGGCCTGACGGGTCCGTTCGTCGAGATCGCGCTGCTGGGGCCTTCGTATGACAACCACCACGGCGCCTGGGACAGCACGGCGCTCGGCCTGTTGCTCGCGGTCGCGTGGGTGGCGTTCGTCGTCGCGAGCGTCTGGTTGGTCGACCGCCTTCGCGCCCGTCTGGGCTCGTCGCCGGTCCGCCACAGCCGCTGATCGCGGAGGCTCGTACGTCCACCCGTCCGGGGGATGCCCCGTACGGGTGATGAGGACTCGCTCGGTTTTTCCGAAGAGTCTTCTAATGATCAAGACGTACGCATACCTCAACAGCCTGGTAGCCACGGTCCTCGATCGTGAGCGCGGGCAGACTATGGCGGAGTACGCCGTGGTCCTCGCCGTGATCACGATCGCGATCCTCGGTGCGCTCACGTTCCTCTCCGGCGGAATCAAGAGCGCGCTGTCGAGCGTGACCTCGAAGCTCTAGAGCAAGCACTCGGGTCCGCGCCGTCGCTGCACCCTCGTAGCATGGGGCGTGTTGCTGGCGCGTTCCCCGAGCACCCGATCGAATGATGCCTCCCGGCGCCGCGTCATCGCGTGTGGTGGAGCCCTGCTCCTCGGGCTCGTCACCGCCGCGTGCGGCTCCGGTGCGAGTGCGCCGTCCCCTTCGGCTCCTGCGACGACCGCGCCGACCCGCAGCGTGACGCTGTGGGTCGACCTCCCGCTCGCCGGGGCGGCCGCGGAGGAGGGGAGGCAGATGCTCGACGCGGTTCGCCTCGTCGTGTCGCAGGCCGGCTATCGCGTCGGCAAGCTGGGAGTCGATGTTCGCGCATCGGACGACGCCGACCCGGCGACGGGCCGCTCCGACCCGGCGCGCTGCCGCGCGGGGGCTCATCGCGCCGCTGCTGATCCGACGGCGATCGCGGTGATCGGGACGTACGAGTCGTCATGCACGATGCTGGCGGTCCCGGCGCTGACATCGGCCGGTCTCGCGCTCGTCTCCCCGGTCAACAGCGACCCCGCACTCGCCACCCCGGGAACGGTCGCCGACGGGGTGCTCGTCCGACTCGCGCCCTCGGATGCTCTGCAGGGGACCGCTGCGGCCGTCGAGGCGCGAGCACTCGGCGCCCACCGGCTGTACATCCTGGACGGGCGCTCGGCTCGTTCGCAGCGGCTGCAGCAGGCGCTGGGCGAGGCGGCGGCCGCGAGCAAGCTGACGATCGTGGGACACGAGCCGACGCCGCCGTCTGCCGCCGGCGCGGCGGCCGTCGTCGCGCACCTGCGCGCCGCGCGCGCCGACTCGGTCTGGTTCGGCTCGGGCTCGGGACCCGGCGTCGTGGCGGTGCTCCGCGCGCTCATGCCCTCCCCTCACGCGCGGCCCAAGTCGTCGCCACCGACGCCGATCCTGCTCGGGAGCGATGCCCTCTACCGGCAGGGGCTGCTGCAGACCGCCGGGATCGCGGCCGAGGGGCTGCACCTGACGTCGGAGTTCGTGCCTCCGGACGGGCTGAGCGGCGCCGGTGCCGACTTCAGCGACGCGTTCGCGCGCCAGTTCGGGCAACCGGGGATCTACACCACCTACGCGGCGGATGCGGCCCGCCTGGTGCTTGCGGCACTCCGCCGGTCGGATGGCACACGTGCCGGCGTCCTGCGGGCGCTCTTCCGCACGCGTGCCTATCCCGGGCTGATCGGGACCATCGGGATCGACGGCGACGGCAGTTCGACGCTCGCCCGCCTCGGTGTCTTCCGGGTGCACAACGGCCGCTTCCAGTTCGAGCGTGTGCTCGATCTCTCGAAGCAGAGCTCCTGAGCCGTTCCCGGGGGAGAGTCGCTAGACTCGTACGCGAGCACGGCGTCGACGGAGACGGCGCGCGCGGCCCCGACGCGGGGGCGCTAGACGGAGAGCCGGACACACGTGTGGTCCGGCCTGCCCGTCGTACGCATGAGGCGTGACGGCGGGCATTCACCCCGAGTTACCGGAAGGCCCCGCAGTGGACAAGCGCGAGCTGATCGAGAAGTGCAGGGAGCAGGACGTCAAGTTCGTCCGGCTGGTCTTCACCGAGCTGTACGGACATCTTCGTAACGTTTCGATCCCGGTCGAGGAGCTCGACAAGGCGCTCGACAACGAGCTGATGTTCGACGGCTCGTCGATTCGCGGATTCAAGCGCATCGAGCAGTCCGACATGTACTTCCATCCCGACCCCGACACGTTCACGGTGCTGCCGTGGCGCGGGCGCGAGACGGGCCAGGTCGCCCGCATCATCTGCGACGTCGCCGATCCCGACGGCACGCCGTTCGCCGGCGATCCGCGCGTCCAGCTCAAGAAGGTCCTCGCCGACGCGAAGGCCGAGGGCTTCGACATGCAGTGCGGACCCGAAGCCGAGTTCTTCCTGTTCCGCACCGACAAGGACGGCGACGCGACGATCGATCCGCACGACGTCGCCGGGTACTTCGACGTCGGTCCGCTCGACCTCGGCGAGGACACCCGGCGCGACATCGAGGACACGCTCGTCCACATGAACTTCCACCTCGAGGCGTCGCACCACGAGGTCGCGGTCGGCCAGCACGAGATCGACTTCCGCTACGCCGACGCGCTGACCTGCGCCGACAACCTGACGACCTTCCGCTGGGTCGTCAAGACGATCGCGGCACGCAACAACATGCATGCCACGTTCATGGCGAAGCCGATCCACGGCGAGAACGGATCGGGCATGCACGTCAACCAGTCGCTCTCGCGGAACGGCGAGAACGCGTTCTTCGATCCGAACGACGAGCTGCAGCTGTCGGCCACGGCCTACGGCTACATCGCCGGCCTGCTCGAGCACCTGCCCGCGATCACCGCGGTCGCGAACCCGACGGTCAACTCGTACAAGCGCCTGATCCCGGGCTACGAGGCGCCGGTCTACATCGCCTGGTCGCCCGGCAACCGCTCGGCCGCGATCCGGATCCCGTCGAAGCGAGGCCGCTCGACCCGTTGCGAGCTGCGCACCCCGGATCCGACCACCAACCCGTACCTCGCCTTCGCGGTGATGCTCGCCGCCGGGCTCGACGGCGTCAGGCGCGGTCTCAAGCCGCCGGCGCCGGTCAACCGCAACATCTACCACATGACCGAGGACGAGTCGCGTGCCGCAGGCATCCGCGGCCTGCCGCACAACCTCGAGGACGCTCTCACGGCGCTCGAGGCCGATCCGGTCGTGTGCGCCGGCCTCGGCGAGCACATCCTCGGGGCCTTCATCTCCGAGAAGCGCGCCGAGTGGGCCGAGTACCGCGAGCAGGTACACGGCTGGGAGATCGAGCGCTATCTCGATCGGTACTAGGCGCAGCTAGCTGCGCGCCCTCGTGCGGATCGCCGGCCCATCCGCGCGAGGGCTCCTGTTCGCGAGCACGTTGACCGACGCGAGCGGCGTGATCAGGGCGCGATCGTCCGTGCCGATCCGGACGGAGCGCCGCGCTTCGATCTCGTAGCGCCAGGCGATCGAGCGCGCCTCGATCGCCGGCGGCAGCCCGTCCGGCAGCTCGAACGAGAACGCGCGCCAGTGGGCGTCGTCGAGAGGCTCGAGCTCGAGGCAATCCTCGAACGAGACGCGCTGGCGCCACAGCGGAATGGCGTTCGCGCGACTCATCAGGACGAGCCGCCCGGGCCGGGGCGACATGCGCCACGACTCGATGCAGCGCACGCTGGCGACGAGGCGCCCTCCTGCCGGCGCGCGGTGGACATGGACGCGACCATCGATCCGGCCACCTCCGCGAAGCTCCGCGCCGGAGAGCTCGACGTGCATCCGTCGGCCCGAGAACGAGGCGACGAGCCGCTCGGACAGTGCCGCGCGCTCGCTCAGCTCGAGCTGCTCGGGAAGCGTCGGGCGGGCGACCGCCTGCTCCTCGGCGATGGCGACCGTCTGCCGTATCTCGTCACGACCCGCGACTGCGCGGATCGCGTGGTGCAGCGAGCACTCGCTCCCGATCACGTCGGGCGGTACGTCGTCGGGCACCGCGAGCACGAAGGAGCCGTCGCCGTCGAGCTCGGCACTCGCCACGTGGTAGCTGGCAGCTCCTACGGGGCTGTGCTCGACGCGCACGAGCTCGACCGCGACGCGGGTCGAATCGTCGGGTCGCTCGACGCGTCCTTGCACGATCTCCCCGGCCGCCGCCCGTGCCTCGGAGAGGGCGAGCGTCAGCATCGCGCCGAAGCGTAGCTCGCACCTGGATGACGCCGTTGAAAACTCGGAAGCGCCTCTCAGTGGGGCGGCGGGTTCTCGAGCGTGCGGTTCAACGTGAACGCCGCCGAGATCAGCGCGAGGTGCGTGAACGCCTGCGGGAAGTTGCCGAGCGCCTCGCCGGAGGCTCCGATCTGCTCGGCATACAGCCCGAGGTGGTTGGCGTAGGTCAGCATCTTCTCGAACGTCAGCCGCGCCTCGTCGACACGACCGGCAGCGCGCCAGGCACTCGACGTACCAGAACGAGCACATCGAGAACGTGCCCTCGCGCCCCGCCAGCCCGTCGGACGCGGCACTGTCCGGGTCGTAGCGGTACACGAGCGAGTCGGACACCAGCTCGCGCTGGGTGGCCTCGAGGGTCGAGAGCATCCGCTGGTCGGTGGGCCCGACGAACTTCACGAGCGGCATCAGCAGGTTGGACGCGTCGAGCGCCGTCGACCCGTAGGCCTGCACGAACGCGCCGCGTTCGTGGTTGTAGCCCTGGGTCATGATGTCCTCGTAGATCACGTCGCGCGTCGCCGCCCAGCGGGTCTCGTCCGCAGGAAGCCCGCGCTGGCGGGAGAGGCGGAGCCCGCGATCGAACGCGACCCAGCTCATGAGGCGCGAGTACACGAACCGCTGGCGCCCGCCGCGTACCTCCCAGATGCCCTCGTCCGGCTCGTTCCAGTGGTCGCCGAGCCAGTCGATCAGGCGGCGCAGCTCGTTCCACAGGTCGTAGGAGATCGGCGAGCCGTACTTGTTGTAGAGGTAGACCGAGTCGAGCAGCTCGCCGTAGATGTCGAGCTGGAGCTGGCCCGCGGCGGCGTTGCCGATCCTCACCGGCCTCGAGTCGAGGTAGCCGCTGAAGTGCGTCAGCTCGAACTCCGGCAGGTGCGCGCGCCCGTCGATCGCGTACATGATCTGCAGCGGACCGGTCTCGTCGGGATGGTGCTCGCGCTCGCGGGTCCGTTGCTCGAGCCAGTTCATGAACGCGCCGGCCTCCTCGGTGAAGCCGAGCCGCAGGAGCGCGTACAGCGAGAACGCCGCGTCGCGGATCCACGTGTAGCGGTAATCCCAGTTGCGCGGGCCGCCGATCGCCTCGGGCAGGCTCGTCGTCGGGGCGGCGACGATGGCGCCCGTCGGCTGGTAGGTCAGCAGCTTGAGCGTCAGCGCCGAGCGCGCGACCATCTCGCGCCAGCGACCCCGGTACTGCGATTGCGCAACCCAGCGGCGCCAGAACTCGACGGTCTCCGAGAACTCCGCGGTCGCCTCGCCTGGCCGCACGATGCGCCCGATCGAGGCGCCCTTGGACACCCGCTCGAGCACGAACGCGACGCTCTCGCCCGCGTTCAGGGTGAACTGGGCGCGCACGCCCATGCCGACCTGCTCGAGCGGGACCGGAGTCGAGAGCGACAGCGAGAGGCCGGACGACTTGAAGAGCGCTCCGCGATCGCCGAGCTCGAGCGTGTGCTGCGCCCGCCCGTAGTCGAAGGACGGCTCGCAGTCGAGCCGCATGTCCACCGTCCCTCGCACGCAGAGCACGCGGCGGATCAGACGATGGCGGTGACGCTCTCCCGAGGTGGACTCGATCGGCATGAAGTCCTGCACCTCGCAGACCCCGTCGGGGTCGAGCGAGCGCGTGATCAGGACGTTCGTGTCGGGGAAGTACAGCTGCTTCGTCCTCGCGCCGGTGTGAGCAGGAGCGATGCGGTAGTACCCACCCCGATCGGCGTCGAGGATCGACGCGAAGACGCTCGGCGAGTCGAAGCTCGGGCAGCAGTACCAGTCGATCGTGCCGTCCGTCGCCACGAGTGCCACCGTGTGCAGGTCTCCGATGACGCCGTGTTCCTCGATCGGCGGATACCGCTTGCGCCTGTTCTCCTCTGGCATTCGCTGGGCCTCCGTCTCAGAGCGCCGGGGTCAATCGTTGCATGTAGGCCGGGGTGGGTATACGTTGGTGCGCAAGATGTCGCGCGTGGCACTCATTCGGCACGTAGCCGCCGGTTCCCCCGAGCGCGTGCGCGAGGCTGCGCGCTCGGCATCGGTCGAGCCCGAGCACGTCGAGGAGGTGTGGGACGCCGAGCTCGTCAGCGAGTTCCCCTCGCCGGGGTGGCTCGCCGTCCCCGCGTTGACGACGTACCTCCGTGCGGGCTATCGTCTGCCGCCGCCGCTCGTCGACGTGCACGCCTGATCCGTGCTCCGGCTGCTGCGCGTCGCGTTCTTCACCGGAGCGCTCGCGGTGGCAGGGGCTAGCGCGGCGAGCGCTGACGTTCCTGCGTCGGTGATGCACTACGGCGTCACGTTGGCGGGGACGCAGGAGATCACCTGGTCACTGGCCGGCGGCGTCGACGTGCAGGGCAGCGAGCCGGCCTGTCAGGGCCCGATCGAGGCGAGCGGACACCTCACGCAGACGCTGGCAGCGCCGAAGGCGGCGAGCCTCACCGTCGCATCGTCGGGTGCGACGACGGCAACCGCGAGTCTGAGCGTTGCCGTCGCAGCGGACCGGAGCGGGGTCGACGTCGTGCACTGGGCCACGGCGAACCCGACCGGTGCGTGCAGCAGGGCGCCGCGGGTCGACGACATCGCGAGCCCCGCCCGCTGTGGCCCGTTCGCGTATCACCTCCCGGTTCAGGTCACGGCGAAGCCCGGCACGCTCGCGGTGGACAACGGGCACGACTTCGCCGACTCGGCCGCGAGTCACTTCCAGGGGTCGGCTGCCTCCAGCGACTGCCCCTGGGTCGAGGCAGCCCAGGAGATCGTCCTCAGCGAGTTCGGCGTGGAGGGAGGCCCGCCGGTCCTGAGCGGCGGCCTCCTCGCTGCCAGCGGCGCGGTCGCGTCCCTCACGAAGCTCGCGAGCGGACCGATCGCGGTGCCGCTGGACGCCACCGCCACCTACACGGCGAGCGGCGGCGGG
This sequence comes from uncultured Actinomycetes bacterium, assembly GCA_963717155.1. GTDB lineage: Bacteria > Actinomycetota > Thermoleophilia > Gaiellales > JALYLC01. The sequence goes on from OY970326.1 coordinate 897,942, forward strand.
ACACCATGGCTGGGAACGATGACGGTGCAGACGACGCTTCACCTGACGCTCACGTTGACGCCGCTCGGCGGTGAGGACAACTCGATCGAGCCCGGTCGCGGCATCGGAGGCGTGCACCTCGGGGCCACGCTCGACTCCGTGCGCGGGCTGTACCCGCATCTCGTGGTCGTGCGTCGGCTCGACGGGGCCAGGGGTCGCGCGCTCTGGCTCATCGGGGTGCGGGGCGGCTCCCACAGCGGGTTGCAGGCGATCGTGGGCAAGCCCGGAGCAGGAGGCCCAAGCCCACCGGGCTCGGCAACCGTGCGCGAGGTCGAGACGACGTTCGCGACGCCATCGCGTGACACGTACCAGACGTCCGCCGGGATCGGCCCGAGCTCGACGTTCTCGGCGATCCGGCACGCGCTGCCGCACGGCAAGGCCGTCATCTGGAAGCGCGCGATCGACGGCCGTCTGTGGGGCTCGTGGTACGTCAAGGGCCCCGGGCGCGTCGTGACCGAGTTCGATCTCGGTCAGGTTCCGCAGCGGACCGGCGTCATCGATCCTGCGCGTGCGCGGCTACCAGGTGCGCGTCGGCTGCCCGGGCACGAGCCGCCTGCTCCAGTTCAAGGGCCGGCCGCGCTGGCCCTGTAGGGCCGTCGCTAGCCGTAGAGCTCGGCCTCGGTCTGCGGGCTCGAGGCCCGCTCGCGCCGCGCGACCCCGGTGTCGATCGCGGCCTGCGCGACGGCCTCGGCGACGGTGGTGCCGACGTCCCGGTTGAAGACGCTCGGGATCACGTACTCGGCCGATAGCTGGTCGGGCCCGACCGACCGATGCGAGGGCCTGGCCCGCGGCGAGCTTCATCGCCTCGTTGATCTCGCTCGCGCGCACGTCGAGCGCGCCGCGGAAGATTCCCGGGAACGCGAGCACGTTGTTGATCTGGTTCGGGTAGTCCGAACGGCCGGTCGCGATCACCGCGACGTGGCCTGCGATCGCCTCGGGCGGCACCTCGGGGGTGGGGTTCGCCATCGCGAAGACGATCGCGTCGTCGGCCATGCCGAGCACGGCGTCGACCGAGACCGCGCCGGGCCCCGACAGCCCGATGAAGACGTCGGCTCCGCGCAGCGCCTCGTCGGCGGTTCCCTTGAAGCCGTCGGCGTTCGTGTTCTCGGCGTACCAGCGCTTGAACTCGTCGAGCCCGTCGCGACCGCGATGGATCGCGCCGGTGCGGTCGACGCCGACGATGTGCTGGACTCCGGCTGCGAGCAGGATCTTGGTGCACGCGATGCCCGCCGCCCCGGCGCCGACGATCACGACCGAGACGTCCTCGGGTCGCTTGTCGACGACGCGCAGCGCGTTCAGGAACGCGGCCAGGACGACGACGGCCGTGCCGTGCTGGTCGTCGTGGAAGACCGGGATGTCGAGCTCCTCCCGCAGCCGCCGCTCGATCTCGAAGCAGCGCGGGCGCGGAGATGTCCTCCAGGTTGATGCCGCCGAAGCCGGGCGCGACCGCCTTGACCGTGCGCACGATCTCGTCGACGTCCTTCGTCGCGAGGCAGAGCGGGAACGCGTCGACGCCTCCGAACTCCTTGAACAGCATCGCCTTGCCCTCCATCACGGGCATCGCGGCCTCGGGTCCGATGTCGCCGAGGCCGAGCACGGCGGTTCCGTCCGAGACGACGGCGACGGTGTTGCGCTTGATCGTCAGCGACCAGGCGCGCTCGGGCGCCTCGTGCGATCGCGAGGCAGACGCGCGCGACGCCGGGCGTGTACGCCATCGAGAGATCGTCGCGCGTGCGCACGGGCGTCTTCGGCGTCACCTCGATCTTGCCGCCGAGGTGCAGCAGGAACGTGCGGTCGGAGATGCTCTGCACCTCGACGCCGTCGAGCGCGCGCACGGCCTCGACGATCCGCTTGCCGTGCTCCGAGTCGCCGGCGTTGACGGTGACGTCGCGCACCGTGCCCTCGCGGCCCGCGCGAACGAGGTCGATCGCGCCGAGGTCGCCCCCTGCCTCGCCGATCGCGGCCGCGACGCGGGCGAAGCTGCCCGGGTGCCGAGGGCACGACGACGCGGATCGTCAGGCTGTACGACGCGGAGGGGGTGGACATGCGCCGGAGTCTAGAACGGACGCGGTGTGTGGACGGGTACGGTTCGCATGTGCCGGCGCAGCCCAAGGACCTCGACCTCAACGATGCGCCGGCGCGAGCGAGCCAGCTCTTCCTGATCGACGGCAACTCGCTCGGCTACCGCGCGTTCTACGCGCTGCCCGAGGAGCTCGCGACCTCCGACGGGTTCCCGACGAACGCCCTGCTCGGCTTCGCGAACATGCTGATGCGTCTGCTCGGCGACTATCGGCCGCGGGGCGTGCTCGTCGCGTGGGACGAGCGCCCGACGCACCGGCTCGAGCGCTTCCCGGGCTACAAGGCGACGCGCAAGCCGACGCCCGACCTGTTGCGCCAGCAGCAGCCGTACTTCCGCCCGCTCGTCGAGGCGTTCGGCTATCGCAACGTGTCGCTCGAGGGGCACGAGGCCGACGACGTGATCGGCACGCTGGCGACGCGCGCGGAGGCGGCTGGCATCCCGACCTGCGTGATCTCGCACGACCGGGACGCGTTCCAGCTCGTGTCGCCGCACGTCAGCGTGCTGCTCTCGCCGCGAGGCGTGACGGACGTGCACGTCTACACGCCGGAGCGCGTCGAGGCGCGCTACGGCATCCCGCCGGCGCTCGTGCCCGACTTCCTCGGCCTCAAGGGCGACACCGTCGGACGACATCCCGGGCATTCCCGGGCGTCGGAGACAAGACGGCGTCGGATCTGCTCGTGCGCTTCGGCTCGCTGGAGGGCATCTACGCGAACCTGCCCGCGGTGCCGGGCGAGAAGCGCCGCGAGACGCTCGCCGCGCATCGCGACGACGCCTTCACCTCACGCGCGCTGGCGACGATCGAGCGCGATCTTCCGATCGACATCGACCCGCCGACCTGATCGTCGACCCGCCCGACCGCGCAGGCCTCAAGGAGATGTTCCGGCGCTTCGAGTTCCGCGCGCTGCTGCGCCGCATCGACGAGCTCGACGAGGCCGTGCCGGCCGCCGAGCAGGACGTCGGAGTCGATCGAGGTGCGGCGTCGTCGAGGTCGACGAGCCGGGCCTCGCCGCGTTCCTGGCCGGAGCGCAGGAGGCAGGCGTCGCACGGGTCGAGCGACGGCCGCTACGCCGTCGCCACCGGAGGCCGCGTCGCGCTCGCAGCGATCGCGCCGGAGCAGCTCGCGCGTCTGCTGACCCCGCTCGAGACGACGGCGCACGACTTCAAGGCCGAGGCCGGCGAGCTCGCGGCGTACGGCGTCGAGCCGGCCTTCGACGCGACGATCGCCGCATACCTGCTCGATCCGGGGCGCGCCGACTACCGCGTCGACGATCTGCTCGAGGAGCAGGCGCTCGATCTCACGATCGGGGCAGTACGAGGCCGATCGCGACGCGATCCGCGCGGCCGCATCGGGCGTCGCCCTGCGCTCGGTGCTCGAGCAGCGGCTGGTGGACCGCGAGATGGACGATGTCCTCCGGCGCATCGAGCTTCCGCTCGTTCCGGTGCTCTGCGCGATGGAGCGCGTCGGACATCGCGATCGACACGGCGCAGATGGGCGAGATCGCCGCCAAGGTCTCCGAGCACTGCGAGGAGCTCGTCGCCCGGGCGCACGAGCTGGCCGGATCCGAGTTCGCGCTCGGCAGCCCCAAGCAGCTCGGCGAGGTGCTGTTCGAGCGGCTCGGCCTGCCCGGCCGGCCGCAAGGGGAAGACGGGCTACTCGACCGACCAGCGCGTGCTGTCGCGGATCCGCGAGCTCCACCCGATCGTGCCGGTCATCGAGGAGTGGCGCGAGCTCTCGAAGCTGCTCTCGACCTACCTCGTCCCGTTCCCCGAGCTGATCGGCGACGACGGCCGGCTGCACACGACGTTCTCGCAGACGACTGCGGCGACCGGCCGGCTCTCGGCGAACCGCCCGAACCTCCAGAACATCCCGGTCAGGACCGAGGTCGGCCGCCAGATCCGCGAGACCTTCATCGCCCCGGACGGGTCGCGGCTCGTCTCTGCCGACTACTCGCAGGTCGAGCTGCGCATCCTCGCGAACCTCTCGGGCGAGGAGCTGCTGCTGCGACGCGTTCGCGCGCGGCGACGACATCCACGCGGTGACGGCGGCGGAGGTGCTCGGGAAGGACCAGGCCGAGCTCACGACGCGACGAGCGGAACCGCGCGAAGGCCGTCAACTTCGGCATCGTCTACGGCATCTCGAGCTTCGGGCTGTCCGACCAGCTCGACATCTCCCGCGAGGAGGCGCAGTCGTACATCGACACCTACCGCGGACGCATGCCGACGCGTCGCCGAGTGGATCGCGCGGGCGATCGAGGAGGCTCGCGAGCGCGGCTACTCGGTGACGATGCTCGGCCGTCGCCGGCCGATCCCGGAGCTGCGGGCCGGGAACTGGCAGGTCCGTTCCCTCGGCGAGCGGCTCGCGGTCAACTCCGTGATCCAGGGCACCGCGGCGGACATCATCAAGCTCGCGATGATCCGCGTGCACCGGCGTCTGCGCGACGAGGGCAGGGCGGGGCAAGCTCGTCCTGCAGATCCACGACGAGCTGCTGCTCGAGGTGCCCGAGGTCGAGGTCCCTGCGGTCACGCAGCTCGTGCGCGAGGAGATGATCGACGCGTTCCCGCTCGATCCTCCGCTCGGCGTCGACGTCGGCGTGGGGCGCGACTGGCTGTCCGCCAAGTCGTGAACTCACAAAGCCTCCGCCTGCAGCGTCATAGCAGCAACTTCCTGCTGTCGCTACACTCCGGTAGTTCTAAGGGACGCCGCGACCGACGTCTGCGTCCTTCGACGCCCGAGAGGAATCCACCAACCGATGCCCCAGACCAACGCCGAGATCATCGCCGCAGAGCCAGGAGTCTGGCTCGAGGTCGATGGCAAGCTCATCCCCGATTACGCCGCGACGCTCAAGGAGTTCGGCGAGGGGGATGTCGTCACGGGCACGGTCGTTCGCGTCGACCGCGATGAGATCCTCGTCGACATCGGCTACAAGAGCGAAGGCGTCATCCCGATCTCCGAGCTCTCGATCCGCCGCAACGTGGACCCGCTCGAGGAGGTCGCGCTCGGTGACGAGGTCGATGCGCTCGTCATGCAGAAGGAGGACGCCGACGGGCGTCTCATCCTCTCCAAGAAGCGCGCGCGCTTCGAGAAGGCGTGGCGCAAGATCGAGGAGGCGGCCGAGAGCGGCGAGCCCGTCGAGGGCCTCGTGATCGAGGTCGTCAAGGGCGGTCTGATCCTCGACCTCGGCGTGCGCGGCTTCCTGCCCGCGTCGCTGGTCGACATCCGGCGCGTGCAGGATCTCGAGGAGTACCGCGACCAGACGCTGCGCGCGCGGGTCATCGAGCTGAACCGCTCGCGCAACAACGTCGTGCTCGTCGCGCCGCGCCGTGCTCGAGGAGGAGCGCCGCGAGCTGCGTCAGCGCATCCTCGACACGCTCGAGCCGGGCAGCGTCGTCGAGGGCGTCATCTCGAACATCGTCGACTTCGGCGCGTTCGTCGACCTCGACGGCATCGACGGCCTGATCCACATCTCCGAGCTCTCCTGGAGCCACGTCAACCATCCGTCCGAGCTGCTCGACATCGGCCAGAAGGTGCGCGTCAAGGTGCTCGACATCGACCGCGACCGCCAGCGGATCTCGCTCGGGCTCAAGCAGACGCAGGCCGATCCGTGGCAGCAGGTGCTCGACGCCTACCAGCAGGGCGACGTCGTGCGCGGACGCGTCACGAAGGTCGTGACGTTCGGCGCGTTCGTCGAGATCGTTCCCGGGGTCGAGGGCCTCGTGCACATCTCCGAGCTCGCCGCCCACCACGTCGAGAACCCGCGCGAGGTCGTCAGCCAGGGCGACGACACGCCGGTCAAGATCATCGAGGTCGACGCCGAGCGGCGCCGCCTCTCGCTCTCGATCAAGCGCGTCGAGCCCGAGGACGAGATCCTCGCCTCGATCGAGCTCGAGGGCCTGCCGCCGCGCCGCGAGCCGGTGGCGACCTCCGACGACGACGACGATCCGCGGTACTCCGCCGAGGCCAACGACATCGAGGCGATCGAGTCCTCGCTGGCGGCCCCGACGATCGAGGACGAGTCTCGCCGAGCCCGAGCCGCCGAAGGCGCCGAGGAGTCGCGGACGACCCGACCGCCGAGACGGCGGAGGAGGTCGAGGCCGAGGCGATCGCCGTCGAGGAGCCGGAGGTCGAGCCCGAGACGTCGCACGAGGGCGAGGCGGCCGAGGCTGCCGCCGAGCCCGAGACCGCGGTCGAGGACGAGGCGCCTGCCGCTGCCGAGCCGGAGGCCGAGGTCGATCCGGAGGTCGCCGTCGAGGCGGAGGCCGAGGAAGAGGCCGAGGCCGAGGCGCAGGCCGAGCTCGAGCCGGTCGTCGAAGAGGCGGCTCCCGAGGTTCCGGCGCAGGACGAGCCCAAGCCCGAGCCCGAGCTCGGTCTGTCGGACGACGTGTTCGGCGACGCCGCCGACGGCGAGGTCGAGCGAGCCGACGCCCCGGCCTGATCTTCCTCGGACTCACCGGGGGGATCGGGGCAGGTAAGAGCACGGCGCTCGCGGCGTTCGCGCGTGCCGGGCTGTCCCGTGCTCAAGCTCGGACGCAGGTCGTGCACGACCTGTACCTGCGCCCCGACGTCCGCGCGCGGTGGTCGAGCGCCTCGGCAGCGGGGTGCTCGGCGCCGACGGCGAGGTCGACCGTGCTCGCGCTGGGCGAGCGCGCGTTCAGCGACCCGGAGGTGCTCGGCCTACCTCGAGGGACTGCTGCACCCGCTGGTCGCCGAGGAGACCGAGCGTTTCCGCCGTGCGGCCGGAGGCGAGCGGCGCGCCGTCGCGGTGCACGAGAACCCGCTTCTCTTCGACCGCGGGCGAACCGATCGCTACGATCGCACGGTGCTGATCAGTGCGCCCGACGAGATCCGCCGCGCTCGCGGGCCCGAGCGCTTCGACCGGCGCAGCCCGCTCCAGCTGCCCGAAGCCGAGGCTCGCCTGCTCGCCGACTACGTGTTCGTCAACGACGGCGATCTCGCCGCTCTCGATGCCTGGGTCGCCGAGCTCGTCCGGGAGCTGTCCGCGTGACGCCGATCGGGTTCGTGTTCGACGAGCGCTACCTCTGGCACGACACCGGCGTGATGCAGCCAGGCCCACCCGTGATCGAGCAGTACCCGCACTGGGAGTCGCCCGAGACGAAGCGGCGTCTGCGGAACCTGCTCGACGCGAGCGGCCTGTCGCAGGAGCTGGTGCAGCTCGCACCGCGTCCCGCGACGAACGAGGAGATCCTCCGGGTGCACGAGCCCGGCTACCTCGAGTGGCTCGAGCAGGCGAGCGCCGGGGCCGGTGGCGATGCGGGCGATGGCACGCCGTTCGGGCCGGGAAGCCTCGACGTCGCGCGCCTGTCGGCGGGAGGCTGCATGGTCGCGGCCGACGCCGTGCTCGACGGGCGCGTCAGCTCGGTGTACGCCCTCGTGCGGCCGCCCGGGCACCATGCCGAGCCGGAGACCGGGCGCGGCTTCTGCATGCTCGGCAACATCGCGATCGCCGCCCTCCACCTGCGTGCGACACGTGGAGTCGGGCGAATCGCGGTGGTCGACTGGGACGTGCACCACGGCAACGGCACCCAGAAGGTCTTCTGGCGCGATCCCGACGTGCTCACGATCTCGCTGCACCAGGACGGCCTGTACCCGCTGCACAGCGGCGCCCTCGAGGACGTGGGGGAGGGGCCCGGCCGCGGCGCGAACATCAACATCCCGCTGCCCGCGGGCTCCGGCGGTGCGGCCTACCTCGAGGCGTTCGCGCGGGTCGTCGTCCCCGCGCTGGAGCGATTCGCCCCCGAGCTGGTGTTCGTCGCGTCGGGGCTCGATGCGAGTGGCCTCGATCCGCTCGGGCGCATGCAGCTTCGAAGCGACGACTACCGTGAGCTCACGGACGTGCTGCTGGCGGCGTCGGCGCGGATCTGCGGCGGCCGGCTCGTGCTCTGCCACGAGGGCGGGTACAGCGCCGTCTACGTGCCGTATTGCGGTGCAGCGATCATCGAGGGGCTGCTCGGGATCGAGCCGCGGGTGGTCGACCCGTTCTTCGAGGAGCTCGGCGCGCGAGCGGGTGCGCCGGCGCTGCCGCACGAGCTCGAGGCCGTCGAGGCCGCGCGCCTGCAGCACGGGCTGTAGGTCCGGCCACAGGCGCCCGGCGGGATCCCCACGCAGATCGATCGCGAACACCCGTTCGCTCGATTTGTAGACTGCACGTGTGCCCGAATTCAGACTCACCGGTGACTACCTCCCCACAGGCGATCAGCCGCAGGCGATCGACGAGCTCGTAGCCAGCATCGAGGCTGGAGATCGCTTCACGACGCTCCTCGGGGCGACCGGCACCGGCAAGACGTTCACCATCGCGAACGTGATCGCGCGCCTCCAGCGCCCGACGCTCGTGATCGCGCACAACAAGACCCTCGCAGCCCAGCTCTGCAACGAGTTCCGCGAGTTCTTCGCCGAGAACGCGGTCGAGTACTTCGTCTCGTACTACGACTACTACCAGCCCGAGGCGTACCTCCCGGCCTCGGACACGTACATCGAGAAGGACTCGTCGATCAACGACGACATCGACCGGCTGCGGCACGCCGCGACCTCGGCGCTGCTTGACCCGCCGCGATGTCGTGATCGTCGCCTCCGTCTCGTGCATCTACGGCCTCGGCTCGCCGGCGGAGTACCAGGAGCAGCTCGTCCGCCTGCGCGTGGGGGAGGAGCACCCGCGCGAGAAGATCCTCCGCGGGCTCGTCGACATCCAGTACCGCCGCAACGACGTGCTGCTCGATCGCGCGCGCTTCCGGGCTCGCGGCGACGTCATCGAGGTGCAGCCGTCGTACAGCGAGACCGCCTATCGCGTCTCGTTGTTCGGCGACGAGGTCGAGTCGATCACGCACTTCGACCCGCTGACCGGCGAGGTCTACGGGATGGCCGACGAGCTCGTCGATCTACCCGGCGACGCACTACGTGACGACGCCGCCGACGATCGAGCGGGCGATCGAGGAGATCAGCCGCGAGCTGGGCGAGCGACTCGCCGAGCTCGAGTCGGCGGGCAAGATGCTCGAGGCCCATCGCCTGCGTCAGCGCACCGAGTACGACATGGAGATGATGCGCGAGCTCGGGTACTGCAACGGCATCGAGAACTACTCGCGGATCCTCGACGGCCGCGCACAGGGCACCCCGCCGTTCACGCTGCTCGACTACTTCCCCGGCGACTTCCTGGTCGTCGTCGACGAGTCGCACCAGACGATCCCGCAGATCGGCGGAATGCTCGAGGGTGACCGCTCACGCAAGTCGTCGCTCGTCGACTTCGGCTTCCGGCTGCCGTCCGCGCTCGACAACCGGCCGCTCAGCTTCGCCGAGTTCCTCGAGCGCGTCCCCCAGGTCGCACTCGTCTCCGCCACGCCGGGCACGTTCGAGACGCGCAACTCCCCGAAGGTCGTCGAGCAGATCATCCGCCCGACCGGCCTGATCGATCCCGAGGTCGAGGTGCGCCCGACCCGCCACCAGATCGACGATCTGCTTGCCGAGATCCGGTTGCGCGAGCAGGCGGACGAGCGCGTGCTGTGCACGACGCTCACGAAGAAGATGTCCGAGGACCTGACGGACTACCTGCTCGAGTCGGGCGTCCGCGCGCGCTACCTCCACTCCGAGATCGACACGCTCGAGCGCATCAAGATCCTCCGCGACCTCCGCCTCGGCGAGTACGACGTCCTCGTCGGCGTCAACCTCCTGCGGGAGGGCCTCGACCTGCCCGAGGTGTCGCTCGTCGCGATCCTGGATGCCGACAAGGAAGGCTTCCTGCGCGGACAGACGGCGCTGATCCAGACGATCGGCCGTGCCGCGCGGAACGTGAACGGCAAGGTGCTGATGTACGCGGACAAGCGCACCGAGGCGATCCGCGCGGCGATCGACGAGACGAACAGGCGCCGGGCCATCCAGCTCGCCTACAACGAGCAGCACGGCATCGTGCCGACGACGATCCGCAAGGGCGTCTCCGATCTCGCCGACTTCCTCGACCTGCAGGACGCGAAGGTTCCGGGACGCCGCAGGGGCGGGACGCGCGACGTCGAGGGCATGGGCCGGAGCGACCTCGAGAACCTGATCGCCGAGCTCTCGGAGGAGATGCTCGCAGCGGCCGAGGAGCTGCGCTTCGAGTACGCCGCCAAGCTCCGCGACGAGATCAAGCTCCTGCGGCGCGAGCTCGAGGCGGTCGCGCCGACCCCGTAGGTCTGGCGCGTGTGAGGCTCTCGCCGAACCCGGCGAGAGCCCCACTCCGAGCCGTTTCGCGCTCCTGGGAGTCGGAGCTACTCCGTCCGCGACGGGTGACGAGCCCGAGGTCGGAACGAAGCGGAGGAAGAAGCCGGCGGCCGATTCGCGAGCGCCGACTGAGTCCATCGGGCCACGGCCTCCATGGATCCGTCAAGAGCCTCCACGGGCAGATGTGGGTCGTATTACCTGCCGATTCCTGCTGCTTCGGGAACCCCAACCTCAAACGTTCGCCGCTAGTCTCCCCGTTCCTCCCTGAAGTGGTCCTTGAGGGTTTGGACGATCTCGCCGATACCGCAAGCCGATGCGCAAAGCCATCATCATCGTGTTCCTGGTCGGCCTGGTGACCGTGGGCACCGCGAACTCGGCGCTCGCCTGCAGCTCGGGAGCGCAGGCGATTCCGAGCTCCTACCTGTCGCTGTACAAGTCGTGGGGCAGTGTCGCCGGCGTGCCCTGGTCGTTGCTCGCCGCGGTCGGCTCGGTCGAATCGGGCCACGGCTCCAACCCGAGCATGCTCGTCCCGCACGATCGCGGCGTGCTCGGCCCGATGCAGTTCCAGGCCGGCTCGAACCGGCTCGCGAAGAAGCAGGACAGCTCGGGTGATCAGGGGTTCGGCGGCACCTGGGCCCAGTGGCGCACGGCGTCCGGGCATCCGCCCTACCGCATGGACGACCCCGACGACGAGATCGCGGCCGCCGCTGCGAAGCTGCATTTCGACGCCGGTCCGACGCTCAACTGGAAGAAGGCGCTGTACCACTACAACGCGCTGGGCGCCTACGTCAGCCTCGTGCTGAAGCGCGCCCGGCAGTACCAGCTCGGGTCGTGTGCACCGGACTCCTCCTCGTCGATCTCGACCTCGATCTCGACGCCGGACACGACCACGTCGTCGTCGGCCGTGCCCGCGGCGACCGCCTCCGACCTCCTCGACTCGTCGTCGATCGAGCTCGCGCCTGCTGCCGCGTCCGACCTGGACAACGGCATCGTCGACTCGCGGCTCATCGCGCTCATCGCGTGGATCGCACAGCGCCACTCGATCGCCATCTCCGAGTTCAAGACCGGGCACTCGAAGTACGTGACGGGCACCACCAGGGTCTCGAACAACTGGTACGGACGCGCTGCCACGATCACCTGGGTCGACGGGCACGCCGTCTCACCCGGGTCGGCCGCCGCACGCACGCTCTGGAACGAGCTCCGCACTGCGCCGGCCGCGATCCGCCCGATCGAGATCGGCGCACCGTGGGCCGACCCGACGAACAGCCGCTTCTACTCGGGCAGCGATGCGATGAACGTGATCCACGTCGGGTTCGACGGGCCGACCCAGCACTGACGCTGCGCTCCGCGGCGCGCGCGCGTCGTAGCTCGTACCGTGCCGGCATGCCGGTCACGTTGCGCGATCCGCAGGACCTCGATCTGCGCGCCTATCGTCGGATCGCCTGGGACGGCGAGGGCGTCGAGCTCGACCCGGGCGCCCTCGAGCGCATCGCCGAGCAACGGGCGGCGTTCGAGGCGTTCGTCGCGGCGAACGAGGGCGAGCGCCTGTACGGCGTGACCACGGCGCACCATCGGGGCGCGAGCACGCTGCTCTCGCCCGCGGCGCGCGTCGCCTACGCCCGCCGTGTGCCGCCCGTTCCGGCGACGTTCGGCCCGTCGCTTCCCGAGCGCCTGGTCCGTGGCATCGTCGCGGCCCGCGTTGCCGGCTTCATCGGCGGCGGCTCGGCCGTGCGGCCCGAGCTCGCGTTGGCGGTCGCCGCGATGCTTGACGCGCCGATGCCCCACGTGCCGGCCCGGGGGCACGGCGATCCCGGCGAGATCATCGCGCTCGGTGCGACGTTCGCACACCTGGAGGACGTCGTGGCGCTCGAGGCGAAGGAGGGCATGGCCCTCGTGAACGGCGCGCCGTGCGCAGCAGCCGCGCTCGCCGATGCGGCGCTGGGTGCCCGTGGGCGGCTCGTCGTGCTGGAGGAGGCTTTCGCCCTCGCGCTCGAGGCCGTGCGCGCGCCGCATGCGCACCTCGATCCCGCGCTCGACGCGACCTGGCGCGACCCGCACGAGGCGGCGTCGCTGCAGAGCCTCCGGACGCTGCTCGAGAATGGCGCGCCAGAGCGTCGGTCCCATCAGGTAGCGGTCGCCTTCCGCGATGGACCTCGACTCCTCGGCTGGTTTCGACGTGTCCTCCAGCAGGCCGAGGAGTGCGCCGCGATCTCGCTGTCCGCTCCCGGGGACAACCCGACGTTCGCGCCGGACGCTGCGGGTGCGCCGGCGCGCCTGCTCTCGAACGCGGGGTACCACGACCCGCGCGCTGCGCCCGCGTTGAATGCGCTGGCCGCGTCGTTCGCGGACCTGGCGAGCCTGGCTGCGGTCCAGGCGACCCGGCTGGCCGAGGATCCGGACGGGCTTGCAGCGGGCGAGGACGTGCCGTACGTGACGCTGCTCTCGATGACGGCGCTCGGCTGGGCCGAGGAGGCGCGCGTCGCGGCAGCGCCGACGCTGGTCTCGCTCGGCGGCAGCGCCCCGAGCGACACATCGTCGCCGGCGCTGCTGGCCTGGCGTCTCGCGGAGGATGCCGCGACCTGCCTGCAGGCGGTGCTGGCGTGTCTGGAGGTCCTCGCGACGCACACGATCCACGCGTCGGGACGGCGCCCGCCCCCGCGGTTGCAGCATCGGTTCGACGAGGTCATCGCCGCCTTCCCGATCGGATCGCAGCCGCGCGACTGGAGTGCGGGGCTCGAGCTCGTCGCGCGCGCCATCGAGCGACAGGTGCGCGAGTCGCGCTAGGCGCGGACCTCGACGTCGCGCACGAACTCCTGGACGCGCTGGAGGTACTCGGGCACGTCGAGCAGGAACGAGTCGTGTCCGAACGGCGAGCGCACCTCGTGCGAGCTGACCGGGACGCCGTTCCGCTCGAGCACGCGGGTGATGCGCTGCGGAGTGGGCGGTGCCGAAGCGCCAGTCCGACGAGAAGCTGAGGACCAGGAAGCGCGTGTTCGTCCGCGCGAGCGCCGGTACCGGCGCGTGCTCATCGGGAAACGGGTCGAACAGGTCGAGCACGCGCGTGTAGTAGAGGTAGGTGTTGGCGTCGAAGCGCTCGGCGAAGCCGTCGCCCTGGTAGTGGAGATAGCTCTCGATCGCGAAGTCGATGTCGAAGCCGCCGTGCGGCTGCGCGTCCGCCGTGCTGCAGGCGCCGGCCGAAGCGCTCCTCCATCAGCTCCTCGGAGAGGTAGGTGATGTGCCCGACCATGCGCGCGATCGCGAGGCCGTTCCTCGGCCGCCGCCCGACCGTCGTAGTAGTCGCCGCCGTGGAAGTCGGGGTCGCGGAGGATCGACTGACGGGCGACCTCCGAGAATGCGATGTTCTGCGCCGAGAGCCTCGACGTCGAGCATGCGAGCACTGCGGAGTCGAGCTCGTCGGGCGCGTCGAGCACCCACTGCAGCGCCTGCATCCCGCCGAGCGAGCCGCCGATCACGCAGCGCAGCCGCTCGACGCCGAGGTGGCGGCAGAGCGCTCGGTGGACCGTCACGAGGTCCTGCATCGTGATCGCGGGGAAGCGAAGCCCGTACGGCGCACCGGTGCGCGGATCGATCGAGCTCGGCCCGGTGGTGCCGTTGCACCCGCCGAGCAGGTTCGATGAGATCACGAACAGGCGGTCCGTGTCGATCGGCTTGCCCGGGCCGATCATCGTGTCCCACCAGCCGGGCCGGGAGCTGTTGCCGTGGTGTCCCGCGGCATGCGCGTCCCCCGTCAGGGCATGGCACACGTACACGGCGTTCGTCCGTGCCGCGTTGAGGGTTCCGTACGTCTCGTAGGCGACCTCGACCGGCGCGAGCGTCGCGCCGGATGCGAGCACCAGCGGATCGCGCTCGTCGAAGAGCGTGACCGTGCGGGTCTCGACGAGCCCGAGCGAGCTCGCGCCGGAAGAGGTCGTCACCGACATCGCTCTCTAGGCCGGCACTGCCACTGCGGGCCTTCGCGAGCGCCTGGTCGATGTCGCCGAGGATGTCGTCGATGTGCTCGATGCCCGACCGCCAGGCGCACCGTGTCCGGCGTGACGCCCGCTGCGGCGAGCTCCTCGTCGTTCAGCTGCGAGTGCGTCGTCGTCGCGGGGTGGATCGCGAGCGACTTCGCATCGCCGATGTTGGCGAGGTGCGAGAACAGGCCGAGGCTCTCGATGAACGTGCGTCCCGCCTCGAGTCCGCCGTCGATGCCGAACGTGACGAGCGCGCCGTAGCCGCCCCGGAGCGTGCGGCTCGGCGACCTCGTGGTAGGGGTCGTCCTCCAGCCCGGGGTAGTTGACCCAGCGCACCTGCGGGTGCTGCGCGAGGTGCTCGGCGACCGTCTGGCGCGTTCTGGTTGTGGCGCTCCATGCGCAGCGGCAGCGTCTCGATGCCCTGCAGGAACAGGAACGCGTTGAACGGCGAGATCGCCGCGCCCGTGTTGCGCAGCAGCACCGTGCGAACGCGGCCGATGTAGGCCGACGGCCCGAGCGCGTCGGTCCAGACGACGCCGTGGTACGACGGGTCGGGCTTGGTCGAGCCCGGGGTAGCGGTCGGGCTGCGCCGCCCAGTCGAAGCTGCCGTTGTCGACGATCGCGCCGCCGATCGAGGTGCCGTGGCCGCCGATGTACTTCGTCAGCGAGTGCACCGCGACGTCGGCTCCGAGCTCGAACACGCGGGCAGCCGATCGGCGTCGGCACGGTGTTGTCGACGATCAGCGGGAGGCCTGCCGCGTGTGCGGCGTCGGCCCACGCGCGGATGTCGATCACGTTCAGCTTCGGGTTGCCGATCGTCTCGACGAACACGAGCCGCGTCTTGTCGTCGACGAGGCGCGCGAGATCGTCCGGGTCGATCGGGTCGACGAACCGCACCTCGATGCCGTACTGCGGCAGCGTGTGCGCGAACAGGTTGTACGTGCCGCCGTACAGCGTCGAGACGGAGACGATGTTGTCGCCTGCCCGCGTCGACGTTCAGGACCGAGTAGGTGACGGCCGGCCTGCCCGGAGGCGAGTACGAGGGCCGCGAACGGCGTCTCGACGAGACCCGAGCCCTCGAGCTGCGCGAGGCGCTGCTCGAGCACGCTCCAGGTCGGGTTCATGATCCGCGTGTAGATGTTGCCGAGCTGCTTCAGCGCGAACAGGTCGGCGGCGTGCTCGGTGTCGTCGAACGTGAACGACGTCGTCTGGTAGATCGGGACCGCGCGCGCGTTCGTCGTCGGGTCAGGCGACTGCCCGCCGTGCAGGGCGATCGTCTCTGGTCTCTGTCCGTTGGTGCTCATGCGCTCCTCCTGGGGGGTCTCGTCCCGGGTACGCCTGGGCTCCCGGACTCCCGCAGGTGTTGGAGCCGGCGCTTCCATCTTCCGCACCTGACCGCCCGGGACTGAACGGCGATGCGCTGGAAGGAGCACCTGTCAGGCCCTTGCCCCGGTTGCTGCGGTGTCGTCAGGCCAGATCCCTCGACCGCTCGTCATGGTTGCGCGACGCCGACGATAGCAGGCCCCAGTCGGATTAGGTGCGCTTATGCGCTACATGAATTAGCGGTGAGATAGTTGCACTCGTACTACGTGTTTTTCCGGTGAAGAAGGGCATATCGCTCGACGTAGGGGTGCCATTACGCGTCCTAGATGCGTATCGTGTCTGGAGAGATACCCGCTATCCACTGGAATTCGAGATGGGTGGCGGTCGTTCTAACAAGTGGCGAGGTCCCCAAACATCCGGACCGGCCACACTTTTTCGCGAGCAGCAATGAGGTCGCGGCGACGATTCTTGCAGGGGTCGGCCGTGGCGAGGAGTAACGGAACACCATGATCCTTTCTGGAAATCTCGAGGCGCTTCCCGAGCTGGAACGCCTCATCGATTCGGGTACCGAGCGCGGCTCGCTGAGCACCGTCGAGATCGCGGAAGCACTCGCCGAGAGCGAGCTCGATCCCGTTCGTCTTGAGGACGTGTATCGCGAGCTCGAGCGGCATGGCATCGAGCTCGTGGAAGAGGCAGCACCGGTCGCAGAGCGTGAGGTTGCGCAGCGGGTCGTCACCCTCGAGGGTACGACCGACTCGCTCGAGCGCTTCCTGCACGAGATCGGCCGCTACCCGCTGCTGACGAAGGTGGAGGAGATCCAGCTCGCCAAGCGCGTCGAGCAGGGCGACCTCGAGGCGAAGCGGCGCATGATCGAGTCGAACCTGCGGCTCGTCGTGTCGATCGCCAAGAAGTACCGCGGCCAGGGCCTCGGCTTCCTGGATCTGATCCAGGAGGGCACCGTCGGCCTGATCCGCGCGGTCGAGAAGTTCGACTGGCGGCGCGATCTGAAGTTCTCGACGTACGCGACCTGGTGGATCCGCCAGGCCGTCGCGCGTGGGCTTGCCGACAAGTCGCGCACGGTGCGGCTGCCGGTACACGTCGTCGAGCGGCTGCAGAAGATCAACCGCGCCGAGCGCACGCTGCTCGCGCGACTCGGGCGCGACCCTTCGGACGAAGAGGTCGCCGAAGAGGCTCGTCTGCCGCTCTACCAGGTGCTCGGTGTCCGCTCCGCGGCTCGCTCGGCGATGTCGCTCGACGAGCCGATCGGCTCCGATGGCGAGTCGAGCTTCTCGGACGTCCTCGCCGACGACAACGCCGAGGATCCCGCCGAGGTGGTGGGTGACGCCCAGCGCGGCATGACCCTCAGCTCGGTGCTCGAGGCGCTCCCGGAGCGCCAGCGCGTCGTCGTCACGATGCGGTACGGCCTCGACGGGCGCGATCCGCGCACGCTCGACGAGATCGCGAAGGAGCTCCGCCTGACCCGCGAGCGCGTCCGGCAGATCGAGGTCGAGACGCTCGGCCAGCTCGCCGCGCTCCGCGAGCTGCAGGAGCTTCGCGAGCTGCCGGCGTAACGAGCCAGGGAACCACGCATTGCCAACGGCCCCGCCCCGGCGGGGCCGTTGCAGTTTTCGAAGGCCTGAGGCTAGGCCGCGATCGGCGCGGCGCGCTCCTCGGCGAGCGCGCGCAGACCGGCCGCGAGGGGAACCGCGGCGTCGAGCAGCCACGCCTCGTCGCCGTCCTCGTACAACGGCCGGCCGAGGGCGAACCCGCAGGCGCCCTGCTCGGCGGCCGAGGAGAGCTCGTACGACAGCTCGTCGGGCCGCTCGCCCGCGAGCTCGCACACCCACGCGCCATGCGCTCCACTCGCCCCGGACAGCGGCAGCATCAGCAGATCGGCGCAGGCGTCGCCCGCGAGGCGTGCGGCCTCGGCGGCCAGGCCCGCCCGCGCGTTCCCGGGGGGCTCGCCAGGGCCGCGCGGGATCACGATGCGCAGCACGAGCGGGAGCCCTTCCTCGTGGCATGCGAGCGCGGCGAGCGCCGCGATGCGCACCGCGCGCTCGGCCTGCGCGGGCATGTCAGGACGGATCGGGACGCGAAGCAGCGCTGCCGACGCGCCGATCCGCCGTGCGGCGCCCGGCGAGAAGGAGGTGTCGAGTCGCACGGCGAGGGGCTCGCGCGGCGCCTCGGTGAGGTCGGCGGCGAGGCCGGTCCGGCCCGGAAGACGCCCTCCGGCGGCCGCACCCGCGGCATCGGCCGGCGCGAGGCACACGCCTGTGAGATGCGGGCCCAGCGCGTCGAGCGCGGCGCGGCGCACCGTCGGCGGCGCACCGCCGAGCAGGCCGAGAGCGACGACGCCACGGGGCCCGGCCAGCTGCGCGAGACCGCGACGGCGTCCCGCGGACGCGAGGTCGGCGATCACCGGGCGATCCGAACGTTCGCGATCACGCGCGATACCTCCGCAGGGTGTGGGACGAAGTGCACGCCGCGCCGCGAGCGGCCGTCGCCGACGAGCAGGGTGCCGTAGCCGAGCAGACGCTGGATCGGTCCCTGGCGTACGCCGAGCCGGGACACCGAGCGGAGCGGCACGGTCTCGGCCTCGAGGCGCGCGCCGCCGGCCAGCAGCACCACCTGCAGCGGCGTCACGGCGACGAGCGTGCGATCCCAGCGGAAGACCGCTCGCGCGGCGCGCAGCACGGCGACCACGGCCGCCGCGGCTGCCGCCACCGCGGCGACCGGCGCGCCCTCGAGATCGATGCGCGTGAGCTCGAGCACGACGAAGGCGGCCAGGATCACGATCACGACTGCGAGCGCGAGCGGCCGGGCGAGCGCCGCTGCGTGCGGCCGGGCCGCCCACAGCACGGGCTCGTCGGGCCCGAGGAAGCGCTCGATTGCCACCATTTGCAGCCCTTCGGCGTGCGCGGCGCAACTCCTTCCCGGCGGCGATCACCGTCGTCCGAGGGCTCGGATACTGTACGAACATGCGTTCGAGGGAAGCCGTTGCAGAGTACGCTGGTAGACTGCCCGAGAGTCTTCTAAATTCCGTTGATTTGCAGGAGATTTCACTGCCAGCAGACGACATCGTCATTCACGGCGCGCGCGAGCACAATCTGAAGGACGTGACCGTGCGTCTCCCGCGCGGCCGCCTGATCTGCATCACGGGCCTCTCCGGCTCGGGAAAGTCGTCGCTCGCATTCGACACGCTGTACGCCGAAGGCCAACGCCGCTACGTCGAGTCGCTGTCGGCGTACGCCCGCCAGTTCCTCGGGCAGATGGACAAGCCCGACGTCGACTCCATCGAGGGCCTCTCGCCCGCGATCTCGATCGATCAGAAGACGACCTCGCGCAATCCGCGGTCGACGGTCGGCACCGTCACCGAGATCTCCGACTATCTCCGGCTCCTGTATGCCCGGATCGGGCACCCGCACTGCCCGATCTGCGGCCGGGCGATCTCGGGACAGTCGGCCGAGCAGATCGTCGATCAGGTGCTCGCGCTGCCCGACGGGCACGCGATTCACGGTCGACGCTCCGGTCGTGCGCGGCCGCAAGGGCGAGCATCGCGACGTGCTCGACGAGCTGCGGGGCGAGGGCTTCACGCGCGTCCGGGTCGACGACGAGGCCTACCTGATCGAGGACGTTCCGCCGCTCGACAAGAAGTTCAAGCACGACATCGCAGTCGTGGTCGATCGGCTCGTGATGAAGGACGATCTGCGCAAGCGACTGGCCGACTCGGTCGAGACGGCGATCCAGCTCGCCGACGGGCTCGTCGAGATCTCGGTCGTCGACGGCGAGCGACGGCTGTACTCCGAGAAGTTCGCGTGTCCCGAGCATGGCGTGTCGCTGCCCGAGATGGCGCCGCGCGTGTTCAGCTTCAACTCGCCGCACGGTGCGTGCCCGCGCTGCACCGGACTCGGCGCGCAGCTCGAGATCGATCCCGAGCTCGTCGTGCCCGACCCGTCGCTGTCGATCGCCCAGGGAGCCCTGGCACCCTGGAACCTCGCAGGCTCGAGCTTCTTCGACGAGCTCGTGAACGGGGTCGTCGACCGCTACGAGATCGACGTCGACGTCCCGTGGGGCGATCTCCCGGGCGACCAGCGCGACCTGTTCCTGTGGGGCACGGGCGATGAGAAGGTCTACGTCACCTACCGGCCACGCCACGGGCGCGGCCGCTCGCGCAGCTACCTGACGGCGTTCGAGGGCATCGTCCCGGGCCTCGAGCGCCGGTATCGCGAGACCGAGTCGGCGCTGCAGAAGGAGCGGATCGAGCAGTACATGGCGCTCCGCGCCGTGCCCGGTCTGCAACGGGGCGCGCCTGAAGCCCGAGTCGCTCGCCGTGACGGTCAGCGGGCTCAACATCGACCAGTTCACGGAGAAGTCGGTGCGCGAGGCGCTCGAGTTCGTCGCGCACCTCGAGCTCGGCGAGACCGATCGCATGATCGGCGCGCGCATCCTGCGCGAGATCTCCGAGCGACTCACGTTCCTCGACGACGTCGGACTCGAGCTACCTCTCGCTGTCGAGAGGCGCGGCGACGCTCTCGGGCGGCGAGGCGCAGCGCATCCGGCTCGCCACGCAGATCGGATCGAGCCTTGTCGGCGTGCTGTACATCCTCGACGAGCCGTCGATCGGGTTGCACCAGCGCGACAACCGCCGCCTGATCGCGACGCTCGAGCGTCTGCGCGACCTCGGCAACACGGTCATCGTCGTCGAGCACGACGAGGAGACGATGCGGGCGTCCGACTGGCTGATCGACATGGGCCCGGGCGCCGGCGTTCACGGCGGGCGGGTCGTCGCCGAGGGGACGGCGGCGCAGGTGGCGCGCAAACGAGGGTCGCTGACCGGCGCGTTCCTTTCGGGGCGTCGACAGATCGCCGTTCCGGCGCGGCGGACGCCGGGAGCCGCGTGGCTCCGCGTGTACGGGGCGAGCCAGCACAACCTGCGCGACGTCGACATCGAGATCCCGGTCGGCTGCTTCGTCGCGGTCACCGGGGTCTCCGGGTCCGGCAAGTCGACGCTCGTCAACGAGATCGTGCACAAGGCGCTGCAGAACCGGCTGCACCGCATGCGCGTGCGGCCGGGCTCGCATCGTGCGATCGAGGGGCTCGAGGCGTTCGACAAGGTGATCGCGATCGACCAGTCGCCGATCGGGCGGACGCCGCGCTCGAACCCTGCGACCTACACCGGGCTCTTCGACCAGATCCGCGAGCTCTACTCGCAGACGCCGGACGCCCGCGTGCGCGGCTACAAGCCAGGACGTTTCTCGTTCAACGTCAAGGGCGGGCGCTGCGAGACGTGCAAGGGCGACGGCACCATCAAGATCGAGATGCACTTCCTGCCCGACGTGTACGTGCCGTGCGAGGTCTGCAAGGGACGCCGCTACAACCGCGAGACCCTCGAGGTGCGCTATCGAGGGAAGTCGATCGCCGACGTCCTCGACATGTCCGTCGAGGAGGCGCTGGCGTTCTTCTCGAAGGTTCCGCGACTGGCGCGCCGTCTTCAGACGCTGCACGACGTGGGCCTCGACTACGTGCGCATGGGTCAGCCGGCGACGACGCTCTCGGGCGGTGAGGCGCAGCGCGTCAAGCTCGCGACCGAGCTGTCCAAGGTCGCGACGGGGCGGACGTTCTACATCCTCGACGAGCCGACCACCGGTCTGCACGTCGCCGATGTCGAGAAGCTCCTCGAGGTGCTGCAGCGACTCGTCGACTCGGGCAACACCGTCCTCGTGATCGAGCACAACCTCGACGTCGTCAAGCAGGCCGACTGGTTGATCGACATGGGTCCCGAAGGTGGTGACGAGGGAGGACTCGTGGTCGCGGTCGGCACTCCCGAGCACGTGGCCACCGTCGAGGCGTCGCACACGGGCCGGTACCTGCGGGCCGTGCTCGGCGAACGCGACCGGACGCCGGCTGCGCTCGAGCTCGTGTGATCGTGCCTTTCGGCTACAGATTCTTCTCGAAAGTGCCGAAAATGGCGCAATGGAACCGGCGCGCGCCTACACGCAGTTCGTCGGACTCGTCCTCGAGCTCTCCGGCGAGGTGCTGAGCGGGGACGAGGCTCGCTGTCTGCGCGATGCGGCTGACGCACGGCTGTTCGGCGACGACGACACGCGACCTGCACGACGCGAACGCCGAGTGCCTGCTGCTGCTGCTCGAGACGTCGCGACGGGTGTCGAGCGACAGGCTCGAAACGGTGCGCGACGCGCTCGAGGCGATCAGCCCGGTCGTCATGCGCCGCGCTGCCTGAGCGCCTGAACTAGAGGCGGGCCAGGAGACGACGCAGGAGGCGCCGCTCGGACTCGGTGTGTGTCAGCTCGAGCGCGCGCTCGTACGAGGCGCGTGCCTCGCTCGTCCGCCCGAGTCGCCGCAACAGCTCGGCGCGCGTCGAATGCAGGTAGCGATAGCCGTCGAGCGGCAACGCGTCGATGAGCTCGAGGCCCTGCTCGACGCCCTCGACCTGCGCCACGGCGACGGCGCGGTTCAGCTCGACGACCGGCGAGCCCGTGATGCGCGCGAGCTCGCGGTACAGCCCTCCGATCTGCGGCCAGTCGGGCTCGTCGCTGACGTGCAGCGATGCGATCGCCGCCTGCAGGACGTACGGGCCTCGGCCCCGCAGCGCGATCGCGCGGTCGAGGGCGGCACGACCACCCGCGATCTTGCGCTGATCCCACAGCGCGCGGTCCTGCTCCTCCAGCAGGATGATCTCGCCGCCGCGCATGCGTGCGTCGCGTCGCGCGTCGTGCAGCAGCATCAGTGCCAGCAGTCCATGCGCTTCCGGCTCGTCTGGCATGAGCGTCGTCAGCGCGTATGCGAGCCGGATCGACTCGTCGGCCAGGTCGTCACGCCCGCCATAGCCCTCGTTGTAGATGAGGTAGAAGACCGCGAGGACGGCCTCGAGACGCTCGGGCAGGCGCTCGGCGACGGGAACGCGGAACGGGATCCCGGCGAGCTTGATCTTCTTCTTCGCACGCACGAGGCGTTGCGCCATGGTCGCCTCGTCGACGAGGAAGGTGTGCGCGATCTCCGACGTCGTGAGGCCTCCGAGCGTACGTAGCGTCAGTGCGACCTGTGCGTCCAGCGACAGCGCCGGATGGCAGCAGGTGAACATCAGCTCGAGGCGCTCGTCGGGGAAGGCGTTCTCGTCCACGGTGTCCTCAGCCCACTGGGGCACATCGAGCAGCCTGGTCTTGCTGGCCAGCACCCGATCGCGGCGGATGCGATCGATCGCCCGATTGCGTCCGACGGCGATCAGCCAGCCGGCCGGGCTCGCCGGCGTTCCCTCGCGGGGCCAACGAGCCGCGGCGCTCGCGAAGGCCTCCTGGGCGGCCTCCTCGGCGAGGTCGAAGTCGCCGAGGAAGCCGATCAGTGTTGCGAGGACGCGATCCCAGTGGTCTCGAAAGACCTGTTCGATCAACGCTCGACCAGCGGGCGGACCTCGATGGCGCCGCCGAGCCTGGCGGCGGGAATGCGCGCGGCGATCTCGATCGCGGTGTCGAGATCGTCGGCCTCGAGCAGGTAGTAGCCGCCGAGCACCTCGCGGCTCTCCGGGAACGGCCCGTCGGTCGTGAGGGTTCGCCCACCCTCGACGCGCACGGTCGTCGCGGTGTCGGCGGACTGCAGCTGAGCGCCCTCCGACCACGCCGGGCGTGCGAGGAGATCGCGAAGTACTCGCCCATGATCGCGTTCTGCTCGTCCTCGCTCAACCGATCCCACTCTTCGCTCGTGCCGCTGGAGAAGATCTGGAGCAGGTACTGCATGTGAGGCCTCCTGAATGGCTGATGACTTCTCAGAGACGAACCGTGAGCCGAGAAATCGACAGCGCCGCTGCAGGCAGGCGTCGGCAGGCGTCAGCCGCGCTCGATCAGCTCGATCCGGTAGCCATCGGGATCGCGCACGAAGCACAGCCGCGACCCGCCATCGCTGACCGTGTACGGCGCGCGCTCCGGCAGGATCCCCTGGCCTGACAGGCGCTCGAGCGTGCCGTCGATGTCGTCGACCGTGACCGCGATGTGGCCGTACGCCGTCCCGAGCTCGTACGAGTCCACGCCGTAGTTGTAGGTCAGCTCGAGGCGATCGTCATCGCCGGGCAGCCCCATGTAGATGTTCATCGCCTCGTCGCGGATCGGCATCCGACGACGCTCCTCGAATCCCAGCGCGCGGTAGAACGCGATCGAGCGATCGGGATCGGTAATGCGATAGCAGGTGTGGATCAGCTCCATGGCGCCAGTGTAGAAGGTTGCGAGACGGTTGCGCGAAGCCGCGTGAGGAGCCCTCGGAGCCGCTCGACGTCGTCGTCGGGGATGTCGGCCCGCAGGTGCCGGTCGAAGGCGATTGCGGCAGCCCGTAGCTGCTCGAACAGGGCCTCGCCCCGTGCGGTGAGCTCGACGTTGTGAACGCGGCGGTTCGACGGATCGCGCCGGCGCGTGAGCAGGCCGTCGGCCTCCATCGAGTTGAGGTGGTGCGTCAGCGTCGCGTCCTGGATCCCGACCGCCTCGGCGAGCGCTCGCTGGTTCGGCCGTCGCGCGGTCTTCAGCGAGATCAGGATCAGCAGCCCGAAGCCCTCGACCCGCCCGCACCCGCCGATCCTGATCGGCGGCATGGGGGAGCGGAGGACCCTCCGCCTCGTCGCCCGCTACGCCGACGCGTGCAACCTGTTCGACATCCCCGACGGCGGCGCGACGATCACGCGCAAGCTCGCCGTCCTCGCCGAGCACTGCGCCGCCGTGGGCAGGCGCTACGAGGACATCGAGAAGACGGTGAGCACGCGTCTCGCCCCCGGGGAGTCGGTCGCGAGCTTCGTCGAGCGCTGCCGCGCGTTGTCTGCGCTCGGGATCGAGCACGCGGCGGTCATCACCACGGGGCCGTGGACCGACGAGGGCCTGGCCACGCTGGCGGCCGCGGTCACCGAGGTTGAGGCCTTCCGGGGCAGCGGCAGCCGTGTGTAGGATGCTCGCCATGCCGATCTACGAGTACACCTGCAGCACGTGTGAGCATCGGTTCGAGGAGCTCGTCTCGGCCGATGGGAGGACGCTCGTGGCGTGCCCCGAGTGCGCCTCGTCGGACGTGACGAAGCTCTTCTCGAGCTTCGCGACGCACTCGGTCGGCGGCGACATGCCGCGACCTGCCATGGCGGCGGCGGTGGCGGCTGCTGCGGCGGTGGCTGCGGCTGCCGGCACTGAGTGGCTCGCGATGGCCGTCGAGGCGAGCGCTCGTCGTTCGGAGCTCAGCCGCTACGCCGAGGAGTGGTCGAGCTGTCGGGACTGCCGCCTCGCTGAGGGGCGTACGACGGTCGTCGTCGGCGACGGAAATCCCGATGCCGACCTGATGTTCGTCGGCGAGGCGCCGGGGTTCCACGAGGACCGACAGGGCGTGCCGTTCGTCGGCCAGGCCGGCGGACTGCTCGACGAGCTGCTCGGGCTGATCGGCCTCGGACGCGCCGACTGCTACATCGCGAACGTCATCAAGTGCCGTCCGCCGGGCAACCGAGATCCGCAGCCCGACGAGATCGAGGCGTGCGAGGGGAAGCTCTATCGGCAGATCGCGATCGTGCAGCCGCGCGTGATCGCGACGCTCGGCAACTTCTCGACGCGGCTCCTGTCCGGCCGCCAGCACGGCGTCAGCCGCGTCCACGGGCAGGCCAGGCGTACGACCCTGGGCGGGAGCCAGGTGGTGCTGTACCCGCTGTATCACCCGGCCGCGGCGCTCTACAACCCGCGGCTTCGCCCGGAGCTCGAGGCCGACGTCCTGCGGATCCCGGCGCTGCTCGAGCACCTCGCGCTGCTCGAGCGCTCCGAGGCGGATCTCGAAGCGGGCGACCTCGCGACTCCGCCGGCCCCCGCGGCCGTGGCCGCTGCGGCGACCCCGGCCCAGCTCGTCACCCCGCGTGCCGCAGATCAGCTCGAGCTCTTCTGAGCTCGAGACGGCCGAGGCGGGCGCAGCGCTCGCGCGCCGTCTTCCCGCAGGTGCCGTGGTCTACGTCGAGGGAGAGCTCGGTGCGGGCAAGACGGCGTTCATCCGCGGAGCCGCACTCGCGCTCGGCGTGGACGAGCCGGTCACGAGCCCGACGTTCACGGTCGCCCACCTGTACGCGGGCGATCAGGGGCCGGTTGCCCACCTCGACCTGTATCGCACCCGGGCGCTCGGCGACGAGGATCTCGCCGATCTCGAGCCGTACTTCGACGACGTGCGCGCGACGTTCATCGAGTGGGCGGTGCGGGGCGAGGGATTGCTTCCGGCTGCCGACGTGCGCGTCCTGCTCCGCCTGGTGAGCGAGGGCGTGCGCGAGATCGAGATCGTCGCCTCGCAATGAGTCTCTAGACTGCGGTCGGTGCTGTTGCTCGCCATTGACACTGCCACCACCGTCGCCACGGCGTGCGTCTGGCGCGATGGAGCGGTACTCGCGGAAGGTGAGAGACGCGACGGCCACGTCGCGCAGGAGGTGCTCGTGCTGTGTCAGGAGCTCGTCGAGCGTGCGGGTGTCTCGGCGGGCGAGCTCGACGGCGTCGTCGGCGGGATCGGGCCGGGCAGCTTCACGGGAGTCCGGATCGGCCTCGCGACCGCGCGCGGGCTCGGACTCGGGCTCGGGATCCCCGTCGCCGGGGCGAGCACGCTCGCGGCGCTGCGTGCCGGCGCCGGGGACGGCGCGATCGCGTGCATCGATGCGCGCCGCGGAGAGGTGTTCGCCGAAGGAGCGGGAGTTCCGGCGGCGGCCCGCTCGCCGCAGGCGCTCGCGGACCTTGCGCCGCGGGCCGCAGTCGTCGTCGGCGATGGCGCCGTTCGCTACCGCGCGGAGCTCGAGGCGGCGGACCTGGTCGTGCCGCCCGATGACGACCCGCGCCACGCGCCCGCCGCGCGCCTGCTCGCCGGGCTGGCCGCCGCGGACGGCCTGGCGACGGCGGCAGCCCCGCAGTACCTGCGCCGCCCCGATGCCGAGGAGGCCGCGTGAGCTCCGACCTGCTCGATGCAACCGGCAGCGACGCCCCCGGGGCGCCGATCGAGATCCGCAGGCTCACCCTCGAGGACCTCCAGGCCGTCGAGGCGATCGAGCGGCGCTCGTACCAGACGCCGTGGTCCCGCTCGATGTTCGCAGGCGAGCTCGCGAAGGCGACCGGCCTCTGCCTCGGCGCGTTCACGGGCGAGCGCCTGTGCGCCTACCTGATCGTCGCGCGCTACGTGGACGCCTGGCACGTCATGAACATCGCGGTGGACGTCGACAGCCGCCGCCGTGGGATCGCCGAGCGGCTGCTGCTCGAGCTCTTCGCACTCACGGACCGCGACGGGTCGCGGGGCTACACGCTCGAGGTGCGGGTCTCGAACGCCGGTGCGATCCGCCTGTACGAGCGGCTCGGGTTCCTCGCCTCGGGTGTTCGGCGCGGGTACTACACCGACAACCGCGAGGACGCCCTGATCATGTGGCGCCATCCGCCCGGCAGCGTTCCGGACGAGGTGTGATCCTCGCGCTCGAGACCTCCTGCGACGACACCTGCGCCGCGGTCGTCGATCGCGATCTCGTCGTCCGCTCGTCGATACGCAGCTCCCAGTCGGAGCTGCACGCGCGCTTCGGCGGCGTCGTGCCCGAGATCGCGTCGCGGCGGCACCTCGAGCTCGTCGGCCCGGTGATCGAGGCGGCACTCGACGACGCCGCCGTCACGCTCGACGACATCACCCTGGTCGCGGCGACACAGGGTCCTGGGCTGATCGGCGCCCTGCTCGTCGGCCTCGCTGCCGGCAAGGCGATCGCGTGGTCCAGATCCCTGCCCTTCGCGCCGGTCGACCACCTCGCGGGTCACGTCGCGGCGCTGTTCCTCGCGCCGGGGCGCGTCGAGCCTCCGTTCCTGTGCCTGCTTGCGTCCGGCGGCCACACGCTCTTCCTCGACGTCCCCTCGCGCGGCGAGCTCGTCCCGCTCGGTGGAACGCTCGACGACGCTGCCGGCGAGGCCTTCGACAAGGGGGCGCGACTGCTCGGGCTCGCCTACCCGGGCGGCCCGGCCCTCGAGCAGCTCGCGCGGGACGGCGATCCGCAGCGCGAGCCGTTTCCGCGCGCCCTTGCGGGGCGGCCCGGGTGCGATCTGTCGTTCTCGGGCCTCAAGTCGGCGCTCGCCCGGCGCGTTGCCGAGCTCGGGGAGTCGGCCGACGCCTGTCGTGCCGATCTCGCGGCCGGCTACCAGGACGCGATCGTTGCGACTCTCGTCGAGCGCGCGGGACGCGCGCTCGAGGCGTCCGGCCGTGATGCGCTGGCGGTCGCCGGAGGCGTTGCCGCGAACTCGGCGCTGCGCCGCGCGCTGGCCGATCTGTGCGATGAGCGCGGCGCGCGGCTCCTGCTCGCACCGCCCGCGATGTGCGTCGACAACGCCGCGATGATCGCCGCAGCGGCGCTGGATGTCGAGGCCCTGGAGGCGCCTGCCTACCTCGAGCTGGACGCATATGCGCGAAGCCCCGTCCTACGGCCGTTACACTCCCGCCGATGAGTCGCCGAGTCGCGCTCGCTGTAGTCCTGTGCTCGTTCGTCGTCACTGCGGCCGTCGTCGCGGCGGTGGCGTCCGGTCAGATCGGTGATGGCTCGAACGACGGCGCCTCGCCGGCGGCGTTCACCGAGATCGTGCGCGGGGCCCGATTGCCGGACAGCCTGCCGATCGAGGTCATCGTGGTGCTCTCTGCGCCCTCGGTCGCAGACGCGCCGAAGGGTGACACCGGGGCTCCGTCGCAGGTCGCGCAGTCCCAGCACAACGTGATCGTCGCCGCGCGCGCGGCGGGCATCCCGCTTCGGGTGCATCAAACCTTCCACAACGCGCTGAACGGCTTCTCCGCCTTCGTTCCGCGCGTCGACATCGGACGACTGCCGTCGATCGACGGGGTGGCCGGCGTGTACCCGGTGCGTCGTGTGTACCCGGCCGGAGTCGTCGAGAGCTCGCTCGCCGCGCTCGGCCCGGGCGCGCGCCCCCAGGTTCCCGCCCTCTCCGCCACCGGAAAGGGCGTGTCCGTGGCGCTGCTCGACGGACCGCTCGACACCTCGCATCCCTACCTGGCCGGCGCCACCCTGACCCCATGGAACGCGGTCACCGACCAGCCGCGGGAGGACGACCCGACCGCTGACGCGGCGAGCCACGCGACCTACATGGCCGGCATCATCGCCGGGGCCGGCGGCCCCGCCGGGCTCGGTGGCGTCGCGCCGGGCGCGAAGATCCTCCCGATCCAGATCATGGCGATGGACCGCGGCGTGCTCGTGGGATCGACGTCCTCGCTGCTGGCGGGCATCGACCGTGCGCTCGACCCGAACGGCGACGGCGATCTCTCCGATCATGCCCAGGTGATCGTGGCGCCGGTGTCCGAGCCGTTCGCCGCGTTCGGCGATACGCCCGAGGCGCTTGCGGCCGATGGCGCGGCGAAGGCCGGTGCGCTGGTCATTGCCGCCGCCGGCAACGACGGGCCGACGGGTGCGCGCTTCGGCACGGTCGCGACGCCCGCGTCTGCGGCCTCGTGGCTCGCGGTCGGCGCCTCCGACGGTCGATCGACGCTCCCGGCCGTCAGCGTCACGCTCTCGACCGGCGGCCAGACGCAGTCGCTCGCGGCCGTTCCCCTGGCCGGAATGCTCGCCCCGATCGCGAATGCGCCGTTGAACGTGGCCGATATCGCGGGGCCGACGCAGTCCGACCCGACGAGGCCGGACGGCCAGTCCGCGAGCGGCGACGCGCCTGGTGACTACCTCACGCCGACCGGCGCCAATCTCGTGACCGGCCGGGCCGTCCTGATCCCGCGCGACGGTGGCGCGATCGGCCCGCGGGTCGTGGCAGCCGCGGCGGCGGGCGCCAAGGCCGTGCTCCTGTACGGGGATGGACCGATCGCGAACGGAGCGCTCGGCCTCGACGATCGTGTGCCGATCCCCGTGGCCGTGCTGCCCGATGCGGCCGGCAGCCTCCTTGCGAAGGCGTTCGATGCGGGTACGAGCGGGACCGTCACGTTCGGCGACTCGGTCGCCCCCGTGAACGCGAACGATGGAGCGGTTGCGGGCTTCTCGTCGACAGGCCTGGGCTACGGCGGCGCGCTCAAGCCCGATCTCGTCGCACCTGGTGTGGCGATCACCAGCGCGCTCGCGGGCGGAGGCTACGGTGCCGTGACCGGCACCTCCGCGGCGGCAGCGCAGGTCGCAGGAGACGCTGCGGTGCTGCTCGAGACGCACCCGACCTGGACCGTCGACGATCTGCGCGGCGCACTCGTCGGCACGGCGACCGCAACGGGAACGACGAACGCGACCGGTGTCGTGCTCGATCCGGTCGAGTCCCAGGGAGCCGGCGCGGTCGATCCCGTCGCTGCGAGCGCAACGTCCCTCGTGGCGACGCCGACGAGCCTGAGCTTCGGGCTCGCGGGCAGCGATCCGTTCTCGTCGACGCTGCCGGTGGTGCTGCAGAACGTCACCGCCCAGCCCGTCTCCGTGACGCTCGGCTTCGTGCGCGACGGCGTCGGCGATACGGGGATCACGGCAGACGTGACAGCCGATCAGCCCGAGCCCACGATTCCGGCGAACTCCTCGATCACGCTGCACGTGACCCTGTCGCTCACCGGTCTGCCGCACACCGCTTCCGTGATCGGCGGCTGGGTGACCGCGACGGTCTCCGGCGGCGGTCCGACCCTGCGAATCCCCTGGGCTGCCGCGACTGCCGGCGACGCCGTGACCGATCTGATCCGCTCGGCAGGGCTCTCGACGACGAGCTTCGCGTCGGGCGACTCGTCGGATCCCCCGGCCCAGCTCCAGCTACAGCTCGGCGCGGTGCAGGCAGGCCTTACCGCCGACGACGCCCGGCTCGCCATCGCGCCGGTCGCGAGGCTGACCGTCGACCTCTACCAGGGCAGCACCGACCTCGGGCGCCTGCTCGACCTGCGATCGCTGCTCCCGGGCGTGTACCGGTTCGGCGTGACGGGGCGCGGCGCGACGGGGTCTCCGCTCGCACCCGGCGACTACCGGCTGGTCGTCGATGCCACGTCGGTGGACTCGGTGACGAGCGAGCGAGCGCTGCCGTTCACGATCACGGGGTGACCGACCCCGTCGAGGTCGTCCTGTACGGCGCGCCCGACTGCACGTTGTGCGACGAGGCGAAGCTGGTGCTCGTGCCCGCGGCCGAGCGGCTCGGCTTCGCGCTCCGCACCGTCGACGTGACCGGCGACCCCGAGCTCGAGGCACGGCACCGCGCGAGCCTGCCGGTCGTCGAGATCGACGGTGAGCAGGCGTTCGTCTACCACGTGTCTCCGACGCTGCTCGAGCGCCGGATCGTGGCAGCACAAGCTCGCCGCGCAGACAGGCCTTCGTAACGACGCAAGGGCGCATCCTTTCGGACGCCCGGGGCCATTCTGCTACAGTCACAAACAGTGTCCGATCGCCTCACCGTTGGTGTCGCAGCGCGCCTCTCGCGCTACCTCCAGGTACTCACCCAGGCGAAGAAGATGGGTCGCACGTCGATCTCGTCGCAGGACATCGCCGAGTACACCCACGTCAACGCGACGCAGATCCGGCGCGACCTCTCCGGCTTCGGAAAGTTCGGCAAGCGGGGTGTCGGCTACAACATCGACGCGCTGATCGGCGAGATCCGGCGCATCCTGCGCACGTCGGGTCAGCACAACATCGCGTTGATCGGTGCCGGCCGGCTCGGGGGCGCGATCGCAGGGTCGCCGATGTTCGTCGATCACGGCTTCAACATCGCGGCGATCTTCGACCGCGATCCGTCCGCGATCGGGCGCAACCTGGGTGGCGTCCGCGTGCAGGCGATCGCCGGATTGCGCGATACCGTGGCCGAGAAGAACATCATCGCAGGCGTGCTCGCCGTGCCCGCCGATGCTGCGCAGGAGGTGGCCGACGCGCTCGTCGCGGCCAACGTGCGCATCATCTTCAACTACTCCGAGGCGCTCCTGACGGTGCCGCCCGATGTCACGGTGCACTACTCGAGCCCCGCGGTCGAGCTCCTGCACGCGCTGTACTTCTACCTGACGTAACTAGCGCCCGCTGGTGGTGCTCGCGGGGCCCGCCTGCTCGCGCAGCAGGCCGCCGTGCAAGCCCTGCACGCCGATCAGGAGCACGGTGACCGCGTGAGCCCCCTTCGCCGTCTGCAGCTGCTGCTCCGCCGCCGGGAGATCGTCGAGGTCGACCAGGGCGACCAGCGAGCCGTGATCGGGCGGGATGAACGGTGCGAACCCCTGCAGCTCGGTCTTGACGCCGTCGCGGTCGGACTGGGTCGCGGGCATGTGCGTCACGATCCAGGTCGACATGAACGCGGGCCGCTTCGCGGCGGCCGCGGCGGCCGTCGAACGTGCGGCGTTCGTCTCCGTCGCGCTCGGCCGCAGCTCCTGCACCACCGCGCCCGCTGCAAGCACGATCGCGAAGATCGGAAGCGCGCGCGTCCACAGCCGTCGCTTGCTGCGGCCGAGCTGCTCGCGCATGCCGTCGTGGGGTATGTCGACGGTCGGCAGGCGTTCGAGCACGTCGACCGCGTGGGACAGCTCGCGGAGCGTGCTCTGGCACGCCGAGCATGTCGAAACGTGCCGTCGCAGCCCCCGGAGCTCCTCGCCCACGAGGCATCCCTCGACGTAGTCGAGGAGCTGGAGCTCGGCCGGGTGCGACGTGCTCATGGCGTGGAGTGGAGGATACCCCCAGCCGCATCCCGCCGGTAGCCACGTGCGCCGGCTCGCGCGCGGCGCGCGAGCCGTCTCCGGCGCAGGGCGGCGCGTTCGACGACCGTGAACGAGAGCTCGAGCAATGCGAAGGCGAGCAGCGGAACCGGCCACGCGCCGGCCATCAGTGCGAACGCACTGACAGTTCCGAGCAGGAGAAAGAACACGCGCTCCCTGCGCCGCATGGCGGGCTCCGTGATCGAGGGTGGGCAGCCTGTATCGGCAGCGCGCGCGTCGATCCTGACGCCCAGATCGTCCGCGCATGGCGAAGCCCCGGAGTGCATCGGCTATCGTGGGCCGCCCGATGGGCTCGTCCGTCTCGGACCCCTACGGCTCGCTTGCGGAGGCGCCTGCCCGCTTCGACGCCTCGACCGACCTCACGCTTGCGATCGAGGAGGAGTTCCAGATCCTCGATCGCGAGACGCTGTCGCTGCGCAACGGCTTTCGCGAGCTGCAGGAGATGGCCCAGGGCACCCCGCTCAGCGAGCATCTCGCGGGCGAGCTCATCGAGTGCGAGGTCGAGGTGAAGACCGGGCGCTGCGAGCGCTTCGCGGACGCCGCGCGGCTCGTCGTCGACCGTCGTCGAGAGCTGTACGGCCTCGTGGATCGGCTCGGTGCCGAGCTCTGCGCCTGCGGCACGCATCCCTGGTCGCCCTGGACAGAGCAGCGGATCATCGACACCCCCCACTACCGCCTGGTGGAGGAGTCGCTGCGCTACGTCGCATGGCGCAACAACACGTTCGGCATCCACGTGCATGTCGGCGTCCAGGGCCACGAGCGCGCGATCGAGCTGATGAACCGCGTGCGGTCGATCCTCCCGGACCTGCTCGCGTTGAGCGCCAGCTCGCCCTGGACCGACGGCAGGCGGACGCACCTCCACTCGACCCGGTCGCAGCACTTCACCCGCATGTTCCCGCGCTGCGGCATTCCCGAGCCGTTCGCGGGCTGGAGCGACTACGACGCGTTCTGCCGCTTCCTGCTCGACACCGGCTCGATCCGCGAGCACACGCAGATCTGGTGGTGCGTCCGACCGCACCAGTCGTTCGGCACGATCGAGCTGCGGAACGCGGACGGTGCGCCCGACGTGCGCGAGGCGATCGCGATCTCGGCCTTCGGCTACCTGATGGCGGCTCGCGCCCTGCGCGGGATCGACGAGGGCGAGCCCGCCGAGCTCGCCGGGGGACGCGTGCTCGAGGAGAACCAGTGGCGGGCGATCCGTCACGGGCTCTCGCACGAGCTGATCGATCTCGCCGGGCGACGCTCGGTGCCGGCTGCCGAGCGCATCCGCTC
Organism: uncultured Actinomycetes bacterium; assembly: GCA_963717155.1. Classification (GTDB taxonomy): domain Bacteria; phylum Actinomycetota; class Thermoleophilia; order Gaiellales; family JALYLC01. The sequence continues at coordinate 931,501 of OY970326.1, forward strand.
ACTGCTCGCGGACGCGGCGCCCGAGGCTCGCGCGCTCGGCCTCGAGCGGTTCCTGCTGCCGCTCGAGCGTATGCTTGACGAGGGCAACTGCGCGCAGCGGGCGATCCGCCGCCTGAACGAGGGTGCGACTCTCGAGGAGGCGTTCGCCGAACAGGTGCGCGAGACACGCGAGTCGGTCGAGTGGGCCGGCGAGGAGCTGGAGGCGACCCGTGGCTGAAGCAGAGCCGAACCAGGCGGAGTTGGAGGAGCTCGCACGTCGCATGCAGGAAGAGCTGCGCAACCTGACAGCGGCGGAGGTGCTCTCCCAGGCCGGCATCACGCTCGTCAACATCGCCGCGGCCCGCCTGGGCATGGTCGATGGCGTTCCCGACGACGAGCCGACGGAGGCGCGCAAGGCGATCGACGCGCTGGGCGCGTTGCTGCCGGTGCTCGAGGAGCTGGCTCCCGGCCCGCTGCTGAACGATCTCCGTTCGGGACTGGCCCAGCTTCGCCTGGCGTTCGTCGAGCTCTCGGGAGGCGCTCCCCCGGCGGATCCGGGTGCGGGCGGCGCAGGCCAGCCGCCTCCGCCCGAGCAGCCCGAGACCCCGCGTGCGCGGATCTGGACGCCGGGCGGCGAGGTCTAGGCGAGTGCGTGGGCACGGCGTTACAAGATCGCGGCTCCACTGGCTCCCCACCGAAATCCGCGTGTTACAATCGCCCGTCCTCTTCGACCCGTAGAGCAGCGCGCCGGGGTGTAGGCGCTGCTTTCGTTTTCAGGAGCAAGTAGCCCATGGAGAGCTTCCTGGCGGAGCACAACGTGCTCGTCGCCCTTGTCTGCGGTCTTGCCGCCGTCGCGTACGGCCTGTACCTCACGTCGTGGGTCCTCAAGCAGTCCCCCGGCAACGAGCGCATGCGCGAGATCCAGGCGGCGATCCAGGAGGGTGCGAACGCGTACCTCAATCGCCAGTACCGCACGATCAGCGTCGTCGCGGTCGTGATCGCAGCGCTGCTCCTGCTCGCGAACACGGTGACGAGCACGCTCGGCTGGAAGGAAGCCGTCGGCTTCCTGGTCGGCGCCGTCCTGTCGGCCTCGGCGGGCTACATCGGCATGAACGTCGCGGTCCGCGCGAACGCTCGCGTCGCCGAGGCCGCGCGCCGCGGCATCGCGCCGGCGTTCGACGTCGCCTTCAAGGGCGGCACGGTCACGGGCATCCTCGTGGTCGGCCTGGGTCTGCTCGGCGTTGCCGGCTACTACGGGGCGCTGCGCGCCGGCGGCGTCGGCGAGGAAGCGGCGGTGCGCGCCCTCGTCGGGCTCAGCTTCGGCGGCTCGCTGATCTCGGTCTTCGCGCGGCTCGGCGGCGGCATCTTCACGAAGGGCGCCGACGTCGGCGCCGACCTCGTCGGCAAGCTCGAGGCGGGCATCCCGGAGGACGACCCGCGTAACCCCGCCGTGATCGCCGACAACGTCGGCGACAACGTCGGCGACGACGCCGGCATGGCTGCCGACCTGTTCGAGACGTATGCCGTCACGCTCGTGGCCGGCATGCTGCTGGCGCAGCAGGCCGGCTGGGGCGCCGCCGGCATCGGCCTGCCGCTCGTCCTCGGCGCGGTCTCGATCCTGGCGTCGATCATCGGCACCCAGCTCGTGCGCATCCGCAAGGGCCACGAGAACGAGGGCGGCGTGATGACGGCGCTGTACACCGGCGTGTTCTCGACAGCGGGCATCTCGGCGCTGGTCTTCATCCCCATCATCTACTGGATGGCCCAGGACATTCACGTGCCGCATCCGAGCTGGGGCAAGCTCTGGCTCTGTGCGCTCGTCGGGCTCGTGATCACCGCGCTGCTCGTCGCGATCACGGAGTACTACACCGGCACGCGCTGGGGGCCGGTCAAGGGCATCGCGCGCGCGTCGACGACCGGGCACGCGACGAACATCATCGCGGGCCTCGCCAAGTCGATGGAGGCCACGGCCGCTCCCGTGATCGTGATCGGCGTCGGCATCCTGGTCGCGTTCAAGCTCGCGAACATCGATGGCGTCGCCATCGCCGTCGTCGCGATGCTCTCGATGGCGGGCATGATCGTGGCGCTCGACGCCTTCGGTCCCGTGACCGACAACGCAGGCGGCATCGCCGAGATGGCCGACATGCCGGAGGAGGTGCGCGGCATCACCGATCCGCTCGACGCCGTCGGCAACACGACCAAGGCGGTGACGAAGGGGTACGCGATCGGCTCGGCCGGCCTCGCCGCCCTCGTGCTGTTCGCAAGCTATCGCGACGAGCTCTCGCGGCAGTTCCTCGCCGCGGGCAAGGTGGAGCAGGCGGCGGAGCTGCACTTCGACCTCGCCAACGCGTGGGTCCTGGTCGGACTGCTGATCGGCGGTCTCATGCCCTTCCTGTTCGCCTCGCTGGCGATGCAGGCGGTCGGCCGGGCGGGTGCCGAGGTCGTCGAGGAGGTGCGCCGCCAGTTCCGCGAGATCCCGGGGATCATGGAGGGCACCGCCAAGCCGGAGTACGGCACGTGCGTCGACATCGTGACGAAGACGGCGCTGCGCGAGATGCGGCTGCCCGCGCTGATCCCGATCGTGATCCCGATCGTCGTCGGACTGATCTCGTTCCAGATGCTCGGCGGCCTGCTCGTCGGCACGATCGTGACCGGGCTCTTCCTCGCGATCTCGATGACGTCGGGCGGCGGCGCCTGGGACAACGCGAAGAAGCTGATCGAGGACGGCGCGTACGGCGGCAAGGGCTCCGACGCGCACCTCGCCTCGATCACGGGCGACACGGTCGGCGACCCCTACAAGGACACTGCCGGCCCGGCCATCAACCCGATGATCAAGATCGCGAACATCGTGGCGATCCTGATCATCCCGCTGATCGTCAAGGTGTTCTAGAGCTGGTTTTGGAATGAGCGCGTTGTGGCTGGGGTGTCTGGAGCGAGCAGGGGTGCCGGCTGGCTCGCAGGGCAGGCTGGTGGCCTGTTCAAGAGCCGGCCGACTCCCCTGTGAAGCCCCGGAGCCCGCTCGCGTGCCGTGTGTCGGACGACCGGAGCGTGTGCCGGAGCGGGCACCGGGTCGCCGAAGGTCTGTGGGCGGTGCGCAACCGGGTCGGATGCGTGACTCCATGCGAATTGCAGCAGTGCACCGACACCAGACCGGAGGACGATCCAGGCGGTCCAGACACCGCGGGCATTTCGGAACCAGCTCGAACGGTCGGGGAGGGAGCATTCAGGGCCGGCGGCCCCCCTCCAACCCGACCACCTGAGCCGGTACGCTTGCGAGCCGTGCGCAAGCTCTTTGCCGCCCCGGTGCTGGCGCTTCTCGTGGTCGCCGGATGCGGTGGGCTGGGCGCCACCGGCAAGTCCGCCGAGAAGACGATCAAGGCCGACTGGACGTTCAACTCGGACTTCCCGGGACGTCCCGAGCTGCACGGCTCGACGGTCGACGCGGTCGTCTGCCAGGAGAAGCCGCGCAACCAGAAGGTGCGCTGCACCGTCTCGGTCACCCTGAAGGACGGCGGACATCGGGACGTTCCGGTGATCGCCACGTTCGACGGCCCGGCGCTCTCGGCCTGGGCCTTCGCGAGAAAGCAGACGTAGGTGCCGCTGCTCAGGCGCCGGGTCTCGCGCGGTCTGCCTGCCGTCCTCGGCACGCCGGATCTGTTCGCGACGGCCTACGGCAACGTCGGCTCCTCGATCTACTACGCGCTCGGCGTCACGGCGATCTACGCGCTCGGCATGACGCCGGTGACGTTCGCGATCTCGGGGCTGATCTTCGCGTTCACGGCGGCGACCTACGCGGAGGCCACCGCGCGGTTCCCGGAGGCGGGCGGCTCGGCCTCGTTCTCGCGTCGCGCGTTCAACGAGGCCGTCTCGTTCTTCGCTGCGTGGGCGCAGATGCTGAACTACACCGTGACGATCGCGATCTCGTCGTACACGGTGCCGCCGTACCTCTCGGTGCTGCCGGGCCTGCACTCCCTGCACACGGGCTACGGACAGCTGGCGTTCGCCGCGTGCCTCGTGCTCCTGCTCGCGGTCCTCAACATCCGCGGCATCCAGGAGTCGGCGAGGCTGAACGTCTTCCTCGCGCTTGCCGACCTGGCAACGCAGGCGCTGCTCGTGATCGTCGGCGCCGTGCTGATCCTGTCGCCGTCCGTGCTGGTCTCGAACGTGCACTTCGGGTCGGGGCCGACGCTCAGCTCGTTCCTGATCTCGATCCCGATCGGCATGGTCGCCTACACGGGAATCGAGACCATCTCGAACATGGCGGAGGAGGCGCGCGACCCCGGCCGTGACGTGCCGCGCTCGATCGGCCTCGTCGCCCTGGCGGTGTTCGCGATCTACGCGTTCCTGCCCGCCGTCGCCCTGTCGGCGATGCCGGTGCACCACGTGCCCACTGCCGACCCGAACACCGGCTCGCACTACACGTCGCTGCTCGGCTCGGAGTTCGCGTCGGACCCGGTCGCGGGCATCGTCCAGAACCTGGGCCTCGGGCCGCTGACGACACCGGTCGCCTACTACGTCGGGATCCTCGCGGGCACGATCCTGATCATCGCGACGAACGCCGGCATCATCGGTGTCTCGCGACTGACCTACTCGATGGGTCAGCATCGGCAGTTCCCCGAGATCCTCCGCACGGTCCATCCGAAGTACCGCACGCCGTGGGTCGCGATCCTGATCTACACGTTCGCGGCGATCGCCCTCATGGTGCCGGCCGCGGAGTCGGGGCCGAAGGGCATCGCGTTCCTCGGCAACCTGTACGCCTTCGGCGCGATGCTGTCGTTCACGATCGCGCACGCGTCGGTGATCGCGTTGCGGCTCAGACATCCGGACCCGGATCAGCCGTTCCGGGCCCCGCTCAACCTGCGCGTCGGCACCTACGACGTGCCGCTGTTCGCGATCCTCGGCGGGCTCGGCACGCTGACGGCGTTCATCGTCACCTCGACGCTCTTCCCGACCGTGCGTTACACGGGCCTCATCTGGATGACGCTCGGCATGGTGATCTACGTCGTGTACCGCAAGTCCCAGGGGCTGCCGCTGACCAAGACCGTGCTCGCGGCCCCGCAGTTCGCGGGACCCGCGATCGAGATCGAGTTCACGACGATCGTGCTGCACATCACCGAGGCCGCGGTCGCCGACGAGATGACGGTCACCGCCCTGCGGCTCGCGGGTGAGCAGGGCGCGCGGGTGGTCGCCCTGTACACGCTCGAGGTGCCGGCCGACCTCCCGCTGCTTTGCGCCGCAGACGAGGCCGAGGCCCAGGCGGCACGGCAGCTCGCAGAGGCCGAGGCGTTTGGCGTGCAGTACGGTGTCACCGTGATCGGGAGGCTCGTGCGCACGCGCCACGCAGGCCGCACCCTGGTCGACGAGGCGCGCGCCCGTTCGAGCGAGGTGATCGTGCTCGGCTCGCCGGGACGCTCGCCCCGCCAGGCGCGCCTGTTCGGCGAGACCGTCGACTACGTGCTGCGGAACGCCCCCTGCAAGGTGATGGTCGGCGCGTCGCCCGAGTGGCGCGGGCCACAGCGGCCGAGCCGTGCGCCCGCCGGTGTGCGCGCGTGAGCGGGCGGGGCATCTACCGCGGTGGCACGTTCGCGCTGAACGTGATCCTCATCGTGTTCGGCCTCGTCGTGCTCGTGCGGACGGCGATCGCGGGTGGCTCGAGTCTCGCGGTCGGCTACCTCATCGGCGCCGGGCTCGTCGCGGCGGGCTGCCTGCGCCTGTGGATCCTTCGCCGGACGACCGGATAGCCGGCCGATGGCACGCAAGCTTCCCGGACTGCAGCGGATCTTCGGCGCCGAGACGATCTTCGCGATCGTCTACGGCGAGGTCTCGAGCTCGCTCTACTTCGCGCTCGGCGTCGTCTCGCTGTGGGCGCTCGGGCTGACGCCGCTCGTGCTGCTCGGCGCCGGGCTGCTCTTCGGGCTCGCGGCGGCCGCCTACCAGGAGGGCGTGCGCACGGTCGACAAGCCCGGGGGGTCCGCTGCCGTTGCGCGGCACGCGTTCGGTGACCTCGCCGGGTTCGTCGTCGGCTGGGCGGTGGTGCTCGACTTCGCCGTCGTGATCGCGCTGTCGCTGCTGTTCGTCCCGCACTACGCGCTCGCGATGGTCGGCGATCCCTCCGCGCTGGAGCAGCCGTACGACGAGCTGGTGGCCGTGGGGCTCGCCCTGGCGATCGGCGGCGCGCGCCTGATCCGCCGGCCCGGGCTCTACCGGGCCTCGATCGTCGTCGCGGCCGTCGATATCGGCGTGCAGCTGCTGCTTGCCGTGCTCGGACTCGCCGTCGCGTTCCACCCGCACACGCTGACGCGCACGATCGATCTCGGGCAGGTTCCGACGTGGAATGCCGTCGCGTTCTCGATCCCGCTCGCGATGATCGCGTTCACGGGCCTCGAGGTCGTCGCGCTGGTGATGCGCGAGGTGAAGAAGCCCGCCGACACGTTCGCCCGCGGCATGGTCTCGGCCGTGCTCGCGACGATCGTGCTGTACGCCGTGATCGCGACCGTCGCGCTCACCGCGCTGCCGATCACCCGGAGCCCGGGGGCGCCCTCGGGGTACGCGTCGGAGGTGTCCGTGCGCTACCTGAATGCTCCGCTTGCAGGTGTCGCGCTCGCGGTCGGCAACGAGGTGGCGTCGGGCTTCGGCGACTGGCTGCGCGCGGTGGTCGCCGCGAGCGCCGTCCTGATCCTGATGTTCTCCGCGATCACGGCCTTCTCGGGCGCGGCGCGCGTGCTGCGGGGGCTCGGCGACGCGTCGTGCCTGCCCGCCCCGGTGAGCGCCGTCAACCGGCGGTTCGCGACCTCGCCGGCCCTGAACGGCGATCGTGGTGGTGACCGTCGCGGCGTCTGTTCGGGGCAGCCTCGCTGTTCGATCGCGAGGTGACGGGCCTCGCCTCGATCTACTCGTTCGGCCTGATGCTCGCGTTCATGGCGGTGTTCCTCGCGGTGATCCGTCTGCGCGTGGTCGAGCCCGATCGTCCACGCCCCGTGCGGATGCGGGGCAACGTGCACTTCGGGCGCTCGTCCATCCCGTGGCCGGCGGTCGTGGGGTTCCTGCTGTCGTGGGTCGTCTGGCTGCTGGCGCTCGGAACACACCGCGCAGGCAGGGTCGTCCCTCCCCTGTGGCTGCTCGGAGGGGTCATCGTGTTCGTGATCGTGCGCCGCAGGGCGGGCCTCCCGATCCTCGGGACGCATGAGCTCGGTCGAGCTGGAGCTTCCCGAGTTCGCCGAGGTGCCGTACGGGACGATCATCGTGCCATGCAAGCAGGCCGGCCCCATCGAGGACGAGATGCTCGCGACTGCCTGCAAGCTCGCCCAACCCGAGCGTGCCAAGGTCATCGCGCTCAAGGTGATCGAGGTACCGCTCGACCAGCCGCTCGACTGTGCGATGCCGGCGGAGGACCTCGCCTCGGAGCAGCTCGAGGCGCTCTGTCGCTCGTTCGCCGCCGACTACGAGATCGAGGTCGAGTGTCGCGTGCTGCGGGCTCGTGCGATCTCGAGCGCGGTCGCGCACGAGGCGCGCGAGGCCGATGCCGGGCTGATCCTGATCGGCGCGGTTCCCCATCCCTGGGACGCCGCCGGCCGCTCACACGTGTTCTCGGACACGGTCGAGAACCTGCTGCGGCGCGCGCACTGCCGCGTGATCGTCACGTCGTTCCCGGCCGGCACGGCGAGCCTCGACGAGGATCGTCACACCGTCATTCCCGCAACGGTGTGAGCTCAGGCGTACAGGCCGATGACCGGGTCGACCGAGGTCTTCGGCACCTTCGGCTGTGCGAAGTCGGCCGCGCGCGGCTTCGCTGCGACGCTGCGCGCGACGAGCCTCACCTGCGGCGTGACGAGCAGCGTGGGGGCGCCGAACGCGGTCACGCAGGTCTGGGCGATGCCGGCCTTGAGACACGCGACGGGGTAGCCGCTTCGACGCGCGCGAACCACGGGCTCCGTCGAGGCCTTCGCGAACTGCTTCCCGAGGTAGCTCGGGTCGAAGAACCACGAGAACGCGAGGAAGACCGGCGTCACCTGGCTGACCGTCGGGTTCTTCTTGCAGACGGGCGGCGCGGGCTGCGTGCGCGAGCACACGTACTGCGCCTTGGCGCCGCGGGTGGCCGCCCACACCTCCTTCTTGCCGAACACGACGTGGATGCTGACGTGCGCCGAGCCGTTCCACGCGTAGTCGAGGCGGTAGCGCGTTCCGTCCTTCTTGACGACGACGTTCCACGACGCGCGACCCGACGTGTGCTGGTCGGACAGGAGACGAACGATTCCCGCTGCGTTGTGCGGAAGCGGTGCGGGCGCGGCGTGCATCATGCTTGTCCCCAGGGTACCGCCAGTCGCCCGCTTTTGTCTGTACTCTCAGCCGCGTCCCAGCCAGATCTAATCTGAGAGGACGCGCAGCAGGCGGGTCTCGCCGCGCACGCAGTCGAGATCCTGCACCTCGCGGAGCGCGGACCACGAGGTCACCGAGCCGCGCCGGGTGCGTCAGCAGCACGAGCTCTGCCGCGCCATCGGGCCGGGGGCGCTGGACGACGGTGCGCAGCGAGATTCCGTGCGCCCCGAAGAGGCCCGCCAGCTGCGCGAGCACTCCCGGCAGGTCGTCGACCGCGAGTCGCACGTAGCTTGCGCTCACGACGTCCTCGGGTGCCAGCACGGGCAGGTTGCGGTAGTAGCCGTCGTGCTGGAGGAAGCCGGTCCCGCGGGTCCCGACGACCGACAGCAGGTCGCCGATCACGGCGGTCGCCGTCTCGACACCGCCCGCGCCCGGGCCCTGCAGCGTGACCTCTCGGATCGCGTCGCCGCGGAGCATGACGGCGTTGAAGCTTCCGTCGACGCGCGCGAGGGGATGTCCGTGCGGCACGAGCGTGGGGGCGACCGAGGCCGAGATGCCGCCGGGGTCGAGCGCCGCGCGCCCGAGCAGCTTGACCGCGTAGCCGAGCTCTGCGGCGAAGGTGACGTCGTCACGGTCGAGCGTGTCGATCCCCTCGTGCGAGACCTGATCGATGCGCACGTGCGCGTGGAACGCGATCGATGCGAGGATCGCCATCTTGGCGGCCGCGTCCGCGCCGTTCACGTCCTCGGTCGGGATCGGCCTCGGCGTACCCGAGCTCCTGGGCGCGCGCGAGCGCCTCGGCGTAGGCCTGGCCCTCGCTCGTCATCGCCGACAGGATGAAGTTCGTCGTCCCGTTGACGATGCCGATGACCTCGCGAACGCCCGCGGCGAGCATCGACTCCCGCAGCACCTTGACGACGGGGATCGCGGCGCACACCGATGCCTCGAAGCGGAGCTGCGCGCCGTGACGCTCGGCGATCCCCCACAGCTCCTCGCCGTGGCGCGCGAGCAGCTGCTTGTTCGCCGAGACGACCGAGATCCCGCGGCTCAGGAGCTCCGAGATGTACGCGCGCGTCGGGTCGATGCCGCCCATGACCTCGGCGACGACCGAGACGCGGGGGTCGTCGCGCAGCTCCTCGAAGCTCTCGGTCAGGAGGCCCTCGGCGGGGGTCCGGCTGCGCGGGCGGGCAGCGTCGCGTACGAGCGCGCGCACCACCGACACGGGACGGCCGACGACCCGGGCGATGTCCTCGGCGCGTGCGGCGAGCAGGGCGTCGACCGAGCTGCCCACGGTGCCGTATCCCAGGAGCCCGATGCCGACCGGGTCTCTGCCTTCGCTGGCTTCGAGCATGGAGCTTGATGGTACGCGCTACGCTCCTGACGCCTGTACACCGGAAATGGGAGGGTCGCTCGTGCACGCCGTGGTGGTCGGTTGCGGACGCGTAGGCTCGGCGGTTGCCACGCGCCTCGCCGGCGAGGGTTGGACGGTCGCTGTCATCGATCACTCGATGGAGTCGTTCAACCGGCTGGACCCGGCGTTCCCGGGCGAGCGGATCGAGGGGCACGCGCTCGACGACGACGTGCTCCTGCTCGCGGGCATCGAGCATGCCGACGCGGCCGTCGTCTGCACGGACGGCGACAACACGAACCTCGTGACCGCGCAGATCGTGCTGCGGAAGTTCGGGGTCGCGACGACGGTCGTCCGCGTGCTCGACCCGGCCCGTGCGGATCTCTACTCGAGGCTCGGCCTGCGCACGGTGTGTCCGACGACGACCGCCATCGATACGCTCAGCAACGCCGTCCTCTCAGCCGAGATCGAGGTCTAGCCGTGTACATCCTGATCGCGGGCGGCGGGAAGGTCGGCCGCAACCTCACCAAGGACCTGCTCGCGATGGGGCACGAGGTGACGGTGATCGAGCAGCGTGCCGATCGCTACCACTCGCTGGAGGAGGAGTTCGAGCACGTCGTGCAGCATGGCGACGCGACCGAGCTGCACGTCCTCGAGCGCTGCGGTGTGCGTCGCGCGGGACTCGTCGTGGCGGTCACCGGCGACGACGAGGACAACATCATCGTCTGCCAGGTCGCGCGCGACGGCTACGGGGTCGAGCGCACGGTCGCCCGCGTCAACGACCCGCGGAACCAGGAGGCGTTCGACCTGCTCGGCATCTCCCCGACGGTCTGCGCCACCACGTCGATCATGTCCCTCATCGAGCACGAGCTCCCGAACCACGAGCTCGTGAAGCTGCTGAGCCTCCGCCGCGAGCAGCTCGAGATCACCGAGATCCAGCTCGCCGAGGACTCGCCGAGCGCGGGCCGCCTCGTCCGCGAGGTCGACCTGCCGGACGGGGCACGGCTGATCTCGGTGATGCGCGGGGGCGAGGCCGAGATCGCGGTCGGCGAGACGCGCCTCGAGCCGGGAGACCAGGTCCTCGCGATCCTGAAGCCCGGGCTCGAGCCCGCGGTGCGACGAGCTCTGCTGCGCGCCTAGTGGTCGGCCTGATCGAGCGGTTCCGCGACCGTCTGCCCGTCGGTCCGGCCACCCCCATCGTGTCGCTCGGCGAGGGGTCGACGCCGCTCCTGGCGGCGCCCAGGCTCGGCGCGGAGCTCGGCATCGAGCTGTTCCTGAAGCTCGAGGGGCAGAACCCGACCGGCTCGTTCAAGGATCGCGGGATGACGCTTGCCCTCTCGAAGGCCCTCGAGGACGGCGCCCGGCGCGGTGGTCTGCGCATCGACCGGGAACACCTCGGCATCGGCCGCCGCCTACGCCGCACGCGCGGGGCTGCGCTGCGCCGTCGTCGTTCCTGCGGGGGCGATCGCGCTCGGCAAGCTCGCGCAGGCCCAGGCCTGCGGCGCGCGCGTCGTGCAGATCGACGGCAGCTTCGACGATGCGCTCACCGCCGTCCGCGAGCTGGCCGAGCGCCACCCGGTGACCCTCGTCAACAACCTGAACCCGTATCGCCTCGAGGGACAGAAGACCGCCGCGTTCGAGGTCATCGACGATCTCGGAGACGCACCGGACTGGCTGTGTCTGCCGGTCGGCAACGGCGGAAACATCGCTGCGTACTGGCGCGGGCTTCCGCGAGTCGCTCGACCGTGGTGACGCGACGCGGCCGCCGCGTCTGCTCGCCTGCCAGGCCGCCGGCGCCGCGCCGCTCGTGCACGGGTCGTTCGTCGAGCATCCCGAGACCGTCGCGACGGCGATCCGGATCGGCCGCCCCGTGCGGTTCCAGGAGGCGAAGGAGGCGGTGACCACCTCGGAGGGCGCTGCGCTCGCGGTGACGGACGACGAGATCCTCGCGGCGTTCCGCCGGCTTCCCGAGAGCGAGGGCGTCTTCTGCGAGCCTGCCTCGGCGGCGTCGCTCGCCGGCCTCGTGCAGGCCCGGGCGCAGGGGCTGATCGAGGATGGCGCGCGGGTCGTGTGCATCCTCACCGGCCACGGGCTGAAGGATCCCGACACGGCGGTCGCCCAGACCGTGGCGCCGTTCGCTGCCGGCGCCGGCTACGCGGCCGTCGAGGCGGCCGTGCTCGGCGACTGAGACGGGCCCTTCGGCCTAGCTGTCGCGGCGCCGCACCTGCGGGCCGCGCGAGCCGAGCGCCGCGTAGGCGAGGGACTCGAGCGAGCGCGACAGGTTGGCGAGCTCCCGCGTCATGCGATCGACGCCGTCGAGCGCTTCGAGTCTGCGCGCGACGCGGTCGACTGCCTCGGTCAGGCGATCGAGGCGCTCGAGGATCGCGTCGAGCTCTCGATCCTCGAGCGGGCGGCGGGGCGCGTTCACAGCTCGTCCACCTGCGCGCGAGTCCGGACGTGGCGGACCGCCGCCGGGTCCGCGCCGAGTGCCGAGCAGGCCGCTGCGAGCGGGTCGCCGTCGGGCTCGAGCACGACGGCGTCGAGCCGCCGATCGAGCCCAAGGTACGAGAGGACGGCTGCCGAGGCCTCGCGGGGCCCGACCCCGTAGGCGGCGATCGGCGTCCCGGCGCCCCGCAGCTGGCGGAGCAGCTCGCCGACCGCCGGATCGCGACGGAGCTGCACGCCGGCGTGGTCGCCGTAGAAGCGGCTGAGCTCGAGGCGCCAGTTCGCGAGCTCCTCGCCTGCCCACTCGTCGAGCTCGCGCCCGGCAGCGGCGCGGTCGCTCGAGAGCTCCTCGGTCGGCAGCGCTCGGATCGCCCGGAAGCGGCGCGCGAGGTGGTCGACGGCAGCGAGCCAGAGACCCTCGCTGCCGGGCGAGAGGGCGTCCTCGCAGAAGACCACAGGGGCGGCGGATGTCACACCGGGAGGCTACCCTCTCTGATCCGTGTCCCCGCCACCCCGCAGCGCCGTGATCGTCACCGTCGGCAACGAGCTCACCAGCGGCGACGTCGAGAACAGCAACGCGAGCTGGCTCGCGCGGCGCCTCGAGTCGCTCGGCTGTAGCGTGCGTGCTGGTCGCCTCGCTGCCCGACGACGTCGCGTCGATCGCGCGGTTTCTGCGCATGCATCGCGAGGACGCCGATTGCGTGCTCGTGACGGGAGGGCTCGGCGGCACGCCGGACGACCTGACGCGCGAGGCTGTCGCCGCGGCGTTCTCGGTCGAGTGCGTCCTCGACGAGCGTGCGGCCGAGCCGCTGCGCAAGCGTTTCGCCGAGCGCGGGCTGACGGCCTACACCGAGCGCTGGGCGACGCTTCCCCGCGGCGCCGAGCCGCTCGGGAACCCGCTCGGAGGCGCGCCGGCGTTCGTCCTGCAGCAGGTGTACGTGCTGCCCGGGGTACCCGCCGAGATGCAGGCGTGCTTCGAGTCGATCGCGCAGCGGTTCCGCGGAGACCCGATCCAGCAGGTACGACTGCGCTACTCGCTCGCTGAGAGCGATCTCGCCGTGGCGCTGACCGGATTCGCCGAGCACTTCCGCGACGTCTCGCTGGGCAGCTACCCGTCGTTCGGCGACGGCCATCGCGAGGTCGAGCTCGTACTCAAGTCACGTGACGAGGCGGGTCTCGCGGAGGCGGTCGCCTGGCTGCGGAGCGCCGTCGATGCGCTCCGGTCGTCGCCATAGAAGGCCGCCTGGACCGGTTGCTACCCTCCTTCGGTGTCTGAGATCGCGACCGCGATGGCGCTCCTCGAGGGACTGAACCCGCAGCAGCGCCAGGCCGTGATGCACACGGGCGGGCCGGTGCTCGTGGTGGCGGGCGCCGGCTCGGGAAAGACGCGCGTGCTGACGCGCCGCATCGCGTACCTGCTGGCCGAGGGCGAGGTGCAGCCGCACCAGGTCCTCGCGATCACGTTCACGAATCGCGCGGCCCGCGAGATGCGCGAGCGCGTCGAGGAGCTCGTCGGGACCTCGCGCGGCATGTGGGTGCTGACGTTCCACGCGACGTGCGGTCGGATCCTGCGCCGCGACGCCGATCGGCTGGGCTACCGGTCGAACTTCACGATCTACGACCAGGCGGACCAGGTGCGGCTCGTGCGCTCGTGCCTCGAGGAGCTCGACCGCGACCCGAAGCGGTTCCCGCCGCGCGGCATCCACTCGCGCATCTCGGCCGAGAAGAACCGCCTCGTGTCGGCGGCGGAGTTCCGCGAGCAGGTGAACGGCTTCTTCGAGCAGACCGTCGCGGACGTCTTCGTAGAGTACGAGCGAGCGACTGCACCAGTCGAACGCGATGGACTTCGACGACCTGCTCGTGCGCACCGTGGATCTGCTCGAGCGCTTCGACGACGTCCGCGACCGCTGGCAGGAGGTCTTCACGCACCTGCTGATCGACGAGTACCAGGACACCAACCACGCGCAGTACCGCATCGCGCAGCTCCTGTCGGCGCGGCATCGCAACCTGTTCGCGGTCGGCGACTCGGATCAGTCGGTATACGCGTTCCGCGGTGCCGACATCCGCAACATCCTCGACTTCGAACGTGACTTCTCTGATGCCGCCGTGATCCGGCTCGAGCAGAACTACCGCTCGACGCAGCGGATCCTGGATGCCGCGAACGCCGTCATCGCACACAACGCGAACCGGCTCGAGAAGCGCCTCTGGTCCGACCTCGGCGAGGGCGAGCCGGTCCGCGTGATCGAGGTGCAGGACGAGCAGGCCGAGGCACGCCTCGTCGCGGCGCGCATCGGCGGGTTGCTCGACGAGGGCGTCGCCGCGCGCGAGATCGCGGTCTTCTACCGGACGAACGCGCAGTCGCGCGTCCTCGAGGACCTGCTCGTGCGACACGGCGTTCCCTACCAGGTGATCGGCGGCGCCCGCTTCTACGAGCGCGCCGAGATCAAGGACGCGATGGCGTACCTGCAGGCGCTCGACAACCCGGCCGACGCGGTCTCGCTGCGACGCGCGATCAACCAGCCGCGGCGCGGCATCGGCTCGTCGAGCCTCGAGCGCCTGGATGCCCTCGCGGCGGTGCACGGCTGGACGCTCTGGGATGCGATCACCGATCTCGAGGAGGCCGGCCTCGGGACGGCCGCCGAGCGAGGCGGTGCGCGGGTTCCGCACGCTCATCGAGCAGCTCCGCTCCGAGATCGCGGGGCTCGGCGTCGGCGAGGCGGTGTCGACGCGTGCTCGATCGCTCGGGCCTCGTCGCCGCGCTCGAGGCCGAGCGCGACGCGAGCGCCCAGGGCAAGATCGAGGCCGGCAGCCGGCTCGAGAACCTGCAGGAGCTCGTCGGCGTCGCCCAGGAGTACGAGCTGCGCGAGGAGGAGCCGACGCTCTCGGGGTTCCTGCAGGCGGTGTCCCTGTTCTCCGAGGCCGACGCGATCGAGCCCGAGTCCGGTCGGGTCACGCTGATGACGCTGCACAACGCGAAGGGGCTCGAGTTCTACGTCCGTGTTCGTGCTCGGGATGGAGCAGAACCTGTTCCCGCACGCTCGCTCGATCGAGGAGGCGAACCTCGAGGAGGAGCGCCGCCTCTGCTACGTGGCGATCACGCGAGCGCGCGAGCAGCTGACGTTGCTGTATGCCCGGGAGCGCACGCTCTTCGGCGCGCGCGGGAGGAACCTCCCGTCGCAGTTCCTCGCCGAGATCCCGCAGAACCTCATCGAGCACGAGCGGCTCGGCATCGCCTCGTCCCAGGCGCGAGGATCGGCGGGTGCAGCGAGCTACGGACGGGGTGGGGGAGCCGGCGCCGCGAGTCCGGCCGGCGCCCCGCCCGCCGCGTGACGACGTCCCAGTGCTCAAGGTCGGCGACAACGTGCGTCACACACAGCTCGGCGAGGGCGTGGTCCTCTCGCTCGACGCCGGCGGCCAGGTCGTCGTGCGCTTCCGCGCAGACGGCTCGGAGCGGCGCCTGTTGCTCGCGTACGCGCCGCTCGACCGTATTTAGCGGCGCCGTTGGTATGCTCCGCGCTCGCGGGGCGATTAGCTCAGTTGGGAGAGCACCAGCTCGACAAGCTGGGGGTCACTGGTTCGAACCCAGTATCGCCCACTACGGAAGGCCCGCAAACGCGGGCCTTTTTCTTTACTCGGCCGTGCCGTCGCGTCGTTCGTCACATGCATGGAATCGACGAAGCTCGAGGAGCTCCAGACCGAGCGCCTCGATTTGCGCAACGACGCCGTACAACGCGGATCGATCCTCCAGGAAGCCGGTGAGCACGGTCTCGCCGCCTTGCAGCTCGGACACCATCGACGGAAAGGCCGACAGGGCCGTGGGTCCGAGCCGGCCCCGTATCCGGATCGTGTACAGGTCCGGCGCTGTGGCCACACAATCATCCTGCGGGCTGGACTGGTGAGCCGGCGACGCCGGAATCTGGTGATTGTGCGCACCACGGCGCTCAGGAGCGGCCGGACGACAGGAGCCGTAGCTCCCGTGCGCGGTGGACGGCGGAAGAGCGATCGCGCGCACCGAGCTTCGAGTAGATGTTGCGGATGTGCGTGTTGACCGTGTTGATGGAGACGTAGAGCTCTCGCGCGATATCGGGCCGCGTCAGATTGGTCGGCAGATAGCGCAGGACGCGCAGCTCGCTCGGGCTGAGCTCCTCCCGTTGCGATAGGCGCTCTCCATCGGTGCGCGGCGGCGGCGCGCCTCGCAGCAGGTCGACGATGTCGGCGCGAAGGGCCCCATGAGCCGTGTCGTGACGCGGGAGCGCGTCGAGCAGTGCCGCCGCCTCGGTCATTGCGAACGGGAAGATCAGCCGGTCCGGCTCGGCGGCTGCGAGCGCTGCCTCGGCCGCGGCAGCGGCGGCGTTTCGATCCCCCAGGTACAGGTGTGCGGTTCCGGCGAGCAGGTGCGTTTCGACGAGTGTGAACGCGGGGCCGACCAGGGGCGTCGTGTCCCGCACAACTTGGAGGATGTCCAACGCCGTCGCAGGGTCTCCGTCCGCCATGCAGATCACCGCACGCGCGTTGCCGATGGCACCCATTCGATCGGGGTTGCCGGAGAATCCTGCGAGCGTTTCGCGGGCCTCATCTGGCATCCCGAGGCGAGCCTGCGTGGCCGCGAGCCATCCGGCGATCCGCGGCGCGAGGGCGTGCACACCGGTCAGTAGCGACTGCACCTGCGCAGCCGCCGCGAACTCTCCGAGCGCCGACCGTTGCTGGCCGCGACCTGCGTGCAACATGCCCGTCGCCAGGTGCAGAAGCACTGCGGCGGCCGGATCGACGTGTGTGGAGGCGACCTCCCAGGCGCGGCGCAGCCAGAGCTCTCCCTCGTCGAACTCGCCCATCCAGATCGCCATGCCGCCAACCGCCCCGAGCGCGGGCGCGAGTATCGGGTGATCGTCCAGGCCATGACGCTCGGCCAGGGCTACCGCCTGACGGGCGCGCTCGCGTGCGGTCGCGACGGAGGCCAGCTTCGACGGGAAGCCCTGATGGGCGCGACACGCTACCTCCAGGTAGGGTCGGCCGATCGTCCGGGCGAGCGCGGCGCCCTCGGAGAGGTGCCGCTCGGCATCGGCGAGTCGCCCGGACCACGTCTCGACGATCCCGAGATTCAGCAGCGCGACTCCCCGCAGCTCGCTACCCATCGCGATCGGGTCACCCGATTCGTCAGCAATCGACGCATCGAGCAGCTTCACCTGCTCGATGACTTCACTGAACTGACCGCTACGCCGCGCCAGCGCCAACCGCAGCGACGCGATGGCCACCGCCAGGCGACGGCGACGAGCCGGCGGCGCGCCGTCGAGGTGAGACTCCGCGAGAGCCAGCTGCGCAGCCGCCTCCTCCAACCGCCCCTGGTTCAGCTCAGCGGCCGCGTGAGCGAGCGCCAGGTCAGGATGGTCGACTGATGCGCTCTCGGGAAACGCCTGCAGGATTGCCCGAATCGTCCCCGCCTGCCCATCGAGGACCCACCTGAACGAGTGGTCCGCGACTAGCCGAGCGGCATCGGGCCAGTCGCCGGCCGCGAGCGTGTGTCTCACGGCCTCGACGACCTGTCCGCGGTCGGCGAACCACTGCGCGGCCCGGCGATGGAGCGCAGCGACCTCATCCGCCAACGTCCGGCGGAGCTCCAGCCGCAGGAAGTCCACCAGAAGCTGGTGGTAGCGAAACCAGGTGCGCTGAGCGTCGAGCGACACGACGAACGCGTTGGCTTCCTCCAGTTCCAGCAGCATCTGCTCCGAGCCCGAGCGGCCTGCCAGCAGGTCGGCGAGCTCTCCGTTCATCCGGTCGACGAGCGAGGTTCGCAGCAGCATGCCCTGAACCTCGTGTGGTTGGCGTTCGAGCATCTCGGCCATCAGGTACTCCCCGATCGCCCGGTCGGTGCCCGAGAACTCGGCCACGAAACGCTCGGCATCCGGGTGGCTGCTGAGCGAGATCACCGCGAGGCGCAGGCCGGCCGCCCAACCTTCCGTGCGCGCGTACAACGCCGCGACCCCGGCGTCGGACAGAGCGATCCCGGACGCGGCGAGCAGTTCGCGCGTCTCACGCTCGCTGAACAGGAGATCGCCGGCCCGGAGCTCGGCGACCTCGTCGGCAAGCCTGAGCTGGTGCAGGCGGATCGGCGGATCCCGGCGAGACGACAGCACCACCCGTGCAGAGCCCGGTAGAACCGTCAGCAACTGCTCGAGCTGCGAGAGGGCCTCGGCCGACCTGAGCTCGTGCAGATCGTCGATGATCAGCACGACGGGTTCGACGTGCTCGGCGACCTCGGAAAGAACTCGCTCGACCACCTGGTCGCCGTCGAGCGCAGCAGTCGCTGCAGGTTGCATGTCGGGATCGATCGAGTGGTCCGGACTGCGGATCGCGTCCAGGACGCAGCCCCAGAAGCGCTGGGCGTGCTGTTGGTCGCGCAGCACGGACACGAACGCGACGCGACGAACGTCGCTCGAGCGGTCTGCCCACGCACGCAACAGCGAGGTCTTCCCGCTCCCCGGCGGCGCCGAGATGACCGTGACCCGTCTGGTCAGCGCGCGATCCAGCGTCTCGAGGAGGTCTTCCCGGTCGAGCATGCCCCGGGCGACCGTTGCGATCGGCTGCTGCGGGTGCTCCCCGCGCTGCGTGGTCACCACGCCGGTCATGTCGCCAAGCTTGTCACCACAGGCACTGGATCGTGGCGCCGCTGCCATCGCTTCGTATCCTTGAATACCGTAGTCGTGACCCGAGCGTCGCGCTCGGTCGATCACCCGGATCTGGCGAGGACGCGTCACCACCGTGCTGGCCACGATGCCGCGTCACCACACCGAGGAGAAGTCCATGTCGGCCGCGGCCGCGCGGACGGAATCGAGCGTTCGATGAGCGAGATGCAAGGCACGCAGCGAAGTGCGGTCGTGTTCGGAGCGCGCAATCTGGGTCGCGCGGTCATCGAGCTACTGGTGAGCGACGGCTGGGCGGTGGCGGGGGCGGCGCGGTCGCGGAGCACCCTGGATGGCGTCAGCGCGGCCGGGGCACTCGCGCTGGAGGCAGACGTGACGGACCCCGCAAGCGTGTACGGCGTGCTGGAGCAGGCGGGCGCTGCCCACGGTGGAGTGGAGCTCGTGGTGAACGCGGCCGCCGCATACGGCGGCGAGCGCACCGGGCCGTTCGGCGGCGGACCGATTGCCGAGGCCGACCTCGACGCCTTCGACTCGTGGGCGGCGGCTCCGGCCCGCGCGGCCTTCTCGTTCCTGTCCGCCAGCGGACGATTCGCGATTGCGCAGGGCGGGGCAGCGACTCTGGTGCAGGTCACCGGCGGCTCGGCACGGCGCGCGATGGCGGGCCGCGGTCTGTGGGCGGCAGGATCGTTCGGCGTGCGAGCGATCACCAACGCGGCCGCGCTCGAGCTGCGCCCCCGCGGCATCCAGGTCACGCTGCTCATCGTCGACGCGGGCATTCAGCCGCTCGACGGGTCCGCGCGCCCTGGTGTCTCGCCGGAAGCGCTTGCGGACCCGCGCAGGATCGCCGATGCCGTCCTCTTCCTCGCCAACCAGGACGCGCGCTCCGCGACACACGAGCTCCAGCTCACTCCGCTCGCCGAGAACTGGACCCCCTGAACCCCGGACGCGGCGCTCGCACGGTCAGCGAATCACCGTGATCCGGTGACGCCTCCTCACCTGCCTGGCGGCAAACCTGGAAGTGGCCGGCCTGCCGGCAGGAAACTGATCCGACCGGACGGGAGATCCTCCGTGAGCACCGAGCAGCGAGAGACCCTCGACGCGATCCTGCGACAGTCGGCCTTCCCCGTCGGCAGCGATGTCGACGAGCAACGGCGACTGCTCCGAGAGCTGCTATCGGCGCAGCCGCTGCCCGCCGAGGTGACCGTGACCGCAGCCGACCTGGGCGGCGTCTCAACCGCCGAGATCACGGTCGACGGAATCGAGCCTCGCCACGTTGTCCTGTACTTCCACGGCGGCGTGTACGTGATGGGGGACGCCTTTCTGGCCGCTGACGTGGCGTCGCAGGTTGCTCGGAGGGCGCGCGCCAAGGCCATCTCCGTCGACTACCGGCTCGCCCCCGAGCACCCGTATCCGGCCGCGGTCGACGACGCGCTGGCGGCCTATGAGGCCCTCCTGCACGACGGCATCGCACCTTCGGACATCGCCTTCGCGGGCGAGTCCGCCGGCGGCGGACTCGCTATCGCCACCATGGTCAACGCCCGCGACCACGGCCTGCCTCTTCCGGCCACGGCCTTCGTCATGTCGCCGTATGTCGATCTCACCCTGGCCGGGACGACCATGGAGACCAGGCGCGATGTCGACCCGCTGCTCAGCCGCGAGCTCCTCCAGGACCGTGTCGCCGACTACACGTCGGGACAGGACCCCGCGCTTGGCCTCATCAGCCCCGTGTTCGCCGACCTGTCGGGCCTCCCGCCGCTGATCATCCAGGCCGGAACGCACGAGGTGCTCCTCGACGACGCCGTCCGCCTCGCGCGACAGGCCGCCAGCGCCGACGTCGAGGTCACGCTCGACATCACCCCGCGGGTGCCCCACGTCTTCCAGGCGTATCACGCGATCCTCGACGAAGCGACCGCGGCGCTGGACAGGGCCGGACAGTTCCTGACAGCGCATCTCGCCGGCGCAGAACGCGTCGCCGGAGAGCGAAAGGCCGAACCGCAGTTGTCCTGATACCCGGGTTCCGCCCAACCCCCGCGCATACGAAGGAGACAGAAGTGAACAAGGAGCTCGGTGTCTGGACCGCAGATGACTGCGCCCTGGTGCTGATCGACTACCAGCAGGAGATGTTCGAGGTCATCCGCTCGGAGACGAGCGCCGACCTGGTCGAGTTGCATGTCCGGCTTCTGGCCAGGACCGCCAGGGCGTTCGAGATGCCGATCGTGCTCTCGACCGTCGGTGTCGGATACGGCTTGAACGGACCGACGCTGCCGTCGGTGCTGTCCGAGCTCGACGGCATCGAGCCGATCGACAGGTCGTCGATGAACGCGTTCGAGGACAGTGCCTTCCGTGAGGCGGTCGAGGCGACCGGCCGCAAGCGACTGATCATCGCCGGGCTGCACACGGAGATCTGCCTCAGCTTCGCGACCGTCCAGGCGTTGAAGGATGGCTACGACGTGATGTATGTCACCGACGCCGTCGGTGGGCGTTCGCAGGCTTCGCACCACACCGGGATCGAACGACTTGCGCATGCCGGAGCGGTGCCGACCACGGCACTCGCGGTCGTCACCGAGCTCTTCCGCGACTGGGCGGGACCGCTCGCCGCGCCGGCCCTCGACGTCATTCACTGGTACTTCCTCGAGGTTCCGAAGCACTCCGACGCGGTGGGCGTCGCCGAGGCCGAGACGCTTGCCGCGGCGGCCGCAGGAGCACGCTGACGTGTCGGACCGGCTGCGCGTCGGCGCTTCCCGCGCCGATCTGAAGGAGGAAGCAAATGGCCAGTGCACCGATTCGTGATCAGGTTGGCGACCACCTGATCACGCCGCAGAATGCGGCGCTCGTGCTGATCGACTACCAGCCGTCCCAGTTCGGGACGTCCCGCTCGATGGACCCGGACCTGCTGCGGAAGAACATCGTCTCGACCGTCAAGACAGCCAGGGCGTTCGGGCTGCCGATCGTCCACTCGACGGTCAATGTCGCAGCTGGCCAGGAGCCGACCGTCCCCGAGTTGGCCGAGCTGCTCGAGGACAGTCCCCCGATCGACCGCACGACCGTCAACTCGTGGGAAGACACTGATTTCGTAGCCGCCGTACACGCGACCGGCCGGCGCAAGCTCATCTTCTGCGCGCTCTGGACAGAGGTCTGCATGGCGTTCGCCGCAGTCGACGCGTTGCGGGAGGGGTACGAGGTCTACCCCGTCGTCGACGCGATCGCGGGCACGTCCGTGGAGGCGCACCGCGCCGGAATCGAGCGTGTCGTCCAGGCCGGTGGCGTCCCGATCGGCTGGGTCTCGCTCGCGTGCGAGCTACAGCGCGACTGGAACCGCCTGGAGACGGTGCCGCAGATCGTCGAGATCGTGCTCAACGAGAGGCTGCTGAAGGAATGAGACAGTAGACAGGCAACCTGCATTATGGTTCTGCCGGGTCGCGCCTCCCTCCCTGGTTGGGCCGACCGGCGCCTGGCATTGCCTTTCGCCTAAGCGCCCCCGCCTCCCTAGCGGCCCTTGCGCCCGTCGCGCGAGGGCCGCTCGGAGGCGGCGTTTCATTCGCCGCCCTGGGCGTCCGGGTTGCGGTTCTTCGCCTCCTGGATCGCCGCATCGACCTCGCGGGCGTGTTCGCGTAGCTCGTCCTCGTCGAGCAGCCCCTCGGTCGACTCGTTGGGGTCGTCCGTCTCGGCGCGGCTCGTCTCCTCCACCGG
This sequence comes from uncultured Actinomycetes bacterium, assembly GCA_963717155.1. GTDB lineage: Bacteria > Actinomycetota > Thermoleophilia > Gaiellales > JALYLC01. Next base: position 953,917 of record OY970326.1, read on the forward strand.
CTTCTCGTCGGCCATCGTCCGTCCTTTCAATTCGCGGCACGCGCACGCAGATCTTCCGCGGTGGACGACTCGCAAACCGTCAGGTTTCAGAATGTTCGACTCGGAGATAAGGCGACGGATTCGGTCTGCGCCGGCTCGGCGAAGACGCGAGGCGCACCCGCCAGGGGCGTCGGCCAGGCGGTCGGACTGGTCGTCGCCCCTGGTGAGTCCACCGCGTTAGGGCGCGGACTTGACGAGCGCGTCGATCGACTTGCGGCCTCCGAGCCTCGAGTAGATGATCGTGACGTCCTTGACCCACTCGTTGTTGAGGCCATTCGGGTCGTTCGCGGCACCTGATGGCGCCCAGATCGAGCCGATCGCGCGGATCGTGTGGGCTCCGATGTAGTGCCCGTTCGGTGCCGGCCGTGCGAGATTGGTGGCCGCCGCCTCGATGTTCGCCTCCCACGATGGGAACGGCGTGTTCGGGCCGATACCGAACGTGTTGAAGATCTTGGCCGTCGGGATGTAGGTCCCGAGCCGGCCCTCCTGCACGGCCACGGCGACGAGGAAGCGCGGGTCGACGTGATGGCGCCGTCCCGAGTCGACGAACGCTGCGCCGAGCCCCTCGAGCGGTGAGGCTGACGCGTACTTCGGGCCGGCGATCAGCCAGCTGCGGCCGACGATGAACGCGTCGAGCCCTCCCGCGCCCGACGTGCGCTCCTCGGCCCGCTTCGTGAAGGCGGGCGGCGTCGGGTCGAGCCCCAGGAGCATGCGCTGACCGGGCACGCCGAGCTGGTCGTCCATGGCCCTCGGCGGATAGCCCGACCGGAACTTCCAGTTGCGAACCGCCCCGCCGGTGTCCGGCCCGTACTGGCCGTCGACGTCGACTCCGAGCGCCCGCTGCACGCTCTCGACATCGGGGCCGTGCATGAACGGGGGCCCTACGACCGCGAGGCGTCGACTTGGCGTCTGCACCTGTACCGCCATCCCTGGCCCTCCCCGACCTAAAGTGGACGCCGACGTACGCTACGCCCGCGCCGCGCGCCGTGCAACTCGCGGAGGGCCTATACCCCGGTGCGCGAGACCTTGCGCATGCTCCGCTCGCGGAAGCGCCGCAGCACCGGGCCGTAGAGGAAGCGGCCGCCCGACGTGCTGAGGCGCCCGAGCGGACTGCTGTCCATGAACGGCATGAACCGATCCGGAAAGCCGGGCATCGTGCACGCGATGCAGATGCCTCCGACGTTCGGACAGCCTCCGACGCCGTTCACCCAACCGCGCGCCGGTACGTTGCACTTCGCCACCGGTCCGGCACAGCCCACCTTGGCGAGGCACGTGCCGTGATCCGCCAACGAGTCGGCGAAGCGTCCGTGCTCGGCGAGACCGGCCCGGTCGCACGTCTCGTGCGCCGTCCGCTCGAACAGCCAGACCGGACGTCCCTGGTCGTCGAGCTCGGTCGGAGGGGCCGCACCCGCGATCTCGAGCGCGATGCGCTGGAGGGTCTCGGTGATCGCGTCGGGGTGTACAGGACAGCCCGGGAGATTGATCAGCGGCGCCGCGCGCCGCGAGACGAAGCCGTGTCCGAGATAGTCGCCGAGCCCCATTGCGCCGGTCGGGTTGTTGCGCATCGCGGGCACGCCGCCGTACGCCGCGCACGTGCCGAGCGCGAGCACGACGGCCGCGCGCGGTGCGAGCCGGTCGATCCAGGTGGTGGACGTGATCGGTTGGCCATCGCCATCGATGCCGAAGCCGGACCAGTGGCCCTCGCCGTTGATCTCCTCGTTCGGGATGGAGCCCTCGACGACAAGGACGAACGGATCCAGCTCGCCCCGCGCGGCGGAATGCCACGCTCGCATGTAGTCGTCGCCCACGTCGTACGCGAGCAGGGGGTTGTACAGGACGATTCGGGGCTGACCGGGAATCGCGCCGCGCAGGAGCTCCTCGAGGCTCGGGCTCGTCGCAGCCGTCAGCGAGACGGACTCGCCGTCGCAGCTGAGCCCGCTCGTGAGCCAGAGCACGTGGACGAGGAGCTGCTCGACCTGCGGGCCGTGGCCCGTGAAGTCGATCGTCCGCCTCACGCGCCGAACGCCGTGTCGGCCGAGTATGGGGTGCCACGGCGCGCGCTCGTCCGATGGGCGAGCGCTTCGAGGTGCTCGCTGACGGCCCCGTGAAGGTGCAGGGCACCGTCGCGCGACGTCACGAGGCCTGCGTGGGAGAGCCGGGTCAGCGCGTGCGAGACGGACGGTCTCTCGGCACCGACGAGCCGGCCGAGCAACCGGTGCGTCAACGGGAGCGCGAGACGGATGCCTCCCGGCTCGACATGGCCCCAACGGGCGGCGAGATGCCAGAGGAACAGCGAGAGCCGGACCTCGAGGCGCGGCTGCGAGGTGATCGCACGCTGGACGTCCAGGTCGGCGGCGCGCGCACAGGCCCGGTTCAGCAACGTACGAGAGATCTGCGGCCACGGCTTGACGCGCTCGGCGAACGTGTCGTCGAGCAAGGCGATCCGCGCCGGGACGAGCGCGTGCCACGTCGAGCCGCGCTCGAGCATGTCGTCGGCGCGCGCGATCAGCGGCTGCAGCACGTCTCCTTCGCCGACGATCTCGGTCGCCGTGCGGTCTCCGACATGGACATCGACGCTCAGTGCGCCGTCGACGACCAGAAGGCCGGGCCCTCCGCCCACCGCAGCGAAGCTCTGGGCCAGATCGCAGTCCCCTGCGGGCGTCGCGAACACGACGACCGTGATGACCTGTCGGGCCACGAGCCGCATGCGCAGATCGAGCCCGGCCCCGAGGTCGTCGTCGAGGTCGAGGAGGTAGCGGTACGACGACGTCGGCAGCGCGTCGATGCTCGAGAGCTCCCGCAACGCGGGCCACATCTGGTCGTCTGACGGTCTGTTGACTGCCCTGCGGGAAGGAATGGGGTGCTCCTCTCGGGCTCGACGTCGCTGATCCTACGCGCGTCCTACCCCCGGTGAGATGGTGGTAACCACGATTACGCAGCTTCGGAGGGAGTGGCGGTAACCACGATTACGCGGACACCTCGACCGCCTGGGCACACTGGTAGAACGCTTCGGAGGCGCACGTCACCCCATCTAGGAAGCGGTGCGTATGTGCTTGGCGATCCCAGGCCAGGTGATCGAGATCGTCGACGAGGCCAACCGGCTGGCACGCGTCGAGGTCGCGGGAGTGCGGCGCAGCGTGAACGTCGGTCTCCTCGACGATGACGGCGAGGGCGTGCAGCCGGGCGACTGGGTGCTCATCCACGTCGGGTTCGCGCTGTCGAAGGTCGACGAGGAAGAGGCGCACGCGACGCTCGCGTTGCTGCAGGGCATGGGCGCCGAGTACGAGCAGGAGCTCGAGGAGCTGAAGGCGAGCGTGATCGAGTGAGCGCGCCCCTGTATGCCCCGACATGCACGGACGAGCACTGCATCACCTGTGGCGACCAGGGCATTCCCATGCGAGTCGTCGCGCTCGAGGGTGACGGGCTCGCCCGCTGCCGCATTTCGGACAATGACTCCACCGTCGACGTCCAGCTCGTCGGAGATCTGGCCCCGGGTGATCTCGTGCTCGTGCACGCCGGGGTTGCGCTCGCCCGCCTCGGCCCCGAGACACTCGCATGAGGTACGTCGACGAGTTCCGTGACGCCGAGCTCGGCCGCGCCGTCGCCGCCGAGATCGCGTCGACGGTGGACGCGGGCCGCCACTACAAGGTGATGGAGGTGTGCGGCGGGCACACCCACTCGATCTACAAGTACGGCGTCGACGATCTGCTGCCGCCGAACGTCGAGCTCGTCCACGGACCGGGCTGTCCGGTCTGCGTTATCCCGATGGGGCGTGTCGACGACGGCATCGCGGTCGCCCGGAACCCCGAGGTGATCTTCACCTGCTTCGGCGACATGCTGCGCGTTCCCGGGGCGAACGGCACCCTGCTCGACGCGAAGGCGGAGGGTGCCGACGTGCGCATGGTCTACTCGCCGCTCGATGCGCTGCGGATCGCGCGCGACAACCCCGACCGGGTCGTCGTGTTCTTCGCAATCGGATTCGAGACGACGGCTCCGTCGACGGCGCTGACGCTGCGCCGCGCGCGAGACGAGGGGCTGGAGAACTTCCTGTGCCTGTGCAACCACGTGACGATCGTGCCGCCGCTTCGTGCGCTGCTCGAGTCGCCCGACCTCCAGCTCGACGGATTCATCGGCCCGGGCCATGTCGCGACGGTCGTGGGTGCGAGGCCGTTCGAGTTCATTCCGAGCGACTACGGCAAGCCGCTCGTCGTGTCGGGCTTCGAGCCGCTCGACCTCCTGCAGTCGGTGCAGATGATCATGCGCCAGCTTGCCGACGGCCGCTGCGAGGTCGAGAACCAGTACTCGCGTGTCGTGCCGTACGAGGGCAACCTCGCCGCGTTGCGCGCGATGGCGGAGGTGTTCGAGCTGCGCCCGCACTTCGAGTGGCGCGGCCTCGGGTTCATCTCGCAGAGCGCGTTGCGGCTGTCGGACGCCTACGGCGCGTTCGATGCGGAGAAGAGGTATGCGGTACCGAACGTCCGCGTGGCAGATCCCAAGGCGTGCCAGTGCGGCGAGGTGCTGAAGGGCGTGATCAAGCCCTGGGAGTGCAAGGTGTTCGGCAGCGCGTGCACCCCGGAGCACGCGATCGGGACGTGCATGGTGTCGCCCGAGGGCGCCTGCGCCGCGTACTACACCTACGGGCGCTTTGCGCGTGAGCGCGAGGTGGTGTGATGGCGTCGGCGCACTCGGCGGTCAGCGAGCGAGAGCAGCGGGTCCTCGATGTCATCGCGAAGCAGCGCGCACGCAGGCCGAAGCTTCGCGACGCGCACATCACGATGGCGCACGGGGCAGGCGGCAAGGCGACGCAGACCCTGATCGAGGGTGTGCTCGTGCCCGCGTTCGCGTCGTCGGTGCTCGAGTCGCTGGCCGATGTCGCGACGATCGATGCCGCCGGCGTCCGGCTCGCCTTCACGACCGACAGCTTCGTCGTCAAGCCGATTCGCTTCCCCGGTGGATCGATCGGCGAGCTCGCGGTCAACGGCACCGTCAACGACCTCGCTGTGGGCGGCGCTCGTCCGCTCGCGCTGAGCCTGGCGATGGTGCTCGAGGAGGGCCTCGCCACGGAGGTCCTGCGTGCGGAGATCGACGCGATCGCCGCGGCGGCCGCGTCCGCGGGCGTGGAGGTCGTGACCGGCGACACCAAGGTCGTCGAGCGCGGGCACGCAGACTCGATGTACCTCTGCACGACCGGGATCGGTCTCGTCGACGGTCGCGCCACCCTCGCGCCGTCGAACCTGCAACCCGGCGACCGTGTGGTGGTCTCCGGGCCGATCGGCGACCACGGCACCGCGATCATGCTGGCCCGGGGCGAGTTCGATCTCGACGCCGATGTCGAGTCGGACACACGCTCGCTCTGGCCCGCCGTCGATGCGCTCATGGATGCCGCCGGCCCGCACCTGCGCTGCCTTCGCGATGCGACGCGCGGCGGTGTGGCATCGGTGCTGAACGAGCTCGCCCGTGCGTCCGAGGCCGCGGTCGTCGTGCGCGAGCGTGACATCCCCGTGCGGCCTGCCGTGGCCGGCGCCGCCGAGATCCTCGGCATCGATCCCCTCTACATCGCGAACGAGGGGACGTTCGTGGCGTTCGTCGCCCCGAGCGGTGCCGACGCGGCGCTCGCGGCGCTGCGCGCGGTTCCGGGGTGCTCGGAGGCCGTGGAGATCGGCGAGGTCAAGTCGTCTCCGGCCGGGATGGTGCTGATGGAAACCGCCTTCGGCGGCAAGCGCGTGGTCGACCAGCTGGTCGGCGACCCGCTTCCGCGCATCTGTTGACCAGGATCGAGCGAGGGAGCTGAGCGTGTCGAGCATCGAGTTCGCCCCGAAGCAGCATTCGACCGAGCAGATCACGGCTCACGTGCTGTGGATGACGACGGGTCTGTCGTGCGAGGGCGATTCGGTCGCCATGACCTCGGCGACCAATCCGAGCCTCGAGGACATCGTGCAGGGGATCATCCCCGGCATGCCGCGGGTGGTGATCCACAACCAGGTGATCGCCTACGAGGTCGGCCAGGAGTTCATCGAGGCCTGGTACGACGCGGAGGAGGGCAAGCTCGATCCGTTCGTCCTGATCATCGAGGGCTCGATCCCGAACGAGGAGATCAACGGGGAAGGACACTTCACCGGCTTCGGCGTGAACCCGGAGAACGGCCAGCCGATCACGACGAACGAGTGGGTCGACCGGCTCGCGAACAAGGCGGCCGCCGTCGTCGCGATCGGGACGTGCGCGACCTACGGCGGCATCCCCGCGATGAAGAACAACCCGACGGGAGCGATGGGCCTGCCGGACTACCTCGGCTGGAACTGGAAGTCGAAGGCGGGGCTCCCGGTCGTCTGCATCCCGGGCTGCCCGGCGCAGCCGGACAACATGACCGAGATGCTGCTCTACCTGGTGCTGCACCTCGGCGGGCTCGCGCCCGCCCCCGAGCTCGACGATCAGCTGCGGCCCGTCTCGCTGTTCGGGCGGACGGCGCACGAGAGCTGCAACCGCGCCGCCTTCTACGAGTCGGGCAACTTCGCGACCGAGTACGGCAGCGACCATCGCTGCCTCGTCAAGCTCGGCTGCAGAGGGCCGGTCGTCAAGTGCAACGTGCCCCTGCGTGGCTGGGTCAACGGGATCGGAGGCTGCCCGAACGTCGGCGGCATCTGCATGGCCTGCACGATGCCGGGCTTCCCCGACAAGTACATGCCGTTCATGGAGGAGGACTTCAAGGGGATGATCTCCTCGAACGTCGCGAAGTTCACCTACGGACCGATGCTGCGGTGGGCTCGCAACCAGTCCGTCAAGCGCCAGTACGACAAGGAGCCGGAGTGGCGGCACCGCGGCACCTCTCTGGACTCCGGGTACCAGAAGCGCTGGTAAGGCTGACACACCGATCGCTGAGGAGAAAGAGGCGCCATGGCTACGACCGAGAGCCCCACCGGGCAGAAGATCATCGTCAAGGAGATGTCGTGGGACCCGATCACGCGGATCGTGGGCAGCCTCGGCATCCACACCGAGATCGACTTCACCAACCAGCAGGTGCTGAAGTGCTACAGCACCTCGATGGTGTTCCGCGGGTTCGACATCTTCATGAAGGGCATCGATCCGCGTGACGCCCACTTCATCACCAGTCGCATCTGCGGCATCTGCGGTGACAACCACTGCACGTGCTCGTGTCTCAACCAGAACATGGCCTACGGCGTCAAACCGCCGAAGCTCGGCGACTACGCCTACAACCTGGCCGAGTCGGCCGACTTCATGTTCGACCACGCGATCTTCAACGACTGCATGGCGAACGTCGACTTCTGCGAGCAGATGGTCAAGGAGACCAATCCGACGCTGCTGAAGACGGCCGAGAACACGGCGTCGCCGCACTCCGACATCCACGGCTACAAGACGATCGCCGACATCATGCGGGCGCTCAACCCGTTCACCGGCAGCTTCTACCTCGAGACGCTCCAGGTAGCCCGCTACACGCGCGAGATGTACTGCCTCTTCGGCGGGCGTCACACGCACCCGTCGACGATCATGCCCGGCGGCGTCTCTGCGGATATCACACACCAGACCTGCACGGACTACTACGTGCGCCTGATGCGCTACATCGAGTACGTCAAGCGCACCGTGCCGATGCACGACGACCTGTACGACTTCTTTCTCCAGCAGCTGCCCGGCTATGACATGGTCGGCTACCGCGACACGGATCTGGTCTGCTGGGGCTGCTTCGACGATCCCGACTACGTCGACTACAGCTATCGCGGGATGACGGAGTGGGGGCGGCGCCGGTTCATCACACCGGGCCTCGTGTTCAAGGGCGAGCTGATCACCACTGATCTCGTCGAGATCAACCTCGCGATGCGCATCCTGCTCGGCAGCTCGTACTTCGACGACTGGTCCTCCGAGCAGACGTTCGTCACGAACGACCCGCTCGGCAATCCCGTCGACAAGCGCCACCCGTGGAACAAGGTGACGCTACCGAAGCCGCAGAAGCGCGACTTCACCGACAAGTACAGCTGGGTCGTGTCGCCGCGCATGTACGACAAGCGCAACGACACGTACGTCGCGTGTGACACCGGCGGCGGACCGTTCGCCCGCCAGTGGGTGACCGCCAAGGCCGGGCTCGTCGACATCGGGTACCTCAAGGCCACGGGGCACAGCCTGCAGATGGTGCTTCCGAAGACGGCCACGATGCCCGAGATGGAGCTCGAGTGGCACGTGCCGGAGAAGTCGAACGCGGTCGAGCGGGACCGGGCGCGCTCGTACCACCAGGCGTACTCGGCGCTCGTCGGCCTGCACTGCCTCGAGCACGCGCTCGCAGAGATCCGTGCGGGACGGACCAAGAGCTGGAACTCGTTCAAGGTGCCCGAGGAGGCCGTCAGCGTCGGCTTCCACGAGGCCGCCCGTGGCGTGCTCTCGCACCACATGGTGATCCGCGAGGGCAAGATCGCGAACTACCAGCCGTACCCGCCGACGCCGTGGAACGCGAACCCGCGCGACGTCTACGGTACGCCAGGGCCGTACGAGGACGCGGTCCAGAACACGCCGATCTTCGAGGAGAACGGGCCCGAGAACTTCAAGGGCATCGACATCATGCGCGCGGTCCGCTCGTTCGACCCGTGCCTCCCCTGCGGCGTGCACATGTACACGGGAGCCGGTCGCGTGAAGAAGGTCATCCACCGGCCAACCGGCCTCAGCTGACACGATGGCAAGCGAGCCTCAGCTCGAGCAGGCGACCGACGGGCAGGAGCTGCTCGAGCGTGTCGAGCAGCTGACTGCTGCCATCGATGCGGCGGCCGACCCGTTCGTGCGCGGAACCGTCGACGAGCTCGTCACGGCGATCCTCGAGCTCTACGGCGAGGGCCTGACGCGGATCGTGGAAATGGTCTCGGAGCAGGGGGACGAGGCCCTGCTCCGCCTGCTCGCGGGCGACCCCGTGATCGGCAGCCTCATGCTCATCCACGACCTGTACCCGGTGCCGCTCGAGACGAGGGTTCAGGCGGCGCTCGCGAGCGTGCGCCCGTACATGGAGTCGCACGGCGGCGACGTCGAGCTGCTGCGGCTCGAGGATGGGGTCGCGCACCTGCGGCTCGTCGGCCACTGCCACGGCTGTCCGGCGTCGGCGGCCACGCTCGAGCTCGCGATCAAGGAGGCGATCGACGACGCCGCGCCCGATCTGCTCGGCCTCGAGGTCGAAGGCGTCGCCGAGGCGAAGCCGGTGCGGAAGCCGCTCAACCTGATCACACCGGAACCGGTCGCCGGGCCGCGCTGGCAGCGGCTCGAGCAGGTGGCCGGGATCGCGCCCGGGACGTTCCGCACGCTCGATCTCGAGGGCGTCGAGCTCGTCGTCGCGAACGTGGATGGAACGGTGCTCGCCTATCGGGACCGCTGCGCCGCGTGCGCCGCGACGCTGCGCGAGGCGGAGCTCGCAGGGCCGCTCCTGACCTGCTCGGTGTGCGGCAGCGCATTCGATCTTCCCCGTGCAGGCCGCGCCTCGGACGGGGAGGCCCAGCTCGATCCGGTACCGCTCCTGCGGCGCGACGAGCGCGTGTTCGAGGTTGCGCTGGCCTGATGGCGGGGAGGGCGGCACCGGCGGTGCGTCGACTTCGCAGCCTCTCGCAGGCGCGTCGCCCGCCGCCGGCTGCCGCTGCGCCTGTGTCGACCGATCGCTGCGATCTCTGCGGCACGACGATCGACGCCGAGCACCGGCATCTCCTGCACCTCGTCGACCGTCGCATCCTGTGCTCGTGCGAGCCGTGCTTCGCGCTGCGCGCGGGCGATGCGGAGCTGCGGCCGACCGGGACGCGCGTCCAGCGGCTGGACGAGTTCGCGCTGGACGACGAGCTGTGGGCGAGGTTCCAGATCCCGATCGCCCTCGCGTTCTTCATGGCGCGCGAGCGCGGCCAGGGTGTGATCGCGCTGTACCCGAGCCCGGCGGGGGCGACCGAGTGCGAGCTGCATCTCGAGGCCTGGGACGAGCTCGTGGCCGCGAACCCGCCGCTGTCCGAGCTCGAGCCGGAGGTCGAGGCGCTGATCGTGAACCGCCTGAGTGAGCCGGCGCGCTACGTCGTCGTCCCGATCGATCGCTGCTACGAGCTCGTCGGCATGATCAAGTCGCGCTGGGAGGGGATCTCCGGCGGCCGCGCGATCGAGGGTGCCGTGGCCGACTTCTTCGCGTCGCTGGACGCGCGGGCGGCGGTGTGAGCTCGGCAGCCGCCCGCTCGCCCGCGACGATCTCCCCCGAGTTCGCGGTGCTCGGAGTCGAGGTCGTCGAGGACGCCGCAGCGCCGACGCTGCGTTTCAAGCTCGGCGTCTCGGAGCCGTCGGACCGCGAGATCTTCACGATCGCGCTGACGGCCCAGATCAACGTCGAGCCGGCGCGTCGCACCCATGACGCCGCCACTCGCGAGCGGCTCGTCGACCTGTTCGGCGAGCCCGAGCGCTGGCCGGCGACGACCCACGCGTTCGTGTGGACGACCGCGAGCACCCTGGTGCCGAGCTTCACGGGCGCGGGCATGTTCACGCTGCCCGTGCTGGCGACGTTCGACCTCGAGGTCGCGGCCGCGCGCTACTTCTACGAGCTGCCCGACGGTGAGGCGCCGCTGGCGTTCCACTTCAGCGGGTCGATCCTCCTTCGCGGTGAGGACGGACGCGTCCAGATCGTGTCGGTGCCGTGGTCGTGCTCCACCACCTGGCGCATGCCGATCGCGACCTGGCGCGCGATGATGCGGCGCCACTATCCGGGCCGCAGCTGGATCGCGGTGCAGGAGGACACCGTCGAGCGGCTGACGCGGTACCGGCGCGAGCACGGGCTGCACTCGTTCGACGCCTGCGTCGAGCGGCTGCTCGGGGGCGACGATGCCTGACGCCTTCGAGGAGCTCGTCGGCTCGCTCCTGTGGGAGGGCTACGCCCTGTACCCGTACACCCGAGGCAGCGCCAAGAACGCGACGCCGACCCCGTTCGGCATCGTCTACCCGCAGGTCTACGCGAACGCGACCTCCGGAGCCTTCGCCAGTCTCGTCCTGCGTGGGGTCGCGCTCGCCGGGCCCGACGCTTCGCTGGCCGCAGAGGTGCGCTTCCTGCAGGCGAGCGGACCGCGGCACGAGGCCGCGGAGCGGCGTGTCTCGTTCACGGCACGTCCGCTCGCCGAGCTCGCGACCGAGCCCGACGAGCAGACGTTCGAGCACGGAGACCTGCGCGCGGTCGTACGCCTGTCGGCGCAGCCACTCGAGGGCTCGAGCCACGCTGTGGCGCTCCGCGTCGACAACACGACCGCATTTCTGCCCCGTGACGGCGGACGCGCCGAGGCGCTGTTCGCGAGCATGCTCTCCACGCTGCCCTTCCTGCGGCTCGGCGACGGCCGCTTCGCGTCGCCGCTCGAGGACGCCACTCCCAGTGAGAACACGTTCCCCGTGCTCGCCACCGCCTCGGACGACGTGCTGCTCGGGGCCACGATCATGCTCCCCGAGCACCCGGCGATCGCGCCGGAGAGCCAGGGGAACCTGTTCGACGGCACCGAGATCGAGGAGGCCCTCCTCCTGCACGTGCTGGCGCTGTCCGACGATGAGCGCGCGTCGATCGCCCAGGACGACCCCGCCGTCCGCGCGATGATCGAGCGCGCCGCGGCGGTCACGCCGGCCGAGATCCTCGCCCTGCACGGGCGCATGACGCTTAAAGAGGCGGTCGATGAATTTCCTGTCTGACGACGTCCCGGGCGAGGCCGAGGTGACGATCGACGGAACCACCTTCAAGCTCGGCGACGCGGTCGCGCTCCGTCTCGAGGGGCGCTCCGACCCGTACGACCGCATCCTCGACGGCCGCCGTGCGACGGTCGAGCGCATCTACCTCGACTACGAGGACAAGCTGTACTTCGGCGTCACGATCGACGACGACCCCGGGCAGGAGCTGATGCGCGAGACGGGTCGTTTCCTGTTCTTCTTCGTTGGTGAGATCGAGCCTTGGAGGGCCTGATGGGCGACCGCTACGCGCAGATCCTGATCGCCGGCGTCGGCAACGCCTGGCTGCGGGACGACGGTTTCGGTGGCGAGGTCGTCCGTCGCCTGACGAAGCGCGAGCTGCCGCTCGGGGTTGCTGTCGAGGACTTCGGCACGGGCGGGCTGGACCTCGCGTACGAGGTCATGCGCGGGTACGACGCGCTGATCCTGATCGACGTGACCCGTGGCGGGAACCCACCCGGAACCCTGTACGTGCTCGAGCCCGAGGAGTCCGAGATCGCAGGTGGCATCGCGGACGGTGAGATGATCGACCCGCACGGCATGGATCCGCAGACGGTCCTGCGCTTCGTCCGTGCGGTCTCGGGCTGGCCGGGCAAGGTGGTCGTGATCGCGTGCGAGCCGGCCGACGTCGAGGAGCCCGGCCTCGGCCTTTCGCCCGAGGTCGAGGCGGCCGTCGCGCGCGCCGTCGACGTCGCGCTCGAGACGGTCGCGAGCCTGCGCGAAGAGGTCGAGCGCGCGACCGCGAGCTGACGATGCACGAGCTCTCGCTGGCCGGAGCGGTGATCGACACGGCGGAGCGCCACGCCGGCGGCCGGCGCGTGACGCTCGTGCGGCTGCGCCTCGGCGAGCTGCGCCAGGTGGTGCCGGACTCGCTCGCGTTCTACTTCGAGCACGTGGCGCGGGGCACGCTGTGCGAGGGCGCCGCGCTGGAGCACGAGACCGTCCCCGTGACGCTCGCCTGCGGGGCGTGCGAGGCGACCTGGCAGCTCGAGACCGCGTCGTTCCGCTGCCCGCACTGCGAAGCGGCGAACGTGGTTGTCGAGTCGGGGAACGAGTTCGAGGTCGAGTCGATCGAGGTAGAGTCGATCGAGGCAGAGGAGACACCATGCATCGGGTGAAGGTGCGCGTCGTCGAGGATGCCCTCGACGCCAACAACACGATCGCGCGGGCGAACCGCGACGACTTCGATCGCCACGACGTGACCGTGATCAACCTCATGAGCGCGCCGGGCGCCGGCAAGACGACCCTGCTCGAGCGTGCGCTGGAGCGCCCGCTCGGCGACGGCATCCGCGTCGGCGTGCTCGAGGGCGACGTGCAGGGCGAGTACGACGCGATGCGCATCGCCAGGCTTCACGTCCCGGTCACGCAGATCAACACCGACTCGGGATTCGGCGGCGAGTGCCACCTCGACGCGAACATGGTGCGCACGGCGCTGCCCTCGGTACCGCTCGACGAGATCGACCTCCTGGTCATCGAGAACGTCGGCAACCTCGTCTGCCCGGCCGAGTTCCGCGTCGGCGAGGACGTCCGTGTCATGGTCGCGGCGATCACCGAGGGTGAGGACAAGCCGCTCAAGTATCCGCTCATGTACCGCACGTGCGAGCTCGTGCTGATCAACAAGGTGGACCTGCAGCCGCACCTCGAGATCGATCTCGACGTGCTGCTCGCGAACATCGACGCCGTGCATCCCGACGTCGAGACGATGGTGGTCAGCGCACGGACCGGCGATGGCGTGGAGGAGTGGCGGACGTGGCTCGCGCAGCGCGTGGCGCGTCGCGCCGCCGCGCTGACGGCGTGACCCAGATCCTCACGGGGTCTGCAGCCGACCTTCTCGCCCGTGGTCTGGCCGCCCGTCGCGATGCCTCGACGCAGCTGTTCGATGCCGAGGCAGGTCACATCGCGGCGCTCTGCCATGCGGTCGCCGAGCGCTGCGCGCGCGGCGGGCGCCTGCTCGCGTGCGCATGCTCACCGGCAGGCGCGTCGGATGCGCGCCACGTCGCGGTCGAGTTCGTGCACCCGGTGATCGTCGGCAAGCGGGCGTTGCCCGCGCTCGCACTCGTCGGCGAGCGGGGCCGGCTCGCCGAGGAGGTGGCGCTGCTTGCACGCGAGCCGGACGTCGTGCTGGTCTTCGGCGAGGCCGGCGACCACGAGGTTCTCACGGCTGCGCTCGCGGTGGCAGCGAGGCGCGGATGCCTGACCGTGGCGTTCGGGCCGTTCGACGCGGACTGGCGGATCGACCCACCGTCGCCCGACCCATTCATCCGCCAGGAGCTCGTCGAGACCGTCTATCACATCGTCTGGGAGCTCTCGCACGTGTTCTTCGAGCACCGCGGCCTGCTGGGCGGGCGGACCGAGCGGCGCGGCCACGACGCCGGCGCCTCGAGCTTCCTCTATCCGTTCCTCAGCGAGAGCGAGACGGATCTCGACGGCGTGCTGGCGGACGTGCGCGCCTCGGTCGGGATGAAGGCCGGCGAGACCCAGGCGTTGCGAGAGCAGACCGTGCTCGACGGCGCACCGGCGATCGAGGCGGCGGCGACCGCGCTGCGCGAGGTCTTCGATCGGGCCGGGACGCTGCTCGCGCTCGGCAACGGCGGTTCCGCGACGGATGCGATGGACATCGTCGCCGACCTCGCACGGCCGCTGCCGGGAGGTGCGCCACGGCGCGCGCTCGATCTGAGTGCGGATCCCGCGATCGTTACGGCGATCGCCAACGACATCGGACCGCAGGCGGTGTTCACGCGCCAGGTCATCGCCTACGGCGCGAGGGGCGACGCGCTGATCGCGTTCTCGACGAGCGGCGATTCGCGGAGCGTGATCGACGCGCTGGTCGAGGCTCGACGCCGCGGGCTCGTGACGATCGCGCTGGTCGGCTACGACGGGGGTCGCGTCGCCGAGGACGGGCTGGCCGACCATCTCATCCTCAGCCGTTCGCAGCACATCCCGCGTATCCAGGAGGCCCACGCGACGGCCTCGCACCTGCTCCGCGAGCTCGTCGAGGTGGCGGCGGCGCCGTGAGTCGGACGGCGCGGGTGCGGGCCCGAGTCGAGGGCGTCGTGCAGGGCGTCGGGTTCCGTCCGTTCGTCTACCGCCTTGCCCGGGAGGAGCGGCTCGGGGGCTTTGTGCGCAACGACGAGCGCGGCGTCGTGCTCGAGGTCGACGGGCGGGCGGACGCGGTCGAGAGCTTCCTCGCGCGCCTCGCCGTCGAGGCACCGCCGCTCGCGGTCGTCGAGCGCATCGACTGCGACCGCCTCGAGTCGACCGGTGAGGGCGACTTCCAGATCGTCCAGAGCGTCTCGTCGGGCGGTGCAGACGCCCTCGTCGCAGCCGACACCGCGACCTGCGACGACTGTCTCGCCGAGCTTGCGAACCCGACCGACCGGCGCTTCCGCTATCCGTTCATCAACTGCACGAACTGCGGTCCGCGCTTCACGATCGTGCGCGGCGTGCCGTACGACCGGCCGGCCACGACCATGGCGGCCTTCACGATGTGCCCGGCGTGTCAGCACGAGTACGACGATCCCGCCGACCGCCGCTTCCACGCGCAGCCGAATGCCTGTCCGGAGTGCGGGCCGCGGGCGCGGCTCGTCGGGGATGGGGCCGCTCCTGAATACGATGCAATTCGCGCCGCTGCCCGCTGGCTCGCGGACGGCGCCCTGCTGGCGGTCAAGGGGATCGGCGGCTACCACCTCGCCTGCGGGGCCGCCGACGACCGCGCCGTGGCGGAGCTGCGTGCGCGCAAGCGGCGCGAGGACCGCCCGTTCGCGTTGATGGTGCGCGACGTCGGGGCGGCAGCGGCGCTCGTCGAGCTCGCCGATCTCGAGCGGACGCTGCTGGCCTCTGCCTCCCGACCGATCGTGCTCGCGCCGCGCCTACCTCGCGCGAGCGTGGCGAACGCGGTGGCCCCAGGTGCTTCCGAGCTCGGCGTCATGCTCCCGTACGCGCCGCTCCACCATCTCCTGCTCGCCGACCTCGCCGAGCTCGGAGTCGACGCGCTCGTACTGACGAGCGGAAACGTCTCGGACGAGCCGATCGCGTTCCGTGACGACGACGCGCGCCTCCGCCTCGCGGGCATCGCCGACGGCTACCTCGTCCACGACCGTCCGATCGAGACGCGCACGGATGACTCCGTCGTGCGAGCGGTCAGGTTGGGTGATGACCGCCGACCGCTCGTGCTGCGCCGCGCGCGCGGGTACGTCCCGTCGAGCGTCGAGCTGCCGATCCTCGCAGCACGACCGATCCTCGCGTGCGGCGCCCAGCTGAAGTCGACGTTCTGCATCGCGCGGGCCCGTCGGGCCTGGGTCAGCCACCACATCGGCGACCTCGAGCACTACCCTGCGCTCGTCGCCTACCGGCAGGGGATCGAGCACTTCGAGCGGCTGTTCGCGTTACGGCCGGAGCTCGTTGCATACGACCTGCACCCGGACTACGCGTCGACGGCCTACGCCCTCGAGCGCGACGGCGTCGAGCTGACGGGCGTCCAGCACCACCATGCCCATCTCGCCGCCTGCCTCGCCGAGCACGGGCTCGAGGGCCCGGCGGTGGGTGCGATCTACGACGGCTCCGGCTATGGGACGGACGGCACGATCTGGGGTGGCGAGGTGCTGGTGGGCGACCTCGTGTCGTTCGAGCGCGCCACGTCGCTTCGCGCGGTGCGGATGCCCGGAGGCGCGCGTGCCGTCCACGAGCCGTGGCGCATGGCCTACGCGTGGCTCACGGCCGCGCGCGGCGAGCCGGCGGATCTGCCCCGATCGTTGGATACGATCGACCCCCTCCGCTGGAGGCAGGTCGGGGCCATCGCCGACAGCCCTTCCGTGTCGCCCGAGACGACCAGCATGGGGCGTCTGTTCGACGCCGTGTCGGCGCTCTGCGGCCTGCGAGCGCACGTCTCGTACGAGGGGCAGGCGGCGATCGATCTCGAGGCTGCGGCGACCGCGTCCGACGACGCGTACGAGCTCGAGCTCGTCGACGGGGACGGCCGCCGGGTGCTCGATCCGTGCGGCGCGATCCGGGCCATCGCCGACGACCTCGCCGCCGGCGTGGGCGTGGGCGCGATCGCCGGGCGCTTCCACGAGGGCGTCGCCCGGGCCACCGCACGCGCCTGCGCCGAGGCTGCCGAGCGCCACGGGCTCGAGGTGGCCGTCCTCTCCGGCGGCGTGTTCCAGAACCGCCTGCTGCTCGAGCGCACCGCCGAGCTGCTCGGGCAAGCGGGTCTGCGAGCGCTCGTGCCCGAGCGGCTGCCGCCGAATGACGGCGGCATCTCCTACGGGCAG
Organism: uncultured Actinomycetes bacterium; assembly: GCA_963717155.1. Lineage (GTDB taxonomy): Bacteria > Actinomycetota > Thermoleophilia > Gaiellales > JALYLC01. The sequence goes on from OY970326.1 coordinate 970,932, forward strand.
GCTGCCGTGGCCGCCGCGCGCGATCGCTCTAGATGAATAGGCCTGCATAGGCGTTCAGCGCGAGCTGCCCGCCGATGTGCGCGTACAACACGTTCGAGTCGCTGCCGATCTCGCCGCGGCGCACGAGGTCGATCATGCCGGCGAGGCTCTTGCCCTCGTAGACCGGGTCGGTGATCATCGCCTCGAGGCGCGCTCCGGTGCGGATCGCGTCGATCGTCGTCGCGTCGGGGATGCCATAGGTGCCCGCGTGGTAGCGGTCGTCGAGGATCACGTCGCCCGCGGTCAGCTCGCGCGGCACTCCGATCTTTCGCGCCGTGTCCTGGGCGATCCGCAGCACCTGCGCGTGCGTCTCCTCGGGCCGGGCGGAGCCGTCGATGCCGATCACGCGTCGCCCCTTCCCCTCCAGCGCGAACCCGGCGACCATCCCGGCCTGCGTCGATCCGGTCACCGAGCACACGATCACGGTGTCGAAGTAGACACCGAGCTCGGCCTCCTGCGCCGCGACCTCGGCCGCCCACGAGGCGAAGCCGAGACCGCCGAGCGGGTGGTCGGAGGCCCCGGCGGGGATCGCGTACGGCTTGCCGCCGCGCTCCTCGACGTCGCGTAGGGCCTGCTCCCACGACTCCTTGAAGCCGATCCCGAACTCGGCACGAACCAGCCGCACGTCGGCGCCCATCAGCCGACTCAGCAGGATGTTGCCGACCCGGTCGTACACGACGTCCGGCCACTCGACCCACGATTCCTGGACGAGCACGCAGTCCAGGCCGAGCCTCGCAGCGACGGCGGCGACCTGACGCGTGTGGTTCGACTGCACACCGCCGATCGACACGAGCGTGTCGCATCCCTGGGCGAGGGCGTCGGCGACGAGGTACTCGAGCTTGCGGGTCTTGTTGCCGCCGAACGCAAGGCCCGAGTTGCAGTCATCGCGCTTCGCCCAGAGCGATGCACCGCCGAGGTGGGCCGTCAGCCGCTCGAGGCGATGGATCGGCGACGGGCCGAAGAGCAGCGGTTGGCGGGGGAACGACGCGAGCGTCATCGTATTCATGGTTGCAAAGATCCTATCTTTCTGCGTAGAATCGCCCTGGATGATGCGGAAAGGGCGAAATATCGGTCTAAAGCTCGGAGTGTTACCCGGCGGGGCGCGCGTCGCATGACCACGATCGTAGGCCTCGAGGCCCGGGACATCCGCTTCCCCACCTCGCGCTGGCTCGACGGGTCGGACGCGATGCACACCGATCCCGACTACTCGGCGGCATACGTCATCCTCCGCACCGATTCCGGTGACGGCCTCGCCGGTCACGGTCTGACCTTCACGACCGGGCGCGGCACCGAGGTGTGCATCGCCGCCATCCACGCGCTCGAGCCTCTCGTGGTCGGGTGCACGCTCGAGGAGATCGCCTCGGACATGCGCGGTTTCTGGCGCAGCCTGACGTCGGATACCCAGCTGCGCTGGCTCGGCCCCGAGAAGGGCGTCATCCACCTGGCGACCGCCGCGGTCGTCAACGCCATCTGGGACCTGTGGGCAAAGCGGGCGGGGAAGCCGCTCTGGAAGCTCCTGTCGGACATGTCGCCGGAGGAGCTCGTCGGGTGCGTCGACTTCCGGTACATCTGCGATGTCCTGACACCGGACGACGCGATCGACCTGCTACGCCGTGCACGGGCAGGCGCGAGAGCGCGCGAGCGGGAGATCGTGCTGTCGGGGTACCCGGCCTACACGACGTCGGCCGGCTGGCTCGGCTACCCCGACGACAAGGTGGAGCAGCTCGTGCACGAGGCGCGCGCGGCAGGCTTCACGCACGTGAAGATGAAGGTCGGGGCGGACATCGAGTCCGACGACCGTCGCGCGGGCATCATCCGTCGCGCGCTCGGTCCGGATGGAATCCTGATGATGGATGCCAACCAGGTGTGGGGCGTCGACGATGCCGTCGCGGCGATGCGTCGCCTGAGCGTGCACGATCCGTGGTGGATCGAGGAGCCGACGAGCCCCGACGACGTCCTCGGCCACGCGCGCGTCCGCCGGGAGATCGCGCCGATCCGCGTTGCAACAGGCGAGCACGTCCAGAACCGCGTGATGTTCAAGCAGCTGTTCCAGGCGCAGGCAATCGACGTGTGCCAGCTCGATGCGTGCCGGATCGGCGGCGTCAACGAGGCGATCGCTGTCCTCCTGCTCGCGGCGAAGTTCGGGATCCCCGTGTGCCCCCATGCGGGCGGCGTCGGTCTCTGCGAGTACGTCCAACACCTCGCGTTCTTCGACTACATCGCCGTGAGCGGATCGCTCGACGGTCGGGTGGTCGAGTGGGTCGACCACCTCCACGAGCACTTCGTCGAGCCGGCGATCGTCCACAACGCGCGATACGTGGCGCCGATGGCGCCCGGCTACAGCATCGAGATGCTGCCGTCGTCGATCGACGAGTACGAGTTCCCGCACGGCCCGGCATGGTCGCTCGCCGAGGGTGTGGTGAGTGGCGCATGACCGTGTCGGCGCGTCATACGAGGGGCAGCCTCATGCGTCTCGATCGCTATCGCCTCCTGCAAGCCTCGCTCTACTCGCTCCGCGCCGGGCCCGCGCTGATCCTGCTCCTGCTGATCATCGCGGTGAGCCTGACCACCCCGATCTTCCTGACGAGCCGCAACGTCGGCAACGTCTTCTCTCAGACGTCGGTGATCGCCGTCCTCGCGCTCGGCCAGCTGCTCGTGATCGTGAGCAGGGGGATCGATCTGTCCGTCGGGTCGACGATCGCCCTCTCCGGGGTCGTGGGCGCCATCGTCTTCGAGCACACGAGCTCGGGCGTCCTCGTGGTGGCCGCGATCCTGCTCACAGGCGTCGCGGTCGGAGCGGTGAACGGCCTCGTCTACGTCTACGGCCGCGTGCCGCACCCGTTCATCGTGACGCTCGCCACGCTCAGCATCGTGCGAGGCCTCGCGCTGTGGGCGTCCGACGGGACGCTCATCTCTGGCATGCCCTCGATCGTGCAGACGATCGGCGGCGGCTCGATCAACTGGCTCCCGTACTCGATCTTCGTCGTGGCCGGCCTTGCGGTCTGCTGTCTCGTCCTGACGACACGGCTCGTCTGGGGGCGCTGGCTGTACGCCGTCGGCGGAAACCCGGAGGCCGCGCGTCGCGCGAGCATCCCGACGCGTCGCGTCCTCGTCACGGTCTACGTGCTGAGCGGCCTCGCGGCCGGTGTCGCCGGCCTGCTGACCGCCGGCCTGATCGACGGCGGCTCGCCGACCGCCGGAGACCTCGCCGAGCTCGACTCGATCGCCGCTGTGATCATCGGCGGCGCGGCGTTCGCCGGAGGCCGCGGAAACGTCGGCAACGCGCTCGTCGGCGCGTTCACGATCGGCGTGATCCGGAACGCGCTCAACCTCCACAACGTCGATCCCTTCTACCAGCTGATGGCGATCGGGGTCGTCGTGCTGCTCGCCGTCGAGGCCGACGTGCTGCGCGGCTACATCGAGGGCCGCGTGCGGCTCGCCCAGGCCATGAGGCAGACATGAGCGCAACGGCCCCGGTGCTGACGGTGCGCGGAGCCAGCAAGCGCTTCGGGGCGGTCACCGCGCTCGACGAGATCGATCTGGACGTGCGCCGCGGCGAGGTGCTCGCGCTGCTCGGCGACAACGGCGCCGGCAAGTCGACCCTCATCAAGTGTCTCAACGGCGTGCACCGGCTCGACAGCGGGAGTATCGAGATGGACGGCGTGGCGGTGGCGATCCACGCGCCGGCCGACGCGCGCGCCCTCGGTGTCGAGACGGTCTACCAGGATCTCGCGCTGTTCGACAACCTTCGGCCGACCGACAACTTCTACGCGGGACGCGAGCTGGCCGGCCCGCGCTGGATGCCCCGCTCGCTGCGTTGGCTGAGGCGCCGGCAGATGACCGAGTCGACCCGCGACGTGCTCGCACGGCTGCAGGTGACGCTGCCCGATTTCAACGCCGTCGTCGGGCTCATGTCCGGTGGCCAGCGACAGGCCGTGGCCGTGAGCCGGGCTGCCGCCTTCGCCTCCAAGGTCGTGATCCTCGACGAGCCGACTGCCGCGCTGGGTGTGCGCGAGTCGCGCAAGGTGCTGGATCTGATCCTTCGCCTCCGCAGCGAGAACAAGGCGGTAGTGGTCGTCTCGCACGCGATGGATCACGTGATGGAGGTCGCCGATCGCGCCGTCGTGATGCGGCGCGGTCGCAAGGTCGGCGAGCTGATCCCGACCGCGGAGACCTACAAGGAGATCGTCTCCTTGATCGTGGGAGGTGGTGAGTGAGCAGCTAGCGGCGTGACAGCCAACTATCCCCCGCCGCTACTGCAGGGCTGCGGAGGCGACGTCAGGCGAACCGACCGTTCGGTTCGCTGTCAATTCTGTCTACCCAAAGGACGCACACGATGTCGAAGAAACGAAGCGTTGTGGTCGTCGTGGCCGCGCTCGCGGTGGTGGCTGCGGTGGTCGCGATGCCAGCGGGCGCGAAGCCGGCGAAGCACCACGCGACGGCGATCAAGCTCGGGTTCATCACCAAGTTCCCCGTCGACTTCTACTTCATCCTCGTCAACGCGGCGAAGAAGTGGGACAAGGCGACGCCCGGAGCCAGCGTCATCTACGCGAGCGGCAAGAGCGGCACCGACGACGCCGGTGAGATCGCGGCGATCCAGAACATGGTCGCCCAGGGCGTCAAGGGGATCGCGATCACACCGACGAGCCCCGCCGTGTCCGCGGCGCTCGACAAGGCGATCAAGCAGGGCGTGAAGGTCGTCCTGATGGACAACGACATTCCCAAGTGGAAGAACAAGAGCTCCGTCGTCGCGACGAACAACTTCAACGGCGGGGTCCTGGCGGGCAAGTACCTCGCCGGCAAGCTCAAGGCCGGCGACACCCTCGGCATCCTCGAGGGGGTCCCCGGGAACCAGTCGCTCGAGGACCGGGTTGGCGGCATGCTCAAGGGGCTCGGCCCGCTGAAGAGCCAGATCAAGATCGTGTCGAAGCTCGAGACCGACTGCGACCAGACGAAGGGGGCGACCGCCGCGCAGACGATCCTCACCGCGAACCCCCAGTTGACGGCCATGTACTCGGCCTGCGGCCCGCCGGCGCTCGGCGCGATCCAGTCGATCAAGAACGCCGGGATCAAGCCCGGCGGGATCATCCTGGTGGGCTTCGATGCCTCGACGGACGAGGTGAAGGCGATCAAGGCCGGCGACGAGAACGGAAGCGTCGCGCAGTTCCCGGCAAAGATCGGGTCGATCGGGATCGCGACGCTCTGGAAGGTCGTGCAGGGCAAGACGGTGCCGAAGAACATCGACACCGGCACGGCGCTCGTGACGAAGGCGAACGCCAGCAAGTTCTAGGCGGAGTGGGTGGTCTGGCCGGGAATGATCCGCCAAACCCGGCCAGACCACCCGTACGATCTCCCGATGGGTGCTCCTCGGATCACGGTGGTCGGCAGCTGCAACGCCGACCTCGTCGCATTCGTCGAGCACGCGCCGGAGCGCGGTGAGACGGTCTCGGGCCTCCGCTCGACGACCGGTCCAGGCGGGAAGGGCGCGAACCAGGCGATCGCAGCCGCACGCCTGGGCGGTGCGGTGAGCTTCGTCGGCGCGGTCGGCGAGGACGCGATGGGCGTCATGCTGCGCGACGCGCTCGTCGACGCGGGCGTCGACGTGACCCGGCTGCGCACTGTCGAGCAGGAGACGGGCTCCGCCCACATCGTCGTCGAGTCGGATGGCGCGAACCGGATCGTCGTCGTGCCGGGGGCGAACGGCCTCGTGACGTTGGGTGACGCCGAGCGGCAGCTGATCGCGTCGAGCGACCTCCTGCTGCTGCAGCTCGAGCTGCCGCTGGCGGTCGTCGTCGAGGCGAGCCGGGCTGCGCGCGACGCCGGCGTCCGCGTGATCCTCACGCCCGCGCCGGTGCTGCCGCTGCCCGAGGAGCTCCTCCAGGCGGTCGACGTGCTGGTGCCGAACCAGCACGAGGCCCGACAGCTCGCGGACACGGCCGACGTGGGGGAGGCGGTCGCGGCGCTCTCGCTGCAGGTGCCCCACGTGGTGGTGACGCTCGCTGAGCGAGGCGGCGTGCACGTCGGGCCGGCGGGGGAGCGTGACGTGTTCGCCGCACCCGAAGTCGACGCAGTCGATACGACGGCGGCCGGCGACACCTTCGTCGGCGCGCTTGCCGTCGCCCTCGGCCACGGTCAGCTCTGGCCGCGAGCCCTGGCGCGTGCCGCTGCAGCGGCCGCGATCTCGGTCGGCCGCGCGGGCGCCTCGGAATCGATGCCGGACTTACGCGAGCTGGAACTCTTCATCGGTAACGCTTGAGGTACCGTAACTCTACGGTTACGATACGCGGATGGCGGTGAACGTCTTCGATGCGCTCGGCGACCCGAGCCGCCGCGCGATCGTCGAGCAGCTTGGCCATGGCTCGCGCTCCGTGCGCGAGATCGCGGACGCGATGCCGATCAGCCGTCCCGCCGTCTCGCGGCACCTCCGTGTTCTGCGCGAGGCGGGTCTCGTCGAGCAGGAGGCGCAGGTCGGCACCCGGCGCATCTATCGCCTGCGTGCGGAAGGGGTCGACGAGGTGCGCGAGCACCTCGAGCACCTGTGGGGTGACGTCGCGATCCGTTTCCGCCTCTTCGCCGAGAACACCGGGTGATCGAGCCGCTTCGTCTCAGCTTCGAGGTCGCGTGCTCGCAGGAGCACGCGTTCGCCACGTGGACCGAGCGGATCGGTGCCTGGTGGCCGCGCAGCCACAGCGTCAGCGGCGATCCCGCGCGGGTCGTGCTCGAGCCGAGGCTCGGCGGCAGGCTCTTCGAGCGCACGCCGGCGGGCGAGGAGATCGCCTGGGGCGAGGTGACGGTCTGGGAGCCCCCGAACCGGCTCGGCTATCTCTGGCACCTGCGGCGCGACCCGGCGGATGCCACCGACGTCGAGATCACGTTCACCGAGCGCGACGACCAGACGACCCGCGTCGAGATCGAGCACCGCGGCTGGGAGCGCCTGGCCGACGGGGCCACGTGGCGCGAGCGCAACCAGCAGGCATGGTCGAGCTTGCTCCCCCGTTATCAGGAGGCGATCGAGCGATGAGCGGCACCAAAGAAAATCCCTGGACGCTGAAGACACCGCCCGGAAAGTCCGAGTACACGGCCTACCGCGACGACAACGCAGATCCACCCGCGCTCGTCGTGCAGGTCGGATCGACCGAGCTTCGCTACCACCTACGTGCGATCGACGATCTCCACGAGATGCTCCGCGCGCGCGGCGACTGGGTCCCGCTCGGCAGCGCCGACGAGCAGAAGCCCGCCGAGGAGGGCACGGTCGAGGCCTGGGGCCGCTCGGCGGACAACCCGGTCGGAGGCTGGTACGGGATCAAGAAGGGCCTACGGGGCCGCTTCGCGAACTACGTGCCTCCCGTGCTCGAGGTGCTGGAGATCGCCGAGCTCGAGCACAACCCGCGCAACAACCGCATGCGGGCGCGCTAGGCCTTTGCCTTCTTCGGCCGCGCGGGGCGGGGGCGGGCTGCACTGGTGCGCGGTGCCCGTGCGCTGCGCGCGCGGGGGGCTTCGCTGGTGTCGGGACGGGCTCGTGGTGCCTTTGCAGGCTTTTCTTCGGGCGCGGGCTCCACGACCTGGAGCGGAACCGGCTGAGTTGCAGACTCGGCCGCTTCGGTGGGTACGTTGTAATGCCTCACGAGCGAGTAGCCGAGCCCGGCAAGCGCACTGCCGATGACCAGGACGTTCCGTCGTCTCATTGCATCGCCTCCTGAGTACGTTGTCGCTCTGATTTCTTGAGCGACGGCGCCTTCCCTTCTATGGATACCCTCCGCCCATGTCGATGGGCGAGCACGAGCGCGATCCGATCGTCGATCGTCTGAACGAGGCGGCCGACGTGCTCGAGGACCTCGCGCGCGATCGCGGCCTGCTCGCGGCGCTCACGCCGGAGGAGCGCACGCGGCTGCTGAACGCCGCGGGCGACGTCTTCAACCCGGACGTGGCCCAGCGTCGGCAGTGGGGGAAGGCCGTCCGCCGCCGGGAGAAGGCTCGCAAGCTCGAGCGGGACGAGGCGGTGCTGGCCGAGACGGGTATCCGCGTGCTGCGCGAGAAGCCGGTGTTCTCGACGCCCAATGTCTTCCCGCCCACGGGGTTCGAGCAGACCGACGTGACGGACGATCCCGACTTCCGCGAGGTCGTCGACCCACAGCACTGCTACGTCTGCAAGCGGCGCTACCTCGAGATCCACCCGTTCTACGACCAGCTGTGCCGGGACTGCGGGGAGTTCAACTACCGCAAGCGGAGCGAGACGGCCGACCTGCAGGGTCGCGTTGCCCTGCTCACCGGCGGCCGCGTGAAGATCGGCTACCAGGCCGGGATCAAGCTGCTGCGAGCAGGCGCGCACCTGATCGTCACGACGCGCTTCCCGCGCGACTCGGCCGCGCGCTACGCCCGGGAGCCCGACTTCGACGTCTGGGGCGATCGGCTCGAGATCTTCGGGCTCGATCTGCGCCATACGCCGAGCGTCGAGGCGTTCTGCCAGCACCTGAGCGCCTCCAGAGCACGCCTCGACTTCATCGTCAACAACGCCTGCCAGACGGTGCGCCGGCCGCCGGAGTTCTACCGCCACATGCTCGAGGGCGAGACGGCGTCGATACCGGGCCACGTTCGGCGGCTGCTCGGCGAGTACGAGGGTCTGCGCCGCTACGACATGCTGCCTTCTCGACGGTGCCGTGGCTCGCTCGGCCGAGCTATCCCAGGTGCCGCTCCTGCCCGAGGACCTCGATGCGAAGGATCACCTCTTCCCGGAGGGACGCCTCGACCAGGATCTGCAGCAGGTCGATCTCCGCGAGCGGAACTCGTGGCGCCTGCTGCTCGCCGAGGTGTCGTCGGTGGAGCTGCTGGAGACGCAGCTCGTCAACGCCGTCGCGCCGTTCGTGCTGAACGCCCGCCTGAAGCCGCTGATGCTGCGGACGCCCGAGCGCGACAAGCACATCGTCAACGTGTCCGCCGTCGAGGGGCAGTTCTACCGCCGGTTCAAGACGACCCGGCACCCGCACACGAACATGGCCAAGGCCGCGCTCAACATGATGACCCGCACCTCGGCGACCGACTACCAAGTCCGACGGCATCCACATGAACAGCGTCGACACGGGCTGGGTCACCGACGAGGATCCCGTCCACATCGCAGCGCAGAAGACCGCCGAGCACCGTTTCCGTCCGCCGCTCGACATCGTCGACGGCGCCGCGCGCATCGTCGACCCGATCATCGACGGCTTCAATACGGGCACCCACGTCTGGGGCGAGTTCCTGAAGGACTACCGGCCGATCGACTGGTGAGGGCCGGTCACCGCGCGTGCGCCCGCTGCGAGCATGCCGAGGTCGCTGCCGGTCAGGGCCAACGACACGCCGGCGCCGCGGTAGCGATCGACGAGCTCGTGGGTCGGCGTCAGGATCCCGGTCAGCACGTGCCGTTCGTGAGCTCGCCCGATCACGTCGTCGATGACCGCCGCGAAGCTCCTCCTCGGGTGGCTGCCCGAGCGAGTAGGACAGGTCGTTCGGGCCGATGAAGACCATGTTGACGCCGTCCACGGCGAGGATCTCGTCGAGGTTCTCGACGGCTGAGGCCGACTCGATCTGCACGGCGATCAAGGTCTCGGCGAGCGCCTCGGCGGCTGCGGCGGCGCGGTCGAGGCCATACAGCGATGCCCGTCCCGGACCGGCGCCGCGGGTGCCGCTCGGGGGATAGCTCGCCGCCGAGACGACCGCGGCGGCCTGCGCTGCCGAGTTGACTCGCGGCACGATCACGCCCGCGGCCCCGGCGTCGAGCGCGTACTGGATGGAGGCCGCGCTGTCGTCGCTCAGCGCGGACGAGGGCCGGCAACCCGGCGAGGTCGGCTCCCGCCATGATGGTGCGGACGTCGGCGGGGGCGAGCGGGGCATGCTCCGCGTCAGCGACGAGCACGTCGAACCCGCACGCGCCGAGCACCTCGCAGGTCGAGAGCTGCGGGCTCGCGACGAAGCAGCCGAGCAGGAACTCGCCGCCGCGCAGGCGTCCGCTGATCCATCGCGACGCATCAATGCCTCAGTTCGTGCGTGGGTCGAGCTCGGATGCGGCCGCGCGTGCATCGCCGAACTTCTCGACGATCACGTACCCGTGTCCCTCGCGCAGCACCCGCTCGGAATCTGGAACATCGTGGCCCGGGACGACGATGAAGCGCGCAGGGGCCGAGCGGATCCACTCGTAGGTCGAGAGCGAGACGGTCGATCTTCTCGGTGCAGTCGACGTCGGCGCACTCGCAGAGGACGAGAGAGCCCGTCGGCGTGCTCGCCGTGTCGTTCGGCGTCGTCGATCACGAGGTCCCGGATCCGCTCGTTCACGACGCGGAATCGCGACTCGTTCTCCCCTACCCGTTGCTCGCTCCAACCCATCCGATCGCGAGTTTAGATGGTTGCCGCACTCGCGTATTCGTCATGTAATCGGAGCCCGGCGACGGGTCCGCTTGGCAAACTGCAACTTTGGGTGGTTTAGGCGCTGGGAATCGGGGCTACCTGATTCTCATATGCCTGGCTACAACAACGGAGGCGGCATCGCAGTGCTCTCCCGATCGCTCGACATCGCCGCCACGTGCGAGGCGCCCGCCGAGGCCCGGCGCTGGCTCGACCACATGGCACCCCTGCGGGCGCTCGGCCAGGTCGCGTTCGACGTGCGGTTGCTCGTGAGCGAGCTCGTCGCAAACAGCGTTCGCCACGCCGGACTCGGCCCGACCGACCTGATCGCGGTCTCGCTGGATCTCAGCGATAGCGTCCTCCGAGTGGAGGTGCAGGACCAGGGACGCGGGTTCACGCTTCCCGTACGCCCGGAGAAGCGCACGTCCGAGGGCGGTCGTGGACTGCAGATCCTCGCGGCCGTCGCGTCCCGCTGGGGACTGAACGGCGTGAAGCCCGTCACCGTGTGGTTCGAGATCGACCTCGAGCGCGATACGGGGACGTCGTTCCCCGCGCCGCTACGCGGTCGGAGCCTCGGCAAGCTTCGCCGCTAGGGATACCCTCCGACCGTGGCGGGGATACTCCGGGCCGCCGGTCGCCCACTCAACCTCGCAGTCCTCGTGGGCATGCTGGTTCTCGGCCTCGCACTGCAGGTGTGGCTGTTCGCTGCGGTCCTCGTGTACGCCTTCCTCGTCGCCGTCACCGTCGGCCAGAATGACGCATTGGCGCCTATTGCCGACGCGGCGGAGGCGCCCGTACGGCAGGTCGACGACCTTCCGCCGGAGCTCGCGACTCGCGTGGGCACGGCCCTCGCCGAGGAGCAGGCCGTGCTCGACGAGCTCGCGCGGTTTCCGCTCGCCGAGCCGGACCTGAGCAATCAGGTGCGTGCGCTCGCGGACGAGCAGTGCGCGAGCGCGTCGTGGCTCGCGGATCGTCGGCCGACGCGCGTGTCGAGCAGCTCACCGTCGTGGAGGGTCTCGTGCGTCGCCGCGCCGAGCTCGACGGCGAGCTCGAGCACGTCGAGGCCGCGCTCGCGGCGATCCACGCCCAGCTCGTAGCAGCGCATGCCGCGGAGGCGCGACCGGATACGCTGGCCGGTGAAGTGAACGACCTGCGCACCCGCACGCGCGTGCTCTCCGAGCGCCTCGCCGAGGCCTATGAGCACCGTGGTCCCACGGCCGACGGGGCTATCACGTGAGGGTCGCACTTGCCCAGCTCGACCTCACGGTCGGGGCGCTGCGCGAGAACCGCGCACGCATCGCCGACGCCTGCGCCGACGCCGCCCGGCAGGGAGCCGACATCGTGATCGCGCCGGAGCTCGCGCTGTCCGGCTACCCGCCGGAGGATCTCGTGCTGCGCCCGAGCTTTCTCGCAGCGTGCGCGCGCGAGCTCGAGGCGCTGGCGGCCGAGGCTTCGGCGCCGCTCCTCGTCGGTGTTCCGGTGCTGGACGGCGATCGCCCCCGGAACGCCGCTGCGCTGTGCGTCGGTGGACAGGTGGTCGCGCGCTACGACAAGCGCGAGCTCCCCAACTACGGCGTCTTCGACGAGACGCGCACCTTCGCAGCAGGCCGTCGACCGCTCGCAGTGGACGTCGCCGGGGCGCTCGTGTCCGTGACGATCTGCGAGGACGTCTGGCTGCCAGGCCCCAGCGAGGCGGCCGCTTCAGCCGGCGCGACGGTGATCGCGAACCTCTCGGCGTCGCCCTACCACCTCGGAAAGGGCGAGGCGCGCGAGCAGATGCTGCGCACGCGGGCACGGGATGGCGTGGCGTTCGTCGCGTTCTGCAACATCGTGGGTGGACAGGACGAGCTGATCTTCGACGGACGCAGCTGCGTGATCGATCCGGCAGGCGACGTGCTGGCTCGCGCGGAGAGCTTTGCCGAGGAGCTGCTCGTGTGCGACATCGACCCGGCGATAGCGATCGCGGCACGCCTGCGCGACGCGCGCCTGCGCCACGGTCGCCGGCGGCCGCCGAAGCGTCTCCAGCCCGTCGCCTCGGTCGCCGCGCCCGCCGGCTCGCCAACCGCGCGGCCGGCCACGCGCATCGCCGAACCGCCTGCCGCGCCGGACGACGAGCTGTGGGCTGCGCTGCGTCTCGGCCTCGGCGACTACGTGCGCAAGAACGGATTCTCGCGCGTCCTCATCGGACTGTCGGGGGGCATCGACTCGGCGCTCGTCGCAGCACTGGCCGCGGAAGCGCTCGGGCCCGAGCAGGTCGAGACGCTGTCGATGCCGACGCGCTTCAACGCCTCGGCAACACGCGACGACGCGCGAGACGTCGCGAGCCGCCTCGGAGTCGGGTTCCGCGAGCTTGCGATCGAGGACCTGCGCGTCGCCTTCGCCGCGGCCGTCCCCGAGGCAGCGGGGCTCGCTGCCGAGAACCTGCAGGCGCGCATCCGCGGGCTGCTCCTGATGACGCTCTCGAACCAGCACGGCTGGCTCGTGCTCACGACCGGTAACAAGTCCGAGACGGCGACGGGCTACTCGACCCTGTACGGCGACACGGCGGGCGGCTTCGCGCCGATCCAGGACGTGCCGAAGACCCGCGTCTTCGCGCTCGCCCGCCGACTCAACGAGCGCGCGGGCCGCGAGCTGATCCCGAGCTCGATCATCGAGCGTCCGCCGAGTGCCGAGCTGCGCGACGACCAGCGCGACGACCAGTCGCTGCCGCCCTACGCGGAGCTCGACCCGGTGCTCGAGGCATACGTCGAGGACGATCGGTCGCCTCGCGAGATCGCTCGTGCGGGCATCGGCGAGCTCGACCTCGCGGTGCGCGTCGCGCGACTCGTCGACCTCGCCGAGTACAAGCGCCGGCAGGCTCCTCCAGGGCTGAAGCTGCACCCCAAGGCGTTCGGTCGCGACCGCCGCGTTCCGATCACGAATCGCTTCCTGCAAAATGGGGAGGAATCACCCTAAGGACAACCTGAGTGCTCAAAGTAGCCATGGTAGAGTCATCACGAAGAGTGACGATACCTACTGCCCCAGCGGAAGAAGAAATTCGCGCCCTTCCGTCCGAGGGCCGATACGCGCACTCGTGGTCCCTGACGATCGACGCGTCGTTCTCGCAGTTCGATCTCGAGATGCTGGCACGCGAGCCGGGCGTTCGCCTCGACGCCGCACACTCGGTGGCCGAAGGCGTCGAGCGCGCGCGGCGAGGCGGGCACGAGTGCCTCGTGCTGGCCGTCGGGCCCGATCCCGATGCGGCGCTCGCAGCGCTCGCGCGGCTGCGCGCCGGGACGCCGGACATGCCCGATCGTCGTGATCGTCGACCACGCGGCACACGCGGTGGCGCGCGCGACGCTCGAGCACGGAGCGCACGCGTGTCTCCGGCGTGACGAGCTCGGGCCGGGAGCGCTCGAGCGCGCGGTCGGCGATGCCACCGCGCGCAGCCGCAGCGAACGCCAGGTGGCGCTCTGGGCGCTGCACGATGCGCTGACCGGCCTCCCGAACCGCCGGCTGATGTACCAGCTCGTCGGCCACGCGCTCGCCGACGGCGACCTGAGCCTGCTATTCGTCGACCTCGATGGCTTCAAGCTGATCAACGACACCCTCGGCCATGCCGCCGGCGACGAGGCGCTTGTGATCGTGGCCGAGCGGATCGATCGCGTCCTGCGGCCGTCGGATCGAGCCGGGCGGCTCGGGGGCGACGAGTTCGTGGTGCTCTGTCCCGGGCTGGGCGACGCGGACTCGGCGCGCTCGGTTGCCGCGCGCATCGTCGAGGCGATCTCCGCGCCGCTGGCACTGCGCGACGGCATGGCGTCGATCTCGGCGTCGGTCGGAGTCGCTCGGGCCGGTGGAGGCGACACGCCGGCGAGCCTGATCGCCGCGGCGGACGCCGCCATGTACCGCGCGAAGCGCGCTGCGAAGGGGGTCGCGATCGCCGCGGAGTACGCCGACCGGTCGGCCGAGACCGCCGACCGCGAGCTCGTCCGTCGTGCGATCACCAGCGGCCGCGTCGACGTGGCCTACCAGCCCATCGTCTCGGTCGCGACCGGTCAGATCGTCGCGTTCGAGGCGCTCGCCCGCGTGCTGCACCCGGAGCTTGGACCGGTCGCGCCAGGCCGGCTCGTGCCCGACATCGGGGATGGCGTGCTCGGCGCGCTGCTCGATCGGCTGGTGCTCGAGGCCGCGTGTCGCGCACTCGTCGGTATGGATGCGTTTGCGCTGCACGTCAACCTCTCGCTCGCGTCGGTCGCCAACCCTGGGCTTGCGAGCGAGATGCAGGAGGTCGCCGAGCGCATCGGGCTTGCGCCGACGCGCCTCCGGCTCGAGCTCTCCGGCAGCGCACTGAGCGAGGACGCGCGAGCAGCGGGCACCGTCGCCGCGCTTCGTGCGCTCGGCGCGCTGGTGGTGGCAGACGACCTGGGCGCCGGCGGCCCGACGCTCGCGGCACTCGCGACGACGCCGTTCGACCTCCTGAAGCTCGACCGGTCGCTCGTCGCGTCGGTCGACAGCGACGCCCGTGCACGTGCTGTCGCTGCCGCCATCGTGGCGCTGGGAAGCACGCTCGGGCTGAACGTGATCGCCGAGGGCGTCGAGCGCGTCGAGCAGCTCGACGAGCTGCGCGACCTCGGCTGTCACCTCGCGCAGGGCCACCTGTTCGGGGTGGCGGGCGCGCTCATCTAGGCGCGGATGCGCGCGAGCTCGGCGCCGACCGCGATCGTCTCGCGCGGTGCCGCGAGCAACGGGCCGAGCACCCCGGCTGCCGGCGCGACGACCTCGGCGTCGACCTTGTCCGTCTCGATCACGCAGATCGGCTCGTCCGCCTCGACGTGATCGCCCTCAGCGCGGAGCCACTCGACGAAGATCGCCTCCTCCATCGAGGCGCCCAGGCGGGGCAGCAGCACCGGCACGTCGCTCATGGCGCGGAAGGATAGTCGCGTGCGGCCGCCACGAGCGCCGCGAACACGGCGGCCAACCGCGCGTCGCCAGTGTGGAACTCCTCGTGCCACTGCAGCCCCACCGCGAAGTGGCCGTTCGTCGCCTCGATCGCCTCGACGACCCCGTCATCTGAGCGCGCGACCGCGCGCATGCCGTCGCCGATGCGATCGACGGCCTGATGGTGGTACGAGTTGACGGCGCTCGCGTCGCCGAGCAGCGCGCCGACGCGGCTGGCTCGCTCGATGCGTACGTCGTGGCGATGCGCGGGTGGCATGCGGGTCACATCGCGCCACTCGGACGAGTGCGAGATCTCGCGTCCGATGAGCGTCGGGATGTCCTGGATCAGTGTCCCGCCACCGGCGACCGCGAGGACCTGCGCGCCGCGGCAGACACCGAGGATGGGCTTGCCATCCGCGAGGGCAGCACGTGCGAGCCCCAGGTCGGTCACGTCGGCGCCGACGGTTGCCGGTCTGGTCAGCGGGTGACGCTCGGCGCCGTAGTGCGCCGGGTCGACGTCTGCCCCGCCCATCAGGAGGACACCGCCGAGGCGCTCGTACGCGGCCTGCCAGCTCGCGGGATCGGCCGACGGCGGCACGATCACCACGAGCCCGCCTGCTCCCTCGATCGCCTCGCGCACGCGTCGTTCGACCTCGCCGACCAGCGAGTCCTGGAGCTCGAGCGTGACGCCGATGCGCGGCCTCATAGGGCGGGCTCGCGCAGCGAGCTCCAGGCAGGCTCGCAGCTGAAGTCGAGGTAGCGCGTTCGCACCAGCTCGAGCTCGCCGAATACGCCGTCGGCGAGCTCCGCGTGGTGCAGGCGCAGCGAGTGATAGTGGCGCGGGGTCAGCGCGACCGCCTCGACGTGCACGACGTCGGACGTGACGTGTCCCTTCGCCTCCGGCGACTCGAACATCACGAGGTTGCCGTAGCTCCCGTTGCCGAGCCTCAGGTTGTAGTAGGTCAGGAGGCCGTCGAAGCGCGCGGCGCGCGCGACGATGTCGTGCTCGCGATCGATGATCGGCGCGAAGTCGACTCCCGTGCGCGCCTGCCCGAAGAAGCCGACCGCTGCAATCGGCCGCGAAGCGGCGAGCGCCGCCGGGTCGGGTACGCAGAGCCAGTGCTCGGTGCCGTCCGGCCACGGGATCGGCCCGGCATCCGCCGGTGGCATGGTGCCGTCGCGCAGGTGGGCCGCGATCGTCCGGCGCATCGTGCGCAGGACGACCAGATCGCGACGCGTGTGCTCGAGCGCCGCGAACCGTCGTTCCATGCTATGCGGCGACGACCTGCGCGAGCTCGCCCGACTCGTGGAGCTCGGTGACGATGTCGCAACCCCCGACGAGCGTGCCGTCGACGAACAGCTGCGGGATCGTCGGCCAGCCCGAGCGCGCCGACAGGACCTGGCGGATGCGCGGGTCGGGCAGGATGTTGACGGCGACGTAGTCCGCGCCGACGTCCTGGAGGGCCTGGACGGTGCGGTAGGAGAAGCCGCACGCCGGAGCCTCGGGCGTGCCCTTCATGAAAAGCACGATGCGGTTGTCGGCGAGCGCCTGGTCGATGGCCTGGCCGATCTCGGCTTCGGTGACGATCTGCTGGGACATGGTCGCTCCTTAAGGAGATGAGGTGCGAAGGCCGAGCGCGTGGACCGCGTGATCGCCGAGCTGGTCCGCCAGGGCCGCGTACACGAGCTTATGTTGCTCTATAAGCGAGAGCCCCTCGAACTGCGGCGCGACGACCGTCGCGTGGAAGTGGTCGAAGGTGCCCGTCGTATCGACGACCTGGACCTGGGCCCCCGGGAGGTGAGCCTTGATCCGCGTCTCGAGCTCGTCGGTCGTGGGCATGCTCACCGCACGCTACCAGACAGGTTTGAGCCGCTCCCGCCCTAGACTTGAGCCCATGCAGGTGACCCTTCCCGATGGTGCGGAGCTCGATCTTCCCGACGGCGCGACGGGGCTCGACGCGGCGCGCGCGATCGGCCCGAAGCTCGCCGAGGCGACCGCTGCCGTCGAGGTCGACGGCTCGCTGCGCGATCTCCGGCTGCCCCTGACCGACGGCGCGCACCTGCGCATCCTGCGGGTCGGCGACGAGGATGCGCTGCGGGTGCTGCGCCACTCGACGGCCCACGTGCTCGCCGAGGCCGTCAAGCATCTCTACCCGACCGCCAAGATCGCGATCGGGCCGGCGATCGACGACGGCTTCTACTACGACTTCGAGTTCCCCGACGGACCTCCCGGCGAGGCCGACCTCGAGCGGATCGAGGCCGAGATGCGGCGGATCCTGTCTGCGGGGCCGTACCCGATCGAGCGCAGGCTGACCACGCGCGACGAGGCGGTGGCTCGCTTCCGCGCGGAGGACGAGCCCTACAAGGTCGAGCTCGCCGAGGGGCTCGCGGAGGACGAGGAGATCACCGAGTACACGCAGGACGGATTCGTCGACCTCTGCCGTGGTCCCCATCTGCAGGACACGAAGCCGATCCGCGCGTTCAAGCTGACGTCGCTCGCGGGCGCGTACTGGCGCGGTGACTCGCGCAACAAGCAGCTGACGCGCATCTACGGCACGGCCTTCTTCACGGCCAAGGATCTCGAGGAGCACCTGCATCGGCTCGAGGAGGCGCGCCGCCGCGATCACCGCCGGCTGGGCGCCCAGCTCGACCTGTTCCACTTCTCCGAGGACTCGCCCGGCTCGCCGTTCTGGCATCCGAAGGGGATGGCGGTGTGGAACGCGCTGACGGCCTTCTGGCGCGAGCAGAACGCGCTGCGCGGTTACCGCGAGGTGCGGACGCCGATCCTGTTCGACTCGGAGCTGTGGAAGCGCTCGGGGCACTGGGACAACTACCGCGAGAACATGTTCTTCAGCGAGGTCGACGACCGCGTGTTCGGCCTGAAGCCGATGAACTGCCCGGGCCACGTCGAGATCTACAACCACACGCGGCGCAGCTACCGCGACCTGCCGCTGCGGCTTGCCGAGCAGGGCCTCGTGCATCGCAACGAGGCGTCGGGCGTGATGCACGGCCTCCTGCGCGTGCGACACATCACGCAGGACGACGCACACATCTTCTGCACGTGGGACCAGGTCGAGGACGAGGTGATCGGCTGTCTCGAGCTCGCCGCGTTCATCTACGAGACGCTCGGCCTTCCCGTCCGGGCGGAGCTCTCCACGCGCCCCGACAAGCGGATCGGCAGCGAGGAGCAGTGGGATCGCATGGAGGCTGCGCTGGCGGCGGCGCTCGCCCGGGCCGGCTGGGACTATCGCGTCAACGAGGGCGACGGCGCGTTCTACGCGCCGAAGATCGACCTGCACATGACCGACTCGATCGGGCGTGGCTGGCAGATGGGCACGATCCAGCTCGACGCGATGATGCCCGAGCGCTTCGATGCGACGTACACCAGCGCGGACGACCACCAGGAGCGCCCGTTCATGATCCACCGGGCGCTGTTCGGCAGCTTCGAGCGGTTCATCGGCATCCTGATCGAGCACTTCGCCGGGGCCTTCCCGGTCTGGCTGGCCCCGGTTCAGGCGGTCGTGCTGCCGATCAGCGACTCGCAGCAGGCGTACGCCTCGGAGGTATGGAACAGCGCTATTCCGAGCTGGACTTCGCGCGACGATCGACGATCGCGACGAGAAGGTCGGGCGCAAGATCCGCGACGCCGAGGAGCAGAAGGTGCCTGCGATGCTGGTCGTCGGCGAGCGCGAGGCCGAGGCCGGCGAGGTTTCGCTGCGCCGCCACGGCCGCCGGAATCTCGGCGCGCGTCCGTTGGAGACGGTCGTCGAGGCACTGGTCGCCGAGAACGCGGGTCGCTGGCTCGACGATCGCGAGAGCGATCCGGTCGCGACATAAGCCTCAGCAGGGTGGTGCGTGTGGTTGGTTGGTGGTGATCGCGCGTCCGGCTGCGTCCGTGAACACGGGCGCGTCGCCGGTGCCGGTGGTGCGGATGTGCCGGTCATGCAGCAGCTTGTGGTGTCTCGGGCAGAGCAGGATCAGGTTCGCGAGCTCGGTCCGCCCGCCGTCCTCGGCTGCGACGAGGTGGTGTGCCTCCAGCTCCCGCGTGGCGGTGCAGCCCGGGTACTGACAATGGTCCGAGCGCTTATGCAGCGCGCGCATCTGGGCGTAGGACGCGCAGCGCCCGACGCGCGAGTGCACCAGATCCCGCCCGTTGCGCTTGATCGTGAGGCGCCGCGCGTCGCAGCCGAGCCGCTCGGCCGTTTCGGGGCTGAGCGGCCCGGCGCCTTCGAGCATCGGCGGCGCGTCGTCGCTGAGGTGGACGATCAGCGTCGTCGGACTGCGCTTGATCGCGCCGGCGCCGCCGTGTTGGGCGAGTGTCACGAGCGCGTCGGCGGCCGACTGCTGCCACTCGATGACGCTACCGGCCTGCTTGTCGGCCGCGCGCTGCTGTTTGGCGATGTCCCAGATCGCCTGCTCGAAGATCGCGCCCTGCTCGAGCGGCAGGCGGCCGCTCAGGCATAGCTCGCGCCGCCCGCGCGTCCAACTCATGCTCAGCGCGCGTCGCTGGTAGAGCACCTCGTCGTCCTCGACCTTGGGAGGGGCGAGCGTGCGCGCGGTGAGCGCGATCGCGCTCGGCGGCTTACCGACCGCAACACGCGCAAGCTCAGCATCACTCTCCGGTGTCGCGAACTCGGCGGCGGCTGCGACCTGGTCGAGCGTCAACGCGCCCGTGCTCATCGCCTGGTCGAGCGCCGGCAGGCTGCGGAGCGCCGCGCTCGTCTGTGTGATTCGAACTGCTGTGCGGTGGTCGCTGCTCGAGAGCTGCGCGAACCACTGCGCACTCGACGAACAGCCCGCCGCTCGCCAGTCACTACGATCGTCGGCCGCGCGCACGAGCTCCGTCAACCGCTGCTTGATCCGCGCGTCCTGCGCGCAGAGCGAACGGATCTCGCAGCGGCACGCCTCACGCACACGCTCGAGCGCCTCACCACCCACCCCATCCAGCTCCACGAACATACGTTCGAGACTACCACCCCACGACCCACCGACCTGTGCCGACTCCGTGCCGATCTTCTAGAGCCGCCGCAGGCTCCCTTCGCCACCTCTGAACCTGATCGTAACCATGCGTGGCCAGGAACCTCCCGGTTTCTCACCGAAGATGCAGGTATGCCCTATGACCGCCATACGCTCCTTTGCGAGTTCCACGCACACACCACCTGGAGCGACGGGATGCTGTCGCTCCCCGAGCTCGTCGATCTCTACGGGAATGCCGGTTTCGACGTTCTCTGCGTGACCGACCACGTCGTCACAGGCAGGGCGGCGCACGATCACGTGCACCCCGGCAACTACGGCGAGTACCTGTCGTCGATCGAGGCCGAGGCAACGCGCGCGCTCGACACCTACGACCTCCTCGTGATTCCCGGCCTCGAGCTGACCTACGACCACGACCGTCCGGAGCAGAGCGCCCACGGTGTCGCCGTGAGCCTGCGCGAGCACGTCTCGGTCGACGATGGGATCGAGGAGGCGCTCGCGCGAGCACGCGAGGCCGGTGCCGCGCTGATCGCAGCGCACCCGTCCGCGCCCGGCCAGCGCGGCGGGCGCGGCACCACCCGGTTCGCCAGCGAGCCTGCCTGGGCCGCGTCGGTCGTCGACCGCTTCGAGCTCGTCAACCGGCACGACTTCTTCCCCTGGGTGGCCGAGGCTCGGCTGCCCGTCGTCGCGAACGGCGACTTCCATCGCCACCAGCACCTTGCGACGTGGAAGACCGCGCTGCCCTGTGCCAAGGACGAGGAGGAGATCGTCGCGTACCTGCGCTCCGGGCAGCCGGCGCATCTCGTCCCTGCCGCCGAGCCCTCGCTCGTCCGGGGTACCTCGGTCAGTTGACCTCGGGATCCTCGGGCATGCGCGCGACCATCAGGTAGCGGCTTCCGAGGCGTTCGAGCGCGCGCCGCCAGAGCGTCTTCGGCTCCTCGTCGAAGGCGTCCGACGCATGCGCGGGAGCGACGATCCAGGCCTCCTCGGCGAGCTCGGACTCGAGCTGTCCCGGCCCCCAGCCCGCGTATCCCTGGAAGGCCCGCACGCGGGCGATCCCCTCGGCGAGCTCGTCGGCGTCGAGGTCTGCGTCGAGCACCCCGACGGGCCCGACGACCGGCTGCGCACCGAGGGTCGCCGGGTCGCGGTACTCGGCGAGTCCGATCACGCCATCCTGCTGCACGGGGCCGCCGACGTACAGGATCGCCGAGTCGTCGAGCAGCGCGGCGAGGCGTGGGACGACCTCGCACGCGGCGAGATCGCCCGGTCGGTTGAGCACCAGGCCGAGCGCGCCGTGCTCGTCGTGGTCGAGCAGCAGCACGACGGTGCGGAAGAAGTTCGGGTCGTGCAGCGGTGGCGCTGCCACGAGCAGCCGACCGGCGAGCATCCTCGAATCGCTCGTCACGCCGCGTGCCGCCGTCGTGCCGCGACGAATGCGAGCGTGGCCCCGGCGGCCGCCACCTGGGCCGGCGCGGTCGCGATCGGCGTCGGCACGAGCCCGTGCAGGCGCCCGAAGCGGTGTGTCGGGAAGAACGCGCGCCGTCCTGGCCGTAGGACGTGCTCGAGGTCGGGGCTGGAGCACAGGAACGCACCCCAGAACTCCCGGCTGCGCACGCCGAAGAGCGTTGCGCAGACGCCGATCGTAGTGAGCGTCAGCACGCCCTCCTCGCGCATCTCCAGATCCTCGTGGCGGGGGAGATCGAGCAGTGCGTGCGCCGCGAGCGCGGCGATGACGGCGCGGACACGCGAACGCGATCCGTGCGCGATCGCCGCCCCTGCGGCCGCGTGCGCCATCGTCATCACCCGGTCAGTGTATGCCGCGAAAGCCCTCAGGTGATTCGTATGGCGCCGCTTCCCGGCTGGTACCATCCGGTGTCGCTGCGGGCCCGCGGGGCTCGAGCTTCGCGTGCCTGCATGTTCGACAACCTCTCCGACAAACTCCAGTCCACACTCGGCGAGCTCCGCCAGCGCGGATCGCTCACCGAGCAGGATCTCGACGCCGCAATGCGCGAGATCCGCCTCGCGCTGCTCGAGGCGGACGTCAACTTCAAGGTCGTGCGGACGTTCGTCGCGGCCGTGCGCGAGCGGGCGATCGGCGGCGACGTGCTCGCCAGCCTCACGCCGGGGCAGCAGGTCGTCAAGATCGTCGACGAGGAGCTGACGGAGCTGCTCGGCGGCACCAGCGCGACGCTGACGTTCGCCGCGAAGCCGCCGACGGTCATCCTCCTGTGCGGCCTGCAGGGCTCCGGCAAGACGACCTTCGCGGGCAAGCTGGCGAGGCGCCTGCAGTCGCAGGGACGCTCGCCCGCGCTCGTCGCCTGCGACGTCTATCGCCCGGCCGCGATCGACCAGCTGCGCACGCTCGGCGAGCAGATCGGCGTGCCCGTCTTCGAACGCGGCACGAACGCGGATCCGGTCGAGATCGCGCGCTGGGGCGTGGAGTCGGCGAGCCAGCAGGGCCGGGACGTCGTCCTCGTCGACACCGCCGGCCGTCTGCACGTCGACCGCGAGCTGATGGACGAGCTCGTGAAGATCCGCGGCAAGGTCTCTCCGCAGCACACCCTGCTCGTGCTCGACAGCATGACCGGCCAGGAGGCCGTGGCGGTCGCCGAGCAGTTCCAGGAGGCCGTCGACTTCGACGGCGTCGTGCTGACCAAGCTCGACGGCGACGCGCGAGGCGGTGCCGCGCTCTCGGTGCGCGCCGTGACGGGCCGGCCGATCCTGTTCGTGGGTGTCGGCGAGCGGCTCGATGCGCTCGAGGAGTTCCATCCCGACCGCATGGCGTCGCGGATCCTCGGCATGGGCGACATGCTCTCGCTGATCGAGCGTGCCGAGGGTCAGCTCGACCAGGCGAAGGCCGAGGAGCTGGAGCGGAAGCTCCGCAAGAACGAGTTCACGCTCGACGACCTGCTCGACCAGATCCGCCAGATCCGCAAGCTCGGCTCGATGCGCTCGATCCTCGGGATGCTGCCCGGCATCGGCAAGCAGGTGCGGGACGCGGAGATCGACGAGTCGCAGCTCGATCGTGTGCAGGCGATCATCCTGTCGATGACGCCGAAGGAGCGCCGCGAGCCCGCGGTCATCGACGGTTCGCGACGGAAGCGGATCGCCGCCGGCTCGGGCACGAGCGTGCAGCAGGTCAACCAGGTGCTGCAGCAGTACCGTCAGATGCGAAAGATGATGAAGCAGTTTGCCTCGGGAGGAATGCCCGCCGTGCCAGCCGGCATCGGACAGGCGCGTCCGCCCAAGGGCATGCGCAAGCGAAAAGGGAGGTGAGAAGAAGATGGCCATGAAGATTCGTCTGACCCGCCGAGGGTCGAAGAAGAACCCGATCTACCGCGTGGTGGTCGCCGACGTCCGCGCACCGCGTGACGGCCGTTCGATCGCCACGATCGGACGCTACGACCCCAAGCCGAACCCGTCGCTCGTCGAGATCGACGCCGAGGCGGCCCGCGAGTGGATCGCCAAGGGCGCGACGCCTACGAACACGGTCGCGAAGCTCCTGAAGATCGCGGGGGTGTAGGCGCGCGATGCGCGAGCTGCTCGAGGCACTGGCACGCGAGCTGGTCTCGCGGCCCGATGAGGTATCCGTCCGCGAGCTCGACTCGCGCGACGGCGTGCGCCTGGAGTTGCGCGTCGCCCCGGAGGACATCGGTCGCGTGATCGGTCGGGGCGGTCGTACAGCGCGCGCGCTGCGTACCGTCGTGCGTGCGGCGGCCATGCAGGGCGGTCGTCGCTGCGCGATCGACATCGTCGACACGTGAGCGCACCGTGGCGGCCTGCCACGGCGCGCCTCGGAGCGGTCGGGCGTCCGCACTCGCTCGACGGCTCGTTCCGCGTCGACGGAGCGGTGGACTGGCACCCGTACGCCAGGGGAACGCAGGTGCTCGTCGGCGGCGTCGAGCATCGCATCGTCGCGCGCTCGGGCGACCAGCTGCGTCCGATCCTGCGGCTTGCGGGCATCGACACGCGCACCGCGATCGAGGCGTTGCGCGGCCAGCCGCTCGAGGTGCCCACCGAGCTCGTACCCGAGCCGGAGGAGGACGCGTTCTGGGTCTTCGACCTCGTCGGCTGCGAGGTCGAGATGGACGGCCGCGTGCTCGGTGTGGTGCGCGAGGTGCTCGAGCGGCCGGCGAACGACGTGCTGGTCGTCGACGTCCCGGACGGCGACGACCTTCTCGTGCCCTTCACCCGCGACGCCGTGCCGCACGTCGATATCCCGGCGCGCCGGCTGGGGCTGAGGCCGGACCTTCTCTGATGCTCGAGCTCGACGTCTTCACGCTCTTCCCGCACTGGTTCGCGTGGCTGTCGGAGGAGCGCGCCGTGCAGAACGCGCTCGGGAGCACCGCCAGCCTGCGGTTGCTCTCGCTGCGCGACTTCTCGCCGCTTCGCCACGCGCAGGTCGACGACGCGCCGTTCGGCGGCGGCGCCGGCATGCTGCTGCGCGTCGACGTCATGGTCGCGGCGCTCGAGGGCGCCTACGGCGAACCGCTCGAGACGGTGCGGGCCGGGCGGCGGATCGTCGCGCTCGACCCGGGCGGGAGGCAGTTCGACGACGCCTACGCACGCGAGCTTGCGGCAGCGCCGCGCGTGACGCTCCTCTGCGGTCGCTACGAGGGCTTCGACGCGCGCATCCTCGAGCACGTCGCGACCGAGTCGCTGTCCGTCGGCCCGTTCGTGCTGTCGGGAGGGGAGCCTGCTGCGATGGCCGTGATCGATGCCGTCTTCCGGCTGCTCCCGGGCTCGCTCGGCGACGACGCCTCGAGCGAGGAGGAGTCGTTCTCTCCAGGACTGGCCGGCGATCTCGAGTACCCGCACTACACGCGCCCGGAGGAGTTCCGCGGCTGGCGGGTTCCGGATATCCTGCTGTCCGGACACCACGCGCGCATCGCCGAGTGGCGCCGCGAGCAGGCGCGATCGAGACGCCCCGACGATCGAGGCGCCACGCTCGGCTAGCATGCGGCTCCTACCCGCGTCCCCGAACCCCCCTTCTTCTCTTATGAGCGTCATCTCCGACCTCGAGGCGCGCCAGCTGCGCCAGGTGCCGGCCTTCAAGGCTGGCGACACCGTCCGCGTTCACTTCCAGGTGATCGAGGGATCGCGACGGCGCACCCAGGTGTTCGAGGGCATCTGCATCAAGCGCCAGGGCCACGGCTCGCGCGAGACGTTCACGGTGCGCAAGCAATCGTTCGGTGTCGGCGTGGAGCGAACGTTCCCCCTGCATAGCCCCAAGATCGACCGCATCGAGGTACAGGCGATCGGCGACGTGAACCGCGCCAAGCTGTACTACCTGCGCGGCAAGATCGGCAAGCAGGCCCGCGTCCGCGAGAAGCAGCGATAGGGCCGGTGGGGCCGGCGGGAGATACGCCGCCCGTGGTCGAGCCCGAGCCCGCCCCACGGAGCGGGAGCGACGATCCGACGTCCAGCTCGGCGGGTTCGCCGCCACGCGACGAGGGGTTCATGACGCAGGTGGCGCGCCTGCGCAAGAACCCGATCGTCGATCTGCTGATCACGCTCGTTGCGGCGGTCGCGATCGCCTACGGCGTCCAGCGCTGGATCGTGAAGCCGTACCGCATCCCGTCGCCGTCGATGGAGAAGACGCTGCACATCGGCGATCGCGTGCTCGCGGTGCGCTTCCTGTACCACTTCAAGGATCCGCAGCGCGGCGACATCATCGTGTTCCACCCGAACGGGATCGGCAACACCGCGCTGTACGGCGACCACGTCGCGAGCGTCACCTACATCAAGCGGCTGATCGGCATGCCCGGCGACTGGGTGCAGGCATCCAACGGGCACGTGCAGATCTGCACCGGCCCGGCGGGCCAGGGCTGCAAGACCCTGAACGAGCCCTACGTCTCCTCGACCCAGGTCAAGTTCAGCCCGATCCACGTCCCGGCAGGGCACTACTTCATGATGGGCGACAACCGCGAGTTCTCCGACGACTCGCGCGACTGGGGCTCGATCAAGAAGAGCCAGATCATCGGACGCGCCTTCATGATCTACTGGCCGCCGACCCGGATCCGCTTCTTCTAGCGCGGCGCTGGCGAGACAGCCGGTGGGCGCGCTACCGTAGCCGCTCCGTGGCCATCGCGACCCGCAGACGCGCTCGACGACCCGGTCGCCGTCTGCTGCGGTTCGATCGCTCGCTCGGAACGACCTTCGTCGCAGGTGCCGATGAGGCGGGGCGCGGCGCGCTTGCAGGCCCGCTCGTCACGGCAGCGGTGCTGCTCGACCACGATCGACTGCGGGGCCACGCCTGCACCGCCTTCGGCGAGCTCGACGACTCGAAGCAGCGAACGCCCGCGATCCGGGAGCGGCTGCTCGAGGTGGTGCTCGCCTCTGCCGTTCGCATCTCGGTCATCGTGATTCCCGCCTGCGAGATCGATCGCGTGGGCCTGCACCGCTCGAATCTGCGCGGGCTGGCGCGGGCGCTCGAGCGCATCGACCCGCCCGCCGGGGCCGTGCTCCTCGTCGACGGCTTCCGCGTGCCGCTCGCCCGCGAGCATCGCGCGATCGTCGATGGCGACGCCAAGAGCGCGGCGATCGCAGCGGCGTCGATCGTCGCGAAGGTGACGCGCGACCGGCTCATGCGCACGGCGCATGCGCGCCATCCGCTGTACGGGTTCGACGGGCACGTCGGCTACGGCACGCCGGCCCACCGCGCAGCCCTGCGCACGCACGGGCCGTGCGTGATGCACCGCCGGTCGTTCGCGAACGTCGCGGACGATCAGCTCGAGCTCGAGCTGTGATCTCGCCCGCCGTCCGCGGACGGCGGGCCGAGCGCGCGACGGCGGCCCTCCTGCGGCTGCGCGGGTTCCGCGTGCTCGCCCGCAACCTCCGGATCCGCGGGGCGGGCGAGGTCGACGTGCTGGCCCGCTCGGGCAGCACGCTCGTCCTCGTCGAGGTGAAGGCGCGTCGCCGCGGCGAGCCCGCCGAAGCGGTGGGGCCCGAGCGGCAGCGGTCGCTGCGCCGCTGTGCCGAGGTGCTGCTCGCCGAGCCGGCGAACGCGTGGGCCGATGGCGTGCGGTTCGACGTCGTCGCCGTGACAGGCGTCCGCTTCCGCCATCTGCGCGACGCGTTCTGACCCGCGATTTCGCACCGTCCCCGCACGTTGCGCACTATCCGCGTTTCGGACGCTAGCGTGCGCGCCCGCGGTCTGCGAAAGTGCGCGTCGTTCGCGAGGGCAGCAGGGGGCGGGAGCAACATGGAGCAGGTCGAATATGCCCGGCTATCGGGAGGGACTCCGGCGGTCGAGGAAGGGCGCGGAGTCCCGTGGGTGGCGAAGCAGCCGAGGTCGCTGGCTGCGCTTGCCGAGACGCTTCTCGGAGGTGGGGTCGCGCTCGTCCATAGCGATCTCGGCTACGTCGTGGTGGCGCACGCGCTCGACCGCGATGGCGTCGGACGCGTGCGGGCGATGCCGGGCGTGCCGGCCTGTCCGCTGCGGTTGATGACCGATCCGGAGGGCGCCCACCGGGTCGCCGTCGTGACGGCGCGGGCACGTCAGCTGATCTTCCAGACGTGGCCGGGAACGCTCGCGCTGCGCGTCCCCCGTCGCCGCTGGCTGCCGTCCTGGGCCTCCTCGTCCGACAGCGTGACGGTGCTGTGCCCGGACGCGTTCCTGTGGCGCACGGCTCGCACGGTCGGTGCGCCGCTGGCGTTCCGCTTCGCGCTGCCGTCGGCCGAGCGACGCGGGCCCTGCCCGGCAGCGCAGATGGGCGACGCTGTCGACATCGTCGTCGACGGAGGCCTCTCGGTCGCCGTCCCGATGACGCTGCTCGACCTGACGAGCGTGCGCCCGCGCGTCGCCTCGACGCGCGGGGCGTTCGAGGCGCAGCGTCTGCAACGGCTCGTGCCCGGCCTCTCCGTCTAGCTCTCTGACAGTCCCGTCACGCTCCGGCGCACGCGCCTGCGCGCTGGCGACAGACACACGCGCAGAGCTGCGACGAGCATGCCAGGGTGCTCGCAACCGCTCACGCCCAGGCCCTTCTGGGGCTCGACGGCGTTCCCGTCGAGGTCGAGGCCCACGTCGCGCGCGGGGTGCCGAGCTTCCAGATCGTCGGGCTTCCCGACCGCGCCGTGATGGAGGCGCGCGAGCGGGTGCGCTCGGGGATCGTCGCGGCGGAGCTCGAGTTCCCGCTGCGGCGCGTGACCGTGAGCCTCGCACCGGGCGCGCTGCGCAAGCTCGGCGCCCGTTTCGACCTGGCGATCGCGATCGCGCTCCTCGCCGCCACCGGCCAGGTGCCGAGCGAGCGGGTGGCGCGGATCCTCTGTCTCGGCGAGCTCGCTCTCGATGCCCGCGTGCGGCCCGTGCCCGGTGCGCTGCTCGCCGCCGAGACGGCGCGCACGTGCGGGCTCGAGTCGATCCTCTGCGCTCGTGCGTCGGCGGGAGAGGCCGCGCTGCTCGAGGGCGTCTCGGCGATCGGGGTCGAGCACCTCGCCGAGGCGGCGGCGTGGCTGCGCGGCGAGCGGTCGATCGAGCCTGCCAGTCCTCCCACTGCCCCCCGCGCCGAACGCGACGTGGGAGGCGACCTCGCCGACGTACGGGGGCAGCCCCTCGGACGTCGCGCGTTGGAGCTCGCCGCGGCGGGTGGTCATGCGCTACTGCTCGTCGGACCGCCCGGTGCGGGCAAGACGATGCTCGCTCGGCGCCTGCCGGGGGTGCTGCCCGACCTCGTCGACGGCGAGGCGCTCGAGGTCACTCGCATCCACTCGGCGGTCGGCGGGGTCGAGCCCGGGGCCGGGCTCGTCCGACGCCCGCCGTTCCGCGCACCGCACCACGGGGCGTCGTCCGCGGCACTCGTGGGTGGCGGCCCTGGCCCCTCGCCGGGCGAGCTCACGCGTGCCCATCGCGGCGTGCTCTTCCTCGACGAGCTCGGCGAGTTCTCGCGCGTGGCGCTGGAGGCGCTCCGCCAGCCGCTCGAGGATGGCGAACTGGTCGTCGTGCGGGCCTCGGGACGTGCGCGCTTCCCCGCAGCCGCGCAACTCGTCGCGGCGATGAATCCCTGTCCGTGCGGCGGAGCACGGGAGTGCACCTGCTCGCGCGAGCAGCTCGATCGCTACCGCGCACGGCTGTCGGGCCCGCTGCTCGACCGGATCGACCTCGTCGTGAGAGTCGCAGCGCCCGATCCGTCGGACATGCGCCGAGACCGACCCGAGCAGTCCGCCGCAGTCCGGGCCCGTGTGGTCGTCGCACGCTCGGTCCAGCTGCGTCGCGGCCAGTCGGGCCCGAACTCCCGCCAGCCCCTCGCCGCGCTCGAGGCTGCCGGCATCGCACCCGCCGCGAGCGATCTGCTCGAGCGCGCGGCAGCACGGCTCGGTCTGAGCGGTCGCGCGCAGGTTCGGGCGGTGCGCGTCGCACGGACCGTTGCCGATCTCGCCGAGCGAGAGCAGGTTGCCCACGACGACCTGGCCGAGGCGCTCGCGTTCCACCCACGCGGCGGCGTGCTCGGGTGAGCCCCGTCGTTGGCCGCGGCGATCCCGGCTGGCCGGCCGCACTCGACCAGCTGGGCGACGACGCGCCCGCCCTGCTTCACGTGCGTGGCGCTCGCTCGATCTCCGAGCTCTGCGAGGAGCCGGCGGTTGCCGTCGTCGGGGCGCGCCGCGGAAGTCGCTCGGGAGAGGAGTTCGCCTTCGCCCTCGCGCGCGGCCTCGCCGCCGCCGGCGTCGCGGTGATCTCCGGGCTAGCGCTCGGTATCGACGCCGCGGCGCACGCCGGCGCGCTGGCCGCGAGCGGGCGCACGGTGGGCGTGCTCGGGTGCGGCATCGATCGCGTGTACCCGCGCCAGAACACGACCCTCGCCCTGCGGGTCGTGGCGTCCGGCGCGCTCGTCTCGGAGTGGGGTGAGGGTGTAGAGCCTGCTCCGTGGCGCTTCCCGGTCCGGAACCGGCTGATCGCGGCGCTCGCGAGCGTCACCGTCGTGGTCGAGGCGACGCGTCGCTCGGGCGCGCTGATCACCGCCGACCACGCGCTCGCGCTGGGACGGGACGTGCTCGCGGTGCCCGGCTCGGCATGGTCGCCACTCGGCGAGGGCGTCAACGCGCTGCTCCGCGCGGGTGCGACGCCCGCGACCTCGCTCGAGGACGTGCTCGATGCACTCGGGCTCTCGGCGCCGGGAACCGTTCGAGCAAGCGCGCTGCCGGACGTCGCGCCCATGGTCCCGGGCGGCTCGGCGGGGCGGGCGTGGCGCGCGCTCCGAGCAGAGCCATCGACGCCCGACGCTCTTGCCCTCCGGCTCGGCCTGAACGGGGCCGAGCTTGCACGAGTGCTGGTGGTGCTCGAGCTGGACGGGCTGCTTGCTCGGGAGCGCGACGGCCGGCTGGTCGCGCTCTCAGGCGTCGGGACGGGCTAGCTCGTGCTCGGGCGGAGTCGCCAGGCCATCCGAGAGTGCGTCGTGGTCCGCTCGCGCGATGACGCGGATCGGCCGATCGCCCCTCAGATAGTCGATGCTCCAGCCGCTGAGGACGACGAAGCGGTTCCGGTAGCCGACGAGGTAGTAGAGGTGCACGGTCGACCAGGCGACCCATGCCGGCATCCCGGTCAGCTGGAGGCGGCCCGTTCGCGCGACGGCGGCGTTCCTGCCGATCGTCGCCATGATTCCCTTGTCGTGGTAGCGGAACGGCCTCGGCACGCGCGGTGCGCCCTCGCCGCCGACGTCGGCGAGGATCGTCCGCGCCACGTGCCGTCCGCCCTGCATCGCCGGTGGCGACAGCATGACGAGCTCGTCGCCGCCCCGGTCCGCGACGGAGGCGACGTCGCCGATGGCGAACACGCGGTCGGCACCGGCGATCGCCAGATGGTCCTGCGTCTCGACCCGGCGGCTCCGCGTGTAGGGGAGCGAGCCCGAGCCGTCGGGGCTCGCCGGCCTGACCCCGGCCGCCCACACGACCGTCGCGGTCTCGATCTCCTCCCCGTCCGAGAGCAGCGCGCGCGAGCCGGTCTGCGCCTCGAGACGCACGCCGGTGCGTACCTCGATCCCCTTGCGCTCCAGCGTGCGCCTCGCGTAGGCCCCGAGCCGCTCGGGAAAGGCGCCGAGGAGCCGGGGTGCATACTCGACGAGGACGATACGAGCGAGTCGGGGAGCGAGCTCGGGATGGTCGTGTCCGAGCACGATCGCGAGCAGCTCGGACAACGCGCCGGCGTACTCGACGCCTGTCGCCCCACCGCCGACGACGACGAACGTGAGGAAGCGCCGCCGCTCCTCGTCGGTGTCGGCCTGGCTCGCGCGCTCGAGGCAGGCGAGCACGTGGTTTCGCAGCCGCATCGCGTTCCCGAGCGTCTTGAGTGGGAGCGCGGTCTCCGCGACAGCGTCGCTCCCGAACCAGTCGGTCTCGCTCCCGGTTGCGAGGACGAGGTAGTCGGCTGCGATCTTGGCGCCATCGCTCGTGCGGATCGCCCTCCGGGCGAGATCGACATCCGTGACGAGCGACTGCCGCACGCGCACGTTTCCCGAGTCCCGGAACACGGTGCGGAGCGGATACGCGATGTCCGTCGGGTTGAGCAGCGCCGTCGCGACCTGGTAGAGCAACGGCGCGAAGGTGTGGTGGCTCTCCCGGTCGACGAGCAGCACGTCGACGTCGCGGCCGTCGAGCTTTCGCGCGCACGCCAGCCCGCCGAATCCACCACCGACGATCACGACTCGGGGGCGCGCGCGTGCCACGGGGGAATCCTCGCACGTAGCACCCGCACCGGAATCAGCTTCGGCCTCGCTACCATGAGTCGGCTACAGGAGCAGCGCCGAGGGGCGTAGCTCAGTTGGTAGAGCATCGGTCTCCAAAACCGAGGGTCGCAGGTTCGAGTCCTGTCGCCCCTGTAGCCCTTTCCAGGCGAAAAGCCTGGAAAGGAGCCGTATCCCGGACGTTCGCGGAAGCGCTGTAGAAGTCCACGAACGTCCGGGAACGGTTATCCGAGCTTGTCGGCGAGTCGTTCGCGCTCGGCTTCCGGGTAGCCGTGTCTGTCCATCGTCTCGTTGCGCCTCGCGTGCCGGCGGTGTATATGTGCCGCGACTCGGCCCGCCAGCGTCTGCCGGGCTTGCCCTGGTCCGGCGATGTACGGGAGGTTCTCGGATGCAATTCGCCCAACGCCAAGCGCTCCTCGTCGTCGCGCTCGTGGCGCTCGCCTGCTCGTCGCCAGCTGCAGCGGGCGCCGCCTCTCAGACGACCTCGAGGGAGGCGAACCTCTGTGGCGCGGCGAAGAGCTTCGCACTCTCGCTCCAGACGGCCCCTACGACGCGGAGCCTGGCAGCGGAGCAGAGCCAACTCAAGACGAACCTCAACAACCTCGCTGCAGCCAAGGGATCACTCGTCACAGCGGCCCCGGCCCCGCTCAAGGGGTATCTCGGACACGTGATCGGGCTCTACACGCATCTGAGGGCCGACCTCGTGAAGGCGCACTGGAGCCTTGCCGCGCTCGAGGGGAGTCCGAAGACGGTGGGCGCGCTCCTTGCGGAGGCAGACAAGGACAAGTCGTCATTCACCCACCTCAAGCGGTACTTCAGCAAGACCTGCCACTACTGAGCGTCAAAGGCTCAGGCGGTGTCGTCGCGGGTAGGCACGTCGCATGTCGCGCACTTGCATGTTTGCTGGTGCTCGTTGCCGTGGCCGCGCTCGCCGGGTGTGGTGGCAGCTCGTCGAAGTATGTGCCGACGACCGTGGTTGAGGGGCGTGTGGTGCCGTCCTGGTATCCCGAGATCGAGAGCGATGCGCAGACGGCTTCGGAGGCCATGACGGCGCTCGCGGCCTGCCAAACTTCCACAGAGAACCAACGGGACCTGTCTCGGTGCCTGTTCTTAAAGGCCTCGCTGCTCGATGTGTTCTGGGGCCTCACTTCGGAACTCGCCGGGGATGCGGCGAAGCACGGACCGTGCGTGCGAGAACTCGGCGCGCTCCAGCCGGCCGCCCATACGGCGGCACTCGCGGCCGAGAAGGTCAAGCCAGCGACCATCGCCACGACGGTCTCGGTTCTTTCCCACCTACAACGCATGATCGAGTTGTCGGGCACGACGGAGCGCGTTTCCTACCTGGCTGTGGCCCGTTGCGTCGACCAGATTCGCTGACCTCACACCGCAGCGCGTGTCTAGCGGTCGATGCCGCGAAGCAAACCGTCCGGCCGTACCCGGACGGACACGGCGCGTCGCGCTGACGCCGGCTGATGGCGAAGGTCAGGACGGCAACTGCGATGACTGCATCGGCGCCCGCGGCCTACTGTCCGCGCTCGATCTCGATTCCCGACGCGAACACGCGCTGCAGCCGGAGCTCATCGTCGACGACCAGGACGTCCGCACGGCCGCCGCGCTCGAGGACGCCGAACTCGGAGGCTCCGACCAGGCTGGCGGGGCGAGCTGTGACCGCCGTGATCGCGTGACCCCGGTCGATGCCGAGCTCGGCGAGCCGAGCGAGACCGTCGCGGAGCCGTGCGGCACTGCCCGCGAGCGTGCGATCCGCGCGGCGCGCGATCCCGTCTCGCACCTCGATCGCGACCGACCCGACCCGGTAGTCGCCATCGCCGAGACCGGCCGCGGCGATGGCGTCGCTGACGAGGCTGCAGCGCCCGGGCGCCGCGGCGAACGCCAGCCGGATCAGCTCGTCCGACACGTGTGCCCCGTCGGCGATCAGCTGGATGCCGACGCCATCGGTCGCGAGCGCGGTACCGGCGAGGCCAGGAGCGCGCCCGCCGATCGGCGCCATCGCGTTGAACAGGTGCGTGATCGCGCTCGCGCCCGCGGCGAAGGCGCGAGCGGCCTCATCCGAGGTCGCGTTGCTGTGTCCGAGCGACACCACGATGCCGCGGCCGACGCACATCTCGATCAGCTCCAGCGCGCCGGGCAGCTCGGGTGCGAGCGTGACCATGCGAACCGGGCCGGCCGCGAGCAGGAGGTCGAGCAGCGGCACGGACGGCAAGCGCAGGTACTCCGCGGGATGTGCGCCGGCGCGCTCCGGCGAGAGGAACGGCCCTTCGAGATGGACGCCGATGATCGACGCGCCGCGCGCGGGAAGTTCCCCGAGCGCCGCAACCCGTCGGAGCGCCGCCAGCATGAGATCGACGTCGCTCGTGATGAGCGTCGGCAGGTAGGCGAACACCCCGTCGCGCAGGAGCGCTTCACCCAGCTCCACGAACGCCTCTGGTTCTGCAGCGAGGAGGTCGACTCCGGCATAGCCGTTCACCTGGAGGTCGACAAGGCCCGGGATCGCAGTGCCGGCGCCGCGTCCGGAGAGCCCGACCGCGGTCACGCGGTTGCCGGTTACCGCGACGTCCCCGCGGACGAGCACCCCTTCGACGAACGCGGCAGCCACCCCGAGACGCTTGCTCTCGCGGGCGACGGCCGGGACTTCGAGGCTTCTCGAGGACGTCGACTCGAGCTCTTCGAGCGCCGGGCGCAGCCGCCCGCGGTTGCGCTGGAGCGTCTCCGCGGCCGTCTCGGGATCGATCCCGCCGACGAGGACGACGGCCGCGATCTTCGGCTTCCACTCGGACCGTTCGAGCGCCTCGCGCGCCCGCTCGAGGGGGACTCCTGCGATCTCCGCGACGATACGAGTCGCGCGGTCGCGCAGCTTCGCGTTCGTGGCGCGCAGATCGACCATCATTCCGCCGTAGGTCTTGCCGAGCTGAACCATCGCTGCCGTCGAGATGATGTTGAGCACGACCTTCTGCGCGGTGCCCGCGTTCAGCCGGGTCGAGCCGGCGATGATCTCGGGACCGACAAGCACGTCGATCGCGACCTGCGAGAGCTCGCGGAGCGGCGAGCGCGAGTTGCAGGCGAGCCCGACCGTCAGCGCACCCGCCTCGTTGGCAGCGGAGATCGCCCCCAGCACGTAGGGCGTTCGTCCGCTCGCGGCGATGCCGACGACGACATCGGCCGCGCCGACGCCCAGAGCGGTCATGGCTGCGGCGCCACCGTCGCGATCGTCCTCGGCGTTCTCGACGGGCACCTCGAACGCGCCGGCGCCACCCGCGAGCACCCCCACGACCTGGCCGGGAGGAACGTTGAATGTCGGGCCGGCCTCGGCCGCGTCGAGCATGCCGAGTCGTCCGGCCGTACCGGCGCCGACGTAGATCAGTCGCCCACCGCGCTCGAGGCGGTCGACGACGCCGTCGACCGCCTGCACGATCGCGCCCGCCGCTGCCTCCACGGCGTCGGGCACTCGATGCACGTCCGCACACATGAGCGAGACGAGCTGCTCGACCGACAGGCGGTCGAGGTCCTCGAGCTCGTGGCGGATCTGCTCGGTTCCCAGGCGTCGCAGATCGGCGCTGTCGCGCGCGCCGTTCACAGGACCGCGTCCGCGATCAGCTGGTGGACGACCCGGCGGAGCTCGGCCTGCTCGTCCAGGCGACGCACCGGATGGACGCCGCCCATCAGCAACACCACCGCGATGCCGACGTCGGGTGCGACCAGCAGCGAGGTTCCGGTGAACCCGGTGTGCCAGTAGGTCGAAGCGGGCCACGCTCCCCACTCGCTCGCATCGAGCCGCCACCCGAGGGCGCGGACGTCCGGCGGCGCGCCCGCCTGCCAGCGTGTCATCTCGGCAAGCGACTCCGGGCCGAGCACGGGATGGCGGTCGGGCACGAGCAGCGCGCTCGTGAAGCGCCCCAGGTCATCCGCGGGCGCGAACAGGCCCGCATGTCCCGCGACGCCCCCGAGCGCCCACGCGTTCCCGTCGTGCACGTCGCCCCACACGAGGCCCGGCGCGAGGCGCTGGTCGCCGTCGAGCTCGGTCGCCGCGATCTGTCGTAGCCCACGCCGCGGTGGGCGGAAACGTGTGCGCCGCATGCCGAGCGGCGTCGCGACGATCTCGTGAAAGAGCCGTGCGAGCGGTGTCCCGGCGCAGCGCACGAGCGCCCAACCGAGCAGTATGTAGTTGAGATCGCTGTAACTCACCGATCCGGGCACGACCTCGTCGGCGCCGGCCTCGGCGTAGACGCCGCGGCGGATCACCGCGACGCCGCGCCCCAGCCGGTAGAACTCCCGATGCGGTACGAGCCCGGAGGTATGGGTGAGCAGCTGTCGCAAAGTCGTGTCGTCACGCGGATAGCCGGGCAGCCAACGCACCGCCGGGTCGTCGAGCGTCCACAGCCCGCGCTCGGCCAGCGCGAGCGCAAGCGTCACCGTCGAGACGACCTTCGTCAGGGAAGCGAGGTCGTAGACCGTGCCGCGACTCGTCGGGATCCGCTCTCCGACCAGTAGTGACCAACCACCGATCGCGCGCAGGAGCACCCCCTCCGCGTCGACGACGAGCAGCGACGCGCCTGCCGGGACGCCCGACTCGCACGCCTGGCCGAGCGCCTCGACGATCGCCGCCCGCGCGTCGACGAGCCCGCCCGGCGCACGCGTGCTGAGCTCGCTCTCGACCGAGCCCGCGGCCGGCCCGGGGGTCACGGAGCAGGCCGCAACAGGTGGATCTCCTGGGCGCGGTACTCGGGCTCGACGCGCCGCCCGCCATCGGGTGAGAACCCGGCGGCGGTGTAGAGCCGGCGAGCGCGCGCGTTGGCCTCGAAGACCCAGAGCGTGACGGCGCGTCCCTCGCCGCAGGCCGCGATTCCGTGCTCCAGCAGCTGCCGCCCGACACCGCGGCCGCCGGCGCTCGGCCGCACGTAGAGCGAGTAGATGTGGCCGTTGCGCGCGTCGTCGGGGTCGTTGCCGAAGCGCACCCAGCCAAGTACCGACCCGTCTGGCGACTCGGCGAGGACGGTCTGCTCGGTCGCCGAGGCCATCGGCAGCAACCAGTCGGCGACCTCTGCCTCGTCGAGCGCCGCGATCACGTCGTCGTCGACGATGCCCGGGTAGCCAGCCTGCCAGGACGAGACGAACACGGATGCGAGCTCGGCGGCGTCCGACTCGGTGGCGGCGCGCAGCGATGGCGCCTCGGAGGGGCGCACGTCCCCGTGGCTGCGCTCGAGATGGCGCCGGAAGCGGAAGCGATCGCCGCGGTAGAGCGAGCGCACGTACTCGGTAGGACGGCCATCGGTGTCGAGCGTGAGCCGTGAGAGCAGGAGCAGCGGGGCGGCCAGGCCGCAGCCGAGGAGCTCGGCCTCGCGGGCGCCGGCGACGACGGCTTCGATCGTCTCCTCGGCCGAGGCGAGCTCCACGCCGTAGTCGGAGAGCAGCAGCTGGTAGAACGATGCGCTCTCGCCGAGGGAGGCCGAGATCCCGTCGAAGCGCTCCGCGTTGAGGTACAGCACCTCGATGGCGATCGGCTCCCAGTCGGCAAGGCGCAGTCGCTCGATCTGCAGCACCTCGGTGCCCTCGCCAAGTCGCAGGGCGGTTGCGATCTCGGCGCTTGCCGGGACCCGGCTCACATCGATCAGCTTCGAGCCCGGGACCATCCCGCGCGCCCGCATCTCCTCGGTGTGGCTGGTGAGGCCGAGTCGCTGCTCGATCTTCGCTCGTGCCACGAACGTGCCCTTGCCCTGGCGGCGGTGGATGCGCTGCTCGGCCTCGAGGCGCTGGAGCGCGTGCCGGACCGTCGCGCGGGAGACGCCGAACTGGGCGCCGAGCTCGCGCTCGGTCGGCAGGGCGGCACCCTCCGGGAGGCCTCGGATCATGTGGATCAGCGCCTCGCGCAGCCGTCGGTACTTCGGCTGGGCTCCCTTGGTTTCATCCGAGCGCACTCCGTCGAGCACGTCACCCTCCCCGAGCTCGCTGCGACGCGCAGCGATTGGCACCTACCAATGGTCGCCCGGTATGGCGGACACCGCCCGACCATGCCTGTCCGGCAGACGTGGCAGAGGGGTACACCGTGAGCGATCGCGCACCAGAATACCGAAAATGACTATTTGACCGTACCACTACTGATTTGTATGATCCTCGCCTTATTGGGCGAACAGTGTACTGACGGGAGGGCCAGCATGGGTCGGCTACGAGGTCTCAGGGCAGTCACGATCGCGGTCGTGTGCGGGGTCGTCGCTGCGACGGTCGTATCGACCGCAGTCGCGTCCTCTGCGCGACATGCGGCGCCCGCGCGCGCGACGGCGAGCTCCAGCTTCGTCGTGGCGAACACGTCGAGCGTGCAGAAGCTCGACCCGGATGTCGTCACGAACTTCCTCGACTTCCAGGCGCTCGGCCTGATCTACGACACCCTCGTCCAGTACAACGCCAAGCTCGAGATCACGCCGGATCTCGCGACGAGCTGGAAGTTCAGCAACGGCAACCGCACGCTGACGCTCCAGCTTCGCAAGGGCGTCGTGTTCCAGGACGGTTCGAAGTTCACGTCCGCGAACGTCGTGGCCTCGCTCGGTCGCGCCAAGAACCCGAAGACCGCTGACG
This sequence comes from uncultured Actinomycetes bacterium, assembly GCA_963717155.1. GTDB lineage: Bacteria > Actinomycetota > Thermoleophilia > Gaiellales > JALYLC01. Next base: position 1,009,496 of record OY970326.1, read on the forward strand.
CCTCCGCCTCGTTCATCGCGACCGTCAAGAAGGTCGTCCCGGCCGGGCCGTATGCCGTGAAGCTCCAGCTCTCCCGTCCGGATACGGCGGTGCTCAATGCCCTCACGACGCTCAACCTCGCGATGCTGTCGACGAAGGCGATCGCCGCGGGCACGCTCGCGAAGAAGCCCGTCGGGACGGGCCCCTTCCAGTACTCCAGCTGGACCCCGGGGACCTCGTTCGTCGTCACGGCCAACCCGACCTACTGGGGCGGCAAGGTCAAGCTGCCGCAGGTCGAGGTCAAGACGATCCCGAGCGAGCAATCGATCGCCTCGGCCCTGCAGGCAAACAGCGTGCAGCTCGGCCTGCTGACCCAGCCGCAGGTGGCCGAGCACCTTCCGAAGTCGTTCACCGTCCAGAAGGTGCTCGACCTGTCCTACCGCGCGCTCATGCTGCAGGACAAGACGGGCCCGCTCGCCAACGTGAACAACAGGCTTGCGATGGCGTGTGCCCTCAACCGCCAGCAGGTCGTCAACAGCGCGGTCCTCGGTCAGGGTCGGCCCGTAGGCCCCGTGCCGCTCGGCCCGTACGCGTCGAAGCCCATCTCGGCCGTGTGCCCGACGCCGGATCTCACGCAGGCGAAGGCGTATCTCCAGAAGGCCGGCAACCCGGACGGGTTCTCGTTCACGGCGATCACCTCCAACGACCTCGACGCCACGAGCCAGGCCCAGGCGATCGCCGTGCAGGGGCAGTTCGCCCAGGTCGGCATCAAGATGAGCATCAGCAACCTCGCCGGCGACGCGTACATCCAGGACTGGCTGAAGGGCAACTTCCAGGCCGCGTTCGCCGAGAACGGCGCCGACCCGAGCCCGTACACGATGTACGGCCGCTACTTCGCGCCGAATCCGAACCTCGGAGTTCCGGCCGGCTACAGCGACCCGGCGCTCCAGCAGCTGCTCGTGCAGGGCGACCAGGCGGCCACGCCCGCCGCCAGTGCGAAGGTCTTCGCGAAGCTGAATCAGAACCTCACGGCGAACGCTGTGTGGCTGTGGCTGTTCGACAGCTACGTCTACGCGGTCCTCTCGCCGAAGGTGCACGGATTCCACCTTCCGCCCAACCGCGATCTCCAGTCGCTCAAGGACGCAACGCTCTCGTAGCACGGCTTCGCGCGGAGGCCTGCCGGGTGCGCGAAGATGCCCGGCAGGCCTTCGGACATCCGGATCGAGGAGTCATCGCTTGCTGCTCGGGGTAGCCCGGCGCCTGGTCAGCATGATCGTCACGCTGTTCGGCGTCGCGGTCGTGATCTTCGTCATCCTGCGGCTGCTTCCCGGCGACGCGATCACGGCATCACTCGGGGTCAGCGAGGGGCTCCTGAGTCCGGCGCAGCGTGCGGCTCTGAACGACTACTACGGCATCGGGCAGCCGGCGGCCGAACAGTTCCTCTCGTGGCTGCACCAGACGCTGACGGGCAATCTCGGCGTCTCGCTGGCCTCTCGCACGTCCGTCTCGAGCCTGATCTGGGAGGCGCTCCCGGTCACGCTCGAGGTCTCATTCGCGGCGCTCGTGCTCGGCTTGCTGCTGGGTGTCGGCCTCGGGATGGTCGGCGCGCTGCACCCCGGGAAGCCTGCTGACGACGTGGGGCAGGGAGTCGCCGTGATCGGTCTCGGCGTCCCGAGCTTCGTGATCGGCACCGCGCTCGTGACGTTCCTCTCGTCGCACTTCCACTACTTCCCGTCGTCACAGGGCTACGCGGGAATCACGAGCGACCCGTGGCTCAACTTCCAGCAGATCATCCTGCCGGCCGCGGTGCTGAGCCTCGGCATCGGCGCGGCGATCATGCGCACGACACGCGCTGCGGTGCTCGAGGTCAGCAGCCTCGGCTTCATGCGCACCGCGCGCGGGAAGGGCATTCCGGGTCACGCGGTCGTCTGGCGGCACCTCTTTCTCAACGCGCTCGTGCCGATCATCACGATGTCGGGGATCCAGTTCGGCTACCTGCTCGGCGGCGAGGTCATCATCGAGCAGATCTTCGTCCTACCCGGGCTCGGTCGACTGCTCGTGACATCCATCAACCAACGAGACTTCCCGGTCGTTCAGAGCATCACGATGCTGTTCGCCACGGGATTCGTGGTCGTGAACATGCTCGTCGACGTGGCGTGCTCGCTGATCGACCCGAGGACGAGAGCGCGTTGAGCATCGTCGATCCCACGACGGCGCACCTCGGCCCGGAAGCGTCCGACACGCAGGACATGCTCGGCTCGCGACCCGGGCTCCTCCGCGCGCTCTGGCAGAACCGGAACGGCCGTCTCGGCATCCTGCTCGTCTGGCTGGTCGTGCTGGGCGCCGTGATCAGCAAGTTGGGCCTGACGCGGTACAACCCGCAGACCCAGGATCCGAACGCCGTGCTCCAGAGCCCGAGCCTCGAGCACCTGTTCGGCACGGATCAGTTCGGACGGGACGTGTTCTCGCTCGTGCTCGAGGGCATCGGCGTGTCGCTCGAGATCGCGCTGATCGCCCTGATCATCGCGGGTGGAATCGGGACCCTCGGCGGCATCATCGCCGGCTACGTGGGCGGCGTCACGTCGTGGTCCATCCTCCGCGCCACCGACATCGTGTTCGCGATTCCCGCGATCCTGCTGGCGCTCGCGATCGTCACTGCCCTCGGGCCCGGCATCTTCGATAGTGCGCTCGCGATCGGCGTGGGCTACATCCCGATCTTCGTGCGCGTGGTGCGCGCCCCCGTGCTCGCCCTGCGCGAGGCCGACTTCGTGCGAGCAGGACGCGTGCTCGGCTACTCGCGGCTGCGCCTCCTGTTCCGCCACATCCTGCCGAGCGTGTCGGGCGCGATCGCGGTCCAGGCGAGCCTCGCGCTCGCGTGGGCGATCCTGGCCGAGGCGAGCCTGAGCTTCCTCGGGCTCGGGCCACCGCCACCCACCGCGTCGCTGGGCGAGATGGTCAGCCAGTCGAGCAGCCTCGCCAGCATCGCCTGGTGGACGCTCGCAGGGCCGTCTGTCGCGATCGTGCTCGCGGTGATCGGGTTCAACTTCCTCGGGGATGGCCTGCGGGATGCAGCCGACCCGCGATCCAGAGGCAGGTAGCAGTTGCGTGTGATCGGGATGATCTCCGGGACCTCGTACGACGCGATCGAGGCGGTCGCCGCCGACCTCGAGCTGGACGGCTCCACGATCGTCGTCGACCTGCTCGGCCACGTCTCGGCCGCGTATCCGGCCGACCTGCACGATGCGATCGCGGAGATGCTGCCTCCGGGCGGGACCACGATCGAGCAGGTGTGCAGGCTCGACACGGCGATCGGGCAGCGGTTCGCCGAGGTCGCCGCCGACCTCGCTGCCGCGTGCTGCGACGGCGAGATCGACGTGGTGTGCTCGCACGGGCAGACGGTCTTCCACTGGGTCGAGGAGTCCAGGGCGCGCGGGACGCTCCAGCTCGGGCAGCCGGCGTTCATCGCCGAGCGGACGGGTGCGACGGTCGTCAGCGACGTTCGCACCCGCGACATCGCCGCCGGAGGTCACGGTGCGCCGCTCGCGAGCCTGCTCGACGTGCTCCTGCTCGGGGCGCATCCCGCCCACGTGTGCGGCTCCCTCAACCTCGGCGGGATCGCCAACGTCACGGTGGTGGGGCCGGACCGCGATCCGATCGCGTTCGACACCGGCCCGGCGAGCGCTCTGCTGGACGCTGTCGTGAGCTCGAGCACTGGCGGCCGCGAGACCTTCGACCGTGATGGGCTGGGCGCGGCGAGGGGCACGATCGACGCCACGCTGCTCGCACGCTTCCTGGACGAGCCGTACTACGCCGCCCCGCCGCCCAAGTCGACGGGCAAGGAGCTCTTCCACCTCGACTACGTCCGTGAGCGGGTCGGCGAGCAGCACATCGCGCAGGACGATCTACTGGCGACGCTGACCGCGCTCTCGGCCGAGGTCGTTGCAGCCGATCTCCGCCGGCTCGACGTCGCCGAGGTGGTCGCGGCCGGCGGGGGCACGCGGAACCCGACGCTCATGCGCGAGCTCGAGCGGCGTCTTCCCGGAGTGCCGATCAGGACGATCGACGACTACGGCGTTGCCGAGTCCGCGAAGGAGGCGTTGGTCTTCGCGCTGATCGGCTTCCTCACGGTGCACCGGCTCCCCGGCGCCATCGCGTCGTGCACGGGTGCCACACGGGCGACCGTGCTCGGGTCGGTCGCGCCCGGATCGAGCCCGCTGGCGCTCACGCCAGATCCGGTCGCTCCAACGCGTCTGATCGTGCGCACGCCGCTCTCGGCCGTAGGCGCCCTCCGGGCGTGAGCGAGCTCCTGTCCATCCGCGACCTGCGGGTCGGCCTCCGACGTGGACGCGACGTCTCGGAGATCGTCCGCGGCGTCGATCTCGACGTCGCGCCGGGCGAGAAGCTCGGCATCGTCGGCGAGAGCGGTTCGGGCAAGACCCTCACCATCCTCTCCATCCTCCAGCTGCTGCCTGCGCCGCTCGAGATACTCGGCGGGTCGGTGGGCTTTGCGGGCGAGGACGTTCGCGGCGTGTCGCCACGACGTCTGAGGCAGATTCGCGGTGGCGAGGTGGCGATGGTCTACCAGGACCCGATGAGCTCGCTGAACCCGCTCCTGCGCGTCGGCACCCAGATCGTCGAGACCCTCCGTGCACACGGAGTCGACCAGGAGCGCGCAGAGACCCGTACCCGCGACGTGCTCGGCCACGTCGGCCTCTCCGACCCCGCGCGCGTCGCGAGCTCGTTCCCCCACGAGCTCTCGGGCGGCATGCTCCAGCGGGTGATGATCGCGATGGCGCTCTCGACCTCGCCGCGCGTGCTCGTGGCCGACGAGCCGACGACGGCGCTCGACGTCACCATCCAGCAGCAGATCCTCGAGCTCGTCGACGGGCTGCAGGCCGAGACCGGCATGGCGGTCGTCTGGGTGACGCACGATCTCGGCGTGGTCGCGCGGCTCGTGGACCGCGTCGCCGTGATGTACGCAGGTCGCATCGTCGAGCAGGCCGCGACCCACGACATCTTCGCCCGGCCCCAGCACCCCTACACGGCTGCGTTGCTTGACTCGCTGCCCGGCCCGAGCACGGTCCATCGCCGGCCACTGCGCCAGATCGGAGGAACGCCGCCCGATCCCGCGCGCCTGGGCGTCGGATGCCCGTTCCGCTTTCGCTGCGCCTCGGCCGACGACCACTGTGCGGCCGAGGAGCCCGGCCTGCTGAACCGCGGGCCCGGACAGGTGGCGGCGTGCTGGAAGGAGCCCTCGACATGGGTGAGGTGATGCTGCGCGCGAGCGGGCTGGTGAAGGAGTACGGCGGACGGCGCGGGAAGCCGCCGGTTCGCGCGTTGCGTGGTGTCTCGCTCGAGCTCGAGACCGGCCGCACGCTCGGGGTGGTCGGGGAGAGCGGTTGCGGCAAGTCGACGCTCGCGCGCCTGCTGGTGGGGCTGGAGGAGCCGACCGCAGGCACGATCGAGATCGAGGGTGCGGCGATCGCCGCCGGATCGACGAGGGAGCGCCGCACGCTCGCGCGGCGCATCCAGCTCGTCTTCCAGGATCCCTTCTCGTCACTCGACCCGCGGCTCACGGTCGAGCGCGCACTCGGCGAGGTGCTCAAGGTGCATCGACTCGGCGAGCGCAGCGGCCGCGCCACTCGGATCGCCGAGCTCCTCGAGATGGTCGCGCTCGGATCGCGCTTCGCCGGACGCTACCCGCACGAGCTGTCGGGCGGCCAGGCGCAGCGTGTCGCGATCGCGCGCGCCCTGGCCGTCGAGCCTCGGATCCTCGTGCTCGACGAGCCGACCTCCGCGCTCGACGTGTCGGTCCGTGCAGAGGTCATGAACCTGCTGCTGCGGCTGCAGGACGAGCTCGCGCTCACGTACGTGTTCATCAGCCACGACCTCGGCATGGTCCGTCACATCAGCGACCAGATCGAGGTGATGTACCTGGGTCGGGTGGTCGAGTCCGGTCCGTACGATCTCGTGCTCGACGGCGCGCTTCATCCCTACACGCGTGCGCTCGCCGCCGCCGTTCCGGTTCCCGATCCGGTGCTCGATCAACAGCGCAGGACGGAGGGACTCGAGCATCCGGTGGCGGTGGTCGCCGAGCCGGCCTCGGGCTGCCCGTACCACCCGCGCTGCCCTCTCGCCGAGGCCGTCTGCCTCGAGATCGATCCGCCGCTGGTCGAGCTCGCGCCGGGGCACATGGCGGCCTGCCACGTCGCCGCGCGCGAGGCCGGGCTGACCGCTCCGGCAGCGGCCTCGCAGTGACTGCCCGCCGCGTCGGGGTCACTCCACTAGGTTGCCCGCATGACGATCCCGGCCGATCCGGTCCTCGTCGCGTTGCTCGAGCGCGCCACCGCCGAGGCGCTCGCCGAACCCGCGCGCGAGAGCGACGTGTTCTGGTCGACGGTCGCCGAAGCGGTCACAGCGGTTCCGGTCGACGAGGTCCTGGCTGTTGCGGTCACGTTCTGCCGGTCGAAAGCGCCGGCCATGCGGGCGACCGGCGCGGGACTCGTCGCGGAGCTCTGCAACCTCGGACGTGAGTGGGTCGGCGACGCGCTCGAGGTCCTCGAGTCGCTGCTCGCGCGCGAGGACGAGCCGGATGTGATCAAGGTCGCGCTCCATGGCGTCGCGCTGACCGGGCTCGCCGCGGCCGTCCCGACCGTGCTGCGCTTCGCGTCGAACCCCGATGCGACGGTTCGGCTGGATGCCACGCACGCGCTCTACTGCTGTGCCGGGGAGCCCGCCTCGCCCGACGCGATCGACGCGCTCATCCGGCTCTCGGAGGACCCCGACGACGCCGTCCGAGACTGGGCGACCTTCGGCCTCGGGACCCGGCTGGATGCCGATGACGGCGAGGTTCGAGCCGCGCTCGTAGACCGTTTGAGCGACGGCTACCTCGACGTCCGCGAGGAGGCAGCCGTCGGTCTCGCCCGGCGCGGCGATCCGCGGGCGTTCGAGCCGGTGCGCGCACTGCTCGACGCCGACGAGGTGTCGACGCTGACCGTCGAGGCGGCCGGCTACCTCGCAGACGAGCGCCTGCTGCGGCCGCTGCTCGAGCTGGGGGAGTGGTGGGAGGATGACTCCGATCTGCTCACGCTGGCGATCGCCAGCTGCGACCCGGCTGCCCGCGAGCGTTTCGATGAGCGCACGCGCATGCTCGTCGAGCTGATCGAGGACGCCTTCGACGAGCTCGGGCCTGCTCGAACGCTCGACGGAGTGGCCGCCGGCCGGTCGTCCCGCGAGCTCGGCAGCACGCTCACCGTGCACTGGACGGACGAAGACGGACTCCAGCGAGGAGCCACGTGGTCGATCGAGACCCTGCTCGCGCGGCCCGACGTGCAGAATGATGTCGAGCGCGCCGCCTCGGCCGTGTTGTCGGACATCCGTTGACGGTTCGGCCCCGCGCGACGGCCGCACTGCGGAATAATGGTGCCATGCCGGCGAACCTGTCTGACATATCTGCCCCGCCGAGCATGCTCGAGCGGGACGAGTCGCTCGAGGTGCTGCGGCAGGCTCTCGCCTCGGCGAGCTCCGGCGCGGGCCGGTTGCTGCTCGTCGCCGGCGACGGCGGGGTTGGCAAGACCGCGCTCGTGCGTGCCTTCGTCGATGCCGCGGACGGCTCGCCGCACGTCCTGTGGGGCGCGTGCGACCCGCTGTCGACGCCGGCCCCGCTCAGCCCGTTCTTCGACATGGCTGCCTCTGCGGGGCCCGGACTGCGCTCGGTGCTCGCCGGTCCGTGCAACCCGCACGAGGTGTTCGCGGCCCTGCGCGACGAGATGGTCGAGCCGCTGACCGTGCTGGTCGTCGAGGACGTGCACTGGGCCGACGAGGCCACCCTCGACGTCCTGCGCCTGCTCGGGCGCCGGATCTCCTCGCTGCCCGTGCTCGCGGTCGTCACCTACCGGGACGAGCAGCCGGCCGCGATCGACCCGCTGCGGGTCGCACTCGGCGATCTCGGTGGGTCGAGCGGCGTCGTGCGGCTGACGATCGAGCCGCTGTCGCCCGCGGGCGTCAGGAGGCTGGCGCACGGCCGAGATGTCGACCCCGAGCAGCTCTACCGACGCACTGCCGGCAACCCGTTCTACGTCACCGAGGTGCTCGACGCGGACGGCCCCTCGGTTCCGCCCACCGTGCGTGACGCGGTCCTGTCCCGCGTGTCCCGACTCGACCCCGGAGCGCGCGGCGTGCTGGACGTGGTCGCGTCGTCGCCGACGGCCGCCGAGCTCTGGCTGCTCGAGGAGGTCTGCGGAGACTGTGACGACGGCGTGGCCGCGTGCCTCGCCGCCGGCATGCTGGTCGAGACCGGCGGCGCGGTCGGGTTCCGCCACGAGATCGCACGTGAGGCCGTCGAGGCGGCGATACCCGCGCGCCGGCGGCGTGAGCTGCACCGCACCATCCTCAGCGCGCTGACGTCACGGCCCGCACAGGCGGATCCGGCCCGCCTCGCGCATCACGCGGAGATCGCAGGCGAGACCGGGGCGGCGGTGCGCTACGCGCGCGCCGCGGCGGCCCGCTCGGCCTCTGTAGGCGCGCACCGTCAGGCGGCCGCCCAGTACGGTCGCGCGCTCCGCTTTGCGGACGACCTCGCGCCGTCGCACCGTGCGGCTCTCCTGGAGCTCCGGTCGGAGGCCCTGTACGCGGCCGACGAGCAGGTCGAGTCGATCGCCGATCTGAACGCCGCGATGGCGCTGCACCACGAGGCGGGCGACATCTGCCGCGAGGCTGACACCATGCGCAGGCTAGTGCCGCGTCTGACGTGCCGCGGGCTGATGGACGAGGCGCTGGAAGCCGCCGGCCGGGCCGTCGAGCTGCTCGAGCCATTGCCCCCGGGGCGTGAGCTCGGCAGCGCGTTGGGGGCGATGGCACAGCTGTATCTGAGCATCGACGACCTCGACAGCGCGATCGAGTGGGGGCGGCGCGCTGCCGTCATCGCCGCCGAGTTCGACGATAGCGAGACATCCGTCGAGGTGGCGATCACGGTCGGCACCGCTGAGTTCTGGCGCGACGGTCCGGCACGCTCGCGCGGCCTCGAGCAGGCGCTGGAGCTCGCACGGTCCGAGGGGGTCGAGGCCGATGTGCCGCGGGCGCTCAACAACCTCGCCTGGGCGGCAGTCGGGCACCGCGCGCACCCCACGGCAGACAGGTGGATCGCGGAGGGTCTCGCCTACTCCGAGGGACACGACCTGGACCTGTGGCGGCTCTCGATCCTGTCGGCCCGGGCCCGATCCGAGCTGAACCAGGGGCGCTGGACGGATGCGATCGAGACCGCCGAGCTGCTGATCGCCGACCTGCGCGACTCGCCCAGCCCTCGAGCCGAGGGCATGCTCGTGCGGGCGCTCGTACGGGCCCGCCGCGGAGATCCGGGTGCGGCGCGCGGCGTGTCGGAGGCCAGCGCGATCGTGCTTCCGGAGCCGATCTGGGTGATCTCCCTCGCGACCGCGCGCGCGGAGATCGAGTGGCTCGCCGGACGGACAGACAGGATCGGCCCGGCAACGGATGAGGCGTACGAGCTGGCGCTGGGACAGTCGTCGCCGTGGTCTCTCGCCGAGCTCGCGTGCTGGCGGCATCGGGCAGGGCTCGAGATCGAGCGGGACCGCGCGCTGCCCGATCCGATCGCGCTCGAGATCCAGGGGCGCCATCGCGCTGCGGCCGCCGCCTGGCAGCTGCTCGGCTGCCCCTACGAGTCTGCGCTCGTGCTCGGCCTCGCAGACGACTCGGAGGCGGTCGCGGAGGCCCACGATCGGCTGCGGAAGCTGGGCGCGGGCCGCGCGGCGGCGATCGCGGCCCGGCGCCTGCGCGAGCGCGGGGTCCGCGGGATCGTCCGCGGGCCGCGTCGGGCGACGCGACGGAACCCCGCCAACCTCACGGCCCGCGAGCTCGACGTGCTCGCACTGGTGGCGGACGGCCTCAGCAACTCCGAGATCGCCGAGCGCCTGTTCGTCTCGACCCGGACTGTCGACCACCACGTGTCGGCGATCCTGCGGAAGCTCCACGTGCCCAGCCGCGGGCGGGCGATCGCAGCGGCGGCAGCGAGCGGCATCGTGGTGCCCGGCGCCTGATGGGCCGGGTGGATCGCAAGATCGTCGTCGTCACGGGCGCGGCCGCCGGGCAGGGCGCAGCCGAGGCTCGTGCGCTGGCGCTCGAGGGGGCGACCGTGATCGCGACGGACCTCCACGAAGACGATCCGGGGCTCGGAGAGGGAATCGTGTACCGCCGGCTCGATGTCTCGCGTCCGGACCACTGGCGCGAGCTGGGAGCGTGGCTGGCCGAGACGTACGACGACGTCCACGGCCTCGTGAACAACGCGGGCATCCCGTTCCGGGCGCGGCTGCAGGAGCTCGAGCTCGCCGATTGGGACCGTGTGATCGGGATCAACCTGACCGGCACGCTGCTCGGGATCCAGACAGTCGCGCCGCTCATGCCCGCCGGCGGCTCGATCGTGAACGTGAGCTCGATCGCCGGCCTCTCTGGGCACTACGCGGCCGCCTACACCGTCAGCAAGTGGGGTGTCCGCGGACTGTCCCGCGTTGCGAGCCTCGAGCTCGGCGACCGGGGCATCCGGGTCAACACGGTGCTGCCGGGGTACATCGAGACCGCCATGACCGCCTCGGCCCCCGAGTGGTTCAGAGCGGCGAACATCGATCAGACGCCCCTCGGACGCACCGGCACGCCCGAGGAGGTCGCGCCGCTCGTCGTCTTCCTGATCTCGGACGAGTCGGCGTACATCAGCGGCGCCGAGATCGTCGTCGACGGAGGGCAGACCGGCCACGGCGGGACGAAGCGGTTCTCCGACGCCAGCCGGTAGGGTTGCTCGATGAGCACGGTCGGTCCGCGAGTCCTGGCAGGAGGGTGACGTGCTGAGCGATTTCGGCCAGCCGATGGGCGCGATCGCGCAGTTCGCCTACGTGGTGCGCGACGTCGAGCGCGAGATGCTGCGCTACGCGGAGCGCCTCCGGCTGGGGCCGTGGTTCGTGCTCGGACCCTTCCAACCGCCGGAGGGCCGCTACCGCGGCCAGCCGACGCATGCGACGTTCACGATCGCGCACGCGTTCGCGGGCCATGCGATGGTCGAGCTGATCCAGCAGCACGACGACGCCCCCTCCGTCTTCAACGAGCGGGACGGCGATGCCCGCTACGGGTTCCACCACTGGGGGCTCTACACGAGGACGTTCGAGGACGACCTCGCGCGCTATGCGGCGCTGGGCTACGAGGAGGCGTACTCCGATCGTCTCCCGACCGGCTCGCGGGTGGTGTACCTCGACGCGACGCGCGACTTCCCGGGGATGATCGAGCTGCTCGAGCACAGCGACGCGCAGGAGCGGTTCTACACGGAGATGTACCGGGCCGCCGTCGGCTGGGACGGCAGCGACCCGATCAGGCACGAAGGCTGAGGAGCGAGGGCGTGAGTAGCATCGAGACCGTACGCGGGCCGGTCGATGTCGCCGACCTCGGCGCGACGCTGATGCACGAGCACATCTTCGTGCTCGACCCCGAGGCCCGGCAGAACTACAGCCACGCCTGGGGCGAGAGCTACTGGGACGAGGAGGTCCGCGTCGCAGACGCGATCCAGAAGCTGCGACGGCTGCGGGCCGGCGGCATCACCACGCTGGTCGACCCGACGGTCCCGGGACTCGGTCGGTACATCCCGCGCATCCAGCGGGTCAACGCCGAGGTCGACCTCAACATCGTCGTGGCCACCGGCGCCTACGCCTTCCTCGAGCTGCCCGGGTTCCTCGGGTACCGATCCCACGATCAGATCGTCGAGCTCTGGGTGCGGGAGATCCGTGAAGGCATCGACGACACGGGTGTCAAGGCGGCGTTCCTGAAGTTCGCCGTCGAGCAGCACGGGCTGATCGGCGACATCCCTCGCATCCTGGCGGCGATCGCTGAGGTCAGCGTGGAGACGGGCGCGCCCGTGATGGTCCACACGAACGCACCGGCTCGCACGGGGCTGATCGCGCTCGAGGCGCTGACGGATGCCGGCGTCGACCCGACGCGGATCGTGATCGCCCACGCCGGTGACAGCAACGATCTCGACTACCTGCGCGCGATCGCGGACACGGGGGCGAGCCTCGGCTGCGATCGCTTCAAGGTCGACCACTTCAACCCGGACGCGAGGCGCATCGAGACGCTCGCGGCGCTCGTGGCGGAGGGCTACACCGGCAGCGTGCATCTCGGACACGACGCCGCGTGCTTCTACGACTTCATGTTCCAGAACCCGTTCTTCGTCGACGAGAAGCCGGACTACCTCCACATCTCGCAGAAGATCGTGCCCGCGCTCTTGGCCGCCGGCGTGACGCAGGCCCAGGTCGACGAGATGTTCCACGACAACCCGCGGCGCTTCTTCATGCGTTCCGACTGACCGCCATTACGCGGCGAGCGCCGTACCGACGGCGGCGGGCACATCTGCGACTTGCTCGAGAACGCACACCGCGCCGGCTTCCTCGAGCTCGGATGCGGCGAAGCCGCCGGTCAGGACGCCGATGAACGGGATTCCCGCGCGGTTCGCCGCCTGCCCGTCCCAGACGGTGTCGCCCACGAGCGCGGCGTGCCGAGTCGCCGCCCGAGCGAGCGCCGCGATCACCACGTCGGGCTCCGGCTTCGACGCCGAGACGTCCTCCTTCGTCACGGTCATCGAGCGCAGGCGCTCGGCGCCGAGGATGCGAAGAAAGGCATCGGCATGGCGTGCGATCGCCGACGTGGCCAGTACCACGGTGAACCCTTCCGCCTCGAGGCGGTCCGGCACGGCACCCGCGCCGGCGAAGCCGCGTATCTCGGGGAGGAGGACGTCGAAGCGCGCTTCCCACGACGCGCGCACCGCATCGCCGAGGTCGCGCTCGACCCGGTCGCCGGCGACGGCCCCGACGAGCTTGTCCCCTCCCATACCGACGTGCCGGTGAAGGCGCCACACGGGAATGTCGAGATCGTGATCGCGAAACGCCCGCGACCAGGCGATCGCGTGGTGGTACGCCGTGTCGACGAGCGTTCCGTCGATGTCGAGGAGGACCGCTCGCCTCGCGGCCGCCGAGGTCATCGGCCGGCTCACGATGCGGGCGCCTCGGGCTCCGCGGGGCGCCGGTGCTCGCGCTGGCTGAACGGGCTCCGCCGGGCGAGCTTCCATTCCAGCCCGTGGCACATCGGGCAGGCCGGCACGATCCCGAAGGTGACGACGCCGTACCCGCATCCGAGGCAGCGGTAGTCGCCGGCACCGCGAGCTCCCGCCATCACGACAGGCTGGCCCGCAGCCCCGATATCTCCGGCGAGGCTGTCAGCGTCGCGGGACAGTTTCATCACCGATGTACATGCGCAGCTCCTGGTCGAGATTCGACCGTTACTACCCAGGTGTCTAGTTTCTGAACTCCCGATCGACGATCAGTCGAACCCGCCGCTTCCGGTGCGACGGACGATGCGATCGTCGGCACCGCGGAGCGGGTGCCAGCCGGTGTCGCGAAGCTCGCGCGCGACCGATCTCGTGACGAGGAACACGGCGGCGGGCACGACGATCGCGGCGATGCGGAAGAGCCAGATCTGTCGCTCGTAGGGGATTCCGACCTCGACGAAGATCCTGTCCGCCGAGCCGGCCAGGAAGATGACGACGACGAAGGCGAAGACGGCCGCCCCGACCGCGGTGCGGTCCGGCGCGTCCCGCGGCCGGTCGAGCAGATGGTGCACGGCATCGTCCCCCGTCCGGCGTCGCTCGAGCGCCGGCCACGCGTACAGCAGGCCGAAGATCGCGAGCGGGAACAGCACGCCCCCGAAGAACGGGTTGGGGATGACGGTGCGGCCCGCGATCACGACGTCGAACGACGGCATCAGGCGCAGCGCGCCGATCAGCCAGCCCAGGTACCAGTCGGGCTGGGCGCCGTTCGTCCCGAGCCACGTCTCGTAGGGCCCGTACTGCCAGACCGGGTTGATCTGCACCAGCCCGCCGAGCGCGACGAGCACACCGACGACCGCGCAGAAGAGACCGATGGAGCGCAGCGCGTATGCGGGCCAGAGCCGGGTCCCGACCACGTTCTCCTCGGTTCGTCCTGGCCCGGGGAACACCGTGTGCTTGAGCAGTGCGACGAAGATGAGGTGGACGGTGATCAGCGCGGCGATGAGCACGGGCAGCAGCAGGACGTGTGCGATGTACAGCCTGGCCTCGATCGCGCCGGAGCCGGGGAACGCGCCGTCCCAGAGCCAGAGCGCGAGGTGCGCGCCTGCCCATGGGATCGACAGGGCCACGGAGTAGGCGATCGCCATGCCCATGCCCGAGAGCAGGTCGTCGGGCAGCGAGTAGCCGATGAAGCCCTCGAGCAGGGCGAGCGTCAACATGGTGAGGCCGATGTACCAGTTGAGATCGCGCGGCTTGCGGAACGCGCCCGTGAAGAACACGCGCATGAGGTGCAGGACGATCGCCACGATGAACACGAGCGCCGCCCAGTGATGGGTCTGGCGCACGAGGAGCCCTGCGCGCGTCCCGAGCGACATGTCGACCGTCGAGCGGTAGGCGACCGACATCCGCGTGCCCGCGAGCGGTGCGTACGCCCCGTGGTACGTCGTGGTCGCGAGGCTCGGATCGAACCAGAAGGAGAGGTACACGCCCGTCACGACGAGCACGACGAAGCAGTACAGGGCGATCTCGCCGAACAGGAACGTCCAGTGGTCGGGGAAGACGTAGCGCGCGATCCCGCGCACCAGGCGCGAGGCGCCAGGCGCGCGCACCTCGACCGCTCGCAGGAAGCCCATCACTCGCGCACTCCCCACCAGGCCGGTCCGACGTTCCCCGAGAGCGGGCCACCGGCGACCAGCGTGCCGTCGGCGGCGATCTCGAGCGGGAGCTGCGGCAGTGCGCGCGCGGCCGGGCCGAAGATGGGCCTCGCGGCCTCCGCGACGTCGAACGTGGAGTAGTGGCACGGGCAGACGAGGGCGGGCCGCGCCGATGTCGGCTCCGACAACGGATAGCGGAAGAGCGCGATCGCACACCCTGCGTGCGTACAGACCTTCGAGAACGCGAGGATCCCGTCCGGCGCCCAGCCGTGTCGGCTTGGCGGCAGGCGCAGCTGGTCGGGTGAGATGCGCACGACCACGATCGGCGATCCCAGCTCGCGTGGATCGGCTCCCTCCGGGAACGCGGTCAGAAACGCGCCCAGCGCGATGTCTGCGGCGCGCAGCGCACGACCCTCGCTGTCGACGAGACGCCGTCCGCGCCGCCATGGCGACCCGTCGAGCCGATCGTCGACGCCCGACCCGAGGGAGGCGAGGGGTATCGCGAGCGCCGCCGCGAGCGCGGTCGCGGCGGCTCCGCCTGCCGCGAGCAGCAGCCTCCGTCGGGGCAGGCGGGGCTCGTCGACGGTGATCGCGGCTGCCGCCGCCTCGACCACGGGTTCCGGTGCGGGCTGCGGTGTCCGCTCCTCGACTGCCTCGATCTGCGGGACGAGACGACGCGATGCGAGCACGAGCGCGCACGCGAGCAACCCGAAGCAGGCGCCGAGCGTCGCCCCGAGCAACGCGTTCGAATCCGTTGCCAGGTACGCGACCACGAAGAGGACGGCGGCGAGGGCGGCGCCGCCGAGGAACACGGACACGAGCAGGACTGCGCGCGCGCCGGTGCTCATGTCGTCGTCCGCTCCCCGATCACACGCGCCACGAGCAGCAGCCCGAGACCGGCCACGAGCCATGCCACGAGGCCTTCGGGAATCGGGCCGATGTTGCCGAGCCCCCAGCCGCCCTCGTTCGCAGGGTGCCGCGTCCACCGCACGTAGCGCACGATCGAGTCGAGCGTCCTGCCGTCGATCTCGCTCTTCGAGAACGGAGGCATCAGGTACGGGCCGATGCGGACGGCCTCCACGATCTGCGTCGCGGTCGCCGCAGTGAGCGACGGCGCTACCCCGCCCGTGACCGTGCCGCCGCGCGCGAGCGACTGGTGACATCCCGCGCAGTTGAGCGTGTACGCCCGGAATCCGGCTGCGAGATCTCCCGCCGCGACGTCCACCTTCGGCACTCCCGGCCCGCCGAGAGAGCCGATGTATGCGACGAGCGCGTGCAGGTCGCTCCCGCCGTAGCGCGGCGAGCTGCGCTCGGGTTCGTCTCGCGGGGATGCGAGCGGCATGCGGCCCGTCGACAGCTCGAAGTCGGCCGCCTCGGCGCCCACGCCGATCAGCGAGGGTCCCTTGCCCGACACCCCCTGCGCGGCGAGACCGTGGCAGCTCGAGCAGCCTTCGAGGTACAGCGCTCGGCCCTGCGTCGACGGATTCTCTGCCGCCCGTGCGCCTCCGGTCGTCGCGACGGCAGCGAGCACCACGCCCAGCGCGAGCCATGCGACGAGTGCGGCGACCGACGAGCTACGCCGCACGCGACTCCTCCTCGAGCATCCAGCGCCATGCCGCGGCCAGCGAGGCCGCCCCGATCGGCAGCGATCCGATCACCATGACGACGCCGAGGTCGCCCCGGCCGCTCGAGAGGAACCAGGCGGCGACGAGGTCCATCGGCGGCATGGCCGCGAACAGGTAGAGGAATCGGATCGCAGGATCGACGTCCCGCAGGCCCTGGCACAACGCGACGGCGCCGAGCACCAGGACCACGCCGCCGGGATAGGTCCCCGCCAGTGGGCCGACGTGCGACGCGACCACGCCGGCCGTGTACAGCAGCAGAGCACACAGCCACGACAGCCGGGGAATCCGGAGCAGCCATGCCGCAAGCGGCCCGAGCGCAGTTGCGATCGCCATCTGGGCGGCGAAGAGGCTCACGCCGACGCGCTCCGCCGTAGCCGTCGATCTCGGAGAACACCTACCAGCCCGGCGACGAGGACGCCGACGCCGACCAGCAGGAGCCACGCTCCGACCGCGACGCCGAGGAGGATCAGGAGCACCCCGACGGTCGCGACCAGCGTCGTGACGCTCTCGTCGGAGATCTGGCGCTCCGCTTCCTCTGGCGCGGCTGCCGACAGGCCGATGAGCAACCCCGTCACCACGGCGGCGCCGGCCAGGAGACCCCAGGTCAGGAACATGTGGGGCGCCCAGGCGAACAGCGTCGCCGCCGTGACGAGCAGGAAGCCGTCGAGGACGCACAGGACCGGCACCGGCGATCTCACGAGGACGGCTCCCTGAGATCGAGAAGAGGCGCGAACGAGCGGATCTGCGGCAAGCTCGCGAAGTTGTGTCGAGGTGGCGGCGACGTCGTCCACCACTCGAGGGTCTGGCCGTCCCACGGGTCGTTGCCGGCGACGACGGGCCGCCGCAGTGAGATCGCGACGTTCGCGATGAACACGGCGACTGACGCGGCGATCAGGAACGACCCGATCGTCGACGCGGTGTTCAGGCCGGTGAAGCCGTCGGACGCGCCGTACGTCGCGATGCGTCGCGGCATCCCCTCGTAGCCGAGAATGAACATCGGAAAGAACGTGAGGTTCACGCCGATCGTCATCAACGCGAACTGCAGCCGTCCGTAGCTCTCGCGCAGGAGGGCGCCGGTCGCCTTCGGGAACCAGTAGTACACGCCGGCGAAGAAGCCGAAGAGGCTGCCCGCGACGAGCGTGTAGTGGAAGTGCGCGATGACGAAGTAGCTGTCGGTGAACTGGTAGTCGAGCGTCGGCGAGGCAAGGATCGTCCCCGTGACGCCGCCGACGGCGAACTGGACGATGAAGCCGAGCGCGAACAGCATCGGCACCGTGAGCCGGATGTTGCCCCGCCACATCGTCGCGAGCAGATCGAGGTACTCGATGCCGGCGGGTATCACGAGCAGCGTCGACGTGAGCGCGAAGTACTCGTTCGGCATCTGCGCGGTCGCGAACATGTGGTGAGCCCACACGCTCATGGACAGCGCGCTGAACCCCAGGAGCGCGAGCACGAACGCGCGATATCCGAAGAACCGCTGGCGTGACGACGTCGCCACCACCTCCGCCACCGCTCCGACGAACGGGAAGAACATGACGTAGACCGCGGGGTGGCCGTAGAACCAGAAGAGGTTCTGGTAGGCGAGCGCGCCGTGCGGTCCGTCGAAGACCCGCCAGATGCCCTGTCGATCGAGCTCGAGCAGTGCCATCGTCACGACCAGTACCGGGAACGACATCACGACCATCAGCGCCGACACGAACACCGACCACGTGAACACCGGGAGACGCAGCATGGTCATCCCCGGCGCCCGCAGCAACAGGATCGTTCCGACGAGCGAGGCCGCGAGCGCGATCGCGCCGAGCGTCGCCGCGATGACCCCCATGATCCAGAAGTCCATTCCGACTCCCGGAGAGCCGGAGGACCCCGAGAGCGGGTAGTACGCCGTCCAACCGGCTCGCGCCGCACCCTGCGCGGTCAGCCATCCCAGCTGCATGATCAGGCCGCCACCCGTGATCAACCACACGCCCGACAGCACGAGACGCGGCCAGGCGAGCTCGGCAGCGCCGACCTGCAACGGCACGAGGTAGACCCCGAGCGCGAGCGCGAACGGCGTGACGACGAGGAACACCATGCCGCTCCCGTGCATCGTGAAGAGCTCGTTGTACGTCCCGGTCGAGACGACGTGCGCGCCGGGTCGCGCGAGCTGGGTCCGCATCGTCAGTGCGTACAGCCCGCTGATCACGAAGAAGACGAACGCCGAGGTCGTCGCGATCAGCGCGAGTCGCTTGTGGTCGGTGCTCGCCGCGATGGACAGCACCCCCGCGCGTGCGGGCACCGCCGCGGCCGCGCTCACGCCGGCGTCTCCCGGGCATGCAGCCAGGCGAGAAACTGCGCGCGAGGACGCACGTCGACGACGAAGAGCATGTCTTGGTGCTGCAGTCCGCAGAACGTCGCGCAGCGACCGCTCCACGTGCCCGCGTGGTCGAAGCGCAGATCGAAGCGGGTGACGCGACCCCGGAACGCCTGGCGCTTGAACCGCTGCTCGGGGACCCAGAGGGAGTGGACGACGTCGCGCGACGTCAGCCGGATCTCCACCACCTCGCCCGCCGGAAGCACGAGACGCGCCGGACGTCGGGGACCCGACGTGCTCGCAACGCTGGTGCCCGGGTACGCGAACGTCCACCCCCACTGGAAGCCGGTCGCATCGACGACGATGCCCGGCCGGTGCAGCGCATCGACGCTGCCCTCGGCCGAGAACGTCCGTGTCAGGAGCACCGCCGCGATGCCGGCCAGCACACACGCCACGGCGATCTCGAGGCGGGTGCTCTGCGACGGTCGCGGGCCGCGCCCTGCGCCGCCCCGGTAGCGGATGACCAGCACGATCACCGCGGTCAGCACGATCACCACGGCGACTGCCGCCACCGGTGCGTACAGCCGCCAGAAGAGGTGCTGGAACTCGCTACGTGGCGACGACGTCATGGCGGCGAGTCGTCATAACCCGCCCTCGCCGAACGTAAACGCACGGCGCACGATGTTTGAGGCGACACCGTACGGGCAACACGGTGGCCGTGGCCCTACCCGACGGACTCGACGAGGCGCGCCATGTCGGGCTCGGGGGTCGCCGCGCCCACCCGCTGGTGCGGCGGGGACTGCTCCTCCTGCTTGCCATTCTGGTCGTGGCTGCGCTGTTCGACCGCTTCGGGCAGCATCCGACCACGAGCAGGGCGGCCGCCGCGTTCGCGACGCTCGAGGTGCAGTCACCGCACACGTTGCGAGGCGGGCTGATCTTCCAGACCCGCCTGACGGTGCACGCACGCACGACCATCCGTCACCCGACGCTCGTGCTGCAGCACGGGTGGTTCGAGTCGATGAGCGTCAACTCCATCGTGCCCGACCCCGTGCAGCAGTCGACGGTCGACGGGAACGTGCGACTGGTGTACCCGACGCTTCTGGCGGGACACAGCGCGACGACCTGGATCTACTTTCAGGTCAACCCGACGAACATCGCTCGGCGCTCCGAGAACGTCGTGCTCGAAGGCGGGCGCGGGCAGCGGATCGTCGTCCACCGCTCCGTGGTGGTGCTCCCCTAGTGGATCTCGTGATTCGCACGGTGGTCGTGATCACCCTCGTGTTCGGCCTCACCCGGATCGTCGGACGCCGCGAGCTGAGCAGCCTCGAGCCGTTCGACGTCATCCTCCTCGTCGTCGTGGGCGATCTCGTCCAGCAGGGCATCACCCAGAGCGACGACTCGGTCACGGGCGCAACCATCGTTCTCGCAACGGTCGGTCTCCTGGTCGTCGGCCTCTCGTACCTGAGCTTCCGGGTGCCGAGGCTGCGCCCGTTGCTCGACGGCGAGCCGATCGTGCTCGTGGTCGATGGCAAGCCGATCGAGCGGAACCTGCGCCGTGAGCGGATCACGATCGACGACCTGCTCGCAGAGGCGCGCACACAACAGATCTCATCGCTTGCCGACGTACGCTTCGCCGTGCTCGAGACGAGCGGGCAGATCAGCTTTCTTCCGCATGGTTGACACGCGGGAACCGCAGGTTTCGACGCGCGAACCGCCGGGAATGAGGCCGCCACGAGCAGGGGCCGGCGGTAGTGGCGCCCGCGTGGCGAGCAAACCGCTCCAAGGGCCGACACCGAGGGCTTTGCGGCCGCCGTCGGCCCTGCTCGTCACGTTCGATCGACGGGTTTGACCTCAACGCGCAGGGGGTATCGGGCCACCCATGCGACCCTCCGACCTGATCCGCCGCTGGCCGCTCACCCGCCAGCCCCAGCTCGATCCACTGGGCGTTGCAGCCGCGGCACAGTCGCCGCGCTCCGCGGGACTGCGTCCCCGGATCCACGACGCCGAGGTGACCAGATCGGTGTGCCCGTACTGCGCGGTCGGCTGCGGCCAGCTCGTCTACAGCAAGCACGGGAAGATCATCCAGATCGAGGGCGATCCCGACAGCCCGATCTCGCGCGGACGCCTGTGCCCGAAGGGCTCCGCATCGAAGAGCCTCGTCACCGGGCCTCTCCGCGAGTACCGCGTGAAGTACCGGCGCCCGTACGGTCGCGACTGGGAGGAACTTCCACTCGACCGGGCGATGGAGATGATCGCCGACCGGGTCATCGAGGCACGCGACGAGGGCTGGGAGGAGTTCGACGACGACGGCAATCGCCTGCGCCGGACGATGGGGGTCGCGAACCTCGGCGGCGCCACGCTCGACAACGAGGAGAACTACCTCATCAAGAAGCTGATGACGGCGCTGGGGGTCGTCCAGGTCGAGAACCAGGCACGGATATGACACTCCGCTACCGTCCCCGGTCTGGGGACGTCGTTCGGTCGCGGAGGGGCGACCACGTTCCAGCAGGACATGCAGAACGCAGACTGCATCCTGATCATGGGCTCGAACATGGCCGAGGCGCACCCGGTCGGCTTCCAGTGGGTCGTCGAGGCGCGCGAGCGCGGCGCGAAGGTCATCCACGCCGATCCGCGCTTCTCGCGGACCAGTGCGCTTGCCACGAGCTATGTGCGCCTCCGGGCCGGAAGCGACATCGCGTTCCTCGGCGGCATCATCAGGTTCATCCTCGAGCATGGGCGCGACTTCCGCGAGTACGTGACGGCGTACACGAACGCTCCCGTCATCATCTCCGAGGACTTCCGGGACACCGACGATCTCGATGGCTTCTTCTCGGGCTGGAAGGAGGGTGGCGGGTACGACACGACCTCGTGGCAGTACGACGGCATGGAGGTGCACTCGTCGGGCGGTGAGCGAGAGCTCGGCGCGACGGTCGGCGAGCAGGCGGGTCACGGGGGCCAGGGCGCGACGTTGAAGGAGGGCGAGCCGCCCAGGGAGGACGCGACGCTGCAGCACCCGCGCTGCGTCTACCAGCTCCTGAAGAAGCACTATCGACGCTATACCCCCGAGCTGGTCGAGGAGGTCTGCGGCGTGCCGCGCGCGCAGTTCCTCGAGGTCTGCGAGGCGCTCTGCGCGAACTCCGGCCGCGAGCGGACGTCGGCGATCGTCTACTCCGTCGGCTGGACGCAGCACACCGTCGGGGTCCAGTACATCCGTGCGGCCGCGATCATCCAGCTTCTGCTCGGCAACATGGGCAGGCCGGGAGGCGGAGTGCTGGCGCTCCGGGGCCACGCATCGATCCAGGGCTCGACGGACATCCCGACGCTGTACAACATCCTGCCCGGCTACATCCCCATGCCCCACGCGAAGCCGCACGCGAGTCTCGCTCGCTTCATCGAGCTGACCGAGTCGCCGGCCGGCTTCTGGGGACACATCGGGGCGTACACCGTCAGTCTGCTCAAGGCGTACTGGGGCGTCTCGGCCACCGCCGAGAACGAGTTCCGATTCAACTACCTGCCCAGGATCAGCGGCGACCACAACACCTACCAGACGGCGCTCGACATGCTCGACGGCAAGGTGCCCGGCTTCATCGTCGTCGGCGAGAACCCGGTGGTCGGGTCGGCGAACGGGTCGCTGCAGCGGCGAGCGCTTGCGAGGGCGAAGTGGCTGGTCGTCCGCGACCTCGTCGAGATCGAGACGGCATCGTTCTGGCGCGACTCGCCCGAGATCGAGTCGGGAGACCTGGTCACCGACGAGATCGGGACGGAGGTCTTCTTCCTGCCGGCAGCCTCGCACGTCGAGAAGGAGGGGTCGTTCACCAACACGCAGCGGCTGCTCCAGTGGCGCCACAAGGCCGTCGAGCCGCCCGGCGACTGCCGCTCGGACCTCTGGTTCTACTTCCACCTCGGCCGGATCATCCGCGACAAGCTCGCCTCACGGGGCCGCGACGACGACCGTGACCGGCCGGTGCTCGATCTGGCATGGGACTACCCGGTGAGCGGGCCGCTCGACGAGCCGTCAGCAGAGGCCGTCCTGCGTGAGATCAACGGCTGGGGTCCTGACGGCCGGGCGCTGTCGGCCTACACCGAGCTGAAGGACGATGGCTCGACGACCTGCGGCTGCTGGATCTACTGCGGCTGCTACGCGGACGAGACGAACCAGGTCGCGAGGCGCAAGAGCAGGCTCGAGCAGAGCTGGGTCGCATCCGAGTGGGGCTGGGCGTGGCCCGCGAACCGGCGGATCCTCTACAACCGGGCCTCCGCCGACCCGGACGGGCGGCCGTGGTCCGAGCGCAAGCGCTACGTCTGGTGGGACACGGAGCACGAACGCTGGACGGGCGAGGACGTGCCCGACTTCCAGCCCGAGAAGCGGCCGGACTACGTGCCTCCCGATGGCGCGAAGGCCGAGGATCAGATCGCCGGGTCTCACCCGTTCATCATGCAGGCCGACGGCAGAGGCTGGTTGTTCGCCCCGGCCGGGCTCGTCGACGGCCCGCTGCCGACGCACTACGAGCCGCACGAGTCGCTCTTCGCGAACCCGCTGTACGCGCAATCGGCCAATCCGGTGCGGCAGCAGTTCCCTCGCCGGCACAACCGCTACAACCCGAGCAACGGCGAACCCGGCTCGGGCGAGTACCCCTACGTGTTCACGACCTATCGCCTGACCGAGCACCACACGGCCGGGGGGATGAGCCGCACGCTCGCCTACCTCGCGGAGCTGCAGCCGGAGATGTTCTGCGAGGTCAGTCCGGAGCTCGCCGCCGAGCGCGGGCTCGAGCACGGGGGCTGGGCGACGATCTCGACGCGCCGCGCTGCGATCGAGGCGCGCGTCATGGTCAGCGAGCGCATGCGCCCGCTCGTGGTGCAGGGCAGGACGGTGCACCAGATCGGCCTTCCCTATCACTGGGGCGAGCGGGGGTTGACGACCGGCGACTCCGCCAACGATCTCCTGTCGATCGTGCTCGATCCCAACGTTCACATCCAGGAGAGCAAGGTCGCAACGTGCGACATCCGCCCGGGACGTCGGCCGCGCCGGCGCGCCTCCGGGCCCGACGAGCAGGAGGCCTGATGGATCTCGAGACATCGACACCGGCCGGGATGTCGTCGTACGGCGAGCAGTCGCACGAGCGTGTGGGGTTCTTCACCGACACGAGCGTGTGCATCGGCTGCAAGGCCTGCGAGGTCGCGTGCAAGGAGTGGAACGAGGTGCCCGAGGACGGCCTCAGCTTCAGCGGCGACTCCTTCGACAACACGGGCATGCTCGGCGCCAACACCTGGAGGCACGTGGCCTTCATCGAGCAGACGCAGGCGCTGCGGGTTCCCGCCGACCCAGAGGCTGACCAGGAGCAGTTCCGCTGGTTGATGAGCTCCGACGTGTGCAAGCACTGCACCCACGCCGCGTGTCTCGACGTCTGCCCGACCGGGGCGCTGTTCCGAACCGAGTTCGGAACGGTCGTGGTGCAGGAGGACGTCTGCAACGGCTGTGGCTACTGCGTCCCCGCGTGCCCGTTCGGCGTGATCGACCGACGGGAGATCGCAGGCTCGCCCGGCGAGGGCGCGGCCCAGAAGTGCACGCTCTGCTACGACCGCCTGAAGGACGGGTTGACGCCGGCGTGCGCCAAGGCCTGTCCGACGGAGTCGATCCAGTTCGGGCCGCTCGACGAGCTGCGCCAGCGCGCCGACGACCGGCTCGCCGCGGTTCGCGACGCCGGGCTCGCAGGCGCTCGCCTGTACGGACGCGACCCGGATGACGGCGTCGGCGGGTTCGGCGCGTTCTTCCTGTTGCTGGACGAACCCGAGGTGTACGGCCTGCCTCCGGATCCGGTCGCCTCCACGCGACGCCTTGCAGGCATGTGGCGGAGCGCGGCCCGGGCCGGGCTTCTGCTCGCCGCATCCGTCGCCCTCGCCTCCATCGGGCGAGGTCGCTGATGGCATCGGCGAGCACGCGTCACGACGGCCACTCCTACTACGGCCGCCCGATCGTCAAGGCGCCGGTCTGGAAGCCCTACATCGCCGGGTACATGTTCGCCGGAGGCCTAGCGGGTGGCTCGTCGCTGCTCGGGCTGGCCGCGCGGCTCTCCGGCAACGACCGGCTCGCCCGGAACGCCTCGCTCATCGCGGCCGCAAGCCTCGGCTCCAGTCCGCCGCTACTGATCGCCGACCTCGGGCGCCCCGCGCGGTTCCTCAACATGCTGCGCGTGTTCAAGGTCACGTCGCCGATGAGCGTCGGCACCTGGGTGCTGTCGGCCAGCGGCGCGAGCGGTGCGGTGTCTGCCGTGTGCGAGGTCGCAGGCGTCGCGCCGCGCCTGCGTCTGGCCGCCGAGACGACGTCGGCGTTGCTGGCGCCGACCCTCTGTACGTACACCGCCGTCCTGGTCGCAGACACCGCCGTTCCCGTCTGGCACGAGGCGCGCCGCGAGCTTCCGTTCGTGTTCGCTGGAGGTGCCGCGATGAGCGCCGGCGCCGCCGCGTCCCTGGTGACGCGACACGCGGACGCTCGAGCCGCACGACGCCTTCTGGGGCTCGGCGTCGCGACCGAGCTCGCAGCGACGGCGGTCATGGATCGCCGGCTCGGGCCCCTGGCTCAGCCGTACCGCGAAGGCCAGGCGGGGCGGTACATGCGTGCGGCGAAGGCGCTGACGATCGGCGGAGCCGCGCTGACCCTGTCGGCCGGGCGGCGGCGGGTCGGTCCGGCGCGAGTCGGGTCCGTCCTGGTGCTCGTGGGTGCGGCGTGCACGCGCCTCGCGGTGCTCGCCGCGGGCACGCAGTCGGCGAACGATCCGCAGGCCACCGTCGAGCCGCAGCGGCGGAGGGCGGACGCGCGCTGAACGGCCCATCGCCTACCCACGTTTGACGGCACTGCGAGCGGGGAAAGCGATGCCGCTGTAGCGTCGAGCGAAGGGAGTACCGACATGGCGACCAGGAAGCAGACCCAGACGGCCCGCGAGAACGTCAAGAAGGCGCAGAAGGCCGCGACGCGCAATCGCACGATCGCGAATCTCCCCTCGGAGACTCGTCGCGATCTCGGTCGGCAGGCGGCCCTCAGCCGGCAGCGTGGTGGGGTCGCCGGCCACCGGCTCGAGGATCGGACGCGATCCCAGCTCTACGACCTCGCGCGCGAGCGGGGCATCCGCGGGCGCTCCAAGATGGGGAAGTGGGATCTCATCGAGGCGCTCCGCGCGCGGTGACGCTCGGATCCCTGCTCGCACGCATCTCGCGTGCGAGCAGGGATCCCTCGCGCCTTACTTCTTCACGAGCGCCTGGGGGCCCCAGGACACGATGATGTTGATCTTCGTGCCGGCCGGGACCGTGGCGCCCGTGCGCGAGGTCTGCGCCTTGATGTGGAACTTCTTGAACTTCTTGGACGACTGCTTGGCCACGGTGCCGAGCTGGCAGCCGGCCTTGCGGAAGCTGTCCCGTGCCTGTGCGACCGTCTGATTCAGGGCACGCGGCACGACACACGGCAGCGTCAGGGTCGGGAGAACGGCCGCACCGAGGGCAGAGACCTCGGCGCTGGAGGCGCCCCAGCCATAGGCGAAGCCCATCGTCAGAGCGCCGCCTGCGGGCACCGTGCGGTCCTCCTGCACCCAGAGCGAGTCGGGGCTCTTGAACGCGAGTGCGGTCGGGGCGAGCTGGACGATCGCGACGCCCTGGTCGTGATGCGTGTTGTTGTCGCCCGCAGAGGCGTACCTGACCTGGTACGCGAACGGCGACGTCGGTGCGGGCGGGACGAGGTAGCCCGGCGAGAAGATCGAGACCTGGGGCCCGACCCACGGGAACGTGAAGCCTGCACCCGTCGTCGAACCGTTCTCGTAGACGGCGCTGAGCCTGTGCGCCTTGCCGTCGGTGCTGGACCAGCTGTCGATCACTGCCGCGAGCCGACCGTTCTGGCTCTGGGTGATCGAGCGGTCGAGCCGGACGCCCGCGGGCACGAAGCTGGTGCAGGTCGCCGGATTGACCGGCCAGGTCGTCTGGTCAGGCGCGCACTTGAGGATCGTCTCGGACTCGCGGATCGTCAGATTGCCCGTCGCCGGGTCGGTGCTCACGGCGACCGTCAGCGGAGCCAGCCCGGGAAGGTTCGCGCTCGACGTCGGGTGCGCGAAGAGCGTCGCCGCTCCGGCAGGTGTGAACGAGTTCACGCCATCGACCTGGATCGCCGAACGTGCGCCGATCGTGTTGGCGAGACGGGCGGCGCAGGTGAAGACGTCA
Organism: uncultured Actinomycetes bacterium; assembly: GCA_963717155.1. Taxonomy (GTDB): domain Bacteria; phylum Actinomycetota; class Thermoleophilia; order Gaiellales; family JALYLC01. The sequence continues at coordinate 1,036,340 of OY970326.1, forward strand.
GCAGAGGTCGTGAAGCCGGACGAGAACGTGGCCGAGCCGAGCACGCCGCAGGTGCCGGCGGACGCGTACATGCCGCGGCCCGAGAGCTGCGGTGCGCGCACGCGATAGTCGATCACTCCACCGTTCCCGGGTCCGCCCTTGAGGGCGATGAGCCGGACGTCGCCGACGAGCAGGCGCGCGCCCGCGAAGCTCGCGCTGGTCGAGGCGTGATTGGCCGGGACGGCCCGTAGCACGCACGACTGGGCGACAAGCTTCGCCATCGTCGCGGCCGGGATCGTCGTCGAGAAGTCACCCGCCGCGTTCGGCGCGACGTTCGCCTTCACGACCAGCCCGACCGTGCCGTCGCAGCGCAGATCCACCTTGGCGGTCTTGCCGTTGGACGTCCCCGTGACGACGAGGCTGGTTGGACCCGTCGCAGGGAAGGTGATGTACGAGGGATCGGCGGGCGACGTGATCCGGGTCGCCGTCGGGGCAGCAAGAGCAGGCCCCGCGAAGACCCCGAGAGCGCCGACCGCCAGAAGTGCACGGATCGAGAGTCGGTTTCGCATGACCCATACATACCCTGGTTAGGGGTCTGCGAAGCGCTTGTTGCGCCAATGTGTACTAAACGCGAACGGAACGCTTACGCCTTGCCTCGTTCGAGCGGACGAATCCGCTTCTCTGCTGGTCGCGTACTAGCGGGAAAACCGCGTAGAGGTGAAAGACATGCAGCGACGCAATCGACGAAGTGCACTGAACGCACGAACCATGGCCCCACGAACGGGCCTCGTGGTAGCCATGACCGCCCTGCTGGGCGTGCTCGGATTCCTCACCGCCGGCTCGATCGCCGGCGCTGCGAGCCATACAAAGGCAACGGTGTCGGTCCGCACGACGCCGCTCGGGAGCATTCTCGTGAACCCGAGCGGTCACAGCCTGTACATGTTCAAGAACGACCGGAACGGCAAGAGCACGTGCAGTGGTAGCTGTGCGAAGTTCTGGCCGCCCCTCATCGCACACGGCAAGCCGACCGCGGGCCCGGGGGCGAAGAACGCCCTACTCGGCACGACGAAGCGGAGCGACGGCCGCCTGCAGGTGACCTACCGCAAGCACCCGCTGTACACGTTCGCGCCCGACAAGCAGCCGGGTCAGGTGAACGGCCAGGGGAGCGGCGGGGTGTGGTATGTGATGTCCATCGGTGGCGCCCCGATCGTCAAGGCACTGGACACGACCGCGCCGGCGACCACGACGACGAGCGGCGACGGAACGACAACGCCCGGCGCGACGACGACGAACCCGGCAACCCCGACGACGCCCGGCGACACCACGACCGCGCCCGCCACGACGACGGGCACGACGACGACCACGCCCACCATGACCACCACGCCGTACGGGTACTGAGGCTGGTGCCAGCCTCGGAAAAGGCGCAGGCTCGGAGCGTGGTTCTCGGGACCTGGCTGTGGTCACGTGAGGCGTTGCGCAGACGTACTCAGATCCGTCGAAATGGTGATCGCGGCTAGGCCGTGACTGACATGGGCCACGGAGATCTCAGGTGGCGCTGGTTCGAAAAGATCCACAGGTCGCGCGCTCGAAGCGTTTCGAGCGCGCGACCTGTGTGTCCTGGTTGACTATGTCGTTTGCGGCCTGACCGCTATCACGGTTGCGATGGGTCGACGACGTCTGCGCTGCGCCTTACGGGACCCGCGCTAGGTCCCGAGAACCACGCTCGCGGCCTGCGTCTTTTCCGCGTCTCCTTGGCCCTACGACCTGTGGTCCGGTCGTGCTCGTCTCAAACCTGTGGTCTTTGCCCTATGTCGTTTGCGGCCTGACCGCTATCACGGTTGCGATGGGTCGACGACGTCTGCGCTGCGCCTACGGGACCCGCGCTAGGTCCCGAGAACCACGCTCGCGGCCTGCGTCTTTTCTGCGTCTCCTTGGCCCTACGACCTGTGGTCCGGTCGTGCTCGTCTCAACCTGTGGTCTTTGCCCTATGTCGTTTGCGGCCTGACCGCTATCACGGTTGCGATGGGTCGACGACGTCTGCGCTGCGCCTTACGGGACCCACGCTAGGTCCCGAGAACCACGCTCACGGCCTGCGTCTTTTCTGCGTCTCGCTTGGCCCTACGACCTGTGGTCCGGTCGCGCTCGTCTCAATCTGTGGTCCTTGCCTCACGGGTTCCACGCTAGTCCCGAGAACCACGCTCACGACTTGTCTTTCTCGCGGCTCCCGGAGCGCTATGGCTGGGTCGGGCCCTCGGCTCCTCGCTCGACGGCCTGCATCAGCAGCGTCGCAACGTCAACCACCTCGAGATTCGAGCCCGTCGAGCGCACGCCGTCGTCGAGCATCACCGTGCAGAACGGGCAGGCGACGGCCAGCGTCCCGGCGCCGGTCGCGTCCGCCTCGCGGACGCGCGCCTCGTTGATCGCCCCTCCGCGCTCCTCCATCCACATGTGAGCTCCACCCGCGCCGCAGCAGAACGTCCGCTCGCGGTTGCGCGGCATCTCGACTCCCGTGCCGACGGCGTCGACGAGCTCCCGGGGATCCGAGCGCACGTCGTTGTGGCGGGCCAGGTAGCACGAGTCGTGGTACGTGATCCGGCGCTCGTCGGCCTGCGGCTGCAGCCTCCCGTCGCGCACGAGCTCGGCGAGCAGCTCGGTGTGGTGCAGCACCTCGTAGCGGCCGCCGAAGTCGGCGTACTCGTTGCCGAGGGTGTTGAAGCAGTGCGGGCAGGTCGTGACGATCTTCGTCACCCCGGCCTCGCCGAGCGTCTCGACGTTCTGCTGGGCGTACGACTGGAACGTGTACTCGTTGCCCATCCGGCGCGCCGGGTCGCCCGTGCAGCACTCGCGCGGTCCGAGGATCGCGAAGTCGACCCCGGCTGCCTGCAGCAGCTTCGCCGTGGAGCGCGCGCCCTCGCGTGCCCGCTCGTCGTAGGACGGGGCGCAGCCGACCCAGAACAGCACCTCCGGCGGTGGGTCGCCGGGCTCCAGCACCCGCACGTCGAGTCCGTCGGCCCAGGCCGCACGCTCGACCTGCGGCTTGCCCCACGGGTTGGCGCTGCGCTCGACGTCCCGCAGCATCGTCGCTGCCTCCTCGGGGAAGCGGCCCTCGACCATCACGAGGTGGCGGCGCAGGTCGACGATGTGGTCGATGTGCTCGATCGAGACAGGGCACTCGCGCACGCAGGCACCGCACGTGACGCAGTCCCATACGACGTCGTCGGAGACGGCATTCGGCACCAGGGGCGTCGGTGTGAAGCCCTCGCCGCCGTCCGTCGCCGCCAGCAGGTCGGGGCCCTCGTGGAACACCTGGTCGCGGATGCCCATGATCAGGAGCTTCGGCGAGAGCTCCTTGCCGGTGGCATAGGCCGGGCAGACGTCCTGACAGCGGCCGCACTCGGTGCACGACATCGTGTCGACGATCTGCTTCCAGGTCAGGTCGGCGACCGTCGCAGCGCCGAAGCGGATGTCCTCCTCGGCGACGCCTTCCTCGTCGAAACGCAGCGGCTCGAGCCGTCCCCGGGCCCGCGTTCGTCCGAAGTAGACGTTGATCCCCGCGGTCACGATGTGCAGGTGCTTGGAGTGGGGCAGGTAGGTGAGGAAGCCCAGGATGATCAGGACGTGGGCCCAGACGGCCGCGCGCTCGAGCACCTTCGTCCCCTCGCCGTTCCCGAGGGCCTGCGACACGAGATCGGACAGCGGCGCCCAGGTCGCCGGGTGGTACTCGTTCAGGCCCAGTGCGATCCGCGAGGCGTGCCAGAGGACGAGCGTCACGACGATGCCCGCGATCAGCCCGAGGATCAGGTCGGCCTCGCCCAGGTGGCTCCCGTCGAAGCGACGCGGTCGCTGCAGCTTCCTGATCGCGAAGGCGGTCAGCACGCCCGCGAGCACCAGCCCCGCGAAGAGGTCGACGAGGAAGGCGAACCAGCCCTGGTGGCCGAGCCAGGGCAGCGTCGCGTTCTTGTCGACGATCCCGATCATCGCGATCACGATCGTCGGCAGCAGCACGATGAAGCCCCAGAAGATGGCGGCATGCATCAGGCCCGGGACGAGCCGCTGGAACAGCTTGCGCTGTCCCAGCACCACGACCGCCTCGTTCCGCACCCGCTGCGGCACGTCGTCGAAGCGCGCGACGGGCTTGCCCATGCGCACGAGCCGCCAGAGCAGGCGGGCCCGCCGTGCGAAGACACCGACGCAGACGACGACGATGACGAGCAGGACGAGGCCGGCGATCACTACGTTCCCTGCTGGCGCCGGATCTCGGCAGCGATCGCTGGGACGACCTCGTGCAGATCGCCGATCACCGCGTAGTCGGCGGTTGCCATGATCGGAGCCTCGGGGTCGGTGTTGACGGCGAGGATCCGCTTCGCGCCCTTCGCGCCCGCGAGGTGCTGGGTCGCGCCGCTGACGCCGCACGCGATGTAGATCTCGGGCGCGATCTTCGTGCCCGTCTGGCCGACCTGGTCGGTGTGCGAGCGCCAGCCCGCCATGGTGACCGCGCGCGAGCAGCCCACGGCGCCGCCGAGCAGCGCGGCCAGGTCCTCGATCGGAGCGAAGCCCTCGGGAGAGCCGACGCCGCGGCCGCCGGTGACCACGACCTTGGCGTCGGCGAGCGAGATGCCGCCCGTCGCCGCTGCGACGCGCTCGCGCACGCGCACGACGAGATCGGCATCGTCCAGCTCCGGTGTGAACGGCTCGAGCGCGGCCGTTGCCGTGCCGGATGCCTCGGCGGCGACCGCGTGCGGCGCCACCGTCAGGAATGCGCGCTCGGCATGCAGCCGCGCCTCCTCCAGCAGGCTGCCGCCCCAGCGGATGCGCGTCAGCTCGAGCGGTCGGCCGGCGCTCGCCGCGATGCAGTTCGCGGCCAGCGGCTCGTCGGCACGCGCAGCGGCGCGGGCGAGCACCTCGTTGCCGCGCTCGCTCCCGGGCGCGACGACGACGGCGGCACCCAGCCTCTCGGCCGTGTCGCCGACGATCCGGGCCCACGCATCCGGTGCGTAGGCGTCGAGCGCGTCGTGCTCGGCGACGTGTGCGGTCGCGACGCCGTGCGCGCCGAGGCCCGCCGCGGCCTCACGCCCGCCGGGGCCGACGAGCAGGGCGTCGATCGGGCCGCCCTGCGCGAGTCCGCGCGCGAGGGTCAGCGCCTGCAGCGAGACATCGGTCGGCTCGCCATCGCTGTGGTCGCACAGAACGAGCAGCACCTACACCACCCCCAGTCCGCGCAGCATCTCGACGACGGCCGGGGCGGCGCCGGCGCCCTCGCCCAGCACCTCCGCCTGCTTGCTCTTGCCCTCCGGCACGACGAGGCGCACCTTCTCGAGCCGCGACGCCGGCCGCTCGGGCGATGTCGTCTCGAGCGGCTTGCGCCCGGCCCGCATGCGTCCGGGCACCGACGGGTAACGCGGGAAGTTGAGACCCTCGAGCACGGTCACCGCGGCGGGCAGAGGCAGCACGTAGACGTCGCGCCCTCCGCCCACCTCCTGCTCGCAGCGCACCTCGCCGCCGGTCACGGCAACGCCCTTGAGGCCGGTCGCGCACGGCCGTCGAAGCGCCTGCGCGACGCGCAGACCGGTCTGGAAGCCGCCGGAGTCGGCCGACTCGTTGCCGAAGAAGACGAGGTCGAACGGCCCCGAGGCCTCCTCGTCGGCCCGGATCGCGGCAACGATCGCACCGGCGGTCGCCTGCGGATCCCACTCCTCGTCGGACTGGAGGTGGATACCGCGGTCGATGCCGAGCGCCATCGCGTCTCGCAGCTGCTCGACGGCCTCGGCCGGGCCGAGCGTGAGAACGACCGACTCGCCGCCGTTCGCCTCGACGATGCGCACGGCCTCCTCGACGCCGCACTCCTCATGCGGGCTGATCGTGAACCCGAGGTGGCGCGTCGAGATCTCCTGCTCGTCGGGCGTGAGCACGATCTTGCCACCCGTCATGGGCACGCGCTTGACACACACGAGGATCTTCACGATCGGATCCGCGCGTTCTCGGGGTCGAAGATCGGCGCCGACCCTGCGACATCGACGGTCACGGGGTAGCGCTCGCACATGTACTCGACCGCCAGCTCGGTGCCGACCACCGCCTGCTCGGGAGGGAGGTACGCGAGCAGGATGTGCTTGCCGATCGAGGGCCCGGCGCCGGCGCTCGTCACGTAGGATCGCCGGCCCTTCGCATCGGTCAGCGGCTTGCCGTCGCGGGTCAGGATCGGCTCGCGGCCGAGCGGGTACCGGCGCACGCCGCTCGACGACGTGTGATCGTCGACGGTGAGCGTGCAGAGGATGGCTGCCGGCTCGCTCTCGAGGTGCCGCAGGTGGGCCTCCTTGCCGATGAAGTCCTGGTCCTTGATGCGCGGCCCGGTCATGCCCGCCTCGACCACGTCGTACTCGGACTCGAGCTCGGCGCCGTAGGCGCGGTAGCACTTCTCGAGCCGGCCCGTGGTGCCGTAGACGCCGATGCCGCAGGGCACGAGACGGTGGGGCTGACCCGCCTCCCACAGCACGTCCCACAGGCGGGCGCCCTGCTCGATCGGTGCGTAGAGCTCCCAGCCGAGGTCGCCGACGTACGAGATCCGGGAGGCGAGCACGATCTGGGAGCCGATCTCGAGCTCCCGGCACGCGCCGAAGCGGAAACCCTCCGCCGAGACGTCGCCGGAGGTGACCGAGCTCAGGATGTCGCGTGCGCGCGGGCCCCACAGGCCGATGGTCGTCCAGGCTGTCGTCACGTCGACGAGCTGGGCCGACCCATCCGCCGGCAGGTTGTCGACGAACAGCTTGCGGTCGGCCATGCCGTGCGCGGCGCCCGTGACCACGCGGAACAGGTCGTGTCCGAGCCGCATGATCGTGAGGTCGGAGCGGAAGCCGCCGCCCGGCGACAGGAGCGGGGTGTAGACGACACGGCCGACCGCGACGTCGACCTGGCGCATCGCCACATGCTGGAGCGCGTCGAGGGCGCCGGGGCCGCTGATGTCGAAGATCGCGAAGGCGGAGAGGTCGAAGATGCCGGCGCGCTCGCGCATGGCGAGGTGCTCGGCGTTGATGATCGGCGACCACCAGCGGGCATCCCACTCGGCCTGGCGCGGCTGCACGCCGTACTCCTCGACGAGCGGCGCGTTCGACTCGAACCACTGCGGCCTCTCCCAGCCCGCGGCCTCGAAGAACGCCGCCCCCAGCGCCTCGTGACGGGCGTGCATCGGGGACAGCCGCAGGTTGCGGTCGGACGCCCACTGCTCACCGGGATGCACGATCCCGTAGGTCTTGTTGAAGGCCTCGCTGGTGCGTGCGTGGATGTGCGCGCGGGTCTTCTGGTGCGTGTGGAAGCGCGCGATGTCCGAGCTGTGCAGATCGATCTCGGACTCGCCATGCACCATCCACTCGGCGACGGACTTGCCCACGCCGGGTCCCTCCTTCACCCACACGGCGGCGCACGACCACAGGCCCTTGACGTCGGGCGTCTCGCCGAGGATCGGCATGCCGTCGGGCGTCAGCGCGATCAGGCCGTTGATCGCGTACTTCACGCCGACCGACTCGTCGCCGACGATCTCCGGCATCAGCTCGAGGGCATGCTCCATCTGCGGCTCGAAATCGGCCTGGGTGAACGGGAACTCCGTCGGGGAGAGCGCCGCCTCCTCGATCGACGGGATCTCGTCGGGGTCGTGCAGGATCGGCCGATGCGCGTACGAGCCGATCTCGAGCCCGACGCCGTCCTGGCGCTCGTACATGAACACGTCCATGTCGCGCACGATCGGGAACTCGATCGCCTTCGTCGAGGCCTCGAAGCGGGGTACCGGGCCGACGTCGATCATCTGATGCACGGCAGGGGTGAGCGGGATGTGCGAGCCGGCCATGCGCGCGATACGCGGGCTCCACACGCCGCACGCGATCACCAGCGTCTCGAGCTCGATGTCGCCGCGCGTCGTGCGCAGGCGCCGCACGCGGCCGAGCTCGACATCGATGCCGAGCACCTCGGTCATCGGGAAGACGGAGAGCGCGCCCTGTGCCTGCGCGGCCTCTCGCATCAGCGTTCCTGCGCGCAGCGAGTCGACGACGCCGACGGTCGGGCAGTAGAACCCCCCGAGCAGGAGCGACTCGTCGATGAACGGCACCAGCTGCTTGATCTCGGCCGGTGTCACCAGCGACGCCGGCTCGATGCCCCAGGACTTCGCCGACGCCATGCGCCGCCGCAGCTCCTCCATCCGCTCCTCGGTGCGCGCAATTTCGATGCCGCCGCACTCGGTGAAGACGTCGAGCTCACGGTACTGGCGCGAGCTCTCGGCCGTGAGCGCTGTCATCTCCTTCGAGTGGTCGACTGGGAAGATGAAGTTCGACGCGTGGCCGGTCGAGCCGCCGGGGTTCGGCAGCGGCCCCTTGTCGAGGAGCACGATGTCGGTCCAGCCCAGCCGCGCGAGGTGGTGGGCGAGGCTGTTGCCGACGATACCGCAGCCGATGACGACGGCGCGGGCTCGGGCGGGCAGGCCGCTCTCATTCATTGGTGACCTTTCAGAGCCGGTTTCGAACGTAGCGCGAGTGGTCGGGGTGTCTGGAGCGAGCGGGGGTGCTGGCTGGCTCGATGGGCAGGCTGGTGGCCTGTTCGAGAGCCGGCCGGCGGCCCCGCGACGCCCCGGAGCCCGCTCGTCAAGCGCCCGCCGGAAGTCGGGCGTTCATCGAGCGGGGTGCGGGTCGCCGGAGGTCTGGGGGCAATGCGAGGAACGAGCGCTGACCCCAGACCGTAGGACGATCCAGGCGCTCCGAACGCCGCGGGACGTTTGAAACCGGCTCTCTTCATAGCACTGTGCGCATGGCCTGCTCGAACGCGGCCACGTGCCGGCGCATCGAAGCCTCGGCCCGGGTCGCGTCACCGTCGCGAATCGCCTCGAGCAGCTCGCGATGCTCGTGCACCGCCTCCTCGAGCTGGGCGACGCGGTCGAGCGCGAGGAACCAGATGCGCAGCGTCAGGACGTAGTACTCCTCGAGCGTACGCGCGAGGAACGGGCTGTGGGCGCAGGTCCAGATGTGGCGATGGATGCGCTGGTCGAGGTCGATCAGGCGACGGTCGTCGCTGCCGGCCTCGTCGAGCGCCTGCAGCAGGGCGACGACGGCGTCGCGGTCCTCGTCGGTGCGCCGCTCTGCGGCGAGCCGAGCCGCGCAGGGCTCGAGCGCGAGTCGCACCTCCGAGAGGCCGGCCAGGTCGCGCACGTTGATCGGCGAGATGAAGATCCCCCGACGCGGCAGCACCTCGACCAGCCGGTCGCGAGCCAGTGTGCGCAACGCCTCGCGCACCGGAGTCCGGCCGAGGCCGACGAGCTCCATCAGGTCACGCTCGTTCACGAACGATCCCGGAGCCAGCTCGAGCCGCACGATCAGCTCGCGGATGCGGTAGTACGCCTGGTCGGTCAGCGACCGGGCAGACGCGGCCTCGGGCTGGTGGAGCGTCGGCACGCGGCCGATGATATATCACCGGCATGCCAGATGCGGCGGGTCGCTCCTAGGCGGGCTGTGCGGCCGGCGCGTGGCGGTAGAACTCGACCGGCTCGGGTGTGAGCGGCGTGTTGCCGAGGATGAGGTCGGCGGCCTTCTCGGCCACCATCATCACCGGCGCGTAGATGTTGCCGTTGGTCACGTAGGGGAACACCGACGCGTCCACGACCCGAAGTCCATCGAGCCCGTGGACCCGCATGCTCAGCGGATCGACGACCGAGACATCGTCGGTGCCCATCTTGCACGTGCACGATGGGTGCAGCGCGGTCTCGGCGTCGCGCGCCACCCAGTCGAGAATCTCGTCGGGCGTCGACACGCTCGGGCCGGGGGAGAGCTCGCCCCCGTTGAACGGGTCGAACGCGGGCTGCGTGAGGATCGAGCGCGCCACGCGGATCGCCTCGACCCACTCGCGCTTGTCCTGTGCGGTCGAGAGGTAGTTGAAGCGGAGCGCGGGCTTCCGGAACGGGTCGCGCGACGTCACGTGCACCGAGCCACGCGCATCGGAGTACATCGGTCCGATGTGCACCTGGTACCCGTGGCCGCCGGCGGGCTTGGACCCGTCATAGCGGATGGCGAGCGGCAGGAAGTGGAACATCAGGTTCGGGTACGGGACGTCGTCGTTGGAGCGGGCGAAGCCGCCGCCCTCGAAGTGGTTCGACGCTCCCGGGCCGCTGCGCAGCACGAGCCACTCCAGGAACACGCGGGGGCGATTGCGGTAGAGCAGCGCCGGCGCGACCGAGACGGGCTGTGTCGAGGAGTACTGGACGTACACCTCGAGGTGGTCCTGCAGGTTCTCGCCGACGCCGGGAAGATCGTGGACGACGGGGATACCGAGACCTCCGAGCGTCCTCGCGTCCCCGACGCCGGACAGCTCCAGCACCTGTGGCGAGTTGATCGAGCCGCCACACAGGATGACCTCGGCTCCGCGGGCGCGCTTGACATCGCCGCGCCCCTGGCGGTACTCCACCCCGACCGCGCGCGTGCCCTCGAACAGCAGTCGCGTGACGTGCGCACGACACTCGATCGTCAGGTTCGGCCGCCCCATCACGGGGTGCACGTAGGCCCGCGCGGCGCTCAGCCGCCGACCGCGGCGGATGTTGCGATCGAACGGGGCGAAGCCCTCCTGGCGGTACCCGTTGACGTCCGAGGTCAGCGAGTAGCCGGCCTGCTGGACGGCCTCGAAGAACGCGCCGAAGAGCGGGTTCGTCGCCGGCCCTCGCTCCAGCACGAGGGGGCCGTCGCCGCCGCGGTACTCGTCGACGCCGGCCAGGCACGTCTCCATGCGCTTGAAGTACGGCAGGCAGTTGGCGTAGCCCCACGTCTCCATGCCGGGGTCGTGCGCCCAGCGCTCGAGGTCGAGCGGGTTGCCGCGCTGGAAGATCATGCCGTTGATCGAGCTCGACCCACCGAGCACCTTGCCACGCGCGTGGTAGACGCGGCGGCCGTGCATGAACGGCTCGGGCTCGGACTCGTACTTCCAGTCGTAGAACCGGCTGCCGATCGGCCAGGTCAGGGCCGCCGGCATGTGGATGAACACGTCCCACTTCCAGTCCATCCGACCGGCCTCGAGCACGAGCACACGGTTCGACGGGTCGGCGCTCAGGCGGTTGGCGAGCGCGCAGCCAGCCGAGCCGCCGCCGACGATGATGAAGTCGTAGCTCTCGTCGGGCATCGCGAGCTAGCCTAAATGATTGCCACGGGGCCCGCCCGCGCGCCCGGACTTCCGGACGCGCGGACGAGGGGTCTGCCTACGGCAGGAAGTAGTTCGGGTTCGGCAGCTTGAACGTGTTGTCAGCGAACCCACCCTGGAGATCGCTGAACTGGTCGCCGAAGTTGGCGACGATGTCGTAGCCGAGCGACTCGATGTGCTGTCTCGTGGCCGACTTGTAGTGGACAGTCGTGCACGTGCCGCCGTTCGGGTCGCCGCTGCACGCCGCCGTCAGGTACGGGGGATAGTCGGCGACGGCCGGCTTCGTGAAGAGCCCGTCCTCGCCGTCGTTCAGCTTCGTCGGCGCCGGGTAGCCCGCGTCGACGCCCACGCCGTCGGCAGTCAGGTTGCCGAGCGTCGCGGCCTCCTGCGTCGCCGGACGGCCGGTGATGTAGATGATCGCGTAGCCCTCCTTGGCCGCCTGGTTCACCATGTCGACCATGCCGGGCACCGGCGGGAACAGCTGCCCCAGGACGTAGGTTGCATTGGTCGCAGGGTTGAACGCCCAGTTGCTGAACACCTCGTAGTTCCAGGTCGCGAGCGTGGTGTCGTCGACGTCGAGCACGATCGCCTTCGTCTGGGTGCTCTGGCCCTGACCCTGTCCCTGTCCCTTCTTCCACCAGTGGTGGTGCTTGAACCCCTGGTGTGCGAGCAGGTTCGCACCGAACGCCGCCACGCGCTCGGTCTCGTGGGCATACGAGCTGTCAGGCGAGAATGTCCCGGTGCCGAGCGGATCGCCGTAGTAGTTCCGGATCTGCTGGCGCAGGACGTCGATGTTCGTGATCTGGTTGGCGGACCGCGGCGTGAACGTCTGGATCGCCGGTTGCGTCGCCGCGTACGCGACCGCCCCGACAACGACCAGCGCCACGAGTCCCATCGCGAGCCGCGGCGTCCGCCGCAGCAGCTTCAGACCGTGCATTCGAGCCTCCTAGTCCGACACCCCGCAGGTGAGCCCAGACGAGCTTCGTGGTTCGCCGCACTCCGGACCCCCCGGACGACCGTGCGGCTGAGCTCCACCTGCCCTGGCGCGGATCCTAACGCGCCGGCTTCCGGAAGGCGCCGGAACCGATCCCCCGAGCGAATTACCCCGTTCGGGTCATACGGGGCATGCAAGGCGTTGCGAAAATGGCCACGCGATGCGCCTCACGCATGACTGAATCCACGGACCTCGACAACGTCAGCATCACGTGCGCGTCGTGCAGACGCGAGACGCGATTCGCGTATGCCCGGGCCGATCTCTCCGCCTGGAGAGCGTCGTCGATCGGCGACTCGTACTGCGTCACCTGCCTTGCCAGCACGCGAGTCTGCTGCGCTGGATGTCGCCGGGCATGCACCGTCGACGCCGCCCGCTGGGAGGCGTGGCAGTTCACTCCGCCGGGGGGCGACGTGTTCTGTGCCGAGTGCGCCGGCGCCACCGTGCGCTCCGACCTCGTCACGTACTGCGGGTCGTGCGGGCGCGCCGACGCGCCGGGGAGCCAGTACTACCCGAACGTCTGCGACACCTGCTCGAACTGGGGCATCTGGTAGCGCCGTCCACCCGAGACTGGCCCCGGTGGACGGCGCCGCCGGATCAGGTCGGCTGCGGAACGATCCGGATGTACGGCTTGGGCGACTCCCAGCCGTCCGGGTAGATCTCGCGCGCTGCGTCGTCGCTGACGGATCCGGCGATGATCACGTCCTCGCCCTGCTTCCAGTTCACGGGCGTCGCGACCTTGTGCTTCGCGGTCAGCTGCAGCGAGTCGATCACGCGCAGCACCTCGTCGAAGTTGCGGCCCGTCGTCATGGGATAGACCAGGATGAGCTTGATGGTCTTGTCCGGGCCGATCACGAACACGTTCCTGACCGTCTGGTTCTGGGCCGGTGTCCGCGAGGTGGGGTCGCCGTCGACGTCGGCCGGGAGCATGCCGTAGAGCTTCGAGACCGTGAAGTCGGAGTCACCGATCAGCGGGTAGTTCAGCGCCGTCCCCTGCGTCTCCTCGATGTCCCGCGACCACTGCTCGTGGTTGCCGACGGGATCGACCGAGAGGCCGATGATCTTGACGTCGCGCTTGTCGAACTCCGGCTTGATGTTGGCCAGGTAGCCGAGCTCGGTGGTGCAGACCGGGGTGAAGTTGCGCGGATGCGAGAACATCACGCCCCACGAGTCGCCGAGCCAGTCGTGGAACCTGATGCGGCCTTCCGTGGTGTCGGCCTCGAAATCGGGCGCGGTGTCGCCGAGCTGTAGAGCCATCGTCGTCCCTTCAGTGAATGTATGGCGGCAAGCTCATGCGTGCAATGAGCACCAGCAAGCCTAGCGCTAGCTCGGCTTCGCGCCCATCGCCCACACCGCGACGACGTACGCCGCGACGAGAATCGTGGATATCACAGCGCTCGCCCTCAGCAGCGCGCCGCCCCGCCCTCCGCGGGACCGGTACAGGCCGATGCCCCCGACGATCAGTGCGATCAGCAGCAGCAGACCCCCGATGTCGGCCGTGGCGAAGCCGATTCCGATCCACGTGGGGCTGTAGCTGTCGGGGAACTCCTTGGAGAACACCCACTGAGCGCCGATCCGCATCACGATGTAGCCGGGGAACGCGACCGCGAGCAGCACCTTGTACGAGAAGCGCCGGAGGGCGCCGGAATCGTCGCTCCAGCCGATGATTGCCGCCGCGGACGCCGTGACCAGGCCTCCTACGAGCACCATGGCGCCGGCCACGTGCACGATCAGTGCGAGATCGATGGAGTGGGGTCGGATCGCGGCGAACATCGTCACGCTCCCGGCTTGTAGATCATGTCGATGAGCAGCAGCACGAAGATCGCGATGGCTGCGAGATGCAGCGTCGCGCCCGTCGGCGCGCGGAGGCGTGCCAGCACCTCGGCCTCGGTGCCCTCGTCGGAGCTCTCCGCCAGCTTCTGGATCTCCGTGTAGTACGCGCCGCTGCGGCGGCCGACCTCCGCGAACGCGGCCCAGAGCACGATCCCCGCGATGATCCAGCCGTTCCAGATCTTGAAGATGTCGGAGTCGAGGGCGAGGATCACGCCGAACAGGATGACGAGGCCGAGTCCGGCCCCGATGAGCACCGTCCCCACGGGGGCCACGCGGAACAGCGTCCGCGTCTGCTCGAGCGTCGTCATGCGCCTGCTGTTGAACACGAGGACGCTGAACAGCACGAGGGCCGACGCGACGGCGAACGCCGACACGAGGTGGAGCGCGAGCATCCACTCGTAGAACCCGACCGCAAGCATGCGGACGAGTCTACTGAGAGTGAAATGGCGACGCGAACCTTCGTCGTTTCCTCGGGTTTTTTGGTGCATCCAGGTATCGCGGCGGCGGACCGGCTGCTATGGTCGCCGGAGCACCTCGAGCGGGACGGGGAGCACGGATCGAACGGAAGGCCATGACCGAACGTGAGGCGGTTGAGTCGTCCGGTGTGCGCTGCCAGGCGCGGCCGGCCGCTGCGCGCCACGGATGGCGCGAGGACGTGCTGTGCGCAAGCCAGGCGAACACGTCGGTGTGCTTCCGCGGAGTGGACATGCCGGTCTGCCGCATGCACGAGGCGGCGTTCGCGCGGTGGGGAGGCGAGGCCGAGGCGAAGGCCACATCGCTCTGGGCCTGGTCGCCGGACCCGGCTCCCGCGCGCGTCGAGTAGCGCTCCGGCGCGATCAGCGCCGCCGTGACTCCGTGCGATATGGGCGGACGCGCGCTGTCGTAGGCTCCCGCCGTCGACCCACGTGAGGAGCAGGTGCATGGCTGGCCACGACGAGTCCGCCGACGTCTTCGTCGCGTTCGGCATCACCGGCGATCTGGCTCGTCAGATGACGTTCTACTCGCTGTACCGGCTCGAGAGCCGCGGTCTGCTCGACTGCCCGATCGTCGGAGTCGCCGTCGACGACTGGTCGATCGAGGAGCTGCGCGCACGCGCACGTGAGGCGATCGCGGCGCACGGCGACGTCGACGCGGACGTATTCGCGCGGCTCGCCCGCGGCTCTCGTACGTGCGGGGTGACTTCGGCGATCCCGACACGTTCACGCGGCTCGCGAAGAAGCTCCGGGGCACGCAGCAGCGCGTCTTCTACCTCGAGGTTCCGCCGTCGCTGTTCGCGACCGTCGCGCGAGGGCTGCACAAGGCCGACCTGCTCGACGGGCGCCCGCGTCGTGATCGAGAAGCCGTTCGGGCACGACCTGCCGTCGGCGCGGTCTCGCTCGACGCCGATCTGCGCGAGTACCTCGACGAGTCGCAGATCTATCGCGTCGACCACTTCCTCGGAAAGCTCGGGCTGCAGGAGATCCTGTACCTGAGGTTCGCGAACTCGATGCTCGAGCCCGTCTGGAACCGGAACTACGTCGCGAGCGTGCAGATCACGATGGCGGAGAGCTTCGGCGTCGAGGCGCGCGGCCACTTCTACGATCCCGTCGGTGCGCTGCGCGACGTCGTGGTCAACCACCTGCTGCAGCTGCTTGCCGCCGCCGCGATGGAGGCTCCTGCCGGCGCCGACGCGAGGACGCTGAAGGACTCGAAGTTCGCGGTGTTCCGCTCGATGCCGGACGCGGATCCGAAACGCTACGTCCGCGGGCAGTACCAGGGCTACACCGAGATCCCGGGTGTCGCCGAGGGCTCGCAGACCGAGACGTACGCGGCCGTCCGGCTCGAGATCGACAACTGGCGCTGGGCAGGCGTTCCGTTCTTCGTTCGCACCGGAAAGCGCCTCGCCGCGACCGAGACCGAGCTGCGGCTGGTCTTCAAGCAACCGCCGCGGCTCGGGTTCATGCTCGAGGGCCGCCGGTTGCCGGAGCCGAGCCAGCTCATCATCAGGCTCGATCCGCACCCTGGGGTGCGGCTGATCCTCGATGCGCACCGCGCCGATCGCGACGGGCCCGCGGAGATCGAGCTCGACATGACGTTCGACCGGGAGGGAGGGGAGGGGGCGACGCCCGTACGAGGTCCTGCTGCATGCCGCAATGGAGGGCGTCGGCGCGCCGTTCACGCGCCAGGACAGCATCGAGGAGACGTGGCGGATCGTCCAGCCGCTGCTCGACGCACCGCCGCGTGTCGCTGAGCTACAAGCCGGGCTCCTGGGGGCCCGCGAAGGCCGACCGCCTCGTGGAGTGGCGCAAGCCGTGGCTCGCCTCATAGGTGTCGGATAGCGTGCGGGTCAGTGCGTCTCGCTCTGATCCGCGTGTTCCAGGTGATGGCGATCATCGAGGCAGTCACCTGGACCGGACTGCTCATCTCCATGATGTTCAAGTACTTCATCAACGGTGATCAGCTCGGCGTTCGCCTGTTCGGCGGACTGCATGGCTTCGCCGCGATCGGCTACGTGATGGCCGTGTTCCTCGTGCGCCCCGAGGTGAACTGGAGCAACCGGACGACGACCCTCGCGCTCGCTCGCGGCGGTGCCACCCCTCGCCTCGCTGTGGTTCGTGAAAAAGGCCGTGCCCCGCGCGCTGGCGCTCCCCCCGAACCCGTAGACGCGAGCGAGGACGTCGTGGCCCTGACCACCCCCGTCTCGGCGCGTCTCGATACCAGCGAGCAGCGGCGCGGCCAGATCTACGTCGCGCTCGGGGCGGTCGCGTGGTCGACCGCAGGGCTCGCGCAGCGCGACCTGTCGGTGGACGTGGCCACGCAGCTCGGCGGGCGCGCCTTGTTCGCAATGCTGGCGCTGTTCGTGTTCGTCGCGGTCTCGGAACGGGATCGCGGTGTCGTCGCGGCCTTCCGTGGCATCGGCAGGACCGGCCTCGTCGTCGCCGCGCTCGTGGCGATCTCGTCGGCGACGTTCATCATCGCGCTCAACCACACGAGCGTCGCCCACCTGCTGTTCCTGCTCGCGATCGCGCCGCTGACGGCGGCGCTCCTGGCCAGGGTCACCCTCGGCGAGCTCATCGCCCCCCGCACCTGGGCCGCGATGCTCATCGCGCTCGTCGGAGTCACGCTGATGGTGAGCACCGGGGGTGGCGGCGGCGCGCTGGGGAATGCGCTCGCGATCGTGTCGATGCTCTCCTTTGCCGGAGCGATCGTGATCACGCGCCACCGCCGCGAGATCTCGATGGCTCCCGCGACATGCCTCTCGCAGCTGTTCGTCGTCGTGGCCTGCCTGCCGTTCGTGAGTCCGGGCTCGGCCGATGGCAAGGACATGCTCCTGCTCGCCGCGCTCGGGATCGGGCAGATCGGCCTCGGGCTCGCGTTGCTGACGGTCGGGGCTCGCCTGATCCCTGCCGCGCAGACGGCCCTGATCTCGCTGCTCGAGGTCGTGCTCGGGCCGCTCTGGGTGTGGATCGCCTACGACGAGCAGCCGAGCGCCGTGACACTCGCTCGGCGGCGCGATCATCGTCGTCGGGATCCTCGTGCAGACGGGCTACGCGTTGCCGCGTAGACTCGGCCGACCACTGGAGGAGTAGTCGATGTGCGCACCGTTTGATTCGCGACCGCCCGTCCCGGCCGATCGCAGGGGCCTCCGTCAGCCATCGCCACGAGGCGCTCGAGGCCGACGGCTGCCAGCGGTTCGAGGCCTTCGTCGCGCTGCCCGACCGTCCGACCGAGTCCGCGGGCGTCGTCGTGTTGCCGGATGTTCGCGGCCTCTTCCCGTTCTACGAGGAGCTCGCGATGCGCTTCGCCGAGCGCGGGCATCCTGCGGTCGCGATCGACTACTTCGGCCGGACGGCGGGTGTCGCGACCCGCGACGCCGACTTCCCCTACACGGATCACGTGCCACTCGACGACGCCGGAGCAGGTGCAGATGGACATCGGCGTCCGCCGTCGCGTTCCTGCGCTCTCCGAGCGGCGGCGCGTGCGCGGCCGTCGCGACTGTCGGCTTCTGCTTCGGGGGTCGCCACAGCTGGCTCGCCGCAGCGGGCGGGCACGGGCTCGTGGCGGCGGTCGGCTTCTACGGCATGCCGGGCGAGCGCAACGGCCAGCCGGGCCCGACCGACGCGGTCGATCAGATGGAGGCGCCGATCCTCGCGCTGATGGGCGGGGCCGATCGGCGATTACCGCCGATGTCGTGGCCGAGTTCGAGTCGGCTCTCGACGGCGGCCGGAGTCGAGCACGAGGTCGTCACCTATCCCGGCGCGCCGCACAGCTTCTTCGATCGTCGCTACGAGGAGTTCGCCGACGCGTCTGCCGACGCCTGGCAGCGCACGCTCGCGTTCATCGATCGCTGAGTACGGCTGACGCGGAGACGACTCCTGGGTAGAGTCGGGCGGTGCCCGAGCTGCAGCGTCTCCGGGCCGATCATGCCGTAGCGGTGCTCGCCTTCGAGCGGACGAACCGCGCCTACTTCGCTGCAGCGGTCTCCGACCGTGGTGATGACTACTTCGAGCAGTTCCGCGCGCAGTTCGATGCCCTGTTGGCCGAGCAGGAGGCGGGCATCGCCGCCTACCACGTGCTCGTCGACGACGACGGATCGGTCATGGGCCGGTTCAACCTGATCTTCGTCGGGGACGGCACGGCGGAGCTCGGGTATCGGGTCGCACAGCACGTCGCCGGCCGCGGCGTGGCGACGGCGACCGTCCGGGAGCTGTGCGGGCTGGCGGCGAGCCGCTACGGACTGCGCAGGCTCAGGGCGGCCACGGCCGAAGGGAATGCCGCATCACGGAAGGTGCTGGTCAACGCCGGGTTCGTACCGGTCGGCCCGGCCGATCCGGATCATCTCGGCGGCAAGCTGGGAACCTGGCATCAGCGGGACCTCGAGGTCGGCTGACCTCGACTGACGCCGACCGTCCCACCGCTGAAGCTGAGCGGGCGCGCGCGGCGTATCATCGTCGGAGTGAAGCCGGCGATCACCATCACCGACGACAGCGGTGTCTCCGTCGTCGAGCTGCAGGGCGAGCACGATCTCGCGACCGCGTCGGAGGTCCGCGACGCGCTCGAGTCGGCTCTGACCGAACGTCGCGCAGTCGTCGTCGAGCTGACGCTGACCGACTTCATCGACTCGAGCATCCTCGGGGTGCTGCTCGCCGGCCTGAGACGCGCCCGTGAGGCGAGCCTCGGATTCGTGTTCGTCGTCCAGGGGGACGATGGCCGAGCGGTCAACCGAACGCTGGCCGGGAGTGGCCTCCTCGCGTTCTTCCCGATTCGCGGGTCGCTCGCCGAGGCGACCGAAGCCGCCCGGGCCGGCACGAATCAGCCCGGGCCGGCGTCCTGAGCCAGGCGGCTATGCGCGTCGGCTGCGACCGCGCATCGAGAAGCCGCCCAGCAGGCCGACCAGCAGCAGCACGATCGCGACCACGACGGCGACCTTCAGGGTGAACACGAAGAAGCCGCCGAAGATGATGGCGAGCAAGATCAGGAGAAGCAGGAAGATAAGCATGCGCGATGCTTCCCCTCCGCTCTCCGACTGAAACCTGGTCCTACGCCGAGACGTCCACGAGCTCGGGCTCCGGATCGACGGCTCGGACCGGCCGGATCAGCGGCAGCACGAGGATCGCTGCGATGAAGGCGAAGCCCGCGCCGACCAGGAACGCGCGGGCGAACCCCTCGGTCGTCGCCGCGGCGACGCTCGTGCCCCGGGTGAGAAGCTCGCTCGTGTACGAGTCGGCGATCGCGACGAGCAGGGCGAGCCCGAGCGCTCCCCCGAAGAGACGCGAGACGTTGACCAGTCCGGACGCGAGGCCCGCCTCTCGCTGTGCGACGCCGGCGACGGCAGTCGTCGTCAGCGGGACCATGCAGAGCCCCATCCCGAGCGACACCATGATCGACGGAGCGAGGACGTCGCTCACGTAGTCGCCGTTCGCATGGATGCGGCTGAACAGTGCGAGACCCGCCCCGGCGAGCAGGAATCCCGTCACCAGGGTGGTGCGAATGCCGAAGCGGGCGACGATCGAGGCGGCGCGCATCGAGCCTGCCGCGATGCAGATCGTCATCGGGAGGAACGCCAGGCCCGCCTTGATAGGGGAGTACCCGAGCACCTGCTGCAGGTACAGCGACACGAAGTACCACATCGCGAACATGGCCGCTCCGAGCAGCAGGACCAGCACGTTCGCGCCCGTCAGCAGCCGCGACTCGAAGATCCTCAACGGCACGAGCGGCTGCGACGCGAAGCGCGCCTCGATGACCACGAACGCGGCCAGCAGCAGCGCCGCCGCCGCGAGCGTGACGATCGTCTGGGGTGACGTCCAGCCCTCGGTCGTGGTCCGCACGATGCCGAAGACCGCCACCATCAGCCCTGCGGTCACCGTCAGCGCGCCGAGAAGGTCGAAGTTGCCGCGCGGCGCCAGGGCTCCGCTGCCATCGCGCACGGGTTGCGGGTCGGCGGCGAGGCTCCGGCGCGCCTCCCACGCGATCGCGGCGCCGATCGGGACGTTGACGAGGAAGATCCAGCGCCAGTTCAGCGCGTCGGTGAGGATGCCTCCCAGGATCGCGCCCGCCGACTGCCGCCGCCCGCGGTCATCGCGCCCCAGACGCCGAACGCCCGGTGGCGCTCCGGTCCCTCGCGGAACGTCGTCATGAGCACCGCGAGCGTGCTCGGCGAGACGATCGCGCCGCCGACTCCCTGGATCGCGCGCGCGACGACGAGGAAGCCGGCGCTCGGTGCGACGGCGCCCGCGAGCGAGGCCAGGGCGAACACGAGGATGCCGGTGATGAACATGCGTCGCCGTCCGAGCAGGTCGCTGGCACGGCCGCCGAGCAGCAGCAGTCCGCCGAACGTGATCGTGTACGCGTTGACGACCCACTGCAGTCCGCCGAGCGAGAACCCGAGGTCGTCGCGGATGGACGGGAGCGCGACGTTCACGATCGAGACGTCGAGGATCACCATGAACTGCGCGGCCCCGACGAGCGCGAGGATCATGCCCTCGTGGACGTCTGCGGGAGCCTTTCCGCGCGGTGGCGCTCACGCCCGCAAGCGTAACCGGGGGATCGACGGGGCCGAGAGATCTCCACGATGTTGGGATCTGGTGAAGATCTGGATTTCGGCCTCGCGCGCGACCCGCATCCGGGACTCCGGCGCTGGCACGATGGCCGCAATGGGAAGCGACTTCCTGCTGGTGATCGTCGTCGGCACCGCGCTCGCGTTCGACTTCACCAACGGATTCCACGACACCGCCAACGCGATGGCGACCTCGATCGCGACCCGGGCGCTGCCGCCGCGCGTCGCGGTCGGCGCTCTCGGCCCTGCTGAACGTCGTCGGAGCCTTCCTCTCGCTTGCGGTCGCGACGACGATCGCGAAGGGCGTCGTCGACCCGAGCGCGATCACGCTCAACATCGTGTTCGCCGGCCTGATCGGCGCGATCACCTGGAACCTCGTCACCTGGTACTTCGGGCTGCCGTCGAGCTCGTCGCACGCGCTGATCGGCGGTGTCGTCGGTGCGACCCTGGTGGCCAAGGGAGCCGGTGCCATCGAAGGGCGCGGGCATCGTCGAGAAGGTGCTCGATCCCCGCCGTGCTCGCTCCGCTTCCTCGCCGGAGGGGTCGCGCTGCTCGGGACCTACCTCGTCTACCGCCTCACGGCGCGCGAGCGGCCCGACCACGTCACGCGGGGCTTCCGCTTCGGACAGATCGTGACCGCCTCGCTGCTGTCGCTCGCCCACGGCACGAACGACGCGCAGAAGACGATGGGCATCATCACGCTCGCCCTGATCGCGCACGGTTCGATCGGGGCCAATGCGAGCGTGCCGACCTGGGTGATCGTCTCGGCCGCGCTCGCGATCGGCGGCGGCACCTACTGCCGGCGGCTGGCGGGTGATCCGCACGATGGGCACGCGCATCACCGACCATCGAGCCGCCGCAGGGGTTCGCGGCCGATGCCTCGTCCGCCGCGGTGATCCTCGCGTCATCGCACTACGGGTTCCCGCTCTCGACAACCCATGTCACCTCGGGCAGCATCATCGGCTCGGGTGTCGGACGCCAGCTCGCCGTCGTGCGCTGGAGCCTCGCGGGCCGCCTCGCACTCGGGTGGCTCGTCACGCTCCCCGCTGCCGCGCTGGTCGGGGGCGCCACCGCGTGGGCATCTGCTGCGATCGGCGGTACGCCCGGGGTGCTCGCAATGGCCGGAGTTGCGGCGCTCATCGCCGCGTCGCTCTACTTCGTGACGCGCGGCGACCGCGTGACTCCCGAGAACGTGATCGAGCCCGCGTCGCCCGGCCTCGCCGACCCGGTCGTCCAGGATGCCGGTGCACTGGTGGCCGCGTGAGCAGCTACATCGACCTCTCCGCGCTCTGGCACGTCGCGCTCTTCGGGCACGCTGTTCGGCGCCGGGATCGTCGCCTGCAGCGCGTTCGGCATGGTCGGGCGCATCTCGCCTGGCAGTAGCCCGCGAGCGGGGCGGAGGCAGCATCGTGGCGCCCGCTGTGCTCGCGGCGATCTCGTTCGCCGTCGTCGCGGGAGCGCTCGTGTTCGGGCTGTACGTCATGTTCGACAAGTAGCGGTCAGCCTCCGACGGCGACCGTCGCGCCTCGCCCGTCCCGCGCGATGATCCACAGGAGCGGCACGCAGAGGCAGCTGCCGCCGCGAATGCGACCGCCTGGCTCGTCGCGTCGGCGACGAGGCTCGCGGCGATCGGCGTGACCGCGAAGCCGATCGACCAGCGACGCGCCGAGCAGGCCGTTGACCGCGACGTGCGCGATACGCGCCCGATCCGCGCCGGCCGAGGCGAGGGGATACATGGCCGAGGCCGCGACCGCGAACACGGGGCCGCCGAGCACGAGCACGGCGAGCTGGCCCCACTCGGGCAGGCCGAACGCGAGCACGATCGGGAACGCGGTGATCGCAAGGCCCATCGCGAGTCCCACGCGACCGGCGTCCGGCGCGATCGACCAGCCGGCCGCCGGGCGGGCCGAGGATCGCTCCGAGCAGCGCGCCGCCCGTCAGGGCAAGCGCGATCATGGTCGACGACGCTCCCAGGTCTCCGAGGTCGAGCGGCACGAGCAGGTCGACCGTAGCAAACGCGACCGTGTCGATCACTGCCATCGCGAGCGCTGCTCGGGCGAGCGGCTGGCGGAGGCCGGCGGCGAGCGAGGCGCGGATGCGCGGCCCCGCCTGCATCGGGCGGCCCGCGGGCGCCAGTGCGGTCACGACGACCGTCACGCCGCTCAACACGGCGACGGACAGGAACGCCGGCGCGGTGCCTGCCCAGGACGCGAAGGCGCCGACGAGCGGTCCCGCGATGGATCCTGCGGAGAGGAGGCCCATCACGATGCCCGATTCGCGTCCGCGCTTGTTCGGGGGAGCGTTGTGGGTGACCCAGGCCATCGAGGCTGTCCAGACCGTGCCGCTCGCGATGCCCTGCAGGAAGCGGGCCGCGACGAGCGTCTCGGCGTTCGGCGCGAACGCGAACACGACGGTCGCGAGGGTCATCACGACGCTCGATCCGAGCGCGATCCGGCGCCCGCCGATGCGCGGCGCCAGCGGGATGCACGCGAGCGCGACCAGCGGACTCGCTGCGGGGTAGGCGGCGAGCACGAGCGCGACGCCGGGCGTGCTCAGGTGGAACCGGTCGGCGTAGTACGGCAGCAGCGGGAGCACCGCCAGGTACAGCGAGGCATCGACGAACATCGCGAGGCCGACACCGAGCGTGATGCGACGGTACGGTTCCACGCCGCCAAGGCTATGGGGTTCGACCCTCTGGACGGCGCCAGTCGTCTCAGGGGTGCGCGAGCTGCGACCACCGTTCGCCGATGTGCTCCGCCGTCCGCCAGGCGAGCGCCTCCATCGTCTCCGTGGGAGGCGAGCCGGTACTCGTCGGGAACGTGCTGCCCCCGAGCAGCGCGAGGTTCGGGACCTCGTGGGCCATGCCGAAACGATCGACCACGCTCGTCGCCGGGTCGTCGCCCATGCGCGCGCCTCCGAAGGCGTGTGCGCTGACGTTGAAGGCGTGGAACGGCAGCGCCCAGGTCTCGCCGGCGCCGGCCGCGCGAAGCCACTCCTGGCTCCGCTCGGCGACGAACTGCATCTGCGCGACGTCCTCGGGCTGCGACGCGCGCGTCACCCGGATCACCGGGAGCCCGTCGGGATCGGTGTGCGTCGGGTCGAGGTCGAGGTAGCTGTCCTCGTGCGGGAGCTCGTCGACGAAGTAGTGCACGTGCCCGACGGAGCGGAAGTCGCGTGCGAGCCAGCGCTTGAAGTCGGCGCCCCAGCGCGCCACGGTCGGCGGTGCCATGCGCGAGAACAGCAGCAGCTTCTTCTCCATCATGGCGATCATCGTTCCGCCCCCGACGAACCCGTGCCCGGCGTGGTCGAAGTTGTCCGCGTTGAAGTCGTCGACCGTGACCGCCTGCGACATCGTGCCCGTCCAGGTGTTGAGCTCGCGGCCGCCGAACGAGCCGAAGCTGAACCCGAACGCGTGCGTGGCGAAATGCCGGCCGACCTGGCCGGAGCCGTTGGCGAGGCCCGCCGGATGGGCGGCAGAGCGCGACAGGAGCAGGAGGCGCACGTTCTCGTAGGTGTAGGCGCCGAGGACCACGACACGCGCGCGGACGACGTGCCGCTGTCCTCCCTTCAGGTACGCGACGCCCGCGGCGCGTCCGTCGGGGTGGGTCAGCACCTCGACGACTCGCGCGTGCGACACGACCTCCAGGCGTCCACTCGCCTTCGCCTCGGGGATCCCCGTCAGGCTCGACAGGCCCTTGGCGTTCGCCCAGCAGCCGTTGAACACGCAGTGGCCGCAGTACGTGCAGCCCGGGAGGCCGCGGTAGGGCTCCGAGCGGATCGCGGCGGGCGCCGGGTACGGATGCCAGCCGAGCGAGCGCGCCGCGCCGTCCATCAGATCGATGTAGCCGCTGCGGCGCAGCGGGGGGAGGGGATAGGGGCCCGAGCGCGGCCCCTCGAACGGGTTCCCGCGAGGGTCGATCGCGTCCGCGACGTTGCCGGCCTGGCCCGAGATGCCGTACAGGTCCTCGACCCGGTCGTAGTAGGGCGCGAGCTCGTCGTAGTCGACCGGCCAGTCCGCCAGCGTGCTGCCCGCGGGGATGGCACCCGGCCCGTAGCGATGCAGCGTCTCGCTGCGAGAGCGGAAGTTCCACGGCGCCAGCCGCACGCTGCCGCAGCCCGAGTGGTTCTTCGTCCCGCCGAGCGCGTTCATGGTCAGGCCCGCGAAGCCCGGCTGGCGTGCGATCTCGTCGGGCGACTCGCGCACGGTCGGGCACTCCGCCCTCGCCTTGCCCGACATCAGCCAGCCGCGGACGTCGGTGCGGAGCTGGTCCGGTGCGAACTCCTCCACGCCGTAGCCCCGGCCGGCCTCGAGGCCGACCACGTCCGCGCCGGCGAGCGCCAGCCGCGCCGCCGCGAGCCCTCCCACGGCGCCGAGCCCTACGACGACGACATCCGCCTCCCTCACGCGTCCTCCGGCGGCGCTGTCTCGAACTGGGTGAACGCCGCGACGCTGGTGCCGTGGAACGGGACGACGTGGTCGATCTCCTGCTCGGCCGGCTCCGGTGTCAGGTTCACACCGGCGTACCCCACCAGACGCCAGCCGACGAGATCGCGATTGCCGCCGTGGATCGGGTCGCTGAGGAACCCGTCGATGCAGTGGTTCAGCACGACGTCGAAGAACGGTCGGTCGAGCGTCTCCGTCTCGCGGAGCGCCGCGTCGCGATCGACGGCGGCGAGCGCCGCAAAGTCGCGGCCGAACCGCGCGCGGGCTCGCGCATCGATGGCAGCGAGGCCCTCGTCGTAGACGGGGGCGAGCGCGCGCAGCGGGCCGCGGAGCTCGCGCGCGATGAAGTCTGCGACGCCGGCCTCGTCCGCGCCCGGCCCGAGGTCGTCCGTGGGGATCAACCGCGAGACGACGGCGGCAAGCGTCCGTGCACGAGCGGCATCGAGCATCAGACGATGACCGACTGCCCGCCGTCCACGGGGATCGCGGCCGCGTTGACGTACCACGAGTCGTCCGAGGCGAGGAACAGGGCGACCTTCGCGACGTCGCCCGGCTCACCCGCGCGACCGAGCGGGTTCGCCGCACCCATGCGCGTGCCAGGCGAGTCGGCGGACCGGAACAGGAACTCGGTCGACGGCGTGCGGATCAGACCTGGGAGGATCGCATTCGCGCGGATCCGGTGGGGCGCGCCGGAGGCGGCGAGGTGGTAGGTGAGCGAGAGCACGCCGCCCTTGGCCGCTCCGTGCGCCGCCTGCTCCTGGAAAGCCGCGCCCCGGATCGCCGCGATCGACGCGGTGTTGACGATCGAGCCTCCTCCGCGTGTGACGAGGTGCGGCCAGGCGGCCGAGGTGACCGTGTAGAGCAGGTCGAGCTCGTTGCGGATCGTGTGATTCCAGTCGGCCGGAGTGACGTCGGCGAACGGACCGACCCTTGGCGACGACGCGTTGTTGTAGAGGACGTCGATCCCACCGGTCAGGGCGGCGGCATCGTCGACCCACGCACGAGCGGCGTCGACGTCGGCGAGGTCGACGGGTGCGCTGAACGTCATCGTCCCACCGGCCTCGTCGACGATGCGCGCCGTCTCCCGCGCGCCGGCGTCGTCGAGGTCGCAGCCGACCACGTGCGCTCCCTCCGCGGCGAAGAGGACGGCGGCCGCTCGCCCTGTGCCGGCGGCCGTGCCCGTGATCAGCGCGATCTTCCCGTCCAGACGCCCCATCGCTGCGGTCAGCGGGCCTCGACGCGCGTCGCGGGGCGCGGCGCGCCCTCACGCTCGACCGCGAGTGCCGGGTCTCGCGGGGCCAGGAAGCGGTCCCGCAGGCGCACGAGCGTCGCACCCGGACCCTTCGTCCCGGGCTCCGTGCTGGCGAGGCCGTCGGGGTTCTGGATCGCCGTGAACGCGAGCGCGATGCCCGCGACGAGCGTCTGGTACTTGCCGACCCCGATCCACTTGTCGATGGCCGAGACCATCAGCCCGTCGAGGACAGCATGACTCCGGCGATCGCAACGCCGGCGATGCGCCCGATGCCGGCGACGTAGGCGATCGCGAGCAGTCCCAGCGAGTTGAACACCGCGAACGTCTCGGGCGACACGTTGCCCTGCTGGTAGGCGAGCAGGCCGCCGCCGAGGCCCGCGATGAACGACGAGATCGCGAACGCGAGCAGCTTCGCACGCGGAACGTCGATGCCCGCGGCCATCGCCGCCCGCTCGTTCGAGCGCACCGCGATGAACATGCGCCCCGTGGGCGAGTTGCGCAGCCGCGCCACAGCGACTCCGACGGCAAGCACGATCAGCAGCACGAGCACGCCGAAGATCACCCGCGGGTAATCGTGGCCCTTGGCGATCCCGAGATCCCATCCGAACAGCGTCGGCGAGTCCACGCGGCTGCCGGCGAGGCCGCCGCTGAACCACGATGCGTTGAACACGAGCGAGTCCATCGCGGCCGCCGCGCCGAGCGTGATGATCGCGAGGTTCACGCCGCGCACGCGCAACGCCGGCACGCCGATCACCATCCCGACGGGCACCGCGCAGAGCGCGGCGAGCAGCAGCGAGAACGGGAACGGGATGCCCCAACCGATGCTGAGATGGCTGAGCATGAACGCGCCCACGCCCGCGAGCGACATCTGCGCGAGCGACACCTGGCCGACGTAGCCGGTCAGGACGACGAGCGAGAGGCAGATGCACGCGGTGATGAACGAGGCGATCAGCGCCGAGCGCAGCGACCCATGCAGCAGCACGAGGGCTGCGAACCCGACGGCGAACACGCACACCGCGGTGGGGAACGGGCGTGTCGGGCGCCCGATCGACGGGTTGGCCCAGGTCGCGAGCGAGCCGCGAGCGCCCAGGCGGGGGGCGCGCACGGTCATGGCGACGAGGATCACCAGGAACGGGAGGCCGTCCGGCAGCCCCTGCTGCGGCAGCCAGGTGAACACCGTCAGGAGCTTTGTGATCTCCGACTGGCACATGCCGAGCACGAGCCCGGCGAGCGCGGTGACCGCGAACGACTCGAAGCGGCCGACCAGCGCAACGCCGAGCGCCGGGACGATCAGCAGCGTGTACGAGATCGGGTCGAGCGTCGAGAGCGGCGCGATGAGGATGCCCGCAAGTGCGGCGAGCAGCGTCGCGATGATCCAGTTCTGCGTCGCGATCCGGGTCGCCGAGATGCCGATCAGGGCGGCGCCGCGGCTGTTCTCGGCCGCCGCGCGGGTCGCGAGGCCAAAGCGCGTGTAGCGGTAGACGAGCGCCAGCACCGCCGTCAGCACCGCGACGATGCCGGCGAACCAGAGCCGATCGCCGGGGACGATCGTCCCTGCGAGGTCGAACGATCCCGAGGGCAGGAGCGGCCGCGTCGAGACGGCCTGCGTACCGAAGTTCAGCACCGCGATCGCCTGCATCGCGAGCATGATCCCCACCGAGGCGCACACTCGCGTGAGGGGCGCGGCCTGCTGCAGCGGGCGGTACACGAGGACGAACAGGACGAGGCCGAGGATCGCCGCGTAGACGAGGGTCAGCGGAACGGCGACCCAGTCGCTGACGCCCGTCGACGAGATCTGGATCTTGTGCGGGAGGCCGAGCCAGGGCAGCTGGAGCTGGCCCTGGTCGCGCAGCCCGACGAAGACGTACGCCGAGAACATCGCGATCGCTCCGTGGGCGAAGTCGACGACGCCGGCGGCGCGGTACTTCAGTACCAGCCCGAGGCCGAGCAGCGCATACACGGCGCCGGCACCGACGCCGAGGATGATGAAGAGGAGGTAGCTGGACACCAGGTGGAGCGAGCCAGGCGGGCCCGCGACCGATCGTCGCGGGCCCGCCATCTCGTCAGCTAGTCGATGCCCGGTAGAAGCTTGCGGCGCTGATGAAGTTGCCGACCGGGTTGATGTTCGTACCGCTCACCTGGCGGATCTGCTCGAACGCGTTGCAGATCGCCGGCTGCCCGCTCAGCTGCTTGCCGTTGCACGTGTACGGGTGCCCGAGGAAGTTCGTGTTGTTCGGGCTCTTGCGGATCGCGGCCAGGATGCCCTTGGTGTTCATCTGCGACGCCGGAAGACCGGACAGCGCTGCGCGCACGTTGACGACGGTCTGGAAGCCGATCGCCGACAGCGAGTCGATGATGATGTTCGCCGGCGCGTACTTCTTGAGGGCCGCCTGGAAGATCTTGGCGTCCGGGCTCGCCCCGACCGGCGAGAGCACCGGAGACGCGAAGTACAGGCCCTCGGCGCCACCGCTCGCCGCCGCGATATTCGGTGGTGCGGTGCACGGGTCGATGCCGAGCAGCTTCGCCGAGTTGCCGAGCTGCTTGAGGCTCTTGAGGACGCCCGGGCACAGGTTCGGCGAGTCGACGTAGATGACGTCGGGGTGCGCCGAGATCGCGGCCGCCGCGTACGACGACGGATCGGACACGGTCTGCGGGATCGGGACGCGGGTGATCTTCTGCACCCCGGCGCGCTTCATCGTCGGGACGATCACGTTCGCGCTCGCGTTGCCCGGCGGGTCGTCCGTGTAGATGACGGCGGCCGTCGAGGCCTTCAGGGTCTTGGCCGCGAAGACGGCGGCGGCCGCGTTGTCGCCGATCGAGATGCTCGAGAAGATCGCCGCGTTCTTGTACAGGCCCTCGACCGGGGTGAAGGGCACGCCGCCGAGGTAGGCGAGGCCCGCGCGCTGGTACACCGGGATCGACCCGGGCGAGCCGGGATCGGCGGCGCCCATGATCGCGACCGGATGCTTGTCGAGGATCTGGTTCGCGCAGCGCTGGGAGGTGGAGGACTGGAGGTCGGTGATGCACTCGGCGAGCTTGATCGGACGGCCGCCGATGCCGTTCAGGTAGGTGTTGACGTACTTCACCGCCGCCTCTTCAGCGAGGCGGACCTCCGGGAAGGCAACCGGTCCGGAGTCGTCGTTGAGGAGGCCGAACACGATCGGCTTGCCCTTTGCCGGGTTCGGCTTCCCGAGCGGGTCGGCGGTCGACTGTGCCGAGGAGACGCCTCCCCAGGCGATGAGCGCGACCGTTGCGAGCATCAGACATGCCGCCGCCAGTCGCACCCTCGAGATCCCTTGCATCCACATCCTCCTAGTCGTCATTGCCCTTGACGTGCGTGTCCTGGCTGCCCGCGGACGCGGTCTCGGCCGCGAGGCCGGTCTCGCCCATGTAGGCGGCGGTGAGCAGATCGCGACGCCGTCGCAGCTCGGCCCCGGTGCCCTCGAGCACGATCCGACCGTGGCGCATCACGTACGCGCGGTCGGCGATCCGGAGCGCGAGCGCGACGTGCTGCTCGACGAACAGGACGGCGGTCCTCGTCTCGTCGGCGATGCGTCGAAGGATCGGCAACAGCCGCTCGACGATCACGGGCGCCAGCCCGAAGCTCATCTCGTCGACCAGCAGCAGCCGCGGGCGGCTCACGAGCGCACGGCCGACGGCGAGCATCTGCTGCTCGCCACCCGACAGCAGCCCGGCTCGCCGATCGCTGCACTTCCGCAGCTCGGGAAGCATCTCCATCAGCTCGTCCTCCCGCGAGCGGCCGCGCGCGGCGATGCGCAGGTGCTCGCGCGTGGTCAGGCTCGGAAACAGGGCTCGCCCCTCGGGCACGAGCGCGATCCCGGCGCGCGCCAGCCTGTGAGCGGCGCGACCGCCGACCGAGGTGCCGTCGAGCGTGATCGCTCCGGCGAGCGGGGACTGCAGACCGGCGATCGTCGAGAGGGTGGTCGTCTTGCCGGCCCCGTTCGCGCCGAGCAGCGCGACGACCTCGCCCGGCGCGACGTGGAGGTCGACGTCGCGTACGACCGGGGTCCCGAAGTACCCCGCGGACATGCCGCTGACGTCGAGCATGGCCTCAGGCATGCGCAGCTTCCTGGCTGCCGAGGTACGCCTCGATCACCTTGGGGTCGTCCCGGATCTCGGCCGGCGAGCCCTCGGCGATGAGACGGCCGTAGTCGAGCACCAGCACGTGATCGCAGCTGCCGAGGACGAGGCCCATGTCATGGTCGATCAGGAGGACCGTGATCCCGCGGGCCGGCAGGGCTCGCAGCCGTTCTCCGAGCTCGAGGCTCTCATCGGTGTCGAGGCCCGCCGCCGGCTCGTCGAGCAGGACGAGCCGGGGGCGCGAAGCGAGCGCGCGGGCCACGCCCACGAGCTTGCGCTGCCCGGTCGAGAGCTCGCGCGGGCGGCGGCCGCCCACCTCGTCGAGCTGGCAGACCTCGCGCGCCCAGGCAACGGTCTCGCTCGTGCGCCGCCGTCGCTCGGCGAACACGCGTCGAGGCAGGAACACATCGCCCATGGCCGACGCGAGTCCGACCCTCTCGGACGCGACGTGCAGGTTCTCGTCGACGGTCAGATCGTCGAACAGCTCGACCGACTGGAACGTCCGCGAGATCCCCCGCCGCGCCAGGTGGTGCGGACGCATGCCCGTCACGTCGTCGCCCGCGAAGAGCACGCGACCCGACGCGGGCCGGTGGTAGCCGGTCAGCGCGTCGATCACCGTCGTCTTCCCCGCGCCGTTCGGGCCGATGAGACCGACGACACGGCCCTCGGGCACGTCGAACGACACGTCGTCGACGACGGGGACGCCGCCGCCATAGCTGACGCTCAGCGACTCGATCGCAAGCAGCTCGCTCAACGGGCGGTGGCTCCCAACGACCTGCGACGACGGGTGGTCATCTGGCTCCTGTGCTTCCGGCGGCGTCATTGCAGCCGGGCCGGCGGCGATGGTACAACATTCGGCCTACTGTGTCCATTATGGTTCCTGCATACAATCTTGTAGACTGGCGTTCATCGCGATCACGAAAGGCTGAACCCAGATGAGACTCGTAACCTTCGACGACCAGCGCGTCGGAAAAGTCGTCGGAGACCGGGTGGTCGAGCTCGACGTGCCGGACATGCGGCGCTACTTCGAGCTCGGCGGCCACGTCGACCCGACCGGCCGTGAGCTGGCGCTCGACGATGTGCGCCTGCGCGCGCCGCTGATCCCGAAGAAGTTCTTCCACACGGCCGGCAACTTCCGCGAGCACCACGAGGAGTCGACGCGCGTCAACTGGTCGCATCCCGTGCTGCCGTGGATCGTGTTCTTCCAGAACGTCGACGCGATCATCGGGACCGACGATCCGATCGTGTACCCGGAGGGCATGACCAACGAGCTCGACTACGAGCTCGAGCTGGCCGTCGTGATCGGCAAGGCCGGGTCGTTCCTCACACCCGAGGAGGCCGCGGACTACATCGCCGGCTACGTGATCTTCAACGACATCACCGCGCGTGACATCCAGCGCGAGGAGATGCGCTCGGGCGTGTTCTCGTTCTGCAAGGCGATCGCGACGTTCTGCCCGCTCGGCCCGTGGATCGTCACGGCCGACGAGATCCCCGACCCGCACGATCTGGCGATGCAGCTCCGCGTCAACGGCGAGGTGCGCCAGGAATCGCACTCGTCTCGCATGGCGGTCACGATCCCCGAGATCATCAGCCACTACTCGCCGATGGGCTACAGCGCGGGGGACATCGTCTCGACCGGGACCGTCGCGGGCGTCGCGGGCTTCAGCGAGGATGCCGCATCGCTCTACCTGCGGCCGGGAGACGTGGTCGAGGCCGAGATCGATGGCATCGGAGTGCTGCGGAACCCCGTGATCTCGTGGGCCGAGGGACACCCCGGCGCGTCCCGGGCCGCGATCGAGCGCGCCAGCGCCTGAATGGCGCGCTCGGCCGTCGTCGAGACGCCGGCCGGCGCACTGCGCGGACGGTCGGCCACGGCCGGCGACAGCTTCGCGGGCATCCCGTACGCGCAGGCGAGGCGCTTCGCGGCCCCCGAGCCCGTGCCCGCATGGAGCGAGGTGCGCGAGGCAACCGTCGCCGGCCCGGTCGCGCCGCAGCCCCGGCGACCGCTCGGCGAGTTCAGCCACGGCCCGCTGCCGCCCGGGTCCGAGAGCTGCCTCAACCTCAACGTGTGGATGCCGCCGCCGGGAGCCGCCGGCCTGCGTCCGGTGCTCGTGTGGATCCACGGCGGCGGATTCGTGCTCGGCGCGGGGAGTGCGGGCATCCACGACGGCGCCCGGCTCGCGGCAACGGCCGGAATCGTGGTGGTCACCCTCAACTACCGGCTCGGAAGTCTCGGCTGGCTCTACCACCCCGACCTCGCTGATGCGCCCGGCGCTCCGGCGGGCAACTGGGGCCTGCTCGACCAGATCGCGGCGCTCGAGTGGGTGCGCGACTCGATCGAGGCGTTCGGCGGCGACCCGTCGCGCGTCACCGTCGCGGGCCAGTCAGCCGGCGCGTTGTGCGCGCTCGACCTGCTTGTCGTGCCGCGTGCGAACGGGCTCTTCCAGCGCGCGATCCTGCAGTCGCCGCCGTTCGGGGACGTCGCCGGGGACCCCGCGTTCGCGCGCGGCTGGGCCGAGGCGCTCGGCCGTGCCGGCGGGGCCGTCGAGGGGTTCGACGTGGACGCCCTGCGCCGGCTTGCGGCCGTCGACATCGTCGGGCTGCACGAGGCCCTCCTCACCGACCCCGGCGTACCGGGGCACCCGCGGCGGCGCGCTCCCGACGCTCGATCCGGGCAGCCTGCCGGCGTCTCCTGCGCTTCACCCCGGCGCGAGCATCGCCGTGGACGTGCTGATCGGATCGAAGCCGACGAGGCGACCTTCTTCTTCCGGGCCGCCGGCCGGCGGCTCGAGCCCGACGATGCGACGCTCACCGCAATGGTCTCGCACTTCCCCGACGTCGACGATGCCGGCGCGCTGATCGACACCTATCGCCAGCCGCCTCGGCAGCGTCGACGCCAACGAGCTGCTGGTCCGCGTCGCCACCGACGCCATGATCGCGCGTCCGTCTGCACGCTGGGCGTCCGCCCGCGCCGCGGCCGGCGGCAGGGTGCACCGCTACCGCGTCGACCACGCGGGCGATCCCGACCTCGGAGCAACCCACACGGTCGACGTGCCACTCGTCTTCGGAACCTACGACGATGGCGGCGCCGGGACCCGGCTCGCGGGCGCGGGTGGCGCGAGCGCCGCGGTGTCGTCGGCGATGATCGAGTCGTGGGGGCGTTTCGTGCATGAAGGCGAGCCCGGCTGGCCCGCGGTCGAGGCCGGTCGCGACGTTCCCGTCGCCGTGTTCGGCGGCGCCGCCGGGACGCAACAGGTCGAGCTGTCGTCGGACACTGATCGCTCCAGCCCATACCTGATCCAAGGAGTCGCCCGGTGTCCAACGAGGCCCATTCCAATGCACCCCTGACCGAGCTTCCCGGCGAGACCCGGGCCTACCGCCTCGACGACGGCAGCGGTCGCGCGCATCTGCTGCTCGGCGAGGTCGGTCGCGCGCTCGCGGGCGCCGAGGAGACCGGCGGCGCGATGTCGGTGATGAGCCTGTGCGGGCCCGCCGCCGACCGCCCGATCCCGATGCACTCGCACGAGCGCGAGCACGACGTCTTCCTCTGCATTCGGGGCCGGATCCAGGTGTGGGCCGGGGACGAGAGCCGCATCCTGACGCCGGGCGACCTCGCATCCGTGCCGCCGGGGATCCTGCACGCCTACCGCCTGCTCGACCACTTCAGCCAGTTCGTCGGCCCGATCGTGCCGGCCGGCTGGGACCGCTTCTTCGACCTCACGGGAACGCCGTACCCGGGCGCCGCCTATCCGCAGGTCGACCCAACCCCGCCGCCATTCGCGAAGTTCGGCCAGGCCCAGCAGCAGTTCCACATGCAGTACGTCCAGGACGCGCCATACGCGGACGCCACCGTCGGCGCTGCCGACGACGCGCTGCCCGGCGTCGAGGTCGCGTACTTCCTGCGCGCGGGCGAGGGGCCACGGCACACCCTGTTCGGCCAGGTCTGCTTCCAGATCCTGACGGGTGCCGAGAGCGACGGGCGACTCGGCATGACCATCACCGAAGGCTCGGCGGGCGAGCCGACGCCGGCACACGTCCACGCGCGAACCGCCGAGGCGATCATCTGCCTCGAGGGGCGCATGCGGGTCTGGGCCGACGGCGAGGAGCACGCGCTGACACGAGGCGACTTCGTCAACCTCCCGCCCGGCGTCGAGCACATGTACGCGTGCGACGGGCATCTCACCCGCTTCACGACGATGTACTCACCATCGGGGCCGGAGCACCTGTTCGCGCTGGCCGGCGAGGTCTCGCAGCAGCGGATCTTCCCGGCGGAAAGCGCCCCGGTCGACCGCGAGCACCTCGCGGACGCGGTCAGCCCGCTGGACGTGAGCTTCAGCGCGCGCTAGGCCGGGTACCGGCGGCTGCGAAGTAGCGCATCCCCGGATGCGGCTCGAACCGCACCTGCGCGTCGATCACCGCGGGGAGGCCGGAGGCGAGCGCGCGCTCGAGCGCCGGGCGAACCTCGTGCGGTCGGGTCACGCGCTCGGCGTGGCACCCGAACGCCCGCGCGATCGCGACATAGTCCGTCTCCTCGAGCTCGGTGCCGAGCTCGAAGCCGCGCCGCGTCTGACCGAGCCTGATCACGCCCCAGGCCGCGTTGTTATGGATGACGTGCACCGCCGCGAGGCCGTAGCGACGCGCGGTGTCGAGCTCCTGGACCGTGAAGCCGAACGCTCCGTCGCCGGTGATGTTGACGACTGCGCGTCCGGGCCAGTGGGCCTTGAGCGCCAGTGCGTACGGGATGCCGAACCCGAGGTGCGCCATTCCCGGCTCGTGGAAGCGCGACCGGGGCGCGGTCGCCGGCGTGAGGTCGTTGCTCCAGAACGTCGTGTGCCCGCCGTCGTAGACCACGAGGGCGTCTGCGGGCAGCGCGGCGCCGATCTCCTCGGCGAGCGCCGCGGGATGCATCGGCTCGCCGCCCTGTGCGCCGAGCGCGCGCAGCTGCTGCCGGTAGCCCGCGTACTCCACGACCAGCGAGTCGAGCCAGTCCGACGAGGCGGCTCCGCGGCGGCCTCCCACTGCCGTCGTCAGCGCCTGCAGGGTCGCACCGGCATCGCCGTGCAGCCCGACGCTGACCGGCCGGAGCCGTCCGATGGCGGACGGATCGGTGTCGATCTGGACCAGCTCCTGCTCGGGCCAGCCGCGGACGAACGGCTCGCTGCCATCCCACAGCCACGCCGAGAAGCGGCAGCCGACCGCGAGGACCGCGTCCGCCTCCGACATGGCCCGGCGTACGGCATCGCCGCCGATGATGCCGCCGTGCCCGAAGAACCTCGGGTCGGACGTCGAGATCGTTCCGAGACCCATCTGGGTCGCCGTCGCTGCGGCACCGAGCTGGTCGACGAGGGCGCTGAAGTGCGGGCGTGGCGCCCGACACCGCGACCCCGCCGCCCGCGATCACGAGCGGGCGCTCGGCGGCCAGCAGGATCTCGGCGGCCCGCGCGATCGCGGCGGGCTCGGGGACGCTCGCGGCTGGAACGATCTGCGCGAGCGGGAGGTCGAGGAGGTCAGCCGCATAGTCCGCCTGCGCGTCGAGCACCTCCGCCGGGATCTCCAGGTGCACGGGCCC
This sequence comes from uncultured Actinomycetes bacterium, assembly GCA_963717155.1. Classification (GTDB taxonomy): domain Bacteria; phylum Actinomycetota; class Thermoleophilia; order Gaiellales; family JALYLC01. Next base: position 1,072,699 of record OY970326.1, read on the forward strand.
CGGCCGGCCCGTGAGCGCCTCGCGCACCGCGCGGTGAACCAGCTCCGGCAGCCGCGCGGGATCGCGCACCACGGCTCGCCACTTCGTGCAACCGCTGAAGAGCGCCTCGTTGTCGACCGCCATGACCGTGCCCGAGAACGGGTAGGCGAGATGCGGTGGGGCGCCCGACGTGACGACGAGCGTTGCGAGGTTGTTGTTCGAGGCCGAGCCGAGGCCGCCGACGAGATTGTGGGAACCGGGCCCGCTCTCCGCGAAGCAGACGGCGAGCCGCCCGGTCGCCTGGAACGTCGCGGCGGCCATCCACGCGGCCGCGGCCTCGTGCCGGGTTCCGATGTAGCGGATGTCCGGGCACTCGCCGAGCGGCTGCATGAAGCCCGCGAGCTTGCCGGCAGGCACTCCGAAGGCGTCGCGGACACCGCTCGCAACGAGCAGCCGGACGAGGGCCTCGCCCCCGGTGGCGTGCACGAGCGGCGCGCGAGATGTCTCCTCGACGGCCATCTGCGCAGGTCCCTGATCCACCCGCGTACTGTAGGCGATTCACCGAACTGTATGCAATACTCGGTTTCGATGAACGAGCCGCGGACGATCGATTGGGACGCCCAGGAGTTCGTCGAGATCCGGCCCGGCATCGAGGGTGCGACGGTCCACACGCCCCAGCTGACCGCCACGCTCTACCGCTACCGGCCGGGCTCGAGCTGGGAGACCCACGCCCACCCACAGGATCAGATGACCTTCGTGGTCGAGGGAGCCATCGACTTCGTGGTGGACGGGAAGCCCGTCCGTCTGACCACCGGTCAGCTGGCCGCCCTGCCCGGCGGCGTGCCGCACTCGGCCACGGTCTCGACGACGGCCGGCGCCGTCAGCCTGAACGTCTTCACGCATCGCGAGCATGCGCCCGATGCCTGACGACGACTGGCTCGGACTCGCCGGGCAGCGCGTCCTGGTTGCCGGCGGAGCGGGAACGCTCGGCCGCGCGATCGCCCGTGGATTCGTGGACGCGGGTGCGAGGGTGGCAGTCGTCGACCGCGATCCCGACGGGCTCGGCGCGCTCCGCGGCTCGATCGAGGTCGTGGTCGCCGCCGACCTCTGCGACGCCGCGACCTGCCGCGCCGCGGTCGCCGAGGTGCGTACCGCCCTCGCGGGGCTCGACGTGCTCGTCCACTGCGTCGGCATCAACGATCGGCGGGCGCTCGAGGACTACGGCGACGCCGACTGGCAGGCGATCCTGACGACGAACCTGTCGAGCGCGTTCTGGATCGCCCAGGCGGTCGCCCCGGCGATGCGCGAGCAGCGCCACGGGCGGATCATCTTCCTGTCGTCGGTCGCGAGCCGGAGCGGGCACAAGCACCACGGGCCGTACGCGGCCAGCAAGGGGGCGATCAACCAGCTGATGCGTGTGATCGCCCACGAGTACGCAGCCGACGGCGTGACCTCGAACGCGGTCGCGCCCGGGTACATGGAGACTGCGCTGACGGAGAGCTACCTCGCCGGATCACCCGGGCGCCGCGAGGCGCTCGTCGGCCTCATACCCGCGGCGCGCTTCGGCACGCTCGACGAGGTCGTGGGCCCGACGCTGTTCCTGGCCTCGCGCCAGGCCAGCTTCGTGACCGGTCAGGTGCTGTACGTCGACGGCGGTCGCTCGGTGATCTGACGCACGTCGTCGACGACAGGAGCAACGCACGCGATGAGCACACCCATCCGCAGGTTCGAGGGGAAGACGGTCATGGTCACGGGAGCAGGCACCGGTTTCGGTGCCGAGCTCGCCGTGCGTGCCGGCGAGGAGGGCGCGAACGTCATCGTCCACTACCGCAGCTCGGCCGCAGGGGCCGAACGCACGGCCGACCGGGTGCGCGCGGCCGGCTCGGAGGCCCTCATCGTGCAGGGGGACATCACCTCGTGGGACGACATCAAGCGCATGGCCGAGTGGGCGTTCTCCGAGGTCGGCGGTGTCGACGTTCTCATCAACAATGTCGGCGACATGGCAGCGGGCCAGAACTCGTGGCGCGAGATCACCGAGGAGTCGATCGACCACGTCCTGGCGGTCGACATCAAGGGGACGCTCCTGATGGTGCACGAGTTCGGGCAGCGCATGCTCGAGCGGCGGAAGGGCGCCATCGTCAACATCGGGTCGACCGTGATCGTGCGCGGGAGCCCGCGGGCGCCGCAGTACGCAGCCGGCAAGTACGGCGTGCTCGGCGTGACGAAGTCGTACGCGAAGGCGTTCGCCCCGCACGTCCGCGTCAACACGTTCGCGCCGGGGTTCATGCAGACCGAGGCGATCCTCACCCGTCCCGACTGGACGTCCGGGAGGGCCGAGCAGCTGACGGCGGCGACGCCCGCCGGACGAATCCCGCCACCGGAGGATCTGGCGGGCGCCGCGCTGTTCCTGGCGAGCGACGAGGCCCACCACATCACCGGTACGTACATGATCTGCGACGGCGGCTACAGCATGCTCGGCGCATGAGCGAGCGACCCAGACTCGACGGCGCGGAAGGCGGCAAGGACGAGCCGGTGTACGACCGCGTCCGCACCGCAATCCTGAACGGCGAGCTGGCGCCGGGTGCGATCATGTCCCAGGTCTCGCTCGCGGAGGAGCTGGGGATCAGCCGAACGCCCCTGCGCGAGGCGCTCCGCATGCTCCAGTCGGAGGGGTTGATCGAGGCCGAGCCGAACCGCCGGGTGCGCGTCGCCCCGATGTCTCCCGAGGACCTCGAGGACCTCTGGATCATCCGCGTCACCCTCGAGACGGAGGCGCTGCGACTGTCGATGCCCCGGATGACCGCCGACGACCTCGCCCGCCTCGAGGGCTCGATGGCGGAGATGGCGCACTACGCGGAGATCAGGGACTACCGCCGCTGGGGCGCGCCGCATCGCCGTTTCCACCGGCTCCTGACGGTGCACGCCGGCGGGCGGCTGAACGCGCTGCTCGACCAGCTCTTCGATCACTCCGAGCGCTACCGCAGGTTGCACATCGGCCACGGGCCCAGTGCGTGGGCCACCGCGGGGCATCGCGAGATCCTCGATGCATGCAAGCAGGGCGACCGCGACGGGTGCGGCTCGCTGCTCGCGAGCCACCTCGCGCGCACGGCCTTCGAGGTCAGCGAGCTGCTCGATCCCGCGTACGATCCGGCGCGTCTGCGCGAGGCTCTGACCGACGCCGGAGGTGAGATCCCCTCGCGCCTGTAGCGGAGAGGACGAGTGATGCTGCGGCGCCACCCACTGCTCGACCATGCGCCTCCGACTCCCGAGGCGTTCGCCGCAGTGGAGGCCGACGCGGCGCGCATCCTGCGCACCGACGAGGACGTCGTCATCGTCCAGGCCGAGGCTGCGCTCGCGCTCGAGGCCGTGCTGCTCGGCCTCGTCCGCCCCGGGCTCGCGGTGCTGTGCCTCAGCTCGGGCGCCTATGGCGCCTGGTTCGCGAACGAGCTGCGCAAGCTCGGCGCCGAGGTCTCGACGATCGACGTCGGCTCGCGCGAGGCCGTCGCTGCTGCATCCGTCGCGGAGGCGCTCGAGCGCGACCCTGCGATCGCGCTCGTCGTGTTCGTGCACGCCGAGTCGCTGAGCGGCAACGTGAACCCGGCGGGAGAGATTTGCCGCGTCGTTCGGGCGCACGGCGCGCTCTGTCTCGTGGATGCCGTCGCGTCGATCGGCGCACACCCCCTCGAGGTCTCGAAGTGGGGGATCGACGTCTGCATCGCGGGTCCCCAGAAGGCGCTCGCGGGATCTTCCGGCACGTCGCTCGTCAGCGTGAGCGAGCGAGCGTGGCAGGCCATGCGCGACAACCCCAGCGCGCCTCGAGGCTCGTTCCTCTCGCTGCTCGACTGGAAGGACAGCTGGATCGACGCCGGCCGGCGGCAGATACCCGGCACGCCGGCGATCGTCGAGATGCTCGCCCTCGAGGCTGCGTGCGCGCGCGTGCTCGACGAGGGCCTCGATCAGGTGATCGCGCGACACGAGCGCTCGGCGCGTGGCTGCCGGGCGGGAGTGCGCGCGCTCGGCTTCGAGCTGTGGCCGGTCAGCGAGCAGGTCGCCGCCAACGCCGTCACGGTCGTCGAGGTTCCGGCGGCGGTCGCTGCAGATGCACTCGTCCAGGCCGCCTCGAGCCATGGCCTGGCGCTCGTGGCGGGCAGGGGCTCGCTTGCCGGCAAGGTCGTCCGCATCGACCACATGGGGGCAGGTGCCTCGCCGGAGTCGGTGCTCTCATCGTTGATCGCGCTCGGCGAGGCGCTGCGCGACCACGGGCTGCACGTCGATATCACCGGGGCGGTGGGCGTCGCCGGCGAGGCCCTCCTGTAGCGCGCCCTACACCTTCCGGAAGCGCCACATCGAGAGCGTCGCGCACACGGTCACGATGACCGCGCTCCATGCGAGCGCCCGGATCGTCGGGCCGGTCGCCGGGCCGACACCCTGGGTCAGGGCGCGAATCGAGTTGACGACCTGCGTGATCGGCTGGTGCTCGGCGAACGTGCGCAGCCACGAGGGCATCGTCGCCGTCGAAGTGAAGGTCGACGCGGCGAAGACGAGCGGGAAGATCGGCAGGAACGCGGCGAGCTGGGCCGCCTCGGTCGAGCGCACCAGGAGGCCCACGAGCGTGAAGAACCATGCGAAGGCGTAGCCGAACGCGATCGCGACGACGAACCCGAGCGCGATGTGCGAGACGGGCGTGTGGAACCGGAAGCCGACCGCAATGCCGACGAACGTCACCAGGATCAGCGTGAACGTCGTACGCGCCACCGACGCGATCGTGGCGCCGGTGAGGATCGCGGCACGGCTCATCGGGAGCGAGCGGAACCGGTCGGTGATCCCCTTCGACATGTCCTCGGCGACGCGGACCGTCAGCGACGAGCCGCCGAAGACGGTCGTCTGCACGACGATCCCGGGAATCAGGTAGTCGGCGTAGTTCCCGTAGCCGGGCACGTGGATCGAGCCGCCGAAGACGTACCGGAACAGCAGCACGAAGATCACGGGTTGGATCGACGCGAAGACGACGATCTGCGGGGTCCGCAGCAAGGACAACAGGTTGCGGCGGGCGATCACGCGGGTGTCGCCGACGAAGCCCTGCAGCATCGAGCGCCGCTGTGGGAGCGCGGTCGAGCTCACGCGGCCTTGCGCCTTCGGCGGCGCCCCGCGCCGCCCTCGCTCGCATCCGACTCCGCGACCTCCTCCGCGCCACGGCCGGTCAGCGCCAGGAAGACGTCGTCGAGCGAGGGTCGGTGGACGCCGAGGTCGTCGATCGGTATGCCTGCGTCCTCGATCGCTCGCGCGGCGTCGAGCAGGCTCTCGACGCGGTCGACGACCGGTATCTTGACGCGCTGCGCGTGGGCGTCGATCGTCACGCGCTCCGGGAAGAGCGGCTCGAGCACCTCCGCCATCTGCGGCAGGTCGGCCGCGTTCGTCACGTGCACCTCGATCACGTCGCCGCCGACCCGGCCCTTCAGCTCGTCGGAGGTGCCGAACGCGATCATCTGGCCGTGGTCGATCACGGCGATGCGATCGGCGAGACGGTCGGCCTCGTCGAGGTACTGCGTGGTCAGAAGCAGCGTCGTCCCGTCGGCCACGAGCTCGGCGATGAGCTCCCACAGATCGATGCGCGTGCGCGGGTCGAGGCCGGTCGTCGGCTCGTCCATCAGCAGCACCCTCGGTCGCCCGACGAGGCTCGCACCGAGGTCGAGTCGTCGCCGCATGCCGCCCGAGTAGGTGCGCACGAGGCGCTCGGACGCGTCCGTCAGGGTGAGACGCGTGAGCGCCTCGGCCGCGCGGATCTTCGCGTCCTTCCGGCGCAGGCCATAGAGCTGGCCGATCATCTCGAGGTTCTCGCGGCCGGTCAGCGTCTCGTCGACCGCGGCGTACTGGCCGGCGAGGCCGAGCAGCTGCCGCGCTTCCTGCGGTCGCTCGACGACGTCGATGCCGTCGATGCGGGCATGGCCCGCGTCGGGAATCAGCAGCGTCGCGAGGACGCGGACGATCGTCGTCTTGCCGGCGCCGTTCGGGCCGAGCAGGCCCAGCACCGTGCCCGCCGGTACCTCGAGGTCGACGCCAGCGAGTGCGACCGTCTCGCCGTACGCCTTGTGGAGCCCCTCCACCTCGATGATCGCGCGCGCGCTCGACACTACGGCGCAGCATGCCCGATGTCTGCTCCGAGCGGATGGTGGCAGGCGGTCGGATGCGGCTTTGCGCCGTCCGTCGTCAACGGCGGGTCGTCGACGCGGCACTGCTCGGTCGCGTAGCGGCAGCGCGGGTGGAACCGGCAACCCGGGGGTGGGTCGATCGGGCTCGGCACGTCGCCCTCGAGCACGATCCCGCTGTCGGGTACGTCGGGATCGGGAACCGGGACGGCCGAGAGCAGTGCCTCGCTGTACGGGTGCACCGGGCGTGCGTACAGCTCGTCGACGGGCGCCAGCTCGACGATGCGCCCGAGGTACATCACGGCCACGCGGTCCGAGACGTGTCGCACGACTCCGAGGTCGTGGGCGATGAAGACCAGCGTCAGGCGCAGCTCGCGCTGCAGATCTCGGAGCAGGTTCAGGATCTGCGCCTGGATCGACACGTCGAGCGCGGACACGGGCTCGTCGCACACCACCAGGCGCGGGTTCGTCGCCAGCGCGCGCGCAAGGCCGATCCGCTGACGCTGCCCGCCCGAGAACTCGTGCGGGTAGCGCTGCGCGTGGGAGGGCGAGAGGCCGACGAGCTCGAGCAGCTCGCCGACCCGCCTGCGCAGGGCCGCGCCCGAGGCGATGCCGTGGATGCGCAGCGGCATCCCGACGATCTCGTCCACGCGCTTGCGCGGGTTCAGCGACGCCTGCGGGTCCTGGAACACGATCACCAGGTCGCGGCGCAGCGGGCCGCATCTGCCGCGCCGACAGCCGCGTGATGTCCTGGCCCTCGAAGCGGATCGTGCCCGAGGTCGGCTCGTGCAGGCGCACGATGCAGCGCGCGAGCGTCGACTTGCCGCACCCGGACTCGCCGACGAGACCGAGCGTCTCGCCCTCCTCGACCGTCAGGCTGACGCCGTCGACCGCCTGCAGATGCTGGCCTCGGCCGGCGATGCCGCCCTTGATCGGGAAGTGCTTGCGCACGTCGGTCAGCTCAAGAAGCGGCGGAATGCGTCCCCCTTCGCAGCTTCGTCGCAGCATCCAGCCAGCAGGCGTCGAGGTGTCCCGGAGCTCCGAACCGCTGGTCGAGGGGCGGCGTCTCCTCGCAGCGCGCATGCGCGTACGCGCAGCGGACACGGAACGAGCACCCCTCGTCGAGCCCTACCAGCGAGGGCGGCTGGCCCGGGATCGAGTGCAGGCGGGTCAGGCGCTCTCGATCGATCCGGGGGATCGACTCGAGCAGCCCCCACGTGTACGGGTGCTGGGGTCGGTGGAAGAGGTCGCGGACCGTGCCCTGCTCGACGATGCGCCCCGCGTACATCACGGCGACGCGATCGGCCATGCGGGCGACGACCCCGAGGTCGTGCGTGATCAGCACGACCGCGGCGCCGTGCGTCTCGCGCATCCGCTGGATCAGTCGCAGGATCTGGGCCTGGATCGTGACGTCGAGCGCAGTCGTCGGCTCGTCGGCGATCAGCACGGCCGGCTCGCACGCGAGCGCCATCGCGATCATCACGCGCTGCCGCATACCGCCGGAGAGCTGGTGGGGGTAGTCCTGCGCCCGCCGTTCGGGCTCGGGGATGCCGACCTCGCGGAGCAGGTCGACGGCCCGGGTCATCGCGTCTCCCCAGCTGATCGCGATGTGGGCTCGCAGCGTCTCGGCGATCAGGCTCCCGACGCGGTGGACGGGGTTCAGCGAGGTCATCGGATCCTGGAAGATCATCGCGATCTCGGCCCCGCGCACGCGCCGGAGCTCGCGCTCGCCGAGCGTCAGCAGCTCGTTTCCGCGGAAGCGCACGCTGCCGCTGAAGCGCGCGTTCGGGTCATTGCGGTTGAGGCCGGTGAGCGCCATCGCCGTGACCGACTTCCCGCAGCCGGACTCGCCGACGACGCCGAGCACCTCGCCGGGCGCGAGCTCGAACGAGACGCCCCGCACGGCCTCGACGACGCCGCCCTCGGTCACGAACGAGACATGGAGGTCCTCGACCTGCAGGATCGGCCCGGCGCTACTCAAGGCGGATCCTCGGATCGAGCCACGCGTACGCGACGTCGACGAACGTGTTGCACAGGACGACGAAGAACGCGCCGTACAGCGTGAGCGCCATCAGAGGCGGAAGATCGAGGTGCGTGACCGACTCCTGCGCGTACTGGCCGACGCCCTCGATCCCGAAGATCGGCTCGATCAGGATCACGGTGCCGCCGACCGCGGCGCCGAAGTCGAGCCCGAGCAGCGTCACGACAGGGATCAGCGATGTCCGCAGCACGTGGCGCGACAGCACGCGCCTCCGCGACAGTCCCATCGCGCGGGCCGTGCGCACGTAGTCGGCCGACTGCGTCTCGATCAGCGAGGCCCGTACGACACGCGCGTAGAAGCCGATCGACACGACGGACAGCACGATCCATGGCAGGGCGAGATGCTCCGCCCACTGCAGGGGGCTCTGGGCGAAGGGGACGTAGCCGCCGGCCGGGATCCAGTTGAAGAGTGGTGACTCGTGCCAGCGGAACGTGAACAGGTACAGCAGCACCGCTCCGAACCAGAAGATCGGAGTCGAGATGCCGCCGAGGGAGAGGATCGTCAGGGCTCTGTCGGCGAATCTCCCCTGCTGCACGCCCGAGATCACCCCGATTCCGATTCCGAAGATCGTCCAGATGATCGCCGCCCCGATGGCGAGGGAGAGTGTCCGCGGAATGCCGCGCTGGATCGTCGGCAGCACGGGCGTCTGATCCTGGTAGCTGATCATGTCGCGCTTGATGAACAGGTGGTCGAGCATGTCGCCGTACTGCACCCAGTACGGGCGGTCGAAGCCCCACTTCTTGCGGATCTGGACGATGTTCTCCTGGGTCGGTCGACGGCCCGCCATCCGCAGCGCGGGATCTCCGCCCGGAATCACGTTGAAGATCAGGAACACCAGGATCGAGACGGCCACCAGGACGCCCAGCATCCCGGCGATGCGCTTGATCACGAAACGGGTCAACCCCGGATCCTCGTGACGCCGTGCGGGTCGAGTGCGTCGCGCAGTCCGTCGCCGAAGACGTTCAGCGACACGGCCGTGAGCAGGATCGCGATCCCCGGCGCGACGGTCTGCGCCGGTGACGTCACGATCTGCGCGTAGCCCTGCTCGATGATGTTGCCCCACGAGGGCGTGAGCAGCGGGACGCCGACGCCGAGGAACGAGAGCGCAGCCTCGATCAGGATGTTGTTGGCGACGATCAGCGTGAAGAAGATCAGCGCCGAGGACATCACGTTCGGCAAGAGCTCGCTCGCCATCACCCGCAACGACCCCGCTCCGTGCGCGACCGCTGCCTCCACGAACTCCTGGCGCCGCAGCGAGAGCACCTGGCCGCGGATCGGCCGGGCGACGTAGGGCACGAAGACCACGGCGATGATCACGATCGGAATCCAGATCGACGTCGACGAGACGTGCAGGGGACCGAGCTCCAGTCCTCCGACCTCGAGCGTGGCCGCGAGGGCGACGGCGAGCAGGTAGACCGGGAACGACCAGATGACGTCGAGCGAGCGAGAGATGAGCGCATCGGACGTTCCTCCGAGCGTGCCTGCAATGAGCGCGAGTCCGAGCGCCAGCGCGACGCAGAGGAGCGCCGACGCGATACCGACCAGCAGCGACGTACGCCCTCCGTACAGCACGCGCACGAACAGGTCCCGACCGTTCGGATCAGCCCCGAGCAGGTAGCGGCCGCGCAGTCCCGGCCCGATCGGCGTGCCGTCGAGGGCGACCACCGGCACCCTGTGCCTGCCCTCCTGCACGTAGCCGGAGATGTTCTGATCGTTCGGGCCCTGGTGGGCCACGAAGTGCACCCATAGCGGTGCGCCGATCGTGCACACGAACAGGATCAGCAGGAAGACGGTCCCCGACGCCATCGCAACGCGATTTCGGCGGAGGCGTCGCCACGCGATCCGCCAGGGCCCGGCTACTTGGACAGCCACATCGACGGGAAGAGCTCGAAGTAGCTCGGGTTGAAGACGAGTCCGTGCACCCGCTTGCTGACGAACTTCGGGATCTCACGGTTCATGAACGGCGCCCATGGCGCCTGCTTCATGAACTCGAGGTCGAGCTTCGCCCACATCGCGTTGCGCGCCGCGCCGAGCGGCATCGCCCGCGCCGCGTCGATCTGCTTGTTGAGCGCCGGGATGTTCGTGTTCGAGTTGTTGTTGTTCCCGACGTTCACGATGTGCTCGCCGTTCAGCAGGATGTCGATGAAGTCCTGGCCCTCGGGGTAGTCCTGGTTCCAGTCCTGGAACATGATCTGCGGATCGCCCTTCTGGGTCGCGATCGTGTCCCAGTAGACCGACTCGTCGAGCGTCTTCACGCTCGTCTTGAAGCCGAGCGTCGAGAGCACGCCCGCGAGGTACTGCGCCGCCTTCGGCGTCGGGTCGGTGTTGTGGGCCCACACGTCGACCGTCATGCCGGCGTCGCCGGATTGCTTCACCAGCGCCTTCGCCTTCGCGAGGTCGTAGGGGTAGAGGTTGTGAGCCTTGTACGCGGACCCGAATCCCGGGGGCAGGATGTTCTCGGTCGGCGTGCCCTGCCCGCCGAAGATCTTGACGAGCGCGGTGCGGTCGATCGCGTAGTTGACCGCCTGGCGCACGGCCAGCTTGTCGAACGGCGGCTTGCGCTCGTTCATCGCGAAGTAGGTCACGTTGTTGCGTACGAACGGATGTACCTGGCTCGGGAACTGCGCCTTGAGCTGCGTGTAGCGGTCGGTCGCGATCGGCTCGAAGTACCAGTCCAGCTCGCCGTCGGCGGTCATGTTCACGGCCGCGTCCGGCGTGACGCCGATCTTGACGTCGATGCCGTCCATGTGTCCACCGGGCGTGTTCGGCGTCCACTGCTTGAAGTTCGGGTTCCGGCGGATCGTCACCGACTGCTTGGGCGTGTACTTCGTGATCATGTACGGGCCGGTCGCGACCCGCCACTTGTCGATCGTCGAGACGTCCTTGTCGGGCGTTCCCTTCGGGACCACGAAGGCGAACGGAACCGCCATGTACGCGAGGAACGTCCCGTCCGGTGCCGTCAGATGGAACGTGATCGTGTGCGCCTTGTCGTTCGCGACGATCCCCTTGATCCCGCCCTTCTTCGTCTTCGCGTAGGCGTTCGCTCCGACGATGCCGGTGTAGAAGCCGACGCCTCCCGAGTTGATGCGGAAGAGGCGCTCGATCGTGAACTTGAAGTCGGAGGGCTGCACGGCGCGATTGACGGGCGGCGAGAAGCGGACGTCCGTGCGTACGTGGAACGTGTACGTCAGGCCGTCCTTGGATACGGTCGGCATCGCCGTGGCGATATCGGGGACGATCGTCGCGCTCTTCTTCGGGTCATCGGTGCGCACGTACGTCAGGAGCCCGTCGTTCGTCGCCTCGAAGATCTCCCAGCCCTCGTTCGTGTACGAGAGGCCCGGGTCGAGGTGGTCGGGGCTGTCCGGGATGCCCGCGAGCAGGATCCCCCCGTTCACCGGCGTCGTGTCGTCGCCTTGCGCGGCGGGTTTCGTCACGCCGGCGGTGACCCCGATCGACGCTGCGAGAGCGAGCGCCGCGAGCGAGGCGAGTGCGAGGCGCATGCGGGGACGCAGTCTCATGACGTCAGCTCCATTGAGGGGAACATCTCGTAGTAGGTGCCGTTGAAGACGAGGTTGTGCAGACGCGCCGAGACGTACTTCGGCAGCTGGCGGTACATGAACGGCACCCAGGGGGCGTCTTGCTTCATGAACGCCGCGTCGAGGGATGCCCAGGCCCGGTCGCGCGCCGGGCCGAATGGCATCGCGCGGGCCGCGTCGATGCGCTTGTTCAGCGCGGGGATGTCGACGTTCGAGTGCACCTGGTTGCCCACGTTCACGATGTGCTCGCCGTTCAGCTGCACGTCGATGAAGTCCTGCGCCTCGGGGTAGTCCTGGTCGAACTGCACGAACGCGATCTGGGGATCGCCCTTCTGCGTCGAGATGGTGTCCCAGTAGACCGACTCGTCGAGCGTCTTGACGCTCGCCTTGAAGCCGAGCGAGTCGAGCACGCTCGCCACGTACTCGGCGGCCTTCGGCGCCGGATCGGTGGAGTGGCTCCAGACCGTGACCGCCATGCCCGCATCGCCCGAGGACTGGACGAGCGCCTTGGCCTTGGCGAGGTCATACGGGTAGAAGTGGTGCGGCTCGTAGGCAGCGCCGAGGCCGGGCGGGACGATGTTCTCGGTCGGGATGCCCTGGCCACCGAAGATCTTGACGAGCGCGGTGCGATCCACTGCGTAGTTCAGCGCCTGGCGCACGGCGAGCTTGTCGAACGGCGGCTTGCGGTGGTTCATCTCGAAGTACGTGATGTTGTTGCGGTCGAAGGTGAAGACCTGCTTGGGGTAGCGCGCCTTCAGCTCGGTCAGCCGATCGCCCGGGACCGCGCCGAAGTACCAGTCGAGCTGGCCGTCCGTGGTCATGTTGACGGCGGCCTCGGGCGTGACCCCGATCTTGATGTCGATCTCGTCGAGATGTCCGTTCGGCGAGTTCGGCGTCCACTGCTTGAAGTTCGGGTTCCGCTTCAGGACGATCTGCTGCTTCGGCACGTACGTCGTGATCATGTACGGGCCCGTCGCAACGCGCCACGCCGCGACCGTCGAGATGTCGCGATCGGGCGTTCCCTTGGGCACGGCGAACGCGAACGGGATCGCGACGTAGTCGAGGAACGTCCCATCCGGCGAGGTCAGGTGGAAGACGATGGTGTGCGCCTTGTCGTTGGCGACGATGCCCTTGATGCCGCCCTTCTTCGTCTTCGCGTAGGAGTTCGCGCCGACGATGCCCGTGTAGAAGCCGACGCCGCCGGAGTCGATGCGGAACAGCCGCTCGATCGCGAACTTGATGTCGGACGGCTCGACCTCGCGGTTGACAGGCGGGGAGAAGCGCACCCCGCTGTGCATGCGGAAGCTGTACGTGCGGCCCCCGTCGCTGACGGTCGGCATCGCCACGGCGAGGTCGGGGACGATCTGCGAGCCGGCCCCGCCGCTCGCCTTCCTGAACGTGAGCAGGCCGTTGCCGGTCGCCTCGAGGGTCTCCCACCCCTCGGTCGCGTACGAGAGCCCGGTGTCCAGGTGATCCGGGTTGTCCGCGATCGCGGCCTTCAGCGTGCCACCGGACGCCTTGCGCGCGGCGGATGCTCCCGGGAGTCCGAGCGTCGCGACGGAGAGCGCGGCGGCCAGGCCGGCGGTAGCGACGAGCGCGAGCGCACGCCTCATCGGACGGCGCCCAGAGGACCGACGCGGCCCTCGGCGATGGCCAGTGCGACTGCCGGCATCGCCTCGGCCGCGCGCTCCAGCGTCAGATCGACGTCGTCGTCCGAGTGGGCCGCGGAAAGCAGGAACAGTCCCTCCTGTGGCGGCTGGATCAGGATCCCGCGATCGAGGAGCTCGCGCTGGAACGTGGGGAACGGGCTCTTCTCGACGATCGCGATTGCCTCCCGGTAGTTGTGCGGCGGGCTCGCGGCGAACCACAGCTGGAAGAGCGCGCCCGTGCCGCTCCAGCACGCCTCCAGCTCGGCAGACCGTGCGACCTCTACCAGGCCGTCGGCCAGGCGTCGGCCACGCGCATCGAGTTCGTCGTAGAAGCCCGTCCCCCCCGTCGCGGCCATCGTCGCTATGACGGCGGCGCATGCGATCGGGTTAGCGTTGTACGTGCCGCCGTGCATCGTGCGGCCCTCGCTGACGACCGCCATCGCCTCGCGCGTGCCGCCGACCGCGGCGACCGGGAAGCCGCCGCCGACCGCCTTCGCAAGCACGGTGAGGTCGGGCTCGATCCCGAACAGGCCCTGCGCACACTCGCGACCGACGCGGAACCCCGTGAGAACCTCGTCGAAGATCAGCAGTGCGCCCGCGGCCCGCGTCAGCTCGCGGAGTCGTTCGAGATAGCCGGGCGCCGGCAGGATCCCGCCGCCGTTCCCCATGATCGGCTCGGTGATGACGGCGGCGATGTCGTCGCCGTGCTCGGCGAAGGCCTGCTCGACCGCCGCCGCGTCGTTCCACGGCAGCACGAGCAGCGACGCCGCAACCTCGGCGGCCATGCCCGTCGAGCCCGGGACGGCGTTCGGCTGCTCGGCGGGCCCGGCGCTCGCGAGCTCCGGGTGCGCGGAGAAGTGGATCGCGTCGGACCAGCCGTGGTAGTGGCCCTCGAAGCGCACCACCAGGCGGCGCCCGGTCGCCGCGCGGGCGAACCGCAGCGCGTACTGCACGCACTCGGTTCCCGAGTTCCCGAGGCGGAGGAGCTCGATCGACGGAACGCGGGCGGCGATCGCATCGGCGGCCTCGGCCTCGAGCTCGTGGCACAGCGCGAGGTGGCTGCCGCGCTCGTTGATCGCTCGCGTCACCGCGGCGAGCAGCTCGGGCGGCCGGTGTCCGAGAATCAACGGCCCCTGTCCCATCTGGTAGTCGACATACGTCGTGCCGTCGACATCCGTGACGTGAGACCCGCTCGCCTCGGCGACGTAGATCGGTGTCGGCGCCCAGCCTGCACGCGGCGAGCGCGTACCCGAACCGACACCGCCGGCGAGGTGCTGCTGCGCACGTTCGTAGAGGCGCTGCGACTGCGCGGTCGCGCGGACCGGCCGGGTCGTGCTCATGTTGCCTCCTGTCGGTCGCGGGGAGCCCAGGCGCCGGGGTGTCCGCACGCCTCGGCGGCCGCCTCGGCGCCGGCTCGTAGGGAGTCTCGCGCATCGCCGTCGATAAGCGTCGAGGCAATGAACGCGGCGATCAGCGCATCGCCCGCGCCCAGCGTGTCGACGACCTCTGCTGGAAGGGCCGGTTGCTCGAAGCGTCCCGTCGCGGTGTGGGCGACGCTGCCCGCATCACCGAGCGTCGCGACCGAGATCCGCGCGCCGCGTGCGACCGCGTCGGCCGCCGCGTCCGCGTCGCCCGAGAAGAACGCCACCTCGAGGTAGGGGGCAAGGCTCGCGGCGAGCTCGCTGTCCCACGCGTCGCAGAAGTCGCAGGAGAGGCGCACGGCGGACCCGTGCAGCGCGGGCGCGAAGGCCAGCGCGTCGGGCTGGCGCGCCAGGTGCACCCAGCGATAGCCGGCGAGCCGAGCCGCGACGTCCGCCGAGACGCGGTAGGCGGCTGCGACACCGTACTCCTCGAGCACGAACCGACGCTCGCCATGGTCGAGCTCGACGAGCGTGACGCCGCTTCGGCCCACGCGCACCTCGATCCCGTCGACGCCGACTCCGGCCGCACGGGCCTGATCGACGATCGCGTGCCCCTCGTCGTCGTCCCCGACCGCGCCGTAGTAGTCGGCGGCGAGTCGAACGGCGACGTTCAGCGCATTGCCTCCGGGGAGGTCGTACCGGTCGTCGCCGATGTAGCGATCGATGCAGTTGTCGCCGACACACGCAACACGAGGGGCGGTCAGGGTCACCTGGCCTCGAGCCTCGACATCCGATTCCTTCCGTCGCGAGTGTGAGAGCGTTCTCAGTCCGGTGGTGAGAACGCTACCATGCGCCAATGGCCCGGACAATCCGCGATGTCGCGCGCGAGGCCGGTGTGTCCCAGGCAACTGCCGCGCGGGCGCTTGCAGGCTATGGATACGTCAGCGACGGGGCGCGCCGGCGCGTCCGCCAGGCCGCGACGACGATCGGATACCGGCCGAACGTGGTCGCGCGCGCTCTGGTATCAGGTGCAACTAAGACGATCGGCGTCGTGGTCGGCGACATCGAGAATCCGTTCTTCGCCGGTGCGGCTCGCGGGATCGCCGACGTGCTCGAACGCGATGGCTACACGCTGCTGCTCGCGAACTCGGACGAGGATCTCGGACGCGAGCAGCGCGCGGTGGAGGCACTGCGTTCGCGACAGGTCGACGGGCTCGCCGTCGTTCCCAGCTCGGGCGACGACGGAGCGCATCTCGCCGCGATCCTGCGCGAGGGGCGGCCGGTCGTCCTGCTCGATCGACCGATCGCCGGGCTCGCGGCAGACGCCGTCCTGGTCGACAACCGCGCCGGAGCTGCGCGCGCCGTGCGTCATCTGGCGCTGCTCGGGCACCGCCGTATCGGTCTGGTCGGCGACTCGCCCGGCATCGCCTCCACTGCCGAGCGCATCGACGGCTATCGCTCGGCGCTCTCCGTGGTCGGCGAGGCCGATCCGACCGACGCGCTCGTGTCCCTCGGCGGCTCGACGATCGACGAGGGTCACCGGTCTGCGCTCCGGTTGCTGCAGCGGCCCGACCGCCCCTCCGCGCTCTTCACCGTCAACAACTTCATGACCGCAGGGGCGCTCCGCGCGGTGCGCGAGCTCGGCCTGCGCATGCCCGACGACATCGCGCTCGTCGGCTTCGACGATCTCGACTGGACGACGCTCGTCGACCCGCCGATCACGGTCGTCGCTCAGCCGGTTGCCGAGCTCGGCCGCGCGGTCGCCGAGCGCCTGCTCGCGCGCCTGCGTGGAGACACCGGGGTGCCCCGCGAGCTGCGACTCCGAACACGGCTGGTCGTGCGCGGCTCGTGTGGGGGCCGGGCGTGAGCCGGGAGGCCGCAGAGCTGGTCGGCGCACTCGTCGAGCTCGACTCCACGAACCCCCAGCTCGTACCCGGCGGCGCGGGAGAGGGACCGGTCGCCGACCATCTCGCTCGGCGTCTCGCGCACGCGGGGCTCGAGCTCGACGTCTGGGAGGTGCTCCCCGGCCGCCCGAACGTGGTCGCGACGCTGCGCGGGACGGGCGGTGCGCGCACCCTCATGCTGTGCGGCCACACGGACGTCGTCCGTGGCAGCGAGCAGCAGTTCCGGCCCGAGCTGCGCGACGGCCGCCTGTACGGGCGCGGAGCGGTCGACATGAAGGGCGGTATCGCCGCGGCGGTGCTCGCCGTCGAGCGGATCGCGCGCGGTGGGCGGCCGCCCGGCGACCTCGTGCTGGCGCTCGTGGTCGACGAGGAGTGGCTCAGCGCAGGAGCGGAGGCACTCGTCGGGAGGCATGTCCCGGACGCGGCGATCTTCCCGGAGCCGTCGAACCTCGACGTGCTGCTCGAGCACGGCGGGTTCGCCTGGTTCGAGGTCGAGAGCCAGGGATTCGAGGCTGCGGGCGGCGACACCGATCACGGACGCGACGCCATCGCGATGCTCGGGCCGGTCCTCAGCGACATCCGCGCGCTCGATCGCGAGTTCGCGACCAGGCCCGCGCCTCCCTGGGGCCGGGCGAGCATCCACGCGTCGACGATCGCCGGTGGCGACCAGCTGCCCGTGTATCCCGCGACGTGCACCGTCGGAGTCGAGCGCTGTCTGATCCCCGGCGAGACCTGGCGTGGGGCCGAGGACGAGATGCGTCGGATGCTCGCGCGCGCCAGGGCCGTCGATCCCGCCGTCGACCTGTCGCTGCGCACGATCGTCGGCCGCGATCCGATCGCGGTCGATCCCGACGAGCCGGTCGCCCGGTCGCTGCTCGCCGCGTTCGAGGCCGAGCTCGGCTACCGCCCGGTCGTGCGCGGCGAGATCGGCTGGATGGACTCGGGCATCCTCTTCGAGTCGGGCGTGCCCTGCGCGACGTTCGGGCCGACGGGCGGAGGAGAGCACACCGGCACGGAGTGGGTCGACATCGGCTCGGTCGAGGAGTGCGCGCGCGTCCTCGAGCGGACGGCGCGCGCGTTCTGCGCGTAGGCGGAAAGGGCGCGATCCTCTAGGTCGGCGCGAGGATCCGCCGCATGATCTCGACCAGCCGCCGCCCCGAGGTGCGCTCGTCGTCGTCCATGTCGACGTCGTAGCAGACGATGTCGATGCCGAGACATGCGGGATCGACGGCGAGCGGTCGGGCGAGCGCGATCAGCTCGTCGGCCGTGAGGCCGCCTTCCTGCTGCGCTGGGGTTGCCGCGAAGGCGATTCCCGAGAGCACGTCGACGTCGATCGAGAGCCAGTAGCGCCCGGCGCGCGCTCGCAGCTCGTGCGCGACCTGGGAGCCGAGCCGATCCTGGTCGGCGCGTTGCACGCTGGCGGCGTCATGTGAGATGTCCGCGCCGAGCTCGGCCGGCAAGAGCGCCCCGTAGGTATGCGCCTCATCGCTGTCGCGGTGCCCGAGGAACGCGATGTGGGAGGGAGCTACGAGGCGGCGTCACCGTCCCGAGCTCGATCAGCGCCCGGTCGCCCACGCCGGCCACGATCGCGACCGGCATGTCTGCCGACTCGCCGGTCGGACTCGTCTTGCCGTCGTAGGTGTCGAGGTGGCCGTCGATGTACGCGAGGCCGAGCGGCCCGCTGTGCGCGAGGCGGAGTGCTGCGGCGACACCGGGCACGAGCGTGCAGCACCCGCCGAGCACCACCAGGAAGGCGTCCTCGCGTAGCAGCGGCCCGAGGCCGTCACGGATTCCGCGGCTCGTCTCGACGACCGACGGGTAGCCCATGATCCCGCTCGCCTCGTCGCGCTCGGTCCCGACGATGCGGACGTCGAGGTCGCCGGCGTCGCGCGCTCCGAGCGCCTCGACGATTCCGAGCTCGCGCAGCGTCGCCGGTGCGAGCTCGGTGCCGCCCGGCTTGCCGTACGAGTCGATCGGCACGCCGACGACGACCGACTCGCGCGGGCCGGGATGGCTCACTGGCGCCAGTCCTCGTCGCCCCGCAGCGAGAGGCACAGGTGTGCGATGAGCTCGGCCGCCTGGTCGAGGTCGGCGAGCGAGCAGACCTCGGCCGGAGTGTGCATGTGCCGCAGCGGGATCGAGACGAGTGCGGTCGCGCTCGCCGAGAGGGCCCGGAGCGCGCCGTCGACGTCGGTGTGCGTCGAGGAGCCGCCCGCCAGAGCCTCGAGCTGCACGGTGATATCCGTCTCGGCCGCGGCCTCTGCGAGGCGCGCGTACAGCTTCGAGTTCAGACCGAGACCCCGCGTGAGCGTCGGGCCGCGGCCGGGCACCTGGAGGCTCGTCTTTCCCAGCTGGCCGCCCGGAATGTCGGACGCGTGGGTCACGTCGACGACGATCGAGACAGCGGGATCGACACGGTGCGCAGCGGCGCGGGCGCCGTCGCCGAGCGTCTCCTCGATGGCGCAGGCGCAGGCGACCACGGGCACCGTGCCCCCGCCGCGCTCCGCGACGCGGCGCGCCGCCTCGAGGACGATCCAGGCCCCGACACGGTTGTCGAGCGCCTTGCCGGCGAGCTGATCGTTCGCCAGCTCGCGTGGCGTGGACGCAACCACCGCCGTGTCTCCGACGGCGACCAGACGGCGCGCATCGGCGGCGTCCGTGGCGCCGATGTCGACCCACAGCGAATCGATCGTCGAGCGCGTCGGGCCGCCCTCCGGCGCCAGGTGGATCGGGAGCTTGCCGACGACGCCGGGAACGAGACGTCCGTCGGCCGTGCGCAGCTCGACGTGCTGGCCGACCAGCACCTCGGCGTCCCATCCGCCGAGCGGCTGGATGCGCAGCTTCCCGGCGGACCCGCCCTCGCCCTCCTCGATATGCGAGACGATCAGGCCGATCTCGTCGATGTGCCCGAGCAGCAGGACGGCGGGCCCGTCGGGCGGGCCGACCGCGGCGAAGCTCGAACCGAGCACGTCGTGGTCGACGCGCGCGAACGTCTCGGCCTCGCGGCGCCAGACCTCGGCCGCGGGCCCTTCATGGCCGGATGGCCCGTGGGCGCGGAGCAGGTCGTGGAGGAAGCGGACGCGGTCGGGAGCGAGGTCGGTCATGGCGGCGCACGGTATCCCCGATCGTCGCAGCGCTCGCCGCAGACCCGCGATGATCCGGGCGTGAGCTTCGCCGACCTCGTCAGTGGCCCGACCCCTGCGCTCGCGGACGGCGCGATGGGAACGATGCTGTTCGAGTACGGCCTGAGCTTCGGGGAGGCGCCGGAGACCTGGAACCTTCTCCACCCGGAGCTCGTGCGCAAGGTGCACCGCGGCTACCTGGAAGCCGGCGCCCAGGTCGTGCTGACGAACACGTTCGGCGGCAACCGTTCGCGCCTCGCCATGCACAACCTCGAGGAGCGCGTGCCCGAGCTCAACCGCACCGCCGCGGTCCTGGCCCGCTCCGAGGTCGATCAGGGCGGCTGGAACGCGCTCGTGGCCGGCGACATCGGGCCGACCGGTGAGATCTTCGAGCCTCTCGGCACGCTCTCGTTCGACGATGCAGTCGACATCTTCGCCGAGCAGGCGACCGCGCTCGCCGGGGGCGGTGTCGACCTGTTCTGGGTCGAGACGCTCGCCGCGATCGAGGAGGGCAACGCCGCGCTCGAGGGCATCCGCCGCGTCGCCCCGGACGTTCCGGTGATCGTGACCATGACGTTCGACACGCACGGGCGCACGATGATGGGGCTGACGCCCGAGGACGCGTGCGCCGGGTTGACCGGGAACGGTGCGAGCGCGGTCGGTGGCAACTGCGGGAACGGGTCGGCCGAGGTGCTCGCGGTGGTCTCGCGCATGCACGCGGTTGCGCCGCCGGGGACGCCGATCGTCGCGAAGGCGAACGCCGGCGTGCCGCACGCTCGCCGGAGATCGCGCGGCCTACCCGGGCACGCCGGCCGACTCGGCGGAGTACGCGCGCGCCGCGCGGGATGCCGGTGCCAGCCTGATCGGCGGCTGCTGCGGCACGACGCCCGAGCACCTCGCCGCGATGCGCGACGCACTCGCCGGCTGAGGCTGTCACCCGTACGCCTCGGCGATCTCGTGGATCGAGGCCGGGCCGATGCCGCAGCAGCCGCCCACGATGCGCGCACCCGCCGCGATCCACTCCCCGACGGCCTCGAGCGCGAGCCGGTCGGACCCGAGCGTGACCCAGCCCCGGTCGTTGCCGTCCCACACCCGTCCGCCGTTGGGGTACGCCACGAGGGGCAGGTCGGTTGCCGTCGCTGCGCGTCGCAGGAGCTCGGGCACGTGCTCGGGCGCGCTGCAGTTCACGCCGACCGCGACGACGGACTCGCCGGTGGTGGCCGCGGCCACGGCAAGCTCGATCGGCTCGCCGTGGTAGGTCGACTCGCCGTCGCGGCAGGTGAAGGAGATCCACGAGGGCGGTGCCGACAGCCGGTCGAGCAGGTCGGCGAGGATCGCGGCCTCGTCGGCGCGAGGGATCGTCTCGCACGCGATGCAGTCGGGTCCGGCCGAGAGCAGAACGCGAAGTCGACGCTCGTGGAACGCCTCGAGCTCGGCGACGTCCACGTCGCCGTAGTCGCCGGAGTACTCCTGCCCCTCGCGCAGGATCGCGCCGTACGGGCCGATCGACGCGGCGACGAGGGTCTCGGCGACTTCGGGCTCCTCGAGGGCGACCCGGACCCGCGCGTGCTGCGCGAGCTCGACGCTGCGTGCCAACAGCTCCTCGGCGTTGGTCTCCGACACTCCCGCGCCCGCGTACGATTCGACGCTCGCCTGGTAGCTGGCGCTGATCGCGACCCGCGCGCCCGCGCGCATGTACGCAGCGTGGGTCTGCTCGATCGCGGAGGGCTCGTCGCGCAGCAGGCGTGCGGACCACAACCCGTCGGTCAGGTCGTGTCCCTGGGCTTCCAGCTCGGTGGCGAGCCCGCCGTCGATCACGACGGGGCGGTTGGTGGCGAGCATGTCGGCGAGGCTCATGCTCCCGTCAGTCAAGCACGCGCGGAGGCAGCTCGACGAACTTGACGTCCTCGAACCGATCGAGCCGACGCAGGACGGGGAAGCGCCACGCCCAGACAGCGGCGACCACGATCGACAGCAGCCCGCCCACGATCACCGCGGGCACCGCGCCGATCAGCGCTGCGGCGACGCCCGACTCGAAGGCGCCGAGCTCGTTCGAGCCGCCGATGAACACCCGCTCGACGGCTCCGACGCGCCCGCGCATCTCCGGAGGCGTGAGCAGGGGCTGCAGGCTCGAGCGGATCAGCACGCTGAACATGTCGGCGCCCGCGAGCGCGGCGAGTGCGACGAGCGAGAGTGCGAAGCTTCGTGACACGCCGAAGACAATGGTGAACACGCCGTACAGGGCGACGGCGATGAACAGCGTGGGGCCGACCCGGCGGCGTACGGGTCGGACGGAGAGCACCAGCCCGACGACGACCGCACCCGCACCGGGCGCGGCGCGCAGGATCCCGTTCCCCAGCGCGCCGACGTGCAGGATGTCGCTCGAGAAGACCGGCAGGAGCGCGTAGACGCCACCGAACAGGACGGCGGCCAGGTCGAGCGAGATCGCGCCCAGGAGGGCGCGCGAGGCGAGGATGAGCCGGATGCCACCGAATGCGTCACGCAGCGTCGCGGGACGCGTCTCGGGCCCGACGTGCGCGCGACCGAGCGAGCGTGGCACGAGCATGACAAGGACGGAGGAGATGAGCACGGCGATCGCACACCCGATGTAGGGCGCCGGGTTCGAGATCTGCTGGGCGAGCCCGCTCGCGGCAGGCCCGAGCACGCTCGCCGTCTGCCAGGTGACCGCGCTCATCGCGACGACGCGCGGCAGCGCGATCGGTTCCACCGAAGCCGCCAGCAGCGGGTTGAACGCGGGCTGCGTGAACGACTGCGCGCACCCCAGCACGAGCGCGAGCGCGTACAGGGGCAGCGCCTGGCCGTCGCCGCTCGCGGCGTCGAGCGCAAGCGCGAGCGCCGTCGCCGCCATGGCGAGGAGCCCACCCAGCGTGACCACTCGTCGGTCGAAGCGGTCGGAGAGCTGGCCCGCCGGGATCGCCAGGAGCACGGCCGGAACGAACTCGGCGAGGCCGATCAGACCGAGCGTCAGCGGGTCGTGCGTGCGCTGGTAGCCCTGCCAGCCGAGCGTGGTCGTCAGCGCCGTCGTCGCGCCGGAGACGAGCAGCTCGGCGCCGAGCAGGAGCGCGATGCTCCGGTTCGCGAGCAGGTCGCGCGTCGACGGCCCCGCTGTCACAGCTGGGTCAGAATCCGCCTGCGAGATGGATCGCGACGATCACCGTCACGAGCACGACGAGTCCGACGAGCAGCGTGATCGCGAGTCCAACCGCTGCCGCGAGCGCGACCACCGCTGCTCCGGCAGCCGCGGCGAATCCCATGACCGCAAGCAGGGACGCGAGGCCGCGGCCGACCCTGCCTGAACGCCGACCCGCAAGCTGCTCCAGGTCTCGAGCCTGCCGCCTCGCAGATCACGTGTCGTCAGGTCTGCCGTGCCGCTCTCCGCGCCCGCGCGCTGCGCTGCGGAGCGATGAGGGTCGCGCCGATCGCGCCCCCGAGATCGCCGAGACTTGCGGTGAGGACGACAGGTGGGCGTTCATCGACGAAGAGGTGCGGGAGCATCGCCTCGAGGATGCGGTCGGCATAGGGCTGGCCCAGGCGGGATCCGAGACCGCCGCCGATCACGATGGCCTCGATGTCGAGCAGGTTGACGGCCGACGCGACTCCGGCGCCGAGCGCGAGCAGGGCTCGTTCGATGAGCTCGTGAGCGAGCCCGTCGCCCTCCTCGAGCGCCTCGGCCCAGACCCCGCTCGCGAGCCGGGTCTTGCCGCGACGCACCATGATCTTGAAGAGCTGCGTCTGCCTGCCCTCATCGTGGAGCCTGCGCGCGTGCAGCTCCATCGACCCGCGTCCGGCGTACGCCTCGAGACAGCCGCGCCGCCCGCACGTGCACTGGGCCCCTCCCCGGCGTACGACCATGTGGCCGATCTCGCCGGCCGAGCCACGTCCCTCCCAGCGCTTGCCGTTCAGGATCAGGCCGCCGCCGACGCCGGTGCCCCAGAACACCCCGAGCAGGTCGCGGTACGGCTCGCCCGCGCCGAGCTCGAACTCCGCGAGCGTTGCGACGTCGACGTCGTTGCCGACCGCAACGGGGGCGCCGAGCGCCTTCCCGAGCGTTGCGGCGACCGGGAACGGCGCGATCCAGTTCGGGATGTTGCCCACGTGTCCGACGGTGCCCGCCTTCGGATCGGTCACGCCCGGGGAGCCGACGCCGATGCCGCTCAGGCTCGACGTCGGCACGCCCGCAGCCTCCGCCGCCTCGCGAAGCGCGCCGATCATCTCCTCGGCGACCGCCTGCGGGCCGCCCTCGAGCGGGGTCGCGGTGCGGGCCTGGCCTCGTACCTCGTGATCGGGGCCGACGATGACCGCCTGGATCTTCGTCCCTCCGAGATCGATTCCGCCACGCAGGGGTGTGGGGTGCTCCATGCCGTCGAACGTTACCGCCGCACCCACTAGGCTCCGCGCGTGCACGACCTGGACCCGCGTCGTCCCGACCTCCGAGCCGGAGCTCGCCGCCCCACGCGCGAGGAGTACTTCATGCTCCTGGCCGTCGCGACGCGTCAGCGAGCCGAGTGCCTGGGCCGCCACGTCGGCGCGGTGCTCGTCCGCGACGGGCGCATCATCGCGACCGGGTACAACGGCACGCCGCGCGGCTTTCCGCGATGCAACGCGGACGAGCGCGGGTGCCACCGCTGTGCCGAGCCCGAGCAGTATCCCTCGGGTACGGGGTACGACGTATGCATCTGCGTGCACGCGGAGCAGAACGCGCTCTTGCAGGCGGCTCGTCTCGGCTACACCTCGGACGGCGCGGACTGCTACACGACGCTCCGACCCTGTTTCGGGTGCCTCAAGGAGTTGCACCAGGGAGGCATCGCCAGCGTCCGCTACCTGAACGAATGGGCGCCGGCACCGCCGCGGCTACGGGCCGCGTACGACGAGCTGCTGGCGCAGCTCGCCGCGCACGACGTGCGTGTCGAGGAGCTCGCGCTCGACCCGGCGCTCCTCGACCTGCGCGGAGCCGCTTGAGCCATGCGGATGGCGGGCCTCTTCCTGGCGCTGGCCATCGGGCTCGCCGTGATCGCCGGCATGGCCGCGCACGCGCATCGCTGGGTGGTCGCCGTCACCGCCGGCGTGCTCGCGCTGTGGCTGGCGAGCCTGGCGGTGCGTGGAGCGAGACATCGTTGAGGTGGTCGCCGAAGTCTTGCTACAGTGGTTAGAAGGAACCAGGTTTGACTAATCTGTTTCTCTTTTACCCATGTTTCCCAATACTTCGTTAGGGTGAGATGTATGGCCACTCGTGAGCACTCCATCTCCACCCGCTCCCGCCAGCAGCTCGGCGGAAAGGCTAGTCTTGTGAGTGGGCACACCGGAAACCCGCTGCGCCGCCTCGAAAACTCACGCATGGCAGAAGCCAAGCCAAGCGAGCTGCAGGACATCTGGCGCCGGTACAAGGCGAATGGCGGCCAGGATCTGCGGGATCGCCTCATCCTGACGTACGCGCCGCTGGTGAAGTACGTGGCGGGGCGGCTCGGGACTGGCCTCCCGGCGCACGTCGAGGAAGGCGACCTCATCTCGTACGGCCTGCTCGGGCTGATCGGCGCGATCGAGCGCTACGAGCTCGACCGCGATGTCAAGTTCGAGACCTACGCGATCGCTCGCATCAAGGGCTCGATCATCGACGAGCTCCGCTCGCTCGACTGGGTTCCGCGCTCGGTGCGCAGCCGCGCCCGCGAGATCGAGCGCGCGATGGTCGAGCTGGAGCACCGGCTCAAGCGCGTCCCGTCCGACGAGGAGATCGCGAGCGAGATCGGCATCAGCGAGCATGACCTGCAGGACAGCCTGACCCAGATCTCACGCAGCTCGATCGCTGCCCTCGACGAGCTATGGACGATCTCGTCGACCGGCGGCGACACCGTCTCGCTGATCGACACGATCGAGGATCCGAACGCCGACGACCCGTCGAAAGCGCTCGATCAGGTGCAGGTGAAGCAGGCACTCGGCGAGGCGATCCAGCGGCTCCCGGAGCGCGAGCGCCTCGTGGTCTCGCTCTACTACTACGAGGAGCTGACGCTCCGCGAGATCGGCGAGGTGCTCGGGGTGACCGAGTCGCGTGTCTCGCAGCTCCACACGAAGGCGATCCTGCGCCTGAAGGTGCGCCTGCAGGGTTCGCTCGAGCGCGCAGCGCTCGAGCGCTGACCCTTTAGAGCGCATGTCGGAATGCCCGCGGTGTCTGGAGCGCCTGGATCGTCCTGCGCTCTGGGGTCTGTGCTCGTTCCTCGCGTCGACCCCAGACCTCCGGCGACCCGGATCCCGCTGACGACGGTGCCTGGTCTCCGGACAGCGGTCGCTGCGCGGGCTCCGGGGCTTCGCAGGGACGCCGGCCGGCTCTCGAACAGGCCACCAGCCTGCCCTTCGAGCCAGCCGACGCCCCCGCTCGCTCCAGACACCCCGGCCAGGACGCGCTCATTCCGAAATGAGCTCTTGCGCGGAGTTCCTCTCGATCCTCCGCCGAGCGCGGGGTAGTATCGCCCTAAGGAAAACCCTCGGCGCAGAGGAGGTCCCGGATGGCGTTCGCCCCCGACAAGATCCGAAACGTGGCGGTTGTCGGCCACCGCGGTACGGGTAAGACGTCGCTGACCGAGGCGTTGCTCTTCCAGGCGGGCGAGATCACGCGCCTCGGGAGCGTCGCCGACGGCACCACCGTCTCGGATCACGACGACGACGAGCGGCGCCGCGGCCTCTCGATCTCGGCGGCCCTCATCCACGCGGAGTGGAACGGGCGCAAGCTGAACCTGATCGACACGCCAGGCGACCCGAGCTTTCAGGCCGAGGCCCTCGGCTCGCTGCGCGTGGTGGAGGGTGCGCTGTTCGTGATCTCCGGCGTGCTCGGGACAGAGGTCTCGACGGTACGCCTGTGGAAGCGCTGCGAGGAGCTCGGCATCGCACGTGTCGCGTTCGTGAACATGCTCGACCGCGAGCGCGCCGACTTCGCCGCCGCGCTCGAGTCGCTGCAGACGCAGCTCTCGAAGAACCTCGTGGCGATCAGCCTTCCGATCGGCGAGGAGCACGGCTTCACGGGCGTCGTCGACCTGCTGCACATGGTGGCGTACGAGGACGCAGCCGATGGCAGTCGCGAGGGCGATCCGGTCGCGATTCCCGAGGCCCTCCAGGCGCAGGCCGAGGAGTGGCGGGAGCGGCTCATGGACCACGTGGCCGAGGCCTCCGACGACCTGATGGAGCGCTATCTCGAAGGCCAGCCGATCTCGGACGAGGAGCTCGTCGACGCGTTCAAGGATCTCGTCGTCCGGGGCGAGCTGTTCCCCGTCGCCTGCGGCGCGGCCTCGCGCAACGTCGGGACGCGCGCGTTGCTCGACCTGATCGTCGACGGGCTTCCGTCGCCGGCGCGCGCCGAGCGGATCCACGCCCACGATCGCTCGGGCGACGACGTCGTCCTCGAGCTCGAGGGATCCGGCGTCGCCGCGTACTGCTTCAAGACGATCGCGGACCCGCATGTCGGCAAGCTCAGCCTGCTGCGCGTGTTCGCGGGGCGCATCGGCCCCGACACGCCACTCGTCAACGAGCGCACGCACCACAAGGAGCGCGTCGGGCAGATCCTCTCGTTCCAGGGACGCGAGCACCGGCAGGTGCCCGACCTGGGGCCGGGCGACATCGGTGCAGTGCCGAAGCTGAAGGACGTGCTCACGGGCGACGTGCTGGCCGACACCGATCGTGACCTCGCGATCGATCCCGTGCCGCTGCCCGCGCCGGTCGTCTCGGTCGCCGTCGAGCCGAAGGCGAAGGGCGACGAGGAGAAGATGGGTCAGGCGTTCCGGCGCCTCGCCGAGGAGGATCCCACCCTGCGCCTGTCCCGCGACGAGCGAACCAGCGAGCTCATCGTCTCGGGCCTGTCGCAGATGCACATCGAGGTGACCGTCGAGCGGTTGAAGCGCCGATTCGGGGTCGAGGTCGTCACGCACCCGCCGCAGGTCCCGTATCTCGAGGCGATCCGGCGCAAGTCCCGCGCGCAGGGCCGCTACAAGAAGCAGACGGGTGGCCGGGGTCAGTTCGGCGACTGCCACATCGAGCTCGAGCCGCTCCCGGGACACGAGGGCTACGAGTTCATCGACAAGATCGTCGGCGGTGTCATCCCGCAGAGCTACCGACCGGCCGTCGACCGGGGCGTCCAGGAGACGATGTCGACCGGCGAGATCGCCGGATACCCCGTCGTCGGCGTGCGTGTCACGCTCGTCGACGGCAGCTACCACGCCGTCGACAGCTCGGAGATGGCGTTCAGGATCGCCGGCTCGATGGCGTTCAAGAAGGCCTATGCCGAGGCGGATCCCGTGCTGCTCGAGCCCGTGATGGCCGTCGAGGTGACCGTGCCCGAGGCGAACGTCGGAGACGTGCTGGGCGACCTGAACTCGCGCCGCGGGCGGCCGCTCGGCATGGAACCCGCCGGATCGACCACGGTGATCCGGGCCGAGGTGCCGATGGCGGAGATGCTCGGGTACGCGCCAGATCTCACCTCGATGACCGGCGGGCGCGGCGACTACGCGATGTCGCTCGCGCGCTACGAGGAGGTCCCGGCGCACGTCGCCCAGAAGCTCCAGTCCGAGGCACAGCTCGAGAAGGAGCCCGTCAGGACCTGACGCCCGTGCGAGGAGCCGGTGGAGTCACCTCACTGGTACTGGCGCTCGAGGTCGAGCACCAGGGCAGACATCCCGAAGTGCCTGGCCCCCTGCGGCGTCCCGTCGATCGGGTCGTAGTACTCGCGCAGCCCCCGCCCGGCGACGAGACGCGTCGCCTGGCGGGCGAGCTGCCGCGCGAGGTCGTCGAAGCCGTGCTGGCGGAGACCGCGATGCAGCAGCCAGGTCGCCGCGAGCCACGTCTCGCCGCGCCAGTAGCGCGGAACCGGCCCTGTCCGGCGCCGGAACGCCGGCTCGCTCATCGCGGTCGACGGCACCGGCCAGGGAAGGGCGTACTCGCCGCGGTCGGCAAGGTGCCCCGCGAGCCGCGCCGCCATCTCGCGCGGCAGGCTCGGTAGGGCGAGCGGCGCGAGGCTCGCCCAGGTCGAGACCCGCTGCGGCGCGCCGGACGGGTACGCGAGGTCGAAGAACAGGCCGCGCTTCTCATCCCACGCGCGCTCGTACAACGCCGCCTCGGTCCGCTCGGCGGTCCGTCGATGCGACTCGTCGCCGGACAGTCGCGCGAGCGAGCGCAACGAGACCGCGTGTGCGACCGAGGTCAGCACCTCCTGCACGCAGAACCCGCCGCGCCGCAGGACCTCGTCGAGCCGGAACCCCGCCCGACGCAGCTCGTGGACTGTGCCAGATGAACCCGGGAAGTCCCGCTGCGCGCCAGCCCATGAGGGCGTCGAACTTCGGTGAGGCATCGAGCCCCGACTCGTCCGGGGAGATGAGCGCCACGAGCCCGGAGCCGTCCGGGTCGCGCTCGCGGCCGAGCCACCCGTGCAGGGCGGCGAGTGCCTCGACCGCCTCGCCGGCGAACGAGGGATCGTCCTGCGACGACGCCGCAACGAGTTCCCACGCGAGCGCGACGAACGGTGGCTGGATGGTGTGGGTCGTCCGGTCGGAGGGGTGCGCCAGCGAGTAGAAGGACACTCGTGACAGACGCACGGGTCGGTGCCAGAAGATGGTGTGGGGAAGGAAGCCGTCCGGCTCCTGGGCGCGCAGGAGCGTGCGCAGCTCGTCGCGCGCCGCCGCGGGGTCGAGGTTGCGAAGCGCGATCGCGTGCCAGCACGAGTCCCACAGGAACTGGGCCGGGAACTTCGACGCGTCGGGACAGTGAAAGCGGTAGTCGATCCCGTCGTGAGTGCGCCCGACCACCTGGTTTCGCGCGAACGCGATGCGCGCGGCGCGCTCGACGGGACGACCGGACACGATTGTGCAGCGTAGGGGCTGGCGCTCGAGCGAGAGCGCGCTAACCTGGAAGGGTGCAGGTCTCCCGCAACGACACGGTGCTCGAGTGCCCCCTTTGCGGCCGGACGCTGCTGCTCGGCGAACGGGTCGCTCGGTACCGCGCCGGCCCCAGGACGATGCTGGTCTGCGAGCTCTGCGTCGACGACGCCGACGGCCGCGGCTGGCTCCGCGAGGGCGCGCCGGTGCCGCCTCCCGTGGCGGTGCCGCTTGCGCGAGGGTCAGGTCGTCTCTCGCGTCTCCTGGGTCATCGGCGCCCCGCCGGGCAGCCCGACGAGCCGCCCGAGGCCGACGACATCGCGAGCGCCGACGAGAGCGGGCTCGGGCAGGCAGCGCGCGAGGGCGTGTCCGCGTTCAACCGCAGCCCGTACCGTCGCGCGGTGGCCGGCATCTCGAAGAGCCTCGGCGACCCGCTCGTGTCGGTGGTGCCCCTCGCCGGCACCCGGCCCGACGTGGTCGTGACCGTCGCGTGGGACATCTCCTGGTACCAGTACCGCGTCGACGTGTCGGCCGGGGGCACGGTGCGCCTCGAGAGCCGGGGCGACGATCCCGACGACCTGTCGCACCGCTGGCGCGTGTGGAATGCCCACGCGACGAGCGACGGTCGCGTGTCCCTTGCGTAACGGATCCAACGGATCGAGGAGATCGACGTGCGTCTGACGGAGCTTGCCGCCGACCTCGAGGCGCTGCGGGCCGACCTCGCCGAGGAGCTCGTCGCGATCAACCGCTACGAGGCCCAGACGCTCGTGCTGAACGATGCCGAGGTGCGCGACACGGTTGCGCACCTTCTCGACGAGAAGAAGCAGCACGTGGCGTTGCTGTTCGCGCAGCTGCGCCGGCTCGATCCGAAGCAGGCCGAGAAGCTCGCGCGTCCCTGACCGAGCGTTCGGCGCGGTGGCTCTCTGGTAGCGTTAGGAGCGACTGCGGATGTAGCTCAGTTGGCTAGAGCGTCGCCTTGCCATGGCGAAGGTCGAGGGTTCGAGTCCCTTCATCCGCTCTCGTACGGGTTTCTCGGCTGTCGATCGCGGCTACCAGGGATGGCGCCGATCGCGGCGAACAGCAAGGAGTGCGCATCCGCGTTGTCCTTGGCGTGCTCCTGGCCGTGCCTCTCCTCGGCGTGGTCCCGGCGCAGGCGTCGACGATCGCTGCGCAGCGCCGCGAGGCGCGCGCCGTACAGGCTCGTCTCGACGCGTCACGTAATGCGCTCGAACCGGTGATCCAGCGCTACGACCTCGCCCGGCTGCGACTGTCCGACTCCGAGACGCGGCTCTTCCTGGCGACCCAGGAGATGAACTCCGCGCGCCACAACCTGACCGCCGCGCGGATCGATCTCGCGCACGCGCTGCGCTCCCAGTACGAGCAGCCGCAGCCCGATGCCGCCGCGATCCTGCTGGGCGCGAAATCGCTCTCGGCCGCCCTCGACGAGATCGCGCTGTACAAGCGCACGCGCGGCTACTACGCGCGCACCGTGGCGGCCATCCATACGTGGAAGATCACGATCACCGCGCAGCACCGCATCGTCCTCGCCCAGACGACCCGCCGTCGTGTGGCGTTCACGCAGTTGCAGACCACGAAGGGCGAGATCGATCGCACCATCGCACGCAACCGGCGCCTGCTGCGCAGCCTCCGGAGCTCGATCCGCCGGCAGCTCGCCGCGCAGCGCCGCGCGCAACGGCTCGCCGACGCGGCAGCGGCCCGGCGCGCACGCGCCGCACTCGCGGCGTACGGCGTGCACTTCTCGCTCTCGTCGCTCGACGGCCTCAACGGCTCGGGCTCCAGCGTGGGGATCCGTGCGGCGGAGACCGCGCTGAGCTATCTCGGGACGCCCTACCACTGGGGAGCGGAGGGCCCGGGCGGCTTCGATTGCTCGGGTCTCATGCAGTGGGCGTATGCGAAGCAGGGCGTGCACATCCCTCGCGTCACCTCGCAGCAGATCCAGGCGGGCACCTACGTGCCGCGCGACCGCCTCGCGCCCGGCGATCTGGTGTTCTTCGACGACGGGCATCACGTCGGCATGTACCTCGGCCACGGCGCGTTCGTGCAGGCGCCGCATACCGGCGACGTCGTCAAGGTCTCGTCGCTCGCCTCGGGCTACTACTCGTCGGAGTACTTCGCCGGCATCCGCGTGTACTCATGAGCTCCCGATCCTCGCGTGAGGTCGGCGATGCGCCCGGCGTGCGCGCGCCTGAACTCCTGCGGCGCGTAGCCCGAGGGGGAGGCGTACAGCGCGTCGTAAGCGGCAACGAGCTCGGGGCGCTCGCGTTGCAGCCATGGCAGGAACAGCTCGCGCACGCCGGGTCGCAAGTGCAGGAGGACGGACGAGATCGACACGGCCCCGGCGGAGAGACAGGCGCCGACGACCGCCTCGAGCTGCTCGGGGGCATCGGAGATGCCTGGCAGCACGGGCGCGACGAGCACGCCGCACTCGATGCCGGCCTCGTTGAGTCGCCGGACCGTCTCGACGCGCTGGAGGGGCGGAGGGGTACCGGGCTCGGTCGTGCGCCACGCCTGCTCGTCGAGCGTCCCGATCGACAGGTTGACCCGCACCGATGTCCGCCGCGACGCCTCTGCGAGCACGTCGATGTCACGCAGGATCATCGTCGACTTGGTCAGGATCGAGAACGAGTTCCTCGCCTCGGACAGCGCCGAGATCAACCCGCGGGTCAGCCGGTAGCGCCCCTCGGCGGGCTGGTACGGATCCGTGTTCGTGCCCATGGCGATGTGGTCACCGCTCCAGCTCGCCGCTCGAAGCTCGGCCCGCAGTCGCTCGACCGCATTGACCTTGACGACGATCCGCCGCTCGAAGTCGATGCCGGGATCGAGATCGAGGAACGCGTGCGTCGGTCGCGCGAAGCAGTACACGCACGCGTGCGTGCATCCGCGGTAGGCGTTGATCGTGAACCGGAACGGCATCCGCGAGCTTGCGGGCACGCTGCTGATGATGCGGCGAGCACGCACGTGCAGGTACTCGACCGCGGGCAGGTCGCGCGCGCCGGAAGGAAGGCCGTCGTCGAAGAGCGGAGCCTGTGCCTCGTCGCCTGCGAGCGTCCAGCGAAGTGCGGTGGGCGGCGGCATGACGGCGATCCTACACGAACATACGTTCGTGCGTCAACTCCGACCTGCGCCGTGTAGATTCGCATCGATGGAGGACCTGGTGACGATGCTCGCGTGCATGGCCGCGTTCCAGGGGCTGATCGGCCATGCTGCGCGCAGCGGACATGCATTCGAGTCGGATGGCGTCATCGCCGCAATCGTTCCGGGCCTCTCCGAGCTCGCGATCGCGAACGCGGCCGTGTACACCGATCCGACGCGCCTGGCCGCTGCCCTTCCACAGCTCGAGAGCGCCTACGAGGATGCAGGCGTCGGCCGCTCGATGGTCTGGGTCCCGCCCGACGACGACGTCGCTCCGGCCGTGCTCCGCGAGGCCGGCTACGCGCTCGACTCGGAGGCGCCCGCGATGACGCTCGATCTCTCGCAGCTGCCGGCCGACGACGACCCGCTCGATGACTGGAGCGATGCGCCGGATCCCGACGAGGTCGCCGGGATCGTCGAGCGGAGCTACGGGCTTGCCGACGGTGCCGTGAGCTCGGCGATCGACGGCTGGCTCGCCCGCGCGACGGCGTATGTCGCACGGCTCGACGGCCGGCCGGCTGCGTGCCTCACGCTGGTCCGCGAGGGCCCCGACGCCGGGGTCTTCATGGTGGGAACGGTCCCCGAGGCGAGAGGGCGTGGGCTCGCGCGCCGGCTCCTCCTGCGCGCGCTGCACGACGCACGCTCGGCGGGCTCGACGGTCTCCAGCCTGCAGTCGAGCCGGCTCGGCTATCCGGTCTACCGACGGCTCGGCTACGTCGAGCTCTGCCGGCTCGGCATGTGGGAGCGGAGCCGCTGACACCTTGCTGATCGGTGTCCTGTGCGCCCTCGGGGCCGCGACCATGTACGCCGCCGGCATCGCGCTGCAGTCGCTCGATGCCCGGCGCGCGCACTCGAGCGACGAGCTGCGCCCGTCGCTCCTGATCGGCCTCGTCCAACGACCCCGCTGGCTCGTGGGCGGGGTCGTGTCGCTGCTCGGCTGGCCGCTGCAGGCGCTGGCGCTTGCCAACGCGCCGCTTGCCGTGGTCCAGCCTGCGCTGGCGTTCAACCTCGTCGTGCTGCTCGTGATCGTTCACGTGATGACGCCGGGCTCGGTCACGCGCGGCGAGGTGCTCGGTGCGATCGCGATCACCGCCGGGGTCGTGTGCCTCGCGCTCGCCGCGCCGACGCAGGGCGGTGACGACGGCACGCGCACGATCGCCCTCGTCGTCGTGCTCGGGGTCGCCTCGGCGCTCCCGCTGATCCTGCGCCGTCAGATGCTTCGGGTCTCAGTGCTGCTCCCCGCCGCGGCGGGAATCGGCTTCACCCTGCTTGCGATCGCGACCCGCCTCGCCGAAGACGCGTTCGGCGACGATCGCTGGCTCGTGTGCGTCGTGTGGCTTGCGGTGACCGGAGGCGCGGCATACGCCGCAACCACGTGCGAGATGACCGCGTTGCGCACGCGCTCGCCGACGTTCGTCGTGCCGATGACGGTATCGGTCGAGTCCGTGCTGCCGATCATCGTCGCGCCGATCGCGCTGTCGGAGCACCTACCGACGTCGACGGGCGCGCGACTGACCCTGGCGGTCGGTATCGCGCTGATCCTGGCCGGGGTCTTCGTGCTCGGTCGCGACCCGGCACTGGCCGAGCTGCACGTCGAGCCGGTTACCTGACCGCCCGACCCTGCGCTGCTCGGTACCTGCGGATCAGTGCGTTCGTCGAGGAGTCGTGCGCGAGCGCGGGCGCCGTCTCGGCCTCGAGCTCGGGTGCGATCTTGCCGGCGAGCGCCTTGCCGAGCTCGACGCCCCACTGATCGAACGAGTCGATGTCCCAGATCGTGCCCTGGGTGAACACACGATGCTCGTACAGTGCGATCAGGCTTCCCAGGCTGCGCGGCGTCAGCGCCTCGGCGAGCAGTGTCGTCGTCGGCCGGTTGCCCTCGAACACGCGATGGGCGACCTGGGCCGGCGGCCCGCCCTCGGCGGCGACCTCGGCCTCGGTGCGCCCGAACGCGAGCGCCTCCGTCTGCGCCAGGAGGTTGGCGACGAGGAGGTCGTGGTGAACGCCGATCGGGTTCAGCGATGCGCAGAAGCCGATGAAGTCGCACGGTATGAGGCGCGTGCCCTGGTGGATCAGCTGGTAGAACGCGTGCTGGCCGTTGGTGCCCGGCTGGCCCCAGACGACCGGTCCAGTCGCGTAGTCGACGCGCTGGCCGTCGAGATCGACGTGCTTGCCGTTGCTCTCCATGTCGAGCTGCTGGAGGTACGCGGGCAGCCGGGCGAGGTAGTTGTCGTACGGCAGGACGGCGAGCGTCTCGGCGCCGAACAGGTCGATGTACCAGACGCCGAGCAGGCCGAGGAGCACCGGAAGGTTGCCCTCGAGGGGTGTCTCGCGGAAGTGCTCGTCCATCTCGTACATGCCCGCGTGCAGCTCGTGGAAGCGCTCGGGGCCGATCGCGATCATCAGCGAGAGGCCGATCGCCGACGGGAACGAGTAGCGGCCGCCGACCCAGTCCCAGAAGCCGAACATGTTCGCCGTGTCGATGCCGAAGCTCGCGACGGCGTCGGCGTTCGTCGAGACGGCGACGAAGTGCCGGGCGACCGCCGCCTCGTCGCCCAGACCGGCGACGCACCACGCGCGGGCAGTCTGCGCGTTGGTCAGCGTCTCGAGGGTCTTGAACGTCTTGGACGAGATGATGAACAGCGTCTCGGCCGGGTCGAGGTCGCGCGTCGCCTCGGCGAAGTCGTTGCTGTCGACGTTCGAGACGAACCGCATCGTCAACCCGCGATCCGAGTAGGCGCGGAGCGCGTCGTAGGCCATCGCCGGACCGAGGTCGGATCCTCCGATGCCGATGTTGACGACGGCGCGGATCCGCTTCCCGGTGTGGCCGACCCACTCGCCCGAGCGCACGCGCTCGCAGAACGCGGCCATGCGGTCGAGCACCTCGTGCACCTCGCGCACGACGTCGACCCCGTCCACGACGAGCGACCGCTCCCGCGGCATGCGCAGCGCGACGTGCAGCACCGCGCGATCCTCCGTGACGTTGATGTGCTCGCCGCTGAACATGGCGTCGCGGCGCTCGGCGACCTTGCATCCGCGGGCAAGCTGCACGAGCAGCGCCATCGTCTCGTCCGTCACCCGGTGCTTCGACCAGTCGGCGTACCAGCCTGCCGCCTCGCCGCACAGCCGACTCCCGCGATCCGGATCACGCGCGAAGAGCTCGCGCAGGTGGACGTCGCGCAGCTCCCGGTAGTGCGCCTCGAGCGCGTGGAACTCGGGCAGTCCGCGCAACCGAGGCGTCATGCGGGCTTCTCCAGATGGCCTCCGAACGCGAAGCGCATGGCAGAGAGCGTGCGGTTTGCGAACTCACCCTCCCCGCGCGAGCTGAAGCGCGAGAACAGTGCGGTTGCGAGCACGGGGATCGGCGTCCCGGTCTCGTTCGCCGCCTCGAGCGTCCAGCGTCCCTCGCCCGAGTCGGAGACCCGCCCCGAGAACTTCTCGAGCGTCGGCTCCTCGTGGAGCGCCTGCGCGGTGAGATCGAGGAGCCAGGAGGCGACGACGCTCCCCCGGCGCCAGACCTCGGTGATCTCGGGGAGATCGAGCCTGTACTGGTAGCGCTCGGGATGGCGGAGCGGTGCCGTCTCGGCGTCGACGGCGTGGTCGGCGAGTCCGGCGTCGGCGTGCTTCAGCACGTTCAGGCCCTCGGCGTAGGCGGCCATGATCCCGTACTCGATGCCGTTGTGCACCATCTTCACGAAGTGGCCGGCACCGGCCGGACCGCAGTGCAGGTAGCCGCGCTCGGACGCGCTCGGCTGACCCTTCCGGCCCGGCGTGCGCGGGGCGGCGTCAACGCCCGGCGCGAGCGAGGCGAAGATCGGGTCGAGGCGCTTCACGGGCTCGTCGGGTCCCCCGATCATGAGGCAGTACCCGCGCTCGAGACCGAAGACGCCGCCCGACGTGCCGACGTCGACGTAGTTCAGGCCCTTGGCGCTGAG
Organism: uncultured Actinomycetes bacterium; assembly: GCA_963717155.1. GTDB lineage: Bacteria > Actinomycetota > Thermoleophilia > Gaiellales > JALYLC01. The sequence goes on from OY970326.1 coordinate 1,109,391, forward strand.
CTCGGCGGCGCGCCGCATGTCGTCGTGGTAGTACGAGTTCCCACCATCGATCACGGTGTCGCCGGGCGAGAGCAGTGGAACGAGGTCCTCGAGCGTCCTGTCGACGACGCCGGCCGGAACCATCAGCCAGATCGAGCGTGGCGTGGCCATCTTCTCGACGAGCTCGTTCAGGGATGCGGAGCCGATCGCTCCTTCCTTCTCGAGCTGTTCGACGGCCGAGAGCGTGCGGTTGTAGACGACGCACTCGTGGCCGGCGCCCATCAGGCGACGCACCATGTTGGCGCCCATGCGGCCTAGGCCGATCATGCCGAGCTGCACGAGTCGGCTCCTCTCGTGTCGTAAGACGGGACTCTGGCCGCGACCGTAGCGCACTGGGCCGCGTCCCGCACGACCGCGGGCATGGTCTACTTCGCGAACGTGACAGACCTCCTGCTAGTCGCCGACGTCGGCGGCACCAAGACCGACCTCGCGGTGCTCGACGTGGCGGGAGGCCCGCGCGCGTCGGTCGCGGCCGGCCGGCTGCCGAGCAGCGCATACCCGAGTCTCGAGGCGTTGCTCGCGTCATTCGTCGAGCAGCAGCAGGTTGCCGGGATCACGCACGCGTCGATCGCGGTTGCGGGTCCGGTCGCGAAGGGCCGGGCAGTTCTGACGAACCTCGCGTGGGAGCCGACGGAGCAGGGGCTCGCCCAGGCGCTCGGCCTGAAGCACGTGCGCATCCTGAACGATCTCGAGGCGATCGCGAGCGCGATCCCCGAGCTGTTGCCCGAGGACGCCGACGTGCTGCTACCGGGCACTGCAGCGCCGGATGGCGCGATCGCCGTCGTGGCTCCCGGAACGGGACTCGGGGAGGCCTTCCTCGCGCACGACGGGATGCGCTTTCGCGCGTTCCCATCGGAGGGCGGTCACTGCGACTTCGGCCCGATCGACGCGGAGCAGGTCGATCTCCTGCAGTGGTGCGGGAGCCGCTTCGATCACGTCAGCTACGAGCGCGTGTGCTCGGGCATCGGCCTGCCGAACCTGCACGCCTTCCTGTGTGAGACCGGGCGCGCTGCATCGTCGGCGAGCGTGATCGCGGCGCTCGCCGCTGCGAGCGACCGGACGCCGATCATCTGCGAGCAGGCCCTGCTCGCCGAGCCGGACCCGGCGTGCGCCGCCGCTGTTGCGCTCTTCGTCCGGATCCTGGCGCAGGAGAGCGGGAACCTCGCACTGCGGGTCCTCGCGACCGGTGGGGTGTTCCTCGCCGGCGGTCTCGGGCGCCGCCTGCGCCGCCTGCTCGACCCCGCAGTCTTCAGCGACGCGTTCCGGCGCAAGGGACGTCTCGGCGAGATGCTCGCCGGAGTCCCCGTCTCGCTCGTCACGGCCGATCGGGTCGCGCTGCTCGGGGCGGCTGCCCGCGGCCTCGAGGACTTCTAGCTTTCTTCGCTGTCGCCGCCGCGCGGCGCAGTGACCGTTCCCGAGGTCTGGATCCGAAGCGGCGCGTCATCGTGCGCGTGGTCGACCTGCAGCGTCGTGTGCCGGATGCTGAACCGTGTCTCGAGCATCTGCGCGAGCTGCCCTCGGAGCGCGTGGCAGTCGGCGTCCGACGCGACCAGAACGTGGGCGGTCAGCGCCGGGAAGCCCGACGAGATCTCCCAGACGTGCAGATCGTGCACCTCTCGGACGCCGGGCTGGCTGACGAGCAGGCGGCCGATCTGCTCGGGGTCCAGGCCCGCCGGCGAGGCCTCGAGGAAGATGCGGCCGGACGCCCGGAGCAACCCGTAGGCCGCGCGCAGCATGAGCGCCGCAACGATCAGGGACGCGATCGCGTCCGCGCGCACGTAGCCGGTCACGATGATCACGACGCCCGCGATCGCCGTCGCGATGAAGGCGTAGAGGTCGGTCAGCAGGTGCTGGAACGAGCCCTCGATGTTGAGGCTCTCCCTGTTGGCCTTCGCGAGCGTCCAGGTCGCGACGAGATTGACCGCCACGCCGACGAGCGCGACGATCAGCACCGCCTTGCCACCGACGTCCGGCGGTGTGATGAGCCGCCGGCAGGCCTCGAACACGATCAGCAGTGCGAGCACCAGCAGCGTGACCCCGTTCGCCTGCGCCGAGAGGATCTCGACGCGCCGGAAGCCGTACGTCATGACGCCCTTGGCGGGCCGCGCCGCGAGCCTGATCGCGACGATCGAGAGGCCGATCGCGGCGGCGTCGGTCAGCATGTGCGCGGAGTCGGAGAGCAGCGCGAGCGAGCCGACGACGAGGCCGACGACGATCTCGAAGCACATGAAGCCGACGATCAGCGCGAGCGTGAACGCGAGTTTGCGCGTGTCGGCGTCGGGGGATACTCCGTGCGAGTGTCCTGCGTGGGCGCCGTCGCCGTGTGCGTGGCTGCCTTTCGCCATCGCAGGGACGGTAGTTGATGGCACCGCGCCGTTCGTGGGGCGACTACGGTGCAGCCGTCCGACTCGAACCGCAAGGAGCGTTCTATGGGCTTCGACCAGTATCACGAGCCACCGGAGGAGCTGCCCGCCGCGACCCGGACGTTCGCGCGGCTGTGCGCGTCACTCACGGAAGAGGCCGAGGCGATCGGGTGGTACGAGCAGCGCCTCGCCGTCGAGGCCGACCCGGACGCTCGCGCGATCATGCTCGACGCCCAGGGTGAGGAGTTCAAGCACTTCGCGATGGACCTCGAGTTCCTGCTGCGGCGGACGCCGAAGTGGCGGGAGATCGCCCGCGGCGTGCTGTTCCAGCCCGGCGACATCGTCGAGCACGGCGAGTCCGCCGAGGCGGCGGCCGGAGACGAGGGCGGCGAGAGCGATTCGTCGTCGTCCGCCGCAGGCGGTTCGGGCACGCTCGGCATCGGCGGCCTCAGGGAGCTCGCGTCGTGAACCACCTTCTGCGATCCGTTGCGCCGATCACCGAGCGCGCCTGGGCCATGCTCGACGACGAGGCGAGGGAGCACCTCGTCCCGGCGCTCGGCGCCCGCAAGCTCGTGGACTTCGCCGGGCCCTACGGGTTCGAGTACTCGGCGACCAACCTCGGCCGCGTGCGGCGACTCGAGTCGTCCCCGTGCGATGGCGTCGAGGCCCGGCAGCGCCGCGTGCTCCCGCTCGTCGAGCTGCGCTCCGACTTCACCGTCTCGCGCAGCGAGCTGACCGACTTCGAGCGCGGTGCGGTCGACGCCGACCTCGACGACCTCGACGACGCCGTGCGACGCATCGCGCTCGCCGAGAACGCGGCCGTGTTCAACGGGTTCGAGGCGGCCAGGATCGACGGCATCGTCGGAGCCTCGCCCCACGCACCGATTCCCCTCGGCGACAAGACGGGGAGCTATCCCTCACAGGTCGCGAAGGCAGTCGAGCTGATGCTGCGCGAGGGCATCGCGGGACCGTTCGGGCTCGCCCTCGCGCCTGCGGTGTACACCAACGTGGTCGAGACGACCGAGCACGGCGGCTATCCCGTCTTCGACCACCTGCGCCACATCCTGGGCGGCCCGATCGTCTGGACGCCGGGCATCGACGGCGCCGTGGCCGTCAGCCTGCGCGGCGGCGACTTCCTGTTCGAGTCGGGCGAGGATCTCTCGATCGGATACGAGCGCACCGACGAGACGAGCGTCCACCTGTACGCGGAGGAGAGCTTCAGCTTCCGGGTGGCGACGCCGGAGGCGGCCGTGGCCCTGCCCTGAGACGGGGCGTCGTGCCGGCGGTCAGGTGCCGAGTCGGATCTGGCGCACAGCCGAGCCGTCGGCGACCAGCACGTCGCTGACGAGCGTGGGCGGGAAGAGCCCATGCTCCACGACGCCTGGAGTCGACGAGAGCCACGATGCGACTGCGGCCGGATCGTCGACGCGTCCCAGGTAGTCGGCGATCAGGTTCCCATCGGGGCTGAGCGGGCCGTCGCGTAGCGCGGCCGGCTCGAGCGCCGACAGCGTGAGCGAGGCGCCGAACACGAGGATCTCGAGCGGTACCGGTGGGCGCAACGCGTCGACGAGCTTGTCCGAGGACGCGATCACGACGAACCGACGAGCGGCCGCAGCGGTCACCTTCTCGCGCGTGTGCGCGCCACCGCCGCCCTTGACGAGCCAGCCGTCCGGCGCCACCTGATCGGCGCCGTCGATCGCGATGTCGAGCGCGCCGAGGTCGGCGAGCGGCTCGATCGAGAGGCCCAGCTCGCGCGCGATCGACTCCGTTCTCGGTGACGTCGCAGCGCACCGGATCGCGAGCCGTCGGGCGGCCAGGGCGGGCAGCAGGTAGGCGACGGTCGAACCGGTTCCCAGGCCGACCCGGTCGCCGTCGCAGACGAGCTCCGCTGCCGCCTCGGCGGCCGCGCGCTTCTCGATCTCGCGGGCCTGGACGTCCATGTCGCTACCGGATCGCGCCGTCGACCCGGCCACTCCGGGCGATCTCCCCGAACCGGCGCGCGCTCGGCTTGGCGGAGCGCGCCTGGGTGTCGCGATCGACCGCGACGAGGCCGAACGTCGGTCGATAGCCGAAGGCCCACTCGAAGTTGTCGAACAGCGACCAGTAGAGGTAGCCACGCACGTCGAGACCATCGCCGATGCACGCCTCGACGCCGCGCAGGGCGCGCTCGATGAACTCGACACGCCGCGTGTCGTCGTCGGTGCCGATGCCGTTCTCGGTGACGATCATCGGCAGGCCGGTGAGCTCGACGGCCCGCCGGATCGCATGCTCGAGCGCCTCGGGCTGAAACACGTAGCCCATCTGTGTTCGCTCGACCTCCGGGGCGGCCTCGACCAGTCCGTCGGGTCCGACGAGCAGGCCCGTGTAGCACTGCACGCCGAGGAAGTCGCCTTCGACGCCCTCCAGGAAGACGTCCTCCGCGAGGCCTCGCAACCGTGCGAGGTTCTCCTCGCCACCGGGCTGTGCCTCCCACGCGCTCAGTGCGACGGTCAGGCCCACCTGCGTCTCGGGGCGCACGCTCTTGATCGCGTCGAACGCGAGTCGGTGCGCCGTACGCGTGACCTCGGCGGCCCGCGGCCCGGCCGAATGCTGCAGCGGCGCGAACCGGTCGGGTGTCGTCTGCAGTACCGAGGCAGCGGCCGACCACGCGCCGCCGTTGCGGGGATCCGGAACGCCGATGACCGAGTGCAGGAGCGCGCCCAGGTTCGGTTCGTTGATCGTGCACGCATACGGCACGAGGTCGCCCAGGTGCCGCATCGTCCGCTCGCAGAAGCGCGCGAAGCGCTCCGCCGTCCTCGGCTCGGTCCATCCTCCATCTCCGGCGACCCAGCGCGGCGAGGTGAAGTGGTGGAGCGTCAGCAGCGGGACGAGCCCGTGCTCGTGGCACGTGTCGAGCATGCGCCGGTAGTGATCCAGCGCCGCCCGCGAGAACTCGCCCTCCTCGGGCTCGATCCGCGACCACTCCACCGAGAAGCGGTAGGCGCCGAGCCCGAGCGCCGCGATCAACGCGATGTCCTCGCGGTAGCGGTGGTAGTGGTCGCAGGCATCGCCCGACCGCTCGCTGTACGGCGTCCCGGGCACGTGCTCGAGCAGCCAGCAGTCGTTGTAGACGTTGCCTCCCTCGACCTGGTGGGCCGAGGTGGCGGTGCCCCAGAGGAACCCGTCGGGGAAGCTCAGGTCATCCTCCCGCCCTCAACGCACGACGATCATGCCCGCGGGCGCATACGTGCCGGTGGGAAGCGTGACGATCTCCCTGCCGAACGGGACGAGCGCAGCTCCGGCCATCTTGAAGCTGGCGATGCCGAGAGGGATGCCGATGATCGTCAGACAGAGCGCGACGCCGGCGACCAGGTGTCCGATCGCGAGCCACCAGCCGGCGAGGATGAACCAGATCACGTTGCCGATCAGGCTCAGGCCCGGCCGTCGGCCCGTCGGTGCGAGGGCTCGGCCGAACGGCCAGAGCGCGTAGCCGGCGAGCTTGAAGGCCTGGATGCCGAACGGGATGCCGATGATCGTGACGCACATCAGCACGCCCGCGACGACGTAGGCGAGCGCCATCCAGAAGCCGCTCAGCACGAGCCACAACACGTTCAGGATCAGGCGCAGCATGTCCGCTGCGGATGCTAGGCGAGGATGGTCCGTCTCTCCTCCGTGTCACGAGAGGCTTGCGTTCGGCAGTGCGACGGCGTCGTGCCGGCGACGGAGCTCCAGGAGCAGCAGGCTGAGAGCGAGCGCGGTGTACGGAACGACCAGGGCGTAGACGATCGACCCCGCGATGTTGATCAGGGCCAGCGGAAGGTCGGTCACGAAGATGAGGACGAACCCGACGATCGGCCCGAGCGTGAGGGTCGTCCCGACGAGCACCACGCTGAGCCTCGCCGTGAACGGCCACTGCCCGCGAACGAGCGCCGTCGACCGGCGCAGCGCCTCTCGTCCGGAGCTGCCTTCCACGACGACCTGCCAGGGCGTGAACGCCCAGTCGACCGCCTTCTTGAACGCGAACGGGATGCCGACGATGGTCAGGCTCAGAACGACGAGCATGACGGTGACGAGCGCCTGCGTCACGAGCAGGGGCCAGACCCGGCGCCCGACCATTCTGTATGCCCTCTGCGGGTGCGGGGCGCTTTCATCGAGCTGCTGGGAGACCGCGGCGCTGACGAGCGCGACGACGCCGTTGTAGGCGAGGGCAACCCCGAACGATCCGGTGATCAACGCGATGGCTGCGCTGGTGATCCGCGAGTCGCTCGACGCGATCAGCGAGCTCACGAAGTCGTTCGAGAAGATGACCTGTTGGAGCGCGGCCGTGGCGATGCCGAGCGGAACGAAGACCGCTCCCAGCGCGAGAAGCTCACGCCCGCGCACCCGGTATGCACCCGCAGCGGCCACGATGATCTGGCCGGTGCGGCGCGATTGCTCGAGCGGCGCGAACGGTGCAGGGCTCCAGACGGTTCGTCGCGCCAGGAACACCCCGAACAGGACGAGTGCTGCAAGCAGCAGCAGGATCACTCCGGGATGGCGGGAGAGCTTGTTGTACACGACCGAGCCCGCCGCGATCACGCCGCAGAACGCGCCGGTCACGCTCGGGCCGAACGTCGAGCCGAGCGGTACGGTCGGGCTCGACGAGCGCAGGCCCGCCATCCATCGGAACGGCTCGCGCCACTGTCCGTGCTGGGCGGGTCCGTCGGGGCCGTTGTTGAGCCCGGGCTCGTACTGTCCCCACCTGCCCTCGTAGCTGAGCCAGGCGAACTGTCCGGTCGTTGCGGTCCCGTCGGGCACGACCACGGTGTCGACCGCAGTCCGGGTCGATGGCCCGAGCGAGTTGTCGCAGCCGAAGCCCGCGCCGTTCTGACCGGTGCCGAGATAGAGCGCGGCGTCGTAGTAGTTCGCGTGCGATCCCGACGCCGGATACACCACCGGATGGTCGCCTTCGCGCTCGAGCTTGGTCGAGTCCCAGGCTGCCAGCTCGCCTCCGCCGTGCTGTGCCAGGGCGATCCGGTCCGGCGCCCGCGCGAGGGCCGCGTCGACCGAGCTCGTACCGTCCCAGGCGAGCTGGATCATCTCCCAGTCGCCCTCGTGCACGTCGTTGAACTGGTTGAAGTACCAGAAGAACCAGTACTGCAGGGCGACGCCGCTCACGCCCGGCTCGCTGACGACGTGGGCGTAGGTGGTCGGCTTGCGGCCCTGCATCAGGTCGCGTGACGCCTTCTCGTAGGTGCAACCGGGGTGGAGGGGATCACCTGGGAGATCGAGGTAGTAGTCGCCGCCGAGACCCGCCACCTGCGCCGCCGTGGGTCCGTTCGCGACGGTCGTGAACCCGGTCTGCCCGTCGGAAGGGCCTCGCAGGAGCTTGACGGCCGGGTTGCCGAGCACGACCGCCACCGGCGCCGGGACGAACTGCTCGCCCTCGTTGTCGCAGGGCGCCGACTGCTTCTTCAGCATCACCATGGGGGCGTACCGGGCCGCGAGCTGTTGCTCGGGTGTGGCCGCCGCAACGGACGCCGACGCCGTGCCCACCCCCGGGATCGCGAGGACCGCGATCGCGAGGAGAGCCGCGCACGCCCAGCGATCGTGAGGGCGGGAGACGTTGCGCGGCACTCCGGCGATTCTCTCGCACATCGCCTGCTCCGCGCTCACGCATCGCCGCGAACAGGCTGCCGCGACGGAGCAGCAGGCGGACGATCAGAGAGGCGACGGTCGGATTTGAACCGGCGTAGACGGCTTTGCAGGCCGCTGCCTAACCCCTCGGCCACGTCGCCCGGTACGGGCGCACTGTACCGGGCCACCGCACGCGCCGAGCCTGTTACCCGGCCGCGCCGCCGCTCGAGAACGTCTGCAGCAGGGTCATCATCGCCGGCCCGAGGATGACGATGAACATCGCCGGGAAGATGAAGAGCACCGTCGGGAACAGCATCTTGATCGGCGCCTTCATGGCCTTCTGCTCGGCCGCCATCTGACGCTTGTTACGGAGATCCTGCGCCTGGACGCGAAGCACGCGCGCCAGCGAGATGCCGAGCTGATCCGCCTGGATGATCGAGCGCGTGAAGCTGGTCATCGACTGGAGCTCGAGGCGCTCGGCGAGGTTCTTGAGCGCCTGTGCCCGGCTCTCGCCCATTCGCATCTCGTGGATCAGGTTCTTCATCTCCTCGATCAGCGGGCCCTTCATCTTCTCGCTGATCTTGGCGACCGCCGCATCGAACCCGAGACCGGCCTCGACCGAGACGGTCAGGAGGTCGAGGATGTCGGGCAGCGTGATGTTGATCTCTTCCTTGCGCCGCTTCGTCTTGAACGTCAGGACGTAGTCGGGCGCGATGAAGCCGATCGCGGCGCCGCCGATGCCGAGCATCAGCGCCCCCATGAACGGCACGACGCCGATGCTTCCGAGGATCAGGCCGAGAAGGATCATCCCGCCCGTCAGGCCGCTCTTCAGCGCGAGGAAGTTCGCCGGCGTGAGTCGCTGCTCGAGTCCGGCCATCGCGATCCGCCGGCGGAGCTCCTGCGGACTCGCCGTACCCGGGAGGCGGGTGGCGATCCGGGTGAGCCGGTGCAGGCCCGGAGTGATCAGTCGCTTCGAGACGGTCTTCGCGAGCTCGCGGTCGCGTACCGCGGCGATTCCGCCGTAGGTGCGCGCGCGGTTGAGGGAGACGGCCGTCTGCTTCTGGCGGACGGTCAGGAGATCGAGCACGAAGTATGCGGCGAGGCCGAATGCGGCGACGGCGAGGAGGAGGAGTAGCACTACAGCTCCATCAGTAGCGGAAGTTGACCATCTTGCGGAGGATCACGGTTCCGAGGCCGATCAGCACCAGGCCGATGATGATCAGGATGTGTCCTGCGCTCGTCTCGAAGAGCGGTGTCATGTACTTCCAGTTCATCAGGGAGAGCGCGATCCCGATGAAGAAGGGCATCCCGACGAGGACGTAGGCCGATGCGCGGCCCATCGCCGTCAGCGCCAGCACCTTGCGCGAGAACTGCTCGCGCTCGCGCACGGTGTCGGCGACCATGTCGAGGATCTCGGCGAGCGAGCCGCCGACCTGCCGCTGGATGTTGACGGCGAGCACGACGAACTCGAAGTTGCGGCTCGCGAGCCGGTCCGCCATGCCCTGAAGGGCGTCGTCGGTCGACCGGCCGAGGCGCGTCTCGGCCTCGACTCGGGTGAACTCCTTGGCTGCGGGCTCGCCGCCGTCCTTGACGATCGTGCTCATCGCCTGGGCGAACGAGTGGCCGGCGCGGAGCGACGCGGCGACCGCGACGAGCGTGTCGGGGAGCTGCGCCTCGAACGCCTTGACCCGCTTGCTCGCCTTGCGCGAGACGTACAGGTGCGGGCCGAGGAGCCCGGCGCCGAAGGCGATCAGGCTGATGATCCAGGGGGCCCCGAGCATGAGGGACACGATCCCGAGGACGGCGCCCAGGCCGAGCTGGATGTAGAACAGCTCGGCGGCGCGGAGCGGCAGGTCGGCCTGCTGGAGCAGGAACCCGGACTTCTGCCAGTACTTGAGCCGGCCGAGCAGGCGCTCGGTGGAGACCAGCAGCTGCTGGAACAGCGGGCTGCGGCTGCCGCCCTCCTTCTCGACACGCTTCGCGGAGACCTGCGTGTAGCCCTCGATCCGCTTGTTGAGCTGGCGCTCGCTGCTCGGACGGAACAGGACGAGCAGGGCGAGCAGGATCGCGATGCCGACGGCGAGCGCCAGCAGCGGGCCCGCGAAGGGCGTGCTCGAGAGGGACGACACCGTGCCGTTGAGCTTCGGCGGGGCGACTGCGGGCGCCGCCGAGGCCTCGAAGCTCGCCTTCGCCGCCTTCGTGCCTGGCGCGCTGATGGAGAGCGAGATCTTCTTGGCCGGCAACGACGACGTGTACTCGAGAAGGTAGGTGCTGTGGAGGTCCCGGCCGATCTCGCGGTACACGGACTTGATCTCGTCCGTGCTGGCCTGGAACAGTCCGCCGCCGGTCGCAGTCGTGATCGACTTCAGGGCGCGCGGCTTGAAGGTGGGGCTCTTGAGCGCGATCGCATAGATCGCGACGTCGGCGTCATGCGCGGCAGCGGTGACCTGGGCGAGCGTCGCCTTGGAGGACGTGTCATCGCCATCGGTCAGGACGATCAGCACGCGCCGTCCGGCGCCCGAATCGGCGAGCGTCTTCACGCCGTCGAGGAGCCCGTCGTACAGGGCCGTCCCGTCGTGCGGGGACACGACGATCTCGCGGAGAGCCGCGTCGATCGAGGTGGGATCGCTCGTCAGCGGCAGGGCCGCCGATACCTCGTTGCCGAACGAGAGGACCGAGAGCTGGTCGATCGGCCGCTTGGCGGCGCTGAACGCCCGCGCGGCGGCGAGCGCCTTCGTGAGCGGGGCGCCCTTCATCGAGCGCGACGCGTCGATGATCTCGACGATCGCGGCTCCCTTGTTGGGATCCGAGATGTGCAGGCCCGAGACGGGCCTGCCGTTCTCGGCGATCGAGAACGCCGGCGTGCCCTTCGCCGCGAGGCTCGGAGGAGCCTGCACGGTGACGGAGACGAGGGGCAGCCGCGAGGTCTCGACCCGCGTGACCCGGAGCGGCTGGGTGGCCGCGCTCGCCCCGGTCGCGAGGACCGCGAGCGACGCAAGCGCGACGATGACCGCCCGGTACCTCACGACGCCTGCCGCCCGAACGAGCCGTAGCCACCGGAGCGCTGCTCGACCTGGAAGAAGGCCGGCGGCAGGTGCACGCCGTTGCCGGCGAGCTTGTCCATGAACCCGGGAATGATCCCGGAGCACTGGAGCGGGCCGAGCAGGCGGTTCGAGCCGGCAGCCGGAATCTCGCTGTCGTCCTCGATCGGCTTGGCCCGGAAGATGTCCTGCATCGTCACGACGTCGGACTCCATGCGCAGCACCTCGGTCACGTAGGTCAGACGGCGCGTGCCGTCGACCAGGCGCGAGACCTGCACCACGAGGTCGATCGCCGAGGCGATCTGCTCGCGGATGGCCTTCAGCGGCAGCTCGACGCCGGCCGTCAGCACGAGGGTCTCGACGCGCGAGAGCGCGTCGCGCGGGGTGTTCGCGTGGATCGTCGTGATCGAGCCGTCGTGGCCCGTGTTCATCGCCTGCAGCATGTCGACGGCCTCGGGGCCGCGGACCTCGCCGACGACGATGCGGTCGGGCCGCATGCGCAGGGTGTTGCGCACGAGATCGCGGATCTGCACGAGGCCCTTGCCCTCGATGTTCGCCGGGCGGGACTCGAGCGTGATCACGTGCTGCTGGCGCAGCTGGAGCTCGGCGGCGTCCTCGACCGTGATGATGCGCTCGTCGTCGGGAATCGCCGCAGACAGCACGTTCAGGGTCGTCGTCTTACCGGAGCCGGTGCCGCCGGAGATCAGGATGTTGAGCTTGCCCTTGACGCACGCCTCGAGGAACTGGGCGCACTTCGGCGTCAGCGAGCCGAAGCGCAGCAGGTCCTCCATCTTGAAGGGGTCCTTGCGGAACTTCCGGATCGTGAGCGTCGGGCCGGACACGGCGAGCGGCGGGATGATCGCGTTCACACGCGAGCCGTCGGGAAGCCGTGCGTCGACCATGGGCGACGCCTCGTCGACGCGCCGGCCGATCCGCGAGATGATCTTGTCGATGATCCGCAGGAGGTGCTGGTCGTCGACGAACGCGGCCTCGGTCTCGACGATCTTGCCGCGTCGCTCGATGTAGATGTGGTTCGAGCCGTTCACCATGATCTCCGTGATGGTGTCGTCTCGAAGGAACGGCTCCAGCGGCCCGTAGCCGAGGATGTCGTCGGCGATCTCGCGCGCCACCTGTGCCCGCTCCTGGCGGGTCAGCGGGGTCTTGTCGAGCGCAATCGCCTCGTCGACGGCCTCGCGGACGCGCTCGGCGAGCTCGACGGAGCCCTCCGCCTCGGCCCGCGCGAACAGCCGCGGGCCGATCCGGGTGATCACGTCGTGGTGGACCCGGCTCTTGAGCTCGCCGAACGGGTCGACCGTGACCTTCTCGGGCTCGTTGACGATGATCGAGGCCGGAACCGGGAGGTTGTCGCCCCCGCCGCCGCCGCCCTGCGTGCTGCCTGACTGAATCCGCGACTGGAGACTCATGCGCTACGCCGCCTTCCGCATCTTGGAACGAATGCTCTGGCGCTTCTGACGCCCGCTCCCGTCGCCGATCTCGAGCGGCGCCGGGGCGTCCGCCTCGACAGGGCGACGGCCCTTGCCCTGCTGCGGGAGCAGCGCCTCCGCCACGTCGGCGAGCGCCTTCGAGATCGAGGAGCGCGGAGCCGACATCGGCACCGGCACGCCGCGGTTCACGGCGATGGGTACCTCGCGGTCGTACGGCAGCTCACCGATCGCCTTCAGGTCCAGGGCCTTCTCGACCTCGGACTGCTTGAGCTCGACCCGCGGCTGCGGGCGGTTCATGATGAAGCCGATCCGCTCGACGGGGTAGTGCAGCATGCCGAGCGTCTGGAGCGTGAGCTTGATGTTCTTGACGGTCGGGATATCCAGGCTCGCCATCAGGCACAGCCGGTCCGTCCGGTCGAGCGTCGCGAGCGTGGTGGAGTGGAAGTGCGCCGGCGTGTCGACGACGATCACGTCGTACGCCTGCTTCGCCACCTCCAGGAGGTGCGCGACGCGGTCCTCGGCGACGAGCTCCGCGTCCTCGGGCCGGACGGGCGCGGGGATCACGTGCACGCCCGAGGGGTGCACGTTGACCGAGCCTGCGAGCTTGTCCGGGTCGAGGTCGCCCGACGTCATGACGAGGTCGTAGATCGTCTTGGCCGGGTCGAGGCCCATCATGATCGCGCAGTCGCCGAACTGCAGATCGAGGTCGACGAGCAGCGTGCGGCGACCGTGCCTGCGGGCGAAGATCGCGGCGAGGCCGCAGGCCGTCATCGTGCGTCCGACTCCGCCCTTGGGCGAGAAGACCGTCACGATCTTGCCCTCGGCCCCGCGACGCACGTGCGCCGCGCCGGCCGAGCGTCCTCGTCCCGCGCTCATGACGTGCGCCCGACGGATGGTGAAGACGAGCGCATCCGTCAACTGGGGCAGGAGCACGATGTCGGCGACGCCGTGTGCGAGCGCCTCGTGCAGCAGCCCCGTGGCCGAGCTCGTGGTGACGAGCACGATCGGTGCCGACGTGGCCTGGCGGATCGCCTCGACGTCCTCGACCGGCATCCGGTCGGTCCGGCTCGAGCCGTGGAGCACGACCTGGGCGTTGGACGCTGCCAGCTTCTGAGCCGCTCGTGCGGGCTCGACGGCAGTGCCGACGATCTCGATCTCGGGGTGTGTCCCGAGTGCCTGGCGGACCTCGGCGAGGCCTGCGCACGCACCCGAGATGAACACGCGGACGGGGGCGTTATCGCTCATCACGCACCCCCGTTCGCCGGGCCGAGCGCCTTCAGGAATGCCTTGAGTCCGGCGACAGCCTTCTGCACCTGCGACGGCGCAAGCCCGTCGAACAGGATCGTCGACTCGGTCTCGAGTGCGGGCGGCGAGTCCTGCGCCTGCGTCTGCGGGCGCTCGACGAGCCAGATCTTCTGGAACTGCTCGGCGTACAGCAGCTTGGCCGCGTTGACGTCCGAGACCTTGAGCAGCACGCTCGCGCCGCCCTTCGGGTCCGGAGCCGTGAGCACGACCACGTTGGTCAGCAGCGGACGAGTGAAGCTCGGCCCGCCGTTGTCGCCCTTGTAGGCGAGCAGGACATCGACGTGGTCACCGTCGTGCAGCGTCCCGACGAGGCCCGAGTTGGGATCGATCGGGAGCGAGATCGCACGCTCGTTGGCGCGGATCTGCAGCGAGGTGCCCGTGGTGAGCGGGGGCTGGAAGATGGCGCTCGGGACCTGCTGCTCGTGGTAGATGGTCTGCGAGACCACGAGGTTGTCGAGCCCCTGGGTGCTGGTGAGCGCGCCCGGAACCTGGTCCGTCTGCACGATGGCCTTCGGCACGAGAAGGTGCTGGTCGATGACCTGCTTCCCGGTCGTGCCGGCTGGAATGTCGCGAGCGGCCACGAGGACCTGTACGCGATGCTGATTCTGCTGTGCCTTGTCGCGCACGTTTGACGTGTACAACAGCACGGCGACGACGGCTACTAGAGCCAGTCCGCCTGCGATGACTATGTTTCTGACGCTGTAGTTCATGCGGCCCCCCTGAGCGGGTCCCTCCCGTTCGGACGATCCAAGCTCTGCCTCTATCGGCAGAGGGCGTCGGTTTCAATACCCTCGAGTTAGGCGTGATTCCGGTGTGGCCGGAGCGCCGTCGATCCGTCACTCCATGCGGAGCTGTGTGTGCGTGCTGAGCGTGCCGTTGGCCGAGAAGGCCATCACACCGAGCTTCCACGGATATGTGACCGTGACGTCGATGATGTCGCCCTGATCCCAGAGGGTCCCGTTGGGAGCCTGTGGGTTGTCGATCCCGATCACGGTGATCGTGAGATTCGACTGGTCCATGCCGACTGCGCTCGCCTGCACGGCCGCCTTCGCGAACGCGATGATCTGCGCAGGCGTCGACCCGGTGTGGATCGCGCCTGCACGAGCTCCGTCGCGCGCCGCCGTGGCGATCGACTCGTTGTTGAAGTACGTGATCCCGATCTGGAAGATGCCCAGCAGGAAGAGGAGCATCACGGGAATGACGAGCGCGAACTCGACCGCCGTCTGCCCTCGCTCGGAGCGTCGGCGGCTCACGAGCCGCGGCTCTCGATGCGCATGGTGACCGTATGCGAGAGCGTCCCCGATGCGATGCTGAGCCCGAAGATCGAGATCGAGTACGGCGCCGTCACCGTCGCCGCGACCGGATTGCCGGCAACCCAGCTGGGCGACGCCACGAGCGTCGTGCACCAGTTGTCAGCGGCGCACGTGTGTCCGGAGGCTCCCTCGGACGACGCGATGGCCTGCGACCGCGAGGTCGCCTCGGTCGTGGCGTCGTAGGTCGACGACGCCCCGTACGTCGACGCCTTGCGGGCGGCGGCTCGTGCGGCGTCGGTGACATTGATGTAGTTCGAGAACGCCACACCGAACTGAAAGACGGCAAGCAGCAGCGTCGCGAGCACTGTCGCAATGAGAGTGAACTCGACCATGGCCTGACCACGCTCTTCGCGCCGCTTCATGCGTCTCACAATCGGTCGGTTACGGGTAACCCGCCATCCCCCGTTCGCGGTATGCAGGGCGGCGCTTCATGTGCTTCCGAAAAACGCGGAGGCCCCGCCGTGGCGGGGCCTCGTACACGGGTCTGGCGCTGGCTCCCTGGGCTGCGGAGCCAGGCGCGCTCCGGCGCGTGCTTAGAGCTTGGAGGTGACGCTGCTCAGTGCGCTGCTGATGCCACCGGCGAGGAACGCGAGCGCTCCGAGAATCGCGATGGTGATGACAGCGAGCACGACGGCATACTCAGCCATCGTCTGGCCGCTCTCGCTCTCGCGAGCTGCGGCAACCACGCTCTGGAAGAAGGCATACAGCTTGATCATGTGAGTCCCTTCGATCCCTTGATGACAGTGACCCTCGCGCCTCGCCGGGTTCGTGCCCATTCGTTCCCGGTCCGGGGTGCGGGTCGCCTCTGCCGCGGGCGGGGCCCAACGGCGCTTGTTCTCAGGATGTCGGCAGACAGGGGTGTCTACATATCACCCGTTCGAGGGTTCTTGGAGCGGCCGATCAGTCCCGCCCCGCCGCGACGCGGCGGGGCTCAGGTGACGCGCTGTACGGTCTCGGTACGTCGTGCTCGGCGCTTAGAGCTTGGAGGTGACGCTGCTCAGGGCGCTGCTGATGCCACCGGCGAGGAACGAGAGCGCACCGAGGATCGCGATGGTGATGACGGCGAGCACGACGGCGTACTCAGCCATCGTCTGGCCGCTCTCGGACTCGCGCGCCTCGGCTACGAAGCTCTGGACGAATGCGTAGAGCTTGGTCATGACTGGTCCCTTCGATCTTCGACTGCCGTAGATGGACTCCACGGCTCGTGTCCTGAAGGTCTCGGCACTTGCACGGGCCCGTGCTTCCCCCATTCGGGGCTCAGATCCCGCGCGCAGCTGCCGACCGCCGCGAATGGACCGACCACACCTGCCGGACCACACGAAGGCCCCGCGCCGGCGGGGCCTTGTGGTCGGTCTGGCATCTCGTGCTCCGGGCCTTGGTGGAAGCGCCTGACGCGCTTCCTAGAGGGTGGAGGTGACGCTGCTGAGGGCGCTGCTGATGCCGCCGGCGAGGAACGAGAGCGCGCCGATGATCGCGATGGTGACGACGGCGAGCACGACGGCGTACTCGGCCATCGTCTGGCCGCTCTCAGAGTCACGTGTAACAGCTGCGAGGCTCTGGATGAACGAGTAGATCCTGGTCATGGTGCTCCCCTCGAGTCTTTGATTCCGTGGCCCTCGGCCATCGGTTCGTGTCACGAGGATCACGCCGTGTGCCACGTCTCCGTTATCCCCCTTCGGAGGGGTTCTGTGTGCGCCGGGACACGCGTCCCCTAGAGCCCGTCGATGATCGGTCGCGGCGCTCGGCGTCCTGGGATCGTCCTGCGGTCTGGGGTCTGTGCTCGTTCCTCGCGTCGACCCCCGACCTCCGGCGACCCGGATCCCGCTCGCGGCCACTTGGTTGTCCGGCGTTCGCTCGGTGAGCGGGCTCCGGGGCTTCGCAGAGACGCCGGCTGGCTCTTGTTCAGGCGTCCGGCCTGTGCTGCGAGCCAGCCGACGCCCCTGCTCGCTCCCAGAACACCGAGCATCCACGCCGGCTCTTCGACAGTCTCTTAGAGTGCCGTCCCATGGCCGCAGCGATCATCGATGGGGCCGCCGTCTCGTCCCGCGTCCGCGAGGAGGTCGCCGCCGGAGTGGCAGAGCTCGTCGCGAGCGGCGGGCCGAAGCCGGGCCTCGCGACCGTGCTCGTCGGCAGCGATCCGGCGTCCCAGGTGTACGTGCGCAACAAGAACCAGGCCACCGAGAAGGCCGGTATGCGCTCGTTCCACCACGAGCTTCCCGCCACGACGCCACAGGCCGAGCTGGACGCCCTCATCGAGCGTCTGAACGACGACCCGGACGTGCACGGCATCCTGATCCAGAGCCCGCTGCCCGATGGCCTCGACGAGCAGCGCGCCTTCGGGCTCGTCGACCCGAACAAGGACGTCGACGGCTTCCACCCGTGGAACGTCGGCCAGCTGGTCCTCGGGCGCCCCGGGCTGCGCTCCTGCACCCCTGCGGGGGTGATGGAGCTCCTACGCGATCAGGGCGTCGATCTCGTCGGCGCCAACGCCACCGTGATCGGCCGCTCGAACATCGTCGGGAAGCCGCTCTCGCTGATGCTGCTCGCGGCCCACTGCACCGTCACGATCATGCACTCCCGCACGCGGGAGCTCGCGGCTCAGGCGAGCCGGGCCGACATCCTCGTCGCCGCGATCGGCCGGCCGCGCTTCGTCACGGCCGACATGGTGAAGCCCGGCGCGGTCGTGATCGACGTCGGCATCAACCGGACCGAGGACGGCCTGGTCGGCGACGTCGACTTCGGCCCCGTCAGCGAGGTCGCGTCTGCGATCACGCCCGTGCCGCGCGGCGTCGGCCCGATGACGATCGCGATGTTGCTCCGGAACACGCTCGACGCCGCGAGGGCCGGCGTCAGCGCGTCCCGAGCGGTGTGACGCTCGGGCGGAGGATCGCGTACACGTCGCCGTGCTGCGACAACAGGCGGGCGCCCGGCTCGGCGAGCAGCGAGCCCACGAGCTCGGGGTTCGCCGACTTGCTCCAGAGCGTGAGGCGATAGCCGCGGAACGGCTTGTTCCACGTCGGCCCCGCGGCCTGCTGCATGTGCACGACCTGCTTGAGGCCGCGGCCTCCCAGGAGCTCGAACCGGATGTCGAACGCGATGCGGCCGCGGAGTGCCGGATACGTCCACTCGAGCCAGTCGGCGTAGCCCGGATCGCTGAGGATGCGCAGCGACGGGTCGGCCGCGGCCCTGTTCGCGATCACGGCGGCCTCGGCGGTGGGCCACGGGTGCACGAGCTTGGACGTCGAGAGGCCGGCGGCGAGCACGCCTACCCCGATCGCGCCTGCCAGCGTGAGGACGGTGAGGATCGGGCGTAGACGCGAGCGCACGGTCGACTCCGGCGACCAGGCGGCGAGACCCGAGGGCAGCAGCACCACGACGGCGAGCGGGAGCCAGACGATGTTGCGCACCGTGTCGAGGCCCGCGAGCACGAGCGCCACCAGGCACAGGCTGTCGAACAGGCGGAGCTTGATCTCGGGACGGAGCACCGCGACGAGCGCGACCGCGGCGAACACGAAGAACGCCGGCCATGCCCGAAGCGTCGTGCCCGCCCACTCGGTGACGTACTCGTGGAAGGCGCCGTTCGTGGCCGTGCCCTTGTAGTACTGGAAGAGCGCGGGGCCGTAGGGCGACGCGAACGGTGCCACGAGGGCGACACACGAGAGCGCGAGCGGGCGCCGGAGGTCGGCCAGTCGGCGGTGGCGCAGGGCGATGCCGATGGCGACGATGCAGCGCAGCAACAGGAGCGCGCAGCCGAGCAGCACGCTGCCATGCAGGTTGGCCCACAGCGCGAGCAGGGGGATGACGAGCAGGATCCGTCGATCTGGCGTCCGTGCATCACGCGCGAGGAGCCAGAGGAGCAACGCGAAGAGCGGCATCGCGAACGACTGCGCACGGGCCGTCGAGAGCACCTGGATCAGCAGCACCGGCGTCGCCAGCGCGGCGATCCACATCGGCGTGCCGCCCAGGCTGCGGGAGGCGGAGATCGCGATGAACAGGCCGCCCGTCAGCAGCACGCAGTCCGCGAGGTACACGAGCGGGAGCCCGCCGACGGCGTAGAAGCCATACGACGCGAGGTGCGCGAGCCACTGCTGGTCCTGCCATGGATGCCCGGCCGTGAACGCCATCAGGCGGTCGCTGTGGGGCAGGCCGTACTGCACGATGTCGCGCCCGGAGACCAGGTCGAACCAGGTATCCCCGGTGATCCGGCCGGCTGCCTCGAACAGCAGGCCGAGCGCGAGCAGGAGCAGCGGCAGCGCCAGCAGCGGATTCGGGATCGCGCGGTCGATGGCGCGCGCGAATCCCGCAAACGGATGGGTGCCGCGAGGCGCCTGGTCCTGGACACTCACAACGGCGTCATCGGCAGGTACGCCGCAATGATTGAATCCGAACCCGGGCCCGCGCGGAGCCCGGTCAGAGTCCGGAGACGATCGTCGATGCCTCCGATGAGAGGGTGGTGCTCACGGCGGTCGAGAACACCGTGAGGGCGCCGACCACCGCGATGATGAGGATGGCGAGCAGCGTCGCGTACTCGGCCATGGTCTGGCCCTGCTCTGACCGCGCGCCGCGCCAGATCGCCCATTGCCGCGCCCATCCGCTCACGTCGCACCTCCGAACGCGTTGCTTGCCGCCGCACACTCCCCGTACGAGATCGTCCGCGGCGGGCCGGAGCTGAACCCTCTACCGGGGTAATCGCGTCTCTGCGCTCGCGGCCGCCACTATTCTCCGTCGACGATGGCTCTCGACCGCGATGACGTCCTGCACGCTGCGGCCCTCGCCCGCATCGGCCTCGCCGACGACGAGGTCGACGGCTTCCTGCGCGACCTCTCGGGCATCCTCGAGCACATCGGCCGCATCAGCGAGCTCGAGCTCGCCGACGTGCCCCCGACGTCGCATCCCCTCGCCCTTGCGAACCGGTTCGGTGAGGACGTGCCCCGCCCGTCGTGGCCGAGAGACGAGATGCTGGCGCTCGCGCCCGACCCTGCCGACGGCGGCTTCCGCGTCCCCCCGATCGGGGCGTGACCGGAATCGACCCGCTGCGGACGACCGCCGAGGAGATCGCGGCGCGCCTCGCCGCGCGCGAGGTCTCGTGCAAGGAGGTTGCAGGTGCCTACCTCGAGCGCATCGAGTCGCTCGATCCGGATCTCCACGTCTTCCTGCACGTCGATCCCGAGCGCACGCTCGCCGATGCAGCGCGGCTCGACGCGGCGGGACCGACCGGTCTGCAGGGCGTGCCGATCGCGTACAAGGACCTGCTGTGCACGCGTGACGTGCCCACGACCGCAGGCTCGCGCGTCCTCGAGGGCTACCGGCCGCCGTACAGCGCGACCGTCGTGCGTCGCGGCAACGACGCGGGCCTGGTCTCGCTCGGCAAGCTCAACATGGACGAGTTCGCGATGGGCTCGTCGACCGAGAACTCGGGGTACGGCCCGACGCGCAACCCGTGGGATCCGTCGCGCGTTCCGGGGGGATCGAGCGGCGGCTCGGCCGCGGCCGTTGCCGCGGGACTCGCACCGCTGACGCTCGGCACCGACACGGGCGGCTCGATCCGCCAGCCCGCCGCCCTGTGCGGCGTGGTCGGGCTCAAGCCCACGTACGGCGCGGTCTCGCGCTACGGGGCGATCGCCTTCGCATCGTCGCTCGACCAGATCGGGCCCTTCGGACGCACGGTGCGCGACTGTGCGCTGCTGCTGTCGGTGATCGCCGGCGCGGATCCGTGCGACAGCACCTGCCCCGGTCTCCCCGGGACGGTCGAGCTGCCCGTCCGCGACGACCTCCGTGGACTGCGCATCGGCGTGCTCGACGTCACCGGCGTCGAGGGCGTCGAGCCCGGGGTGCGGGCGACCTACGAGGCGGCCCTCGAGACCCTGCGCGGCCTGGGCGCCGACGAGGTGCGCGAGGTCGACCTCGAGTTCGCGCTGACGCCCCACGCGCTCGCCGCCTACTACCTGATCGCCCCGGCCGAGGCCTCGGCGAACCTCGCGCGCTACGACGGCGTGCGCTACGGCCTGCGCGTGGACGCACCCGATGTGTTCTCGATGTACGAGGCGACGCGGGACAGCGGCCTCGGGCGCGAGGTCAAGCGACGCTGCCTGATCGGCGCGTACGCCCTGTCCGCCGGCTACTACGACGCGCTCTACGGTCAGGCCCAGCGCGTGCGGACGCTGATCTCGCGGGACTTCGCGCGCGTGTTCGAGTCGTGCGACGTGCTCGTCTGCCCGACCTCGCCGACGGTCGCCTTCGAGATCGGGGCGCTCGTCGACGATCCGCTCGCGATGTACGCCTGCGACCTCTTCACGCTCCCGGTGAACCTGGCGGGCCTACCTGGCCTCTCGATCCCGTGCGGGCTCAGCGAGGGGCTGCCCGTCGGCTTCCAGCTCGTCGGCCCGGCCTTCTCCGAGAACACGCTGCTCGCAGCCGGGCATGCGCTCGAGCACGCCTTCGCGTTCGACCCGGTGCCTCCGCGGCTCGACGGAGCGGCCTCGTGAGCAGCGTCCCGCATGGGTGGGAGGCCGTGATCGGCCTCGAGATCCACGTGCAGCTGAACACGCGCAGCAAGATGTTCTGCCGCTGTGCGAACGAGTCGGGCGGCGAGCCGAACACCCGCATCTGCCCCGTCTGCTCGGCGCATCCCGGGGTGCTTCCCGTGCCGAACCGCGCCGCGGTCGAGAAGTCGATCATGGTCGGTCTCGCCCTTGGCTCGCGGATCGCCGAGCGATCGCTCTTCTACCGCAAGAACTACTTCTATCCCGACTCGCCCAAGGCGTACCAGATCTCGCAGTACGACGAGCCCCTGTGCCTCGGCGGCTCGCTGGCGGTCGAGGGCCCCGACGGCACCGAGGTGGTGCGCTTCGTGCGTGCGCACCTCGAGGAGGACGCCGCCAAGACGATCCACGCTGGCGGCGGCTCGGGCAGGATCGCGGGCTCGACCGGCTCCGTCGTCGACTTCAACCGCTGTGGCACGCCCCTGCTCGAGATCGTGACCGAGCCGGATCTCAGCACCCCGGAGGCCGCGCGCAGGTTCCTCACGCTGCTGAAGGCGACGATCCAGGCGATCGGCGTGTCCGACTGCGACATGGAGAAGGGATCGCTGCGCTGCGACGCCAACGTGTCGTTGCGCCGTCCCGGCGAGTCCGAGCTCCGTCCCAAGGCCGAGCTGAAGAACATGAACTCGTTCCGGTTCCTCGAGCGCGGCATCGAGGCCGAGCTGCGCCGTCAGGCGGCGATCTACGAGAG
The DNA here is from genome assembly GCA_963717155.1 of uncultured Actinomycetes bacterium. Taxonomy (GTDB): domain Bacteria; phylum Actinomycetota; class Thermoleophilia; order Gaiellales; family JALYLC01. Next base: position 1,131,725 of record OY970326.1, read on the forward strand.
CGGAGGAAGCATCTCGCTGCAGACGTTGCACTACGACCCGCAGCACGACGAGCTGACGGTGCTGCGCTCGAAGGAGGAGGCCGACGACTACCGGTACTTCCCCGAGCCGGACCTCGTGCCGATGGAGCCGTCCGCCGAGCTGATCGAGCGCCTGCGATCGGAGCTGCCCGAGCTGCCAGCGGCGCGCGCGGCGCGCTTCGTCTCCGAGTTCGGACTGTCGCTGCAGGACGCCGAGGTGCTGAACCAGACGCCGGCGACGGCGGCCTACTTCGAGGAGCTCGCGGGGCTCGCGGGCGACCCGAAGGCGGCCGCGAACTGGGTCATGGGCGAGCTCTCGGCCTACCTGAACGAGCATGATCTCGAGATCGAGGACTCCCCGGTGCGCCCACCCGCGCTCGCGCAGCTGATCGCGCTCGTGGGGAAGGGGACGCTCGGCTCGGCGGGGGCGAAGCAGGTGTTCGCCGCGCTCGCGGCGGGCGAGGGCGGTGGGGACCCCGCTCGGATCGTGCAGGAGCGGGGGCTCGAGCAGATCGCTGACCAGAGCGCGCTTCGAGCGGTCGTGGACGAGGTCGTCGCAGCGCACCCGGCGCAGGCCGACGAGTTCCGCGCGGGCAAGCAGGCGCTGCTCGGATTCTTCGTGGGACAGGTGATGCGCTCGACCGGCGGACGGGCCGAGCCGCGTGCAGTCCAGGAGCTGCTGCGCGAGGTGCTCGGCGCGTGACGGTAGCGTCCCGGTCGATGCGCCCGACGCCGATCCTGCTGACCCCCGGTCCGACGCCGATCCCGCCCGAGGTCCAGGCGGCGATGGCCGTGCCGATGCCGCACCACCGGACGAGCGAGTTCAAGGCGCTGTACGGCGCGGTGCTCGAGAAGCTCGGACAGGCGTTCCGTACCGAGCACGACGTGCTCATGTTCACGGCGTCCGGCACCGGCGCGTTCGAGTCGGCGTACGCGAACCTGCTCTCGCCCGGCGATCGCGTCCTGTGCGTGACCGCCGGCAACTTCGGCGATCGCTGGATCTCTATCGCGCAGGCCTACGGGGCCGACGTGCAGACGCTTCGCTTCGAGCTCGGCGAGCGCCCGGACGTCGACCGCGTCGTCGCTGCCGTCGAGGCCGATCCGGCGCTCGCGCTGATCGTCGTCGTGCACAGCGAGACCTCGACCGGAGCGACGGCCGACATCCGCGCGATCGCCGAGCGCACGCGCGGGCGCGACGCGCTGCTCGTGGTCGACGCCGTCTCGAGCCTCGGTGCGGCTGCCCTCGAGACGGATGCCTGGGGGCTCGACGTCGTCGTGACCGGCAGCCAGAAGGCGTTGATGTGCCCTCCGGGCCTGGCCTTCGCGAGCGTCTCGCCGCGTGCCTGGGAACGTGCGGAGCGCGCGACGTCTCCCCGCTTCTACTTCGACTGGGCGCGCACCCGCAAGGCACAGGTCGCGGGGCCGCAGAGCCCGTTCACGCCAGCGATCCCCCTGGTGCTCGGGCTCGACACCGCGCTCGACATGCTGCTCGCGGACGGCCTGGAGGCCTCGTGGGCACGCACCGAGGAGCTCGGCGCGATGGTCCGCGGGCGGGTGCACGAGATGGGTCTCGAGCTGTTCTCGCCGGACGAGCCCTCGTGCTCGCTCGTGACGGCGATCTCGGTGCCCGACGGCGTTGACGGCGACGCCGTCCGCCGCGCCCTCTCGAGTCGCCACGGCATCGTCGTGGCCGGCGGCCAGGGGTCGCTCGTCGGCAAGATCTGGCGGGTCGGCCAGTTCGGCGCGATCACGGCACGGGACCTCCGCTCCGGGCTCGACGCGCTCGCGATCGAGCTCGCGGCCGCATGACGCCGCAGATCCTCGTCGCCGAGCGCATCGCGCCGGCCGGTCTCGAGCTGCTGGCCGCGGCAGGCGATGTGGTCGACGGCACGACGCTCGACAGGGCCGGGCTGCTCGACGCGGTCGCCACCGCCGACGCGCTCGTCGTGCGCTCGGCAACGCAGGTCGACGCCGAGCTGATCGCACGCGCGGACCAGCTGCGCGTGATCGGCCGGGCGGGAGTCGGAGTCGACAACGTCGACGTCGCGGCCGCAACCCGCCGCGGCATCCTCGTGTGCAACGCGCCGCAATCGAACATCGTCTCGGCCGCCGAGCACACGATCGCGCTCCTGCTCGCCGTCGCGCGCAACGTGCCACAGGCGCACGCCGCGCTCGTCGAGGGCCGCTGGGAGCGCTCGCGCTTCGGCGGCGTCGAGCTCGACGGGAAGACCCTCGGCGTGCTCGGATTCGGCCGCATCGGCCAGCTCGTCGCGGCACGCGCCCGCGGCCTCGGTATGCGGATCCTGGCGTACGACCCGCACGTGACGCGCGAGCGCTTCCGCGAGCTCGGCGTCGCGTCGGCTGCCTCGGTCGAGGAGGTCTACGAGTCGTCCGACTTCATCACGCTGCACCTGCCGCTGACCGCCGAGACCCACCACCTGATCTCGCACCACGCGCTCTCGCGCATGCGCCCGGGCGCCCGCCTGATCAACGCCGCGCGCGGGAGCCTGGTCGACACGGACGCGCTCGTCGAGGCCCTGCGCGACGGGCGCATCGAGGGGGCTGCACTCGACGTGTTCGAGGAGGAGCCCTTGCCGGCCGACTCGCCGCTGCTCGGGCTCGCGAACGTGGTCGTGACGCCCCACCTCGCGGCCTCCACCCTGGAGGCGCAGGATCGCGCGGGCATCCAGGTCGCCGAGCAGGTCGCCGCGGCACTCAACGGTCGATCGGTGCTGAACGCGCTCAACATCCCGCAGGTCGGCGAGGAGGAGATGCTCGTCGTCGGGCCGTTCATCCCGCTCGCGGAGAAGCTCGGGCGGCTCGCGATGGGCCTCGCGCGCGACTCCGTCGAGCGCATCGAGGTCGCGACCGCCGGCGCGCTCGCCGGGCACGACACGCGGCTCCTGACGCTCGCTGCCCTTCGGGGCGCATTCGCGGGACTCGAGGAGGGCGTCAACCTCGTGAACGTGCGCGGGGTCGCCGAGAACCGCGGCATCGACGTCGCCGAGCAGCGGCGCGAGGGGTCGTCCGACTACCAGAACCTGCTCGCGGTGACCGCGCGTCACGGGAACGACGAGGCGACCGTGGTCGGCACCACGATGGGGCGCGACGGCCGCGCCTGGCTCGTCCGGGTGCTGCACTACGACGTCGAGCTCGAGCTCGATCCGCTGCTCCTGATCTTCGAGAACGACGACACGCCCGGCATGGTCGGTCGCATCGGGACGCTGCTCGGGCAGCACGACGTCAACATCTCGAACATGCGCCTGTCGCGGTCGGGCCCGGGCGGCGACGCGATGATGGTGCTGTCGCTCGATGCAGAGCCCACGCAGGATGCGCTCGAGGGGCTGGCGGCGACGCCGGGTGTACGCGGTCGGCCCTGGCTGATCCGGCTCCCCTAGAGCTGCGAGTGCCGCGAGCGACTCCGCGATCGCCAGGAGCGGACCTCTCGGGTAGCGGGCCGGTCGGCGCATCGTGACCCCCCTTCGGGCGCACGGTCCACCGCAGTCGCTACGAGGCGTGGTGGCAGGGCGGCGGCCGCACAGAAAGACACAAACGCCACTACGTCGATGCACGCTCGCGCGAGCATGCCGATCGGTTCGCCCACCACGGAGATGTCGCAGTGACACCCGCTGCTCGCCGGCCGGTACGATTCGCCCACATCCCAAGCTCGACGAGTTCCCCCGACGAAGGGCCCGTGGCATGCAGGAGACCGAGAAGATCTGGATGAACGGCGAGCTCGTGGACTGGTCCGAGGCGAAGATCCACGTCCTCAGCCACGGGCTCCACTACGGCTCCGGCGTGTTCGAGGGGATCCGCGCGTACGAGACCGACCGGGGGACGGGCGTGTTCCGACTGCGCGAGCACCTGCGGCGGCTTCAGCGGTCGGCAGAGGTCTACTACATGGAGCTGCCGTACTCGCTCGACGAGCTGCGCCAGGCGACCCACGACACGCTCGCGGCCAATGAGATCGGCTCGTGCTACGTGCGTCCGATCGCGTTCCGCGGCTACGGCGAGCTCGGAGTGAACCCGCTGAACTGCCCGGTCGACGTCGTGATCGCGGTCTGGCCGTGGGGCGCCTACCTCGGCGAGGAGGCGCTCGAGACCGGCGTGCGCGTCACCACCTCGTCGTGGCGCCGGATCGGTCCGAACACGGTGCCCGCCGCAGCCAAGGCGTCGGGGCAGTACCTGAACTCGCAGCTCGCGAAGATCGAGGCGCTCAAGGCCGGGTTCGACGAGGCCATCCTCCTGAACGAGCAGGGCTTCCTCGCAGACGGCTCTGGCGAGAACGTGTTCGTCGTGCGCGACGGAGTGCTGTCGACTCCGCCGACCACGTCGTCCTGCCTGCCGGGCATCACCCGCGACACGGTCATGCGCATCGCGCGTGACCTCGGCTACGAGGTCTTCGAGCGCGACGTCGTGCGGACCGATCTCTACCACGCGGACGAGGTGTTCTTCACGGGCACCGCCGCGGAGGTCACGCCGATCCGCTCGGTCGACGACCACGAGATCGGCCCCGGGCCGATCACGCGGAGGATCCAGGCCGAGTTCTTCGCCGTCACGTCGGGCACCTCGCCGCTCTCGGACGAGTACCTCGACTTTCCGACCGTCGCGCCTGCGCGCTCGTGAGCGCGGCGCCGACCCGCGTGATCGGGCTCTCGGCGCCCGACGTCGGAGCACGCGAGGAGGAGCTCGTGCTCGAGGCCCTGCGCTCGGGCACGCTCGGCCTCGGTCCGTTCCTGCGCCGCTTCGAGGGCGATTTCGCGTCGTTCGTCGGAACGCGCCACGCGACCGCGGTCTCGAGCGGAACGGCCGGGCTGCACCTGGCCGCGCTCCTCGCCGGGATCGGCCCGGGCGACGAGGTGATCACCTCGCCGACGAGCTTCGTCGCGTCGGCGAACTGCATCCTGTACGCACGGGCGACACCGGTCTTCGTGGACGTCGATCGCGAGACCCTGAACATCGACCCCGACGCCATCGAGGCTGCGATCACGCCCCGGACGCGGGCGATCCTCCCGGTGCACATCTTCGGCTACCCCTGCGCGATCGACCGCATCAACGAGATCGCACGGCGCAACGGGCTGGCAGTGGTCGAGGATGCCGCCGAGGCCGTCGGGACGATCGCGGCCGGTCGACGCGTCGGCTCGCACGGGAACCTCGCCGTGTTCGCCTTCTACCCGAACAAGCAGATCACGACGGGTGAGGGCGGCATGGTCACGACCGACGACGTCGACCTGCAGGCGAGCCTGCAGTCGCTCTCGAACCAGGGCCGCTCCGACAACGGCGAGTGGCTCGAGCACGACCGGCTCGGATACAACTATCGCCTCGACGAGATGTCGGCCGCGGTCGGCGTGGCGCAGCTCGAGCGAATCGACGCGATCCTCGCGGCGCGCGCGGCGGTCGCGGCGCGGTACGGCGAGCTGCTCGCCGACGTTCCGGGGGTCGGTCTGCCGACCCCCGATGCGAACGGCGACGTGCGCTCGTGGTTCGTGTACGTGGTGAAGCTCGATCCGGAGATCGACCGCAACCTCGTGATGGCGAAACTGCGCGACCGTGGGGTTGCGAGCAAGCCGTACCTGCCCGTCGTCCACCTGCAGCCGTACTTCCGGGCGCTGGGCCACGGCGACGGAGAGTGCCCGGTCGCCGAGCACGCGGCGCGGCGGACGCTCGCGCTCCCGTTCCACACCCGGCTCGATCCGCGCGACCAGGAGCAAGTGGTGCAGACGCTCGCGGACGTGCTCGCCTCGATGTGAGCGACCGTTCTTCGCACGCGACGTGCACGTCGTCGCGCGCGAGATCATCGGTGCGCTCTTGACGGTCGACGGGGTCGGCGGCCTGGTGGTCGAGGTCGAGGCCTACCAGCAGGACGACCCCGCCTCGCACAGCTTCCCGGGCCCGACGAAGCGCAACGCCACGATGTTCGGACCGGCCGGCCGCGTCTACGTCTACCGCAGCTACGGGATCCACTGGATGCTGAACCTCGTGTGCGGCCCCCGGCCCGGCCCCGCCTCGGCCGTGCTCGTGCGCGCGCTCGAGCCGACGATCGGCCTCGAGCTGATGCGCGAGCGGCGAGGCGGTGTGAGCGATCTCCTCTTGTGCAGCGGCCCGGGCCGCCTCGGGCAGGCACTCGGCGTGGGGCCGGAGCTGGACGGCGCGCGCGTGGGGGGTCCGCGGATCTCGGTCGTTCCACCGGACGGGCGCGCAGACGTGGTCACCGCACCGCGCGTCGGCATCACGCGTGCCGTCGAGCAGCCGTGGCGCTACCTCAGTAGGGACAGCCCGTACGCGAGTTCACCGCGACCTTGGGCCCGCCGGCCACGACCTCGAGCGTGACGTCCGACCCGCGCGGCGCGTCGGCCAGCGGGCGCGGGCTCTGCAGGACGACGGCGCCCGCCTTCCCCGTCACGGGGCTGTGCGTGACGATCGGTCGCAGGCCCGTCACGCACAGGGCCGAGCGCGCCCGTGCCTCGCTCTTGCCGGTCACCTTGGGAACCGTGACGTGCAGCACCTTCCGCGCGACGTAGACGTGCACGATGCGGCCGACCTCGGCCGGCTGGGATGCGCCGGGCTCCTGCGCGACGACGCGTCCGGGCTTCTCGCCGGCGACGGTGGCGATCGTCGAGAGGCGCGGCACGAGCCCGCTCCGGTCGATCAGGCGTCTCGCGTTCTTCGGGTACATGCCGGTGAGGTCGGGCATCAGGACGATCGTCGCGCTGCAGCGCGAGTATGTACCGGGCACCTTGTCGAGCGCGAGCACCTCCGTGCGCGCGCGCGGGCACGATGACGTCGCACGAAGCCCGTTCGCCGTGTCGATCAGCACGGCCTCGGCCGCGGGCGGGGACGGCGGCTCGAACGACAGGACCGGCTGCCCGGCGAGCGCGCGCTGTTCGAACAGCGACCAGATGATCGCCGGGATCGTGCCGCCGAACACCGGCGTGCCGTGGTACTGCTTGAGCATCGGAATCGCGTGGTTCACGTAGCCGACCCAGACCGCCGTGGCGAGCTGGGGTGTAGCGCCCGCGAACCAGGCATCCACGAAGTTCGAGGTCGTCCCGGTCTTGCCGAACGCCGGCCGCGGGAAGCCCTTGATCGTCTTCGCCGTGCCGTAGCGGATCACCGACTGCAGGATCGAGTCGATCTCGAGCGCGGTCTCGCGCGAGACGACCTGTCTCGTGATGGGAGCGTTGTTGGCGATCACCTTGCCGTTCGCCGCGATGACCTTCGTGATCGAGATCGGGTCGGCCGAGGGGTCGTACTGCTCGCCGGGCTCGGGTGTGCGGAACGCGACCGAGCCGCCGATGCGCGCGCCTCCGTTCGCGAGCGTGGCGTACGCGTGGGCCATCTCGAGCGGCGAGACTCCGAGGCGGAGCGCGCCGAGTCCGATGGACGGGAGGGCATCGAGCGGGCTCGTGATGCCCATGGCGTGCGCCTCCTTGCGCACCGCCTCGGGTCCGACCCGCATCGTCAGCTGCGCGTACACCGTGTTGTCCGAGAGCGTCGTCGCCGTGGAGATCGGGATCGTCCCGTTGTACTGCGGGGTGTCGTTCCGCACGACCCAGTAGTCGGTCCCGCCGAGCGGTATCACCTGGGGACGCGACTGGAACGTCGTCGAGGGCTGGATCCCGCGCTCGAGCGCCGCTGCGAGCACGAACGGCTTGAACGACGAGCCCGGCTGCCGGCGTGCCTGCGTCGCGACGTCGAAGGGCTGGCGCGAGAAGTCACGGCCTCCGACGAGTGCCTTCACCTGCCCCGTGTGCGGATCGATCGCGACGAGGGCACCGGCCGGGCCCCTGCGCTTGAGCGTCGTGTTCAGGGTGTGGCGCGCCTTCTTCTGCATCGCGAGGTCGATCGTCGTGTACACCTTCAGTCCGCCTCCGAAGGTGCGCGCGCGCCCGAAGCGCGTGATCAGCTCGCGCTCGACGTACTGCGTGAAGTACGCGGCGATACCGCGGCTCGCGGCCGGCAGCCGCACCTTGTGTCCGGGCGGCAGCAGTGGCTTCCCGACGTCGAGCGCGTAGTCGACCGGCTTGAGCATCTTCTGCTGGAGCATGTTCGCGAGCACCTCGTTGCGGCGTGCAAGCGCGGCCTTGGGGTGTCGAACCGGGTCGTAGTCGGTGGGCGCCCGCACGATGCCGGCGAGCAGCGCCGCCTGCCATGGCAGCAGCGAGCGCGCGTGGGTCCCGAAGTAGATCTGCGCGGCCTCCTCGACGCCGTAGGCGTGGTTTCCGAAGTACACGGTGTTCAGGTACTCGGTGAGGATGTGGTCCTTGCTCCAGCTCTTCTCGACCTGGGCCGCGAGCACGGCCTCGACGAGCTTGCGCTGGAGCGTGCGCTGCCCCTTGGTGTATACGTTCTTCACGAACTGCTGCGTGATCGTCGAGCCGCCCTGCGTCCGCCCCGTCAGCAGGTCGACGGTGGCCGCGCGCGCGAGGCCGATCGGGTCGATCGCCCCGTGCTGGTAGAAGCGCTTGTCCTCGATCGCGACGATCGCCTGCTTCATGACCTTCGCGATCTGGTCGGACGGGACGAGCTTGCGATTCTCGTTGGGCGAGCGCAGGATCGCGAGCACGGTGTGGCCGTCGCCGGCGTAGATCACGCCGTTCGCGGTCGGGCGCGACCGGAACGCGTCGAGGTTCTGGACGTCCTGCGCGATCGCCGTCGCGAAGCCGTAGAACGCCGACACGATCGCGAGCGCGAACCACAGGAGGCCGAACACGATCCGGCGCGGCCAGCGACGGCGTGGGCGCTGCGCCGCCGAGGTTGCCGGAGACGAGAAGCGGAAGGGCGGCGGCGCCCCGGATGTCGATCGGCGTCTCAACAGTACGGGTGGGCCGGCACGGGAGATCCGCAGGCCAGGGCCGGAACGCGAGTCTAGCCGATGCCTCGAGTGGGTCCTCGGTGACAATGCCTGCACCTCCGATCGTCCTGGCGCTCGCCGCGCTTCGACGCGCACGAGCTGATCGGCCCCCTCTGTCAGGACATTCATGAGCGAGTTCGAGGATCTGTTCACCACGCTTCGCGCCGAGCGCGGCGTCAATCGAGCGTCCGTGATCGCAGCTGCCGAGGCTGCACTGCTCGCGGCGTACAAGACCGGGCCGCACGCGAACGACTACGCACGGGCGATCTTCGATCCCGATGCCGACTCGATGATGATCCAGCGCCTTCGCGACCTGCACGCGGGCGAGCTTCCGCGTCCCGGGATCGACGTCGTGGACGGCCCGAACGGCCGTGAGATCGCCGTCGTGCAGTGGGACGAGCTGCCGCCCGAGGAGTCGGAGACGATCGTGCTCGATGCGCAGCGCTTCGGCCGCGTGGCCGCGAACGCCGCGAAGGAGGCCCTTCTCCACGACGTGCGAGGCTCGTCGCAGCGGGTCGTCTACGGCCGCTACCGGAACCGCGTCGGCGAGGTCGCCGAGGGTGTCGTCGAGGAGACGCTCACGTCTGGCGTGCTCGTGAAGCTCGAGGACGCGGAGGCGATCATCCCCTCCTCCGGACGGCTGCCGGGTCCCGCTCCCCGCCGGGGCGATCGCATCGCCGCGGTCATCACGCACGTCGCCGAGCAGTCGTCGGGCGCCCAGATCACCCTGTCCCAGACCGATCCGGGCTTCGTCAAGGCGATCTTCGCCGGCGAGATCAGCGAGGTGCGGGACGGTCGGATCGAGCTTGTCCGCGTCGCCCGCGTTCCCGGCGTGCGCACGAAGGTCGCCGTCGCGACACGCAGCGACGAGCGTGGCGCGGCGTCGCCGGTCGGCATCTGCGTCGGCGAGCGCGGCTCGCGCATCCGCCTGATGCGAGATCTGCTCGGCGAGGAGATCGACCTGCTCGCGTACGACCCGAACCCGCTCGCGTTCGTCGCGGCGGCGTTGCACCCCGCGCGGCCGCGCCGGGTCGAGCAGACCGACGACGGCTTCGTGGCGATCCTCTCCGAGGAGGAGCGGGCGAACGTCGCAGGCGCCGACGGGCTGGGCCTCAAGCTCGCGTCCGCGCTGGTCGGCTCGCCGATCGAGCTGCGCATCGACGCCCCCGTCGTCGACGACGACGGGCGGCCCGAGGCGGTCGAGGGCACCTGCGCGTTCATCCGTCCGAACAACCGCCAGTGCGTGAACGTGGCGGAGCCGGGCTCGCGCTTCTGCGGGCTCCCTTCGCACCACTGACCCGCTGGTATCCTCGCCCGCCGTGCCCACCACCGACTCCCTGACCGCCAACGCGGTCGACGTGCTGCCCGCCGGGGAGCTGGAGAAGCGGCTCGCGCGCGGGAAGCCCCTCCGGGTCAAGCTCGGGATCGACCCGACGGCTCCGGTCGTGACGCTCGGCCACGCGGTGGTGCTGACGACGCTTCGCGCCTTCCAGGACGCGGGCCACACGGCCGTCCTGATCGTGGGCGACTACACGGCGCGCGTGGGCGATCCGAGCGGCCGCACGAAGGCCCGCCCGATGCTCACCCCCGAGGAGATCGAGCACAACGTCCAGGTGCAGCTCGCCGAGTACGGGCTCGTGATCGACCTCGAGCGCGCCGAGGTGCGCCGCAACTCCGAGTGGCTCGAGCCGCTCGGCACGGCGGGCCTGCTCGAGCTCGCAGCCCGCACCACGGTCGCGCGCCTGCTCGAGCGCGACGACTTCGCGAAGCGGCTGGCGGCGCACGAGCCGATCTCGCTGCAGGAGCTCCTGTACCCGCTCCTGCAGGGCTACGACTCGGTTGCGATCCGCGCCGACGTCGAGCTCGGCGGCACCGACCAGAAGTTCAACCTCCTGATGGGTCGCGACCTGCAGGAGGCGTACGGGCAGGAGCCGCAGATCGTGTTCACGCTGCCGCTGCTCGTGGGGACCGACGGCGTGCAGAAGATGAGCAAGTCGCTCGGCAACTTCGTCGGGCTGCGCGACGAGCCCAACCTGATGTACGGGCGCGTCATGAGCCTCAGCGACCAGGCGATGCCCGACTGGTTCCGGCTCGCGAGCGGGCTCGACCGGTCGCTCGTGGCCGACACGCTCGACGGCCTGTCGTCGGGCGAGCTCGCGCCCGTCGAGGCGAAGCGCCTGCTCGCGCGCACCGTCGTCGGGCGCTTTCACGACGATCGCGCCGCGCAGGGGGCCGAGGACGAGTTCCTGCGCGTCCACAGCCGCCGCGAGATGCCCTCGGAGATCGCCGAGGTCCCCCTCCCCGACGACGACATCGTCTACCTGCCCGGGCTGCTCGTCGAGCACCTCGGCGTCGCCTCGAGCTCCGAGGCCCGCAGGCTCATCAACGGCGGAGGCGTGCGCCTCGACGGCGAGCCGGTGGTTGCGATCGAGCTCCCGCGAGCCGAGCTCGCAGGCCGCGTGATGCAGGTCGGCAGGCGCAGGTTCGTTCGCTTTTCCGGTTAAGGATGCGGGTACCGGCTTGACGCCGCGCCCCCGGTTGCTATGGTTCTCGCGGCCGGTCAGCCGGCACTCGACTATGCGCCTGATCCAGTACCCAACTCCACCCACGTAGACCGCTCAGCGAGCGGCGCACGTGCGGAGGTGCCCCGGTGACGGGGCCGTGCTGCGGAAGGACGTCGATTCGGCTCGAATCGGCTTGAGTGCTTGGTTTCCGTGCTATGGTTCGTCGTCTGCGCCCGAATTTCGGGTGCCCGGTCTTTGAAAACTCAACAGCAAGGGGATCGTTCTGCCGCCTCGGCGACGGAACGATCGCAGCCGAGTTCTTTGAACCCGTCGATTCTCGTCCCGCGTGGGACGAGGCGACTCGGCCTGCTGCGCACCGGCAACGGCGCGGAGCGGGCCAAACGAACCTCCATGAGCTAGCACTCCGTTCCGTCGACCCGTAAGGGCCGGCATCAGTGGACGGTCAGCTCCCACGAGCCTTCGGGCCACGGGGAGCGTGCATCAAGAGCTTCTTCACGGAGAGTTTGATCCTGGCTCAGGACGAACGCTGGCGGCGTGCCTAACACATGCAAGTCGAGCGGAAAGGCCTCCTTCGGGAGGTACTCGAGCGGCGAACGGGTGAGTAACACGTGGGCAACCAACCCCTCACATCGGGATACCCCGGGGAAACTCGGATCAATACCGGATAATGCGCGACGCTGTTGGGCGTCGCACCAAAGGTAGCTTCGGCCTCTGGTGAGGGACGGGCCCGCGGCCCATTAGCTTGTTGGTGGGGTAACGGCCTACCAAGGCAACGATGGGTAGCTGGTCTGAGAGGATGATCAGCCACACTGGGACTGAGATACGGCCCAGACTCCTACGGGAGGCAGCAGTGGGGAATATTGCGCAATGGGCGGAAGCCTGACGCAGCAACGCCGCGTGCGGGAGGAAGGCCTTCGGGTCGTAAACCGCTTTCAGGGGGGACGAAGCCACCTGGGTTAATAGCCTAAGGGGTGACGGTACTCCCAGAAGAAGCCCCGGCTAACTACGTGCCAGCAGCCGCGGTAATACGTAGGGGGCGAGCGTTGTCCGGAATCATTGGGCGTAAAGAGCGTGTAGGCGGCTTGGAAAGTCTTACGTGAAAGCCTGCGGCTCAACCGCAGAAGTGCGTAGGAAACTTCCTCGCTAGAGTCCGGAAGAGGAGAGCGGAATTCCTGGTGTAGCGGTGGAATGCGCAGATATCAGGAGGAACACCCGTGGCGAAGGCGGCTCTCTGGGACGGTACTGACGCTGAGACGCGAAAGCGTGGGGAGCGAACAGGATTAGATACCCTGGTAGTCCACGCCGTAAACGATGGGCGCTAGGTGTGGGAGGTGTCAACTCCTTCCGTGCCGAAGCTAACGCATTAAGCGCCCCGCCTGGGGAGTACGGTCGCAAGACTAAAACTCAAAGGAATTGACGGGGGCCCGCACAAGCAGCGGAGCATGTTGTTTAATTCGAAGCGACGCGAAGAACCTTACCTGGGCTTGACATGAATCTGCAAGGCGTGGAAACACGTCCCCTCTTCGGAGCGGATTCACAGGTGGTGCATGGCTGTCGTCAGCTCGTGTCGTGAGATGTTGGGTTAAGTCCCGCAACGAGCGCAACCCCTGTCCTGTGTTGCCAGCGGCTCGGCCGGGGACTCACAGGATACTGCCGGTGACAAACCGGAGGAAGGTGGGGATGACGTCAAGTCATCATGCCCCTTATGTCCAGGGCTACAAACGTGCTACAATGGCCGGTACAGAGAGCTGCAATACCGCGAGGTGGAGCGAATCTCAAAAAGCCGGTCCCAGTTCGGATTGGAGGCTGAAACTCGCCTCCATGAAGTCGGAGTTGCTAGTAATCGCGGATCAGCAACGCCGCGGTGAATACGTTCCCGGGCCTTGTACACACCGCCCGTCACACCACGGAAGCCGGAGACACCCGAAGCCTGTGGCCCAACCCGTAAGGGAGGGAGCAGTCGAAGGTGGAGTTGGTGACTGGGGTGAAGTCGTAACAAGGTAGCCGTAGCGGAAGCTGCGGCTGGATCACCTCCTTTCTAGGGATGCGGGGGATCTATCCTCCGCAGGCTGTCTCCCGATGCACGCCGGACATTAATGTCCGGCTCCGTTCTCGCCTTCGAGCTTGAACGTCGTGTCGGTGGGGCTCGCCTGGAAATAACGTTGACACCTCGTCTGTACTGTCTTCTCGCCACACTCACGCGGAGTGTGGAGCTCGAGAAGGCGCCTTGCTGTTGAGCTTTGAGAGACCGGGCCCGGGCGCGCTGCGCCGCGGGTCGCCGGCGGCCCCACCTTCACTGGCAGTGGGCCTTACCGGGACTCTCGCACTGCGGGCTGGCGCTCGCGTGTACCTTGAGAACTGCATAGCGGTAAGTGGTGTTTTCTTCGAACTGTTCGGCGAAATCAAGAGAACAAGGGCACACGGTGGATGCCTTGGCACCAGGAGCCGATGAAGGACGTGGATGGCTGCGATAAGCCTCGGGGAGCTGCTGAACGAGCGTTGATCCGGGGATTTCCGAATGGGGAAACCCACCTGCGCGAAACCGCAGGTACCCTGCGCTGAATCCATAGGCGCAGTGGAGGTAAGCAGGCGAACTGAAACATCTTAGTAGCCTGAGGAAGAGAAAGAAACATCGATTCCCTGAGTAGTGGCGAGCGAAACGGGAACAGCCCAAACCGTGCTGGAGCGATAGTCTGTGGACGTTGCCAGTGCGGGGTTGTAGGACGACTCATGGTCATGCCACAGCATGGCCGGGGAGTTACAAAGGCATGGGGTAGCGGAAGCGAGTGGAAACTCGCGCCGAAGAGGGTAAAGGCCCCGTACGCGAAACTTCATGCCCTCCCTCGAGTCGCACCTGAGTACGGCCGTGCACGTGAAACGCGGTCGGAATCTGCGGGGCCCACCCCGCAAGGCTAAATACTTCCTGGTGACCGATAGTGAACTAGTACCGTGAGGGAAAGGTGAAAAGCACCCCGCGAGGGGAGTGAAATAGTACCTGAAACCGTGTGCTTACAAGCGGTCGGAGCGGACTTGTTCCGTGACGGCGTACTTTTTGCATAATGGGCCAGCGAGTTAGTCGTCTGTGGCAAGGTTAAGGAAACGGAGCCGTAGCGAAAGCGAGTCCGAATAGGGCGATCTGAAGTCGCAGGCGCTAGACCCGAAACTGAGTGATCTATCCATGGCCAGGCTGAAGCGGGGGTAAGACCCCGTGAAGGGCCGAACCCACGTCGGTTGAAAACGGCGGGGATGAGCTGTGGATCGGAGTGAAAGGCTAATCAAACTCAGAAATATCTGGTTCTCCCCGAAATATATTTAGGTATAGCCTCGTGCGTTCAGCACCGGTTGTAGAGCACTGCTTGGTCTAGGGGCCCTACCAGGTTACCGAAATCAGGCAAACTCCGAATGCCGGTGCTCCAGAGCACGGGAGTCAGACTGTGGGGGATAAGCTCCATGGTCGAGAGGGAAACAGCCCAGACCGCCAGCTAAGGTCCCTAAGTTCTGTCTAAGTGGGAAACGATGTGCGGATGCACAGACAACCAGGAGGTTGGCTTAGAAGCAGCCACCCTTGAAAGAGTGCGTAATAGCTCACTGGTCAAGTGTTCGTGCGCGGACGATGTAACGGGGCTCAAGACAGGCACCGAAGCTGCGGACTTCGACCTCCGGGTCGGAGTGGTAGGGGAGCGTTCCCATGCCGACTGAAGCGGCCGCGGCAAGCGAGCCGTGGAGGCATGGGAAGTGAGAATGCTGGCATGAGTAACGAAAGACGTGTGAGAAACACGTCCGCCGAATACCTAAGGTTTCCTGAGTAAAGCTAATCTTCTCAGGGTTAGTCGGGACCTAAGCTGAGGCCGAAAGGCGTAGGCGATGGACAACAGGTTGATATTCCTGTACCGCGTAGAGCCGTTTGACCAATGGGATGACGGGGTAGGTAACGAGATCCCAGGCGCTGGTAGTCCTGGGGTAACCGCGTAGGCCGGTCGATAGTCAAATGCGTTGACCATTAAGGCTGAGACGGGATGCCGTGAGCGCAAGCTCGGAAGTCTCTGGAACCATGCCTCCAAGAAAAGTCTCTAGGGAGGTTTCGCGCGCCCGTACCAAAACCGACACAGGTGGGTAGGTAGAGAATACCAAGGCGATCGGAAGAACCTTCGTTAAGGAACTCGGCAAAATGGCCCCGTAACTTCGGGATAAGGGGCGCCTCGGTAGGGTGAAAGCTTTTACAGCTGGAGCCCGATGAGGCCGCAGTGACTAGGCTCAAGCGACTGTTTACCAAAAACACAGGTCTCTGCTAAGTCGTAAGACGACGTATAGGGGCTGACGCCTGCCCGGTGCTGGAAGGTCACGAGGAGAGGTTAGCCTTCGGGCGAAGCTTTGAATCCAAGCCCCAGTAAACGGCGGCGGTAACTATAACCGTCCTAAGGTAGCGAAATTCCTTGTCGGGTAAGTTCCGACCTGCACGAATGGCGTAACGACTTGAGCGCTGTCTCAACGAAGGATCCGGTGAAATTGTAGTCTCGGTGAAGATGCCGAGTACCCGCGGAAAGACGGAAAGACCCCGTGAACCTTTACTGCAGCTTGATATTGGAGTTTGGGACATCCTGTCCAGGATAGGTGGGAGGCTGTGAAGCGAGGACGCTAGTCCCCGTGGAGCCATCCTTGGGATACCACCCTGGGTGTTCTGGACTTCTAACCCCATTCCGTGATCCGGGTGGGGAACCGTGTCAGGTGGGCAGTTTGACTGGGGCGGTCGCCTCCTAAAATGTAACGGAGGCGCCCAAAGGTTCCCTCAGCACGGTTGGAAATCGTGCGTAGAGCGCAAAGGTATAAGGGAGCTTGACTGCGAGACCTACAAGTCGAGCAGGTACGAAAGTAGGGCTTAGTGATCCGGCGGTAGAGAGTGGAATTGCCGTCGCTCAACGGATAAAAGGTACTCCGGGGATAACAGGCTTATAGTCTCCAAGAGTCCACATCGACGAGACTGTTTGGCACCTCGATGTCGGCTCAGCGCATCCTGGGGCTGGAGTAGGTCCCAAGGGTTGGGCTGTTCGCCCATTAAAGCGCTACGCGAGCTGGGTTCAGAACGTCGCGAGACAGTTCGGTCCCTATCTTCCGTGGGCGTTGGAGGATTGAGAGGAGTTGCCCCTAGTACGAGAGGACCGGGGTGAACAGACCTCTGGTGTATCAGTTGTCGTGCCAACGGCACTGCTGGCTAGCTACGTCTGGATTGGATAACCGCTGAAAGCATCTAAGCGGGAAGCCAACCTCGAGATGAATCCTCCCATCCCTTCGAGGGAGTAAGGATCCTGGTAGACCACCAGGTTGATAGGCCGGATGTGGAAGCGCAGCAATGCGTGAAGCAGACCGGTACTAATGATCCGAGGTCTTGATTTCACTATGCTGACAGTTCGCAGTTACACCACTGCCGCTATGTAGTTCTGAGGGTGCGCGTCCCGGCCCGGCCGGGAGTGCTGCGTCCCGCACGATTTCCGGTGGCTATGGCGAGAGGGAAACACCTCTTCCCATTCCGAACAGAGCAGTTAAGCCTCTTTGCGCCGATGGTACTTGGGGGGCAACCCCCTGGGAGAGTAGGTCGCCGCCGGGATTAACTTGAAGTCAGCCGATCCGCCCTCCGGGCGGGTCGGCCGCTTCGTGCCCGCGTTGCCGCGCCGGGCGACCGGCTACCCTCCGGAGCGATGCCAGTGCTTCTGCTCGTTCGACACGGCGAGACCGCGTGGAACCGGGCGCGCCGCTGGCAGGGTCAGCACGATCTCCCGTTGACGGCGCTCGGCGAGGCGCAGGCCATCGCGACGGCGCGCCGTCTGATGGTCGAACGCCCGGTCGCGCTCGTCAGCTCCGATCTGATCCGCGCCCGTCAGACCGCCGAGGCGATCGCCGAGGCGTGCGGCCTCGAGGTCGAGCTCGACCCCGGCCTCCGCGAGGTCGATGTCGGGTCGTGGGTCGGCCTGACCTCGGAGGAGGCGGCGGCCAGGGATCCCGCAGGGCATGCACGCTGGGTCGCCGGCGGCACGGGCTGGGACGACGGCGAGACCTATCCGGCGATGGCCGAGCGGGTGGTGGCCGCGGTCAACACGATCGCGAGCCGTCACGGGCCGACCGACCGGGTGGTCGTCGTGGCGCACGGCGGTCCGATCCGCGCGCTCGCAGCGCACGCCGTCGCACTGGAGGGTGACGGTCGCCGGCGCCTCGCCGCAGGCCCGAACGCGTCCCTCACGACGATCGACGTGCGCGACGACGGCTGGCGCCTGGTCGCGTACAACGACGCCGGGCACATCGCGACGATCAGCGAGCCGGCGCCGGATCCCTCCGGCGAGGCCGCGTAGAAGGACACCCCTCAGGCGTCACTCTTCCTCGGCGAGTCCTGCCGGCGGCCAGTGCTGCTCGTCAGGGGCGTCGCACCTGCTCGAGCAGTGCAGCGACGCGACGTTCTGGAGCGGGATCAGGATGTGCCCGTTCAGCTCGACGTGCGGAACCTCGTCGACCAGGCAGTACGCCGTCAGCACACCGTCCTGGTACTCGCCTCCGAACAGCGCGAGCTCGACCTGTTCACCCTTGTATTTTTGTGTGTAGTCCTCCACGACCGGATTCTCGCACGGCCGGCCGGATCTCCGCCCGCGGATGGCTCGCTAGGATGGCCGGGTGGAGCTCGGACTCGACGATCGCGCGTGCCTCATCACCGGGTCGACCAGCGGTATCGGCCTGGCCGCGGCTGTGCGGCTCGCCCTCGCGGGCGCGCGAGTCGCCGTGTGCGGGCGCGACGCCGGGCGCCTCGCGCTTGCCGCGGAGGCGGTCGCTACCGCAGGTTCCCCGGACGTCGTCGGGATCCACGTCGATCTGGCCGACGCCGAGGGGCCCGGAGACGCGGTGCGGCAGGCGGCCGAGCGGTTCGGCTCGCTGGACGTCCTCGTGAACAACGTGGGAGAGGCGCGCCTCGGACGCTGGGACGAGCTGCCGGACGAGGACTGGAACGCCTCGTGGAACGTCAACGTGATGAGCTACGTCCGCGCCAGCCGTGCGGCCCTGCCGCACCTGCGGCAGTCGAACCAGGCCCGGATCGTCAACGTCGCGTCGACGTCGGGCAAGCGCCCGTCGATCGGGATGCCCGACTACTCGGTCACCAAGGCGGCGGTGCTGTCGCTGTCGCGGCTGCTCGCCGACGCGCATGCCGCCGAGGGCATCCTCGTCAACGCGGTCTGCCCGGGCCCGTCGCTGACATCCGCCTGGCTCGGAGACGGGGGCCTCGCCGACCAGCACGTCGCGACCGGCGCGGTCGCCGATCGCGAGGGGGCGCTCGTGCGCGCCGGGAAGGGGCGTCCGCTGGGACGTATGGCCGAGCCCGCCGAGATCGCGGACGTGATCGTCTTCCTCTGCTCGCAGCGTGCCTCGTACGTGACGGGCGCCGCCTGGAGCGTCGACGGCGGCACTGTCCCGGTGATCATCTAACCGTTGACCGTGCGGATCGTCGGTGACGGGTGCGTGCTGCGCCCGTGGAGCGATGCGGACGTGCCCGCGATCGTGGAGGAGTGCCGCGACCCCGAGATCGTCCGGTGGCTGCCGAACATCCCCCAGCCGTACACCGACGCCGATGCGCGGAGCTTCGTGGCGCTCGCGCTCGAGTCCTCGACCTCGGGGGATCGGGCGGAGTTCGCGATCGTCGACGAGCACGACGTGCTGCTCGGTTCCGTGGGCATGCGCCTGCGTGAGACCCCGCCCTCGCTCGGGTACTGGGTCGCGCGGAGCGCGCGCGGCCGCGGCATCGCGACCGCGGCGACGCGGGCACTGACCGGGTGGGCGTTCGAGACGCGCGGCGCGACGAGGATCGCGCTCTACGCCGAGCCCGGCAATCTCGCATCGCAGCGTGTGGCGGGCAAGTGCGGATTCGTCCGGGTGCCCGGCGCTGTCAAACGTGAGGCCGATCGCGAGCTCTGGGTGTTCGAGCTCGCGGCCCCGTAGACTTTCGTGTGATGTTCGACGTTCGCATCTATGACACGACGCTCCGCGACGGCGCGCAGCGTGAGGGCATCTCGCTGTCGGTCGGCGAGCAGGTTCGGCTCGCCCACCTGATCGATCGCATGGGCTTCGCGTTCATCGAGGCGGGCTTCCCGGAGTCGAATCCGAAGGACGCCGAGCTGTTCCGCGCGCTCGAGGCCGATCCGCCGCCGCGCGCCCAGATCGCCGCGTTCGGCATGACCCGCCGCCGCGGCGCCCGTGCGGACGAGGACATCGCATTGCGCGTGCTCGCCGAGTCGTTCGCCCCGGTCGCGACGATCGTCGGCAAGACCTGGGACCTGCACATCGACAAGGTCCTGCGCGTCGATCGCGACGAGAACCTCCGCATGATCGAGGAGTCGATCGCGTTCCTGCGCGCCGAGGGCAAGCGCGTCTTCTACGACGCCGAGCACTTCTTCGACGGGTACGGGACCGATCCCGTCTACGCGCTGCGCTGCCTGCGGACGGCCGTCGAGGCGGGCGCCGAGTCCGTGATCCTGTGCGACACGAACGGCGCGACGCTCCCCGGCGGGATCGAGGCGGCGACCCGCGCGATCGTCGCCGAGCTCGGCTCGCATGCGGAGATCGGGATCCACACGCACGACGACGCGGGCTGCGCCGTTGCGAACAGCATCGTCGCCGTCAACGCCGGTGCGCGCCAGGTGCAGGGAACGCTGAACGGCTATGGCGAGCGCTGCGGCAACGCGAACCTCGTCACGATCGTCCCGAACCTGCAGCTCAAGCTCGGCCTCTCGTGCGTGGACGACGACGACCTGCGCCTGCTCACGCGCCTCGCCCACGACGCGGCCGAGATCGTGAACCTCCCTCCGGACACGCACGCGCCGTACGTCGGGCGCTTCGCCTTCGCGCACAAGGGCGGCATGCACGTCGCGGGCGTCTCGCTCGACCCCGCGTCGTTCGAGCACCTGCCGCCCACGCTCGTCGGGAACCGCTCGCACGTCCTCGTCTCGGAGCTGTCGGGGCGCGCGACGATCCGCGAGGTCGCCGAGGAGCACGGGCTCGAGCTGGGCGAGGACGAGATCGCCCGCGCACTCGCGCGGCTGAAGGATCTCGAGCATCGCGGCTACGCGTTCGAGGCCGCGGACGCGTCGTTCGAGCTGCTCCTGCGCGCGGAGGCGGGCGCGATCGAGCCCCTGCTGACGCTCGAGTCGTTCCGCGTCGTCGTCGAGAAGCAAGGCGCGGGACCCGCCTCGACAGAGGCAGTCGTCAAGCTGCGCGTCCGCGGCGAGCGGGTCGTGACCGTCGGCGAGGGGAACGGCCCCGTCCACGCGCTCGACCACGCCCTGCGACGCGCACTCGAGGATCACTATCCCGAGCTCGCGAACGTCGAGCTGTCGAACTACACCGTGCGGATCCTCGATCCCGACTCGGGCACGGGCGCGGTCACGCGCGTCATCATCGAGTCGCGCGGAGGCCACGACTCGTGGTCGACCGTCGGCGTCTCGGCGAACCTCATCGAGGCCTCGTGGGAAGCGCTCGTCGAGGGGCTGCTGTACGGCGCTCGCGTACGTGTCGCCGCCTCGTAGGCGGCGGTCTAGCATGACCCCGGTGCATCCGCACGGCCCAGTCGCCGACGGTTTCCTGGCCCGTCTCGCCGCGGCCGAGGACGTGCTGCTCGCGCCGCGAGCGGTGCACTCGGCTGGGAGCAAGGGGCGTCTCCACCCGGAGCCGGAGGAGTGCTCGCTGCGTTCGCCGTTCCAGCGAGACCGCGATCGCATCGTGCACTGCAAGGCGTTCCGGCGGCTCAAGCACAAGACCCAGGTCTTCATCGCGCCCGAGGGCGACCATTACCGCACGCGGCTGACGCACACGATCGAGGCGACCGGCATCTCGCGCACGGTCGCGCGCGCGCTGCGTCTGAACGAGGATCTGACGGAGGCGATCGGACTCGGCCACGACCTCGGCCATCCGCCCTTCGGCCACGCGGGTGAGGCGGCGCTCGACGGAGCCCTGCGTGCGCGCTTCGGCCTCCGCTTCCGGCACAACGAGCACTCGCTGCGGGTCGTCGATCATCTCGAGCGCGAGGGCCAGGGTCTGAACCTCACGCACGAGGTCCGCGACGGGATCCTGCATCACACGGGCCCGACACCGCCCGAGTCGCTCGAGGGGCGCATCGTGCGGATCGTCGATCGCGTCGCGTACATCAACCACGACATCGACGACGCGCTGCGCGCCGGCGTGCTTCGGCCCGACGACCTCCCCGCGGAACCGGTTCGCCTGCTCGGTGAGACAGGCTCGCGGCGGATCGACGCGCTCGTGCACGATCTCGTGGAGAGCTCGGAGGTCGCGGGCGACATCGTGCAGTCGTCCCGTCTCGGGGAGGCGATGCTCGAGCTGCGCGCGTTCCTGTTCGACACCGTCTACGAGCAGGGGCGCCTACGCGAGGAGACGGAGCGCGCGGCCTTCGTCGTGCGGACGCTGTTCGACCACTACTGCACCGAGCTCGCGACCGAGGGCATCGCCGATGCCGCGCTCGCCGAGGCCGTCGTCGATCACATCGCCGGCATGACCGATCGCTTCGCGGTCAGGCGGTTCCGCGAGGTGTGCGAGCCGAAGGCCTGGGCGGTCCTGTGAGTCGCATCACGGTGCGCTCACGCGAAGCCGTCAAGGAGCGCGCCGATCTGGTCGAGCTGGCGCGCGCGCGGACTGAGCTGCGCCAGGCACGTGACGAGTGGGTGGGCCGCTGTCCCTTCCACGAGGAGCGCACGGGCTCGTTCTCGGTGAACGCCGGGAAGAAGCTGTACTTCTGCTTCGGCTGTGGCGCCAAGGGCGACGTGATCGACTTCGTCCGGCAGACCGAGGCGGTCGACTACGTCGGCGCGATCGAGTGGCTCGCGTCGCGCTACGGCATCGAGCTCGAGTACGAGCAGGACAACCCCGTGGAGGAGGCCCGCCGGCGCCGCGACGACCGCCTGCGGACACTGCTCGACGAGACCGCTCGCTGGTATGCGCGGCGGCTGAGCTCGGGTCCCGCGGGGGCGGCAGCGAGGGCGTACCTCGCCGGACGCGGGCTCGGCGACGAGGTGGTCGAGCGCTACGGCGTCGGACTCGCCCCGGAGGGCTGGGACGGACTCGTCCGCGCCGCGCAGGGGCGTGGCTACACGGTCGAGGAGCTCGAGGCGGCGGGGCTCGCGGTGCGCTCCCAGCGGACGCGCAACCCGATCGACCATTTCCGCGGGAGGCTCATGTTCCCCGTGGCCGACGCGCGCGGACGCGTGGTCGCCTTCGGCGGGCGCGTCCTGCCTGGCTCGGACGACAAGCGCAAGTACGTGAACTCGCCCGAGGGCCCGCTCTTCCACAAGGGCGACGTGCTGTACGGGCTGCATCTCGCCCGCACCGAGATCGCGCGACGCGATCTGGCTCTGGTCGTGGAGGGGTATACCGACGTGCTCGCGCTCGCGCAGTCGGGCCACCCGAACGTCGTCGCGTCCCAGGGAACCGCGTTGACCGAGCGCCAGCTCCGTCTGCTTCGCGGGCTCAGCAAGAACGCGGTGCTGCTGTTCGACGCCGACACGGCGGGTGCCGAGGCTGCGTTGCGCGGGGTTCGGCTTGCCGAGCGCGAGGGACTCTCGGTACGCGTGGCGGTCCTGCCCGCCGGCCTCGACCCGGCCGACGCGGCGATCGAGCAGCCCGACGCGCTCGCGGCTGCGGTCGAGGGCGCGCCGAGCGTGCTCGCCTACCGCGTGCGCAACCAGCTCGACAGAGCCGACCTCACGAGCACTGCCGGTCGTGACGCCGCGTTCGCCGCCCTGCGCGAGATGCTCGCCGAGGCACCACCGTCGATCGAGCGTGCCGAGCTCGTCCAGCAGGTGGCGGGACGGCTGCGGCTGCCATCCGACCTGACGGCCGAGCTCGCGCCGCGCCGCGTCCAGCGTCGGGTCGCACGCGATGCCCTGCCCGAGCGCCGTCGCGGGCTCGATCCGGTGTCGCTCGACGAGCGGCGCCTGCTCGCGCTCGCGATCGTGGAGGCCGACGCGCGCGCGGAGGTCGAGCGTCTCGGGGTCGAGGCGTTCGCCCTCGCCGAGCACGCGGCGGCCGCTCGTGCGCTGCTCGCCCGCGCCGCGGGCACGCCTGCGGACGCCGCCGATGCCGCAGCGCTCGAGGACCTGGAACCCGAGCTGACGGCGCGCGCCGCGCGTGAGGCGCGGGACGCCTCAGCGATCGCCGACGCCGCGCGTCGGGTGGAGGCGCACGCGGTCGAGGCCCGGATGGAACCGCTCAAGCGAAAGCTCGAACTGGACGACATCACTCGAGAGGAGCAACAGGAGCTTTTGCGCCTGCAGGCCCTCGCGCGTAAACTTTCTCAAACTTTATGATGGTTTCCACCGATCCCGACCCACATCCGCTCGACGCGCAGGAGGACGACGACGTCCTCGAGGACGACGAGCTCGGCAAGCACGGCTTCCACGTAGTCGTCGATGAGGACGAGGAGCTCGTCGAGCCGGACGAGGTCGCACCCGAGGTGCTCGTGGCGCGCGCGACGATCGACGTCAACGTGCGCCACCGCGAGGCCGACCCCGTGCGCGAGTACCTGCGCGAGATCGGTCGCGTCAGGCTGCTGACGGCGGCGGAAGAGGTCGAGCTCGCGAAGCGCATCGAGCGCGGCGACGCTGCGGCCCGCGCACACCTCATCGAGGCGAACCTCCGGCTGGTGGTCTCCGTCGCCCGACGCTATGTCGGTCGCGGGATGCTGTTCCTGGACCTGATCCAGGAGGGCAACGTCGGCCTGATGCGCGCCGTCGAGAAGTTCGACTGGCGCCGCGGCTTCAAGTTCTCGACGTACGCGACCTGGTGGATCCGTCAGGCGATCACGCGTGGCATTGCCGACCAGGCGCGCACGATCCGCGTCCCCGTCCACATGGTCGAGACGATCAACCGAATGGCGCGCACGCAGCGCCAGCTCTCGCAGACGCTCGGCCGGGATCCGACCGATGAGGAGCTCGCCGTGTCCCTCGAGGTCACGGTCGACCGCCTCGCGCACATCCGCCGCGTGGCGCAGGAGCCCGTCTCGCTCGAGGGCCCGACGCGCGACGAGGAGGACGGCGAGCTCGGCCACTACATCGAGGACGACGAGCACGCCCGCCCGGTGGCCGCGACTGACCGCAAGCTCCGTCGCGAAGAGGTCGTCCAGGCGCTCGCGCAGCTGGGCCACCGCGAGCGCAAGGTGCTCGAGCTGCGGTACGGGCTCGCCGGCGACGACCCCATGACGCTCGAGGAGATCGGGCGCCACTTCGGCATCACGCGCGAGCGGATCCGCCAGATCGAGGGGCGGGCACTGCTCAAACTGCAGACTGCACGAGGCGGCCTCGAGGCCTATCGCCAGGAGCAATGACGGCCGACGCGACCGCTGGTAGGCTTAGTCAGGCCTGCGGTCCTCGGTAGCTCAATGGTAGAGCATCCGGCTGTTAACCGGAGGGTTGCAAGTTCGAGTCTTGCCCGAGGAGCTCGCAGAAAACCCCGCTACGGCGGGGTTTTCGCGTTTTCGCGGAGTGCGGTCCGGCGGTGGTCGAAGTAGCCTCGGCTTGACACATTCCGATATCGGAATATGATGGCGCCCATGGCACGAGCAGCGACGACGTCGGACGTCTTCAACGCGATCGCCGAGCCGCGGCGCCAGGAGATCCTCGTGTTGCTGCGGGCCGGTGAGCGGCCGGTGACCGAGCTGGCCCAGGAGCTGGGGATGACCCAGCCGGGAGCGTCCAAACACCTACGGGTGCTCCGGGAGGTCGGGCTGGTGCGGGACCGCAAGGCAGGCAAGCAGCGCCTGTACGGCCTTGACGCCCGCGGGCTGCGACCGGTCCACGAGTGGACCGGCGGATTCGAGCGGTTCTGGAACGAGAGCTTCGACCGGCTGGACGCATACGTGCAGGACCTCGAGCAGGCAAAGCAGGAGGAGTGACCGATGGCAGCTACACGACCAGACGCGCCGGCGCAGGCAGCGACAGCCGACCGCGAGATCGTGATCTCCCGGGTCATCAGTGCCCCACGGGAACTGGTGTTCGAGGCGTTCACCGAGGTCCGGCACCTGTCGCAATGGTGGGGCCCGGATGGGTTCAGCACCACCACGCGGGCGTTCGAGCTCCGCGTCGGCAGCGAATGGGACTTCGTGATGCACGGACCGGACGGGACGGACTACCAGGAGTGGATCTGCTGGACCGAGATCGCCCCGCCGGAGCGGATCGCACTGCTCCACGGTGAGTCCCGCGGCGACCCGAACGCCTTCGAGTCGGTCATCACGTTCGCGCCCGAGGGCGCGGCGACCCGGATCGAGATGCGCACGCTGTTCCCCAGCAAGGATCTGCGCGACGAGGCGGTCGAGAAGTACCACGCGGTCGAGGGCGGCAAGCAGACCCTGAGCAATCTGGCGCTCTACGTCGCCGAGATCGTTGGGAAGGGAGTCGAGGGCTGATGGCCGGAAAGGTGTTCTTCAGCGTGTCGATGTCGCTGGACGGGTTCATCGCGCCCGAGGAGCGCAGCGACGACCCGGACGGGCAGCGCTGGATGGCGCAGTGGATGGAGCTGCAGCAGTGGATATTCCCGCTGCGGTTCTTCCGCGAGAACCTGAAGCTCGGCGAGGGCGGCGAGGAAGGGCGCGACAACGACATCGCGCGGGAGACGTTCGAGCGCACCGGCGCGAGCGTGATGGGCAAACGCATGTTCGACCTCGGCGAGCAGGCGTGGCCGGAGGAGGCGCCGTTCCACACGCCGGTCTTCGTCGTCACCCATGAGAGGCGTGACCCCTGGGAGCGGCCGGGTGGGACCGTCTTCCACTTCGTCAACGACGGCATCGAGCCCGCGCTCGAGCGGGCCCGCGAGGCCGCCGGCGACCGGGACGTCCGCATCGCGGGCGGCGGCGCAACGATCCTGGAGTACGTGAACGCCGGCCTGATCGACGAGTACTCGATCGCACTCTCACCCGTGCTGTTCGGCTCCGGAATCCGCCTGTTCGAGGGCGTGGACGCGGGCCGCGTGGCCCTCGAGCAGGTCCGCGCAGAGCCGACGCAGCGGGTGACCCACCTGACCTACGCAGTCCGGGAGCGGTAATCGACGACGTTGCCGTATCCGCAGCGGCCATCACCTGACGCCGGGGGACGAGCGGTGTGGCGAGGCACACAATTGCGTCGCGCTCGGAACTGAGTAGAATCCGCCGCGCCAAGCCACATACGAATCAGCACGCTTGTTGGGGACGGTCAGGGGACGCCCGCCACCAAACGTCAGTGAAAGCGAATGCTGCATGCTCGAATCTCGCTACACGGGCACTGAACACCACGAGCTTGTCCCCGACTGGCATACGGAAGAGTCTCCGTGGAAGGCCCGGAACATCGAGGCCCTCATGGAGCGGAACGGCCTGACCCCGCGGACCGTGTGCGAGGTCGGCTGCGGGTTCGGCGAGGTCCTCGTGCAGCTGCAGTCGCGCCTCCCGCGCCAGTGCGAGCTCTGGGGATACGACATCGCGCCCTTCGCGGTCGACCATGCCCTGCAGAGCGCGAACGACCGCCTGCACTTCGAGCTCGTCGACGTCACGCGTGACGAGCCGAAAGAGCGGCCTGCCGGGCCGTTCGACCTGATGCTCGTCCTGGACGTCGTCGAGCACGTCGTGGACTACCTCGGCTTCCTCGAACGGATCCGCGCGCGGAGCGTGTACAAGATCTTCCAGATCCCGCTCGACCTCTCGGCGCAGACGGTGCTCCGGGGGAACGTCCTTCCGCGTCTGAGCGACGACCTCGGCCACATCCACTACTTCACCAAGACGACAGCCCTCAAGGCGCTCGAGAACTCCGGATACGAGGTGCTCGACACGATGTACACCTCGAGCTCGAACGATCTGCCGACCCACGTTCGGTCGGTGAAGCTGATGAAGGCCCCGCGACGGTTGCTCGCGCGCTTCGACAACGACCTCGCCGCCCGCGCGCTCGGCGGTTACCGCCTGCTCATTCTCGCCCGCTAGGCCTCTCGTCGAGACGACAGGGGGTGGTGGGCGGCGGTCCGTCTGCCGATGCCAGGAGCATGGGCAAGCTCCTCCGCCTGTCGCTCTGCGTGCCCGTCGCCTTCGCACTGGCGTGGGGGCTCTTCCAGGGCCTCGAGCGCCTCGGCGTCGTCGGCGCACTGGACGTGCCCAGGCCGGCGACATCGCCGACGCCCGAAGTGACCGCCCGGGCCTCCGCGTGCTGTTCGTGGGCAACAGCCTCACGTTCGTCAACGAGATGCCCGAGCTCCTGACGCATCTCGTCGAGTCGGACCCGGAGAACCGCCCGATCTTCGCCGTCCGCTTCTCACCCGGCGGCTACACGCTTGCGCAGGCCGCCGACAACCACCAGCTCAGCGGCCTGCTCGCCGAGGCGAGGTGGGACTACGTGGTGCTGCAGGAGCAGAGTGGACGCGTCGAGCTCGCCGGACCCGACCGTGACATGTACATGCTGCCTCCGGCGCGGGTGCTCGCCGGACGGATCCGTGCGCTCGGCGCCCGGCCGATCCTCTTCGCGACCTGGGGCGACCGGAACGGCGGTGCATTCCCGGGCGAGTCGTACGCCGCCATGCAGGATCGCATCGACGAGACCTACCGAGAGGTCGCCGGCGAGATCGCCTCACCCATCGCTCCCGTCGGCATGGCGTGGGCCGAGGCTCTGAGACGGCGCCCGACGATCGATCTGTGGCAGGCGGATGACCACCATCCGTCGCTCCTGGGCTCGTACCTCGCAGCGTGTGTGTTCTACGCGCTCCTCTACCACCGCGACCCGTCGAGCAGCTACACCGCGGGCCTCAGCCGGTCCGACGCGGTGTTCCTCCAGCACGTCGCGCGGTCGGTCATTTTCCCATCCCCATCGTGAGGCCGCTGATCAGGTAGCGCTGGAAGATGAGGTAGACGATGACCGCCGGCAGGGCGCTGACGAGCGAGCCGGCCATCAGGAGCGGCACGTCCAGCCCGTGTTGCGAGGGAATCGTTGCGAGGCCGACCGTGATCGGACGCTTGTCGGGCGTCTGCAGCATCAGGAGTCCCACGAGCAGGTCGTCCCAGACCTGGATGAACTGGAGGACGGCGATCGTGACCATCGCCGGCCGCGCGAGGGGCACGATGATGCGCAGGAACACACGCGCGTAGCCGAGCCCGTCCATCAGTGCCGCCTCGATGACGTCGAACGGCAGGCGGCGCATGTACGTCGTCATGAGGAACGTCGAGAACGGCGCGCCGAGCGCCGCGTACACCACGATCGCCGCGTCGTAGTGGTTGATGCGCCCCCAGTTCGCGAGGTTGATGTACTCGGGCACGATGATCGACGGCATCGGCACGAGCATCGCGCCGACGACGAGCAGGAACACGACGGTTGACGCGCGGTAGCGGAGGATGCCGAACGCATACCCGGCCATCGTGCTCGTGAGGAGGATGATCGCGACGGCGGTGACCGAGATCAGCGTCGAGTTGAAGAGCTCTCGCCAGACCGGTAGCTGCGCGAACAGGTCGTGCCAGCTCTGGAGCGAGTAGCCGCCGCCGCGCTGGAACTGGTCGATCGTCTGGAACGCCGTGCGCACCATGAAGTAGAACGGGTACAGCAGGACGACGGTCAGCAACGCGAGCACGGCGTAGGTCAGGCCGCGGCTGCCGATGCGCAGGCTCACGTGTCGTCACTTCCTCGCAGCAGCCGCAGTTGCAGGAGGCTGACGATCGCGACGACGACGAACAGGATCGCCCCGGCGGTCGCCGCGGTGCCGAAGTCTCCCGTGGCGAACGCCTCCTGGTAGATGTAGAACTCGAGCGTCGTCGTTCCGAACCCGGGGCCACCGCCGGTCATCACGAAGATCAGTGAGAACAGCGCCGTGAACGCCGTGACGAGCGTCACGATGAAGCTGAACTGCACGAATCGGCGCAGCAGCGGCACCGTGATCTTCGTCAACACGGCGAACGAGCTCGCGCCGTCGACTCTCGCCGCGTCGTACAGCGTCGGGTCGATCGTCGCCATGCCTGCCAGGAACACGATCAGGTTCGTCCCGAACATCGACCAGATGAACGTGATCATCACGGCGAACAGCGCTCGATGCTCGTGCGAGAGCATGTCGGGATGCAGCGAGCCGAGGCCCACGTGGTTGAGCAGCGACTGCAGGATCCCGTCGTCTGCGAAGAAGCGGGTCGCGACGAACCCGATCACGACCCACGACACGGCGGTCGGCAGGAAGAACACCGATCGGAAGAACCGCCACCCGAAGATGTGGCCGCTGAGCAGGAACGCGACGCCGAACGGCACCGCGATCGCGACCGGGATCGCGAGCACCATGATCGCGTTGTTCTCGAGGACCTGGGTGAAGTCCGGGCTCCCGAGGAGGTTCGTGTATGCCTTGATCCCGAGCCAGGTTGCGGTCAACCCGTCCCAGGCGGTGAAGCTGTAGTAGATGGTCTCGCCGATCGGGTACAGCAACAGCACCGACACGAGGGCCACGACTGGCAGCGAAAACAGCAGCCCGGCGCGGCGGCGACTCGCGGAGAGTCCGCCGCCGCGCCGGGTTCGACCGCGATGCGCTACTTGTACGACGGGCCCTTGCGGCTCGACGGCAGCTGGTCCAGCGCCGACTTCATGCTGCCCAGAGCGCTGTTCACCGACGAGGTGCCGCCGAAGGCGGCGACGAGCGTCTTGCTCGCCGCGGTGACGACCTCGGGCTGGATCACGTTATCCAGCATCGGGTAGGGCGTGAAGCCCTGCTTGGCTGCGAAGTCGAGCATCTGGTTGGAGAGGGGGTTGTTCGTCTTGTAGCCCTTGATGGCGGGGATCAGTCCCGCGTTCGAGATGATCTTGGCGGCGGTCGGCGTCGTCAGGAACTTCAGGAACGCCACCGCCTCCTTCGGGTGCTTGGTGTAGCTCGAAACCGAGAAGCCGTCGCCGGGGTACTGGACGACGCCCTTCTGGTCGCCGTTCGAGTACGGCGGCACGAACGCTGCGAGGTTCTTGCCGAGGCCCTTCTGCAGCGTCGCCGTGTCCCAGTTGCCATCGACGATCATCGCGGCCTTGCCGCTCGAGAAGTAGCCGAGGATGTTGCTCTTGGTCAGCACGTCCGGGTTCGTGCAGCCCTTCGTCTTGAGCGCGGCCCACTTGTTCATCTGCGCGACGATCGCGGGCGACGTCCACGACGTCTTGCCGGTGTAGAGGTTCTGCCACTGCGTCGGCGAGAGGATGCCCGACATCTGGTAGCTGAAGTCGTAGAACGGGTAGAACGTCGCCCCGAGACCCTGGGTGTCCGAGCCGTAGACCATCGGCGTGATGCCCTTGGCCTTGAGCTTCGTGCAGTCGGAGTAGAGCTCGTTCCAGTTCGCCGGCGGCGCGGCGATGCCGGCCTTCTTGAACAGGGCCTTGTTGTAGAAGCCGATGTAGAACTGCGTCTCGAGGGGCATCACGAGCAGGCCCTTCGAGGTGTCGAAGTCGGGCGCCATCCACTTCGCCCCGTTGATCTTCGCGATCTCCGCGGCCGAGAAGTACGGCTTCAGATTGAGCAGGAACTTCTCGTACTTGATGTCGAACAGCCCGGTCCACTGGACCGAGATATCGGGGCCTGTGTGCGCGATCGAGGCGGCCTGGAACAGCGCGAAGTAGTTGTCAGCAGGCTGGCTCACGACCTTGATCGTGATGTCGGGGTTGGCCTTCTCGAAGGCCGCGACCAGGTTCTTGGTGGCGACGGCGTTGCCTTCCGTGCCGTAGTTGTGCCAGAGCGTGAGCGTCACACCGGCGTGTTTCCTGGCCGGCTGGGCGAGTGCTGCCCCAGTGACGCCGACCACGACGGCGACCGCCACGACGCCGACGATGATGGCGCGAATTCGCTTGCGGGACATCGACCCTCCTCCGTTCACTGCGGGGACTGTGGTACGCCGAGCCCGGGTGCGCCCGGGCCCGATTGCACGAGCTGCGGCGCGAGACGGCGCAACCACTCGAGCGAGATCGCCGCGCGATGCACCTTCTCCCGTGCGATCGCACATGCATCTCCGACGACGTGCTCGCCGGATGGATAGAGCCCGCGCGAGTTTCGCAGGCCGAACTTGGCATACAGCGGGGCGCCGACGGCGACGAGATCGGGCAGCTCGTTGCCGCGCACGACGCCTCCGAGGCTGTCTGGCGCCTCGACGTACAGGTCGATCGGCAGCGACGACGCGGCCCGCATCTCGGCCAGCTGCGCGAGCGTCATGTCGGACGGGACGTTCACGGTCGTCGCGCCGAGCTGCTCCAGCAGTCGCATGGAGGCAGGGTTCGAGGGCGCCATCATGACCGAGATCTTCCAGACGAGATCACGCGGCAGCTCGCCGTGCTGCTGCATCTCGGTCAGCACTGCGAGCAGGCCCAGATCTGCGACCAGGAAGCTGCGGATGCCGGCCTCGCAGGCGCGTGAGACATCCTCGACCGCGTATGCGAGGCCCCGAGCGCCGCGTACCTGCCCGAAGTGCGCCGAGCCGTCCGCCGAGCGCGCGTGCGCACCGACGTCGAATCCCTCGCGCGGCCCGACGAACAGCGAGACCTCCATGGAGGCCTCTGCTCCGAGCCCGCTCATCTCCTGCAGCTCGGCGACGCTGAGCAGCATCGCGCCGCTTCCCTGAGAGACCCGGTTCACCGTGATTCCGAGGCGCGTTGCAGCCTGGATGACCTCGGCGAGCACTCGAGGGCCCTCGACGCTCGGGATCTCGATGCGGAACTCGGCGCCGTCGGGAAAGCGCGATTCGCTGGCGGCATCCGTCGCCGGTCGCGGTAGTCCGAGGCGCTCGAGCGAGCTCAGGGCCTTCACGCTGCGACCTCCGCCGTCGTTCCACTTGTGATGTCGAGGACCGCCGGGCGGCCATCCGCGAGCAGCGGCCAACCGGCGGTGTCGGTGATCCGTTCGGGCCCCGCGGGCTCGACGAGGTACGTGTCCTCGGACTTGCCGCCGCCGAGCACGCTGGGATTCCACGCGAGCGCGTGGCCCACCTCGATGTGCTCGCGTGCGAACCGGCTGGTGGCAGCCTGCGAGGGCGCGATCTCGAACTCCCTCTGGCGGTAGCCGATCGGACCGCCCTGGTAGTGCTCGCGCCAGGCTTGCGGATGGCCGGCGGCCGCGTAGGCCCGATCGCACGCGTGCAGGACGTCGCCGTAGGTGGACCCGGCCGTGCTCTCGGCCAGCATCGCGGCCTCTACCTCCAGTGCGGCGGCGCGCGCTGCACGGATCGGAGGGGACAGAGGTGCGGCGCAGGCGTACCTCGTCGCGGCTGCGTGCAGGCCGCCTCGCTCTGCCACCACGACCGCCATCACCAGCGATTGCACCGGCACGCCAAGCGACAGCGGGTGACGGAATCGCTCGACGCGCTCGTCTCCCCCGACGATCAGGCACACGGCGAGCGCGCCGCGTCGCTCCAGCGCATCGGCGATCCGGGCCTGGATGTCGCGGTCGAGCTCGCCGGGCCGGAACGCCTTCAACGACTCCTCGAGCGCGAGCGCCGCGTCGTGTGCGAGCTCGCGCAGGCGCCCACGCTCGTCCGGAAGGAGGCGCAGCCGGAGCACCGCGAGGTCGTCCGACGCGTCGATGCCGAAGGCTCCCTCGCCGTCGCTCGCGATCGCCGAGCGCGGGGCGTCGGCCGCACGTTCCGCCGCCTCGGCGAGCGCATCGGGTTCGAACCACGGCACCGCGACGAGTGGCATGCCGACGTCGCCTTCGGCCTCGAGGCGGGGCGCCTCGACCTCGCTCGTCAGGGCCGTCGCGTCGCCCGGACGCACCACGATCCACAGCGGGCTCGCGGGGTGCCCTCGTTCAACCGGATTCGTGAGGCCGCCCGTCAGCCATGCGACGGATCCGGCCTGCGTCAGGACCACCGCAGACGCGCCGGACTGTTCGAGCCATTCGCGCACCAGCGAGAGCTTCGCGTTGCGCGTCGAGTGTTCGTCTCTGCCGAACGGCATATTATGATCGCTAACACTCGCAGGCTGATTTGCCGGTGTCAACCCTGATCGTTCGGTATGCTCGAACACTGTTTGTGGAAAGAGACCGCTATCGCGTCCAGAGCGTCGAGCGCGCACTCGAGCTCCTCGGAACCCTCGCCGACGCCGGCGCAGACGGCATGACGCTGTCGGATCTCGGGCGCTCGCTCGAGGTATCGAAGAGCAGCGCGTACGCGATCCTGCAGACCATGATCGCCCATGGCTTCGTCGCCGACTCGGGCGAGGGTATGGGCAGGCGCTACCGGCTCGGCATGGCGCTCGCCCGGCTGGGCGATGTGGTGACGTCGCAGATCGCGCTGCGCGACGTTGCGGTACCCGTGCTCCGCTCGCTCACCGCCGCGACCGGACTCACGTCGCGGGTCGCGGTCTTCGACGAGCCGCACGCGGTCGTGATCGGGAGCATCGATGCGGCGAACAGCGCGATCCAGTTCGCCTCGAACCTGTTCAAGCGCGAGCTCATGCACAGCTCGGCCGTCGGCAAGTCGATGCTCGCGACGCTCGACGAGCAGCACGTGCGCTCGCTCCTGCGCCAGGCCGGGATGCCGCGCAAGACCTCTCGCACGATCACCGATGTCGATGACATGCTGCGCGAGCTGGAGGACGTCGCCGCGCAGGGCTACGCGATCGACGACGAGGAGGACGTCGACGGCGTGTTCTGCGTCGCCTCCGTCGTGCGCGACTACACGGGTGGCTGCGCGGGCGCGATCAGCGTGACCGGTCTCCGGCTGGACCTTCCGGACTCCCGTCTGCGCGAGCTCGGGGGAGCGACCCGCGAGCACGCGGGGCGCATCTCGGCGCTGCTCGGCGCGCCGGGTGAACGGGTGCCGACGTGAGGCGGGCGCTCGTCGTCGAGCGTCCCGGGCAGATCGGGCTCGTCGAGCGCGCGATGCTCGTTCCCGGACAGGGGGAGATCGTCATCCAGCCGGCTGCCTGCGGCCTGTGCGGCACCGACCTCGAGCTCTGGCGCGGACAGGTCGATCCGGCGTACGTCCGCTATCCCCTCACGCTCGGGCACGAGTGGTCGGGCGTCGTCGAGGCCGTCGGCGACGGTGTCGAGCGCATCGCGGCGGGCGATCGCGTCGTCGCCGAGTGCATCGTGCCGTGCGGTAGCTGTGCGGCCTGTCGCGTGGGCGCCACGAACACGTGCGAGACGTACGACGAGCTCGGGTTCACCCGCGAGGGCGGAGCGAGCGACCAGGTCATCGTGCCCGCCCGGCTCGTCCATCGGCTCGATCCCGCCGTGTCCCTCGTCGACGCTGCGCTGACCGAGCCGACGTCGGTCGTCTTCCGCGGGCTCGAGAAGTCGCCGCCGTTCCCGGGCGAGCGCGTCCTCGTGATCGGCGATGGCACGATCGCCCTGCTCGCCACCCATCTCGCGGCACTCTGGTCGCCCGCCGAGATCGTCATGCGAGGGCTGCGCCCCGAGCAGGAGCAGCTTGCGCGGTCCGTGGGAGCGACGAGGTTCACGATCGATGACGAGGGCCTGACCGAGGCGTTCGACTTCGTGATCGAGGCGGCGGGGGCGACCGCCGCGATGGTGCGGGCGATCACGGCGGCCCGGCGCGGCGGGCGTGTGTTGCTGCTGGGACTGCCGCCGACGGGTCAGGTGCTCGAGCTGCCGGCCGACCTGCCCGTGAACAACGACCTGACGATCGCCGCGAGCTTCGGCTACACCTCGGCGGCGTGGTCGCGCGTGGTCGCGCTCCTGAACGCGGGTCGCATCGCTCCGGGCCAGATCGTCACGCATCGGTTCCCGCTCGAGCGCTTCGCCGAAGGGCTGGCGGCGCTCGAGTCAGGCGACGGCGCGCGGGGCAAGGTGATGCTCGAGATCACCAGCCTCCGACCCACCCGCTGAGCAACCCGTACGGCTCGCTCTCGGGCTCCTCGCCCGGCAGCGCGCGGAGGAAGTCGAAGTCGCAGCCCTGGTCGGCCTGCAGCACGTGTTCGAGGAACAGCGCGCCGTACCCGCGCCGGTAGCGCGGGCTCGGATCGCCGAGCTCTGTGAGCCGCCGCGCAATGTCGTTGGCGGGCAGGTCGAGGTCGATGCGCCGCTCGTCGATGTCGAGCACGATCGGATCACCGTCGCGCACGGCTCGTAACGGCCCTCCGACCGCGGATTCGGGCGACACGTGCAGCACGACCGTGCCGAACGCGGTCCCGCTCATGCGTGCGTCCGAGACGCGCACCATGTCCGTCACACCCCGAGCGAGGAGCTTGCTCGGAATCGGGATCTGACCCCACTCGGGCATCCCCGGTCCGCCTTTCGGGCCAGAGTTCCGCAGGACGAGGACGGAGTCGGCCGTGACGGCGAGCGCCGGGTCGTCGATGCGCGCTGCCACGTCGTACACGTCCTCGAAGACGAGCGCGGGACCGCGATGTCGTGTCAGCGCCTCCGAGGCGGCAGCGCGCTTGATCACGGCGCCGTCGGGCGCGAGGCTGCCTCGTAGCACCGCGAGTCCGGCGTCGGCCGAGAAGGGGGCGTCGAGCGACGCGACCACGTCGCGGTCATGCACCTCGGCGTTCGCGTAGGTCGCCGACAGCGGCAATCCCGTGACCGTTAGCGCGTCGCCCTGCAGGAGCGGCTCGAGCTCCCGCAGGAGTGCGGGAACGCCGCCTGCTCGGTGGAGGTCCTCGATCAGCCGTTCGCCGGAGGGCCGCAGGTTCGCGATCAGCGGGGTGCGGCGCGCGATCTCGTCGAAGCGGTCGAGCCCCAGCGGAACACCACAGCGGCCGGCCAGCGCGAGCAGGTGGACGACCGCGTTCGTCCCGCCGCCGATCGCCATCAGCAGCGTGATCGCGTTGTCGAAGGCGGCGGCGGTGAGGATGCGGGACGGCCGCAGGCCCCCTCCTGCGAGCTCGACTGCGCGCCGACCGGTCGCCTCGCCGGCGCGGTAGCGCGCCGCATGCACCGCGGGAATCGTCGCGGTGCCCGGCAGCGCCATCCCGAGCGCCTCGACGATCGCGGCCATGGTCGAGGCGGTGCCGAGCTCGTTGCAGTGGCCGAAGGTGGGCGTCGCCGAGGCCTCGAGCTCGTCGAAGTCGGCCTCGCTCATGCGGCCGGCGCGCAGCTCGTCCGCGTAGTGCCAGAGGTCGGTGCCGCCGCCGAGCTCGCGTCCACGGAACGTGGCGGGCTCCGCCGGGCCACCGGTCAGCGCGATCGCCGGCACGTTGGCGCTGGCTGCGCCCATCAGTTGCGCGGGCACCGTCTTGTCGCAGCCGCCGAGCAACACCACCGCGTCGAGCGGATACGAGCGGATCGACTCCTCGACGTCCATCGACATGAGGTTGCGGTAGAGCATCGCGCTCGGCTTCATGAGGTTCTCGCCGAGCGAGATCGTCGGGAACTCGAGCGGGAGGCCGCCGGCCATGAGCACGCCGCGTTTCACCGACTCGGCGAGGCGCCGGAAGTGCAGGTTGCAGTTGACGAGCTCGGACCACGAGTTGCAGATCCCGATCACGGGCCGTCCGGCGAGCGCCTCGCGAGAGATGCCCTCGGAGTGCAGCGACGACCGGTGGATGAAGCCCGCGAGGTCTCGCGCGGCGAACCAGTGCGCGCTGCGGAGGGGACTGCGGCCGGACTCGCTCATCGTGCTCCTCGCATCGGGGAGCCCTATCGTGGCACGGGCATCGCGATCCCTGACCCGATTGGGGGAACGCACCGGTCGCGAGGGCGTCGAAGGGAGGATCACATGCCTTCGACCCCCTTCACCCTGGAGCCCGTCCCCGCCTCGCCCAAGGTCAGCATCCTCGTCGTCGTGGGGACGCGGCCGGAGGCGATCAAGCTCATCCCGATCATCCTCGCCCTGCGGGCCAGCGAGCGTTTCCGGCCGATCGTCGTCACGACGGGGCAGCATGACCTGATGGTGCGCGAGGTTTTCAAGCTCGCAGGCATCTGGGCGGACGTGACCCTGTGGATCGGCGACACCCGCGCGCGGCTGAACGAGCGCGTGGCCTCGACGATGATGCGATTCGAGGACTTCTTCCACCAGTGGTTCCACGAGGTGGCTCCCGGCGACGCAACCCCCGAGGATGTGCGCCAGGGGCGTTTCCCCGCAGCGGTCCTCGTCCACGGCGACACGAGCTCGGCGTTCGGCGCGGCGCTCGCGTCCTTCCACCTCGGCATTCCCGTCGTGCACGTCGAGGCGGGGCTGCGCGCGGGCACCGGGAACATGACGCCGTTTCCCGAGGAGCTCAACCGCCGGCTGATCGCTCGCATCGCGTGTCTGCACCTGGCGCCGACGGCGACGAACCAGGAGAACCTGGTGCGTGAGAACGTGCCGATCAAGCAGGTCTACGTGACCGGGAACAGCGCGATCGACGCGCTCCACTGGGCCTCGGGACTCGACGTGCCGTTCGTGACCCCGGCGGTCCAGGAAATGTTCGACAGCGGACGGCGCCTCGTCCTCGTCACGGCCCATCGACGCGAGAGCTGGGGCGATGGCCTGAAGGGAATCGGCGAGGCGATCGCGCGGCTCGCCGCCGAGCATCCCGACGTCGGATTCGTCCTGCCGCTCCATCCCAATCCCCGCGTCCGCGCGACCTTCCGCCCCTTGCTCGAGTCGCTCGAGAACGTGCTGTTGTGCGAGCCCGTCAGCTACGGCGAGTTCGCGCGCCTGCTGGCCCGCTGCACCATCGCGATCACCGACTCCGGGGGGATCCAGGAAGAGGCTCCCGCCCTCGGCAAGCCGGTGCTCGTAACCCGTGATGTCACCGAACGTGTCGAGGGTGTCGACGCCGGCACGCTGGCACTCGTCGGGACCGATCCGGATCGGATCTTCGATGTCGCCGACCGGCTGCTGACCGACCCGATCGCCTACGCGTCGATGTCGGAGGCCTCGAACCCCTACGGCGACGGCAGGGCCGCGGAGCGCATCGTCGCGGCGATCGAGTACCTGCATTCCGGGGGACTCGCGCCCGCGCCGTTCGGCTCGAGCCTCGACCGTCGGGCAGTGCTCGCCGCGATCGGCGCAGTCGAGTCCGACATCGTCGAGCTACCTGCGACGATCGCGCCGGCCGTGCCGTTCCTCGTTCGCGAGGCGTCGTGATCCCGTTCGGCGGCATCCCGCTGGCCGCGGGACTGCTCCTGAGCCTCGCGTTCGTCGTGATCGTCTGCATCTGCGCCTGGACTGCGGCGCTCTTCCTGCGCGGGCAGCGCGCGATCGCGGGCGCGCCGGTGGCGCCGCCCGACGGGGTCGACGACTGGACGTGGGTGTTCGTCGTCGCCGCGCTGAACGAGGAGATCACGATCGCCGACAGCGTCGAGCGTCTGCTCGCCCTCGACCTGCCACGGCGTCAGATCATCGTCGTCGACGACGGCTCCAGCGATCTGACGCCCGAGATCCTCGCCGGGTTCTCCGATCCACACCTGCACGTCGTGCGACGCGATCTGCCGAATGCGCGCAAGGGCAAGGCCCAGGCGCTGAATGCCGCGTATCACCGCATCGGGAAGCTCCTCCCCGACGTCGACCGCGAGCGAGTGATCGTCGTCGTGGTCGACGCCGACGGGCGCATCCCCGCCTCGGCGCCGCGCTTCGCCGCGGCTCACTTCGCCGATCCGGAGGTCGGAGGCGTCCAGGCGCTCGTGCGCATCTACAACCGGACGGGCTTCCTGACCCGCATGCAGGATGTCGAGTTCTCGGTCTTCGCCAGCGTCTACCAGGCGGGGCGCAACAGCGCAGGGACCGCCGGCATGGGGGGCAACGGACAGTTCAATCGGCTCTCCGCACTCGACGCGATCGTCGAGGGCGACGGACCCTGGCGCGAACCGGCTGACCGAGGACCAGGACGTCGGGCTGCGGCTGCTCGCGGCGGGGTGGAAATCCCACCAGGAGCTGCGTGCGATCGTCGAGCAGCAGGGCGTGCCTCGTCTGCGCCCGTTGCTGCGACAGCGGACACGCTGGGCGCAGGGAAACCTGCAGGCGTTCGGGCTGCTCCGGGCGATCTGGCGCGCGCCGTTCCCCCGCCGGGCGCGGATCGGCGAGGCGCTGTACCTCCTGATGCCGCTCTGGCAGACGATCGTCGGTTCGGCGCTGCTCGTCGCCATCACGCTCGCGGCGTTCGGGGTCGTGCCGCTGGTGCCCTCGCCGCAGGTGCTCCCCGAGGTGTACGTGCTCGGGTTCTCGAACGCCATCCTCGGGTGCCTCGCGACACGCCACGAGTCCGGCTGGCGAGGCTGGTTCCGGGCGATCGTGGTGGCCCATCTCTACGCGCTGTACACCTGGGTGCTGTTCCCCGTCCTGCTGCGGTCGATCGCCCGGCAGCTCGGAACGCGGCGCGACTGGTCGCGCACGGATCGCGTGCCGCTCGAGTCCGCCCCGACGGCGCGCTAGTCTCAGGCGAGATGCACTCGCCGCTCGCACGGGGTCGCGGGCGGGGCTGGCACACGGCGGTCGTGGCGTTCGCGCTCACGGCGGTGTGCGTTGCGCCTGCCTCGGCAGCGAAGCTGCCGCCGCTGCCGCATGGCTGGCCGAAGACGCTGCAGATCGGTCTCACCGACCCGCCCGGCGACGCGAAGGCGCTGCACCGCAGCGCACCGTTCGGCATGCGCTACCAGTACCTCGCCGGCGGCGTGAACACCGGATCAGGCTGGAGCACGTGGAACCCGGACGGGTCGTTCGTCTCGATGTACGTGGCCGAGTCGCGGGCCGCGCACGAGATCCCCGTGTTCAGCTACTACCAGCTGCTGCAGTCGAAGCCCGGCGGGGGAGGGGAGGCGCAGGCCGATCTCGCGAACCTGAAGAACCCCGACACGATGCAGGCCTACTGGGCCGACCTGACGCTCTTCTTCCAGCGCGCTGCGGGTCCGAAACCGGTCGTGCTCCACGTGGAGCCCGACCTGTGGGGATACATCGAGCAGGCCTCGAAGAACGACGATGCTGCGAGCGTTCCCGCGGTCGTACCCGACGGTCTGCCGCAGAACGCCGCGGGGTTCGCACAGGAGATCGTGAAGCTGCGGGATCGGCTCGCGCCGAACGTGATCCTCGCCTACCACATGAGCGGGTGGGGGACACAGCACGACGTCGCGTTCGAGGATCCCCCTGATCGCACCGTGGTCGCCTACGCCACGAGGTCGGCAGCCTTCTACCGGTCGCTCGGCGCAGCGTTCGATCTGTCGTTCGAGGACTTCTCTGATCGCGACTCCGGCTACTACGAGAAGGTCAGAGGCGAAGCGTCGGCGTGGTTCAAACCGGCGGACTTCCACCGCCACCTCCTGTACGGCCGCACCTTCGTCCGTCTCGCGGGCATCCGCATGGCCGCGTGGCAGATCCCGCTCGGCAACACCGTGATGCGCGCGATGAACGACACCACGGGCCACTACCAGGACAATCGCGTGCAGTGGCTGCTGGACGGCGCGAGCGGCCGGAAGCACCTGCGTGCATACGTGAAGGCCGGGTACATCGGCTTCCTGTTCGGGGGCGGATCGGGTGAGACGACCTGCGCCTGCGACGGACAGAAGGACGGCGTCACGAACCCCGATCCGATCAACGGGAACACACGACCCTCGCTGTCCGCCGACGACGACGGCGGGCTCTTCCGGTCGCTCGCGAAGGCGTACTCCCGGACCGGAGCGATCCGGTTGCCGTGAGATAGAGATATGCGTTCCGTTGGGGATGATGGATCGCTGAATCTCTATCATTCCCGGGGTGTCGATCACGTTGACGCAGCTGCGGAGCTTCCTCGCCGTCGTGCGCACGGGATCGGTGAGCGCTGCCGCCGCCGAGCTCGTCATCACGCAGCCATCGGTCTCGGCTGCCGTCGGAGCGCTCTCGCGCGAGGTCGGAGTCGACCTGCTCGAGCGCGAGGGGCGCGGCGTCCGGCCGTCCCCGGCCGGCCACGAGTTCGCGGCGTACGCGGCCGACGTCATCGGCCTGCTCGACGAGGGCTGCCGCGCGGCGCATGCCGCGGAAGCTGGCCGTGGGCTCGGCTTGCGGATCGCCGCGGTCACGACCGCCGCCGAGTCGTTCGTCCCTCCGCTCATGCAGGCCTTCGCGACGTTGCATCCCGGGGTCGGTCTCGGACTCGAGGTGGGCAATCGCGATCGGGTCATGGCGATCGTCCTCGGGCACGAGGCCGACGTGGCGATCGCGGGCCGCCCACCGCGCGACGTGCGAATCGAGGCGCACGCGATCCTGCCGAACGAGCTCGTCCTCGTCACCTCGACGGACGATCCGCTCGCTACCGGCAAGCCGGTCGGCGCCGACGAGCTCGAGGGCCGCCGCTGGCTGCTGCGCGAGCCTGGCTCGGGGACCCGCCTCGTGAACGAGGAGTTCCTCGCAGGGGCCGGGATCGCGGTCGAGACGCTCACGCTCGGCTCGAACGGCGCGATCAAACAGGCCGCCCGCGCCGGCCTCGGGGTGTCGTTCGTGTCGCGCGACGCCGTCGCGAACGAGCTCGACGCGGGGCTCCTCGGCGTGATTCCCGTCGTCGCAGGACCCGCGGCCCGTCAGTGGTACGCGATGCACTCGGCCGTGGGGACCTCGCGCCCCGTCGTCGCGGAGTTCATGGCGTTCCTCCGGGCGAACACATAGGTGAAACCCTATGCGTTGACGCAGATGTCTCATTAGTAATCTGTAGGTGTTCGACGTACGTTGCGCCCATGGAGATCACTCGCAGCGAGGTTCCCGGAGGCGCGAAGGACCGCTGGACGGCCGGCGTCACCCCGTACGCCGAGATGGGCTACTGGGAGCCCGACTACGAGCCCAAGGACACCGACATCCTTGCCGCGTTCCGGATCACGCCCCAGGACGGCGTCGACCCGATCGAGGCGGCCGCGGCGGTGGCCGGCGAGTCGTCGACCGCCACCTGGACCGTGGTCTGGACGGACAGGTTGACGCCGTACGAGCACTACCAGGCCAAGGCCTACCGCGTCGATGCGGTCCCGACGACGCCGGGCCAGTACATCGCCTACATCGCGTACGACATCGATCTGTTCGAAGAGGGCTCGATCGCCAACCTGACGTCGTCGATCATCGGCAACGTCTTCGGCTTCAAGGCACTCAAGGCGCTGCGTCTCGAGGACATGCGAATCCCGATTGCCTACATGAAGACCTTCCAGGGCCCGCCGCACGGGATCGTGATGGAGCGCGAGTACCTCGACAAGTTCGGCCGTCCACTGCTCGGCGCCACGACCAAGCCCAAGCTCGGCCTGTCGGCCAAGAACTACAGCCGGGTCGTGTACGAGGCCCTGCGCGGTGGGCTCGACTTCACGAAGGACGACGAGAACATCAACTCGCAGCCCTTCATGCGCTGGCGCGACCGCTTCCTGTACGCGATGGAGGCCGTGACGCGCGCGTCGGCCGCGAGCGGCGAGGTGAAGGGGCACTACCTGAACGTCACCGGCGCCTCGATGGAGGACATGTACGAGCGAGCCGAGTTCGCCCGCGAGATCGGCAGCATCATCATCATGGTCGACCTCACGATCGGCTACACGGCGCTGACGTCGATGTCGAACTGGAGCCGCAAGAACGGGATGCTGCTGCACCTCCACCGCGCGGGCCACAGCACGTTCACGCGGCAGAAGACGCACGGCGTCTCGTTCCGCGTGCTTGCCAAGTGGTGCCGGATGATCGGTGTCGACCACATCCACGCGGGAACGGTCGTCGGCAAGCTCGAGGGCGATCCGGGCAACGTCCGTGGCTACTACGACGTCTGCCGCGAGCGCTTCAACCACGCAGATCCGGCGAAGGGGCTGTTCTTCGATCAGGACTGGGCCTCGCTCGCCGCCGTCATGCCGGTCGCATCCGGCGGCATCCACGCCGGCCAGATGCACCAGCTGCTGCACTACCTGGGCGAGGACGTGATCCTGCAGTTCGGCGGTGGCACGATCGGGCACCCGATGGGCATCGCCGCGGGCGCCGCTGCCAATCGGATCGCCACCGAGGCGATCATCCAGGCCCGCAACGAGGGCAAGGACACCTACGTCGAGGGCCCGGACATCCTGGCCCACGCCGCCAAGGGGAGCCCCGAGCTCGACGCGGCGCTCGAGGTGTGGAAGGACATCACCTTCGAGTACGAGTCCACCGACACGCCGGACGTCCTCGTGACGCCGACGCTGGGTTAGGGAAGCGCAGCATGAAGGTCACCCAGGGCACGTTCTCGTTTCTTCCCGAGCTGACGGACGACCAGATCGAGGCGCAGCTCCGCTACGCGGTGCGCAACGGCTGGTCGATCTCTGTCGAGCACACCGATGACCCGCACCCACGCAACTCGTTGTGGGAGATGTGGCGTCCGCCGCACTTCGAGCTGCCCGAGCGCGACCTCGGCATCGTCCTGGACGAGGTGCGCGAGGCGCGCGCGGCGAATCCCGGCGCATACATCAAGGTCGTCTGTTACGACCGGTCGCTCGGTCGCCAGACGACGGCGCTCTCGTTCATCGTCGGGCGTCCTCCATCCGAGCCGGGATTCCGCGTCGAGCGTCAGGAGAAGGCCGACCGGCAGATCCGCTACACGATCCACTCGTACGCCACCGACGCCCCTCCGGGGCAACGCTACCAGCGATGAGCTCCGAGCTCGGGGACGCTCGCGTCCACGACGTCCTGGACGAGCTCGACCGCGAGCTCGTCGCGCTGGCGCCCGTCAAGACTCGCATCCGCGAGATCGCTGCGCTGCTGGTGATCGACAGGCTGCGCGAGGGCATGGGCCTGAGCGCCGAGCGTCCCTCGCTGCACATGTGCTTCACCGGGAACCCGGGAACGGGCAAGACGACCGTGGCCATGCGCGTGGCGGAGATC
Source organism: uncultured Actinomycetes bacterium (assembly GCA_963717155.1). Classification (GTDB taxonomy): domain Bacteria; phylum Actinomycetota; class Thermoleophilia; order Gaiellales; family JALYLC01. The sequence continues at coordinate 1,175,817 of OY970326.1, forward strand.
CTGCACCGGCTCGGCTACATCGAGACGGCGCGCGTCGTCTCGGTGACCCGCGACGACCTCGTGGGCCAGTACGTGGGGCACACGGCGCCGAAGACGAAGGAGATCCTCAAGCGCGCCTACGGCGGCGTCCTCTTCATCGACGAGGCCTACTACCTGTACCGGCCGGAGAACGAGCGCGACTACGGGCAGGAGGCGATCGAGATGCTGCTCCAGGTGATGGAGGCCGAGCGCGGCCGGCTGGTCGTCGTGCTCGCGGGCTACAAGGATCGGATGGAGACCTTCTTCCGCTCGAACCCGGGCATGGGATCGCGGATCGCCCACCACATCGACTTCCCGGACTACACCGTCGAGGAGCTGATGACGATCGCGCAGATGATGCTCGAGGGGCGCGCCTACCAGCTGAGCGGCGACGCCGAGGTGGCGTTCCGCGACTACGTCGGGCGGCGGATGCTGCAGCCGCGCTTCGCGAACGCTCGCAGCATCCGCAACGCGATCGACCGGGCACGCCTGCGGCAGGCCGGCCGGTTGTTCGCGCTCGACCGTGCGCTCTCGCGCGACGAGCTGATCACGATCGAGGCCGACGACATCCTGCGCAGCTCGATCTTCGATGATCATGCAGATGACGTCGACCCGCTCGCCGCACCCGTGCCGGACCTGACGAGGAGGTGACCGTGCCCCGCCCCATCATCCTTGGCGTCGTCGGCGACTCCGCCGCCGGAAAGACGACGATCACGCGGGGTCTCGTGCGCATGCTCGGCGAGCAGCACGTCACCCACATCGCGGCCGACGACTACCATCGGTTCGACCGCAAGCAGCGCGCTGCGCGGCAGATCACGCCGCTGCATCCCGACTGCAACTACCTCGACATCATGGAGCAGGACCTCGCCCAGGTGCTCGCCGGCCGCTCGATCCTGAAACCGGTCTACCAGCACAAGGACGGGACGTTCGGGCCGCCCGTGTACGTGTCGCCGCGCCAGTTCACCGTGGTGGAGGGGCTGCTCGGCTACCACACGCAGGCGCTGCGCGACTCGTTCGACGTCCGCGTCTTCCTCGCGCCGCCGGAGGACCTGCGCAGGCAGTGGAAGGTGCAGCGCGACTGCACCCGGCGGGGCTACACCACCGATCAGGTGCTCGACGAGCTCGACCGTCGCGAGCCCGACTCGCAGGCGTTCATACGCCCACAGCAGCAGTGGGCCGACATCGTGGTGTCGTTCACGATCGCCGGCGGCCGCGCCGACCAGGAGCACCTCGATGCGGAGCTGACGCTGCGCGACGGCCTCGCGCACCCGGATCTCGCACCGCTCGTCGACGGCAGCGATCGCGGCATGCGCCTCGCCGAGCTCGAGGGCGAGCGCCATCTGTGGATCCCCGGCGCGATCGACCCGACGGCCGCCGCCGAGGTCGAGGAGGCGATCTGGGACCGCATGCACTTCGCGAGCCACCTGCGCTCGGAGCGCCTCGGCGAGTTCACGGTCGGTACCGAGCTGCACCGCTCGCACTCGCTCGCGATCGTGCAGGTGCTGATCCTGTACCACCTCGTGACCGCGCGCGCAGCGGTCGCGCTCGGAGGCGAGGGCACGCGCGCCGATCGTGAGGCCGGCGCGGTCATCGAGCGCGAGGCCGTCGGCCTCTAGCGCTCCTCGACGTCGTGGTCGCCGGGCAGGTCGGAGTCGACCTCGTCCTCCTCGAGCAGCCGGAAGAAGACCCAGCACATGCCGGCGATGAAGACGGCCGACTGCTCCCCTGCCATCAGGGCGCCGCCGATGTTCTGATCCTCGTCCGGTGACAGCCCCCACAGCCTCGGGGTGTGCTGGTAGAAGGAGTAGAACGACGGCAGGAACGTGAGCGCGAGGCCGAGGAATGCCGACGTCGCGAACGCGATGAAGAGGTACAGGAGGCCGCCGGGTGCCTCGAGGCTGCCCTCGGTCCCGCTCAGCACCGGCCACCAGAAGATCAGGCCGACGCTGATCAGCAGGAGATGCTCGGCGTTCAGGTACACGGTGTGGGTGAGCAGGAAGTCGTACACGCCGCTCAGGTGGACGCCGTACCAGCAGACGAGCCACGTGACGAGGGCGACCGGTGGGCGTGTGACGCTGGCCATCAACGTCCCGCCGCGCCGCTGCAGCGCGGTGCGGGCGTCGGGTGTCAGACCGAGGATCAGCAGCGGCGGCGCGACGTCCGCGCTGATCGCGTTCTGCGCGAGGTGGGCCATCAACAGGTAGTGCGTCGCGATCGTCTCGAGGGGGGAGTTCAGCGGAAGGACGATGCAGGCGAGGCCGATGCCGAACACGACGCGTCGGCCCGTGCCGGCCGTCCGGTCGTGCCGCACGTAGAGCACGGCCGCGATCACCGCCAGCACGATGAACAGCGGCTCGAACGTGAAGCTGGAGGCTGGCGGGGCGCTCATGTCGCGACGTGCGGAACTCGCGCGCGACCCATGCGGTAGGCGTGGGTCAGGAACGCCATGCAGATGCCGACGGTCACCAGTTGCTCGAGCATCATGACCGCGCCGGCGAGCCGCTGGTCGGTCAGCGGCGAGAGTCCCCAGAGCCGGTCTGGCTGCGTGGAATAGGCACTGTAGAGCGTGTGGGGCGCGATGATCAGCGTGTCGGCGAGCACGTTCCCGAGCGCGAACAGGACGAGCGCGACGAGGATGCGCGTGCGCACCGTGAGCCGCTTCTGCGGCAGCGGGTCGATCAGGAGCGTCCAGACGAGCAGGCCGACGAGCAGGAAGCTCAGATGCTCGAGGTCGTGCACGGTCTGGTGCGAGAGCGCGTAGTCGTACACCGCAGGAACGTGCCAGCCGGCATACACGATTGCCCACAGCCCGAGCGCGACGACGGGCCGCAACAGCTGGCGGGCGGCACGGCGGAGCCACGTGACGCGGGCGAGGCGACGCAGGACCGGGCGGGGGACGATCAGCAGGCTGAGCGGGCCCCGCAGGCCGAGGAGGATCAGGGCCGGGGCGGCGTCGCCGAGCAGCACGTGCTGCAACATGTGCACCGAGAGGAGGTACTGCTCGCCGATCGGGTCCACCGGTGAGACCAGCGCGAGCACGGCGAGGCCGACCCCGCTCGTAAAGAGCACGAGACGGCCGACCGACGCATGGTCGTCGCGCCCGCGGCGGCGCAGGCGCAGCCATGCGCGCAGGTACAGGCCCAGCGCCAGCGCAGCGCCGGCGAGCACCAGCGGTTGCCGCCAGAGCCAGTCGTACGCCGCACGCGGCGGGACGTAGGCGAACGCCACGGTGCCGAGCGGGCCGTCGATGTGGACGCGGAGGCGGTAACGGGGCCACTCGTCCTGGTTGGCGACCGGGATCAGGACCTCGTAGGTATCACCGCGCCGGTGCGCGACGAGCGGGCCGAGCGTGCCCCGTGGGGTCTCCACGAGCACGCTGACGCGAGCGTCGTCGACAGGGGCGCCGGTGCGGCGATCGCGCAGGTACGCCGTGTAGTCGATGACCGAGACCGCCTCGCCGCTTCTGACGGCCAGCGCGTCGAGTGCGACGCGGTAGCTGCCCTCGTTGCGGGTGACGATCCGCTTGCCGCCGTGCGCGCTCGCGATCGCCGGCGCCACGAGTGTCGCGAGCGCGAGCACGGCAAGCCAACCCGCGACCGCGCGAGGCATTTTCAGTGGAGGTGGGTCGCGCCGGGATGGCAGATGTGAAGGAGGCTACATGCCGGCCCGTTTCGCCTACGGCTCAGAGGGGAACGAGATAATCACTTGCTATGCCCCCTATAAGCAGTTACCCTGCCCGCGGCTCGACTTGCTCATGCATGCCATATCGCCGGAGGCTCCCGCACGATGACGAAATTTCCCCGCTTTTCCGCCGCGCTCGCCGTAGCCGTCGCGCTTGCAGTGCTCGTTTCCGTTGCCGCCGGGACGAGCGCCGCATCGTCGAAGTCGTCGAAGGGCGTGACGCTGTCGCTGGTCGCCTACTCGACACCCAAGGCCGCGTACTCGCAGCTCATCCCCGCGTTCCAGGCGACCCCCGCCGGGCAGGGCGTCAAGTTCAGCCAGAGCTATGGCGCCTCGACCGACCAGGCGCGTGCGATCGTGCAGGGCCTTCCGACCGACGTCGCCAACCTCTCGCTCGCGCCCGACATGGATACGCTCGTCCAGTCGCACCTGGTCTCGAAGAACTGGAACCACACGAAGACGAACGGCATCGTGACGAACTCGATCGTCACGTTCCTCGTGCGCAAGGGCAACCCGAAGAACCTCCACACGTGGGCCGACCTGACCAAGCCCGGCGTCCAGATCGTGCAGCCGAACCCGATCAGCTCGGGCGGCGCGCGCTGGGACGCGATGGCGGCGTACGGCCAGGCGCTCGCGCAGGGGAAGACCCCGGCGCAGGCCCAGACCTACCTCAACGCGTACTTCAAGAACATCGTCGCGCAGGACAAGAGCGCCCGTGACGCGCTCAACACGTTCCTGTCGGGCAAGGGCGACGTGCTCGTCGGGTACGAGAGCGAGGCGCTGCCGGCGATCGCCGCGGGCAATCCCGTCGACATCGTCCGGCCGAGCTACACCCTGCTGATCCAGAACCCGATCGCCGTCACGGGCTCGTCGCAGAACCCGACCCAGGCGAAGGCGTTCGTCCAGTTCCTGCTGACGCCTCAGGCGCAGACGATCTGGGCCCAGGACGGCTACCGGCCGGTCGATCCGACCGTCCTCGCGAAGTTCAAGAAGAGCTTCCCGACGCCGCACGGGGTCTTCAAGATCACCCAGTTCGGGCTCGGCGGCTGGACGGCCGTGACGAAGAAGTTCTTCGACCCGACGAACGGCATCATCACGAAGATCGAGAGTGGGCTCTAACAGCGCCGCGACTGCCCCAGCGGGCGGGATCCGATCCCGCCCGCTGGGCGCGCCTCGCTGGTTGCGGGGCATCGGCGTCGGCGGACTCGCCGGCACCTACCTGGGCGTCGTCGTCCTGCTGCCGCTTGCCGCACTGCTCGCCCAGGTGCACACGGGCGGGTTCAGCGGGTTCTGGACTGCCATCTCGACGCCCGCGAACGTCGCAGCGCTCGAGCTGACGCTCGCGCTCGCCGCGGCCGCGACGGTCATCAACGCGATCATGGGCACCCTCGTCGCGTGGGTGCTCGTGCGCGATCGCTTCACGGGGATCGGCTTCGTCGACTCGCTCGTCGACCTGCCGTTCGCGCTACCGACGATCGTCGCAGGATTGACGATCATCGCGCTCTACGGACCGCGAAGCCCGCTCGGGATCAACGTCGCCTACACCCGCACGGCGATCCTCCTCGCGCTCCTGTTCGTGACCTTGCCGTTCGTCGTGCGCGCCGTTCAGCCCGTGCTCGAGGCGCTCGAGGCCGAGGTCGAGGAGGCTGCGGCGACGCTCGGCGCCTCGCGGCTGCAGACCTTCCGCCGCGTGGTGCTGCCGCCCCTCGTGCCGGCGATCGCGACCGGCGCCGGTCTGTCGTTCGCGAAGGCGGTCGGCGAGTTCGGGTCGGTCGTCCTCGTCTCGGGCAACCTGCCACTCAAGACGCAGGTCGCCTCGGTGGCGATCGCGGGGCTCGCCGCGAGCGGCGACACCGCGGGCGCCGCGGCCCTCTCCGCGGTGCTGCTCGCGATCTCGCTCGTGGTCCTGTTCCTGATCGCGATGGTCGGCTGGCGGACGGCGAAGCGAAGTGGCTAGGCTCCTTCGACGCGTCGGTGCGCTCGGCTACCTCGCGCTGCTGATCGTGTTCCCGGTCGCGACCGTCGTCTGGCGTGCGCTCGAGCCGGGCCTCGGCAGCGCCTGGGATTCCGTGACGTCGCCCGAGGCCCTGCATGCGCTGCGGCTCAGCCTGATCGTCGCGGCGGTCGCGACCACGCTCAACACCATCTTCGGCGTGCTGTGCGCGCTCTGGGTGGTACGCCAGGGCGGACGCATCGCGCGCGCCGTCGAGGCGTTTCTCGACATCCCGCTGGCGCTGTCTCCCGTCGTCGTCGGCCTCGCGCTGCTGCTCGTCTACGGTCGGACGGGGTGGCTCGGGCCATGGCTCACCGACCACGGGATCCAGGTGCTCTTCTCGTGGCCCGCGATCGTGCTCGCGACCGTCTTCGTGTCGTTGCCGTTCGTCGCTCGCGAGACGATTCCCGTGCTCCGCGAGCTCGGCGACGAGCCGGAGCAGGCCGCCGCGACGCTCGGCGCGGGCCCCTTCGCGACGTTCCGCCGGATCACGCTGCCGGCGATCCGGCCCGCCGTCTCGTACGGCATCGTGCTCACCGCAGCTCGCTCGCTGGGCGAGTTCGGCGCCGTCACGATCGTCTCGGGCAACATCGTCGGAAAGACCCAGACGCTCCCCCTCGAAGTGCAGGCCCAGTTCGAGGATCTGAACCTTCAGGGTGCCTACGCAGCCTCCCTGGTGCTGGCACTCTGCGCCGTTCTGACGCTCGTCGGCCTGACCATGACTCGCCCTCGACACGAGAAGGAGGCACGCCGTGGCAATCGCAACCGACGCGGTCTCGAAGCAGTTCGGTAGCCACGTCGCGGTCGACGACGTCTCGCTCGAGGTGCCCGAGGGATCGCTGACCGCACTCCTCGGGCCGTCTGGTTGCGGCAAGTCGACGCTGCTGCGCATGATCGCGGGCCTCGAGCAGCCGGACCGCGGACGCGTCATCGTCGAGGGCGTCGACGTCACGAACGCGCCGCCGCAGCAGCGCGGCGTCGGCTTCGTGTTCCAGCACTACGCGCCGTTCCGGCACCTCACGGTGCGAAGGAACGTCGCCTTCGCGCTCGAGATCCGGAAGCGTCCGAAGAGCGAGATCAAGGCGCGCGTCGACGAGTTGCTGCACCTGGTCCAGCTCGACGGCCTGGCCGATCGCTATCCCTCGCAGATCTCGGGAGGCCAGCGCCAGCGCATGGCGCTCGCCCGCGCGCTCGCCGCGGAGCCGCGCGTTCTGCTGCTCGACGAGCCGTTCGGCGCGCTCGACGCATCGGTGCGCGGCGAGCTGCGCGCATGGCTCCGGCGCCTGCACGACGAGACCGGCACGACCACGCTGCTCGTGACGCACGACCAGGAGGAGGCGATGGAGGTCGCCGATCAGGTCGTCGTCATGCGCGACGGCAGGGTCGAGCAGGCCGGCTCGCCGCGCGAGGTGTACGACAACCCCACCAATCCGTGGGTCATGGGATTCGTCGGCCCGACGACCCGCCTCGACCAGCATCTGGTGCGCCCGCACGACCTCGAGGTGACCCGCAGCCCGGACGACGAGGCGCGCGCTGCGACCGTCGAGGGCGTGCTGCACCTGGGGTTCGAGGTGCGCGTCGAGCTTGCGCTGCTGGCAGGTGGCCGTGCGACCGCGCAGCTGACGCGCGAGCGGGCTGCCGAGCTCGCGCTCGAGCCGGGCGACGAGGTCTTCATCGCACCGCGCACGGGCAACCAGGGCGCGGCGTCCTCGCTGTTCGAGCCCGCGGCGCGCTGACCGGCTAGCGCCGCTCGACCACGACGAGCGTCGCCTTGATCGACGCCGTCGCAGCCACGCCGGGCCGCAGGTCGAGCTCCTCGGCCGCCTCGCGCGACATCAGCGACACCACGCGGTAGGGGCCGCAGGCCAGCTCGACCTGCGCCATCACGCCGTCGACGTGCACGGCGACGACAGTCCCGTCGAGGCGGTTCCGGGCGCTCTGATGGCTCCCGGGATGGCGCTCGCGCAGGAGCCGCGCGAGCTCGGCCGCCGGCAGGGTGCGGCGGCCCGCGTCGTCCCGCGTGAAGTGCGCCTTCCCTGCGCGTTCCCAGCGGCGCAGCGTGTCGACGCTGACACCGAGCGCAGAGGCAGCGGCACCGATGCCGATCCGGTCCTCGATCGCGTCGTCCACGGCCGAAGGACCATACCGAGAAACCGCATGGTAGCCTTCGCGCCTATGCATTCGATAGGTAACTCCGGGCTCAATCGCCGGGCGCTCCTTGGCCGGGGCGCCGCCCTGGCAGGGCTCTCAGCACTCGCGTTCCCCTCGCTCGCCGCCGCCGGCTACGACGAGGACATGGCAGAGGTCCGGCTCGTCTGCGCGACCAAGCGCGTGACGATCGGCTGGTACACGCGCTGGATCGACGCGGGCGTCGCGTCGGCAACCGACCAACCGCTTCTGCGCACGCTCCGACGACAGGAGCAGCAGCACTATGCCTTCCTGTCGCCGTTGCTCGGCGGCACGGCGCCAAGCGACAACGACTACACGTTCGTGTACCCGCCCGCGGCGCTGAAGTCGGCGAACAACGCCCACACCGTAGGCGTCGCGCTCGAGCGACTCGCCCTCGGGATCGAGCTCGGCTCTGCCGCCCGCATCGGCGATGCCGGCGTTGCGGGGCCCGTCGCCGCAATCGCTGCCGCGAACGCCATGCACGTCGTGGCGCTGACCGGGGCTCCCGAGAGCGCGCTCCCGGCGTGGCTCAGCGCCGAGGATGCCTCCACTCAACTCGGGGAGTACCTGCAGTGACACGTCGCCGTCTCATCGCCGTCCTCGCGGCGGTCCTCGCGTTCGCGCTGATCGCCGTACCTGCGGCCTCCGCACGGCGTAGTGCCGGTCCGCTGACGATCTTCGCGGCCTCGTCGCTCAACCTGGTGCTCCCGCAGATCGACTCGACCCCGAAGTACAGCTTCGCGGGCTCCGACGCGCTGCAGGCCCAGATCGCCCTCGGCGCGCCGGCGGACCTGTTCCTCGCCGCGAGCACGACCGGACCCGACGCGCTCTACGCATCGGGCAAGTGCCAGAAGCCCGTGGTCTTCATCGCGAACCGGCTCGCGCTCGCCGTGCCCTCGGCGAACCCGAAGGGCATCAAGTCGATCTACGACCTGGAGCAGCCGGGCGTCAAGGTGCTGATCGGCATCCCGACCGTGCCGGTCGGCGTCTACACGCGCCAGATCCTGCGGAATCTCGGACTGTTGAACGCGATCACGCCGCACGTGGTGAGCCAGGAGAAGGACGTCGCGACGATCGCCGCGAAGCTGAAGCTCGGCGTTGCGGACGCCGGGTTCATCTACGTCAGCGATGCGCAGGCAGCAGGCACGGCGCTTACCGCGATCCCGCTGCCGTCGTGGGCGCAGCCGCCCGTCAAGTACGAGGGCTGTGTCGTCTCGAACTCGCCGAACGCAGCCGCGGCGGCCGCATACCTCAAGAACCTCACCACGAAGTCGGCCCAGGCGACCTTCAAGGCGGACGGGTTCCTGCTTCCGAAGAAGCCGGCCGTGATCGTCAAGGCGAAGCCGAAGAAGAAGAAGAAGTAGAGTCGTCGCGATGAGGCCGGGACGGCTCCTCTTCAGCGGGGTCCTGTGGCTCACGGCGATCGCCACCCTGACGTTCCTCGTCGTCCCGGTCGCCGCGATCTTCCAGAAGGTCCCGCTCGGGACCCTGGTCGACCAGCTGGGCACGCGGGTCGTGCGCGACGCGCTGCGGATCTCGGCCGAGGTGAACGGCATCGCGCTCCTGATCGTGCTCGTCGTCGGCACGCCCGCGTCGTACCTCATCGCGACACGCCGCTTTCGGGGCCGCTCGGTCGTGATCACGCTGCTCGAGCTGCCGCTCGTGCTGCCACCGGCCGTCGCCGGCATCGGACTGCTCGTCGCCTTCCTGCCCGATGGGCCGATCGGCCGCATCCTGCATCCGCTCGGCTACGACGTCTTCTTCCGGGAGAGCGCGGTCGTCATCTCGGTGCTGTTCGTCGGCAGCCCGTTCTACCTGCGGGCCGCGATCGCGGCGTTCCAGGAGCTCGACGAGGACGTGATGGCGGCGGCGCGCACGCTCGGCGCGAGCCCGGCGCGGGTGTTCGCGCGAATCGCGATCCCCGTCTCGCTTCCGGCGCTCAGCGCGGGCGCCGCGCTCGCCTTCGCGCGCGGCGTCGGCGAGTTCGGGGCGACGATCATGTTCGCCGGCAACCTCCCGGGAAGCACGCAGACCCTTCCGCTCGCGATCTACGGCCAGTTCGAATCGAACCTCGCTACTGCCCTCGCGATCGGCGCGTTGCTCGTGGTGTTCAGCGGGACGATCCTCCTAGGCGTCAAGCTGCTGGTGGCATGGGCATCCTCTCGGTCGAACTCGGCATTCCCCTCCGTAGCTACCGTCTCGAGCTGAGCCTTCTCGTCGCGGGCGAGACGCTCGCGCTGGTCGGGCCGTCCGGGGCGGGCAAGAGCACCGTGCTCCGGGCGATCGCCGGGCTCCTGCGACCGGAGTCGGGACGCGTCGCGCTGGACGACGACGTGTGGTTCGACGCTGCTCGTCGCATCAACCTGGCGCCGGAGGATCGATCCGTCGGGCTCGTGTTCCAGCACTACGCCCTGTTCCCGCACATGTCGGTGCAGCGGAACGTCGAGTTCGGCGGAAAGGCGCGCGCAGCCGAGCTGCTCGAGCGCCTCGGTATCGCAACGCTTGCGGCCGCGCGGCCGCACCAGCTCTCGGGAGGCGAGCGCCAGCGTGTCGCGCTCGCCCGCGCCCTCGCGCGCGAGCCGCGAGTCCTGCTGCTCGACGAGCCGCTCTCGGCCCTCGATCCGCACACCCGCGACACGGTGCGCGAGGAGCTCGCGGGTCACCTGCACGGGTTCGGCCTGCCGACCGTCCTCGTGACGCACGACGCGGCGGATGCGATCGCGCTCGCGGACCGCATCGGCGTGCTGCGCGACGGCCGCATCGTCCAGCTCGGGAACCCCGGCAGAGCTCCAGGACGCGCCGGCCGATGCGTTCGTCGCGCGCGTGTTCGGCGAGCGCTGAGCGGATCGCGCAGACTTCCGAGCATGCTCCCCGTCCTGATCGTGGTCGGCGTCGTCCTGCTCGTCGTGGTCGTCTGGGCCGTGTTCGTCGGAAACCGGTTCGTGCGGCTCCGAAACGAGTCTCGCCAGGCCCTCTCCGGCATCGACATCCAGCTCCAGCGGCGCGCCGACCTCATCCCGAATCTCGTCGCCGTCGTCAGGGGCTACGCGGCGCACGAGAGCGAGACGCTCGACGCCGTGACGCAGGGCCGGGCCGAGCTGATCGCGGCGCGGACCGTCGGTGAGAAGGGCGATGCCGCCGCCGGGACGACCGCCGCGCTCGGCCGGCTGTTCGCGGTCGCCGAGGCATATCCGGACCTCAAGGCGAACGAGGTCTTCCTCAAGCTGCAGCAGCAGCTCACGGACATCGAGGACCTTCTCGCGTCTGCCCGCAACTACTACAACGCCGTCGTCCGTCGGTACAACAACGCGATCTCGGTGTTTCCCGGCCGGCTCATCGCGGGGCACAGGTTCACGCGGGCGGAGTTCTTCCAGGCCGATGCCGCCGATCGAGAAGGTCCGCCCAAGGTGACGACGTGACGCTCCAGGAGCAGATCCGCGCGAACCGTTGGCGCACGCTGCTCGTGTACGTCATGTTCGCGCTGCTCGCTGCCGGGCTCGCGGCGCTCCTGGGCCTCGCCTTCGGAACCGGGTTTCTCGTGTTCTTCGGGGTGCTCTCGATCGCCTATGGCATCTTCTCGTGGTTCTCGGCGGGACGGATCATCGCTGCCGCGGCGGGTGCCGTGAAGGTCGACCCGAAGCAGTACCCCGAGGCGTGGGGCGCACTCGAGACCGTCGCAATCGGCGCGGGCCTGCCGAGCACGCCTCCGCTCTACATCATCCAGGACCCGGCCCCGAACGCCTTCGCCGCCGGGCGCGATCCCGAGCACGCCTACGTCGCGGTCACGACGGGCCTGCTCGACACGATGCCGCGGCGGGAGCTCGAGGCGGTGCTCGCGCACGAGGTGTCGCATGTCCGCAATCGCGACGTGCGTCTGATGAGCCTCGCCGCGGTGCTCGTCGGCGTCATCGCGCTGGTCTCCGACCTCGTCCTCAAGCTCACGCTGTTCGGCGGAGCGGGCCGTGACCGCCGCGACCAGGGCGCCGGCAACGTGTTCGTTCTGGTCGGGGTGCTCGCGGCGGCGATCCTGGCGCCGCTCGCCGCGTCGCTGCTCCAGCTCGCGCTCTCCCGGCGCCGGGAGTACCTCGCCGACGCCTCGGCGGCCGAGGTGACCGGCGATGCCGAGGGCATGGCGCTGGCGCTGAAGCGGCTGCTGGTCGACACGAAGGTGACGACGCGCATCACGAACGCGACGGCGCACCTGTACATCGAGTCGCCCACGAACCAGCGCTCGCACCAGCACTTCGCAGGGCTCTGGAACACCCACCCGTCGCTCGAGTCGCGGATCGAGCGGCTGGAGGAGGCCGGAGGGTTCACGACGCCGGAGCTGACCGATCGCGCGCCGGTGGGCTCGGCGCCGCAGGGCGCGCACTGATGCAGGCAGTTCCCCTCGGCCGGCAAGGCCTCACCGTCGCGCGCCAGGGCCTCGGCTGCATGGGCATGTCCGAGTTCTACGGCGCCGGCTGACGACGACGGAGTCGATCGCGACGATCCACCGCGCGCTCGAGCTCGGCGTGACGTTGCTCGACACCGCCGACATCTACGGCCCGCACACGAACGAGCGGCTCGTCGGCCGCGCGATCGCCGGCCGGCGCGACCGCGGTCGTGCTGGCGACGAAGTTCGGGATCGTCCGCGACTCCGACGAACCCGAGCGCCGCGCGGCGTCGAACGGCAGGCCCGACTACGTGCGGCGCGCCTGCGAGGCCTCGCTCCAGCGGCTCGGCGTCGACCACATCGACCTCTACTACCTGCACCGCGTCGACCCGACACGCCGATCGAGGAGACCGTCGGCGCGATGGCCGAGCTCGTCGCGCGCAGGGCAAGGTGCGCTACCTCGGCCTCTCCGAGGCGGCGCCGCGAGACGATCCGCCGCGCGCACGCCGTGCACCCGATCTCCGCGCTGCAGACCGAGTACTCGCTGTGGGCGCGCGACCCGGAGGCCGAGATCCTGCCGACGGTCCGCGAGCTCGGGCATCGGCTTCGTGCCGTACAGCCCGCTCGGCCGCGGCTTCCTCACCGGCACGATCACGCACGCTCGACGACCTCGGCGCGGACGACTTCCGCCGCTGCCAGCCGCGCTTCCAGGGCGACAACTTGGACGCGCAACATCGCGATCGTCGAGCGCATCGACGCGATCGCCGCCGAGAAGGGCGTGACGCCCGCCCAGATCGCGCTCGCGTGGGTGCACGCGCAGGGCGAGGACGTCGTCCCGATCCCCGGCACGAAGCGCCGCAGGTACCTCGAGGAGAACGTCGCCGCGCTCGACGTCGCAGCTCGGCGCGGACGATCTCGCGCGCTCGAACGGCGCCGGCGCGGCGCCGCCGGCGACCGCTACGCCGACATGTCGCGCATCAACCTGTAGGCTCGGGGAAGTGGGCAGCGGCTCGTCGGTCCCTCCGGGCAGGTTCGTGTACATCGGCCGCGTCCGCTCGCCGTTCACGACCCTCGAGGGAATGCCGTTGCAGACCGTCGCGGCCGAGCGGGGTCGCCGGAACGCGTCGAGCTCGACGCCGAGTTCGCTCCGGCGCTGCGGGATCTCGCGGCGCTTCTCGCATGCCTGGCTGCTGTGCGACCTCGATCGGTCGTCGGGGTTCGAGGTCGAGGTCGTCCCGTACCTCGACGACCAGCCACGCAGCCTGTTCGCGACGCGCAGCCCGCGTCGGCCAAGCCCGATCGGGCTCTCGGTGGTGCGCGTCGTCGGCGTCGAGGGACTCGATCCTGCACGTGGAGGAGCTCGACCTGCTCGACGGCACGCCCGTGCTCGACATCAAGCCCTACGTTCCGCTGTTCGACGCCCGCGAGACCACGAGGATCGGCTGGTTCGGGGAGGCTGCGGAGCGCGTGTTCGAGGTGCGCTCCGATGCGCGCTACGAGCCGCCAGATCAGTAACCTCATCGTGTGAAGGCCGATCCCGATGCCGATCTGCTGCCCGGCGAGTGGGCAGTGCTCGGCGCGCTGACGCAGGGTCGGAGCCATGGCTTCGCAGTCGCGCGGCGCCTCGCCCCGACCGGCGACCTCGGGCGGGTCTGGAGCATGAGCCGCCCGCGCGTGTACCGGGCGATCAACGACCTGGCGGCGGCGCGGGCTGATCGAGCCGGTCGGCGAGATGAAGAGCGAGCGGGGTCCGAACGGGGTGGTGTACGGCGTGACCGATCTCGGACGCGCGAACGTTGCGACGTGGCTGGCGACCCCGGTCGATCACGTCCGCGACACGCGCAGCAGCCTGCTCCTCAAGCTCGCGTTCCTGCACGCCGCCGGCGATCCGAGCGGGCCGCTGCTCGAGGCTCAGGCCGCGCTGCTGGAGCCGAAGCTCGCGAGCCTCGAGGATGCGCTCGGCGCGCGAGCGGGTTCGACGCCGTCGTCCTGCGCTACCGGGTCGCGTCGATTCGCAGCGTGCTCGAGTTCGTCCGCGCCGTCCGCGAGGCCTGACCGCTTCACAGGAAGTCCGAGGGCTGACCCGCGGCGCACCGAGCACGTGTCTACGCTGACGCCATGAAACTCAGCGCACGCAACCAGATTCCTGCCACGGTCACCGGCATCACGCGCGGCGAGGCGATCGCGAACGTCGAGCTCGATGCGGGCGGCGTCCGACTCGTCGCGTCCATCACGGTCGAGGCAGTACGGGAGCTCGGGCTCACCGAGGGCTCGAAGGTGACGGCGATCGTCAAGGCCTCGGACGTCCTGATCGGCGTGTAGCGTCCGGCGCCGACGACGCGCCCTGACGCGCTGAATGTTCCGGCGAGGGGGAGCACCCTGCTCCTCCTCGCCGAGCTTCCTGCTATCCAACACGCGTGACGCTCGATCGCCTGTTCCAACCGCTGACGATCGGTCCGGTCGAGATCCCGTGCCGCATCGTCTCGGCCTCGCACCAGACGACGCTCGTTCACGACCACCTCCCGACTGACGACTTCGTCGCCTACCAGTCGGCCCGCGCGGAGGGCGGGGTCGGCCTGATCGTGATGGAGGCGGTCGCGATCGCGCCGGCCGGCCTCCTGACGGCGCACACGATCGGGGGCTACCTCGACGGCACCGTCGAGGCGTACCGTCGCGTCGCGCGGGCGGTGCAGAGCCACGGGACCCGGCTCTTCGTGCAGCTGTTCCACGGCGGACGCGAGCTGCTCGCATCGGCTCCGCGCCCCGTCGCGGTGTCGTCGTCGGCGCTCCCGAGCCACCGCTACCACAGCGAGCCGCGAGCGCTCCGGACGGCCGAGGTCGAGGAGACCGTTCGCGCGTACGGTCGCTGCGCGGCACTTGCCGCCGAGGCGGGACTCGACGGCATCGAGGTCACGGCCGCGCACGGCTACCTCGCCGAGCAGTTCTTCAACCCGGCCTGGAATCTGCGTACCGATCGCTACGGAGAGGGGTCGCGGTTCATCAGCGAGGTGCTCGCCGCGGTGCGCGAGGCTGCGCCCGGGCTCGCGCTCGGGATCCGCCTGAGTGCGGACTCCGCGCCGGCGCAGGCGGTCGCCGCCGAGCTGGCGTCGCTCGTCGACTACGTCCACGTCGCGATCGGTAACTCCGCCACCTTCGACGGGTGCGTGAACATCGTCCCGCCACCCACCGTCCCGCGGAACGCGATCGCCGAGCTCACGGGACCGTTCCGCGTCGGACCGCCGCTCATCGCGACGACGCGCGTGATCGACCCGGTCGACGCCGACCGCATGATCGGCGAGCAGGTCGCCGACGCGTTCGGCATGAACCGGGCCCTGATCACCGACCCGGAGATGCCCCGCAAGGCCCGCGCCGGCGATACGGACGCGATCCTCCGATGCATCGGCTGCAACGTCTGCATCGCGCACTACCACGCCGAGACGCCGATCCGCTGCGCGCAGAACCCGCGAACCGGGAGGGAGCGGACGCTGCCACGCGCCGGTCCCGGGTTCGGCCCCGCGGCGCGTCGTCGTCGTCGGCGCCGGGCCGGCCGGTCTCGCCGCCGCCGATGAGGCTGCGAGCGCCGGCCACGAGGTGATCGTGCTCGAGCGCTCGGGCGTGATCGGCGGCCAGGTGTGGCTGGCGGGCCACGGACCCTCGCACCGCGAGCTGGCCGCCTCGCTCACGCGCAACTACGACCAGCGGCTCGACCGTCCGAACGTCGACCTCCGGCTCGGGGTCACGGCCGATGCAGATACCGTCGCGGGGCACGAGCCGGACGTGGTCATCGTCGCCACGGGCGCGCGTCCGTTCGAGTCTGCGCACCATCCTCGACGGTGTCGCGGTGCTGCAACGTGTGGGAGATCCTCGCGGGCGCGCGGCCGAACGGCCGCATCGTGATCAGCGACTGGGGCGGCGATGCGGCGGCGCTCGACTGCGCCGAGCTGCTGGCGGAGGAGGGGTGCGATGTGACCCTGGCCGTCGGCTCCGTGCTACCCGGCGAGACGTTGCACCAGTACGTCCGGAACAGCTACATCGGTCGCCTCAGCCGCGCCGGCGTGCCGATCCGGCACTACCTCGGCCTGCACTCGGCGGACGCGGGCAGCGATCCGGTTCCGCAACATCTTCGCCCCCGAGCTCGAGACCGTGATCGAGGCGGACGTGCTCGCGCTGTCGCATGGCCGGGTGCCGAACGACGAGCTCGCGGAGGAGCTGCGTCAGATCGGCATGAACGTCCACGAGGCGGGCGACTGCCAGTCGCCGCGGTCGATCGAGGAGGCGATCCTCGAGGGAACGCTCGCCGCGCGGGCCGTCGTCAGCTAGCGGAGCGGCGCGCCGAGACGACGTACGCGAGGTTCTGCTCGACGAACGCGCCGGTCGGCTCGAGCTGCGAGAGACGTTCCGTCAGCTCGGCCAGCAGCTCGTCCATGCGCGAGCCGAGCAGCTGGCGGATGCGCTCGCGCGAGCTGACGTGGCCGACGTAGCGCTCGACCGTGTACGCGACGGGCTGCTCGAACGTCGTGCGCGTGTAGTTCTCGAACCCCGGACGCAGGAGCTGCGGGACGGTGCCGATGCCGTAGATCGCACCGGCCAGCAGTGACCTGCCGGTCAGGCGCGTCGCGATCTCGTCGACGAGGTAGGTGTACGGCGTCTCGGGCGTCGGGTACTTCCAGACGTAGGCGACGTAGCCGCCCGGCCGGAGCACTCGCAGGATCTCGTCGGTCGAGTCCGGCTCCTCGAACCAGTGCGCGGCCTGGGCGGCGACGATGAGGTCGGCCGAGCCGTCTGGCAGCGGGAGCTCCTCGGCGCGCCCTGGCATGAAGCGGGCCCTGTCGCCAAGCGTGCTCTCTGCGCGGGCGAGCATCTCGGCATCGGGATCGACGCCCACGACTCGCGCGCCGCGCTCGATCAGCGGGC
The DNA here is from genome assembly GCA_963717155.1 of uncultured Actinomycetes bacterium. GTDB lineage: Bacteria > Actinomycetota > Thermoleophilia > Gaiellales > JALYLC01. Next base: position 1,192,967 of record OY970326.1, read on the forward strand.
GGCTCGAGAGGCCCGTGCCGCAGCCGACATCGACCACGTCCGCGCCGTCGACGAGGCCGCAACGGCGTGCAAGGTGGTCCCAGACCAGGCCGGTGTAGCCGAGCCGGTACGCCTCGTAGGCGTCCGCGACCCTGCCGAAGCGCGGCGCGCGCGAGGGTAGGTAACCGTACGGCACGACCCGAATCTACAGGCTCGCGGCCGAACGCGCTGCGTTGTGGCTCACGCGGGGACGAGGCGCTTGACTGCGAGACGGAGGACACGGGCGCCGTAGGCCCGGCTCTCGGTGTACGACACCGACGGGGCCTGCGTCATGATCACGAGCACGAGGATGCCGTGCGGCGTGAAGACCAGCGAGGCATCGTGCTGGACGATGCCGAGCCAGCCGGCCTTGTGGGCCACGGGTGCGTTCGTCGACGGGCGCACCAGGCCCGGATAGCGCGCGTGCAGCAGCAGCCAGACCGCGACGCGGGCCTTGCGTTCGGTCAGCCCGAGCGCGTGTGCCGGCCCTCGCCCCGACATCGCCTGGGCGAGCGACGTGAGCAGCATCCCGAGATCGTGTGCGGTCGTGTGCTTCCCGAGCGGGATCGATGGTGGATCGTCGTCCGCGTCGGGGGGGACCTCGGCGTTCGTCAGGTAGCCGCCGTACATGATCGTGTCCGTCGCTCCGAGCTTGTCGATACACGAGTCGACGATGGCGCTCCCGCCACTCGTCGAGCCGCCGAGGTGCGTGAGCACGGCGTCTGCCGCCGAGTTCGACGAGTCGAAGATCATCTGCTCGTAGGTCGCGAACCAGCCGCTCGTGACCGGATCCGCATCGTCGTGCGCGAGCGTGCAGAGGAGGATCGCGAGCTTGAGCGTGCTGGCGCCGGTGAACGCCGCACCGGCGTTCCACGATGCGGCGCGACCACCCGGCTCGAGCCCGGCCGCCCAGACGGCCGATATCGCGCCGCCTGCCGAGCTGCCGCGCAAGGCGCGTTGAGACCTGGCGTCGACGCGGCGCGGCCGAACGACGCGCCAGGACGCCGCCGGCAGCCCGAAAACGGGCCGCACGACGCGTCGCCCGAGCAGCTTCCCGCCGCGCAGGAAGCGCACGGTGATCGTCACGTCGCGGGGTGGCAGGCCGGTCGGCCCGAACGAGAACCTCGTCTGGCCGGGACGGAGTGCCACGCGATGCAGGCGCCTGCCGTCGACGAGGACGCGCACGGTCGTCGTCCCGCGCGGCGCCCGTCCCGAGAACACCCCTGCGTTCGCCTCGAACGCTGCGGGCGCGGTCAGCACCGCCGGCGGCGCGTGGGCCGTCATCCCGCCGCCATCGCCAGGATCTCGTCGGCAACCCGTGTCGCGATCGGATCGCGCACGAGCGCACCGTGCGTCGATTCCTCGATGTCGACGAGCCGGAGTGCGGGCACCTCGGCCCGCGCCGCGGCGAGCGTTGCCTCGGGCAGCATCTGCACGAGCGGGTCTCCTCCCACGCCGCCGAGCGCGCGGATCACCAGCACCGGGCACCCGATCGACGCCAGCGGCTCGTTCCGTGCGGTGTGGGCAGCGATCGAGGCCACGTCGGAGTCGAACGCCTCGATCGGCATCACGGGGGTCAGGAGATCGCCTGCTGGTTGCAGCTCGTAGGTGAGCTCCTCGAGGACGTCGGGCGTCGCCTCGATCTCGCGGTCGGCGGCGTACGCCTCGACGTCTGCGAACGTTCGGTCGAGCCGTGCCCGGTCATCGGCGAACACCGCGTGGACGAGCTCGACAGGCACCGGATACGGCGCCCACAGGCCTCCGTCGAGGAGCACGACGCCCGAGCTCGCGTCGGGCCGGCGAGCGGCGGCGATCGCGACGACGAACGCGCCGAGCGAGTGCCCGCACAGGAGCGGCCGTCGCAGCCCGAGCGCGTCGATCGACCGCCACAGATCGGACGCGTGACGTTCGATGCCGAACGGCCCGCTGCCCGGAGAGCGCCCGCGACCTCGCAGGTCGAAAGCGACGACTCGCCGGGCCGGTGCGAGGTGCAGGGCGAGCGCCGAGACTGCGCGGTGGGTCGCGAAGATCCCTGGCACGAGAACGACCGCGGGCTCGGCACCTGGCCACTCGCCGTACGCGAGGTCGCCCGCGATCCCTTCGACCGACGCTGTGTGCCTGCTCAGCTGAACGCCGCCCACGCGGTTGCGATGCCCACCACCAGCGCGGTGCCCCACGCGATCGTCGGCGCGATGCGCGCGGACGGCAGGCCGTGCGCTCCGGCCATGGTGAGGGTCGAGAGCCCGGTCGCCATGCCGGCCTGCAGCAGGAACGGGCGCGGAACGAAGATGAATGGCGTGGTTGCGAGCAGCAGGGCGGGCGAGAGGCCGAGGCGCAGGCCGAGCGCCGCGAACGTGTCGCGGTCGGGACGCTTCGGCGCGTTCGCGAGGACGATGCCGAAGGCGAAGAACGCGGGTCCGGCAGTCGCAAGAGCGATCCAGCCTGCGGTCGAGCTGAGCACGCCGGACTGCGGCAGTCCGGAGAACGCCCAGGCGAGGCCCAGCGCGATCGCGGGGAGGTAGTGGTTGTGGCGGACGGATGCGAGCAGGCCGACCCTTGCGCCGTTCGGGCGGCCCGCCGCGGCGACCGAGCCACCGACGACCAGGTTGTGTGGCCCCGACGCGACCGACGAGTAGAGCAACGCGGACGGGAGGGCGCCCGAACCGAGCACCGCGACCGCGACCGGGAGCCCGAGCCATCCGCTGTTCGGCCAGAACGCGGACAGCGTGAACGCCGCCCGCTCGCCGTGGTCGGCGAAACGCCGTCGGGCGTACGTGCGGGCCGCGACCGCGGTCAGCGAGAGGCATGCGATCGCGACGCCCACGGCAAGGCCGGCGCTTCTCACCGGCGCGCCCGAGAGCACGATCACGACCAGCGGGATCCCAGTCCAGTAGAGGACGCGCTGGATGCTGTCAGCGAGCGGTTGCAGATCCGAGCGCCGTGCCAGCGCGAGCCCGGGAAGCGCGCAGCCTGCGGTCATCAAGAGCAGGGCAAGGCGCATCCACCGCAGTTTATGCGTGGTAGTGGTGGCGTTACGGCTGTGTCAGGCCGCGCGGCGCACGTCGAACTCCGCGACGGCGTCCCAGGCCTCGCGGCTGCGGAGCGAACGTACCTCGGCCTCGTGGCAGTGGCGCGCGATGCGCCGCCGCCAGCGCTCGATGGCGATGATCCCGAGGATTGCCGGTCCGAAGGCGATCAGGGCTCCTGCGATCATGGCGGCGATTTCTGCGGCGGCACGCGAACTCCTGCGAGTCATGCAGGACAAAATCCCCCTCAGGAGTCGCCCCGGCCACGCCGATAGCAGCGCTAGATGATCGAGTCGCGGACGCTGGAGTCGAGCCTGCCCGGAGTGGTTCCCCACGTCGGCGTGGCGACGCTCGTCCGCGTCGACGGCAGCACCCAGATGACGATGTGCCGCGCGCTCGGCCGCAACCGGGTCGCGCTCGTCTCGAAGCGCGCCGTGCCGGTCGGCGAGGAGGTGCGCTTCGAGATCGATGTCGAGGGCGGACTCGTCAGCGGCACTGGACGTGTGGAGCGCATGCACGAGGGTGCGACGATCGATGGCGCGGCCGAGCCGTGGGTCGTGATCGACGTCGAGGCGATGGAGCGCGGCTCGGTTCCGCGCCTGCTCCGGCTCATCTTCCGCGACAGCTACCTGCAGTACGCGGCCTCGCGACCCGAGCTGCGGCTGCCGAAGCCGCTGACCGTCGACGAGACGCGCGAGCGTCTGCGCACGCCGCCTCCATGGCGCCAGAAGCCGAAGACCGAGGCTGGCGACAAGCCCAAGGGACGCCCGCGCGTCGGCCGCTACGCCGAACCTGAGCCGTCCGACCGCTGGCGTCTTCGGTAGGTCGGCTCAGCCGTAGCGCTCGCCGGCGATCGAGCGCAGCTTCGCGCGGTCGTGCCGCGCGTGCACGATGCGCACCGTCCCGGAGCTTGCCCGCATGACCATCGAGTGGGTCGATGCCCCGCCGCGGTCGTACCGGACGCCGTCGAGCAGGTTCCCGTCGGTCACGCCCGTGGCGGCGAAGAAGCAGTTCTCGCCCGCGACGAGGTCGTCGAGATGCAGGATCCGGTCGAGGTCGTAGCCGGCGGCCCGCGCGCGGCTCGCCTCTCCCTCGTCGCGCGGCCACAGGCGCCCCATGATCGTCCCACCGAGGCACTTGATCGCGGTCGCCGAGAGCACGCCCTCCGGGGTTCCGCCGATGCCCCACAGGAGATCGATGCCGGTGCCGTCGCGCGCGGCGAGCAGCGCGCCGGCGACGTCGCCGTCGGAGATGAAGCGGATGCGAGAACCCGCGCGGCGAATCTTCTCGACCATCTCCGCGTGTCGCGGCCGGTCGAGCAGCACGACCATCAGGTCGCCGACGAGCACGCCGCGCTTGTCCGCGATCCGGCGCAGGACGTCCTCGATCGGATCCTCGAGCGAGAGGAGATCGGCGATATCGGGGCCGCCGGCCATCTTCTCCATGTAGACGCACGGGCCCGGGTCGAACATCGCGCCCTGCTCGGCGATCGCGACGACCGCGAGCGCGTTCGGCATCCCGCGCGCCACGAGCGTCGTGCCCTCGAGCGGATCGACCGCCACGTCGACGCGCGGACCAGAGCCGTCGCCGACGTGCTCGCCGTTGTAGAGCATGGGCGCCTCGTCCTTCTCGCCCTCGCCGATCACGACGACGCCGTCCATCGCGACTGTGTCGAACATGTTGCGCATCGCGTCGACGGCCGCCTGATCCGCGGCGATCTTGTCGCCCGCGCCCACGAGGCGGGCGGCTGCGAGCGCGGCGGCCTCGGTGACGCGTACGAGCTCGAGGGCGAGATTGCGATCGGGCATCGATGCGTTCATGGCGTGAGAGCGTACACCGCGGGGGCTACCATGGCCGCCCATGACGCCAGTGACTTCCCGCTTCGACGTGCATGCAACCCGCTCCCGTTTCCCTGCGCTCGCCGCGCGTGAGGACGGTCGTCCGATTGCCTACCTCGACGGGCCGGGAGGATCGCAGGTTCCCCGCGAGGTGCTCGACGCGATGCAGACGTACCTCGAGCGTGACAACGCGAACCTCGGGGGAGCCTTCCGCGCGAGCCGCGCGTCCGATGGCGTGATCGAGGCGGGGCGGGAGGCAATCGCCGACTTCGTGGGCGGCCATCCCGACGAGATCGCGTTCGGCGCGAACATGACGACGCTCAACTTCCTGCTCGCGCACGCGGTGGCGCGCACGCTCGAGCCCGGCGACGAGATCGTGACGACCTGGCTCGACCACGACGCGAACGTCTCGCCGTGGTTGCTCGTCGCACAGGACCGCGGACTCGTCGTGCGTCAGCTCGACGTCGTCGAGGCCGACCTCGATCTCGACCTCGACGCACTCGAGGACATGGTCAACGAGCGGACGAAGATCGTCGCGTTCACGCTGGCGTCGAACGCCGTCGGGACGATCCCGGATGCGCGCCGCGTCGCCGAGATCGCCCATCGTGTCGGAGCGCTCGCGTGGGCCGACGCCGTGCACTACGCCCCGCATCGCCGGATCGACGTCGCCGCGCTGGGCGTCGACGTGCTGCTGTGCTCGCCGTACAAGTTCTTCGGTCCCCATCTCGGCTGCGCCTGGGGGCGCCGCGAGCTGCTCGAGGCGTGGCCTGCCGATCGCGTGCGTCCGGCAGAGGAGCACCCTCCGGGACACCGCTTCGAGACGGGGACGCAGAGCCACGAGGCGATCGCCGCCGCGACCGCCGCCGTCGATTACCTCGCGTCGCTTGGCGAGGGTGCCGACCGTCGTGCGCAGCTCGACGACGCCTACGCGCAGATCAGAGCACACGAGGACGATCTATCCGCCCATGCCCTGAGCCGCCTGTCGGCGATCCCGGGGCTACGCGTCTACGGCATCGCGGATCCTGCTGCGGTCGGGCGTCGCACGGCGACGTTCTGCGTCACGCTCGAGGGCCATACGCCGAGGGCGCTCGCGGAGGCGCTGGGTGCCGAGTCGATCGCGAGCTGGGACGGCAACTACTACGCGCTGTCGATCATGCAGCGGCTCGGGCTCGAGGAGCACGGGGGCGGCCTCCGCATCGGGTTCCTGCATTACACGACCCGCGACGAGGTCGATCGGGCGCTCGACATCGTCGAGCGTCTGGCCAGCGGCTGATCGCTATGATCCTGGCCACCGCGCGGATGTGGCGGAATTGGTAGACGCGCACGGTTCAGGTCCGTGTGGGCGAAAGCTCGTGGAGGTTCAAGTCCTCTCATCCGCATTGGCTCAACCATCAGGTTAGGCCCGTTGAATCGCAGATCACATGTCCTCCGGCGCCTAGTCTGCGAGCATGGTCACGACGCACGAGTATTCGGTTGAGGAACGAGTTGGGGCGGAGGGCGAGAGACGCTTCGTCCCCCTCTGCGCCTGTGGGTGGCAGGGTGTGCCGAGCACCGGGGTCAACGCCGAAGTACTTGCCCGGGGCTGCGGCGACTTACACGTTGAAGGTGAGAGCACGTCGCCCCCGGTTGATGCGAGCGCGACACGCCCGCTAGAGCTCTGGCTGGGTATCGTCCAGCTGGAGGCGCGCGAGGGAAGCGAGCTGTTCGACTCGGCCTACGGGGCCGTCGTAAACGTCGTGTCGCTGGCCGCGGGCGCAGCGGACTACGCGCGGCGGGTGTCGGCCTTCTTTGACGCGCGGGGGGTGAACGTTGTCGAGTTCTCGGACGTTGAGGCGCTTCCGGAGCAGCATGAAGCTGACGAAGGGTCCGATGCCATCCTGACTCTCGCTGCGTCGGCCAAGGTGTCGGGTGACGTCGAGTGCGGCCCTTACCACCTGTTCAACGCGAATTGGGAATCCGAAGGCCAGATCACCGTTTCCGACGAAGCTGGGATCGAAGAAGTGTTGGCTCGGCTTACGGAGTACGCGCGCGACTGGCTCGTCAGTGGGCTCGACCGCTACGCCAACGGATTCGAGATCGGAACGCTCGGGATCGTATTCGATGTCCGGTCGGCCGACGGCGAGCGCTTAGGAGCTGGCTACATATGCTCAGACGGCCGCCCGTCGGTGCACGAGGCGCTGTTCCGAGAAGCTGCGCTTCACGCCGAAGAGCTACAGGACGAAGCGAACGACGCGACCGACGAGGACCGTAGTGCTTGACCACGGCGGCGAGAGGGAGCCTTGGCTCGGGAGGCAAGGACGAGATCCGTACCCAGGGTCAGATCGAAACGTTCCGGGACCTCGCGAACCGAATCGACCAGAGCGTCATGAACGAGAACGCGCTATCCGCGTTGGAGATCGATCATGTTCCTCGCCTACCGCGACATGGAGCTCGGGCAAGCCGCGTCTGGGTCACCGCACAGCCACCACCGTTCCGGTCGGCCGGTCGCCGATGACGATCGCGCCGGAGGTCGTCTCGAGGCGCGTGCTCGCGGCCGTCGTGTGTCGCGTGTGGTCGAACGCGCGCGCGTACACGCGTGGCGTCGTGGCGACGCTCGCGTGGCAGAGCTTGCGGCCCTACGCGTGTGAGCGGCGTGCGATCCAGGAGCGAGGCAGTTTTGAATCGCGCGCTCGGGAGCGATCGAGTCTCGGCGAGTGCGCTATGGCTGTGCGCTCGTCGGGGGTGGGGGCCAGACGGGCGCGGTGACGACGCCCGGTAGGGCCTTCTCGTAGAGCTGTGCGAGGCGGTCGAGTTCCCGCGGGGTGAGGCGCTCGAGGAAGAGCTCGCGCACTGTCGCGTGGTGGATGATTTGTGTGCGTCGCAGCGCCTCGAGTCCGGGTCTAGTCAGTGCGGCGAGCGCCGCGCGCCCGTCCGCCAGGTCCGGCTCGCGGCGAACGAGGCCGCGTTCCTCGAGGCGTGACACGACTCGGGTGATTCCGCTCGGGGTCAGCATTCGTCGGACGCCTAGTTCGCTCATGCGCAGTCGGAATTGAGGGGCGCTCACGAGCGTGATCAAGATGCCGTAGTCGGCGAGAGACAGGTCGCCGTGCTGCTGGAGGCGGCGGTCGATCTCGCGCGTGGTGGTCTCGTGCAGGCGGAGTAGCCCGCGCCATGCGCGGAATTCCTCCTCGGTGAAGGCGTCGGGTTCGGGGAGGTCGTCGAGCCAGCGTTCGGGGTCGTCCGTATTACTTGACATGGTGAAGTAAATCTCCTACGATTTTACTTGCGCGTGTGAAGTATATCCGGTCGGAGAGGAGACGCGAACATGACGACGCTCCCGTACAGGGTTCTCGCCCCAAACGAGGGGCTTCGGCTCCAGTCCGGCCCCGGACGTGACCTCATCTTCAAGGTCACCGGCGAGGACACCGGCGGCGCGTTCGACTACTTCATCGTCGAGGTCGCACCGAACGGCGGCCCGCCCCTGCATGTCCACCACAAGCAGGAGGAGACGATCCACGCTCTGAAAGGACGCTACAAGATCCAGATCGGCGAGGACAGCTTCACCTGCGAGGAAGGAGGCTTCGTCTACCTCCCGTCGACCGTGCCCCACGCCTTCCTCAACCTGACCGACGAACCCGGCGAGGTGATCGTGGTCTACACCCCCGGCGGCGGCCACAAGTTCTACGAAGAGCTCGGCCCCGCGACCAGAAGCGGGAGAGCCGACCGGACGGAAATCGCAGCGATCTTCGACAAGTACGACATGACGCTGCTCGGACCGCCGCTCAGCCCCGACTGAGAGCCGCACCCGATCCCCGATCCACCCCGGGGAGGCCCGGCTCGCGCGGCCTCCCTGGTGCTTCGTCACCCGCAGGCTGGGCTCCGGTGCAGCGGGGCACTGACGCGGTTCGCAGCCCGACCGCTGGAACTAGCCGGAGCGCCACCAGGCGGCGGCGCGCTCCCTGGCTTCGCAGTGGGCAGCTCGATCCGGTGCCCAGTACAGAACTTCGTCAGCCGGCTTGCGGACTCCCGGCGTTGATCGCCCATTGGGCGGCGAACGCCCGTTGTGTATGCGGGCCGCGCTTCGCCGCGGGCGACATAGTCAGCCAGCTTCGGAAACTCGTCCAGCAGGCCCGAGGGTCTCAGCCTGAGCAAGCACCGACACCATCATGAGGTCGCCCGCGCTGAAGGCTCCATCGAGCCAGTCGGCATCGCCCAAGCGGGCCGAAAGCTGGACCAGTCGATCGCGAATGCGGTCCTTGACCAGAGGCAGGCGCTCTTCGGCCCAGGGCTTGTCGCCCTCCGCGAACTTGGCGGTCACGAGTTCGAGGATCGGCGGCTCCACGGTGTTCAGCGCGGCAAACATCCAGGTGATGGCCCGCGCCCGCGCATTGGCATCGTCCGGGAACAGGCCCGCATGGTGTTCGGCGATGTGGAAGATGATCGCGCCTGTCTCGAACAGGACAAGCTCGCCTTCTTCATAGGTCGGAATCAGGCCGAAGGGATGAAGGCGCAGATGCGCGGCTTCCTCTCTTGCACGGAGCGAAACGAGCCGGACCTCGTAGGGCTGGCCCACCTCTTCGAGCGCCCAGCGAACGCGCGTATCGCGCGCCAGGCCCATGCCGCCGTCGGGCGACCGCTCAAAGGCGGTGATGACGATGGTCATCGTGAGACGCTCCTCGGGTTCTCCGCCGCGGCGTCATCCACGTCGGTCACGAGCTCGTCCGGTTGCTCGGACGCGCCGGCGAGGGGCAGAAGCAGCGAGGACGCTGCTTTGCGCATCGGACGATCTCCTCGTCTCGCGGTCAGGGTCATCGGCATAGGGACTCGCCCCACGTCGGAAACTCATCGCTGGGCGCTGGGTCGCCAGAGGCTACGCAGCTCGTGCGCCACACGGGCCGCGAAGCGCTCCCGCCCTCGAACGGCGCGGGCCTGGTCCGCTCGGCCGTCGACGGACCCTCATCACTCGGTGTGGAGGGCGGTGGCGGTTCTGATCCTGGCGGCCCAGCCGGCGGGAGCCAGGGCTCCCACCACGGCGATCAGCATGCCGGCGAGCCCCAGCACGACGATTTCCAGCGCGCCGTAGACGTCGAGGTAGCTCGACGGAAGTCGCAACCCGACGCTCGAGGCCATCTCGGGGAGGATCTCGTGGTGGAGCGCGATCCCCAGGGGCACGGCGATCACGCCCGCCACGAGGCCGATGCCGGCAACCCATGAGATGGCCATCGCGATCGTCTGGCGGGGGGTCATCCCGACCGCCTTGAACACGCCGAGGTCGTGCACACGCTCGCGCGTGTTGAGGACGACGGTGTTCAGGACGCCAAGCGCCGCGACCGCAGCGAGGAGCAGCGAGAGCGTGGCGATCAGACCGATCATCGCGTCGACGACCGCGGGGCCACGGGAGTTCAGCTCGACAGGATAGTCGGGGCCGAGTCTGCGGCCGATCGCATTCGCGTAGGCAGTGGCCGACGTTCCCGGACGCAGGCTCACGTCGAAATGGTCGGGCGCGAGACCGGGGTCGATCGCGCGGAGCGTTGCCCAGGTCGTGACGATGTTCACGCCGCGGTCGTGCGTGTCGAAGACCTCGCCGACGATCCTGACGCGCAGCCGGTGGCGTCCCTGGCCGATCGCGATGGTGTCACCGACCGACGTACCCGTCTGGGTGAGAAAGCCCGTCGGGACCATGACCTGATCCGGGCCGGTGTACCAGCGGCCGCTGACGAGGTCGTACCCAGTCCAGGTGGCCGGACCGCGGAATGCCGTCACCGGAACTTGCTGGGAGAGCCCGGCGACGTTGACCGAGTCGTCTGCCTCGGCGACCACGTGGACCGTCGCCGACTGGCTGCGCACAGCGGCCAGGATCGCGCGCTCGGCGGCAGCGGGTGACGTCCGCCCGCCGGGCCGGGTACCCGGTGTCCCGATCTTTACGCGCTTGGGCCCGGCCGTTCGCCCGCTGGCGGGCATCGCGATCTGCAACGGTTCCGCCTCCTTGTGGGAGATCCCGTTGACCACGTGCTCCAGCGACGAGGTCAGCCCGACAGCGAACGTGACGGCGGTTGCGCCCAACAGGATGGCGGCCAGCGTCAGGAGCGTGCGTGTGGGTCGGGCGAACGGTGCCGCGAGGCCGATCGTGATCGCGCGGGGCAGCGGCATGCGGCCGAGCAGCCGATGGGCGCCGTAACCACGTCCACTCTGCGGTGCGCGCCCGATCGCGATCGCCTGAACCGTGCTGAGCCGCCCGGCGCGCAACGCCGGCACGAGCGCGGCAAGCGCCGCAAGGACGCAGATCCCGACCGGGACGGCGACGTCGACCCAGATCGGCACGCCGAGCCGCCCGACGCCGTAGACGTCGGCGTTCTGCCGAAGAAGCGGCGCCGCGAGCAGGTTGCCGACCCCGACGCCGATCAAGCACCCGACGAGCGCCGGCAGCGCGACCTGCGCGGCATATGCCAGCGCGACCTGAGCCGGCGTGAAGCCGAGGCTCTTCAGGATCCCGATCCGCCGATACCCCGAGACGACGGCGCCGCCGACGACGTTCGCGACGATCAGCACCGACATCACGATCCCGAGGACCCCGAACGCGAGGAGGAACGGGACGAATGGGGCGATGTTGCCGTTCTCGCGCACCTTCGCGGCGTAGTAGGACATCGTTCCGGCGACCGCTCCGCGCGGCAGGGCCGCGGTGAGAGCGGCGGCGTCGGCGTGCAACGCGGTTTCGGTCCCCGCGTTGGCGAAGCGGTAGAGCATCTGGATCGAGGCTACGCCGCCGGCGGCACGGAGGGCCGGGAGCTCGGCCGGGACGACCCACCCCGACGCCGAGTCGGTGACCGAGTTCGCGAGCCCGACGACAGTCAGCGTCTGCCGATGTGACCCGGTGCCGACGGTCAGCGTCGAGCCGACCGAGAACCCGATGCCCTCGAGGTCGCTTCCAGTTGCGAGAACCACCTCGCCGGGCTTCGTCGCCCACCGTCCGTCCTCGACCACGAGGTCGTCGACGGGCCCCCCGGGAGCCGCGCGTCCGACGAGGGTCTGCAGGGGCAGCGTCATTCCGGCGCTTCGTCCTGTCACCGTTGCCACGTCGTACGGGCCTGCCGCCGCGCTCACGCCCTGGAGGTGCGCTGTTCGGGCGAGGCTGGACGCGCTCACGGTCGGATCGATGGTGGCCGCGATGTCGGCTCCGCGCTGTCGTGCGAATGCATGGTCGAAAGGAGCGTTCGAGTCGACGACGAGCGCGAGTGCGAGAACCGTCGAGGCCGTCGAGACGAGCACGACGAGTGCGATGACCGTCGTCTGCAGCCGTCTCCGGCTGATGCCTCCGCGGACGGCACGGATGGTCGCTCCGCCGGTCATTGCGCAACCTCGTGCACGGTTGTCGCCGCCGCGCCGGCGACGCGTCCGTCGACGAGCTCGATCGTCCGGCCGGCATAGCGGGCCGCCAGGTCGGGGTTGTGCGTGACGAGCACGAGCGTCAGACCCGACCGGTGCAAGCGGGCGAGCAGCGCTCCGATCCCTTCTCCGGTCGTGCTGTCCAGCGCCCCGGTCGGCTCGTCGGCCAGCAGGAGCGCCGGCCGGTTCACAAGGGCACGCGCGATCGCGACCCGCTGCCGCTCGCCGCCCGACAGCCGAGCAGGATAGGAATCCCGGTGCCGCTCGATTCCCAGCATCTCGAGCAACTCGTCGGCTCTCGCGCGGCCCTCGGCCGCCCGCATCCCGCCGAGCTGCGCAGGCAGCAACACGTTGTCGACGACCGTCAGATCGTCGAGCAGATTGAAGAACTGGAAGATCATCCCGACCCGGCTGCGGCGAAACAGGGCAGCACCGGTTTCGCCGAGCTGGTCGATCCGCGTGCCGGCGACGGTCACCGCGCCACTCGTCGGCCGGTCGAGCCCGGCGATCAGGTTCAGCAGCGTCGACTTCCCGCTGCCCGACGGGCCCATGATGGCGACTGCCTCGCCCGGTTCGATCTCGAGGCTGACACGGTCGAGCGCCGGCCGGCCATCGTCGTCGTAGCGCTTTGTGACTTCCTCGATCTGGACCAGCGCGTCCATGAGCCTCCTTCGCGGGTGTCTCCGTCGCGGGTCTCCTGCGACACGACCCACGGTAGGAGGCGCGGCACGCGCTGTCGTCGCCGCCAGGAGCCAACTTCTCCGTCGCTCCGCAGGTGTACGAGACCAGGATCGCGCGCGGCGGTCAGCCCTGGGTATGACGCCCCTGGGGACGACGACAGATCGGCCGCGCGGGCGTACCGTTCTGCACGTGATGCCAACGCCTTCCACTCATGCCGATGAGGCCGTGCGCGCATGGGGGCCCGAGCTCCGACGCGGGTTCGTCCAGGTGCTCGTCGCCCGCGATCCGCCGCTTCTCCTTCGGTCACGCCGGGCGAAGGCCGCGGTTGCCCTCGCGACCTGGATCGGGGCAGCGCTGCTCCTCGTTGCGCTGATCGCCCTGTTGCGGCGGGCGCCGCAGGACGAAATCTTCATCACTCCTTCCGGGACCGGCGTGAGTCGTTCGCAACCGCGGACGGCCGACGTCGTCGCGAGCCTCGCGCTGCTCTTGCTCTGCGTTCGTTATCCGCTTCTTGCCTGGAGGATCGGCTATGCAGCGCTGCTCTTTCTCCCGCTGATCTCCAGCGACCGGCTGCCGCTTTCGATCGCGCTGCTTCTCTGTTACTGGGTCGCAGGCCTGCGCCACGGGCGCGCCGCGTCCTGGGCGATGTGCCTGCTGATGCTGGTGCCGGTGTGGTTGCTGATGCCCGGGGCAGAGCGCCCGGTTTTCTCGACCGCGGTGCTCTTCGTGGTCCAGGTGGCACTCGACGCGACCATCGTCTCCCGCCGCGCGGGCCATGCGCTTGCAGAGCAGATTGCACAGAGCGAGGTCGAGGAGTCACGGCGAGCCGTGCTGGAGGAGCGCACGCGCATCGCGCGTGAGATGCACGACGTTGTCGCCCACCACATGTCGCTGATCGCGGTCCAGGCGGAAACGGCGCAATACCGGCTGAGTGATCTGAGCCCGGCGGCGGTCGAGGAGTTCTCCTCGCTGAGCGCTACGGCACGCGGGGCTCTCACCGATCTGCGCCGGCTGCTCGGCGTTCTCCGCAGTGACAGGCCAGCCGAGCGGGAGCCTCAACCACAGCTCGCCGATGTCGCGACGCTCGTCGACGCGACCCGGCGCGCGGGGGTGAGCGTCGAGCTCTCGATGCCGGCGAACGGGAGCGCGGCGGTTTCCCACGCGGTCGGGCTGTGCGCCTACCGGATCGTCCAGGAGGCGCTCTCGAACGCCGGGCGGCACGCGCCGGGCGCACGGGTGCTCGTCAAGGTCGAGCGCGATCCGGACGTGCTCCGCCTGAACGTCGTCAACGGCCCGCCGACGACGTCCGGCCAGGCTCCGTCGAGAAGCGTGCGAGCGGGACACGGCATCTCCGGCATGCGGGAACGCGTGGCGTTGCTCGGTGGCTCGATCTCGGCGGAACCGAGCGCGGTCGGCGGCTTCACCGTGATGGCGGTGCTCCCGCTGACGGAGGCGGCGTCGTGACGGATGGCCCGATCACGTGTCTGATCGCTGACGATCAAGCGATGGTGCGCGAGGGGTTCGGCGCGCTTCTCGCCGCCCAGCCGGATCTGGCGGTGGTCGGCCAGGCCGCCGACGGCGCCGACGCGGTCAGGCTTGCGCACGCGCTCGATCCCGACGTGATCCTGATGGACGTTCGCATGCCGGTGATGGACGGGCTCGAAGCCACCCGTCGCATCCTCCAGCAGCCCACGGACGGAGCCACGCGACGTGTGCTCATGCTCACGACGTTCGACCTCGACGAGTACGTCTACGAAGCGCTCCGCGCCGGGGCGAGCGGATTCCTGCTGAAGGATGCGCCCGCCGACGAGCTCGTGAACGCCGTCCGTGTCGTCGCAGCCGGCGACGCGCTGGTCTCACCATCCGTGATGCGCCGGCTGATCGCCGACTTCGTCGCGCAGCCACATCGCCCGAGGGCCGATCCGGTCTCGCTCGACGTTCTCACCCCGCGCGAGCGCGAAGTCCTTCGCCTCGTCGCGCGCGGACTCTCGAACGCAGAGATCAGCGCCACGCTCGTCGTCGCGCCGCAGACGACGAAGACGCATGTCGGCCGCATCCTGCACAAGCTCCACCTGCGAGACCGCGCCCAGGCCGTCGTTGCCGCCTACGAGTCGGGCTTGATCGTCCCCGGCGAGTGAGAGCGGGGAGCGCGTCACTGCTACGCGCTGGCCATGCACGCACGAACCGGCCGGAGCGGACGGCGTGCGCCGTTGGCCGTCGCGGGGCCGCCACGGCTCGTGCTCGTGGGCGAGCCAGACCAGCTCGTCGTCGAAGCGAACCGCCACGTCGCCGCCGACGATGACCGGACGCCCGCCCGTCTCGACGACGACCACCTGCAAGCCGCGCGCGTGGCGCAGTCGGTGGCGTATCCGATTAGTGGCGTCTCAGGAGCCCGTCGGAACCGAGTCGGGCGTTCGGGATAGATCCCGCGACGAGGCCGACGGTGCGGCGATGAGCACTGCGCGGCCGGAGACCAGAACCACTGAGACGCCGCACGCTGGCCCACGCAGCGTCGAGGACGAATGCTTGTCCCAGGTGACGGAGCCCCCGTTTTGGTTGACCGCCTTGACAACCGCGGGGAGTGCGCCCCGATGATTCGTGCGCACGGGCGGGAGATCGTCGCGGCGGATCCGGCGTAGCATGGCGATCATGGAGCGAGTAACCGGAATCGGCGGGGTGTTTCAGCGCGCCGGACAGGCCTCGAGCCTTCGCGACTGGTACGCCGAGCATCTCGGCATCGATATCTCCGAGTGGGGCACCAAGCCATTCGAGTGGACGCCGGGCGGTTCCACTGTCTGGGCTATCTTCGATCATGACACCGAGTACTTCGGACGGCCAGAACAGGCGTTCATGGTGAACTTCCGCGTCGCCGATCTGGACGCGATGCTGGCCCAGTTGCGCGCGGCTGGGGTCGAGGTGGTCGACGCGCTGGAGGAGTCGGAGTACGGCCGCTTCGGGTGGGCGGTCGATCCTGAGGGCACCCGGTTCGAGCTCTGGCAGCCTCCGCCGGGCCGCTGAGCCGCTCACCGCTCCGATCAGCTTCCGAACCAGGCCATCCTCCGTCCGGCGCCAACGCAATGTCGAGAACGGCCGGGCGGCTCCGACACCTGGGTGAACGACTGCTCGGAGGAGCAGTGAAACGTCCACAGGGAGACCCGGATGCGGAAGCTGATCGCCAGCGAGTGGATGACGCTCGATGGAGTGGTGCAGGGGCCGAGCTACGCCGATGAGGATCGGAGTGGGGGGTTCGACCGCGGTGGCTGGCATAGCCGCTACCTCGACGACCTCTCCATGCAATGGGTCATCGAGAGCGTCGCCAACGCCGCGGGCTATCTGCTCGGGCGTGGCACCTACGACCTCTTCGCCGCCCACTGGCCGCAGGCGTCGGCCGAGGAGCAGGCGCTGGCCGAGCCGCTGAACACACGGCCGAAGCACGTGGCCTCGACGACGCTATCGGAGCCGCTCGGGTGGCAGAACTCGACGTTGCTGCAGGGCAACGTCGGCGACGGCGTTCGAGCTCTGAAGGCGCAAGCAGGAGGCGATCTGCTCCTGATCGGCAGTCCGGTGCTGATGCGGACGCTGCTCGAGGAGAATCTGCTCGACGAGCTGCGGGTGATGATCGACCCACTCGTCCTGGGCGCCGGCAAGCGCCTGTTCGGCAACCGACGTGTCCACGCGACCCCTGCGCCTGGTCGAGAGCCGGCCGACGAGCACGGGCGCGATGATCGCTACCTACGCTCCGGGCGATCCGGCTGCGGCGAACAAGGAGGACGACCAGATGAAGATTCATGTTGCTGCAGGACTACGCCCCGACCGAGGTCGCCACCGAGTTCATCGGCGCCTGGTCGCCGGAGGACGCGGCGGCGCACATCGAGTTCCAGCGCCAGATGAACCAGCGGCTCGACCGAGAGCGGCGAGCTGGTCGAGGCGCAGGCGCTGACCGTGCCCGAGCAGGCGAGGTTCGTCGTGTGCGACGGCGTTGGCGCACCGGTGGTCACCGACGGGCCGTTCCCGGAGGGCAAGGAGCTGCTCGCGGGCTACCGGATGATCGATGTCGAGTCGCTCGAGCGGGCGATCGAGATCGCGGCGGAGGCCTCGGCGGCGCCCGGACCGGGCGGCAAGCCGATCAAGACGGTGATCGAGGTGCGCGAGGTGATGGGCGCCCCGATGCCCGAGGAGTGAGCCCGAACGCGAGACATCGAGGACCTGCTGCGCGACGCCGCGCCGCGGGTCCTCGCCGCGGTCGTGCGGCGGTTCGGCGACTTCGGCGACGGCCGAGGACGCGACGCAGGAGGCGATGCTCGCGGCGTCCGAGCAATGGCCGCGCCAGGGCAGGCCTGAGAACCCCGTCGGCTGGTTGGTCCACGTCGCTTCGGTGCGGATGATCGACGGCTCCGCAGCGACTCCGCTCGGCGTGATCGCGAGGCGGCGGCCGCCGCGCGGGAGCCGCGCGACCCGCCACCGAAGCGCCCGAGCACGACGACACGCTGGCGCTGATGTTCATGTCGTGCCATCCCGACGCTCACGCCGGCATCGGCGATCGCGCTCACGCTGCGCGCGGTCGGCGGGTCTGACCACGGCGGAGATCGCGAGCCGCGTTCCTCGTCCCCGAGGCGACGATGGCTCAGCGGATCAGCCGCGCCAAGCGGACGATCAAGGAGTCCGGGCACCGGCGTTCCGGATGCCGACCGGAGACGAGTGGACCGAGCGTCGCCGCTCGGTTCTTCACATCCTCTATCTGATCTTCAACGAGGGCTACCTGAGCGCCAGCGGACCCGAACTCGCGCGCGCCGACCTCGCCGTGGAGGCGATCCGGCTCGCGCGCATCGCCCACCGGGCGCTGCCCGACGACTCCGAGGTCGCCGGGCTGCTGGCGCTGATGCTGCTGACCGAGGCCCGCCGCGCAGCCCGCACGACGCCGGCCGGCGAGCTCGTCCCGCTCGACGAGCAGGACCGCTCGCTGCTGGGACCGCGACCTGATCGCCGAGGGCGTCGAGCTCGTCGCCGATCGCCTCGAGCCGAGGAGCGGCGGGCGAATACCTGATCCAGGCCCAGATCGCCGCCGCGCACGACGCCGCGGCGCGCGCCGGAGGACACCGACTGGCGGCGAGATCCTCGGCCTGTACGCGGTGCTCGAGCGGATGACTCAGAACCCGATGGTCTCGCTCAACGGCGCGATCGCGGTCGCGATGCTCGAAGGGCCCTGAGCCCGGGCTCAGCGCTGCTGAAGCAGCTCGAGCAGCCGCTCGCGGGCCACCACCGCCTGTACGCGGTCCGCGCCCACCTGCTGGAGATGGCGGGCGACCTTGACGCGGCGTGCGCGGAATACGCAGCTGCTGCGCGCGGCACCAACAGCGTCCCCGAGCGGAACTAT
Source organism: uncultured Actinomycetes bacterium (assembly GCA_963717155.1). Classification (GTDB taxonomy): domain Bacteria; phylum Actinomycetota; class Thermoleophilia; order Gaiellales; family JALYLC01. The sequence goes on from OY970326.1 coordinate 1,211,266, forward strand.
CTGGTGATGAAGGCCGCCCGGCTGCGGGACCAGGTACCGAGGCGCGAGGGACGAGAGGCTTGATTCTCGTTTTGCGCGAGTCACGAGTTCGGGTAGCCGCACCCCCGAACGCCTGATCGCCGTACGGCGCGGCCGCTCGGTCGTCGCAATGCTTGGAGGGACGGAAGCACCGCGACACGAGGAGTCCCGACGTGAGCACGGCACAGCAGTCCCGCCTCTCCATACCGAAGCTCCGCGCCGAGATCGCCGGCGCTGTCATCGGCCCGCGCGACCCGGCTACGACGTCGTGTCCTCGCGGCGAGACGGGCCTTCACCGGCGCCGCCGCATCGCACGGTCTCGCCGTCGGCTTCGGTGACACGGGGTCTGTCGGGATCGGGGACCGCCAGCACGCGCCGGTGATCCTCGCCCGCGGCGGGCAGTCCCAGCTTGACGAAGATGCTCGTGACGTGCTTCTCGACGGCGCGCGGCGAGATGAAGAGCCGTTGTCCGATCGCCTGGTTCGAGCGCCCTTCTGCCATCAGCTCGAGCACTTCGCGTTCGCGAGGGGAGAGCCGCTCAACGGGGTCGTCGCCGCGGTTGCGGCCGACGAGCTCGGCGACGACGAGCGGGTCGAGCGCCGAGCCTCCCTCGGCGACTCGGTGAACAGCGGCTGTGAACTCCTCGACGTCGGTGACGCGGTCCTTGAGCAGGTAGCCGATCCCCTGGGCGCTGTCGGCGAGGAGCTCGACGGCATAGGTGTGTGCGACGTGCTGGGAGAGGACGAGCACGCCGGTGTCCGGGTGCTTGGCGCGGATCTCGCGGGCCGCGCGGATCCCCTCGTCGGTTTGAGTGGGCGGCATGCGGATGTCGACGATCGCGACGTCGGGGTGGTAGCTGCGTACCTTGAGCATAGCTCGTCCGCGTTCTCTCGCCTGCCCGACGACCTCGATCTCCGCCTCCTCGAGCAGTCGCGCGAGCCCTTCGCGCAGCAGCGTCGAGTCGTCGGCGATCACGGCGGAGAGGCCGCGATCATGGACGCGGACGTTGCGGAGCGGCGGGAACTCGCCGGGCAGATCGTCGACGACGAGCTGGTAGATCCGCTCCGGCTCGCGCAACCCGCGGAACTCGAACTCTCCCAGCTCGCGCACCGTCACGCCCACGCCGCCGGCCGCCTCCTCCGAGGCCAGGATCTGGCCGCCGTGCGCCGCCTGGCAGATGCGGGACGCGAGGTGAACGTCGAGGCCGACGAAGCCGGCGCCGGCAGGTTCTGCGTCGCCGCAATGGAGGCCGATACGCACCCGGACGCGCTCGCCTGCCGGCCAGGCGTGCGCCATGAAGGCACGCTGGATCTCGAGAGCGGCAGCGGCCGCGTGTGCGGGCTCGTCGAAGACGTTGAAGAGCTCGTCTCCTCGGCAGTCGACCTCTCGGCCGCCAGCCTGCCGGACGGCGCTGCGCTGCAGTTCACGGGCCTCGGAGAGAACCGCGGCGTAACCGGCTGCCGAGGCGGTCGGCCAGGCCGCTCGAATCCTCGAGGTCGCTGAAGAAGAAGGTGAGGGTCATGCGTTCCGCCCGATCATTGCCGCGCCTCTCTGCCGGACGGGAAGCTTCGCCCGCACGAGGGTGCCCCGGCCCGGGGCGCTCTCGACCCACAGCTCGCCGTCGAGCGCCTCGACACGATCGCGCAGGCCGCGAAGGCCGGTGCCGCGATCGGCATCCGCGCCGCCGACACCGTTGTCTCCGATCTCGACATCGACTCGTCCTTCGACCCACTCGACGCGCACGGTGGCCGAGTCCGCGTGGGCGTGCTTGAGGACGTTGGCGAGCGACTCGGAGACGGAGTAGTACGTCGCCGTCTCCACGTGCTCGGGCAGACGCTCGGGCACGCAGACGTCGAGGGCGACGGCGAGCGGCGCCCGCGCCGCCAACACTTCGAGCGCGGCCTCGAGCCCGCGCTCCGTGAGCACCACAGGGTGGATCCCCTGCGCGAGCTCGCGCACCTCGGTAACGGCCTGGCTCGAGCTCCTTCGAGAACTCCTCGAGCAGCCGCTCGGCTTCGGCCGGCGACTGCGCGGAGCTTTGCCCGGGCGAGCCGTAGTCTCAACGAGAGCGCGACGAGTCGCTGCTGGGCGCCGTCGTGGAGGTTGCGCTCGATCCGGCGGCGCTCGGTGTCGCTAGCCTCGACGATGCGAAGGCGCGATGCGGCCAGCTCGTCTCGCGCGTGTGCGCTTGCGACCGCGAGGCCGACGAGCTCTGCGAACGCTTGCAGGCGGCGCTCGGTCTCGAGCGGCAGGGTTTCGTCGGGCCGGAGGGCGACGACGAGAGCGCCCCAGGTCGCGCCGGCGACCGTGATCGGCACACCGACGCTGCCGCAGAACCCCAGGGCGCGCAGCTTGGCTGCGCCGGAGCCGACGAGCTCGTCGTAGTTCGATCGCGCGGGCGCTCCGGTTTGCAGAACTTGAAGCGCCGAGCCGACCTCGAGCTCGTTGACGTTGCCGACCTCGAAGGGACCGGTCGGCTCGCCGAACTTGCCGACGATCGTCGAGGTTCGCGCGTCCTCGAAGCGGTGAAGCACGGCTGTCCGGAGGCCGAGCAACGACAGACCTCCTCCGTCACCGTCTGGAAGACCTCCTCGGGAGGGGCGTTGCCGGCGACCAGGGTCGCCACACGACGAAGCGCCGCCTGCTCGGCCGCCGAGCCGCTGCTGCTCCGCCTCGGTGCGCCGTTGCTCGGTGAAGTCGCGGGTGATCGCAACGACCTCGCCGTCGCCGCTCGGAACGAACCGTGCCTCCCTCCAGTGCGCAACGCCGTCGATCGCGAGCTCGTACTCGATCACCTGCATGGTTCCGGTCTCGAGCGCGCGCTCGATGCAGGCGAGGACGGTGCGAGCGAGCTCGGTCCGGAAGGACGTCGCGGACGTTCCGGCCGATGAACTCGTCCGGGGCGAAGAGCTCAGCCGTGGTTGGGTCGGGCCGAGCGTCGAGGTACGTGCCGTCGCGCGTCCGTAGCGGAGGATCGTGTCGGGGATCGCGTCGAGCAGCGCTCGGTTTCTCTGCTCGGCGAGTCGCGCCTTCCGGTGCGCATGCTCGTTACCGAGAGCGGAGCCAGCGGCCTGGTCGGCAACGTCATCGCCGGGCCGGAGAGACGTGTCCGTCACTCCAGCAACCTCTCCAGTGCCGCACCGGAGAAGCTCTCCCTTCGCGATGAAGCCGCGTGCTCCGCTCGCCTCGATCCGAGAGCCGTAGGTCGAGCGGTCCCGACTCGAGACGAGCACGATCTTCAGCTCCGGGTGGACTTGCAAGCAGCCGCTCGGCGACGGCAAGGCCGTCGAGGTCGGGAAGCTGGATGTCGAGCAGCACGAGCTCTGGCACCAACCGGGCGGCGAGGGCGAGGGCGGAGGCTCCGTCCTCCGCCTCGCCCACGACATCGAACCCCTCGGCGATCGAGCAACTCGCTCGCGCAGCGGCGGAAGCTCGCGTGGTCGTCAACGACGAGGACACGCCAGGCCGGCTCGCACCTGCTCGAGCAACTCCTCGCTGTTCCATGCTCATCGAGAGCCGATACCCGCGAAGCATTACTTGTACTCCCACGCCGGCGGCGCGTCGGGCGCCCGCTCGCGTCCCCGCTCCGCGCGAGCCTGGCCAGGCTCGGCGTTCAGCCTGGGTAGCCAGTCGAGCCAGCGGGGCAGGTACCAGTTCCAGTCGCCGAGCAGCTTCATCACGGCCGGCAGCAGGACGGCCCTGACCACTGTCGCGTCGATCAGGATCGCGGCGGCGAGCCCGAAGCCCATCTGCTTGATGTCGAGCGTCCGGAGCGTCACGAAGATCGCGAACACGGCGACCATCACGACGGCTGCGCTCGTCACCGTTCCGGCGGTCCGCTTGATCCCGGTCGCGACCGCATCCTCGGTCGCTCATCCCGCCGTCGACGAGCTCCTTGATCCGGCTGAGGATGAACACGTGGTAGTCCATCGAGAGCCCGAACAGGATCACGAACATGAACAGCGGCAGCCACGAGGTGATCGCCCCGTTCGAGTGGAAGCCGAGGATCCCCTCGGCGAAGCGGTGCTGGAAGACGAGCACCAGGAGCCCGTAGGCGGCGCCGACCGAGAGCAGGTTCAAGAGCACCGCCTTGATCGGGATCACGATCGACCGGAACGTGACGAGCAGCAGCAGGAAGCAGAGCGCGAGCACGAACGCGAACACGAACGGCGCGTGGCTCTTCATCTGCTGGTTGAAGTCGTGCGTGCCCGCCGTCTCGCCCGTCACGGCCGCCTGGACGCCGTGCGACGCGCCGACGGTGGCGGGAATCACCTCGATCGCGGAGCGTGCGGAGCGCTGCCACGGAGGTCCGCGTTGTCGCCGTTGCCCGCGAGCGCAAGCGAGACCGTCTCGACGGTCCGGGCCGGGTTGATCTCGGTCGAGACCGGCTCGAACATCTGGCCGCTCGCGAGCGCCCGCCGCTCGAGAGCGCGCGATCGCCTGCTGCACCCGCGGCGCCGTGACGTCGCCGGCGGCGACGACCACCTTCGCCGGTGTCTGGGCGCCCGGGAAGGCGCGCTGGATCGACTCGTAGGTGCGCACGATCGCCAGCGACTTCGGCAGGTCGGTGAAGCTCGGCAGCTGCGTGTGCATCGAGAACGCCGGCACCGCGAGCGCGAGCAGCACGCCGGCCGAGAGCACGACCGAGACGACCGGCCGGCGCGAGCACTCGATCGAGCACGAAGCCCCAGACCCTCGACTCGCCGGCCCCCCGGCGAACGAGGAACGGGATCCGTCCCTTGTCGACGCGATGGCCGAGCTTGCGAGCAGCGCGGGCAGGACCGAGAGCGAGCCGATCAGCGCCACCGCGACCATCAGCATCGCGCCGACCGCGATCGAGGTGAAGACGGCGTTGCCGGTGAAGAGCATCCCCGCCATCGCGATCAGCACGGTCAGGCCCGAGATGAAGACCGCGTGCCCGGAGGTGCCTGCCGCCTTCAGCAGCGCATCCCTGGGCGAGAGCCCGCGCGCCCGCTCCTCGCGCTCGCGGCGGAGGTAGAAGAGCGAGTAGTCGACCCCGACCGCCATCCCGATCAGCAGGATCACGGACTTGCGTCGCGCTGCCGGCGGCGACAACGTGGCTCGCGAGCGCCGAGAGCCCGATCGTCGCGAGCACGCCGGAGAAGGCGAGGAGCACCGGCAGGCCCGCAGCCACGAGCGCCCCGAACGCGAGAGCAGGATGATCAGCGTCACCGGCAGCGAGGAGTACTCGGCCCGCTGGAAGTCCTTGCTCAGCGTGTTGTTCAGCTCGTGCGTCGAGCTCGCGAAGCCGAACTCGGCCACCGTGAAGCCCGGATGCTGCTGCTGGACGCGAGCGACGGCGTCGAGGACGGGCTGCACCTTCGTGTCGGCCTTGTCCTCGTCGCCGCGGATCTCGAACTGGACGAGCGCCGAACGCCGGTCCTTCGAGATCTGCCCCGCGTTCGCCGGTTCGAGCGGCGAGCGCACGCGCTCGAACCTGCGGCAGGCCCGAAACCGTGCGGACGACATCCGCGACCGCGGCCCGGAAGGCGGGGTCGCCGATGCTCCTGGTCGACGACTGGACGAGCACGCTCTCGCCGGCGCGATCCGGGAAGCCGGCGTGCTTCAGGATCTGCTCGGCCGTCCTCGTTCCGCCGGCGGCGGTGTCCGCCTGCGTCAGCATCTTCGTGCCAGCGACCGAGCCGAGCACGATCGCGAGCGAAACAGAAGACAAGCCAGGTCGAGACGGCTGTCTTCCAGTGAGCCGCGCTCCACCGTCCGGCGCGCGCAGCGATGTTGACGTTCATCTCTTCTCCCTCCGGTGAGCGTCGTCAGTCGGCTGTCCGACGCCGATGGTTCGCGTTCGCCCGGTCACGCGGCTGACCTCGAGCGCGCGCGCCTCGGCAGTGGCGCTCGGCCTCGTCGCGCAGCCTGCGGCTTCGACTCGAGGACGAGCGCGCAGAGGACTGCGGCGAACGCGGCGACGCCGGCGAGCGCGTAGAACGCGATCGCGAAGCCGTGGGTCAGCGCGGCGCCTGCCCGTCGGGCTGGCACCCGGATGCGCGTCGAGGTAGCGGCCCGTGTAGGTGGCCGCGATCGTGGTGGCCGCCGCGACGCCGATCGCACCGCCGATCTGCTGGGTCGTGTTGATCAGCCCGGAGGCGATGCCCGCGTCGGCACGGCCGGACCCCGGCAAGCGCGCCGATCGTCATCGGGAATGAACGCGAACGCCATCCCGATCCCGCTGAGCAGGAACGCCGGGAAGAGATCCCAGAAGTAGTGGCCGTCGACCGGCAGGCGGGCGTAGAGCACGAGCCCCGCGGCTGCGAGCAGCAGGCCCGACCGGGAGCACCGGCCGGACCCCGACCCGGAGCGCAAGTGCCTGGGCGACGTTCGCGAACACGATCATCGCGAGCGTCAAGCCACGTAGGCCACCCGGTCTGGAGCGCCGAGTAGTGCAGCACCTGCTGCATGTAGAGCGTCAGCAGGAAGAACTGCGAGAAGACGGCGGCGCCCATCAGCAGCCCGCCGATGTTGGAGCCCGTGAGCGTGCGCAGCCGGAACATCCGCAGCGGCAGGAGCGGCGCGCTCGAGCGAGCCTCGATCGCGACGAAGGCGACGATCAGCGCGGCGGACGCGGCGAGCAGCCCGATCGTCTCGCGCGTGCCCCAGCCGTGCTGCACGGCCCGCGTCATCGCGTAGACGAGCAGCATCAGCCCGCCGGTGATCGAGGCGGCGCCCGGAAGGTCGAAGTGGCGGTGCGCCACCTCCGCCCGGCTCTCGCGCACCAGGCGCGGCGCGAGCGCGAGCACGAGCACGCCGACCGGCACGTTGATGAAGAAGATCCACGACCAGCTGAGGGAGCTCGTGAGCGCGCCGCCGAGCAGCACGCCTGCCGCGCCGCCGCTGCCGGAGACCGCGCCCCAGATGCCGAGAGCGCGGTTGCGGTCGCGTCCCTCGTCGAAGGTCGTCGTCAGGATCGAGAGCGCGGCCGGCGAGAGCAGGGCCGCGCCGAGCCCCTGCAGCGCGCGGAAGGCGATCAGCGAGCCCGCCGACCAGGCGAACCGTCGAGCAGGGAGAAGGTCGTGAAGAGCGCGAGGCCCACCATGAAGAGCCGGCGGCGGCCGAGCAGGTCGGCCATGCGACCGCCGAGCAGCAGCACGCCGCCGAACAGGATCGAGTAGGCGGTCACGACCCACTGGAGGCTTTCCTGGCTGAAGTCCAGGTCCGTCTTGATCGTCGGCAGCGCGACGTTCACGATCGCGACGTCGAGCACGACCATGAACTGCGCGGCGACGATCACCGCCAGCACGATCCAGCGCCGTCGGTCCTGTTCGGCCGCCCGCGCGGGGTTGACGAGAACGTTCATCTCCGAGCTCCTCTCTGCGTCCGTATCATCCCCTCGAGAGTGGATGGCGCCCTGCTCGACGCGCCGTACGGCGGTCAGGCTTTCGCGGGTGCGGCTAACCGAACTCGTGCGCCGGCCGCGAGGACGGTGTGCGGGACGCCAGCACCCGTGAAGGACGGCCCGCCCCACTGACCGGGCGGATGCCGGCTGTCAGCCTGACGTCAGAAACCCGAGGTGAGGAAGGAGAAACCGATGAGCGCACAGACTGCCAGCGGCGCGAGCGGCAACGCGGGGCTTCGCGAGCTGGCTCGCCGCAGCGGCGATGGAATCGATGTCGCTCTGCTGTGGGAGTCGGGCGACGACCGCGTGTTCGTCGTCGTCGATGACGAACGACGAGGCGAGCGCTTCTGTGATCGCCGTAGGCGACCGACAGCGCACTCGACGTCTTTCATCACCCGTACGTCTACCGCGGGTGGCCCGCGTTTCGTAGCTGGGTTCCCGGGTACGACCGCGCATGAGTCGTTCGATCACCCACAGCCGATCGCTTCGAGGGTTCCTTCTGTTCGCGGCGTTGCGGAGCGTGCTCTTCAGCAGGGTCTTCCTGATCACCTACGTCGTGGTCGGCGGGTTCGTCGCGAACTCGCACCACTACTTCGCACATCCCGATAGCCTCAAGCACATCGCCTCGGCGGTGCTCGCGGTGGTCCTGTGGCCCCTCGTGCTGCTCGGAGTGAATCTCCACATCAGGTAGCCGAGAAACTATTGTTGCGGCGTGCTCGAGGTCACCCCTTGCCTCGACGAGCCGGACGAGCAGCGCTCGTTGGACGTGTACAACGCCGTCTGGCCGCACGACACCTTCGCGATGGCCGACCTGCGCTCGTTCAAGGAGAGCGTTCGCGATCATGTCGATTACCTGGCGCGCGTGGGTGGAGTCGCGGTTGGCTCGGGAGTCGGCGCCATCTTTCCGCAGCGCGTCGACCGGGTCTTCGCGATCGTCACCGTGCTCGCGGAGCATCGCCGCTCCGGCGTCGGCTCCGCGCTCTACAAGGCGCTCTCGGCGTGGGCGGGAGAGCGTGACCTGAACGAGCTCGAGGTCGCGGTGCTCGACAACGATCCCGAGAGCCTTGCCTTCGCACGGCGGCGTGGGTTCGTCGAGGAGCGACGAGATGTCGGTGTCGTTCTCGACCTCGCCGATGTCGCGGCGCCGGTAGTCGAGGTACCCGAAGGCGTGGAGATCGTGAGCTGGGCGGAGCGCCCGGAGCTCGCACACGGTCTCTACGAGGTAGCGTCGGAGGCGCTACCGGACATCCCGGGTCTCGAGGACGACGACATCGAGCCGTTCGACGACTGGCTCGCGCACGATATGCAGGGCGCCGGCGACCGTCCCGAGGCGACCTTCGTCGCGCTCGCCGGCGAGCAGGTCGTCGGGTACGCCAAGCTCGCGCTCAGCGGGACGCAGCCGACGATCGCCCACCACGATCTGTCCGCGGTCAGGAGAGCGTGGCGTGGTCGTGGCATCGCTCGAGCGCTGAAGGCGACGCAGATCAACTGGGCACTCGCCAATGGCTACACGGAGCTCCGCACCAGCAACGAGGAGCGGAACGCGCCAATCCGGCACCTGAACGCGGCATTCGGCTATCGGCCGGGAATCGGCCGCATCTACCTGGCGGGGCCACTGGATCAGTAGGTCGTGTGCATGAGCTCCTGAACGCTCCCGAGCGTCGTCGACGCGATCTGCCTCGCGAGCGCGTTACCGCGCTCGGAGGACGCGACGAAGGTAGTCGGGTTGCGTCGCCAGCTCGGCCCGGCGGGCTGCGGATCGGCCGGAGGCGCTCGTTGAGCGCGTCCAGGCCACGAGGCGCTTGAGCGCCGCCGGCGCCCGCGTCGCCGATCTCGTCCGCGATCTCCGCCGGGCTGGCAGCCCGAGACAGAGCGAGGCGATCTCGAGGAGGTTGGCGACCTCGGGGCGGCGGTCGGGCTCGTAGGTGATCCGCCGCTCGGCGTCGGTCCTGGCAGCTCCGGATGAGGCGCGCGGTCTCGTCCGGCGCTCGGCCGCGAGCGCGATCGAGTTGCCGCGGCTCTTGCCCATCTTGCGGCCGTCGAGGCCGAGCAGGAGCGGCGTCACGGCTGAGGAGCGCCTCGGGCTCCGGGAAGTAGGGGCGCTCCGGGCTGTAGCGTTCGTTGAACCGGCGCGCGATCGTCCGGGTCAGCTCGAGGTGCGGCAGCTGATCCTTGCCGACCGGGACGAGGTTCGCGCGACAGAAGAGGATGTCGGCCGCCTGGTGGACGGGGTAGGTGAACATCAGCGCCGAGGTCGATCCGCCGCCGGCCATGGCGATCTCGTCCTTGACGGTCGGGTTGCGGCGCAGCTCGGCGACGCTGATCGAGGCTGAGGAACGGGAGGATGAGCTGGTTGAGCTCGGGCACCTGGCTGTGCGCGAAGATGACCGCCCGGTCGGGGTCGATGCCGACGGCGAGGTAGTCGGCGACGAGCCCCTCGACGTCCTGCGGGAGGTGCGCCGGGGCGACGCGGTCGGTGATCGTCTGGTAGTCGGCGACCAGGACGAGCAGCTCGACGCCGAGCTCCTGCAGCCGGACGCGGTTCTCGAGCGTCCCGAAGTAGGTGGCCGATGTGGAGCGGCCCGGTGGGCCGGTCGCCGGTGAGGATCCGGAACGACGCCGGGGTCGCGCGCACGGCATGCTCGAGCTCGCACGGGCGGCAGGGGCCGCGAACGGCCTGATGCTCGTTCGACTTTGCCCGGCTGATGCGCCATGGTTCTCCGCATGAGCGATGGAGCGGGCATCGCCTCGCGCGCGGCCGGGGAGCGTTCTGTGGGCGTCCTGGTCTCGGTCAACGTCGGCCTGCCGAAGGACGTGCCGTGGCAGGGCAGGACCGTGTTCACGAGCGTCTTCAAGGATCCCGTGACCGGACCCCGCCGAGTACGCAAGCTCAACCTCGACGGCGACGGTCAGGGCGACCTCGGCGGACACGGCGGCGAGCAGCGCGCGGTGTTCGTCTACCAGATCGACTCGTACCGGTACTGGGAACGTGAGCTCGGACGAAGCGATCTCGTCCACGGACAGTTCGGCGAGAACTTCACGATCGAGGGTCTGAACGACGACGAGGTGTGCATCGGCGACCGATTCGGGATCGGCACCGCCGTCTTCGAGGTCACCCAACCCCGCGTCACCTGCTACCGCGTCGGGCTCCGCATGAACGACGCGCGCATCCCCGCACTGCTCGTCTCGCACCGCCGCCCGGGCTTCTACTTCCGCGTGCTCGAGGAGGGCGAGGTGGAGGCGGGGGACGGCATCGTCAAGCTCGCCTCGGGTCCCGAGCAGATGACGGTCGCCGAGGCCGACGCGCTCCTCTACCTGCCCGGACACCCGCGCCAGCAGCTCCTCCGCGCCCTGCGGATCCCTGCTCTCAGCCCCGGCTGGCAGGCGTCGTTTCGGGCCCTGCTCGAAGGGGACGCCGGCAGCGGCAATGCCGGCCTGGCAGCCACGAGCCCACCTCCGGCGTGGCTCGGGTTCCGCGAGCTGACGGTCGCCGGAATCGACCACGAGAGCGACTCCATCGTCTCCATCCACCTCGAAGACCCCACCGGCGCGCGGCTCCCGTCGCCGCACCCTGGCCAGTACCTGACCGTCCGCATCCAGCCCGACCCCGCGCGGCGGTCGCTGCTCCGAAACTACTCCCTGTCGAGCTCGCCCAACGCCGGCTACTACCGGATCACCGTCAAGCGCGAACACGACGGCGCCGCCAGCGGCTACCTGCACACCCGCCTGGGCGTCGGCGACCTGCTCGAGATCGCAGCGCCGCGCGGCACGTTCATCCTCGGCACCACCCAGGCGCCCGTACTGCTCGTCAGTGCGGGCATCGGGGCCACTCCGGCTGTCGCGATGCTCCACGCGCTCGCCGAGGTGCACTCCGAGCGGGAGATCTGGTGGCTGCACGGCGCGCGCAGCAGCCGCGACCACCCCTTCGCGGCCGAGGTCCGTTCGCTCCTCGCATCGCTCCCACACGTGCACACCCACGTCTGCTACAGCCGCCCCGGCGCCGACGACCGCGCAGGCCGGGACTACGATCACACGGGACGTCTCACCCCGGCGCTGCTGGTCGAGCTCGCGCCACCGCGCGATGCCGAGGCCTACCTCTGCGGGCCGACGCCGTTCATGGACGAGATCAGCGCCGGTCTGGCGGCGGTGGGGATCGAAGCCGCATGCATCCACACCGAGCCATTCGGGCCTGCACCGGGCCTGACGCCCGGCATCGCGGCGGCACCTCCACGACCGCCGCACGCACCCGCCGGCGAATCCGGGAACGGCCCGACGATCGAGTTCGCGCGCAGCAACCTCGCGGTCCGCTGGAGCAGCGACTACGCCAGCCTGCTCGAGCTCGCCGAAGCATGCGACGTACCTGTCCGTTGGTCGTGTCGCACGGGCGTCTGTCACACCTGCGAGAGCACCCTCGTTGCCGGCGATCTCGACTACAGCCCGGCCCCGGTCGAACCTCCCGCCGACGGAAGCGCGCTCATCTGCTGCTCGCAGCCCCGCGACGACATCGTGCTCGATCTGTGACTCCCAGCCGATCCACCGGCGGTATCGTCGAGGGCGCCGCCGTTCCGCATCAAGGAGATCACCCTGTTCTTCCGCCTCAGCACGCCCGAGCTTGCACTGATTCTCGTCGCGATCCTGTTCGGCGCGACGCTCGCCGGTCTCGTGGCGGGCCGGCTGCTGCATCACCGGGCAGAGACCCAGCGAGAGTCGATCGGCGTCCTGCAGGGAGCACTGCTTGGCCTCGTCGCGCTCCTGCTCGCGTTCGGCCTCTCCCTCGCAGTCGGCCGCTACCAGTCTCGCCGTGACGCGGTCGTCTCGGAGGCGAACGCGATCGGCACCACGTACCTGCGCGCCCAGACCCTCAACGAGCCGACGCGAACCCGATCGCTGAACCTCCTGAGGAGCTACACGAACGCAAGCATCGTGCTGTCGCACTCCATCCCGGGAAGCAGCAAGGCGGCCGCAGATGTCGCCGCCGAGGACGTCATCCAACGCCAGCTCTGGCGGCTCGGGGCACACGAGCTGACGACGCGGCCCCTCGCGAGCGCGCCGCGCCTCTACATCGAGACGCTCAACGACATGATCGACGCGCAGAGCGTCCGCATCGCCGCCCTCAACAACCGCGTCCCGAATGCGGTGCTGTCGCTCGAGGTGCTCGGCGCTGCGCTCGCCCTCGCCCTGCTCGCCTTCTACCTCGCGATCCTCAACCGCAGCGCCGCTCCCGTGCTCCTCGCCGCTGCCCTCGTCACGCTGCTGCTGATGGTCACGTTCGACCTCGACCGACCGACCCGCGGTTTCATCACCGTCCCCGACACACCGCTCACGAACCTCCGCGCGTCGATGGCGCTACCCCCGGCCGCACCCGCCCCGAACCGCCCCTGAGTCCTCTCCTCGCTGGTGCACGCGGCGTGTACGCCGGCGCTCATCACATCTGCACTCCGCTCAACCATCGGGTTTTGGGCGAGTCGCCCGCGGGTACAACAATGTTGGTCACAGCCTGTCATGCCTTCCGTCGATCCTCAAACGCCACCGGTCGGAAGCGCGGCGGAGCTCATGCGAGCGGGCGAGCGGACCCCGATCGCGACGGCCACTGTCTCCGACGCGAACGGATCCAGTCTCGTGCTCGATGGCTGTCGCGTCGCACTCGACGCCGAGCAGCTCACCCTGCGTTGGTGGGACGACGACGATGTTGCCTGGGAGGCGCGCGCATCGGTTGAGGCGTTCGAGGCGGCGAGTGGCCGCCTGACCGTCGCGGTGGTCGGGGGCTGGGGGCCGGCGGTGCTGCGGCAGGCCGCACGCGTCGACAGCGGCCGAACGCCCGTGGAGCTCCTGACGCTCGGAGGCGACGGTCGCGTGATCCGGCGCGCACGGGCCCTCTGCCTCGACCTGTCAGCGCTGGGGTGCCGCGTGGCGGGGACGGGGCCCGAGCTCACGCGCGGCGACGATCTTCAGGTTGCCGTCGGAACGTCTGTGGTCGACATCTGCGTCGATGCCCGCGTGGTGCGCTGCGCCCCGGTTGCGTTCGGCGGTTGGCAGGCCGGACTCGAGTTCCTGCCCCGTACCACCGCCGAACGCGATGCGCTGATCGCATGGCGTGACAGCGTCGCTGCCACCAGCCGGTGATTCGGGAGGAGGGAGGCGCGTGCAGTCCGCTCCGCTACTCCGGCTCGCCGAGCTCGAATAGAAGGCTACGGAGCTGGGAGAACCGCTTCGGGCCGAGCCGTCGTTCCCAGGTGACTTCCACCTCGGCGACGGCCTCCCGAATCACGTGGATCGCTGCGATACCGCGTGGTGTGAGAGCGATGCGTTTGGATCGCAGGTCGTCCGTGTCCGGCCGGCGTTCGAGGTAGCCGAGGCGCTCGAGCTCGCCGAGGAGGTAGTTCAGGGCCTGCTTGCTGATGCGCAGCCGCATCGCGAGCTCGGTAGGCCTCGCGCCCTGTGGCCCGGGGTACTGGAAGACGTTGAGATGCGCTGCGTCGATGTCGTCGAAGCCGCGCTCGTGCAGGCGCTCGAGCATGCGCCGCTGTGTCGCCTCCCAGGGGATGCGCAGGAGCGCGCCGATCATCGGCGGCCCGAATGGTTGCTCTGCTGTCTCCGGTTCCATACAGCGACTTGTCGAGTGGCTCGTGGTCAGATATCGTCAAACCACTGTACCAGTTGGGACCGAGAGGAGGCACGAGATGTCGATGGGCACTCGCGAGGAGATCAAGGCCGGATCGCTGGCGATCCGGTTCCTGATCGAGGGTGCGCAGTCGGGAGGGTCGGTGGCGGTCTTCGAGTTCGACGTTCCGGCCGGTGCGCGGGTCCCGGCCGGCCACAGCCACGACGGCTACGAGGAGACGATCTACGGTCTCGAGGGAGTCCTCACCTGGACGATCGAGGGTGCGCCGATCGCTGTCGGCCCGGGTGAGGTGCTTTGCATCCCGCGTGGCGCGGTCCACCGGTTCGACAACACCCGCGACGTCGATGCCAGAGCGCTCGCGATCGTCACTCCCGGCATCCTCGGTCCCGACTACTTCCGCGAGATCGCGACCATCCTCGACGCCGCAGCGGGCGGCCCGCCCGATTTCGCAGCGCTGGGCGCGGCCATGCGCAGGCACGGCCTTACCCCGGCCGCGTGAGGTCGCCGGCCTGGATCACACCTCATGGGTGGGGTTCGGTCCGATGCATATTGCGATGCCTTCGCCGATGTCAACCCGGTCACGCTGGTGGTCGACGCCGCGCGTGCCCTCACGATCGGCAACGGCCACGCGCTCGGCCCGACGCTCGGGACGCTCGCCTGGCTGGCCGTGCTGCTGCTGCTGTTCGTCCCGCTCTCGGTCCGCGCGTTCCGGCGCGCGTAGTCAATCTGCCGCCTCCGCCTCCCGGCGGCTGGATTGGGACCGTGGTCGGCGTCGGGCCTCCAGAGACCCCGGGGTAGCACGGGACACTCGTACTCGAGTCGAGCTCTCTCGGGCGTCAGCGCGGGCCCCTTCGCTCGCGGCGTCGATACCGAGGGCGATCCGCTTCTGTCGCCGCGCTCGCACCGTCAGAAACACGTCGAGCAGCGCAACGGGCACGGCGAGCACGGCCGCACACAACGCGATATCGATCAGAAGCTCCACGGATCCCTCCGATCCCTCGGATGCTTCATGCTCGGCGAGACGCCGGCTCCCAACAGCCCTAACGCTCGCCACGGCGACGGAAATTCCGACTCGATGAGTTTCGTCGCGCTCCGCAGTCTCAGCTGTGACCGCTTCAACAACAGAACGGAGACGAACATGTCCAGCCAGCTGCACCTCACCGAGGTCGGTCGCGTTGCCGTTCCGACAAGCGACCAGGACGCCGCGCTCGACTTCTACATCGGCACGCTCGGGTTCGAGCTGCGCAGCGACGAGACGTTCGCCGATGGCCAGATGCGCTGGATCGAGGTCGCCCTCTCCGGAGGCTCGACAGCGATCGCCCTGACGCCGCCGATGGAGGGCGGCCCCACTGCCGTCGACACCGGCATCATCCTCTCGAGCACCAGCATCGATGCCGACCACGCGGCGCTGAAGGCGAGTGGAGTCGACGTCGATCCGGAGGTCGTGCGCTGGGGAGCACCCGTGCCGCCGATGTTCCGGCTCCGCGACCCCGGTGGCAACACGCTCACGATCGTCGAGCCGACCGAGTAGAGCGATGACCTCGCCGCTGTCCCGGGACGGTCTGACCGTCCTGCACGAGCTGATGGCGGCGCACGTGGCGTCGGGCCAGATGCCCGGGCTCGTCACCCTCGTCGCGCGCGGCGATGACGTCGAGGTCGACGTCATCGGACGCCCCGCGTTCGGCGATCCCGAGCCTCTGGCCCGAAACGCCATCTTCCGCATCGCCTCGCTGAGCAAGCCGATCACCGCCGCGACGACGATGTCCATGGTCGACGCGGGCATCCTTCGTCTCGACCAGACGATCGACGAGCTGGTGCCCGAGCTCGCCGATCGTCAGGTACTGCGTGCCATCGACGCCGAGCTCGACGACACGGTGCCTGCACTCCGTTCGATCAGCGTCGAGGACCTGCTCAGCTCGACGATGGGCTTCGGGTCGGTGATGGCGCCTCCCGGTACGCATCCCATCCAGCGGGCCGAAGCGCAGCTCGGGCTCCAGAGCATCGGCGGTCCTCCGTGGCCTCCTGGCACGCTCGATCCCGACCAGTGGATCGCAGCGCTCGGGTCGCTCCCGCTGCTCTATCAGCCTGGTGAGCGGTGGCTGTACAACACGAGCGTGCAGGTGCTCGGGGTCCTCCTGGCGCGCGCGGCCGGCAAGGATCTGCCCGACGTGATGCGCGAGCGGATCTTCGAGCCGCTCGGCATGCTCGACACCGGGTTCACCGTTCCGGGCGGGGACATGGGACGGCTCACCAGCTTCTACCTGCCGGATAGCGACACCGGTGAGCTCGCCCTCGTGGATGCGCCGCCCGATAGCTGGTGGAGCAGTCCTCCGAGCTTCCCCGACGCGAGCGGTTGGCTGGTCTCGACGGTCGACGATCTGTGGAGCTTCGTCTCGATGCTCCTGGCAGGCGGGTCGTCGCGCGGCCGGCGCATTCTGTCGGCGCGGTCGGTCGAGCTCATGACGACCGACCGGCTGTCCCCGGCGCAACGCACTGACTGCCGGCTGTTCCTCGGCGATCACGGAAGCTGGGGCTTCGGCATGGAGGTTCCCGCCCGCGGCTCGACGGACCTTCCGCTGCCGTCCGGGTTCGGCTGGGACGGAGGCTCGGGCACCGCGTGGCGCAGCAACGCCGAACGTGGCGTGACCGGCATCCTCCTCACCCAGCGGCAGCTGAACTCGCCGCAGCCGCCGCGGGTGTTCGACGACTTCTGGAGCGGCGTCAACGCCTCGACGCGCTAGTCGACCCCGTAGAGTTGCGGAGTGACTCCGACCTTTGGCATCTTCGACCACATCGAGGACATTCCGGGCACGCCGACGCACAGGCTGTTCCAGGATCGCCTCGCCCTCCTGAAGCTCGCCGACGAGGCCGGCTTCGAGAGCTTCCACCTCGCGGAGCATCATGGCTCGAGCCTGTGCATGGCGCCGAGCCAGGAGATCTTCATCGGCGCGGCCTCGCAGATCACGAACACGATCCGCCTCGGCCCGATGGTGAAGCTCCTGCCCCTGCACCATCCCGTCCAGATCATCGAGGACATGTGCGCCGCGGACCAGCTCACGGGCGGACGCCTCGACTTCGGCGTCGGCCGCGGCGTCTCGCCGATCGAGCACGCGTGGTTCGGCAGCCGGTGGACCGAGTCGAGGGAGCGCTTCGAGGACACGCTGGGCATCATCTGCGGCGCGTTCGCGACCGGTGAGATCTCCAGCGCCGGAAGCGCGTACCACGAGTTCCCGACCGTTCCCCTCGCCACCAGGCCCTTCCAGAGTCCGATCCCGTTCTGGTATCCGGGCAACCCGGTGATTGCCGGTCGCCACGGCATGAGCCTGATGTGCGCCGGTGCGGTGCCGCAAGGCACGTACGACGCGTACATCGAGAACTGGGAGAAGCACCGGGGCGACACGCTCCGACTCGACGGCCCGAACAGCCGGCCGCGTGTCGGCCTCACGCTGATCCTCGCGATCGCGCCGACCGAGAAGGAGGCGCTGGAGATCTCGCGTCGCGGCGCAGATGGGCTCGTGCGGCGCACGAAGTACATCCACACGTTCGACCACCTCGTGCTCTCGGAGGCCGACTGTGCACGTGCGATCGGACCGCTCGAAGCGATCCTCGCGCACATCGAGGACACGATCACGGCCGGCGCCGGTGAGCCGCAGCAGATTCTCGAGCGGCTCGCGACGGTTCTCGAGTCGGGCCGCGTCGATCACATCTCGATCCAGGTACCGACCGGCGACATGACCTACGACGAGGCGCGACGCACGGTGGAGCTCTTCGCCAGCGAGGTCAAGCCGGAGCTCGAGAAGCAGTTCGCGGGCTGATCTCGTTCGCACGACATCGTGGGTGCAGGCTCACATGCGCACGCCGCGGTCGTTTGCGATCCCCCGATAGGGGTACTGTGCTTTCAGCAGATTTGCTGCGATCGTCTCGTGTTGCGTTGTGAGGGAATGCAGTCGAGGCATCGTCGACGGCAAGTTGCACGACCGCGAGTGGGTCCGGCGCCTCCGCTGTGGGAGGGAATCGCGCAGGCTCGCGTTGGCGTGCCCCGATTTGGGATGCATCGGCGGAACCGCCGAACGAACCCCTTCGAGAGGGGTAGAGATGATCCGCAAGATCCACAAGACGGTGGCGTTCGCCGCCGTGATTCTGACGGTGGGCGCGGTCACCGCGGTCGCCGCGACAAACCCGCCTGCGGGCGGCGTGACGAAGAACGCGATGAACGGCATCAACAGGGCAGCAGGCATCAATGGCGCGCTGAAGCCGAACGCCGTCGGAAACCGCCAGATCAAGCTCGGCTCGATCTCGTGCGACAAGCTCAGCGCCGGCCTCTTCACGCTGTTCTGCCAGGGCAAGCTGTTCACCGGCCCGAAGGGCGACAAGGGCGACACGGGAGCCAGGGGCGCGACCGGAGCCACGGGCGCGACGGGCGCGACCGGTCCGAAGGGCGATACCGGCTCGCAGGGCCCGCAGGGTGTGCCTGGACAGACGGTCCTCGGCGCGCCGGCTCCGACACCTGACTATGGCGTGGCGAACGTCCTGGTCGCTCGGGGCGGTGCTGCACCGACGATCTGGGCGCAGTACGCGACTCCGCTCGGCTCGCCAGTCGGCAACGACGTTGCGAGCGGCGTGTTCCGCTTCACGTGCACGACGGCGAAGGCACCGTGCGCGATCAGCGTGACGGCGGCAGTGCTCGGGGCTTCGGATCACACGATCTACCCGAGGGTGCTCGTCTACAACGCGGGTGACGGCGACGGCCAGGGCGCACCGCTTACGACGTGCGAGTACGCGGATGGCTCGACGGGCGCGGCTGCGCTGACGATTGCGGTACAGCAGTCGACGGCGACGCCGACCTACTCGTCCGTCCCGTTGAACATCGGCGGCTCTGCCGACTGCGGGATCGTGCCCGCCGGCCCGGCCGGCGATGTGGCGACGATCGTCGTGCCGCACGGCTACTACGACGTGCACTCCACCTTCACCTTCAGCTGACCCTGATCGACGGCTGGTACCCCCGCCGAGCGATTCGGCGGGGTACCGGCCGTCAGGTGGGAACGCAGCTGCGCTACAGCGCACACGCGTTTCGGTCGATCCAACGGGCGAAGCCCGCGCGGGTCACGCCGCCCGTTGCTTCGCGCTGGACGCGTGGCCTCTCGACATCACATGCCTACCCCTGGCCCTGACAGCCCCGCTCGTCTTTCGCTGATCTTCGAGACGCAGCGCGAGATCGGCCGGGCCGGAGGCGATCTGCAGGCGGTCATGCAGCTCGTCGCGGAGCGATCGCAGGCGATCACCGGCGCGGACGGCGCGATGGTCAACCTGATCGACGGCGACATGCTGCACACCCGGGCCGTCAGCGGGATCGCCGGAGCGGTGTTCGACACGCGCCGGCCGCTCGCGGACTCGGTCGCGAAGTACGCGATCGAGAGCGGGCTTCCGCTGCTGATCGAGGATGCGCCGAGCGATCCCCGTGTCAACCAGGAGCTGCGAGCGGCAGTCGGGGATACGTCGCTCATCTGCGTTCCCCTGTTCCACGGCGGCGAGGTCATCGGGACGCTGAACGTGTTGAGCCGTTCGGAGACCAACCGGTTGAACGAGGGCCACCGCCAGACGCTCGAGATGCTCTCCTTCGTGCTTTCGGCGGCCGTCGAGCCACGCCTCCGAGTTCGAGGCGCGTCGCGGTCAGGCGGAGGCGCTGGCCCGGTTCCGGACGCTCTTCGAGGGCGTCTCGATCGGGATCCTGCGTCTCGGCCACGACGGCCGGGCCGTCGAGGCGAACCCGGCGCTCGAGCAGATGCTGGGGTACACCGCCGCAGAGTTCGGCGAGATGATCATGCGCGACTACATCCACGCCGAGGACCTCCATCGCGCCGAGGAGCTGTTCCGCACGCTCATGCTCGGCGAGCGCGAGGCATTCAGGCTCGAGGCGCGTTACTCGCGGAAGGACGGCGAGCTCGTCTGGGGACAGGTGAGCGCCGTGCTCGAACGCGATCAGGACGGGCGACCCGCCTTCGCCGTGACGATGATCGAGAACATCACGAAACGGAAGCGCGCCGAGGTCGAGCTCGTGCGCCAGGCCGAGCTCAGCGAGCGGCAGGCACTGCACGATCCGCTGACCGGATTGCCGAACAGGCTGCTCTTCGACGACCGCATCGAGCGTGCGATCTCCCAGGCCGAGCGGGACGGTACGCGGCTCGCGATCGTGATGCTGGATCTCGATCGGTTCAAGGAGGTCAACGACTCGCTCGGGCACAAGGCCGGCGACGAGTTGCTCGAGGAAGTCGGCGAGCGACTGCGGGGCGCACTGCGCGCCTCGGACACCGCGGCGCGGCTCGGCGGTGACGAGTTCGGGCTGCTGCTGCCCCAGTCACCCGAGAGCGATGGCCTGCTCGCGACGATCGAACGAGTTCGCGCCGCCCTCGAGCGCCCGATCCTCGTCGAGGAGCTTCCGCTCTTGATGGAGGCGTCGATCGGGATCGCGATCTTTCCCGACCATGGCCACTCGGCCGAGCTGTTGATCCAGCGCGCCGACGTCGCAATGTACAGCGCCAAGCGGGAGAACGCCCCGTTCTACCTCTACGAGATCGGAGCCGACGAGGGCGACCACTCGCGTCTCGCGGTCATCGGGGAGCTCCCCCGTGCGCTCGACGAGCACGAGCTCGTGCTGCACTACCAGCCCAAGGCGCTGCTCGCGAGCGGCGAGGTGCGATCGGTCGAGGCGCTGGTGCGCTGGGCGCATCCGACCCGGGGCATGATCTTCCCCGACGCGTTCATCCCGGCGGCCCAGGAGACGGGCCTGATCAGGCCGCTCACGCTGTACGTGCTGGACGAGGCGCTGCGCCAGTGCCGGGCGTGGCGCGACGAGGGCTTCGAGATCTCGGTCTCGGTGAACCTCTCGACGCGCAACCTGCTCGATCTCGAGCTTCCGGGCCAGGTCGCGGAGCTGCTCACCCGGTGGGAGCTGGAGCCCGGCCTTCTGCGGCTCGAGCTGACCGAGTCCGCGATGCTCGCCAACCCGAAGCGGACGACCGCCGTGCTCGACGAGCTGTCGACCCTCGGGGTCACGCTGTCGATCGACGACTTCGGTACGGGGTACTCGTCGCTCGCCTACCTGCGCCATCTGCCGATCGACGAGATCAAGATCGACCGCTCGTTCGTCACCGGCATGGACGTGGCCGGGGCGGACCACACGATCGTCCGCTGCACGATCGATCTCGGCCTCAACCTCGGCCTCGCGGTCGTGGCGGAGGGCGTGGAGACGCACGAGGTATGGGACCAGCTCCGAGCGCTGGGCTGCACCTCGGCCCAGGGGTACTTCCTCAGCCCGGCTCTGCCGCCCGCCGAGCTGAGCGCATGGCTCCTCGAGCACCGGAGACGCCGTGGCCCCGAGGACGTGACCGCGGCGTAGCGCTCGCTTCCGGAAGCAGGTTTAGCGCTCGATCGATGTGGGTACGGTGCCCGCTTGAGACAGGTCGTGGACTACCCCGAAAGGAGGAGGACCATGCGACGTCTGAGCCTTCGGCGCCGTGCGTGGCTGCTAGGGGGAGTGGGGGTGGTCGCACTTGCGGGTGCGGCAATCGCTGGGGCCGCCGTCCTGACGGCGGGCACCCCGGTGCGCGTTCCGGACAATCCGCTGGCAGCCAATGCGGCGTGTGCGCCGCTGGTCGCCCAGCAGACCGCGGCGGGCAGCATCAACTACCCGGACGCCGAGGTCGAGCCGTACGTTGCCGTCGATCCGACAGATCCCCAGCACCTCGTCGGCAGCGTTCAGCAGGACCGCTGGAACGACGGTGGATCGAACGGTCTCACCAACGTCGTGTCGACGAACGGAGGCGCGACCTGGCAGCTCGCCGCGAGCCAGCCGCAGTTCACGAGGTGCGAAGGTGCGGCGCCTGGTTCGCCGGGCGACCTCAACCGGGCGACCGACCCGTGGGTCAGCTTCTCGTCCGACGGGAAGATCGTGTATTCGATCACCGACGCCTTCAACGCCAATGGGCCGGCGTTCGGCGGCGCGAGCGCGATCATCATCAGTCGCTCGACCAACGGCGGCGTGACATGGCAGACCCCGGTCACGGCGCGGTTCGACGCCTCGTTCACCGTGTTGAACGACAAGGAGACGGTGACCGCCGACCCGTCCAGCCCACTGACCGCGTACGCGACATGGGACAGGCTCGTCTCTCCGAGCGAGAACGCGAACCCCGGAGCATTCGACCACTCGCCTGCATTCCGGGGTCCGGCGATGTTCTCGAAGACGACCGATGGGGGCGTGACCTGGAGCAACGGGCGTGCCATCTTCGATCCGGGCGAGAAGAACCAGACGATCGGCAACCAGATCGTCGTGCCGAACGCGGGCCCGGCCAAGGGCGTGCTGATCGACGGGTTCGATCTGATCCAGAACAAGGGCGGTCTCGGCAACAACCAGCGCCAGGCGCTGTCCGTTGCGGTGATCCGCTCGACCGACGGAGGCGCGACCTGGTCGCAGCCGATCATCGTCGCCCCGCAGGTCTTCGCGGGCGTCAGCATCGCCGGCCACGCGGTGCGCAGCAGCGACGAGCTGCCCGAGTTCGCAGTCGCACCCAACGGCAACCTCTACGCCGTCTGGCAGGACGGCCGCTTCAGCGTGAATGGCACTTCCAAGGTGGCTCTCTCAGAGTCGACCGATGGCGGCCTGACCTGGTCGACGCCGATCCGTGTCGACCAGTCGGTGGGTGACACTCCGGCATTCACGCCACAGGTCCACGTCGCCTCCGACGGCACGGTCGGGGTCAGCTACTACGACCTCGAGAGCGCGACCACCGCTCAGCCTGGGCTGACCGACACGTTCATCGTGCACTGTCACGCCGCCTGCACCGACCCCGCAAGCTGGGCGGCCGGTGGCGAGACGAAGGTCAGCACGACCGGTCCGTTCGACATGACGCAGGCACCAGACGCCGGCGGCTACTTCGTCGGCGACTACGAAGGGCTGACCTCGTCGGGGACGACGTTCGACCCGTTCTTCGTGATGGCGAAGCCGATCGCGACGACCGGACTCACGGACACGTTCGCGAACACCGCGGGCTGACCTGACGAACCACCGTTACTGGGGCGCCCGGCATCGCCGGGCGCCCTTGCGTTCGGGGACGCCGCGTGGGGCTACTCGGTCGCGAAGCGATCGAGCGCCGCCAGCAGGTGCGTGCGCTGCTCGTCGGTGCCTCCGTGCCCGGATCGCTCGAGCCCGACGAGTTGCGCGTCGGGCCATACGCAGCTGAGCTCCCAGGCGGTGTCGAGCGGGCACGAGAGATCCAGGCGGCCGTGGATCAGCACCCCGGGGATGCCGCCGAGGGACGTCGCGTCGCGCAGGACGGCGCCCTCCTCCAGCCACGCGCCGTTCGCGAAGTAGTGCGAGCAGATCCGGACGAACGCGAGCATCGCGTCGTCGGCACGGTCACCATACGTGCGGGGCGTAGCGCCGGGGTCGAGCGAGAGGACGGCGTCCTCCCACACGCACCAGTTCCGTGCCGCGCGGTCGCGCACGAGGGGGTCGGGGTCAGCCATCAGCCGCGCGTACGCGGCGACGAGGTCGCCGTCGCGCTCGGCCTCGGGAACTCCCGCGCGAAAGCGCTCCCACTCTTCCGGGAAGAAGCGCGCGACCCCGCGGTACAGCCAGTCGATCTCCGAGCGCCGCGACGTCGTGATCGCGAGGAGCACGATCTCGGTGACTCGCTCCGGGTACTGCTCGGCGTATGCCAGCGCGAGCGTCGAGCCCCACGATCCGCCGGTGACGAGCCAGCGATCGATGGCGAGATGCTCGCGCAGACGCTCCATGTCAGCGATGAGATGCCGCGTGGTGTTGCTGCGCATGTCCGTCGACGGGTCGCTCGCGTGCGGTCTGCTTCGCCCGCACCCGCGCTGGTCGAACAGCACCGCGCGGAAGCGTTCGGGGTCGAAGCAGCGGCGCATGTTGGGTGAGCATCCGGATCCGGGGCCGCCGTGCACCATGACTGCCGGCTTGCCCGTCGGGTTGCCGCATGCCTCCCAGTAGACGAGGTTTCCGTCGCCCACGTCGAGGAGCCCGTCGTCATAGGGCTCGATGGCCGGGTAGAGCTCCGTCACGGCGGGCAATCGTAGATGGACCGCGCTGCCCGACCGGCTAAGGTCCTCGAACGCGCGCTTGTGCGCTCGAGCTGAGGGAGCGACAGGAATGGCGGACGACGAGGTCCCGGTCGTGATCATCGGCGGGAGTCTCGTCGGCCTCTCGACCGCCGTGTTCCTGGGGGCCCAGGGAGTGCCGTCGCTCGTGATCGAGCGGCATCCCGGAACTGCGATCCACCCGCGGGCGGCGCTCGTCAGCCAGCGGACCATCGAGCAGTATCGCGCGCTCGGACTGCAGGGCGAGATCGAGGAGTCCGCTGCCGCCGAGTTCGTCCAGAACGGCGCGATCGTCTCGGTCGAGTCGCTGGGCGGCAAGGAGCTCGACTGGTACTTCCGCTCGATCAACGAGGGAGTCGAGGACCTCAGCCCGTCACCGCGACTCTTCATCACGCAGATCGGGCTCGAGCCCATCCTGCGCCGGCGCGCCGAGGCCTCCGGAGTGCGACTCGAGTACTCGAGCGAGGCGGTCGGACTCGAACAGGATGACGACGGCGTCAGCGTGCAGGTACGCACGAGAGATGGGAGCGAGCGCATCGTGCGCACGCGTTACGTCGTCGCGGCGGACGGCGCGAAGAGCCCGACGCGCGAGCGCCTCGGTATCGCGACGCTCGGCCGCGGGTCGTTCTCCGACAGCATGACGATCTACTTCCGGGCGGACATGACCGACCTCATCGGCGACCGCAACCTGAGTGTGATCTACGTGTTCCATCCGCGACTGACGGGCTTCTTCCGCTTCTCGCTCGCGGGCGATGCGGGATTCCTCGTCGTCAACTCGACGGTCGACGAGGAGGGCGTGAGAAGCACGACCCCGGGCGAGGACACGAGCGAGACGCGCTGCATCGAGTACGTCCGTCGTGCGCTCGGCGATCCGGAGATCCACGTGGAGATCGAGAGCGTCCAGCGCTGGAGCTCCATGGCCAACTGGGCAGAACGGCTCCAGGAGGGCCGGACATTCCTCGCGGGCGACGCGGCCCACGTCATGCCTCCGACCGGCGGCTTCGGCGGCAACGCAGGCGTCCACGACGCCGACAACCTCGCCTGGAAGCTGGCGGCCGTCCTGCGCGGCGAGGCCGGCCCCGGGCTGCTCACGACGTACGACGCAGAGCGGCGTCCGATCGCGGAGCTCACCGTCGAGCAGGCCTATACCCGATACGTGCTCCGGCTCGATCCCGCGCTCGGCAAGGAAGACCTGATGCCGATCATCCCGGAGGCGACGGTCGAGCTCGGCTATCGCTACCACTCTGCTGCCGTCGTGTCCGACCCGGGCGAGGACGGCTCGCTCTGGGAGGACCCGCACGAGAGCTCTGCACGGCCGGGCTCGCGCGCACCGCATGTCGCGCTCGGTAGCGCGGACGGGGACGGGCTGTCGACGCTCGATCTCGTGCGCCAGGGTTTCGTGCTGCTCGCAGGGCCTGCCGGCGAGGCCTGGTGCCGTGCGGCAGACGCGGCGTCCGTGGAGGTCGGCGTGTCGATCGAGAGCCACGCCATCACCGACAACCCCGACTTCATACGGCGCTACGGAACGGGAGAGGAGGGCGCCGTGCTGCTCCGGCCGGACGGGTTCGTGGCCTGGCGCGTGAGCTCGGCGCCCGAGGATGATGACGAGCGCTTGCGCCGCGCGTTCGAGCAGATTCTCGACGTGGCACACCTGACGCCGAGCGGCGGCCGGTCATGAGCTGATCGAGCCGCACGGCCCGTGATGCTCGCGATTTTGCAGGTTACGGTCAATTTGTTGCGATCCTAAGTCAGTTTCCGTACGCTGTGCCCGTGACGGAAACTCCACTGGTCGAGGCCCGCGGCCTCACGAAGATCTATCCACCGCGCGGTCGATCGGGTGAGTTCCGCGCCGTCGACGGGGTCGACTTCACGCTCGAGCGCGGAGAGGCATTCGGGTTCCTCGGCCCGAACGGCGCCGGCAAGTCGTCGACGATGCGCATGATCAGCGCGACGTCGCCGATCAGCGGCGGAACGCTCCGCGTGCTCGGCCTCGACCCGAGCCGGGAGGGATCGCGGATCCGCGCCCGCATCGGCGTCGTCCCGCAGGACGACTGTCTCGATCGCGAGCTGACCGTGCGCGAGAACCTCACCATCTACGGGCGCTACTTCGGAATCAGGCGCTCGGTCATTCGCGCGCGATCGGCGCATCTGCTGGCGTTCGCGCAGCTCGAGGACAAGGCGGAGGAGCAGGTGGAGACGCTCTCGGGCGGCATGCGGAGGCGTCTGACGATCGCACGCTCGCTGATCAACGAGCCGGAGATCCTGCTCCTCGACGAGCCGACCACCGGCCTCGACCCGCAGGCGCGGCACGTGCTCTGGGATCGCCTCTTCCGGCTCAAGCAGGACGGCGTGACGCTGATTCTCACGACGCACTACATGGACGAGGCCGAGCAGCTCTGCGACCGGCTCGTCGTCATGGACCGCGGCCGAATCGTCGCGCACGGCTCGCCGCGGGCATTGATCGAGGCGCATGTCACGCGCGAGGTGCTCGAGCTGCGCTTCCCCGTCGGCGAGCAGGAGTCGTCGGCCGAGACGATTCGGAGCGCGAATGGCGGAGGCCCGGTGGCGGCCGGCGGCTGGGTCGACGCGTTGCCCGACCGGGTCATGGTCTACGCCGACGACGGCGAGGCCGCCCTTGCGGACATCCACGGAATGTCCCTGTCGCCGCTCACCGCCCTCGTCCGCCGCGCGACGCCTCGAGGACGTGTTCCTCAAGCTCACCGGCCGCTCGCTCGTCGACTGACCGTGCACCTACGGAGCTCGTTCGGGTACTGGATGACCCAGTACCGCAAGACCTGGCGCGGGACGATCGTGATCAGCGTCGCGAATCCGCTGCTCTTCCTCGCCGGCATCGGCGCCGGCCTCGGCGGCCTCGTCGACAGGCACGCGCCGGCGCAGCTCGGCAGCGTGTCGTACCTCGCGTTCTTCGCACCGGGGCTGCTCGCAGCGTCGGCGATGCAGACGGGCTTCCTGGAGGGCTCAGGGCGGGTCGCGATGGCGGCCGCCTGGGCGGGCCCGTACCGCGCGGCTGCGACCACACCGCTCGAGCCGTCCGAGATCCTGGGCGGGCACCTGCTGTTCATGGCGTTCCGGGTGCTCACCTCGAGTGCCGCCTTCGTGGCAGTCATGGCCGGGTTCGGAGTCTCGGACGGCTGGTGGGCGCTGGCGGTGCTGGCCGCGGCGCTCCTGACCGGGATCGCCTTCGCCGCACCGGCTGCGGCATGGGCCGTCGGGGTGCGCTTCCCGCGAAAGATCAACACCGTCTTTCGGTTCGTGATCATGCCGATGTACATGTTCTCCGGCACGTTCTTCGCCACGGCGCAGCTGCCGCCCGGGCTGCGGCTGGTGGCGGAGGCCCTCCCGCTCTGGCAGGGAGTCCAGCTCTGCCGCACGCTCAGCCTCGGCACCGCGGGAGCGCTCGACGCGGCGTTCCACGCGGGCTACCTCGTCGCGCTGACCGCAGGCGGCGTCCTGGCCGCACGCGTCACCTACCGGCGGAGGCTGCACGCGTGAGCGGCCTCGACGTGTCCCGGTCGCCGATCGCCGGCTGGACGCTCTCGCGCACGCTGAGCCTGGTCGAGCGCAACTTCATGATCTACCGGCGATCGATCACGCCGCTCCTCTCGAGCATGGTCGAGCCGGTGATGTACCTGCTGTCGATCGGCATCGGAGTCGGGGTGCTCGTCGGCACGGTGCCCGGGGTCCACGTGCCCTACGCGGCGTTCGTGGCACCGGCGATCCTCGCAACCACCGCAATGAACACGGCCATGAACCAGACGAGCTTCGGCGTCTTCTCGCGGATCAAGAACGAGCGGACGTACGACGCGATCGTCCCGACCCCGCTCTCGGTCACCGACATCGCGCTCGGCGAGGTCGTGAGCGCAGTGATCTACGCGGTGCTGTCGTCGACGAGCTTCGTGCTCGTGATGGCCGTGCTCGGGCTCATCTCGTCGCCCGGGATCCTGCTCGCGATCCCGGGAGCGATCCTGATCGGCTACGCCTTCGCCGCCGCCGGCCTCGCGGTCACGACCTATCTGCGCGACTTCTCCGACTTCCAGCTGATCCAGCTCGTGATGCTGCCGATGTACCTCTTCGCGACGACGTTCTACCCGCTCACCACCTACCCCGCAGCGCTGCGGCCGCTGATCGAGGTGCTGCCGCTCTACCAGAGCATCCAGCTGGTGCGCGAGCCGGCGCTCGGGGAGTTCACGCTGTCGTCGCTCGTGCCGGTCGTCTACCTGATCTCGTTCGGCACGATCGCGCTCGTGATCGCCACACGGCGGCTGGCCCGGATGCTGCTGCACTGACCGAGGGAGTAACGTCTCCCGATCGCAGCCGACAGGAGCCGAGCATGTTCGTCGAGGAACACCACGAGATCAACGGCATCGACACCGCGGTGCTGACGGCGGGCGAGGGACCGCCGATCGTCTTCTTCCACGGCGCCGGCACGGCGACAGGATTCGATGCGTTGCTGCCCCTGGCGGAGAACGCGCGGCTGATCGTGCCGAACCATCCGGGCTTCGGGGCGTCTGCCGACGACCCGTCGATCGACAGCGTGCACGACTACATCCTCCACTACCTCGATCTGTTCGACCATCTCGGCCTGGACGAGTTCTCGCTGGTCGGCCACTCGCTCGGCGGCAACATGGCCGCCACGTTCGCGCTCCTGTATCCGCGCCGGGTGCGTCGGCTGGCGCTCGCCGCACCGTGGGGGCTGCTGGTGCCCGAAGCTCCGACGGTGGACTTCTTCGCCATCCCTCCGGACGAGGTGCTCGCCTACCTGGTCGCGGACCTGACGCCGTATGCCGCGCTGCCGCCGCCTCCGCCCGAGTTCCTCGCGGCCCGCGAGCGCGAGACGGCGTCGTTCGCCCGCGTCGGGGGGAAGCGACCCTACGACCTGAAGATCCAGCGGTGGCTCCACCGCGTGGCGGCTCCGACGCTGATCGTGTGGGGCGAGGCCGACCGCCTGATTCCGGTTGCCCAGGGGGCCGTGTGGCGCGAGCACATCGCGGACGCGCGGGTTCACTTGCTGCCCGGCGTCGGCCACCTGGTCTTCGACGAGACGCCGGACGCAGTCGGCGCCGTCGCCGAGCACGTCGGGACGGGGATCACCGCCTAGAGCGGACTCCTCAACAAGCCGGCGCGGTGGGTCGATAGATCTGGTGAGGCATGCCGAACCCATCCGTCAAGACGCAGGTCAACCTGCTCGAGCGACGCGTCGCCGAGCTCGAGCAGCGCCTCGTCCGCCTCACGGCGCTGCACCGGGTCGCCCAGTCGATCGGAAAGAGCCCGAGCGCCAGCCGCGTCTTCGTCGAGCTCGCGCGCGAGCTGGGTGCCGCGCTGCCGCGCGTGTACGAGGTCAGCGTGTCCGAGTGGGATCGTCGTCGCGGTGTGATCCGCGACATCTTCGAGTTCAAGCCGCAGCAGAACCGGCGTGTTGCCGTCCCCGGCTTCGAGTTCGAGCTCGGGGCTCTCCCCGAGCTCCACGCGCTGCTGCGTGCCGGCCGTGGGAGCCTCGTCTCGCTGCGCAACGGGCAGAACACGTCGCCGGCCCAGGTCGCGTACATGAAGCGCTTCGGCTGGTACTCGCTGCTGCAGGCGACCCTCTCGGCCGGAGGTCGCACGCTGGGCGTCATCGAGATCGCCGACATCGACGAGACGCGGCCATGGGATCCCCATGAGATCGAGTTCTGCGAGACGCTCGCGTCGCAGGCGGCCGTGACGCTGCAGCAGGCGCAGCTGTTCGAGCGCATCCGCCACATGGCCGACCACGACCCGCTGACCGGGCTCGCGAATCCTCGCGTCTTCCACCGCAAGGCCGCGGCGGCCGAGCGCGCGGCGCGGCGCCACAAGACGCCGCTCGGCGTGCTCGTCATCGACATCGACGACTTCAAGCAGCTGAACGACGAGCACGGTCATGCCCATGGCGATCGGGTGCTGCGCGAGGCAGCCTCGATCATGCGCCGCCATGCTCGCGCGGCGGACACCGCGGGACGACTCGGCGGAGACGAGCTTGCGCTGCTGCTGCCGCGCACCAGCGCGGAGGATGTCAGCTCGATCGCCGACCGGCTCGCGCGTGCGCTCGAGCGGGAGGGCATCCGCGTGTCGATCGGCCTGGCGGCCTCGCCGAGCATCGCCTCCTCCACGGCCGTGAGCCTCGTCGAGTCCGCAGACCAGGCGCTTCTCCGCGCCAAGCGTCAGGGCAAGCGGCGGATCGAACGCGCGGCCTGACGCGAAGGGCAGGACCTCGCAGGACGCCGCGCGCGTACGAGCGGTGATGTCGCGTATCGGGGTCTTCGCCGCGCTGCTCCTCCTCCTGCTGGTCCACACGTCGGGAGCGGGTGCCGACGGTGGTGCACGCGGTGAGGGGCTCGTCGCGGGGTTCGGCTCGATCTGGACGACCGGCGAGAACGGTCTCGTGCGCATCGACCCGCAGCAGCCACGTGTCGTCGGCTCGGTCCGTACGGATTCCTCCGACGTCATCCCGTCGCTCGCGGCCGGCGAGGGCTCCGTCTGGTCGTTGACGCGGCGCTCGCTCACGCGGATCGATCCCGGCCGCGACCGCGCGCTCGGCGCTCCCGTGCGGCTCCCCGCCCCCTCGTCGGCGGTCGCCGCCGGCGCCGGCGCGCTGTGGGTGGTCGAGTACCACTCGGGCATCCTGCGCAAGCTCGACGCGCGCGACGGACACCAGCTCGCCGCGATCCCGGGCGTCGGCAGGCACGCCGAGGCGGTCGTCGCGACGTCCGGCGCGGTCTGGGTCGCGAGCATCGGCCCCTGGGTCGTCGATCGGCACGGCGCCTTCTCGCCGAGCGGTCCCGGGGTCGTCACGCGCGTCGACCCGCGCACCGACCGGATCGTCGCTCGCATCCGGGTCAGTCGCGGCCCTGGCGCCCTCGCGGTCGCAGATGGAGCGGTCTGGGTGACCAGCTTTCGCGGTCTGCGACCCGCCTTCTCGGTGACCCGAATCGACGCGAACCGGAACCGCGTTGCCGCCACGTTCCACCTGCATCGCCTGCTCGCCGGTGTCACGGTCGGCGCGGGCTACGCATGGGTCGTGAATCCCGGGACGCTTGTCGACGGCGGCCTCGACATGTCCGGTGGCACGCTCGTGCGGATCGATCCTCGGACCGGGAGCGTCGCAACGCGGCGCCTGCCCGGAAGCTCGCGGCCTGCGGCGATCGCGTTCGCCGACGGCTGGCTCTGGATCGCGAGCCCCGGCAACGCGACGGTGCTGCGACTGGACCCGCGGACGCTCGCCGAGCGACGGGTCAGGGTTCCGTTGTGAGGCGGCGCAGCCAGTCGTCGCCGCGTCCGTACAACTCCTCCACCTCGGGACCCTCGAGGCCCGGCATGTCGGGCTTGACCACGTATCCGATCTGCGTCTGGAGGTAGGCGAGGTGGCGGTATCCCTCGGGGAACCGCTCGAGCACGGTGGGGTCGAGCTTCAGTGCGGCGGACGGATCGATCGGGTCGAGGCGGTCCTTCTCGTAGATCGGTTGGCGGAGCACGAGCCCCCAGCTGCCGTCGCGCCGCGCGAAGAAGTCGTAGAAGCGGCCCGTGCAGACAACGTCGCAGCGCACCCCGTGCACGTCGGCACGCTGTGAGATGGTCATCTTGGTCTGGCTCACGGCTCGATCGCCCGCAACGTCGATCGAGCTGCCTCCGAGGAAGTGGAGGATGCGCACGCCGCGTGCCCAGCCCTGTCGATTCGCCTCGATGAACTCGTCGGCGCTCCCCTGGAACCAGGTCGCCATCATCCGGCCGTCGTCGTGCCACACGGTCCGCAGTCGTGCCCAGTCACCGGCGTCGCGCCAGACGGCCCACGACTCGACGAGCTCGCGGATCGCGCGGCGGGAGTCGGGATCGCTCGTCAGCACGGGGGCGGGGGAGGTCATGCTGCAAGACTATTGCCCGCGTGAGCACCACGGGCCTGCTGCTGATCGTGGTGTTCGGCGCGCTCGGTGCCTTCGTGCAGTCGGTCACCGGGTTCGGCGGCGCCCTCGTGCTGGCGCCGGTCCTGTTCGCGACGATGAGCCCGCCCCAGGCGGTGTTGCTGTCGGCCCTGCTCGGACTCGCCCAGAGCTCCGTGCTCGCGCTGCGGAACCGGCACAAGGTTCTGCGTCACGAGCTCCGCTCGCTGCTGGCCTTCGCCCTGCCGGGGCTCGCCGTCGGGGTGGTCGTGCTACGGGTCGCCTCGACGTCGACCCTGCGCGTCGCCGTCGGTGTCAGCGTGATCGTGGCGACGATCCTCGGCCGCGCTCTCGCGCGCGGGACGCTGCTCCCCCTGCGCGCCGCCGCTCCTGCCGGGTTCCTCGCGGGACTGCTGACCACGTCGGTCACCGTGAACGGGCCGCCGCTCGTGCTGTACCTCACCGGGCGGCGGGCGACGGCCGCCCAGATGCGCGGCACGCTGGGCGCCGCCTTCATCGCGCTCGACGCGGTGGCGATCGTCGGGCTGGCCGCGGGTGGGGCGCTGGTCGCGCCGCCGGCATCAGCCGTCGTGGCGCTCGGGGTGTCGTTCGTGCCCGGCATGCTCGCCGGGCTCTGGCTCGCGCCGCGGCTGCGGGAGGAGCACTACGCGAACGGGGTCACGCTGCTCCTGCTGGCGCTCGGGGTTGCGAGCGTCGTCGCGGGGCTCTCGTAGAGCCCGACGCCTACGCCGCCTGCATGGCGCGCATCCGCCCACGGTCGACGACCAGGAACCCCTGCTCGGTCGCCATGCACACGGCCTGCGTGATGTTGCGGGCGCCCAGCTTCAACAGGATCTGGTGGCGCTGCGTCTTGACCGTCTCGACACCCTTGCTGAGGCGACGACCGGACTCGAGCGACGTGAGCCCGTTCGCCGCGGCGCAGAGCACGCCGAGCTCGCTCGGGGAGAGCAGCGTGAGCGAGGCGACGTCGTCTGCGATGCGCACCTCGACCTTGTCGGACGCCGCGTTCGACGACGTGTCGTTCCAGGTCAGGAGGTGGGGCGCACTTCCATCCGACGGCATGCACTGCGGATACACCCCCGGCCCCTTTGGGCCGTTGGTGCGGTAGCGCCGCACGGGTGCAGTGGGGTGGAGCTGGCAGTGGGGATTCAGCATCGTCTCTCCTGGGAAGGGAAGTACCATCGAAGGCGCGGGTCCACTCGCATGTGTCTCTGCGTGGGACCCATCCGGCGCGAGTTCCTGATGGCCGCCCTGTGCGCACGCTTCACGAGTTCTGTTCGGAGCTACTTCCTACCGTAGGCGAGGAGCCGTGCGCGATCGGCTCAAATGGGTGAACGGGCCGCAATCCGCGAGCGCAAGCAGAGCCCTCGCCGTCTCCTCCAGGCCCGCGGCCGCCGCGGCGGTGGGCGCCAGTGCGGCCGCAGATCCGCAGAAGTCGCTGCGCGATGCGGCGAGCGGCTACCGCGGTCTCGCCACACTCGGTACCCGCGGCGGTGTCGGGGCGCCGTTCGCCGGGCACAACGTAGGCTGACCGGGATGACCTGGCCGCTGACCGTCGACGCCACGTTGCTCGAGCGGGATCTCACGATGACGGTCGGCCGCCGGCAGCTGCCCGAGCCCGCCGCTGACGAGGCGCTGGTGGCGGTCGAGTGGGCGGGGCTGTGCGGGTCGGATCTGCACGTCTTGCGGACGGGCGCGTGGGTCGTCGACTGGCCGGCGACGCTCGGACACGAGCTGTACGGCCGCATCGTGCAGGCTCCGCCGGGCAGTGCACTGGCCGTCGGAGACCCGGTGGTCGCGGACTCCCGCGTGCCGTGCGGCCAGTGCGATGCGTGCATGACCGACCCGAACCGGTGCCCCAACATCCAGTTCGTCGGGGAGGCGTTCCCGGGGGGATTCGCGTCGCACTGCGTGCTGCCGCTATCGCTCCTGCATGCCGTGCCGGAGGCCGTGCCTGGTCAGATCGCCGTCCTTGCCGAGCCACTCGCGGTCGCCCTCCATGCCCTGGGGCACCTGCACCACGAACCGACGCGGATCGCGATCCTCGGGCACGGTCCGATCGGAGCGCTCGTCCACATCGAGGCCCGGCGCCGCTGGCCAGGGTCGGCGATCGACGTCGCCGAGCCGGCGTCGCAGCGACGCGCGCTTGCGCAGGCGCTGGGCGCGAACGTCGTCGAGTCGGACGGGCAGCTCACGGCCGGCGGCTACGACACGGTCGTCGACGCGGCGGGCTATCGCGCGTCGCTTGCGCGCGCGCTCGAGCTCGGTGATGTCGGCGCGCACATCCTGCTCGTGGCGCTCGGGCACGACGCCGTCTCGGTGACCCCGAGCGTGCTTGTCGAGCGCCGACTCCGGATCACCGGGTGCCACGCCTTCATCGACGAGCTGCCGTCGGCGATCGCGCTGCTGGCCGCCGAGGGATCCCGCTACGCGCCCGTCGTCACCGAGACGGTCGGGCTGGTCGATTTCCCCGACGCGGTCGCACGCCAGCTGCGGCGACCCGACGCCGTCAAGCTGCTCGTGCACCCGTGAGAAGCGTTGGTTCCTTGCAGGGACCCGTTCGTCTCCTGGTCGGGCTGACGCCGTAGATCGAAGCGGACGTAGACTTCCACCGCGCGCTGGTGTCGAGCATCGGAAGCCCGTGCCTCGCGCACGTTCGACGCGATTTCGATTGTGCTGCGGCTTGCGTTCGTGGCGCTCGGAGATCACCGCGCGCCGGTCGACGCGATCACCGCGCGCGACTCCGATAGGGCGCGGTCTCGATCTGCACATGCGCGACGGCCTGCGCATCTGCCTGACGAACCGGTGCGATCGGAGTCGAAATACCAGCGGCGTCCAACTCGCCGCAGACAGAAGGAGAAACCCATGAGTCACAGACATGTTCGATCCGCGGCGCTCGTCGCGCTCGCCCTCGGGGTCGTCGCATTCGGTGCGACTGCGGCGAACGCCGCGTCGCCGAAGGTCACGCCTCCGCCGTCGATCAAGAGCGCGAACCAGCTGCTGTTCTGCAGCGACATCTCCTATCCGCCCGAGGAGTTCTACAAGGGCACGACGCCGGACGGATCCGACATCGAGATCGGTGATGCGCTCGCCGCGCAGATGGGCGTGAAGGCCAGCTTCCAGAACACCGGGTTCGACGGCATCATCCCGGCGCTCGAGGGCAAGAAGTGCGACGCGATCATCTCGGGCATGAACGACACGCCGGCGCGGCGCAAGCAGGTCAACTTCACCGACTACATCAGCGTCGGGCAGTCGTTCATGGTCAAGAAGGGGAACCCCGAGCACATCACGAACATCGCGTCGCTCGCGGGCAAGACCGTCTCGGTCGAGGTCGGCACCACGAACGCCGACTACCTGAACGCCCAGAGCAAGAAGCTCCAGGCCGCCGGAAAGAAGAGCATCACGGTCAAGACGTTCCCCAAGGACACCGATGCCGCGAACGCGCTGGCGACCGACAAGGTCGACGCGTACTTCGGCGACGCGCCGGTCGTGGCGTACTACATCGGTAAGTCGCCGAGCGTGTTCACCTTCGGTGGCAAGGCAGTGAATCCGATCCCGGTGGGCATCGCGACGCGCAAGGGCGACGCCCTCACGGCAGCCATGAAGAAGGCCGTCGCGAACATCTACGCGAACGGCACGATGAGCAAGATCCTCGCGAAGTGGAAGATGTCCGCCATGGCGCTCAAGCGCTGACCCACTCACATGCTCTTCGCATCCTTCGACTGGAACACGTTCTTCGACTACCTGATCTTTCCCGACAGCGCGACGTGGCACGCCATGTTCCTGACTGTCTGGATCGCGGTACTCGCCCAGTCGTTCGGGGTGCTGTTCGGACTCATGTCGGCGCTCGCGTACATGTCGAGACTCCGGCCCCTGCGGATCCTCGCGGGTCTGTACGTCTGGTTCTTCCGGGGCACGCCGGTCATCGTGCAGGTGTTCTTCGTGTACTTCGGGGCCAATCTGTTCCTCGGCTTCGACCTGTTCCCCCGCTCCGTCGGCCTCGGTTTCACCACGGTCGACGGAGCGGCGGTCGCGGGCATGGTCGCGCTCGCGGTCAACGAGGGAGCCTTCATGAGCGAGATCATCCGGGCGGGCATCGCCGCGGTCGACCGCGGGCAGAT
This sequence comes from uncultured Actinomycetes bacterium, assembly GCA_963717155.1. Classification (GTDB taxonomy): domain Bacteria; phylum Actinomycetota; class Thermoleophilia; order Gaiellales; family JALYLC01. The sequence goes on from OY970326.1 coordinate 1,247,443, forward strand.
GGAGGCGGCGATGTCGGTCGGGATGTCCCCCTATCTCTCGATGCGCCGGATCGTGCTGCCGCAGGCCGCGCGCATCATCGTGCCGCCGCTCGGCAACGAGTTCAACAACATGCTGAAGACGACCTCGTTGCTCGCGTTCATCGGCGTGCGCGAGCTGTTCCAGGATGCCGACATCCGCTACTCGGCGACCTTCAAGGCCTCCGAGTACTTTCTGGGCGTCGCGGTGCTCTACCTGCTCCTGACGACGATCTGGGGGTTCATCCAGGGGTGGATCGAGCGCAAGCTGGGTGCGAGCGAGCGCGAGGAGCGCGAGTCGTCCAGGCTGCGCCTCTTCGCGTTCAGCGGGAGGGTCCGCTGACGACCGGCGAGCTGATCGTGCACGCCGAGGACGTGCACAAGCGCTTCGGCCGCGTCGAGGTGCTCAAGGGCGTCTCGCTCGACGTCCGTCGTGGCGAGGTGGTGTGCCTGATCGGCCAGTCGGGCTCTGGTAAGACCACGTTCCTGCGCTGCATCAACCACCTCGAGACGATCGACTCGGGGCGCATCGAGGTGAACGGCCACCTGATCGGCTACCGCCAGGGCAAGAACGGCGAGCTGCGCGCCGACAGCGAGCGGAACGTCGCGAGGCACCGCATCGAGATCGGGTTCGTGTTCCAGCGGTTCAATCTGTGGCCGCACATGACGGTGCTGCAGAACATCATCGAGGCGCCCATGCGCGTGCGTGGCATCCCGCGATCCGAGGCGGTCTTCGAGGCCGAGCGTCTGCTCGGTCGCGTCCACCTCGCCGACAAGCGCGACGCCTATCCCGGGCGCCTTTCTGGTGGCCAGCAACAGCGCGTGGCGATCGCCCGTGCGCTCGCGATGAGTCCCGCGCTGATGCTGTTCGACGAGCCCACGAGCGCCCTCGATCCCGAGACGATCGGCGAGGTGCTGATGGTCATGCAGGAGCTCGCGAAGGATGGGATGACGATGGTCTGCGTGACCCACGAGATGGGATTCGCGCGCGAGGCCGCCGACCGGGTCGTGATGATGGACGGCGGCGCGATCATCGAGGACGGCACGCCAGAGCACTTCTTCACGGCGCCGAGCCACGAGCGCACGAAGCAGTTCCTGTCGAAGATCCTGTGAGCGGCTAGCCTCGGGTAGCGGTGCTTCCGGCCCCGACATCCGTGGTCGCCCTTTCGTCCGCACACGCCGGCGCGCGACCCGTCGTGGTCGCCGTGCAGCTCCGCTACGAGATGCAGTGCGGGTGGCCGGGACCCGGCACCGTCACGATTCGGTTCCCCGCCGCGATGGCCGTCCCGAGCGCGATCCCCGCGACCTCGGTCCTCGTGCAGGGCAAGCCGGCGCCGAGCGTCGTCAGCCGCGGCAGGCAGGAGACCGTCGTGCTGCCGCCGCGCAAGGGCATCCTGTGCGACGTGATCGGCCCCGGGCGGTTGACGATCACGTTCACGAGAGCCGCCAGGATCGGGAACCCCAGAGCTCCCGGTGTGTACGCGCTGCGCATCGTAAAGGGCAAGCTCGGCTTCGCCGCGCGCTTCGTCGTGACCCGCTGAAAAGGCTGCGAACCGCGACCCGTGGGTCCCTACGAGAGCTTGAGCGCCTGCAGCGTGTAGGTGTGGGGAAGGCGCTCGGGCCGGTCGGCCAGGCGCCACTCGCCGCCGCCGATGTCCTTCATCTGGCCCGGGAACGCCTCCCACGGCACAGAGTCGTGCTCCTCGAACATGGTCAGGCGCATGCCGTGCTCGAGCAGCGCGGTGATGATCTCGCCGAGGCCGTGGTTCCACTCGTGCGTGAGGTTCTGGGAGAAGACGACCTCCGTCTGCACGTAGGTGCCGCCCTCGTCCCAGAGGATCGGCTCGGGCTGCTCGAAGTAGGGAAGCTCGAGCGCGAGCAAGCCGTCGGGGCGCACGTCGGCGAGCGACCAGAGAACGGGGTGCCCCTCGCGGATGTGCAGCCGGCCGCCGGGTCGAAGCAGCGAGGCGACGACCCCGGCCCAGCGTCGCACGTCAGGCAGCCAGCAGAGGGCGCCGATGCCCGTGTAGACGAGATCGAATGCCCCCTCGTCGAGGACGTCGAGCGCGTCGTACGCCTCGGCCTGGACGAACCTCGCGTCGACATCCGCGGCGATCGCGAGCCTCCGGGCCTCCTCGAGCGCGGGCCTGGAGAGATCGAGTCCCGTGACCCGGGCGCCGAGTCGCGCGAGCGAGACGGTGTCGGTCCCGATGTGGCACTGGAGATGAACTGCGTCCTGCCCCGCGATGTCTCCGAGGCGCGGAAGGTCGAAGCGGACGACGTTGCTGAGGAACGAGGGATCCTCGGCGAACCGGGCGACGCCGTAGTCGGGCGAGGCGACGTGCGCGGCGACGCGCTCGTCCCAGTACGCGCCGTTGATCTCTCGATAGTCGGCCATGGTCGCAAGATTTGCCCGGGCAGCGCGTGAACGCTCCCGGGCGCGTCACTGCGACATGGCGAGGTCGCGGTGCCCGGCTAGCGTAGCGCGCGGGCCTTCGGCCTCGGAGATGCCGGCACTCGTAGACTCCGCGAATGAGCTTTCGCGAGGATGGTCACGCGGCCGTCGAGTGGGTCGCCAGGTACCTCGAGGATCGCCGCGATCTCCCGGTTCTCGCGCAGGTCGAGCCGGGCGACATCCGCGCACGACTGCCCGCGACGGCGCCCGACAAGGGCGAGCCGTTCGCCGCGGTTCTCGAGGACCTCGACTCGATCCTGCTTCCCGGCATCACGCACTGGAACCACCCGCGTTTCTTCGCGTACTTCGGGATCACGGGCTCCGAGCCGGGCATCCTGGCCGAGCTGCTCATCGCCGCTCTGAACGTCAACGCAATGCTCTGGCGGACGTCACCTGCGGCCACCGAGCTCGAGCAGGTCGCGCTGAGCTGGCTCGCAGAGCTGCTCGGACTTCCGGCCACGTGGAACGGTCACATCGAGGACAGCGCGTCGACGTCGACGCTCGCGGCCCTCGCGACCGCCCGGCACGTGGCGCCCGAGGGGCGGAACGTCGTGTACTGCTCGGAGCACGCGCACTCGTCCGTCGACAAGGCGTGCCGGCTGCTCGGCCTCGAGGTGCAGAAGGTGCCGTCGGACGCCGAGTTCCGGATGCGAGCGGAGCTGCTCGACCTCGGCGATGCCGTCGCGGTCGTCGCGACGGTCGGCACGACGTCTACGACGTCCGTCGATCCGGTCCCGGCGATCGCCGACGCGTGCGCGGCTGCCCGCGTCTGGCTGCACGTCGACGCGTCGTACGCCGGCTCGGCTGCTGTCTGCGAGGAGCATCGCTGGGCCCTCACGGGCGTCGATCGCGCCGACTCGCTCGTCGTCAACCCGCACAAGTGGCTCTTCACGCCGATCGACTGCTCGGCGCTGTACACCAGCCGGCCGAACGACCTGCGCGACGCCTTCAGCCTCGTCCCCGAGTACCTCCGCACGAGCGACGAGGACGTGACGAACCTGATGGACTACGGGCCCGCGCTCGGGCGTCGCTTCCGCGCGCTCAAGCTGTGGGCCGTGCTCCGCGTGTTCGGCCGCGAAGGGCTGCAGCGCACGATTCGCGAGCACGTCCGGATGGCGGCGGAGTTCGAGCGCTGGGTCGAGCTCGCTCCCGGCTGGGAGCTGTGCGCGCCGCGCCCGTTCTCGGTCGTGTGCTTTCGGCGGGAGGGCTCGGACGAGCTGAACGAGCGGTTGCTCGAGCGCGTCAACGCCGCCGGCCGCGTGTACATGTCGCACACCCGCCTGAACGACCGCTACGTGCTGCGGCTCGCCATCGGGCACGCCGACACGACCGATGGCGACGTGCGCCTCGCATGGGACGAGCTCAACGTGTTCGCCGACGAGCTCGAGGTCGGGTAGCGCCGCTACAGCGCCAGGGCGTACTCCTCGAACTCCCAGTCGGTGACCGCCTTGCGCGCGCGCTCGAGCTCGTAGCGCTTGTTCTCGAGGAAGGTCGCTGTCAGCTGCTCGCCCATCGCCTCGGCGAGCATGCTGTCGCCCTCCAGTGCGGCGAGCGCCTCGTCGAGCGTCGTCGGCAGGGGGCCGCCGAGGTGTTCGTCCGGCAGGTCGTAGATCAGCCCTGCGAGCGGCTCGGGCGGATCGAGTGCGCGCCGGATCCCGTCGAGGCCGGCGAACAGGGTCGCGGCGGAGGCGAGGTACGGGTTGGCGGCTCCGTCGCCGAGCCGGAGCTCGACTCGACAGGCGCGTCCTCGCTCGGCCGGAATGCGGGCGAGCACGAAGCGGTTGTCGTGCCCCCAGTTGCAGCGGGTGGGCACGAGCGCCTCGGGGTTGATCCGCCGGTAGGCGTTCGTCGTCGGGTTGAGGAAGGCCATCAGCGCAGGCCCGTGCTCGATCAGCCCGGCGACGAAGTAGCGGCACAGGGGCGAGAGCCCGTCGCGCCCCTCGGCATCGACGAGCGCGTTCTCACCGTTGCGACCTCGCAGCGACGTGTGGAGATGGAAGCCCGAGCCCTCGTCGTCGTTCCATGGCTTGCCGATGAAGGTCGCGAGCAGGCCCTCGAGGGCGGCGAGCTCCTTGATCGCCCACTTGAAGCGGAACGCGCGGTCGGTCGCCTCGAGCGCGTCGCCGTGGTGGAGGTTGATCTCGAACTGGCCGCGGCCGTACTCGTGGTTCCCGGCGAACGCGCCGAGACCGAGATCGTGGACGCCGCGCAGGAGGCGCGGCAGCACCCTGCGGGGGTCGCCCGCGGGCCCGGTCGTGTAGACCCGGCTCGGCACGTTCTCGTAGCGCCGGAAGCCCCACGGCGCCGAAGGGTCCGGCTCGCAGAGGTAGAACTCGAGCTCGGGCCCGAGCACCGGCTCGAGCTCGATCTCGCGGTAGGCCTCGATCGCCCGGCGCAGCGCACCCCTCGGATCGAGGCCCGACGGGCCGTGTGTCCCCGTGTCCTCGAGGTCGCACAGGCAGATGGCGGTGTCGGGAGCCCACGGCAGCGTGGCGAGGGTGTCGAGATCGGGGCGTGCGAGCAGATCGCGAAAGCCCGAGGCGAAGCCCGACACGATGTTGTGGTGCAGGTCGATCGTCATCGTCGCCTCGACGAACCCGGCGCCGTCCTCGACGACCCCGGGGAAGTCGGCGATCGGTATCTCGCGCCCGCGCGCGACGCCGTGCAGATCCGGGAACTCGAGCCTGACCGATCGCACGCCCGCTGTCCGGAGCTCGTCGATCGCAAGGTGCGTCGCCATTCGTGCCTCCTCAGTCGTCCGTGCGGCACACCGATGCGAGCAGTCGCTCGACGTCCTGCGATGTGTAACCGGCCTCGGAAAGTATCTCCCCGGCGTGTGCGCCGAGGAGCGGGGGTGGGGCGTCTGCCGTGCGCCGCGTGCCGTCGATGCCGATCGGCGAGCGCACGGTCCTGATCGGCCCGAGCGTGGCGTGCACGTGTGTATGCGTCGCGAACGGTGCGTGCTCGAACACCTCGGGAATGGTGCGCACCGGGCCGCCCGGAACGCCGACGCGCTCCATCAGCTCGAGCCATTCGGCGACCGGCCGCCGCGCGATCGCCTCTGCGAGCACGGGCGTGAGGGCGTCGCGGTGCCGCACGCGCTGCGGGTTCGTGCTGAACCGGGGATCCTCGAGGAGCTCGGCGAGCGATGCCTCCCGGCAGAATCGGGCGAACTGCGCGTCCGTCCCGATCGCGACGATCACGTGCCCGTCGAGCGCGCGGAAGCTCTCGTACGGCACGATCGCCGGGTGCGCGTTGCCGAGGCGCACCGGTACCTCGCCGGCGACGAGGTGGTCGGAGGCGCGGTTGGCGAGCCACGCCAGCTGGGCGTCGAACAGCGACACCTGCACGTGGCTGCCGGTGCCCGTCGCCTCGGCCTCGCGGAGCGCGGCGAGGATCCCGACGGTGGCGTACATGCCCGCGGTGATGTCCGCGATCGCCACGCCGACCTTCATCGGGTCGCCGTCGGGCTCGCCGGTGATCGACATGACACCGCCCTCGCCCTGGATCGCGAAGTCGAAGCCGGGCCGGCCTGCATCCGGCCCGTCGTCCGGGTAGCCGGCGATCGAGCAGTAGACGAGCGAGGGGCGCGACTCGCGAAGCGCGTCGAACCCGAGTCCGAGGCGGTCCGCCGCGCCCGGAAGGAAGTTCTCGATCACGATGTCGGCGCGCTCTGCCAGGCGGCGAACGAGCGCGACGCCCTCGGGATCCTGGAGGTCGATGCAGATCGAGCGCTTGCCGCGATTCGTCGAGAGGAAGTACGTAGACTCACCCTCGACGAAAGGTGGACCCCAGCTGCGCGTCGGGTCGCCGCCTCCCGGGCGCTCGACCTTCACGACGTCTGCGCCGAGGTCTGCGAGCATCATCGAGCAGTAGGGACCCGCCAGGATGCGTGAGAGGTCGAGGACCCGCACGCCGTCGAGCGGCGGCATCGGGATCTATCCGCTGGAGGCCAGCGCGGCGAGCGCGCCGGGTGCTGTCGCCTCGGGCTTGACGTTGTACAGCGCCTGCACGATGCGGCCATCCTCGTCGATCACGAACGCGCTCCGGATGATGCCCATCGACGTCTTGCCGTAGTTCGTCTTCTCACCCCAGGCGCCGTACGCATCTGCGGTCGCGTGGTCCTGGTCGGCGAGCAGCCGGAAGGTGAGGCCGAACTTGTCGCGGAACTTCGCGTGCGACTCGGGCGAGTCCGGCGAGATGCCGAACACGGTCGCGCCGACGGCGTCGAAGTCGGCCTGGGCGTCGCGCAGGGCGCATGCCTGTTTCGTACAGCCCGGCGTGTCGTCCTTCGGGTAGAAGTAGATGACGACTCGCTGTCCATGGAGCCCGGCGAGGTCGACGGTGCTGCCGTCGTCGGCGGGTAGCTCGAAGGTCGGGGCTGGGTCACCGGGAGAGAGCATGAAATCGCGCATCCTGGCGTCGTGGGAGGGCGTGGGGTGGCGAGTAGTCTACGCAGGTGGTCGACGCGCACATGGCTGTCGGTGGACTGGTCATCGCGGTCAACCTCCTCGTCGGCATCTGGGGCCTCTGGGCGTGGCGGCGACGTGTCGTGGCGTCTCCGATGCTCGCGCAGCTCATCGCGTTCTCGCACACGATCGTGCTGCTCGAGGGCGCGTTCGGCCTCTACCTGCTGGCCGGGGGCTACCGCGCACAGCAGCAGTTGCACTATGTATACGGGGTGATTCCTGCCGGTGCAGTCCTGTTCGGATACTCGGCGCGCACGCCAGACGCGCGGCGCAACCTGCTGCAGTTCTCGGTGATCGCGCTCGCCATCTCGATCCTCGCGCTGCGCGCATTCATGACAGGCTCTGCCGCGTGAACCGTCGACAGCTGCACATCGACCCGTTCTTGCGCAACCTCGCGATCCTCTGCGTCGTCGCGGCGGGCGTCACCGCGATCGGGCGCACCTCGAGCAGGGTGCTCTCGGCGCTCTATCTCGTGGCGTCGCTCGCGCTGATCGTCGGGCTCGTGCTGCTCGCCTACCGGGTGTGGCGCGAGAACCGCGGGACGTTCTCGCTGATGTCCACGCGCCTGCGCCTCATGCTCTACGGATCGGTGCTGGGACTCGTCGTCGTGATCGCGACATCGTCGCTCTGGGTGACCGATCTCCTAACTTCCGTACTCTTTTTCGGTCTGATCGGCGGTCTGGGATACGTGATCTGGCGTGTCTGGGAGGAGTCCCGCCGTTACTACTACTGATAGGTGGAGGTGAGCGTGATGCGCCGCTGGGTACCCGTGCTCGTGCTGCTCGCGGCGGCCGTCTTCCCGGCGTCCGCGCTCGCCGATCCGCCCGTCAACGACACGCAGGCGGGGGCGGCTCCGCTGCCCACGACGTATACGTCGCAGGCTCCGTTGACCGTTCCGGTCACGATCCCCCCAGGTCCGACGGGGGGCTGGCTGGACGCGACGACTGCGCCGGACGATCCTTCCCCGACATGCGTGGGGGCGCAAGGATTTCATTCGATGTGGTACACGGTGTCGGTGGCTGAGGCGAGTGTCCTCAGCGTCACTCTCACATCCGGGGACGTGAGTAGATATCAGCCGATCGTCAGCATCATCGGTCCGATCAGTCCCACCCAGACGGCGGTCGAGGCCGGGTGCGGTCTCGGTGGCAACGACTCTCGCGCTGATCCGTCGGCGACCGCTTCGGCCTACGTCTCCCCTGGGAACTATGTCGTCCGCATCGCTTCGGTGATGCCGGGTGGCGGCTCTCTGTCCGACTCGCCGACGCTGACGTTGAAGGCGGTGCTTCGCGATGTCACGCCGCCCAGGATCGAGGTTGCGATCCCACAAAAGTCGTTCGGTCCGGGGGTGACCTACCGCTTCGACGCGACCGGATCGACCGACGGCGGATCGGGAGTCGATCAGGCAAGCGCGGCCTGGCAGTTCAACGAGAGCGGGACTGAGGTCCACCCGTCCAAGCGCTCGGCAAACCCACTGATCGGGTTGTACGCATGGCGCAAGGCCGGCTTTCACAAGGTCACGCTGACGCTCGCCGATAAGACCGGCAACAAGACCTCGTACGAATTCTTCGTGCTGGTCCACAGCTTCGACGTGCCGCACGTTGGCCTGCGCGTGTTCGTCCCGTCGCCCGGCGCTCGCCAGATCCGTCTGGTCGTCTCCCACGACATACCGGTCTCCGTGCGCCTCGTCGTGATGCAGCGCGGACGCGTGCTCGCCGTAGTTCCCGCCAAGCGCCTCGCGGGCAAGACGAAGTCGACGATCAGGCTTCCGTTGAGAGCTCGCGTCTCACGCAACGGCTTTGTCGTGGTCAGCGGCGTGGCGAGCGATCACAGCGTGCCGGCGAACACGGTGCCGTTCCCGATGTGTTCGGTGGATCCGATCCACGGCGGCGGAGTCTGCGTGTAGCTCGGCACACCGCGTTCGGGTTCGACACGAACTGAGCGCACGGCGACACGGGTCGCGGCCATAGGCTCGGGTCATGGAGCACGAGCGCGGTCAGGCTGGTGTGGAGACGCTGATCGCGCTTCCCGTGCTGCTGCTCGTCGCGCTCGTCGGTGCGCAGGCCGTGGTGTGGGCCCTAGGCGGGTTGCTCGCCGGGAGCGCCGCGAGCGCGGGCGCGCGAGCTCTCGCCCGAGGAGAGCCTGCGATTCCTGCCGTGCGGGCGGAGCTGCCCGGCCCGCTGCGGGGGCTCACGCACGTCGTCGCCAAAGGGGGCGTCGTGCGCGTCGTCATTCGGGTTCCGTCGCTCGTCCCGGTTCTGCCGACGTTCGAGGTCTCGGCGAGGGCGCGGCCGTGAACTGGCGCCGCTGCAAGGCGGAGCGTGGCCAGGCGCTCGTCGAGCTGGTGGTCTGCCTGCCCGTCGTAGCTCTGGTCGTGCTCGCGATCGTGCAGGGGATGCTCGCCCTCGGTGCGAGCGGCGCCGCGGAGGGAGCTGCGGAGCGAGCGCGGGTCGCGTCAGCGCTCGGGCTCGATCCCATAGCGGCGGCCCGCGACGGGCTCGGCGCGGACGCACGCGTGCGGCTGGACGGACGTCTCATCCGGATCTCGGTTCCCGTGACCCGCGTGATCGCGGCGATCCCGCTCGCGCCTGCCGGTGCCCGCGCCGAGCTCGCGGAGGAGGGGAGCTAACCGGCGATGCCGACGGCGTCGCGCTCGACCAGGCTCGCGTAGCGACCGCCGAGGGCGACGAGATCGGCGTGGGTGCCACGCTCGATGATGCGGCCCGCGTCGAGCACGAGGATCAGGTCGGCATCGCGGACCGTCGAGAGCCGATGGGCGATCGCGATGGTCGTGCGGCCCTGGCTCAGCCGATCGAGCGCCTCCTGCACCGCGCGCTCCGTCTCGACGTCGAGCGCGCTCGTAGCCTCGTCGAGGACAAGGATCGGTGGGTCGCGCAGAATCGCCCTCGCGATTGCGATGCGCTGCTTCTCGCCCCCGGAGAAGCGGTAGCCACGCTCCCCCACGATCGTGTGGTAGCCCTCGGGCAGCGTCATCAGGTGGTCGTGGATCCGCGCTGCGCGGGCAGCCTCCTCGACCTCCTCATCGGTCGCGTCGGGGCGCGCGAAGCGAAGGTTGTCGAGCACCGTGCCATGGAACAGGTACGTCTCCTGCGAGACGACGCCCACGGCCTCGCGCAGGGTCTTGAAGCTCAGCTCGCGTACGTCGACGCCATCGATGTGGATCGAGCCGCCGGTGACGTCGTACAGACGTGCGACGAGGTAGCCGAGCGTCGTCTTGCCCGCGCCTGTCTCACCGACGAGGGCGACGCGCGAGCCGGCCTCTGCGATGAAGCTGACGTCGTTCAGCGTCGGCTGGCCGTCCTCGTAGGCGAAGTCGACGCTGTCGAAGACGACCTCGCCGCGGAGCTCCGAGCGAGCGATCGATGTCGGATTCTCGACCTCGTCGATCTCGACGGGCAGGTCGAGGTACTCGAACACGCGATCGAACAGCGCGAGCGACGTCTGGACGTCGGCCTGCACGTTCAGCAGCGAGCCCACGGGGAAGAACAGTCGCGTTTGCAGCGCCGTGAAGGCGACCAGGGTGCCGATCGAGATCGACGTGTTGCCGTGGTAGAACAGGTAGCCGGCGAGCCCGTAGACGAGCGCGGGCATGATCGAGAACGTCGCCTGGATCGAGGCCATCATCCAGCGGCCGGCCATGCGCTGTCGCATCTCGAGCTCGGCGAGCCGTCGGCTCTCCTGGCTGAAGTTCTCGGTCAGCTCGTTGCTCTTGCCCATCGTCTTTCCAAGCAGCACCCCCGAGACGGAGAGCGACTCCTCGACGAGTGACGAGATGTCGGCGAGCGACCCCTGCTTGGTCGACGCGATCTCGCGCCGCACGCGACCGATCTTGCGCGTCATCAGGACGAAGATGGGCAGCAGTGCGAACGCGGCGAGTGCGAGCCGCCAGTCGAGCACGATCAGGGCGACGGCCGTGGCGAGCACGGTCGTCACGTTCGAGGCGATCGAGGTCGCGGTCGTGGTCACGACGGTGTCGACGCCGCCGATGTCGTTGGCGATCCGGCTCTGCACCTCTCCGGTGCGCGTGCGCGTGAAGAATGCGAGCGACAGACGCTGGAGATGCCGGTAGACGGAGGCACGCAGGTCGTGCATGACCTCCTGGCCGACGCGGTTCGACGACCACGTCTGCGCGACGCCGATGACGCCGGTGACGATCGGGATGATCACCATGCCCGCGACGAGCAGGTAGACGTGAGTGATCGAGAAGTTCGGACCGGGGGGCCGGCCCCACGGGACGCTGTTGATGAGGTCGCGCGTCAGGAATGCCGGAACCAGACCGAGCGCAGCCGACAGCACGATCAGTGCGGTCAGCCAGAGCAGCTTTCGCCAGTACGGCCGGAACAGCGCCGCGACGCGGCGCAGGTTGCGCTTGCGGGTGGCCTTGTCGGCGGTGCGCACGTCGCCCTTTGGCGGTGTGATCCGCCCGCCACCCGGGTTGCCCCCGGCCATCATCATGCTCATACGTCTGCTCCCGCAGCGAGGTTCTCCGCGGCGCGCTCGAGCAGCAATGCAAGCAGCACGCGCTCCTCGTCGCTGAATCCGATCGTCATGCGCGTGGCGACCTCTCGTCCGAGGTGCGGTACGGCCTCGACGAGCTCGCGCCCTCCAGGGCTCAGCACGATTCGCCGCCTACGCCTGTCGCCAGGGTACGCCTCGCGCACCACCAGTCCCCGCTCGGCAGCCGACTCGATCAGCGCGCTCATCGTTGCGGGTGCGACGCCGGAAGCGCAGCAGAGCTCGCGCTGGTCGAGCGAGCCGCCGGCACGTCGGAGCCGCACGAGAAGCTCCCACTGCTGCATCGTCAACCCGTGGGCTCGCGCGATGCGATCGGCGTGCGCCTGCGCGAGCAGGTGCACGCGGCGGAGGCTGCGGAAGGCCCGGGGGCGGGGGGCCGTGAGAGCTGTTGGCGGTGTCGAATTCACTTCGTACACGAAATGTTAGCACACGAACGACTTTCCTAGACGTGCATTCCCTCACGCCTCGGCACACATCAAGCACTGCTCGCGCGCACGGCGTGACGGTCACCTCCGCGAGCCTCCAGTCATGGTTCCACGGACGTCCGAGCAGGGCCAGGCAGCGGTCGCGATCATCGGCGTTCTGCTGCTGCTCGTCGCTCGGTGCCGTGGGCGCCGGCGTTGGTCTGCGCGCGTCGCTCACGCGCCAGCGCGCGGCCGGGACGGCCGATGGCGCGGCGCTCGCCGCGGCCGCGGTGCTACGCGACCGCGCCGGCGACCTTCTACCGCGGTACGACGAGCGCACGCGGCGGACGTTGCCGCCTCGCCTGACACGCGCCGGGCTTGATCTCCTCGCGCGCGCGGCCGCCGAGCACGCGGCGCACGTCGGCGGTGCGGAGCTCGTCGCGCTCCGCACGAGCGACGGTGCGCGGGGGTTGCCGATGTACGCGAGCGCGACGATCAGGGTGCCCGCGACCTCCTTGCCTCGCTGGCTCGGATCATCGACGCTCGAGTCGTTGCGCACGGGGCGCGCGCGAGCGGGACTCGACTATCCACTGCCCGCGCTCGAGCCCGATCTCTTTCGTCCCGTCGACCTTCGCGGCGTCGCAGGAATCTCCGCCGTGATCGCCGCGGCGAGCGCGCAGCTCGGATGGCCGTACACCTGGGGCGGCGAGTCGCGCGCCGAGGGGGGCTTCGACTGCTCGGGCCTGATCGACTACGCGCTCGCCTCGGCGGGGTTCCCCGTTGGCCGTCCGACCGCCGCCGGGCTGCAGGCGTTGACCGTGCCGGTCTCGCTGGCCACCGCCCGCAGTGGTGACCTCGTCTTCGTCGGCGACCCGGCCCACCATGTCGGACTCGTCGTGCGTCCAGGACTCGCGATCGAGGCGCCGCATCGCGGAGCCTTCGTCCACTACGAGCCGATGACGCAGGGAGGGTGGACGTCGGCAGGCCGTCTCGAGGCACTCTCGCGAGCACCGTCGGTCGGCGAGACGCTTCCCGGATGGGTCCCCGACGGGTTCCGTCCCGAGCTCGCCGCGGCGAGTCTCGCCGAGGACATTCCGGCGGCGCTGCTCGCAGCCCAGATCGAGGCCGAAAGCGGGTTCGACCCTCGTTCGGTCTCGCCATCCGGCGCGCTCGGGCTCGCGCAGTTCATGCCGGGGACGTGGTCCGGGTCGTGGAATCCATGGCGTGATCGGAGCCCGCTCGATCCGTCCGCGGCGATCCACGCACAGGCTCGTTACCTGCGTGGCCTCGTCGATCGCGCCGGCGGCGATCTCGCCCGCGCGCTCGCGGCATACCACGATGGCTGGGAAGGGAGCGCGCGAAGGATCTGGCCGCCCGTCACGCGCGCCTACGTCTCGAGCATCCTGCGCAGGTTCGGAGGATCGGCCGTGCTTCCCTCTCTCGGGGAGGCCGCGAGCATGCGTTCCGACCCGCCTGGAGCGGCTGTGCTGCGGCTCGTGTCACTCGGATCGGTGAGGCCAAAGGGGTGATTTCACGGAGCCCGACTCAAGGTTGCCTGCGTCCGAGTCGATATGCCGCCTCAAGGCTCGTTTCCGTACAGAGGACGGATGCGCGCGCTCTTTTCGACTCTCGTAGGGGGAGTTCTCTCGATGCACACCGATCCCGATCGGCGATCCGGCCAACATCGGCCCCTCCGGGCCGTGTCCGGTGTGGCCGCGGCCGTGTGCCTGCTCGTCGCCGTGCTCTTCGAGCGCCGACGGCGCGGGCACAACGCCCCGAAGACCTCGTTCTACGAGTCGCCGACGTACACCGCGACGACTCCTCCGGCTCCGCCGACGCCACCCGTCCATGCGTGGCCGCCTGCCGGCCCGATCGACGAGCCGGTCTGGGAAGACGTGAGCGCGCCGCCCGCGAGTGACTGGCCGGTCGAGGTCTCCGAACCCGACGCCTCAGCCATTGAGCCTGAGGTAGAGCCTGAGGTCGAGGCGTTCGAGCCTGCGGCCGACGCGTTGCAGCCTGAGGTCGAGGTCGAGGTCGCAGAGCCCGAGCTCCACGCGTTCGAGTCCGGGGTCGAGGTCGTCGAGCCCGAGGTCGAGGCGTCCGCGCACGAACCGGAGCCCGCGAAAGAGCCCGAGAGCGTGGTCGAGCTGCCACACCAGCCTGCCCCCGCGACGGACAACTGGTTCGGCAGCTTCGCGCCGCCCGCTCCGCCGGAACCCCCCGTCGAGGTCGAGGCCGACCCGGAGGGCGACACCGACGAGTACGACGCGGTGTCCGAGACCGTCGAGGTCGAGCGCGATTCGGTCGTCGAGCTGCCGGTTGACGGCGGTGGACCTGACGCCGGCGCCCGCATCCGGCGCCTTCCGCCCGCGCGCCTTCGACGCTTCATGGGGACCGGCGCGACCGTGCTCGTGATCGGCCTGGTGCTCGGAGCAGGTGTGCTTGTGAGTGGCGCCACGGCTGACAGCTCGTCCGATCCGACGACCGTCCCCGACGCCGTCGGCACGATCGTCGGAGATCAGACGACGACCGACTCGACCGTTGCCGACACGACCACGACTGACACGACGGCGACTGACACCACGACGACTGACACTACGGCGACCGACACGACGACGACTGACACGACGACGACGTCGACGGATCCGACGACGACGACCGACACGACCACCACGGATACGACGACGACCGACACGACGCCGACGACGACGACCGACACAACGCCGGTCGCTCCGCCGCCTCCGACTGACACGACGCCCGCGCCCGACCCGGCCGCGAGCGCCCCGCCGGCGCCCGCCACTCCGGCGGTCGATCAGACCCCGGCCGTGACGCCTCCGCCGACGACCAGCACCCCGTCCGCGCCGACGCACACCCCGAAGCCGAAGGTCAAGCCGAAGACCCGGCAGACGCACCACTCGGCGGCGAAGCCGGACAAGGCGACGCATCAGACGACGACCGGCAGCGATGCCCCGTCGACGGGTGCACCGCCGGTCGTGACCCTTGCGTCGGGCGCCAATCCGATCGGGTCGGTCCTCTCGAACAACGCGATCCCCGCGGTCGATGCCTCGCTGCTGCCGACCCCGGCGCAGGTGAGCTTCTACGTGCAGGCCGCGAAGCCCCTCTCGCCGCTACCCGGTCTCGGACGGATCGATCACGCCGTTGCACAGCGGCTCGTCACGGCCGGTCGACGCGGCAAGGTGGGATGGACCGTTCTCGCAGCCGTCTCGCGCATCGAGTCGAACTTCGGGGCGCGCTCCGGTCTCGTCGCCGGGAAGAGTCTGCCGACGGCTCCGACCGGTGACGGCCTAGCCGCGCTGGCGGCGTACCTGAAGGATCACGGAGCCTTGCCAAACCCGCTGACCCCGGCGAAGTCGCGCAAGGCCCTGACCGCGTACTTCGGCTCGAGCCGCAAGGCCGACCGCGCGATCGCGCTTGCGGCCCTGTACGGCGCACTCGGCCCGTTCGGCATGCAGCACGGCGTGCGCGCAGAGACCGCGAGGCTCCAGCGGCGCGTGCTGGCCGACCATCGCGTCCATCTGACGAAGGCCGGTCGGGGCGACATCCGCCACGGACGCGTCGATCCTCGCGTGCTCGTGACGCTCGAGTACCTGGCGAACTCGTTCCACAAGATCGGCATCTCCGACCTCGTCTCGGGCGGCCAGATCTTCTCCCGCTCGGGCTCGGTCTCGGCCCACCTCTACGGGCGCGCCGCCGACGTCTCGTCGCTGCACGGCAAGCCGGTCCGTGGCCATCAGGGCCCTGGAACGCTGACCGAGCAGGCGATCCGCAAGCTGCTCCTGTTGCCTCGCTTCCTGCGACCGCGCCAGGTGATCTCGCTGATGGACGTCGACGGACCGACCGGGAACCGCGGCTCGTTCGCGCTGCCCGACCACTACAACCGCATCCAGATCGACTACTAGACCAACGCATCGGCGTGGGACTCGAGGGCTCCGGTTCGCCGGAGCCCTCGGCACGTCGGTGCCGGTACGCTCGGGGCCATGGACCTGCGCATCGTCCCGCGCACGCTGAAGCTCGCCGAGACGTTCACGATCGCATATGCCTCGTCCGACGAGGAGCCGGTCGTCGGCGTCGAGCTCCACCACGCCGGTCTGGTCGGATACGGCGAGGCGACGCCGTTCGATCGCTACGACGAGACGCCCGACACGGCGATCGACTGGCTCGAGCGCGCGGCGCCGCTGCTGGGAGACGACCCGTTCGCCCTCGCCGCGATCAACGATCGGCTCGTGGCGCTCCCCGGCCAGCAGGCCGCGCGTGCGGCAGTCGACGCTGCGTTGCACGATCTGATCGGGAAGGTCTGCGGTCAGCCGGTGTGGCGGATCTTCGGGCTCACGCGGACGACGCCCGAGACGACCTACACCATCGGCATCGACACGGTCGACGGCACGGCGGACCGCGCGCGACGCGCCGTCGATGCCGGGTACCGGCGACTCAAGATCAAGGTCGGCGGGGCCGACGACCTGCCGCGACTGCGGGCCGTCAAGAGCGTGACCGACGTGCCCGTGCGCGTGGACGCGAACGAGGGTTGGGACCTCGAGTCGGCACACGCGCTGCTGCCCCAGCTGGAGTACATGGACGTCGAGCTGATCGAGCAGCCGTTCCCGGCCGACGACCTCGACAGCTTCCGCAGGCTCTCCGGGTTCAAGCACCGCGTCCCGATCGTGATCGACGAGGGCTGTCACACCCTGCGCGACCTGCCGGTGATCGCGAGCTACGCCGACGGCGTCAACATCAAGCTCGCGAAGAGCGGAGGCCTCCGCGAGGCCGTCCGCATGATCGCGGCGGCCAGGGCGCTCGGCCTCGTCGTCATGCTCGGCTGCATGATCGAGAGCTCGGCCGGCATCGCGCCCGCGGCACAGATCGCATCGCTCTGCGACTTCGTCGACCTCGATGGACACCTGCTGCTGGCCGAGGACCCCTTCGAGGGGCTTGGCCTGGTCGATGGGGCCCTCGTCCTGTCGGACCGTCCGGGGCTGGGAATCGAGCCGCGTGTCTGACTCCGCCTCGCGCATCCGTCCGGGCGAGCGCGTCGCGATCTTCGCCGACGGCTGGTTCGCGACCGACAACGGCAAGGCCGGGCACGCGCTGCTGCGCTACGGCCCGCGTCCGGTCGTGTGCGTGGTCGACAGCACGCAGGCGGGTCGCACCGCAGCGGAGGTCGTGCCGTACGCCGCGAGCAACGTCCCGATCGTCGCAACGGTCGCCGAGGCCGCAGCTCTCGGCGGCGAGGTGCTCGCGATCGGGGTTGCGCCGACCGGCGGCAAGCTGCCCTTCGCATGGCGCCAGGCCCTGCTCGATGCGCTTGCACTTGGCATGCACGTGGAGGCCGGCCTGCACGACGAGCTCGGAGCCGACCCCGAGCTTCGTGCGGCCGCCGACCGGGCCGGTCGGGATCTGCGCGACCTGCGTGCCGTGCCCGTCGAGCTCTCGACGCCCACCGGCGAGGGGCGTGACCTGCCCGTGCGCATCGTGCACGCGGTCGGAAGTGACTGCGCGATCGGGAAGATGACGGCGGTGCTCGAGCTGACGCGCGCCGCACAGGATGCCGGTGAGAACGCGGTGTTCGTGGCGACGGGCCAGGTCGGCGTCTCGGTCGCGGGCTGGGGGATCGCCGTCGACCACGTGATCTCCGACTACGTGGCAGGCGCCGCCGAGCGGCTCGTGGTCGAGGGCGCCACGCGCGGCGACGTCCTGCTCGTCGAGGGACAGGGCGCGCTGTACCACCCGGCGTACTCCGGTGTCACGCTCGGGCTGCTGCACGGCTGCACACCCCACGTGCTGGTGCTCTGCCACCTCGCGGGCGCGACGGCCGTCGACGAGTGGCCCGACGTGCGGATCCCGCCGCTCGCGGAGCTCGCCGCCACGTACGAGGCGATCGCGGGGCCGATCCGACACGCGCCCGTCGCCGCGATCGTGCTCAACACACGCCACATCGCCGACGCCGACGAGGCGCGCGAGGCCTGCGCGACCGTCGAGCGCGAGACCGGCCGCATCTGCGACGACCCCGTGCGCTTCGGTGCCGATCGCCTGTGGAAGGCGGTCGCACAGGCCCTGCCCGCGCGGTGAGCGGCGAGCTCGCGCTCGGCCGCTTCCGCCTGCCCGTCGGGGCCCGAACGCTCGTCATGGGCATCGTCAACGCGAACGACGACTCGTTCTACGACCGTGGACGGCACGCGGGAACCGAGGGCGCGACGGCACGTGCTCGTGCACTGCTCGCGGCGGGCGCCGACATCATCGACGTCGGCGGGCAGACCGGGCAGCGCGGGGAGGAGGTGCCTCCCTCGCTCGAGATCGATCGGATACGGCCGGTCGTGCAGGAGATCGCCGCACTCGGCGTGCCGGTCTCGGTCGACACCTACCGCGCCGAGGTGGCAGACGCGGCGCTCGCCGCCGGCGCGGTGCTCGTCAACGACTACACCGGCTTCTGGGATGCCGAGCTTCCCGGAGTCGCCGCGCGGCGCGGCGTCGGGCTCGTCTGCGCCCACTACCGGGGCGAGCCGCGCTCGAACCGCTCGCGGAGCTACGCCGTCTCGGTCGACGAGGTCGAGACCGAGCTGCGCGCGCGACGGGAGCAGGCCCTCGCGGCCGGAGTCGGGGAGGCGTCGCTCCTGCTCGACCCGTGCTTCGGGTTCGGCAAGGACACCGCGAGCGACCTCGCACTGGTCGCGGCGCTGCCGCGTCTGCGCGCGCTCGGAACGCCGCTGCTCGCAGCGTGCTCGCACAAGGAGTTCACGGCAGACGCGACCGGGCTCGACGAGAGCGACCTGCGGGGGACGCTCGCGGCCGCCGTGCTGTGCGCCTACGGAGGCGCCGACGTCGTGCGGTTGCACGACGTCTCGGAGGTCGTGCCGGCACTACGGCTCGCCGACGCGGTCCGACTCGCGGCCGCCGGAGGGGAGTAGCCGTGCGGGTCCTCGTCACGTCCGACACGCACGTGGGCGCGGCGCGGCGCCAGCTGCTCCCCGCGGCGCTGCTCGAGCAGGCCGAGGGCGCTGACGCGATCCTGCACGGCGGCGACCTGACCGACCCAGAGATCCTGCTCGAGCTCGGCGCCTACGCGCCGGTCCACGCGGTACGCGGGAACTGCGACCCGCTCGTCCCGGGCCTGCCCGAGCGGCGGGTCGTCGAGCTCGCCGGAACCTCGATCGGGATGGTGCACGACCCTGGACCCGAGCCGGGACGCCGCAAGCGACTGCGGTCGTGGTTTCCCGGCTGCCGCGTGGTGGTCTTCGGCCACACGCACCTCCCGGTGTGCGAGGACAGCGACGGCCTGCTGCTGCTGAACCCTGGATCGCCGACCGAGCGCCGCAGGGCCCCGTTCAGATCCTTCGCCGAGCTCGATCTCGGAGCCCACGGCGTGGTCGTCGCACACATCGTCGAGCTCTGAGATGTCGTCGGCGGTGCTTGACATGGGCACCCGACCCTGCGATAACCGCGCGTCTCACCGATGGAAGCGCATACCACCCATGGAACGGCCAGGGCGGGTCGCGAGCCCTGCGCCGGCTCGCCCGGCGTGCACGCCGTCCTCGACGTGCTCGAGTCGCTCGGCGAGAGCAGCCAGCTCTCGCTGGCCGAGCTGACACGCCGTCTGGGCCTGCCGAAGACCTCGGTCCATCGCGTGTGCGGCGCGCTCGTCGAGCGGGGATGGCTGCTGCGCGACGCGTCGGGTGTCTACTCGCTCGGCATCCGGGCCCTCGGCGTCGGGGCCGCCGCGGCCGAGCTTCCGATCGTCGTGGCGTTTCGTCCGGTGGCCGCCGACCTGCTCGCGCGGCACAATGAGACGATCTCGCTCACGCTGCTCGACGGTGACGACTCGCTGTTCGTGGCCAAGGTGGAGACGACGCATGCGGTCAGGCTGGTTACCGCGGTCGGCAGCAGGTTGCCGGCGTTCGCCGCCGCCAGCGGGCGCGTCCTGCTCGCCGATCTGCCGGCCGAGGCGATCGAGATCGCGTACGCCGGCCGGCCCCTCGTGACGCCGACAGGCGTGGATCTGGGCGGCCTTCCGGGCCTTCTCGGGCTCCTCGCACGGGCGCGCGACGACGGCTTCGCCGAGAACGTCGAGGAGACCGCGCTCGGGCTGCACTGCCTCGCGGTTCCTATCCGCAACGGCCGGGGTCGGGCCCTTGCGGCAATGACAGTGTGCGTTCCGACCGGTAGGATCGACCCCGCGCGGCGAGAAGTGCTCCTCACGGACCTTCGCGCCACGGCAGCCCGGCTCGAGCGAGATGTGGCGTGGCTGCCAACCCGGGATGCCGCGGGTGCGTCTAATAGGCACCGTCCGACAAGGGAGAGAGTATGAGTAACCACGAGCTCGACCGGCTGCGGTTCGAAGCTACCGAGGTCGAGAACCACTACATCGACGAGTACATGGCGGGTCGCATCAGCCGCCAGCGGCTGCTCCAGCTCGGCACCGGCATCGGCATGTCGCTGCCCCTGCTCGGGATGTTCGGCACCGCGAGCGCGGTTGCGTCGCCGAAGTCGGGCGCGGGTGCCAAGGCCGGCGGGACGCTACGCGTGGGTAGCCTCAAGGCCGCTGTCGCCATCGATCCGGTGACGAGCGCCACGCAGGCGACGCTCGCCGCGACGAGCATCACCGGCGAGTACCTCGTCTACGTGAGCCCGGCGACCGGACAGCTGAAGCCGGAGATCGCCACCGCCTGGAAGACGCCGGACGGCAAGGGCAAGACGTGGGTGTTCACGATCCGTCAGAACGTGAAGTTCCACGACGGCTCCGCGCTCACGGCGGACGACGTGGTCGCGACGTTCCAGCGGCTCGCTGATCCTGCCAACAAGTCGTCGGCGCTCTCGGTGCTCAAGGGCCTCCTGACACCGGACGGGATCACGAAGACCGGCCCGTTCGAGGTCACGATGAAGCCGGCCACTCCGAGTCCTTCGTTGCCGTTCCTCATCGGATCGCCGATGTACCAGGCCGTGATCCTTCCGGCGAACTACGTGACCGGTTCGTACGAGAAGACCTTCCCGGGCACCGGCCCGTACAAGATGACCGCGTACACCAGCGGCATCAGCGCCACCTTCGTTCGCAATCCCTCGTACTGGGGTGGGACACCCCCGCTCGACGGGGTCAACCTCACCTTCTACGCGGACACCGCGTCGCAGATCCAGGCGCTGCAGGGCGGCGAGCTCGACCTGATCCCGCAGTTCGGGTACCAGGAGGGTCAGGGGCTCATCAAGGGCGGACAGTTCCAGATCTTCTCGACCAAGGCGTCGGTGCATCGCGAGCTTCCGATGCGAGTCGACGTCCCGCCGTTCAACGACAAGAACCTCCGCCTCGCGATGGCGTACTCGCTCAACCGGCCGTCGATCCTGAAGACGCTGTTCGGCGGCCTGGGCGTACTCGGCAACGATTCCCCGATCGCCCCGTCGCAGGCGGCGTTCCCGAAGTCGGTTCCTCAGCGAAAGCAGAACATCGCGCTGGCGAAGAAGCTCGCCGCGGGCAAGAAGCTGAACACCCAGCTCACCACGCAGAACGCGTACGAGCTACCCGACCTCGCCGTGCTGGTGCAGAACGCGGCGAAGGCGATCGGCTTCACGGTCAAGCCGAAGCTCCTGACGGTCACGCAGTACTACGCGGGCAACTACGACATCAAGATCGGGAAGTTCGTATCCGGCGGCACGCCGTGGCTGAACGCCGTGTTCACCGGCACGGACTGGGCTCCCCGACCGGTCCCGAACGCGATCCTCACGTCCGCCTACAAGACCGGGGGTGTGTGGAACGCCTCGCACTACTCCAACAAGGCGCTCGACAAGCTGATCGACCAGTTCACGTCGACGCCCGACATCGGAACCCAGCGGTCGCTCGCAGCGAAGATCGACAGGATCCTGCTGGCGGACACGCCGATGATCCTGCCGTACTTCTACAACTACCTTGCGGCAGGGAAGAAGAACATCAAGGGCTACGTCGCGGACGCGGTCGGACTGATCCGGCTGCAGGGCGTCTCGCTCAGCTAGGTGTACGATCGCCACCTGCCGCCGGATCCTGGCGGCAGGTGGCGTGAACCTTCTGGAGATCAGCTATCGCCCGCTTCCTGCTCAAGCGCCTCGGTCTCTCGCTCATCACACTGCTGTTGCTGAGCGTGATCGTGTTCGCTGCGGCCCAGTTGCTTCCGGGCGACGTCGGGCGGACGATCCTCGGTCCGCTCGCGGACAAGGGATCGGTCGCCGCGCTCAACCACAAGCTCGGCACCGATCAGCCAGTGCTGACCCAGTACTGGAACTGGATCTCGAACTTCTTGCAGGGCGACTGGGGCACCTCGCTGGTACTCAACATCCCCGTTCGCCCGGCAGTGATCGCCGCGCTCGAGAACTCGCTGAAGCTCGCGCTCGTCGCGTTCGTGATCGTGGTGCCTATCAGCATCCTCGGTGGGGTCGTGGCCGCCCTTCGCTACGACAAGCCGACCGATCGGATCATCTCGACGGTCAGCCTGTCGCTGAGCGCGGTGCCCGAGTTCGTATCGGGCGTCGTCCTCGTCCTCATCTTCACGATCTGGCTCGGCTGGCTGCCGCTGTCCGCGACCGTCCCCCCGGGGTCATCGGTGTTCGCGGTGTACGGGCACCTCATCCTGCCGGCACTCCCGCTCGTGTTCGTCCTGTTCGGCTACATCGCCCGGATCGCCCGCGCGGGGACGATCGAGGCGCTTGACGCCGACTACACGCGCACCGCGTACCTCAAGGGGCTCACGCGCAAGGTCGTGATCCGCGAACACGTCCTCCGCAACTCGCTCCTGCCGACGATCACGGTCGTGGCGACGCAGGTGGGCTATCTGATCGGAGGGTTGGCGGTCGTCGAGACGTTGTTCAACTACCCGGGAATCGGCTACCTGATCCTCACCGCCGCGAAGACCAAGGACTTCCCGATGCTGGAAGCGGGCGTCCTCGTGATCGGCGTCGTGTACCTGGTCGCGACGATCATCGCCGACCTGCTGTACGCCCTGCTGAACCCGCGTATCAGGCACTCGCTCGGATGAGCTCGATGTCCGACATGCCCGTCGGCCTCGCGCCGTCCCCCGTTCCTTCCGGGGTTGCAGTCGCTCCGACCTCCTCGGACCGAGCCGACACGTTTCGGCGGCTGCTGAAATCGAAGACGTTCGACGTCGGCGCCGTGATCCTGATCTTCTGGATCCTGAGCGCGCTCATCGGCTCGTACTTCACGCAGAGTCCCTACGCCACGAGCGAGAACACGCTGCAGGGACTCTCGAGCGCGCACTGGTTCGGAACGGACAAGGTCGGTCGAGACGTGTTCGCTCGCGTGATCGCCGGGTCGAGCGACATCCTCGTCGTCTCGACGCTCGCGACGGCCCTCGGTATCCTCGGGGGAACGTTCTTCGGCCTGGTCACCGGGTACTTCAGGGGCGCGGTCGACAACGCGTTGAGCCGCATCATCGATGCGATGCTCGCGCTCCCTCTCGTGATCATCGCGATCGTCGTCGTCACCTCGCTCGGAATCTCGAACACGACCCTCATCCTCACGATCGGAATCGTCTTCACGCCCCTGATCTCACGCACCGTCCGCACCTCGGTGCTCGTGGAGCGCGACCTCGACTACGTGCAGGCAGCGAAACTGCGCGGCGAGCGCGCGCCCTACATCATGTTCGTCGAGATCCTGCCGAACGTGGCCTCCACGATCGTCGTCGAGGGCACCGTCAGGATCGGGTACGCGATCTTCACGGTCGCCTCGCTGAGCTTCCTCGGCTACGGCGTACAACCGCCGTCGCCCGACTGGGGACTCCAGGTCTACGAGAACTACTCAATCATCTCGTTCGCGTGGTGGACGGTGCTGTTCGCGTCGCTCGCAATCGGGTCGCTGGTCGTCTCGATCAACCTGATGGCCGACGGGATCACGCAGGTGGTCGACACGTGAGCGCGCTCGAGCAGGTTCCCATCGCCGCCGCCGAGACCACCGCTGCGCTCGAGCTACGCGACCTCGACGTCGCGTACCGCGTCCGTGGCCGCGACCGCCAGGTGCTGCGCGGGGTGAGCCTGCGCGTCGAGCGCGGTGAGAGCGTCGGCCTGGTCGGCGAGTCGGGGTGCGGGAAGTCGACCGCGGCAATGGCGATCGTCCGGTACCTCCCGCGAAACGGACGGGTGAGGTCTGGCTCGGTGCTGGTCGACGGCAAGGACGTCTGGGGCCTCAGCGGTCGCGAGCTGCGCGCGCTCCGCTCGAGCTCGGTGTCGATGGTCTACCAGAACCCCGGCGCCGCGTTGAACCCTTCCCTCCGGATCGGGACGCAGATCGCCGAGGTCTTCACCGTGCGAGGCGTCGGCCGCGGCGAGGCGCGCGAGCGCTCGATCGGCATGCTCAGAAAGGTGCAGATCGCGGATCCCGACTCCGTGATGGGGCGGTACCCGCACCAGCTCTCGGGCGGCATGCAGCAGCGTGTCGTCATCGCAATGGCGTTGGCTACCGATCCCACGCTCCTGATCCTCGACGAGCCAACAACCGGACTCGACGCCACGGTCGAGGCCGAGGTGCTCGACCTCGTCAGGGGCCTGCGCTCCGAGTTCGGCACCTCGATCCTGTTCATCAGCCACAACCTCGGCGTGATCGCCTCGATGTGCGATCGCATCGGCGTCCTGTACGCCGGCGAGCTCGTCGAGGAGGGCCCGGCTCAGCAGGTGCTGCACGATCCGCGACACCCCTACAGCGTCGGCCTCCTGCGCTGCATCCCGCGTGCCGGTGCCCGCAAGGATGAGGGACGGCTCGACACGATTCCGGGGTTCCTGCCACAGCTCGGCGCCGAGATCCCGGGGTGCGTCTTCTCGGATCGCTGTGCGCTCGCGAAGGAGATCTGCGTCGTCGAGAAGCCGCCGCTTCACGACCTCGGTGGCCGCCGGTCTCGATGCCACTTTCACGACAAGGCCCAGGACCTGCCGCGCGAGACGTCGACCAGGCTCGAGATTCCTCGCAGGCTCGATCGATCACAGACGCCGGTCCTTCGTGTCGACTCGCTCGCCAAGACGTTCCGCCAGTCGGGGCACGACGTGCACGCGCTCGCCGATGTCAGCGCCTCGCTGTGGGCAGGCGAGACGCTCGGACTCGTAGGCGAGTCGGGCTCTGGCAAGACCACGTTCGCGCGAACGCTCCTCGGGATCATCGAGCCGACAGCAGGACACGTCGATCTCGACGGACGTCAGCTTCCCGGCCTGCTCAGCAAGCGCAACCGCGACGACGTGCGCGCCGTGCAGATCGTGTTCCAGAATCCCGACTCGGCGCTGAACCGCCGGCACTCGGTCCGCAAGCTCCTCGGTCGCACGCTCAAGAAGCTCTCGGGCATCAAGGGCAAGCAGGCAGAGGCGCGCATGCTCGAGCTGACCCAGGAGGTACGGCTCGCCGAGCGCTACCTGAGCGTCCGCCCGACCCAGCTGTCGGGTGGACAGAAGCAGCGCGTGGCGATCGCTCGCGCCTTCGCCGGCTCGCCGCGCGTCGTCGTCTGCGACGAGCCGACCTCGGCGCTCGACGTGTCGGTGCAGGCGGCGATCCTGAACCTGCTCGGCGAGCTTCAGGCCCGGGAGAACGTGTCGTACGTCTTCATCTCGCACGACCTCGGCGTCGTGCGATACCTGTCCGACCGGATCGCCGTCCTGTACCTCGGGCGCCTCATGGAGCTCGGGCCGGCCGAGGTGGTGTTTGGCGAGCCGCACCATCCCTACACCGAGGCGCTTCTCTCGGCCGTCGCAACGATCGACGGCGAGGGGCAGCGGATCCGGCTCGAGGGTGAGATCCCGTCCGCGGCGAACCCGCCGTCGGGCTGCGTCTTCCACACCCGCTGCCCGCGCTACCTGGGCGCGATCTGCGACGACGTCGAGCCTGCGCTCGTCGAGGTCGAGCCCGAGCACACGATGCGCTGCCACATCCCGCTCGAGGAGCTCCGGCAGATGCAGGCGGCCGGGCCGCCTCCGCCACGTACGCGATCGGCACCCGAGTGAAGGTACGAGCGGCCGTGCTGCCCGAGACGGGCGGACGGCTCGAGATCGCCGAGCTCGAGCTCGAGCCGCCGCACGCGGGCGAGGCGCTCGTGCGCCTGTACGCGAGCGGCGTCTGCCACTCCGACCTGAACGCGATCGACGGCACGGCGACGACGCCGTGCCCGGCCGTGCTCGGCCACGAGGGAGCGGGCATCGTCGAGGCGGTCGGCCCCGGCGTGCGGCGCGTGCGTCCCGGCCAGCACGTCGCGCTCTCCTGGGCGCCCTCGTGCGGCGCGTGTGACGAGTGCCTGCGCGACCTGCACCACCTCTGCTCCGAGGCCTGGCCCGCGATGGGCACCGGCGGCCTGATGGACTCGACGACGCGGTTGTCGCGCGACGGCGAGCCCGTCTACCACTACTCGTTCCTCTCGACGTTCGCCGAGCGGGCCGTCGTGCCGGAGCGCTCGCTCGTGCCGATCCCGGACGACGTGCCATTCGATGTTGCCGGGCTCGTCGGCTGCGCCGTGACGACGGGCGTCGGCGCCGTGTGGTTCTCGGCGAAGGCGCGTCCCGGCGACCGCGTCGCGGTCATCGGCTGCGGCGGCGTCGGGCTCTCGGCGGTCATGGGCGCCGTTGCCGTCGGTGCGTCGCCTGTCGTGGCAGTCGACGTGTCGCAGGACAAGCTCGAGGCGGCGCTGTCGTTCGGTGCGACGCACGCGGTGCTGGCCGACGCCGACTCCGAGGTCACCGCCGAACGGGTGCGCGAGGCGAGCGGGGGAGGCGTCGACTACGCCATCGAGGCGACCGGGCGACCGACCGCGATGCGGGCCGCCTTCCTCTCGACGCGGATCCGCGGGACCGCGGTCCTGATCGGCATCCCGCGCGCCGACGCGGTCGTCGAGCTGCCGGCGCTCTCGATCCCGCGCATGGAGCGACGCGTGATGGGGAGCCTGTACGGTTCCTCGCGCCCCGAGCGCGACTTCGGCGTGATCCTCGATCAGTACCGGCGCGGGCGTCTCCCGCTCGACCGCCTCATCTCGCACCGCCTGCCGCTCGACGAGATCGAGCTTGCCTTCGAGCTTCTCACCTCGGGCGCCGCGCTCCGCACCGTTCTCGATCTGTCCTAGACCCCTACCTCTGCGGAGCAGTTGCCGTGCCTCAAGATCTCGACTGGCTCGATGGACGCCTCGGCGAGGCCTGGGCTGGGGACGTGCCCAACGGCAGCCACATCAACCTCGCGATCGGTCGCCGCGGCTCGCCGACGGCCGCCGCGATCATCGGCCAGGCCGGCAACACGGCGCCCGGCCACCTGCCGGTGTACGTGTGCGTCGGAGGCGCCGGCAACCTCGTGCGGCCCGTCACCGTCTTCCGCAACAAGGTCACGATCGACGATCTCGACAGCACGTTCGCGCTCATCACGTGGGGCGCCGCCCAGCTCGGCGTGGGGCAGGGCGTGCTCGACGCGGTCGCCGACGGGCTGCTGGCGGCAGAGCAGATCGACGAGATCGTGTTGCTCGCGGTCGTCTGGGTCGATCCGGCCGCGCACGACGAGACGGCGGTCCGGCTCGCCAACCGCGAGGCCATGCGGGCCTCGATCGCCGATGCCGTCGCCGTGTCGCACGCGGACGATCTTGCGTACATGCAGCGGATCCGCGAGACGGGAAGGAACGCGTTCTACACCGGTGACTGACCTTCGCATCGCCGCGATCGAGACGCGTCGTTACGCGATCGATCTCGATCCGCCGTTCTGCCCATCGTGGGATCCCGAGCCGCGGCGCAGGCTGAATGCGACGCTGGTGGTCGTGCGCTCCGAGGAGGGCCTCGAGGGCTACGCGAGCGGCGACCACCTGCCGGACCGGGCAGAGCTCGAGCGCCACCTGAAGGGCGTCGATGCCCGCCGCGTGGAGGTCGTGCGCGAGGTCTGCGAGACGGTCGACTTTCACGGCGGTCGCACCTGGACCGTCGAGGTCGCCGTCTGGGATCTGGTCGGGCGGGCG
Organism: uncultured Actinomycetes bacterium; assembly: GCA_963717155.1. Lineage (GTDB taxonomy): Bacteria > Actinomycetota > Thermoleophilia > Gaiellales > JALYLC01. The sequence goes on from OY970326.1 coordinate 1,275,257, forward strand.
CTCGGTCAGCCCGTCCACCTGCTGCTCGGCGGGCGCAACGAGCGGATCCACGCGTACGCCTCGAGCGGCGAGCTGGTCAACCCTGAGGAGCGCGCCCGCCGGTGCGTCGCGCTCCGGGACGCCGGGGTACGGGCCTGCAAGATCCGCTTCCACCACACCGACTGGCGCCGCGATGTCGACGTCGTCGCGGCCGTGCGCGATGCCGTCGGCCCCGACTTCGAGCTGATGGTCGACGCCAACCAGGGCTGGCGGATGCCGGGCGATCTGCAACCGCGCTGGGATGTCGCCACGGCCGTCCAGTGCGCGCGGGCGCTCGAGCCGCTCGGGGTGTACTGGCTGGAGGAGCCGCTTCCGACGACCGACGTCGACGGCTACCGGGCCCTTCGCACACGCACCGACCTCCGGATCGCGGCAGGCGAGATGGTGCGCCAGGCGTCCGAGGCTCGCGATCTGGTGCTCGCAGGGGTCGACGTCGTACAGCCCGATGTCGTGCTGGCAGGCGGCTTCGGCGGGTGCCGGCGCATCGCGGCGCACGCCGAGCTGCACGGCCGTGCGTGGTCGCCGCACACCTGGTCGAACGGCTACGGCTTCCTGATCAACCTGCACGGTGCGCTCGGTGTCTCGTCGCTGCCGTTCGTCGAGGTGCCGTACGACCCACCGACGTGGTCGACCGCGCGTCGCGACTTCCTGCTCCCGGCCACGATCGAGATCGGTGCGGACGGCACGATCGCGCCGCCCGCCGGGCCGGGCCTGGGCGTCATCCCCGATCTCGACGCGCTCGAGGCTCACCGTGTCGACTGACTCGATCGCGGTGCGCGCAGCCGTGCTCCGCCAGCCGGGGCGCCCCGTCGAGATCGAGACGATCCGGCTCGACCCACCCCGCGCCGGAGAGGTCCAGGTGCGGGTCGCCGCGGCGGGCGTCTGCCACTCCGACGTCCACCTCGCGGACGGCGTGCTGGGCGCTGGCAGGTGGCCGATGGTGCTCGGGCACGAGGGCGCGGGCCTGGTGGAGGCCGTCGCCCCCGGCGTCACCCACGTCGCGCCGGGCGATCGCGTCGCGTTCTGCTTCGTGCCGTCGTGCGGCCGCTGCCCGCAGTGCCGCGCTGGACGGACGACCCTGTGCGAGATCGTGGCCATGAACATGGCGCGCGGCACGCTCATGGACGGCACCTCGCGCCTGCACGACCCTGCCGGCGACACGCTGCAGCACGGGCTGATGGTCGCGTGCTTCGCCGAGCGCTGCGTGATCGACGCGGCATCCGCTGTGCCGATTCCCGACGGATTGCCCATGTGGCAGGCGGCGCTCCTCGGCTGCGCGGTCGTGACCGGGGTCGGGGCGGTGCGCAACGTCGCCCGGGTCCGGATCGGCGAGACCGCCTGCGTCATCGGGTGCGGTGGCGTGGGCCTGCAGGTCATCGCCGGACTCGTGCTGTCCGGCGCCTCGCAGATCATCGCCGTCGATCGAGACGCCTCGAAGCTCGAGCTCGCACGCGCCCGTGGCGCGACCGATGCGGCTGCTCTCGGGCCCAGACGCGGCGCGCGAGATACGGCGGCGGACGGGAGGCGGGGGCGTCGACCACGCGTTCGAGGTCGTCGGGATGGGGGAGACGATCCGGATCGCGTGGGACGCGCTGCGTCCCGGCGGCTCGGCGGTCGTCGTCGGCCTGGCGCCGCGCGGTGTCGAGGTCAGCGTGCCCGCGATCGAGTTCCTCTCCGACAAGAGCCTGCGCGGCTGCTTCTACGGCTCGGGCCACGTGGCCGCCGAGCTGCCGGGGTTGGCCGAGCTCGCGCTCGCGGGTCGCATCGACCTGGCCGGCGCCGTCTCGCGATTGGCGCCGCTCGGCGAGGTGCAGGAAGCTCTCGACCGGCTGCGCCGGGGCGAGGGCGTGCGCACCGTGCTGGTTCTGGACGAGAACCTCGCAGGGGTGCAGGTGAGCGAGGCCGCGTGATGCGGCGTCCGTAACGTTCCCGGAACGTGCGCGGGGTAGATTCTCGGGATCGTCGATCGCGTGGATCCCGCTCGGCACGTGGCGCTCATGCTCGGCGCTCTCATCGTGTTGCTGACGGTTGCGGCGGTTCCGCTGTCGCTGCTCTCGGACGCCTCGTCGGGTGGACTGATCGTGGTCCCGTTCGCACTGCTCGGATGGATCGTGGCACGGCGCCAGCCCGGCAATCCGATCGGGTGGATCCTGCTCGTGCTCTCCCTGGTCTTCCTCGTCGCTTCCAACGGCGGGCAGTACGCGGTGCTGGCCTACCACCAGCACTACGGCGGGCTGCCGTACCCCCGGGTCGGGGCCTTCCTGGCGGCGACGTGGATCTGGCTGATCATGTTGCTGCCCCTGCCGCTCACGCTCTTCCCCGATGGCCGTGTCTCCGGGCGCTGGCGCTGGGTGCTCGGCGCGTACCTCGTCGCCTGCGGGGTGTTCATCGCGAGCGTCACCTGGCAGGACGTGACCGGGATCGGTGCCCGGCACATTCGGATCGACTCGTCGGGAGAGCTCGCGTCGGTCGGAAGCTCACCGGGCGGTTGGGTCATCGGGCCGTTCGCGACCGCCTACATCGTCTTCTGCCTGGCCTCGGTCGCGCGACTGTTGGTCGATTACCGGAAATCGACGGGCGAGCGTCGCCAGCAGCTGAAGTGGCTCCTCAGCGGCGGTGCCATCAGCGTCGTCGGGCTCGTGCTCACGCTCGCGCTGAGCAACGCGAGCTCGCCGCTGCTGCGCGCGGTGGGCTCGCACAGCTTCTTCCTCCTCCTCGCGCTCCCGCTCGGACTCGCTGTGGGCATCCTCAAGTACCGGCTGTACGACATCGACCGGCTGATCAGCCGCACGCTCTCGTACGCGATCCTGACCGGGCTCCTCGTCGCGATCTACCTCGCGGTCGTAACGCTCACGACACGCGCGCTTCCTCTCTCCTCACCGGTCGGCGTCGCCGCATCTACGCTGGCCGCCGCCGCCCTCTTCAACCCGCTCAGACGCCGAGTCCAGCACGTCGTCGACCGACGCTTCAACCGCGCGCGCTACGACGCCGAGGCGATCGTCCAGACCTTCACGGCACATCTGCGCGACGCCATCGACATCGAGAACGTGCAGGCGCAACTGGTCGACGTGGTCGAGCGCACCGTCGCCCCGGGACACGCGTCGCTCTGGATCCGTCAAAGGCAGCCATGATCCGCTGAACGGGTCGGTCCTACTCGGACTCGATGCCGCACACGACCAGTCCGAGCGCGTCGACTCCGGCGAGCTCGAGGCGCTCGCGGGCGCGTCGGATCTCACGCTGCTCGGTGGTTCCGCTCTGCGCCACGACGAGCAGCTGCATTCCCGGCAGCTGGGCCAGGAGCACCGTCTCGCTCGCCGGAAGCAACGCGGGGGCGTCGATCACGACGACGTGGTAGTCCTCTTGCAGATCCGACAGCAGATCCTCGATGGCGGGACTCACGAGGCTCGCCGAGCGCGCGACCGTCGGCGAGCCGTCGGCCAGGAGGTCGAGCGAGCCGGTTCCGTCTGAATCCTCGAAGCCGAGCGGGACGCGCGTCACGACGTCCCGTGGGTGCGTGTCGTCGGCGAACAGCTCCGCGATACCCGTGGCGTCCTCGACCCCCAGGTGCCGTTGTAGCTCCGAGTCGCGCAGATCCACCGAGACTGCGATCACGCGATATCCAGTTGCGGCAAGGGTTCGAGCGAGATTCGCGGCGATCGCGCTCTTGCCGTCGTTCTTCACTGCGGAAGTGACGATCAGGGCGTGAGGGAGATCGCCTCCCGAGCGGAGGAACAGGTTGGCGCGGAGCATGCGGTATCCCTCGACGATCTCAGGTGGGACCCGACCGTTCATGCCGACGTTTCGCATCGCGGCGACGACCGGGAGACCCCACAGCTCCTCGAGCTCCGCCGGCATGCGTGGACGGCGGTCGCGCCTGTCACGGACCAGCAGCACGGCCGCCGCGGCAAGCAGGCCTACGAGGAGCCCGACCGCCGCGTTCAGCCATGGACGGGGGGATATGCGCGAGCTCGGCGGGCGCGCCGGAACGACGATGGCGACACGGCCGTTCGCCGTCTTCACGATGTCGCGCCCGACGACCGCGAGCGCCCCCGCCACGGCGTTCGCGCGTCTGGCGGCCGCCGTGCTCGTCGACGCGGTTGCCGAGACGGCGACGAGCTCGCCCTCCTGCACGCGCGCGTGCACCGACGTGCGGAGCTCGTCCGTCGGGATGCCGCTCGTCGCCGTCGCGCGCGTCAGGACCTGCGTCGTGCGCGCGAGGCGTGAAAGCGTCGAGGCGAGCGCCGGGGTCGGCCGCGGGACGGCGAGCAGTGTCGCTGTCGCCCGGTAGCGCGACGGCTGGGCCAGCGCGACGGCGACGGCCACGGCCACGCACACGACGACGATGCCGAGCGCGAGCCGCCACTGATCGCGCAGCACTCCGGCTTGGCCTCGGCGGTAGTGCTCTTCGGCGTTCCGGGAGCGCAATGGGTGCACGATGTCACTTATACGGATTCCGAGTCGCCCTGAAACCTCGAGAAGGGGCCCGTGTGATCTAGCTTCCTTTATGTGTTTACTGTGACATGGGCGATGGTAAGAAGCATCCGTGGCTCACGGGACAGTGCGCATTCAGGTCGGGTTGGCGTCGATGCTCGTGCTCGGCGCGTTGGCCGGGTCGGCATACGCGAAGGGGCTTGTCGGAACAGACGGCCCGCTGGGCAACCTGACGACGCCCGGAATCACGACCCCTGTGGCGACGGTGCCCGCAGTGACGGTGCCCGCGGTGACCGTGCCTGCAGTCACGGTGCCGACCGTCACCGTTCCCGCCGTCACCGTGCCGGCCGTCACGACGCCGGTCGCGACGACCCCGGCGGTCACGACCCCGGCGGTCACGACGCCGAAGGTTTCCACGCCACCGGTCACGACGCCGGCAGTTACGACCCCGAGCGTCGCGACGCCGAAGGTGGCCGTCCCGCCGGTCACGGTGACAGCGCCCGTGAAGCTGCCGACTCAGCCGGTATCCTCCGCAGTGACGTCCGCGACGAAGGTCGTCGCCAAGGTTGCGTCGCCTGCGCTCTCGACCGTCGCGTCGACGGCTGCGAAGACGACCAGCGCGACGCCCACGGTCGTGACACGAGCACGGCGGGCGGCGATCAGGCGCCAGCGCCGGCTCCGTGCCGCAGCGGCTCGGAGACGGCGAGCGGCGGTCAGGACGTCGACGAGTGGATCGGTCGCCACGACGCCGTCGGCCACGACGCCGCAGATCACCACTCCGAACGCCGCGACCTCCGCGGCCGACGTGACCACTGCCGCGGCTACGCCGCTCAGCCTCGATCAGCCTCCGTTCCGTGAGCTGCCCCGCGTCTCCTCGACGGGCCTCAGCGGCTTCGCTGCCGGAGTGGGCGGCACGTCGGGCGGTGCCGGCACGTTGAGGTTCGTGCCGTGGCCCGACGAGCTGATCATGACCAGCGGGTTGTTCTCGCGATTCCTGCAGTTCGGAACGCCGATCGAGGTGCAGTCACTCGGAGCGTCCGCTCGCCTCCGACGGGACGGTATCTGCGACGGCTTCCTCGGCGAGTCCCGCGGGAGCGGCCGGAGGCCGCGCGACCTCGAGCGAGCCGACCGGTGCCGATCCCGGATGGGGGTTCGGAAGTCCGATCGGACGCTTCGCCCTGAAGGGCTCGGGCATCCTGATCGCGGGCTCGGATGACGGAACCGCGAGCATCCGCCTTGTCGTACCGGGCGCGCTCGTCGCGCTTGCCGCGCTCATCGGCGCTGCGGCCGTCCTCGCGCAGCGGCGCGTCGAGCGACGCCGCCGCACCGTCGTGTAACCAGGCGAGGTGCGGTCAGCCGGTCGGGCCGAGCGGCGCCGTGACCTGGTGCTGGCGTAGCTGCGCGACGATCGGCGAGGGCTTGCTCACGAGTGCGGCCTTGTGTCCGCCGGCGCGTACGCAGCCGACCTGCGACAGACACATCTCCCCGTGGACCGCGCCCGTGCGGGCGAGGCCGATGAAGGCGGCGATCAGCACGCCGACGACGATTGCTCCTCGGATCACCCTGGGCGGGTTCGGCGTGGCGCGCCGGCCTCCTCCGAACCCGGAAAAACGCAAAGAGGGCGGTCGACCGGACCGGTCGACCGCCCTCTACGCTCGTGCGCTACGCGGTTGCCGGCTCCGGCGTGCCTGCCGGCTCCAGGGCGAACGAGAGCGCCTCGTCGATCGTGAACACGGGGTGGAACGTCATCGCCTCGCGCACCTTCTCGGGCAGGTCGTCCAGGTCAGGCGCGTTGCGGCCGGGCAGGATCACCTCGGTCAGCCCGGCGCGATGTGCGGCGAGCACCTTCTGCTTGATGCCACCCACCGGGAGCACACGCCCCTGGAGGGTCACCTCGCCGGTCATGCCGACGTTGTGGTGCACCGGGCGCCCGGTCAGGAGCGACGCGAGCGCGACGGTCATCGTGACGCCCGCGGACGGGCCGTCCTTCGGGATCGCTCCCGCGGGGACGTGGATGTGGAAGTCGCTCTCGGCGTATCCCGAGGCGTCGACACCGTGCAGGAGGCCCTTGCTCCGGACGTAGCTGAGCGCGATCGACGCCGACTCCTTCATGACGTCGCCGAGCTGGCCGGTCAGGGTCAGCGTGCCCTTGCCGGGCATCGCGTTCGCCTCGACGAACAGGACGTCGCCGCCCGTGCCCGTGACCGCGAGCCCGGTCGCCACTCCGGCGACCGACGTGCGCTCGGCGGCCTCGGAGAAGTGCCGCGGTCGCCCGAGGTACTCCTCGATCTCGTCGGCGCTGACCGTGATCGGTGCGACGGCCTCGCCGGATGCGAGCTTCGTCGCCGCCTTGCGCAGCACCTTCGACATCTCGCGCTCGAGCGAGCGGACGCCCGCCTCGCGCGTGTAGTCGCCGATCGTGCGTCGCACGGCCTCGGTCGAGATTGCGACCTCTCCGTCGAGCAGCCCGTTGCGGGTCACCTGGCGGGGGATGAGGTAGCCCTCTGCGATCGCGACCTTCTCGTCCTCGGTGTAGCCGTCGAGGCGGATCACCTCGAGCCGATCCCATAGCGCTGCCGGGATCTGCTCGGCCACGTTCGCGGTCGCCAGGAACAGCACCTGGGAGAGGTCGACCTCGAGGTCGAGGTAGTGGTCGCGGAACGTCGAGTTCTGCGCGGGGTCGAGCACCTCGAGCAGGGCCGACGACGGATCGCCGCGCCAGTCTGCGCCGAGCTTGTCGACCTCGTCGAGCAGGATGACCGGGTTCATGGTGCCGGCGTCTCGCAGGGCGCGGACAAGGCGACCCGGAAGCGCGCCGATGTAGGTGCGCCGGTGGCCGCGGATCTCGGCCTCGTCGCGGACGCCGCCCAGGCTCATGCGCTGGAACTCGCGTCCGAGCGCCTTCGCGATGGACTCGCCGAGCGAGGTCTTGCCGACGCCGGGCGGGCCCACCAGCGCGAGGATCGCGCCGCTGCGCTCGTCCGAGATGTCGCGCTCGCGTCGGAACTTGCGGACCGCGAGGTACTCGAGGATCCGGTCCTTGACCTCTTCGAGGCCGGCGTGGTCGGCGTCGAGCGTCTCACGCGCGACGTTCACGTCGAGGACCTCGTCGGAGTACTTGCCCCAGGGCAGGGCAAGCAGCGTGTCGAGGTAGGTGCGGATGGTCGACGACTCGGGGCCGTTTCCGCCGGACGCGGCGAGCCGGTTCAGCTCACGCTCCGCCTCCTTGCGCGCCTCGTCCGAGAGCGGTGTCTCGGCGATGCGGGTGCGGTAGCCCTCGACCTCGTCGCCCTCCTCGTCGCCGAGCTCCTTGCGGATCGCGTCCATCTGGCGGCGGAGCAGGAACTCGCGCTGCTGCTTCTCCATGCCGTCGGTCACGTCGTCGCGGATGCGGCGGCGCAGCTCGATCTCGCCGAGCGCTTCCTTGGCCCAGCCGATCGCCTTCTCGAGGCGCGACTCGACGTCGAGCGTCTCGAGCAGCTCGAGCTTGCGCTCGACGGACAGGTCAGGGGAGTAGCCGGCGGTGTCGGCGAGGGCGCCCGGCGCGTCGATCGACCGCAGGAACGCGGCGACGCCGGGGTTGCCGCGAGCCTCGAGGATCTCCTCGAGAATCGCGCGGTACTCGTGGGCGAGCTCCTGCGCCCGCTCCGACGGATCGTCGGGGTCGGGGTGTTCGGTCACCTCGATGCGCAGCGCCTGACCAGCGGCGTCTGCACGCCCGAGCTCGGCGCGGTGAAGCGCGCGAATGGTGATGCCGCGTGCGCCACCGGGGAGGATGGCCGGGTGGCCATCGAGCTCGGCGACGGTGCCGATGCGCGCGAACCGGCCATCTCGCCGGGTCACGAGCACGACGTGCGCGGGTGCGTCGCCCGATAGTGCGTCGTCGATTGCCGCGCGTGCCTCGGTCGGTCGAAATGGAGACCGCGAGGGCCATGTTCGGCAGGACGACGGCGTCATCCAGCGGGATCAGCGGAAGGGTTCGTGTGCGCTCTGGCACTGAGTCTCCTCGTGTTGAGGGATCTAAAGATCTGAGTCGAAGAGTAGAAGATTTTCTGATAACTCGATTGGGAAAACGTGTGTTTGGACACCCCTATTCCCGTCTCCGGCGTAGCTGGCATGCTTCCCGTCGGCGCCGCCGGTGATCGGCTCCGCCTACGACGGAGGGGCTCAGAGCGTGATCACGTACGGACAGGCGATCGTGCTCGGGCTGCTGCAGGGCTTCAGCGAGCTGTTTCCGATCTCGAGCCTCGGGCACAGCGTGATCCTTCCGACGCTGTTCGGGTGGGACATCCATCAGAACGACCCGTTCTTCCTGACATTCCTGGTCGCGACCCACCTCGCGACTGCGCTCGTCCTGCTCGGGTTCTTCTGGCAGGACTGGGTGCGCATCGTGCGCGGACTCGGGCGTTCGCTCGCGCGGCGCGAGATCGCGGCGGACGACGTCGATGCCAAGCTCGGCTGGCTGCTGATCGTCGGCACGATTCCCGCAGGTCTCCTCGGGCTGCTGCTGCAGGATGCCCTGCGGAAGGTGTTCGCGTCGCCGCAGTCCGCGGCGTTCTTCCTGATGTTGAACGGCTTCCTGCTCGCCGGCGCCGAGTGGTTGCGCCGTCGCGCTCCGACCATTCCCGAGGGCGAAGAGTCGGACTCCGACTCGCGCATCTCGGAGACGGTCGGCTTCAGAGCCGCGCTCGGCGTGGGCGCCGCGCAGGCGCTCGCGCTGGTCCCGGGCTTCTCGCGCTCGGGCGCGACGATGGCCGGCGGCTTGCTCGTCGGGCTCAACAACGAGGATGCGGCCCGTTTCGCGTTCCTGCTGGCGACGCCGATCATCGGCGCGGCCGCGGTCCTCAAGATGCCCGACCTGGTCGGCTCCTCGGGCAACGGCGTGCGCGGCCCCGCGCTCGTGGGCGCGCTCTGCTCGGCGGCCACCGCGTACCTCTCGGTGCGCTTCCTCGTCCGCTACTTCCAGACGAACAGCCTGAAGCCGTTCGCGATCTACTGCGTGGTCGCGGGTGCGGCGGCGAGCATCTGGTTGGCGTTTTTCGCGTAGGGGCCGAGACCGAGGCGCGGAACCCTTCGTGCGCGACCCTGGGAGTGGTTCTCGGAACCTATCGACGGTCCGGTAAGGCGCTGCGCAGACGTCGTCGACCCATCGCAACCGTGATCGCGGTCAGGCCGCAACGGACATGGGCCACATGCCGGCCTCGGAAAAGACGCAGGTCGTGGGCGTGGTTCTCGGAACCTAGAAACGGCTGCGTACGGAGGCACGCAGACGTCGTCGACCCATCGCAACCGTGATCGCGGTTAGGCCGGAAACGAAATAGTCGACCAGGATCCACAGGTCGCGCTGGTGCGAAACGCCGAAGGTGGCGCGCTCGAAAAGCTTCGAACACGCGACCCGTGGATCTTTCGAACCCGCGCCATCTGTGATCTTCGAGGCCTATGTCCGTCGCGGCCTAACCGCGATCACGGTTGCGACGGATCGGAAACGTCTGGTGGACGCCACCTGCGAACGCTCCGCGTTCAGCGCTACCTGTGATCTTCGTCCTATTTCGTTTCGCGGCCTACCCGCGATCACGGTTGCGATGGGTCGGAAACGTCTGGTGGACGCCACCTGCGGCCACAGCGCGTTCAGTGCCACCTGTGGCGTTCGACCCATTTCGTTTCCGGCCTAACCGCGATCACGGTTGCGACGGGTCGAAAACGTCTGGTGGACGCCACCTGCGGCCACAGCGCGTTCAGTGCCACCTGTGGCGTTCGACCCATTTCGTTTCCGGCCTAACCGCGATCACCATTTCGACGGATCGAAGACGTCCGCGCAGCGCCTTACGGGACCCACGCTTAGGCCCCGAGAACCACGCTCCCGACCTGCGTCTTTTCCGAGGATCGCAGCCCCGCAACCTGCCTGCGCCCCGCGCTCGTGCGCTCTGCGATCGCGCGTGCGCTCGCGGCCGTCCGACTTGGCTCTTCTTCCTTGACACGAACACCTGTTCGCTGGTAGAGTCGAACACATGTTCGCAGCGACTACTAACCACTCGGCACGTCGGCTCGTCGTTGTCGGCATGCTCGTTCTTGCGTTCCTCGTCGGCGCACTGCTCGCCGCCGGTCCGTCTGATGGCGCTCGGCTCCCGACGACTCACGTCGTCCGGCAGGGCGAGACGCTCTGGGGGATCGCCGAGTCGACGTACGGCGGCGATCCGCGGCCTCACGTCGAGTCGATCATGCACCGCAACTCGCTCGCCGATGCGACGATCCAGCCCGGCGAGACCCTGGTGCTGCCATGAGCCGCGGCCACCTGGCGCTCGCGGCCGAGCGAGGCGAGCTCGTTCCGCTCCCCGAGTTCCTCGAGCGTGCGTGGCAGATCATGCGCGAGGTGCCCGACGAGTCCGATGACGTCGTGGTTCGTCCGGCGCTGTTCCTGCTCGAGGGTGGTGCGAGCGGGACGTCGCGCTCACGCGCAGACCTGCGCGTCGTTCGCACGCGTCGGTCCTAGCCTCGACGGCGGCCGTGCGCGGTCGGCCACACTCCCCTCGTGGATATCGAGGTCATCTTCCTCGGCACCGCGGGATCGGCGCCCTCGGCTGCCCGGTCGCCGTCGGCGACCGCAATCCGACGCGAGGGCGACATCCTGCTCGTCGACTGCGGTGAGGGAACCCAGCGCCAGCTCCTGCGCTCGACGCTCGGACTGGCCGAGCTCGATCTGATCGCCCTCACCCACTACCACGCCGATCACGTGCTCGGGCTTCCCGGTCTGCTCAAGACCTACGACCTCCACGGCCGGCAGCGCCCGCTCGCACTCGTCGGTCCGCCGGGCCTGCGCGACCTCATGCGAGTGCTCGCTCCCTTCGTCGGTCGACTTGGCTTCGAGATCGAGCCGCGCGAGGTGCAGGACGGAGATGTCGTCGAACGCGACGGGTACCGCCTCGTACCCCGGGCGGTACGGCATCGCGGCCACGCGGTCGCGTGGGCACTCGTCGAGGACGGACGCCCCGGGGCCTTCGACGCGGCGCTCGCGACCGAGCTCGGCGTGCCACACGGTCCGGAGCGCGGCGCGCTCCTGCGAGGCGAGACCGTCACGCTCGCCGACGGGCGGACGGTCACGTCCGCCCAGCTCGTCGGCCCCGCACGTCCCGGGCGCTCCGTGGTCCTGTCCGGCGACACCGTCCCGTGCAACGCCGTGGTCGAGCTCGCGACCGGCGCCGACGTGCTCGTGCACGAGGCGACGTTCATCGCCGACGATTCCGATCGCGCGAGCGAGACCGAGCACTCGACTGCTGGTGGCGCCGCGCTCGTCGCGCGCGAAGCCGGTGTGCGGCTCCTGGCGCTGACCCACCTCGGGCAGCGGACGGCACCTCGCGATGCCGAGGCCGAGGCTCGGGAGGTGTTCGCCGAGACGTTCGTCCCACGCGACTTCGATATCATCGTCGTCCCGTTGCCGGAGCGCGGCCAGCCGCGCCTCGAGCCGCGGGCGGCTCGGCGGGGCCGTCGCGAGGCCTCGCCACCGGATGTCGCCGCCGACGCTCCGAGGGAGGTCCTGCCGTGAGTGCCGATGTGACGGTTGCCATCGCCGCAGATCCCGTAGAGGCGGATGACATCTGCGGTGTCCTGCGCGCCGCCGGGATCGAGACCCGGCTCGAGGCGGCCGAGCTCGAAGGCGCCGGGCCGCTGATCGACGGCCCGTGTCGCGTGCTCGTTGCCGACACGCTGCTCGAGCGTGCGCTCGAGGTGCTCGAAGCCGCGGACGACGACGAGGATGAGGACGAGTGAGACTCCGCTTCGGCAGGTCGCAGCCGGGCCGGTCGACATCAGCGGAGGCGTCCGAACCCGCGCCCGTGAAGCTGTGCGTCGCGGGCGATGAGGCGGAGGCGACGATGATGCGGGGTCTGCTCGCCGAGAACGGCATCGAGGTCGCGGTGGCTCCGAGCGGCGGACCCGATCTTCGCGGTCTGTACGCAGCCGGTGGACGCTGCGTCCTGCTCGTGCGAGCGGCCGATGCCGATGAGGCCCGCGCCCTCGTCGCAAGCCACTTCGCATAGATGGCATCCGATGACCGGACTCCCGCTGAGGGTTCGGTGTTCGATCGCATGGCCGAGCGCTACGACGAGCTGCGCCCCGACAACGCGGCCTGGCGGCAGCAACTCGAGGTGACCGGATCGGCGGGGCTCGCCGCGGCAACCCGCCTGCTCGATGTCGGCTGCGGCACCGGTCGGCTCGCGGCTGCGGCTGCCGAGCGCTACGGCGTGCGCGCGTGGGGCGTGGACAGCTCGAAGGCGATGATCGACCGCGCTCGCGCACAGGGCGCACGTCGCGTGGCGTTCCGTGTCGCCACCGCTGACGCGCTGCCCTTCCGCGGCGGGTGGTTCGACGCCGTCGTCATGCGCCTCGTGGTGCACACCCTCGGCGCCGCTCGAGACGGCGCCTTTCACGAGGCGGCTCGCGTGTTGACCCCGCGAGGGAGGCTGTACATCTGGACGTTCGCGCCCGCCCACTTCACGGGCTTCTACCTCGCGCCGTACCTGCCGAGCCTCCCCGCCGTAGATCTCGCGCGGTTCCCGGATCCCGACGAGCTCCCGGCCGAGCTTCGCGCCGCGGGATTCGCCGAGGTCACCGAGCAAGCCCTCGTCCAGGACGGTCGGGTCAGCCGTGCCGAGGCGGCGGTACGCGTGCGGGCCGGATACATCTCGACGGTGCACCTCCTGCCCCCTGACGAGGTCGCCGCTGCAGCCGCTCGACTCGAGGCGGAGGCCCGGGCGGGCGAGCCAGATCTCGTCACGCGGCTCGACTGGCGCCTGATCGTCGGAACGCACGCCGCCTAGCCTGATAGCGTGTCTCCTGCGGTCGGACGGAATGACCGCACCTGCCAGTCCCTTTAAGGCCGCGGCCAGAGAGCCCGGAAAGGAGCTGTGATCGTGCTTCAGCCTGCCCGTGCGCCGCGCCTCCTGCCGAGGCTATCGTGGCGGTGAGGACATCGAGGGTCCTGCTCGACGCGGACCAGGTCTCGCGGACGCTGAGGCGGATCGCACACGAGATCGTCGAGCGCGAGGGCGAGATGCTCGCAGACGCCGCGCTCGTCGGGATCTACACGCGCGGTGTCGTGCTCGCCCAGCGGCTGCGCCGGCTGGTGGCCGAGATCAGCGGCGTCGAGCTGCCCGTCGGCGCGCTCGACATCACGTTCTACCGGGACGACGTCGGGCTCCGCGGCGGTGAGACCCCCGCGCACAGCCAGCCGATCGTCAAGGCGTCGCGGCTCGACTTCCCGCTCGACGGGCGAAGCGTGATCGTGGTCGACGACGTGCTGTACACCGGCCGCACGGTGCGCGCTGCGATCGAGGCGCTCTTCGACTACGGGCGGCCCGCGCGGGTCCGGCTCGCCGTGCTCTGCGACCGGGGGCATCGCGAGCTGCCGTTCCGCGCCGACTTCGTCGGCAAGAACCTGCCGACGTCGCGCAGCGAGCGCGTGGCGGTGCGATTGATCGAGGTCGACGAGGTCGAGGATGTCCTGCTCGAAGGGGGAGAGGCCTGATGGACGACGCGCTGCGCGCGATGACACCGCCGCCTCCGCGGCGACACCTGCTCTCGTCCGACGATCTCGGGCGGCCGGATGTCGAGCGGTTGCTCGATCTCGCCGCGAGCCTCGAGGCCGTCGGCGAGCGCGAGGTGAAGAAGCTCCCGACGCTGCGAGGCCGGACAGTCGTCAACGTCTTCTTCGAGAGCTCGACGCGAACGTCATCGTCGTTCGAGCTCGCCGCGAAGCGGCTGTCCGCCGATGTGATGTCGGTCAAGGCCGCCGGCAGCTCGACCGACAAGGGCGAGTCGCTGAAGGACACGATCCTGACGCTCGACGCGTACGAGCCGGACGTCCTCGTGATCCGCCATCCGCAGATCGGCGCCGCCCGGTTCGTGACCGGGTACACACGCGCCGCGGTCGTGAACGCGGGCGACGGCAAGCACCAGCATCCGACGCAGGCGCTGCTCGACCTCTACACGATCCGCAAGGCGGTCGGACATCTCGAGGGTCTGCACGTCGCGATCGTCGGCGACGTGCTGCACTCCCGCGTCGCGCGCTCGAACATGATCGCGTTCGCCCGGTGCGGGATGCGCGTCACCCTCGTCGGGCCGCCCGGGCTGATTCCGCGCGACGTCGAGGCCTCGGGCGTCGAGGTGTCGACCGACATCTCGGCGATCGCGAGCGCCGACGTCGTGTACGTGCTGCGGATGCAGCGGGAGCGCATGCTTCCCGGCGAGGCGTTCGTCCCGAGCCTGCGCGAGTACGCGCAGCGCTACTGCGTGACGCCGGGACGCGTCAGGCCAGGGCAGCTCGTCATGCACCCGGGTCCGATGAACCGGGGCGTCGAGATCGATGGCGAGGTTGCCGACTCGGCGGCCTCGCTGATCGCCGAGCAGGTCCGCTCGGGGCTCGTCGTGCGGATGGCGGTGCTCTACGACCTGCTGCTCGGGTCGTCCGTCCCCGCTCCGCTCGTCGCCGCGCGCGAGGCGGTCGCGTGATGCGCGCGCCCGGCCTCCTCACGATCCGCGAGTCCGAGCCGGCAACGCTGCTCGTTCGCGGTGCGCACATCGTCGACCCGGGCGCCGGGATCGATGCGCGCACGGACATGCTCGTGCGGGCCGGCGTCATCGCCGCCCTCGGAGACGATCTCGCCGTTCCGGATGACGCCGAGGTCGTGAACGCCGACGGGCTCACGCTGCTCCCTGCCTTCGTCGACCCGCACGTGCACCTCCGGACGCCCGGCCAGGAGCACGAGGAGGACATCGCGTCGGGTACGGCGGCCGCTGCTGCAGGTGGTTTCGGGACGATCCTCGCGATGCCGAACACCGACCCGGTGGTCGACTCCGCCTCGGTCATGCAGGCGCTGCACGAGCGCGCGGCCGGCGAGGCGGTCGTCGCCGTCGGGTTCCTCGGCGCCATCTCGCTCGGCCAGCTCGGCGCGCAGCTCGCAGAGCTCGCATCGCTCGCCGACGCCGGCGCCGTCGGGTTCTCGGATGACGGGCGGCCGGTCGAGAGCTCCGGTCTCCTGCGGCGCGCCTTCCAGTACGCCTCGATCACGGGCCGCGTGCTCTCGTTGCACTGCGAGGATCTCGCCCTGACGCGTGGCGCCGCGATGCACGAGGGCGCCGTGTCGGCGGTGCTCGGGATCGGCGGCTATCCGTCGATCGGCGAGTCGGTGATGGTCGCGCGCGACCTGCGCATCGCACGCTACGAGGGCCAGCCGATCCATCTCTGCCATCTGCACGTCGCCGAGTCGGTCGACGAGGTCCGGCTTGCGCGCTCGCTCGGCGTCGACGTCAGCGCCGAGGCCTCGCCGCACCACCTCCTGCTGACCGACGACGACGTGCGGACGCTCGACCCGAACCTCCGCATGAGCCCGCCGCTCGCCGCCGAAGCCGACCGGCAGGCGCTGATCGCGGCGCTGCGCGACGGCACCATCGACTGCGTCGCCACCGACCACGCGCCCCACGCGCGCGAGGAGAAGGAGGTGCCGTTCGAGGCTGCGGCCAACGGCACGATCGGCCTCGAGACGGCGTTCCCCGCGCTCTTCCACGGGCTCGTCGAACCGGGCCTCCTCGACCTCGCGACGCTCGTGACGCGCATGACCGACGGCCCGGCGCGCGCGTTCGGGCTGCGCGCACCACGCCTCGAGCTCGGCGAGCCGGCGAGCTTCGCGCTCTGGGATCTCGACGACCACTACGTCGTCGCGGAGTCCGACCTCCGTTCGCGCAGCCACAACTGCGCCTTCCTCGGTCGCGAGGTTGCCGGACGCTGCCACCTCACGGTCGCGTCCGGCCAGGTTGCGCATCGTCTCGCCACGGTGGTCGCGTGACCGCGGGAGCGCTCTACCTCGCCGACGGCACGAGCTGGCCGGCGACCACCGTCGGCGCCGAGGCGTGCGCCGTCGGCGAGGCCGTGTTCACGACGGGGATGACCGGCTACCAGGAGTCGCTCACCGATCCGAGCTTCTACGGACAGCTCCTCTGCTTCACCGCGCCGATGATCGGCAACTACGGCGTCGAGGAGTCCGCGCTCGAGTCGCCGGGCGTGCAGGCGCGCGCGCTCCTCTGCCACGAGGCGCGAAACGCGACGCCGTCCGGGCGGCGCGGTCTCCTGGACTGGCTGCGCGAGCAGGGCGTCGTCGCGCTCGCCGAGATCGACACGCGGGCGCTCGTGCGACACCTGCGCGATCGCGGCGCGATGCTCGCGGTGGCCGTCGGCGACGGGCGCTCGGAGTCCGAGGCCCGGGCCCTGCTCGCGGCCGAGCCGCCGATGACCGGCCGCTCGCTCGCGGACGCGGTGTCCGGCCTGATCGAGGGCGACGGCGCGGGCCGGCGCTGCCACGTCGTCGTCGTCGACTACGGCACGAAGGCCTCGATCGTCCACCTGCTCGAGCAGGCAGGCGCCTCGGTCGAGGTCGTCCGCCACGACGCCAGCGCCGCCGAGATCCTCGCGCTCGAGCCCGACGGCGTGCTGCTCGCGAACGGCCCCGGAGATCCCGGAGCGATGGATGCGCACGCGAGCGAGGTCCGGGGCCTGATCGAGAGCGGACGACCGGTCTTCGGCATCTGCCTCGGCCACCAGCTGGTCGGTCGGGCGCTCGGGCTCGAGACGTTCAAGCTCCCGTTCGGTCATCGCGGCGCGAACCATCCCGTGCTCGAGCGCGCCACCGGTCGCGTGCTCGTCACGAGCCAGAACCACGGCTTCGCCGTGCGCGAGCCCGTCTCGGGCACGCCCTCCGAGATCGACGTGACCCACGTCTCGCTGTACGACAACACGGTCGAGGGACTGCAGCTCCGCGGCCGGCCCGTGTGGAGCATGCAGTTCCACCCCGAGGCGTCCCCGGGTCCGCACGACGCGCGGATCGAGCTCGAGCGCTTCGTCGAGGTTTGCGCGCGCGTGCGCGAGCGCGCGCGAGTGGAGGCCTAGAGATGCCGCGCCGAGACGACCTCCACACGATCGCCGTGATCGGGTCTGGCCCGATCGTGATCGGTCAGGCCTGCGAGTTCGACTACTCGGGCACCCAGGCGCTGAAGGTGCTGCGCGAGGAGGGGTACCGCACGGTGCTCGTCAACTCGAACCCGGCGACGATCATGACCGACCCCGGCTGGGCCGACCGCACCTACCTCGAACCGCTCGACCTCGAGGGCGTCACGGCGGTGCTGCGTCGGGAACGCCCCGACGCGCTGCTTCCCACGCTCGGCGGGCAGACGGCCCTGAACCTGTCGATCGCGCTCGCCGAGTCGGGCGTGCTCGACGAGCTCGGGATCGAGCTGATCGGCGCGTCGCGTGACGCGATCCACCGGGCCGAGGATCGCGAGGCGTTCGCCGCGGCGATGGCCTCGGTCGGCCTCCGCGTGCCGCGCTCGGCCATCGTCCGCACGCTCGCCGACGCCGAGGCCGCGTTCGCGGCCGGGCTCCAGCCACCGGTGGTGATCCGCCCGGCGTTCACGCTCGGGGGCCACGGCGGCGGGTTCGCGCGCGACGAGGCCTCGTTCCTCGACGCGATCGCGCGCGGGTTGCGCGAGAGCCCGATCTCGCAGGTGCTGCTCGAGGAGTCGGTCGAGGGCTGGGGAGAGTTCGAGCTCGAGGTGATACGCGACCGCCTCGACAACGTGGTGATCATCTGCTCGATCGAGAACATCGATCCGATGGGCGTCCACACCGGCGACTCGATCTGCGTCGCGCCGTCGATGACGCTCTCCGACCGCGAGTTCCAGACGCTGCGCGACGCCGCGGCCGCGGTCATCCGCGTCGTGGGAGTGGAGACCGGGGGCTCGAACGTGCAGTTCGCGCTCAACCGCCAGACGGGCGAGCTCGTCGTGATCGAGATGAACCCGCGGGTCTCGCGCAGCTCGGCGCTCGCGTCGAAGGCGACGGGCTACCCGATCGCGAAGGTGGCGACCCGCCTCGCCGTCGGCTACACGCTCGACGAGATCCCGAACGACATCACCGGCACGACGCCGGCCTCGTTCGAGCCGACGATCGACTACGTCGTCGTGAAGGCGCCCCGCTTCGCGTTCGAGAAGTTCCCGGGCGCCGACGGGACGCTGACCACGCAGATGAAGTCGGTGGGTGAGGCGATGGGCATCGGACGCAACTTCTGCGAGGCTCTCGGGAAGACGCTCCGCTCCCGCGAGCTCGACGGCAACGCGCGCACCTCCGGTGGCGTGTCGACACCGACGTGGGACAGGCTGGACGCGCTGATCGGGCGCATGCGCACGGGCGAGAGTCCCGCGGCGCTGGCTGCCGAGTCGGGCATCCATCCCTGGTTCTGCGACGAGCTCGCGCGAACCGTCGCGCTCGAGCACGACGCCGAGTCGCGTGGGCTTGCGGGCTTCGACCACGAGAGCATGCGGCAGCTCAAGCGACATGGCGTCTCGGACACCAGGCTCGCCGCCGTGTGCGGCGTCGCCGAGGCAGACGTGCGCCGTCGCCGGCGCGAGCTCGGCGTGCGCCCGGTCTTCAAGACCGTCGACTCCTGCGGCGGCGAGGTCGCGGCCGAGACCTCGTACCTATACTCGAGCTACGACCGGATCGACGAGCCACTCGAGCCCGGAACGCGTCGAGTGCTGATCCTCGGTTCCGGCCCGAACCGCATCGGTCAGGGCATCGAGTTCGACTACTGCTGCGTGCAGGCGGTGCGCGCGTTCCGCCGCGCGGGCTGCGAGGCGATCATGGTGAACTGCAACCCCGAGACCGTCTCGACCGACTACGACATCTCGGACCGGCTGTACTTCGAGCCGTTGACGATCGAGGACGTGCTCGCGGTCGTCGAGCGCGAGCAACCGCTCGGGGTGGTCGCCCAGTTCGGGGGCCAGACGCCGCTGCGCCTCGCGCGGACCCTCGTCGCGGAGGGCGTTCGGATACTCGGCACCGACCCGGCTGCGATCGACCTCGCCGAGGACCGCGAGCGTTTCGGCGGCCTGCTGGCCGAGCTCGGGTTGCGAGCGCCGGAGTGGGGGATCGCGGGGGATGTCGACGGGGCCGTCGAGGTCGCCGAGCGGATCGGGTACCCGGTGCTCGTGCGCCCGTCGTACGTGCTCGGTGGCCGTGCGATGCGCGTCTGCTACGGCGCGGACGACGTCCGGGCGCTTCCCGTTTCGCCGAACTCGCTCGTCGATCGCTTCCTCGAGGACGCGATCGAGGTCGACGTCGACGCGGTCTCGGACGGCGAGACGGTGCTGATCGGCGGCGTCATGCAGCACGTCGAGGAGGCGGGCGTGCACTCGGGCGACTCCGCGTGCGTGCTGCCTCCGCTCTCGCTGGGTCCCGCACACGAGGCCGAGCTGCGTCGCCAGACCGTCGCGATCGCCCAGGGCCTCGGCGTGTGCGGTCTCGTGAACGTCCAGTTCGCGTTGCACGAGGGCGAGATCTTCGTGCTCGAGGCGAACCCGCGGGCGAGCCGCACGGTGCCGTTCGTCGAGAAGGCGGTTGGCGTGGATCTGGTCGGTCTCGCCTGTCGCGTGGCGCTGGGCGAGCGCCTCGCCGACATCGGCGCGCAGGTGCCCGAGATGGTCGGGATCGCGGTCAAGGAGGCAGTGCTTCCGTTTGCGCGGTTCCCCGGGTCCGATCCGGTCCTCGGGCCCGAGATGCGCTCGACCGGCGAGGTCATGGCGCTCGCTCCCGACTTTCCGACGGCCTACGCGAAGGCCTCGCGCGCGGCCGGCTCCCCGCTGCCGTCCGCGCCGAACGGTGCCGCGCGGACGGCATTCCTCTCGGTCTGCGACCGCGACAAGTCGGCCGTGACGCTGCTCGCGCAGCGCCTCTCCGATCTCGGGTTCTCGCTCTGCGCCACTCCGGGCACGGCGCGGGCGATCAGCCAGCTCGGGATCCCGGTGAGCCGCGTCGCGAAGATCGGCGACCCGACCGGCGAGGAGACGGTCGGCGACCTCATCCGCGATGGCCGCGTCGACCTCATCGTGAACACGCCTGTCGGTCGCGGCGCCCGCCAGGACGGGTACGAGATCCGTCGCGCGGCGATCTCGGCGCGCATCCCCTGCATCACGACCATCGCCGGAGCGTCGGCCGCGGTGCAGGCGATCGGTCGCGCCACGGAGGTCGTGCCGAGAGCGCTGCAGGATCTGCACGCGGAGCTGATCGCAGAATGACGGCGTGACCACCGCGCGGGTGCTCGAGGTCGAGCCCGTCGGGCCGTACCGCCTCGTGCGCGTCGCCGGTGACATGTCGGCCGGTGAGCCCGGTCGGTTCCACATGGTGCGCGCGCTCGACGGTGACGCGCTGCTCCCGCGTCCACTGTCCGCCGTGAGCGACGATCCGGAAGGCGTCGCGTTCCTCTGCGAGCCGCGCGGTCCCGGTCTCGCGGCGATCGCGCGCGAGGGCGCCGAGCTCTCCGTGCTCGGCCCGCTCGGGCGAGGCTTCGATCTCACGTCGGCCGGCGCGCGTCCGCTCCTCGTCGGCGGGGGGTTCGGGGCGGCGCTCCTCGCGCGCCCGGCAGCCGCACTGCCGGGCGCCGTGCTGCTCGCCGGCTTCCGCAGCGCCGGGCATGCCGCAGCAGCGACGCTCGTACATGCCGACGAGCGCTACGTGTTGATCGAGCCAGATCGCATCACGACCCGACTGACCGACCTCCTCGAGCGCGCGACCTCGGTGCTCGCGGCCGGCCCGACCGGGCTCGTCCGCGCCGTCGCTGCCGCGGCCGCACTCGCCGGCGTCCCGTGCCAGGTCGCGCTCGAGGCCCCGATGGCCTGCGGCTACGGATCGTGTCACGGCTGTGCCGTCCGGCTGGATGGTCGGCTCGTGCGCCTGTGTCTCGAGGGTCCCGTCGTCGACGCGAGGCGGATGGAGCCTGCTCGATGAGCACCCTGATCGGACAGGTCGAGCTCGAGCATCCGGTGATGAACGCGTCGGGCACGCTCGATCCGCTCGCGGCCCGCGACGCCGGAGTGCCGGTGCACCTCGATGTCGCGGCGGTCGTGACCAAGACGATCACCCCGCTGCCGCGTGACGGCAACCCTCCGCCGCGGCTGGCCGAGACACCGTCGGGACTGCTCAACTCGATCGGGCTCGCGAACCCGGGAGTCGACGCGTTCGTCGCGAGCCTTCCCGAGCTCGTAGCCCTCGGACGCCCGCTCGTCGTGTCGATCGGCGGCTTCGCGGTGGACGACTACGTGCAGCTCGGCCGTGCCCTCGGCCGGACCGCGGGCATCGTCGCACTCGAGCTGAACATCTCGTGCCCGAACGTCGAGACCGGATGCATCTCGATCGGCTCGGACCCGGCGGAGACGACGGCCGTCGTCCGCGGATGTCGCGACGTGACCTCGCTCCCGCTGTGGGTGAAGCTCTCGCCGAACGTCGCCGACGTCGCCGAGATCGGCCGGGCGGCCGCCGCCGGGGGTGCCGACGCCCTGGTGTGCGTGAACACACTCCGCGGCCTGGCGATCGATCCCTGGACGGCGAGGCCGGTGCTCGGCGCGAACACCGGAGGGCTGAGCGGTCCCGCATTGAAGCCCGTCGCGCTTGCCGCGGTCTGGACCTGCGCGACTTCGTGTGGACTTCCGATCGTCGGAGTGGGGGGTGTGCTGTCGGGGCGCGACGCGCGCGATCTCCTCGATGCCGGCGCGAGTGCGGTGCAGGTCGGAACCGCACTGTTTCGCGATCCGCGCGCGGCGGCGCGCGTCAAGGAAGAACTGGCGCACGCCGCCGGAAGCGGTGGGTAAGCCTCAACTCGGGGTCGAGAGTCGCGGCCCTTTCGTCGGTAACCTCAACCACAGGTTGAGATATCCGATGCGATTCCTCGTGATTCCGGCACGGTTTCGGGTTGCTCCGCGGGTATCAACCAGCGTAGGATGCCGCGCATGACCACCGGCGAGAAGACCCTCAACCAGGCTCCCGTTCGATCCCTGGATCAGCGCATGGAGGCGCTACACCGGGCGAACGAGATCAGGGTCCGCCGCGCGCAGCTGAAGCGCGACCTTAAAACGGGCTCGCAGGACATCAATGTGATCCTGCTCTCACCGCCCGATCACGTGCTCACCGCGAAGGTGTTCGACATGCTCCTCGCGGTGCCGAAGCTGGGTCGTGTGCGGGCCACGCGCTTTCTCAACCAGTGCCGAATCTCGCAGTCGAAGACGGTCGGCGGACTCACCGAGCGCCAGCGCTCCGAGCTCCTGGCATTGCTCGACCGCTGACCGGCGACCCGGCCCCCGTGGGACGGCTGATCGTCATCTCGGGCCCGTCCGGCGCGGGCAAGGGGACGCTCATCTCGCGCCTCCTCGAGCAGAGCGACGACTTCGTCGTGGCGACGTCCGCCACCACCCGGCGGCGCCGCGAGGGTGAGGTCGACGGCCGCGAGTACTACTTCCTCGACGACGAGGAGTTCCAGCGGCGGGTCGACCGCAACGAGTTCCTCGAGCACGTGAGCTTCGCCGGCGGTCGCTACGGCACACTCCGCGAGGAGGTCGACCGGTTGCTTGCGACTGGGCGCGACGTCATCCTCGAGCTCGAGGTCGATGGCGCGTTCGGTGTGCGTCGGCGTCGGCCCGGAACGCTGCTCGTCTTCATCGACCCACCGAGTTTCGACGATCTCGAGCGGCGCCTCCGCGAGCGCGCGACCGACTCTGCGGGCGAGATCTCGACGCGCCTCGAGATCGCCCGCGAGCAGCTCGAGGCACGCGACCTGTTCGACATCGTGATCGTCAACGACGACCGCGATCGGGCGGCCCGCGAGCTGTTGGCTATGCTTGGGACTGTCCCTACGGAAGGCAATAGATGATCCACCCCCCGATCGACGAGCTGTTGAAGCAGGTTCCATCCAAGTACGCGCTCGTCATCATCGCCTCCAAGCGGGCACGTCAGATCAACGCCTACCACCATCAGCTCGGTGAGGGCGAGTTCGACGAGTCGTACGCGCCGCCGCAGATCGAGTCCCGCTCGAAGAACTACCTGACGATGGCGCTCGAGGAGCTCGCCGCCGGGAAGATCGAGTGGGAGGACCCGGCAGCAGCCTGAAGCCGACGGCCCCCGGGCCGCCGCTTCTGCTCGGTGTAACGGGCGGCATCGCCGCCTACCGGGCGTGTGAGCTCGTCCGTCTGCTCGTGCGCGACGGTCACGGCGTGCAGGTCGCCATGACCGCCGACGCCGAGCGCTTCATCGGCCCCGAGACGTTCGCCGGTCTCAGCCGCCGTCCCGTGCTGCGTGACGTGCCTGCCCTCGATGGGAGCTATCCGCACCTCGACGCGTCCCGGGTTGCGCCGCTCGTGTGCATCGCGCCGTGCACCGCGAACACGCTGGCCAAGCTCGCGCATGGCCTCGCCGACAACGTCGTGACGCAGAGCGTGCTCGCGGCGTCGTGTCCGATCGTCGTCGCGCCGGCGATGAACGTGCGGATGTGGGATGACCCTGCGACCCGCGCGAACGCGGCGACCCTGCACGAGCGTGGGTTCCTGCTCGTCGGCCCGGAGGACGGCGCGCTCGCCGAGGGCGAGTCCGGCATGGGGCGCATGAGCGATCCGGCCGCGATCGCGGCCGTGATCGGCGGGCTCCTGCGCCCGGGCCCGCTCGGCGGCCGCAAGATCCTCGTGACCGCGGGCGGCACCCGCGAGCCGCTCGATCCGGTGCGCTTCCTCGGCAACCGCAGCTCGGGTCGGATGGGCGCCGCGCTCGCCGACGAGGCCGCACGTCGGGGCGCGAGCGTGCTCGCCGTCATGGCGAACGCGAGCGTGCGTCCCCAGCGTGTCACGGTCGTTGCCGTCGAGACCGCCGCCGAGCTCGAGCGCGAGGCGCTGCTCCATGCGTCGACAGCCGACGTGGTCCTGATGGCGGCCGCAGTCGCCGACTATCGCCCGGTCGAGTCGCTCGACGCGAAGCGGCCCCGCGAGGGCACGTGGTCGCTCGAGCTCGAGCCGACGAACGACGTCCTCGCGGCCATCGGCGCGGCGCGCAGGCCCGGCCAGGTGCTCGTCGGCTTCGCCGCCGAGACCGGAGCCGACGGCCTCGAGCGGGCACGGGGCAAGCTCGTGCGAAAGGGCCTCGACCTCGTGGTGCTGAACGACGTGTCGCGATCCGACATCGGCTTCGATAGCGCCGACAACGAGGTCGTCCTCGTCACGCGCGACGGGGAGGAGATCGTGCCGAAGGCGGGCAAGGTCGAGATCGCCGCGCGCATCCTCGACCACGTCGAGACCCTTCTTTCGTAGAGCCCGGGCTACCCTTAGGCAGATGGAGGCGTCGAGGCTCCCCGACGAGCAGCGCGACGCCGCGGTGGCGGTTCGCGCAGTCGTCGATGCGCTCGCCTCGGTCGTCCATGCCGACCGGGGAACGCTGGAGCTCGTCGTCGTGGCGCTCGTCGCCGAGGGCCACGTGCTGATCGAGGACGTGCCCGGCGTCGGCAAGACGCTCGTCGCGCGTGCGCTCGCCCGCGCGGTCGACTGCTCGTTCTCCCGGCTGCAGTTCACGCCCGATCTGCTGCCCTCCGACGTGACCGGCACGAGCGTCTTCGACCAGCGCTCGGCGTCGTTCACGTTCAGGCCAGGACCGGTGTTCGCGCACCTCGTGCTCGTCGACGAGATCAACCGCGCCTCGC
This sequence comes from uncultured Actinomycetes bacterium, assembly GCA_963717155.1. Lineage (GTDB taxonomy): Bacteria > Actinomycetota > Thermoleophilia > Gaiellales > JALYLC01. The sequence goes on from OY970326.1 coordinate 1,300,276, forward strand.
CCCGGACGCAGGCCGCGCTCCTCGAGTGCATGCAGGAGGGGCAGGTCAGCGTCGATGGCGAGACGCACACGCTCGCACGACCGTTCATGGTGCTTGCGACGCAGAACCCCGTCGAGCACGAGGGCACGTTTCCACTGCCCGAGGCGCAGCTCGACCGGTTCCTGCTGCGGATCTCGCTCGGCTATCCGCCGGGCGCCGAGGAGGCGCGCATGCTCGCCGAGCAGACGGCGGCGAGCGGGCTCCCGCTCGATGCGCTCGTGCCGGTCTGCGGGGCCGCCGATCTGGTGGAGGCCGCGGCGGCCGCGCGGTCGGTGCACGTCGAGGAGACATTGCACCGCTACGTCGTCTCGCTGCTCCATCACACGCGCGCCGATGCCCGCCTCGCGCTCGGCGCGAGCCCGCGAGCCGGGGTCGCGCTGATCCGCGCGTCGAAGTCGCTCGCGCTGCTGCGCGGCCGAGGGTTCGCGACGGCCGATGATGTGCGCTCGGTCGCGCCCGCGGTGCTCGAGCATCGCATGCTTCCGGAGCCTGGCGCCGGCTCCGACGTGGCGAGGGCAGCGATCGCCGACGCGCTGGCAGGCACACCGCCGCCGTGAGCTCGGTGCGACCGACCGGGCGCGGCGCCCTCGTGCTCGCCGGGGCGGTCAGCGCCTATCTCGCGGGCTGGGCCTTCGGGACCCACGAGCTCGCCGCACTGGCCCTGGCGCTCGCGCTCGCTCTTCCGGTCGCGGGCGTCACCGTCTCGCGTGCGCGTCGCGTCGAGGTCCGCCTCGTGCGGCGGCTTCCGGCGCGCGCGACCGAGGGTCAGCCGGTCGAGGCCTCGATCCTCGTCGAGCCGGCGCTTCGCCTCGTGTCGGCGGCGATCGTCGACCGCTGCGTGGGACTCGGCGACCCGACGGCCCGGCTCCGGCATGTTCCCGGTGGTCTCGTCGGTCGCTGGAGCGTCGACCGCCCGGAACGCGGGCGCTACCGTCTCGCGCCGGAGCTCGTGCTCGAGGACGCGCTCGGCCTCGTCCGCTCGCGCATCCCCCTCGAGGCGGCCGGCCTCCTGCGCGTCGAGCCGCGACTGGTGGAGCTCGACGCTCAGCGCTCGCGCCCGCTCGTGCTCCGCGACGGTGCTCGGCACGCGTTCCGCGCGAGCGCGGGCGACGAGCTCGCAGGCGTGCGCGACCACGAGGTCGGCGAGTCGCTGCGGCGCGTGCACTGGCGCACGACCGCGAGGCGTGGTCGCCTCACCGTCCGCGAGGTCGAGGATCACCCGCGCGAGGAGCTGCTCGTGCTGCTCGATGCCGCATCGCCGGGACCGGACACGGCTGCGCGATCGCCGGTGTTCGAATGTGCCGTTCGCGCTGCGGGCTCGCTCGCGGTGCAGGCCGCGCGCAGCGGGGTCTCGTTGTCGTTCGAGAGCCGAGGGCGGCATCCGGTGCGCGTCGGGGTGACGCCCCGCGCGTCCATCTCCGGGCTCCTCGACGCGTTGTGCTCCGTCGAGTCGGATGGCGCCTCGCCACTCGCGACGCTGCTCACGCGATCGACCGGTTCGCGGCTGTGCGTCGTCACGTCCGATCTCGGACCTGCGGTCATCGAGCGGCTGCGCGCGCTGCAGGCGAGGCGGCGACCTGTCTCGGTCGTCGCAATCGACGCGGCATCGTGGGCCGGAGACGCGGGCGGGCTCGAGGCCTCGGCCGCCGTGCTCGCGCGTGCCGGAATCGAGGTCGTCGTGGTCCGTCGCGACGACGATCTGGCTGCGCGCCTCGCGCCGCTCGCCGCGAGGGGAGTTGCGGGTGCGGCCTGACGAACGCCCGGCGCTCGCGGTCCGCGCGCTCGTGTTCGCCGGACTCGCGGCGATCGGCGCGTGGCACATCTCGCGGCTGCAGTCGCCGCCGCTCGACGTCGGCGACTTCGTGCTGCCACTCGCGCTCGCGGTCGCCCTCGCCGCCGCCTGGATGCTCGGGTGCCGTGCGTTCGCGGTGTCGCTCGTGCTGTGGACGGTCGCCGTCGCGGGCCTCGTCGGAGATCGCCTTCCGTCCCGGGATCATCCGTTCGCAACCTTCACGGGCGCGTGGGACGCGCTGCACGAGGGCGTGCTGCGGTTCGCCGCGGTCGTGCTGCCGTTCGATCCGGTCGCGGAGCCGGGCCTGCACGGACTCGTCCTCGCCGCAGCGTGTGCGTGGCTCGCGGCGCTCGCGCTGGTGTGGCTCGTGGCGGCACGACCGCTTCCGACGATCGTCCTCGCGGTGCTGCCTTTCGCGATCGTGTCGAGCGAGTTCCCGCTGCCTCGACCCGGCCTGCGCGTCGCGCTGCTCGTCGCCCTGGTCGTCGCGACGCTCGCCGTCGGCCGGCGAGCCGGTGCAGGTCCGGTCGTCGCGCTCGGCACCCCGCTCGTGCTTGCAGCGCTGATCGCGGGCGGCGTGCCGGGTCTCGCGCGGGCGGCGCTCCTCGACTGGCGCACGTGGGGAAGCGCGGGGGCGCAGAACGGCGGGGCGGCCACGGACGTCCGGTTCGCCTGGGACCAGAGCTACGACGGGCTGCACTACACGGGCGAGCCCGTCGTCGTGCTGCACGTGCACTCCCCGCGACCCTCGTACTGGCGCGTGACGGTGCTCGACTCGTTCGACGGGCTGCGTTTCGAGGAGCGCGAGCTCGCCCCGGATGCGGTGAGGCCCGGTCAGGAGGCCCGGGTCGAGCCGAGACCGGTCGGGCAGACGACGCGGGTGCGGGTCGAGAACGACGCCCTCGCCGAGAACTACCTCGTGGGTGCCGGAGTGCCCATCGCGTACCGGGTACCCGAGGCGACCGGGGGCGGGACCATCGACGCGAACGGCGTCGTGCGACTGCTCCGGCCCCCGCCGGACGGCACCAGCTACACCGTCTCGGCGGTGATCGCGGATCCGACCCCGGACGAGCTGCGCCACCCGCTGAGGACAGGTCCCGCGCTGCCCACGGACCCGCTCGACGCAGTGCCCTTCACCGGCGAGCCCGCCGTCCCGGCCTTCGGAACGGCCGGCCGCGCAGCAGCGGTCTCGGCGCTGCTCGCGTCGCGGCCGGCCTGGCGTGAGGCGTATGCCTGGGCTCAGCGCGTGACGGCATCGGCGCCGACGCCGTATGACGGCGCGCTCATGCTCGAGCGCAAGCTTCGTGCGTCACATCCCTACGACGGCTCGTCGACACTCGCGCGCAACGATCCGAACGCGCTCGCACGCTGGATCGTGTCCGGCGCGCCGGGCTACTGCCAGATGTTCTCGGCGTCGATGACCGAGCTCCTGCGGTTGCTCGGCGTGCCTGCGCGCGTCGTCGAGGGGTTCACGACCGGCACCTACGACACCCGCACGACGAGCTACGTCGTCGACGATCGCGACGCGCACGCGTGGGTCGAGGCCTGGCTTCCCGGCGCGGGCTGGGTCCCGTTCGATCCGACGCCCGGACGCTACCTGCCGACCCAGGCGTCCTCGTCATCTCGCAGCGGTGCGGGGACGACGAGGTCGTCGACGACCAAGCCCGTCCGCACCGTTCCGGGCGTGCCTACGACCCCGGTCGCGACGCACCCGACGGCTCGCTCGGTCTCGAGCAGGGCCTCGTCGCTGGTCGCCGACAGCGCGCTGCGCTGGGTGGTCGCGATCCTCGTGGTTCTCGCCGTCGCGGCGGTCGCCGCGTGGCTCCTCCTGCGGTCGGGGGGCTTCCGCGGCAGCGCGGGCGGTCCACGAGCCGAGGTCGGCCGGTCGCGTGATCGACTGGCTGCCCGAGCCCGGCGACGTGGCGTGGCCCTGACTCCCGGGGCGACGAACGGCCAGCTCGCCGACGCGCTCGCGAGCCGCTTCGATCTCGATGCGCAGGCGTGGGCCGACGCTGCCGATCGCGCGGCCTACGCGCCGCTCGACGACGCGGTCGCCGTGCTCCCGACGCTTCGCGCCGAGACTGCGCGGCTGCGCCGAGAGATCGGCGCAGGACGTCGTGTCACAATTCCCGGGTGACCGAGCTGGACCTCTACGAGCTGTACCAGGAGGGGCGGGCGCGGCTCGCGCGAGGCGACACGGCGCAGGCGCTGGTGCCGCTCGAGCGTGCGCGGAACGCGGCGCCCGACCAGGCATCGATCCGCGAGGCGCTGGGCTGCGCGTACCTCCGCCTACGACGCTTCCGCGAGGCCGAGGCCGAGTTCGAGGCGATGCTCGAGCTCGCCCCGAACGACCACTACGCCTACTACGGGCTCGGTCGCGCGCGCGAAGCGCTGGGCCAGCGCGCGCTGGCCCGCGGGCACTACCGCATCGCTACCGTGCTTCGTCCGTCGTGCGACGACTACCAGCGCGCGCTGGAGCGGGTCGTCTAGCTAGAGCAGCTTCAGCTGCGTGGCTCGAGCTCGAGCGCGGCCGAGTTGATGCACCAGCGCTGGCCGCTCTCGCCCGGCCCGTCGGGGAAGACGTGCCCGAGGTGGCCACCGCAACGCTTGCAGCGTGCCTCCGTGCGCTTCATGCCATAGGCCCGGTCCTCGTGCAGCTCGACCGCGTCAGCGACCGCCGGGTCCGTGAAGCTGGGCCAGCCGGTGCCGGAGTCGAACTTGGTGCTCGAGTCGAACAGCTCGGCGCCACAGCCCGCGCAGCGATAGATGCCGTCGTCCTTGACGTTCCAGTACTGGCCGCTGAAGGCACGCTCGGTGCCCTGCCGCCGCAGCACGTCGAACTGCTCGGGCGTCAGTCGCTCGCGCCACTCCGCCTCGCTGAGCTCGACCGTCTTCGCGTTCGTATCCATGGGGGGGATGGTAGTCCTCTCGTTTCGTTCTCGTGTGTCTACATGGAAAACTCCGCCGCCCCGGCAAACGTTCCATACTCGGCGTGTGCGGGCGTTGGTGCAGCGGGTGTCGCGAGCCGAGGTTCGCGTGGCCGGATCCGTAGTCGGCGCCATCGGTCGCGGGCTCGTCGTGCTGCTCGGAGTCGGGCACGACGATGACGTTGCGCGGGCCGACCGGGTAGCAACTCGGGTTGCTCGGCTGCGTGTCTTCCCGGACGACGCGGGACGCTTCGATCGGAGCCTGCTCGATGTCGACGGCGCGGCACTGGTCGTCTCGCAGTTCACGCTCTACGGCGACACCTCACGCGGCCACCGTCCGAGCATGTCCGGAGCCGCTGCCCCCGAGCTCGCCGAGCCCCTGTACGAGGCGTTCTGCGCCGCGCTTCTCGCCCATGGCGTGGGCCGGGTCGAGACGGGCGTGTTCGGCGCCGCCATGGAGGTCGAGCTCGTCAACGACGGTCCCGTCACCCTGCTCCTGGAGGGCTGACGTCGGTCGGATCGAGCGCGTCTCGCCTGCTATTCTGACGTCCGGCCGAACGAGGGGCCTGAATCGAGTAGGGCCAGCAAGGCGGGTTTCAGGCCCGCCTTTTCGTTGGGCGAATACCGTCCGGATTTCCCAGGCAGGAAGGAGCAGCAGTGGCGAGGCCCGATCAGCGGGCGTCCGTCGCGCACGAGGTCGAGCGCGATGTCGTGACGCAGCTCCCCGATGTCGAGGTTGTCGACGTGCAGGTCTCCCCCGGGGTCCTGCGCGTGTTGATCGATCACCCCCAGGGCGTCGACCACGAGGTATGTGGTCGCGTCTCGAATGTCCTGCGCGGCTACACCGACAAGTTCCAGCTCGAGGTGTCGTCGCCGGGCATCCCCCGGCCGCTCGTGCGGCCGAAGCATTTTCAGCGCAGTGTGGGACGTCGGATCGCCGTCGAGACACGCGAGGCGATCGACGGCCGTCGCCGGTTCACCGGCGCGCTGCGCGATGCGGACGACGAGCGCATCGTGCTCGAGCTCCCCGATCGCGAGGAGCCCCTGCCGATCCCGCTCGCACTCGTCCGCAAGAGCCATCTCGTGGAGGAGTCCTGATGTCGAAGGAGATCATTGCGGCTGTCAGGGAGCTCGAGGAGGCGAAGGGCATCGATGGCGAGGTCCTCTCTGACCGCCCTCGAGGACGCCCTGCTCGCCGCCTACAAGAAGACGCCGCGCGCCGCGGCCCACGCACGCGTGGTCCTGGACCGCGACAGCGGTGACATCCACGTGCACGCGATCCTGCTCGACGAGGAGGCGTTCCGCGCGCATGCGGGTGTCCACTACCCCGACCCCGAGGAGATCGAGCTCGAGGAGGGCGCCGTGGCGGAGGTTCCGGCCGAGGGCGAGCCAACCGAGCCCGTCGAGCCCGAGCCGGTCATCGACTGGGCGCAGTTCGGACCCGATGAGGTCGCCGTCTCGGACGTCATGGAGGGCGACTTCGGGCGCATCGCGGCGCAGACGGCCAAGCAGGTGATCCTGCAGAGGATCCGCGAGGCCGAGCGCGAGATGATGTTCGCGAAGTACCAGGGTCGTGTCGGCGACGTCGTCACCGGCATCGTCCAGCAGTCCGACTCGCGCTATACGCTCGTCGACCTCGGCGGCGTCGAAGCGCTGCTCCCGGGCAGCGAACAGGTGCCGGGTGAGCGCTACGAGCACGGAGCGCGGATCAAGGCCGTGATCATCGAGGTGCGCTCCGGCACGAAGGGTCCGCAGATCGTGCTCTCGCGCCGCTCCGAGGAGCTGATCCGCGAGCTGTTCGAGCTCGAGGTACCCGAGATCGAGAGCGGGCATGTCCTGATTCGCGCGGTTGCGCGCGAGGCGGGCTATCGCGCGAAGATCGCCGTCGAGTCGCGCGCCCAGGGCGTCGACCCAGTAGGTGCCTGCGTCGGTCCCCGGGGCAGTCGCGTGCGCATGGTCGTCGCCGAGCTGCGCGGCGAGAAGATCGACATCATCCCGTGGAACGACGAGCCTGCGCGGTTCGTCGCGAAGGCGCTCGCACCGGCGCGTGTCCGCGAGGTGCTCGTGGACGACGAGAACGAGCAGGCGACGGTGATCGTGCCGGACGACCAGCTTGCGCTCGCGATCGGCCGCGAGGGTCAGAACGCGCGTCTCGCGACGCGGCTGACGGGATGGCGGATCGATATCAAGAGCGAGTCCGAGTTCGCCGAGGAGGAGGCCGAGATCGCCTTCTCGGGTGGCGAGGGCGACGACGCGGTCGGTGGTCGCTGCGCTGCGATCCTCGGCTCGGGCCGGCGCTGTCCGAACAGCGCGCTCCCTGGCTCGCGGTACTGCGGCATTCCGGCCCACCGCGAGCTCGCAGCGCGGGAAGAGGCACCCGCCTGAGCCCCCACATACCGGAGCGAACCTGCGTCGGCTGCGGCCGTCGCGCACCCGCGCACGAGCTCGCACGGCTCTCGCTGGACGCCGACGGCAACCTGCTCGTCGGCGCCCGAGACGGGCGCGGCGCGTGGGTGCACCAGCTCGAGAGCTGCGTCGTCCGCGCGCGCTCCGGGCGGGCGCTGACGCGCACGCTCCGCCGCCACGTGACCATTCCCGACGACCTGTGGAGCCGCATTCGCGGCCTCCGGGCCGGCAACACCCCGATGGTAGAGTCTGAGGTTCGATGCCGAAGAAGCGCGTAGCAGATATCGCCCGCGAGCGCGGGCTCGAGCCCGCCGAGGTGGCGCGGCGCCTGGCCGAGGCCGGCGTCAAGCTGTCCGGCGACGCCGTCGACGAGGCCGCCGCGGCGCGCGCGCTCGGCGGTAGCCGGCCCGCGAGGAGCAAGATCTCCGCGGTCGCGGCCGCTCCTGCGCGCGTTCCCGTGCCGACCGCACCCGTCGGCTCGTCACGCCCCTCCGCAACCGCGGCGTCTGCTTCGGGTGCTCCCGCCGGTTCTGCACCCCCTCGCTCCGGCGCTCCCTCTCAGGGCTCGAGGCCGGCCGGCAGCGGTCGCGTCGACGGCCCTGGTGTCAGCGAAGGCGGCGGTGCGCGGCCCAGGCCGGGTCCGGGCACGCCCGGCTCCCTGCCCCCGCGCCTCTCCCGCCCGCAGCGCAGCGGTGCGGCCGCCGGCCGTCGCCGACGCGTCGTGATCGATACCGGCGCTGCGCGCCCGGCCCGCGATACGCGTAACCAGGGCCGCGGTCGCGGTCGCGGCGGCGGGGATCGCTCGGACAAGCGCGAGGAGGCCGTCGCTCCCACGGGTCCCGTGACGGTTCCGTCCGGGGTCACGGTGAAGGATCTCGCGACGACGCTGAGCGTCTCGACCGCCGTCATCCAGAAGACGATGATGGGCCTCGGCGAGCTCGTCGGCATCACGCAGTCGCTGACCGACGACGCCGTCGAGCTGATCGGCACCGAGCTCGAGCGCGAGATCACCATCACGCACGCGGCCGACGAGGTCGAGGCCGCCGAGGTGTTCGACGACGAGGCCGAGGACCTCGAGGCGCGCGCCCCGGTCGTCACGATCATGGGCCACGTCGACCACGGCAAGACGTCGCTGCTCGACGCGATCCGCGAGACGTCCGTCGTCTCGACCGAGGCCGGCGGCATCACGCAGCACATCGGCGCCTACCAGGCGACCGTCGACGGTCGGCGCGTCACCTTCCTCGACACGCCGGGCCATGAGGCCTTCACTGCCATGCGCGCCCGCGGCGCCAACGCCACCGACATCGTGGTGCTCGTCGTCGCGGCCGACGACGGCGTGATGCCGCAGACGATCGAGGCGATCGACCACGCCAAGGCCGCCGAGGTCCCGATCGTCGTCGCCGTCAACAAGGTCGACCGACCGGACGCGAACCCCGAGCGCGTCCGCCAGGAGCTGACGTCGCACGGGCTGCAGCCCGAGGAGTGGGGCGGGCAGACGATCTTCGTCGACGTCTCCGCCCGGGAGAAGACCGGCCTGTCGAACCTCCTCGAGATGCTCCTGCTGCAGGCGGACGTGCTCGAGCTGCGCGCGAACCCGAAGGCGGACGCCTCCGGGCTCATCATCGAGTCGCGCCTCGACATCGGACGCGGCCCCGTCGCGACGGTCCTCGTCCAGCGAGGCACGATGCATCCGGGCGCGGCGGTCGTCGCCGGGGACGCCTGGGGCAAGGTGCGCGCGATGTACGACCACACCGGGGCGCGTCTGAAGGACGCCGGCCCCGCGGTGCCGGTCGAGATCCTCGGCTTCGACCACCCGCCGGTCGCCGGCGAGCGAGCGCGCGTCGTCGACTCCGAGCGCACGGCACGGCAGCAGGCCCAGCAGCGAGCACAGCGGCTGCGCGCCGAGTCGCTCGCCCGGCGCCAGAAGACGATCTCGCTCGAGCACCTGTTCGACGCCGTCAAGGCGGGCGGCATCCGCGAGCTCAACCTCATCATCAAGGCGGACGTGCAGGGCTCGGTCGAGGCCGCGCTCGGCGAGGTCCAGAAGATCAAGAGCGACGAGGTCGCCGTCCGCGTGATCCACACGGGCGTGGGCGCGATCGTCGAGTCGGACATCAACCTGGCCGCCGCGTCGACCGCGATCGTCGTCGGGTTCAACGTCCGACCGAACGCCGAGGCCAAGGCGCTCGCCGATCGCGAAGGCGTCGACGTCCGCACCTACCGCGTCATCTACCAGCTGACCGAGGACATCGAGAAGGCCCTCGTCGGACTGCTCGCGCCGGACACGGTCGAGGACATCCTCGGCGAGGCCGAGGTGCGTGCGCTGTTCCGCAGCTCTCGCCTCGGCGTGATCGCGGGCTGCATGGTCACGACGGGCAAGCTCGAGCGCTCGGCGCGTGTCCGCGTGGTGCGCGAGGGAGCGCTCGTCTGGGACGGCAACATCGGCTCGCTCCGCCGCGTCCAGGAGGACGTGCGCGAGGTCGCGGCCGGGTTCGAGTGCGGCATCCTGCTCGAGGGCTACAACGACCTCAAGGAGGGCGACGTCCTCGAGTGCTACGTGACGCGTCAGGTGGAGCGGAGCTCGCTCGCCAGCGTCGCGGCCAGCTAGTCGCGCCGGCCCCACCCGACTGCGTACAATTGGTCACAAGGTCAGGGCGACGCGGAGGGGTGGCGCGTGGGCTTCGCTGTGAGTCGATCGGGACGGGGTCCGCTGCTCGCGGTGGCACTCCTCGCGTGGAGTGGTCAGGGCGCGCTCGCTGCGGATAGGACGTCCCCCGGCGCGATCCCGCCGTCCGTCACGCAGTTCCTCGAGTCAATCTCGCACATCGGCGACGCTGCGCCCACGACCGGCGCGTCGCCCGCGGCCGCCAGGGCGCAGCCCGGCCCGCTGATCGCGGGCTCGGTGCGGCTGCGGGTACGTCTCCCTTCCGCGCAGTTCGGCGACGTCGCCTTGTATGCGGGGCGCGCCGAGCGTGGCGTCTGCTGGGTGATCCTGCGCGGTGGTCGGGTCTCCGGGAACTGCAGCGGCGACAACGTGCCTGCCCGATCGCCCGTCGTCGTCGGCTACGACGCGAACCCGGCCGGCTGGAACCTCGTCGACGGGCACACCTACTCGTCGAAGGCGCACAGCCTGCGCGTGCATTTCAAACGCGGCTCGACGCGCGAGGTGCCGGTCTCGGGGCGCTTCTTCGTCTTCCAGCTCGGCCTCGACCACTCGTCGCGCTCGGCCGATCCGCCGGTGTCGCTCGACGTGCTCGACGCTTCCGGAAACACGCTCGGTACGCGTGTCGACCCGCTCCGTCTCGGCGTTCGCCCGCAGCCCGTCTCACCATCCTCGTCGCTGACCGGCGGCTCGAGCACCTCCGTGGGCGGGTAGCGCGCACCGGCTACCTCGAGCGTCCCGCGATCTTGACCACGGTGGCGCCGTCGGCGCTGTCCGAAATGGCTTCCTCGACCAGCGGATGCTTCGCGAGCTCGTCTCGCACGGCCTTGCGCAGGGCACCGGTCCCGCGACCGTGGATCACCCGTACCTGCGATCGCCCCGCGAGGTGTGCGGCGTCGACGTAGGAGCGCGTCGCCTCGCGCGCCTCGTCGGCGCGCCCGCCGCGCACGTCGAGCTCGTCGGAGACGTCTGACCGAGCTGCGCGCACTCCTCCGCTCGCAACACCCCCCTCCGGCCGACCCGTCCCCCCCCGCGTTCTCGGCGTCGTGGCTTGCCGCCCACTCCTTCAGCTCGGGGTAATGGGTGGTCACGAGGGTCTGTGCGCCACGCGACTGCAGCGTCTCGAGCAGCGCCTGCGCGAGCGCCGCGCCCTCGATCGGGTCGGTTCCCGCCGCCACCTCGTCCAGCAGCACCAGTGTGCGCGGGCCGGCAACCGACACGATCCGTGCGATCGAGCGCAGGTGCCCCGAGAAGGTGGAGAGGCTGCGCGCGATCGACTGCTCGTCGCCGACGTCCGCGAGGATCTGCTCGAACACGGGTAGCCGCGCCGTTCGAGCGGGTGGTCGCAGCCCGCACTGGTGGAGCGCGGCGGCCAGCCCGAGCGTCTTCAACGCGACGGTCTTGCCACCCGCGTTCGCGCCCGACACGACGAGCGTGCGCAGGCTCGTGAGGGGCAGGTCGATCGGGACCGCCGACCGCGGATCGAGCAGCGGATGGCGCGCCTCGACCAGCACGACGTCATCGTCCTGCACGACGGCGCAGCCTCCCGTGCGCTGGGCGAGGCGTGCCGACGCCATCGCGAGGTCGAGGTCTGCGATCGCGTCGACGGCCGCGGTCACGTCGCCCGCCGAGGCGCCGACCTGCGCGGACAGGGCGGTGAGGATGCGCGCGATCTCCTCGCGCTCCTCGCTCGCAAGCTCGCGCAATCGGTTGTGTTGCTCGACGAGCGCGAACGGCTCGACGAACAGCGTCTGACCCGAGCCCGAGGCGTCGTGGACGATCCCCGGAACCGCGCTCCGCGCATCCGCGCGAACCGCGAGCACGGGCCTCCCGCCGCGCTCGGTCAGGAACTCCTCCTGCAGGTGGGCACGCAGGCTCGTGGCCATCTCCCGCAGTCGCTCGGCCGCCCGCTCGCGCGCGACCGCGTGCTCGCGTCGCAGCGAGCGGAGCTTCGGCGAGGCGCCGTCGCGGACGCCCTCCTGATCGATCGCCTGCTCGATCGCGAGCGCGAGCTGGTCGAGGGCGGGCGCGATCGCATCCGACCGCGCGGCGAGCAGCGGAAGCTCGTCACGCCAGCCCGCGAGAGTGCGGCGCGCCTCGAGCGCGGCTCCGCAGCGTCAACGCCAACGAGAAGAGCACCTCGGGATCGAGCGTGATCGCGCGGGAGGCGCGCGCCGCGTCCTCGCGGACATCGAAGGCACCGACGAGCTCGGGCGATCCGAGCGCGTCGAGGCGGAGCGCCTCGGCGGTGCGCGCCTGGCGGCGCGCGACGACCGCCGGGTCCGTGGCTGGCGTGAGCGCGAGCGCCAGCGACCGGCCGCCCTCGAACGCGGTCTCGGCGGCGAGCATGTCGAGCACCGCGGGCAGCTCGAGCACGGCGAGGGAGCGGTCGTCCACGTGCCCAGCGTAGACGGCGCTCTAGACTTTGCCCGGTGGCATCCGGCTACGTGGGCATTCTGAGCTTCGATCTGCATTTTCCCGAAGGCGCATCTCTCAAGGGCAAGCGGCGCGAACTGCTGTCGCTGAAGAGCGACCTCCAGCGACGGACGGGCGCAACGGTCGCCGAGGTGGACTTCCACGAGCTGTGGCAGCGCTCGCGTCTGACGCTCGCAATCGTCGATCGGCACTCGTCGAAGCTCGGCCAGCGGCTCGACGAGGCCGAGCGCATGGTCGTTGCCCGCGCCTACCAGGCTGGTCCGTTCGAGCGCGGAGTCATCGCGCCCGAGGATCTGCAGTGAACCGGCGGGCCGGGAGCAGCGGCGGCCGCGTGCCGCGCCTCAACGGTGTGCTGCGCGAGGTCATCTCCGAGGCGATCGGCGCGCTGTCCGATCCGCGCGTGGAGCTCGTCACCGTGACCGGTGTCACGACCACGCTCGACCTCGAGCATGCAACAGTGCATGTTCAGGTGCACGGAACGGACGCCCGTCGCGCCCGCGCGCTCGCCGGCCTCGAACAGGCGCGCGGCGTGCTGCAGGGGCGAATCGGCCGTGAGCTCAGGCTGCGGCGCGTGCCCTACCTGCACTTCTCCTACGACCCCTCGCTCGACGAGAGCATGCGGGTCGAGGAGCTGCTCGGACAGTACGAGCCGGTCGACCTCGATGAAGAGGGCCGGCCGCTCGGAGAGGAAAAGACACCGTGACCGAAGCGTCCTACGAAGAGATCGCCCGACTGCTGCCGGCGGGTCCACCGCTGTGCCTGACGACCCATGAGAGCCCGGACGGAGATGCGATCGGATCGCTGCTGGGCGCCGGCCTCGCGCTCGAGGCCGCGGGTCGCGACGTCTGGCTCTACCTCGCAGGCGATACCCCGATGCCGCACGAGTACGGCTTCCTCGCCGTCGATCGGATCCATCGCGAGCTCCCGGCCGATCTCGATCAGCGCGAGCTGTGGGCCTTCGACTGCGGCAGCGCGCGCCGCATCGGACCGGACGAGGCCGTGCTCGAACGGCCGCTGCGCATCATCAACGTCGACCACCACCATGACAACACCCGGTTCGGCGCCCTCGACCTCGTGGATCCCGAGGCGGCCTGCACGGCCCAGATCGTCGAGCGTCTGCTGCGCGAGGCCGGCATTGCGATCGGTCCCGACGTCGCGGAGGCGCTGTACGTCGGGCTCGTCACGGACACGGGCCGCTTCCAGTACGCCAACACGACACCCGAGGCGTTCCGGCTGGCGGCACGACTCGTCGACGCAGGAGCGGAGCCCTCGCGCGTGTTCGCGGCGATCTGGGAGACCGTGCCGTTCGCGAAGCAGCGCCTGCTCGGCATCGCGCTCGAGCACGCGCGGCTCGAGGCGTCCGGGAGGCTGCTCGTCACGTGGCTGACGCGTGCCGACTACCAGTCGGCCGGCGCCGACGAGCCGTTCTCCGAGGGTGTCGTCGACCACCTGCGCGCCGTCGAGGGCGTCAGCGTCGCGGCGCTCGTACGCGAGCCGCGCGAGCTCGACGGCCCGCGCCACAAGGTCTCGCTGCGTGCGCGCGACTCCCGGGTCGACGTCTCGAAGATCGCCCGCGGCCGCGGCGGCGGAGGTCATGTCGGGGCCGCCGGCTTCACGAGCGACGAGACCCTGCAGGAGATCGTGGCGTTCCTGCGCGCGAGCATGGCGTGAGCGCAGGCGGTGCGGTCCTGGTCGACAAGCCGGCCGGACCTACCTCGCACGACGTCGTGGCGCGCGTGCGCCGTGCACTCGGCCGAGGCGAGCGCGTGGGCCATGCAGGCACGCTCGACCCGTTCGCGACCGGGCTCCTGATCCTGCTCTGGGGTCGCTCGACGCGGCTCGCGCCCTATCTCAGCGGTCTCGACAAGCGCTACCGCGTGGTCGCACAGCTCGGCGTGCGCTCGGATACCGGCGATCGGGACGGCGTGCTCGAGCCGGTGGACGACGCGCGCATCCCCGACCGGGAGCTGCTCGCCAGACTCGCGACACGCTTCGAGGGCACGATCGAGCAGGTGCCGCCGAGCGCGTCCGCGATCCACGTCGGCGGGCGCCGCGCCCACGAGCTGCACCGCGCCGGCGAGGTGGTCGCGATGCCGGCGCGCACGGTGCAGGTGCACGAGTTCGCGCTCGAGGAGTACGACCATGCTCGCGCGCGGGCGACGCTGTCGGTGCACTGCTCGAAGGGGACATACGTCCGCGCCCTCGTGCGCGATCTCGGCGAGCTCGCCGGCTGCGGCGCGTACTGCGACGAGCTGCGGCGCACGGCGAGCGGCCCGCTCGACATCTCGAACGCCGGATCGCTCGAGGACATCGAGGTGACCCCGACCGCCGGTCCGTGGGCGCTGCCCCCGATCGCGGTGCTCGCCCACCTGCCGGTACGCGAGCTCGCGCCCGGCGAGCGCGAGGCGATGGCGCACGGCCGCGCGATCCCGGGCCAGGGCGAGGAGGGTGCGACGCGCTGCGTCGCGGGTGGCAGCCTCGTATGCGTCGCGGAGCCGAGCGCTGACACGCTGCGCCCGAAGGTCGTCCTGGAGCCGGCGGCGTGAGGATCGTCCGCGACCTCGACGAGCTCGAGCCCGGCACGCGCCGCGCGATCGCGCTCGGCACGTTCGACGGCGTGCACCTCGGGCACCGCGCGTTGATCTCGGAGGTCGTCGAGCGCGGCCGCGAGCTCGGCGCGCGCGCGAGCGTGGCGACGTTCGATCCGATGCCGCTCGAGGTGCTGCGACCCGCGGCGGCGCCGCCCCGGCTCTCGACCCTCGAGCAGCGCGCCTCGATGATCGCCGAGCAACATCCCGACGAGCTCCTCGTAGTGCGCTTCGACGCCGAGATGGCCGCGCTCGAGCCGGCGCGCTTCGTCGAGCAGACGCTGGTCGGCACGATGGGCGCCGTGTGGGTCGTGATCGGCGAGAACTTCCGCTTCGGCCGCGGCGCGGTCGGCGACGCCTCGCTCCTCGTATCGCTCGGCGAGCAGCACGGGTTCGGGGTGACGGCGGTGCCGCTCCAGCGGGTCGACGGCGAGCGCGTGTCGTCGTCGTGGATCCGCGAGCTCGTCAGCCAGGGGGAGGTGGACCACGCAGCGCGCCTGCTCGGTCGCGACCCGTGGCTCGAGGGGATCGTCGAGCGTGGTGACGCGAGAGGTCGCGCCCTCGGTGTCCCGACGGCGAACCTCGCCGTCGACGGATCGTCGGTGCGACCCGCCCGCGGCGTGTACGCGGGCTTCGCGGTCCTTCCGGATGGCCCGCGCTTGCCGGCGGCGATCTCGGTGGGCCGGAATCCGACGTTCGGCGAGGGCCGGCCGATCAGCGTCGAGGCGCACCTGCTCGACTACGCGGGCGATCTCTACGATCGACCGTTGCGGCTGGAGTTCCGTCGCTTCCTGCGGCACGAGCTGAAGTTCGACTCGGTCGAGGAGCTGATCGCGCAGATGCAGCTGGACATCGAGCAGACGCGGGAGCTCACCGCGTCGTAGGATCGGACGTGGGGCGGGTGCCAGCCTCAGAAAAGCCGCAGGTGATGAGCGTGGTTCTCGGAACTGCGCGGCGGTCCCGTGCGTCGCCGCGCAGACGCATCCGTCCCATCGAAACGGTGTTCGCGGATCGGTCCGAAAGATCATGGGCACGAAGATCTCGGCCCTACTGCGCCTCCGGCGCGTCGTCCGGCTCGTGCCCGCGATCCGACAGGAACCGCTGCAGCTCCGCCGCGAGCTCGTCGCCCGTCGGCAGGTCGCGCAGGGGCTCCTCGCCCGCGTCCATGCGCTTCTCGAGGTCGCGCACGTAGGTGCTGACGTCCTCGTCCGAGGCGACGGCGGACGTGACCTGGCGCTCGAAGCGCACCGCGGCCTGGCCGAGCTCCATCGTCTGGAAGTGCGTCTCGAGCAGCGCCCCGAGGCGGTCGATCAGGGCAAGCGCGGCCTTCGGGTTCGGCGACACCGAGATGTAGTGCGGGACGGCGGCCCACAGGCTCGCGGACGGGACGCCTGCCTCCCGGCACACGTCGTGCAGCACGCCGACGATCCCGGTCGGGCCCTCGTAGCTCGAACGGCTGAGACCGAGCTTCGTCGCCACTTCGCCGTCGGCGGTGCCGGTCACCGGTACCGGCCTCGTGTGCGGCGTGTCGGCGAGCAGGCCGCCGAGCGTGATCACGAACTCGATCTTCAGCGCGCGCACGAGCTCGAGCACCGTCTGGCTGAACGTGCGCCAGCGCAGCTGCGGCTCGATGCCGAGCAGGATCGCGACGTCTCGCTCGAGGCCGGGGAGCGCGGCGTGGGTGACCGAGTTCTCGGGCCAGTCGATCCGGCGGATCATTCCGTCCTCGAGGCGGACGGTGGGCCGCGTCTCCTGGAAGTCGTAGAACTCCTCGGGATCGAGATCGCAGAAGCGCTCGGCGCCGAGGGTCTCACGCAGGAAGGTCGCCGCGAGCGTCGCGGCCTGCCCGCCGTCGTTCCAGCCGCGGAACGCGCACACGAGCACCGGATGGCGGAGGGAGGGTCGGCTATCCCAGACGAGGTGGTCCACACCCAAAGGTTACCCCGGGCGCTCGGTGCGAATGCTCACGCCGGGGTGCAGTTACACTTCCCTCGTCCCCCCATGGGCCGGCGGCGTCTTTCTTCCGAGGCGTTGGTGCTGGACGGGGCGGAGAAACCCTAGGTGGGAGGCGCTATGACGCTGACGAAGGAAGGCAAGCAGGAGCTCGTCGACAAGTTCGGACGAAGCGGGACGGATACGGGGTCTGCCGAGGTGCAGATAGCCCTGCTCACGTTCCGCATCAACGAGCTCACCGAGCATCTCAAGGTGCACGGGAAGGATCACCACTCCCGTCGCGGGTTGCTCGTGATGGTCGGCCGCCGCCGCCGCCTCCTGCAGTACTTGCAGAAGAAGGAAGTTCAGAGGTACCGCACGCTCATCGCCGAGCTCGGGCTGCGCCGCTAAGGCCGCCGAGCGTCAACGACAGAGCGCGCGAGGACGGGTGCCCGACGGCGGGCGCTCGTGCAGGGCAGCCGGCATTTGGATCCGCGCACAGGGTGCGGGCACGGCTGCGATGAAGAGGAAGCAGAGAGCAAAGATATGAGCACGCTGACGCAGACCGGCGAGGTTACCGTCACGATCGAGGTCGGAGGCGAGGAGATCTCCTTCAGCTCCGGTCGACTGGCCAAGCAGGCCGATGGAGCCGTGGTCGTGCGATCCGGCGAGACGATGGTGCTGGCGACCGCGGTCGGCCGCACCGAGGCGCGGGAAGGCGCCGACTTCTTCCCGCTGACCGTCGACATCGAAGAGAAGATGTACGCCGCCGGGAAGATCCCCGGCGGGTTCTTCAAGCGCGAGGGCAAGGCCTCCGAGAAGGCGACCCTGAACGCGCGCATGGTCGATCGGCCGATCCGGCCGCTCTGGCCCAAGGGATTCCAGAACGAGGTCCAGGTCATCGCGACCGTGCTGTCGATCGACGGCGTGCACGCGCATGACATCCTCGCGATCAACGGGGCCTCGGCCGCGCTCGTCGTCTCGTCGCTGCCCTTCCTGGGCCCGATCGGCGCCGTGCGCATCGGGCGGTTCGGCGACGAGCTCGTCGTCAACCCGTCGATGCCCGACATGGCCGAGTCGTCGCTCGACCTGATCGTGTGCGGCACCGCCGACGCGATCACGATGGTCGAGGCGGGCGCGAAGGTCGTCCAGGAGGACGTCCTGATCGAGGCGCTCGAGCTCGCGCACCGCGAGATCCGCCGCCTCTGCGCGCTGCAGCTCGAGCTGCGCGAGCAGGTCGGCAAGGCGAAGTGGTACGACCCGGCGGTCACCGCCGAGCTCGAGTCGCGCTACGTCGGCCGGTTCGACGCCGCGCTCGCCGAGGAGGGCCTCGCCGGCATCGCGATCGCCGAGGCAAGCGTGATTGCGGAGGAGCTGCCGCCCGTGACGGGCGACACCAGCGAGGACGCGATGGTGCGCCGCACGCAGGTGCAGTTCTCCGTGCGCATGATCGGCGAGGCGCGCCGCCTCAAGGCACTCGTCGATCCCGTCCGCGAGCAGTTCGCCGGCGCGCTGCGCGAGCTGTCCGACGCCGAGCAGGACTCGAAGGAGCTCAAGTCGGCGAAGCGCGCGGCCGTCAACCGCCGCATCGAGACCGAGCTGCGCCTGCCGTTCCCCTCGGGCACCGAGGGCGGCCTCGACCCGCTCGCCCGGAGCTACGCGCGCAAGGCGGCCGACGCGGTGTACAAGCAGATCGTCCGCCAGAAGATCGCGGTCGACAAGCGCCGGCCCGACGGACGCGCGGCCGAGGAGATCCGGCCGATCACGTCCGAGGTGTCGGTCGCGCCGCGCACGCACGGCTCCGCGCTCTTCACCCGTGGCCAGACGCAGGCGCTGACGCTTGCGACGCTGGGCACGGCGAAGGAGCAGCAGCGCATCGACGACCTGTCGCTCGACACGACGAAGCGCTACATCCACCACTACAACTTCCCGCCGTTCTCGGTCGGCGAGACCGGGTTCATGCGGGGTCCGAAGCGCCGTGACATCGGCCATGGCGCGCTCGCCGAGCGCGCACTGCTGCCGGTGATCCCGGACGCCGAGACGTTCCCGTACACGATGCGCGTCGTCTCCGAGATCCTCGAGTCGAACGGCAGCTCGTCGATGGCGTCGGTCTGCGGCTCGACGCTGTCGCTGATGGACGCGGGCGTGCCGATCTCGGCACCGGTCGCGGGCATCGCGATGGGGCTGATCAAGGAGGGCGACGATCTGATCGTCCTCACCGACATCCAGGGCGCGGAGGACCACCTCGGCGACATGGACTTCAAGGTCGCCGGCACCGCCGACGGCATCACGGCCCTGCAGATGGACATCAAGATCTCGGGTGTCTCGACCGACCTGCTGCGCCGTGCGCTCAGCCAGGCGAAGGACGCACGGCTGCACATCCTCGGCAAGATGGCCGAGGCGCTCGCCGAGCCGCGCTCCGAGCTCTCCGAGTACGCACCGCAGGTGCTCTCGATCAAGATCGAGTCCGATCAGATCGGGCTGCTCATCGGCAAGGGCGGCGAGACGATCCGCGGCCTCGAGGAGGAGTTCGAGGTCAAGATCGACATCGAGGAGGACGGCTTCGTCCGGCTCTACGCCTCGGACGGCGTGCGTGGCCAGGCCGCGCGCGACCGCATCGACGAGATGACCCGGCCGATCGGCGTCGGCGACGTCTACACCGGGAGGCGCGTCGTCAAGACGGCCGACTTCGGCGCGTTCGTCGAGATCCGCAAGGGCACCGACGGCCTGCTGCACGTCTCGCGGGTCGCTCCGGGTCTGCGGATCGACTCGATCGAGCAGGTGCTCGACCGCGGCGACCTCGTGAACGTCGAGGTCACCGAGATCGACCGCGAGCGCGGCCGCATCGCGCTCAAGCTGCTCGGCAAGCTCGAGGGCGACGTCGAGATCACGCCCGACGTGATCGCGCAGCGCTACCGCGAGAAGTTCCCGAACGCGGGCCAGGGCGGCGAGCGTCCGGAGCGGCCTGCGGGCGGCGGCGATCGCGGCGGAGACCGGGGACCGCGGCGGCATCGCCCGCGCACCTGACCGTCACGACCAGTCGGACGCCGCAACGCGGCTTCCATGAGCGGCGGGTAGCCGGCCTCAATGTCGCCCTTGCGGGCGACGAGGCGGCCCCGCCGCTCGTGCTTCTCCACGGGCTCGGCGCGTCGTGGCAGGTCTGGCGCGCGGTGGGCGAGCGGCTGTCGCCCGAGCTTCGGGTGATCGCCGTCGACCTTCCGGGGTTCGGCCAGTCGTCGGAGCTCGCAGGCGGCAGGTTCCCGTTGCCGGAGGTCGCCGCTCGTCTCGCCGCAATGCTGGACCAGCTCGGCGTCGGGAGCCACACGATCGCGGGCCACTCGATGGGAGGCGGCGTCGCGCTCGTGCATGCGCTCGCTCGACCCGAGGCGGTGCGAGCGATCGCGCTCGTGGCACCCGCAGGCCTGATCGCGACGGGTGACGTGCGGCGCTCGTGGCGGCTGCCGCTTGTGCACCGCGCGGGTCGTGAGATCACGCGGGTCGTGGCGCCGATGGTTCCGCGCTCGCCCGCGCTTCGCAGGCTCGCGCTCTCGCGTCTGGTCGCCGATCCTCTCGCGCTCGACGAGCAGACCATCGGCGAGCTCGCTCGCGGCTCGCGGGCCGGGCGTTCGACCGGCGCCGCCGGGACCGCCATCGTGCATGCGGGTCTGCGCGATCGGATCGACCGCGTGCGGGTCCCGGTCCTGGTCGTGTTCGGCGAGGAGGATCGGGTGATCGACCCGGCCGGAGGTCCGCGGCTCGCGGCGGCGCTTCCCTCGGCGCGGCTCCTGATGCTGCCCCGGACGGGCCACATGGCGATGATCGAGCGCCCGGACGAGGTCGCAGCCGCGATCCTCGCGTTGACGCACGAGGCCACGCCGGTTCCGTGAGCGCCCCCTACCATGCACCGATGCATCGTGTGACAACGCTCCCGGGTGGCCTCCGCGTCGCCTCGGAGCACATGGACGGGCTCCGCTCGGTCTCGGTCGGCTTCTGGATCGATGCCGGTTCCCGCGACGAGCGCCCCGACCAGCGCGGACTCGCGCACTTCATCGAGCACCTGCTGTTCAAGGGCGGAGCGCGCCACGACGCCACTGCGATCGCCGAGCTGTTCGACGAGCTCGGCGCCGAGCTCAACGCGGCGACCGCCAAGGACTCGACCCTGCTGTACGCGCGCGTTCTCGACGACCACCTGCCGCTCGCGCTCGACGTCATGACCGACATGCTCCGCTCGCCGTCCTGGAGCGAGATCGAGCAGGAGCGCGAGGTCGTCCTCGAGGAGATCGCGATGGTCGAGGACGCTCCGCACGATGCGGTGCACGACCTCGCCACGCTTGCGATGTTCGGCGAGGACGATCCGCTCGGCCACCCGATCCTCGGCGAGCCGACGGTGATCGGATCGGCGCAGATCGCGAACGTCGCCGAGTTCCACCGCGCTGCCTACGCAGATCCCGCGATCGTGCTGGCGGCGGCCGGCAATGTCGATCACGACGCCCTGTGCGAGCTCGCGTCCTCGCTGATGGGCCCGTCGCCGGCGGCTGCCCGGCTGCCGCATCCCCCGTCGGCCGGCGGTCTCCTTCCTGGTCGTAGGTTCCAGCTGAAGGACACCGAGCAGTTCCACGTCTCCGTCTGCGGGCCCGGGCTCGCCCGAGCCGACGACGATCGGTTCGCGCTCTCCCTGCTGGACGTGATGCTCGGCGGCACGGCCTCGTCGAGGCTGTTCCAGGAGATCCGCGAGCGACGGGGCATGGCCTACTCGGTCTACTCCTACCACTCGGCGTTCGCGGAGTGCGGCCAGGTCGGGGTGTACGTCGGGACGCGACCCGATCACCTCGAGGAGTGCCTCTCGATCGTGCGCTCCGAGACCACGGCGCTGGCAGCGGGCGACCTCCGGCCAGGCGAGCTCGAGCGCGCGAAGCGTCACCTCACTGGCCGCCTGTTCCTGGCGCTCGAGTCGACGTCCTCGCGCATGTCGCGGCTCGGCAAGAACCTGATCTCCGACACCGAGATCCTGGACCCCGACGAGGTCTCCGCACGGGTCGAGGCCGTCACGCCGGAGCAGATCGCGTCGCTCGCATCGCGGCTCTGGGCGCCCGAGCACCTCTCGGCCGCCGGCATCGGCCCCGACGAGGGCGTGTTCGACGCCGCCGTCGCCGAGGCCTGTCCGACCCTTCAGCCGGCGGCGTGAACCTGCGGGTCGCCGTGTCCGGCGCGACGGGTCGCTCGGGCAGGCCCGTCGCCGACGGGGTCGCAGCCGCCGGCGACCTGGAGCTCGTCGCCCGCATCGCGCCGAGCCTGGCGGCTGGAGGGGAGGGCTTCGGCGATCTCGAGACCGCGCTCGACGCCACACATCCCGACGTCGTGTGCGACTTCACGCGCCCAGATCTCCTCGAGTCGAGCGTGAGCGCGTGCCTGGCGAGGGGCGTTCCGCTGGTGCTCGGGACGACCGGCATCGACGCGGCCCGCCGTGCTCGCTTCGACGCGTCGGCGCGGGAGGCCGGCATCGCGATCTTCCACGCCCCGAACTTCGCGATCGGAGCCGTGCTCGCCATGCGCTTCGCCGCCGAGGCGGCGCGCCACCTCCCGCGCGTCGAGATCATCGAGCTCCACTCCGAGCACAAGCTCGACCGGCCCTCCGGGACCGCTGCCGCGACCGCCGAGCGGATCACTCGCGAGACCGGCGCCGAGGTGCCGATCCACTCGGTGCGCCTGCCGGGCCTCGTCGCGCACCAGGAGACGCTGCTCGCCGGTGCGGGCGAGCTTCTGACGATCCGGCACGACGCGCTGTCGCGCGAGGCGTTCGTCCCCGGAGCGCTGCTCGCGATCCGCCGCGTGCGCGATCTGCCCGCCGGGCTGACCGTCGGGCTCGAGGCCCTGCTCGAATCGTGAGCGGAGCCGACTACAATCTTCGCGTGTCCGCCCAGCCCGCCCCCGCGCCGCTCGGCCGCATCCTCACCGCGATGGTCACGCCGTTCGCGAGCGACGGCTCGCTCGACCTCGGTGCGTCGCGTGCGCTGGCGCGCCATCTCGTGGCCAACGGCTCCGACGGGCTCGTGCTCGCGGGAACGACAGGTGAGGCGCCGACGCTCTCCGACGCGGAGAAGCTCGCGCTGTTCGAGGCGGTGCTCGAGGAGGTCGGCGGTGACGCGCACATCGTCGCCAACACCGGGACGTACGACACCAGGCACTCGGCGGCGCTGACGCGCCAGGCCGCGGCCCTCGGCGTGCACGGCTTCCTCGCGGTGACGCCGTACTACTCGAAGCCGCCCCTCGAGGGCGTGCGGCGCCACTTCGGCGCGATCGCCGACAGCGCTGGCGACCTGCCGCTCGTGCTCTACAACATCCCCCAGCGCGTCATCGTGAACGTCGATCCGGGCTCGATCATCCAGATCGCTGCGAGCCACGCGAACCTCGTGGCCGTCAAGCAGGCGACGCCCGACCCGTCGCAGGCACGGGCGATCATCGAGGCTGGGATCGCGGTCTACGCGGGCAACGACGACCTCGTGCTGCCGTTCCTCGAGCTCGGCGGCTGCGGCGGCATCTGCGTTGCGTCGCATCTCGTCGGGACGCGCTTCGTCGAGCTGTGCGACCTCGTCACGGCGGGCAAGATCGACGAGGCCCACGCGCGGAACGCACAGCTCGCGCCGCTGCTGGACGCCCTCTCCGTGACGGTCAACCCGATCCCGATCAAGACCGCGCTCGCCCTGCTCGGGCACCGCGTGGGCGGTCTGAGACTGCCGCTGATCGAGGCGAGCGCCGCCGAGCGCGTCGCCATCCAGGCCGCACTCTCCGCATTCGGCCTCACGGCCCATGCGGACGCGACGGCCACACGATGACGTCGGCCGTTCGAATCATCCCCCTCGGCGGTCTCGGCGAGGTTGGCAAGAACATGACCGTGGTCGAGCAGGATGGCGAGCGGATCCTGATCGATGCGGGTCTCAGCTTTCCGCGCGACGAGATGCTCGGCGTCGACCTCGTGCTGCCGGACTTCGGCTACCTGCGCGATGCGCCGGGCACGCTGCGCGCGGTCATCCTGACGCACGGGCACGAGGACCACGTCGGCGCGCTGCCGTACCTGATGCGCGAGGTCGGAGTGCCCGAGGTCTGGGGCACCCGGCTGACGCTCGGACTGATCAAGTCGAAGCTCGACGAGCACGGGGTGGGCGACCACGCGAAGCTGATCGAGGTCGACCCGCGCGGCGAGCCGGTCCAGATCGGCCCGTTCAAGGCCGAGTTCGTCCGCGTGACGCACTCGATCCCCGACGCCGTCGCGGTCGCGCTGCACACCGATCAGGGCACGCTTCTGCACACGGGCGACCTCAAGCTCGATCACACGCCGATCGACGGCCAGCGCACCGATCTGGCGAAGTTCGCCCGGCTCGGCGAGGACGGCCTCGCGCTCTTGCTGGCCGACTCGACGAACGCCGAGCGCGAGGGTGTGACCGAGAGCGAGCAGGTCGTCGCCGCCGCGCTGCGCCGCATCGTGCGCGACGCGCCGGGCCGGGTGATCGTGACCTCGTTCGCCTCGCACATCCACCGGCTGCAGGAGGTGATCGATGCCTCCGAGGGGTGCGGGCGCCAGGTCTGCGTGATCGGCCGCTCGATGGTGCGGAACCTCAACGTCGCCCGCAACCTCGGCTACGCGGAGGTCGCGGAGGGCACGCTGGTCAAGCCGGGCCGGCTCGCCGACCTCGCGCCGCGCGAGGTGACGATCCTGTGCACCGGCTCGCAGGGCGAGCCGCTCTCCGCGCTCACGCGCATGGCGTTCCGGGACCACCCAGTCGTCTCGATCCAGTCGGGCGATCTCGTGATCATGTCGGCGAAGCCGGTCCCGGGGAACGAGCTCGCGGTGTCCGACACGGTGAACGCCCTGACCCGTGCGGGCGCGACCGTGCTCCACCAGGACATCGCGCCCGTGCACGTGTCGGGCCACGGCTCCGCCGACGAGCTGAAGACGGTGCTCGCGCTCTGCCAGCCCGTCGCGTTCATCCCCGTTCACGGTGAGCGCCGCATGCTCGCGGCGCACGCGCGCCTGGCCGAGGCGATGGGCGTCGAGCCGGCGCGCATCTTCATCTCCGACAACGGCGACGTGCTCGAGCTCGAGCGCGGGTCTGTGCGGCGCAACGGCACGGTCGAGGTGGGGATCCAGTTCGTCGACGGCCTCGCGCTCGGCGACGAGCGCGACGCCGTGCTGCGCGATCGCCGTCAGCTCTCGGCCGACGGCGCCCTGATCATCGTCGCGCAGCTGCACGGCGAGGGATCGCAGTACGAGCCCGAGGTGATCGCCCGCGGCTTCGCGCCGGAGGGTCAGCTGGCCGACGAGCTGCTCGCCAAGGTGCGCGAGGAGGCGGGCATGGTGCTCGACGACCTCGCCCGCGACGGCATCGAGGAGCACAAGCTCGTGCAGACGCACCTGCACGACGCGATCGCCGAGCTCGTCTGGAAGAGCTCGCGGCGCAGGCCGCTGATCCTGCCCGTCGTCGTCGACGTGTAGCTCCGCCTGAGCCGAGACGGGGCTTGTAGGACTTCGCGAGGAGACGGCGAAGCCCGCTCGGATGGCCGCCACTCGCCGTCCAACCAGGGCTGGGCGGAAGCCGGCGCGCAAGCCGGCCCGCAAGCCCGCTGCACGGCGCGCGAAGAAGCCGGTTCGCGAGCCCCTGCTCGCCCCGGGGCAGGGCCGCGACCTCGCAGGTCTCGTCCTGCTCGCGCTGGGCCTGTTCGCCGCGCTGGTGGAGTGGGGTGGCTACGACGGAGCGCTAGCCGGATCCCGCCTGCACGACTGGCTCGTGTTGCTCGTTGGGCGTGCGGCGGGGCTCGCCCCGATCGTGCTCGTGGCCGGCTCGGCCGCGTTGCTCGCCCGGGTCGAGGCCCGCCGCCTCCGCCCGTTCCGTGTCGGTGGGGTGCTCGTGTGCCTCGGCCTGCTGATCGCCCTCGGCGGCTCGTCGCTCGATCGCGAGGATGCGAAGGCCCAGGGCGGACTGGTCGGCAACGCGCTGCACCACGCGTGCACCACGGTCTCGGGCGAGATCGGTGCGACGTTGCTCGCGATCGTGCTCATCGCCGGCGGCGTCCTGCTCCTGAGCGGTGCCTCCGTCGCTGCGCTGCTCTCGGGGAGCGCCCATGCCGCGCGCCGCGGCGCGCGCTCGGCGGGGATGGTCGTGCGCGCCACCGTCGAGTCGATCCCGGCTCCACGGCCTCGCCCGTCCGGTCCGACCCGCCCCGTTGCAGCGCGCGAGCTCGACGGTGAGGCGCGCTTTCCAGACGTGTTCGGACCCGGGAGCGACGAGCCGACGCCGATCGCCCACGACCTCGCCGAGGTCGACGAGCCGCTGGTCGACCTGCCGCCGCCGTTCGACCCCGATCCGGTGCCCGAGGCCGAGCCGTCCGACTCGTTCGAGCTTCCGGAGATCGTCGTCGACGGCGAGCCCGGCGACGAGCCGCCGTACCACCTGCCCGACGCGCGCGTGCTGCGCAAGGGCACGGCCGCGATCGGCGGCGATCCGGATGCCGAGCGCATCGCGCGCACGCTGCTCGGCGCGCTCTCCGAGCACGGCGTCGAGGCCCGCCTCGTCGGCACCGTCTCCGGTCCGCGCGTCACGCGCTACGAGCTCCAGCTGGCCCCGGGCACGAAGGTCTCCCGCGTCTCCGGCCTGCGCGACGATCTCGCGTACGCGCTGGCGACCACCGAGATCCGCATCCTCGCGCCGATCCCGGGCAAGCAGGCGGTCGGCGTCGAGGTGCCGAACCGCTCGCCGAACATCGTCACGCTCGGCGACCTCGTCTCGGTCGACCCGGGCCCCGGCGCCTCGCCGCTCTCGGTCTGGCTCGGCAAGGACATCGCCGGCCACGTCGTGCACGCCGACCTGACGCGCATGCCGCACATGCTGATCGCCGGCACGACGGGCTCGGGCAAGTCGGGCTGCATCAACGCG
Source organism: uncultured Actinomycetes bacterium (assembly GCA_963717155.1). Lineage (GTDB taxonomy): Bacteria > Actinomycetota > Thermoleophilia > Gaiellales > JALYLC01. Next base: position 1,326,987 of record OY970326.1, read on the forward strand.
ATGCTCTGCTCGATCCTGCTGCGGGCGACGCCGGACGAGGTCCGGATGATCCTCATCGACCCCAAGAAGGTCGAGCTCAACCACTACGAGACGATCCCGCACCTGCTGACGCCGGTCGTCACGAACATGAAGCACGCGGCCGCCGCGCTCCAGAACATCGTGCGCGAGATGGAGAGCCGCTACGAGATGATGGGCACGTACCGGGCGCGCAACCTGATCGAGCTGAACCGCGCGCGCCGGGCCAAGGGGCACCCGCCGCTGCCCTACGTGCTGGTCGTGATCGACGAGCTCGCCGACCTGATGATGGTCTCGCCCGCGGAGGTCGAGGACGCCATGATCCGCCTCGCGCAGAAGTCGCGCGCCGTCGGGATCCACCTCCTGCTCGCCACGCAGCGGCCGTCGGTCGACGTGATCACGGGCATGATCAAGGCGAACGTGCCGAGCCGCATCGCGTTCGCCGTGTCGTCCCAGACCGACTCCCGCGTCATCCTCGACACCTCCGGCGCCGAGGCGCTGCTCGGCTCGGGCGACATGCTCTACAGGCCGCTCGGGACCTCGCGGCTGCAGCGCGTGCAGGGCGCCTTCATCTCCGAGGAGGAGATCGCGCTGATCGTCAAGCAGTGCCGCAGGCAGGCGGAGCCCGAGTTCGACGAGGAGCTGCTCGCCGACGCACCCGACGTCGAGACCGAGGAGCTCGACCCGGACGAGGACTCGCTGCTCGACGAGGCGATCCTGTGCGTCGCCCAGCACGAGACGGCCTCGGTGTCGCTGCTCCAACGGCGGATGCGCGTCGGCTACACGCGGGCGGGCCGGCTGATCGACATGCTCGAGCGCCGCGGGGTGATCTCCGGGTACGAGGGATCCAAGCCGCGGCGCGTGCTCGTCTCCTACGACGAGGCGCGGCGGATGGCTCGGGATCGTCGCGGGCGGGACGACCCCACCGCGCCGTATCTGCGCGGGTGGCAGGGCCCCCGCATATTCATCCTGCCGCTGGTCTGCGCGTTTCTCTCCGAGGGCCTCCTGATCCTCATCATCCCAACGGGGTCGGCAGGCGCCCCGGCATCGCTGGTCTTCCTGTTCGAGGCGACCATCCTCGGCTGGGTGTTCGGGCCGGGCCCGGGAATGCTCGCCGCGGTCGCGCCGGTGGCGACGTTCGGCGTCCTCGATGGGGCGACGTGCTCGGGGGCCGACTGCGGCCGAGCATCGCGATCGTGCTCTTCCTGGTGCTCCTTCTCGGCTTCATCGCCTGGATCGTTGGCGTCCTGCGCGCTCGCTACGGCCGCGACTAGAGCTGGTTCCAGTGCCCGCGGTGTCTGGAGCGCCTGGATCGCCCTGCGGTCTGGTGTCAGTGCGCATCACCGTACGCATCGCCTCCGGTATGCAGAAGCTGGCGCACCGACACCAGAACTCCGGCGACCGGTGCCGCTCCGTGAGTCTGCGGTCGTCCGGTGTCGTAGGGCGAGCGGGCGCCGGGGCTTCGTTGGGCTGTCGGCTGGCTCTCGAACAGGCGTCCAGCCTGCTCTTCGAGCCAACTGACACCCCTGCTCGCTCCAGACACCCGAGCCGCGATGCGCTCAGTCTGGAACTAGCTCTAAGGAGCCATATCCGGGGTCGATCGGTTAGCATGGCCCGGGGTCCCGAGTGGCCCCGACCCATATGTTCGAGATTGGTACATCCCTCCGCGAGGCCCGCGCCCGCCGGCAGCTCGGCTACGACCAGATCGAAGCCGAGACGAAGATCCGCGCGAAGTACATCCGCTGCATGGAAGACGAGCAGTTCGACGTCCTCCCGAGCGGAACGTACGTGCGCGGCTTCCTGCGGACGTATGCCGACTACCTCGGACTCGACGGCCAGCTGTACGTCGACGAGTACAACTCGCGGTTCGGCGACATCCCGGACGAGCGGTCCCCGCCGCCGCGAGCGGCCGCAGCAGCGGCGCAACGAGAGCCGAACGCGGTGCTGGTCGCCCTGGCGGGCATCGTCGCGGTCGGCGTGCTGCTGTTCGCCGCGTGGAAGTGAATCCCTCGAGCGATCGCCCCGCCGCGCCGTTGCCGCCGGTGACGCCGACGACCACGACCGGGTCGACCAGCCAGGGGAACCCGTCGAGCTTCCAGGTGCCGAAGGACCAGACCGCGGCGCAGGCGAAGAAGAACCACGCGAACGTCGCGCCCGCGGTGAAGCCGGTCTCGCTGCGGATCGACATCGCGACGGGGCACAAGTCCTGGCTCGTCGTCCGCCGTCGCTCCAACCCGAAGAAGATCGTCTACCAGAACACGCTGACCGCGCCCGGCCACATCGGCGGCAGGGTGCAGCACGATCCCAAGGGCTACCTGATCTCGTCGGCCTGCAATCCCACGGGTGACGCTGACGGTCAACGGCAAGATGTTCGCGCTCGGGTCCGGCGGCGGCCCTGGAAGGTCACGGCAAAGGGCGTCGTCGCGACCCGCGCCCCGGCTGGCATCCCCACCGGCTGTTGACCGCAGTCCGCGGCCGACAGCCGCGATCCTGATCACGGGGAGCGAGCTGCTGCTCGGGCTCGTCGCGGACCGCAACACGGGCTTCCTCGCCCAGACGCTCGATCGCCTCGGGCTCGAGCTCCAGCGCGTGCTGCCCGTGGGCGACAGCGAGGAGGAGATCGACGACGGCCTGCGCGAGCTGCGCGAGCACGCCGTCGTCATCACCTCGGGCGGGCTCGGGCCGACGCACGACGATCGCACGGTCGCGGCCGTCGCCGGCGTGAGCGGGCGCGAGCTCGGGATCGACGAGCCCCTGCGCGCGAGGATCGCCGGATCTGGCCGAGTACGCCCGCCGGCGCGGGATCCCGCCCGGCGGAGTACGTCCACGGCAACGACAAGCAGGCGCTCGTGCCGCGAGGCGCGACATCATCTTGCCGGTCGGCACCGCTCCCGGTCTGGACGCCCGTGGGAGGACACGACGGTCGTCGTCCTTCCCGGGCCTCCCGCCGAGCTCGCGCAGATGTGGCCGATGGTCGAGCAGCATCCCGCGGCCACCGCGCTGCGCGCCGGCGAGCGGCTCGAGCGGCAGCCTGCTCCGGGTCTTCGGGATGAGCGAGTCGGTGGTCGCCCACGCGTTCGAGGAGGCCGGCGGTGACGAGGCGGGCACGACGACCACGATCTGCGCCCGCCGCTTCGGAGGTCGAGATGCTCGTGCGGGCGCCCGCGCGGCGCGGCGCGACGCGCGCCTTCGACTGGTCGATGCGATGAGCGATCGCCTCGGCGCCGACGTGTTCAGCGAGGACGAGCGTCCGCTCGAGGAGCTGGTGCTCGACGCGGCCCGTGCCCGCGGCGCGACGGTCGCGACGGCGGAGTCGTGCACGGCGGGGCTGGTCGCGGCGCGGCTCACGGAATCGCGGGCAGCTCGGACGTCGTCGTGGGTGGCGTCGTCGCCTACGCGAACGAGATCAAGCAGGGGATGCTCGGCGTGCCCGACCGAGCTCCTCGAGCAGCACGGAGCGGTCTCGGCCGAGTGCGCCGAGGCGATGGCCGCGGGGCGCTCGCCGCGACCGGCGCGCAGCTCGCGATCTCGATGACGGGCATCGCGGGGCCGGGCGGGGGCACGCCGAGAAGCCCGTCGGGCTCGTGTACCTCCACTGCGCCTCGGCCTTCGGCGAGCGGGCACGGCGGGTCGTGTTCCCGGGCGACCGCAGACAGTGCGGGACTCCGCGACGACCACGGCGCTGCACCTCGCGCTCGCCGTGCTGCGCTGATCCGGTGGTGCCGCCGCTGCTGCAGGCCGCGCTCAACGGTGCACGAACGCGCGCCGAGCATCCGGCGATCCCCAGGACGCCCGACGAGGTCGCCGCCGAGGCCCGTGCGTCCGTCGCCGCGGGCGCCGGGATCATCCACGTCCACGCGTACGACGCCGCAGGCCGTGAGAGCCTGGCCGCCGCGCCGGTTGCCGCCCTGCTCCGGGCGCTGCGCGCCGTCGTCCCGGGCGTTCCGATCTCGCTGCCGGCGTCTGCCGCGATCGAGCCCGATCCGCAGCGACGCCTCGAGCTCGTCGCGTCCTGGACCGAGCTGCCCGAGCTCGTGACCGCGAACCAGGGCGAGCCCGGACTCCTCGAGCTGTGCGAGCACCTGATCGGCCGCGGGGTCGGCATCGAGGCGGGCCTGCTCGAGCTCGCCGACGCGCACGCGTTCGTCGCCGCGGGCATCGCCGGGCGCTGCGTCCGGGCGATGGTCGAGCCGCTGGATCCCGTGCCGCTCGACGCGGTCGCGCATGCGGCCGCGATCGAGCACGTGCTCGCGGACGCCGGGATCGCGCTCGAGCAGGTGCATCACGGAGACGGCGTCGCCAGCTGGGACGTCGTCGGCCCGGGCGCTAGCGCGTGGGCACGGCATGCGCACCGGCCTGGACGACACGATCTTCCTGCCGGACGGGCGGCTCGCCCCCGACAACGCCGAGCTCGTCCGGGCCTCCGTGCCCCTCATGTCCTAAGGGCCCGTCTCGGTAGGCCTCGCGGCGCCTGGCGTGCGTCGAGCTGGCGCGGGACCGACGATCGCCTCTCGGCGTTCCGGTAGCTACGAGGAGCACCTTCGAGACGCTCGTTGCCCCCGCTTGCTCGCCACGCGCCATCCATCCACGATCCCTACCGAGACGGGCCCCGAGGGTCGGCGCGCCTCTGGCACGATCCGTCATGCGCGCGTCGCACCGCCGTCCGGTGCGCACCGTATGCTTCGGGCACAAACACCTGTTCGTATCAGAGGCTTCAGGTCGGAGACGGAAGGACGGAGATGGCAGACGAGCGAAAGTCAGCGCTGGATGCCGCGCTCGGACAGATCGAGCGACAGTTCGGCAAGGGCGCGATCATGCGCATGGGCGACGATGCGCGCGTGCCGGTCGCGGCGATCTCGACGGGCGCGCTCTCGCTCGATCTCGCGCTCGGCGTCGGCGGCGTTCCGCGTGGGCGCATCGTCGAGCTGTACGGCCCGGAGAGCTCGGGCAAGACGACCCTCTGCTACCACATCATGGCCGAGGCCCAGAAGGCAGGGGGGACCTGCGCCTTCATCGACGCCGAGCACTCGATGGATCCGGTCTACGCCTCGCGCATCGGCCTGAACGTCGACGAGCTCCTCGTCTCGCAGCCCGACAACGGCGAGCAGGCGCTCGAGATCGTCGAGATGCTCGTCCGCTCGGGCGCGCTCGACATCGTCTGCATCGACTCGGTCGCGGCGCTCGTGCCGAAGGCCGAGATCGAGGGCGAGATGGGCGACAGCTTCGTCGGCCTCCAGGCGCGTCTGATGAGCCAGGCGATGCGGAAGCTCGCCGGCACGCTCAACCGGACGGGCACGATCTGCCTCTTCACGAACCAGATCCGCGAGAAGATCGGGGTCATGTTCGGGTCGCCCGAGACCCAGCCCGGCGGTCGCGCGCTCAAGTTCTACGCCTCGGTGCGCATGGACATCCGCCGCATCGAGACGCTCAAGGACGGCAGCGACGCCTACGGCAACCGCGTGCGCGTGAAGGTCGTCAAGAACAAGGTCGCGCCGCCGTTCCGTCAGGCCGAGTTCGACGTGATCTACGGCGATGGCATCTCGTGGGCGGGCAGCGTCCTCGACGTGGGGATCGAGCAGAACGTGATCTCGAAGAGCGGGTCGTTCCTGAGCTTCGGCGAGACCCGGCTCGGCCAGGGCCGCGAGCGCGCGAAGGCGTTCCTCCGCGAGCATCCCGACATCCTGCAGGCGATCCTCGACAAGATCCAGGAGGGGCTCGAGGGAGTCGTCGTGCCCGGCGCCTCGCTTCCCGCCCCCGGGATGGCGATCGGCGAGGTACCCCCCGAGGTGCCGCCGTCGGCCGAGGTCGAGGCAGCAAGCGTCAACGGCGTCGTCGCCGGCTAACCCGCGCGCGAGTCCGCTACCGGCGACCGGCGAGATGGTCGAGCCGCGAGAGGCCGCGATGCGTCGCGCGGGTGCTGCGCTCGCGCGGCGCGCCCGCAGCGAGGCCGAGCTCGCACGGGCGCTCGCGCCGGTCGCGCCGCCCGAGGTCGTCGCCGGGGTGATCGCCGATCTTCGATCCCGCGGCTACGTCGACGACACCGCGCTCGCATGCTCGCTCGCCGAGCGTCGGCTCTCGTCGGGCTGGGGGACGCATCGCGTGCGGGCAGATCTCGAGCGGCTCGAGATCGAAGGCGACGGCGCCCGCGCGGGAATCGCGCTGGCCGAGGCCGGGGAACGGACGGCAGCCGAGAACCTGGTCGCGCTCCGCGCGCCGCGGCGCCGACGCGCGCCGCGTCGCGGCCCTGCTGGCGCGTCGCGGATTTTCGGATGAGACGGTCGAGGCGCTCGTCGTACCGGATCTTCACGGCGAGTCCGTGGACTAGCGCGTGCCCGTGCGAGAGCGGTAGGATACGGCAGTTACTTTCGTATCATCTGCCGCCAAACGGCGGCGTTAGCAGCGAATTTCCGAGAAGATCGTGCGGCGTTCGTGGTAGGCGCCGCTCTGGGTGACAGGCCGGTCCCGTCGGGAGCGGCTACCTGTACTCGCGGACGTTTCCTTGCGGCGCCGCACTGATGTGCGGCTCGCGCGCCGCCCCGTGCGGCGCATCAGGAGGCACACGATGGAGGTGGTGATCGGCGTAGTGGTCGGGCTCGTGCTCGGCGCTGTCGCTGGCTACCTGATCGCCCGCGGCGCGTTTGCCCGCCAGGCGACAGCGGATACAGCCGCGGCCAAGCGACTCCTCGAGGACGCGCACCGCGAGGCGCAGACGATTCGCAAGGAGGCCGAGGTCGCGGCCAAGGAGCAGGCGGTCACGATCCGGACGGACGTGGAGCGCGAGCTCGGCGAGCGGCGGGTCGAGCTCGCCAAGGGCGAGGAACGCCTGTCGGCACGCGCGACCCAGGTCGAGCAGCGCGCGGCCGAGACCGAGCGGCGCGAGCAGGCTCTCATCGAGAAGGATGCGAGCCTGACGACGCGCCAGGCTGCAATCGATACCTTGCAGCTAGAACGCCAGGAGGCGCTCGAGCGCGTCTCGGGTCTGACTGCGACGCAGGCCAAGGAGCTGCTGCTGCGCGAGGTCGAGGAGCGCTCCCGCCACGACATGGCCCGTCGCATCCGCATCATCGAGGACGAGGCTCGCCAGGAGTCCGATCGGCGCGTGCGCAACATCATCTCGATCGGGATCCAGCGGACCGCCGCGAGCCATGCGGCCGAGACGACGGTCTCGATGGTCGAGCTGCCCTCCGATGACATGAAGGGCCGCATCATCGGTCGCGAGGGTCGCAACATCCGGGCGCTCGAGAACCTCACGGGCGTGGACGTGATCATCGATGACACGCCCCAGGCGGTCGTCCTCTCGGGATTCGACGGGGTTCGTCGTGCGATTGCCAAGCTGACGGTCAGCAAGCTCGTCGCCGACGGGCGCATCCACCCGGCGCGCATCGAGGAGGCGTACTACCAGGCGAAGGTCGAGATCGAGGAGGAGATCGTCCGAGCAGGCGAGCAGGCGAGCTTCGAGGCGGACGTTCCGGGTCTGCATCCCGACCTCCTCAAGCTGCTCGGGCGTCTGCGCTACCGCACGAGCTACGGCCAGAACGTCCTGCGCCACTCGCTCGAGTGCACGCACATCGCCACCATCATGGCGGCCGAGCTCGGCGCATCCCTCAAGACCACCCGCCGTGCCGCGTTGCTGCACGACATCGGGAAGGCCGTCACGCACGAGGTCGAGGGCTCGCACGCGGTGATCGGAGCGCAGCTGGCCCGCAAGTACGGCGAGTCGAACGCCGTCGCGCACGCGATCGAGGCGCACCACTACGACGTCGAGCCGCAGACCGTCGAGGCGGTGCTCGTCCAGTCCGCCGACGCGATCTCGGCCGCGCGCCCGGGCGCTCGCGGCGAGTCCATGGAGCACTACGCGAAGCGGCTCGCGGCGCTCGAGGAGATCGCGACGTCGAAGCCCGGCGTGGAGCGCTGCTACGCGATGCAGGCAGGTCGCGAGGTCCGCGTGATGGTGAAGCCGACCGAGATCGACGACGACGCGGCCGTGATGCTGTCACATCAGATCGCGCGTGAGATCGAGGACAGCCTCGAGTATCCCGGACAGATCAAGATCACCGTGATTCGCGAGTCGAGGTCGACGGAGTACGCGAAGTGAGCGCAGCGGACATCGAGGCGTTCCGCTCGTACCTGCCCGTGCGCATCAGCTTCGGCGACGGGGTCGCCGCCGAGCTCGCCGGCATCCTCGAGGGGCTCGGAGCGACGAGCGCGCTGGTGCTGCTCGAGGAGCCCGTCGTCGGGATCCCCGGAGTGGCCGCCGCCCTGGCCGCGTGCGAGGAGCGCGGCGTCACGCTGCACCGCCACATGAAGCCGCCCGGCGAGCCGACCTTCGCGGCGGCCGAGGACGTCGCCACCGAGATCGCCCTGCTCGATCCCGGCGCGCTCGTCGCGATCGGCGGTGGCTCGGCGCTCGATCTCGGCAAGGCGGCGCGCCTCGTCGCCGAGCAGGGCGGGCCGCTCGCGCGCTTCGCCGGCGGCGCGACCCCGATCGTCGAGCCGCGCCTGCCGCTCGTGACGGTCCCGACGACGTCGGGCACGGGCTCGGACGTCTCGGGCGGCGCGGTGATGACCGACAAGGACGCGGGCCGCAAGGTCGGGCTCGCCTCGCCGAACATGCGCGCGCAGTACGCGCTCGTCGACCCGCTGCTGACGGTCGGCCTTCCGTCGGCGCCCACGGCGCAGACGGGGATCGACGCACTGGCCCAGGCGATCGGCGGCACGATCGTGAAGAACGGAAACCCGCTCTCGATGGCGGTCGGCCTCGAGGCCTGCAGGTACGTGGCGGCAGCGTTCGAGACCGCGGTCCGCGACGGCTCGAACGTCGAGGCGCGCCGCGCGATGAGCCTCGCCAGCCTGCTCGCGGGCCTGTCCATGAACCTGTCCGACTGCGCGGCCGATCACGCCCTCGCTCAGGCAATGGGCGGCTACCTCTCGCTCCCGCACGGGCTCACCGTGGGACTGGTGCTGGCCGAGACGCTCGACGTGTCGCGCGCCGAGTGCGCGCCGGCGCTCGAGCGCGTGGCAGACGCGCTCGGCGTGGCGGACGACGGCAGCGCCGACGGATCGAGGGCCGTGCGCGGTGTGCGACGCCTGCTGACCGCGGTGTCGCTGCCGACGGCCTCCGAGGCGGGGCTGCGGCCCGAGCACGTCGACGAGCTCACGCCGCTTGCGCTCGACGAGTACTTCATGACGGTCGATCCGCACCGCTGGACGGCCGACGACGTCCGCGGGGCCTACCGGGCAGCACTGGCGGTGGCCGCCCGGTGAGGAACGACGCCGGGGGATACCCCGACAACCACAACCACTTCGTGATGGCCGGCAGCATCGACGCGATGGTCGAGGCCGCCGAGCGCAAGGGCATCTCGGCGATCGTCTTCAGCGAGCACAACTTCCACCTCGACGAGGCGCGCGAGGCGATCCCCTACCTCGCGGCTCGCTGGACACCCGAGGGCCCGCCGCTGCCGCTCGCTCGCTACGTCGAGGAGGTGCGCACGGCCGGCGAACGGTCGCGCGTGCAGGTGCTGCTGGGCCTCGAGGTGGACGTGAGGCCCGAGGACGACGCGTTCGAGCAGGCGACCGATGCGTTCACGGCACAGCGCGACGACTGGGACGTCGTCCTCGGCTCGGTCCACACGATGAGCGACGACGTCTCGGTGCAGGACGAGCCCGTCTCGATGTCGCCGGACGATGCCTGGGCCGACTACCTCGGGCGCGTGACGATCGCCGCGGGGTCGGGGCGCTTCGACGTGATCTCCCACCCCGTGCGGCTCGGCTACTCGGTGAGCGGCATCCCCGCAGCCGTCCCGAGCCTGCTGGACGGAGTCGCACGCACGGCCGCGAGCGAGGGGGTGGCGGTCGAGGTCAACGGTGCCGACTTCCAGCGGCGGCCGGATCTCGTGGGACTGCTCGTCGAGATCCTCGCACGGCACGATGCGCCGATCAGCCTGGGCTCGGACGCGCACCTGCCGAACTCCGTCGGTCGCGTGCGCGAGGTGCTCCCGCTGCTGCAGCAGCATGGTGTCCGCCACCTGGCGCGCTTCGCAGGTAGGCGGATGGAGCTGGTTCCGCTTCCCACTGGGCGCATAAACTCCGGGGCGTGAAGCGCTACCACGTCACGACGTTCGGCTGCCAGATGAACGTGCACGACTCCGAGCGGATCAAGGGTCTGCTCGAGTCGCTCGGGCTCGGCGAGGCGCCCAGCCAGGACGAGGCCGACGTGGTCGTGTTCAACACCTGCACGATCCGGGAGAAGGCCGACGACCGCTTCGTCACGCACCTGATGCAGGCGCGTGCGGCCAAGGAGCAGCACCCCGAGCGCTCGATCGTCGTCGGCGGCTGCTGGTCGGAGTCGATGAAGGACGAGCTGTTCGAGCGCTACCCGTTCGTCGACCTGGCGTTCGGGCCCGGCAACATCTCGCGGCTCGGCGACTTCATCGGGGCAGGCGGCGAGCTGCCGCAGGGGCACTTCTCGACGTTCGACGAGTTCGCGGGCGACCTGCCCGCGCATCGCGACCGACCGCACCAGGCTTGGGTGCAGATCTCGATGGGCTGCAACTCGACCTGCTCGTACTGCATCGTGCCGTCCGTGCGCGGCCGCGAGCAGTCGCGGTCGCTGGACACCCTGGTGTCCGAGGTCGAGGCGCTCGCGCGGGATGGCGTGCGCGAGATCACGCTGCTCGGCCAGAACGTCAACTCGTGGGGACGCGATCTGCCGGTGCAGGAGCGGATCGGCTTCGGCGGGCTGTTGCGCCGGCTCGACGCCGTGTCCGGCATCGAGCGGATCCGCTACACGAGCCCGCACCCGAAGGACATGCGCGACGACGTCATCGCCGCGCATCGCGAGTGCGCCGCGGTCTGCGAGCACATTCACCTGCCACTGCAGTCGGGCTCGACGCGCATCCTGCGCGCCATGCGCCGCACCTACTCGCGCGAGCGCTACGTCGCCCTCGCCGAGCGCCTGCGTGACGAGGTTCCTGGCCTCGCGCTGACGACCGACATCATCGTCGGCTTCCCCGGCGAGACCGAGGACGACTTCCGCGAGACGCTCGAGGTCGTCGACCAGGTCGGATACGACCACGCGTTCACGTTCATCTACTCGCCGCGCCGCGGCACCGATGCCGGGCGCATGGAGAGCCAGGTGCCGGAGGACGTCAAGCACGAGCGGCTCGAGCGGCTCGTCGAGCGGATCCAGGCCCACGCCGACGCGCGGAACCAGTCGCTCGTCGGCAGCGAGGTCGAGGTGCTCGTCGAGGGTACGTCGCGGACCGATCCGGGACGCGTACGCGGCAAGACCCGAACGAACAAGACCGCGATCTTCCCGGGACCGGCCGAGCCCGGCACGTTCCGCACGGTGCGGGTCGAGTCGGTCACGTCGATGACGCTCCGCTGCGCGGCGCCCGTCGCCGCCGTCGCGTAGCGGTGCACCCGGTCGTCGCCCTCTTCGGGCCAACGGCCTCGGGCAAGACCGCGACGGCGGTCGCGCTTGCCGAACGCGTGGGAGGCGAGGTCGTCGCAGCCGACGCGATGGGCCTGTACGCGGGCCTCCCGATCCTCACCGCGCAGCCCACCGCGGCCGAGCGGAAGCGGGCGCCCCACCGGCTGGTCGGCATCTGGCCGCTCGACCACGTCGGCGCCGTCGGCGAGTACGCGGCCCTCGCACACGCGGAGATCGACGAGCTACGAGCCGCGGACAGACTCGCGATCCTCGTCGGTGGGAGCGGGCTCTACCTGCGCGCCGCGCTCGTCGACCTGCGTCTCCCGCCGCGAGTCGATCCGGCGATCCGCGAGGCCAGCGAGCAGCTGTACGAGCAGGTGGGAGCCGCTGCCGCGCACGCCGAGCTCGCGCGCATCGACCCGCGGGCCGCGAGCGCGATCCATGCGAACGACCGTCGCCGCGTCGTACGCGGCCTCGAGCTCGCGCGCAGCGGCGCGAGCCTACGCCCCGAGGTCGACCGCCTGTGGAGCGAGGAGCTGCGCGTGCCCGCGCCGCGTGTTCGCGCTCGACTGGCCAGGAGATGCGCTCACGCGCCGGATCGAGGAGCGCACCGACGCGATGCTCGCCGGCGGGGCGCTCGACGAGGTGCGAACGATGCTTCGAGACGGGCCCGAGCCATCAACGACCGCCCGCACGATCCACGGGCTCGCCGCATGCGTCGATCACGTCGAGGGGCGCATCTCGCTCGACGAGTGCCGCCGGCGCATCGTGCTGCAGACGCGGCGCTACTCGCGCCGCCAGCGCGTCTGGCTTCGTAGGATCCCAGGCGTCCACCTGCTCGCGGGCGCGGATGGCCCCGAGCGCAACGCCGAGCGGATCCTGGAGATGCTGACCCCGCGATGAGCAATCACGACGAACTCCAAGGCCGTATCGACGCCGCGTTTGCCGGCTCGGCGGACGATCCCGAGGCCGTGGAGGCCACCATCGAGGGGCTCGACCGGGGCGACCTCCGCCTCGCCGAGCCCTCGGCGCTCCAGGCGGAGTGGGACGTCCACGCGTGGATCCAGCGCGCGATCCTCCTGTACTTCCGTCAGGCGGTCATGGCGGAGATCGAGCTCGGGCCGTTCTCGTACTTCGACAAGATCCCGCTGAAGCGCGACCCTGCCGCTGCCGGCATCCGTGTCGTGCCTCCGGCCACGGTGCGTCGCGGTGCGTTCGTCGAGTCGGGCGCGGTGCTGATGCCGTCGTACGTCAACATCGGCGCTCGCGTCGGATCCGGCACGATGATCGACACCTGGGCGACCGTCGGCTCGGGCGCGCAGGTCGGGCGCGACGTCCACGTGGCAGGAGGGGTCGGTATCGGCGGCGTGCTCGAGCCGCCCGGCGCACGTCCCGTGATCGTCGAGGATGGCTGCTTCCTCGGCTCGCGCGTGGTGCTGACGGAGGGCTGGCACCTCGAGCCCGAGGTCGTGCTCGGAGCGGGCGTCGTCCTGACCGCGTCGACCGCCGTGCTCGACGTGACCGGCAGCGCCGTGCAGCAGGTGCGTGGCCGCATTCCCGCCCGCTCGGTCGTGATTCCCGGGGTGCGCGATCGCGAGTTCCCGGCCGGTACCTATGGCGTGCCGTGCGCGCTGATCATCGGACAGCGCTCGGAGTCGACCGACCGGAAGACGTCGCTGAACGACGCGCTGCGCGGCTACGGCGTCTCCGTGTGAACGCGCTCGATCCCGAGCGGCTGGCAGAGCTCACGCTCGAGCTCGTCTCGATCCCGAGCGTCACGGGCGACGAGGCGGCGCTCGCGGAGCTCGTGGAGGCGCGCTGCCGCGCGCTGCCGAACACCGAGGTCGAGCGCCTCGGCAACGCGGTCGTGGTTCGCGCGGGCCCAGCTGATCCGACGGCCGTCGCGCTCGTCGGCCATCTCGACACCGTGCCGCCATGGACCGACCACCGGCCGCATCGCGACGGCCTGCGCGTCGTCGGCCGCGGCGCGGCCGACATGAAGGGCGGCGATGCGGCGATCCTCGCGGTGCTCGAGCACGCCGCGGCACATGACCGTGCGGCGGTCGGCGTCTTCTACGACCGCGAGGAGGGCCTCGCTCACCTGAACGGCCTTCCCGCGGTGCTGCGGGCGTCGCGCCTGATCGGGACGCCGTCGTTCGCGTTCGTCGGCGAGCCGACGTCGGGCGACGTGCACGCGGGCTGCGTCGGCAGCATCAACGCGGACGTGACGTTCACGGGGCGCACCGGTCACGCAGCGAGGCCGTGGGAGGGCGACAACGCGATCCTGCGCGCGGCGCCGTTCCTCCTTCGTGCGTCCGAGCGCCAGTCGACAGCGGTCACCGTGGACGGGCTCGTCTTCCACGACACCCTGACGGTCACGACCGCGGCCGGTGGAACCGCGCGCAACGTGGTGCCGGACAGCTTCGTCCTGGGCGTCAACGCGCGCTATGCCCCCTCGCGGAGCGGTGACGAGACGCGGGCCGCGATCGAGGCGCTGGTCGCGGGCGAGGGCACGGTCGAGTTCCTCGACGAGGCACCGGCGGCCAGCCCGAACCTCGACAACGCCACGCTTCGCGCGTTCCTCGCCGCGACGGGCGTGGAGGTGCACCCGAAACAGGCATGGACGGACGTGGCGACGCTGCAGGCGCACGGCATCCCCGCGGTCAACTACGGGCCGGGGGAGCCGACCCAGGCCCACCAGCCCGGCGAGTGGGTCGACGGTGCCGCCGTCGCCCGCGTTGCAGGCGCGCTGATCGCGTTCCTCGAGCGGACCTGAGGCAGAGCGGACCCGCGTTCCGGACGCCGTGGCGTAGCGAAGACGTATTCGATCCGTCGCAACCGTGATCGCGGACCGGCCGATCACAACATGGGGCGAGGATCGGCAGGTCGCAGGCGAAAGCCTTCAGGGGGCGGCCCGTGTCAGCACCCTCGGGTACCCTCGCTGTCATGCGCCTCTCGAAGTGGCAGGCTCTCGGCAACCACTTCCTGCTCGTCGAGCGGGACATGTTCCCGCTGCCCATGAGCGCGGCTCGCGCGCGGATCCTGTGCGATGCCGCGACGGGCCTGGGGGCGGATGGCGTGCTCGAGGTCTGGCAGCCCGACGATGCCGACGTTGCGCTGCGTGTGTGGAACCGCGATGGGAGCGTGGCCGAGGTCTCCGGGAACGGCACCCGCATCGCGGTCGCGGCGGCCGCCGCCAGACTGGGACGCCGCGAGATCAAGGTCTGGACCGACGCCGGGCCCGGCTACGCGGGGATCCTCGATGACGGGCGCATCGCCGTGACGATGGGAACGGCCTCGCTCTCCGGACCGCAGTACGCGCCCGTCGGCGATGCGCCCGGTCCCGATCACCGGTTCGTGTCGATCGGGAACCCGCACTGCGTGCTCGACGTCGACGACCTCGCGTCCTATCCCCTCGAGCTGGAGGGCCCGCGCCTCGAGCATCACGCGTGGTTCCCCGAGCGGACCAACGTCGAGGCGATCCACGTGACCGATCCCCATCATCTCGCGTTGCGCGTCTGGGAGCGGGGGGTGGGCGAGACGCAGGCCTGCGGGTCGGGCGCGGTCGCGGCCGCGGTTGCGGCGGTCATCGACGGTCGCTGCGACAGTCCGGTGACCGTTGCGATGCCCGGAGGCGAGGTCGACGTCGCAGTGGGCGAGCAGCTCGAGGTCGAGCTGATCGGGACGGCGGAGCGGCTGTACGAGGCCCAGCTCGACCCGTCGCTGGTCGCCCGTCTCATGGCCGCGGGCTAGGGCGTGCGCTTCTCGCGCCGGCTGGCCGGGCTTCCCGAGTACCTCGCGACCGCGCAGGCACGTCGCGTCGCCGAGGCGCGCGCAGCCGGCGTCGACGTGATCTCGCTCGGCGTGGGCGACCCCGACATGTCCCCGCCGCCGGAGCTCGCCGAGGTGCTGCGCCGCGAGGCCGCACGGCCCGGGCGCACACGTCTATCCGACGAACCGGGGCCTCAAGGAGCTGCGGGAGGCGATCGCCGGCTACTACGCGCGTCGGTTCGGGGTGGTTCTCGACCCCGAGCGCGAGGTGATGCCGCTGCTGGGCGCCAAGGAAGGGCTGGCCCACCTCTGCATGGCGCAGCTCGATGCCGGCGATGCGGCGCTCGTCGCCGACCCGGGATACCCCGTCTACCGGGGCGGCCCGGCACTCGCCGGAGCCGAGGCGATCGCGATGCCGCTGCTCGCCGAGCACCGCTTCCTGCCCGATCTCGCGGCGGTTGCAGATGCCGAGGCGAAGCGGGCGAACCTGCTGATCTGCGGCTACCCGAACAACCCGACCGGAGCAGTTGCCGACGGGGCCTTCATGCAGCGGCTCGCGGCGTTCGGACTCGAGCGGAACGTCCCGATCGCGCACGACAACGCCTACGCCGAGCTGACCTACGACGGGTACGTTGCGCCGAGCTTCCTGTCGGCACCCGATGCGGTCGCGTCGGGAATCGAGGTGTACTCGCTGTCCAAGGCGCTGAACATGCCCGGCTGGCGGGTCGCGTTCGCCGTGGGCAACGCGCCGATGATCGCGAACCTCACCCGTCTCAAGACGAACCTCGACTCCGGCATGTTCCTGGCCATGCAACGCACGGCGATCGCGGCGATCGGCCTGGTCGAGTCGTTCACCGTGGGAATGCGCGAGACGTACCAGCGACGGCGCGACCTGGTGTGCGCCTCGCTCGCACGGCTCGGCGTCGAGGTCGAGCCTCCGCGCGGCAGCATCTACGTCTGGGCTCCCACGCCCGTCGGCGTCCGCTCGGACGTCTTCACCGAGCGCCTGCTGGCCGAGGCCGGCGTGGTCGTCGGGTCCGGCTCGGCGTACGGCGAACACGGAGAGGGCTACGTCCGGCTCTCGCTGACGGTGCCCGACGAGCGTCTCGCCGAGGCGATGGAACGCATCGGAAGGCTCTACACTTGAGGTCTTGACGTTGCCTGCCACCGAGACCCGATCCGACGCGCCAGAGCGCGCGGTGCTCGCCGCAGTGCTACGTCCCGGTGCCGATCCCGGTGAGCTCGCCGAGATGCACGAGCTGCTCCACACCGTCGGCGTCGAGGTCGTCGGCGAGGTGGTCCAGCACCGCTCGACGCCCGATGCGCGGACCTACGTCGGCTAAGGGGAAGGTCGAGGAGCTGCGTGCGCTGTGTCGCGAGGTGAATGCCGAGGTGCTGGTGTGCGAGGACGACCTGACGCCGAACCAGCAGCGCCGCCTGGAGGACACGCTCGAGATGCGGGTCGTGGACCGGACCCGCGTGATCCTCGACATCTTCGCGCTGCACGCCCGCAGCGCGGAAGGCAAGCTCCAGGTCGAGCTCGCCCAGCTCAACTACAACCTGCAGCGCATGCGCGGACTGTGGAAGCACCTCGAACGCCTCGGAGGCGGCGTCGGCACACGAGGCCCGGGTGAGTCGCAGCTCGAGACCGACCGCCGGCTCGCGCGTGACCGCGTCGCGCTGCTGCGGCGCCGGCTCGAGCGCGTGCGCGCCCACCGCCAGACGCTGCGAAAGCGGCGCGAGCGGGCGTCGCTGCCGCGCGTCGCGCTCGCCGGCTACACGAACGTCGGCAAGTCGTCGCTGCTCAACGCGCTCACGGGATCCACGGTCTCGGCGGCAGACCGCCTCTTCCACACGCTCGACCCGACGACGCGCGCGTTCGATCACCTCGGACGCACGTACGTCGTCACGGACACCGTCGGCTTCATCCGGAAGCTCCCGCACGGCCTGGTCGAGGCATTTGCGTCGACGCTCGAGGAGACGCTCGCGGGTGATCTCATCCTGCACGTGTGCGACGCCTCCGCCGAGGACGACGAGCTCGCCGCGCAGATCGCCGCCGTCGAGTCGGTGCTGACCGAGATCGGCGCCGACGACCTTCCGCGCCTGCTCGTGCTGAACAAGATCGATCTCTGTGACGAGGTGACACGGCGTCGCCTCAGAAACCGCCACGCCGGCGCCGTCCAGGTCTCGGCCGAGACGGGTGAGGGGATCGGCGACCTGACGGCCGAGATCGCCCGCCAGTTCGCCGGGCGCTTCGTACGCGTGGAGCTGCTGGTGCCGTTCGACCGCGGCGAGGTGCTTGGCGAGCTGTACGACCTCGGCTCGCCGATCGAGCGCGAGGAGGAGCCCGAGGGCGTGCGCGTGCGTGCGCACCTGCCGCGCGGGATCGCCGCGCGCTACGCCGAGTTCCGCGTGCCCGAGCAGGCGCGCGACGCGGCCGGGGGCGCATGAGCGAGCTGCCGGTCGTGCTCTGCCATGCGGCGGCGCGACTTCCCGCGAGGGCCCACGCCGACGATGCCGGGCTCGACCTGCGCACGATCGAGGACGTCGAGATCCCGCCCGGCGAGCGACGCCGCGTGCGCACGGGCCTGCGCCTCGCGATTCCCGAGGGCCATGCGGGGCTCGTGATGCCGCGCTCCGGTCTCGCGCTGCGCGAGGGCCTGACGCTGCTGAACAGCCCCGGGCTGATCGATGCCGGGTATCGCGGCGACATCGATGTGATCGCGCACAACACCGACCTGCGCGAGCCCGTCCGCCTGGCGGCGGGAGATCGCGTCGCCCAGCTCGTCCTGGTGCGTCTGGCGGAGCTGGAACCGCGGATCGTGCAGGAGCTTCCCCCGAGCGACCGCAACGAGGGTGGATTCGGCTCGACAGGTTCGCTCTGATCGGATCGCCGCTCGTTCGCGCGCTGGCCGGGATACGCTCTGAGCGTGCACGAGCCTCCGCGCCTGCGCGTCTCGGCGATCCTCCACCGCGGAACGCAGGTGTTGCTCGTACGCCATCGCAAGCTCGATCGCGACTACTGGCTGCTTCCCGGAGGCGGCGTCGAGGGTGGCGAGGAGCTCGAGCAGGCGCTTCGGCGCGAGCTGCTGGAGGAGTGCGATCTCGATGACATCCACCCGGTCGGGCCGATCGCGGTTGCGGAGACGATCGCCCCGCCGGGCTCGGCGTCGCGACGGCACATCGTGCACCTGATCTTCGAGGCGACGCTGCCCGAGTCGATCGTCCACGTCGCGTCGCTCGACCCGGCCGTCGGCAACCACCGCCTCTTCGAGCTCGCCGAGCTCTCCGACATCGACCTGCGCCCGCCGATCCAGCGCTTCCTGAGCCGCTGGCAGCCGGGCGATCCCTTCGTCCCGCTCGGCCCGCTCTGGTCCGCCTGAACCCTGTCGTACCGCGAGCACATCCCCTTCCCCGACACGCCGCAGCCGCGCTTCTGGCGCGGGTCCGTGCGCGTGCTCGCGGCTGCCTGGGCCGGCGTGCTCGCCGGGTTCGTGCCGGGCATCGCGCTCGACCTGCCGGTCCTGCTCGGGATCGCGATCGGGGTCGCAATCGCAGCGGGGGTGCTCGCGCTGCCCGTGTCGCGCTCGCGGCGCGCGCCCGTCGAGATCGAGGTCCGCGACGGGGAGCTGCGCCTCGCGCAGGGGACGCGCACCCGGACGGTCCCGCTCTCGGACGTCCGGCGAGCGACCGTGCACGTCCCCGCCGAGGCCGGCCGAAAGACGGTCGGCTACGGCCCGGTGTTCGGCAGCGGGCTTCGCTGGACCTGGGAGGTACCCGATCCGAACCTCGGCGTCGTACGGATCGACCGTGGGCGAGGCGGGCTCGACATCGACGTGGCGACGGCGCGTCCGGACGAGCTGGCTCGTGCGCTCGGCGCATCGCCCGATCGATAGGCTGTCGCCCGATGCCGTCGATCATCACCGTCCTGGACGAGGCCGAGACGCAGCTCGCTCCCCTCAACCGCAACTCGGCCCTCGCGGAGTGGGACGCTGCGGTCGGCGGCGACGAGGGTGTGGAGGAGCGCATGATCGAGGCCTCGATGGCGCTCGAGGACGCGTTGTCCGATCCGGATCGCTACGCCAGGCTTGCAGCCGCCGAGGAGCCAGCCGACCCGATCGGCGCGCGCCGGCTCGCGATCCTGCGCGACGAGACCCGCGCGCACCAGCGACCGCGGGAGCTTGCCGAGCGCATCGTCAGGCTCGAGGCGAGCCTCACGACCCTCTACTCCGAGCATCGCGGAACCATCGATGGACGTCCGGTCTCGAACAACGAGATCGACACGATCCTCCGTGACTCGCGCGATCGCGGCTCCCGGCGAGCTGCCTGGGACGCCTCGAAGGAGATCGGCCCCCGCGCCGCCCCGCAGGTGCGCGAGCTTGCACGGGCCCGCAACGAGGCGGCTCGCGGCCTCGGATATCGCGACTACTTCGCGATGTCCCTCGAGCTGCAGGAGCTGGACGAGGGCTGGCTCTTCGGTCTGCTCGATCGCCTCGAGCTGCTGCTCGCTGACGCATGGGCGCGCGAGAAGGGCGCGATCGACGACGCGCAGCGAGCGCGGATCGGCATTGCCGCAGGCGAGCAGCTCCGGCCGTGGGACTACGCCGAGCCGTTCTTCCAGGACGCGCCGCTGGTCGACGGCGACGCACTCGAGACGGCCCTGGCCGGACTCGATCCGCTCACGGTCTCGCGCGCCTACTTCGACGCGCTCGGCGATCCCATCGAGGGCATCCTCTCCCGCAGCGACCTCTACCCTCGGCCGCACAAGAACCAGCACGCGTTCTGCATCCAGGTGGACCGTGGCGACGACGTGCGGATCCTCGCGAACATCGAGCCGGGCGAGCGCTGGCTCGGGACGATGCTGCACGAGCTCGGCCACGGCGTCTACGACGTGGCGATCGACCGCAGCCTGCCGTGGCTCTTGCGGAGGCATGCGCACATCTTCGCGACCGAGGCGATCGCGATGCTCCACGGCCGCCGCACGCGCGATGCGGTCTTCCTGGGCGCGTTCTGCGGACTCGCTCCCGAGCTGGCCGAGGATCCGTTCCACCGGGCGTTCATCCGCCGCACGCTGCACGTTCTCGGCCCGTGGGTGCAGGTCATGACCCGGTTCGAGCGGGAGCTCTACGCCGATCCCGACGCCGACCTGGGCACGATCTGGTGGGATCTCGTCGAGGGCCACCAGCTCGTCCAACGGCCCGACGGCGACCGCCCGGACGACTGGGCGACGAAGATCCACATCGCGCTGGCGCCGGTCTACTACCAGAACTACCTGCTCGGCGAGATCACCGCCTCGCAGCTCGAGTGGGCGCTCGAGCGCGAGACCGGCTCGCCGAGTCCCGCGGCCCGGCCAGCCGAGGCTGGGCCGTTCCTGCGCGATCGCTACATGCGCTTCGGGGCCTCGCTGCGCTGGGACGACCTGATCGAGCAGGCGACGGGCTCGCCGCTCGTGCCCGACCACTTCGCCGCGTTTCTCGCCTAGCCTCGTAGCGCGATCACCGAGGCCGCGGAGTGCGCGCGCTCCTCGAGCGCGTCGTCCAGCGGCTCGAGGGTCACCGGCCCGTAGCGGCGCGCGAGCGCCTCGCGGATCAGCCAGTCGGCGAGCCAGGCGTTCTTCGGCAGCAGGGGGCCGTGCACGTACGTGCCGAGCACCCGGCCTCGCCGCGCGCCCTCGTAGCCCGAGCTGCCGTCGTTGCCGTTTCCTGCGAGCACGCGGCCGAGCGGCTCGAGTCCCGGCCCGAGAGTCGTCCGGCCCGCGTGGTTCTCGAACCCGACGAGCGTCCGCGGGCCTTCTCCGAGGTCGCACTCGAGGAGCACGTTGCCGATCATGCGCGTCGGACCGGCGTTGGTCTCGAGGTCGAGCAGTCCGAGGCCGCGGAGCTCGTCGCCGTGGTGGCCACGGTAGACGTGGCCGAGGAGCTGGTAGCCGCCGCATACGGCGAGCAGCGTCGCGCCGTCCGAGATCGAGCTCGCGAGCTCTGCGCGGTGGCGCTGCAGGTCGTCGGCGATCAGGAGCTGGTCGCGATCCTGTCCGCCCCCGAGCAGGAAGAGGTCGATCTCGGAGGCGTCGAGCTCCTCCGCGGGGCGCAGCGGGCGCTCCACGAGCTCGATCCCACGCCATGCGCAGCGCTGCCGCAGCACGAGCACGTTCCCGCGGTCGGCGTAGATGGAGAGGTGCTCGGGGTACAGCTGGCAGAGGACGAGCTTCACGCGCTGCGCTCCCAGTACGGTCGGGCGAGACCGCGGTCGGAGATGATCCCCTGGAGCTCGAGCATCGCGGTGTAGGTCGGCAGCAGGTACGCGCAGCCTCCGGCCCCGATGTCTCGCAGCGTCGCATCGAGCGCCCGGGCGATGTCGGGCTCGATCGTGATCCGCGAGCCGTCGACCCCCGCGTACTTCAGCCGCAGGGCGATGTCAGGAGCCCTGGAGCCCGCGACCACGACGCGCCCGAGTGCGGGCGCGATCAGCTCCCAGTCGACGTCCCAGATCCACGAGACGTCGGTGCCGTCGGCGATGCGATCGTTGAGGGCGACCATCGTGTGGAGGTCGTCGCCCGCGCCGCGTGCGAGCGTCGCGAGCGCCTCGTTGGCCCCGGCGGGGTTCTTGATCAGCAGCATGACCGCCGCGCGATCGGCGAGCGCGATCCGCTGGAAGCGCCCGAATGCCGGGCGGAACCGCGCGAGCCCGGACGCGATGTCCTCGAGAGACGAGCCGAGCGCGAGGGCGACGCCCGCCGCCGCGAGGGCGTTCTCGACGTTGTACAGGCCGGGCACGGCAAGCTCGACGCGGCGGCTGCCGAGCGGCGTGCGGAGATCGAACGCGACCGTCTCGAGCCCCCGCTGCTCGATCTCCGAGGCGGCGATCGCGAGCTCCGGGCGCGCGTGACCGCAGGCCGAGCAGCGGTAGTCGCCGAGATGCCCGAACCAGACGGCCTCGTAGTCGTAGGGTGTGCCGCAGCGCACGCAGAAGCGCGAGTCCGAGGCGTGCGCGAGCGGTCCCTGCGCGAGCGTCGGATCGTCGATCCCGTACGTCACGCACCCTGCGTGCGCCGACGCGATGTCGGCGGTCAGGGGGTCGTCGGCGCATGCGATCAGCGTCGTCTCGGCCGGAAGCCCGGCGATCATCGCGCGCCAGCGCTCGGCGACCGCCTCGAGCTCGCCGTAGCGGTCGAGCTGGTCGCGGAAGAGGTTCCCAAGCGCGAGCGTGTGCGGTCGCACGCGGCGGACGATCGCCGGCAATGCCGCCTCATCGCACTCGAACAGGCCGAGCTCGGCAGGCGCGCCGCCTCCCGCGCCATCGACGAGCGCCGCCGCGATACCGGACAACAGGTTCGCGCCGGCGGCATTTCGACAGAGGCGAACGTCCGGCCCGAGAATCGCCGCCGCCATCGCGCAGGTCGTCGTCTTGCCGTTCGTCGCCGAGACGGCGGCGCTGCCGAGCGGCAGTCCGTCGGCGAGCAGCTCGACGCCCCGCGGCGCGAGACCGTCCAGCACGCGGCCGGGGAGCGTGGTGCCGCCACCGCGCCCCGTTGCGCGCGACAGCGCCCCGATGGCTCGAGCCGCACGAAGGGAGGCCTCGAGCCGGACGGACACGCGCTGCAGCATAGGCTGAGAGCTACCTGAGGCCATTATCGAGCGCACGTTGCACGTACCTGCATTTCAAGCAAGGCCCTTGCACTTTCTCGATGGTGCTCTATGAATGAGAGGGAGGGCGCAAGCTCTCGGACGGGGCGCCCCTCTGGCGAGTGGTGCCCCGCGACCGGAGTGGGAGGAGCAGAGGATGCAAGACGAGCAGAGTCGAGACGCGCGCTACGCGCAGATTGCGAGCATCGATCCCGAACGGCTCGCCGCCTTCCGGGCGGGCCTTCGCCGTCGCTACGACGATGACGAGATCCTCGCCGAGCTCCGAGCGTGCGCCGAGCGGTTGGGACGCAGCCCCTCTATGCGCGAGTTCGGGCTGGACCCCGCCTCGACCGTCCATCCCCAGACCGTGATCGACCACTTCGGCTCCTGGAACGCTGCGAAGCGCCAGGCCGGCCTCACGCCGCGCCGCTTCGCAACGCGCGAGGAGCTGCTCGACGTGCTCCGGCGCCTCGGCGAGGAGCTCGGGCGCGTCCCCACCGCCAAGGATCTCGATCTCCGCCGCGGCACGCTTCCGTCGAAGTCGCTGTACTGGCACACGTTCGGCTCGCTGAGCGCAGCCCTGCGCGAGGCCGGGTTCGACCTGCCGATCGGCGAGGAGCGGCTCGCGCGCGCCATCGAGCAGGGCGTCATGCTGTCACTGCGAACCGGCCGCCTGCCGAAGTTCGCCGACTGGGCGGAGGCGCGGAAGACCGATGCGAGCCTCCTCACCGAGTGGCAGGTCTACCGGATGTTCGAGGCGCGGCGCGGAGCCTGGTCGACGTTCCAGTTTCTCGTGCGCGAGGCGTTGAACGAACAGGGCGTCGAGATCGCGGTCGACGGACGCCTGATGGACGCCTGAGTACGAGCGCGGCCCGCGAAAAGGTCGTAGGGCCAAGCGATTCTCGGAAAGACGCAGGTCGGGAGCGTGGCTCTCGGAACCTAGAAAACGGCTGCGTACGGAGGCACGCAGACCTATTCGATCCGTCGCAACCGTGTTGGCGGTTAGATCGCGAACGCAATAGGGCGAAGATCACAGGTTGAGACGAGCGCGCCACGGTTCGCAGGTGGCGAGGTACGAAGGACTACCGCGAGCTACAGAGCGGACACCCCTGCCGTGGCAGCAGCCCGAGCGCGCTGGCCTCCTCCGCGAGCGCGACCTCCTCCGGCGCGGGCGCCCCGAGCAGGCTGGAGGCGAGCTCGCTCAGCTGCACCGTCCGGTTCCCGATCGTCAGGTGCACGAGCCAGACGCTCCGAGGGCCGTTCGCGAGCGCGCTCGCGGCCGTCGCGGAGTTGGTCGCTCCTTCGAGCACGGGCATCCCGGACAGCGGGTCGAGCCCGGCGAGCAGCGTCACGGCGACCACGCCGCCATCGCCGAGCTCGCGGCGGCGGACGAGGAAGCTCGGCAGCTCGGCGCCCGGAAGCGCGACGAATCGGTATCCCCGCGCGAGCCATGACGCGTCGCCGCGAACGTGCCCGCACGCGCGGCGGAACTCGGCGGCACGCGCAGCGGGGGTGGAGCTCTCGACGTCCTCGATCGAGAGTGCGCGCAGGCGCGTCACGCGGCGCGGCGGGTGCCGTGCGACTCGGCCAGGGCGCGATCCAGCTCGAAGTCTGCGCGCCGTCGCTCCCCTGCAAGCTCGGCGAGGCTGCGACGTAGCCGCCGCCAGGCGAACGGCTCCGTCTGCTCGTAGGCATCCGCACCGGCGCGGGTCATCGCGAGGTACTCCTTCCACGCCGTGCACACGCGCTCGTCGAGGCGGGCCACGCGCTCGCGGTGGCGGTCGTGCGGTTCGCTGGCAGTCGGGTCGCTCATGCTGCTCCGATCACGACGGGACAGGGCCCCTCGTCGATGCGTTGCTGTTGAGTTCGGCAGGAGCGGGGGAACGCATGAGCCCTGTTTCCTCGGAAGGGGGATGGTTCCGTCAACCCGCGGGCCCGATCTGCCGATAGGCCCGGTGAATCGCGATGGCGGAGCGCACGGACACACACGAGCGAGCTCGCGGCGGCACGCTGGCCGTCGTCGGCGGACGCGTCGTGGTCGAGCCTGCCGACGCGGGAGGCCGGGATCCGATGCTCGACTGGCAGGACGGCGTCGTCGTGCTCGTCGACGGCATGCCTCCCACCGCCCGGCCCTGCCCGATCGTGTACGGCCAGTCGGTCGAGGCCGCGACGCCTGACGAGGACCCGCACATCGAGCTCTTCGCCGAGCTCTCGCGCGACGCGATGGCCGCGACCCTGTCGGTCGAACGACATCCCGGGGGACGGTTCCGCCTGGAGGATCAGCCGGCGAACCGCGACCTCGTCCTGCGGCGGCTCCTCGTCGAGCGGATCCCGTGCCCTGCGCCGGACGCCGCGACGGTGCACGCGTTCCTCGCCTCGCGCGGCATCGTGCACGGCGTGCGCGACGATGCGGTCGGGCGCTGCCTCTCCGGCATCGCGCTGGCCGAGCAGATCGCCTGGGGCACGCGGGCCGTCGAGCCGGAGGATGGAGAGCTGACGCTCGCCGCCCAGCTCGGCCCGGTGCAGAGTGGTGGCCTGTGGTCGGTTCCCGCGGGTGCGGTGCTCGCCGTTCGCCGGCTGCCCGTTCCCGGCCAGCCCGGCTGCACCGTGGAGGGCGATCTCGTTCCGGTGCGCGCGCCGAAGACTGCCGAGATCGAGATCGGCGACAACGTGGTGGTCAGCGGCGACGGGACGCGGCTCGTCTCCGCGATCGACGGCTACCCCCGCGTTGGCGCCGGTCGCATCGATGTCGCGCCGGTCGCCAGACTCGAGCGCAACCTCGACGATCGGACGGGCGACATCCAGGCGCACGGCTCGCTCGAGCTGCGCGGGAGCGTGGCGGAGGGTCGCCATCTTCGCGTGCGTCGCGACCTCACGGTGACGGGCAGCATCGAGCGTGCTCGCGTCGAGGTCGGCAGCTCGGCGGAGATCCACGGCGTGGTGACGGCGTCCACGCTGCAGGTCGGGGGTCTGCGCGTGCCGGCTGCGCACCTGCTCGGCATGATCCAGACGATCCCTTCGGATCTCGCGCGCGCACACGTGGTCATCGACCAGCTCGTCGACGCCGCGGCTGCGAAGGAGCAGGAGCTCGCGCCGGAGCAGGCCGCCTCGCTCGTCGTCAGCCGCTACTTCGGCGATGCGGCTCGGGCGCTCAAGCAGGCGGCCGCATACGCCGCCGAGCAGGTCGAGGCGCTCGGTGCCGAGCCCGCGACCGCGCTCCGCGAGGCGGTCACGCTGCTGATGGCCGTCGAGGCCGGAACCGCGCCCGAGAGCGGCCTCGACGAGGCTGCGCTCACCGTCGCCCTGCGTGCGCGCGCCCTCAACGACGCGCTCGCAGAGCCGATCCGGCTCGTGGTGGGCGCGTTGCAGGCCTCGGAGGTCGAGCTTGGCGGCGATCTCGAGATCACCGGTCGCGGCGTGATCGCCTGCGACCTCCGCGTGCTCGGTGACGTCTCGATCCAGGCGGAGGGCTCGTCGCTTCGCGGTGGGTCGCTCGCGCTCGGCGGAACCGCTCGCATCCGGGAGCTCGGTTCCACCGGACAGGCCGCGACCCATGTACGGCTCGGGCCGCGCGCACGCGTGGTCGCCGACGTCGTCCACCCCGGAGTCATGCTCGAGCTACCGGGCGGCGAGCTCGTGCGCTACTCGACGATCACGTCCGACGTGGACGTCGGCGAGCTGCCCGCCGCCGCGTAGCGGCTCAGGCTACTCGGAGAAGCGCGCGATCAGGTCGCGGCGCCGCACGAGCAGGATCGGCTCGCCGGCCAGACGCATCTCGATGCCCGCGGCGCGCGGAAAGACGACCTTGTCGCCCGGCGTGATCGCCTGCACGTCCTCGCCGACCGCGACGACGATTCCCGATCGCACCGAGATCTCGGACGAGGCGGGGATGATGAGTCCTGTCCGCGTCTCGTGGTCGTCGTCCGTCGGCTCGATCACGAGGTGGTCGTCAAGCGGCTCGATACGGGCAGTCTGGCGCTCCGAGCGCGACAGGCGATCGAGGGTGTCGTCTTCACCGAGCACCCGTGCAGGATAGCCGGTGCACGCCGATAGACTTCGCTCCGATGGATTCGGCCGCGATCCGCCGCTCGTTCGTCGAGCACTTCGTGGAGCGGGGCCACATCGAGGTGCCCTCCGCCTCGCTGGTCCCGGCCACGCTCGATCCTTCCGTGCTGCTCACGACCGCCGGGATGCAGCCCTTCAAGCCGTTCTTCCGCGGCGATGCGCCGCCGCCGGCGCCCCGGCTGACGTCGGTGCAGAAGTGCTTCCGCGCGGTTGACATCGATGAGGTCGGCAAGACGGCGCGTCACCTCACCTTCTTCGAGATGATGGGCAACTTCTCGTTCGGCGACTACTTCAAGGAAGGCGCCGTCGAGCTTGCCTGGGACCTCTCGCTCGGGGCGTGGGGGCTCGATCGCGACCGGATCTGGGCGACCGTGTACCGCGGCAGCGACGACATCCCGCCTGATGACGAGGCGCGCCAGATCTGGCTCGATCGCGGCCTACCTGCCGAGCGCATCGTCGCGCTCGGCGACGACAACTTCTGGGCAGCCGGGCCGACGGGCCCGTGCGGGCCGTGCTCCGAGCTGTACTACGACCGCGGGGTCGAGCACGGCTGCGACCGGCCCGATTGCGCGCCCGGCTGCTCGTGCGACCGCTTCCTCGAGTACTGGAACCTCGTGTTCATGCAGTACGACCGCGGCGCCGACGGGCTCCTGACGCCGCTGCCGAAGCAGAACATCGACACCGGAGCGGGTCTCGAGCGCGTTGCCGCGCTGCTGCAGGACGTCCACTCGGTGTACGAGGCCGACGTCTTCCGCGACATCATCTCCGCCGTCGAGGGCTGGACGGGTGCGCGCTACACGAACGAGGGAGCCGAGCAGAAGGCGCTCCGCGTGCTGGCCGATCACGGCCGCTCGATGACGATGCTCGCCGCCGACGGCGTCATCCCGTCGAACGAGAGCCGCGGCTACATCCTGCGGCGGATCATCCGCCGGGCCGTGCAGCACGGCTCGCGGATCGGACTCGAGAGCCCGTTCCTCGGCCGTCTGCAGGATCTCGTCGTCGAGCAGCTCGGACCGTTCCATCCGGCGCTCGTCGCGCATCGCGAGGACGTGCGCCGTCTGCTCGAGGCCGAGGAGCAGCGCTTCAACGCGACGCTCCAGACGGGTTCGGCGCTGCTCGACGACGTCATCGAGCGCACCCACGCCGAGGGCCGCGCCACGATCGCGGCGGCCGACGCCTTCATGCTGCACGACACCTACGGCTTCCCGGTCGAGCTGACCGCCGAGCTGGCCCACGAGGCGGGCCTCGGCCTCGACGAGCCCGGGTTCGCGGCGCTCATGGAGGAGCAGCGCCACCGCGCCCGCGCGGCGGCGCGGCGCACCGGCGCGGCCGATCCCGAGCGCCTTGCGGCGTTCGCGCGCGACGCCGGCTTCGCGACCGAGTTCGTCGGGTACCGGACGCTCGATGTCGAGACGGTCGCCGGAGCCGTCGAGGATCTCGGCGACAACGTCGCCCTCGTGAAGCTCCACGCCTCGCCGTTCTACGCCGAGGGCGGCGGCCAGGTCTCGGACCACGGCACCATCGAGTGGGAGGGCGGCCGCGCCACGGTCGACGGGGTGCATCGGTACGACGGCGACCAGGTGATCACCGTGCGCGTCGAGCGCGGCGCGCTCATCGCCGGCACGCCCGTGCGCGCCGAGGTCGAGTCGTCGACCCGCGTCCCCACGGTCGCGAACCACACCGGGACGCACCTCCTCCACCGGGCGCTGCGCAACCGGCTCGGCGATCACGTGCACCAGCGCGGATCCGCCGTGCGACCGGACAAGCTCCGCTTCGACTTCTCCCACGACGCACCGTTGACGAGTGACGAGCTCGTGGACGTCGAGGACGAGATCAACCGCGTGATCGGCGAGGATCGCGCGGTCAGGGTGTTCGAGACGACGCAGGACGAGGCGCGCCGACTCGGAGCCACCATGCTGTTCGGCGAGAAGTACGGCGACATCGTGCGCGTGGTCGAGATCGACGACTACTCGCGCGAGCTCTGCGGCGGCACGCACACGGCTTCGACGGGCGTGGTCGGGTCGTTCCGCGTGCTGTCGGAGAGCTCAGTCGGACAGGGCGTTCGACGCATCGAGGCTGTCACCGGGCCGGTCGCCAGCGAGCTCCTCCGCCGTCACGACCGCGCTGCCGAGTCGGCGGCCCGTGCCGCGCGCACCACGGTGGAGCAGCTCCCGGCGGTCGTCGAGGAGCTTGCGAGCCGCGTACGCGAGCTCGAGCGCGCTGCCCGCCGCGGCGGCGCGGCCAACGGCGGGATCGACCTGCAGGCGCTCAGCGCGGGCGCGGTCGAGTCGGGCTCCCTGCGGGTGCTCGCCGCCGAGGCGCCGAAGGGCACACAGGGGGATGCGCTGCTCGAGCTGGCAGACCGGCTGAAGGGTGCGCTCGGCCCGAGCGCGGTCGTGCTCGGATCGGCCGACGAGTCCGGGGCGGTGCAGCTGGTGGCGAGCCTCACCCCCGAGGCGGTCGACCTGGGTCTGAGCGCCGCCGTCGCGATCCGCGCTGCGGCCGAGATCGTCGGCGGAGGCGGCGGCGGGCGGCCATCGATGGCCCGCGCAGGTGGGAAGGACGCAGCCCGCCTCGGCGAGGCTCTGGACGCCGCGCGCGCCGTCCTCCTCAGCTCGCAGTGAGCGCAGGTCACGGGCGGGTGCTCGCGCTCGACTACGGCAGCTCGCGCACCGGTGTGGCGATCTCCGACGCGTCGGGCACGCTCGCGCGGCCGCTCACCACGGTCCGGCGCGCGGCAGCGCGGGAGGGGCTGGCCGAGCTCTCTGCGATCATCGAGCGTGAGCGACCCGAGCTGATCGTGGTTGGCCTGCCGTTGACGCTGGCCGGACAGAAGGGAGCCCAGGCCGCCGAGACGGCGTCCTTCGTCGGGCGGCTGAGACAGCGATGCGAGATTCCGATCGTGATGGAGGACGAGCGATTCACGACCCGGATCGCACGCGAGCTCGCCCCGAGACCAGCGGACGGAGACGACGCGGCGGCGGCGGCGGTGCTCCTCCAGGGGTTTCTCGACCGCCACGTCGATCGGGAGGATCCCTGACGCCGCGCGGACGACGGGTCGTGGCGGTGCTCCTGCTCGTCGCGGTGCTTGGACTCGGCGTCCTCGGCCTGCGCGCGCTCGATTCGAGCGTGTTCGACAGCGACAGCGCGACTCCGCCGCCTCCGACGACGGCCGTCCACACGGTGCGGCTCCTGATTCCCGAGGGATTCGCGATCCGCGACATCGTCCAGCGCGCGGCCACGATCGGCATCCCACGTCGGGCGTACCGGGCGGCGATCAGGGCCGCCCACCCGCCGGCCGGCTACCGCGCGACGGGCAACGAACGCCTCGGCATGGAGGGGTTCCTGTTCCCCGCGACCTACGAGCTCGTGCGGCCTCCCTCGGCGAAGGTCCTCGTCGCGGAGCAGCTGCAGGCGTTCACGCGCGCCACGAGCGGCGTCGACTACCGCTACGCGGCGAAGCACGGACTGACGCGCTACGACGTGCTGATCATCGCGTCGATGATCGAGCGCGAGGCGGCCGCACCGGTCGACCGCCGCAAGATCGCGGCGGTCATCTACAACCGCCTGCACGACGGCATGCGCCTCGACATCGACGCGACCGTGCAGTACGCAGTCGGTGCGTGGCGGCCGCTGACGGCGCGCGACCTCGCGAGCGCGAGCCCCTTCAACACCCGCCGCTTCAAGGGCCTGCCGCCGACCCCGATCGCGAACCCGGGGCTCGCATCGATCCAGGCCGCCGCCCATCCCGCGCACGTCCCGTACCTGTACTACGTGGCGATCCCGCACGATCCGAAACGCCGGCACTTCTTCACCGCGAGCTTCCCGGCGTTCGAGCAGTACCTCGCGAAGCACGGCCTCGGATGATCGCGGCGACAACCGGCCTGGCGTGCGTGCTCGGCGACCCGGTCGGTCACTCGCGCTCGCCGGCGATGCAGAACGCGGCCCTGCGCGACCTGGGGCTCGACTGCGTGTACGTCGCGTTCCGCGTGCCGGCCGCGAAGCTCGGCGCGGCGGTGCACGGGCTCGCGGCGCTCGGCGCCAGCGGCGCGAACGTCACGCTTCCCCACAAGGAGGCGGCGGCGCTCCTGTGCGACAGCCTGTCGGACGAGGCCGTTGCGGCAGGCGCGGCGAATACGCTCGTGTTCGGAAACGGGCAGATACGCGGCCATCTCACCGACGGGCTCGGGATGCTCGACGCGCTCCACGACGAGGGCGTCCGTCCAGCGGCGCGTCCGGCGCTCGTGCTGGGCGCGGGTGGATCGGCGCGTGCCGCAGTCGCGTCGTTGCTCGCAGCCGGGGCGGCGCCCGTGCGCGTGCTCGCGCGGCGCGACGAGGCCGCACGGTCGCTTGCCGCGGCGCTCGCGCCGCTCGGCCGGGTCGAGGTGATCGACGAGCTGCCCGCCGGCCCGCTCGGGATCGTCGCGAACTGCACGCCGGTGGGCGCGCTCACCGAGCTTGAGGCGCTGCCCGTCCCTGCCGATGCTCTCGATCGAATGGACATCGTCTGCGACTTCGCGTACCGCGCCGACGGCTCGACCACCCCGGTGATCGCCGCCGCGGCCGCGCGCGGCCTGCGCTCCGTCGACGGGCTCGAGCTGCTGGTGCGCCAGGGAGCCCGCTCGTTCGAGCTGTTCTTCGGCGTGCCGGCGCCGCTCGACGTGATGCGACGCGCGGCGTCGGGCGTCG
This sequence comes from uncultured Actinomycetes bacterium, assembly GCA_963717155.1. Classification (GTDB taxonomy): domain Bacteria; phylum Actinomycetota; class Thermoleophilia; order Gaiellales; family JALYLC01. The sequence goes on from OY970326.1 coordinate 1,358,580, forward strand.
AGTGAACACGATCTGGCTGATCGCGGCCTGCCTCGTCGCAGGCGCCGTCGTGGGCCTGGCGTGGGCTCCGCTCGTACCCGTCTTCGGCCGGCGATCGGTCGAGGCCCTCGATCAGCCGCGCTGGACCCGGCTGTTCGTCTCGCCGCTGTTCCTCGCCGGAGTCTCCGCCGCCCTCTTCACCGGTGCCGCGTTGCGGCTCGACGCTGCTCCGAAGCTGGCGCCTGGCCTGCTCCTGTGCGCCGTGCTCGTCGGGGTGACGGCGGTGGACCTGCGCTACCGGATCATCCCGAACCGCGTGGTGCTCCCCGCCGCAGTGGTTGGCTACGGCGTCTCCGTGGCCCTCGCGCCGGGCCGTTGGCTCGAGCTGCTGCTCGCCGCGCTGATCGCCGGCCTCGTGATGCTCATCGCAGCCGTCGCGTCTCCCACCGGCCTCGGGATGGGCGACGTGAAGCTCACGCTGATGCTGGGCGCGTTCCTCGGGAAAGGCGTCGCCGTCGCGCTCATGGGTGGCTTGCTCGCCGCAGCGCTGCCCTCGATCGGCCTCCTGCTCGTACACGGTCGCGGAGGTCGGCGCATGACGCTCGCACTCGGCCCCTACCTCGCGCTCGGAGGCGTCGTGGCCCTGCTCTTCGGGTCCGATCTCCTGCACTGGTACTGGTCTCAGGGCCGATGACCGACCGCCGGTAACCTTACGGCGCACGATGCACGCCGTGCCCCCTCCGAAGGCCGTCAGCGCGCCTCGCACGCCTGCCGAGGTGCGTAAGGCCGCGGCGGTGCTATGGAACGGCGGAACCCGCTACCGCGTCACCGATCCGACCTCCGGCCAGAGCGTTCGCCTGGACGTCGCGAGCGACGGCGTACGAACCCGGCTGCGGCTGCAGACCCCGAGGCTCGTGATCTGGCTCGGCGGATCCTCGAAGACTCCGACACCGACGTTCGTGTGCGTGCAGGTCCCACCCGGGCCGGCGTCGTGCAACCCGCCCGCTGCGACGAAGACGACGGCCCAGGAGGCGATCCTCGTGGCCACCCGCCCGCTGCTCCAGTACGCCCAGCTAATCGCCCCGGGGGCGCTGACGGGCGTGCAGGTGCAGGTCACCACCGAGGCGGGCTATCCGGTCGGCTGCCTGCAGGGGAAGTCGAAGTCCGGGCTCGGCCGCGTGCGGCTGTGCACCACGCGCGACGGCCTTCTCACCGAGGTCGACTACAAGGGCGTCCGGATCCAGGCCGTCTCGGTCAAGACCGCCGTCACGTCGAGCGATCTCGCGCCACCGGCCTGACCGCGGCCGGGTGTTCCCAGGCCGCGCTTGCCTCGCTCTTCACTTCCTCTGATCCAACATTCACGTAGTGGCAACCCCTCTTCACAAGGGCTGAACACGCGTCGCGGTACGGTAGTCCCAGTCGTTCTTCCCCCCTTCGATCCTAGAACGATCAGGCGCGCTCGCCGCACACCCCCCCTCCCGCTACGAGTTGCGCCCCCGGCCCTTCTCCCGTCGCCAAAACGGGGCCGGTGACCGTCGCGCCCCCCGCCCAGGCGGGGGGCGCCGACGTGTATCGCGACTGCCGGTTGCTACCCTCGCCGGGCGATGGACCTCACCCTCGTCACGTCAGGCGAATCCCACGGACCGGGGATCACCGCCGTCATCGCGGGCCTGCCGTCGGGTCTCGAGATCGATCGCGAGGCGCTTCGCCGAGACCTGGCCCGGAGGCAGGCCGGCTACGGCCGCAGCCCGCGCCAGCAGATCGAGCGTGACGATGCCGAGATCCTCGGAGGACTCCGTCACGGGCGCACGCTCGGTGGGCCGGTCGCGCTGATCATCCGCAATCGCGACCACGCGAACTGGGGCGCGGCGATGAGCGCGTGGCCGGTCACCGAGGAGGAGCTCGCCGAGGTCGCCGCCCGTCGTTCGCGACCCGTCGTGCTGCCGAGGCCGGGGCATGCCGACCTTGGGGGTGCCCTGAAGTTCCGTCACGACGACATCCGCAACGTGCTCGAGCGCGCGTCCGCGCGCGAGACCTCGGCGCGCGTCGCCGCGGGGGCGTTCGCGAAGGCGCTGCTCGCACTCTGCGAGATGCGCGTGCGCGGCCGGGTCATCCGGATCGGCGACGTCGAGGCTCCTGCCGACGAGGGGGACGAGGAGGCCTTCGACCGCGCGGTCTCGAGCGAGGTCGGCTGCTCGGACGACGAGACATCGCGCCGCATGGTCGAGGCGATCGATGCGGCGCGAGTCGACCGCGACACCCTCGGCGGACTGCTCGAGGTTCGCGCGTTCGGGGTGCCTCCGGGCCTGGGCTCGTACACCGAGCCGCGCCTGCGTCTCGACGCCCGGCTCGCCGCGGCCTCGCTCGGGATCCAGGCGATGAAGGGCGTCGAGATCGGCGACGGCTTCGCCAACTCGTTTCATCGTGGATCGCAGGTGCACGACGAGCTGTTCTACGACGACGCGCGCGGCTACCACCGCACCACGAATCGCGCGGGCGGAGTCGAGGGCGGCATGTCCAACGGCGAGACCATCGTCCTGCGCATCGCGATGAAGCCGATCCCCACGCTGATGCGGCCCCTCCGCTCGGCGCGGCTCGACACCCACGAGGCTGCCGACGCACTCGTCGAGCGCTCCGACACGACGGCGATCGCCGCGGCGGCGGTCGTGGCGGAGGCGGTCGTCGCGTTCGAGCTGGCGCGCTGTGTCCGCGAGAGCTTCGGCGGCGACCATGTCGACGACATGCTCGCTGCCTACCGCGCGTACCTCGCGCGCATCCCGTGGCACCCGGCCTGAGATCTCGACCGATCGTGCTCGCCGGCTTCATGGGCGCCGGCAAGACGACGGTCGGCCGGGCCCTCGCCCGGCGTCTGCGACGCCCGTACGCCGATCTCGACCGCGAGGTGGAGTACGAGGCGGGCGCCCGGATCGCCGAGCAGTTCGCGCAGGAGGGCGAGCCGGCCTTTCGCGCGCGCGAGGCTGCGGTCGCCGCGTCGCTCCTGGGCAGGACGGACGCACCCGTCATCTCGCTCGGCGGCGGGGCGCTCGGAGATCCCGCGACGCGCGCGCTGCTGCGGGAGCGCGCGCTGGTCGTGTGGCTCGACGTCGACCGGGCGACAGCGTGGGCGCGCGCCGTCGACGCCACCCGGCCGCTGACCTCCGATCACGCGCAGTTCGACCGGCTGTGGGAGGAGCGCCGCAACGGCTATCGCGAGGCGGCCGATGCGATCGTAGATGGCGGCATGCCGGCCGCCGCGGTTGCCGCGGCCATCGCGCAGCAGGTCTGGACGCGCCCGGGGGCGCTGACGCTCGCCGACAGCGACGGACGCCTCTTCCGCGTCGTCGACAGGGCTGTCGCCGACCACGTGGACGCCGATCTCGTGCTCGAGGGAGGGGAGGGCGAGAAGTCCGCAGCCGGCCTCGAGCGCCTCTGGCGTGCCTTCGCCGAGGCGGGCCTCGAGCGGGGTGATCGCGTGCTCGCCGTCGGCGGCGGGGCCGTGACGGACGTCGTCGGCTTCGCGGCCGCCACGTTCCGTCGCGGCATCGGGTGGATCGCCGGTCCGACGACGTTCGTCGGGCAGGTCGATGCGGCGATCGGCGGGAAGACGGCGATCGACGTCGTCGCGAAGAACGATGTCGGCGCGTTCTGGTCGCCGCAGGGTGTGCTTGCAGACCCGGACCTCCTTGCGACGCTCCCGCAGCGCGAGTGGGCGAGCGGCTATGCCGAGTGCGTAAAGACGGCGCTGCTCGCCGGTGGCCCGTTGTGGGATCTCGTCCGCCAGCTCGGCGGCGAGCACCCCAGCGCCTCGGCTCAGGCGGAGCTCGTGCGGCGCGCGGCAGGATTCAAGGCGCTCGTGGTGGCGCAGGACCCGCGAGAGACAGGGCAGCGCGCGATGCTCAACCTCGGGCACACGATCGGCCACGGCATCGAGTCGGCTGCCGGCTACGAGAACCTCCGCCACGGCGAGGCGGTCTCGATCGGCCTCGTCGCGGCGCTGCGACTTTCGGTGCGGATCGCGGGTCTCGACCCTGCCACAGCCGCCGAGGTCGAGCAGCTGCTCGCCGGGCAGGGGCTGCCCACGAGCGCGCCAGGCGTCGCGCCGGCCGCGGTGCTCGAGGCGATGCGGCACGACAAGAAGCGCGTGCGCAGCGCTCACCGCTTCGTGCTGCTCGAGCGGGTGGGCAAGCCGCTCGTCGGCATCCCGGTCGCAGACGACATGCTGGCGGAGGCCGTCGCCGCGGCGGTCTCCGGATGAGCGTGGCGCCGAGTAGGCTCCACGGGATGCACGTTCACGTCCTCAACGGGGTCAACCTGGGCATGCTCGGGACCCGGGAGCCGGACGTGTACGGCAAGATGGCCCTGAACGAGCTCGAGAGCCGCGTGTACGCCTGGGCACGCGAGCTCGGGCTGACCGCCCGCTGCATGCAGACGGATCACGAGGGTGAGTACGTCCAGGCGATCCACGAGGCGATCCGCACCGCAGGGGCCCTGATCGTGAATCCTGGCGCGTGGACGCACTACTCGTACGCGATCCGCGACGCGCTCGCGATGCTCTCGACTCCGATCGTCGAGGTGCACATGAGCGACGTGAACAACCGGGAGCCGTGGCGTCGTGTCTCCGTGATCGAGGACGTCGTCGCGAAGCGCATCGTCGGACAGGGCGTCGACGGCTACCGCCTGGGGCTCGAGTGGCTCGCCGCGTGGTCGCCTGCGCCAGAGGCGCAGCTTGCGCCCAGCGATCCGCTCTAAGCTGTATTCGTGAATACGACCCAAGTGACCGATCGCGTCGGCCGCCTGCGCGCGCGCGTCGAGGAGGACGACCTCGAGGCCCTCGTCATCACAGGCCCCGGATCGATCCGCTGGCTCACCGGGTATGGCGGCTCGAACGGCCTCTGCATCGTGACTCCGACCGAGCAGCGGTTCCTGACCGACTTCCGCTACGGAGCCGGCGTTGCGCACCTGCGCGACTCGTGGGACGTGCAGGTGGTCGACCAGAACCTGATCGGCGTGCTCGCCACGGAGATGGCGTCGCTGGTCGGCGGTGCGCACCGTGTCGGCTTCGAGGCGTCCCGGCTCACGTACGCGCACTGGGCGAGTCTCGAGGCCGCAGCGCGCGAGAGCTCGATCTCGCTCGTGCCGACGACGAACCTCGTCGAGGACGTCCGCGCACGGAAGTCGCCGGATGAGATCGAGCTGATCCGCGCCGGTGCCGAGATCAACGACCGCGTGTACGAGTGGCTCGCGTCCGAAGGGTTGGACGGGCGCTCCGAGCGTGACTGGGTGTTCGCGATCGCAGAGCGCATGCGCGAGCTCGGCGCGGACGGTCCGGCGTTCGACTCGATCGTCGCCGCGGGCGCGAACGGCGCTGCGCCGCACGCGGTCCCCGGGCCGACGGTGATCGAGCGCGGCACGCTCGTCGTGCTCGATATCGGCGCCCTCGTCAGCGGCTACTGCTCCGACTGCACGCGGACGTTCGCGACGGGCCATACCGATGACGCCAAGCGCGAGGTGTACGAGGTGGTGCTCCGCGCACAGGAGGCAGCGCTCGAGCGCGTGCGGCCGGGAACGCCCTGCATCGAGGTGCACGAGACCGCACGACGCGTGATCGACGAGGCCGGGTACGGCGAGTTCTTCAACCACGGTACCGGTCACGGCGTCGGTGTCGAGATGCACGAGGAGCCCCGCTTCCGCACAGGGTTCGGGGGCGTCCTCGAGCCGGGTAACGTCGTGACGGTCGAGCCCGGGGTGTACCTTCCCGAGCGATTCGGAGTGAGGATCGAAGATCTCGTGGTCGTCACCGAGGACGGGCACGAGGTACTGAGCAGGTTCCCGAAGTCGCTACTCGACGTCGGCTGACGAGAGAGGATTCGACGACCCCGCGATGGCCGAGTCGATCAGCACGAACCAGTTCAAGAATGGCATGCACGTCGAGGTCGACGGCCTCGTCTGGCGCATCGTCGAGTTCCAGCACGTCAAGCCCGGCAAGGGCGGCGCGTTCGTTCGCACGAAGCTGAAGGCGGTCGACTCCGGCAAGGTCGTCGAGCGGACGTTCCGCGCGGGCGAGTCGATGCCGCGGGTGCAGACGTCGACCGAGGACGTGCAGTACCTGTACGACGACGGCACCAACTACGTCTTCATGCGCGTCGAGAACTACGAGCAGGTGCCGCTCTCGCACGAGGCGGTCGCGGACGAGGTGGCGTGGCTCAAGGAGGGCGACGTCGTGCAGTTGCTCAGCTTCGACGGGGTCCCGTCGTCGCTCCAGCTCCCGGCCTCCGTCGAGCTTGCCGTCTCGCAGACCGAGCCCGGCGTCAAGGGAGACACGGTCTCGAACGTGACCAAGCCCGCGACGCTCGAGACGGGCGCGGTCGTCCAGGTGCCCCTGTTCGTGAACGAGGGGGACCGCGTCAAGGTCGACACGCGCGACGGGCGCTACCTGTCGCGAGCCTGACCCCGGACGTGGCTCGCCTCGTCGATACGTCGATCCGGCTCCTGTCGCAGGAGCCGTTCGTCGGGCGCATCTCGACGGCGCACATCCTGCGCCTTGCCGAGGACCTCGACAGCGCGGGGTACGCCGCGCTCGAGGTGACGGGCGGCGGCTGCTTCTCCGGCGCCGTGAAACGGGCGGTGGAGAGCCCGTGGGAGCGGATCCGCGCGCTCAAGGCGCGTACGTCGACGCCGCTCGTGATGGCGTTGCGGGGAACGTTCCTCGTCGGTCCTCGCCCCGCTGACGCCGATCTCGTACGCCGCTTCATCCTGTGCGCGGCCGAGTCGGGCATCGACATCTTCCGGCTGCACGATCCGCTGAACGACGTCGACGACCTCGTCGGCCCGATCGCCGCCGTCCGCGAGGCCGGAGCGCTCGTGTACGCCGGGCTCGTGTACAGCGACGCGCCGGGCGGCGGTGGGCTCGTCGAGCGCGCACGCCGCCTCTCGGAGCTCGGCGCCGACCGCGTGCTGCTGCACGATCCCGCGGGCGCGCTCGACCCGGCTGCCGCCGGCGATCTGATCGGACGTCTGCGCGAGGCCTCGGGCGTGCCGGTCGGCCTGTACGCGCAGGGACCCGGTGGAACCGCGCTCGCGGTCGCGATCGAGGCCGCGCGGGCCGGGGCCGATCCGATCGCCACGGCGTCCTACCCCGTGGCCATGCTCACACAGCGGCCGGCCGCCGAGGTTCTGACACAGGCGCTCCGCGGCCTCGGGCTCGAGGCGGGCCTCGATCGAGAGATCGGCTGGGAGGTCGCACGCCGGATCGAGTCGGAGATCGGCGACGCCGCAGCGGTGGCGCCTCCGGTGTCGCCTCAGGTGGCGCTGCGCGCGGCGCTCTCGTCATTGCCGGCCGGGCTGGTCGCTGCCGTCGAGCGCCGGTTGGCGCCGCTCGGCGCCGCCGACAGGCTCGACGAGGTGCTCGACGAGGTGCGCCGCGTCCGCGAGGAGTGCGGGTCGCCGCCGCCGGCCGCCCCGGTCGGCCGGATCCTCGCGACGCAGGCGATCCAGCACGTGCTCGGTGCGCGGCGCTGGACCGACGTCGACGAGGAGATGCGCCGGCTCCTGCTCGGCGAGTACGGACACCCGCCGGGCCCGATCGACGAGACGGCGCGCGCCGTCGCGGAGGCGACGCCCGCCGAGGACGTGTCGGACCTCTCGCTCGAGCAGGCGCGCGAGGCGGCAGGCACGCTCGCGACGTCCGAGGAGGAGCTCTGCCTGGTCGCGCTGTTCGGCGACGGCGCCTTCCCACTGCTCGAGAGCCTGCGCGGGCGCCACCGCCACCTGTCCAGCGAGAACGGAGGAGCCGACGCCGCGGAAGGCGAGCGGGTCCAGCGCCTGATCGGGATCCTCGAGGAGTCCGACCTCGCCGAGCTGAGCCTCGAGGACGGCGACGTTCGCATCACGTTGCGGAAGGCCGACCAGCGTCCGCTTCTCGCCGCCGAGCCGCCCGTCACTCCGGCAGGTCCCGTCGCCGGGACGGACGACGGGACGGACAACTCCGTGATTCGCGTCGAGGCCCCGATGGTCGGCGTGTTCTACCGCGCCTCCTCGCCGAGCTCGCCGCCGTTCGTCGAGGAGGGCGCGCGCGTCGAGGTCGGCCAGACCCTGTGCATCCTCGAGGCGATGAAGCTGTTCAATGAGCTCAAGTCCGACCACGCGGGCGTCGTCAAGCGGATCGCGGTGCGCAACGCCGATCCCGTCGAGTACGGCCAGCTGCTGTTCGAGCTCGTCTAGGAGACGGTCGGTGTTCCGCCGCGTGCTGGTAGCGAACCGGGGCGAGATCGCCATGCGCGTGATCCGCGCCTGCCACGAGCTCGGGATCGAGGCCGTCGCCATCTACTCGACGGCGGATCGCACCGGCTCCTGGGTGGCCGCGGCCGATCGCGCCGTCTGCGTCGGGCCCCCGTCCGCGACCGAGAGCTACCTGAAGATCCCGAGCGTCGTCGCGGCGGCGATCACGACCGGTTGCGACGCCGTCCACCCGGGTTACGGGTTCCTGAGCGAGAACCCCGCCTTCGTGCGAGCCTGCTTCGACAACGACATCGCCTTCGTCGGCCCGTCCCCCGAGTCGATGGAGGTGCTCGGGGACAAGTCGCTCGCGAAGGAGGCCATGGGGAGCGCCGGGCTGCCGCTCGTACCCGGCTCGCCGGGGCGGCTGCTCAGCGCGCGCGAGGCGTCGGCGTTTGCGGCGAACGCCGGCTTTCCCGTGCTCTTGAAGGCCGCGGCGGGCGGGGGAGGTCGGGGCATGCGCCTCGTCGAGGAACCCGACACGCTCGAGGAGCTCTTCGCGACCGCGGCGGCCGAGGCCGGCGCGGCGTTCGGGGATGCCGGGCTGTACCTCGAGAAGGCCGTCGTGGACGCGCATCACGTCGAGGTGCAGGTGCTCGGCGACGGGCGCGGCGGCGCGCTCGTTCTCGGCGATCGCGAGTGCTCGGTCCAGCGCCGGCACCAGAAGCTGATGGAGGAGGGCCCGTCCCCGTTCCTCACCGCCGAGACCCGGGCGCGCATGCACGAGGCAGCGCTCGAGGCCGTCCGCACGACCGCATACCTGAACGCCGGTACCATCGAGTTCCTGGTCGGGCACGACCAGCGCTTCTACTTCATGGAAATGAACACCCGCCTCCAGGTCGAGCATCCGGTCACCGAAGAGGTGACCGGCGTCGACCTGGTGCGAGAGCAGCTCCGTGTCGCCGACGGCGCGCCGCTGTTCGCGCAGGGCGTGTACCCGACGACGGGCCACGCGATCGAGTTCCGGCTGAACGCCGAGGACCCTGCTCGGGGCTTCCTGCCGTCGCCCGGTCACCTTCGGCGTTTCCGACCCCCTCTCGGGCCGGGCGTGCGCGTCGACACCCACGTCTACGAGGGCTACGACGTTCCATCCAACTACGACTCGCTGATCGCGAAGATCGTCGTTCGCGATGTCGACCGGCCCCAGGCGATCGCCCGTGCCGAGCGGGCGCTCGGCGAGCTCGAGATCGAGGGCATCTCGACGACGCGGGAGCTCTTCCTCGAGATGCTCGGCGACGCCCCGATCCGCGAGGGTCGGTACACGACCGGCTACCTCGCCGAGGCGGCTCCTCGCCTCCCGTCGCTCGGGCCCGCCGCGTGACGACCGTGGTCTCCCGCCGCCAGGCGCGACGTGCGGCGTTCGTGCTCCTGTACCAGCTGGACATGCGAGATGGCCCGCTCGAGGTGCTGTACGAGCGGTACTCGGCCGACACCGGCGAGCTGATCCCCGCCTACACGCGAGAGGCCGTGGACGGCGCCGCGGGCATGCTCGGCGTCCTCGACCGGCGCCTCGACGGTGCGACCGAGGGGTGGTCGATCGATCGGCTCGGCGCGGTCGAGCGGGCGATCCTGCGCCTCGCGCTGTGGGAGCTCACCGAACGGCCGGACGTGCCCGCCGAGGTCGCGATCGACGAGGCGATCGAGCTGGCGAAGCGCTACGCATCGGCCGAGGCCGCCGGCCTCGTGAACGGCGTGCTCGGCCGGCTCGCGCGCGAGGAGGGCCGTACGTGACGCCGATCGACGAGCTCGTCGAGCAGCTCGAGGCGGCGCGGGCCCGGCTCGAGGCGAGCGCGGACGACCCCGAGGGAGCGCGCGCGACGCTCGAGGAGGTCGCCGAGCTCGCGCGGACACTCGTGACAGAGGTCGATCGTGCCCGGCGCGACCTGCGCGAGTCGGCCGGTGGAAGCACCTGATCCGCTCGCGCCGCTCCGCCAGCTCGTAGAGCGGGGGCTGCGCGAGCTCGACCTGCGCATGCCCGGCGACCTCGACGGGTTCGCGGAGGCGATCCGCTATCCGCTGCTCGCCCCGGGCAAGCGGCTGCGGCCGGTCCTCTGCCTGGCGACCGGCGAGGCGCTCGGCATCGCTCCGACGGAGCTCCTCCCGACCGCGCTTGCGCTCGAGCTCGTGCACACCTTCTCGCTCGTGCACGACGACCTCCCGGCGATGGACGACGACGATCTCCGCCGCGGTCTCCCGACGACGCACAGGCGCTACGGCGAGGACGTCGCGATCCTCGTCGGCGACGGGTTGCTGGCGGCAGCGTTCGAGCTGGTCGGCGAGGAGCAGGGTGGGAGTGCGGAACGCCGGCTCGCCGCGCTCGCACTGCTCGCCCGCGCGACGGGCGTGGCAGGGATGGTCGGTGGGCAGTACCTCGACGTCCGGGCATCCGCCGACATCGACGAGACGGGACTCCAGCGCCTGCATCGGTTGAAGACCGGCGCATTGCTCGAGGCGTCGGTCGGCTGCGCCGTCGTGCTGGCCGCGCCCGAGCCCGACGTCGCCGCCGCGCTCGCCTCGTTCGCCGCCGAGCTCGGGCTGCTGTTCCAGATCGTGGACGACGTGCTCGACGCGACGGGCTCGGACGCGTCCCTGGGCAAGCCGGCCGGTTCCGACGAGCGCCGGGGGCGGCGGACGTACGTGACGGTGCTTGGGCTCGAGGGCGCCCGTCGGCGCCAGGAACAGTGCGAGAACGCGGCGAGGGCCTCCCTCTCCCGTATCAGCGGGGAGAAGAAGGCCCTCGTGGCCGTGCTCGAGCTGGTTGCCCGACGCACCCGTTAGGCACGGGTCTTACGAGCGGCGGAGCGGCAGGATGCGGCCGAAGATCGCGCGGCGGCGATCCTGCCGGCGGCGGTTGGACGCCTGGCGGGCAAGCCGCTCGAAGTACGCGATCTCGCCCTCGCCCGCGTACGGGCCGTCGTCGTCGAGCTGCTGGATCATGAAGTCGGTGGGCATAAGAAGGTCTCCTCGTAACGATGTTCGTAACTGTACAAACACAGACTAACAGCTAAAAATTCCTCAATTTGTGTCTATCTGTGTATCTGTTTGTGACGATCTGGATACCTGATCGATACAGGTAGTGGCGAGCGTCGACGGGCGCGGCTGAAACCCGCGACAATCCCGGCCATGGTTCGCCTCGACGTCCTCCTCGCCGAACGCGGCCTCGTCGAGAGCAGGAGCCGCGCTCAGGCGCTCGTGCTCGCCGGGCGGGTGCGCGTCGACGATCGGGTCGTGACCAAGGCGGGCTCGAACGTGGGGGTCGACGTGCGCCTCGATGTCGATCACGGGCCGCCCTTCGTGTCGCGGGGCGGTGCCAAGCTCGCGGCGGCGCTCACCGCGTTCGGCGTGGACCCGGCGGGTCAGCGCTGTCTCGACGTCGGCGCATCGACGGGAGGCTTCACCGACTGCCTGCTGCAGCGAGGCGCCGTCGCGGTGTGCGCGGTCGACGTCGGGACGGGGCCAGCTGCACGAGCGCCTCCGGCAGGACGAGCGGGTCGTGATCCTCGACGGCGTGAACGCCCGGGCGTTGACCGCCGCGATGCTCCCGTTCGCCCCGACGCTCGCCGTGATCGACGTCTCGTTCATCTCGCTCTCGCTCGTCCTGCCGGCGGTGCTCGCATGCCTCGAGGCGCCCTGGCGCTGCCTGCCTCTCGTCAAGCCGCAGTTCGAGGCCGGGCGCGGACAGGCGCCGGGTGGGGTGGTGCGCGACCCCGCGGTGCGGCTCGGCGCGCTCGAGCGTGTCGCGTCGGCCGTCGCGGAGCTCGGAGCAGTTACGCTGGACGCATGCTCGTCGGGCCTCGCAGGTCCCGCGGGCAACCGCGAGTTCTTCCTGCACATCGTCAGTCGCGACCATCCAGATGCCGCCAACCCGCCCCGAGACCTCGCTGCCTGCCTCGCTCGAGCCGTCGCCAGCTCGAGCTGAGTACCCGCGTGCCCTGCGGGCGTTCGTGGTCACGCACGGGCGCGCCGAGACGGTCGGTGACGGTCTGCGCCGACTGGCGCGTGTCGCCGCGCTCCACGACGTCGAGCTGATCGTGCCCGACATCGAGGCGAAGAAGCATCCGGTCGACCTCGCGTCGGCGACCTGGTCGACGGGTGAGGCACGGGATGCCGACATCGTCGTGGTGCTCGGCGGCGACGGCACGGTGCTGCGCGCGCTGCACCAGGTGATCGGCACGGACACGCCCGTCCTCGCGATCAACTACGGGCGCGTCGGGTTCCTCACGACCGCGAACGTCGACAAGCTCGAGGAGGCAGCAACCTGCGCGTTCACCGGGGCGTACGAGGTCGTCGACCTCCCGACGGTCGAGCTGATCCGCGAGGGCCAGCGCGTCGGCCTCGCGGTCAACGACGTCGTCGTCACGAGCGCGCTGCACGGACGCATGGCGCACGTGGACTGGTGGGTGAACGAGGTGGCCCTCGGCGAGGTCGGCTGCGACGGTGTCGTCGTCGCGACGCCGGCGGGCTCTACTGCGTACAGCCTGTCGGCCGGCGGCCCCGTGATGAACTGGGGCCTCGAGGGCTTCTGCGTCACCTTCGTCGCGCCGCACTCGCTCGCCGCCCGCTCCCTCGTGCTCGGCCGCGGCCACCGCGTGGTGATCGAGAACGCGAGCGTCGACGTCGACGCGCGACTGATCCTCGATGGACAGTCGCAGCGACACGCGCTCGCGCCCGGCGAGCGCATCGAGTCGGCACTGGCGGACGAGCGGGCGCGTCTCGCGCTCCTGCCCGGTGTGTCGTTCCTGCAGCGCTTCCGCGACACGTTCGGGCGCTGATGCTGCGCGAGCTGCGCGTCGCGAATCTCGTCCTGATCCGCGAGGCATCGCTCGAGCTCGCACCTGGCCTGAACGTGCTGACCGGCGAGACGGGAGCCGGCAAGACGATCGTCGCCCAGGCGGTGTCGTTGCTGCTCGGCGGCCGGACCGACGCCGCGCTCGTCGGACCAGCCGGATCGGAGGCGTACGTCGAGGCGGCGTTCGCCGAGGTGCCGCCCGAGCTCATGCCCGAAGGCATCGCCGGGCTCGTGCCGGACGACGAGGACGAGCTGCTGCTCGCACGTCGCGTCGGTGCCGACGGGCGCTCGCGGGCGCTCGTCTTCGGGCGCTCGTGCGCGCGTGCCGATCTCGAGCTGCTCGGCGGTGGACTCCTCGAGATCGTCTCGCAGCACGAGTCGCGCCGGCTCGCACGCCCGGGCGTCCAGCTCGACCTGCTCGACGGCGCCGCGGATGCCGGCGATCTCCGCGCGCGCGTTGCCGAGAGCTACGCCGCGCAGGTTGCCGCACATCGCGCGCTCGAGAACCTCGCGGAGCTGCGCGGAGCGCGCGAACGAGAGCTGGCAGCGTTGCGGGCGCTCGTGGAGGACGCGGATGAGCTGGAGCTGGAGGCGGGCGAGGAGGTGGCGCTGCGAGTCGAGCGCGACCGCCTGCGTCACCTCGACCGCCTCGTGGCAGCCGCCGCGGACGCTGCCGAGCGCGTGAACCCCGAGGAGGGAGCGGGCGCCCTGTCGCTGGCAGGCGACGCGGCGCACGAGCTCGAGGGCGCGGCGGAGCTCGACCCGGGCCTCGCGGCGCCGCTCGCCGACCTGCAGGAGGCGGTCGCGCGTCTGCGAGAGGCGGGCGTCGAGCTGCGCCGCTACCTGCAGGAGCTCGAGGCGGAGCCAGGACGGCTCGACCACGTGGAGGCGCGGCTCGGCCGGCTGGCGGAGGCTGCGAGGCTCCACGGAGCGCTCGATGCGGACGAGCTCGCCGCCCGGGCGGACGAGGCGCGCAGCTGCCCTCGAGTCGGTCGGGGCGGCCGACGAGGAGGAGGCGAGGCTGCGGCGCGAGTCCGAGGTCGCCGATGCCGAGCTGGACGCCGCCGTGTCGGCGCTCCGCGAGCTCCGCACTGCGGCGGCCGAGCCGTTCGCGCGCTCGGTCGAGGCGCACCTCGCCGACCTCGGCATGGAGCACGCGCAGCTCGAGGTCCGCATCACGGACCGCGAGCCGGGGCCGCGCGGCGCCGACGACGTCGAGCTGTTCCTGCAGGCGAACCCCGGCCTCGCCGCCACGCCGATCGCGCGCACCGCGTCCGGCGGCGAGCTCTCGCGCATCGCGCTCGCCGTGCGGCTCGCGGCGCGCGACCGCTCGGCGCGTCCGACGCTCGTGTTCGACGAGGTCGACGCGGGAGTGGGGGGACGGACGGCGCGCGCCCTCGGCGAGAAGCTCCTGCGACTCTCCGAGCACACGCAGCTCCTCTGCATCACCCATCTCCCGCAGATCGCGGCGCTGGCAGAGCGCCACTTCCGGGTGGTCAAGACGGCGGGCGAGCCGAGCGAGACCAGGATCGACGAGCTGACGGGCGACGGCGTGATCGAGGAGCTCGTGCGAATGCTCGGCGCCGACGTGGGGGATCCGGATGCGCGAGCGCTCGCGGTGAGCCTGCGGAGCGGGTGAGGCGAAGATCCGAGTGCGACCTGGCCATAGGTCGTTGGGCCGTGCCATCCTCGGCAAAGGCGCAGGTGTGGAGCGTGGGTCTCGGGACCTGACGTGGGTCCCGTAAGGCGCTGCGCGGACGTCTTCGATCCGTCGAAATGGTGATCGCGGTTAGGCCGGAAACGAAATGGGTCGAACGCCACAGGTGGCACTGAACGCGCTGTGGCCGCAGGTGGCGTCCACCAGACGTTTCCGACCCGTCGCAACCGTGATCGCGGTTAGGCCGCGAAACGAAATAGGACGAAGGCCACAGGTGGCGCTGAGCGCGGAGCGTTCGCAGGTGGCGTCCACCAGACGTTTCCGATCCGTCGAAACCGTGATCGCGGTTAGGCCGCGACGGACATAGGCCTCGAAGATCGCAGGTGGCGCGGGTTCGAAAGATCCACGGGTCGCGTGTTCGAATCTTTTCGAGCGCGCCACCTTCGGCGTTTCGCACCAGCGCCACCTGTGGATCCTGGTCGACGATTGCGTGGTCGGCCTAGCCGCGATCACGGTTGCGATGGGTCGACGACGTCTGCGTGCCTCCGTACGCAGCCGTTTCTAGGTTCCGAGAACCACGCCCACGACCTGCGCTTTTCCGAGGCCGGCATGTGGCCTATGTCCGTTGCGGCCTGACCGCGATCACGGTTGCGATGGGTCGATGACGTCTGCGCAGCGCCTTACCGGACCGTCGAGAGGTTCCGAGAACCACGCTCCCCACCTGCGCCTTTCCGAGGCGGGCCTGTGGCCCATGTTCGTTGCGGCCTGACCGCGATCACGGTTGCGATGGGTCGACGACGTCTGCGCAGCGCTCGACGCGGCCGCCGCGAGGTCCCGAGAACCACGCTCCCCACCTGCGTCTTTTCTGAGGCGGGCATGTGGCCCATGTTCGTTGCGGCCTGACCGCGATCACGGTTGCGATGGGTCGATGACGTCTGCGCAGCGCCTTACCGGACCGTCGATAGGTTCCGAGAACCACGCTCCCCACCTGCGCCTTTTCCGAGGCGGGCCTGTGGCCCATGTTCGTTGCGGCCTGACCGCGATCACGGTTGCGATGGGTCGACGACGTCTGCGCAGCGCTCGACGCGGCCGCCGCGAGGTCCCGAGAACCACGCTCCCCACCTGCGTCTTTTCCGAGGCGGACATGTGGCCCATGTTCATTGCGGCCTGACCGCGATCACGGTTGCGATGGGTCGACGACGTCCGCGCAGCGCCTTACGGGACCGTCGATAGGTTCCGAGAACCACGCTCCCCACCTGCGCCTTTTCCGAGGCTCGCACCGCGCCGCGAACAGGTGGCCGCACCCCCGGCCGAACCCACGGCTACCATCCCGAAGCGGGAAGGGTGTCGAGACGGGGAGTGCCGTGGTGGACGGGAAGACCAAGTACGTGTTCATCACTGGGGGCGTGGTCTCGTCGCTCGGCAAGGGCATCACCGCCGCCTCGCTCGGGACGTTGCTGAAGGCGCACGGCCTCAAGGTCGGCGTCCAGAAGCTGGACCCGTACATCAACGTCGACCCGGGCACG
Organism: uncultured Actinomycetes bacterium; assembly: GCA_963717155.1. Lineage (GTDB taxonomy): Bacteria > Actinomycetota > Thermoleophilia > Gaiellales > JALYLC01. Next base: position 1,374,805 of record OY970326.1, read on the forward strand.
ATGTCGCCCTACCAGCACGGTGAGGTGTTCGTCACGGAGGACGGCGCCGAGACCGATCTCGATCTCGGGCACTACGAGCGGTTCATCGACGAGAACACGTCGCGCGCCTCGAACCACACCGCCGGCGGCATCTACTACTCCGTCATCCGCAAGGAGCGCAAGGGCGACTACCTCGGCGAGACGGTGCAGGTGATCCCGCACGTCACCGACGAGATCAAGGCGCGCATCCTGCGCGTCGCGCAGACGTCCGACGTCGACGTCGTGCTCACCGAGATCGGCGGCACGGTCGGCGACATCGAGAGCCTGCCGTTCCTGGAGGCGATCCGCCAGCTGCGCAACCAGCTCGGGCGTGACAACGTGCTGTACGTGCACGTCACGCTCGTGCCGATGATCGAGGCCGCGGGTGAGCTGAAGACCAAGCCGACCCAGCACTCGGTCAACGAGCTGCGCCGCATCGGTATCTCGCCCGACGTCGTCGTCTGCCGGTCGTCGAGCCCCCTGTCCGACGAGCTGCGCGCCAAGATCGCGTTGTTCGCCGACCTCGACGAGCGCGCGGTGATCGTCGCGGAGGACGCACCCGACATCTACCTCGTGCCCATCCGCCTGCGCGAGCAGCGGCTCGACGAGCTGGTGATCGGTCGCCTCGGGCTCGTCTCGAAGGGGTTCGACCTCTCGGCGTGGCAGGACCTGTGCGACCGCATCCAGCATCTCGAGGGTCGCGTCAGGATCGCGCTCGTCGGCAAGTACGTCGGTCTGCGCGACGCGTACCTGTCGGTGATCGAGGCCCTCAAGCACGCCTCGGTCTTCCACGGAACCGACCTCGAGATCGAGTGGGTCGACGCGGAGAGCCTCAGCTCGGCCGAGGCGGAGGAGCGATTCAGGCGCGTCGACGGGATCCTCATCCCGGGCGGTTTCGGCCCACGCGCGATCGAGGGCAAGGTCGCCGCCGTGCGCCACGCGCGCGAGTCGGGCACGCCGTTCCTCGGCATCTGCCTCGGCATGCAGTGCGCCGCCGTCGAGTTCGCCCGCAACGTCGTCGGGCTCGCGGGCGCGAACTCCACCGAGTTCGACCCGGACACGGCGTTTCCGGTGGTCGATCTGCTGCCCGACCAGAAGGAGATCGACGATCTCGGCGGGACGATGCGCCTCGGCGCCGAGCCCGTCGAGCTCATCGAGGGCACGCGTGCCTACGCCGCGTACGGCGAGACGACGATCTACGAACGCCACCGACACCGCTACGAGGTGAACAACGCGATGCGCTCGCAGCTCGAGGCCGCCGGCCTGCGCGTCTCGGGGGTGTTCGCGTCGAAGAACCTCGTCGAGGTGCTCGAGCTGCCGGGGCATCCCTGGTTCGTCGCATCGCAGTTCCACCCCGAGTTCAAGAGCCGTCCCACGCGTCCGCAGCCGCTGTTCCGCGACTTCGTCGGGGCGGCGGTCGCGCAGCGTGATCGCCGGACGCCTGCCGCGACCGGCTCCGCCGCCGCGTAGCCGATGGCGGCGGTGGACGAGGTACTCGGGCTGTTCCTCGAGCTTGCCCGGATCCCGAGCCCACCCGGTGACGAGCGTGCCGTCGTCGATCGCTGCGCCGCCTACCTGCGCGACCTCGGCCTCGAACCCGTAGAGGACGATGCGGCAGGGCCGCTCGGCGGCTCGGCGGGCAACCTCTACTGCCGGATCCCTGCCACCGAGGGCGAACGTGGAACCGCGATCTTCCTGTGCGCGCACACGGACACCGTGACGCCCGCAGGGGAGATTCGCCCGATCGTGCAGGACGGCGTCGTGACGAACGCCGAGGACGGGATCCTCGGCGCCGACAACAAGGCGACCGTTGCCGCGATGCTCGACGCCGTCCGGCAGATCGTCCGAGCCGGCACGCCGCATGCGGGCATCGAGCTCGTGCTGACCGCCCAGGAGGAGGTCGGCCTTCGCGGCGCGAAGGCGTTCGACGTCGAGCGCCTGCACGCGCGCATCGGCTACGTCTTCGACCACGCCTCGCCGATCGGCGGGATGGTGCTCGAGGCGCCGAGCCAGTACAGCATCGACGCGCGGTTCCTGGGTCGCGAGGCCCACTCGGGCATCGCGCCGGAGGAGGGGCGCAGCGCGATTGCCGCCGCAGCGCGCGCGATCGCCGAGATGCGGCTCGGGCGCATCGACGACGAGACGACTGCGAACATCGGGACGCTGCACGGGGGCAGCGCCCGGAACATCGTCGCCGGGCTCTGCACCATGCAGGCAGAGACCCGCTCGCTCGACCCGGCGAAGGCCCTTCGACAGTGCCAGGCGATGATCGACTCGATCACGCATGCCGCCGACGCCGAGGGGTGCGAGGTCGAGACGGCGACGACCCACGAGTACGAGGCGTACCGGCTGCGGCGCTCCGATCCCGTCGTCGGGCTCGCGGAGCAGGCCCTCGTCGACTGCGGCTACGTGCCCGAGGTGCTGCGCACCGGCGGCGGCGCAGACTCCCACGTCTTCAACGCGCGGGGCCGTCCGTGCCTCAATCTGCCGAACGGCATGCGGGCGATCCACACGTCCTCCGAGGAGATCGCGGTGGCGGATGTCGAAGGCATCGTTCGCATCGTGCTGGCACTTGTGGAAGCTGCCCGCGAGCGGTAATCCCGGTCGCGCCAACCGGTGGTAGGGTGGCGAAATATGAAGATAGGGGTCGTCAAGGAGATCAAGCCTGACGAGTACCGGGTCGCGTTGACGCCTGCGGGCGCACACGAGCTGGTGGCACGTGGGCATGACGTCGTGGTCGAGCGCGACGCCGGCGAGGGGTCGGCGTTCGCAGATGCCGAGTACGTCGCCGCGGGCGCCTCGCTCGGCGACGTCGACCACGTCTGGGGCGACGCCGATCTGGTGCTCAAGGTCAAGGAGCCTCTGCCCGCCGAGTACGCGCGAATTCGCCGGGGACAGATCCTCTTCACCTACCTGCACCTCGCGCCCGCGCCCGAGCTGACGCGCGCGCTGATCGACTCCGGCGCGATCTGCATCGCCTACGAGACGGTCGAGACGGACGATCGTCGGCTGCCGCTGCTGGCACCGATGAGTGAGGTCGCCGGTCGACTGGCCCCGCAGATGGGCGCACACGCGCTCGAGCGTCCACAGGGCGGCCGCGGGATGCTGCTCGGCGGCGTCGCAGGCGTCGCCCCGGCGAAGGTCGTCGTGCTCGGCGGCGGGATCGTGGGCTACAACGCCGCGCTGATCGCCGTCGGGATGCAGGCGGACGTCTGGATCCTCGATCGCTCGATCGACCGCATGCGCGAGCTCGACCCGATGCTCGACGGGCGGGCGACGATCGTGATGTCGACCAAGCTCGAGGTCGAGCGTGCGCTGGAGGACGCCGACCTCGTGATCGGCGCCGTGCTCGTCCCGGGGGCCCGAGCCCCGAAGCTCGTGACGCGCGAGATGCTCGGCCTCATGCGACCGGGGGCCGTGCTCGTCGACGTCGCGATCGACCAGGGCGGATGCTTCGAGACGTCGCATCCGACGACCCACTCCGATCCGACGTACGTCGTCGACGGAGTGGTGCACTACTGCGTGGCGAACATGCCCGGCGCGGTGCCGATCAGCTCGACCCGTGCACTGACCAACGCCACGCTTCCGTACCTCGAGCTCCTGGCCGATCGTGGCTTCGAGCGCGCAATCGGCTTCGCTCCCGCGCTCGCGCGGGGGGTCAGCGTCGTCGACGGCCAGGTCACCTCGCAACCAGTTGCCGAGGCGCTTGGCTTTCCGTTCGTCCCGCTTGCCGACCTCGTCGGCCAAGCGGCGTAGTCAGTCAGTCAAGAAGCTCCCATCCAGGGGTCTCGAACGGGCCGGCACGGCCCGCGGAAGAAGGAGAAGAGCATGAGCTCGGACACCAGTCGTACCTATCGGCGTCCACATCTCGGTCGTATGCGACGTGCTGCACTCGCCGCTGTTGCGGTGATCGTCGGCGCGATCGTGCTGTCGGGCTGCGTCGTGATCCAGTCAGAGAGCGCGGTGCAGGCGAACGTGATCGGGAACAGCGTGACGGTGACGACGGTGCTGTGCGCGAGCAGCGCCTCCGCCGCTGCGCCGTGCAACAGCCCGGGGAACTACAACCAGAACGCAGGGCCCGGTGCGACCGGCCAGCTGCTCGTCGGCTACCGGATACCCGCCGGCGTGACGGCTCCACCGACGATCGTGTCGAACGTCCCCTCGGTGGACGAGAACGGCAGCCCGATCACCGTGCCGGTCACGTTCACGCAGAGCCCGACGTACTCGGCTGGACTGACCTCGCTGCTTCCGCCTCCGGGCGGCACCTTCTGGGTCGGCTACGAGTCGGAGACCCAGAACTACACGCCGACCGGTCCGCAGACGTTGACCCTCGCGCCGAGCTTCGGTCTTCCCGCTGGGTTCGTCGGCCCGTTCAACTGGCGCACGGTCGTCGGCTTCCGGCACAAGATCTTCACGGGCACGCCGGTGTCGTGCCCGGCGCCGTTCCCCGGGGTGTCGTACCCGAGCCCGGCGCTGACCACGTTGCCGAGCGTCTGCGTCGACTATCCGGATCTCGCCACGATCAACGGGCCGCCGAGCTCGCTCGCGACCGGTGATCTCGCGATCACGCCTCCCACGGCGAAGTTCGCTGCCGGCGCGAGCGCGTCGATGGCGTTCGTGGCGGTGCTCACCGGAGGCAACCCGACGTCCGGCGCGTTCTCTGCGACGGTCGCCACGACGGTTCCCGGCGTCACCCCGACGATCACCCCGGCGGCCTTCACGCCGGGGCCGAACTCGCAGAACCCGCTGACCGTCTCGTTCAGCGTGCCTGCGAGCACGCCCGTCGGTACCTACGACGTCACGGTGACCGCCACCGTTGCGGGCCAGGCGCGCAGCGCGACGGGTCACATCACCGTCACCCCGTCGGCGAAGGCGCTGGCTGCGGCCGCCGCGAAGCTGACGTCCAAGCTCAAGACGACCACGCTCAAGGCCGCGAGGAAGACGGGCATCGCGCTGACCCTGACCCTCTCGAAGAAGTCGGCCGTCTCGCTCGTCGGCATCCAGACCAAGCCCAAGGTGTCGGTCACGGTCAAGAAGACCCTGAAGGCGGGCAAGAAGACCATCGTGCTCATCAAGAGCAAGAAGTTCCACAAGGGCAAGGTCACGATCACGTTCAAGGGCGGCGGCCTGACGAAGGTGTTCGTCACGACGCTGAAGTGATCTCGCCAGCTCGGGGGGAGGCCGGCGACCATGGCCGGCCTCCCCCCGACGGCTGGTAGCGTTGCGTCGATGGGCCGCCGCGCTTGCCTGATCGTGCTCGATGCCGTTGGTGCGGGCGCGCTGCCCGACGCCGACGCGTACGGCGATGCCGGGTCGAGCACGCTGCAACACGTCGCCGAGGCGGTCGGTGGGCTCGACCTTCCGAACATGCAGGCGCTCGGGCTCGGCAACGTGCTTCCGCTCGTCGGGTGCCCGCCGCGCGATGACGCGCCGTCCGTCGCAGGTCGGCTGCGCGAGCACTCGGCCGGGAAGGACACCACCACCGGCCACTGGGAGCTGATGGGCGTGATCACCGAGAAGGCGATGCCCACGTATCCGGATGGCTTTCCCGACGACGTGATCGACGCGTTCAGCGAGGCGACGGGGCGCGGGGTCATCGGCAACGTCGCCGCGTCGGGGACCGAGATCATCGAGCGGCTCGGCGAGGAGCACCAGCGCACCGGCAAGTGGATCGTCTACACCTCCGCCGACTCGGTGTTCCAGGTCGCCGCGCACGAGCAGACCGTTCCGCTCGAGGAGCTGTACGAGGCATGTCGTATCGCGCGTCGGCAGCTGGTGGGCGAGCACGCGGTCGGGCGTGTCATCGCCCGGCCCTTCGAGGGCGAGCCGGGCGCCTACCGGCGCACGGCGCACCGCCACGACTTCTCGCTCGAGCCGGCGCGCCCGAACCACCTGACACGGATCTGCGAGGCGGGTCTGCCCGTCGTCGGCGTCGGGAAGATCTCGGACGTCTTCGCGGGCCGTGACGTCACGCGCTCCGAGCCGACGTCCTCGAACGCCGATGGCATCGCGACCACGCGACGGCTGCTCGGCGAGCTCGATGAGGGCTTCATCTTCGTGAACCTCGTCGAGACCGACATGCTCTACGGCCACCGCAACGACCCCGTCGGCTTCCACGGCAGCCTCGAGCAGTTCGACCGCGCGCTGCCGTCGTTGCTCGAGCTTCTCGGGCCGGACGATCTGTTCGTGCTGTCGTCCGACCACGGCTGCGATCCGACGACGGCCTCGACCGATCACTCCCGCGAGCACGCCCTGCTGGTGGCGCACACTCCGAGCCGGGGACATGGGCCACGGCACGACGGCTGGTTCCCGGACGTCGGTGCGACCGTCGCGGGCTGGCTCGGGGCGCACGATCCGGCGCTCCCCGGGTCGCTGATCCGCTGGTGAGGCTCGCCGCACCGGTCCTGATCGAGCTGACCCGGGACGGGGAGGAGCTGCCACCCGGCTCGGTGCGCGAGCTCGTCGACGGCTTCCTCAGCGGCGAGGTCGCACCCGAGCAGATGAGCGCGTGGTGCATGGCGGTCGTCTTCCGGGGCCTCTCCGAGAGCGCGGTCGACGAGCTGTGCACGGCGATGCTGGAGTCGGGCGAGCGGCTCGACCTGAGCTCGCTCGGCCGCCGCGTCGTCGACAAGCACTCGACGGGCGGCGTCGGCGACAAGACGACGATCGCCCTCGCGCCCCTCGTCGCCGCATGCGACGTGCCCGTTGCCAAGATGTCGGGGCGGGGTCTCGCCCACACGGGCGGGACGCTCGACAAGCTCGAGGCGATTCCCGGCTTCCGAGTCGACCTCGACACCGATGAGCTGGTCGCACAGGTGCGGCGGATCGGCGTCGCGGTCGCCGCGCAGAGTGCCCGGCTCGCGCCCGCCGACGGTGCGCTGTACGCGCTGCGCGATGTCACGGGGACGGTGCCGGCTCCCGCGCTGATCGCGTCGTCGGTGATGAGCAAGAAGCTGGCGGCGGGGGCCGACGCGATCCTGCTCGACGTGAAGGTCGGAGACGGCGCGTTCTGCCGCACCATCGACGAGGCTCGTGCGCTCGCGCTGCTCATGCGCGGGCTCGGCGAGCGGGCCGGAGTGCCGACGATCTGCGAGCTCACGCGCATGGAGGAACCCCTCGGGTTCGCCGTCGGGAACGCCGTGGAGACGGCGGAGGCGTTCGACCTGCTGCGCGGTGAGGGACCCGGCGACCTGCGCGAGCTGGTGCTCGCCTCCGCCGGCCGGATGCTCGCGATGTCGGATCTCGGGATCGACGAGGCGGAGGGGCGCAATCGCGCCACGCAGGCGATCGCATCGGGCGCCGCGGTCGCGTGCGCCGAGCGCTGGGTCGAGGCACAGGGGGGCGATCCGCGCGTCGTGGCCGATCCCTGGTCGGCGCTCGAGCGCGCGCCCGTCGAGGCGGAGGTGCCTGCGCCGCGGTCCGGCAACGTCTCGGCCTGCCACGCACTCGCGATCGGCCGCGCCGCGATGGCGCTCGGGGCCGGCCGCGCGCGCAAGGGCGAGCCGGTCGATCACGCCGTCGGCGTCGTCCTCGTGCGCACGGTGGGAGACCGGGTCGAGCAGGGCGCTCCGCTCGCGCGCGTGCTCGGCCGCGATCGGGAGGCCGTCGCACGTGCGGTCGACGAGGTCGCCGCCGCCTATGCGATCGGCGACGACCCCGTCGAGCGCCCGGGACTGCTGCTCGAGACGATCGAGTAGGCCTACCCCGCGAGCTCGTCGAACGCGCCCGCGAGCGTGAGGTCGTTCTCGGTGATGCCGCCGGCGCTGTGCGTCACGAGGTCGACGACGACCGTGCCGTACACGTTCGACCACTCGGGGTGGTGATCCATGCTCTGCGCGACGATCGCGGCGCGCGTCATGAACCCGAACGCCTCGATGAAGTTCGGGAAGCCGAGCTCGCGGTGCAGCTTCCCGTCGACGACCGACCACTCCGAGTGTGCGGCGAGGAACGCGTCGAGGGTGTCGCTGGAGACGGGTGCCGGGCTCATGTCAGCGAGATGCCGACGTGCTTGATGTTCGTGTACTCCTCGACGGCGTAGATCGACTTGTCCTTGCCATAGCCCGACTGCTTGAAGCCGCCGTGGGGCATCTCGGACGCACCGCCGCCGTGGGTGTTGATCCACACGACTCCGAACTGGAGCGCCCGCGCGGCGCGCATCGCCCGTCCGACGTCACGCGTCCAGACCGATGCCGCCAGGCCGTAGTCGACGCCGTTCGCCCAGGCGATCGCATCGTCCTCGGAGGGGAAGCGCTGCACGGTCACGACCGGGCCGAAGACCTCGCGCTGCACGATCTCGCTGTCCTGCGAGACGCCTGCGATGATCGTGGGCTCGACGAAGGCGCCGGCTGCGCGCCCGGTGCCTCCGCCCGCGACCACCTCGGCTCCGGACGCCGTCGCGCGCTCGAGGAAGCCGAGCACGCGCTCCTGCTGCGCGGTGGAGACGAGCGGGCCCATCTCGATGTCGTCGTCGACGAGCGGATCGCCGAACGCGATGCTCTTGACTGCCGGCTCGAGCGCGGAGAGCAGGTCGTCGTGCACCCGCGGGCCGGCCAGGATGCGCGTTGCCGCTGTGCAGTCCTGCCCCGAGTTGTAGAAGCCGGCGTCACGGATGCCCGCCGCCACGGCTTCGAGGTCGGCATCGTCGAACACGATCACGGGCGCCTTGCCGCCAAGCTCGAGGTGGACGCGCTTGAGCGACGTCGCGGCTGCGCGGGCGACCTCCTTGCCGGTCGCGACGTCGCCGGTCAGCGAGACCATGCGCACCTTCGGGTGGCGCACGATCCCGGCCCCGGCCGGCTCGCCGTCGCCGGTGATGACGTTCAGCACGCCCGCGGGCAGGATCCCTTCGATCAGCTGCATCAGGCGCAGCAGCGAGAGCGGGGTCTGCTCGGACGGCTTGAGGACGACGGTGTTGCCCGTGACGACCGCCGGGCCGAACTTCCAGACCGCCATCATCAGCGGGTAGTTCCACGGTGCGATCTGGCCGACGACTCCGATCGGCTCGCGCCGGACCAGCGAGGTGAGTCCCTGGCGGTACTCGCCGGCGGGCAGGCCCGCGAGCGTGCGCGCTGCGCCTGCGAAGAAGCGCAGGTTGTCGGAGCACGTCGCCATCTCGCCCGTCGCGAACCGCAACGGCTTGCCGACGTTGAGCGACTCGATGCGGCCGAGGTCGTCGCGGTTCGCGTCGATCACGTCGGCGATCCGCAGGAGCGCGCGCGCCCGATCGCGGGGCACCGTCTCGCTCCACTTCGGGAAGGCGGCCTCGGCCGCGCGCACCGCGCGATCGACGTCTGCCTCGTTCGAGGCAGGCGTCTCGCCGATCACCTCGCCCGTCGCGGGATTCACGACCTCGATCGATCCGTCGCCGAGCGGCTCGACCCACTCGCCGCCGACGTAGTTCCGCCATTGCTGAACTGTCGCGCTCATGCTCGTCCTCGCCTCATGGTCTCTCGTAGTCTGGTCGCTCGTGATCGAGACCGAGCATACCGCCGGTGCCTGAGCTTCCCGAGGTCGAGACCGTGCGCACGAGACTGGCTCCGCACGTCGAGGGCCGGACGATCGCTCGCGCCCGCATCGACGACGTGCGACTCGTGCGCCCCGAGCTGCCCGACACGATCGCGGCCGCCCTGACGGGGCTCGCGGTGGAGCGCGTCGAGCGCCGCGGCAAGTACCTGTTGCTGCGCCTCGACGACGGCGAGACGCTGGCGATTCACCTGCGGATGACCGGGAACCTCCTGCGCCGTGCCGCGGGCGAGGAGGCTCCTCGGGCGCTTCGCGCCGAGCTGGAGCTCGACGACGGCACGATCGTCGGATACACCGACCTGCGCCGCTTCGGGACGTGGGAGCTGCTGCGCGACGACGAGGCGCTCGCGGCGTTCCTGGCACTCCGGCTCGGACCCGAGCCATTCTCGGACGCGTTCTCGCCCGAGTTCCTGCACGCGTCGCTACGTCGCCGGGAGGCGCCGATCAAGGCCGTCCTGCTCGACCAGCGCGTGGTCGCGGGACTCGGCAACATCTACGCCGACGAGGCGCTGTGGGCGGCGAAGATCCATCCGGAGCTGCCCGCGTCGCGTCTGCGCCGTGCCGACGTCGAACGGCTCCACGGCGCGATCCGGGACGTGCTTACGGCCGGTATCGCGGCGCAGGGCGCATCGATCCGCGATTACCGGATGCCGGACGGCGGTCACGGGTCGGCCCAGGAGCGCTTCGCCGCCTACGGGCGCACGGGTCTGCCGTGTCCGCGCTGCGGCACTCCGATCAAGCGCCTGGTCGTCGGGCAGCGCGGCACGCACTTCTGCCCGCACTGCCAGAAGCTGCCGCGTAGCAGCGAGAAAGGCCCGCCGCCCGATCGTCTAGGCTGATTCGAGCGATGGGCAGGACGATCCAGGCAGAGGGCGTGATCCTGCGCTCGCTGCGGCTGGGCGAGGCCGACCGCGTGCTGCACGTCTACACGCGAGAGCGTGGTCGGGTCGGAGTCGTCGCGAAGGGCGTGCGGCGCACCCGGTCGCGCTTTGGCGCCCGCCTCGAGCCGCTCACCCGCGTCAATCTCATGCTGCATCTCGGTCGCGGCGAGCTCGGCACCGTGACCGGCGCCGACATCGTCGCGAGCCACCGGCTCGTCCGCGAGGACCCGGACCGGCTCGCGGTGGGGCTCGCGGGTGCCGAGACCGTCGCGCGGTTGTTCGCGGAGGGCGAGGCCTCGCCGAAGGCCTTCGAGGCCCTCTGCCGTTTTCTCGAGGCGCTCGAGACGCGGGCCGCTCCGTCCCGGCCGATCGCGCGCGAGCCCCTGCTGCTCGCCCTCGGACTCAAGCTGCACTGGGTCGCCGGGTTCGCGCCGGTTCTCGACCGGTGCGCCAACTGCGGGGCGGTCGACTCGTTCGCTCGCGCGGTTCTCGGCCGCGACCGGTGGCGCGATGTGCGGTGCTTGCCCGGGCGGGTTCGCGATCCGCCCCGACACGATCGCGGCACTCGGCGCGCTGCTTCGCGCGCCGCTCGCCGAGGCGCCTGCGCTGCCGGGCCCACTCGCCGCCGAGGTCGCGCGCGCGATCGCCGAGCTGCACGCCGAGCACGGCGGGTTCCGGCTGCGCTCGCTGGCCCTCGCCGGGTGAGCAAACGCGCCCTGGCGCTTGCCGCGGCCGCTCTCGCGGCGACGGCGGTGCTGCTGGTGCTCGAGCGGGCCCTGGTCGGGATTCCGTTCGGGAGCGACGCGTACTCCTACCTCGTGTGGGGCCGGGACGCCGTCGAGCACGGCACGACGCACCACTCGCAGTTCGACTACACGGTGCCCAAGCCGCTCGAGCTCGGAGTCGCGGCGTTCGGGCAGCTCATCGGCGCTCCGCTCGCGCTGTTCGGCGGCTGGACGGTGCTCGGCCAGCTCGGCGCGGTAGCGGCCGTCGCGCTGCTCGCCGGCCGTCTCGGCGGCCCGCGCGCGGCGGTCGCGGGCGGCATCCTCGCGCTCGCGCTGCCGGTGCTGTGGCGAGGCGGGCCGGCGGGCGACTCGAACGTGCCGTACGCCGCGCTGGTGGTGGCGGCTGCCGCCTTCCCGGCGGCGACGGTTCCGAGCGCCGCGTTGCTCGGGGTGGCGGGCCTGCTGCGCCCGGAGGCCTGGGGTCTCGCGGTGATCGCCGCAGTGCTGGGCTGGCACCGGGCCGACGGCCGCGAGCGTCTCGCGACGCTCGCGTCCATCGTCGTACCGCCCGTGCTCTGGCTCGGCCTCGATCGCATCTTCACCGGCGACGCGCTGTGGTCGCAGCACGTGCTGGATCGCTACGACGCCCGCTTCCACCCACCGCACATCGCGCTCGGGGACCTCGCCACGACGCTCGTGCATCGCGTCGACCCGACGCTCGGCTGGCCGCTCCTCGTGCTCGCGGTCGTCGCCCTCGGCGTGAGCCTCGCCCGCCGCCCCGTCGAGCCCGCCGCAGCCTTCGCGGTCGCGCTCGGCGGCGCTGCTGGTGGTGCAGGTGGCGCGGGGCGCGGTCACGAACGACGACCTGGGACGCATGCTCACCGTGCTCGCGCTGCTCGGCACTGCGGGGGGCGCTGCACTCCTCGCGTCGCTTCCTGGCCGAGCGCTTCCCGCGGTCGTCGTGGTGCTGTGCCTCTCGTTCGTCGCCGTTCCGGTGAGGGATGCCGTCCGCGCGATGCATCGCCAGGGCGACGCGGCGAGCAAGCTCGAGGACCGGGTCGGTCCCGACGCTGCGGCAGCGACCGCCGGCGGGCGTGGTCGCTGTGGATCGAGCCTGGCAGGGTGCCGTCGCGCTGTACTCCGGGTTTCCCCGTCGCCGGATCGTCCCGCTCGGGGCGGTCGGGCGCGAGGTGGGGCCTGCCACGGTCGGCGCGCGCGTCCGCGTGCACCCTCCGGTGGTGACCCTCGCATACCGTTCGTTGTCCCCGTGAGCGTCCCGAGCCCGCCCGCCACCTACCAGGAGCTGATCGCCCGCCTCCAGGACTTCTGGATGAAGGAGGGCTGCGTCGTCATGCAGCCCTACCACACGGAGGTCGGCGCGGGCACGTTCAACCCGGCCACGTTCCTGCGCTGCCTGGACTCGCGTCCGTGGCGCGTCGCCTACGTCGAGCCGTCGATCCGCCCGGCCGACGGCCGGTACGGCGAGAACCCCTACCGCTTCGGCCACTACTACCAGTACCAGGTGCTGCTGAAGCCCTCGCCGGACGACGTCCTCGAGACGTACGTCCGGCTCGCTCGAGGCGCTCGGCGTCGATCCACGCGCCCATGACCTGCGGTTCGTCGAGGACAACTGGGAGGGCCCGACGCTCGGCGCCTGGGGTGCGGGCTGGGAGGTCTGGCTCGACGGCATGGAGGTCACGCAGTTCACCTACTTCCAGCAGGTCGGCGGGCTCGACCTCGACCCGATCTCGGTCGAGCTGACGTACGGCCTCGAGCGGCTCGCGATGTACCTGCAGGGCGTCGAGAGCGCGTTCGACGTGATCTGGGCGCCCGGCGTCACCTGGGGAGACGTCTATCGCGAGTACGAGCGGCAGTGGTCGATCTACAACTTCGAGGTCGCGGACACGGAGGTGCTCCAGCGGCACTTCGAGGACCACGAGCGCGAGTGCGCGCGCTGCCTCGAGCGCCTCGATCCCGCTCGCCGCGTACGACCAGGTGCTGAAGTGCTCGCACGCCTTCAACCTGCTCGACGCGCGCGGTGCGATCTCGGTGACCGACCGCGTCGCCTACATCGGGCGGGTGCGGAACCTCGCGCGGAGGGTTGCGCAGGCGCACCTCGCCATGGTCGAGCCCGCCGTCGACGCGTGAGCACGTTCCTCGTCGAGATCGGGTGCGAGGAGCTGCCGGCGAACGCGTGCGAGGCGGCGCTGGCGCAGGCCGCGCCGCTCGTCGAGCGCCTGCTCCTCGAGCGGCGGCTCGCCGCGAGCTCCGTCAGGGCGCTCGTCGCGCCGCGCCGCATCGCGGTCATCGCAGAGGACGTGCCGGTCGGCACAGGCAGCCGATCGTCTCGTGCACCGCGGCCCGCCGGAGTCGGTGGCCTTCGGGCCCGACGGCGAGCCGACGGCCGCCGGCGCGGGCTTCGCGCGCCGGCACCACATGGCGGCGGGCGCGCTCGTGCGGCGCGACGGGTTCGTGTTCGCCGAGGTCGACGCCGATGCGCGACCCGCCTCGGAGGTGCTGCCCGAGGTCGTCCACGGTCTCGTCGAGGGCCTCGCGTTCCCGAAGAACATGCGCTGGGGCAGCGAGCAGCTGCGCTTCGCACGCCCGATCCGCTGGCTCGTCTGCCTGCATGGCAGCGACGTCATCGAGGTCGAGCTCGGCAGCGTGCGCTCGGGGCGCACGTCGCGCGGCCACCGCTTCCTCGGCGGCGAGGTCGAGCTGGCCGACGCGAGCGCCTACGAGCGCGAGCTGTCCGGCGCCTTCGTGCTGGCCGATGCAGATCGTCGCCGCGAGTCGATCGAGCACGGGCTCGCCGAGCATCCCGGCTGGGCCGATCCGGCGGGGGTCATGCGCGAGGTCGTGTACCTCGCGGAGTGGCCGACCGTGCTGCGCGGCTCGTTCCCGGAGCGGTTCCTCGATCTCCCGGACCGCGTGATCATCACGGTCATGCAGAGCCATCAGCGGTACTTCCCGCTGCTCACCCCCGAGGGGCGTCCCCGTTCGCACTTCTGCTTCGTCGCCAACTCGGGGCCCGCCGCGGCCGAGACGGTCGTCACGGGCAACGAGCGCGTCGTCCGCGGCCGTCTCGACGACGCGGCGTTCTCGCTCGCGAAGGACCTCGAGGTCGGGCTCGAGGGGCTCGCGAGCGGTCTCGGCCGCATCAGCTTCCACGCCCGCGCCGGGTCGCTCGCCGACAAGACGGCGCGCATCGAGGCGCTCGTCGCCATGCTCGCGGACGAGATCTCGAGCGATGCCGCAGACGCGCGAGCACGCGCTCGTGGCCGCGCGCCTCGCCAAGGCCGACCAGGCCTCGCGGCTGGTCGGCGAGTTCGCCGAGCTCGAGGGGTACGTCGGCGCCGTCTACGCACGACGGGCCGGCCTGCCCGAGCCGGTCGCGGAGGCGATCGGCGAGCAGTACCTGCCCGACGCAGCCGGCGCGGCGGCCCCCGGGAGCCTCGCCGGGGCGCTCGTCGCCCTCGCGGACAAGCTCGACAGCGTTGCAACGGCGTTCGGGCTGGGGGAGCAGCCGACGGGCTCGCGCGACCCCTACGGGCTGCGTCGAGCGGCTGCCGGCGTCGTCACGATCGCGCTCGGCCGCAAGCTCTCGCTCGACCTGTCGGCGCTCGCGGCGCACGATCTCGCGCTGCACGAGCGCCAGGGGTCGGACATGCAGCGACCACCCGACGAGGTGGTCGCCGAGGTCGTCTCGTTCATCCTCGACCGTGTCGATGCGGCGCTCGACGCCGAGGGCATCCCGACCGAGACGCTGCGCGCCGCGCGCGGCGCAGAGGTCACCGACCCGCTTGCCCACGCCGAGCTGGCCCGCGCGCTCCACAGCGCCGGGCCGGTGCTCTCCGAGGCGCGCCAGGCGCTCGAGCGCTGCCGGCGCATCGCGGGTCGTGCAGCGGGCGAGGCGGCGAGCACGGTCTCGCTCGAGCTGCTGCGCGAGGCGGCCGAGGTCGAGCTCGCAGAGCTGCTGGTCGCAATCGGGCCGCGCATCGCCGAGGCCGCGGCGGCGAGGGACTTCGCGAACGGCCTGCGCGCCGCTGCCGAGCTCGCGCCCGCGATCGACCGCTTCTTCACCGACGTGATGGTGATGGACGACGACCCGGCCATCCGGGCGAACCGCCTGCGGCTGATGGTCGACGTCGTCGACGCGACGCGACCGATCGGCGACCTCTCCATGCTCCCCGGGTAAGTTCCCCGACCATGGATGGTCGATCGAGCAAGCGTGCCGCGAAGACGATCGAGATCCACCTGTTCTCGGACTCGACCGGCGATACGGCCGCGCGCGTCGCGCGCGCGGCGCAGACGCAGTTCTCGGGGCACCCGACGGTGCTCGTCCGGCACCCCCGGGTGACGACGCTCGATGGCCTCGAGGCCGCCTACGGCCGCCTGGCCGGACGCTCGCACGTCGCGGTCCTCTTCACGATCGTCGATCGCGAGCTGCGACGGGCGCTCTCGGAGATGTGCGAGCGCGACGGCATCGCCTGCTGCGACCTCCTGGGGCCGCCGCTCGAGGCCCTGGGCCAGGCTGCAGGGCACGAGGCCGACCTGGTGTCCGGGTCGGCCGATCGCGCTCGACGCCGACTACTTCCGGCGCGTCGCCGCGATGGAGTTCGTCGTCAAGCACGACGACGGCCTCGCGGGCGAGGGGCTCGCCGAGGCCGAGATCGTGCTCGTCGGTGTCTCGCGGACCGGGAAGACGCCGCTCTCCATGTACCTCGGCTACCTCGGGTACAAGACTGCGAACGTCCCGCTGGTGCGCGGGATCGAGCCGCCGGCGCACCTCTTCGCGATCGAGGCCGCGCGGGTGGTCGGGCTCACGATCGACGCCGAGCGGCTGGCGCGCATCCGCGGCCGGCGCCTGCGCGCGCTCGGGGCTCGCTCGCGCGACGGGTATGCCGAGCTCGAGCGCATCATGGCGGAGCTCGACGAGGCGACGGCCGTCCACCGACGGCTCGGCTGCCCCGTGCTCGACGTCACGAGCCTTGCCGTCGAGGAGGCCGCCCAGCGCGTCGTCGAGCTGGTCGACGCGCGGCGCTCGCAATGACAGCGGGGTATGTTCCAGGGCGATGAGCTACGTCTACGCGTTCTCCGAGGGATCTGCCGACATGCGGGGGCTGCTCGGCGGCAAGGGCGCCGGGCTCGCCGAGATGCTCTCGCTGGGCATCCCCGTGCCGGACGGCTTCACGGTCACGACCGAGGCGTGCGTCGAGACCTCGCACGCGGGCGGGCGCTGGCCCGAAGGACTCGCCGACGAGATCGACGAGGCGCTCGAGGCGCTCGAGCAGCGCGTCGGACTCGGGCTCGGCGATGCGAGCACGCCCCTGCTCGTCTCGGTGCGATCCGGCGCGGTCGTGTCGATGCCGGGGATGATGGACACGATCCTCAACCTCGGACTGAACGACGAGACGGTCGACGGCCTGGCGAGGGCGAGCGGCAACCGGCGGTTCGCGCTCGACGCCTACCGGCGGCTCCTGCAGATGTTCGGGAACGTCGTCGAGGGTGTCGAGTCGCACCTGTTCGAGGATGTCCTCACCCGCGCGAAGCGCGAGCGCGGCGTCGCTGCCGACGTCGACCTCGACGCGGACGCGCTCGCCAACGTCGTCCGCGAGTTCCAGAAGGTCTACCGGGAGGGCGCCGGGCACCCGTTCCCGCAGGATCCCCGCGAGCAGCTCCGACTCGCGATCAGCGCGGTCTTCCGCAGCTGGGACTCGCCTCGGGCACGCGTCTACCGGCGGGCGAGCGACATCTCGGACTCGCTCGGGACCGCCGTCAACATCTGCCAGATGGTCTTCGGGAACCTCGGCGACAGCTCGGGCACGGGCGTCTGCTTCTCGCGCGACCCCTCGACAGGCGAGCGCGTCCTGTACGGGGAGTTCCTGCGCAACGCGCAGGGCGAGGACGTCGTCGCGGGCATCCGCACGCCCGAGCCGATCTCGCAGATGGCCGAGCAGCTGCCCGAGGCCTACCGACAGCTGGTCGACACGGTGGAGCGGCTGGAGCGCCACTACGGCGACATGCAGGACGTCGAGTTCACGGTCGAGCGGGGTACCCTCTACCTGCTGCAGACGCGCGCGGGCAAGCGCACGGCGGCCGCGGCGATCCGCGTCGCGCGCGAGCTCGAGAGCGAGGGGGTGATCGATCGCGACGAGGCCGTCCGTCGCGTCGACCCGAACCAGCTCGACGCGCTGCTGCACCCGCGCATCGATCCGGGCTCGTCGTACGAGGTGTTCGCACGGGGTCTGAACGCGTCGCCGGGCGCGGCCGTCGGGGCAGCCGTGTTCGACGCCGACACCGCCGAGCGGCGTGGCCGTGCAGGCGAGCGCGTGATCCTCATCCGCTGGGAGACGGCTCCGGACGACATCCACGGGCTGCTGCAGGCGCAGGGAGTGGTCACGGCGCACGGGGGCATGACCTCGCACGCGGCGGTCGTCGCGCGCGGCATGGGCAAGCCCTGCGTCGCCGGCGTCGAGGCTGCCCGCATCGACGTGCAGAACCGCACCTTGACGGTAGGCGATGTCGTCGTACGCGAAGGCGACGTCATCACGATCGACGGAGGCACGGGCGAGCTGATCCTGGGAGCGGTACCGCTCGTCGCTGCCGTCGTCTCGGAGGACTTCCTCACGATCGGCGCGTGGGCCGACGAGCGCCGACGCCTCCGGGTGCGCGCGAACGCGGACACGCCCGAGGATGCCGAGCGCGCGCGCTCGTTCGGCGCAGAGGGCATCGGGCTCTGTCGCACGGAGCACATGTTCATGGCCGAGGATCGCCTGCCCGTGGTTCGCGAGATGATCCTCGCCCGCGACGAGGATGGCCGCGAGCGAGCGCTCGAGCGCCTGCTGCCGATGCAGCAGTCGGACTTCGAGGGCATCCTGCGCGCGATGGCCGGGCTGCCCGTCACGATCCGGCTCCTCGATCCACCGCTGCACGAGTTCCTGCCCGACCCCGTCGAGCTCGCCGTCGAGCTCGAGCGGACGCCCGCCGGACCCGAGCACGAGCGCCTCGAGCGCATCAACGCCCGCGTGCGCGAGCTCCACGAGTCGAACCCGATGCTCGGGACGCGCGGCTGCCGGCTCGCGCTCGTGCATCCCGAGATCTACGTCATGCAGGTCCGCGCAATCGTGCGTGGCGCCCTCGCCGCGGGGAAGGGCGCCGAGCAGGCGCAGGTCGAGATCATGATCCCGCTCGTCGCCTACGGCGAGGAGCTGCGGCGCATGCGGACGCTGGTCGAGGAGACGGTGGCGGAGGAGCTCGCCGCGTCGGGTGGCTCGCTCGAGTACCTGATCGGCACCATGATCGAGCTGCCGCGCGCCGCGCTCTGCGCAGCCGAGCTGGCAGAGTCGGCCGACTTCTTCAGCTTCGGCACGAACGATCTCACCCAGACCGCGATCGGGCTCTCCCGCGACGATGCCGAGAACCGGTTCCTCGCCGTCTACCTCGAGGACGGAGTGCTCGAGAAGAACCCGTTCCAGACGATCGACCAGGATGGTGTCGGCGAGCTCGTCGCGCTCGGGGTCGAGCGCGGGCGCTCCGTCAAACCGGACCTCAAGCTCGGAGTCTGCGGTGAGCACGGAGGCGACCCGACATCCGTCGCGTTCTTCCACCGGCTCGGGCTGGACTACGTGAGCTGCTCGCCGTTCCGCGTTCCCGCCGCGCGCTTCGCAGCGGCCCGTGCCGCGCTCGAGCACGAGACGCCGGCGGGCGTGCAGTAGCCGCAGCGGTGTCGGACGACCGGCTGCACCCGCGCGCGCAGGCGTTCGCGACCGCCGCGAGCGTCTACGAGCGCGCGCGACCTGCCTTTCCCGCCGCAGCGGTCGACTGGCTGTGCGAGCACCTCGGGATCGACCACGCGACGCGCGTGCTCGATCTCGCCGCCGGAACCGGCCGGCTGACGCGTCCCCTGTTCGAGCGCACGCGGCGGCTCGTGGCCGTCGAGCCGATGCCGGAGATGCGAGACGTCCTGCAGGAGACGCTGCCCGAGATCGAGGTCCTCGACGGCACGGCCGAGCAGATCCCGCTGCCGGACGCGAGCGTCGGAGCCGTGGTGGTGGCACAGGCATTCCACTGGTTCGATCCCGAGCCGGCCCTCGCAGAGATCGCACGCGTGCTCGAGCCGGGAGGGAGACTCGGACTCGTCTGGCATACGCCGGACACGTCAGATCCGCTCCAGCGCGCCTTTCGCGGGATCGTCGAGCGCAACCGGCACGGCGCCCCGATCCACGTAGCCGGTGACGCCGCGCGGTACTTCGAGCACCAAACGCTGTTCCGCGAGATCGCGACGCTGGATCTGCCCGAGGCGTACGAGCTGGACGCGGACGGCCTCGCCGTGCTCGCGCGGTCGACCAGCCATGTGGCCGCGCTGCCCGAGGACGCGCGAGAGCGTGCGATCGACGAGATCCGAGCGCTCGTCGGGCCCGGCACCGTGCAGCTTCCCTACGTGATCGAGCTGAGCGCCTACGCGGCGACGACGAGCCACTGATCGAGGCTCGACCGCACCTCTTCGCGCAGCTCTGCGAGGTTGTGATCCGAGAGCCCGAACGTGTCGGCCGCACGCTTGTCCGGCCACTCCGCGTGGTCGAAGGGCACGAAGCCGAAGCCCATCTCGGCGACCAGCCAGTCGGCGACGTGCAGCGTCTCGGCGAGACCTCGCTCGATCCGCGCCTTGGCCGGCTCGTGCTGGTGCAGGATCGCGTCGCAGATCGGCGGCGGGAACCGCCAGAGCTCTGCCAGGCGCGCGCCGAGCTGCGCGTGGTCGAAGCCGAACACCTCGTGCTCGACCTCGGCAAAGCCGACCTGGCGGGCGCGCGCCTGTGCGAGTACGTGGAGGTACTCGCCCCGGGCCTCGCGGGTCAGGATGACGGTGCCCAGCTCGTGCACGGTGCCGCTCAGGAACGCCTTCTCGGGGTGCGCCGTGTCCTGGCGGCGCGCGAGGATGCGCGCGGCGAGCCCGACGCACACCGAGTGCTCGAGCAGCTGCCGCCGGAACGGCGAGAGTCCGTCGCGGTCGACCGCGAGCAGGCGGAGGACCGCCGAGGTGATCGCGAGGGAGCGGATCGTCCCGAGGCCGAGCACGACCGCGGCGTCGGGAATCGTCTCGATGCGCCGGCCGAACGCGTAGTGCGCCGAGTTGGCCTGCCGCAGCACCACGGCCGCGAGACCGGGCTCCCGACCGATGCGGGTCGCGATGTCCTGCATCCCGGAGCGCGGATCGTCGCAGGCGGCGATGACGGACTCGATCGCGCCGTCCGATGAGAGTGGCAACGAGCGGACGCGGGCGACCATCTCGTCGAGGCGTTCCTCCCCGAAGATCACGCAGATCCATCGGCAGTGCAGCACGACTTCGATAGGGGAAAAACGCTGTCCGCATCGGGATGTAGGGTCGCGGCGTGCGAATCGACGTTGCGCTCTCGCCCGCTGCCGCGCTCGACGCGGCTGCGGTTGCGATCGCCGTCGACGTGATCCGCGCCACGACGACCATCGCGTATGCGCTCGGACAGGGCTACCAGGAGGTCATCTGCTGTCCGGCAGTGGACGACGCCCGGGCCGCCGCAGCCGCGATCGGCGACGCCGCGGTGCTGGCCGGGGAGGTCGACCGCCTGCCCCCGCCGGGCTTCGCGCTCGGCAACTCGCCGCGCGAGTTCGAAGACGGACAGCCGCTCGGCGACGTGCTGGTGCTGTCGACGACGAACGGGACACGCGCTGTCTGCTCCGCAGCCGCGTCTGCCGGGCTGGCGCTGGTCGGCTCCCTCGCGAACCTGACGTCGTGTGCCGCAGCCGCGGCGCGCGGCGCCCGCGGCGTCCGCGGATCGGTCGCAGTCCTCTGCGCGGGCGCTGATGGAAACGTCTGCCTCGACGATGCGTACGTCGCCGGGCGCCTGGTGGCGGAGCTGTCGGCCTATCTGCCCGAGTGGGTGCTGGGCGACGCCGCGGAGCTCGTCCGCTCGGCGGCCGCTGCCTACACGAGCGAGGTGGAGGCGCTCTGGCACAGCTCGAGCGCCGCCTCGCTGCGCGAGTTCGACCTGGGCGACGACGTCCGCATCTGCGCGCGCGTCGACGCCGTGCCGCTCGTGATCGAGGCCGAGATGCTCGACGGAGGCCGCGCCCGCGCCTTCACGGCTCAGGCGTGAGGTCCGGCTCGCGCGCCTCGAGCTGGTGCTTCTTCGCGTGCTCGTGGCGGCGCCAGAGTCCGAGCGCGACGACGGCGGCACCGATCAGGACGATCACGCCGCCGATCCCGAGCACCCTCTCGACGACGTGGATCGAGTTGCCGAAGAAGTGGCCGACCAGCACGATCGACGTCGCCCAGCAGATGCCGCCTGCCGCGTTCCACAACGCGAACCTCCACCACGACATGTGCACCATCCCTGCGATCCACGCTCCGAAGATGCGCAGGCCGGGGATCCAGCGGGCGAGGAAGACGGTGATGCCGCCCCTCCGCGCGAAGTAGTCCTCGCCCCAGGCGAGCGAGCGCTCGATGCCGCCGATGTGCGCGAGTCGCATCACGAGCGGCCGACCACCGAAGCGGCCGATCGCGTAGCCGACGTTGTCTCCGAGGATCGCCGCGGTCGCACCGACGACGATCGCCCAGAACACGTCGATGCGACCCGTCGCCGATGCGACGCCCGCGAGCAGGAGCGACGTCTCGCCCGGGAGCGGGAGTCCGGCCGTCTCGAGGAAGACCGGCACGAAGATCACCGCGTAGCCGTACTCGGCGTACAGGTCGAGCACGCGGTTGAGACTGATCGTCGGCTCGTATCGTCGCCACACCAGGTAGGCGGCGACCGCGGTGAGGACGACCCCGACCAGGATCGCGACCGTGCGCATCGAGAGGCGTCGCGTGGCGCGATTCGGCCAGTTCACTCGCGACCACCGTAGCATGCGCCCCGTGGATGCCAACGACCTCTCCAGGCTCAGAGACGAGCTGCCCGCCGCCGAGACTGCGGCCTATCTGAACGCCGGAACCTTCGGCCCGTTGCCGCGCAGCACGTACGCGGTGCTCGCGGGCGAGCTGGGGCGCGAGCTCTGGCGCGGCCGCACTGGTACGAGCGCGTTCCAGCGCTACCAGGCCGCCGCCTCCGCGGCCCGCTCCGCGTTCGCGGAGGCGGTCGCAAGCCCGCCTGAACGCATCGCGCTGACCCATTCGACGACCGGCGGAGTCAACCTCGCGCTCGGCGGGCTGGAGTGGCATGCCGGCGACGAGGTGGTGACGACCGACGCGGAGCATCCGGGTCTCGACGAGCCGCTCGACGAGCTCGCGCGCCGCCACGGTGTCGTCGTGCACCGGGCGCAGGTGCTCGGCGCCGACGATCCCGCGGCGCCGATCGAGGCCCTCGTCGGCGAGCGGACGCGGCTCATCGCCGTCTCGCACGTGCTCTGGGGCACCGGCCAGGTGCTGCCGCTGCCGCGCCTCGCGAGCGCCGCGAGGGCACGCGGCGCCCTGCTGCTTGCCGACGGCGCACAGAGCGTGGGGGCGATCGAGGTCGATCCGCTCACCGAGGGCGCCGACCTCTACACGATCTCCGGCCAGAAGTGGCTGCTCGGGCCGTCAGGCACGGGCGCGCTGTGGGTGCGAGAGGGTCTCGAGGAGCAGCTTGCGCTCGCCCAGCCCGGCTACCTGAGCCGTGACATGCGTTCCGAGGGGATGCCGCTCTGGCCCGGCGCGCGCCGCTTCGACGGCGCGTCGCTCGCCCCGAGCAGCATGCTCGGGTTGGTGGAGTCGATCCGCTTCCGGCGCGAAGACGTCGGCTGGGAAGCGGGCTTCGAGCACGCGAGAGCGATGGCCAACCGTGCCCGGGAGATGCTGAGCGGCGTGCCGGGGGTGAAGCTCGAGACGCCCGCCGGGCCGCTGGCGACGCTCGTGACGTTCACGGTGGGCGACCTCGAGCCCGAGGCGATCAACGTGGCGCTCGAGGAGCGCGGCGTGCTGGCGCGCTGGCTGCCCAAGCCGAAGGTCGTGCGGGTGTCGGTCGGGTTCTGGACGGACGAGCGCGACCTCGAACGGTTGGCGGACGCGCTCGCAACGCTCGCAGAGGGCAGCTGATCTGCGACGCGGAAGTAGGGCGTGAAGCGAGGCGATCCTCGGACAAGACGCAGGTCAGGAGCGTGGTACTCGGGACCTAGCGTGGGTCCCGTAAGGCGCAGCGCGGACGTATTCGTCCCATCGAAACGGTGTTAGCGGCTAGGCCGGAAACGAAATAGTCGACCAAGATCCACAGGTCGCAGGTCCGGACCCTTCGAGCGCAACCTGTGATCCTTCGAACCCGCGCCATCTGCAACCGTGGCGCAGTCGTCTCAACCTGTGGTCTTCGACCTATTGCGTTTGCGGCCTAGCCGCTAACACGGTTGCGACGGATCGAATACGTCCGCGCAGCGCCTTACGGGACCGCAGCTAGGTCCCGAGAACCACGCCCCCGACCCGGCTTTCCGAGGCTGGCTACCCCGGCACCCCCAGCTCGGTCGCGATCGGCCGCAGCGCCTCGATCACGACCATGATGTGCTCGTCGAGGTCGACGCCCAGCTCCTCGGCGCCCTCGATCACGTCGTCGCGATTGACACCGGACGCGAAGCTCTTCTGCTTCAGCTTCTTGCGCACCGACCTCGGCTCCAGCGTCGACAGGCCCTCCGGGCGCACGAGCGCACACGCATGCACGAAGCCAGCCAGCTCGTCGCAGGCGAACAGGACGCGCTCGAGGTCGCTCTCTCGCGCCGCCACGTCCTGCAGGTGGTTCGCGTGCGACAGGACCGCCCGGATGAACCACTCCGGGTAGCCGGCATCCCGCAGGTACGCAGCGCCGTCCTGGGGATGCTTGTCGAGGGTCGGATGGTGCTCGTAGTCGAAGTCGTGCAACAGGGCCACGCAGCCCCACGCGTCCTCGTCGGCGCCGAAGCGGCGTGCGTATGCGCGAACCGCAGCCTCGACCGCATAGGCGTGGCGGCGCAACGCCTCGCTCTCGGTCCACTCGTGCAGCAACGAGAGCGCGGCGGCACGATCGCGCGCCAGCGCCTCGGGATCCCTCGCATGTGCTTCCATGCCGTCGGACGGTAGCTGGCTGTCGCCGAGATCAACGGAGGTTCACGGTGCCCGATGGAGTTGCGTTCACGTGGTACGGACATGCGACCTGGGGTCTCCGGAGTCTCGATAGCGGGGTCCGCGTGCTGATCGATCCGTGGCTTTCCGGCCCGACGTTTCCCGCTGCGCTTCGCGACGGGCTCGCCGCCGACGTGCTCGTGCTCACTCACGGCCACGTCGACCACACGGGCGAGATCGTCGAGGTCGCCAAGCGGCTCGGCGTCCCGGTGCTCGCGCCCGTCGAGCTCGCCGGCGCGCTCGCCGAGCACGGAGTCGAGAACACCGTCGGCTTCAACAAGGGCGGGACCGTCGAGGCGAGCGGGGTCGCGTTCACGATGACGAACGCGATCCACACGGGGTCGATCACGATCGACGGCAAGGCGGGCGGATACAGCGAGCCCGCCGGCTACGTGATCACGTTCACGAACGGGACGCGCGTCTACGCCGCGGGCGACACGGCGATCCATGCCGACATGACGCTGCTCGGCGAGCTCTACAAGCCGTCCGTTGCGATCCTGCCGATCGGCGATCACTACACGATGGGGCCGTTCCAGGCAGCGCACGCGTGTCGCCTGCTCGGGGTCTCGCACGTGTTCCCCGGCCACTGGGGAACGTTCCCGCTGCTCACGGGGACCGCCGATCAGCTGCAGATCGAGCTCTCGAACATCGGCCTCGACCACGTGCGCGTGCACGCGATGACGCCCGGCGACACCGTCGCGTGAAGGGGTCCGGGACGCGTTGCCGAACCACGCCAGCGAGGGCCCGCCCGCTCGGCTTTGGTAGCCTTGCCACGGTGCGAGATGGGGGGCGCCAACCGCTTCCGTGTCCGCAATCGCCCCCTACCCCCAGGTGCTGACCGGCATGCTCATGACCCGCGCCAGACCCCAGGACTACTTCGTCATCGAGGGTGGCGGGCCGATCTCGGGGCGTGTTCGTCCCGAGGGGAACAAGAACGCAGCGTTGCCGCTGCTCGCCGCGACGCTCCTGACCGCCGAGCCGGTCGAGCTCTCGAACGTGCCGCGCATCCGCGACGTCGAGACGATGCTCGAGCTGCTCGACGATCTCGGCGCCGAGGTGGCATGGACCGGCCCGAACGAGGTGCGCGTGTGCGCGGCCGACGTCTCGACGACGGCCCTCGACGAGCGGCTGGCGGAGCGGATCCGCGCGTCGATCCTGCTGGCAGGCCCGCTGCTCGGGCGCTTCGGCCGTGCCGAGGTACCGCCCCCGGGCGGCGACGTGATCGGGCGACGCCGCGTCGACACGCACCTGTTCGCGCTCGCGGGGCTCGGGGCGATCGTCGAGGTCGAGCGGGCCTACAAGTTCTGGGCACCGGGTGGTCTTCGCGGTGCCGAGCTGTTCCTCGACGAGGCCTCGGTGACCGGTACCGAGAACGCGCTCATGGCCGCGGCGCTCGCCGAGGGACGGACGACGATCGTGAACGCGGCGTGCGAGCCGCACGTGCAGGAGCTGTGCGAGCTCCTGCAGTCGATGGGCTCGCACATCGAGGGGATCGGCTCGAACCTGCTGCACATCGACGGATGCCGCGAGCTCGGCGGCGCCCGGCACCGCGTCCGCGCGGACCACATCGAGATCGGCAGCTTCATCGGCCTCGCAGCCGTGACGGGCGGGGATCTCGTGATCGAGGACGCCGAGCCGCGCGACCTGCGCGCGACCCTGCACGCGTTCGAGCGGCTCGGAGTGCACTGCGATCCGCTTCCCGACGGCTCGCTGCACGTGCCGGCGAGCCAGGAGCTCGCGATCCAGGACGACGTCGGCGGCCAGATCGCGAAGATCGAGGATGGCCCCTGGCCCATGTTCCCGGCCGACCTGACGTCGATCGCCGTGGCGGTCGCGACCCAGGCGACGGGCACGGTACTCATCTTCGAGAAGCTGTTCGAGAACCGTCTGGTCTTCACCGACAAGCTCGTCAACATGGGCGCCCGGATCATCCTTTGCGACCCCCATCGCGTCGTCGTCACCGGCCCGGCCAAGCTGTACGGCCAGCGGCTGTCCAGCCCCGACATCCGCGCCGGCATGGCGCTCCTGATCGCGTCGCTGGCGGCCGAGGGAACGAGCGTGATCGGCGAGGTCGGACAGATCGATCGCGGCTACGAGCGGATCGATGAGCGCCTCCGCGCCCTCGGGGCGCGCATCGAGCGCGTCACCGCCTAACAGCTAATCGCCAGACCTTGACCAGGCTCGTCGCGGAGCTGCTCGTCGAGGGCGGCGGTGTCGTTCGTCGACGCTTGGCGCCGGGCAACCCGGGTCGCATCGTGGCCGCCGATCCGGTGGCGTACGCCCGGGACCTTGCGAGCGCGGGGGTCGGCACCCTGTTCCTGTGCGACCTCGATGGCTGGGTCGCGGGCGCTCCGCAGGCGCTCGCGATCGCGCAGAGCATCGTCGACGCGACGGGGGTCGAGCTCTGGTATCGCGGCGGGCTGACGATGCCGGGGGCGGTCGAGTCGGCACGCACGCACGGCGTCTCGCAGGTCGTTCTCGACCTGCACGTGCTGCGTGATGCCGCGTTCCTCCGCTACGCGCTCGACTCGTTCGGACCGCGTCTCGCGGTCGCGCTCGACGCCCACGGCGCTCGCGTGCCGAGCCCGTTCGGCCAGGACGCCGATCTCTCGCTTCCGGACGCCGCCGGCGAGCTTGCGTTCCGCGGCGTGGGCGGCCTCGTGGTCTCCGACACCGCACGTGCCGGCACGCTCGCGGGCCCGAACCTCACGGCGCTTCGCCGGCTCCTGGACGCGGTGCCGTGCCGGGTGGCGTACGGCGGCGGGGTCGCGTCGATCGACGACCTCCGCGCCCTGCGCGACCTGGGACGTGCGACCCTTCAGGCCGTGCTGGTCGCGACCGCCCTCGCCGAGCAGCGGCTTGCGGCGGACGAGGCAGTCGCCGTCCTGGAACAGGGAGCATGAGAATGAGCAGCCGTCAGAGCATTCATACCGAGCGCGCCCCGGCGCCCGTCGGCGGTGCGCCGTACTCCCAGGCGATCGTGTGCGGCGAGCTGGTCTTCGCGAGCGGCCAGGTGCCGCTTGATCCGTCCACGAACGCGCTCGTCGCGGGCGGTGTGGCCGAGCAGACGGAGCAGGTGCTGCGCAACCTGCAGGCGGTGCTCGAGGCGGCCGGAAGCGGCCTCGACCGTGCGCTCAAGACGACGGTGTTCCTCACGGATCTCGGGACGTTCGGCGAGATGAACGACGTGTACGGCCGGCATCTCACCGCGCCCTACCCGGCCCGCTCGACCATCGAGGTCTCCGCGCTGCCCGCCGGGGCTTCGGTCGAGATCGAGTGCACCGCCGTGCGCGGCTAGAGCCTGATCTCGTGGGGAACTCGAAGCTCGAGGTCTTCCTGATCGTGCTGCCGATCTTCATCGGCTCGCTCACGCTGCACGAGCTCGCCCACGGCCTCGTGGCGTACCGCCTCGGCGATCCCACCGCGAAGCTCATGGGGCGTCTCTCGCTGAACCCGATCGTGCACCTGGACCCGCTCGGGAGCCTGTTCTTCGTCGCGAGCTACTGGGTGGGAGGGTTCCTGTTCGGCTGGGCTCGCCCGGTACCGGTCGACCCGAGGAACCTCCGGATCGGGCCGCAACGCGGGATGGCGCTGGTCGGAATCGCCGGACCGATCACCAACTTCCTGCTCGCGATCCTGTTCGGCGTGATCGTGGCGCACGGGGGCTACACGGGCACGACGCTGGAAGTCCTGCTGTACGCGTTCTACATCAACATCGTGCTCGGAGTCTTCAACCTGCTGCCGGTCCCACCGCTCGACGGATCGCGCATCGTTGCCGGTTTCATGGACCGCACGACGTACGCGGCCTGGGCATCGCTCGACCAGTACGGGATGGTGATCCTGCTGATCCTGTTCTTCGTCTTCCAGGGACCGTTCACGACGCTGCTGCAGCACGCCACGAGCGATGTGGCAGCCATCATCTCCGACATCGTCGGCGGGACGCCGATCGTCGTGTGAGCGCGCGGCTCGTCACGTTCGACGGCGACGACACGCTGTGGGCGGTCGAGCCACCGTTCGAGGGCGCGTTGCGTGGGTCGTGCAGCGCGTTCGCCAGACACTTCCCGGATCGGCCGGTGACGGTCGAGGAACTGGTCGAGGACCGGCGGGCCGTGCACGAGTCGATGCCTCCGGGCAGCGACCTTCGGGCCTACCGGGTGGCGGCGTTCCAGCGGCGCATCGACATCCTCGGTGGAGCACCCGACGGGCTCGCCGAGGAGCTCTGCGACACCTTCCTGCATTTGCGCTCCTCGCTGATCGAGCCGTATGCCGACACCGTTCCGGCGCTCGACCGGCTGACGCAGAGGGCCGTCGTCGGGCTCATCACCAACGGGAACGCCGATGTCGAGAAGACGCCGCTCGCAGGTCGCTTCGCATTTCGCCTGCACGCCTTCGAGCACGGGCCCGAGAAGCCCGACATCGAGATGTTCGTCGTCGCGCTCGCACGCGCCGGCGTGTCCGCACGGGCGGCGGTGCACGTCGGCGACTCCCTCGAGTGCGACGTCGCGGGCGCGCAGGCCGCGGGCTTCAAGGCGGTCTGGCTGAACCGGCGCGGTGCTGCGAACACCTCCGGCCTGCAGCCGGATGCCGAGATCTCGTCGCTCCGCGAGCTCGACACGGTGCTCGACACGCTCGTACCCTGGCCGGCATGACGACCCTGGACCTGGAGGTGGTGCGCCAGAACGTCGCCGCCGCGCGCGCTGCGATCGACGAGGCGGCGCGCCGGGCCGGACGGACGCCCGGAGCGGTCGAGCTCCTGGCCGCCACGAAGTACGTCGACGCGGCGGACATGCCGCTCCTCGCCGAGGCCGGGATCGAGCTCGTCGGCGAGAACCGCACCGACGCCCTCGCCGCGAAGCAGGCGCTGCACGCCGGGCTCTTCGCCTGGGACTTCATCGGCGCGCTGCAAAGCCGCAAGGCGCGCGACGTGGTCGGCCGGGTCAGGCTCGTGCACGCGGTGGAGAGCCTCAGCGCCGCCGAGCAGCTCGACCGGCGAGCCCAGGAGGACGTCGCCTGCCTGATCGAGGTAGACGTGGCCGGAGAGGCTCAGAAGGCGGGAGTCCCGCTCGCAGGACTCGACGAGTTCCTCGCCGCGTGCGCGCCGCTCGAGCGGCTGCAGATCCAGGGCCTGATGACGATGCCGCCCCTTGCCGCCGATCCCGAGACGTCGCGCCCGCACTTCGCGGCCCTCCGTGAGCTCGCCGCGCGGCTCGACGAGCGCTGGGCCGGTCGCTTCCGGTTCGGGACGCTCTCGATGGGGACGTCGCAGGATTTCGCGGTGGCCGTGGAGGAGGGCGCGACCATCGTCCGGCTCGGTTCTGTGCTGTACGGCCGATCGTCCCGGTAACCTTCCGCGGCATGGGCGCTCGTGATATGTGGCACCGGGGCCTCGTCTACTTCGGGCTTGCCGAGGACGAGGCGTGGTACGACGACGACGAGGACGGGTCTGCGGCGCACGACGACCTCGAGCGGACCTACCGCGAGCGGCCGAACGTCCGCCGCATCGACCGGCAGCGCGGTCGCGGCCAGGTCGAGGTCGAGGACATCTTCCCCGACGAGGATCTGCCCCGATCATCGAAGGGCAAGTCCCGCAGAACCGACGGCGGCGCCTCGACCGCCGTGCTCCGCCCGGCCGAGGTCCGCGCCGCGCGTGCAGCGGGCGAGATCGCCAAGGTCCACCTGATCGCGCCGCGCTCGTTCAACGATGCGCAGCAGATCGCCGATCGCTTCAAGCGCGACATCCCGGTGATCATCAACCTGCAGAACTCCGACGCGGCGCTGGGCAAGCGTCTCATCGACTTCGCATCGGGTCTCACCTACGCGCTCGACGGCGGCATGCAGCGCGTGGCCGACAAGGTGTTCCTTCTCACTCCGCGCGATGTCGAGCTCTCGGCCGAGGATCGCGCGCGCTACCTCGAGGGCGAGTTCTTCAACCAGGCATGAGCGCGTCCGGCGCGTGCCGTCTGCCGCGCGGCGTATCCTCGCGGCGACTGTCCCGGTTGTGTCACCCGAGCGGAGGGAAGTGCTGATGGAGACCGAGCCAGGCGGAGCCCCGCAGCGAACGCTGACCGAGGACGAGAGGATCCTGCACAGGCTGGGGTACGCGCAGGAGCTGATGCGCGCGGTCGGGGGCTTCGGCAACTTCGCGATCTCGTTCACGATCATCTCGGTCCTGGCGGGATGCCTGACGTCCTACTTCATCGCGTTCAACAACGGCGGCCCGGTCGCGGTCACCTGGGGCTGGCTCCTCGTCGGTGGCTTCTGCATCATCGTGGCGCTCTCCATGGCCGAGATTGCCTCGGCGATGCCGACGGCCGGTGGGCTCTACTACTGGGCGTCGCGGCTGGGGAGCCCCGCCTGGGGCTGGTTCACCGGCTGGTTCAACCTGATCGGTCAGATCTCGGTGACCGCGGCGATCGACTACGGCGCGGCCGTCTTCGTCGATTCGCTGCTCAACCTCTGGTTCGGCACGTCGCAGACGGCGACCGCGATCTTCGTGATCTTCACGATCATCATCGCCGCGCACCTGCTGATCAACCTGGCCGCCCTGCCGATCCTCAACATGATCAACACGTTCTCGGCCTGGTGGCACATGGTCGGCGTCGTGCTGATCGTGCTGGTCCTGATCGCGATTCCAGACCACCACCAGTCGGTGGGCTACGTCTTCGGCAAGACGATCAACAACTCGGGCTTCTCCGGTACGAGCTTCGCGAACCCGATCTTCTGGTTCGTCTTCGGGATCGGCCTGCTGATGGCCCAGTACACGATCACCGGCTACGACGCCTCCGCGCACCTCTCCGAGGAGACGCTGAACGCGGGACGCGGCGCCGCGGTCGGCATCGTGATGTCGGTCGTCGTCTCGGTGATCTTCGGCTTCGTCCTCCTCGTGGCCGTGACGTTCGCGATCCCCGACACGGCGGGCACGCTCGCAGCGGGTGCATTCGACGTGCAGTACATCTGGCAGACATCGACAAGCGACAAGTGGGCCGAGTTCATGTTGGTGATCGCCTGCGTGGCGCAGCTCTTCTGCGGCCTCGCCTCGGTCACGTCGGCCTCGCGCATGCTGTTCGCGTTCTCGCGGGACGGTGCGGTTCCCGGGCACCAGCTGTGGCGGCGGTTGGCCTTCCGTCGCGTGCCGGCGTACGCCGCCGCGGCGATCTGCGTGCTCGCGTGGGCGCTCATGCTGCCGACGCTGTCGAACGCCGCCGTCGGCTATCTCGTCGGCACGTCGATCGCCGTGATCGGCCTGTACATCGCGTTCGCCTTCCCGATCTGGCTGCGCTGGCGCGCCGGCGACTCGTTCGAGCATGGCGTGTGGTCGCTCGGCAACCACTACAAGTGGCTCAATCCGCTCGCGCTTCTCTGGATCCTCCTGATCTGCATCCTGTTCCTCGCTCCGAGCGTGCCGCAGGGCATACCGTGGAAGAACGACTTCTCGTGGGATCTGGCGAACTACGCGCCGCTCACCGTGGGCGGGGCCTTCATCCTGTTCGGCGGCTGGTGGATCATCTCGGCGAACCGCTGGTTCAAGGGCCCGATCAGCCAGGGCTCCGAGGCCGAGCTCGAGCGGATCGAGGCACAGCTCGAAGCATCGGGCTGAGGTGCCAGTGGACGGACGGTTGACGCTCGACGAGCTGGGCGCGGCGGTGGCCGCGGCCCAGCTCGACACCGTGATCGTGGCGTTCTGCGACATGCAGGGCCGCCTGATGGGCAAGCGCGTGCACGGCCCCGCGTTTCTCGACGGGATCGCACAGCACGGCGCCGAGGGCTGCAACTACCTGCTCGCGGTCGACGTCGACATGAACACGGTCGAGGGCTATGCGTTCGCCTCGTGGGAGCGCGGGTACGGCGACTTCGTGCTGCGACCCGACCTCGATACCCTCCGTCGCATCCCCTGGCTGCCGGGGACGGCGCTCTGCATGTGCGATCTCCAGTGGCACGACGGCTCGCCGGTCGTGCCATCGCCGCGCCAGATCCTGCGTGCCCAGCTCGCACGGCTCGCCGAGCGGGGCTGGCGGGCGATGGTCGGCTCCGAGCTCGAGTTCCTGCTGTTCGCCGAGTCGTACGACGAGTGCCGCGCCAAGGGCTTTCGCGGCCTCAAGCTCGCGAACGCGTACAACGTCGACTACTCGATCCTCGGCTCGACCTACGTCGAGCCGGTGCTGCGCGCGATACGGCTTGGAATGGCGGGTGCGGGGATGCCGGTCGAGGACTCGAAGGGCGAGTGCAATTTCGGCCAGCACGAGGTGAACTTCCGCTACGCCGAGGCGCTTGCGATGGCGGACGACCACACGATCTACCGCAACGGCGCGAAGGAGATCGCCTACCAGCACGGGCACGCACTGACGTTCATGCCGAAGTACGACGAGCGTGAGGGAAACTCGTGCCACATCCACATCTCGCTGTGGGACGGCGAGCGCAGCCTATTCCCGGATGCGTCGGGGCATGGGCGCTCGGCGATCTTCTCGAGCTTCCTCGCCGGCATCCTCGCCCATCTGCGCGAGCTCACGCTGTTCCTCGCGCCGAACGTGAACAGCTACAAGCGCTTCCAGCGCGGCTCCTTCGCGCCGACGGCGTTGGTCTGGGCAGAGGACAACCGCACCTGCGCCCTGCGGGTCGTCGGACACGGCAACGGCATGCGGGTCGAGTCCCGGGTGGCCGGTGGCGATGCGAATCCATACCTGGCGTTCGCGGCGCTGATCGCGGCCGGCCTTGCGGGCATCGACGGCGACTACGAGCTCGAGCCGCCCTGGGAGGGCTCGGGCTACGACGCGCTCGACCGCCCGCACGTTCCCGAGACGCTCCGCGAGTCGATCGCGTTGCTCGCAGGCTCCGGGCTGGCACGTCGGTCGTTCGGCGACGAGGTCGTCGACCACTACTTGCATGCCGGTCGCATCGAGCAGGAGCAGTTCGACCGGGCCGTGACCGACTGGGAGCTGCAGCGCAGCTTCGAGCGGCTCTAGTGGGACGCCCGCGGATCGGTCTCGGTGCGTACTGGACCGAGGCGCGCTGGACGTACTGGGAGCTTCCGGTGGCACTCGTGCCCGCGGGCTACATCGAAGGTGTCCGCCTCGCCGGGGGCCTTCCGCTGGTGCTGCCGCCGACTCCCGAAGGAGCACGCGAGCCGGGCGAGGTGCTCGACGCGGTCGACGGACTCTGCCTGATCGGCGGACCCGACCTCGGAGTCGACCTGTACGGCTCGCCGCCGGCACATCCGGAGACCGGCCCCAAGCAGGAGCGGCGCGACGCCTTCGAGTTCGCACTCCTCGTCGAGGCTCGCCGGCGCGGTCTCCCGGTGCTCGGTATCTGCCGCGGCATGCAGCTCCTCGACGTCGCCGCCGGCGGGGACCTCGTACAGCACCTCGCCGACACGACGGACCTCACGCCGCATCGCCCTGCTGCCGGGGTGTTCGGACGGCATCCGGTCGAGATCGAGTCGGGGACTCGTACGGCTTCGCTCCTCGGATCGATCGTCGATGTCCACTCGGCCCACCACCAGGGCGTCGGACGTGTGGGGGAGGGGCTCGTCGTCGCCGCTCGAGCGCCCGACGGTCAGATCGAGGCCGTCGAAGATCCCGAGCAGCCCTTCTGCCTCGGCGTGCTGTGGCATCCCGAGGAGGACCCGCAGGGAGCCGGGGCTCCACTCTTCCGGGGGCTCGTCGAGGCAGCACGCCGCTACAGCGAGGTGCGACACGGGGCGGACGGCGAGAGGGAGGGAGGCCGCCCGCCCCGTGAAGGTGCGTAGCTCGAGCGTGCTAGATCGGGCTCGCGTTTACGGGCCCGGTGCCGTCTGCGTCGGAGTGGGAGGAGGTGGCGCACCGCCGCCCTTGCCCTTCCAATGGCCCGGACCGACGAACCCGCGGTGGCCATGGGCGATCGGACCGAGGATGCCGTTCTTGCCGCCGCCAAAGCCAAACCCGAACGCGCCGAAGCCGAACCCGAAGCCGCCGGCGCCCTGCGCCTGCTGCGCCTTCTGGATCGCCGCGAAGACGTCCTTCAGGTCGACGCCCTGGGCCGTGGCGATCGCGTCGAGCCGGTCGCCCGCGGCAAGTCGCTTGGCGAGGTCGGTCGGGGTGAGCTTGAGCGCCCCCGCGGCCGCGTCGATGACGGCCGCACGCGCGCTCGCCTGCTTGGTCAGCGCCGCGAGCAGCGCAGCGGCCTGACCCTTCGTGAGGGCGTCGTCAGAGACGGCCTGATCCAGACGCGCCTTGGCCGCGGCGATCGCCGCATCGCGGACGTCGTCCGGCGACTTGCCGGCGTCGGTGGCGGTCTTCTGGGCGGACTGCAGGGCCTCGAATGTCTGCTGGAGCGCGGTCTTCGTCGCCGCGTCGAGGAAGCTGAGGAGCGGGCCGGCGAAGCCGGCCGGGCCGGCGAACCCGCGAGGGCCGGCGAACCCGCGAGGGCCGGGGAAGGGCCGATGCGCCGGCGGCGTGGGCGCCGTCGTCGTTCCGGTCGTCGTGGTGGAGCCGTTGTCGGCTCCGCGCGAGCTGCTCGCCGCCGCGACGGCGCCGCCACCTGCGAGTGCGGCGACCGCGAGCCCGACGGCCAAACCCTGGGAACGTCTCATAGATGTCCTCGCTTCGTTGGCGGGATGCCTTCTCACAGCGTGCGCGAGAATCCTCACTCGTGCACCCCCCATTCGCCGTTGTACGCGATCTTCGTAGGAACTTCCTGAGAATCATCGCGCCCGCTGGTCGCGCGCGCGGCTGACCCGCACGCGTACCATCCGAGCCGTGCAGCGGGAACGCGTCCTCGGGCTCATCGGAGCCGGCAACATGGCCTCGGCGATGGTCGACGGATGGGTGCGGGCCGACCCGGCTCGCGCGTCCCGCATCGTCGTGAGCGACCGCGGCTCCGGCCGCGCCGGGCGCCTGGCGGAGCTGCACGGAGTCGCCGTCGCGGGTTCGAACCGCGACCTGGTGGAGCGCGCGGACATCGTGATCGTCGCGGTCAAGCCGATCGACGTCGAGCGCGTGCTGCGCGAGGTGTCCGGTCTGATCACGCCCGAGCGCGCGGTGCTGTCTGTCGCCGCAGGCGTGGCGACGACGACGCTCGAGACGATCGTCGACGAGGACGTTCCGGTATTCCGCGCCATGCCGAACGTCGGCGTGCGCGTGTGCGCGGGCACCCTGTGCTTCGCGGAGGGACGGTTCGCAGGTGGGGACGCCGAGGCCGGCGTGCTCGAGTGGCTTGCGCTGCTCGGGACCGTCGTGCGGCTCGAAGAGCGGCTGTTCGATGCGGCGACGGCGCTCGCCGGGTCGGGTCCTGCGTTCCTCGGCCTCGTCATCGAGGCGTTCGAGGACGCGGGCATCGTCTCGGGTCTGTCGGCGGCGAAGGCCCGCGAGCTGGTCCTCTCGACGATGGTGGGCACCGCAGGGCTGCTCGATGCGTACGGGATGTCGTGCTCCGATCTGCGTCGCACCGTCACCTCACCCGGTGGGACGGCGGCCGCCGGCCTCGCCCAGATGGAGCGGGCCGGGGTGCGGAGCGGCATCATCGACGGCGTCCTCGCGGCGCTGCGGCGGGCGGCCGAGCTCGGATGAGCAACTCCACGGTCGACACGCTCGACACCTTCGTTCGCTCGTTCGTCCAGATCTACGTGCTGCTGATCCTCGTCTGGATCGTGCTCAGCTACTTCCGGCTGCCGTACAACATCTGGCTCTCGCGGTTCCGCGGATTCCTCGACGAGACGATCCAGCCGTACATGCGGGTGTGGCGGAGGATCCTCCCGATGTTCGGACCGCTCGATCTGAGCCCGATGGTGGGCATCATCGCCCTGCTCGCCGCCGAGCAGATCGTGATCAGCGTGCTCGACGGCTTCCGGCCGTAGCCGTCCGTACCGGCAGGAAACGGCAGCAACGGCGCGAACGGCACGCCATGTCGTTGAGTCCGGTCGAGGTACGACACCTGCGCTTCCCGCGGCGCGCGCTCGGCGTGAGCCGGCGCCGTGTCCAGCGCGAGCTCGAGCACGTCGCCGAGGCGTTCGAGGAGGTCTGGCGCGAGCGAGCCGACCTGGGCGACCGCGTCGAGGAGCTCGAGGGCGAGCTTCGCCACCACCGCGAGCTCGAGGAGATGCTGCGCAAGACGCTCGTCTCTGCAGAGCGGGCCTCGGACGCGATGCGCGAGAACGCGCGTCGCGAGGCAGCGACGATCCTGCGCGACGCGGAGGCACGGGCGCGCGAGATCATCGGCGAGGCCCACTCCGACCGGGAGCGCGTGCGCCGCGAGGCCCTTCGCATCCGGGACGCCGAGCGCGAGTTCCGTAGCCGCTTCCGCTCGGTCGTCGCGTCGACGGTGCATCTGGTCGAGGCGTACGAGGCAGAGCTGCCAGGCGCGCCAGACGAGGATCCCGGCCGTGCCGCGTAGACTTCCGGCATCGACGCCGCACGCCGCATCACGCTGCGCCTCCGGGTAGTTCCAGGGGCTCGGAGCGACGCCGTGGCGGGTCGCCACGGCGATGGATGGAAGCTGCGCGTCGCCGCGCCTCCCGAGGACGGTCGTGCGAACCGTGCCGTCGAGCAACTGGTCGCCCGTACCGTCGGGCTCGACCTGCGCGACGTTCGCATCGTTCGCGGGTTCACCGCGAGGGACAAGCTGATCGAGATCGACGGCGTCGACGTGGCGACCGTCGAGCGCGCTCTCACCGCCGCGACCGGTCCGGGCGCATGAATGCCGATCGGCACACGCTGCCGGTCGGCCCACGGCCCGTCCCGGTTCACGCGAGGTCGGATCGGTGGCGTCCGGGCGTCGCGGACTGGGCGGGGCTGGCTGCAGTGGCGATCGCCGCGATCGTCGCGGATCAGGTCACCAAGTCCGCGATCTCGAGCTCGCTGAAGCTCGGCGAGTCGGTCGACGTCGCACCGTCGCTGTCGCTGTGGCACGTGCGCAACAACGGGATCGCCTTCGGCATCTTCACGCGCCGGCTTCCGGTCGTGATCGGCCTGACCGGGCTTGCGCTCGTCTGGATGCTCGCCTACTTCGCCCGCTCGGGCGCCCGCCACCGGCTGACGCCCGTCGCGATCGGGCTGCTGCTCGGCGGGAGCGTGTCGAACCTCCTCGATCGCATACGCAACGGGTACGTCACCGACTTCGTCTACCTGCACTGGTTCTCGGCGTTCAACGCCGCCGACTCCTTCATCGTCGTAGGCGTCGGGTTGCTCCTGTTCTCCCTGTTCCGGGGAGACGAGCGCGAGGGCGAGGCACCGCTCGAGCTGCCTCGACCCCGCTAGAGGTGCTCGCACTCACGGCACCGAGCGACGCGGGCGGTATCCGTCTCGACCGCTTCCTCGCCGAGCATGCCGAGATCGGTTCGCGCGCGTCGGCGGAGCGGCACGTCGCGGCCGGAAGGGTCACGGTCGACGGACTCGTCGCCGGCAAGGCGCTCCGGTTGCGCGGCGGCGAGCAGATCGAGGTCGAGCTCGAGGATCCGGGACCCGGCCTCGAGCCGGTCGAGCTCGGCCTGGACGTGGTGTTCGTGGACGAGTACCTCCTCGTCGTCGACAAGCCCGCAGGGCTCGTCACACATCCAGCCGCCGGGTTGCGAGAGCCGACGCTCGTGCACGGGCTCCTCGCCCGCGGGCTGGCAGGTGGCGTCGACCCGGAGCGCCCGGGAGTGGTGCACCGGCTCGACCGAGACACCACCGGCCTCCTCGTGCTCGCGCGCGACGCCGACGTGCACGCCACGCTCTCCGACATGCTGCGCGCGCGAAGCATCGAGCGCGAGTACGTGACGCTGGTGCACGGCCGACCGCCGTCTCGTCGTGGAACCATCGATGCGCCGATCGGCCGCGACCCTCGGACATCCGGTCGGATGGCGGTCGACGGTCGCGCGCCGCGCCATGCGGTGACGCACTTCGAGCTCGCGGAGGCGCTCGCGCGCACCAGCCTGCTCGAGGTGCGCCTGGAGACCGGCCGAACGCACCAGATTCGCGTGCACCTCGCCGCGATCGGGCACCCGGTCGTCGGCGATCGCGTGTACGGGCGAGGCGGCCAGGAGCTCGGACTCACGCGGCAGTTCCTGCACGCTGCCCGCCTCGCGTTCGAGCATCCGGTCACCGGTCGGCGCATCGAGCTCGACTCGCCGCTGCCACGCGACCTCGTGGCGGCGCTCGAGCTCGCGCGCGAGGAGTAAATACCAGCCGTCCGGGCATCCCCCGGCGGGACTACCCCGGCGGGACTACCCCAGGCGGGTTGCCTCCCCGGGGGGATGACGTGAGGCCCTCCCTGAGCCGATCACTCAGGGCATGGGGAAGATTCCCGGATGTGGGCCTCGGCCCGCACTGGCAGCCGCATGCGCGCTTGCACTGTGCCTCGTTCCATCGGTCGCCAATGCCGATGTGACAGTCGCGCTGCAGACGCGTCTGACCACGACCAGTGTCACGCAACAGGTGCCTGTTCTGGTCACGCTGCGGGACCAGGTGGACGCGGCGCGCTACTCGGGTCACCCGGCCGCCCTGATCGCCGCCCTGCACCGTGAGGCGCGGCGCTCGAGCCACCAGGTTCCGCTCGTCGGGCCCCAGCGAGTCAGGCACTTCTGGCTCGTCAACGCCGTCGCCCTGAGCGCGAGCCCGACGCAGATCGCGAGGATCGCCCGCGACCCGGATGTCGCGAGCGTCGATCTCGACACCACCGTCCACGCGGCCGACGCCGACACGCAGGTCGCGGCCCAGAAGACGGCGGGCACGGGCGACTGGGGTCTCGCCGCCGTCGGCGCCCGCTCCGTCTGGGACGCCTACGGCGTCACCGGCAAGGGCGAGCGGATCGGCGTC
Source organism: uncultured Actinomycetes bacterium (assembly GCA_963717155.1). GTDB lineage: Bacteria > Actinomycetota > Thermoleophilia > Gaiellales > JALYLC01. The sequence goes on from OY970326.1 coordinate 1,413,809, forward strand.
ATCGACACGGGTGTCGACGCGTCGGACCCCGATCTGACCGGCAAGATCGCAGCCTGGCACGATTTCGTGAACGGACGGCCGACCCCGTACGACGACGGCGGCCACGGCACCCACGTTGCGGGAACGCTCGTCGGCGGCTCCGCCGGCGGCGCCGCGATCGGCGTCGCCCCGGGCGCCACGCTCGTCGTCGCCAAGGCGCTCGACTCCACGGGCGTCGGCAACGGGAGCGCGCTGATCGCTGCCGCACAGTGGATGATGGACCCCGACGGCAACCCGGCAACCGCCGACTATCCGACCGTGATCTCCAACTCGTGGGTCTCCCCGGCCGGCACCGACACCTGGTTCCTACCGATGGTGCAGGCCTGGCGCGCGCTCGGGATCGTCCCGGTGTTCGCGGCCGGCAACACCGGCGGTCCCGGCACGGTCGGCAGCCCGGCGAGCTACAGCGAGAGCGTCGCGGTCGGCGCGATCGACGAGAACAGCGAGCTCGCACCGTTCTCGTCGGAGGGCCCGATCACCTGGTCCGCCGTGAACGACGAGGGTCTCGCGCCCGGCACGGTCGTCGCCAAGCCCGATTTCGTCGCGCCCGGCGAGGACGTCATGTCGACCGTTCCCGGCGGCTACGCCGAGATGTCCGGCACCTCCATGGCGACGCCGCACGTCGCCGCGGCGGTCGCACTGCTCCGCCAGGCCGCACCGACGCTCACGGCAGACCAGGTCATCGCGACGCTTCGCGCGACGGCGGACGACCTCGGCGCTCCCGGCGTCGACAACCAGTTCGGCGCCGGAAGGATCGACGTCTACGCGGCGATCAAGTCGGTGCTCGGCGCGCCTCCGACCACGACGCTCGTCAAGGCTCCCCCGAGCATCGTCAGCCGCGGCAAGGTCACGTTCCAGGTCGCCGGCCAGGGCGCGACGCGCGTTCCGGGCCCGCATCGACGGCAAGCGGTGGAGCGCTCCCCAGACCACGCCGACCGTGACCGTGTCTCTCTCGGGTGGACGTCACTCGGTGCAGGTGCAGGCCGTCGCGTCCAACGGCTTCATCGACCCGACCGGTGTGACCCGCGTCGTGACCGTCGACAAGGCCGGGCCCAAGGTCCGCGTCCGGAAGGTGCACCGCGGCGGGCACGTCGTGCTCGTCGCGAAGGTCGCCAACCGGGCATGGCGCATCAAGCCGAGCGCGATCCGCTGGTCGGGCGGCCACCGCGGCCCGACCGTCGTGTGCGCCGCGCGCTGCCCGTCGACGGTGACGGTGCAGGACAGCTCGGGGGCACAGGGCGACGACCCGCGTCGCCTCCGCGCTCCGCGTGTAAGAGCCCTCTATACTCCACCCGGTGGCGCTCCCTGCGCCGCCAGCGGCAGCCTGCCGCTTCAACGTCCCCCCGTCGCGCTCCTCACCCGGCGGTGGTGCCGCTCCGCATCGCGGAGGGTTCCGCCGGGCCGCGTGACGGCGAATGCCCCGTCAACCGAACCCTCGGAGGATCCCCGTGCCCGCGGTCACCATGCGCGAGCTCCTGGAAGCCGGAGTCCACTTCGGCCACCAGACGCGTCGCTGGAACCCGAAGATGCGCCGCTTCATCTTCTCGCGAGCGCAGCGGCATCTACGTCATCGACCTGCAGCAGACGATCGAGCTGATCGAGACCGCGCACTCGTTCGTGCGCAACGTCGCCGAGCGCGGCGGCAGCGTCCTGTTCGTCGGCACGAAGAAGCAGGCGCAGGACTCGATCCGCGACGAGGCCGACTCGCGTCGGCATGCCGTTCGTCAACCACCGCTGGCTCGGTGGACTGCTGACGAACCACCGCACGATCCAGAGTCGCATCACGCGCATGCACGACCTGCGCCGCCTGCGCGCCGACGGCCAGCTCGACCTGCTGCCGCCCAAGGAGCGCATGTCGATCCTGCGCGAGCTCGAGAAGCTCGAGATCAACCTCGGCGGCGTCGCCGAGATGCGACGGCTGCCGCAGGCGGTCTTCGTGATCGACCTCAAGAAGGAAGCGCTCGCGATCCGCGAGGCGCGCCGCTGCAACATCCCCGTGATCGGGCTCGTCGACACGAACTGCGATCCCGACGAGGCGCAGCTTCGTGATCCCGGGCAACGACGACGCGATCCGCTCGTGCGGTGTCGTGGTCCGCGTGCTCGCCGACGGCATCGCCGAGGGTCAGGGCGTCGCGCGGGCCGCTGCCGCCGAGCTCGCCGCGGCCGCCGAGGCCGAGGCGCTCGCCGCCGAGGAAGCCGCCGCAGCCGCTGCCGCCGAGGCCGAGGCCGCCGCAGCCGCAGCCGCGGCCGACGAGTCCGACGCGGCCGAGCTGGACGTGCCCGATCCCGAGGCCTGACCGACCCTTCTCCCGGAGACCATTGCATGAGTGACTACACACCCTCGGCCGCGGAAGTGAAAGTTCTGCGCGAGGCAACCAGCGCCGGCATGATGGACTGCAAGCGCGCGCTCGTCGAGACGGCGGGCGACCACGATGCCGCCGTCACGCTGCTGCGCGAGCGCGGCATCGCGAAGCAGGCGACGCGCGCAGATCGATCGACCAAGGAAGGCGTCGTCGATGCCTACATCCACGGAAACGGGCGCATCGGCGTGCTCGTCGAGATCGGATGCGAGACCGACTTCGTCGCGAACACGCCGAGCTTCCGCGAGTTCGCCCACGAGGTCGCGCTGCAGATCAGCGCCCTGCCCGAGACCCGCTGGGTCCGGCGCGAGGACGTGCCGCCCGAGCTCGTCCAGGCCGAGGTCGACATCTACAAGGCGCAGGCCGCCGACAAGCCCGAGCAGGTGCAGCAGACAGATCGCCGAGGGCAAGCTCGGCAAGTGGTACGAGGGCGTCGTGCTGCTCGAGCAGCCGTGGATCCGCGACGGCGACCGCACGATCGAGCAGCTGCGCGCCGAGCTCTCGGTCGCGACGGGCGAGAACGTCGAGATCAAGCGCTTCGCACGTTTCGAGCGCGGGGCGTAGGCTTCGCGCCGGGATGACCGACCGGGTGCGACCATGAGCCTGCCGGCCACCGAGTCGGAGGCCGCCGGCGTCGCCGCCTCGCCGGCGTTCCGCCGCGTGCTGCTGAAGCTGTCGGGCGAGGCCCTGATGGGCGACCGCAGCGTACGGCCAGGATCCGGAGCGGATCGTTGCGATCGCCGAGGAGGTCCGCGACGTCCGCGCACGCGGCGTGCAGGTCGCGATCGTCGTCGGCGGCGGGAACATCTTCCGCGGCCTGACGGCTGCGGGCACCGGCATGGATCGCGCGACGGGCGACTACGCCGGCATGCTCGCGACCGTGCTGAACGCGCTCGCGATCCAGGATGCGCTCGAGAAGCTCGCGGTCTGGACGCGCGTCCAGTCGGCGCTCACGATCGCGGAGGTCGCCGAGCCCTACATCCGGCGCCGCGCGATCCGCCACCTCGAGAAGGGCCGCGTCGTGATCTTCGCGGCAGGCACCGGCAACCCGTTCTTCACGACCGACACCGCGGCTGCGCTGCGCGCCTGCGAGATCGGCGCCGAGGCGATCCTGATGGGCAAGAACGGCGTCGACGGCGTCTACGACGCCGATCCGCGCACCAACGCGGCGGCGCGCCTGCTGCCCGAGGTGTCGCACCGCGAGGCGCTCGAGCGCGACCTGCGCGTGATGGACGCGACGGCGCTCTCGTTGTGCATGGAGAACGATCTGCCGATCCACGTCTTCAACGTGAACGACGCACACAACATCGGGCGCATCGTGTCCGGCGCGCGTATCGGCACGCTCGTCTCGTCCGGTGCCCCGCGCGGCGGCCCGCTGCTGCCGCACGAGCCGCACGGGCCCGACGATGGACGACTTGACAACGGCCCCGGCGCGGGGCGCGACTCCCAGGGGGATCTCCTCTCGTGATCGAAGACGTCGTCGCGGACGCCCAGCGCCGCATGGACAGGACGATCGAGTCGACCCGCCAGGAGTTCGGCTCCGTGCGCACCGGCCGGGCCTCGGCAGGCCTGCTCGACCGTATCCAGGTGTCGTACTACGGCACCAAGACGCCGCTCAACCAGCTCGCGCAGATCAGCGTGCCCGAGCCGCGGCTGCTCTCGATCCAGCCGTACGACAAGGGCGCGATCAAGGAGATCGAGCGCGCCATCCTCGAGTCCGACCTCGGGCTGACCCCGGCGAACGACGGCCAGCTGATCCGGCTCCCGGTCCCGCAGCTGACCGAGCAGCGGCGCAAGGAGCTCGTCAGGGTCGTCGGCAAGCTCGCCGAGGAGGGACGGATCGCGCTGCGCAACGTGCGCCGCGACGCGATCACGCACCTCAAGGAGCTCGAGAAGAAGGGCGAGGTCGGATCGGACGAGCTGCATCGCGCCGAGGACCGGATGCAGAAGCTGACCGACGAGCACGTCAAGCTGGTCGACGAGCTGTACAAGCACAAGGAAACCGAGATCCTCGAGGTCTGAGCGATTCCGAGTGCCCGCCGGCAGCCTCAAGGATCGCATCCGCCTCCTCGTCCGCCCGCCGCGCGACGAGGAGCCGCGGCTGCCCGAGGTCGCATCGAGCGTCGCGCTGATCATGGACGGCAACGGGCGCTGGGCCCGCCGACGCGGGCTTCCCGTGATCGCGGGCCATCGCGCCGGCGCGCGGGCGCTGCGACGCACCGTCGAGGCCGCGATCGATCTCGGCGTCGGCTCGCTCTCGGTGTACGCGTTCTCGACCGAGAACTGGACGCGTCCGCCCGACGAGGTTCGCGACCTGCTCGACCTGCTCGCCGAGACGATCCATCGCGAGTTCCAGGATCTCGCGGCACAGGGCGTGCGCGTGCGCTTCGTCGGCACGGCGCGACCGTCTGCTCGCCGGCGCTCGCCGCCGAGATGCAGGGACTCGAGGACTCGACACGGCGTCGAACGAGGCGCTCGACCTGTACGTCTGCTTCGACTACGGCGGGCGCGACGAGCTCGTCGAGGCCGCGCGTCGGCTCGTGCGCGACGGCGTCGCAGCCGACGAGATCGACGAGGACGGCACTCCGCGCGCGCCTGTACGAGCCGCGGCTGCCCGATCCCGACCTCGTCATCCGCACCTCCGGCGAGAGCCGCGTCTCGAACTTCCTGCTCTTCCAGATCGCCTACGCCGAGCTCGTCTTCTCGGACGCGCTGTGGCCCGACTTCGGCCGTGACGAGCTCGCGAGCGCGCTCGCCGAGTACGCGCGCCGCCGCCGGCGCTTCGGAGGCAGGTGACCGCCCTCCTCTCGCGGGTGGTCGTGGCGATCATCCTGATCCCGCCGGTGCTGGCGGCGGCCTGGTACGGCGGCGTCGCGATGCTCGCGCTCGCGCTCGTCGCCGCGGGCTTCGCCTGCACGAGTACTACCGCATGGCGCGTGCCCTGCGGCCGATCCCGCTGTGCGGCTACGCGGGCGGGGCCGGGCGTCGTGATCGCCGCCTACGAGTCGAGCATTCCCTGGACGGTCGCGGCGGTGCTCGCCACGATGCTCGCGACGTTCCTCGTCGTCGCCGCCGTCTCGGTGCGCGAGTCGGCGCTCGGCGTCGCTCGGCGTCACCCTGCTCGGCGTCGTCTGGATCGGCTACGGCGTCGCGTTCCCGGTGCTGCTGCGCGGGCTCGAGGGGCCGAACCACTTCGGCTTCAACGTCCTGCTCGCCGTGCTGATCGGCACCTGGGCGTCGGACATCTTCGCCTACTTCGGCGGCCGCCTCTTCGGGAAGCGCCGGCTGGCGCCTGCCATCTCGCCGAACAAGACCGTCGAGGGCTTCCTGATCGGCCTCGTCTTCGGCACGGCCGCCGGCTGGCTGACGCTCTACGACCAGGACCTCACCTGGCTGCAGGCGCTCGAGGTCGCGCTCGCAATCGCGCTGGCCGGGCCGCTCGGCGACCTCTTCGAGAGCTTCGTCAAGCGCGACCTGAACGTGAAGGACTCCGGCACGCTGCTCGGCGGCCACGGCGGCGTGCTCGACCGCATCGACGCGCTGCTCTTCTCGTCGGCGGCGGCGTACTTCACGCTGCTCGCGCTGGGGCGGGCCTGATCGACGCGAAGGCCGCGCAGGCGGCGCTCGAGCGCGCGCTCGAGGTCGAGGCCGCCGCGCAGCGAGAGCTGCTCGAGGGCGTCCCCGAACCGGCCGGGTTCCGGGAGGCGGCCGGGCTGGTACTGGAGGAGCTACGAGCTCGCCCCTCCCGCGAGCTACGGACGGCTCGTCGGGATGTTGAAGGCAGCGGTGCTCGGTGGCGGCGGCAGCGGAGGAGGCGGGCGCGTCCGCGGACTGCTCGCCGACGGCGGCTCGTCGCCGACCGTGGTACGCGATCGCGATCGCCGCGCTGCTCGTCGACGACTGGCCGCTCGCAACGCGCGCGGCGCGGCGAGATGCGGTCAGGTGGCGACGCGTTCGCTCGTGCGGCCGATGCGATCGCAGCGATCGCCGACGACGACGTTGCCTCCGCGCGTCGCGCGATCGCGGCGATCGAGGCCGACTTCGCGGCGCGCGACGCTCATCTCACGGGGGTTCAGATTGCGGACACTGCCGTGCTTTTCACAACATTGCTTGAACGTCGCGCTCGGCTACCCTGACTTCTCGTGAAGCGCCTCGCCCTGCTCGGCGCGACGGGGTCGATCGGCCGTCAGGCCCTCGATGTCGTCGAGGCCCTCCCGGACATTCAGGTTGTCGCGCTGGCCGCCGGCCGCGGCGATCGCGAGCTCGGCGAGCTCGCCCGGCTGCATGGCGTGGACACGATCGCCCTCGCCGATCGCGAGGCTGCGGCCGCGTGCGCGCTCGGCGTTCGCACGGACGCGTGCTCGAGGGTGCGGATGGCGTCGCCGGGCTCGCAGCCGAGGTCGCGGCCGATATCGTGCTGAACGCGTGCGTCGGGGTCGCCGGGCTGGGCGCGACGCTCGCCGCGCTCGAGGCCGGCATCGACGTCGCGCTCGCGAACAAGGAGAGCCTCGTCGCCGGCGGCCCGCTGGTGCTCGACGCGGCGCGCGGGGCGGCGCGGCGCTGATCCCGGTCGACTCCGAGCACTCCGCACTGCACCAGCTGCTGCGCGGCGAGTCGGCCGACTCGGTCGAGTCGCTGTGCTGACGGCCTCGGGCGGGCCGTTCCGCGGCAGCTCGCGCGCCGAGCTCGCCGACGTCTCGGCGAGCCGACGCGCTGCGCCACCCGACGTGGGCGATGGGCGCGCGGATCACCGTCGACTCCGCCACGCTGATGAACAAGGGCCTCGAGGTGATCGAGGCGCACCTGCTGTTCGGGGTGCGCGTACGACCGCATCGAGGTCGTCGTCCATCCGCAGTCGATCGTGCACGCGTTCGTGCGCCTGTCCGACGGAGCCATGCTCGCCCACGTCGGCCTTCCGGACATGCGGGTGCCGATCGCCTACGCGCTCTCCTATCCCGACCGCGCGCGGCTGACCGCGCCCCAGCGGCTCGACCTGGCCGCGGGCCTCGGACTGACGTTCGAGGCGGCCGATGCCGCAGACGTTCCGCTGCCTCGCGCTGGCACGCGCGGCCGGCGAGGCGGGCGGCCTCGCCCCGTGTGCGCTGAATGCCGCCGACGAGGAGGCCGTCTCGGCGTTCCTCGCCGGGCGCTGCTCGTTCCTGGAGATCGCCGACCTCGTCGAGCGCGCGCTCGATGCGGTCGAGCCCGGCCCGCTCGTGGATCGGGCGCAGGTCGTCCGGGCCGATGCGTCGGCCCGCGGGCTCGTGCGTCATGCGCTGTATGCGGGAGCCGGCCGATGAGCATCCCCTTCGCGATCGGCGGCCTGCTGCTGCTGGTCTTCATCCACGAGCTCGGGCACTTCCTCGCGGCCAAGACCGTCGGGCATGCGCGCGACGCGGTTCTCGGTCGGCTTCGGCCCCGCGCTGCTCTCGCGCACACACGGCGACACCGAGTACCGCCTCGCGGCGCTCCCGCTCGGGGGCTACGTGCGCATCGTCGGCATGGCGCGTCCGCGGCCCGGCGATCTCGCAACGGTCGGCGAGGCCGTCGAGGAGGCGCAGCGCCGCCGTCCGGCGGACCGGCCCGATCGCCTCGGTCCGGCGTACCGCCGGCTCACGGCAGCTCTCAACGCGGGCGAGGATGCGTCGCTGAAGCCGCTCGCCGACGAGCTGCAGGCTGCACTGGAGGCCGACTCCGACCTGATCGATCCGGAGCGCCTCGCCTGGTGCCAGCGCGAGACGACGCGCGTGCGAGATGACGTCGACCCGAACTGCTACTGGCGCGCCGACGTCTGGCGGCGCATCGTGGTGATCGCCGCTGGGCCGTTCGCGAACGTGCTGGCGGCCGTCGTGATCCTGACCGCCTTCTTCTGGTCCGGGCCCTCCGCAGTTCAAGCGTCACCACGAAGGTCGACCAGGTCGTGCAGCCCGAGCCCGGCGAAGCAGAGCGGGCTGCGGGCCGGCGACGTCGTCGTGCGCGTGAACGGCCACGCGATCAAGAACTCGCAGCAGGTCAGCGACGCGATCCAGCGCCCGGGCAAGATCACCCTCGTCGTGCGGCGGGCCGGTGCGCTGAAGACGCTCGACGCCGGAGACCCCGGAGAAGGGCAGCGACGGGCGGCGCTACCTGGGGATCGGTGTTCGGCATCGCGAAGTCGGGCAACCTGCACTACGGGCTCGTCGGCAGCGTGCGCGCCGCCGGCTCGGACATCTGGTTCACGACCTCGACGACGTTCACCGCGCTCGGCGACATCGTGTCGGGTGGCCGGCGCGACGAGATCTCGAGCCCGGTCGGCATCGTGCAGCAATCGCAGACGTCCATGAACGAGGGCGTCTACCCGCGCCTGCTCGCCCTGATCTCGCTCTCGCTCGCGATCTTCAACATGCTGCCGTTCCTCCCGCTCGACGGCGGCCACATCCTGTTCGCGCTGATCGAGCTCTTCCGCCGGAAGCCGCTCGCGCGCGAGGTCTACGAGCGCGTGTCGCTGATCGGCATCGTCGCGATGCTGATGCTGTTCGCGCTGGGGCTCTCGAACGACGTCACGCACATCACCAACGGGCCGACGATCGGGCCGTAGGCCGGCTCGTCGCCCGCCTCGGGATTGCGTTCCGCACGTGCGTGCTGGCACTATCCGCACAAGCAGGTTGGCGAGCGGCGAGAGGAGGGGTCACGGGCGACGGGGACGTCGAGCTCTCTGGGTCTTACCCCGGAACGGGGCCGGCGGCGCTCGCTCCGAGACGGCCCGCGACTGAAGCGCTAGCACGCCGCATCGGAGCGGTGCTGATGGTCGCGGCGGTGATCCTTCTCGGTCTTCCGATCCCAGCGCTCGCGGGGAACGGGATATGGACGCGCTCGACGAGCTGGTTCAACGGCTCTGTCGACGACGGTGTGAGCGCGTCCGTCGCGGGGCCGGACACCAGCGGGAACTCGCTGTTCGCGCTCAGCCTCGAAGGGAGCGGGGTGTGGACGACCACCGACTTCGGTGCGGACTGGACGCCGCAGGAGAACGGCCCGATCGATCCGACTGCGGTGGCGGTCGCACCGAGCGATCCCAGCGTCCTGTACGAGGACGCCGATGCGAGCCCGAACCCCGGCATCTTCGTTCGCTCGAGCGATTCGGGGTTGACCTGGCAACAGCAGACGCAGCCGTCGCCCGACCGGTTCTGCACCGCGAGTAAGCTCGAGGTCTCGCCGGTCGACCCTGACACGGTTGTCTACCTGTCGTTCATCTGCAACGCGATCTGGCGCTCGGCTGACGGGGGTGGGCACTGGACGTCCGTCTCAGTCCCGGCGGCCCAGGTGAACGACGTCGCGATCGACGCCGCAAGCGGGGCGCTGTATGCGGCGGCCGGCAATGGGCTCTACCGAAGCCCCTCGGGCAATGGGGGCGACTGGACTCCCTTTGCCGCGTTTGACGGTTGCTGGATGTTCGCGGTCCAGCTGTTCGCCGGGCCACCGTTCACGATCTACACGACAGGCGCGTGGCAGGGGCCTGGAAGCTGCACGATTCTCCAGGGGTCGGGAAGTGGGATCTGGCGCAGCGCCGACGGGGGTGCGAGCTTCGACGAGCTGCTGGACAGTCCTCAGGTCAGCTGGCAGACGCTCGCGATCGACCCTTCGCAGACGATCATCCTTGCGAGCAACAACGTCGCGCAGCTCGCGGCCAGCCAGGACGGCGGCTCGCACTTCACGATCTCCTCGCCCTCGACAGTCGGCCTTGGACCTTTCGCCATCGACCCGCTCGATCCCGAAAATGTTCTCGCAGCGGCGTTTGCAGGATCGCCGAACCGCTTCGTCCAGTCGACCGATGGTGGCAGGACATGGTTCACACCACCTCGCGTCGATCCCGTCAGCATGCCGGCGACCGCGATCGCGATCGACCCCGGCCGCCCGGGCACGATCTTCGCGGCGATCCAAGGCGATGGGGCAGCGATCACGCGGGACGACGGCGCGAGCTGGCTACAGGCGACCGGGCTCGCGCCGCCATTCTGGACTCGTAGCGCCCTCAGCATCGCCCCCGACACCCGCGCGAGCCAGCGGGTGTATCTGGGCACCTACCAGGGCGTCTGGACGAGCGGCGACAACGGTGAGAGTTTCCAACCGAGTGTGCTCGACCACGGCTCGATCGACGCGCTCGCGGTCGACCCATCGCATCCTGGCACGGCCTACGCCGGCGCATACGACGGCGGCCTCTGGCGGACCGCCGACGGAGGTGCGACCTGGACACCAGCAACCGGAGGGCTCGCCGACGATGACGTCAACGCCCTCGCCGTCGATCCGTTCAACACGCAGATCGTGTATGTCGCGACGGCCGCGCACGGCGTCTGGAAGAGCGTCGACGGCGGGTCCAGCTGGAACCCGACTGGTCTGAGCAACGGCTTCGCCGATTCGCTCGCGATCGACCCGGCGACCCCTGGCACGCTGTACGCCGGAACGTGTCTCGACGCATCCACCAACATCCTTCGAAGCACGGACTCGGGTGCGACCTGGACGACGCGCGGCGTCGGGTTGCCGGCGCACTGCGTCAATGCGATCACCATCGATCCTGCCGCGCCGGACCTGATCTACGCTGGTTCTGGCGGTCTCGGCGTCTATGCGTCGCCAGACGCTGGCCTCGACTGGTATCCGCTGGATAACGACCTCGATCGCCTCGGCGGCACCGTCGTCGACTCGCTCGCAATGCCACCTGGAGGCGCCGAGTTGCACGCAGGGGGCCAGGGTGGAGAGCTGGACTACCGCTTCGCGACCGATGTCTGGAGCTCGATCACCAGCGGCGCCGCGTCGGTCGTACAGGGCGGTGCCCTCACCTACACCGCCACCTTCGGGAACGACGGCCCTGACGATGCGACCAACGTCGTCGGCGTTCTCAAGCTCCCGGCTGGTCTTGCGGCCCCGCCTGTGTCATCCGATCTCGGGAGCTGCAGTGGCGGCGAGGTGGACACGTGCCGATTCGGAATCCTCTCGGCCGGTGAGGGACTCACCTTGACGGTCTCGCTACCCGCCCCGGAAACGCCTGGCGCGCTCGTTGCCCAGACGAGCATCACCAACGATCGCGACGACCTCGCGAGCCTCGACGATACCGACACGGCAACGGTCACGGTAACGGCGTCGCTCGCCCCTAACGGGAAGCCAGACACCGTCGCGCCGAACGGCCTGAGTCTCGTCGGGAGCGGAAAGCAGGACTCCCTGTCCGCGCCATTCCAGCGCGGGCGCACGGTCACGCTCCGCTGGAGTGGACTCGACGCCTCCGGGATCACGAGCTTCGACCTGCGCACCCGGACCGGCACGGCGTCTCGCGCACTCGGGTCGCCGACGCTTTGGCTGAGCGCGACCACTGGCGCGCAGGCGACCTATACGGCGAAGCCGGGAACGACGGTCTGTTTCGGCTTGCGTGCCCGTGACGCTGCCGGCAACACGTCGGACTGGACGTCGTACCGCTGTACCGCCTTCCCACTCGCCGCCGGCGCCCTCGTCCACAGCCGCGGCTGGAGCACGAGGGGATCGCGGATCGCCACCGATCGGGCTGGCGCCACACTTCAGCTGGGAGGCGTTCGCGCCAGGCGCATCGCGCTGATCGCTGACACGTGCCCGGCGTGTGGTGAGGTCAGGATCACCCTTGGGAAGAAGCTGATCGGAACCGCCAACCTCGTCTCGCACCATGCCGCGCGGTCCCGTTTGGTCGTGTTCGCCCCGCTTCCCGCGGTGCGGGCAGGCAGGCTCGTGCTCACAGCGACGACCTCGCGGCCGGTGAACATCGCTGCAATCGGAATCAGCGCCGCCTGAGGGTCGGCTCGCACGCCCGCAACCCGAAGGGCGCTCCCCGGGCAGTACGATGCAGACATGGCCAGCGAGCGACGCATCGTGGTCGGAGGCGTGCCGATCGGGGGCGGGTCCCCCGTGACGGTGCAGTCGATGACCACCACCAAGACGCACGACGTCGAGGCGACGATGGCGCAGATCGACCGGCTGGTCGAGGCAGGCGTCGACATCGTCCGCGTCGCCGTCCCGGGGATTCCGGACGCGGACGCGCTGCCCGAGCTCGTCGAGCGCACGCCCGTGCCGGTGATCGCCGACATCCACTTCAACGCCTCGCTCGCGCTGCGCGCGATCGACGCAGGCGTCGCTGCCGTGCGGATCAACCCCGGCAACATCGGCGGCCCCGACAAGGTCGAGCAGGTCGTGCGGCGCGCCCAGGAGCGCGGCACGCCGATGCGGATCGGCGCGAACTCCGGCTCACTGCCGGAGCACCTGCGCTGGACCGCGACGGCGGATCCTTCCGGCGCGCTCGTCCGGGCGGCCATGGAGGAGGTCGAGATCCTCGAGCGGCTCGAGTTCCGCGAGTTCAAGATCTCGGTCAAGTCGAGCTCGCGTGCCGGTCATGATCGAGGCCTACCGCCGCCTGTCGGAGCTCGTGCCGTACCCGCTCCACCTCGGCGTGACCGAGGCCGGGACCGCGTTCACGGGCACCGTCAAGAGCGCCGTCGGCATCGGCTCGCTGCTCGCGTCGGGCATCGGCGACACGATTCGCGTGTCGCTCTCGACGGACCCCGTCGAGGAGGTCAAGGCGGGCTACGCGATCCTCAAGGCGCTCGGCCTGCGCAAGCAGGGTCCCGAGCTCATCGCCTGCCCGTCGTGCGGGCGGACGAACGTCGAGGTGCACGAGCTCGCCGAGCAGGTCGAGGCCCGTCTCGGGCAGTACGCCGAGCACTTCGAGGTCGCGGTCATGGGGTGCGCGGTGAACGGTCCCGGCGAGGCAGGGGATGCCGACTTCGGGATCGCTGGAGGTCGGGACGCGGGCTTCATCTACGCGCACGGCGCGGTGCTCCGGAAGGTCGACCAGGCCGTGCTCGTCGACGAGCTGTTCGGCGAGATCGACGCCTGGATCGCCGCCGGCATGCCTCGGCCCGAGCGCGGGACGCGGAAGCGCGATCTCACGCTGCCGGTCGTGACGCTCTAAGCTCGCCCGATGCGTCCAATCCGGAGTCTGATGGTGTTCGCCGCGGGTGTGACCGCGGCGACGCCGCGTGGTCGAGCAGCCGTGAAGCGCGCGATCGGCGCGGCGCGCAAGGCCCGCGCGAAGCACCACACGTGGCACGAGGTGCCGCCGCCGGATGGGGTTCCCGAGCGCGTTCCGCCGCGGGACTGAGGGCGAGCTGAAGCCGCGAGCGCGCTGCGGAGGCCGGGCGTGGGACATGCCATCCTCGGACAAGGCGCAGGTGGGGAGCGTGGCTCTCGGAACCTAGCCGCGGTCCCGTAAGGCGCTGCGCGGACGTATTCGATCCGTCGAAATGGTGTTCGCGGTTAGACCGCGAACGCAATCGGGCGAAGATCACAGGTTGAGACGAGTGCGCGACGGAGGCAGGTGGCGAGGGTTCGAAGGATCACGGGTCGCGCTCGAAGGGTTCGGACCCTCGACCTGTGGATCTTGGTCGACTATTTCGTTTGCGGCCTATCCGCGATCACGGTTGCGATGGGACGAATACGTCCGCGCTGCGCTTCACGGGACCGTCGATAGGTTCCGAGAGCCACGCTCCCGACCTGCGTCTTTTCTGAGGCTGGCATGTGGCCTATGTTCGTTGCGGCCTATCCGCGATCACGGTTGCGATGGGACGAATACGTCCGCGCTGCGCTTCACGGGACCGTCGCGAGGTTCCGAGAGCCACGCTCTTGACCTGCGTCTTTTCCGAGGCTGGCAATGACCCCTACGACCTGTTGCCGGGTCGCGCTCGCGCATCGTTGGGTTCCGCCGGTCGCGTGACTACACTGGCTTGCCCGTGGCCGACCCCGCCTACGTTCACCTTCACGTCCACTCCGAGTACTCGGTGCTCGACGGCGCCTGTCGGATCCCCCAGCTCGTGCAGCGCGCCGCCGATCTCGGCATGCCCGCCGTGGGGCTCACCGACCACGGCTCGATGGCCGGGGCGGTCGAGCTCTACAAGGCTGCGGGGAAGGTCGGGATCAAGCCGCTGCTCGGCTGCGAGGTGTACGTCGTCCCCGACCGGCGCGAGCGCCACCGCCACGAGGGCGAGCGGTCCTGGAGCCACCTGACGCTGCTCGCCGAGACGACGGCCGGCTACCACAACCTCGTCAAGCTGTGCACGCTCGGGTTCCTCGAGGGCTACTACTACAAGCCGCGCGTCGACTACGAGCTGCTCGAGCGCTACGCCGACGGGCTGATCTGCCTGTCCGGGTGCATGGCCGGGGTCACCTGCCAGGCGCTGGCTCGCGGCGACGAGCCGCGCGGCGCGCGCCGAGCTCGACCGCCTCGTGTCGATCTTCGGACGCGACGACGTCTACGTCGAGCTGCAGGACGCCGGCATGGCCGAGCACGCCGAGATCAACCCGGGGCTCCTGCGAATCGCCGCCGACGCCGGCCTCCCGGTCGTCGGCACCGGCGACGTGCACTACCTGCACGCCGAGGACGCCGGGCCGCACGACGCGCTCCTCTGCATCCAGACGAACGCGCTCCTCGCCGACCAGAACCGCTTCCGCTTCAAGACGAACGAGTTCTACTTCAAGACCCCTGCCGAGATGCAGGCGCTGATGGCGCGCTGGGGCGACAACCTGCTCGCGCCGACGGTCGAGATCGCCGAGCGCTGCAACGTCGAGCTCGAGCTCGGGGCGCTGCGGCTCCCGCGCTTCGACGAGGCCGAGGGCGACAGCTTCGGCATGCTCCGCCGTCTCTGCGAGGAGGGGCTTGCACGCCGCTACTCGCACGTCGACGACGCGATCCGGGCGCGGCTCGAGTTCGAGCTGCAGACGATCAGCGAGATGGGCTTCGCCGACTACTTCCTGATCGTCTGGGACTTCGTGCGGTTCGCCAAGCAGAACGGCGTCACGGTCGGTCCGGGGCGCGGATCGGCTGCTGGCTCGCTCGTCGCGTACTGCCTGCAGATCACCGATCTCGATCCCGATCGCGAACGACCTGCTGTTCGAGCGCTTCCTGAACCCGGGCCGCAAGTCGATGCCCGACATCGACATCGACTTCTCGGTGCAGGGCCGCGAGCGCGTCTTCGCGTACGTCACCGAGAAGTACGGGCGCGATCGCGTCGCGCAGATCATCACGTTCTCGAAGCTGCAGGCGAAGGCCTCCGTGCGCGACGCGGGACGCGTGATGGGCATGCCCTACGGCGTCGTCGACCGCATCGCGAAGCTCATCCCCGAGGGTCCGAAGGTCAACTTCGCCGACTGCCTCAAGCCGGGCCAGGAGCTCGCGAAGGCCTGCGACGAGGACGAGGCCGCCCGCCAGATCGTCGAGATCGCGCGGCCGCTCGAGGGGCTGACGCGGGCCGACTCGATCCACGCAGCCGGCGTCGTGATCGGCGACCGCCCGCTGATGGAGTACCTGCCGCTGCAGCAGAAGGGTGCGGGCGAGGCCGTCGTCACGCAGTTCACGATGGGCGACGTCGAGGCGCTCGGCCTCCTCAAGATGGACTTCCTCGGCCTGCGCAACCTCGACGTGATCGACGAGGCCGTCCGCATCGTCCGCGAGTCGGCCGGCGTCGACCTCGGCGACCTGTCCGACCTGCCGCTGGACGATGCCCGCACCTACGAGATGCTCGCTCGCGCCGACACGCTGGGGGTCTTCCAGTTCGAGTCGTCGGGCATGCGCGACGCGTTGCGCGCGGTCAAGCCGACCTGCTTCGACGACCTCGTCGCGCTCGTGGCGCTGTACCGCCCGGGTCCGATGCAGAACATCCCGATGTACGCACGGCGCAAGAACGGGCAGGAGGAGACGACGTACCTGCATCCCAAGCTCGAGCCGATCCTCGGCTCGACGATGGGCATCACGGTGTACCAGGAGCAGTCGATGCAGATCGCCAAGGATCTCGGGGGCTTCTCGCCCGCCGAGGCCGACGATCTGCGCAAGGCGATCGGCAAGAAGATCCGCTCGCTGATGGCATCGCTCGAGACGAAGTTCCTCGAGGGCTGCGTCGCGAACGGCATCTCGAGCGAGGTCGCCCGCAGCCTGTGGGACGACAACGAGCGCTCGGCCGACTACTCGTTCAACAAGGCGCACTCCGCCTGCTACGCGCTCATCGCGTACCGCACGGCCTACCTGAAGGCGAACTACCCCGAGCCCTACATGGCCGCGCTGATCTCCTCGGTGATGCAGACCAAGGACAAGGTGCCGTTCTACGTCGCCGAGTGCGCGGACATGGGCATCGAGGTGCTGCCGCCCGACGTCAACACGTCGGGCTCCGACTTCGTCGTGGTCGACGGGAAGATCCGCTTCGGCCTGACCGCGGTCAAGGGCGTGGGGGAGGGCGCGGTGCGCGCGATCGTGACGGCGCGCGAGGAAGGCGGCGCGTTCACCTCGGTCTGGGACATGTGCGAGCGGGTCGACGCGCAGGTGCTCAACAAGCGCGTGCTCGAGAGCCTGATCAAGTGCGGCGGGCTCGACTCGACCGGTGCGTCGCGCCGAGCGATGCTGGTGGCGTTCGAGACGGCGCTCGCGGCGGGCCAGAAGGCGCAGGCGGACGAGCAGCGGGGCCAGGGGTCGATCTTCGATCTCGGCGAGCCGGTCGAGGCGGGCGCTCCGTCGAGTCGCCACCACCCGCAGCTGCTCGAGGTCGAGTTCGATCGCCGGGAGCTGCTGGCGCTCGAGAAGGAGACGCTCGGCCTCTACCTCACCGAGCCATCCGCTCGCCGAGGTGCGCGACCAGCTGCGGCGCAAGGTCGATCTTCCGCTCGCCGAGCTCTCGTCGCGCAACGAGGGCGAGGTCGTGACCGTCGGCGGGATCGTCGCGAGCGTGCGCACGACGATGACCCGCAAGGGCGACCCGATGGCCTTCGTCCGCCTGGACGACGCCGTGTCGCAGGTGGAGGTCGTGGTCTTCAACTCGGCCTACGCCGCCTCGCGCGAGCATCTCTTCGAGGACCGCGTGCTCGTCGTGCGCGGGCGTGTCGACCGGCGCGAGGAGGGCGAGACGAAGGTCGTGGCGCTCGAGGTCACTCCCTTCGACGAGGTGCCGCTGACCGGCGAGGTACGGGTGCGCGTCGACGCGCGCACGGCGCCCGCGTCGTTCGTCGACGGGCTCGGGCGTGCGATCCGCGACTTCCCGGGCAGCAATCCGGTCGTGGTCGAGATGAGCACTGCGCGAGGGGCCGCGCAGGCTGCGCCTCGGGCCGGCCTACCGGGTGCGGCCGGCGCCCGACTTCTTCGCCGAGGTGCGGGTGCTCGGCGGCGAGGCGCAGCTCGTCTGATGCGGGCTTCCTGCGACTCGTCGACCCGCTGACCGTTTTCGGGCGAGCATCCGCCACCGCTGCCACAATGGCCGGGTGAGCGGCCCGACCATCCTCGAGCTCGAGCTCGACCTCGACGCGTACGCAGGCCCCTTCGACCTGTTGCTCGCGCTGGTGCTGCGCGAGGAGATCGACCTCGTCGAGGTGCCGGTCGCCGAGATCGTGATCGAGTACATCGAGCGCCTCGCCGAGGTGGAGGAGCTCGATCTCGAGGCGGTGTCCGAGTTCCTGCTGCTCGTGGCCGCACTGTGCGAGGTCAAGGCTCGCCGGCTGCTCGGCGAGGGCGATAGCGACATCGAGGAGCAGGGCCCCGAGGAGGCTGCCGCCGAGCTCGCCGCCCGCCTCGCCGAGTACCAGCGCTTCCGTGCCGCCGCAGGCTGGCTCGGCGCGCGCCGAGAGGAGCTCGGCCGCCGCTTCTTCCGCACGGTTCGCGCACCGCTCGCCCCGAGACCGCTTCCCGCCGACCTGCCGGAGGAGCAGCCATCCGCGCTCGTCGAGGCGATCGTTCGCCTGCTCGAGCCACCGCAGCACCTCGACATCTCCGCCGTACGCGGGCGCAGCGTGCCGGTCGGCCCGTTCCTTCGCAGGTTCCGCGAGCTCCTGCGCTCGCGGGGGACGTTCCTGTTCGACGAGCAGGTCGAGGGGCTGTCGCGCGAGGAGCAGGCGGCCGCGTTCCTCGCACTGCTCGAGCTGTACAAGCGCGGCGAGCTGCGTGCCGGTCAGGCCGTGGCGTTCGGCCCGATCCGGGTCGCGAGGACGGTCGGCCTGCTCGCTGCGGTCCCGGTTGCAGCCGAGGCCGAGCAGGCCGTCGCATGAGCGGCGAGCTGACGCACGTCGTCGAGGCGCTGCTGTTCGTGAGCGGCGAGCCGTTGACGGTCGCCGAGCTCGCGACGGCTGCCGAGGCGCCTCCCGAGCGCGTCGAGCGCGCACTCGACGCGCTCGCCGAGCGGCACGCGGAGGGGCGCAGCGGCGTCGTGCTCGAGCGCGTCGCGCGTGGCTACGGGTTCCGCGCCGCGGCGACGACCGCCGAGGCGTGTGCACGGCTCCTGCAGCGCGCGCCGGATCGTGCCCTCTCGCCGGCCGCGCTCGAGACGCTCGCCGTGATCGCCTACCTGCAGCCCGTCGGGCGGCCGGAGATCACGCGGATCCGCGGCGTATCGGCCGACGCCGCGGTCGCCGGCCTGCTGGAGCGCGGGCTGATCGAGGAGGCCGGTCGCACGGACGAGCGCGGCGGCGCCGTGCTGTACCGCACGACCACCGTGTTCGACCGTGTGTTCGCCCTCGAAGCGGGCGTCGACGAGCTGCCACCGCTCCCGGATCTCGCCGATGGCGACGTCGACGAGCTGCGCGAGCGCCTGCACGCCGTCGCGGCCGAGCGCACGGGCTAGGCCTCGCGCGGGCCGCGTACCCTGCGCCCGTGGAAGAGGACGCACGCATCAACCGGTTCCTCGCGTCGGCGGGCTTCGGCTCGCGCCGCGCGGTCGAGGAGCTCGTCGCCGCGCGACGCGTGTCGCTGAACGGCGCCGTGGTCGAGACGCTCGGCGTGCGGGTGCGCAGCAGCGACGTCGTCAAGGTGGACGGGCGAGCCGTCCAGCCCGAGGCGTCGATCCACGTCCTCCTGCACAAGCCGGCAGGCGTCGTGACCACCGCCCACGACCCGCAGGGGCGCCCGACCGTCGTCGAGCTCGTGCGCATTCCCCAGCGGCTCTTCCCGGTCGGACGGCTCGACGCGAACACGACGGGTGCGCTCGTCCTCACGAACGACGGAGCCCTCGCGAACCGGCTGATGCATCCGCGCTACGGCGTGGAGAAGACCTACCACGCGACGATCAGCCGGCTGCCGACCCCGCGCGGCCTCGCCGCGCTCGCGAACGGCGTGATGCTCGACGACGGTCCGACCGCGCCTGCCCAGGTAAGCCTGGTGCGCCGGGTGCCGCCGGTCGTCGAGCTCGTCCTGCACGAGGGGCGCAACCGCCAGGTGCGGCGCATGATCGAGTCGATCGGGCACTCCGTCGTGGCGTTGCACCGCCCGACCTACGGCGGGCTCGGGCTTGGCGGTCTCGCCCCGGGAACGTGGCGCTTCCTCACACCGGCCGAGATCGAGACGCTGCGCCGCAGCACCGTGGGAGGTCGGGCGCGGACGTCCGTCTGAACCGGTACCTCGCGCTTGCCGGGCTCGGCACGAGACGTTCCGTCGAGCGGCTCGCGCGGAGCGGGCGCATCGCGATCGGGGGCGTGGCCGCGACCGATCCCGCGCAGCCCGTCGGGCCGGGCGCGACCGGTCACGCTCGATGGCTACCCGCTCGAGGCCCGCAGTCCGTGCGGCGTCCTGGTGCGCGCGCCAGGAGGCGCGCTGCCACCGCTCGCGCATCCCGGCCGAGCTGCACGTTGCCGGGGTCAACGAGCACGAGCGGCTGGTGCTGGCGCTCGACGACGCGCGCCTGGCCGCGGCGCTCAGGGAACGGGGCTACGACCCGGGCCGCCTGATCGTCGGCGAGCTCGCCGACGGGGCGTTCCGACCGCTCTCACCCGCCGAGCTGGAGGCGGCCGACGTGTTCGCCCGGCGCCCTGCTTCGCGGCGCGCCCCTAGACTGTGAGCCATGCGCAACGGCGCTCAGACTGGCTCGCCCGAGATGATGGTCGTCATGCGCGCGTCCGCGTCCGCGGAGGACGTTGCGCACATCGTCGGGCTGATCGAGGAGGCCGGCGGGGGCGCGCACGTCACCGAGGACGGTGACGCGACGGTCATCGGAGCGATCGGCGAGCGCGCGCAGATCGCGGTGCTGCCGCTCGAGGGGCTCCCCGGCGTCGATCAGGTGCTGCCGCTGCGCAAGCCGTACAAGTGGGTCTCGCGCGAGTTCTCGAAGACCGACACCGTGATCGACGTGCTCGGCCACAAGATCGGCGCCGGCGCCTTCATGGTGATGGCCGGGCCGTGCTCGGTCGAGAGCTACGAGCAGACGCTGCAGGCAGCGCGCGCATGCGCCGCCGCCGGCGTGTCGGTGCTCCGCGGCGGAGCCTTCAAGCCGCGCTCGTCGCCGTACGCCTTCCAGGGCCTCGGCCTCGCCGCGCTCGACATCCTCGCGCAGGTGCGCGAGGACACCGGGCTGCCCGTCGCGACCGAGCTGATGGACGCTCGCGACCTCGAGGCCGTGTACGACCACGTCGACCTGATCTGGATCGGCGCGCGCAACATGCAGAACTTCAACCTGCTCTCCGAGATCGGCAAGATCGACAAGCCCGTGATGCTCAAGCGCGGGATGGCGGCGACGGTCGAGGAGCTCCTGATGGCGGCCGAGTACGTGGCCAAGGAGGGGAACGAGCGCATCATCCTGTGCGAGCGCGGCATCCGCACGTTCGAGCGCTCGACCCGCTTCACGCTCGACATCGGCGCGATCCCCGTGCTCAAGTCCGAGACGCACCTCCCGGTGATCGTCGATCCGTCGCACGCCGCAGGCAAGCGCCAGCTGGTCGCGCCGCTCGCGCTGGCGGCGGTGGCGGCAGGCGCCGACGGGCTGATCGTCGAGACGCACCCGAACCCCGAGCACGCGCTGTCGGACGCCGCGCAGCAGATCCCGAGCGCGCAGTTCGCGAGCTTCGTCGACGAGGTCGAGTCGTACCTCGCGGTGGCCGGCAAGACCCTGTCGCGGTAGACCAGTGTCGTTGCGACTCGCCGTCGTCGGCCTCGGGCTGATGGGAGGCTCGCTCGGTCTCGCCGCGCGTGAGCGCGGCGGGCGCCGAGGTCGCGGGCTACGACCCCGATCCCGCAGCGCGCGAGGCTGCCGTCGAGCGCGGGCTGCGTGACGACCGTGCACGGCGCGCTGCGCGAGGCGGTCGCCGGTGCCGACCTCGTCTGCGTGTGTGCCCCGATCGGCGAGCTGCCGGCGGCGATCGGCGAGGTGCTCGCCGCGGCTCCCGGAGCCACGGTCACCGACATCGGATCGACCAAGAGCGCGGTCGTCGCGTCCGTGTCGGGGGAGGATCGTGCGCGCTTCGTCGGCGGACATCCGATGTGCGGCCGCGAGGTGCGGGGCGCGCAGCACGCGGTGGTCGACCTGTTCGTCGGTGCGACCTGGTTCCTGACCCCGATCGCCGACACGGACACGCCGCGCTACCGCGACCTGCACGCGTTCGTCGCGTCGCTCGGCGCGGAGCCCGTCGCCATCGACCCCGGCGCCCACGACCGGCTGCTCGCGCTGACGAGCCACCTGCCCCACGTGATCGCCAACCTGCTCGTCAACCAGGCGGGCGCGGGCCGGATCGACGGGCACGATCCGCTCTCCGCGAGCGGAGGCAGCTTCCGCGACATGACCCGCGTGGCCGGCGCGAACCCGCGCATCTGGGTCGACATCTTCCTCGACAACCGCGAGGCGCTGGCTGCGGCGATCCGCGAGCACCGTCGGCTCTCGGACGAGGTGCTCGCCGCGCTCGAGCGCGGCGATGCGGGCTTCCTCGCCCGCTGGATCGCGCAGGCGGGCACGCACCGCCGGCGCGCGCTCGAGGTGGCGTACGAGCGCCGGCCCGAGGAGATGGTCCAGATCGACGCGCACGTCCCCGACCGGCCAGGCGTGATCTCGGGCATCACCCAGGCGCTCGGCGCCGCGCGGATCAACATCGAGGACTTCGAGCTGCACCACTTCACGCCCGATCGCGGCGGGACGATCTCGATCGTCGTCGCCGGGCTCGCGGCTGCCGACGAGACCGTCGCGCTGCTCGAGGCGCAGGGCTACTCGGCGATCGCGACCCCGCTCGCCGGCGACGGCGGCGCGTGACCGACGACGACGTCCTGCGCGTCGCGCCGGCGAGCGCGCTCGTGGGCGAGGTGTCCCCGCCGGGCGACAAGTCCGTCTCGCACCGCGCGGTGCTGCTCGGCGCGCTGGCCGACGGCTCTGTCGAGGTCGACGGGTTCGGTGCGGGGGCGGACACGCTCTCGACCATCGCGGCCGTCGAGCAGCTCGGCGCGCGGGTCGAGCAGCTCGACGACGGACCGACGCGGCTGCGGGTGCACGGCGTGGGCCTGCGCGGTCTCCAGGCGCCGGACCGCGCGATCGACGTCGGCAACGCCGGGACCCTGCTGCGGCTGCTCGTCGGCATTCTCGCGGGCCAGGAGGGGACGTTCACGCTCGACGGCGACGAGTCGATCCGCCGCCGTCCCGTCGATCGCGTGGCGATCCCGCTGCGGCAGATGGGAGCGTCCATCGTCGACACCGATGGCTGCCCGCCGCTCGAGATCGTGGGCGGAGCGGCGCTGCAGCCGATTCGCTACACGCTGCCGGTCGCATCGGCGCAGGTGAAGTCGTGCGTGCTCCTCGCCGGCCTGTACGCCAGCGAGGGCCCCACGGTCGTCGTCGAGCCGGTCGCCACGCGCGACCACACCGAGCGCCTCCTGCGTCATGCGGGCGTGCGAATCGAGCGGCGACGAGGCGAGATCTCGGTCTGGCCGGCCGAGCGCCTCGCGCTCGAGCACATCACGGTGCCGTCCGACCCGAGCTCTGCGGCGCCGTTCCTCGTGGCGGCCACGCTGCTCTTGGAGTCGCGGCTCTTCCTGCGTGGCATCTCGGCGAACCCCGCCCGCATCGGCCTCCTCACCGTGCTCGAGCGCATGGGCGCCCGTATCACGGTGTTCAACCGGCGGACGCTACCGGGCGGCGAGCCTGTCGCCGATCTCGAGGTGCGACCGTCCGAGCTCGTGGCGTGCGAGATCGAGCCCGAGCTCATCCCGTCGATGGTCGACGAGCTCCCGCTGATCGCGCTCGCCGCCTGCCTGGCGCGCGGCACGACGATCGTGCGCGGCGCGGAGGAGCTCGCCGTGAAGGAGTCGAACCGCCTCGAGTCGGTCGGCGAGCTGCTGCGCGCGGTCGGAGGGCACGTGCGCGTGACGCGCAATGGCTGGGTGATCCGGGGCGTCCCCGCACGCCTGCGCGGCGGCCGCGTCGACGCCCATGGCGACCACCGCATCGGGATGCTGGGGGCGATCGCGGGCCTCGTCTCGCAGGACGGTGTCACGATCTCGGGCGCCGGCTCGATCGGCGTCTCGTATCCCGGGTTCGCGGCCGAGCTCGAGCGTCTCGCGATCCGCTGACGCAGAGGCGATCCTCAGGACGCTGGCGCCTCTCTGAGCGCGCGCCGATCTTCCGCGAGGAGGGCAACCGCAAGCCCGGTGAGCAGGAAGGCGTTCAGCACGTGGAGCCCTCCGAAGGCAGCGCCGTTGTCGGTCCCGAGTCCGGCGAGCAGCATCTGCACGATGCCGAGCACGAAGAACGCTGCCGACATGCCGACCTGCCGCCGCGACGTGCGTGCCCATCCGGCGGCGATCAGGACGAGCAACGTGCCCAGAACGAGCAGCGTGCCGGCGATGCGATGCGGGTCGAGGTCGTCGGCGCTCACGAGCTTGGTCGAGCTGTCGTCGCCGAGCTTCGATGTGGTCGTGACCTCGAACACGCCGAGGCCTGCGAGAAACACCGTGACGGCGAGACCGGCCAGCCAGAGGATGAGGAGGTACTGGTGCACGGTGGTCGCAGTGCGATTGATCACGGACGGGCTCCCTTGGATCGCCTGAATGCGATCGCGAAACTACGCCGAATGCGTTACGGGAACGCAACGGGAGCGGCGGTACTCGAGCGCTCCTCCGCGTTTGCCCGACAGCTCGATGACGCCGGCCGTCCGCAGCGTGTAGGCGATGCGCTGCGCGAGGGCCCGGTCGATTCCGAGTCCGAGCGCGACGTCCGCCGTTGTGAACTCCTCGGCGAGCCCGTCGGGAAGGGTGCTCGCAAGCCCTTCGGCGCCGCTGAGCGTGGACTGCTCCACGACCTCGACGAGCACACGGTCGACGATGCGCCACGGCTTGCGTCTCCGCCGAGTCCGCGGCGCGTCGAGCCGGTGCTCGTCGACCCGCACCAGCACGACCTCGAACGTCAGCGACGGGTGCGCTGCGAGCGTCGCCAGCGACACGAGCTCGTCGAACAGCGAGAGGTGGCAGCCATGCACGGGCGAGCGCCGGCGGCTCCGCACGACGCCGTCGCCGTCGATTCGCACGATCGTGCGGTCGACCGCCACCGGATGCACGACGACGCACTCTGTGGTGCGCGAGGAGCGCCGTCAGCTTGGGGCGGAGGCTCGCGAAGTTGCCCGTCTGGAACTCGACCAGCTCGTCGGGCCGGACGAGGTCGACGACGTAGCCCTCGCGGACCGCCTCGAGCTCGTCCCCCGGGCGCGCGTAGAGCGCCTTCAGCGACGCGTGGAGCGAGCTCTCGCGCAGCGTGCCGATGGTCGCCACGGAGGGCATTCTCGCGGGTTCGCCCCGGTGATCGCCTACCCTCCCTCCAGACATGGTGATCGCGATCGACGGCCCCGCCGGGGCAGGCAAGTCCACGGTGGCCCGCGAGGTTGCGCGCCGCCTTGGTTACCGCTACCTCGATACGGGCGCGATGTACCGCGCTGTCGCGCTGGCCGCACTCGATACGGGGACGGACCTCGACGACGCGCGGTCGCTGGCCGGCCTCGGCGGTCTCGCAACCCGGATGACCGATGATCCGCGGCTGCGCACGCCTGCGGTCGACGCGCGCGTGTCGCAGGTCGCCGGACACGCCGACGTACGTGCTGCCATGCGCGAGGCACAGCGGCGCTTCCTCTCCGAGGGAGACACGGTCGCCGAGGGCCGCGACGTCGGCGCCGTGGTCTGGCCCGACTCCGAGCTGAAGGTCTGGCTCGACGCCGACCCGGTCGAGCGTGCACGACGGCGCATCGACGAGTCGGGCGACGCGTCCGCGGCGCCCGCCCTCCACGCGCGCGATCAGCGCGATGCCGCAGCAGACGATGCGAGCGCCCGATGCGGTCACCGTCGACTCGACGGATCTGAGCGCCGACGAGGTGGTCGAGCGGATCGTCGCCCTGGCCCGGGAGCGCGGCGCATGCTGAGAGACCGCGTCGCGGCCCATCGCGAGGAGTTCGGCTTCTGGACGCCCGATCGCACCTGGATGGCGTTCAAGCGCACGTTCGGCCCGCCGTTCAGGCTGACGTTCCGAATTCGCGCCTACGGCACGGAGCACATGCCGCCGGCCGGCCCCGTCGTGCTCGCGACGAACCACATGTCGGCGTGGGACCCGATCCTGTACGGCGCCGTGCTCGATCGGCCGATCCGCTGGATGGCCAAGGCCGAGCTCTTCGAGGCGAGCCCCGTGCTCGAGAGGTTCCTGAAGCCACGGCGGCGTCTTCAGCGTCCGCCGAGGCGAGGGCGACTCGCGGCCGTTCGCACGGCGCGCGACGTGCTGCGCGAGGGCAGCCTGCTCGGCATGTTCGTCGAGGGCACGCGCCAGCGGACCGAGGAGATGGGCGACGTGAAGCCCGGGACGATGATGATCGCCCTCGCCGAGGGCGCGCCGGTCATCCCCGCGGTCGTGCAGGGGACGCACCGGCTCGTGCGCGAGCCGTGGCACCCCGTGACGTTCGCGTTCGGCGAGCAGCTCCGCTTCGAGGGCCGTCCATCCGCGCGCGAGGCGACCGCCCGCCTCGACTCGGAGCTCCGGCGGCTGCAGCGCTTCGCGCAGTCGACGATCGCGGCCGGGCGGCCGCGAGCGTGCGTGGCCGCCGGTCCCCGAGGGGGCGACGTGGTAGGCGACAGACGCACCCGCCGCGCGCGGAGCAGATCCGCGGCGAGGCAGGAGGGCCTCCGCACCCTGATCGGCACGATCGCCGTCGTCGGCTTCCCGAACGTCGGCAAGTCGACGCTCGTCAACCGCCTGACGGCGACCCGCGAGACCGTCGTGCACGCAGCAGCCGGGCGTGACGCGCGACCGCAAGGAGCTGGTCGTCGAGTGGGGAGGAGCCGCCTTCGCGATCCTCGACACCGGTGGCGTCGATGCCGGCGACGCCGGGCGCGATGCAGGGCCAGATCGCCGATCAGGCCCGCGCTGCGATCGCCGAGGCCGATCTCGTGCTGTTCGTGGTCGATGCGCGCGCCGGCATCGGCCCGGGCGACGAGGAGCTCGCCGACATCCTGCGCCGCTCGCGCAAGCCGGTGATCCTGGTCGCGAACAAGCTCGACGATCCACGCCGCGATCGCCGAGGCGTTCGAGTTCCACCGGCTCGGCCTCGGCGAGCCCCTGCCGCTGTCGGCGCTGCACGGCGTCGGCACCGGCGACCTGCTCGACCTCATCGTCGAGACGCTGCGCGGCATCGAGGGCGCCGAGCGCGTCGAGCGTCTGGGCGACGAGATCGGCGTCGCGATCCTCGGCCGCCCGAACGTCGGCAAGTCGTCGCTGCTCAACGCGCTGCTCGGCCAGCCGCGCACGATCGTCTCGGAGATCCCGGGCACGACGCGCGACTCGATCGACATCCGCCTCGAGCGCGGCGATCGCGCCTACCGGCTGATCGACACGGCGGGTCTGCGGCGCAAGCGACGGCACCGTCAGGACGTCGAGTTCTGGAGCGAGATGCGCTCGCTCGACGCCGCTCGCCGGGCGGACGTCGCGCTGATGCTCGTGGACAGCTCGCAGGGCGTCGTCGACCAGGACCTGCACGTCGCGGACGAGGCCCGCAAGGCCGGCTGCGCGACCCTGGTCGTGCTGTCGAAGTGGGATCTCGGTGGACTCGACCTCGAGGACGTCCGCCTGCGGCTGCTCGACAAGCTGCGCCAGCGCCCGCCCGTGATCGCGACATCGGCGCTGACCGGGCGAGGGCTGGAGCGCCTGCTCGCCTCCGTGGACGACCTGTACGACCGCTACACCAGCCGCATCTCGACGGGCATCCTGAACCGGATCCTCGCGGAGGCCGCCGAGCGCCGCCAGCCGCCGGTCGTGCGAGGTCGCCGGCTCAAGGTGCTGTACGGCGCACAGGTGCAGTCGCGCCCGCCGCGCTTCCGGCTCACGGTCAACGACCGCACGCTCGTGACGCGCGACTACGCGTACTACCTCGAGAACCACATACGCGATCGGCTCGGACTGCAGGGCTGCCCGGTGATCATCGACATCGTCTCCCGCTGAGCCCGATGCGTGCGCTCGTCGTCGGCGGCGGCTCGTGGGGAACCGCGTTCGCGTGCGTGCTGGCGCGCCGCGGGCACGTGGTGACGCTCGGCTGCGCGATCCCGAGGCCGCGCGCGCGATGGCGCGCGACCGCACGAACGCGCGCTACCTGCCCGAACGTGCCGCTCGAGGCGCTCGTCACGCCGGTGCCGCTCGACCTGCTCGCCAGTGCGCGGGCGCCGACCTCGTGGTGCTCGCGGTGCCGTCGCGCTCGTTCGCGTCGGTGGCGGCGACGATGCGGCTCGAGCGCGGCGCGATGGCGCTCTCGCTGACGAAGGGCCTCGATCCCGCGACGGGGCGGCTGCTGCTCGACGTCCTCGCCGAGCGCGCCGGGATCGATCCGGGGCGCACGGCGTTCCTGACCGGGCCGAACCATGCCGAGGAGATCGCGCCTCGGACATCCCGCGGCGTCGGTGCTCGCGAGCCCGAGCCCGGATGCCGCGCAGGAAGCTGCAGATCGCAGCTGACGGGCGGGATGTTCCGGGTCTATCGCTCGGACGACGTCGTCGGCGTGCAGCTCTGCGCCGCCGCCAAGAACGTGGTCGCGGTCGCGGCCGGCGCCTCGGACGGGCTCGGCTTCGGCGACAACGCGAAGGCTGCGCTGATGACCCGCGGGCTGGCCGAGATGGCGCGGCTCGGCGAGGAGTTCGGCGCCGATCCGCGCACCTACGCGGGGCTTGCGGGCATGGGCGACCTGGTCGCCACGTGCACGTCGCGCCACTCGCGCAACCGCGCCGCGGGCGAGCAGATCGCCAAGGGCGTCGCGCTCTCGGCGAGATCGAGCGCCGGCTCGGGATGGCCATCGAGGGCCTGACGACCGCGCCCGCGCTCCGGCAGCCTCGGCGTCGAGCGCGGGGTCGAGCTTCCGATCACCGAGGCGGTCTGCGCCGTCGTCGAGGGCATGCCGCTCGCAGAGGCGCTGGTCGGGCTGCTCGAGCGCGTTCCGGCGAGCGAGCACGACGCGTCGCAGGGCGCTCGTCGAGGGCGATTCGATCAATGAGCTAGGCTTCCGCGTCGTCGTCCAACCTGTGCAGGAGGCGCTCCGTGAACGGAGACTTCAGCTTCTCCTCGGAGTCCGTCACCGAGGGGCATCCCGACAAGATCGCCGACCAGATCTCCGACGCCGTGCTCGACGCGGTGCTCGAGAGCGACCCTGCCGGGCGGGTGGCGTGCGAGACGCTGGTGACGACGGGTCTCGTCGTGATCGCCGGCGAGCTGACGACCGACTCCTGGGTCGACATGAGCCGGCTCGCGCGCAGCGTGATCCGGGACATCGGCTACGTCGGTGGCGCGACGGAGTTCGACGCCAAGACGTGCGGTGTCGTGGTGGCGATCGACGAGCAGTCCCAGGACATCTCGCAGGGGGTCACCGAGTCGTTCGAGGCGCAGCACGGAAACGTCAGCGAGCTCGACAGGCAGGGCGCGGGCGACCAGGGAATGATGTTCGGCTACGCCTGCGACGAGACCGACGAGCTGATGCCGCTCCCGATCATGCTCGCGCACGCGATCTGCCGCCGCCTCGCCGAGCCGTGCGGCGCGAGGGGATCGTCGACTACCTGCTTCCCGACGGCAAGGCCCAGGTCACGATCCGCTACGCGCGTGGCGCCGACGGCGTGCCCGAGCCGGTGCGCCTCGAGCGCGTGGTGGTCTCGACGCAGCACGGCGCGGAGGCCGACCTCGACCGCCAGATCCGCCCCGACGTGATCGAGCACGTGCTGCGCGCGACCGTCCCCGAGCACCTGCTCGACGGCCGCCGGCTCGACGAGCCCGAGTTCGTGCTGGTCAACCCGACGGGCCGCTTCGTCACCGGCGGCCCGGTCGGCGACACCGGCCTGACCGGACGCAAGATCATCGTCGACACCTACGGGGGCATGGCCCGCCATGGCGGCGGTGCGTTCTCGGGGAAGGATCCGAGCAAGGTCGACCGCTCGGCGTCGTACGCGGCCCGCTGGGTCGCCAAGAACGTCGTGGCTGCAGGCCTTGCGCGGCGCTGCGAGCTGCAGGTCGCCTACGCGATCGGGGTCGCCGAGCCGGTCAGCGTCGCGATCGAGACCTTCGGCACCCATCGCATCGAGCCCGTCGACGATCGAGACGCTGGTGCGCGAGCACTTCGACCTGCGACCCGCGGCGATCGTGCGCGACCTCGATCTCCGGAGCCCGGTGTATCGCGCGACCGCGGCCTACGGCCACTTCGGCCGGCGCGAGCCCGGCTTCACGTGGGAGCGCACCGACCGCGCCGACGCCCTGGCGCGCGCTGCGGGGCTCGGCGCCGCCACGACCGCGAATTAGGCCTCGAACTCGACGAGCACCTTCCCGGCCTTGCCCGGGCCGGTCAGGCGGTCGAACGCCTCGCCGATGCGCTCGACCGGGTAGACGCTGTCCACGAGCGGCTTGATGCGTCCCGACGCGAGATGCGGAAGCACCTCGCGCTCGAACGCGCGCATCGTCAGGGCCTTGCGCTCGAGTGTCCGCGCGCGCAGGGTCGTGCCCTTCACGGTCGCGCGCTTGCTCATCATCTGACGCGCGGGCAGGTCGATATGCGGGCCGCCGACGTGCGACCCGACGATCATGATGCGGCCATCCTCGGCGAGGGCGTCGAGGTTGTCGGGGAAGTGCACGGCGCCGACGAGCTCGAGCAGCACGTGGGCCCCGACGCCACCGGTCGCCTCGGCCACCGCGGCGACGAAGCCCTCGTCGGGGAGCGCCTCGGCGCCGAGCGACTCGACCGTGGCCCTGGCCCCGGTGCTCCGCACCACGCCGAGCACGCGCGCGCCGCAGACGAGGCCGATCTGACAGGCAGCGCTGCCGACTCCGCCCGCGGCGCCGTGGACGAGCAGCGTCTCGCCCGACACGAGACCCGCCTGGCTGCGGATCGCGTCGTGGGCCGTCACGAATCCCTCGGCGATCGCTGCGATCGCCTTCTCGTCGAGCGAGTCGGGAGCCGGCGAGAGGTGGCGCTCGGGCGCGAGCACGTGGCTCGCGAGACCGCCGCCGCCGACCAGTCCGAGCACGCGGTCCCCCGGCGCGAACCGGAAGACTCCCGGGCCGCACGCGACGACCGTTCCGCCGACCTCGAGCCCGGGAACGTCCGGCGGCCAGCCCGGAGGGGCGGGATAGCGGCCCTCGCGCTGTTGCACGTCGGCGGGATTCAGCCCCGCGTAGCGAACTGCGATCAGCACCTCGCCCTTGCCCGGTTCGGGATCGGGCCGCTCCTCGATGCGGATGACCTCGTTGCCGCCGGCTCCGGTGTAGACCACTGCTCGCATGCGAGGAGCGTAGTGGACGGACCCGCGAGCCGGTTTCAGGCCGGGCCGTCGGTTGCCGATGCGAGGTGACATGCTGTCGCTGACCCGACCGAGCACGTCCGGCCCTCCCGCACCAGGCGACGTCGTGGTGGTGCGCCTGCCCCGGCAGCGTGAGATCGCGACCGGCGTGCTCGAGAGCTCGGGGCGCCATGTCTGGCTCGACCTGCCGCCGGTCATCCACGCCGGCGCGCGTCTCGATCTGCTGTGGGGATCGGACGGCGGCGCGCGTGCCGCGGTCGCAACGGTGCTGCCGGTCAGGAAGGGTCGCGTCGGGCTGGCGCTCTCACTCGGCGACGTCTATGCGGTCGAGCGGCGCGTCCTCGACCGCTGGCGCCCGCGACAGCCGCTGACCGCCCAGGTCGCCGCACCCTCGGGGGATCTGCTCTCCGGGCCGGTGATCAACCTCTCGCTGGGCGGGTTCGCCGCCCGCGCTCGACCAGGCCGTGGACGCGCGCACTCCCGTCGACGCGACGCTGCTCGACAGCCACGGGCGGCCGATCGTGCTGGCGTCGGGGCCGAGGTGCGCCGTTGCCGCAGCACCGGGCCGGACGGCCATGCCGTCTCGGTGGCATTCCTCAAGCGCGGCGTCGTCGCGATGACGCTCGCCCGCCTTCGTTAGTCCGTCCGCGTCAGCCTCCTCGAGTAGCCGTGGGAAGTCGGGGCCGTCGAACTCGGCGACGGCGCGCACGTACTTCTCCATGCCCCACGACCAGAAGTCGAAGTCGATCTGGGACACCCCGTCCTGGATCGACGCCCAGAGCGTCCAGCCGTACTTCGACATGAGCCCGAGCAGCCGCGCACGCGCGATCTTGTGTCGCAGCCGCCGGCCGTAGTAGTGCGTCACCAGCTCGTCGAGCTGTGCGAGCGACAGGTTGGACTCGCTCCAGATGTTGCCGAGCTCGAAGCAGGCGTCGTTGTTGCCGGCGTACTCGTAGTCGATCAGCCGGAAGCGGTCGCCGACGTCGATGAAGTTCTCCGCGAGCAGGTCGTTGTTGCACGGAACGGTGCCCTCGTCGCGTACGGCGAGGGCCTCGCGCATCGCCGCGACCTGCGGCGCGAACTCGTCGTAGCGCTCGGGCAGGCGGAACCCGCGCTCGCCCGACGAGCCGCGGTAGCGCGCCTGGATCTCGAACATGTCGAAGTCGCCGAGGAAGCGGCGAGCGCCGTGCAGCCGCCGGCACGCGTCGGCGACCCATCGAGGCGATCCCCCCGGCGCAAGGTCGTCGGCGCTCTGCGTGCGCCCGGCGATGAACTCCAGCACCAGGATCGAGCGCTCGGGGAGGTAGTCGACGACCGCCGCGCCGACGCCGACCTCGGCGGCGGCGACGGAGTCGTGGTGCTCGTGCTCCCGGTCGATCGCGAGCAGGCCGTGTCCTTGCCCGACACGCGCACCACGTACGAGCGCCCGGCGACGTCGACCTTGTAGTTCGTGTTCGTGAGGCCGCCCGGCAGCTCGGCCACCGTGCGGTCGCCGCCCGCCAGCGCGGGCACGAGGTCGAGGATGTCGTCGATCGAGGCCACCTCTACGCATTCTCCGAGAAGAGCCGCTCGACGAGCTGCGCGTCGAGCCGGTCGACGACGAGGTCGGCGGGCGCCAGGTCCGGCGTCGTAGGCGGGGGTGCGAAGCGCCACGACGCGCATGCCGGCCGCACGCGCCGAGATGACGCCGACGGTGGCATCCTCCACGACCCAGACCTCGTGGGCGGAGATGTCCCCGTCCAGGCGCGCGAGCGCGCGGAGGTACGGCTCGGGATCGGGCTTGCCGCGCACGACGTCCTCGCTCGTCACGATCGCGGTGAACAGCGAGCGGAGCCCGGCTCCCTCGAGCACGGCCTCGACCGTCTCGCGCGGCGCGCCGGACGCGATCGCGATCGGCACGCGCGCGGCAGCGGCGCGCACGAACGCTGCGGCATCCCCCGTGATCGGGGACTGCGCGCGCACGCGCTCGAGGTAACGGGCCGTGTAGCCGGCGACGAGACGCTCGGCGAGGCCCACCTCGTTCACGCGTCCGGCGAGCGCGATGCCGCGCGCGACGATCGCAGGGTCCGAGAGGCCCGCGAACTCCTCCTGGTAGCGCGTCCCCGAGACGTCGAGGCCGATCCCGGCGAAGAGCTCGCCGTAGATCTCCGCCAGCAGTGGCTCGTCGTCGGAGACGGTCCCGTTGAAGTCGAGCACGAAGGCGGCGGGAGCGGGCACGCGCCGCGATCCTATCCTCCAGCCGATGCCGACCGTCCCGACGCTGCACGTCGTACCGCTTGTCACGACGCGCGCGCTGGCGGGACCGCTCGACTACCTCGGGCCCGAAGGCGAGGCGCCGCTCGCGATCGGGACGATCGTGCGCGCGCCGCTCGGCGCCCGTGTCGTCGACGGCGTCGTGGTCGGCGCGGGGGAGGCCGACAGCGAGGGTCTTCGTGCGGTCGAGCCGACCGCGGGGCCTGGCGTCCCGCCCGATCTCGTCGAGCTCGCGTTGTGGATCGGGGCGTACTACGGCTCGACGCCCGCTCGCGCGCTCGCGCTCGTCCTACCGCCTCGCGTCGCCCCGGCGAGCGAGACCTGGGTGGAGCAGCTTCCACACGATGGCCGACTGCATCCCGCGCGTCGTGCCGTGCTCGCCGCGCTCGCGGACGGCCCCCGGAGGCTCGGCGAGCTGCAGGGCGAGACCGGCGCCACGCGGCCGCTCCTCCGGCGCATGGCGCACGACGGACAGGTGAGGCTGCAGGCCCGGCCGCTCGCCCCGGCAGCGGCAGCGCGCGACCGCGCGCCGTTGCCGACCGCCGAGCAGGCCGCCGCGATCGAGCGCATCGACGAGGCCCTCGAGGACGGCGGCGCCCTGCTCGTACACGGGGTGACGGGCTCGGGGAAGACCGAGGTCTACCTGCACGCGATCGCCGCAACGCTGGATCGGGGGCTCGCGGCAATCGTGCTGGTGCCCGAGATCGCGCTCGCTCCCCAGACCGCGGGGCGTATCACGGCTCGCTTCGGGGCTCGAGTCGCCGTCCTGCACTCGGGGCTCGCCGACGGCGTGCGGGCGGCCGCGTACGCGCGGATCCGAAGCGGCGACGCCGACGTCGTCGTCGGACCGCGCTCGGCGGTGCTCGCACCGGTCGGGCGACTCGGCCTCGTGGTCGTCGACGAGGAGCACGATGCGGCCTACAAGCAGGGCGACGACCCGCGCTACGACGCTCGCCGCGTCGCGCTGCGCCGCGCGCGCTCGGCAGGGGCGCTCCTGCTCGCCTGCTCCGCGACCCCGCGACCCGAGAGCTGGCACGGACTCGAGCGGGTCACGCTGCGCTCGCGCGTCGGCGGTGCCCTGCCTCCCGTCGAGGTGGTCGATCTCCGGGGCGATCCCCACTACCCGCTCTCGCGCCCGCTGCGCGACGGCCTCGGCGCTCTCGCCGACGAGGGCGGCCGCGCGATCCTCCTGCTCAACCGGCGCGGGGCCGCGCCGGCGCTGCACTGTCGCGCCTGCGGACGCGGGTTCCGCTGCCCCAACTGCGATGTCAGCCTCACCCTGTATGCCGGCGGGCGGCTTCGCTGCCACCACTGCGGGCACACCGAGCACGTGCCTCGCACCTGTCCGACGTGCGGGGCCGTCGACATCGTGCGACTCGGGGCGGGCACGGAGCGTGTCGTGGAGGCCGTGGTCGACGCGTGCGGTCCCGGCGTTGCGGTGCTGCGCCTCGACGCCGACGCCTCGGCGCCACGCGGTGCGCTGGAGGACGTGCTCGAGCGCTTCGCGCGCGAGCCTCGAGCCGTGCTCGTCGGGACGCAGATGGTGGCGAAGGGGCACGACGTGCGAGGCGTACGGCTCGCGGCGGCACTCGACGCCGACCAGGGCCTGCAGTTCCCCGATTTCCGCAGCGAGGAGCGGACGTTCGCCTTGCTGACGCAGCTCGCCGGGCGAAGCGGACGCCTCGGCGATCCGGGACGCGTGCTCGTACAGGCCTTCGACCCGGACGCGAGGGTCGTGCAGCTCGCGGCGCACCACGCGGTCGAGCCCTTCGTCACCGGCGAGCTGGCCCGTCGGGAGCTGCTCGGATACCCGCCCTTTCGCAGTCTCGTGCGGGTCGAGGTCGCGGCTGCCCGGCCCGACGCGCCCATGGCGGCCCTCGACGCGCTCGCGCAGGCTGCCCGCTCCGAGCTCGCGGGCGACGACCTGCTCGGCCCTGCCCCTCTGCTGCGCCTGCGCGGTCGCGCACGGGCCCAGTTGCTCGTGAAGACGACGCGGCCGGCGCGGGCCGGATCGGTGCTCGCCGGTCTCGTCGCACGCCAGGGGCGTTCGCTCCGACGGGCCGGCGCACAGGTGGTGATCGACGTCGACCCCCAGTAGCTACGATCCCCGGTATGGCCTCCACCACCAAGCCCTCGCGGAAGGAACGCCGCGAGCAGGAGCGCGAGGATCGCTCCGAGGCGCGACGCCAGCTCGCGCTCGGGCAGATCCGGCGCTATCCCGATCCCGCGCTGCGCGAGCGAGCGCGCGAGGTCGAGGAGTTCTCGGACGATCTGCGGGCGCTCGTGGCGCGGATGGGCCGAGTCATGGAGGACGCACATGGTGTCGGTCTCGCGGCCACCCAGCTCGGTCTGCTGCGCCGCGTCCTCGTGTACCGGGCAGACGAGGGCGACGAGCTCGGCGTGATCGTGAACCCCGTGATCGCCGAGCAGTCCGAGGAGAAGGCGGTCGACGACGAGGGCTGCCTCTCGCTGCCCGAGGTGCATGTGCCCGTCGAGCGCTTCAGCTCGATCGTCGTCACGGGGCAGGACGGGACAGGCGCCCCGCTGCGGGTCGAGGTCGACGGACTCCAGTCGCGCGTGATCCAGCACGAGATCGACCATCTGGACGGCGTCCTGATTCTCGACCGCACGACGCCCGAGGCCCGTCGCGAGGCGATGCGGTCCCTCCGTCCGCGGCCTGACGAACGGGGGTGACCCCGGCCAGGGTCGGCTTCGCCGGCACGACCGCGTGGGCTGCCGACGCGCTGGGCCGGCTTGCCGGAGACTCGAGACTCGACGTCGCGCTCGTCCTGACGCAGCCGGACAGGCCGGCTGGTCGCGGGCGCGCGGTGCGGCGCCCACCGGTTGCCGAGCGCGCCGTGGAGCTCGGCGTTCCGGTGCTGCAGCCGGAGAGGCCCGGCGACGTGCTCGACGACCTGCGCTCGGCCGAGCTCGGCGCCATCGCGGTCGTCGCCTACGGCGAGCTCGTTCCGCGCTCGCTGCTCGACGCGCTGCCGTGGCTCAACCTGCATCCGTCGAGGCTGCCGCGTTGGCGCGGGGCTGCCCCGATCGAGCGCGCGATCATGGCCGGCGAGAGTCAGCTCGCGGCCTGCGTCATCCGGCTCGTCGAGGCGCTCGACGCCGGGCCGATCGCAGGCTGTGAGGCGTTCGCCCTGGCTCCAGAGGAGACCTCCGTCGACGCCTACGTCCGCGCGCTCGAGCTCGGCGTCCCGCTGCTCGCCGACGCGCTGGTCGCCGCCGCCGCCGGACTGCTCGCGACGGTTCCGCAGATCGGCGAGCCGTCGTACGCGGCGAAGATCGGACGCGACGACCTCGCGCTCGATCCGGGCGGGCCGGTGGCGATCCAGCACGCTCGGGTCCGCGCGCTCGCGGCGACGACGGGCGCAAGGCTCGATGTCGGAGGCCAGGCAGTCTCGGTCTGGGGCTCCTGCCTGGCACTCGAGGCTCCGCCGCTCGCGCCGGGCACGCTCGGTGTCGACGATCGCCGCCTGCTCCTCGGCTGCGCCGACGGCGCCCTCGAGCTCGTCGAGATCCAGCCGGCCGGTCGCCGCCGCATGGACGGGCTCGCGTGGGCGCGGGGCATCCACGGCGAGCTCCCGGTCGCGGCCCGCCCGTGAGCGACGCTGCTCGAGCTGTCGCGTACGCCGTCGTGCGTCGATCGCTCGACAGCGGCGCCTATGCCGACCGTGCGATCGACGGCGAGGCGACCAGGGCGGGACTCGACGCACGCGGACGAGCATTCGCGTCGTTCCTCGCGCTCGGGACCGTGCAGCACCTGCGCACGCTCGATGCGGCGATCGAGCACGCGGCCGAACGGTCGCCGGACCGCCTCGAGCGTCCGCTGCTGCACGCCCTGCGACTCGGCGCGTTCCAGCTCCTGTTCGCAGGCTCGGTCCCCGACCGGGCGGCGGTCTCCGAGACGGTGGAGCTCGTGCGCTCGGTCGTCGGGCCACGCGCGACGGGACTCGCGAACGCCGTCATGCGACGGGTCGCAAGCGATGGCCCGGCCTGGCTCGCCTCGCTTCCAGACGACACCGCCGAGGAGGCCGGCCTCCTTCACTCGCTGCCCGACTGGGTGTGCCGGCTCTGGTTCGACGCGTATGGCCGCGAGCGTGCGCTGCAGCTATGTCGCGCCGCGAACGTCCCGGCTCGCTCCGTGCTCCGCCCGAACCCGCTGCGTGCCGCGCCGGGCGAGGTCGAGCTGCTGCTTGCGGCCGCCGGAGTGGAGACCGAGACCGACGCGGCGACGGGCGCGTTCCTCGTCGCAGGCGCGTTCGACCTCGCGGGATCCGAGCTCTACGAGCGCGGCCTGGTCGTCGCGCAGTCACTGAGCTCGATCGCCGTCGTCGACCTCGTCGCGGCCGAGCCGGGCGAGCGCGTCCTCGATCTCTGCGCGGCACCGGGCGGGAAGACCGCCGGGCTCGCGGCAGCCGGCGCGCACGTCACGGCCGTCGAGAGCAACTCGGCCCGCGCCGCGGCGCTGCGCACGACGCTCGCGCGACTGGGTGTCGGTGACGTGGAGGTCGTCGAGGCCGACGGCCGCGCGTACGAGGGCGAGCGGTTCGACGCGATCCTCGTGGACGCGCCGTGCAGCGGCCTCGGTGTCCTGAACGGGCGGCCCGACTCGCGCTGGCGCCGCTCGCCGTCGGACGTGGAGGCGCTGGCGGTGCTGCAGACCGAGCTCGTTGCGCATGCGCGCGAGCTGCTGGTGCCTGGCGGGCGGCTCGTGTACGCCGCGTGCACGCTGTCGCCCGACGAGAACGAGCGCGTGCCTCGAGCGGCAGGCCTGACGCCGGTGAGCGAGCAGCGCCTGTGGCCCGGACCGGGGGCTGACGGCTTCTACGTCGCGACGCTCCGCCCACCACGGACACCATAAGCTCCAGGCGTGGCCTGGCCTGAAGACCAGCTCGTGCTGCCGTCGATCCTCGCGTCGGACTTCGGCGCGTTCCGCGCGCAGGTGCGAGAGCTCCTCGACGCCGGGGCGCGAGCCTTCCACTGCGACGTGATGGACGGGCACTTCGTGCCACCGATCACGTTCGGGCCGGGCGTCGTCGCCTCGATCGCGGACCAGGTCCACGCCGTCGGCGGCGTGCTCGACGTGCATCTCATGATCGAACGGCCCGAGCGCCAGCTCGCCGATTTCGCGAAGGCCGGCGCCGACTCGTGCACGCTGCACGTCGAGGCCTGCCCGAACCTCCACCGTGCGATCGTGGAAGCCCACGAGCTCGGGATCCGGGCCGGCGTGACCCTGAACCCCGCGACGTCGCTCTCGGGGATCGCCGACGCGATCCGGTATGCCGACCACGTGCTCTGCATGTCGGTCGATCCGGGCTGGGGTGGCCAGGTCTTCATCGAGGAGTCGCTCGAGCGTCTCCGCGAGCTGCGGGTGCGCCTGCTTCCCGGCATGGGGCTCGAGGTCGACGGAGGCGTCGGGCCGAACAACGCGGGCCAGTGCGCCGACTGCCGGCGCCAACCTGATCGTCGCGGGCTCGGCGATCTACGGCCAGCCGTCACCAGGAGACGCCTACCGCGCGATCGTCGCGGCCGCCGGCTTCGCATGACGGGCGACGACGCCCGCTTCCTCGAGCGAACGCTCGAGCTCGCCGAGCGTGGCCGGTTCACGGCGAGCCCGAACCCCGTCGTCGGATGCGTGATCGTCCGCGACGGCGAGGTGCTCGGCGAGGGGTGGCACGTCCGTCCCGGCGAGCGCCACGCGGAGACGAACGCGTTGCTGGCCTGCACCGCAGGAGCGCACGGTGCGACCGCGTACGTGTCGCTCGAGCCCTGCTCGCACCACGGTCGTCAACCGCCGTGTGCCGACGCGCTGATCGAGGCCGGGATCGCACGGGTCGTCAGCGCGGCGGGCGATCCGTCGGCGAAGGTCGGCGGGAAGGGCTTCGAGCGCCTGCGCGCCGCGCGCGTCGAGGTCGAGGTCGCGACCGGCGACCTGGAGCGGCGCGCTCGGCGTCAGAACGCTGCGTTTCGCACGCACACCGTCCACGGGCGACCCTTCGTGCTGCTCAAGCTCGCCGCGTCGCTCGACGGGCGCACCGCAACGGCGGCGGGCGAGAGCCGCTGGATCTCGTCGCCCGAGAGCCGCCAGCTCGTCCACGACTGGCGAGCCTCGATGGACGCAGTGGCGGTGGGCAGCGGGACGGCGCTCGCGGACGATCCGGGTCTCGACGCGCGCGACCTGGAGCCCCCGGCCGAGCGCCAGCCGCTGCGCGTCGTGTTCGACCGTCGCGGACGGTTGCGCCAGGGACTCAAGCTTGCGACGTCAGGGACGTTGAGGGTGGCGCCGGCGGGCGCACCGCCGCCGCCGGCCGGCGTCGAGCGCCTCGATGCGAACACCCCCGACGAAGCGCTGCGCGCGCTCGGCGAGCGGGGCGTGACGTCGCTGCTGGTCGAGGGGGGCGCCGAGCTCGCGGCCGGGCTGCTGCGAGCCGGAGTGGTGGACTCGATCGCGCTCTTCGTGGCGCCGATGATGCTCGGCGGCGACGGGCGGGCGATGCTCGGGCGACTCGGGATCGAGGCGCTCGCGGACGCGCCGAGACTGCGCGACCTGCGAGCGCGCCCCGTGGGTCCGGACCTGCTGGTCGAGGCGGAGCTGCGCGAGATCCCGTAAGGCACGAGCGCGACCCGGAGACGGGTCGTGGGGCCAGAAGCCGGTCCTCGGAAAAGACGCAGGTCGGGAGCGTGGTTCTCGGGACCTGACGTGGGTCCCGTAAGGCGCTACGCAGGCGTATTCGATCCGTCGCAACCGTGTTAGCGGTTAGGCCGCCCACGAAATAATCGACCAGGATCCACAGGTGGCGAGGGTTCGAAAGATCCACAGGTCGCGCGTTCGAAGCTTTCGTGCTCAACCTGGATTCCTTCGACCCCTCGCCACCTGAGATCTTCGTGGCCCATATCTTGGCGGCCTGGCCGCTAACACCATTTCGACGGATCGAAGACGTCTGCGCTGCGCCGTACGGGACCATGGCCAGGTTCCGAGAACCACGCTCCCGACCTGCGTCTTTTCCGAGGATGGCACCGGCCTCACGCGCCTGGTCGACATGGCCGAGCGGGCCCTCTATAAGCTCCTCCCGTGTTCACAGGAATCGTCGAGGAGCTCGGCGAGGTCGTCGAGCTCTCGGTCACGACTGACGGGAGCCCGGCTGACGATCCGCGCACCCCGGCTCGCTCCACTCGCCGGGATCGGCGACTCGATCAGCATCTCGGGCTGCTGCCTCACCGTCGTCTCGGCGACGACAGCCTGCTTCGCTTCGAGGCGGTGCCGGAGACCCTCGCTCGCACGTCGCTCGGGAAGCTCGCGGTCGGGAGCCGCGTCAACCTCGAGGACGCGCTTCGCGCCGGCGAGCCGTTCGGGGGCCATCTCGTGCAGGGGCACGTCGACGGCGTCGGCGAGATCTCCGAGATCCGGCCGGAGGGCGACGGGTACCGGATCGCGGTCCGCATCCCCGCCGATCTCTTGCGCTACGTCGCGGAGAAGGGCTCCGTCGCCGTCGCCGGGATCAGCCTGACAGTCGCAGCGCTGCGCGACGACGGATTCGAGGTCGCGCTGATCCCGCATACGTGGACATCGACCACCGTCTCGGACCTGGAGGTAGGGGATCCGGTCAATCTCGAGGTCGACGTGATCGCCAAGTACGTCGAGCGCCTCCTCCCCTGAAAAGGGCGCTGGTAGCATGACCGCCACGGTAACCCCCACTGGGAGCCCTCTTGGACACCGAACGTCAGCTCGCCGTTCTGCCCGATCGAAGAGGCCATCGCGGCCGTTCGCGCGCGGCGAGCTGGTCGTGGTCTGCGATTCGCCCGATCGTGAGAACGAGGGCGACCTCTGCATGGCTGCCGAGCTCGTGACGCCCGAGGCGATCAACTTCATGGCCACCCACGGCCGCGGGCTGATCTGCCTCACGCTGACGCCCGAACGGTGCGACGAGCTCGGGTTGCGGCTGATGGTCTCGCACAACCAGTCGACGTACGAGACCGCGTTCACCGTCTCGATCGAGGCCCGCGAGGGAATCGACACGGGCATCTCGGCCGGTGATCGCGCCCGCACCATCAAGGTCGCGGCGGATCCGACGATGGGCGCGCGCGACATCGTGCAGCCCGGCCATGTCTTCCCGTTGCGAGCGCGTCCCGGCGGCACGCTCGAGCGCGCGGGGCAGACCGAGGGATCCGTCGACCTCGCCCGCCTCGCCGGTCTCACCCCGGCCGGCGTGATCTGCGAGGTCATGAAGGACGACGGCACGATGGCCCGGGTTCCCGACCTCGTGGAGTTCTGCGAGCGCCACGAGCTCAAGCTGTGCTCGGTCGCAGACCTCATCGCGTACCGCCGCCGCACGGAGAAGCTCGTCGAGCGCCAGGCCGAGGTGCTGCTCCCGACCGAGCATGGCGAGTTCCGCGCGGTCGGGCTTCCGCTCGAAGGTCGACAACAAGCACCATCTCGCACTGATCAAGGGCGACGTCGACGGCGTCCCCGACGTGCTCGTGCGCGTGCACTCGGAGTGCGTGACGGGCGACGTGTTCGGGTCGCAGCGCTGCGACTGCGGCCCCCAGCTCGAGCAGGCGCTGCGCCAGATCGAGGCGGAGGGTCGCGGCGTGCTGCTGTACCTGGCACAGGAGGGCCGGGGGATCGGCCTGCTCAACAAGCTCCGCGCCTACGAGCTGCAGGATGGCGGCCTCGACACGGTCCAGGCCAACCTCGAGCTGGGGTTCCCGGCCGACCTGCGCGACTACGGCGTCGGAGCCCAGATCCTCACCGACCTCGGTCTGACGACCATCCGCCTGCTGACCAACAACCCGCGCAAGATCGTCGGACTCGAGGGCCACGGCCTGCACGTCACGGCGACGGTGCCGATCGAGGTGCAGCCGCAGGAGCACAACCTCCGCTACCTGCGGGTCAAGCGCGACAAGCTCGGCCACGTCCTGCACCACCAGGATCTCCGCCTCGAGGACGCACCGCTGCAGCGCGAGCCGGAGCCCACACCGCACCCGACGTGACCTCGGCGACGCACGGCGACGGAATCCTGGTTGCGCCGTCCGGGTCGTCGCTGGTCGCCGATGCC
This sequence comes from uncultured Actinomycetes bacterium, assembly GCA_963717155.1. GTDB lineage: Bacteria > Actinomycetota > Thermoleophilia > Gaiellales > JALYLC01. Next base: position 1,456,081 of record OY970326.1, read on the forward strand.
GACCTGCCAGCCGGCGCCCGCGTCGCGATCGTCGCGAGCCGGTACCACTCCGAGATCGTCCAGCGACTGCTCGACGGCGCGCTGCAGGCCGTGGCGGAGGCCGGCCTCGAGCCGGCGCGCGTCGACGTCCTGCCTGCCGCGGGCGCGTTCGAGCTCGGCCTGCTCGCCCGTGCGGCGGCGCTCTCGGGCCGCTACACCGCGGTCGCCGCGCTCGGCTGTGTGATCCGCGGCGACACCCCGCACTTCGAGTACGTGTGCTCCGAGGCGTCGCGGGCGATGACGCTCGCCGCGCTCGACAGCGGCGTGCCCGTCGGGTTCGGGCTGATCACCTGCGATACGCCCGAGCAGGCCTGGGAGCGCGCCGGGGGCGCCGCCGGCAACAAGGGTGCCGAGGCGACCGCCGCGGCGCTCGCGTCGGCGCGCACGCTCGCAGCGCTTCGCGGGGCGAGCTGAGCGATGGAAGACGGCTTCACCCGGGCTCACATCGACCTGCAACGGCGATCGGCTGATCCCGATCCGCCGGGAGCTCGGCATCTCGACGTTCGGCGTGAACCTGATCGCACTGGAGCCACGGCAGCGCCAGCGCATCCACCGCCACCACGCGCAGGAAGAGGCCTACATCGTCCTCGAGGGCACGCTGACGCTCGTGATCGAGGGCGAGGAGCACGATCCTCGGGCCCTTCGACGCGATCCGCGTCGCCCCGGCGCTGCGTCGCCAGCTCGATGAACCGCGGAACCGAGCGGGTGCTCGTCATGGCGCTCGGCGGCTCGGCCGAGCATCTCGGCCGCGATGGGGAGGCCTTCGCGAGCTGGGACGATGTCGAGGGCCGACCGCCCCCGGAGCTTCCGCTACCCGAGGATCTGCCGGCCTGAACCGCTCAGAGCGCCTTCGAGACCTTTCCGGCCTTGAGACAGCGCGTGCAGACGTATGCGCGGCGGGCGACGCCGTCGATCAGGATCCGCATCTTCTGCAGGTTCGGATCGAAGCGACGGCGCGTGGCCACCATCGAATGGCTCCGGTTGTTACCGAAGCCCGGGTGGCGACCGCAGAGAGAGCAGACCTTGGACATGAAAGCGTGTTCCTGTGTTCGGGACCGCGCAAGACCGCTTGCCGGCCTCACAACGACCGCATTATGCTCGATCTCGGCCAGTGGGGGAGATGACGACGACGATGAGCGGTCCGCGGTGAGTGCCACACAGGGCCAGGCCTCCGTGCTCGCCGCGGTCGAGACCGCCAGCGCGACCCTCGAGTCGGCCCGGCGCAGGATCGACGACCTGAACGTCTTCCCCGTCCCCGATGGCGACACGGGGACGAACATGGCGCGGACCGTGCAGGCCCTGGCCGCTGCGCTCGCGGCGCTCGGCCCCGCCGACGCGACACGGCAGGCCGAGACCGCGACCCGCGCCGCGCTGATGGGGGCTCGCGGCAACTCCGGGATCATCCTGTCGCAGGTCGTGCGGGGCGCCGCCGTCGAGCTCGCGCGCGACGGTCGCTTCGACGGGGCCGCGGTCGCTCGGGCACTCGCCGCGGCCAGCGATGCGGCCTACGCGGCGGTCGCGGTGCCCGTCGAGGGAACGATGCTGACGGTCATCCGGGAGATGGCTCGCGGCGCCGATGCGGCGCGAGACGGCGGTGCGGAGCGCGCCCTCGAGGCCGCCCTCGCAGAGGGCGAGCGGGCGCTCGCTCGCACGCCCGAGCTGCTGCCGCGACTGCGCGAGGCCGGCGTCGTCGACGCGGGGGGCGCCGGGCTCGTCGAGCTTCTCCGCGGCCTGCTCGCCGGCGTCCGCGGCGAGCCGGCGCCGCCGCCGCTCGGCGATGCCGAGCTGGGATCCGCCGTCGCCCTCGATGCGATGCATGCCGAGCCGTCGCTGCTGTCGCTACTGCACGAGCTTCCTCGTCGAGGGCCCGGCGGTCGACAGGGACGAGCTATCCGCCGCACTCGGCGGCGTTCGGCGACAGCGTGCTCGTCGTCGGCGCTCCGCCGGCCTTCAAGGCGCACGTCCACACCGACGATCCGGGCGGCGCACTGCGCGTCGGCACCGCCGCAGGCGTGATCGGCGGCGTCGAGGTGAGCGACATGCACGCGCAGACCGCCGACCGCCTCGCGCGGCTCGCCCCCGAGCGGGCCTGCGATGTCGTGTTCATCACGCGAGGGTCGGGCAACCGCGCGCTGGCCGAGTCGCTCGGCGCTCGCGCGATCGTCGATCGCGGACCCGACGGGGAGGATCCGTCGACGGAGCAGATCCTCGCTGCGATCGATGGTGCGCGTGCGCAGAGCGTGCTCGTCCTCCCGAACGACGCGAGCGCGGTGCTCGCCGCGGAGCGCGCGGCGGCACACGCCGCGCGACCCGCTCGCGTCCTTCCCAGCCGCTCCCTCGCCGAGGGAGTGTGCGCCCTCGTCGCATACCTGCCCGACGCCGACATCGACGCGAACGGCTCCGCGATGGGTCGCGCGCTCGCCGGCGTGCGCAGCGGCGAGGTCAGCCGGACGGTGCGCGCCGCGTCGATCGATGGCGTCGACGTCGCGTCGGGCGACTACCTCGCGCTCGCGGGCGGACGGGCGGTCGCGGCGTTCGGCGAGCCCGAGGCGGCGCTCCGGGCCGCGGCCGAGTCGCTGCTCGAGACGGGAGGAGATGTCCTCACGGTGCTGCTCGGCGAAGGCGAGCTCGCCGGCGGGAAGCTCGCGGCGACCGCGGCCGCGCTCGCGTCGAGCCACCCCGGCCTCGAGGTCGCGGTCCACGAAGGCGGCCAGGCTCGCCCGATCGCCCTGCTCGCGGTGGAGTGAGCGCCGGGCAGGGCGTGCTTCATGATGCTGGCGTGATCAGCGCGAACGACACGGCGGTCGTGATCGACTCGACCGCCGACCTCCCCGACTACGCCGACCGCTTCGCCAACCTGCGGATGGTGCCGCTGACCGTGCGCTTCGGAGACGAGCAGGACCTGCGCGACCACGTCGATCTCGACGCCGACGCGTTCTACACGCGCCTCGCGCTCTCCAGCGAGCCGCCGCGGACGTCGGCGCCGGCGCCGCAGGCGTTCGCCGACTGCTACGCGGAGCTGCTCGCCGGGCCGTACCGCCACGTCGTCTCGGTGCACATCTCGGGGAAGCTCTCCGCCACGGTGCAGTCCGCGCGGCTCGCCGCCGAGACGCATGACGGGGCGGTGACCGTGCTCGATGCAGGCTCGGCCTCGGCGGGAACCGCGCTCTGCGCGCTCGGCGTCGAGGCGCTGCTCGCGAAGGGGACGACGGTCGAGGATGTCGTCGCCTACGGCGAGCGGTTCGCGCGCACGGCGCACTGCCTGTTCAGCGTCGAGACCCTCGACTACCTGCAACGCGGCGGGCGCGTCGGACGGGCGCAGGCGCTCGTCGGCGGCCTGCTGGGCGTCCGCCCGATCCTCGGCCTGGTCGAGGGAGAGGTCGTGGCGGTCGCGCGCGTCCGGGGCGCCGCGCGCGTGCTGAGCGCGATGCTCGACCAGTTCGAGAGCGACTCGGCGGACGACGCGCCCCTGCGCGTCGCGATCGCGCACGCCCAGGCGCCCGAGCAGGCCGCGGCGCTCGCGAGCGCCGTACGCGACCTCCGCCCGCTGGCGGCGATCGAGCTGCTCGTCCCGCTCGGGCCGGTCGTCGGCACGTACGGCGGTCCCGGCACGATCGGGCTCTTGTGGGTCGCCGAGCCGACGACCGGGTCGCGAGCCAGCGCCGTCTGATGCGTGGAGTCCTCAGCTGGCTGCGCGCGCTTCTGCGCGCAATCGCCGCACGGCGCGGGCTCATGATCGGGCTGCAGGCCGCCTTCCTGGTCGCGCTGGTCCTGTTCTTCTCGGTCGAGCTGCGCTCGACCTGGCACAAGGCGCTGCCACTGCTGCGACACGCGAGCATCCCCGATCTGGTCGCCGCGGCGGTGTTCGTCGCCGCCTACTACCTCGTGTTCGTGTTCGGCTGGCAGGCGATCCTGCGGCAGTTCGGGAAGCCGCTGCCCTACCCGGAGGCGCTGCGGGCCGAGATGCTGAGCCTGCTCGCGAAGTACATCCCGGGTGGCGTCTGGACACCCGCGGCCCGCGTCGTCGCCGCGCGCCGCTACGGCATCACCGACACCACGCTGGTGCTGACGTCGATCGCGCTCGAGGCGGGTCTCTCGGCGATCGCCGGGGTCCTCGTCCTGCTGGCCGGTCTTCTGCTCGTCGGACCCGTCAGTGCCACGATCTGGCCCGTCGCACTGTTCGGGGCCGTTCTCGTCGTGCTCGTGCATCCGCGGGTCTTCGCGATCTGGTCGCGCCGGCTCGTGCGCGTCTTCGGCGTCGAGGAGCCGCCGCCCGTGCTGTCGCTGCGCGCGACGCTCGCACTGCTCGCCTTCTACTGCTGCACGTGGGTGCTCGCCGGCGTCGGGCTCTGGTTCATCGTCCGGTCGATCGCCGATCCGCCGTTCAGGTCGATCCCGTTCCTCGGCGGGACCTCGGCGGTCGGCGCGATCGTCGCCGTGCTGGTCGTGATCGCGCCGTCGGGGCTCGGCGTGCGCGAGGCCTCCATGTACGGCCTGATCCTGGCCGTCGCGCCGAGCGCCGCCGCGCTCGGCGCCGTCGTCCTGAACCGGCTCGTGATCACCGCGGTCGAGGCGGTGCTGCTGGGGGTGGCCGCGCTGCTGCCGGTCAAGCCCTTGCCCGAGCCCGAGCCCGAGCCCGAGCCATCGGGATGAGCTGACGGGCGCCGGGGTGACCGATCCGTTTCGCCTCGAAGCGCGCGCACGGGCGCGACCGCGCACCGCGCCCGACCGCGCGGTGCTCGACGTCGCCCTCGAGGTGCCCGCTCGCGCACGGCCGTCGCTCGCCCGCCGCGGACTCGCCACCGCGGGAGATCTCCTCGAGACGGCCCCGCGTGCCTACCGCGACTACGGCGCCGAGACGAGTGCGATCGCCGCTCTTGCAGCCGGGCGAGGTCGCAACCGTCCGCGGCCGCGTGGAGTCGGTCCGCGAGCGTCCGACGCGCCGCCGCAACCTCCGGATCGTGACGGCGCAGGTCGTCGACGAGACGGGAGCCGTGAGCGCCGTCTGGTTCAACCAGCGCCACCTCGCACGCGTGCTCGAGCCGGGGTCGCTGGTACAGGTGCACGGAGAGGTACGCGCCGGAGCGCGCGGGCTCGAGATCGCGGTGCGCGAGCACGAGCTGCTGGGCGGCGCGGACGCCGATGGCCTTCACACGCTCGGCATCGTCCCGGTCTACGACGCGACGAGCACGCTCCCCAGCCGCCTGCTGCACGACCTCGCGATGCAGCACCTGCACCGCCTCGACGCGGTGCCCGAGCCACTGCCGGCGGAACTGCGCGTGGCCCGCCACCTTCCGCTGCGCCGCGACGCGCTCGCCGCACTGCACGCGCCGCGCGACGAGGATGAGCCGCGCGCCGCCCGGCGCCGGCTCGCGTACGAGGAGCTCCTGCTGCTCCAGCTCGCGCTGCTGCGTCGCCGGCGCGAGCTCGACGCCGCCGCTCCGGCGGTACCGCTGCCCCCGGCGGGCGAGCTCGCCGGCCGCTACCACGGCGGGCTGCCCTTCTCCCTCACGCGCGGACAGCGCCGGGTGATCGCCGAGCTCGAGCGGGACCTGCGCCGCCCGCGTCCGATGCGCCGGCTTCTGCTCGGAGACGTGGGCTCGGGCAAGACGGTCGTCGCAGCGCACGCGCTCGTGCGCGCGGTCGAGGCCGGCGGTCAGGGCGCGATGATGGCTCCCACCGAGACGCTGGCCCAGCAGCACGCGACGACCCTGCGCGCACTGCTCGAGCCGATCGGGCTGTCGGTCGAGCTCGTGACCGGCGACATCCCGGTCGCGGAGCGTCGGGCCCGACTGCAGCGCCTCGCGTCCGGCGACGCGCCCGTTGCGGTCGGGACGCACGCGCTGCTCGAGCACGGGGTCGAGTTCGACCGGCTGCTCGTCGCAGTCGTCGACGAGCAGCACCGCTTCGGCGTCGAGCAGCGCGCCCGGCTCGCCGAGGCGCACGGTGCGCACGCGCTGTACATGACGGCGACGCCGATTCCCCGCTCGCTGGCGCTCGGGCTGTACGGCGATCTCGACGTCTCCGAGCTCCGGGAGATGCCTCCCGGCCGCCGACCCGTGAGCACGCATCGCGTGCCTGACGGCAAGCGCGACGACTGCTATCGCTGGCTGGTCCGGGAGTGGCAGGAGCACGGTCGGCAGGCGTACGTGATCTGCTCGCTGGTGGAGGGCTCCGAGACTCGTGCAGGCGCGCGCCGCCGAGGACGAGCACGAGCATCTCGTCCGCGAGCTCGAGCCGCTGCGCGTCGGGCTCGTGCACGGGCGGCTCGGCGCGGCCGAGAAGGCGGCCGCGATGCGCGCGTTCGCCGCCCGCGAGACCCAGGTGCTCGTCGCGACCACGGTCATCGAGGTGGGCATCGACATCCCGAACGCGACGGCGATCGTGGTCGAGAACGCCGATCGGTTCGGGCTCGCGCAGCTCCACCAGCTCCGCGGGCGGGTCGGGCGCGGGGCGGACCAGTCGTACTGCTTCCTGTTCGAGTCGTCGGAGCCGACCGAGGGGGGACTCGAGCGCCTCGAGGCACTCGCCCGGCACCCGAGCGGGTTCGAGCTCGCCGAGCTCGATCTGCGCATGCGCGGCGAGGGGCAGCTCTCGGGCCAGCGACAGGCCGGCGCCTCCGACCTGCGGCACGCGCGACTCGCGACGGCCGGCAGGCTCCTGCACCGCGCCCGCGCCGACGCGCGCTACCTCGATGCGCGCGGCCTGGTCGATCCGGTGCTCGAGGACGCGATCGAGGCGCGGTTCGGCGCGCTGCTCGAGCTGCTGGGCCGGGCCTGATGCGGATCGTCGCGGGCGAGCTCGGCGGTCGCCGGCTGCGTGCGCCGCGCGGCGATGCCACGCGTCCGACCTCCGACCGGGCCCGTGAGTCGTTGTTCGCCCGGCTCGGGCCCGTCGACGGCCTGGACGTCATCGATCCGTTCGCGGGCTCGGGCGCGCTGGGGCTCGAGGCGCTCTCGCGCGGTGCCGCGACGTGCGTCTTCGGCGAGATCGCCCATGCCGCGATCCTCAGTCTGCGCGAGAACGTGAAGTCGCTCGGAGTGGTCGATCGGAGCCGCGTGGTACGCGTGGACGGGAGCCGTCTTCTGCGTGCCGAGGCGGACGCGGGCCGCCGGTACGGGTTGGTGCTGCTCGACCCGCCCTATACACTCCTACCTCGCCTGCTACCTGCGCTCGGCGAGCTCGTCGAGGCGGTTGCGGCGCCGGGAGCACTCGTTGCGCTCGAAGCTCCGGTCGGGCTCGAAGTCGACCTCGGTCGAGGCCTGGAACACCGCTCGACTGCGCGAACCGGCGCTGCAGTGCATCATCTCTTTGCGGCATGAGCGACATCGAACCCGAGCCGACACGTATCACGGGACGCACCGCGCTCTGTCCCGGCAGCTATGACCCGGTCACCTATGGCCACATCGACGTGATCCGCCGCGCGGCGCCGCTCTTCGACCGGCTGATCGTCGCGGTCGTGCGGAAACCACAGCACAAGCAGCCGACGTTCAGCATCGCCGATCGTGTCAAGTTCCTCCGAGACGAGCTCGGCGACCTCGAAACTGTGACCGTGGCAGGGTTCTCCAGCCTCGTGGTCGAATACGCTCGTCAGTGGGGCGCCATTGCGCTCGTCAAAGGCCTCCGCGCCGTCTCGGACTACGAATGGGAGTTCCAGATGGGTCACCTGAACAAGCGACTCGCTCCCGAGATCGAAACCGTGTATCTCATGTCCTCACCCAAGTACAGCTTTCTTTCGTCGAGCGGCGTGAAGGAGATCGCCGCCTTCGGCGGGGCGCTCGACGAGTTCGTGCCGTCGGCCGTCGCGCGCGCCCTCGCCGAACGCACTGCTTCCTAGGAGCGGCAGATGGATGTCCTGGTCCTCATAGACAAGCTCGACCAGCTGGTGCACGAGGCCAAGGCGGTGCCACTGACCGACCAGGTCCGCATCGACCGCGAGGAGATCTGGGAGATCCTCGACCAGATGCGGGCGACGATCCCCGAGGAGATCAAGCAGGCGCGCTGGATCGTCAAGGAGCGCCAGGAGATGCTCGGCGAGGCCAAGCGCGAGGCCGAGCGGTTGATCAACGAGGCACGTGAGCAGGCGGCGCAACTGGCGTCTCAGCAGGAGATCGTGCGCCTTGCGGAGCGTCAGGCCGCCGAGCTCATGGCCGAGGCCCGCCGGCGCGAGCGCGAGGTGCGGCTCGGCGCGGAGGACTACGCCGACGAGATCCTCTCCACGCTCGAGACGAATCTCGGGCGCTTCCTGTCGGCCGTCCAGCGAGGCCGCGAGCAGCTGCAGCAGCGCACCTCCGACCGCACCCAGGCCGGTGAGCCGGTCGAGCGTTAAATAAATATTGGCATCTAGCGGAATCCGCCGAACGCGGCTAGCGTTACCTGGTACGTGCCGCGTTTTCTCTGCATCCTGCTCGGTCGCCACGCGCTGGCGCTCAAGCTCATGCTGCGCCATGACGGACAGTTCGTGTCTGTCGCGCGCTGCGTGAGCTGCGGCGCCGGACACTGACCGCCGAACACGCCGTGTGCGCCAAGCTCGACCTGCGCTCGTTTCCGCTCAGCGCCGGACAGGCGACGCGGATCCCCGTCCTGCTCGAGCTACAGCGGTTCACGCTCGCAGGCGACTCCTACGACCCGCTTCCCGCGAAGGTCGAGGGTGAGCTTCAGATCACGCGCCTCGCGTCGGGGCTGCTGTTCGACCTGCATTTCCGCGCGCCGACGTTCGGCCCGTGCCAGCGCTGTCTCGGCGAGGCGCGGATCGACGTCGAGGTCGAGAGCCGGGAGTACCAGGCCGACGCGCCGGAGCTCGGGGCAGAGGACGACATGACGACGCCGTACCTCACCGGCGAGCTGCTCGACCTCGACCGCTGGGCGCACGATGCGCTGCTGCTCGCGATGCCCCTGCGTGTGCTGTGCCGCGAGGATTGCGCGGGACTGTGCCCGACGTGCGGGACCGATCTGAACAACGGGACGTGCGACTGCGTCGTCACGACGGTCGACGACCGCTGGTCAGCGCTGCGCGATCTCCTGTAGTACCCTCCCCGATTGCCGGAGCGCTCTTCGGCGCTATTCGTGTGCCGTCGACTCCTGAGAGCTCCCAATGGCCGTTCCCAAACGTAAGACGTCAAAGTCCCGTCGCGATCTGCGTCGTCACCAGCACGGCATCGAGCTGGTGGCCCTGAACAGCTGCCCGCAGTGCGGCAGCCCGCGCCGGCCCCATCACATGTGCCCCACGTGCAAGACGTACAAGGGGCGCGAGATCGAGCCGCTGGCAACATGACTGGGCCCCTCACCGTCGCGCTCGACGCGATGGGGGGAGACCACGCGCCGCGCGAGACCGTCGCCGGTGCAGTTCAGGCGGCCGCGACCGGGGGCGTGCGAGTCCTCCTCTGCGGACCCGAGGAGGCGCTGCTCGGCGAGCTCGGCGGCGAGCTGCCCCCGGGAGTCGACATCGTGCACGCGCCGCAGGTGATCGGTGCGAACGAGGAGGCCGCGTTCGCCGTACGCGCGAAGCCCGACTCCTCGCTCGTCCAGTGCTGCCGCGCGGTCAGGGAGGGTGGCGCGGTCGCTGCCGTCTCGGCAGGCTCGACGGGGGCGATGATGGCCGCGTCGCTGATGCACATGCGCCGGATCGAGGGGGTCCTGCGCCCGGCGATCGTGCAGCCGATTCCGTCCGCGCGAGGCGTCGTCGTGCTCGTCGACTGCGGGGCGAACGCCGATCCCCGCGCCGAGCACCTCCTGCAGTTCGCGTACATGGGATCGGCCTTCGCCACGGCGATCCTGAACGTGCGGACACCATCGATCGGCCTGCTCTCGATCGGCGAGGAGGCCGGCAAGGGCAACGTGCTGACGCAGGAGGCCCATGCGCTGCTGGCCGCGGCGGAGGACCTCGACTTCCGCGGGAACGTCGAGGGGCGGGACATCCCCCGTGGCACCACCGACGTCGTCGTCTGCGACGGGTTCACCGGGAACGTGACGCTGAAGGCGATGGAGGGCGCTGCCGAGTTCCTGTTGCGCGAGATCCGCCAGGCCGCGCATTCGGGCATCCGCGCCCGCATCGGCGCGGGCCTGTTCAAGCACGCACTGCAGCCGCTCCGCGACAGGATCGATCCCGAGGGCTACGGCGGCGCGTACCTCGTCGGTCTCCGCGGACTCTCGGTGATCGCACACGGCAGCTCCTCTCGGGTCGCTATCCGGAACGCCATCCTGCATGGTGCGAACGGCGCGCGGAACCAGGTCGTGGAGCGCTTGACCGAGCAGCTCGGCCGTGGCGCACGCGCCGCAGCCGAGGCGCCCGCGGGCTGATAGAGTCGCGCCGCTTCTCACACGAGAGGCCGCGCACCGACCAATCAGGGAGGAGGCCGATGGCGACGCAAGAGGAGATCTTCGAGCAGGTCAAGGGGATCCTGTCGCAGCAGCTCGGTGTCGACGAGGACGAGGTGACGATCGATTCGTCGTTCCAGGGCGACCTGGACGCCGACTCGCTGGATCTCGTCGAGCTGATCATGGAGCTCGAGGACCAGTTCGGGATCAAGATCACCGACGACGAGGCCCAGAAGCTCGGCACGGTCGGCCAGGCGGTCGACTTCGTGCTCGCGCACCAGAGCTAGCTCCGCATGGATGAGCTCCGGGCGCTCGTCGCAGCGCTTCCACCGGAGCTCGCTCGTCGCGCCTTCACCCACACCTCGTGGACGGAGGATCGGGCCGAGAGCTACGAACGGCTGGAGTTCCTCGGGGACGGCGTGCTCGGACTCGCCGTCGCCGAGGAGCTCTGCCGTCGGTATCCCGACGCGGAGGAGGGGCGGCTCGCGAAGCTTCGGGCTCACGTCGTGTCACGTCGCTCGTGTGCGGTCGTCGCACGCGTGCTCGACCTGGGGTCCGAGTTCGAGCGCGAGCGTGAGCGACGGAACGCCGATCGCGCCGGACTCGGCACGAACCGGAACGTGCTGGCCGCGCTGCTCGAGGCGGTGATCGGTGCGGCGTTCGTCGAGTTCGGCTACGACCGGACCGCCTCGGCGGTCGTCGATGCGTTCCACGAGCGCATCGCATACGCCTCCGAGACGTACGTCGACCACAAGACGGAGCTGCAGGAACAGGGGGCACGTCAGGGTCGCTCCGTAAGCTATGCCCTGATGGAGTCCACGGGCCCGCCGCACCGCCGTCGATTCACGACCGTCGCACTCGTCGGCGGCGTCGCCTACGGCACGGGCAGCGGCTCCTCGAAGAAGGCGTCCGAGCAGGCTGCAGCGCGTGAGGCGCTCGCCCGGATCGAGGGCGAGGCGTAGCCCATGCACCTGAGCGCCCTCAGGCTCCGCGGCTTCAAGTCGTTCCCCGAGCAGATCGAGCTGCAGTTCTTCCCGGGCGTCGCCGTGATCGTCGGACCGAACGGATCCGGCAAGTCGAACATCTCGGACTCGCTGCAGTGGGCGATGGCGGCAGCCGCCCCCAGCACGCTCCGGGCGAGCGCCGGAACCGACGTGCTGTTCGCCGGAACGGACGCGCGTCCCGCGGCGGGTGTGTGCGAGGTCGAGCTCGTGCTCGACAACTCGGACGGTGCGTTCGAGCTCCCGCACGGCGAGATCTCGGTGATGCGCCGCCTGCATCGCGACGGAGCATCCGAGTACCTGCTCGGTCGACGTGCCGTGCGCCGTCTCGAGGTGCAGGAGGCGCTTGCGGACGCGGGCCTCGGACGCGATCTCCACTGCGTGATCTCGCAGGGAAGCGTCGACGAGGTGCTGCTCGCCCGTCCCGAGGAGCGCCGCGCCCTGATCGAGGAGGCTGCCGGTCTCGGCAAGTACCAGCGGCGCCGACGCCGAGCGAGGGCGCGGCTGGGCCGCGTGCGCATCGATCTCGAGCGCGCGAGCGATATCGAGCGCGAGATCCAGCGGCGACTGCGCCCCCTGCAGCTGCAGGCGACGGCGGCCGAGCGTGCCGAGGTGATCCGACAGCAGGCCGCGGAGGCCCGGCTCAAGCTGCTGGCCTCCGAGGCCGCTGCGACGCGTCGACGTCGAGCAACGCTTGCGACCGAGCGCGAGCAGGCGCGCGCCGTGCGCGACTCGCTGTCCGAGGCTGCGGCGGCGACGCGAGCGCGGCGGGAACGTGCCGAGGTGGAGCTCGCCGGTCTCGCAGCCGAGCAGGAGCGCGCATCTGCACGCGCGTGGGGGCTCGCGTCGAGCCTCGAGCGGCTGTCCGATCGCCGCACCGCGCTGTCCGAGCGGCTGGCCGAGGCCGGCCGGGACGCCGACCGCGAGGCGCGCGCCGCCGTCGCGTTCGAGCAGGAGTCGAGCACCGCGCGTGCCGACGCGAAGCGCGCCGCGGACGAGGCCGCGACTCTCGTCGCCGAGGCCGAGCATGCGGATCCGCGTGACGATGCTGCCCTCGCGGCCGCGACGAAGCTCGCGGAGGATGCGCTCGAGACCGCCCTCGCGGCTCGGCGGGCCGCCGGCGACAGCGAGGCCGAGGCCCAGCGGGCGCGCGCGGATCTGGAGCGCACGCACGCGCGCATCGAGACCCTCGCGGCGGAGCTCGCCGCGCTCGCGATGCACGACGCGGAGGCTCAGGCGACGCTCGCGCCGCTCGCCGAGGCCGTCGCGGAGACGGCTCCGCGTGCCGGCGAAACGCGCGACGCGCTCGCGCGCAGCGAGCTCCGCCGCGCCGAGACCGCGGACGAGCTCGAGCGTGTCCGCACGCTCGAGGGCGAGCAGCGGGTCGAAGCTGGTGCCGCGGCCGCGAGGCTCGCCGGAGCCGAGGCGCGAGCGCGGGCGCTCGAGTCGGCCGTCGCACGCGGCGACGGGCTCGCACCGGCGGCGCGGCTGCTGGCGGGAAGGGCTGCGCTCGCACACGAGCTCGTCGAGCCCGAGGCCGGCCTCGAGGCGGCTGTGGCCGCCGTGCTCGCGCGCCGCGCGGGGACCGCGGTCGCCGCCGATCTCGACGCCGCGCTCGCACTGCTCGCCGACACCGACCTCGAGGGCGCGAGCATCGCGATTCCGCACGAGCGCGCACCCGGTCGCTCGAGCGGGCCGGGGCTCGAACCACTCGCCGCACATTGCACGCTCGCCGCCGGCGCTCCGGCCGATCTGCTGGACGGCGCGTGGCTGGCCGACGACGTGCGCGCTCTGCGGACGCTCGGCTCCGGCATCGCAGTGACGCGCGACGGGCTCGGCTACGACGCCGACCTCGGTGTCGCGTTCCGCGGAGGCGCCGCGGGGCAGGCCGACGCGCTCGCCGCGCGCCGTGAGCTGGCCGAGGCGCGCGACCACGAGCGCGAGGCGCGTGGCGCGCACGAGCTCGCGCAGGTGTCGGCCGGCGAGCTGGCGCGCGAGCGCGAGGCGTCCGAGCAGCGCGCGCGAGACGCTGCGGCGGAGGCCCGCGCCGCCGCCGACGCGGTCGTCGTTGCCGAGCGGGCCGAGCGAGCGGCCCAGGATGCGCACGAGCGTGCGCTCACCGACGCGGCTCGCACCTCCGAGCGACGCGAACGAGCGGAGGCCGAGAGCGTCGAGCTGCGCGGCTCTGCGACGCTCGCCGCTGACCGGCTGACCGAGCTCGCGGCGTCGGCGGCCAGGGCAGCCGAGCACGCGGGCACCACCGACGCCGCGCATCGCGCGGCGGCAGCCGAGCGTGCCGCGCTCGCCTCTGCCGTCGCCGAGCGGCGGGCGCGCGCTGCGGCGCTGCGCGAGCGCGCGCGCGCCGCCGGCGAGGAGGCCGAGCGACGATCGGTGGCGGCCGAGCAGTCCGACGCTGCAGCCCGGAGCGCGCGGGCACGGAGCGAGTTCCTCGCCACGCTCGCCGGGCGCGCCGACCGGCTCGAGGCGATCCTCGCCGCGTGCGCGGACGCAGGCGAACAGGCCCGTCGGCCCGCCGCCGAGAGCGTGCGCGCGTTCGAACGACGCGCGGCCGAGCTGTCCGCCGAGCTCACCGCGTGCGGAACCGAGGAGGCGGCACGCGACGCGGAGCTGCGCTCCGCCGATGCGCGAACCACCGCGCTCGAGGTGGAGCACGCACAGCTGGACGAGCGGCTCGGGGACGTGCGACGGCGCGCCCGCGAGCTCGCCGAGCAGCACGGGTTGACGATCATCGATGCCGTCGAGCCGCTGGCGCCGGACGAGGAGTCGGCTCTCGCGGCGCGCCTCGACCGTCTCGAGCGTCGGCGCGCCGAGCTCGGAGCCGTCAACCCGCTCGCCCGCGAGCAGTACGAGGAGGAGCGCGCTCGCTCGGAGGACGTCAGCACGCAGATCGCCGACCTCCAGCAGGCCGTCGGCGAGCTCGACCGCCTGATCGCCGAGCTCTCGAGCACGATCGACGAACGCTTCAGCGAGACCTACAGCAAGGTCGAGCAGGGCTTCGCCGACGCGGTCGAGACGCTGTTCCCGGGAGGACGCGGCAGGCTGACGCTGTGCGCCGGGGAATCCCTTGAAGACAATCCGGAGCCCGGCGAGCCGGGAATCGAGCTCGAGGTCCATCCGCGCGGCAAGCGGCTGACGTCGCTCAACCTGCTGTCGGGCGGTGAGCGCGCGCTCGCCGCCCTGGCGTTCCTGTTCGCGCTCGCGTTCGCCCGTCCCTGCCCGTTCTACGTGCTCGACGAGGTCGACGCGGCCCTCGACGATGCCAACATCGAGCGCTTCCTCGAGCTCGTCGAGCGCGAGCGGACACGCGCCCAGTTCGTGATCATCACGCACCAGAAGCGGACGATGGACGTCGCCGACGTGCTGTACGGCGTCTCGATGGCGGGCGATGGCATCTCGCGCGTGCTCTCGCGCCGCGTCCCCAGCGGCGACGCGTCGCTCGTCGAGTGACGGACGGCTGGGAGGGGGCGTTCCTCGGGGTCGGCGGTTCGGGTGCCGCCACCGGGAGTTCGGCTGCCGAGAGCGGCGGCGGGTGGTTCTCGCGTCTGCGGGAGAATCTCCGCCGCTCGAGCCGTGCGCTCGCGCAGGGGCTCGCAGAGGTCGCGTTCGATCCGCAGGATGCCGGTGTCTGGGAACGCCTGGAGGAGGCGCTCCTGCTCGCGGACGTGGGCGTGCCGGCCACGGTGGTGATCGTGGAGCGGCTCGAGGCGGAGGCCGCCGCCGGTCGCCTGCAGGGTGCCGAGGCGCTCGGCGACGCCCTGCGCGACGTCATCGCGACGATGCTCGAGACCGAGCCCGATCGCCGCAAGATCGACGTGCGCGCGCGGCCGGCGGTCGTGCTCCTGGTCGGTGTCAACGGCACGGGCAAGACGACCACCATCGGGAAGCTGGCCTACCGCCTGCACGAGGCGGGCGCGAGCGTCGTGATCGGCGCCGCCGACACGTTCCGTGCGGCGGCGGCGGAGCAGCTCGAGACCTGGGCCTCGCGCGCCTCGGCCGACTTCGTCGGATCGACCGGCGGCGCGGATCCGGCCGCCGTGGCGTTCGACGCCGTGTCGGCCGGCGAGGCGCGCGGGCGCGACGTCGTGATCATCGACACCGCCGGCCGGCTGCACACGCAGGAGCACCTGATGGAGGAGCTCTCCAAGGTGCGGCGGGTCGTCGCCCAGCGGCTCCCCGGCGCGCCGCACGAGACGCTCTTGACCATCGACGCGACGACCGGTCAGAACGGCCTGCAGCAGGCCCGTCGCTTCGCGGCTGCAACCGACGTGACCGGCATCGTCCTGACGAAGCTCGACGGCAGTGCGAAGGGCGGAATCGCGATCGCCATCGCGCACGAGCTCGGCATTCCCATCAAGCTGATCGGGATCGGCGAGTCGCTGGAGGATCTGCGCCCGTTCGACCCGCAGGAGTTCGCACGGGCGCTGCTCGCGCCGTCATGACGCCGTGAGCCAGACGAGGACGGCGAGTGCGAGCGTTCCAGGAAGCGCGCCGAACACGTATGCGACGGTGGGCCATGGCCGCCTTCGTGCCGCGGAGCGGACCGCGAGAACGATGCAGAGCGCCCACGCGATGAGGGCCGGCGTGAAGAGATCGGCGATCCCGAGGGACTCCACTGCGACGAGCAACACGGCGGCGATCGCGATCGCGACCGCCACGGGAGTTCGCAACAGCAGGTCCACGTTCGGTATGATTCATCTGTCAGCAAGCGGACACGTCACCCGTCGTCCCACCCGCCGACCGGCTTCGGCCGTGTCGCGACGGGTTCCGAGCTCGCAGGATCCCTGCAGCCCTCTGCCTTTCGAGGCCGGTCGGTGACGTCCGCGTTCATACCACAGAGGAGCAGGTTGATCGAAGCGGTGAAGCGGTCTTGAGGCCGCGACGGGGTCCCGATACCCGCCCGCAAGAGCCGAAGACGCGCGTCAACGAGGCAATTCGTGTGCCGCGCGTTCGGTTGATCGACGTCGAGGGCGAGCAGGTTGGCCTGAAGACGCGCGATGAGGCACTCGAGTATGCCTGGGGCAAGAACCTCGACCTGGTCGAGGTCGCGCCCGACGCGAATCCACCCGTCTGCCGGGTGATGGACTACTCGAAGTACAAGTACGAGCAGGAGCAGAAGCAGAAGCTGGCGCGCAAGCACCAGAGCACGATCACGATCAAGGAGATCAAGCTCCGCCCGAAGATCGATCCCCACGACTACGAGACGAAGAAGGGCCATGTGCTGCGGTTCCTCAAGAACCGCGACAAGGTCAAGGTCACGATCATGTTCCGCGGCCGGGAGATGTACCACCCCGAGCGCGGACGATCGCTGCTCCTTCGACTGGCCGACGACGTCAAGGACCTCGCGGTGATCGAGGCCGATCCGCTGCAGGACGGCCGCAACATGGTGATGATGCTCGCGCCGCACAAGGAAGCGGTCGCGGCCAAGCCGGCGAATGAGGCCGGAGAGAGCGATGCCATCCACGAACCCGCGGCCGAGCCTGTCTCGGCCGCGCAGCCCGAGCAAGAGCCCGAGGCGGCCGATCCGAGGCCGACCGTCGAGGAAACCGAGACTCCCGTCACTCCAGCCTGATCCGAGCATGCCCAAACAAAAGACCCACTCCGGCGCGAAGAAGCGCTTCAAGATCACCGGGACCGGCAAGCTGATGCGCCGCCACGGGATGAAGTCGCACATCCTCGAGAAGAAGTCGCCCAAGCGGAAGCAGGCGTTCCGCCGCGACCAGTCCGTTTCCGCAGCCGACACGCCGATGGTCGAGCGCCTGCTCGGTCGGCGTTGATGCCATGACACGCGTCAAGCGATCCGTCAACGCGCAGAAGAAGCGCCGCAACGTCCTCGACGAGGCCTCCGGCTACTGGGGTCTCAAGTCGAAGACGTACAAGCGCGCCAAGGAGCAGGTCCAGCGCAGCCTGCAGTACGCCTATCGCGACCGCCGCGTGCGGAAGCGCGAGTTCCGCAAGCTGTGGATCGTGCGGATCAACGCCGCCGCTCGTCAGCACGACATGAGCTACAGCCAGCTCATCGCGGGTCTCCATCGCGCCGAGATCACGCTCGACCGCAAGGTGCTCGCGGACATCGCCGTGCACGAGCCCGCCGCCTTCGCGGCGATCGCGACGCAGGCGAAGGCCGCGCTCGCCGCGGCTGACTGAATACCATCCGCAGCCGGCGCCATCCGGCGCTGCGCGAGCTTCGCGCGCTGCGCGATACGCTCGGCGCGCGCCGAGAGCGGCCGGTTCGCGGTGGAGGGCGAGGACCTCGTGGAGGCGGCGCTCGCCGCGGGCATCGTCCCCGTGAGCGCCCTCGTCGATGCCGAGCGCGGTGTCCCGCAGCTCGAACGGGCGCTGAACGCCGTCGGCTGCGAGGTCGAGCCGGTGGCGCCTGACGTGCTCGCCTGGGCCTCGTCGCTCGGGCACCACGCGCGCATCGCCGTCGTCGTCGAGGCGACGGCGCTCCCGCGGCTCGTTCCCGGAAGCGCACGGCCAGGTCGGCCTGCGTCTGCACGCGGTCGCCGATCCGGGAAACGTCGGAACGCTGGTGCGCACCGCGGACGTGCTCGGACCGGCGCACATCGTGCTCGGCGAGAGCACCGCCGATCCGCTCGCACCGAAGGCAGTGCGCGCGTCGATGGGCGCGCTCTTCCGCGTGCCGCATCGTCCGGCTCGTCGACGCGCCTCCGGCACGCCGCATCGCCCTCGACGCGCGCGCCGCGACCGCGCTCTGGAACAGTCGAGCTCACGCTGCCGATCGCCTTCGAGCTCGGGGCAGAGCGCGCCGGGCTTCCCGATACGATCGTCCGCTCCGCCGACGCGAGGGCGGCGATCCCGCTCGCGCCCGGCGGAGAGTCGCTCAACGTCGCGATGGCGGGAGCGATCGCGCTCTACGAACTCCGCCGGAGGTCGCCTTGATCCCCTCGTTCGACGATCTGCTCGCAGCGCGCAGCACTGCTTGCTCCGACGCCGATCTGGCACACCCCGATCCACACGTCGCGCACGCTCGGCGAGGCTCGCCGGCGTCGACGATCTACGCCTCAAGCTCGAGCTGTTCCAGGTCACGGGCTCGTTCAAGCCGCGCGGCGCCTACTGCTCGATCGCGTCGCTGACGCCCGCCGATCTCGCGCGCGGCGTGATCGCGGTCTCGGCAGGCAACCACGCCCAGGCCGTGGCCTACGGCGCGGCGCTCGCAGGGACGCGGTCGGTCGTCGTCACGTGGAACAGCGCATCCGAGCTGAAGCTCGAGGCGGCGCGCGCCTACGGCGCCGAGACGCTCAGGCTGGGCGACACGCCGCTCGAGGCCTTCGAGGAGATGTACAAGGTGCGCGACGCGCGCGGGCTCGTGCTGATCCATCCGTTCGACGATCCGCACGTGCTCGCCGGGCAGGGCACGCTCGGGCTCGAGCTGCTCGACGACGTTCCCGACGTCGGCACCGTCGTCGTGCCGATCGGGGGTGGGGGGCTCATCTCCGGCGTCGCGATCGCGCTGCGCGCAGCTGCGACCCGAGCGTGCGCATCGTCGGGGTGGAGCCCGAGGGGGCGCCGACCCTGACGCGCGCGCTCGCGGCCGGCGGGCCCGTGCTCGCTCGAGGAGATCTCGACGATCGCCGACGGGCTCTCGGCGCCGTTCGCCGGGGACGCTCACCTACGAGGTCGACGCGCGATCTCGTGGACGACGTCGTGCTCGTGTCGGACGCCGAGATCCGCGACGCAATGCGCGCGCTCGCCCTGCGGGCGAAGGTCGTCGCCGAGCCGGCAGCTGCCGCAGGCCTCGCGGCGCTGGTCGCGGGACGCGTGGCGCCCGCGCCGGGCCCGGTGGTGGTCGTCGTCTCCGGTGGCAACGTGTCCGCAGATGTCGCGGCGTCCATGTTCATGTAAGGCGTTCGCAGACGAAGACGTGGTCGCCGGGAAGGCCCTCGAGCGGGATCCCGTCGAACCCTCGGTAGGCCGCGACGACACGCAGTCCTGCCGCCGCACAGAGCGCCCGCCACTCGTCGGCCGAGCGCCACTCGAGACGCATGTCGACGATCCGGCCGCGATGGCGCACCGCGAGCTCGATCGTGCGTTCGGCGGCGTTCCAGCGAGCGCGTTCCCAGATCCCTTCCTCGCGCTCGATCCAGCGATCGTGCGTCTTTCGCACGTCGGCGGCGGTCGGCTCGAAGACGTCGAACACGAGCCGGCCGCCCGGAGCGAGCAGGCCCCTGGCGGCCCGCAGCGCGCGCAGCCGCTCGTCGTCGCCGGCGAGATGGAGGTACGGCCGGAACGGCACGAGTACCCGGGGGGCGGGTCCGAGCTCGCCGGGCGGGTCGCTCAGGTCGCCGAGTGTGAGCGTGATGCGCTCGGAGACGCCGGCCCCCTCGGCGCGTGAGCGCGCGAGAGCGAGCATCGCCGGCGACGCATCGAGTCCGCGCACGTGGTGTCCTGCCTGTGCGAGGGGGACAGCGATACGCCCCGACCCGCACCCGAGCTCGACGATCGGGCCCTCGACGCCGTCGCACACCCCCACGTAGAAGTCGAGATCCTCCACGACGCTCTCGCACCACACGTCGTAGAGCGAACCGAGGCGCTCGTAGGCATCGCCGCCTGGCGCTGCGAGCTCGGAAGGCATTCCTGCAGGCTATGCGCTGCTAGCCTTTGCCGACCGGCGCTGACGAGGACGAGTAGGCGGTAGCTCAACCCACAGGGAGCGGGGCCGAGACTGAGAGCCCCCGCGGGAAGAGCCCGTTGAAGTTCACCCTCCGAGCCGGTCGGGACGCCGTCGCACGGGCGCGAAGCGAGGGGCCGCCGCCCGGTGGGGCGCCGGCAAGCAGGGTGGTACCGCGGGAGCCGATCAGGCCTCGTCCCTGCGCCGAAGGCGCGGAGTGGGGCATGGACGACATCGATCGGCTCGAGCAGGAGGGGCGAAGCGCCCTCGCAGCGTGCCGCGACGAGCGACGAGCTCGAGCAGGCGCGCGTCGCCGTGCTCGGTCGCTCGGCGCCGATCACGCTCGCGCTGCGCGGGGTCGCCTCGCCTGGAGCCCGAGCGAGCGCGGGCCGCGCGGCGCGGCGCTGAACGGGGTACGCAAGCGGCTCGAGGCCGAGCACGCCGCGCGTGCGCGAGGCGCTGTCGTCGGTCGAGCTCGAGCGGCGCCTGCGTGAGGACGCGGTCGACGTCACGCTGCCCGGCACGCCCGTTCCCGCGGGGCGTCGCCCACCTGCTCTCGCAGACGCAGCGGGCGATCGAGGACGTGTTCGTCGGCCTCGGCTACCGCATCGCCGAGGGGCCCGAGGTCGAGCTCGAGTACTACAACTTCACGGCGCTGAACCACGCCGGAGGACCACCCGGCGAAGGCCGAGTCCGACACGTTCTGGGTCGCGCCGGGCGTCGTCCTGCGCACCCAGACGTCGCCGATGCAGATCAGGACGATGGAGCAGCAGCAGCCGCCGGTGTACGTGATCGTGCCCCGGCCGGGTCTACCGTCCCGATCGCGCTCGACGCGACGCACTCGCCCCAGTTCCAGCAGGTCGAGGGCCTCGCCGTCGACCGCGGGCTGACGCTGGGCGACCTCAAGGGCACGCTCCAGCACTTCGCCCGCGAGCTCTTCGGCCCCGACCGCGAGGTGCTGATGGGCTCCGACTTCTTCCCCTTCACCGAGCCGAGCGTCCAGCTGTCGGTCTCGTGCTTCCTGTGCGACGGGCGCGGCTGCCGCACGTGCAAGGAGTCGGGCTGGATCGAGATCCTCGGCGCGGGCATGGTCGATCCGAACGTCTTCGGCTTCGTCGAGGCTACGACCCCGAGGAGTGGTCGGGCTTCGCCTTCGGGATGGGTCTCGAGCGCATCGCGATGCTGCGCCACGGCGTCGAGCACCTGCGCCGCTTCTACGACGACGACCTGCGGTTCCTCGAGCAGTTCGCGGGAGGGCTCCGATGAAGGTCCCGCTGCGCTGGCTGCAGGACCACCTCGAGGATCCGCTGCCGCCGCTTCGCCGAGTTCCGCACCCGGATCACGCTCGCCGGCGTCGAGATCGAGAAGGTCACGCGGCAGGGGCTGCCCGAGCAGGACGGCGTCGACGAGCTTGGTCGTCGCAGGCCTCGTGCTCGAGGCCGGCCAGCATCCGAACGCCGACCGCCTGCAGCTCTGCCAGGTCGACACGGGAGGGCCGAGCCCCGCCAGATCGTGTGCGGCGCCTGGAACTTCGGCGCCGGCGACACGGTCGCGGTCGCCCTGCCCGGGTCTGCGCCTGCCCGACGGCCGCAAGCTCGAGCGCGCGAAGCTGCGGGGCTCGCTGTCGGACGGCATGATCCTCTCCGAGCGCGAGCTCGAGCTCTCCGACGAGCACGGCGGGCATCCTCGTCCTCGGCGACGGCTACGCGCCCGGCGAGCCGCTCGCGTCGCGCTTGCCGCTCGGCGACGTCGTGCTCGACTTCGAGATCCTCGTCGAACCGGCCCGACCTGCTCTCGGTGCGCGGCATCGCACGCGACGTCGCGGCGGTGTTCGACCTGCGCCTGCGCCCGCTCGACGAGCACGAGCCCGAGGCGACGGGAGCGCGCCCGACGTCGGAGCTCGTGCAGATCTCGATCGACGACCTCGACCTGTGCCCGCGCTTCACCGCGCGCGTGCTGCAGGGCGTCACCGTCGGCCCCTCGCCGCTCTGGCTGAAGGCGCGGCTGACCGGCGCGGGCATCCGCCCGATCTCGAACGTCGTCGACGTCACGAACTACGTCGCGCACGACCTCGGCCAGCCGCTGCACGCCTACGACCGCGCGCGCATCCCCGGGCACGACGCTCGTCGCGCGCCGCGCCCGGGCCGGAGAGTCGCTGACCACGCTCGACGGCAAGGAGCGCGACGCTCGACCCCGAGACGCTCGTGATCGCGCACGCGCGACGGCCCGTCGGGCATCGCGGGCGTGATGGGTGGCGCCGACTCCGAGATCGGGGACGACACCCGCGACGTCGTGCTCGAGGCGGCGTCGTTCGACCGCGGCTCGGTCCTGCGCACGACCCGGCGCATCGGGCTGCGCACGGAGGCGTCGAACCGGTTCGAGAAGGGCGTCGATCCGGCGCTCGCCCCGATCGCGAACCGCGCGGCGGCGCGGCTGCTCGTCGAGATCGCGGGCGCGACGCTCGCGCCCGATCCGATCGACGTGCACGGCGACCTGCCCGAGCCGGCCTGGATCGCGTTGCGCCCCGGGCGCGTGCTGCGCGGTCACGGGCGTCGACGTCAGCTCCGAGGAGAGCGGCGGCGATCCTCGAGCGACTCGGCTTCGACGTCGAGCGGCCGGGACGGCTGCGCGTGCGCGTCCGCCGACATGGCGCGCGCTCGACGTGACGCGCGAGATCGACCTCGTCGAGGAGGTCGCGCGCATCCACGGCCTCGAGCACGTGCCCGCGACGCTGCCGAGCGGCGCCCGCGCTGGCGGACTCAGCACGGGCCAGCTGCGTCCGCAGGCGCCTGCACGAGGCGATGCTGGGCGCGGGGAGCACCGAGGTGCAGACCATGAGCCTCGTGTCGGCCGACGTCGGGGACGATCTCGGGCTGGCGCCGGACGACGCCCGGCGCAGCCCCCGTGCTGCTGCGGAACCCGCTCTCGTCCGAGCACGCGGCGCTGCGGCACGCTGCTCCTGCCGAGCCTCGCGGCCGTCGCCGAGCGCAACCAGTCGCTCGGCCGGCAGCGAGCTCTCGATCTACGAGATCGCGCACGTCTACCAGCCCGCGAACCGGCGAAGACCTGCCCGACGAGCCGTGGACGCTCGGTGCCCTCGCTGGTCGGCGGCGACGCGTCGTTCTTCACGGCGAAGGGCATCCTCACGACGGTCCTCGGCGCCGTCGGCATCGACCTGGCGGTCGAGCCTGGCGCCGGCCGCGACCCGTTCCTGCATCCGGGCCGTGCGGCTCGCATCCTCGTCGGCGGAGCGCAGGCGGGCTACGTGGGTGAGCTCCACCCGGCGCTTGCCGAGCGTCTCGGCCTGAGCGGGCCGGCCGCGGCGTTCGAGCTCGACGTGACGCTCGTCGAGCAGCACGTTCCCGGCCCGGCGATCGCGGTCTCGGTGCCCGACACGCCTCCGCTGCGGCAGGACATCGCGGTCGTCGTCGCCGACGAGCACCTCGCCGGCGAGGTCGTCGCGGCGGCGCGCACGGCGGGCGGCGAGCTGCTGCGCGACGTCACGGTCTTCGACGTCTATCGCGACGTAGCGGCGCTCGGCGCCGGCCGGCGATCGCTCGCCCTGCGGCTGACGTTCCAGGCCGACGACCGGACGCTCACGGACGACGAGGTCGTGCCGGTGCGCGAGCAGATCGTGAAGGAGCTCGCCGAGCGGTTCGGCGCGGTGCTGCGCAGTTAGCCGAAGCGACCCTGCACGTAGTCGTCCGTGCGCGAGTCGGTCGGGTTCGAGAAGAGCGTCGTCGTCGGCCCGAACTCGACGAGCACTCCTGCGCGTGGGCCGCTCTTCAGCGGCGCAAGCGAGAAGAACGCGGTCGCGTCGGCGACCCGGGCCGCCTGCTGCATGTTGTGCGTCACGACGACGAGCGTGTACTCGTCGCGGAGCTGGATCATCAGATCCTCGATGCGCGCGGTCGAGATCGGATCGAGTGCCGAGCATGGCTCGTCGAGCAGCAGCACGTCGGGCTCGACGGCCAGTGCGCGCGCGATGCAGAGCCGCTGCTGCTGGCCGCCCGATAGGCCGAGCGCACTGCGCTTGAGGATGTCCTTCGCCTCGTCCCACAGCGCTGCACGGCGCAGAGCCCCCTCGACGCGCTCGGCCATGTTGCCCTTCATGCCCAGGGCGCGAGGGCCGTACGCGACGTTGTCGAAGATCGACTTCGGGAACGGGTTCGGGCGCTGGAAGACCATGCCGATCCGGCGGCGGACCTCGACGGGTCGATGCCCTGCGAGTACAGATCGATGCCGTGGTAGCGCACCGGGCCGGTGACGACGCGCCGGGCACGAGGTCGTTCATGCGGTTCAGGCTGCGCAGCAGCGTGCTCTTGCCGCACCCCGAGGGGCCGATGAACGCCGTGATGAGTCCCTTCGGGATCGACAGGGTCACGTCGCCGATCGCCGGTCTGCCGGCGTAGCTGATCGTGACGTCGTCGAGCGCGAAGACGTGGTCGCGACCGGTGAGCTCGACGGCCTCGACGCCGGGGGCGACAGCTACGTGGTGTGTGGTTTCGGGCACGAGTGGATCATGCCGTCCGCAAACCCCTCGCGCGACCCTCGAAGGCCCGAAAAATGGCACCTTCACCACTTCGTCACCAAACGGGAACCGGCTGCTTTCCCCTTTGACCCGTGGGCGTCGGAAGAGTTACCGACATGAAAACAACCAGCACCCGTTCCGGGCCTCGCCGGCTGCTCGCGTTCGCGGCTGTCGGGGCGCTTGCACTCACCGCGGCCGCAGCGCCCGGCCAGGCCGCGACCAGCCGGTCGACCGGCGGCTCGCTGACCGGCGCCGGGAGCACGCTCGTCTATCCGCTCGTCTCCCAGTGGGGTGCTGCCTACCAGTCGAGCGCCGGCGTCGGCATCACGTACGGGTCGGTTGGCAGTGGCGCCGGCATCGCCCAGATCACGGCGCGCACGGTCGACTTCGGCGCGAGCGATGCGCCGATGACGCCGGACCAGTCGTCCAAGGCCAACAACGTGCTGCAGATCCCGTGGGCGCTCGCAGCCACGGTCGTGTCGTACAACGTGCCGGGGCCCAAGGCGCACATCCACCTGACCGGCACCGTGCTCGCGAACATCTTCCTCGGTCAGATCACCAACTGGAACGACCCTGCGATCAAGAAGCTCAACCCCAAGGCGCCGCTGCCGAACCTCAAGATCACGCCGGTCTACCGCAGCGACGGCAGCGGCGACACGTTCGTGTTCACCGACTACCTGACGCAGGTGAGCGCACCGTGGCGCGCCAACGTCGGTAACGCAACGCAGGTGCAGTTCCCGGCGGGCGTCGGTGCCAAGGGCAACGACGGCGTCGCCGGTGTCATCAAGTCCACCGCCGGCGCGATCGGCTACGTCTCGCTGTCGTACGACTTCGCGAACGGCCTGCAGTACGCGGTGATCCGGAATGCGGCCGGACAGTACGTCCCGCCGAGCATTGCCAGCATCTCCGAGGCCGCGAAGTCGGTCGGCAACGTTCCGTCGAGCAACAGCATCTCGATCGTCAACCCGCCGAAGACGTTCCCGAAGGCCTACCCCATGTCGACCTTCACGTACGCGCTCGTCCCGGCGAAGTCGTCGAAGGCGGACATGCTGAAGGCGTTCCTGACGTACGCGATCACGAAGGGTCAGTCGTTCGGCGCGAAGCTGGCCTTCGCACCGCTGCCCGGGAAGATCCTGAACATCGACAAGGCGACGATCGCGAAGATCTCCTCCTAAGACCCATTGGGGCCCCGGCGCGCCGCGCCGGGGCCCATTCTTCATGGCTACCAACCCCGAGCTCCTCGCTGCGCCGCACCCGGCCACGACGAACCTGCGTCGGCGTGCCCGCGTCTCGGATCTCGCACTCCATGGCCTGACGTTCGGCGGAGCCGCGCTGGTCGTCGTGCTGCTCGGCGGCATCGTCTGGAAAGTCGTCCAGCTGGCGCGCCCGGCGATCTCGAAGTACGGGCTCGGGTTCATCACCGAGCAGGCGTGGAACCCGGTCACGAACAACTACGGCGCCTTCGACTTCCTCGTCGGCACGCTGATCAGCTCGGTCGGCGCGCTCCTGATCGCGGGCCCGCTCGCCGTGGCCATCGCGATCTATCTGACCGAGCTCTCCCCAGCGCTGGGTACGCCAGCCCCTCGCGATCCTCGTCGAGCTTCTGGCGGCGATCCCCTCGGTCGTGCTCGGCCTCTGGGGCATCCTCGTGCTCGGCCCGTTCGTGCAGTCCGATCTCGAGCCGTGGCTGAACAGCGTGCTCGGCTGGATTCCGTTGTTCAGCGGCGATCCGTCGCCGGTCGGCATGCTGCCGGCGATCCTCGTCCTGAGCCTGATGATGCTTCCGATCGTCACGAGCATCTCGCGCGAGGTGCTGCTCACCGCGCCACGCGACATGCGCGACGGCGCGCTCGCGCTGGGAGTGACCCGCTGGGAGATGATCCGCGGCATCGTCCTGCCGTACGCGCGTCCCGGGATCGCGGCGGCGATGATGCTCGGCCTGGCGCGGGCCCTGGGCGAGGCGATCGCCGTCACCCAGGTGATCGGGAGCGCGACCGGCATCAACGTCTCGCTGTTCGCTCCGGCGGACACCCTGGCGGGCCGCATCGCGAGCCAGTACCAGGGCGCTACGAGCGACATGCAGGTCGCGGCCATCGCGTACCTCGGCGTGATCCTGCTCGCGATCGCCCTCGCGGTGAACGTGTCGGCTCGCGTGATCGTCGCCAACTCGGCGCGGCGGGCCTCGAGGTAGCCGTGGCAGTCGAGGTCAGCCAGAACGGCGGGAACCCCTTCGGCAAGGGCGGGGACAACCTCCGGCGTCGACACGCCGTCAGCAAGGCCGCCGAAGGTCTGACCCTGCTCGCGACGCTGATCGCCGTGGCGGTGCTCGTGATCGTCGTGGGCAGCGTCTTCCTCAAGGGTCTCTCGGCGCTCAACCTCGACTTCTTCTTCAACACCCCGGCGGTCTACGGCGCGACGGGAGGTGGCATCGCCAACGCGATCGTGGGCACCGCGGTGCTGGTCCTGCTCGCGACGGTGATGGCGGTGCCCGTCGGGATCCTCGTCGCGATCTATCTCAGCGAGTTCGCGAAGCCGGCGATCGCGACACCGCTCCGGGTGATACTCGACGTCTTCACCGGCATCCCGTCGATCATCCTCGGCGTCTTCGTGTTCGCGTTGATCGTCGTCGGGCACGGACAGAGCGGCTGGGCGGGCGCCTTCGCACTTGCGCTGATCATGCTGCCGTACGTCGCCCGCGGCACCGACGAGGTGCTGACGCTGACGGCGTCGTCCACGCGCGAGGCGAGCCTCGCCCTCGGAGCCAGCAAGTCGTACACCGTCGTCCACGCGACGCTTCCGACGGCGGTCGGCGGCATCGTCACCTCGACGATCCTCGCGATCGCGCGCGTCGCCGGGGAGACAGCGCCGCTGCTGTTCGCGTCCTCGATCGCGGCGAACGCCATCTCTACCGACCCGAGCAAGCCGCTCGCGTCGATCCCGATCACGATCTTCACCTACTCCGAGTCGCCGAGTCCCGACCAGCATGCGCAGGCCTGGGCCGCAGCGCTGACGCTGATCGCCTTCGTCCTCCTGATCAGCGTGTTCGCGCGCCTGGGCGCGGCGCGCCACATGCGCAAGATCCGGGGCCGTTAAGACCTAGGCGCGCGGAACCAGAGCGAGCTGTGCGTCGGCTGCAGGGTGTGCTGCACGACGCCGAGGAGCTCGTCCTCGAGGACGAGCAGGTCGATCTGCTGGCGCAGACTTGCGGAGAACGCAGCGAGCGTTCGCTCCCGGTCGTACGCGCTCCGGTAGAAGCGGCGGTCGACGAGCCGTCGGATACGCGTCAACCCGGGGCGGAACAGCGCCGCGACCGCGAGGGTCGAGATCGTGACCGCGATCGCGCTCGACTGCCCGCTCGTCGTCCGGAAGATCTCATCGACCACGACGACGCTCGCCAGGTAGAGCGTCGCCAGCAGCACGATCAGGATGCTGTACGCCAGCGTTCGCCGGATCAGCGTGTCGATCGCGTAGAGCCGGTAGCGAAGGATCGCGATTCCGATTGCGACCGGGATGCCGCAGAACGTGATCGTGACGAGGACGAGGCTCGCCCCGACGACGGGTGTGTGCTCGAGCGGCGGGAGGTAGGTGAACGTCCACCACACCCACGTCAGCGCGAGCACCGCGCCTGCGAACGCCACCCACTTCAGCTGCTGTCGAGCCGTGCCGGACGAACGGCGCAACCGCACGACGATCGCCGTTCCACCGGTGAGGAGGCTCAGCATCAGCAGTGCCCAGCCCAACCCGGTGACGACCGTGATCGCCGTTGCAAAACCATCGACGCCGACCGGATTGGCGGTCGAGCGCGTCTGCGTGTCGAGCGCGCCGGGATCGAGCCCGAGGCCCAGGAGCAGGGCGACGGTGGCAGCGAGCGGCAGGTACCTCAGCAAGGTGGGCGACTCGGATCGCCCGTCGGGAAACAGCAGCAGGGCCAGTGCGATCAGCGGGGGCGCCGCAGCTGCGACCGTGTTCTCGGTCCACACTGCCCATACACCGCCTGGCAACGATCGTGCGTGCTCGAGCGCGTAGTTCGCGTACTCGAACAGGGCCGACGAGGCGGCGAGGACGCCGCCTGCCGCAAGGAGGATCCAACCGATCGGGTTCTCGGGCCTCCGCGCGCCGATCAACGCGCCGACGGTGGCATACGCGGTGCCCCATAGCGCGAAGATCACGTCGTGGCCCAGGGCCGCGTCCAATCCGGCGTTCCCGCCCTGGTTCACGACGTTCAGCACGAGGCTGATCGTGACGAAGGCCATGCAGACAACCCAGGCAGGAAGGGCGATGCGGGCCACGCCGGACATCTTCTCAATGACCCGTTACGGCACCGTTACGGCCTACGCAGCGCGCGAGCTGAGGCCCGACACCGTGTGCCCGTTGATGCACGTGCAGGTGTAGGCGAGCGCGAGCTCGTCGGACTGCCACGCGACCTGGTCGGGCAGGTAGGTCTCGGCGCACTGCGAGCAGCGCACCGGTGGGACGAGACCCGGCTCGGCCGCGCAGGCGCGGCAGATGGGAAGCGGGCGCCGAAGCTCGACGTGGCGACCGCCGATCATCTGTCCGACCGCCCTCGCCTCGCCCGCGAGCGGTGCGCCGCAGCGCTGGCAGTAGGACGGCACCTCTCCCGCCTCCACCGAGCAGATGATGTCGGCGGCGACCTGCGAGCGGGCCTCGGAGCCCGACTCGATGCCCTCGACCTCGCCATCGAGCGACAGCACCGCCCGCTCGGCGTCGACGCGACCGAAGCGCAGGAGCAGCGCTCCGAACATCCGCCCGTCGACGGCGGCATCCGGCCCTGCCTCGACGATCGTCGCCTCGCGCGAGGAGAGGTCAGACGGACTCATGCAGGCCACGAACACGCTGACGTGCAGGAGATTCCTCGGGCCGTGCGCGGCCAGATGCACCGCGAGACCGCGCTCGCTGCCCGACAGGGCGGGATACCACGTGAGCCGCCCACCGCGAAGCGGGGCTTCCTCGCCGTCTATACGCAGGAAGGAGGCCACCTCAGCGAAGTATGGCGCTAAATGGTTACCAGCTCGGGCCCTGCGTGGCGATCGGCCGATCCGCATCGATCGACCGCAGCACCTCGAGCTCGCCCTCCACACTCGCGAGCTGGCGCAGGCGCGTCGCTACGAGCCCCGGTGCTGCCCCGTAGCCGACGATCCGTGCGGCGCGGAACCGCAGGACACCCGAGCGGTAGTCATCGTCGCGCCGCCACGGGTTCAGCGGTGCGAGGACGACGACGACCTCCTCGGTGCGATCGGTGTCGGCGAGCCGCAGCTCGAGCGCGAGGTGCGACCAGTCCTCGGACTCCTCTTCGAGGATTGCGGCCCACTGCTCGGCGAGACTTGCCATCTCGAGCCGAACGGTAGCGTGCGGAGTGCTCTGCTAGCGTCACCGCATATGGAATGCGATCTCGCAGTTCTCGGGGCCGGTCCCGGCGGCTATCCGGCGGCGATCCGCGCCGTCCAGCTCGGCGCAACGGTCGTGTGCGTCGAGGAGGGGCTCCTCGGCGGGGTCGGGGGCACCTGCCTGAATGTCGGGTGCATCCCGACGAAGGCGATGGTGCAGTCGGCGCATGCGTTCCACGAGGCGCGCGAGCGCATGGCGCCGCTCGGCGTCAGGGTCGATGGCGTCTCGCTCGACTTCGACCAGGTGCAGGCGAACCGCCGTGGCATCGTCGACGGCGTCGTACGCGGTCTCGCAGGTCTGATGAAGGGCGTCGGCATCCAGGTGGTCCATGGCCGCGGGCGCTTCACGGGCCCGAACACGCTGCAGGTCGGGGGTGGCGAGGATGTCCACTTCAAGAGCGCGGTCATCGCAACCGGGTCGCGCCCCTCGGCACCGCCGATTCCCGGACTCGACGACCCGCGCTGCCTCGACTCGACTGGCATGCTCGAGGTCGACCACGTGCCCGAGCGACTGGTGGTGCTCGGCGGCGGCGTGATCGGCTGCGAGTTCGCCTCGATCTTCGCGCACTTCGGGTCGCAGGTGACGATCGTCGAGATGCTTCCGAACCTGCTCGGCAACGAGGACGCCGATGCGGTCTCCGCGCTCGAGCGCGCGTTCAAGAAGCGCGGCGTCGACGTCGTGCTCGGCGCGCGCGCGACCCGCGTCGAGCCGCAGACCGACTCGCTCCGCCTGATCTATGCCGACGCGAACGGCGAGGAGCATGCCGTCGACGCCGACAGGATCCTCGTCTCGACCGGTCGCGTGGCGAACGTCGAGGACCTCGGGCTCGAGGCAGCGGGCGTGACCGCCGAGCGCAGGCGCATCCCGGTCGACGCCTCGATGCGCACGAACGTCCCCCACATCTTCGCCGCCGGCGACGTCGCCGGTAACTGGCAGCTCGCGCACACCGCGTTCCGCGAGGGCGAGATCGCCGCAGAGAACGCGCTCGGCCACGATTCCGAGATCGACTACCGC
Source organism: uncultured Actinomycetes bacterium (assembly GCA_963717155.1). Lineage (GTDB taxonomy): Bacteria > Actinomycetota > Thermoleophilia > Gaiellales > JALYLC01. The sequence continues at coordinate 1,487,039 of OY970326.1, forward strand.
TCGACGCCGCGCTGCACCTACACCGATCCCGAGGTCGCCGCAGTCGGGCTGACCGAGGCCGAGGCCCGTGAGCAGCACGGCGACGCCGTGCAGGTCGGGACGATGCCGTACGCGGCGATCGCACGAGCCGCCATGTACGGCGATCGGACGGGGTTCGCGAAGGTCATCTCGGAGAGCCGCTACGGCGAGCTTCTCGGGATGGTCGTCGTCGGCACGCAGGCGACCGAGCTGATCAACGCAGGCGTCGTCGGCATCGAGGGCGAGGCGACGGTCGAGACGATCGGCGACTCGATCGCAGCGCACCCGACACTCGGCGAGGCCGTCAAGGAGGCCGCGCTCGTCGCCCTCGGCCGTCCGCTCCACATTCCGGCGCCGCGCCCTCGCACTCCCGCGGCGAGTGCCTAATCTGGCTCCGGCGACGCCGGGGATCGTGCTCGCGCACTCGGTCGCCGGCGTCGCGCTCGGCGCCCGTCGCACGACGCTGAGCGCGCGGCTGGGCAAGGGCACCGTGGTGCGGTCGGGGAAGGGCAGCTTCGGCCCGTTCGTGGTCGTCGACTTCCGGAAGCCGGTCGTGAGCGTCACGTTCCTCAACGGCGCTGCCACGACCGTCTCGACGAGCTCGCGGCTGTACCGCACGCCCGAGGGGATCGCGGTGGGCGCGAGCTCGAGCGCGCTGCACCACGCGTACGGCAGCCGTCTGCACTGCGGCAACTTCCAGATCTGCACGGTGGGGAAGGCGCTTCCCGGTCGTGCCGTGACGACCTTCGACCTGCAGAGCGCGCGTGTCGTGCGGATCGACGTGTCGGCCGTTCTCGACTAGGACGCCTTCATAGGCCAACCACGTAGACTCGTGCCCCGATGAGGGCCACGCGCTACCTGATGCCGACCCTGCGCGACGACCCGGCCGACGCCGTCGCAGTCTCCCACCGCCTTCTCGTACGTGCCGGGATGACCCGGCAGGTCGGTGCTGGACTGTGGACGTGGCTCCCGCTCGGCTGGCGCTCGCTGCAGCGCGCCGTCGCGATCGTGCGCGAGGAGATGGATCGCATCGGCGGGCAGGAGATGCTGATGCCCGTGCTGCTGCCTGCGGAGCTCTGGAAGCAGAGCGGGCGCTACGGCATCGACGAGCTGTTCAAGCTGAAGGACCGCGTCGGTCGCGATCTCGTGCTCGCCCTGACCCACGAGGAGGTCACCGCGTTCCATGCGGCGCGCGAGCTGCGGTCGTGGCGCGACCTGCCGCAGATCTGGTACCACATCCAGACGAAGGAGCGCGACGAGCTGCGTCCGACCGGCGGAGTGCTGCGCACCCGCGAGTTCGCGATGAAGGACTCCTACACGCTCGATCGCGACGAGGAGGGCCTCGACGCGGCCTATGCCCTGCACGAGATCGCCTACGGGCGCATCTTCGACCGCTGCGGCCTGACGTACTGGAAGGTCGAGTCCGACACCGGCTACATGGGCGGATCGGGCGCCCACGAGTACATGGCCCCATCCTCCGCGGGCCAGGACGAGGTGGCGCTGTGCGATCGCTGCGACTACGCCGCGAACGTCGAGAAGGCTCGTAGCCGCATCTCGCAGCCCGAGTTCCCGCCCGAGGCGCCACCCGAGGAGGTGGCGACGCCGGGCATCGAGACGATCGATGCGCTCGCCGGGTTCCTCGGGATCGACCCGCGCGCGACCGCCAAGGCGATGCCGGTGGTCGCGGCAGACGGAACCGTCGTGCTCGCCCTGGTGCGGGGCGACCGCCGTCTGCATGACATCAAGCTGCGCAAGGCACTCGGCCAGGACCACCGCCCGGCGACGGCCGAGGAGATCGAGGAGACGTTCGGCGCGAAGCCCGGCTCGATCGGGCCGGTCGACGGGGATTTCGACGACCATCGCCGACGAGACCCTGGCGAACGGCGCGTACGTCGGCGGCGCGAACCGCACGGGCTACCACATCACGGGCCTCGTGCTCGGCCGCGACTACCAGGCGAAACTGGCCGACCTGCACGTCGTCGAGGCCGGCGATGGCTGCCCGCTGTGCGGCGGGACGCTGCGCATCGAGCCGGCGATCGAGATCGGCAACATCTTCAAGCTCGGGACGAAGTACGCCGAGGCACTCGGTGCGACGTATCTGGATGAAGGCGGCAAGGAGCGGCCGATCGTCATGGGCTCCTACGGCATCGGCCCTGCCCGGATCGTGGCTGCTGCGCTCGAGCAGTCGCACGACGACGCCGGGTGCATCTGGCCCGCGCCGCTCGCCCCGTTCGACGCGTGGCTCATCCCGATCGGCGACGAGGCGGTCGTCGCCGCCCAGCGCCTCGAGGATCAGCTCGCCGAGCACGGGCTCACGGTGATGATCGACGACCGGGCACAGGGCCCGGGTTCGAAGTTCGCCGATGCCGACCTGATCGGCGTCCCGCTGCGGGTGACGCTCGGCAAGCGCACGATCTCCGACGGGACGGTCGATCTGCGGTTCCGGCGCGACGGCTCCGAGGAGACGCTGCCGCTGGCGCAGGCTGCGGCGCGGCTCGCCGAGCTCAGCAAGGAGCTACGACCGAAATGAGCGCCACGCCGTCCGAGCCCTTCGGATCGGCTGTGGCAAGGCTGATGCGCGAGCGCGGGCTCTCATACCGCGGTCTCGCGCGCGAGACCGGGCTCTCGGCCGGCTACCTCAACCATCTGGTGCAGGGCACGCGCCCACCGCCGAGCGACGCGGTGCTCGAGCGGCTCGCCGGGGCGCTCGGAGTGGACGTCGCGCACTTCACCGAGCATCGCCTGCGGCGCGTCGTGGAACGTCTCGAGGAGAGCCCAGAGCTGGTCGACCGGCTCTACGCAGAGTCTGTGCAAGACTGAGCGCGATGGCCCAGGTCGTCACGCAGAGCGGCGATGTCGCGGAGGACGCGGCAACCGCCCGACGGCTCTACCGCGCGATGTACCTGGTGCGTCGCTTCGAGGAGCGCACGGAGGAGCAGTACACGCGCGCCCGCATCGGCGGCTACTGCCACCTCTGCATCGGCGAGGAGGCCTCGCACGTCGGCGCGATCGATCAGCTCGGGGAGGGCGACTATCTCTTCGCGAGCTACCGCGACCACGGGTCGGCGCTCGCTGTCGGCTCGGATCCCACCGCGGTCATGGCGGAGCTGTTCGGCAAGGCGACCGGGGTCGCGGGGGGCTATGGCGGCTCGATGCACCTGCTGGACGTCGAGCGGCGCTTCTACGGCGGTTGGGGCATCGTCGGCGGGCATCTGCCGATCGCGGTCGGCGCGGCGCTCGCACTCGATCAGACCGACACGCCCGGTGTCGTCCTGTGCCAGCTCGGCGACGGCGCCACGAACATCGGCGCCTTCCACGAGGCTCTGAACCTCGCCGCGATCTGGAACCTTCCGATCGTCTTCCAGATCATCAACAACCTGTACGGCATGGGGACGTCGGTCGGGCAGGCGTCCGCCGAGCCGGAGCTGTACCGGCGGGCCGCCGCCTACCGGATGCACGGCGAGCGGGTCGACGGGAACGACCTCGCGGCGGTGCGAGAGGCGGCTGGACGGTTGCTGCGGACCGCGCGCGACGAGCGGCGACCCTCGGTGCTGGAGTGCCTCACGTATCGCATCCGCGGCCACTCGGTCGCCGACGCGGGCAAGGCGTATCGCACCAAGGAGGAGATCGACGAGTGGCGCCACCGCGATCCGATCGAGCGCTTCGGACGCGCCGCGGTCGCCGCGGGGCTGCTCTCCGAGGACGAGATCGCCCAGATCCGCAAGGAGGTCGCCGACGAGATCTCGGCGGCGATCCGCGAGGCCGCCGCGGCGCCGGAGCCGGATCCCGACGCGATCTCGGAGAACGTCTACGGCGACCCGAACACCGACGAGCAGTTTCACGGCATGCGCGTGGCGGGTCCGTTCGGCGAGCGGGAGGGGACACGTTCGTGGAGAACGTGACCTATCGCGAGGCGCTTCGCCGCGCTCTCGACGAGGAGCTCGCCCGGGATGACCGCGTGTTCCTGATGGGCGAGGAGATCGGCCGCTTCGACGGCTCGTACAAGGTGACGCAGGGCCTCTGGAAGAAGTACGGGCCGAAGCGCGTGCGCGAGACGCCGATCGAGGAGGAGGGATTCGTGGGCGCGGGCGTCGGCGCGGCCATGCTCGGCCAGCGCCCGGTCGTCGAGATCATGACGATCAACTTCATCCTCGTCGCGATGGACATGGTCGTGAACCACGCCGCGAAGGTGCGGTCGATGTTCGGCGGCAAGCTCGGAGTCCCCATGGTGATCCGGACTCCCGCAGGGGCAGGGGCGCAGCTGACCGCCCAGCACTCGCAGAGCCTCGAGGTCATGTTCGCGCACGTCCCGGGCCTCAAGGTCGTCGCGCCGGCGACGCCGCGAGACGCCTACGGGATGCTCAAGAGCGCGATCCGCGACGACGACCCCGTGCTGTTCGTCGAGAACCTCGTGCTCTACAACACGACCGGGACGCTGCCGGACCCCGGCGAGGACTTCACCGTGCCCCTCGGATCGGCGCGGATCGCCCGCGAGGGTCGCGACCTCACGATCGTCGCGCACAGCTACACCGTGCGGCGCGCGCTGACCGTCGCAGACCGGCTCGCGACCGAGGGGATCGAGATCGAGGTCGTCGACCTCCGCTCGCTGCGCCCGCTCGACGCCGAGACCGTGTGCGAGTCGGTCACCCGGACGAGCCGCGCCCTGATCGCCGAGGAGGGCTGGTCGACCTACGGGGTCGGAGCCGAGCTCGCGGCGCGCATCCAGCGTGCCTGCTTCGACGATCTCGATGCGCCCGTCGAGCGAGTTGGCGGAGCCGAGGTTCCGATGCCGTACGCAAAGCCACTCGAGCTCGCCGCGCTCGATGGCGAGGACAAGATCGAAGCCGCAGCGCGCGCGTTGCTCGCCGAATGCGGCCTCCTTGAAAGGGCTCGCTGATGGCCGTCGAGATTCCGATGCCGCGCCTCTCCGACACGATGGAGCGAGGGACGGTCGCGCGCTGGGCCAAGAAGGAGGGCGACGCGATCGCCGAGGGCGAGGTCCTCGCCGACATCGAGACGGACAAGGCGACGATGGAGCTCGAGAGCTACGAGACCGGAGTCCTGCTCAAGATCCTCGTGCAGGAGGGTGAGTCGGCCGAGCTCGGGGCGCCGATCGCGCTGGTCGGTGAGGCGGGTGAGGTCGTGGATGTGCCCGCCGCAACCAACGGCGATGCTGCCGCGGCGCCAACGGAGGAGGCTGCGCCGAGCGAGGCTTCGCCGCCGCCGGCCGCGGCAGTCGCCGAGCGCCCGGCTCGGATCGAATCCTCTACCGGCACGAACGAGCTGCGCGCGAGCCCGATCGCCCGGCGCATGGCCGCCGATGCGGGCCTCGACCTGCGCCCGCTGGCCGGCCGCGGATCCGGCCCGGACGGGCGGATCGTCAAGGTCGACGTCGAGCGCCTCGCGGCGGAGGGTGTGACCGCGCGCGCGGCCGCTGCACCTCCCACGACTCCTCGCACGCCGCCGCCTCCCGCTCCCGTCCCGGGTGCCTGGGAGGACGCCGAGGGCCTCGAGCCGACCGCGATGCAGCGTGCTGTCGCACGCCGCATGACCGAGTCGAAGCAGAACGTCCCGCACTTCTACCTCGAGTCCGAGGTCGACATGACGCGGGCGATCGAGCTGCGCCGCGAGATCAACCGCTCGCTCGGCGAGGGCGGCACGAAGGTGTCGGTGAACGACCTCATCATCCGCGCCTGTGCGGTGTCGCTCGTCGAGCACCCGCAGTTCCACCGCTCGTGGATCGGCGACCGCATCGTCCAGCACGAGCACGCGCACGTCGGCATCGCCGTCGCGCTGGACGACGGCCTGATCGTCCCCGTCCTGCGCGACGCCGACCGGCTGACGCTCACCGAGATCGCGACGGCGACGCGCGACATCGTGACGCGCGCGCGTGCAGGAAAGGTGCGCCAGCGCGAGATCGAGGGCGGGACGTTCACCATCTCGAATCTCGGGATGTTCGGCGTCACGTCGTTCCAGGCGATCATCAACCCGCCGGAGCCGGGGATCCTTGCGGTCGGTCGCACGATCGAGCGACCCGTGATCGTCGACGGCCAGGTGCAGGCGCGACCGATCATGTCGGTGACGCTCTCGGTCGATCACCGTGCCGCATCTGGCGCCGACGGGGCCCGTCTCCTGCAGGCGATCGTCCGCCGGCTGGAGGGCGGCGTGACGCTTCTCCTGTAGCGTCTGGCCCATGGAGCTCGCAGACCTGATGCACACCGAGGTCCTCTCGGTGGGCCCGGATACGACGATTGCAGAGGCCGCCCGCAGGATGGTCGAGCGCGACACGGGCGCCGCCGTCGTGCTCGACGACGGCGAGCTGGTCGGTCTGGTCTCCGAGCGCGACCTGATGCGCGTCGTGTCGGACGGAGTGGACCCGCAGGTGCCGGTGTCCGACCGCATGACCCGCCACGTCCTGACCGGGGTGCCGTCGATGGGCATACCCGAGGCGTTGGCGATGATGCACGACGGGCACTTCCGGCACCTGCCTGTCGCGGACAGGGGTCGCGTCGTCGGCATGGTCTCGATGCGCGATGTCATGGCATGGACGGCGTTCCGCCTTCGCCACGGGGGGTCCCTCGAGGATGGCGACGACGATGCGGCAGAGCTCCTCGCGGCGATCCACCGCTCCCGCACCGGCGCCAACTAGGCCAGGGACGAACCTGCCTCGCTGAGGTCGCACACCTCGCGCATGACCTCGGCGAGATCGCGGTTCGCGTTGTACACCCGCATCTGACGCGTGGTGCCGGTTCCCCACGAGAGCATCCGCTCGATGCCGCGCAGCGCGTCGAGGCACCCGAGATCCTTTGCGTGCGGCGCGAGCTGGCGTAGCCGCCGCTTGGCGAGCTGCGCGGCCGTCAGCGTCGACTTGCGGCCGGTCTCGAGGTCGATCAGAGGCGCCTCGAGCCCGTAGCGCGCGGCCAGCCACTTGTTCTCGGCGACGAGCAGTCGATGGAACGGCTGGGGTGACTTGCCGTCGTCGATGTCCGCGATCAGCTGGGCGACGAGTGCCTGCACGTAGGCCGTCAGCGCCATCGCGTACTCGAGGTCGAACTGCACGTCCATCACGCGCACCTCGAGCGTTCCAAGTCGCGGGTGCGGGCGAACGTCCCACCACAGGCGGGTGTAGTCGACGATCGCCCCCGTCCCCTCGAGCCAGCCGACCGTCTCGGCGTAGTCGTCGTAGCTGTCGAAGCGCGGGGGGAGTCCCGAGCGCGGGAATCCGGCGAAGACGGCCGTCCGCGTCGATGCAAGCCCGGTGACCTCACCGCGCCAGAACGGCGAGTTCGAGGACAGGGCGAGCAGGATCGGCAGCTCGATCAGGACGCCCTCCATGACCTTCATGCACGTGTCGGCGTCGGGGACGGCGACGTGGATGTGCATCCCGAAGACGAGCTCGCGCCGCGCGACGTACTGCAGCTGCTCGACGAGGTGCCGGTAACGATCGCGCCGCGTGATGCGCTGATCCTCCGCGAGCGAGAACGGGTGTGTTCCGGCGGCTGCGAGCCGCATACCGAGCGGGAGCAGCGTGCTGGCGAGCCCTCGGCGCAGCTCGGTCAGCTCGCGGAGTGCATCGTCGACGGTGGCGCAGATGCCGGTGGCGATCTCCGCCGTGCTCTCGGTCAGCTCCGGGTGGACGCGGTCTGCGAGCTCTCCGCCCTCGAGCTCGCTCAGCAGCGCCTCGATCTCGGAGACCAGGCCGAACCCGTTGGCCGAGACGAGCATGTGCTCCTCCTCGACCCCGAGGGTGAGCGGCGGCCCGGCGCCGAAGTTGGCTTCGAGCGCGCTGCTCTTCGGGATGGCGCCGGAGGCGCTGCGGCGGCGCTTGCGCGGCGGAGGGGTGACGGATTCGGTCACGGGTTACGAGTATCCCATCAGCCGTAACCGAGCGTGCGGAGGCGGTCGTCGTCGATGCCGAAGTGGTGGGCGATCTCGTGCATCACCGTGATGCGCACCTGCTGCGCGAGACGTGCGCGATCGCGCCCGAAGTCGCGCTCGAGCGGCTCACGGAAGATCGTGATCGAGGGAGGGGGGAGGCCGACCGGATCGCCGCCGACGGGAACCCCCTCGTACAGGCCGTAGAGGTCGCCCTCGCTCGGGTCGGCGCGGTCGGCGATCTGCACCGCGACGTCCTCGAGGTAGGGCTGGACCCAGTCGGGGAGCTCGTCGAGCGCGTCACGGACGAGCTCCTCGAACTGCGAGTCGGCCACGCCGACATCCTCGCATGCCGAGCGCGGCGTCGCAGTCATCGAGCCGGCCAGCGGTATACTCGCCGGGGAACGGGGCGTAGCGCAGCCTGGTAGCGCACCCGGCTGGGGGCCGGGCGGTCGGAGGTTCAAATCCTCTCGCCCCGACTAGGAAAGGCCTGCTAACGCGGGCCTTTCCTATCAAGCGCGAGCGACGCGAGTGGTGTCGTGGTCACGCTTTGGTCACGGGATCGTGAGTGGCTCGGGCCGATCAGGCGGTCATGGCTCGGAGCTTCGCCGCGTCCGGACGCGGCACCCGAGGGTCGCCTAGGCTGGTGGGATGGCGGTCGATCAAGAGCCGGGCCCGCGGGCGCGGCTGCGCACTCGTGCCGCCTCCGCGGGAAGCGGAGCAACCACCGCGACCGGGAAGGCGGTCAGGGCGCTCGTCGACTCCGTGGGAGCACTTGCCGATTCGGCGATCGACCGGGTGCTGCTTACGGACGAGCGCGTGACCTCGGCCTCGGAAGCCAAGCGGCTGCTTGCCGGTGACGCCGACACGGAAGCGCTGGCCGACAAGATCCAGCGCGTCGTCATCCTCGCTGTACCGGTCGTACGAAGGCTTGCGCGCGGCGCCCGCTTGTCCCGCGTGCCCTGGGTGATGGCCGCCTCGAGTTCGGTCTCGATTGGGATCGCGGTGCGCACCGGGGTGCGCGAACTACAGTTGCTCGCCTCACTCGTCGCCTACCGGCTCGAACAAGCGACAGGGACGCCCAGCGATCCCGCACTCGTCAAGAAAGTTACGATCGACCTCTTCCTCTACCCGAACCGTGCACCCGACCCAGACGACGACAAGCTACGCCTCTTTCGGCTCACCCGCACGTTGGTGCTCCGCGGAGCTTTCGGACGGAACACCTCACGACGCGCGGCAAAGGCACTCGATGCCGCGGACAAACTCGACGGCCAACAGTTCGCCGCGCGGTGGAAACAAGCTCCACCGCGTACGAACCATTGACTACCACGCTCTCGCAAGGCGAAGTGCGCCAATATCGGAGGAATTGGTTCCGACTCCGCCTGAGCCGGATCTACGGCTCGAGGTGCCGATTCGCTAGCTATCAGGCGCGGCTGGGCGACGGAGGTGGCCTCTCTCCGCCTGCTGCTCGCTGACCTTGAAGCGGAGCTCGCCGGCCTCGACGCACCAGAGACGCCTCGGCTGCGCGGGAGCGGGAACAGCGAGGGCGGGGTAGCGCTGCGGCCTTGAGCTCCAGCATCGATAGACTCGCTGCGTGGGCAGCGGCCGGGTCATGCTCGCCGCGATCATGGCGGTGGTCGCATGGCTCGTCGGGGCAGGGGCGACCGCACCTGCGAGCGGCCGCGCGCAGGCCGTGGAGATCGCGGTCGTGCCGCGGCTCGCACACGTGGTCGTGATCGTGTTCGAGAACCACGAGAGAGGCGCCGTGCTCGGGGCGGGCTCGGCGCCGACGTTCGACCGGCTGGCTGCGCGCTTCGCCGAGGTCACGCACGACGACGCGGTCGCCCACCCGAGCCTGCCGAACTACCTCGCGCTCGTCTCCGGATCGACCCACGGCGTCACCAGCGACTGCACGGACTGCATGCAGCACGGGCCTACCATCGGGAGCCAGCTGACCGCGGCGCACCGCCGCTGGGCGGCCTATGCCGAGGGCTTTCCCGGCGCCGCGGGGTTCGCCCAGAAGCACGTGCCGTTCCTCTACTTTCCCGGCGGCGCAGCGCACGTGCTGGCGCTCGACCGTTTCGATCCCGCGCACCTGCCTGCCTACTCGCTCGTGATCCCCGATCTCTGCCACGACATGCACGACTGCTCGGTCGAGACCGGCGACCGGTGGCTCCGTGGCTTCATCGCCCCCCTCCTTTCGCTCGCGGATACTGCCATCTTCATCGTCTTCGACGAGGGCACGTCCGACGCCGGCGGCGGCGGTAACGTGCCGCTCGTAATCGCGGGCACCGCCGTCCGGCCCCACTCGTCCTTCACGCCGCCGACCTCGCACTACGGGGTGCTGCGCACGACGGAGGCACTCCTGGGCCTGGCGCCGCTCGGGCGAGCGCGCACAGCGCGCCTGATCACCGGCGTATGGCGCCGGTCGGGGTAGGTTCCACGAGACTGTCCCGAAGGCCCTGGCTCGTGGTGGCCGCGCTCGTCGCGCTCACCGTCCTCGCACTCGTCGCCGCGCTCGATGGTCGCGCAACTCGAGCCATGCGACCACCGCCATGAGCCTGAGGCGGCCGGCCACGGCGAACGGGGAGCAGCTTCCCGGCGCGCTCGAGCTGCGGCTATGTAGGGCCCGGCGAGGCCGAGACGGTTGCCGACCCCGGTGGTCGTCAGCAGGATGAGCGGCTTGCGGCGACCTCCCAACCCGCCCCGTGCGGGCTCGACCGGGGGGCGTCAGGAGGGTGATGACTGACCGACCGGTGGGGTCCGAAACGCGCACGGAGGCCACGCCGCCGCCCGGTGGCCACGCGGGGCTGGAGGGCACGGACTCCACCGAGTTCGATGCAGCGCTTGCGGGCACGAGGGCGCGCTGGGAGGCGTGCTCTGCGCACGGTCGGCACCGACATACGACGATGGGACAGCCGGGCCAGGGCATACCCTCTGCGCATGATTCGCGAAGAGCTTTCGCGGCTGCTTACCATCGAGGAGCGCCACCGCAGGCTGTTCGCGAGGTTCGTGATCGCGTTCGGCGCCACGCTCGTCGTTGCGGTATTCGGCACGCTGCTCACCTACCACTTCGAAGTGGGGGTCAAGGGGGGCGACATCCATGATCTGGCGGATGCCGCGTTCTTCACGATCGTGCAGTTGCTCACGGTCTCGTCGCAGATCAAGAACCCGTTGACTGTGGGCGGGCGGATCGTCGACCTTGGGCTCGAGGCGTGGTCGATTTTCGTCGTCACGGCCGTCGCAGGCAGCTTCGCATCCTTTTCTCGACAGGTGATGCCGGGTAGCTGGGGGAACAAGCTCGCGCCGGCGATGCTCAACCACGCCCGCCTCCGCAGCGGCCCTCAGCCTCGGGGTGATCGGACACCGGAGTAGGGGAGGGCGCGCGAGGCATACGCTCGAGCCAACGCTCGAGCTCCTGGACAAAGATGAGCTTCCGCCGGCCGAGCTGGACGACGCGGAGATCGCCGAGCACCTGCGCGTAGAAGGTCGACCGGGCGATCCCGAGCCAGTCGGCGGCCTGCGAGGGTGAGAGCGCGCCGCGGCCGACAGGCCCTGGAGCTGGAGGGGTAGGAGGAGTCGTGGCCATGGTCTGTGACCCCACTCGGGCCGTGACTGGTCACGCCCTTGGTCACGGACTCCACAAAAAGTCCTGGACGCGGCTGGACGTATTGGACGCGGCAGCCTTCAGTCGTTAAGGCGATCGCGTCCCGGCCTGTCATAATCGAACGATGCGTAAGGCCGTGAGGCTCTCGTGTCTTGCCGTGCTGCTCGCCGCCGGAGTGCTTGTCGCGGGCACGGTGGCGTCCGGAGGCCGATCGGCGGTGCTCGCATCGGCGGCCGAGGCGACCACCGCGACAACGGCCGAGGCGACCACCGCGGCCGAGACCCCGACGGCTGAGACGACGACGGCTGAGGCCACGACGGCAGAGACGACGACCGCGCCGGCAGACACCGTCTCCCCGACGACCGTCCAGCAGACGACCACCCGGCAGATTCAGGTAACGGTGGCTGGCACCACTACGACCTCGAGCGATGAGAACAGCACCCCGGACTGGGCCTGGGTACTGATTGCAATCCTTGCGGTCGGACTGATCGCGCTCATCGTGCTGCTGGCGCGCCGCGGCCGCGGCGGCGTCTCGGTCGAGGAGCGGCGCCACCTGCTCGACGCAGCAGTCGGCAGCTGGGCCACTCAGGGGTGGGCGGTCGAGAGCGAGACCGCCGACTCGGCCGTGCTTCGTCGGGGCACCGAATCGATGCTCGTCAGCGTCGATCGAGAGGGACATGTGAGCACGAGGCCGCTTCCGACCGCGTGAGCCCGCATCGTTTGATGTCGGATGTCGCTCGCAACGAGCAGTTGGTTCGTCAGTTCTTCGCGACGTTGAGCACGGGAGATCTGGAAGCGCTGCGTCCACTGATCCATCGCGAGGGCAGCTGGGAGGTGATGGCCACCACGGTGCCGGGAGCAGGCACGACCGAAGGCGGCGATGCGGTCATCGACGACTTCCTGAAACCCGTGCGCGGCATGTTCGCGCCGGGCGACCCCAAGATCGAGGTGAAGCGCACGTTCGGCGTCGGCAATCTGGTCTGTGCCGAGACCGAGGCCGACGGTGAGCTGAGCAACGGCAACCACTACCACAACCGGTACGCGTGGATCATCGAGATCAAGGACGACACCGTGTGCCACCTGCGCGAGTACATGGATACGGCGTACATCATGAGCGTGGTGGACTGAGATGGCCGATGCGCCGGTCGTCGACATCGACATGTTCAGCCTCGAGGCCATCCGCAACGCTCGAGCGGTCGACGACGGCCTGCGCGAGCTGGCGCCGGCGGTCAAGCTCAGCCGCGAGGACATCACCATCATCGGGCGTCACGAGCACGTGAAGGATGGTCTGCGCGATTGGCGCACGTTCTCGTCGACGTCGCGTCCCTGGCACGACCCCAACTCCCCGCGCCCCGAGATCTTGCTGACCGACGATCCGCCGCGACACACCGACGTTCGCGCCGTCGTGGCACGGGCGATGTCCAAGAACGCGCTCGACCGGTGGGAGGCGCGCTTCCGCAACGACGCGACGCGCATCGTCGACACGCTCATCGAGCGCAGCGGTCAGGTCGTCGATGCCACCGCGGACATCTCGCGGCCGTTCGTCTACAAGGCCCTGCCCGACGTGATCGGCCTACCCGAAGAGGGCCGCGAGCACATGGAGGCGTTCGGTCACATGGTGTGGTCCACGCTCGGGCCGCCGAACGAGCTGTTCGAAGAAGCCATGGCCGACATCGAGACGCTGGGCGGCTGGATCGGCAGTGCGACACTGCGCGAGAACCTGGCGCCCGACAGCCTGGGCATGGCCATGTTCGAGGCCGCCGACGCCGGGGCGATCACCGACGACGACGCGCTGTTGCTGGTGCAGACCATCGTGGCCGCGTCTGCCGACACCACGGTCATGACCCTGTCGGCGGCCATCCGCGCGTTCTGCGAGTTCCCCGACCAGTGGCAGGTGTTGCGGGCCGAGCCCGGTCTGGTGCGCAACGCCTTCGACGAGAGCCTGCGGTGGGACTCGCCGTCGCGGATGGCAGGGCGCATCACGACCACCGAAGTGCAGCTCGACGACGTCACCATTCCCGCCGGCGAGCGATGCGGGTTGTTATTCGCTGCGGCCAATCGCGATCCGCGCAGATGGGACGATCCCGACCGGTTCGATGTGCGGCGCGGCCTGGCCGGACAACTGGGCTGGGGCTTCGGCGTGCACCTGTGCGTCGGGCGCCAACTGGCCCAGCTCGAGGCTGACGCGCTGCTTTCGGAGCTGGTCCGACGGGTCGAGCGGTGGGAGCCTGCCGGTGAGCCCGAGCCATGGATGACCGCGATCGGTCACGGACCGGCGTCGTTGCCCGTCACCTTCTGGGCGGCCTAGCCTCGCTGAAGAAGCAGCTCGCGGCGGCGAAGAGGACGAACACCAGGCTCGAGGCGCAGAACGCGAAGCTGTCCACCCTCTACGCCACCGAGCAGTCGTGGTTCAAGCAGGCCGAGGCGACGATCGCCGCGCAGGCACTGGTGGAACGGGGCCGATCCTCAACTACCTGGAGTTCGAGCAGATCACGAACTGTTCGGGCTAGGCGGAAGGCCCCAGCGTCAGGGCCGCGCGCAGTGCCGAGGGAGTCTGACCGGTCTCCGAGCGGATGACGCGGCAGAGGTGGCTCTGGTCGGCGAAGCCGATGTCGGCTGCGAGTCGGGCGAGATCGTGGTCACCGGTCGCGAGGGACTCGAGCGCGGCTCGTGCGCGCAGGCGCATGCGATGACGCGCGATGGTCGTCCCGGTCGCCGCGACGAATATCCGGCTGAGGTGATGCGGGGACGCGCCGACCGCGGCGGCGAGCTGGCGCAGGGAGAGGTCCGGATCGGCCGCGAGCGCTTCACGCACGGCGTCGACGAGGACGCCTCGGGCACGATCGGTCGCCGGTCTCCCGGCCATGGCACGCCGCTGGCAGGCCCCGGCGAGGACGGATGCGGCGACCGCCAGCGCATGCTCAAAGGCCGCATGCTCGTCGTCGCCCCGACGCAGCGCGCTCACCAGCCGTCGGTGCTCGAGGTCTGCTTCGCCGCCGACGCCTAGCGCCGCCGCCGGCAGCTCCGGCTCGCCCCACACTGAAGCGAGCAGCTCGGGGTCGAGGCCGATGGACGTGCAATCGTCTCCGTGGTCGTGCGGGTGGTCGTAGCGCTCCTGCTCTCCCGGGCGGACCGTGTAGGCCACGGTGGGGTCGAGGACGGCTTCGATGCCGTCGGCGCTGCGGCGGAAGCAGCCGCGACGCACGAGCACGATCGTGTGGCCGTTGCCCGACTCCGTGTCGATTCCCTGTCCGGCACGGTGCCGACAGTGGACATCGGCGACCGTGAGGCCGTCGCGACGGAGTAGCAGGCGGGCGTGGAGCACGCCAGGCAGTCTCCCAAAGTGCGCACGGATGTCCAAGACGCCGCCTGGGCTGGGCGCAATGGTGGGAGCCATGCGCGTGCTGCCTATCCTCCTCACGGGCCAGGCCATGGCGAGCATGGACGCGTCGATCCTCGTAGTGGCCGCTCCGAGCTTGCGCGCCGATCTCCACGCGAGCGAGGCCCAGCTCCAGCTCGTCGTCGTGACATACACGCTGGCCTTCGCGGCGCTCGTCGTCGCCGGGGCGCGATTAGGTGATGTGTTCGGCCCGCGCCGAGTGTTTCTGCTTGGGTTGGCGGGGTTCACGATGGCCTCACTGGCGGGCGGTCTCGCGCCGACCGCGACCGACGTGATCCTGGCTCGCAGCGTCCAGGGCGCGGCTGGTGCACTGATGACCCCACAGGTGCTGACGATCATCCAGCGCGAGTACCACGGGGAGGCGCGAGCGCGTGCGATCGGCGCGTACTCGTTGATCCTGGCGGTGGGTGTGGCGGCCGGGCAAGTCGCCGGCGGCCTGCTCGTCTCGGCTCATCTGCTCCACGGTGCCTGGCGACCCGCGCTGCTGCTCAACGCGCCGATCGGTGCAGCGTTGCTGGTGGCGGCGCGCCGGGGGCTGCCACCCATGCCGGCGACCGGCCGGCGCACCGTCGACGGGGGCGGAGCGGGGCTTCTCGCCGCGACGATGCTGATGCTCGTGTTGCCGTTGACCCTCGGCCGACAGGCGGACTGGCCCTGGTGGAGCGTTCCGTGCCTGGCTGTCGGGGTGGTGTCCGCGACGTTCTTCGCGGTGTGGGAGCGACGAGCTCGCACGGTCGACCGCGATCCGCTGTTCGACCTCGAGCTCCTGCGTGTCCCCGGCGTGGCTGCCGCGGCACTCGCGGTCCTGCTGATCATGGGAGCCTACGCGGGGTTCCTGCTCTGCCTGACCTTGTACCTCCAGGACGGCCTGAGCTTCTCACCGGTGCATGCCGGCTTCATATTCGCCGTGTATGCGGCGGGCTTCGGGGCGGCGAGCCTCACGTGGCCCCGAGCGCCCGAGTGCATCCGTCGAACCCTCCCGACCGTAGGCCCGCTGGCCATGGCGGTGGGGCTCGTCGTGGTCGGTGTGCTGGCGGCGCAAGGCGATCGGCCCGCTACGGCCCTGCCGTTTCTGCTGCTGGCGGGCGCCGGCCACGCCTGCGGTTTCTCACCGCTCACGAACCGACTCACCGCGGCGGTCTCACCCGGGGCAATCGCGGACCTGAGCGGCCTGCTGCTCACCGCGAGCCTCATCGGCACGGTTCTGGGCACGGCGAGCGTCCCGGATATCTACCTCACTGCAGCGCCGTCCGGGTCAGGCTCTGCGCTGGCGAGGACAACCCTTGTCCTCGGGGCAGTGCTGCTGGTCACCGCAGCGTGCGCCTTGTGGGCCACGACGGGAGCGCGGACAGCCGTCGCGCGGCCCTTATGCAAGGCGGAACGTCGCGCCCAGATCGGTGTAGATGCGGATGTGGGCGAGGTTCGTTGACGACCGCTCGCCATCGACCGGGGTGAGCGAGACGTACGGGTGTCGCACGTCCTCCCCGAGATGGTCCCGCTCGACGTCCGGCTCGATCACGATCGTCGAGTAGCCGCGCGAGAGCAGTCCGCCATCGAGGTGCTTGCTCTGGCCGTCGAGTGCGATGTTCGGGTAGAGCACGTACTGCACCATCGCCTTGCCGGTCATTGTCTTGTTGCCGATGATGACGCGCGAGTTGGTCACGACGACCGGCCAGCGATGCAGGCGAGCCGGCGTCATGTTCCGCGCCTGGCCCATCTTCGGGACGACGAGGACGTCGGCGGCGTCGTCTCGCCAGAGAATCGCCTCGTCGTCGTCGTATTGCCAGCTGTCGATGAAGTAGGCGTGTGATCCCTTGACCTTCGAGACGATCCAGCCGACGATCACGATCGCGACGCACACAGCGAGGAACAGCAATACCGCAGTCATTGACAGAGCCTACGCGTCGCGGCGAGTTCCGGTTTCGGTGCCTGGGAGAACAACACGGCTAAGGTGGTCCCGTGCGCGAGCTTCGCAGCCCACCGGTACTGGGAGCCGTGATTGGCGCGGCCGCCGGCCTGCTCCTGGTGCTCGTCATCACCGAGATCGCGGGTTCGAACAGCCAGATCTGGTGGTGGCCCGCTGTGGCGCTGTTCTGCGCCATCGGTGGCGGCGTGCTCGGAGCGTTGATCGCAACGGAGGCCGAAGGCGAGTCGCCGGACGAGGCGTACGACAGCGACCCCGCGCGAGACACCTGAGCGAGTCAGCTGGGTGGTGCGTGTGGTTGGTTGGTGGTGATTGCGCGTCCGGCCTGATCTTGGAAGATGGGCGTGTCGCCGGTGCCGCTGGTGTGGATGTGGTGGTCGTGCAGGAGCTTGTGGTGTCTCGGACAGAGCAGGATCAGGTTCGCGAGCTCGGTGCGTCCACCGTCCTCGTCTGCGACGAGGTGGTGTGCCTCGAGTTCGCGCGTGGCGGTACAGCCGGGGTACTGGCAGTGGTCTGAGCGCTTGTGCAGTGCGCGTTTCTGCGCGTAGGACGCGCAGCGCCCGACGCGTGAGTGCACGAGGTCGCGCCCGTTGCGCTTGATCGTGAGGCGCCGCGCGTCGCAGCCGAGCCGCTCGGCCGTCTCGGGGCTGAGCGGCCCGGCGCCTTCGAGCATCGGCGGCGTGTCGTCGCTCACATGCACGATCAGCGTCGTCGCGCTGCGCCGACACACCGCCGCCGCCGTGTTGGGCGAGTGTCACGAGCGCGTCGGCGGCCGACTGCTGCCACTCGATGACGCTGCCTGTCTGCTTGTCGGCCGCGCGCTGCTGCTTGGCGATATCCCAGATCGCCTGCTCGAACACCAGCCCCTGCTCGAGCGGCAGGCGGCCGCTCAGACACAGCTCGCGCCGCCCACGCGTCCAACTCATGCTCAACGCGCGGCGCGCATACAGCGCCTCGTCGTCCTCGACCACTGGCGGCGCGAGCGTGCGCGCCGCCAACGCGATCACGCTCGGCGGCTTACCGACCGCAACACGCGCAAGCTCAGCATCACTCTCCGGCGTCGCGAACTCCGCAGCCGCCGCAACCTGATCGAGCGACAACGCGCCCATGCTCATCGCATCGTCGAGCGCCGGCAAGCTCCGAAGCGCCGCGCTCGTCTGCGTGATCCGCACGGCCGTGCGGTAGTCGCTGCTGGAGACCTGCGCGAGCCACTGCGCACTCGACGAGCACCCCGCCGCCCGCCAATCGGCATCATCGTCGGCGTCACGCACGAGCTGCGTGACCCGCTGGGCAAGCCGCGCCTGCTCCGCAAAGATCGACACCAACTCGCACCGACGCGCCTCACGCCGAAACTCGAGCGCCTCATCGACCATCATCCACCGCCACGAACATACGTTCGAGACTACCAGCACCCTGCCGCCAGAAACGTGCCGACTCTGTGCCCAAATTCAGCGGCGCGTCAGTGGCGAACGCATGAGCACCGTCACGAGGTCTGCGACCACGACCCCCCGCTGGGCGGACTGGTGCGCCGCGATCGTGTTGAGCGCTGCGCGGACGGAGGCGTCATCGTTCGTGAACTCGAAGGCCGAACCCGCCGTGACGGCGACTCCGCCGACCACGAGACTCGCAGCTCCGAACCAGCGCGACACCGTTCGATCATCCATCGCATGGACCTCCAGAGACAACCTCAGGACGTGCTCAGCGTCGCGGCGGCCGCGTCCCGCAACAAGAGGCCTGGTCCCGGCAAGCCGGGAGCCTCACCGGGAAACGAGGGCAGCTGACGATCACGATCGACGGCGAGCGGCTCGACCCCGTCCCGGGCCAGACCATCAGCGCCCACGGACCCGACCGCAACCTCAGCGTCGATGAGGTCGGATGCATCCAGTTCACGGACGCCGGGAGCGCCTAGGCCCCGGCCGGTCACACTACGCGGCGTGCCGTCGCTCGCCTTGCCACGCAATCTCGCCGAGGCGGTGACGCGCGACGGCGACGAGCGCCGCCGCGCATGGCTTGCAGCGCTGCCCGGGACCGTCGAGCACTTCCAACAGCGCTGGTCGCTCCGGGTAGGCGAGCCCTTCCAGCCCGGCGGTCAGACAGCGTGGGTCGCACCCGCCCGCTCCGAGGCAGGCGGCAATCTCGTGCTCAAGCTGGCCTGGTGCCATGAGGAGGCCAGGCATGAAGCCGACGGGCTCCGTGCCTGGAACGGTCGGGGTGCCGTGTTCGTGCACGCCGCCGAGGAGCTCGACGGCACAGCCGCGTTGCTGCTCGAGCGGTGCCTGCCGGGGAGCACGCTCGCGTCGCTACCCGAACCCGAGCAGGACACCGTCATCGCATCGCTGCTCCTGCGGCTCTGGCGCGAGCCGGCGGCAGGGCATCCCTTCCGCCCGCTGCAGGAGATGTGCGATGCATGGGCGGACGGGTTCGAGCGTAAGGCCGCTGCTCGACCCACGAGTCTCGACTCCGGCCTCGCACGAGAGGGCATCGCGCTCTTTCGCGCGCTGCCGGCGTCCGCCGACCGCAACGTGTTGCTGTGCACGGATCTGCACGCGGAGAACGTCCTGTCGGCCGAGCGCGAACCCTGGCTGATGATCGATCCGAAGCCCTACGTCGGCGATCCCACCTACGACGCGCTGCAGCACCTCCTCAACTGCGTCGAGCGTCTGGAGGCCGATCCCCGCGCGCTCGTCCGCCGCATGGCGGATCTGCTCGAGCTCGATCTCGAGCGCCTGCTGCTGTGGCTGTTCGCCCGCTGTGTCCAGGAGGCACCCGACTGGCCGGCGCTTGCCCGTCTCGCGCCTCGTATCGCTCCGGGCTGATCGCAGCTAGGGGTATCGCGGCTGGCGGTCGGCTGGTACGGTCGTCTGACAGCACCTCAGGGACGGGGCGCACCAACAGGGAACGGAACGACAATGGCCGAACGTGAGGCGGTTGAATCGCCGGGTTCGCGCTGCCAGGCGCGCCCGGCCGTGGCGCGACACGGGTGGCGCGCGGATCCGTTGTGTGCGAGCCATGCCAACACCTGGGTGCGATTCCACGGAGTCGACATGCCGGTGTGCGGGATCCATGCGCGGACGTACCTGCGCTGGGGTTCTGAAGCAGAGCGGAACGCCGTCGCCCTCTGGGGCTGGCCGGATGCGGATCAGGTGCAGTTCCAGGAGCGCCGACACCGGGAGCGCCGGCACCTGGATCGCCGAGCCGGTGTCGACCGCAGGAAAACCACGAAGCGCTAGCAGCGCCGCAGCCCGCGAAACGGGCGCACGACCTCGCTGCCGTCCTCACGGCGGATCTTGACGTTCCGGCTCGTATCAATACCACTTCCCGCGCGCGAACCCGCCGAACGCGATGAGACCGATGAGCGCGACGATGATGCCGATCCACAGGCTCCAGATAATCGCGATCACGATCCCTGCGATGACCAGGACCCCACCGGCGCCGATTCCGGCACCCTTTCCTGAGCGCTGCGCAGACATGCTCTCCCTCTCGCTTCGCTTTGGCATGTGGTAACCGCGGAGCGCGAGATCGAAACCACCGTGGTGCCGACAGGCCGTTCCACGCGTTCTCGGCGCGTAGCAGCCTGAGGGAGATCCCGGCAGGTTCTGGGGCGCCCTGGAGCCACGGAGATCGTGGCGCCTCTCGACAGGTGCGAAATGCTCCTGTAGTGTCAGACGAGACCCAGACAGGCAGCGGCGCGCATCGTGCGCCCCCGCGCCACGTCCCGCGTCGCGTCCTCGAGACGCCTTGCCTCCGGAAGCCTTGCTGACTCCCGACCGCCTTACCAACCGTCCGCGAAGGCCACTGCTGGTGCTTCTGCTCGCGGTATTGGCCGGCGGGGCGTTGATTCCTGGCACGGCCGCTGCGAGCTCGGCAGTCGGCTCGCCGCTTCGCGGTCTGAGGCCGGGAACCACCGGCCCGGCAGTGCGGCAGCTGCAGCGCGTGCTCGCCCATCTCGGCTACGCGGTCAGGGCCGACGGGCAGTTCGGGCCGCACACTGCGCAGGTCGTGCGCAGCTTCCGCGTCCGAGGTCGGTCTCGCACGATCGAGCCGCGTGACCGCGCGATTCGTCCGGATGCTGCATCGCGCGCAGAACGGCGGGCCCGGAGACCTTCGCTGGCTCGGAATCCGCCGGCTTGCCGTCGGCACCCGGGGTCGCGACGTGCGTCTGCTGCAGAAGGACCTCACGAAGCTTGGCTACACCGCGGCGAGCGACGGCCAGTTCGGCCCGCAGACCCGGTTCAGCGTGCGCTCGTTCGAGCGCGCAGCAGGCCTGAAGATCGACGGTGTCATGTCCTTGCGTGAGGCTCGCACGCTCAAGAAGGTCGTCCGTTCGGGGAGGGAGGCCGGGGCGGTGTCGCAGAAGCCCACCACCGCGACCCCGACCGCGCCCACGACGGAGATACCGCCGACGTCCACCCCGACGCCGCCCGCTCAGCCCACCGGGCAGGCGGCGACCCCGCCTCCGGTGGTCGCCTCGATCGGAGCCAACGGTCTCGCAATCGCTCCGGCGGGAGCCCCGGCAGCCGTCGTCGCGATCATCGCGGCAGGCAACGCGATCGCCCACTTCCCGTACCGCTACGGCGGCGGCCATGACACGTGGCGGGACACCGGGTACGACTGCTCGGGATCTGTCAGCTTCGCGCTGCACGGAGCCGGTCTTCTCGACACCCCGATGTCGTCGTACGACTTCCCGGCCTGGGGCGAGAGCGGGCCCGGGCAGTGGGTCACGGTGTACGCGAGGCAGGATCACGCCTACATGGTCGTGGCGGGACTTCGCTTCGACACCTCGGCGAGCAAGGGCGGCGGCTCGCGCTGGACCACCGAGCCTCGCTCACCCGACGGCTACGTGGCGCGGCACCCCGCGGGCCTGTAGACCGTCGGTCAGCGTCGCCGGAACGAGCTGCCATAGCCGGCGCTCGAGCCTCCTGAGGGGAACGGACCCTCGCGGAGGAAGCGCTCGTGACAGCGTCGCAACGCGTCCGGATCGAGCGTCACACCGAGCCCGGGCCCTGAGGGGACTGCCAGCACGCCGTTCCGCGGCGCGAACGGGCCGCCCGCGATGACGTCGTCGGCGTACCAGCGCACGAGGGTCTGGCTCGCCTCGCGCACGTGCTCCACTGACGCCGAGACGTGCAGGTAGGCAGCCGTCGCGATGCCCGTCTCCCCGCTGTGGAACCGGAATGCGACGTCGAAACGGGCACACGCGCCGATGAACTCGACGGTGCGACGGATGCCGCCCAGCTCGTTCAGGTTGGTCACGATCGCGTCGGGCGCACGCAGCGCGATCGCCTTGTCGAGGTCGACGACGTGGCTCGAGAACGAGGCCGCGGTGTGGGAGCGAAGCTGCGCGAGCTCCTCCGGGGTCTCCACGGGATCCTCGTAGTAATGGATGTCGTAGCGGTCGAGCCGGCGGATCGCCTCCCGCGCGGTCGGCACGGTCCAGCCGCCGTTCGCGTCGAGGGTGAGCCGCCGCGACTCGCCGATTGCGCGCGCACCTCGCGCACCATCCGGAGCTCCTCCTCCAGCGACACGGTGCAGACCTTTCCCTCGAACGGCCCGGCGCCGTGCTCCTCGATCATGCGCGCACAGTGGCGGGCGACCTCGAGCGGCGTGGACTCGCCCGGGTGCGACGGCCCGGCGAGGCGGTAGGAGAAGTACTCGGTCAGCTCCACCTCAGCGCGAACGGAGCCTCCGAGTAGGAGCGAGAGCGGCACGTCCTGCGCGCGTCCGCGTGCGTCCCAGAGCGCCATCTCGACGCCCCCGAACACCCGGCGTGCCGCCGACACGTCGTCCCACGGCGTCGTGCGCATTGCCGGGACGCAGCGCCGCTCGGCCTCGTTGAGCTCGAGGACGTCGAGCCCGATCAGACGGTCGCGAAGACGCGCCACGCCCTCGGCCTGGTCTCCCGACGCGATCTCGCCGAGGCCGACGGCGCCGTCATCCGTCTCGACCTCGACGACCGTCTTCGTGAGCGATGCCAACGAGCCGTACGAGAAGCGGTAGGGCGCCTCGAGAGGGATGTTGACCGGCGTCGCGCGGACGTCGACGATCTTCGCCGTCATGGCCGTAGTCTTGTGGGCATCGACCTGCGCGCGCTCCGAGAGCCGATCGTCCAGGCCCCCATGGCCGGAGGGCCGTCGACTCCTGCGCTGGCAGCGGCGGTCAGCGAGGCCGGTGGTCTCGGCTTCCTGGCGGCCGGGTACCGGAGCCGCGACGCGGTGCGCGACGACATCCGGGCGGTGCGCGCGGAGACCGCCGCGCCCTTCGGACTCAACATCTTCGCGGCGCCCACGACTCGCGTCGATCCGGAGGCGCTCGCGGCGTACGCCGAGACGCTGCGGAGCGAGGCTGAGCGGTTCGGCGTCGCCCTCGGCGAGCCGCGCTTCGACGACGACGGCTGGCACGACAAGCTCGACCTCTCGATCGCAGAGCACGTCGCGGTCGTCTCGTTCACGTTCGGCTGTCCGCCGCGCGCCGACGTTGCCCGCCTGCAGGCGGCGGGGATCGACGTGTGGGTGACGATCACCGACCTCGAGGAGGCCCGCGAGGCCTGCGCGGCCGGGGCGGATGCCCTCGTGGTGCAGGGCCCCGAGGGCGGCGGTCACCGGGGGAGCTTCCTGAACGAGGCCGATGCCGAGGACATCGGACTGCTCGCGCTGCTTCGGCTCGTCGCGCGCAGGTACTCGATCGACCTGGTCGCTGCGGGCGGCATCGCCGACGGGCACGCGGTCGCTGCCGTCCTGTGCGCCGGCGCCGTCGCTGCGCAGCTGGGAACCGCGTTCATGCTGGCGCCGGAAGCGGGCACGTCGAACGCGCACCGTGCGGCGCTCGCCGAGCACGCTCCCACCGGCATCACGCAGGCGTTCAGCGGTCGTCGAGCGCGTGGGATCGTCAACCGGTTCATGCGAGAGCACGAGGCGGCCGCTCCCGTCGGCTATCCCGAGCTGCACCACCTGACCGCGCCGATCCGTGCCGCCGCGCGCGCGGCGGACGACCCGAGCGCGATCAACCTGTGGGCCGGCCAGGCGTACGAGCTCAGCGAGCCGCTGCCTGCTGCGGAGCTCGTCCGCCACCTCGGCGCCGAGGCCCGGGAGACCATTCGCGGCATGGCGCGCACGATCGAGGAGCGCGGCGATGCCTGAGGTCGCGCGCGTCGTCGAGCTGTGGCGCTACCCCGTGAAGTCGATGCTGGGCGAGCCGCTCGAACATGTCGAGATCGAGGCGGACGGCATCGTCGGCGATCGCGCATTCGCCATCTACGACCCGGAGGCCGACGCGTTCGCGAGCGCGAAGAGCGTCAGGCACTTCGGGCAGCTCTTCCTGCACCAGGCGAGCCTCGGCGAGGACGGCACGGCGCGGATCACGCTCGCCGACGGCACGGTCGTGCGCAGCGATGCCGGCGACGTCGACGACGTCCTGACAGGCGTGCTCGGCCGTCGGGCGCGGCTCGTGCATCAGGCCGAGGCGCAGGCCCGCTGGTACACGTTCCACTCGATCACCGACCGGGCGGAGCGGACCAAGCCCCCGTACGGGAGGTTCGTCGACTCCTCGCCCGTCCACATCCTGAGCACCGCCACGCTCGCGAGCATCGGCGACGGCACGTCCGAGGACGCCCGCCGGTTCCGCCCGAACGTGGTCGTGGACGCGGGGGAGGGGGACCCCTACCCCGAGGACGCATGGGTCGGCCAGGTCGTCACGATCGGCGATGCCTCGCTCGAGGTGCTCGAGCGCTGCGAGCGCTGCGTGATGCCATCGCTCGCCCAGCGCGGGCTGCCACCCGATCCCGACGTGCGCCGGCGCCTGCTCGCCCGCACCGGCGATCACGCGGGCGTGCTCGCGCGGGTGATCGATCCCGGCAGGATCAGCCGGGACGACGCCGTCAGCGTCGTGTAGCGGTCAGCCCATCTCGATCTCGGCCGGCTCGCCGCGTCGGCCCATCTCGCGCACGTGGCTCGCATGCGAGCAGAGCGCCTTCCAGAGCGACGGCTGACACGTGTAGCGCACGCCGTGGCGCTCGGCGCGGCTGCGCACGATGCCCGCGATCTGCGGATACAGGGTGTGGGGGAGACGGGGGAACAGGTGGTGCTCGATCTGGTAGTTCAGACCTCCGAGCATCCACGTCAGTACCGGGTTCCGCGGGCAGAAGTCGACCGTCGACTCGATCTGGTGCACCGCCCAGACTCGCGATCCGTCGCCGAGCTCCTCGGGGGTCGGGCAGCTCGCCTCCTCGACGCAGTGCGCGAGCTGGAACGTCGTCGCCATCACGAGGCTCACGACCATCGCGACACAGAGGTACGCGAGCGCGACGACCCACCATGGGTAGATGAACAGCGGGATCACGATCGCCCAGCCGACGTACATCAGCTTGCCCGACACGAGCCCGGCGAGGTCCCATCCGCGCGGCGGCCGCAGCCGGCTCTGGCCGATCCTGCCACGCAGGAGCGCAGCGGCGTCGCCGACGAACTGCAGTCGCAGCACCATCAGGCTGTACATGGGCCAGATGTAGAACTGCTGCAGCCGGTACCACGGCTTCGGCGCCTGCACCGGAAGCAGGCGGGCCAGTGGCACCTGGCTGATGTCGTCGTCGTAGCCGTCGACGTTCGTGTAGGTGTGGTGGGCGACGTTGTGCTTGACGCGCCAGGCGTAGCTCGAGAACCCGAGGAGCGCGTCCGTGCTGAATCCGACAAGGCGGTTGAAGCGCCGCGTCCCGAACGATGCCCCGTGGTTCGCGTCGTGCTGGACGCAGAATCCGATCAGCATTGCGCCGACGCCGAGGGCGAGCAGGCATGCGATGCCGATGACGATGCCGCGCGAGCCGGTGACGAGCACCGTCCAGGCGGTGACGGTGACCGTCACGGCGATGATGGCCTTTGCCCAGAGCTTGATGTACGCCCGGGTGCGCGTCCCGCGGCGCGCGAGCACGGCCTCGACGTCCTGCTGGATCTCGCGGAAGACGTCGCCGCCGCTCGAGAAGGAGGGGCGTCGTGCCGCGGGTGTGCCGGGCTCGGGGGACTCGTCGCGCGCCGCGACTCGTGTCGAACTCGGCATCACTCGGCCTTCCGTCGTCGTGGACACGCGTTCGCGTGCGAACGTGGGGCCACCGGGATTGGGGAGGCCGTGCGCGGACCGAGGATGCTTGGGTCCGGCCGTCCAACGGTAGCAGGCAGCCCGCGAATCGCAGCGCCGTTCCTCCGCGATTTGTCGCAGCCCAATACCGGGTTAACCGAGAAGATCGCCACCGGCTCTGCTCACGTCGGTCGGGGGAGCGCGCGCGCCGCACGGTACGCCTCGGGGTCGTTGAGGTTCTCGAGCGACGCGAGCGTCGGGTCGGCCGCGGCCAGCGCCGGATCGGCGAGCAGCCACGCATCGTCGACGAACCGCGTCCGGCAGCGCTCGAAGAGCTGGGCCGGCTTGACGAGGCCCGACGCGAGCAGCGAGTCGACGAGGTCGGCGAGCTCGACGCGATAGGCGGCGGCGAGGGGCTGGCGGTGGCCGCGGGCGTGGGGCACGACGGCGTCCACGCCGTCGTCGAATCCCGAGAGGACGCGCCGCACGAACGCGGGGTGAAGGAGCGCGGCGTCCGTCGACGAGACGTAGGCCAGATCGGCCAGCTCGCGCAACGATGCGAGGCCGCTGGCGATGCCCTGCAGCGGCCCGAGCCGCTCGCGGTCATCGGTCACGACGAGCACTCGTTCGGGCAGCGGCGGCAGCTCCTGTCCAACCGCCGCGACCACCACGAGCGGTCCGTCGTCGACTGCCTCGCCGACCCTTCCGACGACGTGCTCGAGCAGGGTCGTCCCGTGCCACTCGAGCCACGCCTTCGACGTTCCCATGCGCTCCGAGCGCCCGCCGGCGAGCACGATGCCTCCGGCTCTCACGACTCGCCGCCAGGCAGGAACCGGTAGCCGACTCCGGCCGCCGTCTCGATCCTTGTCGGGATGCCCCGGATCGGGCTCGACGAGCCGGCGGAGCTGCGAGATGAACACGCGCAGGTTCGAGGGATCGGCGGCGTCGGGGTCGCCCCAGACCTCACTGACGAGCGCGCGGTGGGTGAGCACCCGGCCCGGATGGCGGGCGAACGCCGCGAGGAGATCGAACTGGGTGCGCGTCGCCTGCACCTCGACACCGCGTACGAAGAGCCGACGCTCGAGAAGGTCGAGCACGATGTCGCCGCGCTCGAGGCGGCTCGACTCGACCGAGGCGCCCGACGAGCGCTGCAGGTGCCGGATCGCGACCCGGATCCGAGCGAGCAGCTCCGGCATCGCGAACGGCTTCTCGATGTAGTCGTCCGCTCCGAGATCGAGCGCCTCGACCTTCGTCTCGTCCTCACCCCAGGCCGAGAGCACGATGATCGGCGCGTCGAGCAGGAACGTGCGAAGCCGGCGGATCGTCTCCCTGCCGTCGATCCCGGGCAGCCCCAGATCGAGCAGCACGACGTCCGGGGGTTCCGAAGCCGCCCGCGCGATCGCCTGCTCGCCGCTAGCGGTCGCGGTGACGCGGTAGCCGTGCGACTCGAGTGCGACGCTCAGAGCGCGGAGCACGGCGGGCTCGTCGTCGCAGACGAGGATCCGGTACTGACGGGCGGATTTCGAGCTCATGTGACCGCAGGATCGGCGACGACGTGGACATCGACCCCGCGCGTCCCCCGCAGGACCTTGTCGACGGTCGATGCGCGCACTGCCAGGCGCCAGCCCGAGCGCCGCCCAGCGCCGAGCACGACCTGCGTGACGTGCTGCGCCTCGATCTCGCGCACGATCTCGGCCGCAGCGTCATCGCCTGCACGGCGCAGGAACGTCCCGCCGAGCGAGCGTGTCAGCGCCTCGGCGTCCGCGAGCACGGAACGGGTCTCGGTGTCGACGCGTCCATCCTGGGGCTCGACGACCACCACGAGCAGCTCCGCATCGGCGCGCCGGGCGAGCCGCGCGCCCTCGCGGATCAGGCGACCGCTCGAGGTGGAGCGGCCGCCGATCGCGACCAGCACCCGCTCGAGCGTCGAGTTGCCATCGCCGCGCCGGGCCTCGGCCGCCGCGACCTCGGCCATCTCGTGCAACGCCAAGGCCCGGAGCGTCGCCAGGTTCTCGGCCGTGAAGAACCCCGTGAGGGCCTGCTCGATGCGCTCCTCCGGGTAGACGAGCCCTCGTGCGATCCGCTCGCGCAGCGCGCGAGGGCTGAGGTCGATCAGGCGGATCTCGTCCGCGCCGTGCAGCAGCTCGTCCGGGAACGTCTCGCGGACGTCGACGCCGGTGAGTGCCAGGACGCGGTCGTGCAGGCTCTCGAGGTGCTGGAGGTTGACCGTGGTCCACACCTCGATGCCGTGGGTGCGCAGGTACTCGACGTCCTCGTAGCGCTTGCGCCGCGCTGCACCGGTCGCGTTCGTGTGCGCCAGCTCGTCCATGCAGGTGATCGACGGGCGTCGCTCGACGATCCAGTCGATGTCCGGCTCCGTCGAAGCCCGACCTCCGGCGCCGTACTCGATGCGCGGGGCCATCTCGATCCCTCGAGCGCGCTCCTCGGTGCGGGTCCGTCCGTGCGGCTCGAGGTACCCGATCACGAGGTCGACGCCCTCCTCGACCGCCAGTCGCGCATCGCCGAGCATCTGGTAGGTCTTGCCGACGCCCGCGGCGGCTCCGAGGTAGATGCGCAGCTGCCCGCGCGAGAGCCGCGACATGTTCACGAGGCGAGTCTAGAGTCGCGGAGCGACGGGCCGTGCGTCTTTACGTGCGTTTTATATGTCGCATGACAGGTTTCACGTCGGGCGAAGAGCATGGCTCGATAGTCGCCGCATGGACATTCTGTACGTCGGACTCATACTCGCGGTGTTCGCGCTGGTCGGACTGATGGCCGTGGGGGTGGATCGGCTGTGAACGCCTCGCAGTACATCGGCCTGCTCGTCGCGATCGGGCTGTTCATCTACTTCCTGATAGCCATGCTGCGGCCCGAGAGGTTCTGAGCCGTGCATACCGTGGGATTCTTCGCGCTGCTCGCGATCGTCGTGCTGGGCGGCGCATACCTGCTGTCGGGCTACATGCACGTGCGTGTACGACGGCCGGCGCAGCTGGTTGAGCCCCGTGTTCGGCCCGGTCGAGCGTCTGATCTACCGGGTGCTCCGGATCGACGCCGAGCGCGACATGACGGCGCTGCAGTACACGCGTGCGGTGCTGATGTTCTCGGCCGCCGGCTTCCTCGTCCTGTACATCATCCAGCGGATCCAGGGCCACCTGCCGTTCAACCCGATCTCGCTCAAGGGCGTGCGCCCTGACATCGCGATGAATACGGCGATCAGCTTCGTGACGAACACGAACTGGCAGTCCTATGTCCCGGAGACGACTGTCAGCTACGTGACGCAGGCAGCCGGCCTGGCGGTGCAGAACTTCGTCTCGGCCGCGACCGGCATGGCAGTGGCGGTCGCGATGGTACGCGGCTTCACCCACTCGAACCGCAACGGCATCGGCAACTTCTGGGCCGACCTCGTGCGCGGAGTGCTGTACATCCTGATCCCGATCTCGATCGTCATCGCGATCGGTGCTCATTGCACGTGGTGCGGTGATGACGTTCGACGGCCCGGCGCACGTGACGACGCTCGAGGGTGCTTCGCAGACGATCACGCGCGGCCCCGCCGCCAGCCAGGTTGCGATCAAGCAGCTCGGCACGAACGGCGGTGGGTTCTTCAATGCGAACTCGGCACATCCGTTCGAGTCGGGCACGCCGTTCACGGACTTCCTGCACATCGCGGCACTGCTGCTGATCCCGTTCTCGTTCCCGTTCCTGTACGGCCGGATGCTCGGCCGCATGAAGGAGGGGATCGCGATCCTCGCCGCGATGCTGATCCTGATCAGCTCGCTGTATGCGGTGTCACTGACGGCCGAGACGCGAACGACTCCTGCGCTGACGGCGGCGGGGATGGTGCATGCACCGAACCTCGAGGGCAAGGAGATGCGCAATACCGTCCAGGAGGCGTCGATCTTCTCGGTCTCGACGACGGTGACGTCGACCGGTGCTGTCAACTCGGCGCACGACTCGCTGACGGCCGTCGCCGGTGGCGCTGCCATGACCGGGATCCTGCTCGGCGAGATCGCACCTGGCGGCGTCGGAACCGGCCTCTACGGGATCCTGATGTTCGCGGTGATCACCGTGTTCATCGGAGGTCTGATGGTCGGGCGCACGCCCGAGTTCCTCGGCAAGACCATCGGTGCGCGCGAGGTCAAGCTTGCGTTGATCGGCACGCTCGTGATGCCGATCGGCTTCCTGATCTGGGTCGGTCTCTCGTCGGTGCTGCACGCCGGCCTGGCTCGCGCCGCTGAATGCGGGGCCGCACGGGTTCTCCGAGATCCTCTACAGCGTTCGCGTCGACCTGGAACAACAACGGGTCGGCGTTCGCCGGAGTCTCGGTCGCGACGCCGTACTACAACTCGATGACGGGCGTCGCGATGCTGCTCGGGCGGTTCGCGGTGATCGTGCCCGCCCTGGCCCTCGCGGGCACGCTCGCGCGCCAGAAGACACGCCCGATCACGGTCGGGACGATGCCCACGGCGTCGCCGATCTTCGTCGGCCTGCTCGTCGGCGTGATCGTGCTCGTCGGCGCCCTGTCCTTCTTCCCGGCACTCGCCCTCGGGCCGGTCGCCGAAGCTCTCACCGGAAGGCTCTTCTGATGACGTCCCAGTCGTTGTTCACGGGGCCGATTGCACGGCGCGCGTTGATCGACGCCTTCGTCAAGCTCGATCCACGCTGGCTGCTGCGGAACCCCGTGATGTTCTCGGTCGAGGTCGTGACCGTCCTCGTCACCGGGCAGCTGGTCGTCGACATCGCCCGGGGGACGGGGGACGTCGGCTTCGAGGTGCAGATCGCGATCTGGCTCTGGCTGACGGTCCTCTTCGCGAACTTCGCGGAGGCGATCGCGGAGGGGCGCGGACGCGCCCAGGCCGAGGCACTCCGCGCCACGCGCACCACGACGATCGCGCGCAAGCTCGTCGAACGGGGTCGAGGTGGCAACGCCGGCCCCGGACATCCGCAAGGGCGACCTCGTCGTCTGCGAGACCGGAGACGTGATTCCGACCGATGGCGAGATCATCGAGGGAATCGCCTCGGTCGACGAGTCGGCGATGACCGGCGAGTCGGCCCCGGTGATCCGCGAGGCGGGCGGCGACCGCAGCTCGGTCACCGGTGGCACGCGGGTGCTCTCCGACCGGATCGTGATTCGCGTGACCGCCGATCCCGGCGAGACGTTCCTCGACCGCATGATCCTGCTCGTCGAGGGCGCGATCCGTCAGCGCACGCCCAACGAGATCGCGCTGTCGATCCTGCTCGCCGGCCTCTCCATCGTGTTCGTGGTGGTCTGCGCCGCGCTGCCGCCGATGGCGCACTTCGCGAGCACCGGCGTCACGCTCGCAGTCCTGGCGGCCCTGTTCGTCGCGCTGATCCCGACCACGATCGGCGCGCTCCTGTCGGCGATCGGCATCGCGGGCATGAACCGGCTGGTGCGCAAGAACGTGCTCGCCACGTCGGGGCGTGCCGTCGAGGCGGCAGGTGACGTGTCGGTGCTGCTGCTCGACAAGACCGGCACGATCACGCTCGGCAACCGCCAGGCGACGCGCTTCGTGCCCGTCGGCGGCGTCGAGGCGCAGGAGCTGGCGGAGGCGGCGCAGCTCAGCTCGCTGGCGGACGAGACGCCCGAGGGACGCTCGATCGTCGTGCTCGCGAAGGAGCAGTACGGCCTGCGCGGCCGCGACCTGGCGGGCCACAACGCGCAACTTCATCGCCTTCACCGCCGAGACGCGCATGAGCGGCGTCGACCTGGACGGCCTGGAGTACCGCAAGGGTGCGGCCGACGCGGTGCGACGCGACATCGAGAACCGCGGCGGCACGCTCCCGCCCGATCTGGCCGAGCACGTCGACGGGATCGCGCGAGCGGGCTCGACGCCGCTCGTGGTCTCCGAGGGCTCGCGGGTGCTCGGTGTGATCGAGCTCAAGGACATCGTCAAGGACGGCATCAACGAGCGCTTCGCCCAGCTGCGCGCCTCGGGCATCCGCACGGTCATGATCACGGGCGACAACCCGCTGACCGCCGCGGCGATCGCGGCCGAGTCGGGCGTCGACGAGTTCCTCGCCGAGGCGACTCCCGAGGCCAAGCTCGCGCTGATCCGCAAGGAGCAGGAGGGTGGCCAGCTCGTCGCGATGACCGGCGACGGCACGAACGACGCTCCCGCGCTCGCGCAGGCCGACGTCGGCGTGGCGATGAACGCCGGCACGCAGGCCGCCAAGGAGGCGGGCAACATGGTCGACCTCGACTCGAACCCGACCAAGCTGCTCGACGTCGTCGCGATCGGCAAGCAGATGCTGATCACACGCGGTGCGCTGACGACGTTCTCGATCGCGAACGATCTCGCGAAGTACTTCGCGATCATTCCCGCGCTGTTCGTCCTCGCCTACCCGCAGCTCGACAGCGTGAACGTGCTGTCGCTGCGCAACCCGCAGAGCGCGATCCTGTCTGCGGTCATCTTCAACGCGATCATCATCGTGCTGCTGATCCCGCTCGCCCTGCGCGGCGTGCGCTACGTGCCGAGCAGCGCATCCGCGCTCCTCCGGCGCAACGTCCTGATCTACGGCGTCGGCGGCGTGATCGCTCCGTTCATCGGGATCAAGCTGATCGACGTCCTCCTCGGAATCCTGGGGTACTGAAATGGTGCGAGATGCAGTCCGGGCGATCGTCGCGATCCTGGCATTCACGATCGTCTGCGGCGTCGCCTACCCGGCAGTCGTGTGGGCGATCGGCCAGGTCGCGTTCAACAACCAGGCCAACGGCTCGATCGTGAAGGTCGACGGCAAGGCGGTCGGCTCGAGCATGATCGGGCAGACGTTCACGTCGGCGCGATACTTCCACCCGCGCCCGACGGCGCTCGCGGTCGACGGCAAGGAGTTCTACGACGCGAGCACGTCCGGTGGCTCGAACCTCGGCCCGAACTCGAAGGTGCTCGCGTCGACCGTGAAAGCGCGCCTGCAGGCGGTCGAGAAGACGTACGGCGTCACGGCGAAGCAGGTGCCGGCCGACATGGTCACGGCCTCGTTCTCGGGTCTCGACCCCGACATCTCGGTGCCGAACGCGCGCATCCAGGCGCCGGTCGTGGCCAAGGCGCGTGGTATTCCGGTCTCGAAGGTGCTAGACCTGATCAAGAAGCGCACGGATGACCCGACGCTCGGGTTCATCGGCACCACCCGCATCAACGTGCTGGACCTCAACCTCGCACTCGACAGATTGAGCAAGTGAGCGAGGCGCATCGCGGATTCCGCACGCGCCTCGTCGAGCAGCGTGCTGCCACAGCAGGCACCGGAGAGGCCGTCTGGCGGGTTCTCTTCGGTGCCGCTGGGGCGTTCTGCCTGGTCACCCTCTCGGTCGTCTG
Source organism: uncultured Actinomycetes bacterium (assembly GCA_963717155.1). Lineage (GTDB taxonomy): Bacteria > Actinomycetota > Thermoleophilia > Gaiellales > JALYLC01. Next base: position 1,520,251 of record OY970326.1, read on the forward strand.
CCTGCTGCCGTTCCGCGATCAACTCGATCCCGGGACGGTCGCCCTGATCATGCTCATCCCGCCGGTCGCAGCTTCAACCGGCGGCCTCTGGCTCGGCGTCGGAGCTGCGGCGTTCAGCGCCGGCGCGTTCAACTTCTTCTTCACCCACCCGTACAACTCGTTCCGCATCGAGAGCAGCGCGAGCATCGCCGCCTTCGTCGTCTACATGTTCATGTCGGTGACGCTCGCGATCCTCGCCGCGCGACTGCGAGACGCGCGCGCGCTCGCGAACCGCCGCGCGCGAAACGCCTCGTTGCTCGGCGGCCTCGCGGTCGAGATGATCCGCCAGAGCAAGCTCGAGCCTCCACTGCGGAGCGCGCTGCACGATCTCGTCGAGGCGCTCGAGCTTCGCGGTGCGCACCTCGAGGTCACGAACGCCCTCGGCGAGCGCGTCGAGGTCGACAGCGGCGAGGTCGTCGAGGCCCGCGCGCTCGTGCCGCGTGCGTCGTCCGGGACTCCGGTCGTGCTCCGCGAGCGGGATGGCCTCGCCCTCGTCCCCGTTGCGACCGGCGAGGCGAGCTACGGCTACCTGAGCGTCGATCCCGGACCCGGTCACGAGCTGGGTGCAGACGGCTACCGCGTGCTGGATAGCTTCGCCGGGGTGGTGGCACTCGCAGCCGCGCGTTCCGACATCGAGGAGCAGGCGATTCGCCGGCGCTCGCTCGAGGAGTCCGATCGCCTGCGCCGTGCGCTGCTCCACTCGGTGTCGCACGATCTGCGCACCCCGCTCACCGCGATCCGCACGATCGCAGCGGCCCTTCGCGGGGCGGACGTCGACAAGGAGCAGCGCGATGCGATGCTCGCCGACGTCGAGCACGAGGCGAGCCGGCTCACCCGCCTCGTGACGAACCTGCTCGAGGTCTCGCGCATCGAGAGCGGGACACTTCGCCCCGTCAAGGTTCCGGTTCCGGTCGAGGAGCTCTGCCTCGGTGCGGTCGATGACGCGCGGACGGCGCTCGCGGGTCGTGAGGTGGAGGTCGATGTCGAGCCGCATCTGCCGGAGGTCGACGTCGACGAGACGATGGTGCGCCAGGCGCTCGTGAACCTGCTGGAGAACGCTGCCAACCATGACCCCGGCCCGATCAAGCTGCGCGCGGTGCGCGCCGGCCGCCGCCTCGAGCTCCGCGTGATCGATCATGGACCGGGTGTGCCCGAGGCCGAGCGCCAGCGGATCTTCGAGGCCTTCCAGCGTCTCCGCTCGCTCACGGCGGCACGGGAGCGCGGAACGGGCCTGGGCCTCGCCATCGCCCGCGGCTTCATCGAGGCGCACAACGGCACGATCCGTGTCGAGACGACGATCGGCGGTGGCGCGACATTCGTCGTGTCGCTCCCGCTCTCCTGAGCGAACTAGCCTCTACGATGTCCAGGTCGTGGCCGACGCCGTACCCCTGCGTTATCGCCTGCCGAATGCTCTGACGGTTGCGCGTCTCGTCGCGTTGCCGTTCTTCTGGGTGCTCCTCGCCGGGGCGCCGGACGGGCAATCGGTCGCCGCCGGCGTGCTGTTCGCTCTGGCCTCGTTGACCGACTGGCTCGACGGCTACCTGGCGCGGCGGCTGCAGTACTCCACCCGTTTCGGACGGATGGCCGACCCCCTCGCCGACCGCCTCCTGATCGACTCGGCGGTCCTGCTGCTCTGGTGGCACGATCGCCTGCCGTGGATCGTGCCCGTGCTGATCCTGAGCCGCGACATCGTGCTGCTGGTCGCGCAGCGTGCCGCAGCCGCGCGCGGCTACGAGCTGACCGTGATCTACCTCGGAAAGGCCGCGACCGCGATCCTGATGGTCGGCCTCGGGCTGATCATGGTGACCCCGCCTGACGTCCACTGGCCGGCCTACCTCGTCGAGGTCGGGCTCGGTCTCTCGCTGCTCGCGGGCGCCCTCTACCTCGGAACCGTGCGCTCGCGCCTGCGCATCGAAGCCAACAAGGGAACCTGATGCGCGCAGTCGTGATGGCGGGTGGGGAGGGAACGCGGCTACGACCGCTGACCTCCAACCAGCCCAAGCCGATGGTGCCGATCTGCGGCAAGCCGTGCATCGAGCACATCGTCGAGCTGGTGCACAAGCACGGGATCGACGACGTCGTCGTGACGCTCGCCTTCATGCCGCAGGTGATCCGCAGCTATCTGGGCGATGGCAGCGCGCTGGGCGTGCGCATCGAGTACGCGGTCGAGGAGCAGCCGCTCGGCACCGCCGGATCGGTGCGCAACGCGAAGGATCTGCTCGACGAGACGTTCGTCGTCATCTCGGGCGACGCGCTCTGCGACTTCGACATCAGCGAGATCGTCAGGTTCCATCGCGAGCGCGGCGCGCTCGCGACGCTCGCGCTCAAGTCGGTCGACAACCCGCTGGAGTTCGGCGTCGTGATCGTGGACGACGAGGGGCGCATCGAGCGCTTCCTCGAGAAGCCGTCGTGGGGACAGGTCTTCTCCGACACGATCAACACCGGCGTCTACGTCATCGAACCGGAGCTGCTCGACCGCATCCCGGAGGGCGAGCCGTACGACTTCTCGAAGCAGCTGTTCCCGGAGCTTCTGGCCGAGGGCGCGCCGTTGTACGGCTACGTCGTGCCGGAGGACAAGTACTGGAAGGACATCGGGACGATCGAGCAGTACCGCGAGGCGAACCAGGACGTGCTCGACGGCCTCGTCGGCGTCGACGTCCCGGGCGTGCGCCTCAAGGAGAACATCTGGCTCGGCGAGGGCGTGACTCTGCCCGGCGTCGACGTGATCACGGGCCCCGCGTGCCTCGGCGCCTACACGACGGTCGAGGAGGGTGCGACCGTCGGGCCGTACGCCGTGCTCGGGGCGAACGTCACGGTCAAGGCCGGCGCGTCGGTGCAGCGCTGCGTGATCGACGGGGGCACGCACATCGGATCCTCCGCGGTCGTCCGCGGGGCGACCATCGGCCGCAACTGCGACCTGCGGGCGCGGGTCCGGGTCGACGAGGGCGCGGCGCTCGGTGACGAGTGCGTCGTCGGCGAGGAGGCGCTGATCGGGCCCGAGGTGCGGGTGTACCCGTACAAGACGATCGAGGCCGGCGCCCAGATCCGGCAGAACCTCGTGTGGGAGTCCCGGGGCGTTCGGTCGCTGTTCTCGCGCGATGGCGTCGTCGGCACGATCAACGTCGACGTGACGCCCGAGGTCGCGGTACGGCTCGGCATGGCGTTCGGCACGCAGCTGGAGCGCGGCTCGACCGTGGTCGCCTCGCGCGACGGCCACCCGGCGGCACGGATGATCACCCGTGCGATGGTGTCCGGTCTGGCGTCGACCGGCGTGCACGTCGCCGACCTTCGCATCGCGTGGCCCGCGCTCGTGCGCCACTACGTCAGGCTCGAACGACTCGCAGGCGGCTTCCACGTGCGCGTGGGGCAGCCCGATCCCGAGAGCGTCGAGATCACGTTCCTCGCGTCGTCGGGGCTGCTCGCGGGTGCCGACGAGCGTCGCGGGATCGAGCGTGCGTATGCCCGGCAGGAGTACCGGAGGGCCTCGGTCCAGGCGCTCGGGCGGCCGAGCTGGCCTCCCGACGCCCTCGAGCGCTACGCCGACGGGCTCGTGGCCGCGATCGACGCCGGGGCCGTCCGCTCGCGCGGGTTCAGAATGGTCGTCGACTACGGCGGCAGCCCGGCCTCGCAGGCCGTGCCGCGCGTGATGGGCGCGCTCGGCGTCGAGGTGATCGGCCTGAACGCGTACGCCGACGGCGCGACCCCACTCGGCTCCGGCAATCCGCGCCCTGCGGCGGGATTGGTGGTGGCCGCCGGCGCCGATCTCGGAGTGGAGCTCGACCCGTCCGCCGAGCAGGTGCGGCTGATCGACGAGCACGGCGAGCCGGTCTCGGGCTCGCAGCTCCTGCTGCTGCTCGTCGCGCTCGCGGCGCGTCGTGGGCTCGAGGGAGCAATCGCGGTGCCCGTGACGGCGACCGACCGTGTGGAGGAGCTCGCGGCGGGCTCGGGCCTGCGGATCCGGCGGACGCCGGCGAACGCTGCGGCCCTCACGGCGATCGCCGCGACCGACGGGGTGCTGCTCGCAGCCGACGACGACGGCCGCGTCGCACGCGGTGGCACGTTGCCCGCGGACGATGCGCTCGCCGCGGTGGCACTGTTGCTCGAGCTGTGGGTCCCGGAGGATCGCCCGCTGTCTGCGCTGGTCGGCGAGCTGCCCATGGTGAACCTCGTCCACGACGACGTGCACTGCCCGTGGGCGGCCAAGGGCGCCGTCATGCGCACGCTGATCGACGAGGCCAAGGGGTACGAGACCGACAACCTCGACGGGCTCAAGGTCAGGCTCGACGAGGGCTGGGTGAGCCTCATGCCGGACCCGGACCACCCGCGCTTCCACGTGTTCGCCGAGGGCCGGACCCCGGAGGACTCGGCGGAGCTGCGCGATCGCTATCGGGCGCGCCTGATCGATCTGGTGCTGACGCAGGAGTCTGCACCCGACCATGAGGTCGAGGTGCTTGCGAAACCCTCAACCTCCGGTTGAAGGTAATTCGAATACGCGCTACACTCCGGGCATGGAAGCATTCCCCGATCCGTCCACGCTGCCCGATGCCGAGCTCAAGGAACTGATCGAGCAGAAGACGGCCGAGGAGCGCGACGTCTCGTATCGACGCCGCATCCTGCACGGTCAGATCGACCTGCTTCGCGCGGTGCTCGTCGACCGCCTCAAGCAGCGTCGAGACGAGGGCGGGGACAGCACGCTCTCGCACGTCGACGTCGAGCGTCTCTCCGAGATCCTCGCCCACCGCGGGCCCCCCAAGGACCTGCCGGACGAGCTCGCCGCCCTCTAGAGAGGGTCAGGGTGTACTGCCCCGAGTGCGGCCATCAGAACTCCGAGGCCGCCAACTACTGCGCGCGCTGCGGCGCGCTGATCGTCGCCGATCAGCCGGGTGGCCAGACGACGATGTCGTACCCTCCGGCCGAGATCGAGACCGAGGACGGCGAGCCGGCGGGCGATCTCGCGACGTCCGGGCCGGCGCTCGTCGTCCGCGCGGGCGGCGGTCGGGCGGGCGAGCTCTTCGTCCTCGACCACGACCCCGTGACGATCGGGCGCTCGGAGACGGCCGACATCCTGCTCGACGACGTCACCGTGTCGCGGCTGCACGCGATGGTGCGGCGACGGCCCGACGGGCTGTACATCGAGGATGCCGACAGCCTGAACGGCACGTACGTCAACCGCCGCCGGATCGAGTCGCACCGACTCGCGGACGGTGACGAGCTCCAGATCGGCAAGTTCAAACTCACCTACCTCGAACGCTGATGTCGGCGACCCGCGTCGAGACCCAGCCCGCTCCGCGTCGCCTCACGATCGGCGCCGTGTGCGAGCTGCTGCGCCCCGAGTTCACCGATCTCTCGATCTCGAAGATCCGCTACCTCGAGGATCAGGGCCTGCTCGAGCCTCACCGCACGCGCGGGGGCTACCGCCTCTTCAGCCCGACCGATGTCGAGCGGCTGCGACGCATCCTGACGCTGCAGCGCGACGCGTTCCTGCCGTTGCGGGTGATCCGCGACGAGCTCGAACGCGCCCCCGACACGCCGGCGCCGAGCAGCGTGCTGCGCCGTCGTCGGCCGGTGCCGCGCGGCGTCGTCGGGCCGACGCGCGAGGAGCTCGAGCAGCTGACCGGTGCGACGCCGGAGCTGCTGCGCGAGCTCGAGGACTTCTCGTTGATCGCGCCGAACGACGGGCGCTTCCGACCGGAGGACGAGCAGATCGTGGCCGCGGCCGTCGGCCTCTCCCGCTACGGCGTCGGAGCGCGGCACCTGCGGACGATCCACTCGGCGATCCAGCGCGAGGCGGGGCTGCTCGAGCAGCTTCTCGCACCGTCGCTCCGGTCGCGCAACCCCGAGCGCCAGAGCGCTGGCCTCGAGGATCTCGAGACGCTTGCCGGCCTCTGCGCCGATCTGACCGAGGCCGTGCTGCAGCGCGATCTCGGCGGAGTCGCTCGCTGAAGACGCCGATTCTTCCCGACCAGGAGCCTGACCCCGTGGCCGTCGACCTTGCCGCCTACATCCGCGACATTCGCGACTACCCGAAGCCCGGGATCGTCTTCAAGGACGTCATGCCGCTGTTCGCGGTCCCCGAGGCGCTGCACGAGGCCGTCGAGCAGCTCGCGGCCTGGGCCGAGCCTCGACGGCCGGACGTCATCCTCGGCGCCGAGGCGCGGGGCTTCGTGCTCGGGGCGGCCCTGGCCTATCGGATGGGCGTCGGATTCGTGGCGGCCCGCAAGCCGGGGAAGCTCCCGTACACGACGATCAGCGCGAAGTACGCGCTCGAGTACGGGGTCGACTCACTCGAGGTGCACATCGACGCGTTCGCGCGCGGAGCGCGGGTGCTCGTGCACGACGACCTGCTCGCTACCGGCGGCACCGCGCGCGCGAAGTGCGAGCTCGTCGAGCAGCTCGGAGGCGTCGTCGTCGGCGCGGCGTTCCTGATCGAGCTCGCGTTCCTCGAGGGGCGCAAGCGGCTCGAGCCGTACGACGTGCACGCGCTGATCCGCTACGACGCGTAGGCCCGATTTAGTCGGCGAGCGCTTCCTCGCCCTCGAGGTCGTCCTCGCCCTCGAGCTCGTCCTCGATCCGGTCGACGTACGGGCGCAGGGCATCGACGAAGCGACAGCGCTCATCGCTGGCGATGCGCTCGATCGCTCGCTGCCAGCTGTCCATGACGGCCTCGACGGTGCGGTCGTCGCGCTCTGCGATCGTGGCCACGGCGCGGTCGAGCCCGACCGATCCGGCGAGGTCCTCGACCGCCATGAAGTCGACGAAGTAGAACGGGGGAGTGGAGTCGCCGAGCTGCTCGCCGATCAGGGCGGCACGACGCGCGCGCGCCTGGGCGCGGCGCAGCAGCGCAGGTGAGACGCCGACGTCGGCGAGGGGGTCGCGCGGAGGGGGAGCGGCGGGTCGCAGGTGTGCCGGTCCGGAGGTCGGAGGCGGCGGCGCGCCAACGAGAAATGTGAGCCGCTCCGGCGGTTTACGTGCCGTCATAGGTCGCACGCTACCAGTGAGGTCGGACCCGCCCGGCCCGGGTCACCCGAACGGGGGAGCATCGCCACGGTGTCTCGGCTCTCATGACAACGTCAGCACCTTCCGATACCTTTGTGTCATGTGGGACGCACTCCGACACAGCTTCACGTTTCGGTGTCCGGTCGAGACGGTTGACCACGTGCCCGTGCCGCTCTCCTCGTTCCTCTCGGTCGAGCGGCTGTCGGGGCCGGTGCACCCGGCGGTGTTCCAGGTCGTCTACGCGTGCACGGTCTGCGGCGGCGAGCACCCGGCGCTCGCGCCGCACGACGAGCTCGATCATGCCCCGTTGGCGGGCGCCCTTGCGGTGTCGTTCTGGGATCCGATGACCGGGCGCATCGCCGGCGACCTCGGATACGAGCTCGCGCAGGCGGCTGCCGACCGACTGCGACGCGGCCAGTGGCCGTGGTCGTTCTGGTGCTCGGCAGAGCGCCGCCTGCAGCCGTCGTACCCGTCGCAGCTGCGCTTCGTCGCACGCCACGAGCAGCTCGTCGGCGTCGCCGTCACCTGTGCCGCGTGTGGCGAGAGCTCTCTCAACCTCGTATCGCGGCGACATCTGGACGAGCCGTTCTTCCACGACCCGGTCGTGCACTCGCTCGAGCGCCCGGTCGGAGAGATCGACGAGCGGGATCGCTTCCGCTCGGAGCTCTGGTCGTCGCGCTTCGACGCGCACGGCACCGATCTCGCTGCATAAGACGCCCGGCGACCGTTAGCGCCGGCCGGCTACGCCACCTGCGCAGCGGCAAGATCTGCGGCTGCCACCACGCGATCCCGCCCTCGCCGCTTCGCCTCGTACAGCGCGGCATCGGCCGCGCCGAGCAGGCTCGCGGCGTCCGGCTCGCGTGGGAAGGTCGCCACGCCCGCCGAGACCGTCGTGCCGGCGAGCCCGTCCGGCACTCGCACCGCAAGCTCGCCGACCGCTCGCCGAACACGCTCGGCGAGCGCGCACGCCTCGTCGGCGCTGCCCTGCACGAGCACGATCAACTCCTCGCCGCCGAAGCGCGCGGCGAGGTCGGCCCCGCGCGTCTCGCGCTGCAGGGCCCGCCCGACGCCCTCGAGCAACTGGTTTCCGGCTGCGTGCCCGTACCGGTCGTTGAAGTCCTTGAAGCGGTCGAGGTCGAAGAGGACCAGCGAGAGCTCGCTGCTATAGCGACGGACGCGCTCGATCTCGCGCGGCAGGGCGTCGGCGAAGTACTCGTAGCGGTAGAGGCCCGTCAGGCGGTCGGTGAACGCCGCTCGCCGCAGCGCGACCGCACGTCGCCGGCCGGCGACGGCCGATCCGAGCGCCGCGATCGCGGAGCAGGCGAGCAGCGGCGCGGCGATCGCCGGGGACGCGGCGAGCGCGACCAGACCAACGACCAGGAGCGCGGTGCCGAGCGCCGCGAGCGGCGCGCTCGCGCCTATCTGTCGGGGCATGTGTCGGCGCGGCACTGCGACAGGAGTACCAGGCAGGTCGGACGTTGCTCGTGCTCCGAGGCGATCGCGCCGATACGGCTCGCGTGCCGCCGCGCAAGACACCCAACTCCCTCGTCCTCGGGGGCGGTGCTGTCGTCCTGCCGCTGTGGCCGGGTCGCACGTTCGTCGCGGAGGTCCTGCGTGTCGGCCCCGGTGGCGCGGTCGTGGCGCTCGCAGGGTGCGAGCTGGGCGTCAGGCTGGCCGACGGCGTGCACGTCTCGCCGGGGCGGGTCGTCACGCTGCAGGCCGTCGACGGCGACGACGGCCGCATCGTCCTCCGCCTGACGTGACCTGTTCCACGACCCGTGCTCATGCAGCGCGTAACTGGTGCCGATACCAGCTTCGGAACGTACACGTCGGAAATAGAACGGAGGCTCCGTGGAACGCGGTCTCTTCGCTGCCGCGTCAGGGATGCTCGCGGATCAGATCCGACAGGATGTCATTGCGAACAACCTCGCCAACGCGACCACGGCCGGCTTCAAGGGCGACACCGCGGTCGGCGAGGCATTTCCATCGCTGCTCATCAACCAGATCCAGACCGGCGCAACCATCGGGAAGCTCGGGCTCGGCTCGCGCATCGCCGAGGTCGCGACGGATGGCAGCCAGGGTGCGCTGCGGCAGACCGGAGGCACCTACGACCTCGCGATCGCGGGCGACGGGTGGTTCTCGGTGCAGGGTCCGAACGGCGTCGCCTACACGCGCAACGGCGCGTTCACGACGGACGCGAAGGGCCAGCTCGTGACCGCAGACGCACAGCCCGTGCTCGATGACGGGGGACGGCCGATCACGGTCGGGAACAACGCCACGATCTCGCCCGATGGGCGGGTCACGGTCGATGGCAGGCAGGTGGCGAAGCTGGCGGTCACGGCACTCGACCCCAAGCGCCTCCACAAGCTCGGAGACAACCTGTACACCGGCACGGTCGTGAAGAACGCCCCGGCAAGCCGCGTCGAGCAGGGGTTCCTCGAGGGCTCCAACGTGAACTCGGTCAAGGAGATGGTCGACCTGATCTCGACGATGCGCAGCTTCGAGGCCGGCCAGAAGGCAGTGCAGGCGCTGGATGACACGCTCGGCAAGGCCGTCAACGATGTCGGGAGGATCAGCTGATGCCACTGGACGCGCTCTATTCGGCCGCGACGGGGATGCTTGCGCAGCAGCAGTCGCTCGACAACATCTCGAACAATCTCGCGAACGTCAACACGCCCGGGTTCAAGCGCGGGCGCGCGTCGTTCGCCGATCTCTTGTACACCGAGCTCACGCCCCAGCAGGCTGCCAAGCAGGGCAGCCAGGAGGGCCTCGGCGTGCAGGTCTCGGCGATCCAGACCCAGCAGGAGCAGGGTGCCCTGCAGACGACGAGCCAGCCGCTCGATCTCGCGATCGAGGGCGACGGGTTCTTCGAGGTCACGAAGTCCGACGGCACCAAGGCCTACACCCGCGCCGGCAGCTTCACGACCGACGCCACGGGCGCGATGGTGACGCCGACGGGCGAGCGCCTGAGCCCTCCGATCGTGATCCCCCAGAACGCGACCGACACGTCGATCGGCGCGGATGGCAAGGTCACCGCCAAGGTCGGCGGCACGCTCAAGACGCTCGGTCAGATCCGCATCGCCACGTTCCCGAACCAGGCCGGGCTGAGCTCGCTGGGCGACAGCCTGTTCGGTGTCACGCCGAACTCCGGCGCCGCGACGCTCAAGAACCCCGGGCAGCAGGGCTCCGGCCAGCTGCGCGAGGGCGAGCTCGAGATGTCGAACGTGAACGCCGTCGACGAGATGGTCGGCATGATCACCACGCAGCGCTCGTACGAGGCGGTCTCGAAGGTCGTCACCGCGTCCGACGAGATGCTCCAGACCGCCAACCAGCTGCGCCGCTGATGGACACGCAGCCGTTCACCGTGGGGCCGCTGCCGCCCGGCGTCTCGGCCCCCACGACCGCGGCGGACAAGGCCGTGTACCGCCAGGCGCTCGATCTCGAAGGCGTGTTCACGCAGCACCTCGTCGACGCCATGATGCAGAGCGCTCAGGGCGACGATGCCGATCAGAGCGCAGGTGCCGGCATCTACCAGGAGATGGCGAACCAGCAGGTCAACACTGCGCTGATCGACGGCGGCGGGCTGGGGCTCGCCGGCGCGCTCTACTCGCAGCTGAAGGGGTCGAAGTGACGGAGACTCCCGACTTCGCGAGCATGCTCATCGAGGCGCTCGACGAGCAGATCGAGAGCCAGACACGGCTCGCAGCACTGTGCGATGCGCAGACCGGAGCGCTCATGGGTCGCGACGTCGCGCGGCTCGAGGGACTGACGTGCGCGATCGAGAACGCGATCCTCGACCAGCGCGCGACCGAGGAACGCCGCGCCTTCGCCGCCGAAGGGCTCGCCCGCGAGCTCGGGCTGGACGACGACTCGGTCACCCTGAAGCGGCTGTGCAGCGCGATCGCCGGGCGGGCCTCGCGCACGCTCGAGGTGCGCGCCGAGCTGCTCGAGCGTGGAATCGAGCGCCTGCAGCACATCGGCGCCGTCAACCGCACGCTGATCGAGGGAGAGCTCTCCGCGATCGACGGGATCGTCCGCACGCTCACACGCGAGGTGCGATCGACGTACTCGGACCGCGGCGACCACGACGAGGGCATCCACGCCCTGCTGGACGCGAGGGCCTGATGCCGATCTCGACCTTCAACGGCCTCAACATCGCGCTGAGCGGCCTGCAGGCCGAGCAGGCGTCGCTCGACACGACCAGCCACAACATCGCGAACGCCAGCACCGTCGGGTACTCGCGTCAGGTGTCGGAGCTCGCGGCGAAGCCCTCCCTCGGCGCGCTGTCGGTGTGGGGGATGATCACGCCCGGCCAGCTCGGCCAGGGCGTGCAGGTTGCAGACGTGGCGCGGATTCGCGACCAGTTCAACGACAACAACCTGCGCTCCGCCTTCTCCACGCAGGGTGAGGCGGACGTGCGGCAGACGACCTGGCAGGGCATCGAGTCCGCGCTGCCGGAGCCGGGTTCGAATGGCCTGCAGGCCGCGATGTCGAGCTTCTGGTCCGCCTGGCAGAACGTCTCGACCACGCCCGAGGACTCCGGTGCCCGACAGGCGCTGGCACAGGCCGCGCAGGCGCTCGGCGAGTCGTTCCAGACGGCCTCGACCACGCTCACGTCGCAGCGCGCCGACATCGATTCCCAGGCGAACGCGATGGTCTTGCAGGTCAACGCGGATGCCAAGCAGATCGCGGGCCTGAACACGGCGATCTCGAAGCTCGAGGCGGTCGGGCAGAACCCGAACGACCTGCTCGACCAGCGCGACAACCTGCTGGACGAGATGTCGAGCCTCGGGAACACGCAGATCACCGCCGGCCAGAACGGCGTCGTGACGGTGACGTTCGGCGGCGTGGTCGTCGTCGATCCGAGCACCGCGACCGGCCTGCCCGCGACGATGCCGACACGCGCGACGTTCAACCCCGGCTACCCGACCACTCCCGCCACCGCGGCCGGCCTCACCGGCGGACAGCTGAAGGGTCTGATCGACGCGTACTCGACGACGCTGAACCCCGCGGTGACGGGCTCGATCCCGCAGCAGCTCGACCAGCTCGCCATCTCGATCCACGACGCCGTCAACGCCCAGCACCAGGCCGGCTTCGACGAGAACGGCACGGCGGGCGGCCTCTTCTTCGCGGGTGCCACGATCACGTCGGCGTCTCAGCTTGCGATCAACCCTGCCCTGACGACGAACCCCGCGCTGATCGCGGCCTCGAGCACCGCCGCGGGCGCGCCGGGCGACTCGAGCAACGCGCTCGCGATGATCGGGATCCGGACGGCCGCGGCGCCGACCGGCTCGACGCTCGGGTCGTCGTTCGACGACTACTACGCAGGCATGGTCTCGGGCATGGGACTCGCCGCGCAGACGGCCACCCGCGACTCGAGCACCTCCGACACGGTCGTGAACACGCTGCAGGACAGGCGCAGCCAGGTGTCGGGTGTCTCGCTCGACGAGGAGATGACGAATCTCGTGAAGTTCCAGCACGCCTACGCGGCCGCCGGCCGCGCCATGTCGACGCTGAACAGCATGCTCGACACCCTCGTCAACATGGTGCAGTGATCCGATGAGCAACGTCCGCTTCACCAACGACATCCTCAGCCGCCAGACGCTCTTCGACCTCGGGAACATCACCGACACGCTCGCGAAGACCCAGAACGAGCTCTCGACCGGCAAGCGCATCCAGCAGCCCGAGGACGATCCCTACGGCGCCGGCCGGGCCGTCACGCTGCGCAACCAGCTCGCCGACGTGCAGCAGTACCAGACGAACATCAACGACGCGTCCGCGTGGGCGCAGACGACCGACTCGGCGCTCGGCAACGTCACGGATCTCCTCCAGCGCGCTCGCGAGCTGGTCGTGCAGGCCGCGAACGGGACGCAGGACCAGAGCTCGCTCGACGCGATCTCCGCCGAGATGACGCAGATCAAGGCGTCGTTGCAGGCGCAGGCGAACGCGACATACAACGGGCGCTACATCTTCTCGGGCACGGCGACGAACGTCGAGCCGTACCAGTCGAACTCCTACTCGGGCACCACCCTCCCCGTCCAGCGCCTGATCGGACCCGGCCAGGTCATCCAGGTGAACAAGGACGGGCCGTCGGCGTTCGGCGTGCAGTCGGCCGGCCCGCCGGCCACCAAGAACGTGTTCGACGTGCTCGACGACATCATCGGGGACCTCAACACGGGGAACAACGCCGCGCTGGGCTCGAGCGCGCTGACCGAGCTCGACGGGTCGTTCACGACCGCGGTCAACGCGCGGACCACGGTCGGTGCGATCTCCAATCGCCTCGAGTCCCAGGGGAACCTGCTGAGCGCGCAGGAGCTTTCGGTGCAGGGCCTGCTGTCGCAGACCGAGGATGCCGATATGGCCAAGACGCTGATCACGTACTCCACGACGCAGACCGCGTACCAGGCTGCGCTGCAGGCCGGCGCGAAGATCATCCAGCCGACCCTGATGGACTTCCTCACAACATGACCAATCCCCGAGAGGCACAATGGTGAAGATCGACTCCACGCGCTTCGGCACCATCGACGTGCCCGACGACACGATCCTGACCTTCCCATCCGGGATGATCGGGTTCGGCGATCTGCATCGCTACGCGATCCTCAAGCAGCGGGAGGACTCCGTGTTCCTCTGGCTGCAGTCGGTCGACGACGGCGCGCTGGCGTTTCCGATCGTGCTGCCCTGGGTCTTCTACTGGGACTACGAGGTGCAGCTCTCCGACGAGGACATGCGTCTGCTGGACGTCGAGCGCGCCGACCAGATCTCCATCTACTGCGTCGTCCGGGTGACGGCGAACGTGCGCGAGGCGACGATCAACCTGTTCTCACCGGTCGTGGTGAACAACCAGGATCGGACTGCGAGGCAGATCCTGAACGCCGTCGAGGGGTACTCGACGCGCGACCCGTTGTTCCGCAGCGATGACGGCCCGACGCCCGTCTCGATGCGCGAGGACGAGTCGCCGAACGTCGTGCTGCTCGGACGCGAGTGATCGCGTCCCGTGCCGGCTGCGGCATGATGTCAGGAACGACCGCCAGGGAGGGCGCACCGTGCTTGTACTGACAAGGAAGATCGGCGAGACGTTCGTCGTCGGCGATGACATCACCGTCACGGTGGTCGACATCATCGGCGGAAACAAGGTCCGCCTCGGAATCAACGCCCCCTCGTCGGTGCCCGTGTACCGCGAGGAGATCTACGAGCTCGTTCGCCGCGAGAACGCGGCTGCCGCCGACGTCGCCCCCGACGCCCTGGCGGCGCTCGAGCCGAAGCGCAAGCCCAAGCAGTAGGGCTGTGGCTCGGGGCGGTGCTGGTGCCGCACGAGAGTCTCGAACCCGCGGCGTGTGGATCCTGGTCGACGATGTCGTTCGCGGCCTAACCGCCAGCACGGTTGCGACGGGACGAACACGCCTTCGTAGCGCTGTGCTGCGACCGTTGCGCGGTTCCGAGATCCACGCTGCGCCGCTGCGTCTCGTCTCGCGTTCTCTATCGGATCATTTCGTTTCCGGCCTGGCCGCGATCACGGTTGCGATGGGTCGAAAACGTCTTCGCAGCGCTGTGCTGCGACCGTTGCGCGGTTCCGAGATCCACGCTGCGCCGCTGCGTCGTGTCTCGGGTTCTTGGTCCAGGTTCGTAGAGCGCTCGTCGCTGGTTACGTCCTCAAGCGGGTAGCTGCCCGCGCCGATACCCACACGAGCATGCGTTTCAACGGGTATTCGACCTGCAGTCCTCACGCCGCCGCGGCCACACGCCGATACCTGTGCGATGACCTGGAACGCGCGCCTGTGCGGCGAGTGCCGCGAACGTTTCATGCCGGCCCGGCTCGATCAGAAGCTGTGCGGCGCATGCGCGGGGAAGACCGACGAGCTGCAGAGGCTGCTCACGTACCTGCGCGTCCATCCCGAGGATCCGGTGACCCGCGTATCGGTTGCGACCGGCGTCGCCGAGCAGACCATCACGAGGCTGGCACAGGATGGCCTCCTGCCGGTCGTTCCGCGCGGCGCGGAGCCCAAGCGCACGTGCGAGTGCGGCGGGAAGGGGCGCTGCCCCGTGTGCAAGGCCGAGGTGGCGAAGCGAGTCGTGCGCGCGGTGGGGCCGCTCGGGGACATGGTGCACCTCGGACTGGACAGCACGACCCGCGCGGCGGGGATGCGCAGCAGGCGACCAGGCTCACGGTAATGCGATGAGCGGGCAGGACACGCTCTCCCAGGCCGAGATCGACGCGCTGCTCGCTGCGGTCGCGTCGGATCCGAAGGACTCCTCCGACGAGCCGGGCGGCTCCGGGCAGCGGCGGATCCAGAACATGGACTTCCGACGTCCGTCGAAGTTCAACAAGGATCAGCTGCACACGCTCGAGATGCTGCACGACACGTTCTCGCGCCTGGGCGCGACGTACCTGTCGGGCGCACTGCGCTGCATCGCGGACATCACCGTGCTCGGCGCCGAGCAGGTCACCTACGGCGAGTTCATCTCGAGCCTTCCGGTGCCCGCGCTGACGGGCATCCTCGAGCTCCAGCCGCTCGAGACGAACGCGATCTGCGCGTTCGACCTCCCGCTCATCTTCACCGTCATCGACCGCCTGCTCGGCGGCATCGGCGCGGCGACGCACCGGCTGCGCGAGCTGACCGACATCGAGCTCTCGCTGTCCCGCACGCTGATCACCCGGCTGCTCGCCGAGCTGTCGACCTCCTGGGGCGAGCTCGTCGGCGTCGACTTCCGCCTGCGCCACACCGAGATGAACCCGCAGTTCGCCCAGATCGCGCCGCCGAACGAGCTGTCGGTGCTGCTGAGCTTCCAGGTCCGGATCCACGAGTCGACGGGTGTGATGGCGCTCTGCATGCCGTACCGCTCCATCGAGACGGTCGCACCGAGCCTGACCGCGCACTCGTACTTCTCGGGGCAGCGCACGAACGACACGCCGCTCTCGCTTCGCCACGGCCTCGACGAGGTCGAGGTCGACGTCCGTGCGGAGCTCGGAGCGGTCGAGCTGCGCATCGAGGACGTCCTCGGCCTGCGGCCGGGCGACGTGATCCGGCTCGGCGTCCCCGCCGAGGACGGTGCGCGCCTCTTCGCCGGGCCCGCCGAGGCCTACCAGGTCTTCCCCGGGAGCTACCGACGGCAGCTCGCGGTGCAGGTGCAGGCTCCCGTCGCCCGCCCCGCAGCGCTCGAGCGGCCCCCCATCGTCGCTACGAGCGAGCACGAGGAGGCGGCATGACACCCGAGGCGCTCGCCCAGCTGCTCGCCGACACGGCGGCGCGCCTGCTCGGGACTCGCCTCGGCTCGTCGTTCGCAGCTGAGGACGCCGCGGTACGACGCGTGGACGACACCCTCTGGAGCGACACGGCCTTTCCCACGGTTGCGGTCACGATCCCGTTCGAGGGCGCCGTCGTGGGGGAGAGCCTCGTCGCGATCGCTCCCGACGCGGCGCTCGGTCTGGTGGAGGGATCGGGCGAGCTCGATCTCGCCGCGGTCGGCACGACCGTCGACGCCCTGCTCGAGGACGCCCTGGCGGCGCTTGCCGAGCGTCGTGCGCTGACCATCGGCCCTGCGACCGCGCGACTGGTCGACGACGCCGCCGGCATCCGCGAGCTCGAGGCCGACACGATCGTCGTGTCGTACCGGCTACGCGGCGAGTCCGTGACCGCGGAGATCGTGCAGTCCGTCCCCGCCGCGCTCGCCGAGCACCTCGCGTCCGCTCCACCGACCGAGCCGGCCGAGGTCGTCGTCGAGGCGCCCGAGGTGATGGAGGCGGCCGAGCCTCAGGGTCCCGCCGATGCGACCCGGGTCGCGGTCGAACGGGCGTCCGGCGTCTCCGCCGATGCAGCAGCCGGCGTGTTGTCAGCGCTCTTCTCGGAGGAGATCTCCGCCGGCACGCCGACCGTCGAGGACCATCCGAGCGACCCGTTCTCGGCGTTCGACTTCCCCGTGATCGCGGCCGAGGTCTCGTACCTGGCCGGGGTGCTCGGAACGACCCGCTTCATCCTTCTTCCGGCGGACGCTGCGCTCCTGGCCGCGGCGATGATGGGGACGCCCGAGACGACCGGGGACGGGCTCTCGGCGATCGAGCTCTCGGCCGTCTCGGAGGCGATGAACCAGGTCATGACCGCGACGGCCGCAGAGCTCGGGGCGGCGCTCGGCATCGAGATCGAGGTGTCGCCGCCGACCTGCACGATCATCGAGACGATCGAGGAGGCACGCGAGAGCGCCGCCGACTGCGCCTACCGCGCGAGCTTCCGCCTGGCGTCGACGATCTTCGGCGCGGAGATCGTGCAGCTCGTCTCGGCCGAGCTCGCCGCCGGCCTCGCTGACGCGTTCGCCGCCCTCGCGCTCGCACCGTCGGAGGCGTTCGACGGCCTGTCCGACATCGACTCTGCCTTCGCAGATCTGCCGTTCGACGGCCTGTACGACCCACCGCCGGTGGAGCCCGACGTCCATCCGGGAGCCCGCGAGGTCCTCTCCGGGATCCGGGTACGCGTCTCGGCGGAGCTGGGGCGAGCGCGGCTACCCGTCGCGCGCGTGGCGAACCTGCCTGCGGGCTCGGTGGTCATGCTCGATCGCTCTCCCACCGATCCGGTGGACGTGCTCGTCAACGGCACGCCCTTCGCGCAGGCGCGAGTCGTCCTCGTCGACGGCGAGTACGCCGTGCAGATCCTCAGTCTCACCCCTCTCGAGCTCACGAACTGAATCGCACGAGACCTCGTCCGTCCGAACGAAGGACATAGGTGTCTTTGCATCCGCACGACGGCGCCCCCGGGCGCACGCTGGGCCAGCGCGTCGATCTCGACTACGAGGCGACGAGGGCGTTCTTCGACGCGCGTGCCGGGGCGCTCGACGGCCCGCACCCCTGGACCGCTGCGATGTACCACGATCGCGCACCGGTGCTGAACGAGGCGCGTGACCGCTGCGAGAAGGAGTTCGTGCTGCCGTTGCTGAGCCTGCACCGGAGCTCGCGGGTCCTCGATGTCGGCTGCGGCACCGGCCGCTGGGCCGTCGCGATCGCACCGGTGGTGGCGAGCTACACCGGGATCGACTTCTCGGAGGGGCTCTTGTGGCAGGCGCGGGCGATCTGCGCGCAGATACCGGGCGCCGAGAAGGCGGTCTTCGAGTTGCTCGATGCGCGGGACGTGCATCACCTGCGCGGCCAGTTCGACTGCATCGTGCTCGCGGGCATCCTCCAGTACCTGAACGACGACGACGCGCGGCGCTGTCTCGAGATAGTGGCGTCCATCGCGGCAGCGGACGCCGTGGTGTACGTCCGCGAGCCGATGCGGACCGGTGCACGTCTCACGCTCGATCGCTACTGGTCGGAGGACCTCGAGACGGACTACAGCACCATCTACCGCACGATCTCGGAGTACGAGGACATGCTGGCGATGACGCTCGGCCGCGTCGGGCTGGAGATCCAGCTCATGGGCGACCTCTATCCACCCGAGCTCGAGCACCAGCTCGAGACGCGCCAGCGGGTGATGCTGGTCGGAGCCGAGGACTCGGTGTGACGTTCGACGAGGCTGCGCTGCGGGCCGCGGTGCGGGCTGCCGAGCAGCGCTTCGAGGCGGGGGATCGGGTGGCCGCGCTGTCCGGCCTGGAGGCCGTGCGGTGCAAGGCCCCGGTCGGATCGAGAGTCTGGGCCGAGACGCTCGCGGATCTCGCCGTCGTCCTGCATGCGGGCGGCGAGCTGCCAGACGCGTACGCCCATGCCCGCCACGCGCTGCGCGCGGTGCCGGATCTCGAGGAGGCTCGCGAGACCGAGGCGATCTGCGCCGGATCCCTGTGGGGCGGCAGCGAGGTCGCGCGCACCGGCGATCGGATCCTGATCGTCGTCGAGAGGTTCCATCCCTCGGTGGGGGGGACGGAGGTGCTCGCGGCCGATCTCGCGGTCGAGCTCGGCCGACGCGGGCATTCGGCGGATGTGCTCTGTTACGAGCACCCCGGACGACAGCCCGGCTGGCGGGGAATCGCGGTCCACGAGACGCCGCCCCAGGACGCCGACAAGGCCCTGCGGCGGTTGCTCGGCGCAGGCGAGTTCGGCGCCGTCATCGGGATCTCGGCGCCGACGGGGTTTCCCGTTCTCGGCGTTCTGCGGCTCCCGCATCCGCTCCGCTCGATCCGCTCGCTCGTGGTGCCGTGCGTCAACGAGGGCGGCTACCGGGACCTGCACGGCTCGCCCGGGTTTCTCCGCGACTACGGCCGCGCGCTCCTGCGAGTCGACGCCGTCGGGTTCAGCTCGACCGGTGGTTGGGATCGCAGGCTGCTCGACGACATCGGCGTGCCCGGCGTCTACCTCGCGAACGCCGTGCCGCAGGTCGAGCCTGCCGGCGGGTTCCGACGCTCGCTCGGCATACCCGCCGACACCCCGGTCGTCCTGCATGCGGCGAACTTCTGGCCCGAGAAGAATCACCTCGGGATCCTCGCCGAGCTGCTCGGGTCCCCGGGGGACTGGCGGCTCGTCAGCATCGGCGGCGCCTCTGCGGAGTATCCCGCGCTCGAGTCCGAGATCGTCGCGGCCGCGGCACGGGATCCACGTGTGACCCTGCTGGGCGCGCGATCGCGCGAGGAGGTGGCGGGCGCGATGGCGGAGTCGGACATCCTGGTGCTCCCGTCGATCGCCGAGGCGACCCCGCTCGTGCTGCTCGAGGCGATGAGCAAGGGCCTTCCATGGATCGCCTCCGAGACCTGCGGCTCGGCGTCCGAGCTCGCGGGTGGGGTGATCGCGGCGCAGGGAGGGTTTGCCGCGGCGATCGCGCAGCTCCTGTCGGATCCGCAGTCGCGTGCCGAGCTCGGCCGTGCCGGACGGGCGCGCTATGCCGCCGAGTACTCCTGGGACGCGGTTGCGCCGCGCTACCTGGCGGCGCTCGACGATCCCGTGTGGGCGAACGCGGCCTGAGAACTGGTGCTAGTCGCCGGGATCGGCGTCGAGCGGGTCGGGGGTGCGCTCCCAGCATACGGTCACGCCGCAGAGCTGCTCGACGATCGCTGAACGCGGGTCGCCGATCGGCGCCAGGAACATGCCTCCGGGCCGCAGCAGCGACAACGCGTCCGGCGTCAGCGAGAGCTCGAGCTCGACATCGCCGTTGCGCGCGAGATCGTGCTCGACGAGCGCGACCACCTCGTCCAGCCGATCGGGCTGCGCTGCGAGCTGTACACCGCCGATCAGGCCCGGGGACGCGAGCAGCCTGCGGACGCCGCGCATGCAGGCGCCGACCGCCTCGGCCGAGGGCTCCGGCGCGGCGACGATCTCGACGGGGAACGAGGTCGGTGGCAGACCGGCAGCGCGAACGGCATCGAGGTACTGCGCCCGCACCGCATCGTCGTCGGGGTCGAGCAGGAGCGCCTCGAAGGCGACGAGGTATGCCGGGTGGGAGCAGTGCGATGCCCGGACGAGTCCGTCGTGGAGGTGCATCGTGGCCTGGCCCCGCATGATCGAGATCAGGTGGTCGCGCAGCAGCGGCCGCCACGCGGGTGGGAAGGCCGGATCGCGGAACGCGGCGCGGATCGTCGAGACCAGCTCGGTCGCGAACGCGCCGGCCCGGCGAGACGCGTGCGTGTCGTTCGCGTCGTGCACGCGGTAGAGGACCGCGGGCTCGGGGAGGTAGACGCTCCGCACCCGCAACGAGAGTCGCAGCCACATCAGCCAGTCGCCGCAGCGCGCGAGTCGACGCTCGAAGCCGCCGACGGCGCGGAGGGCCGCCGTCTCCGCCATGACCGCGGGCATGGCCACGGTGTTCCACGGGGCGATCCGGAGGAAGAGGTCGGGCGCGTCGAGGACGACCTCCGCATCGCCGACCTCGTTGCACAACGTGCGCCCGAGGCGCCCGTCGCTGTCGATGCTGACGACCGGCGTGAACACGAACTGCGCTCCGCTGCGCTCGCCGGCGGAGAGCCTCGTCGCGATGCTGCCGGGCAGCATCAGATCGTCGGCCGCCCAGGGAACCAGCCAGCGCGCCGACGTCTCGGCGAGCGCGCGATTCATCGAGTCGAAGAACCTCGACCCGGCCGGGTTCGCATTCACGCTCACCCGGGGATCGTCGCGGTAGCGCCCCGCGAGCTCGAAGCTGCCGTCGGTCGAGCCGTTGTCGTAGATCCGGAGCTCGAGCGCGACGTCCTCCTGCGCGAGCACGCTCGTGATCGACTCGGACAGGTATGCGCCTCCGTCCTTGACCGAGAGCGCGACGCAGACCGTCGCAGCCTCCGTCACGCAGCTTCCTCGAGCCGCGCGCGCGGGTTGGCGCGCCGCTCGACGTCCACGGGCTGGTCGACTGCACGATCGTCCCAGACCCTCCACGGCGCGGTCCCGTCCTTCCACAGCGCGCGCAGGAGCTCCACATCGCGCACGGTGTCGGCGCACTGCCAGAACCCGCGATGCTCGTAGACCCTCAGCTGCCGGTCGCGCGCCAGGTCCTCGAGCGCCTCGCGCTCGAGCACGCAGCTCGGATCATCCCCGAGCCGGTCGAGCACCCGGCGGTCGAAGACGAAGAACCCGCCGTTGATCTGCTCGTCGCCGTCGACGGGCTTCTCGGCGAACGTGTTGACGGTCGAGCCGTCCGCGACGAGCCGGCCGAACCTCGAGGGCGGGGTGACGCCGGTGACGGTGGCGAGATGCCCGTGGGATCGATGGAACGCGATGAGTGCGGCGATGTCGATGTCGGCGAGGCCATCGCCGTAGGTGCACAGGAAGACGTCATCCTCGCCGATGTACGGTGCGATCCGTTTGACGCGCGCACCGGTCATCGAGTCGAGCCCGGTATCGACGAGCGTCACGCGCCAGTCCTCGCGATGGCGGCGATGGAGATGGACGTCACCGCTTGCGAGGTCGAGCGAGATGTCCGAGTTCTGCGCGTGGTAGTGCAGGAAGTAGTCCTTGATCATCGCCCCGCGATAGCCGAGGCAGAGCACGAACTCGCGGACATCCGCCGCGGCGTAGAGCTTCATGATGTGCCAGAGGATCGGGCGACCGCCGATCTCGACCATCGGCTTCGGGCGGAACTCGGTCTCCTCCCGCATCCGCGTCCCCTGGCCGCCGCAGAGCAGCACCGCCTTCATCGTCCCTCCCGTTTCAACGAGCACACGGACGCGTCATCGGCAGTGGGCATACGTTCCTCAAGTGGTACGCATGCGACCGAGCGCGGCGACCGGATCCGGCCCGATCGCCGCGCCCGGCTCGGTGCTACACGCGTCCGCAGGCGATCAGCGCGAGTCCGGGGAGCTCGACGCCGGTCGGGGTCTCGTACGCGCGGATCGAGCCGCGTAGGCGTTCCCGCAATGCGTACGAGGCCTGCTCGGGGAGATCCGCGAGGATCTTCGAGAGCGGGCCGGCAAGGGCGGAGGTCGTCTCCCACCACTGCTCGAACGAGCCCGCGGGCAGGGGAGTCGGCTCTTCGCCGACGACGACGTCGCCAATCCCTGCGTCACGGAGCAACTCGGCCAACCTGTCCGCGTCGCCGAGCGAGAACGGTCCGGGAACGCCGGGGGGAGGGATCGGCCGACCGGTCTGGGCGCTGACGGCGTCCATCACCACGCCGAGCCACGGATTCCGCTCGCGGGGCCCCCAGACAGAGATCGCCACGCGTCCTCCCGGACGCAGGACACGCCGGATCTCGCGAGCCGCCCGGGCCGGGTCGGCCGCGAACATGAGTCCCTCACGGCAGAGCACCACGTCGAAGGAGGCGTCGGGCTCCGCGATCTCCTCGAGGTCGAGCACCCGGGTGCGGACGTTTCCGAGCCCACGGGCCTCCGCGCGCGCCGACGCGATCGACGTCATCTCGGCGACGACGTCGGAGATGACCACCTCGCCGTCCGGCCCGACGTGCCCGGCCGCTGCCAGCCCGGCACCGCCGGGACCGCACGCGAGCTCGAGCACGCGCTCGCCCGGACGGATGTCCGCGACCTCGAGCAGGCGCCTGGTGACGCCGGCCACGCGGGCGTCGACGTAGTCCGCGCGGTCGCCCCAGGCCGTCGCGACCGCAGCCCACCCGGCGTGGACATGCGCGCGCAGGGCGCCGTCGTCCCGCGTCACGGCGGCAGCGCGCGCGTCCGACTGGTCGAGGATGCTTGCAGGGTTCATGGTCGTACCTCCAGGTAATTTCACTACACTTCAAATGTAATGAAGTGTCGGGTAGGATAACCAAATGAGCGAACCTGTCAAGCCCACGCGCCGCTACGAGTCTCCGCGCCGGCGACAGCAGGCCGCCGATACCCGTCGGGACATCCTCGAAGCAGCGCAACGACTGTTCGAGGAGCAGGGCTACGCCGCGACCACGATGGCGGCGATCGCAGCCGAGGCGGGCGTGTCGCTGAAGACGGTCTACCTCGCCGTCGAGACGAAGAGCAACCTGCTGCGCGCGCTCTGGCACCTGCTCCTGCGCGGCGACGAGGACGACGTTCCCATCTCCGAGCGGCAGCGATACCGGGATGACCTCGCGGAGCCCGATCCGGAGCGCCAGCTGCGCCGGAACGCGCGGAATGCGCGCATCGTCAAGCAGCGCGCGGGTGCGCTGATGGGCGTGATCCGCAACGCGGCGCCGACCGATCCCGAGCTCGGAGCGCTCTGGAGCCGCATCCAGTCGGACTTCTACGACAACCAGCGTCCGTTCGTCGAGTCGCTACAGGCGAAGAACGCCTTGCGATCGGGCCTCGACGTCGCCCGGGGGACGGACATCCTGTGGACGCTCAACCATCCGGACGTCTGGCTCCTGCTCGTCGGCGAGCGGGGTTGGACGCCCGAGGAGTGGGAGCAGTGGTTCGGCGACACGATCTGCGAGCAGCTCCTCGCCGTCAGGGATTGACGACGTTGATCGGCGCGCCTGCCGCGTATGCGTTGATCTGGTCGAAGATCTCGGAGAACTGAAGCTCCCACTCCTCGCGCGACACGTAGCCGATGTGGGGCGTGCAGACGACGTTGTCGAGGCGGAGCAGGGGATCGCTCGGATCTCGCAGCGGCTCCTGCTCGTAGACGTCGACGGCTGCCATGCCCGGCCGCCCCTCGCGCAGGGCAGCCACGAGCGCTCCCGGCTCGATCAGACCCGCGCGGCTCGTGTTGACCAGGAGCGCCGTCGGCTTCATGCGCGCCAGGTCGGCGGCCCCGACGATGCCGCGGGTGGCGTCCAGCAGTCGCAGGTGCAGCGAGACGATGTCGGCCGTCTCGAAGAACGCCTCCTTCGTCGGAGCGACGTCGCACCCGTCGGCGCGCGCCCGGGCGCGGGACTCCTCGCTCGCCCACACGAGGATCTGCATGCCGAACGCCCGCCCGTACTCGGCGACGACCCTGCCGATCCGGCCGTAGCCGAAGATTCCGAGCGTCTTACCGCGAAGCGTGTGCCCGATCCCGGTCTGCCACTCCCCGGCTCTCAGGGCCGCAACCTGCTGGGGAATCTGCCGCATCGCGGCGAGCACGAGGCCCCAGGTCAGCTCGGCCGTCGCGAACGAGGGCGTGCCGGAATGCAGGTTCGACGAGACGACGATGCCGAGCCGGGTGCAGGTGTCGATGTCGATGTGCGGATAGGCGCTGCGCTGGCTGATCAGCCGGAGCGCCGGCAGCCGCTCGAGGAGCGGTGTCCGGATCGCGGTGCGCTCGCGGATGAGCACGAGGGCCTCGCAGTCGCGCAGCCTGTCTGCCAGGGCGTCCACGTCCTGGACGTGGTCGTTCCAGATCGTGACCTCATGGCCGTCGAGCTTCGAGAAGCACGCGAGGGTGCGCAACGTGTCGACGTAGTCGTCGAGGATCGAGACCTTCATGGCCGGAAGTCGAGCACGCCGGACCGCTCGCCGCGCCGGCGACGTACATGCCTCGATGCTTGCCGTGCCTGTGACCGTCGTGCAGCCCGCACACGTCGCTGCGCTCCCGCGCGGCTGGTACTCGTGGAACGACGCGCCCGACCTGCTGACTGCGCGCGGAGCACAGTCCGGGACGCTCGTCGCGAACTTCCGCATCAGGCGCGACGATCCGCTCGGCTGGTCGCACCAGCTCAGGCGGGGTCGGATCGTGATCTCGGTCGTGTTGCGGCGATCGTGCCGCGGCCCCGCGCCTCGGTCAGAGCCGCGTCTGCACCTGCCGCTCGGGCTCGCACATGCTGAGCACGCTCGCCAGGAGGGCTCGCCGCTCGCGGAGGATCGCTTCGAGGGCGGGGTCGGCCGCGGCTACGACGTCGACCTTCGAGTCGACTACGGTGAGGCACAACCCTCGCGAGCGGCTCGCCATGAGGTGCAGGCGGTGCTCGACGAGCTCAGATTCCCGCGCTGGCCCCACCAGTGCTAGCGACCAGATCACGCGGCGCGCCTGACGGGCTCGAGGAACTCGAGCACGTCGGAGAGCTCGCGATCGCAGCGGACGGGGCCGCAGACCTCGTCGATCAGCGCTCGCCCGCCGTCGGAGAGTCGCTGCCAGAGCAGGTCGTCCGTGGCGAGGCGCGCGATGGCAGATGCGATCGCCGGAGCGTCGTCGGCAACGAGCATGCCCGCGCCGTGGTCCGCGAACCCTTCGGCCGCGACGCTCGTGCCCACGACGGGGACTCCGGCCGCCAGCGACTCTCCGACCTTGCCCTTGAGCCCTGCGCCGAACCGCAGCGGCGCGACCGAGAGTCGCCGGCGCGCCAGCTCGTCCTCGACCACGGGTAGGAATCCGAGCACCTCGGCCCCTCGCTCGCGCGCGAAGGCGGCGAGCTCGTCGGGCATGCCGTAGCCGGCGACCGCGACCGCGGCGTCAGAGCCGAGCCCGCGGAGCTGCGGCAGCACCTCGTCGCAGAGGAAGCGCACGGCATCGACGTTGGGCGCGTGACCGTACGACCCGACGAACAGCGCGCCGCTGCGGTCGCGCGGCGACTGCTGCTGAGCGAGCGCGTGGTGCACGGTCGGAAGGAGGCCGACGGGCGTGCCAGGGAGCAGCTCGCAGATGGCCTCCTGCTCGTCCTCGGAGACGGCGAGCACGACGTCGGCGGCCCCGTACACGGCGAGCTCGCGAACGCGGACGGCGTCGGCCTCCGCGCGCTTGCCGGGGTCGCCGAGCAGCTCGGCCTCGCGCGCCATCCGGCGGAAGTGCAGGTCGACGGTGTCGACGACGACACGGGTGCGCGGCGATCCCGCGCGGAGCACCGGCACGAGTCGCTCGGCGATGTCCCAGAAGCTCACGATCGCGCCCGGGAACTGTCGTGCGGCGAGATCGGCGAAGCGCGCGCCGCGGTCCGCACAGTGCGCCTCGATCCCGTCCCGTGCGAGCAGCGCGAGCGTCTCGTCGTCGCCCGACGAGCCGAGGGCGAACAGCACGGGCTGGCGGCCGAGCCGGACGAGCGACTGCAGCAGCTCGAACGCGCGCGCGTGGCCCGCGGAGCGCGAAGGCGTCGGAACGTCCGGGTAGCACACGAGCACCTCGGGCGGCACCCGGCCCGGCGCCCCGATACGCTTGCGCAGCCTGCCTCCTGCGTGCTCTGGCCGCAGCGAGATGGTCGCCGGTCCGATCGCGACCGACTCGGCGCCGCGCAGGCAGGCGACACCCACGATCTGGCCGAGCGCTCCGGCTCCGTCGATGCGCGACTCGAGCGGAGCGGCCGCCTCGACGATCGCGGCGAGGGCTGCATCGGCGTCACGTCGACCGGGTAGCGCGAATCGCGAGAGCCGGGCGGCGGCGATCCCTGCGGTCGCGTCGACCTGGTTCGCGTCCGCCTGCCCGAGGGCGTCCCGCATGCGGATGTCCTCGACGCCGCAGCGGTAGGCGCGCAGCAGCACGTAGTCATCCTGCAGGCGCGCGCGCGGCGCGCGATGGCCCACTGCTGCGCCGGGCTCGAAGCGGAGACGACCGAGCGCGCGCGCGAGCACCCGCCAGCCGAAGTGCACCTCCTCGCCGCCGAGGCTTCCCTGCTCGCCGGCGCCGAACCGCACGTCGAAGCCGCCGAGCTCGTCGATCAGACCCCTCCTGACCGACCAGTTGCCGCCCCAGGGGCCATCCTCGGGGCGGGCGCTGTCGTGCGCCGCGTCCCCGCGATCGAGGATGCCGAAGTACGGCGCGGCCATGACCGGCGGGAAGCCCGCCGGGCGACCGTCGGGCCAGAGCCCGTAGATCGGGCCTCCGGCGATCACGACGCCGGGATCGCGGAACGCGAGCCGCAGGTGCTCGAGCCAGCCGGGACCGGGACGCGCATCGTCGTCGAGAAAGCACAACACGTCGCCGCGTGCCTCGACCGCTCCGGCGTTGCGGGCGCGCGAGAGCCCGGCCACCGGCTCGTGCACGATGCGCACGCGGTCTCCGTACGCCGCGGCAAGGTCCGCAATGAGGGCCGGGGTGGAGTCGGTCGAGCCGTTGTCGACGACGATGAGCTCGCTGTCGTTGCCCGCGAGGTCGAGGGCGACGCACGCGGCGATGCACTCGGCGATCTCGTCCGCGCGGTTCCGCGTACAGACCACGATCGAGAGCGCCGGCCCCGCCGAGTAGCGACCGAGCACCGCGTTCGACACGACCTCGAGCGGCCCGAGCGAGCGAGCATGCGCGGCGAGCTGCACCTCGGGATGGCCTGCGATCGCATCCCACGCGGGCAGGGAGGCGAAGAACTGCGGTCGCGCTGCGAGACAGTCGAGCGCGACGCCGTCGGGGTCGCCGCCGGGCTCGACCCGCGGCCAGAGCGCGCCGTCGGGCGTGGTGAGGTATCCGTGAGCGGTCGAGCTCGCCGATGCGATCGCGGGCGCGGCGAGCACCGCCCCTCGGCGCACGGCGTCGACGAGTAGCCGGATGGCCTCGACCGTCGGCTGGGCGAGCTGATCGAGCACGACGAGCACGTCGCCGTGGGCGTGCTCGGCCGCGAGCTGCCACGCGGCGCGCCTGCCGACTGCCGTCGTCGTGAGCATGCGGGCCACGGGCAGTGTCACATCGGATGGCTCGGCCAGGGGCCCGTCGGTCGCGACCAGGAGCTCGATGCCGGCGCCGGGCGCGTCGCCGAGGGCGACGAGCTGCTCGCGCACGCGCGGCGCCGGGCCCCAGACGAGCGTCGAGATGGTCATCACGCGACCATCGGGCGTGGGGGGTGAGAGCTTTAGAAGCGCTACCAAGATGATGCTGGGTGTCTGGCGCGCGTGCATCGTCCTGCGGTCTGGGGTCTGTGCTCGTTCCTCGCGTCGACCCCAGCCCTCCGGCGACCCGGATCCCGCTCATGTCCGTCGGTGGTCCGGTGTGCGCTCGATGAGCGGGCTCCGGGGCTTCGCAGGTGAGTCGGCCGCCTCTTGAACAGGCTGCTCCGCGCCTGCCCTGCGAGGCAGCCGGCACCCCTGCTCGCTCCACACACGCCAACAAGCACCCTGATCTTGATAGAGCTTCTGTAGGACTCGACCGGCGTACGGGCACCATTCTCAAGCGCTAGCAGCACATTGCCGATGCAGGGCGCGTGGAGTCCCCTGGTCCTCGAGTCACGTTCGCAATCGCCACCTGGAACGGCGAGGCGTTCATCCGTGAGGCCGTCGAGAGCTGCCTCGCGCAGACCTTTGCCGATCTCGAGGTGCTCGTCGTCGACGATGGCTCGACCGACGGCACCCCGGTACTCCTCCGGGAGCTCGCCTGCGAGCGGCTGCGCGTGGTGCGCCATGAGAGCAACCGCGGCATCGCTGCCGCCTACGACACGATCGTGCAGGAGGCCCGGGGCGAGCTCATCGCCCGACTCGGTCACGACGACATCGCGCTCCCCGACCGGATCGCCCGTCAGGTCGCCGTCTTCGACCGCCACCCCGAGACCGGCGTGGTGCACGGCGACGCGGTCACGATCGACGGCGCCGGCCGGACGATCGGCTCCTGGCGCTCCGGCGACTACCCGCGCCGTGTCCTCATCGACCTGCTCGTGCGGCGGCTCAACAACATCGTCGACCCGAGCTCGATGCTGCACCGCCGCGTGTACGAGACGATCGGCGGCTACGACGGCGCGTTCCCGATGTGCAACGACTTCGACTACTGGCTGCGCGCGGCGCGGATGTTCCGCTTCCGCCACGTCGCTGGCGGGCCGCTGATCCTGTACCGCCGCCACGGCGCGAACTTCTCGGACGAGTCGCATCGGGCCCAGGAGCTGAACGAGGTCGAGGCCGCGCTGCGCAAGAACCTCGCCGACTGGGCGCTCGACGACCTCGTGCCGGAGCTCGACTGGGCCGTGCTCCCGCGGCAGTGGGCCGAGCGCCGCGCATGCCTCGTCCTTGCCGAGGCGTTCGCCGCGCGCGACCTGCCGGTGCTCGCGTCGGAGTGGCGAGCCCGCGCCGACCAGGAGCCGCGCGCGCCGTGGCGCCCCGGGCGCCAGTCGTCCGGTCAGCGCATCGTGCTCTCGTCGTTCGGGTTCGCCGATGCCGGCGGCGGCACGATCGTCCCGCGCTACGTCGCCAAGGAGCTCGCGCAGCGCGGCCACGAGGTGACCGTGTTCGCGGCCGGCGTGGCGAGGCTCGAGGGCGAGCCGCCCTACGCGCTCCGGAGCGTGGTCGAGGATGGGGTCGAGGTCGTGTCGGTGCACAACCGACCGCACGGCCTGCTCGACCTGGGCCATCCTCATCGCGAGCTCGACGATCCTCCGATCCGGGCGGCGTTCGCAGAGGTACTCGATCGTGTGAGGCCCGACGTCGTGCACCTCCACAACCTGCACAACCTCGGGCTCTCGCTGGTCGACGAGACGTTCGCGCGGGGCATCCGCACGATCTTCTCGACCCACAACTACTGGCTGGGATGCGCACGGAACTACCTGTTCCGCGACGACCTCTCGCTGTGCGACGGCCCCGGCGACGCCGGGCGCGCGTGCGCCACGTGCGTCGGCTCGCGCGACGCCGCCGGCTACGCGGAGCGCCGGAGCGAGCTGCGCGAACGGTTCTCGCTGCGGGTCGACCGCATCCTCGCGGTGTCGGAGGCCATGCGGCGCACGCTGATCGGGCTCGGCTTCCCGGCGGAGATGCTCGACGTCGTCCACCAGGCGATGCCGGAGGACGAGGCGATCTGGGATGCCGTCGGGCGCGACCGGCGCCCCGGCCGGGGACGCGGACCCCTGACCGTCGGATTCGTCGGCTCGGCGTATCCCCACAAGGGCCCTCAGCTCCTCGTCGAGGCGGCGCAGCTGGTCGACTGCGACCTGCGCGTTCGCATCCACGGTGAGGTCCCGCGGACGTTCGCCGAGCGGCTCCTGGCGCTCGACCAACGCGGAGTCGTCGAGCTCGCGGGCGCGTTCTCGCACTCGGAGCTGCCCGGGATCCTGGCGGACCTCGATGCGGCGGTCATCCCCTCGCTCTGGTGGGACTGCGCACCGCTCGTCGTGGCCGAGTGCCTCGCCGGGCGGCTACCGGTGCTCGCCGCGAACATGGGCGGCATCCCCGACTTCGTCGAGCACGGCCGCAACGGGCTGCTGTTCGACGGGCGTTCGGCACCGGCGCTCGCGGCCGCGCTCCAGCAGCTCGCGCACGAGCCCGGTCTGCTCGAGCGACTGCAGGGCGGCATCGCGGCGCCGAAGCCGTTCGCGGCGTACGTCGACGAGCTCGAGGCGATCTACGTCGGCGATCGCGCGGTGCGGGCGCGCACGGCGGGCACGCCCGTCGCCGTTCGCTGGGTCGGAGACCAGTCGACGGCGTCGAGCCTCTCGACGATCAATCGCGAGGTGGGGGAGCGGCTGCGCTCGCGGCACGTCGAGATCGCCCTGGAGCGCCGAGCCACGGACGGACCGCTCGGAGATGCGCCGACGCCGCACGCGCCCGAGGTGGAGGTGCGCCACCAGTGGCCACCCGACCTCTCGCGCCCCGCCGCGGGAAGGCTCGCGCTGATCCAGCCATGGGAGTTCGGATCGCTGCCGCGAGACTGGCAGGCAGGCCTGCGGGACGATGTCGACGAGGTGTGGGTGCCCTCCGCGTTCACCCGCGAGATGTATCTCGAGGCCGGCGTCGAGGCCGACCGCGTGCACGTCATCCCGAACGGCGTGGATCTCGGGACGCTGACGCCCGACGGCCCGCGCGCGGAGCTTCCCGCTGCTGCCCTGCGCCTCCTGTTCGTCGGCGGCACCATCTCCCGCAAGGGGGCGGACGTGTTGCTGTCGGCCTTCGAGGGGGCGTTCGCGGGACGTGACGACGTGCTGCTCGTGATCAAGGACCTCGGCGGTCAGAGCTACTACCGCGGCATGACGATGCGCGACAGCCTGCGCGAGCGCGCAGCGTCGGGCGCGCTGCCGCGCGTGCACTACATCGAGGACGAGCTGACCCGGGATGCGCTCGGCGCGCTGTACCGCGCCTGCGACGTCCTCGTGCACCCCTACCGTGGCGAGGGCTTCGCGATGCCCGTCCTGGAGGCGATGGCATGCGCGCTCCCCGTGATCGTCACGGCGGGCGGGCCGACCGACGAGTTCTGCCCGGACGACGCCTGCTGGCGCATCGAGTCCGAGCGCCGCTTCCTGCCCGAGAGCCAGATCGGCAACCTCGAGACGCTCGCGCGTCCCTGGATGCTCGAACCCGACCGCGGCGCGCTCGTGCGCGCGCTCCGCGACGTCGCCGCAGATCCTGGCGAGCGGCGGCGTCGCGGAGCGCGTGGACGCATCGCCGCCGAGGCGTACTCGTGGGACGCGATCGCAAACGCGTACGCCGACCGGATCGCGGCTCTCGCACGCCGGGCGCCGCGCGATGGAGGCGCGGTCGAGCCGTTGCTGCTGCCCGGCGCGCCCGCGCGAGTCCTGCTTGCAACGCCGGCCTGGCGCGGGAACGACCGCCTCGCCGATCTCCTGCATGCCTGGGCGATCGCGTTCCCCGCGACGGCGCCGGTCGGGCTCTACCTGCTCGCCGACCCGGAGGTCGACGGGAGCCCCGAGCTCTGGGAGGCCCACGTGCTCGCGGCCGCCGAGAAGGCGGGCATCAACCTCGCAGCCTGCGCCGACATCTCCGTGCTCGACCACGCGATGCACGGCCGCGACGCCGAGCGCGTGCACCGCGCCGTGCACGGCTACGTCGCGCTCCATCCGGCCTGCGGGGGACACCTCCGTGTGGCGCGGCGGCTCGACGTGAGCATCGTCGAGCCGAACGCGGTGTCGCTCATCGCCTGGGGATCCGGGCTGCTCAAGCAAGCCGTCGACCCCGTCGATAGCACGGTGGCCGTGACCGGATACGGAGGCTGACAGATGGCACTCAGGATCGTTCGCGCCGAGGGTGAGAACGGGGTCGTCCGTCCGCTCAGGCTCTGGTACAGCGGTCGCCATAGCGAGGCTCTCGCCGCGCTCGTCGGCGGCGACGGCGGCTCGGACTTCGACGAGCTCGGACAGCTCGTCGAGCTCGCGCTGGCGCATGACCTCGCGCACGCGAGCCGCATCGGCGACGCGCTGCTCACCTGGGATGATCAGTCGGCCGCCTACCGGGTGCTCAAGCGCTCCTGCGAGCGGCTGCTCGACGATCTGAAGCCGCTCGGCGCCGAGGACTGGCTGGCCTCGGCCGTCGCGCTCGTGCAGCTCGGGCTGCCGTGGCTCAGCCGCCAGCCGCACGAGCCGATCATCATGAACTACGTCGGCGTCGCGGTGTACGGCCTGAACGAGCCGGCGCTGGCGGTCCGGCTGTTCGAGGCCGTCCAGCGGCTCGACCCCACGACCGAGAACGTGCGCGGCAACCTCGAGGCGGCGCGCAAGCGTCTGCGCCGGCCCGTGCGGGTGCCAGTGCGCTCGGCCCTCGCGATCGCCCTGCGGGCGCTCCGGCCCTCGCTCGAGCACGTGGCGAAGCGGGCGCGCATGCAGCCTGCCGCGGGCAGCATCTCGCTGTGCATGATCGTGCGCGACGAGGAGGAGATGCTCGCGGCCTGCCTCGAGTCGTGCCGCGAGGCAGTCTCGGAGATGATCGTCGTCGACACGGGCTCGAGCGACCGGACGGTGGAGATCGCCGAGTCGTTCGGCGCTCGCGTCCTCCACTTCGAGTGGACGGGCAACTTCGCCGAGGCGCGCAACGTCGGCGTCGACGCGGCCACCGGCGACTGGATCTTCTGGCTCGACGCCGACGAACAGCTCGAGCCCGGCGATGCAGCGCGGCTCGTCGAGCTCACACGCCAGCCGTGGCGCGAGGCGCACTGGCTCGTCGAGACCAACTACACGGGACAGCAGGAGGCGGGGACGGCATCGCAGCACCTCGCCCTCCGGCTCTGGCGGAACCGGCCGCACTACCGCTTCTCCCGTGCGATCCACGAGCAGATCCGCAACTCGATGCCCTTCGACCTGACGGAGCGCTTCGGGCCGCCGGCGCTGCGCATCCGCCACTACGGCTACCTCAAGAACCGCATCGACGAGCGCGACAAGCACCAGCGCAACCTCGAGCTGCTGCACGGCGAGCTCGAGGCGAACCCGCGCGCCGCCTTCACGCACTTCAACATCGGCACCGAGTACGTGGGGATGGACGATCTCGCGTCCGCCCGGCGACACTACGAGCTCGGACTGGAGCTGCTGCGCGAGGAGCACGCCTGGTGGGAGCTCGGCTACGCGCCGATTCTCGTCTCCCGCCTCTGCGGCGTGCGCCGGTTGACCGGCGATCTCGTCGGCTCGGAGGCGCTTGCGAACGAGCTGCTCGGGCACTTTCCGGCCTTCACCGATCTCGTCTTCGAGCGCGCGCTGGTCGCACAGGACCGCGGCGAGCTCGAGCAGGCCGCCGTGCTCTTCGAACGCTGTCTCGAGATGGGTGACGCACCGCCGCGCTTCTCGGGGGTGGTCGGACGCGGCTCGTTCCTGGCCCTCGGGGCGCTCGCGCTCGTCGCCACGAACCGCGGCCTCGTCGACGAGGCCGCAGGCTGGTTCGAGCGGTCGCTCGAGCTGCACCCGGAGTACCTCGCGGCCGGTCTCGATCTCACGGCCCTGCTGCTGTCCCAGCCAGATGCCGATCCCGACGCCGTGCTCGCGCGCCTCGAGGCGCACGCGCACGACGAGCTGACGTGGTACCTGTTCCTCGGAACCGCCTTCTACGAGCGCGGACACGCGGAGCATGCCGAGGGCCTGCTGCGTCGCTGCCTGGCGATCGGTGGCGGGCATGCCGCTGCGCGCGTCGGGCTGCTCGAGGCGCTCGTGACCCAGCGTCGCTACGCCGACGTCGAGACGGAGGTCGGCGATCTCGCCGCGGGAACGCCGCCGTTCGTCGCAGCGCAGCGTCTGCGGATGCTCGCGGCGATGCTGCGCGGCGATCGAGAGAACGCCGAATCCGCCCTCACCGCGCTCGCAGCGGGCGGAGGGGACGATGACGAGGTCGCCATGCTGCGCGCGGCCGTCGCGGCGGTGCTCGACGACAGCCCGCCCCCGGCGCTCTCGCGGCGCTCGGCACTCCGCGCGCTCGAGCTGCTGAACGGGCTCGCGCGCCTGGCCGAGTACGCCGCGTTCGAGAGCGTCGTGCCCGTGGTCGAGCAGGCCGTCGGCGATCCGCGCGAGGCGACGCTGCTGATCGGCGAGCTGTACCTGGCGCGGGGGTTCTACCGGCTCGCGGGCGACTCGGCGCTGCGGGCGATCGAGCTCGGGGGCCAGGACGCGCGGACGCTCGGCCTGCTCGGCAAGAGCGCCGTCGCCGAGGGCATGTTCGAGGATGCCGTGCCCGTGCTAGAGGCGGCGCTCGCGCTGGATCCCCAGCAGGCGTCGGTCGCCCAGCTGCTCTCGCAGGTCCGCGAGCGGATCGCGGCCTAGCCCCGTCGTAGCCCTCCCCCGAGCGGGGGAGCTTTCACATCACTTGCGAATCTCTCAGTATGCTATGGGTTAGGTGGCAGGAAGCCACCCTCGCAAGAGCCCGGACTGCATCGCCAAGGAGGCCGCGATGCACACCGAAGACACAGCGCTCGCCGGCACGAAGACGCGTCTCGCAGAGACGCCGGCGCTCACCGCTGTCGTGCCGGTCTCCCGACCGGAGCCCGAGCAAGCCACGTCCGATCGTCCACGTTCGATCGAGCTCGCCGTCACCGGCGCGGGCGCGACCGAGCGGTCGCTCTCGGTGCACTACGAGCTCGATCCCGTGACGCACCGCTGGATCGCGAGCATCCTCGACGACAGCTCGGGAGAGGTCGTTCGCACGGTGCCGTCCACGCAGGTGCTGCACCAGCTCGCCGCGTTGCGCCGGCCGGGCTTCGACGTGCGCGCATGAGCCCGGCAACGCTCGCGCCGCAGCGGTCAAGAGGGGCGCGTCTCGCGCCGATACCTACTCGGTGCCCCCGAACGGGGCACGGTCCCTCGCCCCGCGATCCGGGAAGACCGTCTGTGACTGCCGGCTACCAGGCCTACCACCACAACGCCGTCGCGACCGCTGCTCCCGAGCAGCTCGTCGTGATGCTGTTCGACGGAGCTCTCCGCTTCTCGCGCCGCGCCATCGCAGCGTACGAGGCGGGGCAGCGCCCCCAGGCCACGCAGTTCGTCAGCCGCATGACATCGATCGTCAACGAGCTGAACGCGACGCTCGACACCGAGGCCGGGGGAGAGATCGCCCACAACCTCCGGTCGATCTACGGGTTCGTGAACCGACACCTCGTCGCCGCCGTGCGCGAGTCGGATCCGCGGCGCGTCCGGGAGGCGGCCAACCTGCTCGCCGAGCTTCGCGAGGCGTTCGCGGAGGCCGCCAAGGGAGTGCGTGCCGCATGAGCCAGAAGCCGCTGTTCGAGCGCATCGCAGAGCTGCTGGAGCGCGAGCACGACGCGATCGCGACGATCGATCTGGGCACGCTCGCATCCATC
The DNA here is from genome assembly GCA_963717155.1 of uncultured Actinomycetes bacterium. Lineage (GTDB taxonomy): Bacteria > Actinomycetota > Thermoleophilia > Gaiellales > JALYLC01. Next base: position 1,555,913 of record OY970326.1, read on the forward strand.
CAGTCGGAGCGCAGCGAGCTGCTGTCCGAGCTGCGCGAGGTCATTCCCTCCGAGCGGTCGGCGCTCGCCTCGCTCGAGCGAACGCGGTCCCGTAACGAGCGCGCGGCGGAGGCGGCTCTCGGTCGCATCGGCGGTGCGCTCGGACGGCTCGGACGCGGACGCACGGCGCTCGTCGGGTATCGCCCCAACGCTGGAGGCGCCGTGCTGCCCCGGGTTCTCGACAAGGAGGTCTGAGACATGGTGACCAACGGCGGCTCGATCACCTTCACGGGTCTCTCGTCCGGCATCGACACGGGCTCGATCGTCACGCAGCTGATCGCGGTCGAGTCGGCTCCCAAGACGCTGTTGATGAACCAGCAGGAGATCGTGAACCTGCAGCAGAAGGACTACTCCGACATCTCGGCCAAGCTCCTGACGCTGAAGACGGCCTCCGACGCGCTGCGCGACTTCTCGCTGTACGCCGGCTCGCCCACCGCGACGTCGGCCGACACGACCAAGCTGACGGCGTCTGCGACGAGTGCCGCCGCGGCGAGCTCGTACAACGTCGTCGTGTCGAACATCGCCCGCGGCGCGGTCATGCAGCAGACGGCGACGTCCGACGTGTCGCAGTTCGGCACGCTGTACCAGGCGAGCGGCGCCTACGCAGCTGCCTCGACCAGGCTCACCGCCCTGACGACGTCGACGGGCACGGCCGCCGGGTACGCGGTCGGCGACACCATCACGCTGAACGCGACCCAGGGCGGACAGCCGACGACGGCGTCGTACCAGGTGACCGACTCGAGCACGGTCGGCGACCTCGCGAACTGGCTCCAGGGCCAGCTGAAGGGCTCGAGCGTGTCGCTCCAGCCCGGCGGCGCCCTGACCGTCACGAGCGCGCCCGGCCTCGATCAGGCGAACCTCGGCGTCTCGCTGAGCGGCACCGTCGGCGCGGCCAGCCAGGTCACGGCGGCGACCGGGAACACGACGCTCAGCGCCGACGGCGCCATGGACATCAGCTCGTCCGGTGTCGCGATCCACGTCGACCTCACCGCCGGCATGACGATGACGGACGTCGCGAACGCGATCAACTCCAAGAATGGCGGCGTCACGGCCACGACCGCCAACGGCCAGCTGCGCCTGTCGGCGACGCAGACCGGCGCGGCGTCCGCGATCACGCTCTCGAACGTGACCGGCGGCGCAGCGGCGATCGGGCTCTCGACCCAGATCGCCGGCCGCGACGCCTCGGGCACCGTCGACGGCAACGCGTTCACGAGCGCGTCGAACAGCGTGACGTCGGCGATCTCCGGCGTCACCCTGAACCTGACGGCCGCCACGGGTGCCGATGGCGTGACCCTCGCGGTGAACCCCGCGCAGGTCGACAACGCGACGATCACCAGCAGGCTCCAGACGTTCGTCACCGCGTACAACGACGTGATCAAGACCGCGACGGACGAGCTCAACGAGAAGAAGGTCATCAACCCGCAGAGCGACTCTGACCTGCTGAAGGGCGCGATGTTCGGCAACCAGACGCTGCAGTCGATCGTCGACTCGCTGCGCGATGCCTTCATCTCGCCGGTCTCGGGCCTCAGCGGGGCGCAGAGCATCGCGAGCTTCGCGGGGCTCTCGACCGGGGCTGCCGGCTCCGGCGACGTCACGGGCCAGCTCACGCTCGACACGGACGCGCTCAACAAGGCGCTTGCCGGCGGCTCCGGCGCGATCAAGGCGCTGTTCATGAGCAGCACCGGGGACAGCAACTCGAACGGGCTGATGCAGCGCATCTCGGACCTGTCGTGGAACGCAGTGAAGAGCGACGGGACCATCACCAACGCGATCAGCGGGGCGACGCAGGAGTCCCAGGATCTGCAGGATCAGATCGATGCGATGACCGCGACGCTCGCCCAGCGCGAGCAGACGCTCAAGGATCAGTTCACGGCGATGGAGACTGCGCTCTCGAACCTCAAGTCGATGCAGTCGCAGCTGCTGTCGGCGCTCGGCAGCTCGACCGCCAGCTCCGGCTAGGTAGGACTACTGCTGGACCAGCTCGACGCGCACGGGCATCCGCTTGACGCCGTTGCCGAAGTTCGACCGCAGCCGCGCGACCGGCCCCGTCAGCTCGATCGAGGCGATGCGGGGGAGGAGCTCCTGGAACAGGACGGTCAGCTCGAGCCGCGCCAGGTGCGCCCCCAGGCAGAAGTGGGGGCCGCCGCGGCCAAACGCCGCGTGGACGTCGCGCGGGCGCGTCAGGTCGAGGCGGTCGGGGTCGGGGAAGCGCTCCGGATCGCGGTTCGCCGACCCGAACCAGACCACGACCTTGTCGCCGGCCCGGATCGTGGTGCCCTCGACCTCGACGTCGCGCGTCGCGGTGCGGCGGAAGTACCAGACGGGCGAGGCGTAGCGGATCAGCTCGTCGACGGCGCGCGGCCAGTCGACGTCGTCTCGGCGCAACAGCTCCAGCTGCTCGGGGAACTGCATCAGTCCGAGCATCCCGAGCGCCATCGCCTGCCGCGTGGTCTCGTTGCCGGCGACGACCATGATCGCGAACGTGTTGTCGAGCTGGCGCTGGTTCAGCGGGCAGCCGTCGATCTCGGCGTGGGCGACGAGCGAGAGGATGTCGTCCTGCGGATGCACGCGGCGCTCGGCGTAGATGCCGCGGCCGATCGCGCAGAGCTCCTCGGCGTCCGGGCTCCCGAACGGCTCGAAGCGATAGCGGTCGTGCTCCGCGGATCCGGCGAGCACCCGTGCGAGCTCGGGGTCCGTGTCGACGAGCATCGCATCGCCGAGCTCGACGAGGCGATCGAGGTGCTCCTCCGGCACGCCGAGCAGGTGGCCCAGCACGCGGATCGGGATCGGCGACGCGATCCGCTCCACGAAGTCGAACTCGCCGAGCGGCAGCACCTCGTCCAGGATGCCCCGCGTCAGATCGCGCAGGAACGGCTCGTAGCGCGCCAGCGAGCGCGGCGCGAAGTCGCGGGCGAACAGGCGGCGCCACTGCGTGTGCAGCGGCGGGTCGGTCTCCATGAAGTTCCTGCGAGCCTCGAGCTCATCCGGCTGCATGTCCTCGATCTGCGCGACGCCGCCGACCCCGGACGAGAACGTCGCCGTGTCCTTGAGCACGGCGACGACGTCGTCGTAGCGCGTCACGCACCAGAACCCGCGACCGCCGGGCTCCTCGTGCCAGTAGACCGGCGCGTCGCGGCGCAAGAGCTCGAACACGTCCCACGGCTCCCGCTCGGCGAACAGGTCGTGATCGAGGAGATCGACGTCGTCGAGCCTCGTCACGGGCCCGCTCATCCGAGGAGCGCGCGATCGAGCGCCATCGCGACGAACAGCGCCGCGAGGTAGAGCAACGAGAAGCGGAACGTCCGGCGCGCCATCGGGATGTCGGGGGCGTGCATCAGGTCGACCGCGAGCCAGAGGAAGCGTCCGCCGAGCAGCGCAGCTGCGGCCGCGTACAGCACCCCGAGCTCTCCGAGCACGACGGGGACGAACGACGCGGCGAGCAGGAGCGCGGTATACAGCGTGATCTGACGCGAGGCCGCCTCGCGGCCGGCGACGTTCGGCAGCATCGGGATGCCGGCAGCCGCGTAGTCGTCCTCGAGCATGATCGCGAGCGCCCAGAAGTGCGGGGGCGTCCACAGGAAGATGATCCCGAACAGGGCAACGGCTGCCAGATCCGTGCGACCGGTCACGGCAGCCCAGCCGACGAGCGGGGGAATCGCACCCGCGGCGCCGCCGATCACGATGTTCTGGGGTGTCCGGCGCTTCAGCCAGATCGTGTACACGAAGACGTAGGTGAGGAAGCCCGCGAGCGCCCACGCGGCGGCGAGCCAGTTGACGAGGAGCGCGAGCCAGAGCACGCCGGCGATCCCGAGGCCGATGCCGATGGCGAGCGCCTCGCGCGGCGCGATCCGTCCCGCCGCGACCGGGCGGTTGGCCGTGCGCGCCATCCGCAGGTCGATATCGCGGTCGTACCAGTGGTTCAGCGCACTCGAGCCGCCGGAGCAGAGGCACATCCCTGCGACCGTCGCGATCAGCAGCCACGTACCGGGCCAGCCGTGCGCCGCGAAGCCCATCGCGCCGACCGTGGTGATCACGATCAGCAGCATGATCCTGGGCTTCAGGATCTCGATGTAGTCGCCGGCGCTCGCGCGCTTCTGCAAGCCTTCCGCCGGCGCCAGGGGCGCAGGCGTAGCGAACGCGGACCCGGACACGCGCCGCAGTCTAAGGCCGCGGATTACCGAGGTGGTGTTCCGAGCCCTAACTCCCACCGCGCGGCTCCCAGCCGAACCTGCGGACCGCGACCAGCACGCCCGCGAGCGCCCAGGCGAGCGTCACGAGCAGCCCCGCGAGGTCGTGGCGGTCCAGCCCCCCGCCCGAGTACGCCGCGCGCAGCGCAGTGAGGAGGTGCGACAGCGGCAGCAGGTCGGCGAGCTCGTGCAGGGCGGTCGGCAGCCGGTCGAGCGGGAAGAACGCCCCGGAGAGCCCGAGCAGCGGCAGGTAGAGGGCCGAGATGACGGCCGACGACCCCTCGGCGCTCGGGACGAACGGCACGACGGCGAACGCGAGCGCCGCGAACGCGAGGGCGCCGAACACGACGACACAGAGCAGCTCGAGCGGCGCGTCGGGCGCCGAGACGCCGAGCAGCGTCGAGCCGATGCCGACCACGATCGCGGACTCGATCGCGAGCACGAGCGCCATCGATCCCGCGAGCGCACCCAGGTACACGGCAGGTGGCAGCGGCGTGCCTCGGATGCGCTTGAGGATGCCCGTGTCGCGCCGGATGACGAGCGTGATCGCCATGCCGGCGAACGTCGTGAAGACGATCGCGGTTCCGATCAGGCCCGGCACGAAGAAGTCGGCGTATGGCATGCCGTCGACGGTCGAGTGTCGGCCGAGGGCGCCGAACGCGAGCAGGCCGACCGGCAGCACGAAGGTGAAGAACGCGGACTGGCGGTTGCGCCAGAACAGCCGCTGCTCCCAGCCGACCTGCCGCGCGGCGAGGCTGCTGGTCACGACACGACCCCCTCGGTCTCGGCAGTGAGCTCGAGGTAGACGTCCTCGAGGCTCGGGCGACGCACCTCGAGGCCCTCGAGCTCCACCCGCTGCTCGAGCGCCCAGCCCGTGAGCGCGTGCAGCGCCTCGGTCGGAACGTCAGACGTGCCGACGACACCCTCTGCGGTCGCCGTCAGCGCGAGGCCGGGAAGCTCCGGAATCGCGACGCCATCGGGCAGACGGAAGCGGAACTCCGCGCCGGTGACCGTGCCGAGCGAGCCCGGAGCTCCCTCGGCGACGATCCGGCCGGCGCGCAGCACGATCACGCGATCGGCCAGCGTTGCGGCCTCGTCGAGGTAGTGCGTGGTCAGGAGCACCGTGGTTCCCGCCTCGGCGAGCCGGCGGATCGTCTCCCACGCGCCTCTCCGGGCCTCGGGATCGAACCCCGTCGTCGGCTCGTCGAGAAACAGCAGCTCGGGCGAGCCGACCAGGGCGAGCGCGAGGTCGAGCCGCCGGCGCTGCCCGCCCGACAGCATGCGCACCCGCCGGTCGGCGTCCTCCTCCAACCCGACGAGCTCGAGCAGCTCCTCGGGATCCCGCCGCCGTCGGTAGTAGCCGGCGAACATCGAGAGAGCCTCGCGCGTGGTCAGGTGCGGGTGCGCGGACGTGCCCTGCAGGACGATGCCGATGCGCTCGCGCAGCGCGCGCCCGCCGCGGCCGGGATCGAGTCCGAGCACCTCCGCGTGGCCGCTGTCCCGTGTGCGGTAGCCCTCGAGGATCTCGACCGTCGTCGTCTTGCCGGCGCCGTTCGGTCCGAGCAGCGCGACGACCTCACCCGCCTCGACCCGGAAGGAGACCCCGCGCAACGCCTCGCGCACGCCGTAGCGCTTGACCAGATCCTCGACATGGACGCTCGGTTGCACCGGCGGTCAGCGTACGCGCACGAGCCGGCTCGCTCGCGCGGCGCCCGCGACCACGGTCACCCGGTAGACGCCGTGCTTCAACGCGCCGAGCAGGACCCGGCGCGGGGCGCGGCCGACGTGCAGCGAGCGCACGAGCGCACCCGCGAGCCGCACGCGGACGTTGCCCGGTCGCGCGCGCCGTACCCAGACGGCCGGCTTCGTGCCGAGCGAGGGCTCCACGAGCACCCCCACGACGCGCACGGTCTGCTGCGCGACCGCCGTGTTGCCCGCGCGATCCACGACCGAGACGCGCAGCGTGTAGCGGCCCGGGCGGGCATACCGATGCCGGATGCGCGAGCCCTTCCCCGTCGAGCGGTCTCCGAACGCCACGACCGGCACCCCGGCGACGCCCGAGCCGCGATCGGACGCGGCCGTCGTCAGGAGCAGCGGGCTGTTCGCGAGGACGGTGCGCGGCGCACGGATACGCAGCGCCGGCCGCGTGTTGTCGATCGTGAACGAGACGGTGTACGACCCTGCGTTGCCCACCCGATCGCGGGCGTCGATGCGCAGGACGTGCGTCCCGTCCGCCAGGAGGCGGGTGTCGATCGAGCCGGACACCACCTTGTCCGCCCCCACGACCGACGGCAGCGGGACGCCGTCGAGCGAGGCCTGCGCGGCGTCGAGCGTGCCTTGCTCGACGAGCGGCAGGCGCACGTTGAGTACGCCCGAGACGATGCTTCCGGCCGCCGGAACGGTCGGCGACCCGAGCGTCGGAGGGTTGAGGTCGAGCCGGAGCCGCCCGGCCCCGAAGCGGTAGTCGAAGCCGGGGTCGCCCGCGTCGAGCGCCCACGAGCGGAGCGTCGCGGGCACGTCGGCCGCCGGAGTCGTCGCGAGCAGCAGCGCCGCGGCTCCGCCGGCATGCGGCGCGGCACACGAGGTTCCGCCGCACGACCCACCCGTGATCGCGACGTTCGTCGGCGCCGCCAGGTCGGGCTTCGGCCTGCCGTCGTCCGTCGGGCCCTCGGACGAGTAGGTCTCGGGCTCGAGCGTCGTCGCGTCGAAGGCGCCGATCGTCAGGCTGCCGCGGGCGTCACCCGGTGTCGGGATGCTCGAGGTCGTGGTGTCGACGTCGGCCGGCAGCGCGAAGCGGCAGAACAGGGTGAGATGCTCGGTTGGTGGATTGCCGACGCGCATGATCTTGAGGTGGTACGTGCCGGGGGCCGAGAGGAAGCCCGGGCCCAGATCGTCGTGCGGGTCGGGCAGGGGCACGAAGCTCGAGATCATCGGCTGGCCCGAGCGCGCGTCGAGCACGGGCTGTGTGCCGGCCGGGTCGACGAACAGCCCGAGCGCGTAGTGGTCGAGCGAGCTCTCTGCGCCCGTGCCGTCGGCGCTCAGGTCGCAGGCGGGTCGCTGCGTGCCGATGAGATCGACGGGGAAGTCGTCTCCGTGACCCGGCACGTCCAGGAAGCCGTCGCCATCGGCGTCGGCCCATGGCCCCTCCCAGTGGTTCAGGCGGTAGTTGCCCGCGGAGTTCACCCAGATCGTGCCCTGGGCGGCGAGCGCATCCACCTGCTGGGAGAAGAATCCCGTGCCGTCGAAGCGCCCGAACAGGAACGAGTTGGAGTGCACGACGACGTTCGGGTGCACGACGTCGCGGAGGTAGTCGACTGCCTGCTTGAACTGGTCGGGCGTGTGGTAGTTGACCAGCCAGTACTCCGCATCGGGCGCGATGTCGTAGACGATCTCCGTCACGAACTCGCCGTGGCGCGAGGTGTTGCCGTTGAAGTCGCGGCCCGCGATCCCGGTGTCGGTGTCGAAGCTCATCCGGTGCTGGCGCGCGAGGGGAGGGAGCTCCGTTCCCGCGAGCGAGTCGAGCCGCGACGTGGCGCCGAACGCCTGGTCGAGCACCGCGATCCGGACGCCTGCGCCCCGCTGGCCGGCAGCCTGCAGCGCATCCGCTCCGATGCGCGCCACGCCCTGCGACGTCACGACGTCGGCGGACGACGCGTCGCCTGCCGCGGGAAACGGCGGCATCAGGAACGCTGCCGCCTTCGGCACCAGCGCGCGCGCGAAGTCCTGCCGTGCAGCGGCCCTGGCATCCGTCGCGAGCGCTAGCATCGTAGGGATCGCGAGAAACATCGCGATATGCACGCATTTTGTGCCTATCGCGACAAGCCTCGCGCGGACGTCCTTCCGCATGCCTGCCACCGTAGCGAACCTCCAAGACTTGTCTTCTTCCCCTTGCGGCGCGCCGTCCTACACCCCTAGGATGCGGGGCGCGGGCGTGCTCCGGGGGGAGTCGGCGTCCCAACCCACGAAGAGGTGCCAGCGCCCGTGCGGTTCCTGAACAACAAGGTCACGAAGTTGGTCGCGCTCGGCATCGTCCTGGGTGTGATCTTCAGTTACCTGCTGATCCAGTTGCCGTGGTTCCCTCCGGCGGACTCGACGCAGGCGGACCGCACGGATCGGCTGGCCTACGGCATCACCTACGTCTCGGGCGCGATCTTCGGTCTCGTGATGATCGTGATGGCGTACTGCATCTGGAAGTTCCGGCGCCAGGGCCCCGAGGACATGCGTGACGGCGAGCCCCTCCACGGGCATACCGGCCTCGAGATCCTCTGGACGGCGATCCCCGTCGTGATCGTGACGATCTTCGGCACGTGGGCCGGGATCACCCTGAGCGACAACGAGTCGGTTGCGAAGGCAGGTCAGAAGACGCGGGTCGTGCTCGTGACCGGCTCGCGGTACTCCTGGAACTTCAAGTACGTGACGGACGGCGGCTTCGAGTCGTCGATCCTCTACCTGCCCATCAACGAGGGCGTCAAGCTCGAGACGACATCGACCGACGTGATCCACGGCTTCTTCGTCGCCGAGTGGCGCGTCAAGGCGGACGCCGTCCCGGGCATCATCAACCGCACCTTCGCCACACCCGATCGGCTCGGGACGTTCCGCGTGCTCTGCTCGGCCCTGTGCGGTCCGGGGCATGCCGGCATGAGCAACCAGAACGTCACCAAGGTCGTCTCGTCGGCCGACTTCGCGAAGTGGGTCGGCCAGCAGAAGAAGGCCTCCGCGACCACACCGCCGGGGCAGAAGATCTTTGCAGGCGCCCTCGGCTGCGGCGGCTGCCACACGCTGGCGGCGGCGGGCACCACGGGGACGGTCGGACCTGATCTCGGCAACATCTCGGCCGACGCCAAGGCCGCGGGCCAGAGTGTTCCGGACTTCGTTCGCGAGAGCATCGTCGACCCCAACAAGTACATCGCGAAGGGCTATCCGCCGAACGTGATGCCCGGCAACTTCGGCTCGACGCTCAGCAAGCAACAGCTCGACGACCTGGTCAAATTCATCTCCGGAGCGACCAAGTGAGCGCTGTCAGCGCACCTGTGCATCACGAGCCGGCGACTCACCGTCCGCCGTCGGGCCCGAAGCGCTCGGTCTGGATCCGTCCGGGCTGGTGGCGCGCGTTGCTCTGGACGTGGACAGCGGGAGGCATCGGGATCGCGCTGCCGGCGATCATCCGCTGGCGGCTCGGCTGGGACTGGTACTCGCGGCCCGTGACGTTCACGACGGTGCTGTTCCTGATGCCGATCGGCTTCATCCTCGGGATCGGATGCTTCGACTACTGGGCCCGCTACATCATCGGCTCGCCGACCAGACCCGAGAACCACGACGATCACGGCGCGTACCGCTGGCAGGACTACTTCAAGGTCAACACCGATCACAAGGTGATCGGAATCCAGTACCTGGTCACGACGTTCGCGTTCTTCCTGATCGGCGGGCTGTGTGCAGAGGCGTTCCGCACCGAGCTCGCGAAACCCGGCCTGCAGTTCATGACCGCCGATCAGTACAACGGACTGATGTCCGTGCACGCCGCGCTGATGATCTTCCTGTTCGTGATTCCCGCGTTCGCCGGGCTCGCGAACTTCGTGATCCCGCTGATGCTCGGCGCGGACGACATGGCGTTCCCGCGGCTGAACGCGCTGAGCTTCTGGATGCTCCCGACCGCCGGCGTGATGATGGTCGCGAGCCTCTTCTGGCAGGGCTTCGGCGCCGGCTGGACGGCGTATGCGCCGCTCGCCTCGGACTACCAGACCGTCTCCCAGCTCTTCTTCAACATCGGCGTGCAGTTCGCCGGCACCTCGTCGATCCTGACGGCCGTCAACTTCATCGTCACGATCCTGACGATGCGCGCTCCGGGTATGACGCTGTGGCGGATGCCGCTCCTGGTCTGGGCCAACCTGACGACCTCGGCACTCGTGGTGCTGGGCACGCCGTTCGTCGCCGGGTCGCAGTTCATGCTGCTGTTCGACCACGTGATGCACACGGACTTCTTCAACTACCAGTCCGGCGGTGCCGTGCTGCTGTACCAGCACGTCTTCTGGTTCTACTCACACCCGGCCGTGTACATCATGATGCTGCCCGGGTTCGGGATCGTCTCCGAGGTCATCTCGGTGATGGCGCGCAAGCCGATCTTCGGCTACCGCGCCGTCGCGTTCTCGACGATCTCCATCGGCGTGCTCGGCTTCACGGTGTGGGCGCACCACATGTTCGTCGCCGGGATACCGCCGTGGCTGCGCATCCCGATCATGGTCTCGACCCTTCTGATCGCGGTGCCGACCGGTATCAAGGTGTTCTCGTGGGTCGGCACGCTCTGGAACGGCGTGATCGACCTGAACACGCCGATGCTGTTCGTGCTCGGGTTCCTCTTCACGTTCGTGCTCGGAGGCCTCTCCGGCGTCTGGCTGGCGCTCATCCCGGTCGACGTCCATGTCTCCGGGACGTACTTCATCGTCGCGCACATCCACTACGTGCTGTTCGGCGGGTCGGTGTTCACGATCTACGCCGGGCTGTACTTCTGGTACCCGAAGATGACCGGCAGGATGTACAACGAGACGCTCGGCAAGGTGCACTTCTGGGTCACGTTCATCACGTTCAACGCGACCTTCTTCCCGATGCACTACATCGGCACGGAGGGGATGCTGCGGCGGATCTCCGACTACGAGCCGAAGTACGCGAACTGGAACATGTTCATCACCCTGTGCGCGTTCCTGCTCGGGATCTCGACGTTCATCTTCGTCTACAACGCGATCGTCTCGTGGATCCGCGGCGAGCCCGCCCCGGCGAACCCGTGGCGCTCGCTGACGCTCGAATGGCAGGTCTCCTCGCCACCGCCCGTCTTCAACTTCGACTCGCAGCCGCGCATCGTCGGCGGTCCGTACAACTACGGCCAGCCCGGTGCCCGCCACGCCGTGTTCGACAAGACCGCGACCCCCGCCTCCCACTGAGGATCCTGTGAGCGTCGAAGCCGCACACTCCGTAGGACCGCCCGCCGGCTACGGCCGCTTCGGCTCGATCGACCGCGTGATGGTCGGGCTGATCACGTTCCTCGCCTCCGAGGTGATGCTGTTCGGCGCCTTCTTCACGGCGTTCTTCTACATCCGGTACTCGGGCGTGTACCCCGTGTATCCGCCGCTGCCGTACGACATCCCCAAGGACCTGACGGGGATCAACACCGCCATCCTGATCTCGTCGTCCTTCACGATGCACTGGGCCCTGGTCTCGGTGAAGCGGAACAACAGGCTCGGGCTGATCCTCGGACTCTTCTTCACGCTGGCCCTCGGCCTGACGTTCCTCGGGATCCAGATCTACGAGTACAGGCACATCGGGTTCACGCCCGAGTCGGGTGCGTTCGGCTCGACGTTCTTCTGCCTGACGGGCCTCCACGGCACGCACGTCTTCATCGGCGCGACGCTGCTGACGATCGCGCTGGTGCGCTCGCTGCGCGGCCACTACTCGGCCGAGAAGCACATGGGCGTCGAGCTGACCGGCATCTACTGGCACTTCGTCGACTTCGTGTGGGTGGTCCTCTACGCGATCGTGTACCTGATCGCGCCGACGCATTACTAGGACGTGCGCGAGGCCTCGGCACGTTCTAAATCCCGAAAAACCTACAGGAATCTTCCAGAGCTTCGGCTGCGGTTCTCCACCTCCTGGTCGATCAAAGAGATACCGATCGAACACCCCTGGAGCGCTCATGGAAGAGACACACTGCCCCATCCATCCCTGGGGTCGCATACGTCCGTATCGAACGAGCGGCCCGCACGGCCGCGGCATCTACTCGCAATGCGTGCCGGCCAACGGCGAGGCGCCGCACCTGCTCGAGGTGCAGGATCCGCGACTCGGACGCATGCATCTCGCTGCCGTCGCTCCGCGTGGTGACGTCCACATCGTCGAGGGCTGCGCGTCGGTCCTGACCCGCAGCGAGCTCGAGGTGCTCTGCGCCGCCGCGAACGGCCTGACCTCGAGCGAGACGGCGCACAGCCTGTTCAAGGGCGAGGCGACCGTCAAGACGCAGCGCCGTCAGATCCTCGCCAAGCTCGGCGCGCGCAACATCGCGCACGCGGTCTGCATCGCGACCGAGGACGGCATCGTCAGGTGCGCCGACGGGCCTGAGGTCGACGATCGCTCGCGCGAGCTAGTCGCTGCTTTTCCTCGTAGCGCCGCATCGACGGAGCGCCCGAGGTAGCGCAGCAGGTGGGCGCCGAAGAGGGCGACCCACCAGACGCTCGCGACCAGGTGGACGTTCGCGGCGAACGAGCCCGTCCGACGGGCGCGCGAGCAGCCACGCACCCGTGACGATCAGCGGGATGGCGAGGGCCGCGAGCAGCAGGGATGCGCCCTCCGTGAGGGCGCGGTGCAGATCGAGGCCGCGCCGCAGGCGCGTGCCGCCGGCGTCGACGAGCTTCCAGCAGACGAGCAGCAGGGCGACCGCCGAGACGATCGCGTGCACCCAGCTGAAGGCGGTTGACGGCCGCCGGCCGTCGAGCGCGAACGTGTAGAGGACGAGTCCCGAGCCGGTCGCCAGGATCAGCGGTATGAGCGCGATCAGTCCGATGCGCGAGGTCGAGCGGCGCACCCGGCGTGCGCGTGCGCGGTCGGCGCGCGCCCGTCGCCACGCGTCGACGGCCGATTCGTCGAGGTGCACGGGCGGTTGGTCGGCCACGACGAGCGCGAGCCGTCCAAGGAACGCGAATGCCACGAGCACCGGCACGATGTGCGGGATGTGGAGGACGATGAAGCGCCCCATCGCCCGCTCCCTACCGGCGCTCCGCGGCGAACAACGTCGCGAGGCGGAGGTCGCGCAGCGCCCAGCCCATGATCAGTCCGCCGATGAAGATCAGGCCGTGCTGCGTGAAGTGGACGGTCGAGTTCGAGTCGGCCGCGTCATCGACCCACGGGGTGATGAGCGACACCTCGAGCACGAGGGCCAGGACGCCGACGAGGAGCGCCGACCGGGGCGACAAGAGCGGAAGCGCATACCTGCGCTCGGACTCGGAGGCCACGCTCACATCGTACAGCGGGGCACGGGATCGATCCTCTACCATCCCTCTGACGATGGATCAGCTTCGCATGGGCGACGACCTCGCAAGAGCCCTCGGCGGTCTCGAGCCCGAGACGCGTCAGGCGCTCGGTCGCGCGCTCGAGCGCGGCGCGTTCGAGCTCGAGGGCGGGGAGTGGGGCGATCCCGACGACGGGGCCGGATGCCTGCTCTCGCTCGCGGCCTGGGAGCTCGGCCTCGAGGACGGCGAGTCGCTGATGCGGCGCTCCGTCGACGCCGTCCGCGTGCCGGCGCTGTTCGACGCGTGGTGGGGCGATCTGCTCGAGCGCGAGGGTGACGTCATCCGCGCACGGCGCACCGCGCGCGAGCTGATCGGCGGGATGCTGCACCGCAGCCTCGCCGACGCGCCGCGCGTCGACGAGGTCCTGGCCGAGCGCGAGCCAGAGCCCGAGCCCGTACACGCCTCTCGATGAGCCGTGCGTTCGCCGCGCTCGCCGCGGCGTTCGCAACCCTCGCCTCCGCAGGACCGGCGGCGACGCGAAGCCGCGGAAAAGACGCAGGTGGAGAGCGTGGCTCTCGGAACCTCGCCGTGGTCGCGTAAGGCGCAACGCAGACGTCGTCGATCCGTCGCAACCGTGATCGCGGCCAGGCCGCCCACGAAATCGTTCGACCAGGATCCACAGGTCGCGGCTCGACGGCGTTCGAGAGCGCCAGCTAGCTGCGCGCCCGCGCGGTGGACTCGCGCACCACGAGCCGCGTCTTCAGCTCGATGTGCAGCGCCTCGAGCCGCTGGTTGTCGAGCAGGCGCAGCAGCAGGCTGACGGCCATGCGACCCATCTCTGCGAGCGGCTGGCGCACCGTCGTCAACGACGGGTAGACGATCGCGGACTGCTCCGAGTCGTCGAAGCCGACGATCGAGATGTCCTCGGGAACCCGGAGGCCCCGTTCCCGGGCGACGCGCATCGCTCCGATCGCGGTGTTGTCGTTGAAGGCGAAGATCGCGGTCGGCGGGTCCGGCTCGTCCAGCAATCTGCCCGCAGCCATCGCACCTCCCTCGATCCCGAAGCTCGACTCGAGGATGATCGCGGGATCGGGCAGGACGCCTGCCGCCGCCATGGCGCCGTGGTAGCCGTTCAGGCGCTCGGTGCTCGCGAGGTACTGCTGCGGTCCAGTGATCGCGCCGATCCGCCGGTGACCGAGCGAAAGCAGGTGCTCGGTCGCAGCGCGGGCACCCGAGGCGTTCGCGGCCGAGACGGCCGGGATGCCCTCGTCGAGCGCCACGCGGGGATCGACGATCACGAACGCGTAGCCCTTGCGGCGAAGGATCTTGAGCTCGTTGTTCGACTCCTCCGGCAACATCAGCACCGCGCCATCGGTCGTACCGTGCATGAGACGGTCGAGCAGCGTGACCTCGCGCTCGTGATGATGCAGCGTGGGGCAGAGCACCATCCGCATGTCCTGCTCGTAGAGCGCCTCGGCCGCTCCGGAGAGGATCGACATGAAGTACGTCGCCTCGACGATCGGCAGCATCACGCCGACCAGTCCCGTGCGGCCGCCCGACAGGGCGCGTGCGCTGCGGTTCGCGGTGAATCCGCGATCGCGCACGACGCGCAGCACTGCTCCCCGCGTCTCCTCGGCGACGCCGGGTCGCTCGTTGAGGACGCGCGAGACCGTGGCGATCGAGACGCCGGCCGCGCTCGCGATCTCGCGGATCGTCGCGCGGTGTTCGCCGTTCGTGCCGGACGTCGACATGACGCTATTGAAGCAGATACTTGGAAACGGTTACAACTTTTTCGGCTAAATCACGTCATTGGATAGCGAAGGCAGACTCACAAATCCCTATGGACAGTGAATCTGAGCACTTGACCGCCATGAAACGATCTGGTAAACGTTACCGAGTCATGTGCGGAATGTCGCGGCCCGTTGTCGGGTCGAGGGCGCCAGGTGGGGTGCTGACGAGGTGGAATCGCCAGCAACCATCGGGTGCCGGGAGAGCTACCGAAGGGGGTAGGGGAATGAGAAGTCCAGCTCGTGCAACGCGCCGTCTGGTGATTGCAGGCGTCGTCGGCGCAGTCGCGGTCGTGACCGCGAGCCTGGTGCCAGGTGCATCGGCGCGACCCGCGTCGAGCGCGGCCGCGAACGCCGCCGCACACAAGTGCCTCGTCATGACGGGTTCGGGTGATGCGACGTTCTCGCATGCCTTCAACCCGTACACCGGCTCGACCCTCAACGGCAACATCATGAAGGGCGCGATCTACGAGCCGCTCGTCGTTGCCACGGTCGCTGGTGGAGGCCACGTCTATCCGTGGCTCGCGCAGAGCTGGAAGTGGAGCAACGGCAACAAGACGCTGACGCTCCAGATCGTCAAGAACGCCAAGTGGTCGGACGGCAAGCCGCTGACCGCTGCCGACGTGGTCTACAGCCTGACCGCCGGCAAGCAGGACAAGACGATGGACATCATCGGCCTCACCCGCACCGGCACCAACATCGTGTCGGTCAAGCGCGTCGGGCCGAGCGGCGTCGCGATCAACCTCAAGACGCCCGACTCGCAGTTCATCGCCGCCAACCTGAACCTCCAGTTCGTCGTGCCGCAGCACATCTGGTCGAAGGTCAAGAAGGTCGCGACGTTCACGAACCCGAACCCGGTCGGATCGGGTCCGTTCGATCAGATCGGCCGCCTCACCAACCAGGACATCGTGTTCAACAAGAACCCGAACTACTGGCTGACCGGCGCGCCGAAGATCCCGTGCCTCGAGTATCTCGAGACGGCATCGAACGATGCAGCCCTGCTCGCGATCCAGAGCGGCCAGGTCGACTGGACGCACAACTTCGTCCCGAACGTCGAGCAGGCGTACGAGTCGAAGGATCCCGCGCACTACCACGCGTTCTACGCGACGACCGCATACCCGGTGTCGCTGATGTTCGACGACACCTCGTACCCGTTCAGCCTCGTGCCGCTGCGCCAGGCGATCAGCATGGCGATCAACCGGAACGACGTCTCGAAGCTCGGTGAGTACGGCTACGCGCCGCCGACCGATGCGATCGGCCTGAGCGGGATCTTCCCGTCCTGGGTGACCGATCCGGCCATCAAGTCCCAGGCGGCCGCACTCGCCGCCTACAACCCGGACGGCGCGAAGAAGCTGCTCACGCAGAACGGGTTCACCTACAACGGCAACCAGCTCGTCGACCCCAAGGGCAATCCGGTCTCGTTCCAGATCCACGTGATCTCGGGCTGGTCTGACTGGGTCGCCTCGCTGCAGATCATCACCAAGAACCTGCAGGCGATCGGGATCGACGCGAGCACCAAGCTCGAGCCCGACTACAACACGTGGTACCCGGCCGCTTCGGCCACGAAGGTGCCGACCCTGCTCTGGCAGGCCGCCTCGCAGGGATCGCCGTACGGGTTCTTCTACGCGAACCTGAGCCAGAACGCGATGATCCCCTCCGGCGAGGACGCAACGTCGACCGGTAACTGGGAGCACTTCGCGGATGCCAGCGCGACGGGCCTCCTGAACCAGTGGAAGACGTCGCTCAAGCCCGACGTCCAGCACACGCTCGCGACCAAGCTCGAAGCAGCCTGGCTGCGCACGCTTCCGGTGATCCCGCTCTTCATCGGGCCGCGCTGGTCGACCTACAGCACCAAGTACTTCCACGGGTTCGCGTCGCCGAAGAACTACTACGGCGACCCGATCTTCACCACGTTCCCCGACAACGTCCTGTCGTTCACCCGCATCGCACCCGGCGGAAAGTCCGGGGCCTGATCCTCTCCCTCTGAGATGTGCCCGGTGGGCGAGCACCCTCGCTCACCGGGCATACTCGGGAGAAGATGACGATGCGCTGGCTGATCCGCCGTATCTGCTTCTACGTGTTCGCCCTGTGGGTCGCGATCACGCTGAACTTCCTGCTTCCGCGGCTGATGCCCGGCGACCCCGCCGGCGGGGTGCTGCAGCGGATGAGCTCGGCGCAGCTCGCCTCGAACCCGGGTCTGATCCAGACGTACCGCGATCTGCTCGGCGGAGGGCATGAATCGCTCTTCTCCGAGTACCTGGGGTACCTCCACCGCGTCGTCACGCTGAACTTCGGGATCTCGACGTCGAACTACCCGACGCGAGTGTCCACCGTGATCGGCAGCACGCTTCCCTACTCGATCTTCCTGGTGGGATTCGCCTTCTTGCTCGCCTTCATCTTCGGCATCACGGTCGGGATGATCGCCGCCTGGCGCCGGGGCGGCGCCGTCGACAACCTCGTCGTGCCGACGCTGCTCTCGATCAGCGCATTTCCGGCGTTCTTCACGGCACTCGTCGCCGTGTACGTGCTCGGCCTCAAGCTCGGCTGGTTCCCACTGGCGCACGCGTACGACACCGGCCTCGTGCCGGGATTCAACTACACGTTCCTCGAGAGCGCCTTCCGCCACTCACAGCTTCCGATCCTCGTGATCATGTTCGCGTTCGCCGGCGGCTGGGTGCTCAACATGCGGACGGTGATGATCAACACGATCGAGGAGGACTACGTCGCGATGGCCCACGCCAAGGGGCTGAGCGACCGCCGCGTGATGACGCGCTACGCAGCCCGCAACGCGATCCTCCCGCCTCTCAACGGCTTCGCTGCCCAGTTCGCGACCGCCGTCGGCGGCGTCGTCTTCATCGAGTTCGTCTTCAGCTACCCGGGCGCAGGCCTGACGCTCGTGCAGGCCGCTCTCGGCAACGACTACCCGCTCACGCAGGCCCTGTTGCTGGTCTTCGCGGTGTGCGTGATCGTCGCGAACTTCATCATGGACATCCTGAACCTCGTCCTCGATCCGCGCGTGCGGGCGGCCTAGCCGATGTCGCAGATCCACCCCGTCGCGGCCGACGAGCGAGCTCCGGGCGAGCCGTTCATCCCGGTCGACGTTCCGCTGCCATCGCGCGGGAACCGACGAGGGCGATTCGCGATCCCGCTGTGGCTACGGCTCCTACTCGCGAACCCGAAGTCGCGCTTCGGCCTGATGGTGATCACGGCGATGGTGCTGGTCGCGGTCTTCGCCCCCTGGATCGCGACGCACGACCCGAACGCCTACTCGCTGCTGGACGCCAAGCAGAGCCCGTCGTGGCACCACTTCTTCGGGACGACCGATCAGGGGAACGACATCTTCTCCCAGGTCGTCTGGGGTGCCCGCACGTCGCTGTTCCTCGGGGCCGCCGCGGCGACCATCGCGACCGCGCTCGCCGCGACGCTCGGGGTGCTCGGGGCGTACGCCGGCGGCTGGGTCGACGACTCGGTCAACCTGGCGATCAACGTCTTCCTCGTGATCCCGACGATCCCGCTCCTGGTCGTGGTGTCCTCCTACATGCGGAGCCAGGGATCGGCATCGATGATCCTGATCCTGGGCCTGACCCTGTGGGCGTTCGAGGCGCGCGTCCTGCGCGCGCAGGCGCTGACGCTGAGCAACAGCGACTTCGTCCTGGCCGCGAAGGTCGCGGGCGAGTCGAGCCGGCGGATCATCTTCCACGAGCTGATGCCGAACATGATCAGCCGGATCGCCGCGGCATTCGTGCTCGTCTTCTACGTCTCGATCCTGACGGAGGCCGGCCTCGAGTTCCTCGGGCTCGGCAACCTGGCGACCTCGAGCTGGGGCGGGACGCTGTACTGGGCGCAGGTCAACTCGACGGTCCTGCAGGACGAGTGGTGGACGTTCGTGTTCCCCGGATGCGCACTCGCGCTCACCGTGGCGGCGCTCGTGTTCATCCTCGCCGGACTCGACGAGGTCAGCAATCCTCGGCTGCGCCAGCAGAAGACCCAGCGCAAGATGCTGTCCGGCCTGCTCCTGGGACGAGGACGTCGCGCATGAGCGCTGTCGTCGCGACGCGCGAGCTGCTCCGGCTCGAGGACCTCTCGGTCGACTACGTGCTGCCCACCGGCCCGGTGCGCGCGGTCGACGGCGTGTCGCTCTCGATCGCACCCGGCGAGATCGTCGGGCTCGCGGGCGAGTCCGGCTGTGGCAAGAGCACCCTCGCGAACGCCGTGCTGCAGATCCTGAAGCCGCCGGCCCGTGTCTCGGGCGGCCGCATCATGTTCCGCGGCGACGACCTCGCCGCGATGAGCCCGCAGGAGCTGCGCAAGGTCCGCTGGCGCCACGTCTCGCTGGTCTTCCAGAGCGCGATGAGCGTGCTGAACCCGGTGATGCGCGTCGGCGACCAGTTCGTCGACATGTACCGGGCACACGACCGCATCCGGCGGTCGGAGGCGCTCTCCCGCGCAGGCGACCTGCTCGAGCTCGTCGGCATCGATCGCAGACGGATCCGTTCCTACCCGCACGAGCTCTCGGGCGGCATGCGGCAGCGTGTCGTGATCGCGATGGCGCTCGCGCTCGAGCCGGAGCTGATCGTGATGGACGAGCCGACGACCGCGCTCGACGTCGTCGTACAGCGCGAGATCCTGCAGGAGCTCGAGACCCTCAAGAAGCGCCTCGGCTTCGCCGTCCTGTTCATCACCCACGACCTGTCGCTGCTCGTCGAGTTCAGCGATCGAATCGCGATCATGTACGCGGGCGAGATCGTCGAGTCGGCGGCCTCGGACGTCCTGTTCCACCGGCCGCTCCATCCATACACGGCGGGACTCATGAGCTCGTTCCCGCCATTGACGGGTCCGATCGTGCCGCTGTCGGGCATCCCGGGCTCGCCCCCGAACCTCGCCCAGCCGCCCGGGGGTTGCCGCTTCCATCCGCGCTGTCCGAACTGCACGGGCGAGGACCTCCGGCTGCTCGAGCGTCAGACCACGGAGCGTCCCGTGCTGCGCGAGATCGAGCCGGCGCATCACGTCGCCTGCCATCTGGTGGATCCCGCATGAGCGCGCTCGAGGTGCAGGGGCTCGGCAAGCGCTTCCCGCTGCGGACGGGAATCACCTTCAAACGGGAATCGCTCGCGGCCGTCGACGACGTGTCGTTCACCCTGCAGCCGGGCCGGGTGACGGCTCTCGTCGGCGAGAGCGGCAGCGGCAAGAGCACGGTCGCGCGCATGCTGTCGCGGCTCTATCCGCCGACCGAGGGGAAGATCCTGTTCGACGGCGAGGACGTCAGCGAGCATCGCGGCAAGAAGGAGGTGCTCGACTACCGCTCCAAGGTTCAGATGATCTTCCAGGATCCGTTCTCCTCGCTGAACCCGGTGAAACGGATCGATCACCACATCGCTCGGCCGCTCCAGATCCACGGCATCCGCCCCCGGCGCGGCGTCGAGGCGCGCGTCCACGAGCTGTTGCAGCAGGTCGGGCTCATCCCGCCCGCGGAGATCGCGAAGAAGTACCCGCATCAGCTGTCAGGCGGACAGCGCCAGCGCGTGGCGATCGCACGCGCGCTCGCGGTCGAGCCGAGCGTGATCCTGTGCGACGAGCCGATCTCGATGCTCGACGTCTCGATCCGCGTCGGGATCCTCAACCTGATCCTGCAACTCAAGCGCGAGCTTCGCATCGCGTTCCTCTACATCACCCACGACATCGCGAGCGCGCGCTACGTCGCCGACGAGGTGCTCGTCATGTACCTCGGGCGCATCGTCGAGCAGGGCCCGACGGACGCGGTGCTGCAGGACCCGCAGCACGCGTACACGAAGCTCCTGCTGTCGGCGGTCCCCAATCCGGAGAGCGGGCTGCGGCTCGAGCCCCTGGTGCGCGGCGACCTCCACGACGACGGAGCGTCGCGACTCGTAGAGATCAAATCCGGTCATTTCGTCAGGAGGTCGACATGAGCAGCTATCGCGTGGGGCTGATGCTCTACTCCGTGCGCGACGCCTGCGCGGCCGACCTCGAGGGGACGCTCCGCGAGGTTGCAGCGCTCGGCTACCAGGGTGTCGAGATCGTCGACCTCTATGGACACTCGCCCGCGACGGTCGCGGGCTGGCTCGACGAGCTCGACCTGGTCGCGATCGCGCGCCACAGCAGACTCGAGGACATCGAGAGCCGGCTGCCGGAGCTCGCCGCCGAGGCGCGTGCGCTCGGCTGGGAGCGGCTCGTCGTGAGCTGGGTCGATCCAGCCAACCTGAGCGACGACACGCTCGATCGCCTCGCCCTCGCGGCAACGGCAGCCTCCTCCGCGGGCCTCGAGCTCGGGTACCACAACCACGACGCCGAGGTCGAGCAGGGCTTTCTCGACCGGCTGCCACTCGGCGTGTTCCTCGAGCTCGACGCCGGCTGGGCGTGGTACGCGGGCACCGACCCGGTCGCTCTCGTCGGTCGGGGGCCGCTCGTGCACATCAAGGACATGCGCAGGCGGGGCGAGCGCTCGTTCTGCGCGGTGGGCGACGGCGGGGTCGACTTCGCGCGGTTCGTGCCGGCCGCGGTCGACGCCGGCGCCGAGTGGCTGATCGTCGAGCAGGACGAGAGCGAAGGCTCTCCGATCGAGGCCGCACGACGTTCGTACGGGACGCTGCAACGCATGCTCGAGGAGGTCGTGTGAAGGTCGGAGTCATCGGGTGCGGCGTCATCAGCCGCCAGTACGTCAAGAACGCGGAGGCGTTCGACTCGTTCGAGCTCGTCGCGTGCGCAGATCTCGATCCCGCGCAGTCGATCGCCCTCGCGAAGACGAGCGGCCTGGCAACCGCGACGGTCGACGAGCTCATCGCAGACCCGTCGATCGACGTGATCCTGAACCTCACGCCTGCCCCGGTGCACGCTGCCGTGATCGCCCAGGCGCTCGCGGCGGGCAAGCACGTCTACACCGAGAAGCCGGTTGCGACCGACGTGAGGGAGGCGTTCGCGCTCGTCCGCCAGGCCGATCGCCGCGGGCTTCGCATCGGCTGTGCGCCCGACATCTTCCTGGGCGCCGCGTACCAGGCCGGACGAGCGGCGATCGAGTCCGGCGCGATCGGCGAACCGCTGTCGGTCAGCGCGGCGATGCTCGTGGGTGGACAGGAGACGTGGCACCCGAACCCCGACATCTTCTACGTCGACGGAGCCGGTCCGCTGTTCGACATGGGTCCGTACTACCTCACCGCGATCGCGGCACTGCTCGGATCGATCGTGCGCGTCACGGGCTTCGCGTCAACGCGGGAGCGCGAGCGGACGATCCTGCTCGGGCCGCGCGTGGGAGAGCGCTTCCGACCATCGACACCGACGCATACGATCTCATCGATGCAGCTCGAGTCCGGCGCGCTCGCAAACCTCGTCGCGAGCTTCGAGGTGTCGGAGCAGTACATCTGCGATCTGACGATCCACGGGACTGAGGGCGTGCTCACGCTGCCCGACCCGAACAGCTTCGCGGGAACCGTGCGCCTCAAGCAGGGCAGGGGAGGCTGGGAGGACGTGCCCTACACGTCGCGAGGCGGGCGGGATGCGCGCGGGATCGGCCTGCACGACATGGTCGAGGCGATCGCGGCGGGAACCCCGCACCGCGCATCCGGGATGCTCGGCGCGCACACCGTCGAGGTGGTGCGGGGCATCCTGAAGGCGGCCGACGAAGGCCGAGTGGTCGAGATCGAGTCGCGGATCACCGTGCCCGAGCCGCTTCCGTTCGACGCAGCGCACCCGGACGCCGCGCGCAGCTGAGCCACCCCTAGACCTGGCAGAGCCACGCGGTGCGCTCGCGCTCGGCGGCGGCGAAGGCACGGTCGAACGCGACCCCGCCGGTGTCCAGGAGCGGCTTCACGAGGCGGTGGACGTCGATCGGGATCTCGGCGTCGCTCTCGGAGGCGATCACGAGCAGCGCGTGGACGTCGACGGCCGAGAACGGCGCGACGAAGTAGCCTCGATCGTAGGAGGCGTGGTCGCTCTCCCTGACGATCTCCGCGAGGTCGGGGCGCCACGCCTCGGACAGGTCGATCGGGCCGCGCTGGGCGAGGGGCTGCCAGTGCGAGTCGATCTCGACGACGACCGCGACCGTCGCGCCCGGCGCGAGCGCATGCGCCTCGTTGGCGAAGTCGATCGCGACGCCTCGCTGCACGTTGGAGTGGTGGATCTCGGGCGTCATGCGCGTGCTCCTTGCGACGTTGTCGAGACGGTGCTCCGAACCGGTCGGGCTGCTCTCGATCTCACGCTTGCACCTGGTCCAACCCCTCAGCCGTCGATTCCTGACGGTCCCGCGCGAAAGTCGTGTTCGCGGCTACCCTCGAGCGCATCGCCGGACACGCACAAACCGGGCTCGCGCTCGCCTCCGGCGCTGCCGCGCGCATGCGCGGCCCGCGGGTCGGACGCGTCGCGATCTGTCTCGGCGGAGGCATCGCGGGCGCGGTTCCCGGGGTCTGGAACGCGTCGCTCGAGTGGCTCGCCGACCACCTCGAGTCGAGACGCCCGGACCTCGGCCTGCTCGAGGTGCGCTACCGGATACGCAGCTGGCGGGATCTGCCCCGGTGCATCGAGGACGCCGAGGCGGCGCTCGAGGCGGCGGTGTCCTCCGGCGCGCGCAGCGTGACGCTTGTCGGCTTCTCGATGGGAGGCTCAGTCGCGGTCAGCGTGGCCGCACATCCCCTCGTCGACCAGGTGATCGGTCTCGCCCCGTGGCTGCCCGACCGGCTCGAGCTGGCACCGCTACGGGGCCGTCGCCTCGACGTCCTGCACGGCTCGCTCGACCGCTGGTTCCCCGGCATCCCGGGTGTTCCGGCGTCGCTCTCGCGGCGCGGGGTCGAGCGCGCACGGGCGCTCGGTATCCCGACCAGCTACCGGCTCGTGCGCGGCGGCGTGCACGGGATCGCCGCACGTACGCGCCTCGGTCTCGTGCGATTTCCGAAGGCCGGCGAGTGGCTCGAGGGAGTGGACGCCGTACTTCTCGCTTGACAAACCGACCAGTCGGTCTGTTATGCTCGACCACATGGCAAGGACGGCGATCGGGAGTGACAAGGCAGAGGAGACCCGGCGGCGCATCGTCGCCGCGGCAGCCGAGCTGTTCGCCGAGCACGGCTACCACGCGACCTCGTTGAACGATGTGATCGCCGCCGCCGGCTCGACCAAGGGCGGGTTCTACTTCCACTTCCCATCGAAGGCCGAGCTCGCCCTCGCGGTGCTCGAGTCGACGCGCGAGCGATTCCGGCGCGAGGTCTTCGCCTCGACCGAGCTGCACGAGCGCGCTGCGGACCAGATGGTCGCGATGGTGCGGGCGATCGCCGAGGTGGCGCGCACGTCGGTGTCGGGTGGCCTGGGGCGCCTGTGCGCCGAGCTCCGAGAGGAGCCGGACATGCCTGAAGAGGCGATCAACCCGTACGGCAACTGGGTCAGGATCGTCGAGGGACTACTCGTCCGTGCGCGCTCCGAAGGCTCGCTCGACGAGTCGATGGACATCGCGTCCGCGGCGCGCTTCGCCGTCGGGGCGTACATCGGGGTCGAGCAGCTCGCCGGAGGCAAGCAGCAGCTCGCCGATCGTGTAGACGACCACCTGCGCTTCACGTTGCGCGCGATCGGACTGCACTCACCGCTGCTCGAGCGAGGCTGAACGGCGCGTTTCATTTGCCCACGCAAAGGACCGACCGGTCGGTTTGCGTACGTACTTCAAGGAGGGTGATCTTCGTGAGCTCGATTCTTTCCCCCGCGGCCTGGGCCCGCCGCTCGGCGGCCAACCCGTGGCGCGTCGTCGCGATCTGGGGCGTGGCGCTGGTCGCGTCGCTGGCCATCATCGGCACGCTGCTCAGCTCCGCCCTTACGAGTAGTACGAACTTCATCGGCTCGACCGAGTCGAAACGGGCCGATCAGCAGATCACCCAGCAGATCGGGATCCGCGACGCCGTCACCGAAACGGTGGTGATCCACAGGGCAGGCGCGACTCCGGCCGAGCTGCGCCCGACCGTCGAGCGCCTCGCCCAGCAGATCCGGGGCCTCGGCAGCGACATCGTGGGCGGCGCCACGACGCCGTGGAGTGGTGGACCCGGCAAGGGCCTGATCGACAGGAGCGGCTCGAGCGGGCTCATCGCCGTTCGTATGGCCGGCTCCGAGTCCGATGCCCAGGATCACATCGCGAAGGTGCTCGCGCTCGCCCGGTCGGCGGGCGACTCGAGCGGGTTCACGGTGCGCGTGACCGGACAGGCGTCGATCGCGCACGACGTCAACAAGGCCGCGGAGTCCGACCTCGCCAAGGGCGAGGCGATCGGCATCCCCGTCGCGCTGATCGTGCTGCTCCTCGTCTTCGGGACGCTCGTCTCGGCGCTCCTGCCCATCGGGCTCGCGATCGTCTCGATCATGGTGTCGCTCGCGCTGACCGCGCTCATCGGCCAGGCGTACGAGCTGTCGTTCTTCGTGACGAACATGATCACGATGATGGGCCTCGCGGTCGGGATCGACTACGTCCTGTTCATCGTCTCCCGCTACCGCGAGGAGCGGACGGCCGGCTTCGAGAAGCTCCATGCGATCGAGCGAGCCGGCTCGACCGCCAGCCGTGCGGTGCTGTTCTCGGGCATCACCGTCGTCGTGGCGCTCGTGGGGCTCCTGATCGTCCCGACGACGATCTTCCTCAGCCTTGCCGCCGGCGCGATCCTGGTGGTGCTGTGCGCGCTCGCAGCCGCGCTGACGCTGCTGCCGGCGAGCCTCAGCCTGCTCGGCGACCGGATCGACGCGGGCCGTGTGTCGCGGCTCGTCCCGGCGCGCCTGCGCGCACGCCGCCCGTCGATCGGCTTCTGGCCTCGCGCGGTCGCCGGCGTCATGCGCCGGCCCGTCATCAGCATCGTCGTGGTGGCCGGCGCGCTCATCGTCGCCGCGATTCCCTACCTCGACCTGCACACGGGCGCCGCGGGCGTCACGAGCCTGCCCTCGACGCTGCAGTCGAGGCAAGGCTTCGAGATGCTCCAGCGCGACTTCTCGGTCGGTGCGATCGCGCCGGCCCGCATCGCAGTGCTGGGCAACCCCGACTCGTCCGCGAACCGCGCGGAGATCGCGAGCATCACGAAGGCGGTCGCCGACAAGCCGATCTTCGGCACGCCGAGCCTCGAGCCGGGTGCGAGCGCGCGCGGCGCGGTCCTGGACGTCCCGATCAACGCCGACGCCAACAGCCCGGAGGCGACGCGGGCGGTGCGCGAGCTCCGCAGCCTCACCGACCTCCAGGTGGGCGGTACCACCTCGCAGAACATCGACTACTTCGACATCTCGAGCAACTACCTCCCGATCGTCGTCGGCATCGTGCTCGCACTGAGCTTCCTCGTGCTGCTGCTGGCGTTCCGCTCGGTCGTGGTGCCGCTGCTGGCGATCGCGATGAACCTCCTGTCGGTCGGCGCCGCCTACGGGATCCTCACACTCGTCACGCAGAAGGGCTACGGCGCCGGATTGCTGGGCTTCCAGCAGGTCGGCACGGTCGAGGCCTGGATCCCCCTGTTCCTGTTCTCGGTGCTCTTCGGCCTGTCCATGGACTATCACGTGTTCCTGCTCTCGCGGATCCGTGAGCGGTTCGACGCGACGGGCGACACCGAGGCGGCGATCACACACGGCATCACGTCGAGCGCTCGCCTGATCACCGGTGCGGCACTGATCATGGTCGCCGTGTTCGCCGGGTTCGCCTCGGGACAGCTCGTCATGTTCCAGCAGATGGGCTTCGGGCTCGCCGTCGCGATCCTGATCGACGCGACCCTGGTGCGGACCGTGCTGGTGCCGGCCACGATGAAGCTCGTCGGCACGGCCAACTGGTACCTGCCGCGGTCGCTCGGGTGGCTTCCGCGGGTGTCGGTCGAGGGCGAGCGCGCGGTGTCTGCCGAGACGGCGTAGCTCGTACACGGGGGAGGGGCCGGCGTTCGCGCCGGCCCCTCCTGCATACGGGTCGGGGCGGTCTATCGCCACGATCACCGGCATCCGGCGAGGACAGCTCACCTGGGTCGGAGCGAACCTGCAGGTCATGCCGCTGCCAGCCGCGCACGAGGTCGTCGAACGCGACCCGGCGTTGATGAAGGAGCCCACCGCATGACCGCGAGCGAGACCTCGGAGCGATTCACGTCCCTCGCCGACGACCGGACCGTCACGGACACGATCGTCGCGCTCGAGGAGCACGGCTTCAGCGTCGAGATCGTGGACGACCTCGACGCAGCCCGCGAGGCCGTCCTCGCCCGTATCCCGCATGGCGCATCCGTGATGACCAACACCTCGGTCACCCTCGACGAGAGCGGCATCACCGAGGCGATCAACTCCAGCGGAGACTACGACTCGGTCCGCGACCGGATGCTGGAACTCGACTTCGCCACCCAGCGGCAGGAGATGAAACGGATCGCTGGCCAGCCCGAGTACGCGCTCGGCAGCGTCCACGCCGTCACCAGGGACGGCGTGCTCGTGATCGCGTCTGCCTCCGGCAGCCAGCTCGCCTCATACGCCTGGGGCGCCGCCAATGTGATCTTCGTCGTCGGGACGCAGAAGCTCGTGCCTGACCTTGCGATCGCGCGCGAGCGCATCTACCGCCACAGCCTGCCGCTCGAGGACGGCCGCGCGCTCGCCGCGTACGGCATGAACAGCCGCGTCGGCAAGGTGCTCGAGATCCACCAGGAGGAGCCAGGCCGGATCCACCTCGTTCTCATCGGGCAGCTGATCGGGTTCTGATGGCGACGCCACCAGGGCGACCGCCTCAACGGCCGCCCCGGCGTCGACGTCACCGCTTCAACGCACCCGCGAGATCACCGGGGTCAGGCGACCAGGTCTGCCGCGGACGACAGGACGGCGTCGCGGATGACCCCGGAGACGATCTCCGGCTTCGAGACCATCGCGAAGTGCGACGCGCCCTCGATCTCGGTCACGGTGGAGCTCGCTCGGCCGTACGAGAAGCGGTGCAGCTCCTGCGAGATCGGGAGGTCTCCGGTTCCGACCACGGCCCACGACGGCTTCGTGCGCCAGGCGGCAGCCACCGGCGACTCCTCGAACACGGTGGCCGCAAGCGGACGCTGTGCGTGCGCCATGAAGGCGGCGAGGTCGTCCGGCACGTCGGCGCAGAACACGTCCTGGAAGCGGTCGGGGTCGACCGACAGCTCGACGCTCCCGTCGGGCAGCGGCCGCGGCCGGAGGAAGTCCCCCAGCCCGAGCGACGGGAAGCGGGTCTGGAGGTCGGTGATCGACTCGCCCGCGTCGGGTATGAACGCGTCGACGTACACGAGCGCGGCGACCTTGTCCGAGACACCGGCGTCGGTGATCACCATGCCGGCGTAGGAGTGGCCGACGAGAACGACAGGGCCGTCGAGCTGGTCGATGACCGCTCCGAGATAGGCCACGTCGCTGGCGACCCCGCGCAGGGCAAGGGCCGCCGCCAGGACCGTGTGGTCACCGCCGTCGAGCAGATCGAACACCCCTCGCCAGCCCGAGGCGTCTCCGAACGCGCCGTGGACGAGGACGATGGTCGGCTTGGACATCAGAATTCCTTTCGCGTTGGTTGTGCTCTTCGTCCTTGCAGGTTGCAGGCCGCCGGCGCGCTCCGCCACGACCGGTTGACTCACGCTGTTAGGCGCCGACTAACGAAATGGTCTGCGAGCAACCGCGGCGAGAGCAACTGCCAGTGCATACGCGCAGGCCACCAGCAGGAACGCGGGACGCAGCGAGACGGACTCGCCGGCGGTGAGAACACTGCCGAGCACCGCCACGCCCAACGCTCCGCCGGCCTGTCGAGACGTGTTGAAGACGCCTGCCGAACGTCCCAGCCCGAGTCCCGGCGCGCTCGCCATCGCGAGGCCCGTCATGGCAGGCATCGCGAGCGCGGTGCAGCCGATCGGCACCGTGGAGGCGAGCAGCAGTCCGAGGTTCGCGGCGCTCCCGTCCAGGGCGACGAGCGTTGCCCCGACCGCTCCGGAAGTGAGCCCCGCGACGAGGACCGGCCACTCGCCGAGGCGGGGAACGAGTCGTCCGGAGAGGAGCGCCATCCCTGCCGCGGCAGCTGTCATCGGAAGCAGGGCGAAGCCAGTCTGCAGGGCATCCAACCCGCGCAGCTGCTCCAGACCGATGGCCAGGCAGAAGATGCTTCCGTAGAGGCAGAAGTTGAACAGGAACCCGATCGCGACCGCCGTCGTGAAGGTCGTGTTCCTGAAGCTGACCGGGTCGATCAGTGGTCGGCGCACGGTTCTCTCGACGAGCACGAATGCCGCCGTGCCCAGGCCTCCTGAGATGACCAGCGCGAGCGTCGGCCCCGCCGCCCATCCCTGCCCACCGACGTTGATGCAGCCGGCGGTGAGGGCGGCAAGGCTGAACGTCGCGAGGGCCTGGCCGGGCAGATCGAGCGGTCGGCGCCGACGCGGCGTCTCGCCCGCGTACAGCATGAGAAGCCAGGCGGCCGCGAGCCCGACAGGCACGTTGGCGAGGAAGATGGCACGCCAGCCGATCGACGCGACGAGAATGCCTCCGACGACTGGACCGCTTGCGAGACCGACTCCGGACACGGCACCCCAGACGGCAAGCGCACGGCGGCGTGCCTGCGGCTCGGTGTACGTGTGGGCGATCAGGGCGAGCGAGCAGGGCATCAACCAGGCAGCACCGACGCCCTGCGCGACTCGAGCTGCGATGAGGAACGTGACCGAGCTTGCGACCGCACACGCTGCGCTTGCCAGGACGAACACGGCCAGGCCGACGAGGAAGCCTCTGCGAACGCCGATCCTGTCGGCCAGCGAGCCGGCGAGAAGGATGAGCGACGCGAATGCGACGATGTATCCGTCGACGACCCACTGCCCGAGCGAAGGCGCGCCGCCGAGGTCGGCGCCGATCGCGCCCAGGGCGACGTTCACGATCGTCGCGTCGAGCGTGATCATCAGGAAGCCCGCCGAGATCGCAGCCAGCGCGAGTCCTCCGCGCGTCTGCCGCCCGCGGTCCCGCGACCTGGGAAGACAGCGGCTTGCGAGAACCTCCACACCCCACAGGGTGCAGGCCGGCGGCGCGCTCCGCCACGACCGGTTGACTCACGGTATTAGGTGCCGGCTAACACGGAGGAGTATCGTTCAGCACATGGAGCTGAGGCTGCTTCGCTACTTCGTCGCCGTCGCCGAGGAGCTCCACTTCGGCCGAGCTGCCGAGCGGCTGCGCATCGCGGCACCGTCGCTCTCGCAGCAGATCAAGTCGCTGGAGGCGAGCGTGGGCACGCCGTTGTTCGTCCGCGATCGCCGACACGTCGAGCTGACCCCGGCCGGGAGGATGTTGCTGCCGGACGCACGTGAGATTCTCGAGCTCGCGGCACGCGCGCAGCGCCGGCTCGCGGGAGCGACGGGTTCTCTCCGTGTCGGCTACGTCAGCTGGCTTCCCGAGCAGCTCGCCGCTTCGGCGGCGCTGGACATCCGCGTCGACGAGTGGGTCATGCCGAGTCACGTGCAGATCGCGCGCGTGCTCGACGGCGGCCTCGACGCTGCCGTTGCCTGGGCCGCATCGCGCGACGAGCGGCTGGATGTCCGGCTCATCTGGCCCGAGCCTCTCGTCGCCGTCACCCCGGCCGGGGGGTCCGACGACACCGTCCGGGCGCGCAAGCTGCACGTGCTCGTCGACGCCGACCTCACGTCCTGGCAGGCGTGGAACGACTTCGCGACCGAGTTTGCCGAGGCTACCGGTGCACGGCTCCTGCACATCGACGACGGCGGGATTGCCGGCACGGCGTTCCACGACCGCGCCCTCCGTATGAACGCACCGCTGCTGATGTCGCCGAAGCGGCACTTCGACAGCCTGCCAGCGCGCCTCCGTACGCGTCCGGTCGTTGACCCGTGTCCGCTCTGGTGCTGGTCGCTCGTCACTCGTGCACACGACGATCGTGAGAGCATTGCCGCCCTCCGCGAGCACGCCGTCAGCGTCATGCAACCAGCGGCACCGCCGACCGCTCTCGCGGGACCGGTCTGGCTTCCCTCGACGGACCCGCACCGAGATCGCATCCGTTCGCTCGAGTGATCTCGAGCGAGACGCGTGCGCCCGCTACTGCGCGGGTCCGCTCGCGAGCTCGAGCTTCACGGAATGGCTGGCGCCGTACTGATCCGAGTAGGTGATCGTGATGCTGTCGCCGGGCTTCTTCGTGAGGATCGACGACCTGAGCGAGTTGGACGACGAGATGCTCGACCCGTTGACCGCGGTGACGACGTCGCCCGCGGTGAGGCCGGCCGTCGCCGCCGGGGTACCGGGGGTGACCCCCGCGATCGCCGCGCCTCCCGCATGACTGCCGCGGAAGCCGCCCGCGATCTGCACGCCGATGAACGCGGTCTCGCCGATGTGAATGCGGGCGGAGGCGGTGCCGGCCACGACCTTGCCGGCGATCGACAGCACCTTCGTGATCGGGATCGCGTATGCCTGGGTGGCGCTGGTCGAGCGGAACGTGGGCCCGGTCGAGCCTGCCGTGTCCATCCCGATGACCTCGCCGGAGCTGTTCATGAGCGGCCCGCCGGAGTCGCCGGGCACGACGCTCGCGTTGACGCCGATCATCCCGGTGAGACGCACGGCACCGCCCTCGTCGTCACCCACGACGACCGAGTCGCCGAGCCGGGTGATCCTGCCGGTCGCGGACGCCAACCGCCCTGTGCCGCCGGCGTTCCCGATCGCCGTCACGGTCGCGCCGACGCTGAGCTTCGAGGAGCTGGTCGTCACCGTGCTCATGTTCGATGCGCCCACCGCCTGCAGGACGGCCACGTCGTCGGGAACGTCGTAGCCGACGATCTTCGCGGTATACGTCCGGCCAGTGTTCGGGACGACGATCTTGATCGACGTCGCGCCGCGGATCACGTGGTTGTTCGTCAGCACCTCGCCCGACGACGTCAGGACCATCCCGGTGCCGGCGGCGGCGCCGTCCTCGTAGCCGAGCCTGGTCTTGATGACGACGACGCCGGACTCGGGCCGGGCGACGCTCGTCCGCGCGTCCGCCGTGCCCGACGGCGATTCCGAGGACGAGCAGCGCGCCGATCGCGGCGATCATCGTCTGAACGCGGCCGCGCCACGCTCGGAGGGAGGTGCCATCTGTCGCTGTATCGGACGTTGCGCGGACGGACCGTCGCATCGCGCGCTCCTCTCGGCTCGGTTCGGGTGGCGTCTGGGAGTCCAGAATGCCCCACCGATGTAGGAACGCTATAAGCACCGTGTTGGATTCCGCTTGCGCTCGACGGGGCCCCGTCGAGCGAGACTGCGCGTGCATACCTACCCGAAGGAGCCCGACCATGCGCTCGGACATCGTTCCCGGCGGACGTCTTTCCGGACTACGAGCTGCCCGATCACACGAGCACCATGCGGAAGCTCAGCGAGCTGCAGGGCGACGATCCGCTGATCCTCACGCTCGCACGCGGCCACTACTGCCCGAAGGAGCACCAGCAGCACCTCGAGCTCGCCGCGTTCTATCCGAAGATCGCGGTGGCCTACACCCAGATCGCGACGATCGCGACCGACGAGCACCACACGCTCCAGGAGTTCCGCGCGTCGGTCGGCGCCCAGTGGCCGTTCCTCTCCGACCCCGAGCGCACGGTCCAGCGCGACCTCGACATCCAGGAGTACACCGACCCCGACCAACGACCCGATGATCCCGCACACGCTCGTGCTCAAGCCGGGGCTCGTCGTCCACAGCATCTACAACGGCTACTGGTTCTGGGGGCGCCCGTCGGTCGTCGACCTCTGGCACGACCTGCGCGCCGTCACACGCGAGATCCGTCCCGACTGGGACCTCAGCGCCCCGGGACTGCGCGAGGCCTGGAACGCGGGCGACCACGCGCCGTTCCACGGCTGGGACCGCGAGACCGCGGCAAGGGCGAGTGGCCGGTGACGGTCGCGCTAGTGATGTGACCCGAGCGGCGGATCGACGTCGTCGTAGATCCGGGCCGCGGCGAGCCTGCCGCTCGGTCCGCGAACGTAGACGGCGACTCCGGCCTGCGGCGGCAGCTGCGTATTGCCCCACTGCACGACGTTGTACTCCAGCGCGCACGCGCGCCCGTCGTCGACCAGCGTGCAGCATTCCAGCGGGATGCCGCCGCCGTTCGAGAACAGCTGCTCGTAGAAGCCGCGCAGAGCCGTCCGGACCCCGGTGGACGTACTGGCCGCCCGCCGGCTCGCGGGCGTAGCCGTCCGGCTCGAAGGTCGCGACGATCGCGTCGACGTCGCCGGCCGCGAGCGCGCGCTGGTACTCGGCCACGACGTCCGACTCGCGCAGCGCAGGGTCGGCTTGCAGCAGCGGTGAGCGGATCGTGTGCCGGCCGGTCAGCGGCCAGCTCAGTGGTAGATCCGAAGCTCGCCGATCCGCCCGTCGGGTTGGCGGTCGGCGACGATCGCCAGGGGAAGATCGACCCGGCCGATCTCGCCTTCGAAGTGCAGCACGACGTCCTCGAAGCCACGTCCCTCGAGGACGACGTGGCCAGCGTCCTCGACCGAGACGTTGCGCTGCACGAGCCAGACGCTCATCCGGTCGGCGTATGCCCTGAACGCCTGCTCGCCCTTGATGCGTCCGAGCACGGGGTCGTACAGCTCGGGCTCACCTGCAAACGACTCGACCAGCGCGTCGGGCTGACCGGCAAGCAGCCCGTCGAAGAAGGGCACGGCTACGAGCGTGTCTCGTCGCCGCGTGTCCTGCAGTCGCTGCAGCGCCGAAGCGCCGAACAGCTCGGGCAACCACGGCATGCCTCAAGCGTGCCACATTCCGCCACGGCGCCTGTCAACCTCGACCGAGGCGCCGCGCGCGCGCCTCTGCGAGCACCGCACGACGCTCCTCTTCTCGCGAGTGGAGGTAGCGGCTCGTCGTGTTCACCGAGCGATGGCCGAGCAGGTCGCGCAGCACGACGACGGCCTGCGGATCGCGGCCCACGGCGGTCGCGAACGAGTGGCGCAGGACGTGGGGGGTCACGCGACCCAGGCCCGCGTAGCGCGCGAGCCGCGAGATGCGCACCTCGAGCGCGTTTCTCGTGATGCGACGAGCGGGGGTGCTCGGCATGCCGAAGAGGTGGAGGCCGGCGGGTCGGTGGTGCTGGAGCGCCTCCCAGATCGCAGGATCCGTCGGCACGCGGCGGCGCCGGTTGCCCTTGCCTGCCCGGACGAGCACCTCGCGCTCGCTGACGTCGCCCGAGTCCAGCGCGCACACCTCCGAGACGCGAAGGCCCGCGAGGCCCATCAGCGCGCAGATCAGGAAGTCCTCGGTGCGCCGAGCCTCGTCGCGGCGGTCATCGGCGCCCGCGATCTCGCTGTCCCATCCATCGCGGGCGACGCGCAGCAGCAGCTCGAGCTGGTCATCGTCGAGATAGGCGTAGTCGTCGTCGACGCTCGACGCTGCCGACGGCCGCAGCACGCGCCGCATGGGGGAGGCCCGCAGGTGCCCCTGGTTCTCGCACCACCGCAGGAATGCCGAGAGCGACGAGACCGCTGTCGCGATCGAGCTCGACTGCAGTCCGCGCGACCGCATCTCCGCGACCCACGACTCGACGTGCGCCGGCTCGACCGTCGCGACGTCGGGATCGTCCTCGTCGAACGCCGCTCGTGCGAACGCGGCGAGATAGGTCGCGGCGTTCTGGATCGTCTCCGGCGACCGGCTCGCCCCTTCGAGCGCGAGCAGGTAGGCGGTGGTCGCGGCGTCCAGGCGCATGCTCACGGGTTCGCTTCTGTGCGCCCGCGTCCTGCCCGGTGCCGCTACGCCTCCCGGGGCGCGCGCTGCTGCTTCGAGCGCGACCTGTTCGACCTGGCGGGATCGAAGATCGCCGAGAACGCGACGTTGACGAGCCAGACGATGATCGTCGCCTTGACGAGGGGCCAGAACCCGTCGATGTCGAAGCCGCTGACCAGGGCGCTCGTCAGCTCGAGCATGAGCATGCTGATGAAGAAGAGCGCGAGGCCGAGCGTCAGGACGACGAACGGCAGGGCGAGCAGCGTGATCACGGGCTTCACGAGCCAGTTCAGCAGCGTCAGGATGAACGCGGCGGCGATCACGGTCCACCAGCTGCGGCTCAGGTCGACGTCGCCGACGATGCGCCCGGCGGCCCACAGCGCGACCGCGTTGCCCGCCGTGCCGAAGACGAGGCGGCGAAGCACGCCTCCGTCAGCGGTTCTTCTTCGGTCGCTTCGGTCGCGGCGGCTTCGGCGGCCGCACTGCCTGCGGCGTGACGCCCGTGCGCTGCGCCTCGTCGGCCTGCGCCTGCAGCATGCGCAGGGCCTGCGCGCGCTGCTGGGGGTTCATCGTGCGGAGCTGGCGCTTGATCACGCGCGTCTCGGGCGTGTCCGTCAGCTCGAGCTGCAGCTCGACATCCGACAGCTCGCGGCCGATCGCATCCACAGTGGGGATGCCGCGGCGGTTGGCCTCGGCGCGCAGCTGTCCGCGCGCCATGCGTTTCCCGATGCGCGTCTTGACGATCCGTTTGCCGACGGCCGTCCCGGCGCGTTTGCCGGTCTCGGTCTTGCCGACGAAGAGCGCGAGCAGCGCGACGATAAGGACGAGTCCGAGCACGATGCCGAGCGTCCAGAACGGGCCCTTCCACCAGCCGAGGCCAATGATCAGGAGGCCGACGACGACGGCGACTGCGAAGGTTGTCTTGGAAGGGCGCATGGTCTCGCCAGATTAGCGAGCCGCGCCTCCCTCGTGCGTCTATGGGGCCGTCCATGCCGGAAACGGCCGTTCGGTTCAACACTTCCGCGAAAGTGATGATGCGGCGATCCGCTCCGGTGTGCTGACCGGGACGGTTCCTACACTGATCGCGTGTCGGTCCCTCCTCGCGTGGAGCTGACGGTCTCGACGCGCACGCTTCTGCGCGTGCTCGTCACGGTCGCGCTCTTCATCTTCATCGTCGACCTGCGCAAGGACCTGCACACGGTCCTGCTCGAGCTGCTGATCTCGCTGTTCCTCGCGGTCGCGCTGAATCCGCTCGTCGCCGGAGTCGAGCGCAGCACGCCGCTCTCGCGCGGCCCGGCGGCGATCCTCGTGTTCGCGCTGACGATCATCGTCGTGGTGACGTTCCTGGTCGTGATCTTCACCCCGCTCTACAACGAGGTGCGGAGCTTCTCCGAGCACCTGCCCGACTACCTCCAGAAGGCGGAGCACTCGCGCGGGTTCAAGCAGCTCGACCGGCGCTACGACATCCTCGCGAAGCTGAAGACGGAGGCGCACTCGCTGCCCGCGCGCCTCCCGGCGACCGCCGGCGCCGCGCTCGGACTCGCAGGCGCGGTCGCGACCGCCGTCTTCGAGACCATCACGGTGCTCTTCCTGACGCTCTTCCTGCTGCTCGAGCTGCCGACGATCGGCAAGTCGATCGTCTCGCTGCTCCCGCCCGAGCAGGCCGACCGGGCCGTCCGCACGCAGGCCGAGATCTCCGAGACCGTCGCCCGCTACGTCGCGACCAACTTCGCCGTCTCGATCTTCGCCGGCGTGGTCACCTGGATCTCGCTCGAGATCCTCGGTGTCCCGTTCGCGCTGGTCCTGGCCCTCCTGATGGGTCTGTTCGACCTGCTGCCCCTGATTGGCGCGACCCTCGGCGGCACGATCGTCGTACTTGTTGCAACTATCACGACCGGGATCACCGCCGGCATCATCATGATCGTCGTCCTTGTCGTCTACCAGCAGACCGAGAACCACCTCGTGCAGCCGATCGTGATGCGACGAAGCCTGGCCGTCTCACCGCTGATCGTGATCGTGTCCGTGCTCGTCGGCGCCGCGCTGCTCGGCATCCTCGGCGCGCTGCTGGCGATCCCCGTCGCCGGCTCGATCCAGATCCTCCTGCGCGACGTGCTCGCGGCCCGGAGAGAGCGGGTTGCCGAGCTCTACGCGATGTCCGGACGCACACCTCCTTCCTAACTGCCTCCCCGGGCGCTAGGCTGGGGTCCTGTGTCCGGCGAGATCTGGTTCCTCTTTCTGATGTTCGGGCTCAAGGTGCCCGTCATCGGCATCGGCTACTTCCTCTACCGCGTGCTGCGCGCGCAGGAGGACGAGTGGGAGCACCTGGGCTGGGACGAGGGCCCGCCGGACGATGGTGGTGGGGGTGGCGGCGGAGGCAGCCCCTCCCCCGTCCCGCGTCCGCGTGGCGGTCCCGCACGGAAGCGCGAGCCACGGCGCCGTCCGATGCCCTCGGCTTCCGGGCGCCTGCTCGCCCCGAGCCGGCGGCCCGCTCCGCTGCGCACACGCGCGCCGCGACCGCGGACACCGACGCGCTAGCGAAGTAGACTGCCGACATGCGCTTCGTGATCCTCGGCGGCGGCCCGGCCGGGTACGCCGCTGCGGGTACCGCGGCGGCAGTCGGCGCACGCGTCACCGTCGTCGAGCGACGCGGTCTCGGGGGCAACTGCACGCTCACCGATGCGATCCCGTCAAAGACGCTGCTGCACACCGCGTCGGTGATGGCCACGGTCGAGAACGCCGAGCGCATCGGCGTTCGCTTCGAGCACGGGCGGCCCGACGTCGACCTGCTGCGCACGATCGCCCACGCGCGCTGGCTTGCCGCGCATCAGGCGCGATCGATCCGCGAGCGCCTCGACGCGTCCGAGGCCGAGGTCGTCTACGGCGAGGGTCACATCGCCCAGGACGGCGTGCTCGAGGTCACGACCGAGGACGGAATCCGCGCGCTCGAGTACGACCACCTCCTGATCGCGACCGGGGCCTCCCCGTGGGAGCCGCCGTTCGCGAAGGTCGATCACGAGTGCGTGTTCACGACGCGCGCGGTGCTCGACCTGCAGGAGTTCCCCGAGCACCTGCTGGTGGTCGGAGCCGGTGCGACGGGCTGCGAGTACGCCGAGTTCTTCCAGAGCTGCGGTGTCCGGTGCACGCTGTTCTCGCCCCGCGCCCAGATCCTGCCCCAGGAAGACCGTGACATGGCCGAGATCGTGCAGGAGGAGTTCCTGCTGCGCGGGATGGAGGTCGTGCTCGGCGCGCGCGCCAACTTCCTCGAGAAGACCGAGGAGGGCGTCGTCCTGAAGACCGAGGACGGGCGTGACTTCACCGGAACGAACGCGCTCATCTGCATGGGCATGCGCGCCGAGATCGCAGGGCTCGGGCTCGAGAAGGTCGGAGTCGAGACGACCAGGCGCGGCGAGATCGTGATCGACGATCACTGCAGGACGACCAACCCGCGTATCTCCGCGGGCGGCGACGTGACGGGGGGCTGGATGCTCGCCTCGACCGCCGCGATGCAGGGCCGCATCTCGGCCCTCTCGGTGCTCGGGCACAACGTCGACGGCCTGAGCCTCGACGCGATCGCGGGCACGGTCTTCACATCGCCCGAGGTCGCCGACGTCGGGCTGACCGAGACGAAGGCGAAGCTCGCCAACCGTGCCGTGGCGGTCACGCGGCACGACATGCGCAACAATCCGCGCGGCCAGATCTCCGGCCAGAGCCAGGGCATGATCAAGCTCATCTGGGACCACGACAGCGGAAGGGTGCTCGGCGGCTCGATCGTCGGCTACCGCGCGTCGGAGCTGATCGCGACGGTCGCCCTCGCCGTCAAGGCATCGCTCACGGTCGACGACCTCGCCGAGACCGGCGCGGTCAACCCATCGATGTCCGAGTCGGTCCAGCGCTGCGCCGAGCGCGCCGCGAACGAGCGGGTCGCCCGTCTGGGCTCGCAGGTGACGCTGTAGTGCAGATCGTCGCGGTCGTCAACCGGAAGGGCGGCGTCGGCAAGACCACGACCGCGGTGAACATCGCATGCGCGCTCGCGATCGGCGGTCAGCGGACGTTGCTGATCGACCTCGACCCGCAGGGGTCCGCGAGCCATGCGCTCGGGCTCGAGAGCGTCGACGGTGAGGGCGCGAGCGCGCTCTTCCGCCGCGGCGGCGGGTTCCGCGTCCAGGCCGTCACTCCCCCGGCCCCGGTGCAGCTCGGGGTTCTCTGCGCCGATCCGAGGCTCGCCGAGGAGGAGGCCGCGATCCTGCGCGACCCGTCCCGCGGCGCGCGCATCGCAAAGTCGCTCGAGGCCCAGCGTGGTCTCTGGGAGATCGCCGTGCTCGACACTCCGCCGGCGCTCGGCGCGCTGACGGGCGTCGCGCTGCAGGCCGCCGACGCAGTGGTCGTGCCGGTCGCGGCCGACTACCTCGCGGTCGAGACGCTGCGGGCCACGCTCGAGGGGATCCGGGCCGTCGAGCGCGACCGCGGATCGCGCTACCGGCCGCTGGCGGTGCTTCCGACGATGGTGCAGATGCGACGTCCCGGCTCACGGGCCGCGGCGGCGCTCGTGCGCGAGCGCTTCGGCGACCTCGTGCTGCCCGACGACATCCCGTTCAGCGCGCGTTTCGACACCTCGGCGCTCGCGGGCGTGCCGGTCGTGGCACGGGACCCGTCGTCGAGGCCTGCGCAGGCCTATCGCGTGGCCGCGCGCGCAGTGCTGGCCCAGCTCGGCGAGCCACCGGCCAAGCGCAAGGGCGCGGTGAAGGACTTCGTGCGGGCAGACATGCGCTCGGCGCTGCAGATCCTGCGGCGAGGCCCTTCCAGCTGATACCTACGCGGGAATGGGCTCCGTCGGATCGATGCCGAGGGCGCCTGTGCGCTCCTCGAGCAGCTCCTGCAGCGCCCGCTGCGAGCTGGTGTCTCCACCGGTGAACTCGAGGGCGATCTCGTGGTGCGTGTCGGACAGTGAGCGGACGCGGATGACGCGCGCGTCGAGGCGGAGGCCCGAGTCGTCGTCGGGCAC
Source organism: uncultured Actinomycetes bacterium (assembly GCA_963717155.1). GTDB lineage: Bacteria > Actinomycetota > Thermoleophilia > Gaiellales > JALYLC01. Next base: position 1,595,551 of record OY970326.1, read on the forward strand.
GCGCAGCACGAGATCGACCGACTGCCCGATCGGAAGGATCGTCGGCGAGATCAGCAGCACTCCCCCGGCCGAGAAGTTCAGGGTGCGGCCATCGAACTGATCGTCCTTCTCGACGCGCGGCGTGCACGAGACGACGAGCTGCTCGGCGATGCGTACGAAGCGCCGTCGCTCTCCCCGCCGGCGGCGCACCCTCACGCCTCCGCGTCGAGGTAGTCGCGAAGATCCGGGTGCCGGTTCTCGAGGTCGCGCAACGCGCGGGCCTCGAGCTGGCGGACGCGCTCGCGGGTGACGCCGAGGGTCTTGCCGACCTGCTCGAGCGTGCGGGGCTTCTCGCCATCGAGCCCGTAGCGCAGCTCGACGACCTGCCGCTCGCGCTCCGGGAGGCCCTCCAGGGCGATCGCCAGCTCGTCCTCCTGCTGGCCGTGCGCCGTCGCATGGTGCGGACGGTCGGCGTTGACGTCCTCGAGCATGTCCGAGAACAGCGAGTCGCCCTCGCCCACCGGAGTCTCGAGCGAGACGGGATCCTCCTGCAGCTGCTTGAGCTGGGTGATGCGGAGCTCGGGCAGATCGAGTGCGACGCCGACCTCGTGGTGCGTCGGGTCGCGGCCGAGATCCTGCGCCAGTCCGCGCTCGGTGCGGTGGACCCGCTTCAGCTGGTCCACGACGTGCACGGGCAGGCGGATGGTGCGGCCCTGGTCGGCGATGGCGCGCGACATCGACTGGCGGATCCACCACGTCGCGTAGGTCGAGAGCTTGAAACCCTTCGTCCAGTCGAACTTCTCGACCGACCGGATCAGCCCGAGGTTGCCCTCCTGGATCAGGTCGAGCAGCGGCAGGCCAGAGCTCGAGTACATCTTCGCGATCGAGATGACGAGACGCAGGTTGCACTCGACGAGGTGCTGCTTCGCCCACTCGTCGCCGGCATCCTTGCGCCGCGCGAGCTCGTGCTCCTGCTTGCGCGTCAACAGCGGGCCGTTGCCGATCTGGCGCACGTAGGTGCGCAGCAGGTCGACGTCCTCGGCGCGGCGGGCTTCGAGCTCCTCCGCTGCATCGGCGTCGAGCTCGTCCTCGACGGGCTCGTCGAGCAGCCCGGGCGCCGCGGCGACGGTCGCCGTGCCCTCCTCCTCATCGGGGACGAGGGCGAGGTGCGGTCGCGAGGACTCGCGCTCGGGTGTGTGCTTGATCCGCTCTGGAACACTCATGTCGTGGTACGCCGGTATTGCCCGGCGCCTCCTTGTGCTCGGCATCGGCGTTCGCGCGCTGGAACTTGAGCGTTCGGGGTTGACAGATCGACAACTTGCGGCTACTGGGGTCTGCAGTCAGCCTGTGTGCGGCACCTCAGCGGTCACGAGCGCCCCGCTCGCGCGTCGTCGCCCGACGACGAGGAGGCCCGCGCGCGCCGGCCCGCCCGCTCGCAGATGAAGCTCCATGCCGTGCTGCGTCGCCGCTGCGCCCACGATCGCGCCGACCGGGACGCGGTCGTAGATGCCCACGAGCGCGAGATCGTCCGGCGTGGCCGCGCCCGACGCGCGGAAGAGCTGCTCGAGGCACTCGCGAAAGAGCGTGCGGTCGATCTGCTCGAGGATCATCGGCCGGGCCCGCCGCGTCAGGACGGCCGGCGGCTCGGCCCTGACGGTCGACTGCAGACGCGGGATCGCCACACTGCGCGACTCCGCCGCGAAGAGGGGCGCCTTCTCGGTCGTCGCGAGCCGGAACCGGAGCTCGACCCTCCGCAGCGCGAAGACGGCGCCGGCCAGCGTCGCCGGCACGACGTCGACGACCGGTGCGAGCTCGAGCGCGCGCGCCGGCGGCAGATCGTCCACGAGCTGGTGGGACGAGCCGGTGAGCGGCGGCGCGAGCGTCGCCTCCCACGTTCGAGGCTCGGGGTCGGGCAGGCGATGGGTCTCGGCGATCTCGACGTCGAGCGGCGCGCTGACGCTCCGCTCGCGGCCGAGTGCGCGAAGCGGCAGGGGCGCCCGCGGGCGCCGGCTCACGCCGCTTGCGCGGCGGTGCTCTCGCCGGCTGCGATCAGTCTGAGCGCGGCGCGGACGCGCACGGGCGGCTCGCTCACGTCCATCGTCTCGGCCGCTGCGATGACGCCGTCGGCCATCGAGCGATGCAGCGACGAGTCGGCCCGGGTGATGAAGCGCACCGGGGGATCCCCGGCGCGAAGCTGCAGGGTGAACCCGGCACTCGCGCCCTCGACCGGGCGGAAGGTGCCGATCGGGCCGCTCGGCTCGAGGCCGCTCGGCTCCATGTGCGCCACGGGCACGTCGTCGCCGCCGATCGCGAGCAGCGGATCGGTGACGAGCACGACCGCGGGCGACCGCTCGAGATCGTCGAGCAGCCTGGTCGTGATCACGGCAGCGCGCAGGTAGCGGTCGAGCGCGTCGCCGTAGAGCGTGGTCTGCAGGCGGCTCGGGCGCAGCGCAACGGTGTGCCGGAACTCGAGCGGCAGGCCGAACTCGTCGACGACGAGCACTCCGCCGAGGTATCCGGCCGGATCGAGGCGCTGCACGTCCAGGTAGGCGATCACGCTCTCACGTCCAGTAGATGCGGTTCGTCATCGGCGTCGTCATCGCTCGGCCGTCGCCGTTCGCCGGCGGCACCGTCCTCATCGCCGTCGCTCGCGGCGTCCGTCGGTCGACGAGATGCGCTCGGCCTCGGCTACCTCCTCGCTCCGCTCCCGCGAGTGGAGCTCGAGCTCGTAGTCCTGGTCGGCGCGGTCGATCGTGTCCCGAGCGGCAGCCCGCGCAGCGCCCATGCGAAGGACCTGGTCGCTCTGGGCGAGCAGCGAGGGGAGCTCGACGCGGGGCACCTCGGTCATGGCTCAGGTCAGCTCCGTCCGCCCTGGCCGAGCGTCACGCGCGGGACCGGTGGCGGTAGCGGTGTGGCCTGCGCCTGCGCTCGCGCCTCGGCGGCCTGTCTCGACTCCGCGACGCGCGCCTCGTACAGACGGCGCTGCTCCATCACGTGCGAGATCATCATCTCGCGCACGAGCCAGACCGCACCGAGCCACGCGATGCCGAGTAGCAGCAGCGCGCCGATCAGGCCATGGATCACGGAGCCCGTCATGTCGGCGCCCGAACGCCAGCTCGCGAGGTAGCCGATCGCGAACCCGAGCAGGGCTCCGATCGCCTTGATCGGCTCGACGATCGCCTCGACGCCGGTGCGCTGGTCGACGGGCTCGGGATTCGGAGGAGTGGACATGAGCGCAGAGACCCTCGGCTGCTAGATCGGCAGGATGCGCTCGCAGATTGATCCCCCGTCTGCGAGCATCAGGTCGTCGGGGATCCGGGGGCCGGTGCCGAGGTATGCGAGCGGCAGCTGGGAACGGGCGGCCAGGGTGACGAGCGGACCGATGAAGCGCGACTCGTCGAGCTTCGTCGGCAGGAGCCGGTTGGCGCCCAGGGCGACGAGCCGACCCAGCAGGTCCTTCATCTCGCGATCGGCGAAGCCCATCGGAACCACGGCGTGCAGCTCGTCGACGGCGCACTCGACGAGCAGCCCGCGCAGCGCCTCGCGTGCCCGGGCGTCGCTGATCGCGAGCCCCGGGGTGTCGATCAGCACGACATCGTGGCTCGGAGAACGCGCGGAGAGCCACACGCACGGCGGGGATGCCGCCGGCGCGACGCAGGTCGAACGCGCGCGACTCGTCGAGCGCGTCGATCGTGCGACCACGGCCGCCCACCTGCGTGTCGCGGCCCGGATCGAGCGCGAGCACGCCGACCGAGAGTCCGGAGGCGGCGTAGCGCTCGGCCAGCTTCAGCACCGCCGTCGTCTTCCCCGCAGCCGCTCGGCCCGACGACTGCGATCGTCCGCCGGCCCTCCCCGCCCCAGCCCGCCTCGACCCGCAGGATCGCGCGGATGCGCGCCCGCACGAGGTCGCGAAGCAGCGCCTCGGGATGGATCGGCCGCAGCGACCGCTCGGCCGCGTTGACGATCGCGCTCGCGATGTCTCCGGCGACGCCCGCGCGGTCGAGCTCGTCGAGCGCGGCGAACGCCTCGTGCGACACGGTCGTATGCCAGGCGGCCTCGGGGGCGTGCCGCGGTGCGAGGTGCATGCCGTCGCCCGCGACGCGATGCTCGACGACGATCGGCTCGGCGACCGTGGGCACGACGGGACCGGGCGACGCGACTGGGCCGGCGGCGCGACGGGAGCGGGCGACGCGACGGGAGTCACGATGGCCGGCTCGACGGGCCCGATCGATCCCGCGAAGTCAGGCAGCGAGAGCTCCTCGACGGGACCCGCGTAGGCGGCCGCAGCCTGCGAGGCGGGCATCTGCCGTCCACGCACCTCGCCGAGCGCCGTCGCCAGGAGCGCCGCACGCTCATCGTCGATCGATGGGCGCGGGCGCGGGCGCCGACGCAGACTCGGCAGCGCCGAAGTTGCCCGCGCGCATCGCCTCGGTCTGCTCGTGGGTCGGCACGCGATCGGCGGCGAGCACCTCGATCGACTTCGTGCCGAAGAACCCACCCACGCCGCCCTTCAATCCCTGGCGCTGGCTCAGGATGACCGCCGACGGACCCAGCTCCTCGCGGATCTGCGGGGCGAGCTCCTCCAGCGAACGGCCGACATAGGTCTTGAGCTTCATCGAGTTGGATCTCCTTGGTTCAGGCTGCTACGGCGCCGGGGGCGCCGACGACGCCGACGGTGTCGACGGTCGTGTTCGGGGCGAGCTCGTGGTACGAGACGACCGGCACGCGCGGGAGCGCGTGCGCGATCAGGGATCGAAGGTGGCGGCGAAGGCGCGCCGAGCAGAGCACGACGGGACGCTGCCCGAGGCCTGCGACGCGCTCGACCTCGACGCGCAGCGACTCGACGAGCTCCTCTGCGCGGCCCGGGTCGAGCCCGAGATAGCTGCCGTCCGGCGTCTGCACGATCGAGTCGACGACCTCGTCCTCGACCGTCGGGTCGAGCGTGATCGCGGTGATCGAGCCGTTCGGGCCCGCGAGCGCCGCGGTGATCTGGCGCGCCAGCGCCTGGCGGCAGTACTCGCCGAGCAGCGCGGGATCCTTCGTCAGGCGGGCGCGATCGCCGAGCGTCTCGATGATCGTGACGAGGTCCCGGATCGAGATGCCCTCGGAGAGCAGCGAGCAGAGCACGCGGTGCACCTCGCCGACCGACAGCTGGTCGGGGACGAGCTCCTCGACCGGAACCGGGTGGCGCTCCTTCAGCCCGTCGAGCAGGAGCTTCGCGTCCTGGCGCGACAGGAGCTCGTCGGCGTGCTGGCGGATCGTCTCGGTGAGGTGCGTGATGATCACCGAGGCCGGGTCGACGACCGTGTAGCCGGACGCCTCGGCCCGCTCGCGTGCGGACGCGGCGATCCACAGCGCCGGCAGGCCGAAGGCCGGCTCGACCGTCGCGACCCCGTCGAGCGAGGGGTCGGCGTCGCCGGGGTCCATCGCGAGCAGGCTTCCCGGTACGAGCTCGCAGCGCGCGACCTCGGCGCCCTTCAGGCGGATCGCGTAGGTATGCGAGGCGAGCTGCACGTTGTCGCGGATGCGGATCGGGCGCGAGGACGAGTCCGAGCTCGGCGGCCATCTGGCGGCGGACGAGCGAGACGCGCTTCAGCAGCTCGCCGCCCTCGCTCTCGTCGACGAGCGGGATCAGCCCGTAGCCGATCTCGAGCTCCAGCACGTCGAGCGGCAGGGCGTTCCGTACCGACTCGGGGCTCTGCAGCGCGGGTCGCGCCTGCGCCACCTTCGTCGCCTCGTCCGCGCGCGTCGCATCGTCGGAGATGCCGCGGCGGATCGTCGCGCCGAAGCCCGCGACGAGCGCGCCGACGATCAGGAACGGCACGTGCGGCATGCCGGGAACGATGCCGAGGCAGGCGATGACCGCACCCGCGGTGAAGAGCGGCCGCGGGCGCGCGAACAGCTGCCCTGCGAGCGAGAAGCCGAGCGACTCGCTGCCCGCCGCGCGCGTCACGATCAGGCCGGTCGCCGTCGAGATCAGGAGCGCCGGGATCTGCGCGGCGATGCCGTCGCCGACCGTGAGGATGCTGAAGGTCTGCAGCGCGTCGGAGAACGTCCGACCCTGCTGCAGCATCCCGATCACGATGCCCGCGAAGAGGTTGACCGCGACGATGATCAGGCCGGCGACGGCGTCGCCGCGCACGAACTTCGAGGCGCCGTCCATCGCGCCGTAGAAGTCGGCCTCGTGCTGGATCTTCAGGCGGCGCTCGCGCGCCTCGGCGTCGGTGATCTGGCCGGCGTTCAGGTCGGCGTCGATCGCCATCTGCTTGCCGGGCATGGCGTCGAGGGTGAAGCGCGCGCCGACCTCGGCCACGCGCCCCGCGCCGCTGGTGATCACGACGAACTGGATGACCACGAGGATCAGGAACACGACGATGCCGACGACCAGGTTGCCGCCGACGACGAAGTGCCCGAACGCGTGGATCACCGAGCCGGCGTCGCCGTCGGGTCAGGATCAGGCGCGTGACCGAGATGTTGATCGCGAGCCGGAACAGCGTCGTGAACAGCAGCACCGTCGGGAACGACGAGAACTCGAGCGCCTCGCGGGTGTACATCGACACGACGACGATCAGCAGCGCGCCGGCGATGTTCATCGTCACGAACAGGTCGAGCAGCTGCGTCGGCAGCGGCAGCAGCATCATCGCGATGACCATGACGACGACGATCGCCGTCGAGAAATCGCTGTAGCGCAGGAGCTTGCCGAGCGGCCCTGGCTGGCGGGTGAGGTCGATGCCGCTCATGTCCAGGCGTACTTCCGTCCGCGGTTGGTGCGCCACACGTAGGCGAGCACCTCGGCGACGAGCGCGAACATCTGGGTCGGCACTTCCTGACCCACCTCGACGTCGCGTACAGCTGGCGGGCGAGCGGCGGGTTCTCGACGATCGCGATGTCGTGCTCGCGGCCGAGCTCGCGGATGCGCAGCGCGAGGAGGTCGGCGCCCTTCGCGAGCACGCGCGGTGCGTTCTGGCCTGCCCGGTAGGCGAGCGCGACCGCGAAGTGGGTCGGGTTCGTCACGATCACGTCGGCCTTCTTGACGTTCCCGAGCATGCGCGCGCGGGCCATGCCACGAGCCTTGCTGCGGATGCGGCCCCGCAGCTCGGGCGACATGTCCTGCTGCTTGTGCTCCTGCTTGATCTCCTCCTTGCTCATCTTCAGCGACTTCTCGTGGCTGTGGCGCGACCAGCCGACGTCGGCGATCGCGATCACGACGAGCACTCCGAGGACGCGCCAGGCGAGGTCGAGCACGAGTCCGCCGATGAAGCCCGCCTGCTGGCTCGGCTGCAGTGCGCCCATCGATGCGAGATCGTTGCGACGGGGCCAGATCGTGAGGAACACGACGCCCGAGACGATCGCGAGCTTGGCGATGCTCTTGACGAGCTCGACGAGGCTGTGCGGCGAGAAGATGCGGCGTGCGCCGGACTTCGGGCTGACCCGCTTGAAGTCCGGCTTCAGGTTCGTCAGGACGAGCTTCGGGCGCACCTGCGCGACCGAGGCGAGCAGTCCCGCGCCCGCGATCGCGATCACGAGCGGCAGCGAGACGACGAGCAGCGTCTGCACGAGCAGGTTCAGCGCGTGGTTGAGGCCGCCGTGCGCGAGGTCGGGCGAGGCCATCGACCGGAAGGTGTCGCGCATCGCCGACTCCAGATGCCCGAACATCGCTGGGCCCATCGCGGCGAGGTAGGCGAACGCGGCGCCGAGGATGAACAGGCTTCCGAGCTCCGGGGAACGCGCAACCTGACCCTTCTTGCGGGCCTCGTCCCGCCGCTTCGCGGTGGGCTTCTCGGTGCGTTCGGCGTTTGCCAAGAGTCAGGGGAAAACAAACGAGGCCACGGGCGGACGCCGAAGTTCGGCGGCCGTTCCGTGGCCTCGTGGTCAACGCTTCGGGCCGCCATCCCCGCGGCCCTCTGCCCTCTTTATCGGCAGCCCATACCTGCTTCTCAAGCGCTCCCTCGAACGGATGAAATGCGTGGGAGAGCCCGGAACGGCCTACGGGCCGAAGCCGGAGGTCGCGAGCGCGTCCGAGAGGCGGTCCCCGATGATCGCGATCGTCAGCGGCAGCGATACCGACACGGCGAAGAGGCCGGCCAGGATCTTGACCGAGAACTGGGCGGCGAACGGGTTCAGCGACGGCACGAGCCGGGCGAGGAACGCGAAGCCGACGTCGACCAGGAGAAGCGTCCCGAGCACGGGTGCGGCGATCTGCAGCGCGATCGGCACGACCATGCGCCATCTGGTGCTCGACGAGCGCGGTCAGTCGCGCCGATCTGCGGCGATCTGGTCGATCGGGATCGCGGTGAACGACCGAACGATTCCCGCGATCATCATCTCGGCCGCACCGGTCGCGAGGAAGGTCATCGTCGCGACCAGCGAGTAGACCTGGGCGAGCGCGGTCGACTGGGTGTTCAGCGTCGGGTTGATCACCTGCGCGAGCGAGAAGCCGATCGAGAGGTCGACGATCGACCCGGCCATCTCGACGGCGGCGAAGACCGCGGCGACGCCGAATGCGAGCGCGCTCCCGATCACGAGCTGCTCCAGGAGCTGCGGGCCGAAGGCCACCGGATCGAGCTTCACGCCGCTGTGCTCGACGGTGGGCATGCGCGAGGAGCGAGGCCGCAACGGCGATACCGAGCCGGAGGCGCACGGGCACGGTGCGCGAGGAGAAGACGGGCGCCAGCACGAAGAGGCCCCCGACGCGCGCGAGCACGAGGAAGAACGTCGCGATCTGGTCTCCCGCGAACGACGTCGAGCGGCGACACGTCAGCCCGCAGTCATGGCCGGGATCTGCTTGTAGACCTCGATCGGTGAACGCGAGCATCGTGTCGAGCATCCACGGCCCGAGCAGCACCATCGTGAGCCCGACCGCGAAGACCTTGGGGATGAACGTCAGCGTCATCTCCTGGATCTGCGTCACCGCCTGCAGCACGGACACGAGCAGGCCGACGCCGAGCGAGACGGCAAGCGTCGGTACGGCGAGCTCCAGCGCGACGGTGATCGTCCGCCCCATCAGGGTCTGCAGAAATGCCTGCGTCACGTGTGGAATCCCGCGACGAGGCTCTGCGTGAGGAGCGCCCAGCCGTCGACGAGCACGAACAGCAGGATCTTGAACGGCAGCGAGATCAGGACGGGCGGCAGCATCATCATGCCCATCGACATGAGCGTCGACGAGATCACGAGGTCGATGATCAGGAACGGGATGTAGACGAGGAACCCGATCTCGAAGGCCGTTTTCAGCTCCGAGATCATGAACGCGGGCACGAGCGTCGTGAGCGAGACCTTGTCGCGCGAGGCGGGCGGCTTCTGGTGTGCAGAGCTTGATGAACAGCGCCAGATCGGACGCCCGCGTCTGCTTGAGCATGAAGCGCTTGATCGGGAATCTCGGCCCTCAGCAGGGCCTGCTTCGCCTCGATCTTGTGCGCGAGGTAGGGCTGCAGCGCCTGGTGGTTCACCTGCCGGAGCGTCGGTGCCATCACGAACAGCGAGAGGAAGAGCGCGAACCCGACGAGCACCTGGTTCGGCGGCATGTTCTGCGTGCCGAGCGCGTTGCGGACGAAGCTCAGGACGATCAGGATCCGCGTGAACCCGGTCATCATCACGAGGATCGACGGAGCGACCGTGAGCAGCGTCAGGAGCCCGAGGATCGTGAGCGTCGTGCCCGGGTTGTTCGTGCTGTTCCCGACCTTCAGCGAGACGTTCGGCAGGCCGGTGGAGTCGGCGCGTTCCGGCGGCGAGAGCCGCCGCGGGGGCCGCCAGCGCAGCCACGAGGCCGAGGGGCAGTGCGCGCGTGAGTATGCGGAAGACGGACGGCATGCCGAGGGTGATGGCACCGTCCGTGATGCCCATTCGCGCGCCGGCGTCGTACCGGCTTCAAATGGGGTATCGGCTTGTTTCAAGGCGGGCTTGAACGGAGCGGGGCGCCGCGTCCGCGGCGCACTGAGTGTCGACCCTCGATGCGCAGCGAGGCGCAGACGCGGGCGACCCTCGGCAAAGGCGCAGGTCGGGAACGTGGTTCTCGGAACCTCGCGGCGGTCGCGTAAGGCGCTGCGCGGACGTATCCGATCCGTCGAAATGGTGTTCGCGGTTAGACCGCGAACGCAATCGGGCGAAGATCACAGGTTGAGACGAGCGCCTTATGGTTGCAGGTGGCGCGGGTTCGAAGGAATCCTGGTTGCGCTCGAAGGGTTCGGACCCTCGACCTGTGGATCTTGGTCGACTATTTCGTTCACCGGCCTATCCGCGATCACGGTTGCGACGGGACGAATACGTCTTCGCAGCGCCTTACGCGACCGTCACGCGGTTCCGAGAACCACACTCTTGACCTGCGTCTTTTCGGAGGCTGGCATGCGGCTCATGTTCGTCGCGGTCTCGCCGCGATCACGGTTGCGACGGATCGACAACGTCTGGTCTGCGGGTAGAGTCGCCGAGATGACCCGTGTCTGAAGCCGACGACGCCTCCCAGCTTGCCGAGGACGTCCGCTCGGCGCTCGAGGAGTACGCCAGCGTGTATCGCGAGGCCGTGAGGATCGCGGCCGATGGCGCGCTCGGCGACGAGGTCGCCGATCTGGCGAGTGCGTGCTGGGACGGTGCCGTCGCGCTGCGGCTCGTCGAGGCCGACGAGGTCGGCTTCACGAGGGGCGCACCGGTCGCCGCGGGTCAGCTCGTGCGCGAGCTGTACGAGTCGCTGGTCGTACTCTCGGGCATCGAGCGCGTCGCGGATCTCCTGTCCCTGCCGGTCGCCACGTGCGCGAACGGTGAGACGCTCGCTCCGCTCGTGCGCGCCGGCGGTGAGCTTTCCGGCTGGATCGCGGCGAGCACGCTGACGCCGTTCGCGACGCCGGACCTGCCTCGCTCGCTGGTGCGTCCCAACCCGAACGACACCTCGCCGCTCGCGATCTACTCGCCGGCGCGACAGCAGCTTGCCGCGAATGCCGACCGCGACTCGCTCGGCGAGGCAGATCGCCCGGATCTGAACCAGGTGTTCGCCGACCGTCTCGGCGAGGCGCTCGGCGTGTATCGCGAGGCCGTGGCTCGGGCACGGGCAGCCCCGTCAGGCGACGCTGCGCTCGAGGCGCTGCGCGCCTGGCTGACGGCCGCGGCGCGGCGTGCTGCCCCGACGTTGATCGGGTTCGCGCGACTCGCCGACCGACGCGAGGGCGAGCTCCACCTGCCACCTGCGAGCGTGGCGCGTGCCCGCTTGCTCGCGGACGGGTTCGTGACGCTCGCGGCGGCGCAGACGAGCGAGGACCTCGCAACGCTGCCGTACCCCGACCCGTCGGAGGTCGGTGCGATCAGCGCGTCGTGAGCGCACGCACGCGGTCGAGCAGTCCGACGGTCGGCGGCCGCCGTCGCACCGGCACGCTCACCCCGGCGCGGACGAGCGCGTCCGCGAACGCGGGATTCAACTGCTCTTCCTCGGAGGCCACGGCGCCGAGCGCCACCGCCTCGTCCTCGGAGAAGTTGCGGAGCGGCGTGATGCCGCCCTCCCCCGCTCCGACGAGGATCACCTCGTCGCCGACGCGAACCATGTGCAGCTGCCGGTTCGGGCCGAGCGGCGTCGTCGAGAGCACCTCGACGAGGTCGCCATCGCGCCCGCGGCCCCGGGGCACGAACCCGTTCTTGCGGGCCGCGTTCGTCTTGAGCAGCTTCGCGATGATCAGGATCACGCCGATCACGATCACGAAGCCGACCACCCCGCGCAGGAGCCCACCACCGACGTCGAGCCCCACCTGCGGCGTCCCGTCACCCGAGGGCTTCGTGTTCGCGAGGTCCTTGAACTGCTTGTTCGTCAGCGCGAGCGCGCTCGCCGGCAGCGTGAGCAGCAGCGCAAGTGCGATCGGCAGCGCGCGTCGCACGCCGACTAGCGCCCCATCCCGCTGATGCGCTCCTCCGGAGTGACGACCTCGGTCACTCGAATGCCGAAGTCCTCGTCGATCACGACGACCTCGCCGCGCGCCAGGCGCTTGCCGTTGACCAGCACGTCGACCGGCTCGCCCGCATGGCGGTCGAGCTGCAGGATCGATCCCTGACCGAGTGCCAGGAGCTCGCGAATCGTCAGCGACGTGCGGCCGAGCTCGACGGAGATCGACAGCGGCACCTCGAGCAGCAGCCCGATGTCGGTGTCGGCGGACGGATCGTCGTCGAGCGGGACGAGCGGCTCGAGCTCGATGTCCTCGATCACGGGCTGGGTCGGTTGCCGAGAGGTCGGAGCCTGCTCGAGCAGCAGCTCCTCGATCGCCGCCTGGTCGAGCCCGTCGGCGAGCTCGCTCAGCTCCGCCTCGACGGGCGTCTCGAGATCGGCCTCGACCTCCTGGACATCCTCGACGTCGACGACCTGCTGCACTCCTCGACGTCCTCGACGGTCTCGTCGTCGACGATCTCCGGCTCGCTCTGCGCGTCGTCGGTCACTGGATCGCAAACCCCGTGAAGTAGACGTCGAGCGCGACGGTGTTCGTCTTGCTCGAGACGTCGTGCATGATCTCCTGCTTGAGCTTGGCCTTGCCGCCGAGCGAGGCGAGCTGCTTGGCGCTGTAGGCCGACGCGTCCGCGATCACGATGTCCCTGATCTGGGCCTGGTCATCGAGCGTCGGGTCGGTGTCCGTGGCCCCGGTCGCCGGCGGAAGCAGCTTCGTGGCCTTGTCGACCTTGAGGCTGACGTCGAACTTCGCGAAGTGCGCGAGCCCCTCGAGGTTGACGACGAAGTCGTCGCCGAGCGGCACGATGGGCCCGTCGAGGCGCTCCTTCAGGCGCAGCTTCATGGCAAGCCGCTGCTTCTTCAGCATCGCGTCCTGTGCCTTCACCGGCGACGCGGTCTTGCCGCCCGCCAGGAACATCGTGTACCCGAAATACCCGCCGGCGCCGAGGATCGGCAGCAGCGCGAGCAGTGGGATGAGAATCTTCTTCGGCACAGGCGTCTCGAATCGCGATATCGGCAGAGCGGGCGGGAGACTTGACGCGCTAGGGCGTCGCGGCGCTGATCGCGCCGGTTCCGATCGGGTCGCCGAGCGGTCCGGCCGCGGCCGTTCCGGTGCCGAACTGGTTCCGGAGGATCACGATCTCGACCCGGCGGTTGCGAGGATTTCCCGTGGTCGAGCTGTTCGGCGAGAGCGGATACCGGCTCCCGTACGCCACGGGAACCGCATCGTGGCGATCGCCGATCGTGAACCCGTGGTCGCCGAGGAAGTGCAGGACGGTGTCCGCGCGAGCGAAGCTGAGGCCCTCGTTCCCGAAGAAGCACGAGCACGGCAGCGTGTCCGTGTACCCCTCGACGCGTACCGCGTTCGGAAGCGGCTGGATCGCCTGGGCGATCGAGGTGAGCAGCGGATACCCCTCGGGTCGCAGCACGTACTTGCCGAGCCCGAAGAGGACGTCGTCGGTGATCAACCGGATCACGAGGCCGCGGCGCGGATCGAGGATCGTCTTCGCCTTCCCCTCGAGGTGCGCCGCGCGGATCGCGCGGTCGACCTTCGCCTTGGCGGCATCGAGCTGCTGCTCCTGTTTCAGCTGGGCCTGACGCGCCGCCGCGGCGCTCTGCTTGGCGACGCTCTGGGCGGTCTGCTGGGCGACGGGTGCGGGCGCGAACGCCTCCGGGACGGGCGTGTCCTTGCCCGTCAGGTCGGACTGCGCCTGCGTCTGGCTCGACGAGACGGCTCCGTGGTCGAGGATGCTCGTGCCACCCGTGAGGATCGCGCCCGAGAACGACTGCTTGAGCGTCGTTCGCAGCGCCTCGAACTTCGTCTTGTTCACCATCGACATGGCGTAGAGCACCATGAACAGCGCCATCAGCAGCGTGATCATGTCCGCGTAGGTCAGGAGCCAGCGCTCGTCCGGATGCTCGGCGTGGTGCTGCTTCTTCCGCGCCATCAGGCCGCCTGGCGAAGCTCTTCGACGTCCGGCTCGCCCTGCTCACCCGAGAGGATGGCGCGCTCGGACGGGTCGAGGAACGTCCGGAGCTTCTCCTCGACGACGCGCGGGTTGTCGCCCGCCTGGATCGAGATCACGCCCTCGATGAGCATGGTGCGGGCGTGCACCTCGTCGTGCGAGATCCGCTTCAGCTTGTTGCCGATCGGCAGGAACACGAGGTTCGCAGACGAGACGCCGTAGAAGGTCGCGATGAACGCGCTCGAGATCGCCGGCCCGAGCGTTCCCGGATCGGAGAGGTTCTCGAGCACGTGCACCAGGCCCATGACGGTGCCGATGATGCCGAGGGTCGGCGCGAAGCCGCCCATCGTCTGGTACAGGCCGCCCTGCCGGCTGTGGCGGGCCTCCATGGCATCCAGGTCCGACTCGAGGATGTCCTTGACGAGCTCGGGGTCGGTTCCGTCGACGACCAGCGAGATCCCCTTCCGCAGAAAGGGATCGGTCAGCGTTTGCGTCTCCTCCTCGAGCGAGAGCAGTCCCTCGCGCCGCGCCTTCTCGGCCATGCCGACGATCGTCCTGATCGCCGCGACCTTGTCGATCATCGCGCCCTTGTACTTCATGGACACGAGGAAGAGCTTGGGCATCTGCAGGAACGCCTTCAGTCCCGACGACGCGATCATCGCGCCCGCGGTGCCGCCGAACACGATCAGGAAGGCGCTCGGCGCGATGAAGGCAAGCGGGTTGCCGCCTTCCAGGATGACGCCGACGAGCAGGGCTGCGCCGGCGATGCCAATGCCGATGAGAGTAGCTGGATCCATAAACGTCTCTACCGTGGGCACCCCCCATCCGGGGGCGCCACGGCGTATCTATCGTCAGCCGCGTTCGATGACGCGAGGGCCAGATTGCATCCGACGACGGAACTCCACGATGAGCGCGACGATCTCCGCCGGCGTCTCGCGCACGATCAGTTTCTTGCCCGTTGTCAACGTGAGCACGGTGTCAGGCGTCGCCTCCACCGTCTCGATGAGGTCGTCGTTGACGAGCAGGGGACGCTCTTCGCGTCCGTGGTGCACCTCGATCATGTGATCTCCCTCCGCAGTGCGGGACCGGGCGCGCACTCGTTCGCGCGCCCGGCCCCGCCTCCTCCGGCTACTGGAGCTACGAGCGCTTCAGGTTGACGAGCTCTTCGAGCATGGAGTCCGAGGTCGTGATCGTCCGCGCGTTGGCCTGGAAGCCGCGCTGCGCGGTGATCATCGAGGTGAACTCCTGCGCGAGGTCGACGTTCGACATCTCGAGCGTGCCCGACTGGACTCCGCCGCGGCCGTTCGCGCCGGGACCGCCCCAGCTCGCGGTGCCCGCGGTCGGGGTAGCGCCGTTGTTCTGGTTGGTCGGATCGAACACGCCCGAGTTCGGCGAGACGCCGTACAGGTTGTCCGAGAGGCGCGTCAGGCCGCCCGGGTTCGGGAACTTGGCGATCGCGATCTGGCCGGCGATCTGCTGGCCCGCCGCGTTGGTGTAGGTGACGACGCCGTCGGCGCCGATCGCGACCGACTGCGCGTCGACCGGGATGTTGATCGCACCGAGGTCGGCGTTGAACGTCGGGGGCGGTCCGGCCGCGGCCATGCTCGAGCCGAGGACGTACTCACCGCCCTGGGTGACGAGGTCGCCGTTCACGTCGACCGTGAAGTTGCCGGCGCGGGTGAACTCGGTGTCGGTCGGCGCACCGCCGGCCGGCTTGGTCTGGGAGACGACGAAGTAGCCGTCGCCCTGGATCGCCAGGTCGTTCCACTGGCCCGTCGTCTGCAGCGAGCCCTGCGTGAGCAGGCTCTGGATGCCCTGCAGCGCGACGCCGAGCCCGACCTGGGTCGGGTTGATGCCGCCGAGGCCGCCGGCCTGCGGGCCGGAGGCGCCGCGGACGGTCTGGCTCAGCATCGATGCGAACGACGCCCGCTCGGACTTGTAGCCGACGGTGTTGACGTTCGCGATGTTGTTCGCGGTCACGTCCATCATGACCTGGTGGTTCTTGAGTCCGCCGATGGCGGTGAACAGGCTGCGAATCACGGTTCTCTTGTCTCCATGACCGGGCACGTCGGGCCCGGTCGCTCGTGCGGCCTCCTCTGGAGGTCCGGCCGCGTCTGGAGCGACGAGTCGCCTAGGCGACGACCGCCGCGTCGATGTTGGTGAACACTCCCTGGCCGGCCTGATCGGTCGGCATCGCGGTTACCACCGTGCGTTCGGGCACGGCGACGATCATTGCGACACGGTCGATCATGACCAGGGCCGAGCGGCTGCCCTTGCTCGCCGCCTGCGCCACGCCGCCATCGAGGCGACGGAGCTGGGAGGCGTCGAGCGACACGCCACGCTGGGCGAGACGCTCTGCGGCGTGACCCGAGAAGCGCACCCCACGGGTGGCCTCGGCGAGCTGGTCCGCGAACGCGGGACCCCCGCTCGTCGTGCGTCGGGGCCTCGTGGCACCCGGAGCGAGCAGCGACGGGGCGAGCGCCGGATTGACCGGGCTGGTGGTCACTGCACCTTCACGATCGCACCCGTGTGCACCTCGTCCGTTCCGATCTCGAGCAGCGCACCGCTCGGGTCGGACTTCACGGCCGTGACTGCGCCGGATGCCTGACTGCCGTCGGTCTTCGTGTACGTCACGTTCTTCCCGATCAGTGCGACTGCGGTCGAGAAGTCCTGGCCGAGGGCCTGGGCCTGGCTCGCCGACGTCAGGGACTGGAGCTGGGAGACCTGCGAGAAGCTCGCAAGCTGGCTCATCATCTGACCGGAGTCCTCCGGCTGCATCGGATCCTGGTTCTGCATCTGCGCGACCAGGAGCTTCAGGAACGCGTCCTGCCCGAGCGAGCCGCCCGTATCGGTTCGCGCGACCTGCGACGACGTCGCCGTCGTCGAGCTGACCGCAGAGGTCGTATCAGTGCTCATCGTGTTCTCACCTCCTCGTTCGTCGTGGTGGTCTCAGGCGAGGACGTACAGGCCCTCGTGGGTTGCGGTGCCGGCGTCTCGGCGGGCGGGACGTCGGGGGCGAGCTCGTCGCGTGCGTCGAACGCGTAGTGCGTGCGGCGCGCGTCCTGCTGTTCCTTGGGATTCGGCGCGCCGGACGGCGCACCGTCGGGACGTGCATCTCCGGTGAGCGGGCCGGCCGTGACCTCGAGCCGGTCGAGCCGGAGGCCGCGATCCGCGAGCGCCTGACGGAGATCGCCGGCAGCCTGCGCGAGCAGGTCACCGGTCTCGTGGTGCTGCGCGAGCAGCGTTGCCGTCGCGCTCTGGCCGCCTGGGGCGACGTGGAGCCGGACGACGAGCTCGCCGAGCTCGGGTGGACGGAGGGTCATGCGCATCGCCTTCCCCCCGTCCGCTCCCGAGACGCGCAGGCGCGCCTCGAGGCCGTCCACGAGTCGGACGAAACGCTCCCGATCGGTCGTGAGTCCCTGGAGCGGGACGCTCGCGACCTGGTTCGTCGTTGTCGGCGTCGCCGACGGCACGACGATCGCCGGCGCCTGCGTGGCGCCTGCGCTCGTGCTGGCCGTGACGGGCGCGGGTGCGTCCGCCGGTGCCGGAACGGTCGGTGTCGCCTGCGCCGGTGCCTGTGTCGCGGGCTCCGAGCCGGGCCTGCCGTCCTTCGTGTCGGGGTTGCTGGTGGTGCCTCGGCCGGTTGTCGAGCCGGCGGTCGTGGGTGCCGGCAGGACGGGGGCCGTTGCGACGGCTCCCTGCGTGTCGACCGACTCCTGCGTGGCCGTCGCGACGGACGAGTCCGCCACGCTGGCCGCCTTCGGGTCGGCAGCCGCCGGAGCGGGTGTCGTCGTGGGAGTGGCCGCTACCGGGATTGCGACCGCTGTCGCGGTTGCACTCGCGGCGCCGTCGGGGACGGGCTGAGCCTGCTGGATCGACGCCGGGGCGATGTCGGTCGCGGTCGTCGCCGGAGCGTTGACCGAGGCCGAACCCGTCGCGGGTGTCGTCGCAGCCGCCGGCACGACGCCCTCTCCAGGCACCGAGCCGGCCAGGACTGCAGCTGCCGCGCCGGCGACGTTCTCGCCAGTGGATGCGACCGCTCCAGCTGTTCCCTGTGCCGTTGTCGTGGCGGCCGTGGTGGCAGCCGCTGCAACCGTGGTTGCGACGGTCGGCGCGACAGGAGTCGCGACGATTCCGGCGAGCAGTGCGGCGAATGCCTCCGCGACGCCCGCGGGCGCCGCGTCCTGCCCACCCTGCTGCTGATCGGACGCCGTTGGCTTCGCGCCCGGCGTGGGCGCGGCTACTTCAATGGGTGCGGTATCGATGATTGTTCACCTCCTCTCGTGGTGTCGTGGTCATGCCTCAGGCGACCCGGCGTCCGCCGGCGAACTGCCCGGCGTAGTAGGGGTCGTCGAGGCTCGAGATCTTCACGACGTCCCCGGTGTGGGGCGCCTGGATGAACTTGTCTCCACCGAGGTAGATGGCCTCGTGGTGGATGTAGCCGGTGGAGTCGCGGAAGAAGATGAGGTCGCCCGGCTGCAGCGACGCCCGATCGACGGGCTGGCCGACGGTGTACTGGTCGGCTGCGACGCGCGGGAGCGAGACACCCGACTGCCCGTAGGCGTACTGGGCGAGCCCCGAGCAGTCGAAGCCCGTCTGCGGGCTCGCACCGCCGAAGTGGTAGGGCGTGCCGAGATACTGCGAGGCGACCTGGATCGCGTGCTGCGCCGTCGCGCTGGGAGCCGAGCTCTCGGCGGCAGCGATGATCGCTGCATCCGAGCCCGAGGCCGGTTCGGCAACCGGTGCTGCTGCCGGGGTCTGTCCGAAGCCCGCCGCGCGGTACTGCGCGGCGTAGCCCAGGACGCGGGGGACGTAGGCCTGCGTCTCGGCGTACGGCGGAATCCCGCCGTACTTCTCGACGGCGCCGGGGCCCGCGTTGTAGGCCGCGAGCGCGAGCTGCTCGTCGCCGCCGAAGCGCTTGAGCGCGCCGGCCAGGAAGCGAGCGCCGCCCTCGAGGCTCTGCAGCGGGTCGAACGGGTTCGTGACGCCGAGACCGCTCGCCGTCGACGGCATCAGCTGTGTGAGTCCCTGCGCGCCGACCGACGACACCGCATTGGGGTTGAACCCGGACTCGGCCTGCACGAGGCCCTTGAGCAGCGCCGGGTCGACGCCCTGATCGCGCGCGGCCTGCTGGATCAGGCCGTCGTACTGCGTCGAGGCGTCGGTCGTCGCGCCGGCAGCGCTCGGAGTGACGGACATCGTCGTCATGGGGGCCGACGCGGTCGCGAGCGTGCTGGCGGTCGCCGGGTCGGTGGTCGTGGCGGCCTCGGGATCGTCGAGCGCCGACGTCGGGTCGACACCGGCGGCCTGGAGCTGGCTCGCGAAGGACGTCGGCGCGGCGGTGGTGCTCGAGCCTGTCGTCGCGACCGGCGGCGCGAAGACCTGGGCCGCGAGGGGCGAGATCGACGCGATGCGCTGCTCGATCGTCTGGATCGAGCTCGTGGCGTCTGCGATCGTCATCGGCCGATCCTGGCGCCCTGGGCGCGTCGCGCCGAGCGCGCCTGCACGACGTCCTGCAGCAGCGCCTCTTCCTCGCGCCAGAGCGCCTCGCGGTGCTCCTTGCGCCGCTTATCCTCGAGGCGCTCGAGCGTCTCGAGCTGCTGGCTCGCCTGTGCGAGCCGCTGGCGGGCGTCGAGGACGAGCGTGCGCTCGCCCTCTCGTGCCGCGTCGGCGCTCTCGAGGTGCAGCAGCGCCGCGCTTCGCTCGCGATCTGCCTGTACCAGCGACGCTGCTGTGCCAGATGCCGCGCGCAGCCGCGCGTTGGCCCGCGCGAGCGTCTGCGCGCGGGCGGCGAGCGCCCGCTCGGCAGCGGCGTGGGCGGTCATGCGCCGGCCGAGCTCGGCCTGGGCCTGGCGCTCGACGTGCGCGCGCACGCGCTTGACGGCTTCGAGTGGGAAGGTGAATCGCTTCACGGAAGGCCTTGACCGTGCGAGAGCAACAAAAAGGCCGCCCCTGCAACAGGAGCGGCCATCCTTGGCGCTGTACTGATATCGACTGAAAGTGGTATTGCCTTTAGGGCTGTGCCGTTCATGCGGCCTCCCCGAACGCGTCGGCCGAGTCGGCCAGCATCGCCGCGAGCCGGCTCTCGGCGATCTCCGCCTGTTCAGGGCGGTCGGGAGGCTGGCGCAGGAACGCGTCGAGGGCCTGGATGTGATCGATCGCGTAGTCGGTGCGCGCATCCGAGCCCGGCTGGTAGGCGCCGATCGCGATCAGGTCCTCGCGCGAGCGGTACGTCGCGAGCACCTCGCGCAGCCGTCCTGCCGCCGCGCGCGCCTGCGGGCTCTGGATCGCCGGGGCGACGCGCGAGAGGCTCTGCAGCACGTCGATCGCGGGATAGTGGTTGCGGTGGGCGAGCTCGCGTGTCAGGACGACGTGCCCGTCGATGATGCCGCGCACGGCGTCGGCGATCGGCTCGTTCATGTCGTCACCCTCGACGAGCACCGTCGTGAGGGCCGTGATCGATCCGTCGAGCGACGTCCCGGCACGCTCGAGCAGCCGTGGCAGCAGCGCGAACACGCTCGGCGTGTACCCGCGCGTTGCCGGCGGCTCTCCGATCGCGAGCCCGATCTCGCGCTGGGCCATCGCGAAGCGGGTCAGCGAGTCCATCATCAGCAGGACGTCGTCGCCGCGGTCGCGGAACGACTCGGCGATGCGCATGGCCAGGAAGGCCGCGGTCACGCGCACGAGCGGCGGCTCGTCCGAGGTCGCACAGACGATCACCGAGCGGGCGAGTCCCTCGGGGCCCAGATCGCGCTCGATGAACTCGCGCACCTCACGGCCGCGCTCTCCGACCAGACCGATGACGTTGACGGCGGCCGCCGTGTTCCGCGCGATCATGCCGAGGAGCGTCGACTTGCCGACGCCGGAGCCGGCGAAGATCCCCAGCCGCTGGCCGCGCCCGCAGGGGATCACCGCGTCGAGCGCACGCACGCCGAGTGCGAGCCTGCGCTCGATCGGAGGCCGCCCGAGCGGGCTCGGAGGACGGCCCTCGACCGGCTCGAAGCGCACGCCGGGCGGGAGCGGTCCCTTGTCGTCGATCGGCCGCCCGAGCCCGTCCAGGACACGGCCGAGCAGACCCTCGCCGACGGGCGCCATCAGTGCTCGGCCCGTCGCGACCACCTCTGCCCCGGGTCGAATCCCCTGCATGCCGGAGAGCGGCATCAGGAGCGTCCTTCCGGTGCGGAACCCGACGGCCTGCGCGAGGACGACCTCGCCCCGCCGCATGTCCCCGATCGCGCACACCTCCCCCACCTCGACCTCCGGCCCGTTCGCCTCCACCACGAGGCCGATCACCTCGGCGACGCGGCCTCCGACGCGATACGGATCCGCGTTCCGGACCCGCTCGGTGTAGCTGCGGAGATCGATGCTCACGCGGCGGCGCGCTCATCGAACAGCAGATCGCGCAGACGCTCGAGCTGCGACTCGATCGTCGCGTCGATGTCGCCTGCATCCGTCCGCACGACGACGCCGCCGCGCGAGATGCGCCGGTCGCCGACCAGGCTGAGCCCGTGGAGGCTCCCGACCTTCGTCTGCAGGAGCTCGCTCGAGGCGGAGAGGCGCTCGAGATCATCGGGGTGGCAGAGCACCGTCAGGCCATCGCGCACGAACGCCTTGCGCAGCGCGTGCTCGAGCACGCCGACCGTCGTCGCGGGATCAGCGGCGACGCGTTGGCGCACGACCTTCTCGGCGATCTGGAATGCGAGCTCGACAAGGTCGCGCTCGCACGATGCGAGTGCCTCCTCGCGCGCGTCGCGCGTGCGTGCGACGAGCTGCTCGGCGAGCGCGAGCCGCTCGACGACGGCTGCCTCGGCGCGTGCCGTGCCCTCGACGTAGCCGGCCTCGAAGCCCTGCTCGCGCGCGGACTGCGCGATCGCCTCGGCCTGCTCGCGCGCAACCGCGATCAGCGCTGCCCCCTGCTCGCGTGCCCGCTCGAGAAACTGGTTCATTCCGCCGAGGCTCCGGGTGCCGGTCACGCTGCCCCCCGGGGGCCCCGTGCCGCTGCCGGTGTCGTCCGGAGCGGTGACGGCGGCCAGCCGGCGCGTGCCCGCGGCCTGTGCGCGGGCGATGATCGGTCGTTCGGGCACTCGACCTAGGCCACGAGCTCGTCGTCGGTGCCGACGCTGCCGCGCGAGATCGTGATCTTCCCGCCCTCCTCGAGGCGGCGGACGACCGACACGATGCGGCCCTGCGCCTCCTCGATGATGCGCCGGCGCACCGGGCCCATGAACTCCATGTCCTCGAGGAGCATCTGCGCGGCCCGGCTCGACATGTTGCCGAAGATCTTCTCGCGGACCTCCTCGCCCGCACCTTTCAGGGCGAGCCCGACGTCCTTGATCTCGATCTCCTTCAGCAGCTGCTGGATCGCGCGGTCGTCGAGGCTCAGCAGATCCTCGAAGACGAACATCAGCTTGCGCACGTCCTCGCCGAGCTCCTGGTCGCGGTCGTCGAGCGAGTCGAGGATCGTCCGCTCGGTCGCACGATCGACGAAGTTGAGGATGTCGACGAGCGACTTGACGCCGCCGGCCGCGGCGAGCTCCTGGTTGATGACGGCCGAGAGCTTGCGCTCCATGACCTGCTCGACCTCGCGGATCACCTCGGGTGCCGTGCGGTCCATGACGGCGATGCGCATGGCGACCTCGCCCTGCAGCTCGGGCGAGAACATCGACATCACGGTCGCCGCCGACTCGCTCTCGAGGTAGCTCAGCACGAGCGCCACGGTCTGCGGGTGCTCGTTCTGCAGGAAGTTGTAGATCTGCTGCGGCTCGACCCGGCGCAGGAACTCGAAGGGCGACAGCCGGATGTAGCTCGACAGGCGGCCCATGATCTCGAGCGCCTTCTCGCCGCCGAGCGCACGCTCGAGCACGTCCTTGGCATACGCGATGCCGCCCTGCACGATGAAGTTCTGGGCCTGGGCGATCGCCCAGAACTCCTCGAGGACGACCTGCTTCTCCTCGGCGGACACGTTGTCGAGCGCGGCGATCTCGAGCACGAGCTCGTCGATCTCCTCGGGCCCGAGGAACTTGAACACCTCGGCCGACAGCTCGGAGCCGAGCGCAAGCGCGAGGATCGCGGCCTTGCGACGGGACGGGATGTGCCCGACGTCGGCGCCGGGCTCCTCGAGCAGGCTCGGTAGCCCGCTGCGCTCTTCTGGCACGGCCTAGGAGTCCTCTGCCAGCCAGCCGCGCAGCTGCTGCGCGACGTCGCTCGGCCGTTGTCCGGCGATCTCCTCGACGCGTCCCTGCAGCGCCTTCTTGTTGATCGCCTCCAGCTCTCCCTGGCTCGGTCCCGACGGCAGTGCGATGTCGTCGACGGGGATCGGAGGAGCCGAGAGCGTCGGCATCCAGCGGGCCTCGGCGCTGCCGAGCAGCGCCTGCCGGCGGCGCAGCGAGCGCCGGGCGAGGAAGATGAGCACGAGTGCACCGGCCGCGGCGGCACCCTCGCGCAGGTGGCTCGTCACGATGGTCAGCGGGCCGCCGCCCGAGCTCTTCGCGACCGCGAACGACGGGACGTAGCCCGCGGCGCCCGAGCCGCTCGAACTGGTCGGAGACGCGAGCGTCGAGACGGAGGTCTGGAACGTGTCGGTGCCTGCGCTGATGTCCTTCTGGGTGATGCCGAGATAGGCCTCGACCGCCTTCGCAGCCGCGGTCTGGTCCTTCGTGGGCACGCCTGGAACCGGCGTGGTGCCCGTCCCGGTCTTCGGAGTCGACGGCGGCGCCGTGAACGCGATCGCGACGAACAGGTTGGTGGGCGTCCCGCCCGCCTTCGTCGTGTCCGTGACGGTCTGGTCGACGCCGTTCGTCGAGTCGCCCTTGGTGTGCGTGTAGTCGGTCGCCGAACCGCCCGACGTACCGGCGGCGTAGCCCGGGATGTTCGAGGCGGTGCCCGCGGGGCCGGTCGCGCCACTCCCGTTGCCCTTGAGCTTCTCGTTCTCGGTGGACTGCTGCAGCGGCGTGCCGGTCTTCCCGTAGGTGATCTGCTTCTCGGTCTGCGTGTCGAGGTTGAGCCGGGCGTTGATCGACACGAGGCCCTGGCCCGGTCCGAGCATCTGGTCGACGATCTGCTGCGCGCCGGCCTCGAGCTGGCGCGAGTAGCGCGACTCGGTAGCGAGCTTCGAGGCGGCCGCATCGCCGATGCCGCCGTCGGACGAGCTCAGGAGGTCGCCGGCCTGGTCCGCGATGACGACGTTCGCGGGCGTCAGGCCCGAGACGGCGTTCGCGACCAGACGCTGGACACCGCGGACCGCCGCGTCGTCGAAGCCGGAACCGCTGAGGGTCAGGAGGACCGACGCGGTCGGCGACTTCTGGTCGGCGAGGAACAACGTCTGCTGCGGCATCGCGAGGTTGACGGTCGCGTCCGAGACGCCCGAGATGTTCTGGATCTGGTTCGCGAGCTCGCCCTCGAGCGCGCGCTTCATCGCGACGTTCTGCTGGAAGTCGGTCGACGACATGCCGAGGCTGTCGAGCAGCTGGTAGCCCTCGTGCTCGCCGTTGACCGCGAGCCCGGCCTTGTCGATCGCGACGCGCGCCTCGTCGACGCTCCCCGACGGCACGAGCACCGAATCGCTGGTGCCTCCGAGCTTGGACGGGATCTTGGCCGAGGCGAGGGTCGCCTGCACCTCGCCCGCCTGCCGCGGCGTGAGGTTCGTGAAGGCCGGCACGTAGCTCGCGGGGCCCGCCGAGGTCACGAGGTAGAAGACGGCCGCGATCGTGGCGATCCCGATGCCTCCGACCACGAGGCGGCCAACCGAGCCCAGCCGGTCGATAACGCGCAGGACATCATTCATCGCCGGCGCTAGACCTGCATCCGCATGACGTCCTGATATGCGTCAACGGCCTTGTTGCGGATCGAGGAAACGAGGTCGATCGCGATCGACGCCTTCTCGACGGCGACCGTCGCACCCGCGAGATCGCTCGACTGGCCCGTCGCGACCGCCTGCGACGCGGCATCGGCCTCGTTCTGCAGGTCGACGACTCCACCGAGCTTCTGCGAGAGAAGCTGCGCGAAGCCCTGGGTGCCACCTGCCGCTCCGGTGCCGCCCGTGGCGGGGCCGGCCGGTGCGACGAGCTCCGTCTGACCGATGCCGGGAACGCTCGGGATCGCGGTCATCAGCGGATCACATCCAGCGCGTGCTGTGCCATGCCCTCGACGGCCTTGACCGCCGTCGTATCGGCCTCGTAGGCGCGTGTCGCAGTGATCAGGTCGACCATCTCGTTCACCGGATTGACGTTCGGCATCGTGACGTAGCCCTTTCGGTCGGCATCCGGATTGCCCGGGTCGTAGACCTTCTTGCCCGGCGTCTTGTCGTCCACGATGCCGATGGCCTGCACCCCGCCGCCGCTTGCCGCAGCCTGGAACCCGCCGAACGTCGCAAAGCTCGCGCCGCCCGTGCCGCCGCCCACCGCGCCGCGCTCGCCGAGCTCCACGACCTGTCGGACGAAGGGCCCGCCGCCGGGCGTGCGCGTGGTGTTCGCGTTCGCGAGGTTGTTCGCGATCGTGTCCATCCGCAGCCGCTCGGCCGTGAGGCCCGACGCGGAGGTGTCGAGCGCGTCGAAGAGACCCATCAGTGAGCCCCGGTGATCGCGGTGTCCATGGTGTGGAGACGCTTGGTGTCGATCGCCATCACGCTGTCGAACAGCAGCTGGTTCTTGGCGAGGTTGGCCGACTCGGTGTCGACGTCGACGTTGTTGCCGTCGGCGCGCATCGAGGTCGTCGAGTCGGTCGTCGTCGAGAACGGCGTCGCGTCGACGGCGGGCGTATCACCGCCGCTCGACTGCAGCGCGTCTTGGAGGGCGCCCTGGAACGAGACGTCGGAGCGCTTGAAGCCGGGCGTGTTGACGTTCGCGAGGTTGTTCGCGAGCACGGTCTGGCGCTGCTCGGTGCCGCGAATGGCGACCTCGAGTGCCGAGCTGGTGACGTCGAACAGGCCCACACAGGCTCCTCGGGATTGACGAGGGGACGAAGCGGTCGCGTCCAGCGACTTCGCTCGCGGTCCCTCCTGGACCCCGGGGCCTACTCCTCAGAGCGTCCCGATGCTGATATCGGACGAGGAGCGTACGAGCTTGAGTGCATCCACCTGTTGAGGGATGCGGCGGGTTCGCAAGATCCGGGTGGCACGCTCGAACGCCGCGTGCGACTCGCCGAATCAAACCTCGACTCGCGACCGGCCGCGACGTCCTACCGGTTCCGTTTCCTGTCTCGCCGCACGACGCGCCGCGCGGCCGACTGGATCGCGGCCATGGCTCCCGACACGGCGTTCACCGGCCGCGCGATCCCTTCGACCACCGCGCGGGCGCTGCGCTCGGCGGCCTCGACCGCGTCGGCCGCAGTGCCTGTGACCCGCTCGGTGTGACCGAGCTGGACCGAGACCTGGTCGAGGGCCTCACCGGCCTTTTCGAGCACCGGGACCGCCTCGTCGACGGTGCGGTCGATGGCCACCGAGGCGCGATCGAGCGTGTGCGCAGCACGGATCAGCGCGTAGGCGAGGGTGACGCCCGTCACGACGAGGAAGAAGCTCGCAGCCGCGCGCAGGACGTCGCTCCAGTCCATGCTCAGCCCGACGTTCGCGGAGGCGCGAACGCCACGAAGATCGAGAGGTCCTCCTCGATCGAGTGGAACCGGTGCACGATGTCCCGGGCGACGAACAGCACGGAGCCGGGGCCAACCGACACATCGTCGCCGTCGACGGAGAAGCGGCCGCGACCGGAGAGCACGACGTAGACCTCGTCCTCGCCGTGCGGCTTCTGGAGGTCGTCGCTCCCGGCCGCCAGCTCGTACAGGCCGAGCTCGAACGACCCGCTGCGGAGGAACTCGAGGTACTCCGTCTCGGCGGCGGCGCGTCGGACCCGGAGCTCCGCGTGCTCGAACTCCTCGTGGTTCATCGTGCCACCTCCTGCTGTGCGCCGGCGATCGTCCCGGCGCCGACCACGACGCCCTCCTCGTCATACAACACGGCCACCTGCCCGGGTGCAACCGCGAACACGGGCTCGTCGAGCCGGAGGCGCAGTCCGCCCTCGCATGGCTCGACGTCGGCGCCGACGTCGGCCATGTGGACGCGCAGGCGCGCGCGCGCGCGGCTGACCGGACGGTGCAGCGTCGCGTCGGTCAGCTCGACCTCACGCCGCGCCAGCTCCGCAATGGGCGCGATGCTGACGATCCCGGCAGCTGCGTCGACCGAGCGCACGTACAGGGGCTCGGCTGCGGCGACGCCGAGCCCGCGACGCTGGCCGACGGTGAACGCGACCGCGCCCTCGTGGCGGCCCAGCAGCTCCCCGTCGGAGTCGTGGATCTCGCCGGGGCGCAGGTCGACACCGTGGCGACCGAGGAAACCGCGCAGATCGCCGCCGCCGAGGAAGCAGACGTCCTGGCTCTCGGGCGCCGCCGCCGCGGCCAGCCCTGCGACGGCCGCCTCGTCGCGCACGTCGTGCTTGTGCGCTCCCGCGAGCGGGAACTCGAGCCGTCCGAGCAGCTCCGGTGGCACGCGGGCGAGCATCGCCGACTGATCCTTCGCAAGATCGGCGCCCCGGGCGACGAGGGCGCCGTCGCCGTGCGGGACGAGGCGGGCGTAGTGGCCGGTCGCAAGGCGTCCGGCTCCGAGCTTGCTCGCCGTCTCGACCAGCAGCGCAATACGGAAGTCGCCGTTGCACGTGGTGCACGGGTTCGGGGTTCGGCCGGCCTGGTAGTCGTCGAGGAACGGCTGCACGACCGTCGCGCGGAAGCCGGCGCGCGCGTCGAGCGTGATGTGAGGGACGCCGAGTGCATGGCACGTCGCGCGTGCCCGCCGCACGGCCTCCGGCGAGCAGCAGGCCCGCGCAGCATCCGGAGCATCGGGGTCGATCCAGAGGCGCAGCGTGATGCCGACCGCATCATCTCCGCGCTCGAGCACCCGGTGCAGCGCGACGGCGGAGTCGACACCGCCCGACATCGCGACGGCCGTTCGCACACCGGCGGGCGGCGCCGGGAGCGCGTCGAGCGCATCCGCGACGGCCTCGGCGAGGGCGTCGAGGGCCACCGCCGCGCACTCGCTGCGCGTTGTGGGGATCGACCGCTCGGCGAGGCAGTCGGCCAGGCTGAGAGCGGCGGCATCGAGCAGGGAGCCGTCCTCCGCGCGCTCGGCGCACCATGCCGCGGCGGCGGTCGCGGCCGAGCACCCGAGCGCGCCGTAGCGCGCTGCCTCGATCCGCCCGTCGGCTGCCAGCTTCAGCTGGACGCGGACGACGTCGCCACACGCCGATCCGCCGGCCGCGCCGTCTCCGTGGGCGCCGGCGAGCACGCCGGCGCGCGCGAGATCCCGGCTGCGCAGCATCACGCGCGGACGGCCGCGCTCGCGCGCCGCAGGGAGCTCGCGAGCGTCGACACGGAGCGAGCGAGACGATCGCCGTCAGCCGGGCCGTTGCACTCGCCGAACGTGCTTCGCAGCGCGCCGAGCGCGAGCGGTCGCGATACGCCCATGGCGGCGAGGGCACCGCTCGGCTCGACCTCGGCGCTCGCGCATGCCGCGCCGGCGGCGACCGCGTAGCCCTGCTCGTCGAGCAGCGCGCAGAGCGTCTCGCCGCGGACATCGCCGATCAACGCGAGGCTGTGTCCGGGCAGGCGCGCGGCACTCTCCGATGCGATCTGGGCGTCCGGGAGCTCGGCGCGAAGCGCAGCCTCGTAGCGATCGCGCAGCGCCGCGGTGACGCCCGCGATCTCCGAGTCGGAAACCCGCCGGGCGAGTGCAGCCGCGAGCCCGGAGGCCTGCGCAACGCTCTCGGTGCCCGGCCGCAGCCCGTGCTCCTGCCCTCCCCCGTGCATGACCGGGGCGAGCGTGGCAACGCCGCGGCCCGCGAGGACTCCCGCTCCCTTCGGCCCGTGCAGCTTGTGCGCGGCAATCGCGGCGGTCACCTCGCCGGGCAGCTCGTCGAGCCGCAGCGGCAGCCACGCCGCCGCCTGCACGGCATCGACGTGGAGCGGGACGCCGCGCTCGGCGCACAGCTCGGCGATCTCGCGGACGGGCTGGATCACCCCGGTGAGATTGCTCGCCCAGATGATCGTGCACAGGCGGTCGCCGGGACGGATCAGCTGCTCGAGCGCGGAGCGATCGACCACCCCGTCGGATCCGACGGGCGCGAAGGCGAGCTCGGCGTCCGTCGACGACAGCGCGAGTGCGACGGCCGGGTGCTCGAGCATGGTTGTCACAACACGTCCCGACTGGCGGGCGAGGCGGCCGAGCACGGCCAGGTTGTCGGCCTCCGAGCCGCCTCCGGTGAAGACGACATGCTGCTCGGACGAGCCGATGGCCTCGGCAACCTGCGCGCGGGCGGCGTCCAGGCCGGCGCGCGCCGCGCGGCCCTCGGCGTGCGGCTCGGAGGGGTTGCCGAAGCGCTCCCGCAGGAACGGCTCCATCGCCCGCCAGGCCTCGTCGCAGAGCGGCGTCGTCGCCGCGTGATCGCAATACACGCGCATCGTGCCTTTAGGGTACCGGCCCGTGGGACGCAGTCGATTCCTGCTCGTCGCCTTGCTCGGGGTGCTGGCGGCGCCGGCCTCCGCGTTCGCCGGGACGTGCCTCGACGCGACGACAGGAGTCGCGACCGACGTGCAGTCCGGCTCGGCCACGATCACCGGCTCGATCGATCCGCGCGGCCAGCCGGCCTCCTACCGCTTCGACCTCGGGCCCACGATCGCCTACGGGTCGTCGACGCCGACGAGGGCGCTCACGGTGACGACGCCGACGACGGTCAGCGAGAAGCTCGCCGCGCTCACCCCGGGCACCACCTACCACTACCGCCTCGTCGGGATCACGGCGTGCGGGAGCGAGGTGGCGCTCGACGGGACGTTCAGCACGCCGCTCGCTCCCGGCCAGCAACCGCTCGCGGTCGTGCCGCTCGTCTTCACGTCGTGGACGTCGGGCAACGCCGAGGTCGACATCGCCGGTTCCGACGGCAACGGGGTTCGCGACCTTTCGAACAGCCCCGCGAGCGACTTCGACCCGGCCCTCTCGCCCGACGGGGGGCGCGTCGTGTTCACGAGCACTCGGAGTGGCAACGGCGATCTGTACGTCGTCAACCAGGATGGCAGCGGGCTCACCCAGCTCACGCGATCGCGCTACTCGGACTCGAACCCGGCCTGGTCGCCGGATGGCAAGAGCATCGTGTTCGCGTCCGGCGGCCCGGGTGGTCCGGGCCTGTTCGTGGTCAACGCGGACGGCACGGGCCGCCGGCGCCTCACGCTCGACAAGGGCGGCGCGGGCGATCCCGCGTGGTCGCCGAACGGCGCGACGATCGCGTTCGTGCGCACCGTCAAGGGCACGCCCGCCGAGATCTACACCGTGCCGGCCACGGGCGGGACTGCGACGAGGATCACGAGGAACTCCGTCGCGGATGTGTCACCGACCTGGTCGCCGGACGGGGCGCACCTCGCGTGGACGCGGATCACCGCCGCCGGCGGAAGCTCGGTGATCGTCGCCGGTCCCGACGGGAAGGGCGAGACCACGGTGACCGCGGCGTCCGACCTCGCTCGGCTCCCGACCTACACGCGCGACGGCACGCGGCTCGCGTACGTCGGGCTGGGTGCCGGGCGGCCGCTGCTCACACTCGTCGTGCTCGGTGGCGGGCCCACGCTGCGGCTGCTGCCAGTGACGCCGTAGCGCCGGCGATGGCGAGCTCGACGCGCCTGCGCTCGACTGCGCGATCGAGCGAGCGCACGCCGCCGGCCAGGACGACCACCGCACGTGCGTTCCTCGCGCGAGCGCGGAGGTAGGGATCCGAGGCCGCGTCGCAGCGCTCGACGATCTCCCGCGCCAGTGCGACAGACTCGTCCGGTAGGTGCAGCTTCGCGAGCTCGCGAACCGCCTGGACGCCCGACCAGACCGCCGATCGGGACAGCTGAAGATCCGGATCGACCGAGAAGCGCTCGAAGATCGCGCGGTGTGTCTCGGCAACCCCGTTGCGGTCGCCGAGGCTCCGCAGGAGCCTCGCCTTGTCCGAGAGCGCCCAGAACGTCGTCTGTCGATACGCGAGCGCGGCCTCGGAGTCGAGCTTTGCGACGAGCTGGTCGTAGGCGATGACCGCCTCTTGCGTGCGACCGAGCGACGCGAGCGCCTTCGCACGCGCGACCTCGAGCGAGGCGACCTGCATCAGCGAGACGGCCTGCGACTCTGCCAGACGCTCGGCAGATCGCCGGAGCAGCTCGAGAGCCTCGTCCGGCCGACCCAGCCCACGCAGCGTGTTCGCACGGTTGAACACGGCGCGAAGCAGGTCCTCGAGACGGTGCTCCCGTTCGAGATCGATCGGTTCGTCGATGACCTGGGCGTAGATCGAGAGAGCCTCGCGGTTCTCGCCGAGCCTGCCCAGGCAGATCGCCGCGTTGACACGCGCCCGCAGCTCGAGGTCGAGAAGGTCCTCGTCGTCGGACCCGGCGGCGAACCGCTCGAGAGCCCGGTAGGCCCGCACGGCGTCTCGCGGGCGACGGACCTCGCTCAGCCAGTTCCCCTTGTTGAGCAGCGCCCGCGCCGTGCGTCGCCGCCTGCGCCCTCCCTCGCCGCCTCCGTAGCGGTCGAGCAGGCTGTCGTTGACGACGAGGGCCTCGTCGATGCGGTCGGCACTGCGTAGCCTCGACGCCTTGAGGGCAAGGGCTCGCGCGACCTGGTTCTCCACCTCGGGCTCGGCGACGTCGCCGTAGCGCTCCAGGACGAGGTCGTACGTCGCGAGCTCCTCGTCCCGTCGCTCGAGATCGGCGTAGGTCAGCCCGGTGTTCACGAGCGCTCGCGCCACGCGCACCTGCATGCTCGGCTCCGTCGCGTCGCGTTCGCGCTCGACGACCCTCCAGCGAAGCGCCAGCTCGTCCTCGTGGTACCCGAGGTCGTCGAGGATCTCCGCCTGGTGGGTGAGCGCCCGGGCGGCTGCCTCCCGCGACTCGTAGTCCATCTCGTCCTCGAGCTCGCGGAAGATCTCGTCGTACGCCTTCAGCGCCTCGCCGAAGGCACCGGCCTCCTCCAGGGCCGCGGCGGCATCGAACGCATCGTCAAGCGGGAGACTCACCGCGCACAACCTACTGCGGCCTCAGACGTGCGTGCGCGCCGTGAGGGCCCGCGCGATGCGTATCTCGCCGGCCGCGGCAGCCGACGCGCCTGCCAGCGGGCCGACGAGGACGAGCGAGACCTCCATCGGGCCACGCGCGAGCAGCACGATGTCCTCGATCCCTCGCTGCTTGCTGGAACCGGGCGCCTGGTAGACGATGCGGTAGGCGGCCGCATATGGCGTGACCCGCGGGAACGGGAGCTTGCGGACGGACGCGATTCGCTCCGACGATCCCGCATCTGCGGCGAACTGCGCCCGCAGGCAGGCGATGACTCCCGGGCGCACCACGGTTCGCTGCCAGTCGAGCCGGACCATCTCGGGTGTCCGCAGCAACTGGACGTCGCTCCCGATCGAGAAGCCAGCCTGCGAGTTGCGGAAGCTGCTCACCGCGACGCCCGTCAGCACGAGGTCGGATTCCCTCGCATGGGTCGTCGGGCACAGGGGAGTCGGAACGCCGGTCGACTTCTCGACGCCTCCGGCCCAGCCGGCGCCGAGCTCGGCAGTGGTCAGGCTTGCCGCGCGCGCAGCTGCCTGACCCGCCGGCGTCAGGCGTATCTGAAGCTTGCCGTCGTCGGCGGCTGCTGCCGTGGCCAGGGCGAGAGCCGTGGCCAGCGCCGCGACGAGGAACGCCGGGCCGCGGGCTCTCATCGGCTCCACATGGGGGCCATCGTACTCGTACCAGGTGCAACGTCAGGTCGCTCCACCCTGCCGTCTCCCGGCTCGACGGTTGACCTGCTTCAGCAGGTGGGTGCCCTGCGCGCCGGGCCCATACGGGCGAGACGACGACTCCGGGCCCCCATAACGTCGAGTTACGGCCAACGCGATATGCAGCCGGGTCGCGAACAGGGTCGAGCAGGCGGGATCCTAGCCCTTCTGCTCCCGCGGCGGTACCCCAGGCGCCGGTGCGCGCACGCTGAGCCCGAGCTCGGCGACCTGCTCCGCCGGGACCGGCGCGGGCGCGCCCGTCAGCGGGTCGTAGCCGCCGCCGATCTTCGGGAAGGCGATCACCTCGCGCAGGTTGTCGGTGCCGGCCAGCTGCATGACGGTGCGGTCGAGACCCGGCGCGATGCCGCCGTGCGGCGGCGCGCCGTAGCGCAGCGCGCGCAGGAGGAAGCCGAACCGCTCCTCGGCTTCCGCCCGCTCGAAGCCCGACCGCGTCGAAGACCCGCTGCTGCAGGTCGGGCCGGTTGATCCTGATCGATCCCGACGCCATCTCGAGTGCCGTTCAGCACCATGTCGTACGCCTCCGAGAGCACTGCGCCCGGGTCGGTCTCGATCAGATCCTCGTGGTCGCGCGACCGGCGCCGTGAACATGTGGTGCTCGGCCGCCCAGCCACCGGTCTCCTCGTCCTCCTTGAAGAGCGGGAAGTCGACGACGTACAGGAACTTCCAGGCGTCGCGGTCGATCAGGTCGAAGCGCTCGGCGAGGTGCGAGCGCAGCGCGCCGAGCACGCGGTTGACGATCGGCCTCGCGAGTCGGCAGCGAGGAACACGACCGAGCCGGGCTCCGCCCCGGTCGCCTCGAGGATCGCCGCGACCTCGGCCTCGGAGAGGAACTTGGCGATCGGCGAGCGCAGCTCGCCCGATCGGCTCGCACGATCAGATGGGCGAGGCCCTTGCCTCCCCACTCCTTCGCGAACGCCTGCAGCTCGTCGATGTCCTTGCGCGTCACGCGACGACGCCGGGAACGGAGAGCCCGCGCACGATGCCGCCCGCCTCGACCGCAGAGCGGAAGACGCCGAACTCCGACGCGCGCACCGCCTCGCTGACGTCGCCGATCTCGAGCCCGTAGCGCAGGTCGGGCTTGTCCGAGCCGTAGCGCCGCATCGCCTCGCGCGTACGACAGCCGCGGGAACGGCAGCTCGAGCTCGACGCCGGCGACCTGCTGCCAGATCTCGGCGTACAGCCCCTCGCACGAGCGACAGCACGTCCTCGCGCTCGACGAAGCTCATCTCGATGTCGAGCTGGGTGAACTCGAGCTGGCGATCGGCGCGCTGCGCCTCGTCCCGGAAGCAGCGGGCGATCTGGTAGTAGCGGTCGTAGCCGGCGACACATCAGGAGCTGCTTGAACAGCTGCGGGCTCTGGGGCAGCGCGTAGAAGCTGCCCGGGCGAGAGCCGTGCCGGCACGAGGAAGTCGCGCGCGCCCTCGGGTGTCGAGCGCGTCAGCATCGGGGTCTCGAGCTCCCAGAACCCGCGATCCTCGAGGTAGCGCCGCATGATCCGGGTGACGTCCACGCGGATCTTCTGGATCCGCTGCATCGCGGGACGCCGCAGGTCGAGGTAGCGGTGGTGGATGCGCAGCGTCTCGTCGACGTTCTCGTCGTCGAGCTGGAAGGGCAGCACCTCGGCCGGCCCGAGCAGCTCGATCTCGGACACCGAGAGCTCGACGTCGCCCGTCGCGAGCGCCGGGTTGCGCGTCTCCTGGCTGCGCAGCACGAGCTCGCCGCGCACGCGCACGACCTCTTCGAGGCGCAGCCGGTGCGCGATGGCGTGGGCGTCCGGTGCGCGCTCGGGGTCGATCACGAGCTGCACGGCGCCCGATGCGGTCTCGCAGGTCGATGAAGATCAGCCCGCCGTGGTCGCGGCGGCGGCCGACCCACCCCGACAGCGTCAGCGTCCGCTCGGCGTCGCCGGCTCGCGGCTCGCCGCAGCCCATGTCCCGGTAGCTCATCGGTCCTCCGCCTCGATCATCAGCAGCTCGATGACGGCGGGGACGAGCCCCGCGAGCGGTACCTCGTCATCGCCAACGCGCGCCACGCCGGCGCGCCCACTCGTCGGCGCCGACCACGCTCACGACCCGGGCTCCGAGCCGCTGCGCATGACGGAGCTGCCCCTTCAGGCTGCGCCCTGCGAGATCCATCTCGGCGCGTGAGGCCACTGCGCCCGCGCCTCGTCCAGCAGCGCACCGACGGTGGGACGCGCGTCCGGCGCAGTCGACGGCGCAGAACCAGTCGCACCCGCGCAGCACCGGCGCGCGCGCCCGCGCTCTCGAGTGCGAGCACGACTCGCTCGACGCCGCAGCCGAAGCCCACGCCCGGCGTCCGCTTGCCGCCGATCTGCTCGGCGAGGCCGT
The DNA here is from genome assembly GCA_963717155.1 of uncultured Actinomycetes bacterium. Taxonomy (GTDB): domain Bacteria; phylum Actinomycetota; class Thermoleophilia; order Gaiellales; family JALYLC01. The sequence continues at coordinate 1,630,532 of OY970326.1, forward strand.
CGTAGCGCCCGCCTCCCGAGATCGTCGGCCTGCGCGCGTCCGTCGGCGACCGGGATGAACTCCCAGGCCGTCCGGGTGTAGTAGTCGAGCCCTCGCACGAGCGCATCGTCGACGACGTGGTCCACCCCGCGCGCCGTCGAGGTGCGCACGAACCTCGTCGAAGTGCGCGCGGCACGCGTCGCACAGGTAGCTGCGAGATGCGCGGCGCGTCCGTGATGAGCGCCTGGTCGCGCTCGTCCTTCGAGTCCAGGATGCGCATCGGGTTGCGGTCGAGGCGCTCCTGCGACTCGGCGTGACAGCCGATCGCGCAGCGGCTCGAGGTAGGCGACGAGCGCAGCCCGGTAGGCTGGCCGGCAGGCGGGATCGCCGATCGAGTTGAGGTGCAGCTCGAGGGCGCCGAGCCCGAGCGCGCGGTACCACGCCGCCTGCACCGCGATCACCTCGGCATCGACGGCGGGGTCGTCCGACCCGATCGCCTCGACCCCGAACTGCCAGTGCTCGCGGTAGCGACCCGCCTGCGGCGCCGCGTAGCGGTACATCGGCGCGAAGTACCAGAGCCGCACGGGCTGCGGCTCGCGCGCCAGCCCGTGCTCGAGGTACGCCCGCACGACCGGCGCCGTGCCCTCGGGGCGCAGCGTCAGCGCGCGGTCGCTGCGATCGTGGAACGAGTACATCTCCTTGGAGACGACGTCCGAGGTCTCGCCCGCGGTGCGCGCGAACAGCGCCGGTGTCCTCGAAGACGGGCGTGACGATCTGGCGGAAGCCCGCGCGCTCGAACGCCTCGATCGCCGTGTCGACGACGTGCTGGCGCAGGGCGACGCGCGGCGGAAGCCAGTCGAGCGTGCCTCGCGGGCGTTCGATGTGCTCGCTCATCGGAGCGCCGCGAGGAACGGGTTCGTCGCCCGCTCACGCGCGATCGTCGTATCGGGCCCGTGGCCGGGGAACACCCGCGTCTCGGGCGGGAGGGTCTCGACGAGCATGCGCAGCGTGCGATCGAGCACTGCGGGATCGGAGCCCTCGATATCGGTCCGTCCGACACTCCCTGCAAACAGCACATCTCCGGAGAGCAGAACGTCCTCGACGAGGTACGCGACGTGCGCCGGCGAGTGTCCGGGAACTGCCAGAACACGCACCGCGAACGGCCCGATCAGCGAGCTCCTCGCCACCCTCGAGGGCCACGTCCGGAGGGGCCGAAAGCCGGTCTGCCTCGCCAGCCGGCATGTATACTCGGGCGTCGGTCGCTGCTGCCACCGAAGCCACTCCACCCACGTGGTCGACGTGTCCATGCGTGACCAGAATTGCGCTCGGCTCGAGCTTTCGCGTCGCAATCTCATCCAGGATCCGCTCCGGCTCAGCCCCAGGATCCACCACGAGCACGGCGGCCTCGGAAGATCGAGAAACTAGGTAGCAGTTGGCCTGGTATGGGCCGACTGGAAGGCGGAGGGCGGTGAGGAGTGCGATGGGGGCTCCTGGTTCGCGAAGCACGGGGACGTCGGACGCAGTTCGTCCGACCGGTGGGGCAGTCTAGAGAAGCGAGCGACGCCGGCGACCCGCCACGAAGCGGCGATCCGGAAGGGGGTTGAGCGGGTGATCATCGACCAGGAAATGCGCGACGTTCCTGAGGTCCAGCGCCTGATCGAGATCGGTCTCGAGCGTGGGTCTCTGACCACCATCGAGGTGGCGGAGGCGCTGCAGGAGATCGAGCTCGATCCGGTACAGCTCGAGGAGGTCTACCGCGAGCTCGAGGCCCATGGCGTCGAACTGGTCGACGGACCCGTCCCGGTCGCCGAGGAGAAGGTTGCGCCGCAGCGCCTCGTGATCGAGGGCACGACCGACTCGCTGCAGCTGTTCCTGCAGGAGGTCGGCCGCTATCCGCTGCTGACGAAGCTCGAGGAGATCCAGCTCGCGAAGCGCGTCGAGCAGGGCGACCTCATCGCCAAGCGGCGCATGATCGAGTCGAACCTGCGCCTGGTCGTGTCGATCGCGAAGAACTACCGCGGCCAGGGCCTCGGATTCCTCGACCTGATCCAGGAGGGCATCCTCGGCCTGATCCGCGCCGTCGAGAAGTTCGACTGGCGCCGCGACCTCAAGTTCTCGACGTACGCGACGTGGTGGATCCGCCAGGCCGTCGCGCGTGCGCTCGCCGACAAGTCGCGCACGATCCGCCTCCCCGTACACGTCGTCGAGCGCCTGCAGAAGGTGAACCGCGCCGAGCGCACGCTGATGCTGCGACTCGCACGCGAACCCTCCAACGAGGAGATCGCGAACGAGGCGAAGCTGCCGCTCTACCAGGTGCTCGACGTGCGCACGGCCGCGCGCTCGCCGATCTCGCTCGAGGAGCCGATCGGCGACGAGGGCGAGTCGAGCTTCTCCGACTTCCTCGCGGACGACGAGGCGGTCGACCCGGCAGAGGCCGTCGCCGAGTCGCTGCGCCACGAGGCGCTGCAGCTCGGGCTCGAGGCGCTGCCCGAGCGCCACCGCCGCGTGCTCGAGCTCCGCTACGGGCTCGACGGCCGCGATCCGCGCACGCTCGACGAGATCGGCCGGGAGTTCGGCCTCACCCGCGAGCGCATCCGGCAGATCGAGGTCGAGGCGCTGCGCGAGCTGGCGGCGCTGCGCGAGATCCAGGGCCTGCGCGCCGTCATGCACTAGCCAGGGCCTGTTGTCGCCGCAGATGGCGAAGGTGCTCGTCACGGGAATGTCCGGGACAGGGAAGTCCGCGGCACTGGTGGCGCTGGGCCGGCGTGGGCATCGTGTCGTCGACACCGATACGGACCACTGGAGCCGCTGGTCGACGGCCGACGACGGCGCCGCGCCGGAGTGGGTATGGCGGGAGGACCGGCTCGCCGAGCTCCTCGAAGGGCACGGCCCGGGTCATCTCTTCGTCGCCGGGTGCCGCTCGAACCAGGGGCAGTTCCACGGTCGCTTCGACGCGGTCGTGCTGCTCAGCGCGCCCGTCGACGTGATGGTCGCGCGGATCGAGCAGCGGACCGACAACCCGTTCGGCAAGTGCGCAGCCGAGCGCGAGCGGATCCTCGCCGATCTGGCAGCCGTCGAGCCGCTCCTGCGGCGCGCCGCGACCGCCGAGATCGACACCTCGGCGACACCGATCGACGAGGTCGCGCTACGGCTCGAGCGGATCGCCGCTCGCGACGCTCAGGAGCCGGTGCGGTTGCCGAGGCGCCGGTACATGATGCGCGTCAGCAGGTAGTCGAACGGCACGAAGAAGATCGCGCCGAGCGACGCCTGCAGCGCGTCGGCGCCGATCGAGTGCTTGCCGTGGTCGACGACGTAGATCAGGGCGGTCAACACGACGAACACGAGTGCAGCGCGCTTGATCGAGCGCTGCAGCGACGGCGCGGGCACCGACTTCCGCTTGACGGGGGCCTTGCCGCCGGCGTTCTTCGCAGGCGCGCGCTCGGGGCGAGGCTCGCGCTCGTCGCGCGGCACGACCTCGGCGTGGGCCAGGCGTCGCTTCCGCTCGCGCTCCTTGCGTCGCTTGGTCACGGAAGGACCGTACCAGGCTGCGCGCCGCGTCGATGAGATCCGCGCGTCATCCCTCGAGCGCCCACTCACCGTCGCAGAAGACGTGCTTGACGCGCGGGTTTCCGAGGTGGTAGCTGAGATAGCGCCAGTCGGGCGCGTCGAGCAGCGCGATGTCGGCCTGGTAGCCGGCCCGCAGGCGGCCGACGCGATCGGCCTGACCGAGCACCGCTGACGCGTTGATCGTGCACGCCGAGAGCGCCTCCGCGGGCGTCATGTGCATGCGCGTGCACGCGAGCGCCATCACGAGCGGGAGCGACTCGCAGAAGCTCGAGCCCGGGTTGAAGTCGCTCGCGAGCGCCACCGCGGCACCCCCGTCGATCAGCGCACGCGCGGGCGGCATCGGCCGGTCGAGCATGAGGGACGCCGCCGGCAGCATCACGCCGATCACGTCGGACGCCGCCAGCGCGGCGACGCCCTCGGGTCCGGTCGCCTCGAGGTGGTCGACGGATCTGGCGGCCAGCTCCACGGCCAGCGGGATCGCGCCGATCTCCGAGAACTGGTCGCCGTGCAGGCGCAGCTCGAGCCCGAGCTCGCGGGCCTTCTGCAGGTAGCGCCGCGACTGCTCGACGTCGAAGGCGCCGCGCTCGCAGAACACGTCTGCGTGCGTGGCGAGCCCCCACTCGTCCACCTCGGGAAGGATCTGGTCGACGCAGAGCTGGATGTAGGCGTCGGCGTCGGCGGCCTCGGGCGGAACCGTGTGCGCCGCGAGCACGGTCGATATGACGCGCTGCGAGCCGACCGCGTCGGCGGAGCGGATCGCCCGGAGCATGTCGAGCTCGCTCTCGAGATCGAGCCCGTAGCCGGACTTGATCTCGACCGACGTCGTGCCGTGCTCGAGCATCCAGCGCATGTGCCGCGCGACCTGTTCGGTCAGCGTGTCGAGCCCGGCGGCGCGCGTTGCCTCGACCGTCGAGAGGATGCCGCCGCCGGCCGCGTGGATCTCCTCGTAGGTTGCGCCGTGGGCGCGTCGGTCGAACTCGTCGACCCGGTCGCCGGCGAAGCAGGCGTGCGTGTGGCAGTCGACGAGCCCGGGGATCGCGACCATCCCCTGGGCGTCGACGATCACCGCGTCGTCGCTCAGCTCGAGCCGGGGCCGGAGCTCGAACCCGTGCCCGACCGCCACGATCTCGCCGTACTGCGAGGCGATCCAGACATCGCCCTCGAGCACCTCGAGCTCGCCGAGCGCGGCGCCGCGCAACGGTGCATCGCCCTCTCCGCCCGGGCTCGCGCTCTGCGCGAGCCGGCAGATCACCAGGTCGGCGTGGATCGGCTCGCTGCTCATGAGCTGGATCCTACGAGCGCCCGTACACGGGGATGACGGCACCGGAGGTCTCGCGCGCAGCCGGAGAGCACAGCCAGAGGATCGTCTCGGCGAACTCCTCGGGCGTGACCCAGCGGGAGGGGTCCGCGTCCGGTGAGGCAGCCCGGTTCGCCGGCGTGTCGATGACGCTCGGGAGCACGCAGTTGACGTTGATGCCCTGGTCTCGCACCTCGACCGCGAGCGCGTTCGCGAGCGCGACCACGGCACTCTTCGAGGCGCTGTACGGCACGCCGCCGGGGAACGGATGCAGCGCGGTCTTCGCCCCGACGAGCACGATCGACCCACGGCGACCCTCGAGCATCAGCGGAAGCAGTGCGCGACAGGCGAGAAACGCGGTCGTGGCATTCAGGTCGAGCAGACGCCGCCACGTCGCGAGCGGCGTCTCGGCGACGCGCGTTCCGGCCTCGAAACCGCCCGCGCAGCAGACGAGCGCATCGCAGCGTCCGTGGCGCTCGCGCACGAGCTCTGCGAGCTGCAGCATCGACTCCTCGTCGAGGAGGTCGACCGCCTCGATCGCCAGCCGCTCGTGCACCTCGCCGTCCACGGGGCGGCGCGTCGTCGCGACCACGCGGGCGCCGGACGCCAGGAAGGCGCTCGCGACGGCGCGGCCGAGACCGCCGGTCCCGCCCGTCACCACGGCCACGTGCCCTTCGAGGCGCATCGCGGCGAACGGTACCGGCGGTCGGCGAGCACGCGCGGCAGCGTGCGCGTCCTGTTCGAGCTTCTCAGGGCAGGAGGACGCGCGGCGCGAGCACGGCGAGATCCGAGAGCGCGCCTGTGAGATCACGAGCGACGGGCTGCAGGCACACGTGGTCCGCCCCGGCCTCGTGGTGCTCGCGCACACGATCGGCGATCGCCGTCGCGTCGCCCCAGACGACGAGCTCGTCGACGAGGCGGTCGCTGCCGCCGTCGGCGAGATCGGCGTCCTCGAACCCCTCCTCACGCCAGCTGTTCACGTAGTTCGGGAGCTTGAGGTACACGCTCAGGTGCTCGCGGGCGACCGCTCTCGCACGCGCCGGATCGGTCTCGAGCACGAAGCCCTGCTCCGGCGCGAGCACCGGCTCCGGCCCGAGCAGCTTGCGCGCCATCGCGGTGTGCCGCGGCGTCACGAGGTACGGGTGCGCGCCGAGGCTGCCGTCGCGGGCGAGCTCGAGCATGCGGGGCCGGAGGGCCGCGAGCAGCACCGGAAGCGGCTCGGGTGGCGGAGGAGGGCTGTACTTCGCACGCGCCATCGCGTCGAGGTACTCGCGCATCGCAGCCACGGGCTTGCCGTAGGCATGCCCCCGGAGCTCGACCATCGGCGCATGGCTGACGCCGATGCCGAGCACGAACCGGCCGGGATAGGCCTCGGCGAGCGCGTTCCCGCCATTCGACATGGCGGTCGCATCGCGCGAGTAGATGCTCGCGATCCCGCTGGCGATCACGATCCTCCGGGTTGCCGCGAGCAGGATCCCGGCGTGGGCGAAGGCCTCCTTGTTCGCGACCGCCTCGCCGAACCAGAGCGCCGGGTAGCCGAGCTCCTCGATCGTGACGGCTGCGGCCCGTTCCTCGTCGGCGCTGCGCAGTCCGAGCGCCGTGTGCCAGACGCCGACCCGTCCGAGCCGCCGGCGAAGCGTCGCGCGGTCATCTGGCAAAGGACTGCTCATGACTCCCCACCGACGGCGCCGGGCCGATCGGGATCGGTCGACCAGCCCGACCACGAGCCGGCGTACAGGGCCGTGTCGGCGAACCCGGCGAGGCGCAGCGCGAGCAGATCGTGGCAGGCCGTGACACCGGACCCGCACGAGGCCACGACGCGGGTGCCGTCGGCGACGCCGAGCGCCTCGTAGCGGCGTCGCAGGTCCTCGGCGGGCAGGAACCGCCCGCTCACGGAGTCGAGGTTGCCGGACCAGGGCGCGTTCCGGGCGCCGGGAATGTGGCCGACTCGCGCGTCGATCCCGGGCTCGATCCCGCTGTAGCGCTCGAACGCCCGCGCGTCGAGCAGGACGCCGTGCTGGCGGACGTCGTCGACCTCGTCCGCGTCGACGAACCGGCCCTTCGGCCACGGGCGCGGCGTGAACCGGGCCATCTCCGGCGTGACCGGCTCGCGCGACAGATCGCCGGTCCAGCTGGCGAGACCACCGTCGAGGACGGCTGCGCGGACGCCGATGGCGTCGAGCATCCACCACAGGCGTGCGGCGATCGAGCCCGAGGCGTCGTCGTACGCGACGACGGTGTCGTCGTTGCCGATCCCGAGCGAGGCCATCGCCGCGGCGAAACGCTCCGGGGTCGGCAGCGGATGCCGGCCGACGACCGGCCCGGCGGGACCGGACAGATCGTTGTCGGTGTCGGCCCAGACGGAACCGCGAATGTGACCCGAGAAGTACGCGTCGAGGCCAGACCGTCCGTCGAGGTACCAGCGGACGTCGACCACGTGCACCGCGTCGCGATGCGCGCGCAGCCACGCCGCGTCGACGAGGGGCCCGCCCAGCGGCGGAGCGTCGGGCACGGCAGTCAGACTCCCGCGCGCTGGATCGCGACCTCGAGCAGCAGACCCGCGTGAAGATCCGGCAGCTGGAGCTGGTGGCGGGCCGCCGAGGCCGCGCACTCGGCGGGCATGAGGCCGATCAGCTCGCTCCCGCAGGGGGCCACGCCCCACGTGAACGCCTCCTGGCGGATCACGGCGAGCACCCGCTCGATCGGGGTGAGGTCGGGGCGCTCGATGTTCATCGAGACCTGCACGATGCCTCTCGAGGCGAGCGGCAGGCCGAGCGCTCGAACGCCCGGAAGGCCTCCTTCGGACTCGCGCACGGCGCGCGCGATCGCGACGGCGACCTCGATGCGATCGGTCGCGAGGTTGACGTTGAACGCCAGCAGCGGGGCGCGCACGCCGAGCATCACCGCACCGCCCCTCGGGTGCGGACTGGGAGGTCCCGGAGTCGGCCAGCAGCACCCCCGAGGCCATGCGCTCGCGGAGCGCCGAGAGCCCCCCGCGCCGGAACTCGTGCGGCCTGCGTCCGCCGCCGGAGTCGGCGTACAGGAAGACCGGGAGCCCGAGTGCCGCAAGCCCTTCTGCGAGCTCGTCGACGAGCCGCTGGGCGTGCTCGTGCAGCGCGTCGTCGAGCGGTACCACGGGGACGATGTCGAGCGCGCCGATGTGCGGGTGCACGCCGTCGTTCGTGCCGACGTCGATGCGTTCGATCGCGACCGCGGCGGAGGCGATCAGACCCTGGCGGAGTCCACCCGCCGAGCCGCACGTGGTGAACACGGAGCGGTTGTGATCGGGGTCGACATGGACGTCCAGCACCCGCGCGCCGCCGCTTTCGAGCGCATCGCCGAGTGCGTCCAGCGTGCGCCGGTCGCGGCCCTCGCTGAAGTTGGGGACTGTCTCGAGCGGCAGCACCGCGACGTAGCATAGGAGGGTTGTGGCGATCCACCCCGCGGACGGCGTCACGACCCTCGACGAGCTTGCACGGAGCGTGGCGCAGTGCCGGCTGTGCGGCGACGCGGTGTCGCCCCCTCCCATCCTCTGGGCGCGTCCCGGCCAGCGGAGCCTGCTGGTGGGGCAGGCGCCCGGCTCCGTCGAGGTCGGGATCGGCCTGCCATTCGCGGGAGCCGCCGGTCGGACGCTGCGCCGCTGGCTCGCGCCGCTCGGCGTCACCGATCACGAGAGCTTCCTCGCGCAGTTCGCCGTCGCGGCGGTGCTCAAGTGCTATCCCGGGCGCGCGCCGAGCGGTCGCGGCGACCGCGTGCCGACGCGTGCGGAGCGCGAGCGCTGCCGTCCGTGGACCGACGCTGCCGTGCGGCTCGTCGATCCCCTGCTGGTCGTCCCCGTCGGGCGCCTCGCGATCGACGACTGGCTCGGCCCCGGCCCGCTGGCCGAGCTCGTCGGGCGGCGATTCGAGGTGGACGGCAGAGCAGTCGTCCCCCTCCCCCATCCGTCCGGGGCCAGCGCCTGGACGAACGACCCGGCGCATCGCGCGCTCGTCGCGCAGGCGGTCGAGCTGATCGTCGAGGCATCCGGGCTGCCGCGGGTACCCTGAGCGATTCGTGCTCGCCTCTGACCGGGAGGATCGTTGCCGCACCTACGCATTCCCAGCCCCGCCATGTGCATCGCGCTGCTGAGCCTGTTCGTTGCGCTCGGCGGTACCACCTGGGCTGCGATGTCGCTACCGGCCAACAGCGTCGGCACCACGCAGCTCAAGACGAACGCGGTGACCGGCGGGAAGGTCAAGAACCACTCGTTGACCGGCGCCGACATCCTGCTCTCGTCGCTCGGCAAGGTCCCGTCGGCGGCCCACGCCGCGACCGCCGACAGCGCGACGAAGGCAACCAGCGCCGACACTGCGACGGCCGCGGGTACGGCCTACTCCACGCACTTCGAGAGCGCGCTCAGCCTTTCCGGCACGCCGACGACCGTCGCGTCGCTGGCGCTGCCCGCAGGCAGCTACGCGCTGAGCGCCAAGGCCCAGGTGGACACCCTCTCGGGCAGCGACATCGTCGAGTGCGACCTCGTCGCGGGAACCAACACCGATCGGTCGTTCGTCCAGGGCGGCGCCTCGCACGAGAGCCAGATCCTGACGAACAGCCTCGTGACCCAGCTCGCGGCAGCGGGATCGGTGCAGCTGTCGTGCAACGCGATCACGGGCGGCACGCTGTCGCAGGTCCGCCTGACGGCCATCCAGGTCGCGAACGTCGTCAACAGCCCGTAGTGGCCAGCGTGAACCGGAACGCGTTCGGCATCCTGTAGCTCCCGTCGGCCTGGCGGAACTGCTCGACCGACTCCAGCACCGCCCGCCGGACGACCTCGTCACCGGCGTGGCGCGTCGCCCGGACGGCCGGGCCTGCCGAGAGCAGCGCGCGCAGCGTCTCCGTGGCGTCGCGGTAGTCGAAGTGGCAGATCACGTCGCGCGTCGCCTGCGGCTCGAACCCCGCGGATGCGACCAGCGAGGCGAGCGCGCCCTCGGCCGAGAGCGCGAACGGTCCGGGCGCGCCGGGCGGCGGCGGCGGGAGGTGGGCGCCGAGCGCAGCGAGGTAGCCGGCGAGGTCGCACATCTCGGGGGGCGCCCACGTGGCTGCCAGCAGCCGTCCGCCCGGGCGGAGGACGCGCCGCGCCTCGGCGAGCGCGCTCCGGGGACTCGCGGCGTACTGGAAGCTGTTGAACCCGGAGACCACGTCGAAGCTCTCGTCGGCGAACGGCAGCTCCTCGATGTCGCCGCGCTCGATCTGCGCGCCCGGCAGCCTGCGCCGCGCGACGGCGACCAGCCCCTGTGCGGCGTCGAGCCCGCTGACGGTCGCGCCACCTTCCCGCGCGAGGCTCAGGAAGAGGCCGGCGCCGCAGCCGACATCGAGCACCCGCGTTCCTGCCTCGACCTCCAGCCCGGCGATGCCTGCCTCGTACAACGGCCGCATGCACGGCTCCATGAGCTCCGTCCAGTCGGCCGCGCGCTCGCTCCACAGATCGCCCTGCGCGGCACCGGTGCGCCTCGCGGGATCGGTCGTCGTGGTCATCGGATCCTCCGTTCGTCGGGTACTCGACGAACGTACGGCCGCGAGGGCGACCTGACTTCGGGAACGCGCCCTACGTTGCCGGTCCAGCCGCCCTATCTTTGGCGACGGCCTCCGTGCGCGTGCGCGCGTCGAGCTTGCGGAGCAGCGACGACACGTGGTGGCCGACGGTCTTCTCGGAGAGGACGAGCGCCCGCGCGATCTCGGCGTTCGTCCGGCCCTCCGCCACGAGCGCGAGCACGTCACGCTCGCGCACCGTGAGCCCGGACGGATCCGAGCGCGTCGTGCCCCGCGGACCCCGAGGCACGCTGAGGCCGGCAGCGGCACGCTCCCGGGCGAAGGCGGCGGCCGCGCCGTATGCCTCGAGCTTGCGGAGATCGGCGAGCCCCTCTGCGGCGGACGCGGGATCGCCCGGCAACGTCGCGAGCGCCGCCTCGTAGGGCGCGGCGAGCTCGCGCCAGGCCGTACTTGCGGCCCGCCACTCGCCGGCCAGCTCGAGCGCCGCCGGGCCCTCCGGGCGGGGAAGCTCCGATCCGGGCACACCGCAACGCTGCGCCCACAGCACGAGCTCGGCGCGGACCGCGACGAGCCCGGCGGTCACCGGCAGCGCCAGGCCCGCGAGGGCGTGCTCACGCCCCGCGGGGTGGTCGCCCTCGAGCCACGCGATCTCGGCGCACGCGCTCCGCGTGACCGCCTCGCGGAACCCGTCCGGCGCTCCGGCAACCTCGGCGAGCGCCGCCTCGGCGAGGCTCCGCGCGCCCGGCTCGCCGAGCCGCGCGAGCGCCGTCGCCTCGAGCGCGCGGGACAGGGCGGACTCCACCGTGGCGACGCGCTGCGCCGCGCGTCCGAGCATCGCCGCCTCGCGTACGCGGCCGCGATCGAGGAGGCTCCTGCCGCGCGACTGTGTCACGTCGTCCAGCGGAGAGTCGAGCCCACGCTCCTCGAACAGCTCGGCGGCCTCGTCGTAGAACCGATCGACGGCCGGGTGATCGCGCAGCATGCTCGCAACGAACGTGCCGTTGACGAGCGCCCGCACCTGCTCGTGCAGATCGCCGCAGGCGCGCGCACGTTCGAGCGCGCGCGCGAACGCGTCTGGTGCGGTTCGGTCGCCGTTCATGCCGGCGACAAGGGCGGCGCTGATGTCGACCGACAGCGCCGCCTCCTCGACCCGGGCCAGCTCCGCCACCTCGTAGGCGCGAGGAGCGATCGCAGCGACTCCCGCCGCGTCCTGGCGTACCGCGAGCAGCGCGGTCTTCCAGGCGAGCGCCACGGCGAACTCCCGTTGGTCGCCCGCATCGGCGAGCACCGCGATCGCCTCGTTCGCCGTGCGATCGGCCTCATCGAAACGACCCAGCAGCCAGTATGCGCGCGCCAGGAAGCGGAGCGCGCGCCCCTGTCCGACGTCATCTCCGAGCGTCGCGAAGATCTCCGCGGCCTCACCCAGCAGGATCACGGCGGAATCGGTGCCCCGACCACTCAGCCAGTTCGCCGATCCCGACGCCGCGAGCCACGCCGCCCGCTGCGCGGGAGTGGCGTCGTCAGCGAACGCGAGGGCGAGGTCGTATAGCGCGGCGGCCTCGTTCGGCGCGCCGACGCGCATCGCGCTCTCGCCGGCGAGCGGCGCATGCAGCACCACCGCCTCGCGCCGCCCGGAGAGCGCCGCATGATGGGCGATGCGGCCATGGTCGAGCGGAGGCGGCGCCGCCTCGAGCGCATCGACGACCCGGCTGTGCAGCAGCTCGCGGCGCGTCGTCGGCAGCGACGCCTCGACGGCGAGGCGGATCAGCTCGTGACGGAACGAGAGCGCACGCCCGTCGTCGAGCAGGATGCCGGCATCCAGGCACTCCTCGACCGCGGCCGGCGACGAGTCGGAGACGCGGTGCAGCAGCGCGGGAGGGATCCGTCCGCCGATCACCGCGGCGGCATCCAGCGCGCTACGAGCGGGCGGCGACAGGCGCGCCGCGCGAGCGAGCGTCGCCTCGCGAATCGTCGTCGGCGGCTCTTCGCCGGGGTTGTCGAGCAGCTCGACGACAAGCAGCGGGTTCCCCGACGTGAGCTCGAAGACCCGCCTGGCGTCGCGGCCGAGCGAAGCCGCGAGGGCCGCGACCGCCTTCGACGACAGGCGTCCCGGGTGGATGCGATCCGTGGCCGGCGACGTGACCAGGTCGCCGACGAGCATCCGCAGCGGGTGCAGCGGCCCGACCTCGTCATCGCGGTACGTCACGACGACCACGAGCGGCACGGCGTCGATTCGCCGGGCGAGCAGTCGCAGGACGTCGAGGGTGAGCGCGTCCGCCCAGTGCGCGTCCTCGACCGCTACGACCGTCGTGTGCGTGCACGAGGCGCACAACGCGCGGGCGACGGCCGGGGCGTCGGCGGTCGAGAGGGCCTCGTCGAGGCCCGCGATCGTGGTGCTCAGATCGTGGAACGGGCCGAGCGGCTCGGGCACCGATAGCGGCTCGCAACCCACCACGACGGTCCGCGCGCGTCCGCGCACCTCATCGCGGAGGAGGCGTACGAGCGTCGTCTTTCCGATGCCGGCCTCGCCGGCAACCAGTACGAGCGCGCCGCGTCCCTCCTCGGCGGCGGCGACCGCCGCGAGGAGACGCGCGACCTCGGCCTCGCGCTCGAGGATCCTCACGCGCCAATAGTCTCACGATCGCTCAGCTGATCGCCTGGATGCCGCGCATCAGCTCGGAGACCGGCAGGTTGTCGGCCGCCGCCCGCAGCAGGGTGAGATCGAGCCCGTCGAGCTGACCCCGACGCGCGGCATCGTCGATCGCGCGTCGCAGTCCTGCTCGCACGGCCTGTTCGACCCGATCGTCCGCCGCGCTGCCCCGAGCCGAACAGCCTCCGCCGGTCCTGGTCCGTCGTGAGGCCGACGACCAGGCGCTCGCGCGAGACCCGCAGGTGGCACGCCGCCCCGTCGAGCCCATCGAGCACGACCCGCTCGATCATGCCGGACGTTCCGCCTGCGGCGAGCGGCGGCCGCGGGCTGCAGGGATTCGCGAGTCGCACTCTGCCGTGGTCGAGTCCTCCGCGGGCAAGCGAGGCGATCACGAGTCCCCCGCTCGCCGCGATCGCGACCGCCAGCAGCACGAGTCCGCGACGGCGGGCGCTCACGCCGCACTCCTTCGCGACGGCCACGCGAGCGGGACGCACGCGAGCAGAGCCAGGCCGACGCACACCCAGAGCGACGCTCTGAACCCGCGCTCGAGCACGGCACGCACGGTGTCGCCGAGACGATCCTCGAGCTCCGAGAGCAGCGGCGCCTGGCCCGCATCGCGTGCCCGCGCGCTCGCGAAGGACGACCCGAAGTCGGGCACGGAGGCGCGCGGCGCATCCGCGAGCGTCCGCGCGATGTCGACGCCGAGCTCGAGCTTCGCGCGCGGCGAGATCTGCGCGTCGAGCACGACTCCCGCGCCGGCCTCGGCCGCACGGTGAGACGCGCTGGTCGATGCCGCTCGCGAGCAGCGGCGCCACGAGGAGGAGGCCGATGACCAGTCCCAGGTGGCGCGCGCTCACGGACCACGCGGCGCGCTCGGCGGATCCCGGCGCGAGCGCCGCCTCCGACAGGCGCGGACCGGCGAGACCGAGCCCGGCGCCGACCAGCACGAGCGCCACCGCGAGCCAGACGACCGACCGCTCGGGGAGCAGCGCCACGCCGGCGAGCCCGCCGGCCACCAGCACGGCTCCGGCCGCCGCGGCCAGTCGGAGATCCGCGTCTCGCATCCGACCGGTGGCGAGGGTGGCTGCGGGCAGGATCGAGACGAGCAGGGCCGCCGAGATCGGGGACAGCCCCCACACCTCGATCACGAGGATCACGACCAGGAACAGCGCGCCGACGAGCGCACCCGAGAGCAGCGCGAGCGCGGAGTTCGCGCGCAGGTCGCCGGGACCGCGGGTGTGCGACAGCTGCCTCCGGGTCCGGCGCGCGCCAGCGCGCCGGCCAGCGCGGCGAGCGCCACCGGGGCCTGGAAGGCGAAGATCGCGCGCCAGTCGAACGCCTGGGTCAGCAGGCCACCGGCGGCCGGGCCGAGCGCAGCGCCGACTGCCGCTGCGAGGCTCCAACGTCGTGCGCCGAGCATCGGCAGCGCGCTCGCAAGCAGGAGGGCGCCACCGAGCGCCTGCACGACGCGCAGGGCGACGAGCAGCTCGAGCGATCCCGCGAGCGCGCAGCCGGCCGATCCGGCAGCGAACAGGGCCAGACCGGCGTGCAGGCCGGTGCGCGAGTCGCGCGTTCGCACGAACAGCAGCACGAGCGGCGTCGCGAGCACGACCGCGACGTTGTAGGACGTGATCACGAGCGAGACGCCCTCGATCGACGTGTTGAAATAGCGAAGCAGATCGGGCAGCGCGAGCACGACGATCGACGAGTCGGCGAACGCGAGCGCCACCGCTGCCCAGATGGCGGCCTGGCCGAGCTGCGGTGCCAGCATACGCGACGCACGAGGTGGCAGCCTGCCAGGGCCGCGTGACGCGTCGAGTGGGACGCGCTCGTGACCGGCACCGCCGGCGCCGTTTCTTCACCCAATCACGACGCGCTCGCCGGCCTACGGTCGAGGGCCGTGGAACGAGGGCAGGGAACCGTCGAGTACGCAGGGCTGCTGGCCGCGCTCGCGGTGCTCGTCGGCCTCGTCGCGCTCGCGACTGCGTCGCACCCGCCCGAGATCGCGTGGTCCGATCTGATCCGCGTCGCCGCGGCACCGCATCACTCGCACTGCCGACGAGCGTGCGCTGCGCAACCCGGTGCTCGGGCCCGATCATCGCCGCGTCGGCTCCATCGATCGTGCTCGAGCGAGACGAGTACGGCCGACGACTTCTCGATCCCCGTCTCGGACGGCTGCCGCACGCGAGCGCTGCGCCGCCTTCGGACGGCCCGCTGCGTGCTGTACGTCCACGTCGTCCGGCGCCCCGAGCGAACGGTCTTCGAGTACTGGACGTACTACCCGACATCGCAGACCGACCACCTGCCCGTGGTGCCGCTCCAGGGCTACCACCGCGATGACTGGGAGGGGCTCGAGGTAGCGTTCGACGCGCGCGGTGCGCTCGCTGGCGCCCGCGGCAGCGCTCACCTCGGCTGGAACGGCTCCGCACCGTGGTGGGACCAGCGGAGGGACAACTGGGCGCCGTACGACGGCATCGCCTACCGCGCCGCGGGAAGCCATGCGACGGGCCTCGGCCGCGGCGACCTCGATCTTGCCGGTGACGCCTGGAACGGCGACCTCGGCGCGGTCGCGGCACGTTCGTGCGAGCTGCGCGCCGCCGATCGGGCCGCGCTCGGCGCGCGCGCCGTTCGATTCCGGGGCCGTCGCTCCCTGGGCCAAGCAGGCCTGGACCGATCCCGGCGTCGAGCACACCGGTGAACCCGGATCGTCTCCCGGCGTGGCTGCGACCGCTGCCCGCGCCTGGGCGCTCGGCCTCGACGCCGCCAGCGTCGCCCTTCCACACGGCGAGGGGCCCGCCTGGTGAGGCGGTCGCGGAATGCTCGCGACACGAATCTCGTTAAACCTTGGTGCCCGCCGGAACCTTCGCAACGTTGCGCCGCCTCCTCGGAGTGATGGCGCCGCATCGTCGCGTACTGGTCATCACGGGGATCCTGGCGGTCGTCTCGCAGGCGGTCGCGCTGGTCGTGCCGTGGCTCATCGGGAGCGCCGTCAACGATGCGGTGGACGGCCACGACCTCGAGCGGCTGTGGATCCTGGTCGGCCTCATCGTGCTCGCCGGCTCGGTCAAGGCGGTGGTGCTGGTGGCGCGCCGCGCGCTCGCTGGGCGGCTCTCGCTCGATGTCGAGTACGACCTGCGGACCGGCGTCTACCGGCACCTCCTGTCGCTCGAGCAGAAGTACCACGACGACCACCAGACAGGTCAGCTGCTCAGCCGCGCGACCGCCGACGTGACGGCGATCCGCACGTTCCTCGGGTACGGCCTGATCTTCATGACCCAGTACGTCGTGCTCGTGGTCGCGGTCATCGTGCTGCTGGTCTGGACGAGCCCGGGACTCGCGCTCGCCGCGTTCGTGCTCGCTCCGGTCATGGTGTGGGCGTCGACGCGGTACTCGCGGCGTTCGTATCCCGTGCTGCGCGACGTGCAGCAGCGCGTCGCGGACGTCACGACGCAGGCCGAGGAGGCGATCGTCGGCGTGCGCGTCGTCAAGGCCTTCGCACAGGAGCCCCGCGAGGTCGAGCGCTTCCGCGATCGCTCCGAGGCGGTGTTCCACCGGCAGGTCGACGCGACGCGGCTGCAGGCCACCTACCAGCCGCTGCTCGACCTCGTGCCGCAGCTCGGCGTCGCGATCGTGCTGTTCGCAGGCGGGCTGGCCGTCACCTCGGGCGCCCTCACGATCGGCGGCTTCTTCACCTTCAACCTCTACCTCGCGATGCTGGTGATGCCGCTCCGCATGCTCGGGATGTGGGTCGGCCAGGTGCAGCGCGCGGTCGCGTCCGGCAGCCGGGTGTTCGAGCTGCTCGACGAGGAGCCCACGATCGAGCCCCCGGCCCATCCGGTGCCACTGCCGGCGGGCGCGGGCGAGCTGCGGTTCGAGGGCGTCCGCTTCGGCTACGACCCGGCACGGCCGGTGCTCGACGGCATCGATCTCGACCTGCCGGCCGGTCGTACGCTCGCGCTGATCGGCGCGACCGGCTCGGGCAAGTCGACGCTTGCCGCGCTGGATCCCGCGGCTGTACGACGTGCAGGCCGGGCGAGTGACGGTCGACGGCGTCGACGTGCGCGAGCTCGATCCAGGCGCGCTGCGGCGATCGATCGCGACGGTCTCGCAGGACACGTTCCTGTTCTCGGCGTCGGTGCGCGACAACATCGCGTTCGCGCGGCCCGATGCCAGCGACGCCGAGGTCGAGCAGGCGGCGCGCCGCGCGCAGGCGCACGACTTCGTCAGCGCGCTCCCGAAGCGGCTACGACACGGTCATCGGCGAGCGCGGCCTCACGCTGTCGGGTGGACAGCGCCAGCGCATCGCGATCGCGCGGGCGCTCGTCGCGGATCCGCGCATCCTGATCCTCGACGACGCCACCGCCTCCGTCGACGCGACGACCGAGGCGCGCATCCGGCTCGCGCTGCGCGAGGCGATGCGGGGCCGCACGACGCTGATCATCGCCCACCGCCTCTCGACGATCTCGCTCGCGGACGAGATCGCGGTGCTCGACCACGGCCGCGTCGTCGCACGCGGCACGCACGACGAGATCGTCGGCACCTCGCCGGTGTACGACGAGATCTGGAGCCACGACGCGATCGTTCCGACGTTCGTCGACCTCGACGGCGACCGCGTCGCGGAGAAGGCCTCGTGAGCCGGACGGGCGGAAGCATGGTCGCGCAACCGCCGCCTGCTCCGGCTGGTGCGGCCCTACCGCCTGGGCGCCGTCGTCAGCATCGTCAGCCTGCTCGTCGGCGTCGGCGCGAGCCTCGCCGGCCCGGCGCTCGCGCGAGCAGGCGATCGACGAGGGCATCGTGGTCGCACGACACGTCGCGCCCTCGCGCTCTGGGTCGGCCGCGTTCGTCCTCGCCGCGCTCGTCGGCTGGGCGGCGATGACGGTCCAGACGTACTCGACCTCGTGGGTCGGCCGTCGCGTGCTGTCCGATCTGCGGATCGATCTCTTCGCGCACGTCCAGCGCCTCGAGCTCGGCTACTTCGAGCGCGAGCGGGCAGGTCGCATCATCTCGCGCCTCACGAACGACATCGACGCGCTCGAGGATCTCGTCACCGACGGCGTGACCTCGACGCTGCGCAACTCGCTGATCCTGGTCGGCACGGCCGTCGCGCTGGTGCTGGCTCGACTGGCGCCTCGCACTCGCCACGCTCGTCGTGTTCCCGCCGATGGCGGCCGCCACGATCGTCGTTCCGCGTGCGCTCTTCGCGCGCCTACCGCGTCATGCGCGAGCGCATGGCCGACGTCACCGCGACACTCGCGGAGGACCTCGCGGGCGTTCGCGTCGTCAAGGAGTTCGACCGCGGCGAGCGCAACGCCCAGCTGTTCGATCGCGACGAGCGAGCGCTACCGCGAGGCGAACGTGCGCACCGTCTGGCTGAACGCCTAGTACTTCCCGTTCGTCGAGCTGCTGTCGGTCTTCGGCATCGCGATCGTGCTCGCGTACGGCGGCTACCTCACGTTCGAGGGCGCGATCGGCGTCGGCACGCTCTTCGCCTTCATCGCTCTACCTGCAGAACTTCTTCGACCCCGTCCAGCAGCTCTCGCTGGTCTACAACACGTACCTCGCCGCGACGGCTGCGCTGAACCGCATCTTCGACGTCATGGACACCGAGCCCGAGCTCGTCGACGCGCCCGGGCGCCGTGGCGCTCGCCCGGATCGAGGGGCATCGTCGAGCTCGACAACGTGCGCTTCGGCTACGGCGACGGGCCCGACGTCCTGCACGGGCTCGACCTCGTCGCGGAGCCCGGCACGACCGTCGCACTCGTCGGTCACACGGGTGCGGGCAAGTCGACGATCGTGAAGCTCCTCGCCCGCTTCTACGACCCCCGAGACGGCACGGTGCGGATCGACGGGCACGACGTGCGCACGGTGCAGGCGGCGACGCTCCGCCGGCAGCTCGGGATCGTCCCGCAGGAGAGCTTCCTGTTCGCGGGCACGATCGCCGAGAACATCGCGTATGCGCGACCGGACGCGACGCGCGGCGAGGTCGAGGATGCGGCACGGGCCGTCGGCGCCGACCGCTTCATCGAGGAGCTGCCCGAGAGCTACGACACCAGGTCGCCGAACGCGGGAGCGCGCTGTCGGCGGGCGAGCGCCAGCTCGTGGCGCTCGCCCGCGCGTTCCTCGCCGACCCGCGCATCCTGGTGCTCGACGAGGCGACGTCGAGCGTCGACATCGCGACCGAGCGCCAGATCGGTCTGGCGATCGCGACGCTGCTCGAGGGGCGCACCTCGTTCGTCGTCGCGCACCGGCTCTCGACCATCCGCAGCGCGGACATGATCGTCGTCCTCGAGGACGGCCGGGTCGTCGAGCAGGGAGCCCACGAGGACCTGCTCGCACTGCGCGGACGTTACGCGGCGCTGTACGAGGACTGGGCCCGCGCGCCTGCGGCGTAGAGGCTGACGCGCGCTGAGACCGGCTCGAAAACGGCTAGCCTCCGCGCATGGCCCACGAGCGCGTCATCGAGAACTACCTGATCGACATGGACGGCGTGCTCGTGCGCGAGGAGCGTCTGATCCCGGGCGCCGACCGGTTCATCCAGGCGCTGCAGGACGCCGGGCGGCGCTTCCTGATCCTCACGAACAACTCGCTGTACACGCCGCGCGACCTCGCCGCGCGACTCGCGACGAGCGGGTTGCGCGTGCCCGAGAACGCGATCTGGACGGCGGCGCTCGCGACCGCCCGCTTCCTGGACGAGCAGCGGCCTGGCGGCACGGCCTACGTGATCGGCGAGGCCGGCCTCACGACGGCGCTGCACGAGATGGGCTACACCCTGGCCGAGCGCGACCCCGACTACGTCGTGCTCGGCGAGACGCGCTCGTACAGCTTCGAGCGGATCACGCGGGGTATCCGGCTGATCGCCGACGGCGCGCGCTTCATCGCCGCGAACCCCGACGTGACCGGGCCGAGCCCTGACGGGATCCTTCCCGCGACGGGCTCGGTCGCGGCCCTCATCTCGAAGGCGACGGGCGTCGAGCCGTACTACGTGGGCAAGCCGAACCCGCTGATGATGCGCGAGGCCCTGCGCGCGATCGAGGCGCACTCGGAGTCGACAGCGATGATCGGCGATCGCATGGACACCGACGTGGTGGCCGGAATCGAGGCCGGACTCCAGACGATCCTCGTGCTCAGCGGCATCACGACGCGCGAGATGGCAGAGCGCTTCCCGTACCGCCCGTCGAAGATCGTCGACTCGGTCGCCGATCTGGTCGACGTGGTGCAGGCTCCTGCCCCTGTCTGACGGCCACGCGAGCCGGAGTAGGCTACGCGCGTGGTAGACGACCAGTCCGAGCCGACCGACGACTCGACGCTCGAGCAGCGTGGGCCGGCCGGTGACGCCGGGGTCTCGGTCGAGGCCGAGCGCGGCGCCCACCTACCGCCCGCCGAGGCGATCGCGGCGATGCGCATCCGCGTGCCGTTCCGCGGCAACCGCGCGCTGCGCGAGGTCGTCTCGCGCGCCAACAACGATCTCCAGCTGAAGGCGCTGTGGCACGTCTCGAACGTGAACGCGGTGCGCCGGCTGCAGATCAACGACCACTCGTGGGTGCACATCCAGATCGTCACGAACATCGGGCTCAAGCTGCTGCGCGACCTGACCCGTGCGGGTGCGGAGCCGGGCATGGTGCGCGACTACGGGATGACGCAGGAGGACGCCGAGGTCGTCGTCGCGCTCGGCTGCCTGCTGCACTGCACGGGCATGGCGATCCACCGGCGCGGCCACGAGGACTGGAGCCTGTTCCTCGCGGCCGACATGCTGCCGCGGATCCTCGACGGCATCTACGACGACCCCGAGCGCACGATCGTGACCGCCGAGGTGCTGCAGACGATCACCTCGCACCGCGCCGACGGAGAGCCGCTCACCCTCGAGGCGGGCATCGTGCGCGTCGCGGACGCCCTCGACATGGCGAAGGGCCGCTCCCGCATCCCGTTCGAGGCCGGGCGGGTGTCCATGCACTCGCTCTCCGCGGCGGCGATCGACTCGGTGCGCATCCTGCCGGGCACCGATCGCGCCGTGCTGATCGAGATCGAGATGAACAACTCGGCCGGGATCTTCCAGGTCGACGACCTGCTGCGGCCCAAGCTGCGCGGCTCCGGCCTCGAGCCATACATCGAGGTCATCGCGCGCATCGAGGAGGATGCCGAGAAGCGGCTCGTCCCCGTGTTCCGGCTCTGAGTCATCCGGTGACGACGGCCATCGTGAAGCCGTCGTAGCCCTTGCTCCCGACGGTCTGGATCGTGGTTGCGGTCACCCGCGGCTCCGCGCCGACGAGCTCGAGGAAGCGCCTCGCGCCGACGACGTACGGGTTGTCATTGCCGGGATCGACGACCCGACCGCCCCGCACGACGTTGTCGGCCACGATCAGGGTTCCCGGGCGGGACAGCTCGAGCGCCACGGCCGAAGTACTCGGGGTAGCCGTCCTTGTTGGCGTCGAGGAAGATCAGGTCGAACGGCCCGTAGCCCTCGGCGACGAGCTGCGGGAGGGTCTCCGAGGCCGACCCCACGCGCAGCTCGACGACGTCGGCGAAACCCGCCCGCGCGATGTTCTCGCGGGCGACCTCCGCGTGGCGCGGGACGGACTCGAGCGTCACGAGCCGGCCATCGGCCGGCAGCGCCCGCGCGAGCCAGATCGTGCTGTAACCACCCAGTGTCCCCACCTCGAGGATGCGGCGCGCGCCCTGTATCCGCGCGAGCAGCTCGAGCAGCTTGCCCTGGTTCGGCGCGACGTCGATGCCCGGAAGGCCGGCGGCTTCGTTCGCGGCGAGCGCCGCGTCGAGGGCGGCGTCCGGCGGGATCTGCACGTCGTTGATGTAAGCGGTCGACCTCGGTCCACAGATCCCGCGTCATGCTCCTCCTCTCGTTCGACCCGCGCTCCACAGCGATCACGGCGAGCCCGGCGACGACCATTCCGAGTGCGACCACCTGGTTCAGGCGGAGCGGACCGAGGTGGTGCGTGGGCTCGATCCGCAGCCCCTCGATCCAGAACCGTCCCGCACCGTACCCGGCGAGCCACACTCCGAGCGCGACCCCGCGCCTGGCGGGGCGTCGTCGGAGGAGCAGCCAGAAGAGGATGACCGCCAGCCCGACGTCCCAGACGGCCTCGAACGCGAACGTCGGCTGGAACCGGCCGTGTGACAGCAGGCCCGGGGGGCGATGCTCGACGT
Source organism: uncultured Actinomycetes bacterium (assembly GCA_963717155.1). Taxonomy (GTDB): domain Bacteria; phylum Actinomycetota; class Thermoleophilia; order Gaiellales; family JALYLC01. The sequence goes on from OY970326.1 coordinate 1,652,713, forward strand.
CGATCTCGAGCCCCCACGGCCGGTTCGTCGGCTCGCCGTACAGCTCCTGGTTGAACCAGTTCCCGAGCCGGCCGATCGCCTGTCCGAGGGCAAGCCCGGGCGTCGCGAAGTCGAGGACGCGAACCGGGTCCAGCCGGCGGATCCTGGCCCCGACGACCAGTGCGATCCCGCCCCCGAGCGCGGCGCCGAAGATCCCGAGCCCCCCACCCCCGACATCAAATGGCCCCTCGCCAGGCGCGCCCGAGCCACCGGTGACGAGGTGATACAGCCGCCCGCCGATCAGCGCGCACGGCAGCGCCGCGAGGCAGAGCCAGAGCACGTCCCAGGGGTCCTCCCCGCGCCGGCGCGCGACGAGCGCGCTCGTGACGCAGAAGACGACCGCCCCGAGTCCGACGAGCAGGCCGTACCAGTGGCCGCTGAAGGGTCCGAGCCGCAGCTCCGGCGACCCGGGGCTCGGCACGTGCTACTCGATCTCCCGCGCAGGTCGTTTGGTAGAGTGAGAAACGGTCATTGCGGGATCGTCTAAGGGTAGGACGTCGGGTTCTGGCCCCGTTAATCTAGGTTCGAATCCTAGTCCCGCAGCTCTACTTCCCGCCCGTGGCCGACCAGTCGCTGGCGGCCGATGGACTTTCCGAGGCGGGTTCAGCCCTCGCGCCTGGCGAGCGGGTCGGTGGGCACGCGGCCTGCTATGGCCGCTTCACGGCCCGCCTGTGGCAGCTCGGGCTCGATGATAGCGCGGTGGCTGGGCGCTGAGCCCGGAATGCCCGGAGCCGGCAGCGCCCCGAGCAGTAACGGGCATTGGCCCGGCCCACGAACAGCGACCCGCAGCACTGGCAGAAGTGCGCCTGGGCCGACCGCCGGCGTCGCTCGCGACGGTCGTCCGCCGAGCACTGGCGGGAGCAGTGGGTCTGCGCACCATGCCGGACGAACATCGATCCGCAACGCTGGCAGGAGCCGACCGGCACGCCCTGGCCGAGCGCCCGCGCCTGCCCGAGCCGGGTCGCCGCCGCCAGCCAAGAGGTCTGCCTCCCTGGAGCTGGTCCGAAACGGATCCGTGTGCGCCTCGCCATCGGCGGCAGGCTAACGTCCGTCGGCTCGAGCGCGCGACCTGCGGCACCAGGCTTCGCGGTTTCTCTCCCGGCGACATACCCCCACGGACGCGGCCCCCTACGGCGGGAGGCCCCTCCCCCAGGGCAGCGAATCTCGACTCTCGGGCACCGATCGCCGCACGCATCGACGAGGCTTGGCGACGCGCTAGCGTCCGCGCATGGACGTACTTACACATCTCATGTTCCAAGACGGTCGGGCGCACGAGGCAGCCGAGTGGTACGTCACGCTCGTGCCGGGATCACTCGTCGAGCGGGTGGTCGAGAACGACCCCGCGGGCACAACCGTCCACTTCACGCTTGCCGAACGAGGCTTCATCGCTTTCGACAGCCCGATCCGACATGACTTCGACTTCACGCCGTCGATGTCCATCTTCGTGCGGTGCGACGACGATGAGCAGGTCCGTTCCCTCTTTCGAAGATCGCTACAGACGGCGACGTGAAGATGCCCGTCGCCGACTACGGGTTCAGCTCATGCTTCGGGTGGGCGACGGATCGGTACGGCGTCTCATGGCAGATCGGCACCGACTGAGTGCGGCACACGGCGGCCATGTAACCGCCGCTCGCGCGCCGCCGTCACTCTTCGTCGCGCCTCATTCCTGCCGCAGGAGCAGCGCGCCGGGCTCACGTTGGCAATCGCCAATCTTGGAAAGTGGGAGTAGGCAAGCGCCCTGGTCCCTTGCGCCGCCGCCGGCGAGGAGTTGCTGGAGGAGCTGCCCTGGGCGTTGGTCGTCGAGGAGGCCACGCTCGCCACCCTCGGAGAGCCGGCACCAGCGCAGCCCACGACGACGAGGGCAAGGGACACAAGCACAACGATGCCGACCGTCCAGCTGGGCCAACCCAGCCCGCTGCGAGGCGTATCGTCAGTGGCCACGCGCACGTCTGACAAGCAGAGCACGAGCTGCTGAAGCGGCGCCGAAGATCCCATGAAAACTGGCTGAAATACGTCGCCGCGTGCCGATCGTCGCGCGACGGCGCATCGAACTGATCGTCGCGTCGAGCCTTCGGATGGAGCACACTCGCCCCATGAACCCCCACCGCATCCGTCGACCGAGGTGAAGGCATGACCGTCGTCCGCGGCACACTCACGACGTCGTTGGAAAGCGCCGAAAGCAGCGCACGGCACGTCGCGGCGCATCAGGGCATGACGTACTTCGCACCCGGGAGCCGCCCCGGGCTGCTGGTCTTCCGGACTGGCATGTTGGGATCGGGGCCCAGCCTGACTGTCTCCCTGGTCGAGCGTGCACCATCGACGATCGAGGCGACGGTCACGACTGGTGGGGGCTTCGCGCTCACCGGCTGGGGCCGCGGCAGGACGACGGCAAACCGATTCCTTCGCGCGCTCATCGCACAGAGCGAGTCCGAAGCCGGCGGCCCAGGGTAGCGTTGCCTGCGGAAGCACCGCTACCGAACCCGGTTGGAGTCACGTTCAGATCGCCCGAGCACTGGGTGGCGGCCGCTGCGGCGATTGTTAAGGGCTTGTCTCGTCGTGCGGACGCTGCGTCCGTTCCTCGAAACGGAGCGTCTCACTCGCCGGATGTACAAGCGCCTCTGCCGGAGCGGCGGGGGCGTTTTTGTTCGACCGAACCACTCCGACGACGAAAGCAAGCCTCCCATGCACAAGACCGCCACCTACCTCGGGATCGCCACGGCGATCCTCGCCTTCCTCGCCTCCAGCGCGAGCGCGGCCACGCTCCCCGGCCACTCGGTCGGCAAGCACGGCAGCTCGACCGGCCAGTTCGCCCTGACGGCTGCGCAGGCCGACATCGACCACCCGAAGCGCGTCTGGGTCCACGCGACCGGACGACTCGACGGCATCGATATTCTCGTCAGCTGCAGCCGGGGCTTCCGCGCCTCGTCCCACTCGATCGAACGGTTGCACGCGGGCCTGTACCGGGTCCCGACGATGCCGCGCGCCCACACCTGCTCGGTCGTGGTGAGCGGGAGCGGCTCGGGCCGCATCGCGCTCGAAGTGAGGTCGGCATGAGCGACGATCAGCTCCGCGCGATCCCGCTTCCCGACGCGATCATCCGCTTGAAAGCGCGAACCGCCGAGCTCCAGGCCGCACGCGCGGCGTACGAGCAGGCGCGCGCCGCACAGCTCCAGGCGGCTCGTGTCGCACGGCGCTCGGGCGTGCCGATGTCACGCATCGCCCTCGCGATGGGAATAGGCCGCTCGCGCGCCCACGCGCTCGTCGGATCGGAGCCGCAGCCGTAGACCCGCCGGGTACTGTCCGTCGGAGACCCAGCCGGAAGGTGTCGGATGTCGGACCAGAAGGTCGCCGTGGTCACCGCAGGTGGCAGCGGCATCGGTGCAGGTGCAGCGCGGCGGCTCGCAGCGGACGGCTTCCGCGTCGCGATCCTCTCCTCGTCCGGCAAGGGCGAGGCGCTCGCCGCCGAGCTCGGCGGGGTCGGCATCACCGGCTCGAACGAGTCGAACGACGACCTGCGCCGCCTGGTCGACGCCGCGATGGATCGCTGGGGACGCGTCGACGCGCTCGTCAACAGCGCCGGGCACGGCCCGCGCGCGCCCGTGCTCGACCTCACCGACGAGCAGTGGCACACCGGCCTCGACGTCTACTTCCTGAACGCCGTTCGACCGACCCGCCTCGTGACTCCGATCATGCAGGCCCAGCACGGCGGCGCGATCGTCAACGTCTCGACGTTCGCCGCCTTCGAGCCCGACCCCGTGTTCCCCACGAGCGGGGTCTTCCGCGCGGGCCTCGCGGCCTTCGCGAAGCTCTTCAGCGACCGCTACGCCGCGGACAACATCCGGATGAACAACGTGATGCCGGGCTTCATCGACTCGCTTCCGGAGAAGCAGGAGTTCCGAGAGCGGATCCCGATGGGGCGCTACGGCACGGTCGAGGAGGTGGCCGAGCTGATCAGCCTGCTGGCCTCCGACCGCGCCGCCTACCTGACCGGCCAGAACATCCGGATCGACGGCGGCATCACCCGCTCTGTCTGAGAGGTTCATACGTTCAGGTTTAGCTTTCGCCGATCGGGAAAGTGCCAGACAGCACGTGCAATGAGGCACTCGACGTTGGAGGTGTGTCATGGCTGCTGTCGTGGAGATCGAGGAGCGCACGGTGCTCCCGCCGGTCGCCGACCCTGCTCCGCTCGGTCTCGCCGCGTTCGCGCTGACGACGTTCCTGCTGAGCGGGTACAACGCGACCTTCATCCCCAACGGGATCTGGATCGGCGCCGCGCTCTTCTACGGCGGCCTCATCCAGCTGCTCGCGGGTATGTGGGAGTTCCGGAACCGCAACGTGTTCGGCGCCACGGCCTTCTCGTCGTACGGCGGGTTCTGGCTCTCGCTCGGCAGCTTCGCCGTCCTGCTGACGTCCTCGACCGGGTTCGCCGGTCTCCAGAACGGGGCCGTCGACTTCAACAACGGACTGGCGTGGTTCCTGGTCGCGTTCGCAATCTTCAATACGTACATGTTGCTGTGGGCCACGCGCGTCAGCGTCGCGGTCACGGCGGTCTTCCTCGCGCTCGAGATCACCGAGATCGTGCTCGCGATCGGCTTCTTCCGCGTCGCGCACGGCGATAGCGCATACATCCTGCACGCCGGCGGATGGTGCGGCATCGTGACGGCCGCTACCGCTTGGTACGCGTCCGCTGCCGGGGTCGTCAACGGCATGTCTGCTCGCCGGGTCCTGCCCGTCGGCAGCCCGCTGTTCGGCGAGCTTCCCTCGGTTGCCCGCGTCGAGCCGGCGATCCACGGGGGGTCGGGAGCGCGGCCGTGAGCCAGCGCGAGTCCGACACCATCAGCACGCTGTTGGACGAGCAGCGTCGCTACCCGCCGGACCCGGCGTTCGCCGCGCAGGCGAACGCCGGGCCGGAAATCTACGACCTGTCGCTCGACGAGCTGTGGGAACGGGAGGGGCGTGACCGCGTGAGCTGGTTCACGCCCTTCTCGAAGCTCTACGAGTGGGAGCCGCCGTACGCGAAGTGGTATCTCGGCGGCCGGCTGAACGTCTGCTTCAACTGCGTCGACCGACACGTCGAGGCCGGTGACGGAGACCGCGTCGCCTACCACTGGGAAGGCGAGCCCGAAGGCGATCGCCGGACGATCACGTTCGCCGATCTCCAGCGGGACGTGGTGCGGTTCGCGAACGGTCTACGACGGATGGGCGTGCACAAGGGCACGCCCGTCGCCATCTACATGGGCATGGTCCCCGAGCTGCCGATCACCATGCTGGCGTGTGCGCGGCTCGGGGCGCCGCACACGGTGGTCTTCGGAGGATTCTCGGCCGAGGCCCTCTCCGATCGCATGAACGACATGGAGTGCGAGGTCCTGATCACGCAGGACGAGGCCTGGCGCGGTGGTCGCAGCGTGCCGCTCAAGCGGAACGCCGATCAGGCTCTCGCGCGCAGCCCCGGGGTTCGCCAGGCCGTCGTGCTTCGCCGGACAGGTGGCGAGCTCGACATGCGTCCCGGGCGCGACCGCTGGTGGCACGAGCTGACCGAGAGCGAGTCGGACGACCCGGCATCGTGCCCGTGCGAGTCGATGGACGCGGAGGATCTGCTCTTCCTGCTGTACACCTCGGGCACCACCGCGAGGCCGAAGGGCATCGTCCACACGACGGCCGGCTACCTCGTCGGCGTGGCGACCACGCACCACTACATCTTCGACGTGAAGCCCGACTCGGTGTACTGGTGCGCAGCCGATGTCGGCTGGGTCACCGGCCACAGCTACATCGTGTACGGCCCGCTGTGCAACGGGACGACCGGGGTGATCTACGAGGGCGTTCCGAACTATCCGAATGCCGAGCGCTGGTGGGAGATCGTCGAGCGTTACCACGTCGACATCCTGTACACCGCGCCGACCGCGATCCGCGCCCACATGAAGTGGGGGCCGGAGCATGCTGCCCGGCACGACCTGTCGTCGCTGCGCCTGCTCGGCTCGGTCGGCGAGCCGATCAACCCCGAGGCGTGGATGTGGTACCGCGAGCACGTCGGCCTGGGCCACACGCCGATCGTCGACACGTGGTGGCAGACCGAGACCGGGATGATCATGATCACGCCGCTCCCCGGCGTGACGACGCTCAAGCCCGGCTCGGCGACGAAGCCGTTCCCCACGATCGACGCGGCGGTGTTCGACGAGGCGGGACACGAGGTCGGGCCGGGCGGAGGAGGCTACCTCGTGCTACGGGAGCCGTGGCCCGCGATGCTGCGCGGGATCCACAAGGATCCCGAGCGCTTCGTCGAGACGTACTGGTCGAAGTACCACGACGTCTACTTCGCGGGAGACGGCGCGCGCATCGACGCGGATGGCGACTTCTGGCTGCTCGGCCGCGTCGACGACGTGATGAACGTGTCCGGACACCGGATCTCGACGATCGAGGTCGAATCCGCCCTCGTCGACCACCAGTCGGTGGCCGAGGCTGCGGTGTGCGGGCGAGCGGACGCGCTCACCGGACAGGCGATCGTCGCGTTCGTGACGCTCAAGGGCGGGCAACGAGGGCTCGGTCGAGTTCCTCGAGGAGCTCCGCGACCACGTCGCCGAGAAGATCGGCCCGATCGCGAAGCCGGCGAACATCGTCTTCACGCCCGAGCTCCCAAAGACCCGGAGCGGCAAGATCATGCGGCGCCTGCTCCAGGACCTTGCCGAGCACCGCCCGCTCGGCGACACCACGACCCTGGCCGACCCGACGATCGTCGAGGAGATCAGGGATCGCGCGGCAGTGGGAGGCTCCGAGGAGTAGCGCTACTTGCGCGGGCGCATCATGTGATCGCCCGCCGGGCACTCGCACGTGCGATGGAGCAGGCCGCAGCCATGACACGTCGCGACCCACCAGATCCACCACAAGCGGAAGACGCTTCCCAGGATCCCGACCGCGATCAGCGGGAGGAGGATGATGGCTTCGGTTTCCATGCTCTCACCCGAGCCTACCAGGATTCGACAGGTTCTAGGCGCCGCGAGGTCGAATCGCAGGCGGTAGATTCCGCGAGATGCCCGACGCCGCCGAGGTGATCGTCGTAGGAGGCGGGCTGATGGGGCTCGCGACGGCCTACCACCTCGCTCGCGAGGGCCGTCGGGTCCTGCTGCTCGAGGCGCGGGCCATCGGAAACGTCGAGGGCAGCTCGCACGGCCCCTCGCGGATCATCCGTCTGACGTACCAGAGCGAGGACTACATCGAGCTCGCCCGCGCATCGTTCGCGCTGTGGGAGGAGCTCGGCGAGGAGTCGGGCGAGCCGCTGCTCGTGCCGTGCGGGGGCCTCGACTTCGGACCGCCCGACGCGAGGAACCTCGCCGCACTCGGCGAGGCGATGACGCGAGCAGCGCGTGCCGCACGAGACGATCGATGCCGCCGAGATCAGGCGGCGATTCCCGCTGCTGACGCCGCCCGCTGACGCGATCGGCTTCTACCAGCCGGACTACGCGATCCTCCCGGCCGACCGCTGCCTGGAGGTGCTCGCGAAGGGCGCGAGGGAGGCGGGCGCCGAGCTCCACGAGCACGAGCCGGTGCTGGCAGTCTCACCGGACGGCGATGGCGTCGAGGTACGCACCGCGCAGCGAACCTACCGCGCCGCGCGGGCGGTGCTCGCGCCCGGTTCGTGGCTCGGGCTCCTCACAGCGCCGCTCGGCGTCGAGCTGCCGCTCACGGTCTTGAAGGAGCAGGTCGCCTACTTCGAGCCGGCCGATCCCGCGCCGTTCGCACCGGGGCGCTTTCCGATCTTCATCCAGCGCTTCCCCGGCTCGCGCACCTTCGGGGCGGGATTCCCGCTGCTCGCCGGCTCGGAGGGCGTGAAGCTGCTGCTCGACCGTCTCGGTCCCGTCGTCGCGCCCGAGGACCCCGACCGCGAGATCGAGCGCGACATCCTCGAACGGCTCGTGCGCTACGTCGCCGACACCGTTCGCGGCCTCACCGGCCGGGTGATCGAGGCGACGAGCTGCCGCTACACCCTGACGCCCGACGAGGACTTCGTCATCGACACGCATCCGGGCCACCCGCAGATCGTGATCGCGTCGGCCTGCTCGGGCCACGGCTTCAAGTTCGGCATCGAGATCGGGCGGATCCTCGCCGCCCTCGCCGTCGGCCGCGAACCGGGACGCGAGCTCTCCCGCTTCCGCCTGGACCGGCCGTCGCTCGCCGGAGTCTGGACGAACGCAAGCAGTTGACGTCGGGGGAGTAGCCTAGGCTGGGATAGTGGTCACTTTCGTGACGAACCGTCTCACTCGCGGCACACTTCTCGCTCGCACGGCGGCGATCGCCCTCGCCGTGGCGTGCCTGCTCGCTCCGGTGCGAGCCCAGGCCGCCACGGGCACGCCCTCGCGCGGCACCGCCCTGGCGGCGGTCGCGAAGCTCGTGGTGAAGGGCCGCGGCCCGCTGACGGGCTACAGCCGCGACGAGTTCGGGAGAGGCTGGGTCGACGTCAACCACAACGGATGCGACACCCGCGACGACCTCCTCCACCTCGACCTCCGCCAGCGGACGCTGCGGCCCGGCACCCACGGCTGCGTGGTGACGTCCGGCACGCTGTCCGACCCCTACACCGCGACGTCGATCTCGTACGTCCGCGGTGGAGGCGCAAGCGTCGACATCGATCACGTCGTCGCGCTCGGCGACGCGTGGCAGAAGGGCGCGGCGCGCTGGAGCACCGCGAAGCGGGTGGCGTTCGCGAACGACCCGCTGAACCTGCTCGCCGTGTCGGCAAGCGCCAACCGCCAGAAGGGCGACGCCGACGCGGCGACCTGGCTCCCGCCGAACAAGCGCTTCCGCTGCGCGTACGTCGCACGCCAGGTCGCCGTCAAGCTCAAGTACGGCGTGTCGGTCACCGGCGCGGAGCAGGGCGCGATGCGAACCGTGCTCGACGGCTGTCCGACGCTGCGTCTGCCCTCCCCCGGCTCCTCGCCGACGGTCAGCGACACCACCGGTCCGACGACCACGGCACCGGCCGCCACGACACCCCGCACGGGCGCGCGCGTCTTTCAGAACTGCACCGCAGCGCGTGCCGCGGGCGTCACGCCGATCCTCCGGGGAACGCCACTCTACGACGCGAACCAGAAGCTCGACCGCGACAAGGACGGCGTCGCCTGCGAGTGAGCTAGCTGCTAGCCCGTCCCGGGCATGCCCGCAAGCACCGCGGCGGCCTCGTCGAGCTCCGCCTGCGGCAGCTCGTGGTCGACGAGCCTTCCGGCGAGGAAGTCGTCGTACGCCGACAGGTCGAAGTGGCCGTGGCCGCAGAGGTTGAACAGGATCGTCCGCTCGACGCCCTCCTCGTCGGCGCGCGCCGCCTCCTGCGCGACCGCGCGCAGGGCGTGCGACGGCTCCGGCGCGGGCACGATGCCCTCGCAACGGGCGAACCGCACTGCTTCGGCGAAGCACTCGTTCTGTGGGTAGGCGCGAGGCTCGACGAGCCCGAGCTGCACGAGGTGCGAGATCAGCGGAGCCATCCCGTGGTAGCGCAGGCCGCCGGCATGGATCGGAGCGGGCTTGAACGCGTGCCCGAGCGAGTGCATCGGCAGGAGCGGGGTCAGCTCGGCGGTGTCCCCGAAGTCGTAGCCGTAGTGGCCGCGGGTCAGGGTCGGACAGGAGGCCGGCTCGGCGGCGATCACCTTGATGTCGCGTCCGGCGATCTTGTCGGCGAGGAACGGGAACGCGATGCCCGCGAAGTTCGAGCCGCCGCCCACGCATCCGATCACGACATCCGGGTAGGCGCCGGCCAGCGCCATCTGCTTCTGCGCCTCCTGGCCGATCACGGTCTGGTGCATCAGGACATGGTTGAGCACGGACCCGAGCGAGTACTTCGTGTCGTCGCGCGTCGCGGCGTCCTCGACGGCCTCGGAGATCGCGATCCCGAGCGATCCCGTCGATTCGGGGTCCGCCGCCAGGATCGCCCGTCCCGAGTTCGTCTCCGCGGACGGGCTCGCGACGACCTGCCCGCCCCATAGCTCGATCAGCGACCGCCGGTACGGCTTCGAGTCGTACGAGGTCCGCACCATGTAGACCTTGATCTCGAGGCCCAGCAGGGCACCCGCGAACGAGAGCGCCGAGCCCCACTGGCCCGCGCCCGTCTCGGTCGCGAGCCGCCGCACGCCCTCCTGCCTGGCGTACCAGGCCTGCGGGACCGCGGTGTTCGGCTTGTGCGATCCCGCCGGTGAGACGCCCTCGTACTTGTAGAAGATCCGCGATCGCGTGCCGAGGGCCTGCTCGAGCCCGAGCGCCCGCACGAGCGGCGTCGGGCGCCACATCGAGTAGAGCGCGCGCACCTCGTCCGGGATCGGGACCTCGCGATCCTGCGACACCTCCTGCCGGATGATCTCCATCGGGAAGAGCGGTGCGAGATCGTCCGGGCCGACGGGCTCCCGGGTCCCCGGGTGCAGCGGTGGCGGCGGCGCCGAGGGCAGGTCCGGCGCGATGTTGTACCAGCGCGTCGGGATGTCGTTCTCACCGAGCAGGATGCGGCGGTCAGCCACGGTGCTTCGCCTCCAGGTCGAGAGGCGACAGCCTAGTGAAGCGAGCCCGGCTACGCAGTCACCTTGGCGTCGCTGAGCCGGTGCTCGCGCAGCGCGACCGTCGCGAGGATGCCGGCGATCAGGCAGCCCACGGCGGCGAACGCGTACGTTCCACGCGCCCCGAGCACCGCGACGATGAACCCGCCGAGGCCGAGCGAGATCGCATAGGCCGCCGCGACCAGCGCGTCGTTTGCCGCGCGGACGCGACCACGAGCCGCGTCCGGCACGCGCTCCTGCACGATCAGCTGGTCGGCGACGACGCCGACGCCTCCGCCGACGCCTCCGACGATGAACACCGTCATCGCGATCAGGGCGACCGGGAACAGCGCGGCGCCCATGATGCCGGCAGCCTCGACGAACAGCGCGAGCCCGAACGCCGACGCGGCGCCGAAGCGCCGGATTGCGAGCGGTGCCGCGAGCGAGCCGACGGTCATGCCGACGCCCCAGGTCGCGAGCAGGACGCCGTAGCCGGACTCGCCGAGCCCGAGGTCGTGCAGCGCATACGGGAGGTCGGCAACCATGCCGCAGGCTGCGGTGAGCACCGAGACGACGCCGGCCGCGACGACGATCGCGAGCACGCGGTCGCGGCGCAGGAACGACAGGCCCTCGAACGGCGAGTCGGAGACCTGCACGGCCGACGGATCGCGCCGGGCATGGAACTCCCCGCGCACGGAGACCAGCACGATGACGCCGAGCAGCAACGCGGCCGCCGCGACGACGAACAGCCCGCGCGCGCCGACGAGCCCGGCGCCGACGCCGACTGCGACGGGTCCGAGCGTCATCGCGGCGTTGCGCCACGCCTGCACGTACCCGTTCGCGCTGTCCAGATGGTCGTGCACGACGAGGTTCGGGAGCGCAGCCGAGATCGCCGGGCGAATCGGCGACGCGCACAGCGTCGCGAGCGTCATCACGACGGTCAGCCAGAGGATGCTGGCGCCGACCACGAGCACGGCGAGCATCGCGGCGGAGCCGAGTGCGGCGAGCACGGCGATGCGCTTGCGGTTGAACCGGTCGGCGAGCGTGCCGCCGATCACGGCGCCCGCGGTCTCGGCGCAGGCGACCGATGCCATCACGATCGCGACGGATACGGTCGAGTGCGTCTGCTCGTAGGCGTACAGGCCGGCGCCGAAGAAGGCGATCGCCTCGCACAGCGCAGCGAGGCCTGTGAACAGGCCGATCAGGCGGACAGATGTGTCAACGGGGAACATGCGATGGGTCCAGGCTCAAGCGACGGCACACGCCGCCCTCTTCTAGGAGAACGCCCTCAGAATCGGCCGTATTCCTAGGAAACGTGAGGGGAGAACGCCCGGTCAGCCGGGATCGAGCACGCGGGCGAGCAGCTGCAGCGCCAGCTCGACCTCGTCCGGCAGGCCCACCGTGATGCGGACCGAGCACGGATCGCCGAAGCCGGCGAGCGGCCTGACGATGAGGCCGAGGCGCTCGAGCGAGGAGGCGACCGCGCTGCCGTCGCCGACGGACACCGAGACGAAGTTCGCGACGGCCGGGAGCGGCTGGAGGCCGAGCTCGGCGAGCCCTGCGAGCAGACGCTCGCGCCCGACGCGGGTCTCGGCGGCCCGTCTCGCGATCTCGCGCTCCTCGCCGAGGCTCGCCCGGGCTGCGTCCTGCGCGGGCTGGCTCACGTCGAAGGCGTTCTTCACCTTGTTCAGCGCCACGGCGACGTCCAGGGGCATCGCACCCCAGCCGACGCGCAGCCCGGCCAGCCCGTAGACCTTCGAGAACGTGCGCAGCACGATGACGCGGCGATCGGCGAGCAGGTGCTCGCGCAGGCCGTCGGGGTAGTCCGGATCGTCGACGTACTCGTGGTAGGCCTCGTCGAGGACCGGAAGCACGTGCTCCGGAAGCCCGTCGAGGAAGCGTGCGAGGGCGTCGCGGCCGACCATTCCGCCGGTCGGGTTGTTCGGGTTCGTGACGTAGACGATCTTCGTGCGAGGTCCGACACAGGCGGCGAGCGCGTCGAGGTCGTAGCTGCTCCCCGCGAGCGGCGCGCGTACCGAGACCGCGCCCATCTTTGCGGCGTTGATCGGGTACACGGGGAACGACGGCCAGCAGAACGCGACCTCGTCCCCTGGCTCGAGCACCGCGAGCGAGAGGTAGTTGAGCACCGCGTCGGCGCCGTTGCCCACCACGATCTGCTCGGGATCGAGCCCGTGCTGCTCGGCAAGCGCCGTCCGCAGGGCGTAGCAGCCGCCGTCGGGGTAGCGGTTCCCCTGGGCTGCGGCCCGCGCGATCGCCTCGAGCGCCGCAGGGAACGGCCCGTACTGCCCCTCGTTCGAGGCCAGCTTGACGCACGGGTCCGGTCAGCCCGAGCTCGCGTTGCACGAGCTCGACCGGGCGGCCCGGCTGGTACGGGACGAGGCGCCTCGAGCGCCGCCCGGAACGGGGAATTGGTGGTGCTTGCCACGCCTTTCACGATATCAGCGGCAAACGAGCACCCCTGACATGCTGCACGCGTGAGCTCGCTCGCCCTGGACGCGCCTCGCAGCGAAGTCCTCGCCCACGCCGGCCGGCTGATCGCCGAGGCGTGGACGAGCTTCGACCACGCACGCGACGGCCAGCCGCCGATCGACGACGAGACGCGCGCACCTGTTCGCCGCGGGCCTCCCGGAGGGCGCCACGCCCGCCGATCACGTGCTCGAGGACGCGGCGCGGGTGCTCGACGAGAGCCTCGCCCAGCCCCGCCCGCGCTGGTTCGGCTTCGTCGGAAGCTCCGGGCTGGAGATCGGCGTGATCGGCGACCTGCTCGCCGCCTGCTACGACATCAACCTCGCGATCGGCACCGAGGCGGCGAGCCACGTCGAGCGCCAGGCGCTGCGTTGGGTGGGCGAGCTCGTCGGCTATCCCGGGCACTGGCGGCGCGTGCACGAGCGGGGGCATGCTGTCGAACCTCACGGCGCTGGCAGCCGCGCGCGAACGCGTGCTGCCCGGCTCGCGCGCCCGCGGCATCTTCGGGACGCCGTCTGCGATCTACTGCTCGGCGGAGGCGCACTACTCGGTGGTGCGCGCGGCCGAGGTGCTCGGACTCGGATCCGACTCGGTGCGATCGATCGCCATCGACGGCGCACCGCCGCATGCGCCCCGAGGACGTCGCCGTCGCGATCGACGCGGACCGCGCCGCCGGGGTCACGCCCATCGCGTGCGTCGCGAGCGCCGGAACGACGCTCACCGGCGCCGTCGATCCGATCGGAGGGCTCGCCGAGGTCTGCGGGCCGCGCGGCGTCTGGCTGCACGTCGACGGGGCCTACGGTCTTCCAGCCGCGTCGGCGCCATCGACGAGGGACCTGTTCGCGGGGCTCGAGCTCGCCGACTCCGTCTCGGTCGATGCGCACAAGTGGCTGTACCTGCCGAAGGCCTGTGGCGTCGTCCTCGTGCGAGACGAGAGCGCGCTCGTCGAGGCGTTCGCCCACGACGAGTCGTACATGCTGCACGACGAGAACGAGCGTCACGCCGTCGACACCACGCTCGAGTACTCGCGGCCTTTTCGTGCGCTCAAGCTGTGGCTGGCGTTCCGCACGCACGGCGCAGGGGCGTTCCGGGACGCGATCGAGCAGCAACCTCGCAGCAGGCCCGACTCCTGCGCTCGCTCGATCGACGCAGCACGACGACCTCGAGGTCGTGGGAACGCCGGGGCTCTCGATCGTTCCGTTCCGGCACCTTCCGCGCGACGGGCGCGACATCGATGCGCACAACCTCGAGCTCGCGCGCCGGCTGCAGGCCGACGGCCGCGTGTTACGTGGCCCCTGCGCTCGTCGACGGCAGTCGCGGTGCTGCGTCCCTGCATCGTCAACTTCCGCACGACCGACGACGATGTCCGCGCGCTCGTCGACGTGACCTGCGAGCTCGGCGCGCAGGAGGTCGACCGGAACGGCTGACTCGGCCGACTCGGCTAGCTCCAGGGCACGAGCATGAGCAGCCCCTCGGCGAGCCGCTCGGACGACATTCCGAGCACGATGCGCTGATGGCGCCAGATGTCAGGGGTCAGCGGTGCGAGCAGCGCATCGGCGAGGTACTCGATGTCGGCGCCGTCGCCAGCTCGCCCGCGCCCTCCGCCTGCCGCAGCCACGCTCGCAGCGCCTGGCGCATCCACTGGTAGCTCGGCGTCTCCAGCCCGCCGGGTCGTCGGCGGGCCACGGCGACGAGCGCCGCGTGCCGATCGATGAACGACGCGAACAGGACGAGAAGGTGCTCGAGGCACTCGCGCGGGCCGGCGTCCGGGACCCGCCGAGGGAAGTCCGGCGAGGATCTCGGCCTGCAGCGCGCGTGCGTCGGAGTCGATCAGCGCGGCCGACAGCTCGCCCTTGTCGGCGTAGCGGCGATACAGCGTGCCCTTCCCGACACCGGCCGCGCGAGCGACCTCCTCCATCGAGACGGCGTCGACGCCCTCGGCCGCGAACAGCCGCGCCGCCGCGTCGAGCACGCGCGCGCGATTACGAGCGGCGTCAGCGCGTTCGTTCACGATCTGAGAGTACAGATCGGAGCGGCGGCGGGCCGGCGCCCTTGCGGGCGCCGGCTTCCCGTTCAGCTCAGCTGAGCCAGGCCTTGACCTTGTTGGGGTTGGCCGCGATCCACTTCTTCGCAGCGTCGTCCGGCTTCATGTTCTTGCCGGCGATCATGACGGCGACGGCGTTCTGATCCTGCGCCGTCCAGCTGAACTTCTTGATGACGTTGACTGCGGGCGAGCCCGACTTCGCGAACTTCGTCGAGATGACCTTGCGCAGGTCGTACGACGGGTACGCGCAGTTCGTCTTGGCCGGAACCGCGTCGCAGCCAGTGGTGCGCGGGGGCAGCATGACCTCGGTCAGCTTCAGCTCGGCGTTCAGCCACTGCGGCGTGTACCAGTAGAACAGGATCGGCTTCTTCTGGGCGTACGCCTGCTTGACCTGCGTGATCTGCGAGGCCTCGCCACCGGCGTACACGACCTTGAGGTTCAGCTTCAGGTTCTTGATCAGCGGCTCGTCGGCGGTGACGTACGACGGATCACCGTCGAGCAGCTCGCCCTTGCTGCCGGACTCGGCGGTCTTGAACAGCGCCCAGTCCTTCTGCAGGCCCTTCCAGGTCTTCATCTCGGGATGCTGCGGTCACGACGTAGGTCGGCACGTACCAGCCGATGTGGCCGGTCACGCCGTTCGAGCCGGCGTCCTGTGCGACCTTCAGCTTCTTCTCGTACTGCTTGTACTGGGCGACGTGCTGCCAGTCCTCGAGCACGGCGTCGACCTTGCCCGCCTGGAGGGCCTGGTACACCGGGATCTCGGCGATCTGCGTGATCTCGACGTTGCACTTGAGCTTCGACTCGAGCACGTTCTTGACGACGTACACGTTGGCGGTCGAGCCGACCCACGAGTTCTCGTTGAGCGTCACGGTGCCGCACGATGCCTTGCTCGCCGCTGCGCTGGTGGACGGCGCCGACGAGCGCGGCAGCGACGGCAGCGACCGATAGCGCGCCAAGCGCGACCCGGTGCGCGGACGCGATTTGAACCTACTAGCCACAGGATTCTTCCCTTCGATGGTGGTTCCCCGGAGCCGCGTGCGAGGCGGGCTCTACGGACGCAGAGTCACGTGCGATCGACGCCCGGGGCCCGGGCGGCAGTCTGGGTGATGCGATCTAGGACGATGCCGAGACACAAAATGGCGAGTGACTGCGACAACTCCGTCGCCGAACTGCGTTCCGCTGGAGGCCGACGACGACGCCGTAGCCGAGCGCGCCACCGCCCACGAGCCCCGCCACGATCACGACCGCGAGCACCATCACGATGCCCTGGTTGATGCCGAGCATGATCGCCGGCCGGGCAAGCGGGATCTTGACCTTCAGGAGCAGCTGCATCCGGCTCGCGCCGAACGACGACGCCGCCTCGACTGCGGTCGCCGAGACGTCACGCAGGCCGGCGGTCACGAGGCGGATCACGACCGGGCATCGCGTACAGCACCGATGCGATCACGCCCGGCACCCGGCCGACGTTGAAGAGCGCCACGACCGGCACGAGGTAGACGAACTGGGGCAGCGTCTGCAGGGCATCGAGGATCGGGCGGATGATGCGCTCGACACGCGCCGACTCGGACGCCCAGATGCCGACCCCGAGCCCACGATCAGGGTCAGCGTCGTCGCCACGATCACCTGCGACGCCGTGTCCATCGCGTCGGGCCAGACACCCATCACGCCGATCGCCGCGAGCAGGACGCCGACGGTGATCGCCTGGCGCCAGCCCGACAGCGTGAACGCGATCGCGACGGCCCCGGCGATCATGAGCCACCACGGGGTTCCCGACCATGAAGGAGCGCAGCGGCTCGAGCAGCCAGTTGACGAGGAAGTCGCCGAAGTTGGAGGTCGCGGGATAGATCGGGTGGGATGGGCTCTCCGCCCAGGCGACGGCGCTGTTGATCCAGCTGACGAGATCGCCGCGCGCGCTGAGCTCGCTCGGGAACGCCCCGCGCCCCGAGGGCGCGGGCGATCAGCGTCGACACACGACCAGGATCAGCGATTCCGCCCGCCGTCAGCAGCGCAAGGTGCCTCGGCGGTGCCGCCGGCGTCCTGCGTGTGATGCGTCGCGTGATCGACCCGCGCGCCCGCGGCGGCCGTGGCGCGATCGAGCGCGATCGCGAGGAACACGATCGCTGCGCCGCCGATCGCCGCCGAGCCGACGTCGAGGTAGGTCAGCGAGCTGATGATCGTGTCGCCGAGGCCGGCGCCGCCGATCAGCGACGCGATCACGACCATGCTGAGAGCCATCATGATCGTCTGGTTCACGGCCAGCATGATCGTGCGGCGCGCGAGCGGCAGCTGGACCTTGCCCGAGCACCTGCATGCTGCGTCGCGCCCATCGAGTCTGCCGCCTCGACCGAGTTGCTTGGGGACGCCGCGGATGCCGAGCGCCGTGATGCGCACGGCGGGTGGCATCGCATAGATCACGGTCACGATCACCGCGGCGGGGTTGCCGACCGAGAACAGGATCACGACGGGCATCAGGTAGGCGAACGCCGGGAATGATCTGCATCGCGTCGAGCACCGGCGTGATCGCCTTGTTGAAGCCGTCGCTGCGCCCGGCGATGATCCCGAGCGGTATCCCGATCGCGAGCGCCACCGAGACCGATGCGACCATCAGCGCCAGCGTCTGCATGCTCTCGGTCCAGAGGCCCATGATCCCGAACGACGACGAGCGCGCGCAAGCACGACCAGCGACGCGCGCCAGCCGCACCAGCGAGATGCAGATGCCCGACGAGCAGCGAGCGGGACGCCGACCCAGGTCAACCCGTTCAGCAGGTTGGTCAGTCTCCGTCACGAGCCAGTTCAGCGAAGTTCGAGATCGGGTTCAGGACGTAGACGTAGATCCAGCTCGAGCCCTGGTTGAGGACGATCCAGTTGTAGACGTCGTCGAGCCTGGCGTTCAGTCCGTAGACGAGGCCCTGGGGCCAGGGATGGCTGTTGCGGAGCATCGGATACAGCACGACCATGACGCGCGATGATCGAGACGACGATCACCGGCCGGCCCACGCGAAGCATGCCGATGCAGACGCGGGAGCGCGAGTCCGCGAGGCCCTGTCGCAGTCGCCATCGCTCAGAGCTCCTGCGGCACGAACGCGTTGAGGACGGCGACGCGGTCGACCACGCCGACGACCTGGCCGTCGGAGACGGCGCGCAGCGGTCGGTCGCTCGCCGCCACCATCGGCACGGCATCGCGCACGATCGTCTCGACGGGTACCGCCGCCCCGGTCATGTCGTCGCTCTCGACCGCCGGACGCATGATCCAGCGCAACGTGAGGACGTTGCTGCGGGGTACGTCGCGGACGAAGTTCCGGACGTAGTCGTCGGCGGGGGCGCCGACGAGCTCCTCGGGCGTTCCGAGCTGCACGACGGCTCCGTCGCGCATCATCATGATGCGATCGCCGAGACGGAGCGCCTCGGACAGGTCGTGCGTGATGAACACCATCGTCTTGCCCGTCTCGGCCTGCAGGCGGATCACCTCGTCCTGCATGTCGCGCCTGATCAGCGGGTCGAGCGCGCTGAACGGCTCGTCGAACAGCAGCACCTGGGGATCGAGCGCGAACGCGCGGGCGAGGCCGACGCGCTGCTGCATGCCTCCCGAGAGCTGGTCGGGGTACTGGTTCTCGAACCCGGTCAGGCCGACGAGCTCGACCATCTGCTGTGCCCGCGCGATCCGCTCAGGCTTGGGCACGCCCTTCACCTCGAGACCGAACGCGACGTTCTCGATGACACGGCGGTGCGAGAGCAGACCGAAGTGCTGGAAGACCATCGCAACGGTGCCGCGCCGGAGCGCACGCAGCTCGTCGGCGTTGGCGCCCGTGACGTCGCGGCCGGCGATCTGCACCTTCCCTGCGGTCGGCTCGATCAGGCGCACGAGGGTGCGCACGAGCGTCGACTTGCCCGAGCCCGAGAGACCCATCACGACGAAGACCTCGCCGGGCCAGACCTGGAAGCTCACGTCGCGAACGGCCGTGATGCATCCGGTCTTCGCACGCAGCTCCGAACGCGAGAGATCGGCATCGGGCGTGCCGATGATCTGGTCGGCGTTGGGCCCGAAGACCTTCCAGACGTCCTCGACGGTGATCAGCGGATCGCGCGTGCGGTCGACGCGCTCGGCCACGCTCGGGACCACGGCGCCGCTCACGGTCGCCGCGGGCGCCGCGGGACTCGGTCACTGCGTGGCTCCGCAAGCGCTCAGAGCGCGGGCTCGTCTGTCGATTACGTGGCCTTCTTGCAGGTTGCCCTACCCCTGTCGGCGCCGGCTTGCCGGCGCGCATGCCCACAGGCGTCGCCGCACGCACACAGTACGGTGCCGCTGGAACCGACGTCAAGCACCGGATTCCCGGCGCTCTAACCGGTTGCGATCCGGTAGATCCTGCCCGTCGCCCAGTCGCCGATCAGCAGGGCGCCGCCGGGACTGGCAAGGATCGGCAGCGGACTCCTGAAGCCCGTCAGGAACGGCGCGGCCTTGCCGGTATAGGCCGAGCCGTGCCTCGTCAGGGCGACGCGGAGCACCTTGCCGAGCTGCCACTCGGAAACGACCGCAGACGTCCCGACCGATGAGCCGAGCCCCCCGGTCACCACCGCGACGCCCCCGGCCGCGGCGTGCTTGTCGAGCGTCGCGACGACGCCGGGGACACCGGTGCACGCCGGACCGCCCTGGTCGTAGCAGGCGGGGAACCTCCAGTCCTGCCCGGCCCTGACGATCGCGAGCGCATCTCCCGGCGTGCGCGCACCCAGGTCGTCGCGCTGATTCATGCTGGCGAACAGCGTGTTCGTCCCGGGGTAGTACGCAAGTCCGAAGATCGCCCGGATCCGGGACGCGAACGTGCGAACGTGCGTCCCGTCGGGATCGAGCGAGACGATCGACGCCGACCACATCGACGTCCTCGTGCAGTGGTCGCACGCCGACGCGATGCTCATGACCAGGCGTCCGTCCGGCGCCGCGACGAGGTCCTGGTTCCAGCCGTGCCCGGCGGGCTCAGTGAGGATCGTCTTGCGGGAGCCGAAGCGGGTGCCGTGCAGGTCGCCGAAGGCCTGGACGATGCCGATCGAGGCGACGTACAGCTTCTTGCGTCGCCAGAGGAGGCCGAGCGGCCCACGCAGGCCGGAGATCACCTTGACCGGCCGCGCACCGGCGCGAGGCACGAGATAGACGCCGTCGGCGCTGTGGTCGGAGGCCGCAGACGTCGTGACCCAGAGCCTTCCCCTGGCGTCGAGTGCGAAGGCCGACACGTTCGGGAGGCCGTTCGCGTAGACCGTCGCCCGGAGGCCGGACGGCCCCTGCAGGCCTGCGCCGATCGATGTGAGCTGGCCGCTCGCCGCGCTGCTCGAGGTCGCGCCGATCGCGAGACACGCTGCGGCGGCCGCGACGACCCGCAGACGCGAGGCGCGCAGCGGAAGCGGCCCCCGTGCTCGAGGAAGCCGCTTCGCGCCGACACACCTTCGCGCGCCTACATACCGGGGCAATTGCTGTTGCTGCCCGACTGGCCGCCCGAGTTGGGCGCGGTCGTCGACGGGGTCGTCGTGGAGGGGGTCGTGGGGGCGTCCGTTGTCGCCGAGGGCGTCGTGGTAGCCGCCGGGGTGGTCGCAGTGCTGGAGCTGCTGCCCGTGCTCGCGGCGTAGGCCGTCGTGCCGCCGATGAGAGCGCCGGCGATCGAGAGCATCGCGATGGTCTTCTTCATGTGCGTCTTCATGGTCATCACCTCCCCTGTGCGTCTTGTCTGTTCCCGCAGTGAAGATCCAGGATGTCGCAGGAGCGTGAGACGAACCTGTGAGCTTGGTAAGCGCTACCCCTCGGGGGCAAGCACGATGTCGTTCTCGACCGAGCACCACGGACCATCCACCCCGTCCGGGCGGTCGGGATCCAGCGGGTCGCGGTCGCGGAACTCGCGGAGCAGCGTCGGCTTGACGGCGAAGACGGCATCGGACGCGAGGTAGGTGCTCGACCGGTCGAAGATGTGCGTGGTCACGCCGGCGTAGCCGGGGGCCCGCACGATGAGGTGGATGTGGGCCGGCCGCCACGGGTGTCGCCCGGTGGCCTCGAGCATGCGCCCGACCGGGCCGTCGTGCGGGATCGCGTACGGCACAGGCCGCACGCCGAGAAACGCGTACGAGCCATCGTCCCGCGTGAGGAAGCGACCGCGCAGGTGATCCTCCTCGGCCTCGACGTCCTGGACCGCGTACAGCTCGTTGTCGCCGTTCTGCCAGACGTCGACCTCTGCTCCGGCGATCGGCGACCCGGCCAGGTCGAGCACGCGGCCGTGCACCCAGGCAGGGAGGCCGGCCGGCTCGGCGGCGATGCTCGCGCCGTACTCACGCAGCGGCGATCCCGGGACGTAGAACGGCCCGAGCACCGTCGACTCGGTGGCGCCGTCCGGCCGGGCATGCGCGATCGCGTCGACGAGCATCGAGAGCCCGAGCGCATCCGACCACAGCACGAACTCCTGCCGCCGGTCGTCCGTGATGTGGCCGGTCTCGGTGAGGATCCTCACGGCCGCCTCCCACTCCGGCTGCGTCAGCGCGACATCGACCGCGAACGCATGCAGGTGGCGGACGAGGGCCTGCATGATCTCGCGCAGCCGATCGTCCTCGCAGCCGGCGAAACGGTCGATCACCTCGGCCGTGATGTCGTCGGGTCGCGTCGCGCGGACCTGCATGCTTGGGACCCCCTGATCGGAGCGCGATTGTCTACGCGCTGGTTTCAAACGTAGCGCGTATTGGTACAGCGACTCTCGACGTGGGCAGGAGTACATTGGCCCTACCAGCGATCGAGGAGGCTCCGGTGAAGGTCGTGCATTGCCCCTGTGGCACCGACGTCGAGGGTGAGACCGACGACGCGATCGTCGAGAACGTCGAGGCGCACATCGCCTCCGACCACCCGGATCTCGTCGGCAAGTACTCGAGAGATCAGATCCTGGAGATGGCGCACGAGCACTGATCTCCGCGTCCCGGAACGCAGGAAGCCCCCGCCGGGGCGGGGGCTTCCTGAGATAGCGCATACGGGATTCGAACCCGTGCTACCGCCGTGAGAGGGCGGCGTCCTAGGCCCCTAGACGAATGCGCCATGGACGGGCGCGATGAGCGCGCCACGTGCAATTCTAGCGGGAACGCGGCGACCGAGCAGTGCCTTCAGCGTCCTGCGATCGCCGATGCGATATCGGCCATCCGGGACGGTCCGGCGCCGTGAGCCTCGCGGCGATCGGCGGCGCGGTACGCGAGGTAGAGCGTACGGGCGCCGAGGTAGCGCAACGGCTCGGGCTCGAAGCGCCGGGACGCGTGCCCGACCCACGGAAGCGTGACGAGGTCGCTCTCGCGGCCGAGCATGAGGTCGACGAGCGTGCGCGCGGTCAGGTTCGCCGTGCTGACGCCGTTCCCGACGTAGCCGCCCGCCCAGGCGAGACCCGAGACCGGATCGGCGCCGACCGATGCGCACCAGTCGCGTGCGAGTCCCAGCACGCCCGACCAGCGGAAGTCGATCGGCACGTGCGCCGTCGCCGGGAACAGCGCGCCGAGCGTCCGCCGCAGCTGGTCGGCCGTCTCGCGGCGGGCACTCGGCGTTCCGGTCGACGCCCGAGCCGAACCGGTAGGGCACGCCCCGGCCGCCGATCGCGATCCGTCCATCCGCGGTGCGCTGGGAGTAGCTGTAGACGTGTGCGCCGTCGAGCAGCGTCTCGCAGGCATCCCAGCCGATCTCGTCCCAGACGTCCGCGGGCAACGGCTCGGTGACGATCATCGAGCTCCCGAGCGGCAGCAGCGAGCGCTCGAGACCGGGCAGCCGCGCGGTGTACCCCTCGGTCGCGCGCACGATCCAGTCGGCGCGCACGCGCCCCGTCGCCGTCTCGACCTCGCGCTGCCCGATACGGAGCGCGCGCGTCCCCTCGTAGATGGTCGCCCCGCGCCGTTCGACCGTGTCGGCGAGGCCGCGAACGAGACGTGCGGGATGCACCCGCGCGCAGTGCGGGGTGAAGCTCGCGCCGAGCGCATCGGCGATGCGGATGCGCTCCCGCAGCTCGTCGGGCTCGAGCAGCCGCAGGTCGTCCTCGCCGAGCCCCCACTCGCGCTCGGAGTCGACGTCCGCCCGCAGGCGGACGAGCTGGGCAGGGTTCTGCGCGACGTGGAGGGTTCCGCCGCGCACGAGATCGGCCTCGATGCCCTCCTTCGGCGCACACCCGCTCGACCTCCGCCAGCGTGTCGATCGCCGCACGTTCGAGTCGCACCACGGCATCGCGCCCGCGAAGGCGCGCATAGCGCTCGCGGCTCGCCGGTCGCCGTGCCCGACAGCCAGCCGCCGTTGCGTCCGGATGCTCCGAAGCCCGCGTGCTCGGCCTCGAGCACCGCAACGCGCAGTCCCGGATCGGCGAGCCTCAGGTAGTAGGCGGTCCAGAGGCCGGTGTAGCCACCGCCGACGATCGCGATGTCGACGTCGAGGTCGCCCGGAAGCCGCGCACGCCGCGGCGGCGGGCCGAGCTCGGTCTGCCAGAACCCGCCGTTCCCGGTCCTCACTCGACGAAGAAGCGGCCGGTCTCGCCGCCGCCGTACCAGCGGCTCGTGACCGTCGTCTTGCGCGTGTAGAACTCGACCGCATCGCCGCCGTGCGCGTGCAGATCGCCGAAGAAGCTGTCCTTCCAGCCCGAGAAGGGGAAGAAGGCGACCGGCGCCGCGACGCCGACGTTGACGCCGATCATGCCCGACCTCGACGTCGTGCCGGTAGCGACGTGCCGCGGCGCCGCTCTCGGTGAAGATCGAGGTGCCGTTGCCGTAGTGGCTGCGGTTCACGACGTCGATCGCCTCGTCGAGCGACTCGACGTGGATCACCGACAGCACCGGGCCGAAGATCTCGTTGCTGCGCGACTGTCCATATCGGCCGTCACGTCGGTCAGGAGCGTCGGTCCGACGAACGCGCCCGACGGGTTGACGCCGGACGGGTCGCGACCGTCGACGAGGACGGTCGCGCCCTCGGCCTCGCCGCGGTCGATCCAGCCGCGCACGCGGTCGCGCTGATCGCAGCTCACGAGCGGCCCGACCATCACGCCCTCGCTGGCGCCGTCGCCGACCGACAGCGCGCGCGCACGCTCGGCCAGCGCGGGCACGACCTGGTCGTGCGCGTCGCCGACGGTGACGAGCACGCTGCCGGCCATGCAGCGCTGGCCGGCTGCGCCGAACGCCGAGCCGATGATGTTGTCGATCGTCTTGCCCATGACGGCGTCGGGCATGACGACCATGTGGTTCTTGGCGCCGCCGAGCGCCTGCACGCGCTTCCCGGCGCGCGCGGCGCGCTCGTACACGAGCTTGGCAACGGTGGCCGAGCCGACGAAGCTGATCCCGTCGATGCCCGGGTGGTCGAGCAGCGCCTCGACGGTCTCCTTCGCCCCGTTCACGAGGTTCACGACGCCGGCCGGCAGCTCGAGCCCTCGATGATCTCGAAGAACGCCGCCTGCGTCTGCGGCACCTGCTCCGAGGGCTTGAGGACGAACGTGTTGCCGCACGCGATCGCGAACGGCAGGAACCACATCGGGACCATCGCCGGGAAGTTGAACGGGCAGATCGCGGCGAAGACGCCGATCGGCTGGCGATACGTCTCGCAGTCGATGCCGCGCGAGACGTCCTCGAGGTTGCGGCCCTGCATCGTCGTCGGGATCGCGCAGGCGCACTCGACCATCTCGATCGCGCGGGCGACCTCTGCGCGGGCGTCGGGCAGCGTCTTGCCCATCTCGGCGGTGACCGAGCGCGCGAGTCGATCCGAGTTCGCGAGCAGCCGCTCGCGCAGCGTGAAGAGCATGCGCGCGCGCTCGATCGAGGGCGTCGAGCGCCAGCCCGGGAATGCCTCGCGCGCGGCAGCGACGGCCGCGTCGACGTCGGCCGCACCCGAGAGCGGCACCGTCGCGATCGTCTCGCCGGTTGCCGGGTTCACGACCTCGCGGCTCCCGACCGCCGACGACGGCGCAACCCAGGCGCCACCGATGTAGTTGCGTAGGACACGCGCCGTCGTCGGCGCGCTCGGCTGTTCGACGGTGCTACTGCTCATGATCGCTCCGCGGCTTTCTTC
This sequence comes from uncultured Actinomycetes bacterium, assembly GCA_963717155.1. Lineage (GTDB taxonomy): Bacteria > Actinomycetota > Thermoleophilia > Gaiellales > JALYLC01. The sequence goes on from OY970326.1 coordinate 1,677,827, forward strand.
GTCGTCTTCGGCCTGGCCAGCATAGATGCGTCGTGCGCCTCGAGCAGCTCGCCGAGCGCGGTCGTGAAGCGCGCGATCTCGTGCGAGCCGGTGCTGCCGGCGAGGCTGACGCGCAGCAGCCCGCCGTCGGGCTCGATGCCCATCGAACCGCGCAGGTGGCGCACGAGCGGGTGCGCGCAGAACTTTCCGGCGCGGATCGCGACGCCGCGCGCCCCGAGCGCCTCGGCCAGCGCGTGCGGATCTCGCACGTGCGCACCACGAACGGGAAGACGCCCGACGCGATCGCCGACGGCACGCGACGGCGCGACACCTGCGGCGAGGCGTCGAGCGCCGCGAGCACGGCCGACTCGAGGCCCGCTCGTGCGTCGCGAGCACGTCGAAGCCGACCTCGTGCAGGTGCTCGAGCGCGGTCGCGAGCGCGACCGCGCCGAGCACGTTGGGCGTGCCTGCCTCGTCGCGCTCGGGCGCGCAGTTCCACTCGATGTCCTCGAGCGAGACGGACGCGGTCGCGCCGCCGCCCCACACGTCGGGCGGCCCCGACTCGAGGAAGCGCACCGGCGAGACGAGCACGCCCGAGCCGAACGGCGCGAACAGCTTGTGCCCCGAGAACGCGCAGTGGTCGATGCCGAGCGCGGCGAGCTCGAGCGCCCGGTGCGGCGCAAGCTGCGCGGCGTCGACGCAGAGCTCGGCGCCCGCCTCGTGCGTCAGGCGCGACCAGAGCGCGAGATCGGGCACGTGGCCGGTCACGTTCGAGGCTCCCGAGACCGCGACCATGCTGACGCGCCCGCGCAGCGACGTCGAGCAGCGACGCGAGGTGGTCGACGTCGGGCGAGCCGTCCTCGAGCAGGCGCACGTGGCGGTAGTCCATCCAGCGCCAGGGCAGCAGGTTCGCGTGGTGCTCCGAGGCTGTCGTCAGCACGACGGCGCGCTTGCTGTGCTGGTGCAGCAGCAGCCGCGCGACCTTGTTCAGCCCGTCGGTCGTGTTGCGGGTGAACACGACGGCCTGGTCGGCGCGCGCCCCGACGAGGCGGTGCACGGTCGCGCGCGATCCCTCGTACGCCTCGGAGGAGACCCGGGCGCGCACGCCGGCGCCGCGGTGGATCGACCCGTACCAGGGCAGCAGCTCGAGCACGCGCGCGACGACGCAGGCGAGCGCCGGGGTGGTCGCCGCGTTATCGAGATTCGACTGCTGCTCGGCGGCGCTCGGCGTGCCCAGGACATCGAGAAGCGGGCCACGGGAGAGCATCCGCGTCATACCGTAGTCGGACTCAACCGGTACCATGGATGCAGAGTCGGTGACGCCAAGGAGCGCGGAATGGCCCAGGTCGAGAGCACTGCCGGAATGGTCGACGTCGAGCAGCCGCACGCGGCGAGTGGCTGTCGTGGACGCGGATGTCGGACTTCGCGGAGGCCGCGCCTCCCGTCATCGTCGGCGGGGACGGCCCGTACGTCATCGACCAGGACGGCCGGCGCCTGCTCGACTGCGTCTCGGGGCTGTTCACGACGCAGATCGGCTACTCGCACGGCGCGCGCATCGGCGCCGCCGCGGCGACGCAGCTCGAGCGGCTCGGCTTCTACCCGAACTGGGCTGCGACACACCCCGCCGCGCTCGCGCTGACCGATCGCATCCTCGGGCTCGCGCCCGCGGGCCTCACCCGTCTCTTCCTCACCTCCGGCGGCTCGGAGTCGGTCGAGTCGGCCTGGAAGCTCGCGCGCCAGCACCATCTCGCCAAGGGGCGAGCACGCCCGCCGCAAGGTGATCGCGCGGCGCGGCGCCTACCACGGCTGCTCGCTCGGAGCGCTCTCGCTGACCGGCATCCCCGCTGCGCGCGCGCCGTTCGAGCCGCTGCTCGGGCGACGCGCGCCACGTCGCCAACACGGACGGGCGCAACTGCCCGATCTGCCGCGAGACCGGCAACGCCTGCATCCACGCGGCCGACGCGATCGAGCAGGCAGATCCTCGCCGAGGGCCCCGACAGCGTCGCCATGGTGATCGTCGAGCCCGTGCAGAACGCCGGCGGCTGCCTCGTGCCTCCGCCCGGCTACGCGAAGGCGCGTCCGCGAGATCTGCGACCGCTACGGCGTCCTGCTCTGCTGCGACGAGGTGATCACGGGCTACGGACGCCTCGGCGAGTGGTTCGGCTCGACGCGCCTCGGCTTCGAGCCCGACATCATCACGAGCGCCAAGGGCATGACCTCCGGCTACGCGCCGCTCGGCGGCGTGCTGTTCTCGGATCAAGGTCGCCGAGCCGTTCATCGAGGCGAAGGGCATGTACACCCACGGCTACACCTTCGGCGGCCACCCGCTCTCGTGCGCGATCGCGCTCGAGAACCTCGCGATCATGGACGAGCTGCGACGTGCTGCAGAACGTGCGCGACACCGAGGCGCTACCTCGAGTCGACGCTGAACGACGTCGCGGGCGAGCTCGCCGATCGCCGTCGAGGCGCGCGGCGCGGGCTTCTTCCGCGCGCTCGAGCTCGAGTCCAGGCCGAGCTGCTCGCACCGGCGCGAGAGGCGATTCGGCGGCAGGGCGTGATCGTGCGCCTCGACGATCGCGTGCGGCCGTTCCTCGCGATCTCGCCGCCGCTCATCTCCACGCGCGAGCACGTCGACGAGCTCGGCGCGGCCCTGCGCGCGGGGCTCGCCGAGGTCGCGGCAGCCCGCAGCCTGAGATGCTGCTGTACGACTCGCCCGTCTCGGGCAACTGCTACAAGGTTCGGCTGCTGCTGGCCCATCTCGGGATTCCCGTACGAGCGGCGGACGATGGACGTCGATCGACCGCTCGGACCGCCCCGACGTGCTCAGCGCGCTGAATCCGGCGCTCCGCGTGCCGACGCTCGTGTTCGACGACGGCCGCTCGCTCGGCGAGTCGAACGCGATCATCTGGTACCTGGCAGATGGCACGCCGTGGATCCCGGACGATCCGTTCGAGCGGGCGCAGGTGCTGCAGTGGCAGTTCTTCGAGCAGTACGACCACGAGCCGAACATCGCGGTGGCCCGCTTCATGCTGATGGTCTCGGGCGAGCCCGAGCGCTACGCGGCCGAGCTGCCGACGAGCCAGGCCGGCGGCTACCGGGCGCTCGACGCGATGGAGCGCCACCTCGACGGACGTGCGTACCTCGTCGGCGACTCGCCCACGCTCGCGGACATCTCGCTGTACGCCTACACGCACGTGGCCGACGAGGCCGGGCTCGACATGAGCGGCTACCCCGCGATCGGCGCGTGGCTCGACAAGATCGCCGCGCTTCCGGGGCACGTGGCGATCAACGCGTAGCGTGACGAAGACCCGTTGACCACTGCCAGGCGTCGTGAGCGCCGACGCTGAGCACACTCTCGCAGGCGAATCGATGACGCTGGGCGACGTCACGCGCGACGAGACGTCGCTGCGCCGCTTCCTGCACGGCCTGCCAGGCGTCGACCAGGTCGGCGCCGAGGCGCGTGCCGCCGGGCTCGCCACGCGCAGCATCAAGACGACGAGCAAGGCGTGGGCGCTCGACACCGCCATCCGCATGGTCGACCTGACGACGCTCGAGGGCGCGGACACGCCGGGCAAGGTGCGCTCGCTGTGCGCAAAGGCGATGCGGCCCGACCCGAGCGACCCGTCGGCCCGCCGGTCGCGGCGGTGTGCGTGTACCCCGATCTCGTCGAGATCGCGGTGCGAGGCGCTGCGCGGCAGCGGCGTGCACGTCGCCAGCGTCGCGACGGCGTTCCCGTCGGGGCGCGCATCGCTCGAGACGAAGCTCGCCGACGTCCGCGACGCCGTCGCGGCCGGAGCCGACGAGATCGACATGGTGATCGACCGCGGCGCGTTCCTGGCCGGGCGCTACGGCCAGGTCTTCGAGCAGATCGTCGCGACGCGTGCGGCCTGCGGCACGGCGCACCTCAAGGTGATCCTCGAGACGGGCGAGCTCGCGACGCTCGACAACGTGCGCCGCGCCTCGATGCTCGCCCTGCTCGCCGGCGGCGACTTCATCAAGACGTCGACCGGCAAGGTCAGCCCGGCCGCGACGCCGCCCGTCGCGCTCGTCATGCTGCAGGCCGTGCGCGACTTCGCCGCCGCGACGGGCGACGTCCGCGGCGTCAAGCTGGCCGGCGGCATCCGCGCGAGCAAGGAGGCGATCCGCTACCTCGTGATGGTCTCCGAGGTCGCGGGCCCGCGCTGGCTCGATCCCGAGCTCTTCCGCTTCGGCGCCTCGAGCCTGCTGAACGACCTGCTGCTGCAGCGCCACAAGCTCGCGACGCGGCGCCTACGACGGCCCCGACTACGTGACGATCGACTGACGATGGCCGCGACGCCGCCCTTCGAGTACGCGCCGGCGCCCGAGTCGCGCGACATCGCGCGCCTGCGCTCGTCCTACGGGATCTTCGTGAACGGCGAGTTCCGCGAGGGGGCAGGCGAGACGGTCGCGACGATCGACCCCTCGACGGCGACCCCGCTCGCCGACGTCGCCGAGGCCGGGCCGGCCGACGTCGATGCCGCGGTCGCGGCCGCGCGCGAGCGCCTACGACTCCGTCTGGGGCCGCATGCCCGGGCGCGAGCGCGCGAAGTACCTGTTCCGCATCGCGCGCGCGATCCAGGAGCGCGCCCGCGAGCTCGCCGTGCTCGAGTCGCTCGACAACGGCAAGCCGATCCGCGAGTCGCGTGACGTCGACGTCCCGCTCGCCGCCGCGCACTTCTTCTACTACGCCGGCTGGGCCGACAAGCTCGCAGCACGCGGGCTTCGGACCCGCGCCCCGTCCGCTCGGCGTCGCCGGCCAGATCATCCCCTGGAACTTCCCGCTGCTGATGGCGGCGTGGAAGATCGCGCCCGCGCTCGCGACCGGCAACACCGTCGTGCTCAAGCCGGCCGAGACGACGCCGCTGACGGCCCTGACGCTCGCCGAGATCATCGCGGAGTGCGACCTGCCGCCCGGCGTCGTGAACATCATCGCCGGCGGGCCCGCGATCGGGCAGGCGCTGGTCGAGCACGCCGGCGTCGACAAGATCGCGTTCACCGGCTCGACCGAGGTCGGCAAGGAGATCATGCGCAGCATCGCCGGCACGAACACGCGCCTGAGCCTCGAGCTCGGCGGCAAGGCCGCCAACATCGTGTTCGACGACGCGCCGCTCGACCAGGCCGTCGAGGGCATCGTCAACGGGATCTTCTTCAACCAGGGCCACGTCTGCTGCGCCGGCTCGCGCCTGCTCGTGCAGGAGTCGGTCGCGGAGGAGGTCATCGCGGCGCTGCAGGAGCGCATGGCCACGCTGCGACTGGGCGATCCGCTCGACAAGAACACCGACATCGGCGCGATCAACTCCGCAGCGCAGCTCGCGCGCATCCGCGAGCTGAGCGACGCGGGCGAGGCCGAGGGCGCGCGTGCGCTGGTCGCCGCCCTGCGAGCTGCCCGAGCGCGGCTTCTGGTTCCCGCCGACGATCTTCACGGGCGTCTCGGCGTCGCACCGCATCGCGCGCGAGGAGATCTTCGGCCCGGTGCTCTCGGTGCTGACGTTCCGCACGCCGGCCGAGGCCGTCGAGAAGGCGAACAACACGCCCTACGGCCTCTCGGCGGGCATCTGGACCGAGAAGGGCTCGCGCATCCTCTGGATGGCGAACCGGCTGCGCGCCGGCGTCGTCTGGGCGAACACGTTCAACCGCTTCGATCCGGCCTCGCCGTTCGGCGGCTACAAGGAGTCCGGCTTCGGGCGCGAGGGCGGCCGGCACGGGCTGGAGGCGTACCTTGCCGCTGAGCCGAGCCGACGCGCGTGCGCGTCCGCAAGACCTACAAGCTCGCGATCGGCGGAGCATTCCCGCGCTCGGAGTCGGGCCGCTCGTACCCGGTCGTACGACGCGTCCGGCGAGCTGCTCGCGCAGGCCGCACAGGCGTCGCGCAAGGACGTGCGCGACGCCGTGGTCGCCGCGCGCAAGGCCTTCCCCGGCTGGACGCGCGGCGACCGCGTACAACCGCGGACAGGTGATCTACCGCATCGCCGAGATGCTCGACGGCCGGCGAGAGCAGTTCGCCGCCGAGGTCGGAGCAGCCGAGGGGCTCGGCGACGCCGAAGCGCTGCGACGTGGTCGACGAGTCGATCGACCGCATCGTCTGGTACGCGGGCTGGGCCGACAAGTTCGCCCAGGTCGCGGGATCGTCGAACCCGATCGCGGGCCCGTACTTCAACTTCTCGCTGCCGGAGCCGACGGGCGTGGTCGCGATCGTCGCGCCGCAGGAGTCGAGCCTGCTCGGGTTCGTGAGCGTGCTCGCACCCGTTCTCTGCACCGGCAACACGGCCGTGGTCGTTGCCTCCGAGACGCGCCCGCTCCCCGCGGTCTCGCTCGCCGAGGTGCTCGCGACGTCGGATCTGCCAGGCGGTGTCGCGAACGTGCTGACCGGCTTCACGGCCGAGCTCGCTCCCTGGCTCGCGAGCCACCGCGACGTGAACGCGATCGACCTCACGGGCGTCGTGCCCGACGATCGCGCGCCGTCTCCAGCGCGCGGCGGCCGACAACGTCAAGCGCGTGTTCGCCCGGGCCGACGAGGACTTCAGCGACGAGCCCGGGATCGAGCGCCTGACGGCCTTCGTCGAGACGAAGACCGTCTGGCACCCGATCGGGATCTGAGAGCCCGGCCATCGGTGACCTGACTGTCGCGCAGCGTCGCGGGCTCGTCGGGCTCGCAGCGCTCGGGATCCTCCTGGTGGTACTGGTCGTTGCGTGGCAGCGACACGGCGGCACGTCGAAGATCGTCTTCGCGCCGGAGCTCCCGTCCGGCTCGACGCTCGTGACGAACGAGTTTGCGACCTACAACCCGGGCTCAGCCGAAGCCCACCGTTCGACGAGCTGGATCTCGACGAGCGGGTCACTGTTCTCGAGAGACGGGGCCGGGTACTCCGGCCTGCCCGACACCGGCACGCCGGACGCGACCTCGTCGAACGCGACCGGATCGTCGGTCTTCCGGCTTGTCAGCCGGCGCGCCGACTTCGGCAACGTCTCGATCCGCATGCGCTTCCGCATCGACGGGCTGCAGAACCAGCCGGGCACGACGAACGCGTGGGACGGCCTGCACATCTTCGCGCGGTACCAGACGCAGGTACACCTGTACGTCGTCAGCATCTCACGACGGGACGGGTCGGTCGTTGCGAAGAAGAAGATGCCGGGCGGCGGATCGAACGGCGGCACCTACTACCAGATCGGCCCCGCCGTGTACGAGCCGCTCGCCCCGAAGGCGTGGCACGACGTGCAGCTCGACGTCCGCAACGCGAACGGTGGCGTGCGGCTGGAGCTGCACCTCGACGGCCACCTCGCGCTGAACGCGCTCGACGATGGCGAGGGCGGCGCACCGATCACCCAGGTCGGACGGGTGGGTCTGCGCGGTGACAACTGCGAGTTCGACTTCCAAGACTTCGAGGTGGAAACGATCTGACGGCTCTGCCGTCTCAGCCGAGCGGGTCGACGCGGAAGTCGTCGAAACGGAAGTTGCAGTTGTCGCCCCGGATGCCGACGCGGCCCGGACTCGTGATGGGCGGGCCGCCGATGCCCTTGTCGACAGCGTCGACGACGAGCTGGCCGCCAGAGTAGAGGTCGATCGTGACTGACCCGTCCGCATTCGTCCTGACGGTCGCCCTGATCGACTGCCAGGTGTTGTACGGCACCGGGTGGGATACGTAGCTGGTGAGCTCGTAGTAGGTCCCGCCATTGTCGGGGCCACCCGGCACCTTCTTCTTGATCACCGCGGTGCCGTCTCGCCGGTTGATGCTCGCGTAGTAGAGCGAGAACTCCGACTGGTAGCGCAGGAAGATGTGAATGCCATCCCAGTCGACCGCCGGCGTCGACGGAGTCGTGACGAGACCCTGGTTGTCGAGACTGAGCGAGACAGCGACGTTGCCGAAGTTGCTCTGCTTCGTCACGAGCCGGAAGATCGCCGAGTCGGTGCCGTTGGTCGAGTTCGCGTTCGGTTCCTTGTCGTCGGGGATGCCGGACCAGCCCGTGTTGTCGCGGGCGAACAGCGACCCGGAGTCGAGCTGCCACTTCGGCGATACGACCGAGTCGCTCTCGCCCGGGTCGTAGTAGGCGTACTCGTTGGTGATCAGGCCGTCCGGCTCGCTGAACTGGTCGATGAAGAGCGGCGAGCCCGAGGGAGGCGTGGGCGTGGGCGCGGTCGTCGTGCTTGACGGGACCGTTGTGGTATTCGTCGGCTTCGATGCCGGGATCGTGGTTCCCGGACTCGGGGCGCTGTCGCCCGGCGCGGTCGAGGCAGCGGGCGCGATGACGAACGCGAACGCCGTCCCACCGGCCGCGTGCAGATGGGGCAGCGCCGAGAGGTTGCGAACGGTGCGGGTCGCGATGGCCACGGTCAGATGGGACGGGCCGCGAGCGGACACGTAGACGCGCCGCCGCATACCGCGAGGCGTCGTGTGGGCCGCGACCTTCGCCGTCGCGTACCCGACGACGAGCAGATCGCCAGGTCTCGCGACCTTCGGGTTCGGGCTGCTCAGCGCCCGGGTCGTCGACCACGTCGAGATCGCGGACAACGCCTGCGTGCGGTCGGCCCCACCGAGCACGAGCAACGTCGCTATCAGGGTCGCGGGCGAGCTCGCGCGGAACCGGAAGCGACGCGGATCGCTCGGGTCTGCCGGATGCACGTACAGGTACTGCGTGAGCATTCCCCTCTCCGTACGGGCGCTCGCATGCCCGATGAGCGTCCAGTGCGCGGGCGCCTGCACGTGGCCGCGGCCTGCGAAACGCGCCTCCACGACAGCTACGAGCATGTCGTGAGGCAGGACGCTCGCGGACCGCACGACAGCGACGGAGCGGGTCTGACTCTGCACGCCCGAGCGCGCCGACCGGACCAGCACCGGAGTCCCCACTCCGGCTCCGGCGGGAGCCGCGAGGCCGGCCATGACGATTGCCGTGCCCAGGAGCAAGTGCCAGCGAGCCATACGCACAGGCTGACACAGGCCACCGGACTCCGCTCATCCGCGACCTCCCGGTATCGGAAGCTTTCGTGGGAACCGGTTCGCGAGTACGACGCGGACGGGCCCGCTCGTGCGAGCCGGGCGAGTCGGCGGGAGCGCCGCCTGCTGGCGACGCCCCCGCCGGTCATCCGGCTTCAGCTGACGGTCACCGTCCTGCTGGCGGACTGGCCGACGTTGCCGGCCTGGTCCTTGGCCTGAACGTAGATCGTGTGGACGCCACGGCCCGAGTTCCGGGTATTCCAGGTGAAGTCGAACGACGAGGCGCTGGTGCTGCTCTGCGCCCTGCCGTCGAGGTACCAGGTGACGGATGAGACGGTCGCGTTGTCCGTCGCCGTGCCCGTTACGTGGACGCTCGTGCCCGTCACGCCACCCGCGACGGGTGCCGTAATGGTCACCATGGGTGCCATGGTGTCGATCTTGAGCGCGACCGACTTCACCGCGCTGGCATTGCCCGCACCGTCGATCGCGATGAAGGCGACCGCGGTCGAGGTCGACACGACGATCGTGCCCGTGTAGGTCTGGCCGTTCGTTGGCGTCGGCGTCGTGCCGTTCGTCGTGTAGACGATGCGCGCCACACCGGAACCGGTGTCCGTGGCCGAGAGCACGACGTTCTGCGCGCTCGTCACCCAGCCCGTCGGGCACGTCGTGCCGTTACAGGTCACCTTGGTGACCGGCAGCGAGCTGTCGATCGACACCGTGAGGCGCGTGACGGCCCCTGCGTTTCCTGCCGTGTCGTAGGAGCGGAAGCGCAGGTTGGTTGTCGACGTGATCGACAGCGTGTGGGTGTAGGTCGTCCCGTTGGTCGTCGTCGGGTCCGTGCCGTTCGTCGTGTAGCGGACGCTTGCGATGCCCGATCCTGCATCGCTCGCCGTGAGGGCGACGGTCGTCGGCGACGGGTACCAGGCCGCGGCGCAGCTCGCGCCGTTGCACGTCGCGCTTGCCGTGGGGGCGGTGACGTCGACCTTGAGCGGCAGCGACGAGATCGCCGATGCGTTGCCGGCCTGGTCGTAGGCGCGGTACTTGACGGTTGCGGTGGCGCCGACGACGAACGGGCCGGAGTACGTGGATCCGTTCGTAAGCGTCGGCGAGCTGCCGTCTAGCGTGTAGACGATCGTGGACACGCCAGAGCCTGCGTCGGTGGCCTTCAGGGTGACGGTCACCGGCGTCGTCGACCAGCCTGTCGGGCAGGCCGTCGCGCAGGTGGCGGTGACGACCGGCGCCGTGCCGTCGACCTGCACGTTCAGGGACTGTACGGGCTCGGCGTTGCCGGAGTTGTCGTAACTCCGGAACTCGAGCCTCGTCGTCAAGCCGACCGCGATCGGCCCGCTGTAGACGGTGCCGTGCGTGGTGGTCGGATCGCTGCCGTCGGTCGTGTACACCGTCTCGGCGACGCCGCTCGCGTCATCCGTGGCGGCGAGCGTCACGGTGAGCGGACCGGAGTGCCACGTGGCACACGCTCCATCGGAACAGCTGGCGGTCGTGGCCGGCGGGGCCGTGTCCGCCGGGGTGGTGCGCACGTTGAGCGCGATCGAGTTCGGCGCCTCCGCGTTGCCGGCGAGGTCGTAGGCCCGATAGGTCACGGTCGTGTTGTCCGCGAGCGCGAACGGGCCGGTGTACACGGTGGCGGACGCCGGCGTCGGGATCGAGCCGTCGGTGGTGTACAGGATCTGTGCGACCCCCGAGCCGGCATCCGTCGCGCCAAGCGCAACGTTGAGCGGCGAGGAGTACGTCGCCGAGGCGCTGCACGGCACGCCGTTGCAGGTCGCCGACGAGCCGGGTGGGGTGCCGTCGATCAAGATCGAGATCGCGTTCACGGGTTCGGCGTTGCCGGCGAGGTCATAGGAGCGGAACTCGAGCTGGGTGGTCGTCGAGACCTGGATCGGGCCTGACGCGACAGCGCTTGCTGCGGTCGGGTTGCTGCCGTCGAGGGTATAGACCGTCTTGGCGACGCCCGAGGCGTCATCCGTGGCGGCGAGCGTCACCGAGACCGGGCCCGTCGACCAGCCGGTGCCGCAGGCCCCGCCGCCGCAGGTCGCGGTCGTCGCCGGTGCAACGGTGTCGATGCGGACTGCCGCCTCGGCTACGTCGCTCATGTTGCCGACGAGATCGATCGCCCGGAAGTGCAGGGCCGCGGTCGACGAACACCGAGAACGGTGCGACGTAGACCGTGCCGTTGGAGGCGGTCGGGATCGAGCCGTCGAGCGTGTAGACGATGCGATCGACGCCCGAGCCCGAGTCGGTGGCCGAAAGGGCCACGGTGACGGGGAGGCTCCTCCAGGTTCCGTCGCAGGCGGCGCCACCGCAGCTGATGCTCTCGCCGGGTGCGACGTCGTCGATCGAGACAGGCACGGAGTTGACGCCCTCCGAGTTGCCGGCGACGTCATACGCGCGGAAGTTCAGCGTGCTCGTCGTCGAGAGTGCGAACGGAGCCGAGTACCAGGTGCCGTTCGTCAGCGTGGGCGTCGAGCCGTCAGTCGTGTAGACGATCTGCGAAACACCCGACCCGGCGTCCGTGGCCGACAGCGCCACGAGCGTGCCCGCCGCATGCCAGCCGGCGCAGCTCAGGCCTCCACATGTGACCGACGAGACCGGAGGCGTCGTGTCGGCCTGGCCGTTCGCGACCGTCACGAGCGACGAGGCGGAGATCGTCGAGTTGCCCGCCGTATCGACGGCGCGAGCGGCGATCGATGCCGTTCCGTCGATGGTCAGCGAGTTCCACGAGTAGCTGAAGGGCGGGGTCGTCGAGGACGCGACGACGTTGCCGTTGACGATGAAGTCGACCCGCGCGATACCCGAGGCATCCGCCGCGTCGGCGGTGAGCGGTACGGAGCTGCCGCTCACGGTCGAGCCGTCCGCCGGCGCTGTGAGCGCGACGGTCGGGGGGGTCTGGTCGGTATCGCCGAGCGAGAAGTTGTCCATGGACAACGTGCCGACCGCGCGCAGCGAGATGCCGATGCTGAGGGCCGTCGTACCGGCCGGAACCGCTGGGGTCGTGAAGGTGGTCTTGGTCCAGACCGAGGTGTTCGGGAGAGCGGCTGCCTGCTGGGCGAAGAACACCCAGGTGCCAGCCGCGTTACGCGTGTACACGACGATGCGGGAGTTGCCGGTCGTCTTGTACCAGGCGGAGATGTTGTAGGTGTGACCCGGCGTAACGGTCGGCGAGCATGCGCCCAGGTCCTGGCGGGTGATCAGCCGGCGGTCGCCGTCGGAGAACGTCGACATCGTGAGCTGTTCGCCGAATGCGCCGTCCTCGGCGTCGCTCGAGCGCGTCCACGTCGCCGTGTTGTTGCCGTAGCCGCCGAGCTGCCAGCAGTCCGGCGTCAGGTCGTTGTTGGCGTCCACCTCGAGCGAGGGGTTCTGGAGCAGGTTCGCGCCGGCGGCAGGAGGCGGCGCCGGAGGTCCGGCGACACCGGGCTTGACCGGGCCACCGATCACGTCGCCGATCTCCTGTACGACGGTGCCGTGCGCCGCGCGGGGCTGGAGCCAGTCGAGGAACGCGCCGAGGGTCGCCGGTGTGACGCAGTACTCGTCCGTGCCGCAGTCATCCTGCACGTGATGCATGACGATTGGCACGAGGCCACCACCGTGCTGCTCGGCTGCGGTCACGTAGCCCTCGATCTGCGCGAGGCTCATGTCGGACTTGATCGAGTCGGGCGTCGGGATCTGGTACGGGTCGACCGGAGGAACGGCCGACGCGTAGCCGCAGCCGGAGCACGAGGTCGGGGTCACGAGGCCGCCGATGGTGCGCGCGTTGTCGTAGCCGCAGCTCTGGGCGATGCCCTCCGTCTGAGCGTTGAAATCACCGTAGGGGTACGCGAACGAGCGGACTGGAAAGCCGTCGGCGAGCAACGCCACGCGGTCGTTGCAGATCTGCCGCGTCTGCTCGGCGACGTCGAGCGTCGGAAGGTCAGCGTGCGTCACGGTGTGGCCGGCGATCTCGTTGCCGTCCGACTGCAGCGCCTGGATCTGGCCGACGGTCATGTAGTTCGCGGCGTTGATGCGACCGCTGTTGATGTAGAAGGTCGCGTTCATGCCGTGGCTCGCGAGCATGGAACGCACCGAGTACTGGTCGGCGTCACCGTCGTCGAAGCCGAGCGAGACGATCGTCCGTTGCTGCTGGACCGCGTTCTGGACGGTGACCGTGCGCGAGCTGGTCGTCGCGTTTCCGGCGGCGTCGTAAGCCTCAGCGGACACGGTGTAGCTGCCGTTCGGCATCGCGCTCGTGTCCCAGCTGGCGGTGTAGGGGCTGCTCGCAGTCGTGCCGATCAGCGTCCCGCCACGGTAGAACTCGACCTTGCTGACGCCGACGTTGTCGCTGGCGGACGCGGCAAGCGACACGGTGCCGCTGACGGTCGAGCCGTCGGCCGGCGCCGTCAGCGAGACGGTCGGGGCGGTGGTGTCGGAGGAGACGCCCTGCAGAGCCTGTGCGGTCGTGCGGACGACGGTGCCGTTCGCGGCGCGCGGCGCGAGCCACGCGAGTAGACCCTGCATCGTGGCCGGAGTGGTCGAGTAGATGTCGCAATCGGCGCCTGCGCAGATGTGATGGATGACGATCTGCACGTAGCCGCCGCCGTGCTGCTCCGCCTGGGTGACGTACCCCTCGAGCGTTGCGAGCGTGGTGGTGGACTCGGCGTTCTCGGGCGTCCGGGTCAGGTAGGGATCGGCGGCCGGCAGTGTCTCCGCGTACGGGCAGCTCGTCGCGTTGAAGGTACAACCGTCCGGGGAGACGATTCCGCTGACGCCGCGGGCAGAGCTGTAGCCGCAGTTCTGCGCGATCTGCTCGATCGCCGCGTTCGTGTGTCCGTACGGGTACGCGAAGTCCGTGACCGTGTATCCCTGGTTGACGAGCGCGGTACGGTCGTCACAGATCTCGGTCGTCGCCTGCGCGGTGGTCAGAGTCGTGAGATCAGGGTGATGCAGCGTGTGGCCGCCGATCTCGTTGCCCGCGGCAGCGAGATCGTGCACCTGTGCCATCGTCATGTAGTAGCCACTCGTGCCGAGCTCGGCCGAGTTGACGTAGAACGTCGCGTGCAGACCGTGCTGCTGGAACCACGGCAGCACCTGGTACTGATCGCTCAGCCCGTCGTCGAACGAGATCGTCACGACGGTTGGAGCCGACGGTGCGGCTCCAGCGGTGGCGAGGACGCCGAGGCCGGCAAGGGCTGCAAGCGACAGCATCAGTGCGAGCATGCGCGCCCGACTCGAGCGTGGGCGGACGGACAAGCGTTTCATGACTTTCTCCAGATCCTTCGGCCGGTCCGTGAGGACGCACTGCCTGTATGAGTCGAGCCGTTGGACGGCCGGGTGCGAACAGATGGTGTTGCGGGTCGGGTTACGGTGGCGGACGAGCACTTCAGCCGAGCCCTGGCGGCCGGCACCGAGGTCGTCGTCGTCTCCACGAGCTTCTGCAGGACGGGCCTGGGCGACGACGAGCTGTCGCGCCACGCGCCGATGCCGATGCCAGTGCCAACGGCCGTCGCGATCCTGACCGTGGCGGCCCGGCGATCGTCCACGGCGACCATCAACGTGGTGCCGCGGTAGGTGACGGCTACGTGATGGGACGACGCCGGCGTGAGCGCGCAGCTCAGGCTCGTCGTCGCACGGATGCGCAACGTGGTCGGGCCGATGGTGACCGTAGCGGGCAGCCGGTTGCCGTCGGGCCGGACGACGAGGGAGAGCGCGGCGCCCATCGCCGCCGTGCCGAGGTGCGACGCGACGACGTGCAGGGTCGCGTCATGCACCGGCAGCGCGTTCTTCGGGGCCCAGTGAGCCGAGATCCAGGTGCGCCTCGGCGGCGCGAAACGCAGGCCGCCGCGCAGGCTGACGCCCGACCTCAGGGCGCGCTGGTCGACGACCCAGTTCGAGATCGGGCGCGCCAGGTTGCCGGTCTGCGATCGCGGGGCATGCGTCGCCAGATCCGTGAACAGCCCCTGCGCCGTGGTGTTCGAGCGGACGAGGAAGCGCGGAAGCTCGTAGCGCGTCGCCATGGCCCGCGACACGTACTGGCTGCCCGCGCTGTCGACCAGCGACGCAGTGAAGCGCTCCGCCACCAGCCGGTACAGGATCGGGATGACTCGGAGATCGTTCGTCGGCGTCGTCGCGGCCGAGAACGGGAACGCGAAGAGGCCGGGATCGACACCGAGCGCGCGCAGCTTCTGGATGCAGCGATCGAGGTCGTCGCGTACGCGGGTCGTGTACCCGGCGAGCGTCTCGTACCGGTTCTCGCTCGACAGCCACTCGCGAGTCGTGAGAAACGGTCCGAGCGAGCCGCCCGGCGACGCCGTGACCGAGTGGTGGCCGTTGTCCGTGTGCGCCTCGAGATCCCAGCGGCCCGAGTCGCGCAGGGCCTTCAGCTCGCTCTCGTCAAGGTAGTACGGGGCGTGCCGGCCGATCTCCGACGTGATGATGAAGGCCACGGCGTGCATGCTGTAGCGGGCGAGCACCGGGTCGGCCGCGCGCCAGGTCGACGATGCGCCGTCGTCGAACGTGAGCATGATCGGCTTCCTGGGCAACGTGCCCTCGCCCCTGAGGAAGCGCTCGAACTGCCGGGCGGTGATGGTCGTGAAGCCTGCCGCGTGAATGGTCGCGATCTGCGTTGCGAACTGCTGCGGGGAGACCGCGTACCTCGAGCCCGAGTCCGAGATGTCGTGGTACGTCACGACAGGCACGGCGCCCTTGTAGGACGTGAACGCCCGGAGCCTGGCGAGCGCGTCCGGCGCCAGCCGCACCGTCGGCACCACCATCTGCGTCTGCCGCGGCGAATCCGAGAGCGACTCGTGCACGAACACGCCGGCCGGAACCACGACGATGATCGCCGAGAGTAGACCGCCGCCGAGCCGGCGCATCGTCGTGCGCACCCGGAGCAGGCGGATCGCGCTGGAGGTGCGTCCGGAACGCTCGCTCACGCCGCGACCTCCACGCCGGCCAGCACGACTCCGGGTGTCTCGTGCAGCTCGTGCGCAACGGCGGCTGCCGGGGCACGCGTGCCCCAGGCGCCGTCGCGGATGCGCAGGATCGCCCAGTAGATCTGGGGGGCGAAGAACGCGTAGAAGAACGTGGCGGCGATCGTCGCGCGCCACATGCCGTCGCCGCGCAGCGCCCGGTAGAGCAGGGCGTAGGCCGACGACATCATGTACAGCGCGAGCAGGTAGAAGATCGGGAAGGTGCCCGTGATGCTCGGATAGATGAGGAGGTTGAACACCATCACGCAGGGTCCGAGGTAGCCCGAGAACGTCTGGATGAGGACAGCCGGGAAGGCGAGCGGGCGCGTCCGCCAGATGTGCGAGGCGAGGATCAGCCCCTCCCTGCTCCACGACTTCTTCCAGCGCAGCTGCTGGCGGAAGAACTTGCCGTACTGGTCAGGCGCGTCGGTCCATGCCTCGGCGAGCGCCTGGTAGCGCGCCTTGAACCCGTTGCGCAGCAGCATGTTGGTCAGCGAGCGGTCGTCGCCGTGCGTGCACGGAGCGCCGAGGAAGGTCTGGAACTCCCACCTCTCGAGCACCGGCACCACCGCATCGCGCCGGTAGGCGGCGAAGCACCCCGAACAGCAGGTCACGGCGCCGACCATCGACTCTGCCGTCTTGAGCAGCTGGAAGGAGACGTAGTAGCGGGCGGCCTGCATGCGCGTCAGCAGGTTCCGGTGCGCGTTGCGCACGTACGTCAGCCCGCTGACGGCTGCCACGCCCGACTCGGCGAAGGGCTGCACGAGGTGGTATATGGCGCGGGGTGCCGGCACCGAGTCGGAGTCGACGAAGACCAGCACATCGGCAGACGTCCGGCGGATGCCCTCCGCCATGGCGGCGCGCTTGCCCTGGTTCGAACCGAGATCGACGCACTGGACCGCGCCGTCCGGGTACTCCGCGGCGGCCGCGACCATGTGCTCCCAGGTGTCGTCGGTCGATCCGTCGTTGATCACGACGACCTCGATCCGATCCTGGGGATAGTCGATGCCCATGCAGCCGTGGATGGTTCGGCGCACCGCGTCGCCCTCGTTGAACGAAGGGACGATGATGGCGATCGAAGGTGTGATTCCCGCGTCCTTGGGTGCGCGGTAGAGCGCCGCGAGGAGGAACCGCGAGAGGACATACCCCGTGACGACCACGGTGTACACCGACGCGAAGCTGCCCCAGCCGTATCGGCTGAAGCGGTGATAGATGTGCCACGAGATGAGCGCGCAGAGCGCGAGCACCATGAGGGCGGCAACGCTGCGGAACCATCGCTGCGAACGCGACTCCTGTAGGGCATCCAGTGGTGTGAGGTGGCGTGCCCGCTGAAGCTCGGCGTCGCCACCGAGAGCCCGCCAGAACGGCGTGCGGACGCCTTCGTCGCTCACACCGGCATGCGGCGTGGCAATCGTCAGATTTTTCCTATCCAGGCCGAAGCCCCGCAGATCGTGCCTCGCCCTCGAGTCAGGACGGGCTAGCTGCGGAGCAGCGGCATAAGTGCAGATTCCTTATGAAAGTGGAAGTGGCTACCCGGTTATACGAACGTCGTTCGAGGTATGTTGGGACCGCGCCTTCAGGCGGATCGGGTTCCTGCTCGATCTGGGATATACGCGACGATGGGGCACTCGTGCAACACGTTCTGCCGCTCACTCCGAGAGCTGCGCCGCTTGCCTTCAGCATTGCCGAAACGGACGAATCTTTTCGTCGAGTGGAGTTTTAAATAGATTAGGCGTCCGCCCACGTGCGCTCAGCGGAGGGCGCCGCCCGGCGAAACGGGACCGATGCCCTGGCAGAAGCGCGGGTGCACGTAGGCCCCGACGAGCTCGGGGTACGGCCCCGACAAAGCCCGCCCGTCCGAGCCTCCGCGCGCGAGCTGCTCTCAGCCGCCGGAGGTCGCGCCGCCGCCGAAGCCACCGAAGCCGCCGCCGAAGCCTCCGCGGGTCGCGGTCACGCCCTTCTGCGTCGCGATCACCGACCTCGCGACGACTACGCCGGACGCGTTCTTCGACCCGATCACGATCGCGGTGTCTCCGAGCGCCAGCCCGCCCTTCGGCGACTTCGCGGTGCGCGTGAACGTCGTCGCTGCGGTCAACCGTACCTTCACGAGCGCGCCCGTCGACGTCGTCAGGTAGAGCGTCTTCTCGGTCACCTCGGTGACGGTGCCCGTGGTCGCAGCGCCGGCGGCTGCCCCGCCCCCGAAGCCCCCGGTGCGACCGCCGGCTCCGCTCCGGTTGCCGAAGCGCGACGCGAACGCAGCGGCCAACCCGCTGTTGCCGGATGCCGCCGTCGCGCTGCCGTGCCGCTTCTGCAGCTCTGCGCCACCCCAGATTCCGACGAGCGCAACGAGCGCGACCGCCAGGATCGCCGTCAGCGGGCGAAGGCGCACGCTGCGCGAGTGCACCTGGCTCGGCCACTCCGCATCGCCCAGCGAGTCCTGCGCGTCGTCACTCGCGGGAGTCTCCGTGGGTGGCTCGTTGCCCGAACCGCCGCGGAAACGCCCGGTCAGATCTTCGAGGAGGCTGCTGCGCATCTCTGGTTCCTACTCGTAGCGGAGGGCATCGATGGGGCGGAGCGAGGCTGCGCGGTTGGCCGGGTAGAACCCGAAGAAGACCCCGACCGCGATCGCGATGCCGAACGACAGGAAGATCGAGTACGGCGCGATCACCGGGTTCACGCCGTCGATCTTGAACCTGCTGCCGATCAACCCTGCGGCGATTCCCGCGACGCCGCCGATCAGCGACAGCAGGACGGCCTCGAGCAGGAACTGGCTCAGGATCGCGCTCTTCGGCGCGCCGATCGCCTTGCGGATGCCGATCTCGCGGGTCCGCTCGGTGACGGTCACGAGCATGATGTTCATGACCCCGATCCCGCCGACGAGCAGCGAGATGGCCGCGACCGCCGCGAGCAGGACCGTGAACGTCCTCGAGGTGCTCGTGGCAGCGGTGAGCAGCGTCTGCTGGTTGAGGACGCGGAACGGGAGGTTCGCCACCGTTGTGTCGTTCGCCGACGCGAGCACGCTCTCGACCTCCGACTGGGCCAGGTTCAGCGTCGACGCGGACCTGCCCTGCACGATCAGCTGGCTGAACGATTGCGAGTACCCGGTCAACAGGTCCTCGACGGCCGTGTATGGCGCGATCACGACCGCGTCCTGATCGAGGAACCCGGTCGTGCCCTTCGACGCCAGCACGCCGATGATCTTGAAGCTCGCCGAGCCGAGCTGGATCGTCTGCCCGAGCGGGTTCTGTCCCGCCGTGAAGAGATCGGAGGCGACCGTCTGCCCGATGTCGATCACCCGGTCGCGGTTCGTCACGTTCTGCTCGGTGATCGGGCTACCCGCTTCGACCGTGTAGTCCTCGGCCGTCAGGTACGAGGGCGTCGAGCCTGCGACGGTCGCCGTGCTCGTCGCGCCGGAGTAGGTCGCCGTGACCGAGGTGGACGACACCGGAGACACCGACAGCACATCCGGTGCGTTGTTCTTGTCCTCGAGCAGCCCGACGTCGGCGATGGTCAGCGACGACGCCTGCGACTGCGTGCCCGTCGTCGAGCGACCGCCGAACCGCCCGGTGCCCGAGACAGTCAGCGTGTTGGTGCCGAGTCTGTTGATCTGGGCCGCGACCGCC
Source organism: uncultured Actinomycetes bacterium (assembly GCA_963717155.1). Classification (GTDB taxonomy): domain Bacteria; phylum Actinomycetota; class Thermoleophilia; order Gaiellales; family JALYLC01. Next base: position 1,697,342 of record OY970326.1, read on the forward strand.
TTCGACGATCCCGTGCCGACCGCGACCAGGATGACGACGGCCGCGACGCCGATCATGACGCCGAGCACGGTGAGGGCGGAGCGCAGCTTGTTCGAGGCGATGCCGCTGAGCGCGATCCGGAAGTTGTCGCGCCACCTCACGAGGCGCTCACAGCGGTGGTCGGAGCGCTTGTGCGAGCGCTCGTCGAGTCCGAGACGATCTGCCCGTCCCGCAGGCGGATCACCCGGTACGCGCGCGCGGCGACCTCCTCCTCGTGCGTGATGACGACGACAGTCCGGCCCGCCCGGTGCACCTCGGCGAGGATGTCCATCACGTCACGCGACGCGACGCTGTCGAGGTTGCCCGTCGGCTCGTCTGCGAGGATCAGCGCCGGGTTCGTGACGAGCGCGCGCGCCACCGCAACGCGTTGCTGCTGGCCGCCGGAGAGCTCGCTCGGCACGTGCTGGGCGCGATCGGCCAGGCCTACGGACTCGAGCGCCCGCAGCGCCCGGTCGCGCCGCTCGCGCGACTTCACGCCCATGTACGACAGCGGGAGCTCGACGTTCGCGAGCGCCGATGTGCGTGCGATCAGGTTGTAGCTCTGGAACACGAACCCGATCTTGCGGCTCCGCACCCGCGAGAGCGAGGTCTCGTCGAGCGTCCGGACATCAACACCGTCCAGCCAGTACCAGCCGCGATTCGGCACGTCGAGGCAGCCGATGATGTTCATCATCGTCGACTTGCCCGACCCCGAGGCGCCCATGATCGCGACGAAGTCGCCGCGATCGACGGTGAGCGTGACGCCGCGGAGCGCCTGCACCTCGATCTCGCCGATCGCGTAGGTCTTGACGATCTCGCGGAGCATGATCACGGGCGCCGGGACGGGAGCGCGCTCCGGGCTCACGGAGTGCCCGCACCGAAGCCGCCGCCCCCGAAACCGCCACCGCCACGGCCGAACCCTCCCGCGCCGAACCCCGTCGTCGCCGAGCCCGTTGCCGCCGTCACCGACACGGTCGGCTCGACGACGACGTCGCCGACCTTGACACCCGTCAGGATCTGCGTCGTCGACGTTCCCACGAGGCCCGTGGTCACGGTCGTGACCGTCTGCTTGCCGTTCGCGAGCACGGTGACGGTCGAGAGGCGTCCGGTCGTGGTGATCGCGGCGCTCGGAAGCTCGCGCACGTTGGCCTTGTTCGCCACGATCACGCTGACGTCGGCGGTCATCCCGTCGCGCACGGTCGCGGGCGGGTTCACCAGCCTGATGGTGACGTCATAGGTCACGACGTTGCTCGTCACGGTCGACGTCGGCGATACCGCGGTCACCTTGCCGGTGACGGTGGTACTGCTGAGCGCCGCGAGCGTGACGAGAGCCGGCTGACCGACCTTGATCTTCGTCGCGTCCGCCTCGGCGAAGCCGGCGACGACCTCGAGCTTCTTCAGGTTCTCGATGTCGACCAAGCCCGACGACGAGCCGGACGACGACGAGCTCGACGTGCTCGCGCCGCCACCCTGGCCGGAGCCGCCGGCGGCGCTCGACGACGAGCTGCTGTTGTTGTTGCTGCTGCTGCTGCTACTACCGCCGACTGTGTCGCCGATGCTCGCGTTGACGGCGGTGATCGTGCCCCTGATCGGCGAGCGCAGGACGGTCTCGCGCACGGCCTTCCGCGCCGATGCGACGGCGATGCGATCCTGCGTGACCTGCATCTCGTCCTGCGAGACCGTCGCCGCGTCCACGGACGAGTCGACCGCCGCCTGCGCGGTGTTGACCGACTGCTGCTGCTGCTGGACCGTCAGCTCCTGCTGTGCGACCGCCCTCTGTGCGTTGGTGATCGCGGTCTGATCGGCGGAGCACGACGAGGTCGCCGTCGTGAAGGTCTGCACGAGGCCCGTCGCGGTGCCGTGCGAGTTCGTGGCGACGATCCGGAAGACGTAGGTGGTCGCGGTCTTCAGCCCGTGGATCGTGGCCTCGACCGTGCTGGCGGTCGTTCCGCTGCCGGCGCTGGACTTCGCAGTCTTCGATCCGTAGGACGCCTTCAGGCCGTACTCGAAGTAGTAGGTCGTGGCGGATCCCCTGGGGTTGACCGTGCCCGTGACCGTCACCGCGCTCGTGGTCGTGGTGCTCGCTCCGCCGGTCGTTGCGAGGGGTGCAGCCTTGGCGCTCGCCGATTGCTGCGTGCGCGTCGAGCCACCGGAGGAGGGCGTGGAGCCGCCGCTCGAGGACGGTGTGGTCGCGCCGCTCGAGTTCGAGCTCGACGACGTGGCGCTCGAGCCCGTCGCGGAACCCGATCCCGACGACGAGACGGCCGCGGGGCACCCGAGGCGCTCGTCGGCTGCCAGCTGCTTCTGCGCTGCCGCGAGCGTCGCGTTGTCGGCCGCGAGCGTCTGCTCTGCCGACGTCAGCTGCAGCTTGGCCGAGCTGAGGCTCGACTCGTTCTGCGCGACCTGAGCGGGCGTACCGCCCGCCTTCGCCGTCGCCAGCGCCGCCATGTCCTTCTGGAGCGTGGCGTTCGCGGACGCGAGCGCCTGCGCTGCATCGGTCGCGCTGATCCGGGCGAGCACCTGATTCGTCGCGACGTCCTGTCCGACCCTCGCGTGCAACGACGTGAGCGTGCCGCTGGTCGCGAACGTCGGCGAGGCCGTCTCGGCCGACGAGATGTTGCCCGAGGCCGACACGCTCGACTGCACGTCGCCGAGCGACACCGTCACCGTGCGCGCGACCCCGCTCGATGCGGACGACGACGTGTCGTAGATCGTCGAGAACGCGAACCACGCGGCCACCGCGATGAGCCCGACGAGCAGGGCGTAGAAGCTCGCGGTGCGCCGCGTGATCGACACGCGCTTCACGCCGTCGTGGTTGTCGGCGTGGTCGTCGTCGAGCCCGGAGGGCGACCTCCGAAACTGGGTCGCAGGCTTGCGCACGCCTTGAGCGCACTCGTGACCTTGGCGCTCGGCTTCGGCGCGCCCTGCGCACCCTGGCCGCCCTGTCCACCGCGTCGCCCGAAAGCGGTGCCGAGCTTGACGCCGTGCAGCATCAGGCAGTTGCGGTAGGCCGCGAACGCCGCGGAGTTACCACCGCCGCCCCGGCCGCCGAAGAAGCCTCCCCGGCCGAAGCCCGCCGGCAGCAGCTTCGAGCACGCGCTCTGTGCCGCCCGGAACTTCGCGCTGTTCGCACCGGAGAAGAACCCGCCGCGACGACCCGTCGGACCGGTCGCCCCCGTCGCTCCCGTCGGTGGCCCGCCGTTGCCGAACCCGCCCGGCCGGCGCGCCGGAAGCGTCACGCCATGCTGCTCGAGGCACGTCGTGTACTTCGCGAACGCCGCCCGGCCGGCGCCTGCCGCACCACCCGCAGCCGCAGCGCCGGTCGTCGTGGGAGTGGTAGCCGTCGTTGCGGCCGAGTTGCTGCTGCTGCCTCCGCAGGCCGCCAGTCCGACCGCGGTCAGGACGAGCAGCGCGGCGAGGGCGGAACGAAGGGCTAGCGGACGGGGAAGCGCTCTCCCGGAGAGACGAGGCGCACTGGGCGATGGAAACGGCGGCATGCCATCAGGAGACCAGCCAGCCATGTGCGGAACCTGAGACTCAAGTATGCGTGCGCTGTGACGCTCCCGCCACCCACGTTTCCCGCACCAGCGCCGCGCTGCCCGAGAAGAGCACGGCGGCCGCGAGATGCTCCGGTGATACGTCTGAGATCTCCGCGTGATCGAGGTCGAGCGCCACGAGATCGGCGGGTGCGCCGGCCGCAACCGCGGCCGGCTGGAGTCCCAGCGAGCGGGCGCCGTTGACCGTCAGGCACTCCCACAACGAGCGCGCAGGGCCATCCTCACCGGGGCGCACGAGCACGTTCCGGCGACCGGCCTGGCGGCGTGCGAGGCCCTCGGTCTCGCGCGCCTCCTCGAACGGATCGAGCCGCGTGTTCGAGTCGGCTCCCATCGCCACCGGAACCCCCCGGGCCCACAGCCGCTCGGCAGGGAGGAAGCCGTCGCCGAGGTTCGCCTCGGTGCTCGGGCAGGCGCACACGGTCGACCCGCGCTCGGCCATCAGGTCGAGCTCGTCGTCGTCGGCGTGCGTCGCGTGGATGATCGTCGTGCGCGGTCCGAGCAGCCCGCAGGCGTCGAGCAGTGCGATCGGGCGCAGGCCGTACTCGGCGAGCGACTCGTCGATCTCACGGGGCTGCTCGTCGGCATGCACGTGGACCGGGAGGCCGGTCTCGGCAGCATGTCTCCCGATCGCGTCGAGCCAGTCGCGTGGCACGGCGCGCACGGAGTGCGGCGCGTAGCCGACCGTGATCAGCGACTCCCCCTCGAGCGACCTCTGCAGCGATTCGACCCGGGCCAGATAGGCCTCGACCGAGGCGTCGCAGAAGCGCCGCTGCCCGGAGGTCGGTGGAAGGTCGCGCCCGGCACGCGCGTAGGCGGTCAGCAGCAGCACGAGGCGGATGCCCGTGGCGCGCGCTGCATCGCAGACCGCGTGGGCGAGCTCGTTCGGGTCGGGATACGGCGTGCCGTCCGGCTGGTGGTGCACGTAGTGGAACTCGCCCACGGTCGTGTAGCCGGCGGCGCGTGCCTCGCGGAAGCAGGCCTCGCTCGCGCGGCGTACGCCGTCGGGGTCGAGCGCCAGCGCGGCCGCGTACATCTCCTCGCGCCACGTCCAGAAGTCGTCGTGGGGATGCGCCGGGTCGATGCGCTCCACGCGGCCCCGCAGCGCACGTTGGAAGGCGTGCGAGTGCGCGTTCACGAGCCCCGGGATCAAGAGCCGCCGCGAGAGCCGGATGGCATCGCCCGGCGCGTCGTCCGCCGCCATGACCCTGCTGACGCGGCCGTCCGCGACCTCGAGCGCGAGGTCGCCGCGCACTGCTCCGTCGCTCCCGAGCACGAGCTCGGGGACCAGCACGGTCACGGGAGCATGGGCAGATCGAGCCCGGTCGCCCGCGCGTGCTCGAGCGCGATCTCGTAGCCCGCATCGGCATGCCGCATCACTCCCGTGCCAGGGTCGTTCGTCAGCACGCGCTCGACGCGGAACGCGCCCTCGTCGGTGCCGTCGGCGACGACCTGCGCGCCGGAGTGGATCGACCGCCCGATTCCGACGCCGCCTCCGTGGTGCAGCGCCACCCAGGCAGCGCCCGACGACACGTTCAGCATCGCGTTCAGGAGCGGCCAGTCGGCGATCGCGTCGGATCCGTCGCGCATCCCCTCGGTCTCGCGATAGGGCGACGCGACCGAGCCCGAGTCGAGGTGGTCGCGTCCGATGACGATCGGCGCGGTGACCTCGCCGGAGCGAACGAGCTCGTTGATCCGCAGGCCTGCCCGGTGCCGCTCGCCGTAGCCGAGCCAGCAGATGCGCGCGGGCAGGCCCTGGAACGCGATGCGCTCCTTCGCCATTCGCATCCAGCGCTGGAGTCCCTCGTTCTCGGGGAACAGCTCGACGATCGCGCGATCGGTGGCGGCGATGTCCGCCGGGTCGCCGGAGAGCGCCGCCCAGCGGAACGGGCCGATGCCCTGGCAGAAGAGCGGCCGCACGTAGGCCTCGACGAAGCCGGGGTACGAGAAGGCCTCGGCGAAGCCGGCCGTCCGGGCCTCGGCGCGCAGGCTGTTGCCGTAGTCGAAGACGACCGACCCGCGCTCCTGGAAGCGCACCATCGCCGCGCACTGGCGAGCCATCGCAGCGCGCGACTCGCGCACGTAGCGCTCGGGGTCGGACTCGCGCAGCTCCGACGCCTGCTCGAGGGTGTAGCCGGAGGGCACGTAGCCGCCGAGCGGGTCGTGCGCGGACGTCTGGTCCGTGACGACGTCGGGAACGACGCCGCGCGCGAGCAGCTCCTCGAAGACCTCGGAGGCGTCGCCGACCAGGCCTACGGAGCGTCCATCCCCCTGGTTCCTGGCCTCCTCGATCTCCCGCAGCGCGGTGTCGAGATCGGGCGCGACGAGGTCGAGGTAGCGCGTCTCGACGCGGCGGTCGAGATGGTGCGCATCGATGTCGACGATCAGGCAGACGCCGTCGTTCATCGCGACGGCGAGGGGCTGTGCGCCCCCCATTCCGCCACAGCCGGCGGTCAGGACAAGCCTGCCGCGCAGCGATCCGCCGAACTGTGCGCGAGCGACGGCCGCGAACGTCTCGTAGGTGCCCTGGACGATCCCCTGGGTGCCGATGTAGATCCACGACCCGGCGGTCATCTGTCCGTACATCGTCAATCCCTCGGCCTCGAGCCGCCGGAAGGTGTCCCAGTCGGCCCACTCCGGCACGAGGTGCGAGTTCGCGATCAGGACGCGCGGTGCGAGGCCATGGGTGCGGAAGACGCCGACGGGCTTGCCCGACTGCACGAGCAGCGTCTCGTCGTCGCCGAGCCGCCGGAGGGTCGCGACGATCGCATCGAACGCCTCCCACGAGCGGGCGGCGCGACCTGTCCCGCCGTAGACGACGAGGCGGTCCGGATCCTCGGCGACGTCCGGGTCGAGGTTGTTCATCAGCATGCGGAGCGCCGCCTCCTGCGACCAGCCTCGACACGAGAGCTCGAGGCCGCGGGGAGCGCGCACGGGGCGAGGGCCGGACGTCATCGGAGGAGGACGGTAGCAGCGTGTCGACTCGCCGCCGATCCGGTCCAGTAGCATCGAATGCCGTGTCCTCCTTGCTCTCGCTCGAGACCGTGGCGCGCGGCGGAGCGCCGCCGCCGCTCGAGCTCGACGAGCGAGCGAGCATCGAGCGCGGGCGCGCCACGGTCGAGCGGCTCGTGGCATCGGGCGAGGCGGTCTACGGGCTCACCACCGGCTTCGGCAGCCTCGCGAGCGTGCGCATCGACCCGGCGGACGCCCGGGCGCTGCAGCGCAACCTGATCCGCTCGCATGCGGTCGGCGCCGGCGATCCGCTACCGCCCGAGATCGTGCGCGGCATGCTCTTCCTGCTGGCCGCCTCGCTTGCGACGAGGACACTCGGGCGTGCGTCCGGAGCTCGTCGACCTGCTGCTCGCGTTGCTCGAGCGCGACGTCGTGCCCGTCGTGCCCTCGCGCGGCTCGGTCGGCAGCTCGGGCGACCTGGCCCCGCTCGCCCACCTCGCGCTCGTCCTGATCGGGGAGGGCGAGGCGTTCTGTCGGGGCGAGCGCATGTCGGGCGGCGATGCGCTTCGGCGCGCTGGACTGGAGCCGGTCGTGCTCGCCGAGAAGGAAGGTCTCGCACTCATCAACGGCACGCACCTGATGGCCTCGTGCGGCGGTCTCGCGCTGCTCGAGGCCCGCCGGGTGCTGGAGGTCGCGATCGTCGCCGCCGCACTCTCGCTCGAGGCCTTCATGGGGTCGACCGCGCCGTTCGACGACCGCATCCACGCACTCCGGCCCCAGCCCGGACAGCGACGTGTCGCAGGACGGCTGCGCGAGCTCCTCGCAGCCAGCCCGATCGTGGCGAGCCACGCGGACTGCGGCCGCGTACAGGATCCGTACACCCTCCGGTGCATTCCCCAGGTGCTCGGCGCGGTGTCCGACGCCCTCGACTACGTCGAGGGAACGCTCGCGCTCGAGCTGACGGCCGTCACCGACAACCCGCTCGTCTTCCCCGACGAGGGCGATGTCGTGTCGGGCGGCAACTTCCACGGGCAGCCGCTCTCGCTGGTGCTCGATCACCTCGCGCTCGCCCTGTGCGAGCTCGCCTCGTTCTCGGAGCGGCGCACGTACGCCCTGCTCTCGCCGTCCTACGCGGGGCTGCCGCCGTTCCTGACCCCCCACCCGGGTCTCAACTCGGGCCTCATGATCGTGCAGTACGCGCAGGCGGCGCTCGTCTCGGAGTGCATGGTGCTGTCCCACCCGGCAGGGGCCGGATCGATCCCCACGTCGGCGGGCCAGGAGGACTTCAACTCGATGGGCGCGCTCGCGGCCCTGAAGGCGCGAACGGTCGTCGAGCTCGCCGCGCACGTGGTCGCCTCCGAGCTCGCCTGCGCATGCCAGGGCCTCGAGTTCCACCGCCCGCTCCGCACCACCGGGCCGCTCGAGGAGGCGCTCGCCGAGGTGCGGCGGCGCATTCCGCGCGTCGAGCACGACCGGAGCCTCTCCGACGAGCTCGCCGTGCTCGCCCGCGACATCCGACTCGGCGAGCTCGCGCTGCCATGACCGCCGTGAACCTCTTCGTGACGTGTCTCGTCGATCTCGTGCGCCCGAGCGCCGGCGAGTCTGCCGTGCGCGTCCTGCGCCGGGCCGGCCACCAGGTGCGGTACCCCGAGGGTCAGACGTGCTGCGGGCAGCCGGCCTGGAACTCGGGCTTCCCCGACGAGGCGCGCAGGGTGGCGGCGGCGACGCTCGACGCGCTCGCCGCGACCGAGGGACCGATCGTGGGGCTCTCGGGTTCGTGCGTCGCCACCGTCCATCACGTCTGGCCCGAGCTGTTCCGATCCGATGTCGCCCGCCACGGCCGCGCGGTCGACGTCGCGGGTCGCGTGCGCGAGCTCGGCGCGTTTCTGGCGAGCGACGCCCGGCCGGCCCAGCACGCACCGGACGCACGCCCCGTCGCGTTCCACTGCTCGTGTCACCAGCGCCGCGAGCTCGGCGAGGCAGCGGCCGGCCCGACGCTGCTCGACGCGCTGCCGGGAGTCGTGCATGCGCCGCTCCCGCAGGACGAGCTGTGCTGCGGGTTCGGTGGGACGTTCTCGGTCAAGTTCCCCAAGGTCTCGGGCGCGATGGGGCTCGACAAGGCGCGCAGCGTCGTCGAGTCGGGCGCGCGCGAGCTCGTCTCGGGCGACCTCGGCTGTCTCCTGCACGTTCAGGGATGCGCCGCTGCCGCGGGCATCGACCTGACCGCGATCACGCTCGCCGAGTTCCTCGACCGCGAGGGGTATCCGGCATGAGCGGGCCCGTGTTCGCAGGCGATTCGAGCCTCGACGCGCGCATCGACGAGGCGCTCGCGCGCCCTCAGCTGGCCGCGACCCTGGAGACGGCCCGGCGAACGGTGCGGGACTCGCAGGCGAGCGTCCGCGTGCGCTATCCCGACTGGCCCGAGCGGGTGGCCCGCGCCCGGCGCATCCGGCTCGATGCGATCGGTCGCATGGACGAGCTGCTCGATCGCTTCGAGGGCAGGCTCAGAGCGAACGGCGGGACGCTCGTGCGGGCGACGACCGCCGAGGAGGCGACGAGCGCGGTGCTCGCGGTCGCCCGTCGACGCGGCGCGACCCTCGCGGCGAAGGGCAAGTCGATGGTCTCGGAGGAGATCGGCCTCAACGAGGCGCTCGAGCACGCCGGAGTCCATGCCGATCGAGACCGATCTCGGCGAGTGGGTCTGCCAGCTCGCCGGCCAGCGCCCGTCGCACCTGCTCGCCCCGATCGTGCACATGGACCGCCACGAGGTCGCCGACGTGCTGTCGACCGAGGCGGGCGAGCTGATCGGCGACGACCCCGCGACGATGGTCGCCTGGGCGCGCTCGCGCCTGCGGGCAACGTTCCTCGACGCGGGCATCGGCATCTCGGGCGCCAACTTCCTGGTCGCCGAGACGGGATCCACGGTCTTGCTCGAGAACGAGGGCAACGGCCGTCTCGTCACCTCGCTTCCGCGCTGCCACGTCGTGGTCGTCGGGATCGAGAAGCTCGTCGAACGGCTGTCGGACGCCGCGTTCCTGGTCGAGCAGCTCGCGCTCGCCGCGATCGGGCGCGAGCTCCCGAGCTACGTCTCGTGGATCGCGGGGCCGGCCCGCGACGGCGACGACGGCCCCGATGAGCTCGTGGTCGTGGTCGTCGACGCCGGCCGTCGCGCGCTCGTGGGAACCCCGTACGAGGACGTGCTCTCGTGCATCCGGTGCGGATCCTGCCTCAACGCGTGCCCGGTCTATGCCAAGGTCGGAGGCCACGCCTACGGCTCGGTCTACTCGGGCCCGATCGGCGCAGTGCTGACGCCGCTGCTCTCGGGGATGCAGCCCGACGAGGGTCGGCGGCTGCCCTCGCTCAGCTCGCTGTGCGGCGCATGCACGGAGGCGTGCCCGGTCGGGATCCCGTTGCACGACCTGCTCGTCCGCGACCGCGTCGCGGCCGTGCAGGCCGGCGAGGCGAGCCTGGGCGAGCGCGCCGCATGGCGCGCCTGGTCGCTCGCATGGTCGAGCCCGCGCCGCTATCGCGCGGCCGCGCGCGGCGCCTCGCTCGGCCGATCGCTAGCGCGAGTGCTACCCGCGGCGGCGGCCTGGAGGAGCTCGCACGAGACGTTGCCGCAGGTCGACTCGCGGCCGTTCCACGCGCGCTGGGCCGAGATCGATCGCGAGGCCCCGTGATCGAGGAGTTCCTCGAGGCCGTCGCGGGATATGGCGGTGTTGCCCGCCGGGTGCCGACCTCGGGCGCTGCCCGGACGGCTGTCGCGGCGATCCTCGACGAGCTCGGTGCGCGGAAGGTGTGCTTCTGGGAGGGTGACGCGCTCGTCGCCGCCCTCGATCCCGCGAGCCTCGGCGAGCCCGCCGCGCCGGCGCTGGCCGACGCCGGCATCACCGGCGCCGAGCGCGCGATCGCGGCGACCGGAACGCTGGTGCTGAGCTACGGAACCGGCCGCGGGCGAGCGGTCGGTCTGCTGCCCGACATCCACGTCGCGGTGCTCGCAGCGGACAGGATCGTCGCCGACCTGCCGACTGCGCTGGCCCTCGCCCATGCGGGAGGTGGAACGCCCCCGTCGGCGCTGACGCTCGTCACCGGCCCGAGCGCGACCTCTGACATCGAGAAGATCCGCGTGACCGGGGTCCACGGGCCGCGCAGGGTCGCGGTCGTCGTCGTCGGTTGATGCGGAGCTACAGCTCGCGGGCGAGCAGCTCGGCCACCGTCTCGCGCCGGGTCGCGAGCGCGCTGCGCCCCGCCTCGACGATCACGGCTGCCGCGCGCGGGACGAGGTTGTACGTCGAGGCCATCGACTGGCTGTAGGCGCCGGTCGCGGCGACTGCGAGCAGGTCGCCCCGCCGCAGGGTCGGCAGCGAGACCCCGCGGACGAGCACGTCTCCCGACTCGCAGTGGCGCCCGGCGATGTCGACCGTCTCGAGCGGAGGGTCGTCCATGCGGCCAGCGGCGGCGACCGTGTAGCGCGCGCCGTACAGCTGCGGGCGCGGGTTGTCGGACATGCCGCCGTCGATCGCGACGTAGCGCGTGCCGTCGCCCGCGGTCTTCGCGTCCTGCACCGTGTACAGCGTGATGCCCGCCGGCCCGGCGACCGATCTGCCCGGCTCGAGCACGAGCGTCGCCTGCGGGAACGCGTCGGCGACGGCGCGCGAGAGCGCCTCCGCGTGGCGCGCCGGGTCCGGAGGGGACCTCGTCCTCGTAGGCGATGCCGAGACCTCCGCCAAGGTCGAGCAGCTCCGGATCGAGCCCTGTGCGGTGACAGAAGTCGGCGAGCCAGCCGACGGCCTCCTCCAGCTCGCCTCCGTCGACCACCTGCGAGCCGAGGTGGACGTGCAGGCCGCGCAACCACAGGCGCGGCTCGTCTCGCACGGCCGGGATCGCGGCAGCCGCCGCCTCGGGCGTGAACCCGAACTTCGAGTCGCTCCCGCCCGTCCGGATCGCGGCATGCGCGCCGGCGTCGATGCCCGGCGTGAGTCGCAGCGCCACCGGCTGCCTCCGTCCGTGGCGTGCCGCGGACGCTGCGACCCGCGCCGCCTCACCGGCTCCGTCCAGGACCAGCAGTCCACACGCGGCTGCGACCGCGGCGTCGATGTCGGCATCGGTCTTCGCGTTGCCGTGCACGACGATGCGCTCGGGGTCGGCACCCGCGGCGAGCGCGGCTGCGAGCTCGCCCTCGGACGACGCATCGACGCCGAGCCCTTCCTCGATCAGCACGCGGAGGACCGCGACCGTGCCGCAGGCCTTGGCGGCGAACGCCACCAGCCCGCCACCGCGCCGGAGCGCCAGCGGCTCGGAGTACGCCCGCGCACGAGCACGCAACGTGGCCGCGTCGTAGACGTGGAGGGGCGTGCCGTGCTCGGCCACGAGCTCGTCGACCGGGCAGCCGCCGACGGTCAGCACGCCGCCCTCGACGTGCGCGCTGTCGGGCCAGGGGGATCCGAGCAAGCTCATACTCGGCGGGAAGTCTCGCCGAGTGGACCGGGGCGCGCCGTCATCGCTGACGTGCGCCCCGGCTTGCGCTCCCCCAGGAATGCTCTGTCGATCACTCGGCAGCAGCTTCTTCTCCGGGGGATGGCGAACATCCTTCAACTCGACGCGAAGGCGCGCGCATCGGCGATCCGTCGATCGAGGGCGGCGAGCTGCTCGGCGACGCGTTCGGGCGACGTCCCGCCGGGCAGCGAGCGGGCGGCGACCGCCTCGCCGGGCGTCGGCTCGCGGAAGCGCTCGCCCGCCGCGACGCGGGTGGCCACGCGCTCGTGCGCCTCGCGGAAGGGCACGCCTTCGCGTACGAGCGCCTCGGCGACGTCGGTGGCGACGCTCCAGCCATCGCCCGCGGCCGCTGCCGTCCGCACGGGATCGAAGCGGAGTCCCCGCACGAGGAGCGCCGCCGCCTCGAGCGCCCCGTCGAGCGCGGCAACCTGCCCGAACAGCGCCTCCTTGTCCTCCTGCAGGTCGGAGTCGTAGGCGAGCGGCAGTCCCTTCACGACCGCGAGGAAGCCCGGTCAGACGCCCGATCGCGACGCCTGCGCGTCCGCGCAGGTGCTCGGCGACCTGCGGATTCTTCTTCTGGGGCATCATCGAGCTGCCCCTGCGCCACGCGATCGTCGAGCTCGGCGAGCGCGAACTCCTGGCTCGTGAAGATGACGACCTCCTCCGCGAACCGGGAGAGGTGCACGAAGGCGAGCGCGCAGGCGTACAGGAGGTCGCACACGAAGTCGCGATCGGCGACCGCGTCGAGGCTGTTCGCGAAGGCTCCCGCGAACCCGAGCTCGGTCGCCGTCCACAGCGGGTCGAGCGGCAGGCTCGAGCCCGCGAGCGCCCCCGCGCCGAGCGACGAGACATCGGCCGCGTCGTACGCGCGGCGCAGGCGCTCGTCGTCGCGGGCGAGCGCCCAGGCGTGTGCGGCGAGGTAGTGGCCGAGCAGCACCGGCTGGGCCCGTTGCAGGTGGGTGTAGCCCGGCAGTACGAGGTCGGGCGCCTCGCGCGCGGCGTCGACGAGCGCCTGCTGGAGGTCGCCGACGCGTCCCACGAGCCTGCGGCACGCGTCCTTGGCCCAGAGCCGCGTCGCGACCGCGACCTGATCGTTGCGCGAGCGGCCCGCGTGCACGCGCCGTCCCAGCGGGCCGAGCCGCTCGACCAGCCGTCGCTCGAGGTAGCTGTGGACGTCCTCGTCCGGCGCGTCCGCGGGCGGGGGCTCGAGCTCGCCGAGCGTGACGGCGAGCGTCTCGGCATCGGCGGCATCGAGCAGTCCCTGCCGCGCGAGCATGCGGACGTGGGCGATCGAGGCCCGCACGTCGTAGCGCGAACAGGGCCCGGTCGACCGGAAGCGATCGCGAGAACTCGAGCAGGACCGGATCGAGACCGCCCGCCAGGCGGCCCGACCAGAGCGGGCCGTCCGCGGCGTGCGCCTCCGGCTCCTCGGCCACTACACGGGCTGCTTCTGGGTCTGCTGCGAGGCGGCCCAGGTCTTGGTCGGCAGGCTCCAGATGTGGATGAAGCCGGCCGCCGCGCCGTGCTGGAAGGCGTCGCCTTCCTCGTACGTCGCGAGGCCGTGGTCGTACAGCGAGACGGGCGCGCGCCGGCCGACGACCTGCGCCCGGCCCTTGTACAGCCGGACCCGCACCTCGCCCGTCACGACCGGCTGCGACGTCGCGACGAACGCGTCGAGCGCCGACTTCGTGGGCGAGAACCAGAGGCCGTTGTAGACGAGCGCGGCGTAGCGGTGTGCGAGCTCGGCCTTCAGGTGCTGCAGGTCGCGCTCGACCGTCAGCGACTCGAGCGCGCCGTACGCGGCGTACAGCAGCGCCGCGGCCGGGGCCTCGTAGACCTCGCGCGACTTGATGCCCACGAGCCGGTTCTCGACCATGTCGATCCGGCCGACGCCGTGGGCGCCCGCGATCGCCGCGGCCCGCGCGATCAGCTCGTCGAGCGGCAGCTCGTCGCCGTCGATCGAGACGGGGACGCCCTGCTCGAACGCGACGACGACCTCCTGCGGGACGTCCGGTGCGGTCGTCGGGTCCGCAGTGAGCAGGAACGGTGCCTCGGGCGGTGCCGTCCAGGGGTCCTCGAGCGGCCCGCACTCGATCGAGCGGCCCCAGAGGTTCGCGTCGATCGAGTACGCCGCGCCCGACTTGACCGGCACCTCGATGCCATGCCGATCGGCGTACGCGATCTCCTGCTCGCGCGTCATGCCCCAGTCGCGCACGGGCGCGAGCACGGCGAGATCCGGCGCGAGCGCGGAGACGGCAGCCTCGAAGCGCACCTGGTCGTTGCCCTTGCCGGTGCAGCCGTGCGCGACCGCATCGGCGCCGGTCGCGCGGGCGACCTCAACCATCTTCTCCGCGATCAGCGGCCGCGAGAGCGCCGAGACGAGCGGGTACTGACCCTCGTAGAGCGCGCCGGCCTGGAGCGTCGGCAGCACGAACCGCTCGGCGAACTCGCGCCGCGCGTCGATCACGACGACGTCGCCAGCGCCTGCCTGCGCGGCGCGCACACGCACAGCCTCGATGTCGATCGGCTGCCCGACGTCGACGAGGAGAGCCACGACCTCGGCGCGATACTCGTCGGCGAGCCAGCGCAGGGCGACGGACGTGTCGAGGCCGCCGCTGTAGGCGAGGACGATCTTCTCAGGCATGGATGGCTCCGGATGGTGACTGCAGGTGGACGCAGAGATCGGCGAGGTCGCTGCCCGTCCCGGGCTCTCGCGCGATCAGGAGGATGGTGTCGTCGCCGCCGATCGAGCCGGCGACCTCGGGAAGCTCGGCGATATCGAATGCGCGCGCGACCGGCATCGCGTTGCCGGGCGCGGTACGGAGGATCAGCAGGTTGCCTGCCGCCTCGAGGCCGCGCACGAGGCTGAGCGCCTCCCGCACGCGGGCGATCGGATCGACGGCGTCCTCCGCGGGCAGCGCATAGACCATGTGGCCGCCGCGCCGCACGCGGACCGCCCCGAGCCGGTCGAGGTCACGCGAGACCGTGGCCTGGGTGACGTGGATCTGCTCCGCCGCGAGCAGCTCGACGAGCTGTCCCTGCGACGAGACCTCACAACGATCGAGGATCGCGGCGATTATCTGATGGCGCGCGGTCATTACGCATGACTATACATGACAACGCATAGTCATGCAAGGGCGATGCAGCTCTAAACCGAGGTTGTCGCGTAGACGTTGCCGAGCACGTCGGCGAGCGCCGCGCAGAAGAGATCGGCCTCGCCGCGGGCGAGACCGAGGGCGGGACACAGGCGGAGCGCGGTCGGCGTGATCGCGTTCACGAGGACGCCCTT
The DNA here is from genome assembly GCA_963717155.1 of uncultured Actinomycetes bacterium. Taxonomy (GTDB): domain Bacteria; phylum Actinomycetota; class Thermoleophilia; order Gaiellales; family JALYLC01. Next base: position 1,712,651 of record OY970326.1, read on the forward strand.
CTCGCGCAGCGCGGCGGCGACGTCCGCCGAGGACGCCGTCGCGAGCTCGACGGCGAGCAGCAGACCATGGCCACGCACCTCCGCGACGCCCTCGATCGCCGATGCGCGCTCGGCGATGTGCGCACCGATCGTGCGCGCGTTCTCGACGAGCCCCTCGCGCTCGATCGCATCGAGCACCGCCAGCGCCGCGGCGGCGATCGGCGGACTGCCCCCGAACGTGCTCGCGTGGTCGCCGCGCTGGAACCCGTCGCCGACCTCGTCGGCGACCAGTGCGCCGATCGGCAGGCCCGCACCGAGGCCCTTGGCAAGGCAGATCGCATCCGGGCGCACCCCGAGGCGCTGGAACCCGAACCACTCACCGAGCCTGCCGATGCCGGTCTGCACCTCGTCGAGCACCAGCAGCGCGTCGTGTCGATCGCACAGGCCGCGCGCCTCGGCCAGGTACGCCGGCGTCATCGGCCAGACGCCGCCCTCGCCCTGCACGGGCTCGATCAGCACCGCAGCGGTCTGCGGCCCGACGGCCGCGCGCAGCGCCTCGTGGTCGTTCGCCGGCACGTGCCGGAAGCCGGCGGGAACCGGCGAGAAGGGGTCGCGCTTGGCTGCGCTGCCACCGGCGGCCAGCGTGGCGAGCGTGCGTCCGTGGAACGAGCGCTCGAGACACACGATCTCGTGCTTCGCCTCGCCGCCACGGATGCCGCCGCGCCTCCTGGCGAGCTTGATCGACGCCTCGATCGCCTCGGCGCCCGAGTTGCAGAAGAAGACGCGCCCGAACCCCGCGAGCGTGTGGAGCCGCTCGGCGAGCGCGATCGCGGGCTCCGACCAGTAGAGGTTGGAGACATGCCCGAGGCGGAATGCCTGCGCGGCGAGCGCCGCGGCCGGAGCCGGATGCCCGTGACCGAGCGAGCACACCGCGAGGCCGGCGACCAGGTCGAGGTACGCCCTCCCCTGCTCGTCCCAGACGGTGCAGCCGGCGCCGCGCACGAGCGCGAGCGGCCGCTCGGGATACGTCGGCAGCAGCGCGGCCTCGCCGCGCCGGAGCAGCCCGTCGCTCACGCGCTCACCAGCGTTCCGCCGCGACCGATCCAGACACGCGCGACGCCGGCCGACAGCGCGGTGGCGCACGCCTCGAGCTTCGGCAGCATGCCGCCGTTCGCGCTTGCCGGTGGCGCAGAAGCGCACACGTTGCGAATCAGCGCGCCGTTCGCATCGAGCACACCCGGCACGTCGGTCAGGAACACGAGCTCCTCGGCGCCGAGCGCGCCGGCCAGCGCTGCTGCCGCGTCGTCGGCGTTGACGTTCAGGAGGCCGTAGCCGTCGAGCTCCGACGCCAGCGGACCGACCACCGGAACCTCGCCGCATGCGAGCACCTCGTCGACCTGGCGGACGTCCGCCCCGACCGGGTCGCCGACGAGACCGAGCGCGGCCACCCGGCGAGCTCTGACGACCCCCGCAGGAAGTCCCCGAGGATGCAGGCCCGCGGCCTGCAGGTCGCTGCAGAGCGCAGCGTTGACGGAGCGCAGCCCCTCGTCGACGCAGAGCAGCGACGCGGCGTCCGTGATCCGGCGCCCGCCCGCGTAGCGGGGCTCGAGGCCGCGGGCGCGCATCAGCGCGCTGATCTGCGGGCCGCCGCCGTGCACGACGACGACCGCGCGACCCGCCGCGACCTCCGTCGCGACCTGCGCGGCAGCCGCCTCGGCGGACGAGCCGCCGACCTTGAGCACGACGGTCACGTCGAGTACTCCGAGTTGATGCGGACGTACTCCGGCGACAGGTCCGAGGCGTACACGAAGGCGGTGCCGTCGCCCTGGCCCAGTCCGATCCGCACCGAGACCTCGTTGGCCGCCAGGGCGCCTCGCGCCTCCTCCTCGGCGCCCGGAAGCCCGGCTCCGGCAGCGACGAGCTGCACGCCGTCGATCCACAGATCGATCCGCTCGGGCGCGACGTCCGCGCCGCTCGCGCCGAGCGCCGCCAGCATGCGTCCCCAGTTCGGGTCGGAGCCGTGCAGGGCGCAGCGCACGAGCTGGTTCTCGGCGACCGCGCGGACGGCGGCCTCGGCCCGCACGCCGTCGCGGGCGCCGACGATCTCGTAGCGCGCGATCCTCGACGCGCCTTCGCCGTCTGCCACCACGAGCTTCGCAAGGCGCAGCAGCAGGCGCTCGAGCGCCGCGCCGAGTGCTGCATCGTCATGCTCGCTCGCACGCACGCCGCTCGCGCCGTTCGCGAGCACGAGCACGCAGTCGTTGGTCGAGGCGCTGCCGTCCACCGAGATGCGGTTGAACGACGCGTCGACGGCGCGCTGCAGCAGACGCTGCAGCTGCTCGGGTGTGACGGCCGCGTCCGTCGTGACGCCGCAGATCATGGTCGCCATGTCCGGGCGGATCATTCCCGCGCCCTTCGCCATCGCGCCGAGCCGCACCTCGCCGCCGGCGAGCTCGACGGTCTCCTCGCCGGTCTTCGCGTACGCGTCGGTCGTGCAGATCGCGTCGGCGGCAGCGCTGCCCCCGTCGTAGGACAGCGTGGAAGCGGCCGCGACGATGCCCGCGCGCACCCGATCCATCGCGAGCGGACGCCCGATGATCCCGGTCGACGCGACGAGCACGTCGGCGGCGTCGCAGCCCAGCCGCGCCGCAGTGAGCTCGACCATCTCGAGCGCGTCGGCATCGCCCTGGTCGCCGGTGCAGGCGTTCGCGTTTCCGGAGTTCGCGACGATCGCGCGGGCGCGACCACGGGCGACGGTCGCCCGGCTGAGGGTGACCGGCGCCGCGACCACGCGGTTCTGCGTGAACACTGCGGCCGTGCTCGCGGGCAGGTCCGACACGACGAGCGCGAGGTCCGGTCGACCCGACTCCTTGAGCCCGCACGCGACTCCCGCGGCGCGGAAGCCCTGCGGGAACGTGACCGCCTTCATGCGCCGAGCCCGTCGGCGGTCAGGCCGAGGCCCTCGGGGAGGCCGAGCATCAGGTTCGCGTTCTGCAACGCCTGCCCGGCCGCGCCCTTGACCAGGTTGTCGAGTGCGGCAGCCGCGATGATCGTGCTCGTGCGCTCGTCGACCCACACGCCGAGGTCGCACGCGTTGCTGCCGTGCAGGAGCCCGGGATGCGGCGCCTGCGTGACGCGCACGAACGGCTCGCCGGCGTAGCGGTCGCGGTACAGGGTCTCAGCCTCGTCCTGGGCGAGCGGTCGCGCGAGCCGCGCATAGCACGTGACCTCGAGACCGCGCGAGTGCGGGGCGAGGTGCGGCGTGAACGTGACGCGGCGGGGCTCGCCGGCGAGCCCCGACAGGGCCTGCTCGATCTCGGCGACGTGGCGGTGACCGGTCGGGCTGTACGGCTGCACTCCACCGTGCACCGACGGGAGGTGGGTCTTCTCCGAGGGCGCGCGCCCGGCGCCCGAGACGCCCGACTTGCCGTCGATCGCGGGAGGGCCGTCGAGCAACCCGGCCTCGGCCAGCGGCGCGAGGGCGAGAATCGCCGCGGTCGCGTAGCAGCCGGGGTTCGCGACGCGCGCCGAGCCGGCGATCGACTCGCGCGCGAGCTCGGTCAGGCCGTACGTCCAGTCGGGCGCCTGGCGGAAGTCCGATCCGAGGTCGACGACCGGGGTGCCGACGTGCGCGAGCGCATTGCCGAACGTGGCGCTCTCGCCGTGCGGCAGGCACAGGAAGACGATGTCGCACCGCGCGAGCGCCTCGCAGTCGAGCGCGTCGTAGCCCTCGGAACGAGCCTGGCGCTGCCCGACCTCGATCGCCGGATGACCGGCCAAGCAGGCGTACGAGCTCGCGTCCCGCGTACCCTGACGCGCCTGCGATCCCGGCAACCAGCAGACCACCGTGTGCGGCCGTGCGTACGGTCGTCGCGAGGGGCGTCGTCGCCACATGCATGAGTATACACCAAGGCGCATGAGTATACGAAGGTGACGGCAGTCGCCCGGCGCGCGCCGGTGCTGCCGCTGCTCGCGCTGCTCTTCGCGGGACTCGCCTACTACGGCGCACGCGGGTCGCTCGCGAACTTCGTGCTCGCGTGGCAGCACGCGTACGGGACGAACCGCGGCGGGGTCTCGCTGATCGTGACGGCGAGCTTCCTGTCGATCGGGGCCGCCCAGATCGTCGGCGGACGCCTGCTCGAGCGCGTCGACGCATGGAAGGTGCTGTCGTCCGGACTCGCCCTCGGCGTCATCGGCTACGGCCTCGGTGCCCTCGTCGGGAGCCTGCCGCTCGAGATCCTCGCTCGTCGGAATCGTCGCCGGCTTCGGTGGCGGCCTCGCCGCGAACTCGACGCTGTCGGTGATGGTGACGCAGCTCTACCGCGAGCGCCACGGCGCGCTGTTCGGGCTGATCGGAGCCGCGACCGCCGCCGGCTCGGTCGTGATGCTGCCCGCCTCGCGGATCGCGCTCGACGTCTCGCTGAAGACCGCGCTGCTCGTGCTCGCGGGGACGATCGGCCTGGCGCTCATCGGCGTGCTCGCATTCCTGCGGGTCGGCGGGCGGGCCGAGCGCTCGCAGCAGGCACCGGTGAGCATCGCATCGGTCATGCGCCAGCGTGACTTCTGGCTGCTCGGAGTGCCGTTCTTCATCTGCGGCGTCACCTCGACCGGGATCACGGACACCCACCTCGTGGCGTACATGCAGGGGTGCCATATCGGCGGGGGCACGGCCTCGACGCTCGCGGCGACGCTGGCGCTCTTCAACCTCGCCGGCACGTTCGGCTCGGGACTGCTCACCGATCGCGTCGATCCGCGCCGCCTGCTCGCAGGGGTCTACGTGTGCCGCGGGGTCGTCCTGCTGCTGTTGCCGCTGCTGCGCTCGACCGAGCTCCTCGCCGCGTTCGCCGTGACGTTCGGGATCGCCGACTTCTCGACGGTTCCGCCCACGACGGCCCTCGCCCAGCGGGCGTTCAGGACGGGCGGCTTCGGGCTCGTGCTCGGCCTGATCGGCGCCGGCGCACCAGGTCGGCTCGGCGGTCGGGAGCGCGCTCGGCGGCTACCTCTACGACACGACCGGAGGCTACGGCGCGTTCTTCGTGTCAGCCGCGCTGGTCTGCTTCCTGGCCGCCGGCCTCAGCCTCGGCATCGGCCGCCCGCGCAGCCTCCGGGCGCGCTTCCGACCCGAAGCAGCCGACATACGGCCCGGGTGAGGTTGGCGCGATTTAGCGTGTAGAAGTGCACGTGGCGCACGCCGTGCGTCGTCAGGTCCGCACACTGCTCGGCGGCGAGGCTCGCGGCGACGAGCTCGCGTCCGGGAAGGTCGTCGTCGAGCCCCTCGAACAGCGGGTCGAGCCACTCGGGCACGCTCGCACCGACGCGCACGGCGAACCCCCGCACGACTGCGAGATCGGTGATCGGGAGGATGCCGGGAACGATCGGGATCTCGATCCCGGCCGCCTCTGCCCGGTCGACGAAGCGCAGGTACACGGCGTTGTCGAACACGAACTGCGTGATCGCGCGGGTCGCGCCGGCATCGGCCTTGCGCTTGAGGTTCTCGATCTCGCGCCGCAGCGAGAAATCGGACTCGGGATGGCCCTCCGGGAAGGCCGCGACGCTGATCTCGGCGAACCCGCACTCGCGCAGGAGCGCGACCAGATCCGAGGCGTGCGGCACGCCCATGCTCCCGGGTGCCGCAACACCGTCGGGCCAGTCGCCACGAAGCGCCACGACGTGGGAGATGCCCGCGTCGCGATACACGCGTGCGAGCTCGTGGATCTCGTCGCGCGAGCTACCCACGCAGGTCAGGTGGGCCGCCGTGTTGAAGCCTCGGTGCGCCAGGTCGATGACCGTCTCGACCGTGCGCTCGCGCGTCGTGCCGCCGGCGCCGAACGTGACGCTCACGAACTCGGGGCTCAGCGGGTGCAGCTGGTCCGCGGTGGCGCGCAGCCGTTCGGCGAGCTCCGGCGTCTTCGGAGGGAAGAACTCGAACGACGCGGCGATCCGGAGCCCGTCGTGATGCAGACGCTCGATCGGTGGGCGCCGGCGCTCGAGGAGCGACACCGGCGACGTCCTCACCAGTCGGGTCTCCGCTGTCGATCCGGTGTGTCTCCGCACTTCTCCGGTCCTCTCGTGGCGTTTCGGACGGTCATCCTCCGGCGGCGTTCACACCGCCGGGCCGGGATTGGCACCGAGACGCAGATCGCGTGGGTTGCCGAGGTTTCGCAGGGCCGGTTCCCTCCACCTCTCTTGATGAGCCACCCCGCACTGCGGAGGCGGATCTTTCGTTCACTACAAGGTAGCACCGGCGTGCGACGCCGACGGTCGACCCTAGTAGCGGCGGCGTCCGTTCCGCGAGCTGGCCTTGTGCGACCGGTGGATCGCCTCGAACTCCTCGAGCGAACGGCCGGACCCGACAGCGACGCACGTCAGCGGCGACTCGGCCAGGTGGACCGGCATCTCGGTCTCGTGTCGGATGCGCTCGTCGAGCTTGTGCAGGAGCGCCCCGCCGCCGGCGAGGACGATTCCGCGGTCCATGATGTCGGAGGCGAGCTCGGGCGGCGTCTTGTCGAGCGTCGACTTGATCGCGTCGACGATCTGCTGCATCGGCTCGTCGAGTGCGAGGCGCACCTCCTGCGAGCTCAGGACGACCGTCTTCGGGAGCCCGGTCACCAGGTCGCGGCCGCGGATCTCGGCCTGCAGCTCCTCCTTCATGGGAGCCGCCGAGCCGATCTCGAGCTTGACCTCCTCCGAGGTCTGCATGCCGATCAGCAGCTTGTACTCGCGCTTGACGTAGTTCACGATCGCCTCGTCGAGCTCGTCGCCGCCGACGCGGATCGACTGCGAGACGACGATGCCGCCGAGCGAGATGACCGCGACCTCCGTCGTCCCGCCACCGATGTCGACGATCATGTTGCCGGTCGGCTCCGAGACGGGCAGACCCGCACCGATCGCGGCAGCCATCGGCTCCTCGATCAGGTACGCCTGCCGCGCGCCTGCCGAGAGCGTGGCCTCCTCGACCGCGCGCTTCTCGACGCCGGTCACGCCACTCGGAACGCAGACGACGACGCGCGGGTGCGCCCAGCGATTCTGGTGCACCTTCTGGATGAAGTGGCGCAGCATCTGCTCGGTCACGTCGAAGTCGGCGATCACGCCGTCCTTGAGCGGGCGGATCGCGGAGATCGTGCCGGGCGTGCGTCCGAGCATGCGCTTCGCCTCGACGCCGACGGCGTGCACCTCACCCGTGCGCTGGTCGATCGCCACGACCGAGGGCTCCGAGAGCACGATTCCGCGCCCTCGCACGTACACGAGCGTGTTGGCCGTGCCAAGGTCGACGGCCATGTCTCGGCCGCCGAATCCGCGGAAGTGGTCGAAAAGGCCCAAGGAGTTGGAGCCGCGCCGAGTTAGGGCCTTGGCGCGGGCGAGAAGATGGTATCAGCAGGGAAATTCTGGAGCAGCAGACGGACGAGCAGCGCGACCGGAAGGCCTACGACGTTCGCGTAGTCCCCTGCCACCGATTCGACGAGCGCCGCGCCCTTCCCCTGGATCGCGTAGCCCCCTGCCCGACCCTCCCACTCGCCGAGCTGGAGGTAGGCCTCGAGCTCGGCGGCTGCGAGCGGGCGGAACCGCACAACAGTCGATGCGTGCCCCGTGATCTCGCGATCGTCGTGGCGCAGGGTGAGGCCGGACACGACGACGTGCTCACGTCCTGCGAGACGCTCGAGCATCTCCCGTGCGTGGCCTGAGTCCACGGGTTTGCCGAGCACGTCATCGTCGATCACGACCGCCGTGTCGACACCGAGGACCGCCCCGTCGTTCGGTTCCCGGTCGACCGACCTGGCCTTGCCGCGCGCATGGGTCTCGACGAGCTCGATCGCCTCGAGCGGCAGCGCGCGCTCGTCGTAGTCGGGCTCGACGACGCGGTACGGCAGCGCGAGCTGCGTGAGGATCGCGCGGCGCTGTGGCGAGCGCGACGCCAGGACCAGCGGCAGTGCCGACATCTCCCCGCCGCCCTCCACGGCGACAGGATAGTGATCCGGGCTACGGAGTCGAGAGAAGCTCTAGCAGGGATGAGCGCGCGCTGGCTGGGGTGTCTGGAGCGAGCAGGCGTGCCGGCCGGCTCGCAGGGCAGGCTGGTGGCCTGTTCAAGAGCCGGCCGACTCGCCTGCGAAGCCCCGGGGGCCGCTCACAGGACGGGTGCCGGATGGCAGCGCACTCCGCCGAGCGGGCACCGGGTCGCCGGAGGTCGGGTGTCCGTGCGCAATCGGGAGGGATGCCAGACACCGTGGGAATGCCAGTGCGCAGGGACACCCGACCGTAGGACGATCCAGGCGCTCCAGACACCGCGGGCATGCCTGTTAGAGCTTCTTCAGCCCTGCGACCAGATGAGCCGGCGGAGGGCCGACGTCAGCGCACCAGGAGGGTGATCGAACGCGACTCCGACGTTGATGCCTGCCGATCCGGGTCGGCGGGTTGCGCGCACGACGCGGCCCTTGGTGTCGTTTCCGATCTGGCCCTCGGCTCCGAGCATCGTCAGCCGCAGGGTGTCGCCGACCGCGAGATCGGCGTCCACGGTGAAGGAGACGCCGCCCAGGCTGACGTCCTCGGTCTTGGCTCGAAGCTCGTTCCCGGGACGCAGGGCGCGGCTCTTCTCCACCCGGACGCGCACACCCAGGACGAGCCGGTAGCGCGGCTCCGACCGGCGGTTCTTCTGCTCGGACGCCGCGCGGGCGGGCAGGAGGCGGAGCCGCCCGTCCTCGCCGGCTGTGGCCACCGACGACGAGAGCGAGTACCACTTCGGCCCGACCGACCACGCGATCTCGAGCAGCGTGCCCTCGGCGAGCGCCGATGGATGCGGCAGCCCGAGGACGATCGCGGAGTCATCGAGCGCGTGCACGCGGGAGTTCAGCACCCGGCCCGAGGCGAGGCGGAGCGCAACCTGTGAGCCGACGGGCGGGACGTCGCCCGCCTTGCGCAGCGGTCGAGAGGCCTCGGGCGCCGTCTTCGCCGCGGCCGGCGACGCGTCATCGGGCGCGGGCGCGTCGTCGACGACATCGACCGGAGCCTCCTCCTCGGGCGTCTCGGGAAGCGGCGAGAGACGCAGGAATCCGGCGTCCACGTGGCCGCCCACCTGCGAGGCGGCGACGGCCACGGGAAGCATGCGCCAGCGGCCGCCGTCGTGCCACGCGAGCTCGAGCTGTCGCCCGGGCTGCACGACGGGCGGGTGAGGAAGCCCGGTGACGAGTGCACCCTCGCGATCGATGCGACGGAGCTTCGTCGTCAGGACACGGCTCTCGGTCAGCCGCAGCGCAAGCGGCGACCCGGCCTCGGGTGCGACCTGTTGGGTTTCCACTCCGGTGCCTATCGGCGCACGCAGCGGACTGGTTGAGCGAAACGCTACCGCCGATCGAGCACCGAGCGGACCGCGACCTCGGTCGCCTCGATCAGCTCGCTGACGTGGTGCTCCTCGTGCGCGTACGAGACGTGGCTGCGCTTGAGGTTCAGCGGGAGCTCGAAGATGCCCGCGTCGAGCAGCGCGCGGCGGTACCCGACGAACAGGTCGACGTCGTTTCGCAGCAGGTCGTCGTACGAGGTGACCGGGCCTTCGAGGAAGTAGCTGACGAAGACGGAGCCGAAGCCCGACACGACGGCGGGGACGCCGAGGCGTGCGTACAGCGCAGCGAGCTCACTCCGGATCCGCTCGCCGAGCGCGAAGATGTGCTCGTGGACGGGCTCGTTCTCGAGCTTCGCGATCGTCGCGAGCGCCGCCGCGGCCCCGGCCGGATGCCCGTTGAACGTGCCGGCGAAGAAGACGGGGTTACCGGGCGTCGTGCTGAACTGATCGACGAGCGCCGCCCGACCACCGACAGCGCCGATCGGATAGCCGTTGGCCATCGCCTTGCCTACCGTGGTGAGATCCGGCGTGACGCCGACGACGGACTGGTAGCCGCCGACCGCATGGCGGAAGCCGGTGATCACCTCGTCGAACACCAGCACGATCCCCTCGCGCGAGCACAGGTCGCGCAGGCCCTCGAGGAAGCCCGGCAGCGGAAGCACGGCTCCGATGTTGTGCGGTATCGGCTCGAGGATGATCGCCGCGATCTCGCCGGGATGCTCCTCGGCCGCCCGCGTCACCGCGGCAAGGTCGTTGAACGGCAGCACGAGCGTCGCGTCGATGACCTCCGGCAGCACGCCCTTCGACAATGGATCCTTGTGCCCGACGCGGTCTGCGCGTGAGATGACGTTCATCGCCACCGAGTCGTGCCAGCCGTGGTAGCAGCCCTGGAACTTGACCACGAGCCGGCGTCCGGTCACGGCGCGCGCCAGACGCAGCGCGTGGAACGTCGCCTCGGAGCCGGTGCTCGTGAGCACGACGCGCTCGAACGAGGGCACGATCTCGACGAGCTTCTCCGCGAGCTCGACCTCGACCGGTGTGACGCCGACGCCCATCAGGTCGACTGTGCGCGCCATCTCGCCGTAGGCGCGATCGACGTCCGGATCGTTGTGGCCGAGCAGGGCCGGACCGAACGCCGCGTGGTAGTCGGTGTACTCGCGCCCGTCGGCATCCTCGAACACGCACCCGTGCGTGCGTGCGACGACGAGGTTCTCGAGGCCTGGCACCTGCCGCTGGCCGCTGTTGACACCGCCCGGGATGACGGCGCGGGCGCGGGCCGCGATGTCGCTCGCGACGGATTGCTTCATCGGGGGTGCTCTCCTATCGACGACAGGCCTTCGGCGTCCTGTCAACCTGACTTCTACACGGTCATCAGAGCAGCGCCTCGCCGAAGAAGAGCGCGAGCTCGCGCTCGGCGCTCTCCGGCGAGTCGGACCCGTGCACGACGTTCTCCGCGAGCTCCAGCGCGAGATCGCCTCGGATCGTGCCCGGCGCCGAGTTCGTCGGATGCGTCTCGCCCATCATCGTGCGCACCGTCGAGATCGCATCGTTGCCCTCGAGCGCGAGCGCGACGATCGGCCCGGACGTGATGAAGTCGACCAGCTCACCGAAGAACGGCCGCTCGCGATGCTCGGCGTAGTGGCTCTCGGCCGCCGAGCGCTCGAGCACGAGCAGGCGCAGCCCGCGAAGGCGGAACCCGCGCCGCTCGAAGCGGCCGAGGATCTCCGCGATGAGCCCGCGCGCGACCGCGTCGGGCTTGATCAGGACGAGCGTGGTCTCGGTAGGCATGGCGCCGAACGGTAGCGGCGAACCGCACCGGGACTATCCGGTGAAGGGGATGTCCGTCGGAAGCTGCGGCAGCGCCTCGGTGGCGCCGCGCTGTACGGGCGTCTCGCAGTAGGGGCACACCTGCCACTGCTGCTCGAGCGGGCTGCGGCAGCGCCTGCACGACGACTTCAGGCGGTTCGTGCAGTGCGGGCAGACGAGGAAGCTCGCCTCGATCTGCTGGCGGCAGAACGGGCAGCGCGGGTCTGCGCCGAGCCGGCGCTCCATCGCCCGGATCTCGAGCTCGCGCTCGCGGACGTCCTCGATGTACTCCGGCGGGCGGAGGATCGCGTAGACGAGCGCACCGACGAACGGGAAGATCAGCGCCGTCACGACGGCGACCGCGACGAGTATCGGATCGGCGATGCGGCGCTTCGCATCCTTGTACGTCCAGAACACGAGCGCGAGCCACATCACGATGACGAAGAACCCGCCGAGCTTGACGAGCGCGGCGAACGTGCTCGACGAGAAGAAGTGGCGAACCCCGTCGAACGGGTTGTTGGATGTCGTCGCGAGAAAGATCACGGAAGGATGCAGATTTGCGATACATGATCGACGATCCCTACAGAATCAGCTTGCCGATGACGTAGCCGGCCCCGAAGAACAACGCGATCGTCGACACGGTCATGAACAAGAGAAAGAGCGCACGCCTCCACAGCGGCTTGCCCATCATGCTATCCGGACGCTTCCAACGCGGCCAGGCGCGCGAGCAGATACAACGTTCCGCAGACGAGCAACGCCCCCTCCGGACCGGCCGCGACGCGTGCCGCCGCGTAGGCCTCGGACGCATCCTCGTGGACGTCTGCGGGCACCCCGGCGCCCCGTGCGAGCGCCGCCACGTCCTCGGGCGCCAGCGCCCCCAGGTGCCCGCTCGTCGTCGCGATCACGCGGTCCACGTGCGGGGCCAGCATGTCCAGGATGCCCGCGCCATCCTTGTCCGCCTGCAAGCGCGACGAGCGCAACGCGCGGGCGGAGGCCGTCGAGCGCGGCATCGAGCTCGGCGACGAGTGCGCGCATCCCGTGCGGGTTGTGTGCGCCGTCCCGTAGCTCGAGCGGCGGGCCCGGGCGCAGCTCGAGACGGCCCGGCGGCGGCGCCTCGGCGACGGCCGTGCGCACGCGCTCCAGGTCGAGCGCGGTCGGCGCGAGGAACGCGCGTGCACAGGCCAGCGCGAGCGCCGCGTTCGGGCGCTGGTAGCCCGCGGCGAGCAGGCCCTCGACGGCCTCGAGATCGCCCCGTCCCACCCGGAGCACCTTGCGCGCTCCGCGCGCCTTCGCGTCCGCCGTCGCCGAGCCTCGCGAGCTCCTCAGAGAGCTCGCCCAGCACCACGATCGCTCCCGGTGAGACGACCGCGATCTTCTCCTTCAGGATCTGCTCGGGCGTGTCGCCGAGGACGGCCGTGTGGTCGAGGCCGACGTTCGTGAGGCCCACGACACGCGCGTCGAGGACGTTGGTGGCATCGAGGCGACCGCCGAGTCCCGCCTCGACGCAGATCGCATCCAGGCGTTCCTCGCCGAACGCGAGGAACGCGATCGCGGTCAGCGCCTCGAACTGCGTCGGCCCCTCCCCCAGCTCGTCGGCGACGCCGTCGGCGGCGTCGAGCACCGCCGCGGCAAGGCGGTCGAAGCGTGCCGACGACAGCGGAACGCCGTCGAGCTGTACCCGCTCCTCGATGCGCAGGACGTGCGGCGACAGGTACGTCCCGACGCGCAGTCCCGAGGCTGCCAGGGCGGCGGCGCTCATGCGCGTGGTCGAGGACTTGCCGTTCGTGCCCACGATGTGCACCGCCGCGAGGCTCGCCTGCGGATCGCCGAGCGCGCGCATCAGTGCCTGCATCCGGGCAAGGTCGAGCCTGACCCCGAAGCGCTCGAGCGCGTCGAGCGCGACACGGGCGGCGGCGGCGCTACGCACCGAGGGCATCGAGGCGCGCCTCGAGCTCGGCGGCCTCAACCGCGAAGCGGCCCGCCTTCTCGCGCTCGGCCTCGACGAGCGCAGCCGGTGCCCGGGAGACGAAGCGCTCATCGGCCAGCTTGCGCGTCGCGCGCTCGCTCTCACCGCGCGCAGCGGCGAGGCGGTCGAGCAGGCGCGGGCGCAGCGCCTCGGCGAGGCCCGCGCCGCGCACGTGCAGCGTCGCATCGCCGAGGACGATCGGAACCGCTGCGCCCTCGGCGGTGCCGTTCATGGTCGCGCCGCCGAGCGTCACGAGCAGGTCGGCGCCGCGGCGCAGGCGCTCGGCGTCCGCCCCGCCCTCGAGCTCGATCGCCAGTGGGGCGCGAGGGCCGAGACCCGCATCGTCGCGCAGCCGACGGAGCGTTCGGACGGCCTCGATCGCCGCCTCGACGGCGGACTCGGCCTCGACGTCGCGCGGCACCTCGCCTGCCTCTGGGAACGTCGCGCGCATCAGCAGGCCCTCGCCGCCGGCGAACCGCCAGAGCTCCTCGGTCACGAACGGCAGCACCGGATGGCAGAGGCGCAACGTGCGATCGAGCACGTACCGCAACGTGGCCGAGACCTGCGCGCGCTCGGCGGGATCGTCGGAGTACAGGCGCGCCTTCGACGCCTCGAGGTACCAGTCGCAGACGTCGTTCCAGACGAACCTGTAGAGCGCCTTGACGGCCGCCGCGAGGTCGTACGCATCGATCAGCGCCGAGACCTCCTCGATCGCGCGGTCGAGTCGTGTCAGCACCCACCCGTCGACCGACGCGCCGACGATCGGCTCGGCAGCGACATCGTCCGCGCTCGTCAGGATCAGCCGGCCGGCGTTCCACAGCTTGTTCGTCAGGCCGCGGCCCTCGTCGATCGTGCCCTCGGCGAACCGCACGTCCTGCGTCGAGCTCATCTTGAGCAGCCCGTAGCGCGTCGCGTCGGCGCCGAAGCGCTCGATCAGCTCGACGGGATCGATTCCGGTCCCGAGCGACTTCGACATGCGGCGCCCGTCCGGCGCTTGCACGACGGAGTGGACGACGACGTCGCTGAAGGGGATCTCGCCGAGGAACTCGATCCCCATCATCAGCATGCGAGCGACCCAGAGGTTGATGATCTCGCGGGCCGTCGACAGCACGTGGCCGGGATAGAAGGTGCGCAGGTCGTCCGTCTCGTCGGGCCAGCCGAGCGTCGCGAACGGCCACAGGGCCGACGAGAACCACGTGTCCAGCACGTCGGGGTCGCGCTCGAGCTCGTGGATGCCGCACTCGGGGCAGCGCTCGGGCGCGCTCTCCTGGACGATGACGTGGTCGTTCTCGCAGTACCAGACGGGGATCTGGTGCCCCCACCAGAGCTGGCGCGACACGCACCACGGCCGGATCTGGTCCATCCAGGAGAAGAAGATGCGCTCGGCGCCCTTCGGATGGAAGCGCACACGACCCTCGCGCACCGCGGCGATCGCGGGCGCAGCGAGCTCGTCCATCCGGCAGAACCACTGCAGGGAGACGAGCGGCTCGACCCGCACACCCGAGCGCTGGTCATGGCCGACGGAGTGCACGTACGGACGCTCCGAGCGGATGAGCCCGCGCTCGCGCAGGTCTGCGAGCACCCGCTCGGATGCCTCGGCGACCGTGATGTCGGCATAGCGCTCGCCGGCATGCGCGGTCATGCGCCCGTCGAAGCCGATGACCTGGATCTCGGCGAGCCCGTGCCGCCGTCCGATGTCGAAGTCGTTCGGGTCGTGTGCCGGAGTCACCTTCAGCGCGCCCGTCCCGACCGTGGGGTCGACGTACTCGTCGGCGATGACGGGCACCTCGCGCTCGACGAGCGGGACGATCGCGCGCCGGCCGACGAGCTCACGATAACGCTCGTCGGTCGGGTTCACCGCGACCGCCGAGTCACCCAGCAGCGTCACGGGGCGCACCGTCGCGACCGTCACGTGGCCGCCGCCGACGAGCGCGTAGTCGATGTCGTACATGACGTCCTCGACGTCGCGGTGCTCGACCTCGAGATCCGAGATCGCGGTGAGCAGTCCGGGGGACCAGTTGATCATGCGGTTGTCGCGGAACAGATAGCCCTTGCGATAGAGCTCGACGAACACCTTGAGCACCGCGCGCGCGTAGTCGTCGTCCATCGTGAAGCGCTCGCGGCGGAAGTCGAGCGAGGCGCCGAGGCGCAGGTACTGCCCGGTGATGGTCGTGCCGGTCTCGCGCCTCCACTGCCACAGTCGCTCGAGGAACAGCGCGCGACCGAGCTCCTGGCGCGTCGTGCCCTCGGCCGCCAGCAGCCGCTCGACCACCATCTGCGTGGCGATGCCCGCGTGGTCCGTGCCGTAGATCCAGAGCGCGTTGCGTCCGCGCATGCGGTTCAGGCGGATCAGCACGTCATCGATCGAGCCGTTCAGCGCGTGGCCCATGTGCAGCGCGCCGGTCACGTTCGGCGGCGGGATCGCGATCGCGTACGGCTCGCCGGGATCGTCCGCGCGCGCCTCGAAGGCGCCTGCGTCGATCCAGCGCTGCAGGACCTCGGGCTCGACGAGGGACGCGTTGTAGCGCGTCCGCTCGGCGAGCAGTGCTCGAAGGTCGTCCTCCACCCCGGGAATCTTAGGGTGCGAGCTCGCTCTTCCCTGCCAGGCCGCGGAGCGCCTCGAGCGCGTCCTCCAGCTCGGCATCGGCGACGAGCAGGTGATCGCGGGTCGCCGCACCGAGCGCGAGCAGCCAGACGCCCCGGTCCGCGAGGGCAGCCGTGATCGCAGCCATGAACCCGACCAGATCGTCGGCCAGCGTCCCCTCGAGCAGGATCACCCGCCGATCGGCGAGCGCGGTCTCCGGCTGGGGCAGGCTGGCGGCCAGATCCGATCGTACGACGAGCGTCGTCTCGAACGGGTCGAGCAGCACGCAGGCGAACGGCTCGGACGAGAGATCGACGACGGGAGCGGCGTCGCGCGAGTACCCGAGAAGCGCGTAACGATCCGGGAGCGCGCGCGGCCGGAGAGCGGCGAGCGCGCTGCCGAGGTCGCTCAGGCCGTCTCCTCGAGCTCCTCGACGAGCTCGGCTCCGCCCTCGGTGACGAGCGTCGGGCGAATGCCCTTCTCGATCGTCTCCTTCGTGATCACGCACTTCTGCACGTCGCGGCGGGACGGCAGCTCGAACATCACGTCGAGCAACGCGTTCTCGATGATCGACCGCAGGCCGCGAGCGCCGGTGTCACGCTCGAGCGCCCGGTCGGCGATCGCCCACAGCGCCTCGTCCTTGAAGACGAGCTCGATCTTGTCGAACTTGAAGAAGCGCTGGTACTGGCGCACCAGGGCGTTCTTCGGCTCGAGCAGGATCTTGACGAGATCCTCGCGCTGCAGGTGGTGCACCGCGGAGATGACGGGCAGGCGTCCGATGAACTCCGGGATCAGCCCGAACTGGACGAGATCCTCGGGCATCACGCCGTTGAACAGCGCGTGCGTGTCGCGGTTCTGCTTCGAGCGGACCTGGGCGCCGAAGCCGACGGAGTTGTGGCCGACGCGGCGCTCGATGATCCGATCGAGATCGGCGAACGCGCCGCCGCAGATGAACAGGATGTTCGTCGTGTCGATCGACAGGAACTCCTGGTGCGGGTGCTTGCGCCCACCCTGCGGAGGAACGGACGCGACCGTTCCCTCGAGGATCTTGAGCAGCGCCTGCTGTACGCCCTCACCCGAGACGTCGCGCGTGATCGACGGGTTGTCGGCCTTTCGCGCGATCTTGTCGACCTCGTCGATGTAGATGATCCCGGTCTCGGCCTTCTTCACGTCGAAGTCGGCGGCCTGGATCAGCTTCAGCAGGATGTTCTCGACGTCCTCGCCCACGTAGCCGGCCTCGGTGAGCGCCGTGGCGTCGGCGATCGCGAACGGGACGTTGAGGATGCGCGCGAGCGTCTGCGCGAGCAGCGTCTTGCCGCAGCCGGTCGGGCCCAGCAGCAGGATGTTGGACTTCGAGAGCTCGATCTCCTCGTCGCCCGCCTGCATCTGGATGCGCTTGTAGTGGTTGTAGACCGCGACCGCGAGCGTCCGCTTGGCCTCCTCCTGCCCGACGACGTAGTCGTTCAGGACGGAGTAGATCTCGCGGGGTCGCGGCAGGTTGTCGAGATCGAGCTGGGCGGGGGCTGCGAGCTCCTCATCGATGATCTCGTTGCAGAGATCGATGCACTCGTCGCAGATGTAGACCCCGGGTCCAGCGATCAATTTCTTGACCTGGCGCTGGGACTTCCCGCAGAAGGAGCACAGGAGCTGCTCGTTGGTATCAGTCGGCCGCGCCATTCGCTCCTCTCAGCTTACTCAGTTCCGACGCGCTTATCGGTGCTCGATCACCTGATCGATGATTCCGTACTCTCGTGCTTCGGTCGCCGACATGAAGTAGTCGCGCTCCGTATCGCGGGAGACGCGCTCCAGCGGCTGACCGGTGTGCTTGCCGATGATCTCGTCGAGACGGCGGCGCATGTCAAGGATCTCACGCGCGTGGATCTCGATGTCGGTGGCCTGTCCCTGGTAGCCGGCCGAGACCTGATGGATGAGGATCTTGGAGTTCGGCAGCGCCATGCGCTTCCCCTTTGCGCCACCTGCAAGAAGGAGCGCGCCCATCGACATCGCGATGCCGCAGCAGATCGTCGACACGTCGGGCTTGATGAACTGCATCGTGTCGTAGATCGCCATGCCCGAGTAGACCGAGCCGCCGGGCGAGTTGATGTAGACCGAGATGTCCTTGTCGGGGTCTTCCGACTCGAGGTGGATCAGCTGGGCGACGATCAGGTTCGCGATCTGATCGTCGATCGGCGTTCCGAGGAAGATGATCCGCTCGTTGAGCAGACGGGAGTAGATGTCGAAGGCACGCTCGCCGCGCGAGGTCTGCTCGACGACCATGGGTACGAGAGGGCTCATTGGCGCTCCTTGTGTTCAGGTATCGGGTGGTGCTTCAGCGGGGATCGCCAGGAGTCCAGAGCGCAGGCTTCGCCTCGCCCTCGTCTCCCTCCTTCTCGGGTGTCCAGATCCGCTCTCGAGCCTCGGCCAGCTCGGGTGCGATCGGGGTCGCCAGCTCGACGGCACGATCGA
This sequence comes from uncultured Actinomycetes bacterium, assembly GCA_963717155.1. GTDB lineage: Bacteria > Actinomycetota > Thermoleophilia > Gaiellales > JALYLC01. The sequence continues at coordinate 1,730,783 of OY970326.1, forward strand.
GCGCGAGCTGGAAGCGCAGGTCCTCGCGCGCATCTTCCTTGGCGGGCGAGCTCAGCACCTGCTGCAGGATCTCATCGACATCCTCGATGCCTTCCGCGATAGCGTCGATGCGGAGGCGCTCCTCGAGCAGCTCGTCGGACACCTGGATCTTGTCGCGATCGGCGAGCGCCTCGAGCGCGAGCTCGCGGCGCAGCCCCTCGATCGCATCGTCGCGCAGCTCGGCCTGCACGTCCTCGAGCGTCTGGCCGCGCAGCTCGAGGTAGCGGCGGAACGGGATGCCGCGCTCACCGACAGCGCGCGCGAGCCCCATCGTGAGCTCGCCGACGCGCTGGTCGATCAGGGCATCGGGCAGATCGATGATGACGACACGGCCGAGGGCCTGGCCGACCGCGCCACGGTAGAGGCCGTCGACCTCGCGCTTGATGCGCTCGCCGAGCACGCGTTCGACGTCGGCTCGTAGCTCGTCGACGGAGTCGAACTCGGAGACGCGCCGGGCGAGCTCGTCATCCAGCGGCGCGAGCTCGCGCTGCTCGACGGCTCGCAGGTTCAGATCGAAGGTCGCGGTCGTGCCGGCCAGCGACGGGGAGGGGTAGTCCTCGGGGAACTCGACCTCGATGGTGGCCTGCTCGCCCGGCCGCATCCCGACGATCGCCTCCTCCATCTGCGGGAGGATCCTGCGAGCTCCGAGCTCGACGTGGTAGCCCTCGGCGACCGCGCCGGGCAGATCGCTGCCGTCGGCGGCTCGACCGCGGAAGTCGAGCTCGACGTAGTCGCCCGCCTGGGCGGCGCGGTCGGTCACCGGGACGAGGGGCGATCCCTCCCGGCGGAGCTGCTCGAGCTCGCGCTCGACGAGCTCGTCCGGGACGGAGTCGTCGTGGCGCGGCGCCTCGAGCACGAGCGGATCGGGCAGGGAAGCCTTCGGACGGATGCGCACGGTCGCCGAGAAGTGGAACGCCTCGCCCTCGTCGGGCAGCTCCTTCCAGTCGATGTCCGGCTGCTCGATCGGCTTCAGGCGGCTGACGCCGAGCGCGTCGGCGTACCAGCGCTCGAGGTGCTCGCGGAGGGTCTCGTCGAGCACCTCCTCGCGTCCGAGGCGCTGCAGGACGACCTGCGGAGGCACTCGGCCCTTGCGGAATCCGGGCACCCTGACCTGGTGCGCGAGATGTCGCAACGTGTGCTCGAGATCGTGCTCGACGCGCTCCGCCGGTACCTCGACATCGAGGCGCGCGCGGTCACCGTCGAGGAGGGTGGTCTCCGTCCTCATGGGAGTCAAACCGTAGCCGAGGCCCCCGGTTCGAGCGGAGGCCCCGAGCGCTCGTCGACGACGGCGCTAGTCTGGCCGCCACGCGGGCGTGGCGGAACGGTAGACGCGCCGGATTTAGGATCCGGTGAGCGAGAGCTCGTGGAGGTTCAAGTCCTCTCGCCCGCACTCGGGGCCCCTGGTCGAGGGAGTGCCGGCCGGGACCGGTGACGCGGGCGCAGTACCATCGCCGCCGTGCAGGAGATCGTGGCACTGGTCGTCCCGTACGAGCTCGGCAGGCTGCGGGAGGGGGTCGGCCGAGGTCCCGAGCACCTGCTCGCGCACGGGGCGGAGGCCGCGCTCGGCTCGACCGGTGCGAGCGTCCGAACGCGGGTGATCGAGATCGACGAGCGGTTCGGCTCCAGCGGGTCCGGCGATGGTGACGCGGCGTTCGAGCTGATGCGACTGGTGGCGCTCGAGGTCCGGCGCGCGCGAGAGGCGGGGGCCTTTCCCATCGTGCTGTCGGGGAGCTGCTTCTCGGCCGTCGGGGTCGTGGCAGGGTTGGACGAGGCTGTTCCGGGTGTCGTCTGGTTCGACTCGCACGCCGACTTCAACGAGCCGGCCACGACGATCTCCGGCTACATCGACGGCATGGGACTTGCGATCCTGACCGGGAGCGCGTGGCAGTCGATGCTCGCGACCATCCCCGGCGCCCGGCCCGTGCCCGAGTCGAGCGTCGTGCTTGCCGGCGCTCGCGACTTCGACACGCCCGAGGAGAGGCGTCTCGGCGCCTCGAAGATCATCCAGATGACGTCGGATCGGCTCCGAGCGCCCGATTCGCTCGTCGAAGCCGTGCGAGCGATCACGCCGGAGATCACCGGTCTGTACGTCCACCTCGACCTCGACGTCCTCGACGCCTCGGTCGCGACGGTGAACCTCTACAGCACGCCGAACGGCCTCGACGGAGAGGAGGTCGATGCGCTCGTCGCCTCGCTCCTACGGGAGCTTCCCGTCCGCGCCGTCTCCCTCACGGCCTTCGACCCCGGCTGCGACGTCGCGGGCCGAGTGCCCCCGATCGCTCTCCGGGTCCTGCGAACGATCGCCCAGAGCCTCTGACAGGGCCTCGCCGAGCCCCGCGGTCAACGACCGCGCGTCGCCCTCGGGTGCGAGCGGCTCCCCCACCCGCACGAACGCCGGACGGCGGTGGATCGCCACGGGGACGAGCGGGACGCCGGCGCGCAACGCGATCAAGGCCGCGCCTCGCTGCAGCTCACCGAGGGCGCGACCCCGGCGCAGACCGCCCTCGGGGAAGATCCCGACGAGCCCGCCTGCGCCGGCGATCTCGATCGCGAGCCGTACCGCGTCGCGGTCGCTCGCCCCGCGGCGCACTCCGAATGCGCCCGACGCGCGTAGGAGCGATGCGATCCCGGGAATGCGCAGCACACCCTCGGCGACCATGAAACGCGTGGGGCGCTCGAGCACCTGCGACAACAGCAGCACGTCGAGGTACCCCACGTGGTTGAACGCGATCACCGCACCGCCCGTGCGCGGGACGTTCGCGCGGCCCGTGACCTCGGGACGAAGGAGGACATGCCCGAGCGGCCGCACGAGGAAGCGGGCGCCGAGCCACGCGCGCTCGTACGGTGCATCAGCGGCCGTCAACGAGGCGACCGCATATCCTTGCCGCGCAGGGCCCGTAGCTCAGCGGACAGAGCAGGAGCCTTCGAAGCTCAAGGTCGCAGGTTCGATTCCTGCCGGGCCCATCACGTGGTTGGGTGGAATCTCCTGCATATGCTCAGGTTCCGCGGAAGGTGCCGGCGCGACGAGCCTTTGACCCCGCTGCCGTTGACACCGTGATCTCTTCGAGCTGAGGATGAGTGGCAACGTGGTGTCGGTGGGGCTATGCGCGAGTCTCGACCGCCCCTCAACCAGACATCACGATCAGCATTACGAACGCGGGGACGGTCGACCAGCCCCACAGCGCGAGCGTGCCGGAGATAAGGGCGAGCTACGCGGCGGTGGCTACGCGCTCTTCGTCTTCGACGCCGTGATGCCGATCAGCACGGCCGCGGCGAGCACCGCGAGGAGGAATTGGACGAACCAGCCGGTGTCGAGCACGTTGGCGAGCAGTCCGCCCAGCAGGCTGCCCCCGATGCCGGCGATGATCGTCATGCCCATGCCGTACCGCCCGGTGCCGCGCACGAGCACGCGTGCGAGACCGCCGATCACGATGCCGACCAGCACGTACCACAGCACCGTCCACACGAATCCGGCGACCGCCCAGCCGAAGAGCGCGAGGAGCACCACGATCACGAGCAGCCAGAACAGGACAGTCATCGCACGAGATGATGGCACGCCGCGGCATGGCACGCGGGCGCAGGTGATTCCAGCTCACCTGTCCGCGTTCCGGCGGAATCCCACGGGCGCCGGGTCGGGCGCGAGCGGGCTCGGCGGCAGCCCCGCCGCCGGCTCGAGCGCGTTGAAGCCCGGCGGGGCGATGTCGTTCGGCCCGTCCGGCGAGAACAGCGCGGCGAGCAGCTGGATCTGCCCGCGTGCCACGCCGAGCTCGCCCATGCCGCCGCCGTACAGCGCGAGGCCGCGCTCCTCGCACGCCGCGTAGAGCGCGAACAGGTCGGACAACCGCCCCACGCGGCTGGGCTTGATGTTGAACGTTCGGGCCGGGACGGGCTGGGCGTCGAGGTCGGCGACGGTGTGGATCGGCGCGTCGTAGGAGACGCGGTCGGCGTGCGGTTCGAGCAGCGCCGTGACCTCGGGCAGGTCGTGCGGGTCCTCCACGAGCGCCCCGGGCAGTCCCGCGAGCACGCGCTCGTACAGCGCGGGGAGCGCGTCCGGGTTCTTGACCTCGAGCATGTAGCGGCCCTTGAAGTCGACGGCGTGCACGGCGCCGGTGCGCTCGAGCGCCGCCACCGTTTCGTCAGTCCACTCCTCGTGCACGTCGAGCTTGAAGCGCAGTCGCGGGTAGCGCTCGAGCCGGCGCAGCACCTTCGGCACGACGTCGGGGTCGCCCATCCCGAACGAGTTCACGTACGAGACGGGTCGCGGCTCGCGTCCCAGCACCTCGTGCAGCGGCCGGGCCGCCTGCGCGAGCGCCAGGTCGAGCGCCGCGGACTCGTAGCCCCAGTTGCGCCAGCGGCGAGCCATGTCTCCGTGCTCGGGTTCGCCGCCGGGCCACTGCTCGATGGTGTCGAGGTGCCTGCAGAACGAGCCGAGCGTCCACTCGCCGGCAAGCGACAGCTCAGGACCCTCCGGCTCGAGGAACAGCGTGATGTCCTCGCCCAGCCCCTCGTGGCCGCCGCCGGTGAGGCGTACGAGCCGTGTCGAGTGGGCCTCGCCGAACCCCGGGCCCGGCTCGAGCCGCCCGTACCCGAGCTCCTCCACGACGAGCGGTAGGTCGGCGAGCGCGGGCCAGTGGTCCATCGCGACACCCTACGGCAGCCGCCCGGTCACATCCAGGCCGGCTGGCTACGGACGGGCGCGACGCACCAGCTTCTTCTCGGCGGGCTTGCCGAGAGCCGCCTCGGGATGCTTCTTCAGACCCTTGCCGCTGGCGCCTCGGACCTTCGCGGCGGCCGGCTCGGCGGCCTCCACATCGAGCGCCTTCGCACCCTTCGGCGTGTCCTGCCTCGACAGTGTGCGATGCGGGCGTCCGGCACGCTTCATGGCCGGCGGCGTCTCGCTCTCGCTGGACACGCTGCGGGCGTCGCGGCTGGATCCGAGCTTGTTCTTCTCCTGCGGCGATTTCATCCTCATGCGAACCAGAGTACACCGCGTCCGCGACTCCGATTTCACCGGTACCGGGCGAACGGCGTATCGTGAGCGACCGTTTGACTGAGAGCGAGGGGCGCCGGGTGGACCCAGCACGCGCGAGGAGGATCGCCCGGTTCAACAAGCGCTTCACCAACCGCGTGACGCGCCCGCTGGCTCCGTACCTCCCGGGCTTCGGCGTCGTCGTCCATACCGGCCGCGCGTCGGGCCGCACCTACGAGACGCCCGTCAACGTGTTCGCCCACGGCGAGGACTTCGTCATCGCCCTTACCTACGGGATCGAGTCGGACTGGGTCAGGAACGTCCAGGCCGCAGGCGGCTGCGACCTGATCACGCGACGCACGCGCTACCGGCTGTGCGACCCGGAGATCGTCCACGACGAGCGTCGCCGGCTGGCGAGCGCGAAGACACGTCCGATCCTGCGTCTGCTCGGGGTCGCCGACTTCCTACGCCTGCGACGCGCCGACTGACGTCACGCCGCGAGGCGACCCGCGAGGTGGCGGAGGTAGCGCCTGGGGTTGCGGAGCAGCTCCTCGACCTCGCTCGCGCCGAGCAGCTCGACGCGCACCTCGGGATGGCTCTCGGAGAGGCGGCGCAGCTTCGCCCGCTTCCGGTTCAGCCGGCGCGGACTGCCGCTCGAGACCTCGAGGTAGAGGTCGAGCGCCGGAAGGTAGAAGTCCGGCGAGCATGCCTCGCGCTCGCGCCCGTCGGGATGGCGGGCGATCACGAACCGGGTCGGCTCGTAGCGCCACTCGACGCGAACACGATCGAGGGCCGCAGCGACGTCGGCCTCGGCCTCGGTCGCCAGCTTCGGATGTGGCTCCGCCACGCACTCACGGTACCGGCACACCCGGACGAACCTCTGGCGCGAACCGGTGAAGAACGCGTGATCGTCCGGAGAAGAACCCGGAAACGAAAGCGCACCGAGTCGGTGGCCGCCTTCGGATCCGGCGCCTCACGTACCGTCGCCTTGCGGCTTCCGTACGCCTGGCCACCTTCTCTTCCGGTGTCCCCGTGCTCGGTGCGTTGCCAACGCTATCGACCGGGACCCGGCCCCGTCAAGACCCTACGAGCACGAATATCGCACGTAGCGAGAAAACGTCTTCCGGGCATCCCATCTCGGGGCGAAGGTTGACCGGCGACGTCGTTCTCCGTAGCGTGGCGGCATGTGGCCGAGACGTCTCCGACAGGCACTCCTGGGGGTCATCGTCGCAACGTGCGCGGCCAGCCTGGTCGCCACGGCAGATGCCGCGATGGTGCACTTCAAGAGCCCGAGCGGCAACATCAACTGCTTCATGTTCTCGACGCAGGGAGGCGTCGTCGACTGCATCGTCCTGCACGCCTCGTGGCCGCATCCGCCGCCCCGCCCGAAGTCGTGCGACCTCGACTGGATGCCGTTCGAGGTACAGCTCACGGGCCGCCATGTCGTGGTCGGCGGCTGTCGAGGCGACATCGGGCCGCGGTGTGGCGCGAGCGGGGGTCCGTGCACGGTCCTCGCCTACGGACGCTCCGTCACGCTCGGAGGGGTCCGCTGCAGCTCCGCACCGACCGGCATCACCTGCCGGCGCATCGCCGGATCGAGACACCCGGGCTTCCGGCTCGCGCGACAGAACGTCGTCGCGCTCAACTAGCCACGGCGGCGAGCAGCGTCGAGCGGGGGCCCTCGCGCTGGCCGGCGAGGCGCCAGCCTGACGCGGCCAGCAACGCCTCGAACTCGGCGAGTGTCCGCTCGCGCCCGCCCAGCAGGACGAGCATGTTGAGGTCGAGCAGCTTGACGGGGCTCGGCCGAGCGTCCGCCGGCACGGTCTGCTCGAGCACGAAGAGGCGCCCGTGCTCGCCGGCCGCGCGCCGACACGCGTCGAGGATGCGAATGCCGTCCTCGTCGCTCCAGTCATGCAGGACCTGGGCCAGGATGTACGCGTCCGCCGCGGGCACCTCCTCGAAGAAGTCGCCCCCCTCGGCGCGTAGTCGTCCGGCGACCCCCGTCGCCTGGATCCTGATCGCGGCGCGCTCGGCGACCTGCGGAAGATCGAAGCTGACCCCCGTGAGCGACGGGACGCGGTCGAGCAGCGCCTCGAGCAGCGCCCCGTTCCCGCCGCCGACGTCCAGGACCGATCCGATACCCGACCAGTCCCACTCGAGCAACGGGATCAGCCGCAGAGCCGCGGTCCCGGACATCGCGCGGTCGAAGCGGCGCGCGCCCTCGGGGTTCTGCTGGAACCAGTCGAAGAACGGCGCCCCGAAGCGCGCTGTAAATGCAGGCTCGCCGGTCCTCAGGCTGCCGGCGGCCCCCGACCACGCGTCGTAGACCTCGGCTCCGAACAGCAGCGCGAGCTGGCGCATCGAGCCGTCCACGTCCTCCCGCAGGAGCTCACCGGCCGCGGTGAGGCGCCAGACGTCGGGCGCGTCACGCATCACCAGGCCGTCGGCCTCGAGCAGCCGCAACATCCGGCGCAACGCATCCTCGTCCGCGCCGACCTGGCGCGCGAGCGCGGCCGTGCCGGTCGTTCCCGCGGCGATCGCATCGGCGACGCCGAGCTCGGCGACCGCGGCGATCGTCTGCGTACGCATCATCCCGGAGATCAGATCGAAGAGCCTGGCCGAGGGGTGCGGAGCGGTCATCGCGCCATGGTGCCATCGCCGGCGGAGGCCGGTGCAGCGATCCGCCATCATGGCGGGATGGCCGACCTCTTCGGCATCCAGGTTCGCTTCACGGCACGACCCGGGCAGGGAGCCGCATTCGCGGACATGCTGCTCGAGGCGGCAGCGGGCCTCGAAGGCGTCGCTGAATGCCTGCTGTACGTCGTCAGTCGCGATGCCGACGATCCAGACGTCATCTGGGTGGCCGAGTCGTGGTCCGATCAGGAGGCGCACACCGCCTCGCTGCAGGCTCCCGGCGCGCAGGCGCTGATCGAGCAGGCGCTCCCTCTCCTTGCCGCCCCGCCCGAGGCGATCCGGCTCCAGCCGCTGGGCGGCAAGGGCCTGCGGCTACGGTAACGAGATGCTCGCACTCACCGCCGCGCCGGGGGCGCCTGGAAATGTCAGCCTGCGCGAGGTCGCCGATCCGACGCCACACCAGCACGAGACGCTCATCCGCGTGCGGGCGGTGTCGCTGAACCGTGGCGAGACGCGGCGCCTCGCAGACATGGCAGATGGCGCGGTGACCGGCTGGGACATGGCCGGAGTCGTCGAGCGCGCCGCCGCCGACGGCTCGGGGCCGACCGTGGGGACGCGCGTCGTCGCGCTCGCCGGCAGCGGAGCGTGGGCCGAGCTCGCGGCGGTTCCGGCCAACATGCTCGCCGAGCTGCGCGACGACGTCTCGGACGCGCAGGCGGCCACCCTCCCCGTCGCGGGGCTGACGGCGCTTCGGGCGCTCGACATCATCGGGCCGACCGCAGACCAGCGGGTCCTGGTCACGGGGGCGAGCGGCGGCGTCGGGCACTTCGCGGTGCAGCTCGCAAAGCTCGCGGGCGCGCACGTCACGGCCGTATCTGCGAGTCCGGAGCGAGCGCAGGGCCTGCGCGAGCTGGGCGCCGACGCGGTGATCCACGCGCTCGAGCCTGCCGGCGAGGAGTTCGACGGCATCGTCGAGGCCGTCGGCGGCGCGACGCTGGGTGCTGCCATGCAGCGCATCGGAGAGATGGGGACGATCGTCTCGTTCGCCGCGAGCGACGGCTCTCTCGTGCAGTTCCCGACCCGCGCGTTCTTCTTCCGAGCGTCGGGCGCCCGGCTCGTCGGCATCTACCTGTTCGCCGAGATCGCGCGACGCGGCGGCTGCACGATCGATCTCATGCGGCTCGTCGATCTCGTCGGCGACGGCCATCTCGATTGCTCGATCGATCGCATCGTGTCCTGGCGGGATGCCGGCGAGCACCTCGAGGCGCTGCTCGCGCGCAGGATCTCCGGCAAGGTCGTTCTGACGATCGACTGACAGGCGAGACTCGGGGAATGGTCGACGACGCCCTTTAGAGTGCGTGGGTGCCCGCCGGGATCCTGCTCGTGTATGCGCTCATCCTGGTGGGCGAGTTCTCGTGGTCGGCGGTCGTACCGCTTGTCCCGACGTTCGCCCAGCAGCTGCACCTGTCGCAGTCCACGGCGGGCCTGCTCGCGGGCGCGACCGGCCTGGCGGTGCTCGTCGTCGCGCTTCCGGCAGGCATGCTCGCTGACCGCTACGGGGCGCGCCGCCTGACGCTGATCTCCGCTGCCCTGATGTCGGGCTCGCTGCTCGCCCACGCGATCCCGGGGTTCTGGCCGTTGCTCGCTTCGCGGTTCGTGTTCGGGCTCGGGTTCGGAACGGTCTGGACAGCGGGCGTGGCCTGGATCGGCGAGCTCGCTCCGCGTGAGCGTCGCGAGTCGGCGCTCGCCCGGCCGATGACGATCGCCGGGCTCGCATTCATGATCGGCCCCGTGTTCGCGGGCGTCGTGGGAGAGCGGTTCGGAGTCCGAACGCCGTTCGTGGCGACGGGCTTCGTGGGACTCGTCATCTGTCTCGCCCTGCTGCGCGTACCGGAGCCGCGGCGCGAGGTGCAGCCGGCGATCCCGTCCCTCCTCGAGACCCTGAGTCGGGCGATGCGGGAGCCGGTCGTGGTCGCGAGCCTCGGGCTCATGCTGATCGCATCGTGCGCGAGCAGTGCCATCTACCTGCTCGTGCCGCTGCAGCTGCACGACGACGGGCTGTCGGCGAGCGGCATCGGGGCTGCGTTCTCGATCGGGGCGCTCGTCTTCGCGTGTGCCAGCTTCCTCGTCGGTCGTCTCGGAGCGCGTATGACGAAGCTCGTCGTCGGCGGCGCCGCCTCGGGGCTGCTGGCAGCCGTGCTGCTACTGCCCGTGGCGAGTGCGACCGTTCCCTCGCTGGTCGGGCTGCTGGTGCTGCGCGCGCCGCTGTTCGCGGTGCTCTTCGGCATCTCGTTCCCGCTCGCGGCCTGGGGAGCCGACCGCGCGGGCATCGGCCGGGGCGTCGTGCTCGGGCTGCTGAACGCCGTGTGGGCGGCCTCCACGGTGATCGGCCCGATCGCAGGCGGAGCGCTCGCGGACGCGGCAGGGCGCTCGGCCGTCTACCTGTTGCTCGTGTGCGCATCGCTGGTCGCGGCGGCCTGGCTGCTTCCGCGCCGGAGAGCCGCGGCGGCCACCGGTTGATCGTGTGTCGCGGAGTTGATGAGGTTTGCGGCCTCGGTGTTCAGGGATCTCCTCGAGGGGCCCAGCACGTGCGGTCGATCCAGTACGTGACCTCGGGCTGCTAGACCGGACCGAGCAGGTCCCAGCGGTTCCCCGCGATGTCGCGGAACACCGCGACACGACCGTACGGCTCCTCACGCGGAGCCGTCACGAACTCGACCCCGGCGGCGACCATCCGCTCGTAGGCCTCGGCGAAGTCGTCGACCCGCAGGAAGAACCCGACGCGACCCGCCGCCTGGTTGCCGACGATCGACTCCTGGGTCTCTCCGTCCGCACGGGCGAGCAGCAGTCCCGTCCGCGCCCCCGGCGGCCGCACCACGACCCAGCGCTTCGGACGTCCGTCGTTGGTCAGCGACGGCGAGTCCTCCACGAGGTCGAAGCCCAGTACGTCGACGAAGAAGTCGATCGCGCTGTCGTACTCCTCGACCACGAGCGCAACGAGCTCGAGATGCATGGGAGGCCTACGCGCTCCACCAGGTCGGCGGAGGCGCGACCGGCTCCGGGAGCCTCTGGCGCCACGGCCGGCCGTGTGCCTCGGCGAGCGCACGGAGCCGGCGGACGAGCGGCACGCACTCGCGCGCGAGCCGTTCGACGAGCGCGTCGCCGTCCAGCCCCAGCGCGGCCTGCCACAGCGTGCGACCGGCGATGAAGCCCGATGCCCCGGCAGCGCACGAGACCTCGACGTCTCGCGCGAAGCCCTCCGCATCGCCGCCTCCGCCGAGCAGCACCCACGGCGTCTCGCCGGAGGCCACGTCGATCTGCTCGCACCAGCGCGCCTCCTCGGCGCGGCGCGGCGGCACGCGGAAACTGCAGCTTGAGGATGTCGCCACCCAACGGCCGCAGGCGCTCGACCGAGGCGAGCACGATCGGACCGAGGTTGGCGGCGAGCGACGTCGCATCCTCCGGCGGGAGCGGATAGGCGATCGGCTCGACGATCAACGGGAGGCCGGCCGCGTGACAGGCCGCGACCGCCTCGGCCACGACCGCGTCCTGCAGCGTCGCGGACGCCTCGTGATCGGGCCTGTACGGCAGCAGGAGCTTGCACGCGCTGGCGCCGGACTCGAGCGCCCGCGCCGGGGACCAGTCGGGCAGGAACGTCGTCACCCGGCCGGACTCGACGTCGGAGTAGCCCTGCGCCTCCAGCGGCATCACGACCGGAGCCGGTCCGGGTGCGCCGCTTGCGAGTGCGAGGCCGCCAGCCTCCGGGTCGAGCATCACGCCGGTCGCGTGCGGCGCGAGCGCGCGGATCACGGCCGCCTTGAAGCGTGCGGCCTGTTCACGGGTCGGCGGCTCGAGCCCTGCGCGGGCGTGCGCCGCCGTCAGGGCGTCGCGATGGTCGATCGCCGAGACCGCGAAGATGCCGCGCGATCCCGAGAGCGCATCGAGCCTGCGCCTGCCGCCCGATCTCGGAGCGGAGATCAGGCGGGGCTCACAGTCCACGCTCGCTGAGCCACACGCGGTTGCGGCGCGCGGAATCCACCGCGTCCTCGAACGTCCGCCCGGGTCGCAGCACCTGATCCTGCTCGACCACGATCCAGCCGTCGTACCCGCGCCGCAGAAGCTCCGCCAGACAGGCGTCGACATCTGCGCCCCCCTGCCCGAGCTCGCAGAACGCTCCCTCCTCCCAGGCACGTTCGAGTCCCGCGCCCTCGCGTGGAGGCGGCCGAGCAGCGTCATGTCGACGTCCTTCAGGTGCACGTGGTTGACGAGCTCGCCGTGCGCGTGCAGCAGCTCGAGCGGGTTTCCGCCACCGAATGCCGAGTGGCCGGTATCGAAGCAGAGGCCGAGCAGCGATCGATCGAGCCCCTCGACGAACCGCTCGATCTCGCGGGGCGACTCGACGTACGTGCCGGCGTGGTAGTGGAACGACGCGGGGAAGCCGCGTTCGCGGCACTGCTCGGCCGCGCGGTGCGCGCTCTCGAGGAGCAGTGCGAATCGCTCGTCGTCGAGCCAGGTCTCGGGGTGCTGCTCGATCCGCCCGGCGAAGGCCAGGCGCTCGGGCTCGCAGAACGCGTCCGAGATCAGGATCGCCGGCCGGGGATCGCTTCCGCGCGCCTCGTCCAGCAGCTGGAGCGTCTCGTCGAGACCCTTCAGGTCGGCCTCGACGTGCTCGCGGCGCGAGAGTCGCAGCGCGAGGAACGAGCCCACCAGCACGAGCCCGCGCGACCCGAGCGTGTCGGCGACGGCCGCGCCGTCGCCGAAGTAGCCCGGCGGTCCGAGCTCGCTGCCCGCGTAGCCGAGCTCTGCCATCGTCTGCAGCGAGCACCGGGCCCGCCGGCAGATCATCACGGCCGGCGGTCAGCTCGAAGACGCCGAAGCTGACGGGGGCGCTCGCGATGCGGGGAGTCATCGCGAACCCCCGACGAGCGGTACGCGCGGGTCCTGTCCGAGCGACTCCCACGTCCCCCGGACCCACGCGAGGTCGGGATCGTCCGAGGCCGCCATCGAGCGGACGTCGCCTGCGAGGGAGTTCAGGTAGTAGCAGTCGTAGCCGTGCGCGGCGACGAACGGGTGGTAGCCCCGTGGGACGAGCACCGCGTCGCCGTCGTGCACGGCGTAGGCCTCGTCGAGCGCGCCGTCGCGCGTGTACACGCGTTGGACGCCGAAGCCCTCGGGGCGGGCGATCCGGTAGGCGTAGACCTCCTCGAGCACCACCTCGCCGGGCGGCTCCAGCACGTCGTGCTTGTGCGGTGGGAAGCTCGACCAGGAGCCGGCGGGCGTGAACACCTCGACGACGAGCAGACGGTGGGCCGCAAACCCCGGCGCGAGGATCTCGTTGATCTGGCGCGTCGCGTTCCCCGCCCCGCGGATCTCGATCGCGACATCCTCTGCGCGGACGTGCGCGATCGGGCCGGCCTTCGCGGGGTCCGCGAGGGACTCGCAGAACGCGACCTCGGCGGGGCCACCGATCGGCGCGACCGAGTAGGCGGTGCCCGGCGGCAGGTACACGGCCTCCGGCATCCCGTCGAACGGCGAGGTGCGGCCCGTGCCCGCCTCGATGTGCGTGGACCCGGCGTCGACCGCCACGCGGCCGGCGATCACGACGAGCGCAAGCTCCCGATCACCGGTGTCGTCGCTCACGGGTGCCGCGAGCGGCCCCCAGCGGAACGACAGGAACTCCCAGCCGGCCGTCGCAGGCGTGATCGGCGGGATCGGGTGCTTCAGATGCAGGTTCATCGCTGCGCTCTCATGTGTGGGCTTCCAGGAACTCTTCGAGCTCGGGACGCGTCGGCATCGCGTCGGAGCAGGCAAGTCGCGTGGCGACGAGGGCCCCGGCGGCGCTTCCGCGGCGCGCTGCGGCCACGGGATCGACCCCGTCGAGCAGGGCCGCGGAGAACGCGGCGAGGAACGCGTCGCCGGCACCGAGCCCGTTCACGACCGTGACCGGCATCGGGGGAATCCGCGTTGCGGTGCCGTTCTGGTGCACGGTCACGCCATCCGGTCCGTGCTTGACGATGACGACCTCGGCGCTCCGCGGGCCGAGACCGGCCGCCTCCAGCTCGCCGTCGCCTCCGACGACGATGTTCGCCGCCTCGGCGGCGAGACCCGCGACGACCGGGTACTCCTCGGGCGCCTCCCAGAGCTGCGCGCGCCAGTCGGCGTCGAACACCGTCAGGACGCCGCGCGTCGCGCGAGCGCGCACGAGACCGAGCGTGGCCGTGCGGCTCGGCTCGCGCGCAAGCCCCGTGCCGGTGACGAGCGCGAGCGGCAGCGCGACGAGCGCGTCAAGGTCGAGATCTCCGAAGCGGAGCTCCCAGTCGGGACACGTCGGCGTCCGGTAGAAGGTGATGGGGAAGCGGTCGGGCGGCCACGCCTCGCAGAACGCCAGCGCGGTGCGCAGCGTCGGATGGGTGACCAGATGGGTGCAGTCGACGCCCTCGCGCTCGAGGTAGGCGCGGACGTACTCGCCGTGCCCGTCGTCACCGATCCCCGACACGATCGTGCAGCCGACCCCCAGGCGCGCGAGTCCGGTCGCGACGTTCCCGGCGAAGCCGCCGACGAACCGGCGGAACGTCTCGACCTCGGAGAGCGGCGTCTCCAGCTGCTCGGGATAGAGGTCCGCGCAGAGCCTTCCCATCACCGCCACCTGCGTGGTGCTCGCGCGTTTCGCCATCGCGGCTCCATGGTATCGACCCCGTACTTGCAACGTTCCAATTCGCCCTGACGTCAGGGGGCGAGCAGGCGCCAGTCGTCGCTGACGGCACCGGGCCGGTATGCCGCCTGCTCATGCTTCGCGACGATACCGAGCCCCCGTGCGCGTGCCGCGGTCCGTAGCTCGCGCCCATCGTCGTAGGCGCGCGAGAGCAGCAGCTCGCCGGCCTGGTCGTCGAGCAGCGCCGCGAGCCGGTCGCGTCTGCCGACCCACGGCTCGTCGATCAGCGGTTCCGCGTCCAGCTCGAGCAGGTCGAAGACGACGTACACCAGGCTGCCAGTATCGCCGTCGAGCAGTGCGCGACTTGGCCGGCCATCCTCGTCGAACGCGCAGACGACCCCGTCGAGGACGCACTCGCTGGTGCGGAGGCCGCGTGGCAGGCGGGCGAGCAACCTGCTCCAGCGCTCGTCCGGCGCGTCGTCCCCGTCACGCTCGAAGCGCGCACGAGCACCCTCGATCGGTGCGATCGCACGCGCTCCCTCCCACGCGATCTCGAACGCCCAGTCCGGACCGCTCGGCACGCGCCTGGCGGCTCGCGGCCGCATCGGCACGTAGCGCCTCGCCGGCCCGGCGGCGTGCTCCTTGGCCGCGCGCACGATCAGCCAGTTGCGCTCCTTCCCGTCGAGCGACGCCGGAACGAGGGCCCACTCGCCCTCCAGCCTGTGCCCGTGCAGGAGCACCGTGAGCGTCCCGTCGGCGCGCTCGCCGACGAGCTCGTAGGTGCCCCTGTCCCAGATGTCCACCGCCCCGGCCCCGTACTCGCCCTCGGGGATCTCGCCCTCGAACTGCGCGTACTCCAGCGGGTGATCCTCGACGTGCACGGCGAGCGCGCGCTCGCCACCGCGCAGCGGCACGCCTCGCGGCAGCGCCCAGCTCGCAAGTGCGCCGTCGCGCTCGAGCCTCAGGTCGTAGTGCAGGCTCCGTGCGAGATGACGTTGGACGACGAAGATCGGGGCTCCGCGCCGCCCCTTCGGGGCCGCCTCCTCGAACGGCTCGGGCGTGCGGCCTGCGCGGCGTTTCGCGCGATACTCGTCGAGGTCGGCCATCGCCCTCCGCTCAGTCGGCTCGCCCGGGCAATCGCAGCAGCAGGTTGCAACGTTCCACCTCCGCCGATCGTAGTATGCGCACTGATCGAGCAACGCCACCTCGTGCGCGTCACAACGATGGGAGCGGTCAAGTGAGGGTCGTACGCCTGACGGTCGCGCAAGCGCTGGTTCGCTTCCTCGGCGCGCAGTCGGTCGAACGAGACGGAGTCGCGACACGCTTCTTCGCGGGCGCCTTCGGCATCTTCGGCCACGGCAACCTCGCGGGCATCGGCCAGGCGATCGACCAGGAGGGCATGCGCTTCGTGCCCGCTCGTAACGAGCAGGCGATGGTGCACGCGGCGATCGCCTACGCCCGAGCCCGCCGTCGTCTCGGAGCGTGGGCCTGCACCAGCTCCGTCGGCCCGGGCGCGACGAATATGGTCACGGGCGCGGCGCTCGCGACCGTCAACCGCCTACCGGTGCTGCTGCTGCCAGGTGATGTCTTCGCCACGCGCCGGGTCGATCCCGTCCTCCAGCAGCTCGAGGCCGGCTGGTCCCGCGACGTCTCGGTCAACGACGCGTTCCGCCCCGTCTCGCGCTACTGGGACCGGATCAACCGGCCCGAGCAGCTCGGGCCGGCGCTGCTCGAGGCGATGCGCGTCCTGACCGATCCCGCCGAGACCGGCGCCGTCACGCTGTGCCTGCCCCAGGACGTGCAGGCCGAGGCCTACGACTTCCCGATCGAGCTGGTCGAGCCGCGCACCTGGCACATCGGCCGGCCGCTTCCCGACCCCGCCGCCCTCGAGCGCGCAACCGCGATGCTCCGAGGGGCGCGCTCGCCCCTCATCGTCGCCGGGGGCGGCGTTCACCACTCCGACGCGACCGACGCGCTCCGCGCGTTCGTCGAGCAGGCCGGGGTGCCGGTCGCGGAGACGCAGGCCGGGAAGGGAGCTCTCCCCTACGGTCACCCGCTCGCGCTCGGGGCGATCGGCGCCACGGGCACGCGTGCAGCCAACCTCATCGCGCGCGACGCCGATCTCGTGCTCGGGATCGGCACGCGCTACGCCGATTTCACGACTGCCTCGCGCACCGTCTTCCAGCACACCGACGTTCAGGTCGTGAACGTCAACGTCGGCGCCCGCGACGCCGCCAAGCTCGGAGGCTGTGCGCTCGTGGGCGATGCCCGGGCGACCCTCGAGCAGCTCGGCTCGGCACTCGCGGGGCACCACGTCGTCCGAGCGCTACGAGGAGCGTGCCAGAACGCTCGTACAGGAGTGGGACGGCGAGGTCGATCGACTGGTCGACGCTCCCGAGGAGGTGCGCCCGACCCAGGCCCAGGTGATCGGGGCGGTCAACGACGCCGCCGGCGACACGGGCGTCGTGGTGTGTGCCGCAGGCAGCATGCCGGGCGACCTCCACAAGCTCTGGCGACCGCGCCACCCGATGGCGTACCACGTCGAGTACGGCTACTCGTGCATGGGCTACGAGGTCGCGGGCGGACTCGGCGTGCGCCTCGCCGAGCCGGACCGCGAGGTCTTCGTGATGGTCGGCGACGGCTCCTGGCTTCTGATGTCCTCCGAGCTCGTCACGGCGGCCGAGCAGGGGGTGCGCATCACGTGCGTGCTTGTCGACAACTACGGCTACGGCTCGATCGGGGGGCTGTCGCGCTCGCTCGGCTCGAACGGCTTCGGCACTGCCCGCTCCGTCGGCGTCGACCTCGAGGCGAACGCCCGGAGCCTCGGCGCAGAGGCCGTGCGCGTCGACTCGCTCGGTGACCTCCGTACGGCCCTCGCCGCCGCTCCCGAACGCGAGCACTCGACGGTGGTCGTGGTCGAGTGCGATCCGCTGATCGGCGTTCCGTCGTACGAGTCGTGGTGGGACGTCCCTGTCGCCGAGGTCTCGGAGCAGCTCACGGTCGACCAGGCGCGGCGCACCTACGAGCGCGAGCTCACGCGCGAGCGGCCGTTCCTGTGAGCCGCTAGATCCACTCCTCCGGGGCCGACCGATCGGAGTCGGCGTCCCCGGTGTTGCGGGTGCCCATCGGCTCGATCAGCAGCACCTCGGTCTCCTGCAGCGCGCGCGGTCGGTGCTCGACGCCCTTCGGGACCACGAAGAGCTCGCCGGGACCGAGCTCGACCGTGCGGTCGCGCAGGTCGACCAGCAGCCGGCCGCTGATGACGAGGAAGAAGTCATCGGTGTCCTCGTGCTTGTGCCACACGAAGTCACCCTGCACCTTGACGAGCGCGACCTTGTTCTCGTTGTAGGCGGCGACGATCCGCGGCCGCCACTGGTCGTCGATCAGCGCGAGCTTGCCTGCCAGGGAGACCTTCTCGTTCATCGCGTGCCTATGGTATCCCGCGGGATGGCCGACTCCGGACACGAGCTGTTCGACCGCGTCGTCGGTCAGTACTCGAGGACGCGCCCGGGTTATCCCGAGGAGTCCATCGACTGGCTCGCGGCGCGCGCTGGGCTCACGTCCGCAAGTCGCGTCCTCGACCTCGGAGCGGGTACCGGCAAGCTGACGGCCTCGCTCGCCGCACGCGGCTACGAGGTCGTCGCCGTCGAGCCGCTGCCCGGCATGCGCGCGCAGCTCGAGCACGACACCCCCGACGTTCGTGTCATCGCAGGAAGTGCCGAGCACGTCCCGCTCCCCGACGCCTCGCTGGATGCTGTATGCGTGGCGCAGGCATTCCACTGGTTCGAGCCGCACGCTGCGCTCTCCGAGATCGCGCGCCTGCTCGTCCCGGACGGCTCGTTCGTGCTCGTCTGGAACCTGTGGGACGTCGAGGATCCGGCGCAGGCGGCGCTCGATCGCATCGTCTCGCCGCTCGAGACCGGTCGGATCCGGCACCTGACGACCGCCAACCATCCGTATGGCGCCTGGCCCGAGGTGCTCGCGGCCGACGAGCGCTTCGCTCCGGCGCAACGGGAGCGGTTCGCACACACGGTCGAGCTCGCAGCAGACGAGGTCGCCGAACGCGTCGCGTCCATGAGCCAGGTGCAGTCGGCGCCGCCTGCCGATCGCGACGGGGCGATCGCCGAGGCACGTTCGCTCGTCCGCGAGATGCCCGGCGAGCGAGCGACGTTCCGCTACGCGACCGAGGTCGAGATCCGCCGGCGACGCTGATCCGCGCTACGCGCAGGGCTCGCGTAGCTACACGAGGCGTCCGGCGAGCACCCAGTCCCTCGACCAGCCGGGCCTGCCGGTGCCTGGCTCGTGCGTCAGCCAGATACCCTGCCACGCCGGCCCGAGGTTCGGGACCTGGACCGTGGTGTCGATCCTGCCCTGCGCGTCGGGCCGGAAGACCCGAGTCGACACGCGGTGCGCCGGATCTCGCGCGATCCAAAGCTCGTACACGCTGTTGTTCTCGAGGGGAGGGAGCCCGTCGATGCGGAACCGGATGTGGCGGGTGTCGTCCGAGAGCATGGACACGGCGACGCCGCTCGCCTGGTATCCCGCCCCGCGCTCATCGTCACGCTCGGACCGTTGAACGTCGCACCCGAGCCGCTTCCGACGACGGCAACGATCGCGAGCACGATGGCGGCAAGTGCGAGCCCGCCGCTCGCGATGCGCCACGCGGGGAGGTCCCCCAGAGGCGCCGCAAGGCGGGACGCCGCGGCCGGCGCGGGCCGGGACTCGAGTCGCGGGAATCTCGAGCAGGCGTGCGCGAAGCTCGGCGGAGGGCTCGGGCGGAGGGCCCACGGTCCGGAGCATGCGCTCGACGCGCTCGAGCGTCGGGTCGTCGTGAAGGTGGTCGTCGGTCATTCGCGGCCTAGTCGTAGTAGTAGTACGTGTCGGAGGCCTTCGTGGATTCCAGCAGGATTTACTTAACGTTCTCTTAGACAAAGCTAGACCTGCCCATCGAGCGCTTCGGCGAGGAGGGCGAGCGCGCGCCGCGTACGGGTCTTGACCGTCCCGAGCGGATCGCCGAGCCGTTCTGCGATCTCCGTCTGCGAGAGGCCCTGCCAGTACGCGAGCTCGATGACCTCGCGGAGGGGCGGTGCAAGCGAGGCGACGGCTGCCTGCAGCACGAGCGCCTCTGCCGCATCGGAGACCTCGCCTGGCGAGGGTCCGCCGCAGGGTCGGCGCGCGTCGGACGGACTCGTCGACCGCGACGGCCGAGCGGCGTCGCAACGCGTCTCGCGCCGCGTTGCGCGCGATCGTTGCGATCCACGCCTCGGCGCTTCCTCGCTCGGGATCGAACGAGTGCGCGTTCCTCCAGATGCGCAGGAACACCTCCTGCGTCACGTCCTCGGCCGCCGCGCGATCGCCGAGATGGCGCAGTGCCTCGCCGAGCACCGGGCCGGTGAACACGTCGCAGAGCCGCGCGAACGCACGCTCGTCGCCGGCCGAGACGCGAGCGAGCAGTCCGTCAGCGCTCAACGTACCCCGCGCACGTCGATGCGCCCCTCCACGGCCATACACCCATCATCCAGCATATCCGCCGACGAGGCTTCAGCTCACGGCTCGGCTGTTACGAGCGAGCGGGCGACGACGATGAACCCGCACGCGCCCGACGACGAGCAGGACACAGGCCCCGATCGCGATCGACCAGGCGGCGTCGCCGACGACCAGCACGAGCGCTCCGGCGACCAGTCCGACGAGGCACAGCGCCGTCGCGCGCTGCGAGTCGGCCCGGACGGCGAGGTCCGGGAGCGGGCTCCGCACCGGCCCTCCTCGGCCGCCGTGTCGAACGTTCCCACGAGCACCATCCTGAACAGCAGGCCGAGCGACGGGACAGGATCACCGAGCCGACCGCGAGTCCGACGAGCGTGGCGATCAGCGTCGCACGCGGCGCCGCTGCCTCGTCGATCGTGAGTCCTGGGAGCAGCTCGGGGCGTTGGGCGAGCGCCCAGCCGGCGATGACCGCCGCCACCGCGACGACCGAGACCGCGCGCGCGGGCTCGAGCCGGCGGGTGGCGACGAGCGCGAGCGCCACGACGCCCGGCGAGCGCCGAGATCGACGACCGCGGCCACGCCCGGGCCAGCTCGTGAGGCCGTGCCAGAGCCGGCCGGCGTCCTCCCGCACCACGATCAGCGCCGGCAACGGCGACGACCGCCGGCGACGACCGCGGCCCACATGCGCACGTACCCGGAAGGCGTCGACGAGGTCATCACGCCCGATCGCGAGCCGCGTCGCCCGAGAGCCAGACCGCCGCGATGTACGCGGCGATCACGACCGCGAGCACGCCCACGATCACCGATGTCGGGTTGAGCCAGCTCGTCACCAGGTCGCCCTGGGCGTTGCCCGGTGGCACGTGGCCCGAGGCGATCGCGCCGGCGACGACCCCGAGCGCGAACGGCGTGATGATGGAGGAGAGCGCGAACAGGTGCTCGACGGGCCGCTGAGCACGCGCTGACGCGGTCTGGCCGCGGAGGACGTAGGCCGATCGCGCGCAGCACGATCCCGATCGCTGCGATCACGAGCGGCACGGCGAGCGTCGAGGCGATCGCCGCGAACGCCGACTGGATAGCACGTCCAGGCGACGGTCAGGACGAGGATCAGCCAGACGTGATTCGCCTCCCAGACGGGCGCGATCGCATGGCGAGCGTGATCGCGGATCCGCTGCTCCCGCTCGCCGTGGCCGGGGTTGAGCTGCCAGAAGCCGGCCCCGAAGTCGGCGCCTGCGAGCACGGCGTATGCGATCAGGCCGACGAGGATCACGACGAGGGGTACCTCGGCCAGCGTCACGCGGCGCTCTCCTCGGGAAGCGGGGCCGCCGCGAGTCGGCGAAGCACCCACCAGACGGCGACGGCGAGGCCGGCGTACATGACGGCCAGCGCGCCGTAGCCCACGGGAATGCCCCCGCACCCGTGACCGCCTGCTCGGTCACGCATGACGCGGTAGACGATCCATGGCTGGCGTCCGACCTCGGTCGTCACCCAGCCCGCGATCAACGCCACCAGCGAGAGCGGACCTGCCAGCACGAGGGCGCGGTAGAACCACCGCGACGCGGGCAGCCGGCGGCGGCGCCACCAGGTCCACGAGCACGACGAGCGGAGAGGACCGCGAGCAGCGTGCCGATCCCGACCATCGTCTGGAACGCGATGCGCACGACGTTCACGGGAGGGCGGTCGGCGGCGGGCACGGCTGTCGAGCCCGGTGACCGTGGCGTTCGGATCGTGGAACGCGAGCAGCGAGAGCAGATCCGGCACCTCGATCCCGAAGCGGACGTGCCCATCCGTGTACCAGCCGAGCAGGTGCATCGGGCGCGCCCTTCGTCGTCTGCCCGAGGCCCTCGAACGCCGCGAGCTTGGTCGGTTGGTAGCGGGCGACGTCGCGTGCCAGCCCAGTCGCCGACGACGACCTGGAGCGGCGCCGCGAGCACTGCGGCGGCGAGCGGGATCGCGATCGCGATGCGCGTCGTAGCGCCCGCTGCCGCCCCCGCAGCCAGACCCCAGGCGTAGACCGCCGCGACGCCAGAATCCGACCACCATGTAGCCGGCGAGGTACATGTGCACGAGCTCGTGCCAGAACGTGCGGTTGTCGAAGAGCGCAGACCACGGGTGGACGTCGACGACACGTCCGTCGACGATGCGGAATCCGCCCGGATGGTTCATCCACCCGTTGACCGTGATCACCATCAGCGACCCGGCGATGCCGGCGATGATGATCGGCACGCCGGCGAGCAGGTGGAGGCGAGGCGACATGCGATCCCAGCCGTAGATGTAGATGCCGATGAAGATCGCCTCGACGAAGAACGAGAAGCCCTCGAGCGTGAACCCAGCCCGAACACGGCGCCGAACCGCGCCATGAACTCGGGCCACAGGATGCCGAGCTCGAAGCTCAGGATCGTGCCGGTCACGACGCCTGCCGCGAACAGCGCGGCCATGACCTTCGACCAGCGACGGGCGATGGTGAGGATAGATCTCGTCGCCGCTTCGCCGGCCGAGCCACTCGCAGAACACGACGAGCGCGGGGAACGCGATGCCGAAGCACACGAGCGGGATGTGCACCGCGAACGAGAGCGCCTGCAGCTGACGCGCCTCGAACAGGTAGTGCTGGCGCGCTGCATCGGAGGCGGCCGCTGCAGCGGCGAGGTTCATCCGAGTTCGATTCGCTGCGCGTTCGCGTAGATGTTGAAGCGCTCGCCGCGCAGGAAGCCGATCAGCGTGACGCCGAGGCGGCGAGCCGTCTCGACCGCGAGCGTCGACGGCGCCGAGACCGCGCACATGATCGGGATCCCGGCGACGGCCGCCTTCTGCACGAGCTCGAAGCTCGCCCGCCCCGAGACCAGGGCGATCGATGAGGAGAGCGGCGACTGGTCGGCAAGCAGCCGGTTCCCGATCAGCTTGTCCATCGCGTTGTGTCGACCCGACGTCCTCGCGCACGACCACCAGCTCGCCGCTCGGCAAGAAGAGCCCGGTCGCGTGCAGCCCGCCGGTCGACTCGAACACGCGCTGCTGCGCGCGCAGCGTCGCCGGCAGCGAGGTGATCGTCTCGCGCGAGACGATCGGGCCCTCCGCGACGGGGCCGCACTCGACCGCGAGCTGGTCGATCGACGCCTTCCCGCATACGCCGCAGCTCGAGCTGGCGAAGAAGTTCCGCTGCATGCGTCCCGCATCGAACGGCTCCCGCATGTCGACGGTGAGCACGTTCAGATGCTGCTCGGTACCGACGTCGTTGCAGTAGCGGATCGCGGAGAACGATCTGCGCCCCGCGATCAGGCCCTCGGTGAAGAGGAACCCGGCGGCGAGCTCGAAGTCGTGTCCCGGCGTTCGCATCGTCACGGCGACGCGCACGGTGGGCTGCCCGGGTCCCGACGCGCGGATCTCGAGCGGCTCCTCGGTCGCGAGCCGGTCGCGGCGGCTACGCGAGCCGTCGCCGTCGACCTCCACGACGCGCACAGGTCCGCTCGGCCCGCGCAACGGGACGACCTCGGTCAGCGGCACCGGGTCGGGCATTTCCGCCACGGCTGACTTGTAACAAACCTCGGCCTACCTGCCCGTTCGCCGAGCGAGCGCCGGCGATCCCTCTACGCGGCCTTCGAGCGGAGGCGGCGCGAGATGTCGCGGTGACGGATCTCGAGCGCCTCCTCGAGCGCCTCGACGACCTTGCGGTCGTGGTGGCGTCCCGCGTTGAGGCGAAGCTCTCCGAGTGCCTCGCGCGCGGCTCGGCCTCGGGTGTAGACGCGATCGGAGGTCATCGCGCTGTAGGCGTCGCTGACGGCTACGACCCGCGCCTCGATCGGGATCTCCTCGCCGGTCAGCCCGTCGGGATAGCCGCGCGCCGTCGATCCGTTCGTGGTGATGGCGAACGGCGGCCGCGGCCATGCTCACCGCGCTGATGCGGCGAATCAGCTGCTCTCCGATCTCGGGATGCGCCCGCATGATCCGCCATTCCGCGTCGTCGAGCGAGCCGCGCTTCGCGAGGATGCTGTCGGGTATCGCGACCTTCCCGATGTCGTGCAGCCAGCCACCGAGGCGGCAGCGCAGCAGCGACGTCGGGCGGGAGGCCGAGCACGCGACCCACGTCGCCCGCGAGCTCGGCGACCTGCTCGCTGTGGAGCTCCGGCATGCCCTCGCGGACGCTGGCGGCCAGCGAGAGAGCCTGCGCCAGGCGGATCGGCTCGGGCTCCTCCGTCGTGAGGTCATCGGGGGTGAGCTCGGCGAACAGGCGAACCCGATTGCGCCCGAGGCGCTTGGCCGAGTACAGCGACCGGTCGGCCCGGTCGACGAGCTGATCCGCGGAGCTCCTCGGATCGACGAGGACGCAGCCGATCGACACGGTGACCTCGAGCAGGCGGTCGCCGTGACGCACGGGAGCGCGCGCCACGCTCTGCCGCAGGGCATCGGCGATCTCGTGCAGCTGTGCGTTTCCATCGAGCGCGGGCGCGAGGACGACGAACTCCTCGCCGCCCCAGCGCGCGACGGTGTCGAACGTGCGAAGCGCGCGTCGGAGCCGCGTGGCGACCTCGACCAGCACCGCATCGCCCGTCAGGTGCCCGAAGGTGTCGTTCACGAGCTTGAAGCGATCGACGTCGACCAGCAACAGGCCAGGCGTCAGCCGCTCGCTGCGCGACCGCGCGAGCTCGGCATCGAGCATCTCGGCGAAGTGGCGGCGATTGAAGATCCTCGTCAGCGAGTCGGTACGCGAGGCCTCCTGCAGAAGCTGCTCGGCCCTGACCTCGGCCGTCGCGTCGCGGACGATTCCCTCGACGATCAGCCGGTCGCCGTCGCGTCGCGGGCTTCCACCGCCGCGGATCCAGCGCGTCACGCCATCGAGGCCGATCAGGCGGCAGAGCACCTCGCTCATCTCACCTCGCAGGTAGCGCGCGGTGTGCTCCGCATACAGCGCTCGATCGTCGGGATGCACCGCGGCGATCCACGCCCTGCCCCAGTCCCCGTCCTCCGGCACGCCGCCGAGGAGGCGATCGCGCCCGGGACCCACGAAGATCGCGCGGCGGCCACCGTCCGGCAGCACCTCGTTGATGTACAGGTGGTGGTCGATCGACTGGACGATCCGCCTGAACGCATCTGCTCGCTCGTCGGTCTCCCGCACGAGTTGCTCGAGCTCCACGATGCGCCGGCGGCTCGCCTCCAGCTCGCTGACGTCCTCGTTCACACCGACTCGTATCGGCGGATGCGTCAGTTCACACAAGACTTAGAGCTGGTTTCAAACGGAGCGTGTCTCGGCTGGAGTGTCTGGAGCGAGCAGGGGCGTCGGCTGGGGCGAAGGGCAGGCCGGACGCCTGTTCGAGACCCAGCCGGCGTCCCGGCGAAGCCCCGGAGCCCGCTCACTGAGCGAACACCGGACAGCTGAGCGGCCGCGAGCGGGCTCCGGGTCGCCGGAGGTCTGGGTCGACGCGAGGAACGAGCACAGACCCAGACCGCAGGACGATCCAGGCGCGCCAGACACCCACGACACGTTTGAAACCAGTTCTTACCCGATGACGAACTGGAGTCCCACCTCGCTCTCGAGCGTTGCGCTCGCCGCGTGCAGCGAGACGGCCCAGGTCTGATCTCCCACGACGCCGTCGGCGCCCACGTGACCCCAGTGCTGGAACGCGACGACCGACGCTCGGGTGTGCGGACCGAAGCTTCCGTCGATCGCTCCCGGCCCGGCGCTCCACTGGCCGGGCGCGCCGGCGGCCAGCACGCGCTGCAGGCCTTCGACGACGCTTCCGTGCGAGCCGTCGCTCAGCGTGGGCATCGGCCCGCCATCCGGGAGCGCCTGCCACGTCAGCGGCCCCACGATCCCGTCGGCCGTGAGCCCCGCACCGCCCTGGAACTGCTTGACCGCGACCTCGGTCGCCGGCCCGAACACGCCGTCGACCGCGAGCGACGGGTTCGGCGTTCGCCGCAGCGCGCGCTGCAGCCGCCTGACGGCGGCTCCGGTGGCCCCGGGGTGCAGGGTGGGCTGGCCTGGATTCGGCATCGTTGCTCCTCTGGCTGCGTCTGCGCGGAGGCCGAGTCTACTCCCGCGATCGCGGTCGTATGGTGCCGTTCGGGTTGACGGCTGACACGGGCGCGCACGCCACACCACCACGGATCCGCGGCAATGTCGCCATCAGGCTGGCATTCCTCGTGTTCGGCCTCGCCGTCTTCGCGGCCGGCATCGTCTGCATCTACGAGTCGGAGCTCGGACTCTCGCCATGGGATGTCCTCAACCAGGGCATTGCCGAGCACACCCGGCTCTCGTTCGGCACCGCGAACATCGCCGTCGCGCTCGTCATCCTCGCCGTCGCTCGCCGGCTCGACGTGCGGATCGAGGTGGGGACCGTCGCGAACGCCGTCCTCGTCGGCACGTTCGTCGATCTCTTCCTGCGGATTCCCGCCGTCCAGGAGCTCGGCGACGACGCGCTCGCGATCCGCATCGGCCTGCTGGTGGGAGGAATCCTGCTCGTCGGCCTGGCGACGGCCCTCTATCTGGGTGCAGCGATGGGCGCCGGACCACGCGACTCGCTGATGCTCGGGATCACCCGCCGGGTGCGTGCCCGCATCGGAGTCGTGCGAACGTGGCTCGAGGCCTCGGCCACCCTCGTGGGCTTCGCGATGGGTGGGACCGTTGGCATCGGCACGCTCGCGTTCGCTTTCGGCATCGGCCCCGCGATCGAGCTGTGGTTCGCCGTGCTGCGGCGATCGCCGCTGGTGGCGCAGCGCGTCAGCTGACGCTGGGCGCTACCAGCGGCCGGTCTGGCGGCGCAGCATGCGCACATCGCGCTCGCGCTCCGCCGAGAACGTCGTGGTCATAGCATCTTCGGACCACCAGTCCGCGAGCCGGCGGGCAAGCCCGACGATCGGGCGGTTGGGCGTGTCGGTCGTGCTCGCGATCTGACGGCCTGTGCGCCGCGTGGTGTTTGCAAAGGTGTTCATGTCCTAAGCATCGGACAGGATCCGCCACTCGTCCAACTACAGTTCGTGACCGTGATGATGAAAAAGCTCATGGATTGCTCGGCATCGAGATGCGGCACCTGGTGGCGTTCGAGGCCGTCGTCGCCACCGGCTCGTTCGCCCGTGCGGCCGAGCAGCTCGGCTACACCCAGTCGGCGGTCAGCCTGCAGATCGCCGCGCTCGAGCGCGCGGCAGGCACCCGGCTCCTCGAGCGCCCGGGCGGGCGCAGGCCCGTGGTGCCGACCGACGCAGGCGCCCGCATGCTGCGCCATGCAGCACGCCTCTCGGCCCAGCTCCAGGCAGCCGAGGCAGAGCTCACCGCGCTCGCCGAGGGCACGGCGAACACGCTTCGGGTGGGAACCTTCCAGAGCGTGTCGATCAGCGTGCTGCCTGAGGCCGTGCGCCGGCTGATCGAGGAGCGGCCGGGAATCGAGGTCCGCCTCCACGAGGCCTCGTGGGACCACGTGCTGCTCGACCTCGTCGAACGCGGGCGGCTCGACCTCGCGTTCGCGGTCGTCCCCCCGGAGGGCCCGTTCGAGCATGTGGAGCTGATTCGCGATCCGTACCTCCTCCTCGTGCCGGAGGGCTCTCCCCTCGCCGAGCGCGGGGTCGTGCCGACGCTGAGCGAGATCGGCCGTATGCCGCTGATCGCCTACAGCCGCAGCACCTATGGCATCGAAGGGGTGCTCCGCTCACGCGGGATCGAGCCGAACGTCGTCTTCCGCACGGACGAGAGCGGCGCCGTGCAGCGGCTGGTCGCCGCCGGCATCGGCCTGGCGCTCGTCGCTCGACTCTCGATCGACACGAGCATCCCGGGAATCGTCGCCCTCGACGCTTCGCGCCGCGTGCCGGCGCGGCCGATCGGGCTCGTCTGGCATCGCGACGTGACCCTTTCCGATGCCGCGGTCACGTTCGTCGATGCGGCCAGGGCACGCTGCGACGAGCTCTCCGGCGACGGTCTCGGCGTCGCGAGCTGATGCTCCGGGCGGGGTGCTTCCCCGCGCACAGATCTGGGCAGATTCGGGATCGGCGTCGAGGCCCTCGAGAAACGCGTCGACTTGTGTGTCCCAGCCCCTGGTGCCGGTAATCCGGTTCACCATCTCGCCTGATCGCTCGTTGCGCTTTTGCCGTATCTCCATAGGTTCTTGGGCATGTTCACCGGGGGGCGCAGCTCCTCGTCCGCAAGTTGAAGCTCGAGGGCGAGAGGACGGACAGGTTGAGACGTCGACCAGCAGCGCGGGTCGGAGTGACCCTCATTGCGATGCTGTTCGCGGCCGCACTTGTGTGGGGCGTCGTCTCGAGCGTCGGCGCGACGTCTGCGAGCTATACGAACGTCGTCTTCTCGGACGGGTTCGAGTCGGGCTCGTTCAGCAACTGGGACGCCGCGCCTCCGGGTAACGGGTCCGCGACCATCATCGCGGCCGCTGCGCACACCGGCACGAACGGGTTCCGCATGACAAACGCCGCGGGACAGTTCAACCTCGCGGTCAAGACGCTTCCCGGACCGTTGACCGATAGCTCGGTCAGCTTCGACATGCGGCCCGACACCACCTCGGTGCAGCTCGTGGCGCAGGCGCGCGACGCCGCCAGCAGCTCGTCGACGATGTGGGACCTCTACTACGACGGCGGCCAGCACGGGTTCTGGTTCTACCCGCACCAGGGAAGTACCGGCAGCGAGATCTTCACCGGGGCGAACTCCGCTCCGGCGAACGTCTGGACCAGGGTCGAGATCCAGTACACGGCGACCGCCACCGGCGGCGCGCAGATCCTGCTGAACGGGCAGACCCAGACCGCCTGGGGCGTGAGCGGCGACTTCACGCGTAGCGCGAACTTCCAGAAGCTCCAGCTCTGGAACGACGCGACCGGCAGCGTCGACTACGACGACGTCGTCGTGGCGACTCCCGGAAGCTCAGGCGCGACCGCGCCCGACGCCCCGACCGGTGTCGGCGGCACCGCCGGCAACGGCTCTGCCGCGCTCTCGTGGACGGTGCCGGCCTCCGACGGGGGGAGTCCGGTCACCGGCTACCGCGTCACGCCGTACATCGGCGGAACGGCGCAGACGCCGATCCTGACCGGCTCGGCCGCGAACACATACACGGCCACGGGTCTCACGAACGGCACCGCATACACCTTCACCGTCGCCGCGATCAACGGGATCGGGGCTGGACCCGATTCGGCCGCATCCGCCGCGATCACTCCCGCAGGTACGGCGACCGCGGCCGGTGCGCCGACCGGCGTCGGCGGAACCGCCGGCGACGGCTCGGTGGCGCTCTCGTGGACGGCTCCGGCCTCGGACGGCGGTAGCGCGATCACCGGCTACCGGATCACGCCCTCCATCGGGGGCACCGCGCAGATACCGATCCTGACCGGCTCCGCAGCCACCACCTTCAGCGTCACCGGCCTCACGAACGGCACGGCCTACACCTTCAAGGTCGCCGCCATCAATGACATCGGGACCGGCGCCGAATCCGCGGCCTCCGCCGCGATCACGCCGACCTCCGGCACGACCGTGCCCGGTGCGCCGACCGGTGTCGGCGGCAGTGCGGGCAGCGCCTCCGTCGCACTCTCGTGGACGGCGCCCGCCTCGAACGGTGGCACCGCGATCACGGGCTACCTCGTCACGCCGTACATCGGAGCGACCGCGCAGACCCCGGTCCTCACCGGCTCGGCGGCGACGGCCTTCACCGTCACGGGCCTCACGAACGGCACGGCCTACACGTTCACGGTCGCCGCGATCAACGCGGTAGGCACCGGCGCCGACTCGGCCGCGTCCGCCGCGATCACGCCGGCGGCAGCGACCGCGCCGGGCGCGCCCACGGGCCTCGGCGGCACTGCGGGCAACGCCTCCGTCGCACTCTCGTGGACGGCGCCCGCCTCGGACGGCGGCAGCACGATCACGGGCTACGTCGTCACCCCGTACATCGGAGCGACCGCGCAGTCCGCGATCCAGACGGGCTCCGCCTCGACGAGCTACAACGTCACGGGTCTCACCAACGGCACGGCCTACACCTTCAAGGTGGCCGCGATCAACTCCGTCGGAACCGGCGCCGACTCGGCCGCCTCGGCTGCGGTCACGCCTGCGGCGCTGAACCCGATCCAGATCGAGAACGCGCTTCCGGGCGACCCCGAATGGGGCGACTTCGGCGGACCGCCGACCCCGAATGACCTCTCCGGCTACGGATCGAAGATCAGTGTCAACCACGGGCAGTCGCTCGACCTGTTCGTGACGACCACCGCGGCCAACGTGTCGATCAACGTGTACCGCATGGGCTACTACGGCAGCGCCGGCGCACGGCTCATGGCATCGCTCGGCAGCTTCCCCGGTGTCAGTCAGGTCCAGGCGACGCCCAACCCCGCGAACGGCATGATCGAAGAGCACTGGACGAAGACCACCACGCTGCAGACGCAGGCGTCGTGGGTCAGCGGCGTGTACTTCGCCCGTCTCATGTCGTCGGCCGGCTATGGCGCGATCATCATGTTCGTCGTGCGCGACGACGGCGGTCACGAGCCGCTGCTGTTCCAGGCGAGCACGAACACGTACCAGGCGTACAACGTCTACGGCGGCACGAGCCTCTACAACAACAACACGAACGGGTCGATCTGGTCGGCGCCGCACGCGACGAAGGTGTCGTATGACCGTCCGTTCCTGAACGGCGATGGCGCCGGCCAGTTCCTGCCATACGAGTACCCGTTCGTACGCTGGGCCGAGAAGAACGGCTACAACATGGCGTACACGACGGATGTCGACACCAGCGAGAACACGAACCCGCTGACGAACTACAAGGGCTTCCTCGTCGTGGGCCACGACGAGTACTGGTCGAAGCCTCAGCGTGACAACGTCGAGAGCGCGATCGCGTCGGGCGTCAATGTCGGCTTCTTCTCGGGCAACGAGAGCTACTGGCAGGTGCGCTTCGAGCCGAGCTCGACCGGCGTGCCGGACCGCGTGCTCGTGGGCTACAAGGACTTCGCGAACTGCGCGTGCGCTCCCGGACCCGATCCGCAGTGGAACGTCAACAACTCGGTCCTCACCGGCCTCTGGCGCGATCCTCAGGTGGGTCGCCCCGAGGAGCAGATGATGGGCGTCATGTTCGGGGGCGAGGTCTTCAGCACCAACTGGGTCGTCCAGAACGCCTCGAACTGGGTCTACGCCGGCACCGGTTGGACGGACGGGCAGGCGATCCCCGGAATCGTCGGATACGAGTACGACCACTACTTCGGCGATTCCAACACCCCACCGGGCGTCACGGTGCTCTCGAACTCCCCGCTCGTGAACACGGAGAACGGGCAAGCAGACACGCAGAACGGTGCGATCTACACGGCGCCGAGCGGTGCCAGGGTGTTCGCCGCGAGCTCGATCCAGTTCAGCTGGGGACTCGACAACTGGGGCGGCAACACGTTCGCGAACGCGGGCGTCCAGCAGATGACCTCGAACATCCTGAACAACTTCAGCACATCGTCGGGAACGCCCGGGCCGACGGCTCCGACCGCGCCGACCGGGGTCGGAGGCACGCCGGGGGACGCCACCGTCGCGCTCTCGTGGACGGCGCCCGCCTCTGACGGAGGCAGCCCGATCAGCAGCTACCGGATCACGCCGTACATCGGCGCGACGGCCCAGACCGCGATCGTAACCGGCACGAACGCGACGACGCGCAGCATCACCGGCCTGACCAATGGCACGGCGTACACGTTCAAGGTCGCCGCGATCAACGGCATCGGGACCGGCGCCGACTCCGCAGCCTCCGCCGGGATCACGCCAGCTGCGGCCGCGACGGCCCCGGGCGCTCCGACCGGCGTCGGCGGCACCGCAGCGGACGCCTCGGTCGCGCTCTCGTGGACGGCCCCCGCCTCGGATGGCGGCAGCGCGATCACCGGCTACCGCGTGACACCCTCGATCGGCGGCACCGCCCAGACCCCGATCCTGACGGGCTCGGCGGCCACCAGCTTCACCGTCACGGGACTCACGAACGGCACCGCCTACACGTTCACCGTCGCGGCGATCAACGCCGTCGGCACCGGTGCTGGCTCCGCAGCCTCCGCCGCGATCACGCCGTCTGCCGCCGCGACTGCGCCGAGCGCTCCCAGCGGCGTCGGCGGCACCGCGGGTGACGCGTCCGCGGCGCTCTCGTGGACGGCGCCGGTCTCTGATGGAGGCAGCGCGATCACCGGCTACCGCGTCACGCCGTTCATCGGCGCGACCGCCCAGACCCCGGTCCTCACCGGGTCGGCAGCGACGACATTCACCGTCACCGGCCTGACGAACGGCACGGGCTACACGTTCAAGGTCGCGGCGATCAATGCCATCGGCACCGGCGCCGACTCCGCGGCCTCCGCGGCCATCACGCCCGCCGCCGCCGCGACGGCCCCGGGCGCTCCGACCGGCGTCGGCGGCACCGCGGGCAACGGCTCCGTGGCACTCGCGTGGACGGCGCCCGCCTCGAACGGCGGCAGCGCGATCACCGGCTACCGCGTCACGCCGTCGATCGGCGCGACCGCTCAGACCCCGGTGCTCACCGGCTCCGCGGCAACGACCTTCACGGTCACCGGCCTGACCAATGGCACCGCGTACACGTTCAGGGTCGCCGCGATCAACGCGGTTGGCACCGGCGCCGACTCCGCAGCATCGGCCGCGGTCACGCCGCAGCTGCAGAGCGTACGCCTCGTCCAGGCACTCACGACTCCGCGCACCACCGCGAGCACGACCCCGACGGGCACGTTCACATCGGCAGTCGTCACCGGTGACACGCTGGTCGGCTCCTTCGCGCTCGGAGGGACGGCCGGAAGGACCGTCTCGAGCGTCACCGACAGTCAGGGCAACACGTGGGCGAAGGCGGTGAGCACCGTTGCCGACTCCAACCGGACCGACGCAGAGATCTGGTACACGACCGCCAAGGCGAGCAGCACCGACATCGTCACGCTTCACCTGAGCGGGAGCTCCAAGGTGAACATCACGCTGGCCGAGTTCTCGGGAAACGCGACATTCCAGGTCGGAACGGGTGCCGCGAGCACGGCGACCTCACACTCGAGCGGCAACACCGCCGCTGCGTCCGCCGGAGACTTCGTCGTCGGTCTCTATGCCGACCGCGGGCTGAACCACACGCTCGGCATCGGCGACGGCAAGCTCCAGCTGGGCACGAACGTCGGAGCAACGACGAACCCCGAGAGCGACCAGTCGTATGTCCTGGGCGTCGCGGCCGGTGCGCAGTCCGCGGTCTTCACGACGAGCGGGAGCGTGGCAGGCTCTGTCGTCGTCGCAGCGTTCAAGCCGCAGTAACGATTCATTTTCCGGCGGTGGCCGGTGCGTCGGGTACTCTCAGAGGCGCTGTCCTACCCTGCCGATAGACGCGGACGAAAGAGGAAGCTTCTTCCTGCCGGGGAAAGGGAGACATCCTTGAACGAGACCTCGCACACAGCGACCACCGTCGGTCAAGCCGGCCGCCGGCTGCGCCTTCTCACCCGGACCGGCCTCGCGATCGGCGGAGCCGTCCTCGGCGCCGCACTGCTCGCCGGGTGCGGGTCGAGCGACTCGACAACCGACAGCAGCGCCGTCTCTGCGACTCCGACCACCTTGAAGACGCTTGCGCAATCGCTGGGGCAGCCGATCTACTGGGTCGGGCCGCGGGCGCACGTCACGTACGAGCGCACGACGCTCGCGAGCGGTCGGATCCTCGTCCGCTACCTGCCCGACGGCACCAAGGTCGGAACGAGTGCT
Organism: uncultured Actinomycetes bacterium; assembly: GCA_963717155.1. Taxonomy (GTDB): domain Bacteria; phylum Actinomycetota; class Thermoleophilia; order Gaiellales; family JALYLC01. Next base: position 1,764,206 of record OY970326.1, read on the forward strand.
CCCTTCCTGTCGGTCGGCACGTACACGCTGCCAAACGCGTACGCCGCGACGCAGCGTGCCGCCAGCAAGCCGGGCGCGGTGCGCATCAAGGTCTCCACGAGCGCGATCGCCTTCTCCACGAAGGCCCATCCGCTCAACGTGTGGCTGACGTATCCGGGCTCGCGCTACCAGATCGAGGTGTTCGATCCCACCCCGGGAAAGGCGCGCCAGCTCGTCGAGGCCGGTGACGTCGCACGCGTGCCGGGAAGCCCCAGGGAGAATCGACCGGTCGTCGTCTCGCCCAAGAGCCTCACGAGGGTCGCGACAGCCGGGCAGCGTCCGATCTACTGGGCCGGGCCGCTGCCGAACATGACCTACGAGCTGACCAAGACGAGCCAGGGCGGATCCCTCGTGCGCTACCTGCCGCCAGGAGTGGCGATCGGTGCCCCGACGCCGCAACTCACCGTAGGCACGTATCCCTTCGCCAAGCCGCTCGCGGCGATCAGACGACTGAGCCTCGCCAAGGGTGCGACATTGATCAACCTCGCCGGCGGCGGGCTTGCCGTTGCCGATCCTCACTTCCCGAAGAGCATCTACCTCGCGTTCCCGGGCTCGAACTACGAGATCGAGGTGTTCGACCCGTCGCTCGCTCGAGCTCGCCAGCTCGTGACCTCCGGACAGATAATCGCCGTCTCCTGATGCGATCTCCTGTCAGGATCGGCGCCGTCGTTGCGGTGGCTGTCGCAGGGGGTCTCGGAGCCTGGGCGATCGTGGGCAACGAGGACTCAAGCCCCTCGTCGGGTTCTGACACGACGTCTGCGACGACGGCCAACTCGACAACGGCCGCCAAGCCGATCGCACCGATCGGTCTGTCGGCGAAGGGGCTTCGCACGCTCTCGGCGACCGTCGGCCAGCCGATCTACTGGGCCGGGCCGAAGCCCGGCTATCTCTACGAGCTCACCAGGACGAGCAACGGGAGCGTCTTCATCCGTTACCTGCCGCCAGGCGCGAAGGTCGGATCGAAGCAGGCGATCTACCTGATCATCGCGACCTATCCGTTTCGCGGCGCTCTTCAGGCCCTCAAGGGTCTGGCGAGCCAGCCGAAGCTCACGATCCCCCGTGGCGGCATCGCAGTCGTCGATGGGAAGGATCCGAAGAGCGTCCACCTCGCCTACCCCGGGATCAACGACCAGGTCGAGGTGTACGACCCCTCTCCCGCTCGTTCGCTCGCAGTCGCGAAGTCCGGCACCGTGCGACCCGTGCCGCCGCCAGCCTGACGAACTGCGTGCCCACGGGCACAACCCTCGATTTACACTCGAGACGGCCTGTACGGGCGCCTACGGCGATGACAGTACGTTCCTTGACTGTGGAGCCCTGGCCCGTCCGAGGGCGTGAGAACGCCAGCAGGGTGGCTCAGACGGGATCGGTGGTGTATGTCATGACGGGTGTCGCGATTGGCGACCTTGCCAGTACGCGCGGCGCACGGCTGCTTGACATCTCCACCTGCCGGCTTCCCGCTACGCCGGGGCGCTAACGCGCGAGAACCCCGGCAGGATGGCCCTGCCGGGGTTCTCGATCACGCGTTGGAGCTGTCTATGTGAGTGACGTTAGGCGCAGTATGCGAACGCCTGGACGGTCACGGTATCGCTGGCACTGCCGCCGTCTGCGGTCACGACTGCCACCGCATTCCACTCGCCTCCGTCACCGGGCGTGCCCGGGTAGGACTGCTGGAGCGCGCCCTGAGCGATTCCTGCCGACGTCACCTTCGCACCGCCGCCGATCAGCGTCCTGCCGGCCGGGCAGTCTGCCACCGCGGGGATGGTCGTGTTGAGGGCCGGATCGGGCATGGTCACCGCGGTACCCGTGACGAGAGTCACACCCGACACCGTTCCGATCGGGCCGGTGGCACCGGTGTCACCCTTCGGACCGGGGCCGCCCTGTGCGCCGGCGGGACCGGTCGCGCCAGGAGGTCCGGCAACCGTGCTGTCGGCACCCGTCGGGCCGGTCGGGCCCTGAGCTCCGGTGTCGCCCTTCGCGCCGTTGGCGCCGGCCGTACCCGTGGCACCCGGAGCGCCGTCGGCACCGTTGGTACCGGTCGCACCCATGGAGCCCTGGGCACCCGTGCTCGCCGTTCGCACCGTTGGTGCCGTTGGCGCCGTTCGCGCCCGTCGCACCTGCCGGACCCTGCGGGCCGACCGGGCCGACCGGGCCAACCGGGCCCTGGATGCCCTGCGGGCCAGTTGCTCCGGTCGCTCCCGGCGCACCCTGCGGACCCTGAGCGCCGTTAACCCCGTTAACCCCGTTGACCCCGTTAACCCCGTTAACGCCGTTAACGCCGTTGGTCCCGTTGGTCCCGTTGGCTCCCTGGGGGCCCTGAGGACCGGTCGCGCCGGTGGCACCAGTTGCACCGGTGTCGCCCTTCGGGCCAGTTGCGCCCTGCGGACCGGTGTTACCCGTGGCTCCGCCTGCCGGACCCGCCGGACCCTGCGGGCCGGTATCGCCGAGCGGACCCTTATCGCCGGTAGCACCCTTGTCGCCGGTCGCGCCCTGCGGACCGTTGGGGCCAGTGGCGCCCTGGACGCCGGCGGCGCCGGTCGCGCCCTGCGGACCCTGGATACCGGCAATGCCCTGCGCACCGGTATCGCCCTGCGGACCCTTATCGCCGGTCGCGCCCTTATCGCCGGTCGCGCCCTGCGCACCATTGTTGCCGGTCGCGCCCTGCGGGCCGGTATCGCCCTGCGGACCCTTATCGCCGGTCGCACCCTTATCGCCGGTTGCGCCCTTATCGCCGGTTGCGCCCTGCGCACCATTGTTGCCGGTCGCGCCCTGCGGGCCGGTACGCGCCCTTATCGCCGGTCGCACCCTTATCGCCGGTGGCGCCCTTGTCGCCGGTGGCGCCCTTATCGCCGGTTGCGCCCTGCGGGCCGGTATCGCCCGTGCGCACCCTTATCGCCGGTGGCGCCCTTGTCGCCGGTCGCGCCCTGCGCACCATTGTTGCCGGTCGCGCCCTGCGGGCCGGTATCGCCCTGCGGACCCTTATCGCCGGTCGCGCCCTTGGCACCGTTCTGACCGGTCGCGCCCTGCGGACCCTGCGGGCCCTGGATGCCAGGAATGCCCTGCGGGCCCTGCGCACCGGTTGCGCCCTGCGGACCCTGCGGGCCCTGGATGCCAGGAATGCCCTGCGGGCCCTGCGCACCGGTTGCGCCCTGCGGTCCCTGATCGCCAGTCGCACCCTTCGCGCCATCGGCACCGGTCGAGCCCTGCGGGCCAGTCGCGCCCTGCGTCGCCAGTCGCACCCTTCGCGCCTCGGCACCGGTCGCGCCCTGCGCGCCAGTCGCGCCCTGCGCCCTGATCGCCAGTCGCACCCTTCGCGCCATCGGCACCGGTCGACGCCCTGCGGGCCAGTTGCGCCCTGCGGCCCTGATCGCCAGTCGCACCCTTCGCGCCATCGGCACCGGTCGAGCCCTGCGGGCCAGTTGCGCCCTGCGGACCCTGATCGCCAGTCGCACCCTTCGCGCCATCGGCACCGGTCGAGCCCTGCGGGCCAGTTGCGCCCTGCGGACCCTGCGGGCCGGTTGCGCCCTGCGCGCCGTTTGCTCCGGTCGCGCCGTTAGCTCCGGTCGCGCCCTGCGGACCCTGGATGCCAGGAGCGCCCTGCGCACCGGTCGCACCCTGCGGACCCTGATCGCCGGTAGCGCCCTTGGCGCCATCAGCGCCAGTCGCGCCCTGCAGACCCTGATCGCCAGTCGCACCCTTCGCGCCAGCAGCGCCGGTGGCGCCCTGCGGACCCTGATCGCCAGTCGCACCCTTCGCGCCCTGATCGCCAGTCGCACCCTTCGCGCCGTCAGCGCCAGTCGCGCCATTCGCGCCGGTCGCGCCCTGATCGCCGGTCGCACCCTTCGCGCCCTGATCGCCGGTCGCACCCTTCGCGCCCTGATCGCCAGTCGCACCCTTCGCGCCGTCCGGGCCGGTCGCGCCCTGCGCACCATTGGCGCCGGTCGCACCCTTATCGCCGCTCGGGCCAGTCGCGCCCTGATCGCCGGTCGCACCCTTCGCGCCGTCGGCGCCGGTCGCGCCCTGCGGGCCAGTTGCGCCTTGCGGACCCTGGACACCGGGAGCGCCGGTCGCGCCCTGATCGCCCGTCGCACCCTTCGCGCCGTCAGCGCCAGTCGCGCCCTGCGGGCCAGTTGCACCCTGCGGGCCCTGGACACCAGGAGCACCGGTCGCGCCATTCGCGCCGGTTGCGCCCTGATCGCCAGTCGCGCCATCGCGCCAGTCGCCATTCGCGCCGGTTGCGCCCTGATCGCCAGTCGCACCCTTCGCGCCATCAGCGCCAGTCGTTCCATTCGCGCCGGTTGCGCCCTGATCGCCAGTCGCACCCTTCGCGCCATCAGCGCCAGTCGTTCCATTCGCGCCGGTTGCGCCCTGATCGCCAGTCGCACCCTTGACGCCGTCGGGGCCAGTCGCGCCCTGAGCACCATTGGCGCCGGTCGCGCCGGCAGCTCCGGTCGGGCCGGACGGACCCTGCGGTCCCGTCGTCCCGGTCGCGCCGCTCGGACCCGTCGGGCCGGTCGGCCCGGTCGCGCCCGTCGGGCCGCTCGTCCATGTGATCTCTTGCTCGTTACTCGCGCAAGCCGCGGGCGCGCCGCCGGGGGCCCAGACGGTGGGCGGGGTGGTCGCGATGATACGAAGGGTTCCGCGCGAAACCGAGCCATTGGTCCGCACGCATGCCGTCACCGACGACACGTCAGCCGCGCTCGCTCCAGACACGAAAAGAGCCGCGCTCAGAGGCACGACTGCAGCAACCAGGATTCGCGCGACTTTCATCAAGATCCCCCCAAACGTACCTAGGCCGTTGGCGAGAGTACTACGTCCTTCGTATCACGTCAAATTGCGCGCGGACCGAATGACAGTATCGTCGTCTGTCGAACGTCACGATCGATATCGACGCGCCTGTCTTAACCACACTTTCACTCTCGCACGAGTTCGAGGTCCGACCCGGCCGCTACGCTGTCCGAGTGCGGGTGGCGTAGCCTCGATGAGCCTCGTAGTTTCCTGGCTGCTTTTCCCACTCGTTCTCGGGTTGCTCACGCTCGGATGTGGCCTGTTGCTGGAGGCCGCCGCAGGCGTGCAACTGCAACGTGTGCTCCTCATGCCGCTCGGCTTTGCGGTGATCGTGATCGTCTCGCTGGTCACGACGAACACCGCCAGAACCGCGCACCTGACGACACCGATCGTCGTCGGGCTCGCAATCGGGGGCTTCGCTCTCGCACTGCCATTTCGTCTGGGGCGTACAGACATTCGCCTAGCCATCTGGCCAGGCGCAGCCGCGGCAGGGGTGTACGCCGCCATCGGCGCGCCCGTGATCCTCTCGGGCAGCGCGACGTTCCCCAGCTACATCACGCTGGATGACACCGCCACGTGGCTGGGATTTGCCGACCGCCTACTCGAGCACGGACGCAACACCACGGGCCTCGCACCGTCCTCGTACGAGGCCGCGCTGCAGATCAACCTGATCCAGAACGGCTATCCCGCCGGTGCGTTCCCGCCGCTCGGCATCGTGCACGAGCTCCTGGCCACCGATTCAGCATGGCTGTTCCAGCCGTATGTCGCGTTCCTTGGCGCCATGCTCGCGCTCGCGTTGTACGGCGTCACTACGCGTGTGATCGCGCCGCGACCGCTGCGTGCATTCGCCGCGTTCGTTGCTGCACAATCTGCACTGCTCTACGGCTACTCACAGTGGGGCGGCGTGAAGGAGATCGCGTCGGCTGCACTGCTCGTGCTCCTCGCGGCGCTCACGCCACCCGCGCTGCAGGAGGACGTGCGCGCTCGGAACCTTCTGCCGCTGGCGGCGGCGACGGCCGCGTTGCTCGGCGTGTTGAGTCTCGACGGTGGTGTCTGGATCGCCCCGATCCTCCTCCCCGCGCTCATCGTCGGAATCCGCCTGCGGCGCACGGCATTCATCTGGCTCGCGGTGTCCTTCGCGGTGCTCACCGCGATCCTCTCGGTGCCGACGCTGCTTCTCACACGGCGCTTCCAGGCAGCCACGGGTGGGCTGACCACGGCCGATCTCGGGAATCTCATCACCCCCCTGAACAAGCTTCAGGTCTTCGGAATCTGGCCGGTGGGCGACTTCCGCTACCGCCCGCACAACATCCACCTCACGTACGTGCTGATCGCGTTGGTCGCGGTTGCGGCTGTCGGGGGTCTGGTGTGGGCCTGGAGATGCCGCGAGTGGGGCCTGCTCCTGTACGTGGCCGGGGCGGCGGTCGGCTGCGCGATCTCGGTTGCGCTCGGCTCGCCGTGGATCGATGGCAAGGCGATGGCGATCGCCTCTCCGGCTGCGCTGATCGCCGCAGGGGCCGCGACCGGGTGGCTCTGCATGAAACGGCGCCGCATCGAGGCGACCGTCGCCGTACTCGTCATCGCCGGCGGCGTCCTCTGGTCGAACGCCCTCGCCTACCGCCAGGTCTGGCTCGCCCCTCGGAGCCAGCTCCAGGAGCTCGAGACGATCGGCACGAAATTCTCGGGTCAGGGGCCGGCGCTGATGACCGAGTACTCGCCGTTCGGCGTGCGGCATTTCCTCCGGAGCATGGATCCCGAGGGGGCCAGCGAGCTACGGCGCCGCCCCGATCTGCTGCGCGACGGCGGAGAGGTGCCCAAGGGCGGATACGCCGATATCGACCAGTTCCAGCTCGACGGAGTCCTCGTATACCGGACGCTCGTGCTCATCCACTCCCCCTCGTCGAGCCGCCCGCCATCCAACTACCAGCTGGTCTGGAGCGGCAAGTACTACGAGGTCTGGCAGCGACCGGTGTCCGCGACCACGCACATCCTCGAGCACGTCCCGCTCGGAACCTATCCCCAGCCCGCTGCCGTTCCGCCGTGCAGCGAGGTGCTCCGGATCGGACGTGTCGCCGCTGCTGCTCATGGTCGCGTCGCCGCCGTCATACGCCCCGCCGTGATCGTGGTCGACCTCGCGACCGCGACGATCCCGAGCACGTGGCAGCCGGCCAGTGACGACCCGGGAGCGGTCTACCCGGCTCCCTCGGGGACGCTCGAGGCCGCCGTCAGCGTGCCGGCCACAGGGCGGTACGGGTTCTGGCTCGCAGGCTCGTTCAGGCGGCACCTCGACCTTTTCGTGGACAACCGCAAGGAGGCGAGCGCCCAGGATCGCCTGATGCACCCAGGGGTCGACACACCGCTCGGACAGGAGGTGCTCAGCTCGGGGCTCCACGGCATCGTCCTGCGCTACAGCCCGGCGAGCCTCAGTCCCGGCAGCGCCGGCCCGCCGTTTCCACTCGGCCCGCTCGTCGTGGCTCGTTTCACGGCGAATCGCCCGGTGACGTACGTCAAGCCGGCGAACGCCCGGTCGCTGTGCGGCAAGAGCCTCGACTGGATCGAGGCGGTCGGCACGTAGATGCGATGCGCGCCCGGAGCTGCGACGAAGCGCAGCTCCGGACCTCGCAAAGCTCGTCAGGCAGTCGCCTGCACGGGATCTGGTCGCACGATGACGGTGTCCGCGACGGCGATGATCTCGTCCACGGGCAGCTCGGCGAGATCCGCGTGCTTGCGGATCGCCTCCGGGCTCGTAGCCTCGTAGATGCAGATCGTCCCGACCGCCCCGTCGCCCTCGTCGAGCACGTAGCTCCGGATCCACCGGACGTCGTCGGACATGTCCTCGTTGCCGACGCGCGTCGAGCGCGCCGCAGCTGCCTGGAGGTCCTCGGCCGAGCGCCAGCCCCGTCGCCGCAGGATCGCGTACAGCTCCATCGTGGCCTCCCTGTAGTCGTGAGCCATGGCGGGAAGGTACGCCCCGCACGGGCGGCCCGACATCGGCAGGACTACCTATCTTTCGCGATCGATCAACCCACCGGCGCGTCGGCGCCGACGAGCCCTCCGCCCGAGCGCGCTCCCATGGCGTCACGGATGAGGTCAGCCGCGCGCTCACCGATCATCGTCGCGGGCGCGTGGGTGTTGCCTGAGCTGACGAAAGGCATCACCGAGGCATCCGCGACGCGCAACGCCCTCGACACCGCGGACGCGGAGCTGCGGGTCGACGACCGCCTCCTCGTCGACGCCCATCTTGCACGTCCCGACCTGGTGGTGGTACGTGATCGCCGTGTCGCGGATGTAGTCGCGCAGCGCCTTCGGGGTACGGACATCGGGCCCGGGGTACAGCTCGCTGCCCCGCCACTCGGCCAGCGCATCCTGGGCGCCGATCTCACGGCAGAGCTCGATCGCGGCGACGAGCGCGTCGGCGTCGACGGCGCACCGCAGGAACCCCGGATCGATCAGGGGAGGCGCCACCGGGTCGGCCGAGGCGAGTCGCAGCTCGCCGCGGCTCGCAGGCCGGATGACCCCTGCCATCAGGGTGTAGCCGTCGGCCGGGCCCTGCATGCCATCGAGGTACATCGGGAGGTGGAAGAAGAGCGGCTGGAGGTCCGGGCCCCGGAAGACCGGGTCGGCTGCGCCAGAACAGCTGGCTGTGCAGCTGCTGCAGGCCGGGACGGGCCGGCGGGACGGGGCGCGAGGCCGCGTAGATGACACGGGCTCAGCACGTGATCGTGCAGGTTCCGCCCGACTCCGGGGAGGTCGACCTCGACCTCGATCCCGAGGCGCCCGAGCTCGTCGGCGGCACCGATACCCGAGAGCAGCAGGAGCTTCGGCGACTCGACCGTGCCAGCGCAGACGATCACCTCGTGCTCGGCGCGGACCCGCTCGACGGCGCCGTTCCGCACGATCTCGACGCCGATGCAGCGGCCTCCGTCGATGATCAGCCGCTGCGCGCGCGCTCCCGTCAGGACCTCGAGGTTCGGCGCGTCGGCGACCGGCGCCAGGAAGGCCGTCGCGGCGGCTCTGGCGCACGCCGTCCTTGATGTTGAGCTGCGCGTACGCGACGCCGTCGAGCTGCTCGCCGTTGTGGTCGTCGTTGAACGGGATTCCGGCCTCCTGAGCGGCGTCGACGACCGCCGCGTTGACCGGGTGCGGCTCGTACTGCGTCAGCACGTGCAGCGGCCCGCCGACCCCGTGGTACTCGCTCGCACCCCGATCGAAGTCCTCGGACCGCTTGAACAGCGGCAGCACGTCGGCGTAGCCCCAGCCGTCGTTGCCCAGGTACGCCCAGGTGTCGTAGTCGCTGCGATGGCCGCGCGCGTAGATCATCCCGTTCAGGGCGCTCGATCCGCCGAGCACCTTGCCGCGCGGCCACTGCAGCTCGCGGTTCGCGCAGGCTGCCTGGGGGACCGTCCGGTAGCCCCAGTCCTGCTCGCTGTCCCACAGCTCGAAGACGCGAGATGGGTCGTGGATCGCCGGGTTGACATCCGGGCCGCCGGCCTCGAGCAGCACGACGCTGGCGCCCGCGTCGACGAGACGCCGCGCGACGACGGCGCCGGCCGACCCGGACCCGACGATGACGACGTCGGCCGCGAGCAGAGCCCCGTTGCCATCCCCTGCCATCACCCACTCCTTTCGTCGCGGTGCAGGAACTCGCGCACGCGCTCTTTGTAGGGCTCGCGGTCGTAGCTCGCAGCCAGCGCACCGGCCATCCTGACAGGGTCGCCGAAGAAGAAGTACTCGTACAGCGTCTGCCGTCCTGCGAACGCCGACAGGCACGTATCCCAGGCCAGGCGGAACAGCCGGAGCCGATCTGGCCCATCGAGGGTGGCGCTCTGGAGGTACAGCTCGATGTCGTCTCGGCCCGGACCGAACGCGTCAGCCTCCGTGGGCAGCGCCATCAGTCCGCTGGCCCCGAGCTGACGGAGGATCTCCGTGAACCGCGGGTAGGTCCGCGGGTACCAGTTCCGACAGGCGTTGAGCGGGGCCCAGGCCGGCGTGCACAGCCCGAACCGGTTGGGCGCGGCATCCGCCTCGGCCACGCGCAGCAGGGCCGCGCACGTCTCGAGCGCGATGATCACCTCCGCGGTCTTCTCCTGCACGTGCTGGAACTGCTCGATCCCGATCGCCTCCGTGAGCAGCGACACGAGGCCGAGGATGAACTCGGTCTTCGCCTTCGTCCTCGCCACGACCTGGTGCGTCATGTGCGCGGCCGCGCTGGTCTCGGTGTAGATGCCGTTGCACAGCTCGGGTTGCCCGACGATGAAGCAGCGCTCGTACGGGACGAGGACATCGTCGAACACCACGATCGCGTCGATCTCCTCGAAGCGAGAGCCGAGCGGGTGGTCGAAGTGGCTACGGCCGAGGTCGAAGCTCTCACGGCACAGGAAGCGCACGCCCGGCGCATCGCACGGCAGCGCGAACGCGTAGGAGTACGGCGCGTCGTCCTCCGTGCCCTTGAGCACGGTCGACGGCATCACGAGGATCTCGTCGGCGAACGGCCCGATCGTCGCGAGGATCCGCGCGCCTCTGATCACGATGCCGTTGTCGTTCCGGTCGACGATGCGCGCCGCGAGCGTCTGGTGCCGCTGCTGCGACGGACCGACGGAGCGGTTCGCCTGCGGGAGCACGAGCGTATGCGTGAGCAGAAGGTCGTTCTCGCGCACGTGCTCGTAGTACCGACGAACGTTCTCCGCGTAGGCGGGCTCGTCCTGGCCGAACCACTCCGCCGCGCCCGCCATCGCCATCACGGCGCTGTTGCAGTAGTCGCCTGTGCGGCCGAGGTTGCCGAGCGCATACTCCGCCCACACGCTCATCGCGGCGCGTCGGCGAACGATGTCGTCGACGGTGCGTGGCTGGAGAAAGGACATGCCGACGCGCTCTCCGCTCGTGGGCGAGGCGTAGGTCATCACGTCGCGACGCCGCGGATCGTGCTGAAGATCGAACAGGCTCGCGTACGTCTGGACGACGTTCCGCAGCTGCGGGATCTCGGCGACGCGACCCGTGTACTGCTGCCCCTCGATCTCGACCCGGGTGGCGCGGGCATTCAGCGCCTCGACGTACTCCTGCCCGGTCCTCGCCCCCATGCGCCTCCCTCGGTGACCGAGTGATCGATCCTACCGGGAACCACTCGCCCAGAGACGCCGGTGCTCGGGACTGTACGGAAGGAACTGGCCTTCGAGCTCGTAGCGGCGATGGCCGGCTGCGATCGCCTCGGCCGCCGGCTCGACTCCGAGCCCGATGCCGTCGGGTACGCCCCAGCGAGGTCCCGTCGCGATCGGCAGCGGCTCGGGCAGCACGTCTCCCGCCATCAGGTGCGCCGTCTGCTGATGCCCCTCGACGCCGTTCGGCAGGGTGAGCAGCAGGTGGTGGCAGGCGGCGGCGGCGATCCCGAGCTCGCCGTGGGTGTGCTTGCAGACCTGCAGGCCCTCCAGGTGCGCGACATGCGCCAGACGCTGGAACGCCGCGAGCGATCCGACCCAGTACGGGCTGAAGCAGTACACGTCAGCCTGCCGCGCGACGATGCGCGCGTAGGCGTCTGCCTCGCTCCACAGGCCCTCGTTCGCGCACACGGGCATCGGCACGCGCCCGCGCAGCTCGGCCAGATGGTGCACGGGGTCGTGTCGGACGGGCTGCTCGACGAAGTCGATGTCGTACTCGGCCATCGCGCCGAGCAACCGCGATGCCTGCGGGCCCGACCACGCGCCGTTCGCGTCGAGCCGGAGCCGAGGGCCCGAGCCGAGGGCGTCCCGTGCCGCCTCGACCATTGCGAGATCGGCCGCCGGCTCGACGCCGACCTTCAGATAGAAGGTGTCGAAGCCGGCGCGGAGCCCGGCACGGCACTGCTCCCAGAGATCCTCGCGCGTGCCGCGCGCGAGGTAGTAGAAGTAGCTGGCCTCTCGCCGTCGCAGGCCGCCGAACAGGTTGTACAGCGGAAGCCCTGCGGCGCGCGCCGCAACGTCCGCGAGCGCCATGTCGATCCCGGCCCAGGCGAAGTTCGCGGTTCCGGCGCGGAACTGCCAGAGCCCATGCTGGTACAGCTGGTGCTGGATCGCCTCGCGGTGCCAGGGGTCGCCGCCGATCACGAACGGGGCCATCGCGTGGATCGCAGCCTCGATCGAGACGACGTCGGCTCCGCTGCACGCCTCCCCCCACCCCACGCAGCCGTCGTCGGTCTCGATCCGGACGATCACGTCCGTGACGCCGTCGCGCGCCACCAGGCTCGAGACCTCACGATGGACGTAGGGGAAGCTGACCGGAGTCGCCTCGAGCGTCGCGACTCTCACATCCGCGCTCCTGTGCTCGTTCGCCGAGGCTGCAGTATCGAGCAGACGTGTGCGAGGCTGCCGCATCAACCGAGCGAGGAGCAGAGCATGGCTGGACGGCTCGACGGCAAGACCGCCATCGTCACCGGCGGCGCGTCCGGCATGGGCCGCGCGGGTGCGACCGCGTTTGCGCGCGAGGGCGCGTCGGTCGCGATCGCCGACATCAACGAGGTGCGAGCCCTCGAGGTCGCCGAGAAGATCAACGGCGCGGGCGGGCGAGCGATCGTGCTGCCGTTCGACGTCACGGACAGCGGTTCGGTCGAGCGAATGACAGCCACCGCCGTCTCGGAGCTCGGCCGCATCGACGTGCTCTACCACTGCGCCGTCGACGTGCACTTCGTCAACTACGAGGATCGGCGCCTGACCGAGCTCGACGACGCGGTCTGGGATCGCATGATCGCGCTCTGCCTGTCGGGCGCCTTCTACCTCTGCAAGCACGTCGGGCGACAGATGCTCGCGCAGGGCTCGGGCTCGATCATCCTGAGCTCGACGACGGACGCGCTGATCGGGGTCGCCGGCCTCGACTCCTACACCGCCGCCAAGGGTGGCATCGTCGCCCTGACTCGCTCGTTCGCGGCGGGCATGGCACCGGACGGCGTGCGGGTCAACACGCTGTGCCCCTCGTTCGTGGCCACCGAGCCGCAGATGGAGTGGCTGGACGTCCCGCAGTCGCGCACGGCGATCCAGAGCCTGCACCTCCTCCCCATCCCCGAGCCTGAGGACATCGCCCCGTTCGCGGTCTTCTTGGCCAGCGACGAGGCGCGGACCGTGACCGGCGGCATCTTCCCGGTCGACGCGGGCTACATGGCGTTCAAGGCCAACGTCGACACGATGGGCGCGATGCAGAGCGGCCGTGCCGACGGAGCGTAGACCCTATGCTTGGCGTCCGATGAGAGACTCCATGAGAACCGGCGCGGATCGGACGCTCGAGCTGCTCGAGCAGCAGGTAGGCCGACCGCTCGCCGAGGTCGAGACACCGGTCGCAGTGGTCGATCTCGATCGCCTCGAGACCAACCTTCGCAGCCTGCAGTCCTACGCCGACGAGCACGCGATCGCGCTCTGGCCGCACACGAAGACGCACAAGTCCCCCGAGATCGGCATGCTCCAGCTCGCGCTGGGCGCCGGCGGCCTCACGGTCGCGAAGACCGGCGAGGCCGAGGTGTTCCGCGATGCCGGCGCCTCCCGCGTGCTCGTGCACTACCCGCCCGTCGGCGACGCCAAGTGGGAGCGCCTCGCGCGGCTCGCCGCCGAGGGCCTCGATCTCACGGTCGCAGTCGACGGCATCTACGCAGCCGAGGGCCTCTCCGCGGCGCTCGTGCGGCACGGAGCCCGCGCGACGCTGCTCGTCGAGATGGACGTCGGCCTGCACCGCACCGGGCAGACCTCGGCAGCCGGTGCGCTCGCCCTGGCACAGAGGTTGTCCGGCCTGCCTGCGGTCGACATCGCGGGCATCAGCTGCTATCCCGGACACTGCCGGGGCGACGCGGAGACGATCCGCGCGCGCGTCGGCGAGGTGGACGAGCTGCTCCGCGAGACGCGCGACGCCTTCATCGCGGCCGGTCTGAGCTGCGACCGGATCTCGGGCGGGTCGACTCCCACGCGCTTCCTGACCCACGAGACCTGTGTCAACGAGCTGCGCTCGGGCACGTATGCCCTACTCGACCGCACGGACGGGGCGCTCGACGAGTGCGCGCTCTTCGTCGAGGTGACTGTCATCTCCGACGCGGTTCCGGGCCAGATCGTGATCGACGCGGGCTCCAAGACGCTCACGTCGGACACGGCTCCCGAGGACGGCAACGGCGCGATCGACGGGCTGCCGACGGCACACCTGTACACGATCAACGAGGAGCACGGCTACGTCGACGTCCGGTACGTCGACGAGCCGCCTGCGATCGGCGATCACGTACGTGTCATCCCGAACCACGCGTGCGGGTGCGTCAACCTGCACGATGGGCTCCTCGCGGTGCGCGACGGCGTCGTCGACCACGTGATCGTGGTCGCTGCCCGCGGGCTCGTTCGCTAGCGATACGGCGCGAGCACGTCGCGCGGCATCGCGCAGTACGCCGTGTAGTCGGTGTTGCTGATCTGGCAGATGCCGGCGTGAGCCACCATCGCAAGCAGCAGAGCCGCCTGTCGTCTCGGGAGATCCGTGTCCTCGACGACCCAGCCGAGCAGCTCGCTGAAGGCCTGCCGCGCGCTCCACTCGAGGGGCCGGCCCGACACGAGCGTGGTCAGCGTGTCGGCCGTCTCGATGCGCGGCCATGTCATCGATGCGGGCCGAACGCGGGGTGCCGCGCTCGCCGTCACGAGCGCACCGACCTCCGGTGGGCCCACGATCTCGCCGTCCCCCATCAGTGCCTTGCAGTCGCCGAAGTAGAGCCCTGCACCGGCATGCTCGACCGGAAGCACGACCGTCGCGCCCGCGCGGATCTCCCGACAGTCGAGGTTGCCGCCGTAGCGGCCCTGCAGCTTCGCGTGCGGGGCGCCCTCGCGCGGAGCCGACGCGAGGCACCCGATCAGCGGGCGGGTCGGCAGCGTAGTCCGCTCGTCGAAGCGCACCGAGCCCCCCTGCGCCGGGTAGACGTCGCACCCGGTCTCCTCGTCCCACCACTCGTACGGGTCGTCCTGGGTGTAGCTCCCGTACACGACGACCCCGGGCGTCACGACCTCCACCGAGTGGATCGTGACCGCCACGGCTCCGCCGGTCTCTGCGCCTGCCACGGAGATCGGCCCCGTGACGGCCCACTTGAGCGCCTCGGCCGCGGCGTACGACTCGGGCGTGAAGTCGTCCGGCGACGCGAACGAGTTGCCGAACCCCTCGACGCACTCGACCTCGAAGCGCTCGTTTGCGTCGACCGTCCCGATCGAGGCGTGGGCGCCGCTGTAGCTGTACTTCGCGTCGCTCACGGGGAAGCGCTGCATTCCGGGGCGCGAGTATAGTCCGCGACCGACTCGGAGGGTTGCGGTGCAACAACTACTCGCGGAGCAGGTCGCCGTCATCACCGGCGGCGCCCGCGGAATCGGCCTTGGGATCGGATCCGCGCTCGCCGAGGCGGGCGCGCGGATCGTGCTCGCCGACGTCGACGAGGCTGCGGCTGCTGCGGCTGCGGCGACGCTCCGCGAGGGCGGGCTCGCGGCCGAGGGCATCGGCGCCGACGTCACCGATCGCGCGTCGGTCGAGTCGCTCGCCGCACGCGTGACGTCGACCCACGGGCGCATCGACATCCTGGCGGCGAACGCCGGCATCTACCCGAACACCGAGTTCGCTGCCATCGACGACGCGCTCTGGGATCGCGTGATGGACATCAACGTCAAGGGCGCGGTCCACGCGGCGCAGGCGTGCCTCCCGAGCATGCTCGCACGCGGGTATGGCCGGATCGTCCTGACGAGCTCGATCACGGGTCCGGTCACCGGGCAGACCGGCTTCGCGCACTACGGCGCCTCGAAGGCCGCCATGCTCGGACTCATGCGCTCGCTCGCGGTCGAGGTCGCGGCGCACGGCGTGACCGTCAACGCCGTCATGCCCGGCAATGTCGAGACCCCGGGACTCGGAGAGACCAGCGAGGAGCATCGCAACCGCATGCTGTCGGCGATCCCGATGGGTCGCTTCGGAACGCCACGGGACGTCGGCATCGCGGTGCGCTTCCTCGCCTCGCCCGACGCGGCGTACATCACGGGACAGACGCTCATCGTCGACGGCGGTCAGGTGCTGCCGGAGGGCGTCGGAAGCTAACTCCGGAGCGTCACGCGCGTCCACTTGACAGGTCCCGAGCGGTAGGCGAAGCTCGGGCCTCACCCCATAGACCGGCACCGAAAGCTGAGGCACGATGTCGAAGAAGCACCTGCTGGGAGCCCTGGTGGCATCGCTCGCGGTCGGCGCCGTGGCGCTCACCTCGACCGGCTGGGCAAAGCCGTCGAACGCCACCGCGGACGACCCGAACAACGCGAACCTGACCTACTGGTACTGGGGCGAGGACGACGCTCCCGGCGCGACCGGCTGGATCAAGAAGGAGATCGCGCTCTACGAGAAGTCGCATCCGAAGGTCAAGATCACGCTGTCGGTGCAGAACGTCGACACGCTCATCTCGGCCTTCACCACGGTCGCACAGACCAGGAGCGGGCCCGACATCGCGACGCAGTGGGCGACGCTGCCGACGCTGACGCCCGCCTGGAACGGCGAGTCCGTGCCGATCTCGGACTACGTACCCGCGAGCGAGACGAAGAACTGGATCGCGACGGGCGAGAACATGTCGGGCGGCAAGCTCTGGGCGATGCCGCAGTACCTGCTCGGCATCCCCTTCGTGTGGAACAAGGCGCTGTTCAAGAAGGCGGGTCTCGATCCGAACAAGGGGCCGAAGACCTGGACGGAGTTCCTCGCAGACGCGAAGAAGCTCAAGGCCGCGGGCATCACGCCGTTCGGCATGGGCAACAAGGACGGCTACGGCGGCGCCTGGTTCTTCTCGCTGATCGGCAAGCAGAACCTGAACTCGATCAATGAGCTCAAGGACGCGATGATCGGCAAGGCCAAATTCTCCGATCCGAAGTTCTCGGGCTTCTACCAGGCGCTCGCCGACCTCAAGAAGAACGGCTACCTCAACTCCGACGTCGCGTCGATCACGTTCACCCAGGGCCTGCAGCTCTTCCAGCAGAAGAAGGTCGCGATGTCCTGGATCACCGACGGCAATGTCGCGGCCGCATCGAAGGCCCTCGGCGGCGCAAAGGCGATGGGCGTCGGCCCGATCCCGATCTGGGGCAAGGGCAAGCTCGCGACCAGCTACGACACCACCCAGTCGTCCGATGCGTTCATCACCAAGTGGTCGAAGCATCCGCGCGCGGCAGCGCAGTTCCTCGTGTTCCTGCACTCGCAGCAGGCCCTCAAGGCCTGGTACAAGGCGACCGGCGTGTTCCCGGCCGACAAGCGCTTCCCGGCCTCGCTCGTGACCGACCCGATCGCGAAGGAGCAGCTCAAGCTCGACCATTCCCCCGTCATCGTGTGGCCCGAGAACTACGTGCCGCCGCAAGTCGACGGTGGCGCCGATCTGGCCGCCGGCGAGCTGATCACGTCGGGCTCGGGCACGCCCGCCGATGCCGTGAAGCTGTGGGAGCAGGAGCTCTCGAAGTGGAAGACGCAGCATCCTGACGAGTTCCAGGCCTACTCGAAGTGGGCCACCACGGGCTGACAGCCTCGGAATCGGGCACGATGGCGCATGAGCACACCCGCCGCCGGCGGCGCCGGCGGCGGGTGCTCTGGCCGTACGTCTACGTCCTTCCCGCCATCGGCTCGATGGTGTTCGTGTTCGGGTACCCGCTCGTGCAGGTCGTGCGGGACAGCTTCTACGCCGGCTCGTTCGACTCGCCGATCTGGGTCGGCCTCGCCAACTACCGCGGTGTCATCGACGACCCGGAGTTCCGGCAGTCGCTCCTCAACAACCTGAAGCTGCTGCTCGTGGTCCCGGTGATGCTCGGCCTTGCCCTGGTGATCGCGCTGGTGCTGAACGACCGGATCCGCGGCACGCGGAAGTACCAGGCCATCATCTTCCTTCCGTACGTGCTGTCGGCGACGGCCATCGGCATCGCGTTCTCGTACCTCCTGCAGCAGAACGGCGTTCTCAACACGGCACTGCGCGACGTGCACCTCGGAGCATTCGCCCAGGACTGGCTGGGCAACTCGCACCTTGCGATCGTGTCGGTCGGAGGGCTCGTCGTCTGGCAGCAGCTCGGCTTCGGGGTCGTCGTGTTCACGGCGGCACTCCTCGCGCTGCCTCCCGAGACCTCCGAGGCGGCGCGCATCGACGGCGCGGGTTGGTGGAGCCTGCAGCTGCGGGTGCTGGTACCGCAGATCCGCCCGATCATCGAGCTGCTCAGCGTGATCCAGGTGATCACCGTGCTCGCGTGGGTGTTCAACTACGTCTACGTGCTCACGTCCGGCGGCCCCGGCTATGCCTCGAGCGTGATGGAGCTGTACATCTGGAGGAGCTTCTCCAACGGCGCGAACGGCACTGCAGCGGCCGTGGCGGTGATGCTGCTCGGCATGGCGACCGTGTTCATCGGGCTCTCGCTGTGGGTGCGGCAGCGGGCGGAGGCCACATGAACGGCACCCACGGGGGGCGGCTCGTCGGAGTCGTGGCCCGCCACGCATTCCTCCTGATCGTCTGCCTCGCGGCGCTCTATCCGCTGTGGTTCATCGTCACGACGGCGCTCAAGACGAACGCCTCGTACCAGCTCGATCCGACCGGCTTCCCCACCCATCCGTCCTTCGCCGCCCTGCGCTCGATCGTCGCCGACCAGCCGGTGCCGCGCTGGATGTGGAACAGCTTCCTCGTGACGATCTCATCGGTCGCAGTGTCGACGCTGGTCGCGCTGCTCGCCGCCTACGCCGTGTCGATCGGGCGCTTTCCGGGGCATCGGATCTTCCTCTCGACGAGCATCGCGCTGATGGTGGTGCCACCGGTCACGCTGCTCGTGCCGATGTTCGTGTTCATGGTCGACACCGGCTGGGTCAACCACCTGCAGTCGGTGATCGTCTTCTACACGGGCCTGCTGGTGCCGTTCGCGATATTCTTTCTCGCGAACTTCTTCCGGACCGTTCCCGGCGAGCTGATCGAGGCGGCCTCGGTCGAGGGCGCGGGGCCGTTCACCGTGCTACGGCGCGTGGTCATGCCCCTCTCGGGCGCGGCCTGCTTCACGCTCGTGATCGTGCAGGCGATCTGGGTCTGGAACGAGCTTCTGATCGCGCTCGTATTCCTGCAGACCGACAACTCGCGGACGCTGAACGCGGGCCTCGCGCAGTTCCAGGGCCGTTACTCGACCAATCAGCCGCTTGTCATGGCCGGCGCGCTCGTCTCGATCCTACCGGTCGTGCTCCTCTATCTCTCCGGACAGCGGTTCTTCGTGCGCGGGCTGACCGCCGGCATCGGGAAGTAGATTCCGCCAGCGTCCTACGCGGCTGCCTCGTTCGCGCCGTTGCCCGAGCTCGCAAGCCACCGGCTCAGCTCGGCCGGCGGAAGCGGGCGGCTCAGCCAGTACCCCTGGATGACGTCGCAGCCGAGCGATGCGAGCCTGTCGTACGCGGCCTCGGTCTCCACGCCCTCGGCGACGATCTCGAGCTTCAGGTCGTGCCCGAGCGTGATGATCGATCGCACGATCGCGGCGTCGTGGCTGTCGCTGTCCATGTTCAGCACGAACGAGCGATCGATCTTCAGCTGCGTGATCGCGAGCCGGGCGAGGTACGCGAGTGACGTGTAGCCTGTGCCGAAGTCGTCGATGGCGACGCCCACGCCGAGCGCTCGCAGCTCGTGGATGACGGCCTTCGTCCCGGCCGGGTCGGAAACGATCGCGCTCTCCGTGATCTCGAACGTCAGGCGATCGCCCCTGAGCTCCCACTTGCGCAGGAGGCGCGCGACCTGGTCGGGCAGCGTCGGATCGTGCAGGTTGCGCATCGAGAGGTTCACCGCGACGGCGAGCTCCTCCCCCTGCTGCTGCCAGCGCGTCACCTGGCCGAGGGCCTCGTCGATGACGTAGCGCGTAAGCGGCTGGATGAGTCCCGTCTTCTCCGCGGCGGGCACGAAATCGCCAGGCGGAATCAGACCGCGCGTC
The DNA here is from genome assembly GCA_963717155.1 of uncultured Actinomycetes bacterium. Lineage (GTDB taxonomy): Bacteria > Actinomycetota > Thermoleophilia > Gaiellales > JALYLC01. The sequence goes on from OY970326.1 coordinate 1,783,942, forward strand.
GGATGCTGCCAGCGGATGAGCGCCTCGATCCCGGCCAGCTGCCCCGTCCTGACGTCGAGCTTCGGCTGGTAGTGCAGCACGAGCTCCCCGTCCTGGATCGCCCGGGGTAGCTCCGAGAGCAGCGTGAGACTGGCCGTGTCGTGGTGATCGAGCTCCGCCGTGTAGATCGCATGGGGCGTTCCCGAGTCCTTCGCGAGGTACATCGCGACGTCGGCGCGCTGGAGGAGCAGATCGACATCGTGCCCGTGCGCCGGGTAGCGCGCGACTCCGATGCTCGCCTCGACGTAGAGCGGGAGTCCGCCGACCTGGAAGGGCTGCTCGAGGGCGGCAAGCGTCCGCTCGAGCGTCCGCTCGAGCTCGACCGCCGAGCCGGAGGGCTGTGGGACGAGAATGCCGAACTCGTCGCCTCCCAGTCGTGCGACCGTGTCGTTGCCGGGAAGGACGGACTCGAGCCGCCGGGCGAGCTCGATCAACAGCAGGTCGCCATAGTGATGACCCAGCGTGTCGTTGATCTCCTTGAAGCGATCGAGGTCGAGCAGCAGGACCGACAGCTCCGTGCCGTCCCGGTCGTCCAGGCGGATCGCCCGCTCGACCTGCTCTCGGAAGCTTGCGCGGTTGGGCAGACCCGTCAGGCCGTCGTGCAGCGACAGGTGCCGGTTGAGCTCGGAGAGCCGGCGCAGCTCGCTCTCGGCCTGCTTGCGGGCGGTGATGTCGCGGCAGATCCCCTGGATCCCGACCGGGCGGCCGTCCTCCTCGATCACACGGCTCGAGACCTCGAGGATCACGATATGCCCGTCCTTCGCGCGGAACTCCTGTTCGAACGTCGTGCCCGAGACCTCGCCGGACACCTTGCGCGCGGTCGCCCGGCGCGAGGCCTCCGCCCCTGCCGGGGTCAGGTACTCCGAGAGGCTCGTGCCGATCAGCTCGGCCCGCGAGTAGCCGAGCACCCGCTCGAACGCCCGGTTGACCTCGGTGATCTGCTCGTCCATCGTGACGGTCCCGATCGGCTCGTTCGCATTCTCGAAGAGGTCCCGGTAGCGCTCTTCGCTCTCCCGGGCGGCCTCCTCGGAACGCGCGCGCTCGATCGCGATCCCTGCCAGATGCGTCGCGAGCTCGACGAGGTCCACGTCGCCTGCCCCGCACTCGCGGGGCTCGCGGTAGTAGAGGGCGAACGTGCCGAGCAGCCCGCCGTCCGTTGCGACGATGGGCGTGGACCAGCACGCGCCGAGACCCGCGTCGAGCGCAAGCTCGCGGTAATCGCTCCAGAGCGGGTCGGTCGCGATGTCCGAGACGTGGACGCGCTCGCACAGGTACGCGGCCGTCCCGCACGATCCGACCCTGGGGCCGATCGCAAGCCCGTCGATCGCCTCGCAGTAGGACTGCGGGAGGCTTGGAGCCGCGCCGTGGCGCAGGTGCAGGCCATCGCGATCCAGCAAGAGGATGGACGCGATGACGTCGTCACCGTGCTTCTCGACGAACCGGACGAGGCGATCGAGGACGCGCGGCAATGCGGCGCCGGTCGCGATGAACTCCAAGAGCTCCGCCTGCTCCGCAGCCAGTGCCTGGGAGCGCTTCCGCTCGCTGATGTCGCGCACGATCGACGAGATGCCGATGATCTCGCCCGAGGCGCTGACGATCGGCGCCAGCGTCGACTCGGCATGGATCCTCTGGCCGTCCTTGCGTACGCGCACGGCCTCGAACGGCTCGACGACCTCGCCGGCGCCAAGGCGCACGTTCAGCTGCGCGAGCTGGCCGCGAAGCTCGGGCGGCGACAGCAGGGAGACGGAGCGTCCGATGATCTCCTCCGCGGTGTAGCCGAACACGCGCTGTGCAGCGGGGTTCCACTTCGTCACGATGCCGTCGAGCGTGCGCCCGATCACGGCGTCGAAGGACGAGTTGACGATGGCCTCGCTCTCGAGCAACGCCGCTTCACGACGGTGCTGATCGCTGATATCTCGCACGTACGCCGTGAAGCCCGGCTCTCCACCGACGTCGACGGCCGCGATGCTGAGCTCGAGAGGGAACTCGCTCCCGTCGGCTCGCATCGCACGGATCTCGATGCGCCTGCCGAGCACCGTGCTCTCGCCTGTCGCGAGGTACCGCTGGAAGCCGGCGGAGTGCGCAGCCCGGTAGGCCGGGGGCACCATCAGATCGAGCATCTGCCGACCCAGGACGGCCTCGCGCCTGTATCCGAACATGCGCTCCGCCGCCGGATTGAACTCGATGATCGCACCTGTGTGGTCGATCATGACGACGCCGTCGAGCGCCGCGTCGAGCATCGCCCTCGTGCGCGCGTCGGCCTGGCGCACCGCAGCCTCGCGCTCCTTGCGCTCGGTGATGTCGAGCATGTAGCCCTGCGTGCAGAGCGGCTCACCGGCCTCGTCGCGCACGACCACGGCCTCGTCCCGTACCCAGGCGACGCTTCCGTCGCGCCGCAGGACACGGAACTCGATCGGGGTCTGTCCACCCTCGGCGAGCAGGCGGGACGTCTCGGCGAGCACTCGCTCGAGATCGTCGGGATGGCAGATGCTGATGAAGAAGTCGGGGCTCGATGCCCAGTCCTCGGGTGTGTAGCCGAGCATCAGCGTCGTCTCGGGACTGATGTACAGGCTGGGCGACGTCGGGTCCGGCTCGTCGATGTAGATGATCAGCGGCAGCCGCTCGACCAGGCCTCTGAAATCACCGACTCCAGGCGGAAGCGCATCAAGCCGGCTCCCGCGGGCGCCGGCGCTGCGCGCGGATTCGTCGTCGCCGGGCATCACTGGTGATCATCGGCACTCCACACGAGTCCTAAAGCGGTCGGGGACGGCTAGTCGATGCGGTCGGATCGACCGAGATCCTCTGCCTGCGCACCCTCGGTCGAGGTGTCGGCGCGGCCATGCTCCGCGACTCCTCCGTCGCTGCCGGTCCCCTGTTCACGCCCATCGTCGCGCGCGAGCGCGAGCAACGGGGCGAGCACGGCTCCGGTCGCGGCCCCGAACAGGATCCACGTGACGTCGACGAACGCCCAGCGCGTATTGCCCGTCGACGCCGCGACGACCCAGCTTCCGAGCACGACGAGCGCGCCCACGACACCACCGACCGCTGCGTAGCGCAGCGCTCTCCGGGCACTCGAGCGCTGCTTCGGCGGTGCGTTCACAGCATTAGGGAGCGAGGGACGCGCAGTCCCGCTCTTCCGGGAGCAGCGGTCGGGCGACCAGCGCGTACTCGGCCTTGCCGCTCTTCCAGCGCGACTCGTCGCTGGCGGTTCGGAGCGTCGCCAGCAAGGTGCGGGCGGATTGCCCGCTCACCGCGATGCACCGGTAGCCGATGCTCATCGCGTTACCGGCCGAGGCGAGGTCGCTGGACAGGGGCCAGGTGACGATGGAGCTGCCCGGCGCAGCCTGACCCTTGTACGGCTGGACGTACACCACGACCGACGGCGGGACGTAGCGCGACCCGGCGAGCCCGTGCGGGAGGCCGGCGATGAACGCGCGCAGGGCCTCGCGTGCGCGCGCCTGTGCGGCCGGGAGACGTCCGTTCCCGGCGCTGATTCCCAGCGCGTAGGCCTCACGGGTGACGCGGCGGCCGGCGACGTTCAACCTCACGGTCGTGGTTGGCGCGTCCGAGATGCCGATCGAGCCCATATCGCCGTAGTCGATCGAGCCGCGGCCGAGCAGCCCGGCGGCGCGAGCGCGGCGCAGCAGCGCCTGTACCTGCGGCTCGCGCAACCTCGTGCGAAGGAGCGGGGCGAGCGCCGGCCGCGGCGACATCTGCGTCACCGGGCCCGGAACGATCACCGATCCGTCGCCGTACAGCGTGAACGCGGGGAGCGCGCCGAGGGTCGCCGAGGGAGCCACGAAGCCTCCCCCAGTCGTCACCCGGACGACGATCTCGGCCTTCCCGGTCGGGTGTGCGATCGGAGCAGCCAGCGCGTCGCTCGCCGGCGCGACGAGCAGCGAGACGAGTCCTATGAGCCTGAGGGAACGATGCATACCGCTCTGACGCAGGTTCGCACGTTCTGGTTCCCGACGGATGTTCGCGACTGTGAGCCGCTCCGCGCGCTACGCGTCCGAGATCGGACGGCCCACGACGAGCACCTCGCGCAGGCCCGGGTCGAGCTCGAGGAAGCTGGCGTCGGCCAGCACCCCGAGGCCGTCGAGCGTCTTCGAGAAGAAGCAGCGCGCGGACGCGGCGAGGATCACGTCCTTGATCTCGAGCTCGCTGAGCCCGAGGTCGCGAAGCCGCTGCAGGTCGGCGTCGCCGATCGACGATGCGTCGGACACGACGCGCTCAGCGAGGTCCATCACCGCGATGTCGACCTCGTCGAGCCCGGCGCTGCGATGGTCGAGCACGATCTCCCTCACAGGCTCGGCGAAGCGCTCCTGGAGCACACGCCCGTGCGCGACACAGCAGTACGTCGAGCGGAGCCTTCGCGCCGCTGCGAGCGTGACGAGCTCGTAGCGACGTGCGTCCATCGACGCCTGGATCGCGCCGATCAGCTGCCGCCAGGCGTCGTAGACCTCTGTCCTGCCGCTGAACGCACGCTCGTAGTTCTGCATCGAGCGACCCTCCGAAAGCGCTTGGTTGACACGTCTGGAGCGTTAAAGTCTACTCAACGCGGCTCGCTCGACGGGAGGCGCGGGGCACCACCTGACGAACGCGACCCGATTCACAGCTGCCGCGCGACCGCCTGCGAGCGCTCGTCCAGGCGCGGGTCGCCGAGACGCGCCGCCCAGGCGGCGAAGCCGGGCGCCGGACCGCGCCAGCGGAGGTCGTCGACGTCGGCGAGCACCGGGGCCGACGCACGCAGGGTCGCGAGGTCCTTGAACAGCAGCGCGAGGTCGCGCTGCTCGCCGAGCACGTCGGACGGGAACTCCTCGATGCTCCCGTAGCGGTTCACGAGCCGGGCCGCCGTGACCTTGCCGATGCCGGCGATGCCGGGGTAGCCGTCTGCGGAGTCGCCGACGAGCGCGAGCAGGTCCGGTATCCCCGGCGGATCCACGCCGAACTTCTCGCGTACCCCGGCGGCGTTCCGCACCGCGCTGCTCCGACGATCGACCTGGACCACGTGGTCGCCTCGTACACACTGCGCGAGATCCTTGTCCGGCGTCCAGATGCAGACCTGGTCGACCTCATCGTCCGCGTACGCGATCTGCGCGGCCGCTGCGAGGGCATCGTCTGCTTCAAGCTCGACCATCGGCCACACGAAGACACCCATCTCCACGAGCGCGTCCTCGAGCGGCTCGAACTGGGCGCGAAGAGCGGGATCGACGCCCGCGCCGGTCTTGTAGCCCGGCCAGAGGTCGTTACGGAACGACTCGATGACATGGTCGGTCGCGACGCCGACGTGGGTCGTGCCGGTCTCGAGCATCTGCAGCACGGTGTGGAGCACACCGGCCGCGGCGCCAAGCGGCTGGCCGTCGGGCCTGCCTCCGCGCCGGCGGCCGTAGAAGTGGCGGAACAGCTCGTAGGTCCCGTCGACGAGGTGGACGACCATGCTGCCCCGAGGATGGCAGGCTTCGCCGATGACCGCGTTGCCGCCTGACCGCATCCGCGTCGGCTGCTCGGGTTGGAACTACTCGAGCTGGCGCGGCGGGGCCTTCTATCCCCGCGGCCTCCCCGCGAGCCGGTGGCTCGGGTTCTACGCCGGACGGTACGACACCGTCGAGGTGAACTCGACGTTCTACCGGCTCCCGCGCCGCGATGCCGTTGCGCGCTGGGCCGATGACACCCCGGAAGACTTCACCTTCGCCGTGAAGGTGAGCCGCTACCTGACGCACATCAAGCGCCTCCGCGATGCGGCCGTCTACCTCGAGCGCTTCCTCGAGCGCGTCGAGCCGCTGGCGGATGCCGGGAAGCTCGGGCCGCTCCTCTGGCAGCTCCCTCCGACGTTTCGGCGCGACGACGAGCGTCTGGCAGCGGCCCTCTCGGACCTGCCATCCGGTTTGCGGCACGCGGTCGAGTTCCGCCATGAGAGCTGGTTCACCGATCAGGTGTGGGAACTGCTCAGGGAACACAACGTGGCGCTCGTCATCGCCGACGGACCCGATGTCCGCTCGTTCCAGACGCGCGAGCTGACGGCGGACTTCGTCTACGTGCGCTTCCACCGGGGATCGCGCGGACGCAGGGGGAACTACTCCGACCGCGAGCTTCTCGAGTGGCGGCGGACGATCTGCCAGTGGGCCGCCGATCGCGACGTGTACATCTACTTCAACAACGACTGGGAGGCGTTCGCCCCGGCCAACGCGAGCACGTTGAAGGCGATGATCGAGTCGGCGCCCGCGTAGCGGCCCGAAGGAGCGCGCGCACCTCGTCGTCGCTCGTCTGGGAGAAGTCGTCGTACCACGTGCCGACCGATCGAAAGGCTGCGGGCGTGAGCAGACAGGCGACATCATGCGTCTCGCGGCGGAGAGCCTCGCACACCTCCTGCGGCGCCACGGGAACCGCGACGACGACGCGCGCCGGGTGCCGCCGCCGCACAGCCCGGATGGCAGCAAGCATCGTCGCTCCGGTGGCGAGCCCGTCGTCGACGAGGATGACGGTGCGACCGGTCAGGTCAGGCGGTGGTCGCTCGCCGCGGTAGTCCCGCTCGCGGCGAGCGAGCTCGCGGCCCTCGGCGGCTGCGATCGCCTCGACCTGGTCTGGGGGAATCGAGAGCTGCTCGACCACGCGCCGGTTGACGACCCGGACTCCGCCGCTCGCGATCGCGCCGAGCGCGAGCTCCTCGTGACCGGGAACGCCGAGCTTGCGCACGACGAAGACGTCCAGCGGTGCGTCGAGCGTCTCGGCGATCTCGAACGCGACCGGGACCCCGCCCCGTGGCAGCCCGAGGACGATCGCATCGTCGCGCCCGCCGTAGCTCCGCAGTCGCCCGCCAAGCATGCGACCTGCCTCGGCCCGATCGCGGAACCGATCGGGCGCGGATGTCGCAGAGGCTTGCCGGTGAGAGTCGATTGGCCGCACCGTTCGCTGCGGAGACTGCCGTACGACGGCAACGATAGGCCGTCTGAGAAGATCGGGGCTCGCGTACGCACCCGCTCGCAGGCTATGCTCATCCGGGGCCGCGACGCCCGCCCGCGTGCTTGCACCGCTGACTCCGAGCCGCACGGCGGGAGGGCGTGACGGAGATCGCCACGCGATGCAACGAGGGGAGATCGAGATGAAGGCACCGACGCGCAGGCAGCTGATGCGGTTGGCAGTGATCGTGGGCGCGACAGCCCTCGTGGCGGTCACGGCGACGACGACCTCGAGCGCAGCGCCGCGCAAGCACGCCGCGTTCGCCAAGATCCGCCTGGCCTTCTCGACCTGGAACGGCTATGCCGGTCTCGTGATCGGGGTCAAGGCAGGCATCTTCAAGAAGGCCGGTCTCGACGTCCAGTACAGCGTCATCGAGGATCCGGTCGAGCGCTTCAACGCGCTCAAGGCCGGCTCGCTCGACGCGATCGCGACCACGCCGGACACGTTCTCGCGCACGTACGCGCGCGGGATCAAGACCGTTCAGGTGATGGGCCTCGACGCCTCCGTGGGTGGTGACGGCATCGTCGCGAACAAGAGCATCACGAGCGTCAAGCAGCTGAAGGGCCAGAAGGTCGCGGTCAGCGCCGGTTCGACGAGCCAGTGGATGCTCGCCTACGTCCTGTCTGTGAACAAGCTCTCGCTCAAGGACGTCAAGCAGGTCGACCTGACGTCCGGGGATGCGGGTGCGGCGTTCGCCGCTGGGCGGGTGCCCGTCGCCGTGACCTGGCAGCCGTGGCTCGACCGCACGCAGAAGAACCCGAACGGTCACGTGCTCGTCTCGACCAAGCAGTACCCGACGATCATCACCGACGGGGTCGGCTTCACGCCCGAGTTCATCCAGAAGAACCCGAGCACGGTGCAGGCGTTCGTCGACGCCTACGGCAAGGTGATGGACTTCATCAAGTCGAACCCGAACAAGGCGTTCGGATATGCGACCAAGTACCTCGGCCAGAGCGTCCCCCAGATCGAGGCGACGCTCAGCGACGTGCCCCTGTGGACGCTGAAGCAGAGCCGTGCGTACTACGGCACCTCCAGCAAGCATGGTCAGGCGTACCTGATCTTCACCAAGTCGGCGCAGTTCTGGAAGTCGATCGGGGAGATCTCATCGGTCCCCTCCCCGAACGCTGCGATCGATCCCAGTTTCCTCAGCAAGGCGACATAGGCTGGTGCGAGCGGTCGGCGACGAGCCCGCGATCTCGCCCGGCCACGGCGTGCCGGGCGAGACGGCGGCGCGACGACGCCGGCCGTCTCGCTCGCGTCGCTACCTGACGCCGAAGCGCGCGATCCCCCGCACCCTCGTGGTCGTCCTGGGCGTGCTCAGCTTCGCCACGCTGATCGGGCTATGGGCGATTCTCACGTACGGCGGCTTCATCTCGTCGTACTTCCTGCCCAAGCCGACGACGGTCGCGCACACGGAGTACCAGCTCTTTGCGGAGCGCGGCTTCCTCTCCGACGTGTGGGCGAGCCTGTATCGCATCATGGCGGGGTTCATCCTCGCCGCCCTCATCGCGGTACCGGTCGGGATCGCGATCGGCTCCTTCCGGAGCGTGCAGGCATTCCTCGAGCCGCCGATCGCGGCGATCCGCTACATGCCGGCGTCGGCGTTCATCCCGCTCCTGATCATCTGGTTCGGGATCGCGAACGGCGAGAAGATCGCCGTGATCTTCATGGGCGTGTTCTTCCCGCTCACGCTGATGATCGCCGACGTGTCAGCGAACGTGCCCGGCGAGTGGCTCGACATGTCGTACACGCTCGGCGCCTCGCGACTGCAGGTGTTCCTTCGCGTGCTCGTGCCCGCATGCTGGCCGGGAGTCCTCGACAGCCTGCGCATCGGCGTCGGCTGGGCCTGGACGTACCTGATCGTGGCGGAGCTCGTCGCCGCCGACACGGGCATCGGCCACGTGATCCTGCAGGCCAACCGCTTCCTCCAGACCGACGTCATCATCGCCGGAATCCTCACGATCGGCGCCCTCGGCCTGATCACCGACTGGGTGTTCCGCTGGCTCTACCGCGTCCTGTTCCCCTACGTCGAGCGGGTCGAGCGGTGAGCTCGATCCATGCCCGCAACGTCTCGATGACGTTCGAGACGCGAAGAGGATCGGTGCAGGCGCTCGACGACGTGTCCCTGGAGATCCCGGACGCCCACTTCACGTGTCTCGTCGGGGCGTCGGGATGTGGCAAGTCGACGCTCCTGAACATCATGGCGGGCCTCATCGAGCCGACCGCAGGCGACGTCCTCGTCGACGGACGCGCCATCGACGGACCGGGCGAGGATCGCGGAATGGTGTTCCAGTCCTACACGCTGTATCCCTGGATGACGGTGCGTCGGAACGTCGAGTTCGGGCCGAAGCTGAAGGGCGTGGCGCGCGCGGAGCGCCGCAGGCTCGCGAGCTCGCTGATCGAGGAGATGGGCGTGGCGGAGTTCGCCGACTCCTACCCCAAGGAGCTCTCGGGTGGCATGAAGCAGCGCGTCGCGATCGCCCGCGCGCTCGCGAACGACCCGGAGGTCCTCCTCATGGACGAGCCCTTCGGTGCGCTCGACGCGCTCACGCGCACGAGTGCGCAACGCTTCCTCACCGAGATCTGGGAGCGCCACCGACGCACCATCGCGTTCGTCACGCACGACATCGACGAGGCGATCCTGCTCGCCGACACGGTGTGCGTGATGAGCCCGCGACCCGGCCGCGTGCGCGAGGTCGTCGAGATCGACATCCCGCGGCCGCGCAGCTTCGAGGTGCGCGAGAGTGCTCGCTTCATCGAGCTGCGGCACCGGCTGCTGGCACTGATCTTCGAACACGAGCGCACCGGCCCCGCCGTGTCGTAGCTCGCTCGATGTTTCGGCCCACCGGGATCGGGGAGGGCCTCTGCATGCAACGTTCTAGCGCCGCGACCCGAGCGTCGGCGAGCGCTGCGGCAGTCAGCGTCGTCGAGACCGAACCTCTCGAGTCGCGACCCGCAGGCTTCGGCGGTGTCGTGTCGCTTCGTGGCGAGCACGATTTCGCCACGATCGACGCGATCGAGCGCGCCGTCACGCAGGCGGACGAGAACGTGCTGCTCGACCTCTCCGCGTGTGAGTTCATCGACTCGACGGTCATCGGCGCGATCCTCACGTGTATCCGCGAGCTTGCGCACCGCGGGTCGCGCCTCGAGCTCGTCGCACCTCCCGAGAACACGACGGTCTCGCACATCCTCGACGTGGCCGGGCTACGCGAGATCCTGACGGTGCATGAGCGCAGGCCCGGACCACTAAACGTGCCTGTTGATACGGACTCCCGCGTCTGGTAAGAACTGCTCCCCCAAACGCCCCCGGGCCCATCCGGCAGGCAGACGCTGTTCAGTGTCGACGAGAGGCGCACCGTGTCTCGGCTTCGCTCATGCTTCGCGCTTCTCGGATTCGCGCTCGTGGTCGTCGCGGCGACCGGCGAGACTGCCGTCGGAGCCTCGCCGCAGGCAGCCCACGTCGTCATTTCTCCGGGCCAGCCTCTGCAGATCGCGGTAGCGGTCGACGACACCGGTCTCGGCGCGTTCTTCGGCCCCAGCGCACGGGAGGCCGTGCAGATGGCTGTCGAGCAGCATCCGACGGTTCGCGGCTTTCCGATCAATGTCAACGCCTTCAGCGCGCCCTGCGACAACGGCTCGCCAGCCTCCCTGGCAGACAACACGACGGCCGCGAACGCCGTGGTGGGCAACACGCAGACCGTCGCGGTGCTCGGCCAGACGTGCTCGCCGGAGGCCACTGCGTGGCTGCCGATCTACCAGACCGCAGGGCTCGTCACGATCAACGGCAGCACGACCGGACCCGTGGCCGCCCTCGGCCCGACGGTGTTCAACGGCACCGCCGTACCGGACCCCGATTTCACGCCGTGGTATGCGACGGTCAAGGCGCTGCCCGGCGATCTGCGTTGGAGGAGCTCGTTTCAGGCGCGCTTCGGGTCACCGCCGAGCGACTTCGCCGACCTCTACTACGACGCGGCCAACGTGCTGCTCACTGCGATCGAGGAGAGCGCGACGATCGACGACGGAAGCCTGGTGATCGACCCGGCAGCGCTCGCCAGCAACGTCCGCCACACGTCCGGTCTCCCCGGCGTCACCTGCAGCATCACCCTCGACCCGGTGACCGGCTACCGGGTCGACGACCCGGCCGCACTCGCCCGGTGCGCAGGTGCATCCTCCGAGATCGTGTTCGCGAGCGATCGCGCGAATGTCAATCCCGGTGAGATCTATGCCCTGGCCGCAGGGCGCGCACCGGTGGACGTGTCGAACCGCCCCGCGTCCGATTCCGGGGCGGCGGTACGACCGGACGGGAAGCTCGTCGCGTTCTGGAGCGACCGGACCGGGAAGCTGCGGCTGTACGTCTCCCGCCCGGACGGTAGCCGGCTGCGCGAGCTCCCGCAGCCTGAGCCGTCCGCGCACGAGTACGGGGCGCCTCTCGAGTTCTCACCCGACGGCTCGCGTCTGCTCGCAGCGACGGGCTCGCCGTGCAGGTTGTTCGTCGTGGACCTGCGGTCACCGCGCTCGAGGCAGATCGCCCACTCCTGCGGAGGCGGATCTTGGTCTCCTGATGGGTCGCTGATCGTGGCGCCGGTAGGCGGCGGCCAGGTCGTCATCGACACCGGGGGAAAGCGCCGCTTCTCCGTGCCCGGGGTCCGCGCGCTCTGGTCGGCCCGGGATCAGTTGGCCGTCATCAACTCCGCCAACAGTGCCACCGTTCTCGTCGACGAGCACGGCTCGCTGCTCGCCCGCTTGCCCGAGGTGGCAGCCAACTGGTCGCCGGATGGCAGCCAACTGTTGCTCACGCGCCCGGGCGCGATCCTGCTCGCCGACTCGATGAGCCCGCGGAAGACGCGCGTGCTCGTCCGCGGCCCGAAGGATTGGACCCCGTTCGGCGTCGGTTTCACGCCGGATGGCGCATTCGTGTACTACCCACGGCCTTCGGGCCACGCGGCGCTGATTCCTCCGACGGGCGGCAGAGCGAAGGCGCTCCCCGGCTTCGGCATCTGGTCGCGCAAGGGGCACTACGCGTTCACCCGACCACTCCCGCCCACGCAGGTCGGCGGCGTGCCCCGCATCGAGGTCGAGATCGGAGACAGCTTCGGGAAGCACGCACGGCCGGCCGGACAGTTCACGGCTGACGACCACGGCGCGACGACGCTGACCTGGTCGGCAGATGGGAGCCGTCTGATCTTCGAGTCGAGCGTGCGCCCCTCGAGCGACCTGTGGGCGGTCGATCCCGACGGGTCGAACCTGCACCGCCTCACACCGGGCGGCGGGCCCTCCCTCTCCGCACCGGCCTGGTCGGCCGACGGGATGCGCCTCGCCTACACCAGCGCGTCGTACTCGGGCGGTCTCTGCGGGTTCTGCACGACCTCGGTCGTCATCGCAGGATCCGACGGGCGCGTGCAATCGGCCATTCCGGGTCGACTTCCGGGCCAGGCCCTGGACGCCAGCCCGTCATGGTCCCCGGCCGGCTCGCGCCTCGTGGTCGGCGTGTGCTGCTCCGGCGAGCTCGACGTCGTCGGCGTCGACGGCACCGGGCGCCGTCCGCTCGCGCCGGGCCCCGCAGGTGACTTCGCAACCTCAGCCGTCTGGTCTCCGAACGACGCCTCCATCGCCTACATCGGCCGCGAGGGGATCGAGCTCATCGCACCGGACGGCAGTGGCCAGCGTCTCCTACAGGCCGCAACCACCGACCAGACGCCTACCGCCCTGGCCTGGTCGCACGACGGAGAGCTCCTGGCCTACTCCGCGCCCGACGGCGTTCACGTCCTCACGGTCGACGGCTCCGCACCGACGCGGCTGCTGGTCGCGGCGCGCGCGACCGGCGGCCTGAGCTTCTCCCCGGACGACGGCCAGATCGTGTACGCGGCGCAGCGCCCTGGCCCGGACGCCGCGGGTCAGAGCAACCTGTTCGTGATCTCGCCGCAGGGAGGCCCCCCGCGCCCGCTCGTCCCCGGCCCCCACAACGACAGCGACCCGGCCTGGCGGCCCCTGCCGTCGAGCTGACGTCGTCTACAGGCCGGGGTCCGGGCCCGAGGCGAAGTCGAGACCGTGCTGACAGCCATGCGGCGTCGTGACGTTCGCGGGATTCGCCGTGTCGGCGCTGGCTGTCGCCGACGGCAACGAGAGAGCGATCAGCGCCAGGGCAAGCATCAAACGTCTCATGCGGAGATTGTACGCCGCCGCTCAGGTCGGATGTTGCCCGCTGGTCGATCGGCGACGATAATCGCGTTGCAGCCCAGGTAAGGCCACCGAACAGCAAGAGGGAGCGACCATGCCACAGGTCGAGGTGGACCGGCTCACGATCAACTACGAGATCAACGGCGCAGGTGAGCCGCTCCTGTTGATCCCCTACCTCTCGGCGGACCACGCCTGCTTTGCGTTTCAGCTGCCGGTGTACACCGAGCACTTCAGCTGCATTGCGGTCGACCTTCCCGGCTCGGGCGGGAGCGACAAGCCGGCGGGGCCGTACTCGACCGACGAGTACGCCGACCAGGTCGCCGCGTTCCTGGGCACCATCGGAGTCGAGAGTGCGCACGTGGCGGGTGTCTCGCTCGGCGCGGCGGTAGGCATCCACCTGGCCGCCCGTCATCCCGGCCGCGTGCGCTCGCTCTCGTTGCACAGCTGCTGGGACGCCAGCGATGACTATCTGAATGTCGTCGTCCAGCAGTGGCGCACGCTCGCATCGTCCCTGCCGACCGTCGCCGACGTCGTCGTCGAGGGCATCTTCCCGTGGTGCTTCACGCCCGAGATGTACGTCGAGCGGCCAGAGTTCGTCGACGCGTTGGTGGACTTCGTGCGTGGCCGCCCCGCCCAGCCGGTGGACGCGTTCCTCGCCCAGACAGATGCCGCCAGCGGCCACGACGCCAGCGCGGTGCTCGGCCAGGTCGATGCTCCGACCCTGATCACCTTCGGAGCGCACGACCTCGTCTGCTCCACGCGCTTCGCCGAGCCGCTCCAGAGCGGGATCGCGGGGAGCGAGCTGGTCGTCTTCGACAACCTTTCCCACGCCGGGCTGCACGAGGATCCGGAGACGTTCAACCGCGCGACGCTCGACTTCCTGCTGCGCCAGCGCTGAGCTTGCCCGCTCGTCGGCCGCGAGCCGACGAGCGGGGCCGGGGACGCCTACGGGATCGGGTTCGGGCCGTACTTGACGATCGTGACGGTGCCAAGGCTGACGGGCTGGGCATTCGGCGGCGCGATGTCCGAGACGATGCCCGTCTTGAAGTTCATCACGAAGATGTCGGTGGACCAGCGTTCGCCGGTCTGGTTGAACCACGCGATCATCAGCTTGTGGTGGCCGACGGGAAGCGCGGTGTAGTCGCTGTCGAAGTGGCCGCCGCCGACGAAGGGGCCGCCGATCGCGAATGCGTCGACGCTCGTGGACGAGTAGTCCTGCTGGAACGTGCTGCCGGTGTTGTTCCCGAGCGTGTAGTCCGTGACGATCGTGTAGCCCGTCAGATCGACCGTGTTGATCTGGGTCGGATAGCCGGTGATCGACCCACGGTGGTGCCCTGCCCGCAAGCCATGCCCCGGCTTGTGAGCGCTCGCGGTGGCGGTCGTGATCACGCCGACTGCGACGGCAGCGGCCACGGCGACGGCCAGCATCTTCGCGCGCACGTTCATGTTCGTCCCCCTCGTGAGACATGAGCGCCGGGCGACGCGGTCGGTGTCGCCCGACGCGAGTGGACCGACTCTACCCCGGTGCGCGAAGCGCTCGCAATCGCCGACGTCGTCACTGGCGCGTGCCTCGATCCACGCCGGCGTCGGCGTCGCCACGATTCGTCCAACGCTAGCGGCGTCGTGCCGCGGGCCGCAGCGCCGGGTTGTCGAACGAGTTGTCGAGCGGGTTGATGGTCGTGCCCGGCGCGACGATCTCGTCGATGCGGTCGAGCACCTCCTCGTCGAGGACGACGCCGGCCGCCGCAAGCTGGCTCTCGAGCTGCTCCATGGTGCGCGGACCGATGATGGGAGCGGTGATCGCGGGGTGGTTCAGCACGAAGGCGATCGCGAGCTGGATGAGCGTGATGCCAGCGTCATCCGCAAGCTGGGCGAGCTGCTCGACCGCATCGAGCTTGCGCCGGTTGGCGGGCGTCGAGAGGTCGAAGCGATCCGGCAGGCGCTCGGCGCGCGAGGAGGACTGCTGGCCCGAGTCCTTGCGCCAACGGCCCGAGAGCCACCCGCCCGTCAGCGGGCTGTAGGACAGCACACCCATCCCATGTCGGCTGCAGGTCGGCAGTACGTCGCTCTCGATCGCACGGGCGAGGATCGAATAGGCCGGTTGCTCGGTGACGAAGCGCTCCAGACGCCGGTCGCGCGCGACGCACTGCGCCTCGACGATCTGGCTCGCCGGGAACGTGGAGGAGCCGATGTAGCGGACCTTCCCCTGGCGCACGAGGTCCGTGAGGGCTCCGAGCGTCTCCTCGATGTCGGTGTCGGTGCGCGGGCGGTGCACCTGGTACAGGTCGATCCAGTCCGTGCCCAGGCGGTGCAGCGAGTCCTCGACCTCGCGGATGATCCACCGGCGCGAGCTGCCCTGCCGGTTGGGGTCATCGCCCATCGGCCCGTGGAACTTCGTGGCCAGGATGATGTCGTCGCGCCGGCCACCCGCCAACGCCTTGCCGACGATCTCCTCCGACTCGCCGCGCGCGTAGACATCGGCCGTGTCGACGAAGTTGACGCCCGCGTCGAGCGCGGCGTGGATGATCCGGATCGACTCGTCGTGGTCGGGGTTGCCCCAGGCACCGAACATCATCGTCCCGAGGCACAGCTTGCTGACCGAGACACCCGTGCGTCCCAGGATGTGGCGTTCCATCGTCATCTCCGATCGGTCGGTGAGCGAGACTGTCGGCATGCGCATTGTCGTGATTGGTGGAACCGGACACGTCGGCACGTTCCTCGTCCCGCGAATGGTTCGAGCCGGCCACGAGGTGGTCAGCCTGAGTCGCGGCATTCGGGAGCCGTATGTCGATGACTCCGCCTGGGACTCTGTCCAGCAGGTCACCGTCGATCGCGAGGCCGAGGACGCCAGGGGCATGTTCGCGCATCACGTCCGCGACCTCGAGCCCGATGTGGTGATCGACATGGTGTGCTTCACCCCCGAGTCTGCCCGTGCGCTCCTCGAGGGGCTGCGAGGCGTCGCCGACCACCTGATCCATTGCGGCTCCATCTGGAGGCACGGCATCAGCAGCAAGGTGCCGATGACGGAGGACGACGCGAGCGAGCCGTTCGGCGAGTACGGCGTGCAGAAGGCGGCCATCGCGGCACTCCTGCGAGCGGAGACCGAAGCCGGAGGGCTGGTCACCACGTCGTTGCACCCGGGGCACATCAGCGGGCCCGGATGGCCGGTGATCAATCCGGTCGGCAACCTCGACCCGAGCGTCTGGCAGCACCTCTCCGCCGGCTCCGAGCTCGTGGTTCCCGGTCTCGGGACGGAGCTGATGCACCACGTCCACGCGGACGACGTGGCCCAGGCGTTCGCTCTGGCAGTCGAGCGCCGCAGCGAGGCTGCCGGCCAGGCATTCAGCGTCACCGCCGCCTCGGCGCTCAACGTGCGCGGGTTCGCGGCTATCGCCGCCGGATGGTTCGGCCGCAAGGCCGTGCTGCGGTCGGTGAGCTGGGAGGAGTTCCGGGCCACCACCTCGGCGGAGTGGGCGGACTCGAGCTGGCAGCACCTCTGCCGCAGCCAGTGCATGTCGATCGACAAGGCCCGGAGGCTGCTCGGCTACGAGCCGGCCCACGAGCCGGAGGATGCTGCGCGCGAAGCGGTGTCGTGGTTGATCGAGCACGAGAAGATCCAGGTGGATGCACCGATGCTCGCGCCATCCCCGTAGTGCGCCGCTCAAAGGCGGTCAGAATCCTGACGTTCACCCATCGAGCAGTGGTACGACGCGCTCGCTGAACAGCTCCAGCTGAGCGCGCTCGTCGGCCAGCGGCCACAGGAAGACGCGTTGGGTGCCCGCGCGTGCGTACGCCCGCAGCGTCTCCGCGCATTCCTCCGCCGAGCCGATCGGCAAGACCGCGCGGAGCTGCTCCACCGGGCGCTTGAGCATCGGCGCCAGGACATCCGCGAGCATCGCATCGGCTCGGGCCCGGACCTCGGTGACATAGCACCACATCGTGGCGATGCCGTTCTGGAACCGCGGCTCGTCGCGCCCGCACGCCGCGAGCGCGGCCCGGACGTCCGTCCAGGCCTGGGCGAACAGCTCCGGGGTTGTGTTGTAGCCAGACGCGAGCCAGCCATCGGCGAGGAGGGCCACGCGCTTCAGCCCCGGCGCGGATCCCCAGCTCCCGATCCAGATCGGCGGCCCGGGGCGCTGCACGGGCGTCGGGAGCAGCGTGAAGCCGGCAGTGGAGTAGAAGGCACCCTCGAACGCGACGTCGTCGGCTCGCCAGTGGGCACGCAATGTCTGCACGGACTCCTCCAGCCGCTTCCAGCGCTCCTCGAACGGCACGCCGACCAGCTCGTAGTCCCGGGCAGACGAACCCGGGCCGAGCCCGACCACCAGTCGGCCGCCGGACAGGAGGTCGATCGCCGCGAGGATCTTCGCGGTCGCTGCCGGGCCGCGCAGAGCTGGCACCGAGACGGTCGTCGCGAGCGTCATCTGACCGCTGCGCGCGAGCACGGCGGCCAGCGCAGTCGGCCCGTCGAGCCACGGGCGGGAGAAGACGAGATGGTCGTTCGCGCAGAGGTGCGTGTAGCCGAGATCGCGCGCCGTTTCGGTGAATGCGAGCAGATCATCGAGCGAGCGCTGCTCGCCCGCGAACGAGATCAGCGGAAGGTGTGCTCCGAGTTCCATGCCGCTCCCTCAACAGCGGAATCGCGCCGAGGCTCCACCCTACCGTCAGTGATGCAGGTGCGTGGCGATCTGGTTCGCAAGCGGCGACCCGAGCCCCGATGCCATGTCGTACCCGGTGCCCGCGGTGCAGCACGAGACCCCGCTGAAGACGGAGTTGCCTCCGGTGACGATGTCCAGGAACGATCCGGGGTCGTGTTGCGCGATCGAGTACAGGAGCGGCGGGACGAATCCGGGCTTCGGCAGACCGGACTGCTGGGCCTGCTGATCCCAGAGCGCGATCATGCCGGCTACGAGAGGGGCGGCCCCGCTCGTACCACCGACGTACGAGATCGTCTGCCCAGGCGCGGGACCGCAGCCCTGAACCCCGTGCGAGCAGATGATCGAGTAGCCGGGGCTGGCGTCTGCGAACGCTGCGACGTCCGGGACCATCCTGTAGGTCTTCTGCGACGAGGTCGCCGGCTGCCACCACGGTCGGTCCTCGAAGCTGCTGACGCCGCCCCCGCCCGCGGCTGTCTGGTCGTAGGGCGGCGGGTATTTCGTGTCGTTCCACACGCCTGACGACTCGATCGTGTTCGCGGGGGTGAGGGTGAGGTTCGTCCCGCCGACGGCGAGCACCCAGGGTGACGTCGCCGGCCAGGACGTCGACTTCTGCTCGTCGAAGCTGTCGAGCTGGGAGGTCGGCACCCCGTGCGCGCACGACGACGACCCGCTGTCGCCTGCCGCGACGACCGTCGTGATCCCGAGTGCCGACGTCGCGGCCAGCTGGCGGTTGAACAGCGTTCGCGCTGCCGTGTATGGCTTCACGCTGGCCTCGCAGATGCCATAGGAGATCGAGATCACGTTCGGCAGCGGGGTGCCGTTCGTCGTCGCCTGGAGCGGCTCGGCGAGCAGCTCGAGCGCGCCCTGAGGATCGTTCTGGCCGAGCGCCTTCACCCACAGGTCGAGGCGCGCGAGCTTCGGCGCCACCATCGCGACCGTCATCGCGTCCAGCGAGCTCTCGAGGATCGGCGCGATGCCCGAGCCACCGTGGATCGTCAGCGTCGTCCCCTGGAACCCGAAGCAGTTGCGATAGGCGGTGACATCGTTGGCCGGTGTCGGGGCCTCGCCGAGGATCGCGACGCGGATCCCCTGGCCCTCCAAGCCACTGGCATGCAGCGGCGCGATCCCGTAGGCGTCGAGGATCTGGTTCGGAAACAGGCCGGCGGTCGCGGTCACGGCCCCCGGATAGGTCGTGGTGGCGCAGCCCGGGTCGATCGTGCCCGTGCGGGTGGGCGTCCCGCCGTCGACCGAGAGCCGCCCGGGCCTGCCCCGCATGCGATACCGACGTGCTCGCTGACACGTCCTCGGTGACATACAGCCCGAGGCCCGACACGGTGTCGACGTTGCCCGCGAGCCCCGACGCCAGCTTCGGCGTGTCGACCGGCAGCGCCACGGCCTGGTTGCTCTGGCCCGTCGCGTACAGATCCCACTTCGTGCCGAACATCTTCTGCGCGTTCTTGACGCTGATCGTTGCGCTGACACGCAGGTGCGTCACGTCTACCGTGGCGGTCACACCGTACGTCTTGAACGCGCCGACGACTGCATTGCGCTTGGACGATGTGGCGCCGTAGTCCTTCTGCAGCGTCGACAGCGACAGGTAGTGGCCGTAGCTCGACGACGAGGGATTGCTCGCCGCCTTGACGGCATTCGCGATCCCTTGCTGGTTGGCGACCAGCCCCAGCTCGAGTGACAGCTTCAGGCCGCTCGATGCGGGACCGAGATCCTTCAGACCCTTGTGGGAGATGTCCCCGAAGTCGACGCTCGTCGACGCGACGGCTGCGCCCGTTCCGGTGATCGGAACGAGCACCGATGCGGCGACTGCCAGGAGACACGCCGAGGGCCATAGGCGCAGTGCGACTCGCGACGCCATCAGCGGGCAATGATGTCAGCTCGGGCTGACGGCGACACCTTCCTCCGCTACGACGACGCGCGTCGCGCCACGAAGTGCGCGTAGCAGCCGTCGATGGCGAACCTCACCGCGGCGCCGAGGAGGGATCCGGTCAGGACGAGCACGGCAAGCGCCGCCATGTAGAAGATCCAGATCCACTCTGGATCGTACGGGTTGCTCGCGTGGATCCCGACGACGAGCGCGATCGCGATGACGTCGGCGCCGAGAAGCCGCAGAAGGGAGCCGGTGGAGCGCGACTTCAAGGCGCTGGTCAACGCCGGGCCCAGGAAGAGCATGGCCACCGGAGCCCACCAGGAGGTCGACGACATCTCGTCTCATGATGGGTCACGGACGCGAATGTGCAACTAATGAGTGCCGCACGGCGAGCCCGAACCGCCGCCTGGAAGGGAGTCCCGAACCGTGCCCGAGCACACTCCAGAACATGCCACTCCAGCTGGCTACGGCACGGTCACGCCGTGGATCATCTCGAAGGACTCCTCGGGGCTGATCGGCTTTCTCGAAGCGGCGTTCTCGGCCCGGGAGACTCCAGGGAGTCGAATGCTCAACGCAGACGGCTCGATCGCCCACGTCGAGGTGGCGATCGGCAGCTCGATCGTGATGCTGTTCGATTCGTACCCGGGGTGGCCGGAGACACCTGCCTTCCTCCGGCTCTACCTCGACGACGCTGACACCACGTATCGGAAAGCCCTGGCCGCCGGCGCGACCGCTGTCACCGAAGTGACCGAGCTCTTCTGGGGCGACCGCGTCGGGCGCGTGCGTGACCCACTCGGCAATATCTGGTGGCTGCAGAGCCATATCGCCGATGTGCCGTTCGATGAGATGCAGAGACGCATGACAGACCCGGCGATGGTGGAGGCGATGCAGTACGTGCAGCAGACGCTCGTCGACGAGCTGCGGCGTTAGCGCGCCTCTGCGTTTTGGCACAGAGTCGGCACAGTTGTGGGGGTCGCGGGCTGGTAGTCTCGAACGTATGTTCGCAGCGGTGGATGTGGTCGATGAGGGGCTCGAGCTTCGTCGTGAGCGGCGGCGGTGTGAGCTGGTGTCGATCTTCGCGGAGCAGGCGCGGCTTGCCCAGCGGGTCACGCGAGCTCGTGCGCGAGGCAGATGACGATGCGGATTGGCGGGCGGCGGGCTGCTCGTCGAACGCGCAGTGGCTCGCACAGCTCGCGAGCAGCGATCACCGCACGGCGGTGCGGATCACACAGACAAGCGTCGCGCTTCGCAGCCTGCCGGCACTCGACCACGCCATGAGCACGGGGACGTTGACGCTCGATCAGGTCGCAGCCGCTGCCGAGTTCGCGACGCCGGAGAGTGATGCCGAGCTCGCGCGCGTCGCGATCGGCAAGCCGCCGAGCGCGATCGCGTTGGTGGCGCGTACGCTCGCGCCGCCCGTGGTCGAGGACGACCAGGCGTTGTATGCGCGGCGGGCGTTGAGTATGAGTGGACGCGTGGGCGGCGCGAGCTCGCGTTCAGCGGCCGGCTGCCGCTCGAGCAGGGCGCCGTCTTCGAACAGGCGATCTGGGACATCGCCAAAGCCCAGCGCGCGGCCGACAAGCAGGCCGGTAGCGTCATCGAGTGGCAGCAGTCGGCCGCCGACGCGCTCGTGACACTCGCCCAACACGGCGGCGGCGGCGGTGTGATCGGCGCAGTCCGACGACGCTGATCGTGCACCTGAGCGACGACGCGCCGCCGATGCTCGAAGGCGCCGGGCCGCTCAGCCCGGAGACCGCCGAGCGGCTCACCTGCGACGCGCGGCGCCTCACGATCAAGCTGAGCGGGCGCGACCTCGTGCACTCGCGCGTCGGGCGCTGCGCGTCCTACGCGCAGAAGCGCGCACTGCACAAACGCTCAGACCACTGCCAGTACCCCGGCTGTACCGCCGCGCGCGAACTGGAGGGGCACCACCTCGTCGCGGACGAGGACGGCGGACGCACCGAGCTCGCCAACCTGATCCATGCTCTGCCCTCGACACCACAAGCTCCTGCATGACCGGCACATCCGCACCGGCGGCACCGGCGACACGCCCATCTTCCAAGATCAGGCCGGCCGCGCAATCACGACCAACCAACCACACGCGCCACCCTGTTAGGCGGGGCAGTGTCAGGCCTCGTGCACCCGGCCCTTACGGGACCGGTCGGGTGAGGAGCGCGAGTCGGCTTCGTGCGACGGTCAGTACCTGACCGTACGACCCACAGGCGGTACACGGGAAGAGGCGGACGCGCCCATCGATGCCGGCGGCGGCGACCGTGCCGAGCGCGGGATCCGCTGCGAGCGCGTCGACGCCTGCTTCCCCGAGCAACTCGCCGATGCGGGAGCCGTTTCCGGCGTCCCAGAGAGCGATCGTGCCGCCGCGAGTGCCCGTGACGAGCAGGCGCCCATCCGGGCTGAAGGCCGCAGCGGTGACGGCGTCCAGCGAGCTCGCGGGCGGGGTACCGAGACGTGCGATCCACCGGCCGTGTGCCGTCCACAGGCGCGGCTGCGTGGTCCCGAGCGTCACCACGCGGTTGCCGCGCGGGCTGAAGACTGCGCGAACGATCGGCCCGACCTCGTCGACCGGCAGCGCACGGACCAGGGCGCCGTTGCTACGGATCACGATTCTGGCAGCGTCGCCGTGCAGCGTGAGAGCCACATGGCCGGTAGGGTCGAACGCGGCGGTGCTTCCGGCAGGCGCAAGCGACACGCGGTCCGACGGCTGGGGGCTCCCGAGCGAGAGTCGCTCGGCCGTGCCGTCACGCGCGAGCAGGTCGAGCGTGTCGTCGTTCCGCACGCCGACGCTCGCCCAGGTCCCCTGCACGCGTCCGACCGGGTTGCCTCGGAGCCCGAGTAGGCTGAGCCGGCCATCCCCACTGATGCCCGCCACGACGCGGCCGGTGATCGACATGGCAGCGGTCCGGAGAGACCCCGACGTGATGATGCGCGCCGCGGACCCACCACGGGCGCCGACCACGTGCACCTGACCATCGGCGCAGGCCGCGACCGTCTGGCGCGCGCTTCCGAGCGCGAGCGCCACGACGGCGCCGCTGCACGCCCTGGCGACCGACTCCGCTCGGCCCGACTGCCAGCGCCGCACGCGCCCGTTGGAGCCCTGGGTCACGACCTGGCGATCGGCGTCGGCGAAGGCGACGTACGTGACGGCGCCTGCCGGGCCCAACGTCGAGAGCTGACGTGACGACCGGACGTCCCAGATGTGCGTCACGCCGTCATCGCCGCCTGCCACCAGCCACCGGCCGTCGTGACTGAAGCTGACATGCGCCACGCGGCTCGTCTCGCCTACGAGCGTGGCGCGGAGACTGGCGTCAGAGGCGCTCCAGACCTGTGTGCTTCCGTCGGTCGAGCCTGTCGCGAACACCGCTCCCGTCGGACTCAGCGCGACGCTTGCGAGCTTGCCCGAGAACGGATGCAGCACACGCGTGAGACCGCCGGACGTGGTCAGCGCAACCCGCCCGCCGGCGTGGTCGACACGCAGACTGAGCCCGCCGCTCGGGTCTCGCAGCGTGCCATCGTCGATGCCAGGCGCGGCCCACCCCGCCTCGTTCGCACGGACGCCTGCGATGACCCCGGGGCCGATGGCGCTCGGGAGCAAGGCGATGATGTGCGAGGCGCCGAGCGCGTCGCGCAGGCTCAGCAGCACGCGCTGACGGAGATCGCGACTCCGGTCGAGGCCGGCGGCATGCAACCCGCTCGCGGCCGCGATCGCCTCGCGCAACCGCTGCGTGGGGTTGCGCGTGAGCTCCGAGCGCTCGGCGAGCAGGCCGACGTTCGCGGCCTGCTGGCGCCGCAGGGCCCGGCTCGCGTCGCGTTTCTGCTGGAACGCGTAGACGGCGAGGGCAACCAGCAGCAAGACGCCCAGCGCGAGCGCAGCGATCGTCCAGCGCTGCCGCCGGCTGCGCTGCCGCGCAACGTGCAGCTGGCGCTCGGCCTCCTTGCGGCGCTCGGCCTCGGCTCGTGCAGCCTCGCGCGCGATGCGTCGCTGCACGATCGAGCCGACGAGGAACTCGCTGACGATCTCGTAGCAGTAGATGCGGTGGCGCGCCTCGCGCCGGATGATGCGCGCGGACTCGAGGCGCCCGAGCACGTCGCGCGCCTCGTCGTTGCTGACGCCATCCTGCGTGAGGACGTCCTCGAGCAGGTCATCCTCGGACACGACGTTGCGCGTGCCACTCGCCGTGACCATGCGTCCGAGCAGCGCAACGGCGGCGTCCCGCTGCGACGACGTGAGCGACTCGAGGACGTCCGCGAGGGTGTCCGCAAGCAGCCCGTCAAAGCGCTTGCTGGCGTAGAGGGCCGACGGATCGGGGTCGCGCCAGAGGCGGAGGCAGGCAATCTCGATCTCGGACAGGTTGAGCCGGCTGCCATCGCTGCGAAGCTCGATCTCGGACTGAAGCTCGGCCGCGAGCTGCGGAGTGATGCGAGCCGGGTAGGCCTCGGGATGTCGCTCGAAGGGTCCGCGGAGAATCGTCGGCAGCGCCTCGATCGGGGGCGCCAGCAGCCGCTCGCCGTGCTCGGGCAGGGCCGGGCAGCGTGCGAGCAGCGTGCTCAGCTGCGCGAGATAGTCCTCGCGGAACACGAGCAGCAGCTTGACCGCTCGTCCTGGCTGACGGATCAGCTCGACCAGCATGTCGCAGATCTGTGCCTGCAGCTCCCGCCCCGCGGGGCTCCCCTCGAAGAGCGTCACGAGCTCCTCGAACTGGTCGAACACGAGCAGTGGCAGCGGTTCGCCCGAAAGCGCGTCGAGCCGCCGCACGAACGCCTCGACGCCGAGAACGACCTGCGACGGAGTGTCGCGCGTCGCGTCGGAGAAGCTCGAAGGCAGGTACTCGACGCCGGCATCGTCGATGTGCACCCGCTCGACGACGATCTCCTCGCCGGCGCGAGGCTGAACTCTGATCCGGTCGGGGCGGAAGCCCGCGGCCAGCACGGCCGGCAGCAGTCCGGCATTGACGAGGGAGCTCTTGCCGGCGCCGGACTCGCCGTAGAGCATGACTGCACGGTGAATCGTGATCGACCGCACGAGCTCGCGCACCTCGTCGGCGCGCGCGAACAGGATCTCCGAATCCGCGAAACGGAATGGCTCGAGCCCGCGGAATGGCTCCGCGGGCAGCGTTGGCGAGCTGATCGCGCTCACGGCTCGAGCGGCTTGCCGGTGACGCGCTGGTAGAGCTCGGGCACGATGGCCCAGGCGTCCTGCGCGATGAAGCGCACGAGCCGGTCACGCTCGCCCCAGACCGACACGATCAGAGGGTCGGGGCGAAGGTCGATCGAGTACGACGTCGGGGCAAGATCCACGCTGAAACGCAGCGTGCGAAACAGCACTCGCAGATTGAAATCGAGAAGCGAGTAGCCGATGAAGAGGGTCGGCCACGTGCTGAACCGGTAGAGCACGGTCTTCGGGACCGCCCGCTCTCGTCCCATGCGCAGGATGAAGTGGATGTAGTCCTCGTCGGTGATCACGATCGAATCCGGCTTCCGGATGTCGCCGTGGATCTTGAAGAGGAAGGGCTGCTCCGGGGTGGGATCGGGAAAGTCGTCAGGCGGCGTGTCGTCGCTCTTGTCGTAGACGCTGACGTCGGGGTCCTTGCCGGCGCCCTGCAGGGCCTTCTCGAACAGCCGGTCGTAGTTCGTCGTGACGACGAGGGGAAATGGAAGCTCTGCGAGCGCACGCAGGACAGGCGAGGGCTTGGCCCCGCGCAGGATCTCCTCGTCGAGGCAGCGCACGAGCCCGTCCCGGCCATGCCGCATCTCGTAGCAGAGCGCAACGCGCTGGAGACTCGGGGGCGTCTCGTTGGGAAACTCGCTGCGAAAGTCGCAGCCATCTGCGAGCTTGTCCGCGAGCTCGCCTCCAAGTGGTGGACGCGACTCCTTCGGATAGCTGAACGGCGAGTCGGCCGATGGCCCGGCATGGACTCCGGCGCCAAGAAACAACAGGCAGCGGCCGTCGGCGACCGCCTTCGCCAGGTCATTCAGGGTCAGCTCGGTGTCTCCGCCGCGAAGTGGAGGCGATGCGGCGACCATGGTGCTCCCCCTCAGTTCGACGGTCACGCCGTCGTCGCGACCGCCCATGCCGCATCAGCAGCCCCGCCACGGATGCTTCCTACGCGTTGAGAGTATCTTTTCGTGACGGAAAGGACAATGCAGGCCTGATCAGCTCGCCGCTTTCTTCACGAGTGCGCGGATCTTGGCCGCGTCGGCGTCGGTCAGCTCCGTGAGCGCGTAGGCGACCGGCCACATGGAGCCCTTGTCGAGGTTGGCGATGTCGTTGAAGCCGAACATCGCGTAGCGCTCCTTGAACTTCCCTGCGTCGCGGAAGAAGCAGACGACCTTGCCGCCCTTGGCATACGCGGGCATCCCGTACCAGGTCTTCGGCGACAGATCCGGGGCGCTCTCCTTGACGATCGCATGGAATTTCTTCGCGAGCGCGCGATCGCGTGGCGCCATCGCGGCGATCGCGGTGCGAACCGCGGTTTCCCCATCCTCGGCCGCCTTCAGCTCTCGAGCGCGCGCTCTCATCGCGGCCTTCTCCTCGGCCGAGAATCCCTCGCTCTTCTTGGCGCTCGCGGCAGCCTGCTTCTTTGCGGTCGGGCTCATCGTGCTCCTTTCGTCGGCGTTGGTGAAGCGTACGATCGACCGATGCACGCGGACCTCACCATTCTGACCACCCGGGCCGGACGGCACCTGGATCCAGCCCGCAGGCGGATCTTCGGTCAGAACGTCAGGTACGCGATCTGGCCGCCGTCGGTTGCTCTCACGGTTGTCGCGATCCTCGTGGCGGAGATCGTCACGCACACCTCGAACAGCGCGGCGCAGGAGGTCGTGATCGGGCCGAGGTTCAGCACGACCACCGCCCTGATCGCGCTGTCGGCGATCGCGACCGGGATGCTTGCCTTCACCGGCCTGGTAGCGGCCGTGATCCTGCTAGCCCTCCAGTTCGGAGCAAGCCAATTCAGCCCGCGCCTGCTGCGCTGGCTCGTCGGCCGCTCCCCCGCCAAATGGGCACTCGGGGTCTCGATCGCGGCGTTCGTCTACACGCTCCTCGTGATCGGCGGGATCTCGTCAGACCGAGCCAGCTCTCGAATCCCCGAGCTGGCCGTCGACGTCTCGATCTTGCTCGTTTTCGCCGCGGTCGCCACCTCGCTCTACCTCCTCCACGCCACCACCCAGACGTTACGCGTCGCCCGCGTTGCCGCGCTCGTCGCCCGGCAAGGCGAGCGCGTGATCTCCGCGACCTACCCCGACCGGGCCGAGCCGGACTGCCCGCCCCACCTGGCCGAACCGCCCCACGGAGACCCGTTCACGGTGACCTGGATTGGCCCATCCGGAGTGGTAGCGGGAATCGAGACCCGCTCACTCCTCGCGGCCGCGACACGCGACGATCTCATCGTCCAGGTCATGCCCGCAGTGGGCGACGGGATCGAGGAGGGCGCCGAGCTCCTACGAATCTGGGGCCCCGGGGGTGAGGAGCGGTCGGCGCTACGAAACGCCGTGGTCGTCGGCGACGAGCGCGTGTTCGACCAGGACCCGATGTTCGCGCTTCGCGTCCTCGTCGACATCGCGATCCGCGCGCTCTCGCCCGCGGTCAACGATCCGACCACCTCCACGCAATGCCTCCACCGAATCGAGAGTCTGCTGGTCGTGCTCGGCTCGAGACGATTGGAGACCTCAGCCGTCCACGACCATGAGGGCGCGCTCCGACTGATCGTGCCCGCGCCGACCTGGGACGACTTCGTCGACCTCGCCCTCGTCGAGATCCGGAGCGCCGGCGCCGACCAACCTCAGGTCACGCGGCGCCAGCGCGCGCTCCTCGACCGGCTCACCACGTTGTGCCCCCCGGGACGCCAGCCGACGATCGCGCGACACCGGCTCGAGCTCGACGAAGTCGTCGAGGCCGCATTCACGCTGCCGCACCAACGCGCCTTCGCCAACCGCGCCGACGCCCAGGGCATCGGCGGCCCACAACCCAACCGCGACTAACGACGTGCGATCGGCCTCGTTGCATTTGGTACGGTGGCCTCATGGCCGAACTGGTCGAGATACACGACCTGACGGCGCCGTCACAGAACGGCTGGGCGGTGGACTACGGGATCCGCCGACAAGATGGCGAGGTGCTTCACGCCGCGGTTCGCTGTTGGGAAAGGGCGCACGCCGCGGCGGAACGGGCAGCAAACACTGACGCTCTCTCGGCGATCGAGGACCGGGGCAGGGCCGCCGCGCTCGAATACGCGGAACTCGTGGAGTCGCCGGCGGTCCGCGGCGCGGTGCTGATCTCGATCTGGTTCGACTCCGCCGACGCGGGCAGTCTACGCCGTCAGGTCAGTTACGAGCGCGCGCCCTCGTAACTAGGAGCGTGCCCAACGCCACCCAACAAGCGCTCCCAGGACGACGAGCAAGACGAGGATGCCCGTTCGCCGCGGCTGGCGTGATGCGATCCCCCACGCCCCGCTCGCTGCGTCGCTGACGTGCGCCCCGGCGTCCCGGGCCGCATCCGGAATCGCGTCGCTGACGTGCGCCGCGGCATCCCCGGCCGCATCCGGAATCGCGTCGCTGACTGTGTCGGCGGCGTCGTCGAGTAGATCCTTCGCGCCAGTGGTCTCTTCCATGTTTCCTCCTCGACGTGGATTTCAGTCAGAAAGCCGGCCAACCGCTTACCAGTCGGGAGCTTATTCGTGAGGGTGAGAGACGGGGCTCGAACCCGCGACCTCCCGGACCACAACCGGGGGCTCTACCGACTGAGCTACTCTCACCAAGCAGCCCCAGAGGGGCCGTAGCAGTCTAAAGCACGCTCGGCTGCCGGCCCTCCAGCCGCCGGTCGGCATCCCGCCCACCGTGCAACCTGGCAACCTGTCCACATGGCACGCGTGCTGCTGGTGGAGGACGACGGGGTGATCGCGCGCTCGATGAGCGCACACCTCCGGCACGCCGGATACGACGTCGAGTGGGTCGAGGACGGCGAGCGCGCGCTCCGCAAGCTCCGTTTCGAGCGCCCCGACGTCTGCGTCGTCGATCTCATGCTGCCGACCCTGGACGGCTGGGCGCTCACCGAGCAGGCCCGGCGCGAGGGCATCCTGACGCCGATCCTCGTCGTCTCCGCGCGCGGCAGCGAGCACGACAAGGTGCACGCCCTCGAGATCGGCGCCGACGACTACCTCGCCAAGCCCTTCGGCATGCGCGAGCTCGTCGCACGCGTGCAGGCCGCGCTCAGACGCAGCCAGATCGCGCCCCTCGCCACGCGCCAGGGTCCGATCGAGGTTCCCGGGCTGCTGATCGATCCCCATCAGCAGCGGGCGTTTCTCGTCGACGAGGCAGGCGAGCGGCACGATGCCCTGCTGACGCCGACGGAGTTCCGGCTGCTCCTCGTGCTCGCCGAGAACGCCGGGAAGGCGATGACCCGGGACGAGCTGCAGCAGCGCGTCTGGAACGTCCCCTACCGCCCGCGCGACCGCTCCGTCGACGTGTGTGTGCGCAAGCTGCGCGAGAAGATCGACAACAAGTCGACCCACAGCTACTTCAAGACGCACTTCGGCGTCGGGTACCGCTTCTCGCCCGAGCTCCGGTGATTCTCGGGCGACCCGCACGCGTCATCTTCGATCTCCTCGACGACGCGACCCGCAACCTGGTGTACATGAGCGGCCTGTGCGCCGAGCTGTACGACCGGTTCCCCGAGGCCGGCGACCGCGTCATGCGCATACGCGCGGCGGAGGACGAGGGCGACCGCATCACCCGCGAGCTCTACGCCGCGCTGCACCGCACCGTCGCGACGCCGATGCCACGCGAGCACCTGCTTGCGCTCGCGCGCGCGCTCGACGACGTCTGCGACGCGGTCGAGGAGGCCTCGACGGAGCTCGAGCTCGTCGGGGTCCAGTCGGTCCCCGAGCGCGCACGCGCCCAGGCGCGCCTCGTCCTGCATGCCAGCGAGCGGCTCGCCGACGCCGTCGAGCGGCTCCGGCGGCGTCCCAACCTCGAAGCCGAGGTCGCCGACCTCTACGCGCTCGAGGACGAGGGCGACCAGCTCGTGCGCGATGCGCTCGCGCGACTCTTCGCCTCCGGGGCCGAGCCGCTCGAGATCGTCCGCACGAAGACCCTGCACGACCGGCTCGAGCAGGCGGTCGACTCGACCAAGGCGGCCGCCGCGGCGCTCGAGCGCGTCGCGGTTACGACCCGCTGACGACGGAGGCCTCCGGGAGGACCAGGCGCACCACGGCGCCCTCCCCCGCCCGGCTCTCCGCCCGCGCACGGCCGCCGTGCGCCTCGACGATGTGCTTCACCACGGCGAGCCCGAGGCCAGAGCCCGGGCTCGAGCGCGCCTGCTCGCCGCGGAAGAACCGCTCGAACACGTGAGGCAGGTGCTCGGGGGCGATGCCCACGCCCGTGTCGGACACCGCGATCTCGACCTCCCCCGCCCTGCCGCGCACGCCGACCTCGACCTCGGCGCCGCTGCCCGCGTACTTCAGCGCGTTGTCGACGACGTTCCCGATCACGACCTCGAGCAGCTGCTCCCCGATCGGGACGCGGAGCCCAGCGGCGGCGTCGACGCGCAGCGTCATGCCGCTCTGCCGGGCACGCACGACGCGCGAGGTGACGACTCGCTCCGCCACGGCCGACG
Source organism: uncultured Actinomycetes bacterium (assembly GCA_963717155.1). GTDB lineage: Bacteria > Actinomycetota > Thermoleophilia > Gaiellales > JALYLC01. The sequence goes on from OY970326.1 coordinate 1,814,282, forward strand.
CGTCGCAATCGCCCTCCGAGAGCGCCGCCTGCCCGCGATCGAGGGCAGCGAGCAGCAGCATCTCGTCGACGAGCTCGCGCATCCGCTGCACCTCGTGCTCGGCGGCCTGCACGAGCTCGGCGCGCTCACCGTCCGAGAGCGGCAGCGCAAGCGTGTCGACCAGTCCGACGATCCGCTGCAGCGGCGTCCGCAGCTCGTGCGAGACCGCGGCGGAGAACAGGCGCCGCGCCTCGCGGAAGTCGACATCCTCGGTCACGTCGACGAGCACCGCGACCGCGGCGCGACCATCGGCGTCCGGGTGCGAGCGCAGGTGTGCGAGCCACACGCGGCGCTCTGCGCCCGCCACCATCTCGACCTGGTCGACAGGCGGACCTGAGAGCACGCCAGAGATCGCATGCCCGAGCTCCGGTGCGAGCTCGGCCGCGAGGCCGCCGATGTCGACGCCCCCGAGCGCGACTCGCGCCGCCGCGTTGACGCGGACCACGCGTCCATCGCCATCGAGGATCAACACGGGAAGCGGCGTCGCCTCGAGTACCGCCTCGCGCGAGAAGAGCACCGCCGCGAGCTCGTCGCGATGGACGCGCTGGCGCATCATCCGCTTGAGCACGACCTCCGTCGGCTGGCCCTTCTCGGCTGCGAGCAGCTCACGCACCTGGCGGCGCTCGCGCCAGAACCACGCGACCGCGATACCCGACGCGGCGAGCACGACCACGATCAGCACGGCGAGCCCGATGATCACAGGGCGAAGGGTACGCGCCATGCGGGCTCGTTTCCTGCACCTACGGCCGGTGTCGTCACCGCTTCTTCACCAAACGATGCCCAGCGCGTATCCCAAGAGCCCCAGACGCGGCTCTAGCCTTTTCCAATGGCGTCGGTGCTGTTGATCGAGGACGACGGAGTCATCGCACGCTCGATCGGCGCCCACCTCCGTCACGGCGGGCTCGATGTCGAGTGGGCGCAGGATGGCGAGCGCGGGCTGCGCAAGCTCCGCTTCGAGCGCCCCGACGTCGCGGTCGTCGACCTGATGCTTCCGGGCCTCGACGGCTGGACCGTGACGGAGCGCGCCCGCGCCGAGGGCATCGTGACGCCGATCATCGTGATCTCCGCGCGCGGCAGCGAGCACGACAAGGTGCACGCGCTCGAGATCGGCGCCGACGACTACCTCGCCAAGCCCTTCGGCATGCGCGAGCTCATCGCGCGCGTGCACGCCGCGCTCCGCCGCAGCCAGATCGCTCCCGTACCGCTCCGCACCGGTCCGATCTCCGTCCAGGGGCTCGTCGTCGATCCGGACCAGCAGCGCGCCTTCCTCGTCGGCGACGACGGGACGCGCGTCGATACACGGCTCACGCCGACCGAGTTCCGGCTGCTCTGGGTGCTGGCCCAGAACAGCGGGCGCGCGATGAGCCGCGACGAGCTGCAGCAGCGCGTGTGGAACGTTCCCTACCGCCCGCGCGACCGTTCGGTCGACGTGTGCGTGCGCAAGCTGCGCGAGAAGATCGACCGTCAGGCGACGCATAGCTATCTCCAGACGCACTACGGCATCGGCTACAGGTTCGATCCCGCACCGCATGCGGCATAGCGCCTAGCGATCGTCGCCGACCGGGCCGGTACGATAAGCCCAGTGCGAATGGTACTTTTGCGACATGGAACCGCGGTCGCCCGGGGACTCGCCGGTCTCGACGACGCCGAGCGCCCCCTCGTAGCCGAGGGTGAGCGTGAGGCCCGCGACGCCGGCCGGGCTCTGCGCGCGCTCCGGGTGCGGCCGGATCGCGTCGTCACGAGCCCACTCGTACGCGCACTCCAGACGGCGCAGCTTGCTGCGGCAGAGCTCGGAGTCCCGCTGTTCGAGGACGACGCGCTGGCGCCCGGCTTGGACCGGTCGGCACTCGACGGACTGTTCGCACGCCACGACGGCGACTGCCTGGTGCTGGTCGGGCACGACCCCGACTTCTCGATGCTCGTTCGCGAGCTCGCCGGCGCCCACGTCTCGCTCGCCAAGGGAGGAGCCGCGATCATCGACCTGCCGAGCGGCGAGCTGCGCTCGCTCCTGCGCCCGCGTGCGCTGCACCTGATCGCGAAGGCCGACTGATGGCGAGCCGGACGGGTGTACCACGGGCACGACGGTCGGCCCCGCACGAGGAGGCGCGCCTGCTGAACCGCGAGCTCTCCTGGGTCGAGTTCAACGGGCGCGTGCTCGAGCTCGCACGCGACGAGCAGGTGCCGCTGCTCGAGCGGCTCCGCTTCCTCGCGATCTTCTCGTCCAACCTCGACGAGTTCTACATGGTGCGCGTCGCCGGCCTGCTCGAGTACTCGCGCACGGGCACGGGCCGCCGCCCGGGACCCGGCGAGCTGACGATCGAGGAGGTGCTCGCCGAGATCGCCGAGCGGACAGACCGGCAGATGCACGAGCAGATCCGCCTGCTCGACGAGCTCCTACCCGAGCTCGCGCGGCGCGGCATGCAGATCGTGACGCTCGAGGAGTGCGACGACGGGGAGCGGGCCGAGCTCTCGGCCGCGTTCCTGGGCGCCATCTTCCCCGTCCTGACTCCTCTCGCCGTCGGGCCCGGACGTCCGTTCCCGTACATCTCGAACCTCTCGCTCTCGCTCGGCGTGCTCGTACGCGACCCGCAGTCGGGAGAGCGTCGCTTCGCTCGGGTGAAGGTGCCGGAGGTGCTCCCGCGGTTCTGGCCCGTCGGCGAGGGCGGACGGTTCCTGCCGCTCGAGCAGCTGATCGCGGCCCACCTCGGCACGCTGTTCCCCGGCATGGAGATCGAGGAGTCGTCGGCGTTCCGCGTGACACGCGACGCTGATCTCGAGATCGACGACCAGTCGGACGACCTCCTGCAGGCGATGGAGACCGAGCTGCGCCGCCGGCGGTTCGGCGATGTCGTGCGGCTCGAGCTCAACGCGTCGACGTCGCCCGAGATGCGCGAGCAGCTGATCCACCATCTCGGGGTCACCGCGCGGCACGTGTACTCCGTCGACGGCCTGCTCGACTGCGCCGACCTGAACGAGCTCGTGTCGAAGGGACCGCCCGAGCTGCTCTGGCCGGAATGGCCCGGGATCACGTCGCCGGCGCTCCAGCCCCCGGGCGAGGGGCTGCAACCCGACGTGTTCGCGATCCTGCGCAATGGCGACGTCCTCGTGCACCACCCGTACGAGCGCTTCGACACCTCCGTCGAGGCGTTCGTCCGGCAGGCTGTGGATGATCCCGACGTGCTTGCGATCAAGCACACGATCTACCGGACATCCGGTGACTCCCCGATGGTGCCGATGCTGATCCGCGCCGCGGAGCAGGGGAAGCAGGCCGTGGTGCTCGTCGAGCTGAAAGCGCGCTTCGACGAGGAGCGCAACATCGGCTGGGCCCGCGCGCTCGAGCGCGCAGGCGTGCACGTCGTGTACGGCTTCGTCGGGCTGAAGACCCATGCCAAGTGCGCGCTCGTGGTGCGACGAGAGGGCGGCGGCATCCGGCGCTACGTCCACATCGGCACGGGCAACTACCACCCCCGCACGGCGCGCCTCTACACCGACTTCGGGCTGCTCACCTGCCGGCCCGATCTCGCAGCCGACGTGGCCGACCTGTTCAACTACCTGACCGGGTTCGCGCGACCCCGCCGCTACCGCAAGCTGCTGGTCGCACCGCTCGACCTGCGCGAGCGGATCCTGGCCGAGGTGAGCCGCGTGGTCGAGAACCACACCGACGAGAGCCCCGGGCGCGTCGTGATGAAGATGAACTCGCTGGTCGATCGCGCGGCGATCGAGGCGCTGTATGCCGCGTCGCAGGCCGGCGTCCACATCGACCTCATCGTCCGGGGAATCTGCTGCCTACGGCCGGGCGTCCCGGGGCTGTCCGAGAACATCCGCGTGGTGTCGCTGCTCGGGCGCTTCCTCGAGCACGAGCGCGTGTTCCAGTTCAGCGACACCGACGGGACGCGGACGTACATGGGGTCAGCCGACCTGATGCCGCGCAACCTCGACGCCCGCGTCGAGGTCGTGACACCGGTCGAGGACGCGCATGCCGCGAACGAGATCAACGAGGTGCTCGGCGCGTGCCTGTCCGACAACGTCCGGGCGTGGGAGCTGCAGGCGGGCGGAACATGGCAGCGGATCCGCCCGGCCGACGGCGCACCCGAGCGCTCCGCGCAGGACGAGCTGATGGCGCGAGCGCTCGCGGCGGCCGACCGGGCCGAGCGCGCGAACCTTGCCGACGAGACGCTCGAACGGGTCGTCAGGCGGCGCGGGCGGCGATCCGGCACGGAGACGGTGTGACCCGGCGCGTCGCCGTGGTCGACGTGGGCTCGAACTCCGTGCGGCTCCTCGTCTCCGACCTCGTCGGAGAGCGACCGGTCTTCGTGCACACCGACAAGGTGCTGGCCCAGATCGGCCGCAGCCTGGGCCGCGACGGGCGCATCGACGACGAGAAGATCGCGCGAGGTCGCCGCGCATCGTCGACGGCTTCGTCGACAGACGCCCGCCGGCTCGGCGCCCTGGACATCCGTGCGATCGCAACGTCGGCGACGCGTGAGGCGGCGAACGGCGACGAGCTCGCCGAGCGCGTGCAGGCGGAGTCCGGCGTCGCGCTCGAGGTGATCGACGAGGACGAGGAGGCGCGACTCGCCTTCGTCGGCGCGCTCGCCTCGCTCGACGAGCCTCCCACGGGCGACGTGGGAGTGGTCGACGTGGGTGGCGGCTCGACGGAGGTCGTCGTCGGCGCAGATGGCGTCGTCTTCTGGTCGCATTCCTTCCGCCTCGGTTCCGGCCGGCTGAGCGACCGCTACATCCGCCACGATCCGCCTCGCCCGTTCGAGCTCGAACGCATTCGCGAGAAGATCGACGCAACGCTGCCGTCGCGCGACGAGGTCCCCACCCCCGAGCACGGCCTCGCCGTGGCCGGCTCGGCAACCAACCTGCGTCGCATGGTCGGCCCGCTGCTCGACGGCGAGACGCTGGCCCGCGCGCTACGGCTGCTGTCCGACCGCCCGTCGCAGCAGATCGCCCGTCAGTTCCACATCGAGCCGGTACGCGCCCGGCTGCTGCCGGCCGGCGCGTTGATCCTCGAGGCCGCGATGTGGCGCCTCGACACGCCGCTCTGGGTCTGTCGCGGGGGCATTCGCGAGGGCGCGACGCTCGACCTGATCGCAGTCTAGATATGGCGAAGGCCCGGCCCGTCCCGGTCGACCCCGAGGAGCCGTTCGGTGACGCCGCGCGTCGCGTGCTTCCCGTGCGCGCCAGCGAGCTCGTCGAGCAGATCCCAGGAGTGCGGCGGGGCGACGACATCGAACACCTGCACGACCTGCGGGTCTCGGCGCGCCGGCTCAGAGCCGTGCTCGAGGTCTTCGAAGGCGCGTTTCCGAAACGGCGGCACGCGGAGCTTCTGAAGGAGGTCAAGAGGCGCACCGAACGCATGGGCGAAGCCCGCGACCTGGACGTGCAGGTCGCGTTCCTCGACGAGTTCCTCGAGGCTGCAGCGCCCGGGGAGCGCCCGGGCGTGGAGTGGCTCATCGCGACGCTGCGAGCCGAGCGCGCGACCGCGTACAGCCGGCTCACCCCCGATCTCGACGCCCTCGAGCAAGGCGGGTTCCTCGATCGCGTCGACGGTCTGGCGGGTGAGCGGTGAAACCGCGTCGCGTGCGCGGGCTCGACGCCGATGCCTCCGTCGCCAGGAACACGGCGCGCATCGTGCGCGTACGGGTGGACGAGCTCTACAGCTTCGATCCCGCCGTGCTCGATCCCGAGAAGGTTCGCGAGCTCCACGACATGCGCATCGCCGCCAAGCGGCTGCGCTACGTGCTCGAGATCGCAGGCCACTGCTTCCCCGACGTGGGCGCCGAGGCCGAGGGTGTCGCACGGGCGCTGCAGGAGGTCCTCGGCGAGATCCACGACTGCGACGTCCTGATCCCGCGCGTCGACCGCGAGCTCGTGGCGCTGCGCGACCACGACGCGCTCGCGCTCGCGCGCCTGTCTCCCTCGACTCGAGTCACTTCCTGCGACGGTGCGCCGCGCGCCTGGCCGTGCCCGCTACCGGGGTCTCGAGACCCTCGCCGCCGCGCTCACGGCACGGCGCGCGCTCCTGCACGACGCGTTCGTGAAGCAGTGGTCGCAGGTGATCGAGGATGGCCTGCGCCCGCGCCTCGAAGCCGCACTGGACGAGGCCGACCCACCGCGCATACCCTAGGTAGGCGATGGCCACCCACGAGGCAACCATGCTCGTCGCCGACGACGAGGGGACGCGGACGATCACGCTGAACCGCCCGGAACGGCGGAACGCGTTGTCGCATGCGTTGATGCTCGAGCTGCAAGCGCTCCTCGACGAGACGGCGGTCGACAGCTCCGTGCGCGTGGTCGTGATCGCCGCCTCCGGGCCTGCGTTCAGCGCCGGGCACGACCTCGCCGAGATGGACGGCGCCACCAGCGAGTCGTACACCGAGCTGTTCCGCGTCTGCTCCGACCTGATGCTGGCGATCCATCGGCTTCCACAGCCCGTGATTGCGAGCGTACGCGGTATCGCGACCGCCGCGGGCTGCCAGCTCGTGGCAGCCTGCGATCTCGCCATCGCGGCCGAGGGTGCGCGCTTCGCGACGCCCGGCGTCCGCATCGGGCTCTTCTGCTCGACCCCGATGGTCGAGCTATCCCGCGTGGTCGGGCGCAAGCGGGCGATGGAGATGCTGCTGACGGGCGAGCCGATCGACGCGGCGACGGCCGCCGACTGGGGCCTGATCAATCGCGTGGTACCAGCCGCCGAGCTCGACGAGGCGGTCGACGCGCTCGCACGCCGGCTCGCGCAGTTCAGCGCACGCACGATCGCGGTCGGGAAGCAGGCGTTCTACGAACAGCTCGACCATGGGCTGGCCAATGCCTACGAGCTCACCCGCGACGTGATGGCTCGCAACGCGGCCTCACCGCCGGCGCGGGAGGGCATCTCCGCGTTTCTCGGCAAGCGCGACCCCGTCTGGCCCGAGTAGGTCTTCTTCGGCCACCCACTTCCCGTGGTGCTCCTCCGCCCACCGTCGGTCGACGTCGCCGACGGTCATGCCGCGGAGCGCGTGTCGCGTCGCCGGGTGCAGCACCGCGAGGTAGATGTGGCCGGTCGACGAGCACGATCAGGATCCACGCGCCCCAGTCGTGGACGTAGACGGTTCCCGCGTAGCGGTAGGCCGTGTCCTGCTCGCCGTACCAGAGCAGGAGCCCGGTCACGGCCATCACGACCATCAGCCCGAGCGTGATCGCGGCGTTCAGCTTCTGGCCGGCGTTGAACCGGCCCTGCGGCGGCGGGCGATCGCCGGTCACGAGGCGACCCGGCCCTCCTGCCAGCCAGCGCGCGTCATCGCGGTCGAGGCGGTCGAGGTCGCGGGCCGTTCGGGCGAGCGCGCGCCGGTTGCCGAGCACGACCAGCGCGACGATCCCGATGCCGAGAACCGCGGCCGACCACAGGTGCCACGCCTTGGCCGTCGGCCGCGCTACGACGTTCGAGAGCGAGGGCAGGTAGAGCGCGAGCCCCGAGCCGAGCATCACGAAGAACGTGCTCGCGAGCAGCCAGTGCAGCGGCGCGCTCGGTGCGCGAGAAGCGGCGGATGCGGGGCCTAGCCATATCCGTTGGAGCGCCCGACCCAGGCATCGATGTCGTAGCCGCGCTGCTCCCAGAAGCCCGGCGCGGCCTCAGCGTCGTAGCGGATCTCCTTCACCCACTTGACGCCCTTGTAGCCGTACATCTGCGGGCACGACCATACGCAGCGGAGCGCCGTGCGCGCGGGTCACGGGCTTGCCGTTCATGTGGCGGGCGAGCATGGTGTCCTTCAGCTCGAACTGCTCGCGCGTCAACTGGTCGACGTAGGGCTCCTCGAGGGACTGGAACGTGACGTAGCGCGCCGAGGGCTTCGGCTTCACGAGATCGGCGATGGTCGAGGCCCGAATCCCCTCCCAGTGCACGTTCGAGACCGTCCAGCCCGTGACGCAGTGGAAGGTCGAGACCTGGCGCTCGCCCGGGAGCGCCGCGACATCGCTCCAGCGCAGCGTGACCGGCTTCTCGACGAGTCCATGGATGTGGAGCTCGTACGTGGCCGGGTTGAACTTCGGGAACGGCGTGAGGATGCTGTAGATGCGCCAGCCGCCGCCGGGCACGAGCGCGCCGAGCCCGGCCGGCAGCGCGTTCGCCGCGCTGTTGACGACGCCCGCGATACGCGGCGCGATCGCGATCCCGCCGATGCCGGCGAGGATCGTGCCGAGGAACGCGGCGCGTCCGATGGGAAGCCCCTCGCGGCGAACCTCGCTCGGATGCTCGGGCAGATCTTGGGCCATGCTCGCACGGTAGATGGACGACCGCGAACGGCGGGCGAAATTCATATATGCCCCGTTTGGCGTACCGCGTTCGGGGTTCTTGCCCGTCAGGGACGACGCCGATCAAGAGCGTATGCCTTGTATTGGTCGTTCCCTCGCGTGCGTGCTGGCGCTGTGTGCCATCGGCGCTCCCGCCGCGTTGGCCGATACGGTGTCGGGGACGCTCGAGCTCACGCACGAGGACACCGCCGCAGGCCCGCGGCCGATCAGCATCCTCTCCACCTCCGACGGCCCGCAGGTCGTGCACTTCGCGCCCGGCGAGCCGATCCCGCCGAACGGCGCCGAGGTTCGGCTGCACGGCACGGTCAACGGCTCGACGATCGAGGCGGACTCGGCGACGATCATCGGGCCGGCGATCGCGGTGCCGACAGGTGTCAGCAAGGCTGTGACACTCGACCAGGGCACACCGCTCGCCGCGGGCGTCGCCCGCAAGGTCGCGATCGTGGTGATCACGTTCGCCGGTGGGACGGCTCCCGCATACACGGATGCGCAGCTACAGGGCGTGCTCGTGTCGAGCTCCAACTCGGTCTCGAACTACTTCTCGGAACAGAGCTACGGACAGGTCTCGTTCACCGGCATCAACAGCCCGAACGGCGACGTGTACCACGTGTCGATCGCGGCGAACGGCTCCGGCTGCAACACGAACGGCGGGTGGCCGACCTGGGGCAGCCAGGCACGCTCGGCGGTCGGCTCCGTGCTCAACGGCTACGACCACGTCATCTACGTCTTCGACTCGCACAACACCTGTGGGTGGGCGGGCCTGGGCTACATGCCCGGCAGCGAGGTGTACATCGACAACGCGTTCACGCTGAACGTCGTCGCACACGAGCTCGGCCACAACCTCGGAGTCCACCACGCGTCGTCGCTCCGCTGCATCGTCGGCGGTCAGCCCGTCGCGTACTCCACGACAGCCAACGCGTGCTCGTTCAGCGAGTACGGCGACCCGTACGACATCATGGGCTCGTCTGCCACGAACCAGCAGAACGCGTTCCACAAGCTCCAGTCCGGCTGGCTCGGCTCCGTGAACGGGCCTCGAGTCAAGACGATCACCACGAGCGGCGACTACACGGTCTCACCGCTCGAGCAGTCGAGCGGCGTCGCGCTGCTCCTGGTGCCCAACGTGACCGGCGCCGTCGTCGGCGGCTCGTCCCTCGGACAGGACTTCGCACTCGACCTCCGCCAGACCTACGGCAGCTACTTCGACGCGTTCGCTGCGGGCTCGGCCGCGATCGGCGGCGTGCAGATCCGCCTCGTCCAGGCGCCGGGAAGCGGATCTCCGATCCAGACCCAGCTGATCGACAGCAACCCGCAGACGGCGACCTTCGCAGACGCGGCTCTCGTGCCGGGAAGCACGTTCACGGACGTCACCAACGGCATCACGATCCAGACCCTGAGCATCGACCCGCTGGTGGGCGCGACGGTGCGCGTCACGTTCGCGGGCGCCGCGGCCCCGTCCGACACGACGCCGCCGACCGCCGTGTCGGGCCTCACGGCAACGGTCGCCAGCGGGCCCGTCGTGACGCTCGCATTTGGCGCTGCGAGCGACGACCGAGGGGTTGCGTCCTATCGCGTCACGCGAGACGGCGTGTCGCTCACGACGCTGACCTCGCCGACCACCAGCTACTCCGACTGGGCGCCGATCTATGGCACGCACACCTACGGCTGTCAGTGCAGTCGATGCCGCGGGCAACGTCGGCCCGGCCGTGAACGTCGTCGCCGTCGTGCCCGCGCCCACGCCCACGCCCACGCCGCCGGTGACACCGACGACGCCTACGGTCTCAAGGCCGTCCCCGGGCTCGCCGAGCGGCCAGGCCAGAAAGAGGGCCGCCAGGGTCAAGGCGAGGGTCATCAACAATCGCCACACCGGCCGACGCGTACTGCTCTCGTGGCGGCCGCTCGCAGGGGTGCACACGTACGTCGTCCTGCGAAACGGCCACCGGCTCACCACGACCGACAAGCACAGGATCGTCGACAAGAAGCCGCCGCACGGCAGGCTGCGCTACGTCGTGCGCCCCAACTAAGGCGAAACGAACTGCTCCTCCTCGGTCGATCCGCTCAGCGCGAGCGTCGAGCTCTGACCGCTCGACACCGCCTGTGCGAGCAGGTCGAACCAGCCCGCACCCACCTCGCGCTGGTGGCGCGTCGCCGTGTAGCCGCCGCCCTCCAGCTCGAACTCGTGCTCCTGTAGCCGCACGTAGGCGCTCATGCCCTCGCGCGCATAGCCCTGCGCGAGCTCGAACATGGACGCCGACAGGGCATGGAAGCCCGCGAGCGTGATGAACTGGAACCTGTACCCCATGACTCCGAGCTCGTGCTGGAAACGCGCGATCGTCTCGTCGTCGAGGTGGCGCCGCCAGTTGAACGAGGGCGAGCAGTTGTACGCGAGCAGCTTGCCCGGGTAGCGCGCGTGGATCGCCTCGGCGAAGCGCTGCGCCTCGTCGAGATCGGGAGTCGACGTCTCGCACCAGAGGAGATCCGCGTACGGCGCATAGGCCAGTCCGCGCGCGATCGCCGACTCGATTCCCCCCGCGACGCGGAAGTAGCCCTCGGGGGTGCGCTCCCCGGTCAGGAACTCCCGATCGCGCTCGTCGACGTCGCTCGTGAGCAGCGTTGCGCTGAGGGCATCGGTGCGCGCGATCAGCACCGTCGGCACGTCCGCGACGTCAGCGGCGAGTCGGGCGGCCGCCAGGGTGCGCTCGAACTGCGACGTCGGCACCAGCACCTTGCCGCCGAGGTGGCCGCACTTCTTCTCCGACGCGAGCTGGTCCTCGAAGTGCACCCCGGCCGCGCCGGCCTCGATCATCTGGCGCATCAGCTCGTACGCGTTGAGCGGTCCGCCGAAGCCGGCCTCGGCGTCCGCGACGATCGGAGCCATCCAGTGGCGGTCGCCTTCAGGGAACTCGATCTGGTCGGCACGGCGCAGCGCGTTCGAGATACGACGAACGACCGCAGGCACGCTGTTCGCCGGATACAGGCTCTGATCGGGATAGACCTGCTCACCGAGGTTCGCGTCGGCCGCCACCTGCCAGCCGCTGAGATAGATCGCCTCGAGTCCGGCACGCACCATCTGGACGGCCTGGCCGCCCGTCATCGCCCCGAGCGCGGGAACGTACGGGCGCTCGTGCAGGAGCCACCACAGGCGCTCGGCGCCCTGTCGCGCCAGCGAGTGCTCGACGTGGACGCTGCCCCGCAGCCGTATGACCTCTTCGGCGGCGTACGGTCGCTCGATGCCGGCGAAACGCGAGATGGATGCCATCCCGCCACGGTAGGCCCGCCCGTATTTCGTGTCCAATCGATCGTATGGATGGCATCCATAGATACCATCTATGCATGCTCGCACGCCTCGAGGGCTTCGTCGCGATCGCCGAGCACGGTCAGCTCGGGCGCGCGGCGGCGGCGCTGCACCTGACCCAGCCGTCGCTCACCGCACGCCTCCAGCGCCTGGAGGCCGAGCTCGGCACGTCGTTGTTCCAGCGGACGCGCAGGGGCATGCTGCTGACCGAGCAGGGCGAGTTGCTGCTGCCCCACGCGCGACGTGCGCTCGAGGCTGTCGCCGATGGGCGCAGCGCCATCGAGGGCGGCGATCCCGCGCCCGGTCGGCTCGCGCTCGCCGCCGCGCCGGCCGTGAGCACGTACGTGCTGCCCGCCGTGCTGGAGCGGTTGGGCCGCGACTATCCGAGCATCGCGCTCTCCGTCCGCACGGGGCGATCGGAGGAGGTGCTCGAGATGGTGCTCGCCGGCGAGGCGCAGGTCGGACTCGTGCGCGCGCTCCGGCACCCCGCGATCGACGCGATTCCGTTCTATCAGGAGGAGCTCGTGCTCGCCTGCGCTCCCGATCACCCGCTCGCGATCGACGGCGAGGTGCGGATCGAGCAGCTCGGCGGCGAGGAGCTCGTGCTGTTCGACCGTAGCTCGAGCTACCACGAGCTGACCGGCGCGCTGTTCCGGGCAGCCGGGGTCGTGCCGCGCGGGGTCATGGAGCTCGACAACATCGATGCCGCCAAGCAGATGGTGCGCCGCGGGCTCGGTGTCGCGCTGCTCCCCCACACCGCGGTCGCAGGCGAGCTCGCGGACGGGGTGCTCGGTGCCGCGACGATCGTGGGCGCGCCGGCGGTCCGCCGCCAGATCGTCGCGATCCGCCGGCGCAGCGCCGGGCCGCCGGGCCCACTGGAGGCGGCGTTCCTGGCGGCACTCCCGGACGCCGCGCCGCCGGGGCCGCATACGATGCCCGCGTGATCGACCAGGGCGTGTTCCGCTCCGTGATGGCCGCCTATCCGACGGGCGTCACGATCGTGACGGCCGGAGCGGGCGACATCCTGTGCGGCATGGCGGCGAACTCGTTCACGAGCGTGTCGCTCGACCCGCCGCTCGTGCTGGTCTGCAGCCAGATCGGCACGCGCACGGGAGAAGCCGCCAAGGAGTCGGGCCGCTTCGCGATCCACATGCTCGGCTCGCAGCAGGTCGATGCCGTGCGCTCGTTCGTCGGGCGCGACGCGCCGCGGTTCACCGCCGTCGATCACGAGCTCGACGAGCACGGCACGCCGATCCTCCGCGAGTGGATCGCGCTCCTCGTGTGTCGTCTCGATCGTGTCGTCCAGGCCGGCGACCACGAGATCCTCATCGGCGAGGTCGAACGCTGCGAGCGACAGGTTCACGCACCGCTCCTGTTCCACGACTCGAAGTTCCACGAGCTCCCGCAGCTGCCCGCGATCCAGACGGCCCCCCCGCTCCTCAGCGAGGAGGAGCTGCTCGATCTATCCGACCCCTTCGTGCGCGTGCTCATGCCCGGGCGCTAAGGCATTGCACTCCGCGGGAACGACGGCCTTCACGCGGCGCCGCGCCGCGCTGCTCATCGGCGGATACGCGCTCGGCCTCGGCGGCATGATCTACCTGAAGGGGCTGTACCTGAGCGAGGATCGCTACTTCCTCATCCTGCTCGTGCCCGCTGCCCTGCTCGGCCTGACCCGCCGCTACGTCCTCGACTTCCTGCCGTTCATCGCGCTGATGCTCGGGTACGAGGAGCTGCGCGGAGTCGCGCACATCATCCGACCCGACCCGTACTACGCGCCGCAGATCGACATCGACAAGTTCCTCTTCAACGGCACCATCCCCACGGTCTGGCTCCAGGAGAAGCTCTGGAGCGGGCACGTCGAGTGGTGGCAGAAGGTGCTGGACGTCCTGCTGCACCTGCACTTCATCGTCCCGCCGACGATCCTGTTCCTGGTGTGGCTGTGGGACCGCGCCCGCTACTACCGCTTCGCGCTCACGATCCTGGTGATCTCCTATGCCGGGGCGATCGGGTTCGCGCTGTGGCCGGCGGCCCCACCCTGGATGGCGTCGCAACACCACGTGATCCCGCACGTGACGCAGATCGCAAGCCGCATCTCATCGGTCCAGGTCGGTGCCGCCAAGGTGACCTCGTCGGGCTCGTGGATCGTCGAGCACCTCTCGCGCAATGCCTCGGCCGCGGTCCCGTCACTGCATGCCGCGTACTCGTTCACCGTCGTGCTGATGGCGTTCGCGATCAACCGCAAGCTCCTGTGGATCGCGATCCCGTACGCGATCGCGATGTGGTTCACGATCGTGTTCTTCGCCGAGCACTACGTGTCGGACGCGATCATCGGCGTCGCGCTCGCGGCGGTCGTGTGGGTCGTCGTCGGACGGATCGTGCCGCGCACCTGGTTCGCGGGCCCGTTCCCCGCACCGCTCGCCTCGGCGCGCGGTGCGCCTACGTCCCGGTCGGGCCGCGAACCACCGGGTAGATGACGCTCGCATTGGCCTTCGTCGACGAGCACGCGAGGTGCTTCAGCGGCAGGTAGCGCGCGAGCGTCAGGTTCGGCGGGTAGACGCGCAGGCCGAGCGCCGTCACCGGGTGGCAGACCGACTTCGGGAAGTTCAGCGCGTCGGCCTGTCCGTATGCGGCGCTCGCGACGCCGCCGGGTCGCAGCACGACCGTCGCGATCGGACGGCCACCTCGCTCACGACTCGCCGGCGACCCGACCTGGCGGCCCTGGGCAGCGACCGATGACAGACCCGGGTAGCCGCGCAGGGAGCAGCTCGTCGAGCTGCGGTTCGTGAACACGATCGCGACGTACTCGGTGCCGGCGGCTCCGTTGTGCGCTCCGAGCCGTACGCCGAGCTGCGACGCCTTACATGGGGCTGCGACCTGCGCTGCGATCATGGCTCACTCGTCGCGGAGGAAGCTCGGGATCTCGAGCACGTCCTTCGGCAGCTCGAACGAGTCGGACCCGCGCTCCCGTTCACGGGCATCGCCGCGCGTGAGCGCGTCGAGCCGGGCGCGCGGGGAGTCGTCGGGATGCTCGTCGCCCGCTTCCTCGCGTGCGCGCGCATCGAAGCCCGTCGCGATCACGGTGACGCGGACGAGGTCGCCGACCGAGTCGTCGACGACGGCGCCGAAGATGATGTTCGCGCTCTGGTCGGCGGCGCCCCGCACGATCTCGGCTGCCTCGTTGACCTCGAACAGCCCGAGGCTCGAGCCGCCCGTGATGTTCAGCAGCACGCCCGTCGCGCCCTCGACGCTCGACTCGAGCAGCGGCGACGAGATCGCCTGGCGCGCGGCCTCGGCGGCGCGGCTCTCGCCCGACGCCTCGCCGATGCCCATCAGGGCCGTCCCGCTCTCGCGCATCACCGACCGGACGTCCGCGAAGTCGAGGTTGATCATGCCCGGAACGGTGATCAGGTCGGTGATGCCCTGCACGCCCTGGCGCAGCACGTCGTCGGCGACGCGGAACGCCTCGACGATCGCCGTCGACCGCTCGACGATCTCGAGCAGCCGGTCGTTCGGGATCACCAGCAGCGAGTCGACCTTGGTGCGCAGCTCCGAGATGCCGCGTTCGGCCTGCTGGCTCCGGCGCGAGCCCTCGAATCCGAACGGCTTCGTGACGACGCCGACCGTGAGAGCGTCGAGCTCGCGGGCGAGCTCGGCGATCACCGGTGCCGCACCCGTGCCAGTCCCACCACCCTCGCCGGCCGTCACGAACACCATGTCGGCGCCCTTGAGCGCCTCCTTCAGCTCGTCGCGTGTCTCGATCGCGGCCTCGCGGCCGACGTTCGGATCGGCACCTGCGCCGAGCCCGCGGGTGACCTTCGCGCCGATGTGGATCTTGACGTCCGCGTCGGTCATGAGCAACGCCTGCGCGTCGGTGTTCACGGCGATGAACTCCACGCCGCGGAGGCCTGCATCGACCATGCGATTGACCGCGTTCGTGCCCGCACCACCGACGCCGACGACCTTGATTACAGCGAGGTACGACCCCGCGCTTTCACCCATCGCCATCAGCGGGACGCCTCCTCACGTGTCGAAGTCTCTAGCTGAACCATAGATTCAACCCCAGAAAAACCAATCGCCCTTGGCCGCTCCGACGCCAAAAACGTCGATTGCGGGCAGGGGCGTGAAAGCAACCATAGGAGTCCTGCCCCACCTTGTCAAGCATCAATTCTCTCCATCGACCCAAGCGTGAGCCCTTCAAAGCTCAAGGGGTAGTTGAGGTTGAGGTCGTCGTGGTCGGCGCTGTCGACGTTGTCGTCGCGGTCGCATCGGTCGCGGTCGTGTCCGTTGTCGTGGTCGCGGTCGAATCGGTCGAATTCGTCGAGCCCGTCGAGCCCGTTGTCGGGCTGGAAGCGCTCGTATCGCTGGTCGTGGTACCGCTGGTCGTGGTACCGCTGGTCGACGCGGCGCTCGACGACGTGTCGGGCACCAGCGACGAGGTCGCGGGGTCCGGCGTCTTCGGCAGCACGGCAGGACGGGACGGGGCCGACACATCGATGTAGCTGAGCTCCTCGCGCGTGGTCAGGGTCGGGTACGCGCGCAGCACGAGTGCCGCCGCTCGCAGCTTCTCCCCCAGATCGACCGACGGGCCGAGCCGGATCTGCAGCGCCGGCCAGTGCAGCTGCATGTACAACCCGCGCGCCGGATCCGTGCGTACCCAACCCACGAGTGCACCGAAGTGGTCGGGGATCGACGCTGCGGCAGTGATCTGCATCAGCACCTGCGGGTTCCTGATGTACGCGCCAGGGTGAGGGACGCCGTGGCCGGGAAGCCCGACGCGCGGAAGGTCGGGCGGCCGCGAGCGTCGCCCGATCGTCGCGAGCACCCTCCCGGTCGATGCCACGAGCACGCGATCGTGCCCCGACACGGCAATCGCGACCGCATGCTCGGGCCACACACGCACGCGGAGGGTCGACGGGAAATCCCGATCGACGCGCGCGACGTGGACGCCGGGAACCTGCTCGATGGCGCGGGCAAGCGAGCCCGAGCTGAGCGAGAGCAGCGAGCGACCGCCGATGGCCGAGCGAACGGCCGTCTCGACCTGCGGGGTGAGCCTCGGATCGGCGCCCGAGACGACGACCTTGTGAACCGCGAAGAGGCTCGAGTTGCGCAGCGCGCGGTAGCCGAGCGCGGACCCGACGAGGCATAGCGCGAGCACGCCGACGACCAGGACGGCGAGGCGGGCTCGGGGGCGCAGCGGACCACGGTGACGGGCGTACACGCGCCGGGGTTCGGCGCCAGGGCGCCTGATCCTCTATGGGATGGCGATCGCGCCGAGCAGCTCGACCTCGTGCTCGAGGTCGACGCCGAAGCGCTCGCGCGCTCGCCGCCTCGCCTCGCCGATCAGCGCGGCGACGTCAGCCGAGGTCGCACTCCCGACGTTCTCGATGAAGTTCGCGTGGACCGACGAGATGCGCGCCCCGCCGATGACGTAGCCCTTGAGCGCGCACGCCTCGAGCAGCTGACCGGCGCCGGGTCCCTCGTCGGGATTCTTGAAGACCGACCCGAACGTCCGCGCCTTGCGCGGCTGGGCGGCTGCTCGGCGTGCCTGCATCTCGCGAACGGTCGTCCGGATCGCCTCGGCAGATGCCGCCACGAGCTGCAGCGTGGCGGCGGCGACGACCTCGCCCCGCACCACGTTCGAGTGGCGGTAGGTCATCTCGAGCCCGTCGGGCCCGTCTCGGCGCACGCCACTCGCCGAGACGACGACCGCCTCGACCAGCACGTCGCGCAGCTCTCCCCCGTAGGCGCCGGCGTTCATGCGCACGGCGCCACCGACCGTACCCGGGATCGCGCATCCGAACTCGATCCCCGAGAGGCCGGCGTCGGTGGCGCGCCGTACCAGTGCCGCGAGCGATGCGCCGCCACCGCAGATCGCCCGCGCTCCCTCCAGCTCGATCGCCGAGAGCGCGCCGTCGAGCCGCACGACGAGCCCATCGAACCCGGCGTCGGCGACGAGCAGGTTCGAGCCGAGTCCGACGACAGCCACGTCGAGCTGCTCGGCCTCGGCGAAGCGCAGCGCCTCGGCAAGCGTGTCCATCGTCGTCGGGCGCGCGAACCAGCGAGCGGCGCCGCCCGTCCCGATGGTGGTGAGCCGTGCGAGCGGGAAGCCCTGCTCGAGGCCGTCCGGGGGAGTCGTCACGCGAGCCGCTCCATCAGCCGCCGTCCGACCTCGTAGACCGGGCCGCACCCCATTCCGACGACGAGATCGCCCGGGCGGGTACGACGCTCGAGCCACAGCGCCGCGTCGTCGAAGGTCGGCGTCCAGGCGACCGGGTAGGCCGGGTCGAACCGGCAGACCTCGTCGACGACGAGCTTGCCGTCGATCCCGTCCTCGGGGAGGCCGCGCGCGACCCACACGTCGAGCACGCACGCGAGGTCGCTCTTCATGATCGCCTCGGCGAGCTCGCGCTTGAGGTGTCGGACACGGAACGGCTGGTGCGGCAGCAGGCACGCGATGACCCGTCCGGTGCCCGCCTGCTCGCGCGCGACGCGCAGGGTTGCCGCGATCTCCGCCGGATGGTGACCGTAGTCGTCGACGAAGCGGACGCCGCGTGCCACCCCGACCGTCTCGAAGCGACGGCCCGCGCCTGCGAAGCGCCCGAGAACGGAAGCTGCCTGCTCGGGTGGCACGCCGGCGAGATCGAGCGCCGCGAGCGCCGCGGTCGCGTTCAGGGCGTTGTGCACGCCCGGGACCGCAAGGGCGACGGCGAGGTCGTCGGCGCCGGGACGGCGGAGCACGAAGTGGGCGCCCCCGGCATCGCTCGTCGCGCCGAGCGCACGCCAGCCCTCGCCCTCGCCTGCGCCGAATCGCCGAATGGGGTGGCCTCCGAGGTCTATGCCATCCCCCAGCACGAGCGCTGCGCCGGGCGCCAGCGAGCGTGTCCAGCCGTCGAGCAGGTCGAGCAGCTCGCCGCGGGTCGCATAGCGGTCGTGATGGTCGTGCGAGACGTTGAGGACGACGGCGATCCGCGGCCGCAGGCGTACGAGCGAGCCGTCCGACTCGTCCGCCTCGACCACCACGTGCCGCCCCGCGCCGCTGCGAGCGCTCACACCGAGCTGAGGCAACGATCCACCGACGACGAACGTCGGGTCGGCGTCGAGCTCTGCGAGGACGAACGCGATCATGCCGCTGGTGGTCGTCTTGCCGTGCGAGCCCGCGACCGCGATCCCCTCGCCCGCCGCGACGATCTCGGCGAGGAGGTCCGCCCGATGGTGCACGACGAGCCCGAGCCGGCCGGCCTCGACGAGCTCGGGCTCGTCGGGTGGAACCGCACCGGAGTAGCCGACCTCCATGCCGCGCTCCAGGTGGCTCGGATCGTGGCCGCCCGTGTCGCGATCGCAGCCCGAGACGTCCACCCCGCGCTCCGCGAGCACGGTGGCGATGCCGCTCATGCCGCTGCCGCCGATGCCGAGCAGGTGGAGCCGGCGCGTCACGCGGCCTCCCGTGCGCCGGCGAGTCGCATCAGCTCGTCGGCGACCGCCGCGGCAGCGTCCGGACGGGCTTCACCGCGCATCGCAGCGGACATGCGGGCGAGCCTGCCAGCATCGGTGCGCAGGGCCGCGACCTCGCGCCGGAGCCGGGCGGCATCGAGCTCGCGGTCGAGCACGACGACGGCGCCGCCCGCGCGCGCGAAATGGGCGGCGTTCTGGGCCTGGTGGTCGGCGGTCGCGTAGGGATACGGGACGAGGATGGCCGGCGCCCCGCAGGCCGCGAGCTCGAACACCGAGCCGCCGGCTCGGGCGATGCAGAGGTCGGCGGCGGCGAGCACGCGCTCGAAGCGCTCGACCGTCGCGACGAGCCGGTAGCGATCCTCGGGCGCGCTGACCCGCTCGCGCACCTGCTCGAGATCGCGCGCCCCGCTGACGTGCAGGAGGACGCCGTCGAGCGATCCGTCGCCGAACGCGTCGGCGACGGCGAGGTTGACGCGGAGTGCCCCTGCGAAGGCTCCGAACGCGGCCACCACGAACGCATCGGGGGGAAGCTCGAGCGATCGGCGCGCCTCCTTCCGATCGGCGGCGAAGAAGCGCCGCGCGACCGGGCGTCCCACGACGCGGTAGCGGTCTCCATCACGACCGTCGATCGGGAAGGCGAGGAACACGCGGCGTGCGAGTGGCGCCGAGAGCCGGTTCGCGAGCCCGAGGTGCGCATCGGCCTCGGTCAGAACGGACGGGATGCGCAGCGCACGCGCAGCCGCAAGCATCGGACCGGCGACGAAGCCCCCGCCACCGAGCACGACCTGTGCGTGGCGTCGCCGCAGGATCCGCGCGCACGCGACCGGTGCCGCGGCATCGCGGGCGAGCGCTCGCACGAGGGCAAGCGAGGGCCGTCGCTCGAGGCCGTCGACCTCGAACCCGTCGAACGGGTACCCGGCCTTCGGCACGAGGGTGGCCTCGACGCGGCCCGGGGTGCCCGCGAAGCTGACCGTCGCGCCCCGCAGCACCAACTCCTCTGCGACCGCGAGGGCCGGCATCACGTGCCCCGCGGTGCCGCCGGCGGCGATCACGATCGCGGTCATGTGCGAGGCAGACTATCGGCGCCCGGAGGCCGTCCGGCGCTGAGGCGGCCGCGCCTGCGAGCGGGCCCGCGGGCGCGCCGTCGAGACCGAGCGCGCGGCCACGACGCGATCGTGCGCCGCGACGGACAGCACCGTCCCGATGCCCGCGAGCGTCACGATCAGGCTCGTGCCGCCGAAGCTCAGAAGTGGCACGGGAACGCCCGTCAGCGGGAGCACGCCGAGCACGCCACCGAAGTTCAGCACCGCCTGCCCGACGACGAGCGTCGTCATACCGGCGGCCAGCCGCTGCCCGAACGGATCCTTGGCTGCGAGCGCGATCGAGAACCCCGCCCAGGCGATCGCCGCGAACCCGGCCACGACGAACAGCGTGCCGAGCAGGCCCAGCTCCTCGCCCACGATCGCGAGGATCAGGTCCGTGTGCGCCTCGGGCAGGTAGCCGAACTTCTGCACGCTCTGGCCGAGCCCGACGCCCGTGAGCCCGCCCGACCCGAAACCGACGAGCGACTGGACGATCTGGTACCCCGTGCCCTGGCTCTGACCCCACGGATCCATGAACGTGGTGAGCCGCTCCATGCGGTAGGGCTCGATGAGGATCATCAGCCCGATGCCGACGACGCTGAATCCGGCAAGACGCGCGAGGGTGCCCGCACGCGTGCCCGAGACGATCAGCACGGCGGCCGCGACGAGCACGAGGCAGATCGCGCTGCCGAGGTCGGTGCCTGCAAGCACGAGCAGGACGAGGAAGCAGGTCACGATCCCGACCGGGGCCATCGCGTCGCGCACGCTCTCGGGTGGTCGCCGCCGCGACGACAGCGTCCAGGCGGCGAACGCGCAGAGCGCGACCTTCGCGAGCTCGGAGGGCTGCACCGTGAATCCTCCGCCGACCGGAAGCCAGCGACGCGCGCCGTTCACGGTCACGCCCGCGCCGAGCACCATCACGAGCAGCAGCCGCGGATGCCAGCACGAGCACGCCGGAGATCTTGCCGATCGCGCGGTAGTCGATCCGAGCGCACACGGCCAGTGCCAGCAGCCCGGCTGCGGCGTAGGCGCCCTCGCGCTCGAGGAAGAAGAGCGAGCTGCCGTGCACGTCGAGGGCGTAGCCGCTCGACGCCGAGTACACCATCACCACTCCGAACGCGACGAGCGCGATCGTGGCGATCACGAGCACCTGCTCGGCGAGCGTGACCGGCCGGCGCCGGCGCGGCTCGCGGCTCACGCGGCGAGCTCCTCGACGAGCGCACGGAACGTGTCGCCACGGTCCTCGAAGTCGCGGAACTGGTCGAACGACGCGCAGGCCGGCGACAGCAGCACCGTATCGCCCGGCCTCGCCGCCTCGGCCGCGGCAGCCAGAGCAGCCTCGAGACCGTCGTAGCGGCGAGCGCGGACGCCCGACGACGACGAGCGCACGGTCGATCGCGTCTGCGGCCTCGCCGATCAGGTAGGTCGCCGAGACCGGCCCCGTCGCCACGGCACGCGCGAGCGGCGCGAAGTCGCCGCCCTTCAGCGATCCGCCCAGGATCAGATGGACACCGTGCGAGAACGCCCCGAGCGCGCGGATCGTCGCCTCCTGGTTCGTCGCCTTCGAGTCGTTGACGTAGGCGACGCCGCGCAGCTCGCCGACCCGCTCCATCCGGTGAGCGAGCGGCCGGAACGCCCGCAGCGCCTCGAGCACGCCTGCTCGCGCAGCTCCAGCCGCCTCGGCGGCAGCGCTGGCGCACAGCGCGTTCTCGAGGTTGTGCGAGCCGCCCAGCGCCGACTCGCCGAACGCCTCGAGCAGATCGGCCGGTGCGTCGGCCGCGCGCACGCGCACACGCCGCCCGCGACCGGGGATGTCATCCAGGCGCGGCGATCCACGGGTCGTCGTCGTCGAGCACCGCGACGTCGTCGGCCTGTTGCCGGGCGAACATCCGGAGCTTGGCCTCGGCGTAGGCCTCCAGCGTGCCGTGTCGATCGAGATGGTCGGGCGTCACGTTCAGCAGCACGCCGACGCGGGGTCGCAGCTCGTCGACGTCCTCGAGCTGGAAGCTCGAGAGCTCGCAGACGACCCACGCGCCCTCGCGCAGCTCGCCGACGAGGCCCGAGACGGCGTCGCCGATGTTGCCGGCCACCGCGCACGGGACTCCGCCGGCCTCGAGCATCGCGCCGATCAGGCTCGTCGCGGTCGACTTGCCGTTCGTGCCGGTGATCGCCGATCCACGGGTGCTCCGGTCCGAGCAGCCTGAAGGCCAGCTCGACCTCGCTCCAGACGGGCACGCCGGCGACACGCGCCGCGGCGACGACGGGCGACGAGCCCGGTACGCCGGGGCTCTTGACGACGAGATCGACGCCGTCGGCGAGCGCGGGATCCTCGCCGACCAGGCCGACGACACCGGCCGGCAGCTCCTCGGGCAGCCGGTCGCGATCGATCAGGAGCACCGTTGCCGCCGGCCACGCCCGGCGCAGCGCGGCCGCGGCGGCGAGGCCCGAGCGAGCCGCCCCGACGACGAGCACGCGCGCAGCATCGAGGGTGCGGTCGGTGGCCACCGCGCATGCTTCGCGCCGGGCGGCCCGCCTCCTCCCGTCAGCTGATACTGGTTGAACCTCAGGAAGTACAGGACGAAGCCCGCCGCCGCGCACATCGCGGCGATGATCCAGAAGCGGACGATGATCTTCGTCTCCGACCAGTTCAGCATCTCGAAGTGGTGGTGGATCGGCGCCATCCGGAACACGCGTCTGCCGAACCGTCTGAACGAGACCACCTGGATGATCACCGAGAGCGACTCGACGACGAACACGCCGCCGATCAGGATCAGCAGCAGCTCGGTCTTGGTGAAGACCGCCAGCGCCGCGAGCGCCCCGCCGAGGCCGAGGGCGCCGGTGTCGCCCATGAAGACGTCGGCCGGAAAGCTGTTGTACCAGAGGAACCCCACGCAGGCGCCCATGAGCGCCGCGCAGAAGATCGCCAGGTCGAGGCGGGACGTGTCGGCCTTGTCGGACACGAGGTACCCGACCAGGCAGATCGCCGTGTAGCAGAGCGCGGCGATGATCGTGGTTCCCGCCGCCAGGCCGTCGAGGCCGTCCGTGAGGTTGACGCCGTTCGCGGCGCCGGCGACGACCAGGTACACGAGCACGTACCAGCCGATCCCGAGCTCGACGTGGAAGTCGAGCAGCGGCACGTACACGCGCGTCGAGACGCCGGTGTGGTGGGCCACGAGCGCGAGCAGCGCGACGACCGGCACGAGCAGCACGAGCTTCCAGCGGCCGGCGAGCCCGAGCGACCGGCGTTTGATGATCTTCGAGAAGTCGTCGATGAAGCCGATGCCCGCGCACAGCAGCGTGACGGCCAGCACGCAGAGCGCCTGGTCCGAGCGGTCGGAGAACGCGAGGAACGAGATCGCCGCGACCGCGATGATCAGGACGCCGCCCATCGTCGGCGTGCCCTGCTTCGTCTTGTGGCCGGCCGGGCCCTCCTCGCGGATGTGCTGGCCGAGGCTGCGCGCGTGCAGGAACCGGATGAACCGGCCGCCGACGATGATCGACAGCACGGCTGCGACCACCCCGGCCGCGAGCACCTTGGTCACGAGGCGGCCTCCAGGAGCCGCTCGAGGCCGACGCTGCGCGAGGCCTTGAGCAGCACGACGTCGCCGGGCTGCAGCAGGGCAGGCAGGCCGTCCGCGGCCGCGTCGACGTCGGCGAACCAGACGCTCTCGGCCCCGTCGAGGTAGAGCCGCGCCAGCTCCCCCACCCCGACGACGAGGTCGAGTCCGGCGGTGCGCGCGCCGATCTCGCGGTGCAGCGCGTCGGCGTCGGGGCCGAGCTCCGCCATCTCGCCGAGCACCGCGACGAGACGACCCTCGCCCCGCCTCGCGTACAGACCCTCGAGCGCAGCCCGCATCGACGAGGGGTTCGCGTTGTACGCGTCGTCGATGACCACGCCCCCGGCGCGCCGGGGCAGCTCCTGCCCGCGGTGGGGCGAGAGCTCCACCGCGGAAGCCCCGTGGCCGAGGCTCGCGACGGGAACGCCGAGCGCATGCGCGGCCGCGGCCGCGGCAGCGAGGTTGAGCCGGTGGTGCGGCGCGCGGAGGTTGGTGCGGAAGCGTGATGCGCTCGCCGCGGATCTCGAGCTCCACCTCGGCGCCGTCGCGCGTCGGGCTCGAACCGCACGACGCGGGCATCGGCGCGCTCGCTCATGCCGAAGCGGCGCACGTCCAGGTCGTCGCGCAGGAAGGGCTCGAGCAGCGGCTCGTCGTCGGGCACGACCGCGACGGCCCCGGCGGGCAGCGCCTCGAGCAGCTCGGCCTGTGCGGCCGCCACGGCCTCGACGCTGCCGAGGAACTCGAGGTGCTCGGGCCCGACGCACGTGATCACCCCGAGGCCGGGCTCCGCGATCGCGGCGAGCTCGGCGATCTGCCCTCGACCGCGCATGGCCAGCTCGCAGATGCAGACCTCGGTGTCGGCCTCGATGCGCGAGAGCGTCAGCGGCACGCCGAGCTCGTTGTTGTGGTTGCGATGCGCGGCCACGACGCGGCGGTGCGGTGCGAGCAGCGCGCGCAGCGCGTCCTTGGTCGAGGTCTTGCCCGCCGAGCCGGCGACGCCGACGACGGACGCCGAGCCGCGACGCCGCACCTGACGCGTGAGCCGCTGCAGCCCCGCGAGGACGTCGTTCGTCTCGAGCACCGCCGCGCGCTCGAACGCCGGCGCTCGGTAGGGCTCGCACAGCACGGCGACGGCCCCGCGTTCGACCGCCTCGGCGAGGAAGTCGTGGCCGTCCGCGCGCTCACCGGGAAGCGCGGCGAACAGGTCGCCCTCGCTGACGGTGCGCGAGTCGATCGAGAGGCCTCTCACGACCGCCTCGGGATCGCCGGAAACGAGCGTGCCGCCCTCGATCTCGCCCGCGGAGAGTGCGATCACGCGCCACCCCGCAGGAGCTCGCGGGCGACCGTGCGGTCGTCGAACGGATGGACGACACCGGCGATCTCCTGGCCCTGCTCGTGCCCCTTGCCGCAGATCACGACCGTATCCCCGACATCGGCGTCCGCCAGTGCGAGCGCGATCGCCGCACGTCGGTCCGGCTCGACGATCGCGCGGTCGGGCCGCTCGAGCCCGGCCACGATCTCGGCGACGATCGCGAGCGGATCCTCGGAGCGCGGGTTGTCGCTCGTCACGTACACGCGGTCGGCGCCGGCCTCGGCCGCTGCCGCCATCAGCGGGCGCTTGGCGCGATCGCGGTCGCCGCCCGCACCGAAGACGCACAGCACACGACCGCTGGCCGCGCGCCCGCGCGCTGCGCAGCACCGCCTCGATCCCCGTGGGCGTGTGCGCGTAGTCGACGATCACGGCGAACGCCTGACCGGCGTCGACCGGCTCGAAGCGGCCCGGCGGCGCGGCCACGGCGCCCGCGCCGGCGACGATCGCCTCGTCCGGCAGGTCGACGAGCAGGGCCAGCGAGATCGCGCACAGCACGTTCTCGACGTTGAACCGGCCGCGCAAGGGGCTCTCGATCGACAGCGTCCCGCGTGGCGTGTCGACCTCGAGCTGCGTTGCGGTCGGGCCGAGCACGACGCGCCTCGCCCACACGTCGGCGGGCGTCTCGACCGCGTAGCGCAGCTCTGCGGGCAGCATGCTTCCTGCCGGATCGTCGGCGTTCGCCGCACGCGGGCAGCGGCCGTCGAACAACGACGCCTTGGCGGCGAGGTACGCGTCCATCGAGCCGTGGAAGTCGAGGTGGTCCTGCGAGAGGTTCGTGAACCCGACCGCGGCGAGCTGCAGTGCCTCGAGACGACCCATCGAGATCGCGATCGACGATGCCTCGAGCACGCACGCCGCGTCGCCGGCGTCGAGCATGCGCGCGAGCAGCCGGTGCAGGTCGGGTGCCTCGGGCGTCGTCAGCGCGAGCGCGCTCGCGCACGCCTCCGACGCGTGCCTCGACCGTCCCGAGCAGGCCGCTCGGCAGGCCTGCCGCCTCGAACATCGCCGCGACCAGGAACGCGGTCGTCGTCTTGCCGTTCGTCCCGGTCACGCCCACGACGGCCATGTGCTCGCTCGGTCTGCCCGCGATCACGTGCGCGAGCGGCCCGAGCGCCTCGCGCACGCGATCGCGCGCGCACCTGCGGGAGCCCGACGTCGACGAGCGGGCGCTCGACGAGCAGCGCCGAGGCGCCGCGCGCCGCGGCCTGGGGCGCCAGCTCGTGGCCGTCGCTGCGACGACCCGGGCACGCAGGCGAAGAACGTCCCGGGAGAGACGGTGTCGAGGCGCAGAGAGAGGTCGGTGACCTCGACCCCGTCGAGCCGCGCGAGCGGCTCGAGGGGAGCGCCGCTCTCCGCGCAGAGCGTGGCTAGTTCCACGGGAAGGAGAGTCTACCGGGAGGGTCAGCCGCCACTCGTCGTCTGCCGGACGTGTCGTCCGGTGCGACTCCGAGTGCCTGCATCGCGCTCGCGGCCACCTGACGGAAGGCCGGCGCGGCGACATCGCCGCCGTAGTAGCTGTACCCGTGGGGGGAGTCGACGAGCACGAGGATCACGGCCCGCGGGTGGTTCGCCGGGATGTAGCCGACGAACGACGACATGTAGCCGGCGTTCAGCGCCGTCGTACTGGCCCTTCGAGTTCAGCTTCGGCGTCGTGCCGGTCTTGCCCGCGACGGTGTAGCCCGGCACCTTCGCCTGCGTGCCGGTGCCCGTCGCGTCGGTGACGACGAGCTGGAGCATCCGCGAGAGCGCCGCGCGCGGTCGTGCTCCGGTAGAGGCGACGGCCCTTCGGCGTCCGCCGCATGGTCGCCGTCGACGCCGGCGACGACGTGCGGCTCGTGCCACACGCCGCCGTCCGCGATCGCGGCGTACAGCGAGGCCATCTGCAGCGGCGTCACGAGCACGCCCTCGCCGATCGGGAAGCTGAGGATGCTGGTGCCCGACCACTTCGTGCAGCGGAAGCACCTCGCCCGAGAACTCGCCGGGGAGGTCGACCCCGGTGGCCTTGCCGAAGCCCAGCTTGTGGATCCAGCGGCTCAGCGCGGTCTGGCCGAGGCGCTGGCGCGCGATCGTCACCGTGCCGACGTTCGACGACTCGGCGAGGATCTGCGAGACCGTCAGCTTCTCGGTGCTGTGCGTAGCTCGCGTCCTCGATCGTCTGGTCGTAGAGCGACATGCTGTACGGCACCGTGAAGACCGAGTCTCGGGCGTGACGACGCCCTGCTGCAGCGCCGCGCCGATCGTCACGACCTTGAAGGTCGAGCCCGGCTCGTAGCCGTCGGTCACCGCGCGGAGCCGCTGCTCGTCGGGCGTCGCCTTCGAGTACCCGCCGCTGGGCACGCCGGGCGCCGAGGCCATCGCGAGGATGCCGCCGGTGTGCGGGGATCGAGCGCGACGATCGTGACGGCCTTGGCCTTCCAGGTCGTGAGCGTCTGCTGACGCGATCTGCTCGGCCGAGGACTGGATGTCGCTGGTCGAGCGTCAGCGTGACGTTGTCGCCCGCGACCGCCGGCCGCTCCTGCTCGACCCGCACGACCTGGCCGTTCGGGTCGTGCTGCACGACGCGCTCGCCCGCCTGCCCGTGCAGCAGGCTGTTCAGCGACTGCTCGGCTCCGGCGATCCCGTTGCCGTCGGGATCGGTCGCCCCGAGCAGCTGCAGCGCGAGCCCCTGCGGGTAGACGCGCTTCGACTCGGGCACGAACGAGATCGCGCCGGCGTTCAGGTGGTTGAGGCGGATCGCGTTCGCGATCAGCCTCTTGACCGACGGATCGAGCTGGCGCGCGAGGTAGACGAAGCCGTGGCGTGCGATCGGCGAGGCGCTTGATCAGCGTCGTCTGGTCGACGTGCAGGAGCGGCGCGAGGACGGCGGCGTACGCGCCCGGGTTGCGCACGTACTTGAGCGTCGCCCCGACCGTGACCGCCGGTCGCGAGAGCGCGAGCGGCTGGCCCTTGCGGTCGAGCAGCGATCCGCGCTCGGCCGGCAGCGGGATCGTGCGCCCGTTGCTGGCCGACGGCGAGCACCGAGAGGTGCGGTGCCTCGATCACCTGGACCCATGCGGCACGCGCGGCGACCAGGCCGAGCGCGAGGATGCAGCATGCGGCGAGCATGCGCACCCGGCGCGGCGCCGCACGGCGTGCAGGCGACGGGGCCGCCTGCGGGGTGCGGCGCGACTAGCCACCTGCGAGCGGGTGACCCGTCAGCGGTTGGGCGAGCGCCGGCGGCGCCGCGACCATGCCGAGCCGGCGAGCGGCCGCATCGACCGTCGGCGAGCTCCCGGCCTGCTGGAGCTGCGTCTCGAGGTCGCGGTTCTGCGCCGACACGGTCGCCGCGCGGTTCTCGAGGTCGGAGCGCTCCATGTTCTGGCGGATCACGGCGATCTGGACGAACACGACGCCGACGAGCAGGACCGCGCACAGCGCGAGCAGGGCGGCCGTGGTCGGTGCGATCCGCCGCGTCGCGTTCCTGCGCGCGGCGCGTCGGCGCGCGGACGGCGCTCGACGGTCTGGTCGGCACATCGACGCTCACGCCGCCACCTCGCGCTGCGCGACCCGCAGGCGGCCGGATGCCGCACGGGGGTTCCGCGCGAGCTCGGCCTCGGTCGGTCGGATCACGCGCGTTGTTCACGACGCGGAACTCCGGCCGGCGGCCGCAGCCGCAGACGGGCAGGTCGGGCGGGCAGATGCAGCCGTGAGCAGCCTCGCGGAAGCGATGCTTGACGATGCGGTCCTCGAGCGAGTGGAACGAGATCACGGCGATCCGGCCCCCGACCTCGCACACCTCGAGCGCGGCCTCGAGGCCGTCCTCGAGCTCCGTCAGCTCGTCATTGACGGCGATCCGGAGGGCCTGGAAGACGCGCTTCGCCGGATGCCCCTGACCGAAGCGGGCGGGCGTCGGGATGGCGCCGCGCACGGTGTCGACGAGGTCGAGCGTCCGCAGGAACGGGCGCTCGGCACGCCGTCGCACGATCGCGCGCGCGATCGGCCGCGCGAACCGCTCCTCGCCGTAGCGGGTGAAGATGCGCGCGAGATCGGCCTCGCTCCACTCGTTCACGAGGTCTGCGGCGCTCGGCTCGGCGTGCGGATCCATCCGCATGTCGAGCGGCGCGTCGTTGGCGTAGGAGAAGCCGCGCTCGGGACGGTCGAGCTGCATCGACGAGACGCCGAGGTCGAACAGGATCGCGTCGGCGCGGAACCCGCGCTCGGCGAGCTCCTCGAGCGCCCGTGCGAACGAGCTGCGCAGCACCGACAGCTCGACGCCTGCCGGCAGCGAGCGTGCGAACGCCTCGAGGTGGGGCGTCGCATCCGGATCGCGGTCGATCGCGATGATCTGCCCGCGGCCGCGCAGGTCCTGCGCGAGCAGCGAGGCGTGCCCGCCGCCGCCGAAGGTGCAATCGACGACCGTGTCGCCTGGCCGTACGGCTAGGAGCTCGCGCACCTCGTCCGGAAGGACGGGAACGTGCAGCTCAGGACCCTGGTGTTGGCAATGCGCTCGGCAACAACCTCGGCGCTCCCTTCGGCTTGAGCTTGCTGGCGGCGCCAGCTCTCGCGGTTCCAGATCTCCAGCCGGTTCCGCACCCCGGCGATCACGATCTCGCGGTCGAGCGACGCATGGTCGACGAGCGGCGCAGGGAGCGCGACGCGGCCCTGGCGGTCGAGCTCGCACTCGAGGGCGCCACTGAAGATGAAGCGCTCGAGGGCGCGGCCCTCGCGCGTGAACGAGTCGAGCCGCTCGGTCTGCGCCGTCACGTAGTCGTCCCAGGCAGCGCGCGGCCAGACCGTGACGCAGTCGTCGAGCCCCTTCGCGCAGACCAGACCGTCCTCGAACTGGACGCGCAGCCTCGCCGGCAGCGTAACCCGGTTCTTGTCATCCAGCCGTTGCTCGAACTCGCCGAGGAGCACTGCGCCCCTTGCCTCGTCGATGGCACTGACCCCACTCGGTGTACCATCGACCTCCATTTCGCGCCACCTTACCCCACTTCGCCCCACCGTGCAAGGCATTGAAGCCGGACCACGCAAAAGCCGGCCTCGCTGAGACCGGCTCTGATATATGACGCACCGCCGGCGCCGGGTGGGCTCCGGGATCGTCAGCGCTGGGCTGCGATCCGCGGTCAGCCGGCCCGGCGCCGGCGCGCGTGCGCGGTCTAGCTAGGCCGCGAAGTGCACTCCGCCGCGCAACTCGCGCACGAGTGCGAGTGCTCGACGGTCAGCGGGAAGCGCGTCGCCCTGGACGCGAAGAGCCCGCTCGGAGGGCCACGGCATCTGTTCGAGGCGGGAAAGCTCGCGTTCGAGCTCGGTGGTCAGGCCAGCCAGCTCACGATGGCTGGGCCCGCTGCGAGCGGGGTCGGCGCTCGACAGTACGTCCTCGGCGCGTTGGACGAGCCGCCGGAGGCTATGCATGCGCTTTGCGCGGGGAGAGAACGCGGTCTGCATCAGCACTCACCTCTTTCATCCGTCAGACTCGATGGGCGTGGTCTTAGTTCTAAAAGGTAGGGCCCCTATCCGAGGGCAAGGATCACGCGTCTGCGGATTGCGTGAGTGTCGTGTGAAGATACGCTCACATAGCTGAGTTTCCAGGAGAATCTCCGCTCAAAACAGGCGCAACGGCCATACTCCGTGCATGCGGCGCTTCCGCCTCGGGATGCGCTGGTGGCTCGCGCTGGCCTTCGCGTCGATCGCGGCGCTCACGTCGCTCGTCGTCGCCGGCAACGCCCTCCACAGCAGCTCGCAGTCCCTGCGCGGCCACGCGCAGGACCTCGCGATCGGCAACAGCGTGGGCGCGTCCAACGACCTCGTCGCCGCGATCGACAAGGGGACGCTCAACCAGGAGATCAAGAAGGTCGCGGCGAAGCGCCGGCTCTCGCTGTTCGCCTTCGACCGGCAGGGGTCGCCCGTGACCTCGCCGCGGTCGTACGGCGTCGATCTGCCCAAGATCCCGTCCCGCATCGTGGCCGTGTCGACGGCGCTCGGCGGCGACCGCTTCATCCACTCCGCCGCGGACGGCTCCTCGACGCTCGTCGCGCTTCCGCTGCGACGCCACGGGGTGGCGGTGGTGCTCGCCTACTCGCCGCGCCCCGACGTGGCGACCGAGCTCGACATCGTGAAGCGGACGATCGTCGAGTCGGCCCTGATCGCCGTCCTGATCGGCGCGGTCGCGGGCATCGTCGTCGCGATCCTGATCGTGCGGCGGCTGCGTCGGATCGGCGCGGCTGCGCGTGCGATCGCAGCAGGCGACTTCGACGTCGAGCTCGAGCCGCAGTGGCGCGACGAGCTCGGCGAGCTCGGCGCGACGATCGACCGCATGCGCCAGCGGCTGCGCGAGACGTTCGAGCAGCTGGCCTCCGAGCACCATCGGCTCGAGGACCTGCTCGAGCGCCTGCACGAGGGCGTCGTGCTCGTCGACCGCGATCTGTCGGTCGGCTACGCGAACGGCTCGGCGCGACGGATCCTGGGGGCCGACTCGCTGTCCCCGGGCGACCCGCTGCCCGACCCGTGGCGCGAGCCGTCGCTGCGCAACGCTCGCGGTCGGCCTCTTCCGTGGCGGCGCGATCGCGTTCGAGGCGCGTGCCACCCCGGACCCCGAGCACACCTACAGCGTCGTCGGCATCCCGGTCGAGCCGGGCGTCGAGACGACCGTGCTCGTGCTGACCGACGTGTCCGAGCGCGAGCGCCGCGAGAGCGCCGAGCGCGAGTTCGTCACGAACGCGGCGCACGAGCTTCGCACCCCGCTGGCCGCGATCGGGGGCGCGGTCGAGGTGCTGCAGGCGGGGGCGAAGGACGACCCGGTCGAGCGCGACCGGTTCCTCGGCCACATCGAGCGCGAGTGCGCGCGCCTGACGCGGCTCGGCCGCGCGATGCTCGTGCTCGCCCGCGCGCAGACGGGGACCGAGGCGCCCAGGCTCGGGCGCGTCCCGCTGCGGGGTCTGCTCGACGAGGTCGCCGCGTCGCTCCGCCCGTTCGACGGCGTCACCGTTACGGTGGAGTGCGCCGACGATCTGACGGCGTTCTCGGACCGCGACCTGCTCGAGCAGGTGCTCGTCAACCTCGCCGCGAATGCGGCACGCCACACCGACAGTGGGAGCATCGTGCTCGCAGCGCGCCCGAACGGCCGACACGAGCTCGCAATCGAGCTACGCGACACCGGAAGCGGCATCAGCCGCGAGCATCGCGATCGCATCTTCGACCGCTTCTACCGCGGCGGCAATCGCGACGGCGACGGGTTCGGCCTCGGCCTGGCGATCGTGCGCGCGTCGGTGCAGGCGCTCGGCGGCACCGTCGACATCGAGTCCGAGCCCGATAGCGGGACGACCGCGCGCATCGTCATCCTCTCGGCGGTGAACGGACGATGAGCGCGCGCATCCTGCTGGTCGAGGACGAGGCCGGGATCCGCGACGCGGTCGGCCTACGCGCTGCGCCAGGACGGCTTCGAGGTCGAGACGGCCGGCGATGGCGAGCGCGGGCTCGCAACGGCGCGCTCGCGACGCTTCGACGTCGTGCTGCTCGACGTGATGCTGCCGCGGCTCTCCGGCACGGAGGTCTGCCGGACGCTGCGAGCCGAGTCGGACGTGCCGATCATCATGCTCACCGCGCGAGACGCCGAGGTCGACCGCGTGCTCGGACTCGAGCTCGGGGCGGACGACTACGTCACGAAGCCGTTCTCGATCGCCGAGCTGAAGAGCCGCGTGCGCGCGCTGCTACGCCGACGCGAGCTCGACCGTGCGGCGACGGGCGCCGCCGTCCAGCAGATCGGCGGGTTGCGGATCGACTTCGCGCGGCACGAGATCGTCGTCGACGGGACGACGACGCCGCTGACGCCGTCCGAGTTCAAGCTGCTCGCGCTGCTCGCGGGCGAGCCCGAGCGGGTCTTCAGCCGCAACCAGATCATGGAGCACCTGTGGCAGTCGACCTAC
The DNA here is from genome assembly GCA_963717155.1 of uncultured Actinomycetes bacterium. Classification (GTDB taxonomy): domain Bacteria; phylum Actinomycetota; class Thermoleophilia; order Gaiellales; family JALYLC01. The sequence goes on from OY970326.1 coordinate 1,847,275, forward strand.
GTCGGCGACGACCGGGCGGCCGACGTCCACATCTCCAACCTGCGGCGCAAGATCGAGCGCGACCCGGCGCACCCCGAGCGCGTCGTCACCGTACGCGGCGTCGGCTACAAGCTCCGCGTTCAGTAGAGCGCGCGGGCGAGCTGCTTGCGGTAGCTGACGCTCAGCGGGATTGTCGTCCCCGAGCTCGCCGAAGATCGCCGATCATGGCGCGACGGATGCTGTCGCGCGCCTCGCCGTTCGAGCTGCTCGCGGCCGCGAGCAGCCCTTCGAGCGCTGTCTCGGTCTCGCCGCGCTCGAGCGCGGCAAGCGCGGTGCGCACGTCTTCGGGCGTTGCAGGATCGGCGGCGAGCTCCGTCCGGGCGAGCAGCCCCGAAGCGGCGCGGTCGTGGGCGACCGGTCGCAGCAGCTCGAGGGCATCGTCGGACTCGCCCCGGCCGAGCAGGACGCGCGCAAGCGCGACGCGGGCGTCGGCTCGCGCCGGCTCCAGCTCGATCGCGCGCCGGAGCGACGCCTCGTCGCCCTGCTCGACGAGCCGATCGGCCTCGGACGGCACGAGCGCCGCGAGGAACGCCTCGACGGTCGCAGGCGGCACCGCTCCGGTGAACTCGTCGACGACGCGCCCGTCGCGGAACGCCTTCACCGCGGGGATGCCTCGGACGTCATAGCGCGCCGCGACGCCCGGGTTCGCGTCGACGTCCACCTTGGCCAGCGTCACCTCGTCGCCGTACTTCTCGACGCCGCGCTCGAGGACGGGCGTCAGCTGGCGGCACGGGCCGCACCAGGCAGCCCAGAAGTCGACGACGACGGGCGCCGTGCGCGATCGCTCGATGACGTCCTGCTCGAACGTCGCGTCTGTGACATCGATCTCCATCCGGGTCGTCAACGCTCGTGCCCACCCACGTATTCCGCTCCACTACGATGGTCGGCGTGAGTGAGCCTGGACTCAGCGACTTCCTGGTGCCCCCCGGCACCGAGGAGATCCTGGCCGTCTTCGTGAACGGCGTGGAGAAGACGGAGGGCGCCGACTACAAGGTGCTGCCCGACCGCGTGCGCTTCGATCCCCCGCTCCAGCGGCGCGAGACGATCTCGCGGATCGGCAGCCTGCTCCTGTCGGTCGGGATCGGCGTGTACCCCAAGGGCGACATCGTCGACGTGCAGGTGCGCCGGCGCGGGGTCGTCGACGTGGTGCGCGGCCGGCCCCTCGACCAGGCTTGAGCGAACCTCCGCAGGCAGCTGCAGGGTTCGGAAGGTTGAGCCAGAGCTACTCCCGGGTCGGCACGAGCCGCCTCTAGCGTGCGTCTCTCCATCGCGTTTCGCGAAAGGAGAGACACATGAGAGCCATTGCGATCTCCGAGGTCGGTGGCCCCGAGCGCCTCGAGCTCATGGAGATCCCCGTCCCCGTGCCGGGGCCGGACGAGGTGCTGGTGCGAGTCGAGGCAGCCGGTGTCAACGAGGTCGACACGCTGCTCCGCGAGGGCTTCGCCGACTCCGGAGAGCGCCCGCTCGTGATGGGATCGGACGTCTCCGGGGTCGTCGAGCTCGTCGGCGACGACGTCCACGACCTGGCGGTTGGGGATGCGGTCTACGGCTACAAGCTCCTCGGGAACGGCACCTACGCGGAGTTCGTCGCGATGCCCGCGGCGTGGGTCGCACGCAAGCCGACCACGATCTCCTTCGAGGAGGCGGCCTCGCTCCCGTGCGTCGGGTTGACCGCGTACCAGAGCGTGGTCGAGACGCTCGACCCGGCGCCCGGCGAGACCCTCGCCATCGCCGGGGCGGCCGGCGGGGTCGGGTCTGTCGCGTTGCAGCTGGCCGTCGCGCGTGAGACGCGCGTCGTCGCCACGGCGAGTGCGCGCAACAGCGAGTACCTGCTGGGCCTGGGTGCCGAGGCGGTCGTGGACTACACGGCCGGCGACTGGGTCCAGGGCGTGCGCGCGCTGTTCTCCGGCGGCGTCGACGCGGCGTTGTGCTGCCGCGGCGACGAGACGAAGCGTCATGCGCCGGAGGTCGTGCGTGACCGGGGACGTCTCGTCTGGATCACGGGCGCCGATCAGGCCGGACCACCGATGGAGCGCGGGATCGCTGGCAGCTACGTCGGAGGCACGCCGTCGCGTGCAACGCTCGAGGCCCTTGCCGACGAGATCGACTCGGGCCGCGTGCGGCCTTCCGTGCAACACGTCTACCAGCTGGACGAGGCCGCGGAAGCGCAGGTACGTGTCGCGGAAGGCCACGTGCGCGGAAAGCTCGTGATCTCGGTCGGCGCTGTCACAGATGGCGCGTCTCGCGTGTCTGGGGACCAACGAACCCGGGCCGGCGCAGCTCGCGCGGGCTCCTGAGACACGACTGGAGGAAGCATCATGGCCAAGAAGATCGCAGTCGCCGGCGCGACGGGGAGGGTCGGCCGGCACGTGGTCGACGTTCTCACGGCCGACGGACACGACGTCGTGCCGATCTCCCGCTCGAACGGCGTCGACGTGATCACCGGTGAGGGGCTCGCGGAAGCGCTGACCGGCGTCGACGTCATCGTCGACGCGGCCACCGGCCCCTCGCCCGAGGAGAAGGCGGCCACGGAGTTCTTCACCACCGCGGCCCGCAACCTGCAGGAGGCAGGCGCGCGTGCCGATGTGAAGCACATCGTCGTCGTGTCGATCATCGGGGTCGACAAGTTCAGCGGCGGGTACGGCGCGGCGAAGGTCGCACACGAGCAGGTGACCCTCGCAGGACCGGTACCCGCCACCGTGCTGCGCGCGGCACAGTTCCACGAGTTCGTCGAACAGCTCGTCGAGTGGGGCCGGCAGGGCGACGTCGCCTACGTGCCGAAGGCCCGCATGCAGCTCGTCGCTGCGCGAGCTGTCGCCGAGGAGGTCGCGGCACTCGCCGTCGAGCCAGGAGCAGACTCCACGGAGATCCCGGAGATCGCCGGGCCGCGCGAGGAGAGCCTCGTCGACGTGGCGATGCTGTTCGCCTCGAAGCAGGCCGACCCGCTCCGGATCGAGGCTGTCAGGAACCCCGACGAGCCCAACCGCGAGGTGTTCGAGTCCGGCGCCCTGCTCCCCGGCCCGCACGCGACCCTTGCGGGTCCCACGTACGAGGCGTGGCTCGAGGCTGAGGTCATGAGCCACCGTTAGGCATGGATCGCACGCCGGGCGCGCCACCAGCAACGCGGCGCGCCCGGGTGCGGACTCACCCACCGCGCGCCGCGTCGAGCGCCGACAGCAGTTCCGCGCCGAGCACGAGCGACAGCGCGGCCGGTACGAGGACGAGACCGATCACCAACGCCACCTTCGGAGCAGCGGCACCTGCCTGCTCGCGTGCCCGGGACCGTCGCAGGTCGCGCTGCACGAGCGCCTGGCCGCGGAGCTGCTCGGCGACACCCGTACCGAGCTCGTCGGCCAGGGCCAGCGCCTGACCGACGCGTGCGAGATCCCCGGATCCGCTCTGCCGGAGGAGCCCGAAGGCGGCGCGCCGCGAGCCCGATCCCCCAGGGCACTCGCGCACGCCTCCAGCTCTCCCCGGAGCGGTCCCTCGATCCGCGGCGCGACCGCGGCGAGCGCACGTGCGAGCGGCGCACCGGACTCGACGAGCCCGGCGAGCAGATCGAGCGCGTCCGGCAGCGCTCGTTCGATGTCCATGCGCAGCCGACAGGCACGCCTGCGCGCGACGCGACGGGCGCGATCGCCGACCACCACGCCGACGAGCGCTCCGGAGACGAGAATCATCGGCGCTCCGACAGCCGCGACCGCGAGAGCCCCCGCCGTCGCGAACGCGGCCGTCAGCGCTGTGCGCATGCTCGCACCGAGGCGTCGCTCCACGAGCACCGCCGCAAGCGCGGCACAGGCCGCGAGACCGAGGACGCTCATACCCGAGGCACCAGCAAGCGGCGAATGAGCAACGCTCCGACGACGTCGAGCACCACCGCGATCCCGATCACGAGCAGACCGATCTGGGTCGTGAGCAGGAGCCGCACTCCGCGCGGCTCGGCGAGTGCCAGGAGGCCGAGAGCCCCGAGCGGCAGGAGCGGGACGATCACGGCCGAGAATCGTGCCTGTGCCGTGAGCGCGCGCAGCTCGGCGTCGACCTGGGCTCGGTCATCCAGCGCGCTCGCGAGCGTTCGGAGAAGCCGGGGCAGGTCACCGCCCGCGCGACCCTGCAGCTCGAGACTTGCCGCAAGGAGGCGACAGCCGCCGTTTCCGGGAACCGCATGCTCGAGCACCGCCCACGCGTCACCGCCCGACGCGAGGCGCGCGCTCGTCGCGGCGAGCGCCGAGTCGAGCGGCGGCGGGGCATCGACGGCGGCTGCGCGAAGCGCCCGCACCAGCGTGCGTCCGGCTCCGACCTCGGCAGCGAGCCTACGTGCCACTCCCGGAAGCGCGTCTGCAGCCGCGAGCTCCTCGCGTCTGCGGCTGTGCCTGCCAAGGAGCCAGCGGGCGCGGACGAGGAGCGGCCCCGGCATGAGCGCGACGAACGACAGGCCAGCTGCCGCGATCGAGACACCAGCTGGACACCTGCGCGCTCACTCGACCGCGTCCATCGACGCCAGCCGCGCGGACAGCGTCTCGCTGGTCTCGAGCCGCCAGACGCCGTCGAGCTCGCCGACGCCGTGCACGGCCGCGACGCGACGACGCCCATCGCTCGAGCGCCCCATCTGCACCACCACGTCGATCGCGGTAGCGACCTGCTCGCGCACGACGCTGTGTGGCAGCTCGACGCCGCCGAGCAACGCCAGCATCTCGAGTCGACGCAGCGCCCCCGCGGGCGTGTTCGCATGGACGGTGGTGAGCGACCCGTCGTGACCGGTGTTCATCGCCTGCAGCAGGTCGAGCGCCTCGCCGCCTCGAACCTCGCCGACGATCAGCCGGTCGGGTCGCATCCGCAACGCGTTGCGTACGAGCTCGCGGATCGTCACGGCTCCCGTGCCCTCGAGGCTCACGGGTCGCGCCTCGAGGCGAACGACGTGTGGTCGGTCGATACGCAGCTCGGCCGAGTCCTCGACCGTGACGATCCGCTCGGTGGCGTCCGCGAGACCCGCGAGCGCCCCGAGCAGCGACGTCTTCCCCGTCGACGTCCCTCCGGAGATCACGATGTCGAGACGTGCCGCGACGCAGGCGCGCGAGCAGCTCGGCGGCGTCTGCGTCGAGCGAGCCGCGCTCGACGAGCGCCGCGAGCGTGAATCCACGCGGCGCGAAGCGTCGCAGCGAGAGCAGCGGCCCGTCCGGGGCGATCGGCGGCAACACGATGTTCAGACGCGAGCCGTCGGCGAGCCGGGCATCGACCATCGGAGCCGCGTCGTCGATGCGCCTGCCCAGCCGAGGCCACCAGCCGCGCGCACGCGTCGCGGAGGGCCTCGACATCGGCGAATCGCGCGGGCGCGCGCTGAAGCCGGCCACGTCGTTCGACCCAGACCTGCTCCGGCCCGTTGACGAGCACCTCGTCGACCGTCGGATCGGCGAGCAGCGGCCCGAGCACGTCCGGCGCGACGTCGGGAAGCAGCCCGCTCTCCGCCGTCGTCGGCGCGAGCGCCTGGGCGCGCTCCCACAGGGTCATGCGCCGCTGACCTCGGTCAGCGACGAGCGCCAACCGGGCGAAGGGCCGCGCGGGAGGCGGCGCTCCCGCTCGAGCCGCCCGGCTCACGGACGAGGCTCTCGTGCACCGTGGCCCACAGTGGCAGGCCCGAGGCCGCGGACAGCTCGCGTACCTCCGCTCGGCGGTGCGGCCACACCCGCGAGCCGACGATGCCGACCGGACGATCGGCGAGGCCGAGCCGGAAGAGCAACCCCGAGACGCGAGCGACTCCCCGACGGCCGTTCGCCCCGGGGTGCTCACGATCGCGATCGCGGAGGCACGCTCCAGCGCGGGCAGCGTCTCGATTCCGACTCGACTCCCCGCATCGACGATCGCGACGATCCCTGCCCGCCTCAGCGCGTCGAGCACCTGCGAGACACCGCCCTCGTCGACGAGATCGGCCTGCTCGGGAAGCGCGGGCGCGGGCAGGACGCGCGTCGACGGCCCGTCGGCAAGCTGGGCCAGCAGGTCTCGAGCATCGATGCCCGGAGCGTGAGCGAGCGCGAGCAGGGCATCACCGGCCACGATCTCGGCGCCGGCCACGGCCGCCGCGTCACCGGCGGCGAGGTCGAGGTCGAGGAGCGCACCGTGCGCCATCGCCGCGGCAATCGCAGCCGCGCAGGTCGTCACGCCGCAGCCGCCCGTCGCACCGAGGAGGACGATCGGACCGCTGCCGACCTCGATGATCGGCGCTGGCACCTCGTCGAGGCACCCGGACGCCGCGATCGCCTCTCGCAAGCGCCCGACGCTGAGCGGATGCTCGAGCACGGCGCGGGCGCCGCAGGCCATCGCCTCGGCCGGATCGATCGAGCCCGGCGCGCCGATCAGAAGGACGCGCCGCGCTGGGCGAGCGGCGAGCTCGACCCGAACGCGATCGAGCGCTGCACCTCGCTGGCCGTCGGCGATCAGGAGGGCGTCCGCCCGATCGGCGGCCGCCTCGGGAAGAATCGCCACGTCGCCGAGACCCGACGAGAGCTCGACGAGCTCTCGCTCGAGACGCTCATCGCCTCCGATCAATGCCAGCGCGACGACCCCGTCAGCCATGTCGGGCTACCGACTTCCGCTCGGCGGCCGCACGAACAGCCGGAGCTGGTGTTCCTGCGCCTGGGCGGTCGCGAGCGCCAGCGCGTACGCGGAGCGGCGCACGCACCGTCGCGACGAGACCACTGTCGGAGGCGTGCGCTGCCACGAGCAGCGTCAGGTCACGCGCGACGAGCTGGCCGCGTGCGGGCCCGTCCCGATCGGCGTCGTGCTCGGCCACGACGTCGACGTGGACACCGGCACCGAGAAGAGCGAAGCGGTGGCGCAGCCGACGACTCGACACTCAGCGGGCACGGCCCGCTCGCCCAGCCGCAGATCGACGCCGTTCGAGCCGGTGCCGACGGCACGCGTCGCAGCACGTAGTCGCCGACCGAGAGTCGCACCTGCGCGGTTCGTCCGACCACCTCGTCCGTGCGCAGTGCCATGCCCGGTGTCCTGTCGCGAACGTCGATCGCGACGGTGCGCAGCGCGCCGGATCTGACGACCGCGTTGGCGGGCACCGGTCTGCGCCGCAACGACGACGTCGGATCCTGCGCGGCGCGGGCGCCTCCCCCACTCGACACGAGACCGATCAGGGCGAGAGCCAGCGCGACGAGGGCGAGCGCCCGCTCGCGGAGCGAGACGCCTCACGCGACCCCACCCACCAGGGCGCCCGCGCGCGGGAGATGGACGACCAGCCGAGCGCCGCCGCCTGGCGAGATTCTCGGCGCCGATGGTCCCGCCGCACGAAGCAGCGAGATCGCGAGCGATCGCGAGACCGAGGCCACTCGCCCCGGGCCCTGCAGCGCCCCGCCAGAACGGCTCGAACAGGTGCGCGATCTCGTCGGGCGGGATGCCGTGCGCCGTCGTCCTCGCAGCTCAGCACGACCTCGTCTGCCACGACCTCGATGCGAACGGTCACCGTGCTCGTCGCGTGGCGGAGCGCGTTCTCGACGAGGTTGGCGACGATCCGCTCGAGGCCGCCGGCGCGGATCGCGACCATCGCGGGCTGCGTCCGGGAGCTCGAGCTCGAGCGCAAGACCGTCGTCGCGCGCCTGGGCGCTGCGTCGCCCGATGACTCGTTCGGCGAGCAGGCCGACGTCGGCCGACTCGGCCGCCCCCTCGACCGGAGGTGCCGCGCTGCGCCGCCCGAGCAGCAGGAGATCGTCGATCAGGACGGCCATGCTCTGGGCCTCCTCCTCGATCGTGAGGAGCCGGTCGCTTCGCGTCTTGGAGGCTCTCCCTTGCGCAGCGTCCACGCGTACGCGCGGATCAGCGCGAGCGGCGAGCGGAGGTCGTGGGAGACCTGCGACATGCATCGTCCCGCGCGACCGTTCGAGCGTCTGAAGGCGGTCGGCGAGCACGTCGATGCGCACGCCGACACCTCCCAGCTCGTCCCGCGCATGCTCGCCCGTGCGCGCTCCGAGCTCACCGCGATCGAGCTGCTCGGCGACGTGGCCGAGCCGCTCGAGCCGACGCCTGTGGCGACGCGCCGCCCGTTCGAATCCGATGAGAGCGAGCCCGAGCGCGACGAAGCCGATCGGGATCAGCCCCTCCGCCTCGATCGCCACGAGGCGGGACTGGTCGGCTCCGGCAGCCGACTCGACGCGACGACGATGACGGGCAGCCCGGCGCGGCGTGCTCCGCGCAGCGAGACGGTCGTGGCGCCGCGCCGCAGGACGCGTGACGCGGCCGGGCGACCGGCGAGCGTGAGCTCGCGGCGTCCGATCGGAACCGGCAGCTTCCCGAGCAGGACGCGCCCGTTCGAGGAGACGACTGCGAGCTCGATGCCGGCGAGCCGGGGCAGCGGCCCTCGCGTTTCCGCCGCAACGGCCGCAACGCGGTCGAGCAGGCGCTCCTCCCCGCCTCGCACGGCATGGTGGACACGCAGGACGATGAAGCCTCCGATCGCGACGAGGACGGCCGCGAGCAGCCAGACGACAGGTGTCGTGACGCGTGCCTCGAGCGGGATGAGGCCCCGCTTACGCACGCGGGAGCTCGAGCCGGTAACCCGCACCCCACACGTTCGCGATCGGATCTCCGGGCGCACCCGCGGCCTGGAGCTTGCGGCGCAGACGGCTCGCGTGCGAGTCGACCGTTCGCGTCCGGCCCCGGCTGCGGTAGTCCCACACGCGCTCGAGCAGATCCTGCTTGCTGCAGAGGACACCCGGATCCGATGCGAGCTCGACGAGGAGGGCGAACTCCTTGCCTGCGAGCTCGAGCACCTGATCGGCGTACGTCGCGCTGCGCGATCCGAGATCGACCCACAGCCGCTCGACGTGGAGGTCGCCGCCGCCGGCGGGCCGCCGGCGGATGAGCGCGACGCGCACCCGCGAGACGAGCTCCGGGATCGAGAACGGCTTGCGCACGTAGTCGTCTGCTCCGCGCTCGAACCCACGCAGGACGTCGGCCTCCTCCACGCGGGCGGTCAGCATGATGATCGCGAGCGACGGGTCCCAGGTCCCTCCTGCTCGCCGCAGCCGCCTGCAGAGATCGAATCCGGAGCCGTCGGGCAGGCCGACGTCGATCAGCACGCAGTGCGGGCGTTGCTCGGGCAGCGCCCGCTCGGCCTCGGCGATCGATCGAGCCAACCGGACCTCGAAGTCCTCCTCGCGCAGCTGCTCGGCGATCACGGAGGCGAGCCGCGCGTCATCCTCCACTACCAGCACGCGCAAGCGCTGCACCCCAGCTCCGATCCTCGATGGACTCCGGGTCCGGACTGGACCCCGGGAGCCATCATTGGGGGGTGCCCTGCAGCGTGTAAACCCCCAAAGGCGGAAACGGCACACCGGCGGCACACCTCGGCACGCCGCGGTCACAGCCGGGCCGAGCCACGCCTCAGAACGTGAGCTCAGTACAGCCCGGGGAGGTACTCGCGCTCGACGTCGCGGCGAACCTCGGTCTCGGGTCTCGCCTCCCGCGCAGCGGTCTCGGAGATCGTCATGCTGGGGCTGCGGACGTCGCGCGGGTCCGGCCAGCGCTCCGGCTCCCAGAGGAACGATCGCAGGAACGCCTTGCCGCAGTGGCTGAACACCTGCCGCACGCGCAGATCGATCACGAACCAGGGTCGCTTGCCGTCGACGGCGGTCAGCTCGAGCAGCGCCGGATCTCGCGTCAGGGTGGCGAAGCCGTTCACGCGCAACGTCTCGCTGATGCCGGGCACGACGAACAGCGTGGCAGCCCCCGGGCGCTCCACCAGGTTGTGCACGCCGTCGAGCCGGCGGTTGCCCGGAAACTCCGGGATCACGAGCCGGCCCTCGTCGAGCACCCGGGCGAAGCCGGCCGGGCCCCCCTTCGGCGAGACATCGCACGTCCCGTCGGCGGCGCTCGTTGCCAGCAGCAGGAACGGCGAGGACTCCACGAACGCGACCGAGCGATCGTTGAAGGCAGGCGTCTCCTTGATCAGCACCCGCTCGACGGGCTCGCCGACGATCGACCAGAGATCGGCCTGGCTGCTGATCGCGTGCGGATCCTCGAGCATCCCACTCAGGGTAGCGACTCGGCGAGCGCGGGACGCCCGAGCGCGAACCCCGAGAGGTCGACAGACGGCGCCACGCCGAGCGCGAGATCGCCGACGGCGGCCCCCAGCACGCACGAGAACTTGTAGCCATGGCCCGAGAGCCCGCACGCGACGACCGTGCGGTCGTCGAGGCGATCGATCACCGGATTCTCGTCTGCCGTCATCGCGTAGAAGCAGACCTCGGCCTCCATCAGCGGCGCCCCAGCCGCCGGGGGCAGACGCCCCGCCAGGTAGCTGGCGAGCGGCTCGACGTCCTCGGCACGGACGCGACGCGGGGCCTCGGCCGAGGGATCGGCGATCTCGGCACCCTCGGTGCGGTGCCAGCCGATCTTGACCCCGTAGCCGTCGTGCGCCGGAAAGCCGTAGAAGTCGAGTCCGCCATCGCCGAACACCGGGATGTCGGTGAGCGGAGCATGGAAGTACGCGGTCACCTGCCGCCGCGGGACGACGGCGGCGAGCCGCACATCGAGCGCCGAGCTCCACGAGCCGGTGCACAGGACGACGACGTCGGCCGTGAGATGTGTCCCGTCCGCGAGCTCGATCGCGCCGTCGGTCGCCGCCACGACGTGGGATCGCGGGCGCATCACGACGCCGGCCGCCTCGGCAGCACGCGCGAGCACCGACGTCGCACGGCGCGCCCAGAGCAGGCCGCCCTCGGGCGACCAGAGGCCGTACTCGACGGTGTCCACCGCGAACGCCGGCCAGCGCCGCGCGATCTCGGACGGCGAGCAGCTTCTCGATCTCGAGGCCGAGGGAGCTCACGACCTCGAGCGAGCGCTCCTCGAAGGCGCCACCGGGGCTCGCGAGGTGGAGCACACCGCGAGCATCGAAGAGCCGCTCTCCGGAGAGTCGCTCGAGCTCGCGCCAGCGGTCGCGTGCGCGCACCGTGAGCTCGCTGAAGATCTCCCGGTCGCCGTACTCGTAGCGGAGGACGCGCGTGCGACCGCTCGACGCTGCTCGCGCCCCGGCCGGCTCGTCCTGCTCGATCAGCTCGACCGTCGCACCCGCACGTGCCATCCGCTCGGCGCAGGCGAGGCCGTAGGCACCGCCTCCCACCACGATCGCCTTCACAGCGGCGGCTCGGCGCGCAGGGATGAGCCCGGGGCGAGACCGAGGCGCTCGGCATCGCCCGCCGCGATCTCGAGGACGAAGCGCGCTTGCCGGCAGCCCGCAAAGCGCCAGGGACGGAGATCCCGTACGACCTTCACGATGCGCAGGTCGCCGTCGCAGAACACCGCGTCGATCGGCATGCGCATGAACAGCATGTGGATCGACTTCTCACGGAACGCGAGACCTTCGCCCTCGTCCAGCGAACGGCGCCCGAGCAGCCCCTTCATCCGCGTCGGCAGCGAGCGCGCGAAGCGGAGGTCGTCGAGCAGGACACGCCCGTCGGCATCCATCAGCCTGTGCGTCGTGTCGGCCATGCACGAAGGAAAGCAGACGAGCCGACGATCAGAGCCGGGCAGCGAACGCCGCGAGCAGCTCGTTGAAGCGCGCGGGCTCCTCCAGCATCGGGCAGTGCCCGGACTGCTCGAACACGACGAGCTCGGATCCCGGCACGTGATCCCGCAGCCACTCGCCGGCCGCGAGCGGGATCAGCTTCTCGTCGCGCCCCCAGACGAGCAATGTCGGAAGCGCGAGCCGATCGAGGACCGGTCGCGCGTCGGGCACCGTCTGGCTCAGCAGGATCGCCGTCGCCGTGGTCGGCCGACAGCGGAGGATCTCGTGCAGGACTCGGGCACGGGACTCCTCGTCCAGCGGCTCGGCGAACATCGCAGGGCCGAAGTCCGCGAACGCGCCGGCCATGTCCTCCTGGATCGCGAGGCACAGCTCGGCGAGCTCGTCGAGCTCGAGCAGGCCGTGCGGCCAGTCCGGGCGCTTGAGATCGGACGGACCCTGGGAGATCACGACCTGCGCCGCGACCCGATGGACGCCGAACTGACGGAGGTACTGCCAGGTCACGATCGACCCCATCGACCACCCGACGAGCACCGCGTCCTCGAGCGCGAGATGCTCCAGCACGTGGTGGACGTCGCGCGCGTACTGCGCGACGGTGTGCCCGTGGTCGCACGCGGGAGAGCGCCCGTGGCCGCGGAAATCGAGCGCGATCACGCGGTGCCCGTCCGAGAGCGGGCCGAGCTGCTCGCGGAAGAAATCGGACGACATGCACACGCCGTGCAGCAGCACGAGCGGACGGCCGCTTCCCCTGTCCTCATAGCTCAGAACGGCCCCATCGGGCACCGTGATCTCGGCCACTCGCATCTCCTGGAGCTCGGGTCGGCGACGGTAGCATCCCGTCGCAGATGGACGATCCGAACTACCGCTCGGGCGACGACATCGACCTCGAGTTCGTCGGTCATCGCTTCGGTTTCTCGGCGGAGGATTTCGCCGAGCGCGTCGCGGCCGCCGCGGTGAAACTCGAGCTGGTCGACCCCGGCGACTTCGACGATGACGAGAGCGCCGACCTGATGGAGCTCGCCACGTCGGGCGGACTCTCGTCACCTCCCCGCTCCGCGCTCGGTCGCTACCTCCACCGGCGCTGGGACGAGATCGCGATGCTCGGCGGCGAGTCGCTCGTGTACTGGCTGCGGAAGCTCGTGTTCCGCAGCGCCTGGCTCGATCATCGAGTCAAGCTCGGCCTGCTCGACGTGCGCTTCGACGAGCGCGCCGCCGACTTCCGCTACGGCCGGCCCGGAGCCGAGCGCCCGCTCGTCGAGGTCGCCGGCCATCCCTCGTGGCGCGCGGTCGGCTACCGCCGGGGAGACAACCGTGCCACCCGGTAGAGTCCTTGCCAGCAGCCAAGGAGAGCGCACCATGCCCGAATCCACACCGCTCGATCCGCTCGCCAATGCTCGGGCGCAGGCCGTGCGGCGAATCCTCGAGCTGCGCGGAGAGCCGGCCGGTGACGACAGCCTCGACGTGCGTGCTCTGCTCACGCGCGTGGACGCCCGCGCGGGCGAGGTCAATGCGGCGGCGCGCGAGCTCTCGGCGGTTCTGCCGACCCGGGTCGAGGCGGCGATCGAGCGCGTGCTCGCCGACGACACCGGTGGCGTCGGTCGTCGTCTCGACGCCGTGCACGCGGGCACCGAGGAGATCGCCGAGACGGTCGCACGCGTCGAGCGCGACCTCCTTGCCGAGCGCCTCGGCCGCATCGAGGACCTCGAGGCGCTGGTCGCGCTGGTGAGCAGCGGTATCGCGGCGATTCGGAGCGATATGGGCCGGCTCAACCACCGCATCGACGAGCTCGGGGACCGGCTCGACCAGCTCGGCATGCCGCGGGCGCAGGCTCCCGAGCCTGGCGCCGAGCAGGCTCCCGGCGGGCGGCGCGCGTATCGCAGCCTCTTCGCACGCACCGAGCCCGGCGTGCACCGCGACGCCGACGCAACGGCGGAGCGGTCCGCCTGAGCTGATTCGGGGCGCTCCGGCGCTCCGCATGGTTCCGGGGTCACACACCGGCACACAGCCGGCACGGTTCGCGCGCACGGCGCCACGCAGCCAGCGCGCACGCTTGCCCCATGCAAGGCGAGAGAGCACAGGCGAGCATCGAGTACGTCGGCGTGTTGCTGCTCGTCGCCGCGCTCATCGGTGCGCTCATCGGGGCGTTCGGCGCCCCGTCGCTCGGCGCGCGCATCGCGACATCCGTCGGCCAGGCTCTGGCCGGCGCGATCGGTCGCTCGGATCGCGATGAGGCCATCGGGCCAAGCGCCTCCGAGCAGGGCCTGTTCGACAGCGCGGTGGAAAAGGGCGTGCCGTCCGACGAGCGACCGTCGCTGCGCGATGTCCGGCTCCAGCTGATCGCGGCGCACGGCGACGAGGCCGGGCGGAAGATCTACGAGCAGCTCTTGCTCACGCAGTTGCGCAACGTCATTCCGGAGCTCAGCCAACCGACCACGTTCGCGACCGCTGGACCGGACCACCCGGCTCCGCGGACACCCGCGAACCTTCAGTCGATCGACGCCGAGCACTCGCTTGCCACGAAGCTCAGCCCGGGCGACGCCGGCGAGGTCGAATCGCCCGCGAGCAGGCCGGACGTCCACGTCGTCACCATCGGCGAGGCCGACGAGAAGATCGGGCACGCGCTGCATCCAGACGTGTCGCTGGTCGGTGTTGCAACGGATGTCGTGGGTGCCGTCCCGTTCGCAGGAGCGGCGGTCCATCTCGGTCACCTGGCGGTCACGGCAGAGAAGGTCGCGACCGCCGTCGAGTACGGCGGCGGTGGCTACGCGGTGTGGCGCGACATCGAGTCCTTCGGCTCTCCCAGTGGGGCGTGGATTCCCGCCGGCTCACGCGAAGGCGACGAGCTCGTCAGCTGGATCGCTGTCCGCCGCCCGACCGGTGGCGGACCGGCTCGCCGCTTCGCGCGGTCGGCCGTCGTCCGCGACGGCGTCGTGATCGACCGGGGCATCACGCTCCTCGACCCCGGCTCGTTTCCATGAGCCGGGCCCGTACCCCACCCCAGTGAAGGACTGCGCATGCACCTGACCCAACGAGCACGCACGAACGCTCGACTGCTCCACCATCGAGCTGCAGCGCTCTGGTGCCACGGATTGCGACGGCTCGCGGCCAGCCGCGGCCAGGGAACGGTCGAGTACGTCGGCATCGTCATCGTGGTCGGCGTCCTGCTGGTCGCGGTCAAGGCAGGCATCGGCAAGAGCGGCGCACACGACATCGCCGCCAAGATCTCGAGCTCGGTCACGCAGGCCGTGCAGGACGTGGTCGGCGCGAAGGAGAAGTCCGGTTAGAACTGGCGCGAGACACCCGCGACACGTTTGAAACCAGTCCTCAGCGCCCTTGCGGCATCGCGGGGGTCGGCGCCGCTGCGCCGGCCTCCGCGCGCAGCAATGGCAGCTCGAGCGTGAACCGGGCACCGCCTCCCGGACGGTCGGTCACGCGAAGCGAGCCGCCCATCAGGGCGGCGAGCTCCGAGGCGACGGCGAGGCCGAGCCCGGTGCCCTGGACGTCCTGCGAGACGAAGGGGCGGAAGATCAGCTCGCGGCTCTCGACCGGCACGCCGGGTCCGTTGTCATCGACATCGACAAGAGCCAGGCCGCGCTCGGCGCGCACCGTGACCTCGACCTCGCCCCCGGGTGGCGTCCAGTGGAGCGCGTTGTCGATGAGGTTGCCGACGATCTGCAGGAGACGATCGCCATCGCCGAGCACGACGACCGGCCGGCCGAACGGTCGGGAGTGGAGCTCGAGCGAGGCGGTGCGGGCGGCGGCTCCGCGTGCGTGCGTCGCGTGGGAGCAGAGGGCATCCAGGTCGACGTGCTCGCGATTCAGCGAGAACCGGCGAGCCTCGAGCTTGGCGAGGTCCAGGAGGTCGCCGATCAGCCGCTGCAGCCGGTCGGCCTCGACGAGCACTACCTCGAGCGAGGCCTGCTGCTCGTCGGGATCGTCGAGCAACCCGTCGGCGAGGAGCTGCACGTGACCCTGGATCGCCGTCAACGGCGTGCGGAGCTCGTGGGAGATGCGCATCAGGAAGTTCCGCTCGTGCTCGTCGCTCTCGCGGAGCTTGTGTGCCATCCGCTCGAACCCGGCGGCGAGCATGCCGAGCTCGTCGCGGCCCTTGCTGCGCAGGTGGATGTCGTACAGCCCGAGCGCGATGCGCTCGCTTGCCTCGGAGAGCTCGCGCACAGGCTCCGTCAGCCTCCTCGTGAGGTAGATGAGGAGCAGGGCGACGACGATCAGGACCACGGCGACGGCCGGCAGCAGGCGGCGCGCGAGCGACAGCGCCGAGGTCGAGAGCTCGTCGTTCGGTCGCGCGAGAACGACAGCGCCGATGGTTGCCGAGCTCGGCCCGAACTTGAGTCGAAACGGGGCGGCGACGGCCAGGTAGGTCTTCGAGCTTCCGGGAAGCTGCATGTCGAACGTCTGCGTCGCCCCCGGCGCTGCGAGGCGATCCCAGTTGATCAGGTTCGCGTAGCCCGCCGGCAGCGCCTTGAGATCGATCGGCGTCGTGCCGGGAGGCAGCTGCTGGTAGCGAACGTAGAGCAGCTTCGTCGCCGACGTCGCGCGCTGCAGGGCGGGGATGAAGAGGTCGCCCTGGCCGAACGTGCCGAGGTCGTTCTGCTGGCGCTTCGAGAGAAGCTCGGTGACCGCCGTTGCCTGCGTGCGGAGCGTGCGCTCGCTCGCGGCGCGTTGGTCGTGCGAGGTCTGGCGGACAGCGACGGCAACGACGAGCGCCGCCACGACAGCGACGCTGCCGACGAAGAGGAGGAGGAGGCGAGCTCTAAGTGACCGGGGTGGCACTGTCGGCGACCTTGTAGCCGACGCCCCAGACGGTCACGACGGGGCAACCCTCGCCAATCTTCCGTCGCAGCTGTCGCACGTGGACGTCGACCGTCCTCGTGTCGCCGGCAAAGGTGTACCCCCAGACGCGCTCGAGCAGCTGGTCGCGCGTCAGCACGATTCCGCGGTGGTCGAGCAGCTCCCAGAACAGGTCGAACTCCTTGGGCGCAAGCGCCACCTCGTTCCCGTCGACCAGCACCTCGCGGCGATCGGCGTCGATCGAGATCAGGCCGTGCTCCTTGCGTCCACGCGTGCGCGGCGGGGGCGCCGATGCGCGACGCAGGATCGAGCGGATGCGCGCGACGAGCTCGCGCGGGTTGAACGGCTTCGTCAGGTAGTCGTCGGCGCCGACCTCGAGGCCCACGATCTTGTCGACGTCGTCGTCACGCGCCGTCAGCATCAGGATCGGCACCTGCGACTCGTTGCGCAGCTTGCGGCACACGTCGAGCCCGTCCATGTCGGGCAGGTTCAGGTCGAGCAGGATCAGCGCCGGGGGCTGGCGCGTGGCGAGGTCGAGTCCCTCCTGGCCAGTGGACGCGCGATCGACCGTGTACCCGGCCTTCTGGAGGTACAGCGTGACGAAGCTTGCGATGTTCGCCTCGTCCTCGACGATGAGGATGCGCTCGCTCACGCGACTGACTGTAGTGGATCGATCCTCGCGCGCCCCGGCGAGCGCGCCATCACGACGTTGCCGGCGGGGCTGTGGTGGTCGTGGTGGTCGTGGTCGCCGTGCTGGTGGTGGGCGGCTTCGGGGGCGTCACGGTCTTCGTCGGAAGCGCGAGCCGCGGAGCGGACGCCCACTCGAGCGGTGGGCTTTGACCGTTGATGGCCACCGTTCCCGTCCCGATGAGCGTCACGCGGCCCGATACGCCGGCGCCGTTCAGGACGGATGTGCCGTCGAGCATGAGCCGGAACTTCGAGCCCGCGACGCTGAACGCGAGACTGCGATTCGCATTCTGGCGGTTGGCCTTCAGCTTGAAGACCCACATGCCTCCCTGCCTGACCGGCTTGATCGCGACGCTCTGCGCTGCCGCGCCCTGCGCGCTCGCGGGGACCTGCGCCGTCACGGTGAACTTGCCGTCGTGCTTCGGCGACAGGTCGACGAACCGCACGATGCCGCCGGGGGCCAGCGACCCGTAGGTCAGTCCCCCGCCCTCGAGCGTCTGGCGCCCGGAGCCCTGGGATACGATCGTGTTGGTGCCCCGGAGCTTGGCCGGGTGGTACGCGACGGCGACGCTCGTCCAGCCCGCGGCGAGCGCCACGATCAGCGCTACGGCTGCGAGCGAACGGTTTCTCATAAACAGCATTATGGAAGCGCGCTGTCATGCGCGGGTGCGCCGGCTGTAAGCCTTCTGTAAAGGTGCAAGCGGGCGCACGGCGCCAGAAACCGTGGATTGCGCCGCCGATCGACTAGGATCGTGGCTCCCGGCGAAGGAGACCCAAGAGTGGGACGCGGATCGCTCAGCAAGGTTCGGAGCGCGCACGACCGTCAGCGCAAGGTGAAGGCTCGCAAGAAGCGGGCCGTGGCGGCGTCGACGGCTGCGAAGCCCGCAGCGCGCAAGCGGCCGGCCCCCCGCTCCTAGGCACCGCGGGCGACCGCGGCCAGCGTGGCACCGGAGCCAGCCCAGGGGAAGCTCGGTGCAATCGTCTTCGTGATCACGAGCGCCGTGCTCGTCGTGGGCGGCGTCGTGCTTGCGCTCGTGTTCTCAGAGAGCCAGCAGTCCGACACGTCGTCCCGACCCGGTCTCGGCGTGCTGCCGACCGCGCCGGCGACCGTCCTGCACACCCGATCGGTGGCCTCGAGCGCGGCGACCGCGAGCGGAGGCGGTGTCTGGCCGACGGGCGTCAGTGCCTGGACCGTCGTGCTCGCGACGCTCGCGAAGCACGGCCACCCGCGCGCCGCCGCCGAGCGCATCGCGAGCTCGGTCCAGGCGCCGGGGCTCGTGGCGCACGTCCTCGACAGCTCGCTCCACCCGCGGCTCCGGCCAGATCTCTGGATCGTCTTCGCCGGCCGCTACTCCAGCCGGGCGCTGGCCCTGCGCGCGGCGCGGCAACTGCATGCGTCCGGAACGCCGCGCGCAGTCGTCGAACGGTTGACAGGCTAACCGCCGGCCAACGCGCTCACGACCTCGCGCGCGCCATGCTCGACGGCATCGAGGTCGTAGCCGCCCTCGAGCAGGACCACCGGCCCGGCGGCACCGACGCGCCGGCACGCGTCGAGCGCCGCGCGCGTGAGCTCGCCGTACGTCTCGTCCTCGAGCGCCAGCCCGGCCAGTGGATCGTTGCGATGCGCGTCGAAACCGCACGACACGAGCACGAGCTCGGGACGGTGCAGCTCGAGGGCCGGCAGCGCCTCCCCCGTGAAGCGGGCGAGGTATGCCGCAGGCCCGGTGCCGGCCGGAAACGTGATGTTGACCGTCGCCCCGGCACCGGCGCCCACACCTCGCTCGTGCTCGCCACCTGTCCCGGGCCACAGCGGGCTCTGATGCAGCGAGATCACGAGCACGCGCGGGTCGTCGACGAACAGGTCCTGCGTGCCGTTGCCGTGATGGACGTCCCAGTCGAGGACGCAGACGCGCTCGATCCCCGTGGCGAGCGCCGCATGCGTCGCGACCGCGGCCGCGTTCGTCAGGCAGAAGCCCATCGGTCGTGCCGCCCCGGCGTGGTGACCGGGTGGTCGCACGGCGCAGAAGACCGCCGGCGCGCGTCCCTCGAGCACCGCTGCGACGCCGTCGCACGCCGCACCTGCGGCAAGCCGGGTCGCCCGGAACGATCCCGCACCCGCCCAGGTGTCCGCGTCGAGCCAGCCACCGACGGCCGCAGCCCGCTCGAGCGCAGCGAGATACGCCGCCGGGTGTACCCGTTCGAGCTCGTCCGCGGTCGCCTCGCGCGCCTCTCGCTCGGTGACTCCGGCGCCGACGGAGCGGACACCCGCGAGCGCCGCGGCGAGGCGTCCGGGCGACTCGGGATGGCCGCCGGGAGGGGCGTGGGCCGCACATGCGGGGTGGGACAGGACGAGAACGGTCATCCATGCATACTTGCTGAAATGTGACGCATACGCTCGGCCGCTTCCGAGGGGCGATGCAAGCTGTGTCACGAAGTCCGCCAGAGCAGGTCCTGGTATTTCTCGCGCGCGGGCACTAGAATCGCTTGCGGACTGCGACGTGGCAGCTCACCGGGGGGTGGGGGTCGCCTATCAGTCGTCGTCACGAGCACTGTCCCCAGGAGCTCCTATGTACCGTTTCAGCCGAGCACTGTTCCTCGAGATCAAGGATCTCGTCGACCCGCATCCCGACACGACTCCTGCCGAGGCACGACGGATCGTGCTGGCGGCCTGCGAGTCGACCGTCGAACGGCTCGCGCGCGACCGCCGCTACTTCACGCGTCCCACGCGCAGCCTCTTCGACGAGATCCGCCACCTCTTCCCGCTGACCCAGCACGCGCGGGTGTACTTCGCGATCGAGCGTGCGCTCGACCTCGCTCGTGCGCACATCCAGCAGGAGTACGCACGGGCCCACGAGGCGAATGCGCGCTGCCGGGCGACGACCCGCAAGGGGCACTCGTGCCAGCGGACGCCGCTTCCCAGTCGCGAGTACTGCCCCTCGCACGCCCACCTGGAGGAGCCGCTGCCCGTGGGCGCGGCCGCCTGACGGCAGCCGACCCGCTCGCCGCGCTCCTCGCCCGCGCCGCCGAGCGCTGGCACCAGGGCGCTCTCCCCCACATCCTCGCGCACGCCGACGCGAGTGACCTGCTCGCACACGTCGCCGAGGCGTCGATCGACCTCGTCTACCTCGATCCTCCGTTTGGAACGGGGGTCGCGCGCACCGACCGCTCGGGACATGCCTTCACCGACGCCCTGCCCCTGGGCGGCGATGGTCACATGGCATGGCTCCGCGACGTGCTCGCGGAGTGTCACCGCGTGCTGCGGCCGACCGGCTCGATCTTCGTGCACCTGGACTGGCGCGCGTCTCATCGCGCCCGCCTCGCGCTCGACGACCTGTTCGGCGAGGGCTGCTTCCGCAACGAGATCATCTGGCACTACGGACTCGGCGGCGGGGCGCCCCGCGATGCGTTCGCGCGCAAGCACGACACGATCCTCTTCTACGCACGGGCCGAGGGCGCGACGTTCCACGCCGAGCGCGGCGCCGTGACGCCGGCGATGGCCGCGAAGTACGCACACGTCGACGAGTTCGGCCGGCGCTACCAGAACGCCCACGGCCGGCGGTACTACCTGCGCGGAGGCAAGCGCTTCGACGACGTGTGGGAGATCCCGGCACTGGCTCCAACGGCGCGCGAACGCGTTGGCTGGCCCACGCAGAAGCCGCTGGCGCTGCTCGAGCGGATCGTCCGGGCGGCAAGCGATCCGGGCGGGTACGTGCTCGATCCGTGCTGCGGATCGGGGACTGCGCTGGTGGCCGCAGCGCGTCTGGGACGGCGCGCGATCGGCGGCGACCGCGCCGTCGAAGCGGTCGAGATCGCAGCCGCGCGACTGGCCACTGGCACAGCACCTGCACAGGAAGCGAATCTCGTCCGTGTTAGCGACCTTGACAACAGGGTGTTGCCCTAACGGGCGGCGGAGCGTATAGTCGCCCGCGAGGGAGTAGGTGTCCTTTGCATCGAATGAGCCATACGCCTTGATGTACCACTACAGCCGAGCCATCTTCCGCGCACTGAAGGACATGGTGGAGCCGCAGACGGAGTCCGTGACCACCGCCGAGGCCCGCAGGCAGGTGCTCGACGCCTGCGAGCGCACGGTGGAGCGCATCGCGGAGGATCCGCGGTACTTCGCACGCCCGGCGCGCAGCCTCTTCGAGGAGATCCGCTTCTACTTCCCGATCACGCAGCAAGCGCGCGTCTACTTCGTGATCGACCGGGCGATCGGCCTCGCGCTCGCGAACGTGCGCGCCGAGCAGGCCCGGCGTACCGAGGCGCTGAACCGCTGCAGGGCGACGACTCGCAAGGGTGCACCGTGTCAGCGCCAGCCGCTGCCCGGCACCGCGTACTGCCCGTCGCACCAGCACCTCGCCGAGCGGCCTGTGCGGATCGCCGCCGTCGCAGCCGCGTAGCGCGGACCGCTCCTACCTGAGAGGGAGCTGCAGCTGGAGCTCGACGTCGCGCGCGAGCTTGCCCGCCCCGACGCCGAGCAGGCGCACCGGCGCCGGGCGATCGGCGAGCGCGCGATCGAGCAGCTCGAACGCGATCCGCGCGAGCTCCGCCTCGCTCTCGACCGGCGCCTCGACGGTGCGAGCGCGCGTCACGATGGCGAAGTCGGGGTAGCGCAGCTTGACGGTCACGGTGCGCGCCCGGTAGTCGTAGCGCTCGAGGCGCGACCAGACGCGATCGGACAGCAGCTCGAGCTCCGAGCGCATGCGTTCGCGGTCGACCAGGTCGCGTTCGAAGGTCTCCTCGCACGAGATCGTCACGGGCTCCTGCGGCTCGACGACGACCGGGCGATCGTCGATGCCCTGCGCCCGTCGCTGGAGCTCCTCCCCCACCTTGCCCGGGAGCGTCGCGGCGAGCTCGGCCGCACCGAGCGACGCGAGATCGCCGATCAGCAGACAACCTGCGGCACGCAGGCGCTCCTCGGCGCGCGGTCCGACGCCGGGAAGCAGCCGCAGCGGCAGTGGAGCAAGGAAGGCGCGATCCTGTCCGGGCGGGACGACCACGACCCCACCGGGCTTGCGGCGATCGCTCGCGATCTTCGCCACGGTCTTGGACCCGCCTGCGCCGAGCGAGCAGCCGAGGCCGGTCGACTCGCGCACGGCCGCCTGCAGCGCGCCGAGCAGCGGCACGCGCAGCATCGTGGTGCACCATCGCCGAGAGATCGAGGTACCCCTCGTCGATGCCAACCTGCTCGACGCGGGGGCAGAGGCGGCGAACCTCCCGCCACACCTCCTGCGAGCGCTCGCGGTAGCGCGCGTGGTCGGGCGGCACGAACACCGCCTTCGGGCAGCGCCGCCGAGCCTCGGCCGAGCTCATGCCCGAGCCGATACCGAACGCGCGCGCCTCGTAGCTCGCCGTCGCGACCACGCCCCGGCTCTCGGGCCTGCCTCCGACGATCAGCGGGACGCCTCGCAGCTCGGGATGGTCGAGCAGCTCGCAGGCCGCGAAGAACGCGTCGAGATCGAGGTGCGCGATCACGGCCTTGGCGGCGGCGCGCTGACGCACGGCGTGCACCGGTGAGATGCCCGGAGCGAAGGCCTCGCTGCCCGCGTACAGGACGCGGATCGCGGTGCGCTTGAGCGGCACGTGCAGTGCTGCCGGCGCACGCCCGGAGGCATTCAGGCGCACCAGCGTCGCCGCGCGGAAGGTGCCGGCGCGTTCGACCTCGACCCGCACGCTCTGGCCGGCGAGCCCGACCGGGCCCTGGATCACGACGTGCATGCAGCCTGCGGATCCTTCGGATCCCGGCCGGCCTTCGCGACGCGCAGCCCCGGCGCGCGCTGCACGGTGCCGATCAGCGCGAGCTGGAGCCCGGCCGCGTCGTCGGAGCGAACCCGCAGGCGCACGCTGTGGCCCCGCAGGGCGGTCGCATCGAGCCGGAGCGGGGTCCAGCGCGCGCCGGGAGTCGCACGCCCGAGCTCCTGGCCGCTCGCCTCGACCGACACCTGCGGCTCGCTGCCCGGCTGCGCGCGCATCCAGAGCGACACCGTCTTCGCATCGGCCGGGACACGGAACGGCGCACCGCGCAGCAGGAAGTCGCCCGGCTCGGCGGCGAGCATCGTCCCGTCCGGTCCGCCCGGAAGGCGTGTCGCCGCGCCGACGTCGAAGACGAACCCGCGAGCGGGGGTCTCGGTGCGGCCGGGTGCGGCGACATCGATGCCGTCTCCGAACGGCATGACCGGGTCGAGCACCAGCGACACGACGCGCCCGCGGATCGGCGTCGCGGGCAGCGCGTAGCGGCGCCAGGAGAGCCCGGGCGCGATCGTGCCGAGCACCACGAGGCGCCCACCGATCATCGCGCCGACACGCAGGACCGCGCGCTGATGCAGGCTGCGAGCCCAGACGGTCACGATCTGCGCCGTCGCCGGCGGCGTCCAGGCGGTCGATACGAGCGTCGTGTTGTCGCGGATCGCCGCGTAGTGGTGCGCGGGCCCGCCGACACGCACGTCGACCTTCCCCGGGCCGTTCAGCGTCCAGCCCGTGAGGCGCGCATCGAACAGCGCGTGCGGCGGGCCCGATCGCGGGCGCCAGACGGCAGCGAGGCGCAGGCTGGCGTCGGGCGACCACCAGGCAGGGTCGCGCGCTGGCAGCGACACCGCCGCGGCGGCCGTGGGAAGCGACGCTCCCGACGAGCGCGGCGACTGACGAGAACGATCCCGGTGAGCGCGCGCACGTCGGCAGATTACCGGGGTCGTCCCCCGGCTCCCCCTGGCCGGTATGCTGGCCGTCCGTGACTCCCGACACCGACAAGCTCGTACGCCAACTCTCGCTCGTTGCGTATCTGATGGCCGAGCGCCGCGCCTCGTCGGCGCGCGACGTCAAGCAGAACGTCGAGGGCTACTACGACATGTCCGACGAGGCGTTCGCGCGCCGCTTCTACGCCGACCGCGCCGAGCTCTCGGCGCTGGGCGTGCCGATCCGCTCGCAGCGCGACGAGTTCACCGGCGAGGAGCTGTACACGCTGCGCCGCGAGCAGTACTTCCTGCCGCCGCTGCACCTGACCGATGCCGAGCTCGCCGCGCTCGCGACGGGCGTCTACCTGCTCGAGGGCCAGTTCGCGTACGCCGAGCCACTGCGGCTCGCGCTGCAGAACCTGGCGCTCGGCCGGCCGAACCCGAGCGAGGACTCCTCGCCCGGCGTCAGCCTCAGGCTGCTCGGCAACGGCTTCACCGCCGAGGTGGCTCAGCGCCTGCAGAAGATCGAGTCCGCCGTCTCGAAGCAGCGCACGATCGTCTTCCCGTACTGGGCGATCTCGTCCGACGAGCAGTCGACCCGGACGATGGACCCGTACAGCCTGTTCCTGCGCGAGGGCCAGTGGTACCTGGTCGGACGCGACCACGACCGCGACGCGATCCGCACGTTCCGGCTCTCGCGCATCCGCGGCGACGTCCGCTTCGCGACCCGTCGCGAGCGCGACTTCCGCATCCCCGCCGAGTTCGATGCGACGCAGTGGCGCGACCGCGCGCCTGGCAGCTCGGCGACAGCGAGGAGATCGCGACGATCCGCGTTGCTGCCCTCCGCAGCGTGGCTCGTCGAGCGCGCCGCCAGCCGCCACGGCACCACCGCCTACCAGGACGACGGGTCGCTGGTGTTCGAGACGCCGTTCGCGGACGCGCGCCTGCTGGCGCGCTGGCTGCTCGACCTCGACGGCCAGGCCGTGCCGCTCGAGCCCACCCGAGCTGGTCGACGAGATCACGGCCGGCCTCGACCGCGTCGCCCAGCGCGCACGAGGGCGCGGCGCCGCCGCACGCCGCGCCGACCGCGCTCGTCGAGCGGCCGACCGAGCCCCCGGGACGCGGCGGCGAGAGCCCGGTCGCCCCGGAGCGCTTCGCCGTGCTGCAGGCGCTGATGGCCGACCTGCTCGCATGCCTGCGGCGACGAGCCGCGCGCGCGCATCCCGGCGGCGCCGCTGGCCGCGCGCTACGGCCTCGTCCCCGAGACGCTCGAGGAGCACCTGCAGCTCCTGAACCTCGTGAGCTTCGGCGGCGGCTGCTACGCGGTCTACTCCGAGCTGGTCGAGGACAACACGATCATCGCGATCGAGAAGGAGCTCTACGGCGACGACTTCCGCCAGCCCGCACGGCTCTCGCCGCTCGAGGCGAAGGCGCTGCTGCTCGCGCTCGACCTGATCGGCCCGCTCGTCGCGGCCGACTCGGGCACCTCGCTCGACGCCGTGCGCGCCAAGGTCGAGGCATCGTTCGGCGGCTACTCGATGCTCGAGGCGCCCGAGCCCGGCTCGAGCTGCCGCTGGCCGGAGGACGTGCTCTCCGTGCTGTCGCGGCGGCGTGCGCGAGCACCGCATCGTGCGGATCGAGTACCTCTCGCGCCGCGGCGACGGCGTCGGCGTCCGCGTGATCGAGCCGCACCGCATCCGCGGCGTGCGCGGCGACTGGTACGTCGACACCTACGATCGCACGGCCGACGGGCGAGCGAACCTTCCGCGTCGACCGCATCCGCTCGGCCGAGCTCTTCGACGAGGTGTTCGACGGCGCGGCCCGGGCGTCGGCAACCGCGACGACGACGAGCTGTCGACGACCGCCGGCACCGCGTCGGTCTGGTTCTCGCCCGACGTCGCGCGCTGGGAGCTCGAGGGACGCCCCGACACGATCCCGCTCGCCGACGGCGGTGCGCTCGCGTCCGTGCCGTACGGCAGCGAGCGCTGGCTCGCCACCGAGCTGTGCCGCTACCTCGGCGACGCCGTGCTGCTCGAGCCCGAGGCGACTGCGCGCGGACGTCGCGGCGCGCGCGCGCGAGCTCGGTGCCGGACTGCGCGAGCAGACCGGCGCACCCCACGCCACCCGGTGATCCGCTACCTCTCGGACGCCGAGGTCGCGACGCTGCTGCCGCCTCCGGCCGAGGCCTGCGAGCTCGCGCGGCGGATCGCTCGTCGACCTCGCGGCAGGGCGCGTCGAGCTGCCGCCGAAGACCTCGGTGCTGCCGCGATCGCGACGGGCTTCGTGAACGCGATGCCGGCGTACTGCTGCGGGCCCGACGCGGTGGCGGTGAAGATCGTCGGCGTCTACCAGTCGAACAGCGCCCGCGGGCTGCCGACGATCGCCGGGGTCGTCGTCTCGATCGACCGCGAGACGGGCCGCATGCGCGGCATCCTCGGCGCTGGCGAGCCTGACCGCGGCGCGCACGGCGGCGGCCATCGGGCGCGTGCCTGGCGCGGCTCGCGCCCGCCGCGCCCGGGCCGCTCGCACTGACCGGCGCCGGCGTCGAGGCGCGCACCCACCTGCTGGTCGCGGATGCGCTCGGCTGGCACGACGTCGTCGTGTACGACCACCGGCCCGCGAACGTCGAGCGGCTGCGCGACCTGGGCCGGCGAGCCACGTTCCGGCGCGTGCGCGTCCGCGCCGCGGCCGAGCCCCGCCGCACGCCAGCCGACGGCGCCGCCTGCGTCGTCACGGGCATCCCGATCGGCGCGAGCGGCGGCGAGGTGCCGCCCGAGGCGGTGCGCGAGGACGCGCTGGTGCTGCCGATCGACTACTCCACGTCGATCGGCGCCGAGCTCGCGAACTCCGCCGAGCTGCTCGCGAGCGACGATCCGGACCAGCTCGCCGCCGTGGCGGCGCTCGGCCACTTCGCCGGCTGGCGCGCGCTCGACGGCGCGGTCGGCCGCTGGCTCGCCGATGACGCGCCGGCCGGCCGTGCGGGCAGGGTCGTGGTCGCGAACCTGGGCGTCGGCGCCCACGACGCCGTCTTCGCGCAGGCGGTGCTCGACCAGGCCGAGAAGCTCGGCGTCGGCACGCTCCTCGCCGAGTAGCGCCCTGCGAGCTACCGCTCGAGCACCCGGCGCGCGGCGTGGCCCGAGCACCGGGTCGCCGCCCGCGGCGAACGGCTCGGCGAGCGCGCGAGCCTCGTCCCCGCCGGCGTTGCCGAGCGCGATCAGCGCGTTGCGGCGCAGGTAGCGCGGGTCGCGCGCCGGGATGTACAGGTGCCCGTAGCGCGCGAGCAGCTCGCCGTCGGGCAGCTCGAGCCAGTCGCGCAGCGAGACCCAGGCCGCCGGATCGGGCTCGAGCGCCGAGCGTCGCGACGCCGGGCCCGTGTTCCAGGGGCACACGTCCTGGCAGATGTCGCAGCCGTACACGCGGTCCTCGAGCGCGGCCGCGTGCGCGTCCGAGACCGGGTCGGATCGCTGCGTCGTCGTCGAGAGGCAGGCGCGCGCATCGAGCACGCCGGGCTCGACCAGGGCTCCGGTCGGGCACGCGTCGAGGCACAGCGTGCAGCTGCCGCAGCCGGGCGGCACGAGGTCCTCGGCCGGCTCGAGCTCGAGATCGGTCACGAGCGCGCCGAGCGCGACGAACGAGCCCTCGCCGGGCACGATCGCCATCGTGTTGCGCGCCGGAGAACGCGAGCCCGGAGCGGACGGCGGCCTCGCGATCGACGTGGTGGTTCGAGTCGACGAAGACCGCCGCGCGGGCGCCGTGCTCGGCCGCGGAGCCGCGCAGCGAGCGCCTCGAGCCGCGTGCGCAGCGGCGCGTACGGATCGTGCCAGGCGTAGCGCGGCATCCGGCCCGACGAGGCCGTGCGGGACGCTCGCGCCGCCGGGCGCCACAGCGGCAGCGCCGCGGCGATCACCGAGCGCGCGCCGCGCACGAGCCGCTCGGGGTGGCACGAGCGCGCCGTGTTGGTGAGCGTGAAGCGCAGGTCGCCGAACAGGCCGCGCGCCCGCCGCTCGGCGATCGTCGACTCGCACTCGGCGTACGCCTCCGCGCGGGCGACGCCGACGCGCAGGCCCTCCAGCTCCTCCAG
Source organism: uncultured Actinomycetes bacterium (assembly GCA_963717155.1). Lineage (GTDB taxonomy): Bacteria > Actinomycetota > Thermoleophilia > Gaiellales > JALYLC01. Next base: position 1,875,083 of record OY970326.1, read on the forward strand.
CGATGCGAGATCCACGTGACCTGCAGGATAGGCCGAGGGTGAGCGGGGCCTCAGGGTCGCTCAACTAGCATCCGCCACGGTGCGAGCGGTGCGAATCCACGAAGACGGCGGCCCCGAGGTCCTGCGCCTCGAGGACGTCGAGCCACCCGAGCCGCACGGCAGCGCCGCGGTCGTGCGCGTGCGCTCGTCCGCGCTCAACCACCTCGACGTCTGGCTCCGCCGCGGCCTTCCGTCGGTTCCCAAGCCGCAGGATCGCTCGGCGCCGACGGCGGCGGGCGTCGTCGCCGAGCTCGGGCCCGACGCGGAAGGGGTCGAGGTCGGGCAGCCGGTGCTGATCAACCCGGGCCTCTTCTGCCGGCGCTGCCGCTTCTGCCTGGCAGGCGAGCACTCGATGTGCGTGCGCTTCCAGGTCCTCGGCGAGCACGTCGACGGCACGAACGCCGAGTACGTCCTCGTCCCCGCGCGCAACCTGCACCGCGATCCCGGACGGCTGGAGCTTCGACGAGGCGAGCGCGTTCGGGCTCGCGTTCGTGACCGCCTGGCGCATGCTGATCACGAAGGCGCAGGTGCGACCCGGCGAGTGGGTGCTGATCTGGGGCGTCGGCGGCGGGCGTCGCGAGCTCCGCGCTCGAGATCTGCCGGGCGGCCGGGGCGCGCGCGATCGTCACGTCGTCGAGCGACGCCAAGCTCGCAGCGCGCGCGTCACGCTCGGCGCGGAGGCGACGGTCAACCACGTGCGCGACGACGTCGCCGATGCCGTGCGCTCGCTGACCGACGGCCGCGGAGTCGACGTCGTCGTCGAGCACGTCGGCGCGGCGACCTGGGCGCGATCGATCGACGCGCTGGCGCGCGGCGGACGCCTCGTGATCTGCGGCGCCTCGTCCGGCGGCCAGCCGCCCGCCGGCCTCCACCGGATCTTCTGGAAGCAGGTCGTCGGTGCACGGCTCGACGATGGGATCGGACTCGGAGTTCCGCGCCGCGCTCGAGCTCGGCGCAGCGGGGCGCATCCGACCGCACGTCGACGCGGTGTTCCCGCTCGATCGCGTCGCAGAGGCGCATACGCGGCTCGAGGCGGGCGAGCAGTTCGGCAAGGTCGTGCTGCGGGTCTCGACGTGACCGTCGGTGACGCTCGTCGCCGACGGGGCCGTCTCGGGCAACCCCGGGCCCGGCGGCTGGGCGGCGATCCTGATCTCGGGCGAGCACACGCGCGAGCTCTCCGGCGGCGTGCCCGACACGACGAACAACCGGATGGAGCTGATGGGCGTGATCGAGGGCCTGCGCGCCCTGACGCGGCCGTGCATCGTCAACGTGCTGTCCGACTCGGCCTACGTCGTGAACGCGCACCGCAGGGCTGGATCGAGCGCTGGCAGGCGAACGGCTGGAAGACGGCCGCGAAGAAGCCCGTCGAGAACCAGGATCTGTGGCGCGAGCTGCTGGCCGAGGAGGCGCGGCACACGGTGCGCTACGAGCTCGTCAAGGGCCACGCCGGCCACGAGCTGAACGAGCGAGCCGACGCGCTCGCGGTCGCCGCGCGCGAACGACTCAGCAGCTTCCGCCGCATCGCGGTGAACGTCGTCAGGAGCGCGCGCGGAGATCTCGATGCGCGCTCGCCGGAGCGCCCGGGCCAGATCCGGGCCGGCCTGACCGATCACCGGCGCGCCATGGCCGACGGCGATCGTGTCCGGGTCGAGGCCCGCGAGCGCGGCGCGCGGCGGCTTGAACCGCGCGAGCATGTGGATGCCGAGCCGATCGCCGGGACGGGACACGAAGAACGGGACCGCGCCGACGGTCTCGGGCACGACGAGCAGCCGCCGCGCCGGCAGCCAGAGGGCCGTCTCGTGCCAGCGCCGCGCGCGGTAGAGCTCGCGCGGCTCGATCCCGGGGAGGCCGCCGAGCGAGCCGAGCGCGCCGGGCTCGAGAGCGGCGCCGCGTGACGGGCAGCAAGCGCTGCGACGTCGCGGCCGTGGCGATCGAGCAGCCGGCAGACGCCCAGCACCGGGCCGATGCCGGCGAGCGCGCGTCGAGGCCATCGCGCATCGACCGGGTCGCAGAGCAGGCAGCCGCCCTCGACTGCGAGCGCGGTCGACGCGCGCTGCAGGCGCTCGGATCGGGGTCGGCGATCCAGGCGATGCTGCCCTGCTCGTCGAGCGTCCAGGTCTGCATCAGCCCTCGTCGCCGGCTTCGGGGTCGCGCGCGGCCCGGTACAGCTCGAGCGCCCGCGCGCGCTCGGCGGCGAGGTCGAGCATCGGCGGCGGGCCGGTCGGGCGCCCAGCGCTCGACGTACGCGCCATTCGGGATCGAACCGCTGCTGCTGCAGCAACGGGTTGAGGATGCGGAAGTAGGGCGCCGCATCGAGCCCGGTTCCGGCGACCCACTGCCAGCCGCCCGCGTTCGACGACAGGTCGCCGTCGACGAGGTGCGCGCGATACCAGCGCTCGCCGCGCCTCCAGTCGACGTGCAGGTGCTTGCAGAGGAAGCTCGCGCAGACCATGCGGATGCGGTTCGGCTGGTAGCCTGTCTCGGCGAGCTGGCGCATGCCGGCGTCGACGAGTGCCGAAACCCGTCTCGCCGCGGCACCACGCCTCGAACTCGGCGTCGCCGCCCGGCCACTGGACCTCTCGTAGCGCGGGTCGACCGTACCGCTCGGCGAGGTCCGGGTGGTGGTGCAGCACGTACTTGAACCAGTCGCGCCAGAGCAGCTCGGACGCCCACTTCGCGGCGCCGGCGTCGACGCGCGACGGCGCGCGCAGCGCCGCGGCGAGAGCATGCCGAGCTTGAGGTACGGCGAGAGCCGCGACGTGGCATCGGGCGCGCCCGACGTCGTCGCGCCGCGCGGCGTAGCGCCGCGAGACCGCCACCGTCGCGCCAGCGTCGGAGTGCGGCGAGGCCCGCGGTCTCGCCTCCCCGCAGCTCGCTCGAACGCGGACGGCCGCGATTCCCCAGACGCGCGGAGTCGGGCAGCCCGCGTCGCCGTCGACCGCGCGCAGCCGGCCTCGCGGAGATCGAGCTGATCGTGTCGAGCGGCTCGTCGCGAGGACGCGCGCCACGGCGCGCGCGTACGCCGAGTAGCGTGCGGACGCGTGCACCCGCTGCGGTCGCGATGCGCTCGTGCTCGACCAGCGTCTGGTCGTGGTGCAGCTGAGGGCGACGCCGGCTCGGCGCAGAGGCTGCGCGGCGCGCCGGGCGTCGCGCGCGAGCGCGAACGGCTCGCCATCCGCGCACGCGTGCACCTCACGCGCCCCGATCTCGCGTGCGAGCGCAGCGATCTGCGCCGCGCCGTCGCCGAAGCGGAGGATCAGCAGGCCCCCCCGCGCTCCCTCAGTCGGTCGTCGAGATCGCGCAGACCCTCGAGCAGGAACGCGACCGCGGGCCGGCCGCTCGTCCTCGCCCGCGTACACGGCGGGATCGAGCACGAACGCGCAGGCGACCGGGCTGCCGGCTCGGCAGCGGCAGCTGCGAGGGCCGGCTGGTCGTCGAGCCGGAGATCCCGGCGCAGCCAGACGAGTGCGGGCCGGAGGGCGACGAGCGAGAGGCTAGAAGCCCATCACGAACTTCGCGTCCTCGGACATCTTCTCCGGGGACCAGGGCGGCGTCCAGACGAGCTCGATCGCAACCTCGTCGACGCCCTCGACGCCGCGCGCGACCGTCTCGATCTGCTCGGCGATGTACGGGCCGACCGGGACATCCCATCGACGTGAGCGTGTAGGTGACGCTGCACCTTCGCTCCCTCGAGCGTCACGTCGTAGACCAGGCCGAGATCGACGATGCCCATGCCGAGCTCGGGATCCTCGACGGCGTTCAGCGCGTCACGCAGTTCTTCTACCGATGCCATGACTGCAGCCTACACCCCGCCGGAGGACGCAGTCACGCCGCGGCGGCGTCGCCGCGTTCGCAGGCGGCGAGGTGAGTCCCTGCGCGATCAGCTCGACTGCCTCCTCGCGCCCGATCTCACGACCGAGTCCGCGCTGCGTCTTCCAGATCACGTAGCCGCAGCCGGGCTTCTTCTTGCTCTTCCACGAGGTGCAGCCGTAGCTCCGCGCCTTCTCGACGATCTCGCCGTCGCAGCCCTCGGTCGGGCACGGCGCCGAGCGGCTCGGCGGCGGGCCGCGCGGTCGCGTTCGTGCGACCCTCGCTGCACCATCTCGATCGCCTCTTCGCGCGTGACGTCCTTGCCGCCCGAGCCTGCCGCCAGATGACGAACCCGCAGCCGGTCTCGGATCGCGACTTCCACGACGTGCAGCCGTAGCTCTTGGCGCGCTCGATGATCTCACCGCCGCAGCCGGGCGTCGGGCAGGGGCCGATCACGACGCGCTCGACCTTGATGTCGTCGGCCGAGATGCCCTTGGCGACGTACTCCTGGGCCTCCTCGAACGTGATCGTGCGGCCGCCGACCTCCTTCCACAGCGTGTAGCCGCAGCCGGGCTCGGCCTTCGACTTCCACGAGGTGCAGGAGTAGCTCTTCGGGCCGCTCGACGATCTCGCCGTCGCAGCGCGGGCACGGGCCGACGACGCGGCGCTCGACGCGCATCGCGGTGCGGTCCTTGTCGGCGAACCAGGCGACCGTCTCCTCGGTGAACTTGCGGATGTCGCGCATGAACAGGTCGCGCGACTCCTCGCCCGCCTCGATGCTTGACGAGGCGCCGCTCCCACTCGCCGGTCAGCGCCGGGCTCGTGAGGTCGTGGTCACCCAGCGTCGTGATGATGCCGATCGCCTTCGGCGTCGCGCGCAGCTGCTTGCCCTCGCGCTCGAGGTAGGCGGCGTCGATCAGGCGCTCGATCGTCGCGGCGCGGGTCGCCGGCGTTCCGAGGCCGGACTCCTTCATCGCCTCGGCGGCCTCGTCGTCCTCGACGAGCTTGCCGGCGGTCTCCATGGCACGCAGCAGCGAGGACTCGTTGTAGCGCGCCGGCGGCTTCGTCTGCTTGGCGAGCGCCTCTGCCTCGCTGCAGGTGACGGCCTGGCCCTCGGTCGAGCGCGGCAGGCGCTGCTCGGCGTCCTCCTCGGGCTTGCCCTCCTCGGTCGGGAGCACCTCCTCGCCGTACGCCGCGCGCCAGCCGGCGACGACAGCACCTTGCCGCGCGAGCGGAACTGCTCGTCGCCGATCGCCGTCCAGACCACCGTCTGCTCGGACTCGGCGGCCGGGTGGAAGATCGCGAGGAAGCGGCGGGCGACGATGTCGTAGATGCGGCGCTCGTCGCTCGAGAGGCCCGACGAGCGTGTGCTTCTCGTCGGTCGGGATGATCGCGTGATGGTCGCCGACCTTGGCGTCGTTGACCGCGCGCGCCGTCGGCAGGATCGAGAGGCCGGAGATCGCGGCGGCGGCCTTCTCGTAGACCGGATCGGCGGCGACGACGCGCGCGACGACGCTGGGCAGCGACGGACACGAGGTCGGTCGAGATGTAGCGCGACGTTCGGTACGCGGGTAGGTCGAGCACCTTGTGGCGCTCGTAGCAGCCCTGGGCCGCGGCGAGCGTGCGCTTGGCGGTGAAGCCGTAGCGCTGGTTCGCCTCGCGCTGCAGCGTGGTGAGGTCGTACAGGAGCGGCGACTGCTCGACGAGCGGCTTGCGCTCGACCGACTCGACGACCGCGTCGGCGCCCTGCGCGAGCGCGGCGATGCGCTCGGCCTCCTCGGCGCGTCTTGAGGCGGTTCGACGAGCCCTGCTGCCACATGCCGATGTAGCGCTCGTTGGCGGCGGTGTCGAACTGGGCCTGCACCTGCCAGTAGTCCTCGGGCACGAACGCCGTGATCTCGAGGTCGCGCCGCACGATCAGCGCGAGCGTCGGCGTCTGTACGCGGCCGAGCGAGATCGGCGAGCGCGGCGAGCCGATGCGGGTCGTCGCGGCGCGGGTCGCGTTCATGCCGATCAGCCAGTCGGACTCGGAGCGCGAGCGCGCGGCATCCTCGAGCGGTCGCAGCTCGGCGTCGTCGCGCAGGCTCTCGAACGCGTCGCGGATCGCGGTCTTCGTCATCGACGAGAACCAGGCCCGGCGCACCGGCTTCTCACCTTGGCGGTCTGCAGGATGAGCTTGAAGATCAGCTCGCCCTCGCGCCCGGCGTCGCAGGCGTTGACGAGCTCGTCGATGTCCTTGCGGCGCATCGCGGCGTGCAGGCTCTTGAGCTGCTTTCCGGCCTTCGCGTCGCGCGGCTCGTAGCGGAACTCGTCCGGCAGGATCGGCAGATCCTCGAAGCTTCCAGCGCTTGTAACTTGGCGTCGTACGCGTCGGGATCGACCTGCTCGACGAGGTGTCCGACGGCGAAGCCGATGACGTGCGTCATCGGACTCGTAGAGGTCGTTCGACTCCGCGAAACGACCGGGCAGCGCGGCGACGAGATCGCGCGCAACGCTCGGCTTCTCGCAGATGATCAGGGTCTTGGGCATCTCCTTGACGCTAGCAGCAGGTCTGCCTGTCGACCGCGGAAGACGTTCCTACAGCCGGACTTCGAGGCCGCGTTCGCGCACGAAGTTGTGCGTGGTATCAACGAAGCGGACACGGTTGCAGCGGGTGCACATGACGATCGAGTGCGTCCGCGCGGCATCGGCGACGTAGCGGACGCCACGCAGCAGGTCGCCGTTCGAGACGCCGGTCGCGACGACGATCGCATCGCCGCGCACGAGCTCCTCGCCCGTGAACACGTGCAGCATGTCGTCGATTCCGAGCTCGGCCGTCTCCCGCACCTGCGAGCGGGAGACCGGCCACAGCTGCCCCTGGAACTCGCCGCCGAGGCAGGTCAGCGCCGCTGCGCTGATCACGCCCTCCGCCGCACCCCCGATGCCGATCGCCACGTGATCGTTGGTGCCGCGGATCGCGGACGAGATCGCCGCGGTCACGTCGCCGTCCTGGATCAGCTTGATGCGCGCGCCGGTCTCGCGGATCTCCTCGACCAGATCGTCATGCCGGTCGCGGTCGAGCACGATCGCGGTGATGTCCATCGGCTTGCGTCCGAACGCCTCGGCGATCGCGACGGATGTTGTCTGGCCGACCGGAGCGAGCAGGTCGATGTGCCCGCGCGCGACGTGGCCCACGGCGAGCTTCCGCATGTACATCGGCGGCACCGTCAGCATGCCGCCCGGATCGGTGGCGGCGATCACGCTGATCACGCCGACCTGGCCGCGGGCGACGATCGCCTCCTGCAGCGGGCCGATCGCGAGGTCGTAGTGCCGGCCGCCCGCACCGACCTCGGTGTCGACCGGCAGGTGGCCGTCGATGCCGATCGCGATCCGGCCGCTGAGCGGGACGAGCTCGAGGCCCTCGCGGATCCCGCGAAGACCCTCGTCGAGCGCACGCGGAGCGTCGCCGCGACCGAGCGAGCGGCCGAGCGCGAGTGCCGAGCGTTCGGTCACGGACACGAGCTCGGTGCACAGGCAGTGGTCGTCGGCGCTCTGACTCATGCGGACCAGGATAGTCGGGGCCGTCGCTCGGCCTGTCGGGAGGGGCGCGACGGCGCCCCGCGCATGATCAGTGCGGCTTGCGCTGCTCGACGATGCCGATCACGACCATGGCGACCATCAGGACGATGATCAGCCCGAACATGATCTCGGTCGTGTGATCGGTCCCGCCCGCCGAGTCGTCGGCCGCGGCGCGAGCGCGGATGCGGGGGCGGCGAGCAGGAGGCCGATGGCGGCCAGCAGAGGGCGGATGCGCATGGGCGCGATATTACTGCTCCGGGCGGCGCTCGCGCCGTCCGGCGGGTCGCATCGGCCTCGTCGTCCTCGAGCGCGGCGAGCGCGGCCAGTCGCCTCGGCACGCAGCTCGGCGGTCGCCGTCGCGTAGTCGCGATCGTCGAGCTTGCCGGTCTCGTGGTCGAGCTCGAGCTCGCGCAGCGCGACGTACGCCGCGTCGCGTCGCTCGCGCAGCTCGATGCGGCGTAGCCTGCTCGGCGGTCGCTGTCGTCCACTCGTCCTTGCTGGTGCCGCTGCGCAGCAGCGGCACGACCACGAACAGCACGGCCAGCGACCACGAGCCCGACCAGCAGGAGATCCCCGATCACCACTCGCTAGCGCTCGCTCGCGAGCGGCTCCTCGGCGTAGCGCCGTGCGAGGCGCCGCGCCACGTGCGGGTCGGGCCAGATCGCGATGAGCGTGCCGAGCCCGATCAGCAGGCCGCCGAGCCAGAGCAGGTCGACGACGGGATTGACGAGCACCTTGAGCGAGGCGCCGCCGTTCGGCGCCGTGCCCGAGAAGATCACGTAGAGGTCGCTGCCGGTGCGCCAGTCGGTGCGGATCGCGACCTTGTTCGCGGTCTGGCCCTCGCGGTCGAAGAACCGCCGGGACGGGTCGATTCGGAACGGCGTGCCGCCGTTCTGGCGCACGCTCAGGACCGCGCCGGTCTCGCTGTAGTTCGGGCCGAGGTGTCGCTCGATCCCCTTGTACGTGATCGCGTAGCCATGCACGCGGAGCGTCTGGCCCGGCTTCACGATCTGCTCGGCGACCGTCGCGTACACGGTCGTTCCGACGATGCCGACGATGCCGACGACCACGCCGAGGTGCACGACGTAGCCGCCGTAGCGGCGGCGGTTGCGACCGATCAGCGACGCGAACGCGTGCGGCCAGCCGCGCCCCGGCTCGAGCGCGTGGCGTGCGACCGTGCCGCGTCCGAGCTCGAGTCCGATGCAGACGACGACGAACAGGCACAGGCTGAGCGCGACGACGGCGGCGACGTTCGAGCCGAGGCCGGCGAGCACGCACAGCGCCGCGCCGGCGGCGGCCGAGATGAACGGCCAGCGGAAGGCGCGCGCGAGGCTGCCGGTCGACGCCTTGCGCCAGGCCACGACTGGCCCGAAGCCGGCGAGGAAGATCAGCGGGATGCCGAACGCGGCCGCGAAGAAGTCGTAGTAGGGGCTCGAGACCGAGAACTGCTCTCCGCGCACGGCCTGCGAGAGGATCGGGAAGAGGACGCCCCAGAGGATCGCGAACGCGAGCGCGACGAACAGCAGGTTGTTGAAGAGGAACGTCGCCTCGCGCGATATCACCGACTCGATCCGGTGGCGTGCGCGCAGCAGCGGCAGGTGCGTGAGGATCACCGCGCTCGCGAACACGACGATGATCCCGATGAACGCGACGAACCACGGCCCGACGTCCGACTCGACGAACGAGTGGATCGACGACGTGATGCCCGAGCGGGTCAGGAACGTCCCGAGGATCGAGAGCGCGAAGGTGGCCGAGATCAGGCATACGTTCCAGACCTTCAGCATCCCCTTCTTCTCCTGCACGATCACCGAGTGCAGGAACGCGGTGCCGACGAGCCAGGGGATCAGCGCCGCGTTCTCGACGGGATCCCAGCCCCAGAAGCCGCCCCAGCCGACCGACTCGTACGCCCACTTCGCGCCGAGCAGGATCCCGATGCCGAGGAACCCCCAGGCCGCAAGCGTGAAGCGCCGCGTCGTCAGGATCCAGCGCTCGTCCGTGCGTCCCGCGAGCAGCGCGGACATCGCGTAGGCGAACGGGATCGCGAACCCGACGTAGCCCGAGGTACAGGATCGGCGGGTGGATCATCATGTACGGGTTCTGCAGCGACGTGTTGAGGCCCGTTCCGTCGCTCGGCACCACCGGCACCGTCTCGAACGGGCTGGCCACCGCGACGAGCACGAAGAGGAAGAACGCGCGAGGTGCCGCCGAGGATCGCCGTGAGCCACGGCAGCAGGTCCGCGTCGCGGCGGCGGCTGCGCCACACGGCGAGGCTCGAGAGCCCCGTCAGCACGAGACCCCACAGAGCAGCAGCGAGCCCGCCTGCGAGCTCCAGAGCGACGAGAACTGGTAGACCGTCGGCAGCGAGCGCGACGAGTGGTCGGCGACCTGCTCGAAGCGGAAGTCGTGGCGCAGGATCGCGACCCACAGCACGATCGCCGCCGTCAGCACCGCCGCGAACGAGGCGAGAACCGCGCGCACCGCCGCCGTCGCGATCGCGGCGATCGTGCTGCGCGCCGGCGTACCAGCCTGCCCCGGCCGCGAAGCAGGCCGCGAGCAGTGCCAGGATCAGCGCGCCGCGGCCGAGGAGCTCCACGCCGCTACGCCGACGCCGCGCAGGGGCTCGCGGGCTGTGAGATCGCCTTCTGCGACGCCGTGTACTTCGACGGGCAGCGGGTGCTGAGCGAGTCCTTCACGGCCACGAACGTGCCGTTCTCGAGCTTGCCGTCGACGAGCACCGACCGCCCCGTACGGAACGCGTCCGGGCGCTCGCCGTAGTACAGGACGTGCACGCAGCCCGGGCTCGCCCTTGTTGTCGGCGAGCGTGAAGCGGAGGCCCTGCGGCGAGGCCGGGTTCCCGCTCTCAGGCGGCGACCCAGCCGTTCAGACGGACGGTCTTGTCGCCCGCGGCGGGATCACGCGTCAGCTGGCCGACCTGCAGCACCTGCGTCGACGATCCGAAGACCGTCGTGTAGACGAGAAAGGTGGCCAGCAGCGACGCCACGGCCAGCGACACGACCAGACGGAAGCGCGACGTCCGCATCGCCCGTGAGCATACCGCCGGTGCGGGCGATCAGTCTGTGCGCGAGCTGAGACCGAGCTCACGACAGAGCGCGCCGGCTTCCGGCTCGCGTCATCGCGTCGCAGTAGCCCTGGCCGTACGCAGCGCGCAGGAACCAGCCGATCAGGTCGTGGGTCCACTGCTCGGGCGGAACCTCGAAGAGCTCGCTCCAGATGGAGGCGAGGCGCAGGTCGAGTGCAGATGCGATCTCGGTTTCGGCCGTACCGTTCATGTTCCTCATGGTACGAACAGGATCGGACGGACCAGCTCGCAGCGCTGCTCGCGAGCCTCGCGGCGCTGCTCGAGAACGAGCCGGCGGCCGCGCCGTTCGCCGCGGCACTCGCGACGATCGACCCGGCGCGCGCGCAGGCCGCAGGACCCGTCGCGCCGCTGCCCGTGCTCGAATGGTGGGACGAGTGCCTCGCCCAGCCCGGCCCGCCGGCTGCCCGCGCGCTCGCCGGCGCCGCTGCGGGATCTGCGCCCGGCGCTCGCGTTCACGCAGAACCCCGACTACGTGGCGGCTCCCCCGTCCCCCGCGTTCCTCGCGCGCTACGGCTACGCCGTGCTGGCGGGGCCGCGCGTCCGGGCCTCCCGCGCTCGTCGAGCACCCGGGTCTCGCGTTCGGCGTGCTGCTGCTCGGGCCGGAGACGACCTACCCGACCCACCTGCATCCCGCGGCCGAGCTGTACCTGCCGCTCGGCACCGCAGACTGGAGCTGCCAGCGACGGCCCGCTCAGCGAGCGGCCCGCGGGCGCGCCGATCGTGCACGCTCCGAACGAGCCGCACGAGACGCGGACCCGGCGAGCGCCGCTCGCCGCGCTCTACGTCTGGCTCGGCGCGCTCGAGATCGACGCGCGCTTCGCCGCACCTGCCGGTCACGCCACCTTGAGCGAGCCGTTGCCGCGACCGGGCATGACGCGGACGCCGCCGGCGACGTCGGCGAGGGCGATCCTGATCGAGGATCCAGATCTCCTGCCTGCCCGAGCACTGCGATCTCCTCGCTCCGCAGCCAGCCCGCGGCCTTCGTCAGCGTCTCGCGCGTGGTCGAGATCGTCTCGGCGAGCTGGCCGTGCGTGATCCGCAGGTCGATCCGGACACCGCGTGTCGTCATGCGGCCGAACCGCTCGGCGAGCTCGAGCAGCGACTCGGCGAGTCGCGCCGGCACGCTCTGGAACGCGAGCTGGCGCAAGCCGGTCGCTGGTCTGTGCGAGACGCTCGTTGGTATCCGCGAGCAGGTTCGCCACGAGCCGCGGGCTCGCGAGCGCGATGCGCTCGACCTCGGCCGTCGGCGCGCCCAGCACGCTGACCGCGGAGAGCGCTTCGGCGCGCTCCGCAGGGCGGCTCGGCCGAGAACGGCACGCGGCCGAAGACCGCGCCGGCCTCGAGCAGGCCCGTGCCGATCAGACGGCGATCCGGGCCGACGCGCACGAGGCGTGCCGCACCCGACACCATCACGACGGTGCGTGCATCCGCTCGCTCGGCCCAGCCGATCCGGTCGCCGCGCTCGTAGGTCCGCCATGCGAACGCCGCGACCACGCGTGCCATGGTCGTCGGGTCGAGCCCTTCGAACAGCGGAAGGGATGGCACCGCGCGCATACTCGACGCGCCTGCGCCAGCCTCGATGGTCGTCGTCACGCGAACTCCTCGTCGTTCTCCCCGCCCGGTCCCCCCTTTCCGCCGAGCCTGCTTCGTGTGCTGCGTCACTACCGTACGCCTGGATTCACAGTTCGTCAATGGCCCGATCAATGCCTCTACTGCGAGAATTCCTCCGAAAGCTGGCCCGAAGCTCTTCCGGGAATCCCTGGAAACGGCGCTTCCGAGCGTCAGGTCGCGTGCGAGGGCCAGAGCCTGCGCAGCGCGCGAGGCCACACGAGCAGGCTCTCGAGCGACAGCGTCACGAGCGCCGCCACGGGCACGTCGCTGTACGACTCGAACGCCGCGTAGCGAGGCTCCCAGAGCGGCAGGAACTTGCGGTTGAACGCGAGCAGGCGCTCGACCTGGAAGTAGCGATCGCACTTCCCGAGCGCGAAGCGAAGCAGGCGCTGACGGCGGCAGAGGGCGCCCTCGGCGCGTAGCAGCTCCCCGAAGGCTGCGAAGTTCAGCGAGACGCGGTCGATCCCCTGCTCGCGCGCCCAGGCGAACGTCTCGCACAGCACGAACTCCATCAGCCCGTTCGGCGTGTCGTGCAGGCGTCGCATCGTCGAGAGCGAGAGGCCACGCGGACGCAGGCACGGGCGCGAGGTGGACGAAGCCCGCGACACGGCCCGAGGGATCGAGCGCGAGCGCGAGGACGGCCGCACGCGTGCTCCGGCGCGCGCATGTCGTCGATCGCCATCGAGAATCCGCGTTCCGGCGCGCCGTCGAGCCAGGTCGTGCTGATCTGCTCGACCTGCGTCCAGCGATCCGGATCGAGATCCCCGGCGCGCATGACCTCGCAGGTGTAGCCGGCACGCTCGAGGCGCGTCACCGACTGGCGCACCTTGCGGATCGCGCGACCCTCGAGCGAGAACTCGGCAGGGCACACGATCGCCTCGTCGCCGACGTAGGCCGTACGCAGGCCGCGCTCGCGCCAGAGATCGCGGCCGGCAGGTCCGACTCCGAGCGCGCCGACACGCCATGCGCGCTCGTGGCAGTGCCGCAGGAACCCGTCGGCGAGCTCGCCGAACGCTCGCGGATCGCCGATCGGGTCGCCCGAGACGACCGCGAACCCGCCGGCCGCGCGGTAGGCGATGAACGCGCGACGCTCCGCATCGAAGAAGTACGACTTGTCGCGACGAAGGGCGAACCACGCGAGCGAGTCGTGGCCGCACTCCTCGACGAGCCTGCGTGCGTCGACGCGGTCGTCCTCGCTCGCCCCGGGTTCGGGCTGGTGGCTGCGAACGGCAAGCCAGACGACGTAGATGGCGCACGTCACGGTCGCCACCGCGAGCGACATGGTCACCTCGTGCTCGAAGCGACCCGGGTGCGTGCTCACGTCCTGGCCGACCATCCCGAAGAGGACCTGCCGCAGCGCCGCGGTGGCCTGGAACCCGTATCCGCGCATCTCGTCGTGGAACGCGATCGCCACGAGCCCGTAGGCGAGCAGGCCCGCGAACACCTCCACGCGCGACGACGCCCGCGCGCGAGAGGGCCTCCGGGATCGCCGACGGCGTCGAAGGCGCGGCGATGGCGCACGAGCAGCGTGAGGACGACCAGGTCGAAGATCGCCTCCTCGAAGTCGAGGCCCTTCGCGAGGTGGAGGAGCGCGCTCAGGGCGAGCACGATCACCGCGGCCTGCCAGGCGCGATGGCGGCGGCGCGCGAGACCTCGCGCGAGCACGAGCAGCCCCAGCGAGCTGGCGACGACGAGACCGTCCGCGACGTTGGGCGTCGCGGTGCTCAGGTACTCGCGCACCAGCGACAGGCGTCCGTGCCACTCGGGTGTCGCCGCGGAGACGATGCCGATAAGGCCTGCCGCGAAGGCGATCATCGCGAGCAGCCGGGGCGCTCTGGCCGCGGGTGCGACTGGAGTCGAAATCTCCATCCGCCTCCTCACTCTAGAGCACGATGCCCGGAGCATCCGGGGCGGAGGCGGTGCGCCTAACCTCGCCCCAACGCGGCGAGCGCGACGGCGACCTCGCCGGCGAGCGCCGCGTTGCCGGCGACGAGCTCGCGATTCGCGCGCAGCGTGCGGCCGCCGCTCGCCCGGTGGAGGTGGTCGAGCACGAACGGCGTCACGTCCTGGCCGCGGACACCGCGCTCCTCCGCCAGCGCGAGTGCCTCCTCGATCAGCGGCTCGGCGTCGTCGAGGCTCTCGTCGGGCGGGCGGGCGAGCACGACCGCCGTGGTGCGTCCGAGCCCCCAGTGGGCCATCGCGATCGCAGCCGCCTCGCTCACGTCCTCGACGCGCGCCGAGACGGGCGGGCCGCCACGCGCGGCATAGAACAGCGGAAGCTCGTCGGTGCGGTACCCGAGCACGGGGATGCCGAGGGTCTCGAGCAGCTCGCACGTCGCCGGCACGTCGAGCAGGCTCTTGACCCCGGAGCAGACGACGATCACGGGGGCGCGGGCGAGCTCGCCGAGATCGGCGGACACGTCGGGCCTCGTGGCGAAGCCGCGGTGGACTCCACCGAGGCCGCCGGTCGCCATCACGCGGATCCCCGACGGTCGGCAGACCGCAAGCGTGCCGCCGACGGTCGTCGCGCCGAGCGCTCCCTGCACGCAGCAGGCGGCGAGGTCGCGTGGGCCGAGCTTGCGTGCTGCGCTTCCTGCGCGGTCGAACGTCGAGATCGTCGCTGCGTCGAGTCCGACGCGCACCTCGCCCTCGAGGACGCCGATCGTCGCGGGAACCGCGCCTGCCGCGCGGACTGCTCGCTCGGAGGCCGCCCCCACCTTCGCGCCCTCGCCCGCCGGGAACCCGTGCGCGACCAGCGTCGTCTCGAGCGCGACGACCCCCTTGGCCGTCGCAAGCGCATCGAGGATCTCGCCGGTGATCCGCAGGGGAGAGCTCATCTCGGCCCTACTCTAGGAGGCATCGCGCCCACGGTCGCGACGCAGCGCGCCGCGGCCGCGAGGCCGCTCCGCAGCGCGGACGCGACGTCGCCGCCGACGAGGAAGCCAGCGGCGAGCGCATCGCCGGCACCTGTCGAGTCGACGACGGGACCCGGCTCTGCCGGCAGCGCCAGGCGCTCGTCTCCGTACAGGACCTCGCAGCCTGCGGCACCGCGCTTGCGCACCCAGATCGTGCGCGTGCAGCGGGCCTCCCAGCGCCTCCTCCTCGCTGACCGTCGCGAAGACGATGTCAGGGCCGAGCTCGCCGAGCTCGCCGCGAAAGCGCGAGGCGCCGTAGGTGGTGATCAGGGGCGCGGCCGCAAGGTCGACCGATACCCGAGCCCCGGCCGCCCGCGCCAGCGACGCTGCACGGCGTGCCGCCAGGGCGATCGGCTCGCGCAGCAGCGAGTAGCCGGAGAGGTGCAGCGCGTCGGCGCCGACGAGCCAGCCGGGATCGAGATCGCCTGCCTCGAGACCCGGCGACACACCGCGATCGGAGGCCATCGTGCGATCACCCTCGGGATCGACGAGCGACACCACGACGCCTCCGCCCCCGCCCGCACGCGGCCCGACGATCTCGACTCCCAGGCCGGCGAGGCCCTCCTCGGCCAGCAGGGCGGCGCCATCGCCTCCTCGGCGGCACACGAGACGGCCTCGCGCACCGAGCGCGACCGCCCACGCCGCGACGTTCGCGGCCTGCCCTCCGGCAGAGAGCGATGTCTGCGCCGGCGCGTCGCTGCCCGCCTCGAGCGGAGCGCCGAGGCGCACGACGACGTCGAGCAGGAGGTCTCCGAGGGTGCAGACGAGCACGCGGCATGCTCGCAGACCCCGCCGCGTGGCCGGATCAGGAGCTCAGGCGGGGCGGTGCAGGCCGCACTCGGTCTTGCCCGTCCACGCCCAGCGACCTGCGCGCTCGTCCTCGCCCGGCGCGACCGGCTGCGTGCAGGGCACGCACCCGATCGACGGGTAGCCCTGTGCGTGCAGCGCGTGCACGGGAAGATCGTGCTCCGCGCAGTACGCCTCGACGTCCTCGGAGCTCCACTGCCAGAGCGGCGCCACCTTGATGACGCCGCGCGCCGCGTCGAGGCTGAACGGCCTGAGCGTCGAGCGCGAGCCGCCCGACGATCGGCGAAGGCCCGAGACCCAGGCGTCGGCGCCTGCGAGCGCGCGCTCGAGCGGCTCGACCTTGCGGAGCCCGCAGCACGCGTCCGGCTCGCGCAGCCACAGCTCGGCGCCCTCGTCGGTGGCCTGCTCGGCGACCGTGCGCCGGGGCCGGAGCGTCTCGACGCGTATGCCGAAGCGATCGATCAGGCGGTCGCGAACCTCGTGCGTCTCGGGGAACAGGAGGCCCGTGTCGACCTCGACGATGCGCACGTCGAGCGCCTGCGTCGCGACCAGGTGCACCAGCACGCTGGAGGTACGCTGCCACGAGCACGTGAGCACCACGCGACCGGGGAATCGCTCGGCTGCCTCGAGCAGGATCTCAGCGGCAGTCGCGTCGGAGAACCGCTCGGCGAGCGCGTCGACCTGCGCGGCGGACAGCGTTTCAGCGACGCTCGACATACACGAACTGTACCCGATCCACCCTATGAGGCCTGATGACACCTATCAGCACAAGCCCTAGTTCCAGAAAGGTCGGCCAGACCGATCGAAGGCGCCTGGGAGCGACCTCGAAGCCGATTTCGCGACCACGTGACAGCCGATGGCTCGTCGGGCTATCCCGCGGCCGCGGGTCGCTACCACCTGTACGTCTCGCTCGCCTGCCCGTGGGCCCACCGCACGATCATCGTGCGTCGCCTGAAGGGGCTCGAGCAGGCGATCTCGCTCTCGATCGTCGATCCGGTCCGCGACGAGCGCGGGTGGACGTTCACCGGCGCGCCGGGCACCGACCTCGATCCGATCCACGGATTCGAGTTCCTCTCGGAGGTCTACGACCTGTCCGAGGCGAACCCGCGCCACCACGTCTCGGTCCCGGTGCTGTTCGACCGGGAGACTGACCGCATCGTCAACAACGAGTCGTCCGAGATCATCCGGATGCTGAACAGCGAGTTCGATGCGTTCACCGACGTGCGCCTCGATCTCTACCCGGAGGCGCTGCGGGCGGAGATCGACGAGCTCGAGGGCGAGGTCTACACGAACGTCAACGACGGCGTGTACAAGTGCGGGTTCGCGCGAAGCCAGGCGGCCTACGACCACGCCGTGGATGCATTGTTCTGGACGCTCGACCGGCTCGAGGCGCGACTCGCGGGCAGCCGCTACCTGCACGGCGACCACATCACCGAGGCCGACTGGCGCCTCTTCACCACCCTCGTGCGCTTCGATCCCGTCTACCACACGCACTTCAAGTGCAACCAGCGACTCGTCGAGGACTACCCGAACCTGCTCGGGCTGGCACGCGAGCTGTACCAGGTACCCGGCGTCGCCGAGACCGTCGACATCGACCAGATCAAGCGCCACTACTACCTGACGCATCCGCAGCTCAACCCGCGCCGGATCGTCCCGGTCTCGAACGGCCCAGATCTCTCGGCACCGCACGGGCGCGGTTGAGCTCGACGTCCGCCCAGGGGATCGCGGTCGGGTCCCGAGCGTCCTCGATCGACGACGTCGTCGCGGTCGCGCGCGGCGGTGCCACCGTCTCGCTGTCCGACGCGGCGCGCGCGCGCATCGCGGCGAGCCACGAGACGCTCGGGCGGGCGGCCGCGGACGGCCAGCGCATCTACGGCGCGACAACGGGCCTCGGTCCCGAACGTCGGGCTGTCGCTGCCGGCCGACGATCCGGAGCGGGCGCGCCGTATTCTCGTCGGGCGCGCGGCCGCGCTCGGCCCGCCTGCCTCGACCGAGCTGGTGCGCGCGGCGCTCTTCGCACGCGTCGCGGGCCTCGCGGTCGGCGGCTCCGGCGTTTCGCCCGAGGTCGTCGACGCCCTCGTCGCGATGCTCGAGCGCGGCGTGCACCCGGTCATGCCGACGATCGGCTCGGTCGGGGAGGCAGATCTCGCGACGCTCGCCCATCTCGCCCTGCCCCTCGTGGGCCTCGGCCGCGCCGAGCTCGACGGCGACGTGCTGGACGGCGGCGAGGCGCTCCGGCGAGCGGGTATCGCGACGCCCTCGCTGACGCCGCGCGACGCGCTCGCGCTCTGCTCGTCGAGCGCATATCGCGACGGGCGCCGCCGCCCTCGCGGCTGCCGATGCGACGCGCCTGCTCGACGCGGCGAACGGGGCGGTCGCGCTGAGCCTCGAGGGGTTCGCCGGAAACCCGACGCCGCTCGATCCCCGCGTCGTCGCCGCTCGAGCGTTCCCGGGCCACGCGTGGGCGGCATCCGGGATACGCGCGCAGCTCGCGGGCAGCGCGCTCCTCGAGCCCGACGGGCCGCGAGGACTGCAGGATCCGCTCCCGTTCCGCTGCGCCGCCGTCGTGCACGGCAGTGCGCACGAGGCGGTCGAGCGGCTGCGCTCGGCGGTCGAGCTCGAGCTCGACGCCGTCTGCTGACAACCCGGTCGTCGCGGCCGACGGCGCCGTGCTCGGAAGCGCCGGGTTCGACTCGACCCCGCTCGCCCACGCGCTCGAGGGAGCTGCGCTCGGGCTGGCCGCCGCGGCTCGAGCGTGCGCCCTGCGCAGCATGCAGCTCCTCGACGACCGCCGCTCTGGGCTCCCGGCCGGGTTGACGCCCATCGGCAGCGACCGCGCCGGACTGGCGGTGCTCGGAAAGCCGATCGGCGCGCTGTTCGCCCGCATCCGATCCCTCGCGGCACCGGTCTCGCTCGACGCGCTGACGAACGCGCTCGGGGTCGAGGATCACGCGTCGCAGGCACCGCTCGCCGCCGCGAGGCTCTCCGAGCTGCTCGACGCGCTCGCCCGGCTCGTCGCGTGCGAGCTCGCGTGCGCCGCGCAGGCGCTCGACCTGCGGCCGGTACGAGCGCGGGGCGTCGGAGCGGCCGCGATCTACGAGCGGGTGCGCATCCACATCGCGCCACTCGTCGACGACCGGTCGGTCGGCGACGAGGTCGAGGCGCTGGCGGCGTCGCTGCGGTAGCTCAGGCGGCCTGCGGGCGCAGCGCCTCGCGGCGCGAGCGCCACGCCTCGCGCAGCACGTCTCGACCGCAGGAGCCCAGCGACAGGCGGCGAGCGAGCGCCCCGACCTCCTCGAGCTCGCCGGCGGTCGACGCCGCGTCGAGCAGCGCCCGCAGATCGTCGCGGACGCAGGCGCGCGCGTCGGGAAGCCGCCGTACGGCCTCGCGGCACGCGGCTCGGCTCGCGGCGAGTACCTGCGTCTCGGATCCGAGCCCTGCAGAGATCTCCTCGGCGACCTGCGCGATGTCGAGTAGCGCCAGCGCATCGAGGGCGGCGTACCGCAGCTGCTCCGGGGCGAGCGGTTCGGCACCCCAGAAGCTCTGCCCGTAGGCCCCCTTCGCGACGCCGATCACGCGCCGGGCAACGGTCTCGAGTCGCGCATCCTGCGGTGGGTAGTCACGGTCCTGCAGGGCCCAGATCCGCTCGAAGAGCCTGAAGGCGATGCTCGTGTCCAGGGGATCGGCGAAGGCTCCGATGCCGTGATGGAACGAGAGCCACTGCTGCTCGTAGCGGATGTTGTGCGCCACGACGGTTCGGCCCGGGGTCGCGAGCAGGCGGACGAGCGGATCGGCGGGAACGGCGTAGCAGTCGACGACCGCGCACACGGCCCCGGCAGACTCCGGAAACGCGACCTGGATCAGCCGGATCGCGCCGTCGGACGGCTCCCACTCCGGTGGCGAGCCGAGCGGGCCGCAGTCGGTCTCGATGTCGAGCGCGACGATCGGCGCCGCGGCGACGCGCTCGCAGAGCGCGGCGAGCGCCGCGCGATCCGTCACGAGCGCGAACGGCGCGTCGGACTCGACGAGCTGGCGATCGGTCGCCGCCAGCGGTGCGACGCGTGCATGCGGCGCCGGCTCGACGAGCTCGTCGGAGGGCTCGAGACGCGGACCCGAGGCATCGACGAACGCGACCTCGAGGCGACCGTCGGCCGCGACCTCGACGCTGCCCGTCAGGCTGCGATCGACCAGCGCCGCACGGAGCGCCGCGAGCCGGGCGACATCGTCGAGCCGATCGATCTCCTCCGGGGGCAGCCCGGTCAGCGAGGCGAGACGGCCCAGCAGCCAGAGGCGGTTCCGCCCCTGCGGCCACAGCCGGAGCTCGGCGTGTGCGCCTGCCGCGCGACCGTCGAGCACGCGCATGGTCGCGGCCCAGAACGGCGTGCCGCGCCTGCTCGAGCAGCCCTCGCGCACGAGCTGACCGCCGTACGGGACCGCCGTGAGCAGCGCGGGGACGCGCTCGAGGATGTCGAGCGGCGCAAGCACTCGCGGATCGAGGGGATCGGCGTTACCGGCAACCTGCTCCACACCTCCGAGGATACGGAGGCCGTCGGTCGGACCGTCACCCGTTGTATGCGTCGCGAAACGCGAGCACGTCGCGCAGGAGGGACGGGTCGTAGTCCGGACCCCCGCTCGCGACGACGATCTGTCCGACACCTGCCTCGACGTACTCGCGGCAGCGAGCCGTGGTCGTGTCCCGGAGGGTGGTCGTGCGCTCGATCTCCGACGGATCGCGCCCGACACGCGCGCACCACTCGTCGAGCACCGCGGCCTTGTGGGCGAAGCCCTCGGGATCGGCGAACACGTTCCACATGTGCGCATGCTCGGCGACGAGCCGCAACATCACCTTCTCGCCCCCGCCCCCGATCATGATCGGGATCGACCCGTTGACCGGCCCCGGGTTCAGCTTGGCGAAGCGCCGGGAGATGCGCCCGAGCGCGTCCTCGAGGTCATGGAGCCGCGACGGGACGGTGCCGAACGGGTAGCCGTACTCGAGGTAATCGCGCTCGAACCAGCCCGACCCGATGCCGAGGATCACGCGACCGCCCGAGATGTGATCGACGGTGCGCGCCATGTCGGCGAGGAGATCCGGGTTGCGATACGTGTTGCAGCTGACGAGCGCGCCGAACTGCACGCGCTCGGTCACCTCCGCGAGCGCGGCGAGCAGCGTCCAGCACTCGAAGTGCGCACCGTCGGGATCGCCGTACAGCGGGTAGAAGTGGTCCCAGACGTAGATGCAGTCGACGCCGAGGTCCTCGGCTCGCAGCCACGCCTCCCGCAGCTGGGCGAAGCTCGCCTGCTGCGGGTGGAGCGTGGTTCCGACGCGTATCTGCCCCACCGCCGCGAACACTAGCCGGGGAGTCCGAGATACTTGTCCGGCTCGACCAGCACCGTCACGCGCCGCTCGTCGGGCGTGCGGTACGGGTACGAGTCGACGCCGAGATACTTCTTTGCAAGGTCGTCGATGAACTGGTCGGCGCCATCCTCGGTGAGCGTGGCGCGTCCCCGCACCTCGACGTATCGCTGGGGATTGTCGGGGTCGGCGATCGCCAGCGTGACCCTGGGATCCTGCGCGAGGTTGCGCGCCTTCGCACGGCCGAGCGCGGTGTTGAATGCCGGCTTCCCGTCACGCACGTCGACCCACACCGGAGTGACCTGGGGCTGGCCGTCGGGATCGACCGTGCCGATGTATGCAAGCGCCTTGGTGCGGCAGAGCTCGAGCGCTGCCTGTGCTTTGTCAGTCATGTGGCGAAGCCTAACCGGACGGCCGCCCGCTTGGCACCTCCTAGGCGCGGAAGAGATCGCGCCCGGGCGGGATCAACCCGGATGACGCACCGTCCTCGCCGCGCGCGAACGCGAGTCCGCGCACCAGCGCCGCTGGCACGCCGCCAACCTGGCCGAGCACGAGCTCGGCGGTCGAGGCGATCGCATCGGCGACGTGGATCTCGGTGTGCTCGAGCGCGCGTCCGGCCGAGTCGATGGTGCCGGCGAGCAGGACGACCGGGGCGAGGCCCGCGATGCCGAGCGCGACGCCGGTCGTGCCGCGACGGAACGGCCGCCCGAAGCTGTCGGTGACGACGATCGCCACGTCGGCCCGCTCGCGCAGCGCGGAACGCAGGGCCCGTGCCGAGGCGTCGGGATCGAGCGGCAGCAGGATCGCCCGGTCGGCGCCGGAGGCATTCGACCGGTCGACGCCGGCCGAGGCGCAGATGAAGCCGTGGCGCGTCTCGCAGACGAGGAACGCCCCGCGGGCACGGACGATGGCGACTCGACTCCTGCAGGACGAGCTCGATGAAGCGCGGATCCTCCTCGTCGCCGGCGATCTCACGGGCGCGGCTGGACGGCTCGACGTCCGCGAGCTCGACCTCGCGACCCTCGACCTTCGAGACGGCCTTCTGCGCGACGCAGAGAACGTCGCCGTCCTCGAGCGGCGCGCCCTGGCGCTCGAACGCGTCGGCGATCAGGCTCGCGAGATCGTCGCCGCGGCGCAGCTCGGGGAGCCCGTCGACGCCGATGACGCGCAGCGTCGCTCACCCTTCGATCGCCGCGATCGCCACGTCGGCCAACCGCCGGCTCGCAGCGACGTCGTGCATCAGCGCCGGCGTGAGCACTGCCCGCAGGCCGAGGGACTCGACGTCCGGCACGAGGGCCGCGTCCGCGTCGTCGAGCACGAGCCTCGAGGCGATCGGCGCCACGAGCCGGGCAATTCCCAGCGCGCCCGGGGCGGGCCCGAGCGTCTCGAGCATGCCCGCGAGCGGACCCTTCACCGCCTTCCCTGCGATGATCGGCGAGATCGCAACGACCCGTTCGCGGCGCGCGACGAGCGCATCGCGCACGCCGTCGACGGCCAGGATCGGGTCGAGCGAGACGAACGGGTTGGACGGCGCGAGCACGATCACGTCCGCGTCGCGGATGGCGTCTAGCACGCCGGGCGCAGGCCGAGCGGGAAGCCCCTCGAAGCGCACGGTGCGCACCGGATCGACCGCGCGGCGACCGACGAGCCACTGCTGGAACTCGAGCTCGCCGGCGTCCGTCCCGATGCGCGTGCGCAGCCGGTCGTCGGTCGCCGGGAGCAACCGGATCGTGAGACCGAGACGCCGGACGAGATCGGCGGTGATCGCCGACAGCCGCTCGCCGGCGCGAAGGCGCTCGGTGCGCACGAGGTGCAGCCCGATGTCGCGGTCGCCCAGGATGAACCAGTCGGCTCCTCCAAGCTCGCTCGCGACGCTCTGCGCGGCGCGGGTGTCGCCGGCCACGCCCCAGCCGTTGACCGGATCGATCCGGCCCGACAGCGTGTACAGCACCGTGTCGAGATCGGGGGACACGTGCAGGCCGAGCAGCTCGACGTCGTCGCCCACGTTCCCGACGATCGTCACCGCCCGCCGGATCGACCGAGGCGACGAGACCGCGAGCGAACCTCGCGCCGCCGACCCCGCCGGCGAGCAGCGTCACACGGCGAGCGTTGCGCGCCACGAGGCGAGGTCGTCGGGTGTGTCGAGATCCTGCTGCGAGCCGCGGCAGGTCGCACGTGCAGCCCTCCGTGGCGCGCCGCGCTTCCCGGGCCGTAGCTCGGCCGTAAGCGCGGAGGGTGGACGCGCCGCGACGGCGTTGGTCGTGCCGTCGGGCGCAGGCGCCACGGCGAGCGGTCGGGCGAGCTCGAGCAGCTCGCGCACGTCCTCGGCCGTGACGAACGGCAGGTCGGCGGCGATCGCGACGACGGCCTCGGCGTCGGCGTAGCGCTCGAGTCCGAGGCGAACGGCCCCCGTCAGGTCGGCGCCGCCGTCATCGAGCGTCTCCGCGCCGAGGCGAGCCGCCTCTGCGCGGGCCTGCGGGTCGGGCGAGACCACGCACACGGCGAGGTCGGCCTCCTGGCACGCGGCGATGACGCCGGGCGAGCAGCTGGAGCGCGACCGCGCCTCGCTCGGCGCGCGACAGCACCCCTCCGAGCCGCGACTTCGCGTGGTCGAGCCCTTTCAGCGGGATCACGGCGACCGGAGGTAGCGTGCCGTTCGCTCGCGACCCTAGCCCCATCGCCCCGGAGAGTACGAGATGCCCAGCATCGGCAGGACGCCCACTTCGACTTGGATACAAGGCGTCCGCCGAGCAGTTCGCCCCCGGCCGAGCTCCTGCGCTACGCGCTGCTCGCCGAGGAGCTCGGCCTGGACAGCGTCGCGATCTCGGATCACTTCCAGCCGTTCCGCCACCGCGGCGGCCACGCGCCCGCCGCGTTCCCGTGGCTCGGAGCACTGGCCGCGACGAGCGAGCGCATCATGATCGGCACGAGCGTCTGCACGCCGACGTTCCGCTACCAGCCGGCCGAGGTGGCGCACACGTTCGCCACGCTCGGCTGGCTCGCGCCGGGTCGCGTGTTCCTCGGCGTCGGGCACGGGAGAGTCGCTGAACGAGGTGCCGCCGACCGGTATCGAGTGGCCCGGAGGCGGTGAGCGACTCGACCCGGCTCAAGGAGGCGGTCGCGCTGATCCGCGAGCTCTGGAGCGAGGATCGCGTGACGTTCGAGGGCGAGTACTACCGGACCGCTGCGCGCGACGATCTACGACAAGCCCGAGACGCCGGTGCCGATCTGGATCGCGGCTGCCGCGCCGAAGTCGTCGCACTACGTCGGCGAGGCCGGCGGACGGCTTCATCACGACCTCGGGCAAGCCGCGCGAGCTGTACACCGAAACGCTCCTATCCCGGCTGTGAACGCCGGCGCCGCGAGCAGTGGCCGCGCGCTCGACGACCTCGAGCTGATGCTCGAGGTGAAGCTCAGCTACGCACCCGGACGATCGAGCAGGCCCGGAGCGACTGTGCTTCTGGGCGCCCGCTCGCGCTGCCCGCCGAGATGAAGCAGGGCGTCGACGACCCGGTCGAGCTCGAGCGGCTCGCCGACGAGCACCTCGATCTCGCGCCGTCGCGGTTCATCGTCACGCCAGATCCCGACGAGGCCGTGGAGCGGATCCTCGGCTACCGCGAGCTCGGGTTCCACCACCTCGTCTTCCACGCGCCCGGCGCCGACCAGGAGGGGTTCCTGCGCCGTTTCGCCCGCGACCTGGCGCCCAGGCTGCGCGATCGGGTCCAGTAGTGGACGCGGGTACGGTTCCGGTGATGCTTGACGACGCGGACGCTCTGGCCCTCGCCAACGGGCCGCTCGAGGAGAGCCTCGACGAGCTGCTCGCCTCCGCCCGACGGGTGCGCGAGGACCAGCACGGCATCCACGTCACGTACTCGCCGAAGGTCTTCATCCCACTCACGATGCTGTGCCGCGACGTGTGCCACTACTGCACGTTCGCACGACCGCCACGACGTGGGGAGCGCGCCTACCTGACGGTCGACGAGGCACTCGCGATCGCCCGCGAGGGAGCAGAGGCCGGCTGCCGCGAGGCGCTCTTCACGCTCGGCGACAAGCCGGAGCTGCGCTATCGCGCGGCGCGGGACGAGCTCGCGGCGCTCGGGTTCCCGACGACGGCCGCCTACCTCGCCCACGTCGCAGGAGCGGTGCTGCGCGAGACCGGGCTGCTGCCGCACGCGAACCCGGGCGTGCTCGATGACGACGAGCTCGCGGCGCTGCGCGAGGTCTGCCCCTCGCAGGGGATCATGCTCGAGACGACGTCGCGATCGCCTGTCGGCAGCGCGGCGGCCCCCACTTCGGCTCGCCCGACAAGGATCCCGCCGTCCGCATCGATGCGATCGCCCGCGCCGGGCGACTGCGCATTCCCGTACACCAGCGGCATCCTGATCGGCATCGGCGAGACCCGGCGCGAGCGCGTCGAGGCGCTGATCGCGCTGCGCGACCTGCACCTCGAGCACGGGCACCTGCAGGAGGTGATCGTCCAGAACTTCCGCGCGAAGCCCGACACGAAGATGGCGAACGCGGCCGAGCCGACGCTCGACGACCACCTCTGGACGATCGCCGTCGCGCGCCTGCTGCTGCCGCCCGAGCGTCTCGGTGCAGGCGCCGCCCAACCTCTCGGGCGACGAGTTCCCGGCATTGCTCGCAGCCGGCATCGACGACTTCGGCGGCGTCTCCCCGGTGACCCCCGACCACGTGAATCCCGAGGCGCCGTGGCCCGCGGTCGCGCGCCTCGAGGCGGCCTGCGCCGCGGCCGGCCTCACGCTGCTGCCCGCGCCTCGCCGTCTACCCGCGCTTCCTCGCCGACCCCGACACGTGGCTCGCGGACGACACGCGCGGCCCGTCGCTCGCGGCCTCCGACGGCCTCGGCCTCGCGCGCCGAGAGCGCTGGACGACCGGCACCGTCCCCGAGCCACCGCCCGCCTGGCGCGGCGGACGCCGCCCGCAGCCGGTCGGCGGCGTCTCGACGGCGTTCGAGCGCGCACTCGAGCGCGGCCGAGACGCGGGTCGCTGCTCGACGAGGACGACTGCGACCGCGCTGCTCTCGGCCCGCGGGCCGGAGGTCGAGCTGCTCGCCGCGCGCGGCCGACCGACGACGGCGCGAGCGCGCAGGCGACCGCGTCACCTACGTCGTCTGCCGGAACATCAACTACACCAACGTCTGCTACTTCCGCTGCGGCTTCTGCGCCTTCTCGAAGGGCAAGCTCGCCGAGAACCTCCGCGGCCCCGCCTACCTTCTGAGCGTCGACGAGGTCGCCCGGCGCTCCGTCGAGGCGTGGCAGCGCGGCGGCACCGAGGTCTGCCTGCAGGGCGGGATCCACCCGGGATTCACCGGTCGCTGGTACCTCGGATCTGCTGCGTGCCGTGAAGGACGCGATGCCGACGATCCACGTGCACGCGTTCTCGCCGCTCGAGGTCTGGCAGGGCGCCGCGACGGCCGAGTGGGATCTGCGCGGACTACCTGCTGCAGCCTCAAGGATGCCGGGCTCGGCTCGCTGCCGGGCACCGCCGCCGAGATCCTCGACGACGAGGTGCGGCGCATCCTCTGCCCCGACAAGGTCTCGACGGCACAGTGGCTCGAGGTCATGCGCACGGCGCACGGCGTCGGCCTCCGCTCGACGGCGACGATGATGTTCGGGCACATCGAGCAGCCGAGGAACCAGGCGCGGCACCTGCTCGCCGTGCGCGACCTCCAGCGCGAGACCGGCGGCTTCACCGAGTTCGTCCCGCTGCCGTTCGTCGCGCGACGAGGCGCCGATCGCGCTGCGGGGCCGGGCGCGCAGCGGGCCGACGTTCGAGGAGGTCGTCGTCGTGCACGCCGCGTCGCGGCTCGTCCTCGACCCGTGGATCTCGCACATCCAGGCCTCGTGGGTCAAGCTCGGGCCCGAAGGCGCCCGCGCGCTCCTCGCGGCGGGTGTCGACGACCTCGGCGGCACGCTGATGAACGAGTCGATCAGCCGCGCGGCCGGGGCGGCGCACGGCCAGGAGTGCCCGCCGGAGGTCATGGAGGCGGCGATCCGCGCCGCCGGTCGCGTCCCCGCCCAGCGCACGACCCTGTACGGCGAGGCGCCGGAGGATCGCGTCGCAGCGTCGTTCGGCGCGGCGCCGCTCGAGCCGACGCCCGCCCCGCCGTACGACGACGGCGGGCTCGAACGGCCGCGCCGGCTCGTGCGCCCCGGACTCGTCGGCGTCTCGTGAGGTTGCACCTGCGCGGACCGCGCGTCGGTTAGGCTCGCGTCCGTGAACACCTACGACTTCTCGGGCCGCGTCGCACTCGTCACCGGTGCAGCCAGCGGGATCGGCGCAGCGGTCGCGAGGCGCCTGAGCTCGAGTGGCGCGCAGGTTGCGGCGCTCGACCTGCAACCCGTCGACGGCTACTTCTCGGTACAGGCGGACATCAGCCGCTCGAGCGAGGTCAATGCCGCCGTCGCCCGGGTCGAGCAGGAGCTGGGTCGCCTCGACGTGCTGGTGAACTCGGCGGGGATCCCCGGCCGATCGCTGCGCACCGTCGACGTCGACGACGACGAGTGGCAGCGCGTGCTCGGCATCAACGCGAGCGGCTCGTTCTACCTCTCGCGTGCCGTGCTGCCGGGCATGGTCGAGCGCGGCTACGGCCGCATCGTCCTGCTCGCCTCGATCGCGGGCAAGGAAGGCAACCCGATGGCCGCGGCCTACTCGGCGTCGAAGGCCGCGGTGATCGCCCTCGCCAAGGCGATCGGCAAGGACGTCGCCGGCACCGGTGTGCTGGTCAACGCGATCGCACCCGCCGTGATCCAGACGCCGATCCTCGAAGGCATCTCCGAGCAGCACGTCGAGTACATGCTGCAGCGCGTGCCGCTCGGGCGGATGGGGACCGCGGACGAGGTCGCGAGCCTCGTCGCGTTCCTCGCGAGCGAGGAGCTGAGCTTCTCGACCGGAGCCACGTTCGACATCTCCGGCGGACGCGCCACCTTCTGATCCGCATTCGTGAGCGCCGGCAACCCTGACGTCCTGGTCATCGGCGGCGGTTTCGCCGGCGTCATCGCCGCACGCGAGCTACGCGAGGCGGGCCTGTCGGTACGGCTGCTCGAGGCGCGCGACCGGCTCGGCGGCAGAACGTGGTTCCGCAGGGGTGCGCTCGCCGGATACGACCTGGAGATGGGCGGCACCTGGATCGCGCCCGAGCAGCGCCACGTCTGGGCCGAGGTGGCGCGCTACGGGCTCGACGCGCGGTTCTGGGGCTTTCCGGGCTCGTACGGCTGGCTGACGGGCGGGGAGCTCCGTCACGGCGCGTTTCCGGTCCCCGAGGAGGAGATGCCCGATCTCGAGCGGGCCCTGATCGCGATGCGCGAGGCCGCCGCGCGGCTCGACCTCTCGCGGCCGCTCGCCGAGCAGGACGTGGGCGATCTCGACAGCACCCCGTCCGATGTGTGGCTCGAGCGGCTCGGACTCGGTCCGCACACGCGCGACCTGGGACTCGCGTGCTTCAGCGGCGCCGCGTCGGGTC
This sequence comes from uncultured Actinomycetes bacterium, assembly GCA_963717155.1. GTDB lineage: Bacteria > Actinomycetota > Thermoleophilia > Gaiellales > JALYLC01. The sequence continues at coordinate 1,903,759 of OY970326.1, forward strand.
AGCCGTCGGACGCCTCGATCCTCGAGGTCGTGCGCTGGCTCGCCGCCGCCGACGGCAGCATCTGGCGCTGGCTCGCGGCCTACGTGCTCGGCCACGTCGTCGGCGAGGGCACGTCGGCGCTCGTCGACGCGATCGCACGCGACGCCGACTCCGACGTGCGGCTCGACGCGCCCGTCGTCGCGGTCGCCCAGACTGCGAACGGCGTGACCGTGCAGACGGGAGGCGCGTCGCCGGGCGAGCACCACGCGTCGGCCGCGGTCGTCGCGCTGCCGATGAACTGCCTCGGCGACGTGCCGTTCGACCCCCCGCTTGCAGTCGGGAAGCTGGCCGCGGCCCGTGAGCGCCACGCGGGGCACGGCTCGAAGGTGTGGGCGCTCGTGCGCGAGGCGCCCGACTCGTTCTTCGGCCTCGGCTGGGACGGTGGCAAGGGCTTCGACTTCGTCGGGACGGAGGAGATCGTGCCGGAAGGCGCGCTCCTCGTCTGCTTCTCACCCGAGCCCGACCTCGCCCGGGCGGGCCACGACGAGGTCGAGGCCGCGATCCGTGCGTTCCTGCCCGGAACCGAGCTCATCGAGCACACGGCGCACGACTGGGACGCCGACCCCTTCGCCCGTGGGACATGGACCGTGTTCCGCCCCGGTCAGATCATGCGCTACGAGACTGCGCTGCGAGCGCGCGAGGGACGGCTCGTGTTCGCGGGCGCGCACACGGCGCTGCTCTGGCCGGGCTTCATCGATGGCGCAGTCGAGAGCGGCCTGCGTGCGGCCGCCGACGTGCGCGAGCTGCTGCGCTCGGCGTCCTAGCGGGAGACGCTCGACCCCTGGCGCGGCACGCTCGCGGCGCTCGGCGTCTCCTGCACGGCACTGGCGGGAGCGGCGGCCGGCGGCGGACCTGCCGGCGGGAGCTCGGCGACGCGGACGGGCTCTTGCGGGACGTCCGTCATCGTCGCCTCGTGCGTGTCGTGCGAGCTCGAGTTCCCGTCGATCGAGTCCTTGAACTCGCGGATCCCGTGCCCGATCGAGCGACCCATCTCGGGCAGCCGCTTCGGACCGAACACCAGGAGCGCGATCACGATGACGAAGATGATGTGTGTTGGCTGAAGGAGTCCGGCACCCATATGGTTTCCCTACCTGACGATCGGTCGGACGGCCGTTCGCCGCCACTCTGAGGAATCACCTTGCTCGAAACGATACTCCGGCTCGCGGCAGGATGTTGTGATTGTTCGTTGAACTCGTCGGATCGGTTCGCCGACGCGCAGGTGCTGTACGGTCCTCTAGCTCGTAAACTCGACCACCCCCGCGCCTAGGAGTCACCGTGTTAGGCATCGGACTGAAAGAGATCATCGTCGTCGGCATCGTCGTCCTGCTGCTGTTCGGCGGATCGATCCTGCCGAAGCTCGCCCGATCGGGCGCAAAGCGGGCGAAGGGGACGAAGGACGTGCTGCTCGAGACGAAGACCGAGCTCGAGGCCGGACTTCGCGACCTCCACGGAGACTCCGAGGAGACCCCGAAGGCACCCGCTGCCGAGCCAGTGCCGCAGGAGAAGCGCGCTCCGAGCCGCTAGCCGCCCGGGCGCACTACCAGCGCGCGTGCACCGTCGGTCGGATCAGCTCGTCGTACACCTCGTGGATCGCGGCGATCGAGTCGGCGTCGAGCGGCGCGAGCCGTGCCGCAGCGGCGTTGCTCCGTGCCTGGTCGGGGTTCCGCGCCCCGGGAATCACGACGGACACGCCGGGCTGGTCGAGCACGAAGCGCAGTGCCCACTGCGCCATCGTGACGTCGGCGGGCACGTGGGGCGCGAGCCGGCGCACCGCCTCGAGGCCCGTCTCGTAGTCGACGCCTGAGAAGGTCTCCCCCACGTCGAACGACTCGCCATGACGGTTGTACGAGCGGTGATCGTCGGCGCTGAAGTGGGTCGTGTTGGTGTAGCGACCGCTCAGGAGCCCGCTCGCGAGCGGCACGCGGGCGATGATCCCGACGCCGGCCTCCGCTGCCGCGGGAAGCACCTGCTCGAGCGGCTTCAGCCGGAACGCGTTCAGGATGATCTGCACCGTTGCGACCCGCGGTCGCGCGATCGCTGCCAGCGCCTGGTCGCACGTCTCGACGCTCACGCCGTAGGCCGCGATCCGTCGCTCCTCGACGAGCGAGTCGAGGTCGTCGAACAGCGCATCGTCCGCGAGCACCGAGCTCGGAGGACCGTGCAGCTGCACGAGGTCGAGCGTCGCGAGGCCGAGATTCTCGCGCGAGCGGTCGATCCAGGCGCGGTAGTTGGCCGGCGTGTGGTTCTCGTGCAGCAGGGCGACGCGCCGGCCCATCTTGGTCGCGACGAACGGACGCGCATCCCCGAGCTCCGCGATGACCCGCCCGATGATCCGCTCGCTGCGTCCGTCGCCGTAGACGTCCGCGGTGTCGACGAAGGTGACGCCCTCGGCGAGCGCGGTCTCGAGCGCCGCGGTCCCGTCGGCCTCGGACACGTCGCCCCAGTCGGCCCCCAGCTGCCAGCCCCCGAATCCGACGCACGAGACCGTCCGGCCGAGCCGTTCGATGGTTCGCTGCTCCACGGCTCCAGCGTAGCCGGAGCGCGGACAGGCGCCTCCCAGCTGGCCTACGTTGTCCTTACACGACGTCCATAGCCTTCACAGGAAGCCGATTCTTCCCGGAGGACTCACATGGCACCCCCATTCGACGACGACCACCCCGAGGCCGAGCCCGATCGGTTCGGCCGCCGCGAATCGCTGATCAGGGCAGGCGGGCTCGCGATCGCCGTGCTCGGCGCCGGAGCAATGCCTGCGGCCGCCTCCCCGTCGAGCTCGAAAGGCGACGCCGTGGCCTGCGTCCTCGCCCCCGAGATGACCGAGGGGCCGTACTACATCGCGAACGAGAAGGTCCGGCGGAACATCACCGAGGGGATGCCAGGCACGCCGCTCGCACTGCGGCTCACGGTCGTGAACGCGTCGACCTGCAAGCCGATCAAGGGCGCCGCGGTCGACATCTGGCACGCGGACGCGGCCGGTGCGTACTCGGGTGAGCAGTCGAACGGCACGGTCGGCCGCACGTTCATGCGCGGGATCCAGCGCACGGATGCGAGCGGGCTCGCGCGCTTCGACACGGTCTACCCGGGCTGGTACACCGGTCGCACGGTTCACATCCACGTGAAGGTGCACGTCGGGGGGAACGTGATCCACACGGGTCAGCTGTTCTTCAACGACGCGCTCACCGACATCGCCTTCAGAAAGGCGCCGTACAGCGCTCGCCCGGCGCGCGACGTGCGCAACGCGCAGGACTCGATCTACCAGAGCGGTGGAAGCAGATCCGTTCTCAAGGTGCGCAAGAACGGGGCCGCCTACATCGGTGCGATCAGCATGGGCGTCCGTACCGGATAGACCTCCGCGCGATAGAGTCGGGCCCGATGTGGCGTGACTCGTAGCCAGCGACTCGCGCTGGGGGCGGCCATTCTCGGGTCGTCGGTCGCGTCGATCGACGCGACGATCGTCAACGTCGCACTTCCCTCGATCGTGGACGACCTGGGCGGAGGGCTGTCCGCCCAGCAGTGGGTGTCGAACGCCTACCTGCTCGCGCTCGGATCGCTGATCCTGATCGGCGGCTCGCTTGGAGATATCTACGGCGAGCGCCGGATCTTCGCGCTCGGCGTCGGCCTGTTCGGCGTGTTCTCCATCGCGACCGCGCTCGCGCCGACGATCGACTTCCTGATCGTGGCGCGCGCGTTTCAGGGCGCGGCTGCGGCGCTGCTGACGCCCGCCTCGCTCGCGATCATCGTCGCGGCCTTCCACGAACGAGAGCGCGGTCCGGCGATCGGGGCGTGGATGGCCTGGGGCGCGGTCGCCGGCGTCATCGGTCCGCTTGCGGGAGGTTTGATCGTCGACCAGCTCACCTGGCGCTGGGTGTTCGCGCTCAACATCCCGGTGGTCATCGCAACCCTGGTGCTGATCCGGGCCGGCGTCCCGAAATCAGCGCACGTCGCGAACCGCCGCGTCGACTACCTCGGCGCGAGCCTGTGCACGCTCGGCCTCGGCGGCGTCGTGTTCGCGTTCATCGAGCAGCCGCACTACGGCTGGAGCGCTATCACCCTCGTTCCGCTGGCCGGCGGCATCGCGGCGCTCGCCGCCTTCGTGCAATACGAGCGTCGCGCACCCCAGCCGATGCTGAAGCTCGACCTGTTCATGCGCCGGAACTTCGCGATCGGGAACCTCCAGACGCTGACGATGTACGGCGGGCTCGCGATCCTGTTCTTCTTCCTCGTGATCTACCTGCAACAGGTCGCCGGCTACTCGGCGCTCAAGAGCGGGCTCGCGACGCTGCCCACCACGCTGACCATGTTCGCGTTGTCGAAGCGGTTCGGCGCACTCGCCGATCGCTACGGACCGCGGTTCTTCATGGGGGCGGGCCCGATGATCGCGGCCGCCGGGATCCTGCTCCTGCTGCCGACCGGCATCCACGTCTCGTACGTCCGCGACCTCGTCCCAGCGCTCCTCGTGTTCTCGCTCGGCCTCGCGATGACCGTCTCTCCCCTGACCGCCGCGGTGCTCGCGGATGCGGACGACAGCGACGCCGGTATCGCATCTGCGGTCAACAACGCCGTGGCCCGCATCGCCGGACTGCTCGCCGTGTCGTTCATGGGAATCGTCGTGTCCTCGAGGCTCGTCGGTGACACGTTCGCGCCGAACAGCGAGTCCGTGGCGGCCTTCCACGTGGTCCTCGTGATCTGCGCGGTCCTGGTGGCGGCAGGCGGGGTTATCGGCGCCATCTGGATCGCGAACCCGCGACGCACCGTCCTGGCCGAGCAGTGCGCGGGCGGACAGCTCGTCGGGGCGCCCGAGCCCGCCGTGGCCGACCTGCCGTAGACACCCGAGCGCTGTTCGGCTCAGGTCGCGAGCGACGCGTTCAGCGTGACCTCGGGGACGCCGGCGAGCGCGCGGCTGACGGGGCAGCCCTTCTTGGCCTCGGCCGCATGCTGCTGGAAGCTGGCCTCGTCGATGCCGGGCACCACGGCGACCGTCGTGAGCTCGATCTTCGCGATCGTCGGAGCCCCGTCGACGGGCCGCAGCCACACCACGGCATCCGTCTTGACCGACGTCGGGGGGGTGCCGGCCTCACCGAGCGCGGCCGAGAGCGCCATCGAGAAACAGGACGCATGGGCGGCGGCGATCAGCTGCTCGGGGTTCGCCCCCGGGCCGTCCTCGAAGCGCGATCGGAACGAGTACTCACCGCTGATGCCATCGCCGGCGGTGAACGTTCCCTTGCCGCTCCGCAGGTCCCCCTGCCACTCTGCTGCACCGTTGGCTGGCATCGTCAGTCCTCGTCTCGTGGGTCGGTCGGGTCGAACGAGCTTCGCACTGCAGAGTGCCAGTTTCCGGGCTACGATCGATGAGTTCTGCCGACGCGCGGAGTCATGGGTAGTGGGCGAGACTCCGCCCACGATGTCGAGCCGGAGGTGAGATCCATGTCGCGAGTCGGGCTGCTGGTCGGGACGCGAAAGGGCTGCTTCGTACTGGAGAGCGACGGGGATCGGCGCGACTGGAGCGTCCGCGGCCCGTTCTGCGAGGGCTGGCCGATCTACCACGCCGTCCACGATCCGAGCTCCGGGACGATCTATGCCGCCGCGGCGAGCGAGTGGCACGGCGCCGGCGTCTGGCGCAGCCGCGACCTCGGCGAGACCTGGGAGCTCTCCAGCGACGGCCTCTCGTACGGCGAGGGCGATCTGAAGCTGTCGAAGATCTCCGGCCTCACCGCGGCTCACGGGCGGCTGCTCGCAGGCGCCGAGGCGTCCGGCATCTTCGAGAGCCGCGACGGCGGCGTGACGTGGTCGCTGCTCAGCACGCTCGACGGCCAGCCCGGGCGTACCGACTGGAACGACCCGGACAAGCAGCCTCCCGGGCATCTCGGGCTCCCGGCGGTCATGCCCCATCCCGACGATGCGTCGCGCTTCTGGGCCGTCATCCAGGGCTACGGCATCTTCGAGACGACGGATGACGGAGCCTCCTGGGCCCCGCGCAACCGCGGTCTGCGCGCTGCCTGGCCGCTCGAGAATCCCGAGATCGGCTACTGCGTGCACAAGCTCGTGATGTCGCCGGTCGACACCGACCGGCTGTACCAGCAGAACCACTGCGGGATGCACCGCAGCGACGACGCGGGACAGTCGTGGACCGAGATCACGGAAGGGCTGCCGTGCGACTTCGGGTTCGCCGCGGCCGCACACCCGCACGATCGCGAGAGCTTCTACGTGATCCCCCTCGATCCCGGCCACGCCCGCTGCATGCCGGACGGTCGGGCGGCGGTCTGGCGCACGCAGGACGCGGGCTCCAGCTGGCGGCGGCTCGAGCACGGCCTGCCACAGCGCCACGCACATCTGGGGGTGCTCCGCGAGGGGCTCGCGATCGACACCCATGACGTTCCGGGCCTGTACTTCGGCACGACCACGGGCCAGGTCTTCGCCAGCGGGGACGAGGGCGAGTCGTGGCACGAGATCGCGAGCTACCTGCCGGCGATCGCGTCGGTCGAGGTGGCGGAGTTCGCGTAGCCGATGCCGAGCATCCATCTCCCCACCACGCTCCCGCTCGTGTATCCCGGTCTTCCGAGAGCGGTCGACGTCGACGCCGGAACCGTGGACGAGGCGATCGAACGCCTGGACCAACGCTGGCCGGGCATGCGCGACAGGCTCTGCGAACCCGGCCCGGTACTTCGTCGGCACATCAACGTGTACGTCGACCGGCAGCGCGCGGAGCTCGGAACGGCGCTCGAGTCGGACTCGCGCGTCGACGTGATCGCCGCCATCAGCGGGGGCTGACCGTTCGTCCAGTTGTGCCTGCGCCGCGTTCGGACGGGGCGTAGACTCGCGGCCCGCGTTCAGGGGCCTCTGGACGCGCGTACCACCAGAGGGAGGGGCACGATGAGGATCAGACGGCACGTGCGTCTTACGACCGTGGCGATGGCGACCGCCCTCGTGCTCGCGGGCACCGCTGCTGCGGCATTCGTCGGCCTGCCTGCCGACGGCTCGCAGGTCAACAGCAGCGACCCGACGAACGGCATCGACCCCGCCAGGGATGCCGGCGCCTCGGACGTCCAGGGCGGCACGGTCGCGGCCGGAAACCTGCAGGTGCCGTGGGCGGCGTTCGAGCAGAAGACCCCGCTGGGGCAGCAGATCTTCGTCCGTGCCTTCAAGGGCGGAGCGTGGGTGACGCAGGGGTTCCCGGCATCGCTCAACATCGTCACGAGCGCCGAGGCCGAGGCTCCGTCGATCGACTTCGCCGGCGCAGGCCGCGCCGTCCCGTGGGTCGCGTGGTACGAGCCGAATGGCAACTTCGCCGGCAAGACGCAGATCTTCGCGAGCCGCTTCTCGGCAACCGCGAACCTCTGGCTGCCGTCCGGGCAGGATCGCGCATCGCCCAACCAGGTGCCGTCGCTCAACATCAACACGAACCGCGACGCCGAGAATCCGGCGGTCGTCGGCGGCGCGGCCGTCGCGGGCGCTGACCCCGTTCCTTGGGTCGCATGGCAGGAGCTCGACGGCGCGGCCGCGGGGACGAACCAGATCTTCGTCTCGCGCGGCGCCAAGCAGCCGGCCAACGGGACTCCGTGCGTCGGGAAGCCGGCGAGCGGAGCGGCGAACGTCAACGGCTTCTGCTGGCTTCAGGTCGGTCTGGACCGCCTCAACTCGACCACCGGCGCATCCTCGACGAGCGGCGATCCGACCCTGAGCATCGACCCCAGCCGTGACGCGGTCGAGCCGGACGACGCGTTCACGGGCCCGTCCGACACGGTTCCGTGGGTCGTCTGGTACGAGCAGAGCCCTGGCCTCAACGGGGTTACCAACGAGCTGGTGTTCGCCGCCAAGGCGGTCGTGGATGGCACGGCCGACGGTGGCTTTCACTGGGTCGCGGTGGGCAACGGCACAGCGGGGCAAACGAACGTGCTGGATACCTCCGGCGGCAGCAACCACTTCGGCGCATGCCTCGAGACCGCCATCCAGGAGCGCGCGTGCTCGCTCAACAAGGACGCCACGGTCGATGCGGAAGACCCAAGCGTCGCCGCCGGAACGCTGACCTCAGGAGGGACGACGGTGCCGTGGGTCGCCTGGTCCGAGAAGGTCGGCGTCAACCACGCGATCTTCGTCTCGCGCCTCGTCGGAGGCGACCACTTCGAGCTGTTCAACTCGGGCCAGCCGATCTCCAACACCCTGAACGACGCGACACGACCGGACATCACGTTCTCGGGGAACACGCCGTACATCAGCTGGCAGGAGAACGTCGGCGGCCAGAACCGCACGTTCACCGGGCACTTCGAGGGTGGCGCAACCGCTCCCGTCTTCAAGCTCGACACACCGACGGGCATCTTCCACGCCGGACCGGGCACGGCCGACCTCCGGCCGCCGATCTCGTCGACCTGCACCGCGAACCCGACGAACGCCGACGGCGGCGCGTGCCAGGCCGGAGCCGTAGGCACGCCGTTCTTCCTGTACGCCGACGGCACCGGCCCCGAGCGGCTGTTCGCGCAGGCCTACGCGCCGAGCGACATCGCGACCGGCACGTCCTCGGCTGTGACCGTCAGCGGCGCCACGGTCGCGGGCTCGGTCAACCCGGGAGGAGCCCGCATCAAGGTGCACTTCGACTACGGGACGACGACCGCCTACGGCGCAGCCACGCCGGATCAGGCGATCGCTGTCGGCACGGCTGCCACGGCGTTCGGCGCCGCGCTCGGCGGGCTCCCCGGAAACACGGTCATCCACTTCCGCGCCGTCGCGTCGAGCGACTTCGGGACGATCGTCGGCGCCGACCAGACGTTCACGACGCTGAAGGCGCCGCCGCCGCCTCCACCACCCCCGAACGTGCGGCCGAAGGTGACGGTGGTACACGTCCCCGGCGTCGTCTCGCTGCGCCATCTCGGCAAGGGCAAGCTGCTCGCGCTCAAGCTCAAGCTGTCCGAGCCGGCGCGGGTCACGATCCGGCTGCTCTACAAGAAGCGGCTCGTTCGCAGCCTGACGATCACCCGCAAGAAGGCGGGATCGTTCACGGCGTTCCTGTCGCTGCACGGAGTCGCGCGCCGCACCTACAAGCTCACCATCAGCGCGAGGGATCCGCAGGGCCTGCAGTCGCTGTTGGTCACGCGGACGCTGCGCGTCAAGCGCTGAGCCGAGGCCTCGATCCTCGCGTTCCCCGATCGCGCGCTGCGGTCGGGGAACGCGAGCTCCGCGCGTCTACACCGCGTGCGCCGGATGCGCGCTGAGGCACTCGTCGTAGATGGCGGCGAGGCGGCCGGCGGTGCTGCGCCACGAGTGCTGCTCGCGCGCGTGCCGGCCCGCGTTCGCCGCGCGCGATGCGCGTTCGGCCGCATCCTCGATTGCGGTCACCATTGCAGCGGTCAGTGCGGCCTCGTCGTCGGGCGGCACGAGCCAGCCGTCCGGCTCGCCGCGGACGACGTTCACGAAGCTCGGGGGCCCTCCACTCGTCGTGCCGATCACCGGAAGCTCGCAGGCCATCGCCTCGAGGTACACGAGCCCGAACGGCTCGTCGGTCGACGGTGCGACGAACGTGTCGGCGCAGCTGAGCCCGAGCGGCAGGTCGTCGTGGCCGCGCCAACCGGTGAAGAAGACCCCGTCGACGCCTTCGCGTGTGGCGACGGTATGCGGGTGCTCTCCTTCCCACTCCCCCGGCATGCCGCCCCAGATGACGAGCGGCACCGGAATCGCCATGCGGGCCCGAGCGCGGGCGTAGGCGCGAATCAGGAGCGGGACGCGCTTGAAACCGAGAAAACGGCCGACGAACATCAGCACGGGCCGCGGCGCGCCGCTCACCGGGTCGAAGAACGCGTCCAGGACCTCGCGCTCGTCGTAGCGCACACTGCCCGGGCTCGACGTCGTCTCGTCCCAGCCCTGCGCGTCGTGTACCAGCCAGCGCAACCAGAGCGCCCTCCGCACTGCGTCGCTCGGCCGGTACGGCGTGAAGCGATCGACATCGACACCGTTCGGCAGGCAGTGGACGGTGTCGGGATCGAGTCCGAGCAGACGTACCGCACGCTCTTGCTCGAAGGGCGAGATCGCGATGGTCGCGGCCGCCCGTTGCGCGGCGGCGCGCATGCGGCCCTCCCACCACCGGGCGTGCGGGCCACCGGCGAGAACCGCATCGCGACGCGAGATCGCATCCAGCATCCTCAGCTCGGTCCCGTGCAGGTGCGTCACGACCGGCACTCCCGGGACTGCCCCGACGACGGCGTCGTGGATCGGCGTCAGGTGGTGAAGGTGCAGGAGACGCGCACGCGACATGGCGTCGGAGCCTGCGATCAAGCGCGCCCACACTGCTGCCATGCGCTCGCCCTGTGCGGGCGACACCCACGGAAATGCGCGGTCCGGAACGCCGGATCTGGCCTCGTAGGACGGATGCATCGGGAAAGGAGCGTCCATCGGATCCTCGCCACGCTGCCAGCGCGCGACGGCATCGTCGTACGAGGCGGGGACGACATCGATCCCACCGAAGATCGTCGTCGCATCGCCGAGCGCTCCGCTCGGACCGAGCGAGCCGCTGCAGAGGGTGACCTGCCGGCCGTCCCGCGCGAGCGCTCGCGACAGGTACCGGGCCACCTGGGCCGAGCCACCACGGGGGTAGAAGAACAGCCCCATGCCGATCGGCTCTGTCTGGCTGGCCAAAGCACCAGACTAGCCGCCCTCGTTCACCACCTGATCACCGTGCCTTCACCGCTTCTGGCGGTGGCGTCCTCCCGCCGCCCTATCGTGAGTGAAGATGTCGTCCAGCGCGCCGTCTCGAACGCCGCCGAGCTCCTTGGTCGCCACGTCGGATCGGGTGATCGTCGTTCTCGGCTATCGCGACATCGGCGAGGACGGGTCGCATGGCATCACGACGATCTGCCGTGCGGGCGTCCGGCGGGCCGAGTCGCTCGCGCTCGACGTTCGGACGAGAGGGGTCATCTTCACTGGCTGGTCGGTCGACGGCGGACCGACGGAGGCCGATCAGATGGCTGCCGCGTGGAACGGGCGCCGCGACATTGCGCTGATCCGCGAGCCGACCGCGACGAACACCGCCGAGAACGCCGTGCGCTCGCTGCAGCTCGTGCGCGAGCTCGAGGGGGTCTCGGAGGTGTTCGTCATCTGCGCCATCCACCATCTCTTCCGCGTGCGCTTCCTCTTCGGCGAGCTCTTCCGGCGGCACGGCTACGAGATCGGCTACCAGCCGGTCGCCTGGCCGCTCGCACTGCCGCGGTTGCTGCTCCACGAGGGCTCGTCGATCTCTCGGATGCGGACGGACCGCCGCGCGGCGCGTCGCTTACTGGGCGACGGCGACCTCGTCGCCTGACCGGTCCGCAACCACGCGGCGCTGCCTCGGGTTACGTCGAGCGATATCGGGAGAGAGAGGTCATGGTCGCCGTCGGCGCGTTCATCGCACCAGCCTCGCCCGTCTCGCATGGTGCGTGCTGGGGCGAGTCCCCCGTCCCTGGGCACGTGCCGGCGGCGGCCGTCCCATCACAGCGAGTCTCGTCGTAGACTTGACGGCATGATCGACAAGGCACCGTTCGGAGCGACCGGCCACCAGAGCGCGCGCGTCATCTTCGGGGCCGCGGCGCTCGGGCAGGTGTCGCAGCGTGAGGCTGACGAGGCGCTCCCCCTGCTGCTCGAACACGGGGTGAACCACATCGACACCGCCGCGAGCTACGGCGACGCGGAGCTGCGTCTCGCGCCCTGGCTCCGCGAGCACCGGTCGCAGTTCTTCCTCGCCACGAAGACCGCCGAGCGCGGCTACGCGCCGGCGCGCGAGGAGATCCGCCGCTCGCTCGCGCGGATGGGGGTCGACCAGGTCGACCTGATCCAGCTGCACTGCCTCGTGCACCCCGACGAGTGGGATGTCGCGTTGGGCGAAGAGGGTGCGCTCCGCGCCGCGATCGAGGCCCGAGACGAGGGCCTCGTCCGCTTCATCGGCGTCACGGGGCATGGTCTCACAGTCGCGGCCATGCACCAGCGCAGCCTCGAGCGGTTCCCGTTCGATTCGGTGCTCTTCCCGTACAGCCACGTCATCGTGCAGAGTCCCTCGTACGCGGCCGACGTCGATCGGCTGATCGCGACGTGTCGCGAGCGCAACGTCGCGATCCAGACGATCAAGAGCATCTCGCGCGGCCCGTGGGGCTCGAAGGAGCAGTCGGCAGCCACCTGGTACGAGCCGCTCGTCGAGCAGCAGCACATCGACCTCGCCGTGAACTGGGTGCTTGGCGAGCCAGGTGTCTTCCTCAACAGCGCCGGCGACCTCGAGCTGCTCCCGCGCGTACTCGACGCGGCCGAGCGCCTCTCGGGACGGCCCGCTGACGACGAGATGTCCAGTCTCGCCGACGAGCTGCACCTCAGCACGCTCTTCGTCTGACCCTGCGCGCCGCGTATGTGTTCCGGCACTCATTCGGGTGCCGGAGCAGCGCGAACCTGACAAGAATGCTCCATCGCCGATGAGGCCAGTCACCGTTGGGCGCGGCACACGACGTCCGACCTCGAGCAGCTGCTACGTGCGTTCAGAACGCCGGGCGTTTCCGTGCTCGGCGATCTCGTCGCTGACGTGCAGGCCGAGATCGAACGTCGTCGCCTCGATCCGGAGCGGCGCCTCGTGCGGGCGCGGCAGTCATGAGCCCGCGGCGATGCAGATCGCGTAGACCGCCCGAACCGACTGGATCACGAACGCGTTCGCGATGTCGCTGACGGTCTGACCGCTGGAGTTCGCAACAGAGCCGGCCGGACAGGTCGCCGTTGCCGAGAGCGGGGTGAGCGCCGGGGCGTCGGTGCAGGGACATTGACGGGCGCTGCGGCCGACGGCTCCCCTGGCGAGCCAGACTAGCCCGCCTCGTCCGGATCCTCGGCGCGGGCTGCCTGCCGCTGCTCGGCTGCGGCTCGTTGGTTCAGCGGGATGCGCGCGACGAGACGGGCGCGGGAGCCACGCCCGAGGTGCTCCGGCCAGTCGGCGGCCTGGAATGACGAGACGCCCCTGGGATCGATCTCTACAAGCCCGGCCGACGCGAGGATCCGGGTCGCACGGCGGACGGACTCGAGCTGGGTCGTGTCCGGCTTCGCGCCGACGAGGCGCTCGGCGAGCGTGTACACGTGCAACCAGAGCCCGGGGACGTCGGCAAGAGCCTGCTCGTCGAGTGCGGCGAGCACGAAGCGCTGCACGTATCCGTGTCCTCGGGTCATGGGTCGGCCCGGAGACGACTCTCGCTGCTCGACCGCGCCGGGTGGGTAAGAGGGCGGTGAAGGCGGCGTGAACAAACGGGCGTCCGAGGTGTGAAGTCCGGCATGCCGGGTAGTACGGGGCATGACCACGCGCATGCCCGAGCCGCCGGTCCCGCGCCCGCCGACCGGCCCTTTGCCGCCGCCACATCCCGACCCGGTGCCGCCAGGAGAGCCCGGAGCTCCCGACCCGATCCCGATGCCCGTCCCACCCGATGATCCCCTGCCGATCTAGCGACAGTCGCGTACAGCGGATCTAACGGGCATCTGCTTGCACCGGGACGACGATGCCGGGCTGACCGTGGAGAGCCTGCTCGACGTGATCGAGGGGTGCGCCGACTGGCGCTCGCAGACCGCGTCCGAGCACACTGGCGATCCGCGTCATTCCAACTCGGTGGCGGCGCTGCACGAGCTTGCCGCGTGGGTACGCGCGCATCCGGACGATGCGGGCGTGCGTGCGATCGTCGCGGTGCAGGAGGTGAATCCCGATCTCGACCTGACGTGGCCGATCAGCGGACAGTCGGGCCATCTACTGAGCCGGTACGGGTTCGCGTTCGACGCGGCACAGCCGCCTCCCGTGTTCCTGGAGCGGCTTGCGGGTGCCTTGACGGACGACGTGTCCGAGACGCGGAAGCGGGACCGCGTCGACGGGCGCGAACGCGAACGGTCGGACGAGCCGTAGCGGCCTACCCGAGCAGGTCCTTGCGGCCGAGCGCGCGCACGATCGACTCGGCCGAGCCCCTGGAGGCATGCGTGACGTTGAACTCCCAGACCACGCCGTTCGAGAAGCTGATCGCGAGCTGCGACATCAGCTTCCCGCCCTCCCACGCAACGGATGCGATCTGCCTGCGGTTCGCACGCGCGAGCGCCGTGTCGGTCAGCTTCATCGTGAGGAGACCCGACTTCATCTTCACGAGGACGACGTCCCGCTTGCTCAGCGCGAGGTACGCGGTGCGGAACGCGGGCAACTGCCCCGCGGCGTCGTCGGGACCGCCGCCTTCGGCGCGTACCCTCGCCTGGCCGGACACGGCCGCGCCGAGCTTCTTCGCGAGGCTCCTCGGGGCGACCTCCGAGCCGGCGACCTCCTTCGCGCCGAGCACGCCCGACGCGTCGTGCGACTTCGACGGCATGACGGCGAAGCGTAGGCCCGAATGACGCTGGAGCCGGCATATTCCGGAACCCGCCTGACCATTCGTGAACTCGGGCGTCAGGAAGTTTCTACGATCAGCCGCCGCCCTCGCACACGCGAGGCGGGTCGGCCGTCGACTCGCCCGCGAGTCCGGCGAATGGGTCGCTCTCCCCGCACGCGAGGGCTGAGATGCCGTCCCTGTCGAGGATCTTGATCACGATCGCGTAGGTCCCGACACGATCTGGGATCTGCACCCAGTCCGGCCAGCGGTACGTGACCCGATTGGCGTGCGGCTTCAGCTTGAAGGCACGCGCCTGCCCGAACACGTTGCCGTTCGCGTCCACCACCTGGCGCTCGACCGTGAGCGTCTTGCCCCGGAACCCGGCGACCTCGACGCGCGCGAAGACCGACGCGCCGACGAGCGCAAGCTGCTTCCGCGTGAAGCCCAGCTTCGACCTGTCCGCGTAGTCGAAGAACTGGCCCTGCGTCGTGTGACGCGCGAGCTGGAGCCCGGTGATCGCGACTGCCTGGTCTGCCGGCGGCGCGCTCGGGGTCGGGCGAATCGCCGGGACGAGGACGAAGACAAGGCCCACCACCGTGGAGATCAGGCCGACGACCAGCGAGGCCCGTGTGACCAGACGCCAGGGACGGCCGTCGGCGCTCGTCGGCGCCGGAGCCGCGACCGCGAGACGTGCGCCCGCGCCGCTGGTCGACTGCCTCGTCGTCATCTGCGCCCGATGACGACCGACGTCGTGAGCGTCCGCGTCCGATCGGCCGAGGCGAGGCGCACGAGGAGCTGGCAACGACCCGCTCCGAGCCCTCTCGGAACCTTGAGCTGGAGCGCCGTGCGGCCGGGTTTCAGCATCAAGGTCTTCGAGACGACGGTCCGCCCACGCCGCCTGAGCCCGACCGTCGCCCGGGCGAGGCGGTCGCTGACGAGCGTCAGGACGACGAGCCGGCGGCCGGCGCGACGCGTCGTCCCCACCCGCTCGACGTGCGCCGCGAACGCCGTGGACCGCGTCTTGCCTCCTGTCGTCGTCGTGACGGGAGTCGTCGTGACGGGGGCCGTGGTGACCGGAGTCGTCGAGCTGACGTTGAAGACGGCCTGCACGCTCGTCGCGGATCCGGCGCTGAACGTGCATACCGGGTTGCTGGAGCAGACCCCTTGCCAGCTCACGAAGTGCGAGCCGGGATCGGCGACCGCGTTGAGCGTGACGCGCGACTGGTAGTCGGGATCGGTGTCGCACTGCGAGCCGCAGTCGAAGCCGCTTCCCTTCACCGTGCCGTGACCGACGCGCGTGACGTGCACGTGGGGGACGATGTCGATCGGGATCCCCGGAACCGGCGCACCCTCGAACGCGAGCATCGCGAACGTCCGGAGGTTGTCCACCGTCACGGTGCAGCGAGGGCTCGTCGGGTCGCCGCCGTCCGGATCACATCCGGGGCCCCACTGGATCGACGCCGGCGAGTCCAGCGGGTCGGGTGACGCGACAAGTACGACGGAGGAGTCAGCCGGGTAGAGGCCGTGGCAACCGGTGTCGGTGTTGGGAAACTGGATCATTCCCGGCGTCTCGCACGTGAGCGGCGGCGCGCCCTCGACGGTGACCGTGCCGTTCCCGGAGACGTTCCCGGCGATCCCGACCTCGAGCTCGAGCGGCGTGAAGATCGCGCCGACCCAGGCCCGGTCGCTGTCCGGCGAAAAGGTGCACGGGTTGGTCCCCGCGCAGCCGGCCATCGTCCACCGCACGAACGACGGGTTGGCCACCGGATAGTCGGGCAGCAGCTGCTGGTCGACGTAGGTGAGCTGCGCGTCGGGCTCGGGAACGGCCGTCGCGGTCACCGGCGCGCCCGGGTCGACCGAGAAGGTGCACGGGCCCCCGTCGACGGCGACCAGGAAATCGCAGGAGCCGACCTCGATGCCACCCTGGGCGAGGTCGATCCTCCCCTGGCCGGCCGGCCACAGCTGAAGCGTGAGCTGCGCGTTCGCCGCACTGCGCGCCACGACCGCATCGGAGTTGCCGGTGCCGGCGACCAGGAACCCGAGCACGACTGTGATCGGGACCAACAGCCACGGCGCACCCAAGCTGAAACCCGGGGCTCGACGTCCCGGCACGGCTCCCCTCCCAGCGAGTTTCGGATCGTCTCAATCCGTACGATCCGTTCAACTGGTAGAGCCGCCTCGATCGCTCCTGATACGTGCGCCCGGGTGACGGTGGACGAGATCCCGCTCGGGTGGCGAAACCAACGCACATGCCTCCAGACCGTCAGGAGAGAGATGGAAACCGCACAACTGGGAAACACCGGGATGAAGGTCAGCCGGCTCGCGCTCGGCTGCATGAGCTACGGCGACCCCACCACTCCAGGCGCGCACGAGTGGGCCCTGAGCGACGACGAGGCGCAACCGTTCTTCCGGCAGGCCCTCGAACTGGGAATCACGTTCTGGGACACCGCGAACGTCTACCAGGCCGGAACCTCGGAGGAGCTCGTCGGTCGCGCGATCAAGCTCTACTCGCAACGTGAGGACATCGTGCTCGCCACCAAGGTGTTCGGCAGGATGCACAACGGCCCCGGTGGACAGGGTCTGTCACGCAAGGCGATCCTGGAGCAGATCGACGCCTCCCTCGGGCGACTGGACACCGACTACGTCGACCTCTACCAGATCCACCGCTTCGATCCGGACACCCCGGTCGAGGAAACGATGGAGGCTCTACACGACGTGGTGAAGGCCGGAAAGGTACGCTACCTCGGCGCGTCCTCCATGCACGCCTGGCAGTTCGCCAAGCTCCAGCATGCTGCGGACACCGGCGGTTGGACACGGTTCGTCTCCATGCAGAACCAGTACAACCTGCTGCGCCGCCACGACGAGCCGGAGTTGATCGCGATGTGCGCCGACATGGGCGTGGGCCTGGTGCCGTACTCCCCGCAGGGCAAGGGCCGCCTCGCCCGCCCGTGGGGTGAGCAGAGCCTGCGCTCCACCGTCGACAAGATCGTCAAATCCTTCGACTCTCCTCTCGACGAGCCAGTCGTCAACGCGGTCCAGCGGGCTGCGGAGGCGCGCGGCGCGACCATGGCCCAGATCGCGTTGGCGTGGGTACTAGGCAACCGGGTCGTCTCCGCTCCGATCGTCGGAGCGACCAGGGCACATCACCTTCCCGAGGCGGTCGCGGCGCTGGACCTGGAGCTCACGACCGACGAGGTCCAGGCGCTGGAGGCGCCGTACACCCAGCACGGTCCGAGTTGGTTCTGACCGCGCGCGGGCCGGGAGCACCGATCAGGCGCTCCCGGCCCACGCTGCCGACCGTCTACTGGCTGCGGATGAGCATCTCGGCCTGGCGTTCCAGGTCGACGTAGGGCTCGCCGCTCACGTCGACGGCGATCCGGTGGAGGGTTCCGCCGGTGAAGGCATAGGGCGACTCACCGGGATAGTCGTCGGTGACGGGCTCGCCGGCCTGGCGCCCGGCGAACAGCGGAGCGCCGGCGATCGCGTAGGCGCCGAGCTGGGTCTTGACCTTCCCCTCGCCGACCTTCTTGTCGCCGTGGTAGAGCGTGAGCGTGCCCTTCGCACAGGTCGGCTCCTGCCCCTCCTTCTCGAAGGACGCCGACAGGATCAGGTTCTCGCCCGTCGGGATGTCCTCGGTCGCGACGACCATCTGCTCCTCGGCGCCGACGAAGTTGTTCACGTAGTGGAGGCGCCTGTCCTTGACGTACAGGGCGTGGCCGCCGAACCGGGTGCCGTGGGCAAAGAGCACCCCTTCGGCGTCCGGCTTCGGGATATCGACGAGCGCACCCACCACGAACGACCGGTTCTTCGTGTTCACCGCCTGCCACTCAGACACCGGCGCATCGCCGGGGAAGTAGGCGTAGCGCTGCCGCGGCGCGGAGAGCTGGGGTCGCGGCTCCGACAGGATCTCGACCGGAGTGCGGTCGTCGAGCGGGAAGGCGCCGTTTGCGCCGGCCTCTGCGAACCAGATGTTGACCATCTCACGGAGCTTGTCCGGTTGCTCCGCCGCGAGGTTGTGCAGCTCCGACCGGTCGACGTCGACGTGGTACAGCTCCCACTCGTCGTCGTTGAAGTTGCCCCAGCCGGCGATGGTCGGATGCGTCGTGACCGCCTTCCAGCCCTCGTGCCAGATCGAGCGAGAGCCGAGCATCGCGTAGAACTGCGTCTTCCGCTTCGACTCGGCAGACGGGTCGTCGAGGGTCTCCCGCATGCTCACGCCGTCGATCGGGGACTGCGTGTGCCCCTTGAGCGTCTCGGGCGGCTCGACGTCGAGAGCGTCGAGGATCGTCGGGACGAGGTCGATCGCGTGGTAGTACTGGTCGCGGATCTCGCCGCGGGCCTTCGTCCCCGCCGGCCACGAGATGATGCACGGGTCGCTCGTGCCACCGTTGAACTCGTAGCGCTTCCACATCTTGAACGGCGTGTTGAACGCCATCGCCCAGCCGTTCGGGTAGTGGTTGTACGTCTTCGTGCCGCCGAGTTCGTCGATCATGGCCAGGTTCTGGGCCAGGTCGTCGGGCACGCCGTTGGCAAACTTCATCTCGTTCACGGAGCCGTTGGGGCCACCCTCGCCGCTGGCCCCGTTGTCCGAGACGAGCACGATGAGCGTGTTCTCGAGCTCCTCGCTCTCTTCGAGATGGTCGAGCAGGCGCCCGATGTGGTGATCGGCGTGTGCGAGGAACCCCGCGTACACCTCGGCCATCCGCGCGAACAGCCGCTTCTCGTCGTCGTTCAGCGAGTTCCACGGGCGGGTGACGTCGAGCATCGGGAACGCCTTGCCGTCGGGCCCCGTCCGCGTCTGATCCCCGATCGGGTTGATCTCGGGCAGCTCGGTGTCGGCGGGCACGATGCCGAGCTTCTTCTGGTTGGCGAGCGTCTGCTCGCGGATCGCCTCGTAGCCCATGTCGAACTGGCCCTTGAACCGGTCGATCCACTCCTTCGGCGCGTGGTGCGGTGCGTGGCATGCGCCAGGCGCGTAGTAGAGGAGGAACGGCTTTTCCGGCACGACCGCCTTCGCGTCGCGGATGAACTCGAGCGCCTTGTCCGTGATGTCGTCGGTGAGGTGGTAGCCCTCGGCCGGGGAGCTCGGCTGATCGATGGTGTGGTTGTCATAGACCAGATCGGGATACCACTGGTTCGTCTCGGCGCCGAGGAAGCCGTACCAGCGTTCGAAGCCGCGGCCACTCGGCCAGTTCCGTCGCGTCGCAGCGAGGTTCATCTCGTCGGTCGGGCACAGGTGCCATTTCCCGACCATGTAGGTGTTCCAGCCGCGCTCGGCGAGGATCTCCGACAGCATCCCGTTCTCAGGCGGGATCGTCCCGCTCGCGTTCGGGAACCCGATCGCCGCCTCGGTGATGCACGCCATGCTGTTGTGCGTGTGGTTGCGCCCGGTGAGCAGGCACGAGCGGGTCGGCGAGCACAGTGCCGTCGTGTGAAACTGCGTGTAGCGAACGCCGTTCGCGACGATCCGGTCGATGTTCGGTGTCGGGATCGGCCCCCCGTAGCACCCCATCGCGGAGAACCCCACGTCGTCGAGCACGATGTACACGACGTTCGGCGCACCGTCAGGCGCCCGTGGCGGCTCGAACGGCGACCAGTCCGGCTTCGAGTCGCGGACGTCGACGTTGATCGTTCCCTTGAATGGCTCACCCATAACAGGCCTCCTCAGCTGATCACGCGCGCGACCTCGCGCTCGTCGACCTGGATCGTGCTCCAGCGCGCCTCGGCGATGCCTCACCTCTTGGAGGTGATCAGCGCGCGAGGCCAGGCAGCTGAACGCGAGCGAGCGCGAGGGCGCGCCGTAGGCGTACGATCGGCGGGTGGCGAACGACACGAGCCTCATGTCGACCCCGGACGAGCAGCAACTCGAGTACCTCGTGACCGGCCCTGCACACGGGCCTCTGCTGCTGTTCCACACGGGCACCCCCAACCCCGCTGCCGACTTCACTGGCGTGACGGGCCCCGCGGCCTCCCTCGGGCTCCGCACCGTCAGCTACTCGCGCCCTGGCTACGGCAGGTCGAGCGCGCGCCCGGGACGCAGCATTGCCGACGCGGTCGACGACGTGGTCGCCCTGCTCGACGTGCTGGAGGTGGACGAGTTCCTCACGTTCGGGTGGTCGGGTGGCGGGCCACATGCTCTCGCCTGTGCCGCGCTCATGCCCGATCGCTGCCGGGCGGCCGCGCTGCTCGCGAGCGTCGCACCCTACGGTGCGCGCGGCCTCGATTTCACTGCGGGCATGGATCAGGCCAACATCGACGAGTTCGCGGCCGCCGTCGCCGGCTACGAGGAGATGGAGGCCTTCCTCGAGCCGCTGATCGAGCACTTCCAGCACGTCACCGGGGCTTCGGTCGCGGAGGGACTCGGTGAGCTCCTCTCGCCCGTCGACAAGGAGGCCCTCACCGGAGTGTTCGCAGACGAGATGGCCATCGCGATGCGTCGCGCCATGGAGAACGGCATCGCGGGCTGGCGCGACGACGACCTCGCCTTCGTCAAGCCCTGGGGCTTCGCCCTCTCCGAGATCGCGGTTCCGGTGGCGGTCTGGCAGGGGCGAGAGGATCGGATGGTGCCGTACGCCCACGGCGAGTGGCTTGCGCGAGAGATCCCGGGCGCGGAGCCCCACCTGTTCGAGCGCGAGGGCCACATCTCGTTGATCGCCCAGATCGACACGGTGCTCGCCGACCTCGTAAGACTGGGTAGCACCTGAGCGACGTAGAGGACCACGATGCGAGCCGCATCGATCGCGGCCTCGCCGCGCGTTCTACGCGACGGAAACGCAGGTCATCGCAGGGTTGCCATGTCTGCCACACCTGGTCAGGCTCGAGGCGTCCCGGCAGTTTTCGCCAAAACATGCACTCGCCGATCCCGCAGCTCGACCGGGCCGAGCAGCGGGCCGATGCGAAGCCGGTACGCGTCCGAGTAAGTTGTCTCGGGTGCAAATGCCGAGCCGCTCATGTTGATTTCGAGCTTGAACTTCGGTGCTCGTTTGTCTCAGCCCCCCCGCTTGATTACGGCGGGAGGGCTCGGCGGTGCTGGTGCCGATCCGGCTCTCAGCTGGTGCTAAGGGGTACGACCCGACTCTTACGAATGTTTGGGAAACTTGTCCTCCCAGACATTCGGCGCCCGGGGGCGCGCACCGCCGCGATGTGCGCGGCGCGCAATGATCGGCCCGCCAGCAGTGCCAGCACCCCGGGGGGAGCTGATCATCATTACGGCGAGCTGTCGCGCGAGCCCTCGAGTCTCCCGGGCCGATCCGCACGGGCTCGCCCCAACCCGGGACCCTCTCGTGCCGATCCCCTTCGCCGCGATTGCGAGCGCGAGTGGGTGAGGGTCACGGCCGGCGGCGCGTACCTGCTCGCGGAAGCCATCGGGATCGCCCACCAGCTCCGCCGTTGCGGCCTCAGCGTCGCGATGGTCGTAGCGGCCCGTGAGGTCTCAAGTTGATCTTTCAGATCGAGCGGGGGAACATCCAACCCGCGCGGAAGCAACTTGAAGGCGGGACGACGTAAAGATTGCCCTGGGCGGACGGCTCCCCCACCGTTCCCCCGCTGTTCTGCACCTTTTCCGCGGCGTCATACCGCGTTTGCACCACTCCGCGGGCATCGCCCGGAGGCTCCAGAGAGCGCGAAAACCCGCATGGTTGACGGGTTTTCGGAGAGCGGACGACCGGGCTCGAACCGGCGACCCTCAGCTTGGGAAGCTGATGCTCTACCAACTGAGCTACGTCCGCAGAGTCGCGCAGCCTACCATCCGCGGCTGCCTCGAACCGCCGGCTTCCGAGCCCTCAGCGCAGCGCTTTCAGCGCCTTCCCGAGCGACTGCGCGTCCTCGAGCACCGGCCGGTGGAGGTCACCGAGGCGCTGCACGCGCTCGTACACGGCGCGCATCGTGAAGGCCGTCGGATCGAGCGGCCGGGCGAGCTCCTCCCACGTCACCGGCGTCGCGACGTGCGCACCCGGACGGGGTCGCACGGAGTAGGCCCACGCCGTGGTTCGGCCGTAGCCGTTCTGGTTCGCGTCGATCAGGACCCCCCTGCGCTCGGTCTTCGCCCACTTCGTCGTCACGAGCCTCGGGTGCGCGTGCGCCAGGGCGGCTCCGATCGCCGCGACGAGCTCGCGCGCCTCTCCGTGCGTGTGCCGCCGGGCGATCGGGACGAGCACGTGCAACCCGCGTTGCGAGCCGCTCGTGCGCGGATAGCCCCGCAGGTCGACGGAGGCGAGCGCGTCACGGATCAGAAGCGCGACCTGCCGCGCCTCGTCGAACCCGGCCGGGGGCGCCGGGTCGAGGTCGAAGATCACTGCATCCGGGCGCTCCGGCAGATCGGCTCGCGCGCACCAGACGTTCAGGTCGAAGCAGCCCATGTTCACGGCCCACAGGAGCGACAGCTCGTCGTCGAGCACGGGGAACCGGATCGTCCTGCCACCCGCAGGCAGCGGCGCGACGTGGAGCCACTCCGGGGCATGGCTCGGCAGGTCCTTCTGGAAGAAGTGCTTGCCGGCGATGCCGTCGGGGAAGCGCAGCATCGTGAACGGCCTGCCGCGCAGGTGCGGGCCGACGACATCGGCGAGCGCGTGGTAGTGGTCGAGCACGTCCCCCTTCGTGATGCCCTCCTCGGGCCACCACACCTTGTCGAGGTTCTTCAGGAGCAGCGTGCGCTTCCCGTCCCGAACCTCGGCGACGGGGCGTTCGAGCGGTTCCGGGCCCGGATCCACGACACCAACATAGACGGGCGCCCGCAGCCGACCCTCGTGGGTCCGCTCGAGATACTCCACCTCGACCTGCATGACCGGCTCGACCCAGGTGAGGTCTCCCCGCCGAACGCGCGGCATCTTCGGCGCAACTGCCAGCGGGCTCTCGGAGCGTGCAAGCGGCGCGAGCCGGGCAGCGAGCCGGTCGAGCTCGGCGTCCGTCAGGCCGGTGCCGACGTTCCCCGCCCAGACGAGCCCCTCGGGTCGGTGTTCTCCGAGCACGAGGGCCCCCAGCGCGTCCCGCCGCCCCTGGCCGCGCGTGAATCCCACGACCGTGAAGACGTCACCCTGGGCGAGCTTGACCTTCACCCAGGTGCCCGGGCGCCTGCCGGGCGCGTACATGCTGCTCCGACGCTTCGCGACCACCCCCTCGAGGCCGTGCTCACGCGCGACGCCGAGCAGGCCGTCCCCGTCGTCGAACAGTCGCGAGATGCGCACCTCGTCGCCGTCGGGAGGGAGCAGCTCGTCGAGCGCGCTGCGCCGCTCGTCGAGCGGCCGGTCGCAGAGCGACTCTCCGTCGAGCTCGAGCACGTCGAATGCGTACAGCACGCGCGACCCTCCGCCCTGCTGGAGCAGCGAGAAGCTCGGCCGTCCGGACGGGTCGAGCGCACACAGCTCGCCGTCGATCACCGCCTCCCGGTCGCCGAGCGCCCCGGCCAGCGCGGTCGCGATCTCGGCGTGGCGCTCGGTGACGTCGATGCCTCCCCGGCTCCACAGTCGCGCACCGCCTGCCGCGACGCGCGCGACGATCCTGATCCCGTCCCACTTGACCTCGAAGACCCAGTCATCGCCCGAAGGAAGCGTCTTCGACGGGCGCGCGAGCATCGGCTGCGGCACCGGAACCGAGAGCGGATTGGCGCGCCCGGAATGAGGCGCCTGGCGAGGCACGCGCCGGCGGGTCAGCTCTTCTTGGTGGAAGCGCGGCGGGCTCGCGGCTTCGCCGCGGGCTTGTCGCCGTCCGCCTTGGGCTTGCTCGTACCCGTGGCCCGGCCCTTCGCTGCGGCGAGGCTCGCCTCGAGCGCCGCGAGCAGATCGGCGGGCGCCTCCCGCGGCGCAGCGGGCTTCGGCACCTCGACCGACTCGCCCGCGGCCTTGGCCTCGATCATCTGGAGCAGCCGATCGCGGTACGTGTCGCGATGCTCCTTCGGGTCCCACTTCGTGACGAGCGAGGTCACGAGCTGGCGCGCGACGTTCAGCTCCTTCTCGCCGACCTCGGCCTCGGTGCGCTCGATCTCGTGCTCGGGTGTGACCTCATCCGCGTAGAACAGGGTGGTCAGCGCGAGGCCGTCACCGACGGGACGGACGCACACGAGCTGCTCCTTGGTTCCGAGCACGATGCGACCGATGCCGACCAGCTTCTCCTCGGCGAGCGCGCGCTGGAACAGCGCGAACGGCCGCGCGGCGGAATCGCGGTCCGGTCCGAGCCAGTAGGAGCGTTCGAGCTGGATCGGGTCGATCTCGTTCTCGTGCACGAACTCCTCGAGCTCGACCGAGTGGCTCGACTCGGGCTTCATCGCCTCGAGCTCCTCGTCGCTCAGCGTCACGTAGCGGCCCTTGGCGATCTCGTAGCCCTTCACGATCTCGTCCGCGGACACTTCCTTGTCCTCGACCTCGCAGACCCGTCGCTGGCGGATGCGCGAGCCGTCCGGCGCGTGCAGCTGGTTGAACCGCACGTCGCGGCTCCGCGTCGCCGGGTAGAGCCTCACCGGGACGTTGATCAACCCGAAGCTGATGGAACCGGTCCACGTCGCGCGCGCCACGCTGCTCCTTACCCTCGCCCCAGGCGAGTCAAACTGGCTTGACGAGCAAGAACGCCCGGGTTTCGCCGCCCGGCCGGTGTTCCCTGCAGTTTAGAGCTGCGGCTCGAGCTCGCGCGCACATGCGTTCACGGCCTCGACGATCGTCGGGTGCGTGTGGATCGCCTTGCGGATCGGGGCGATCGTCCCGTCGGCCGCCATCGCGACGAGGATCTCCTGCAGCGCGTTCGCGGCATCGTGGCAGACGAGCGTCGCTCCGAGGATCCTGCGGGTGCCCCGCTCGACGACCATCCGGACGAACCCGTCGTCCCGTCCGATCGCCCGGGCCTTGCCGTTGCGGGTCATCGGGTAGGTGCCGGTGACCGCGTCGAAGCCCTGCGCGGCAGCCTCGTCGGGGCGCAGGCCCACGACCGCGAGCTCGGGATCGCAGAACACTGCCCCGGGAACCTGGTCGTAGAAGTCGGCGACGATGTGCGCGTCCAGCAGCGCGTTCTTCGCGGCGATCGGCCCCTCGTGGTTCGCGACGTGCGTGTAGAGCTGGCGGCCGACGGCGTCTCCGAGTGCCCATGCGCGCGGGTTCGTCGTGCGCAGCTCGCCGTCGACCAGCGGCCCGCTCGTCTTCGGATCGATCTGGATGCCCGCCGCGGCGAGGTCGAGACCGGACACCTTCGGCACCCGCCCGGTGGCGATCAGCATCGCGTCCGCGTACAGCGTCTCGGGCTCGCCGTCGGAGCGGACGATGTCGAGCTCCTGCCAGCCGCCGGAATGCCGGCGGGCCTCGAGCGCGTGCGTGCCGTGCAGGATCCGCACGCCATCGCGCTTGAGCGCTCGCTCGATCACGGCCACGGCGTCCTGGTCGGTGCTGCGCAGGATCTGCGGGTTCCGGCAGATGAGCGTCACCTTGCTGCCGAGTCGCGCGAAGATCTGTGCGAACTCCGTCGAGATCACACCCGACCCGGCGATCACGAGCCGATCGGGGAGCGAGTCGAGCTCGAGGATGCCGGTCGAGTCGATTCCCACCTCCTGGATGCCAGGCACCGGCGGCCACCACGCCTCGGTGCCCGAGGCGACGATGATGCGATCGGCCTCGACCGCTCCGCCGGCCCACTCGAGCCGGGTCGGCGACGTGAAGTGCACGGTCTCGTTCACCCAGATCGTGTCCGGATCGGCCGCCACCGCGCGCTCGTAGAAGGAACGGCTCGTCTGCACGATTCCGTTGACGCGTGACATCACCGCGTGGAAGTCGACGCGGAAGCCCTCGACCGCGACCCCGTAGCGCGTCGCGTGGCGGATCGTCTCGACGACCTCGGCTGCCCGCACGAGCGCCTTCGTGGGGATGCATCCGACGTTCACGCAGGTGCCGCCGAGGTGGTGGTCCTCGAACAGGACGACCCGCTTGCCGAGCGAGCGCGCGACGCGCATGGCGGTCCACGCTCCGGCGCCACCGCCGATCACGGCGACATCGGTGCGCATGACCTCGCTCACATCTCCTCCGGCGCAGCGACGCCGAGCAGGTCGAGCGAGCTCGCCAGCACGCCCCGCGCGGCTCGGATCAGCGCGAGCCTGCTCCTGGTACGCGCGGCATCGGCGTCATCGAGCACGCGGCAGTCGCGGTAGAACACGTGGAACGCCGCGGCGAGGTCGTAGGAGTACGCCGCGATCCGGTGGGGCGAGCGCAGGTCGGCGGCCTCGCCGGCGACGCGTGGGAACTCGGCGATCGCGCGCACCAGCGCGGCCTCGGAGGGCTCGGGAGGCAGCGTCGCGTCGGGCGCCGCTCCGGCCGCGCGCTCGCCCGCGCCGCGCTCGATCGCGGCGATCCGGGCATGGGCGTACTGGACGTAGTAGACCGGGTTCTTGCCGCTCTGCTCGCGCGCCAGGTCGATGTCGAGCTCGATCGTCTGGTCGTGCGAGCGCGAGGTGAGGTACCAGCGCGCCGCGTCGATGCCGATCAGGTCCATCAGCTCGTCGAGCAGCACGACGTCGCCGCGACGCTTCGACATGCGCTTGGTCTCGCCGCCCTCGGTGAGGTGCACCATCTGGTAGATCGGCACCTCGACGCGATCGGGATCGAAGCCGAGGGCCGCGGCGGCGGCTCGCAGACGGCCCACGTACCCGTGGTGATCTGCGCCGAGCACGTACAGCGCCTTGTCGAACCCTCGATCGAGCTTGTCGATGAGATAGGCGAGATCGGATGCGAAGTACGTCGGGGTTCCGTCGCTGCGGAGGACGACGCGGTCCTTGTCGTCGCCGAAGGGCTCGGTGACGAGCCAGGTCGCCCCGTCGCGCTCGACGAGGTGGCCTCGGCTGCGGGCGCGCTGGATCGCCGACTCCACGTGACCCGAGTCGTGGAACGCGGCCTCGTTCGTCCAGACGTCCATCGTGACGCGGAACCGCGTGAGCGTCTCGCGGATGAGCGCGAACATCGCCTCCGCGCCCGCGCGGGCGAACTCGGGAGCCGGCGCATCCGGGCCGAGGCCCGTCTTCTCGGCGATCGCGATGAGGTACTCGCCCTGGTAGCCCTCCTCGTGGGGCTGTTCGCCTCGCGCCCGGGCAAGCAGCGACCGGCCGAAGTGCTCCATCTGCGCGCCCGCATCGTTGAAGTAGTACTCGCGCACGACGTCGTGCCCTGCGAACGCGAGCAGCCGGGCGAGGCTGTCGCCGTACGCGGCGTTGCGGCCGGCCGAGACCGGCAGCGGGCCCGTGGGGTTGGCCGACACGAACTCGACGTCGATCTTGAGGCTCTCCGGGGCCGTGCCGCCGCCGAAGCCGGGCTCGAGCGCCGACTCGATCGCCTTCGCGTACCACGCCGTCGACGCGCGCAGGTTGAGGAACCCGGGGCCGGCAACCTCGGCGCTGGCGACCCACGGGCTCGCCGCGGCGACCTCGCGCAGGGTCTCTGCGATCTCGCGCGGCGGGCGGCGCAACGGCTTGGCGAGCCGGAGCGCCAGCGAGCTCGCGTAGTCGCCGCGGGTCTCGTCGGCGGGGCGCTCGAGCGCCACGTCGGCGCCGTCTGCCCCGAGCCGCAGTGCCTCCTCGGCGAGGGGCGCGGCAAGCAGGGCGATGGGATCCGACATCGGGCCGGAGGGTACCGGAGCGCCCGATCAGCGATGGTAGGGCTCGCCTCGCAGGATCGTGAACGCGCGGTACAGGGCCTCGCCCAGGACGACCCGCGCGAGCTGGTGCGGCAAGGTCGCGCGGCCGAGCGAGAGCACCGTGCGCGCGTCGCCGACGAGCTCGGGCGCGAGCCCCTGCGGGCCGCCGATCACGAACGCCGTGCGCTGGGGCGCGGTCTCCTCGCGCTCGCGGACGAACGTCGCGAGCTCCTCGGAGCTCAGCTGCCGGCCGCGCATGTCGAGGGCGACGAGCCACGCTCCCTCGATCAGGGGCGCCACCCGGCGCCGCTCGCGCTCGAGCGCGGCGTCGCGATCGCCTGGCCGGATCGGCTCCTCGCGCAGCTCGCGCACCGTGAGCGTGCAGTAGCGCCCGAGACGGCGCTCGTACTCGGCGGCCGCGTCGGCGAGCGGCCCGCGGGCACGGCCGACGAATACGAGGTCGATCACCCCCGCAAGACTAGGAGGGCGTGGCGGGTGGGAACGGTAGACTCAGCGCCTTCGACCACCGACCCTGGGGAGCCGTCGTGGACGACGAGCCGCGCGAGCGCCACCTCAACATCCACTTCTCACCCGAGATCATGGCCGGCGTCTACGCGAACTTCGCGAACGTCAGCCACTCCGACTACGAGTTCACCGTGACGTTCGCGCGCGTCGATCACGAGGTGGACGACGTCGAGGTGCCGGGGGTCGTCGTCACGCGCGTGAACCTCTCGCCGCGCTTCATGCGCGAGCTGATCGACGCCATGGAGGACAACTACTCCAAGTGGTCGACGCGTGAGGGCATCCGCGATCTACCCGAGTTCGACGACGTCGACGAGGTCGATGCCGTCGCCGACGATCTGACGACCGGCACCGACGAGGACGACATCGACGAGCCCGGCCCGACCGACGCGCCGAGCACCTGACGGCCGACGACGACCCCGACCCGGTTCGCGTCGCCGTCGTCTCGGACGTCCACGGGAACCTCGCCGCGCTCGAAACGGTGCTCGCCGACGTCGATGCGCAGGGCGTCGACGAGATCTGGTGCCTCGGCGACATGACCGGGTACGGCGCGCGGCCCACCGAGTGCGTCGCGGCCATGCGCGAGCGGGCCGCGATCTGCCTCGTCGGCAACCACGATCTCGTGGTCGGCGGCAACCTGGGCATCGACTCCTTCACCTCGGACGCGGCGGAGGCGGCGGTCTACGCGCGCGCACAGCTCCCCGACACCGAGCGAGACTGGCTGCGCAGCCTCGCGCCGCTCGGGCAGCGCGCCGGGGTCGAGCTCTACCACGGCTCGATCCGGGACCCCGTCTGGGAGTACGTGCTGAGCGCCGAGATCGCGCTCGCCTGCCTCAACCGTGCAGCGCTCGGATCTGTCGCTGGTCGGGCACAGCCACGTCGCGCTCGCGGTACATCTCGACGTCGGTCAGCTGCGCGGCGGTCTCGCCGCGGCAGGCTCGGAGTACGAGCTGAAGGGCCGGAAGTGCCTGCTGAACCCCGGATCGGTCGGCCAGCCGCGCGACCGCGACCCGCGGGCGGCGTGGCTGTTGCTCGACCTCGCCGCGCAGGTCGCACGCTTTCGCCGGTGCGACTACGACATCGAGCGAACGCAGAACGAGATCCGCGAGGCCGGCCTGCCGGAACGGCTCGCCACCCGGCTCGCCAGCGGCACCTGAAGCCCCTACGCGAGCGGGGGCGGGGCTGTCTCGGCGACGCTCGCCGCGACGGGGCGGAGCAGCACGCCCTCCTCGACCAGGCGGGCGGCCGCGAACTCTCGCGCCTTGTAGATGCGCCACTTGGTCGTCGCGAGCGAGATCTCGAGGGTCTCGGCGATCTCGTTGTAGGACAGGCCCACGACGTCGCGTAGGACGAGCGCCATCTTCAGGTCGTCCGAGAGGCTCCCGATCGCACGGAACACCGCATCCATGTCCTCGACGCCGACGACCGGCTCGCGGGCGAGCAGCGCCTGCGGCAGCGTGTCGATGTCGACGGGCGTCGTCGCGCGACGACCCCGCGCACGCAGCTCGTCGAGCACGCGATGCTTGGCGACCTGGAACAGCCACGTGGTGAAGCGGCAACGCAGGTTGAATCCGGGCAATCCCTGGTAGACCCGGAGGAACACTTCCTGACACATGTCCTCTGCCAGCGCGCGGTCGCCCGAGAGCATGCGGAGGACATAGTTGAAGACCGGGCCCTCGTACGCGTCCATGATCTCCCGGAAAGCCGGATGATCACCCCTTTGGGCGCGCTGTAGGAGCGAGATATCCGGCTGTGGGAGCGACATGCGGGCCGGACACTACAGCACTGTTCACCACCCCGCTACCTATTTACAGTTTGGTCATGCCAATGTCACGGCCCATGAACTCTGCTGAATCCTAAAAGCGTTATACCGGTCATTTCCGGGGGTTGTGGGAGGCCGAGCAAGGCGAGCACGGTCGGTGCGACATCTGCGAGTCGGCCGTGCTCGCGCAGCGTCACATCGGGACGTGTCACGAGGAGTGGTACGAGATTGGTCGTGTGGGCGGTGTGGGGCGAGCCGTCAGACTCGAGCATCTGTTCGGCGTTGCCATGGTCGGCGGTCACGATCGCCGTTCCGCCCACGTCGCGGACTGCCGCGAGGATTGTCGCAAGCGCCGCATCGGCGACCTCGCACGCGCGCACGACAGCCGGGATCACGCCCGTGTGCCCGACCATGTCCGGATTCGCGATATTGACGACGCCGAACGCAAAGCGTCCGCTGCGGAAGGCGGTTGCGAAGTCGTCGGCGACGGCGGCGGCGCTCATCTCCGGCGCGAAGTCGTAGGTCGGCACGTCGCGCCTGGACGGGGCGAGCGTGCGCTCCTCCCCAGGCCACGGAACCTCACCCCGGCCGTTGAAGAAATACGTCACGTGCGGGTACTTCTCGGTCTCGGCCACGTGCAGCTGCGCGAGACCGGCCTGCGCGATCACCTCGGCGAGTGTGTGCGAGAGCGGCTCGTCGTCGAACGCGACGGGACCGGGAAGGCTGGCGTCGTAGCGGGTCATCGTCGCGAGCAGCCCGACGGTTCCGAGAAGGGCGTGGCAGATCTGCCGCATGCGGTCCGGCCGGAAGTTGAACGTGAACAGCGGATCGCCCGGCTGGATGCAGAGCTCGGGCGCCTCGAGCACGATCGGCTCGAGGAACTCGTCGGTGAGCTCGCGGGTATAGCTCGCGCGCACCGCAGGCGCCGCGGCCGTCGCGCGCTCGCCGACGCCGTCGACGAGGGCCGCGCGAGCGCGCTCGGTGCGCTCGACGCGCCCATCCCGATCCATCGCGTAGAAACGGCCCATCACAGTGGCAATGCGGGCAGGCGTCGTGCGCCACTCCTCGGTGAGCTGCTCGAGCAGGTCGGCGGCCTGGTGCGGCGAGACATCGCGCCCGTCCGTGAACGCATGCACCGCGACCCGCGGCACGCCGCGCACCGTGGCTGCTCGGACGAGCGCGCGCAGGTGATCGACGTGCGAGTGCACGCCGCCGTCCGAGACGAGACCGGCCAGGTGGAGCACACCGCGGCCGGCACACGCGGCGTCGCAGGCGGCCACGAAGGCAGGGTTCGAGGCGAGGCTGCCATCGGCCACCGCCATCCCGATCCGCACGAGCGTCTGCGGGACGATGCGACCGGCTCCGAGGTTCAGGTGCCCGACCTCGGAGTTGCCCATCTGGCCCTCGGGCAGGCCGACGTCAGGCCCGGACGCCGCAAGCGCCGTGTGCGGCATTGTCTCCCAGAGCTGGTGGAACACCGGCAGGTGCGCGAGCGACACGGCGTTCCCCGGGCCGGGCGGCGCGAGGCCGAACCCGTCCAGGATCACCAGCGCGACGGGCGCCGGGGTCATCGACCCGGAAGCGCAGCGTGCGCGATCGCGAGCAGGCTCGCAGCCGACAGGCTGGCACCGCCGACGAGGGCGCCGTCCACGTCGGGGCCCTCGAGCAGCTCGCGCGCGTTCTCGGGCTTGACCGAGCCCCCGTACAGGATGCGCACGGTCGCCGCCACGTCGGGCCCGAAGCGCTCCGCGAGCCAGGCACGCACGTCGCCGTGCGCCTCCTGCGCCTGCTCGGGCGACGCGGTGCGCCCCGTGCCGATCGCCCATACGGGCTCGTACGCGATGGTGAGCTGCAGGGCACGCGCCGCGTCGAGCTCGCCGAGCGCGCCCGTGAGCTGGGCACGCAGCCGCTCGACGGTCGCCCCGCCGTCGCGCTCCTGCTCGGTCTCGCCCACGCAGAGCACGGGATCGAGGCCGGCCGCGAGCGCCGCAGGCACCTTGCGCGCGAGCGCCGCATCGGTCTCGCCGAACAGCGCGCGTCGCTCGGAGTGGCCGAGCAGCACCCCGTTCGCGCCGGCATCGGCGAGCATGGCCGCCGAGATCTCACCCGTGAACGCACCCTGCTCGGCCTCGTGCATCGTCTGGCCCCAGACACCGACGCCGACCGCGCCGAGCACGTCCGCCACCACGTCGAGCGCAGTGAAGGGCGGACAGACGGCGATATCGACGGCGTCGAGGTCTCCGATCGCCTCGGCGACCTCGCCTGCGTAGTCGAATGCCTCGCCGCGCGTCTTGTGCATCTTCCAGTTGCCTGCGATCAGCGGCACTCGCTCGTCCATCTCGTCTCTCATTCCGTTGGCAGGGCGGCGACGCCCGGGAGCGTGCGGCCCTCGAGCAGCTCGAGGCTCGCGCCGCCGCCGGTCGAGACGTGCGTGACGCGCTCGGCGAGACCGGCGTGTGTCAGCGCTGCGACGGAGTCGCCCCCTCCGACGACCGTGGTCCCCGCGCACGCAGCGATCGCCTCGGCGATCGCGGTCGTGCCCGCGGCGTACGGTGCGAGCTCGAACGCGCCCATCGGGCCGTTCCAGAAGACCGTTGCCGCGTCACGCACGCGTGCGGCGTAGTCCTGTGCCGCCTGCGGGCCGATGTCGAGCCCCATCCAGCCATCGTCGATCGCGTCGCTCGGGAAGACCTGCTGGGGTGGATCGGCCGAGAGCGACTGGCCGCACACGCTGTCGGGTGGGAGCAGCAGCTCGCAGCCTGCCTCGCGGCAGGCCTCGACCGCACGCGTCGCGAGCGGCTTGCCCCTCGGCCTCCTCGTGCAGCGAGCTCCCGACGCGCCCGCCGGCAGCGACCATGAAGGTGTACGCCATCGCGCCGCCCACGACGATCGCGTCCGCGGGCCCGGCGAGCCGCTCGATCACGCCGATCTTGTCGCTGACCTTGACGCCTCCCGACACGACCACGAACGGGTGCGCCGGCGCATCGAGCAGATCGCCGAGCACCTCGAGCTCGCGGCGCAGCAGGTAGCCGGCCGCCGCGGGCAGGAGCTCGGCGACGCCGACGACCGAGGCGTGCGCGCGGTGGACGGCGCCGAACGCGTCGTCGACATAGATGTCCGCGAGCGCCGCAAGCGCCGCGGCGAACGTCGGGTCGTTCGCCTGCTCGCCAGGATGGAAGCGCAGGTTCTCGAGCAGCAGCACGTCGCCATCCGCCAGCGCGTGTACGGCCTGCTCGGCGACCGGGCCGACGCAGTCGGAGGCGAACTCGACGGGGGCACCCAGCAGCTCGGCGAGGCGGGCGCCCACCGGCCTCAGGCTCAGCTCGCGATGGAACTCGCCCTTCGGCCGGCCGAGGTGCGAGCACACGATGACGCGCGCGCCGCGCGCACGCAGCGCCTCGAGCGTCGGCAGGGCCCCGCGAATGCGGGTGTCGTCGCCGATCCGCCCGTCGGAGAGTGGAACGTTGAGGTCGGCGCGCACCAGCACGCGCCGGCTCTCCACCGGAAGCGTGTCGAACGAGCGCGGTAGCTTCACAGCCGACCGACGAGATCGACCAGGCGGTTCGAGAACCCCCACTCGTTGTCGTACCACGACACGACCTTTGCCGTGCGACCGTTCGCCATCGTCAGCTGCCCGTCGACGATCGACGAGAACGGCACGCCGACGATGTCATGCGAGACGATCGGGTCGTCCGTGTACGAGAGGATGCCGGCGAAGCGGCCCGTGTCGGCCCTCTCGCGCAGCGCGGCATTGATCTCGTCGATACTCGCGGCGCGGGTGAGCTGGCAGGTCAGGTCGACGATCGACCCGTCGGGCACCGGCACGCGCATCGCAAAGCCATCGAGCTTGCCCTTCATCTCCGGGATCACGAGCCCGATCGCGCGCGCAGCGCCGGTCGAGGTCGGGATGATCGACACCGCAGCCGACCGCGCGCGGCGCAGGTCGGAGTGCGGGGCATCGAGGATCTTCTGGTCGTTCGTATACGCGTGGATCGTCGTCATGAAGCCCGACTCGATGCCGAACTCGTCGAGCAGCACGCGGACCACGGGCGCGAGACAGTTCGTGGTGCACGAGGCCATCGAGATGAGGTGGTGGCTTGCCGGGTCGTACATCTCGTCGTTGACGCCGAGCACGATCGTGACGTCCGGATCCTTCGCGGGGGCCGAGATGACCACCTTTCGCGCGCCGGCGTCGATGTGCGCGGCGGCGCGCCGATCGGCGAAGAAGCCGGTCGACTCGAGCACGATGTCGGCGCCGAGATCGCCCCACGGAAGCGCCGCCGGATCGCGCTCGGCGAGCACGCGCAGCGGCTTGCCGTCGACGACCAGCTGGCCATCCTGTACCTCGACGGTGCCCGGATAGCGCCCGAGCACCGAGTCGTATCGCAGCAGGTGACCGAGCGTCGCGGCGTCGGTGATGTCGTTGACGCCGACGACGTCGATGTCGGCGTCGCGCGCGCGGAGTGCGCGGAAGAAGTTACGGCCGATACGGCCGAAGCCGTTGATGCCGACGCGGACGGGCATCTGCAGTCCTCCCACGAGGCTGAAGCGAGACGGGAAGCGGCTCCAGACGAGCCGCAGACCGATTCTATGGGGGCGGGCGCGACACGGCGCCGGACGGGGTCTGGATCCGATGCGGCCACGCCCGCCCCCGCGCGGCGATTCTACGCAGCAGGAGCGCCTCCGCGCATCCATTCGGATTCACGCTGCTTCGGCGGTTTCGGTTCACCCCTCGTTGTCGGCGCGCTCGACGATCCGCCGCAGGCGCCCCGCGACCGTCGCGCGCGTCAGCGTCGGGCTGCTCAGCTCGGCAAGCTCGGAGAGTGTCGCCTCGGGATACGCGACGCGCAGCTCGGCGACGTCGCGGAGGCCGCCGGGGAGCTCGTCAACGCCGCCGAGGGCCTCGATCGCGGCCAGCTGCTCCTCCGCCGCACGCGCATGGCGGCGCAGGTTGCCGGCGTCGGCGTTGGCGAGCCGGTTCGCCTGGGCGCGCGTCTCGGCCAGCACCGCGGCCTCCTCGAGGCGCAGCTCCGACCCGTGGGCGCCGAGGGCGACGAGGAGGTCGCGGATCGTCTCGCCGCGCTTCGCATAGGCGATCGCGTGGCGGCCGCCGACGTGCACGGTCAGCGGGAACCCCTCCTCGGCAGCGAGCTCCGCGAGCTCCTCCGCCGACTCGGGCGACGAGCTTCGCAGCTCGAGGTGGGCGCCCGCCCGCGGGTCGGTAAGCGATCCCGATGCGATGAAGGCGCCACGCAGGTAGGTGCGCCGGCAGCACGAGCGCGCGACGACCCGGCGCGGGACGCGCTCCGCAGGCGCGAGCGACGCGCCGAGCACGCCCGCCTCCTCCAGCACCTGCAGCGAGCGCGGGTCCGAGCCGACGATCACCTGGTAGCGGGCCCGCCTGCCGAAGCGCCGCTCGTGGTAGGTGCGGATCTCGCAGCTCGCACCGCTCTCGCGCAGCAGCAGGACGAGATGGCGCGCGACAGCGGCCGATGCGAGATCGCAGTCGACGTGCAGCTCGCCGCGGCCGTGCAGGTGGAGGCGGCCGGCGGCGCGCAGGACGCCGGCGAGCAGGGCCAGCCGGCAATGCGACGCGACCGGCAGCGTCTCGGCCATCTCGGCGCGCACGGCCTCGCCGAAGCTCACGACGCCCTCCTGCGGGCCAGCCCGGCGAGTGCCTGTGCAAGCGCCGCGGGGTCGTGATGGTGGCCGTCGGCGATCGGCCGGCGCACGACCCTCACGCCGAGCTCGCGTAACCGTGCCACGTCGAAGTCGACCGGGATCAGCGGGTCGGCGATGACCGGCTCGGACGGGACGAGAACGATGTCGACCGACTCCGGCCCGACGTGCTGGTGCAGCCGCTCGAGGTGGTGGGAGGCCCGGTAGCCGATCGTCTCGCCGGGCTGCTGGAGCAGGTTGCAGACGTACACCCTGGGAGCGCGGGCGGAGAGGATGGCGCGTCGCAGCGCGGGCACGAGCAGCGGCGGCAACGTCGAGGTGAACAGCGATCCGGGACCGAGGACGATCAGGTCGGCGCTCTCGATCGCCGCGATGGCGTGCGGGTTCGCGGTCGCGTCGCGCGGATCGAGGAAGAGCCGGCGCACGCCGTGGCGGTCAGATGCGACGGCGGACTCGCCTGCGACGACCCGACCATCCTCCATCTCCGCGACGAGCGCCGCCGGATGGCTCGTGGCCGGCACGACCGTGCCCTCGATCGCCAGCACGCGTCCCGTCATCGCGACGGCGGCGTCGAACGAGCCGGCGACCTCGGTGAGCGCCGCGAGGAAGAGGTTGCCGAAGCTGTGCCCGGCGAGCTCGCCGCGCGTGAAGCGGTGCTGGAAGAGCTCGCCCATGAAGTTCTCGTCCTCGGCGAGCGCGACGAGGCACGCGCGGATGTCGCCCGGCGGGGGCATCTCGAGCTCGCGTCGCAGGCGCCCCGAGCTGCCGCCGTCGTCGGTCAGCGTGACGATCGCGGTGAGGTCGCGTGCCACGAGCTTCAGCCCGCGCAGCAGGAAGGACAGGCCGGTGCCTCCGCCGAGACACACGATGCGCGAGCGCGACCGGGTGGGCATCAGACCCGGCCCTCGAGCGCGAGCAGGCGCTGCTTGTACGCGAGGCCGTAGCTGCCGTAGCCACCGAGCGATCCGTCCGCCGCGATCACGCGGTGGCACGGGATGAAGAGCTCCAGCGGATTGCGCCCGCAGAACGCGCCGGCGGCGCGGGCGGCGCGAGGCCTGCCCGCCAGGTCGGCGAGCTCGCCGTAGCTGACCGTCTCGCCGAACGGCACCTCGACGAGTGCGTAGGCAGCGCGTTCCATGAACGGCGTGAGTCCCCACTCCTCCACGCTCTCATCCAGCCTGAGATCGCTCGCCGTCCAGCTGACGCGCTCGCCCTGGAAGAACCGGCGGATCAGCGCGAGCAGCCGCACGAGGCTGTCGGGCAGGCCACGGGCGAGCCCGGAGAGATCCTCGACGTGGTCGCGCGCCGGGCGCCGCGTCGGCAGGGGCAGGACGTGCGAGACGGGTCGGTCATCGACGAGGGCGAGCTCACCCACGCCCCACCCGTCGACCGAGTAGGTCACGACACGCAGCACTCCCACCTCCTAGGTCCGCCGTGAAGGGCCGGTGCGGTGCAGGTGATCGTAGAGATCGCGCCCGACCTTCGCAGGCAGACCGGGAACGGCCTCGAGCTCCTCGCGACTGGCGTTGAGCAGCCCGTCCGCCGCCCCGAAATGGCGCAGCAGTACGGCGCGGCGACGCTCGCCGACGCCGGGGAGATCGTCGAGCAGCGAGGTCGTCTGGCTGCGCCCGCGCCGGCGCCGATGGAAGGTGATCGCGAACCGGTGCGCCTCGTCGCGGATGCGCTGCAGGAGGAGCAGCCCCGCCGAGTCGCGCTCGAGCCGCACCGACGCTGCGTGCCCCGGCACGAAGACCTCCTCCTCGCGCTTGGCGAGCGAGACGACGGCGACCCGAGGCAGGTCGAACTCGCGCATCGCGGCGAGCGCCGCGGCGAGCTGGCCCTTGCCGCCATCGATCACGACCAGGTTCGGGAGCGTCGCGAACGCCCGGTCGTACCCCTCCTCCTCGACCAGCCGGTAGCGGGCGAAGCGTCGGCGCACCGCCTCGGCGATCGACCGGAAGTCGTCCTGTCCCCCCTCGTGGCGGATCCCGAACTGGCGGTAGTCCGAGCGGCGCGGTACGGCCTCCTCGAACACGACCATCGACGCGACGCGCTGCGACTCGCCCAGGTTCGAGGCGTCGAAGCACTCGATGCGCACTGGCAGCACCTCGAGATCCAGCGCCTCGCGCAGCTCCTCGAGCGCCTCTGCCCGGCGCGCACGCGTGCGCGCCGCCGCGAGCGCCTCGTGGCGCAGCGCGAGCTCGGCGTTGCGCTCGGCGAGCCCGAGCATTCGGCGCTTCTCGCCGCGGACCGCGACGCGCACCTCGACGCGCGAGCCGCGACGCTCGGAGAGGTAGTCCTCGAGCACCTCCCGATCCTCGAGCTCGCACGGGACGACGACGAGCGGGGGGACGCCGACCTGCTGGGCGTAGTACTCGGCGAGGAACGAGACGATCAGCTCGCCGGGATCCGCATCGCCGATGTTCTCGAGGTAGATCGAGCGCCGCTCGTCGAGCCTGCCCGAGCGAACCGGGAAGAGCTGCACGTTGGCCAGGCCGTCGTCGAGCGCGATCGCCACGACGTCGTAGGTGGAGCTGCCGGAGTCGACCTGCTGACGTTGCGCGAGGGTGCGCAGCGAGGTGAGGCGGTTCCGGAGACGGGCGGCCTCCTCGAACTCCTGCGCCGCCGAGGCCTCGCCCATGCGCCGCTCGAGATCGCGCTCGATCGGTCGCGTGCGGCCCTCGAGGAACATGATGACCTGGTCGATCACGGCGCGGTAGTCCTCGCGCGAGATCAGGTTCACGCAGGGCGCTGCGCAGCGTCCGATGTGGTAGTCGAGGCACGGCACCCCCGAGCGACGTCCGGGCGTCGGGCCTTCGCAGGGGCGGTACGGGAACACCTTGTTGAGCGTCTCGAGCGTCGAGCGGACCGCGCGGGCCGACGAGTACGGGCCGAAGTAGCGGACACCTCGGCGGTGGCGCTCGCGCGTGAACATCACGCGCGGGTACTCGTCCTCGACGGTGACCGAGATGTACGGGTAGCTCTTGTCGTCGCGCATCCGCACGTTGAACGGCGGGCGGAAGCGCTTGATGAAGTTCTGCTCGAGCAGCAGCGCCTCGGTCTCGGACGTCGCGACCACGGCCTCGATCCGCACCACGCGCGGGACGAGCTCGGTCGTCTTGCGATCGGTGGGATCGCGCTTGAGGTACGAGAGGACGCGCTTCCGCAGCGACCGCGCCTTGCCCACGTACAGCACGATGTCGTCGGCGTCGTGGAACACGTACACGCCCGGCTCGTTAGGGAGTCGGAGCGCCTGTGCGCGGAAGGTCTCGTCGACCTCGACGGTGGTGTCTTCGGCCACGACTGCAGCCTAAGGCCGCGTCCCGGTGCCGCGTGGCCGGCGGGCTAGAGGGTGTGGAGCGGCACCTCGTAGAACTCGACGGAGGATCGGCTCCCGGCGTGGCCTGTGCCCCGGTTCATGACCGCGTCGCCCCTGCGCATGGCCTCCTCGCTGTCGAACAGCGTCACCCCG
The DNA here is from genome assembly GCA_963717155.1 of uncultured Actinomycetes bacterium. Lineage (GTDB taxonomy): Bacteria > Actinomycetota > Thermoleophilia > Gaiellales > JALYLC01. The sequence goes on from OY970326.1 coordinate 1,943,144, forward strand.
AGCATCGCGCCCGTCGCGCGATCGGCGAGCATGAGCAGCTTCGAATCCGCGAGCTCGGGCGGCAGGCTTCCCGCGTCCAGGAACGCCCGGAGCCTCTCGACCCTCGCGTCGACGTCAGCGGGATCACCATCGAACCTCGCCACTCGTGCCCACATCGCAAGCTCCTGTCGACTTCTGCCTGTCGGGAGCGGCGAGCATACGCAACCGCGACGCCGCGGCTGCTACCGTGAAGCGTTCGCGCCCGTAGCTCAGGGGATAGAGCGCGCGCCTCCGGAGCGCGAGGTCGTAGGTTCGATTCCTACCGGGCGCATGGTCACCGGCCTATCATGCGGTAACCCGCATGGCTCCATCGGTCAGGTGTCCCGGAGCCGCCGGGTCCGCACGGCGTGTGCCCCCACCGGTGCCCCCACGGGGTCGGGCCGCGCCCGACCCTGGAAAGACGACGAGCCGCCCTGGACGGAACGGCTCGTCGGACACCCTTGCAACCGATGCCGAGACAGCATCGCGCGGGCGGCTAGGCGTTGCCCAGGATACGCGCTCTGTCTCGGCTTTGGTCGAGGCGGTGCGCGCCTAGACGCCGGGCACGCGCAGCGACAACCTCGGTGAGAGCCGAGCACCCAATAAGGACGATGGAGCCGCCCAACCCGTGAGGGTGGGTGAAGCCGAACATAGGCGGCCAGCGAACGTGGGAGCGGAGACTTGCAGCCAGCGCAGATAGACCGCGCCAAGGCTGAGCCAATTCGAGCCCGATGCTGTGGGCCTCGTGACAAGAGGATCAGGCGCGAAGTCTGGTCTGCCGTAGAAGCGGATGAGGGACGCTAGAGGGATGAACTCGGACGCCGAGGCTATGGGTCCACGGAGCCTGTCTGGAGGTACGCATAGCACCTTCACCCCGAGGGATTAGGTCCATGGTCCGAGACGATTTTGATAACCCGGCGTAGAGCGAGCGACGCTGGCGAGACCGCGAGCGTGGCGTCGAAGCACAACGCAGGTCGGAGAAAGGGGCGCAGCGGATCTCGCCGATCCTTCGCCGTCGTGCACCGAGGATCGGCGGCGGCTGCCGTTCGGCTACCGTTCAGCGCACGCCGCGTCGGCTTGACCGACACGGGCACGGCGATGCCCAACGCCGGGGGAACATGGTGAGGTGAGGCATGGCACGTAGATGCGCCCGCTAGGGCCGCATCAGCCATCCCTGATCGAAAGGAACACCGTGTCCCATGTGCCAGCACGCGCGCGCGACCGCTTCTGCGAGTGGGTCGAGGACGAGACGCTGCCCGAAGACGGCACCACGCCGCGCGAGTTGATCGGCGCGCTGTGGAACTGCACGGACATCGCGCCGAGCAGCGTGTGCAGCGCCCTCGACCGATCGCTTGGCTCGACATACGCCCAGCTCGTCCGTCACCTGCATCTGACGGCGGCGTAACAACGACGAGCAGCACCGGCGCACGCACGAAGGCGCGCGCCGGTGCACCTCGCCGTGTGGTGAGCGGGCTCGCTCGACCTGCTCGACCGCGCTCAGTAGGGTCGGCCCATGAGCAGCATTCGGCAGCAGGTCGATGACGCCGTGAGCCTTACCGACGACCTGATCAACCTCGTGCGTGAGGTCGAAACCCACTATGGATACGTCGTCTCGGCCACAGTGACCGACGAAGGCAATGACTACGTGGACGCGCTAGCCACCCTGCGCGACCGCATCGACGACCTGGACGGCATGTTCAGCGAGTTCGTGGGCGTCGCTGGCGCGCTGCCCGAGACGCTGGAAGTGGTCGAGTAGTCCAGGGGTTGCGTTTTCTTTGAGGGTGTGGCAAAGCTCGCGTGGTGGACTTTTCAGGCACGCCACGCTGCCGGGCTCGCTTCCCGCGCTAATAAACTAAGCGCGGCCAAGAATGGACGCGCGGCGATCGCAGACTTGAGACACGACATTGCCCTACTGGAGCCCTGACGTGGCTAGTCACAGCCACATGGCGTGGCATGGCATGGCTATCGAGGGACGGGGCTAACCCTCCGGCCTTCCGTTTGTCAGGGCAGGGTGACGTACGGGCCGGGATGCGATGGACCGGCTGCGTCCCAGCCAACCATCGCGGACGGGTTCAGGTGCGTGCAGAAGCCGTCGTGGAGGTTCGTAATCGAGATTGTGCCGGGGGCCTCCCTGCCGTGACAGCGCCATCCCTTTGGCCCGACACGTAGAACGCCTGCCACGCGGAGTGGCAGCTTCGGGAAGATGCTCCTGACCATCGTGGTTGCCTGTCCGCACGGCACGCCCCACGCAGTGACCGCGTAGTTGTAGCCGTAGATCGTCCAGCCCTTCGTCTCGCCGTGGCCGGGTCCGGCGACCCACTTCGGGCCTCGGAGTTTCGGCGAGCAGTGAACCTGCTTGCCGGTCGGCATAACCGGGATTTTCGTCGGGTCGGTCGGCACGGCCGGGAAGCCCGGCGGCGGCGGATGCGGAGCGGCGGCGAGCGCGGCCCCGGCCCCCATCAGAACGGCCGCCAACACGGCCAGGCACAAGCGGGTCATCAGGATGTCCTTTCCTGACTCGCGGGACTAGCTCGCACCCGCTGGCTGCGCGTGCCGTTGGCTGGGCGTGCCGTGGGATTCAAGGAGCCCTGGTGTCCAGCGAGTCGGCACCAAGGTACGTGCTCTCGCGTGTACCCGCAACGGGTGCCAGCACACAGCGTGAGCCGAACGGCGGGCATTCGACCCTATACGCACTTTGTCACGTCCACGCCTGGTCGTGACGAAGCGCGTTCCCAGTTTGTTGGGGCAAGAGAGGCCACTGTGAGCCGAGCTACGAGGGCACCGGTGGCAACTTTGCCACCTGATCCGCCGCCCGACGTGCCTACAGCCACCCGACGAACGCCGCCGCTGGCGTGCGGTGCTGGGAGCGGTCGAAGGCCATCGTGAGCGCCACGAGCGCGTCGAAGTGTCCAGCGCACACTCCCGCGCAATGCCCGCCCAGGGCCGGTTGCTCGGCTCGCGCTAGTCGCAACCGGGTGCCGCGTTCACCCACTTGGAGACTGGTGGGCGAGGTGAAGGAACGACATCCTCTCTTCGACCGCCAAGCAAACCTAACCCATGCCTGGAGCAGGCCTGCTCCAACCACCAACGACGAAAGCAAACCTCACCGTGCACAAGAGCACCACCTCCCTGCGGGTCGCCACCGTGGCCCTCGCCCTCGGGGTCGCCACCGTGACCCTCGCCCTCCTCGTCGCGCTCGGACTGCTTGCCTCGACCGCAAGCGCCGCCACGCACGGCGAGTCCAACGCGCTCAGGTCGGCCAAGTCGTACGTCCAGATGATGCCGTTCTCCCGCAGCGGCCTTGTCAAGCAGCTCAAGTTCGAGGGCTACACGACCGAGCAGGCCCAGTACGGCGCGGCCAGGGTCGGCGCTAACTGGAGCGCGCAGGCTGCCAAGTCGGCCAAGCAGTACCTCCAGGAGATGCCGTTCTCCCGGAGCGGACTGATCCAGCAGCTTGAGTTCGAGGGCTACACCGTCGGCCAGGCCACCTACGGCGTTCGGCGAGCCGGTCTGTAGACGTGAAGCTCTCCATCGTCATCAGTGGCGTGGTCTTGCGAGACGAGGCCCTCGCTGCGCTCGAAGCTGCGACGGCCGAGTTCAACGACGCCACCGCGAGGCGTGATCGAGCACGACAGGCGTACCTGAACGCGGGCCGTCAGGCTCGCGCTGTCGGCGTGACGATGGATCGTGTCGCGAAGGCGATGGGGCAGAACCCATCGAGCGCGCACCGGGCCGAAGGACATGGTGGCGGCGATGCACGCGGGCGGTGCCAAGCGAGAGACGATCCGCAAGGCGCGCGGCGCGCTCGCGATGGTGCTCGACCACGCCGGGCTGACGCCGAACCCGGCGCGAGACTCGACCATCAAGCTGCCGCGCGAGGAGCCCGACGAGATGACCCCGCCGAGCGCCGATCACGTCGAGCGCGTCTACGCGCTGCTACCGGGCACGCCACCGGCTCGCGCTGCTCTGGCTCGACTGGTCGGGCGCGCGCGTCGGCTCGATCGACGGGCTGCGCATCCGCGACTACGACGAGACGGCCCACAGCATCCGCATCCCGGCGGCAATCTCCAAGACACGGCGCTCGCTGACCGTCGAGCTGGACCCGGTGCTCGCCGACGCGATCGAGGCAGCCATCGGACCACGCGAGGACCGCCTGCCCGAGGCGCTGATCTTCGCGGGCTCCGGCGCTGACGCCCTGCGCACCGCCATCGCGAAGGCGTGCCGCGCGCTCGCGATCCCGCCGTGGTCGCCGCACGATCTGCGCCACCGGCGGATCAGCGTGCTGCACAAGCAGGGTCGCTCGTGGGCAGAGGTCGGCGCGTTCGTCGGGCATCGCAATCTCGCCGTGACCGCGAACACCTACACCCACGTGATCATCGACCCGCGCGAGGTCGACTACGCCGGACTGCTCGGATGACCACGCGGTGTGCCCCCACCGGTGCCTACCCGGCGTCGAGAAAGTGTCCGTTTGCAGGGCGCTCCGATACCTACCGGGCGCATAACGACACGCCTGACCATGCGGAAACCCGCATTGCCCCATCGGTCAGGGGTGTCGGAAGTGCCCCAGACGCTCGAACGGTGTGGGCTGGGTGTGGGCTGGGTCGCTAGCAGTTCCGCAGAAGCTGCGGCTTGCCGCTGCTGACCGGCACGCGCCAGAGCGACGCGCACCGGTTGTGAGCCCGCGGCTCCGTCCTGACGAGCAGTTCTTGCGAGACCGGTGACCAGGCGACGCTCGGCCCGCTGTGGAGCGTGAGCAGCGAGCGCACCTTGCCGGTCGCGACGTCCACGACCTCGAGCCTCTGGCGCGCGTTCTCGAAGGCGATCCGGCTCCCATCCGGAGACCAGCCGAAGAGCGCCATCACGCCGTTCGTACGACAGCGCCCGACAGAGGGACAGGGGGCGCCGCGTATGAGCGTGGTGCTCGTGCCGCCTTGCGGTGAGACGAGGAGGAGCGCCGGCCGGTTCGGCGGCGTCCCCCGCAGGTACGCGATCTTCCCGCCGTCCGGCGACCAGAGAGGCGATCCGCCCGTGCGCTCGAGTCGCCGTAGCTGGCTGCCGTCCGCCGCCGCTGTCCACATCCCGAGCGAGTGGGAGGAGTAGTCACCCGGGTGGTAGCGGACGAAGACGACGTGCTTCCCGTCCGGCGAGAGGCTCGGAGTGACATTGTCGAGCTTCGCTCCACCGATCCGCCCGACGAGTCCTCCGGACGGGACGCTGAGGACGGTCACCGGCCCGGCGCATTGGGGTTGGGGACAGAGGGTGTGCCCGGCGGCGACGCGGTCGCCCGCCGAGTCGACGGAGAACTGCTCGAACGAGCCAGGCTCCCTCCCGAGGAGCTGCGGCTGGCCGCCGACGGGGATCGTGAAGATCCGGAAGTCGTCGCCGTAGAGCAGTAGGTTCGGCTGTACCCAGAACAACTGCGTAGGTGAGTCGATCAGGTCGAGGCGGCACCGCCTCGTGCAGGTCGTATGCTGAAGCGGCGCCGTGTTCGTCCCGTCGGCAGTCGCGACGCAGATCGCGCGCACGCTAAGCGGTCCATGACCCAGGCGCCGACCGACGAACGCGATCTGCTTCCCGTCCGGCGACCAGGCAGGCAGGTTCGTCGAACTGCACGCGGGAGCCGTCTGCCGGACGGCAGACGCGGCCGTTCCTGGCAGCAGAGCGAGCGCGGAAGCGACTGTCACCCACCACTTGACGATGTTCATGTCCAGAGGAAGCGTAGGCTGGCAAGCTGACGCGGGACCAACGAAGCGCCGCGGTCATCTCAGGGTCGGTCCGGAGCACTGGCCCAGGTGCACATGAACTCAATGAGCGTCACGGCCGACATCTACACGCACGTGCTTATGGACGACGCACGCGAGATCGACCCGGCGAAGCTGCTCGGATGAGACCGCAAGGTGCGGGCTCGGTGTGGGCCGCGCCGCCGGAATATGCCGATTAGCAGGGCGCTTCGATACCTGCCGGGCGCATCACAGGCGAGCCGCTCGCAGGTGTGAGTCGAGATCGCCGCGCGATCGCGACCTTGCGAAACGGTTGAGCGCGCCGCGGTATGTCGTCATACGAGCTCTCGCGCGCCGAGAATGCCGTCGTTGCGGCGCGTCGGAGGGGTTCTTCCCGGCCGGGTGGCGATCTTGACGATCACCACCTGGCCGGGGCCCCTCCGACGCGTCACCAACCTATCTGGGCATTCCTTCTAGCCGCCGCTCATGACCTGGGCGACGGTCTTCACCACGGTGCCGTTTGCCGCCCGTGGCTGTAGCCAGTCGAGCAACGCGGTGAACAGGGCCGGCGTGGTTGAGTAGTCGTCGCCCGCGCAGTTCGTCGCGCACAGGTCGTGGAAGACGAGCTGCACCCAGCCGCCCCCGTGCTGCTCGGCCTGCGTCACGTAGCCCTCGACCTTCGCGAGCGAGTCGTTGATCCGGACGTCCGGAGCGGTGCGGGTCTGGTACGGATCCAGCGGCGGGATCGACTCCGCGTACGGGCATCCTGTCGGGCAGATGGACGACGTGATCCCGCCGACGATACGCCCGGTGGTGTAGCCGCAGGCGGCGACCGCCGCCGGGACGCCACTCGCCTCGTCGGCGCCGTAGGGGTACGCGAAGTCGGTCGGCAGCGGCAGGCCATGGGCCTGGATGTTCGTGCGGTCGTCGCAGATCTCGTGGTTGAGGTTGGTGCCCGGAAGCGTGAGGTCGGCGTGATCCCAGCTGTGGCCGCCGACCTCCATGCCCGCGGCGGAGAGCTGCAGCATCTGCGCCCAGTCCATCCGCCACTCGAAGTCGTTCGGCGTCAGGCCGCTGTTCATGTAGAACGTCGCCCGCATCCCGTGGGCCTGGAGCACCGCCAGCGTCTGGAACTGGGTCCCGATGTTGTCGTCGAACTCGATGCTCACGACCGTCTTCGCCGGAGGCGGCGCGACCGGTGTAACGGCGGCGCTGGCGGCCGAGTCAGCACCAGTGCCGACCGCGTTGGTCGCGGCGACCTTGAACGTGTACGCCGTGCCGTTCGTGAGACCGGTGACCGTGCGCGTCGTGGCCGTCGTCCCGGTGGCGATCGCCGTCTGCGCGGTCGTGCCGATGTACGGCGTGATCCGATAGCTCGTGATCGCACTCCCGCCGTTCGAGGCGGGCGCAGTCCACGAGAGCGCGACCGAGGCATTGGCGGCCGTGCCCGAGACCCCGGTCGGCGCACCCGGCGCCGTCACAGCCTGCGGCGTCAACGCGGCGCTCGCGGCCGAGTCCGCGCCGGTGCCCACCGCGTTGGTCGCGGCGACCGTGAACGTGTACGCGGTGCCGTTCGTGAGACCGGTGACCGTGCGCGTCGTGCCCGTGGTCCCGGTGTTGATCGCCGTCTGCGCGGTCGTGCCGATGTACGGCGTGATCCGGTAGCTCGTGATCGCGCTGCCGCCGTTCGAGGCAGGCGCAGTCCACGAGAGCGCGACCGAGGCGTCACCCGCCGTGCCCGAGACACCGGTCGGCGCACCCGGCGCCGTCACAGCCTTGGGCGTGAGGGCGGCGCTGGCGGCCGAGTCGGCACCGGTGCCCACCGCGTTGGTCGCGGCGACCTTGAACGTATACGCGGTGCCGTTCGTGAGACCGGTGACCGTGCGCGTCGTGCCCGTCGTCCCGGTGTTGATCGCCGTCTGCGCGGTCGTGCCGATGTACGGCGTGATCCGGTAGCTCGTGATCGCGCTGCCGCCGTTCGAGGCAGGCGCAGTCCACGAGAGCGCGACCGAGGCGTCACCCGCGGTGCCCGAGACACCCGTCGGCGCACCCGGCGCCGTCTGGGCGGCGGTGGGCGTGATCGCTGGTGACGCCGCCGAGTCCGACCCGGTGCCTACGGCATTCGTGGCCGCCACCTTGAAGGTGTACGCGGTGCCGTTCGTGAGACCGGTGACCGTGCGCGTCGTGGCCGTCGTCCCGGTGTTGATCGCCGTCTGCGCGGTCGTGCCGATGTACGGCGTGATCCGGTAGCTCGTGATCGGACTGCCGCCGTCGGAGGACGGCGCCGTCCAGGAGAGCGCCACCGAGGCATTGCCGGCCACACCTGAGACAGCCGTCGGCGACGCCGGCGCTGTTGCCTGAGTGGTCGACGGCGTCGCGATCGTCACGTCGTCGAAGTCGCTCGTGTCGGCGGCGTCGTCCCACAGCTGCAGGCGCTGGAGGTTCGTGCTGCGCGTGTAGTCGCCGCTCACGCTCCATGCGGCCTGCGTCTGGCCGTTGATGAGCAGCTGTGCGCCACCGCCGGCCGCCGCCGTGTACTGCACCTCGATCTGCGTCCACGTGTTCGCGGGGACGGTGTTCGTCCCGGTGAAGATCTCGGTGCTGCTCGAGCCCTTGAACGGATAGAACCACAGCGCGTGGCTGCCGCCGTCGTACAGCATCGCCCACATCGTCGCGCTGCTCGCCTGATCACGCGCCTCGGCGACCTCGCGCAGGCCCGTGCCCGCCCCGAAGCGCACCCAGAACTTCGTCGAGCTGTCGACGAGCGGATTCGTCAGAGCCTTCTGGACCAGGCCGAACTGGCCCGAGGTGTTGTTCAGCCGTAGCCCCGAAGTGCCGGTGTGCGCCGCGGCAGCGACGACAGTACCCGTCCCGGTGCCCGCGTAGCCGTTCCAGGCGCTCAGCGAACCTGACTCGAAGCCGTCGGTGAAGACGACGTTCCCGTAGCTCGCAGACGTCGCCGCTGCGCTCCTGTCGGCCTGGATGAGGAGCGCGCACGCGAACAGGACCGCGATGAACACGGCCCCAGCCACGCCGACGCGAACGAAGACCGCTGATTGGCCGGACCGTGCTCGGAAAATGGGAATGCCCCTTCGATTTGCGGACTTTCGGGTAGGTTTGTTCTACCTGCGGTAGGCCCTGCGCGGCAAGGCTAGTCCGGAACTCCCATACGAAGGGCTAGGTGCCGGCGACCGGCGAAACATGCTGATATGCAGGGGGCTCTGCTATCTGCCGTGCACTCGGTGGCGGCTCATCGCACGGCCTGGCGATGTCACGCAAGCCGCCGTGTCAGTATCGGCGCCATGAGCGATCCCCGCACCGCACCGTACGGCTCCGTCCGCCTGGCCGACGTGGACACCCTGGAACAGGTCGACCCCGGAAACCCGGACGTCAACGACTGCGCGTTCCACCTCGTCCGCCGCCATTTCGACGTCCGGTCCTTCGGGGTCAACGCCGCGACCGGAAACGCCGGCGACGAGATGATCGAGGAGCATCACGAGGCCGACGACGAGGAGAACCAGACGAACGGCCACGAAGAGCTCTTCGCCGTGATGACCGGACACGCGGTCTTCACGATCGACGGCGAGGAGATCGACGCCCCGGCCGGCACGATCGTCTTCGTTCGCGATCCCGCGTTGCTCCGCCACGCGCGGGCGATCGCCGACGGCACGGCGATCTTCATGGTCGGAGGACCCGTCGGCGTCCCGTACGCCGTCTCGCGCTGGGAAGTCGCGCTCCCGTAACCGAGCCAAGCGCCCATCCGGGCGCCCAGGCTCAGGGCACGATCACGTTGTGCAGCTCGTACACCGTCAGCGTCGGAGGCGTGGGATCTCCCTCCTCGACGTCGGTGAGGATCGGCATCAGACGCTCGCCGAGGAACCGATCGAAGTGCCCCTTCGTCTCCCAGACCTCGAAGATGCGGAACCCCGTTCCGCTGTACCCGGCCGTGTGAACGATCAGACCCTCGACCGGGCCCTGCGCCTGCAGCCGCTCGCTGATGGTGTCGTAGTTCTTCGTCGAGCGCTCGGTCTCTTCCTCGATCCAGTCCTGGACTATGGCGACTGCCATGGTGCATTCCTCCCTGTGTTGGACACGGTGTTCCCCTCAGTCCGGGCAGGTCGTGCGGTAGGGCAGGCCCGGGGCGTAGGCGTCCCAGTCGATCCGCGTGAGGTTGCCGACCACGAGCCGGCAGACCTGCGCCCTCAGATCGTCGTCGTCACGCCAGAGGATCCCTTTCCAGAACCGCACCGTGCCGTCCGCGCCTGTAGTGGCGAGCGAGCGCCCGTCCGGGCTGAAGGCGATGCTATCGACCTGGGCGGTGTGGCCGCGCAGCGGCTGGCCGAGCTGGACATGCGTGCGCACGCTCCAGAGCCGCACGGTGTTGTCCGCACTGCCGCTCGCCAACGTGCTCCCGAGCCGGCTGAACGCCAGGCTCGTGACGGCGTCCGTGTGGCCACGGAGCGGCCGGCCGAGCTGCACGCGCGTCTTCACATCCCACAGTCGCACGAGCGCATTCGCGCTGCCGGTGGCGAGCATGCTCCCGTCGCTGCTGAACGCGATGCTCGATACGGGGCTGCTGTCGCGGTGGAGATGGCCGAGGGGCGCGTGGGTGCTCGCGCCCCATAGACGCACCGTTCCGTCGGCGCCGGCCGTCGCGAGGACGTGCCCGTCCGGGCTGAACGATGCCGACAGTGCGGACCCACGAAGCCGGGCGACCTGCCTATGCGTACGGAGGCTCCAGAGCAGCGTCGCGCTTGCGTTCTGAGTGCCGGTGGCGACCGTGCTTCCGTCCGGGCTGAAGGCGACGAACCCGTGCGCGTGGATCTGGAGCGGCTGACCGATCTGCGCATGCGTGTGCAGATCCCACAGCCGCACCGTTCCGTCGTCCCTTCCAGTGACGAGCGTGCGCCCGTTCGGCATGAACGCGGCGCCCACCGTCCACTTCACACCAACGGGCAAAGACGAGAGGCTCGGGCTCGTGCAGGCCTTCACCACCTTGCCGTTCACCTTGGTGACGGTGCACGAGTCGGCGGGTCGCGGGGCGAGGAAGAGCGGTCGGCCCGCCTGGGCGTACGCGCGCTGCACGTGCCACGTCCGCACGGAGCCATCGGAGCTGGCGGCGGCCAGCGTACGACCGTCCGGGGTGAACGCGATCACGTTGTCGAACTGGAGGCGGCGGCTACCCACGTGGCCGGGCAGCGGCCGGCCGAACCCGCCGCGCACGTTGAGCCGCCAGAGCCGCACGGTCGCGTCGCGGCCTGCCGACGCGAGCTCGCGTCCATCGCCGCTGAAGGTGACGCTGGACACGCTCCCTTGCTGGCCATCCAGCGGCTGTCCCAGACGCTTGCGCGTGCGCACGTCCCAGAGGGACACCATTCCGCGATTCTCGGCAGCGGCGAGCGTACGTCCATCCCGGCTGAACACGATGCCGTTGATGGCGCCCCGGGCCCCTCGCAGGGGTCGTCCGAGCTCGGCGTGGGTGCGCGAGTCCCATAGGCGCGCCGCCCCGTCGGAGGTCGCCGAGGCGACCATGCGGCCGTCCGGGCTGAAGGCGACGTCGGTCACGATCCCGTGGCGGCCGCCGAAGGGCGCACGCCGTGGGCTGCGCGTACGCACGTCCCAGAGGAGGAGCGATCCGTTGGTGTCGTCGTTGTCGGCGTAGCTGGCCGTGGCGAGCGTGCGCCCATTCGGGCTGAAGGCGACGCTGGTGAGGCTGCCCTGATGAGCGCTCTGGAGCCGACCGACTCGGGCGTGGGTGCGCACGTTCCAGAGCACCGCCTGTCCCAGGATGCCGTCGTTCGTCGAGCCCGCGACGGCGAGCAGCCTCCCGTCCGGGCTGAACGCGATGCGGGCAGGGAAGATCTGAGAGCCGGTCAGAGGACGACCGCGCCGGGTCTGGGTGCGCACATCCCAGAGCAGCACTGTCGAGCGGTCATTGCCCTCGCGCGAGCCGGCCGTGGCAAGCGTTCGCCCATCCGGACTGAAGGCGATACCGGAGATGACTCCCTGATGAGCGTTCAGCGGCTGACCGATCCGGGTCCGCGTGCGCGCATCCCAGAGCACTACCGCCCCGTCGGCGCCGACCGAGGCCAGCGTGCGCCCATCCGGGCTGAAGGCGACGCCGGTGACGGCGCCCTGACGGGTGCGAAGGATCGCCTCCGCTCCGGAGCGCCGAGCGGCTTCGAGCGCGGAGATCATGCTGCTCGCCGCCTGCGCGGTCGAGCGCGCCTGGTACGCCTCGAGACCCAGGAGCAGCGAGACGTCGAAGTGACTCGCCAGCTGGTTGTCCGCGGCGGTGGCGAGGGCGAGCGAGGTCGCCGACGCGGACGCGCGCCTCGCGTCGCTGCTCTTCCTGAGCGCCCAGATCGTGAGCCCGGCAAACACGGCGACGAGCGCGATCAGTACGGCACCGATGCTGACGAGCCGCCGCCGCACGACCCGCTGGCGCGCCGCCTCTGCCTCGACCTCGCGTCGCTGCTCGTACTGCTTCCGCCACTCCACGATCGGCTCGCCGAGGACGTCGTGGAACAGCTCGAACCCGTCCTCGCCGGCATCCTGGGTCTGTACGCGACGCAGGATGCGGCCGCTCTCGCCACGGCACAGCGTGTCGAGCACGCCCACGACCTCGGGCTCGGGTCGCCCCGTCCACTCGGCGAGGTCGGATGCCGAATGGGCGATCTTGGTCTTCGAGCGCGTGACGAGGAAGCGAAACAGGTCGGCCGCGACTGCCTGGTCGGCGGGCGTGAGCTTCCCGAGCGCCTCGAGCAGGTGGTTCTCGACGATCTGCTGTGCGCCTCCGAGAGCCTCCAGGCGGGCCACGTCGAGCCGGTGCGTCCCGGCCTCCCCCGTCGCCCGCCAGAGCCGGTCCATCACGAGCTGGAGGAACGGAGCCTCGATGGCATCGACGTCCGTCCCGCCCGGCGCGCCGCCGTCGGCGCCTTCGTTGTGCGCGAGCCCGCCGTCTGCGGCCGCGTCGATCACCGCGTCGACGAGCGCCGGCTCGAGGTCGTAGCTCGCCTCGCCGGGCGCCAGCCGGCGGTTCCACTCCTTCACGGGCCCTTCGATCGCGTCGCGCGCCGCCTCGCGATCGAGGTGCTCGACGCGCACGTAGTTCCCGAACAACGCAGGAATGCGACCCTCGAAGCGGTCGAGCTTCGCCCACGCGTCCTCGCGGATCGAGAGCATGAAGTTCACGTGCAGATTGGGCTCGTTGACGAGCCGCGGGAACTCGACGGCAAAGCTGCCCTCGCCGTCCTCGCCCGGGTGGTACAGGAAGTAGTCCTCGAACTGGTCGAGCACGACGAGAAGCGGACGGACCCGGTCCGTCCAGGCGCGCACGGTCTCGATCAGCGGCTCGCCGGGGCGCCAGGGCGGAAGCTCCGCGCCGCCGAGGGCCTCGCTCGCCGCCCCTCTCATCGCCTCGACGAGTGTCGGCAGCGGGTCGCTGCGCCACGCGCTGAAGGCGCAGATCGCAAACGGCGTCCGCACCGGCCGTCCGGCGAGATTCGCGCGAACCTGCTCGTGTAGGTCGTGCACGACCCCGGCGTGCAGCAGCGACGTCTTGCCCACCCCGCTCGACCCGTACAGGATCGTCAGGCGAGCAGCACGCAGGTTCCCGGTGACGATCTCCTTCTCCTGGTCCCGCCCGAAGAAGAACGCGGCGTCTCCCTCGCCGTAGGGCACCAGGCCGACGAACGGAGTGTCGGGGAGGCGCCGCTCCGCAGCCTCCTGCGGTGCGAACGTGTCGATCACTGGGTTGCTGTCGCGTTCAGCTCGGCGTCGAGCCGATCGACGTACTCCTTGAGCGGCGCGTACATGAGCTCGACGTCCCCCCGGCGGGTCCAGAGCTTCTTCTCGACCTCGCGCGCGCCGTCGCCGGACGGCTCGAGCTGCACCGCCCACGACGTGCGGCCAAGGGCCTCGCCGCCCCACAGGCGCTTCAGGATCACGCGCATGTTCCAGTCGCGCATCGAGTACCCGAGGAACAGGAAGTGGCTCGTCTTCATCTTCGCCATCACCGAGAACGGGATCTGGTCGCCGACGTACGGACCCGCCAGGTAGTCGATGTAGCTGTCCTCGGTCAGCACGTAGCTGTCGCGCGTGTCGTCCTTCCGGTCGATCGCCCCGTGCAGCTTGAGGACCACCGGCCGCTCCGCGAGGGCGAGCCCGGTGTACTTGTTCGCGATCTCGATCGGCACGACCTCGCCCTGCGGCGGGCGATGCATGAAGCGACCCTGGTGCGGACCGGCCTTCGCTTCGTACCAGACGACGTCGAACGCCTCGCCCGCCTGCTCGAGCGCTCGCTCGATCAGGTCGTCGTAGTTCGTCGTCAGGACGAGAAGCTGTTCCTGGCCCCGCGCACGCAGGATCGCCGGCAGGCGCGCGAGCAGGTGGTGGAGCGACGTCGGCGGATAGTCGGCGTCGAAGACCGCGTGGAGCTTCTCGTACAGCGGCCCCTCGCCGAGGACCGCGTCGAAGTACTGCGAGACCCACAGCAGATCGGGATCGTCCGGGTTCGGATAGCGGCTCTTCTCGGCGAGCTCTCGCGACAGCTCGCGTCCGCTCGGGGCGAAGCTGCCCGCAGCCCACGGAGTCTCCTGTGGCCGATCGCAGAGGTTCGCGCCGGCGCCGAGGAACAGGACGACGTCGCCGTCGGCCAGCGCCGCGGCGACCCGGAAGAAGTGGCCATCGTCGATGTTCACGCGACCCTCCTTCCCCCGGCTCCTGACCGGCCCGAACCTCGCTGACTGCTCTTCGCGACGATTGCATCAGAACCGCGACGCCGGAACAAGCATCGCTGCGGGGACCCGCGCATCCCGGTCGCGCGTAGATGGAGCGATGAAGCCACTCGTCGCCGCGCTCGCGCTGCTCCCCGTCACCTTCGCCCCGAACGCCGGCTGGCACCCGGGACACGGCCGCGAGCACGCCTGTGTGGGAGTGAGCGCCTCGCGCTGCGTGCAGGTCAGTACCTGGACGGCAACCGTGCCCTGGCGCGGCTGTGGCGAGTGCCTGCCCCACCAGACGATCGAGTCCCTGCCGCCCGATGGAGTCGCGCTGCAGGTGACCGCCGCGATCGAGCATCCGCCCGTCGCCCCGCACGCGCCTTCCTGGCCGCCGACGATCCGCGCCGGTGACGTGACCGCCGGCCTCGAGGGGATCCCATCGCGCTACGGCGTCTACCAGCGCCTGGCTCGCTTCGGCGAGACCGAGGGCTACGTCTGGGCGTTCTTCGGCCGGTCGCGCCCGACACGCGCACAGCTCGCGGCGGCGAACGCGGAGCTTCGAACCGTCCGGCTCCGATGACGACGCGCGTTGCGCTCCTGACGGTCGCGCTGCTCGTGGGCGCCGCACACGAGGCAACAGCCGCCGATCCGTGGCAGCTCCGGTGTCCGTCCATGCCGAAGGAGCAGCCGTCCCCCACCGCGCTGCGTCCCGCAGCCCTCAGGTTCTATCCGTGGGTACGGCCCGCGGCGAGGAGCCTCGAGGTCGGACCCATCTACCTGGTCGCGCTCTCGAGCAACACCGCGATATCGCGGGACGGTGACGCCACCGACAGCGCGCGCTACTACCTCCACCGTGCCCTGATCGCGGTGGCACCGTCGTACGCCGGCAGCGCGACGGTCTCCGGCCGCCGGCTCGGGCGCGCCGTCGCCCGGGCCACACTCGGGTTCTCACAGGACGGCGCCACCCGCTGCAGCGTCCGCAAGGCAGACGTGACCTGTGGCACCCGCCCGCTCACGTTCGCCACGACCCTCCGGATCGCAGCTCTCCGAGGCTGGCGCATCGTTCCGACCGAGCTCCGTATCGGGCGCACGGGCTGCTTCGAGCTCCTCGCGACCGGCACCGGGTTGCACGAGACGATCCCACTCGCCGTGCCGGGTCCGGACTTCGGCTCGGCCGGCTGGTAGCCGACGGTCAGTTCCGTACCCGCATGGCGGCGACACGCGTTGCCACGTTGCCCGCGATGTCATACGCGCGAATCGTGAGCGTGTAGGCGCCGTCGGAGACGCTCCGCGTGTCCCAGAGATAGCGGTCACCGACGACGATGAGGTGGTAGAAGAGCCGGCCATCGCAGGGAATCCGGCTGTGCAGGCACTGGTAGTCCGAGAGCGAGGGGCGCGCTCCCGACGCATACAGCGCGAAGAACGGGATGACGCCGCTCAGGAACAGGTCGCTCTGGAACACCGTCCGCTGCCAGACGATCGCGTGCGTCGCAACCTGCCTGATCTGAACCCACACCTTGTACGGCGCAGTCGTCGAGGCCAGGTCGGGCTGCTGCTTGAAGACGCCGAGGAACCCCTGGCCGTCGTCGATCCACGCACGGAGGTCGACGGCGCCGTGGAGGTCGCCGAGCGCCAGCTGGGTCGCCCCGTCGGGGTTGGGCAGGTCGACCGCGTCGTTCGGGCGCCAGGAGGGCGTCGGCGGTCCGTAGGCGTACACGGCTCGGATCTGCGGCGGCGCCCTGTCGACGATGGGGGCGAGCTTGCCGCCCGCGTGCAGCGGGTTGACCCAGCGCCGCCGCCCGTCCACGCGTGCCCACTCGGACAGGTGCACGTGCCACTCGTTGAGGCACGTCCACCCGATCATCTGCCCCGCACGGACCCGCGACCCGAACGGGACCGCCGGGTCGACATGCCAGTAGGCGAAGTGCCCCACATCGAAGCGACGCGCGTTGCATCGCTTCGTCAGGTTCTTCCGCGCCCAGTGCATGACGCCGCCCTCGACCGCGTAGACGCGGTGCGAGTCGCCCTTCGGCGCGGCGAGTGCCGGATGCGAGTCGTCGACCGCGATGTCGATGCCGAAGTGGTAGCCGCCGAGGCGCGGGTCGTTGAACCCTCCGTGCAGCACGTGCGGGCCGTGCAGCGGCTCGACCGGCCACCCGTGGTAGCTGTCCGCGTAGCTGAACACGAAGTGCTCGGGAAGCGCGCCCGGCACGACCGGTTTCGGCGATCCCGCCGCCGGACGGTCGCTCGGGACGACCGGAGATGCGCGGCTCGTCAACGCCAGCCTTGTCGGCGCGACGTGCAGCCGATGCACGCGCGGCGGGGGCGCGGGCACCTCGAGCCTGCGGATGCGGGGCTTGACCGGCAGCGAGAAGACGAGCAGCAGCCTCGCGAGCGACGGCGTCCGGGCGATCGCCTCGGTGGTGAGGACACGCACGGCCGCGCGCTCGTCCGGGGGCACCGTGAGCGAGAAACGCCCGTTGCCCGTCGCCGCGCTACCCCCGCTCCCTCGTTGCCAGCTCACGACGGCCACGACCGCGAGGATCGCGAGAGCACCGGCCGCGAGCTGCAGGCGCAGGCGCTTCGACACTCGACCTGATCAGAGACCGAACGCCGAGGCGATCAGCTCGTAGGAGCGCCGGCGCGCCGCATGGTCATAGGTGATCGTCACGACCGCGACCTCGCCGGCGCCATACTCGGCGGCGACCTCCTCGAGCCCGACCCGGACGCGCTCCGGCGACCCCACGACGAGCCGACGGCCGTTCAGCGAGAGCTCGGAGGGGACCAGGTGCGAGAGGAACTCGAGCGCCTTGTCGACCGGCGGGACAGGGCCTGGCCGGCCCCGGCGCAGCTGGGTGATCGCCATGCGCGAGCTCGACGCGAGGCGTTCGGCCTCCTCGTCGGTGTCGGCGCAGATCGTCGAGACCGCGATCGCGAGCTCGGCGTCCGGATGCTCGGCCGACGGTACGTAGCGGTCGCGGTAGAGCCGTGCGATCTCCGCGCCCGCCGGGTTGATGAAGTCGGCGAACGAGTACGGCAGGCCGAGCTCGGCTGCCCAGATCGCGCTCTGGGGCGAGGATCCGAGCAGCCACAGCGTTGGCGACTCGGGCCTGCCCGGAAGCGCCGCCAGGCGTGCGAGCGGATGCCCGGCCGGGAAGCTCGCGTGCAGGTACGCCATCAGCTCGGTGAGCTGCTCCGGGAAGTCGTCGGTGGCCGTATAGCGACGATCTCGCTGCAGCGCGAACGCCGTTCCCGGATCGGAGCCAGGTGCCCTACCGACGCCGAGATCGATCCGGTCGCCATACAGGCCGCTCAGGACGCTGAAGGTCTCTGCCACCTTGAGCGGGCTGTAGTGGGGCAGCATCACTCCGCCGCTGCCGATGCGCATGTGCGACGTCGCCGCGCCGATCGCCGCGAGCAGCACCTCCGGGCTCGATCCTGCGAGCATTCCCGTCGCGTGGTGCTCGGCGACCCAGTAGCGGTGGTAGCCGAGCGACTCGGTGAGCCGCGCGAGGTCGATCGTGTTGCGGAGCGCCTGCGCCCCGGTCGAGCCCTCTGCGATCGGGGACTGGTCGAGGACGCCGAGCTTTAACGTGCTCATCGACCGTAGTGTGCGTGCACGCCCGGCCGATATCGTGCGCGACGTGGGCGTGAACGAGGCGGACGTCATCGTGCTCGGGCTCGGTGGCATCGGCAGCGCCGCGGCCTACTGGCTCGCTCGTCGCGGCGCCCGGGTGATCGGCCTCGAGCAGTTCGAGCTGGGACACGACCGCGGTGAGTCGCAGGATCACTCCCGCATCATCCGCCTCTCCTACCACGATGCGGCCTACGTCCGGCTCGCCCAGGCGGCCTACGCCTCCTGGGCCGAGGTCGCGGAGGAGGCGGGCACCCGGCTGGTGCTCGAGACCGGCGGGCTCGACCTGTACCCGTCCGACGCGATCATCGACCGCGAGGACTACTGCTCGGCGATGGATGCGTGCGACGTGCCGTACGAGCGACTCGACGCCGCCGAGGCGATGCGACGCTGGCCGGAGCTGCGGATCGACGACGACGTCGAGGTCGTGTTCCAGGAGCGGAGCGGCATCGCCGCGGCTGCGCGCGCGAATGCCGCGCACCAGCGCCTCGCGCGCGCTCACGGTGCCGACCTGCGCGAGCACGCGCGGGTCGAGGCGATCGACACCGCCGGTGACGAGGTCGCCGTGCGCGTCGGCGAGCAGACCATCCGGGCAGGGCAGCTGATCGTCTGCGCGGGTCCCTGGTCGAACGACGCGCTCGCCCACTTCGATCAGCGGCTGAACCTCGACGTCACGCGCGAGCAGGTGATCTACCTGGAACCTCGGGATCTGGCCGCATTCGCCCCGGAGCGCTTCCCGATCTGGATCTGGATGAACGAGCCGTCGTTCTACGGATTCCCGGTGTTCGGCGAGCCGGCCGTGAAGGTCGCACAGGACGCCGGTGGCCAGGTGACCACCGCCGACGGCCGCTCGTTCGAGACGGACGAGGACAATCGCGAGCGTGTCCTCGAGTTCGTGCGACGGACCTTCCCTCGCGCGCTCGGGCGCGAGCGCCGCGTCAAGACCTGCCTCTACACGATGCCTCCCGATCGCGATTTCATCGTCGACCGCGTCCCCGGACAGGATCGGGTCCTCCTGTGCGTCGGGGCCGGGCACGCGTTCAAGTTCTCGACACAGCTCGGACGCGTGCTCTCCGATCTCGCGCTCGACGGCACGACCCGGCACGACCTCTCGCTGTTCCGCGCAGACCGCGCGATCCTCACCGAGCCCGACGCTCCGCGCAGCTGGATGGTCTGAGATGTTCCTCTCGCGCGACGTGCTCGCGGAGTCGGCGCTCGATCGCATCGAGGCGCAGGCGATGACGATCCTCAGCGAGATCGGGACCGAGGTGCACCACGCGGGAGCGCTCGATCTTCTTCGAGCCCACGGACAGGCCGTCGAGGGCACGCGGGTGCGCTGGGATCCGGATCTGATCCGCGAGCTCGCCGCCGCCGCGCCGGAGCGCTTCGCCGTGCGCTCGCGCAACCCAGCACGGACGATCGAGGTCGGCGGAGGCAGCCTGGTCTGCACGAACTCCGGAGGGGCGCCCTTCGTCTCGGATCTCGAGCGGGGCCGGCGCGAGGGATCGCTCGCCGATCACGACGAGATCGTGCGCCTCACGCATGCGTCGGCCGATCTGGCGCTCGTGCAGAGCGGCGGCACCGAGGCCTCGGAGCTGTCGGAGCTGAGCCGGCACCTCGAGCACGACTACTCCTGCATGCGCTGGTCGGACAAGCCGTTCGTCTGCTACGGGACATCGGGTCCGAAGGCACAGGACGCGATCGAGCTCGCCGCGATCGCGTACGGCGGCCACGATGCGATCGCCGCCGAGCCCGCGATCCTCGGGATCGTCAACCCGAACAGCCCCCTCGTCTGGGACGAGCTCATGGTCGACGCCCTGACGGCGTGGGCGTCCGCCAGGCAACCCGTACTCGTGACGCCGTTCCTGCTCGCAGGTGCGACCGCGCCCGTCTCGGTCGCGGGCGGCCTGGCGCTCCAGATCGCGGAAGCCCTGTCTGGCGTGGCGCTCGTCCAGCTGACGAGCCCGGGAGCGCCGGTCGTCTTCGGCTCGTTCTTCTCGGCGATCGACATGCGGAGCGGCGGCCCGGCGTTCGGCACCCCGGAGTTCGTACTCGCGACGCTTGCCGGAGGCCAGCTCGCCCGACGCTACAAGCTGCCGTTCCGCGGCGGAGGCGGCCTCTGCTCGTCGAACGCGGTAGACGCCCAGGCCGCCTACGAGACCGCGATGTCGCTGTGGGCGACGTTCATGGCAGGCAGCGACATCGTCATGCACGCAGCAGGCTGGCTCGAGGGCGGTCTCGTCTCGTCGCACGAGAAGCTGGTCCTCGACCTCGAGCTGCTGCGCATGTTCCGCTGGATCGGCGAGGGGCTGGAGGTCGACGATGAGCACCTGGCGCTCGAGGCGATCCACGAGACGGGCCCGGGCGGGATGTTCCTGGCCTCGACGCACACGCTCGAGCACTTCCGCGAGTGGTCGTTCCTGAGCCCGCTCTTCCGCTCGCAGGCCTATCCGACGTGGCAGAAGCTCGGCGCGCAGCGCTCGGACGAGGCGGCCGTGGCCGTGTGGAAGGCACTCCTCGAAAGCTACGAGGATCCCGGTCTCGACGAGAGCACGGACGCGGCGCTTCGCGAGTACATCGATCGGCGGACGGCCGAGCTGGAGTCGTAGACTCGTCGGGTGCCCGAGAACCCACGGGTTGTCGATCACTACGGCGCCCTCGGAAGCGACGAGATCGCGGTCAGGGCATCGGTCGGGTACTACCTCATCGTGCCGTCCGGCGAGGACGAGCGGCTCCTTCGCGAGGCTGATCTACCTGTGGTGCTCGTCGAGGACACGACCTCGGGCCAGGCAGAGGTTGCCCGGCGGGGGGCGAGCGCCCGCGCCCACCACGAGCAGGCCCTCCGCGAGATCGACGGAGACGAGGCATTCGACGGGCGCCAACACTTCTTCGAGGTCGCGGCGAGGCTCGCGCGCGAGCGCAGGCTCTCGCGCCTCGCGTACGTCGCCGAACGGGTCTCGTGCGCCGCCGGCTCTAGCATCATCCCGTGGTGAACACGCCGAGGATGCACGACGGCGAGCTTGCCATCGACACCGAGCTCGTCGCTCGACTGATCGCCGCCCAGTTCCCCGAGTGGGCGTCGCAGGCTCTCGAACCGCTGTACCCCTCGGGCACCGACAACGCGATCTTCAGGCTGGGCGACGACAAGACGGTGCGCCTGCCGCGGATCGCTGGGGCAGTCGGTCAGGTGGAGAAGGATCGGCTGTGGTTGCCGGCTCTCGCGCCGCAGCTTCCATTCGATGTCCCCGAACTGCTCGCTACGGGCGTCCCTTCCGACGGCTACCCATGGGCATTCGGGGTGTATCGGTGGCTGGAGGGCGAGCCGTTCGCGGCCGACCGTGTCGGCGAGGCGCTCGACGTCGCGACTGACGTTGCGCGGTTTCTGCAGGCCCTGAGACGGATCGACACGCGCGGCGCGCCGGCCTCCAGTCGTGGTGGGCCGCTCGCCCCGAGAGATGACGCGGTGCGCCGTGCGATCGTCGCGCTCGCAGGCCGCGTCGACAGGCGCGGTGCAATCCGCAGTTGGGAGGCCGCGCTTCGGGCGCCGTCGTGGAACGGGTCGCCTACCTGGCTCCACGGCGATCTGATGCCGGGCAACCTGCTGTTCGTCGAGCGACGACTCAGCGCGGTCATCGACTTCTCGGTGCTCGGCGTCGGGGACCCGGCTGCCGACCTGATGGTCGCGTGGTGGCTCCTCACCGCCGAGACGCGACCGCAGTTCCGGGCTGCACTCGCGGTCGACGAGGCAAGCTGGACGCGAGGCCGCGGATGGGCACTCTCATGCGCGCTGATCGCGCTTCCGTACTACTGGGACACGAACCCGCCCTTCGCGAGCTACGCCCGTCGCACGATCGCCGAGGTGCTTTCCGACCAGCACTAGCCGGCGGCGGACGACGTCGCCAGCGCCCGTCCCATCGCCGCGAGACGCCGCTCGAGGTCGGCGCTGGTGCGCTCGATGTGCCCCTCCAGCGAACGATCGATCCAGGCACCCGGTGGCCGGGCCCCGGCCTCGCCGCGCAGCGACGCGAGCTCGTCCCACAGGTTCGGGCTTTCGGTCAGGTGGTTGCGCGCGGCCCAGGAGAGCCGGGGATGCTCGGGCTGCCGCCGAGCCCGCTGGATGGCGAACGCCTCCCGAGACAGCCTGCGGGCCAGGACGTTGTCACCGACCCGTCCCAGCTGGCGCGCCGCCGCCGCTCGCCGGCCTTCGGCGAGCGATGTCAGCGCGAGCTCCAGCGCCGTGAGATCGCGCAGCGCCTGCTCGTGCGGATACGCCGGCGAGCCGCTCGCGTCGAGCGCGAACAGCCCGCGCCCGACCGGCGTGAACGCCTCGCGGCCCCGCGCCGACCCGTGGCGCCTCGCCATCGCGGCGAGTGCGTCGCCCCGCGCTCCGAGTGCCTCCGCGAGTCTCGCGACCTCGCTGCCGCGCGCCGCGTGGTCGAGGATGCCGTCGGAATCGCGGTCCGCCTCGAGCAGCAGCAGCGCGTACATCCTCGTCAGCCGGTCGAGGTGATCGAAGTCGAGCAGGTCGATCGTGTCGCGCGGCGAGTGGTAGTCGGTTCGGGCGAACGACTGTTCCCAGGTGTACGCGGCGATTCCCGGAATGCCGGAGACGAGTAGCGGCCACTGCTCGGTGCCGGTGACGGGTCCGGCGAGCCGCCATCCGCTCGAGAGCCAGCCCTCGGCGTTGGCGACCCGAGCGGTGGCACGCGCGAAGCGGACGAGCTCGGGCGGCGCCTGGAGGTTCAGGCGAAGATCGGGATGGCCGCTCGCCTCGACGCACAGGTGGAACGGCACCGATTCCCCCCACTCCGGGTGCGTGAGGCTGACCTGCTGCCACGCGCCGGTGCACCAGTCGAACGCGCTGTCCAGGAGGCCGTACTCCTCGGCGGTGCGCGACGTGAAGCAGATGCTGTGTGCGGGCCGATGCCCGGTCTGCGCGAGCCCGCGCGCGATCGCCAGCATTGCGGCGACACCCGACGCGTTGTCGAAGGCCGCACGGAACCACCCGTCGTGGTGCGCACCGACGACGAGCGGCGACGACGAGCGCTCGCCGGGGAGGTAACCGACGACGTTGTGGCCCGAGGTGTCAGGGGCCAGCTCGACGTCGAGCACGACGCGCACCGCGGCAAGCGAGCGGTCGCGCATGCGGCCGCGGAGGTCGGCGACGTCTTCCCGGCGCAGCGTGATCATCGGAGGCGCCTGCGCATGCCAGTGGGAGTCGAACGATCCCAGCGCGCGCTCGCCCTGGTAGTACGGGCCGCCGGTCGGGCAGCTCAGCACCACGCCGACTGCCCCGCGCAGCCCCAGCTCGAGCGCGACCTCGCTCGGGCTGACGCTGGCGGTCGCCCAGTCGACGAGCGCGATGCAGCCGTCGACGTCGAGCCGGTCCAGGCGTCGCCGCTCGCCCGTGCCGACGTCGAGCAGGCGGGCGACGATCCCCCCGGCCGGCGTCGGCGGCACGCCGCCCATCGAGGCCGCCTCGTAGGCCGTGCCGCCGTCGAGCTCGAGCGCGGCGTGCAGGAACCGCCAGCCGTCGACCGGAACGCGCTCGATCGCGACGTCCGCGAGCCCGATCTCGCGCATCTCGGCGGCCACGAGCTCGGCGACCGCCCGATCCTCGGGCGTCCCGGTCGCGCGGAACCCGAGCGGGCTCGACCCGATCGAGCTCAGGTTCTCGACGATCCGGCGGAGGTAGGCCGAGCCCGGCGGCAGCCGCCGAGCAACGCGGAGCGAGTCGGGCGAGCGCACGGACCGCGGCTACGGCACGAGCACGATCTTCGTGTCCGACCCGGCGGCGACGCGCGCCCATGCGTCCGCCACGTGATCGAACGGAACCGCCTCGATCGGGAGGCTGATGCGGCCGGCCGCCACGTGGCCGAGCAGCGTCCGATACCCGTCGGCGAACGCGTCGGCGGGAACATGGAAGTTCTGGTATCCGAGGATGTCGAGCTGCTTCCCCCGCACGTGCCCCGAGACCAGGGTCGCGAGCGGGCCGGCCGATTGACCGAGATGGACGATGCGGGCCCCGACAGGCGCGATCGCGAGGGCGGCCTCGATACCGACGCCCCACAGCCCGTCGAGGATCAGCGTCGGTGGTGCCTTCGCGACCGCAGCTGCGAGCCGCTCGGCGAACCCCTCGCCTTCGAGCGTCACCGTCTCGTCCGCGCCGAGCGCGCGCGCCCGCTCGAGGCGGGCCTCGTTGCGCCCGACGCCGACGACGCGGCCTGCGCCGAGCACCCTCACGGCCTGGATCGAGACGGCACCGACCGCGCCCGTCGCACCGAGGATGAGGACGCTCTCTCCGGCACGCACCGGAGCCCGCCAGGCAGCCGGGAGCCACCCCGCGAGCCCCACCACGCCGAACGCGGCGGCGACGACGTCGTCGACTCCGTCCGGCACCTCGACCAGGACCGCATCGGGCACTGCGAAGCGCTCGGAGAACGTCCCGTCGCGCGACCCGGCGCGGCCGCGGCCCGACGAGTAGACCCTCGTGCCAGGGGGAAGCGTGCCGACCGCAGCACGGTGCCCACTGCCTCGACGCCGGCCACGTACGGCGTGGGCGGGCTGCCGCCGGGGAACCTGCCGGCGGCGATGTTCACGTCGACGGGGTTGAGCCCGGCCGCGCGAAGCTCGACGAGCGCTTCGCCGTCAGCCGGGCTCGGTTCGGGATGCTCGCCGAGCACGGGCTCGGCGTTCAGCTCGTTGATGATGATCGCGCGCATGGATACCTTCTTCGGAGATCAGGTGCGTCGATGGCCGGATCCGGTCAGCGCCGCCGCAGCTCCGAGCGCCAGGTAGACGCCTCCCGTGACGAAGCGCTGCCGGTACGCGAACCGGGGTCGCGAACGCAGCCAGCCGCCGAGCGTCCCGGCCGCGAGCGCCCAGCCGAGGTCGAGCACGACCGCGATGGACAGGAACACGAGGCCGAGAACGAGGATCTGCACGGCGGGAGCACCGCGTGCCGGGTCGACGAACTGCGGCAGGAAGGCGACGAAGAACAGCGCGACCTTGGGGTTCAGGACGTTGACGAGGATGCCTTCCGAGTACGCGCGTCGGAGCGGCTCTGCGGTCGTTCGGGCGTCCAGATCGAGCGCCTGCCCACGAACGAGAGCACGGATGCCGAGCCCGATCAGGTAGGCCGCGCCGAGGTACTTCACGACGTCGAACGCGAGCGGCGACGAGCGGATCAGCGCGGACAGCCCCGCGGTGGCGGCGGCGATGTGCACGAGCGCCCCGGTCTCCACGCCGAGTGCGGACGCGACGCCGACACGACGGCCCTGACCGAGACTGCGCGTCGCGATGTAGATCACGTTCGGCCCGGGGATCGCAACCAGCGCGAGCGAGGCGAGCCCGAACACCAGCAGCGTGCTCCAGTCCGGCATCCGCGCGGACGCTAGCATGTTTGCGCCTCAATGAGTAAATCCATCACGCCCCCGACGCACAGTGCCGACACGGTGCTCCTGCGCGTCGCGTCGAACACGCTCGAGACCCTGCTCTGGCAGCGACGCGACGAGCCCCATGCGCTGCGCTTCGCGCTACCCGGAGGCCTGCTCGAACGCGGAGAGTCGCTCGAGGAGGCGGCGCTCCGGCACCTCACGGCGAAGGTCGGCGCCGGGCCGGTCGCCCACCTCGAGCAGCTCGAGACGCGCTCGGAGCCCGAGCGAGATCCACGCGGCTGGCTGATCACGACCGCCTTCCTCGCGCTCGCGCGACCCGACATCCAGGTCGCCGAACGGGCTGACACGGCGTGGTACCCGGCGCTCGATCCGCCGACGCTCGCGTTCGATCACAAGGAGCTCCTGCAGATCGCGGTCGAGCGCCTGCGCGGCAAGCTCTCGTACTCGAACATCGCGTTCGCGCTGGTGCGCCCGTCCTTCGCGATCAGCGAACTCCGCGACGTATACCAGGCGGTGCTCGGCTACGAGGTCTCGGCGACCAACCTCCAGCGCGTCCTCGAGCGTGACGGCCTGATCGAGCCCACCGGTGAGCGACGCGCCGCCGGCCGCCGGGGAGGTCGCCCGCCCGAGCTCCACCGCTTCAGCCATGACCGGCTGACCATCTCGCGCCCGTACGCCGCCTTCGCGCCGCGAAGATCGTGAATCGCCCGAAATCTCCCTAAACCGGGGGGTCGGGTGGCACCTGCGAGGCAGGGAAGTTCGCCAGAACGGCCACTTTTCAGTCCTTAGGGTGATACGCGCCAGCGGGATTCCACCCGACCCCTGGGAGGTGCCACAACGACCCCTTGTGGTGCGGCGGCTCCGCCTCCGCACGCCTGCCTTCCTCGTGGCAGCGCTCGCCGTATCGGCACTGGCCCCGGACGCGTCCCTCGCAGGGCGGCGTCCGACCGGGCCGCTGCTCGCCACGCCGAGGCCTGCCGCGCTGCTCAGGTCGAGCGTCGTCACGTTCCACTGGCACCCGGTGAGTCGCGCCGTCTCGTACGACCTGCGGGTCGCGCGCAACCGGGGCTTCACGGTCGACGTCCAGACCATTCACGTGCACCGCGCGAGCGGCGCCGCAACCCTGGCACGCGGCGCCTGGTACTGGAAGGTGCGCAGTCGCGTCGGGATCGCGTCGCGCTGGTCGAACACCCGGATGCTGCGCCTCCACCCGGCGAAGGACCTGTTCCCGCCATCCCGCCCCGGCGCGCTGCGGGTCATGAACGTGTCCTCGACGACGGCGCAGCTGAGCTTCGTGGCAGCGACCGACAACGTCCGCGTCGTCGCGTATCGCGTGCTCGCGAACGGCGCGACCGTGGCGACGACGAGGAGCGCGTCGCCGGCGGTCACGGGACTCGCGTGCGCCACGGTCTTCACCTTCACCGTCGTCGCGCTCGACGCGGCGGGGAACGTCTCGCGGCAATCCCCGCCCGCGCATGCGCGAACGCATGCCTGCACGGCCCCGCAGGCCGCGCTGCCGCTCAGCGTGCCCGTCGGGCTCACCGCGACCGGCGTGTCGGATCGCACGATCGCCCTGAGCTGGACGGGGGGTGGCGGCGCGGTCGGCTTCGCCGTCTACCGCAACGGCGTGCTGCTCGGCAAGCCCACATCCCCCGGCTTCGTCGCAGGCAGCCTCGCCGCCGCGACGCCGTACACCTTCACCGTGCGAGCACGCGATCGCGCGGGGAACCTGACCGCAGACTCGCTGCCGCTCACCGTGTCGACGCTGGCGCCGATCCCGTCGACCGGCGACGTGTACGCGTTCCTCCTCGCCACCGTGGACTCGAGCTTCCAGGACCTGCAACGCCACTACATGCAGATCGGGACGATCGCCCCCACCTACTACGAGGTGCTGCGCGACGGCTCGATCGGAGGCCGGGACGACCCGCTCGTGACGCACTGGGCGCGCCTCCACGGCGTCCGCGTCGAGCCTCGCTTCCACACCGAGGACGCGACCACGCAACACCAGCTGCTGAACGACCCGGTCGCGAGCGCGGCCCTGGCCGCGCGGATCGCCGCGATCTGCGCGCTGGACGGCTACGACGGCGCGAACGTCGATTTCGAGGCCGCGGCCCCGACGGATCGACCTGCGCTCACGAGCTTCGTGCAGACCCTCGCCGGCCTGCTGCACGGCCAGGGCCAGACCCTGACGGTGTCGATCGGCGCGAAGGTCTCGGCCGTCGTGACCGGTCGTAACGCCTACTTCGACTACCCGGCCCTCGCGCAGGCGGCCGACCACCTCTTCGTGATGGCATGGGACCTCCACTGGGCCACGAGCCCGGCCGGTCCGATCTCGGACGTGACCTGGGTCTCGAAGGTCGTCGGCTACATCGCGACCGTTCCGAACTCCAGCCGGTTCATCATCGGGACCCAGCTCTACGGCTTCGACTGGCCGGCCCATGGAGCGGCGACGCCGCTCGAGTTCGACGGCCTCCAGGCGCTGATCGCCCAGGTCGGCGCGACCCCGACCTGGGACTCGGTGGCCCAGGAGCCGCACTTCACCTACACGGACGGGACAGGAGCTGTGCACACCGTGTACTTCGCGAACGCGTCGAGCGTCGACGCGCGGTTCGCGGTCGCGCGTGCCCATGGAATCGGCGTCGGCATGTGGCGCCTCGGATCGGAGGACCAGACCGTATGGGACGACCCCACCCTGCAGCCATGAGCACGACCCCGCGCGTGCTCGGCCGGAGAGGCAGGCGAGGGCGTCTCGCCGGGGGCTCCTGGCTCCTGCTCATGCTCGGCATCGCGTTTCTCAAGCGGCGCGACGAGCCGGCGCCGACGCCGCGAGCGGAATCGCGACAACCCCGTGCGCTCTCGCTCGTCCCGGCGCTGCCGGCCGAGCCGGAGCACGAGCCGATCGAGAGCGTGTCGCGCCCCGCGCTTCAGCGAGTCGCGTCCTTCCTCGGAACCACCGTGTGGCGCTCGATGGTCGGGGTCTACTTCATCGGGGTCGTCGGCTTCGTGTTCCTCGCCAAGACCGCGTTCCTGCCCTCGCTGTTCAACGACGTCATCTTCGGCGTGTACGGGATGGTCGTGACGATCTACCTCCTCTCGCGCTTCGTGATGAGCGTGTTCTACCGGCCGTGCCGCGCCGACATCCCACTGCCGAGCGTGGCCATCGTGATTCCCGCGATGAACGAGCAATCGGCGATCGAGCGCACGATCGAGGCCGCCTTCGCGCTGGACTACCCGGCGGACCTGATCTCCGTCTTCGCGGTCGACGACGGCTCGACGGACGAGACGTGGCAGCGCATGGCGTTCGCCGCCCGCCGATTCCCGAACCTGCACGCAATCCGGTTCTCGCACAACCGCGGGAAGCGCGCGGCGATGGCGGCGGGCATCCGCGCGACGGATGCGGAGATCATCTGCTTCGTCGACTCCGACTCGTCGGTCGCGCCCGACGCGCTGCGCGAGATCGTGCGTCCCTTCGTGGACCCGCGCGTGGCCGCCGTGACCGGCCACGCGGACGTGCTGAACCGGTCGAAGAACCTGCTGACGCTGCTGCAACAGGTGCGCTACTACGTGGCCTTCCGCGTGCTCAAGGCGTCGGAGTCGATCTTCGGATGCGTCACCTGCGCGTCCGGCTGCTTCTCGGCCTACCGGCGCGAGCGGCTGATCGAGGTCCTGCCCCGCTGGGAGACGCAGACGTTTCTCGGGCGCGAGGCGACATTCGGCGACGACCGCGCCCTGACGAACATGCTGCTGCGCCACCACCGCGTGGTCTACCAGTCGACGGCGGTGTGCGAGACGGTCGTGCCGGATACGTTCCGCGCCTTCCTCGTGCAGCAGACGCGCTGGAAGAAGAGCTGGATCCGCGAGTCGCTGATCGCGTGCACGTACTTCTGGCGCAAGAACCCGATCGCCGCGCTCGCGACGTACGTCTCGAACATCTTCCCCCTCGTCGCGCCGGTGATCATCTTCCGCGCGATGATCTGGCGCCCGATCGCGCAGGGCGGCGATCCGTGGATGTACGTCATCGGCCTGTATGCGATGGCGGTGATGTACTCGCTCTACTACGGCTGGCAGCGCAAGAAGCCGTACTGGTGGGCGGGCATCGCGTTCGTGTTCCTGTACGCGACGGTGCTGATCTGGCAGACGTACTGGGCGGTCGTGACGGCGCGCAAGACCGCCTGGGGGACCCGCTCCGGCCGCATCGACGACGGACACGGGTTCCGCATCATCGGCACGATCGGCCGTCCCCAGGAAGCGGGCATCCCGATCTGCGAGAACGTCGAGCACGTGGGCCGCGCGGGCTCCGGGCTCAGGGCCGCCTGATGCGTCGGCACTCGAGCATGCGCCGCATCGGCGCGTGGGCGTTCGGGCTGTTCGCGATCCCGCTCAGCATCCTGCCGTTCTACGCGTACGCGCGCTACGACGGCACCGGCAAGATCCTCTCGCTCGAGGTCCTGCGCCAGTTCAAGGGCCCGACGCTCGGGTCGATCTCGTCGCAGGACGCCGCGCGCTACCGCCGCCTCCACCTGACCTACCGCGACGGTCTGCTGACGCTCGCGTTCGGGGGCGTGATGGACAACTCGCTGGCGAACGGGCCGACGCCAGAGTCGACGACGATCTCGACCAGGGCCTTCGCCGACGACATGCGCATGCTCGTCGCCGCCGGATATCGCACGGTCACGCCAGAGCAGGTCGCCGCATGGCACGCCGGCCACGCATCGCTCCCGCCGAACGCACTGCTGTTGACGTTCGACGGCGGTCGCACGGACACGGTGCTGAACGCCGCGCCGATCCTCCACCGCCTCGGACTGCGCGCGACGGTGTTCATGATCGGCGGCGCGTACCGGCAGGCCCCCGTGTTCTACGCCTCGCCCGATCAGCTGCGCTCGCTCGAGCGCGAGGGCTGGTCGATCGAGGCCCACGCGATCGCCGGCCACGGCTCGGTCGGCGTCGGCCACGGTCACCAGCTGCCGTTCCTGGCCGCGCGGCGCGTCACGGGCGGCTCGCTCGAGCCGCTTCCCGCGTTCGCGACGCGAGTCGACCGTGACTACGTCGCCGCCAGGCAGGCAGCGGAACAGGTCGCGCGAGGTCCCGTGATCGCGTTCTCGTGGCCTTTCGGCGCATACGGCGCCGACAGCCGCACGAACGACCACGCGATCGCGGGCATCAACCTTCGCCTCGCGCGTCAGCGGTTCGCGCTCGGGTTCAACGACGACGGTCAGGACACCTACACGCTGGCCGACCGCTCGGGCGACCCGCTCCGGATCAGCCGTCTGCGCGTCGATCCGACCCTCACCCCCCGCGCCCTGTTCGAGCGCATCGAGCTGGCGATCGCCGCGTCCGCGAGGACGGTGCAGCCCGATGCGTAGGCTCGTGCTCCTGACCGTGGCCGTGGCCGCGATCGGCGGCGGCACCGCGGTGGCGCTCGCATCCCACGGAGGTGCAGGGAGGGCCGTCGCGCTCCCCGCCGCCCGCCACGACCGCCTCGAGGTGATCGCGTTCACGGACGGCCGCCCGACACCGGCCGCACGCGGCTCGCTCTCGGCCCACCTCGCGTCGCTCGCCGCGATCTCGCCCGCCTGGCTCTCACTCGGGCCGGAGGGCACCATCGCCTACCGCGACTCGGATACGTTCTCGCGCGGCCTCGCCACGCGCGGCGCAGCGATCCTTCCGGTGCTGAACGATCCGCAGCGGCGCATGTCGCACGTGCTCGCCGACGCACCCGTGCGCCGGCGAACCGCGCTGCGCCTCGCTGTGATCATCCGCGCGCTCGGCGCGCAGGGCATCGTCCTCGACCTGGGCCGCATCGACCGGTCGCAGCGCCTCGCGCTTCCCGCGTTCGTCCGGGAGCTGCGCGCGCGACTGCCCGAGACAGCGCGCATCCTGATCGTCGTGCCGCCGGTGAGCGACGCGGCCTCGCGCAGCGCCGCGGCCGGCTACGACCTGCGCGACCTCTCGCGGCCCGCGACGCTAGTCCTGCGAGCCTGGGGCGGGACCGGACATGCCAGCGAGCCGCATCCGATCGCCTCGCTGGGCTGGTTCAAGCGCGCGGTGCGCTACACGCTCGCGCACGCACCGCGCTCCCGCGTGATCGTGGCCCTCCCGACCTGGGGGGCGATCTGGGGACCGAATGGAAGGACGCGCGAGACGCAGGCCGATCTGTTCCGGCTTGCCGGCCCGGCCGAGCTCGAGCAGCCTGCCGGCGCCCGGATCGTGCAGAACGGCCAGGTCGCCTGGGTCGAGTCGGATCGCTCGCTGCAGCTGAAGCTCGAGGTCGCGCGCGCCGCGCACGTCGCGGGCGTCGCGCTCTGGGTGCGCGGAGGCGAATCGACGGGGGTCTGGCGCGAGCCGCTGATCGCGGCGCCGGGCTGACTCGCAGCTATCCGCCGGCGACGTCCCGGCGCAGGAACACGACGCCGGCCACGAGCGCCGCCGGCACGCCGTAGAGGGCACAGACCCAGAATGCGCGAATCACCGGTTCCCAGTCGATCGGCGTGCGCAGGAAGCCGTGCCAGGCGTCGAACTGGGTCGTCAGGAGATACGGGACGACGCCCCCGAGACCGGGCAGGATCTGGACCAGCTGGAACAGCAGCGCGATCATCAGCGTGCCGACGACGGCGCCTGCGCTGTTGCGCGTGACCGTCGAGAGCAGGACGCCGATGCACGTGATCGCCGCGAGCGGGATGAGGTAGATCCCGAGGCTGGCGACGGTCAGCAGCAGCGCGCGCGGCGCCGAGACCGTCGTACCCGAGAGCGACGTCAGCGGATGCCAGCCCGACTCGCTCACCCCCGCCACCACGCCGACGACGCCCATCGTGACGAGCGCGAGCAGCGTGTAGCTGAGCGCCGCGAGCAGCTTGCCGACGAAGATCTGGGTGCGGTCGACCGATCGCGTCAGGATCGTCTTGAGCGTGCCTCCCGAGTCCTCGGCCGCAACGATGTCGCCGGCCACGAGCGCCGTGATCAGCGGAAACAGCCAGATCGACCCGAACACGAGCAGCACGAGCGGGATCGCGAGGCCCGAGTCGCGGACCTCCCGCCCCAGCGGCACGTCGTTCGGCGAGCCCGACTGCAGCGCGAGGGCGACCACGAAGATCAGGGGTGCGAGCGCGGCGGCCGCCAGCCCGAGGTAGGTTCGCCGCTGCGCGCGGAGCTTGCGCAGCTCGCAGCGGTACACGGTGAGGGTTCCGGGGTTCATCGTGCAGCCCCCTCGAGCACGGGCGCGGGCTCGGCTGCCGACTCGTCGCCGCCTCCCTCGGTCAGCCGGAAGAACAGCTCCTCGAGCGTCGCCGCGTCAGGCACGAGCTCGCGAATGCCGACTCCCGCGGCCGCGAGGGCCAGCGTGAGCTCCGGTACCACGTCCGACGGCGCCACGAGAGAGATGGCCTCGGGCCCGCGCTCGCTCCGCACCACGCCTGGATGCGCGCGGGCGATCTCGACGGCGCGCGCGTCGTCGGTGGTCACAAGACGGTGGCGCTCGCCGCCAGAGGCCTTCAGCGACGCGATCGTGCCCTCGTAGATGACCTGGCCGCTGCGGATGATCGCCACGCGGTTGCACAGCTCCTCGACCTCGGCCAGCTGGTGGCTCGACAGCAGCACGGTGATGCCCTCCGCGGCGAGCCGCTGGATCAGCGCCCTCATATCGCGCATGCCGGCCGGGTCGAGCCCGGTCGCGGGCTCGTCGAGCAGGAGCAGCCGCGGGTTGCGGATCAGCGCCGCCGCGATTCCGAGGCGCTGCCGCATCCCGTGCGAGTAGCCGCCGACCTTGTCGCCGGCGCGGCTCGTCAGGTCGACGACGTCGAGCGCCTCGTCGATCCGCTCGCGGGCGTCGCCACCATCTAGGCGGGCGAGCAGCTCGAGGTTCGCGCGACCGCCGAGGTAGGTGTAGAAGCGAGGCGCCTCGACGAAGCCGGCGACTCCCTCGAGCGCGCGTGCGCCCTCGATCAGCGGATCCCGGCCGAACAGCCTCGCGCTGCCCTCGGTCGGACGGATCAGACCGAGGAGCATGCGCAGCGAGGTTGTCTTCCCGGCCCCGTTCGGGCCGAGGTATCCGTACACGTCACCCGGCTCGACCGTCAGGTCGACGTGGTCGACCGCGACGATCTCGCCGTACCGCTTGACCAGTGCGCGTGCTTCGACCGGAGGCGCGCTCACCCGGCGATCTCGCGTGCGGCCTGCTCGGCCGACACCGTCGGGACGGAGCCGACGACGAGGGTGCGCACCTGGCCGTGCTGGAACGTGATCGCCGTTCCGAGCGCCGTGGCGAGCTCGCGGCCGGTGTCGCCGTTGACCGAGATCGAGGGCAGCTGGTCGAGCGATGCGAGCGGATCCTTGGCGGTGGCCGGCATCTCGGCGACCACGATCGCGCCGAGACCCTTGCCGTACACGGCGACCGCGACCTTCGTGCCGTTCCAGTCGACGAGCCGCACGCTCTGCTGCGTCAGGGAGTCCAGCGTGTCCGGCGCGGTGACGGGGAAGCCGGCGGCTGCCTGCACCGCGGGGAGCCCGACGACCGGCGTGTGATCGGACGACGAGCCGGACTGGCTCGAGTTGTCGGCGGGAGCGACGTCGACGACCTTCACCTTCGCGGGCGGCGTGATCGTCACGTCCGAGTCGGCGACGGGGCCGTACGAGATGTCGGTGACCTGGAGCTCGAGCACAGGGGTGCTCGACCCGGCAGCGGTGATCGCGAGCCGGAGCGGGATTCCGCGTGCGGCGTCGAATGCGATTGCGAGCCCTCCGAGCAGGCCGCCGTCGTGCTTCGGCGAGAGCGTCGTCTCGTAGGCGCCCTGCCCGCCGACGGTCGTCGGGTTGGCGGCGGAGATGTTGACGTGGGCTCCGAGCTTCGCGAGCGCGTCGTCGATCGTCGCGAGCGTCAGCGGCCCGTGGGAGCCGGTATCCGTCGACGACGAGTCCTTGGAGCCCCAGGCGGGAAGCTTGTAGAGCGTGTTCGACGCCGCGTCGAGGATCGAGACGTTCTGGCCGTCGCCGAGGATCTGGGTGTCGCCCTGGTCGCTCTGCAGCTCGAGGCGGAACTTGCCGTCACCCTGCACCCAGAGCCGACCGGTGGCTCCGGTCAGGAGCGGCGTCGACGACACGCCGTTCGGGAGCGAGCCAGATGCGATGAGCGTGTTCGTGAAGGTGATGCGGGCCGTGATGCCTGCGGGCGCAGGCCCGGACGCGGCCTGCTGGATCGCCTGATCGAGCGGCAGGGCCGGCGGCGGTGTGCCACCGCTGAGCGCGGACTGCGCGACCGCGACTCCGCCGGTGACGAGCACCAGCGCGAGCGCGGCGACGCCGATCAGGCGTCGGGTGGATGTGCGGCGTACGAACGACATTCGGGCTCCTTGAGCTTGCTTTCTGCAGGGAGCATTGCGACGTCGTCTGAAGAATCTCTGAAGATCGGCGATTCGTGGAGCCTACGCTGCACCCGTGACCGGTCACACCGTCCTGGTGGTCGACGACGACGACGCGATCCGCCGTGTGCTCGCGCGTGTGCTCGGCGCCGAGGGGTACACCGTCGAATCGGCGTCCGATGGCGGCGGCGCGCTGGTCGCGCTCGAGCGGCACGTGCCCGATGTCGTCGTGCTCGACGTCGGACTTCCGGGCCTGGACGGAGTGGCGGTCGCGCGCCGCGTCCGCGCGAAGGGCGTGGGCGTGCCGATCCTCATGCTCACCGCCCGCGACGACATCGCCGACCGGGTCGCGGGACTCGATGCCGGCGCCGACGACTACCTCCTGAAGCCGTTCGCATCCGACGAGCTGCTCGCCCGGGTGCGCGCGCTGCTTCGCCGAGGGCGCGACGTGCCCGAGATCGTGTCCTTCGCCGACGTGACGCTCGACGTCGCGGCGCGCCTGGCCGAGCGAGCCGGAAGGTCCATCGCGCTCACCGCCCGCGAGGCGGAGCTGCTCGCGCTGCTGCTGCGGAACGGTCGGCGCGTCACTACGCGCGAGCAGGCGCTCTCGCAGGTCTGGGGCGACGAGGGGGCTGCCACCGCGAACGTCGTCGACCGCTACATCACGAACCTGCGCCGCAAGCTCGGCGAGCCGACCCTGATCCGCACGGTGCGGGGTCTGGGCTTCTCGGTCGCCGAATGAGGCCGCGCAGCCTGCGCGTCCGCGTCGGACTGGCCGCCGCCCTCAGCATCCTCGTGGCGCTGGCAGTGCTCGGGTCGACCCTGGTCATCCTGCTCGGCCGACAGCTGCACGACGAGCTCGACCGCGCGCTTCGCTCGCGCGCAACCGAGGTCGCCCAGCTCGTCGCCACCACTCCCGCGCTGGTCACCCAACCCGGCGCGCTCGAGGCGCCGCTGGGGGGCCAGCAGCTGTTCGTCGAGGTGCTCGATCGTCACGGGCGCATCGTCGCCCGCTCCTCGGCGCTCGGTGCGAAGGTGCTGCGCGTGCCCGAGGCGGAGAAGCAGGCGCTCGCGGGCCGCGGCGCGCGCGACTCGGTGACGCTCGGCGACACGCCGCTGCGCGTGCTCGCCGAGCCGTTGCCCGCAGGCAGTGGCGCTGCCAGCGGCGGGGTCGTGCTGGTGGCTGCCAGCACCCACTCGATCGATGACACGCTCGCCGAGGCGCGACGCCTGCTGATCCTCTCGGCGATCGCCGGCGCGCTGGTTGCAGGGCTCGTCGCCGCAGGCCTCGCCCGTCGCGCGCTGCGGCCGCTCGCGCGGCTCTCGGACGGTGCGCGGGAGATCGCACGGACGAGCGATCCCACCAGACGACTTCCCGAGCCGGCTACCGGAGACGAGCTCAGCGAGCTCGCCGGCACGCTCAACACGATGCTCGGTGCGCTCGAGCAGGCGCGTGAGCGGGAGCGGCGGTTCGTGGCCGACGCATCGCACGAGCTGCGCACGCCGCTGACGGCGCTGCGCGGGAACGCGGAGCACATCGCCCGCCACGGCGCGGACCCGGAAGCGCTCGACGATCTCGCGATCGGAGCAGCGCGGCTCTCGAGCCTGATCGAGGACCTGCTCGTGCTCGCCCGCGAGGACGCCGCGGCGGCCCCCTCGACCGCTCTGCTCGAGCTCGGCGAGATCGCGCGCCGCGTCGCCGCCGACGAGCCGCAGGTCGAGCTCGAGGTGGTCGGCGACACGTCCGTCGAGGGTGACCCCGACGCGCTCGAGCGCGCGCTCGCGAACCTCGTCGAGAACGCCCGCATCCACGGGCCGCAGGGAGGTCGCATCCACGTCACCGTCGAGGCGCGCGACGGCGTCGTCGAGCTCGGCGTGCGCGACGAGGGGCCCGGGCTCTCCTCAGCGGATGCGGAGCGCGCGGTCCAGCGCTTCTGGCGCGGCGAGCGCGCCGGCTCGCGACCCGGGTCCGGCCTTGGCCTCGCGATCGTGCGCGCGACGGCCGAGCGTCATCGCGGCAGCCTCATCGTCGCCGGCTCGCGCTTCACGTTGCGGCTGCCCGCCGCGTCAGACGGGCGCGTGGAGGATCTCGGCAGGCGGGCGTAGCTCGAGCTCACCGGCGTGCACCTCCTCGCCGCAGGCGAGGCAGCGCCACGCCGTAGGCGGAACGCGTCCCCCACAGCCGACGTGGGCGGCGAGGTAGTCGGGTTCGGGGCGTCCCAGGCGGTCGATTCCGAAGCGGCCGAGCGTGACGATCACGGGCGCGAGCCCGCGCCCGGCCTCGGTCAGCTCGTACTTGGCGCGCAGCGGACGGCGCGAGTAGATGTGCCGCTCGATCAGCCCGAGCTCCTCGAGCCGCCGGAGACGGTCGGCGAGCAGGTTCGGGGCGATCGGCGCGAGTGACCGCGACAGGTCGGCGAACCGTCCGATCCCGCGAAGCAGGTCGCGCACGATCAGCAGGGTCCAGCGATCGCCCACGGCATCGAGCGTGGCAGCGACCGGGCATTCCTCGGGGTAGGTGGACACCCAGAAACTATAAACGCTATAGTCACTAGAGACTTTCTACTATCGAGAGGGAGCGGGACATGGTCGCCTACGTGGACGGGGAGTGGACGGAGACAGCAGACGCGCGGATCTCGGTCCTCGACCACGGCCTGCTGTACGGCGACGGCGTCTTCGAGGGGATCCGCTTCTACGCACATGAGCCCTTCCTGCTCGACGCGCATCTCGACCGCCTCGAGGCGTCCGCGAGGGCGATCTGCCTCGAGCTGCC
This sequence comes from uncultured Actinomycetes bacterium, assembly GCA_963717155.1. Lineage (GTDB taxonomy): Bacteria > Actinomycetota > Thermoleophilia > Gaiellales > JALYLC01. The sequence continues at coordinate 1,980,759 of OY970326.1, forward strand.
GGCGTCGCACGACGTGCTGGCGGAGCTCTGCCGCGAGGCCGTGCGCCGCAGCGAGGTCGACGACGGCTACATCCGGCTGGTGGTGACGCGGGGTCGCGGGGCGCTCGGCGTCTCGCCTCACACCTGCGCTGCGCCCACGCTGATCCTGATCGTGGCCGCGCTCTCCCTGTACCCGGCCGACGCGTACGACACCGGCATCGCGCTCGTCACGTCGAGCCTCCGCCGGGGTGCGCCCGACGCCCTTCCGGCTCAGGCGAAGACGCTCAACTACCTGACCAGCGTGCTCGCCTCGATCGAGGCGCGACGGCAGGGAGCCGACGAGGCGATCCTGCTGAACGGCGAGGGGTTCGTGGCCGAGTGCACCGCCGACAACCTGTTCGTCGTCTCCGGCGGACGCGTCTCGACGCCGGCGACGTCGCACGGAGCGCTTGCCGGGATCACGCGCGGCCTGGTGATGCGCCTGCTCGACGAGCTCGGCATCCCCTGCGACGAGCGGGCGATCACTCCGGTCGACGTGTGGACCGCCGACGAGCTGTTCCTGACGGGGACCGGCGCCGAGGTCGTCCCAGTGCGCGTCGTCGATGGACGACCACTGTCGCCGAGCCGGCCGATCACGGAAGCCGTCGGGGCCGCGTTCCGCGCCCACGTCGACGCCGGACCGGCGATCTGGTCGCACGACGCGCGCACGTCAGTACACGTCTAGCCGCTTCTCGAACCAATGGTTCGCGTAGGGATTGTCGTTGTAGCGGGGGATCTCGACGTATCCGCTGCTCCGGTACATCGCCTTCGCCTCGTCGAGGGCGCGGTTGGTGTCGAGCCGCACGCAGTCGAGACCCAGGGCGACGGCCTGCTGCTCGAGGCCCTCGAGCAGGCGCCTGCCGATGCCGAGGCCCCGATGGGCACGGTCGACCCACATGCGCGCGATCTCCCCGACGCCGGGGCTCAGCGTGCGCAGCGCCCCGCACCCTGCCGGCTGGCCGTTCACGCGGGCGATCAGGAACGCGCCCGACGGTGGAGCCAGGCCCATCCGCTCGGCGGCCCACGTTCTGCCGGGATCGAAGTGCTCCTCGAAGCGCGCGTCGAGCTCCGCGAAGTAGTGCGACAGACACCATCTCGCATCCGCCGACGCCGGGCTCTCGAGCTCGATCTGCACCATCGAGATCGCGAGCAGTCTCCGTACCTCGGCCTGCGCCGCCAGGAGCCTGGCGCGTTGCCTATCGTCGAGGGGCTCCAGCACCGACGCGGCGAGCTCGTCCGAGAGGCGGTCGAGCTCGCGCACCTCCGTGCTCCCCGCCTCCGTCAGACGAAGACGCTCGCTGCGGCGGTCGGCCGGGTTGGGTGTCCGCTCGATCAGGCCGTCGCGCTCGAGCGCGCCGAGCATGCGCGAGAGGTAGCCGGAGTCGAGGCCGAGGCGGGCGCGCACGTCTCGCGGGGTCGCGCCGTCGGGGCCGATCTCGAACAGGACACGCGCCTCGCCGAGCGGGCGGCGCCCGAGATAGCGGTCGTTCAGCGCACCGACCTGGCTCGTCACGAGCCGGTTGAAGCTCCGTACCTGCGAGATGTCCTGCCGCGTCACCATCTCTGACCTGAGTCAGAGATTATCGCGGACCGGCTCGCGATTCAACCCTTCAGCGCGCGCACCGCGTCGATCGTGTCGGCCTCGCTTGCAGACTTGTCGGGGCGATGCCGCAGGACCCGGGCGAAGCGCAGCGCCACCCCGCCGGGATAGCGGGTGCTCGTCTGCACGCCGTCGAAGGCGACCTCGACGACCAGCTCGGGGCGAACGTACACCACGTGCCCGTCGCGCTCGACCTCGAGCGCCAGCAGGTGCTCGGTCTGCCAGCGCAGCATCTCGTCGGTCAGTCCCTTGAAGGTCTTGCCGAGCATCACCAGGCCCCCGGCCGGGTCGCGGGCGCCGAGATGGAGGTTCGACAGCAGGCCGCGGCGGCGCCCGTTCCCCCACTCCACCGCGAGGATGACCAGATCGAGCGTATGTCGGGGCTTGACCTTGAGCCATGTCCCGCCGCGCCGGCCGGCCTCGTACGGCGCGTCGAGCGCCTTCAGCACCAGGCCCTCGTGGCCCGCGGCGAGCGCCGCCGCGAGCGCGGCATCCGCGCCCGCGGCGTCGTGCACGAGGATGCGCGGCACGCACAGCGCGGCCGGAACGCGGGCAGCGAGGGCGGCGACCCGATCGCGCGCGGCGTGGTCGATGAGGTCATCCCCGTCGAGGTGGAGGCAGTCGAACAGGCGCAGGGACAGCGCGCTCGCACCCGTGCGACGGGCCGCCCGACTGGCCGTGACCTGAAACGGGAGCGGTCGCTGATCTGCGTCGAGGGCGATCGCCTCGCCGTCGAGCACGGCGTCGCGCACCGGCAGCGCGCGTGCGATCTCGACGATCTCGGGCATGCGCGCGGTCACATCGTCGAGACTCCTGCTGAAAATCGCGACGTCGCCGTCGCGCACGTGCACCTGCACGCGCACACCGTCGAGCTTCCACTCCGCGCCGGCCGTCCCGAGGCGTTCGATCGCCGTTGCTGCATCCGGTGCGCTGCCGGCGAGCATCGGCGCGAGCGGCCGCCCGACCTCGATACGGAAGGCCTCGAGCGCGGGCGCGCCACCGGCCAGCGCCGCGGCGCCGACAGTCGGGAGGTCGCCTGCCAGCAGGAGGGCCCGGCGTACGGCTGCTGACGGGACTTCCGACGCCTGCGCAACCGCGTCGATCAACACGCCGCCGAGCGCTCCCTGGCGCAGGTCGCCCGTCAGGAGGGCGCGGAGGAATCGCTGCTCGCCGGCCGTCGCACGGCCGAAGAGCTCGGCCGCGAGGCGCTTGCGCTCGCCGCTCGATCCCGGCCCCGACAACGCCTCGAGCTGGGCGAGGCGGGCGTCGACCTCGACGAGCGTCAGCGTCGGCTCGTTCGCCGGCGGAGGCGGGTCGCCGAGTCCCCGGTAGCCGATGCCCGTCTTGCGCTGGCGCGGCTCGCCCGCGAGGAAGGCGAGCCCGATCGGCGCCTCCGCGGGCTCGAGTTGCGCGAGACACGCGGCGATGAGGTCGCGCTTCGCGAGCCGGGACGACGTCGCCGCAACGCTGTCGGATGTCGATGCGAGCTCGGCCAGCAGCATCGGACCTACCCGTCTTCGAGCTCGACGACGGTTGACCCCTCCGGTGTGACGTTGACATCGAAGCGCTTGCCGAACGCGCGCACCCCGCTCCAGCGGAAGTACGACGAGATCCCGTCGACGTCGTGGACGGGATCGAGCGCGATCGTGCGTTCCGCCCGATCGGGCTCCATGCCGATCGCGGCGCGCAGGCACAGGAGCGGCGCGCCGGCCGCCCAGGCCTGCGGCGAGCACGCCACCGGATACTCGACCGGAAAGCCCGTGCGCTGGCGGTCGTAGCCCGCGATGACCTCGGGCAGGCGCCATCCGAAGTGCTCGCCGGCGAGCACGAGCCCGCGCATGATGCGCACCGCGTCGTCCTGGTGCCCGCCCAGCGCGAGGCCGTACGCGATCAGGCTCGAGTCGTGCGGCCAGACGGTGCCCGTGTGGTACCCGATCGGGTTGTAGCCCAGGTTGCCGGCGGCGAGCGTGCGGATGCCGAACCCCGAGAACATGCGTCGCGAGCGCAGCAGCTCGGACATCGCGTCGATGCGCTCCTGCCTGGCGATCCCGGTCCACAGCAGATGGCCCGCGTTCGACGAGAGCGCGTCGACCGGCCGTTTGTCCCGGTCGAGCGCGAGGGCGTAGAAGGCGGCGTCGCCGCGCTCGACCCAGAACGCCTCGTCGAAGCGGTCGCGCAAGAGCGCGGCCTCGCGCTCGAGCCTCGTCGCGAGCTCGGGGTCGCCCCAGATCTCGCGCGCGAGCTCCGCGCACCGGATGCGGGCGGCGTACGCGTAGCCCTGTACCTCGCAGACGGCGAGCGGCGATCGCGCAAGCGTTCCGTCGGCGAACTGCATCGAGTCCCACGAGTCCTTCCAGCACTGCACCTCGAGCCCGCGCTCGCTGCGTCGGTCGAACTCGACGAACCCGTCGCCGTCGAGGTCGGCGTACTCGTCGAGCCAGGCGAGCGCCCGGCGCGCGACCGGCTCGAGGTCGAGCGCGAGCTGGTCGTCACCGCTCCAGCGCCATGTCTCGGAGAGCAGGATCAGGTACAGCAGCGTCGAGTCGACCGAGCCGTAGTACGGGAACTGCCCGGTCAGCGCGGCCACCTTGCCGTAGCGCATCTCGTGCAGGATCTTGCCGGGCTCGGCGTCGTGCGCGGGGCTGTCGCGGCGCGCCTGGAGGTCGCCGAGCGCGTGCAGCGCGGCGCGCGCGAGGCCGTCGCCGAGCGGCATCGCCTGAAACGAGGAGATCAGGGTGTCGCGACCGAACGGCGCCATGAACCACGGCAGGCCCGCGGCCACGAGCTCCGAGTCGGTCGCGCCGCGCCGTGCGCGCATCCGCAGGGCGTTGAGATCGATCAGCGACTGGCGGTAGAGGTTCGTGAGACCGGGGGCGCTCGACTCGAGCGTCGGGAGCGAGCTCGCGAACCGCTTCTGCGAGTCGCGCACGCGCATGCGCTCGCGCTGCAGGAAGGACGCGCCTCGCTGCGGTGGGCCGTCCTCGGGGGAGCGCGGCATCACCGCGACATCGAGCGACCACGCGCACCGAGGCGGAAGGCTGACCTCGAAGTCGCAGGCGCGATCGCCGGGGACGCCGAGCTCGGAGAACTGGATCGAGCACTCGGCTGCGAAGCCCCCGCCGTCCGCATCGAACACGAAGGATCCGGAGCCCTTGTCGAAGCGACGCGACGTGCGCAACGGGGTGATCGTCTTCGCGAAGGCGAGATCGCGCTCACCGAAGCTCTGCGACTTGACCTCGAACAGATCGAGGAAGTCGCAGTCGAACTCGTAGCGGACGACGACCCCCACCGGCCCGGTCCCGTGGTTCTCGAGCACGAGCCGCTCCTGCAGCGAGCCCGCCGAGACGAACAGCTCGCGCACGGCAGCGAGGGGCGAGGGCTGCGACGGCGAGCCCACGTCGTGCTGGGCGTAGACGACCGCCGAGGCGTGGTCCCGCAAGCCCGACGAGAGCAGCTTCGGCCGCCGCCCGTCGAGCAGCATGCGCCAGAGCGAGAGGTGGCGGGTGTCGTCCGAGTAGAGGCCGTCGGCGCCTCCCTCCACGTCGCCGAGGTCGTCGCACACGAGGAACCTGTTGCCGTCGAGGATCGTGAGCACCGGCGAAGGGTACGCTGTGACCCGTGCCGACCGACTCCCTGCGCGTCGCAATCATCGCCCCCTGCTGGTTCGCGGTGCCGCCGCAGGGGTACGGAGGCATCGAGCGGGTCGTCGCCCTGCTGGCGGACGGGCTTGCCGATCGCGGCCACGAGGTGACCCTGTTCGCATCCGGTGGCTCGCACACCCGCGGACATCTCGTCTCGCCGCATCCCGAACCGCCGTCGCCTCGCATCGGACAGTCCAATCCCGCCCTCGAGCATGCGCTCGCGTGCCTCGTCCGCGCCGACGAGTTCGACGTCGTCAACGACCACTCGGGCGCGCTTGCCGCAGCCCTGCTCGGGCTCGCGCTGCCGACCCCCGGGTGCCACACCGTGCATGGCCCGCTCACGGGCGAGGACGGGCGAATCTACCGCCAGATCGCCAGAGCCAATCCGGCGGTGCGGCTGATCTCGCTGTCGCTGTCGCAGCGCACGCCCGCGGCCGACCTCCCGTGGCTCGCGAACTGCCCGAACGCGCTCGACCTGGACCGCTACAAGCCCGGGGAGTCCAAGGGCGAGTACGTCCTCTTCCTGGGCCGCATGGCGTCCGAGAAGGGGCCTGCACGCGCGATCCGGGCCGCCCGCGAGCTCGGTCTCGCGATCAAGCTCGCCGGCAAGCTCCAGGATCCAGAGGAGATCGCCCACTTCGAGGCGGAGGTCCGCCCGCTGCTCGGCCCCGGAGTCGAGTACCTCGGTGAGGTGTCGATCGACGAGAAGATCGAGCTGCTCCAGCAGGCCCGAGCGACGCTCTTCCCGATCTCATGGCCGGAGCCGTTCGGACTCGTGATGATCGAGTCGATGGCGTGCGGGACGCCCGTGGTCGCAACACGCCACGGAGCCGTTCCCGAGGTGGTCGAGGATGGCGTGGGCGCCGTCATCGTGGACGACGAGCACGACCTCGTCGCGGGTCTCGAACGGGCCCTCGCGCTCTCCGCCGCCGACGCGCGCGACGTCGCAGTCCGGCGATTCTCGTCCGAGCGCATGGTCGACGACTATGTGAGCGCCTTCCACCGACTGTTGTCGGACACGTAGATCACGTAAAGAGTCTCCAGTTCGGGGCCACTCGCGCCGATCAGTACGAGGTGCAACTCTCGCGCCCGCTCATGTTCGCCGCGCCGGGTCTGGCAATTCCCGCGATCGTGCTCTTCCTGGAGCGAACGCACGACGTTCACTGGACGGGACCGACCCACTGCGTCCTGGTCGGGGCGAGCGCGCTCGCAGCACTCGCCGCAGCGGCCCTGCTGACATTCGGCGGGGCGCGCGAGCGAGACTCTCGCGCCGTGATCGCCGGCGGCGCCTTCTCGACCATGGCAACGCTGCTCGCCGTCCATGGACTCGCCACGCCTGGCGTGCTCGTCGGCTCGAACGGCGTCGTCGCCGTCTCCGGCGGCGTGACGATCCCCGTCGGCGCGGCCCTGCTGTCGCTGCTGGGAGTGCCCGCACTGGCAGATCCTCGCTACCTGCGCCGCATCCTCACGGTTCAGTTCGCCGCAATGGTCGCGATCCTCGGGGTGAGTGGACTCGGCATCGCCTTCCCGGCCCTGGTTCCGAGCGTTCCCGCGCCGAGAACGTGGCCGGCGATCCTCCTGCTGATCTCCGGGGCCGTGCTGCTGGGCCTCGTCGCGCTCCGCGCGGCTCGCACGTACGCGCTGAGCCGCCGCGGCGCTGACCTCGCGGTCATCGTCGGCGTCTGGTGGCTCGGGCTGGCACTCGTTCCCGCCCTCCTGATGGGCTACTCGTACCTCGACTGGTGGCTCGGACACGGCCTCGAGGTCGCGGGCATCACGCTCGTCGGGCTCCCGGTCGCGCTCGACCTGCGCCGGGCCGCGCCGTCGCGCACGCTCAGCGGCGACCTGCGTGCCGTCGATCTCGTCTCGAGGTCCGAGGCGTTCATGGGATCGCATCTCCGCGGACTGCTCGCCCGGCTCGGCGAGAAGGACACCTCGACCGACGAGCACACCCGCAGGGTGGCCCTGCGCGCCGTCGAGGTGGGCGAGGAGCTCGGCCTCCCGCCTGCCCGCCTTCGAAGCCTCGCGGTCGGCGGACTGCTGCACGACGTCGGCAAGCTGGCGGTCCCCGATGCGATCCTCAAGAAGCCCGGCCCGCTGGAGGACGACGAGTTCGCGGTCATCCGCCGCCATCCGGACTGGGGCCACGAGCTCGTGGGCCGCGTCGCCGCGTACCCGGAGGCCGTCCGCCGTCTCGTGCGCGACCATCACGAGCGCCTCGACGGAACGGGCTACCCGCGCGGCCTGCGCGCCGAGGAGATCGACCTCGACACCCGCATCCTCACGGTCTGCGACGTGTTCGACGCCCTCGTATCGGCGCGCGTCTACCGGCCGGCCTGGAGCGTCGAGAAGGCGCTCGCATTCATGCGCGAAGAGTCGGGAACGGCGTTCGACCCGCGCTGCGTCGAGGCGCTGTCCCGCGTCGCGGTGCGCGCCGGCGAGCTCCCGGACCAGCTGGCCGAAGCCGCGTAGCTCCCCCAAACGGGTGGGTTGTCAGCGAATGCAAACACCCCGAGACAGCTTCCTTACAAGCTGTCCATGGAACGCTCACGCCGTCCCCCTAGGTTGGGATGCAGGGCGGCGCAGAACCTGCGTCGTGGGATCTGATCGACTCGATGGGGGCACGAAACTCATGACCCGCACGCTTTCACGAACCTTGCGTAGTAGCACGGTGGCAGTACTGGGACTGGTCGCCGCTGCCGCGCTCGTAAGCGCCGCTCCGGCTGCAGCCGGTACCGGACACGGCAGCCATCACCATCGAGCGCCGCACCACCAGCGCTTCGCGGGCCAGCTGTACGTCTTCAGCGGCACGCTCGCGGTGGCACCTGGCGCGACTCCTACCACGCTCCAGGTCACCGTTACGGGCGGCAACCGCCCGGCGCTCCGCGCCCTCGTGGGCAACACGACCACTCCGCTGACGTTCACCGTCGACAGCCGCACCTCGTACATCGCGTGGACCGCGGGTGACCGCGCGAACGCTCCGAGCTCGACGACGCCTGACATGCTGAAGGCGGGCGATCCGGTGCACCTGCGGATCCACGCTCGCTGGGGGACTCCCCTCGCGACGCTGCTGACCACGCCGGTCAAGATGGTGAACGACTTCGCAGCCGCCCAGCGCGTGGCGGGTCGCCTCTTCCTGTTCGAGGGCCGCGCGGTCGCGGTCGACACGACTGCGAAGACGATCACGATCGACGTGCGCTTCGGCAACTGGTTCGCGCTGAACGCGATGCTCGGCCAGCCGACGACCGAGACGTTCCACTACGACGCGAGCACGCTGTTCCTCTCCTGGAACCACCGCGCGCCGCACACGTTCGACCCGTCGCAGATCGTCGCCGGCGATCTGATCACCCTCCGGACACGCGCGGCCTTCAACACGCCGCTCGCGAACCTGCTGGCCGCGCCGCTGTGGAAGGTCAACGACCACGAGCCGGCCAGCTCGCTCGCCACCGCCGGCGGCACGCTCCCGATGGGCAACTGAGCTCGTAACCCCTCCCGCTCAGCGTGTGATGACCCGGCCGCCCATTGGGCGGCCGGGCTCATTTTTCAGCCGAGGCCGTTGCTACGGTCAGTGGTGTGCGCCTCCTGTCGCTCGTGCTCCTGGCCGGATTGCTGCTCGCCGTCACCGCATGCGGATCGCAGGTGAACAGCTACCGCAAGCAGGTCGATGTCGTCCAGAAGCGCTACGCCCCGAAGCTTCAGCCGCTCGAGGGCAAGCTGTCGAAGGCGATCGCCAGCCGGCGCACCACCGAGGCCGCCCGCACGGCGAGCCAGGCAAGCGTGGAGATGTCCCACTTCGCGAAGGACGTCGCCGCGATCCAGCCCCCGTCGAGCCTCCAGGCCCGATCGGCGCGGCTCGTGACCGCCTACGGGAAGCTCGTGAGCTCGCTCCGGCAGCTGACGCTGGCACTGCGTGCCGGCGCGCCCGTGCGTGTGAATCGCGCGATCTCGAGCTACAACGACGCGCGGCTCGACGAGGCGAGCGCGGTCGCCGCGCTCAACCAGGGCTAGCGTGCAGCTCGCGGTGCTTACTCGCGATCAGGCTCGTAGCATGTCGGTCGCGCACGACCACCCGACCTCCGGCGACCCGAAGCCCGCTCGGTAGTCGCCTCGGTCGTCCGGCACACGGCCCACGAGCGGGCTCCGGGGCTTCGCTCCAGACACCCCAGCCACGACGCGCTCATCCCGAAACCAGCTCTAGGCGATTCCCGCGAGCCGCAGGAGCGCGGCGGTCGCCGCCGCGAGCACGACGACGACGGGGAACGGCGCACCACGCCAGACGGCCACGGCGCCGACGGCGACTCCCGCCACGCGGGAATCGACCTCGAGGGACGTGCCATCGGCGAACGTCAGCGTCGCAACGAGGGCCGCGATCAGGGCGACGGCGATGAGTCCCGCGAGGCGCTGGGCGAGCAGCGGCAGCTGCCGCGTCCCGAGCACGAGCGGCGCCGATGCGCGCATCGCATAGGTGCCCAGCGCGAGGACGACCATCCAGGTCCAGGTCACGCGGGCTCCGGGGCGAACGCGAGTCCTGCGGCAGCGCCGAGGCCTGCGATCAGGATCGGCGCGCCGGCAGGCAGAACCGGCGTCGCGGCGAGCGCGAGCGCGGCGCCTCCGGCCGCAGCCGCCCGAGCCTCGCGGCGATGGAGCTGGGGCGCGAGCATCGCCAGGAGCCCGGCGGGGAACGCGGCGTCGATCCCGAGCGCCGCCGGGTCGCCGATCGCCCCTGCGGCGAACGCACCCACCGCCGTGCCGATGTTCCAGGCGAGGAACAGCGCGATGCCCATCGTGAGAAACGCGCGCTGGGCCAGCTCGGGGGTTGGCTGCGCGAGGGCGAACGCCGTCGACTCGTCGATCATCAGGTGGCTCGAGACGGCACGCCGTGTGAAGCTGCCTCGCAGCACCTTCGAGAGCGAAAGGCCGAAGGGCAGGTGCCGCGCGTTGAGCACGAGCGCGGCGGCCACGGCTGCCAGCGGCGCGGCCCCACCAGCGATGAGACCGACGACGAGAAACTGCGCGCCTCCGGCGAACACGAGCAGCGACATGCCGCAGGTCAGCCACGGGTCGAGTCCCGACGCCCGCGCGAAGACGCCGAAGGACGCGCCGATCAGCCCCGCGGCCACGGCGATCGAGCCCGCCGTGCGGGCTAGCGTCCGATCCACCGTCACCATCGGACGGCATCATGGAGCACGACGCTGCTCGCCGGCCGTACGATCCCCGTCGTGACACTTGACCCTGGCGTCTTCAAGGCCTACGACGTGCGCGGTGTGGTCCCCGACGAGCTCGACGCCGACGGGGCGTACCGCATCGCACGCGCGTACGTGGACGAGTTCGAGCCGACGCGCATCGCCGTCGGCCACGACATGCGGCTTACCTCGGAGGAGCTCTCAGAGGCCGCGATCCGAGGCGCGCGCGACGCCGGCTGCGACGTCGACGACATCGGGCTCGCGGGCACCGAGATGATGTACTTCGCCGTCGGCGAGTACGGCTACGAGGGCGGCTTCACGATCACCGCCTCGCACAATCCCGCCCGCTACAACGGGATGAAGATGGTGCGACGCGGCGCGCTGCCCGTCGGCGGAGAGTCGGGCCTGGATCGTGTGCGCGAGCGCGCCCTGCGCGGCGACTTTCGCTCGCCATCTCGCAGCGGCGAGCTGAGCCAGCGCAACGTGCTCGACGAGTTCGCCGCGCGCTGCCTGTCCACGGTCGATCCCTCGGCGATCGCGCCGCTCAACGTCGTGATCGACGCCGCGAACGGCATGGGCGGGTACATGATCTCGCCGATCCTCGACCGTCTACCCGTGCACGCCGAGCGCTGCCACTTCGAGCCCGACGGCAGCTTCCCGCACTACGAGCCCAACCCGCTGCTCCCCGAGAGCCGCGAGTTCATCGTGAACCGCGTGCGGGAGACGGGCGCCGATCTCGGGATCGCGTTCGACGGGGACGGCGACCGCTGCTTCTTCATCGACGACACCGGCGAGTTCGTCCCCGGCGACTTCATCACCGCGCTGATCGCCGAGCTGATGCTGCAGCGCGAGCCCGGCGCCACGATCATCTACGACGTGCGCGCCTCGCACGCGGTGCCCGAGCTCGTCGAGCGCATGGGTGGCCGAGCCGTCGCGAGCCGCGTCGGACACGCCTACATCAAGCACCGGATTCGCCAGGAGAACGCGCTGTTCGCGGGCGAGGTCTCGGGGCACTACTACTTCCGCGACTTCTATGGCGTCGACACCGGGGTCGTACCGGCGCTGGTCGTGCTCGAGCTCGTGTCGCGGGCCGGCGGCAAGCTCTCGGAGCTGCTGGGCCAGCTGCAGGAGCACCACCACCTCTCGGGCGAGCTGAACTCCAGGGTGAGCGACGTACCGCTCAAGCTGCAGGAGCTGAAGGAGCACTTCGGCCCGGGCGGAGCGGGAGGCCGCGTGTCCCACCTCGACGGGCTGACGGTCGAGTTCGACGACTGGTGGTTCAACGTGCGTCCCTCGAACACCGAGCCGCTGCTGCGCCTCAACCTGGAAGCGCCGACGCAGGCCGAGATGGAGCGTCGCCGCGACGAGGTGCTCGCCGTGATCACCGCGTGAGCTCGACACCGTCCGCCGGACCGACGGACGCGCTGCCGCCATACCGGTTCTCGGCCCGGATGCGCGTCGGGTTCGACGAGACCGACGCGCAGGCGGTCGTGTACTACGGCCGCTACCTCCCGTACTTCGACCGCTCCCGCGTGGAGTACCTGCGCTTTCTCGATCTGCTGCACGGCCTCCCGCCGGGCCTGGAGTTCGTGATGCGGCGATCGGTGCAGGAGTACGAGGCGCCGGCGCGCTTCGACGATCTGATCGAGGTGTTCGTGCGCACCGCGCGGATCGGCCGGACATCCGAGACGCTCGAGTACCGCGTCCGCAATGCGGCCGACGGGACGCTGCTCGTCGTTGCCGAGCAGGTCATGGTGCTGATCGATGCCGACGCCCGGCGGCCGGCAGAGGTACCACAGTCGTGGCGACAGGCGATCGAGCGCTTCGAGGAGGCCCGGTGAGCTTGCTCGCGGCGAACGAGCGCAGCGGCGCCGTCGAGGCGATCGAGCGGATCCTGAACCGCGAGCCGGAGGCTGACGAGATCCTGCGCCAGGCCGTCGTGGTACTGCACGAGCGAATCCCGGACGTGCGGGGCGTCGCCGTGGCGTTCGTCGAGGAAGGGGAGCTCGCGCCCGGACCGATCGCCGGCGCGGCGATCGCGAGCGCCCCGTCGATCGCGGTTCCCGTCCTGTACGAGCGTCGCCCGGTCGCCGAGCTGTGGATCGATGCCGACGGCGAGCCCGACGATGCCGACCGGGCGTTCCTCGCGCGGGTGTCCGACCTCCTGAGCCCCTACTGCCTGGTCGGCTGGGACACCGGCGGCGAGGCCTGGGAGCCGTAGCGGAGACACGAGCGCCCCCCGTTCGGGGGAGTCTCAGAGGACGGCTGGCGCCGATGCTGTCGTATGGCGCCTGTCGACGCTTCCACACGGCCGGGTGGCTGGATCCCGGGCGTCGAGGGACTTCGCGCATTTGCTGCGTGCGCGATCCTCGTGCTGCACGTGTACGGCGTGCCTGCGGCAGGCGCGTCGGGGTCTCCGTCGCTCTGGCTGCACCTCCTGGTTAAGCCGATGGAGGAGGGAGTCCCTCTCTTCTTCACGCTCTCGGGCTTCCTGCTGTGGCGACCGGTCGCGTCTGCGGTGCTGAACGGACGGCGGCTGCCGTCCGTACGACGCTACGCACGGAACCGCGCGCTCCGCATCCTGCCCGCGTACTGGGTCATCCTGCTCGTGACGGCGCTCGTCCTGCAGAGTGCACAGCTCACCCCCGTGTCCGACCCCAGCGTCTACGGGGCAATCACAACCCCGCTGTTGCTCGCGAAGGACGCACTCCTGCTGCAGAACTACTCACCGGGAACGCTGTCGAGCGGCATCACGCCCGCCTGGTCGCTCGCCGTCGAGGTCGTGTTCTACATGCTCTTGCCCCTGCTCGCACTCGTGGCGGCCGCGCTCGCGGTCCGCAGCTCCTCGCTGCGCCGCCGCGTCGTTGCGTTGCTCGTTCCCGCGGGCATCCTCCTCGCGGTCGGCCTGCTTGGGAAGGCGCTCACCGCGAGCCTCCTCTCCGGACAGGCTTCCACCTTCACGGCGACCTGGCACGCGGTCGTCGACCGCAGCTTCGTCACACATGCCGACCTGTTCGCCTTCGGGATGGTCGTGGCGGTGCTGCGCACGCTCCACGAGGACGGTCGCCTCGCGCTTCCCACTCGGGCGCGCTCCGTGGCCGACCGCGTACTCGTCTATTCGATACCACTCGTGATCATCGGCTTTCCCACCATCCCGCGCTATGTCTTCGAACCACTGTTCTCCCTCTTGTGCGGTCTGCTGCTCGCACGCGTCGTGCTCGCGCCGGTAAGTGGGCGTCAGTCAGGGCTCGTCCGGCTCTTGGAGCGTCGGCCCGTCGTCGCCACGGGCAAGGCCTCCTACAGCATCTTCCTCTGGAACTGCCCGGTGGCCGCCTTCCTCACGCTCCACGGGATGACGCAGCGGGGTGTCTCGGGCTGGGGGTTCGCGACCAACCTCGCGATCGTCATCCCGGCGGTCGCGGTGTGCTCGGCGATCACCTACCTCGGGATCGAGCGACCTGCGATGCGGTTCCGACGTGCACCGCGCCTCCCGTCGTCCCCGGCGGCGAGGCCGGCGGTCGCCCCGGTCAGCTCGGCCTGACCGCGAAGGTCACGGCCTCCGGCTCGAGGAAGCGCAGCAGCGACTCGCCCTCCTCGCGCAGCGCTCGCTCGGCCGCCTTCGGCAGCTTCGCGAACGGTGTCAGGACGAGCGTCGCCTCCTTGCGCTTGCGCTCCACTGTCCACGTTCCCTGCACGAACCCGTCCCACAGGAATGTGGCGCGCACGCGCAGGTTCTTCGTGGTGAGCGACGGCCGGTGCACGTCCGCGATGACCCGGGTCCGATCCGCGTGTGCGAGCACGAGGCTGTCGAACTCGGGCAGGAAGCGCGCCGGCGCCTCGACGTCCTCGCCGGGGCGTGGCGCGTCCGGGATGTCGTAGAGCTCGCGGCCGCGCTCGTCACGGAAGACGCGGAGCTCGGGACGCAGCTCGGCGATGACCGCGGCGAGGCCCTGCAGCCCCGACCAGGTCTGCACGTCGGCCGCGGTCGCCGGGCCGAACGCCGCGAGATAGCGACGCACGAGCGGCCCTGGCTCCGACGCAGCGGAGAGCGGGGTCCCGAGCCACGGCTCCGCGAGCGTGAAGCGCGCCACCGACGGAAACCCCAGGGGATCGCTCGTCGGGACCATCACGAGCGGCACGAGCATGCGCACCGCGAAGCCGAGCGCACGCTCGTTCACCCCGGGGAACTCCGCAAGGAGCAGGGCGCGCAGCTCGTTGAACGTGCGCGGCTCGGCCTGCACGAGGGCCTCGGCGACCGGCAGCACCGCCGCGACGTCGAGACCGTCGGCGCGGTCGCCGAGCATGCGGAGACCCTGGTCGAGGACGGGCTGCAGCGGCGCGCGAAACGCCGCATAGTCGCGGCCGCTCATCAGGTGCAGCGTGCCGCGCATGAGCGTCGCGCGGACGACCTTCCGTGCCTGGAGCGCCGACCGCAGCGCCTCCCGCTCGAACCTCGCGAGGCGCGACCACAGCGCGGTGAACGGTGGCTTCGGCTCCTGCGCCTGCAGTCCCAGCAGCGATTCGATCGCGTCGACCGTCGTAACGGGCTCGCGGGCAAGCAGCAGCTGTCGCGCCAGCGTGGCGCGATTGATCGCTCGCAACGTCAGCGTCTCCGTCACCGCGGAGTTGCCTGCGAGCTACGTGGCGGGGGAGCCGACCGGCGGGACGCCCGGGCCGCGGTCACGGCTCTGGGCCTCGACCTCCGCGACAAGCCGGACGAGCTGCTCGGGGTGGCGGACGGCGTAGAAGCGGAACTCGAAGTCGTCCGAGCCGGCCGTGTCGAAGTCGACGTCGCCGGTGCCGAGGATGCGGTCGATGATCCCTTGCGTCGAGTTCACATTCTGGACGCGCGCATGGGTCGTCGAGTGGTCGCGTCGCGAGAGGATCCCCTGCCGGATGTGAATGCGCTCATCCGTGACGATGTACAGCGTCTGCAGCTTCTTGAGCCAGCCGACGAGCAGCACGATGACCAGGAGCACGCCCGACCCCACCCAGGCCCAGACGCGGGGGGCACCGTCCCACACGCTGTCCTTGAGCACCTCGACCACGACACCAAGCACAAGGGCGAGGAGCACCCACTTGATGAAGAACCCGATGTAGGCGCGCCAGGTCGGCCGTCCGCGCCACAGCACTTTCTCGCCCTCCAACAGCTCCATGATCTCACTGTAGTGGAGCGATCATGCATCCGCGATGGCGTGCCTGCGCGGACGCGAGTGGCACTTGCTCGACCAGCTTCCGATCCGGTTGCTCACGCGTCTCGGTCTTGCGTCACGCCTCTCGTGTCGTCGCGCGCCCACGTGGCGCCAGTTTTGCGTCGGAACGCGTCGATTGCGGCATCGAGCGTCGGGAAGAAGTGTTCCGGATCGATCGTTCTCGTGAGCTCGTAGCGCTCGATCTTGCCGCGCACCGAATCTTTCAGCTCTGCAAATACGAGCGAGACGCCTTTCTCGTTGAGCGCTACATCGAGATCCTCCAGCATGTCGGAAGCCGTCGTATCCACGTCGGTGATCGGTTCGGCGGCCACGAGGATCCAGGTGGGCCGCGGGTCGGCGGCTGCGAGCGTGCGGATCTGATCGCGAAAGTTTCTCGCGTTCGCAAAGAGAAGCGGTGCGTCGAAGCGGAAGATCACCAGCCCCGGCAGCAGTTCCGCGTCGGGATAGCTGACCCGGTCGTGGTACCCCGGAAGCCCCTCGACACGCCCCAGCACCGCCTGGTACGGCCACCACGCGCGCCGGAACACATTTGCGATCGACAGGGCAACGGCAATCACGATGCCGGGCAGGACTCCCACGAGGACGACCCCGAGGAGGGCGGCGATCGACACGGCGAACTCGGTCTTGCGCTGCTGCCAGAGGCGGATCGTCCCGGGGAGATCGGCAAGAGTCAGAGACGCTGCGATCACGACTGCCGCGAGGGTGGGCTGGGGCAGGTTCCGAAACAGTCCCGGGACAAGCACGAGCATCAGCACGATCGTCAGCGCTCCCACCAGGCCCGTGACCTGTGTCTTCGCACCGGCCTGCTCGGCGACGGCCGTCCTCGAACCGCTCGTGCTGACGGGAAATCCCTGGAAGAGGCCGGCGCCGATGTTCGCAGCCCCGATCCCGATCATCTCCTGGCTGCCGTTGAGCTCCTGGCCGGTTCGCTCGGCAAACACCGATGCCGTCGCAATCGTGTCGGCGAGGGTGACGACGGCGATGCCGAGCGCTCCACCCAACAGGACAGTGAGATCGGATAGGCCGATCCGGGGCACCGTGAGGGGCGGGAAGCCCTGCGGGAGCGTGCCCACGAGCTTCACCCCGTGCTGCTCGAGCTGGAACACGCTCGTCGCGACGATCGACAGCACGACTGCCACGAGCACGCCGGGGACCCTGGGCAGGACGCGCCTCAAGATGCCGATCGTCACGAGGCTGACGAGGCCCACCGCGAGCGCGGCGGTCACCGTCCTGCCGTCGGCGACACCTCTGACGAATCCCTTCACCTCGTCGATGAAGCCCTCGGCATCGATCGAGAACCCGAACAGCTTCGGCAGCTGCCCGACAAGGATCGTCACAGCCAGGCCGTTCATGTACCCGATCATCGTCGGATTCGACAGGAGGTCGGCGATGAATCCGAGCCTGAGCACGCCGCCGAGCACCGTGATCGCTCCAACCAGGAGCGCCAGCATCGACGCGAGCTCGATCGCACGCTGCGGGTCGCCGTTCGCCCCGAGCAGGGGCAGAAGCGTGGCCGCGATCATCGGCCCCAGCGATGAGTCCGGCCCGAGCACGAGTATGCGCGACGGCCCGAAGATCGCGTAGCCGGTCAGACAGAGAATCGAGGTGTAGAGACCGGTGATCGCCGGCAACCCGGCAAGCTCTGCATACGCCATGCCCTGGGGGACGAGCAGCGTGGCCAGAACGAGTCCGGCGACCAGATCCTTCGGAAGCCAGGCAGCCTCGTACGACAGGAGCACTCGCAACCCAGGCAGCACCGACCCGGCCCGCGCAGTCGCGTCCTTCAACGGGGTTTCCGGCTTCATCACGCGGCTTCTCCGCCGAGCGTTCGCCGGCTCGAGGCGATGATCTGGAGACCGGCAAGGGCGAGCAATCCCGCTGCCCCGGGCAGATCACGTCCGACGTCCGCGTCCTGGTGATCGGTGCTCACAGCCGCCAGTCTAGGATTGTGAAGCGGAGGGAAGCCGCACGGCGGCTCGGCGAGCCGCGACACTCGAGGACGGAGAAAGCTTTGGCAAGCAAGGACGCCCGCGGCACGACGGACGGTTCGACCCGCGTCGCAGCGTGGATCGCGCTCGTAGCCGCGGCAGGAGTGGCCGCCGCGCTCGTCCTCCTCCTTGTGCGAAACGTGCCAGGGCTGCTGGCCGCCCTCGCGGCGCTCTTCGTCGCGGGCGCGGCAGGCTGGATCGCCATAACCCGACGCGGCATGGCGCGCCGCGCGGGTGCAGTCGTTGCCGTGGCTGCGCTCATCGGAGGCGCGGTCGCGTTGATCGTCCTGGGCGCGCTCGACGAGCTCGTCGTGCTCGCGATAGCCATCGGCGCCTACGCGGTCGCGAGCAAGCGCGCGCTTGCCACCAGGGCAACAGCGGGGCCGTCGGCTTCCGGCGAGGGCACCAGCCGCGCTGCCCGTCCACGACGGGCCGTGCTGCTGATGAACCCGAGGTCGGGAGGCGGCAAGGTCGAGAGGTTCGACCTCGTGCGCGAGGCGCGCCGGCGAGGGATCGAGCCGATCCTCCTCGAGCAAGGCGACGATCTGCGCGCGCTCGCCGAGGAGGCGGCACGGTCGGCAGACGTGATCGGCATGGCTGGAGGCGACGGCTCGCAGGCGCTCGTCGCGCAGATCGCGATGGAGCACGACCTTCCCTACGTCTGCGTCCCGGCAGGGACACGGAACCACCTCGCGCTCGACCTGGGGCTCGACCGCGACGACGTCGTCGGCGCGCTCGACGCCTTCGCCGGCGGGAACGCGCACCCGATCGACCTCGCATTCGTCAACGAGCGGATCTTCGTCAACAACGTCTCGCTCGGGATCTACGCCCAGATCGTCCAGTCGGAGGCATACAGGGACGCGAAGCGCGACACGGTCGCAACGATGCTCCCGGATCTGCTCGGCCCGGACGCGACCCCGTTCGACCTCCGCTTTCAGGGACCTGACGGTGGAGAGCGGCAGACAGCGCAGCTCGTGCTCGTGTCGAACAACCCCTACGTGCTCGACCGGCTCGGCGGCATCGGATCGCGCCCGGGGCTCGACACCGGCAGGCTCGGGATCGTCGCAATCGAGATCGAGAACGCCGCCGCGGCGGCGAAGCTGATGTCGCTCAACGCACTCGGACAGCTCTCGCGCTTCGGCGGCTGGCTCGAATGGGCGGCACCCGAGTTCGAGGTCGCATCGGGTGCGCCAGTCGCAGCGGGAATCGACGGGGAGGCGGTCGTGCTCGACCCGCCGCTGCGATTCACGATCGTCCCGCGTGCGCTCACGGTCCTGCTGCCGCCCGACGTCGCAGGTCGCTCGCCTGCGGCTCTTCAGCCCGGCTTCACGAGCTCCGCAGTGCGCGACCTCTGGCAGGTCGCCGTCGGCCACCACTAACCGAGCGCTACGCCCTCGATGCTGGCCGGCTTCGGGTCGGGGAGGCGTCTCATGCGGTAGCCGTTGAGCAGGCCGAGGAGGCTCGCAAGCACGGGTACGAGCAGGGCGACCTGAAGAGAGCGGTCGCGCGCTTGCTTGTTGATGTGGAGCACCTCGGCTTGCACGGCTTCGGGTTCGTCGGACAGGAGAGGCGCCAGCTGCGTGTTGCTCATGACCTCGGCGTCGTGCTCGAGGGTGTGGGAGATCTGCTGCTGTTGTGCCTGCGGGATCACCGCGCTGGCGTCGGTCTGGTTGGTGAACGAGAAGGAGAGGAAGGCGAGCATGATGCCGCCGGCCATCGCGAGTCCGAACGAGAGCCCGAAGGAGCCCGCCGCGGAGTTCACCCCGGCTGCCTCGCTGACGCGCTCCTCCTCGATCGGGGAGAGGGTGTAGTTGTTCAGCTGTGAGACGAGCAGGCCCAGTCCCGACCCCGTGATGAGCAACGGGAAGAAGAGGGCCAGGCCCGAGTCCGTGCGCGGCACGATGGGGATGATCGCGGCCAACCCGACCGTGCACAGCGCGAATCCGACCAGGACGAGGCTGCTCGGGCGCCGCCCGCCCGCCTTGCGTCCCGCGAGTATCGCGACGGCGAACATGCTGAGCGAGAGCGGTGCGAGGGTCAATCCCGTCTGTATCGCGTTGTACTCGAGCGTCATCTGGAGGAAGATCGGGAGCACGATCATCGCGCCGCCGAGCGTGACGTTCTGCAGTAGCTGCCCGAAGATCCCCGTCGTGAAGTGCGGGAACCGGAACAGGCCCGGATCGAGCAACGTCGGCTTCCCTTCCCGCTTGCGCCGCACCAGCCAGTAGGCGAGCAGCGAGAGCGCGACCGCTCCGATCGCGAGCAACAGTCCGACGGACTCGCCGCCTTCCTGCCACACGAGAATGCCGAGAACGAGGCCGCCCATGCCGAGCACGCTGAGGATCGCGCCGACCACGTCGATCTGCCGCGGCCCGGTGTAGACCACGTCGTGGACGAGCTTGATCTGTGACAACACGACCGCGATCACGACGACCTCGAGGCCGAACCCGACACGCCACGACAGATACGTGGTCACGAGGCCGCCGAGCAGCGGCCCGACCGCGGCGGCGATCGCGGCAGCGGCCCCGACCAGCGCATATGTCCGCGTCCGAGCCGCTCCCTCGAAGTTCCCGTGGATCAGGGATTGCATCGCGGGCAGCAGCAGCGACGCCCCGAGCCCGCCGATGATCGCCCAGAAGACGATGATCGCAGTCAGGCTCTGGGCGAGCGTCATCGCCAGGGCTCCGATCGCGTAGGCCCCGAGCCCCAGCACGTAGGCCCTCTTGCGCCCGATCAGATCGCCGACCTTGCTACTGATCAGGATGAACGCGGCCGAGACCAGCGCCTCCAACGCGATCGCGGCCTGAACGTTGCTGACCGTCGTGTGCAGATCCTCGACCACGGCAGAGATCGAGACGTTCATCAGCGAGGTGTCGACGACGAGCACGAACATCGCCATCGCAAGAAGAAGCGCGAGCCGCGGGTTGGCCGCTTCTGGAGTGCCCGTCGGCACGGTCTCACTCACAAGCGATCCACCGGTGAACCTTTCGGGGTCGGACCCAGTACGTCTCGGACGCCGCGCGACTCTCCTGACCGGGAACATCACCGGCGGGCGACCATCCTACCCCTGACAACAAGAACCGGGCGCGACGAGGCGGCCGGAAGGCGGTCACTGCAGCCGCGGGACCGCCGCTCTAGTCCACCTGGCGGCAGATCGGCCTCGACGTCCCGGACCGGTGCAGGAGCCGCATCGGGCCACCGCTCCACACCAGGACGAACCCGTTGCCTCTGGCTGCGGCCAACCTCGCCTGCGGCGTGATCTCGGCTCCTCCGCCCGTGTTCTGCTGCGACGTGTCGAGGGCGAGCCAGCTCGCAAGGTTCTCGCTCCCGTTCGGAGGTACGAGGTAGTCACGTCCGATCAGATGCGGGATGAGACGGTCGTCGGCCTCCACGCAGGCGTGCGGCGGGATGCGCCGGACGATCTCGGCCGCGGCACGCGTGCGCGCCGGCGCGCTTCCGTCCTGCCCGACGAACAGGTAGCGCAGCGGATAGAGGTTGCTTGCCACCGCCGTTCCCCCGACGACCGTGAGCGAGAACACGAGGATCACCGCGACGCGGGAGATCCTCCCCGCAGCCGTCGTGGCTCGCGCGATTCTCGCGAGCGTGTCGACCGTGGCGAGCACGATGATCGGCGCGAGGATCGCGTTGTACTGGAAGTTGATCGTCCACAGGAACTGGCGATCGCTGAGCAGCCGCTCTGCCAGGATCGGGATCGCCAGCAGGACGTAGGGCGACACCAGCGCGAGCAGCGTCGGCGGGAGGAACAAGCACACGAGCAGCACGCGTTTCGCTGACGCGGAGACAAGCAGCCTGGCCGTGCCGACGGGATGCAGGACGATGTGCGCGACGGCCGACTGGAGATCGCCGCCGAGCGCCGGATAGGCCCAGTACTGCCAGGTGCCGTCAGGCGCGAAGCCGGGGATGATCAGCTTCGTGATGACCTCGAACGCGCCGATGCCGACTGCCGCGAGAACACCTGCGAGCCGGAACTGCCGCTGGGTGGCGAGGATGATCGCGACCATGCAGAGCAGGAAGCCCATGTCCTCGCGCACGAGCAGGAGGACGAGACAGATCGCCACCACCGCACCGCGCCGTCCGCGGTCGAGCGAGTCGATCAGCCACGCGACGAGCGGCACTGCGAACGCGATCTCGTGAAAATCGGACTGGACGATGCCCTGCAACGGCCACCAGAACAGGTACGCCGCGGTGGTCAGGAGCGCGAGTCCCGGCCCGAGACGACGCTCGCAGAACGAGTACACCGGGAAGGCCGATGCAGCGATCAGGACCCCGAGTACGAACCCGAGCATGCGCGTGTCCGGCCAGATCCAGAACAGCGGTGCAATGACCGCGAGGATCGGGCTGAAGTGGTCGCCGAGGAGCGAGAACCCGACCCCCTTGAGCGAGCTGACCGGCGACTGGAACCGGGCGTAGTGCCGGATCGCCTGATCGAAGATGCCGACGTCGTACCCGGCCGACGCGTACGAGTCGTAGCGCTGCCAGTCGAGGACCGCGTAGATGCCACCGCTGAACACCGCGAGTCCCGTCAGAACCGCGCGATAGGCGTCGACGCGCACGAGCGCGACGCGGCGTGCGACCCGCCGGTAGGCGAGCCTGGGACTGCCAGGCCGGGAGAGCCCGGCCGGTAGCTCCAGTGGGCCGCTCACACGGTTTCATCGGCACGACGACGTGCCGGCGTGAATGACCCTCAGACTGCGCTGGCGGCGCGCGGCGTGACGCGATTGGCGTCGAAGATCGCCTCGACGTTGCGGAGCGCCGACAGCAGCCGCCCGAGCGCCTTCACGTCGCCGAGCTCGACGACGTACCAGTTGCGAGCCATCCCGTCCTGCACCACGCCGCCGTACTCGACGATGTTCGAGCCGAACTCGGCGAACGTGCGGGCGATGTCCTCGAGCAGACGCGGGCGATCCCACGCCGCAACCGCGATCTCGACCCTGAACGACTGCGAGCCGGCGTCCGACCACTCGACGACGCAGAAGCGCTCCGGGGTGCGCAGCAGCGCGCGGACGTTCGGACAGTCGGTCCGGTGGACGGTGACGCCACGGCCCACCGAGATGTACCCGGTGATCTCGTCACCGGGAACCGGCGTGCAGCACTTCGCCATGCGCACCAGGACGTCCGGGTCGTCCTTGCCGTCGACCACGACGCCGTACTGGCGCGACGTGTGCGCGGGTCCGCGCGTGCGCCGCCGGACGACGGAGGTCTCGTCCTCGTCCTCGACGACGCCCGCGGTCTTCAGCCGCTGCAGCACCTTGTTGGCGATCTGACCGACCGGGACCTTGCCGCCGCCGATCGCGACGTAGAAGTCCTCGGCCTTCCGGAAGCCCATCTCGCGGATGAGCTGTGCCAGCAGCGGCGACGACGAGAGCTTCTGATGCGGCAGGCCGTGGCTCCGGAAGGCCTGCACGAGCGAGTCGCGCCCCTTCTGCTCGAGATCCTCGCGCTGCTCGCGGGCGAACCAGTGGCGGATCTTGTTGCGCGCCCTGGACGTCGTGACGATGCCCATCCAGTCGCGCGACGGCCCGCGTTCGGCCTTGGACGTCAGGATCTCGACGATCTCACCGGACTGCAGGCGATAGTGGAGCGGAACGATGCGCCCGTTGACCTTCGCACCGACACAGCGATGGCCGACGTCGGTGTGCACCGAGTAGGCGAAGTCGAGCGGCGTCGCACCGGACGGCAGCGCCTTGACCTCGCCGGCCGGCGTGAACACGAAGACCTCGTCGTCGAACAAGTCGACGCGCAGGGTGTCGAGGAAGTCGCCGCTGTCGCGCTCCTGCGCGGTGGCCATGACCTCCTGGAACCATGGCAGTGCCGTGCCGCGCGCGCCCCGCTTGTCGGTCGGCCCCTTGTGCTTGTACAGCCAATGAGCTGCGACGCCGAACTCGGCGGTCTGATGCATGTGCTGGGTGCGGACCTGGATCTCGAGGGGCTTCCCGTGCGGCCCGATCACCGTCGTGTGCAGCGACTGGTAGCCGTTCGACTTCGGCATCGCCACGTAGTCCTTGAAGCGACCGGGCATCGGCTTCCACAGCGAGTGGATGATGCCGATCGCGCCGTAGCAGTCCTTGACCGAGTCGACCATCACGCGCATGGCGGTCAGGTCGAAGATCTCGTTGAACTCCTTGCCGCCCTTCGCCATCTTCATGTAGATGGAGTAGAAGTGCTTCGCGCGGCCGCGGATCTCGGCCGCGATCCCGACCTTCTGCAGCTCGTTGTCGAGCTCGCCGCCGGCCTCCTCGACGAACCGCTCGCGGTCGTTCCGCCGCTGGTTCACCATGGCCTGGATCTCGGCATACCGCCGCGGGTGCAGGGTCTCGAACGCGAGATCCTCGAGCTCCCACTTGAACGAGTGGATGCCGAGGCGGTGCGCGAGCGGCGCGTACACCTCGAGGGTCTCACGCGCCTTCTGCATCTGCTTCTGCTTGGGCAGCGCGCCGATCGTCCGCAGGTTGTGCATGCGGTCTGCCAGCTTGACCAGGATGACCCGGACGTCCTGGGCCATCGACAGGATCATCTTGCGGTACGTCTCGGCCTGCGCCTCCTCCCGCGTCCCGAACTGGATGCGCGAGAGCTTCGTCACCCCGTCGACGAGCAGGGCGACCTCCTCGCCGAACTCGGCCGCGATGTCGTCGCGGCTCGCGCCGGTGTCCTCGAGGACGTCGTGCAGGAGCGCCGCGACGATCACGGGCGGCTCCTGGCGCAGCCCGGCGCAGATCTTCGCCACCGCGATCGGGTGCATGACGAACGGCTCGCCGGACTTGCGGAGCTGGCCCGCGTGGCGCTCGGCCGAGTACGCGGCTGCACGTCGGATCACGCTCGTGTCCGCGTCCGCGTTCGACTCGCCCACGAGCGCGACGAGCTCGTCGACCTCGGTCGCGATCAGCTCGGTTTCGACATGCGTTGGCGCCATTTGCTTACTCACATGGTACCGGCCGCCGGCGCCCGGGTACGGTGCGCACCGGCCCGCGCGACTCGCTCGAGCGCGTCGCGTCTGCGCGCGTCTGCGCGGGCGTAGGTGGGGGACGTCGACGGATCGGATCGGCCCGTCGGCGAGACCAGGCACAGCGTGTCGCCGTCGCGCTCGGCGAGGCCCAGCTCGACGAGCGCGTCGATCGCCTCCGCGACGGCCTCTCCGGTCGGCGGCGGGGCGATTCCCGCGGCCGTCCAGTCGACCGCCGCGACGAGGGACTCGGTCGCCACAGGCTCGCCGGCCTCGGCGGCGCGCCAGAGAGCGGCCATGAGCGGCCGCAGGGCCTCGCGCTCGACGGCCGCGCGGGCCGCCGCGAGGTCACGCGAGCCGTAGGCGAGATGCATGGTCGTGCGCGACGGGAGGCCGCGCAGCACCGCTGCCTCCTCGGCATGCAGCGGAGGCTCGAGCACGACCACGTGGTCGAAGGCGGCTCGCAGCCCGGCAAGCCGCGCGAAGGCCCGGTGCTCGACGGCGGCGAGTCCCGACTCGATCGCACGCGCTGCGCGCGCGTCACGCTCCTCGGCGTCGAGGCGCCACGGCACGAGCACCGGAGACGTCCCGCCGAACCGCGTCCCGTCGAGCGCCGCCACGAGCTCGCTGCAGCGAGAGGCGAGATCGTTGACGACGACGCAGAGCGACTCGCCCGACGCGGCGACCGTCGCCGCAAGCGCGAGCCCTCCCGACTCGCGCACGTCGCGCACGCGTGGCCCCTCGTCGAGCACCGTGGCGAGCGGCACCACGTCGGCTCCCTGTGCGAGCCGTGGCCTGGACGCACACCCGTGATCGCACGAGTGCTCGGCTACCACGCGAAGGTCGACGAGCGACAGCCGCTGTGACAACGCTCCGCGGAACGAGTGGGCCTCGAGCCGGCAGACGACATCGACGACGCCGGACGAGCGCAGCGCGTCAAGCGCGTCGCCGCGACCAAAAGCGACCGCCCCGCAACGTGCCCCCTCGCCTGCGATCTGCATGCGCAGATGCTTGCCCTCGCCCATCGACTCGACCGAGTCGAGCGTCGCCGCGGGCACGAGGATGCGCGGCGCGGGATTGCCGATGCCGTGCGGCTCGAGCCGCGCGAGCTCCTGCGCAAGGGCGAGCGACAGCTCGCGAACGCCGGCGATCGCGTCGACGTGCACGCGCTTCTCGAGATCGGCGTCGGCGAGCACGGCGTCGACATGGCGCTCGAAGGCATCGGTGAACGCCGCGACCTGGTCTGCCGCGATCGTCAGCCCCGCCGCGGCGCGGTGTCCTCCGAAGCGCTCGAGCACGGACGAGCACGCCGCGAGGCCGGCGTGCAGATCGAACGCCGGGACCGAGCGACCCGACCCCGTTCCCTGATCGCCGTCGAGCGCGATCACGACCACCGGACGGCCGTAGCGCTCGACGAGCCGGGACGCGACGATGCCGATCACGCCTGCGTGCCACCCCTCGCCGGCGACGACGTAGCCGCGAGCCTCGCGGCGCTCGGGCGAACGAGTCTCGATCGTGGAGACGGCAGCGCGCAGGATGTCGGCCTCGATCGACTGGCGCTCGCGGTTCCGCTCCTCGAGACGCCGCGCGAGAGGGTCGGCCTCTGCGCGGTCGCGCGCGAGCAGGAGGTCGAGCGCCTCGCGCGGATGACCGAGCCGACCGGCCGCGTTGATCCGCGGGCCGAGTCGGAACCCGAGGTCGGAGGAGCGCAGGCGTGCACGATCGACGCCGGCCACCTCCATCAGCGCCGCCAGCCCGGGTCGCTCGCCGCGTGCGAGGCGACGCAGGCCGGCTCGCACGAGGGCGCGGTTCTCGTCGCGCAGCTCCACCACGTCGGCGATCGTCGCGAGGGCGACGAGATCGAGGCCGCGCTGCAGCTCGACGGGTGGCTCGGTCGTGCCGAGCCGGCGCGCCCACAGCGCCTGTGCGAGCTTGAACACGACCCCCGCCCCGCACAGCTCGCCGAACGGGTATGAATCCTCGTACGGGCCGCGCGCACACACCAGGGGCGCCTCGGGCAGCACGGGCCCCGGCCGATGGTGGTCGCAGATCACGACCGAGAGTCCCCGGGCGTACGCGTGGGCAACCGCATCGGCAGCCGAGAGGCCGCAGTCGACGCACAGAACGAGGCCCGCACCCTGGTCGGCCAGCAGGTCGATCGTCTCGATCGCCACCCCGTAGCCCTCGACGAAGCGGCTCGGCAGGTGCCAGCCGACGTCGGCGCCGAGCTCGCGCAGCGTGTCGACGGCGAGTGCCGTGGCGCAGACGCCGTCGACGTCGTAGTCGCCGTGCACGACGATCCGCCGCCGTGCCGCGATCGCCTCCTCGATCGCGTCGCACGCGGCCGTCATCGCTCCGAGCGCGAGCGGATCGTGCAGCGGCCCCTCGAGGTCGAGGAACGCGCGCGCCTCGGCCGGGTCGTCGAGACCGCGCCGGGCCAGCACCTCGGCAGTGATCCGCGAGATGCCGAGCGCCGCTGCGAGGCGGTCGACGACATCGCGCGGACAGGGCGTAAGGGTGAGCACCGAAGGAGGGTAGACACCGCGACGGACGCCGCCCTCCCGTCGGCGATCGTGGTACACCATCGCCGTCTACGACCACACAGGGGGACCATCGTGCTCAAGGAGTTCAGGGCGTTCCTGCTACGCGGCAACCTGCTCGAGCTGGCCGTCGCGTTCGTGATCGGCGCAGCCTTCGTCACCCTCATCAAGGCGCTCGTCGAGGACCTCATAACGCCGATCCTCGCTGCCATCGGCGGCGTTCCGAGCCTCGCCGACAAGACCTTCACGATCGGCGACGCCGTGTTCCTCTGGGGCGCCTTCGTGACCGCCCTGATCACGTTCATCCTCACCGCGGCGGCCGTCTTCTTCTTCGTCGTCAAGCCGGCTCAGATCGCCCTCGCGCGCATGCGCAGCAAGGGCGAGGAGCCTGAGGGCGAGCCGAGCGAGGAAGTGATGCTGCTGACCGAGATCCGCGACGCGCTGACCGCGAAGGCCGGCTAGGAGTCGGGTTAGCGCGGGCGTCCGTGCGGGCGGCCGGTACGGCGCCGCTCGAGACGCCGGCGTCGCGCGGCCTCTCGCGCGGCGCGCTCCTCGTCGGACTCGGACGGCGGCCCGCCGACGGCGGCCGGTACCGGATCGGGCGCGGCATGCGTCCCGATCGGCTCGGTGCCGATGGCGGTGAGCGTCTGCTTGGTGATGGCAGCCGACGCGCGTTTCCGGTACTCGGGCTCACGCTCCTTGAGCACGGCGAGCAGCGGCGACGCGACGAACAGCGACGAGTAGGCGCCCGAGGTGATGCCGATGGCCAGCGCGAACGCGAAGTCCTTCAGCGTCGACCCGCCGAAGAAGAGCAGGCAGAGGATCGGCACGACCGTGATCAGCGTCGTGTTGATCGACCGGGTCAGCGTCTCCCAGACCGACACGTTGACGATCTGCGTGAACGAGTTCTTCCGCAGCAGCGGCGTGTTCTCGCGCACGCGGTCGAACACGATGATCGTGTCGTACAGGGAATAGCCCAGTACCGTCAACACCGCCGCAAAGGTGGACGACGTCACCTCCCGACCTGTGAGCGAGTACACCCCGACCGTGATCACCACGTCATGTATGAGCGCGACGATCATGGGCAACGCGTATTTCCACTCGAAGCGTGCTGACACGTAGGCGACGATCAGTAAGAGCGAGAATATGACGGCATAGATCGCCCCCGTGAGGATCTCCGAGCCGAACGCGGCCGACACGATGCGGGAGTCGAACTGGCCCTTCGCGATGCCGTACTTGTCCGTGATCGCGGCCTGGATCTTCTGCACCTCGCTGGTCGAGAGCGTCTTGTCCTCGATCTGGAACTGCTTGTAACCGCCGTCCGTCGAGGTGCCTCGACCCTGGACGATCGCGTCGGACAGCTTCGGATCGACCTTCGTCATCAGCGAGCTGATCGACGACTGGCTCGCGGGACGCTCGAGCGTCGTCGTGATGCGAGTGCCGCCCTTGAAGTCGATCCCGAGGTTGAGGCCCCTCGTCGCGAGCGAGCCGAGCGCAACGACCACGATGATCCCGGAGATCGCGAACCACAGGCGCCTGCGCCCGGCGACGTCGAAGCGCCAGCGGACCTTCGCCCCCGACGCGCCCATGAACGCGGCGTTGTGGAACCAGCGGAAGCCACCGAGCAGCGAGAGCATCGCGCGTGTCGCGAGAATCGCGGTGAACATCGACACGATCACGCCCACGGCCAGCGTGAACGCGAATCCCTTGACGGTTCCGGTACCGGCGATGTACAGCACGGCCGCCGTGATCAGCGTCACGACGTTCGCGTCGAGGATCGTGTGGAAGCCCTTGGAGTACCCCTGGCTGATCGCCTGTCTGACGGTTCTGCCGAGACGCACCTCTTCCTTGATGCGTTCGAAGATCACGACGTTCGCGTCTGCGGCGACACCGATCGTCAGGATCATGCCGGCGATGCCGGGCAGGGTCATCGTGATCGGTATCAGGATGATCAGCCCGTAGAACAGCGCCGCGTAGATGATCAGGGCGATGTCGGCGACGAGACCGAGGAACCGGTACACGACCAGCAGGTAGATCATCACGAGCACGAGACCGACGAGGCCTGCGATCAGGCCCTGGCGGAGCGCGTCCTTGCCGAGCGTCGCCGAGACGTTCGACTGGTCGAGCGGCACGAACGAGATCGGCAGCGAGCCGGTCTGCAGCACGATCGCGATGCGCTTGGCCTCGCCGACCGAGGAGATGCCGGAGATCTCGGCGCCCGTGTCACCCGAGATGCCGTTCGGGTTCTGGGTGAAGTCGATCAGCGGGAACGACTCGAGCTTGCCGTCGAGGATGATCGCGAAGTGCTGGAAGAAGTCGGAGGCGGGGCTCGACGGGTTCAGCGCTGCGAGCGCCTTTCCGGTGTGCGCCAGCTGCTCCGTGATCGTCTTGAACTGCTTCTGGCCCTTGCCCGTGAAGGACATGAGCACGATCGGGCCGCCGGTCGTCGTGTCGAAGTCCTGCTTCGCGCTCGAGACTTCCTTGCCGAGCAGCGTCTCGTTCGGGTTCTTCGGCAGCGTGAACATGTACCAGAGCAGCTGGCCCGGCTTCCCGGCCACGGTCTGACCAGGGCAGCCGATCGAGGCGTCGCAGTTGGCGATGAGGTACTGCCCGGGAACCGGCTTCGTTCCGGGGCCGGTGAGCAGCACCTGGCCCGGCTTCAGCTTCCCGCCGACCGTGGCGAGCGCGCCGGCGCGCGTGTCGTCCGACCCCAGCTTCTTCTTCGTCTTCTTGTCGAAGACGTAGAACGTCTGGAACGGGCCCCTCTTCGGCAGGTTCTTGGCGGCGACGAGCAGGTCGTACAGGGTCTTCTTCGGAGACGCGGCGCTGCCACCGGCGACCGACCGCGAGACTCCGGGCGTCAGCCCGCCCTCGAGGTTGACGAACACGAGCTGGGCCGTGCTGCCGATGATCTTCGCGGCCTGCGCCTTGTTCTTGATGCCGGCGAGCGCGATCGTGATGCGATTGCCGGCCTCCTTCTGAATCTCGGGCTCGGACACGCCGAGCGCGTCGACCCGGTTCCGCATGATCGAGACGGCCTGGTCGAGCTGTGCCTGGGTGACGGTCCCGCCGGGCGTGTCCGGCTTCGCCTGCAGCGTGACCTCGAGACCTCCGCGAAGGTCGAGCCCGAGCGTCGGCGAGCGCACGACGGCAAGGGCGGCGACGCCAACCAGGGCGAGGCCGATCAGGCCGAGGATCAGGAGGTTCTTGGACTTCTCAGACACGTTGGGCGAGCCTCGCTTCGAGGGCGCGCACGGCCGCGTTCGGCGTGCGCCGGACGGTTTCTCAGTCTAGTGCGTCATCGACCGATCGACTCGTCGGCCTTCGGAGTCGAGTCGTTGAGCGGCTCGTCGTCCGGCTCGTCCTCGTCCTCGAACTCTTCGTCGACCTCGTCGTCGATCTCTTCGTCGATCTCTTCGTCATCCTCGAGGTCGTCGTCCTCGAGCTCTCCCTCGAGATCGTCGTCCTCGGACTCCTCGAGCTCGGCCGGGACCTTCCCGGCGATCGCGCGCCGCGCGAAGCGAAGCTTCACGCCGTCGGCGACCTCGAGCTCGGCCTCGCGTTCGTCGATCGTGACGACGCGGCCGTACAGGCCACCGATCGTGACGACCTCATCGCCCGGCTCGAGCGACTGGGCGAGCTCGCTCGCCCTCCGCTTCGCGTTGCGCTGGGGGCGAAGGATCATGAACCAGAAGACCGCCGCAAGCAGCGCAATCCAGACGAAGAGAATTGGGTTCATGATGTATTGAGTCGCAGCCGGGCGAGCGAAAGTTGGAGGAACTTTGAAAAGGTTCCGTCTTCGATCGCGCAACGTGCCGCGTCGCACAAGGATACCAGGAAGCTCACGTTGTGCAGGCTCAGCAAACGCAGTCCGAGCAGCTCTTCCTGCATCACGAGGTGACGGATGTACCCGCGCGAAAACCCCTTACACGCAGGACATTCGCAGACCGGGTCGAGCGGGCCATCGTCTCGTGTGAAGCGTGCGTTACGCAGGTTCAGGCGCCCTTCCCAGGTCAGTGCCGACCCGGTCCGGGCCGTCCTCGTCGGCAGGACGCAGTCGAACATGTCGATGCCGGCCGCGATCACGCGAAGGACGCCCTCCGGGTCGCCGATGCCCATGAAGTAGCGAGGTCGCACCGACGGCAGGAGCGCGGCAGTCTGCTCGGTGGTATCGAACATGAGCTCACGGTCCTCTCCCACCGAGAGACCGCCCAGGGCGAACCCGTCGAACGGGAGCGAGGTGATCTGCCGCGCGGCGCGCCGGCGGAGCTCGGGATCGACACCGCCCTGCACGATCCCGAAGCGCAGCTGGCCGGAAGCCGCCGGCGCCGCGACCGAGCGCTCCGCCCATGTCGCCGTCCGCTCGACGGCACGCTCCACGACCGCTCGCTCCGCACCTCCCGGAGGGCACTCGTCAAAGGCCATGGCGATATCCGAGCCGAGTGCCGTCTGTACCGCCATCGCGCGCTCTGGCGTCAGCCGCTCGGCGATGCCGTCGTACACCGAGCGGAACGTGACCCCGTCATCGTCGACCGCGAGCAGCGTGTCGCGCAGCGAGAACACCTGGAAGCCGCCCGAGTCGGTGAGGATCGGGCCAGGCCAGCCCATGAACCGATGGAGGCCGCCGAGCTCCTGCACCACCTCCTCGCCCGGCCGCAGATGGAGGTGGTACGTGTTGCCGAGCACGATCTCGACGCCGAGCTCCTCGAGCTCGCTCGGGGCGAGCGCCTTCACGGTGCCCTTCGTGCCGACCGGCATGAAGACCGGCGTCCGGATCATGCCGTGCGCCGTCTCGAGGGTTCCCGCGCGCGCGGACCCGGCGGTCGCCTCGATGTCGAAGTCGCCGATCACAGGATCAGCGTCGCGTCGCCGAGCGAGAAGAACCGGTAGCGCTCGGCGATCGCCGCCGCGTAGATCCGGCGCGTCTCGGCGACCCCGCAGAACGCCATCACGAGGGCGAGCAGGGTCGAGCGCGGCAGGTGGAAGTTCGTGAGCAGCGCACCCACGGTACGGAACCGGTACCCCGGGGTCACGAAGAGCGAGGTGCGCCCGGCGTCGGGCGCGTCGGGATCGGCGAGCGTCTCGACGACGCGCAGCGCGGTCGTGCCGATGCAGACGACGCGGCGGCCGTCGGCGCGCGCCCGGTCGATCCGGGCGCGGACGTCGGGAGCCACGGCGTACGCCTCGCTGTGGATCGCGTGCTCGTCGAGCTGCTCGACGGCGACGGGGCGGAACGTGTCGAGCCCGATGCGCAGCTCGACGCCCACCACCTCGCAGCGTGCGCGAAGGTCCGCCCACAGCTCCGGCGTGAAGTGCAGCCCTGCAGTCGGCGCCGCAGCCGACCCGGGCCGATCGGCGTACACGGTCTGGTAGCGCTCCGTGTCGGCGAGGGAATGGCGCACGTACGGCGGCAGCGGGAGCTCTCCCACGCGCGCGAGCAGGGCGTGGAGCTCGGCCTCGGTAACCGAGAGGCGCACACGCCAGCGCCCGGCACCGACGTGCTCGATCAGCTCGACGGAGAGGTCGTCGCCGACCTGCAGGAGCTCACCCGGGCGAAGCCTCCGCGACGGGCGCGCGAGCGCCTCCCAGCTTCCGCCGGACTGGTCCTCGAGCAGCAGGAGCTCGACGGCGCCGCCACTGCTCCGCCGCGCGCGCAGACGCCCTGGCACGACCCTGGTGGTGTTCGCGACGACGAGGTCGCTGGGCTCGAGCAGCGAGACGAGCTCGGCGAATCGACGATGCTCGAGCGAGCCCGTCTCACGCCGGTACACGAGCAGGCGGGAGCCGTCTCGCGTCGGTGCGAACTCCTGCGCGACGAGCTCGGGCGGGAGGTCGTAGTCGAGCTCGTCTGTTCGCACGTGCCGAAGGGTTGCCGATACTTGGCCATGATGCCCGGACGTCCCACCGACGCACGGCTCGTGAAGCGCGCGGCCCGCGGCGACAGCGAGGCATTCGCCGAGCTCGTCGCGCGCCATCGCGATCGCGTGTGGGCGATCGCCCTGCGGCTCTGCCGCGACCGCGACGACGCCGAGGACGTGCTCCAGGAGACGTTCCTGGCCGCCTGGCGATCGCTCGACCGCTTCGGCGGTCGCAGCGAGGTGACGACCTGGCTCTACCGGATCGCGGTGAACAAGAGCTACGACCTGATCGGGCGGCGACGCGCGACGGCGACGCTCGACGATGTCGCGGAGCCCGCCGCACCGGTGGACGCGGGCGAGCAACGGGCACGACGGCTGGCGATCGAGGACGCGCTTGCGACGCTGAGTCCCGAGTTCCGAGCGGTCGCAGTGCTCTGCGACATCCTCGGACTGACACCGGCCGAGGCCGCTGCGATCCTCGAGATCCCCGAGGGAACGGCCAAGTCGCGGCTCTTCCGCGCACGCGCCGAGGTCGCCCGTGCCCTTGCGCCCGACTGGCGCCCGACGACTGCGGGAGGCGAGAGTGGCTGATCACCGGGAACCAGGAACAGGCGACGGGCGTCCAAACGACGACGAGATGACCGAGCAGGAGATCCAAGGCCGCGAGGCGCTGCGCGAGCTCGGCCCCGCCGAGCCGCTCCCCGCCGACGTGCTCGCCCGCCTCGACGCCCGGCTCGAGGCGGAGCCCGGACTCGGGGCACCGGCTCGTCGCAGCCGACGCCGCCGGACGCCCCGCCTCGCCTTCGCCGCGCCGGGCATCGCGGTCGCGCTCGCCGCGACGGTCGCGATCGTGGTGCTCGCGAATCGGGGTCCGAGCGAGCCGGCCCAGGACGTCTCGGCGCTGTCCCAGCTCAACGCGACGACCGAGGCGAGCACGCCCAGCGCGAGCGCGCCGAAGGCGACCGCGGGCGCCGGTGCGTCGAGCAGGTACGCGGTCGCACACGTGCAGGTCCCGGCGGTGGTCGGGCATACCCTGCGTGAGGCACGGGGGCTCGCGCACACCCGCGGGCTGCGCGTTCGGGTGGTGACCGGGGCGTGCACCTCACGGCCCGCGGCGCGTGTGACGAGCCAGATTCCGATCGCGAGAACATCGGTTGCGCGCGGATCCGCCATCCGCGTCGCCACGCGATGCTGATCGGGCCTCAACGATCCGGGTCGTAGACCTTGCGAGGTATGGCAAGCGCGAGCGCGCACGCCAGCAGCTCGATCGCGGCGATCGCGAGGAGCGACGCACGAAGCCCCTCCGCGTCGGCGAGCACGCCGAGCAGCAACGAGATGCACGCGCCGACGCCGATCGAAACGCCCAGCATGACGCCGGCCGAGAACCCGATGTGCCGCGGCAACGCGTTCTGGGCCGTCAGCGCGAGTGGATAGAAGTTCGCCTCCATCGTGAATCCGATCAGCGCCATCAGCAGGAACACACCGGGAACGGACACGAACGCGAGCGCGCTGACGAGCGGCACCGCGACTGCCAGCGACCAGACGACGAGAGGCCGGAAGCCGTAGCGATCCGCAATCCGTCCACCGAGCAGGGCACCGCCCGCGCCGGCCGATAGCAGCACGATCCCGACGATGTTCGCACGCCCTTGCGTGGTGTGGAGCCCACGCCAGAGATACAGCGGCACGTACGCCTGGAGCCCGAACTGCACGCCGGTGCGGGCGGTGGCGGCGCCGGCTGCGAGCGAGAACGCACCCCACCGGCTCGGCGAGAGCGTGCTCGCAACTCGCCTGGCGGCCTCGCTGAGCCGCGCCGGGCGATAGTGCTCGACATAGCCGAGCTGCGCCGAGAGCACGAGCGCCGCGAGCAGCGGGACGATCGCCACCAGCGTGACCCCTGGCAACCCGAAGATCAGCACGGCAGGCGTGACGATCGCCGGCGCGAGCGCCCAGCCCGCGATGCCGCCGACGGCGAACACGCTCATGCCCGCGCCGCGCCTCCCACTCGCGATCGAGACGTAGCCGGCGAAGCGCACGGCCTCGGGGTGGTACATCGCGACACCCACGCTCGCGACTGCGAGCGCGGCCCCCGTCGCGAGGTAGCTGTTGGTGATACCCACCAGGCCGATGCCGAGCGCCGCGAGCGCGGCGCCGGCCGGCATCAGCCAGCTTGCCCGCACGCGGTCCGCAATCGCACCGAGCACTGGCTGGAGGAGCGACGACCCCAGGCTCGAGAACAGGAGCAGCGATCCTGCCGCGGCGTACGAGTAGCCGCGGTCGCTCACGAGGAACGGAAGGAGCGGCGGCACCGCTCCCTGCACGAGGTCGACCGACAGGTGTCCGAACGCGAGCATGCCGATCCCGCGACGATCGATCCGCGCGGGAACCGCGACGACTGCCGTCACGCCGAGACGCCCCGCACCGCGAGGTCGACGACGGCCTTCTCGGCCCGCTCGGGCGTCCAACGGTGCCCGGTGCGCAGGTGGCGATAGGTCCAGCAGACCTGGTTGTAGAGCACGGTCGCCAGCTCGTCGAGGTCGCCGGGCGGCGCGAGCGAGCCATCGGCCGTCCCGTCTTCGAGCAGGCGGCGGATCGGGGCGGTGAACTCGGCTCGGGTCAGTGCCCCATCGCCCGGCTCGTGCCACACGGCGTCGCGTACGTCGTCGCCGAGCACGGGCAGCACGGCGAGGTTGCGCTCGCTCACGCCGCACAGCGCCGACAGCGCGAGCTCG
The DNA here is from genome assembly GCA_963717155.1 of uncultured Actinomycetes bacterium. Taxonomy (GTDB): domain Bacteria; phylum Actinomycetota; class Thermoleophilia; order Gaiellales; family JALYLC01. The sequence goes on from OY970326.1 coordinate 2,016,490, forward strand.
AGGCGTTCGCGGCCACTGCCGCTGGCGGTCAACGCGGGCCAGAGCGCGTCGCGCTCCTCGGCGACGAGCGCGTGCCGCAGCGCGTCGAGCAGACCCTCCCGTGTGAGTCCCCGGCGGTGAAGCGTCATCCGTGAGACGCCGGCAGCGGCTGCGATCTCCTCCATCGTGGTCGCGTCCCAGCCGCGCTCCGAGATCGCGGTGCGCGCCGCCTCGACGAGTGCGTTCGTGGTACGGGCTGCACTCTCCACGTTACATAGCGTAACAGCGCCCGTCCTCGCCTCCTGTGAGGCCGTACCATCGCGAGATGGAGGTCGAGACGACCTGCGACGTCTGCTCTCGGGCGACCCCGACCGCCTGGGAGCGGTGCGGTCACTGCGGCGCGCAGCGGCTGCTGCTCGCGGACGGGTCGATCGGGGCCTTTCGCCGGTACGCCGGGTTCTGGCGGCGAGCGGTCGGTTCCGTGGTCGACCTCGCGATCGTGGTCGGACCGTTCGCGCTCGCACTCGCGCTGCTGCCGGATCGCGAGCGCCTCGACCTCGCGGTCGTCGCCGCGCTCGTGCTCGTGGCATACCACCTCGGCCTGCTCGCGTGGAGCGGGGACAGCTGGGGCAAACGGCTGATGCGCGCGCACGTCGTCGAGGACGATGGACGGCCGATCGGCCGCGGGCGCGTCTCGGCGCGCGAGGGCGTCGCGAAGATCCTGGAGGCGACGGCGATCCTCGTGCCGATCGGCGTCGTGGTGCTGGTCAGCGGCGGCTCCGACACCGGGGGCGGGATCCTCGCGATCGTGCTCGGCCTGCCCGGGCTCGCCGGGCTCGCGTGGGCCGCATTCGACGATCGCAGTCGCGCGCTGCACGACCGGATGGCCGGGACCGTCTGCGTGCGCGGACGGCCCATCGCCCTGCCGGCCCGCTTCACGCCGTAGGCCTACCCGAAGAGCCGCGCGTCGGCGCCAGGCGTGTCCGGATGCCCGAGGTGCTCGCGCCCCGCCGCGGTGATCGCTCGCCCCTGCGGGGTACGCTCGAGCAGGCCCCGTTGCAGGAGGTAGGGCTCGTACACCTCCTCGATCGTGCCGGCGTCCTCACCGAGCGCGGCGGCGAGCGTGGTGATTCCCACCGGCCGGCCACGGAACGTGACCGCCAGCGCGTTCAGCAGCTCGCGATCGAGCCGTTCGAGTCCGGCAGCGTCGACTCCCATGAGCTCGAGCGCGGCGCGCGCCCCCTCGGCGTCGATGCGCCCTCCGCGATGGACCTGCACGTAGTCGCGAACCCGTCGCAGCAGACGGTTCGCGACACGCGGGGTGCCGCGCGAACGGCCCGCGATCTCGCCCGCGCCCTCCTCGTCGATCTCGATCTCGAGGATGCGGGCTGAGCGCTTCACGATCGCGACGAGATCGTCGAGCCCGTAGTGCTCGAGCCGGAAGCTCATGCCGAAGCGATCGCGGAGAGGTTTCGACAGCAGGCTCCAGCGCGTCGTCGCGCCGACGAGCGTGAACGGCTGCAACGTCAGGCGCAGGGCGCGGGCCCCGGCGCCCTGCCCGACCATGATGTCGATCGCCCGGTCCTCCATCGCCGAGTACAGGAGCTCCTCGACGGTACGGCTGAGCCGGTGGATCTCGTCGAGGAACAGCACGTCGCCATCGCCGAGGCCGGTCAGTATCGCGGCGAGATCGCCCTTGCGGTCGATTGCGGGCCCGGACACGCTCGTCAGCGCGCCGCCCGTCTCGGCCGCGATGATGTGCGCGAGCGTCGTCTTTCCGAGTCCGGGAGGCCCCAGCAGCAGCACGTGGTCGAGCGGCTCGCCGCGCGCCGCCGCGGCATCGAGGAACACGGCGAGCTGCTCGCGCACGTGGCCCTGTCCGACGAACTCGGAGAGTCGCCTCGGGCGCAGGGTGCGCGCGGATTCCTCGTCGCCGCGATCCTCCGGCTCGGTGAGTCGCTCGTCGCTCATCGCGCCGCTCCCAGCACGGCGAGCGCCGCGCGCAGGCGGTCGCCGGCGTCGCCGCTCGTCTTCGAGAGTCCCTCGTCCGCCTGCGCCACGCTGAATCCCAGGGCGACGAGCGCCTCTCGCGCCGCGCGGTACTCGCCGTCGCCGTTGGCATCGCCCGCCACGACTGCCGGACCCGGTGTCCCGACGCGCTCGCGCAGCTCGAGCGCGAGCCGCTCTGCGAGCTTGCGGCCCACGCCCGGGACGCGCGTCAGCTGCGCGATGTCGCCGTCGACGATCGCCCGTCGCACGACCGCAGGGCCGTGCACCGAGAGGATCGCGAGGGCGATCCTCGGGCCGACGCCCGTGACCCCGCGCAGGAGGTTGAACAGGTCGCGCTCGTCGACATCGGCGAAGCCGTACAGCGTGAGCGCGTCCTCGCGCACGACGAGCTCGGTCTGCAGCGATACGAGCTCGGGCGACTGCCGGGCGCGCCCCGCCGCGGCGGACGAGGCATGGACGCGCAGGCCGACGCCTCCGACCTCGATCACGAGCCCGTCGACGTCCTCGACGGCCAGCCGCCCGCGCAGGCTTGCGATCATCGTGCCGTCCGCAGCGCCGGCTGGTTCGCCGACCACGCATGGCACAGGGCGACGGCGAGCGCATCCGCGGCGTGCTCTGACGGAGGCTCGCCCTCGAGGCCGAGGATCGCGACGATCATCCTGCCGACCTGTTCCTTCGGCGCTCGCCCGAAGCCGCAGACCGCGCGCTTCACCTGCGCCGGCGCGTACTCGGCAGAAGCGACTCCCGCAGCGCCGCAGGCTGCGAGCGCGACCCCGCGCGCCTGACCCACCGCGAGGATCGCGCGAGGATCGAGGCCGATGAACAGCGACTCGAGCGCCGCCGCGTCGGGGGCATGGCGCGCGAGCACCGCGACGATGCCCTCGTGGATCCGGTGGAGGCGCTCACCCGGGTCGTCGCGCGGCCGCGTGGGGATGTCGCCGTGGGCGAGCGCTGTCACGCGCTGACCCTCGACATGGACCACGCCGAACCCCGTGCAGGCGAGGCCGGGATCGATACCGAGCACGACCACGTGGCCCATGGTACGGGGGCATGCGGACGGTCAGAGGGGCCGTACCCCCGCTGGTACCATCGGCCACCGATGCCCGAACTGCAGGCGCGTGTGGTGGCGTTCGTCGAGCGGCACCCCAAATACTTCCCTGACGCGATCAGCGCGGTCGGAGAGCTGATCCGCGTGCTCGGCGATGTCGACCCGTTCCTGATCGTCGATGCCGACGGCCAGTGGCTCGAGGCCTGCGCCGAGATCGACGCGAACTTCCGCCCCACGCGCTGGATCGCCCGCCGGATCCTGCCGACGGGCGAGTACCGGACCGGGCAGGCCGAGGGGATGCGGGCCGAGCAGCTGGTCCGGCGGGCCGACGGCCGCCCGAGCGTGCTCGTCGCCACCGAGGAGTGCCCGACTGGCGAGAACGAGGACGAGCCCGGCGGCGAGTCGTTCGGGTACACGACCCTGATCGGCCGCACGGCAGGAATGCGCCGGATCGGCGTCAACCTCGACGTCGTCCGCCCCGGCCAGCGGTCGGTGCGCTACCACTGGCATCGCGAGGAGGAGGAGGGGTTCCTCGTGCTCGGCGGCTCCGGTTGGCTCGATGTCGGCGGCGAGCGCTACCGGGTGGTCGCAGGCGACTTCTTCGCGAAGCCCGAGGGCCCGCGCTACGCGCACCAGTTCGTGAACGACGGCGAGGCCGACCTCCGCATCCTGTCGATCGGCGAGCGACGATCAAACGATGTCGTCGAGCTGGCCGAGGCTCCCTGGGAGCCCGAGCTGTCGGACGAGCACCCGGCCCGCGGTTAGCGGTCCCTAGACGGCCTCCTCGAGGACGGCGTCGGGAATGTCGAAGTTGAAGTAGACGTCCTGGACGTCGTCGTGCTCCTCGAGCGCCTCGACGAGCCGCAGCAGCGAGCGGGCCTGATCGACTTCGACGTCGATCGTGGTCTGCGCCTCCATCGTGAGATCGGCGGACGAGAACGCGATGCCGGCCTCCTCGAGCGCTGCGCGCAGGCCGGCGAGGTCGGCCGGGTCGGAGATGACCTCGTATCCGCCGTCGCCGTTGTCACGCACGTCCTCGGCGCCGCCGTCAGCCGCGACGAGGGTCAGCTCGTCGACGTCGACGCCCTCGCTCGGCACGGTGACGAGGCCCTTCCGCTCGAACATCCACGCGACCGAGCCGGGCGCGCCGAGCGAGCCCCCGTACTTGCCGAAGAGGAAGCGCACGTCGGCGGCGGTGCGGTTGCGATTGTCCGTGAGGCCCTCGACGATCAGGGCCGCGCCACCGGATCCGTACCCCTCGTAGCTCACCGCCTCGTAGCTCTCGCCGCCTTCGCCCGCACCCGCGCCGCGCGCGATCGCGCGCTCGATGTTCTCGCGCGGCATCGAGGCCGCGCGCGCCTTGGTGACCGCGTTCTGCAGGGAGAGGTTGTTGGCAGGGTCTCCCCCGCCCTCCTTGGCCGCGACGATGATCGCGCGCGCCAGCTTCGAGAACAGGACGCCGCGCTTCTTGTCGGCCGCGCCCTTCTGATGTTTGATCGACGACCACTTGGAGTGACCGGACATGCGCCCTCCGACTTGTACAGCGAAAACCGCATGATACGTCCGCGCCCCAGCGCTCCGTCAGGAGCGACCGAAACGGAACAGCACGAGCTCGGCCACCCGGAGGCCGCGACGCTCGTACAGGCGCTGCGCGCGCTCGTTGCCCGCGAGCACCGAGATCCTGAGGTCGCGCACGCCGCGACGCTCGAGCTCGAGATCGACCTCGTCGAGCAGGCGCGTGCCGATGCCGTGTCCTCGTACCTCCTCGGCGACGCAGAGCGAGTAGAGATCGCCGTAGGTCGCTCCGACGGGGAACGTGTCGTCGGGGCCGTCGAACAGGCAGCACACCGCGTAGCCGACCGCGACCCCGTCACGTTCCGCGAGCAACCCGAACGCCGTTCCCGCCCCGAGCCACTCGAGATACAGCTTCCGGCGGGCCGCCCACGAGGCCTCGTCGTCCGCGACGAGAGGTACCGGGGAGACCGCGCGGTGCTGGTGGTGCAGAGCCAGCCACAGGTCGCGGAGCCGGTCGATCTCGTCCACGGCGATCGGCGACAGCGTGACGTCGAGCACGCGCGCAGTATCGACCGGCTCGTCAGGCCATCGCGCTGGCAGCTTCAAGCGCGTGCAGATCGAGCACCCAGATCTGCCGGTCGCGCACGTCGACGGCGCCGGTCGCGCGCAGCTCGCCGAGCGCCTTCGTCAGCGTCTCGCGACTGGTGCCGATCATCGCCGAGAGCTGCAGATGCGTGAAGCGGACATCGATGCGGATGCCCCTCGGCGTCACCCGTCCGTAGCGGTCCATCAGCTCGAGCAGCTTTGCGGCCAGCCGCTGGGGCACCGCGCAGAACGCCAGGCGGGCGAGGTCGTCGCCCACGTCGCGCGCGCTCTCGAGCAGCAGCCGCAACACCTGCATCCCGAAGTTCGGAGCGAGCTCGACGAGTCGGGAGAGGTCGGACTCGGAGCAGGTGCGCAGAGCCGCATCCTCGAGCGCCTCGATGCGCGCACCGATGATCGGCGCGGCGAGGAACGCATCGCCTGCGTCGAGCAGGGCGAGGGTCAGCTCGCGGTCGTCCGGTCCCGCGACGAACACGCGAACGCGGCCTGCCACGACGAGGAGAAGCGAGCGCGTGCTCTCGACGAAGCGCTCGCCCTGCGGTCGCTGTTCGAGCCTGAAACAGCCTGCGACGAGCGCTCGCTCTCGGAGGGGCAGCTCGTCGAGAAGCGGGTGGTCGGCCGGTCCTGCGGGCGCTTGCACATTCGCGATTCGTGCAGGGCGCCGGACCGGATCGCTCGGTTCGTGAACTTATGTGTGATCCGGATCACACCTCCACGCGCAGCGTGCGCAGCGCCGCCTCGACGCGCTGCAGCTCGACGAGCATCGCGGCCGCGGCCTGCTCCATCGTCTCGTTCGCATCGATCTGGCCGTCGTCGTTGACGAGGCGCCCGACGAACGGGATGACGACGGTGCTGCCGATGGGAACCATCTTCAGCACCGTCAGCACCGGCTTGATCATCTGCGCGGCGCGGGTGCCCCCTGCGACGCCACCGTAGGAGACGAGGCCGACCGGCTTGTAGAACCACTCGTTGTGCAGGTAGTCGATCGCGTTCTTCAGCGGCGCCGTGTAGCCGTTGTTGTACTCCGGCAGCACGAACACGAAGGCGTCGGATGCGTCGACGAGCGCGCTCCAGTCCCGCGTGTGCTGATGGATGTAGGTGTGCAGCCGCGGATGATTCGGCTCGTCCATCAGCGGCAGGTTCAGGTCGGCGAGATCGGCGACCTCGACGTCGAACCCCCCGTGAGCGACCGCCTGCGCCTCGAACCACTGGGCGACGGGGAGCCCGACGCGGCCCGGACGCGTGCTGGCGATGACGACCATGAGCTTGGGCATGCGCCGGAGTCTGTCAGGCGGTTGCCACGGGACTTCTGGTCTCGGGCCGGCGGACAGGCTTGGGCTTGCCGAGGTGGTAGCCCTGCGCGTAGTCCACGCCGTACTCCCGCAGCAGCTCGATCGTGGCGTCATCGCCGACGAACTCCGCCACGGTCTGTTTGCCGAGACCCTTCGCGATCTGCACGATCGCCTGCACCGTGAGCTGATCGGGGGTGCTCGCAGGCAGGTTCTTGATGAAGTCGCCATCGATCTTGACGATGTCGAACGGCAGGTGCTTGAGGTAGAAGAACGAGCCGAAGCCCGACCCGAAGTCGTCGAGCGCGAACTTGCAGCCGAGATCGGCGAGACGGCGCGCGAACTCGCGGGCGCGGTCGATGTTCACGATCGCCGTCGTCTCGGTCACCTCGAACGTCAGTCGAGTGGGATCGATGGGCGCCGTGCGAACGCGCTCGACGATGAACTCGATCACGTCGGCGTCGCTGATCGTGGCGCCGCTGACGTTGACCGAGATGTGGGTGTCCTCACCCCCGCTCCGGCGCTCGGCGAGCACCTGGACGGCGCGGTCGATGACCCAGCGGTCGATCGCCTGGATCTGTCCGAAGTGCTCGGCGATGTACAGGAAGACGCCCGGGGGGATCGGCTCCCCATCGTCTCCGCGCATGCGGAGGAGGATCTCGAATCGCTCGGAGGCGCCGCTCGTCACCGTCACGATCGGCTGTTCCCACAGCTCGAAGCCGTCGAAGTCGAGCGCCTCGCGGATCCGCTGCGACCAGCTGAGCCTCGAGCGGAGACGGCCCGAGCGATCTGCAGCGACGTCGACGTGGCAGATCCGGTCGCGACCCGCCTCCTTGGCGTCGTACATGGCTACGTCGGCCTCCACGAGCACCTCGACGGGAGTGAGCTGCGAGGCCGCGTTGATCGACGCGATGCCGATCGACGCCGTGATGAAGAGCGGCGGGTTGACCGCGGTCGTGAGCGGTCGAGCGCGCAGCTCGGCGAGCAGGTGCCGCGCGTGGGTCTCCGCGCCCGGGATGTCGGTGTGAGGCAGGACGATCGCGAACTCGTCGCCACCGAGACGCGCGACCGTGTCGGAGCTTCGCGACTGGCGCTGCAGGACGGCCGAGGCCCGCGCGATCGCGTCGTCCCCGATGGCGTGGCCGTAGGTGTCGTTGATGTACTTGAAGTTGTCGAGGTCGACGACCAGCAGCGACGCCGGCTCGTTGTAGCGCGCGACGTAGTTCCACACCCGCTCGAGCTCCTCCTCGAGCCGACGCCGGTTGAAGAGTCCCGTCAGCGCGTCATGGTCGGCCAGGTACTGCAGCTGGCCCTCGTAGCGCTTCTGATCGGTGACGTCCTGGAAGTGGCTGACGCAGTACAGCGGCCGGCCATCGCGAGAACGCACCAGGTTCGAGTGGATCTGAACCCAGATGGGGTGGCCGTTCGCGTGGAGGTACCTCTTCTCGATGAAGAGCTCCGAGGCCTCGCCGCTCGCGATGCGATCCATCGCGCCCGTGTCGATGGCGCGGTCGTCCGGGTGGGTGAGCGACATGAAGGTACGGGCCATCAGCTCCTCGGCGGTGTGGCCGGTGAGCCGGCAGAGAGCCGGGTTGACCTGCACGAACCGGCCGAGGTCGGAAGGCTCCATCGAGACGAGCGCCAACCCGATCGGCGCCTGCTGGAAGGCGACGCGGAAGCGGATCTGCGCCTGCTCGAGCTCTGCCCCGGCGCGCTCCGCCTCGGCGCGCGCTGCCTGGGCCTCCCGATACAGGCGGGCGTTCTCGAGCGCCGCTGCAGCACGGTCGCTGAGCTCGCCGAGCAGCTCCAGCTCCTCCGCTACGAGCAAGTGGTCGAAGCCGACGCTGACGACGCCGATCGCGCGCCCACGCACCACCAGCGGAAGGACCGCGAACGACACGATTCCGCCTTCGCGCATGAGATCGCGAGCACTGTCGGAGATCGCCAGATCACCGAGCCCGGCCTCGTCGATGGCGGTCGCAATGTGGGCTTCCATCGAGTCGAGCACCCGTTGCACCACGGCGGACGGTCGGTCGGCCGACCGGTGCTGCTCGTCCCAGATCGCGCGCTCGACCGCGGGATCGTCGTGGATCACGGCGAGTCGCTCGAGCTCGCCGTCCGCGCTCAGCACGTCGACGGCGCATCCGCGGCCGAGCCGCGGAACCACGACACGGGCGAGTGCCTGTGCGGTCGCTCCCACATCGAGTGAGGCGACCAGGCGAAGCCCTGCCTCGCTCAGCAATGCCGCCTCCCTCGCCGCCCGCGCCGGCTCCCGATCCACGTCCCCCCCAGGCTCTACATCGAGCCATTACGCACTTGCGTGACGCCGTAACATAGCCGGGCGCGAGGCGAGGCGCATTACAAGGGTTGCGACCCCTGTCTCGTGATAGCGGCGACGCTCAACGTGGGCGCCGGCTCGCGCATCTACGCCTGACGACCGCCGCGTAGACGCGGCCCGATCTGAACGGACGCGAAACGTTCAGCATCTGCCCCGGTTCCTCCGGATCGCCGTATCTAGCATGCGGCCGTGAGCATCACGCTGCTGCTCGCCGCCTTCGTGGCGGGCCTGGCTACCTTCCTCTCGCCGTGTGTGCTCCCGCTCGTCCCCGTCGTTCTCGCGACGTCGACGACCACCGGACGCCGTCGTCCATTCGGCGTCGCTCTCGGCCTCGCGCTCGCGTTCGTCGCCTTCACCCTGGCTGCCTCTCGTGTGCTCTCGGCCCTCGACCTGCCGCAGGATCTGCTGCACACGATCGCGATCGTGCTGCTCGCGGTCGTCGGACTCGGACTCCTGCTCCCGTCGCTCGGCGACTGGGCGGGCCGCGTGTTCCAGCCCGTCGCGACGCGGGCGAGCGGAAGGCTCCGGATGGGAGACGGGTTCGGCTCCGGCCTCGTACTCGGCGCGGCCCTCTCGGTCGTATGGACACCCTGTGCCGGGCCGATCCTCGCCGCGGTCACGGCACTCGCGGCAGAGCACCACCTGTCCGGCGAGCTCGTGCTGATCACGATCGCGTATGCGGCCGGTGCGACTCTCCCGCTCTTCGTCCTCGTGCTGCTCGGACAGCGTGCGACCACCCAGTTCGAGCGCGTGCGGCGGCATGGCCCGGCGCTCCGGCGCGCGTCCGGCGTCGTGCTGCTCGCCGGTGCGTGGCTCTTCACGACCGATCTCCCGACTCGCCTTGCCGCCGCGACGCCGGGCTACCTCTCGTGGCTCCAGGCCCCGGAGCGCGCGTCGGCGGTCAAATCCGATCTCCGCCACCTCGACTCGTCGAAGAAGCACTCGAAGGCCGCGCTCTCGGCCGGGAGCACGCCCGACAACCTGAAGGACTACGGGCCGGCGCCCGACTTCCAGGGAATCAGCACATGGATCAACACGCCCGGCTCGAAACCGCTCTCGCTGACCGGTCTGCGCGGCAAGGTCGTGCTGGTCGACTTCTGGACGTACTCCTGCGTGAACTGCATCCGCACGCTGCCGTACCTCAAGGCGTGGTACAGCCGCTACCACAAGGCCGGGCTCGTGATCGTCGGGGTGCACACGCCCGAGTTCGCGTTCGAGCATGTTGTCGGCAACGTGCGCCAGGCCGTGGCCGAGCACGGGATCAAGTACCCCGTGGCGATCGACAACGGCTACAAGACGTGGGACGCCTGGGCGAACCAGTACTGGCCGGCCGACTACCTCATCGATCGCACCGGTCAGATCCGCGATGCGCACTTCGGCGAGGGGTCGTACTCGCTGACCGAGGATGACATCCGGACGCTGCTCGGCGAGCACGCCTCGGCGCCACACGCAGCTCCGCACGGCGCGATCAGCCCGTCGAACCTGGTGCAGACGCCCGAGACGTACCTCGGCACCTACCGCGCCGAGGCGTACACGCAGACCTTGCACGCCAACAAGACGTGGAGCTACGTGGCGCCGAAGTCGACCTCGCAGAACAGCGTCCAGCTCCAGGGAAACTGGCGGGTCGAGAACCAGAAGATCGTCGCGGGGCCGGGCGCGCGCCTCCACTTCCGCTACATCGCGCCGCGCATCTACCTCGTCGCCGCGCCGCCCGCAGGCTCCCCTCGCACGCTCTCGGCGATGGTCGACGGCGGGGCGAGCCGGCGGATCCACGTCGGGCACGACGACCTGTACGAGCTGGCCCACCTTGCGAGCCCGGGCCCGCACCTGCTGACGCTGTCCGTGCCGAGCGGGACCAGCCTGTACTCGTTCACGTTCGGCTAGCGAGATCGAGCCGCATCGTCCACGCGTTGCCGACGTGCCCGACCTGGGTGAAGCCCGCGTCCTCGTAGAGGCGGAGCGCCGGATTGTCGATCTCGACGCTGAGGCTGAGCGCGGCGTGGCCGTCCGCGCGTGCCCGGGCGACGAGCGCATGGAGCAGGGAGGTACCCACGCCACGTCCACGGCAAACGGGATCAACCGCGATCGCCAGCTCGGGGATCGATGAGTCGAGGAAGCCGTAGCCGTGAGCGACGTCCGAGAAGCGTCGATACCAGGCCGCCCCGATGCGCTTCCCATCCAGCTCTGCGATGACCCCGGCGTCTCCCGGCCGGGCCCACCCTGCGATGTAGACGGCAAGCCCCGGCTCGGCCAGCATGTCCGCGATCGCGGGGCGCGCGGCACCCGGCCTCCAGGCAGCGGCCTCGAGCACCATCGACTCGAGGAACACGCGATCCCCCTCGTCCGCCGTCGCGGAACGCAGCGTCCAGTCGTGCATCGCTCGATGCTACGCGGGGCTGAGGACGCGTCCGCCGCGCGGGCCACGGGTTTCCGGTCGGTCCGTGGAGGGTAGAACCGATGGATGTGCACACGGGATGAGTAAGCCGCGCGGGGCGCTGCGCATCGCGCTCGCGATCAGCTTCCTCGTGCTCGCATGGGCGATCCCGGCCGGTGCGTCGTCGTGGTCGCCGCCCGTCACCGTGTATCGGGGTGATCCGGGGCTCGGCCCGGTGGGATCGCGCGTCGCCATCGACCGTGCGGGGTATGGCGTCGCCGCCTTCGGCGAGCTCGTCTCGGGGTCGTTCGCGCTCGGCGTCGCCGAACGTGTTCCGGGCGGCGCGTGGCGTGCCTCACCCGCGCCCCTCTCGACCGAGTCTTCGGCGTACCGCTACGCCGTCTCGATCGACCCGGCCGGGAACGCGCTCGCGGTGTGGGATGTCTCGACGTCGACGGTGCAGACCGTCCACGTGTCGACCTGGCACCCGGGAGCTGCTCGCTGGTCGCCGCCAAGGGTGGTCGCGACCGCCCCGACCGCGACGATTCCAGCCGCGGATCCCGACGTCGAGTTCTCGGCGTCCGCGAACGCCTCGGGCAAGATCGTCGTGGCGTGGCAGTCGGCCACCGAGGTCTCCGGCGACGGGTACGTGACAACGGTGTACGGGATGGTCGGCACGCCGACCCACGGCTTCTCGCAGCCCAGGACCGTCGCGACGCTGCACGGCAACGACCGCGCGTTCGACATGACCACCGCGATCGGCGCCGCAGGCGACGCCGCGATCCAGTGGACCCGCGAGTACCAGGGACGAAGCAGCATCGACAAGAGGTCCGACATCGAGGTCGCCGTCGGCCCGGCGCATGGTGGATTCCCGCCCGACGGACAGGTCCAGATCACGGCACTCACGGCACCCGCCTACGCCGAAGGTGGCGACGTCGCCGTCGACGCCTCCGGCGATGTGCTCTCGACGTTCTTCCAGAGCCTGCCGTCCGACGTGTTGCCGAGCGACTTCCGCGTGGAGAGCAGCTACCGCCCCGCAGGTGGCGCGTTCGCGCCGCCGCAGCAGGTCGCCACCATCGACTCGAACTGGAACACGAACCAGATCGTGGGGGCGTTCGACGCGCACGGGAACGCGACGGCCGCATGGATCGGGCTCGCACCCCCCGCCGTCGAGCCCTCCAACCCCGCCATCCTCTACAGCGCCGGCCGCCCGGCCGGCACGCCCACGACCTGGGGACCGGTCACGCAGCTCACCGATCCCATCACGGGGGGCGGCCTCGGCGCGCTGCGCATCGCCGAGGCGGCCGACGGGAGCGCGATCCTTGCGATCGACCCCGCAGGGAGCTGGGACCGCGAGCTGCTACTCGCGCGCTCGGGTTCGGGCGCCTTCGGTGCTCCCGAAGAGCTCACGTGCATCGGTTCCTCCGTCGCGATCGCGCCGGACGACGACGCGGTCGCGAGCTGCACGGGCGCGCACGACCACTCGGAGCAGATCGCCACGCGCGGCACGCATGACTCGAAAACTGCGCGGCCGACCATCGCTGTCAGCCTCCGCTCAGCGCGCGTTCGACACGGGCGTCTCATCCTGCACGGAACTGCGAGCGGCCGGACGGCCGTCTCGATCACCATCCGGCGGCGGGCGCCCCGGACGGCCGTCGAGGTGATCCATCTGAGGCTGCGCGGCGGCGCGTGGACGCGCTCGCTCGGCGTCCCTCGAAGCCTCGCCGGGGGCAGGTACGACGTCGTCGCCGGAGGTGCGCACGTCCGGGGCGCGAGGACGTCGTTCCGGCTCGCCAGCCGCTAGCGCGGCAAGGGGAGCCCGAGCGCCTCCTAGGCGGTGACGCCGGGCGGCCGTGAGCGTTCCCGACCCGACCAGAGCCACGCGGCGAAGCCGAGTGCGACGATCGCGAGGAACAGGAGGATCCACTCGACGGGTGCGGATGCACTCGTGCTGAGGACGATATGGCGGCCGATGCCCGGTGGTGGCACGGGGCCTGCTGGTGACACGGGAAGGGGAAGGTGAGTACCCGGCGTCTTGACCGCCACGACCGACACGCTGGGCTGACCTGTCAGGAGCGCCAGCGCGGCGACGGTCAATACAAGCGCACCGATAGCGGTGAACACGATGAGGATGAGCGGTCTGCGGCGGGAGCTCCCCTGGCTTGGCGGCGCAGGGATGATCCCGCGTTCGGCTGCCCAGGAGGCGGCGAACGAACGTGGATCGAACGCGCTGCGCCCGAGGAGCTCCTCCGCGGAGACGCCCTCGGCCGCGGCTTCCTCGAGGTCCGCCGCGAGGTCCGCCGCCATCTCCTCGGCCAGCGGTTCGGCCACACCGAGGCGCCTCCACTCCGCGCGGCACTGCTCGACGAAGTCACTCATGTCGCCACCTCGACCTTGACAGGGGCAAGCACCGCGTCGACGGCATCACGGGCAGCTCGCCATTCGGACACGCCCAGCTCGAGAACCCGTCGCCCGGCGTTTGAGGGGCGGTAGTACTTCCGCGGCGGCCCTCCGTTGCTCGAGCTCCTGAACGTCTCGACGAGACCGTCGCGCTCCAGGCGTCCGAGCAGCGGATAGATCGATCCCTCACCGACGGTCGAGAGCCCGCGGTCGCGCAGTCGTTTCGTCATCTCGTAGCCGTACGCCGGCCCCTCCTCCATGACCGCCAGCAGGCAGAGATCGAGCACACCGCGAAGCAGCTCCGTTCGCCGTTGGGAGCCAAGTACCATGCGTGGCATGGTAGCACCCACTCCCTTGCCACGCAAGACTCCGCCGGAAGGGGCGACAGTGCACGTGGCAGTTCCGTGCGCATCAGGCCAGCTGGAACTGACCTGAACACTGTCCGAGTGGACCCGGCGGGATTCGAACCCGCGCGCGACCGGTTATGAGCCGGCTGCTCTAACCGCTGAGCTACAGGTCCGCGGCCATCGTAGCCACGGGACAGGCGCCCGTCAGCGCAGGATGTTGACGGCGCGCGCGGCAACGAGCAACACGGTGATCGCAGACGCGGCCGACTGGATGAGCATCAGCACCTTCGCCTGGCGCGTGAGCGGCATCGTGTCGGTCGGGCTGAATGCGATCGAGTTCGTGAACGAGACGTAGATGTAGTCGAGCAGGTGCGGCTGCCAACCGGGCTCCGCGAACTTCGGGTTGTCCATCTGCGGGAACTGGAAGTCGGGCAGCGGCGGGTTCGGCTCGCGCCTGCGCACCGGGCCACCTCGATCGAACGCCCAGTACCAGAGGCCGAACGAGATCATGTTCGTGGTCCAGATCGTGAGGCCCTTGTACAGCAGCTCGGCACCGCTGCGCTCGTGGCCTTCGAGCAGCGACGCGATCAGCGCGAAGAGTGCGAGTCCATTCCCGACGCTGATGACGGCGAACAGCGCGAGCGAGACCATCCGACGCTTGCCGAGCTGCTCGAGCTGGTGTCGGGGTCGCGACCACGCGAGCGGGATGAGCAGGACGATCTCGGGCACGACGAGCACGACCCAGCCCCACCACGGGACCCACCAGAGCTTCCAGTGGGCGTGCTGGCTGACCACCGCCAGCGCAACCTGCAGTCCGATGATCAGGAGCACGGCGGGGGCGGCCTCCCAGCGCGACTCGAGCTCCGCCTCGCGCAGGTTCTCGTCGCCCATGCCCGACATTGTCAGGGCGAGGCCCCCGAGAGTCGCACGCCGCAGGCGATCACCGCGCGCCGGCGGAGGGGCTCGCCGTCCCGACCGAGACGTCGGACGGCGACCCTGATCCGTCCGTCTGGAGCTAGGCGGCGAGACGCGCCTGCGTGCGATCGAGCTCGCGGACCTGACGCGCCTGGAAATCCTTGGAGGCCGCGATGGCCGCATTCACGTCGAATCCGAGGTCGCGTGCCTGCTTGATCAGCATCACCGTCTCGACGGACGCCGCGTCGTACAGTCGCTGCTTCTTCCCCTGCGTGGGGATGTCCCCGCGCTCGGTCCAGTAGTCGAGCTGCATCTTCGTGATCCCGGCCATCCGACAGACCTGGCCCACGGTGAACTGCAACTCCCCGACGCGATCGGCGACGCTTACTGCCTCGAGCAGATCAGACTGCTTGACCATGACACACGCCCTCCATAGCGTTGCGCGCGTTCCTCTAGTGAACGGCACGGATATCCTTTGATCCGAGTAATCGGCAGAACTTGCAAGAAGCTTGAGCAGCCCCAGACGACCGTCCCACCCGCCGGACACGCGTTGTACTACCCCTTACGGGGCATACAGAACTCGACCGTCGCGCCTAGTCGATTGCGCTGCGGTAGAAACCGCGCACGCCGATCACGAGCAGCGCGGCGATCGCGGCCGGAAGCACGGTCAGGCAGATCCAGACCTGGATGTGCGGGACGGTCGGGACGAGAGCGGCGCGCAGCCCCTCGCTCGCGTACGTCATCGGGTTCGCGGCGGTCACGACCTGGAACCAGCGCAGCTGGTCGAGCGATGGCCACGGGTACTGGCTGCAGCCGGTGAAGAGCAGCGGGGTGAAGACGAGCGAGAAGACGATGTTGATCTTCGCCGGCTTCACCGCCGTGCCGAGCACCAGCCCGAGGCACGCGCCGAGCACGGATGCCAGGACGAGCACTGCGACGAACAGCGGCAGCGCGCTCCAGCGCCACGGGATCGAGCCGAGGACGAGGATGCCGATCGGGATCATGAGCGTCGTGGCGGCGAGCGCACGGAGCGTCGCGAAGACGACCTTCTCGGCGGCCACGAGCCCGGTGCTGATCGGCGCGAGCAGGCGATCCTCGATCTCCTTCGTCCAGCCGAACTCGATCACCAGCGGAAACGCCAGCGCCTGCATGCCGGTGATCACCGCGGTCAGCGCCAGCAAGCCGGGGAACAGGAGGTCGGCGTATCCGGGTGTCGTGTAGCCGAGCGAGCCGAGCACCTTGCCGAAGACGAACAGCAGGAAGAGCGGTTGCAGGATCACCTGCGCGAGGAATGCGGGTAGCTCGCGCCAGGTCACGTAGAGGTCGCGGCGCAGGATCGCGAAGAAGGCGCTCGTCTGGCTGTGGGCCGGTTGGCTCATCGGAGGGCCCGTCCGGTCAGGCTGATGAAGACGTCCTCGAGGCTCGCGCTCCCGAGGGTGACGTCGGCGAGATCGAGACCGCGCTCGGTGAGCAGCGCCGCAGCCTGCCCGACGAGGAGCGGGGCCTCGCCCGAGACGTAGAGCCTCAGGTGCACCCCGTCCTCCGCGGCCTCGCGGTCGACGCTCCTGACGCCTGGCAGCGCGCGCAACGCGTCGAGCACCTCGTCGAGCGGTTGTCCATCCGGCGCCGACGTGTGCAGGTCGAGCGTCGTGCCCCCCGGCAGGCCATGCACGAGCGCCTCCGGCGTGTCGATTGCGAGGAGCTTTCCGTGATCCATGATGGCGACGCGGTCGGCGAGCTCGGCGGCCTCGTTCATGTCGTGCGTGGTGAGCACGAGCGTCACGCCGCGCTTCTTCAGCTCTCGCAGGCGATCCCACACGAACAGGCGGGCGGCAGGGTCGAGACCCGTCGACGGCTCGTCGAGGAACAGCACGGACGGCTCGTGCATGAGCGCTCGCGCGATCATGATCCGCTGGCCCTGTCCGCCCGAGATGAAGTCCGGCTTGCTGCTGGCGCGATCGAGAAGGCCGAACTGATCGAGCAGCTCGTCGGCCCGCAGGCGGCGATCGCGCGGCGGAATGCCGTGGTAGGCGGCGTGGAACAGCAGGTTGTCGCGAATCGAGAGCGCTCGATCGAGATTGCTGCGCTGCGGCACGACCGCGAACCGGCTGCGTGCGGTGACGGGATGGCGCCGCAGGTCGACTCCGCCGACGTACACCTCACCCGCGGTGGGTCGTGCACGGGTCGTGAGCATCGCGACCGTGGTCGTCTTGCCAGCGCCGTTCGGGCCGAGCAGGCCGAACACCTCGCCGCCCTCCACCGAGAACGAGATCCCGTCGACGGCGTTCACCGGCGAGCGCGGGTAGCGCTTCACGAGCTGCCGCACCTCGACGCTCGGGCCGCTCATTCCACCTCCTCGACCAGCACGCTCAACCCCTCGACGAGATGTGCACGCGCCTCGGGCTCGAGGCGTTCGAGCGCCCGCCGTACCGCCGCGACGCGCTTCGACGCGAGCTCGACGAGGGGGGCTCTGATGTCCCCGCGCACATCGACGATCGTGCGTCGCCGGTCGCCGTCGTCCTCGGCGCGATCGACGAGTCCGACACGGCTGAGCTCGTTGACAAGCAGGCTCGTCGTGGTCGGCGCGAGATCGAGGCGGGCCGCGAGCTCTCCGACGCTGGCGGGGCCTCCCATGGCGAGCGCGAACAGCGGCGGCATGTGACGTGGACCGAGCGAGCCCTCGGAGAACGCCGCGCTGAGCGGTTCGGGCAGCGCGGACTCACCGCGGGGCCGCATGCGCCGGGTCAACGCCGCGAGCAGCCGCAACACCTCTCGCACCTCGGGGTCGAGACAATGCGTTTGATCCAAAGCATCTTTAAACTAACACAGATGTGGGCGGTCGCTCAGTTGTCGGCCGCGAACTGCGCGAGCAGGCAGCTCGCGGGATCGCGATCCGTGCGCCAGCGCTCGATGTTCGCGCCGTGCCGGATGCGACCATCGCTCGCGTGGTCGTAGGTGACCTCGACCACGAGCACCGGCTCGAGCGCGACCCATTCGAGATCGCGGCCGGCTGTCCAACGGCTCGGCTCGGCAGTCCCCCGCTCCCCGGTCTCGAGCGGTCGGAGGCGCTCCACGAGCTCACGCTTCTCGCGCGCGCTGAAGCCCGACGTGTGCCCGACGACCACGATCTTGCCCGCATCGTCGTACAGGCCGAGCATCAGCGAGCCGACCGTGCCCTCGGCCTTGCCGGGGCGGTAGCCGCACACGACGCAGTCGATCGTGCGCTGGCGCCGCACCTTGAGCATGCCCTTGCGCTCGCCCGGGAGGTACGGCCCGTCGAGGCGCTTCGCGATCACGCCCTCGTACTCGTGCAACCACCCCTCGGCCTCCGAGGCGTCGCGCACCTGCGGACAGAGCTCGACGCTGGCAGCGGGCACGAGCGTCTCGAGCAGATTCCGGCGATCGTCGAACGGAAGCTCGAGCAGCGCGCTGTCTTCGAGGGCGAGCAGGTCGAAGGCCACGACCCGCGCCGGCGTCTCCTGGCTCATGCGCTCGACGCGCGAGGCAGCCGGGTGGATCCGTTGCTGCAGCGCGCCGAACGCGACGCCGCCATCGGCATCGCGCACGACGATCTCGCCGTCTAGCACGTAGCGCCCGGCCGGGAACGCCAGCTCGGGGAAGTAGCGGGACAGCGGCCGGTCGTTCCGCGAGCGCAGGTCGACCTCCTCGCCGTCGACGAACACGATCACGCGAAACCCGTCCCACTTCGGCTCGTAGGCCCAGGTACCGGGCTCGTCGGGGAGCGTGCGGGACGGTCGCGCAAGCTGAGGGGGAATCGGCGGCGAGAGAGGGAGCGACACGGACATGCAGTATTCCCTCCAGAGTGGCCGCACGTCGCCGGGACCGGTCGTGAGTCACGCCGCGAGACAGCACCCCCGAGGCGGAATGGGCGTGCCGATCGCCACGGCGCTGCTGCTCGTCGCGGTCCTCGCGGCCGCCGCGATCGGGGAGGGGCGCGACGTGCTCGAGCGCGTCGCAGGCCCGGCCCAGCCCCGCGTCGCGCCGCTTACGCGGCACGTCGCCGCTCCGACCGTCCGCGGTGCGCGCGCTCGCACGGTTCAGGCCTCGGTGGCCGTCGGCCTCCCGTTCAACGGGCGCCTGATCCGCGGCCTCGAGCTACCGGCATCTGGTGTCGGCTTCCTCTCCTGGGATGCCATCCTCCACCGTTCGCCGAATCGCGGGTGGCGGCGCTTCGGCACCGATCGCCTGATCGACTTCATCGAGAAGCTCGGCGTGGAGTGGAAGCGAGCGCATCCGACCGCTCCCCGGTTGCTCGTCGGCGATCTGAGCCGGACGCACGGAGGGCCCTTCGGATCGAGCTACGGCGGCCTCGGGCACGGCTCCCACCAGAACGGGCTCGACGCCGACATCTACTACCCGCGGCGAGACGGGACCGAACGCGCCGTCACGCGCGTATCGCAGATCGATCACCGGCTCGCGCAGGATCTCGTGAACCGCATCGTGCGACGCGGTGTGCAGTACGCCTTCGTCGGCCCGCACACCGGGCTGACGGGACAGCACGGCGTGGTGATCAAGCTCGTCAACCACGACGATCACGTGCACGTGCGGATCTGGAGATCGGCGAGGCCGCGCCCGAGCTAGGCCGGCCGCCACAGCTCGGCCGGGCCGAGCGGCTCGCGCGCGGCGCTCCCCGCTGCGCACAACGCGACCACCTCGGTTGTGACTGCACGTGGGTCCGGCTCGTCGTCGTGCTCGGCGCACACGCGCGCGAGCTCGGCCGTCGTGATCCCGGCCGGGAAGGCCGCAAGCGCCTCCGAGACGGTCGGGGCCGCCCGACGCGGGAGATCGGGCTCGAGGTTCGCGATGCATATGTCGTAGGCGCGCAGTGACTGCCAGCCACCCGCCACCAGCGACCGGCCGTCGTACCGGAAGATGATGCTCGGCGCGGTGAACCGCTCGGGACCGTCGGTCGTCGCCGTGCGCCCCTGGGCGATCGCAGGCGAGCCGATCGCCGCGGCGCTTCGGGTCTCGGCCCGATCCGCCTGGTATGCGGCCTCGACCTCCGGGTCGTCGATCATCGAGAGCATTCGGTCGACATCGAGACCGGGCACGAGGGCCGCGACCGTCGCAAGCCCGTCGTCCTCGTCGAGCAGGAGCGTGCTCGTGAACCAGGCCAGCCGGATGCGCCGCAGGAGCGCGTCGCCGAGCTCGAGCGACTGCGCCCGCGCCGCGACCACGGAGCGGCAAGCGCGACCCGACGAGATCAGGCGCGAGCGCGGCTCGGGCAGCACCGGCATGCCGAAGCGACGCATGAAGTTCAGCCAGCTCTGGACGCGCCGCTCCGGCGTGTATCCCGATCGCTGCGAGCGCGAGGTGTCCTCCGACAGCCCGATCATCACCGTGCGCCACCGGAGGTGGTCTCCGAAGCGCCACTCGAGCGTGCGGAACAGCGGCTCGGCGGAGTACGCCCACGGGCAGCTGGGGTCGGTGAAGTGAATGACGTCGACGGCCAGCGGCTCGCTCACGCGCCGCATCCTGCCATTTTTCCCACACTCTTCGATCACATCTGACGGCTAGGCTTCCGTCCGCGCATGCGGAGGCCGCCTGTCATCTTCGCCCTCGCGGCGCTCGTCCTGGTAGGGGCTCCCGCGACCGGCCTCGCCGCGGGCAGCCAGGAGATCGTCTTCACGAGCGATCGCGCGGAGAACCTGTTCGGCGAGATCTACGCGGCTCGCGTGAATGGCGCCGGATTCCGCGATATCACGCGCAACCCGGCCGCAGACACGAACGCATCCCTCAGTCCCGACGGCACCAGGCTCGCGTTCTGGAGCAACCGGACAGGGAAGAGCTCGGTGTACCTCTCACACGCCGACGGCACCGGCCTCCGCCGTGTGCGAGGCGACCTCGACACGGGCGGCCAGACACCCGGGCCGCTCTCGTGGTCGCCGGATGGAACGCTCCTGCTGGCCGCGGTGCCGCGGGCGCATGGCGGGGGCGCCGTGCGCAACGAGGTCGACGTGATCGACGCCCGGAAGGTGACGGCCCGGCGTCTGCTCCCGGACGGCTGCTTCACGCCCGAATGGTCGCAGGACGGCCAGCTCGTCGCGTGTTCGCAGGCGGGCGAGGTGGTCGTCCTCGACCTCCAGGGGCATCGCCGGTTCCGCTGCGCGGGTGGCGAGCCGATGTGGTCGGCCAACGGGATGCTGGCCGTGTCGGACGGCGGCACCGTCGTCTACGACGAGAACGGACAGCAGCTCGCACGCTTTCCCGGCCAGCCTCGCGCGTGGTCGCCGGACGGCAGCCTGCTCGCGGTCGAGCGCGCGGGCGCGCTGATGGTCGTCGGGCCCGACGGGTCCAACGCGGTGACGGTGGTTCCCCGTCTCGTGTCCGGCTCATCCCGGTTGGTGCCCGACTACGTCGCCTTCACCCCGGACGGACAGTCGATCGCGTACGACGCGACGGGCGCAGGCCCGAAGCTCGTGGCGGTCAGCGGCGGCCCGAGCGTCACGCTTCCGGGCTACGGCGCGTGGTCTGCCGACTCCGCGCGGTACGCGTTCGTGCTCCAGCGTCGCGGAGGCGTGCAGATCCGCGTCGGCAACAGGTTCGGAGCCTCGTCGCATCTGCTCGCGCTGCTCCCGGCGGGCTCCGAGGTCGAGCATCTCCTCTGGTCGCAGAGCGACCGCAGCATCATCTACGACACCAGCCACCCCAACAACGACCACGAGCTCTACGCGATCCAATCGGACGGAAGCGGGCTACGCGCGCTGACCGACGACTCGATCGACGAGCTCGACCCGGCGTGGTCGCCCGACGGGAGCATGCTGGTGTACACCTCGGCCCCCTACGCCGGTCTCGCGTGCAAGGGCTGCGCCCTCACGCTCCGCATCGCCCGCGCCGACGGGACGTCGTCCAGGGCGCTCACGCACCACGGCTCGGGTATCTACGACAGCAGCGCGGCGTGGTCGCCGGACGGCACCAAGATCGCCTTCGTCCGGGCGACGAGCGATATGCCATCGCGCCTGTACACCGTGAACCCCGATGGCTCCGGCCTCACACCCCTCGCATCGGGCATGCGCGCGACGGCACCGGCGTGGTCGCCGGACGGCTCGATGCTGGTGTTCGTCTCGTCTGCACCGACCGCGGGCGGCATCATGGCGACCGACGTGGCGGGCGGCGCCGTCCACATCGAGGTACCCACGCCGGCGGGCGAGCGCGCGTCCGACCTGCACAATCCCGAGTGGTCGCCCGACGGCACCATGATCGCGTTCACGGGGCGGCACGGGGTGTACGTGGACACGCTGGGAACCACGGCAAGGCGGGTCGTGACCGCCGTCGGGGCCGCACATCCGTCCTGGTCGCCCGACGGCACCGAGCTCGCGTTCGACGCGCTGTGCACCAACTGCACGACGACCGCCGGGCGGACGCCCGATCGCAACATCTTCACGGTCGGCATCGACGGATCCGGCCTCCTCCAGCTGACGACCGACCCGGCGGACGACTCCACTCCCGCCTGGCGCCCCGTGCTCGGATAGGGCCACGGAACGCGCGTCGGCCCGCCGATGAGTTTCCGGCCGGCGCGGAGTCTCAACCGCATGACGCATCTCCACGACACGCGAGTCGGCGATCTCCAACGCTCCCACACGGGTTCGCTAGGGTATGGCGGCGAGCGTTCAGGGAGGCGTTCGCCCAAGAAACGAGCACACAGCGCCCCGAGGCGTCGACCCTGCCGGAGGCACACGTGACCGAGCATCACTCGAACACCGATGCACGTCCTGAACTAACTGGCGCACACGCCCGCTTCGAGCGCGCGTGCGCGAGCCGCCCGTGGCGCACGATCGGGATCTGGTTCCTCGCCACCCTCGTGCTGATCGGTCTGACGGCCGCCTTTCACGGCAAGCTCGTCAACGAGTTCAAGCTTCCGGGCTCCGACACGCAGCGAGCGACCGATCTGCTGAAGGCCAAGTTCCCGGCGCAGAACGGCAGCGCGCTGACCTTCGTGTTTCAGGCTCCGGCGGGCCAGCGAATCGACTCGCCCGCGCACAAGGCCGCGATCGACAAGATCATCGCGATGGCCAAGAAGGCGCAGTACGCGACCCGCACGACGAGCCCGTTCGAGAAGGGGAACCTCTCGAAGAGCGGCCGCGTCGGGTTCTTCGACCAGAGCTTCTCCAAGAACAGCTTCGACCTGTCATGGACCAAGACCAAGGCCTTGATGGACGCCACGCAGGCGGTGGCCACGAAGGCGGGGCTCAACCTCCAGTTCACCGGCGACGCCTCGAGCGGGGCACCCTCATCGGGGTCGAGTGAGATCTTCGGCCTGATCGCGGGACTGATCGTCCTGCTGTTCCTGTTCCGCGCGCTCGTCCCGACCGTGATTCCGCTGATCTTCGC
This sequence comes from uncultured Actinomycetes bacterium, assembly GCA_963717155.1. GTDB lineage: Bacteria > Actinomycetota > Thermoleophilia > Gaiellales > JALYLC01. The sequence continues at coordinate 2,039,660 of OY970326.1, forward strand.
GATCATCGCCGTGGCCTCGGCGTTCATGCTGCTGTACCTGGGCGCGCAGCTCACGAGCGTGAACACGATCACGCCGATCATCGCGTCGATGATCGGGCTCGGCGTCGGCATCGACTACTCGCTGTTCATCGTCACGCGGTTCAGACAGCTCCTGCATGACGGGTTGTCACCGCGCGACGCCGCGGCCAGGGCCGCGGCCACATCGGGCCGCGCGGTCATCTTCGCCGGCATCACCGTCGCGATCTCGATCACGGGACTGTTCGTGATCGGGCTGAGCTTCATCACGATCATGGGTGTCGGCGGCGCGCTCGGCGTGCTCACGTCCGTGATCCTCGCCAACACCTTGCTTCCCGCGGTGCTGGCGAAGCTCGGGCACAAGATCGATCGCGGAGGCATGAAGCTCCCGCAGGCCGACGAGTCGTTCGAGGGACAGCACCGCACTCCGGTCGCTCGCTGGGGGCGGTTCGTGACCAGCCACCCACGGCCCGTGTTCATCATCGCGCTCGTGGTCGCCCTGCTCCTCGCGGCGCCGGCGCTCAAGGTTCGCCTCGGAGCGGCCGACGCCGGAACCGCGCCGAAGTCGCAGACGACCCGCCAGGCGTACGACATCCTGTCCGACAAGACCGACGGCTTCGGTCCGGGCTTCACCTCGCCGATCACCGTCGTCGTCAAGGGTGGGGCGGCGGACGCGAACAAGGTCTACCACGCACTCCAGGGCCTCACGGGACCGAAGGGCAACGTCGTCTTCGTCTCGAAGCCGTTCGCGAACAAGGCCGGAGACGTCGCCATCATCAACGCGTACTCGCGGTTCTCACCGCAGGACTCCAAGACTGACGACCTGGTGGCGCAGCTGCGCCACACCGTCGTTCCCGCGACCGGGGTCACGGCGTACGTGACCGGTCAGAACGCGGCGTTCACGGACATCGGAAACCAGATCCTCAACAGGCTCCCGTGGTTCCTCCTGTTCGTGATCGGCGTGACCATGATCGTCCTCGCGATGGCCTTCCGCTCGCTGGTGATCTCCGTCAAGGCCGCCCTGACGACGCTGCTCTCGGCGTTCGTCGGGTTCGGCGTCCTCGTCGGCGTCGTCCAGCTCGGGCACGGGATGGGAATCCTCGGACTCGACCGAGTAGGTCCGATCGAGGCGTTCGTCCCACCGATCGCGTTCGCGATCCTGTTCGGGTTGTCGATGGACTACGAGGTGTTCCTGATGAGCCGCGTACGCGAGGAGCACCTACGCGGCAAGGACACACGTCTGTCGCTGGTCGATGGCATCGCCGGGGTCGGGCGCGTGATCGTCGCCGCCGCGCTGATCATGAGCTCGGTGTTCTTCTCTTTCACGATCGGCGACGATCGCGTGACGAAGGAGTTCGGCCTGCTGCTCGGTATCGCGATCCTGACGGACGCGTTGATCGTGCGCATGACGATGGTGCCCGCGCTCCTGACGATGCTCGGCGAGCGCACCTGGTGGATCCCCGCGTGGCTCGATCGCGTGCTCCCCAACCTCACGATCGAGCCGCCCTCCACCGGAGGTGCGCTGGACGCGCCGGCCGGATCGCGGGACGTGCCCCAGCCCGAGCCGGAGCCCGTCGCCTAGAAGCCAGAAGCCTCTAGAGCTCGCACCGCCAGTACTCACCGACGAGGTCGGGCCCGAACCGCTGGAACGGGGCCTGCTCGACGAGCTCGAAGCCCGCGCGCTGGTACAGCCGGCGCGCGGGCTCGAGCACGTTCGTCGTCCACAGGAGCATGCTGCGGTAGCCCGCATCTCGGGCGAAGCGCATGCACTCGTCGACGAGCATCCGCCCGAGCCCGAGCCCGCGAGCGCCCGGCTCGACGATCAGCATGCGGAGCTGCGCGACGTCGTCGCTCCGCCGTGCGCACAGCACGCAACCCGCGCGCACGCCGTCGACCTCACCGATCCAGGCGCGCTCGCGCATGGGATCGCGATGCTCCATGAACTCGCCGATCGCGCGAGCGGCCAGCGACTCGATGTGCGAGTTCCAGCCGTACTCGGCGGCGTACAGCGCGCCATGCCGCTCGACGATCCAGCCGTAGTCGCCGGGCTCGGGCTCGCGCAGGACGGGCGTCGCCGCCGGTGGCGCGTCGCCGAGAAGCTCGCGAACAGCGGCCATCGCCGTCACGAGGCGGCGCTGCTCGCCCTCGCCGAGCCGGCCGATCACCTCACCGACCTGCTCGGCCGAGCGGCCATCGAGCATCGCGAACTCGGACCGGCCCAGATCGGTGAGTTGCACCAGCTGCCGACGGGCGTCGCTGGCCGAGCGCCGGCGGGCGATCAGTCCCTGCGCCTCGAAGCGCGCGAGCATGCGGCTGAGGTACCCCGCGTCGATACCGAGCGAGCGACGCACCTCCCCCACCTCACCCTCGTCGACCTGGGCGAGCTCGAACAGCACCCGAGCCTCGGGCAGCGAGTACGACGTCTCGACGACACCGTCGTCGAGCACGCCGATCACGCGCGTGTAGAACCGGTTGAAGGCGCGTACGTCGTCGATCGCGTCATGCGCGCCTGCGGTCGCGGCCACGTCTCACCCCTCGCATATCGTTGACACCGTCAACGATATGCGAGGGACGCGCGCACCACAAGGTGCGCGCGGGTCTACAGACCTATGCCTCTTGCATCTTCAGGTAGCCGCCGACCACGGTGACGACCGCCGCGATGAGGGCGACGAAGATCCCCCAGGCAAGACTGATCGAGACGACGCCGCCACCGTCCGCGGGCTTGTCCACGAACTTGATCAACACGAAGAGCACCGAGAGACCACCCGCACCCATCACGATCAGCGACGCGGGTAGCGGAAGCGTGACCGTGGGTACGAACAGCTCGACCACGAGCGCGGCGAGGGCGATCAACGCCAGCAGGGCGACAAGCTTCGCGAGGCTTCCCGAGTCCCATCCGCTCCCCGACGCACTGACGCCGAGGCCGTGCACGCTCGCGGTGTACCAGCTGAAGAAGACAGAGATGAACAGGATCAGCGCCCCGCCCGCCGCAATCCAGGTCGGCCGGCTCACGGCCGACGCGTCGAACGACTTTCCGGACGTACTCACACCGTTCCCCCTCCAGAGTTGATTGACCCCTCTCAGAGCGTACTCCGCGAGCGGCGCTTCTCCTATTCGGAGCGTGGGGCGCGAGCCCTTTCCGCTTCGCTACGGTGCGCCGGTGGCGACGCCGCCCACGGACACACGCGTGCTGGTCACGGGCGCCTACGGTTGCATCGGGGCCTGGGTCGTGCGCGAGCTTGTCGAACGCGACGTTCCAGTGGTGGCGTTCGACCTCGGTGGCGACGACTACCGTCTCGGTCTCGTGCTATCGAGCGAGCGTGCCGCGCAGGTGCCGCGCGTCAACGGTGACATCACCGATCTCGCCCGCCTCGAGCGTACCCTCGACGAGCACGAGGTCACGAACGTGATCCACCTCGCGGCGCTGCAGGTGCCTCACTGCCGCGCGAACCCACCGCTCGGTGCTGCCGTCAACGTCGTGGGAACCGTCAACGTGCTCGAGGCCGTCAAACGACGCGCGGATCGCATGGGACCGGTCGTGTATGCCTCGTCGGTCGCGGCCTATGACGCGCTCGACGATCTCGATCCGACCCTCGACATGAAGGCGACGCCGTCGACCATCTATGGCGTCTTCAAGCGTGCAAACGAAGGCTCGGCGCACGTGTACTGGAACGATCACCGGATCGCGAGCGTCGGGCTTCGGCCGCACACGGTGTACGGTCCAGGCCGCGACCAGGGAGTCACGTCGGCGCCGACCACGGCGATGCTCGCGGCCGCGGCCGGGGTCCCCTACCGCGTGCCGTACGGCGGGAGCGCGCAGTTGCAGTACGTGCCCGATGTCGCCCGCGCGTTCGTTCAGGCGAGCTTCGCGCCGCTGGCGGGTGCCGGCGTGTTCGACCTTCCAGGAGAGCCCGTGCACGTGCGCGAGGTGATCGACGCGATCTCGAGCGCTGTCCCTGCGTCTGCGGGCACGATCACGTTCGATGAGTCGCCGCTGCCATTTCCCGAGGGTGTCGATGATCGAGCAGTTGAAGATGCCATCGGTCCGCTCTCGCGCACGTCGTTGCAACGCGGCGTCGTCGACAGCATCGAACGATTTGCAGCACTGCTCGCCGAAGGGCGCATTGCGGCGCCCGCGGCGTAGCATCCCGTCTCACACGAGCACGGCGAGTGCTAGATTGCTCGCCGATGTCGACTAGCTCGACATGCACATAGCGGCGAGAGTCGGCGGTGTGACGCCGGGTCTGGCAGTCCGCGTTTACGAGGAGAGACGATGGAAGCATCCGCTGCGAGCGGCGCCGCCCCGGGGACGCGGGGTCAGATAGGGCGCCAGACGTTCGACATGGCCCGTGCCCTGATCAAGGATGGAAAGAAGCCGACCGAAGCGTTCGCGATCGTTGCCGAGCGCACCGGACGGTCCGCTGCAACTGTCGCGACGGCCTACTACCGCGTCGCACGGACGATGCCCGATGGCGCCGGTGTCAAGCAGCGCTCGCGCAGCGGGCGCGCGACGTCCGGCAGGACCCGGAGCGCCCGGACAACGAAGAAGCGCACCACACGAGCGGCTGGACGCGCGGGTTCGCACGACGCGACGACGTCGCAACTCGTGCAACAGCTCGTCGATGCGGCTGCTGCACTGTCGGCGCATGTCGAGCGCCTCGAGCGTGAGAACGCGGAGTACCGCACCATCACCGATGCACTGGATCGGCTCAAGCGCAACTAGCGTTTGACATCTCAGCGCGTCAGAAAGGCCCGCTCGCGCGGGCCTTTCGTCGTTATCGGCTCACACCTTCGCGTGCTGTTGGCACTTCTGCGGGTGACAGTCGACAGAAATGGACAGTAAACCTGTCGACAACGTCATGTCGAGTCAGTGGCGGTCGACCCTGCTCCGCGGGTGATGGCTACACTCGCGCTCTCATGCAGTGGGAAGCCTTCATCACCTGCGCCGTCACCGGTGCCGGCGCCACCACGGATCGCAGCGACCGTGTCCCCGTCTCGCCGGAGCAGATCGCCGACGCCGCCATCGAGGCCGCTCGCGCAGGCGCGGCCATCGCGCACATTCACGTACGCGATCCAGCAACGGGCAAGGGGTCGCGTGACACCGGCCTCTACCGCCAGGTGGTGGAGCGCGTGCGTGCCGCCGATGTGGACGTGGTGCTCAACCTGACTGCAGGGATGGGCGGCGACCTCGTGCTGGGAGGCGAGCACGCGCCGCTCCCGCTCGACGCTGCAGCGACGGACATGGTCGGAGCCGGCGAGCGGCTCGTGCACGTCGCGGAGCTGCGGCCCGAGATCTGCACGCTCGACTGCGGCACGATGAACTTCGCGGCCGGCGGCGACTACGTCATGGTCAACACACCCGGGATGCTCCGAGCGATGGCGGCGCAGGTGCGCGAGCTCGGCGTGCGTCCCGAGCTCGAGGTGTTCGATACCGGTCACCTCGTGCTCGTGCACGACCTGATCCGGGACGGCCTGATCGACGACCCGGCGATGGTGCAGCTCTGCATGGGAATCCCGTACGGGGCGCCGGACGATCTGGCTACGCTGCTCGCGATGGTCGCTCGGCTGCCCCGCGGGTCGGTGTTCTCCGCGTTCTCGATCGGTCGGATGCAGCTGCCGTACGTCGCGCTGGCCGTGCTCGCAGGCGGAAATGTCCGGGTCGGCCTCGAGGACAACCTCCAGCTCTCACGCGGCGTGCTCGCCTCCAACGGCGCGCTCGTCGAGCGAGCCGTGGCGATCCTCGAGGCGATGAACGTGCGCGTCCTCGGGCCTGACGACGTGCGCGAGCGGCTCGCGCTCACACGGCACGGCTGAGCGATGGGGCGGCCCCGCGCTGTCGGACTGCTCGGAGGCGGCGTCATCGGCGGCGGCTGGGCCGCGCGGTTCGTGTTGAACGGCGTGGACGTGCGGCTCTACGACCCCGACCCGGACGCCGAGCGCAAGGTCGCTGAGGTGCTCGCGAACGCGCGACGGGCCTACGGAAGGCTGACGCACGCCCCGCTCCCACCCGAGGGCCGGATCACGCTCGTTCCGACGCCGGAGGAGGCGGTCGAGGGGGTCGAGCTCGTGCAGGAGAGCGCCCCCGAACGCGAGCAGGTGAAGCGCGAGCTGCTCGGCCGGGCCTCTCGCGCGGCGACCGACGACGCGGTCTTCGCGTCCTCCACGTCGGGACTGCTGCCATCGCGACTTCAGCGTGAGCTGGCGCGGCCGCAGCGGCTGTGCGTCGGCCACCCGTTCAATCCGGTCTATCTGTTGCCGCTGGTCGAGGTCTGCGCAGGCGAGCTGACCGACCCGGAGACGGTGACGCGGGCCGCGGACCTCTACCGAGCGGTGGGCATGTATCCGCTCACTCTCACACGGGAGATCGACGGATTCGTCGCCGACCGCCTGCTCGAGGCGCTCTGGCGCGAAGCGCTCGGGCTGGTCGACGACGGGACGGCGACGGTCACCGAGATCGACGATGCCATAAGCTACGGCGCCGGCCTCCGCTGGGCGAGCATGGGCACGTTCCTCACCTACCGGATCGCCGGCGGCGAGGCCGGCATGCGGCACTTCATGGAGCAGTTCGGGCCGGCCCTCAAATGGCCCTGGTCGAGGCTGACCGACGTACCGGAGCTGACGGATCGGCTGCTCGACCGCATCGTCGAGCAGTCGGACGCCCAGGCCGCGGGCCGCTCGGCACGCGAGCTCGAGCGACTGCGCGATGACTGCCTCGTCGCCGTCATCCAGGGACTGCGCGCCAACGACACCGGCGCCGGCGCGGTGCTGTCGGACTGGGAGCGCAGTTTGTTCGCAGCGCGCAACCGTGACGAGGTGCTCGGCGAAGGCGACGTCCCGACGCCCCTTCGGCTGTACGCGACGACCGTCCCACGCGACTGGATCGACTACAACGGACACGTCAACGACAGCCGCTACCTGCTTGCGTTCGGCGAGGCCACCGACGCGCTGCTGCGGGCGGTCGGAGTGGACGAGGCATACGTCGCCGCCGGGGGCAGCTACTACACCGTCGAGACGCACCTCTCACATCTCGGCGCCGCGTTTGCGGACGACCGTCTGTCGGTCGCGACGCAGGTCGTGGGCGTCGACACCAAGCGGCTGCACCTGTTCCACGTGCTGGAGCGCGCCGGTGAGGATCGGCCTCTCGCAACCGCCGAGCAGATGCTCCTGCACGTCGACGCCACCGCCCAGCGCAGCGCGCCGGCACCACCCGAGATCGCGGCGCGCCTCGCGCGCATCGAATCGGCGCACGCGGCGCTGCCGCGCCCCGAGCGCGCCGGGCGCGCCATCCGATCGGTCGACGCGTAGGCGCATGCGCGATCAGCGCCCGAACATCCTGATCGTCGTCGCGGACCAGCTCGCCGCGTCGGCGCTCGGCGCGTACGGAAACCGCGTGACGCGCGCTCCGACGCTGGACCGTCTCGCATCCGAAGGCGTCGTGTTCGAGCAGGCCTACTGCGCCTCCCCTCTCTGCGTGCCGTCGCGTGGCTCGTTGCTGACGAGCATGCTGCCCTCGCGCAGCGGCGCGTACGACAACGGGGCTGAGCTCGCCGCGTCGGTGCCGACCTTCGCCCACGCGTTGCGCGTGCTCGGGTACCGCACGGTGCTGGCGGGCAAGATGCACTTCATCGGCCCCGACCAGCTGCACGGGTTCGAGGAGCGTGTTACCCCGGACGTCTACCCGGCGGGCCTCGACTGGGTGCCCGACTGGACGCTCGCGCCCGACCAGCGGCTGCCGTGGTACCACGACATGTCGAGCGTCCGGCGGGCCGGGCCCGTACGCGCGTCGTTGCAACTCGACTACGACGAGGAGGTCGCGTTCCGCGCGCGGCGGGCGATCATCGACAGCGCCCGCGCAGGCGCCCGCCAACCGCTGTTGCTCGTCGCGTCCTTCACGCATCCCCACGATCCGTACGAGGTCCCGCGGCGCCTGTGGGAGAGCTACGCCGATGTCGAGATCGAACCACCGGCAGTCCCACCGCTACCGCTCGCCGAGCAGGACCCCCACAGCCGGCGGCTCCTCGCGATGTTCGAGCACGACCGCTTCCCCGCAGACGCCGAGCGCACGCGCGCCGCCAGGCGGGCCTACGCGGCTGCGATCAGCCTCGTCGACGAGCACGTCGCATCGCTGCTCGCAACCCTCGAGGAAGTGGGGATGGCCGACGACACGATGGTCGTCGTCTGCTCGGACCACGGCGACATGCTCGGAGAGCGAGGGCTCTGGTACAAGATGTCCTTCTTCGACGGGTCGGCGCGCGTCCCGCTCGTCGTGCACCATCCCGGCCGCGTCGGGCCCGGGCGCGTGAGCCGGCCGGTCTCGCTTCTCGACGTGGGCCCCACACTCGTCGAGCTCGCGGGCGGCCGGCCGGACCCGGCCGCGATCGACGGCCAGAGCCTGACCGGGCTCCTGCGGGGCGGCGGCGAGCAGCCGCCGCAGCCGGTGCTCGGCGAGTATCTCGCCGAGGGGGTTAGCAGTCCGCAGGTGATGGTCAGAGATGCCGCGTACAAGCTGATTCGCTGCCCGGGCGACCCCGATCTGCTGTACGACCTGGAGCACGACCCGCACGAGCTCGACAACCTCGCGCGGGACCCGCGCGGCGCCGCGGCACTCGCGCGACTCGGCGCGATCGCCGACGAGCGCTGGGACCTCGTGGAGCTCCGCGACCGCGTGCTCGCCAGTCAGCGGAGCCGACGTCTCGTCGTGCAAGCACTCGCGACGGGCCGCATCACACGTTGGGATCACCTCGCGACGGACGACGCGTCGGACCGGTACATCGGCACCGGCCGCGACTTCTGGAGCGCGCTCGAACAGGCCCGGCTCGCGCACGAGGACTCCCCGTGAACGTCAGCTCTCGATGAGTCCGGAGCACTTTTCTCGCTACGAGCGATATTCGTGGTCGAGGGTGTCTTGACGGGGCCGGGCCGCGGTCGATAGCGTTGGCAACGCACCGAGCACGGGGACACCGGAAAGAGAAGGTGGCCAGGCGTACGGGAGCCGCAAGGCGACGGTACGTGAGGCGCCGGATCCGAAGGTGGAGACCGACTCGGTGCGCTTTCGTTTTCGGATGAGCGCAGCCGGTTCGTCCGGGGCCGTCAGTACCGTGGCTGTGTGGCCGAGCCCCGTCCGAAGCTGGCAACCGACGCAGAGGTCGACGTCGCGCACGCGCTCGATCGCGCGCTCGTCGCGTGGAGCTACGAGCCGACGCGGTTCGTGATCTCGCGGCACCCCGATGGCCGGGAACGCGAGGCCTGCGCACCCGATTTCTACCTCCCCGAGCTCGACCGCTACCTCGAGGTCTCGAGCGGGAGCCCGCGGAGGTTGAACCGCAAGCGGGCGAAGCTCAGACGGCTGTTCGAGAGCCATCCGGGCGTACGCGTAGAGCTGCTCGGTGCCAGCGAGGTCGGCCGGCTCACGTCCGATCCCACGGGCTACCTGGGCTAGGCAACCGGCGCGGGAGCGACCTGCGGCTTGGGGCTGCGCTCGGTCACGATGTTGGTGACCACGGCGGTCAGGACGAGCGCTCCGCCGATCACCGACGCGAGCGGCGGCACCTCGCCGAAAGCCAGCCAGACCCACAGCGGCGCAAGCGGCGTGTCGAGCGCGCTGATCAGCGCACTCCGCGCCGCGTGCAGATGACGAGCGCCCTTCGCGTAGAGGATCAGCCCGAGCCCGAAGCTCGTCACGCCGAACAGCGCGAGCTGGAACAGGTCGGTGCGCGATACCGCGAGGCTGCTGGTGAACGGCAGCGCGATCAGTATGCCGACCCACGCAGACGCGGCCGCCACCGCGGTCATCGAGCGGTCGCGGTGGCGCCGCGCGATGATCGTGAAGATCGCGACGCCGAGCGTCATCCCGACCGCAAGGAGGTCGCCGACGAGACCGGTCGTGGTCGGCGTCCCCCCGACGGTGATCGCCACGCCGATCAGCGCGACAACACCCGTCAGGAGCGTTCGCCGTGTCGCCCGGTCCCGGTACAGGACAAACGCGAGGGCCGCGGCCACGAACGGCGCCGTCGCGTAGATGACGACGACGTTCACGACCGACGTGTGGCGCAGCGCCGCCAGGTAGCAGACCATGCTGACCCCGTTGACGATGGCCGCGAACCAGCCGATCCGCCCGAGACCGCGGAAGGCGCCGACGGTCGCGCCTCGCTCCGTCCAGATCACGAACCCGAGCATGAAGAGGCCGCCGAAGACGTTGCGCCAGATGAGCAGCGGGAACAGCGGGACGTCGATCAGGCGTGTGAAGTAGCCGGCGGTGCTCCACGCCACGGCGGCGCTGGCGACGAGGGCAACGCCCACGCGCTGGTCGTGCGCGTCGGTTGGCGTCATGCGGCGGAGCCGACGGTCACGCCGAGCCGAGCGAGCAGCTCACGGCCGGCCGGTCGGAGGCGGACGGCCCTCCCCGCGGCGAGGCGCTCGATGCCCCCACCTGTCTCGAGCGACCGCAGCAGGGCGGCGCCCAGCCCTCCGGCGAGGTGTGGACGGCGCTCGCTCCAGTCGAGGCAGGCGAGCGATGTCGGACGCTTCGCGCGCTCGAGGGCCGAGACGTCGATGTCGACGGTCCGGAGCACCTGCTCGCCGCGCCCGGTCGGCGCGAAGCTCTGCTCGGCCGGAAGCACTACCCCCGCACGCACGAGACCTTCGGCCACAGCGACGCCGAGGCCTCCCGCGAGGTGGTCGTAGCATGTGCGCGCCTCGCGCAACGCCGCGGTTCGCGAGATCTCGCGGAGACCCGTCGGGGCGCGGAGCGGCGCGAGCGTCGACAGGCTCTCGAGGGCCGCGGCGATCTCGTCGCTCGCGATCCGGTAGCGGCGGTGCCGACCGTCGCGAATGCTCGACACCAGGCCTCCGCGCGCAAGTGCCTGCAGATGCTCGCTGGCCGTCGACTGGGAGATGCCCGCGATGCCGGCGAGCTCGGCGACCGACCATGCGCGTCCGTCGAAGAGCGCGTCGAGCATCGCGGCGCGTCCCGGGGCAGCCAGCAGACGGCCGAGGGTTGCGATGTCCGCGTTCTCGCTCTCGCTCACGTGCCCGACTCTAGAGGAGCGACGTGTCGGTCCCGGCCGAGGTGTTGGCCCGTGACGCGGCGGGGCTCGCTCGCGTGCTAGAAGACCCCGTGCCCCAGCCCGCCGAACGTGCGCTGCGCGCCGTGCAGCGCATCGACCACGTCTGGATCCCGGCCCGCGACGGCGCGCGGCTCGCTGCGCGGCTGTGGCTTCCGGAGGACTGCGAGTCGGATCCCGTGCCCGCGATCCTCGAGTACATCCCGTACCGGAAGAACGATGCGACTGCGCCGCGTGACACGGAGACGCACCCGTACCTCGCCGCGCGCGGATTCGCATGCGCGCGCGTCGACCTGCGCGGCTCGGGTGACTCGGAGGGCGTGCTCGAGGGCGAGTACCTGCAGCAGGAGCTCGACGACGGCGTCGACGTGATCGCCTGGCTCGCCAGCCAGCCGTGGTGCACTGGACGCGTGGGCATGATCGGCAAGTCATGGGGCGGGTTCAACGGGTTGCAGCTCGCCGCCTTGCGGCCACCGGCACTCGGGTGCGTCGTCAGCGTGTGCTCGACCGACGACCGCTACGCGGATGACATCCACTACACGGGCGGATGTGTCTTCGCCGCGGCCTCGCTCTCGTGGGCGACGACGATGCTCGCCTACACGGCTCGACCGCCCGATCCCGAGACGATCGGTGCGGCCTGGCGCGAGCGCTGGCTGGAGCGGCTCGACGCCTGCCGCCCGTTCGCGCACGAGTGGCTGGCCCACCAGAGGCGCGACGCGTTCTGGCGTCACGGCTCGGTCGGCGACGACCCCGGCGCGATCCAGTGCCACGTCGAGATGGTCGGAGGGCTCGCCGATCCCTACCGCGGCGCCGTGCTGCGGATGCTGGCGGCGGTGCCGGACCGCGTCCGAGGACTGCTCGGGCCCTGGGCCCACGTCTACCCGCATGTCGGGGCGCCGGGCCCCGCGATCGGATTCCTGCAGCGCTGCGTGAGCGTGTTCGACCGGCACCTGCGAGACGGCGACGGGGACAGCGATCGTGAGCCGGCGTTGCGCGCCTTCATGCCGGAACGCGTCGAGCCCGGCTCCGAGCCCGACGTGCGACCGGGACGCTGGGTGGCCGAGGCTACCTGGCCGCCCACCGACCGTCCTCCGTGGCGGCTCTGGCTCGGCCCGGGAGCGCTGCAGGACGAGGTCGGCGCCGAGCACGAGCTGGCGCTCGACGGCACGCTCGCGCACGGCGCCGACGGTGCGACGTGGCTCGCCTGGGGGGGCCGCGCCGACTGGGCCGGCGACCAGCGCGCCGAGGACGGGCGCTGCCTCGTCTTCGACTCGCAACCGCTGGCCGCGCGCACCGAGATCCTCGGCGTCCCCGAGCTCGTGATCACCGTCGTTCCGAGCAACCCGACGGGCCAGCTCGTCGCACGTCTCTGCGACGTCGCGCCGGGCGGCTCATCGGCGCTCGTCACACTCGGCGTCCTCAACCTGACCCACCACGCCGGCCACGCCGAGCCTCGCGCGCTCGTCCCCGGCGAGCCCGTCGAGATCCGCGTCCCGCTGACGGCGATCGCGCACGCGTTCCCGGCCGGACACCGCATCCGGCTCGCGCTGGCCCCCTGCTACTGGCCGTGGGTGTGGCCGAGCCCGGGCGGCCTCGATCTCCACATCCGCTGCGGTGAAGGCGCGTTGCTCGCACTGCCGGTGCGGGCGCCACGCCCGGAGGATGCGGCTCTCCCGCCGATGCCCCCGCCGGAGGCCGCACCGCCGCTCCCGGTCGAGCAGCTTGCTCCGGTCGAGATACGCCGGAGCTCGCGCCGGGAGGCCGGAACGGGCCGCCTCGAGAGCACTGTCGACATGAGCTACTTCGGCGGCTTCCGGCTGCCGGACGGCCTCGAGTACAGCGAGCGCGGCAGCGACCGCTTCGCCGCGCTCGAGCACGATCCGCTGTCGAGCGAGGCAGCGTCGCAGTGGGAGATCTCCGTCGGGCGCGGCGACTGGCGGACTCGCGTCGACGCCCGCTCCACGATGCGTGCGGACGCCGGCTCGTTCCATCTGACCGCCGAGCTGCGGGCCTGGGAAGGGGACGACCTGGTGCACGAGGGTCGGTTCGAGACGACGATCCCGCGCGACCTCGTCTGAGCGCGGCCTAGCTCGCTCCCGGCGCGAACATCGGAACCTGCTCGACCTGGTCGCCCTCGGGAATCCTGTCGACGCCGAGCATCCGGTCGATCACCAGGTTCTGAAAGCGGTGTACCGACTCCTCGAACCGGTAGCACATGCGTCCGCCCGTATAGGACGTGTTGGCCATCCCTCGCTGGACGACCTCGACGATGTCGACGTCCTCGCGGTTGACGCTGTCCCAGAACTGCATGAGCTCGCCGATCGCAGCCTCGCTCCCCGCGTCGTCGCGGGACTCGGGGTTCGTGAGCAGGAACGTCTGCTCGGAGGTGTGACCCGCACGCGTCGGGTGCATGATCATCATGAAGACGTGGTTCGGCAACACGCTGAGCGCCACGTTCGGGAACAGCACCACGAAGCGTGCACTGACGGCGTCGACGTCGTTCAGCCCGGAGATCGCCGGTAGGCCCTGCCAGCCACCCTCATCGGCGTTGCTCGCGATCGGCGTCGTGCAGAACCCGACGTAGGTGCCCGGTCCCTGCCAACGGTAGTGCGCGTTCATCGGCGAGACCTTGACGAGGCCCGGATGCACCCACGGGAGGTGGTAGTACTCCATGAAGTTCTCGGCGACGAGCTTCCAGTTCGCCTCGATCTCGTACGTCGCCGTGCGTGAGACCTGCCACCCGTCCATACGGTACCCGGCGAGGCGCCGCCTCAGGTCGCCGACCAGGTCGTCGAGCGGCCGCGCCGCAGGGTCGAGGCAGACGAGAACGAGCGGTCCGAAGCTGTCCACGCGCACGGGATGGAGCCCGAAGTCGGCCTTGTCGAATGCCTTGACATCGGACATGTCGAAGATGCCGCGCTGGTCGAGCGGCACCTGCGAGTCAGGCGTGAACAGCGGTGTGCCGAGGAGCGCGCCGTCGAGGTCGTACGCCCACGCGTGGTACGGACACTGGAAGAAGCGGGCGACGTGACCCCCGGCCGTGCAGATCTGAGCGCCGCGGTGCCGGCACACGTTGTCGAACGCACGCAGCTCTCCGGCCTTGTTGCGACACACGATCAGCGAGCGCCCGGCGACCTCGACCACGACGTAGTCACCAGGCTCCGCGAGCTCGGAGGTCGTCGCGACCCCGACCCAGGATCCCGCGAAGATGCGCTGCTGCTCGAGCTCGTAGAACTCGGCCGACGTGTACGCGTCCGGGATCAGCGTGGTCGCGAGATCGACCGGGAGCCGGGTCGCGGCGTAGGTCTCGGGAAGATCGAACAGCTCGCGGCCGAGCGGGCGTTGCGGAGCGGTCACCGGCGCCCTCCCGTCATCTCCATCACCGCATTGTGCACCCTGGGGTTCACTTCGCGGTGCGTTCGTCGGATCAGGCTCGAACGTGAGAGTGGTCGACGGCCACCTCGACCGCACGGGCGGCCGCGAGGGCCCGCGGAACGGCAGCCGCGAGCGCCGCGTTGTCGAACCGCATGCTCGGGCCGGTGACGTTCAGCATGCCCGCCACCCGCTGGCGCACACGGATCCCGGTCGAGACGCTCGCAATTCCCTCCTCGAGCTCGTCGACGATCACCGCGTAGCCGTTCGTGCGAACGTCATCGAGCTCGCGTCGCAGGACGGCGGCGTCCGTGATCGTCCACTTCGTCAAGCGCTCGAGCGGCTCCGACAGCGTCGACGCCAGCTCGTCGTCGTCCAGGGTCGACAGGAGCAGCTTGCCGCTCGAGCTGGCATGTAGCGGATACCGACGACCCATCCAGTCGGCGATCTTCAGCAGGTGCGGAGGATCGATCTGCCGCACGACGGCAAGGGAGCCATCGGGCTCGACGACCGTAAGCGTCACGGTCTCGCGCGTCTCATCGGCCAGCGCCTCGAGCGGGCGCCGCGATGCCTCGATCAACAGCTCACGCACGTCGACCGCGCGCGCAAGCCGCTGCAGCTCGATTCCGAGCACGACGCGATCGTGCTCCGGGAAGCGCACGAGCAACCCCTCGCACTCGAGCGTCCGGATCAGCCGGAGCGCCGTCGCGCGAGGCAGGCCCGCCGCTCGCGCGAGACCCGAGACGGACGTGCCGCCCGGCGTCAGCGCCGCTGCGCGCAAGATCGCAACGCCCTTCTGTACGGACTGGTTCAGGCCCGAGCTATCCATCGCTGAGGGACCCTCGTCGAAGGGGTATTGACCAGGTTGCGATTGCATGCCTATGATCGCCACTCTATAGCGTGCGGTCACCGGAGAGTGGACATCGCGCCGATAACCAAGGGAAGGGTTCCGAATGCTCGAGGATCATCGCCTGTCCCGTCGAGAGGTGTTGCTCAAAGGCGCTGCTGCCGGAATCGCGATCGGGGCGCTGGGCGAGCTCGCCCTCCCGAACGCGTTCGCAGGATCGACCCAGGCAACGCTCAAGCGCGGCGGTAACTTCCGGATCGGCATCGGAGGCGGCTCCGACAAGGAAGCGATCGACGCACAGAACTCGGTGCTCGACCCGGACGCGGCTCGCCTCGTCGCGATGTTCGAGGGCCTGACGTACTACGACGAGAACTACAAGCTGCAGATGGGCCTCGCCGAGGAGTTCAGCTCGAAGGACGGCAAGGTCTGGACGATCCGGCTACGCCCCGGCATCGAGTTCCACAACGGCAAGACGCTCACGGCCGATGATGTCGTGTACTCGATCAAGCGGATGCTGGACAAATCGCTTGCGCTGTACGCGACGAGCCAGATCGCGGGCTCGGTCACGCCAGGCGGCATCAAGAAGATGGACAAGAACACCGTGCGGCTGACCCTCGCGGCGGCGAACTCGGTGTTGCCCGACGCGTTCGGTCAGTACTTCATGAACATCGTCCCGGTCGGCTACAAGAGCCTCAAGGCCGGCGGCAAGCAGATCGGTACCGGCCCGTACACCTTCAAGAGCTTCACGCCCGGCCAGCGCTCGGTGCACCTGCGCAACCCGAACTACTGGCGGAAGGGGCAGCCGTACTTCGACCAGATCACGGTCATCGACATCCCCGACGACAGCGCCCGCGTGAACGCACTGCTCGGCGGTCAGGTCGACGCGATCGATGCGATCCCGTTCCCGCAGATCCCGAGCACGCAGGGCAAGGGCTTCAAGATCCTGAACAGCGCGGGTGGCGGCTGGGTGCCGATCACGATGGCGGTCGACCAGGCGCCGTTCACCGACGTCCGCGTCAGGCAGGCGTTCCGTCTGATCGCCGACCGGCCGAAGCTCGTCGAGGTGGCCTTCTCGGGCTACGGTCGGGTGGGCAAGGACGTGTACTCGCCGCTCGACGCCGCCTACGACACCGCGCTGCCGCAGCGCGTGCAGGACATCGACAAGGCGAAGTCGCTCCTCGCAGCCGCGGGCCAGAGCAACCTGACGCTCGACCTGCCGACGACCGCAGGACGCGCCGGCCAGGTCGAGTGCGCCACGGCCTTCGCACAGATGGCGAGCCAGGCCGGCGTCACGATCAACGTCAAGACGCTCGACGGCACGACGTTCTACGGCAGCCAGTACCTCAAGTACCCCTTCGCGACCGACTACTGGGGCACGCGCAACTACCTCAACCAGGTCGCGGCCGGCAGCCTTCCGAACTCGCCGTACAACGAGACGCACTGGAACGACCCGAAGTTCAACGCGCTGTACGCGCAGGCGCTGAAGACGGTCGACGCCAAGAAGCGCGCCGACCTCATCCACCAGATGCAGACGATCGAGTACAACAACGGCGGCTACATCGTGTGGGGCTTCTACAACCTCGTCGACGCCTACAGCAAGAAGGTCGTGGGCTTCAAGCCGAGCAAGGGCACGCTGCCGCTCGGCGGCTACGGCAACGCCTTCCGAACGATCTCGTTCGCATGAGTACCGCCGGGGAGCCCGCCGACGCACCGACGCGGGCTCCCCGGGCAGGCTTCCGCCCGTTCCACGGCATCAGCGGGTTCGTCCTGCGCCGGCTGCTGCTCGGGGTCCTGACGCTCGCGATCGTGTCGGTGATCGTGTTCGCGGCGACGGTCGCACTGCCGACCGACCCCGCCCGGGCGTTGCTCGGCCGCAATGCCACAGCGTCGAGCCTCGCCGCGCTGCGCGAGCAGCTGCACCTCAACCGGCCCGTGATCGATCAGTACCTCTCGTTCGTGAAGGGGCTGCTCACGGGTAACCCCGGGACGTCTCTCGCCACCGACACGCCGGTCGTGGACGTGATCAGGGACTCCGTGCGCAACTCGGCCTTCCTCGTCGCGATCTCGGCACTGGTCGCAGTCCCGCTCGCGCTGACCATCGGTGTGCTCGGCGCCCTCAGGCGCGACTCGGCGGCAGACAACCTCACCGCGCTCGGGCTGCTCGGGATGGCTGCGCTTCCCGAGTTCGTGACCGGTATCGGGCTCGTGCTCCTGTTCGGCACGGTGGTCTTCAACTGGCTCCCGCCGACGGTGCTGCTCGCACCGGATCAGGGTCCCTGGACACAGCTCAGGGCCCTCGTCCTGCCGGTCGCGACGCTGACCCTGGTCGTCGTCCCGTACATCGCGCGCTTCATGCGGGCATCGATGATCGAGGTGCTCGAGAGCGAGTACGTCGAGATGGCCCGTCTCAAGGGACTGCCCGAGCGTGTCGTCGTTCTGCGACACGCGCTGCCGGGCGCCCTCGTGCCCGCGATCCAGGCGATCGCGCTCAGCCTCGCCTACCTGGCAGGCGGCATCGTGGTGGTCGAGTACGTCTTCAACTACCCGGGAATCGGCGCGAAGCTCGTCGACGCGGTGCACAACAAGGACCTGCCCGTCGCGCAGACCGTCACGCTCCTGATCGCCGCCATCTACGTGGTCGTCAACCTGATCGCGGACGTGCTCACGCTTCTCGTGAGCCCACGCGTCCGGACGTCGCTCAAGTGAGCGCGACGAGCATCGACGCGGGCGCGGTCACCGCACGGCGCCGCCGCCACAAGGGGCCCGTGCGTGTCGTGATCGAGCGGTCGCTGCGGATGGGCCGGATGCGGGTCGGCCTCGCGCTGTTCGCCCTCCTGCTCCTGGTGGCGCTCGTCGGCCCGTACTTCGCACCGACGTCGCCGAACGACCTGATCGGGATCCCGTACGGGACCCTCCCCCCACTCGATGTTCGGTACCGACTACCTCGGCCGCGACGTGCTGAGCCGGTTCCTCTGGGGTGGTCGGTCGGTCTTCCTGCTGGCCACGCTCGCGACGGGGCTCGGCGTCGGCCTCGGCATCGCCGTCGGACTCACCGCCGCCTATACGCGCGGACGGCTCGATGACTTCCTGATGCGCGCCATGGACGTGATCCTCTGCTTCCCGCAGATCGTCCTGACGCTGGTCGCCGCGGCGACCGTCGGCCCGAGCCTGACGCTGCTCGTGGTCACGATCGGCATCACGACGATGCCGCGCACCGCGCGCGTCGTGCGCGGCTCCGCCCTCGAGATCGTCGAGCGCGACTTCGTTCGCGCCACGCAGGCGATCGGAGAGTCGCCCGTGCGGATCCTGCTCGGTGAGGTCCTGCCGAACATCCTTGGCCCGCTGCTCGTCGAGGTGTCGCTGCGCTACACGTACACGATCGGACTGATCGCCGGCCTGTCGTTCCTCGGCTTCGGCCTGCAGCCCCCCGCCGCCGACTGGGGCCTCATGATCAACGAGAACCGCCTCGGCATCCAGCAGGCGCCGTGGGCCGTCGCGTTGCCGGTGCTCGCGATCGCCATCCTGACGATCGCGACCGGCCTGGTCGGAGACGCACTAGCGCGGTCGGTCTCCGGCGTCGACCGCGGGAAGGAATGATGAGCGCAAGCCCCCCGGGCGAGCTCGCGGTGGTCGTCGAGGACCTGCGCATCGACGTCTCCGCGACCGGCGTCGACGTGGTCGACGAGGTCTCGTTCCGGATCCGACCCGGCGAGGTGCTCGGGCTCGTGGGCGAGTCGGGCTCGGGAAAGACGACCGTCGGACTCGCTCTGCTCGGCCACACGCGCCGTGGTGTTCGGGTGGCGCACGGGCGCATCTGGGTCGCCGGCCACGAGATCCTGTCGCTTCCGACAGAGCAGCGGCGCGCGCTCCGCGGCGCGATCGTGTCGTACGTCCCCCAGGATCCAGGCTCGGCGCTGAACCCGAACCTGCGCATCGGAAAGCAGATCTTCGAGGTGCTGGCCTACCATCGCGTGGGCGAAGACGACGCGAGCCGACACCGACGGGTCGCCGAGTCCCTCGCCGAGGTCGCGCTGCCCTCGACCGACGAGTTCCTGAAGCGCTACCCCCACCAGCTCTCAGGCGGCCAGCAGCAGCGCGTCGGGCTCGCGATGGCCTTCGTGTGCCGTCCGCGCGTGCTCGTCCTCGACGAGCCGACCACCGGCCTCGACGTGACGACGCAGGCGCACGTGCTCGGCACGGTGCGCGATCTCTGCGGCACGCACGGCGTCGCGGCGCTGTACGTCAGTCACGATCTCGCGGTGATCTCGGATCTCGCCGACAGGGTCGCGCTCATGTACGCGGGACGCCTCATCGAGGTCGGCCCCAAGATCTCGTTCTTCCAGGGCTCGGCGCACCCGTACGCCCGGCGTCTGATCGAGGCGATCCCGGAGATGAGCGGCGATCACGAGCTGCTGGGCATCCCGGGCAGCGCACCCAGGCCCGGCCAGCGTCCCGAGGGCTGTTTCTTCGCGCCGCGCTGCACCTGGGTGGACGACGTGTGCCACACCGCCTTCCCGCCGCGGGTCGAGATCGCAGACGGGCACGAGGTTCGCTGCTACCGCTACCAGGAAGTTCTCGCCGCCGCACGCGCGGACCGGATCAGCGCGCGCGACCGCGTCGAGATCGCCGAGACGCCGACGGCGCTCCTCTCCGTGAGGAACCTGAGCGCCTCCTACGGCCAGCTGCAGGTGCTCCACGACATCAACCTGTCCGTCGAGCCGGGCGAGTGCGTCGCCCTCGTGGGTGAGTCGGGATCGGGCAAGACGACGCTGGCGCGCTGCATCGGCGGGCTGCACCGCGACCTCGCGGGCGAGGTTCTCCTGAACGGCGAGCCGCTCGCACCGGGCGCGCGGGCACGCAGCCGCGCGGTGCGCCAGCAGGTCCAGTACATCTTCCAGAGCCCGTACGCGTCGCTGAACCCGCGCAAGACGATCGGCCAGTCGATCGGACAGCCGCTGAGGATCTTCGAGCAGCTCCGCGGCGCCCGCGCCGAGGAGCGCATCGTCGACGCCCTCGAGCGAGTCTCGCTGGGCGCCTCGGTGATCGACCGGTATCCGGACCAGCTCTCCGGCGGTGAGCGTCAGCGTGTCGCGATCGCGCGCGCGATCGCCGTGTCCCCCGCCCTGCTCGTATGTGACGAGGTGACGTCGGCGCTCGACGTCTCGGTGCAGGCCGCGATCGTCGCCCTGATCGCCGAGCTTCAGCGCGATCTCGGCCTGGGCCTCGTGTTCGTGACGCACAACCTCGCCCTGATCAGCACCATCGCAAACCGCGTCGCGGTGCTGAATCGGGGCCGCATCGTCGAGCACGGGCCCGTGCGTCAGGTGCTCGACGCGCCGACCGACGACTACACGCGCCGGCTGCTGGCCGACACGCCGACGCTCGAGGACGTCGTCGTCAGCTAGAGACGCGGCGGCAGGTACGCCGTGATGATCTCGCGCACCGTGGCGTTGACCACGTCGGGGCGATGTCCGAAGGCGGACCCGTGCCCCAGGCCCTGCAGCAGGTGGAAGTGCCCGTCCGCTGCGAGCTCCGCGACCTGGCGCACCCGTTGCGGTGGCGTCTGCACGTCCTCGGAGAACGCGATCGCGTGGATCGGCACGCGGGTGGCGGGCAGGAGCTCCGACGAGTCGAAGTCGAGGCATGCCTGCCACTGGGCGGCCAGCATCTCCCCGTCGCGGGCCTCGAAGTCGGAGGCGATGAAGCTCCGCAGCTCGCGCCAGCGCTCGTCGTCGCCGAGCACCTCGGCCGGGTAGTACAGCAGGGCATAGTGCGCCGTCGCGAAGTCGGGCGGAAGGCTGCCGCCCTCGCGCCGCAACCGGATCTCGGCCTCCTCCCACTCGAGGATGAAGCCCGTCTTGCGCACGCAGGTGCCCATCACCGCTGCACAGCGAACCAGGTCGGGTCGGTCGTGCGCGAGCTGCACCGCGATCAGCGAGCCCATCGAGAGGCCCACGAGTGCGACCGGCGGCTCGCAGCGCGCCTCGATCAGGCGCGCAACATCGCCGGCATGCACGTCGATCGCCCACGGCGACGGCGTGCGAGCGTGGGTCTCGCCGACGCCGCGCGCGTCGTAGGTGGTGTTGCGCCAGCCTGGCTCGAACGCGGGGACCTGCCAGCGCCGCCAGTTGCCGCCGGGGTGGTCTCCTGCGGCGAGCCAGACGACATCGGGCCCCTCGCCGGACTGGTCGTAGTGCAGGGTGACGTCGTCGAGAGTCAACTCGGGCACGCCGCCAGCGTATCCGGCGCGACTCGAGGCACGGGTCAGGGAACGAGGACCGCCGCTCCGTGAACCTCTCCCGACGCGACACGCTGCAGGGCCAGGTTGGCATCGCTCAGCGGATGCACCTCGATGTCGGCACGGACGGGAATCGCCGCAGCGAGCTCGATGAACTCGCGGGCATCCTGTCGGGTGACGTTGGCGACACTCCGGATGCAGCGCTCCCACCAGAGCAGGTCGTACGGGAACTCCGGCACACGATCGAGGTGGATGGCGTTGATCGCGACGGTGCCGCCGCGATCGAGCGTGCGCAGCGCCGCGACGACGACGTCGCCCACCGGGGCGAAGGTGACGGCCGCATCGAGCGGCTCGGGCGGCGAGTCGTCGTACCCGCCGGCCCACACGGCACCGAGCTCGAGCGCGCGTCGCTGCTCCGCCTCGGAGCGCGTGCAGACGAACACCCTGCACCCCCAGTGGACGGCGACCTGGATCGCGAGACGGGCCGAGGCGCCGAAGCCGAACAGTCCGAGTCGACCCTCCGGCTGGATCCCGCTGACCCGGAGCGAGCGATAGCCGATGACGCCCCCGCACAGGAGCGGCGCGGCGGCCAGGTCGTCGATCGTGTCCGGCAGCCGAACGGCCACGTCGGCCCTGGCCGTCGCGTACTCCGCGTACCCGCCGTCCCGATCCCACCCGGTGAAGGTCGCGGATGCGCAGAGGTTCTCGCGGCCCTCCCGGCAGCGAGCGCACGTTCCGTCAGCACCGGCGAGCCACGTGACCCCCGCCCGGTCGCCGATGCTCCAGCCCGTGGTTCCGGCGCCCAGCTCCTCGACGTAGCCCACGATCTGGTGCCCGGGAACCACGGGCAGTCGACGCGCGGCGAGATCGCCCTCGGCCAGCTGCAGGTCGGTGCGACAGACGCCGCACGCCGCCACGCGCAGGAGGAGCTCCTCCGCACCTGGCACAGGGCGCGGCACATCGCGCACCGCGAGCGGCGCCGTCGACGCCGGTCCGGGCTGTTCGAGCACGAGCGCCCGCATCCTCGCCTCAGCCTATCGTTGACGACCGTTCGACGATCTGTACACAAGATTGCCTAGGTAGCGCTAGCCTCTAGTTAGGTGCCGAAATCTCCGAGTCCCCTGTCCGCCGGCTCGCGCGACGCCCTGCAACCGTCCGCCGAGGCTGAAACGGCGGTCGTCCCGCACCTGACGCGCGATGTGCTCCGCGCGATTCCCAACGTCGCGCTGTTCGTGTTCGACCACGATCTGCGCTTCCTCTTCTGCGAGGGAAGCAGCCTGCGCGCCCAGGGCTTCGACCCCGGCGAGATGGAGGGCCGGACGCTGAGAGAGGTGCTCGCGTCCGACGCCGAGGCGCTCGAGCCTCTGTATCGACGGGCGCTGGCAGGCGAGACGGTCGAGTTCGAGGCCATGGCAGGCGATCGCAAGTTCGCAGCCACGGCCGCGCCGATGTTCGACACCTGCGGACAGATCATCGGAGGCAGCCTGCTCAGCGTCGAGATGTCGGAGGCCCACGCGGCCGACCGGGTACGGCGCGAGGGCCTCGAGCGGCTCGACCGCATCGCCGCGAACGTCCCCGGGGTCGTCTACCAGCTACGTGTCGACCCGAACGGCGTGATCAGCTATCCCTACATCAGCGAGGGTATCCGTGACGCGGCCGGCATCGAGCCGGACGCCCTCAGATCGGATCCTGCGCTGCTCCTGCGCATGATCCACCCAGACGACCTGGAGTCGTTCGAGCGCTCCAGGTCCGGTGGGATCGCGACGAACACGCCATCGCAGTGGGAGGGGCGCATCGTGCTCGGGAACGGCACGGTTCGTTGGCTGCGCGTCGCCTCCCGGCCGCAGCAGACCGCTGACGGCTCGACGGTGCGCGACGGAGTCGCGATCGACGTGACCGAGCAGCGGATGGCCGAGGAGACCGCGCGCTGGCGACTCGAGCACGATGTCCTCACGGGTCTTCCGACACGGTCGGTGTTCCTCGACCGCCTCGAGCAGGCCCTGCTGCACGCACGCGTCCACGACACCGCCGTCGGCGTCTGCTTCGTCGACGTCGACCAGTTCAAGCTGATCAACGACGCCCTCGGTCACGCATCCGGAGATGAGGTGCTGCGCGCGATCTCGGAGCGCATCCGCGACTGCCTGCGCGTCGAGGACACCCTCGCCCGGCACGGCGGCGACGAGCTGACGGTGCTATTCCCCGATCTGCCAAGTCGCGAGTTCGCGGTGGTGCTCGCGGAGCGAATCGCCGCTGCCTGCCACACGCCGGTGAGCGTCGGCGGACGCGAGGTGTCATTCACCTGCAGCGTCGGCGTGGCGGTCGCACCCGACGACGGGATCGACGCTCAGCAGCTGCTGCGCCGGGCGGACGCGGCGAAGTACCGCGCCAAGGAGCACGGCCGGGCGCGGGTCGAGGTGTTCAACCCCGAGCTTGCGCGGCAAAAAGAGGAGCGCTCCTGGCTCGAGCAGCGTCTCCGTGCGGCGATCGAGGAGGACGAGCTCCGACTCGTCTTCCAGCCGCAGGTGGACATGGAGGGGCACCGCACGAGCGTCGAGGCGCTGCTCCGCTGGCATCCCGTCGGGTACGAGGCGATCCCGCCGAGCGTGTTCGTACCGCTCGCGGAGGACACGGGCCTGATCGGAGCGATCGGCGCCTGGGTCCTGCGACGCGCATGCGAGACGGCGGCGGCCTGGTCGAGGGCCGGGGAACCTCTGCGGGTGTGCGTCAACCTCTCTCCCTGCCAGCTTGCCGATGCCGGCATCGATCGTTTCGTCGCCACCACGCTGGCCGAGACCGGCCTTCCCGCGAGCCTGCTCGAGCTCGAGCTGACCGAGACGGCGCTCATGGAGCAGGGCGAGAGCGTGATCGCCCCGCTCCGCGAGCTGCGCAAGCTCGGCGTCCGGATCAGCCTGGACGACTTCGGCACCGGGTACTCGTCGCTCGCGCGGCTGCGGCATCTGCCGCTCGATGCGCTCAAGATCGACGCGTCGTTCGTGGCGGAGATCGGCGAGGGCCAGGGAACGGCGATCGTCGGAACCATCATCGAGCTCGGCCACACGCTCGGGCTCGACGTCATCGGCGAAGGCGTCGAGACCGTCGAGCAACAGCAGATGCTCGAGGCGCTTGGTTGCGACCGGATCCAGGGGTACCTGATCGGGATGCCGCTGTCGGAGGCCGCCGCCGCGCCCTGGGGGCATAACGCCGTGGCCTGACGGCCGCGGCCCAGCCAGCCATGTGCCGACTGTTCGGAATGAGCGCGGCGCCACATCGTGATCGTGCGACGTTCTGGCTGCTCGACGCCGAGGACGGGCTGGCGGTACAGAGCCGCCGCGAGCCCGACGGAACCGGCCTCGGCGTCTTCGACGCGCACGGTCTCCCGATCGTGAGCAAGCAGCCGGTCGCCGCCTACGAGGATCTCGAGTTCGCCCGCGAGGCGCGCGAGCTCGAGTCGACCACGTTCATCGCGCACATCCGCTATGCCTCGACCGGGGCGGTCGCGCTCGAGAACACCCACCCCTTCGAGCAGCAGGGCCGGCTGCTGGCACACAACGGCGTGATCGGAGACCTCGATCGCCTCGACCGGGAGCTCGGCGACCACCGCGCGCTCGTCCAGGGCGACACCGACTCGGAGCGCTTCTTCGCGCTCGTCACGCGCCGGATCGAGCAGCACGCGGGCGACATCACGGCGGGGCTCACGTCCGCCGCCCGGTTCGTGGCGAGAGAGCTCCCGCTGTATGCGCTGAACGTCGTCCTCGTCACGCCCAGCGAGCTCTGGGCCCTGCGCTATCCCGATACGCACGACCTGCTGTTCCTCGAGCGCAAGCCGGAGGGTCATCGAGGCCATCTCGACCATGCGAGCGCAGCGGGCACCGTGCGGGTCAGGTCGACGGATGCGGCCCGACACCCCGTGGTCGTCGTCGCGAGCGAGCCCATGGACGAGGATCCACACTGGCGCGCGCTCGGCTCGGGTGAGCTCCTGCACGTGGACGGGCACCTCGCCACGACCGTCGAGCGCGTGCTGGAGCAGCCGCCGGCGCATCGGCTGACGCTCGCGGATCTCGACGCGCGAGCGGCCGCCTCCCAGAAGCACCCGGCTCCAGTGGCGACGTCTCCAGACGTTCACACCTGATTCACCGCCTCGGAACCACGATCGCGGGCCGATCCGGCAAAAGTGTCGGACGGCGGGGGCCACGATCGACAAAGGAGCGGTATGAGCTTCCGGGACCTGTTCATCCGGACGTCAGCGAGGCTTGCTCGCGGTCCGCGCCGCCGCCGAGGCCTGCTGGCCGGTGGCGCCGGGACGATCGCGCTGGCGGCCGTCCTCGTAGCAACCATCTCGGCGGGCACCTCGTCCGCACACCACGTGCCGCTGCAGCGCGTCGACTACCAGCGTGCCGATGGTCTCGGGATCCGGCCCGGCAAGATCAAGCACGTCTGGCTGATCATGCTCGAGAACAAGTCGTACGACGCGAGCTTCACCGGCCAGAACAACAACACGTATCTCTGGCAGACGCTCCCGGCCCAGGGCGTGCTGCTGAAGAACTACTTCGGAACCGGCCACTTCAGCCTGGACAACTACATCTCGATGGTCAGCGGGCAGGCGACGCAGCCCGACACCCAGGCGGATTGCCCGTTCTACGACACGTTCTCCGGCGCTGTCGACACGTCTGGCACGCTCGAGACGAACCCGAACTACGGGCAGGTCGCCTCGGCGGCAGGCCCGAACGCGATCGCGGGATCGAACGGCTGCGTGTACGGCTCGACGGTCCAGACCCTGTTCAACCAGCTCGACGCGGCGCATGTCAGCTGGAAGGGCTACGCGCAGGACCTGAACGCGGCCCAGGGCGACCACTCGGTAGGCCCGGCGGCATGCGGCGCGCCATTCGCGACGGCCGGAGCGACCGGCAGCACGACGCAGGCCAATCCGGGGAGCGCGAACGCGACGGATCAGTACGTTCCGAAGCACTTCCCGTTCCCCTGGTTCGAGTCGGTGCTGCAGTCCGGCGACTGCAACCCGGCCCACATCGCCGACGTCTTCGACGCGAGCAACGGCCTGTACCACGACCTGCAGAGCGCCGGCACCACGCCGGCATTCAGCTGGATCTCGCCGAACAACTGCAGCGACGCGCACGATGCCGTCTGCAAGGGGAACAACCTCTCGGGCGGCTTCACGGATCCGAACACGCCGAGCGCCACGCCGAAGAACCACACGGGCGGCCTGTACGCGGCCGATCTGTTCCTCTCGCACGTCATCCCCGAGATCGAGAAGTCGCCCGCGTTCAAGGACGGCGGTCTGATCGACATCACGTTCGACGAGGCATTCCCGCCCTTCACCTACACGGGTAACAGCTTCTCGAACTCGACGCTCATCGCGCCGAACGCCGCCGCCTCGATCGCATCGGATACGGCAGGCCAGACGATCTACGGCCACACCGTGCATTCCGAGCCGACAGGGCCGAACACGCCGCTCGCGACCGATGCGAGCGGCAACCAGCTCTACCCGGGGCCGGGCGACAACGCCTTCGTCGACCGCCCGGACGCGTGTGTCGCCCAGACGGCACCGTCCCAGCCCGCAGGCACGTGCCTCCTCGGCGGAGGCAGCCATGTCCCGGGCGCCCGCACGGACAGCGGCGCAACCGCGGCATCCGGGGTATCCACGATTCGAGATGACGCGATCGTGGCAACCGACGCCGGACGCGCCGTGACGGGGACAGGCATCCCGGCCGGGGCCTTCGTCAGCCAGGTCACGGACGCATCCAACTCCCCGGATATTCCGGCGGGCGGACCGGCAGACACCGGCCTGTTCACGATCGTCGACTCGACGGGCGCCGTGCTCACCACGACCGCTGCAGTCAGCGGGGTCACGCTCGGTGCCCGCACGCCGGCGACCGACCCCCTGTACGACGCAACCGATCCGACGAACGGCGGCGGCGACACCGGCAGCGTGCTCATCAGCCCGTTCATCCGACCGGGAACGGTCAGCAACGTGTACTACAACCACTACAGCTGGCTGCGCACGATGGAGGACATCTTCGGCGTGGGCCGCAGCTCGCCGGGACTGGACGGAGCCGGGCACCTCGGGTACGCCGCCCAGCCCGGGCTCGCGCCGTTCGGATTCGACGTCTTCAACAACCCGTTCGGGTTCGGGCCCTGAGCCGACCGAGCGACCCGCTCGATCGTCGCTGGAGCCGGGCGTTCGCGCCCGGCTCCAGCCGGCGACGCCTACTCGCGATCGCATGCGTCGTGATCGCCGTCGTCACCGTCTCGGCCGCGTGGCTCCAGACCCGGGGAGGCGACCGTGCCTCGGCCGCCAGCGAGTACGGCGAGCTCCCGAGCTGGCTCCCGAAGGCGAAGGTGCCAGTGGGACGGGTCCTCCAGGCGAGCAGCGAGCACCCTCGGCTCGCGATCCAGGGTGACAGCGTCTCGGTGCACCTGAGCCACGGCACGGTGCTCGCGACGACGGTCGGCCCTGAGGTCCCCGAGACGGGCAAGTTCCCGGTTCCCCCGACGAGCCCGTGCAGCTTCACCGTCACGCTGACGGCCGCCACCGGCACGGTGCCCGTCAAGGCGAGCGCGATCACCATCCTCGACGAGCTCGGACACGTCCACCACCCGCGCGTCACGGCTCTGGACGGTGCTACCCCGCCGGCCGTCGTGCGCCCGGGTCAGACGGTCATGCTCGAGGTGCGCGACGTGCTCCCGACCGGTGGTGGGCGCCTGCGCTGGGCGCCACAGGGCAGGGCGCCGATCGCGTCGTGGGACTTCGACGTCGAGATCGACTAGGAACCCTCAGGCGGCGATCGCCGCTCAGCCTATGGGAGCTTCGGCGTGGTGATCGGCGGGACACTGATCACCGGCGTCGAGATCGGGGGCGTCGTCACGGCCGGGACCGTCACCGACGGCGTCGAGATCGGGGGCGTCGCCAGTCCGGGCACGGTCCCGATCGGTGTCGTGACCGCGGGGGTCGTGATCGGCGGGACCGTGACCTGTGGGACGGTGACTGCCGGCGTGATCACGCTCGGCACGGTGGCGCTCGGGACGCTGACCCGGGGCGTGGTGAGACTGTCGATGTGCGTCGTCGCGCTCGGCGGAGCCACCGCACTCGGACCGGCGGTCGTCGTGGGCGTCCCCGGCGACGTCCCGATCGCAGCCGGGGCGCGACCGGGCGGCGAGGACCCGGCCGGGCTGGTCGCCGGTGTGCCTGCGGGCGTCGCGGCCACTGCCGGGGTCACCGCCGGGGTCGTGCTCGGTTTCGCGCGAGGTGCGGGCGCCGGATGCGCGGCATGGCCCGAGCGGTGAGCGGCTGCCGGGCGGATCCGCGCCGGATCGCCGATGACCGAGCACTCCGGACGGAGCGCTCGCAGCGAGCGACCGGCGCCCGGTCGCGCTCGAGTGGCCGACCGGGATCGTGGCCGCCGCATGGCGCGGCGTCGTGCTCGGAAGCGCGCGCTGTGCGGGAGGTGATTCCGTCAGTCGCTGCGCAACGAGCATGCCGCCACCACCGACGGCAAGTGCGGCGGCGGTCGCGAGCGACGCGACGGTCGCGATGCCGAGGGGAGCATCTCCTCCTCCGCGGATCACCTCGCCGAGGCGGGCGAGCAGACCGGCGAGCGGCACCAGCGGCGCGCCGCCTCGAAGTCGCAGGCCGGCTTCCTGATAGGAGGCGAGCGTGCGGCGGCAGCGTTCGCAGCCGGCGAGATGCGCCTCCAACGCGAGTGTGCTCGAGGAGGCGCGACCGTCGACGTAGTCCGACAGGGGACCGAGCATCGCGCGACAGTCGGGCGAGAGCTCGTCGAGGGCGACCTGCTCGCGTCGCACCACGCTGCGCAAGCGCATGCGTGCCCGGGAGATGACCTGCGCGACCGCGTCGGCGCCGATCCCGAGCTCGGATCCGATCTCGGCGTACGAGTGGCCGTCGACA
The DNA here is from genome assembly GCA_963717155.1 of uncultured Actinomycetes bacterium. Classification (GTDB taxonomy): domain Bacteria; phylum Actinomycetota; class Thermoleophilia; order Gaiellales; family JALYLC01. The sequence goes on from OY970326.1 coordinate 2,069,116, forward strand.
TCTCTCAGCGTCAGTGCGCGTCGTTGACGCCGTGTCAGCAGCGTGGCGCAACGGCGCACGAGGCGACGCTGCTCGACGAGGAGCGCCGCCCGCTCCGGATCGCGTTCGAGCTGATCGTCGGCCCCGACCGTCGTCTCGAGATCGTCGACGAGGACCTCGTGCGCGTCCCGCCGCTGGTTCCAGAGCACGTTCCGCGCAGTCCGGTGGAGGTACGCCGGGACATTCATCCCGGCCGGCGGATCGGGAAAGCGCGCCATGAAGCGGACGAAGACCTCCTGCACGAGGTCGTCAGCGGCGGCCGCGTCGGCCGTCAATCGCAAGCACTGGCGACGGAGGCGCGGCGCATGCAGCTCGTAGAGGGACTCGATCGTCGATGCGCCGATCGGGCCGGTGGCACTCCAGGCCTCCACTCTGCTCGCCACGCTCCCCTCCTCGGATAGGCGCGACTCCTCTACACGTATCTCACGGTAGCGAAGATTGTTGCGCTCGATACCGGCTTCGACTGCTTCTACCCCGTCCGGGGGATTTGATCACCTCGACCATCAGGATCGCGCGAACGGTGGGTCTACCAGGTGAAGCCCGACACGAATCCACCCACCGAAGGAGCGCTCGAATGATCGGCCAGAACCACCCACCGCCCGCAAGCCACGCGACCGTTCCCGAGGCGCTCGCGCTGGTTGCAGTCGCGATCGGCCTCGCGGACGGGATCCGCACACTCGTGCCCGACTGCACCGTCGGCGTGGTCGCCGGAGTCCAGTCGGAGTGGCAGCTGCTTGCACAACGGGGGCCGATCGATGTCGCGGCGACGTGGCGCCCATCGCTCGCGAATCGCGTGAGCGCCAGTGATCGCGCCACGCAGACGGTCGATTACCTCGTAGCGCCGTTCTCGTCCGTCGGCGTCCACGTGCTGCTCGTCCTGATCGCCGCGCCAGGTGAGCGGTTGCCGGCGCGCGTCCGCCCGGCGATGCAGTCTCTGCTCGACGATGGCGGCGTGCTGATCGACCGTGCGCTTGCTGCACAGGTGCATGACCGCGCCATCCGGCGAGACGTGCTTCTGTGTCAGCGACGCCACGGTGCGCCCCACGGCGGGATCGCCGGCGTCGAGAAGGCGCTCTCCGCGCTCTGGCCGAACGCAATCGCGCACTTCTACGATCACGGCTCGCTCGAGGACGCAGCACCGACGCCACGCGGGCTCATGCGCGCGGCGTGCGCCGGCGATCAGCCGGTGGTCGGACGGACGCCGGCCCACCACGGGCTGCTTCCGCCCGATCTGACGTTCCACGTGGCAATCCCGATCCGACGTCACGGTGGAGCGTTTCTCATCACCGCCTACGCAGGCGGGGAGGAGCCGGACGCCGTCAGCGTCGCAACGGCGACCGAGCTCGTGGGCTCTCTGGAGTCCTTCAAGACCACTACACGGCCGAGCACGGCCGTCCTCACAGGAGCCGTGACCCATGGCTGATCTTCACTGCCCGGTCCATCCCGACGCCCAGGTGCGGCGCTACCGAACGCTCGGCCCGCTCGGACGCGGCGTCTACCCGCAGTGCGTGCCGGGCGACGGAGTTGAACCCCACCTGCTCTCATGGGATCCGGTCGTCGCGATCGAGGCCGACTCGACGACCGAGGCTCGGGTCGTGCCCGCCGCTGTCGGTGACACCGGGCTCACACCGAGCGAGCTCGCGGTGCTCTGCGCCGCCGCGAACGGACTCTCGACAGGCGAGACCGGTCGCCAGCTCGGCAAGAGCCCCGAGACCGTCAAGACCCAGCGTCGCTCGATCCTGTTGAAGCTCGGCGCGCGCAACGCCCCCCAGGCGGTGTACCTCGCGAGCGAGCGAGGCATCCTCGTCGTCGGGCAGGCCCAGGCAGCACGCGCCGCATAGCGACTGCTCGAGCATCGGGAGGTGCACCATGCACGGCTCGTCGTCGGTCGACGGAGCTCGCCGGACCGGTCCGCTCGTCAGAGCGGTGGTTGCACTGCTCGCGGAAGCGGCCGCTGTCACGTCGGCGCAGGGCGTCGTGCTCGAGGTGAACGACGCGTTCTGCCGGCTCACTGGCTTTCGGCGAGAGGCGCTGCTCGGGCACATGCTCCCGCTGCTCGGCGGCATCCCGAGTGCGACCGGGCCTGACCTGCGCGAGGTCGCGGCACCCGCGGACTGGATGGCATCCGTCGCGGTCGTGTGCGCGGATGGCACGCAGTCGAACGTCATCGCGTCGATCGTCCAGATCGAACCGGGCGGTGACGATTCCGGCACGCTGCTGATCCGGGTCCCGCACCAGCGCCGGATGCAAGCTGCGACGCGCACGAAGCGCGTCAGATCGGAGATCGAGCTCGCGGCCGAACGAGGCGAGCTCTTCGCGCGCTACCAGCCGATCGTCTCCCTTCGCCACGGCCACATCGAGGCGTTCGAGGCGCTCCTGCGCTGGCACCACCCGGTGCACGGCGTCGTGGGGACCGGCGCGTTCATCGGTGAGGCCGAATCACGCGGCGTGCTCTCCGACATCACGCGCATGATCGTCCACGACGCGTGCCACGACGCAGCACACTGGAACGGGATCAGCCCCGGCGGACGACCGATCTGCGTGAGCGTGAACCTGTGCGGCTCGCAGCTCCGGGATCCCCGCCTCATCGACTCGATCGCCGACGCCCTCACGACGAGCGGGCTCGCTCCGTCGCTCTTGTGGCTCGAGATCACCGAGAACACGGGCATCACGGAGGCGGCGCGCGACCCCGAGCTCCTGCACGACCTGCGACGCGTCGGCTCCAAGCTCGTCCTCGACGACTTCGGCATCGGCTACGCGTCGCTCGGGTCCGTCCGCAGCCTGCCGCTCGACATCCTCAAGTTCGACCGCTCGCTCGTCGCGGGCGCAGCCGAGAATCGATGCGACGCGCGGATCCTGGCCGCGGGCATCGAGATGGGACAGGCGCTCGAGATCGACGTGATCGCCGAGGGCATCGAGAACCGCGCGCAGCTGGAGTACCTGCAGACGCTCGAGTGCGCGAGCGGGCAGGGCTACTACTTCTCGCGGCCGATCGACCGCGAGCGAGCCGACCTGCTCGTCGCAAGTGCACCAAACTGGCTCGACGACGCGACAGCCCCGGCTGACCGGGCACGACCGTCAGGGATCGGCTCGGCGTAGGTGCCGGTGGTAGGAGTCGGGCGCAGCGAGAAAGGATCGGTACAGCGTGACCGTCTCGGTCTCGTCGTACCCGACGCGTGCGATGCCATCGTCTGACAGCTCGTAGATGCAGGCCTCGGGGAACGAGAGCAGGATCGGCGAGTGCGTGGCGATCACGAACTGGCAGCCCTGGGCGACGAGCTCGTGCATCCGTGCGAGCAGCGCGAGCTGGCCCTGCGGCGAGAGCGCCGCCTCGGGCTCGTCGAGGATGTACAGCCCGTCCGGGCCGAACCGGTGCACGAGCAGCGCGATGAACGACTGGCCGTGCGATTGCTCGTGCAGCGAGACGCCGCCGTAGTAGGAGATGATCGGAGGGCCGGCGCCCGGCTCGCGATCGAGCGCCTCGATCTCGCTTGCGACGTTGAAGTACGACTCGGCACGCAGGAAGAAGTCGACCCTCGGCCGCCGCGCTCCGCGCACGAGCCGCAGCACGTCGCCGAGCTGCGAGTGCGACCCTCGGGTCTCGAATGCGAAGTTGCGGCCGCCGCCTTCCGGGTTGAGGCCGCACGCGACCGCGATCGCCTCGATCAGCGTCGACTTACCCGACGCGTTCGCCCCGCACAGGAGGGTGACCTGCGGGCCGAGCTCGAGCTCGGAGAGCCGTGCGATCGCCGGTATCGAGAACGGGTACGCGGTCGCGTCGTCGATCAGCTCGCGCTTGAGCACGAGCGAGCGGATGAATGGTTCGCTCAACGTGGTGCAGTCGACGCGTACGACCGAGGGCGTGGTGTGCGGCGCGTGGCGAGATGCTCCTGACGCAGGGCCTAGACCGACTTCGACGGGCCAGACCGTACACGCCGAGCGAGCTCGGGAAAAATGCGCCGATGACCACCTTCCCCGAGTCCCATCGCGACCTGCTCGACGGTCAGGTCGCATCCCTCGCGACGATCGACCGGGACGGACTTCCCCAGCTCACCGAGGTCTGGTTCCTGTTCGACGACGGCGATCTGAAGATCTCGCTGAACGACTCCCGCCAGAAGACGAAGAACCTCGCGGAACGGCCGCAATGCAGCGTGATGCTGCTCGATCTCGCAAACCCCTACCGCTACCTCGAGGTGCGCGGTCGCGCCCGGCTCGACTCCGACGACGACTACGCCTTCGCGGCCAGGTCGGAGCGAAGTACGGCGCCGACCTCAAGCTGCACGACCAGCCTGGCGACCGTCGATTCGTCGTCACGTCGAGCCGATCAAGATCCACCCGGTCAACATGGGCGGCTAGTTGCAAGAACCGGGGGCGCCGAGCCTCATCTGCGCCCAGTGACGAGCACGAGCGTCCGTTCCAGCCTGACCACGTCTCCGTCTCGGAGGGGTGCGAGTCGAGCCTCGAGCTCGTGTATGAGCTCCCTGCGCTGGTCATCGTCGATCGTCGCGGCGATGCGGCGGAAGTGTCCGTTGTCGCGGACGAGGTTGCTCCAGTGCTCGGTGGCGCTGCCGACCACCAGAGGTGAAACGACCAGCGTCCCCTCGACGTCCCGAAGCCCGGCTCTCCGGTGGACGTCGGCCGCCTCTTCGGGATCGCCCAGCCGTCCGAACGCGTGCGCGAACGACGCGCGACCGCCACCGAGCACCGTGGCGATGGCTTCGCGGGGAATCGCGAACCACGGGTTGGCGGCCGGCGACCCCCATAGAGCGGTGGCGAGTCGACCGTCGGGCTCCAGCACTCGCACGAGCTCGAGGAGGGTCGCGAGCGGATCGGTCGCTGCCATCAGCGCCAGACGACTGACGACGCCATCGAACGTTGCCTCGGGGAACGGGAGGCGCGCGTTGAAGTCCGACTCGACGAGATGCAACTCGACGCCTGCTTCTGTGGCGCGCTCTCCTGCCCGAGCCAGCTGCGTGTGACTGGTGTCGATGCCGGTGACGGCTTCCGCGGACCGCGCGAGGGCGACGGTGAGCCGGCCGCTTCCGCACCCCACGTCGAGGACACGCTCCGACCCGTGCAGGGCCAGAATCAGCTCGGCCTGCCCGATCGGGGCATCGTCGCCCGAGGGCTTCGCGCCGGTGCCCGGCTGGCTAGGGATGGCTCGCTCCGGGTTTGAAGACCATCAGGAAGAGGATCGCCACGAGCAGGACCGCCGAGGCGTAATTGATCGCGAGGGTCGCGCGATCGTGCAGGAGGGCGCGGAGCTCGGCCGTCGTGGGCGCGTGCTCGGCTGCAAGACGAGTGGCGAGCCTGCGTGCCCGTTTGGGCCGCTGGCCACCGATCGTGCCGAGCACGGCAACCAGGACGAGCAGGCCGAGCGCGCCGTCGACCCAGCCTGCGGTATAGCCCCAGCGGCCGAGGTGTACGAGCCAGAGGCCGAAGATGAGCACGAACAGCGTCCCGAGTGCGACGAGCAGGACGCCGATTCTCGTGAGGCCGAGCAGGAGCGCGATCTCGGCGGGCGAGGCGCGCCGCCGCGCGGCCTCGAAGGCGACGCTGGCGACCACCGCTCCCGCGACGAGCGAGAAGGCGCCAAGCAGGTGGACGAAGAGCGCGATGTTCTCCACGTGAATCCGTCGTGGCTAGGTGAAGATGATCTGGCCGCCGGCTGCTTTCTCGTAGAACTCGCCGACGGTGATGATGTCGTCGACCTGGTCGATGAAGTCGGCCTTGCCGAGCTTGAACATGTCGACGGATGCCTTGCAGGCGTACAGGCCTGCGCCGGAGTCGGAGATCATCTCGATGAACTCGGGGATCGGCGGGATGTCGAGCTCGTCCATCGCCTTCGTGAGCTGGTGCGTCACGATCGCGCTCATCCCGGGTAGGCCGCCGAGCCAGGTCGCCATGTGCAGGCCGGGGTTGCCAACAGCTGCGGCCTTGATGTGCTCGTGGCGTCTCCGCGAGATCGCGTCCATGCCGAAGAACGTGAAGAAGAGATTCGCGTCGATACCTTCCATGCGAGCACCGTTCGCCATGATCAGGCCGGGGTAGACGCCCTCGAGTGAGCCTTTGGAGATGATGATCGAAACCTTCTCGATGGGGTCGCTCATGTCGCGCTCCTAGATGCAGCCGTGAGGCTTCGGGATGCCGCCGATGCGGGCAGCGAGCTTGGCAGGCCCCTTGGGAAAGAGCTGGTACAGCTCCTTGATGGGGACGCCGGAGGCCTTGCCGAGCGTTCGGATCGTCGGCGCCTGCCCATCTCGGAGGTAGCTGTCACGCATGAAGCGCACGACGAGCCAGTGACGGTCGGTCATCTGCGCGATGCCGTACTCGGCGGCGATCGCCTCGGCGATCTGCTCGTCCCACTGCGACGGGTCGGTGAGGAACCCCTCGGAGTCGAGCTCAATGGCCTTGCCGACAAGCGTGGCGGTGCTCATGCGTGCTCCCTCATGGGGTGGGCGCCAAGCTGTGCGCTGATTCCGGGGATGTCGCGACCAGGCAGCAGCGCGTGCCAGTAGACGGTCTGGAAGAGCAGCTTGGCGAGGTGGTTGGCGCGAGACTCGCGTAGCAGTGGCAATGGTCCGAGGCGCTCGAACGGATAGCGGCCGGGAAGGGGCTCGACGTCGAAGTTGAAGTCGATCAGGAGCGCCTTCCGGAATCCCGTCTCGACGAAGCAGTTCGAATGCCCGTCGAACGAGCCCTCGAGCGGCACTCCGTGCACGAATCGTCGGATGTTCTCGGTGAGCGTGTCGGCCTCGAAGTGCGTGACGGAGCCCGCCTTCGAGGTCGGGAGATTCGTCGCGTCGCCGATCGCGAACACGTTGGGGGCCGCCTTCGACTGCAGCGTGTGCAGGTCGGTCGGAACGAAGCCGGTTGCGTCGCCGAGGCCGGAAGAGCGGTCGATGCACTCGGCGCCGGCGTGCAGCGGGATCGTCACAAGCAGGTCGAACGGCTGCTCGCGCTCGTCGTAGCTCCTGAGCATGCCGGCGCCCGCGTCGACCTCGCCGGCGTTGAACTCCGTGACCACCTGGACGCCCTTCGATGCGAGCAGCCCGGACAGCATCCTCGATGCGGTGGGCTTGGTGAACGCGCCGTCGAGGGACGTCACGTACACGAGGTCACGTGCGGTCGCGAATCCCGTGCTCGCGCAGGTACCAGTCCGCCAGGAACGTGAACTCGAGCGGGGCGACTGGGCACTTGATCGGCATGTCGACCGGATTCACGACGAGAGTGCCCCCCTCGAACCGCTCGAGCGCGTCGGCGAGCGCGGTCGCGCCCTCGGCCGTGTAGAACGGGAACACCGTCTCGAGCCAGCCCGGCCCGGTCATGCCCTCGGTCTCCTCCGGCACGAGCCGCGCGCCGGTCGCAACGATCAGGACGTCGTAGTGAAGCGCACGCCCATCGCCCAGGCGCACCTCGTTGGCGGCCGTGGCGACGCCATCGATCTCCGCCTCGATGAAGACGATGTCTCGGTGCAGCTGGCGGCGGCGTGGGCGCATCAGGTGGTCCGCCTGCGGCGAGGCCGAACGGCACGAACAGCAGTCCGGGCTGGTAGATGTGCGCGTCGTCGCGATCGACCACGGTGATCTCCGCCTCGTCGGCAGCCCACACGCGCCGAAGACGGTTCGCCATGATCGTGCCGCCCGTCCCGCCGCCGAGGATGACAAAGCGCCTTCGCATGATCGAATCGTCTCGGCTTCGGCTGCGAGCGGCTTCGGGGAGCTCGCCGTACCGGATTGCGGACTAGCCGCAACAACGTTGCCGATGCGATCCCGGCGAGCGACCCGACCGCCGGCGACGCCGGATCATGAGTGTCCGTGTCCGAAGGAGACTGCGGGCAGCATCTTGCCGAGCGGTCGGGGGCACCACCATGCCCAGCGGCCGAGCAGTCGGAGGGCGACGGGTACGAGCAGGAGGCGCACGAGGAGCGCATCGAGGGCGACGGCGACGCCGAGGATGATGCCCATCTCCTTGGGTGGGAGTGGGCCGGAGAGTGCGAAGGTGAAGAACACCGCGACCATCACGGCGGCCGCAGCGAGGATCACGCGTCCGGAGTGGGCGACGCCCCCGATCATCGCCTCGCGCGCGTCGCCGCCTGACTTCTCCAGGTGCTCCTTGGCAGACGCAAGGAGGAAGACCGTGTAGTCCATCGAGATCGCGAAGATCATCGCGAAGAAGAAGACCGGTCCCCAGGCGTCGAGGAAGCCCTGGGACTCGAAGCCGAGGATGCCGGAGAGGTGGCCTCCCTGGAAGATGAGTCGTGCGACGCCGAACGCTGCGCCAGTGGCGAGCAGGTTGGTGAGGACGCCGACGAGCGCGATGATCGGCGCCTGCAGTGCGACGAGCAGAAGTAGGAAGCCAAGAGTGAGCACGATGCCGATCACGAGCGGCGTCGCGCGTGCGAGTGACGTCTCGAGGTCGTGGTTTTCTGCGGCTGCGCCGCCGACGAGCGTGCCCGTCGGGAGCTTGCTGCGGAGGCGCTCGATCGTGTTGCCGACCGCGGGGTCGGAGGGGTTCTGCTCGGGGATCGCCTGGACGAGGGTGTAGCGCCCGTCGGTCGAGGTCTGCGCGGGCATCGCTCGTGCGATGCCCGCGTCTGCGCGGGCGACCGACTCGAGCGCGGCGGCGTCTGCGATCGGCGCGACGAGCTGCAGGGCGCCGGGTGCGCCCGGGCCGAACGCGGCCTGCACCTGGGTGTAGCCGATCCGCGAGCTGTCGCCGCTCGGGACGACCTTGATCGATGGCATGCCTGTCTTGAGGCCGAGGACGGGGGCTGCGAGGATGAGCAGCACGAGTAGAGCGGGCACACCGTAGAGAAGCGGCTTTGCCCAGATCCGTTCGGCCCAGGAGGCGAAGCGTGGTGAGCGGTGCTCCCCGGAGTGCACCCATTTGAGTGCGAGATTGTCGACCTTCGGGCCGAGCGCGCCGAGCACGGCCGGCAGCAGCGTGAGCGTCGCCGCGAGGATGAAGACGACTGCGACCATGATCCCGAGCGCCATCGAGCGGAACGCGGGACTCGGCACGAGCATCACCGCCGAGAGCGAGATCAGCACGGTCACGCCGCTGAACAGCACGGCCTTGCCGGCAGTGTCCATCGCGACGCCTGCTGCGTCGGCTGGATGCATGCCCTGGCCGAAGTGTGCCGCGCGGTAGCGAACGACGATGAAGAGCGCGTAGTCGATGCCGAGCGCAAGCGCGAACATGAGCGCGAAGTTCATCGACCAGATCGAGATGTCCGCGAATAGCGTGCCCAGGTAGAGCACGCCAGCCGACGCGACGAGCCCGACGATCGTCAGCATCAACGGAAGGCTCGCCGCGACGAGCGAGCCGAACGCGAGCGCGAGGATCGCGAGCGTCACCGGCCACGAGAACAGCTCCGACTTCATCATCGCCGATCGGTTCGCGGCATTGAAGTCGGACCACATCCCCGAAGCGCCGGTCAGGCTGACTCCGACCTGGGAGGTGCCGAGGTGCTTCAGCGGCCGCTTCAGGCGGTCGGCGGCGAGCACCATCTGCTTCGGATCGCGCGCAGAGCCGCCCGTCACGATCGCGGTGTGCCCGTCTCGACTGATCGAAACGCCCGCTGAGGGAGTGCCGACGCTCGCGACGGCCGGGTCAGCCTTCAGCTTCGCGATGACCGCCCGCGTAACCGAGCTGAACGCGGGGTCAGTCGCCCGCAGCGACGGGGAGAAGAGGACGACCATCAGTGCGCTGGAGGAGTTGCCCGCGAAGTGCTGCTGGATCAGGCTGCGGGCCGAGACGGACTGCGAGCCGCTCGCCTCCCAACCGGCGCCCGAAAGCGCCGTCTCGACACGCGGCGCGACGAACCCGAGACCGACGGCGACGACGACCCACGCCAGCGCCACGACACGAACGTGCGTCGCGGCGTACCTGCCGAGCCGGCCGATGGGCCCGAGCTGCAACGGCGAGGCGCTCATCGCACACACCCCCGCTCGACACCGAACAGCCTGCGCAGGAGCACGGACGCGACACAGTCACCGAGTGCGACGAACGCCAGCTGGTTGATCCCGACGAACGCCGCGAGGACGAGCCACCACGGGCTGAGCGTCGCGGTGAGTGCGACCGACACGAGCGTGACCGTGCCCGCCATCGCAAAGAGGATCCGCTCGAGCGGCCACGCCCCCCAGACTCGAGGTCGCGACACCGCGAGGTGCGTCATCTTCTGGGTCGTCATCGGGAGACCTCCAACTGTGTGCTTTCAAGGGGGCACAGGCGGGCTCGCTCGGAGCGCGCGCGCTCGACCTCGAGGCGGCGCATGCTCTCGGCCTTTGCCCGGTGGCGGCTCGCACCCAGCGGGGTGCGGATGTGATGTCCGAGCCAGGTGCGGATCTCGTCTTCGTCGATCAGTGCAGTGCCGTCCTCGAGCACGAGCGTCGGGATGACCCGAGAACCGGCGACGGCGAAGAGTAGGTCGCGGTCCGCCCTGTCCACGGGCACCTGCCGGATCACGTAAGAGACGTCGAGCTCGGTGAGCAGCTCGCGAACACGTCGCGACGCAGGGCACCACTCGGCCTGGAACAACTGCACCATCTCGGGCGCCTCGGATCGGTCGCTGGCTGGGCGAATCGGCATCTCAGACCTCCACCTCAGATACTACACTCTACAAGTACGTCGTTGTTTACCGACATATTCCCATGCGAGATGCACGCTACGGTCTTCCCGCAGTCCGGACGCGCGCAGACACCGCTGTGCTGCGACGCGAGACGCGCGAAGATGGGGCTATGAGCGCGAGCGCCGACGAAGGTCGTCACCTGCGGGCGAGCGCATGCTCGGAGCCAGGCTCACTGCGACAGAGGGTCGCGATCGACGGCGGACGGCACGTCCTCACGACCGATGAGCCCGCGCGTCTCGGCGGCTCTGACTCCGGTCCCGCCCCGCACGAGCTCGTTCCGGCCGCGCTCGCATCGTGCGTCTCGACGACGATCGTCATGTACGCCCGCGCGCGGAACTGGGAGATCGGACGCGTCCGGGTCGATGTCGACTACGACCACCGCTCGACGCCGAGACGGTTCACGGTCGCGCTTCGCCTCGACCCCTCGATCACACCTGACCGCCTGGAGCGACTGATCAAGGTGGCGGAGTCCTGCCCGGTGCGCCGTGCGATCGAGAGCGGCATCGAGTTCGATGAGCACGTCGCCGCCGGGGCGGTCGCTGCCGCGACTCCCATCGACTGACCCGACGGCGGAGCCCGCAGCGCCTGTCCGCCCGATGCAACGCCGAGCGAGCGTGGCTCGCAGGTCAGCTTGCGCGCGGCGCGGGGGCGCTCGGGCTCTCGAGGATCTGTGCGAGCTCGGAGACCTGCTGTTGCAGCCCGCCGCAGACGATCTCGCAGAGCGTGAACACCGAGGGGTCCGCGATTTCGTACACCACGCGAGTGCCCTCCTTGCGACGGCCGACGATCCCGGCCTGGTGCAGCACACCGAGGTGTTTCGACACGTTCTGCTGGGACGACCCGAGCGCGTCGGCGAGTTCGCCAACGCTCGCCTCACCGTCCCGCAGCCGATCGAGCAGCCGGATCCGCATCGGCTCACCGATCAGCCGAAAGCGCTGCGCGACTAGCTCGACAAGCGGATCGGGCAACGGGTGTGGAACCGACACGTTGATCCTCTCTCCGGAATTAATCACACAAGCACGTAGTTGTATAGCGTACCGACAGGACGGACAGGAGCCACCATGAAGACAGTCACGATCACCAACGATCGATTCGAGAGGGACGTGCTCGACTCCGACCTTCCAGTGCTGAACGACTTCTCGGCGCCGTGGTGCGGCCCATGTCGCAGTATCGCGCCCGCGCCGGCTCAGATCGCCGCCGCATACGACGGGCAGCGCGAGGTCACGGCAGCCATGAACACCCTGCCTCACGTGGCCGAGCTCGAGCCCGCCGCCTTCGAGGACGAGCTCCGACACCGGGACGACGTGATCGTCATCGACACCCGCACGCGCGCCGACTTCGCAACCTGGCACGTCGACCCCGGACGCTCGAGGATCGTCAACGTGCCCGAGGCCGAGCTCGTCGCGAACCCGGAAGAGGCGCTCGACGGCGTCCCCGCCGACGCGCCCCTGCGGATCATCTGCAATGCGGGCAACGCGTCTCGGCGCGCGGCTGCGGCAATCGAGCACCGCCCGAACGAGATCCGCAGCGTGCGCGGCGGCATGATCGGCTGGTCGCGAGTCCTGCAGAGTGATGAGATCCCGCTCGGCGGCCCGATCACGGTCGTGCAGTTCCGACGGGAGGCGCGTGGCTGCCTCTCCTACCTCCTGGTCGCCGGAGGCGAAGCGCTCGTCGTCGACCCGGCGCCGGACATCCAGCAGTACCTGGACGAGGCCGCCCGACGAGGCGCGCGCATCACCCGCGTACTCGACACCCATGTCCACGCGGACCATCTCTCCGGCGCGCGCGAGCTCGCCCGGCGCGCACGAGCCACGCTCCACCTCTCCCGCGCGGCGCTTGCTCGCGGCGTCCGCTACACCTCGCAGGTCGAGCCTGTCGACGATGGAGACCCCCTCACGATCGGTGACGAGACCGTGCAGGTCCTGGCGCTTTCCGGACACACGAGCGACATGATCGGCATTCAGGTCGCGCAGGACGCCCTGATCGGCGGCGACTCGCTCTTCGCCGACTCCGTCGCACGACCCGACCTCGAGAGCGGCGACGACGGCGCAGCAGACGCCGCCCGCCTGCTCCACCACTCGCTGCACGACCGCGTCGCCCCGCTTCCCGACAGGATGCCGCTGCTTCCCTGCCACTACGCCGGGGGTCGCCTCGACGGACCGCTCGCCCCGACCCTTGGTGCCGTCCGGGCTCGGGTTCACGAGCTGGCGCTCGGCGAGGACGCGTTCGTCGAGCAGGTGCTAGGAGCCATGCCGCCACGACCGGCGAACCACCTCTCCATCATCGCCATCAACCTCGGGGAGCAGCTCGACAGCGACTCGGCCGGACGCCTCGAGATCGGCGCGAACAACTGCGCCGCCAACGCCGACTGGGCGCACCGAGGCGCCTGATGCTCCCGAAGCCGTTCCAACAGGTCGAGACGATCGACGTCGACAACGCCGCGCAGCGGCTCGGTGCAGGCGAGATCCTGCCCGTCGACGTAGCTCGCGCACGCCAGGGCCGGCCCGAACCACGAACCGAGACGACGGGCTCGGAAGCGACGCGAGCGGTGCGATCATGGCGAGATGTCCACGCGCGCCACGGCCGAAGGCAGTCTGCAGACGGAGTGACTTCGATCGGGATGGGTCAATCCCGCTATGTGCCGATCCGCACGAGTGCGGATCGGCTCGACCAGAGAGGTGGAGGCGGTGGGAATCGAACCCACGTCCACGGCCGCGACGGGAAGGTTTCTCCAAGCTCAGCCTGTGCTCAGTCTCACCCGGCACCACTGCACAGGCTAGTGGGGCCGGGCCAGCACTCCTTTGGAGTCCCCCGTGGTCGGCGAGCGCGTTCCGCCACGGAGCAAAGCCCCCTGATGAGGCAATCCCTTCGTCGGAGGCTCCGAAGGGGCCATCGCTGGGCTAGTTACGAAAAACTAGGCAGCGAGTGCGAGATCAGTATCAGATGTCGCAGGTATTGATTGTTCCGGGTGATTTACGAGGCCAACCGGAATCCTCGGCTTGCTTCCTTCCTCGTCGAGGTCGACCGTGTCGAAGCCTGGTCGCCCCCGTACGAGTACGAACCCAGGATATCAGGCGCGTCGAGCGCTACCTGCGGGCCTTCATCTCGCGATCGATCTCGCGGCGGACGTCCCTCGTGGCGATCGCGTCGCGCTTGTCTCGACCCTCGCGGCCGCGCGCCAGCGCGATCTCGACCTTCGCGCGCCCGTCCTTGAAGTAGATTCGCAGAGGGACAAGCGTGAGTCCCCTCTCTGCGACGCGCGAGGCGAGCCGATCGAGCTCGGCCTTCCGCACCAGGAGCTTGCGATCGCGCGTCGGCTCGTGGTTCTCGCGATTGCCCTGCGCGTACGGCTCGATCGTGGCGTTGACGAGCCACAGCTCGCCGTCCTTCTCCGTCGCGTAGGCGTCGCGAATCACCACCTTGCCGGCGCGCAGCGACTTGACCTCGGTGCCCATCAGGGCGAGCCCGGCCTCGAGCCGCTCGAGCACCTCGAACTCGTGTCTCGCCCGGCGGTTGGTGACAACCGTATGCTCGCCCGCAGCCATCGGCTCAGGGTACTACCGTCGTCCGCGCGGCCGCCGCGTCGGCGGCCTCCCGCCGCGCTGCGATCCCGCCGCTCCACGCGGCCCCGGTCGCGGTCGCTCGTCGTGGCGCGGCTCGCGACCCGCGAGGTCGAGCGTGATCCGCCCGCGTGGCGCGTCGATCTCCGTGACGACGATACGAAGCGGATCGCCGAGGCGGAACCGTCGGCCGTTCGCGCGCCCCACGAGCGCGGTGCCGAGCTCGTTCGGCTCGAAGCGGTCACCGTAGTCGAGCCTGCGGCTCGGGAGAAACCCCTCGAACACGTCCGAGAACCGCACGAACAGCCCGGGGCCGATGAGTCCCGTGATCTCGCCGTCGTGCTCGCGCTGAGGATCGTCGCGCAGCTCGTCGGCCAGCAAGCTCGCGGCGCAGATCCCGTCGGCCCTCCGCTCGACGTCGGCGGCCAGCCGCTCGGCCGTCGACGTGTGCTCGGCAAGCTCGGCAAGCTCGCTGCCCGCCTCCGGCAATGCCTCCTGCTGGCCGATCGCCGCCAGCAGGCTGCGATGACAGACGAGGTCCGGGTAGCGCCGGATCGGCGACGTGAAGTGGCAGTAGGCCTTCGACGCAAGACCCGTATGGCCGAGGTTCTCCGGGAAGTAGCGCGCCTGGTCGAGCGAGCGCAGGAGCTGCGACCAGAGCGCCTCGCCCGTCCGACCGCGGCCGCGGAGGAAGGCTCCGAGAATCCGGGCCTGCTCGCTGACCCAGGCAGCGGCGTCGTCGACGGACATGCGCTCGGGCACGGGGGCGGTCGGCACGCCCAGATCGGCGAAGCGCTTGACGAGCGACTCGATCGCCGGTGGCTCTGGCGCCCGATGGATGCGGAAGAGCGCCGGCAGCTTGCGGCGCGCGAGCAGCTCGGCAACCTGCTCGTTGGCGAGGATCATCAGCTCCTCGATCAGCGAGTGCGCACGAGGCTCGGCATCGCGACGCGCCTCCGTGACACGACCGTCGGAGAGCTCGAAGACGAGCTCGAGCGACTCGATCGCGAGCGCTCCTCTGGCGAAGCGCCGGCGCCGGAGCTCGGACGACACGCGATCTGCCAACCGCAGCGTCTCGACGACGCTGGCGCTGCGCGACGAGCGAGCGCCCTCGAGGATCTCGTGCGCCTCCGTGTAGTCCAGGCGGGCGTCCGAGCGGATCAGGCTTCGCAGGAAGCGCGGCTCGCCCGGGCGAAGTGCTTCGTCGAAGGTCACCTCGACCGTGACGGCGCGCCGATCGCGGCCCTCCTTGAGCGAGCACACGTCGTTCGAGAGCTGCGGCGGCAGCATCGGCTCGACACGCCCCGGCACGTACACCGACAGCGCCCGACGCGCTGCTTCGCGGTCGAGCGCGGTTCCTGGCCGCACGTGGAACGCGACGTCGGCGATATGGACGTAGACGATGAGCGACTCGCCGTCGACGACGACCGAGATCGCGTCGTCGAAGTCGCGGGCATCGGGCGGGTCGACCGTGACGGTGGGCAGCTCGCGCAGATCGGCGCGGCCATCGTCGAGCCCGTCGGGCTCGACCGCCGCGCCGCGCGCATCGGCGAGGGCGGCCTCCGGGTACGCCGTGCCCACGCCGCCCTCGATCAGCACGCCGCGCATCAGGGCGCGGATGTCGCTCGGCTTGCCGAGACGCTCGACGACCCTCCCCCGCGACGCGTGCACCTCGACCGCGACGAGCTCTCCCTGGTCGACCGGAAGCGACCCGCGACGCCCGAGACTGATCGGGGCGCCCGGCTCGAGGTACGGATCGGCGACCAGGAAGCGGCCGCGACGCGCGACCTCGCACACGACGGGCGCGCCGGGCCGAGGCCAGCGGGCGGTGCTCAGTGGCCGAGCCGGCTGGCGTGTACTGCCCGGAGAGCGAGCGCCATGACGTGCTTCGGCTTAGCGGGAATGTTCGGAACCACGCCGCGCCCGTGGAGGTCACGACCCTTCGGCGTGAGGTACTCGGCGATCGTCAGCTTCAGCGCCGCGCCGTTCGCGAGCGGCTCGACCGACTGGAGCGAGCCCTTCCCGAACGTCCGCGAGCCGACGATCGCGCCGCGCTTGTGGTCCTGGATCGCTGCCGCGACGATCTCGGCCGCGCTCGCAGTCCTGCCGTCGACGAGCACCGCGAGCGGCATGGGCGGCAGTGCGCTCTTCGACGCGTTGCGAATGTGATGGCCGACGTTGACGCCGCTCCACGAGACGATGCGTCCCTTGCGCACGAACACCGAGGTCGTGTCGACGGCCTCATCGAGCAGGCCGCCCGGGTCTCCGCGCAGATCGAGGATCACCGCAGGAGCGCCGGTCGCGAGAGTCCGCACCTGGCGCGCGACTCCGGCGGCGAACGTCCGGATGCGGATCACGCGCACACGACGGGGCCCCTTGCCGATGTAGTAGGCGCTCACCGCATGCGTCGGGATCTGGACGCGTACGAGGCGCACGTTCCTGATTCCGCCCGAGTGCCGCACCTGGAGCGCGACGTGGGTGCCCGAGACACCTCCCTGGAGGTGTGCGAGTGCCGTCTCGACGTCGATGCCGCGCGTCGAGACGCCGTCGATCGCGAGGATCGCATCGCCCGCCGCGAGCCCTTCCTGCGCTGCAGGCGAGCCGACGAGCAGGTGGATGACCCGCAGCCCGGCCTCCCGATCCGGCGCCACGCTCATCCCCACGCCGATCCGTGTTGCGGCGATGCGGTTGAGGAAGGTCCGGTACTGGTTGGGATTCAGGTAGACCGTGTAGCGATCGTCGAGGCTCGCGATCAGCGCGGGAATCGTCGGCGCATGCATGGCACGCGCGTCGAGGGGCCGCACGTAGCGATCCTCCAGCTCCTGACGTACGAGCGCAACCGTCGGCACCGGCGCCGCAACCGGTTGCGGATGGGAGTCGAACATCATCCGATCGACCACCAGCCCGACGCCGAAACAGCAGACGATGCTGCCGCCGATCGCTAGGGCGGGTTTGAGGCGCACGACCAGAGAACTATATCTCCACGCATCTGACGATGCTTGCCCCGGAAGGCACCCTAACCAGATCTCAAACTCGCAGGTACCGCCGAAGCGTGAGACCCGAGCCGGCGGCGCCGAGGCCGGTTCCCGCGAGCAAGAGGAGCGCGCCGAGGAGCCAGAAGGAGATGGCCTGCACCTGGCTCGACGAGAGGTCGGAGCCCTGGATCCACTCCCGCAGGAGTCCGACGTAGGAGGCGTACAGGAGCGCTATCGCGACCGCTGCGCCGACCAGCCCGCACAGCATCCCCTCGATCACGAACGGCATGCGGACGAACCAGTTCGTCGCCCCTACCAGCTTCATCACCTCGATCTCGCGCCGTCTCGAGTGGATCGACAGCCGGATCGTGTTCGCGATCAGGAGCACGGCCGCGACCGCGAGTATCAGGATCAACCCGCCGACGACGGCCTCGATCGTCGCGCCGACGCGCAGCACGCGATCAGCGGTCTTGCCGCCGTAGTTGACGGAGTCGACACCGGGCCGTCCGCGGGCCGTAGCGGCCACCGCCTTGGCCTGCCCGGGATCGTGCAGGTGCACCTCGAGCGATGCGGGAAGCGGGTTCACGGGAAGCTGCTTGAAGACCGTGTTGTCCTTGCCGAGCTGCTGCTTCATCTTCGCCAGCGCGGCGCCCTTCGACAGGTAGACGACGGTCTTGACGTCGGGGTTCTGTCGCAGACGCATCTCCAACAGGCCGACCTGCTTCGCCGAGACGTCGTCCTTCAGGTACACCGAGACCTTCGTCTCCCCCCGCACCTGGTCGACCTTCGCGTACAGGTAGCTGCCGAGGGCGACGAACACCCCGAGGAAGAACATGACGATCAGCACCGTGACCGTCGCCGCCAGCGTGGTCGCGAGGTTCGCGCGCAGCGAGCGCACGGCCTCGCCGACGTAGAACCGGAAACGCGTACTCACACGTACCCGCCGCGCCGGTCGTCGCGTACCAGCCGCCCGTGCTCGAGCGCGATCACGCGCCGGCGCATCTTGTCGACCATCTCGCGGTCGTGGGTCGCCATCACGACCGTGGTGCCCGAGCGGTTGATCCGGTACAGCAGCTGCATGATGCCGACGGACGTGTCGGGATCGAGGTTGCCCGTCGGCTCGTCGCAGATCAGGAGCGCGGGATGGTTCACGAACGCCCGCGCGATCGAGACGCGCTGCTGCTCGCCGCCGGAGAGCTCGTGCGGGAGCCGGTCGAGCTTCTCGCCGAGCCCGACGAGCTGGAGGATCTCGGGCACCTTGCGCTCGATCTTCGCCCGATCCTGGCCCTGCACCTCGAGCGCGTACGCCACGTTCTGGAACACGTTGCGGTTCGGGAGCAGCTTGAAGTCCTGGAAGACGCAGCCGATGTTGCGCCGCAGCTGCGGCACCTTCGAGCGCCGAAGCTTCTCGAGCGAGCGACCGCCGACGAGGACGGAGCCCTCGCTGGCTCGCAGCTCGCACAGGAGCAGCTTGATGAAGGTCGACTTGCCCGAGCCGGACGGGCCCACGAGAAAGACCCACTCGCCCTTGTCGATCGTCAGCGAGATGCTGCGAAGCCCGACGACATCGCCCGGGTACACGAGAGACGCCTTCTCGAAGACGATCATCGGCGTGCCCGGGCGTTGCGGGGCGCGCGGCGAGCGCTCGTCCTCGGCCGCCAGCGCAGCGAGGCGCTCTGCGCGGGTCAGCGGCTGCGCTGGGGGCTCAGCGACGGTCGAAGGCCGGTCGAGCACGGCTGTGAACGGGGCGGCTGGGGCCTCCCGGATCTCGCGGTGCTCTTCCTCGCGCTTCAGCATGTAGTTGAGGCCTCGCGGTGTGGGTTCAGCATCGTTCGACCCTTCCGTCGCGGCACACCATCAGCGCGCCCGCGCCCGCAGAGCGGGAATGGCAAGGGTAAGCGACCGTTCGTCGCAGCAGGCCTCGATCCTCCGATGAGCCTGTCACATCCTCGTGCGTCCTGGACAAGCCTAGCAGCGCCTGTTCCCGGGTTCACGCGTCGCGGGGCTCGGGGCTACTCGGCGTCCAGGTCGGGATCGGAGTCGGAGACACCGTCCTGACGCAGCTGGCCGGCTGCGCGCGCGAGCAGGTACTCGGAGATGAACTCGTCGAGGTTTCCGTCGAGCACGGCCTGGGCGTTCCCCTCCTTCTTCCCCGTGCGCACGTCCGTGACCATCGTGTACGGATGCAGCACGTAGTTGCGGATCTGCGAGCCGAACGAGTTCTCGACCGACTCGCCGCGCTCGCGCGCGAGCGTCGCCTCGCGCTCCTCGCGCTCTGCCTCGAGCAGACGGCCCTTGAGCACGCGCATCGCCGCAACACGGTTCTGCAGCTGGGATCGCTCGTTCTGGCACTGCACGACGATGCCGGTCGGGATGTGCGTGATGCGGACGGCCGAGTCGGTCTTGTTCACGTGCTGGCCGCCGGCTCCCTGCGCGCGGTACGTATCGATCCGGAGGTCCTTGTCCTCGATCTCGATGTCGGCGTCGTCCGTCACGGCCGGCGACAGCTCGACCTTCGCGAAGCTGGTCTGGCGCCGGTGGGCCGAGTCGAACGGCGAGAGGCGCACGAGGCGATGGACGCCCTTCTCCGCCTGCAGGATCCCGTACGCATTCTCGCCCCGCACGGCGAACGTGGCCGACTTCAGGCCCGCTTCCTCGCCCGGCGTCGCATCGAGCAGCTCGAAGCGCAGACCGCGACCCTCCGCCCAGCGCTGGTACATCCGCAGCACCATCTCGGTCCAGTCCTGCGAGTCGGTCCCGCCTGCACCCGCGGACAGGGTCACGATCGCATCCCCCGCGTCGTACTCGCCCGTGAAGAGCGCCTCCTCGCGGAGCCGATCGAGCTCGGCGCGGGCGCGTACGGTCGCGCCCGAAGCCTCCTCGACCAGGTTCGGATCGTCCGCAAACAGCTCCTGCAGCGCCTCGAGGTCGTCGATCTCGGAGGCGAGATGCTGGTACGTCTCGAGCTTGCGCGTCGCACGTGCGTGCTCGGACGAGAGTCTGGCGGCCCGGCGCTGATCGTCCCACACCCCGGGATCGGCGAGCGCGTCGTTCAGCTCGCCGAGACGCCGCTCGAGCGTCGCCGGGTCAAAGGTAATCACGGACCCAGGCAAGCTGGTCCCGGAGCTCCTGGATCGCCGCGGCGAGCTCCGCGGGCGTGCTCGGCCCGGTCATGAGATCCCTGCCTCGGCGCTGTTCGTCATGGGAGGGAGCATACCCAGGGGTGCTGCGAAGATGGTCCCATGCGCGGCGGTACCGGTCTGGGACTCGCACTCTGCGGCCTCGCCGCCCTCGCCGCACTGCCGGCCGACGCAGCCCCGCCAGCTCTGATCGCATTCGATCGGACGGTCGACGGGAGCGGCCGGGTCGCGCTGGCTCGCACGAGTGGCGGCATCGATCGCGTCGTCACCCCCGCGCCTGGCAACGAGTCGCCCGTGTGGTCGCCGGACGGCCGCAGGCTCCTGTACATCTCGGGTGCGGGATTCGCCGACAGCGATCTGTACGTCTACTCGCTCCGCACCGGCCGCTCCCGGCGCCTGACGGCGCATGCGGGCCTCGACGCGTTCCCGGCGTGGTCTCCTGACGGCTCCCGCATCGCGTGGACGACGAGCCGCGGCGGACGCCTCGCGATCTGGGTGATGTCGAGCGACGGCTCGCACAAACGGCGGTTGACGCACGGCTCGACGGCCGAGGATCCCTCGTGGTCGCCGGACGGCCGCAAGATCGCGTTCGTCGAGATGCCGAGCGGCTCGCTCGAGGTCATGCACGCCGACGGCAGCGGGCGGCGCAGGCTCTCGACGCTGCGCGCCGCCGGGGGTGTGGCAGCGCCGTCCTGGTCGCCCGATGGCAGCCGGATCGCGATCGCCGGCGCCGACGGCGCGGTGTACGCCGTTGAAGTCGACGGTCGCGCGCTGCGCCGCCTGACGCCGCGGCGTCCCTCCACGATCGCGTGGCGGCCGGCCTGGTCGCCGTCCGGGCGAGAGATCGCGTTCATCAACCTGGCACCCGGTGCCGCGCTTCAGGTCGCGTCCGCGGACGGGATCCGCGTACACACGCTCGCTCCGCACACCGATGGGCTGAGTGCGCCGAGCTGGTCCCCGGACGGGGGTGCGGTGGCCTTCGCCGACGCGCGGCAACACCTGGAGGTCGTCGCGAGCGATGGGCGCCGGCGGCGCTCCATCACGCACGGATCCACGTCCGACGCCGATCCGGCGTGGCGTCCACGGGTGCCGTAACGGTCCCGGGACGGTCCGGATGCGACCGTGGCCGCCTTCACCATGCGCTCAAGGACGCAGTCGACCTGGTCAGCGGCCGCACCGAGCTTCTGAGCGCCACGGAGACGCCGCAGCCCACGCACGCCTCGGTCTGGATACGGACCGAAGCCCGGCCGCCCTGAGGCGGCCGGGCCTTGCTCGGGCGAGGGGACGCGCCGAGATCGGGTCAGTTACCGACTGCGAGGTTGCCGCCGGAGCTCGTGAGGACGCTCGACGGCTCGTGGTCGTTGACCTTCCAGAGCGGCGCCGACAGCAGGGTCGCGAGCGGCGTCCTGAACGAGGCGCGCGAGCGCAGCGTGATCGGGTCGCCGACCCTGATCTGTGCGGGCAGGAAGGTGTGCGGCGTGCGGCCGATCCAGGAGAGGAACTGGGTCGCCGCGTCGTAGTGGAACGTCTCGAGCGCAGGCTGGCCGAGCATGGCGTTCAGCGCGGGCCAGTTGCCGCGACGGACGTCGATCGTGATCGTCATCGCCGTCGGGTCGATCGCGACGGCGCGACCGGAGAAGATGAACATGCGCCCGGTGACGCGCTGTGCGGCTGCGAAGTCGTTCACGATGCGCACCGGCTTCGCCATGAGCCTCGAGAGCGGGCTTCCGCGATGTGCGCGGATCCGCAGATGCACGGGATCGCCGGCCTTCAGCGCGGCGGCCGTCGTCGCCGTCGGGGCGTTGCCCCGCAGGCTGGCCGTCCACGCGATGAACGACGTCCTCGCATTGACCGCGAACGAGAGCGGTTGACCGGTGTTGCCGACGAGGGCGCGGAGCGCCGGCCGGTTGCCGCCCGAGACCTGCAGCTGTAGCGAGGTCGGGCTCCCGGCGGGAGCCGCGGCGAGGGTGCCGCTGAAGATGTACAGCTGACCCGCGACACGGGCGGCGGCCGCCTTGTGCGCGGGAGCTGCGGAGGCCGGTGCGGCGCTCACGAGCGCTCCGGCTGCGACGAGTCCGAGCAGCGGGAGCGAGGCCCTGCGAACCGTGCGTACGATCGTGTGTTCCATCGTGCCGTCCCCTTGTCGAAGTTGTCGTGCAGTGCGACGGGTGTCGCCTGCGGATCAACTCAACGTAAGGCCCGGCCGTGAGGGTTCCGTGCCATCGGTGTAAGAAAGCCGGCCACGGATGTTTGGATTGTGAGGGCGGCGTAGTCCCGGTCTCAGTCGGACCGCCGGGCCCCGGGCGCGTCTAGATCTGTGCTTGTGCGCCGTGGCAGCGCTTGTACTTCTTGCCCGAGCCGCACGGGCACGGGTCGTTGCGGCCCGGCTCGTCGGACGCCCGGTGCTGCTGCACGATCGGCGTCTGCGACACGGCGCCGCCCGAGCGCGCCTGCGTGAACGTGGTCGACGAGCCGCCCGAGGCCTCGGGCATGAACTCGCGCGCGTCGTCCAGCGCCGAGTGGTCGGCGTGCTGGTAGGTGAGTTGCCCGCCCTGCTGACCTGCCGCGAGGGGCACGAGATCGTCCTCGACCGCGATCTCGGCGTGGAACAGGAACGAGCAGACCTCGGCCTTCACCTGGTCCATCATCTCCTGGAACATCGTGTGGCCCTCGACGCGGTACTCGACGAGAGGATCCTTCTGCGCCATCGAGCGCAGGTGGATGCCCTCGCGGAGGTAGTCCATGTTGTCGAGATGCTCGCGCCAGCGCTGATCGATCGCGTTCAGCACGATGAAGCGCTCGAGCTGCCGCATCACGTCGGGGCCGATGCGCTCGTCGCTCGAGTACGCGGCTTCCTTCGCCTCGTACTGCCTCCGCGCATCGGCGAGCACGCGATCGATCACGGCGTCACGGTCGATCTCCTCGCGCGGCCCAAGATCTGCCACGCCGAAGCTGACCGCGTAGATCGACTGCAGGCCAGCGAACATCTCGTCGAGGTCCCATTCCTCGGGGAACTGCGAGTCGGTGTGGATCTCGACCACGCCCTCGAGCACCTCGTCGATCCACTCGAGGACCTGCTCGCGCATGTCTGTTCCCTCGAGCACCGCGCGGCGCTCGGCGTAGATCACGCCGCGCTGATGGTTCAGCACGTCGTCGTACTTCAGGACGTTCTTGCGGATCTCGAAGTTCTGCTCCTCGACACGCTTCTGGGCGCCCTCGATGCGCTTCGTGAGCATGCGGTGCTCGATCGGCTCGCCCTCGCCCGGCCCGAGCTTGTCGAGGATCGTGTAGATGCGGTCGCCCGCGAACAGGCGAACCAGATCATCCTCCGCCGAGAGGAAGAAGCGAGACTCGCCCGGGTCGCCCTGGCGACCGGAGCGTCCACGCAGCTGGTTGTCGATGCGGCGCGACTCGTGCCGCTCGGTGCCGAGGATGTAGAGGCCGCCGAGCTCGGTCACGCCATCGGCGAGCTTGATGTCGACACCGCGGCCGGCCATGTTCGTCGCGATCGTCACCGCGCCGACCTGACCCGCGTCCTTGATGATCTCGGCCTCACGCTCGTGCTGCTTGGCGTTCAGGACGTTGTGCGGGATCCCCTGGCGCTCGAGCAGCTGGGACAGGTACTCCGACACCTCGACGGAGATCGTGCCGACCAGCACCGGCTGGCCCTTCTCGTGGCGCTCGCCGATGTCTCCGACCACAGCCGCGAACTTCTCGTCGCGGGTCTTGTAGATGAGGTCGTTCTTGTCCAGGCGCACCATCGGCTGGTTCGTCGGGATCGGGATGACGCCCAGCTTGTAGATCTCGTGGAACTCGTTCGCCTCGGTGAGCGCCGTGCCGGTCATGCCCGCGAGCTTGTCGTACAGGCGGAAGTAGTTCTGGATCGTGATCGTCGCGACCGTGACGTTCTCGGCCTCGATGGTCACGCCCTCCTTCGCCTCGACGGCCTGGTGCAGGCCCTCCGACCAGCGCCGGCCCTCCATGATGCGGCCGGTGAACTCGTCGACGATCTTGACCTCGCCATCCTGCACGACGTACTCGACGTCGCGCTTGTACAGCGCCTCGGCCTTGAGGGCCTGCTGGAGGTGGTTGACGAGCTGGCCGTTCTCGGGCGCGTACAGGTTCTCGATCTTGAGCGCGCGCTCCACCTTGTGCACGCCCTGCTCGGTCGGCGCGGCCGTCTTGCGCTTCTCGTCGATCTCGAAGTCGTCGGGCGTGCTCAACGTGCGGGCGATCTTCGCGAACGTGTAGTAGGTGTCGGGCGCCTCCTCGGGCTGGCCCGAGATGATCAGCGGCGTCCGCGCCTCGTCGATCAGGATCGAGTCGACCTCGTCCACGATCGCGAAGGTGTAGCTCCGCTGCACGCACTGATCGATGTCGTTCGCGAGGTTGTCGCGCAGGTAGTCGAAGCCGAACTCCGAGTTGGTCCCGTACGTGATGTCGCACTCGTACTGGGCGCGCCTGACCTCGGGCTCGAGATCCTGCTGGATCACGCCGACGGTCATGCCGAGCGCCTCGTAGATCGGGCGCATCCACTCCGCGTCGCGGCGGGCCAGGTAGTCGTTGACCGTCACGAGGTGCACGCCCTCGGCGAGCAGCGCGTTCAGGTACAGCGGCATCGTCGCGACGAGGGTCTTGCCCTCACCGGTACGCATCTCGGCGATCGAGCCCTCGTGCAGCACGGCGCCGCCCAGGAGCTGCACGTCGAACGGGCGCATCCCGAGCGTGCGCTTCGACGCCTCGCGCACGCACGCGAAGGCCTCGGGCAGAAGGTCGTCGAGCGTCTCGCCCTGCTCGAGCCTCTCGCGGAACTCTGCGGTCTTGCCGCGGAGGTCGTCGTCGGAGAGCTCGGCGAACTCGTCCTCGAGCGCATTGATCTCGCGGACGGTGTGTTCCAGACGGCGCAGGGCCTTGCCCTCGCCGGCCCGGAGAAGCTTGTTCAGGAGGTCGGCCATCGCCTCCCAACGGTAGCAGGAGCGCGAGAAATCGTAGGCCCTGGCAGACCGGTGTAACCGCAGCTGAACGCCGCGGTCATCGCTACGAGCGAACTGGCTCGATCAGGCCGTAGTTGCCATCGCGGCGCCGGTAGAGCACGGCGACCTCGTCGGTGTCGGAGCTCGTGAAGACGAAGAAGTCATGGCCCACCAGCTCGAGCTGCAGTGCCGCCTCCTGGGGATGCATCGGCTTCATGTTGAACCGCTTCGTCTTGACGATCAGCGGCTCATCCGGCCCGTCGACGGGAGGCAGCTCGCCGTCGTCGAGGGCTCGCTCGGGAGGCGGGGCGCCGACAGCGCCCGCGTGATGCGGGCGACCGCGGTGACGCCGTTCGCGGTAGCGCTTGACCTGGCGCTCGAGCTTGTCGGCGAGCAGGTCGATCGACGCGTACATGTCGGTCGAGCTCTCCCGCGCCCGCAGCACCGGGCCCTTCGTCCAGACGGTGGCCTCGGCGACCTGGCTGTCGGAGATCGACGGATTCCTCTCGACCGCCAGCTCGAGCTCGACGCGCGTCGAGTCGGCGAGGTGCTTGGTCAGCTTCGTGAGCTTGCGCTCCGCGTAGTCGACGATCGGGTCCGTCACGTCGAGATTCTTGCCGGTGACCTGAAGCTTCATCGCACGCCCCCGTCGTGGATCCTGGATCGACAGTCTAGTAGCCAATGCTATTCCCGCAACGCGCGCGCGAACGCCAGCACCTCGACGTGCCCGGCCCCGCCTGCCCGGAGCGCGCGGGAGCACGCATCCGCCGTCGCCCCCGTCGTGTACACGTCGTCGATCAGCGCGACGCGCGCCGGCGCGGCCGAACCCGGGACGAAGACGCCCCGCAGGTTGACGCGACGCGCGCGCTGGTCGAGACCTCGCTGCGGTGCGGCATCACGGCGGCGTGCGAGCAGGTCGCAGGCGACGGGCAGCTCCCAGCGCACGGCGAGCTCGCGTGCCAGCGCCGCCGGCCCGTCGACGCCTCGTCGACGCGCACGTGCCGGACTCGGCGGCACGGCACACAGGCAGTCGACGTCCGGAGGCACCCGGCGCTCCTCGATCACGCCCGCGGCAACGGTGGCGAGATCGAGCCCCCCGTCCTTCCAGCGTCGCACCAGCGCCGCTGCCGCTCCCCGGTGGGCAACTGCCGCCCACGCGGTCGCGAACGCGGGTGTGAACGCCTGGCACTCGCGACAGGCCGGGACCGCCCAGCGCGTCGGCGCGCCGCAGCGCGCGCAGCGCGGCTCCCCGACCGGCTCGAGCTCATCGGTGCACGACTGGCACCAGAGCTCGCCGGGCGTGGCACAGCCGGCGCACGTGCGCGGGATGATCAGTGAGAGCAGCGAATCGAGCACGCCCCGATCATCCCGTGAACGCGCGTGACGGCGGTGTGCCGGACTAGGTTCGGAGCGTGCCGATGTCTCCCACGATGCCGCCGAGCACGAGCGCTCCGGGGGCGACCGCCGTGTGCGGAAGGATCACCGCGTCGCGCAGAGCGGCACCCGCTCCGACGGATGCGCCAGGACCCACCACGGCCGGGCCGATGATGCGCACGTCGGCACCCACGCTCGCCCCGGCCCCGATCGCGACCGGCCCCTCGATCTCGGCGGTCTCGGCGATCACGGCCGTCTCGTCGATTCCCTGGAGGGCGCCGAGCCCCATCGCCCCGGAGACGCAGTCGAGGTTCGCGCGCAGGAGATCGGCGATCGTCCCGATGTCGCTCCAGTACGCCTCGGTGCGGTAGGCCGCGAGCCGGTCGCCATCGGCAAGCATGGCGGGCAGCACGTCGTGCGCCCAGTCGTAGAAGGTCGCGGCCGGAAGCCGGTCCAGCACGCGTGGCTCGAAGCAGTACACCCCGCAGGACGCGAGCCGAGAACGTGCCTCGGAGAGGGGCGGCTTCTCCTGGAACTCGCGCACGAGTCCCTCCTCGTCGACGACGCACACCCCGAAGCGGCTCGGGTCGTCGATCTCGAGCATCGTCAGGGTTCCGACCGCGTCTGCCTCGCGGTGCCGCCGCACGAGCGCTCCGAGGTCGATCGCGTGCAGGCCGTCGCCGGACAGCACCATGAACGGCTCGCCTGGCTCGCGCAGGAAGTCGGCGACCGGACCGGCGCCTCCGGCCGTGCCGAGCAGCTCGGGCTCGTACGACCAGCGGATATCGAGACCGAGCCTGCTCCCGTCCCCGAACGCGGCACGCAGGGCATCGCCGTGGTGATGGAGGTTGATCGCCACCTCGCGCACTCCTGCCGCCGGAAGCCGCGCGAGCAGGTGCTCGAGAGCGGGCCGGTTTGCCACGGGAACGAGCGGTTTCGGGACGAAGTCGGTGATCGGCGAGAGCCGGGTTCCGAACCCGGCCGCCATCACGAAGGCTCTCACGTGCCCTGGTCCCAGGAGGCCAGGTAGTGGGTCTGCGCCTCGGTCAGGCGATCGATCTCGATCGACAGGCTCTCGAGCTTGAGACGCGCGATCTCGTCGTCGATCTCGCGTGGCACGACGTGCACCCTGCGCTCGAGGCTGCCGGTGTGCTGGAGCGCGTACTCGACCGACAGGGCCTGGTTCGCGAAGCTCATGTCCATGACCGCTGCAGGGTGACCCTCGCCGGAAGCGAGGTTGATCAGGCGCCCCTCCGCGAGCAGGTACAGCCGGCGTCCGTCGGCCATCGTGTAGCCCTCCACATTCTCACGACCGGGAACCGTGCCCGTGCTGAGGGCGCGCAGCCCTCCGATGTCGATCTCGACGTTGAAGTGGCCGGTATTCGCGAGCAGGGCTCCGTCCTTCATGCGCTCGAAGTGCTCGCGACGGATCACGTCGCGATCGCCGGTCGCCGTGCAGAACAGATCGCCGATCGACGCGGCTCGCTCCATCGGCAGCACCTCGAACCCCTCCATGACTGCCTCGAGCGCACGCAGCGGATCGACCTCGCAGACGACGACCCGGGCGCCCATGCCGCGCGCGCGCGACGCAAGGCCCTTGCCGCACCAGCCATACCCCGCCACCACGAACACGCGGCCTGCGAGCAGGACGTTCGTCGCGCGCAGGATGCCGTCAATCGTCGACTGGCCCGTCCCGTAGCGGTTGTCGAACAGGTGCTTGGTCTGTGCCTCGTTCACGGCAATCACGGGGAATCCGAGGACGCCATCGCGCTCCATGGCCCGCAGGCGGATCACCCCGGTGGTCGTCTCCTCGGTCGCCGCGATGATGTCGCCGAGCTGCTCGCGACGATGCGCGTGCAGCACGCCGATCACGTCGGCGCCGTCGTCCATCGTGATCTGTGGACGGTGGTCGACCGCCGCGTAGATGTGCGCGTAGTACGAGTCGTTCTGCTCGCCGCGGATCGCGAACGTCGGCACCTCGTAGCGGGTCGTCAGCGCCGCGGCGACGTCGTCCTGCGTGGAGAGCGGGTTGGACGCGCACAGCACGACGTCGGCGCCGCCGGCTCGGAGCGTCCGCATCAGGTTCGCCGTCTCGGCGGTGACGTGCAGGCAGGCCGAGATCCGGCGTCCGCGCAGGGGGCGCTCCCGCGCGAAGCGCTCGCGGATCGCGTTGAGCACCGGCATCTGCCGGTCGGCCCACTCGATCCGCCGCACGCCCTCGTCGGCGAGCGAGAGATCTCGGACGTCGTGCCTTCTCGAAGGCTCGCGGCCGGCTGACATTCCAAACCCTTCCCTCTAGGACCGGGTCAGTCTAGGGGCCGAGACGGGCTCTACGCGTGTCCGACGAGCGTGCCAGCCGCCGGCGAGGAGCCGCCGGGGAGCTCGAAGCTCGGCCCGATGACCACATCGCGGATCTCGCATCCGTCCCCCACGCTCGCGCCGGCCTGCACGACCGCGCGCTCGACCACGCTCCCCGCGCCGACGATCGCGTCGACGCCGATGCACGCGAGCGGGCCGACTCGGGCTCCCGCGCGCACGATCGCGCCGGCGCCGACGAACGACGGCCACACGACCTCGGCACCCCGCTCGATCACCGCCGTCGGATCCACGCCCGCCGGCCCGGGGCGGCCGCCGAGCCCGTGGCCGAGCAACATGGTGTGGGCCGCGAGATAGCTCTCGGGCGTCCCCACATCGCTCCAGTACCCGCCGAGGGCCAGCGCTGCGAGCCCGTGACCCACGAGCGACGGGAAGATCTCACGCTCGATCGAGACGGCTCGCCCGGCAGGAATCGACTCGAGCACCGACGGCTCGAGCACGTACGCGCCGGCATTCACCAGGTCGCTCGTCGACTCGCCGGGCGCGGGCTTCTCGACGAAGCGCCGCACCATTCCCTCGTCGTCGGACTCGACCACGCCGTAGCGCGAGGGATCGTCGACCTGCACGAGCGCGATGCTCGCGGTGGCTGCACGCGCGGTGTGGTGCGCGATCAGCGCGCCGAGATCGTGCTCGGAGAGGATGTCGCCGTTGAGCAGCAGGAACGACTCGTGGACGCGTCCGAGCGCCGCGAGCCGTGCGGCACCGGCGGTGCCGAGCGGCTCGGGCTCGACGACGTACTCGAGCTCCAGGCCGGAGGCCGTCGCGCCGCCGTCGCCGAAGTGCGCGACGAGCGCGTCGGGAAGGTACCCGCAGGCGAGGATCGCACGATCGACGCCTGCCGCGGCGAGCTGGTCGAACAGGTACGCGAGCAGTGGGCGGTCGACGAGCATCAGCATCGGCTTCGGCGTGCGCAGCGTCAACGGGCGCAGGCGCGTACCGGAACCTCCGACGAGAACGACTGCGTCCATCAGAGCGGAGGCCTTCCAATGCCCTCGTACAGGTACCCGGCAGCGCGCACGGCGACCGGGTCGAGCAGGTTCCGGCCGTCGATGATCAGCGGCGTCGCCATGCACTCGCGCAGCGTGCCGTTGAGCACGGGGGCGGCGAACTCGGGCCACTCCGTCACGATCACCACGGCGTCGGCGCCCGTCGCAGCCTCCTCCGCGGATGCGCAGAGCTCGACCTCGCCCGGCAGCGATCCCCGCCCGGCAGGGTCGATCGCCGGGTCGAACGCGACCACGTGCGCGCCCTCGCCGAGCAGCCGCGCGGCGAGCACGATGCTGGATGCCTCTCGCATGTCGTTGGTATCGGGCTTGAACGCCAGACCCAATAGGGCGATTCGTCGATCGCGGAGCGAGTCGAGATGGGTCTTCAGCTTTCCGATCACGCGGCGCTTCTGCAGCTCGTTGACCTCGATCACCGACGCGAGCAGCTGGAAGTGGTAGCCCGTGTTGCCCGCAAGCTGCTTGAGCGCGCTGACGTCCTTGGGGAAGCAGCTCCCACCGAAGCCGATTCCGGGCCGGAGGAAGCTCGCGCCGATGCGCCGGTCGAGCCCCATGCCGCGGGAGACCTCGTCGATCGTCGCACCGACCACCTCGCAGACGTTCGCGACCTCGTTGATGAACGAGATCTTGGTGGCGAGGAACGCGTTCGACGCGAGCTTGATCATCTCGGACGAGGTGACGTCCGTGCGCACGATGTGCTCGGCGATCGGCTCGTACAGGTCCGCGATACGGGCCCCGACCGCGGGGTCGTCCGCGCCGATCACGACCCGATCGGGCTCGGCGAAGTCGCGAACGGCCGTGCCCTCGCGGAGGAACTCCGGGTTCGACGCGTAGGCGATGTCGTGCAGGCCGCGTGCATCGAGCGCGTGGCGCAACGTTCGCCCCGTGCCGGCGGGGACGGTCGATTTCATGACCAGGGTCGATCCGGCGGCGCTCGCCGGCAGCGAGTCGAGCACCGCCTGCACGCGGTCGAGATCCGCATCGCCCGACGCCGTGGGTGGCGTGTCGACGCAGACGAACGCGATGCGAGCCCTGTCGAAGAGCTCGGCCGGATCGTCGGTGAAATGCAGGCGCGCGGCGTTCCGGCGGACGAGCTCGGGAAGACCCGGCTCGTGCAGCGACACCTCGCCGCGCGAGAGCTCGGCGAGCCGCTCGCGGTCGACGTCGAGTCCGATCACGTCATGACCGAGGTTGGCGAAGGAGGCGGCGGTCACGAGGCCGACCCACCCGACGCCGATCACGCCGAGGGGCTCGCGCCTGCGGGTGCTCACTTCGGTGGAACCGGGTGCAGGCTTCGTGCGATCGCGACCATCGTCTTGTTCGTCAGGCTGTCACCGAGCGTGTTGTCGACCCACACGACGTACTGGCGGCTGGGCCCGTAGAAGACCGCGATGCGATGGATGTTCGCGCCGTTCAGGTAGAGCTTCCAGAGCCGCCCGCCCTTCTTCGGCACGACGCGCTGCTGTGTCGGGCCGTCGAGGATCGGCGCCGAGGTCCAGGTCGTCCACTGGAGATCCCACGTGCCGGCGGTGGTCCGCGTCGTGTAGGCGGTCGCGTGGAGTCCCCAGCCGCCGTGCAGCCGATAGTGACGCAGCCAGCCGTCGGTCGAGTCGGGCTCGCCGAACGTGGTGTTCGTCGGCACGACCTTCGGGATCAACAGCGGGTAGTGGACGAGCTTCTGCTTGTAGCGGAACAGCGGGATCACGGCCGGATCGACCGGCGAGACGGCCGCGGGCGAGAGCGTGGCCTGCGGCGTCGCGGGCGCGGTCGACTTGACGGACGACGGGTCGAAGCTCTTGCCGACCACGACTACCACGTCGGCGAGCGGCTTGGTCTTACGGAACATCGCCGGGGCGCGCCCGATGTCGGCGTCGAAGAGCGCGACCTGCAGCTTGGTCGCCGCGCTCTTGGCGCGCTTGCTCGTGTAGTAGACCTTCGTCGTCTGGAAGTTCTGGGTGACCGTGTTGCCGGTGCCCGTGCGATCGAGGATGCCTCCGACCGTCCGGGTGTAGCCGACGTTGCGCAGCACCTGCGCGGCGTTCGCGGACGCGTGGTCGACACCCGAGCCGTTCAGCGTGATGACCTTGAGCTTCTTCGGCAGGATGGGCGGCACGACCTTCTTCGTGGACACGCCCGGCCCGACCTGCCGTCCGCCGACGTTCGCGGCGACCTTCGACTGCGCGAAGTCGGGACTGAGGAACGACTGCACGTCGTTGTCGATCTCGGTCTGGCCGACCTCGACGTACTGACCGCCGGTGGCGGCGCCCTGGTCGCCCAGCAGCTTGATCTGCAGCGTGCGCGACTTCGGCACCTCGGCGAGAGCGCGCGCGTACCCGATCAGCGTGTTCGGGCCCGGGACATGCTTGAGCTGCGAGACGATCTTGACGTTGTCGGAGACGTCGTTCACGAGGCTGACGAAGTTCGCGCCGACGGTCGTGAGATCGAGCTTGTGCTTCAGCTCCCGCAGGAATGCCTGCTGGCGCGCGAGGCGGTAGATGTCGCTGTCGTCATGGCGGTAGCGCACGTACGCGAGCGCGTCGGCGCCGCGGAGCTTCTGGTAACCGGCCTTCAGGTCGATGTTCGTGTAGTCGCCCGATCCGGCCTGACCGTTCTGGTTGAAGTACCGCCGCTCGACATCCACGTAGACCCCGCCGACGTGGTCGACGATGCGCCGGAACCCGGTGAAGTTGACCGTGATCAGGTAGTTGATCTTGATCCCGAGCGTCTGCCGCACCGTCTCGAGCGCCAGGTTCGCGCCGCCGTAGCTGTAGGCGGCGTTCAGCTTGTTGATCCCGTAACCCGGGATGTTGACGCGCATGTCGCGCGGCATCGAGAGCACGGTCAGGCTGTGCGCCTGGGGATCGAGGCGCATCAGCAGAAGGGTGTCGGAACGCGACTGCGTCGTCTTCTCCCACGAGCGATGGTCGTAGCCGAGCACCAGCACGGTGACGGGCTTGCCCGCGATCGGAAGGTCGAGATTGCTCGCCGCCTTCTGCAGGTCCTGGTCGTTCGAGATGTTCGTGACCTTCTCGAGCCGGTCGTACACGAACCAGGCGGTGACGCCGGCCGCGCCGATCCCCACCACGAGGATCACGCCGAGCACCCACAGGATCGCCCGTTTCCAGCCGAAACCCTTGCGCGGGCGGCGCGCCTTGTAGACGGTGATCGGCGGGGGACGCAGCGACGGCGGCTCGAAGTCGCTAGGCGGCGTCTTGGTCGCCGATCCGGATGCGTGTTCGTCGTTGTTCAAGCGAGTACGGCGAAGCCCGGTCGGGGCCAAACTCGGCGGAGTGTAGAGGATCGATCGGCACGAAAAGCTCCGTCGAAGATGCGATTACCCCGTACACACCCCGTACGCTGATGGAGTGCAGAAGTTGGAAACGACCCCGCGGAGCATCGGCACGTGACCGCGGCGCTCGGCGAGGCGCTGCGCCTGCTCGGCCTGCCCGTAGACCGCACCGTTGACGCCCCGATGCTCGCGTCGGCCTACCGCGACGCCGCTCGCGGTGCGCACCCCGACGCTGCACCTCCGGAGGAGCGCGACCTGCAGACCGAGCGGATGCGTGCCGTCAATCTCGCGCGCGATCTCGTACGCAACCACCTGCACGCGCTGGGAGCCGAGCCGTACGCGGCATTCGCCCCAGGCGACGACGGCCCACCGCTCGACGACTGGATGACCCAGGCGGCGATGGACGCCGACGGGCTCGGCGTGCGCTGGAACCCCAACGCCGCCCCGGTGTCGTGGGCCGCGCGCTTCGATGCGGCCCGCCGGGCCCTCGGAATCGCGGTCGGCGACGGCGTGATCGTCGCCGAGGACGGCAACATCCTGGTCGGCCGCGTGCACTCGTTCGACCAGTCGGTGCGGGTCGGCCTGCGAACGGTGATCCAGGGCCTTCCCGTCGAGGTGCGGCGCGTCGGCGTCGAGATCGAGTTCGAGGACGGCTCGCTGCGAACGGTCGACGCCGCGGATGTCGAGGCGTCGGCCTGGCGCTGCCCCGTGTGCCTGCGAACGAGCGTCCACGGCCTGCCGCGTATGCGGCCATGCCCGCGCTGCCTCCGGCGCGCTCGCGCGGCCTACCCGCACTGGCGCGATCTCGGCGCCTCCCGCAGGCGGCTCCAGCGCCGCCTCGCACGGCTCGACGCCGAGCCGGCTCCGTTCTCGGCCCGGCGCTCGCCGCGCTATCGCGAGACGGAGGATGCCGCCGCGGAGGCGCTGCGGCGCGTCGAGTCGCTCGAGAGCACCCGCGAGGCGCTCGCCTCGGCGATCGCCGAGGCCCAGGCGGCGAGTGACCTGGCGGCCGCGCGCATCGAGCGCGCGCGCTCGGCGAGCGGCCAGGCGAAGCGGGCGGCAGAGCGCAAGAAGCACGCGGCCGACGCCCGCAAGGCCGCTGCGGCGCTCGCGGTGATCGAGGCCGAGATCGCCGAGACGCGCGAACGGGCGAGCGCGCTCGCGGCAGAGCGAGACGCCCTCGCGCGCGAGATGCAGGCGCGGCACGATGCCGCCCAGCGCGTCCGGGAAGCCGGCGAGCATCGGAGGAAGGACGAGCGCCAGCGGGCCGAGAAGGAGCTGCGCGAGGTCGAGCTCGAGCTCGCCGCGGTGGCGCCCGACGCGCCGGCACTGCTGGATGGGTTCGCGGCGTGGGGCCAGCCGCCGGATCGCTGGCTCGGAGAAGCCTGAGCTTCCGCCGTCGTCTCGGCTCTAGGCGCGCCCCGCGACCTTCAGCTGGTTCTCGGCGACCGCGAGATCGCGCTCCGCGTTGCGCAGGCGCCCCACCTGCTCCTCGTCTCCGGTGACCTGCTCGATCACAGCTCGCGCCTCGTCGCGCGCATGCTCCGCCGCGGCGATGTCGATCGACCCGACCGGCACGGCCGAGTCGACCAGCACGACTGCCGTGTCGCCCTGCACCTTGAAGTAGCCGGCACCGGTCGCGAAGCGCTGGAACTGGGACTCGTCGGCGACCAGGCGCACGCGCGTCTCGCCGGGATTCAGCTCGGCGATCAGCGGGGCGTGCCGGGGGAGCACGCCGAGCTCGCCCTCGGCTCCCGGGACGACGATCATGCGCGCCCGATCGCGCAGCACCGACCCGTCCGGGGTCACGATCTCGACGTCGAGCGTGTGCGGTCCGCCGTCCGGAGTGGACATCAGGCAGCCGCCGGCTCGCCCGTGAGCTCCTTGGCTGCCGCCACGACGTCCTCGATGTCGCCCTGCAGGAAGAACGCCTGCTCGGGCAGGTCATCGTGCTTGCCCTCGAGCACCTCGCGGAACGAGCGGATCGAGTCCTCGAGCTTGACGTACTTCCCGGCGCGACCGGTGAACGGCTCGGCCACGAAGAACGGCTGGCTGAGGAAGCGCTCGACCTTGCGGGCGCGCTGCACGACGACCTTGTCCTCGTCGGACAGCTCGTCCATGCCGAGGATCGCGATGATGTCCTGCAGGTCCTTGTAGCGCTGGAGCACGCGCTGCACCTGCGTCGCGACCTCGTAGTGCTCGTCGGACACCGTGCCTGGCTGCAGGATGCGCGATGACGAGTCGAGCGGATCGACCGCCGGATAGATGCCCTTCTCGGAGATCGCGCGCGAGAGCACCGTCGTGGCGTCGAGGTGGGCGAACGTGTTCGCCGGAGCCGGGTCGGTAAGGTCGTCGGCAGGCACGTAGATCGCCTGCACCGACGTGACCGAGCCCCGCTTGGTCGACGTGATGCGCTCCTGAAGCTGCCCCATCTCGGTCGCCAGCGTCGGCTGGTAGCCGACGGCGCTCGGCATGCGTCCGAGCAGCGCCGACACCTCGGAGCCCGCCTGCACGAAGCGGAAGATGTTGTCGATGAAGAGCAGCACGTCCTGGCCGCCCTCGTCGCGGAAGTACTCCGCCATCGTCAGTCCGGTCAGGCCGACGCGCAGACGAGCGCCCGGCGGCTCGTTCATCTGGCCGTACACGAGCGCGGTCTTGTCGATCACGCCCGACTCGGTCATCTCGATCCAGAGATCGTTGCCCTCGCGTGTGCGCTCACCGACGCCGGCGAACACGGAGAGCCCGCCGTGCTGCGTCGCGATGTTGTTGATCAGCTCCTGGATCAGCACCGTCTTGCCGACGCCGGCGCCTCCGAACAGGCCGATCTTGCCGCCCTTCACGTACGGCGCGAGGAGATCGATGACCTTGATGCCCGTCTCGAAGATCTCGGCGGTCGGCGTCAGCTGGTCGAAGGCCGGCGGCGCGCGGTGGATCGGCCAGCGCGGAGAGTCGGCGACGCCGCCGTCCTCCTTCTTGTCGATCGGCTCTCCGAGAACGTTGAAGATGCGTCCGAGCGTCTTCTCGCCGACCGGCACCGAGATCGGGGCGCCGGTGTCGTACGCGACGGCGCCACGAGCGAGGCCGTCCGTCGCGTCCATCGCAACGGCGCGCACGCGGTCGTCGCCCAGGTGCTGCTGCACCTCGGCGGTCAGCACGCGGGTCTCGCCGCCATCACCGGACAGCGGGATCTCGAGGGCGTTGTAGATGGCCGGGATCGACCCGGGGAAGACGGCGTCGAGGACGACGCCCTTGATCGCGACGATCTTTCCGGCGGGGCGCTCGTCGGCCACGTGCGTTGCTCCTCGGTCGGGCAGCTGGACGCCTGGGTTCCCAGGCGCACGAACTCTACCCGACTGGAGCCTCCTCCGCGACCCTTACACGGCAACTGGAGCCATCTCGCGCCTCTCGCCGACGCGATCTGCCCTGTTACAAACGGTTAGCGATCCTGGGGTCTGCCCGAGTGCACCACGGGCGTCACGACGGGCAGCGGCGCGTCGTTGATCGCGACGACCACGCGTCCCGGAGGCGTCCACTGCCGGTGCGTGCTTCCCGAGCCGAGCGTGCCGGCGAAGACCCCGGCGGCGACCGCGGCGACGGCGAGGCCCACGGCCGCGACGGTGCGCACACGACCACGACCACGGCGACGACGCGCAGGCTGCTGCGGCGGCAACACGAGCTGCTGCAGCGGTCGAGCGGGCTCCGCGGTACGCACGCGCAGGACGAGCGACTCCGCGAGCGCCGACCATTCGCTGCAGGCAGCGCACTCGGCGACGTGGGCACGCAGTGCGGCACGCTCGGTCTCGGTTGCCTCTCCATCGACGGCAGCCGAGATCCAGACGCGTACGGCCTGGCACGTTGGGTTGAGTTCGGGTGGCACCATCACGGATTCGGGGTCAGCGCCGCGAGGTCGATGCCGACGATCGGGTGGATAAAGGCTTCATGGATCCTTGACGACACGACGAGCGGAAAGTTTGCGTGCGCCAGAATGGTTACAGGATCTGCGCGCAGCGCAATGCGCCGGGCAACCCGATCGAACGCCTGGGCACGCGCGTCCCCCAGCGAGACGTCCGCGTGTCGGGTCAGGCGGACGAGCCCCGAGTCGCCCGCGACCGGCGGAGGGGGCTCCGCATTTCGGAAGCCGCCGGGCGCGACGATCGGCTCGACGACCGCGGCCGGATCGGCGTACGCGGGGTGCAGCCAACCCAGCTCGAGCGGCCGCTCGCCGCCGTGCACGATGCGGATCTTCGAGCCGATGAGCGGCCCGAGCGCACGGGCGACCACGGCAGCCTGGGCCGCGCACACCGCTCCGGGACACACCCGCAGCCTGATGTCGAACGGGCCCTTCTCGCCTCCCTCGGCGACCGCGCGCAGGAACAGCCGGCGGGCGAGCACGGGGTCAGGGGTCAGCGCTCCGACGGAGGCGGCCCGCGCGCTCGGCATCGTCGCCGGAAGCACGGCGTCGGTTCCGATCGCCGCACCCGGCCCGGCCGCGCGTGCGATCGCCCGCCGGTCGAGCGCCACCGAGACCGCCTGCCGCACGCCCTGGAGATCGAACGGCGGCCAGCCGGCATCGATCCGGAGGTAGGCGACCCCGCCACTGGGAGCAGCCAGAAGGTCGGCACCGGTCGGCAGGGGCGGAGCGGCGCCGGGAGGCCCGTCGAGGACCGCGTCGGCGCGTCCGTTCGCGACCGCTGCGATCGCCGCCTCCGATCCAAGTCCCAGGCGCACGTCGATGCGGTCCGCCACACCGCGCGGACCGAGGACCGTCGCCGTGAAGTTCCGGTTGCGCAGGAGCGTCAGGTGCCCGGGGCCTGCGCTCGCGAGGCGATAGGGGCCCGTCGCGTCAGCGCGCCACGCGCGTGCGCCGATCGGGCGATGCGGCGTGCCGGCGGGCAGCGGGCAGGTGTAGGCGGATGCGACGCGTGCGAGCAGCGAGCGGCCGCTCGTGTTGAGGTGGAACGTCACGCCGCCTGCCGAGGTCGTGATTCCCGAGATGTCCTGCGCGCGTCCGTCGCGGTACGCCGCGAGACCCTTGAGGTCGCCGAAGAGCGCCGCGCCCGGAGAGTGCAGCCGCGGGTCCAGCAGGCGCTCGAACGTCGCCTTCACGTCGTCCGGCGTCACGTCGGCGCCGTTTGCGAACTGCACGTGCGCCTTGAGCGCGAACGTGAAGCTGCGTCCATCCTTCGAGACCGAGGGCAACTCGCGCGCGAGCCCCGGTATCAGCGTGCGACCGCCCTCGCCGGGCTCGTCCGCGTAGGTCAGGAGCGGCTCGCACGTGACGAACGCGATCCGCTGGGACGCGGGATCGCTCGCGAACGCCGGATCGAGCGCGATGCTGGTCGCCGCGGTGACCAGATGGAGGGTGCCCCCGTGCCTGGCCGGAAGCTGAGGGGCGAGCGGCGCCGTCGGCCGAACAGCCGCCTTCCCCCCACCCCCGCATGCTGTCGCAGCGAGGGAGACCGCGACCAGCACGATCGCCTGCAGCGCGAGCAGCGCCCGCCGTCGGGGGACAGCCATCACAGAACGGTAGCGGCCCTAGCTGAGCGGATACCGAGTGTCGGCGAGGCCGCCGAGGCCGACCTACTGCAGCGCGTCCGCTCCCGCCACGACCTCGAGGATCTCCTGCGTGATCTCGGCCTGGCGGGCGCGGTTCATCGCGAGCGTCAGCCCGTCGATCAGCTCGTTCGCATTCTTCGAGGCGTTGCCCATCGCCGTCATGCGGGCACCATGCTCGGACGCGGTCGACTCGAGGAGGGCGCGATACACCGCGATCTCGATCGAGGTCTGCAGCAGGCCGTCGAGCATGTCCTCGGCATCGGGCTCGAAGATCACGATGCCCTCGAGGGCGCGATCGCGCGGCGACATGTCGGCCAGCCGACCCTCGGGGATCGGCAGCAGCTCCTCGACGACGACACGCTGGCTGAGCGCGCTCTCGAAGTGGTTGTACACGAGCGCGACCCGGTCCACGGTTCCGTCGCGGAAGAGCTTGCACAGCGCCTCGGCGATCGCAGCGGCATCACCGTAGGTCGGGCGGTCGGTGAAGCCCTGCCAGCTGTCGAGAAGCTCGAGTCCGCGGAAGCGCAGCGATCCGATGCCGCGCTTGCCGACCGCGAGCCAGCGCGTCTCGTGCCCGGCCGCACGCTCCCTGCGCCCGTCGGAGATCGCAGTGCGCAGCACCTGCGCGTTGAACGCGCCTGCGAGACCGCGATCGCCCGTCAGGACGCACAGCGCGCTGACCTGCGTCTCCCGTCGCGCGAGCAAGGGCTCGCCGTGGACGTTGGCCCGGCCCGCAGCCTCGACCTCGAGCTCGTGCATCCGATCGGCGTACGGCCGCAGCGCCTCGATCCGCATCTGCGCCCGTCGCAGCTTGGACGCCGAGACCAGCTCGAGCGCCTTCGTGATCTTGCGCGTGTTGCG
The DNA here is from genome assembly GCA_963717155.1 of uncultured Actinomycetes bacterium. GTDB lineage: Bacteria > Actinomycetota > Thermoleophilia > Gaiellales > JALYLC01. Next base: position 2,108,896 of record OY970326.1, read on the forward strand.
GACCGAGCGGATCCGCCGCTTGATGTCTTGCTGGCTTGCCACCCGACGATCAGGCCTCGCCTGCGACGAGCGCGTGGTCGTGCACCTCGAACCCCTTCGTGAAGTCCTCGACGAGCGTGCGGAGCTTCGCCTGGTCCTCGTCCGTCAGCTGTCCGGTGCTGCGGATCGCCTCGTAGACGTCGCGCTCGGCGCGCAGCGTCTGGCGCAGGCCCTCCTGGAAGCGCGGAACGTCCTCGACCGGGATCTCGTCCAGGAACCCCTGGGCGGCCACCCACAGGCCGACGACCTGCTCCTCGACCGGCCAGGGCGCGTACTGCGGCTGGTTCAGCGCTGCGACCAGTCGCTCCCCGCGCGCCAGCTGGCGCTGGGTCGACGCGTCGAGCTCGGAGCCGAACTGCGCGAACGCCTGCACCTCGCGGTACTGGGCGAGGTCGAGCTTGAGGCGGCCGGCGACGGACTTCATCGCCTTGGTCTGCGCATTGCCACCGACGCGCGACACGGAGATGCCGACGTTGATCGCGGGACGCACGCCCGAGTAGAAGAGGTCGGACTCCAGGAAGATCTGGCCGTCCGTGATGGAGATGACGTTGGTCGGGATGTATGCCGACACGTCGCCCGCCTGCGTCTCGATGATCGGCAGCGCGGTGAGCGACCCGCCGCCGAGCTCGTCCGACAGCTTGACGGCACGCTCGAGGAGGCGGGAGTGCAGGTAGAAGACGTCGCCCGGGAAGGCCTCGCGACCCGGAGGGCGCCGGATCAGGAGCGACATCTGCCGGTAGGCGTCTGCCTGCTTCGAGAGGTCGTCGTACACGCACAGGGCGTGGCGGCCCGAGTAGCAGAAGAACTCGCCCATCGCGGCGGCGGCGTACGGCGCGATGTACTTCATCGGAGCGGCCTCGGCGGCCGACGCGGCCACGACGATCGTGTGTCCGAGCGCGTCCTGCTCGCGCAGCTTCTCCACGACCTGTGCGACCGTCGACGCCTTCTGGCCGATCGCGCAGTAGATGCAGACGACGTCCTGGCCCTTCTGGTTGATGATCGTGTCGACGGCCACGGCGGTCTTGCCCGTGCCGCGGTCGCCGATGATCAGCTCGCGCTGGCCGCGGCCGATCGGGATCATCCCGTCGATCGACTTGATCCCCGTCTGCAGGGGCTCCTTCACCGGCTGGCGGTCGACGACGCCGGGTGCCTTGAACTCGAGGGGACGGAACTCGGTCGCGTCGATCGCGGGGCCGCCGTCGAGCGGATTCCCGAGCGGGTCGACGACGCGCCCGATCAGCGACTCGCCGACCGGCACGCGCATGACGTTGCCGGTGCGGCGCGCGACGTCACCCTCGCGCAGCAGCTCCCACTCGCCGAACAGCACGACGGCGACGTTGTCTTCCTCGAGGTTCAGCGCGAGGCCGGTGACCCCGTGCGGAAACTCGATCATCTCGTTCGCGACGCAGTTCTCGAGCCCGTAGACGCGAGCGATGCCGTCGGACAGCTGGATGATGGTGCCGACCTCGTCGATGTCGGTCGGCGTGTCGTACTTCTCGATCTGCTCGCGCAGGATCGATGCGATCTCGTTCGGCTGCAGTCTCACGCGGATCCTCCGGGAACGATGCGTGCCTGGCGGAGCGCGAGGCGGAGCCCGTCGAGGCGGCCGCGCACCGAGGCGTCGATAAGGTTGTCGCCGATTCGCAGGACGATGCCGCCGACGACGGCGGGATCGACGCGACGGCTGAGCGTCACGTCCTTGCCGCTGGCCTCGGCGAGGCGATCGCGCAGGAGATCGGCCTCGTCGTTTCCGACGGGGACGGCGGTGGTGAGCTCGACCTGGAGCTGTTTCTCGGACTCCCGCACGAGCGCGGAGAGCACCTCGATCGTGTCGTCGAGCTCGGTCAGGCGACCGTTGTCGACCAGTACCTGCAGGAAGTTCCGCACCAGTGCGTCGGCGCCGGTCGCGAGCTGCAGCAGGATCTCCTTCTTGCCCCGGGCGGGGAAGGCCGGGTTGTAGAGAATGCGGGTGAGGTCCGTGCTCGACGTGAGCGCCTCGCGGATCGCAACGAGATCGCGCTCGATCTCCGGCGCGCGCCCAACGTCCTTCGCCGCCTCGTAGAGCGCGGTTCCGTAGACGTGACCTGCGGGATCGGCCGGCACCGGCTACTCGTCCCCTCGCAGCTTGGAGAAGTCGACCTCGCCGAGCGCCTCGTCGATCAGGCGGCGCTGCTCGTCTGCGTCGAGCGCGCGCCCGATGACCTTCTCGGTGGCGAGCAGGGTCAGATCGGCCACCTCGTTCTTGATCTGATCGAGCGCCTGCCGGGTCTCCGCGACGATCGCCTCCTGCACCTGCTCGATGCCGCGCTCCTTCTCGAGCCGCAGCTCCTCCTTGAGCTGCCGCGACGACTCCTCGGCCGTCCGCCGGGCTCGCTCGAGGATCTCGTTGGCCTCGTGACGCGACTGCGCGAGCTGCGCCTTGTACTCCTCGAGCAGCTGCTGCGCCTCCTCGCGGGAGCGCTCGGCCGACTCGATGTTCTCGCGCACGGCCGCACGACGCTCCTCGATCGCGTTCGCGATCGGGCCGAACGCCTTCCACTTCAGCAGCAGGAAGGTCAGGAAGAAGATGACGAGCGTCCAGATCATCAGGCCCGGAGCGGGCGAGACGAGTGCGGCGTCTGCAATCACAGGCATGTGTGCTCGCTCCTGCCCGTCAGCCGATGAAGAACGCCACGAACGACATCAGGAGCGCGTAGAACGTGATGGCCTCCGTCAGTGCGAGGCCGAGGAACATGAGACCCGTCAGGTCGCCGCGCATCTCGGGCTGGCGTGACACGCCCTCGATGGTCTTGCCGATCAGATAGCCGACGCCGACGCCCGGACCGATCGCGCCGAAGCCAGTACCGAGGCCGAGCACGATGATCTTTGCGGCATCCTGGACGTTGCCTTGGAGCGCCATAGTTTACGAACTCCTCCTGGATGGGTATGCGGTGGTGATCAATGCGGAGCCTCGCTTGCGAAGCCGATGTAGATGCCGGACAGGATCGCGAAGATGAAGGCCTGCAGGTTGGCGATCAGCAGCACCTCGAACGCGTAGAAGAACACGCCGACGGGAACGGTGATGATCCCGATGTACCAGTGGCCGATGATGATCACGAGCGCCGCCGACATCAGGACGAGCAGGTGGCCGGCGAACATGTTGGCGAACAGCCGGACGCTCAGCGAGACGAGGCGGAGGAGCTGCGAGAGCACCTCGAGTATCGCGATCAGCGGGCGAATGGCCTTCGGCGCCGTGGTCACCCACACCATCGTCTTGAAGTAGTGGCCGGCGCCGTTGGACTTGATGCCGACGAAGTGCGAGGCGAAGAACGTGACGAGGGTCAGCGCGAGCGTCACCGACAGGTTCGCGGTGGCGGCGTACAGCGTGAAGCCGGGGATCCCGTGCCACTTGTGCTCGGTGTCGAACGGCAGCGGGATGTACGAGATGAGGTTCGACACCCAGATGAACGTGAACAGCGCCGCCAGGTACGGGAACCACGTCTTGAACAGCTTCTCGGGCAGCGTGGCCCGACCGATCGAGGTCTCGTTGAAGCTGTAGACGATCTCGACGACCGCCTGCGCGCGGCCGGGCTTCTGGCGTAGGCCGCCGCGGATGACCAGGATCGGCGCGACGACGGCGACCACGGCCGCGAAGATCAGGTACAGGACGGCCTTCGTGATCGACAGGTCCAGCCACGGGAACGGCTTGATCTCGACGTACGGGTGAAGGAGGAACTCCTTCGTCGGGTCGACCTTCGGCTCGGCGAGCGCGAGCGCGGGCGCGGCCAGCGCGATGGCCAGCGGAAGCGCGAGGAGGGGCAGACGACGGAGCAACCTCACGGGCGCGTGTCCACGGGCATGCGCCGGCTGTTGGCGTAGAAGATGCCGCGGGCGGTGAGGTCGCAGGTGTACAGGATGGCGAACAGGATCGCAGCGGGCAGCGCAGTCGGCTTCCCGGCGAAGTGCACGGCCAGCACGAGGCACAGCAGCGTGCCCCACGCACGCGAGATGAAGGTGACGCCGGCGGTGGCCACCGCGATCGTCTGCGGCAGCCCGATGATGAAGCGGTTGACGCCCGCCTGCAGCAGGCGGTTCACGAGCCAGAGGCCGGTCCCGATCGCCCACGCGTTGAACGGCTTGCCGGTGGCGAGGAAGACGGGAAGGGCGACCAGCGCGATCGGCACCGCGAGGTTCGCCAGGATCACGTTCTTGACCGTGGTGGGCGGGGGGGCCGGCGGCTGGTATGCCTGATCGAGCATCGTGGTCAACGGCCTGCGCTCACGGCTGGCGGAAGTATCGCAGCCACACGACGTAGAAGCCGAGCACCAGCCCGACCGCGGACCCGACGAGGGCGAGCGGCCACGGAATGCCCAGCGGCCAGCCGAGCAACCCTCCGACGGCCCCGCACGCGACGATCGAGCCGATGATCGTCATTCCGGCGCCAATGCCGGACATGTCGGGCGCAGCTTCGCGTCGCGGTGGCATCGTGCGCGGTGATCGTGACTCCCTCATGCGGCAGACCCGTCGCCCGCCGCGCGGTGCTGAGCATACCAGACGACCAGCGTACTTCGTGACAGGCCGCAAAACCGCCGAATAGTCGCGCCATGCGGCACTTGATGCCGCTTCGCGCAGTGTCCGGCAGCCACGATCGGGCGGTCTTTGTGCGTATCTCAGGGACCGGTCGCCACACGCTCGCGCCGCTCTCGCCTGGCGACGACGAGCGGGGTCTCCCCCGGTACCTCGCTGCGGCGCGCGAGTCCCACGAGGTGGAGGTGGCGCTGCTTGAGGATCTCGAGCACGTAGACGACGTACAGCGTGAAGGCGAGCGCGAGCAGGCCCAGCGCGGCGAGCAGCGCGGACGATCCCCAGTGGACGCTGCTGTGCGTGCGGTAGTGCACGAAGCGGATCGCGAGCGCGAGCCCGGCGAGCGAGGCGCACCACGCGTACAGCAGCAGCGCGGCCTGCCGCTGGCCCCAGCCGATGCGGGCGAAGCGGTGGTGGAGGTGCCCCGAGTCGGCCCGCCACGGAGCCTGTCCGTGCTTCAGCCGGCGGGCGATCACGAACGACGTGTCGAGCAACGGGACGAACAGCACGACGAGCGGGAAGCCGACCGCCACCGCAGCTGCGGTCTTCAGCACGCCGAGCACGGAGACCGACGCGAGCACGAACCCGATCGTCATCGAGCCGGAATCGCCCATGAAGACGCGCGCGGGATGGAAGTTCCGGCGGAGGAAGCCGATGCAGGCCCCCGCGAGCGCAGCGACGATGAGCGCCGGCTGGACACGTCCGAGCGACAGCGCGAGCACGCAGAACGTGCCCGCCGAGATCGCGCCGACCCCCGCCGCGAGCCCGTCCATGCCGTCGACGAAGTTCAGGACGTTCATCAACCCGACGATCCAGATGATCGTGAGCGGGTACTGGAAGATCCCCGTCGAGAACGGAGACAGGATCGGCAGGGTGACGTGGTCGATGCTGACACCCGCCGCCACGGGCACGATCGCGACGCCGATCTGGGAGGCGAGCTTCGCGACGACCGGCAGGTCGTAGACGTCGTCGGCAAAGCCGACGAACGCGCAGAGGCAGGCGCCCACGATGATCGCGCGCATCGGATGGCTCAGGTGGTCCGCGAGGAGGACGACGGGCACCACCGTTCCTGCAAGCAGCGCCAGGCCGCCTCCCAACGGGATGATGCCGTCATGCACTCGGCGCCCTCCTGGCCGGTCGACAGCCCCGACGCGTCGAGCGAACCGCGCCGCCGGCCCGTTCAGCAGGAGCGCGATTGCGAGCCCGAGCGCGAACGCTGCGAGGGCGAGCTTCGTGCCGTGGTCCACGTCGAGCCATGGTAGCCGCTCGACCCGACGGTCGATGGGACCGGCGTCCCGGCCGCGGGGGACCCAGATTCCCGACGCATTGCCAACGCTCGGCTCAGGCGCCCGGGACGCACCCCCCGGGAAGCTTGTCGAAGTGGCGCCGAGGGGGCGTCGCACAGACAAGGAGGACAGCATGATCAGCGTCGGCCGGACCATCGAGAACCCCGTCACCGGTGAGCGCCTCACGTTCCGCGAGACGTCCGCATCGACGAACGGCGAGTACGTTCTCGTCGAGTGCGCGGTGCGCCCGAACGGCGTCGTCGCAGCAGCCCACGTCCATCCGTTCCAGACCGAGCGCTTCGAGGTGCTCGAGGGAACCATCGGACTGAAGGTCGGGCGGCAGACCCTCGAGGTCGCTGCTGGAGAGGTCATCGTCGTGGAGGCCGGGAAGGCCCACAAGTTCTGGAACGCCGGCCACGAGGAGGCGAGGTTCGTGTGCGAGGTGCGCCCGGCGCTCGAGTTCGAGTCGCTGATCGAGACGATGTTCAACCTCGCCGCCGACGGCAAGACGAACCGGAAGGGCATGCCGAACCCGTTCCGCCTCGCGGTCATCGCCAACGCGCACTTCGACGACGTGCGGCTCCCGTTCCCGCCCGTCTTCATGCAGCGCGCCGGCCTGGCGCTGGGGGCGCCGCTCGGTCGAGCGCTCGGGTTCAAGGCGAGCTACGAGCCGGCGGCGCCGGGCAACGAGGTTGCGCCGGCGTTCTGAGACGAGACTCGCGAAGAAGACGTAGGACCGATCGAAGCGGCCGGGGCGCGATCGCGCCCCGGCCGCAGGTGGCGTCCACCAGACGTTTCCGACCCATCGCAACCGTGATCGCGGTCAGGCCGCAAACGACATAGGACGACGGTTACAGGTGGCACTGAACGCGCCGCGGTTGCAGGTGGCGTCCACCAGACGTTTCCGATCCGTCGCAACCGTGATCGCGGTCAGGCCGCAACGAACATAGGCCACGAAGACCACAGGTCGCGCCGGTTCGAACGAATACAGGTCGAGCACGAAGCGCTCGAACCGCGACCCGTGGATCTTTCGAACCGCCGCCACCTGCGGCCCTTCGAACCAGCCCAACCCGTGGATCTTCGTGACGATTGCGTGGTCGGCCTACCCGCTAACACCGTTGCGACGGATCGAATACGTCTGCGAAACGCTCTACGCGGCCGCCGCGAGGTTCCGAGAACCACGCTCCCCACCTGCGCCTTTTCCGAGGCCGGCACCAGCCCTACCACGCGCATCCGGGCCGCGCTCTCGCGTTCTTCCCGGGTTCGCGCCTCTCACGGATTCCCGTACAGCCGGTCACCCGCGTCCCCGAGCCCCGGGCGGATGTAACCGTTGCCGTCCAGCCCCCGGTCGATGCCCGCCGTGTAGATCGTGACGTCGGGATGGTCTGCCAGCACGCGCTCGATGCCCTCCGGCGCGGCGATCAGGGAGAGCAGCCGCACCTCCCGGGCGCCGGCCTCCTTGCAGACCGTGATCGAGTGGCTCGCCGAGCCTCCCGTCGCGAGCATCGGATCGAGCAGCAGCGCATCGCCACCCTCGATCTGGAACGGGAGCTTCGCGTAGTACGGGACGGCCCTCAGGGTCTCCTCGTCGCGGTAGACACCGAGGAATCCGACGCGCGCGGCCGGGATCAGCGCCAGCACGGCGTCGAGCATGCCGAGACCGGCACGCAGCACGGGCACGACCGTGACGCGCGACGGCGGCACCCGGAAGCCCTGGGCGGGCTCGAGCGGCGTCTCGACCTCGTACGGCTCCGTCTCGAGCGTCCGCGTCGCCTCGTAGCAGATCAGCAGCGCGAGCTCGTGGACGAGCCCGCGGAAGTCGCGCGTGTCGGTCGACCGGTCGCGCAACAGCGTCAGCTTGTGGCGGACGAGCGGGTGCGCGACCTCGACGACGCGGGGATCAGGAGACGACATCGCACACCGGGAACCCGCGCGCCAGACCGGCGTAGAGCGGACGCCGCTCGAGCATCGCGTCGATCTGCGCCGCCAGCGGCGGCAGCTCCGGCTGGAGTTGCACGGCAGCCGCGACGACCTCGCCGACCTCCCGCATGTCCGCCTCGTCGAGCCCGCGCATCGTCGCGGCCGGCGTTCCGAACCGGACGCCCGAGGCGACGGTCGGCGGACGCTCGTCGAACGGCACGGTGTTGCGGTTCGCCGTGATGCCGATCTCGGCGAGCCGGTCCTCCGCCTGCTTCCCCGTCAGCTCGGAGCCGCGCAGGTCGAGCAGCACGAGGTGGGTGTCGGTGCCGCCGGTGAGGACGTGCTCGCCGCCGGCCTCGATGCCCTCCGCAAGCGCCTTCGCGTTGCCGAGCACCGCGTGCGAGTACTCGGCGAACGCCGGCGTCGCGGCGATCGCGAAGCACACCGCCTTGGCCGCGGTCACGTGGCAGAGCGGTCCTCCCTGGAGCCCGGGGAACACGGCCCGGTCGACGCGCTCGGCGAGCTCGGCTCGGCAGAGCACGAAGCCCGAGCGCGGTCCTGCGAGGGTCTTGTGCGTCGTCGAGGTGACGATGTCGGCCGACTCCACAGGGTTCTGGTGCAGCCCCGCCGCGACCAGGCCCGAGAAGTGCGCCATGTCGACCATCAGCAGCGCGCCGACCTCGTCGGCGATCTCGCGGAAGGCGCGCGCATCGATCTCGCGCGGATAGGCCGAGCCACCGGCGACGATCAGCTTCGGACGGTGCTCGTGCGCGAGTCGGCGCAGGTCGTCCATGTCGATGCGTCCGTCGTCGCGGCTCACGCCATAGCCGATGAAGTGGTAGTAGCGACCCGAGAAGTTGACCCGGAGCCCGTGCGTGAGATGGCCGCCGTGATCGAGTCGCAGACCCAGCACCGTGTCGCCCTGCTCGAGCACCGCGTAGTAGGCGGCCATGTTCGCCGAGGCGCCGGAGTGCGGTTGGACGTTCGCATGCTCGGCGCCGAAGAGCGACTTCGCCCGCTCGATGGCCAGCCGCTCGACCTCGTCGACGATCTCGCAGCCGCCGTAGTAGCGACGACCCGGAAGCCCCTCGGCGTACTTGTTCGTCAGCACGGATCCAACCGCCTCGAGCACGGACGGCCACGTGAAGTTCTCCGAGGCGATCAGCTCGAGCTGGTCGCGCTGGCGCCGCAGCTCGGCGTTGCAGAGCTCCGCGATCTCGGGGTCGATCTCGGCGAGACCCGCGGTTTGCAGGTCGCTGAGCGTGCGCTCGGTGATGCTCACGGTCACTCCTGTGCGGGCGGCGCGGACCTGAGGAGTCTGTCAAAGATCGGCGCGGCGCTCGGCGTCCTCGGATCGTCCTGCGGTCTGGGGTCTGGGCTCGTTCCTCGCGTCGACCCCAGACCTCCGGCGACCCGGATCCCGCTCACGACCGCTCGGTTGTCCGGATCTCGCTCGGTGAGCGGGCTCCGGGGCTTCGCAGGGACGCCGGCCGGCTCTCGAACAGGCCACCAGCCTGCCCTTCGAGCCAGCCGACGCCCCCGCTCGCTCCGAGAACCCCGCGCATCCACGCCGGCTCCATGACAGGCTCCTTAGCAGTCTACGAGGAGCGCGAGGATCTCGGCCTCGGACAGCGCCCCCTCGCGCAGCACCACGGGATCGCGGCCCGTAAGATCGATCACGGTGGAGGGCTTGCCGATCGGCGTCGGCCCGCCGTCGATCGCCACGGCGACCTTCGAGAGGATCGCCTCCGGCACCTCGGCGAGCGAGGCCGGATCCGGCTCGCCCGGCAGGTTCGCGGACGTTGCCGCGATCGCTCCGATCCGATCGATCGCCTCGGCGATCGACGGCGGCAGCACCGGCACGCGCAGGCCGATCCGCGAGGGGTCGGGCCCGCACAGCCAGCGGAACCGTCGTCCGGGGTTCGGCACGACGACGGTCACGGGACCCGGAAGCAGCCGGCGGGCCCGCACGCCTGCACGCCCGAACAGCTCGGGCAGGACGGTCGCGAACACCGTGTCGAGCGAGGCCGCGACGACGCTCGTCGGCTTCGTCAGGTCGCGCTCCTTGATCCGCAGCGTCCGCTCGCACGCGTCCGGCAGGTGTGCGGCGCACGCGAGCCCGTACACCGTGTCGGTGGGGACAACCGTCGCCCGGCCGGCCGCGAGCGCAGCGACGAACGGGTCGAGATCGTCCTCCGGCGTCAGACGGAGCGGCGTCATTCCGCGAGAAAGCGGGCGAGTCCGAGCGCGATGCCTCGCGCGATCCGCTGACGCACGGCGGGCTGCTCGAGCCGGGCCGCCTCGGCCGGGTTCCGCATGTTGGCGGTCTCGAGCAGCACCTTCGGCACATGCGACCAGTCGAGGCCGCCGTAGTAGCTGGAGCGGTACACGCCGTTCGAGCCGAGGTAGGTCGACGGCGAGATCCCGGTCGCGAGCGGATACTCGGCCCTGATCGCCGCTGCGAGCCGCACATCTGCGGCGACCATCGCAGCAGTCAGGCCCGTGTGCGGGATGGGTCCCCGCGGTGCGATCGACGCGAACCCGTGACCGCTCGAAGGGCCGCCGTCGGCATGGATCGAGATCGCGACCGCGGCGTTCGCGCGATTGCCGATCGCGGCGCGCTCGGTGATGCATGGCCCCCACGCCGGGCTCGTAGCGGTATGGGTCAGCACGACGTGCGCGCCCGCGGCTCGCAGGATGGCCGTGAGGCGAGCCGAGACGTCGAGCGTGTAGCGCGCCTCCGTGTACCCGCCGGGCGTCGCGGTACCCGTGGTGTCGCAGGGCTTCGTGCCGAGTCCGTAGTCGACCGCCCGGTTGATCTCGGTCGGATACGCGCCGTCACCCGGGTTGTGACCGGGGTCGATGACCACGGTCTGACCGCGGAGCGACGCCAGCGGCGCCGACGCCTGCGCCCCGGGTACGAGGACCGCGGCGAGCAAGACGACGGACAGGGCGAGGATGCGCACGGCGCGCAGCCTAGGACACCACCCGCTCGGCGAAGGCGAGCCGCTCGACCCCGGCGAGATCGGGCTCGGAAACCGCCCGTACGAGCCCGGCGCCAAGCAGGCGCTCGATCGCCCACGGCGCCTGCCCGATTCCGACCTCGAGCGCGACGATACCGCCCGGCGCGAGCACTGACGCGACTCCGTCGAGCAGCCGATCGATCAGCGCGCGACCGCGGTCCGGAGCGAACACCGCGAGCGCCGGCTCGAACTCCGACACCTCCGGGTCCACGGGATCGCCCTCGGCGACGTAAGGCAGGTTCGCGATCACGAGCTCGAAGGTCGCGTCGGAGACGGGCTCGAGCAGGTCGCCCCGACGCCAGTCGATCGCGACGTCGTGCGCGGCGGCGTTCTCACGCGCGAGGGCGAGTGCGTCCTCGGAGACGTCGGTCGCCGTGACGACCGCGTCGGGTCGCTCCACGGCGATCGAGATCGCGATCGCGCCGCTGCCCGTGCCGACGTCGAGCACGCGCGGCGCGGCCGCCTCACGGATGCGCTCCAGCGACCGCTCGACGAGCCACTCGGTCTCGGGCCGGGGTACCAGCACGCGGTCGTCGACCGCGAGCTCGAGCCCGCGGAAGCTCCAGCTCCCGAGCACGTACGCGAGAGGCTCACGGCGCCCACGCCGGCGCAGCAGCTCGCGGAAGCGCGCGACCTCGTCGGGCACGAGCGGGCGCTCGAGATCGAGGTACAGGTCGAGGCGCCGGAGCCCGAGGGCGTGGGCGAGCAGGCGGTCGGCGTCGAGGCGCGGGGAGCGCACACCCCTGTCCGCGAGCCAGTCGGCCGCCTGGCCGACGAGCTCGCGCACGGTCGGGAGCGTCACCCCTTTTCCGCGAGCTGACTGCCGCGATCCGCGACGCGAAGCGCCTCGGTGAACTCGTCGAGCTGCCCGGCGAGGATCGCGTCGAGCGCGTGTGACGTGTGCTTGATCCGGTGGTCGGTGACGCGGTTCTGCGGGAAGTTGTACGTGCGGATCTTCTCGGCCCGATCGCCCGAGCCGATCTGCGACCTGCGCGTCGCATCCTCGGCCGCGCGGCGCTCCTCCACCTGACGCTCATACAGCCGGGCGCGGAGGATCCGCAACGCGCGCTCGCGGTTCTGGATCTGCGAGCGCTCGTCCTGGCAGGCGACGACGATCCCGGTCGGCAGGTGGGTCATCCGCACGGCCGAGTCGGTCGTGTTCACGCCCTGGCCGCCGGGGCCCGTCGAGCGGTACACGTCGATCTTCAGATCCTTCGGATCGATGTGCACCTCGACGTCCTCGGCCTCGGGCAGCACCGCCACAGACGCTGTCGACGTGTGGATGCGTCCTTGCGCCTCGGTCGCGGGGACGCGCTGCACGCGATGGACGCCCGACTCCCACTTCAGCAGCGAGTAGGCGCCCTCACCGCGTACCTCGAAGGTGATCGACTTGAAGCCTCCGGCATCCGACGGCGAGGCGTCGAGCGTCTCGGTCTTGAAGCCGTGCAGCCCGGCGTAGCTGGAGAGCATGTGGTAGATGTCGCCGGCGAACAGCGCGGCCTCGTCGCCGCCCGCGCCCGCGCGGATCTCGACGATCACGTCGCGTCCGTCGTCGGGATCGGGCTCGAGCATCGCCGCGCGGAGCTCCTCCTCGAGGGGCGGCAGCGCCTCCTCGGCAGTCGCGACCTCGGACTCGAGGTAGGCCCGCATCTCGGGGTCGGCCTCGCCCGCCGCGAGCATGGTGCGTGCTTCGTCGAGCGAGTCGTTCAGCTCGCGCCAGCGGCGTGCCAGGGCGTGCGCCTCCGACAGGCGCTTGTGCCGGCGCCCGAGCTCGCGCAGCCTCGCCTGGTCGTGCTGCGCGGCAGGGTCGGACAGACCCCGCTCGACCTCGGCGTAGGCATCCTCGATCTGGACGACGAGCGGTTCCACGCGAGCCAGTCTAGAGCGGGCCGCACCCGAACCGCTCGAGCCAGCCGAGCGTCCGCTCGAGCATGTCGATCCGGCGATCGGGCCGGCCGATCGCCTGCATCAGGTGCGACTCCTCTGGATACAGGACGTACTCGACCTCGCGTCGTCGAGCCCGGAGCGCACTGAAGAGCTGCTCGTTGTCGGCGGGCGGGCAGCGCAGGTCGGCCTCTCCCTGCAGGAGGAGGAGCGGCGTGTGAATGCGGTCGGCGAAGGCGAGCGGCGACTGCGCCCACATGCGCTCGGCGTCGTCAGGGGGCCATTCCCAGCCGAGCCGCGGCGTCCACAGCACCCCGAGGTCGCAGTTCGCCGCTGCCGACAGCTGGTTCGACACCCCGTTCGCCGAGACGGCCGCCCGGAAGCGATCGGTGTGCCCGACCAGCCAGCTCGTCATGAACCCGCCGTAGCTCAGGCCGAACACGGCGAGGCGCTCGGGATCTGCGAGGCCCTGCTCGACCGCCCAGTCGCAGACCGCGAGCTGGTCCTCGGCGTCGGCTCCGCCCCACGCCCCCGCGATCGCCTCGAGCCATGCGCGGCCATACGATCCGGAGCCCCGCGGGTCCGGGCGGAGCACGCGATATCCGTGGTCGACCAGTGCCAGATCGGGCAGCCAGGGAAGCGGGCCCCAGGAGCCGCCGGGGCCGCCGTTGATCGAGAGCACCGTGGGCAGCGGCCCGTCCGCGCCCGCTGGCGAGTGCACCCACGTGTGGATCGGCCCCGCGGGGCCCGGGACGTCGACCTCGTCGGTGCGGATCGCCGCGAGCGGCGCGGCCCAGGCCGAGCCGTGCCGCGTCAGGCGGCGCCGCGCGCCTGCCTCCACGATCTCGATCTCGGCCGCGCCTGCGTCGCCCGCCGCGAGCAGCACCAGCGAGCCGGCGCCGGCGACCGAGCGGTGGAAGGGCGCGTCGGTGCCTGCGAGGGCCACCGGCGCGCCCGATAGCGGGAACCGCCAGACGGACGTCGCCCCTCGCTCGGTGACCTGGCACAGGACCGCGTCGGTGCCATCCCACGCGAGCGCGTCCCCTCCATCGCGCTGCCAGTCGTACAAATCGGAGCTGCCGCTCGGCCCCGGGTACAGGTGTCGTTCGGGCGCGAGATCCCGGGCGCCGCCGCCGCTCGCCGGCACCACCCACACCGACTCCGACGTGCCCCATGGCTCGCCCCACGCGTCGAACCCGCGGAATGCGATGTGCCTCCCGTCCGGCGACCATGCCGGCGTACGACAGCCGCCCGCCAGTGACGCGACCTCCAGCGGCGTCTCGCGGCCGGCCGCGTCGATCGTGAAGATCCGCGCCCGTCCGCGGAGGTCGGCGTCGGGATCGGGATCCGTCACGTAGGCGACACGCCGCCCGTCGGGCGACCAGATCGCCCCGGCGACCGACTGGTCACCAGCCACGATCCGTCGCGCCCTCGCGCCTGACCCGGCAGGCGCGACCCACAGGTGCGCATGCCGGTCGACGATGCCCGAGCCGTCGAGCCGCCAGTCGACCCGTCGCAGTACCCGAGCCCGCGGATCTCGCCCCTCGACGAGAGGCCCCACGGCAAACCGCGCCTCCGGGGCGGGTCCGGTGAGCAGCAGTCGGCGCCCGTCAGCCGACAGCGCGAACGCGTCGACTCCGTGCGCGAGCGACGTCAGACGCTCGGGCTCGCCGCCCGACACGGCGACGCGATGCACCTGCCGCTCGCGGAGGAACAGCACGTGCGCGCCGTCCGGTGCGAAGGCCGGCGTGCTGTCGTCGACCGGACCGAGCGTGAGCCCGCGCGGTCGTCCACCGGTCGTCGCGACCAGCCAGAGCCGCGTCCGATAGGCGTTCCCCTCGACGGTTCGCCGGGTGTAGGCGACGAGGGAGCCGTCGCGCGACACGGCGGGATCTCCGAGTGCGACCTGGCTCCGGATCACGCGCGAGGTCGCGAGCGGCATCGATGCGGAGGATACTTCGCATATGAGCCTGCTCATCGCCGTCCTGCTCGCCTGGTTCGTGCTCCCATCTCCCTGGGGAGTGATCGTCGTGATCGGAGCGATCGGGCTCGAGATCGTCGAGATCACCTGGGGGCTGCGGCTCGCGCGGCGGCGCTCCTCCGTCGGCGTGCAGGCCCTCGTCGGCAAGCACGCCGAGGCAGCAACCGACCTCGACCCCGTCGGCCAGGTGCTGTTGCAGGGCGAGCGCTGGCGCGCGCGGTCGACGCGCGCAGTCGAAACCGGCACCACCGTCGAGGTGCTCGCCGTCAACGGCCTCGAGCTCTCGGTCGCGCCGGTGGTCGCGAAGCCACCGACGCCCCCGGGTATGGCTAGGCCATGACCTCGACGCGTTCGGCAGCGACGCTGCGGTGCACTTCCTCGAGGTGCAACACGCGCTCGAGCGCAGCGATCGCGACCGCGATCTGCTCGAGGTTCGGCGGCCGCGTCGTGAGGCGCTGAAGCCACAGGCCGGGAGCGAGGACGGCACGGACGTAGGTGTTCTCCGCGTGCTTCCCGGCGAACCGGATGAGCTCGTATGCGATGCCCGCAATCAGCGGCAGAAGCAGCACGCGGGATGCGATCAGCCACGGCAGCGGCGGCCGTCCCAGCGCTCCGAAGACGACGATCGCCACGACCATCACCCACAGCAGGAACGCGGTGCCGCAGCGCACGTGGATCAGGCTGTACTTCTGCACGGTCTCGGGCTCGAGATCGGCCCCGGCCTCGAACGCGTTGATCGCCTTGTGCTCCGCAGCGTGGTACTCGAAAACGCGCCGGAGGTCGGGCAGCAGCGAGATCAGCGCGAGGTAGGCGACGAGCAGCGCAACCCGCAGCCCGCCCTCGATCAGCACGAAGAAGATGCTGTTCTTCACACCGATCCACTCGGTCAGGAGCGCGGGCGACACCTTGAAGACGAGCACCGTGAACAGGATCGCGGCGGCGAAGCTGCCGATGATGTAGCCCCGTCCGATGCCCTCCGAGGCGTCTTCCTCGCCCTCGTCGGTGGTCGCGAAGTTCGCCGAGATGGCGAGCGCCTTGAAGCCGATCGTGAGCGACTCGCCGAGCGCGACGATGCCGCGGATGATCGGCAGACGCAACCAGCGCCGCCTTACGGCGACGCTGGCAACGTCGTGCACGATCTCGGAGATGCGCCCGTCAGGCCGGCGCACAGCGACGGCCCATGACGACGGGCCTCGCATCATCACGCCTTCGAGTACGGCCTGTCCGCCGATCGACGCCGCCATCGAAGGCCTTCCGACCTACGCCTGGTCGCCGGCGGCCCTGGCCTGCCGGCGGCGGAAGCGCTCGACGCGTCCGCCCGTGTCGACGAGCTTCTGCTTCCCCGTGTAGAAGGGGTGGCACTCGGCGCAGATCTCGACGTGGATGTCGCCCTTGGTCGAGCGAGTCTGGAACTCGTTGCCGCACGAGCAATGAACGGTCGCGAGCTCGTATGTGGGGTGAATATCAGTCTTCATCAATGAGCTTTCGTCGGTCGTGTTAGAGCCTCAGGGTACCACGGCGCCTCGTCTCGAACCGAGCGCCGAACGGCCGCCGGCGATCGCGCGCTCGAGGCCGTCGTCGTCGATGTCGAGGTGCGTCACCAGCCGCAGCGCACGCGCGTCGAGGGGCCCGCTCAGCACCCCCTCGGCGGCGAGGTCGGCGATCACGCCCTCGATCGGCTCGTCGTATCGGAGGTGGGCCACGACCATGTTCGTCTCGACGGCGAGCGGGTCGACCGAGACGCGGTCGCACCCGACGAGCCCTTCCGCGAGCTCTCTCGCACGGCGATGATCGTCGGCGAGGCGGGCGACGTGATGGTCGAGCGCGTAGATGCCCGCGGCGGCCAGCACTCCTGCCTGACGCCATCCCCCGCCGAGCAGCTTCCGCAGGCGATGTGCCTTCGCGACGTGCGTCGCCGAGCCGCAGAGCATCGACCCGACCGGAGCGCCGAGCCCCTTGCTCAGGCAGAACTGCATCGTGTCGGCGCTTGCCGCGAAGGCGCTGAGCGGCGCGCCCGCAGCGACGACGGCGTTGAACAGTCGCGCGCCATCGAGATGCACCGCGAGCCCAAGCCGTCGAGCCTCACCCGCCATGGCCGCGAGCTCGTCGACTCCGATCACGCTGCCGCCACCCATCATGAACGTGTTCTCGACGCACAGGAGTCGCGGGACCGGGTTGTGCACGTCGGCCGGATCGGCCGGCATCGCAGCCGCGAGCGTCGCTGCCTCGATGCGGCCTGCCGGGCCATCGAGCGTCCGGGTGACGACGCCCCAGAGCGCGGAGGCGGCTCCGGCCTCCTGCGTGAGGATGTGCGAGTCGCGGTGGCCGTAGAGCTCGTCGCCCTGACCGGCGTGTACGCGGATCCCGAGCTGGTTGGCCATCGTGCCGGACGCGACGAACAGCGCAGCCTCCATGCCGGCGAGCTCGGCGACGCGCCGCTCGAGCTCGATCACGGTGGGATCGTCGCCGTACACATCGTCGCCGACAACGGCCGTCGCCATCGCCTCGCGCATCCCGGACGTCGGGCGCGTGACCGTGTCCGACCGAAGATCGACCGGAGCCTTTGTCGTCACGGCGAACCGCGTCGTGGAGCGGAAATCTGCATGCGAGCCACGAGGATAGCGACGGATACGATGCGCGCGATGCGCGTCGCCCCGTCCGAGTTCCCGCCTCCGTTCGAGCTCTCGAGCGTCATCGCGGCCCCGGAGGCGCCGCCCGACGAACGCATCGACGTGGGCGTCGCGATCGTCGGCGGCGGACCGGCAGGACTGGCCGCCGCGATCCGGCTCGGACAGCTACTCGCCGACGACCCGGCGACGACCGAGCGCCTCGGCGAGGTGCCGATCGCGCTCCTGGACAAGGGGCGCACGATCGGCTCGCACCAGCTCTCCGGCGCCGTCGTGAACCCGTCGGCACTGCGAGCGCTGCTTCCCGGCGTGTCGCTCGAGGCGCTGACCAGCTACGGCGAGGTGCGACGCGAGGCAGTGCACTTCCTGCCCGGAAGCACGCGATCCGTGCGGCTCCCCACCCCTCCCCCGTTCCACAACAAGGGCAACCACGTCTTCTCGCTCGCGCGTCTCGCACGCGCGCTCGCCGAGCAGGCCGAGGAGCTGGGCGTGATGCTCCTTCCCGAGACCGATGCGCAGGCGCTGCTCGTGGCCGACGACGCCGTCCGCGGCGTTCGCACGGGGGACAAGGGGCGCACGCGCGACGGCTCGCCGGGCCCGGGCTTCGAGCCGGGCGCGGAGCTCCACGCCGGGACGACCGTGCTCGCGGATGGCGTCCAGGGCCTGCTGACGTCCGCGGCGATCGACCGCTTCGGGCTCGAGGGCGACAACCCGCAGGTCTACGCGCTCGGGGTGAAGGAGGTCTGGCGCGTCCCGCGTCCGCTCGACCGCGTCATCCACACGCTCGGCTGGCCGCTGCACGCCCGCAAGCGCTACCACGAGTTCGGCGGGTCGTTCATCTACCCGATGGGCACGGAGCACGTCTCGCTCGGCTTCGTCGCGGGGCTCGACGCGGCGGATGCGACGCTGTCCGTGCACGACCTGCTGCAGGAGCTGAAGACGCACCCGCTGGTGCGCCGGATCCTCGAAGGAGGGGAGCGCGTCGGCTGGGGCGCCAAGGCGATTCCCGAAGGCGGGTTCTGGTCGCTCCCGGCGAGCGTGTCGCCGCCCGGCGCCGTCATCTGCGGCGACGCGGCGGGGTTCGTCAACGTGCCGAAGCTCAAGGGCGTGCACTACGCGCTGCGCTCGGGGATGCTGGCCGCGGAGACGATCTACCAGGCGCTGCAGCGACCGGACGCCGACCTGGCCGCACCCGGAGCGCTCTCCCTGTACGACTCGCAGGTGCGCGAGAGCGAGATCTGGTCCGATCTGCATCGCGTGCGCAACATGCGGCAGGCCTTCCAGCATGGCCTCGTGATCGGCGGAGCGCTCGCCGGCGCGATGGACGTCACCCGCGGAGCGCTCCCACCCGGCCGGTTCCGCTCCGAGCCCGACGCGGAGCGACAGGTGTTCGACGGCGGGCGTCGCTACCCGGCGCCCGACGGCGTGCTGACGTTCGACAAGCTCTCGAGCGTGTACCTCTCGGGCAACCGCTCGCGCGACGATCAGCCCGACCACCTGCGGGTCGCACGCCACGTCCCACGTGTGGTCGGCCTCGCCTGGGCGTCGATGTGCCCGGCGGCCGTGTACGAGGTACCCGATGAGACCGACGCGGATGGCAACGTCGAGCTGAAGGTCAACCCGTCGAACTGCGTCCAGTGCGGCGCGATCACCGCGAAGGGCGGTCGACTCACGCCGCCCGAGGGCGGTAGCGGCCCCGAGTACACGCTTACGTGAGCGACGAGCCAGAGCTTCCTCCCGAGGGACTCGTCACGCGGTTCGCACGCGAACACCTGCGGGCAGGCGATCCGACCGGCTGGTTCGAGCCCGTCTATGCCGCCGCGGCGAACGACTTCAGCGCCGTCCCCTGGGTCGACCTGGCGCCGAACCGCAGCCTCGTGACGTGGCTCGAGCGCGAACGTCCCGACGCCGCCGGCAGGCGAGCCGTCGTGTCCGGCTGCGGCGCGGGAGATGACGCCGAGGCGCTGCGCGCGGCGGGCTTCGACACGATCGGGTTCGACGTCGCGCCGACCGCGATCGAGTGGGCGCAGCGGCGCTTTCCCGACTCGGCCGACCGGTTCGTCGTCGCGGACCTGCTCGCGTTGCCGCCGGAGCTCGTCGGACGATTCGACCTCGTCTTCGAGGCGTACACGCTGCAGGCGCTGCCCGAGACGGTGCGACCCGAGGCGCTCGCGGGCGTAGCGTCGCTCGTCGCGCCGGGAGGCACGCTGCTCGTCGTGTGCAACGGCCGCGACCCGGACGGCGACAAGGGACGTCTGCCGTGGCCGCTCACGCACGCCGAGCTCGGGCGGTTCGAGCAGCACGGGCTCAGCGAGCGGCGATTCGAGGACTTCATGGACGAGGAGGCGCCGCCGAGGAGGCGGTTCCGGGTGGAGTACGTGCGGCCGAGCGCGGCGTAACGGTCGCAGGTGGCACTGAACGCGAAGCGCTCGCAGGTGGCGTCCACCAGACGTTTCCGATCCGTCGCAACCGTGGTCGCGGTTAGGCCGCAAGCGAAATAGGACAACGGTCACCGGTGGCACTGAACGCGCCGCGGCCGCAGGTGGCGTCCACCAGACGTTTCCGATCCGTCGCAACCGTGATCGCGGTCAGGCCGCGACGCACATAGGCCTCGAAGATTTCAGGTGGCGCGGGTTCGAAAGATCTACGGGTCGCGTGTTCGAATCTCTTCGAGCGCGCAACCTTCTGCCTTTCGAACCAGCGCGACCCGTGGATCCTGGTCGACAATTGCGTGGTCGGCCTACCCGCTATCACGGTTGCGACGGGTCGACGACGTCTGCGTGCCTCCACACGCAGCCCTTTCCTAGGTTCCGAGAACCACGCCCACGACCTGCGGCTTTCTCAGGATCGCTTGGCCCTACGACCTGCCCCCGCGGCGCACTCGTCTCGACCTGTGATCTTCGCCCCATTGCGTGGTCGGCCTGACCGCGATCACGGTTGCGACGGATCGACGACGTCTGCGTGCTTCCACACGCAGCCCTTTCCTAGGTTCCGAGAACCACGCCCACGACCTGCGGCTTTCTCAGGATCGCTTGGCCCTACGACCTGCCCCCGCGGCGCACTCGTCTCGACCTGTGATCTTCGCCCCATTGCGTGGTCGGCCTGACCGCGATCACGGTTGCGACGGATCGACGACGTCCGCGCAGCGCCGTACGCGACCGCCGCGAGATTCCGAGAACCACGCTCCCCACCCGCGCCTTTTCCGAGAATGGCATTGGCCCTACGACCTGCCTCCGGGCCGCGCTACCCCTTGCGCGCTCTGACGAGCTCCGTCAGCTTCGGCAGCACGGCATTGAGGTCACCCACTACGCCCAGATCGGCGAAGTCGAAGATCGGCGCGTTCGGGTCCTTGTTGACCGCGACGATCGTGTCGCTGCCGTTCATCCCCACCTTGTGCTGGATCGCGCCCGAGATGCCGCAGGCCACGTACAGCTTCGGGCTGACCGTCTTGCCCGTCTGGCCGACCTGCGAGGCGTAGGGGTACCACCCGCTGTCGACCACGGCGCGGGTGGCCGCGACCTCGCCGCCGAGCGCGCGCGCCAGCTCCTCGCACAGGCGGAAGCCGTCTGCCGAGCCGAGTCCGCGCCCGCCCGCGACGAGGATGTCGGCAGCCGTGATGTCGACGCCGCCGGTGTCGGCCTCCTCGTGGCCGACCACGCGCGCGGCGCTCGACCACTCGTGCACCGCGACGGGGACGCGCTCGACCGGCGCGCTGGCGGCGGTCGGCTCGCCGGGGGCGAACGCGTTCGAGCGCGCCACGATCACCGCGGTGCCCTCGCGCACGGCGCAGTGGCCGAACACCGAGTCGCCGAGTCCCGGCCGTCGCGTGACGACCCGGCCATCCTCGTTGTGCAGCTCGACGGCATCGACGATCAGTCCGGCATCCAGGCGTGCCGAAAGTCCTGCGGCGATGTCGGATGCCAGCACGGACGCACCGAACAGCACGAGCTCGTAGTCGCGATCGACGACGACCGGCTCGATCGCGTCGACGGCCGGCTGGGGCAGCCCCGAGGCAAGCTGGGCGTCGTCGCAGATCAGCACGCGTGCGGCGCCGTACCCGCCGAGCACGGCACACGCCGAATCGTCGAGTCTCGCCCCGCAGACGATCGCGTCGGCGCGCTTGCCGAGAGCGGAGGCAAGCTGCGCCGCCTCTCCCAGGAGTCCGGTCGAACCCGGTGTGAACGCTCCCTCGTGCTGCTCGCAGAAAACCAGGAAGTCGCCCATCAGACGAGGATCTTCCGCTCGACCAGGAACTCGACGATCGCCTCGGCGGAGCTGCCGCCCTCGTCCTCGAGACGCCTGCCGCCCTCCTTCGCCGGTGGCGACGAGAGCGCGAGCACCTCGGTGCGTGGCGCGTCCGAGATGTCCAGATCGGCCGCCGTCAGCGTTTCCTGTGGCTTCTTCTTGGCACCCATGATGGACTTCAGCGACGGATAGCGCGGGTCGTTGATCGAGTCCGCCACCGACACGACCGCGGGGAGCGGAGCCTCGATCACGTCGTACCCCGACTCCGTCTGACGCTTCGCGCGGATCACCAGGCCCTCGAGCGTGAGTTGCGCGACCTGCGTCACGAGGGGACGTCGCAGCCGATCTGCGACGGATGCGGCCATGACGTAGCTCTCGGAGTCGGCCGCCTGCTGGCCGAGCAGCACCAGGTCGTAGTGCTCGCGCTCGAGCGCGGCAGCCAGCACCTTGGCTGTGAGCCAGATGTCGGCGCCCGCGAGCGCGTCGTCGCTGATGAGCACGGCGCGGTCGGCGCCGAGCGAGAGGGCCTTCCCGAGCGTCCGCATCGCCGTCTCGGGGCCCATGCAGACCACCACGACCTCGGTGTCTGCGCCGGCGGGGCCCTCCTTCAGACGCAGAGCCTCCTCCACCGCGTGCGCGTCGAACGGGTTCAGCGTGCGCTCACCAGACCGGTCGAGGCGGCGCGTCGCCGGATCGATGCGACGCACAGCGGTCGCGTCCGGGACCTCCTTGACGCAGACGGCGATCTTCACCTAGAGCTTCCCTCCCGGTCCGCCCGCACGCGGACGCGCCGGGTCGGGCGACAGCCTACGCGAGCCGAGCGTTGAGGAACTCGACGATCGAGCGGGTCGGCGCTCCCGGCGTGAAGATCTCGGCGACGCCGAGCTCGCGCAGCTCGTTGGCATCGCGCGGTAGGGATCGTGCCTCCGAGCACCACGAGCACGTCGTCGGCCTCGGCCGCGTGAAGCAGCTCGAGGATCCGCGGCACGAGGGTCATGTGCGCGCCGGAGAGGATCGAGATGCCGACCGCGTCCGCATCCTCCTGCACGACCGTCTCGGCGATCTGCTCGGGCGTCTGATGGAGACCCGTGTAGATCACCTCCATGCCGGCGTCGCGCAGCGCCCGCGCAATGACCTTCGCGCCGCGGTCGTGACCGTCGAGACCGGGTTTGGCGATCACCACCCGGATCGGTCGCTCCATCGAATCAGTCTATCCGCCGTCTATTGCACGGGGATGCGGAGCCTCCGCGCACTCGAGTGCGGCCAGGCAGCCCTTCAGTTCCCGCGGGCCCGGTCGATTACCGAATGGAGCAGGAAGGCGATCGCATAGCGGCCGGCGAACTCGGTCCCGAGAAAAATCGCAAACGCTCGGGCTTGCACTAGGCTTGGACAGGGGAGCGAACTGACACTTATGCCCGACCCGTACGAGATCATCGGCGTCCGTCGCGACGCTTCTCTGGACGAGATCCGGATCGCCTACCGGCGCAGCGCGCAGGTACTGCACCCGGACCGGTTCGCGACGTCGAGCGACGGCGTGCGCTCGGAGGCTGCGCGCCGGATGCTGCAGCTCAACTCCGCGATGGAGGCGATCGAGAGCGAGCGCGCCGACGAGGCGTCCGGGACGGGAAACCTCGGCTCGGTGACGTTCACCCAGCGGACGCCGGGCAGCGCAGTCCCCTCGCCGACAGCTGCACCTCCGCGCCCCCTCCAGTCCCCTGACCAACGCCCTCAAAGCACCGTGAACGGCACGGCCACACCCACGGTGGGTGCTCCGCCGGCTCGCGTCGAGCTCGCCGGCCCGGTGGCCGGCCCTGTCGCCTCGCCGCCCCAGAGCGCTCCCGACCCGGCACCGGTCGTGCCACAGCCCGTCGCCGCGGCTCCGCCGGCGGCGCCTCGGCTACCGGATCCGGCGTACGTGTCGCCGCAGCCGGAGCCGATGTTCACACCGCCCGCTCCTCCTGAGCCCGAGCCGCCGGCACCGGAGCCGCGACCGGTCGTGCCCGACGCGAAGGTCGAGCCGCACCCCTACACGCTCGGCGTCGGCGACGCGTTCACGACCGACTACGACGACGACTACGACGACGACGATCTTCCGTCCGCCTCCCGTCGATCCGGTGGACTGTCCGGGGCGCGCAGTCGCCTCCCCATGGTGATCGTCGGCATCGTGATCGTCGTCGCACTGGCAGTGATCGCCGGCTACTTCGTGTACGGGCGGACCAGCGGCTCGAGCGAGCAGACGTTCGCCAAGTCGGGAGCGCCGTTCACGTTCCGGTACCCGAAGAACTTCCACGAGCGCCGCCTCGACGGCGGAGTGGCCCTCAACAAGCCCACGTACCAGGTCGGCTTCGGTCTCGACGCGAACAACTACCTGCTCGCATCGACCTACAAGCTGGGCTTCACGGTGCAGGCCGACGGTTCCGCGACCGGCCCGAAGGGCCAGCAGCTCACGCCCGATCAGATCAACCACGACATCGACGTGACCATCGCCAAGCTCGCAGGCCAGGCGGGTTTCACGCAGCAGGGCGTCGAGTCGGGCAGCCTCGGGCCGCTGCGCGCGCGGATCTACAACTACGCGAAGTCGGACGGATCGCTCTCGAGCACGTTCGTCGTCGCCCTGGCGGGGAAGACCGAGTACTACGTGACCTGCCAGAGCTCGCCGCGCGGCGAGAAGGTCATCGCGAAGGCGTGCCAGCAGATGCTGACGACCTTCACGCGCGCCTAGCGTTCACCTCTCGCCTCCGGGCACCCAGAGCGTCTCGCCGTCCGCGGCATTCGCCGCGCGGGCCAGGATGAACAGCAGATCCGACAGGCGGTTGATGTAGGCGAGCGCCTGCGGGTTCAGCGGCTCCCGCGCGGCGAGCCTCACGATCACGCGCTCGGCTCGCCGGGCGACGGTGCGCGCGAGGTGCAGCTGGGCCGCGGCGGGCGTGCCTCCGGCCAGGACGAACGACCGCAGGGGCTCGAGCTGCTCGTTCACCTCGTCGCACCGCTCCTCGAGCCAGAGAACCTGTTCGCCGGAGATCCGGAGGCGCGTGCGATCGCGCTGCGAGATACGGTCCAGACGCAGCTCCTCGGGCACGGCCAGGTCTGCGCCGAGGTCGAAGAGATCGTTCTGGATGCGGCCCAGCCACTCGTCGTAGCCGTCGGGGAGCTCGAGCGTGCGGGCTACGCCGATCAGCGCACCGAGCTCGTCCACCGTCCCGTATGCCTCGATCCGCACATCGCTCTTCGGCACGCGGAGACCGTCGCCGAGGCTCGTCTCACCCAGATCGCCGCCCCGTGTGTAGATCCGATCGAGGTTGACCACGTGGGCAGACTACTCAGTGACCCTGACGGGCCATCGCGAAACCGCCGCGAAACACGCGCTGGGCGCCTTCCGACACGGCGTACGATGGCTGGATGACGCTCGCCCAGACGATCCTCGTGGTCGACGACGAGCCGACGATCTCGCAGGTCGTCGCGAGCTACCTGCGCCGCGAGGGGTTCCTCGCGGTCACCGCGGGCGACGGGCCGGCGGCTGTCGAGGCGGCGCTCGAGCACCGGCCGGATCTCGTCGTGCTCGACGTGATGCTGCCCGGGTTCGACGGCCTGCAGGTGATGGCGCGCCTGCGCCAGGAGCGTCACGTCCCGGTGATCCTTCTGACGGCACGCGGCGAGGAGTCCGACCGGATCGTCGGACTCCGGCTCGGCGCAGACGACTACGTCGTGAAGCCGTTCTCGCCGGCGGAGCTGGTCGCGCGCGTGCATGCCGTGCTCCGCCGCGTTCATCGGGAGGACGACTCGGGGCCCGGGGACGGCCCGATCTCGTTCGGAGACGTGGTGGTCGACGCGCGCGAGCGCACCGTCTCGGTCTCAGGCGAGCCCGTCGAGCTCACCGCGAAGGAGTTCGACCTGCTCCTGTTCCTCGCGCGCCACCTCGGACAGGTCTACACGCGCGACGAGCTGATGGAGTCGGTGTGGCGGTACCCGTTCTACACCGACACGGCCACGGTGACCGTGCACGTGCGCAGAGTGCGCCAGAAGATCGAGGCCGATCCACTGAAGCCCCGTCACCTCGTGACCGTCTGGGGCGTCGGCTACAAGCTCGCCGCCTGATGCGCCGCATCCTCGCAAGCGTGCTCGCGCTCGCAGCCGCGGTCGCGGTCGCATGCGTGTCGATGGCGCTGTTCACGGGCCGCGGGATCAACGCGATCCGCGACACGGCTGAGCTCGCGGTGCCGGCGGGCGCGGTCTGGCTCGTCGTCGTCCACCTCGGCCTCCGTGTGCGCCGTCTCGGCACGTTCCGCCTGCAGTACGCGATCGCCGTGGCCGGGGCCGTCGGCGTCGCGCTCGTCGCGGTGTTCTGGACCGCCGATCGGATGTTCGTCTCGGACCACGACGCCGCGGTGCTCGGCTCGTTCATGCTCTTCGCCGGGGTGATCGGGGCGCGCAACGCGACGCTGCTCGCGGAGCGCACGTCCCGCGACGTCGAGCGCCTGCGCACCGGACTCGGGACGTTCGCAGCGGGCGACCTGTCGCACCGGATCGAGCCGACCGGCCCGCGCGAGCTGCGCGACCTGGCGATCTCTGCCAACGAGATGGCCGCCGTGCTCGAGAGCGTGCGAGCCGAGCGAGACGACGCCGACCGGGCTCGCCGCAACCTGATCGCCTCCGTCTCGCACGACCTGCGGACACCGCTCGCGTCGCTCCGGCTGCTCGTCGAGGCGATCGACGACGGCGTCGTCGCCGGGCCCGACGAGACCGCGGACGCGCTGCGGCGCGCGAAGGGCCACGTCGCGACGCTCTCGACGCTGGTCGACGACCTCTTCGAGCTCGCGCGCCTCGAGGCCGGCGACATCTCGTGGACGCTGTCCCGGATCGGCGTCGCCGAGCTGATCGACGAGACCGTCGAGGCGTTCCGCCCTCAGGCAGAGCGCAAGGGTCTCGTGCTGACGGAGAGCGTCGCGGGCGACATCGCTCCGGTCCGCGGCAATCCCGAGAAGCTCCAGCGCGTCCTGTACAACCTCATGCAGAACGCGGTGCGGCACACGCCGCAGGACGGCACCGTCACGCTGCGGGCCGAGAGCGAGGACGAGTACGTGCGCATCGAGGTCGCGGACGACGGCGAAGGCATCCCGCCCGAGCACGCCGAGCGCGTCTTCGATCGCTTCTTCCGTGGGGGCGACGGTGCGCGCAACGGCACCGGCGCAGGCCTCGGGCTCTCGATCTGCCGCGCGATCGTCGAGGCGCACGGCGGCCGGATCTGGGTGGAGCCGGGCGACGGTCGCGGGTCGCGGGTCTGCTTCACCGTCCCCGCGGCACCGTAGGCGGGCTCTTCGGACTCTCTATTGCCTTTCTCAGGGGAGTCCCAGACGTCGTTGCTTCAGTGAAGACATGGCTCGTCGAGTTGATCGTCGCGGTCACGACCATCGGAGTGCTCGGGCGCATCGTTGCCCTGACGCGCTCGCGACTCGCCGGCCCGGCGATCGCTGTCGTGCCTGGGGGGCCTGCTGCTCGCACCCGCGGTCCGGGCGTGGGGCACGCAGCGCGCGGCGGCGTCACGAGCCCGGAGACGGCCGATCGGCCGCCTCCGGGCTCGTGACCACTGCGCGCTACCCGTACGTGTGAAACCCGCGCCCGCTCTTGCGGCCGAGCCGACCCGCGTCGACGTACTGGCGCCAGAGCACGCACGGGCGGTACTTCGGATCGCCGAAGCCCTCGTGTAGAACCTCGAGCACGGCGAGGCACGTGTCGAGACCGATCAGGTCGGCGAGCGCGAGGGGGCCCAGCGGATGCGCCATGCCGAGCCGCATCGCGGTGTCGATCGCCTCGGCGTCGCCGATCCCCTCGTAGAGGCAGAAGACCGCCTCGTTGAGCATCGGGAGGAGGATGCGGTTCGCCAGGAATCCGGGCACGTCACGGGATTCGGCGACCGTCTTGCCCATCGCCTCGGCACGGGATCGAACCGCGGCCGCCGTCTCGTCCGACGTGTCGAGTCCGCGGATCAGCTCGACCAGATGCGAGCATCGGGACCGGGTTGAAGAAGTGCATCCCGCAGACCTTGTCCGGCCGCGACGTGCACGCGGCGAGGCGACCGATCGGAATCGACGAGGTGTTCGAGGCGAGGATCGCGGCGGGATCGAGCAGCTCGTCCGCCCGCCTGAACAGCTCCGCCTTGAGCTCGAAGCGCTCCGGCGCGGCCTCGATCATGAGCTCGCAGTCGCGGCCCGCCGCAAGATCGGTCGCCGTCTCGATGCGGGCGACACGGCGTCGGGATCGTCGACCTTCCCCTTCTCGTGCAGACGTGCGAGTGAGCTGCGGATTGCCGCGAGCCCCCGCGCGAGCGCGGGCTCGTCGACGTCGACGAGCCTGACGTCCATGCCGGCGGTCGCTGCGACCTGGGCGATCCCGCGCGCCCATCTGGCCGGCCCCGACGACCAGGATCCGGTCGCTCATGCGGCGAGGACCTCGAGCACCATCGCGTCTCCCTGACCGCCGCCCGAGCAGATGGCCGCAACGCCGATCCCGCCGCCCGCCGCTCCGAGCTGGCGGACGAGCGTCGCCAGCAGGCGCGCGCCGGAGGCTCCGACCGGATGTCCGAGCGCGACGGCACCGCCGTCGACGTTCACGCGATCGGGATCGGTCCCGAGCTCACGGCTCGACTGGAGCGCGACGGACGCGAACGCCTCGTTGATCTCGTAGCGGTCGACCGCCTCGGGGGCGAGTCCGGCTCGCTCCAGCGCGATGCGCGCCGCCGCAGCCGGCATGCGCGCGAGCGAGTCGTGTCGGTTCGCGGTCGCTCCCACGCCCCAGGATCCGGGCGAGCGGCACGAGACCGCGCCCGCGTGCCCACTCCTCGTCGGCGACGACCAGTGCCGCGGCGCCGTCCGTCACGCCGGGCGAGTTCCCGGCGGTGTGCGTCGGGTGCTCCCGCATCAGCGGACGCAGCGAGGCGAGCGCCTCGAGCGACGTATCTCGCCGCGGACCCTCGTCGACCTCGATCCGGGTGGCGCTCCGGCGCCCCGGCACCTCGACGGGCACGATCTCCTCGGCGAAGCGGCCGGCGTCGATGGCGGCGATCGCCCGCTCGTGCGAGCGCAGCGCCCAGCCATCGAGATCGACGCGCTCGAGACCGAGCTCGTCCGCCACCGCGCTCGCCTGCTCGTACATCAGCTTTCCCGACCAGGGATCGCGCAGGCCGTCCTCGAGCATCGCGTCCTCCAGCGTCCCGTCGCCGAGGCGATAGCCGAAGCGGGCGTTGCGCAGCAGGTAGGGGGCGTTCGACATCGACTCCATACCGCCGGCCAGCACGAGACGCCGATCGCCTGCGCGGATCGCCTGATCCGCGAGCGCGACCGCGCGCAGACCCGACGCGCACACCTTGTTGATCGTGTCGGAGCCGACGTGCTCGGGGATCCCGACGCCGAGCGAGACCTGACGCGACGGAATGTGGCCGGCGCCGGCCTGGATGACCTGTCCGAAGATGACGTACTCGATCTCGGAGGGCTCGACCCCGGCGCGTTCGAGCGCGCCGCGCGAGGCGACCTGTCCGAGGGTGACCGCGGGCACCGCGGCGAGGCCGCCACCGACCTTCGTGAACGGCGTACGAGCGGCGCCGAGGATGACCGAGGACATGCTCGGAGGGTATCCGCGCCGAGCGTACGATGCGCGGCGATGACGTGCGTGGACGCCTCCGAGCAGACCGTCGACAGGTGGAGCTCGCTGCCGTACGCGCCGCGCGATCGACGGGCCCCCGGCGGCGCGCGCTACGCGCCCTGGTGGCAGCGCCTGTCGGCATTCCTGCTCGACGTCACAGGTGTCCTGACCGCGATCCTGACGGTCGCGACGCCCGTGTTCGTGCTCGCCGGGCTCCGCCACACGGACGTCTCGCAACACGAGGCGCGACTGCTCGCCGTTGCTCTGCTCGTGTCCGGGGTGGTGATCGGCGCCGCCTACGCGATCGTGTTCGAGGGTCGCAGCGGCCAGACCCTCGGCAAGCGCGCGCTCGGCCTCGTCGTCGTCGCCGAGGACGGATCGCCGTGTGGCTACGGCCGTGCGATGTCACGCGAGCTGCTCGGCCGGATCCTGATCGAAGGAATCTCGTTGCTGTTCCTCGCGCTCCCGTGGGTGCTCGCGAACCTCTCGGCTGCCTGGGACGAGAAGCGCCAGACCTGGCACGACCGGATCGGCCAGACGATCGTCGTGCGAGTCGAGCGCTCCGAGGACAGTCGATCCTTGACACACGTCGCATGCGCCCGCACACTGACACCGTGATCTCCGCCTCGCGATCCCTCGACGTCGCCCGCATCCGGGCGTCGTGGTGGTGGACCAGCGGGCGGGGAGACGTCGGCCGTTAGCCGGCGCCACAGTCGAAAGACACCCCGCCCGAGCCTCCTTCTGGAGGCTTTTCTCGTTTTCTGCCCGAGAATCCGTCCGTGGAGCCCCCTTGAGCACTCCCTTCCCCTCTCCCTCGCGACCCGCAACCGCCACCCGCGCGCGCCGCCCGACCGTGCGCGAGCTGCCGGCCGACCTGCTGACACCCGTCGGCGCGTTCCTGCGCATCCGCCATCACGGCCCGGCGTTCCTGCTCGAGTCCGTCGAGCGAGGACAGCAGGTGGGGCGCTACTCCTTCCTCGGCGCAGGCTGCAGGCCCCTGCCGCTCGACTCGGCGCCCGACGGCGACCTCTTCGCGCCACTGCGGGTCGCCCTGTCGGAGCATGCAGGCGCCGACCGCGAGGGGCTTCCCCCGTTCACCGGTGGTGCCGTCGGCTACGTCGCCTACGACGCGATCCGGCGGTTCGAGCCGACCGTCGCGCTGCCGGACCGCCAGGAGGGCGACCCCGCGGCGCCGGCGCGCTTCCTGATCGCCGACATCGTGGTGGTCTTCGACCACGTGCGGCGCACCGTCGAGGTGATCGCCCAGCCCGGGCGCGACCGCGACGCGGATGCCATCGCCGCCGAGCTGATGGGGCCGCTTCCCGACGGTGTCGGGCCCGTCCCTGGACTCTCGGGCCCACCTGCCTCGGAGCCGGACGTGACGCCGGAGGAGTACGAGGGCTACGTCCGTCGCGCCCAGGAGCACATCGCCGCGGGGGACGCGTTCCAGATCGTCATCTCGCAGCGCCACGTCCGCCCGACCGCCGCGACGCCGTTCGCCATCTACCGCGCGCTGCGCGCCGTGAACCCCTCCCCGTACATGGTGTTCGCCGACTTCGGCTCGCTCCAGATCGTCTCGGCATCGCCCGAGACACACGTATCGCTCACGCGCGACGGGGTTGCGACGCTGAAGCCGATCGCGGGCTCGCGCCAGCGGGGTGGCGACGGCGCCGAGGACGACGCGCTCGCCGAGGAGCTGCGGCACGACGAGAAGGAGCGCGCCGAGCACCTCATGCTGGTCGACCTCGCCCGCAACGACCTCGGCCGCGTCTGCGACCCCGGTACCGTCGAGGTCGTCAAGGAGCTGCAGGTCGAGCGATACTCGCACATCATGCACCTCGTCTCGCAGGTCGAGGGCAGGCTCCGGGCCGACGAGGATGCGTTCTCGCTGCTCGAGGCGACGTTCCCCGCCGGCACGGTCTCGGGAGCGCCGAAGGTGCGTGCGATGCAGCTCATCTCCGAGATCGAGGGCCGGCGGCGCGGTGTCTACGCGGGTGCGATCGGCTACGTCGGCTACGACGGGGCGGTCGACACGTGCATCGGCCTGCGCACCATCGTCATGCGCGACGGGCTCGCCCTGCTGCAGGCCGGCGCAGGGATCGTGGCCGACTCGGTGCCCCACCTCGAGCATCGCGAGTGCCTCAACAAGATCGCCGCCCTCGCTGCCGCGATCGAGGTTGCCGAGACAGGCCGGTACGGACGATGAGCGGAGTCGTCCGATGCCGGTGATCCGCGCCGTCGGGAGCGACGGGGGCAGCGCACGCGCGCAGCTGCTGCTCGTGGACAACTACGACAGCTTCACCTACAACCTCGCGCACCTGTTCTGCGAGGCAGGGGCGGACGTCGACGTCCGCCGGCATGACGCCGTGTCCGAGCAGGAGGCCGAGGACCTCGGCCCGACCCACCTGGTGATCTCGCCCGGGCCGGGACGACCGAACGAGGCCGGCGTCTCGGGCGCGTTGATCCGGCGTTTCGCCGGGCGGATCCCGGTGCTCGGGGTGTGCCTCGGGCACCAGTGCCTCGTCGAGGCCTACGGCGGTCGGGTCGACCGTGCCACGCGGCTGATGCACGGGAAGGTCGGAAGCGTGCGCCAGATCGCCGCCGACCCGCTGCTCGACGATCTTCCCGAGCCCTTCGAGGCGGGCCGCTACCACTCGCTCGCGGCGCTTCCGCCGATACCCGACGACCTCGAGGTGACGGCGGTCGACGCGGACGGCGAGATCATGGCCGTCCGCCACCGCGAGCTCGCGTTCCTGCATGGCCTGCAGTTCCACCCCGAGTCGATCCTGACGCCCCACGGCGACCTGATCGCGCAACGGTTCCTCGCACTCGCGGACGGGTCATGATCCCCTCGCTCCTCCCCCGCCTCCTGCGCGGCGAGTCGCTGACCGAAGAGGAGGCCCAGGCCGTGATCGGCCACGTCATGGATGGCGAGGCCAGCGAGGCGCAGATCGCGGGGCTGCTCGTCGCGCTCCGCGCGAAGGGCGAGTCCGTCCCGGAGATCGTGGGCGCCGCTCGTGCCATGCGCGCCCATGCGATCGCCGTCGCGCCGCGCCGCACCGACCTCGTCGACACCTGCGGCACGGGCGGTGACGGGCTGCGGACGTTCAACGTGTCGACGACTGCCGGGCTCGTCGCGGCGGGTGCCGGAGCCGGGGTCGCGAAGCACGGCAACCGCGCGGTGAGCTCGGCCTCGGGATCGGCGGACGTGCTCGAGGCCCTGGGCGTCCGCCTCGACCTACCCGCCGCGCGTGTCGCCGAGTGCATCGACGAGGTGGGCTTCGGCTTCCTCTTCGCGCCGGCCCATCACCCCGCCATGCGGCACGCCGGCCCGGTGCGCAGCTCGCTCGGCGTCCGGACGATCTTCAACGTGCTCGGACCGCTCACCAACCCGGTCGGGGCACGCCGTCAGCTCGTCGGCGTGTTCGACGAGGCGCTCGTCCTTCCGATCGCCGAGACCCTGCGGGAGCTCGGCAGCGAGCGGGCGCTCGTCGTGCACGGCTTCGACGGGCTCGACGAGCTCTCGCCCGCCGGTCCGAGCACTTGCGCCGACGCGACGCCCGCCGGCGTGAGCGTCGGAACGATCGACCCGGCCGCGCTCGGACTCGCTCCCTCGCGGACAGAGGATCTCGCAGGGGGCGACGCGGCCACAAACGCCCGACTCCTGCGTGCACTGCTCGACGGCGAGCGCGGCCCGCGTCGCGATGCCGTGGCGCTGAACGCGGGTGCCGCGCTCGTCGCCGCGGGCCTCGCGGACGACCTCGCCGCCGGCCTCACGCTCGCGATCGCCGCGATCGACGACGGCCGCGCACGACTCACACTCGACCGACTCGTGGAGTTCACCAACGCATGAGCGATACGCCCGACTACCTTCGTTCGATCGGCGCGTGGACGCGCGAGCAGCTCGAGCTGCGCCGGCAGACGCGCTCGCTGATCGAGGCGCTGATCGCGACCGGTCCCGGGGCCGTGATCGCAGAGGTCAAGCGCTCGTCCCCGTCGCAGGGTGAGATCGTGCCCGACGCCGATCCGGCGGTGGTGGCACGGCACTACGCGGCGCAGGGTGCGACCGCGATCTCGGTGCTCACGTCGAAGCGCGACTTCGGCGGCAGCTATGCCGATCTCGCGGCGGTGCGCGACGCGGTCGACCTGCCGGTTCTGTGCAAGGACTTCATGGTCGACATCTGGCAGGTCACGGAGGCGCGGGTGTACGGCGCCGACGCGATCCTCGTGATCATGGCGATGGTCGAGGACGACCTGGCCGCCGACCTGATGCAGGCGGCCGAGGATCAGCAGATGGATGCGCTCGTCGAGGTGCACGACGAGGACGAGCTGCAGCGCGCCCTGCTGCTCGGAGCGCCGCTGATCGGCGTCAACGCCCGCGACCTGCGCACGCTCGAGATCGACCGCGAGCTGCAGGCGTACCTGCTCAAGCTGCTGCCGAGCGGGTTCCTGCGCGTCGCCGAGTCGGGGATCGAGTCGGCAGCCCACGCCGCGGGGGCGCTCGCCGCCGGCGCCGACGCGCTGCTCGTCGGGACCGCGCTGATGCG
Source organism: uncultured Actinomycetes bacterium (assembly GCA_963717155.1). Classification (GTDB taxonomy): domain Bacteria; phylum Actinomycetota; class Thermoleophilia; order Gaiellales; family JALYLC01. Next base: position 2,142,646 of record OY970326.1, read on the forward strand.
CGATCCCGAGCTCCTGTCCACGCTCACGCGCGGAGTCGGATGACGCGACTCCAGATCAAGCTCTGCGGGTTCACGCGCGCCGAGGACGCGGCCGTCGCGGTGCAGGCGGGCGCCGACCTCATCGGGGTCGTCCTGTGGGCGCCCAGCCCGCGCGCGACCGACCGTGACGGCGCGCGGCGGGTACGCGAGGCCGTGCCCGACGGCGTGCCGCTCGTCGGCGTCTTCGTCGACGAGGAGCCCGAGACGATCGACGAGCTGGTTGCGGAGATCGGGCTCGACCGCGTCCAGTTGCACGGCGGCGAGCCGGTCTCGGAGATCCTGCGCCACGGCGGGCGCGCGTTCCGGGGCGTGCGGGACGGCGATGCAAGCGCCGTGCCGGCGGGCGTTCCGGTGGTGTTCGACGGGCCCTTCTCTCGCTCGGCGACGCGCCCGGAGCTCGAGGCGCACTGGGCAGCCGCCCGCGCGGCCGGTGCCGACCACCCGGTGCTGCTTGCGGGCAGCCTCGATCCAGACAACGTCGCGGACGCCGTGCGCACGGCACGGCCGTACGGCGTCGACTGCTCGCGGGGGATCGAGCAGGCGCCCGGCATCAAGGACCACGATCGGCTTCGGCGCTTCGTCGCCGCGGCCAGGGAGGCCGACAGATGAGCACCACCGCGAGGCCGGCCGAGCCGGTCACCCACCAGCCCGACGAGCGCGGCAGGTTCGGGCGCTTCGGAGGCCGGTTCGTTCCCGAGACCGTGATGGCAGCGCTCGACGAGCTCGAAGCCGCGGTCGGCGAGGCATTCTCCGATCCGGCCTTCGCGGCCGAGCGGGACCGCCTCGCACGCGACTACGTCGGCCGGCCGACGCCGATCTACCTGGCCGAGCGCCTGACGGCCGACGTCGGCGGTGCGCGCATCTACCTGAAGCGCGAGGACCTCGCCCACACGGGGGCGCACAAGATCAACAACGCCGTCGGGCAGGCGCTGATCGCCGAGCGCCTCGGCAAGCGACGGATCGTCGCGGAGACGGGCGCCGGCCAGCACGGCGTGGCAGCGGCCACCGTGTGCGCGCGCTTCGGCATGGAGTGCATCGTGTACATGGGAGAGGAGGACACGCGGCGGCAGCGACCCAACGTCGTGCGCATGGGCCTGCTCGGAGCCGAGGTGCGCGCGGTGACCGCGGGCACCGCCACGCTCAAGGACGCCATGAACGAGGCGATCCGCGACTGGATCGCGAACGTCGAGGACACGCACTACCTGATCGGATCGGCGGCCGGGCCGCACCCCTATCCGTTGCTCGTGCGCGAGCTGCAGGCGGTGATCTCCCGCGAGGCGCGCGCCCAGCTGCTCGAGCGCGAGGACCGGTTGCCCGACGCGGTCGTCGCGTGCGTGGGCGGCGGGTCGAACGCGATCGGCGCCTTCCACGCGTTCCGCGACGATGCCGTGCGGTTGATCGGCGTCGAGGCGGGAGGCGACGGCGCCGAGCATCACGCCGCATCGATCGGCGGCGGCAAGGTCTCGGTGCTGCACGGCTCGCGGAGCTACGTGCTGTGCGACGAGCACGGCCAGGTCGTCGAGAGCCACTCGATCTCGGCCGGCCTCGACTACCCCGGGGTCGGGCCCGAGCACGCGTTCCTGGCGGAGTCCGGGCGCGCGGAGTACGTGCGGGCATCGGACGCCGAGGCGCTCGAGAGCTTTCATCGCCTGTGCCGGCTCGAAGGCATCATCCCGGCGCTCGAGTCGGCGCACGCCCTGTCGACGGCCGAGCACCTCGCGCGCGAGCTCGGCCCCGACGGCATCGTGCTCGTGTGCCTGTCCGGCCGCGGAGACAAGGACGTCGACACCGTCGTCGGGCTCGACGCATGAACGTCGCGACGCCCGCGCTCTCGATCTACCTGATGGCCGGCGACGCGCTGCCCGAGCTCGCGGCGGCGGCGGTGCGGGGCGGGGCGACGGTCATCGAGGTCGGCATCCCGTTCTCGGACCCGCTGGCCGACGGCCCGACGATCCAGCAGGCGGGTCAGGCGGCCCTCGCTGCCGGGATGACGCCGCGACGCTGCCTCGACGTGCTTGCCGAGACGAGGCAGGAGATCGGCCCGGCCGTCCCCCTCGTGCCGATGACCTACGCGGCAATCGTCGAACGCTATGGCGTCGATCGGTTCTGCCGCGAGGCGGGCGCGGCGGGCGCGAGCGGGCTCATCGTGGCCGATGTGCCTCCCGAGGAGGCAGCCGAGCTGGCCACGGCGGCCAGCTCGAACGGCATGGACCTCGTGCAGCTCGTCGCGCTCACGAGCCGCGACGAGCGCATCGCGCTCGCGGCGGGTGCGAGCCGAGGGTTCATCTACGTCGTGGCAGCGATCGGCACGACGGGCGCGCGCGAACAGCTCGACGTCGAGCGCCTCAGCGGTCTCCTCGCCCGCGTGCGCGCGCACGCGCACGGGCTCCCGCTGCTCTGCGGCTTCGGCGTGTCGACCGGCGAGCAGGTCACCTCGCTGCGGGCGGCGGGCGCCGATGGCGTGATCGTGGGATCCGCGGCGATCGAGGCGGTCAACCGGGGCGGCGCGGACGAGCTCGAGCGCTTCGTCGGGTCGCTCGCGGTAGGTCTTTAAGCACGCGCAACGAACATACTGTGTCGTCAACAGTATGATCCGATGGTGCGCGGCGAACCGCTCAAGGGCCATCTCGACACCATGCTGCTCGCCGCGCTGCGCGACGGCCCAACCCATGGGTACGCGCTCGTTCGTCTGCTGGAGCACCGCAGCGATGGCATCTTCGTCCTCGGCGAAGGCACGATCTACCCGGCGCTGCGACGACTCGAGCGCGCCGGACTGCTGCGCAGCGGCGAGACCGTCGTGGACGGCCGCAGACGACGCCTCTACGCGTTGACGCGATCCGGAGAGACGGCGCTCGACGAGCAGGAGCACGAGTGGAACCGGTTCGCGCGCGGCATGGCGGCGTTGCTCGCCGGCAGGGCCGGGGCGTGATCGAGCCGGACCTCGAGCGGTTCGTGGCTGGCTTCGAGCGCGCGCTGCGCGACGTCCGACGTGGCGAGCGCCGCCGCGCGATCGGGGAGGCACGCGACCATGTGCTGAGCTCTACGGCCGACTGGCAGTCGCAGGGTCTCGATCGCCCGGAGGCACTGGAACGCGCGATCAGCGCGTTCGGACCCATCGATCAGATCGCTGCGGGTTATCGTGTGCCGCCCTCGCGTGCGCGACTCGCGACCGCAAGCGGCCTGGTGCTCGCGGCCGCCGCCTTCGCCGCCCTGACGTTCGCACCGACGTCGATCATCCCGACGAGCCACGCTGCCGGCACCACCTGCGCCGGACGCTCGACCGCGAGCCCGATCGCGCTGCCCGGTAGTTCGGCTCGCACCACGAAGGCCGGGTCGCGGTGCGTCTCGAAGCTTCATGCCGTGCCGCGCGTGCGTCGCACGCCCCCGCTCCCGTAGCCGCGTAACCCAGCCTTCATACTGTGCAATGTACAGTATGGTGAGCTGATGGCCACCGCGACCACACAGGAAGGGCTGCTCCGACGGATCGCGGGGCTGCGCCGGAATCCCATCGTCGATCTGGTGATCACGCTGGTCGTTGCGGTCGGGATCGCCTACGGCGTCCAGCGCTTCGTGGTCAAGCCCTACCGCATCCCGTCGAGCTCGATGGAACGCACGCTGCACATCGGTGATCGCGTGCTCGCGGTGCGCTTCCTGTACCACTTCGAGAACCCCCACCGTGGCGACATCATCGTGTTCCACCCGAACGGGACCGGCGACACCGCTCAGGCCGGTGACCACGTCGCGAGCGTCACCTACATCAAGCGGCTGATCGGCATGCCCGGCGACTGGGTGCAGGCAACCAACGGGCACGTGCAGATCTGCACCGGCCCGGCGGGCCAGGGCTGCAAGACCCTGAACGAGCCCTACGTCTCCTCGACCCAGCAGAACTTCAACCCGATCCACGTCCCCGCAGGGCACTACTTCATGATGGGCGACAACCGCGAGTTCTCAGACGACTCTCGCGACTGGGGCTCGATCAAGAAGAGCCAGATCATCGGACGCGCCTTCATGATCTACTGGCCGCCCACGCGCATCCGCTTCTTCTAGACACTTTCAGGGCAGCAGCGCGCCGTCCACGAGCACGGGGAGCTCACGGCCCTTCGCGTCGCGCCCCCGTACCTCGAGCTCCGGCCGGCCGATCATCACGTCGACGTGGATCCGGCTCGAGTTCACGCGCTCGGCCCCGTCGTCGCGCGCGAAGTTGAAGCCGCTGCCGAAGGCGACGTGGCTGGCCGCGTTCTCGTCGAGCAGCGTCGTGCCATACCCGCGGGCCGCCGCTCCGACGCGCGACTGGCCGTCGACCAGGGCGACCTCGCCGAGCCTGCCGGCACCCCGATCGCGTGCCATGTAGGCGGTGAGGTAGTCCGTATCCGCCGGACGCGCGGCGTCGATCCGCACGAGCCGCCCGCGACGGAACTCGGCGCGTATCCCGTCGATCGTCCGACCCTCGATCTCCAGCGGACGGGAGCACGCGAACGTGCCCTCGGTCGTGCGTGGCGAGGGACTGGTGAAGACCTCCTCCGTCGGCACGTTCGGCGAGAAGCGGATGTGCCGGCCCTGGATCGTCCCGCCGATCCAACGCGCTCCCTCGGGTAGGCCGAGGCGCAGGTCGGTTCCCGGCCCGCGCAGGGTCAGCTCGCGCAGCCCTCGCGCAGTCAGCTCCGTCGCGACCGACTCGAGCCGTGCGACGTGCCGCGCCCAGCCGTCGGGCGGATCGTCGGGTGACAGCCGGGCGAAGTGCAGGAGATCCTTCCCGAGCGCGGCGACCGCGTCCTCCACCGACAGGTCAGGGAACACCTGGGCAGCCCAGGCGGGTGTCGGCCATGCGATCACGCAGAAGCGGGCGTCTCCGCGCATCACCGCGCGGAGGTAGCGCGGCGCGCCGGCGAGCACGCGCGTGGTCTCGCGCGCCGCGCGCTCGGGCGGCACGTCGGACATGAGACCAGGGTCGCCGGGCCCGTTGACCGTCACCACGCCGGCGTCCATGGCCAGCAGGTCGCGCATGCGACGGTCCTGCCAGGCAGGCTGCTCGCCGAGCGTGTCGGCCGGCGCGTACAGCGCACGTGCGCGCTTCACGCGCAGGTCGGTCGTCACCACGTCGCAGTAGCGGCAGCCCGCGCGATACCCGGCCTCGGCGAGGGCCACGAGCAGCTCGCGATGCGCGGGCTCGCCGTGGACGGCCAGCACGTCTCCGTCACCGAGCCTCAGCGCATCGCGCACGATCGCGTCTGCATACCGCGTGCGTCCGTCAGCGTCCACGGGCCCACGCTAGCGGGAACGCCGTACGCTTCGCCGCGATGGCCCAGCCCGAGCCGACGTGCTACCGGCATCCCGACCGCGAGACGCTCGTGCGCTGCACGCGCTGCGAGCGCCCCATCTGCACCGAGTGCATGCGTCCGGCGGCGGTGGGCTTCCTGTGCCCCGACGACGCCGGCGAGCGCTCGCGCATCGTCAGGCCGCAGCTGTACGGCGGCGCGCAGCCGGTTGCGACGATCTCGCTGATCGCGATCAACATCGCGGTGTTCCTGCTCGAGCGCGGCGGCCAGTCGAGCACCTACGTCTTCCGCCGCGGCGCGCTGACCGGTGTGGGAGTGGCGAACGGCGAGTGGTGGCGTGTCGTCACGGCGGCGTTCCTGCACGCGAACATCCTGCACATCGCGTTCAACATGTATGCCCTGTGGCTGCTCGGCAAGCCGCTCGAGCGCTACATCGGCTCCGCGCGCTTCCTCGCGATCTACACCATCTCCGGGATCAGCGGATCGGCCGGCGCATTGCTGCTGACGAACGCGTACGTGCCGACGGTGGGCGCGTCGGGTGCGATCTTCGGGCTGATGGGCGCGCTGCTCGTGCTGGAGCGACGCGGCATGCCGCTGGTCGGGCCGCTCCTGCCGATCCTCCTGATCAACCTGGTCTTCACCTTCGGAGTCGCCGGCATCTCCATCGGTGGCCACATCGGAGGCCTGATCGGCGGCATCCTCGCGGCGCTCGGGCTCGAGCGCTTCGGCCGCGGGCACATCGCCTACGGAACGCTCGGCGTGGTTGCTCCCCTCTCGCTGCTTGCGATCCTCGCGTTCGACGTGGGCCTCATCTGGTACGCGGTCAGATAGCCGTCAGCCGTGCACGCTGATCACGACGATCGTGATCGCGGCGGCGATCGCGATCGCGGCGATGACGATCGCGACACGGTGAAGGGTGCGGTCGACCGGCAGCGGTCGTCCGGCACGCAGGGCACGGTCGTTCGCCTCCCAGCGGCGGTAGCCGATCACGGTCGCTGACAGACCCATCAGGATCGGGACGATCGCGACGACGACGCGGACCCACCCGGGCGAGTTGTGGAGCGCGGCGCCGGCCGCAACACCGCCGCCGATGAGCGCGAGGGCGGTGCGGATCCACGCGAGGTAGGTGCGCTCGTTGGCGAACGTGACCCGCGCGTCGACGCTCGTCTCGCCTTCTGGGACGCGAGGGTCAGCCACGCCACGCGGCCCGTACGGCCGCGACGGTGCGGTGCGCGTCGTCCTCCGTCGTCGCGTGGCTCGAGACCGAGATCCGCATCGCGGCACGCCCCTGCCAGGTCGTGCCGCCGAGCCAGGCCGTGCCGTCCTCCTGGACGCGGCGGATCACCTCGCGCGTGCGCTCGTCGTCGTCGCCGAAGCGCACGAGCGCCTGGTTCAGACACACCTCGTTCAGCACCTCGACTCCGTCCTCGGCGGCCAGTTCCGCGGCCATCGACGACGCCAGCGCGCAGCAGCGCTCGACGAGCTGGACGACGCCGGTGCGGCCGAGCGAGCGGAGCGCGGCGTAGGCAGGGAACCCGCGCGCGCGCCGCGACCACTCGGGCACGAGCTCGAACGGATCGTGATCGTCACCCTGCGCCAGCAGGAGGTACGGAGCCGTCGTCCCGAGCGAGGCGCGATGCGCGACTCGATCGCGACAGATCGCGAAGCCCGTGTCCTGTGGCACGTTCAGCCACTTGTGCCCGTCGACCGACCACGAGTCGGCGAGCTCACGGCCCACGACGAGATGCTCGAGCCGCTCGCTCACCGCGGCCCACAGCCCGAACGCGCCGTCCAGGTGCATCCAGGCGCCACGCGCCCTGCAGGCCTCGGCGATCTCGACCAGCGGGTCGCTGGCTCCGGTGTTGACGTTGCCGGCCTGTGCACACACGATCGTCGGCCCGTCGACGTCGGCGAGCACGCGAGCGAGCTCGGAGGCGCGCATCCTGCCCTGCTCGTCGACACCGACCCGTCGCGGCGTCTCCGAGCCGAGCCCGAGCATGCGCAATGCGGTCAGGATCGACGCGTGCGCCTCGTCCCCGATCACGACCGTGACGGTCGGAGCGCCCTGCAGACCACGCGTCTCGACGTTCCAGCCGGCCCGCTCCAGCACCGCATGGCGCGCGATCGCCAGACACGTCGTATTGGCCATCTGACCGCCGGTCACGAAGCCCACGCTGGCCTCCCGAGGCAGTCCGAGCAGCTCGAGCAGCCAGGCGCCCACCACCTCCTCGGCAACCGTCCCGGCAGGCGACAGGACGTACAGCCCCGCGTTCTGATCCCACGCGCTCGTCAGCCAGTCCGCGCCGATCGCGGCCGGGAGCGCACCGCCGACGACGAAGCCGAAGTAACGGGCCCCGGCGGTCGCGACGATCCCCGGATCGGCGTCGCGCGCAAGCCGCCCGAGAACCTCGGCGGGGTCCTCTCCGCGCTCGGGAAGCGGCCCTCCGAGCGCGCGACGCATGGCCTCGCGGTCGACGGGAACACCGACCGGGCGATCGGCTGCCGTCTCGAGAAATGCACGTGCGAGCTCGGCGGCGCGGATCAGGGGATCGGCGGGCACAGAGAAGCTCTATCAAAGAGTCAAGCCCGAGGGGCGCGCTGCCGATGGCATGGGTCCTATGGAGATGCCTGCCGAAGATCAGCATGCCCAGCTCGACATCCACATCGACGCGTTCAGAAACGACGAGGTGGAGGCAATCGCCGAGCTCGCGCGCGCGTGCGCGGCGCGCGCCGACGAGGCGCTCGGGAACTGGGAGTGGACAGAGGGACCCGAGCTCGAGCGCGAGCTCGCACGCTGGCCCGTTCCCGCAACCGAGACGCTCTTCGTCGCCCGTGAGGCCGGAAAGGTCATCGGGTTCTGCGGCGTCGAGTGCTACCCCGGAAGCGAGATAGGCCTCGTGCACGGCCCGGTCGTCGAGTCCGCGGCGCGCGGGCGCGGCGTCGGACGCGCGCTCTTCTCGGTCGCGCTTCGCAACGGCGAGCGGAGCGGAGCCTCCGAGCTCTGGGCCGTGACCGGCCGCGACAATCGCCGTGGTCAGGCGCTGCTCGCCGAGGCCGGCTTCGTCCGCGGCGAGGCGTGCGCGCTGTTCCGGCTCGAGCGCGCGGCACACACGCCACTCGCGGTGCCCGAGGATGTGCGGCGCGCGACGTCGGAGGAGCTGCCCGAGGTCCTCGCCCTCGCGGAGGCCCTCGGCGACGACCTGCACATGAGCCTTGACGAGATTGCGAGCGCCCTGGTCGATCCCACGTGGCACGTGTGGATCTCCGGGATCCCGAACGCCCTGTCGATCGTCTGCATCGATCCGGACGATCGCTGGGTGCGCGCGCTGGCGACGCACGAGGACGCCCGCCGTCGCGGTCTCGGCGCCACGGTCCTGTCGGCCGCTCTCAGCGGCTGGTGGAACGAGCACCCCGATGCGACGCTCGGTCTCAGCGTGCGCGCGGACTCGCTCGCCGTGCTGACGCAGTACCATCGCCTCGGCTTCGAGCCGCGGCTCGTGGTCACGCGTCATACCCGTATCGCAAATACATAGCATTAGCGAAGCTAATTACTCGACCGCTCGTCGCGGTACGATACGCACGCGATGATCCTCGAGCAGGTCCTGACCCGCGATCTCGGCTGCGCCGCATACGTCGTCGGCTGCGACCACGTCGGACAGGCGATCGTGGTCGATCCGCCGCTGCACGTGCAGCCCGTCCTCGACGTGTGCCGCCAGCATGGCCTGGAGCTCGTCGGTGTGATCGAGACCCACACCCACGCCGACCACGTCGCGGGACACGGGGTGCTTGCGACCGCGCACGGCGTGTGGATCGCGACGCATCCGCTCGGACGGCCCGAGTACGACTCTCGGGCGATCGTCGACGGCGACCGGATCGTCCTCGGCCACGTCGCGCTGGACGTCCTGCACACGCCGGGCCACCGGCCCGAGCACTGCTGCATCGCAATCGCGGATCTGGAGCGCGGCGACGAGCCGTGGATCCTCCTGACCGGCGACTCGCTGTTCGTCGGCGACGTCGCGCGGCCGGACCTCGCGGTCGCGGGCAGCGAGGGCGCCGAGGGGCTCTTCCGCTCGCTGCATCGCCGGATCGCGGGCCTCGGCGACGGCGTCGAGGTCTTTCCCGGACACGTCGCCGGCTCGCTGTGCGGGCGGGCGATGTCGTCGCGCACCTCCACCACGCTCGGCTTCGAGCGGCAGCACAACGCCATGCTGGCCGAGATGTCACAGGACAGGTTCGTGCGCCTCGCGAACGCGAACCTGGCACCCAAGCCTCCGACCATGGCGCGCGTCGTCGAGCTCAACCGTGGGCCGCTCATCGGGCGCGAGCCGGTCGCCCGCACGCTCGACCGGGTTCCCGACGACGCGCAGCTCGTCGACGTCCGCCCGGCGGCCGATGTGGCCGCAGGGCACCTTGCCGATGCGATCGGCATCCCTGTCGACATCACGGGCTTCGCGAACCGCGCAGGGTTCGTGCTCGACCCCGAGCGCGAGGTCACGATCCTGGCGGCGTCGGAGGCCGAGGGCGCCCACGCGGTCCAGCTCCTTGCGGCCGTGGGATTCGACCGCATGGCGGTGGTCGAGGGCGGGCTGCCTGCGGGCGCGGCGCTCGAACGGTTCCAGATCGCGGACGCCCGCGACCTCGACGATCCCGAGCTGCAGGTGCTCGACGTGCGCGAGCCCGACGAGCAGGACGAGATCGTCCCCGGCGCCGTGTGCGTGCCGTACCGCGACCTCGTCCACGCAGACCTCGCGGCGCTCGATCCCGAGCGCCCGGTCGCGACCGTGTGCAACTCGGGCGTTCGCGCGGCGGTCGCGGCAACGTTGCTCGCGCGACGCGGGTTTCATGACGTCCGCCCGGTGTTGCAGGGCGGCATGGGCGCGTACCTGTCTAGGGTGCGCTCCGCAGCCCGCTGAGCGCGCGCAGGAGCGGCTCCGGCTCGAGGCCGTACGCCGTGATCCCGTCGCGTCCCGTCATCGTCTGGGCCGCGAGCAGCGCGTTCAGGATCGCCTCCTCGGTCGCCTCGGCCGCTGCGTCGAAGAGCGCGGTCATGTAAGCGCTCGACACGGTGCGCACCTCGGTGGTCAAGGCCGGCGTGCTCGCGTAGCCGTGTGTCGGCAGTCCCCGGTTGCCCGTCGCGAAGCAGAGGAAGAGGTCGCCGCTCGAGTCCTCGCAGCCTCCGCCCGCCCGTGCAAGCCCGATCGTCGCGCGCTGCGCGAGGCGCTCGCACTGACCGGGCAGCAGCGGCGCGTCGGTCGCGAGGATGACGATGATCGAGCCCGCGCCCTCGGGAGACGATCCCGCCACGGGAACACGGTCGGGGCCGAGCACCCGCCCGACCGGCGCCCCGTCGACCCGCAGGTGCTGCCGGCGCCCGTGGTTGGCCTGCACGAGCGCGCCGACCACGTAGCCGCCATCCGCACGGGCGAGCAGCCGCGATGCCGTGCCGATGCCCCCCTTGAAGCCGTGGCAGACCATGCCGGTGCCCCCGCCGATCGCCCCTTCCGCGACGCGGCCGGCATGCGCGTCGGCGAGCGCCTCGCGAAGATGATCGCCGGTCACGTGCTGACCGTCGACGTCGTTCAGGAGGCCATCCCACGTCTCGCCGACGACCGGCAGCGACCAGGCCTCACCCGCGCCGCGCTCGCGCCGCTCGACCGCGCACAGCGCGTCGCGCACCACGCCGACGCTGTGCGTGTTCGTGATCGCGATCTCGCTCGTCAGGAGACCAGCCTCGCGGATCCACGCGAGCCCGGTCAGCTCGCCGTTGCCGTTCAGGCGATGCGAGCCGGCGAACGCGGGATCGGCCCACGCAGGTCCCGGCCGCGGACGCACCACCGTGACTCCCGTGCGCACCGGGCCGACTCCGATCTCGAGCGGTCCATCGCCACGGATCACCGTCGCATGACCCACGCGGACGCCCTCGACGTCCGTGATCGCGTTCAGCGAGCCGGGCGTTCCGAATCCGACCGTCAGGCCGAGGTCGCGTAGTCGCGGCACAGCAGCTAGCGCACCCGGTCGACCTCGTAGCCTCTGCGCCGGAGGGTCTCCAGCACCTCGGCGCAGTGGTCGCGGTCGCGCGTCTCGAGCGTGAGCTCGACCTCGACGTCGGTCACGCCCAGCGCGATCCCCTCGCGGTGGTGCTCGACGTCGACGATGTTGATGCGGTCCTCCGCGAGGTGCCCGAGCAGGACGCCCAGCGATCCGGGACGGTCGAGGATCTTCGTGCGGCAGACGAGGTAGCGGCCGCCCGACGTCAGGCCATGCCGCACGACCGCCTGCAGGAGCGCGGCGTCGATGTTCCCGCCCGAGAGCACGCAGACGACCGTCCGCCCGGTCACGGGGATGCGGCCCGCGAGCAGCGCGGCCAGCCCGACCGCGCCCGCACCCTCGACGACGAGCTTCGCCCGTTCGAGCAGCGACACCATCGCCGACACGATCTCGTCCTCGCCGACCTCGACGATGTCGTCGACGAGGTCCCGGATCAGGGGGAACGTCACCGCGCCCGGGCGTTTGACGGCGATGCCGTCGGCGATCGTCCGCGAGGTGAGCGCGTCGCTCGGGGACCCGGCGCGGAGCGACGCACGGAAGGCGGCGCAACCGGACGCCTGCACGCCGACGATGCGGCACGACGGCCGCAGCGCACGGAGCGCGATCGCGACGCCCGACAGCAGGCCTCCGCCACCGAGCGGCACGACGACCACATCGGCGCCCGGCACGTCCTCTGCGATCTCGAGCCCGACCGTGCCCTGTCCCGCCACCACGTGCTCGTCGTCGAACGCCGAGATGAACGGGCGCTCGCCGGCATCGCGACGGGCCGCGGCCTGAGCCTCGTCGAACGAGTCGCCCTCGAGCACCACCTCGGCGCCGTAGCCGCGCGTCGCCGCCTGTTTCGAGAGCGGCGCGTCGATCGGCATGTACACGGTGGCGCGAACGCCGAGCGAGCGCGCGGCGAACGCCACGCCCTGGGCGTGGTTGCCCGCGCTCGAGGTCACGACCCCTGCGGCCCGTTGCGCGCCGCTGAGGTGAGCGAGGCAGTTCGTCGCTCCGCGGATCTTGAACGAGCCGGTCTTCTGCAGGTTCTCCGCCTTGAGCAGCACCGTGCCGCCGGTCGCATCGGAGAACGTGCGGGAGTCGAGGATCGGCGTGTGCAGCGTGACGCCCGCAAGCCGCTCGCGCGCCGCGCGTATCTCGTCGAGACCGACCACATGCGCAGGCTACGCGCTGCTCTGACTCTTGATGCCGTACACCCGTTCGAGCACCTCGCCGACCGCGCGCAGCGGATCGACCTCGCGCGACGCGACACGGGCGAGGAGATCGCGCAGGTCGTCGCGCCCGGCGACGGTGTCTGCGAGCCCTCGGGCAGCGCGCGCAGCCGCCAGACCGAGCACCTCGCGCTCGAGGCCCAGCCGACGCCGCTCCGCGAGCGCACCCGAGCGCTCGAGCACGTCGCGCCGCTCGACGATCGCCTGCCACATCGCCTCGATGCCGTCGCCGGTCTGCGCGCTCGTCTCCACGAGCCCGGGTCGCCGCTCCGGCTCGGCAAGCCGCAGCACCTGAACCAGCTCGGAGCGCGCCGCGCGCGCGGCGGGAAGATCGGACTTGTTCAGGACCACGAGATCCGGGATCTCCATGATGCCCGCCTTGAGCGCCTGGATCGAGTCGCCGGATCCCGGCATCAGGACGAGCGCGACGACGTCGGCGAGCGTTGCGATCGCGACCTCCGACTGGCCCACGCCCACGGTCTCGTACAGCACGACATCGCGGCCCGACGCGTCGATCACGAGGCCGGCCTGCAGCGTCGCCTCGGCGATTCCTCCGAGCGTCCCGCGCGTTCCCATGGAGCGGATGTAGACACCCGGGTCGACGTAGTGCTCCGCGAGCCGGATGCGATCTCCGAGGAGCGCACCGCGGGTGAAGGGACTCGTCGGATCGACCGACAGCACGCCAACGGTCAGCCCGAGCGTCCGGAGGTGCCCGCAGAGCGCGGAGACGAGGGTCGACTTGCCCGAGCCCGGCGGGCCGGTGAGGCCGATGTGCGCCGCGCGTCCCGTGTGCGGAAAGACGAGCGCCATCAGCTCGGCGCCCCGGGGATCCGAGTCCTCGAGCAGGCTGATCGCACGCGCGACGGCTCGCCGGTCGCCCTCGAGGACACGACGTGCGAGCTCGACCGGGTCACCCGCCCGGCGGCGACCGTCGGCCTGGCGGGTCACGTCCGGCCGATCGTGTGGGTCCGGAGCCACGCACCTGCTCCCACGACAGCGAACAGCACGCCGGCAGCCCACTCGAGCCACGAGGCGCCCGCGAGCAGGCCCAACGAGAAGAGACCGAGCGCCGCGAGTCCGATCGCGGGCAACCGGAGCGCGTCTGCAGTGGCCGGTCGCACGCGCATCGCGATGACCGCGCCGAGCGTGCCCCCGACTCCCGCGAGGATCCCGATCCACGCCCGGTACGGGGCGGTCGAGGGGTCTGCGCTGCCTCCGGGAAGCGGCACATGGTGCACCACCTGCGCGAGTCCGATCCCACCGGCGACCAGGACGAACAGTGTGCCGAAGGCGACGGTGCCCACGAGCGCCGGTGATGGCGGTTGCGAGCGGACCGGTGACGGGGCCGGCGGGGGTGCGGGTGAAGGAGCCGCCGGAGCCGCGGGTGAAGGAGCGCCGCTGTCGCCCGGCTCGCTCCTCGGCCGCGTGTTCCCGGCGCGCGCCGCCCGGCGCGCTGCCCCGAGACCGTGCAGATCGGCGAGCTCGAACTCGATCGCGCGAGCGGCAACATCGAGCGGAAGCTCGAGCAATCCCTCGGCGTCGCGCTGGGCGAGGAACACGTCCGAGTCGGCAAGCTCGCCCCGCGCGGTCAGCGAGCCGGCCCATGCCCACCAGGCCGCGAGGAGCCGGCGTACCGCGGTCGGGTCTTCCAGGCCGAGTCTCGCCGCAACGCGAAGAACGCTCGCCTCGGGGTCGGCTGCCACGGACTCTCACGATACCATTCGCCGCGTGCCGCGCCTTCGCGACGTGCCGCTGTTTCCGCTCGGCATCGTCCTACTGCCGGGCGAGGTGCTGCCGCTGCATATCTTCGAGCCGCGCTACCGCGAGCTCGTCGCACGCTGCCTCGCCGGCCCGGAGCCGTTCTGCATCGTGCATGCGGACGACGAGGGCCTGCGAGAGGTCGGCTGCCTCGCCGTCGGGCTCGAGGTCGTCGAGCGATTCGACGACGGACGCCTGAGCATCGTCGTGACGGGCGGAGAGCCACTGCAGATCCAGCGGGTGGACGAGGAGGCGCACGCCTACCTCGCGGCCGACGGCGTCACGATCGAGGACGACGAGGAGCTCGCGACCGACGAGGCCGTCGAGGAGGCGCTCGACGCCTACCGCGAGCTGGTCGATGTCGCCGAAGGGGGCGAGGGCCCTCCGGAGCCGGAGGCCGGACCGAGGCTGTCCTACGAGATCGCGGGACGCATCGACTTCGGCCCCGAGGTCAAGCAGCGGCTGCTCGAGGTGCGCTCGGAGCCCACGCGCCTGCACGAGGTCGTCGAGCTCGTCGTACGAGCGACACGGGCCGTGCGCACCGCCAGCGCGGTCAGCGCGCGGGCCCGTACGAACGGCCGGGTAAGCCCGCCGGAAGAGGTCGACGCCGGCGAGACGCCACCATCCGACGATGAGTAGTGCGGACGTCGTTTGTAACCGGTAGTATCTATCGAAGCCTCCAGGCGCGCGCACGCTGAGGATCCGGCAACCCCACCCCTCGAGCAAGGCGGTCGGGAACTGGACGATCGGCACCGGTGGTCGGACCGGCAGCACCTGGACGGGAGGTCGAGCGAGCACGCGGGAACCGGCGATTCTGCGGGATGCGAATCCCACCGTCTTCATCTGCTAACCGCGGCTCGCTCCCTCTCTCCCGTTCGATCGCAGGCCGACCACCTCGCCGGCACCCCCGCGTCGCGGGTCGCCGGCTGCCTCGAGGCGCCCGTCCGGGTGGGCGGCGACAGCCTGCGCGCCTCCGAAGTAGAGGTTGCGCCCGGGCCAGCGCACGACATCCTCGCCTGCCTCGACCAGGGCGTCTAGCACCGCTGCCGGAAAGCCTCCCTCGCAGTCGAGCAGCGCACCTTCGGGGTGGATGCGGGGTGCCTCGACTGCCTCGGGCAGCGTCAGACGCCCGTCCAGGGCACGCGTCAGGACCTGCGTGACCGCCGACCGGATCCGGCTGGATCCGGAGCTTCCGACCACGAGGCGGATGCGGCCGTCGCCTCCGAGCACGATGGTCGGCGACATCATGCTCGTGATGCGATCGCCGGGGCGCAGGACGTGCGCAGCGAGCGCGAGGTCGCCCTCGCCGAGCATGTTGTTCAGGTGGACGCCACTGTCTCCGGCGAACCAACCCGAGCCGCAGCCGGTCGAGCATGTCATCGAGGCCGCCCCACCCACCGAGTCGATCACGCTGACGTGGGTCGTGCCCCGCGCAGCCGGCGGCTCGACTGCGCGCACGCCCGGCGTCGAGGCCGCCGCAGCGATCAGCGCGTCGTCGAGCACGAGCGCCCTGGCCCCTCCGCGGTACAGGGCCCGCTCGAAGCCGGCGCCGCGCTGCGCCTGTGCCGATCGCAGCGCGTGCGCGAGCTCGAGCAGGGCCGGCGGTGAGAGTGGATCGCCCTGTGGGCCGAGCCGCTCGAGCACGCTGAGCGAGTGGGCGATCAGAACGCCTCCGGACGACGGCGGAGGATTGGTCAGCACGCGCGTCCCGGCGTACTGTGCCCGCACCGGGCGCCGGGCGACCACGCGGTACGCCGCGAGGTCGGGGGCCGTCAGCGGGCCGCCCTCGGCGGCCTGGGACTCGGCGATCACGCGGGCCGTGTGGCCCGTCGAGAACTCCGCAGCGCCATGCTCGGCATACCGCTCGAGCGTCGCAGCAAGATGCGCGTTCCGCACCACGTCGCCCTCGACGAGCATCCTGCCCTCCGGCCCGAAGACCTCGGCCGCAGACGGCCGGCGGCGCAGAAGCGGGTCGAGGATCGCAAAGAGGTCGGCCTGACCGCGATTGAGCGTGGCGCCCGTGCGGGCGAGCCGGATCGCAGGCTGCACCAGCTCGGACCATGGCAGCCGGCCCGCGCGCCGATGCGCCTCGTACACCCCGACCGCCACGCCCGGTACCGCACACGAGCCTGGACCGACGAGGAAGAGCTGCGTGGTCGTGCCGAACTCGACGCGGAGCTCCTCCAGTGGCGCGAGCGGCCGACCCGTCGCACCGAGACCCGGAACGGCGGTGAAGAAGTCGTAGGCCACCGCGCTGCGGCGCCGCGGATCGTGCACGAGCATGAACCCGCCGCCGCCCGGTCCTGCGACGGTCGGCTCGGCGATCCACGAGGCGATCCCGGCGGCGACGCACGCGTCGACCGCGTTGCCGCCCGCGGCGAGCACGTCGGCCCCGACCCGGACGGTCTCAGGATGCCCGGCCGCAATCGCACCCCCGGACAGGGGTGGCGGCGTCCGGCGCATCAGCCCTTATCCGCGCAGGAACGGGGGCACGTCGAGGTCGTCCGGGACCTCGAACTTCGGGGCGTTCGTCGGGGCGCGGTCGCCGCGCCAGCTGATGCCGGACGACTCCTGTCGCTCGCGCTCCTCGGCGCCATCGAAGCCGGTTGCGATCACGGTCACCCAGAACTGGCCCGTCAGGTCGGGATCGACGGACGCGCCGAAGATGATGTTCGCATCGCCCGTCGCGGCCTCGCGGACCACCGCCGCCGCCTCGGTCACCTCGACCAGGCCGAGGTCGTCGCCGCCGGCGATCGACAGCACGATCCCGCTGGCGCCGTGGATGTCGCGCTCGAGCAGCGGCGAGGCGATCGCGCGCTTGGCCGCGTCGACTCCGCGCGTCGCGCCGCTCGCCATCCCGATGCCCATCAGCGCGTTGCCCGATCCCTGCATCACCGTCCGCACGTCGGCGAAGTCGAGGTTGATCAGGCCGGGGCGTGTGATCAGGTCGCAGATGCCCTGAACGCCCTGCCGCAGCACGTCGTCGGCCACGCGGAACGCGTCGAGCATCGACGTGCCCCGGTCGAGCACCTGCAGCAGCCGTTCGTTCGGCACCACGATGACCGTGTCGACCTCGCTCGCCAGCCGCTCGAGACCGAGATCGGCGGCGGTCTGGCGCCGCGAGCCCTCGAATCCGAACGGCATCGTGACGATCGCGACCGTCAGGGCACCGAGCTCGCGGGCGAGCCGCGCCACGATCGGCGCCGCGCCACTGCCCGTGCCACCGCCTTCGCCGACGGCCACGAACACCATGTCGGAGCCGCGAAGCGCCTCACGCAGGCGATCGCTCCCCGCCTCGGCGACCCGTCGTCCGAGGTCGGAGTCGCCTCCGGCACCGAGGCCGCGCGTCTGCTCGCGGCCGAGCGCGACCTTGACGCTCGCGTCGGACATGGCGAGCTGCTGCGCGTCCGTGTTGACGGCGACGAACTCGACGCCGCGCAGGTCGGTCTCGATCATGCGCGCGATGGCGTTCAGGCCCGCGCCACCCACGCCGACGACGCGGATGCTCGCGAGGTAGCTCGACGCCGCGCGCGCTGCGGGCGTGAAGGGAAGCGCATCGCGCACCGGCAACGGCGTCGGCGGCGGCAGAGGCTCCTCGTCGGGCTCGACGGGAGCTGCCAGCGGCACCACCGCTGCCTGCGGGGGCTCTGCAGCCTCGGCGGCCTCATCCGTCGCGCGAAAGAGGTCGGCAAGCGGCCCCTCGCGCATGCTAGCTCGCCGCTTGCTCATGAGCGAGTACCTCCTCGGCCAGGTCCCGATACGCCTGCGCGGCGGTTCCGCGCGGGTCGTAGCGAAGCACCGACTGGCCCTTCACGGGCGCCTCGGCGTAGCGCACCGTCTTGCGGATGCGTGTCTTGAAGACGAGACTCCCGAAGTTCTCCTCGAGGATCTCGACGGCCTCCTGGGCGTGCAGCAGCCGCGAGTCGAACATGGTCGGCAGGATCCCCACGATTCGCACCCTCGGATTCAGGTTCTCACGGATCATCGTGAGCGTCGCCTCGAGCTGCACGAGGCCCCGCAGTGAAAGGTACTCGCACTGGACGGGCACGATCACGCCGTCCGCGGCGGTCAGGGCGTTGATCGTGATCAGCCCGAGCGACGGCGGCGTATCGATCAGGATGTGGTCGTACTGCCCGCGTACGGGCAGTAGCGCCTTCTCGAGCGCGCGCTCGCGGCCGATCATCGACGAGAGCGCGAGCTCCGCGCCCGCGAGGTCGATCGAGGCCACCGCGACGTCGAACTCGCTGTGCTGGACGATCTGCTCGATGGGCACCTTGTGGACGAGCACGTCGAAGATCGTGAGCTCGAGGTGCTCGGGATCGAAGCCCTGCGACATCGTGAGATTCGACTGGGGATCGAGGTCGACCACCAGCACGCGCTCGCCGCGCTCGGTGAGCGCTGCCGCGAGGTTGACGGTGCTCGTCGTCTTGGCGACCCCGCCCTTCTGGTTGGCAAGGGCGATCACGCGGCCCAAGGCAGCTCCTTTCCGTGCGGAGCGCGGGGGGCCGGCCGGTCGGGCGGCCGGCGGGGAGCTCATGGGGGGTGCTGCGACAGGGGTCACGGGACGGCCATTCGCGCTGAGATGACGTTCTCCTCTAGTGTCGTACGACGCGCACGAGCGATTCGCTCGGCCGGCGTCGGATGCGAGCCCTGCAGGAGGTGGAGGATCCGCGGGGGGTCGAGCTCGGCGAGGTTGCTCCGGCAGAGGCGCTCGAGCGCCCGCGCGAACGCCTCGGGGTCGCCGGCGACGTCGAAGCCGAACGCGTCGGCCGCCCGCTCGCGCCGACGCGAGTAGGCCGCGAGGAGGACGGATGAGGGAGCGCCCGCGAGCCCGAGGCACAGGCCGAGCGCGGCGATGCCCGCGAGCGTGCGTGGGCCGCCATGTGCGAGCGAGTCGGGCAGGCGATCGACCAGCCACGCTGCGACGCCGAGCGTGACGAACGTCGAGACCGCTCCCACGGCCGCGAAGCGCCAGAGGTCGCCGGCCCGGTGGTGGCCGAGCTCGTGGCCGAGCACGGCCCGCATCTCCGCGATCGACCCGTCGCTCGCCGCGCTCTCGTCGCCGAGCAGCGTGTCCGTC
Source organism: uncultured Actinomycetes bacterium (assembly GCA_963717155.1). Taxonomy (GTDB): domain Bacteria; phylum Actinomycetota; class Thermoleophilia; order Gaiellales; family JALYLC01. Next base: position 2,162,061 of record OY970326.1, read on the forward strand.
AGCAGGATCCGGCGCGTCGGTCCGATCCCTGTCACGGCGGCGTTGGCCGCGGCGGTCTTCGCGCCCGCCTCGAGCACGCGGACCGATCCGACCGCGACCCCGGCCCGCGCCGCGAGCGCGAGCAGATCGTCGCGCAGCGTTCCGGGCGAGAGCGGGCGCGAGCGCAGGAACAGCGGCAGCAGCAGCACCGGGGCGAGCGCGGTCAGCACGAGCTCGAGGAGGATCGACCCCAGGGCGACGATCACCCACCACCAGCGCGGCTCCACGTTCGCGAGCCAGACGACGATCGCGATCGCGGGCGCGCCGAGCGCGAGCGCGATCAGCCAGCCCTTTGCGCGATCGAGCAACCAGCCGCCGGTGCCCTGGCGCGAGATCCCGACGTCGCGCGCAAGGCGGTAGCGGGCGAAGCCGAACGGCAGGAGCACGAGCTCGAAGAGACCGCCGACGACGACCGCGAATACGATCGCGTCGACGAGGAGCGGTCCGGGCACATCGAGCGCGTCGGCGATGCGCTGGCCCGCGAGCGCCACCAGCACGAGCAGCGCGAACCTGACGAGTCCCGATGCGAGACCGAGACGGCGGCGCGCCCGACCGTACGCGCGCGCTGCGCGCTGCAGGTCCGGATCCGAGGGAGGCGACGCGTCGGTCAGTGCCGGCATCGTCCCTGAAGGCTACCGCCGAGCCTCCGCGGCCTGGAGCGAGATGCCCGGAACGCCGCGCAGGCGCCGGATCCGCGTCGTGGCGAGCGAGGCTCCGAGACAGAGCGCGCCCGCTCCGAGGAATGCCCAGTGGTAGCTGCCGGCATCGGTCCGCACGAGGCCTGCCCCGTACGCGGCCGTCGCCGCGCCGAGCTGGTGGAACGCGAACACCCACGCGAACACGACGCTTGCTCGCTCTCGACCGAAGCAGTCGGCGCAGAGCGCGACGGTCGGCGGCACGGTCGCGACCCAGTCGAGTCCGTAGAAGACGATGAACAGAAGGAGCCCGGCATTCGGCGCGCCGAGCACCGAGTGCAGGAAGAGGAGCGAGATGCCGCGCAGTGCGTAGTACCAGAACAGCAGGAGGCGCGGGTCGTAGCGATCGGTCAGCCAGCCGGAGAGCGTCGTACCGACGATGTCGAACACGCCGATCAAGGCGAGGTAGCCGGCAGCGGTGACCGCGGGCACGCCCTGGTCGACGGCGGCGGGAATGAGGTGCGTGCCGATCAGGCCGTTCGTCGAGGCGCCACAGACGAAGAAGGTGAATGCGAGCAGCCAGAACGTGCCCGAGCGGGCTCCGAGCGCGAGTCCGCCGAGCGCGTTGCGCACGGGCGCCTGCACCGGCACCCGCTCCTCGAGCTCGTCAGCACCGTATGGCGGCAACCCGACGTCGGCCGGACGGTTGCGCATCACGAGCGCCGCAACCGGCATCACGAGCAGCACGGCGACGACCGCGACGCAGATCGACGCCGCCTTCCAGCCGTACTGACGCACGAGCAGCGCGAGTGCCGGCAGGAACACGAGTTGGCCCGTCGCGTTCGCCGCGGTCATGATGCCCGTGACGAGCCCGCGCCGGCGCACGAACCAGCGCTGCGCGACCATCGCCGCCAACGGCACGGACACCGCGCCGGTGGCGCTCCCGATCACGACCCCCCACAGCAGCTGCAGCTGCCAGGGCTGCGAGATCCTGGTCGTCGCCAGCGACGCGACCGCGACGATCGCGAGCGCGGCGATCACCACGCGGCGGATTCCGAAACGCTCGTGCAGCGCCGCCGCGAACGGCGCCGCGAGGCCGAAGCACACGAGGTTGATCGAGACCGCCGACGAGATCGTGGCGCGACTCCAGCCGAACTGGTCCTGCAGCGGGACGATCATGACGCTCGGGGCCGAGCGGAAGCCGGCGCTCATGACGAGGACGAGCAGCGTCACCGCCACCATCGCGAAGCCGTAGTACACGCCCCTGCGGGAGAGCCAGGCTGCCAGGCCCGTCACGGGAGCAGCGGGTGCGTCGGGCCCGGGCACGCCGGCATGCTAGCAATTACGTGCATATACTCCTATCGTGCCGCACGAGACCGAACCGGTCGAGGTCGCCTGCCTGTGCGCGAACCTGCGCATGGCGACGCGCGCGATCACACGCCGCTACGACCGGTCGCTCGCGCCGTTCGGCATCCGCACGACCCAGTTCTCGATCCTGGCGCGCCTCGTGCTCGACGGGCCCGACACGGTGTCGCACCTGGCGGCGCGCCTGGTGCTCGACCGCACGTCGCTCGGCCGTGAGCTCCAGACGCTCGCGCGTCACGGCCTGATCGTGCTCGAGACCGGCGTCGACCGGCGTGAGCGTCGGGCGAGCGCAACGCCCGCCGGTGAGGAGCGATATCGCGCCGCCTACCCGGCGTGGCGCGCGACGCAGCGCGAGTTGCGGGACGAGCTCGGCGACGATCGGCTTCCGGCGCTCGTCGGCGAGCTGCGCGATCTCGCCGTCCGCGGCTAGCTCTAACAGGATCCGCACAGTGTCCTGCATTCCGTGTGGAATCCTCTTGCGCGTGAAGCTCGCCGCGCTTGCCGCGCTCGCCCTGCTCGCACTCGTGCCCGTGACCTCGGCCGCGGCGCTGCCGCAGGTGCGCGCCATCGTCGTGTCCGCGTCGAGCGGCGCGAAGCTCGCCGAGGCGACCGGCGCACCGCGACCGCTCGGCGCTGCGATCGGCGACGGACGGGGCGGATTCTTCGCGGCGGGCGGATCCGGCGTGACGCGACTGCGTGCCAACGGCACGGCCGACCCAACGTTCTCCGACGCGACCGGTGAGGTCGACGGGCTCGCGCTGACCGCCGGCGTCCTCGTCACGGCGGGGCCGGCGGGCCTGAGATTCCTCAACCCGGCCACCGGTGCCGCGGTCCGTCCGCTGCTCCGGCTCGCGCCGGCCGGCACGAAGGTGTTCGTCGGCGGTATCGCCGCGAGCGGCCCCCTCGTCTTCGTCGTCGGCAGCACCCAGCGCGGTGCGAACGGATCCTCTCAGCTCGCCTTCGGCGCGAACGTCCGCACCGGTCGGCGCACCGCATTCCACCCGATCGTCCGGAACGGGATCGCGACCGGCGTGGCCGCCGCGGGCCAGGTCGTGTACCTCGCAGGCAGGTTCAAGCGCGTCGGGGGCGCGGCGCGCTGCAACCTCGCGTCCGTGACCGCGACTACCGGTGCACTGCGCTCGTGGAAGGCCGCCACGTGCCTTCCCGAGTCGCCGCTCGCGATGACGGCGACGCGGAACGGGCTGTTCATCGGCCGTCTGCATGGCTTCCTCGCGGTGCGTGCCGACAACGGCAGGCGCCTGAGCTGGAGCCGGCGCGTCTCGCAGGCGTTCTCCGGCGTGGGTATCGCATCGCTCGCGCAGTCGGGCCACACGCTCTACACGGGGACCGTCGCCGGCGCCGTCCCGGTCAGGATCGGCGGCACGACGCGTGCCGGGTTCGCCGCGTTCGACACGACCAACGGGAGGCTCCTCCCGTGGCGCGTGCGCGTCGCCCGTTTCCAGAACGGCCACGTGCTCGCGGTCTCGAGCGCCCGCGTGCTCGCCGGGGGCTCCTTCCGGAACTGAGGGCCCGCCTCAGCAGGCCTACTGAGACGGGCCCTTCAGCGCTCACCGATGCCGAGCACCTCCTCGAGTCGCAGCAGCTTGAGCGCGATCTCGATCATCAGCCAGTCGTCCGTACGCACGTCGAGCTGCGTCAGCTCGGTGATGCGACGCAGACGCTGGCGCAGCGTATTGGCGTGGACGTACAGCGCCTGTGCCGTCGCGGAGACGTTGCCGCGCTGGCGGAGGTACTCCTCGAGCGTCCTGACGAGCTGGGCCTGACGGGTGCGGTCGTACTCGAGCAGGTGCCGGAGCGCATCGGCGTGGCGGTCCCGTACGAGACCCTCCTGGCTGACGCGCAGCAGGTACTTGTAGGGACCGAGATCGTCGAAGGTCACGACGGCCGCGTGCTCCTGCACGACGGGCGCGGCCGACACCGCCTGCAGCGCCTCCTCGAACCCGGTCGCGTACGCCTCGACTCCCGAGCACGGGCTCGAGACGCCCACGACGACGTCGGGCGCGACCTCGCTCCGTGCGGCCTGCAGCCGGCCGAGGGCATCGCGTTCGCCACCGGTGCCGAGCGGCACCAGCACGCGCAGCCCGCCGTCGCGGCGATCGCACACGCTGCCGGGAACGACCCTGGCAAGGGCCGCCTCGAGACGCTCGAGCTGCTCGGCGACGTCCAGCGACCGATCGTCGCCGAAGCGTCGCGCCCACAGGACGAGGTGGGCTCGATCGAGATCCACGCCCAGGCGACGCCCTCGAGCTGCGAGGCCATCGGGTATCCCGCGCCCGAGATCCTCGAAGAAGTCCTTCAGCTGGTTTCGCTCGGTCAGACGCTCGATCAGCTGGATCTTCCGGATCGCGACGCCGGTCTGGCCCGCGATCGACATCGCGAGATCGCGTTCCTCCTCGGCGAACGAGCGCTCGTCGCCCACGCGGGCCGCGAGAAACCCGAGCAGCTCGCCCGCCGCGAGCAGCGGCACGAGCAGCGCGGACGGCCCCTCCCCGGCGCCGAACAGGGCCGCGGCGAGGGTCGCACCGGCATCGAGGCGCTCGCCGCGGCGTCCCCCGGCGCGCAGGGACACGAGCGAGGGCGCATCGCTCGACTGTGGCGCAGCGGCGCGCAGCCGCAGCCTGCCCTCGGCCTCCTCGAGCAGGTACAGCTGGACGATCGGCGCGTTCAGCAGGCTCGCGGTGCGGCTCACGACGGCGGGCAGAAGCACGTCGAGGGTCTCCGAGCGCGAGATCGTCTCAGCGAGCCGCGAGAGCGACTCGAGCACGCCCACGCGCCCGCACATCTCGTCGTACGCCCGGGCGTTCTCGATCGCGCCCGCGACGAACGAGGCAGACGCCACCAGGAACGCCGTCTCGTCTTCGCCGAGCTCGCGCGGCCCGTCGGCGAGCAGGCTGAGCACGCCGATCGGGCGGCCGGAGCGGTCGAGCAGCGGGAGCGCGGCCAGCTCGACGAGCTCGGCTCCGACATGCTCGGGAGCGTCCGCGCGCAGGAACAGGGGCTCGCGCTCCTCGGCAGCCCGGCCGGCCAGCCCCTCGCCGCGGGCGAGACGCAGACGTCCGACTCGATCGGCGTACGGCTCGGACGCGGCACGCAGCGAGAGGAGCCCGTCGGCTTCGCCCAGGTAGAGGAAGCAGGCCTGACAGCCGGCAGCGTCCGCGAGCACGCGTACCGCCGACCGCAGCACCTGCTCGAGGTCGAGCGTCGAGCCGACAGCACGGATGACCCCCGCGAGCAGGCTGTCGTCCTCACCGCGGGGCAGGCTGGCCACCATCGACCACGGATCGTAACGGCGGCCGGGAATCGCGCTTCTATGGTGCACGCGTGTCCGAGATCGACTCCCTCGCCCGCGCGATCGCGTCGCCCGCCCCCGCCCCCGCAGCCGGCGCCGCCATCGGCGCGGTCGCGGCGCTCGCGGCCGCGCTCGTGGAGAAGGCGTGCGCGTTGACGTCCGGCGGTGCGCTCGCGGCCGAGGGCGCAGCGGCCGCGACGGCCCGCGCCGCAGCGCTCGCGTTCGCCGAGATCGACGAGCGAGCGTTCGGGGGCATCTCGCGTGCGCGCCGGGCGGGAGCCGATGTCGAGGCGGCCTGGGCCGCTGCGGCGCGCGTCCCACTCGACCTGGCCGACGGCTGCGCTGCGCTCGCGGAGCTTGCGGTGTCGGCAGCCGAGCGGGCGAACCCGAACCTGCGCGGCGAGATCGACAGCGCGATCCTGCTGGCACGCGCGGCGGGCCTCGCTGCGGCCCGGCTCGCCGAGATCGATCTCGCGTCCGCCGGCGACGGCTACGACGAGGACCACGCGCGACTCGAGGCCGTGCGCGTCAGGCTGTCGTCGGTGGGCTGACCGCGCGGGTCCGCGCGGTGGTCAGGAGCAGCGAGATCGACCCGGCGCCGAGCACGAGCACGACCGACGCCCACAGGCAGGCCTCGAGCCCCTGCCACTCGTACAGCACGCCCGAGAGGATCGTCCCCGCGAGTCGGCCGCCCGCGTTCGCCATGTAGTAGAAGCCGACGTTCATCGCCACCCTGTCGCCGTCTGCATAGGCCAGGATCAGGTACGAGTGCACGGCCGAGTTCAACGCGAACACGACGCCGAACGCGATCAGCCCGCAGGTGACGACGAGTGTCGGATCCACGTCGGACTCGAGCGCGACGGCGATGCCTGCCGGAATCGCCGCGAGCACGAACGCGAGACGTGACGCGGACGCGCCGTCCGGCTCGCGTCGTCGCGGCAGCCGCGGTGCCGCCGCCTGCACGATGCCGTAGCCGATCACCCAGAGCGCGAGGTACGCGCCAACCTCCCAGAAGCTCCAGCCGAGCTCGCTTCGCAGGTAGACCGGCAGCCCGATCACGAACCAGACGTCGCGGGAGGCAAATAGCAGCAGGCGGGCGGCCGCGAGCAGGTTGACCGCGCGACTGTTCGAGAACATCTGCCCGAACCGCGCCTTGGGATCGGGCACGCCGAGGTCGCCGCGCATCTGCCAGGCGACCACGACGAGCGCGACCAGCACGAGGCCCATCAGGACGAGCAGCGCAATCCGGAATCCAGCGAGCGTGAGCAGGAGGCCGCCGACGAAGAATCCGACGCCCTTGAGCGCGTTCTTGGAGCCCGTGAGCACCGCGACCCATCGGAAGAGCGCGTCGGGGGCGTCGGGCGGCGCCACGAGCTTCACCGCGCTCTTGGAGCTCATCTTGGTGAGGTCCTTGGCGATGCCGGAGAGAGCCTGGGTCGCCATCACGTAGGCACGACCATCCACGCCGACGGGACGAGCGCGAGGGCCGCGAGGGCGATGAGTTGGACCGAAAGCCCCATCGTCAGCGTGGCCTTGAGTCCGAGCCGTGCGGCCAGCCAGCCGCCCACGAGGTTCGTGACGATGCCGAAGATCTCGTAGAACAGGAACAGCGACGCAATCGCAAACGGGCTGTAACCGCGCTCGTAGAAGTAGAACAGGACGAGCACGCGCACCGCGCCGTCCGCGATCGTGTCGGCCCAGTAGGCGCCGGTCACCAGCGCGTAGTTGCGCAGGTCGCCGGACCGATCGACGCTCGATTCGCGCACGGCGCTCAGTCGCTCTTCCTCACGCGCTGACTGCCGCGGGCATCGTTCGAGCGACCGTGCGAGCGAGCTCGACCAGCCGATTGGCGTAGCCCCACTCGTTGTCGTACCACGCAAGCACCTTGACCTGCGTCCCGTCGATCACCATCGTCGAGGATGCCGGCATCTGGACGGTCCAGACCGGGATCTTCCCCGAGAACGTCGCGAGCGTGCAGCTGCACCTGCGCCGCGGCTTTCGCGTCGTCGGACGACGGGAACGCCTGGCGCAGCTCGACGGCGTCTGGCGGGACGTCCTGTTTCTCGAGCGCCGCAGCGCGAAGGTCTAGGCGACGCGGCGCAGCTGCGACGTGCGCAGCCCGAGGAAGAGCTCGACGAGGTTCGGGTCGAACTGCGAGCCGGCGCCGAGCTCGAGCTCACGGCGCGCCTCGACCGCGTCCAGCGCCTCACGGTAGGGACGGTCGGCGAGCATCGCGTCGTAGGCGTCCGCGATCGAGAGCACCCGCGAGACGAGCGGGATCCGCGTACCGGCCAGCCCGTCCGGGTAGCCGAGACCGTCCCAGCGCTCGTGGTGGTGGCGGAGGATCGTTCCGAGGTCGCCCATGTGCGCACGCACGACGAGCGCACCGCTGGCTGCCGGGTGGCGCTTGACCTGCTCGAACTCCAGGTCGTCGAGCGGCCCCGGCTTGGCGAGGATCGGCATCGGCACCGCGACCTTGCCCACGTCGTGCAGGAGACCCCCGAGCGTGGCGAGCGCGGCCTCGCGACCGCTCAGGCCGGCCGTGTCGGCGAGCGCGAGCGCGACCCGCGAGACACGGGTCGAGTGCTCGGCATCGGCCGAGATCTGCGGGTCGAGCCAGCGAGCCAGCTCGAGCAGCCGCGCCAGGTCGAGAGATCCACCCACCCAACTCACCCTAATGGGGAGGACGCCGGCGAGTCTCCCCCGAAAGGGTGATGCCGCGGAGCAAGCGGGCGTCGGTTCCACGCGAGGCGCTACCGTCCGCAGCATCGGATGAAGCACACGCCGCCTACACAGCCCGTCGCGCTGGTCGAGATCCCGAAGGGGAGCCGGAACAAGTACGAGTACGACGAGGGGTTCGGGCGCGTCATGCTCGATCGAACGCTGCGCTCGTCGCTGGTCTACCCGTGCGACTACGGCTTCCTGCTCGACACGCTCGGCGGCGACGGGGACCCGCTCGACGTGCTCGTGCTGGTCGCCGCGCCGACGTTCCCGGGCTGCCTGATCCCGTGCGACCCGATCGGCGTCCTGCACATGCGGGACGAGGCGGGCGACGACCCGAAGGTCCTGGCCGTCCCCCACGACGATCCCGTCTGGACGCGCGTGCGCGAGCTCGACGGAGTGCGATCGGAGCTGCGCGACGAGATCGCCCACTTCTTCGACGTCTACAAGGACCTCGAGCCGGGCAAGAACGTCGTGGTCGAGGGATGGAAGGGCCGCGAGGACGCCGAGAAGCTGGTCGCGGAGGCTCGTGCCGCCTTCGCGCTGCGCGCTAGCGGTACACCGTCAGGATCTTGACGCGCTTCCACTGACCGCGGCCTTTCCGCTGCCACCAGGCCCACCACGTCCTGGCCGGGTGGAGCTGCTCGGCGAGAGCGCCATTCGTGCAGTACCAGCCGACGACCCGGCCGTGCGAGACGCCGTTGGCTCCGGTCGAGACGTTGCAGCGACCGCCGTTCGCGAGCTCGACCGCCCACACCCTGCCCGGGCCGTGTCCGGCGGCCGGCAAGGGCTTCGTCAGGCGAATGTCGATCGCGTCCCGGCTCCCGGGCGCGAGGACGCAGAGCACCTCTGCCTTCCCGGCGGGCGACGAGAAGCACGGGTCCACGATCGTGCTCGTTCCCGCGAAGCAGCGGAAGGCATCGGAGCGCTGTGTCGAGATCGCTCCGGCGAAGCACGAGCCGGAGATCTTCGCCGTGGTCTTCCAGCCGGCGGCCAGCGACCCGTCGGCGGCGAACGGCTCGACACGCACACCCCGCGTCGAGCCCCAGGCCGACGGGACTGCTCCGAGCAGCAGCGCGAGCACGATGGCGGCGCGGAACCCGCCGCGCGGTCGAGCCTTCATGGGTGACAAGGGTACCCCCCGCGTTCAGGCTCCGTCCCGCGCACGCTCGGCAAGAACGAGGGCGCCGACCGGGCCGGCCGACTGACCGAGCTCCGCCGGGACGACGAGCGAGGAGAGCTCGTCCGCCGATAACACGGGATAGCCGGCGAGCGACCCGCGAAGCGCGTCAGCGACGAGCGGCACGAGCCCGGGCAGCTGCGACACCCCGCCCCCGATCACGATCCGCTCGGGCACGACGATGTACACGATCGATCGCAGCAGCTGTGCGAGATATCCGCTGGTGACGACCGCCGCTCGCTCACGGTCGGACGGGGTCAGCTCCTCGAGCGGCGCCCCGAAGCGCTCGGCGAGCGCCGGCCCCGAGACCATCCCCTCGAGGCAGTCGCCGTGGAACGGGCAGCGCCCCGGATAGCTGTCGCCCTCCGCTCGGATCAGCGCGACATGCCCCATCTCGGTGTGGGTGAGGCCCTGCAACGTCCTGCCGCCGACGATCGCGCCGCCACCGATGCCGGTGCCGACCGTCAGGTACACGAGGTTGCCGCAACCCCGCGCAGCGCCGTAGCGACCTTCGGCGAGCGCCGCTGCGTTCACGTCGGTGTCGAGGGCGGTCGGCACGCCAAGCGCGTCTCGCAGCGGCCGTACGAGGTCGACGCGAGACCATCCCGGCTTCGGCGTGGCCGTGATCCGGCCGAAGTCGGGGTGCGCCCGGCGCAGCTCGAGGGGACCGAACGAGGCGATGCCGAGGGCCGAGATCGGGCGACCGTGCGTCCGCTGCCGCGCGAAGAACGAGGCGATGGCGGCGAGCGTCGCGGCAGACTCGCCGAGCGGGAGGCGTTCCTCGGCAACGATCTCACGACCCGCGCCGATCACGCACACGGCCTTGCTGCCGCCGAGCTCGACTCCTCCGACGAGCGCGGCGCTCGCGGGCGCGCTGCCCACGATCGCCGCTAGAACAGCCCGACGGTGCGGCCGCTCGCGTCGATGTCGATGTTGAAGCCCGCGGGCGTCTTGCCGAGGCCCGGCATCTGCACGATCGTCCCGCAGAGGGCCGTCACGAACCCTGCACCCGTGTACGCCCGCAGATCGCGCACGGGCACCGTGAAGCCGCGGGGCGCGCCCTTCAGCGCCGGATCGTGCGACAGCGAGAGGTGCGTCTTCGCCATGCAGATCGGCAGCTCGCCGAGGCCGGCCTCCGTGAACCGCTTGAGCTTCGCCTGTGCCTCGGGCAGGAAGTCGACGCCGGACGCGCCGTACACCTTCATCGCGATCGCCTCGATCTTCTCCTTGAGGCTCATCTCGTTCGGGTAGGTGAACGTGAACGACGAGGGTGAGTTCGCAGCCGCCACGACCGCGCGGGCGAGGTCGGCCGCGCCGTCTCCGCCGTCGGTGACGGCGGAGTTGATCTCGGCCGCCACGGCTCCGTGGTCGAGCGCGATCTTGCGGACGAGCTCGACCTCCGCGTCCGTGTCGGTCGGGAAGCGGTTGACCGCGACCACGCACGGCATGCCGAAGCCGCGCACGACCTCGAGGTGGCGCACCATGTTCGCGGCGCCGCGCTCGACGAGGGCGAGGCCGTCCTCGCTCGAGCTGTCGGTGGCGCCCCCGTGCAGCTTCAGGGCCTTGATCGTCGCGACGAGGACCACCGCCGCGGGGCGGATGTTCCCCTGCCGACAGACGATGTCCATGAACTTCTCCATCCCCATGTCCGCGCCGAAGCCGGACTCGGTGATGACGTAGTCGGCGATCTTGAGCGCGACGCGGTCGGCGACGAGCGAGCTGTTGCCGTGCGCGATGTTCGCGAACGGCCCGCAGTGCACGAACGCAGGCTGGCCCTCCAGCGTCTGCACGAGGTTCGGCTTGAGCGCGTCCTTGAGCAGCACCGCCATCGAGCCGGCGCAGCGGATCTGCTCGGCGGTCACGGGCTCGCCCGAGCGGTTGTACGCGACCGTGATCGCGCCGAGCCGCTTGCGGAGATCGGCCAGGTCCGAGGCGAGCGCGAGGATCGCCATGACCTCCGACGCCGCGGTGATGTCGAAGCCCGTCTCGCGCGGGAACCCGTTCGTCGCACCACCCAGGCCCGACACGATGCTGCGCAGCCCGCGGTCGTTCATGTCGAGGGCCCGGCGCCAGCCGATCGTGTGCACGTCGATGTCGAGCTCGTTGCCGTGCATCACGTGGGCGTCGATGAACGCGGCGAGCAGGTTGTTCGCCGCGGTGATCGCGTGCAGGTCACCCGTGAAGTGAAGGTTCAGGTCCTCCATCGGCACGACCTGCGCATGACCCGCGCCGGCAGCGCCGCCCTTGACGCCGAAGACCGGCCCGAGCGAGGCCTGCCGCAGGCAGAGCGCGACGGACTCGCCGATCTTGCCGAAGCCCTGCGTCAACGAGACCGACGTCGTCGTCTTTCCCTCGCCGGCGCTGGTCGGCGTGACCGCGGTGACGCAGATGATCTTCCCGTCGGGGCGGTCGGACAGTCGATCGAGCACGCCGAGATCGATCTTGGCCTTGTAGCGGCCGTACATCTCGACCTCGTCGTCCAGCAGGCCCGCCTCGGCGGCGACGTCCGCGATCGGCCGAAGCTCGGCTTCCTGGGCGATCTCGAGACTGCTCTTCAACGTCCGACTCCGGTCTAGTGGTGACAGAGGGCAGGATCTGCCCTCGCGAGGATGCGCTGCGCCGGGGCGCGCGGCAAGGCCGTAGGGATCGCACGGTGGCACGCCCACCGGCGCGGCGGCGCGGGGTGTGCGAACTGCACATAGCCGCGCCGACGAATGCGGCTCAGAATAGGCCAACGGAAAAAAGTTGGGCGTGGTTCTCGGAACCTGGCTGCGGTCGCGTCGTGGTTCTCGGAACCTGTGGATCCTGGTCGACTATTTCGTTCCCGGCCTAACCGCGATCACGGTTGCGACGGATCGACGACGTCCGCGCAGCGCCTTACGGGACCGTCGGGAGGTTCCGAGAGCCACGCTCCCTGCCTGCGGAGAATGGCTTGGCCCTACGATCTTCCTCCGGCCCGCGCTCGTGCGTTCCGCGGTCCTGGCACGACATTTCCGGTAGCGTCCAATGACCAGTCGTCCCGCAGAGCGAGGAGCGAGCGATGTGCGGAATCGTGGGTCTGTTCGCAAAATCGTCTGCCATCTCCGAACGGTTGGGCGCGCACCTGGCCGCCATGCTGGTCGAGCTCGGCGACCGCGGGCCTGATAGCGCCGGGGTCGCGATCTACCGTGACCCGGCCGCCGCCGGCTGGACCAAGCTCTCGCTGTACGCCGCCACCGAGCCCTACGACTGGGTCAGCCTCCGCAGCGAGCTCGGTGCGGCGTTCGGCGGAGTTGCAGGCGTCGAGGTGCGTGCGAGCCACGGCGTGCTCAGCGTCCCCGCGGAGGCCGCCGATGCGATCGCGTGGCTCGCCGACCACCACCCCGAGCTGCGCGTGATGAGCGCGGGCACCACGATCGAGATCTACAAGGAGATGGGCCGGCCCGAGCGGTTCGCGGAGCGGTTCCGGCTCGACGACGTGCAGGGCAGCCACGCGCTCGGACACACGCGCATGGCGACGGAGAGCCGCGTCACGACCGAGCACTCGCACCCGTTCTCGACCGGCCTCGATCTGTGCCTCGTGCACAACGGCTCGTTGTCGAACCACAACCGGCTGCGGCGCGAGCTGCGGCGCGAGGGCATCACGTTCCAGACCGACAACGACTCCGAGGTCGCCGCCGGGTACCTGACGTGGCGGCTGCGCGAGGGTGCGAGCCTGGACGAGGCGCTCGAGGGCTGCCTCACCGACCTGGACGGCTTCTACACGTTCCTCGTCGGAACGGTCGACGGGTTCGCCGTGCTGCGCGACCCGATCGCGTGCAAGCCCGCGGTGCTCGCCGAGAACGACGACTGGGTCGCAATGGCCTCGGAGTACCGCGCGATCGCCGTCCTCCCGGGTGCCGAGGACGCGAGGACGTGGGAGCCCGCACCCGCACACGTGTACAGCTGGGAGCGCGCCCGCGTATGAGCGCGACCAGCACCGAGAACGAGATCTTCGACCTGGGCGAGAGGCCCTTGCGCGAGCTCAACCAGCGCCTGCACGATCTCGCCGGCAGTTCCGGACCGCACCACGTGATCGTCCGGAACCCACGCGGCGCCCATGCGGTGGCCTGCGGGCTCGACGCCGACATCGAGGTCGAGATCGAGGGCCACGTGGGCTACTACTGCGCCGGCATGAACCAGCGCGCCACCGTCCGCGTCCACGGAAACGCCGGTGTGGGCGTCGCCGAGAACATGATGTCGGGGCTCGTGGTCGTACACGGGAACGCCAGCCAGTCGGCGGGAGCAACGGCTCACGGCGGGCTGCTCGTGGTGCACGGCGACGCATCCGCCCGTTGCGGCATCTCGCTCAAGGGTGCCGACATCGTCGTGGGCGGCTCGATCGGCCACATGTCGTGCTTCATGGCGCAGGCCGGACGCGTGGTCGTGCTCGGCGACGCCGGTGACGCCCTCGGCGACTCGCTCTACGAGACCCGCATCTACGTGCGCGGCCAGGTCGCCTCGCTGGGCGCCGACTGCATCGAGAAGGAGGTGCGGGACGAGCACCGGGACGAGCTCCGAGACCTCCTGACGGGCGCCGGCATGTCCGACATCTCCCCGACTGACTTCCGCCGCTTCGGATCCGCCCGGCAGCTGTACACCTTCCACGTCGACAACGCCTACTGATGACGGCGCCAGGCTGGCATCCGGGACTCCGCGAGTCTCACCTGTACGACCGCAACGTCATCGCGGAGATCCAGCGAGCGGCCCGCGAGGGCATCTACGACATCCGCGGCTTCGGGGCGAAACGCCGGCTCCCCCACTTCGACGACCTGCTGGTGCTGGGCGCGAGCGTCTCCCGCTATCCGCTCGAGGGCTACCGCGAACGCTGCGACACCGACGTCGTGCTGGGCACGCGGTACGCGAAGAAGCCGCTGCACCTGAAGATCCCGATCACGATCGCCGGCATGTCCTTCGGCGCGCTCTCGGCACACGCGAAGGAGGCACTCGGCCGCGGCGCGAGCGAGGTCGGGACGTCGACGACCACGGGCGACGGCGGCATGACGCCCGAGGAGCGCGGCCACTCCGACATCCTGGTCTACCAGCTCCTGCCCTCGCGCTACGGCATGAATCCCGACGACCTCCGGCGAGCCGATGCGATCGAGATCGTCGTAGGGCAGGGAGCGAAGCCGGGTGGCGGCGGGATGCTGCTGGGCCACAAGATCTCGGATCGCGTGGCCGAGATGCGCACACTTCCGCGCGGCATCGACCAGCGCAGCGCATGTCGCCATCCCGACTGGACGGGCCCGGACGACCTCGAGATCAAGATCCAGGAGCTCCGCGAGATCACCGACTGGCAGAAGCCGATCTTCATCAAGGTCGGGGCCACCCGCACCTACTTCGACGTCGCGCTGGCGGTCAAGGCCGGAGCCGACGTCGTCGTCGTCGACGGCATGCAGGGCGGCACCGCGGCGACGCAGGACGTGTTCATCGAGCACGTCGGTATCCCGACGCTGCCCGCGGTGCGCCTCGCGGTCGAGGCCCTGCAGGAGCTCGGCGTCCACCGGCAGGTGCAGCTGATCGTCTCGGGCGGCATCCGTTCGGGCGCGGACGTGGCGAAGGCCCTCGCGATGGGCGCGGATGCCGTCTCGATCGGGACGGCGGCGATGATCGCGCTCGGCGACAACAGCCCCGACCTCGAGGAGGAGTACCAGCGCATCGGAACGTCCGCGGGCTACTACGACGATTGGCAGGCCGGTCGCGATCCCGCGGGCATCTCGACCCAGGAGGACGAGCTCTCGGCCCGCCTCGATCCCGTGCTCGGCGGCCGCCGGCTCGCGAACTACCTGCGGGTGATGACGCTCGAGTGCCAGACCCTCGCCCGCGCCTGCGGCAAGTCGCACGTCCACAACATGGAGCCCGAGGATCTCGTGGCTCTCACGCTCGAGGCTGCCGCGATGGCGAAGGTGCCGCTCGCGGGCACGAGCTGGATCCCCGGTACGTGATCTGCCGGTACCGGGCGCCCCTCCCCATGTGTCCACTTCGCACACTCCTGCACGCTCGGGACGCCCGTCGGGTGTCTAGCGGCTGGACGGGCGCCGACGTGCAGGACACACTGCGCCGATGAGCTTCGTCATCGAGTGTCCGAACTGCGGTCCGCGGCCGTCGACCGACTTCCGCTACGGGGGCGAGGTACGGCCGGCCGCCGACCCGGCCAGTGCACCCGAGATCGAGGCGCGCCGCCTGTGGATGCGGCGGAACGTGTGCGGCGACCAGCGTGAGCGCTGGTTCCACCGCGACGGCTGCCGGCGCTGGCTGACGATCACCCGCAACACCCTGACGAACATCGTGGAGCCATGAGCCTCGACTTCGAAGGAACCCCGGTCGAGGTACGCCCGGGCGACAGCGTCGCATCGGCGGTCTTCCGCTCGGGCGTGCGCACGTTCTCGCGCAGCTTCAAGTACCACCGCCGGCGAGGCCTGTACTGCCTCTCCGGCGACTGCGCGAACTGCCTGCTGGAGGTCGACGGCGAGAGCGACGTCCGCTCCTGCCTGTGCGTCGCGCGCGACGGCATGACGGCGAAGCGCCAGGGAGCCTGGCCGAGCGTCGAGCGCGACCCGCTCGCGATCAACGACCGCATGCACTGGGCGTTCCCGTCGGGCTTCTACTACAAGTCGCTGATCAAGCCGAAGTGGGCGTGGCCGAAGGTCGAGCCGATCATCCGCCAGGTCGCCGGCCGCGGCCGGGTCAACCTGACGGACGTGCCCCGCGACCTCGAGCGAGCGCACCTGCATCCCGACGTGCTCGTGATCGGCCTCGGCCCGGCCGGGCTGTCGGCCGCCCTCGGCGCCGCGGCCGCCGGCAAGCGCGTGTTCGCGATCGACGAGAACGAGCCCGGCTGGAAGCTTCCACCGGGTCCCGTCAAGGAGGCCGTCGCCCGCCTGGTCGCCGAGGCCCGCCGCGAGCCGCTGATCGAGCTCGCGCCATCGCACACCGCGGTCGGCATCTACGAGGGGCTCGAGGTGCCGGTGATCGGCCCGAGCCTGCTCAACATGGTGCATCCGGGTGCGATCGTGGTCGCGACGGGTGCGTTCGAGCAGAACATCGTGTTCGCCGGAAACGAGGTGCCCGGTGTCTTCCTCGGCCGCGGCGCCGCCCGCCTGTCGGCCGCGCACGGGATCCGGGTCGGCGACAACGCGGTCGTGCTCGGGGGAACGCACGAGGCGCCGGCGCACACCGCGGCGCTCCGCGAGCAGGGAACCGCGATCGAGGCGGTCGTGCTGGCCGCGGGTGCCGACGACGCCGACTTCGAAGGCGCGCGCATCGTCCGCGGCACGGTGCAGGAGGCGCACGGACGCAAGGCCGTCAACGCGGTCACGGTCGCGCTGGCAGGAGGTGGCACCGAGCGCTTCACGTGCGACGTGCTCGCGCTCTCCGCGGGCTTCACGCCGCAGGAGAACCTGCTGCGCCAGACCTACGGCGAGCCGGTCTGGGCATGCGGCGACGTCGTCGCGCCGGGCCCCGTCGAGCAGGTGATCGCCGACGCTCGCAAGGTCGGAGCGGCGGCGGCGGGCGGCGAGCGCATCGAGCTGCCCGCACTCGGCACCAAGACGCAGGTCTGCGGATCCGACGGCTACGTCTGCATCTGCTACGACGTCACGGTCGGTGAGATCGAACGCTCGGTCAAGGAGGGCTTCCGCTCGACCGAGCTGCTCAAGCGCTACACGACGGCGACCATGGGCGCGTGCCAGGGACGGCTCTGCCACGGCCAGCTGCGCGAGCTGAGCGAGCGCTTCTCGCCCGGCGGCGACGCGCACCTGACGAGCGCGACGACCGCGCGGCCGCCGGCGCGACCGCTGCGGCTCGAGGAGGCCGTTGCGGGCAACCGCCACCACCTCGAGCGACGCACGGGCCTCCACGACACCCACGTCGGGCTCGGTGCGCGCTTCCTGTGGGCCGGGCAGTGGAAGCGCGTCGAGCACTACGGCAGGCCCGGCGAGCCCGACCTGACCGCGATCCATCGCGAGTACCGCGCCGTGCGCGAGGGCGTCGGGATCATCGACGTCGGCACGCTCGGCAAGTTCCTCGTGACCGGGCCCGACGTCGTCGCCTTCCTCGAGCGGCTGTACCCGAACCGGGTCGGCGACCTCGAGCCGGGACGCCTGCGCTACGGCCTGCTGCTCGACGAGGGCGGCGTGATCCACGACGACGGAACGATCTGCCGGATCGACGAGCGGACCTTCTACCTGACGGTCACCACCTCGGGCGCCGAGGAGGCCGAGGCGATCATGCTCGACTGGCGCGAGACCTGGGGCCACGACGTGCACGTCGTGAACCAGACGTCCGCGATCGGAGCGATCAACGTGGCCGGCCCGAAGGCGCGGGAGGTCCTCTCGCGGGTCTGCGACGACGACATCTCGAAGGAGGCCTTCCCGTACCTCCGTCACCGCCGCATCACCGTCGCGGGCATCCCCTGCACCGCGATCCGGCTCGGCTTCGTCGGCGAGGTCGGGTGGGAGCTGCACCATCCCGCGTCGCGCTCGACCGAGCTCTGGGACGCGTTGCTCGAGGCCGGCGCCGCCGACGACATCACGCCGTTCGGGATCCAGGCCCAGCGGCTGCTCCGTCTCGAGAAGGGGCACATCATCGTCTCGCAGGACACCGATTTCGAGACGACGCCGTGGCATCTCGGCATGGAGTGGGCGGTCAAGCTCGACAAGGACGACTTCGTCGGGAAGGCCGCCCTGCTGCGCAAGAAGGACCGCAAGACCGAGAAGCTCGTCGGGTTCACCGTCGACAAGGGCGCAGACGCGCCCTGGGAAGGCGCGGCCGTGAAGGTCGACGGAAAGCTGTCCGGGCGTGTCGCCTCGTCGTGGTTCTCGCCGACGCTGGGCTACGGGGTCGGTCTCGCCTGGGTGCCGCCCGAGCGTGCCGTCGAGGGCCAGAGGCTGGCGCTCGGCACGAAGGACGCCGGCGCGACCGTGAAGTTCGGTGCGTTCTACGACCCCGAGGGAGTGAAGCTCCGTGCCTGAGCTGTGGGAGGTGGCAGGCGCGGCCAAGATCCGGCTCTTCGGGCCCAAGGACGCGCTCGACCGCGTCACGACGCCCGACGGCGTCGAGATGGGGCGCGTCGCACCCGACGAGCTCCTGTGGCTCGCCGACCCCGGTCGCGCCGAGGAGCTCGAGGCAGAGGGCAAGCGTCAGCTCGCGGGCGCCGGCCAGCGTGCGCTCGTCGTCGACAACAGCGACGGCTGGACCATGTTCTCGATCGTGGGCGACGGGCGTGCTGACGCGCTCGCCCGTCTGTCGAGCCTGCGACTGCCCGACCGTGGCTTCCGTCAGGGCAAGGTCGCCGAGGTGCCGGGCAAGGTCTTCGCCCGACCCGGCCGGATCGACCTGCTGTGTACGTCGGATGTCCGCTGGTTCGTCCACGGCCGTCTCCTGCACGCATGCGCCGACCTCGGCCTCAGCGAGGGAACGCCGCCGGCCAGCGCCCCCGTGTCGCAGCGCGGCGAGGTGACGCAGTGAGCGGGCTCTTCAAGCTCCGCGAGTTCTGGCGTGACCACGCCCTGCAGCCGAGCTACGACGTCGTGATCATCGGCGGGGGCGCACACGGGCTGTCCACGGCATACGAGCTCGCGGCCAAGCACGGCGTCAAGTCGGTCGCGGTGCTGGACAAGGCGTACATCGGTGCCGGCGGATCCGGCCGCAACACCACGATCCTGCGAGCCAACTACAAGACGCCCGAGGGCATCGCCTTCTACAACGAGAGCCTCAAGATCTACCAGCAGCTCTCGCAGGAGCTCGACTTCAACCTGTTGCTCTCGACGCACGGCCACCTGACGCTCGGGCACTCCGAGCGCTCGATCGCCGTGCAGCGCGAGCGTGCCGAGGCGAACCAGCTGATGGGCGTCGACTCGCACTTCGTCGACTGGCCCGAGGTCGCCAAGCTGTGCCCCGAGCTCAACATGAGCCGCGACATCGCCTATCCCATCCTCGGTGCGCTCTATCACCCTCCGGGAGCGGTGATCCGTCACGACGCGGTCGTGTGGGGCTACGCGCGCAAGGCGGACGAGCACGGCGTGCACATCCACCAGGGTGTCGAGGTGACGGGCATCGACGTGGCGAACGGACGCGTCACCGGCGTCCAGACCAATCGCGGCCCGATCCGCGCCGGCACCGTCATGTCGGCGGTCGCCGGCTGGACGACCACCGTGACCGACATGGTCGGCGTCGAGACACCGCTCACGAACCATCCGCTGCAGGCGTACGTGACCGAGCCCGTGAAGCCCGTCCTGAACAAGATCATCGTGTCAGCCGGCCTGCACGTCTACGTGTCGCAGACGGACCGCGGGGAGTTCCTGATCGGCGCCGAGATCGAGCCGTACACGACGTACTCGACGCGGTCGACCTGGACGTTCGTCGAGCAGGCATCCGCCAACGCGCTCGAGCTGTTCCCGTTCCTCGCGCGCCAGAAGATCCACCGCCAGTGGACGGGCTACTGCGACATGACGCCCGACTACAGCCCCGTCATGGGGAAGACCGACGTCGAGGGATTCGTGCTCGACTCGGGCTGGGGCACCTGGGGCTTCAAGGCGTCGCCGATCTGCGGCGTGACGATGGCGCAGCTGATCGCAACCGGCAGGGTTCCCGAGCTGATCGCGCCGTTCTCGCTCGACCGCTTCTCGACCGACACGATGGTGCCGGAGAAGGGCGCGGCCGCCGTCTCGCACTGAGGAGCCCATGCGAGCGACCGTGCGCATCGAGCCGTGGGGTGAGGAGGATCTTCCGCTGCTGCAGAGGTGCCTCGGCGACCCGGCGATGATGGAGCACCTCGGCGGCCCCATGAGCCCCGAGGAGATCGTCGAGCGCCAGCGGCGCTACGAGCGGCTGCCGGCCAGCAGGAAGGGTCGGATGTTCAGGATTGTCGAGGCCGCCACGGGCGAGGGCGCCGGCTCGGTCGGCTACTGGGAGCGCGAGTCGAGCGAGGGCCTGGTATACGAGACGGGTTGGTTGGTACTGCCGGCGTTCCAGGGACGCTCCGTCGCGACGAGCGCGACCGCACAGGTGATCGAAGCGGCGAGGGCCGAGGGCAAGCATCGGTTCCTCTACGCGTATCCGTCGGTCGACAATGCGCCGTCGAATGCAATCTGCCGCAAGCTCGGCTTCACGCTGATCCGCGTGAGCGAGTACGAGTATCCGAAGGACAGCGGCAACATCCTCCGCTGCAACGACTGGCGACTCGACCTCTTCGGGTGAGCGCCCGAGTCTACGGCTAGGCGACGTGCTTCGCGGCGAGCCCCGGAAGGCCGTCCGGCACGGAGCGCGGCCTCGGCCGCGACCCGAGCAGCACGCCGTCGAGCTCGTCGCCGAGATCCTCGTTCGCGCGTCCGTCGAGCAAGGCCGCCAGCAGCGTCGCGCGAGCGGCGCCGTCGATCTCGTCCTCGAGGAGCTCCAGCTCCTCGGGCGGAAGCTCGACCTGCCCCGAGACCACGGCCGCCGCGTACGAGAGGCGCTCGACGATGCGCACGCGCTCGCCGGCCGTCGGGCCTCGCAGCGCCGCGACGCGCAGTGCGACGGCGTGGTCGCCGACGCGCGCGCCATCGAGCAGCACGCGCAGGATCGCGAGGCTCGACGCGAGGCGCCCGATATTCCCGTGCGCCGCGACGACGCCGGCCGCATGCTGCGCGAGCGCGAGCTCGAGTCGTATCGGCGTAGGAGCGGCGAGAGCCGCCGAGAGTGCCCGTGCGGTCGCGAGCGAGTTCGCGTCGAGCCGCACCGCGTCGCCATGTGGCGTCGCAGCCGCGAGGGGCGGCAGCGCCCGCACGCTGCGATGTGCTCCGTCGACCGCCTCGAACAGCAGCGGACCCGCCGCGACGCGAGCGCCGGAAGCGAGGCGCAGGGCGGTGACCATCTGCCCGGCGAGCTCGGCCGCGTCGCGATGCGACTCGCCCTTGCGGACGCTCAGCTCGAGATCCAGGTAGAGGAGCTGGTCCGGCTCCCGCCCGAAGCCCTCCGGCACCAGGCCGGAAGCCTCGGGCCAGCGCGCGCCGATCTCGCCGAGCGAGGCCCGGCGGACGGTGACGCCGGCTCCCAGGTCGGCGGGCGGGTTCGACAGGAGCAGACCCGCGAGCGGCGTGAAGGCCGAGACGCGCGTCTCGGCTGCGGTCACCCCGCGCTCGACGGCGCCGTACACGGCGTCGAATGCGGCCACGTCGAAGTCGAAGCCGTCGCAGCGCTCGGCGACGCCGACCAGCAGCGGTACGAGCACCGACCGGCGGACCGCCTCGGAGGTGCGCGTTGCACCGGGCGCGTGCGTCTCGGCATAGGCCAGCACGCCCGGATCGGCCTCGAGCGCCATGAGCGCGGCGCGTCCATCGGCGAGATCGAGCAGGCGCTCGGCGCGCTCCTCGATGTACGCCCGGTAGAGCGGCCGGTAGTCGTACAGGCGCGGTCCTCCCGCGCCACCGCCCCCGCCGAGCGCGAACGGCACCTCCTGCCCGCGTGCGACGTCGGCGGCGAGCACGCTGAAGGCGGCCTGCACGAAGTGCTCGAGCGGCCGGCGGAGCTCGGGGCGCAGCACCGACGATGGTGGGACGAGCAGCGTCACCCTGGCCCCCTTCGCGGACCGGACCCGCGTTCCTGCCCAGGGGCCCTCAGGACGGGGTCCAGACGTCGCCGAGCGCCTCCGGCAGGCGAGGCCCGATCGGCCCGAGCACCGCGGTCTCCGAGAGGCGGGCGCGCAGATCGTCACGGGCCGCACCGTCCAGCCAGAGGAGATCGGCGAGGGCTCCCCGATCTCCCGTGAGGTAGGCGGCTGCCTGCAGCAGCGCGGCGCCCCGGCGCCGGCGCTGGGCCAGGCCGACGAGCTTGCGGCCGCGCGAGTCGAGCAGCTCGTAGGGGCCGTGTCCCGCGAAGCAGGCGATGCGCGCTGCCTCGCGCGCGGCCTCGTCTCGCTGCCGGAGCTGCGTCGGCTCCATCCAGCCGAGGCCTTCGACACCGAGCCGCGCGAGTGCCTCGAGCAGCCTCACCGCGAGCCAGCGATAGCTCTCCGTGACGTCGTCGAGAATGCGCTCGTCGCCGGGGGGAAGCGCGATGTCGAGCATCAGGTAGTCGCCGTCGCACAGGACCGCGCCCCCACCCGTGCCGCGCCGCACGAGCGCGATCCCGTCGGGCGGCAGCCAGCCTTCGGGCGGCCGCTGGCCGGATCCGAGGACGAGCGCGGGTACGGTCGGACGAGACCACGACCCGCGCGGCACGCCGTCGGCGATCGTCGCGTCGAGCAGCTCGAGCGGCCGCGGAATGAGCTCCGCCGCCGGGGCACGCTCGACGATCACGCGTCGGCCGCCGCCCGGGCCGAGACCTCCACGATGACGTCGGCCAGATCGGGAACGGCCTCGCGGACCGCGTCCTCGACGAGACCGGCCAGGACGTGCGCCTCGCGGACGGACGTCGATGGATCGGCCTCGAGCGCACAGACGGCCACGAGCCGGTCATCCTGGCGCCAGAGCTCGACGAGGCACGGGGCCCCGGCGGCCGCCTCCGCCGCAGCGGACGCCGCAGCCGCGCGCTCCGACTCGATCGCGGTCACCTCGCGCGCCTTCTGCGCCTCCGGCGCGAACGGCTCGAGGTGGATGTGGACATCGCCCACTGCCAGATCGCGCGCGATCTCTGCGCGCAGCCGCTCGAGCGTCGCCTCGACGCCGCCGAGAGTGTCACCTTCTGCGACGCGTGCGTGCAACGTCACCTCGCGGCGGCGCCCGTCGGCGAGCACCGCGATGTTGTGCACCTCCATCACGCCTGGGACGCGCAGGGCCGCGGCTGCGACGCGCTCTGCGGCGCGCTCGCCCCGGTCCGTCGGCTCGACGTGCACGGTCACGGACGTCCTGGCGACGCCCTGCTCGACTGCCTGCTCCACGGCCTGCTCGACGGCATCGGTCGTCTCGTGGCTGCGCTCGAGCCCGCTGAGCCGGGGAACGCCGATCACCACGTCGGCGAAGACCTCGCCGCCGCTCTCGCGCACGCGCACGGCTCGCACCTCCTCGACGCCCGGTACGCCGAGCGCAGCCTCGGCGATCCGCCGATCGAGACCTGCCGGCGCTCGATCCATCAGCGCTCCGACGTTGCGTGCGGCGAGCGACACCGCGACGACGAGCACGATCGCCGACACGACGAGCGCCGCGATCGCGTCGCCGCCGGGATGTCCGTTGGCCGCCAGCACGAGCCCGATGAGCACCGCGAGCGATCCCGCGAAGTCGGTCGCGAAGTGCCACGAGTTGGCATACAGCGCGGCGCTGTGCTCGGCTCGCGCCGTACGCCGGGCAACCGTCGCCCGTGATGCGTCGACCGCCAGGACGAACAGCATCAGCGCGATGCCGATGCCGGTCGAGTGCGGACCTTCCCCCTGTGCCTGGAGGCGGCCGATCGCCTCGATCGCGATCCAGACCGCTGCGGCGACGAGCAGTAGAGCCTCGGCGAGCGCTCCGAGGTGCTGCGCCTTGCCATGCCCGTACTGGTGGCCCTGGTCGGCGGGTCGCTCGGCGACGGTGATCGCGTACAGCGTCAGGAGTGCCGCGAACGAGTCGGCCGCCGAGTGGACGGCCTCGGCGAGCACGCCGAGGCTGCCCGTCGCGACCCCGACGAGGACCTTGATGCCGACGAGAAAGATCGCGGCAGCGAGCGACACGACGGCTGCGCGGCGGCTTGGCGACACGCGGCCATGGTAGTTCGGCTCGTCCTGGCCGCTCGCCTCAGCTGAGCTGGGAGACGAGCTTCCAGGCGACGTTGCCGTCGTTCGGGTCGACCACGAGGCGAACGCCGTACGTGGCGGGCTCGTTCGTGCGTACCTCGCACAGGAAGAGGCGCCGCGAGCTGCGGTGGCAGCGCGCGGCGATCGCGTGGAACGTCTTGTCGTGCTGCTGGTGCGCGACGCGATTCATCTGCACCTGCAGCTGACGCGCCATCGAGCGCTCGTCGCCGGTCGACGCGATCGCGGGCGCCGCGCTGGCGAGCGCCGTCAGGAGAGCGGCGGCTGCGACGAGGCTGCGTGCGTTCACGGCGCCACAGTCTCACGGGCCCGGCGATCCCACAACCTCCCGGATGGGGGATGCGCACGTCAGCGCTGCGCGACGAGCTCGGCGAGAGCACTCGCGAGCACGGCGCACCCGGCCAGGCAGTCGTCCTCGGCAGCGTGCTCGTCCGGGTGGTGCGAGACGCCGGTCGGGTTCCGAACGAACAGCATCGCGGCCGGGACGCGGCGCGCGAGCACGCCCGCATCGTGACCGGCGTAGGCCCAGAGCTCCGGTGCAGCGACCCCGAGGCGCGACGCCGCACGCGCGAGCACCTCGCGCAGGCCGGGGTCGAACAACGAGCCCTCGTCCGACGACTCGCAGCTCCAGGACACCGTGACGCCGTCGGTGCCGCCGGCGGCCGCGAACACCCCGTCGCGCACACGCGCGAGGGCGGCTCCGTCGCGTGCGCGAACGTCGAGCGTGAGCAGGGACTCGCCGGGGATCACGTTGCTCGCGCCGGGATGAGCCTCGACGCGACCGACCGTGGCGACTGCCCCGGTCTCGGCACGTGCGAGCGCTTCCGCGGCGATGATCGTCCTCGCCGCGGCGACGAGCGCATCGCGTCGTCCCGCCATCGGCGTCGTCCCCGCATGGTTCGCCGATCCCTCGAACGTCGCGCGCCAGCGCTCGCGCGGCGCGAGCCCGCTCGCGACGCCCAGGGCAGCGGGCACGTCGACGAGCGCGACGCCCTGCTCGATGTGGACCTCGAGCCACAGGCCGACCCGCTCGAGCCACGCCGGCGCCGCCGCGAGCGACTCGCGCGTGACCCCGCGGGCGTCGGCAAGCTCGCGCAGCGTGAGCCCGTCGCGATCGACCCGCGCGAGCAGGGCGTCGATCGCGAGCTCGCCGCACAGCATGCGGCTGCCGAAGATCGCGGCGTCGAAGCGGGGCCCCTCCTCGTCGACCATGCAGCCGACAGCGAGCGGGCGCCGCGGGCCGGGAGCGGCGCGCCGCACCGCCTCGACCGCAACGAGCGCGGCCACGACGCCCAGCGCGCCGTCGAACGCTCCGCCATCGAGCACCGTGTCTACGTGTGATCCGGCACACACCAGGGGCTCAGCCCCGGCATCCGGCTCGATCGCCCAGAGGTTCCCGGCGCCGTCCTGCTCGACCTCGAGCCCGAGCGAGGACGCGCTGGCGAGGAACCACGAGCGGGCGTCGTCCTCGAGCGGCCCCCACGCCAGGCGGTTCCAACCCGAGGGCCCGGCGCCGATCGCGGCGAGCTCCGCGAACAGGCGGCGGTAGAGCGCAGGATCGATCGTCGGGGTCACGCCTCGACCAGCACGGCCAGGTCGTCGTCGGCGGGCGTCAGGCGCTCGGGTCCGCCGGCCCCGACGACGTAGCTGTTCTCGATCCCGACGGCGCCGAGGCCCGGGAAGACGAGCTTCGGCTCCACCGCGACGACCGCTCCCTCGACGAGCAGGGTCTCGACGCCGCGCGCCAGCGCCGGCGGCTCGTTGAGCTCGAGGCCGATCGCGTGGCCGACGAACTGCACGCGCGCCGATCCGAAGCCCATGTAGTGATCTTCCAGACCGGCCCGTGCCGCCACCTCGAGTCCACGGGCGTAGACGGCGGACGCCGGAGTCCCGGGCACGAGGAGCTCCTCGCAGGCCCGCATGATCGCGCGACAGGTCTCGTGCGCGGCGGCGAGCCGAGGGTCAGGCTCGCCGAGGAACACCGTGCGCGTCTGGTCCGAGACGTAGCCGCCCGCGAGCCCGCTGACGTCGACGACGACCGCATCGCCGGACGCGAGCGGACGCCTCGACGGCCCGCTCCCCTGCGCCGGCGAGAGGCCGGTTCCCGAGAGCGGCGTGTCGCGGGGGCCGGGCACGGCGGCGGACGGCCCGCCCAGCACCTGCCCGAACCAGAACTCCCCGTTCAGGCCGCGAAACCGGATCGTCCCCTCGTGTCCATGGGCACGCATCACCGAGGCGAGGTCGGAGAGCACGTCCGCCTCGGCACGTCCCACGCGCACGAGGCCGGGTAGCGCCTCCAGCGCAGCTGCACCCTGGGCGCACGCCGCGCGCACCCGATCGAGCTCCCACGGGCTCTTCGCGGCGCGCGCCGCCCAGACCGCAGGCATGGCGTCTCCGAGACGGCGATCGGGTAGCAGGGCCGCGTATCGCAGGTACATGGCGGCCGGGAGCACGTCGAGCTCCAGGCCGATCGCCGAGCCAGGGCCGAGGCCGAGGCGCGCGAGCGCCGGCTCGAGCCCGCGCAGGCTCGTCAGCGGCTCGACATCGTCGAGCGGGCTCTCGCTGCGGGCACGTTCGAGATCGCGCCGGACGAGCAGGAGCGGGTCGCCGGCAACGGGGACGATCAGCTGCGCGTTCTGCGCCGTGCCGGCCAGGTGGTAGAGGTCGGCCGACTCGACGAGCAGCGCCGCGTCGAGGCCCGCAGCCTCGAGACCGGCCCGGAGTCGCGCGAGACGAGGCTCGAGCTCCGTGCGAGACGGGGTCTCCAGGATGGCATCGGCGGGCACGGACCTCGATCGTAGCTACCCTCCGGCGGTGATCCTCGAGGGCGGTACCGTGCTCACAGGCGACCCACGCTTGCCTAAGGCACGCGCAATCGCTGTTGCAGGCGGACGCATCGCCGGAGGCGTCGACGTCCGGGAGGGCGACCGCTCCGCGGTCTCACCCGAGCGGGTCGATCTCGATGGCCGTTGCGTCACGCCGGGATTCAGCGACGCGCACGTGCACTTCCTCGAGTGGGCGCTTGCGCGCGAGCAGTCCGACCTCTCGGACGCAGCGACGCCGCAGGACGTGTTCGCCGTGCTACGCGAGGCGCGGGCGGGTGACGGCTGGGTGCTCGCCCACTCGCTTCGCGACGGTCTCGCGCAGGCGATCGAGCCTGCCGAGCTCGAGGACGCGTGCAGCGGCCGGGCGTGCGTCGTCGCGACCCACGACCGCCACACGGTCCTGGCCTCGGCGGCCACGGGCGAGCCTGCGGGACTCCTGCGCGAGCACGAGGCGTGGCAGCGCTGGGAGGCAGCACCGCCTCCTCCCGAGATCGAGCTCGACGCGGCCATCCGCGCGGGCGTGCGCGAGGCTCAGCGACGGGGCGTGACCGGCATCCACGACTTCCAGCGCGCAGGCGGCCTTGCCGCCTGGCAACGCATCGCTGCCAACGGCGTCCTCTCCTTCCGGGTCTGGGCATCGCTCCCCGCCGAGCGCCTGGACGAGGTGCTCGACCTGGGACTGCGCAGCGGCCTCGGGGACGAGTGGCTCAGGATCGGCCCGATCAAGGCGTTCGCCGACGGCACGCTCGGCTCGCGCACCGCCTCCATGCTCGAGCCGTACGACGACGGCGGCGAGGGATTGCGTCTGATCGAGCCCGCCGAGCTGCGCGAGCTCGTCGCGCGCGCGAGCCGCGGTGGGCTCGACGTGGCGGTGCATGCGATCGGCGACCGGGCCACGCGCGACGTGCTGGACGCGCTCGAGGCGACCCGGGAGATCTGGGAGCCGGCGGGTCTGCGACCTCGCGTCGAGCACGCGCAGCTCGTGCACCCCGACGATCTCCACCGCTTCGCCGAGCTCGGCATCACGGCCTCCATGCAGCCGTCCCACCGCACGGCGGATCTCGCGGAGGCGCGCCGCGCGTGGGGCTCGGAGCGGCTCGCCGGCGGCTACGCCTTCGCCGCACTGCACGAGGACGGCGCTCCGCTGTGCTTCGGCTCGGACGCGCCGATCGAGGAGCTCGTACCTCTCGCAGGCGTGCGCTCGGCGGTCGAGGGCGGGCTCCCAGTCGAGGCGGCTCTCGACGCGTTCTGGTCGGGCGCTGCGCGCGCCAGGCACGCCGAGCGCACCCTCGGCCGGCTGGTGCCGGGCGCCGCCGCCGATCTCGTCGTGCTCGACCGCGACCCGACGTCCTGCCCGGTCGAGGAGCTCGACCGCATCGAGGTCGTCGCGACGATGGTCGGCGGGCGCTGGGTGCACGGAGCGCCTCCGTGGTGAAGATCGTCGTCACGCGCGCGCTTCCGGAGATCGCGCTCGAGCGGCTTCGCGCACACGGCGAGGTGTGGGCGAGCACGTATCCGCGGCCGCTGACGGTGCAGGAGCTGCACGAGGCCGCCGCCGGCGCGTCGGCGCTGTTGACGATGCCGTCCGACCGGGTCGACGCGGCACTGCTCGCCGCGACCGGGCCCCAGCTGAAGGTGGTCGCGAACTTCGCCGTTGGCTACGACAACATCGATCTCGCGGCCTGCCGCGCAGCGGGGGTCGTCGCGACGAACACGCCCGACACGCTCGTGGAGACGACTGCCGACCTTGCGTTCGCCCTGATGCTCGCAACGCCGAGGCGCATCGTCGAGGGCGACCGGCTGATCCGCGCGGGGCGGCCCTGGTCGTGGAGCTGGGACTTCATGCTCGGCCGCGATGTCTGGGGGTCCACGCTCGGGCTGATCGGGCTCGGCGCGATCGCGCAGGCGGTCGTCCGCCGCGCGAAGGGCTTCTCGATGGACGTGGTGTACTCGAAGCCGGAACGCGCCGACCCCGCCGTCGAGCGCGAGCTCGGCGTGCGCTACCTCCCGTTCGACGAGCTGCTCGCGTCCTCGGACATCGTGAGCCTGCACTGCCCCCTGACCGACGCCACGCGCCACCTGATCAATGCCGCTGCGCTCACGAAGATGCGATCCACCGCGTTCCTGATCAACACGGCGCGCGGGGCCATCGTCGACGAGGCCGCCCTCGTGCGTGCGCTCGATCGCGGCGACATCGCGGGCGCGGGCCTCGACGTCTTCGAGCGCGAGCCGGTCGTCCACCCCGGGCTCAAACAGCGCGCGAACGTCGTGCTGGTGCCCCACCTGGGCTCGGCGACGATCGACACGCGCGAGCGCATGGCACTGCGCGCCGTCGCGAACATCGAGGCGGCCCTCACCGGCAAGCCGGCGCCGGACGACCTGACGCGAGCCGAGTCCTAGCATCGCGCCGTGGTACCGGAAGCCAGGCTGCAGCGGGAGGAGGCCGGCCTCGTGCCCGCGAGCGCCGGCTGGTTCGTGCTGAATGCGCGGGAGGGACGCTGGTTTCACAAACCGGGCCGCGGCGACAGCATCCCGCTCACGGGCTGCGACGAGTACGAGGCCGAGACGTACTTCCCGATGCT
This sequence comes from uncultured Actinomycetes bacterium, assembly GCA_963717155.1. Lineage (GTDB taxonomy): Bacteria > Actinomycetota > Thermoleophilia > Gaiellales > JALYLC01. Next base: position 2,191,443 of record OY970326.1, read on the forward strand.
GGGCATGTCGATCCAGGTGTTGTCACCCGACGAGCCGAACGGGACGTATCACTGGGAGACCGAGCAGGAGGACTTTCTCGTGCTCTCGGGCCAGGCGCTCCTGATCGTCGAGGGGCAGGAGCGGCCGTTGAAGCAGTGGGACTTCGTGCACTGCCCGCCCGAGACGCGCCACGTGCTCGTCGGCGCGGGAGACGGCCCGTGCGTGATCCTCGCAGCGTCGTCGCGGCAGTTCCAGGAACGCGGGCCGTGGGGCTTCTACTCGGTCGACGAGACGGCCGCTCGCTACAACGCATCGTCGCCCGAGGAGACCCAGGACGGCGACGTCGCCTATGCGCGATTCCCGCCGGAGCAGGAGACGCGCTACCCCGGTGGCCTCCTTCCCGGTGACTGACCACCGTCGTCGGATCTCGATGCGTAGGCGGCCGGGCGGGCCCTGAGCCAGGCGACCGCCGGGACGGCGATGAGCGAGCCGAAGCCGAGCACCAGATAGGCGCCGCTGGCCGCGTGGTGGAGGTCGGCGAGGGGCGCGGCTCCGTGCTCGGCCGCATCCAACGTCGCTGACGAGGAGAGATGCAGCAGGAGCGCGCCGCCGACGGCGATGCCGATCGACGCGCCGACGTTGCGTGCGACCGGCGGAGCCGCGGTCTCGCGGCCCTCGGCGCCCGGCTCGTCGCCGAGCACCGCGACGAACAGGGCCGGGCTCGCGAGGCCCATGCCGAGGCCGGCCACCGTGTACCCGATCGCGACCGGCCAGCCACTCGCGAGCGCCAGCGCGGAGCCCATGCCGCCGATCGCCACGAGCGTGGCGCCGAGCCCGATCTGGACGCGAGGAGCGAATCCGAAGCGTGCCGCGAGCATGGATCCGGCCGTCCAGGCGAGCGACGCGCTGACCAGCGGCATGGAGGCCCAGAACACCGACCAGCCGATGCCCGACTGCAGATCGAGTGGGAGGAACGCCTCCATGCCGAGGAACGTGAACCCGTTCGCGAGCGCGATCACGCAGGTCGCCCGCCCCCACGGCGTCCGCGGCACGACCGGCAGGTGGGACCGCCACTCGCTGACGATGAACGCGAGCCCGGCCGGTATCGCCAGGAGGGGTCGCGTGAGCAGCGCAAGCACCGTGAGGCCGATCAGGGCCGGGCCGACCAGCGCGACGGGCGTGTTGAGGGAGTCCGGTGGGCGGCGACCGCGAAGCCCCAGGTATCCGAGCACGAGCATCAGTACGAGGATGGGCAGGTTGACCCAGAACACGTACCGCCAGCCGAGCGTCCCGGTCAGCAGCGACCCGAGCGGCGGCCCGATCAGCGCGGAGATGCCCCAGACGGCCGAGTTGAGCCCGAACGCGTGGGGCTGCAGGCGCGAGGGGATGTAGAGCGTGAAGATCACCGGCGGAACCGACAACAGCAAGCCGCCCCCGAAGCCCTGCACGAGCCGCGCGACCGCGATCATGGTCAGCGACGTCGCCGAGCCGCCGATCGCCGTTCCGACGGCGAACGACGCCGAGCCGACGAGCAGCGTGCGCCACGGACCCGCGCGGTCGGAGAGCGCTCCGCCGATCGGCTGCCCCGTCACCTGGGCCACGGCGTACGCGGCGGCGGCGAATGCGTAGCCGCCGATGCCGCCCAGGTCCCGCGCCGCGCTCGGCAGCGCGGTGATCACGATCAGGAGATCGAACGACGCGAGGAAGCTCGCACCGAGTCCGCCGAGCACGAGCGCCCGCAGGTCGGGCTGCAGGAGCGCACGGTAGGACGGGCGGAGGGCCGCCTCCCCCGCCACTACCCGTCGAGCTCGGCTGCGTCCTCGAGCGACACGACGACGCCCGTCTGCGGCCGCACGACCAACCACGAGGACTCGTGGTCACCCGGGACCTGGTAGCGGAAGCGCGCTCCGCCGAGCCAGGTGTAGCGCACGTCCACGTGGCGGCTGGAGCCGTCGAGACCGACGCGGAGCACGGCGACCTCGCGCTTGCCGCCGGGCACGAGGCCCGCGGCGACGAGACGCCTGACGGTCACGCCGTACATCGCCGGAACACCCTCGATCTCGAGCTCGACGCCATCCTCGTGCGCGACGCTGCGCATGCTGCCGTTGACGTCGAGATCGAACGCGCGCCACGCCAGCGCGCCGTCGAGGAACACCTCGCCCGCAAGCGTCCGCACCGGACTCGGCATGCCGAGCTCGGCCGAGAACGACAGCACCGTGCCGCCATCGTCGTTGCGCTCCTCGCTGTGAGCGCTCCCGTTCGGGCGGCCTTCAGCGAGCATCCGGTAGGCGGTCACGAGGGCAGAGCGTAGTGCAGCCCCGCCCGCGAGGCCGCCGGCGGCGCGCTGGCTAGGCGACGTCGCGGAGCTTCTGGGCCTCCGCGAGGGCCTGGAGCTTGCGCAGGCTCTGGGTCTCGATCTGGCGGATGCGCTCACGCGTGACGCGGAACGCGCGACCGACCTCGTCGAGCGTGCGCGGCGCTTGCCCGTCGAGCCCGTAGCGCAGCTCGAGCACCCTCCGCTCCCGGTAGCTCAGGGTCGACAGGACCCGACGGAGCGTCTCGATCCTGATGGTGTTCGCCGCGATCTCCTCCGGCGACTCCTGCGACGGATCGGAGAGCAGCGCGCCGAACTCGGAGTCGTCCTCTGCGCCGACGGGCCGCTCGAGCGAGATCGGCGTCTGCGCTGCCCGGCGGATCTGGTCGACCTCGTCCAGCGGCAGGTCGAGCGCCTCGGCGATCTCGGCCGAGCTCGGATCGCGGCCGAGCTTCGCGTTCAGTGCGCGCTCGGTGCGGACGATGCGGTTCAGCTTCTCCACGACGTGGACGGGCATGCGGATCGTCCGCCCCTTGTCGGCGAGCGCACGCGCGACGGCCTGGCGGATCCACCACGTCGCGTACGTCGAGAACTTGTAGCCGCGGCGATGGTCGAACTTCTCGGCGGCGCGCACCAGGCCGATCGTCCCCTCCTGGATCAGGTCGAGGAACGGCAGCCCCTGGTTGCGGTAGTTCTTGGCGATCGACACGACGAGGCGCAGGTTCGCCTCCACCATGTGCTGTTTCGCGCTGTGGTCGCCGCGCTCGATCCGCTTGGCGAGCTCGACCTCCTGCGCTGCGGTCAGCAGCTTGACGCGACCGATCTCGCGCAGGAACAGCGCGAGCGAGTCGATCGAGGTGTCGCGCTCGTCGATCGCCAGCGACACGTCCGCCTGGGCAGCCTCGGCCTCGTCGACGAGCTCGACGTGCGCGTCCTCGAGCGCGCTGAGGACCTCGTCGATCTGGGACGCCTCCAGGTCGAGCTCATCGAGCGCAGCCGCGACCTGCTCGTGGGTCACGAAGCCGGCAGCGACCCCTCGCTCGATCAGCACGCGAGCTTCGTCGAGCACGAGCACGGAGCTTTGGGCCATCACACCTTGCTTCCGCTCGCGTCCATCCGAGAGACCCCTCCTTCGGCCGCCGAAAAACCACACCTCCGGTGGCGGTATTCGACAGTTTAGACCCGCTTCCTCACAGACTGCTCGATCTCGAGCAATCGTGGCACCCCGAAAGGATGATCTTGCAATGGCTACCCCGCGTCAACCCCCCGGTCCGTTCAGGTTTTCGAGAAATGCCTGGGAGTAACGCCCTATCCGACCTGACGGGTCGAGCTTGACCGCCTTCGCGAACTCCTGCTTGGCCAGAGCGGTTCGCTTGATCCAGAGCAGCAGCAGACCGAGGTGCATCACCGGGCTCGCGGCCTGCGGATCGTTCTTGATCAACATGCCGAGGCCGCCGACGGCGACGGCGGGTGAGTCCTTGTCGTAGCCGAGGACGATCGCGGCGACCTGCGCATCGATCGCCGTCGGATCGGCTGCGACAGCCTGCTCGGCTGCGGCGCGCGCGTCGGCCCGTCGCCCGGCGTCCTGCAGCGCCACCGCGTACGCCAGTGCGAGCCTGGCCGAGTCGGGGTGCGCTGCCGCAGCACGCCGCCGCACGTCGACGGAACCGCCGGGCAACGGCCGGGAGGCGATGAACGGCGGGTACGACTGGTTCTGGTTCGGGTGCAGGAGGTCGTCGGCGAGCACGCCGTAGAAGCCGTCCGGAGCCGCCGCCCTCGCCTGGACGAACCAGCTGCTGGCATCACCGGTGCAGCCCTGCCACAGCGAGACGAGCCCGCGCTCGACGAGCGGGAAAGCGTCGTTGCTCGGTGCGTCGCTTGCAATGCCCTCGAGCGTTCTGGCGACATCGCTCGAGCGGCCTCGAGACCAGCCGAGCATGGCGCTCGCGACCGCCACGCGCACGTCGGTGTCGCCGAGCCGGCCGGCGGCCAGTGAGAGATCGCGACGTGCCGCCGGGACGTGCCCGGCGTTGTACTCCGATGCTGTCAACCCGAGCGCGAGGTCGACATTGCTCGCGGGGTCGCCGAGGCTGCGCAGACGGGCCGGATCGGTGCCGACGAAGCGCGTCGGGAGGTCGAAGCGCAGCGGCGGGTTCCCGGTCAGCGGCTTGCCGCATGCCTTCGGCGTCTGGGCAGGCGCGGGTGAGCGCTGCGCGAGCGCGAGCAGGAGCACCGCTCCGGCGACGACCAGCGAGCACGCAATCGCGACGGCGAGGCGACGGGGATCCACCGGATCTGCAGACTAGAGGCCTGCGAACCGGGAATAGCCCCCGCTCCCGGGGCGTTCCTGCGGGTGTCGGCTGGTGGAGCCGAGCTGTGACCTTGCAACCGTGCGGAGGACCGTGCCGAGCTACTCCGAGCTACTCGCTCAGGCCAAGTCAGAGATCCGCGAGCTGGACGCTCGCGAGCTCGACGCGCGCCTTGATGCGACCGAGCCGCCCCTCGTGATCGACGTGCGCGAGCTCGACGAGTTCGAGCAGGGCGCCATCCCCGGAGCGCTCCACGTGCCGCGCGGCCGCATCGAGTCGCGCATCGAGGGCATCGCGCCCGATCGCTTGACGCCGATCGTCGTCAGCTGCGAGTCCGGTGCGCGCTCCGCGTTCGCGGCCCGCGCACTCGGCGAGATGGGGTATCAGAACGTCGAGTCGCTCGCGGGCGGCTTCGCGGCCTGGAAGTCCGGCGGCCACAAGTGGATCGTCCCGCGCATGCTCGATCCCGAGCGCCGCGAGCGCTACTCGCGCCACCTGCTGATCCCGGAGGTCGGCGAGGCCGGCCAGCTCAAGCTGCTCGACTCCCGCGTGCTGCTGCTCGGCGCCGGCGGGCTCGGCTCGCCCGCCGCCCTGTACCTCGCCGCGGCCGGCGTGGGCACGCTCGGGATCGTCGATGCCGATGTCGTCGACGCGTCGAACCTGCAGCGACAGGTGCTGCACACGACGGACCGGATCGGCCAGCCGAAGACCGCATCGGCCCGGATCGCGCTCGAGGCGTTGAACCCCGACGTGCAGGTCATCGAGCACCAGGTGCGTCTCAGCTCGGAGAACGTCGACGAGATCATCGCCGGGTACGACGTCGTCGTCGATGGCACCGACAACTTCCCGACGCGCTACCTGCTGAACGACGCGAGCGTCAAGCACCGCATTCCGGTCGTGCATGCCTCGATCTTCCGCTTCGAAGGCCAGCTCAGCGTGTTCCGCCCGTACGAGGGCCCCTGCTATCGCTGCCTGTTCCCGGAGCCTCCGCCGCCGGAGCTCGCACCGTCGTGCGCCGAGGGCGGCGTGCTCGGCGTGCTCCCGGGCATCATGGGCTCGCTGCAGGCGGCCGAGGCGATCAAGCTGCTGCTCGAGATCGGCGACTCGATGGTCGGAAGGTTGATGCTGTTCGACGCGCTCGAGATGCGCTTCCAGGAGGTCGGGCTGCGTCGCGATCCCGAGTGCCCGGTCTGCGGCGAGCACGCCGGCCCGATCGAGTACATCGACTACGAGCAGTTCTGCGCGATGCCGACCGGAGCGCTCCGATGAGCGTCACGGTCCGTCTCCCACCGGTGCTGCGCGCGGACGTCGGCGGCGCCCGAACGGTCGAGCTCGACGCGCCGGGCGATCTGCGCGGCGCGCTGTCGACGCTCGTGGACCAGTACCCGGGGCTCCGCCAGAAGCTGCTCGACGGCGGCGGCGACCTCAACCGGTTCGTGAACGTCTACGTCGATCAGGAAGACGTACGCCTCGGCGAGGGTCTCGACACGAGCCTGCGCGATGGCTCGACGGTGATCGTTCTCCCGGCCATGGCCGGCGGAGACCGTTGACCACCGAGCTCGGCGACGCCCTGCGGCGCGCCGGGATCGCCTCGGCGGTCGGCAACACGCCGCTCGTCGAGCTGGTGCACCTGTCGCCTGCTCCCGGCGTCCGCCTGTTCGCGAAGCTCGAGTCGGAGAACCCGACCGGATCCGTGAAGGATCGGGTGGCGCTCGCGATGCTCGACGCCGCCGAGCGCTCGGGCGAGCTGCGCCGCGGGCGCACCATCCTGGAGCCCTCGAGCGGGAACACGGGCATCGCGCTCGCCGCGCTCGGCCGTGTGCGCGGCTACCCCGTGCGGATCGTGCTCCCCGAGTCGGCGACGAGCGAGCGCGTCGCGCTGCTGAAGGCGTTCGGCGCCGAGATCGTCAGCTCGCCCGGCGAGCTCGGATCCAACGGCGCGGTGGCCCTCGCACGTGAGCTGGCCGAGGCCGATCGCTCGCTGTACATGCCCTTCCAGTACGCCAACCCGGCGAATCCGGACGTGCACTACCGCACCACGGGCGTCGAGATCCTCGACGACTGCCCCGACGTCGACGCGTTCGTCGCGGGCCTCGGAACGGGCGGCACGCTGATGGGCGTCGGGCGTCGCCTGCGCGAGGCGAACCCGGACGTGCAGATCGTGGCGGCGGAGCCGCTCGCCGGTGACGACGTCTCCGGGCTCCGCTCGCTCGAGGACGGCTACGTGCCCGAGGTGCTCGACGTCACCCAGCTCGACCGCAAGCTGCTCGTCTCCAACGCGGAGGCCGTGCGCGGGCTGCGCCGCCTCGCCCGCGAGGAGGGGATCTTCGCCGGCGTCTCGGCCGGAGGCGTGCTGCACGTGGCGCTGAAGGTCGCAGCCGAGCTCGACGCCCCGGCCAACATCGTGATGCTGTTCGCCGACGGCGGCTGGAAGTACCTGTCGGCCGGGCTCTGGGATCGGGACGAGAGCGAGCTCGCCGGTGAGATGGAGTCGCGGGTCTGGTGGTAGGCCCGCAAGGCGCGTCGTTCGTCCTGCCGCGAGCGCTGCGCGACGAGATCGTGGCACACGCGCGCGCCGGCCTCCCGAACGAGGCATGCGGCATTCTCGGCGGCCGGAACGGGTCTGCGACGTCGTTCCACCCGACGCGGAACGCCGACGAGAGCCCGTACCGCTACTCGGTGCACCCCGACGACCTGCTGCAAGTCGTACTCCAGCTCGAGGGCTCAGACGACGATGTGGTCGGCATCTACCACTCGCACACACGCTCCGCCCCGTACCCCTCCCGCACTGACGTCGAGCTTGCGACGTGGCCCGACGCGGCGTACGTGATCGTCTCGCTGCGCAGCGACCCGGCCGAGCTCGCGGCGTTCCGCCTCGCCGACGGGCGCATCGAGGAACTGGCGCTGGAGATCGCGTGAGGCTGGTCGCGTCGGCGCTCGTCGCGTCGGCGCTGCTCGGCGCGCTCGCGGGCCCCGCGGTCGCCGACGTGCGCGTCGCGGTCCAGGCCTGTCCCACGACCTACGGCGTACCGGGCGATCATCCCACCCGCGCGACGCACGCCACGCTCCCTCTCACGGCGAAGGAGGCGAGCTCGCTCGTCGCCTGGGCGGGAGGCGGCACGCCGATCGTCCTGGCCCCGCACGGCTACGCATGCAAGGCCCTCGTCGGCGCGGACGGGGGCGTGCACGTGCGACTTGCGCCCCCGGACGCCGGGACGACAGGCCCGGCCGTCGACGTCGAGGTCGAGGGCAGCTGCGTCGGGTGCATCGCGGCGGTCGCGTGCGGGCTGTTCCCCCACGCTGTCAAGGACACGGGGTTCGCGTGCCACACGCCACACCCGAAAGGCGAGCGCGTCGCGCGACTGCTGCCGAACGTGCGCGCGTTCATCGATCCCGCAGGTGTGCGCGGCTCGGGAAACCCGTCGGGTGGGCGACTGCGGGCGGTCGGCGCGGTCGTGTACGTCCCGGACCGGACGTCGTTCGCCGCCAGGCTCACCTGCACGCTCGACACGAGCGATGCCGCACGCTGCCAGAGCATCCTGACCGACTTCCTCGGGCGCGTCGGCGAGCGCTGACAGCGTGAGCGAGACGTTCGAGGCAGGGCGGCTCAGACACGTCCACCCCGGGCCGCTGCGCATCGAGTGCGGGCCCTCGCTCATGGTCGTGCGCGCCGTCGAGACCTACCCGCGGGGCACGGTCGTGACCTGGACGTGCTCTCCCGCCGGCAGCGAGGTCGCCCGACTGGCCCAGGGCACGCCGCACCTCACGGTGCGGCTCACGGATCACGCCGGCACGGACTACGCCCCGCTGGGCGAGAGCGTCCAGGGCGGAGGCCGCACGCTGTTCGGGGCGTCGTTCTTCGGCGCGGCGCCGCCGCCGGGAACGGACGAGCTGATCATCGAGGGCGAGGTCACGGGCGCGCTCGGTGGCGGCATTGCGACGCGCGGGAGCGGGACGTTCGCGCTCGGGCCCGCCGCCTGAGTCAATCGTCCCGGTCGAGCTCGGCCGACGCCTCGGTGCGTCCCCCGAGGGTGACGTCGACCTGCAGGATGCGGGTGCCATCGACCGCCACGACCTCGAAACGGGTGTTGTCGAACTCGACGACATCGCCCGGCTGCGGCGCTCGCCCGAGCTCGCCGAACACGAATCCGCCGATCGAGTTGTAGTCGTCTGTCGGCAGCGAGCGTCCGAAGCGCTCGTTGAAGTCCTCGATCGGGAACGAGCCCTCGATTCTCAGACGGTCGCGACCCAGGCGCAGGATCGCCGTCTCGGGGAGGTCGAACTCGTCGGCGATGTCGCCCACGATCTCCTCGATCAGGTCCTCGAGCGTGGCGATGCCGGCGAGCGATCCGTACTCGTCGACCACGATCGCCATGTGGCTCTTCGTCCGGCGGAACTCGCCGAGCAGGTCCGCGAGTCGCTTCGTCTCGGGCACGGTGTGTGCCGGTCGGATCAGGTCGCGCAGGTCCGTGCTCGCCGAGCCGCCGTTCTGCGACGCACCGAAGAGCGTACGCACGTGGAGGATGCCGACGATGTCGTCGAGGTCGCCGTCGTACACCGGGTAGCGCGTGTACGGGTGGCGCAGCACGTCCTCCATCGCGGCGATCGGGTCGAGCCCGATCGGCAGCGCGACGACGTCGGGGCGCGGGACCATGACCTGGCGCACCTCGGTGTCCGCGAAGTCGAAGACCTTGCCGATCATCTCCTCCTCCGCCGCCTCGAGCAGCCCGACGCCACGCGAGCGGTGCACCAGCAGCCGCAGCTCCTCCTCGCTGTGGGCGCTCTCGAGCTCGTCGGTCGTCGGAATGCCGAGCAGCCGCATCAGCAGCTGCGCCAGCCAGTCGAGGAACCGGATGAACGGCCCGAACACGACGAAGAACACCCGGACGGGTCGGGACACGGCGAGGGCGACGCGCTCGGCGCGCGGCAGCGTGTACGACTTCGGGATGATCTCGCCGATCACGACGTGCAGGATCGAGATCACGACGAACGCGAGGGCCACCGAGACCGTCGTGGAGACGCCGGGCGCCACGTGACCGAACAGATCCTCGAGTAGCCGCGACACCGCCGGCTCGCCGATGGCGCCGAGAGCCAGCGAGCTGATCGTGATGCCGAGCTGCATCGCGGAGATGAAGTGCGACGGGTCCGAGACGATCTTGCGCACGACGCGTGCGCGCTTGTCGCCCTGCCCGATCAGCTCGTCGAGTCGCGTGTGACGCACCGAGACGAACGCGTACTCCGCGGCCACGAAGAACGCGTTCCACAGGATTACGACGACAACCGAGCTGAGCTCGAGCGCGGTGGAGACGCTCATGCGAGTCTGCAGGCGCTTGCGCGCCGACGTCTATAGCTCGGGTCGTCCTGGGCGGAACCGCTCAGGGTCACTACCCGCCAGTATAGTCCGCCGCCCGGCGACCGGCGCCCTCGCCGAGGCGGATCAGATCCTGCGCCGTCACGTCGTCCGGGTCGAGGCGAGCCGCGAGCTGGCCCGCCACGCTGGCGAGCTCGAGGTGCCCATCCGCCGCCAGCGCGATGCCGCGAGAGATCAGCTGAGCCGGGCCCTGCTCGTACAGCGAGGCGAGCTCGGCACGCACGACGCGATCGAAGTCGGCCGGAGTGAGCCAGTACGCATGGCCGTCCGGGGATGTCAGCTTCTTCAGGGCACCGAGCGCCTCGAGCCGGTCGAGCAGGAACCCGTCTCCGGGCGCGAGCTCGAGCGCGCGCTCGTACGCCACGATGGCGCGGTCCGGCTCGTCCAGGCTCTCCAGCACGCTCCCTCGCGCCCCGTGGAACGCGGCGTCTGCGCTGTACGCCCACTCGGCCTCGTCGAGCTCGGCGAGCGCGCTCTCCGGGTCGCCCGCCCGTTGCAGCGCGTTGGCGCGGTTGACCCGCGACGCCGCGTCGAAGGGCGTCAGCTCGAGTGCCCGCGCGAGCGCGACCGCAGCATCCTCCGGCCGTCCCGCGGCCGCCAGGCGCTCGGCGAGCAGGCGGTAGGGCTCGGCCGCAGCGAGCGCCGCGAGCCCCGGCGCGAGCCGGTGCTCCGGCCGCGCAGCCGCGAATGCCGCACCCCAGCGGGCCGCGGTCGCGCGCTCGACGCCGATGCCGGCCTCTGCCTCCGCCCGGGGGGCGACGATGCGATCGGGGAGCCCGGCGCGAGCAGCCTTCGCCGGCTCGAGCTCGAGCAGCACCCAGTCGGGGTCGGCTCCTTGCTCCACGATGGAAGTCTAGGAGAGCCGCTACCGTCCTTCCCCGTGTCTCCACTCGATCTCGTGGCGCTCGGGCTGGGCGTCGCCGCGGCGGCACTGGGCATCGATGCGCACGCCGGGCCGGTGCTCGCCGGCCTCGCGGTCGTCGTCGCGATCGCCCGAGCCGTTCGAGCCCGCACGGCCCCCCACCTGGTCTGCTGGATCGTGGTCCCTCTGCTGCTCTGGATCGGCCACGACTCGCTCACGTTCGTCGCCGGGGTCGCGTGCTTGTTCGGGCAGTCGCTGCTGACGGCGCTCGCCGCGCGCGGCCGGCCCGAGCAGGCATCCGACGTGACCATCGCGCTGCGGGTCACGCTGGCGGCCGCAGCGGGCGTGGCCGCGATGGCGATGATCTCGTTCGCGGGCATCTACCTCTGAAAATGTACCGTGCAGACATGGCCACGGATGTCACCCCCGAGTCCACATTTGGCGCCGCGACGCGACGCTGGTTCGAGCACGCCTTCGGCGACCCCACACCGGCCCAGGCCGGTGCCTGGCCGGCGATCGCGCGCGGCGAGCACGTGCTCGTGTGCGCTCCGACGGGCAGCGGGAAGACACTCGCGGCCTTCCTCGCCGGCCTCGATCGGCTGCTCGGCGAGGAGCGCCGACCCGGCTCGGGCCCCGCGCTCCTCTACCTCTCCCCGCTGAAGGCGCTCAACTACGACGTCGAGCGCAACCTCCGCTCGCCGCTCGCCGGGATCCGTGCAATGGCAGCGGCGGCAGGTGAGGAGCTGCGCGACGTCGAGGTGGCCGTGCGTACGGGCGATACCCCGGCCGACGCCCGCCGACGCATGGCCCGGCGACCGCCGGACGTGCTGATCACGACGCCCGAGAGCCTGTTCCTGATGCTCACCTCGAGCCAGCGCGAGATCCTGCGCGACGTTCGCACCGTGATCATCGACGAGGTGCACGCGATGGCCGCGACCAAGCGCGGCGCCCATCTCGCGCTCTCGCTCGAGCGCCTCTCTGCCCTTTGCCACGACGAGCCCCAGCGCATCGCGCTGTCTGCGACGCAGCGCCCGCTCGAGGAGGTGGCCCGCTTCGTCGGCGGCAATCGCGACGTCACCATCGTCGACGCCGGCATCCGCAAGGAGCTCGACCTCGAGGTGCGCGTCCCGGTCGAGGACCTGGCCGACCTCGGCTACCGGCAGGGCGCGGACGGGGCAGCCCCGGCGCTCGAGTCGGTGCAGGGAGCGACCGACGGTGGAGCTCGCTCGATCTGGCCGGCGATCTATCCCGAGCTGCTCGGGCTCGTGCGCGCCCACCGCTCCACGCTGATCTTCGTGAACAGCCGGAGGCTTGCGGAGCGACTCGCGCTGCGGCTGAACGAGCTCGCCGAACAGCCGGTCGCCCGCGCCCACCACGGCTCGCTCTCCCGCGAGGCGCGCAGCGAGATCGAGGAGGCGCTGAAGGCGGGCGCCCTGCCGTGCCTCGTCGCGACGTCGTCGCTCGAGCTCGGCATCGACATGGGCGCCATCGACCTCGTCTGCCAGGTCGAGTCGCCGGGCTCGGTCGCACGTGGTCTGCAGCGAGTCGGTCGCGCAGGCCACCAGGTGGGCGAGCCGTCACGCGGTCGCATCTTCCCGAAGTTCCGGGCCGACCTCCTCGAGTGCGCGGTCGTCGCGGGGCGCATGGGCAAGGGGCTGATCGAGGAGACGCGCGTCCCGAAGAACCCGCTCGACGTCCTCTCGCAGCAGCTCGTGGGCGCGTGCTCCGAGGGGCCCGTCGCGGTCGACGATCTCTACGCCCTCGTGCAGCGCGCCTACCCCTACCGCGATCTGCCGCGGGGCCAGTTCGACGGCGTGCTGGACCTGCTCGCCGGACGCTACCCCTCCGACGAGTTCGCCGAGCTACGGCCGCGCCTGGTCTGGGACCGCGTGGAGGGCACCGTGCGAGCGCGCGACGGGGCGATCCGGATCGCCATCGCGAACGCCGGGACGATCCCCGACCGCGGGCTCTTCGGCGTCTTCCTGGTGGACGGCTCCGGGCGCGTCGGCGAGCTCGACGAGGAGATGGTCTACGAGGCGCGCGAGGGCCAGGTGTTCCTGCTCGGAGCCAGCTCGTGGAGGATCGAGGAGATCACGCGCGACCGGGTCCTCGTCTCCCCCGCCCCCGGCGTGCCGGGAGCGATCCCGTTCTGGAAGGGCGATCAGGTCGGCCGGCCGGCCGAGCTGGGAGGAGCCGTCGGGCAGCTGTGCCGCGAGCTCGCGCTGCTGCCCGACGCGGCGGCGGAGCAGCAGCTCGTCGAGCAGTGCGCGTGCGAGCCGCGGGCGGCCTCGAACCTCGTGGCGTTCGTGCGCGACCAGGAGCGTGCGACGGGCGTCGTGCCCTCGGACCGGACGATCGTCGTCGAGCGCTTCCGGGACGAGATCGGCGACTGGCGCCTGTGCATCCTGTCGCCCTTCGGCGGTCGCGTCCACGCGCCCTGGGCGCTCGCGCTCGGCGCCGAGCTCCGCCGCGCCACCGGCCTCGACGCGCAGGCGCTGTGGTCGGATGACGGCATCATCGTGCACCTTCCCGACACGGACGTGCCGCCCGATGCGGGGCTCGTCGCGCTCGACCCCGAGACGGTCGAGGACATCGTGGTCGGCGAGCTCGGCGGCTCGGCGCTGTACGGCGCACGCTTCCGCGAGAACGCCGCGCGAGCGCTCCTGATCCCGCGCCGGCGCCCGGGCCAGCGAACCCCGCTCTGGCAGCAGCGGCTGCGGGCACAATCGCTCCTCCAGGTCGCCGAGCGCTACGGATCGTTCCCGATCGTGCTCGAGACGTACCGCGAGCTCCTGCAGGACCATTTCGACCTGCCCGCGCTCCGCGAGCTGCTGTCGAGGCTGCAGACGCGCGAGATCTCACTGGTCGCAGTCGAGACCGCGGAGGCCTCGCCGTTCGCGCAGTCGCTCGCCTTCGACTTCGTCGCGCGCGCGATGTACGAGGATGACACGCCCGCCGCGGAACGCCGCATGCAGGCCCTGACACTCGACCGCGACCTGCTGCGCGAGCTGCTCGGCGCGGACGAGCTGCGCGACCTCCTCGATCCCGAGGCGCTGGCCTCGGTGGAGCACGACCTCGCCGCGGCTCCGGGCCCCGGTGCGGACGGACTGCACGACCTGCTGCGCCGATCGGGCGATCTGACGCGCGCCGAGCTCGCCGACCGTGGGGACGACGTCGAGGCCGCCGCCGAGCAGCTGCTCCGCGAGCGCCGTGCGCTCCGCGTCCGGATCGCAGGCGAGGAGCGGCTCATCGCGATCGAGGACGCCGGCCGCTTCCGCGACGCCCTCGGCGTCGCACCGCCCGCCGGTGTGCCCGCCGCGTTCCTCGAGCCGGTGGAGCACGCGCTCGCGGGCCTGCTCGCACGCTTCGCCCGCCGTCGCGGACCCTTCACCACCGCCGACGCCGCGACGCGCTACGGGCTCGCCGATGAGGTGTGCGAGTCCGAGCTCGCGGCGCTCGAGGCCGCGGGCCGCCTGGTGCGAGGTGGGCTCCGGCCCGGAGGCACCGGCATCGACTGGTGCGACCCCGACGTGCTGCGACGGATCCGGCGCGCGTCGGTTGCGGCGCTGCGCCGGGCGGTCGAGCCGGTCGAGCCGGCCGCGATCGCCCGCTTTGCGCCCGGCTGGCACGGTATCGAGCGCGGAGGCCGGGGATCGCTCGACCGGCTGCGCGAAGTGCTCGTGCCCCTGCAGTGGCTGCCGCTCTCGCCCGATGTGTGGGAGCGCGATGTGCTCGCCCGGCGCGTCGAGGGCTACCGGCAGTCGTGGCTCGACGAGCTGTGCGCGACGGGCGAGCTCGTCTGGATCGGCGCCGAGGGTGGACGGGTCGCGCTGCTGTACCGCGACGAGGCGCCGCTCTTCGGACCGCCCCCCGGGGCGGCGCCCGCACCGCAGGGGACGGCGCACGACGCGCTGCGCGGCTCGCTCGCCGGCGGCCCGCGCTTCCTCGGCGAGCTCGCCATCGACACCGGGCTGCCGCATGCGGAGCTGACCGCCGCGCTCTGGGATCTCGTCTCGGCCGGCGAGGTCACGAACGACGCGTTCGCACCGTTGCGCGGCCCGCGCAGCGCGCCTGCTCCCCGCCCCGTGGCACGCGTGACGGGACGCCGCCTCGCCCGCCGCCGCAGCGCCCCTGCCGGCGCCTCGCTCGGGCGCTGGTCCGCGACCGCGGCGCTCTACGCCCATCCGGCCGACCCTGCCGAGCGAGCACGTGCCATCGCCGAGCTGCTGCTCGAGCGGCACGGCGTGCTGACACGCCGCGCCGTCGCAGGCGAGCAGGTCCCGGGAGGGTTCTCGGGGGTCTATCGCGCGCTCTCCGACCTCGAGACGCTCGGCGCATGCCGCCGCGGCTGGTTCGTCGACGGGCGTGGTGGCGCGCAGTTCGCCCTACCGGGCGCGATCGAGCGGCTCCGCGATGCGCGCGAGGCGCCGCTCGACCCGACCTACGTCGTGCTCGCCGCGACGGACCCGGCCAACCTGTACGGCGCAACGCTGCCCTGGCCGAGGCGCGCCGCAGGGAGAGCCTCGCGCGCCGCCGGCGCCTACGTCGTGCTGCGTGACGGCGAGCCCGAGCTGTACGTCGAGCGGGGCGGCCGCTCGCTCCTCACGCTGTCCGACAGCGCGCGCGAGAACCTCGGGCCCGCCCTCGCCGCGCTCGCGGACGAGGTGCGGCGCGGCCGGCCGCGCCGCCTGACGATCGAGCGGCTCGACGGCGAGAGCGCGCTCGAGAGCCCGGCCCTGCCCGCGTTCCTGGCGGCGGGCTTCGAGGCGGGTCCCCGCCGCCTCGTGCTGCGCGCCCCGCGCGCCTGAGCCGATGCCCGAGGGACACAGCCTGGTGCTCGCCGCGCGCCGTCTCGCGCCGTTCGCCGGAGAGACCGTGCGCGCCGAGAGCATCGACCCGCGCGGCGGTGCGGTCGCGCGAGCGCTCGACGGTGCGACGCTCGGAGATCCGAGCGCCCGCGGCAAGCACCTGCTGTGGCCGCTCGCGGACGGTAGGACGCTGCACTCGCACCTGCGGATGCACGGCTCGTGGCGCGTGTTCCGGACGGGCGAGCGCTGGTCGAAGCCGGACCGGCAGGCCTGGCTCGTGCTGCGCACCGGGTCGCTCGTCGCGGTGCAGTTCAACGGCCCGGTGCTCGAGCTCCTGCGGCCGGGCGGGCTCGCGCTGCACCCGGTGCTCGCGCGACTGGGCCCCGACGTGCTCGATCCCGCGTTCGATCCCGCACACGCGGCGCGGCGCGCGGTCGCCGCCTCCGAGGATCGCGCAGTCGCCGAGCTGCTGCTCGACCAGCGGGTCGCCTGCGGCATGGGCAACATCGCGAAGAGCGAGGCGCTGTGGGCGTGCCGCACCGACCCGTTCGCGCCCCCGGAGACGGTCGGGCTCGAACGTCTCGCCGAGATCTACGATGCGGGACGCGCCTGGCTGATCGCCGGGGTGCAGCGCGGTGGCGACGCCCCGCGTCGGATCTACGGCCGGCCCGCGTGCCCGCGCTGCGGCACGCGGAGCGCGAGACAGGCGCAGGGAGACGACGGGCGCACGACCTGGTGGTGTCCGACCTGCCAGTCCGCCTCATCGCCCGATCCGGGCTAACCCGAACAGGGGGTGCTGCCGATACAAGCTGTGTCAACGCCGTGAGCACAGAGGTCGCGTGAGCGAAGAAGAGTCCCCCATCACCTGCCTGATCGCCGACGACCACGAGGTCGTCCGCGAAGGGCTGCGCCTGGCGCTGTCGCGCACACCGCACATTCGCGTGGTCGGCGAGGCAGCCGACGGCGAGGCCGCGGTCGCGCTCGCCGAGCGCCGCCGCCCGGACGTCGTGATCATGGACGTGCGGATGGGCGGCATGGATGGGTTCGAGGCCGCGTGCAAGATCCGCGACGGCTCCTCGACGGCGGCGGTGCTGTTCTTCACCGCCCACGCCGAGCGGAACCTGCTCACACGCGGCCGGGAAGCGGGCGCGCGGGGCTACCTCCTGAAGGAGGCACCGCACGCGACGATCATCCGCGCGATCGACCGGGTCGCCGCGGGAGGAGAGTTCATCGATCCGGGCCTCGCGACCTCGATGGTCGCGAGCGATCGCGAGGGGCTGCTGACCGCCCGCGAGCGAGAGATCCTCCAGCTCCTGGCCGATGGTCTCTCGAACGCCGATGTAGCGCAGCGCCTGTTCATCTCGCAGGAGACCGTCAAGAGCCACGTGCGCCACATCCTGGCGAAGCTCGAGGCGGATACGCGGACGCAGGCCGTCGCGATCGCGCTGCGCGAGTCGATCATCGCCTGAGCGAGGTCGTCGTGCTTCCGTCGATCGTGGGAGAGGCGATCGGCGCGCTCCTGCTCGCGATCACGATCGTCGCACTGGCCACGCTGCTGCAGCGGGCCCGACGACAGCGGGCCGATGCCGAGCTGGCCGTCGCCTTCGAGCGCGAGATCGCGAGCGATCTCCTCGAGCAGGCAGATGCGCTCGACCGGCTCGTCGCCGCAGTCGCGGGACTGCAGGACGACCTCGACGAGCAACGCGTGCTCGACCGGCTCGCGAGCGCGACTCGCCAGCTCCTGCAGGCGGACGCGGCGCTGGTCGTCGAGACCAGCGAGGACGGGCTGCTCGTCTGCGCAGCGCACGATGCGACCGACCCGACGCTGGTGCCTCCTCCGCTCACGCGCTCCGGCAACGTGGCGGAGACCCTGCAGGCCGGACTCGCAGCGGAGGTCTGCTCGGTCTCGATGGGCGCCCAGGGTCAGGGACCGGCCGATCTCGCGGTGGTCAGGCGATCCCATCCGCCGTTCTCGCCGCTCGAGCTCGCGCAGCTGCGGGTGCTCGCCGACTTCGGCTCGCGGGCCCGCCAGAACGGGCGTCTGTACACCCTCGCGCGGTCGCTGCGGGCTCAGGCCGAGGAACGCGAGCGTGAGCGCGCGCGCCTGTCCGACCGGCTCCTGACAGCAGAGGAGCAGGAGCGCCGACGCCTCTCGCTGGCGCTGCACGACGGGCCGCAGCAGACGATCGCCGGCGTCGGGCTGATCCTCGAGGCGGCACTCGCTGATCTCGGCGACGACGAGCACCGAGAGACGAGCCGCGTGGTCCGGCTCGCGATCGAGCGGACCCGCGGCATCGTGCGCGACCTCCGCAGGCTCACGTTCGCGCTCGAGCCGATCACGCTTCGCGACCACGGCTTCGGCGCCGCCTTCGGCGAGCTGGCGGCACAGACCGGGGAGGCGCACAGGGTCGCCGTCGCGGTCGACGCCGCGATCGTCGACGAGCTCGAGCGACCGGTCCAGGTCTGCCTGTACCGCATCGCGCAGGAGGCGCTCGCGAACGCCGTGAAGCATGCGAACGCGTCACACGTGTCGGTCCGCGCCCACCGCCGACGCGACGGCAGCATCGAGTTCGCCGTCGCCGACGACGGCAGCGGGACGTCGCCCGAGGACCTCGACCGGCGCGGTCACCACCAGGGAGTCGATGCGATGCGCGAGCGCGCCTCCGGCATCGGTGCGAACCTCCGCTTCGAGCCGACGCCCGGCGGTGGGACCACCGTGCGTCTCGTGGTTCCGCCGCAGGCGGGCGCTCTACCGGCCGCGGCCTGAGCTCGCGACGCGCTCGCGGGTCAGGCGCGGCGGACCGCCGCGGCGCGCGAGCAAGATGAACGCGGCCCCGGCGCCGACGAACACCACGGCTGCCACGACCTGGTTCAGGCGCAGCGGCCCGATCTCGTGCGCGGGGTCGATCCGCAGACCCTCGACGAAGAAGCGGCCCGCCGAGTAGAGCGCCAGGTACAGGCTGAGCAGCGCCCCACCGGCCAGCCGTTGCCAGGCGCGCCGCGACACGATCAGGACGATCGTCCCCACCAGGATGCACCAGAGTGACTCGTACAGGAACGTCGGCTGGAAGGTCGCGTACTGCGTGTATCCGACCGGGCGGTTCGGCAGCGAGATCTCGAGTCCCCAGGGCAGACGCGTCGGTCCGCCGAACAGCTCCTGGTTGAAGTAGTTGCCGAAGCGTCCGAGAGCCTGGGCGAAGGCTGCGCCCGGCGCAATGCAGTCGAGCAGTGCCGGCAGCGCGATCCCGTACCTGCGAGCCGCGATCGCGCCGCCGAGCATCCCGCCGAAGAGGGCTCCGTAGATGCCGAGGCCACCCTCCCAGACCTGCGGGATGCGCTCCCAGTGACCGGCGAAGCGCGTCGACCAGTCCGTGACGACGTGGTACAGCCGCGCGCCCACGAGCCCGAACGGGACGACCCAGAGCGCGACGGCATACGCGAGGTCCGGGTCGAGCGAGCGGCGCGCCATCTCGCGCCTCGCGACCGCGGCTCCGAGGAGCACCCCCAGTGCGAGGAGGAGCCCGTACCAGCGGATATGCAGCGGTCCCGAGTCCACCAGGAAGCGGCTCGACGGGCTCGGGATGTAGGCGAGCAGCACTGACCCGGACGGTATCCGTTCGGGGTTGGCTCGGTGAGCAGGGATAATGGAACCCAGCGTTAGCGGAAGGGGAGGCACCGCTGCACGTCCCAGAGCCGTTGCTCGTCGGCATCGCGGTGCTGCTCGTAGGCGCCGTCGCGGCGTGCTTCGTCGACCGGCTCGGGGCCCCGACGCTGCTGCTGTTCCTCGGACTCGGGATGCTGCTCGGCGAGGACGGCCCGGGAGGCATCCACTTCGACAACGCGACGCTCGTCCGCGACGCGGGATCGGTGGCGCTCGCGCTGATCCTGCTCGAGGGCGGCCTCCTGGCCGACGTGCCGGCGGTGCGGAGGGTCGTCCGCCCCTCTGTGCTGCTCGCGACGCTCGGCGTGGCGATCACGGCGGGCGTTGCATCGGTGGCCGCCCACGTGGCGCTCGACGTCCACTGGCGAACGGCGCTCCTGGTCGGAGCCGTCGTCTCGTCGACCGATGCAGCTGCGGTCTTCGCCGCGGTGAGAGGCGTCGGCCTGCGCCGTCGGGTCGAGTCGATGCTCGAGCTCGAGAGCGGGATCAACGACCCGTTCGCGGCGATCCTCGTGATCGGCCTCGTCGAATGGCAGACCTCGGATACCTACGGCCTCGCCGACGGCGCGCTGCTGCTCGTCCGCGAGCTCGGCCTCGGCATCGCCGGCGGTATCGTCGTCGGGATCGTCGCGGTCTGGCTGCTGCGACGGCTGCCGCTTCCCTCGGCCGGTATCGCGCCCGTGGTCGTCGTCGCCGTCGCGCTCGCCGGCTACGCAGGCGTAACGGTCCTCGGCGGCTCCGGGCTGCTCACGGCGTACCTCACCGGACTCGCGGTCGGGGACGCGCGGATCCCGCACGCCGGCGTCGTCCGAGGCTTCATGCAGGGCGCCGCCTGGATCGCGCAGATCGGGCTGTTCGTGCTGCTCGGACTGCTGGTGACTCCCTCCCGGCTCCCCGACGAGGGGCTGGCTCCGCTCGTCGTCGCGGTGACGCTGGTGCTCATCGCGAGGCCGCTCGCCGTGCTGGCGTGTACGACGCCCTTCCGCATGCCGGCGCGCGAGCAGGCGTTCATCGCATGGGCCGGGCTCCGCGGCGGTGTCCCGATCGTGTTCGCGACCATTCCGATCGCCGCGGGCCTCGCGAGCGGGGTGCGCGTCTTCGACGTGGTGTTCTACGTCGTGATCGTCTCGGTCGCGGCGCAGGGACTCACGCTGCGGATGGCGGCCCGACGACTCGGGGTCGTCGAGACGCGCCCGGTGCCGCACTTCGCCGACCTCGACGTCGCGACCCTGCAGACGCTCGGGGCCGAGCTGATCGAGCTGGCCCCCGGCGACCTCGCGATCGCCGACGGCACCGAGATCCGTCAGCTCTTCCTACCCGGTGCGGCGATCATCGTGGCGATCCGGCGCGACGAGGCGCTGGTGGTGCCGCGGGGCGACAGCGAGCTGTATGCCGCGGACCGCCTCTACCTGCTGGTCGAGCGCACGCGCCTCGGCGAGCTGCAGCTCGGCCTCGAGATCGCGGCGGCAGCGAGCTGAGCGCGTCTACGCGTCGGCGCTGAGGGCGTCGAGCGCGTCCTGGTTCACCTGGAAGCTGCGGCCGCAGCCGCAGCCCAGCCTCGACCTGCGGGTTGCGGAACTCGAACCCCTTGCCGCCGATCGAGCCGTCGTAGTCGAGCACGAGGCCCGACAGCAACGGCGCCGAGAACGGGTCGACAACCGCGGTCAGACCGTCGAGGTCGTAGACGCGATCGTCCTCACGGGGATCATCGAACTCGAGCAGGTACTGGAACCCGGAGCATCCGCCGCCCTGCACCCCGATGCGGAGCACGGCGGCCTCGTCGCGGCCTTCGGCCGCTCGGAGCTCGCGCGCCTTCCGACTCGCGGCCTCGGTGATCGTGATGTCGGTGGTGTCGGTGCTCATGCGTTTCGAGAACGCCCTCCAGCTCTAGGCTATTCCCGTGCGACGCTCCCGCGTACTGCTCGCCGGCGGCGCCGGAGCGCTCGGCGTCGCCGCAGCATGGTGCTGGCCGGCCCCTGCGCCCCTCCTGCCGGCGCTCGCACCGTCGCTCGGCATCCCGTGCCGGCTGAGCGGGTCTGCGGGCATCGCGATCACGTTCGACGACGGGCCGCACCCCGAGGGCACACCGGCCGTGCTCGAGGCGCTCGCCGAGGCGGGCGCAACCGCGACGTTCTTCCTCGTCGGCGAGCAGGTCGTGCGCTGGCCGCGGATCGCCGCCCGGATCGCGGACGAGGGCCACGAGATCGCGCTGCACGGGTACATCCACCGCCTGCTGCTGCGCCGTACGCGGTCGGAGCTCGCCCGCGATCTCGAGCGCGCGCTCGGCGTGATCGGCGAGGCCACCGGGCGTGCGCCGACCTGCTACCGGCCTCCCTACGGCGTGTTCAGCGCCGGGGCGACTGAGTCTCGTCCGCGAGCTGGGGCTCGCTCCGCTGCTCTGGTCACGCTGGGGCCGCGACTGGGGAACGCGCGAGACGCCCGAGCTGATCGAGCAACGTGCGACGCGGGGGCTCTCGGCAGGAGACGTCGTGCTGCTGCACGACGCCGACCACTACAGCGCGCCGGGCTCCTGGAGCAGGACGGCCGCCGCGCTGCCGTCGGTGCTCGCCACCGTCGCGACGAACGGCTTCACGTTCGTTGCCGCGAGCCACGACGTGTAGCGGCAGACGCCTTCCTCGAACGTCGTCAACGGCTGCCAGCCGAGCTCGCGCCAGGCTCGCGCGCCCGAGATCTCGGCGCGATGCAGGTCGGCAGGCCGGCTCGGCACGTGCACGATCGGGACGTCCGAGACGAGCCTGCGCACGATGTCGGCGACCTCGCGCACGCTCACGGCCTCGTCGCCGACGAGGTTGTAGGTGCGTCCGGCCGCATGCGGCACGAGCGCGGACACGACGCCCTCGGCCAGGTCCTCGACGTACACGAACTGGCGCGCCTGCGTCCCGTCCCCCATGATCCTGAGAGCGAGGCCGTCGAGTGCGCGGCCCACGAACGTCGCGACCACCGTGGCCTCGCGCGAGCGGGGTCCGTGCGGGATCCCGAAGCGGAGGATGGTCGGCTCGAGGCCGTAGAGCTGCTCGTAGGCGCGGCAGTACATCTCGCCCGCGAGCTTCGTCGCCGTGTAGAAGTGATCGGGCGCCGGCAGCAGCGCGTCCTCGTCCAGCAGCTCCGTCAGCGCGCCGTTCCCGTACACCCAGATCGTGCTGGCGTAGATGACTCGCGCGACGCCGGCCTCACGGGCGGCCTGCAGCAGCAGCGCCGTCCCTCGCGCGTTCACGAGATCGGCGTGCGACGGATCGCGCGCGGCGTCGTTGACGTCGGCGACCGCGGCCAGGTGCACGATCGCGTCGCACCCGCGCAGGGCTCGCCGGACGCCGGCGACGTCGCAGATGTCGCCGATCACCGCCTCCACCATCCGCGCGCACGGGCTCCGCGGTGGCACCAGGTCGTAGATGCGAGGCTCGTGGCCGTTCGCTACGAGCCGCTCGACGACGTGGGATCCGATGAAGCCCGATCCGCCCGTGACCATGACCCTCACTGCGCATCCTCCGTGCTGGAAGGCCGGTAGTAGAGCGGAACGCACCAGTGGTTCTCGGCGACCCAGTCCGTGTTCGGCAGGTCGCATGCGTGACCCATGATCCGATGACAGGGCGTCTCGTAGACCTTTCCGGTCGACCTCTCGATCGGTGCGAACACGATGTACTTGTACAGACCCGAGAGCATGCCCGACGGCAGCTCGAGCCGGTGAGGGTGCGCTGGGTCGAGCTGCTCCCGCGCCGTCTCGTTCTTCCACGACACGATCTCGTCGAGCCGCTCGACGCCGAGCACACCGAGGGCTGCCGTGAACTCGTTCATGCGGTAGTTCAGGCCGTGCACGGCGTGATCCGGCTTGCCGTAGCTTCGGAACGCGTGCGCGAACTCGATCAGGCCGGGATCAGCCGAGACGAGCATGCCGCCCTCGCCGGTCGAGATCGTCTTCGTCGGCGCGAACGACCAGACGCCCGCGTCGCCGTACGTGCCGGCCCGCCGCCCGCTCCACGAGGCCCCGTGCGCGTGGGCGCAGTCCTCGATCAGGAACACGCCCTCGGCGCGACACAGATCGGCGATCTGCTGGGCCTCGAATGCGATGTGGCCCCCGATGTGCACGAGAAACGCCGCCTTCGGGCGCGTCCGGTAGAGCTTCTCCTCGAAGTCGGCGTAGGAGGCGCACAGGTCGTCGCGATTGCAGTCGACGAACTCGACGTGGCCGCCGGCCGCGAGGATCGCCAGCGGCGTCGCCATGAACGTGTTCGACGGGCAGAGCACCGTCTCGCCGCGGACGCCCGCATACTCGAGCGCTGCGAGCGCGGAACCGCTCCAGCTCGAGGTCGCGACGGCCGGAAGGCCGTTCCAGCCGGACCAGGCCGTCTCGAACGCCTCGGTGATCGGCCCGTCCGACCAGCGCTCGCTGTCGAGTGCCTGTTCCCAGAGCTCGTGCAGCCGTGCGCGATCGCGATGGTCGAAGCCGATCGCGAAACGCGCGAAGGCGGTTTCCGTCTCGATCGCCTCGTTCACCAGTGCAACGGTACCGGACAGCGCCGCGGTGCCGCTACCGGCAAGCCGGGTGCGCTGTCCGGCGGACAGCGCCAGCGGGTGGCGCTGGCACGCGCGCTGGTCAACCGGCCGCGGGTGTTGCTGCTCGACGAGCCGCTCGGGGCGCTCGATCTGAAGCTGCGCCAGGAGATGCAGCTCGAGCTCAAGCACATCCAGGGGTCGGTCGGGATCACGTTCCTGTACGTCACGCACGACCAGGAGGAGGCGCTCGCGATGAGCGACGCCTGGCCGTGTTCAACGCGGGGCGGATCGAGCAGATCGGGACGCCGGCGGAGGTGTACGAGCGGCCGGCGACGCCGTTCGTCGCGGGCTTCGTCGGCACGTCGAACCTGCTCGCGGGGACGGTCGACGGCCTTCGGGACGGGTTGGCCACCGTGCGCGTCGGACGCGATGGGATCGTGTTGCTCGCGTCGACGGGACTCGCCGTCGGAAGCCGCGTCACGGTCGCGGTGCGGCCGGAGAAGATCCGACTGCAGGATCCCGCGGAGCAGCCCCCGCCCGGGCCAGGCGTGAAGGTCGACTCGACGATCCCCAAGGAGGGAGCGACGGGTTGGGCCGACACCTGGATGATCAGCTCGAAGGCGCCGCACCCGAACTGCGCGATGCTCTGGTTGAAGTACACGGCCAGGCCAAGGTGCAGGCGATGGCCGCCAAGTTCAACACCTACACGCCGGCCAACTCGGCGTCGTGCGCGATCCTCGGCAAGCTCTGCACGCCGCTGCACGCCGACGCCGACGCGAAGTACTTCTCGCAGATCAAGTTCTGGAAGACGCCGATCAGCGACTGCGGCAACGGCAAGAACGACTGCATGGCCTACAACGCCTGGCAGCAGGCGTGGACCGAGATCAAGGGGTAAGCGAGAGACCCGTGGCCGCTGACGCGACCACGCCGACGGGGCGGCGGAGAGGCCAGTTCGCAGGCTCTCCGCCGCCCTGTACCGGCGACCCCGGCTGAAGCTCGGCCTGCTGCTCGTCGGCCCGCTCGGCTGGCTGATCGGCATCTACCTGGTCCGCGGCTTCACCACGTTCCGCCGCGTGGTGCTCCCGCTCGCGCTGCCCGGCGTGGTCGCCGGCTCGATCTTCACCTTCTCGCTGACCCTGGGCGACTTCCTGACGCCCATCCTCGTGGGCAACACCCAGTTCATCGGCAACGTGATCTACGCGGACGTCGGCAACGCCGGCAACCTCCCGCCGCGCGGCGTACGCGATGGTGCCGATCGCGATCATGGCCGTCTACCTGCTGATCGCGCGCCGGCTCGGCGCCTTCGAGAGCCTCTGATGGAGCGGCGACCCACCCGCATCGCGCTGCGCATCTGGGCGGTCCTCGTGGTGCTGTTCCTGTACATCCCGATCGGGATCATCTTCCTGTACGCGTTCAACCCGTCGGTGCTGCAGGCGTGGCCGATCACGGGCCTCTCGACGCGCTGGTTCGGCCCGGTGTTCCGCGACACGGAGATCCGCGCCGCGTTCGTGCTGTCGCTGAAGGCCGCCTGCTGGCGGCGCTGATGTCAGTCAGGTGATCGTCACCTTCCTCCACGTCCGGGAGCCTGAACACCCTGCCAATCCGGATCCTTGGCAATCTGCGGAACGTGCAGCGCCTTCCCGAGGAGAACGTGGTGGCCATGCTCGTGATCCCGATCACGGTCGTGCCGGTGTACCTCGCGCAGCGCATGATGCAGGCCTCCGGCGGCGTCGGGCCGCGCTGAGCCGCCTGGCCCTCCTCGGTTGCGCGCTCGCCCTCGCGTGCGCGACGGCGGCGTGTGGCGGCAGTGGATCGGCGAGCACGGCAGCGGGCCAGGCGGCGACCGTCGCCGCGAACGGCCTTCCCGCGCCCGAGGGCAGGCTGAACGTGCTCGCACGCGAGGGCTACACGGAGGACTCGTGGATCATCCCGTTCCAGAAGCAGACGGGCTGCAAGGTCTCGGTGCGCTACCTCGGGCCCGGCGACGACACGACGACGTTGCTCGCGCAGGGGTCATACGACGTCGTATCGCTCGCAAGCGAGGACATCCCTCGTCTCGCCGACGCACATGTGATCCGCCCTCTCGATACCTCCATGATCCCGCACCTCGGCTCGCTCCGACCCTCGTTGCGGGCAATTCCCGCGCTCAATCGGGGCGGCGCCGTGCTCGGCGTCCCCTACCAGTGGGGTCCCAACCTCCTGATCTGGAACCCCCGCGTCGTCGCGAAGGCGCCGATCAGCTGGAACGCGCTCTACATCAAGCGCAACGCGGGACGCGTCTCGATCCCGGACGACCCGATCCAGATCGCGGATGCGGCGCTGCTCGCGGGAGCGCAGCATCCGAGCCTGCACATACGGAGCCCGTTCCAGCTGAGCCAGCGCCAGCTGCGAGCGGCACTGAAGCTGCTCAAGCGCCAGAAGGCGATCTCACCGAGCAGGTGGGGAGCCGCCTCGGACCAGGTCAGCGCGTTCGTCAACGGCGCGGCGACGATCGGCGCCGGTTGGGCGTACGTGGTACGCGAGCTCCGCAGAGAGGCCGTCCCCGTGCGCTCCGAGATCCCGCTCGAGGGTGCGACGGCGTGGCTGGATGCATGGTCGCTCGTGTCCACCGCATCGCATCCCGGCTGCGCCTACCGCTTCCTCGACTACGCCACGAAGGCGTCGGTGCAGGCCAAGACGTCCCGACTGGTCGGCGCGGCGCCCGCCTCGCCGGGCGCCTGCCGTCTGCTGGGGATCGTGACGTGTCGCGCGCTCGGCTACGTGCCGGTCCGAGACTTCGAGCGCCTGCGCTTCCGCACGACGCCGGGCATGTCGTGCCCGGGCGGCCAGCGCTGCACGAGCGCCGCCCACTGGAGCGCCGTCTGGGCGCGCCTCTGGGGCTAGTGCCTCTGGGTCTAGTCGAAGACGAGCGCGCGCGCAGCCTCGACGTCGCCCCGGACCGGACAACCCGCGAGATGGTCGTTCACGTGGCCGGCGGCCTGCTGCAGCGCATAGGCGGTGGTCGGCCCGACGAATCGGAACCCGGCGGACCGCAGCGCCTTCGCGAGCGCCTTCGACTCCGCCGTCGTCGCGGGGACATCGGCGAAGCTCGCCGGCGCAGGTCGCTCGGGCGGGCGGTGGGCGAGCACCAGCTCGGGAAACGACGTACCGCTCTCACGCAACGCAAGCAGTGCGCGGGCGTTCGCGATCGTGGCCTCGATCTTCTGGCGGTTGCGAACGATGCCCGCGTCCCCGAGCAACCGCTCGACGTCGTCAGGCCCGAACGCGGCGACGAGCTCGGGATCGAAACCAGCGAAGGCGCTGCGAAAGGCCTCGCGCTTGCGCAGGATCGTCAGCCACGAGAGACCCGACTGGAATCCCTCGAGGCTCACGCGCTCGTACAGGCCGCGCTCGTCGAGCACGGGGCGCCCCCACTCGTCGTCGTGGTAGCGCTCGTACAGGGGGTCGCCATCGCCGAAGCAGCGAACTCCCCCGGAAAGGGGATCGCTCAAGGTAGGCCTCTTGCCGTTCGATAAGAGTAAGGATCCTCTCTCGAAGAATGCTGGAGACATCGATGACGCTGCACGTCGATAGCTCGACAATCAGGAACCAGACCGTGCTCGCCCACGTGCTCGACCCCGTCGATCCCTCGACCGACGGCGACAGCGGCAGCGGGGGTCAAGCGGGCACGTCGAGCGCGGCCACCGACAGCGCCGCGATCTCGCCGAACGGCCAGCGGCTCGCCGCCATGAGCGTCGACCAGTCCAACGAGCTGAACGCGATCGCCGACGCCGAGTCGTTCGTGCGCTCGCTGTCGAGCTCCATCGCCAAGAGCAGCACCAGCGCGGCGGCGCTGCACGGCTCGATCGACCGTTCGCGCGCGGCTGCACTGCTCGTCGACTGAACGTCTCATGCGGGCTCGGCCAGCGGCGCGAGCTCGTACTCGTGGAACATGTGCGTACACGGCGGTCCCGCGGCCACGTGGAACCGGCCGGCTGCCGGCTCGCTCGCGACCGAGACGACCGTGCCGGCCGCCGGAAGGCCGGGCACCGAGCTCGGCGTGTCGTGGCGGCACAGCGACTCCGGGCTACCAGAGTGATCGCGCAGCAGCTCCTGCGCGGCCTCGAGCGTGTCGGGGCGCACGACCTCGAGCAGCTCCAGGCGACGGCGGCTCCCGTCCAGGTCGAGCTCGCCGGCCTCGCCGTCGGCGAGCCCCGAGTCCACGAAGTGGTTCGTGTGCGCGAGCCGTCCGTCCCACGGCTCGATGCGTGCCACACCCGCGGGTGAGAGCTCGAACACCGCTCCGCCGCCCGCGGCGTCGACGACGGTGATCGCGCTCGACGCGCTCGTCGGCGAGTCGGCGAGCAGCGTCGCGGCGTCTTCGACGGTCGCACAGCTGTCGAGCAGCGCGCGCAGGATCAGGTGGATCGGCACGCCCATGGGACCGCCGTCGCGCCGGTGGTGCAGGATGTTCAGTCCCACGGCGAGACCGCGGCTGTTCATGCCGAGCTTCGCGAGGATGCCCGCCTCCGTCATCGTCAGCAGACGCTCGCCGTCGTCGAGCTCGGCCGTCCACAGGAGGCAGCGCTCCGGCGCATCGACGTACCAGTCCCAGTTCTGGGCCAGCCACGGGCCCTCGCTCGCGTCCAGGCGTGCGATCAGCGAGCACCCACCGGCCCGCGCGACCTCGGTGCGCGCGTTCAGTGCGCCGACCAGCTCGGGTGCGATGCCCGCTCCGTCCGCGATGCCCTCGAGCTCCTGCACGAGCCGTGGCTGCCAGCGCTCCACGCGTGTCAGCGCCTCCTCCCCCAGGCGCAGCACGGCGTCACGTCCGAGCTCGCGCGACGTCTCGAAGAGCGAGAGGTACGAGCGCAGCACCGCCTCGATCTGCTCGCCCAGCGCCGAGCCCGCCGCGCGACCGCGCGCGGTGGGTTCGAGCTCGCTCGTCCGGAGCTCGCGGAGTCGGGCGTCGTCCACGGACACGGACGATAGCTATCGTCCGAGGATGGCCGACGATCCCTACAACGCCCGAACCCCGCTTCCCGGTGGCGGACCCGACTACGTTCGCCTCGAGCGCCTCGCCGAGCTCGGCATCGCCGACGTCTCGCGGCTGCCCCACACCGTCAAGATCCTGCTCGAGAACCTGCTGCGCCATAGCGCCAGCGAGCACGTGAGCGAGCGCGACGTCGAGGCGCTCGCCCGCTACCCGCAGCACGCTGCCGCCGGCACGTCGGTGCCGTTTCAGCCGGCACGCGTCGTGCTCCAGGACTTCACGGGCGTCCCCGCCGTCGTCGACCTCGCGGCGATGCGCGCCGCGATGGCGCGCGCGGGCGGCGACGCCGCACGTGTTGACCCGCTGGTTCCGTGCGACCTCGTGATCGACCACTCGGTGCAGGTCGACGCGTTCGGTTCGGATCTCGCCTACGCGCGCAACATCGATCGCGAGTACGAGCGCAACGGCGAGCGCTACCAGCTGCTGCGCTGGGCGCAGGGCGCGTTCGACGGCTTCCGCGTCGTTCCGCCCGGCATGGGGATCGTGCACCAGGTCAACCTCGAGCACCTCGGGCGCGTCGTCCAGCTGCGCGAGGGCGGCGGGCTTGCGATTCCCGACACGCTCGTCGGGACCGACTCGCACACGACGATGATCAACGGGCTCGGCGTGTTCGGCTTCGGTGTCGGCGGGATCGAGGCCGAGGCGGTGATGCTCGGCGAGCCGCTCGTGCTGGGCGCGCCTCACGTGATCGGCGTCCGCTTCAGCGGCGCGCTGCGTCCGGGCGTCACCGCGACCGACCTCGTGCTGACGCTGACGGAGCTGCTGCGCCACCGCGGCGTCGTCGGCTCGTTCGTGGAGTTCTGCGGCGACGGACTGTCGGCGCTGTCACTGGCCGACCGGGCGACCCTCTCGAACATGTGCCCGGAGTTCGGCGCGACCTCTGCCCTCTTCCCCGTCGACGCCGAGACCCTCCGCTACCTGACAGCGACCGGGCGCGCCGACGCGGCCGAGCTCGTCGAGCGCTACACGACGGCGCAGGGCCTCTTCCGCCGCGACGGCGACGCCGTGCCGACGTTCGACGACCTGCTGGAGCTCGACCTCGCGAGCGTCGAGCCCAGCCTCGCCGGGCCGAGCAGGCCACAGGATCGCGTGGCGCTCGCGTCGGTCGCCGACAGCTTCCACCGCGTCTTCGGCTCGCGCGACATCGAGGTGCCCGTCGCCGTGAACGGCGACTCCGGCGAGACGCTGCATGACGGATCCGTCGTGATCGCGGCGATCACGTCGTGCACGAACACCTCGAACCCCTCGGTCATGGTCGCCGCGGCCCTGCTCGCCCGAAACGCGATCCGGCGCGGGCTCCGCACGAAGCCCTGGGTCAAGACGAGCCTCGCCCCCGGGTCTCGCGTCGTGACCGATTACCTGGACGCTGCCGGTCTCACGCCCTACCTCGACCAGCTCGGGTTCCAGCTCGTCGGCTACGGCTGCACGACCTGCATCGGGAACTCGGGACCGTTGCCGGACGCCGTCAGCGAGGGCGTGCGCACGGGCGAGCTGGCGGTCGCCGCAGTGCTCTCGGGCAACCGCAACTTCGAGGGGCGCATCCATCCCCA
The DNA here is from genome assembly GCA_963717155.1 of uncultured Actinomycetes bacterium. GTDB lineage: Bacteria > Actinomycetota > Thermoleophilia > Gaiellales > JALYLC01. Next base: position 2,221,842 of record OY970326.1, read on the forward strand.
GGTGCGGGCGAGCTACCTCGCCTCGCCGCCGCTCGTGGTCGCCTACGCCCTCGCCGGACGCGTCGACACCGACCTCGCCGGCGATCCGCTCGGCACCGACCAGGACGGACAGCCGGTCTACCTGCACGAGCTGTGGCCGCCGGCGGACGAGATCGCGGCTGTCATCGAGCAGGCGCTCACGCCAGACCTGTACGACCGCGAGTACGGACGCATCTGGGACGGCGACGAGCGCTGGCGTGCGCTCGACGCGCCGACAGGAGCGCAGTTCGCGTTCGCACCCGACTCGACCTACGTGCGCGAGCCGCCGTTCCTCGAGCACATCGGCGAGCCGCCTGCGCAGCTCACCGACATCGTCGACGCGCGCTGCCTCGCGCTGCTCGGCGACTCGGTCACCACGGACCACATCTCGCCGGCCGGCGCGATCCCGGCCGACATGCCCGCCGGCCGCTACCTCCAGGAGCACGGGGTCGTCCCCCGCGAGTTCAACAGCTTCGGCTCGCGCCGCGGAAACCACGAGGTCATGGTGCGCGGGACGTTCGGCAACATCCGGCTGCGAAACGCGCTGGCCGACGGCAAGGAGGGCGGCTACACGAAGCACCAGCCGTCGGGCGAGCTGATGTCGATCTACGACGCCGCCGAGCGCTATGCGAGCGAAGGGGTGCCCCTCGTGGTCCTCGCCGGCAAGGAGTACGGATCGGGGTCGTCGCGCGACTGGGCGGCCAAGGGAACGCAGCTCCTGGGCGTGCGCGCCGTGATCGCCGAGAGCTTCGAGCGCATCCACCGCTCGAACCTCGTCGGCATGGGCGTGCTCCCGCTCGAGCTGACCGGCGGCGCGACGCTCGCCTCGCTGGGCCTGACGGGTCGCGAGCGGTTCACGTTGCGGGGGCTCGCCAGCCTCGCACCGCGCGCGCGGGTCACGGTGATCGCCGTTGCCGACAACGGGACGACGGTCGAGGCGCCGGCGATCGCGCGGCTGGACGGACCGGCGGATGTCGAGTACCTCCGCCACGGCGGCATCCTCCCGCTCGTGATGCGCCGCATGCTGGCCGAGTCGCGGTCGTAGCATGCGCGCATGAGCATCCCGTCTCCCGTCAACGAACCCGTTCTCAGCTACGCGCCGGGTACGCCCGAACGAGGGGCCATCCGGGCGGCGATCGCCGCGCTCCGCGCCGACGCGCCCGAGCTCGGGCTCGTGATCGGCGGCCGAGACGTCACGACCGGCGTCGTGCGGGAGGTGCGCGAGCCCCACGCACATCGCCGCGTGCTCGCACGCTGGCACGCAGCCGGAGCGGGCGAGGCGCACGCCGCGATCGATGCGGCGCTCGCAGCGCGTGCAGAGTGGGCGAGCTGGACGCTCGACCAGCGAGCCGCGGTGTTCCTGCGCGCCGCGGACCTGCTGGCGGGCCCCTGGCGTGCCGGCCTGAACGCGGCGACGATGCTCGGACAGTCGAAGACGGTCCAGCAGGCCGAGATCGACTCGGCCTGCGAGGTCATCGACTTCCTGCGGTTCAACGCCTCGTTCGCGCAGGACATGTCGGCGCAGCAGCCGATCTCGAGCCCGGGCGTGTGGAACCGGCTCGAGCTGCGACCGCTCGACGGGTTCGTGTTCGCCGTCAGCCCGTTCAACTTCACGGCGATCGGCGCGAACCTCCCGTCGGCCCCCGCGCTGATGGGCAACACGGTGGTCTGGAAGCCCGCGAGCACGGCCGTCGTCGCGGCGCACACGACGATGCGGCTCTTGCAGGCCGCGGGGCTGCCGGACGGCGTGATCAACCTGGTGCCCGGGGACGCGGCGGCGGTCGCCGGCGCGTGCATCGGCCATGCCGACCTCGCCGGCCTCCACTTCACGGGCTCGACCGAGGTCTTTCAGGGGCTCTGGCGCGAGATCGGGCAGCGGATCGCGAGCTACCGCACCTACCCGCGGGTCGTCGGTGAGACGGGCGGCAAGAACTTCGTCGTCGTGCACCGGTCGGCCGATCCCGCCGCCGTCGCGACGGCGCTGGTGCGAGGCGCCTACGAGTACCAGGGGCAGAAGTGCTCGGCAGCCTCGCGCGCCTACATCCCCGCGTCGCTGTGGGACAGCGTGTTCGAGCTGTTCGCCGACCAGGTGGGGCGGATCCGCATGGGAGACGTGGCGGATCTCGGCAACTTCATGGGCGCCCTGATCGACCAGCGTGCGCACCGCCGGCTGACGGATGCGATCGCGCTCGCGCGGAGCAGCTCCGACGCCGAGATCCTGCTCGGCGGCGGCACCGACGACTCGGAGGGCTGGTTCGTCGAGCCGACGCTGATCAGAACGACCGATCCCTCGTTCGAGCTCATGCAACGCGAGCTCTTCGGACCGGTCCTGTGCGCGTACGTGTATCCCGACGACCGCTACGAGGAGATCCTCGCGCTGTGCGACCGGACGTCGCCCTACGCGCTCACCGGGTCGGTGTTCGCCCGCGAGCGCGGTGCGATCGAGCAGGCGCACCGCGTCCTGCGGTTCGCCGCCGGCAACTTCTACGTCAACGACAAGCCGACGGGCGCCGTCGTCGGCCAGCAGCCGTTCGGCGGCTCGCGCGCGTCCGGCACGAACGACAAGGCCGGCTCGCCGCTCAACCTCGCGCGCTGGGTCTCCGCGCGCACGGTCAAGGAGACGTTCGATCCTCCGACCGACTTCGCTTACCCCTACCTCGATCCGGACTGAGTAGACTCCCGGGCCGATGGAGGCCCCTGCGATCGTTGTCGGCGTACCGCATGAGCACGCCGCAGGGGAGACCCGCGTGGCGCTGACGCCGGATGCGGTCGAGCGGCTCCAGACCTCCGGGATCGCGGTCCTGGTCGAGCACTCCGCGGGCGCCGGGGCAGGATTCGCCGACGAGCAGTACCGCGAGGCCGGTGCCGAGATCGCCCCCGATGCCGTTGCGCTGCACGCGCGCGCAGGCGTCATCGCACGGGTCGCGCCCCCGGACGCGAGCGAGGCTGCCCTGTTACGCCCCGGAACGCTGGTCATGGGGCTGCTCTCCCCTTTTGGCCGTGACGACCTCGCGCCGCTCCTCGCGGGGCGGGGAGTCACCGCGCTCGCGCTGGAGCGGATGCCGCGGATCACCCGCGCCCAGTCGATGGATGTCCTGAGCTCGCAGGCGACGGTGGCCGGCTATCGCGCTGCGCTACTCGCCGCGGAGCACCTCCCCCGCTTCTTCCCGCTCCTGATGACGGCGGCGGGCACCGTGCGACCCGCCAGGGTGCTCGTCCTCGGCGCGGGCGTCGCCGGCCTGCAGGCGATCGCGACGGCGCGGCGCCTCGGTGCGGTCGTGTCGGCCTTCGACGTGCGCGCCGCCGCGCGTGAGCAGGTCGAGAGCCTGGGCGCGACGTTCGTCGCGATCGACCTTCCCGACGGCGACGGCGAGGGAGCCGGCGGCTACGCGAAGGAGCTCTCCGAGGAGGCCCACCGCCTCGAGCAGGAGCTCGTCGCCCGGCACGTCGCCGAGTCCGACGTCGTGATCTCGACCGCCCTGATCCCGGGGCGCCCTGCTCCGATCCTGGTCACACGCTCGATGGTCAAGTCGATGCGCCACGGCTCGGTCGTGGTCGATCTCGCGGCCGACGCGGGTGGCAACTGCGAGGCGACGACCCCTGGCGAGACCACCAGCGTCGATGGCGTCACGATCGTGGCGCCGCTGCAGCCGGCGACCGGGATGCCGCAGCATGCGAGCCAGCTGTACGCCCGCAACGTCGCGACCCTGCTCCAGCACCTGTACGTCGACGGCGCCCTGCGCGTCGACCTCGCCGACCAGATCGTCGGCGCCACCTGCATCGCACACGAGGGGAGCGTCCGGTGAACGAGTCGCTGATCGTCGAGCTCACGGTGTTCGTGCTCGCGGCCTTCATCGGCTTCGAGGTCATCTCGAAGGTGCCCGCGATGCTGCACACGCCGCTGATGTCGGGCACGAACGCGATCCACGGCGTCGTCCTCGTGGGCGCACTCCTGGTCGCCGGGTTCGGCGGATCGGGCTTCTCGACGATCGTCGGCTTGATCGCGGTCGTCTTCGGCACGATCAACGTCGTCGGCGGCTTCCTCGTCACGGACCGCATGCTGCAGATGTTCAAGCGGAGAGACGAGTGAGCCGCTCCGACTGGATCGAGCTCGCCTACCTGGTCACGATCGTCACGTTCATCGTGGGCCTGAAACGGCTGTCGTCGCCTGCGACGGCGCGCTCGGGGAACCGCATCGCTGCAGCGGGCATGACGCTTGCGATCGTCGCGACGCTCGTCGACCGCCGGATCGCGAGCTACGGCGCGATCGCCGTCGCGATGGTGATCGGCGCTGTGATCGGCGCCGTCGCGGCGCGCAGGGTGAAGATGACCGCGATGCCGCAGATGGTGGCGCTGTTCAATGGCGTCGGAGGTGGGGCGGCGGCGCTCGTGGCGGCCGCCGAGTACCACCGGCTCGCCCCGCTCCCGGGACGCGCACCGCTGCAGGAGGTCATTGCGATCGCCTTCTCGGCGGTGATCGGCAGCGTGAGCTTCGCCGGCAGCATGATCGCGTTCGCGAAGCTGCAGGAGCTGATCGGCGGACGCCCGATCACGTTCAACGGGCAGCGTCTGCTGAACGGCCTGCTCGCCGCGACCTGCATCGTGCTTGCGGTGATCCTCTGCTTCACAGACTCCCAGCCGCTGTTCTTCATCGCCGCGGCACTCGCGCTGACGCTCGGCGTCCTCGTCGTGCTGCCGATCGGCGGCGCGGACATGCCCGTCGTCATCTCGCTCCTGAACAGCGCGACGGGGCTCGCCGCCGCGGCGACCGGTTTCGTGCTGCATTCGAACGTGCTTATCGTCTCGGGCACGCTCGTCGGCGCAAGCGGCACGTTGCTGACGCGGATGATGGGACGAGCGATGAACCGGTCGATCACGAACGTGTTGTTCGGCGCGTTCGGATCCGTGAAGGAGGGACCGGCCGGCGAGGCGGGGCCCGGGATCGCGTCGGACGGGGTCGTACGCGAGGTCAGCGTGAACGACGCGGCCGTCATGCTGGCCTTCGCGCAGCGCGTCGTGGTCGTGCCCGGCTACGGCCTCGCGGTCGCCCAGGCCCAGCACGTCATCCGCGAGCTGGCCGACCTGCTGGAGGCACGCAAGGTCGACGTCCGCTACGCGATCCACCCGGTCGCAGGGCGGATGCCAGGCCACATGAACGTCCTGCTCGCCGAGGCTGACGTCCCCTACCCCCTGCTCGTCGAGATGGACGACATCAACCCCGAGTTCCCGCGCACCGACGTGGTGCTCGTCGTCGGGGCGAACGACGTGACGAACCCGGCGGCGCGCACCAGTCCCGACTCGCCGATCTACGGGATGCCGATCCTCGAGGTCGACAGGGCGCGACAGGTGATCGTGCTCAAGCGCTCCATGAAGCCCGGCTTTGCCGGGATCGACAACGACCTGTATCACACGCCGACCTGCTCGATGCTGTTCGGCGACGCGAAGGCGTCGCTGACGAAGCTGGTGGCGGAGGTGTCACAGCTCTAACCGGTGCGCCCTACGCTGCGCGCAGTGTCCCGGCGCGACGTCACGCTCCTCGTTGTCGCACGCGAGTGGACACGTATCGGGTGCATCGGGTTCGGCGGGCCCCCCGCGCACATCGCACTGCTCCGCGATCTGACCGTGACGCGGCGGGAGTGGCTCGGGCCGGAGGAGTTCGAGGACGCGATCGCGACCACGAACCTGCTTCCCGGGCCGGGTTCAACCCAGCTTGCGATCTACACAGCGTGGCGCGTGCGCGGGGTCGCCGGCGCCCTGATCGGCGGGCTCGGCTTCATCGTTCCGGGGCTCGTCGTGATTCTCGCGCTCGCGGCGGTGTTCCTCGCCCATGCGCCACCGACGTGGATCCGGGGGGCGGGGGCCGGGGCCGGGGCCGCCGTCGCAGCCGTAGCGTTGCAGGCAGGCTGGAACCTGCTGCCGCCCGGATGGAGGCGGAACGCCGGGACCGACCGCGCGCGCTGGGCGGCCTATGTGCTCATCGGACTCGCGGCAGCGGCCACCCTCGGCCCCTGGCTCGTCGCCCTGATGCTCGCGTGCGGCGCCGTCGAGCTCGGGTGGCGGCGGCACTCGGGACTCGCCGCGCTCGGCTGGCCGCTCCTGCTCGCGAGCACGGCGAGCACCGGCGGCCTCGGCGCCCTCGTCTGGGTCGCGTTCAAGGTCGGCGCGCTCTCGTACGGCGGCGGCTTCGTGATCATCCCGCTCATGCAGGCCGATGCCGTCAACCACTACCACTGGATGACGAACGGGCAGTTCCTGAACGCCGTTGCCCTCGGCCAGGTGACGCCGGGGCCCGTCGTCCATACGGTCGCCGTCGTGGGCTACGCCGCGTCGGGCGTCGGCGGAGGGCTGCTCGCCGCGGCGGTCGCGTTCGCCCCGTCCTTCTCGTTCATCCTGCTCGGCGCCGACCGCTTCGATCGCATCCGACAGAACGCATCGGTTCGCGCCTTCCTCGGCGGAGCTGGTCCCGCGGCGATCGGCGCGATCATCGGATCGGCGATCCCGCTCGCGCGTGCGCTCAGCGAGCCGTGGCAGTACGCAGTCCTCGCCGGTGCGGGCGTCGCGCTCTTCGTGCTCCGTCGCGGAGTCGTGGTCACGCTCCTCGGCGCCGGGGCGACCGGTGTCGTCCTCGCGCTCGCCGGCGTCGCGCTACCCGCGTAGCGACGCCCACGGCTCGTCGCCGCTGACGTCGACGACGCCGTAGCCCGACTCGCCGACACACGGCGAGAGGATCGCGAGGATCCGGGCAGGGGCGTCGCCGTCGTTGAACGTCGCGTGCACCACGCCTGCCTCGATCACCGCCACGTCGCCGACGCCGAGCTCTCGCTTGTCTCGCTCGATCCACTGCTCGATACGGCCTTCGAGCACGAAGATGACCTCCTCCTGTCCCGGATGCGTGTGGAAGGCGTGCGCTCTTCCGGGATTGAAGGTCGCCTCGATCGCCGTGATCCCCGAGAGGCCGTCACCGGGGCCTGCCGCAGGGGCGATCTCTCCGTCGGGAGTCGTCGTGCGAGGCCGCTCAGCGCTCGTCCTGAATGCGCCGGCCACGGCTACGACCTGCCTATGGCCTTGAAGCGGCGCATGTTCTCGATCATCGCGACCTCCACGGGTAGTCGTTCCATCGACGATGCGCCGAAGAACCCGACGATCCCCTCGGTGTGCTCGAGGATGTACGCCGCATCATCGGGCTCGGCGATGGGCCCTCCGTGGCAGAGCACCAGGATCTCGGGGTTGACGCGCTTGGCGGCGTCGTGCATCGACTGGATGAGCGGCACGCAGTCGTCGAGCGACCTCGCAGTCTCCGCGCCGATCGTGCCGCCCGTCGTCAGTCCCATGTGCGGCACGAGCACGTCCGCGCCGGCCTCGGCCATCGCGGTCGCCTGCTCGGCCTCGAAGACGTACGGCGCGGTGAGCATGTCCAGCTCGTGCGCCATCCGGATCATGTCGACCTCGAGCCCGTACCCCATCCCCGTCTCCTCGAGGCCGGCGCGCAGCGTGCCGTCGACGAGTCCGACAGTCGGGAAGTTCTGCACACCGCTGAACCCGATGCGCCGCAGCTCCTCGAGGAAGACCGGCATCAGGCGGAACGGATCCGTACCGCAGACGCCTGCGAGCACCGGCGTCTCGCGGACGACCGGAAGCACCTCGCGCGCCATGTCGACGACGATCGCGTTCGCGTCGCCGTACGGCATCAGCCCCGACAGCGACCCGCGGCCGCCCATCCGGTAGCGCCCGGAGTTGTAGATGATGATCAGGTCGGTTCCGCCGACCTCGGCGCACTTCGCGGAGAGGCCCGTTCCGGCGCCGGCTCCGATGATCGGCACCCCCGCCGCGAGCTGGGCTCGCAACCGGTGGAGCGCCTGGCCCCTCGTCATCCGCGCTCCCTGATCAGCTCGTCCAGTCGGTCGGCCATCGCGCGCGCGAACGACGGGTCGTTCACGTCGGTATCGAGATCGCGGCGCTCGACGTCGGCTCCGAGCGTCTCGTCGAGACCCCGGAGCAGCGCCGCGTCCGCCTCCGCGTCGTGGAACACCTGGCCCTCGACCGCGATCGCCGAGACGCCCTTCAACGGCACGAACAGCGCGACGGGGCCGTTGGCGGCTGAGAGCTTCCGCCCGATCTGGCGCCCGAGCTCGAGACACTCCTCGGGCGTCGTGCGCATGAGCGTGATCGTCGCGTTGTGGACGTACAGGTTGCGGTCGGAGAACTGCGGAGGCACGGTCGCGCGCGGTCCGAAGTTCACCATGTCGAGGGCGCCCAGCGAGACGACCTGCGGCAGTCCGTGCCGTCCCGCGGCCTCGAGCCTGTCAGGGCCCGCCGAGAGCACCCCGCCGACCAGCTCGTCCGCCAGCTCGGTCGTGGTCACGTCGAGGATGCCGGCGAGGTACCCGGCGCGGGCGAGCGCCTCCATCGACTGACCGCCGGTACCGGTCGCGTGAAAGACGAGCACCTCGTACCCGAGCTCCTCCAGCCGCTCGCGCGCGACGGTCACGCACTGCGTCGTGACGCCGAACATGGTGGCGGCGACGAGCGGCTTCTCGGTGCCGGCCGGCGGCGCTCCGGCCTTCGCGGCGCCGGCGATCATCGCGGCGGCGTTCGTCATGATCTGCGCGGAGATCCGGTTGATGCCGGCGATGTCGACGACCGAGTACATCATCGCGATGTCGACGGCACCGACGTACGGCCTCGTGTCGCCCGAGGCCACCGTCGAGACGAGCAGCTTCGGCACGCCTACGGGCAGCCCGCGCATCGCCTCTGCGATGAGCGTGGAGTTGCCCGAGCCGCCCAGTCCGAGGATCCCGTCGAGCCGGCCCTCCCCGTGCAGCCGACGAACCACCTCCGCGGCGCCACGCGCCATCGCAGTGATCGCCGCACCGCGGTCGCCCTCGGCGACGAGCCCGGCGACCTCCACGCCGCCGGCCTCCGCGACCTCGTCGCGCGAGATGTCGGGCGTCGTCAGCGGCTCGCCGAGGATCCCTGCGTCGATCAGCAGGACGTCGACGTCATGCTCGCGCACCCGGTCGCGCAGGTAGGCGTACTCGAGGCCCTTGGTGTCGAGCGTGCCGAGCAAGACGACGGTGGGCATCAGGCCTCGGTCTCGGCGAGTGGTTCGACACCGAGGAAGCGACGCTGCGCATCGGGGTCGTTCACGAGCGACTCGGACGTCGTCTCGGTGAAGATTCGGCCGGCGACCATCACGAGCTGGCGCCTGGCGAGCGATGTGGCGACCGCGAGGTTCTGCTCGATCAGGATGATCGCGAGTCCTGCCTCCTCGAGTGACCGGAAGACCCCGATGAGGTTCTCGACGATCGCCGGCGCGAGCCCCTCGGACGGCTCGTCCATGATCAGGAGGAGCGGGTTCGTCAACAGCGCCCGCCCGATGGCGAGCATCTGCTGTTCGCCGCCCGAGAGCTGTGCGCCACCGTTCCGCTTGCGCTCGGCGAGGCGGGGAAAGAGCTCGTACACGGCGTCGGTGGTCCAGCTACGTCCGTCACCCGCGACATCCCTCGCAGGGCGGATCATGCGCATGTGCTCGTCGACGCTCAGCGACGGAAACAACCGGCGTCCCTGCGGGACGTAGCCGATTCCCCTGGTCGCGACGACATGTGACGCCTTGCCGAGGAGCTCCTCGCCCTGAAAGCGGACGGACCCCGACGCCTGCGGGGGTGCGATGCCCATGATCGCGTTGCACAGCGTCGTCTTGCCCATGCCGTTGCGGCCGATGATCGCGATCGACTCCTTGCCCATCTCGAACGACACTTCCTCGAGCGCCTGCGCACGGGCATAGTGGGCGTTGAGGCCCGAGACGGCGAAGAACGGCTCCGTCATGGTGTCGCCTGGTGGGCCGTACCGAGGTAGAGGTCGTGCACGAGCTGGCTCGAGCGAATCTCGTCGGGGCTGCCCTCGATCACCTTGCGGCCGTCGTGCATCATCGTGACGACCTCGGCTACACGCAACGCGACGTCCATGTCGTGCTCGATCAGGATCAACGTGATCGAGCGATCGAGCGCAAGTAGAAGGTCGGTGAGCGCGATTCGCTCGCCACGCGAGAGCCCGGAGGCCGGCTCGTCGAGGAGCATCAGCTTCGGGTTCCCCGCCTGTGCCATGCCGACCTCGAGCTGTCGCTGCTCGCCGTGCGAGAGCGATCCCACGAGAGTCTCCGTCACTTTGGCGAGCCCGACGGACCCCGCCAGCGCTCGCGCACGCTCGCGCATCTCGCCGTCTCGGTTGCGCGAGGAGAACATGCGAAGGTGTCCGGAGCGGACGCCCAGAACGGCCAGGTACAGGTTGTCCTCGACGGTCAGTCCGAGGAAGAGTCGCGACTTCTGGTACGTCCGCGACATGCCCAGCTTCGCCCGATAGGGCGGCGGCAGACCCGTGGAGTCCTCACCGAGGAACTCGATCGTTCCGGCACTGGCCGCCACATCGCCGGAGATGACGTTGAACAGCGTTGTCTTGCCCGCGCCGTTCGGCCCGAGGATGACGCGACGCTCGCCGTACGCGACATCGAGGTCGATGTCGCGTACGGCGTGCAGGCCGCCGTAGCGCCGGCCGACCCCTCGTAAGCGAAGGATCGGCTCGGCGCTGTCGGTTTGTGCTGTATCGCTCAGAACGCGCCTTTGGCTACGAGACGACCTTGGGGGTCAGCTCCTTGCCGATCCACGGAAGCGACCGCTTCACGCACTTCGGCTCGGTGCCGCTGGGCGCCGGAGTGGACGACGAGAAGGTGCCACCGAACGTCTGCGTGACGCCAGGGACCTCGCCGACCGTCTTGACGGCAAGCTTGCCGTCCTTGGTGTAGAGCTGCTGGTAGTACGTGGTCAGGATCGCCTGACGGTTCTTGTCCAGCTTCACGACGCCATAGGGGCCGTTGAGTACGGTCTTGCCGAGTGCCTTCTGCAGCGCCTTCTGGCCACCGGAGAGGTCACCCTTGACCGCCTGCAGGCCCTTGATCAGGCCCCAGGTGTTGATGTAGTAGCCGAACGTGAACGTGCTCGCAGCCTGCGGGGCGGCGGCGCCGCCGGGCGGGATCTGCTTGAACCACTTGCCGATGATGTTGTTGGCGTAGTTCTTCGCCGCGGCAGTGTCGAGGTCGCCTGCGGTGCCCGCGCCGCCGACGTAGGCGCCGGAGACATCGGTCGAGAGGCTCTCGAACTCACCCGGCGTGCCCCAGAACAGGTTGCCGATGAACTTCTTGCTGTTGATCGGGCCGTGCGCCTGCTCGTAGGCCTTGAGGAACGGGATCAGACCCGAACCGCCGACTGCGACGAACGTGCCATCGACGTCGGTCCTGAGCTGCTGTGCGTAGGTCGAGTAGTCCGTCGTGTTGAGCGGCGGGTTCACGCGCTGGACCACGTTGCCGCCGACGGCGCAGAACTCGGCGATGAAGCCGGCTGCGGACGTCCAGCCGAAGCTGTAGTTGTCCTGGACGACGGCCGCCGTCTTCCAGCCGAGCTTGTTGTAGGCGAGGTCGCCGAGACCCGCATTCCACTGGGCGCCGTCGCCGTTGAAGCGGAAGAAGTTCGGTGCGCGCACCTTCAGGGTCGTGTCCTGGGCGCCGGCCGAGCCGTCAACGAACGTCTTCGTCGGATGCTGCTTGGCGTAGTTCGCGATCGCAACCGACTCGTCGCCGGAGAGCGGGCCGATCATCACATCGGCCTTGTTCTGCTCCATGATCCGGCGCGTTTCCTTGATCGCGAGATCGGCGTTGTCGCTGCCGCAGCCGACCGCGACGATCTTGATCGGATGGCCCGCGATCGAGCCCCCGGTGATGCCCTTGCGAGGATCATTCGGATCCTTTGGCTTGGCACCGGCGTACTGCGACAGCGCGGCGTAGACACCGGCCTGATCCTGCGCGTCGAACGTGCCGAACGCACCCTTGCAGTCGGACATCACGCCGATGCGAATCGTCGTCGCGGCCGCGTTGCCGGACGACGCGCTCGCCACACCGGTGACAGCGGCCACCACAAGTGCGGCGCCCGCCAGCGGAAGCACGAACTTCCGCTTCCCACGTACGAAACTCCCCATCATCGCTCTCCCTTTCGTTGCTTGCCGCACTATCCGACCCCAGCGTCGGACACGTCGCCGGCCTCACACATCCTTGGACGCCCGTTCTGGGTCACAAGTCTGCGCTCGCCGGTGTTGTGCCGATCGAGGGCGCGCCTCCACCCCCGGGGTCGCGAGTTCGAAGAACGCCGACGAGGCGTTCCCACAGGCCCATCACACCGGCGGGCGAGACGAGCACGATCACCAGGAAGATGATCCCGATGACGGTGTCGAAGCGCGAGCCGATGAAGCCGATCGTCTGGAGGTAGTTATTGAGCACGACGTAGATGAAGGCGCCGACCCACGCTCCCTCGAGCCGGTAGAGGCCGCCGATCACGGCGATCGCGAGCACGTCCACCATCTGTCCGACATCGATCGACTGGGGGTCGATGTGCCCGTTCCACCAGACGAAGAGGATGCCGCCGATCGATGCGATGAAGCCGGCGAAGACGAACGCGAGGGTGCGGTGCAGCCCAACGTGATAGCCGAGCGAGCTCATGCGGACCGGGTCATCGCGGATGCCCTGCAACGAGAGTCCGAACGGCGTCCGGACCACGTACCGCAGCAGACCGTACGAGAGCAACGCGAGCGCGAGGGTGAGGTAGTACAACCGGTTCGGATGGCCATCGGCCGACCCGATCAGGCTCGGAACCGGAATGCCGCTGATTCCACCGAACCCCGAGAGCGACGTCACCTGACCGAAGAACAGGTTCGCGATCACGCCGAACGTCAGCGTGATCATGAGGAAGTAGATACCGAAGCTGCGGCATGCGAGCACACCGAAGACCAGCGCGATACCCGTTCCGCAGACAAGACCCAGGATCACCCCGATCCACGGATCCCAGCCCAGGTTGAGCCCCTTCGTGTTGCCGTTCGTGGTCGCGTTGCCAAGGGCGAACCCTGCGATGCCGTACACCGCCACCTGTGCGAGCGAGACCATCCCCCCGAACGCGGACAGAAAGGTCAGGCTGGCCGCGATGATGCCCAGCAGGAGCACCTGCGTCAGCAGCGCGCTCACCCAGTAGGTCGTCACGAACAGGGGTGCGAGCACGGCGACGACCAGCACGACGAGCCCTGCCATGCGGTCGAGATTGGCGAACCTTGTCACGCCGGACGCCCGTAGATGCCGTAGGGGCGGACGGCCAGCACGATCGCGAGGAGGACGAAGGTCAGGACAATCGAGTAGTAGTTGTAGGTGGCCGGCAGGTATGCCGCCGACAGGTTCGTCGTGAGGCCGAGCAGCAACGATCCAATGGCCGCGCCTGCGAGCGATCCCATGCCGCCGATGATCACGACGACGAGCGAGTTCAGGAGCCAGTTCGAGTCGACGCCGGGCGCGAGGCTGCCGAACGAGCCGCCGACGACCCCGCCGAGGCCAGCGAGCGCCGAGCCGACGAAGAATGCGATCGCGAAGGTGCGCTGGATGTTGATGCCGAGCGCGCTCACCATCGCGCGATCGTCGACGCCCGCCCGGATCACCATGCCCGTCCGCGTCCGCTTCAGCCAGAACCAGAGCGCCCCGCCGATCACGAGCGAGAGCAGCAGGATCAGGAGGCGCTCCTCGGAGTACTGGACCTCTGCCACGCGGAGGTCGACGAAGTGATCGATCCTGCCCGGCCAGGTGATTCCCTCGGCGATACCGCCGAAATGCGAGAGCATCTGATCGGCGAGGATGATCGAGACCGCAATCGTGATGAGGGCCTGACGCAGATCCTGCCCCTGGTTCCAGCGCAGGAGGGTCTGTTGCATCGCCAGGCCTACGAACCCCACGAGCACCGTGCCCACGATCGCCGGAACGACCCAGTTGACGACGCTGACCTGGCTCGAAGACAGGCCGAACGCACCGCCCTGTCCGACGAGATCGCGCTGAACACGGAGCGCGATGTACCCGCCGAGCAGGAAGAACGAGCCGTGTGCCATGTTGACGACGCGCATCAGGCCGAAGATCAGCGTGAATCCGCTGGCAACGACGAAGTAGAGCCCGGCCGCCGTGATCCCGTTCAGCATCACGATCAGGAAGTCCTTGGGATCGTCGATCGCCGTCCCGAAGCCCATGCCCTGCCCGATGAAGCCGATCCAGAGCACGACGAACACCCCGGCCGCCACACTGACGGCGAGCCCAGCCAGATGCGAGACCCGCGCGAGCGTGCGCGGATTCAACTCCACGCCCTCTCGCCGCCGCCTGCTCCGTCGCCGACATGCACTTCGCGCCTCACGCAGAAGCGAACTTACCTGCTGGCGCGGAGCAGGTCAACGCGATGATCGATTATCCGCGCGTACGTCGCATGGCGCACACGGCGCTCCACGCGTCTCGGAATCGGCGCGCGCGGCCTACTCGAAGGGTTCGCGCGCGCACGCGGCGGCGCCGAGCTGCTTCGCGTAGCGCTCGGCCAGGCGCTGGTTCGCGACGGCGGCGCTGACGGTCTGGACGAACCCGCCCTGGCTCTTCCGCTTCGTGAGGACGGCGTACCCGATCGCGAGGCCGTCGAAGTAGTAGCCGAACTGCTGCACCATCTTCCGTGCGTTCGCCTTCTCGGCGGCCGGAGGCTCGAGCAGGCGGATCTTCTTGACGAACGCATGTCCGATCTTGACGGTCCCGGGGTAGGTCTTCGAGATCGGCGTGTCGCCGGGCTTGCCGAGCGCCTCGATCTGCTTGCGCATGTCGGTGCACGCCGACGAGAGCTGCTTCGCGTAGGCCTGGCTGGCCGACTCGTGGCCGCCACCGCCGCATGCGGCCGCGGTCAGCGCGACGAGCGCGAGCAGCGCCACGGCGAGGACACGTCCGGTCATCAGTCGCCGCGCTCCCAGGCGAGCCCGGCCGCGAGCGCGACCTCGTCTCGTGGAGCCACGAACTGGAGGTTCCCGATCGCGAGTCCGGCCCAGCCGATCAGATTGACCCAGCGCATGAATGCCGCGAGCCCGATCCGCACGTCGAGCTCGTTGCAGTCCTCCGGTGGGAGATCGATCGCTACGCACGGCGAGACGTACAGGTCGACGTCCGGCTCGTAGCGCCGCCAGCGGTCGATCGAGCGCCGCGCCGCCGCGACCTCGTCGTCCGGGACACGCTGGGCAAGCTCGAGCTTCGCCCTGACGTTGTCGCCGTACTCGTCGGCGCGCTCCGGGAACAGGCCGCGGTGCGACTCGGCCGCCTCGCGGTTGAAGAGCGGCCACGAGTTCGCCTCGGGTGGCGGGACGCGAGCCTCGACGACCCGGGCGCCGAGTCGATGGAGCCGCTCCACGGCATCCTCGGCGAGATCGCTCTCGAGCCCGGCCTGACCATCGCCCACCTCCGGCGCCTGACGCAGCAGGCCCACCGTGAGCCCGGCGAGCCGGGGCTCGGGAAGCGGGCGGCCCGCGAGCGCCGACCACGCAGCGGCGACGTCGGCGACGGTGCGAGCCATCGGCCCGACCGTGTCGAACGACGGGCAGAGCGGGAAGACGCCTTCGGTGGGAATCGCCCCCCAGCGAGTCTTGAGGCCCACGATCCCGCAGCACGCCGCAGGCAGCCGCACCGAGCACCCGGTGTCGGTTCCGAGCGCGAGGTCGCACATGTCCGCGGCGAGCGCAGCGGCGTTCCCCCCGCTCGAGCCGCCGGCCGTCCTGCCCTCGTGGACGGGGTTCCGGACGGTGCCGTACCACGGGTTCTGACTCGTGACGCCCCACGCGAACTCGTGCAGGTTCGCCTTGCCGATCAGCGACGCGCCCGCGGCGAGCAGACGCTCGACGGACGGTGCGGTGTGCTCCGGCACATGCTCGGCGAAGATCTGCGAGCCGTACGTCGTGCGCACGCCGGCGGTGTCGATCAGGTCCTTGACCAGCAGTCGACGCCCCGCGAGCGGCCCCTCGACCGTGGGTCCCGGGTCGACCCAGGTGATCACCGCGTTGTACGGATCGTCGGTCACGCGACGGGAAGCGCCGCCACGCACTCGACCTCGATCTTCGCGCCGGGTACCGCGAGGCGGCTGACCTCGAACAGCGTCGAGGCGGGTCGGACGTCGCCGAACACCTCCTGACGCACCGGGTTGATGCGCGTCCGGTCGGCGATATCGGTCAGGTACACGGTCACCTTGACGACGTCGTCGAAGGCGCAGTCGGCCGCCGCGAGCACGACGCGCATGATCTCGAACACCCGCCGCGTCTGTGCGACGACGTCCTCACCGCCGACCAGCGCTCCCTGCGCGTCGACCGGCACGATCCCGCTGACGAACAGGAGGCCGCCGGCCTCGACGGCGTCCGTGTAGTGCGAGATCGGCTCGGCCAGACCCGCGATGCGGTGCTCGCGACGTCGCGCGGCCACCCGTGCGGCAGTCACTCCTGCCCGAAGTGGCGCTTGATCGCGTCGAAACCGGGCTGGAAGACCACCCCGGCGAAGAACCCCGTCCACTGGCCCTGCTCGTCGCGATTGCAATCGAAGACAGTCCACCACTCGACAAAGCTCGCGTCACCATCGGTGATGGGTGTGACGCGCAGCGTGCAGAGGTAGTTGTCGATGGGGAACGGCTGCGTCTGGAAGTCGTAGGTGTAGGAGCGCTCGACGTCGGAGTGGGTGAGGAGCTTCTCGCGGATGAGCGTCCCGTCGCCCAGGGTGATGGCGCGGATGGCCCCGACCTGATCGCCGGTGCACCCGTCCTCGATCTCGCTCGTGATGATGTGCTCGCTGTTCCAGGTCGCGAGGCCGTTGAAGTCGCGGATGTGCGCCCAGACCGCGTCGGCGGGGGCGTTGATGACCGTGCTGGCGTACGACTTGGCCATGCGTCTTGCTCCTCTAGCTGGTTGGAAGCGTGATGGAACGGTCGAAGAACACCGTGGGTCGCTGGAGCTTGGGCTTCTGCTCGTCCTCGGGGTCGACGTAGCGGATCGTACGCTTGCCCTCCCAGATCGCGGGGAGCAACAGCACCCGGACGAACGCCGTCTCGCCCTCCGGCGCCGCAGTCGCGTGCACGGGCTCGGGGCCCGACTCGAACCACGGCTCTCCGGCCTCGTACACCGTCGTCTTCCCCTCGCTGCGGATCGTGATCGAGCCGTGCAGCAGGTAGCGGATCCCCGGGCCTGGATGCGTGTGCGTGTACGCGATGCCGCCCGGCGGGAAGTCGATGCGGTCGCAACGCGCGATCCACGGCTGTCTCGCGTCGAGCGAGACGGGATGCGAGAGCAACGACCCCACGGCGGCAGCACCGGCGGGCGCGAGCTCCCACGCCAGCGCGAGACCCGCGACGTCGGCAGCTCCGAACGAGGCCTTCCCGGCGGCGACGTCGTACACGACGCGCTCGCCCCCGTCGCTTCGCAACCCGTCGCCGTGGGCGAACAGCGAGAACGTCCCACGCCAGTCGTTGCTCAATGGAAGTACTGCCCGCCGTCGATCACGATCGTCTGCCCGGTCACGAACGCCGAGCCGGGCCCCGACAGGTAGACGACGGCGCCGACGACGTCCTCGGGAACCTGGTCCCGCTGGATCGTCCGCGACGACACCGAGACCTCGCGGAGAGCGTCGATCACCTCGGGATGCTCCTCGACGCCGGCCGACATCGTGAAGCCCGGCGCGACGCAGTTGACCAGCACCCCATCGCGCCCGACCTCCTTCGCAAGCGCCCGCGTGAACGCGACGATCGCGCCCTTGCTCGTCACGTAGTGCAGCAGGAACGGCACGCCGCGAAACGGCGTCCCCGACGAGATGTTCACGATCTTGCCGCCGCCGTTCGCCTGCATCACGGGCACCACCGCGCGGCAGGTCAGGAACATCGACGCGACGTTGACGTCCATGACCGTACGCCACTCGTCGAGCGGGATCTGCGTGAACGGCCGCATCGCGAGCGAGGCGTACAGGCCGGCGTTGTTGACGAGGATGTCGATCGTGCCGCACCCTGCGACGACATCGTCGGCCATCCGCTGCACGTCGGCCTCCTTCGAGACGTCGACCGTGAGGCCGACGCCGTCGGGGAAGGACGTGGCGGCCTCGTCGGCACCGCGAAGGTCGGCGACCACGATGCGCGCCCCCTCACGAGCGAGCCCCTCGGCGATCGCGCGGCCGATCCCCTGGGCCGCGCCGGTGACGATCGCGACCTTGCCGCTCAACGCGCCGCCGCCGGGCATCAGCGAATCGGCGAGAACGAGGTCGGGAGCAGGATCCGACTCTGCTGCGTGTGGATCAGCGGCTGGATCTTCGGCAGGAAGGCCTTCCAACCGGGGTGCGCCTGGAGCGCGGCCCGGCGCGCCTCGCGTGCCGCGAAGTCCGGGTACGCCCACATGTGCGTGTACGTCGAGAGGGCCCCGATGTCGGTCGTGAACGCCCCGACGAGGCCGCCGAGCACCTCGATCTGGATCGCGATGCCCTCGCTCTCGTACAGCTGGACGACCTCGTTGAGCTTGCCGGTGTAGACGTGGTAGTCGCGTTGCTCGACGATCATGTCGCGCATTATTGACGCCATGAGCGTCCAGCTGATCCACTTCTCGGAGATACCGTCCTTCGCGATGGCCGAGGGCATCGAGGCCCGTCCGCTGTTCGGGGAGGGGGCGATGTTGAACCTCGTGACCTTCGAGCCAGGTGCCACGGTCCCGGCGCACAGTCATCCGCACGAGCAGTTCGGGATCGTGCTGCGCGGCATGCAGGCGCTCGTGATCGACGGCGCCGCGCACGAGCTCGAGCCGATGGACGGGTACGTGCTGCCAGGCGGCATCGAGCACTCCGCGTACTGCGGCCCCGAGGGGGCGACGGTGCTCGACGTGTTCTGTCCGGTGCGGGAGGACTACCGGGAGCGCGTCACAGGTTCGGGCTGACGAGCACGCGCCCGGGGACGCCCGCGATGCTCGCCTCCATCGCCTCGTTCAGCGCGTCGAGCGAGAAGGTCGGACCCACGAGCGAGGCGAGGTCGAGCCGCCCGGCGCGGACGTGCTCGAGCAGGATCGGCATCGCCACGGCAGGGTCCGTCGAGCCGTAGATCGAGCCCATGAGGCGCTTGTCGCGGCGGATCAGCTCGCTCGGGTCGAGGTCGAGTCGCCTCCCCGCGGCCGGTAGGCCGACGATCACCGTCGTCCCGCCGTTCACCGTGTGGCGGAGCGCGAACAGCGTCGTCGTCGGATCGCCGACCGCGTCGAACGCGTAGTCGACGCCGGTCAGCCCGGCCTCGACCAGCGCGTCCGGCAGGGCGTCGGGCTCCACGGCGTGGGTCGCGCCCGAGCTCAGCGCCTGCGCTCGTCGCTCGGGCAGCGGGTCGACCACGACGATGACGTCGGCTCCGGCGAGACGCGCGCCCTGGATCGCGAACTGCCCCACGCCGCCGGCTCCGACCACGAGCACCGACGCACCCGCCGGGACACGCGCCGCGAACAGGACCGCGCCGACGCCGGTCAGTGCGGCGCACCCCAGGAGCGCCGCATGCTCGAGCGGAATCCCGCCGCCCGTCGGCAGGGCGACGCGCTCCTCGACCACGACGAGCTCTGACAGAGCGCCCGTCGCGGTGCCCCGGTACACGAGCTCGCCGTCGAGCGACAGCCCGGTCGTGCCGTCGACGAGCGTGCCGCCCCCGATCGCCCGCTGGAGCGGGAGGCAGGTCGCAGGCCGCCCGCGCAGGCAGTCGCCACAGACGCCGCACGAGGGCGCCCACGAGAGCACGACCTCGTCACCGGGGACGAGCCGCTCGACCGCAGCGCCAACCCGCTCGACGACGCCGGCGCCCTCGTGACCCAGCACGATGGGCGTGGGCCGCTGCCACTCACCACGCACCGAGTGCAGGTCGGTGCCGCAGATGCCGACCGCGGCCATGCGCACGACCACGTCGCGGGGTCCCGGCTCCTCGAGATCGAGCTCGACGATCTCGAAGGGCCGGCCGACCCCGCGGAAGATCCCGGCGCGGCTCTTCAGCGTCCGAGTGCCGCGGCGACGCTCGCGCCGTCCGTGACGACGCACACGTTCTGCAGGGCGTAGTTGATCGAGGCGTTGTGCCAGTCGGCGTTCATCGACGAGCAGCAGTCCTCGGGCACCAGCATGTAGTAGCCCTTGTCGGCGCCGGTGCGCGCCGTGTGCTCGATCGACATGTTCGTCCAGGCGCCCGTGACGATCACGGTGTCCCGGCCGAGGCCGCGCAGCAGGCTCTCGAGCTTCGTGTCCTGCCAGGCGCTCATGCGCATCTTCTCGACGATGAAGTCACCCGACTGCGGCTCCAGCCCGTCGGCCGGCGCGGCGCCCCACGTGCCGCGAACGAGAGCGCCGGTGTCCTTCACGCCCTGGAACAGGGGCGCGTTCTGCTTCAACCCGTTCGCGCCCTCCTCCACGATGTACCAGACGTGCATCACCGGCACGCCCGCCGCACGCGCCGCAGCGGCGAGCGCCGCCGCGTTCGCGACGACGTTCTGCTCGCGCGCATGGCCCGGGGATCCGGACTCGGCGAACGCGCCACCATCGATGATCACGTCGTTCTGCATGTCCTGGATCAGGAGCGCACAGCGCGCAGGATCCAGCTCGAGATCGGCCATTTCGGGGTTCCTCCTAGGACGCTCAGCGCATGTACGGCTCGTGCTGCGGGCCGACCTTCGTGCGGATCGAGTACAGCGAGCTCGTCGACGGGATGAAGAGCGTGTGCCAGTCGCTGCCGCCCCAGGTGATGTTGCCGACGTTCTCGGGCACCTCGATCGTCCCGAGGTGCTCGCCCGCCGAGCTGATCACCCACACGCCCTTCGGCCCGGTGACCCAGATGTTGCCGCGCTCGTCGCACTTCATGCCGTCGGGGATGCCCTCCTCGATGACGCCGGTGCCGACGCCTTCGAAGAACATGCGGCCGTTCGCGAGCGTCCCGTCGGCGTTCACGTCGAAGACCTTGATATGGGCGCGCGGGGTGTCGTTGATGTACAGCAGCGACCCGTCGGGCGAGAAGCACAGCCCGTTCGGCATCTCGAACTCGTCCCTGTCCACTGCCAGCACGAGCTCGTCCTGACCGCCGCCGGGCGGGATGCGATACACCGCCTGGAATCCGAGCTCGCGCTCGCGCTCGATCCCGAAGCCCGGCATGCGGCCGTACCACGGGTCTGAGAAGTAGATCGTCCCGTCCGAGCGCGTGATCACGTCGTTCGGGCTGTTCAGGTACTTCCCCTCGTAGTGGTAGGCGAGTATCTCGTGCGTGCCGTTCGGCAGCTCGCGCACGAGCGAGCTCGAGACGTGCTCGCAGACCAGCAGGTTCAGGTCGGCGTCGTACGTCATGCCGTTGCACTTGCGCGCCGGGCGCAGCACCTCGACGACTCCGCTGCCAGGGGTGTAGCGGCGGCGCACGTCGCCGGGCATGTCCGAGAAGAGCAGGTGCTGCTCGGTCGGGTGCCAGATCGGGCCCTCGGTGAAGGTGAAGCCGGTGGCGAGCTGCTCGACCCCCGAGCCCTCCTCGACGAGCTCGAAGATCGCGGACGACCTCGCATCGATCCCGGGCACTGCTCAACTCCCTCTTCGTCGAAACGGGTAGCCAGCGCCGGCCCCCATCAGCACCGGCGACGTTACCAGGTTGTCAGCGCAGCTCTGCACCAGGCCACACGGTGGCCGGAGCGTGCCGCCGCGAGATACCGGCCAGCACGATGGCGAGCGTTTCGAGGCTCCGCACGTTGTGGCCCGAGACGAAGCGGTCGATGAACGGGAGGGCCGCGCGCATGCCTCCGGCGAGCGGCTGGTAGCGGGGATCGCCCTTCAGCGGGTTGACCCAGACGAGGGCGTACGCGGCCCGGGAGAGGCGTGCCATCTCACGCGCCACGAGCTCGGACCCCTCGCGCTCCCACCCGTCCGAGACGATCAGCACGACCGCGCCGCGCGAGAGCGCCCGCCGTCCGTAGGTGTCGTTGAACTGCGCGAGCGAGGCGCCGATGCGCGTGCCGCTCCCCCAGTCGTGCACGGCGGCGCTGCAGCGATCGAGCGCGGCCGATGGATCGCGACTGGCGAGCTCGGCGGTGAGGCGGGTGAGCGTCGTGCCGAACGCGAACACCTCGACGCCGGGACCGGAACCCACGGCCGCGTGCAGGAACAACAGGAGCGCGCGAGCATACGAGTCCATCGAGCCGGACACGTCGCACAGGACGACCAGCTTGCGCGGCACGTCCTTGCGAGCGCGCACGGGGCGCATCACGGGATCGCCGCCCGTGCGCAACGACTGGCGGATGAGCCGGCGCATGTCGAGCCGATCGCCGCGCGTATCCCGACGGCGGCGGCGCGACGCCCGCCGCGGCCGTGCGCTCGCGATCGCTGCGATCAGCCGGCGGGCGAGCAGGAACTCGTCGGGCGTCATCTCGCCGAAGTCCTTCTCGCGCAGCAACTCGTGGCCGGAGGCGCCGAGCTCGAGGGGATCGCCGCCGGAGTCGTCGGGCTCGGAGTCGCCGACCTGACTCGTCGGTGTCTCGCCGATCCGACGCGCGATCTCGACGGTCGGGCGACGCTCCGGCGGCATCACCGGCGCCCGCATGAACCACGCGACGAACGCGCGGTCGAAGAGGTCGAGCTCGTCCTGCCGCGAGACCAGCGTCTGGCGCAGCGCGAAGTAGACGTCCTCCTGGCGATCGATCTGGACGGCGTCGAGCGCCCGCAGGGCGTCGACGACGCGGCCGGGGCCTACCTCGAGCCCGGCCTCTCGCAGCACGCGTCCGAAGGTGACGACGTGCCGGACGAAGGCATCGCTTGCCACAGGCGAGCTAGCGCGAGCTGGCGGCGATGCGGGCGGCGTCGACGAGCCCGGCGAGCGTGTCGTCGCGCACCGCCTCGACGTCCTCCCGGTACTTGAGGATCGAGCAGAGCGTCTGCTCGACGACCTGGGCGTCGATCTCCTGGCGGCCGAGCGCGTTCAGCGCCATCGCCCAGTCGATCGTCTCGGCGACTCCCGGGGGCTTGGTCAGATCGAGCCCGCGCAGCTCGCGAACGAACGCGGCCGCCTCGGCGGCGAGGCGCTCGGCGATGCCCGGGATCCTGAGCCTGACGATCTCGATCTCGCGCTCGATCGACGGGTGCCCGATCCACTGGAAGAGCGCTCGACGCTTCAGCGCATCGTGCAGCTCGCGCGTGCGGTTCGAGGTGAGGATCACTGCGGGGCGACGTCGTGCCCGGATCGTGCCGAGCTCGGGAATCGTGATCTGGAAGTCGGAGAGCACCTCGAGCAGGAACGCCTCGAACTCCTCGTCGGCGCGGTCGATCTCGTCGATCAGGAGCACGACCGGGTCGTCCGAGTCGATCGCCTCGAGCAGCGCGCGACGGATCAGGAACTTCTTGCCGAAGAGCTCGTCCTCCGAGACGGTGCCCTCCTGTGCCGCGCGCAGGTGCAGCAGCTGCCGCGGGTAGTTCCACTCGTACACCGCGTGGGCGACGTCGAGGCCCTCGTAGCACTGCAGGCGGATCAGGCGCGCATTCGTGGTGCGCGCGAGCGCCTTCGCGGCCTCGGTCTTGCCGACGCCGGCCTCGCCCTCGAGCAGCAGGGGCTTCTCGAGCGTCAGCGCCAGGAAGAGCGCGGTCGAGAGGCCGCGGTCGGGCAGGTAGTCGGCCGCGCGGAGGGCCTGCTCGAGCTCGTCGATATCGCGAAAGGCCACGGACGGAGGGTAATCCAGAATGGGCCGAAGCTCGGTCGGATCGATCATCGATCACTTCCGCAGGGCGGCGCCGCTGACTATATTCTCGAGAACAGCGAGCCGTAGGGCTCCCGACGAAGGGCCTCCCATGCCAGCTGTGCGCGATGTTCTGATGCCAGGTACCCCGGCCGAGGCCGTCGAGCTGTTCGGCGACGGGGCGAACGTCACCGTGATCGGCGGCGGGACGATCGTCGTGCCTGCGGTCGCCGCGGGTCGCATCGCGCCGACACGCGCGCTCTTCCTCGGACACGCCGGGCTCTCGGGCGTCGCGCGGGAAGGTCAGACGATCACGATCGGCGCGACCACGTCGGTCGCCTCGCTCGTCGACCTCGGCGCGCCGCTCGGCGCGTGCGCGGCGAACGTCGCCGATCCGGAGGTGCGCGCCCAGGCGACCGTCGGGGGCAACCTGTGCGCGACGGGCGACGGCCAGGTGCCGCGAGGCGACCTGCAGGGCGCGCTCCTCGCGCTGGACGCACAGGTGCGCTCGCAGGGCGGCGGAGGCGAGAGGACCGAGGCGCTCGAGCAGTTCCTCGCGGCGCACGCGGGCCGGCTCGTGCTCGACGTCTCGTATCGTGAGCCCGCGGCCGGCGCCTTCGCCGCGATCCGCTATCCGCACACGCACACGTACACGGTGCTCGCGGTCTCGGCGGCGCGGTCGCAGGACGGCGAGGTGCGGCTCGCTGCGAGCGGGGTCGCGGCAGGCGCTGTTCGACTGCACGCCGCGGAACAGGTGGCGGACGATCCCGAGGCTGCGGGTGCGGCCGCTGCCGACGAGGCGAGCTTCGCGGACGACGCGCTCGCCTCTGCGTGGTACCGCGCGAAGACGCTGCCGGTGCTCGTCCGCCGAGCGCTCACCCAGCTCAAGGAGTCTCGATGAACCTGTCGGTCAACGGCACGCCGCACGAGATCGAGAGCGGCCCGCTCGCCACGCTGCTCGACGTCCTGCGGGAGGAGCTCTCGATCGTGAGCCCGAAGGCGGGCTGCGAGGAGGGCGGGTGCGGCGCATGCACCGTTCTCGTCGACGGCGAGCCGCGACGCTCGTGCCTGCTGCCGGTGGGAATGGTCGTGGGCTCGGAGGTCAGGACCGCCGAGAGCCTCGGCACGCCGGACGACCTGGCGCCGATCCAGCAGGCGTTCGCTCATCACTACGCCGCGCAGTGCGGCTTCTGCACAACTGGAATGCTGATGGCGTCGCAGTCCTACCTCGAGCACGGGGGCACGGACGACCGCGCAGCGATCCAGGAGGCGCTCGCCGGGCACGTCTGCCGTTGCACGGGCTACGTGAAGATCATCGACGCGGTCGCGGCCGCCGCCCGCGGCGACTCCTTCGACATGACGGTCACCGCGGCGGGAACGAGCATGACCAACCTGGGAGGCACGTCGTGAAGGCTGTCGGCGCACGAATCCCCCGGTACGACGGCATCGCCCACGTCACCGGCCGCACGCAGTACGTCGACGACCTGCGCATCCACGGGTCGCTGGTCGTGAAGGCCTTCCGCTCGCCCGTGCACCGCGCGAACATTCGCGGCCTCGACACGAGCAAGGCCGAGGCGATGAAGGGCGTCAAGGCGGTCGTCACGTGGAAGGACGTGCCCGTCCTCGAGTACGGGCATCTCTCGGGGCTCGGAATCCCGGCCGACGAGCCGCTGCTCGCGAAGGACGAGGTCCGCTACCTCGGGCAGCCGATCGCGGTCGTCGCCGCCGAGGACGAGGACACGGCGATGGCGGCCGTCGAGGCGATCACGGCCGAGTTCGAGGAGCTCGAGCCGCTGCTCGACGTGCGGAAGGCGTGGGACAAGGCGGCCCCGACGATCCACCAGTGGGGCAACCACTACCCGCACTTCGAAGGCGGGATGGATCGCCGTCAGATCCGCAAGGGCAACGTGCAGGACGCGTTCGACCGCGCGGACCTGATCGTCCAGGGCGTCTATCGCCCCGCGGCGATCGAGCACGTGCCGCTCGAGACGCAGGTCGCGCAGGTCGTTCCCGAGCCGAGCGGCCGGCTGACGATCTACTCCTGCACGCAGGCGCTCTACTTCTCGATGGGCGTCGTCGCGGCGCACCTCCAGCTGCCGCTGAACGCGCTCAAGTTCGTCGGCGGCACCGTCGGCGGCGGCTTCGGCGGCAAGGTCGACACGGCGAGCGAGACGCTCTGCGCGCTGCTCGCGCTGAAGTCGGGCAGGCCGGTCCACTGGCGGTGGACGCGCGAGGAGGAGTTCCTCTGCTCGTCGACCCGCGCCCCGTGGCACATGGAGATCCAGGACGCGGTCACGAGCGACGGCTGGATCCTCGGCCGCCGGATGCTGACGCTGCACGACAGCGGCGCGTACGCGAGGTTCTCGCCGTACGGGCTGACGAAGCACAGCTTCCACCACACGGGCGCCTACTCGATCCCGAACCTCGAGTTCGACGGGTACGTGGTCTTCACGAACCGCGTCCCGACCACCGCCATGCGCGGCTTCGGCGTGACCTCGATCTCGTTCGCGACCGAGACGCACCTGAGCCGGATCGCGATGTTGCTCGACATGGATCCCTACGAGCTTCGACTCAAGAACGCGAACCGCGTCGGCGACACGTCGCCGAACGGGATCGCGTACGCCGACCCCTCCACCGTTCCCACGATCCTCGCGATCGCCGACGCGGTGGGGCACGAGCTTCCGGGGTCGTTCAGGACGATGACGCCCGAACAACGCAGCGGCGATCTGCTCCCCGAGCACCTCGTCGCCCAGACAGGGAACCCGGAGCACTGATGGCAGTCCATACCGGCCGCGGATTCGCGGCAATCGAGTACCCCACGGGAATGAACCAGAACGGCGACCCGTCGCAGGCGTGGATCAAGGTCAAGCCCGACGGGCGCATCGACGTGTTCGCCGGTACCTCCGACATCGGGAACGGCTCGAAGACGATCCAGGCGCAGATCGTCGCCGAGACGATCGGCGTGCCGTTCGACTGGATCACGTACGACAACTCCAACACCGACTCGTCGCCCGTGTGCACCGGCACGTTCGCATCGCGCGCGACCTTCGTCGCGGGCCGGGCCGTCGAGAAGGCTGCCGAGAAGACGCGCGAGAAGATCCTCGAGATCGCCGGCAAGGAGCTCGAGATCGACCCCTCGGACCTCGAGATCATCGACGGCGAGGTCGTGGCCAAGGGGGCTCCTCAGCGCTCGATCTCGGTGCCGAACGTGGCAGCGGCGGCGACCTGGACGTACGGCGAGCTGATCACTGGCACGGGTGCGCAGCTCAAGCCGTTCGCCACGATCGTGGATCCCGAGAGCGGCCGGGTCGACATCCCTCCGCACTCGGCGATCTCGTACGCGGCGTGCGCCGCCGAGGTCGAGGTGGACGACGAGACCGGCGTCGTCACGGTCGCGCGGCTCTGGCAGTGCTACGACGTCGGGCTGGCGATCAACCCGACGCACGTCGAGGGCCAGATCGAGGGCGGCGCGATCCAGGGCCTCGGGCTCGGAGTCCTCGAGAACTGCTACCCCTACTACCCGAGCGTCGAGCACCGCGGCGGCCAGTTCGGCTCGTACCTCGCGCCGAGCATGTCCGACCTCCCGCAGCTCGACACGCTGATCATCGAGAACCCCTCCTCCGACGGACCGTACGGGGCCAAGGGCATCGGCGAGATGGCGAACAACGCGCAGCCTCCGGCGATCGCGACCGCCGTCTTCGACGCCATCGGCGTCTGGGTCACCGAGCTCCCGATCACCCCGGAGCGCGTGCTGCGCGCCCTCGAGGCGAAGGCGGCCGGCACCGACCAGCCCATACGGCACGGCAAGACCGTCGTGTTCGACTCCGACCTGTCGGTCGACACGGTCGGCGATGGCACTCTCTCGTTCGCAGGTGTGCGATGAGCTCCTTCGGCACGTGGAACGGCGTCGAGCCCTGGCCCATCTTCGACGGCGTCGGGATCCACGCCGTCGGGGGCGATCAGGTGCTGTTGTGCCGGGCTCGCTACGAGCCCGGAACGACGGTCAGGCGTCACCGCCACGACGACACCGAGCAGGTGATGCTGATCCTCGACGGATCGCTCGACATGACGATCGGGGACGAGACGAGGCACCTCGCCGCGGGCGACGTCGCCGTCGTCAACCGCGGGATCGAGCACGAGCTGTACTCGGCCGAGGGCGTCACGTTCATGGAGGCCCTCTCCCCGGTTCCGCTCGACCACGTGCCGGATCGCGAGCGCGACCTCGTCGTCGGCGAGCTCGCGGGCTCGCTCCACGTCGAGAAATAGCGTCTTTTAGCGCCGCGTCACGCGTCCCACGGCGAGGATCACGAACACGAGCACGACGTTCAGAAAGACGACGCAGCGCAGCACCGCGGTGAACGATCCGGTGCTGTCGCGCACGGCACCGAGCGCGAACGGCGCCAGCGCAGCGATCGTGTAACCGAACCCGAGCATCATCGCAACGAGCGAGCCGAGGCGCGCGCGATCGGGCTCGAGGTCGAGCGGAAGCGTCATCGTGAGGGCGAACATGCCACCCTGCGCTCCGCCGGCGAGCAGCGCCCAGCCGTACGCGCCGGCGGGAACCTCGACGAGTCCCACGGAGCCGACGAGCAGGAAGAGGCTCAGGATCGAGAGCCAGCGGACGCGGCCGCCGTAGCGCTCCGAGAGCCATGGCGCCATGAACGAGCTCGGGATCGCGACGATGTTCAGCATCGCCAGCAGCACTCCGGTCGAGGCGTGGCTCCAGCCTCGCTCCACATAGGCGTCCGCCAGCCATGCCGTCAGCCCGTAGTACACGGAGCCCATCAGCCCGAACGTGAACACGAGCAACCAGGCGGTGAGCGAGCGGAACGGCAGTCGCAGGCGTCCCGAGATGCGAGCGTGCGGCGGATCGTCGCGCGTGAGCACGAACCACGTGACTGCGAGGACGCAGGCCACCACCGAGAACGCCGTCAGCGCTCCTCTCCAGCCGGCGAGGATCCCGGCGAGCGGCACTGCAAGCAGCGCCGCTACGGTCGAGCCGACCTGGATGCCGGTGGTGTACGCGCCCGTTCCGAGCGCGGGTCGCAGTGGCATCCGCTCTCGCACGGCGATCGGCGCGATCGCGTTGCCGATCCCCATGCCGACGCCGACCGG
Organism: uncultured Actinomycetes bacterium; assembly: GCA_963717155.1. GTDB lineage: Bacteria > Actinomycetota > Thermoleophilia > Gaiellales > JALYLC01. The sequence continues at coordinate 2,250,570 of OY970326.1, forward strand.
GATCGTCAGCAGCACGACCGTCCAGGCGGTCGGCGAAAGCGCCCGCGCGATGCCGACGAACCCGATCAGGGCGAGCGCGAGGGTCATCGCCCGGCGCGTCCCGACCCGCGCCGCGAGGTACGCCGCGAGCGGGGCGAAGATCCCCATGCAGAGCACCGGGATCGTCCCGAGCAGCCCCGCGATCGCATGCGTCGTGCCGAGCCCGTGCTGGATGCTCGGGATCAGCGGCCCCACCGCGATGATCTGCGGCCGCAGCGCGAGCGCCGCGAGGAACAGTGCGGCGAGGGCTCGCGAGTACTGGTGCGCCGTGCCGAGCCGTCCGACGGCGGACGCGCTCGCAGGCTCGACCGACGTGCTCAGCGACCCGGCCTTGCGGCGCGCGCGAGCTTGGCGTGGATCAGGACGTGCTTGCGCGCCTCGCGCCCGGCGGCGGCGGAACGGCGCGCCCGCAGCAGGTCGACGATCGGGACGTGCGACTCCGCCACGTCCGCGGGACTCATCAGGTCGCGGTAGATCGTCAGCGTGAGCAGCGCCTCGACCCCGAGGCTCGCCCAGCACTTCGCGAGCGACGTGTTCTCGGACGCGTCGAGGATGTAGCGGTGGAAGGCGAGGTTGTGCGTGATCAGCTTCGGGCGATCGTCCTCGGCGGCGGCGCTGCGCATCGCCTCGACCTCGGGCTCGAGGCCGCTGACGTCGCCCGCGAGCCTGACGCAGGCCATCCGCGTCGCGAGCTCGTCGAGCGCGGCGAGCACCGGGTAGATGTCGAGCACCTCCTTCTCGCTGATCTGGCGGACGCGAGCGCTGCGGAACGGCTCGGTCTCGACCAGGCCGAGCAGCGCGAGATCCCGCAGTGCCTCGCGCACCGGGGCCTGGCTCGTCCCGAGCTCCTGTGCGATCCGCGTCTCCACCAGGGGCTCGCCCGGCGCGATCTCGCCGCGGATGATGCGCCCGGCGAGGAGCTCCTTCACCTGCTCGCGCAACACCGTTCGGGCGACGCCGCTCATAGGATGTCCGCCGCCGAGACGACCCGGTTCACCAGCGTGCCGATCTCGGGCACCGTGATCGAGACGGTATGCCCCGCCTGAAGGGTGTACGAGTCCGGAGGCACGAGGCCGGTGCCCGTCAGCAGCACGCTGCCCTCCGGCACCGGGTTGTCGAGGATGAGCCAGCGCACCAGCTCCTCGAAGCGGCGCCGCATGCGCGCCGTCGAGGTCTCGCCCGCGAAGACCTCGTCACCCGCCGCATCGACGATCCGCATGTGGATCGCGAGCGGGGCGTCCCAGTCGTCGGGCACGTACACCGCCGGGCCTATCGAGCAGGCGTTCGCGAACACCTTCGCCTGGGGCAGGTACAGCGGGTTGGCGCCCTCGATGTCGCGCGACGACACGTCGTTGCCGATCGTGTAGCCGGTGATCGAGCCGCCCGCGCCGATGACCAGGCCGATCTCGGGCTCGGGAACGTTCCACGTCGCGTCGGAGCGGATTCCGATCGGATCGCCGGGACCGACGGTGCGCCGGCAGGCCGCGTCCTTCAGGAACAGCTCCGGACGGTCGGCGTCGTACACCCGGGCGTAGACGTCGCTCCCGCTCTCCTCGATGCGCGCGTCGCGGCTGCGCTCGTAGGTGACCCCCGAGCACCAGACCTCGGGCGGGTCGACCGGCCTGAGGAGCTCGTAGGGGTCGGGCAGCGCGAGCGTCAGCTCGTCGAGCGCCTCGAACTGCACACCGTGCTCCGTCTGCACCGCCGAGCCGTCAACGGTTCCGGCCTCGACGCCGGCAGGCCCGCGTAGACGGATATGACGCATCGCGCTTCTGACGAGGATCGATGATCGATCGCACTGACGTTAGACTCTAACCGCAGGGACGTGCCCGCGCCTCAGCATCGTATGTTGGATCCTCGCAGCGACTATCCCCTCGGTACGCGGCGACCCGACCTGGTCGAGACGCCGGGAGGCCACCGGCTCGACGACATCACGCTCGAGGCGGCACGGGCAGGCTCGATCACAGGAAGCGAGATCCGCGCGACGCCCGAGACGCTGAGGCGCCAGGCCGAGATCGCGCGTGCGAGCGGACGCGCACCGCTGGCCGAGAACCTCATGCGAGCCGCGGAGCTCGCGCGGGTGCCCGACGACGAGCTGCTCGCGATCTACACGGCGCTCCGTCCCCACCGCTCCACGGCCCAGGAGCTCGAGGCGTGGGCGATCAGACTCGAGGGCTGGGGAGCCGGGGCCACCGCCGCGTTCGTGCGCGAGGCGGCCGCGGCCTACGTCGAGCGAGGCCTCCTTGCCGTCTGAGCGCTTCGCGTCGCGCGCCGAGCGCGAGCTCCGGCGCGAGCTGATCATCGAGCCGTTTCCCGAGCTCGGCCTCGTCGCGGCCAACGGGCCGCGCGATCCCGAGCCCGAGCTCGTGGTGGCCGATGGCGTCGTCACGCGGATGGACGGATGCGACGCGAGCGACTTCGACGTGATCGACCGCTTCCTGGTCGCACACGGGCTCGACCTCGAGGTGGCGGCCGAGGCGATGGCATTGCCAGACGATGTGCTCGCCCGCAAGCTCGTCGACATCGACGTCCCCCGCGATGAGCTCGTGCGGCTCGCCCGCGGCCTGACGCCGGCGAAGCTCGCGCGGGTCGTCGGCTCGCTCGACCCCGTCGAGCTGATGTTCGCGCTCAAGAAGCTGCGCGCCCGCAGCTTCCCGGGGAACCAGGCACACGTGACGAACCTCAAGGAGAGCCCCGCGCTGCTCGCCGCCGACGCAGCGGAGGCGGCCGCGCGGGGGTTCGCCGAGATCGAGACCACCGTCGGCGTCGCCCGCTATGCGCCGCTGAACGCGATCGCGCTGCTCGTCGGCTCGCAGACCGGCCGGCCCGGCGTCATGACGCAGTGTGCCGTCGAGGAGCGCCGCAACCTCGAGCTCGCGATCCGGGGCCTCGTGACGTACGCCGAGACCCTGTCGGTGTACGGCACCGAGCCGGTGTTCGCCGACGGCGACGACACGCCGTGGTCGAAGGCGTTCCTCGGGGCGGCCTACGCATCGCGGGGCGTGAAGGTGCGGTTCACGTCGGGCACGGGCTCGGAGGCGCTGATGGGCGCGGCCGAGGGGAAGTCGATGCTCTACCTCGAGTCGCGCTGCGTCTCGGTCGTGCGGGCCGCCGGCTCGCAGGGAGTGCAGAACGGCTCGATCTCGTGCGTCGCGCTCGTCCTGTCGGTCCCGGGCGGAACCCGGGCGATCCTCGCCGAGAACGTGATCGCCGCGTGGCTCGATCTCGAGGTCGCGTCGGGGAACGATGCGATCGCGTCGCACTCGGCCATCCGCAAGACCGCCAAGCTGATGGGGCAGTTCCTCCCGGGCACCGACTTCGTGACGTCGGGTTACTCCGTGATGCCTCGCCACGACAACACGTTCGGCGGAGGCAACTACGACGCCGACGACATCGACGAGTGGCTCACGATCCAGCGCGACTGGCAGGTCGACGCCGGCATCGAGCCCGTCTCCGAGGAGGCCGTGCTGGCGACGCGGCGTCGCGCCGCCCTGGCGGTGCGCGCGGTGTTCGACGACCTCGGGCTCCCGCCGATCTCGGATGCCGAGGTCGAGGCGGCGACCAGCGGCTACGACAGCAGCGACATGCCGGACCGCGACCGAGCGCTCGACGTCGAGGCGGCCGACGGAGTGCTCGAGCGCGGTGTCTCGGGACTCGACATTGCGGTCGCCCTCGATCGCCACGGGTTCTCCGACATCGCGCGAGCCGTCGTCGGCATGCAGCGACAGCGCGTCTCGGCCGACTACCTCCAGACCTCGTCGGTGATCGCCCCGGACGGAACGGTTCGCTCGGCAGTCAACAGCCCGAACGTCTACCTCGGTCCCGGGAGCGGCTACCGGCTCGAGGGTGCGCGCTGGGAGCTGTTGCAGGCGCTACCGCACCGCGTCGATCCGCGGCGGCTGGGCGCGCCGCAGGCAGACGCTGCGCCGATCGTCGAGACGCTCGGCGAGGCGGCAGTCGGCAACGACGAGCGCGACGTCGTCGTCGCCGTCGGACCGGCATTCGCCGACCAGCTTCGCGAGACGATCAACGGGCTCGACCACGGCGAGGTGCTTGCGGCGGTGTGCGAGGGGATCTGCGAGATCGGCGCCACGCCGCGGCTCGTACGGGTGCGCCGCGTCGCCGACGTCGCCTTCATCGGCCACGACGGCGCCCGGCTCGCCGGGTCGCGCTTCGCGCTGGGCCTGCAGTCGAAGGGCACCGCGGTGATCCACCGCGCCGACCTGCAGCCCCTCGATGCGCTCGAGCTGTTCGGCATGTCGCCGCTCTACTCGCTCGACTCGTACCGCGCGATGGGCCGCAACGCGGCGGGCTACGCCCTGCGCCAGCGGGTAGGCCCGGTGCCGACCGAGCTCGACAACTTCGCGCGGGCGAAGCTGATCGTGCGGACGACGCTGCTCCACGCCCGCGAGATGAGCTGTGTCGAGCGCGGAGCAGCGGCCGTCGAGCTCGTGCTCGTAGCGGCCCCGGTCGCCCCGCAGTAGCGTCTATCCCTGGGGCTTGCCCGCGATGCCCCAGTGCTTCGGCGAGACGCCCTCGATGACGACGTGGATGTGCTCCTTGGCCGCGCCGCTCGACTCGTGCAGCGCGTCGGTCAGCGCCTCGATCATCTTCGGGACGGACTCGTCGGTCACGCGGTGCTCGTAGAGCTTTACCTCGATCAGCGGCACGATGTCTCCTTTGAATGGCTAGCCGAGCCGCGTGTACGCACGCAGCGTCAGGAACTCCTCGAACGTGTCCGAGAGGACGAGCTCGTCGAGCAGCTCGGCCGCGCCCCAGACCTCCTCGCCCAGCGTGTACAGCAGCTCGCCGCGCAGCTCGTTGTAGAGCGCGTCGTCGAAGACGCCGCCGTCTGCAAGCGCGACGCGATGGCGCCGCCACTGCCAGAGCTGCGCGCGTGAGATCTCGGCGGTCGCGACATCCTCCATCAGGTTGTGGATCGCCGCGGCGCCGGTCCCCGTCAGCCACGAGTGCAGGTAGCGAATGCCGACGTCGACGTTCGCTCGCACGCCGGTACGCGTCACGGACGACCCCGGAATCGCGACGTCGAGCAGGTCGGATGCGGACACGGCGACGTCGTCGCGGAGCCTGTCCTTCTGGTGCGGACGGTCTCCCAGCACCGCGGTGAACTCGGCGCGCGCCACCGGCACGAGGTCGGGATGGGCGACCCAGGTCCCGTCGAACCCGTCACCGGCCTCGCGGCGCTTGTCCTCGGCGACGCGCGCGAGCGCGACCTCGTTGACCTCCGGGTCGCGTCGCGACGGGATCAGCGCCGACATGCCTCCGATCGCATGTGCGCCGCGGCGGTGGCAGGTCTGTACCAGAAGCTCGGTGTACGCCCGCATGAACGGGACGGTCATCGTGACCTGTGCGCGGTCGGGGAGCACGAACGCCGGGTCCTCCCGGAACTTCTTGATGATGCTGAAGATGTAGTCCCAGCGGCCGGCATTCAGCCCGGCGGCGTGATCGCGCAGCTCGTAGAGGATCGCGTCCATCTCGAAGGCCGCGGTGATCGTCTCGATCAGGACGGTCGCGCGGAACGTGCCCCGCGGAATCGCGAGCGCGTCTTGCGCGAAGCAGAACACGTCGTTCCACAGGGCTGCCTCGTCCGCGCTCTCGAGCTTGGGCAGGTACAGGGACGGCGTGACGCCGCGGTCGACCTGCTCGCGTGCGCTGCAGACCGAGTAAAGCCCGAAGTCGAACAGGCTCGCCGAGACGGGCTTGCCATCGGCGCGCGCGTGCCCCTCGACCAGGTGCCAGCCTCGCGGTCTGACGAACAGCCGCGCGATCTCGTCGTTCAGCCGGTACTCGCGACCCTCGGGCGTCGTGTGGGTAAGCGTGCCGCGAACCGCATCGCGGAGCGCGGCCTGGCCGCCGACGACGTTCGCGAACGTCGGCGAGAGGGAGTCCTCGAGGTCGGCCATGAACACGTCCGCGCCCGAGTTGAGCGCGTTGATCATCATGCGCGGCTCGGCCGGGCCCGTGATCTCCACCCAGCGGCGCTCGAGGTCGGCCGGGGTCGGCGCCACGCGGAAATCGGCCTCCGGCGGCGCGCGGAACGACGGCCGCTCACCCGCGTCGAACGCAGCCTGGCGCTCGGCCCGCGCTGCCAGAAGCGCGCGCCTGCGCGGACCGAACTCGCGCTCGAGGCCCTCGACCAGGTCGAGCGCGTCGGCCGTGAGGATGTGGTCGCCGAGCGGGACGGACGCCGTCAGCGTCAGCGTCACGAGGGGCGCTCCTCCGCGACACACGGGTTCCGCAGGATGCCGACGCCCTCGAGCTCGACCTCGACCACATCGCCGTCCCGCAGGTAGCGCGGCGGCTTGCGGGCATCGCCGACGCCGGGCGGCGTGCCGGTCGCGATGACGTCGCCGGGCTCGAGGGTGAAGGCCGCCGAGCAGAACTCGACGAGCTCCTGCACCCCGAAGATCAGGTTGGAGGTGGACGAGTCCTGCATCACCTCGCCCGAGAGCGTGCAGCTGATCGCGAGTGCGCCGAGGTCGAGGTCCCCGACCTCCGCGATGCACGGGCCGAGCGGCGCGAACGTGTCGTAGCTCTTACCGCGTGTGAACTGGCGTCCAGGGCCGAACTGCGCCTCTCGCCCGGAAACGTCGTTGAAGGCGGTGATCCCTCCGACCGCCGCGAGTGCCGCCGGGCCCGTCGCCCGGCGAACGCGCGTGCCGATCACGAGCGCAAGCTCGGCCTCGTAGTCGGGACGCGGCTCGTCGTAGGGCAGCACGATCGCCTCGCCGGGGCCGATCAGCGCCGACGTGAACTTCGCGAAGACGATCGGCATGCTCGGGATCTCGGCGCCCGTCTCCGCCGCGTGATCCCGGTAGTTGAGACCGATGCACACGAGCTTCCCGGGCACGACCGGGACCTTCAGCTCGACGTCGGCCAGCGCGTGCTGCTGGCCGGAGGCCGACCGCAGCGACCGCCAGGCCTCGGGCGTGGGCACGAAGCCCGCCGCGGTCGCCGGTCCCGCATCGCGCACGGAATCGCCCTCGAGGGCTCCGATGCGCAGCGCGCCGGACGGATCGGTGAAGCAGACGGCGCGCGACAATCGGGTCCTCCTGGGCGGGCTGAGAATCTCTACCGGACCGCCACCGTAGACGGTCTCGATTCGTCAGGCCGCTGGTACCACGTCGCCGCGGCCGAGCGCGATCGCGACGAGATCGGCGATCGCGGCGAGCGCTGCCTCGTCCGCGACGCCCAGGGCATGGGCATCGAGCCGGCGGCGCGAGCCGGGCACCGCGACCGAGGTCGGCGTGCCTCGCCCGAACCGCTGACCGAGCGTGTGGGACGCCGCGCGCCATACCTCTCCGGGGGTGCGCGTCGCGCACAGGGCCGCCGCCGCGCCGAGCGCCGAGGTGGCAGCCCGGCCTTGCTCGAGCGCGAGCAGCGCCTCGATCAGCGGCTCGGGTGCGAGCGGCGCGGGAGCCCTGCTTGCGCGACGCGCGGCGACGAGCAGTGCCCGGGGTCCGCACACCGTGACCGCTGCGCTCCCCAGGCCGAGCTCCGAGAGCGTCTCGGCCGGCAGCGGCTCCGCCGTCGGCCAGGGCTCGTGCAGCGCCTGTGCCGCGCGTGTCGCGCCGCGGCCGCTCCAGGCACGCACGCGGGCGCGACCATCGAGCCCGAGCGCGACGATTCCGGCCGCGTCGATGCGCCACTGCGCGCGTTGCGCATCGAGGTACGCCCGCAACCAGGGGTCGGCGTCGAGGCCCTCCGCACTCGCGCGTAGGGCCTGTTGCGCGTGCAGATCCGTCGCGGCCACGAGTCTAGAATCGACGGAAGCGGCTGTTTCCTTGACCCGGCACAATCCGGCCATGCCGATCGAGCGCTACTTCACGGGTACGACCTTCGAGCCGCGCGTCGGGTATTGCCGCGCCGTCAGGGTGGGCGACCGCATCCTCGTCGCGGGCACGCTCGGCCTGACCGCCGACGGCGCGCCTGCGGGCGACGCGTACGGGCAGGCGGCAGCGGCGCTGACCCGCATCGTCGGAGCGATCGAGGAGCTCGGGGGCCGGGCGTCCGATGTCGTGCGGACTCGGATGTTCGCGATCGATCCCCAGGGCGACTGGGAGGCGCTCGCAGACGCGCACCGCGAGGCGTTCGGCGAGAACCCGCCGGTGTCGACGATGGTGGGAACCTCGGCGCTGGCAGTCGAGGGCTGCGTCATCGAGATCGAGGCCGAGGCCGACCTCGGGGTGCGTTAGCTACACGGCACCGCCGAGCGAACGCCGCGCCGCCGCGCGCACGGCGGCGACGACCGGCGAGTCGCTGCCGCTGGCCCACGCGAGCGCCAGCTCGGTCTGGAAGTCGCCGCCACTGAGCGGCACGAAGCGCGCGCTTCCGGTGCCGGCGTGCGATGCCGGCAGCACCGAGACCCCGACGCCCGCCTCGACCATGGCGACCATCGTCGCCGTCGCAGCGCTCTCGTAGACGACGTTCGGACTGAAGCCGGCAGCGCGGCAGAGCCCGACGACCTGGTCGTAAAGGCCCGGCCCGATCGATCGCGGGAACAGCACGAACGGCTCGCCGGCGAGCGCATCGAGCGGCAGCGATCGGCGACCCGCAAGCTGGTGGTCGTCCGGCAGCACGGCCCGCAGGGGCTCGACGCCCACCACCTCGATCTCGATCCCGGCGGCCTGGATCGGGGGACGCACGAGGCCCGCATCGAGCAGCCCGCGCCGCAGGAGGTCGACCTGCAGCGCCGTGTTGGCCTCCCGCAGTGCGATCTCGAGTGCCGGGGCGCGCTCGCGGAGCGCACGGACGAGCACCGGCAGCACGCCGTGCGCGGTCGACCCGACGAAGCCGAGCGCGAGCCGTCCCGAGGCGCCGGCCGAGACGGCGGCGACAGCGGCGGCGGCGCGCTCGGCCGCCGCCAGCGTGCGGCGAGCCTCCGGCACGAGCGCACGGCCCGCAGCGGTGAGCTCGACGTGCCGCCGATCGCGCTCGAAGAGCTCGGCGCCGAGCTCCCGCTCGAGGCGCCGTATCTGCTGGGAGAGCGGCGGCTGCGAGATCCGCAGCCGCGCGGCGGCACGACCGAAGTGGAGCTCCTCGGCCACGGTGAGAAACGCCCGCAGGTGGCGGAGCTCTATGAGACCTCGATCGACTCACAGACAGGCATTATTGGTATTGGAAGATATCACTGATCGCCCCTACCGTGTGTCTGTGACGGACCGATCCGACCGCATCGCGCTCACCGGGTTCCTGCTCGGGGCGACCGGGATGTTCGCGACGATGTACTCGACCCAGGCGATCCTGCCCGAGCTCGGGTCGAGCTTCGGCGTGGGTCCCGCGAGAGCCGGTCTGACGGTCTCCGTGCTGATCTTCGCGATCGCGCTCGGGGCCTGGCTGTGGGGGCCCCTGTCCGATCGCATCGGCCGCCGGCGCGCGCTGATCACCGCGAGCGCGCTGCTCGTCGTTCCCGCGGCGCTCGCGCCGCTCGCGCCGAGCTTCGGGCTCCTGCTCGCGTGCCGGATCGCGCAGGGGCTCTGCATGCCGGGACTGCTCACGGTCGGAGTGCCGTACGTCATGGCGACGTTCGGGCGGCGCTACGGGGCCCGGGTGATGGGTTGGTACGTGGGGGCGCTGGTCGTCGGCGGCCTGATCGGACGGGTCGGAGTGTCGCTCCTGACGGCAGCGGTCGGCTGGCGAGGCGCGCTCGGTGCGATCGCGCTCCTGCCGCTGGCCGCGACGATCGTCATGCAGCGCTCGCTCCCGTCGGAGGAGGCGCCGGCGGTGAAGCGCCCCGCGCTCCGCGTCACGCTCGCCGCTGTGTCTCGCAACCGCACGCTGCTCGCCGCCACCGCCCTCGGCGCGGGTCTCTTCTTCAGCTTCGTCGGCATCTTCTCGTACGCCGAGTACCGCCTGCAGCGCCCGCCGTTCTCGCTCGGCGACACGGCCTCCAGCCTGATCTTCCTGCTCTGGCTGCTCGGCGGCGTCGGTCCGGTTGCGGGGCGCGTCGCGGAGCGGTTCGGCTGGCGGCGGGTCGCGATCGTCGCAGTGGCCTTCGCATCCTGCGGGGCGCTGCTGACGCTACCGGCCTCGCTTCCGACCATGTGCGTCGGCCTCGCGCTCCTCACGATCGGCATGTTCGCCGGCGCCACCTCCGCGCAGATCGGCGTCGCAACCGCGACGCGCTCGGATCAGGGAGTCGCGAGCGCGTTCTACTTCAGTGCGTACTACACCGCCGGCGCGCTCGGCGGCTACATCCCCGGGCTCGCCTGGCAGGCGTTCCGCTGGGACGGCGTGATCGCGAGCGCGATCGTGCTGCTCGCCTGTGCGGCGACGGCCGGGTTGACGGTGCGCGCTCGGCCGAAGCCCGCCGTGGTCGCTGCCTAGGCTACGGCCACCGCGGCGTCGTAGGCGAGCGAGCTGCCCGTCGCCGGATCGAAGAAGTGGAACGCCTGCGGGTTCACGGTCAGGCGCACCGCGCTCCCCGGCCGGCCGGTCGTCGCCGCGCTGACACGAGCCGTGAACGGCGTGCGGTTGGCGTGGTCGTCATCGTGGACGAGCAGCACGTCGTCGCCCTTCTCGGCGTCCGCGGCGGCGCGGCGCACGTCGGCGGCGATCGGAGCTGCGGCGACGGTGAACAGCAGGTGGACCTCGGAGCCGAGCTCCTCGATCACGTCGATCGTCACGTCGATCGTCGGAAGCTGCGGGCCATGTCCGAGCGAGGCATCCTCGAAGTCGGACGGGCGGATGCCGAGGATCAGCGTGCCGCCCTCGTACCGCTCGAGCCCGCGACCGGTGGGCGCCGGCAGGTCGAAGCCCCCGAAGCGCACGCGACCGTCGGCGATCTCGGCCTCGACGAGGTTCATCGACGGCGAGCCGATGAACGCGGCCACGAACAGGTTCGCGGGGTTCCGGTACAGGATCTGCGGCGTGTCGACCTGCTGCAGCAGTCCGTCGCGCATGACGGCGACGCGATCGCCGAGCGTCATGGCCTCGACCTGATCGTGGGTCACGTAGACCGTCGTGGTCTTGAGGCGGTCGCGCAGGCGCGCGAGCTCAGCACGCATCTGGACGCGGAGCTTGGCGTCGAGGTTCGAGAGCGGCTCGTCCATCAGGAACGCCTGCGGCTCGCGCACCATCGCGCGGCCCATCGCGACCCGCTGCCGCTGTCCACCCGACAGCGCGGCGGGCTTGCGCTTGAGCAGGTCCTCGAGGCCGAGGATGCTCGCCACGTCGGCGACGCGACGACGGATGTCCGACTTCGGCGTCTTGCGGAGCTTGAGCCCGAACCCGAGGTTCTGCTCGACGGTCATGTGCGGGTACAGCGCGTAGTTCTGGAAGACCATCGCGATGTCGCGATCCTTCGGCGGCAGATCGGTGACCTCGGAGCCACCGATGTCGATGCGCCCGTCGGTGACCTCCTCGAGCCCGGCGATCATGCGAAGCAGCGTCGACTTGCCGCAACCGGACGGTCCGACGAGCACCATGAACTCGCCGTCGCCGATCTCGAGCGACACGTCGTCGACAGCGGTCACCTCCGAGCTGAAGCGCTTGGTCACTCCGTCGAGCGTGATCCCCGCCACGTGTCCTCCTCGATTGCCCAGCCGTCAGGTTAGCTGTCGAGACGCATGCCAGGCAAGAGCCGCGTCCACACCGGCAAGTTCGGCACACGTTGCGAGCAGGTAGTCGCGCTCGACCTTGCTCTCGCGCGTGCGCGCCAGGCGGTGGAGGGCCCTCGGGCGCCGGTCGAGCCAGAGCTGGCCGCTCGTGGCCGCGGGCTCGGGGGCCGATGCGAGCCAGACGAGCGTGTCCGACCCTTCCTCGGGGGTGCGCAGGAGCGGGCCGAGCGCCCGCGAGAAGCCGGGCAGCGCCGCGCGGATTCCCGGCGAGTCGGCCCAGCCGGGATGCATCGCGTGCACGACCACACCGCTGCCGCGCAGGCTGTCGGCCCACTCCAGGCAGAGCGCCATCTCGGCGCGCTTGGAGCGCGAGTAGACCGCCGGACCGTCGAACGGCCCCTCCCTGCTCTGCAGGTCGTCGACGGCGAGCCGCTGGGTGTACATGCCGCCCGACGTGACGAACAGCACCCGCGCAGGCGCCGAGCTGCGCAGCCGGTCCAGTAGCAGCGTCGTGAGCAGGTACGGGCCGAGGACGTTCGTCGCGAACGTCAGCTCGACGCCGTCCGCTGTCTCCTGGCGCTGGTGGACGAGGACGCCGGCGTTGTGGACGAGCACGTGCACGGGGTCATCGCGCTCGAGGATCCGCGACGCGAGCCCGCGCACCGACGCGAGCGACGACATGTCGCAGACCTCGACCCGCACGTCGGATGCCCCGGTCTCCTCACGGATCCGCGCCGCGGCGGCGATGCCCCGCTGCTCGTCGCGGACGACGAGCCTCAGCCGCGCGCCGAGCCGTGCGAGGCCGATCGCCGTCGTCAGGCCGAGACCGCTCGAGCCGCCGGTCACCCAGCAGGCCCTCCCGTCGAGCCGCTCGTCCAGCGGCCCGATCAGGCCGAGCGCCTGCCGGCTGACGAAGCCGATGCGCGAGAAGCTCCCGACCACGCTCGCCTCGAGCGCACGATCGACGAGATCGCCGAAGGGTCGCGCCGTTGTTCGGGCAGCCATGCTGGCAACCTACGCGACATGGCGCGCGTGAAGCTCGTGCTCGTCCTCAGCGAGAACTGGACGCTCACCTCCCCCCGCGATCTCCGCTCGCTGGTGCGCGTCGCGATCGAGGCCGAGGATGCCGGCATCGACGCCGTCATGGTCAGCGAGCACATCGTGCTGGGCGCGAGCGCCGGCGAGGCAGGCCTGATGGCCAACCCGCGCGAGTACGCGCTGCCGGGCAACCAGGATCCCGCGACGCCCTGGCCGAGCTCGCTGGTGCTGCTCAGCGGCATCGCCGCGGCGACGACACGCCTACGGCTGGTCGCCGGGGCCGTGATCCCGCCGCTCCGCCACCCGCTGCTGCTGGCTCGCGAGCTCGGCTCGCTCGATCTCCTGTCCGAGGGGCGGCTGGTGGTGCTCCCCACCGTCAGCTGGCACCGCGACGAGTACGAGGCGCTCGACGTGCCGTTCGGGTCGCGAGGGGCTCTCCTGGACGAGCACCTCGCGGCGTGGGAGGTGTTGTGGCGCGATACGCCGGCCTCGTTCGAGGGGACGCACTACCGCTTCTCGGACGTCTGGTTCGAGCCGAAGGCATACCGACCTTCCGGCCCCGTGATGTGGTTCGGCGGCAGCTCCGTGCACGAGCGCCTGCTCCGGCGACTCGTCCGCTACGGCGATGGCTTCAACCCGCTGGGCTCGCCGAGCAGCGAGGAGCTCGGGCGCCTGCGAGCGGCGATGCTCGAGGCCGGCCGGAGCCCGGACGAGCTCGAGATGGTCGGCGGCATCCGCGGCAGCTTCCCCGACGATGACAGCGTCGCCGACCTTCCCCGCGCGCTCGAGGCGATTCCCGGCCAGATCGAACGTGGATACACATCGATCTGCTTCAAGCCGAACCAGTACACCGACGACCTCGCCGCCGTCGGGCCGCTGTGCCGTGAGATCGTCCAACGAGTCGCGGCGCTGTAATGGCGTGGCCGACCAGCCCGCCGAGCATCGCGGACCGAGGCGCCTACGCGTCGGCCGAGCCGCGGCCGTTCTGGCTCGCCGAGCTCGCTGCCCCGGAGCCGGCTCCGGCCCTGATCGGCACCACCGACTGCGACCTGTGCATCGTCGGCGGCGGCTTCACCGGGCTCTGGGCGGCGGTCCACGCCAGGGCCGGCGATCCGGGCCGCGACGTGGTGGTCCTCGAGGGTGAGACGTGCGGGTTCGGCGCGAGCGGCCGCAACGGCGGGTTCGCGAACGCATCGCTGACGCACGGACTCGAGAACGGGCTCGCGCGATTCGCGGACGAGCTGCTCGAGCTCGAGCGGCTCGGGCACGACAACCTCGACGGCCTCGTCGCGGATCTCACGCGTCTCGGCATCGACTGCGAGCTCGAGCGAACCGGCGATCTGAGTGTCCTGCTGCACCCGGCGCCGGTCGAGCAGCTCGACGAGGCGGCTGCGCTCCACCGGCGCTTCGGCCACGACGTCTCGGTGCTCGATCGAGAGGCGACGCGCGCCGAGATCGCATCCCCGACCTACCACGGCGGCCTGCTCCAGCGCACGGGCTCGGCGCTCGTCCACCCGGGAAAGCTCGCCCTCGGCCTGCGGCGCGCCGCGCTCGAGGCCGGGGTGCGGCTGTTCGAGCACACGACGGCCAGCGACCTGCGCGACGGGCCGTCCGCTGTCGAGCTGATCGCACCACAGGGACGCGTGCGGGCGCGGCGGGTGATCCTCGCGACCAGCGCCTTCCCTCCCCTGCTTCGGGCGATGCGCCGCTACATCGCTCCCGTGTACGACTACGCGCTGGTGAGCGAGCCGCTCGACCGTACGCAGCGCGCCGCGATCGGCTGGCAGGGACGCCAGGGTGTCAGCGAGTGGGCGAACCAGTTCCACTACTACCGCCTCACCGCGGACGATCGCATCCTCTGGGGTGGGCTGGACGCGATCTATCGCTTCGGAGGGCCCGTCGCGCCGGGGCTCGACGACCACGACGCCTCGTTCGCGCGCCTCTCGCAGCACTTCTTCACGACGTTCCCACAGCTCGCCGGGCTCCGGTTCACGCACCGCTGGGGCGGAGCGATCGACACCTGCAGCCGTTTCTGCGTCTTCTTCGGCACGTCGCACGGCGCACGCGTGGCATATGCGACCGGCTACACGGGCCTCGGGGTCGCCGCGACGAGGTTCGGGGCGCGCGTCGCGCTCGATCTCGTCGACGGACGCGAGAGCGAGGCGACCCGGCTGCGCTTCGTCAGGCAGAAGCCGGTGCCGTTCCCGCCCGAACCCCTGCGCTCGCTCGGGATTCGCCTGACGCTCAACCGGATGGCGGCGGCAGACCGGGCCGGGGGTCGGCGGGGTCTCTGGCTGCGCGCGCTCGACCGCGCGGGACTCGGATTCGACAGCTAGGAGGCCGCGGTGGACATCGACATGGCACGCGAGACCGATCTCGACGCGATCACGGCGATCTACAACGACGTGATCGCAACGTCGACGGCGGTGTTCCACGACGCTCAGGTGGACGTCGAGGACCGCCGCCGCTGGTGGCGTGAGCGTCGCGAACGCGGGTTTCCGGTGCTGGTCGCGCGCGAAGGCGGCGAGGTGCTGGGGTTCGGCAGCTTCGGCGACTTCCGAGCCTGGCCGGGATACCGGACCACGGTCGAGCACACCGTCCACGTGGCCGCGGCGCACCGGCGCCAGGGCATCGGTCGCCAGCTGGTCGAAGCGCTGATCCGCGACGCTCGAGCGCTCGGGATGCACGTCATGATCGCAGGGGCCGACGCCACGAACGAGGGGTCGCTCGCCCTCCACACCAAGCTCGGATTCGTCGAGGTGGGCCGGTTCCCCGAGATCGCGCGCAAGTTCGATCGCTGGGTCGACCTCGTGCTCCTCCAGCTCAACCTCGACGAGGAGTCCTAGCTCAGGTCGCCTTGGCGTAGCCTCGAAGACCGCCGAAGTCGAGCAGGACGCACGGAGCGTCTCCGACGATCCACGCATCGTGGCCGGGCGGCATGTGGAAGACGTCGCCGGGTCCGACCTCGAGCTCCTCGCCGTCGTTCATGACCACCCGCATCCGGCCCTCGACCACGTAGCCGATGTGCTCGACCTGGCAGCTGTCTGTGCCCGACAGCGGCTTGACGTGCTCGGACCAGCGCCAGCCGGGCTCGAACGTGCCATGGCCGACCATGTGGCCCGAGAGCTCGACGAGCTCGATCTTGCCCTTGCCGTCCTTGAACTGACGCACCTCGTCGGGCGCCTCGAACCGCTTTGCCTGCAGTGGTGCCATCGTCCTCTCCTCCTCGTCGTGGGTCATTCAGGCCGCGTTGCCGAACGCGATCGGCAGCGTCGGGTCCGCGCTCCACTCGTTGAACGAGCCGTCGTACACGCCGTCGCAGTGCACGCCGATGCGTTCGAGCGCCAGCAGGGCGACGGTCGCCGACACGCCGCTGCCGCACGTGGCGATCAGCTCGCTCGGGGGTCGATCGGGGTCGATGCCGGCAGCGCGCGCAAGCCTCGCGACCGTGTCCGGCGACGCCCAGAGGCCCGTGGCCCCGTCCACGAGCTCCTGGTAGGGGAGGCAGCGCGCCCCCGGGATGTGGCCGGTGTTCGCCGTGCCCTGCTCGCCGAGGAACAGGTGCCGGGGCCGTGCGTCGACGAGCGCTGCACCGGAACGACGTGCGACCTCGACCTCGGCCAGCGTCCGCCGCAGCCGTGGACGCGGCCGTGCGATGAACCGCGCGGGCTCGGGCTCGACCGGCCGGTCGCTCTCGGCGCGCCCCTCCTCCCGCCAGGTCGTCCAGCCTCCGTCGAGCACCCGCGCATCGCCGCCGTAGAAACGGAACGCCCATGCGACCCGTGCAGCGAAGATCCCGTAGTAGTCGTCGTAGGTGACGACGAGATCGCCGTCGGCGATACCGAGCGCGCCGGCGCAGGTCGCGAACTCCCCGCTGGACGCCACCTGTACCGGGATCGGGTCGTCCACGGCGACGAAGTCATGCTCCCAGTCGACGAACACGGCGCCGGGAACATGGCCCTTCCGATACTCGGCGCGCTTCGCGTGCGGCAGGGACGAGCTCGGATGCCGGCCGCGCACGTCGAGCACGCGCAATCGCGGATTCTCCAGGTTCCGCTCGAGCCACTCGCCGCTGACGAGCGGCCCCGCCGGAACCCATTCTGTCGACGCCATCGCTGCTCTCCTCGCTAGGCCTCTTCGGCCATGGCGATCAGGTCCTCGCGAGTGACCTTGCCGACCAGCTCGGGATGATCCGAGCGCATGTGCTCGTCGATCTCCGATGCTGCCTCTTCGACGGTCTCGCCGCGTCCGAGGAATCCGCACTGACACCTGATGACCTTCGCCATGACAGCTCCTTGAGGCCCGACGCTACGGCCACGGGATTGCAGCGTTCTGCGATTCTCCTTGCAGCGACGTTGGCAGGCAACCCCCCTACCCGAATCCAGCTGTGCGGCCGGCTCGCGGTCGAGCTCGAGGGTCGCGAGCTGACTGCGAGCCTCCCCGGCGGTCAGGCCCGTCTGCTCTTCACGTACCTCGCTGTCAACCGCGCGCGACCGGCGCGTCGCGACGAGCTGATCGAAGCGCTCTGGCCCTGGCGGGTCCCGGCCGGCGCCGACGCATCGTTGAGCGCCCTGCTCTCACGGCTTCGCACCGTGCTCGGCGGGCCGGCGCTGACGGGCGGCAGCGAGATCCGGCTCGCGCTGCCGGCCGACGCGTGGATCGATATCGAGGCGGCCCAGGAGGCGATCCACCGGGCGGAGTCGGCGGTCGCGCAGGGCGACTGGGCACGCGGCTGGGGACCGTCGCTGATCGCGCTCTTCACGGCCCGGCGCGGCTTTCTTCCCGGAGAGGACGTCCCGTGGGCCGACGAGCATCGCCGGCGGCTCGAGGAGATCCGCTGCTCGGCCCTCGAGTGCTACGCCGCCGTCGCGCTGGGTGTCGGGGGCACCGAGCTGGCACCCGGCGAACGCGTCGCACGTGAGCTCGTCGCGGCGGAGCCGTTCCGCGAGCGCGCGCACGCACTGCTCATGGAGATCCTCGTCGCCCGCGGGAACGCGGCCGAGGCGCTGCGCGTCTACGACGCGTTGCGCGAACGCCTGCGCGACGAGCTCGGAGCCGCACCGGCGCCCGAGCTACGGGCCCTGCAGGAGCAGCTCCTTCGCCGCTGACGGACTAACAGTCCTTCAGGTACTCCGGCGGCGACTGGAGGTGCGCCACCTTCATGCCCCGCATGATCTGGCTGTCCTCGGTCGCCGACAGGTTGAACAGCTTCACGGCGCTCCAGCGGTTCCGATACGAGTCGCACTCGACGCGCGCCTCGTCGGTGGACTGCTCGAGGATGTGCGTGGCCTCGTGGATCAGCGTGTCGACGGCCGAGCCATCTGGGAGGTCGACGGCCGAGCGCTCGCTCGACGCGACCGCGCGGCCCTTGCGGGTGTCGGCGACGAGGTAGCGGTGGGGCGACGCGAGCTGGTTGAGGCGGTTGCACGTCGACGCCGGCAGGTAGATGACCGGGTACACGTAGCCGGTGTCCGCGTCGAACAGGGTGTAGCCGAGCGTGTCGTCCTTGAAGGACTGATCGCGGTGGCATGCGATCGTGACCGGCCGGCCGGCGAGCTGCGAGGCGTAGCTGGTGACGGCAGCGACCGGGATCACGCGAGGCCTGGCTTCAAGAGGTTCACGCCGACCACCCTAAGCCCGGATCGCCGGACGGGGGAATCACCCACGTGGTGGCGCTTGAGCTCAGGTCGGACTCGGCGGCGAGCTCCGTCTCTCGTGCCGGCGGAGCGTCCGAGCGCGCCGCGGGCCTGGTCGCGAGCACCGACCCGGCCAGCACGAGCGCGAATCCGATCGCCATCCCGGCCGTGAACGACTCACCGAGGACTGCGACACCGAGGATCGCGGCCACGGCCGGGTTCACGTACGTGATCACCGTCGCGCGCAGCGGTCCGACCTGCTCGATCAGCGCGAAGAACAGCACGAACGCGAGCGCGGTGCACACCACCGCGAGCGTGAGCACCGACGCGATCACGTTCCACGACGGCCGGGTGGCAGGGATGCTGAGCGCCGCGAACGGCGCGTAGCAGATCGCTGCAGCTGCCAGCGAGAGCGAGATGACGCCGAACGGGGGCAGGTCGGAGAGCCAGCGCGAGAGGATGATCGGACCGACGGCGTAGCAGACGGCCACGGTCCCCACCTCGCCGATCGCGCCGATGCTCGCCCCGCCGAGGTCGAGCCCGACGAGCGCGGCGACTCCGACGAGCCCCAGGAAGATCCCCGCCGCATTCGCGAAGCCGAGCCGCTCGCGCGCGCCCGTGAATCGCATCAGCACCGCGCCGACGAGCGGCACGGCCGCGATCAGGAGCCCCGTGAGCGAGCTCGACAGGTGCTGCTCGGCACGCGCGAGGAGGAGCCACGGAAGCGCCATCTCGATCGCCGAGAAGGCGAGCACGCCCCGCCAGCGCGCCAGCGCGGGACGCACCTCTCCGCGTATGGCAGCCAGCGGGAGCAGCAGCGCGGCGGCGATGCCGGTGCGGCAGAACACGAGCATGGCCGGGCTGAGATCGCGCACTGCGACGCGGATCAGGAGGTACGGAAGACCCCAGATCACGCACATCGACGCGAACAGGATCCAGCCCCGTCGCGTCATCTCCGCCGTCGCCCGCATGACCTGACGCTATCGCGACAGGCCATGCGCGCGGCGGATCGCCTACGAGCGCGAAGACGGCTGCGGCGGGCTGGGGCCGGCCGACGTGGAATCCCTGCGCGTGGTCGACGCCCTCCTCGGCGAGCAGGTCGCAGGTGCTCTGATCGGTGACGAACTCGGCGATCGTCTGCTTGCCCATTCCCTTCGCGATCGTGACGATCGCGCGGACGACGAGCCGATCGATCGGCTGATGCGGCAGGTCGCGGATGAACCCGCCGTCGATCTTGATGTAGTCGAAGGGCAGGCTCTTCAGGTAGTGGAACGACGCACAGCCCGAGCCGAAGTCATCGAGCGCGAGGCCGCAGCCGCGCTGGTGGATCCGCCTCCCGAACTTCTGGGCAGACTCGAGGTTGGACACGGCAGCGGTCTCGGTGAGCTCGAAGACGAGGCAGGAGGGATCGATGCCGCTCTCGTCGAGCTCGCGATCGATGTGGGCCGCGAGGCCGGATCGCCGATGGAGCGTCCGGACAGGTTGACCGCGAGCACGATCCTGTTGCCGTGTCGCTGCTGCTCGGCGATCATCGCGACGGCCTGCGAGACGACCCAGATGTCGATCGCGACGATCAGGCCGAAGCGCTCTGCCGCGTACAGGAACGCGGTGGGAGCGATCAGCTCGCCGGGAGCCTCCCCGCGCATGCGGATCAGCAGCTCGTGGTGGTCGACGCGACCCTGGCCGAGGTTCCAGACCGGCTGGCAGTGCAGCACGAAGCGGTCATCCCGCAGCGCACGGCGCAGCCGATGCGCCTCGCCGACGCTCCTCGACACGCTCGCCTGGTCGCTCGCGGTGAACACCACGAAGCGGTCGCCACCCGCCTCCTTCGCCGAGTACATCGCGGCATCGACGAGTGCCACGAGCTGCACGTGGTCGAGATCGTCGAACAGCGCGACGCCGACCGATGCGGTGACCTGGGCGACCTTGCTCCCGAGCGCGACGCGATGGCGGCGCACGAGCGCGATGACATCGGCCGCGACGATCTCGGCCTGTGCGAGGTCGGTGTTCGGCAGCAGGATCGCGAACTCGTCTCCGCCCAGCCGGGCCAGGACGTCGGTCTCGCGGCAGCGGATGCGCAGTGCCGCCGCGAGGCCGCTCAGAAGCTCGTCGCCGACGGCGTGGCCGAACTGGTCGTTGACGGCCTTGAAGCCGTCGAGGTCGAACATGACGATCGCTGCGGTGGACGCGAAGCGCCGCTGACGGGCGACCTGCAGCTCGAGCTCCTGCTCGAATCGCCGCCGGTTGAAGAGGCCGGTCAGGAAGTCGTGGTCGATCAGGTGCTCGAGACGCCCCGCGATCGAACGGCCCTCGGAGATGTCCTGTACCTGGTAGATGAGCGCGTGCTGGGCCGTCGCAGACCCGGGCGATACCGACAGCGCCACCCAGACGCTCGACTCGTCCTCGCGACGGAGCCGCAGCGTTGCGGAGTACGGCGCGACGTCCCCATCCAGACGGGCGCACATCGCCGCGATCTCGTCACGACGATCCGCCTCGATCATGTCGTGCATCGGACGCCCGACGAGGTCGTCCGGCTCGCAGCCGGCGACGCGCGCGAACGCGGCATTCGCGAGCGTGATGCGGCCGGCGTCGTCGACCATCGTCATCCCGATCGGTGCGTCGCGGAATGCCGTCTGGAACGCATCCGAGCCCATTCCCCAGACCTCCCGTCGAAAGACGACGATGCGCGCCGACATGCAGTCGAGCGCAACGCCAACCGGGGTCAGGGATGGCAGCGCCGATCGAATCGATTGGACCGGCGTTCCTCACGCTAGCAGGTTTCGCTACATTCGCAACTATCATCGATCTCGACGAGTACGAGCGCGAGACCGCCTGAACGTCACGGTCCGTCGGTCGCGATGCGCGCGAGCGCGAGCTGGACCGCGGGTGCCGCGAGATCACGGTCGCCCGGCGCGAGCCAGCTGAGCTCGGCGATCTCCCTGGCCGGCGTCGGATCGCCGACGGCCGCCGCGTGGAAGCAGTGCATCGTGACGCTCGTCCCGTCGGGCTGACCGTGGGCAGGAGCCTGCACGGTGAACGCCGGACGGATGTCGCTGAGCGCGACGCCGATCTCCTCGAGTACCTCGCGCGTCAGCGCCTGCTCGTGCGTCTCGCCGGGCTCGACCTTGCCGCCGGGGAGGTAGAACCGGTCGCGACCATGGCTTCGCACGGCGAGCAGGCGCCCGTCGCGCTCGCAGAGCCACGCGACCGATGTGAGCTCGTCCATCAGCAGCCGCTTGCGCGGAGGGTGCCGGTAGCCGCGCACGAAGCGCAGGAACTCGTCGGCGTCGTCGACGACACCGAGCGCGTCGAGCTGCGCCTGCTCGAGATACCCCTGCGCCGCCATGACGCCGAGCTGCTCGATGAGGGGGCGGTAGAACCCGCCGACGTCGAGCAGCGCGCTCGGCTTCTCGTGCAGGCCGAGCTGGCCCCAGGTCCAGACCTCGAAGAGCTCCTCGAGCGTTCCGGCGGCCCCGGGGAGTGCCACGAACGCGTCGCCGAGCTCCGCCATCCGGGCCTTCCGCTGGTGCATGTCGGGGACGACCTCGAGCCGCGTGAGGCCGAGGTGGGCGACCTCGCGGTCGACGAGGTGCTGGGGGATCACACCGATGACCTCTCCGCCGGCGGCGAGCGCCGCGTCGGCGACGACGCCCATCAATCCGACCCGCCCGCCGCCGAACACCACACCGATGCCCGCCCGTGCGAGCTGTCGCGCAAACCCCGCAGCGGCCTCGGCATGCAGACGCGGTCCGAGCCGCGAACCGGTGAAGATGGTTACCCGCATGTGAGGCCAAGGATACGATCGCGCCATGCCGTCGCTGCAGACGCTGATCGTGTTCTCCCTGATCGCGGCGGGATTCGTCGCCGTCCCGGGCCCGAGCAACCTCTTCGTGCTCGGCCGCGGGCTCCAGAGCGGTTCACGCGCAGCGATCGCGGGTGCGGGCGGCTGCGCGACAGGCGCGCTCACGTACGTCGCTGCCACCGCGGCAGGCCTGTCTGCGCTCCTCGCGTCCTCCCAGACGGTCTTCGAGGCCATCCACCTTGCCGGCGCCGCCTACCTCTGCTGGCTCGGCGTTGCGCTGCTCCGCAGTCGCGACCACTCCGTCGTCGAGCCGGGCCCATCCGGGACGCGGTCGTCGTGGAGCTCCTACCGGCAGGGTGCGCTCGTCGAGCTCGGCAATCCCAAGGTCGCGCTGTTCTTCCTCGCGTTGTTCCCGCAGTTCGTGCACGCCGGCGCGGGGCCCGCGGTGACCCAGATCCTGATCCTCGGGACGATCTTCGTGACGATCGGGCTCGTCTCCGATTCCCTGTACGCGGTCGGGTCGAGCCGCGTGCGCGCGTGGCTGATGCGGCGCCCGCAACGGTTCCGGCGCCAGCAGCGCGCGACCGGTCTGCTCTACCTAGGCCTCGGCGCGTGGGCCGCCCTGACGGGCAACTCGCTCGGCCGCGCCAACCCGTGATCAGTGCGTGAGGCGGAACGACGCCGAGGTCGGCGCGCTCGCGGCGTTGCCCGCGCGGTCGACCGCGCGCACCTGCAGCGTCCATGCGCCGAGCGGAAGCTTCGAGGACACGTGCAGCGACCATGCCGTGCTCTTCACCACGCCAGGCGTCCAGAGCGTCCGCGCCTTCGCACACGCCTCGCGACGCAGCTTGCCCGACTGGTAGGCGACGCACGTTCCGTGGCCGAGCGAGTGCACCAGCAGGAGCTCGACCCCGCGCACGCCGCTGGCTCCCGGGCCGGGATCGCTGGCGTCGCCATGCAGCGTCCTCCAGGCGGCACGGCTCGCTCGACGGGCGGCACACGCCTTCCTGGCGAGGCGCAGGCACGACGGCCTCAGCACGGTCGCCGTCGGCGGCGTGTGGTCACTGCCGGTCGGAGACCCGGTCGGGGCCGTCGGCAGGGCAAGCGTGCCGGCCGATGAGACGGGACCTCTGGTCGTGCCGAACACGTTCGTGACCACTGCCTGGAAGCTGTAGATCGTGCCCGGAGCGAGGCCCGTCAGCGGCGCGTCGATGGTGCCACTCGCACTCACGCTGCCGACGGCGACGGTCGTGGCGGCTCCGCCGGCGGGCGTCAGCTGGAGTGAGACGGAGGTCGGTGCGCCGCCGAGCACCGTGACCGGAACCGCGACCTGCATGCCCGAGGTCGTCGCGGCCGACCGGATGACGGTACCGGCGCCCGGCAGCGGCCGCGCCGTGTACTCGTCGAAGAAGCGTCCGCCGACTCCGTCGCTGCCGATCAGCAGGTCGGTTCGTCCATCGCCGTCCACGTCGCCGATCGCGCCGACCTGGAATCCCGAGAACTGGTTGACGGCCGTGCCGGCGATCGCGTAGCCATGTGCGCCGAGGTTGTCGATCGACAGTGGGAGCGGGTCGGGTTGCCCGAGCACGACCACCGTGAGTCCCGCGTCGGACAGGGGTGCTGCTCCGTCGGGGCCTGCCGTCTCGTTGGATCCGCCGATCACGATGTCGCCGCGTCCGTCGCCGTTCACATCGCCGGCGCTCGCAACGCTCGTTCCGAAGATGCCTCCGCCAAGCGCGCCGGTGATCGTGAAGCCGCCCGTGCCGAGCGTCGCAAGGCTGACCGTGCCCGGTGCGACACGCCCGAACACGACCGAGCATGCGCCGGCGCCGGCGAGTCCGTTGACCGCCGCGAACGGAGCACAGACGACCGCCTCGGAACGACCGTCGCCGTTCATGTCCGGCACGACGGCGACGGCGCTTCCGGCGTGGTCGCCGCTGGTCGCCCCGTTGATCGCAACGAACGTCGACGCTGCGCCCGCGAGATCGAGGTTCGCGGTGCCGGACTTGCCGAAGACGAGGTATCCCGCGCCGGTGCCGCCATTCGCGTGCGGCGCGCCGATCAGCACGTCTCCGCGGCCGTCGCCGTTGAAGTCACCCGCATCGACGGAGGTCCCGAGCGCGTCGTTCGCCGCGGCGCCGTACACCTCGAAGCCCCTGATCGTTCGTGCTCAGGAGGTTGGCCGCCTCGGTCGTCGCGGTGCTCTTGCCGAACGCGACGAACACGGCGCCTGCGGCCGAGCGCGCGCTTGCCGTCAGCGCGGGAGCCCCCGCGGCGATCTCGGCGCGCCCGTCGTCGTTCATGTCGTGGACGACCGCCAGCGACATGCCGAACTGGTCGAGGTCGCCGTCTGCGGCCGGACCCGTGACCTTGTAGCCGTGGGTTCCCGCTCCGGCGGACAGGTCGAGCGTGCCGCTCGTGAGCGCGCTCACGCCGGTCCCGACGCCCGCGAAGATGACCCAGACGGACGACGCCAGCGAGCCCAGGTACGCCGGCGCGCCGATCACGAGGTCGGGTCGGCCGTCCCCGTTGATATCACCGGACGCAAGCGATTGACCGAAGAACGAGGCAGCCGCCGGTCCGAGGATCGTGACGCCGTCCCCCGCCGGCAGGGTCCCGCCGCTCAGGTCGATCGTCGTCGTCGCGGCCTGCCCGTACACGATCCAGACGACGCCCTGGCCGCTCGGGCCGCCGGTCGTGTGCGAGACCGCGACATCGGGGAGTCCGTCCCCGTTCCAGTCGCCGACCGAGACGATGCGTCCCGTCGACAGGGCAGGCGACGGAAGGATGATCCGCAGGTGCCCCGCCGACTCCGCGGCCGTCGCGGTCGACGCGCTCGCCGTGGCGGGCTGCAGCGCGAACCCGGAGGCGACGGCCAGGAGGACGATCAACGAGATCCGGCCCATAGCTCTGACCGTAGTCGATTTCTCGGCAGAGATATTAAGATTTTGTCAGGCTCGCGTCCGCGTGGAGTTGTCTGGCAGATTGCGCGGACCGTGCGGCGGATCACCGCGGCGTCACTCCAGATCGCTAAAGTTGTCTGACAAGCTCGCTCGGGAGGGATCGGCCGCCATGCACGTCCGCCTCGTCGCCACGACCTCCGCGCTCGTCGCCGCTCTCGCCGCGGCCACCGCCGCAGCGAGCACGGTGACGCTCACGCCGGTCGGCTCCGTCCTGAAGGTCGGCAAGCCGATCGTCGGCGCGGTGTGGTCGGAGTACGACCCGAAGCATCCCGACAAGACCAACATCAACTGGAAGAGGTGAGGAATGCGACGACTCGCGATGCTTGCTGCGATGGCTGGCGCGTTGCTGGTGCCGTCGCTCGCGCTTGCCAGCGGCCCGCCGATCGCCAGATACACGACGAAGGTCACGACGCCGAGCACGCTCAAGGGCACGTGGGCGTTCACGTTCGCGAAGGGCGGCACGTACACGATCGCCCAGGGCGGAGCCGTCGTCGTGCATGGCCACTACGCCGCGCTCGGGTCCGAGATCACCCTCAGTCGGGAGACCGGTCCGAGGGCCTGCTCGCAGTTCGGCGACTACCACTGGAAGCGAACGGGGAAGACGCTGAAGTTCACGCGTGTGAGCGACCCGTGTGCCGGCCGCGCGCTGGTGCTGGGGCACACCTTCACGGTGGCCGGTTGAGCGAGACCGGGGCATGAACGAGAACATCCGACGCGCGCGAGCGCTGATGGAGCGAAGCCGCCACGAGCGGTTCGCCGTCGGCGCATTCAACGTCGACAACCAGGAGACGCTCGTCGCGATCGCACGCGCGGCGCAGGTGAAGCGCTCGCCCGTGCTGGTCGAGGTCAGTCACGGCGAGGTGGCAGCGATCGGTCTCGCCAACCTGCGCGACATGGTCGACAACTACCGCGCCGAGCTCGGCATCGAGATGTACATCAACCTCGACCACAGTCCCAGCGTGGAGGCGGCGCGAGCCGGCATCGACGCCGGGTTCGAGTTCATCCACATCGACCTGAGCCAGGCGAGGAAGGACGCGACCGACCAGGAGATCATCGCGGCGACGCGCGCGGTCGTCGAGTACGCGGCGTCGTCGACCGGCGCCCTTGTCGAGAGCGAGCCGCATTACTTCGGAGGCAGCTCCAACGTCCACGAGGAGAGCTTCGACTACGAGGAGATCCGCAAGACGTTCTCCACGCCGGAGGGGGCGAAGGCGTTCGTCAGCGGGACCGGGATCGACACCTTCGCGGCAGCCGTCGGCAACCTGCACGGCCGCTATCCGGTGCCGAAGCAGCTCGACCTCGAGCTCCTCCAACGGATACGCGACGCGATCGACGTCAACATCAGCCTGCACGGTGGCAGCGGAACCCCCGACCACTTCTTCGAGGCAGCCGCGCGCATCGGCGTCAGCAAGGTCAACCTCAACTCCGATCTGCGATACGCCTACCGCACGACGCTCGAACGCCAGCTCCGCGAGCATCCAGACGAGTACGCGATCGTCCGGCTCATGCCACCGGTGGTGCGCGCCGTGCAGGACGTGGTCGAGCACCGCATCGACCTCTACGGGTCGGCCGGCCGCGCGATGCCCTGATCAGGGGAGCCGCGTGTCGCGCTGCTCGTGCGCGATGCGCCGCTCGTCTTCCGTCAGCTCGGCTTCCCGCACGGGAGTCACCAGCGACCAGTGACGCCCGACCGGGCATCGCTGGAATCTCCACCAGCCGAGCCGGGCCGCCTTGAAGGACACCCCCGGAATCCAGATCGTCGTGAAGAGGTGGCCCTCGCGGCACCGCACCACGACGTTGCCGCCGAGCTTGCCGGAGCGCTGTCGCAGCGTGAGCAGCTCGACGACGCTGAAGACCGCATGGAGGATCAGTGGACGGCGGCGGCCGCGCGACCACCGACGATCGCTTCGTGTCATGGCCGGAAGCCTTGCACGACATACGATCCAATGGGTATTAGTATGTTGGTATGAGCGACGATCGCTGCGACCTGCTGTGCCTGGACCTCGAGGTAGCCGAGCGCGTACGCGCGACGCTGGTCGACGAGCCGGCTGCCCGTCTTCGCGCGGAGCGCGCCGCGGCACTCGCCGATCCGACGCGCCTGCGTCTGGCCGCCGCGCTCGCCGCCGCGGATGAGCTGTGCGTGTGCGACCTCGCCTGGATCAGCGGCCGTTCGGACAAGCTCGTGTCCCACCACCTCCGCGTCCTGCGCGGCGCCGGGCTCGCAGGTTCTCGGCGCAGCGGAAAGGTGGTCTTCTACCAGCTGACAGCGCTCGGAAGGCGGATGCTCGACGCGGTCTCCGAGGTCGCGGTGTGAGTGCCGGCGCGCTGCTCGAGATCGTCCCTGCGGGAAGAGTCGACCCGACGGCGCGCGCTCGTCTCGCGCGTCAGGCGCGAATGCTCGCCTACGGGGGGATCGCCTGGCATGTCGTCGAGTTCGCGATCGCGCTCGGGGCCGGCCTCGCAGCGTCCTCGATCGCGCTGGTCGGGTTCGGAGTGGACTCGCTCATCGAGGCGCTCGCGGGCGGCGTGGTGCTCTGGCTCTTCGCCGCGGGACGCGCGAGCTCGCCCAGCGCGGAGCGTCGCGCCCAGCAGCTGATCGCGGCGAGCTTCTTCCTGCTCGCGGGCTACATCGGGGTGGAGGCGCTCCACGCCCTGGTCGTCGGCGACCGCCCGACCGCGAGCTGGGTCGGCATCGGACTCGCCGCGGTGACGGCGCCGACGATGCCGCTGCTCGCGCGCGCGAAGACCCGGCTCGCACGGCAGCTCGGGTCGGCCGCCGCCGCCAGCGAGGGAGCGCAGACGATGCTGTGCGCCTACCTGAGCGTCGCGCTGCTCGTCGGGCTCGGCGCGAACGCGATCGCGGGCTGGTGGTGGGCCGATCCGCTCGCGGCCCTCGCGATCGCAGGTGTTGCGGTCAGGGAAGGCTTCCAGGGCCTCAGGGGCGACTCGTGTTGTGCGCCTCAAGCGACGCATCACGTTTGCCAACTCGCCGCGCGGGAAGAGTTCGCACATGACGAACCTCTCCACGATCCGCGAAGTCCCCGAGCCGCCGACGCCGCACCCGGCGCCTGAGGGCGATCCGCCGCCGACCGCCTGAGGCGAGCCGAAGCCGGACGTAGGCAGGCACAAAAAAGAAGGGCGCCGCCTAGCGTGCGCCCTTCTCTAAGTAGCGGGGGCAGGATTCGAACCTGCGACCTTCGGGTTATGAGCCCGACGAGCTACCGGACTGCTCCACCCCGCGTCGGTAGCGAAGAGGATAGCCGAGCGCGATTGTGAAGGCAAGGCACCGATATGCTCGCGGCGTGCTCTTCGTCGCTCTCGCCATCTCGCTACTCGCGGCCCTCGTCGGAACGATCATGATGACGCAGGCCGGGATGCGCCTCGCACGCCGGAGGACGCAGCTCGAAGCTGTCTTCGCGACGAGCAATGCACTCGTCGCGCGCGCACACGAGGTCGCCGCCGAGGCCGCCCGCGTACGCGCCGAGACCGAGCGTCTGCGGGCGCTGATCCGGCTCCCGCAGTGACGCGGGTCGCCGTGGCAGACCTTGGCACCAACTCGACGCGCCTCCTGATCGCAGACGTGGACGGCGAGAGCGTGCACGAGGTCGAGCGGCGGCTCGAGATCACCCGTCTCGGCGAAGGTGTCGACGCAAGCGGCTCGCTGGCCCCGGCCGCGATGGATCGCGTGCTCGCCTGCCTCGATCGCTACGCCGGGCACGCCGGCGCGAGACACGCCGACAGGCGCGTCGCCGTCGCGACGAGCGCCGTTCGCGACGCCGGGAACCGCGACGAGCTGCTCGACCGGGTCGAGCGCCTCGGCTTCACGCCCCGGGTGCTGACCGGATCGGAGGAGGCCGCCGCGACATTCGCCGGTATCGCCTCGGACATGGCCGCCACGGGTGACGTTGCCGTGATCGATGTCGGAGGCGGCTCGACCGAGGTCGTCCTCGCCCGGGACGGCACGGTCGTGTGGTCGCACAGCTACGCCGCGGGCTGCGTCCGCATGACCGAGCGACATCTCGGAGGAGGCGTGGTCTCGCGGGAGGCGCTCGCCCGCTGCCGCGCCGATCTCGAGACGATCTTCGTGGGTCTGGCGTCCGCGGCGGAAGGTCGATCCTGGCGGGGTGTGGCGGTCGCCGGCACGGCGACCACGGCCGCCGCGATCGACCTCGGGTGCGACGGCTACGACGCCGAGCAGATCCATGGCCATCGGGTCTCGCGCGAGACGATCGCGAGCCAGCTCGCAATGCTCTCGCCACTCGACCTCGAGGCACGTCGGCGCGTTCCGGGACTCGCGCCTGACCGAGCGCCCGTCATCTGCGCCGGGTTCACCGTGCTCGAGGCAGTGCTCGAGCGGCTCGCGCTGGAGGAGTTCGTGGTGTCCGAGCGAGACATCCTGCATGGCACCGCGGTGCAGGTCGCGGCCTGATGGCGCTCGAGATCGAGCGGCAGTGGCTCGCGCCCGACGACGTCGAGCTGCCCGACGCCATCGGCCCCTTCCGCGGCGAGGACGTCGAGCAGCGAACGATCGTCGACACCTACCTCGACACCCCCGACTTCGCGCTTCTCTCGGGAGGAGGACGGCTCCGGCTGCGCACCCAGAACGGACGGCAGCTCGCGACCTTCAAGCGCTCGCTCGTCGGCGAGGCCGACGGGATCCGCCGCCGCGAGGAGGTCGAGGGTCCCGTGGAGGGAGATCCGGAGGCCTCCGACGCGTTCGTCGCGGCGCGCTCGCTCAGCTCCGCCCCGCTCGCACCCGTCGGGACGCTCCACACCGCGCGCGCCGCGCGGGTGTACCGCTCCGGGCCTCTCGCGGTCGAGGCCGTCGTCGACCATCTCCGCTACCCCGACGGCAGCACCGAGACGCGCGTCGAGGCAGAGGGGGACGAGCAGTCGGTCACGGCGTTCGCGGAGGAGCTTCCCCGTGTCGTGGCCGGCATCGAGCCTGCACTCACGACGAAGGGTGCCGAGCTCGAACGGCGGCTCGGCACGTAAGACGTGCCCGGGGCGGGATTCGAACCCGCATGCCTTTCGGCAGCCGGGTTTAAGCCGGCCGTGTCTCACCATTTCACCACCCGGGCGGGGCAAGGCTAGCGCCGACGAGTACGATCGCACCCGTGGACGAGCGCGAGCGGGTACTGGTGACACTCGCTGCGATGCGCGTCCTGATGGGCATCCTCTGGCTCTCCGACCTGATCTGGAAGCTGCCGCCGGGCTTCGGCCGGCACGGGAGCAACGGCCTCATGCAGTCGTTCCTGTGGGCGGAGCGCTACGCCGTGATCGGTCCACTTCGCGACCTCGTAGGCGACGAGGTGATCCCCCACTTCACGGTCTTCGGGTACATCGTGTTCGTGATCGAGGCGGTAGCCGGGATCAGCCTGCTCCTCGGGTTCTATACGCGTGTCGGCGCGACGGTCGGGCTCGCCCAGGCGCTCGTGATCGCGTTGTTCGTCGGGCGCGCGCCGCACGTGTGGCGATTCGGGCTGGTGCTCTTCATCGCCTGGCAGATCGTGCTGCTCGCGACGCCGTGCGCGCGGCGCTTCAGCCTCGACGACCGCCTCGGCCGGGATCCCTAGAGACCGCGCCGGTAGAGTTCGGTAACTGACACCGATACGCCCGGCGCCATCTCGGCGCCCGCGGCTCGACCGAGGAACACACCTACCGATGTGCGGCATTGCCGGCCTGAGCGTCGCGCCAGGCGTCGAGATCGACGCAACCGCGACCGCGAGACTCCTGCTCGCGGGCCTGGCCGAGCGCGGCCAGGATGCCACTGGCTACGCGTTCCACGGCCCGGACGGACTCGTCGAGGTACACAAGGAATCCGTGCCGCTGGCGTCGTTCATCGAGCGCCTGGCGCTCCCCGGCGGCGTGCGCAGCACGGTGATGCACGTGCGTGATTTCACGAAGGGCCGCCCGGGAATCAACGACAACAACCACCCGATCCGCTACGGACGGGTCGTCGGCGTGCACAACGGACACCTGATCAACGACGACGAGCTGTTCGAGGCCTACGGGATGCCTCGTTCGACGCCCGACATCACGGTCGACTCCGAGGCGATCATGATGCTCGCCGATCACCTCGGCGACCTGCCGGCGGCGCTCGAGCAGGTACGCGGATCGGCCGCCGTGGCGCTGCTGCACGATGGCGATTCCGGTCGGCTCCAGCTGGCCAAGCGGGCCTCTCGCACGCTGCACGTGGCACACGGCGGAGGGCTCGCGCTGTTCGCGTCGACCCGCGAGCCGCTCGACCTCGCACGCAAGGCGCTCGGATGGCGGCTGCGCGTCGACGAGATCGGCGAGGGGACATCGCTCGAGCTGCGCGACGGAGAGATCGTCGGCCGCCGGCGCTTCCACGTCGACAGCCGTTACGTCGGCCGCCGCAACGTCAGCTACCCCGATCTTCCCGAGAAGCGCACGCTCGTCCGGCTCGCGCTCGCAGCGTTCCTGTAGATATTCAGGGGTGTTCTCCCAGCTGACCGAGTACGTCTCGGGCTCGCCGTGGACCTACGTGTTCATCATCGCGATCGCAGCGCTGGACGTCCTGATCCCGCTTCTGCCGAGCGAGACGTCCGTCATCCTCGCCGGCGTCCTGGCGTCCAGCGGCGACCTCGTACTGCCGCTGGTCATCGTGTGCGCCGCGCTCGGCGCGGTGCTCGGCGACAACGCCGCCTACTGGATCGGCCACACGACGACGAGGGGATCGAGCCCCTGGCTGTTGCGAGGGAAACGCAAACAGCAGCTCGGCTGGGCCGAGCACCAGCTCGACGAACGCGGCGGCTACCTGATCGTGGTGGCGAGGTTCATCCCGGCCGGCCGCACACTCGTGACCCTCGCGTGTGGCGCGACCCACTTCGCGTGGCGGAGGTTCATCCGCTGGGACATCGTCGCAGGCCTGCTGTGGGCGATCTATGCAGCTGGCCTCGGGTATCTCGGCGGAGCCGCCTTCGAGCACCAGCCGTGGAAGGGCTTCATCGTCGCGTTCGCGATCGCGCTTGGCGTCACGGGAATCACCGAGGCCGTGCGCTACATGCGCGGCCGGGGGTCGGACGCGCCCGCCTAACAGGGTGGTGCGTGGGGTTGGTTGGTCGTGATCGCGCGGCCCGCCTCGTCTTGGAAGATGGGCTGGTCGCCGGTGCCGCTGGTGCGGATGTGGTGGTCGTGGAGGAGCTTGTGGTGTCGGGGGCAGAGGTGGATCAGGTTGGCGAGTTCGGTGCGTCCGCCGTTCTCGTCGGCGACGAGGTGGTGTGCTTCGAGCTCGCGCGTGGCGGTGCAGCCGGGGTACTGGCAGTGGTCTGAGCGTTTCTGCAGCGAGCGTTTCTGCGCGTAGGACGCGCAGCGTCCGACGCGCGAGTGGACGAGATCCCGCCCGTTGCGCTTGATCGTGAGGCGCCGCGCGTCGCAGCCGAGCCGCTCGGCCGTCTCCGGGCTAAGCGGCCCCGCGCCTTCGAGCATCGGCGGCGCGTCGTCGCTGAGGTGCACGATCAGCGTCGTCGGACTGCGCTTGATCGCGCCGCCGCCGCCGTGTTGGGCGAGCGCGACGAGCGCATCGGCGGCCGACTGCTGCCACTCGATGACGCTGCCTGTCTGCTTGTCGGCCGCGCGCTGCTGCTTCGCGATATCCCAGATCGCCTGCTCGAACACCAGCCCCTGCTCGAGCGGCAACCGGCCGCTCAGACGCCAGCTCGCGCCGCCCACGCGTCCAACTCATGCTCAACGCGCGGCGCGCATACAACGCCTCGTCGTCCTCGACCACGGGCGGCGCGAGCGTGCGCGCCGCCAACGCGATCACGCTCGGCGGCTTACCGACCGCAACACGCGCCAGCTCAGCATCACTCTCCGGCGTCGCGAACTCCGCAGCAGCCGCGACCTGATCGAGCGACAACGCGCCCATGCTCATCGCGTCGTCGAGCGCCGGCAAGCTCCGCAAGCGCGCGCTCGTCTCCGTGATCCGCTTGGCGGCGCGGTAGTCGCTGCTGCGACACGTGCGCAAGCCACTGCGCACTCGACGAGCACCCCGCCGCCCGCCAATCCGCATCATCATCGGCATCACGCACGAGCTGCGTGACCCGCCGGGCAAGCCGCGCCTGCTCCGCAAAGATCGACACCAACTCGCACCGACGCCGCGCACGACGCAACTCGAGCGCCCCATCAACCACCCCATCCACCGCCACGAACATACGTTCGAGACTACCACCCCACGACCCACCAACCCGTGCCGACTCCGTGCCGAAATACTCTCTCTACGAGCCGAAGTCGGGCTGCTTGCTCAGCGTCGGGTCGAACGGGCTCTCGGGACCCTTGTTGCGCCAGCGGTGCCGCGCCTCCTGCAGCGCGGTCTTCTGGTAGCCCGTGCACGCGATCCAGTGCTGCCAGGCGACGTAGTACACCTTGTTCCCGAGCTTCGGATAGGGCGCCATCAGCATCCACTTCCAGTCGCTGCGGACGTCGTTCTCGATCTGCGCGCGGACGGGCGCGGAAATGCCGCTGCCGTACAGCACCTCGATCCCGCCATGCTCGAGGTTGTGCACGCGGATCACGGCCGGAATCGGCTCGTCGTAGACCCCCCACGGGGCGGGCACCTGGAAGTGCGGACCCGAGGTGGCCGGGTCGGTCTTGTACGGGACCTTCGTGTCGGGCGTGATCAGGACGCCCTTGTACGTGTGACCCGCCCCCTGGCTCGGGAAGTCGCGAACCTGGCACACGTTGCTCTTCTCGAGGGACGCGAAGCTCGTGCCACCACCGCCGGCGAACACCAGCACGGCCGCGATCACGAGCGCCGCAACGACGAGGGCCGCGCCGCCTCCGAGCATGAGCGTTCGCCTCTGCATCAGGCCGCAGGATAGGCGGCGTGTGCGAGAAACTCGGCCACGTCGGCGAGCCTGTCGGTCCGGCGGGCCGGCGGGAGGCCCTCCAGCAGGGTCCGCGCGTACGACGCGGTGCGAAGGCGGCCATCGAGCACGGCGACGACGCCGCGATCGAGCTCCCCGCGCAGCAACCGGCCGTATCCCTGACGCAGCGCGAGCATCGCGGCCGGAACCTGGTAGTCGGCGAAGGGCGAGCCACCCTCGCGCGCGATCCGCTCGCAGCGCGCCTCGACGAGCGGATCGCCGGGGGAGGCGAACGGCAGGCGGTCGATCACGACCAGCGAGCACGCCTCGCCGGGAACGTCCACTCCCTGCCAGAAGCTCTGGGTCGCGAAGAGCACCGAGTGCACGTCCGAGCGGAAGCGCTCGAGCAACCGCTCCCGGGGAGCCTCTCCCTGTCGCAGCACGGTGAACCGTCGCAGGCGCGCCGCTGCCAACGCGTGCACCCTGTCCAGCGCACGGTGGCTGGTGAACAGGCAGAGCGCCCTCCCGCGGCTGGCCTCGCACAGGCGCACGACGTGCTCCGCGACCGCGCGCTCGAACCCCGGCGCACGCGGATCGGGCGCATCGGACGGCAGGTACAGGAGCGCCTGCTCGGCGTCGTCGAACGGCGAGGGAAGCTGCAGCTCGCGGGCTCCGTCGATCCCCAGCCGGCGCCGCACGAACCCGAGATCGTCACCTGTCGCCAGGGTCGCGGAGCACAGCACGGCGCTGCCGATTCGATCCCACAGCGCCTCGCGCAGCACCTGGCCGACCATCACCGGAGCCGCGCACAGGCGAGCGCCGGTCTCGCTCCGCTCGCTCCACACGACGGTCTCGTCGGGGTCGGCGTCGAGGCAGCGCTCGAGCGCAGAGGCCAGGCGCAGCGTCTGACGGGCGACGAGATCGCACTCGTCACCCGCGCCCTCGAGCCGTGCGGCAAGCGTCGAGAGCGCGTCGCGCAGCCCGCTCGTCGCTCCGACGGGCAGCGCCGCGACATCGGGCGGCCGCAGGCGGCGGCGCGACTCCGGGTAGCCGAGCGCAGCTGCCAGCTCCGCGCCGTGGCGCTCCATGTCGACCAGATCCGCGCTCGGACGCGTCGTGCCATCGCGCTCGCAGGCGCGCTCGATCTCGCGCGACAGCCGCACGAGATCGGAGGCGCCGACGCGCGCGCCGAGCCACTCTGCCGCCACGTCCTCGAGCTCGTGCGCCTCATCGAAGACGACCACGTCGTGCTCGGGCAGCACGCCGATCCGGCCGTCCGAGGCCAGTCGCAGCCCGAGGTCGGCGAAGTACAGGGCGTGGTTGACGAACACGATCTCGGCCTCGCCCGCTCGCGCGCGAGCGCGCTCGGAGAAGCAGGTGGACTGCAGCGCACAGCGCGCTCCGCGACACCGCTCGGGGCCGACCGAGAGCTCGCCCCACAGGCCGGCCGGCGGCGCGAAGTCGAGCTCGGCGCGATCACCTGTCACGGTGCTCGAGAGCCACGGGCGCAGCCGCTCGAGCGCAGCCGGATGATCGAGGTCGACGAGGCGCTGCTCGACGTCGACCGCCGCGAGCCGGCAGACGTAGTTCCCGCGGCCCTTCAGGACCACGGCGTCGATGCTGCGTCCGAGCGCCGCCTCGGCCAGCGGCAGGTCATCGTGCAGGAGCTGTGACTGCAACGCGCGCGTGGCGGTCGAGATCACTACGGTGCGACCCGCGCTGGCTGCGGGGATCAGGTAGGCGAGGCTCTTACCCACTCCCGTTCCCGCCTCGCACACGAGCGCGCCACCGTGCTCGAACGTCTCGGCGACCGCGTCCGCCATCGTCCGCTGGGCGGCCCGCTCGCGAAAACCAGGCCAGGCTCGCGAGAGCGGACTGTCGGCTGCGAGAGATTCAGTCGGGAACACGGACACGAAAGGTAACGTTCGAGCCGGTGGTACCTGCGTGGCCCCTTCCGCCGCGCTCGACCGGTCTCACGAAGGAACGCATGAACGACGTACACGAGGTCATCGTCATCGGAGGCGGCCCGGCCGGGTACACGGCCGCCCTGTATGCCGCTCGCGCCAATCTCCACCCGCTGGTGTTCGAGGGCTTCCAGTCGGGAGGCCAGCTCATGATCACCTCGGACGTCGACAACTACCCAGGATTCCGCGACGGGATCCTCGGGCCCGAGCTGATGGCGCAGATGCGCGGCCAGGCCGAGCGGTTCGGCACCGCGTTCATCACGGACGACGTGACCCGCGTCGACTTCTCCTCCACGCCGCACAAGGTGTACGTCGGAGAGCAGGAGTTCCAGGCGCACGCGGTGATCGTCGCGACCGGAGCGTCGGCGCGTCAGCTCGGCCTGCCGGGCGAGCGTGCCCTGCAGGGCAGGGGCGTCAGCTACTGCGCCGTCTGCGATGCCGCCTTCTTCCGCGGCCAGCGCGTGATCGTCGTCGGCGGGGGCGACTCCGCGATGGAGGAGGCGACGTTCCTGGCGAAGTTCGCCTCGGAGGTCGTCCTGATCCACCGACGCGACGAGTTCCGGGCGTCGCGGATCATGGTCGACGCGGCCCGCAGCACGCCGAACCTCGAGATCCTGACGCCGTACACGATCGAGGACGTGCTGGGCGTCGAGGACGGCAAGGTGAGCGGCGTCCGGTTGCAGCACGCGGTCACCGGCGAGGAGCGGATCGAGGAGGCCAGCGGCTTCTTCGTGGCGATCGGCCACGACCCGAACACCGGCATCTTCCTCGACTGGCTCGAGCACGACGCGAACGGCTACCTCGTGTGCGAGCCCGGATCGACGCGCACGAAGGTCGACGGCGTGTTCGCGGCCGGCGACGTGCAGGATCACGTCTACCGGCAGGCCGTCACCGCGGCCGGCTCGGGCTGCATGGCGGCCCTCGACGCCGAGCGCTGGCTCACGGCCCGCGCCCGTGCGGCAGTCGCGGCGGGCTGACATGGCGTTCTTCATCTGTCCGAACTGCGCCACTCGGGTGCTCGACGCCGACGGCCTCGAGGGACTCTCGAACCAGCCGGTCGGCTGCCACCGCTGCGGGTTCGGGTTCCTCTTCCAGATCCTCGAGGACTGGTTCCCGCCCGCCGGCGCCGGATTGCTCGCATGCGACAAGGACGCCCGCATCCTGTCGGCCGGCCGTGGCGTCTTCGAGCTGACCGGCTATCCCGAGCGCGTCCTCATGGGTCGCGACATTCGCGAGGCCCTCGGGATGCACGGATTCCCCGACGACAAGGATCCCATCGCGCTCGTGCTCGAGTGGGGCGTGCGCCAGCTCGACCTGCATCTCCTGATCCGCCACAGCGTCGGCCACGACAAGGCGGTTCGCTGCGACCTCTTCCCCGCCTACGACGAGGACGGTGGACTGCTCTGCTCGATCGCGCCGCTGCTGGTCGCAGAGACACTCTCAGGAGATTCTTAGGGCTCTACTCACAAAGCACCAAAAAACCTAACAGTCGAAGTGCGCGAAATCTAACGAATTCGTTTGCAATCGCCCCTACAGTCGGGAGCGGTTATTCCCGAATCCTTCCTCTGGGTGATTGGTGGGCGTGGGGTCGTCTGCCGATTGCGTCCAAGAGCGCCGGCGTCCGCCGGGCGTTTTTCATTCTTGGGGGGAAGGCTTGCCACAATCCACGAGGATCAGGTTCCGCCGTTCGGTCGCCGTGCTCATCACGCTCGGCGCGCTCGCAGGCGGATCGCTCGCGACGGCGAGCGGCGCACTCGCGTCCGATCTCATCGTGCTCGCGCCGGATAGCGCAACGCTCTCGGGCGGCGTCTCCTTCGACCACGTCTACGTCGCCGAAGGAGCCACGGTGCGCCTCGCCGGCGACACGACGCTCACGGCCAACGACGTGTACTTCGCAGCTGGCTCGAGCCTGCGCACATGCTTCGTGCAGGGCGTCGGCGACAACGCGTGCACCGCGGGTCGCAGCCTGACCATCCGGTCGGCCGGCGAGATCACCCTCGGCAGTGGAATCAGCCTCGTGGGCGGCACCGGGACACCGCGCCCGGGCGGGAGCCTCGTGCTCCAGGGAACCGCGATCACGGTCGGCGGGGGAATCGACACGTCCGGCTCGAACGGCGCCGGCTCCGGGTACGTCATCATCAACGGGTCCGGCCCGGTCTCCGTCTCGTCCAACCCGTTCCAGGCCTCGATCAACGCGCCGGGCGGAGCGGTCTCGATCCACGGTTCCAGCATCGCGCTCTCCGGCGACCTCAACACCGCTGGAGCCGACGCGACGATCCTGAGCGGCGGCCTGGTCGACCTCGAGACCGGCGGCCCGCTGACGGTCCGCGGGAACATCAACGCCAGCGGGCATGACAATCCCGCCGGGAACGGCGCGGCGGTCACGCTGCGCGGCAGCGATGTCCGCGCCGGCCGCATCGACGCGAGCGCAGGGTCGTCGACGACGGGTCCTGCGGGTGTCCCCGGGACCGTGGACGTCGGCGGCACGACCTCCGTCTCGCTGAGCGACTACATCGACACGCGCGGCGCGTCCGGCGCGAGCGGGTTCCCCGCCTCGGGCGGCGCCAACGTCGGCATCAAGAGCGCAGGCCCCGTGACCATCGGAACCGTGTTCGCGACGGGCGCGAGCGCCGACTCCGCACCTCCGGGCGGCGCAGGCAACATCGGGATCACCGGTGCCGGCGTGGCGACCGGACAGCTGTGGGCGAACGGCGGCAACCGGACCGGCGCGTCAGCCGGGCCGGGAGCAACCGGCAGCCTGATCGCGGTCACGTCGACCGGACCTCTCTCCGTCGACGAGGCAGAGGCGAACGGCGGCAACAGTGCAGGATCCGGCGTCCCGGGTGCGCGCGGTGGTGAGATCGACCTCACCGGCGACGGCGTCTTCACGTCCGAGCTTCGCACGACGCCGGGGACGTCGGCCGGCAGCTCTCCCGGTGGCGCGGCAGGCCCGATCCACGTGACCGGCAAGTCGTTCGTCACGATCCTCGGCGGTGGCGTCTTCGCGAACGGCGCCAGCGCGTCCGGAGGAGCGACGAACCCGCCCGACTTCGGCGGGGCGGGAGCCGTCGTCACGATCCACGCCACGGCCGGTCCGCTCTCGCTGGGAAGCCCGATTCGCACCTCTGGCGGCAACGGCGGCAACGCGCCGGCCGGAGCCAAGGCAGGCGTCGGCGGCGCGGGTGGCGCCGTCGATCTCGTCGGCACGCCGATCGATCCGCTCGCGGGCATCGTCACGGACGGCGGCGACGGCGGCTCGTCGAACAACAACACCGACCTCATGGGCAACGGCGGCGCGGGCGGCTCGGTGCACGCGTGGTCGGAGACGCCCATCTTCGGCGGGCTTCGCTCGATCTCGACCGCGGGCGGCGCCGGCGCGCCTCCCGGCGTCGACGGCGCACAGCTGCAGGACTCGGGACCGACCGGGCTCTCGGTAGACACCACCGGGCGCCTCAGCTTCACATCCCAGAGCCCGGCGGCGCAGGGCTTCAACATCCTGCGCTCGCTGGCGGGTGCCGCCGCGACGGTCGTGCTGACGACGGCCGGTACCTCGGCGCTCACGGTCCCCGCGACGGCCATGTGCCAGCCCGTGACCTACCAGGTCGTTGCGTTCCAGAACGCGGTCGGATGGACCTCGCCTGCAACGGCACCGGTCGCCTGGACGCGGCAGCCCTCGGCGACGCAGCGCTGCACCGACGCCCCGTCGCTGATCCAGAACAGGAAGGTCGTACTCAAGCAGGCCAACCTGAAGAAGAAGAAGGGCGCGATGTCGTTCGTCGTCCAGACCAACGGCATCGGAACCATCGCCGCGACGGCCACGTCGAAGGGTGTCAAGAAGCCCCTCGCGGTCGCGGCGATCCCGATCGCCAAGGCCGGCACGCTGACGATCAAGCTCAAGCTCGATCTGAAGCCCAAGCTCAAGTTCAAGCTCGTCAAGGGGCACCAGGTCGCTCGCGTGTCCATCAAGCTCGTGGCTGCCGCACCGACGGGTAGCTCCAAGACCTCGATCACCGTTCCGGTGGAGGTGCGCAAGTGAAGATCGCTCTCGGGGCGGGCACCGCCCTCGTCGCCGCGCTGGCGCTGACCGCACCCGCGGGTGCTGCGTGCATCAAGCTCGGTGTCTACCAAGACAACGTCACGAAGACGCTCGTCCCGCTGTCGAAGGCGGTCGGGCCGGGCATCAAGACCGTGTCCGTGTACGTGACGGCGGGAACGGGGCTCGATCCGCGGCTCATCACGCTCGCGAACTCGAAGAAGCTGACGATCCTCGTGAGCTGGATGCCCGACAAGGGCAAGGACGGACCGGCAGGCAAGTCGTACTCGCTGTCCGCCATCGCGAAGGGCAAGTTCGATGGCGGCCTGCGGGCGCTCGGCGCGCAGCTCGCCACGCTGAAGAAGGCGCCGATCGTGCGTCCGATGCCCGAGCCGAACACCCCGTGGTACGCGTGGTCGGGCGGCGTCGCGGGCAACACGCCGTCGAGGTACGTCAAGGCCTGGAAGCACGTCCGCAGCGTGCTGCGCAAGGCCGATCCGAAGGTGCGCCTGCTATGGGCGCCGTATGCGCGGAGCGTGCCCGACACCCCGCAGAACACGATCGCCTCGTACTTCCCGGGCGCCAAGAACGTCGACCTCGTCGGCGCGAGCGCCGCGAACTTCGGCACGACGAAGGGTCTCGCCTGGTCGACGCCGATCGACCTGTTCGCGACCGCATACACGACGATCGAGGGTCTCGCGAAGAAGCCGTTCTGGATCGCCGAGACCGGCTCGACCGCCAAGGGCGGCGACCAGCGCGGCTGGATCCAGTCGCTCGGCGCGCTGCACACCACGATGCCCAGGCTCGCCGGCGTCGTGTGGTTCGACGTGAAGGATCCGCACGGCGACTTCCGCCTCCGGGCGACGCCGGCCGCCACCTCCGCGTTCAAGGGACTGCTCAAGGGGGCCTGCAAGTGACCCGCGTGGTGAAGCATCGCAAGAA
Source organism: uncultured Actinomycetes bacterium (assembly GCA_963717155.1). Taxonomy (GTDB): domain Bacteria; phylum Actinomycetota; class Thermoleophilia; order Gaiellales; family JALYLC01. The sequence continues at coordinate 2,291,394 of OY970326.1, forward strand.
GGTCGTCAAGCAACTGAAGTTCCACGAGCGCCGGCGGCGCCTGCACGTACCTCCCGCTCCGACGACGACAGGGGTCAACGCGCTGTCGATGACCCAGCCGATGGTCGATCGCCTGTTCTGGCGGGCCGGCTTCGGGCCGAGCGCGACCGATCGGCAGAAGTGGGTCGGCAAGCCGGTGAGCGACGCCGTCGACTACATGCTGTCGACTCCCGGCCAGCCGTTCGTCGGCGCGAACGGGACGAACGGCGGGAAGCCGCTCGATCCGTTCGGAGACGACACCGACCTCGTGCTGAGCTGGGTCGACCAGATGATCCGCACGCCCAACCCGCTGGTCGAGCGCATGACGTTCTACTGGCACCGCCACTTCTCGAACTCGCGGATGGACGTGTCTCCTCCGCAGCTGCTGGCGAACCAGAACAACCTGTTCCGCGGCTACGCGGACCTCTCGAGCAAGCCGTCGGCCGACTTCAAGAGCCTGGCCATGGACATCTCGACGAACCCGTCCATGCTCCGCTACCTGACCGGCGAGTCGAACGTCGCGGGCGCACCGAACGAGAACTACGCGCGCGAGCTGATGGAGCTCTTCACGCTCGGGCCGGTGAATGACGCGGGCCAGCCGAACTACAGCGAGGACGACGTCCACCAGCTGGCGAAGGCGCTGACGGGCTGGCAGATCAACGACACCGACCCGAACAACGCGTCGAGCTACTTCACGACGAGCCGCTGGTACAACGGACCGAAGCTCGCACTCGGCAAGTACGGGAACTGGCGGACGCCCGATGTCGTCGCGCTCGTCCTCTCGCAGCCGAACCACCCGACGTACCTGGTACGGAAGCTCTGGGGCGAGTTCATCCCCACGTCGCCCGATGCGCCGACGCTGACCGATCTCACGTCGACCTACACGACGAACGGCATGCAGATCAAGCCGCTGCTGCGGAAGATCCTGACCCATCCCGACCTGTTCGCGTCGATCGACGAGCCGAACATGCTGAAGACCCCCGTCATCTACGCGGTCGGGGTCATGCGCGCGCTCGGCCTCGGGATCACCGACTCGACGGTCGCCGACTACCTCGGCGCGATGGGTCAGACACCGTACTTCCCGCCCAACGTCTCGGGCTGGGAGGGTGGACTCTCGTGGCTCAACACGAACACGGCGCTGGCGCGCTGGGGCTTCGTCGCCCAGCTCATCACGTCGGGACCGAAGATCGCCGACGTGGTCGGCGAGACGACGCAGGCCGCCTATGACCGCGCGTACCTCGCGGTCGGCTCGCCGTGGCTCGCCTCGGGGACGCGCGACCAGATCCTCGCGGCGGCGACGCGCATGCCATCGAAGACGCCCACCCAGCGCCAGCAGCGCCAGCAGGTGCTCCGCACCCTGATGCTCGCCGGTCCCGACGCCCAGGTGATGTGATGAGCGAAGAAACGCAGGATACGAGCCTCCAACCGTACGTCGACTGCGACGACTGCGGAAGCCGGTCGAGCGCCGACTACACCGCGGTCCCCTCGCAGCGGCTCGCGATTCCCGCAGCCGCGCTCGCGGGTTTCCCGGAGGGCAAGGGCCCCCGCGAGCTCAGCCGCCGGCGTCTGCTCGCCGAGGGCATCGTCGGCATGGCATCGGTCTACGCAGCGACACGGCTCGACTGGAGCCAGGTCTTCGAGGCCGCCACCGCCGAGGCGGACGCGATGCAGAAGAGCCTCGTGATCGTCTACCTGCAGGGCGGGAACGACGGGCTGAACGTCACGGTTCCGATCGACGCCACGTACACGGGGTACAAGGCGGCACGGGCGAACATCGCGCGGGTCGTCGGGCCCACCGCCGGCGGCACCGTCGGCACGTGGGCCATGGGTGGCACCGGCGGCAGCCTCGGCTTCGCGAACGTCTGCGTCTCCACCGCGGGCACGGGCGACAACGGAGATCCCTCGCTCGGCTTCGACAGCATGTACGGCGACGGGCTCGGCGGAGCCGGCTCGGACCTCGCGGTCTTCCCCGCGGCCGACTACACGCCGTCCAACCACTCCCACTTCGAGAGCGCCGACATCTGGTTCGGCGGCTCGATCGACAAGGTGCAGACCGGTTGGCTCGGCCGCTGGCTCGACAAGTACGGCTCGCCTGTCAACCCGCTGCAAGCGGTCTCGATCGACGACTCGCTGAGCAAGCAGATCCGCACCTCGACGGCACCCGTGTGCGCGCTCCGGAACCTGCGCGGCGCGCGCTTCGACCTGCCAGGCGTCGACCGCCAGACGGTCGACCCGACGCAGGTCATGCAGACGCTCGCCGGTGTTCCGGCCGGAGCCACCAACGCCCACCTGCAGCGGTCGCGGAGTGCGTACGGCATCACGGTCGACATGGCGAATCGGCTTGCGACCCTCACGAACACGGCGGGAGGCGCCGGCTACCCGCCGAACTCCGGCCTCTCGTCGCAGCTCCAGACGGCGGCGGTCCTGCTCGGCGCCGGGCTCGGCACCCGCATCGTGACGATCGACTGGGGCGGTTTCGACACGCACGGAAGCCAGCTCGCCTCGCAGGATCCCCAGCTGAAGGATCTGTCCCGCTCGCTCGCGGCGTTCAAGGCCGACCTCGTTGCACGCGGCATCGAGAACCAGGTGCTGACGCTCGTCTTCTCCGAGTTCGGACGGCGCGTCGGCTCGAACGACTCCGGCGGCACCGATCACGGCGCCGGCGGGATGATGCTGCTCTCGGGCTCGGCCGTGAAGGGCGGGCTCGCCGGCGAGTTCCCCACGCTCCCGACGACCGACGTCACGTCGTCGGACCTGACCGTCAAGACCGACTTCCGCTCGGTCTACCAGTCGCTCATCTCCGAGTGGCTCGGCGGCGACCCCGCCGCGATCCTGCCGGGCGGCCCATACCCCGGTATCCAGCGCTTCGATGGAGGCACGTCGCTCCTGAAGGCGGCATAGCTCCCCCGCGAGCCGCATCGCGCTCAACGCCCGTGCGCACCCCCCGCAGCACCCGCCCGGCGAGCGTCGTCATCCTGATGGCGCTCGCCGTCGCGGGGGCCGCGATCGCGGCGACCGCCCCGCCGTTCGTCGCGCGCCACCACCGGCTGCAGGTTCCGCCGCCGCCGACGCCGGTGCTTCCGTCCTCCCTCGCCGTGGACGAGTCCGAGTACACGCTGCGCCCATCCCAGATCGTGCTTGCCGCGGGAGAGGTCAAGATCAACGTCTACAACCGCGGCATGGACGACCACGACCTCACCCTCGTGGACGGCAACGGAGTCACCCAGCAGGTCGGGGTCAAGCCCGGAACGTCGGCGACGCTCGTCGTCCCGCTCAAACCAGGGACATACCGCCTTTTCTGCTCGCTGTTCGAAGGAACACCCGAGTCGCACGACGCGCTCGGCATGCACGCCACGATCGACGTCCGCTAGCCAGGAGCCCATATCGTGATCACCGAAATCGGGTACGCCGCGCCGCCGAAGCTGGTACCGCTCCAGGAGCCGCGGCCGTTATCGCACCGCGAGCGCGAGCTGCTGGAGTTCCTCGTCGACTCGTGCGAGTCTGACGAGCTGCGAGAGCAGGTCGCGCAGGCAGAGGTCGTGGCCACCTGCTCGTGCGGGTGCCCGTCCATCGGACTGAGGGGCGACGGGCCCGAGGTTCCTCGCGATGCCATGCGAGGCCTCGGCGATTTCGACCACGACGATCACGCCAGGCTGACCGCTCGCGGGCTGAGCGCAGGCGAGCGTCCCGTCGAGGTCGCGCTGCACGTCTCGCTCGGCCGGATCTGGGAGATGGAGGTCTGGTCCGGTGCCGAGGGCGACGTCGCCTTCGATCTGCCTGCGGTCGATACGTTGCGCACCGCCTAGCCGGACTGCACGATCTCGGCGATGCGCAGCTCGACGTGCGCCTGCAGGGCCTCGAGCGCTCCGAGCTGCTGACGTCGACGGGCGATCAGGGCCGCGTCGTCGTCGCCTGTGCCATCGTCGGCCATGACGCCGACCGCCTCGAGCAGGGCAGCACGCCGGGCTCCCAGGGCCGCGCGCGCGTCGTGCTCGAGGACTGCCCACGCCATCCGCAGCCGGGCCGCCTCGAGGTCGTCCGAGAGCCGATCGGCGTGCCGCGCCAGGCGGTCGGCGTACAGCTCGAGATCCAGTCGATCCATGCATCCGAGCCTACGGCTCGGAGGTGTCACCGCGTGCGCGCCGGGCGTTGCGAGTTCGTGCCGGAGTGCTACCGCCGACACGCGCTTGCCCTTCGGGGCACAGGGATAGCAGCACGCATCCGTCACAGCGTGGGCTGCGCGACTGGCAGACCGCACGGCCGTGTGCGATCAGGAGGTGCGTGAACAGCGTCCACGACCGGCGAGGAACCAGCTCGAGCAGGCGCCGCTCGACCTTGACCGGGTCGGTCTCCGAGGTGAAGCCGAGACGGCGGACGATGCGCCCGACATGGGTGTCGACGGCGATGCCCTGGGCCACGCCGAAGGCGTTCCCGAGCACGACGGCGGCGGTCTTCCGCCCCACGCCGGGCAGCTTCACGAGCTCGCCGAGCTGTCTCGGCACCTCGCCGTCGTACTGCTCGACGAGCAGCGCCGCGGCTCCCCGCAGCGCCCTCGCCTTCTGGTTGTGGTAGCCGGTCGGGTAGATCACGCGTGCGAGCTCCTCCTGGCTCGCGTCGGCGAAGGCCTCGACGTCGGGGTAGCGTGCGAAGAGCCCCGGCGTCACCTGGTTGACGCGCTCGTCGGTGCACTGCGCCGAGAGGATCGTCGCGACCAGGAGCTCCCACGCCGAGCCGAAATGGAGGGCGATCCCGGCCTCGGGGTAGGCCTTGCGGAGGCGGCGGAGCACGATCGACATGCGACGGCGCTCGGCATCGTCGGTGATGGCGGTGCTCATGCGAGTCGCGGCCCGGCGCAGATCCGGTCGAGGGCGCCGCAGTCCCCGCACACGCGCGGTGAGGGGCGCGGCGCGAAGCCCGACCCTCGCAACCGCTCGATCGCGGCCTCGACGGCCGCGGTCAGGGTGGGCTCGTCCTCGGGCACGTACGCGGCTCGTGACACCGCGTCCGAGCGCTCGAGGAACGCGAAGGCGACGTCGACGGAGGAGGCGCCGCCGCGCAGCAGCGCCAGCGCGTATGCCTGCCGCTGCAGCTCGTACTCCTCGGCCACGAGCTCGTCCGGGGAACGATCGCCCAGCCGCGTCGTCTTGTAGTCGATCACGAGCATCGACCCGTCGGCGCGGCGCACCAGGACGTCGAGCACGCCCCGGAACACCACGCCGTCCACGGCGAACGCGAACGGCTGCTCGTGGAGCGCGCCGCCGGAGGCGGCGACCTCGGCGGCGAGCGCCGACTGCGCGAAGGTCGAGCCGAACGCCTCGATCCGCGCGCGGTCCTCGTCTCCGACCGATAGCCCGAGAAACGCGTCGAGATCGAAGTCGCTCCGTCCCTCGAGCATCGCATGGACGGCGCGACCGACGTCGAGCGCTCCGAGCGAGCCGTCGCCGGCCCCCGCGCGCGACACCGGTGCGAGTCCGAGCTCGCGCTCGACGAGGTACCGATACGGGCAGCGCTCGTGCAGGGCGAGCGCCGTGAACGAGAGGCTTCGCGGCACGTGACGAGGGGCCGTGGGGAGCGGCTCGAGCGGATGGAGGTCGGGAAGCTCGGGTCGAGCCGGCGCCGTCAGGTCGTCGAGCGGGAGTGCGAGCTGGTGAACCGACACGACCGCCGGTTCGCCTGCCTCCTCGCCCGAGTCGGACCCGGCCGGGCGGTGGATCTGCACGCGGATCACGCTGTCCGCGCCTACTGGCTGCAACACCTGCCCCGCAGGCATGCTCGCGAGGTCGAGTCCGAGCGCGTCCGCCAGCCAGCGGATGGGCGCCTCGTCCGTGGTGCGCGCGTTGATGCCACCCGAGACGATCAGGCGCTCGCGGGCGCGGGTCATCGCGACGTAGACGAGGCGGCGCCCCTCGGCGAGCTCTGCCCTCACCTCGTCGTCGCGCAGCAGGCCCCACAGCGGCGGCGCGACCAGCGTGCCTGCCGGCGACGGGATGCGGAACGCGAGTCGGCCGTCCGCAGGCGCGAGCAGGTCGGGCACCTGGAGGTTCGGGTCGCGTCCCGCGTCGGCGAACGCGACGATGTCGAACTCGAGACCTTTGGCCGCGTGCACGGTCATGATCCGTACGGCGTCGACCTCCTCCTCGGCGAGCACGGCCTCGGGCTCCTGCGCGGCGAGCTCGGCGAGCGTGTCGACGAGCGCCAGGAAGCCCGCAAGGTCCGGCCCGCGCAACGCCTCGTAGTCGCGCGCCAGGCGTATGAGCTTGCGCACGTTCGCGTAGCGCCGGCGCCCGTCGCTCTGCGCGAGGCACGCGAGGTCGTAGTCGTGCTCCGAGACGATCCGCTCGAGCAGATCGGTGATCCCGATCCCCTGCGCCGCCTCGACGAGCCGGTCGAAGCGCTGTCTGAAGGCTTTCATCAGCCGCGCGTCGTCGTCGGACAGGCCATCCGGAAGCCCGTACTCGAGGCCGCGGAACAGCGCGGTCTGGGCCGCGCGCCGAAGAGCGTACAGCCCCGCGTTCGAGACGCCGATGAGCGGAGACGCGAGCACGGTCAGAAGCGCGCGATCGTCGTAGCGGCTGCGCAGGAGACGCAGGTACGCGCACAGGTCCGAGACCTGCTGGCGGCCGTAGTAGCCACCGCCGATCGCGCGATGCGTATCGAAGCCCGCCTGGCGGAGCGCGGCCTCGTACAGCTCGGCGTCGGTGCTCGCGCGCAGGAGCACGACCATCCCCGACTGCTCGTGCCCCTCGTCGCGCAGCTCGGCGAGACGCGCGGCGAGGGCGATCGCCTCGTGCTCGCGCGCGTCCCCGATCTTGCCCGGCTCGTCGACGACCAGCAGCTCGAGTGCGACCCCGTCGGGAGGAGCCGGGGCGCTCCCGCGCGCGAGGAGCCGCTGGAACCCGTCGTCGAACACGCGGCCGAAGATCTCGTTCAGGACCGCGACGAGTGGATCGGACGAGCGGAAGCAATCGTCCAGCCGGACCACCGTCCCGGCTCCGGCGCGCCTCCGGCGGAACACCTCGACGTCCGCATCGCGGAAGCGGTAGATGCTCTGGCGCTCGTCGCCGACGTAGCAGCGCTCGGCGTCGGGCCCGGCGACCAGCTCGAGGATCGAGTCCTGCAGTGCATTGGTGTCCTGGAACTCGTCGACGAGCAGGTGCCGGACGCCTTCCTGCACCGCCGCTCGCGCGTCCGCGTCGCCGACGAGGAGATCGCGCGCCCTCAGCTCGAGATCCGCGAAGTCGAGCGCCGCCCCCGCGAGCTTGCGCGAGGAGTAGGCCCGATCGAAGCGCTGGACGAGCCCGACCACCTGCGGATGGAGGACCCGCACGAGCTCGATGCGCGCCGCGGACTCGAGTGCGGCGAGCTGCTCCTGGTAGGCGCCGAGGACCGCGGGGGCGTTCTTGAGCCGGAAGGCGGCGAGCTCGACGAGGTCCTCGGCGGTGGCGGAGCGCAGCAGCTCCGCGAGCTCCGCGGCGCGCTCGCCGTTCCTCGCAGCGCCGACCGACGGCCGCTCCGCGTAGTACGCGATCGCCACCTGCGCGCTCGCCGCCAACGCGGCTCGCGGAGCGTCGAGGTCGACCGGTGGCGGCGGCTCCGGTGCGAGGTCGAGGCCGCACGACAGCCTGCGCGCGCGCAAGCGCACGACGAGCTGTCGCAGCGGGACTCCACCGAACGCGGCGAGCAGATCGAGGGTCGCTCCCTCGTCGCTGTCGGCCGCCTCGGCGAGCGCCTGCTCGAGCGCCTCGCCGCGCACGATGGCAGCTGACGCCTCGTCGAGCACGCGGAACTCGGGATCGAGCCCGAGCGCGAACGCGTGCTCGCGCAGGATCGAGCCGCACAGTCCGTGGATCGTCGATACGCGAACCCGATCGGCGCGATCGGGAGCGCCCGAGATCGCAAGGCGCTCGCGCAGCCTCTCCGCGAGCTCGCCGGCCGCGCGCTCCGTGAAGGTGACGACGAGGATCGCCTCGGGATCGATGCCGTCCTCGACGGCACGCGCCGCGCGCTCGACGAGCATCGTCGTCTTGCCGCTTCCCGCGCCGGCCGAGACGAGCACGACGCCTCGCGCGTCGACCGCCTCCTGCTGTGCAGGACTGAGATCGATCGCGAGATCGATCATGCGCGCGCCACCCTGCAGATCGGGTGCGCGTCGCACCAGGAGGGACACTGGTGGTCGGGCGGGTCGTGTCGCACGTCCCCACGCCTGATCCGGGCGACCGCCGTCTGCGCGGTCTCGACCGCCTCGGCGACGATCGCCCAGAAGTCGGCCTCGTCGAGGTAGTCCTTCGGCGCGAAGCCCTCGATGCCGTCGCGCTCGGAATCGCGCAGCAGGCCGCGGGTCGTCCCCTTCTTGATGCCGCGATACACGCCACCCACCGGCTCGAGCCCGAGTCGGTCGCGCAGCGCCAGCATGTACAGCGGAAGCTGGAGCCTGCGGTTGCGCCGGATCTCCTCGGCGCTCTCCGCATTCGTCGACTTGTAGTCGTGGATCAGACCGCGCGCGGAGACCGGATCGACGTCGATCCGGTCGATCCGGCCGGTCACCGAGAAGCCACCGAGCTCGAGCGGGTCGAAGCTCTGCTCCAGGTGGCGCGGCTGGAAGCGGTGTGGCAGCGCGGCCTCGCTCCGCAGGAAGGACGCGAGCTGACGGCGCAGCGCGTGGCGCAGCTCCGAGACCGCGAGCGATCCCTGTGGCAGCGACAGGGCGTCGACCGCATCGTCGACCGCACGCGTGAGCAGCGCCTGTGCGGTCTCCAGCTGCTCGGGCACGACCCCGTCCGTCCCGAGCTCTGCGGGCAGGCGCTCGAAGAAGCGCTTGAGCGCGTTGTGCATCGCGCTCCCCGCGAGCCGGGCATCGACGCTGCGGTCGACCTCGCGTGGACGCAGCACGCGGTCGACGAACCAGCGCTGCGAGCAGTCGGTGAACACCTCGAGCTCGGACGCCCCGAACGTCCGCCTTGCGGCGAACTCGGCCAGCACGGCGGGGTCGTCGATGCGCGTTCCTCGTGCGAACGCGCCGCGCGCGCGGGCGATCCGACGCGACCAGCCCGGGACGGTGGCCGCGATCCGGCGCGCCTCGAGCGCGTCTGCTCCCGCGAGCGATGCGAGGGCGCGAAGACGCTCGCGTTCGGAGGGCGCGTCGACGAGCTGGTGCGTGAGGTCGCGGAGGCCGAAGCGCTCGACGGGTGGACAGCCGTCGCCGAGGGCCTCGCGCACCTCCGTCCAGAAGGGCGATGCCTCGCGCGGTCGGCCGTTGTCGTCCACTGCGCGGCGGACGAGCATCGCCTGACCCCGCGCGCTCGTGAGCGCGGCGTACAGCAGGTAGCGGTCTGCGGCTGCCAGATCCGGACGGACGACGGGCAGCCCGCGTCCCGCCAGCGCGCGCCGCAGGCTGTCTCCGAGCAGCGCGTCCGGGCGCGGACGGCGAGGAAGGCGCCCCGCCTCGAGCCCGAGCATGATCACGGTCGAGACCCGGTGCGTGCGCGCCCGCCTGAGGCCGACGACGCGAACGCGACCCGAGGGACGGTCGTCGCCGAGGCGGACGCTCGAGGCCTCGAGCGCCGCGACGAGCTCGGCGGGCGTTGCCGCCTCCGGGAGTCCCGCGAGCGATCCGGCGACCTCGCGGGCGGTGCGCCACCCACCGAGCGCGATCGCGGCATGCGTGTGCGGCTCGACGCGCGCGTCCAACCCGAAGGCGGCGGCCGCCGCGCCGTCGAGGATCTCGCAGAGCGCCGCGGCGGGATCATCCGACTCGCGCAGCTGGTCCACGGCGGCGAGCGCGCGCGTGCCCTGCTCGCGCAGGAAGACGTCGACGTCGACGGGCTCCAGGCGGCCCTGTCCACGCACGCGGCCATCCCACTCGTCGACGCGCGGTCGGGCGAGTCCGGACGCCGACGAGCGGAGCCAGGCGAACAGCTCGTCTCGGCCGCCGCGCAGCCAGCTGTAGCGACAGAGTCCCGAGAGCGCATGGCCGATCGGAGTCTGGGACAGCGGCGTGCGGGTATCGAGCGCGTACGGGACATCGACCGAGGACAGCGCCGAGGCGATGGTCGTGTGTGCGGCGTCGCCGGTGGGAAGCACGATCAGCACCTCGTCCGGGGCGATTCCGGCCCGCAGCGCGCGCGCGGTCTCGGCAGCGACCACACGCGCCTCGCCTGCTGCACCGGCGACCTCGAGCAGACGTACGCCACCGTCGGGCGAGACCGGGCCTTCGGGTCGGCGCGCCGCGAACAGGCCGCGCTCGAGCGCGATCAGCGATGCACGCTCGACGTAGCCGACCGGCGGCTGCTCGATCAGCTCGCTCGGCGCGCGCCGAGAGGCGCTCGAACGTCGCGGTGGCGGCGGCGAACGCATCGCGTCCGGGCTCGAACGGAAGCGCGACGGTCGCCGACGCCCGCGCGGCGATCGCCTCGACGAGGCTGCACTGGGCCGAGCGGAGCTCCTCGAAGCCGTACACGAGCAGTGGTTGCGACCCCCACGCCGACAGCTGAGCCGCGACCCGGCGCCCGGCCTCGGCGACGCGAGCCGACGGATCGAGCGTGCCGCGCTCGATCCCCTCCCGGCCCCAGGCCGCCACCAGGCCCGCGACGGCGCGCGCGCGCGGCGGCGCACCGACCGCCGCGAGCTCGCGCTCGAGCAGCTCCGGCTCGATGCCCGCCTCGGCGCACTCGTCGACGAGGCGCCCGAGCGCGGCCGCGAAGCCGGGGGTGCGCGCGGACGCGCCGAGCGCCGGCGGAGCCGCGCGCACGGCGAGCCTGCGCAGGTACAGCGCGCGCACGGGCGCGGGAAGCGCAGGGCGCGCGCCGCCGGTCCGCACCAGGATGCGCTCCGCGAGACCCTCGAAGGTCGTGACCAACCCGCCGAGGAGCACACCGGCGCGCTCGGTGAGCTCGCGCTCGAGCACCACGCGCTCCGGCTCGTTCGGCACGACCAGCACCGGGTCGTGCCCACGTCCCGCCTCCGCGAGGAACTCCCGTACGACCAGCCCGAGCTTGCCGCTCCGGGCCGGTCCTACGATCAGCCGGAGCGCCACGCGAGCGTGCTCACGCCTGCGTCTGCGGCGGCGGCGATGCCAGCACCTGCTCCTCGACCAGCTCGTTCACCTTCGCGATGCTGTCGCGGTACGCGTAGTTGATCTTGATGAACGGCTCCCACTTGTCGGGCACCGCGTCCTCGGGGAAGATCGCCTCGACCGGGCACTCGGGCTCGCACGCGCCGCAGTCGATGCACTCCTCGGGGTCGATGACCAGCATGCGGTCGGACTCGTGGATGCAGTCCACCGGGCACACGTCGATGCAGGACTTGTCCTTCACGTCGATGCAGGGCTCGGTGATGATGTACGTCATCTCGGGGTCGCTCCGGAGCTCGAGGGGTCGTGAGACGGGGCGGTCGCGAGTAGCTCGTCGACCAGGGCGGGCAGGCGCTCGGCGATCGCGGAGCGTGCAACGACGCGATCGAAACCCGCCTCGCGTGCTCGACGCAGGGCCTGCGGCTGCTCGTGGGAGCCGAACCCGAGCGTGCGCGCCGGACGGAGCAGGCGGAGCGCGTCCACGGGATCGACGTGCTCGACGTCGCAGATCGCGATGTCGGACGCCGACGGCTGCTCGCCCGCGCGCGTCCGCGTGACGTCATGCCCGAGGTGCCGCAGGGTCACCTCGATGCGCGAGTACGCGAGCAGGTCGGCTCCGTGTACGAGGACGCTGGCCACGGCGTCAGCGTATCGCAGCGACCGCGCGCGGCCTCCCCACCCACGCGCGTCTCTAGAGCGACGGGAGCGTGTCGATTCCGGCGGTACGGAGGACGTGATCGACCGCTACCTGCAGCCACCACACGCGATCGGTGAACAGCAGCAGACCGAACGCGACGAGCAGCGCGCCCGAGAGCATGCGCAGCATCTCGTAGCGATCGCGGATGAACCGCAGCGCGACGATCGTCCGGCCGAACGCGACCGCGAGCAGCAGCAGGGGGACGGCCAGCCCGGCCGCGTACACCGCCAGCAGCCCGGCCGCACGCGGCACGCTCGCGGTCGAGGACGCGAGCACGAGGATGCCGCCGAGCACCGGCGTCATGCACGGTGTGAAGCAGAGCCCGAAGGCGGCTCCCATCACGGCCGGCGAGCCGCTCCGCCGGGCCGGCTCGAGCGCCGGTGCGAGCGCGCGGTCGAGGGCGGGAACCGGCAGCAGGCCGAGCAGCGCGAATCCGATCGCGACGACGATGATGCCGGAGGCCATCGTCAGCTCGTCCCGGTGTCCCTGGAGCGCACTGCCCAGCAGCCCTGCGGCGACTCCCAGGATCACGAAGACGCCGCCGAAGCCGAGCACGAACGGGATCGCCGCCCCCAGCGCGCGACGCCCGGCTCCGGGGCCCCCGCCGCCGGGAACGCTGCCGGTCAGCGTTGCGAGGTACCCGGGGACGAGGGGCAGGACGCACGGTGTCGCAAAGCTCAGGATCCCGGCTGCGAACGCGAGTGCGACGTGGCTCATTCGAACCGGGCCAGCTCGTCGTCGAGTTGCGCCTCGAGCGCCGCGCGCCTGGCCGGGTCGTCGCCTAGGGCGGCGGGGCTCTCGCCTCCCCTGGGTCGACCGCGGAGCCAGCGACGCGCGAGCCACACCGCGAGGACCGCACCGGCGATCACCGCCGCGATCGGGGCGATCCAGGCGACCAGGCCGAACCCGGAGCGCGGAGGGGCGGCCAGCACCTGTGGCCCGAACTGCGCGACGAGCGCGCTCTTGACGCGGGCCTTCGACCATCCGGCCGCGTGTGCACGGCGGAGGTAGGCGCGCACCCGGTTGGCTGCCGGCGCAGTCGAGATGTCGAGGCGCTCGCCCTTGCAGGTCGGGCACATCAGCTCGGTCTGGATGCCGACGACCGTCCAGTCCGGCGTCGCGGCGATGCTCGCAGGCACGACGACTGCCAGCGCTGCGAGCGCGACGAGCAGGCAGCGTCGCGTCCGGGTCATTGCGCGACGGCGCGTGTGAGGGCGCTGTCGAGCGTCTCCGCGCTCGCCAGCTGGTCGACCTCGAGGTGGTAGACGGCACGTCCGCTCCGGCCGATCACGAACGTCTCGGGAAACCCGGTGACGCCGTAGCTGTCCTTGATCGAGTCGTCGGCAGCGTGCACGAGCGGGTAGCGGACGTTGTGCGTGCGCGCGAAGGAGCGCGCATCGGAGGTCAGATCCTGCGCATCGAGGCCGAGAAAGACGACGCCGCGCGAGCGCCAGCGTGCCGCGAGCGCGTTGAGGTCCGAGGCCTCGTCCTGACAGCCCACGCACCAGGACGCCCAGAAGTTGAGCACCACGACCTTGCCGCGAAGCGACTGCAGGCTCACCCGCTTCCCGCCGCTCAGGGCGGGCAGGTCGAACGCCGGCGCCATCGGCTGGGACCCGCTCGCGATCGCCGAGACGAAATCGGCGCCCCGATCCTTCTGTACAAGCCGCAGTGCAAGCAGACCGACGAGTGCCAGGAGCACCACGACCGCGCCAGCCTGCAGCGCACGCTTCACTGCGCTAGTCCACGATCCACACGCGTGTGCCGACCTTCACGTGGTCGAACACCCACTCGGCGTCGGGCACCTGCATCCGGATGCAGCCGTGCGACTCGCTATAGCCGATCGACGCGGGCGCATCGGTGCCGTGGATGCCGACGCCGGGCGAGTCGATGCCCATCCAGCGCGTGCCGAGCGGGTTGTTCGGGCCCGGCGGCACAGGCTTCAGGCCGGCCGCCCACGCGTCGTTGGTCGGCGGGTACCACGTCGGGAAGCGCTCCTTGATGATGATGTGGAACGCCCCGACCGGAGTCGGATAGATCGGCTGGCCGACGGCGACACCGAAGCGCCGGACGACGTTCTGGCCCTTGTACAGCGTCAGCGAGTGCCTGCCGCGATCGATCACGATCGCGTTCGGCAGCTTCGACGCCAGCACCGTGGGCTTGAGGATCTTCAGCGGCAGCGTGACGGCCGGGCGCGCCGGATTGCGCAGCGCGCTCACGATCGCCTCACGTGCCGAGGTCTTGTCGATCGTGCGACCCCAGACGTCCTTCCAGACGAACGGCTTCTCGCTCTTGAGCACGACCTTCGCGTCGATCGGCTGGCGGCCGAACGTGTGCGCGAGATAGGCCAGGTAGCTGTTGACCTTCGATCCCACGACCTTCGTGACGACGGGGATGTCGCCGGTCGGCGCGGTCGGAACCCGCCCGACCGTGTACGCGAGGCGCACCGGGTTGTTGACGTACACGTGCAGGCCGAGGCGCTTCGCCGTCGCGGTGAAGGTGTGCTTGCCGAGCGTGAACGTGACCGGCGTCTGGTACGCGGCCCCGAGCGCCGCACGGGCCTGGCTCGTGGTGAGGCCACCGACGGGCACGCCGCCGATCGTGACCCCGGACGCGATGAGGCCGTCAGCCGGCGGGACAGGGGCGGCGGGTACCGCCGGAGCGGTCGTCGTCGGAGGCGGAGTCGTGTCGGCAAAGGCCGCGCCAGGCACGGCCGCGACCAGCACGGCGGCGAGGAGCAAGCTGCGCACGGGCGAAAGTGTAGACGAGGCCAACCGCTGATCAGAGGGCAGCGAGGAGCATCGCGCGCTCGGCCGCGGACGCCGACACGGGTCGCTCGGGGTCGAGCGACACCAGCACGACGAGCCCGTGCTCGCCACCACGCCCGAGTGGCACGAGGGCCGCCGAGCTCCCGGTGCGCAGGAACGGCCCGAGCGGGCCGCCGTCGTCGCGCGCGCCGAGCACGACCGCCTCTCCCTCGAGCGCCCGCGTGACTCCCTCGTCTGCGAGCGGCAGTCCGCGCTCGAGCACGCGGCGGACAGGCTCCTCGTGGGAGCCGGGAACGACGTGCAGCCCGGTGGGGGTGAGCACGCCATCGGCGAGCCGCTGCACCGCGACGCCGGCTGCACCCGTCATACCGGCGATGGCATGCGCGAGCGCCTCGTCGCGGGCCTCGCCTGACAGCGCGGCACGCGCAACCACCTCGAACGCGGCCAGGCTCGCCTCGCGCTCGGCTGCCCCGCGGCCGAGCTCGGACGCCTGCTCCTGCAACCGGGCGGCCGACGCGGCCAGCTCGGACGCGGCGAGGGCGGACTCGGCCGGTCGGGCGAGGCGGCCGATCACCTCGGCCGCGTCGCTCCGGTCGCCGGGCTCGCTGAAGCCCGCGACCAACAGCCCGAGCGTCTCGTCTCCGTGGCGCAGCGCCGCGGCGACGGCCGAGCCGAGGCCCGACTCGCGCGCACGCCCGGCGAGGCGGGCATCGGCCACGAGATCCGCGACGGCGACGACCCGCGGGCGATCACCGCTGTCGTCGAGCATCGCCGCGGCAAGCGCGGGCGCCTCGGCGGGAAGCTCGCGCTCGTGCAGCACCCGCAGCGACCCGTCCGCCTCCCGTACGCACAGCCCGACGGCGTCGGCGCCGGTCAGCGCGATCGCCGCATCCACGAGGCCTGACGCGGTGAGCGCTCCGCGCGGCGCGACCGCCTCGAGCAGGGCCTCGGCATCGCGCACGCGCCGCTCGACCTCGGAGCGCTCGGCGGCCTGCCGTAGCGCGTCGGCCGTGCGGCTCGCGAACACGATCAGCGGCGCGCTGGCCGAGGCGCTGCGCGCCGACTCGCGATCCGCGAAGGAGAGCTGCAGCACGCCGACGGCACGCCCGCGGCTCCGCAAGGGCAGCGAGAGCACGACCGGCGAACCGGCTCCGGCGAGCGCGGCGACTCCCTCGGCATCACCGCCGGTGAGCGTCGGCTGGTCGTGGCGCAGCGCGGCGACGGCGAGGGCGACCCCCGGCGTTCCCGGCTCGTCGACCGGCCCGTGGGCTCCCGCGAGCGCCGGCCCATCCGGACCGACGACGTAGACCACGGCCCGCTGGGCCCCGATCGCGGCCTGGGCGTGGCGTGCGGCGGCACGTGCAACGGCTCCGGCGTCGACGCCCGCGACGAGCGCATCGCCGAGCGCACGCAGCGGCAGCGGCGCCGACGGCGTGCGCCTTCGCTCGCCGAGTGCGAGATAGAGCCCGCACAGCGACGCTGCGAGGCGGACGAGCTCGCGCTCGGCGTCCGCCAGCATCTCGCCGCTCCGACGCACGACCTCGAGCAGTCCCCGGGGACGGCCCGATGTCCTGATCGGCACGCCGAACGCGGTGGCGGCCTCCGGCTGCCCCGGGCCCTGGACCCAGAGCGGCTCCTCGAAGTTGACCTCGTTGCCGGCGAGCACGGCGGGCAGCACGCCCTCGGCCGCCGGCGTCGCACGTCCGGCAAGCTCCGCGGCGAGCGCGGGCGAGTCGGCGTGCACCGCGCGGGTCACGACGACGTTCCGCCGCGGATCGAGCAGCCGCACGAGCGCGACCTCACCGCCGGCCAGACCGGACGCCGCGAACGCCAGCAGCGACAGCGCGGCTCCCTCGTCGCCGGCGAGAGCGGCATCGCCCGCTCGGCGAAGCAGGGCGACCTGCTCGCTCAGCCGTCGGGCACCCGTCGACGATCGGGCGGCCGCGAGCACGCGACCGGCGATCTCGGCGACACCGTCGGCGAGCGCGACCTCGTCCGAGCCCAGCGGCTCGCCGCCGTCTCGGCCGCAGAAGACGAGGCCGACCGGCGTTCCAGCGGCATCGCGCAGCGCGACGGCGATCACGGCCTCGGGCCGCTCCTCGCCCTCGTAGGGGATCTCCGCGGGGTCGGTGGTGATCCACGCGTGCTCCGACTCGAGCGCAGCGCCCGCGAAGCCATCGGCGACACGCAGTGTCCAACGCTGCACGAAGCCCGAGCCGCGCCCGACGGCGGCTGCGATCACGAGACGCCCGTCCGCCTCGGGCAACGCCACTGCGCCCCAGTCGCAGCGCAGCGTCTCGGCGGTCGTCCGCGCGATCTGGGCGAGGGCGCCATCGACATCCACGGAGGCGGCCGCGAGCGCGCCCGCAGCCTCGCGCATCTGGTCGAGCTGCGCCGCGCGACGTCGCAGGATCGCCCGGTGAGCGGCCTCGACCTCCGCCACCGCGGCAGCGGCGACCCGCTCGACGAGGCGCCCCGACGCTCCTACGAGCTCGACTGCGGCGCGCGCCTCGACACCGGCACACGCCTGAAGGACGGATCCGAGCGCGCCATGCAGGCCGTGCAGGGCGGACGCCAGCGGCAGGCCGCCGGCGACAGCGCGAGCTACGCGCCGGCCGAGTGGAACCGCGGCGGCCTCCTCGCGACGCGGGTCGCGCAGGCCGTCCTCGAGCGCGTCGAGGGCCATGTCGACCGCCTCGCGGACCGAGCCGAACGGCACACCGTCTGCGGCCACGGCGTCGTGCGCCGCGAGTGCGGCGCGCTCGAGCAGCACGGCGCGCCGGGCGACGAGCAGCGCGATCGTCGCACCCGAGCCGTCATCGACGGTTGCGTCTGGTTCCACTTCCATGCGGGGTTCAGGATACGCCCGACCGACCACACTTCCTGCGCTTGCGGTACGCTCATTCCGATGTCTGACGGGCCCGGACGGCGACGGCGCTGGGTTTCAGAGTCCGAAGACCCAGCGCTCGAGGTACAGCTACAGCGCGAGCTCGAGCAGCGTCGACAGGCACGAATCGATGCGCGCCGCCGCCGCCGCTACGAACGGCGCGAGGGTCTGCTGTTCTGGACCTTCGCCCTGCTGCTCGCAGGTCTGGTCGGATTGATCGGCTACGGCGTGGTGATCGTGACGCGCTCAGTCCTGGGCTAGCGCGTCACCAGGGAGTGCGTCCTTCGTCAGGAGACCGCGCGCCGTGAACGGGCTCCAGCGAGCGGATTCCCAGTGCGCGCCGTGGCACATCGGGCATGTCGGCACGAGCCCGAAGGTGACGATGCCGTAGCCGCAGTCGAGGCAGCGATAATCGCCGGCCCCTCGTGCGCCGGCTTCGACGATCGCGCTCGTGTGGGTGTCAGCCTCCGCGGCCGACCTCTCGAGGTGTAGGGCCATTCCGAACCCTCCCCACCGTTTGTCCTGCGGCCGGTCGGAGCCGCGGCCGGTGCGGCCTGGTGGCGAACCACACCGTAGGCCGAAAGGTAGCAGGTTCGACGAGCATTTCCCGCCGGCTCGCAGGAATCGCGGGCGTCTCAAAGAAAGCGCAACATGGGTGGTTGTCCCGCCCGCTTCCATCGCCCAGGAGGCATCCCGTGAGTCAGCGATCCTTCGACCCGGCAACCGTGCCCTCGAGCCGCTGGCTCGCAGGCGGCGGCGCGCTCGTCCTTCTCATCTCGCTCTTCCTCGACTGGTTCGGTACAGGCGGCTACTCCGAGACGGGCTGGGATGCCCTCGACGGCGACAAGCTGGTGGGCCTCTTCGCGCTGGTCGCGCTTGTGCTCATCGGTCTCGAGATGTTCGGCGCGACGCTCTCGCTTCCGGTCGATCCGTCCCTCGTGGTACTGGCGTGCGGGGGGCTCTCACTGATGATCATCGTGCTGCGCTTCATCGATCTCTCGAACTTCGAGTACGGCATCTTCATCGCGCTCCTCGCGGCGGTCGCCCTGACCGTCGGTGGCTGGCTCGAGCTGCAGGCCAGGTAGCGCGACCGGGGTCGGCACTATGCTGGAACGTCGATGGCCCGACGGACCGCCGCTCTCAAGCCACAGCTGAACCAGATCCGCACCTGGGCGCGCGAGGGCCGCACCGATGCCTGGATCGCCTACCAGCTCGGCACGACCGCGCTGACCGTGCAGGAGTTCCGCTCCGAGCACGGCCTCGACCGCGGCGGCGGAGCCCCCGTCGAGGAGCCCGTCACACCCGAGCTCGTGGTGCAGACGATCTCGTTCGACTCGCCCCCGCCAGTCACGACGCCTGAAGTCGCCGACGCCTCGAACGAGCCGCCACCCGCTGCTCGCTCGCGCCGCCAGCGCCGAAGCCGTACCGCGGCGAGCGAGGAGGCCGCACCGAAGGTCGAGGCCGCGAGCGAACCCGTGAGCGAGGCCGAGACCGAGACGACCGCCGTCGACGGTACCGGCGACCCCGACCGGGCGAGGCGCCGTCGCCGTCGCGGGGGCCGCGGCGGTGCCAGCGGCGCGGCAGCCGAGGGCGCCGCGCCTGCCGAGGAGGCCGCGACCGAACGGCCCGAGGCGGGCGGACAGCCTGCTCGCCCGCGACGTCGTCCCCGCACGCCCGCCTACACCGGATCGGTCGTGGCGGGCGCGGTCATCGTGCTCGATCCCGCGATCGCGCGGAGCGCCGCGTGGCGCGCCCACTGGGCGGATGCCAGCGCGTTCGACGTCGTCATCGACGACGAGCAGATCGTGTTGCGCCGCCGCTCCGCCGGCTAGGCCGGCGACCACTCGGCCGAGCGGTACTCAGCCGAACTGGGTGACGCGCACGCGCAGCAGCGCCTTCGCCTGCTCGACGAGCGAGAGCGGGTCGAGCGGCTTCCCGATGAACGCGCTTGCTCCGCGCTCCTCGGCGTCATCGCCGTCATCGACCTTGCCCGAGAACATGATCACCGGCAGCGTCTCGACGCCGTGCTTCTCGCGGACGCGCCGCAGCATCTCCCAGCCATCGATTCCAGGAAGCGTCACGTCGAGCATCACGAGGTCCGGCGGATCCTCGTCGAGCGCCGCGAGGCCCTCTTCGGCACTCGACGCCTCTCGAACCTGCATCCCGTCGAACTCCAGGTTGACGCGGATGAACTCGCGCAACCGCGGGTCGTCGTCGACCACGAGCACCACCGCATCGCCGCGTGCGCGAGAGCCCGCCCCGTTCCGCTGGATGAACGAGTCGAGGTCGGACCGGAGGAAGCGGCGATGGCCGCCAGGCGTATAGAACACCGGCAGCCGGCCGCTATCGGTCCAAACCCTGACGGTGCTCTGAGCAATTCCGAGATACTTCGCGGCTTGCCCGAGCGTGAGCCAGTTCGGCTCTGCTGATTGTGCGCCGCTACGACGCGGGCGAGGCTCACTCGGAGACATGCAGAGCAATCTACCAGTGAAGGCCCCGGTCCATGCAGTTTTCGTTCGAATCTGTCAGCCGGGCGACAAGTTTCGAGAGATTGCAAGGCTCAGGCACTGTTAAGTGTCCGCCTAGGGGACCCAGTCGGACGCGCTCCGGGCCGCTTCCGCGAACACGGCATCGGCCGTGACCCCGAGGTCGTGGGCATAGGCCGCACCCGGTGCCGCCAGCTGCGCGACGTCCCTCGCCCACCGCGCCGACCCCTCGTACACCCGCGCGATGTCGTTCATCGAGTAGGTCTGCCCGAGCCGGCGACGGAGGTCGCGCCGCAGCGCCGCGACGACGCGATCGTAGTTCGCGGCGCGCGCAGGGTCGCGGTTGCGCGCGGCCGCCAGCCGCCGCTCTCCGTCGGCCCAGTCTCGCCGCATCGACTCGATCCGCGGATCTGCCATCGTCAGGCGAGGCAGCACGAATCGGGGTAGCGCGCATCGGCGAGCGCCAGTGCGCGCTCACCCAGGCGATACGGCGGGTCGGCGAGCGCGAGCGCCGCGTGCGCATGGGCGCACTTCACGCCCCCTCCGGGGGCCTCGCCCGCAATCCCGGCGGCCAGGGCCGCGCCGTCGTCGAGCCGGGGTCCGGGCTGCGCGAGCCCCCGTCGTGTCGCGCGCAACCGGCGCAGCGCGGCGTCGTGATCGGTGGCCAGGTCCGGATCGCCTGCGAGCTCGCCGGCGAGCAGCTCGATCCCTCCGCACGCCTCGAACCGCCCGATCGCCTGCACGAGCGCGGGGCACGAGAGCCAGTAGAGCGTCGGGAACGGCTCGCCGGCCTCGCTGTACGGGGCCTGGACGAGCACGGACGGTCGCCCGAACGGACAGCGCGCCGCGACGGCGACGAGCGACCGCGGGGCGCGCCCGAGCTGGCGCTCGGCAGCGATGAGATCCGATTCCACGAGCATCGCGGCAGTGTGCCCGACGAAGGAGGCCGCGACGCGCCGCCGAACGCGTCGCGGTGGCCGATCGCCGCCGACGCCTCCCACCAGCCACGCGCAAGCGGCGCGCTCGCCGCCTCAGCGCGGTGCTGCTCGTCCTCCTCGCGGCGTACCTGTACATCGGTCCTGCTCGCTCGTATCTCGATGCACGCGCGCGCACCGCTCAGGACCGACAGGAGCTCGCGCACCTGACGCACCAGCAGGTCGTGCTGCGCGCGCGCCTGCAAGCGCTCAAGAGCCCCGGCGCGCTCGTCGCGCTCGCGCGGGAGAACGGCTACGTGTATCCCGGCGAGACGCCGTTGTCGGCGCACTTCGCCGACACGCGCTGAGCGAGGAAGCTACAGCGCCTGCACGAGGATCGTGTTGGTGGCGCCCGGGCTGTTGACGTTCGTGCCCGACGTGATCACGACGCGGTCGCCGGGCCCGGCGAGTCCCGCCGCCTGCACCGACTCCATGCAGCGCCGCCAGAGGTCCTCGACGTCGGCCGTCTCCTCGAGGCGCAGCGGCACCACGGCCCAGTCGAGCATGAGCTGCTGCTGTACGAGCGGATCGGGTGTGCACGCCACGATCGTCCGCCTCGGACGGTGCTTCGACACCTCGCGCGCCGACTCCCCGGTGACGGTCGGCACGACGATCGCCGCGACACCGAGCTGCTCGGCCATCTCGCAGGCGGCCGACCCCACGACGTCGGAGATGTAGCGCGGCCCGGGCCGCGATCGATCGTGGTCGTAGTAGTCGCAGCTCGGCTCGACCGCCAGCGCGATCGAGACGAGGGTCTCGACCGCCTCGATCGGGTACTGCCCGACGGCGGTCTCGCCCGACAGCATGACCGCCGCGGTGCCGTCGAGCACCGCGTTCGCGACGTCCGACGCCTCGGCCCGCGTCGGCTCGGGGCTCTGCAGCATCGACTCCAGCATCTGCGTGGCGGTGATCACGGGCTTGCCGGCAGCACGGCCGAGCCGGATGATCCGCTTCTGCACGAGCGGTACGTCGGCGGCCCCGATCTCGACGCCGAGATCGCCTCGCGCGACCATCAGGCCGTCGGCGGCCGCCACGATCGCATCGAGCTGTTCGACCGCCTCGGCCTTCTCGATCTTCGCGATCACGCGCTGGCGCCCCCCGAGCTCGGCGATCATCCCGCGCAGGTCCTCGACGTCCTCGGCGCGGCGCACGAACGACAGCGCGATGTAGTCCGCGTCCTGCTCGATCGCGAACGCCAGGTGCTCGCGATCCTTCTCCGTGATCGACGGGATCGGGAGGTACGTGCCCGGCAGGTTCACGCCCTTGTACGACGTGACGGGACCGGCCACCTCGATGACGCAACGGCATCGCTGCCCGCGGGCCTCGCGCACGCGCAGACGCACGTGGCCGTCGTTGATCAGCACCGGTCGTCCACGCCGGACGTGCTTCGCGAAGTCGACCTCGAAGCCCAGCTCGAGATCGCCGTCCTGGGCCGAGCCCCGGCCCGCCAGCACGATCTCCTCGCCCTTCACGAGCACGCGCGGCTCCGCCAGCTGGCCGACCCGGAGCTTCGGGCCCTGGAGATCGGCCAGGATCGCGAGGGGCCGGTTGCAGGACGCCTGCGCCGCGCGGACGCGGGCGATCGTCTCGCGATGCTCGTCGAGCGCGCCGTGCGAGAAGTTGATGCGCGCGCAGTCCATGCCCACGCGCACCAGCTGTTCGAGCATCTCCGGCTCGCGGGTCGCGGGACCGATCGTGCAGACGATCTTCGTCCGGCGAAGGACGCGACGGCGCTCGTGCCTCATCGCGAAGCTGCGGTCCGGGCCACGGGCGCACGGAACGCTGCCTGGCCCGGGAACAGCGCCGAAGAGCCGAGCGCCTCCTCGATCCGCAGGAGCTGGTTGTACTTGGCCACCCGATCGCTGCGGGATGGCGCCCCGGTCTTGATCTGCCCCGCGGACGTCGCGACGGCCAGGTCGGCGATCGTCGTGTCCTCGGTCTCGCCCGATCGATGCGACATGATCGAGGCGTATCCGCTCCGCCCCGCGAGGGCGACCGTGTCGAGCGTCTCCGAGAGCGTGCCGATCTGGTTGACCTTGATCAGGATGGCGTTCGCGACCCGCCGCTCGATCCCGTCGCGCAGCCGCGCCGGGTTCGTCACGAACAGGTCGTCGCCCACGAGCTGCACGCGATCGCCGAGCCGGTCGGTCAGGAGCCGCCATCCGTCCCAGTCGTCCTCGGCCATGCCGTCCTCGATCGAGACGATCGGGTAGCGCGCGCAGAGATCGTCCCAGAACTCGACGAGCTCGGCCGACTCGAGCACGCGACCCTCACCGCTCAGGTGGTAGCGGCCGTCGCGGTACAGCTCGCTGGTGGCGGGGTCGAGCGCGATGCCGACCTTCTCGCCGGGTGCGTACCCCGCGGCCTCGGCGGCCTCGAGGATCAGCTGGATCGCCTCGTCCGCCGTCCCGATCTGCGGCGCGAAGCCGCCCTCGTCGCCGACCGCGGTCGCCAGACCGCGCTGGTGGAGGAGCGCCTTCAGGCGGTGGAACACCTCGCTGCCGATCTGGAGCGCCTCGCTGAAGCTCGAGGCGCCGTACGGCACCAGCATGAACTCCTGCAGATCGAGCGGATTGTCCGCGTGCGCGCCGCCGTTGATCACGTTCAGCATCGGGACCGGCAGGGTGCGCGCGCCGGCACCGCCGACGAAGCGGTAGAGATCGAGACCCAGGTCGTCGGCTCCGGCTCGCGCACAGGCGAGCGAGGCGCCGAGGATCGCATTGGCGCCCAGGCGCCCCTTGTTCGGCGTTCCGTCCAGCGCGATGAGCGCCGCGTCGATCGCATGCTGGTCGTCGACCTGCATGCCCTCGAGCCGCGGCGCGATCTCGCGAATCACGTTGGCGACCGCCCGGGTGACTCCCTTGCCGCCCCAGGCATCACCGCCGTCGCGCAGCTCGACCGCCTCGTGGACCCCCGTGGACGCGCCCGACGGCACCGCGGCGCGGCCGATGGCGCCGGTCTCGAGATGCACCTCGACCTCCACCGTGGGGTTGCCGCGCGAGTCGAGTATCTGGCGAGCGTGGACGGCGTCGATCGTGCTCATGCGGGCGCTTCCGGCGGTCGAGGGTGAGGACGGGTTCGCCTAGGCGGCGCCAGTCGCACCGTCGACGGCGCGTAGCTGGGCCTTGGCGGCCTGATAGTACCGCTCCTGCTCGGCGGTCCCGAGATCGGCGAACGCCGCGCCGTCCTCGGCGGCAAGCGCTTCCGCCCGCTCGACGCGGACGCGGAAGCGGCCGGCAGCAGCACGGATGGCCAGCTCGGGATCGGCCCCGACGCGACGCGCGACGTTCACGGCCGCGAACAGGACGTCACCGAGCTCCTCGTCGAGCCGGGGATCGGCGGGCCTCTCGGCCTCCGGCTCCGGACGCACGGCGAGCTCGTCGGCGAGCTCGCGGAGCTCGGACTCGAGATCGGAGAGCGCGGCCGCCACCCCGTCGTAGTCGAACCCGACCGAGGCGGCCCGACGCTGCACCTTGCGCGCGAGCAGCAGCCCGGGCAGGAGCTCGGGCACGTCGTGGAAGATCCCGACGCGCGCCTCCTGCGCGACCTTGACCTGGTCCCAACGGACACGCACCTCTCCGGCCGTGTCCGCCTCCGCGTCGGCGAAGACGTGCGGGTGACGGCGGATCAGCTTGCGCGCGACGCCGTCCGCAACCTCCGTCCAGTCGCCCTCGCCGCGCTCGGAGCAGAGCAGCGCGAGGAACGTCGTCTGGAAGAGAAGGTCTCCGAGCTCGTCGATCAGCTTCGCCGACGGGCCCGACTCGCGGGCTGCCTCGGCGACCTCGTACGCCTCCTCGAGGGTGTGCGGCACGATCGACTCGACCGTCTGCACCCGATCCCACGGGCACTCGCGCCGGAGCGTCTCGGTCAGCTCGAGCAGCTCGATGGCCGCCTGTGCGGCGGCCCGCCGCTCCAGCGACGCACGTGCGGGAACGGTCTCGGCGCCCTCGCTGCGCGCGAGGGCGAGCGCGCGCCCGTCGAGCGCCGCGACCGTGTCGGAGCGCTCGTCGAGCTCGATGCCGAACGCGAGGAGGGATGGCTCGAACGCGGCCGCGCCCTCGTCGAGGCGAACCGCGCCTGCCTCCCGCAGCGCCTCGAGAGACGCGACGGGCAGAAGCTCAGGATCGCCGGGGCCGAGGGCAACGATGCGCACGGCCCCTCCCACCTACCGCGAGCTAGCCGGTGCTGGTCGTCGCCGTGCTCGTGGTCGCGGCCGGCGCGTACCCCTTGGCGTAGCTGATCTTGGTCGCGTTCTCCTTCTTGAGGGCCGCGAGCCAGTCGCTGATCTTCTTCTGCTTCGCGGTGCCGATCAGCTGGGTCTTGATCGACGCCTCGAGCGTCTTGTCGAGCGTGCGGGTCGTTGCCGGCTTGATCGGGCCGAGCGCCTCGATCAGGTGGTAGCCGTACGTGGACTTCACCGGCGGCGAGACGACTCCGACCTTCTCCTTGAACGCGACCGCGTCGAACGTCGGGACGGTCTGGCCCTGCTGGATCGTCTTGAGGTCGCCGCCGTTCACGGCCGACGTGGTGTCAGTCGAGTACTTCTTGGCGAGCTTCGCGAAGTCCTTGTCAGACACCTTCAGCTGCGCGTACAGCTTGTCTGCAAGCGCCTTCGTCTTGACGAGGATGTGACGCACGTGCCGGGTCGCCGGCACCTTGAACTGCGACTGGTTCTTGGTGTAGTAGGCCTTGATCGCAGCCGGCGTGACTGTGACGCCCTTTGTCAGCTTCGCGGTGATCTTGTCGGCGAGGAGCTTCTGGCGAAGCTGCTCGCGGACACGCGCATCGGTCGTGTTCTGGGCCTTGAGCGCGGCCGCGTACTTCTTCGGGTCGTACTTCTTGGTCTTCGTGTCCGTGAAGTACTGCTTCTTGATCGCGTTCAACGCCTTCTCGACATCGGCATCGCTGACCGTGATGCTCAGCTCCTTGGCGCCGATCCCGATCTCGGCCTCCTGGACAAGCTCGTCGACCGCCTGCTGGCGCAGCGTGGTGTACTCCGCGCTGCCAACGGCGGGGAACTTCTTCTTCGACTGCTTGTAGCTCGTCTTCGCAGCAACCATCAGGTCGTCGAACTGCGCCTGCTTGATGTCGACGCCAGCGACCTTGGCGACGTCGCCCGAGGGGACATCGGACGACGACGACGACGACGAGCTACCTCCGCATGCCGCTCCCACCAGGGCGAGGACGGAAACACAGAGCGCGAGCGCAGCGAAGCGTCGCCGGGAGGTTGTGACTTTCATGTGTCTGCTCGCGAGATCGAAGGGAGGGCGTCAGATTTCGTCAGGACAACGGCATTGGCTCAGGTGGCCCGACGGGCGGTCACGATAGCATCGACCAGATCTACGACTTCCTTTACGGCACCAGGTTTACTGAGCTTTAACCCTACTTCACGCGCAGCAGACATATAGGTTGCTCCAGTCAGCTCGTTGCGGATCGCCCGTAGCTCGGACGGTCCGAGGACGAGTTTTCCGATCGTCGCACGGCTTCCGCGAACCGAGATGTAGTCCGCCTCGAGGCGTCCGAGCTTGAGCCGCGCCTCCTGCAGCAGCAGCAGGTTGTCGACCGGTTCCGGCGGCGGCCCGAAGCGATCCGCGAGCTCGATTCGCAGCTCGCGCAGGTCGTCGACCGAGCCGGCCAGCGCGATCCTCCGGTGCACGTCGATCTTCGCCGCCTCGAGTGGAACGTAGGTCGGGGGAACGTAGGCGTCCACGCCTGCGTCGACCCGCACCGGGCGCGCGAGCGCGAGCCGCGTGCCCGACAGCTCCTCGACAGCCTCGGCGAGCATCTCGCAGTACAGCTCGAAGCCCACCGCCGCCACGTGGCCCGACTGCTCGTCGCCGAGCAGGTTGCCGGCTCCGCGCAGCTCGAGATCGCGCATCGCGATGCGGTAGCCCGAGCCGAGCTCGGTGTGGTCCGCGAGCGTCGCGAGGCGTGCGCGGGCCTCCGCCGAGAGCTCACTGCCGTCCGGGTAGAGGAGGTACGCGTGGGCCGTGCGCTCGCTCCGGCCGACGCGACCGCGGATCTGGTAGGCCTGGGCGAGGCCGAGCATGTCGGCGCGCTCGACGACGAGCGTGTTGGCCTGCGGGATGTCGAGACCCGACTCGATGATCGTGGTCGAGCAGAGGACATCGTGGTCGCCGCGCAGGAACTCGAGCATGACCTCCTCGAGCTGACCGTCGCGCATCTGCCCGTGGGCGACCCCGACCCGGACCTCGGGCACCAGCCGGCGGAGCTTCTCCGCTGCCTCGTCGATCGTCTCGACGCGATTATGCAGGTAGAACGTCTGGCCCCCACGGTCGTGCTCGCGCCGTACCGCGAGCGCGACGAGCTCCTCGTCCCACTCGCCGACATGTGTCCGGATCGGCTTGCGATCGGCCGGAGGCGTGGCGATCACGGAGATGTCGCGCAGACCGGCGAGCGACATGTGGAGCGTGCGCGGAATCGGAGTCGCAGACAGCGAGAGCACGTCGACCTCGAGCCGCAGGGCGCGCAGCAGCTCCTTCTGTGCGACGCCGAACCGCTGCTCCTCGTCGACGATCACGAGCCCGAGGGTCTTCGGCACGACATCGCGGGACAGCACGCGGTGGGTTCCGATCAGCACGTCGACCTTGCCCTCGGCATATGCCGCGAGCGCCGCCTTGACCTCGCCCGTCGAGCGCATGCGCGAGACGAGCTCGACGCGGAGCGGGAAGTCGCGGAACCGGTCGCGGAAGGTCTGCAGATGCTGCTGCGCGAGGACGGTCGTCGGCGCGAGCACGAGCACCTGCCGCCCACCGCTCGCGACCTTGAACGCGGCGCGGAGCGCGACCTCGGTCTTCCCGAAGCCGACATCACCGCAGATCAGGCGGTCCATCGGCCTGTCCGACTCGAGATCGTCCTTGACGGCCTCGATCGCCCGCGCCTGATCCTCGGTCTCCGAGTAGGGGAATGCGGCCTCGAGCCGCGCCATCCAGCCCTCGTCGCCGATGTGCGACTCGCGCGTCCGCGTCTGCCGCTGGGCGTACAGCGCGAGCAGCTCGCCGGCGAGCTCGTGCACGGCGACCCGCGCGCGCGTCTTGAGCGTCTGCCAGGCCTTGCCGCCGAGCTTGGAGAGCGCGGGCGCCCGCGCATCGGCTCCGACGTAGCGCGTGACCTTGCCGAGCTGGTCGTGCGGCACGAAGAGTTTGTCCTCGCCCCGGAAGGCGAGCTCGACGTAGTCGCGCGTAACGCCGGCAACCGTCTTGACGTCGAACCGCAGGAACTTGCCGACGCCGTGGTCTTCGTGCACGACGTGATCGCCGGGACGCAGATCCGCGAAGCTCGCGAGCGCGCGGCCGAGGCGCAGGGCCGTCGTCGGCCGGGCGCGCCGACGGAAGACCTGCGCAGCCGGCAGCAACGCGAGCCCGAGCGGCGTCGACACGAACCCGCGGCGCGCCGTCGAGACGCAGAAGTAGACCCCGGGCGCGCCGGGGAGGCGCTCCTCGGCGTCGAGCACCCGCGCCTCGACGCGACGGAGACCGAGCAGCGCGCGCTCGGCGTCGCCACGGTGCGGGAAGGCGACGACGACCCGCATCCTGGCACCGACGAGCCCGCGCAGCTCGTTCTCGGACTCCGAGAGGCCGCGGCCCGCGAGCGCCGGGCGCTGGCCCTCGAGCCGTGTCGGTGCCGACGCGAGCGGATCGAGCCGCGCTGAGCCCTCGATCAGCGCGGAGATGTCGGCGGCGCGGGCATAGGCCTGCGCACGCTCGGGAGGTGCGAGGTGCGCACTGACCTCGGCGAGGTGCTCGAGCGCGCCGGCCGCAACCGGGACCGGCTCCCACGTCGCGAGCGCCGCCATGTCCGCGAGCTCGTCGATCAGCGGCACGAGCCCGCTGGGCACGGGCTGGCGGCCCTCGTCGTCCCGCTCCCAGGCCTCGAGGTCCGGGTCGCGCCGAAGCCGCTCGGCGGCGGGGTACAGCACGGTGTGATGGAGGGGCTCGAGCGAACGCTGCGTGAACAGCGAGTAGGTGGAGATGCGCTCGACCTCGTCGCCGAAGAGCTCGATGCGCACCGGCGTCTGGCCGGTCGAGGGGAACACGTCGACGATGTCGCCGCGCACTGCCACCTGGCCGCGGTCGTCGACCACGTCGACCCGCTCGTAGCCCGCAGAGACGAGATCCGAGACCAGCTCGTCGCGGTCGAGCTCGTCGCCCCGCGCGAGCGCAACGGGCGCAGGCCGCGCGTCCGGCGCCGGGATCCGCTCGCAGATCGCCTCCCCCGAGACCGCGACGAGTCCTCCGCGATGGAGGAGATCGAGTCCGTGCGCCCGCTCGCCGACGAGATGTGCGGCGGGTTCGAGACCGGAGCCGTAGGCGACGCCGCGCGAGGGGAGGTACCCGACCGGCGTCTCGTCGGGCAGGTACCAGGCTGCGGCCTCGGCGAGCTCGCGTGCCGCCTCGTCGTCCTCGACGAGCACCGCGACGGCGCGACGCGGCGATTCCTCGCGCAGCTTCCAGACCGCCGCGACCACGAGCGGCAACAGTGGCTCGGAGATGCGCGCCGCCGCGGCGGGGCTGTCGAGCGCGGCGGCGAGGGCCGCGACGTCGTCCCGGCCCGCGACCGCGTCTCCGAGCACGTCGGCCGACGCGGCGTGCACGCTCGCGTCGATGACGGGGATACGATCGGGGAGAAGGTCCACGTGAAAAGCCCGGATGGCCCGGGACGAAGGAAGGATACCGGTGCCCGATTCCCTGCTCGACGAGCTCTGCTCCTGGCTGCGGATCCCCTCGATCTCGTCCGGCGACGGTCAGCCGGCCGATCTCGAGCGGGCGGCGGGCTGGGTCTGCGAGCGGATCGAGGAGGCCGGCGGCACCGCTGCGGTCGTGCCGACGGAGGGCAACCCCCTGGCCGTCGGGGAGCTACGCTCGGCCCGCGCCGATGCGCCGACCGTCCTGATCTACGGCCACTACGACGTCCAGAGCCCATCGCCCGAGAGCGAGTGGCTGTCTCCCCCCTTCGAGCCCGAGGTCCGGGACGGTCGCGTGTATGCGCGGGGCGCCTCGGACGACAAGGGCAACTTCCTGCCGCTCCTGCACGTCGCGTGCCGCCTCGCGCGCGCGGGCGAGCTGCCCGTGCACGTGCGGGTCGTCGTCGAGGGCGAGGAGGAGATCGGCGGCCACCACGTGCTCGACTGGTTCGCAGAGGACGACCGCGGCGCCGACTGCGCGATCGTGTTCGACTCGGGCATGGAGGACGAGCGCACGCCCGCGCTCACGATCGGCGTGCGAGGGATCATCCAGTGGGCGGTCGACGTGCGGACCGCGCCGCGGAACCTCCACTCGGGCCTGTACGGGGGTGCGGCGCTGAATGCCGGGCACGCGTTGCTGCATGCGCTCGCCCCGCTGATGCCCGGGCACGATGGGCTCCTGCGGCAGGAGCTGCGCGCAGGGCGCAGCGAGCCGACGGTCGACGAGCGGGCATCCTGGGCGAAGCTCGACCCTGGCGGACGCGTGCTCGAGGAGGTCGGCGCGACGGAGCTCGCGCCGAACGCGGCGCACGACTTCTACGGGCGCACCTGGGCCGAGCCGAGCTACGACATCAACGGCTTCGCGTCCGGCGACGCCGCCAACGTCCGCACGATCCTTCCCGGCACGGCGCGGGCCGTGATCTCGCTGCGCCTCGCGCCGGGACAGGACGCGGAGGAGATCCGCGAGGCGGCCGAGAAGCTGATACACGAGGCGACCCCGGCCGGCGCCGAGCTGACGCTCACGCGACACGGGATCGGCCAGCCCGCGGTGTTCGATCCGACGCTGCCCGCGCTCCGGCTCGCGCGCGAGGCGATCGGCGCCGCCTGCGGGTCCGAGCCGGTGCTGGTGCGCAGCGGCGGAAGCATCGCGATCCTGGCCGGCTTCGCCGACCGCGGGGTCCCGACGGTGCTCTCGGGATTCGCGCTGACCGGCGACGACATCCACGCGCCCAACGAGAGCTACCGCCTCGAGAGCCTGCGCCTCGGCGAGCGTGCCGCAGAGGAGCTGTACGCCGCGCTCGCCAGGCTGCCGCGCGGCTGATCAGGCGTAGGCGGCGAGGGCAGCGTCGATGCCCTCGCGCGCGATCAGCTCGACCGCGTCGGCGCCGGCCTCGATCATCGGCTCGGGGTCCTCGCCGAGCTCGAACGGAGCGAGCACCCAGTCCGCGATGTCGCGTGGGTCGCCACGTCCGGGACGCCCGATGCCGAGCCGCACGCGCAGGAAGTCGCGCGAGCCCACCCGCTCGGCCAGCGAGCGGAGACCGTTGTGGCCGGCCAGCCCGCCACCCTGCTTCGCGCGTACGCGGCCGAACGGCGACTCGAGATCGTCGTGCACCACGATCAGCGACTCGGGCCCGACGCCGTAGGCCTTCGCGGCGCGCGCAACCGGGCCACCGGAGAGGTTCATGTACTCCTGGGGGCGGAACAACGCCAGCGTCTGGCCGTCGGGCAGGCGCACCTCCTGCAGCAGCCCTCCATGCTTGGTGCGCTCGGGCGATGCGCCATGGCGCGAGGCGAGCAGCTCGGCGACGCGGAACCCGACGTTGTGACGCGTGGCGCGGTAGCGCCCACCGGGGTTGCCGAGTCCGGCAACGAGAATATCCACGACGCGTCGTGCGTCGCTGGAACGACCCGAGGCCTACTCGGCCTCGGGCTCGGCCGGCGCCTCGGGCTCCTCGCCCTCGACCGCCTCGCCCTCGGCGACCTCGTCCTCCGGCAGGTCGACAGGCGACGAGCTGGTGACAGTCGCGAGCACGAGATCGAGATCGCCGGTGAAGGAGAGGCCCTCGGGAGCCGTGACGTCGGCGAGCTTCAGCGAGTCGCCGACCCCGAGCTCGGACACGTCGACCTCGACATGGTCGACGAGGCTCGCGGGCAGGCCGAGGATCGAGATCTCGTGGGTCGGCTGCTCCAGCACGCCGCCCTCGAACTTGACGCCGCGGGGCTCACCGATGAGCACGACGGAGGTGTTCGTCTCGATCGGCTCGTCGAGCCGGATCGCGAGCAGGTCGACATGCGTCACGCGATCGCGGATCGGATCGAGCTGGAACTCCTTGAGGATCGCCGGAATCGCAGCCCGCTCACCGGGGACCTTCACGTCGAGGATCGCGTGGCGGCCGCCCTCGCCGGTCAGGGCCTCGCGCAGAACGGTCGTCGCCACGGCGAACGCCGAGGGCTCGCGGCCGGCCCCGTACAGGATGCCGGGGATCTTGCCCGATCGGCGCAGCGCACGCGCGGCGGAGGAGCGGCCGGGCGTTCGGGCCTCGAGCTCGAGAGGGACGCGTTCCATGGCGGGGTTCCTGTGACGTAGTCGGTCGTGCGGGCGAGCGCGCTAGAAGAGCTGGTTCTCACCCTTGAAGATGGCCGAGACCGAGTCGTCGCGGAAGACGTTGTCGATCGTCTGGGCCAGGATGCCCGCCACCGAGAGCACCACGATCTTCGCGGGCCTCGTCAGCGGATCGACGGGGATGGTATCGCAGACGACGACCCGCTCGAGCTCCGATGCATCCATGTTCGCGAGCGCGGGCGGCGAGAACAGGGCGTGCGTCGCGCAGGCGAGCACGCGCTCGGCGCCGGCCGCGGCGACCGCTTCCGCACCCGCGCACAGCGTGCCGGCACTGTCGATCATGTCGTCGGAGATGATCGCGACCTTGCCCTTGACGTCGCCGATCAGCGTCATGACACGGGACTCGCCGTGCGCCGGGCGCTCCTTGTTGATGAAGGCGAGATCGGCGCCGAGCATCTCGGCGAACTTCTTTGCGAGCTTGACGCGACCGGCGTCCGGTGAGACGACAACGAGCCGGTCCTGCGGCAGGCCCTGATCGCGGAAGTACTGCGCGAACATCGGCAGCGCGGTCATGTGATCGACCGGGATGTTGAAGAAGCCCTGCACCTGGCCCGCATGGAGGTCCATCGTGAGGACGCGATCGACGCCGGACGACTGCAGGAGGTCGGCCACGAGGCGTGCGCTGATCGGCTCGCGCGGCGCCGACTTCTTGTCGGCGCGGGAGTACGGATACCACGGCATGACCGCCGTGATGCGCTTGGCCGATGCGAGCTTCGCCGCGTTCACCATCAGCAGCAGCTCCATGAGGTTCCGGTTCACCGGCGTGGAGCACGACTGCACGAGGAACACGTCGGCGCCGCGGATCGACTCGCCGAAGCGCACGTACAGCTCACCGTTCGGGAACGTCTTGAGCTCGACATCCCCGAGGGTCAGTCCGAGGTTGCTCGCGATCACGCGCGCCAGATCGGGGTTCGACCGCCCCGAGAACACCATCATCCGCCGAATCGGCTCGCGATCGTGGTAGCTGGCCACGGCGACCTCCTCCGGACGCGGGGCGTCGGCGAGCAGGAGATCCTCTCCCAGCAGGCTCGCCGTGCCTGTCTGTTCGCTCATCGTGGCGCTCCCTCCTCGCGGCGCGCCGCGACCCGCTCGGCGTACCCCTCCTTGACAGTCTGACGCGGACGGGCGATCGCGAGCGCGCCGTCCGGAACATCGTCGGTGATCACCGATCCCGCTGCGACCGTGGCGCCCGTCCCTACTCGAACCGGCGCGACGAGGACCGAGTTGCTGCTCGTCCGAGCGCCGTCGGCGATCTCGGTGCGGTGCTTCTCGTGCCCGTCGTAGTTTGCCGTGATCGTGCCGGCGCCGATGTTCACGTGTGTGCCGACGGTCACGTCGCCGAGGTAGGACAGGTGAGGCACCTTCGAGTCGCTGCCGATCTCGGCGCCCTTGAGCTCGACGAAGCGCCCGACGACAGCCCGCTCGTGCAGCACCGTCCCTGGACGCAGGAAGGCGAACGGCCCGACCCGGCAGCCGCGACCGATCTCGGCGCCGTGCGCGGCGACGTAGGGCCCGACAACAGCATCCTCCGCGACCGACGTGCCGGCCCGCAGCTGGCAGAACGGCTCGATCCGACTCCCGGGGGCGAGCGTGACGTCGCAATCGATCCACGTGTTGGCCGGATCGACGATCCGGACACCGGCGAGCATCGCCTCGTCGAGCAACCGGCGCCGCAGCTGGTCGTCGACGGCCGCGAGCTCGAGCATGCTGTTGATTCCCGCGCAGCTCTCGACGTCCACCTCGTCGACCGCGGCGACCGACCCCTCGAGCAGCGCGACCGCATCGGTGAGGTAGCGCTCGCCCTGCGCGTTGTGCGCCTCGACCCGGGCGAGCGCAGCCTCGAGCGCAGCGGCGCTGAAGCAGTAGATCCCGACGTTGATGTCGGCGATCCCGAGCTCGTCAGGGGTCGCGTCGCGCGCCTCGACGATTCGCTCGACCATCCCTCCCTCACGCACGACGCGGCCGTACGCATGCGGGGGTGGCACCTGGGCGACCGCGAGCGCGCCGGCAATGCCGCTCGCCGAGCCGGCCTCGCGCACCGCGCGCACCGTCTCGGCACGGATCGCCGGTGTGTCGCCCGAGAGGACGAGCACGTGCTCGGCGCGGCCGGCGAGTGCCGCGAGCCCGACCTCGACCGCATGGCCGGTGCCGTTGGCCGGGTCCTGGATCGCGACCTGCACGCCAGGGAACGCCGCAGCCACCTCGTCCGCGATCGCGGGCGACACGACCGCGACGACGTCGTCCGCGCCGGCCTGCTCGGCGGCGGCCACCACCCAGGCGAGCATGGGCAGTCCGCACAGATCGTGCAGGACCTTGGGCTTCCGGGAGCGCATGCGCGTTCCGAGGCCCCCCGCCATGATGATCGTGCTGGTAGTGGTCATCGGCGTTCGCGGGGGCCTATGCCAGGCCTCCCAGACCAGTCTAGATGACAGGTGCGGTGCCGCGCCGGACGGCGCGGCTGCGCAGCTTTCGCAGCTGTCCGGCGATCAGGCGGCGGCGCGTCTTCTTCGCACGGCGGGCTGCATTTCGTTGCGTCATGCCGGCCACCCTACTTGCTCTCGGTGAGACCGCGGCGGAAATCCCGGCCTGGCAGCGGCGGCTCGAAACGCGGGACGCGACCCCGCGCAGGCGGAGCCCGGTCGTGCAGCGTGGCCGGGCCGATGCCGATCAGGGCGATCCACCACGTCGACCTTGCCGTCCGCGACGTCGAGCGCTCCCTCGCCCTCTACCACGAGCTGCTCGGGACACTCGGCGTCACCGAGGTCGTCCGGTACCCGACCTACCGCGGCAGCGAGGAGGTTGCGTACCCCGTCATCGGCGACCAGTTCTTCGGCTTCCGCCCGGCCGACGGCGGGGAGCACCGCTACTACGACGTCGGCGTCGAGCACATCGCCTTCTCGGTCGACAGCCGCGATGACGTCGAGCAGGCCTACGAGCGCTGCGTCCGGATGGGGGCGGACGTCCAGTTCCCGCCCGAGGAGGATCGGGACATCTCCGGCTACTGGGCGATGTTCGTGTTCGATCCCGATGGCATCCGCATCGAGATCCTCGTCTTCCCGTCCGAGGCGTCGCCCACCAGTATCGCCTGAGCCGCGACCTCGATGTGGGTACCGTATATGCGGTACATTTTGGTGCGCACTAGTAGGTACATGTCAGGTATCGCCGGCGATCACGGGCCGCTCGGCCAGCGGCGAGGCGCGCCTCAACCACTCGCTGAAGAGCGGGTCGACGATGTACCACGTGGAGTCGCGCTCGTCGACGAGACCGCGTGCCTGCAGGCGGACGAGTGCAGGACGTACCCGCGAGTGGCTCGAGAAGCCATACAGGATCGCCGTCGCGCGACTGCTGATGGTGTTCCCGCCACGATCGGCAAGCAGCTGCAGGGCGCGGACCTCGTTGACCTCACCCTCGTCGCCGCTGACAAGGACATTGAGCACCGATGCGAACTCCGACCGCTCGATGGTCTGCACGAGTCGGTCATGCGCGCGGATCACGGTCTCGAGCGTCACCCGTTCCCCGGGAGCCGTGCTCGTCCAGCACTCCCAGGCGAGTTGCTGCGTGCTTCGCGGATGTGCACGCGTCACGTTCAACAGGTGTTCGAGCGCCGGATCCTCCGCCGGCTTGCCGGTCGCCGCGAACTGGTAGTCCAGGTATTCGAGAAAGTCGACGCGGGCGATGACCGGAAGCTGCATGACCGCGGCCTCGCCGAAGATGGGCTGCTCGGAGTCCTCGAGCATCATCTTCAGCGCGTTGCGTATCGACCCGGTGAAGAGCAGCGATACGTGGTTCGCGCCAGAGCTCATGAGCGCCGAGCGAATGATCGCGAGAGGATCACCCGGGCAGTGCCGGAGGCGCTGGAACTCGTCGAAGACCACGACGAGATGCTCGGACAGCGAGCGCAGAGCCACGAGCTGCGCATGGAGCGTCTCCGCGTTCTGCTCCGGCCTGACGCCCGATCGTTTGACAGAGCCCTTGATGACCCTGATGTCGAATCCGATCTCCACCTCCAGGGCTGCGATCTGGCGCTGCGCGGCCCGCCGCAGACGCCTCTCTGGGTGGGTGGTCATCGCGTCGTGCACGCAGCCGATGAACCCGGGGATGCTCACGACCCGTTGGAGGTTGACCTTGACCACGTCGAAGGGCGGCGCGTCGTCGCCGTGTGCCTTGGCCAGCTCGAGGGCAAGCTGGTTCGTGAACGTCGTCTTACCCGTGTCTCGCGGGCCGAAGAGCGCGACGTTCGTCTGTCCCTTCAACGTGAGCGCCACCTGGTTCGCGAACGCCTCCATCCCGACGATCTTCGAGGGGTCGTCGAGCGGGCGGTCCCAGATGAAGGGGTTCAGCGCGGTCGCCATCGCACTATTGTACTGCCCATAGGTACATTCGTGTACCTTTATACCGGTACAAAGTTATCCGCCTCTGGACACGAGATCCAGGTCGACGCGCTGGGCCTCGCGCACGCGCAGGTCTGATCAATCCGCGCCGAGCACGTACTTCCCGAACGTGACGCGGGCATACGCTCCCCGGGCGACCGGAGAGCCGCCCGCACCGTTCGGGTCAGGCGCGCCTTCGGGACATGGACAGGGCAGCACCGCCGTGCCTCCGCCGAGCCTGGACGGGACGGTCACGACCAGGCGTCCCGGACTGCCGGCTGTCCGGCGTGCGTAGACGCCATCCGCGTGCGTGAAGCGATAGACGGCGCAGCCGGGGACGGACCGGACGAATCTCGTCCGCGAGGGCGTCAGCAGCTCGACCTGTCCCGTGCCGCCGTGGATGCAGTCGCCGGCATCGGCCACGAGCGCTCCGCCTGGTGTCACGGCGAGGACGACGACGTAGCCGCCTGCGGTGGTGCGGCTCCAGAGCTTGCGACCGGTCGCCGAGGCGTAGACCCGGACGGTGCCGCGCGTCGGCGGCCGGTGAGAGACGTACCACGCGACGCCGCTGACGACAGGCACGAGCAGGGTCGCGGCGCCGAGTCGAAACAGAAGCACCCGCCGCCGGTACTCGGCCGGCGAGAGCACCACGCGGTCGCGGCGAGATCGGTTCGACATGACGGCCAGCATCAGTACCCCATTTGAGGCGTTCTGTGGTGAGATCGGTGCCATGGTGTGTCGGTGGCGGCCCGCACTCCTCGTTGGACGCTGTGCGTATTCGTCGCCTGCGCGCTGTCGATCACGAGCGTCGTGGGGGCAGACAGAGCACTCGCAGCGGGCGGCATCCGCCGCGTGGACTTCCCGCGAGGGGTGTTCGCGCTCGAGGCGACCCCCGACCGGATACTCGTCGCGACGTACAAGCCGAAGGCGACCATCTCGAGCTACGTCCGCCTCGAAGCCCACTCGTGGGACGGCGATGGTGTCGTGTCAGTCGCCTTCCGCCCGCGGTGCGGCGAGGTCGGGATCAGCGAGGAGGGCTTCCCGATCTACTCGATCGACGATGCGGGCGGGCTCATCGCCATCTCGGGCATCTCGCGGATCGAGCACTACGTCCACGGCGGCATCGAGCTCGCGGGTACGCGCACCGGGAACGCGGTGTGCGCGCAGTTCGACAAGGACGCGTTCGGAACCGTTCAGAACACCGGGACACGGCTCATCGAGACGCTGCCGCCGCGTCGGGAGTGCGTCGACGGCACACGTGCGAGGAGCTGCCCGCTGA
Source organism: uncultured Actinomycetes bacterium (assembly GCA_963717155.1). Classification (GTDB taxonomy): domain Bacteria; phylum Actinomycetota; class Thermoleophilia; order Gaiellales; family JALYLC01. Next base: position 2,329,271 of record OY970326.1, read on the forward strand.
TCACGCCGATCATCAGCCTCAACTCGAGGCGACGAATCGCGGTCGAGCGCGGAGCCTTCACGCTCGTCGCCGCGTCCGGGAATCTCGCCATCGGGACTGTCTCCTACCGCGGCGGCGCGGTGCCCCGTCTCGTCGGGTTCGAGCTCGCCTCGGGGGCCGAGCGCTGGGCGCAGCCCCTGGGCGGGATCAGCGATACGTACGGGCTGTTCGGCGCGACCGACGGGAAGCTGGTCGCGCTCGGCTACTCGACCGGCATCCTCCTCCTCGACGCGAACACGGGCGCCACGACGCACACGTGGAGGAACGTGCACTTCGCGCTCGACGAGATCACCGTCGACAAGGGCCTGGTCGCCTGGATGGCCAACACGGCCGGCAACCGTGAAGCGGGACTGGTCTACGTCCGCGACGTCGCGGGCACTCACCCGCCCCGAGTCCTCGCCACGCTGCCGCGCGGCATGACCCCGGTCGACATCCGCCTCACCTTCCGCGGACTCGCCTGGGCCGGGACGCGAATCGTGGCGAACAACGACCCGACGCACGGCGGCGCGATGTGGACGGCGTCACTGCCGACGGTGCGCCGGGCGATCCAGGGTTAGCGCAACTACGGCCTCGAGGCCGGACCGTCCGGGCGCTCGGCGTCGCCTACGCCGCCCGTCGGCGCTGCCACCACCGATGGCCCCACCACACGACGCTGATGGTGAGCATGGCGATCCCAGGACGCCAGTTGAGGCCGATCGTGTCCACCGCGGACATAACGCTCCCGTGCTGTCAGGGCTGGATGCCAGACGTGCTCCCTGACGCACCGGGCGCACGACCAACATACGTCGTTCCGCCCGTGAGGTCATCCCCCGCGGGCGTTGCACTCGCGCCATCGCCTGAGCTCTGCCGCCTGGAGCTACTGGGGCGGGAGGATCGAAGAGTCCGAGGGTTGAACCCAGACCGCGATGGTTGAGCGGAATTGGGATCGGATAGACGCCGATTGAGGCTCCGTGACTGTCCGTGGAAGCCCGGGGTACGGGTGTGCTGGCCCCAAAATACCCCACTCAGCCGCCATGGCGGTCTAGGCGGTGTCTCGGCGCTGGTCTGGTCGTCATCGATGCCGAGCTCCTTAGCGGTCGAGCGTCATCACGATCGATGGTGCCGGCGAGCGTCTAGCACCTTCTTCGGGTTGACGGCACCGCGGCCGCCCCGATCGAGCAGGAGCGCGGGCCTCGTGCAGCTCGCAGTTGTCAGTCGCCGCTGTTGGCGGTGGCCGAGCGGCGGATCGCGGATCGGTACACCAGCCGCCTGCCTCCGCCTCTACCCCCACCCCTCCCCCGCCCCCCCCCCCCCCCCCTCCCTCCCCCCCCCGACGCTGGCGCCTGCGCCAAGCGTGCGAACTGGACGGCCACAGCCTTCGGTGGGAGCGGTGGTGCGATCACTCTCGGCCTCTCGTCTTCGGAGCACGCGCCCTGATCGGGCTAACCGCGCTCTGCTTCCTCGCCGCCCGAGCGCTCCGCGCACTCACGCTGGTCATTGGTATGTAATGACGTCGACCGCGACCACCTCGCCGAGGTTGTACAGCTCGGTGTACTCGTCAGCCAGTCGCCGATTCATGAAGATCTTGAGCTCGCCGTCGGCGACGGGCCTGACTCCCCAGGCGCGGCGGACATCAGGTTCGCCACTGACGGCCGCGTACAGGTGGGCCTCGCGCTCCCAGAAGTACACGGTCGGTGTGCTCATCCCTTGCCTCCCTGGCCTCGCGTAATGGACCGGAGGCGACTGGGGTCAGGTCACCCGGCGCGACGCGCGCGAGGGGTCAGGCGAGCGAGCGAGCGAGCGCAGTCTATCGACGCCGCGACCACAATGCGACAATGCGCACATGGCCGCACCGACGCAGCGCATGAATGGGCAGCGCGAGTGTGCTGTGGGGCTTGGACTGAAGAACCGGGCGGCTGCTCGTCATCCACCCCTATGTGTCAAGCGAATGAGCGGCCGCCATCCTTCGAGCCAGAGCATGAGGTCAGGGAGCTGACGCGCGTCGGCGTCGAAGGCTGCCGCCCGGAGCGAGCGCGTCTGCTCGCGGACTCCGTGTCCGATCGGGGTCGGGGTCTACGCTGGTTCGATGCAGCAGTCGACCCAGGTCGTACTTGACGATGGCACGACACGCGAACTCGACTCCATCCGCGTCATCGACGGTGCCCGCACGACCGGCGCGGTCAAGGTCTACAGCGCGAACCTCGACGACGGTCGCGCAGTCTTCCTCAAGGGCGTGCGCCTGCGGCCACGAGACCTGCACGACGTCAACGACCTCACGCGCGCCGCGCGGGAGACAGCCCTCCTCCGCTTCTGGCCGATCGCGGAGTGCGCCTCGATCCTGCAGCTAATCGGCGTCGGGACTGCCGCCCTCCCGGGACTGGGCGGAGCGCATCTGCCCATCTTCCCGTTCGCCGACGGGGGCTCGCTCGACGACCGTCTCCGGGCGCGCACTATCGTCGACCCAGCCGCCGTCCAGCGCGCGCTCGACGACACCCTCGGCGAGGCGCTCGAGGCGCTGCACGGCGCGGGGCTCGTGCACTGCGACGTTGCCCCGAACAACATCGTCAGCGTCGGCGGACGCTGGCTCCTCGCCGACTTCGATCGCGCCACAGCGATCGGCGGCCTGACGACGGGGCTGGCAGGTGGCGGCTACTCGGAGGCGAAGCCCGGCTGCCCGGCTGCCGTCGAGCTCGACGAGTTCGGCGTCGAGGCGATCCGCGCGCGCCTTCGGGGCGGCGTGTGAGCTTCTGTGCGGGCGAGAGAACGCCGTGCAGCCGCCCGGTAGGGGTTGGTGGATCGAGCGTCGCCTGCGCTGAGCGGCGCTAGACCGGGCTCTGGCGACGCGCCTGCCAGGCCGCGTCGGAGCGGTCGGGGAGCTGCCCCAACTGGCCCCGGATGGCCCCATTAATGGCCCCACTCGGCCGAAAGTGGGATGGATAGAGGGCTGAGCAACTGGGGCGGGAGGATTCGAACCTCCGGTCACGGGACCAAAACCCGTTGCCTTACCGCTTGGCCACGCCCCACCTACCGCGGCCAAGTCTAGAGCGGGGTCCCTAGCGCGAGCGCTCGCCCAGGAGCAGCATCAGCATGATCAGGAGCACGACGATCCCGACCACGACCAGCGCGAACACGGTCACGGTCACGAACAGCGGGATGATCGCGACGACCCCCTGTGAGAAGGCCAGGATCCAGGCCGCGTTGCGGATCGCGGGATTGGTCAGTCGCGTGCGGTAGGCCATGTACAGCGCGACGAAGGCGATCGCGAGCACGAGCAGCAGGAACGGCGAGACGTCGTACACCGCCGCGAGGATGCCCTCGACGACGATCAGGCCGATCGCGAGCCGGAAGCGGTTGCGGCGCAGCCAGCCTGCGAGGCCGGGCTCCGGCGGCAGCGGGGCGCCGCCGCGTCCCCCCGTCCGGACGACGAACACGTCCTTGGGCTTTACCTCGTACTCGGTCATGACGGCGTCATCGTAGCGAGATCGACCACCCGCGCGACCGCCGACCAGGCGGCTCCGGATAGGCTCGAGATGGCCCGCTCGGCCTCCTCTCGATGTTCGAAGAGGCCGAACACCGCGCTGCCCGAACCGCTCACCGTCGCGACGAGCGCACCGCGCTCGCGAAGCTGCCGCCGCAGCGCCGCCGACGCCGGGCAGAGGCGCTCGGCGGTGTCCGACAGATCGTTGGCGACGAGAGCCGCGAGGGTCCGCAGGTCTGCGCGAGCTGCGAGCGAGATGCTCTCGCTCGCGCGCGCGAAGCCCTCCCCGCTCCACGGGCTGCGGTAGGCGGCGTAGACATCGGCCGTGGCGAGCGTCTCACCCGGCCAGGCGAGCGCGATCACGGGCTCGGCGTGCAGCCTGAGCGGGCGCACCAGCTCGCCTCTCCCGCGCAGCTCCGCCGCCGGGCTGCCCTCCACGAAGAACGGCACGTCCGATCCCACCTTCGCCGCGAGCGCGAGCAGCGCCGGAGCCTCCAGCGGCGTTGCCAGAAGGCGGTTCGCCAGGACCAGGGCGACGCCCGCGTCCGCGCTCCCGCCGCCGAGCCCGGCCCCGACCGGGAGGTGCTTGTCGAGGCCCACGGCGAAGCCTCCGGAATGGCCGCTCGCCTCGACGAGCAGGTCGAGCGCGCGTCGAACGAGGGTGTCGCCGCCCGGGAGACCGGGAGCCTCCACCGTCGTCTGCGCTGCCACCTCGAGCTCGACGACGTCGCCGATGTCGAGCGCGACCATCAGGCTCGCGAGCTCGTGATAGCGATCGCGCCGCCGCGGTCCCACCCGCAGGACGAGGTTCACCTTGGCAGGCGCCAGCGCCTTCACGCGACCGGCTCCGATGCGAGAGCCGCCGCGAGGGCGACGAACGCGTCCGGTTCCAGCGCCTCGGCGCGTGCGCGGGGATCGATACCCGCCGCGGCGCACAGGCGCTCGACCACTGGTCGCGCCGCCCAGCCCGCAAGCGCGAGCGAGTTCGCGACCGTCTTGCGGCGGTGGGCGAACCCCGCGGACACCACCTCGAGGATCGCGGGCCAGCGCTCGGCGAGCTCCGGCCAGCGCGCGCCCCGGCGGAACGCGACGAGTGACGAGTCGACGTTCGGCACGGGAACGAAGACGGAGCGGGAGACGGCGTGACGTCCGACCGGTTCGAGCGCCAGCGCGCACAGGACGCTCGGCGCCCCGTACGCCGCCTCCCCCGCCCCGGCGAGGAAGCGGTCGGCGACCTCGCGCTGGACGAGGCAGCACCAGGTGCGGACGTTCGGCAGCGCGTCGATCGAGCGGAGGATCAGGGGCGCGGCGACGTTGTACGGAAGGTTCGCGACGAACGCGGTCGGCGACGGCGCGAGCGCGCCGAGGTCGACGCGCATCGCGTCGCCCCAGATCAGGTCCACGTTCGGGTGCGCCGCGAGCACCTCGGCGAGCGCGGGTTCCAGGCGCCGGTCGATCTCGACGGCGATGACGTGTGCGACCTGCGCCGCGAGGTGGTCGGTCAGCGTTCCGACGCCCGCGCCGATCTCGAGCGCCACATCGTCGGCGCGCAGCCCGGCGAGCCGGTCGATCACGCCGAGCAGGTTGTCGTCGAGCAGGAAGTGCTGTCCGAGCTCGCGGTTCGGCCGCACCCCGTGGTCGGCGAGCCGGCGCAGCGTCCGCTGGCGCGGCTCGTGCATCAGACCGGTGGCGCGAACGCCGCGTCGGCGCTCTGGACGACGGCGGCGCCGAGCGCCGCGGGATCCTCGCCGCGCAGACCGGCCACGAAGCGCAGCGTGTCGAGCACCATCGCGGGTCGGCAGGGTCTGCCTCGGTGCGGCACGGGCGCGAGGTACGGCGAGTCGGTCTCGACGAGCAGCCGCTCGGCGGGAACGCGCCGCGCCGCCTCCTGCAAGGCCGTGGCGCTCGGGTATGTCACGTTCCCTGCGAAGCTCGCCCACCAGCCACGCGCCAGCACCTCGTCGAGGTCGTCCGGCAGCGCGAAGCAGTGGAGCACGACGCGCCCGGAGAAGCCACGCAGGACCTCGAGCGTCTCCGCGGCTGCCTCGCGCGAGTGGATCACGAGCGCCTTGCCGGCCTCGAGCGCCAGCTCGGCCTGGCCCTCGAACGCGCGCTCCTGCGCCTCGCGCGACGCTCGATCACGGTAGAAGTCGAGACCGCACTCGCCGATCGCGACGACGCGCGGATCGTCGACCAGCTCGGCGAGCTCGGCGCGTACCCCTGGCCCCCACTCCTCCGCGCGATGCGGATGGAGGCCGACCGTCGTCCGCAGGCCGGCATGCCGGTCGCACAGGTCGAGCGCCTCGCGGGCAAGCTCGGGCGAGTCGCCGACGCAGACGATCCGGTCGACCCCCGCCGCTGCCGCCGCCTCGATCGCGGCGTCGGGCCCCTCGGGCAAACCCTGCAGGTGGGCGTGCGTGTCGATCACGCCGCGACGGGCGGCGACTCGATGCGCGGGAAGAGCTGTGCCGCCGCGCTGTCGACCCGCGCCGCCGATGGCAGTCCGCCGCTTCCGACGGACGACCACGCGATGTCGGAAGGATCCGCGCCGACCGCCGCAAGGAGCCGCTCACAGGTGGCGGGCATCACGGAGTAGAGCACGATGCCGAGCACGCGAATGCCATCGGCGAGCGTCCGCAGCGTCTCGTCCAGCCGCGCGACCTGCTCGGCCTCGTCGCTCCTGGCGAGCACCCACGGCGCGCGCTCCTCGACGAAACGATTGAGCGCGCGAACGAGCTCCCACGCCTGGTCCAGACCGCCGGTGAAGTCGAGCGTCTCGAGCCGCGCGGCGAAGCCCGCCGACACGCGATCGGCGATCGCCGCGAGCGCGGAGTCGACGCGGGCATCCGGGACGACGCCGCCCCGGTAGCGCTCGATCATCGCGATCGTGCGGTTGACGAGGTTCCCGAGCTCGTTTGCGAGCTCCGAGTGGTAGCGGTCGTGCAGCGTCCCGTACCCGACCGAGCCGTCCTGGCCGAACCCGACCTCGCGGAGCAGGTAGTAGCGGAGCGCGTCGGCGCCGTACGTATCGATAGCCGGGTATGGATCCATCCCGTTCTGGCGCGTCTTCGACATGCGATGGCCGTCGTGGCCGAGCAGGTAGCCGTGGATGTAGAGCTGCCGCGGAAGCTCGAAGCCCGCCGCCATCAGCATCGCGGGCCAGATGATCGCGTGGAAGCGCAGGATGTCCTTGCCGAGCACCTGCCAGCGCGGCGGCCACAGCCTCGCGGTCAGATCCTCGCCGGGCCGGGCATAGGTCGGTGCGGAGGCGTAGTTGAGCAGCGCATCGACCCAGACGTAGATCGACTGCTCCGTGTCCCACGGGACCGGCACGCCCCAGCTGACTCCCTGGCGGGTGATCGAGAGATCCTCGAGCCCCGCCTCGACGAACGCCCGCGTCTCGTTCATCCGCCCTCGCGGCAGGACGAAGTCCGGATGCGCGTCGTAGTGGGAGAGGAGGAGATCGCGGAAGGCCGAGAGACGGAAGAAGAGGTTCTTCTCCTCTGTCCACTCCGGCACGGTTCCGTGCTGCGGACAGAAGCGCCCGTCGATCAGGTCGTCCTCGCGGTAGAACGTCTCGCAGGCCGTGCAGTAGAGCCCGGAGTACGTCCCGTCGTAGAGGTGCCCGCGGTCGCGCAGCACCGTCACGAAGCGCTGGACGAACGCCTCGTGCTCGGGATCCGTCGTGCGGATGAAGAAGTCGTAATGCGCCTCGAGCCTGCGCGCGAGCTCGCGGAAGCGCTCGGCGATCGGGTCGGCCCAGGCCTTCGGCTCCAGCCCGGCAGCCTCGGCGGCCTGCGCGACCTTGGCCCCGTGCTCGTCGGTGCCGGTGAGAAAGAACGCGTCCTCGCCACGCTGGCGCGCATGGCGCGTCGCGACGTCGGCGGCCACGGTCGTGTACGCGTGGCCGAGGTGCGGGTCGGCGTTCACGTAGTAGATCGGCGTGGTGATGTAGAAGGATCCCATTGGCTACAGGAGCATCATAGGAGCCGCCGTTCGGCGACCGCCGCGTCGTACAGGGCCCGCCGCGGCTGCCCCGTGAGGCGCGCCACGAGCGACGAGGCCTGACGCGCGCCGACCCCGGCCGCAACCAGTTCGGCGACCGCAGAGACGGCCGACGCGGCGTCCTCGGGAGCGTCCTTGTTCGCGCTTCCCGAGATCACGATCGCGACCTCGCCACGCAGCTCGCGCCCGTCGAGCGCGGCGGACAGCTCCGACGCCGTGCCGCGCAGCACCTCCTCGTACAGCTTGGTGAGCTCGCGACAGAGGGCGCAGCGCGCGTCGGGCGCGACCTCCGCGAGCGCCGCCAGCGTCGACACGGCGCGTCGCGGCGACTCGAACACGACGACCGGATGTCCGGCGCTCGCTGCCGCGGCGAGGAAGGCCCGCCTGGCGGCGGTGGCACGCGGCACCCAGCCGCGGAACGCGTAGCGGTCGGCGGCGAGACCGCTCGCGACGAGCGCGGTCTCGACCGCTCCCGGGCCGGGCAGCACCGTGACGTCGGCGCCTGCCGCGAGCGCCGCGCGCACGAGCGCGCGCCCCGGATCGGCGACCCCCGGCATGCCGGCATCCGAGACGAGCACGACCGACCGCCCGGCCGCTGCCTGTTCCGCGAGGGCAGGCGCGCGACGCTCCTCCGAACGCTCGTCGCACACCACGAGCTGTGGCGCAGGGACGTCGAGCGCCGACAGCAGCGCGCGCGTCCGACGTGTGTCCTCACAGGCGATCACGTCCGCTCCGCGAAGCGCCTCGACGACACGGAGCGTGACGTCGCCGAGGTTGCCGATCGGCGTGGGACAGACGGTCAGCATCCGGGTGCGAACCGTAGCGCCCGGTACGATGACGTCCCGACGTGGCTGCCGGAGACGAGAAGAAGCCCCGCTACCGGACGTACCGGGCGGCGGGGGCAGCGGCCGCGGACGGCGACCCGATCGCCGAGCGCGCACGAGCTCGAGCGGCCGCCGCTCCGCCGCCCGAGGCCTCTGTCGAGGGGCCGATCGTCGTGCTGCCCGAGCCCGGGAAGGGCCCGCCGCCGAGGCCGCGACCGAGGACGGCTCCGCCACGCGGGCCGCGCCGGCGCCTGCCGCGCAAGCGCTGGCTGATCGGGATCCCTGCACTGCTGCTCCTGCTGCTGTTCGCATGGATCGGCTACGGCTACTGGGAGCTGCGCGGGTCGATGCAACGCGCGAACCGCCGTCTGACACCGGCGACGCGCGCGGTGCTGACCCCTGGCGGCTCGCTCTGGGGCTCGCCGAGCACGATCCTCGTCCTGGGCTCGGACGCCCGTCCGGGCGAGACCTCCTCGCGCTCCGACTCGATCCTGCTGGTCCGCACCGATCCCTCGCGCCAGCAGATCGCCGAGCTCTCGATCCCACGCGACCTGCGAACCGAGATCGCGGGCTACGGCTCGGACAAGATCAACGCGGCGTACGCGTTCGGCGGTCCGCCGCTCGCGATCAAGACGGTCGAGAACCTGACGGGTCTCCACGTCAACCACATCGTGCTCGTCAACTTCGCCGGGTTCGAGAAGCTGATCGACGCGCTCGGCGGCGTGACCATCAACAACCCGACCAAGATCATCTCGAACGAGTTCGACGGCTACCGGTGGCACTTCGGTCGAGGCTTGATCCACCTCGACGGGCGCCACGCGCTCGCGTACTCGCGGGTCCGCGAGAACACGCTCAACCCCGCCGACAACGACCTGACGCGCGGGCAGCGTCAGCAACGGGTGCTGACGGCGCTCGCTGCGCGCCTCGGCTCGCCGAGCACGCTGCTCAACCTCCCGACGGTCGGTGACGCGCTCGGCGAGCCCCTGACCACCGACCTCTCGTCGAGCGATCTCATGGCGCTCGGCTGGCGGCGGTTCCGCGCCACGCGCACGCTGCACTGCCGGCTCGGTGGCTCGCCTGCCACGTACGCCGGCCAGTGGGAGCTCATCGGGAGCGAGGAGAACCGTCAGGTGATCGACGAGTTCCTCGGTCGAAGCGCACCGCTCGCGCCGGACCCCGCGTCCGAGTGGTCGGCGGGCTGCACGACCTCGTAACGCGTACGTCTAGTCGGACGAGGACGTGCTCGCAGCGGGCTTGCTGTCGCCCGCAGGCGCCTTGGCCTTGTCGCCGCTGCTCGACGAGTCGCTGCCGCTGCTCGAGGAGTCTCCGCCGCTGCCGTTGCTCTCGGACTTCGACGCGTCGCCGTTCGCTCCGCGCTTGCCGCGACCGTAGTCGGTCGAGTAGAAGCCGGAGCCCTTGAAGTGGATCGCGGGCGCGTGCAGCATCCGGCGCACCGGGGCGTCGCACTCGACACACGTCTCGAGGGCGTCCTCGGTGATCCGCTGGGACTGCTCGAACCGGTGACCGTTCTCGCAGAGGTAGTCATACGTCGGCATCGAGTCTCATGGTACCAGCGACGCCGGAAGTTGGCACTCTCGTCTCGACAGTGCCAACACGACGCGGTACCTGCGCCTCAGCGTATCCTCAACCCGCGCGTGCGCATTGCGATCGTCACGGACTACTACTACCCACAGCTCGGCGGCATCACGGAACACGTGCATGGGCAGGCAACGCAACTTGCCGCGCGCGGACACGAGGTGACCGTCGTCACCGGGCGGTTGCTGCACACCCCGGCCGTGGTGGACGGTGACGAGCGACCCCTTCGCGACGAGCCGTTCGAGATCGTCCGCACCGGTTTCGCGCTACCGCTGTACGGCAACAACGCACAGACCCTGCACACGATCCCGCCTCTCCTGTGGGAGTCGCTGCGCAGGCTGTTCCGTCGGCGCCGCTTCGATGTCATGCACGTCCATGCGCCGTACAACCCCAGCTTCGCGACGCTCGCGCCGCTCGTCATGCCGAAGGGCACGGTCGGGGTCGGAACCTACCACTCGGTGTTCTCGGGCGGACTCGGACTCGACGTGCTGGCGCCCCTCATGCGCTGGTCGTTCTCGAAGCTCCACGCACACGTCGTCGTCTCGGAGGCCTGCATCGGCTCGCTGGCGCCGTACTTCCCGTCGTTCGAGTGGCGCGTGATCCCGAACGGGATCGACGAGCGCCACTTCACGCCCGACGCCGAACCGATGCCCGAGCTCCGCGCGGACGGCAAGCCGGTGATCCTGTTCCTCGGGCGCTTCGACCCCCGCAACGGGCTCGGGACGATGCTGCGCGCGTTCGAGCGCGTGCACCGCGAGCTCTCGGGCAACGTGCGCCTCTGCGTCGTCGGCGACGGGCCGCTGCGCGCGTACTACCAACGCCAGCTCGACCCGGTCGTCGCCCGCGACGTCGTGTGGCCGGGACGCGTCGACTGGTCGCGCCCGCGCTACTACGCATCCGCCGACCTGCATTGCACGCCGTGCAACCGGGCCTCGTTCGGGATGGTGCTGCTCGAGGCGATGAGCTGCGGGCGTCCCGTCCTGGCGAGCCGCATCTCGGGATTCCAGCTCGTGATGGAGCACGGTCGCCAGGGACTCCTGGTGTCGCCGGCCGACGACGCGGACCGCTTCGCCGGCGGCCTGCTGTACATGCTCGATCGCCCGGCCGAGCGCTCCCGCATGGGGCGCGAGGGACGGCGCACGGCGGTGACGCGGTACGCGTGGAGCCACGTCGCCGGCCAGCTCGAGGCGCTGTACGACGAGCTCCGGAGCCGCGTGTGAAAAAGGCGCAGGTCCTGACGCGCTTCATGCTGCTCGCCATCATCTGGGTGCTGCTCGGTGCGGCGGCCGGTGCCGTGCTCGGCACGGCGCTCGTCGGCTGGGCCGGGTGGCTGCTGTTCGGGATCGCCGTCGCAGCGATCGCAGTCCTGGCCTGGGGCGCGTTCACCCCGAACTCACCGCTCTTCGGCCGCGTGATCGACGGCCATGGAACGCCCGACCGAGTGCTCGCGCTGACCTTCGACGACGGGCCGTCTGCCGAGACGACGCCCAGGGTGCTCGCCGAGCTTCGCGAGCGAGACGTCCAGGCGACGTTCTTCGTCCTCGGTCGGCATGCAACCGAGCATCCCGAGCTGGTCGCGGAGATCCGCGCGAGCGGACACCAGGTCGCATCGCACGGCTACGACCACGCGCTGCTGACGTTCGCGACGACGGACCAGGTCACCGGGCAGCTGGCGCGAACCGAGGTCGCGATCTCGGAGGCGGCGGGCGAGGATCCGACCCCGTTCTTCCGTGCGCCCCACGGCTTCCGCAACGTCTTCGTGCACCGTGCGGCGGAGGGGCGCGGCTATCGCGTCGTCGGCTGGACGAAGGGCGTGTGGGATACCGCCAAGCCGGGCGTCGAGAAGATCGTGCGCCGCTCGGTCTCCGGTTTCCGGCCCGGTGCGATCCTGCTCCTGCACGACGGCGACGGGTCCGGGCAGGGCGACGATCGCTCCCAGACCGCCGCGGCCGTGCCGCAGATCGTCGACGCAGCCCATGACGCGGGCTACCGGTTCGTCACGGTGTCCGAGCTCGCCGAGCTCGCGCCAGAGCGGCGGGTCTCGCGCGTGCGGCTCGTCGTGATCGTGGCGATCGTGGCTGCACTGGTCGAGCTCGGCCTTCGCAAGCTCGACCTCAGCGCGATCGATCGGATCGACATCGCCTGGTGGTACGTGCTGTTCGCCGTTGCCGCGAACCTCGCGTCGGTCCTCGCGAAGGCGACGGTGTGGAAGGCAGCGCTCGACACCGTGCCGGACACCGAGAACGCCCGCTACCGCGACGTCGTGCCGGCGCTGTTCATCGGCTTTCTCCTGAACACCGTCCTGCTCGCGCGCCTCGGGGAGATCGCGCGCATCGCCGTGCTACGGCGCCGGCTCCTGCACCGCGGCATCGACGTCGACGCGACCGTCATCGCAGGCACCGTGCTGTCGGAACAGCTGATGATGGGTGTCGCTCTCGTGATCGTGCTCGTCGCGACGGCGTTCGTGACATCGGCCCCGAGCTGGGCGTTCCGCGGCCTGATCGGGCTCGTGGTCGTCCTGGCCATCCTCGCGGGCGCGCTCGCGGGCATGGCGCTGCTCGCGCGCTACCGGCGCCGGACGCGGCCGTCGGAGGCCGACTATGCGCGAGCCTGGTGGGCGGCGCTGCTCGTTGCGATCACGAGCGTGGCCCACGGCATCTCGGCAGGACTCCGGCTGTTCCGCTATCCCAGGGCGGCCGCGATCGCCCTCGCGGCCGCCCTGGTCTCGTGGCTGACCCAGATCGCCGGCATCTACTGGACGCTCGACGCGTTCGGCATCCACGAGGGCTGGTCTGCGGCCGCCCTCGTCTTCCTCGTCTCGACGCTGATCCAGCTCTTCCCGATCGTGCCGGGCAACATCGGGTCGTTCCAGTTCGCGGTGGCCTACCCCCTCGCACAGACGTACAACGTCGACATCGGGCGCGCCATCGCGTTCTCGATCGGCCTCCAGGTCATCGAGGCCGCGCTCGCCACAGGCATCGGATTCATCTACCTCTCGCGCGAGGGCCTGTCATTTGCGGAGGCTCGTCGCCTGCCCGCACGCGAGTGATCACACGTGTTCCCCCGCGTTCCGGCATGGATTTCAACGCGTATCGCATCAACTTGCTAAAGATCCATTGCGTTCTGCCGAAATAGGGAATGCGCACCTACAGATCGGGTGGCGCGAGCACCAAGACCGGCGACACGGATGTCGCCGGGATCCGGCCAAGGAGGACCAGCATGTCCCTGCGTGTGAACACCAACGTCGAGGCGTTCGACGCCCACCGCAATCTCGAGCAGACGCAGTACGCGCTCGGCAAGAGCATGCAGAAGCTCTCGTCCGGCCTGCGCATCAACAGCGCCGCCGACGACGCCGCCGGTCTCGCCATCTCGGAGAAGATGACGGCGCAGATCAACGGCACCGACCAGGCCCAGCGCAACGCGATGGACGGCATCTCGCTCGTCCAGACGGCAGAAGGCGCCTACAACGAGATGCACTCGATCCTGCAGCGCATCCGCGAGCTGTCGGTGCAGGCCCAGAACGGCACGCTGTCGACGTCCGACACCGCGGCGATCGACCAGGAGGTCGGCCAGCTGACAGCCGAGCTCTCGCGCATCTCCGCGAACACGCAGTTCAACGGCCTCAACATCCTGTCGGGCACCTTCACGCTGCAGGTCGGCGCGGACCAGGGCTCGGGCAACCAGATCTCGTTCAGCCTGAGCGCGATCAGCTTCTCCGCGATCGGCAGCGCCGCCAGCGCGACCGCGATCTCCGACATCGACGCCGCCATCACGAGCGTCTCGAATGCGCGCTCCACGCTGGGCGCGATCCAGAATCGCCTCGAGGACACCGTCGACAACCTCGGCGTCTACCAGGAGAACATCTCCGCCGCACAGAGCCGCATCCGCGACGTCGACGTCGCCGCGGAGACGGTCAACTTCACGAAGCTGCAGATCCTCTCCCAGTCCGGCACCGCGATGCTCGCCCAGGCGAACTCCGCGCCCCAGAACGTCCTCTCGCTGCTCAAGGGGTAGCGAGTCAGGCGCCGATGGCGCCGCCGTCCAACACGCACCGCGCGGTATGAGGGGCCCCGTCTGACGGGGCCCCTCGTTCTTTGCAATGTTCGCAGCGTGCTCGTATGACCTCAGGTGCGTCCTCGGGCCGCCCGAAATACGGATTGCGCCCTTCTGACATCACGTCGAGAAGGCGCCCCGGTGAAGCTCCGGGACAATCAGCTCCCAGGCGAGGGAGCAGTCCGCCAGGAAGGCGGGCGAGGACGTCAAGGAGGATGCAATGTCTCTCAGGATCAACACCAACATCGAGGCGCTGAACGCGCATCGGCAGCTCACGAGCACCGAGTACCAGCTCGGCAAGAGCATGCAGAAGCTGTCGTCCGGCCTGCGCATCAACAGCGCCGCCGACGACGCCGCCGGCCTCTCGATCTCCGAGAAGATGACCGCTCAGGTCAACGGCACGGATCAGGCTCAGCGCAACGCGATGGACGGCATCTCGCTCGTCCAGACCGCAGAAGGCGCCTACAACGAGATGCACTCGATCCTGCAGCGCATCCGCGAGCTCGCCGTCCAGGCGCAGAACAGCACGCTGTCGAGCTCCGACACGGCGGCGATCGACCTCGAGGTCGGCCAGCTGACCGCCGAGCTCGCACGCATCTCGGCGAACACCGAGTTCAACGGCCTCAACATCCTGTCGGGCACCTTCACCCTGCAGGTCGGCGCCGACCAGGGCGCCGGAAACCAGATCTCCTTCAGCCTGACCTCGGTCAGCTTCGCGACGATCGGCAGCGCCGCAGGCGCCAACGCGATCTCGGACGTCGACGCTGCGATCACGAGCGTCTCGAACGCCCGCTCCACCCTCGGCGCGATCCAGAACCGGCTCGAGGACACCGTCGACAACCTCGGCGTCTACGAGGAGAACATCTCCGCAGCCGAGAGCCGCATCCGCGACGTCGATGTCGCCGCCGAGACGGTCAACTTCACGAAGCTCCAGATCCTCTCCCAGTCTGGCACCGCCATGCTCGCGCAGGCGAACCAGCTGCCCCAGAGCGTGCTGAAGCTGCTGCAGTAACCCGACGCCTGAGGACGTCGCGCGACCCCCGCCAGCATTGCATCTGGCGGCGGAGCCGAAGCCATGATGGCATCGGTTTCACGGTCAGGGACGACGATCGCCAGCGTCTACCTCAGCGATATCCGCCGCTCGAGGCTCTGACCACATCCTCCCACCGGCCGCCGTCTCCCTCGGGAACGGCGGCCGGTCGACGTTGTGCGACACGTCGGGCGGTGCGCCGAACAGCTCGCGGAAGCACGGGGCGTCCTCGAACGCGCGAAGCCCGGGCTCCGAGGAGTACCGGCGGCGACGCCCGACGACGAGGACGGCGCCGAGGACGCCGCCGGCGACGAGGCGTACCGCACGCCGACGCCTGCCTTCGGCCATGCTACGCAGCCTGCCGGTACGCGAAGAACCCGGCCACGCAGCCGAGCACCACCTGGATCACGCCGAACCGCTGCGAGAGCCTGTCGCCGTAGATGACCGGGGCCAGGACGAAGGGCGAGAGGTAGGCGCCGAGCGCACCGACCGCGGCGATCGCGCCGGTCGTGGGTCCCCGGAAGCGACCGCTCGCACGGAGCACCAGCTCGCCGGCGCCGCGACCGACGCCGTATGCGATGAGGAACCCGAAGAAGCCGAACGGCGTGGCCGCGAGCGACGCGAGGCCCACGCCGACAACGACTGCGACGGCAATGGCCGCGCCGACCGCCCGCAGCGCGCGATCGGGCTTCAGGCGCACGCGCGCCGAGCGCGGCATGCGCGCGCACGAGGCGCACTTGATGCCGACGGGCGCCTGCACCATGCACTCGGGGCAGATCGGCTTGCCGCACGTCGCGCACGAGACCAGCGTCTCGACCGACGGGTGGTTGGCGCAGCGCGGGATCGTGTCGTGGTTCACCGCCA
Organism: uncultured Actinomycetes bacterium; assembly: GCA_963717155.1. Taxonomy (GTDB): domain Bacteria; phylum Actinomycetota; class Thermoleophilia; order Gaiellales; family JALYLC01. The sequence continues at coordinate 2,345,139 of OY970326.1, forward strand.
TACGAGCCCGATGCTACCCGGGCTTTCGCGCGACGACGAGCCTTCCTGTTAAGGCCCCGTAGAGCGCGCGGAACACGAGCGCGGAGAGCGGGCCGAAGATCGCTCCCCAGACGACCATCGCAGTGGCGGCGCGCACGCCCTCGGCGACCGGCGACAGCGCCACGAAGATCCCGAGCCAGAGCAGGACTCCGAGCGCCGCGATCGTCGCCGACAGGCCGACGGAACGCCGGAACGACCCGAACGCCAGCGAGCACCCCTTGCGCAACGCGCCGAAGCCCATGGCATCACCGACGCCGGCCGCGACCGCCGCGAGTGCACACGGAGCGGCGATCAGCGGCAGCACGAGCAGCGAGGCGAAGCCGAGGGAGGCGACGACGACGCCGACGGGAACGGCGGCGAACGGCGCCGTCACGAGGATGGGGATGGCCCGGCGTCGCACGCGCCGACCGGCATCTGCAGCGATCAGTCCCGCCAGGAGCATGTAGGCGAACGACGCACTCAGCGAGAGCACCGGCGCGAACACCGCGAAACGGGCGTGCTGCGATCGAGCGATCGCCACGGCGAGACCCGGGATCGCGCAGAGCGCGACCGCGGCCAGGCCGTACGTGACGAAGCCTCCTCCGTAGCGCGAGAACGCCGTCGCCAGGAGATCGGAGATCGACGCATCGCTCGGCGGCGGCGTCTCGAGCGGCGGTGTCTCGACTGGCTGTGTCTCGGACGAGGAGGCCACGTGCGAGACAGCCTACTCGCGGGCCGGGCGCGGAACTGCGGTGCGGTCGGGCCCTGCCGTCACAGGCAGGGCCCGACCGCACGCGTGCTACGTGATCGTGTCGGTCAGCGTGGTGAGCTGGTAGCCCGACTTCGTCGCGCGGAAGATCAGCGCGCCCTTCGAGGTCGGCCGCACGAGCAGCCTGACCTGGCCCTTCTTGTTGGTGCGCTTGGCGCGTGGCACGGCGCCGGCTCCGGACACGCGCACCGTGACGTTCCTGAGCGCGACGCCCTTGACGTTCGTGACCGTGATCGTGACGATCTGCGACTTGCCTCTGGCCGGGGTCACGTCGCCGCCGATCTTCATGCCCTTGGCGAGCGTCACCTTGGACGTCGCCGACCAGTCGCCCTGGTTACCCTCGGCGTCGACCGCCGCGACGTGCCAGAACAGGCGACCGCCGTTGACGTAGCCGTCCGAGGTCAGGCTCGGGGCGAAGCGCGCGGCGTCCTGCGTGACGTCATCGATGGTCGACGAGAAGTCGGGGTTCGCCGACACCTGCAGGTGGTACGTCTTCGCCCCCTGCTTCGGCTCCCACGAGAAGATGAGCCGTGTCTTGGTTGCCACGACGCGGCGGCCGAGAGGCTCGCCGAACGTCCGGGTGAAGGTCTGCGTCGCGGAGTACGGTCCGGGAAGGGTGCCGCCGCCGCCCTTTGCAAACTCGGCGCGCACCTTCCAGTGCCAGACACCGGGCCCGTCGAGCTTCGACCACGACGTCGAGGTCGCCTGGATGGCGTTCACGTCCTTCGACGTCCCGTTCGGGTAGTCGACGTGCACGTCGTAGGCGACGGCTCCCGGAATGGCCGACCACGACCAGATCGGGATGCCGTCGAGCGTCGCGGGATTGATCATGCCGGTCGGTGCCGACGCCACCGGGGCCGCGAGCGAGCGGGTGAAGACACCGGTCGCCCACGCGAGGCCGTTGTGCGAGATGTCGTTCGCGCGGATCCGGTAGTAGAGCGTCTGGCCGGCGGGGTACGACGTGGCGGCCGTGTAGGACGCGCTGTCGGTGTCGACGCTCTCGAGGATGTTCGAGTAGCTCGGGTCGGCGGACACCTGCAGGGTGTAGTACGCCGCGCCGATCTGGGGCTGCCACTGGAACGACACGCCGGCGCCGCTCACGTTGGGAGCCTGGATCGTCGGAGGCGTCGACTGCTTGCTGAAGGTCTGCTTGTTCCCCTGGCCCGCGATGAGACCCGGCTGGCCGAAGCCCGTGCCCGTGCCGTCGGAGAACTGGGTCGGGATGACCGCCCAGTACAGCTGCGAGCCCGCGGTCTCGTCGGCGTACGTGACGGCGCCCCCTCCGTGGCGCGGTACGTATGCCGTCCCGTTCGTGAACGCGTAGTCCAGGATGTTCGTGAAGTTCGGATCCCTCGAGACGACGATGTAGTAGCCCGCCGCACCGGTCACGGGCTTCCACACGAACACCGTGGGCGTCTGCGACTCGACCGTGTTGACCGGCGCGATGTAGGAGCTGGGGCAGAGCCATCCGCTGCAGGGCGCGGTCGGAGTCGGCGCTGCGGTCGAGTACGTGAAGAGCGGCGAGGTGTAGTTGTTGGCGAGCGTCCAGTCGCCGAAGACCGGGTTGCCGCCCGCGTCCGTGTCGATGGCGCGCACCTGCACGCAGTAGCCCTGGCCGTTCAGCAGGAGATTCGAATCGGTGCTCGCACCTCCGGCGTTGCCGATCGCGGGTGACTGGCCTGCCAGGCTGCCCTGCGGGGCCCAGGCGGGAACCGCGGTCGTGAAGACGCCGTAGTGGTTCGAGCTGTTGCAGCTACCCGACTGGAACGGGTCGATCTCGACCTGGTACTCGGACGCCCCCATGACCGGATCCCACATGATCACGGGCGTCCTCGACGAGTCGCTGCCGACGTCTGTCATGTCGCGCATGTGGATGTTCTTGACGGACGGCGCGACGAGCGGGGGCACGTTGTCGAACGTCTTCGTGAACGGCGCACCGACGGTCCACGGACCCGGGTGGTTCGCCGCGTCGTACGGCCTCACGCGCCAGAAGTAGGTGTTGTCCGGGAACAGCGCCGTCGGCGACAGCGATGTCGCCGTCGTCGTGCCGTTGCAGCAGATCTTCGAGCCGGGCGCGAAGTCGGCCGAGCCGGAGATCTCGAGCTCGTACGCCGATGCGCCGAGCACGGTTCCCCACGAGAAGAGCGGGTCCATCAGCTCGGGATCGGTCGCGAGATCCGTGACCACGGGCGAGCCGGCAGAGGCGTTCCAGTGCACCACGACCGAGCGGGTCGCGGACGCGAGACCCTTGTGGCCCTCGGCGTCGAGCGGCGTGACGCTCCAGTAGTAGGTGCCGTCGGGGATCGACCCGTCGAGCGTGAAGCTCGTCCCGTCGACGATCGCCGGATTACCGCCCGACGTGACGACCGTGGTCAGCAGCGGGTCGGTCGCAACCGTCACGGCGTACTGCGCCGCTCCGGGCATTGCAGCCCAGCTCAGCACGAGCGCGTCGCCCGGGTTGGCGGCAGGCGTCGTGAACGCCGTTCCGTCCACGGGGCCCGTGAGGTTCGTGACGGGCGCCCACTTCAGCACGACCGTGCGGCCCTTCGTCCAGGCCGAGGTGGCACTGGTCGCGGTCACGCTGCGGATGCGCCACCAGTAGGTGCCGTTGATCAGCGAGCTGGGGAGCGTGACGGCGGTGTTCTTCGTGGACTGCTTGCTGCCCGGAACGCCGACGGTGGAGTTGAAGCCCTTGTCGGCGGCGAGCTGGAACTCGTAGTGGTCGGCGCCCTTCGTCGGGTTCCACGTGAAGACGGGCATTCGATCGACCTTGACGCCGGCTGCGGGCTGGAGCCCGCCTGGCGCCTTCGGGCGTGCACTTGCGGTCGGGGTCAAGACCAGCACGGCGCCCAGGGCGACGGCCACGATGAGCGGCCATGCGCCGCGAGGAGTCCACATGATCTAGCGGATCGGCCTCGCGGCGCAGGGCCTTTAGCCCTATTTGGGGGTTAGACCGGCGACACAGCCACCGGCTCAGCGTGCTCCACGCGGATGGCGAGCTCGCCGTCGAGCGCGTCGACGACCACCGAGTCGCCATCGCGCGCGTCGCCCTCGAGCAGACGCAGCGCGAGCGGGTTCTCGACCAGGCGCTGGATCGCGCGCTTGAGCGGCCGGGCGCCGAACGCCGGGTCGTAGCCCACCTCGGCGAGCGCGTCGCGGGCGGCGTCGGTCACCTCGAGCGAGATCCTGCGGGAGGCGAGCCTCGTGCCGACACGGGTCAGCTGCAGGTCGACGATCTGACGCAGCTCGTCGCGTCCGAGGCGATGGAAGACCACGGTCTCGTCGATCCGGTTCAGGAACTCGGGACGGAAGGTCGCGCGCAGCGCCGTCTCGACGCGGTCGCGCACCTCGGCCGCGTCGCTCGCGGCGAGGATGGCGTCGGAGCCGACGTTCGACGTCATGATCATGACGACGTTGCGGAAGTCGACGGTGCGGCCCTGACCGTCCGTGAGGCGCCCGTCGTCGAGCACCTGCAGCAGGACGTTGAACACGTCTGCGTGCGCCTTCTCGACCTCGTCCAGCAGCACCACCGAGTACGGCCGGCGGCGCACCGCCTCCGTCAGCTGCCCACCGCCCTCGAAGCCGACGTAGCCGGGCGGCGCTCCGATCAGGCGCGACACGTTGTGGCGCTCGCCGTACTCCGACATGTCGATGCGCACCATCGCCCGCTCGTCGTCGAACATGAGCTTCGCGAGCGAGCGTGCGAGCTCGGTCTTGCCGACGCCCGTCGGGCCGAGGAACAGGAAGCTGCCGATCGGCCGGTCGGGATCCGACAGCCCCGAGCGCGAGCGCCTGATGGCGTCCGAGACCGCGCCGACTGCCTCGTCCTGTCCGATCACGCTCTCGTGCAGGCGCTGCTCGAGGAACACGAGCTTCTCGAGCTCGCCCTCCAGGAGCTGCGTGACCGGAATCCCGGTCCAGCTGCCGACGACCTCGGCGATGTCCTCGGCGTCGACCTCCTCCTTGAGCATCCGGACGTCGTGCTGCAGGACGGCGAGACCGTTCTCCTCCGCCTCGAGCTCCTTCTGCAGCGACGGGAGGTCACCGTAGGTCAGCTCGGCGGCACGCTGCAGGTCGCCGTCACGCTGTGCGCGCTCCGCCGCTGCCCGCGTCTCCTCGACCGCCTGCTTGAGCCGCTGGATCGCCTGGATCCGGCGCTTCTCCTCGTTCCAGTGCGCCGACAGGCCGTCGATCTCCGCTCGCAGGGCGGCGAGCTCGTCGGCCAGCGCGCTGCGCCGCTCGGCGGAAGCCGCGTCTGTCTCGCGCGCGAGCGCGGCGTCCTCGATCTCGAGGCCCTGCGCACGGCGGATCAGCACGTCGAGCTCGTGAGGCATCGAGTCGATCTCGATGCGCAGCCGGCTGGCGGCCTCGTCCATCAGATCGATCGCCTTGTCGGGCAGGAAGCGATCCGCGATGTACCGGTGGGAGAGCGTCGCAGCCGCGATCAGCGCCGCATCCTGGATACGCACGCCGTGGTGGACCTCGTAGCGCTCCTTGAGGCCGCGCAGGATCGCGACCGTGTCGGCGACGGACGGCTCGCCGACGTACACCGGCTGGAAGCGCCGCTCGAGTGCGGCGTCCTTCTCGATGCCGGTCCTGTACTCGTCGAGCGTGGTCGCGCCGACCGCGCGCAGCTCGCCGCGGGCGAGCATCGGCTTCAGGAGGTTGGCGGCGTCGACGGCGCCCTCGGCCTTGCCGGCCCCGACGATCGTGTGCAGCTCGTCGATGAACAGGATCACCTGGCCGTCTGCCGCTGCGATGTCGCCGAGCACGGCCTTGAGGCGCTCCTCGAACTCGCCGCGGTACTTGGCGCCCGCGAGCAGCGAGCCGAGGTCGAGCGCCCACACCCGCTTGCCCTTGAGGCCTTCCGGGATGTCGCCGGCCACGATCCGCTGGGCAAGGCCCTCGACGATCGCCGTCTTCCCCACGCCGGGCTCGCCGATCAGCACGGGGTTGTTCTTGGTGCGCCGCGAGAGCACCTGGATCACACGGCGCACCTCGTCGTCGCGTCCGATCACCGGATCGAGCTTGCCGCTCTCCGCGAGCGTCGTCAGGTCGCGCCCGTACTTGGCGAGCGCGCCGTAGCGCTCCTCGGCGTCGGCGGACGAGGCGGTCTGGCCGCCGCGCAGGTCGCGCAGCGCGCGCAGCAGCGAGGGCTTGTCGACACCGACCTGGGCGAGCGCATCGCGCACGGCGCCAGGGGTCTCGACGAGCCCGAGCAGCAGGTGCTCCGTGGCAGTGAAGCTGTCTCCGAGCGAGCGGGCCTCGGTGATCGCCCGCTCGAGCACGCTGCGCAGACCGAGTGACGCGACGGGTGCGTTGACCGACGACCCGCGAACGCTGGGCAGCTTCGCGAGCGCCTCCTCGCTGGAGCGCCGCACGCGGGCCGTGTCGGCCTCGCACGCGCGCAGGAGCACGTCGGCGACCGAGTCTCGCTCGTCCGTCAGGGCGAGCAGCAGGTGATGCGACGTGGTCTCCGGATTGCCTGCCTCGCGGGCGCGCTCCTGGGCGCGGGCGATGGCTTCCTGGGCCTTGACTGTGAAGGTGCTGAAATCCATGTGTTCGACGTCTCCCGACGTGGATGTGGTCAGTTTCTCCGCTGGCGCTCGAGCGCCTGCGACGGTGGCTCCCAGACGACGACCTCGCGCCTGAACGACGCGCGGACGGCGGCGACGTCGCGCTGATGGCGCGCCTCGGCGCGGTCGAGCTCGCGCTCGAGCCGCTCGACGCGCGCGGCGAGCGTCGTCACCGTGTCCTCGAGCTGGAGGACGTGCTCGACCCCGACGAGGCTCAGTCCCAGCTCGCCCGTGAGCCGCTGGATCCCCCCGAGCCGCGTGAGGTCGTTGTCCGAGTAGAGCCGCGTGCCGCCCGGCGTGCGCTGCGGGCGTACGAGGCCGCGCGCCTCGTACAGCCGCAACGTCTGCGGGTGCATGCCCACGAGCGCCGCCGCGACTCCGATCATGTACTTGGGGGTGTTCTCGCTCATGCGACGTCCGCCGTCGCCACGCCTGCCTTACGGAGCAGTTCCTCACGTGGGTTCGGACCGCTCAGTGCCGCGAGCCGGTCGAGAGCGTCGCGCTGCGCCTTCGTGAGCTTCTTCGGAACGACGATGCGCACGCGTGCGAGCAGGTTGCCGCGCCGCTCGGAATCACCGGCGACCGGCGCGCCGCGTCCCTTGACGCGGAGCAGGACGCCGTCGTTCGTCCCGGCGGCGACCTTGAGCCGCACCGAGTCGCCGTCGGGCGTCGGAACCTCGATCGTCGCTCCCGCAGCGGCCTCGACGAACAGCACCGGCACGTCGATGATCACGTCGTCTCCCCGACGCGTGAAGATCTCCGATGGCTCGACCGACACCTGCACGAACAGGTCGCCCGAGGGCCCGCCATGGCGACCGGCCTCGCCCTTGCCGGGGAGGCGGATGCGCTGACCGTCCTTGACCCCGGCCGGGATCCGGACGACGTAGCGCTTCGTCTGGCGCACGCGACCCTCGCCACGACAGGTCTCGCACGGGTGCTCGATGATCGTGCCCGCACCGCCGCAGCGATCACATGGCGCGGACAGCGAGAAGAAGCCCTGGCTGTGCGCCTTGACGCCGCGTCCACGGCACTCCGGGCAGATCGTCGGAGTCGTCCCCGGCTTCGCGCCGGTGGCGTTGCACACGGTGCAGGGGCCGAGGCGGTCGAGGGGAATCGTCAGGCGCGCACCGGCCAGCGAGTCGGCGAACGTCACGGTCACGCCGACCTGCAGGTCGTTGCCGCGCTCGGCAGCGGCCCGGGGGCCCTCAGCTCCGCGGCGACCGCGGAAGATGCCGCCGAGCAGGTCGGAGAGATCGATGCCGCCGGCGTCGCGGAAGCCCGCCGCATCGAACTGCGGGCCGCCTGCCGGACGGTCGCCGACCGCGTCGTACTGGCGGCGCTTGTCGGTGTCCGACAGCGTCTCGTAGGCCTCGGAGATCCGCTTGAAGCGGTCCTCGGCCTTGCTGTCGCCGGGGTTGCGATCGGGGTGGAACTCGCGCGCGAGCTTGCGGTAGGCCTTCTTGATGTCGGCCTGACTCGCGTTGCGCGGCACGCCGAGCTCGGCGTAGAGGTTCGCCATCTACGCCACGTCTCCCGCGAGTGCCCGGATGAGGCCGTCCGGATCGGCCGGGCTCACGAGCACGCCCGAGCCGCCCCCGCGCACGAGCACGGCGGAACGCCGCGCCGTGAGCGCTGCGAGGACGCGACCGCCGTCGGCGATCCGGAACAGCCCGAGGTACCCGAACAGCCCGCCCGAGCCGACGAGCCGCGCGCCGACGAGCGCCGACTGCGAGACGCGCTCGGCCGACAGCGGACCCGGGATCCGGCGCCCGCGGACAGCCCTGCGGACCTCGAGCCCACGCTCGTCGAGCACGAACGCCGTCGGCCGGAAGGCGAGGCACGCCATCCCGAGCACCACGAGCGCCACGAACGCAGCCAGCGGGAGCGCCCGTCGCCCGTCCGGGGCGACGATCGCGATCGCCGCGACCGTTGCCGCGGCGAGCAGATACGACGTCGTCATCGCGCGTGCTACGAGATCAAGGCGAGCCGGAGGGAACCGCACCGGTCCTCACACTCCCTCTGCCGGAGCGGCGGCGATCACGACTCGCGCCGGCCGGATGACCCGATCGCCGAGCCGGAACCCGCGCTGGTGCACCTGCAGGACGACGCCCTCGTCGACCGTAGGATCGGGCTGTGCGAGCAGCGCCTCGTGCTCGGCGGGGTCGAACGGGTACCCGTACGGATCGATCGTCGTGGCACCCGCCCGCTCGAGGGCAGCGAGCAGCGCACGATGCACGTACGCGACTCCCTCGCGGACCTTGTCGGCCTCGTGGTTGTCGAACGCGTCGACGGCCAGCTCGAGCGCGTCGAACACGGGTAGCAGGTCGAGCACGAGCCGCTCGTTGGCCGCAAGGGCCTGCTGCTCGCGCTCGCGGACCTGCCGCTTGCGGAAGTTGTCGAAGTCGGCGGCGACGCGCTGGAGAAGCTCCTTGTGCGCATCGCGCTCGGCCGAGACGCGCTCGAGCTCCTCCCTCGTTGCGACAAGTGCCGCATCGAGCTCGGCGAGCCGCGCCTCGGCCTCCACCGCCCGCTCCTCGGCCTGGGCGGCCGTGGGGCGAGCGATGGGGCGTGCCGATGCGGAAGCGGGACGCTTGGCAGTCGGCATCGTCTACTTCCGCGCTTCCTCGGCGTCGTCGACGATCTCGGCGTCCTCGACGACCTCCTCGTCGGACTCGCTCGTCGTCGACGAGCCGCCATCGGAGGCCGCGGCCTCGCTCTGCGCCGACGCGTAGACCGCCTCGGCGAGCTTGTAGGACGCCTCGCTGAGTGCCTGCGAGCGCACACGGATCTGGTCCGCGTCCTCGCCTTCCAGCGACGCGCGCAGATCGGCGATCGCAGTCTCGATTGCCGTGCGCGAGACCTCGTCGACCTTCGCGCCGTGGTCGCGGAGCGACTTCTCGGTCGAGTAGATGAGGCTCTCACCCGAGTTGCGAGCGTCCGCGAGATCGCGCAGCCGGCGATCGTCGTCGGCGTGCGCCTCGGCGTCCTGCACCATCTGGTTGATCTCGCTGTCCGAGAGACCGGAGCCCGAGCGAACCTCGATCTTCTGCTCGTTGCCGGTTCCGCGGTCCTTCGCCGAGACCGAGAGGATGCCGTTCGCGTCGATGTCGAACGTGACCTCGACCTGCGGCAGCCCACGCGGCGCCGGCGGGATGCCGACGAGCTGGAACTTGCCGAGGGTCTTGTTGTACGAGGCCATCTCGCGCTCGCCCTGCAGCACGTGGATCTCGACCGAGGTCTGGCCGTCCTCGGCAGTCGAGAACACCTCGCTCTTCCGGGTCGGGATCGTCGTGTTCCGCTCGATCAGGCGCGTCATGACGCCGCCCTTGGTCTCGATGCCGAGCGACAGCGGCGTGACATCGAGCAGGAGGACGTCCTTGACCTCGCCGCGCAGCACGCCCGCCAGCACGGCGGCGCCCACGGCGACGACCTCGTCCGGGTTGACGCCCCGGTGAGGCTCCTTGCCGAGCATCTCCTTGACCTTGTCCTGCACCGCCGGCATGCGCGTCATGCCGCCGACGAGGACCACCTGGTCGATCTTGGCGGCGTCGACGCCGGCGTCCTTGAGCGCCTGACGCGTCGGGCCGACCGTGCGCTCGATCAGGTCGTGCGCGATCTCGTTGAGCTTGGCGCGCGACAGTGCGAGATCGAGGTGCTTGGGCCCCTCGGCGTCCGCCGTCACGAACGGCAGGTTGATCGACGAGCTCTGCGTCGACGAGAGCTCGATCTTGGCCTTCTCCGCAGCCTCGTACAGCCGCTGGAGCGCCATCCGATCCTTGCCCAGGTCGATGCCCTGCTCGCGCTTGAACTCGGCGACCATCCAGTCGACGATCGCCTTGTCGAAGTCGTCGCCGCCGAGGTGGTTGTCACCCGCGGTCGCCTTGACCTCGTTGACCCCGTCGCCGAGCTCGAGCACGGACACGTCGAACGTGCCGCCGCCGAGGTCGAAGACGAGGATCGTCTGCTCCTGCTCCTTGTCGAGTCCATACGCGAGCGATGCCGCGGTAGGCTCGTTGACGATGCGCAGCACGTTGAGGCCGGCGATCTTGCCGGCGTCCTTGGTTGCCTGGCGCTGGGCGTCGTTGAAGTACGCCGGAACGGTGATCACCGCATCGCTCACGGTCTCGCCGAGGTAGGCCTCGGCGTCCGCCTTGAGCTTCTGCAGGATCATCGCGGAGATCTCCGGCGGCGAGTACTGCTTGCCCGCCGCGTCGACCCGCACGTCGCCGTTCGGGCCTGCCGAGACCTCGTACGGGACGATCTTCATCTCCTCGCTGACCTCGGAGTGCTTCCGTCCCATGAATCGCTTGATCGAGAAGATCGTGTTCTGCGGGTTGGTGACCGCCTGGCGCTTTGCCGGCGTGCCTACCAACCGCTGGCCGTCCTTCGCGAAGCCGACGACGGATGGAGTCGTGCGTCCACCCTCGGCGTTCGGAATGACGGTCGGCTCTCCGCCCTCGAGCACGGCCATACAGGAGTTGGTCGTACCGAGATCGATGCCGATGACTTTTGCCATGTGCTCCTTGCTCCTCGCTTGGTGAACTGGGCACATCATAAAATATGAGCGCCTAAGACGCAAGTCTTGGTTTGCCGGATGGTACGTGGAATCGACGGTTCGCGCAGGAATCGTCCGCAGCACGGCGTAGCCTTCCCTCCATGCTGGGTCGCGTCCGCGCCGTGGCACTGCTTGCTGCCGCCCTGCTCGCGGCGGCTCCGGCTGCCGACGCCGCGGCCCCTACGCTCGCGCAGATCACCGCCCGCCTGCGCACCGCATCTCAGTATGACGCCCCCGCGGCGAAGGTGACCAAGGCGGAGCGAGCGCAGGTCGACGCCGCGATCGCGCGTGCGGCGGCGAAGAAGCGCGCCGTGCGCGTGGCGATCCTCGCGGTCCCGCCCCCCGACGCGCCCGGGACCACGGCGGCGCCGCGGCTGCGCGCACGGCTGAAGCTGGTCGGGACCATGATCGTCGCCCTGCCGGCGACGGTGCAGGTCGCATCGCTGAACGTGTCCGGCAAGCGTCTCGCCCAGGTGCGTGGAGCAGCCCAGGGCAAGGGCGGCGCGGCCGGCGCGGTCGCCGCGATCGACGCGCTGCTCGCTCGCCCGGCTCCGCCGGCGACGACCGGGACGACGCAGACGACGACCACGCCCGCTGCCGAGTCCAGCAGTGGAGGTGGCGTCTCGGAGTGGGTCTACATCGTCGCCGCGATCGTCCTGGTCGTGCTGATCGCGGCGCTCGTGGCGCTGCGCGCACGCACGCGCGACGTTCGTCGTCGGGGCGGAGGGAGCCTCATCGCGGGAGCCCGCGAGCTGTTGCAGGGTCGCCTCGACCACCTCGGCGAGCTTCTCGCGGAGACTGCCGTCGGCGTGTCGGAGCGGGAGGATCTCGGGCTCACCGAGCACCACAGGAGCGCAGCCGACACCGTGTCCGAGGTGCGCGCGTCCATCGGAAGGCTGGACGGGCCGCCGGCATTCCGGAGCGCGCACGGGCGTCTCGACGAGGCCGAGTGGCACCTGGGTGTCGTGGAGGCGCACCTCGAGGGCACCGGCGAGCCTCCGCGCCCCGAGTCGGGGCATCCAGCCCGCTGCTTCTTCAACGCCGAGCACGGCCTCGCGACGGTCGATGTCGAGCTCGAGCTTCCTGGCGTTCGCACCGTCTCGGTCGGCATCTGCGCGGCCGATGCCGTACGGCTCGCCCGGGGAGACGAGCCCGAGGTCGGGGCGGTGTCCGTCGGACGCCGGAGGCTCCCGTGGGCTGCCGCACCGACCTGGTACGGCGGCTGGGGCTGGGGGCAGGACGACCTGCCGGCGCTGCGCTACCACGGCACCGCGGTCTTCGCGACGCGCGATCAGATCGACGCGCTGACCGGGGCACCCGGGCGCCCGTCGGTGACGGCGATGCCTCAGACGCACGAGCACGACGATCTCGACCTGCCCGACATGCCGGACGACCTGCCTGATCTGCCGGACGATCATGCCGCGCACGACGATCTCGACCCGCACGACCCGGCGTAGCTTCGGGCTCCTCCCCCGGTAGGGGGATCTTGCGTCGATTTCGGTTTGCTCGATCGTTTCTGCTAAACGTTCGGCGCGCTCTGCCCGATAACAGCGTGTGGGCGAACGTGCCCAGAGCAGGCCGGGAAGGAGCGCCAAGGATCTTTCCCGGATGAGCCCGTAGCGGCTCGAGCAGCACCCGGCGACAGGAGGTCGCCGGGAGAACCCTTCAAGGAGGAAGCATGTCCCTTCGAGTCAACACCAATGTCGAGGCGTTCGACGCCCACCGCAATCTCGCGCAGACGCAGTACGCGCTCGGCAAGAGCATGCAGAAGCTCTCGTCCGGCCTGCGCATCAACAGCGCCGCCGACGACGCCGCCGGCCTGGCCATCTCGGAGAAGATGACCGCGCAGATCAACGGCACCGACCAGGCACAGCGCAACGCGATGGACGGCATCTCGCTCGTCCAGACGGCAGAAGGCGCCTACAACGAGATGCACTCGATCCTGCAGCGCGTCCGCGAGCTGTCGGTGCAGGCCCAGAACGGTACGCTGACCAGCTCCGACACGGCAGCGATCGACCAGGAGGTCGGCCAGCTGACCGCCGAGCTCTCGCGCATCTCGTCGAACACCCAGTTCAACGGCCTGGCCGCCCTCTCGGGAACGTTCACGCTGCAGGTCGGCGCCGACCAGGGCTCGGGCAACCAGATCTCGTTCAGCCTGACCTCGATCAGCTTCTCGAGCATCGGCAGCGCGGCGAGCTCGACGGCGCTGTCTGCGATCGACACGGCCATCACCGCCGTCTCGAGCGCCCGCTCCACCCTCGGCGCCATCCAGAACCGGCTCGAGGACGCCGTCCAGAACCTCGGCGTCTACGAGGAGAACATCTCGGCCGCACAGAGCCGCATCCGCGACGTCGACGTCGCCGCGGAGACGGTCAACTTCACGAAGCTGCAGATCCTCTCGCAGTCGGGTACCGCGATGCTCGCCCAGGCGAACTCCGCGCCTCAGAACGTCCTCTCGCTCCTGCGCGGCTAGTAGCCGGGCAGGCCGTAAGGCCGCCACGCGGTACGAGGGGCCCCGGCGCATGCCGGGGCCCCTCGATCGTTCTCGGCGAAATGCGATCCGGAGACCCTACGATTCACCGGTGGAAGTCGCCTCGAAGACGACGTCGCATCCCCGCGGCCTGCGCCGCGCCATCGATGCGATCGGGCGGAAGCTGCCCCGAGGCTGGGGCGACTTCCTGCGCCAGCTCGCGCTGTTCATCGCGTTCGACATCGCCTACGAGGCGACGCGCGGCCTCTCGGACGGCGCACGATCGACCGCGATCCGGCACGCGGAGGACGTGGTCTCGGCCGAGCAGTCGCTCGGGACCTTCCGCGAGCAAGCCGTCCAGCACTGGGCCATGAACGCGCCGGGATTCGTGCTGGAGATCGCGAACTGGACCTATCTCCAGTGCCAGTTCACGATCACGTTCGGCTTCCTGCTCTGGGTGTACCTCCGGCGCAACGACGCCTGGCCGTTCCTGCGGAACACGGTGATCATCGGCTTCTCGCTCGGAATCGTCGGGTACCTGTCCTACCCGTGCGCACCTCCCCGCCTCCTGCCGCAGAGCCTCGGGTACGGGTTCGTCGACACGTTGCAGACCGGCAGTGCGAGCACGCAGGGCGGCCTCGTCTCCGCCCTTGCGAACCCGTATGCGGCGATGCCGAGCCTGCACACGGCGACCGCCCTGCTCGTCGGCACGTCGGGGGTGCTGCTGTGCCGGACGATGGTCGCGCGTGCCATCTGGGCCCTCTACCCCGGGCTCGTCGTGTTCGCAATCGTGGCCACCGCGAACCACTTCATCCTGGACGCGATCGGAGGCGCGGGCGTCTTCGTCGTGGCGACGAGCGCCTCGCTCATGCTCTCCTGGATCCGCCGGGGTCGCCCGCTCGCAGAACGTCCGCTCGCCCAGCCGACCTGACCGTTCGTCGGTCGAGATCGACCGCTCGTCGCCTCCAGGAGCCCGCCGCCGACGGCCCCGGCTACCCTGGGCCGCCGTGACCGCCAATACCGCCTTGCATCGCATCAAATCCGGCTACACCGATGGAGCGCGCTCGCTCGCCAGTCGCAGCGTGATCGCGCTGCGCCAGAGCCGCGTGACTCCGAACCAGCTCACCGCGCTCGGCTTCTCGCTGAACATCGTCGCGGCCGTGCTGCTGTTCGAGGAGCAGTACGTCCTCGCCGGCATCACGTTCCTCGTCGGGTCGATCATCGACATCCTCGATGGCGCGCTGGCGCGTCTCCGCGGTCAGGCGACGCCGTTCGGCGCGTTCATCGACTCGACGACCGACCGCATCTCCGAGGGGTTCGTGCTCGGGGCCGCGGCGCTCGTCCTCGCACGGGAAGGCACGACGTGGGGCATCGCCGCGGTCTTCGTGGCGCTCACGGGAAGCTTCCTCGTGTCGTACACTCGCGCTCGTGCCGAGACCCTCGGCCTGGACGGGAAAGCTGGACTGATGGGGCGCGCCGAGCGCGTGGTGCTGCTCGCGGCCGTCATCCTCCTCTCCCCGTTCGGCGCGTTGCCCTACGGAATCGCGGTGCTCGCGGCCCTCACTGCGTTCACGGTGGGACAGCGGATCCTCTCGGTGCATCGCCAGCTTGCTTCCGCTCCGGCGGAGAAAGGAACCACCCTATGAGCTCGAACGGCGACGTCAGCCACAATGGCCGCCACCTGCACGACGGCAAGGTGCGAGTCGCCATCGTCGGAGTCGGGAACTGCGCCAGCTCGCTGGTCCAGGGCGTCCACTACTACCGCGATGCGAGCAAGGACGATACCGTCCCGGGCCTCATGCACGTCGATCTCGGCGGCTACCACGTGCGCGACGTCGAGTTCGTCGCCGCGTTCGACATCGACAACGAGAAGGTCGGCAAGGACCTGTCGCAGGCGATCTGGTCCGGCCAGAACAACACGATCAAGTTCTCCGACGTGCCGCATCTGGGCGTGCCGGTGCACCGCGGCATGACGCATGACGGGCTCGGCAAGTACCTCGGCGAGCTCATCACCAAGGCCCCCGGCAAGACCGACGACATCGTCGGCATCCTCCAGGAGTCCAAGGCCGACGTCCTCGTCTCGTACCTCCCCGTCGGCTCGGAGACCGCGACGAAGTGGTACGTCGAGCAGGCCCTGCAGGCCGGCTGCGCGTACGTCAACTGCATCCCCGTGTTCATCGCGCGCGAGAAGTACTGGAGCGATCGCTTCGAGGCTGCCGGCCTCCCGATCATCGGCGACGACATCAAGTCGCAGGTCGGCGCCACCATCGTGCACCGCAACCTCGCCCGCCTCTTCCAGGATCGCGGCGTGCTGCTCGAGCGCACGCACCAGCTGAACGTCGGCGGCAACACCGACTTCCTCAACATGCTCGAGCGCGAGCGGCTCGAGAGCAAGAAGATCTCGAAGACGAACGCCGTGACGTCACAGCTCGACTACGACCTCGGCGCCGACAACGTCCACATCGGGCCGTCCGACCACGTCGCGTGGCTGAGCGACCGCAAGTGGGCCTACATCCGCCTCGAGGGGCGCAGCTTCGGCGACGTGCCCCTGAACGTCGAGCTGAAGCTCGAGGTCTGGGACTCGCCGAACTCGGCCGGCATCGTGATCGACGCGGTCCGCCTGACGAAGCTCGCACTCGACAACAACCTGTCGGGGGCGCTCGAGTGGCCCTCCGCCTACCTCATGAAGTCGCCGCCCGTCCAGCATCCGGACGACAAGGCGCGCGACGAGGTCGAGGACTTCATTCGCCGCAACTCGCGTACCACCGCGAAGTCGGCTGCCACCTCGCAGCCAGCAGGAACCTGATCTCGCGACGTGCGGATCGCGCACGTCTCCCCCTTCGACCCTGACGAGCCCGGCGTGGTCCAGGACCACGTCCGGGCAGTCTCCTCCTGGCTCGCGGCACAGGGCCACGAGGTCGTCGTCGCTGCGCCGTCCCGTGATCGGGCCCGCCTACGGGACGGCCGGCAACGGCTCGCCGCACTGGCGGCCGGCGACCAGGACGCGCTCGCCGGCACGCCCGGGGAGCCACTGGCGCTGGCGCTCGGTCGCGCGCTGCCGCTGAAGGGACGCGCCGCGATCGCGGTGCCCGCAGCTGCCGCGGCAGGAGCGGGGCTGCTCGCCTCCCACGGCGAGCTCGACATCGTCCACGTGCACGAGCCGGGACTTCCGGTCACGCCGTACCGGCGGGCACGGAAGGGACGGGCATTGTGCGTCGCCTCGTTCCACACAGCGGTACCCGCGGCCCTCGGGCCTGCACGCGGGCGCGAGCGCCGGCTCGGCTTCGCCGATGCCCTCGTGGCCGGATCGCCCGCAGTGCTGGAGGCGCTCGGCGTGACCGCGGGAACGGGTGGCTGGCACCTGATCCCGACCGGCGTCGAGCTCATGGACGAGCGATCGCAGATGCTCGCGCCGCCCCGCGTGCTCGTCGAGACGACGACGGGCGGTCGCAGCGCGGCGCGGGCCGTCGCACGGGCGCTCGCGCCGCTCCGCTCGGAGGTCGTCCTCGTTTCCACTCGCACCCGCCCGCGCCCGCTGGCGGCGACCCGCACGGCACGCGCGTCGACTCCCGCCGCACGCCAGCTGCTGCTGCGCGGCGCCGCGGTCTTCATCGCAGCGCGTGACGGCTCACGGCGTCTCGCACTCGAGGCGCTCGCGGCCGGCGTCGCGATCGCGGCGCCCGAGGGCGCACCGGCGATGGAGCTGATCGAGCCCGATGTGAGCGGGCTCCAGTTCGCCGCCAACACTCCCGAGCTCGCGAGCGCGGTCGCGCTCCGCCTGCTCGAGGACGTCGCGCTGCGCCGGCGTTTCGCGAGCGCCGGGCGCGCCGTCGCCGCGCGACAGGCCTTCCCGGAGGTTGCGGCCCAGATCGAGACGCTGTACCGCGAGCTTGCGGCGCGGCGGCGCCCCGAACGCGGCGGCGCGCTGCCCGCGACGAGCGCCGACGGCCCGCTCATCCTCGCGGACCTGCACATGCACACGCACCACTCGCCAGACTGTGCGACGCCCGTCGACGACCTGCTCGACGAGGCGCTCGAGCGTGGCCTCGGCGCGATCGCGATCACGGACCACAACACCATCGCCGGAGGGCTCGAGGCGGTCGAGCGCGCCCGGGAGCGGTCGCTCGACCTGCAGGTCATCGTCGGCTCGGAGATCATGACCGACAGCCAGGGCGAGGTGATCGGACTCTTCCTGACCGAGGACGTACCCACCCGACTGTCGTTCGCCGAGACCGTGGCGCGGATCCGCGCGCAGGGCGGCCTCGTCTACATCCCGCACCCGTTCGACCGGATGCACGCGATCGCGACCCCGGAGACGCTCCGGCGGCACGTCGACGAGATCGACATCCTCGAGACCGCGAACGGCCGGCTGTACTTCGAGACCGACAACGCCGAATCGGAGCGGTTCGCCGAGCGCTGGAACCTGCTGCGCGGTGCCGGCTCCGACGCCCACGTGGCCGAGGGCCTCGCGACCGCGACGCTGCGGCTACCGCCATTCGAGGGCCCTGACGGGCTGCTCGCATCCCTGCGCACGGCCGAGATCGAGCGGCGCCCGCGCAACCTCCTGTACCTTCAGGGCCTCAAGTGGGTGCGGCAGCTCGGGCGGGCGAGCCAGCCCCACGGGTAGGACTTCCCCCCGTACGCGCGAACATCAACGAGCCTTGGCGCAGGATGAGATCTACGAGCACTACCTGTCGCGCGCGATCGGCGAGATCAACGAGCTCGGCCACGAGCTGGCGGGTCGCGTCCTCGGGTCGGGACACCCGCTCGCCGACGTCTTCCTGCTGAAGCACGCGCCGGGAACGGCCGAGCTCGCCGAGGGCGTCGCATTCTTCGGCCGTGCCGGTCAGGCGGTGCTCAAGTCGGTGCAGCGGCTCGGGATCGACCCGAGCCTCCTGTACGGCACGAACTGCCTGAAGTCGCGCGATCCCGCCGACGCCGAGGCCGCCCCGCGCTGGCTGGAGCGCGAGCTGGCGATCGTCCAGCCCAAGATCGTCGTGGCGATGGGGAGCGAGACGGTCTCGTTCGTCAACGCGCTCGACCTGCCCCTCGCCGCGCCTGTCGAGCTCGAGATCGGGCGAGTCCAGCACCTGACGCCGACGATCGAGGTGCTCGTCGTGCCCGCAATCGAGGAGTCGCTGGACGACCAGGCCTCGAAGCGGGCATTCTGGGACGCGTTCCGGGCGCTCGGCGAGTGGTACGAGGCCCTACCGCCGTACTGAGGGATCCCGCGGCGCAGCGGCCGCCGGACGTTTCCGATCCGTCGCAACCCTGATCGCGGTCAGACCGTTTACACAATGGTCGAACGAGATCCACAGGGTGGCGGCTCGAGACGTCACGGCAGCAGGCGCGTCACCGCGATGCAAGCCCCGTGACAGGGCCGTCCCCGAACCTCGACCTCATCAGGGAGTCGCAGACGACTCCGACCGTCGAAGAGGGAGAGCGGGACGATGCACTACAACGACAGCAACAGCGCCGTCGCACGAGCGTCGCGCATCCGCCACGCGCACGACATGGAGGCCACCCAGCTCGACTCGATGCACCGCCGAGCGGTGCCCGAGCGCCCGAACGTGTTCTCGCGGGCCATCACCCGGCTCCGGCGTCAGAGCACTCCGAGCACGACGCCCGTGCCGGTCAGCAGCGAGACCCAGGCCGCGACCGTTGCCGTGCTGAGGACGAACAGATAACCATCACAGGTGGCAGTGAACGCGGAACGCTCGCGGGTGGCGTCCACCAGACGTTTCCGACCCGTCGCAACCGTGATCGCGGTCAGGCCGCGACGAACATGGGCCACGAAGATCACAGGTGGCGCGGGTTCGAAGGAATACAGGTTGAGCACGAAGCTCTCGAACCGCGACCTGTGGGTCTTTCGAACCGCCGCCACCTTCGATCCTTCGAACCAGCGCGACCCGTGGATCTTCGTGACGATTGCGTGGTCGGCCTAGCCGCTATCACGGTTGCGATGGGTCGACGACGTCTGCGTGCCTCCACACGCAGCCCGTTCTCGGTTCCGAGAACCACGCTCCCCACCTGGGTCTTTTCTGAGACTGGCACGGCCCGCGACCCGCATCCGAGTCGCCCGGTGCTCGTCCGCTCTGTCTAGGCGTCGCTACGCTCGAACGTCGCCGCACACTCCACGTGCGGCGTGTGCGGGAAGAGGTCGAAGGGCGTCACCGAGATCAACCGGTACCCGGCCTCGTCGAGCAGCTTGCCGTTGCCGGCGAGCGTCGTCGGATTGCACGACACATAGACGAGGCGGCGCGGGTAGAGCTCGACCACGCGACGGACTGCACGCGGCGTGAGCCCCGCGCGCGGCGGGTCTACGACCACGACGTCCGGGCGCGGAAGCCCATCCTCCAGCAAGGGCCGGATCGCCTTGGCGGCATCGCCGACCACGAACTCGACGTTTCCCACCCCGTTCAGCAGCGCGTTCTCGCGTGCGCGCTCGACCGCCTCCTCGACGATCTCGACCCCGATCACGCGCGACGCGCCGCCTGCCAGCGCCAGCGCGATCGAGCCGATGCCCGAGTACAGGTCCCACACGACCTCGCGGCCGGTCAGGGACGCCCGGCGGACAGCCTCGCCATACAGCAGATCGGTCATCTCGGTGTTGGTCTGCAGGAACGATCCCGCCGAGACGCGCAGGCGGAGACCGAGGATCTCCTCCTCGAACCAGCCGCGACCGAAGACCACGCGGGCCGCGAGGCCCGAGGTCGTGTCGGCAACACCCTCGTTCACCGCGTGCAGCACTCCGACGACGGCGGGACAGCGCTCGGCGAGCAGCCGCTCGAGCTCGGCGAAGTCGGGATTCGGGCCCGGGCTCGTCACGAGCACGCACAGCACCTCGCCCGTGCGAATGCCCTCGCGCACGACCAGGTGGCGGAGAAATCCGAGCTCGTCCTTCTGGTCGTACGCCTCGAGTCCCTCGGCACGCGCCCAGTCGCGGAACGCCTCGCGCACGACCCCGCCGTTCGGGCCCGCGAGCAGACAGGTCTCGAGCGCGAGCACCTCGTCCCAGCGGCCAGCGGCGTGGAATCCCGGCGCCGGCCCATCGGGGCTACGCGTCCACGTGTACTCGAGCTTGTTGCGGTACCCGAACTGCCGCACGGCGGGAACGATGTCGGCGAGCTCGAAGCCGCTCAGCCCACCGATCCGCTCCAGCGCGTCGCGGATCTGGGCGTGCTTGTGCTCGAGCTGGCGCTCGTACGCGAGGTCCTGCCAGCGACAACCACCGCAGTGGCCGAAGTGCGGGCAGGGCGCCGTGACGTGGTCCGGCCCGAACGCGAGCGTCTCGACGCGGACAGCCTCGCCGTGCCGGCGCTTGACCTTGACGATGCGCGCGCGCACGCGGTCGCCGGGCAGCGCGCCACTGACGAACACGACGACGCCGTCGTGACGCGCAACGCCGCGCCCGCCGAAGGCGAGCGTGTCGATCGCGAGCTCGAGCTCGTCACCTGGGCGGAAGGGGGGACGCACGTGCGGGCTCAGGGTAGCTGCGGCGCCGCGCGAGGGAGTCCGAGCGACAGCAGCGTGCCCAGCCCGGCGAGCAACGCCGCGGCCGGCCAGAGCGCGCGATAGCCCGCGCTGTCCGCAAGCATGCCGAGGGGGACCGCCCCGAGCGCCCCTCCGCCGAAGAGCACGGTCGAGGCAAGCCCGACAGCCTGCCCTGCGCGGCGTGGCCCGGCGAGCTCGCCGGCGATCGCGTACAGCACGCCGTTGAACCCGAGAGCCCCGAACGCGAAGAAGGCGACGGCCGGCAGCTGCACGGCGAGGCCCTGCCCGCTCGCGAGCCAGAAGACGAGGGCGCCGACCGTCGCGATCAGACCGACGTCGCGCAGCGTCGTGCGGCGCCGGCTGCCGCCGTGGCGATCGGCGAGCCTGCCGAACACGATGCGCGCCGTCATCGCCGACAGCGACACCACCGTGAACACCACCGCTGCCCCGGCAGTCGACACGCCGGACGAGCGGGCTGCCGGAACGATGAAGGTCAGGATCGTGGTCAGCGCACACACCTGCAGGAAGCCGATCGACAGCAGACGCAGCATCCCGGGCACCCGCAGCACTCCTCGCACATCCATGACCTTCCTTCCGGGCACTGCTGCCTGCAGGGCACCGCCCGGCGACGCGAGTCCGAAGGAGATCGCCGTGACCGCCGTCAGGATGCCGCTCGCGGCCAGCGCGAGTCCGATCCCGCCGATCGCCGCGAGACCGGGCAGCAGGAACGATGCGACGAGACCGCCGGCGGCGACCGACATCTGCCGTATCCCGAGCGCGGTCCCGCGGCGCTCGGCGGGGAACCCGTGGAACACCGAGATCGTGCCCGCCACCTGGATCAGCGAGCCCGCGATCCCGGAGAGGAACAGGCAGATCGCAAGGGCGGCAACGCCCGGGGTGTAGCCGCCGATCGCGAGCAGGGCCCCGGTCGCGGCACCGCCGATCACGAGCGGCAGGCGGGGTCCGAAGCGGTCGACCACGACTCCGGCCGCAACGAGCGCGACGGCATTGCCGACGGCGGTCGCCGAGATGAGCGCGCCCAGGCCGGCGGCCGAGAGGCCGTAGGTCTCCGCGAGGTCGGGGCCGAGTGCACCGAGGCCCCACTGGACGATCGAGACGGAGGTCTGGCACGCCACCGCGAGGCCGAGGAGCCGCGCCGCCGACGTGCCTATGGTGCGTCCTCCGCTGCGTCGCGGTCGTCCCCGTCCGCCAGCTCCGTCACGTACAGCGCGGCGCAGAAGCGCCTCCAGGTCAGGAGCGGATCCTCGCCCGGCGGCGCGACGAGCTCGCGCAGCACGTGCTGGACGCGCGGGAGGCGCGCCGCCGTCGCCCGCGCGTACTCGCCCCGCACGGCCTCGAACAGCGCGAGCGTGCGGTCCCGCGTATGCAGTTCCTCGGCGATCGCGAGCACCGCCGGCCCGTCCGGATCGTCGCCGCTCTCCGGGTCGCCGGCGGCCGCGGCGAGGTAGCTCGCACGCCGGACCGCGGCGTATGCCTCGTCCGGGTCGATGCCGACCCTGTCGCGAACGCGCGCCAGCAGCACCGGCGCGGCGAGCGCGGCCCACTCGCCCTCGGGATACGAGGCGAGCGCGAGGTCGACATCTCGCAGCTCCACCGCCACTCGAGGCAGCCTAAATGCTCGAGACCAGCAGCCGGCGCGCGCGCGGCCCATCCCACTCGAGCAGGAAGATGCGCTGCCAGCGGCCGAGCACCAGCCCGTCGGCGGCGACGGGAAGCACGACCGAGGTGCCGACGAGCGCGACTGCCAGGTGGGCATCGGAGTTGCCCTCGGCGTGGCGGTCATCCTGCCCCTCGCGTGGGGCGAGCCGCTCGAGCCGGCGCACGAGGTCGCCCGCGACGTCGGGGTCGTAGCCCTCGTTGACCGTCACCCCCGCCGTCGTGTGGGGCGAGGCGACGAGCACCGCTCCCTGGTGGAGGTCCAGCTCGACGACGGCGCGCACGACGGCATCCGTCACGTCGACGAGCTCGCGCGGCCGCGTCGTCCGTACCGGAACCTCGATCACGAGGCCTCGAGGCGCATGTAGGCGAGCTCCTCGAGGAATGCCTGGACGACCCTCGGATCGAACTGGCTTCCCGCACATGCGCGAAGCTCGGCGACCGCGGCATCCCGTGTCAGCGCCCGGCGATACGGCCGGTCCGAGACCATCGCGTCGAACGCATCGCACACCGCGACGATGCGCGACTCGAGCGGGATCGCTTCGCCGGAGAGGCCATCGGGGTAGCCGAAGCCGTCGAACCGCTCGTGCGACGCCCGCACGATCGGCGCCACCGTGCGCAGCCGCGGCACCGGCTCGAGGATCCGCGCCCCGAGCTCGGGATGGCAGCGCATCGCGCGGGTCTCCTCCTCGTTGAGCGGTCCCGGCTTGCGCAGGAGCTCCGAGGCGACTCCGATCTTGCCGATGTCGTGCAGTGCCGCCCCGTGCTCCAGGCGGCGAAGCGCCGATGGCCCGAGTCCCAGCCTGCGTCCGACGGCGACGGCGAAGTCGACGATCGCGAGCGCGTGTCGCGACGTCGCGGGATCCTGGACCTCGAGCGCGCTGACGAGCGACTCGACGGTCGCGAGGAAGCTGGCCTCGGCGAGCTCCGTCGAGCGGTGCGCGCGCAGCGCGAGCGCGACCTGCGCCGTGATGTCCTCCAGCACCGTGATCTCGTCGGGCCGGAACCGCGGGCCTGCGATGCGCGTCACGACCAGGCTTCCGCGCAGCACGCCGTCGACCACGATCGGAAGCGCCGCGAGGCACGTCTCGGGGGTGTAGGCGACGCCCTCGAGCTGCATGGCGGGCGCCGGCCCGTCGAGCAGGACCACCTCCGGTGCGCGCTGATCGCGCCAGATGATCGAGTCGATGAAGCCGAGGCGCCTGATGCTCGCGGCGTCGACACCGTGTGCGTGGACGAGCTCGGTGCGATGGGGGTCGAGGCGCTGCCACAGCGAGAGCCGATCCGCGTGGACGCACGCGGCGGTGTGCTCGCACGCGGCGCGCCCGACCTCCTCGAGCGTCTCGCAGCGTGCCAGCGCGACAGCGAGCGACGCGGCCGGACTCCGGCCTTCACGGAGCGGTGGGACCGGTACCGTCCGAAGCGCGTTCGCCAGGGCCAGTCCTGCGACGCGCGCGGCGACCTCGACGAGCCGGAGGTCGTCGCGATCGAACGGGGCGCCCTCGTGCGCCGCGAGCGCGAGCACTGCGAGCGGTGGGCTGCCGAGCGGCGCGACCAGCGCCGACGACGGCACGGAGCCGGGCTCGTCGTCGCGAAGGCGCGTCCGCGCGTCCGCAAGCGCCTCTGCGCCGAGCCCGCGCAGGCTCCGCTCGATCAGCGGGTCGTCGACCGACCCGGCGAGCGCATGGTCCGTCAGCGCGCCCGCCTCGACCGACCACACGACAGCGACCTCGCCGGGGACCACCTCACGCAGGCCGGCGAGCAGCTCGCGCGTGACCGAGCGTGGCGTACGAGCCGAGCCGAGGCGCGCGACGAGCGCCTCGAGCTGGCGCATCTGCTCGAACCCGCGCCGCGTGCGCGCCTTCATCGTCGGGGAGCGGCGTGCGACGAGGCGCTCGCTCGCCATCGTGATCCGGTCCTTGCCAAGCCGCTTCGCCTCGTACAGCGCGGCGTCGGCCGCCTGCATCAGCGTGCGGAGATCGGAGCCGTCGTCGGGGGAGCGTGCGACGCCGAAGCTCAGGGTGAGCCGCCAGCCGCCGAGGTCGAGCGTCTCGAGTGTCCGCTGGAGGCGCCGGCAGACGGTGCGTGCGTTCGGGCGGCTCGTCGACGGCAGCAGCAGGGCGAACTCCTCGCCGCCGAGCCGGAACACCGAGTCGCCCGGACGCATGCCGCGGCGAAGGACTCCGGCGACCGCGCGCAGCGCGTCATCCCCCGCCACGTGCCCGCGCCGGTCGTTCAGCTCCTTGAAGTCATCGAGGTCGGCCAGCACCAGCGCGAACTCCACCTCGGGCGCGGCCTCGATCAGCGCCAGGGACGTCTCGTGAAAGCGCCGGTGGTTCCACAGGCCCGTCAGGCCGTCGGTCACTGCCGCGCGCTCCGAACGCTCGAGCATGCGCAGCGTGGAGAGTGCAGTCGAGGCGTGCGCGACGAGCAGCTCGGCCTGCTCGAACGCCTCGGCCTGGATCTCGACGGGGCTGCGCGAGCTTGCGACGAGGAACCCGAGCAGCTCGTTCCCCGTCCGCATCGGCAGGCCGATGACCTCGTAGCGACCTTCGAGCGAGGCGTCGGGCGAGAGCTGGAGATTCCCGCTCTCCGCGCCCATGCGGAACGCCTCTCCCCCGGACCCGGCGACGAGCGAGTTGACGGCGGCATCCGACAGCGGGTACAGGCGCTCACGCCCTGCGTGGCACGTCGCGACGACGACGAGCTCGTCGCTGCCCTCGGCCGCCTGGACGCAGTCGACATCGAGCACCTCGCCCACGAGGCGCGCCGCCAGCTCGAACAGCGCATGGCGGTCGCGCGTGCTTGCGAGGCGCAGGAACGAACGGCTCAGCCAGCGAGACCCGGTCGCCCGCTCGAGCTCGCTCGCCGGCAGGGCCGAAAGCGCCTGCTCGACGACCCGCGTCACGTCGTCGGCCGCTTCACGGATCGTCGGGTCGAGCGGCTCGCGTGACGCGAAGACGATCGCACCCCGTATCCGCCCGCTCGCGAACGGCGACACGACGAGCGTCTCGACACCGACTCCGAGAGGCCCCGAGCGCGGGTCCGATGCCGCACCGGCGACGATTCCAATCGAGCGCTCGTCACGCAGGGCATCCGAGATCAGCCCGTCGCCGAGCGGATACGAGTTGGTCGTCTCCGCGTACCCGCGCTGCGCTCTCAGCCAGACGCGACCGGCGTCCTCCTCGTACACCGAGAGAAGGATCTCGGGACCGAGATGGTGGCGCAGCACGCCGCACGTGACGTCGTAGAGGTCGTCCGTGCTGCGGACACGCGCAAGGGCGCCACGGAGCGCCGCACCAAGGCTTTGGAGAGCTTCCCCCGAAGATGCTGTCGACACGCTCTGACTGTAGCGTTCGAGCTCTCCGACACACGAGAATTCTTCAAATGCCGCTGCCTCTCCCCGGCTCCGTGAGCACGCTCGCGGGCCGCGACCTCCTCCGCGCGACCGACCTCGCCCCCGTCGAGCTCGGCGGCCTGCTCGATCTGGCGGCGGAGCTCAAGGCGGCGATGCGCGCGGGCGACCAGCGCCAGCTGTGCCTCGGGCGCACGCTCGGGATGGTGTTCGAGAAGCGCTCGACGCGGACGCGCGTGTCGTTCGAGGTGGGGATGGCCCAGCTCGGCGGACACGCACTGCACCTGTCGGGCGCCAACGAGCTGCAGATCGGGCGCGGCGAGAGCCTGCGCGACACGGCGATGGTGCTGTCGCGCTACGTCGACGCGCTGATGGTTCGCACCTACGCGCAGGCCGACATCGAGGAGCTCGCGCGCTTCGCGTCGATACCCGTGATCAACGGCCTCACCGACGACGAGCACCCCTGCCAGGCGCTCGCCGACCTCCAGACGCTCGTGGAGCGCTTCGGCGCGCTGCGTGGTCTGCGCCTCGCCTACCTCGGCGACGGGAACAACGTGTGCCGCTCGCTCGTCGCGCTCGCGGCGATGGCCGGATGCAACGTGATCGTCGCCACTCCCCCCGGCTATCGACTCGACGACGCCAGTATCGCGTGGTCGAGGGAACGCGCCGAGGCGGCCGGAGGGTCGGTCGTCGAGACGGATGACCCCGACGCCGCCGCGAGCGGGGCCGCTGCGATCTACACCGACGTGTTCGTATCGATGGGCCAGGAGGCAGACGAGGCTCGCCGCCTCGACGACCTGATGCCCTACCGCATCGATGCCCGACGCGTGGCGCTGCTGGCGCCGGATGGCTGCGTGCTGCACTGCCTGCCCGCGCACTACGGGCAGGAGATCGACGAGGACGTGCTGTACGGCGAACGATCGGCCGTCTGGGATCAGGCCGAGAATCGCCTGCACGCGCAGAAGGCCCTGCTCGCCGCACTGCTCGCTTAGAGCGCATTTCGGACTGCCCGCGATGTCTGGAGCGCCTGGATCGTCCTACGGTCTGGGGTCTGTGCTCGTTCCTCGCGTCGACCCCAGGCCTCCGGCGACCCGGATCCCGCTCACCACACGCCCGGTCTCCGAAGACCGCTCCGTCAGCGGGCTCCGGGGCTTCGCAGGAACGCCGGCCGGCTCTCGAACAGGCCACCAGCCTGCCCATCGAGCCACCCGACGCCCCTGCTCGCTCCAGACACCCCAGCCAAGACGCGCTCATCCCGAAATGCGCTCTTAGCGGCCCGCCAGGCTAGGGTGAGGCGCGAGACCGATGTTCCCCCTGCGCGACAACATTGGGACGAACCGCTTCCCGATCGTCACGGCGGCGTTGATCGTCGCGTGCACGCTGATCTTCCTGTTCGAGATCTCGCGTCCGGCCACGACGCTGCCGGGCTACCGGACGGGCATCCAGCGGTCGGTCTCGGGCTTCGACCGGGTGACCGCCGAGTGGGGCTTCGTGCCCTGCGAGCTCGTCCATCGGTGCAAGTACCCGGGCCGGGCCGACCTCTCGTCGCCGGACGGAGGCACCGCCGAGGTGCGCGTCGCGCAGCACTCGGCGTGGCTGACCCTGTTCGCCTCGATCTTCATGCACGGAGGCTGGCTGCACATCGTCGGCAACATGCTGTTCCTCTGGATCTTCGGGAACAACGTCGAGGATCGGATGGGCCGGTTCCGCTACCTGCTCTTCTACCTCGTATGCGGCCTGGTCGCGGCGCTGACCCAGCTCGCAACCGATCCGTCATCGGGCGTCCCGAACATCGGCGCCTCCGGTGCGATCGCGGGCGTGCTCGGCGCCTACATCGTCCTCTACCCGCGCGCGCGGGTGCTGACCGCGATCATCCTGCTCGTGTTCTTCGCGATCGTCGAGGTTCCCGCGATCATCCTGCTGGGAGCCTGGTTCCTGCTGCAAGTGCTCGACGGGTCGGCCGGGCTGGTCTCCGCGGGCGCGGGAGGCGTCGCCTACTTCGCCCACGTGGGCGGCTTCGTGGCAGGACTCCTACTCGTGTGGCCGCTCGTGCGCGGACGACCCCGCCGCGCGCTTCCGACCTGACGTCACGGGTCGGCGATGAGCCCGTTGCCGGGCGTCCACGCAGCGTTCTCGCGCAGCCTCGTCGCGGGCAGATCGGCGGACGAGTCGCCGCGTCCGACCTCGTCGACCCGAACGGATCGCTCGGCGAGGTCGAGCGCGATCACGAACTCGTACCACGCGTCGTCCCAGAAGAAGGTCGCGCGCACGGTCCGTGGAAGGCCCACTCCCTCCGCCTCGAGGCGGCAGCGAGGCTCCCCGTAACGACGCGCAGCCGATGCGACCGCGCCGGCGTGGCTGCTGCGATTGAACGCCGCCGCGGCGATCCCCCGCAGGTAGGCGGGATCGGCCTCCCGGCGGCGTACCGTGCGGAGACGATCGGCCTCGGCGTGCGCCTCGGCCACCTCGGCCTCGAGCTCCCGCACGCGGCGCTCCGTCCGCTCCAGGCGTCGCTCGCTCAGCGTGGCCTGGGCGAGTCCCTGCGAGAGCCGGTCGACCTCGGCCGCGAGGTTGTCGCGATCCCGTTCGACCGACCGCAGCTCGGACGGCAGACGCGCAAGGTCATCTCGCGCGCGCTCGAGCTCGAGCGCGCGAGACTCGGCCTCGGTCCACGAGCCGCGCGCGCCCACGAGCTGGCGCTGTACCGTCTCGAGCTCGGCCTGGAGACGCTCGACCAGGCGATCGCGGACCACCGCGGCCTCGGCCCGCATCGGATCGGCGTAGACGCGAAGCGGCTCCTCGCGGGTGGCCTCGGACGGTTCCCAGCCGCGCTGCGCCGCGACGGCCAGGCACAGGGCACAGACGCGTCTGAACGTCGGGCCGTTTGCGTCGCGGTAGAGGCGAACCGCCTCCCCTTGCAGGAAGTGTCGCCGGCAGACCGCGCAGCTTCCGGGATCGGCAGCGGCGCCCATTGGCAGCGCGATCGTACCCGATACGGCATGCTCGTCGGCTAGGCTCTGCCTACCGGGGGCCATAGCTCAGCTGGGAGAGCGCCTGCCTTGCACGCAGGAGGTCAGCGGTTCGATCCCGCTTGGCTCCATCGCCCGTTGTCGTTCATACGACGTTGTCCCTGCAGAACGCACCGATCATTCGTCCGATCGGCCTCGACGAACCGAACGTCGACATCTAACCTAGGGGCCGCGCTCCGGTCTCGCGTCCCGGTGTTACGCGACTGCCTTTAGGTAATGAAGCGGTGGATGGCCTCGTTGGCGTGGTCCTGAAACGACGGGTTGGCCAGATCGGGCAAGATGTCCGCTTGGTTGATCAACGGACCCTTCAGCTTGTTGGCCGCGCTGGCGTAGAACACGCCGGTGGACAGGGTCGGGTCGGTGACACCGTCGACGAGCCGCTTCGCTCCCACGTCGAGTTTGTGGGCGAGACCTAGGGCGGGCATGACGTACTTGGCGGCTACCCGCATCGGTAGGGGAAGATCGCAGCCCTGATCGGCCTCTCGTGACCAGAGTCCGCTCCCCGCCAAGCGTTATTGCTTCGCTGCGTCGGTCGGGTGTAAGCGGGTCGAGCCCGTCGTCGATCCAGCCCCCGCCTTACCGCTTGGGGATCGCGGCGGGTGCGCGGGATTCGTGCGGACCGACGTGGAGGCATCGGGTGGTGCCGGCGCCCCTGGGATCTGGATAACGAACCGCGTTCCTTGACCAGGAGCGGTCTGGACCGTGATGGTTCCTTGCATTGCTTCGGTGAGCTCCTTGACGATCGCGAGGCCGAGGCCGGTGCCGACCGCTCGATTCGTCGCGTGGCGGTTGTATAGGAAGAATCGCTCGAATGCCCGCGGCAGGTCTTCGGGAGCGAGTCCGGGTCCCGTGTCCGCTACGGTCAGCCCGCCGGGTTCCGCCGTTACGGTGATCACGCCTGCGGTCGGTGTGGAGCGGAGCGCGTTCTCGATCAGGTTCGAGAGCACCTGCAGGATGCGGTCTGGATCGGCGATCGCCGGTGCGGGTGCGCGTGCCTCGGCGACGAGCGAGACGCCGATTCTGCGGGCCTCCGCCTCGTGACGGCCGTGCGCCTCATGAACGAGCTGCGCCAGATCTACTGGCTCCGGTGTGACGGTGAATGTGTGCTGGTTCAGGCGCGCGAGATCAAGGAGATCCCGCACTAGACGTTCGAGCCGCTTTGCCTCTCCGACCACGATGCCCGCGGCCTTCGGCACGGCAATCACGCCGTCGAGAAGCGCCTCGCCGTGGCCGCGGATCACGGCGAGTGGCGTCTTCAGCTCGTGACTGACGGAGACTAGGAATGAGCGTTCGGCGTCCCTCGCATGGGCGAGCTCCTCCGCCATCTGGTTGAACGCCATCCCGAGCGAGGCCAGCTCGTCGGGGCCCTTGAGCGGGAGCGGGCCTGGCCGCTCGCCCGCTGCGAGCGCTCGGCTGGCGAGTGCGACGCGTCTGATCGGCCGGGCGACGGCGCCGGAGAGGAGGAAGGCGACGATCCCGGCGATCGCCGCGCCGACGGTCGCCGCGATTGCAAAGGCGACCGTGAACGGTTGCCAGTCAGAGGCCTCGAGCTTCGCCGCGCGAAGCAGGACGATCGCCCGTTGCCCGTCGCGACGGGCGGCGTAAAGGTAGCGGCGGCCGCCTACTTCAACCGACCCCTGGGCGGGACGCCCGGCTCGTATCGCGGCGCTTCCGGCGGGCGGGAGAAGAATGGCCGCCTGAGGGAGCGGGAGGATGGCGAGGCGTTCCTGCTGTGTCTTGAAGAAGACGCCCAGGCTCGTCGGTGGACGAGCGGCCGCGAGCGCAGGCTGCTGCTTTGCGACGAGCGTGGCCTGCCGCGCGAGCGCCTTCAACGCATCGTCCTGGACCGAGCGACGCACGAGCACGACGGCCAGGATCAGCGTCACTCCGACTGAGGCGAGAATCGCGGCCGTGATCGCCGCGAACGCGCGCGCGCGTAGCGACCTCACCGAGTCGCGCCATGTGCGGGCGACAGCCGGTTCACGACTGTACGGCCTTGTAACCGGCTCCGCGGATCGTCCGGATCAGCCCGGGCCGCCCAAGCTTGCGCCTCAGCTGGGCGACGTGCACGTCCACCGTTCGCGTCCCGCCGGTGTACTCGTATCCCCAGACGCGCTCCAGCACCAGGTCGCGGGAGACGACGACGCCGCGATTCTGCATCAGGTAGGCGAGCAGATCGAACTCCTTCGGCCGTAGCTCGACCAGCTCGCCCGCAACGGTGACCTCCCGGCCGCTGCGACGCACCACGACGTCGTCGAGCGCGAGCAGCTGCTCGTCGCCCGCTGGCTCGGCGCGCCGCAGGACAGCCTTCATCCTCGCAACAAGCTCCAGCGGCGAGAACGGCTTGCCGATGTAGTCATCGGCCCCGGCCGCCAGGCCTGCGAGGCGGTCGGGCTGGATCGTCTCGGGCCGTCAGCATCACGACCGGGACGGAGGAGCGCGCCCGGATCTGCCGGCACACGTCGAGCCCGTCCATGTCTGGTAAGGCAAGATCGAGCACAACCAGCCGCACCGGCTCGCGCGCGAGGACCCGCAGTGCCTCCGCGCCCGAGCAGACCGAGACGACTCCGTAGCCCTCCCGCTCGAGATAGGCGGCAACCAACGAGGCGAGGTTCTCCTCGTCCTCGACCAGCAGAACATTGCCGGCCATGCGCGGATGTTAGCCAGGCCTGAGAAAGCGCAGCTCGCGCGCCGGCTTGGCCCCCTTCGATTGGTCGGCGCGCGTGATAAGCGTGAACCCTGGCCTGACGTCGCGCAGCGCGACCGGCTGCCCGTCGACGAATGCACGCGTCTTGGCGTTGACGCGGATCGTCACCGTCCTTCCGCTGACCGCCTTCACAACGACCGCGTCGGTCAGGACGGACTGCACCACCGTGAGTCCCGCCGCCCCCTGCGGAGACAGAGCCTGGAGCTCAGGCGTCGGCCTGCCGCCCGTCCAGCCCGCGATCGCCACGAAACCGGCCTCGACGTTGCCGAGAAGCGCCCGCTTCCCATCGACGAAGATCCGCGTCTTTGGACCGACAGGCACGCGCACGCTGCTCCCATCGAGCGCCTTCAGTACGACTGCGTCCGCAAGCACCGACTGCACGACACCCTGTGCGGTCTGCTCAGGGTTACCTGGGCCTCGGCGCTGCGCCGGTGGATCTCGCACCTTCGCCGGCTTGTCGGGC
Organism: uncultured Actinomycetes bacterium; assembly: GCA_963717155.1. GTDB lineage: Bacteria > Actinomycetota > Thermoleophilia > Gaiellales > JALYLC01. Next base: position 2,377,252 of record OY970326.1, read on the forward strand.
GCGGCCGCGCCTCGACCAGCCGCCGCTGCGGCCTGAGCCGCACCGCCATGCGGCGTAGGCCCGAGCGCAGCCGCTACGACGAGTGCGCTGACCGCGGCGCGACGCAACCTCGTTGGTCGTTCGCTCATCCGACTCCAAGCCTCCCATACCACGATCAGCGGAGCATTCTCGGTGCGTAAACGCGATGTAAACGCCGGACTTCGCCGCGCAGACTGGACGCCCGGCGATCTTTTACAACCGGAAAACACCGCGAATACCGTCGCATCACCACGCCTCGTCAGACTCAACGGAAGGCATGCATGAGGACGTGAACCGCTGACAACTGGGGAGGCGCGTGATGAAACGATCGATCGTCCTGCAGCGTAGACTGCACAAACGAGTGTGGCTCGCAGGCGCCGCGGTCGCCGCCCTCACAATTGCTGGAGTCGCGATCGCTGGCGGGCCATCGACGACCAACTCGGTCTCGGCGACGTTCACCGCGACAACCGTTGTGAGGCAGCACGTCAACACGTGCACCGGCGCAGACGGAACGTACGAGATCACCCACGCGACCTACTACGGCACCTCATCGAGCTCGGACCCGAACCTGAACGGGCAAATCCGGATCGACGTCAAGAGCATCTACAACACGACGAAGAGCCTCGGCTGGCTCAACGGCGAAGTCCACGTCGACGGCTCGACCTCAGGCGGCAGGACGCGCGCCGACCTGAGCGCCGTCAACACCGGCGGTCAGCTACAGGGATTCCTCAGCGGTTCAGAGGCCGGCCCGGGGAATCGCCTCCTCGCGAACGTCTCTGCGAGCTTCGCCAGCGCAACGGGCTTCGGCTCGGGCCAGCTCGGCACAGGCGCTGCGACCGACACGGCGGTCGTCTCCAGCGGCTCCTGCAAACCGTTCAAGCCGCAAAAGCCGCCACACCCGCCGAAGCCAAACCACCCGAAACCGCCCAAGGGCGATCAGTAGGAATGTCAGGCTCTCCAGCCCCGCGTTGACAACTAGCCGACACCGGTCTACCGGACGGTCTCGCCTCGAGTGGCTCTGCCCCGGCGAGACCGTCCGGGGCCTACCGCGTCCTGCGCGCCGTGACAAGCGAGATCCGTGTCCATGACTTGCGTTAGCGAGAAGACTGGGCTCGAAGACTTCGGATGGCACGAGGTCGAGCCGATCAACGGCGGCCTGCGCCGGTTCGAGCGCGACGACGGACACCCGTACGGATACGTTTTCTCGTGACACCGATCCGCGCCCGCCGAGCCCGCTTGCTGCAGGACCAGCTGCGCCAGCTTCGCATGCGCCGCGAGTTCGGCATCCGAGACCTCGACGGGATCATCGCCGCGACCGAGACACTGCTCTTTGTCGAGGAGCAGTCGCTCGCCGCGGATCACCTCTACCTCACACCTCACGGGGATCTCGTCGAGATCCCATCGGAGACGTACGCACGAGCAGTAACGAGATCGTCGTCTTCGACGACGCAGAGATCAACGGCATGACGCGCTACGGGAAGGCGTACCGCGGCGACTCGTGGTCCTTCGACGGATGGAGCAAACGCGTGGCCGACGGCGAACCGGCGCGCGTCTGACGGGATCATCGTGCACGTCGCCGTTGCGCCCACGAGTGCAACGACGCTGTTGCCGCCCGGCGTCAAGCCCGCCGAGGCGGCAGAGCTCGTGTTCGACCGTGTCACGAAGGTCCACCGCGGCGGCTGGGGCGCACCGTCGCGTCGCCGTCTCGTGCGGGTGGGCGTTAATTGCCCTCGTCGGTTGCCGCTCCGTCACCTTGATTGTTTTCATGGCCGTGGCCACGTCCGTGGTTGCCTCGTCCTCGGCCGTTGCCCGGTTTCTTCGAGTTCGGGACATTCACGGCGGGGGTGGTTGTCGCGGGCGTCGTTGGTGCAGGGCCGTCGCTGAGCGTCACACCGACGACGCCCCCGGAGGCGACGTGAGCGTTGGCCGCGGGTCGCTGCGTCACGATCGAGCCGGGTTGGGCAGCCGAGTGCGTCGTGCCAGCGACGTCGATCCTCAGGTGACGGCGGGTCAGTTCTGCCGTCGCAGCGGCCAAGCTCTTGCCCTCGAGCGGAGGAACCATCTGAGTCGTCGTCGGCAAGGTGGCCTGTGTACTTCCCGACCGTCCGGCGGAACCCGAGCTGGCGTCGCCTCGCCTGCTGAGTTCGAACGCGCCGAGCGCCGCGACGAGAAGCAGCACGCCACTCATCAGTAGCGTGGCCAGGAGGCGGCGGCGTTCCTTGGGTCGCTGGTCTGTGAAACGGCGGGTCCCAGCCGTCGCGACAGCAGGCGCGGGCATCACCTTCGTCGCGGCTTCCGGATACCGCAGCGTGTCGTCGGGAACCCCGAGGCTGAGCTCTTGGTTGATCGCGCTGGCCGTTGGGCGGCCCGCTGGATCTTTGTCGAGCATGCGTGTGACGAGGGCGGAAAGTCGCGCGTCGGCGCGCTGCGTCTCGACTGGCAACTGCGGCGTCTCGGCCGTGACGTGGAGGAGTCCGGTCGCGAGCGGGGTGTCGCCGCGAAAGACGGGCCGGCCGACGAGCGCCTCGTAGAGCACGCATCCGAGGCCGTAGATGTCGACCGCTTGGGTAGGTCGGTCGCCCCGGCCTGTCTCCGGAGCCCAGTAGTCGGGCGTGCCGACTACCGCCCCCGTCTGCGTCAAGGTGGCGTCTCCGTCAAGGCGGGCGATCCCGAAGTCACCGATGACCCAGCGACCTGCAAGCCGAAAGATGTTGCTCGGCTTGACGTCACGGTGGATGATCCCTGCCGCGTGGATCGCAGCGAGCCCTGCGCTTGCCTCACGCGCAAGGTTCCGCACATCCGCGACCGGCAACCGGCCCGCGCGCAGCCGATCGGCGAGCGACCCATCCGCGCAGTAGTCGGTGACCAGGTAGAGGGCGTGTGGCTCGGTCGAAACATCGAACACGCCGAGGACATGCGGATCAGCAAGGCGTGCGAGCGCCAGCGCCTCGCGCACGAACCGTGCACGCGCGTCCGAGCCACCAAGCGCGTCTCCGCGCAGCCGCTTGACCGCGACATCACGGTGAAGCCGCAGATCCCGCGCGCGAAAAACCCGTCCAGCAGCGCCCGAGCCGATCGCCTCGTATAGCTCGTACCGCTCACTCAAGATGGTCGCCACGGTCGGAGTATTCCCTCGATGCGTACGGCAGGTTAAGGCGGACGGGCGAGGCGTTCGGTGCGGCTCGACGGCGTCGAGGCGCACCGAACGACGAGAAGGCTTAGCCCGGCTCGGCTTTGGACGTGAGCCGCTCGAGTGCTTCGCGGCCGAGCGCGTCGCCGTCAAGGCCGAGGAAGTTTGCGTACTCGCACACGAAGCCGCGCGCGTAGGCTGCAGCGGGGAGGACGTCGAGTCGCCCGGACTCCATCATCCGCAGGTAGTGCGTGCGGATTCGTAGCTCGGCCGCGACCTGCTCGAAGGAGAGGTCTTGTCGCTCGCGCTCTCGCCGAAGCGTCTCGCCGATTCGAATCACCGATCAACCCCTCGACTCGGACCGACGCATCATGCCCGAACGCGCGGTCAATCGGCGTCTTCGTCCTCGTTAGGCATCACGGTGCCATTCGAGCCGCCTGAGATGCTGCGTTCCGCGAACACTCACGAGGCGGGGTTGGCGGACAGGCACCGACTCGCGGTGGCGTACCCGACCGGCAGCGCACAGCAGAGCCAGGTGCTCTAGGTGGCAGCCGCATTCGCCTGGGGGATCCTGGCGGCCTCGTCGCTCGTGATCGGCGCCGCGGTAGCGCTCGTCTTCCACATCAGCCTACGTGTGATCGGACTGATCATGGGCTTCGGCGCCGGCGTGCTGATCAGCGCCGTCTCGTTCGACCTCGTCGAGGAGGCGGCGGGCAAGTCATCCGGTCACGGCTGGGTGCTCGGTGGGCTGTTCGCGGGCTGTCTCGTGTTCTTTGGTGGCGACTGGCTCATCGACCGGCTCGGAGGTAGCCAGCGAAAGGACGCAGACGGAGGCCAGGAGGGCGGCTCGGCACTCGCAATTGTGCTCGGAACCGTGCTGGACGGGATTCCCGAGTCGATGGTGATCGGCCTGACGATCTTCGAGGGAGGAGCGGTCGGCGGCGCCTATCTAGCCGCAGTCTTCATCTCGAACTTGCCCGAGGCCATCTCCTCCACTGCCGGGCTTGCGAGCAGCGGTTGGGCGCGGTCGCGGATCCTCTGGATGTGGACCGCGATCACCGTGATCTCGGGTGTCGCCTCGCTCGCTGGCTACGTAGTCTTCCAGGACTCCTCGGCCGGCACCGTGGCGTTCGCCCTGGCGTTCGCGGCGGGCGCGATCCTGACCATGCTTGCCGACACGATGATGCCCGAGGCGTTCGAGCACGGCGGCAAGCTCGTCGGCGTCGTGACCACGCTTGGCTTCGCCGTCGCGTTCGGCATCCACCTGCTCGACTGACGCCCCGCTCGAGGACTCGGCGTCGCGCCTGCACCGCCAATCGGCGAGTGCCACCCCGGTTGAATCCGGATCGCGGCGATGAGTGCGACCTAGTTCGTGGAAGTCGCGGTCGTCTTGGTCGAGACCGTGGTGGTCGTCGTCGTTGCCGCGGTCCCCGCCGTCGTAGTCCCGGTCGTCGCCGTGGTGGTTCCCGTCGTGCTTGACGAGGGCGTCGTGGTGGACGGCTGGAGCGTCCCGTCCGCGACTGCCTTGTTGAACGCGTCCACCGTCTCGGTGCCGACGCGGCCGTCGGCGGTGACCCCGAGATCCGTCTGGAGCTTCTCGACAGCGGCGCTCGTTCCGGGTCCGTAGTCACCATCGACAGGGCCCGCGTAGTAGCCGTACTTCGCAAGCTCCGTCTGGATCTGGACGACGACGTCCTTGGCTTTCCCCTTCAGGGCCGCCTCCGTCGAAGGCCCGAAGACCCCATCTGCGTCGACGCCCAACGCCTTCTGCATCTCGCTCACGCCAGCCGATGTCGCGGCCCCGTAGACGCCGTCGATCGGCCCGCTGTAGTACCCGAGGCGCGTCATCATCCTCTGCAGATCCTCGACCGCCGGGTCAGTGGCGGTCGTCGTCGTCTCACCCGTCGCAGTGCTGGCGGTCCCGCTCTTGTCTCCGGACCCTCCGAACAGAACCACGGCCAGAACCACGGCCACGACGAGCACGCCCGCCACGATCACCCACGGAAGGAATCGCCTCACGCGCGACACGGCTGACGGGACCTAACGGCCGACCCGACGGCGGTCACGAGCACCGCTCGAACTCGCGGGACACCGAAGGTCTCCGAGGCGCGCGCCCCATCCGCCCGAAGCCGTTGATCGCAACTCGTACCGCCACGACGCTCCCCCTCCGGTACGTATCCTTGTTCCCTCAATCCCCGCAAGCCAGGATCAGCCGCCAGCCTAGACGTATCCGCCGACTCCCGTCGCTGCAGGTGCCGGCAAGTCGGAGGCGCGGTTCTGGTCTCAGTCAAACGACGATGCTGACTCCATCGCGGGGTTGATGCAATCGTGGTGTTGGGGCGAGATACTGGCGGAGTGATCAGTCGCCAGCACGTGGGTGATGGCGTGATCGTCGCGGCGATTGCGGTTGGGTGCACACTCGAGGTCTGGGCACCGCAGACGTTCGGGTCGACGCACATGACCGGGCCGCGCGCGGCGGTCTACGTCTCGTACATTGCTGCGCTCGTCGCGCTGGCGTTCCGCCGCCGGTTCCCGCTCGGCTGTGCGCTCGTCGTGGCGGCTGTGCTCGCTGGCGAGTGGCTCGTCTTCGGATCGCCCGAAGGTTTTGGCGTATTCGCGATCCCGATCGTTGCCGGGTACTCGGTCGGGGCCAATGCCGAGCGGCGTCGGGCGCTGATCGGGCTTGTCGCGCTTCTGGTCATGGCTGTGGTCTGGACGACGCGCGACCCCACTGTCGTAGGCACCGAGGGGCACTTGAACAACCTGGGGTGGCTTTCGCCCGTCCTGATCGCGTGGCTCGTGGGCGCCTATCTGCGCGAGCTGCGCGAGCGGGCCAGCCGGGCGGTGCGCGACCGCGATGACCGAGCCGCCGCGGCTGTCGCCTCCGAGCGCGCGCGGATCGCGCGCGAGCTGCACGACATCGTGGCGCACAGCGTCAGCGTCATGGTCGTTCAGGCCGAGGCTGCCGACGAGATGCTCGACCATGCGAGCCCGGACCGCGCCCGGGAGCCGGTCCAACGGATTCAGACGACGGGACGGGCGGCGCTCACCGACATGCGCCAGCTGCTCGGAATCCTGCGCGAGTCGGACTTTCGTCCCGAGCTCGGCCCACAGCCGGGTATCGCCAATCTCGACCTCCTCCTGACCAAGATGCGCGAGGCGGGCCTGCCGGTCGACCTAGAGGTCGTCGGTGAACCAGGCCCACTGCCGCATGGCGTCGACCTGTCCGCCTACCGGATCGTCCAGGAGGCGCTGACGAACACACTCAAATACGCCGGGACCGCCCGGGCGAGCGTGCGCGTCGGCTTCGAGCCCGGAGCGCTCGAGTTGGAGGTCGCTGATGACGGCGACGGCGCCGCTGCCGCCACTCCGGGTGGGAGCGGACACGGCCTGATGGGGATGAGCGAGCGGGTCGCACTCTTCGGCGGCGTGTTCGAGGCCGGGCCACGGCCGGAGGGCGGCTATCGGGTGCGCGCGCGGCTTCCGCTCGGGGACGGCGCGTGATCCGCGTCCTGATCGCCGACGACCAGACCCTCGTCCGCGACGGTTTCCGGATGATCCTCGACGCCCAGGAGGACATCGAGGTGGTAGGCGAGGCCGCTGACGGGGCGGAGGCTGTCGCCAAGGCGATCGAGCTCCAACCCGACGTCGTGCTCATGGACGTTCGCATGCCGGGTCGCGACGGGCTGGACGCCACGCGGGAGCTCGTCAGTCGCGTCGCACACACCCACGTGCTGATCTTGACGACGTTCGACCTGGACGAGTACGTCTACGAGGCCATGCGGGCAGGGGCGAGCGGATTCCTGCTCAAGGACGTCCCCCGCGCGCAGCTGATCGCCGGCGTCCGCACGGTGGCTGCCGGCGACGCGCTCCTCGCGCCCGGGATCACACGGCGCCTGATCGAGCAGTTCGTCAGGCGTCCGCCGGCGTCCATCCGCCCGCTGCCGCCGCAGGTCGGCGAGCTCACGGCCCGTGAGCTCGAAGTGCTTCGACTCGTCGCGCGCGGCCGTTCGAACGCCGAGATCGCCGGCCAGCTCGTCGTCAGCGAGGCAACCGTGAAGACGCACATCTCGCATGCGCTGCAGAAGCTCGGCCTGCGCGACCGCGTGCAGGCGGTCGTGTTCGCATACGAGTCCGGTCTCATCGAGCCCGGCTTGCAGTAGCTCGGCCCGCGGCGGCACCCGGACCGCTGACGTCCAACACGACTCATCCCTGAGACGGAGCCGGCTCATACGATCGCTGACTTCTCGGTGTCCGCAGATCCACACCGACGCCCGCCAGGATCGTCCGCACGGCCGAAGACGAGATACGTCGACCGCCATAGCCTCACCACGACCAGGTAATCGGAAGGAGGCTTCACGATGTACACCAACGGACGGAACGCGATGACCAGCAGGCCGCTTGCGGCGGGATTCGGCGCCATCGCCTTCGGAGTCATGATGCTCGCCGCGACGTTCATCTCGGACGCGCCGGGTGGCAACTACTCGAGGTCGCAGGTGGCCCGGTACGTCTCGAGCGGCGAGCGCGCCGGCCAGCTGCTCGCGTTCTTCCTCGCCATGTGCGCCATCCCAGGGTTGATCTCCACGCTCGCGCACATGCGCGACGCCGTCGCGACGAGCCCCGACCGCGGCCGGGCTGCCAGTCTCATCTGGGGCAGCGGGATCGCCGCCGCCGCATGCTTCGCTCTCGGGTGGGGGGTTGAAGGCGGCCAGATCATCGCCCACCTCGAGGGTGGATCGGCGATCGTGATTCCACCCGCCGTCACGTACCTGATCTCCGAGATCGGTGTCGTGTTCATCTTCGGCTGCGGCGCGATGCTTTTGGGGTTCGCTCTGATCACGCTCATGGTGAGCTCGCGTGGACTGATGCCGAACTGGTTGCGCCGCGTGACGCTCGTAGTCGGGATCTGCGGCGTGGCCGGGCTCGCCTGGGTCACGTTCTTCGCGCTCCTCCTCGGCATGGTCGTGCTCGGCGCATGGTTGGTAGCCGCAGGTCGTGCCCAGCCGTCGCACAAGCTCGCGGTTGAAGCCAGCACCTGATTCGGCCGGCAGATGTCGCCGTACCCGGCAGGCCGACAGGTGTCGGCCTGCCCGGCGCTTCTCGTGCACCGCGGCGTAGTCCGTAGGGTCGTCTTGTGATGTGACTTCGGTGGCTGGGTTTGCGGATTGCCTGGTGAGCTTCCCGGGCCGGCGGGACCAGGGCCTCTTGTGGCGGGACAGGTCCGCGAGCGACGCTGCGCCCGAACGCGACCTTCAGGTATCCGATAACAAGGGGGCACGGCATGTCGACTCGATTCCTGCTCGCCGCCGTGTGCGCGACGGCGCTCAGCACGCTCACCTTCGGCCTCGTCGCGACCCCCGCTGGGGGCGCGAGTGCTGTCGGGAACGGCCGTCTCGCGTTCGTCGCGTCCAGAGCAGATGGGCCACAAGTCTTTACGATCAACCCCGACGGCAGCGGGCAAACTCAGCTGACTGAGCGCGCAAGCGGTGCCGGTGAGCACGGCCTCTCGTGGGCGCCCGATGGCTCGAGTCTGCTCGTCGTGCTCAGCCCCAACCGCGACCTCATGTACACGATGCGCCCCGACGGCAGCGACCTGCGACGGATCAGCCCACCGTGCACCGGGCGCTGCCTCGGGGACGACGAACCCGCGTTCACGCGCTCCGGGACGCGGATTGCTTTCAGCCGCGCGTTCGGACCGGTCACGAACGACAACGCCGCGGTCGACGCGATCTTCACGATGGACGCCGACGGCACGAGGGTGAGGCAACTCACGCAGAAGACGCGGCCGACCTCAACCGAGGATCATGCTGCGACCTGGTCGCCAGATGGACGACAGCTGGCATTCCAGCGCCTGAACACGACCGCAGCCCCCGTAGGTCGCAGCGCGATCTACGTCATGAGCCAGAACGGCAGCCAGCTCCACCGCATCACTCCCCGCGCGCTCGACGCCAGCAACCCGCGGTGGTCGGGCGACGGCACCCGGATTCTCTTCAACGACGTCGCCGAACCCGCTGACGGGAAGGACGCCAACATCTACACCGTCCGCCCCGACGGCACCGGCCTGACGAAGCTCACCCACTACACCGGCGGCACCGCACAGGCGTTCGTCGATGACTCGTCGCCCGACGGCACGAAGATCGTCTTCCACTTCCAGGACGCCGGGGTCGACGACCTCTACAACATGGACGCAGACGGGTCGAATCCCCATCCACTAACTCACCTCGGCCCGAACGCAAGCCCGAGGCACGCCGCCTGGGGCACGAGCCAGGTTGGCTGAGTCGACTCGTTAGCTGGCCGAGACCTTTACTCGGTGGAGCGCCGCCACGGCCAGCCGGTGAGGGTACCCGGGTCGGCGAAGCCTGAAACAGGGCGCACAGCCTCTTCCGGTACGCCCAGCCTTGCACGCTCGTGCCGGCTTCATCCCGGCGGGATGATGTCGTACGGAACGTCTGGCAGTAGCGTGGCAGCGGACCTTCGTGTTCCCGAACAGTTGAGGGAAAGAAGCTCGTGACCGTTCAGCCGGAGCAGAAGGGCCACTCGGGCGGACGGGCATGGGCGATGCGCGGGCTCGCGATCCTCGGAACGGTCGTCCTCGTCCTGGGGGCGCTCGCGGTGTGGGTCGACCGCGTCGCTCTCGACTCGTCGCAGTGGAGCGACACGAGCGTGAAGGTGCTGCAGGACCCCACCGTGCAGTCGACGGTCGCGAGCTACATGGTCGACCAGCTCTACGCCAACGTGGACGTCGCGGACGCGATCGGATCGTTCCTGCCGGCCGCTGCGAAGCCGCTCGCGTCGACGCTCGCGGAGGGCCTTCGACAACCGGCGACGAACGCGGCCCAGCGCGCGCTCGCATCGGAACGGCTGCAGAACCGCTGGCGGCAGGCCAACGAGAAGGCCCACCGGCAGCTCTTGCGCGTGATCGACGACGACAAAGGCGCCGGGGCGGTGGTGCTCGACCTACGTCCGCTCGTGCTGCAGATCGAGGGCGCTGCGACGCAGTTCGGCGTGTCCGGCCAGCTGCCCGCGCTTCCAGCCAATGCCGGCCAGATCACGCTGCTTCGGACAGACCAGCTCTCGTTCGCGAAGAACGTGGTGCGCGCGATGCATGCGACCGCGAACTACCTGGTGATCCTCGTCGCGCTGATCTTCGCCGGCGCGGTCTGGGTTGCCCCCGATCGCAGGAAGGCGGTGCGCGCGTGCGCGATCGGTCTGCTCGTGGCCGGACTCCTGCTGATCTTCCTGCGCAGGGTCCTCGGTGACCAGTTGATCGACCAGCTGGTGGTCGACGACACGATCCGGCCCGCGGCGCACAACGCCTGGTGGATCGCGACGGAGCCGCTGCGACTGATCCTCACCACGATCATCTTCGTCGGCCTGATCGGTCTCCTCGGCGCATGGCTGACTGGACCAACGAGCTACGCAACTGCAGCGCGGCGGGTGCTGGCGCCCGGCTTGCGCCGACCGGCAGTCGCCTTCGGCACCCTCGCGCTGCTCGTCCTGCTCCTGCTCGCATGGGCGCCCACGCCCGCCGCGCGCAACGTGATCACGGCCCCGATCCTGATCGCAATGGCGATCGTCGGCGTCGAGGTGCTGCGCCGCCAGACAGTCCGCGAGTTCCCGCCGAGCGATGCGTGAGGTGCTAGCCGGCGCGACGCCCGAACGCCCCCGACACCGTCGGCAGCACGATGATCGCGTCGGCGGCACGGACCTCGGCGGCAATCCGCGTCTCGAGCGTCGGGAGGTCGATGTCGGCCTCCGTGGCGATGCCGGCTGCAACGATCTGCCCGGCCAATGATCGGATCACGCCGGCGATGATGGCCGGGCCGCGTGGATCATCGGGGGCCAGGTACCCCTGGATCCCGAACCCGCCGACATCGACGAGCCCGGCCTCGGGGAGCAGCAACTCGAGTCGCGAGCCAATCGTCGGATCCGCCTTCGCGGCTCGGAAGGCCGCGAGCATCCAGGCGATGAGCGTCGCAGGGAGCTCCGTCGGCGGTTCGGTTCGGGCAGCACCGACGTCGAACTCGATCGCCACGAACATCCCGCCCGGACGCAACCCCGCGACGTGATGGCGGACGACGTCGACCGCGTCGGGCAGGTGGAACAGCACGAGCCGCTCGACGACGGCGTCGAACGGCTCGGCGTCGCGGAACGTGCGGGCGTCGCCCTCGACGTAGCGGACGTGGCCGACGCCGGCTGCCGCCCGGCGTTGCTCGGCATGCTCCAGCATCCGCGGGTCGCGGTCGATCCCGACAACCTCGCCGGACGGGCCGACGAGCTCCGCGAGCAGCAGAGAGACGTGCCCGAGACCGGTGCCGAGATCGAGTACGCGCATGCCCTCGCCGATCCCTGCCGCGCGCAGCAGCGCGGCCGTGGGCTGCTCGATCGTCCGGGCCTGCGCCTCGAGCCGCGCGACCTCCGCCGCCTCGCTGCCGAGGACGTACGGAGCGTGTTCGGCGACGCCCGCAGACGCAGCGCGATCCTGGTCGCTCATCGTTTCCCCCCTCGCCGTGAAGCGTCCATTCTCACGCATGGGCGCGGCGCGCGCACGCACACCGGCGGCCCGCGGGTTCGTCCGCGAGCCGCCTGTCGCGAGGGCGAGTCGGACCGATCAGCCCGACGAGCCGGCCTGGCACACGCCCCTGGGGAACCCGTAGGCCGCGGTCTGCTTGCTGGCCCGCGTGAACAGGGCGAACGCGCGCTGAGTCTCGGCCTCGGACGCGGTGTAACGGCCGGCCGTCGCGTCGGCATGTGCCTTGCGGAACGTGGCGATCGTGGGTCGCAGATCTCCGATGAACCGCACGAGGAGCGGCCGGCCCTCCGCGGGCAGGCTCAGCCCGGCCAGGCCGGCACGGACCCCCTCGAGCGCGTCGGCGTAGCCTGCGAGGAAGCGGATCGCACGCTCGCGGTCGCCCGAGGGCGCTTGCTTGGAGAACGGGTGCTGCGATCGAATCTGCGGGAGGGCGTCGACCTTGCGCTCGGCCGCCTTGCAGATCGCCGTTCCGCGCGCGATGACCTGGCTCTTCGTGAGCGTTCCCGCAGACGCGGGGCCGCCGGTGGCGGCGACGCTCGCGGCGAGCGCCGCGACCGCCAGGATCGTTCGACTGCGATGTGCTCTCATCGTGGACCTCCGTGGTTGACGTCCACAAGGCTCCCTTCCCGGGGCCCGCGGTACATCGGCCGCACTCGCGATCATTGCTCGCCCCTTCGAGCGATCTGCGTGATCGAAGGTCGCTCGCGAGAGCGATGGCAACCCTGACCGCCGCTGGCTACGCTCGGACTGTGTCCATCCGGCGCCTACTTCGAGAGCACGGCGATCTGCTGCTGGCGGCGGCGCTCGGCGTCCTGTACGTCGCGGAGATGGCCTTCGAATCGGACGTCACGCGGCGTGGCCCGAGCATGCTGGTCGGGCTCGCGTTTGCGGTCTCACTGGCCTTCCGGCGTCGACTTCCGCTGCTGCCGCTGCTCGCCGGCCTCGCCGTGATCGAGCTCGACAACACCCTCCTTCCCGGGCTCGCGGAGGCCGGCGCATTCCTCTTCGGGTACGTCATCGCGATCTACTCGGCAGGCCGCCACGCGCGAGGGAAGATGGCGATCGCCTGCGTGCTGATCGTCCTCGCAGACATCCCGCTCGCGGCGATCGAGCCTGGCTCCGCGGTCGGCTTCAGCGACTTCGCGTTCTTCACGATGTTCTTCGGCGGCCCGTTCGTCGTCGGCCGGGTGATCAGGCATCGCCGCGATCGCGAGCGCGCCCTCGCCGGCCACGCCGCCTCCCTCGAGCTCGACCAGGAGACGCGGGCACGCGAGGCGGTCGCGGACGAGCGCACCCGCATCGCGCGTGAGCTGCACGACGTCGTCGCGCACGCCATCAGCGTGATGGTGCTCCAGGCACGGGGCGGACGCCGCATGCTCGACAGCGACACGACGGAGACCCGCAACGCGCTCGATGCGATCGAGCACGCTGGCGAGCAGGCGCTCGTCGAGATGCGCCGCCTCCTCGGCGTGCTGCGCGCGGACGACGAGGGCCAGCTGGCTCTCACGCCGCAACCGAGCCTGTCGCGGCTCGGGGATCTCGCGGACGGGCTGACGCGCACGGGCCTTCCCGTCGAGGTCACGGTCGAGGGGGATGCCGTCGAGCTGCCACCCGGAATCGACGTCTCGGCCTACCGGATCGTCCAGGAGGCCCTCACCAACGCGCTCAAGCACGCCGGGCCTGCGCGCGCCCAGGTAATCGTGCGCTACCGACCCGACGAGCTCGAGCTCGAGGTGCGCGACGACGGCGCGGGAAACGGCAACGGCGGGGGCTCCGGACACGGGCTCGCCGGCATGCGCGAGCGCGTCGGCATCTACGGCGGACAGCTCGAGTCCGGGCGGCTTCCCGGGGGCGGATACGCGCTACGCGCCCGGCTGCCGCTCCACACGGCGCCGTGATCCGCGTCCTGCTCGCCGACGACCAGAGCCTCGTCCGCGCAGGCTTCCGCATGATCCTGCAGGCAGAGGCCGACATCGAGATCGTGGGTGAGGCCGGGGACGGCCGGGAGGCGGTCGCGCAGGCAGCAACGCTGCGCCCGGACGTGGTGCTCATGGACATCCGGATGCCGCACGTCGACGGGATCGAGGCGACGAGGGAGATCACGGCACGCGCCGGTTCACCCCACGTGATCGTCCTGACCACGTTCGACCTCGACGAGTACGTCTACGAGTCGCTGCGCGCGGGCGCGAGCGCGTTTCTGCTGAAGGACGCGCGAGAGCAACAGCTCGTCGCCGCCATCCGGGTGGTCGCCGATGGCGGCTCGCTGTTCGCGCCGTCCGTCACCCGCCGGCTGATCGAGCGGTTCGCGGATCGGGCTCCGTCCGCGCCGGAGACGCGCGGCCTCGAGGAGCTCACCGCGCGCGAGCGCGAGGTGCTTCGACTGGTCGCACGGGGCCTCTCGAACGCCGAGATCGCCGAGACGCTCGTCGTCAGCGAGCACACGACCAAGACGCACGTCGCGAGCGTGCTGCACAAGCTCGGCGTGCGCAACCGTGTCCGGGCGGTCGTGTTCGCCTACGAGGCGGGAGTCGTCCGACCCGGAGCCTGAGCGGGCTCCCTCCCCCGCTTCGGGTGATGCAGTCGCCACGCTCGGACCCGACGATCTCCCCCTCGGATCACAGCGGCTGAGACCGCCGACACGTTCAGGAGGAGACCAGATGGCGACGCATCGACGGGCGCGACGTGAGAGGCGGGGGGCCGCGCACGTCTCGAGATGGGCCGAGGGCGGCGCCGTGTTCGCCGCCGTGGTCATGGTCATGCTCGGGGCGTTCCAGGTGATCTCCGGGCTCGCCGCGATTCTCAACGGCGGCTTCTTCAGGGTCTCTTCGCAGTACGAGTTCAACTACAGCACGACGGGTTGGGGCTGGGTGCAGATCGTCCTCGGCGGTCTCATCCTCGCGTCGGGATGCGCGCTGTTCGCGCGAGCCTCATGGGCGGCGGTCTTTGCGATCTGCTTCGCGGGGATGAGCGCGATCGCGAACTTCTTCTTCATCCCGTACTACGCGTTCTGGGCGATCGTCATCATCGCGCTCGACGTCTGGGTCATCTGGTCGCTCACGCGCCCCGGGGTGATACACCTCGACTGACCGAGCGTGCGGCTAGGGGACGCGCTCGGCGGCGCCGCGCGTGGCGCCGATCGACGCCGTGACGACGAGCGCGGCGGCGATGATCTCGGTCGTCCGCGGGCGCTGCCCGAGCACGACGAGGCCGACCGCCGCAGCGACCGCCGGCTCGAGGCTCGTGAGCACGCCGTAGCTCGTCGCCGTGAGTCGCCGCAATGCGGCGAACTCCAGGGCAAACGGGATCGCTCCCGAGAACACGCCGACGAGCGCTGCAACGAGGAGCAGCCCGGGATCGACGAGGCGCGCACCCCCGGAGGCGATGCCGAACGGCGCCAGCGCCAGCGCGGTCACCGCCATCGAGACCGCGAGTCCCTCGAAGCCTTGCCAGCTCCGGCCGACGCGCTTGGCGACCAGCACGTAGCCGCCCCAGCAGGCACCGGCGGCGAAGGCGAACACCAGGCCGGTCGTGTCGAGCGCCCCGCCACCTGGCAGGCCGGCGAAGGCTGCCACTCCTCCGGCAGCAAGCGCGATCCAGACGAGGTCGCGGCGCCGACTCGAGAACACCGTGGCGACCGCAAGGGGGCCGAGGAACTCCACCGTCACGACCACCCCGAGCGGGAGGCGGTCGATCGCCTCGTAGAACGTGATGTTCATGCCCGCGAGCAGCAGGCCGAAGACGGCGAGCCAGGTCAGATCGACCCGGCTGCGACCGCGCAGTCGCGGGCGCGTCATCGCGATCAGGATGAGCGCGGCGAACGAGCAGCGAAGGAATGCGGTTCCGGCGACTCCGCCGCGCGAGAACAGCGTCGTCGCGAGTGCGGAGCCACACTGGATCGAGATGATCGAGCCGACGAGCAGCGCCGACGCGGGCAGGCCGCCTCCGAGGCGCCCGATGCTCCAGGCCCCCCGTCGGCTCGCCCACTCCCGTGCGGCCGGAATCGGTCCTTCGATGCGAGCGGCATCCATGCCGGGATCGTAAGAGCATCCCGAGCTGCGCTACGAGGCGCTACAGCGAGGGCGCGGCGCGCTGCGAAGCGGCGACCGGTTCCATGCCCTGATCCAGCTTCGCCATCCAGCGCTCCTCGATGCGCCCGAATCGCCAGATCGCGAGCGCGAGAAGCCACGTCCCGACGAACAGCGCGACGATGAAGTACCCGACGAGGTTGAGGTCGACGTTGGAGACGAAGTCCCAGACGCCGCCGGTCAGGCTCAGCTTGTCGGCGAACACCGCGAGCAGCTCGATGCTGCCGATGATCAGCGCGACGGCGACCGACAAGGCGGTGATGGTGATGTTGTAGAAGACCTTTCGCACCGGCCGGGAGAACGCCCAGCCGTAGGCGAAGTTCATGAACGCCCCGTCGATCGTGTCGAGCAGCGACATCCCCGCGGCGAACAGGATCGGCAGGCACAGGATCGCCGAGATCGGAAGGCCGCCGGCGGCGGCCGTACCCGCGGTCGCGAGTAGCGCGATCTCTGTCGCGGTATCGAAGCCCAGCCCGAAGAGGAACCCGAGCGGATACATCTGCCACGGCTGCTTCACGGCCCGCGTGGCGCGACCGTAGAAGCGGTTCATGAACCCGCGCGAGTTGAGCTGGTCCTCGAGCTGCTGCTCGTTGAACTGTCCCTGGCGCATGCGCAGGAAGATCCGCACGATGCCGATCAGCACGACCAGGTTGAGGATGCCGATCAGGAACAGGAACGAGCCCGACACCGTCGGTCCGATCAGGCCCGTCGCCTGATGCAGGCTCGAGTTGTCGTTCGAGACGTCGCCGCTCAGACCCCTGATCCCCAGCGCGAACCCTGCCGCGAGCAGGAACACGACGCTCGAGTGGCCGAGTGAGAAGAAGAAGCCGACACTCAGAGGCCGTTGGCCATCGGTCATGAGCTTGCGAGTCGTGTTGTCGATAGCGCCGATGTGGTCGGCATCGAACGCGTGCCGCATCCCGAGGGTGTAGGCCGTGATGCCGACTCCGATGCCGAAGGCTCCCGTGCCGAGCTTCAGGTGCTGCGGTGCCACGAAGCCGAGCAGCAGACCGAACCCGATGACGTGGAGCCCCACGATCGCGAACGCGAGCGCTCCCGCGCGCCTCCACTCGGCCGGCGTCAGCGAGCGGGAGACTCGCTCCCACCGCGATCCCTGCACTCGCGAGGTCGCCACGGCCATGGCCGGCGATGATGGCAGCGCTCCATGCTTGGTGCAAGCTCGTCGCAGTAGCGATGTATTCGCGATCACAACGTGACGGTTCTCACGATCCGTTAACCAAGGCGGGGGTGCCGGAGTCGGAGAGTGCGACCGCGCGTGACATGGACAGCCATGCGATCGCGTGCGATCATCGGCGCTCGGCGAGGGGCCGGGCATCTATCTAGCGCTAGGGGAACTCGCGTGATTCGCAAGGGACGATGGGGGCGCGTCGCGGCCGTGACAGCTTGTCTGTGCCTGGCCACGACCAGCGCTGCAACGGCAGGACCGGCGCACCACACGCGCGCCGCGGCGCCCATCACGCTGAACATGTGGTGGTGGGGCGACCAGGAGGCCTCGGGCCTCAAGGGGTTCGTCGCAGACTCGGTGAAGAAGTTCGAGGCCGCGAACCCGAACATCAAGATCAACACGACGCTGCAGAGCACCGACAACCTGGTGCCCGCGTTCGAGGCCGCCGCGAAGGCCAAGAAAGGCCCGGACATCGAGTACTTCTGGGGCGGGATCAACACGCTCGAGGACGGCTGGGCGGGCAACATCAGGCCCATTTCGACGCTGCTCCCGAAGAGCGAGTGGAAGCACTACATCAACCAGGGCGAGGACACGTCGGGCGGCAAGCTCTACTCGGCGCCGTGGTACATCCAGCCGTCGTTCCCGGTGCTCTACCGCAAGGACGTGCTGAAGAACGCGGGCATCGCCGCAGCGCCGACGACGTGGGCGCAGCTGCTCGCGGACTGCAAGACGCTGCGTGCGAAGGGCATCACGCCGATCGCCGGCGGGGTGAAGGACGGCTGGTTCGGCGGCTGGCTATACAGCATCCTCGGCTCGCAGTCGGTCAAGTCGGTCGATGACGTCAAGGCCGCCGTCGTAGGGACGCAGAAGTTCACCGACCCGGACCAGGCGGCATGGTGGACCCGGCTCGAGCAGATGAAGCAGGCGAACTGCTGGAACGACGACATCGGCTCGCTCGACCTGTACCAGGCACAGCAGACGTGGGTCAACGGCAAGAGCGCGATGACGATCACGGCGGGCACCGACGTCAAGAAGTTCGTCAAGCAGGTCGGGCAGTCGAAGGTCGGGGTCATGGCGATGCCGACCTACGGGAACGGGGTCGGCGCCGGCAAGCTCGGCGCCACCTCGCAGACGCTCGGCGTGACGTCGTTCTCGAAGTACCCGAAGCAGGCGGCAGCCTTCATCAAGTACCTCCACACACCCGATCGCCTGACGGCCTTCTACAAGGCCACCGGCGCGCTGCCGGCGGATGACCGGTTCAACGCCAACCTGATCAAGCTCCCGCAGATCAAGCAGCTGTTCACGATGGCGAAGGCCGGCGGCCCGTACCTCGAGAACTTCATCCCGTTCGAGCTCGACCAGAAGGGCAACTTCGCGGGAGTCCAGCTCCTGCTCGCCGGCAAGATGACAGCGACGCAGGCTGCAGCGGCCATGGAGTCCAACATGGCCCGCATCCGCCTGACGAATCCCAAGGAGATCGCCAACTTCAAGGTCTGGGGCGCGCAGTAGCGACTCGCTCCGGCGATACGACGTTGACGGGGGCGCCGCGCAAGCGCCGGCGCTCCCGTCGACGGTTACGGTCTCTCGAGGCCCTGCTCTGGGTAGCGCCGGCGCTTGCCGCCATCGCGTTCGTGTTCGGCTACGGCATCGTCCGCCTGGTGGAGGAGACGCTCCACCGCGACGGTGCCTACGTCGGTCTCGGCAACCTGCACATCGTCTTTCGTGACCCGCTGTTCCGGAGTGCTATCCGCCACAACGCGCAGCTGATCCTCGTCGGCCTGCCACTGATCGTGGCGATCTCCTTGCTGATCTCGATCCTGCTCTACGACGGCCTGAGGGGCTGGCAGTTCCACCGCGGAGTCGTGTTCATCCCCTACCTTCTCCCCGTCGCAGTCGTGGGCGTGCTGTTCGGCCAGATCCTGACGCTGCACGGGCTGCTCAACTCCTCGTTGCAGGAGGTCGGCCTCGGCAGCCTGACCCGGGACTGGCTGGGCGACCCCGACTACGCGCTCTCGTCGCTGATGGGCGTGATCGTCTGGAAGGAGCTCGGGTTCGGGGTGATCATCTTCCTGGCTCGCCTGTTCGCGCTTCCGACAGAGGTGTACGAGGCGGCGCGCGCCGACGGCGCCGGCTGGTGGCGTACGCACTGGCACGTGAGCCTCCCCGGGCTGCGGCCGATCATCCTGTTCTACCTCGTGATCGAGGGCATCACGCTGCTGTCGTGGGTGTTCAACTACGTGTTCGTGATGACCGGCGGCGGCCCGGGCGAGTCGACCGGCGTGATCGAGACCTACGTCTACGACAACCTCATCACGTACCGCCTGGGCTGGCTCGCGGCAAGCGCGGCGACCGTCGTGCTCGTCACCGTCGGGTTCCTCGCCGCTGCCGTCCTGGTCACCCGGCGTATCGTCAGGTCACGGGCAGCCTGATGCAGAGCGGGACGCTCGGCCGCGGCGCACGACACGCGATTCTCGCGATCGTGACGCTGAGCGCGCTCCTGCCGGTCTACGTGATGGTCTCGTCGGCATTCCGGACGCAGGCCGCGGTGATCGATCAACCTCTCGGGTTCCCGACCAGCCCGACGCTGCACGGTTTCCGGACCGCACTCAACGACCAGTTCCCCCGCTGGCTCCTGAACTCGTTCATCGTGACGGGCGGCTCCGTCGCCATCTGCATGCTGTTCGCGAGCATGGCCGCGTTCGGGCTCGTGCGGTTCGACTTCTGGGGGCGCGATGTCGTGCTCGGCTCGATGATCGCGCTGATGGTGATCCCGCCCGTCGTCCTGGTGATCCCGCTCTTCTCGCTCGGCGTCGAGCTCAATCTCATCAACACGTTCCGGCTCGTGATCCTGATCTACGTCGGGCTCATGTTGCCGTTCTCGATCTACATGCTGTGGGCGTTCTTCCGCACGATCCCGGGCGCCCTGCTCGAGGCCGCGACGGTCGACGGCGCGAACTCGCTGCAGATCTTCCTGCGTGTCGTGCTGCCGCTCTCGGGCGCACCGCTCGTGACGCTTGCCGTCGTCAACGTGCTGTGGGCGTGGAACGAGCTGCTGTTCGCCCTGATCTTCCTGCAGAGCGACTCCCAGCACACGGTCATGGCTGGATTGACCGCGTTCCAGAATCGCTACACGCTCGACATCCCGGTCGTGATGGCCGGCCTGTCGCTCGCAACGCTCCCGATCGTCGCCGTGTACCTGCTCGGCCAGCGCTACTTCACGCGAGGGCTGGTCGCCGGCGCGCTCAAGTAGGCAGCTCTGCGGGCGGCGCATCGCCCGGGCCCGCCGTGCGCGCACCCTCGAGCACCCGCGCCACGACACGGGTCTCGAGGACGGCTCCCGGCTCGATCGTGGCCGCGCTGCCGGCGGCCACGCTCGCCGCGAGTCCTCCCGGCGGACTCGTCGAGGGCTCGGTGAGCAGTACGTAGTGCCCGCGCCAGCCTCCGAACACCCCCCACGTCCAGACCGTGCGGAAGAGGGCCGCGTCGAACGAGAGGGCGAGTCCGACGCCGCGCTCGTGGACGACCGCGCACCAGCCCTCGCGTAGATCGATCGCGTGCAGGAACTCGGTCAGTCCCCGCTCGGGTCCGAGCATGGCGCTCAGATCATCGCCGGCGTGAACCGGCCAGGCGACCTCGCGAGCCGAGCTGCCGAAGCGGGAGGTCTCGGGGTCGGTGAGACCGAGCCGCGAGGCAGGGAGGAACACGCGGGAGGTCGGCGCGATCGCGTGCGCGACGTGCAGGTTCCAGACGTACGGCACCACCTGGGTGCCGAGGTTCGTCAGGCGATGGCGGAACTCGACGTCGAGGCTGTCGCGGCGCACGGTGACCCACTTCTCCATGAGGCACGGCAACGCGACCGTGTGGCGCCTCAGGTAGACGGTCGCCCGGGCACCGTCGTCGTGCTCGACCTCCCACTCCCACGGCCCGTGCCAGAGGTCGCCGTGATCGTGGAAGCGGTTGCCATCGATCTCGCATGGCGGATCGGTCGGGAACAATTCGTCCCAGCCGCCGCACCAGACGTCGTCGAAGGCCGGGCCCGTGTACGCCGGCCGCAGCGGCACCCGCGGGTTCTTCCACAGCAGGTCGACCCCGGACAGGCGGTGCACGAGATCGAGGATCTTCGCGCCCGCGTCGGGAAAGAGCGTGAGGCGGAGCCGATCGCCCTCGAGCGCGAGCCCTGGCACGCCCTGGTGGACGAAGGTCGTGTCGGCGATCGGCCCGGACGCGTGCACGGCAGGGGCGAGCATATGATCCTCGGCTGTGAGCCGGCTCGACTATGACGCCTACGACGTCCTCACGTTCGACTGCTACGGCACGTTGATCGACTGGGAGACCGGCATCGTCTCCGCGTTGCGCGACGCGCTCGGCGATGCGGCGGCAGCCAGCAGCGACGAGGACCTGCTTGGGCGCTTCGCCGCGCTCGAGCATGAGGCGCAGGTGCCGTATCAGCGCTATCGCGACGTGCTCGCGGTGGCGCTCCGGGGTATCGGCGAGCAGCTCGAGATCCCCGTGAGCGATGCGCAGGCACGCGAGTTCGGCGGATCGGTCGGCGACTGGCCGGCGTTCCCCGACTCCACCGAGGCCTTGCAGCGACTCGGAACGCGCTTCAAGCTCGTCCCGATCACGAACTGCGACGACGACCTGTTCGCGGCCTCCGAGAAGCGCCTCGGCGTCTCGTTCGACCTCGTGGTCACCGCGCAGCAGGTGGGCAGCTACAAGCCCGACACGGCCGGGTTCCGCGCCGCCCACGCGCGGATCGAGCAGGAGCTCGGCTTTCCGCCGGATCGGGTGCTGCACGTCGCCCAGAGCCTGTTCCACGACCACGTGCCGGCCAAGAGCCTCGGCATGACGACGGTCTGGATCGATCGGCGCGACGGACGGCCTGGTGGTGCGACGCCCGAGGCGCAGGCGACTCCCGACGCCCGCTTCGAGAGCATGCGGGCGTTCGCAGCCGACGCCGTGCCGGCGGTGTAGCTACTCGGACAGGCCTCTGGCGCGCTCGGACGCCTTCGCACGTGTCGGCATCCGCAGCACGCGGCAGAGCGCCTCGACCACGCGAGGATCGAGGTGGCCGCCGGCGCTCGCCTGCAGCTCCTCGATCGCCTCCTCCCGGCTGCGCTCGCGCTGGTACGGCCGGCGCGACGTGATCGCGGAGTACGCGTCGGCGACGGCTACCACGCGGGCCTCGAGGCAGATCTCCTCACCCCCGAGACGATCCGGATACCCCGTACCGTCCCAGCGCTCGTGGTGGTGGCGCACGCCGGACGCCGCATCTGCGAGTCCGGCGATGCGGCGCACGATGGCCTCGCCGATCTCCGGATGCCGGCGCATCTGCGCCCACTCCTCCTCGCTCAGCTCGCTCGGCTTCGACAGTATCGAGTCCGGGATCGCGGTCTTGCCGATGTCGTGCAGCCATCCGGACACCTGACAGCGCAACACGGCCTGCGGCGCGAGATCGAGCTCGCGTGCGATGCCGCCGGCGAGCTCCGCGACCTGCTGGTTGTGCAGGGCGGGCATCCCCTCGCGCACCGACACCGTCAGCGCGAGGGCCTCGGCGATGCGCAGCGCCTCGGGCACCTCGGCGAGGAAGTCGTCGCCGACCAGCTCGCAGAACAGGCACACCCGATCGCGTCCGCGTCGCTTGGCGGCATACATCGCTCGATCGGCCGCTGCGAGCAGCGTGTCGGCGGTCGTCGCGTCGAGCGACGACGCGGCTCCGACGGACACGGTGAAGGGCACCTCGCACTCGTCGTGGATCACCGTCGCGGCCGCGACCAGCATGCGTACGCGCTCCCCGGCGGCGCGCAGCACCTCGGGCTTGCCACCTCCGGGCATCACGACGGCAAGCTCCTCACCGCCGATGCGCGCCACGATGTCGCCGGCGCGGACGACAGCAGCGAGCTGCCGGGCGACCTCGCGCAGCACCGCATCGCCGGCCGCGTGGCCGTAGGTGTCGTTCGTGCGCTTGAAGTGGTCGATGTCCAGCAGCAGCAGCCCGAGCGCCTGTCCCGGACGCGTCGTGTCGAGCGCCGTGCCCAGCTGCTCTGCGAAGTGGCGGCGGTTGGCGAGACCCGTCAGCGGATCGGTGCGGCTCGCGAGGTCGGCCTCGGCTCGCGCCTGCTCGGCGAGCGCGAGCGCCTCCTCGAGACGCTCCTCCGACCGCTTGCGCTCCGTGATGTCCTGCACGACGCCGTCGACCACGAGCGTGCCGTCGGCACGCCGGCCGCTCGGGCGCATGCGCTCCCACACCCAGCGGATCTCGCCGTCGGTTCCGACCAGGCGGTACTCGACGTCGACGGCCTCGAGGGCGAGGATGCGCGCCTCGACCGCGTGGTAGCGCTCGCGGTCGTCGGGATGCACCGCGTCATCCCAGACTTCCTGCGGATCCTCGCCCGACTCGACGTCTCCGATGAACCGGCGCCAGTTGTCGCCGATCCAGGTGGAGTGCCATACGCCGTCGGCGCGGAGCTCGTCCGTGTAGAAGAGCTCGTCGATCGAGCCGACGACGCGGCGCATCTGATCGTGCAGGGCCGAGAGCTCGGCATACGAGCGACGAGCCTCCTCGAGCGCCTCGCCGAGCTGACCCTCGGCCTCCTTGCGGGCTGTCACGTCCGTCATCGCGCCGTGCACGAACAGGCGGCCGTCGGAGGCTCGCTCGGGCCGCTCCCGCACCCACACCCAGCGCTCGAAGCCTTCGCGGTCGCGCACCCGATGCTCGTAGTCGACGGGACGGCCGGCGAGCAGCCGGCGTCCGGCCTCGCTGACTCCGGCACGATCGTCCGGGTGCGTTGCGGTGAGCCAGCGCTCGTCCGTGCCGACGCAGCCGGACGCGTCGACGTCGAGCACGCGCGCGATAGGACGCGAGAGCTCGCGGACGAGCGACGACGTGCCGTCGGGCGCCAGCTCGTACGTGTACAGGTACTCCTCGACCGAGTCGAGCACGCGCTCCATGTCCTTCCGGCTGACCTGGAGCTCGTCGAGCAGCGCGTTGCGCTGGGAGAGGTCCTTGACGGTGATCACCCAGGCCCGCTGCTCCGCGTCGACGAGGTGCACCGCCCCGACCGAGACGACTGCCGGGAACGCGGCGCCGTCGCGACGCTGGAAGCGCGCCTCGTACTCGCCGGCACCCGACGCGGTCGCCAGCTCGAAGGCGTCGGCGAGCTCTGCATGGCGATCCTCGGGCCACCACGGGAAGGGCGTTCGTGCGCCGAGCAGCTCGTCTCGCGCAAACCCGGTGATCTCGCAGATGCGGTCGTTGACGTGCACGATCACCCGTCCGCCGTCGGGCAGCTCGTCGGTCACCAGGACGCCATCGGCGATCGTGTCGAGTACCCGCGCCGTGAAGTCGCGCTCGGCGCGCACGCGGCGATCGGCCTCGAACCGTTCGGTCACGTCGGCCAGCGTCAGCACGACGCCCTCCAGCTCGCCTTCCGGCGAGCGCAGGGGACGCGTGTTCTCCTCGATCCAGCGCAGCTCGCCGTCGGGCCGGTGGACGCCGATGATCATGCCCGTGCGCGGCTCTCCGTCGCGGAGCGTCAGGTACCCCGGCTTGTCCAGCCGTTCGATCGGGTTGCCCGAGACATCCACGAACGACCAGCGCGCATCTGCGAGCGGCGCGAGCATCTCCTCCTCCGTGCGACCGAGGATGCGCTGCACGCTCGCGTTCGCCGACACGATGCGCCCGTCCAGCCCGAGCACGATCAGCCCCTCGTTGAGCGACTCGACGACAGCCTGGTAGCGCTGCTCTGCGCGCTCGCGACCCAGCTCGGCGCGATGCCGCTCGGTGACGTCCGCGACCATCGCATCGAACAGGACTCGGCCGTCGTCCCGCCGGAAGCGACCTCGGAGGCGGTACGTGCGGCAGGTTCCGCCCGGAACCTCGAGCCGATGCTCGAGGTCGACGGGGCCTCCGCCGAGCGCGTCCTCGAGCGCCTGCTCGACTCTTCGGCGGTCGTCCGCAGGGATCGCGCCGAGCCAGACCGCCGCAGGCTCGACGCCCTCGGCGGGCTCGTGGCCGAGCACGCGCACGAGGTATCCGAGTCCCGCGACGACGCGCAGACCGCCTTCGTCGTCGCGCTCGAGGCAGAACACGTGCTCGGCAACGGACTCGATCAGGCGCTCGAGCGAGTCCTTGGAGGCACGGAGGTCGTCCTGCGACCCGCGCAGCTCCTGCTCGCGGACGAGGCCCGCAAGCGCCTGGGCGGCGGTCGTTGCGGCGACGAGCGCCTCATCGATGCGCTCGGCAGCCCCGTTCGCAGTCTCGATCGAGCCGCCGATCAGGTAGCCGACCAGCTCACCACCGGCGCGCAGTGGGACGCCGACGACCGACGCGATCCCGTCCTCCGACCCGAGCACCAGCTCGTGTGCGAACCGCTCGGCCTGCGCGCGGAACCGTCTCGCGTCGAGGCGCAGCGACCGGTCCGAGCTCCGGCTCCAGACGACGCGCGGCACGAGCCGCCCGTTCTGCACGAGCGCGACCTGGACGAGATCGAGTCCGAGCGCGTCCCCCACGCTGCGCGCCAGGAGCTCGACGATCGCGAGCGGCTCGTGGCACGCGGCAAGCGCGCTCACGGCGCGCAGGAGCCGCAGACGGCCCGATCCGCGCAGGTGTCCGCGGGCCGACAGCCGCTCGAGCGCGTGCTCGATCGCGCGGGCGGCGCTCTCGACGATTGCGCGGCCGTCGCTCTCGGCGAGGCGCTCACGCGACTCGATGCCGACGACTCCCGTGACATCCGCGTCGAACCGCGCTGCTGCCAGCGACTCGATTCCCCGGACCACCTCGATGTATCGAGGATCCGAGCTGACCGACCGCTCCACTGCGATCGACTGCCCGCCCTCGTACGCCCGAGCGAACAGCCCGGCTCCCAGCGAGTGCGTGTGGACCACCTGGTGGTAGCCGCGCTGAGCCGACAGCCACAGGCGATCCTCGTCCTCGACGTACACGCTCGTCAGCAGTGCCTCGCCGAGCTCCTCGCGCAGCGACGAGCACGCAGCGGCGTAGGCCTCGTCGGCGCTCGTCACCCCCACGAGCGCGCGCGCGAGGGCGCGATCGAGGCGTTCGATATCAAGGCGCACTTGCTACAGATCGGCCAGATCGCGTATGGCTTTACCTGGAACTGTGCGCTACGCCCCTGAAAAACGCGGGTGGGGCGCACTCAGGCGCCCCACCGCAACACATTCACCGTCGACCTGGGAGCTCAGTCGCCCCAGTCGAAGTCGTGGCACTGCTGCTGATCGAGCCAGGCCTCCTCGACCTCGCCGACCGTGTTTGCGACCGGCCATTCCAGCGAGATCGCTGGATGTTCGCCGGTCTCTTCCTCTTCGCGCCGGGCATCAGCCTCGGTCTTGAAGAGCGCATGGTTATCGAACGGGTCGGGAAGCTCGAAAGCCTCGATCGGCCTGTCGTCGTTCAAGTGCGCGTTTCGACGCTTCAGCGCGAGGTGTTCCTCGATCACGGAAGCGAACAGCGAACGTCCTTCGGTCATTACACCTACCTCGGTCGTTACCCCGTCCCCTCGAGCAAGGCCGACTATATCACTCGACTGCGGCGTCGTCACGAAGATCCTCCGTGTGGGGGGCCTACCGAGACGCGGTTCTTCCCGCTCTGCTTGGCCCTGTACAGGGCCGCATCTGCGATTGCGATGAGCTCGACCTGGGTGGCCGCGTGAGCCGGCAGACCAGCCACTCCGAAGGAGGCCGTTATGCGGATCTGACGGCCGTCCGGTGCGTTCGCGACGCGCTCGGCGATCGCCTGGCGAAGGCGCTCGGCAAGCCGTGTGGCGCCCTCGACGGTGGTGTGCGGGAGGATCACCGCGAACTCCTCGCCGCCGTAGCGCGATGCCTGGTCGATGTCTCGTATGGCGCCCCTGAGCGCCCCCGAGACGGCCTTGAGGACGTTGTCGCCCGCCAGGTGCCCGTAGCTGTCGTTGACCGCCTTGAAATCGTCCAGGTCGAGCAGCACGAGCCCGACCGGCACGCCGAAGCGCTGGGCGCGCTCGACCTCGTGCGCGAGCTGCTCCTGGAACTCTCGATGGTTGGCCAGGCTCGTGAGCCCGTCCGTGCGCGCCTGCTTCTGGATCAGCCGGTGCAGGCGCGCGTTCTCGATCGCCACGGCTCCCTGACCGGCGAGCGCGCCGACGGCCCGCGCCGCCTGCTCGTCGAACGAGCCGTCATCCGGCGCCACGAGCGTCAGGAGGCCGAGCACGCTCGCCTCCGTGACGAGCGGTGCCGCGAGCGACTCGACCGGGTCGTCGCCGATCACGGGCGTGAGCTCCTGCAGCGCGCGGCCCTCGACCCCGTCCGGCGCCCGGGCCTCCGCGTCGAGGAGCAGCGCCGCGCTCTCCGTCTCCCCTGCGCGCAGCTGCTCGACGAGGACGCCGGAGACCTCGTCGGTCACCAGCAGGCGGCCGCCGCGGGCCCGGGCGACCTGCATCGCCGAGCGCAGCACGACGTCGAGGAGCGCCGTCACGTCGTGCGTGGACGCGAGTGCGACGCCGAACCGCCCGACGGCGTCCTGGACGCGGCGTTTCTCGTCCTCCAGCTCGTCGATGCGTCGTTCGAGCTCGGCCGACATGTCGTTGAAGGCACGCCCGAACTGCGCGAACTCGTCGTTGCCGGGCGTCGGCACCTGCTGGTCGAAGTGCCCCGCTGCGATCGACCGCGCGCGCTCCGCGAACGTCCGGAGCGTCGAGGTCAGCGAGCGCACGAGCAACCCGCCGAGGATCGCGATCGCGATCATCGCGACGAGCAGGATCGCGGCCGTGCGCAGCTGGATCGAGCGGATCGCCGAGTCGAGCGCGGCCTGGTTCGTGACCGCGACGAGCGCACTTCCGCCGACGAGCGAGATCCCGAGCGCACGCACGCGACGGCCGAGGATGATCGTCGTCTCTGCATTCCCGTTCGGCACCGATCTCGGCGCGACCGGCCCCACGTTGGGGCGCGGCCCGGTCGAGTAACCACGTCGACCCTGCACCAGCACGATGCGCTGATTGGGCGGGATCGACTTGGAGTGCGCGAGCGGGGCGAGGAACACCGGCACCGACTCGGCCGCGATGAGCGACCCCTTACCGGGCACCGTGGCCTTGAACATGAACGCGCGATTCGCCGGCAGCGAGCCCGCGATCAGCCGGCCCTTGGCGTCGTATGCGGCGAGCTGGAAGGGCTCGGAGGCTGTCGCCTGCCCGAGGAGCCCCTCGAGCGTCTGGTGGTTCAGGGGCCCCTTGGCCACGAGCAGACCCTGCACGTCGGTCCGCATCGCGAGCTGGGTCGCCGTCGCCTGGGCTGCCGCGTGATCCTGCGCGTAGGTGACCTCGGCCGCACTTAACGAAACTGCCAGTTGCTGATCGGTCTGATTCGTGCGATTCTTACCGGAAATTCCGCTAATCGCCCACCCCGCGGCGAGAAGAGGAAGAATCGTGAGTATCACGAAGAAGATTTGCAGTCTATACTTGAAAGCCATGAGAGTTCAGAAGCGTTCGCGTACCGATTTCGCTAAAGGTCGAGGCCGTTTCTATCGATGGTGCAACGACGCCCGTGAAAGCCAACGTATCTGATGGACCCCCGGTGGAGCATTCGATCATGAAGCGAGCATGGCCCTACGCGGTCGCGCTGGCCATCGTGGTCACTGGCTGCTACCTGGCTTTGACCCCGCTCCTGCGGTCGCTCTCGCCCGGCGCGACGACGTCGTCGAGCTCGCTGCAGCAGCAGGCCACGAGCGCGACCGTCGGTCCATCGAAGGTCATCATCTTCCACGGGTCGAATGGCGGCAAGACCACCTTCGCGAGCGCACTGCCGCAGACCGTGAAGAAGGCCAAGAAGAAGGCCGCCACGGCACCGACCGACACGACGCCGCAGTCGCCGACCGCCACGACCGGGTTCGCCTCGGGCTCGTCGAGCACGCAGGCGCCTCCCAAGACGGCGGTCAAGGCCAAGACGAAGCCGGTCAAGACGGGCGGCGGCTCGGTCAACGGAAGCGTCGATACCGCGAACGGCGGCGGTCTCGCATCGCCCGGTGGCAACGCCCCCGTGAGTGGCGGCACCCACAGCGACCCGGCCGGCAACTGAGCACGACACTGTCGAGCGTCGACGGATAGCTCTGTGAGACGCGCCGTCGCCCTCATCGCGGCCGCGGTCACATGCGCGGTGGCTGCGCCGGCGGCGTTCGCAAGCGACATCACGCTGCACCTGTCGTCGAGCAAGGTCGACTACGGCGCGACCGTGCGCTTCGCGGGAACGGTGGCTCCGGCAGTTGCAGGCGAGACGGTGTCGATCACGCGCGCAAGCGGCGCCATCGCACACGCCGACGTCGCCGCAGACGGCAGCTTCACGGGATCGTTCAAGGCCGCTGCGCCAGGCACCCTCGGCGCCGTCCTGGCCGACGGCTCGACGAGCGCGCCGATCGAGCTGCGCGTCCGGCCGGTCCTGCACGCCCGGCTGGTCGCGAAGACGCTCTTCGCCCCCGCCCACCTGGTCGTGCGCGCGAAGCCGGCGAGCGGAGTCAAGCTGCACTTCGTCGTCGTCGGAAATCGCGGGAGCCACCTGATCGACCGCCGCAGCTGGGCGCACGCAGGCAGCCTCGTCGTGCCCTTCGCGGCCGACGGCACGCGGCTCACCGCGTACGTCTCGGGCAGCATCGGCACGGGACCCGTCTCGTCCGCGAAGCCCGCCCGCGCGACGATCGGCACCGCGGCGCTCGGCCCCGGACTCGCACGGTCCTGCGGTGGTCGGGCTGAAGCGGCGCCTCGAGAGCCTGACGTTCCACCAGGACGACCTTTCCTCGACCTGGTCGGCCGAGACGTCGGACGCCGTCCTGGCGTTCCAGAAGGCCGAGGGCCTTCCGCGCACGAGCCTCGCCGATCGGACAACGCTCGCGCGGCTGGCCGCGGCGACGGTGCCGAAGGCGCGCTACGCAGGCCATGGGCTGCACATCGAGATCGACAAGACCCGGCAGATCCTCATGCTCGTGCGCAACGGGACGGTCACCGGAACGCTGCACGTCTCGACCGGGGCGACCGGGAACACGCCGGTCGGCCACTGGAGCGTGCTCTGGAAGGCCCCGTTCACGCACACCTGGCTCGGACCGGCGATCCTCTGGCGCACCATGACGTTCCACGGCGGTTTCGCGATCCACGGGTTCTCCCCGGTGCCCGCGTATCCGGCGAGTCACGGCTGTGTGCGGGAGCCGATCTGGGCTGCGAACTGGACATACGAGCAGACCCCCGTCGGCACGCCGGTCGACGTCTACTGAGCGCCTGGCGCTGGTAAAGTGTTCGTTGCCCGGGGGCTATAGCTCAGCTGGGAGAGCGCCTGGATCGCACCCAGGAGGTCAGCGGTTCGAGCCCGCTTAGCTCCACCATTTGATCGTCGTTCAAGCCGAGGGGCCCGGAAGGGCCTCTCGGCGTGTCCTGGCCCGGGGTGTCCGACGTGTGACGAGGACGCTGACGACGACCACCCAGATCAGGAACAACAGGAAGCCTGCGAACTCGATCGGCGGGATCACGAACAGGATGCCGATCGCGATCGAGATCCAGCCGAGCCAGCGAGGGAGTGCCGCGCCGCGCAGGCTACGCGACGACCGCGGCCGCATGTAGCCGGGCACCGGTCGCGAGCGCCAGCTCGAGCAGGCGTTCCAGATGCACCGCCTCGGCGCGGTACGTGACGATGCACGAGCGGATCGCGGCACGTCCGGCGACGGACGCATTGGACGGGAAGACGGTGCCGTCCATCTGCAGCTCGGTCACGATCCGCGTGTTGAGCCGGTTCAGATAGTCCTCGTCCTCGACGCCGCGCGGGTGATAGCGGAAGCAGCAGATCGAGAGCGAGGGAGCGCAGACGAGCTCGACCTCCGGCGTGTCGGAGATCAGCGCGCCGAACCAGTCGGTCAGCGCGATGTCGTGTTCGATGCGGCGCGCGTAGGCCGCGGTGCCGTGCGCCAGCAGTCCCACCCAGACGCGCAGGGCGATGAACCCGCGGCTCAGCTGGAGTCCCTCGAACCCCAGGTCGGCGCCTCGGTCGGCCACGTCGCGCTCCTGCTCGACGTAGGCAGCCTGCGCACTGAACGAGCGCGCGAGGTACCTCGGGTCACGGACCAGCGTGAAGGCGCTGACCGTCGGCGCGTAGAGCCACTTGTGGGCATCGAACGTGATCGAGTCGGCACGCTCGATGCCGCGCAGCAGCCCCCGCAGCTTCTGCGAGAGCGCGATTGCTCCGCCATATGCGGCATCGACGTGGTACCACGCCCCGTGCCGCTCGGCGACATCGGCGACCGCATCCAGCGGATCGATCGCGCCCGTGCCAGTCGTCCCGGCGGTTGCCACGATCGCGGCGGGAACGATGCCGGCAGCGAGGTCCGACGCAACCAGCTCTTCGAGCGCGTCGATCCGCATCTGCAGACCGTCCCCGACGGGAACCTTGCGCACGCTGCCCTCGCCGAGACCGAGCACGTCGGCTGCGCGTGCCACCGAGAAATGCGATTCGGCCGACGCGTACATCGCGAGCGCCGGGCCGCCTGCCGTTCCGTCCGTGCGGACTCCGGGGAGGGCACGATCGCGTGCCAGCTTGAGCGCCGTCAGGTTCGCGAGCGAGCCGCCCGACACGAGCATTCCCCCGGCATCGGCCGGCAGCCCGAATCGGTCGGCCAGCCAGCGGACGAGCTGCAACTCGATCTCGGTCGCGGCCGGCGAAAGCACCCAGCCGCCGCCGTTCGCGTTCAACCCCGATGCGAGCAGATCCGCGACGGCGCCCGGCACCGTGCCGCCGCCGCTGATGTACGCGAAGAAGGCCCCACTCCCGTGGCGCAACGAGTGATCGAGCATCGTCTGGAGGTGGGCGACGATCGCGTCGTCGCCCAGCGGCTCCTCCGGCACGTCGAGCGCGACCGCCGCTCGCACGGCGGCCGGTGTCACGCGCGGCGACGCCGGGCCCTCCGCGAGACTCGCGAGGTACTCCGTGTAGAGGCCGAGGATCCGCTCTCCGAACGCCCGGGCGCGCTGCGGCCGCCAGTCGAGGTCGTCGACGGGAGCGGGTCGTGGGGCCGACATGACCCGCAGTTGACCACACGAGTCGCCAGGCCGCGATCACACCGAGCTGCTTCATCTGCGAGCAGACGTCGGAAGATCGGGGAAGGCCCGGTGGAGTCTCAGAGACACCTCCTTCAATGCCTCCGCCCCGGTCGCCTCGACCGGCAACGGCGTGCGAATCAGCACGTCGGGCTCGACGATCTCGTCGATCGTCTTCGAGATGAGCTCCGCATCGCCGGTGTTGGTGGCCTCCTGGAAGCGTCTGAACGTCGCCTTGTTGCTCGTTTCCTGAGCGGTCGTCATGTCGCTCTCCTCCAGAGATCCGGACGTCACTGGTCGGCATCCTCGTCGCGGATGAGCAGCAGATCGATGTCCAGCTCCACATGCCAGCCGACCGCGTCACCGCCGCCCGGCATCTTCATCTGCCACTCGAATCCGAAGTCGCGGCGGTCGAAGCTCGTCTCGAGCTGCAGGCCCGCGACCTCGCCGAAGCCGGCCTGCCGCGGTGGCGAGTAGTGACCGCCGGCGGTGACCGGGCGGGTCACGCCCCGGATCGTGAGCTCGCCGTCGACCTCTGCGCGGCCGTCGTCGGCGAGCCGGACCGCCGTCGAACGGAACGTGATCTCGGGATGGTGCTCGGCGTCGAAGAACTCCGGCCCCAGCACGCTCGCCCTCATCGCGGGAGGCTCGACGACCGAGATGGAGTCCACGCGAGCGGACCCCTCGAGCGCCAGCGCGTCGCCATCGCCTCGCAGCGTTGCCGCGACGTCCGAGAAGGAGCCGCGGTACGAGAAGACGCCCGAGTGGCGCACCGCGAACGCAAGGGTCGAGGGCGCCGGCTGGACGCGGTAGGTGCCCGAGAAGGGTTGGGCTGCAACTGTCGACATGAGGCGTTCCTCCTGCTGGTCATCGTGTTCGTCGCATGTCTGACAGCGCAGCGGGCCGCCCTGTGACAGCTCAGAGATGGCCGAGCTTGTCCGGATTGCGCACGATGCGCACGGTCTGGATCCGGCCCTCGAAGACATCCACGGTGAGCACGCTCCAGACCCGCAGCTCGGCCTGCTCTGGCGGAACGGGCCGCGTCGGTGCGGCATCTCGGGCGTCCTTCACGAGCGCGTCGACGTCACCGGCCTGCAGGAGCTCGAGCGCCCTCTCGACCTCGAGCCGCTCGGTCTCGCCGAACGGCGGCTCGGCCGGACCTCGTACCAGGCGGCCGGGCTGACCGTTGACTTTCACCCGCCGGCTCTCGAGCTCGCCGGAACCGAGACGTACGCGACCCACGGCGGCCATGAAACGCGCGATGAGCGTGGCGCCGAAGAGCGGAGCCTGCGGTGCCATCGCCTTGCCGCCGCTGTCGGCGTACAGGACGGCATCCTCGGCAAGTAGCTCCTCGAGAGCCCCCAGGTCGCCCTCCTCGGCCGCTGCGAGGAACCGTTCGAGCAACGCGTCGCGCGCAGCCTCGTCGGCGTCGAAGCGCGGGCGGTCGGCCTCGAGATGCTTCCGCGCCCTCGTCACGAGCTGTCGCGAGTTCACCTCGGTGCGCTCGATGATGTCGCCGATCTCCGCGTACTCGTACCCGAAGACCTCGCGCAGCAGGTAGGCGGCACGTTCGACCGGGGTCAGCCGCTCCATCAACACCAGCAAGGCCAGCGACAGCGAATCCGCGAGCTCGGCGCGCGCGGCCGGCCCGGGCGCCGGTTCCTCGACGAGCGGCTCCGGCAGCCACGGCCCGACATACGACTCGCGACGGGCCCGTGCCGACCCGAGGACGTTGATCGAGAGCCGCGTCACCACCGTCGTGATCCAGGCGGCCGGCTCGTGGATCGGGCCGTCCTGACGCGTCAGGCGCAGGAGCGCCTCCTGGGTCACGTCCTCGGCCTCCGAGACGCTGCCGAGCATCCGGTAGGCGACGCCGAAGCCGTGCCGCCGCAGCACCTCGAGCTCCCTGTCGCCCATGGGCGTATCCAGCTTCTCGCTCATCCGTGCCTCCCGTCACGCAACACTGACTACCCCTTGACAACGCGCGGCGGCCGGCTGTGACATACCGGAGGGCCGCGCCGACGCAGGGCCCTCCCGCTGCGACGACGGACGCCGCTTTCTGCGGTGTCGATCCCGATCACCCGGTCGGGGTGATGACTGGTGGCCTGAAGTCTGGCACCGTCCCCGTGTCGTTCCGCGAGAGGCCTCTGCGCTGCTCGACGCCCGCCTGGCCGGCCGACCGCGCGCGACCGAGGGAGACGTGATGGGCGCTGCCATTGGACAGATCCTCGGGTACGGCGTCGGTGTCGCGCTCTCCCCGCTTCCGATCATCGCGATGGTGCTGATGCTGGCAACCCCGCGAGGCCGCAGCAACGGGCCCGCGTTTCTGCTCGGCTGGATCGCGGGCATCGCGATCATCGGCGGGATCACGCTCGCGATTGCCAGCGGGTCGTCGACGACGAGCTCCGGCGCGCCGTCGACGGGCGCGAGCTGGGTGAAGGTCGTGCTCGGTCTGCTGCTGCTGCTCGTCGCCGCGCAACAGTGGAAGGGCCGTCCCCAGGGCGACAGCGAGCCCGAGATGCCCAAGTGGATGCACGCCCTGGATTCGATCACGCCGATCAAGGCAGTCGGCCTCGGGGCGCTGCTGTCGGGACTCAATCCGAAGAACCTGCTGCTCGTGGTCGCCGCCGCTGCGGCGATTGCGAGCACCGACACCTCGACCTCCTCGCAGATCGTGGCGCTGATCGTGTTCATCGTGATCGGGTCGATCGGCGTGGGCGCGCCGGTCGCGATCTACTTCGGCATGGGCGACCGCTCGGCCTCGATCCTCGCGGGCCTGCGCGACTGGATGACCGCCCACAACGCGGCGATCATGACGGTGCTGTGCCTGGTCATCGGCGCCAAGCTGATCGGCGACGGAATCACGGGGCTGAGCATGTAGCGCCCGTGTCGGGCTCGAGGAGCCAGTAGATCTCGGTCTCGAACAGGGCGGGATCCTGGCCCTCGATCCAGTGGCCGTAGATCTCCCAGCGGACTCCGCTCAGCGCATGCCCCTCGGCTGCGCACCAGTCCCGGACAGCGGCATGGGTCATCGCGAGGCCCGCCGCCGAGGGTGCGCCACGTGCGACGGCCAAGGCCGCCCGACCTGCCGGCAGCGACGAGGGAACGACTCGGCCTGCCTTCGCGAACGAGGCGCTCACCTCGGCACCCACCTCGACCCTCGGCACATCGTCCAGGTAGAGCATGACGTTCCGACCCGGCGCGAGGTCCGTCTCGCGGAGGAACGCCCACACCTCGGACAGGAGCTCGCCCCACAGCTCCGGGAACGCCTGCCAGGTCGTTGTCTCCGCCACCACGGCGGTGTGCGTGTGGGGCGTCGTCACGATTCGCACCGGGTCGTCCATACGTCCCTCCTTCTCGAGGCCGGTATCCTGCGCGAACCGCACGGCTGGCGCGACGGACGAGGGGCGACATGTTCGCTGCACTCGAGAACCCGATGCACCCGGCGGCTCCGCGAGTGCCCGGCGCCGCAATCGCGCGCCCGTGGCCGAGGTTCGGCGCGGGCTGCCGCCGCGCCGACTTCTCGAGCCCCGTGGGTACGATCCGCGCCGAGGCCTGCGCGCCGGTCCAGGGGCATACCGGACACCCTGCCGTGGTGGTGCTGTACGGCTGCGGCGGCTTCGGCGCCCTTGACCGTGGGCTCGCCGAGCAGCTGCCCCGGATCGGCGTTACCACGCTGTACGTCGACTACTTCTGGCCGACCCCTCCCCCGTCGCGTCGCGGATGGTGCGGCGGGGGAGCCCGGGGCGTCTTCGATACCTGGCGGAAGGAGGTCGTCGCGGCGGCGAGTGCGGCCGGACGCCTCCCCGGCGTGGCACCCGGACGGATCGGCGTGGTGGGCTGGTCGCTCGGTGCGGGCCTCGCGCTCGTGACCGCCGAGGACGGAGCTGCGCCCGGAACCCCGGCGCGGCCCCCGCGACTCTTTCGGGCCCTCGTCTCCTACTCGGGCGGCGCGTTCGGGCCGGTGCTGAACGGCGTGGGGCGCCTGCCCCCGACGCTCGTGCTCTCGGCCGGCACCACCGATGCGGTGCCGCTCTCCGACGCGCTCGCGCTGCACCGTTCGCTGGCGGCCCACCGCGTGCCCACGTCGCTGTACGTGTACCCGCACGGCAAGCACTCGTGGCCCGGCGCACAGGGACGGGCAGCACTGCGCCGCACCGAGGCGTTCCTCCGGCGATGGCTCGGCTGAGCGGCCGTCGTCAGGCAGCCAGGAACCGCTTCACGTCGGCAGCTTCCCGCTCGAGCGCCCTCGCGGCCCGGGCGGCGACCTCTCCGAAGAGCTCGAGCGACACCGCCCCGCCCGGGAACCTCCAGGTGCCGACGGCTCGTCCTCTGACGAGCACGAATGGCCGGAAGATGCCGTTGCTCGTCACGAGCCGGGTGTGGCCGGCGAGGATCGGCTCGCGTGACGTCCAACCCATCAGGACCGGCTCGAAAGCCCCGAGGAGCTTCGGGGCCGGGATCGCCGCGGGCGCGGGCCGCCCGGCGAGGTCGACGAGACCGTCGTCCCGCACGCTCGAGCTCGGAGGCGATCGCCGACAGGCCCGCGCGGACGTCGCGCAGCGGGAGTCCGGCCCAGCGTGCGAGATCCCGGTCGCTCGCGGGACCGTGGCCGACGAGGAAGCGGCGCGCGAGCTCGGCAAGCGCGCGGTCGCGATCGACCGGGTCGACCGGCCCGAGCCAGTCGCGCACCAGGACGAATGCCTGCTCCCGGCCGACCATCGGACCTCGCACCGTGTGCCCGCGCAGCGCCGAGCGCATCATGACGTGGGGGAACGCGGTCCCCGACCGTTGGCATGGACGCGGCCTCGAGCCGCTGGCGCAGGGCGCTGCGCGGGAGGGGCCCTTCATCCGCAAGCGCTCGCTCGACGACCCGGACGCGGCGTTCGGAATCGTCCGGCGACAGGCCCGCGACGGCCAGGGCCCTCGCGTTGGCCGTGCGCACCTGGGGTGTCGTCAGGGCCTGCAACCACGGGTAGTCCTCGCGCCGCACGAGGTGCAGCGTCCCGCGGTTGAGCCACGTGATCAGGAGCGAGCGATCGAGCGTGAACGCGTTGTGGACGTCGGCGACCGAGAGTCCCGCCGTCCGGGCTCGGATCGCCAGCTGCGCGCCGCGCAGATCCTGTGCCTGGATGCTCAGCAGCCGCTCGGCCACGACCACGGGATCGTCTGCGGGCGGCCCCGCGAGCCACTGGGCGGTGAGGCGCTCGGCGAGCATCACTGCATGGTGCACGCGGGCGACGCGGGATGGTCGCGGATGATCTCGGAGAGTAGGCTCCTCCGCGTGGGCGACGATCGGGATCGCGCGCAGGTCCGCCTGGCGGAGCTGCTGTCCGCGCTCTCGCTCGGTATCGACCTCGGATTCGGCCAGCCGATGGAGCACGTGCTGCGGCAGGTGCTGATCGCGCTCCGCCTCGCGGAGCTCCTCGAGCTCGACGAGCAGCAACGCGCGGTCGTCTACTACACGGCCCTCCTCGTCAACGTCGGTTGCCACTCCGATGCCCACGAGCAGGCGAAGTGGTTCGGCGACGACATCGGCCTCAAGGCCACGAAGTACGGCCCCGATGCTCGCAGCCTCGCCTCCGTCGTGTCGGTCGTGCGACGCCTGGGCACCGGCAATCCCCCGCTGCACCGACTGCGCATCGGGCTGGAGTTCGCGGTCTCCGGGCACCGGGAGATCCTCGGGGTCGTCGCGGAGCACGCGCGCATCGCCGCGGCACTCGCCGAGCGCCTCGAGCTGCCCGAGGGAGTCAGCGAGAGCCTCATCGCCACGTACGAGCGCTGGGACGGGCGCGGCTGGCCCGATGGGCGCAAGGGAGACCAGATCCCCGCTCCCTCCCGGCTCGTGCAGGTCGCGGAGTTCGTCGAGGTCGCCCATCGCGTTGGGGGCGCCGAGGGCGCGATCGAGCTCGCGCAGGAGCGCAGCGGCAGCCAGTTCGACCCGGCGATCTCGGCGCTGCTGTGCGCGGAGCCGGACACGATCTTCGCCGGGCTCGACTCGGTCGACTCCTGGGACACGGTGATCGGGGCCGAGCCCGCGCTCGCGGTCGTCGTCTCGGGCGAACGGTTCGACGCCGCGCTCGAGGCGCTCGCCGACTTCGCCGACGTGAAGTCGCCGTACTTCCTCGGCCACTCACGCGCCGTCTCGGAGCTCGCCGCGGAGGCTGCGCGCACGTTCGGACTTCCCGACGACGAGGTGCTCCTCCTGCGGCGCGCGGGGCTCGTCCACGACCTCGGCCGGCTCGGAGTCTCGAACGCGATCTGGGACAAGCGCGGGCCTCTCGGCGCGGGCGAGCGCGAACGCGTGCGGATGCATCCCTATCTCACCGAGCGCATGCTGCATGCGTCCGGGACCCTCGCGCCGCTCGGGCACGTCATCGTGCAGCACGCGGAGCGCCCGGACGGCTCGGGCTATCCGCGGGGGCTCTCGGGGACCGCGATCTCGCTGCCGGCACGGATCCTCGGCGCGGCGAACGTGTACCAGGCGATGCGCGAGCCGCGCCCGCACCGTCCGGAGCGGAGCGCGGAGGAGGCGGCAGCCGAGCTGCGGGCCGAGGGGAGCGCCGGCCGCCTCGACCCCGACGCGGCGGACGCGGTGCTCGCCACGGTGGGATATCGCGTGCCGCAGCGCCGCGGCGGGCCGGCGGGGCTGACCGCGCGCGAGGTCGAGGTGCTCCGGCTGCTCGCGCGCGGACTGTCCAACCGGGAGATCGCCGCGCGGCTCGTGATCTCACCCAAGACCGCCGGGAACCACATCGAGCACATCTACGCGAAGATCGACGCCTCGAGCCGTGCCACGGCGAGCCTGTTCGCCATGCAGCACGGGCTCCTCCCCGACGTGGAGATCGCGACACCCGTCGCACGCTGAGGCTCGCCGCAGACCAGGGCAAACCACCCCGGCATTGACCGAATTGGGGAAGGCCGCTACCCTCAAAACGGGCAGCGAGATCGCACGCGCCCTCGGAAGCGTCAGGATGGGGGTCGCGCAGCGTATGGGGACGCAGTCGTCGGCGAACGGCGCCGTGGAGCTCCAATCGGTTCCGGTGCTGCTGTACCACAGCGTGTCTGATGACACGGGGAGCCTGTTCGTGACGTCGCCGCGGCGCTTCTCCGAGCACACCCGCGCGATCGTCGCTGCCGGACGCACCGGGATGACCGCGGAGACGTTCGCAAACTGCCTGCAGGGAACCTCGCAGTGGCCCGAGAAGCCGATCGTGGTGACCCTCGACGACGGCCACCTCGACTCGGTGGATGCGCTCGAGACGCTGGCCGAGAACGGCCTGCCCGCCACCGTGTACGTCGCGACGAGCCTGATCGGCTCGTCCGGCCGGCTCGACGCCTCGGGCCTGCGCCACCTCGCCGACCTGCCGCACATCGAGATCGGCGCGCACAGCGTGCACCACGAACGGCTCGACGAGCTGCCGAGGCATATCGCCGAGCGCGAGATCCGAGACTCGCGCCGGTACCTCGAGGACATCACGCAGCAGCCGATCGGCTCGTTCGCCTACCCGTTCGGCGCGTACGACCGCTGGGTCCGCGACGTCGTCGTCGACGCGGGCTTCGATTCGGCCGCGGCCGTCAAGGGCGCGCTCAGCCGCCCGGGTGACGATCCCCACGCCTTCGCGCGGCTCGCCGTGCTCTCCACGACCACCGCGCGCACCCTCGACCACTGGATGCAGGGGCGGGGCGCACCCGTCGTCAACGAGGGCGACCGGTGGTGGAAGTCGGCCGAACGCTCCGTGCGCCGCATGCGCCGGCGGCTGCAGCACATCTAGGGTTCGCGGGGCTGCCCGTCGTCGTCGGCGCGCTCAGTCCTGACCCAGCTCTCGGCCCGGTGGGCGAAGATCCGGCGGACGCGCACGAGCTTG
The DNA here is from genome assembly GCA_963717155.1 of uncultured Actinomycetes bacterium. Classification (GTDB taxonomy): domain Bacteria; phylum Actinomycetota; class Thermoleophilia; order Gaiellales; family JALYLC01. The sequence goes on from OY970326.1 coordinate 2,417,128, forward strand.
TGCAGCGCCAGTGCGGGCCCGTGGGCGAGCGCACGGTAGGCGGCCCCGGGCGCCTCGGCGGCCCAGAGCCCGATCAGGACGAACCCGACGATCGCGGCGAGCGCGACGATCCACGGCAGCGCCACCCACCACGAGATCGCACCGAACGCAGCGAGCGCGGCGCTCGCGACCGTTCCGAGCGCGGCCACCCCTGCGAGCAGGCCGAGCGGTGGGACCACGAGCGCGAACGCGGACTCGAGCGACGAGAGCCGGCCGTGCCGGAGCCCATCTCGCAGCAGGGAGCGGCTCATCGTGCGCGCGACGTGCACCTTCCCCCCCTCCCAGCGCTCGCTCTGGAGCTCGGCAGCCCGTGCGTTCGGCGCCGTCGGGGAGCGAACGATCGCACCGCGAACGAACTCGATCCGCACACCCGCGAGGCGGAGCGCGATTGAGTACTCGAGGTCCTCCGTGCTGGTGAACGCATCCCACGGATGCGCCTCGAGCGTGCTGCGCCCGAGCAGCATGCCGTTGCCCTGCAGCGTGCTCGGCAGGTGCAGACGATGGCGTCCTGACGGCCGCACCCGATTGACGAGCAGGAACGCGGCCGCGCGCAGCTGCGAGCGGCTCGACGCGTCGGGCACGAGCAGCGATTCGCCCTGTGCGGCGCCTGCGCCGGCCTCGTACGCGGCGAGCAGCGACGCGAGGAACTCCGGATCCGCCACGGTGTCGGCGTCGACGACCACGAACGCATCGAGCGGCGCGCCCTCGGCGAGCAGCAGATCCATCGCCCAGCGAAGCGCCTGTCCCTTGCCACGCGCGTCCGGCGCATTGCGGACGAGCACGCGCGCACCGGCCGCCGCCGCGATCGACGCGGTCTCGTCCGTGCAGTTGTCGGCCACGACGACGACCGCGTAGCGCTCGCGCGCCACCGTCTGCGCGAGCAGGGCAGCGACGGTCCCGCCGATCGCCAGCGCCTCGTCGTGCGCCGGTACGAGGATGACCGCGCGCGACGCGGTCCGCACGGCGGCGGGCCGGCGCCGGGGGAGCACCCTGCCGACGGCGGCGGCGAGCGCGAGCAGCAGGAGGTAGACGGCGGCAAGCGCGACGAGACACCCCGAAGCGACGAGCACGACCGTGAGAATGTCCGTGGCGAGCTGCTGCATGGAGGTCAGCAGCACCCGGGCGCCGGCGTCGGCTCTGGTATTCTCGACGCGCTGCGCATGCCCGATTCCTCCCTGTTCTCCAGCCTAGCACGGCGATCTGGGCCGGCCCGAGCAGCGGAGTGAGTGGCGATCCGGCGGCGCCGCCCGACGAGCGGCTCGCCGTCCTGGTGATCACCGCGCAGTTCCCGTACCCGCCGCGCTCCGGGTTCGCGATGCGCGTGTACCAGCTCGCGCGCCGGCTCGCCGCGCGGCACGACGTGACCATGCTGAGCTACGTCGACGGCGATCAGCTCTCACGGGTCGAGGAGCTGCGGCGTACCTTCGACGTCGAGGTGGTCGAGTGGCGCTCCCGGTCGGCGCCGGCGAAGCGCGCGGCGCAGCTGCTCTCGCTCGTCGGTCGTGCGCCGTACGTCAGTCGCGAGCTGTACACGCAGGACATGCAGCGAGCGATCGACCGGCTGTGCGCGAGGCGCTCCTTCGATGTCATCCAGCTCGAGTCGAGCCTGCTGTGCGCGTTCACGCTGCCCGCCGGCCCGCGCCTGATCCTCGACGAGCACAACCTCGAGTCGGAGGTGCACGCGCGCTCCGGCGAGCACGAGCGCTCACCCCTGCGAAGAGCATTCGGCGCGATCGAGTCGGCGCGCCTCCGCCGCTTCGAGCGGACGTGGTGGCGCCGGGCCGACGGCTGCGTCGTCACCTCGCCGCGCGAGGAGCCCCTCGTCCGGGCACACGCGCCCGACACGCCGATCGCCGTCGTGCCGAACGGCGTCGACCTCGATCACTTCCGGCCCGACGGGAGCCCGGCGCGGCCGGACACGGTCGTCTTCAACGGACGGCTCGACTACCGCCCGAACCTCGACGCGGCGAACTGGCTCGTCGACGACATCTGGCCGCGCGTGCTGCGACTGCGCCCGGAGGCCAGGCTGGCGATCGTCGGACGCGGTGATGCGCGTGATCTGCAGCGCCTGGCGCGCCCGTCGGTCGAGGTCACCGGCGAGGTCCCCGAGGTGCTGCCCTACCTCGCGTCGGCCTCGGTCGTCGTCGTCCCGATCCGCATGGGCGGCGGAACGCGCCTGAAGGTCGTGGAAGGTCTCGCCATGGGGAAGGCGATGGTCTCCACGACGCTTGGCTGCGAGGGAATCGACGTGCGCGACGGGACGCACCTGCTCGTTGCCGACGACCCGCAGGCGTTCGCGCAGGCCGTCGCAGACGTGCTGGGAGATCGCGATCGGGCGGCTATGCTGGGAAGGCACGGACGCACGTTGATGGAGGATGAGTACTCGTGGGATATCGCCGACACCCGTCTGGCCGCGCTGTATGCGCGCGTCATGAACCGATCAGCCGCCTGACACTCCCGCTAGGGGACGTGTGAAGTTGCCTCGCCTTCCGTGGGGGCATTACTCAGAACGGCCGCGCGTCTGCATCGTCCGTCAGAACGACAACTACGACGAGAGCGTGCAGCGCGAGGCAGACGCACTCACCCGGGCCGGCTTCGACGTCGAGGTGCTGCACATGCGCGGCCGCGACGGCAAGGGCGGAACCGAGGTCGAGCGCGGGGTCACGATCACGGCCCTGCCTGCGGCGCTGCGCCGCCAGGGTCTGCTCAGCTACTGCTTCGACTACGCCTGGTTCTGGGCGCTCGTCGCCAGCACGCTGACGGTGCGCCACCTCCGACGGCCGTATGCCGTCGTGCAGGTGAACACGATGCCCGACCTCCTCGTGTTCTCGGCGATCGTCCCGAAGCTGCTCGGGAGCCGCGTGATCGCGTTCCTCAAAGAGCCGACACCCGAGCTCTTCGAGACGCTGTACGGACGGCCCTGGCTCACGAGGACGCTCAAGCACGTCGAGCAGGCCGCGATCCGGTTCGCGGACCACGCGCTCACCGTGACCGAGGAGCTGCGCCAGGTCTACATCTCGCGAGGCGCCCCGGCCGAGGACATCTCGGTGATCCGCACCGGCAACGCGGTCCCACCCGCGATCGAGAACGGCAACGTGCCGAGCCGGACCGCCAAGGGCGACGGGTTCGTCGTGCTCTGCCACGGCACGATCGAGGAGCGCTACGGCCTCGACACGATCGTGGACGCCGCGCATCTCCTGCGCGACAGCCTCCCGGGGCTGTCGGTCGTGTTCACCGGTCGCGGGGGCGGGATCGACGCCGTGAAGCGGCACATCGTCGAGCTCGACATCGCAGACATCGTGCGCTTCGAGGGATGGGTCACGCGGGAGCGGCTCAGTGAGCTGCTGGCACTGGCGGACGTGGGCATCGTGGCGCAGAAGGCGTCGCCGTACTCGCACCTCGTGACCACGAACAAGATGATCGACTACTGGATCTTCGGCCTGCCGACCATCGCGAGCCGCCTGCGCTCGGTGTCGTCGGCCTACGACGACAGCGTGCTCGAGTACTTCGAGCCGGGCGACGCCGAGTCGCTGGCAGCGGCGATCCGGCGGCTGCACGACAACCCCGACCGCCGGGCCGAGCTCTCGCGAAACGGCCAGGCGGCCCTCGAGTTCACGGGGTGGGGCGCGCAGGAGGAGCTCTTCCTCGAGGTCTACGACTCGCTCCTGCGCGGGTACGACCCGGTGCCTGCGACCTGAGGGCGCGCCCTGAAAATGATGGTTTCGGCCGCAGTTTCCGTACGCGCGCCCACAACCTACGCGCAGATTCCATCAGGATACGTATCCTGAGAGAGTGACTGATACCCCGATTCCCGTCGCGATCATCGGCGCAGGCCCGTACGGCCTCGCAGCAGCCGCGCACCTGCGCGGCGGCGGCGCGACCATCCGCATGTTCGGCCCCACCATGTCGTTCTGGAGCGAGATGCCTCGCGGCATGCTGCTCCGCTCTCCGTACGTCGCATCGACGATCGGAAACCCGACCGGCGAGCTCTCGCTCGACGCCTACGGCACCGCGATCGGCAGGCAGATCACCAAGCCTGTCCCGCTCGCGGATTTCGTCGAGTACGGCCGCTGGTTCGCAGGGCACTTCGCGTCGGAGCACGACGAGCGCCGCGTCGATCTGGTCGAGCGCGACGCCGGCGCCTTCCGCCTCACGCTCAGCGACGGCGAGCAGGTCCAGGCGAACCGGGTCGTCGTCGCCGCCGGCATCGAGCCGTTCGCGGCGCGCCCGCCCCAGTTCGGCGGCCTGGGGCGCGAGCTCGTCTCGCACTCGTCCGAGCACGACGACCTCTCGGCCTTCGCGGGCAAGCGCGTGGTGGTGATCGGCGCGGGGCAGAGCGCCCTCGAGTCGGCGGCACTGCTTCACGAGGGCGGGGCGACCACGGAGGTGCTCGTCCGCTCCGATGTGGTGCACTGGCTGCGCCAGACCGCCAGGTGGACGCACAACATCGAGTTCGTCAGCCGGATCCTGTACGCGCCGCCGGACGTCGGCCCGGCAGGAGTCAGCCAGCTCGTCGCCTCACCCGACTGGTGGCGACGCCTTCCGCGCAAGACCCAGGATCGGCTCGGCCCGCGTGCCATCCGTCCCGCCGGCGCAGCCTGGCTCGTCGATCGCCTTGCCACCGTGCCGATCACGACCGGCCGCACGGTGCGGAGCGCACGCGAGGTCGACGGCGCCGTCGAGCTCACGCTCGACGACGGCAGCATCAAGACCTGCGATCACGTCCTCCTGGCCACCGGGTTCCGCGTGAACATCTCGGGGTACAGCTTCCTGCCCGATGCGCTGCTCCAGCGGATCGATCAGGTCAGCGGATACCCGCGGCTCTCGCCGGGCTTCGAGACGAGCGTCCCGAACCTCTACATCGTCGGAGCGCCAGCAGCCTGGAGCTTCGGGCCGCTGATGCGGTTCGTCGTGGGCAGTGAGTACGTCGCACCGGCGCTCGCACGGTCCATCCTCGGCTCGGGCACGAACTCGAAGCGCACCTGAACGCGATGGGACAAGGGGCCCTGGTCGTGGGCGGCGACTACCGCGGGCTCGGCGTCGTCCGCAGCCTCGGTCGGCGAGGAATCCCGGTCTGGGTGCTGACCGACGGCGACGACGTGCTCGCGACGCGGTCGCGGTACGCGGTGCGGCACATGCCATTGCGGGGCACGTCCAACGACGAGCAGGCCGAGTCCCTCCTGCGGCTGGCCGACGAGCACGCGCTCGACGGCTGGGCGCTGTTCCCGACGAGCGATCGCACCGCGGCGATGATCGGCCAGCATCACGCAGAGCTCGGGAATCGCTACGTGCTGACGACCCCGTCATGGGACACGCTGCGCTGGGCGTTCGACAAGCGCCTGACGTACGAGCTGGCAGAGCGCATCGGCGTGTCCTACCCGCGGACATGGAAGGCGGAGGACGCGGCCGAGGCGTCGCGGCTCCCCGTCGAGTTCCCTGTCATCGTGAAGCCGGCCGTGCGCGAGGAGGACAACGCGCTCACGGTCGCCAAGGCGTGGCGCGCGGATGGGCCGGACGAGCTTCGCGAGCGCTTCGCCGAGGGCGCCGCGCTGCTTCCGCCAGCAGAGCTCCTGATCCAGGAGCTCGTCCCGGGCGGCGGTGAGACACAGGTGTCGTATGCCGCGCTATGCGACGACGGGCGGCCGCTCGCGACCGTGGTCGCCCGCCGAACGCGGCAGTACCCGCCCGACTTCGGTCGCGCGAGCACCTACGTCGAGACGATCGAGCAGCCCGAGATCGTCGAGCCCTCCGAGCGACTGCTCGCCGAGCTGCGGTTCACCGGCCTCGTGGAGCTCGAGTACAAGCGCCACCCGACGAGTGGGGAGTTCAAGCTGCTCGACGTCAATCCGAGGGTGTGGGGCTGGCAGAGCCTGTGCCCGCGCGCAGGCGTCGACTTCCCCTACCTCGCGTGGCGGCTCGCCCACTCGGAGCACGTGGATCCCGCGCGCGGAGAGGTCGGGGTCCGCTGGGTCCGCCACAGCACCGACTTCCCCACCTCGCTCCGCGAGATCCTCGGGCGGCGCCTGTCGGCTCGCACGTACGTCGCATCGCTGCGCGGACCGGTCGAGAACGCGATCCACGCACGCGACGATCGGGGGCCCGGGCTGTACGAGTACCCGATGCTCGTCGGCACGTTGGTGCGAAGGCTGTCCAGTGGCCGAGAGGTCTGACGTCCGCGGCGGCGCGCCGGCGACGCAGCTGACGCTCGACGACCCGCGCTGGGCGAGCTTCGTCGAGGCGCATCCGCAAGCGCTCGGCTACCACCACCCCGCCTGGGCGGAGGTGGTCGCGAGCACGTATCGCTTCGACGCGTTCGTGCTTGCCACGCTCGGCGGCGACGTCGTCACGGCAGGGCTTCCGGTGGTCGACGTGCGCGTCCTGCGCCGACGTCGCTGGGTCGCGCTCCCGTTCACCGACACCTGCCCGCCGCTCCTCGGACCCGACATGGACGCCGAGAGGTTCACGCGCGCGCTCGAGTCGGCGCGGCAGCTGGCGGAGTGCCCGCTGCTCGTGCGGGCGCCGCTCGCCGGGCGCGTCGTGCAGGCTGCCGAGGCCGTCACGCACGAGCTTCCGCTGAGCGACGATCCGGACGCGATCCAGGCGGGCTTCCACCACTCGCATCGGCGCAACATCAAACGTGCCGCGAAGGAAGGGGTCGAGGTGCGGCGCGCGGGCGAGCTCTCCGACCTGAGCCACACCTTCTACGCGCTCCACAGCGGCACGAGGCACCGGCTCGGGGTCCCGGTGCAGCCGCGAAGGTTCTTCGAAGCGCAGTGGCACCGGCTGGTCGCGCCCGGCTACGCGCGTCTGCTCCTCGCATATCGGGAAGGGACCGCGATCGCGGGAATGCTGCTGCTCCAGGGCAACGGCACCGTGACCTACAAGTACGGCGCGTCCGACTCCGCCGCTCTGGACGTCCGCCCGAACCATGCGCTGTTCGCACAGGCGATCCGCGATGCGTGCCTCGAGGGGAACCACACGTTCGACTTCGGTCGCACCGACTTCGAGGATCAGGGCCTGCGCGACTTCAAGGCCAAATGGGGCGGTATCGAGGCTCCCCTGGTCTACTCGGCCCTCGGTCACGCCGCGAGGAAGCCCGCGGCGGCCGACGACGCCGCCAGCCTGCGGCGCGCGGTCCTGCGGCGCGCCCCGGCATGGGTCGGCCGGGCTGCGGGCGAGCTGCTCTACCGCTACGCTGCCTGACGTTCGTGTAGCAGCGCGAACCGTGCCCGCCCGTGTCCGCGACGAGGTCTGGTCGTCGCTGACTCTCCTGACGATGGACACAGAGCCCACACACGCGCCCGCTCGAGCTGCAGCCGCGCCGCGCCGCCGCCTGCGCTGGCTGGGCGCGCTCGGCGTGCTCGCGATCGCGCTCGCTGGCGGTGCCGGACCTGCGCTGGCCAGCCCGGCCCCGTTCGGCCTGCACGTGAAGGGCGCACGGCTGCTCGACAGCCGGGGACACGTGGTGCGGCTTCACGGCGTCAACCGCTCGGGCTCCGAGTACGCCTGCATCCAGGGCTACGGCATGTTCGACGGGCCGAACAGCGCCTCCTCGGTCGCGGCGATGGCGAAGTGGAACGTCAACGCCGTTCGGCTCATGCTGAACGAGGACTGCTGGCTCGGGATCAACGGAGCTCCGGCGAAGTACAGCGGCCCGATCTACCGGAAGGCGATCGTCGACTACGTGCAGCTCCTGCACAAGCACGGCATGTACGCCGAGCTGTCGCTCGCCTGGGGCGCGCCCGGCACGAACCAGGCGACGTACCAGTCGGGAGGGCCCGACGAGGACCACGCGCCGGCGGCCTGGGCGAGCCTGGCCAAGACGTTCAAGAACGACTCGCGCGTGATCCTCGCCCCCTGGGGCGAGACGGTGCAGGACGCGAACTGCTTCCTGAAGGGAGGGATCTGCGGCGCGACGTTCGGCCCCGCGAACACGCCGTATCCCACTGCGGGCATGCAGCAGGCCGTCAGCGTGATGCGCGCGGCCGGCTACCGCGGTGTCATCGCGATACCCGGAGTCGACTACGCGAACGACCTCTCCCACTGGCTGTCGCACATGCCGAAAGATCCACTCCACCAGCTGATCGCCGAGGCGCACGTGTACGGCAAGCAGGTGTGCGCCTCGACCGACTGCCTCGACAAGACATACGCCCCCGTGGCGAAGATGGTGCCGCTGATCTTCGGCGAGACGGGCGAGTCGTTCGACGACTCCGACTGCGGGTCCGATCGCGTGGCCTCGCTGCTCGACTGGGCCGATGCCCACGGCGTGGGCTACGAGGCGTGGGCGTGGGACACCTGGAAGACGTGCGGCTCGCTGATCACGAGCTACAACGGCACGCCGCGCGGCGCGTACGGCACGTACATCCGGGCGCACTACCTCAAGCTGAAGTAGCGCCCGGCTCGCGACCGCCACGGCGCCCCATGGCGCGCCGGAGCAGGCCGCGGAGCATCACGACCTCGTCGGCCGTGAGCAGGTGGAGCACGCGTGCGAGGATCAGGAACACGATGCCCGCGACACCGAGGGCGATGACCGGGCCGGCCGACCGAAGCAGGTACGCGACGCCCCACAGCGCTCCGGACGACACGAGCGCCGGCACGCATCTGCGAACGGTCGCGTGCGTCACGAGGCCGCGCCCGAACAGGGCGAGCCCGACGGCCACGATCCCGAGCTCGGTCAGGAAGAGGGCGATTGCGGCCCCGATCGCCCCGTTGCCGTAGTGGTTCTCGGTGTAGGGGATCAGCGCGAGGTTCACGAGCGGGTTGAAGATCGTCGCGCCCGCCAGCACCCACGTCCACGCGGTCTGTCGCTTCGCGGCGACGAGAACCTGGTTGAGCATGATGTTCACGTACATCGGCGGCACGCACAGGGCGAGCACGATCAGCACGGGGACCGACTCGTCGTACGCCGACCCGTACAGGACGTGCATCACGGGGCCCGCGGTCGCTGCCGTTATGGCACAGATCGGGATGCTCGCGACCAGCAGGAGCTCGAGCGGTTTGCGCGACTCGCGCTGCAGCTTGTCGCCGCCGTTCTCGTGGGCGGAGACGAGACGAGGGAGCCAGGCCGTCGACATCAGGGCCGGAAGGAACATGAGGCTCTGGAAGAGCTTGGTCGGGACGCCGTACCAGCCGACGACCTCGGGTCGAGTCAGCAGCGACAGCATCACGGTGTCGATCCACAGGTAGAGCATCATGAAGACCCCGAAGGCCCAGTACGCGATGCTCTCACGCGCGACCGAGTACAGCTCGCGCCGGTTCGTGTTGAGCTGGATGGGGATGTGCACCCGCTGCCGCATCCAGAACGCGTTCAGGATGAGCACGACGCCGGCGGTGATCGTCCAGCACGCGACGATGCCCGTGCTGCGAAATCCGATCAGCGCGAGGATCACTCCGAGCAGGCCCTGGGACGACTTGTTGATGACATCGGACAGCGCGAGGTACTCCATGCGCTCGATCGCCTGGAACCCCGCCTGCATCGGCTCGGCGAGCAGCGTCAGGATGGTGGCCGCCGCGGCGAGGTAGAGCGCGACGCGCATCTCGTATCCGTTGGCGGCGATCTGCGCGTAGATCAGGATCGCGGCCGCGAACACCGGTGCGAGCAGGATCCGCAACACGAGCGCGGCGCCGATCAGGCGCGAGGCGGAGCCCGGTCTGACGACGAGCTCGCGGACGAGGTAGTTCCGGGTTCCGAGGCCCAGCACGATCCCGAACACGCCGGTGACCGACCACGACGTGACGATGATGCCGACCCCGGCCGGGCCGAGCGCGCGCGGCACGACGAGCGTCCAGATGAGCGTCATCGACCACGTGATGATCTGTCCGCCGGCGAGCGCCGCCAGGTTCCGCCCCAGGCGGGGCGGCGAGCTCGGCGGCGCGGCGTCCGGGCTTGTCGTGCCGACGGTCTTGGGGGCGATCTCCACCATTACTCGAAGAGTGGGAAGCGCTGGTCGAGGGCGTAGGCCGCGGCACTCTCGGGACGCGTGCCGACCGGCCGTGCGGGAACTCCACCGACGATCACGAACGGCGCGACGTCGCGTGTGACAACCGCTCCGGCAGCGACGACGCAGCCGCGGCCGAGCGTCACGCCGGGAAGGATCGTGGCGCGCGTCCCGATCCAGACATGATCCTCGATCACCACGCGGCGGTTCTCGACGCGGAACTCGGGATCGTCGACGCGATGCTGGGCCGTCAGGATCATGACGTCAGGCGACACGCTGACGTTGTCGCCGATCACGAGGCCACCGCGCGCGTCGAGGCAGCAGTTGCGGTTGATGCGCGAGTGCGACCCGATCACCAGTCCACCACGCCGCATCTGGCCCGGGCCGTAGAACCAGATGAAGCAGTTGAGGTGGATTCCCGCGCCGGAGGCCATACGGACGCCGAGGACGCGCGTGTACCAGAACCGCCGCAGGGCGAAGCTCGGCAGGTGGCAGAAGAGGTAGTTGGTGAGGTAGGCCAGCGTGCGGATCGCGAACAGCCGCAACCCGCTACCTCCCTCCTGCTCCTCGGGGATCGCGTCGGCCCGGCCCAGCCCGGGGAGATCCGACTCGCTCACGGATCCACCGTCTCGGCACTCGCCTCTTCGCGGCGAAGCGCCGCCTGGGTGAGCCCGAGCATCGTGCCGACGACCAGCGCGACCCGGAAGTAGAAGAAGCCCTGATCCTTGTAGCCCTCGAGCACGTAGGCGAACAGGAGGCAGACGACGATCGCGCCGAACAGCGCCGCCTCTCGATCGCGAGACCGCAGGAGCCGGCATGCGCCCAGCATGCCCGCAGCGAGCACGCACCAGAAGGCGATGGCACCGAGCACGCCCATCCGCATGGGGATGTACAGCAGGCCGTCGTGCGGGATCCAGGTGATGAGCGGGTCCACATCGCGGATATCGACGATCGGGAGCGCATAGTTGATCGGCACTCCGAAGCCCTTGCCCAGCAGGCCGCCCTCGGCGATGTTCAGCTTCAGGTTCGCGTCCTCCTGCGTGCGGTACAGGTCGGACGACGCGTCGCGTGGATTGGGTGAGAACAGCGAGTGGACCGCGACCGCAGGCTGGGCGAGCGCCCCGCTCTTGTTCCAGTAGGCGGGCAGGTAGAACGCCGAGAAGACGAGGAGGCCGGCGAGCATGCGGCGCAGGACCAGGCGTCTCTCCGGGAGCCGCACGTACGTGAGCAGCGTGAGGACGAAGAAGCAGACCCCGAGGATGAGGAACGCGGTTCGCCTGCTGTTCGCCAGGTCCGTCGCAAGCACGAACGGCAGGAACACCATCGCCGTCGTACGCAGGCGCCCCGGCATCTGGAACCACCACAGGGCGAGCACCACCAGGAGGTAGATCCCGAGGAACAGGGCCTCCTCGTGCGCGAGGACCGAGTCGGGCCGAGGGTCCATGTGGCGTACCTGGAGGAAGACCACGAGCCCCTGCACCGCCTTCAGCCCCGACGCGAGCACGATCGCCCAGAGCGCGATGCGTAGCGAGCGCTTGGTGGTGCCGAGCCGGGAGGCCAGGAAGAAGGACGCGGCGAGATAGACGTACGGCCGCATCTCGAGGAACGCGATCCGGCTGTCGCCGTGGTGGGCGAAGCCGACGACGAAGCCGAGCACCACTGCCGCCTCGAGGACGATCAGGCTCGTCCCGATCGCCGACCGCGGCAGGCGAGTGCTCGGCTGGGCGACGTTGATCCCCCAGATGATGAAGAGCCCGATCAGTAGGAGGTCCGACCCGTCGAGGTGCGAGGGCCCGAGGCCGCCGAACAGCGGAAGGTGGTCGGTGATGCGGTTGACGCCGCTGCCGATGTCGATCGGGGACTGCTCGATCAGAAGCGCGGGGGCCAGCACGAACGCCGGCGCGAGATCCGGGTTGCGGGCGATGATCACGGGCACGAGCAGCAGCACGAACGCCAGCACGACGATGCCCCGGCCCGTCGCGACGAGCTCGCCGGCGATCGCGCCCGCGACGAGCGTCCCCAGGAGGATGCCACCCAGCATCCGACGGCTCGGAACGCGTGGATCCATGCCGTGGCCCAGCGTCGGAGCGGAGGTCACCATACGGCGAACCTCACGACCACGAGGACGAGCACCGTGAGCATGATGGCCGCCCGCATCGCGTCGTGGCTTCGCTTCTGGCGCAGCCCGAGCGTCAGGAATCCCGCCAGCAGGATCGCGCCCCACGCGGTCACGCGTCGCCTCCCGCGCCGCAGGCTGCGGTCAGCGACTGCGGTCCGCGCCGGCGAGGCCGATCACGAGACAGACGGGATCTTGCCGGGGAGCTCGCTCGGGCGCTGTTCACCCGACTGGCCTTTCCTCGACTCGACGGCTCGTCGCTCCTCGCGGCGACGCGCGCTCGCTGATGGACCTGCTGCGAACGTCACCTCGCTGCCGACCCACCGTGGATCGAGGGGCGGAACCCCCGGCTCGGCGGTCTTGCTGCGCGATGGTCGGACCTCGGGAATCTCGACCTCGTAGGTTGCGAGGCCGTTGCCGGCATCGTGTACCGCGAGCACCGTGCCGTCGTGGCCGGGATCGGCAGCGAGATGCACGAGCCCTCCGACCGGCGGCTCGGACGCTCCGGCAACCTGTCGCACCGTCCAGATCGGGCGGTGCGCGCGGCCCGTTCCGTCGTTGCGCACCGCGATCACGGTGCCGCTGAACCTCGCGTCGTCGTCGACCTCCGGGGTCGCGCCGTTCTCACTCGCCGCGCCGGGAACGTCCGCCGGCGAGTCATGCCCCTGCTCGAGCACGTCGGCCCGTAGCACCGCGGCAGTCTCGTGCGGTACGGCGCCGTTCTCGGTCGTCGCCGCAACCTCGGTCGGAGGCACCTCAGGGGTACTCGGCGGGCGCGGGTTGCGCCGCCGATCGCGGGCCGCCGCTGCCTTCTTCCCGGCAGGGGTCTCGACCTCGGCAATTGCCGGCTCCTCCACCGGCACCGGCGCCGGAACGGGGGCTGCTGCCGAGACGACGGCCTCCTCGGCAGGAGACGTCTCCTTCTTCGGCGGTCGCGGCGCACGGCGACGTTCGCGGGCCGCAGCGGCCTTCTTCTCGGCAGCCGTCTCGACGTCGGGGACCGCGGACAGCTCGGCTGCCACAGGTTCGACAGCAGGCGCAGCGGGCTCGACTGCGGGCGGCGCCTCCTGCTTCGGAGCCCGTGGCGCACGGCGGCGTTCACGGGCCGCGGCGGCCTTCTTCTCGTCAGCCGTCTCGACCTCGGCGACGGGCGTCACCTCGACGGGCACCGGGTCGACGACGGGATCCGCCACCTCGGCCGCGACCACCGGCTCAGCTGCAGCTGCCTCCGGCTTCGGCGCCCGAGGCGCACGGCGACGCTCGCCCTTCACGGCCGGCTCGACGACAGGCGGCTCGACCGCAACCGGCTCGTCGACGATAGCCGCCGGCATCTCGGCGGCAGGGGTCTCCTGCTTCGGAGCCTCCTGCTTCGGAGCCTCCTGCTTGGGCGCCCGTGGCGCACGGCGCCGCTCCGTCACTGCCGGCTTCTGCTCGGCAGCCGCCGGCTCGGAGGCAGCTGCCTCCGGCTTCGGCGCCCGTGGCGCACGGCGCCGCTCGGTCACAGCCGGCTTCTCCTCGGCAGACAGCTCGACAGCAGGAGGCGGCGTCTCGGCCTGGGCGGGTGGCGACGGCGCAGCCGCCGCTGCGAGCGGCGCCTCGACCGGCACGCGCTCGACCGAACGGGTCTCGACCTCGGCCGCGGGCGGCGCGGCATGCGGCGCCGGCTCGACGGGCGGAGGAACCACGACGGGCCGAGGCGACGGAGCAGGCGCAGGCGCGACCGCGCGCGGGCGAGCCGGGGGATCGACCTGTGGTGGTGCAGGAGGCGGTGGCGGGAAGTCGACGAGCTCCAGGGGAGGCTCGGGCCCGGCCGCCGAGAGCAGTGCCGGAGCGGCCGCGCCGCGACTCGCGACCTGGTGGCGCGCGGACTCCCGTTCGTCGTCGAGACGGCGAGCACGCACCTCGGCCGCCGCTCGCAGCTCCGCGCCGGTGATCAGGATGACGGCGAGCAGGCTGATCAGGAATCCCGCGAACAGTCCGGCGACCGCCGCCAGCACGATGTTCTTCGGGCCCTTGATCGGAGCGGTGGGTACGCGTGGCGGATCGATCACGACGGCCTTCGCGGTGCCGGAGGGCAGGGACGAGAGGCTGGTCGCCGCCTGGTTGTACTGCTGCGTCGCCGTGACGAGCTGCGTGCCGGCGAGCTTGCGCGCGTCCGAGAGCGTCTTCAGCTCGACATCGCACGTCGCGCTGTTGGCGGCGCTCTGGGTCGGCGTGCACGCGACGGCCCCGGGGTGCGCGTCCACGTAGTCGGTGAACGCCTTCGTGGCCGCGGTGAGATCGGCCTGGGCTCCGACCTTCTGTGCGCGGTAGTAACCGAGCGAAGCCTTGCTCTGCGCCGCCTGCACCGTGTTGCTCTCGCTCCGGTACTCGGCGATGAGAGCCTTCAACGTGCCGGCCGCGACCGTCGGAGAGGTGGAGTGAACCGCGACGGCGAGTACCTGCGGACCGACGACCCTCGTGGTCACGGACGATGGTCCGAGCGCCTTCACGACGCGGTCAGACAGGGAGCCGGTCCCCTTCAGCTCGGCGATCAGACCCGTCGGCCCCCACCCCGCACTCGTGTGGTTCGCCAGATAGTCCTGGAGCGGTCCGCGCTTGGCGATCTGTATCCGGAAGTCGCGCGTCGTCAGCAGCTCGTTGAGCACGACCTGTGCCTGTGCCGCGGGCGGCTGGGTGATGCCAGTGAGATCGGTGCCCTGGGTGATCGACGAGGTCTGCGGCGGCGGGTTGTCGAACCAGAGGGCGGTCGTCGACTCGTACTGCTTCGGCGCGCCCGCGACAAACCAGATGGCAACGAGCATCGCGGCCAGCGGCAGGCCGAGGAAGAGCTTCCGGTGACGACGGTACGTGTCGCGATACGGGTTGTACTTCTGAAGAGGCTCCCACCCGAACGGGGGGGACGCATCCGCGGCGCCCCGCCGACCGTTCCGACCCTTGGACCCCTGAGACTTCGTTCCACCCTCTGCACGGCCGCCGCGCCCGATCATCGTACGCACCCCCGTCCGCTGCCAGGGAGCACCTGCACGACCATCCGTCCCGTCGCGAACAAGAACCAACCCGCGGCCTCGGAGTCGAGACGCGGGTTGGGCGCGCGGCTATCACTGTGCAGATGCTGGCTCATAGTTCCTCTCGACGCACCGTACTGCGGTCGCCCGCGCGCGGGTGACCTGCGCTGTGCAGCTTCGTGTTGAACTAGCCGATCGAGTAGGTCGGCAACGCCCGGTCTTGCGGGTCGTCACCACGCCCCGGCGGCAACCCGGTCGCGACATCTACGCGCTGTCTGCGTACGAGGGAGGAGTCGACTGCCTCGATCATGCGAACCACCTCGAGCCCGAGTTGCGCACTGGAACGTGGTTCCGCGCCGGTCCTGATCGCGTGCAGGAAGTCTTCGAGCTCGAGCCCGAGAGGCTCAGCGGCCGAGATCGGCGGGGAAACTATTGGACCTGTACGGTAACTTAGCCGGTACTCGCCGAAGCTTTCGGGATTCGGCAGCTCGACGCCGGCGTCGAAGATCCGGACAGGCTCGTTGCTGGTGTCGTCGTACACGACCATCGCACGGGATCCGACGATCGTCGTGCGCCGGAGCTTGCTCGGCGCGAGCCACGACAGCTCGACGTGTGCGACCGTGTTCGACGGGAACTCGAGGTTGATGAACGCGACGTCGGGCATGCCCGGGAGGATGCAGCCGCGGCTGAGCGCGGTCACGTGCGTGGGCGACTCTCCGAGCAGGTAGCGGAGGATCGAGAAGTCGTGAGGACCGAGATCCCACACGACGCTGACGTCGGTCTGGTGCAGGCCGAGGTTCACGCGACTCGTCGAGATGAAGTAGATCTCGCCGAGATCGCCGGCGTCGATCAGCTCCTTGATAGCCCGGACGGGCGGGCTGTACAGGAACGTGTGGCCCGGCATGAGCACGAGGTCGCGCTCGGAGGCCAGCTCGATCAGCGCGCTCGCATCACCGGACGATCCCGCGAGTGGCTTCTCGACGAACACGTGCTTCCCCGCCCGCAACGCGGCAGACGCGAGGTTGAAGTGCGTCCCGACAGGCGTGGCGATGACGACCGCGTCGACGGTCGGATCGTCCAGGATGTCAGCGAACTGCGTCGTACCCGTGACTGCCGGGTAGCGTCGCGTAAGGGTTTCGAGGAGCTCGGGGTTCGAGTCGCACACGTAGGCGATCTCCGCACCCGGGAGCTCTTGCATGTTGCGAACGAGATTAGGACCCCAGTATCCAAGGCCGACAACGGCCGCGCGCACGCTCTCACTCGCCGAAGGCACCGTCATTTAGCTCCTATCACGAGGCGGCAGCGGACGTGCCGGGAATCGGCCACGAAGATCATCGGGTCACACCGCGCCCGAGAAGCTGCGCCGGTGTCCGCAGAAGCAGTTGAAGGTCGAGTGCGAACGAGTGTCCGCGGGCGTACGCGACATCCATGTCGAGTGCCTCTGCGAACGTCGAGTGGGCGCGAGCGGTGACCTGCCAGAAGCCCGTGATTCCCGGCCGCACGACGAAGCGCTCGAAGTGGTGGGGCTGGAAATGGTCGGTCTCGTAGGGAATGCATGGGCGAGGGCCGACGATCGACATCTCACCGCGCAGCACGTTGAACAGCTGCGGCAACTCGTCGAGGCTGGTGCGGCGCAGCCAGCGACCCGATGCGGTCACGGCGTCGCGCTGCTCCAGCTTGTAGAGGCCATTGGCGTTCGGCGCAGCGCGCGAGTCCATGACGTCGCCGATGTACTTCTGGTGCGCGGCCACGTCGACGTCCACGCGCATCGTCCGGAACTTCAGCGCGGTGAACGGGCGCTTGTCGAACCCCAGGCGCGTCTGGCGGAAGAGGATCGGGCCGTCCGAGTCACGGTGCACCCGCCATGCGATGTAGGCGAGCAGGGGCGACGTGATCACGATGCCGATCGTCGCAACGACGATGTCCATCGTGCGCTTGGCGACGTCGGACGCACGGCTTACACCGGACGGCGGCAACGTGAGGATCGGAAAGCCCTCGAGCGTGTCGACCGTCATGTTCGGGCTGTAGAGGTCGAACAGGCGCGGGACGACATCGACGCGCACGTCGTGATGCGTCAGCTCCCGCGTGGCCGCCAGCGTCGCCTCGGGCGCGTCGCCCGAGAACGCGACGATCACGCGCTCGACACCGAGCTGCTTGACGATCTCCAGCAGCTCCTCCGCCCGGCCGAGCACGTCGAGCCGATCGAGGCCGTCGGCCTTCGGCTTCGGCGCGTCGTCGACGAAGCCGACGAGCTCGATGCCGTACTCCGGGTGGTGCATGACCTTGCGCGCGAGCCGCTGACCCACGTCGCCGGCTCCGACGATGATCGTCCGCTGCGAGTACGCCGGGCGGCGCCGGAACCACGACCGGGCGCACACGCGACCGAGGGCGATGAGCATGATCGCCAGGACCCACGACGCGAGCTCGGGCGCGGGATCGAGCGGCGCGTTGAGCCCGACGGAAAGGCCCCCGTAGAACAGCAGTGTTCCGACGGTGACGAGCTGCAGGATTCCGACGAGGTCGTTGGTCGTAGGGTGGTGGGTGCGCTCGGTGTCGGGCCGGTAGAGGTCGTTCAACGACGCGACCGCGATCCACGCGGGAAGGCTCGCGAGCAGCAGGCGGAACTCGAACGGGGCGGCCGAGCCGCCGATCGGGCCGAACACGAGCAGTGCCACGAAGAACGCGGTGGCAACCGCGAGCAGATCGGCGGCGATGAGCGTGCGCCGGACGAGCGCCCGTCGGCGGACGAGAAGGCCGTGCGCGTCGAGTGCGCGGCCGTCCGAAGGGGAGTTCTCGCCTGCTCTCCCCTCCAAAAGATCCGGTTCTAGTTGTATGCTCGCCACGGCTTGTTTTCTGCGCCTTTCGCTGCCAGGAACCAGCAGATTACGTTGCGTTCGACGCGAGGATCGCACGAATTCAGTGCCTTTAGATACCCTCTTTACAAAATCCCCACCGACTGCCGGGCGGACTAGCCGTTTAGGTAGGTTTTAGGAGAGCTCGCCTCGCTCGACAGGGCCCGCGCCGCGCCTGTACCGCATGGTTATGCGGGTCTCGCAGGATCTTCTCTTCGTCGCGCCGCCTCGTGGTCTGGCCACGGGGAAGTTGCCTACGGTTGACCCTCGAGTGCCCGCAGAACGCGCGCAGGGACTCCCGCGACGATCGTCCGTGCAGGAACATCGGCCGTCACGACGGCGCCTGCGCCCACGATCGCGCCTTCCCCCACCGTGACTCCGCCGAGGACGACCGCGCCGGAGCCGAGGCTCGCGCCACGGCAGATGCGCGTGCGCACGAGCTCCCAGTCGCCGTCCGCCTGACGGCTGCCGTCGGCGGTGGTCGCGCGCGGGAACGTGTCGTTGACGAACATCACGCCGTGCCCGACGAAGACCTCGTCCTCGATCTCGACCCCGTCGCAGACGAAGGTGTGGCTCTGGATCTTGCAGCGTGCGCCGATCGACGCGCCCCGCTGGATCTCGACGAACGTGCCGACGTGGGTTCCATCGCCGATCCGGCAGCCGTACAGGTTCGTGAACGAGCGCACCACGACGCCGTCCCCGAACGAGACGTCGTCCAGCAGGCGGTGCGGCGCGTCGTTGGCGGGAGCGTCAGCCACCGCGGAAGAACTGACCGATCGCCTCGACGACCGTGGCGAGCTGCTGCTCGGAGATGCCCGGGTAGATGGGCAGCGAGAGCAGCTCGTCGGCGAGCGCCTCGGTGACCGGGAAGTCGCCGCGCGCGTGCCCGAGCCACGCGAAGGCCGGTGAGAGGTGGACAGGCTGCGGGTAGTGGCGGCCCGTCTGGATCCCCCGAGACGAGAGGTACTGGCCGAGCCGAGCCTGCTGACGCGTGCGGATCGGGTACAGGTGCCACACAGGCTCGCTCTCGGAGGCCACCGGCGGCACCGCGAGATCGCCGATGCCCGCGAGGCTCTCGTTGTAGTAGCGCGCCGCCTCGCGACGCTGCGCGTTCCAGTCGTCGAGGAGCGGGAGCTTGCGCAGCAGGACGAGCGCCTGAATCGTGTCGAGGCGAGAGGTGTACCCCTCGAGCTCGTGCTCGTACTTCAACCGCTGACCGTGCTCGCGCAGCACCCGCACGCGTTCGGCGAGCTCATCGTCGGACGTGACGACGGCGCCTGCGTCGCCGAACGCACCGAGGTTCTTGGCGGGGTAGAAGCTGAACGCGCCGAAGCTGCCGGCCTGCCCGGCGGCCACGCCGTTGCGCGTGGCGCCATGCGCCTGGCACGCGTCCTCGACGACGACGAGGTCGTTGCGTCGGGCGATCGCCCCGATCGCCCGCATATCGGCGAGCTGTCCGTACAGGTGCACCGGAACGACGAAGCGCGTACGGGGCCCGACCGCCGCGGCCGCGGCCCCGACGTCGATGTTGTAGTCGCTCTCGCTCGCGTCGACGAGCACGGGCCGCGCCCCTGCCTGGGTCACGGCCTCGACCGTTGCGACGAAGGTGTTGGCGGGAACGATCGCCTCGTCGCCCGGCTCGAGCCGCGCGGCGAGCATCCCGAGCCGCAGGCCGTCGAGGCCGCTGGCGACGCCGACACAGATCGGCGTTCCGCAGTAGGTCGCGAATGCTCGCTCGAACTCGGCAACCGCCGGGCCGTTCGAGAAGGCACCCGTGTCGATGAGGTCTCCGAACGCGTCGAGAAGCTCAGCCCGCAGGTCGGCGTGCATGAGCCCGAGATCGACGAACGGCACGGTAGGACGCACACGCGTCTGTTCGATAGTCACCGTCCAACAGTAACGGTCATCGGGGCGATTCGCAGGTGCGTAGGTCACCGAAAACGACCGATCTCGAAGTACGGTGGGTAGATGGTGCTTCCGAGAGAGGGACAGAACGCGGAACCGGGAATCTCTCGCGGGACCGTTTCCGAGGGGGGAAGGGCGATGCTCGATTCCACACACGAGTCGCAGGTGCTCCGTACGCTCGGCGTCCCGGTCGACGGCGGGCTCGCACCTCCCGTGTCGCGCGCGCAGCTCCCTGGATGCGCTCGACTCTGGCGGCATGGAAGCGACGCGCCGCCCGAGCTGATCTGCGTTCGTGCCGGCGCGCACCCTGGCCCACTCGTGCGGGGCGCGTTCCTGCTCAGGTCGATCCCGATCTTCGGCCAGGTCTGGCCCGACGCGGAGGCCACGGGCGTGCTGGCGGCGCGCGGCGAGGGCTGGAAGGCGGACGAGCCCATCGTCGATCGCGACGGCGCCCGCGTCGGCTCCGTCTGGCGCGCGGACGACGGGAGCATCCTCCTGCCGTTCGATCCCGACGAGCTCGACCTCGCCCTCCTTTCGGAGGGCTATCTCGCGAGCGAGGGCTCGCCGCTGGCCGGCCGCGCCGAGGCCGCCGCTCGCTACCTCTACTACCGCCTGCGCCCGATCATGCCGCGTGCACTCCAGATCGGTCTACGCCGAGCGCACGGGCGCGTCCGCGAGGGCGTGACCTTTCCCCGCTGGCCGGTCGAGACTGCCCGGCACGACCTGCATGCGTACCTGCTGGCACGCGTCGCCGAGATCGCCGACGAACCCGTTCCGTGGCTCGCGGCATGGCCGCGCGGTCGCAGCTGGGCCCTCGTACTGACGCACGACGTCGAGACCTCGCTCGGGCACGACAACGTGCACGTCATGCGCAAGATCGAGGAGCAGGCCGGGTTCCGCTCGTCGTGGAACTTCGTGCCAGAGCGCTACAGCGTGGATGGCGGACTGCTGCGCGAGCTCGGCGCCGGCGGGTTCGAGGTCGGAGTCCACGGGCTGCGCCACGACGGGCGCGACCTCGAGTCGATGTCGACGCTGCGCAAACGCCTGCCCGAGATCCGCCGGTACGCCGAGCTGTGGGGCGCGGTCGGATTCCGCGCACCGGCGACCCAGCGGGGCTGGAACATGATCCCCGAGCTCGGCTTCGACTACGACTCCTCGTACCCGGACACCGATCCCTACGAGCCCCAGCGCGGTGGCTGCTGCAGCTGGTTCCCGTTCTTCAACCGCGACACCGTCGAGCTGCCGATCACGTTGCCGCAGGATCACACGCTGTTCGTGATCCTCGGCCAGACCGACGAGACCGCATGGGTCGAGAAGATGGATCACCTGCGGCAGGTCGGTGGCATGGCGCTCCTGATCACGCACCCCGACTACATGCTCGACGAGACGCGCCTCGGCGCCTACTCGCGCCTGCTCGCGCACGCCGCGGCCGACGATGGCGTCTGGCGCGCGCTGCCCCGTGACGTCAGTGCATGGTGGAGGAGCCGCGCCGCGTCGCGCATCGAGCTCGTGGACGGCGACTGGAAGGTGGTTGGGCCGGCGTCGCAAGATGCCGATATCAGGTACGTGACACCTGGCTGACCGAAAGGGTGTCCGGACACACAAAAATCACTAATTCAGGCCTAATCGCGGCAATCCTCCCCGAAAGGAGGTAATTTTATGCTCGCAGGCCTCGAAGCGAGGGAGTTTGTGGCGCGGCACCACCCCCACGAACGGGCGGCCATCCTGGTCGGCCAGCAGCCGCTCCTGCTCGACGCTGTCGAGCAGATGTTGGCTCGAGTCTCGATGCAGTCGCTCGCCAAGGTGAGCTCGCCGCAGGAGGCGCTGGTGCTTGCCGTCGAGCATGACGCCGATCTGCTCGTGATCGACGTCGAGGACAGCGATCCGGAGGCCCGGCCCCTCGCGTGCATGCACAACGCGCTCGCGCAGGTTCCCGGCCTGCGTGCGGTCGTGATGTCGTCCTCGGAGGATCCGCACTCGGTCAACGACGCGTTCGCGGCCGGTGCGAGCGCCTACGTGCTCAAGCGCACGCGCTCGGACGACCTGGCCACGGTGGTGCGCCAGCTGTTCGACCGCTCGATCTACCACGCACCTGTGCGGCACGCCGATGCTCCGCCGATCACCTCCAGCCCCTCCGAGGTCGACACGCCCAGGCTCACGCGCCGCGAGCACGAGATCCTCTCGCTCGTCGTCGAAGGGCGCACGAACGGCGAGATCGCGAAGCTGCTCTGGGTGACCGAGCAGACCGTCAAGTTCCACCTCGCCAACCTCTACCGCAAGCTCGGCGTGTCGAACCGCACGCAGGCGAGCTACTGGGCGCACGGCTTCGGGATCGTCACGGGCGGCGTGTGGAGCGCCTCGTCGGCACCCCCGATGCGCGTGCCCCCGAGCTGAGCCTCCGCCCCGACGAGCGCTACGCGAACGTCCGCAGGGCGGCGACCGGTACGTCGAGCCAGGCGGGTAGGAAGCGAACGGCGTACAGCAGCTCGTCCACCGCCTTCTCGGCCTCGAGGGCCCGGACGATGCGGTCGTCGATCGCGATCGGCGCGTTGCGGACGCGCAACCCCGCGCCATAGGCCTCGCGCAGCCCGCGCCGCGCGGAGTCGATCCAGGCCGCAGCGACCGCGGGTTCGGCCTGCCGCCCCTCGGCGGCCTGCCGCCCGCGCACCCAGTGTGCCGCATGGTCGACCGACCGGAGCAGCGTGGCGAGGTCGCGCAGCGGCGTGTGCGGAGCTCGCCGCGCCGCGAGCGCCGCCGCCGGCTCTCCCTCGAAGTCGACGATCCACACGCGCGAGCCGCGCAGCAGGAGCTGGCCCAGGTGCAGGTCGCCGTGCACCCGGCAGACGAGTGGAGGCGGGGCGGCGTCCAGCCCTGCGAGTGCGGCCCGGAGCTCCGGCTCGGCCTCGCGCAGCGCGCCCGCCGGCTCGGGCGGCAGCACGGCCAGCGCCTGCTCGATCAGGCGCTCGGCGGCGAGCCGCCAGCGCGTGGTCTCAAGCGGGCTCGCGAGCGTCCCGGCGGCCGCCAGGGCCGCGTGCAGGGCCGCGACGGCATCGCCGGCGCCCGGCGCCCACGCGGCCGGCGCCAGCGCGGCCTCGTCCACGTTCCCGCGCTCGAGCAGACGCTCCAACTCGCCCTCGGCGAGCGCCCAGCCATCGACCGCGCGCGCGATGTAGTCCTGCGCCAGCAGGAATCCAGCATCACCGAGATCGTCCACCCACAGCGTCGCGGCGCCATGCACGGCGGGGACGCTCGGCACTCCGTCCCGGGTGAGCCTGCGGGTCAGCTCGATCTCGGGGTGGACGCCCCATGCGAGCCGCCGGTAGCACTTGAGCGCGACACGCTCGTCGAGCACGAGCGTCGTGTTCGACTGGTCGGCTCCGAGGTGTCTGAGCGAGCCACCGGGATCCGCCGAGACGGGCGCGGGACCGGCAACGGCGTCGACCCGGCAGCCCATGCCCGCGAGCGTGCCGCCGCGCAACACGAGGGCGGCCAGCGTCCTCCACAGCGGATCCTCGGCGGGCGGCTCCTCGAGCTCGCCGCGAGCCCCCACGCGCGCGGGCAGCGTGTAGATCTCGCGGCTGCCGCCGGCGTCGGTGACCTGCACGATCGCGAGCGACGCGCCGGCCGGGTCGGGCTGCAAGGAGGCGAGCAGGCGGACGTCGGCGACCTCCGCGCCCTTCCCGGCGTACCAGCGAAACCCGGCGAGCGCATGCCCGTCGAGGCGGGCGACCGACTCAGACAGCTCGCGCGACGGGGGCACCGCTCACCGCCACGCGCTCGATCAGCGACGCGGCGCGCGCGGTTCCCGCGGCAGCCTGCAGCCGCTTCGCCACGCCTGCCGCGCGCGCCTCGAGCGCACGATCGGCGAGCAACCGGTCGATGGTGCCCGTGAGCTCGTCGTCCGCGAAGCCGTACGTGTCGAGGCGCACGCCGAAGCCCGTCTCGTGCACGCGCTGGGCGTTGTCGTACTGGTCCCAGAAGATCGGCAGCACGATCATCGGGAGGCCGTGGTGCAGGCACTCCGTCGTCGTGTTGTTGCCGCCGTGCGTCACGACCAGGTCGACCTGCGGGAGCAGCGACGCCTGGGGCAGGAACTCGGCTCCCGCCATCGTGCCCGAGAGGCGAAGCTCGTCGTGGCGCGGGCCGAGCGACACGATCACGCGGTGCGGCGTTGCACCGAGCACGTCGATCAGCCGCTGCATCAGCGCCACGTCACCCGAGCCGAGCGAGCCGAGACTCAGGTAGACGAGGGCACCGTCGCCGTCCGCGAGGTCCGGCGGCGGTTGCCACGGTGCGTCGGTCGTGCGCACGCTCGTCTGGAGGTTGTGCCACGTCGAGGCGAGCGGCTCGGTGCGCGCGTAGTCGAGCTCGTCGGGGTACAGATAGAGGTTCAGGAACGGCGATTCGTGGATCAGCTCGGTGCCGGGCAGTCCGGGCGCGCCGCGCTCACGACAGTACGCGTCGAACTCCGCGTGCACGGGGCCGAGCGCGCGCCGGTACTCGGCGGCGAACCCGTCCCAACCGGACGGGTCGTCGGTGGCGTAGCCGGAGAACGTCGGGGGAAGCCCCGGGTCCTTCATCTCGAGCGGGTTGCACGAGGCGATGCGCACCCACGGAATGCCGCTCGCCGGGATCGCGGCGAAGGAGCAGACGTTGTCCTCGACGATCACATCGGGCTCGAGCTCGCCGAAGATCTCGCGCAGGCGGTCGTCGGCATACCGTGCACCCTCGATCAGCGCGGCGAACGTCGGGGCGATGAACCCTTCGAGCTGCTCGATCGTCGGCCGCCGGAACACGGGCGCGGTCTCGGCGATGAAGTCCTTCCAGAACTGGCCGGGATCCTCCTCGGCGTCCGTCGGAGGTTGCAGGCGTAGCAGGCGCTCCTCGAAGCCCTTGGCCTCGAGCGTGCCCTTGAACGACTCCTCGATGACGAACACGACGCGGTGCCCGCGGCGGCGCAGCACGTCGCCGATTCCCACGCAGTTGTTCGTGGGGCCGTAGGCGCCCTCCGGGAAGAACACGATCGTCTTCTGCGTCACCGGACGAGTTTCGCGCGCGGCGGCGGATCCGGCAAGTACCTACCCGAGCGGGTCGGCGCCGCTCGAGTAGGGACCCAGCGCCGCCAGCTCGAGGAAGGCGATCACGCGTGCGGCATGCTCGGCGTCCTCCGGCCGGGCACACAGGGTCACGGGCACCGTGGCGCGGCCATCCCGCGCGCGGAGCACGACCACGTAGGTGAACACCTCGAAGTCCAGCTGGTCGGAGGACACAACGCATCGGAGCTTCCACGAACGGGGGACGTCCAAACATCTCCCCTGAAAAGCACAGCGGGCCGCCGCAAAGGGACTCGCGACGACCCGGCCGTGAGGGCGACACGGCCGGAGGCGCGTGCTCGCCATCGGGGAGAGGAGGGACCCGTTTGTACCCCGTCGAGGGATTCTCAAACCCGACCTAGGGCGGCTATCGTGGCAGGCGTGACGAACCTCGCAACGCAACGAGTCCAGGACGCCGACGCGGCCCTCTCGCTCGAGCTGGCCGCGACCGCGGCCAGCGTCGGCGAGGCACGCCGCGCGGTCGCCGCGTACTGCGCCGAGCACGGTGCCGAGCGCGGGCTGACCGATCGGATCCTGCTCTCGGTCAGCGAGGCCGTGACGAACGCGCTCGTCCACGCCTATCGCGATTTCGAGGAGCCCGCGCGGGGGCGCATCGAGCTCGAGGCCCGGCGGAGCGTCGCCGCACTCGTCGTGATCGTCCGCGATTTCGGATGCGGGATGCGGCCGCGGCTCGACAGCCCCGGCCTGGGACTCGGCCTTCCGCTGATCGCCGCGGCGACATCATCGCTGCAGATCGACACCCTTCCCGATGGCGGGTGCACGGAGATCTCGATGGAGTTCGAGCTCGTCGCGCCGTACCAGTCGGCACGGGATTAGGGGCTCAGGCCGGCGGCGACGCCAGGCCCGCGAGGAGATCTCGATGGAGGCGCGAGAGCGCCTGCGCCGTCCCTCCGCCGGTCCGGTAGCGCGGCCAGGCGAACCTGGTCGGGCCGCGCAGGTCGCACCCGTTGGTGCAGGCGAGCTGAACCTTTCCGTCGCGGATCGAGAGGAGCCCGCGGCGACCGACGAGGCGGGCCAGTGCGCGACGCCCGTGGCGCCTGACGTAGGCACGCGCGAGGTTCGCGTCCTCGATGCCGTCGCGCAGCGCCTCCAGGCGCAACGACGACACCGGGTCGTCGTCCCGCCGTCGTGCCGGATAGATCAGCACGTGCTGCCCGCGGTCGCTGAGGTGTGAGTACGGGTCGTCCCGTCCGTAGCTCGTCAGGCCGTCGGCGTAGAGGGTGCCGCCGGCGCCGGCGAGCACGTTCCAGATCAGGAACAGGCGGGCATCGGTCGGCGGCTCGGTCGCCGAGTACCCGGGCGAGCGGAGACCCGACTCGTAGGTGTACGACCAGATCTCGGCTCCACGGGCACGCGCTCGCGCCACGAGCCGCTCCAGGCTGTGCTCGACGTCCGCATGGGCGCGTACCTCGAGCCCGGTCGACCAGGTGCCGTACCAGCGCCGCGACAGCACCGCCCAGATGTCGACGTCGTCGCACCCGCGCCCGTCGAACAGCAGCCTGTCCTCCCCCGGGCCCTTGTCGAGGGGCGACGCCGTGACGAGGTAGAGCAACCCCGCACCGACCCGGTGCGCAGCGCACGCCTGCGGGCCTACGAAGCGGCGGGCCGCGACGCTTCCCGGCTCGTCCCAGCCCCACACGACCGCACGGTCGAGCCAGCCGTGCGCCTGCCAGAACGGCACGACGATGCGACGCAGGAAGCCGACCCAGGACGCGGGGTCGGTGGCCCGGGTGCCGGTGCGCACGGAGGCCCCGACGTGCTGCGTGTCGAGCGGCACCCGCATGGTCGAGAACGGGTTGCCGCCCTCGGCGGCCATCAGCGAACCCGACTTGCGCCACCACCCGCGACGGTTCTCGTAGCCCCCTGGGAAGGGCGTGCCATAGCCCCAGCTGCCGGGCGAGATCCGGTACTGCGAGAGCAGCGCGTAGAGCCGTCCGATGATCGCCTCTCCGTGCGTGTTCGGGTTCACGCCGGTGCGCCTCGTCACGGCATGCTCGTAGGTCTGCGGGTTCACCAGGAACAACGTGCGAAAGCCGTTCGGGTCGTCGAGCGCCGGCTGCCGGACATCCCAGACGCGGAGCGTGATCGGCACCGAGCGGAGCGCCGCGCCGCCGAGCGACAGCCGGACGAGGCCGCTGTAGACACCGGGGGCCGTGCCATCGGGGATGCGCACGCGCAGGAGGAGGCGGGCCACCTCCCCGCCCTCCACCGTCGCGACCTCGGCGAGCGGGGGCAGAGGATCCGCGATCGTGCGCCCGGCGACGCGCGTCGTCTCGACCCGGAGCACTGACAGCCCGTCGAGCAGCACCGCCGCGGACGACGGATCGAGGGCGGCCTCGAGCTGGCCGGTCGTCGGCGCGCGCACGCTGACGGCGGCGTCCTCGTACTCGCCGATCGACGCGTCGAGCACGACGGCCGGGGCCGCCTGCCGCGCGCCGGCCGGCGTCGCGAGGCAACCGGCCAGCGCGCAGGCGCAGAGCAGCGCTGCGCCGAGCCTGCCGATCACGCGGTGACGAGACGGCGCCGCCGCCGCGACTCGTAGATGAAGCCGATCGTGCCTGCGAAGGGACCGATGCCACCGATCACGACCACGAGGAACGCGAGCCAGAACGGGATCACCCCGCGTCGCTGCGCGTACGCCGACAGCACGGCGAGGCAGATCCACGTGCAGCCGTGCACCCAGCCGAGCACGGCGGTCTCGGGCTTGAATCCGGGCGCCAGCCAGAAGAACAGCAGGAGGGCGAACGCAAACGAGCTGAAGAACGACATCCACTTGAGGAGCGAGAAGAGCGTCACCCTCGGGCATCGTATTTCCTGCACCTCTGCGTGCGTTTCGACACGCGGGCAGAATGCCTCCCGTGCCATCTTCGCCACGTACCGGCCGCCGTGCCCCCACGACCGCGGCGCCGCCCGTCGCGCCGCCGGTCTCCGCCGGCCGTGACCGGGTGGTCATCGAGGCGGTCACGCCGGTGGTGGACGGCGGCCGCTTCCCGATCAAGCGCACGGTCGGCGAGCTCGTCCACGTCCATGCAGACGCGTTCGCCGACGGACACGATGTCGTCGCCTGCGCTGTCCTCCACCGGCACGAGGAGGAGGCGACCTGGCACGAGCAGCCGATGACAGCGCTCGGCAACGACGTGTTCGCGGGCGAGTTCCGGGTCACCCGCCTCGGTCGCCACGTGTACACGGTGCACGCGTGGATCGACCGCTTCGGATCGTGGAGCCGCGATCTGGCCAAGCGCCTCGACGCGGGCCAGGACGTCACGATCGACCTCGAGATCGGCCGGCGCCTCGTGCAGGCCGCCGCGGCGCGGGCCGACGGCGCGGATCGCGCCGCGCTCGAGGCTGCGCTCGAGACGCTTGACCAGGAGGCGCTCGGAGCGCCGTTGACCGCCCTCATGCGCCGCGCCGCCGAGCGCGAGTTCGCAGTCGAGCTACCGGCTCCGCTCGCGGTGGCAGTCGATCGCGAGCGGGCGCGCCACTCGGCGTGGTACGAGCTGTTCCCTCGCTCGTCCAGCGACGAGGAAGGCCGCCACGGCACCTTCGCCGACGTCGAGGCGCGCCTCCCCTACGTCGCCTCGATGGGGTTCGACGTCCTGTACCTCCCGCCGATCCATCCGATCGGCCACGCCTTCCGCAAGGGGCCGAACAACGCCCCCGCCAGCCAGGCGGGCGACGTCGGCAGCCCGTGGGCGATCGGAGGCCCGGAGGGAGGCCACACCGCGATCCATCCCGAGCTCGGCACGCTCGCGGACTTCGACCGGCTGGTCGCACGGGCGGCGGCGCACGGGCTCGAGATCGCCCTCGACCTCGCCTTCCAGTGCGCTCCCGACCATCCCTGGGTGAGCGAGCATCCGGAGTGGTTCCGCCACCGCCCCGACGGGACGATCCAGTACGCGGAGAACCCGCCGAAGCGCTACCAGGACATCTACCCGCTGGAGTTCGAGTCGGAGGCATGGCCGGCGCTGTGGGCCGCGCTGCTCGATGTCGTGCGCTTCTGGGCCGGCCACGGCGTACGCATCTTCCGGGTCGACAACCCGCACACGAAGCCGTTCGCGTTCTGGGAGTGGCTGATCGGGGAGGTCAGGGCCGAGTACCCCGACATGATCTTCCTGGCCGAGGCCTTCACGCGCCCGAAGGTCATGTACCGGCTCGCCAAGCTCGGGTTCACCCAGTCGTACACGTACTTCAGCTGGCGCAACACCGCGCACGAGCTACGGGAGTACGTGAGCGAACTGACGTCACCGCCGGTGTGCGAGTTCTTCCGGCCGAACTTCTGGCCGAACACGCCCGACATCCTGACCGAGCACCTGCAGACCGGCAGTCGCGCGACGTTCGTCTCGCGCCTGGTGCTTGCGGCGACGTTGTCGTCGAACTACGGCATCTATGGCCCGGCGTTCGAGCTCGGCGAGCACCGCGCCCTGCACCCGGGAAGCGAGGAGTACCTCGACTCCGAGAAGTACCAGCTGCGTCACTGGGACCTCGACGACTCGAACAGCCTGCGCAGCCTGATCGCGATCGTCAATGCCGCACGCCGTGACAATCCGGCGTTGCAGCGCACCGTGGGCATCCGCTTCCACGACGTCGGCAACTCGCAGCTGCTCGCGTACAGCAAGACCGACGAGACCGGCGACAACGTCGTCATCTGCGTCGTCTCGCTCGACGATCGCAACACGCAGTCCGGGTGGCTCGATCTCCCCCTCTCGGAGCTCGGTATCGAGCCCGACCGGCCGTTCCAGGTGCACGACCTGCTCGGAGGCGGGCGTTGGGTGTGGCACGGTCCGCACAACTTCGTCGAGCTCGACCCGTACGTGGTGCCGGCGCACATCCTCCGCGTGCGGCGCCAGGTGCGCACCGAGCACGATTTCGACTACTACCAGTGACGCCCCGGATCCCCAGCACCGTCAGCCCTCCGGGCGCTCCCGTCGACGCCAGCGGACGGCAGCCCGACTGGTACAAGGACGCCCTGATCTACGAGGTGCACGTCCGCGCGTTCCAGGACTCGAACGGCGACGGCATCGGCGACTTCCGCGGGCTGATCTCGCGACTCGACTACATCCACGACCTCGGCGTGACGGCGATCTGGCTGTTGCCCTTCTACCCGTCGCCGCTGCGCGACGACGGCTACGACACCGCCGACTACCGCTCGATCCATCCGGCCTACGGGACGCTGCGCGACTTCCGCGCGTTCATGCGCGCCGCGCACGCACGCGGGCTGCGCGTGATCACCGAGCTGGTGCTGAACCACACGTCGGACCAGCACCCGTGGTTCCAGCGCGCCCGCCGCGCGAAGCCCGGCTCGAACGCCCGCGACTTCTACGTGTGGAACGACACGCCCGACCGCTACACCGACGCGCGGATCATCTTCAAGGACTACGAGACGTCGAACTGGACGTGGGACGCCGTCGCCGGCGCCTACTTCTGGCACCGCTTCTATGCCCACCAGCCCGACCTCAACTTCGACAATCCCGAGGTCAAGAAGGCGCTCTTCCGGATCGTCGACTACTGGCTCGAGATGGGCGTCGACGGGCTGCGCCTCGACGCCGTCCCCTACCTTTTCGAGCGCGAGGGCACGACGTGCGAGAACCTGCCCGAGACGCACGGCGCGCTGCGCGACCTGCGCCGCCACATCGACGAGCGGTTCGATGACCGCATGCTGCTCGCCGAGGCGAACCAGTGGCCCGAGGAGGCCGTCGACTACTTCGGCGATGGCGACGAGTGCCAGATGGCCTACCACTTCCCGGTGATGCCGCGGATGTTCATGGCCATCCGGCAGGAGGACCGCTTCCCGATCATCGACATCCTCACCGAGACGCCGTCGATCCCCGAGAGCTCGCAGTGGGCGATCTTCCTGCGCAACCACGACGAGCTGACGCTCGAGATGGTGACGGACGAGGAACGCGACTACATGTACAAGGTCTACGCCGAGGACCCGCAGGCGCGCATCAACCTCGGCATCCGCCATCGCCTCGCGCCGTTGCTCGGCAACGACCGGCGGCTGATCGAGATGATGAACGGCCTGTTGCTGTCGCTGCCGGGAACTCCCGTCATCTACTACGGCGACGAGCTCGGCATGGGGGACAACATCTACCTCGGCGACCGCGATGGCGTGCGCACTCCGATGCAGTGGAGCCCGGACAGGAACGCGGGCTTCTCGTCCGCCAACCCGCAGAAGCTCTACCTGCCGGTCGTGATCGATCCCGAGTACCACGCCTCGGCGGTCAACGTGGAGGCGCAGCAGGCGAACCCCCAGTCGCTCCTCTGGTGGATGCGCCGGCTGATCGCGCTGCGCAAGCGCTACGACGCGTTCGGGCGCGGCACGATCGAGTTCCTGCTGCCCGAGAACCGCAAGGTGCTGACGTTCCTGCGGATCCTCGGCGACGAGCGCATCCTCGTGGTCGCGAACCTGTCGCGCTACGCCCAGTACGTCGAGCTCGACCTGTCCCAGTTCCAGGGGATGACGCCGGTCGCGATGCTGGGTGGCGTGGAGTTCCCGCGCATCGGCGAGCTACCGTACCTGCTCACGCTCGGCCCACACGACTTCTACTGGTTCTCGCTGGAGCAGCAGGACGAGACGGGTGGGGAGGGCTCGCCGCTGCCGCAGATCGAGCTCAAGGGGCACTGGCCGCAGATCGTCGAGAGCGCGCGCGGGAAGGCTGCGCTCGAGACGCACCTACCCGCGTGGCTGCTCGGCCGGCGCTGGTTCGGCGCGAAGGCGCGACGCATGCGCTCGGCGGCGATCGCGGACGTGATCCGCGTTCCCGACCCGTCCGCGACGGGCGCGGCCCCACCGGCCGGCTACCTCGTCCTCGTCCGTGCCGAGTTCACGGAGGGGGACAGCGAGACCTACCTGGTGCCGCTCACGGCGTCGGCGCTCGAGGGATACACCGAGCACACGCTTCCCGGCTCGTCGCTCGCCCTGCTGCACTGCGCCGATGGCGAGCTCGTGCTGCACGAGGCGCTGCACGAGCCGCCGTTCGCGCGGGCGCTGCTCGATCTGATCCCGGGGCGGAAGCGCCTGCCTGGCACCGCGGGCGCGGTCGTCGCGTGGCGCGGGCCCGGGATGCGGAGCCTGCGCGGCGAGACCCTCGAGTCGACGGTGCTGCAGGCCGAGCAGAGCAACACGTCGCTCGTGTTCGGCGACCGCCTGATCCTCAAGCTGTTTCGCCGGGTCGAGGAGGGTGAGAACCCCGACGTGGAGATCAGCCGGGCCCTGACCGAGCGCACGGCGCTGCCGAACGTCACGCCGCTGCGCGGCGCGCTCGAGTACCGCCCGACGCGCGGGGGGCCGTCGACGATCGCCATGCTGCAGGGGTACGTCCCGAACGAGGGCGATGCGTGGCGGTTCACGCTCGACTCGATCGACCGCTTCTTCGAGGACGCCCTCGCGCTCGGGGGCGAGCCGCCGCTGCCGACGGGCTCGCTCCTCGAGCTGTCGCGGTCGGAGCCGCCCGCGCTCGCCCACGACACGATCGCCGGCTATCTCGAGTCGGCGCGCGCGCTCGGCCAGCGCACCGCCGAGCTGCACGCCGCGCTCCACTCGATCGACGACCCGGCGTTCGCGCCCGAGCCGCTGACGTTGATGGCCCGCCGAGCGCTCTACCAGTCAATGCGCACCCTCGCCCGCCAGGTGTTCCAGACGATTCGCAAGCGATCGGGGGAGCTGGCCGGAGGCGCGGCGCTGCTGGAGCGCGAGGCCGAGGTCCTCGAGCGCTTCAAGCCGCTGCTCGACCCGACGCTGGTCGACGTGCGCATGCGCGTGCACGGCGACTTCCACCTCGGCCAGGTGCTGTGGACGGGCAAGGACTTCGTGATCATCGACTTCGAGGGCGAGCCGGCGCGGAGCGTCAGCGAGCGCCGGATCAAGCGCTCGCCGCTGCGCGACGTCGCCGGGATGCTGCGCTCGTTCCACTACGCCGCCTACTCCGGCCTGTTCGCCGAGCTCGGCGTGCCGTCCGGTTCGGCGCGCACGTCGATCGGCGGCGGGCGACGGGACGGACATCCGGCCGAGATCGAGCAGGCGCCGGCCGCCGAGCGCTGGGCGCGCTTCTGGTACGCGTGGTCGGCAGCGTCCTACCTGCGCGCGTACCTCGAGAGCGCGCGCGCGGCCGGGTTCCTGCCCGGAACCGACCACGACGTCGACGTGCTGCTGCAGGCCCACATGCTGGAGAAGGCCGCCTACGAGCTGCGCTACGAGGCGAACAACCGTCCCGACTGGATACAGATCCCCGCGCGCGGCATCCTCCAGCTGCTCGAGGGATCGCCCTGATGGCGCAGGCCCAGGAGCAGATCGCACTCGCAGAGCTGACCGGTCTCTACCGCCTGCAGACCGACTACTGGGACGCAAGCGGCCAGCACCACCGGCCGAGCGACCCGGCGCTGCTTGCCGTGCTCGGCGCGCTCGGGGCCCAGGTCGACACGCCGGACGACCTCGCCGACGCGGTGCGGGTGCGCCAGCGCGAGATCTGGAGCCCGCTCGCCGAGCCGGTCGTCCCGGTCGTGGTCGGCAACGCGCTCGAGCTCTCACTGCGCGTGCCCGCTTGGGCTGTCGGCCCGGCACGGGCGTCGATCGCGATCGAGAGCGGCGGCCACCAGGTGCACGAGTTCGAGCTCGGCTCGCTGCCGGTCGTCTCGGTCGCGACCGTCGACGGCGAGGAGCGACGCGAGCTGCGGTTGACGTTTCCGGAGCTCTTGCCCGCCGGCTACCACGAGCTGCGCCTCGAGACGGGCGGCGTCACCGCGGACGTCCTCGTGATAGCCGCGCCCCGGCTTGCCCCGTCGCCGGTCCGTGACCACGGATGGGGGGTGTTCCTGCCGCTGTACGCAGTGCGCTCCCAGCGGACGATGGGGATCGCAGACCTCGGAGACGTCGAGGCGCTGCTGGGCGATGTCGACCGGCTCGGAGGGGATCTGGTCGGTAGCACGCCGCTGCTCGCGTCGTTCGCAGACGAGACGAGTCCGTACGCGCCGGCGAGCCGGCTGTTCTGGAACGAGCTCTACGCCGACCTCTCCGCGAGCCCGGAGCTCGAGCGCTCGGCCGCGGCTCGGAAGCTGCTCGCCTCGCGGGCCTTCCGGCGCCAGGGCCGCGCGCTCGCCGAGGGGGCGTACGTCGACTACCCCGCTGCACAGGACCTGCGGCGGCCGGTGCTGGAGGCGCTCGCCCGCGCCCTGTACGCCGAGCCCTGCACACGGCGCGACGCGCTCGAGGCGTACGTCCGTGCGCATCCGGAGCTGGCCGACTACGCCCGCTTCCGCGCGAACGACGAGGCACACGGCTCGCACTGGCCTACCTGGCCGGAGCGCGAGCGCGCCGGAACTCTTGCGATCGCCGACGACGACCCGGCCTTCCGCTACCACGTCTACGCCCAGTGGCTCGTCGACGAGCAGCTCGCGGCGCTCGCCCGTCGAGGGGGTGCCGGGCTGTACCTGGACCAGCCGCTCGGCGTGCACGCCGACGGCTACGACACCTGGCGCGAGCGCGAGTCGTTCGCGCTCGCCGCCTCCGGCGGCGCACCGCCCGACCTGTTCTTCTCCGAGGGCCAGGAGTGGGGCTTTCCGCCGCTCCACCCCGAGGGCATCCGCCGGGACCGCCACCGCTACCCGATCGCATGCCTGCGCCGCATGCTCAGCCGCGCGCGAGCCCTGCGGATCGACCACGTGATGGGCCTGCACCGGCTCTTCTGGGTTCCGCGCGGCTTTCCGGCGTCGGACGGCGTGTACGTGACGTATCCCGCCGACGAGCTCTACGCGATCGTCTGCCTCGAGGCGCAGCGCCACGGGACGATGGTCGTGGGAGAGGACCTCGGGACCGTCCCCGACGGCGTGCGCGAGACGATGCACGCGCGCGGGGTGCGCCGGAGCCACGTCCTGCAGTTCACGCTCGTCCGCAACGAGCACGCCGCCATCGAGCCTGCGCCTGCCGCGAGCCTCGCATCGGTGAACACCCACGACACCCCGACCTTCGCGGCGTTCTGGCGCGACAGCGATCCCCCGCTCCGCGCCGCCGTCGCCGCGTACCTGCGCGCCCGCGGCCGTGTGCCCGACGTCGGCGAGCCCGACGCAGCCTCGGTGCTGCTCGGCTGTCTCGAGGAGCTCGCGCTCGGCGACGCCGAGACCCTGCTGGTGAACCTGGAGGATCTCTGGGGCGAGCTCGAGCCCCAGAACGTGCCGGGCACGTCGGGCGAGGGGTCGCGCAACTGGTGCCGCCGCGCACGCTACGGCCTCGAGGAGATGTTCGAGCTGCCCGAGGTGCGCGACGAGCTCCGGCACATCCACGACCTGCGCCGGCAGGGAGCCCCCGCATGACGAGCCTCATCACCCCGGACGACATCCACTACTTCAACGAGGGCACGCACGGGAGCCTCGCCTCGGTGCTCGGGTCGCACCCGCGAACGGTCGCCGGCGTCGCCGGCACCACGTTCGCCGTGTGGGCTCCCAACGCCGAGACGGTGTCGGTGATCGGCGACTTCAACGGATGGGATCGCACGAGCCACCCGCTTGCGCCCGTCGCCGACTCCGGGATCTGGGAGGGCTTCGTGCCCGGCATCGGCCACGGCACGCTCTACAAGTACCACGTCGCCTCGCACAACGGCGGCTACCGCGTCGACAAGGCCGACCCGCTCGCGCTGTGCTCCGAGGTGCCTCCCAAGACTGCCTCGGTGGTGTGGAAGCTCGACTACGCCTGGGGCGACGACGACTGGATGGCCGGACGCCACGCCAGGAACGCCCTCGACGCGCCGCTCTCGGTGTACGAGGTTCACCTCGGGTCGTGGCGGCGCTCGCCCGACGATCCCCAGGGGCTGCTCGGATACCGCGATCTCGCTCCCGCGCTCGTCGAGCACGTCACGCGGCTCGGCTTCACGCACGTCGAGCTGCTGCCGGTCATGGAGCACCCGTTCTACGGCTCGTGGGGCTACCAGACGACCGGCTACTTCGCCCCCACCCGCCGCTACGGCGACCCCGAGGACTTCATGGCCCTCGTCGACCAGCTGCACCAGGCGGGCATCGGCGTGATCCTCGACTGGGTGCCGTCGCACTTCCCCAACGACGAGCACGGCCTCGCCTACTTCGACGGGACGCACCTGTACGAGCACGCCGATCCGCGCCAGGGATTCCATCCCGACTGGCGCAGCGCGATCTTCAACTACGGACGCAACGAGGTGCGCAGCTTCCTGACCTCGAGCGCGTCGCACTGGCTCGACGCCTACCACGCCGACGGGATCCGGGTCGACGCGGTCGCGTCGATGCTGTACCTCGACTACTCGCGGCGCGCGGACGAGTGGATCCCCAACGCGCACGGCGGTCGCGAGAACCACGACGCGATCGAGTTCATGCGCCGGCTGAACCGGCACGTGTACGCCACCCATCCGGACGTCCAGATGATCGCCGAGGAGTCGACGGCGTGGCCGATGGTGTCGCGCCCGATCGAGATGGGCGGTCTCGGTTTCGGCCTCAAGTGGGACATGGGCTGGATGCACGACACGCTCGAGTACTTCGCGAACGATCCGATCCACCGCAGCCACCACCAGGGCGAGCTGACGTTCCGCGCGCTGTACGCGTTCACCGAGAACTTCATGCTGCCGCTCTCGCACGACGAGGTCGTGCACGGCAAGGGTTCGCTCATCGCCCGCATGCCCGGCGACGACTGGCAGCGGTTCGCCAACCTCCGCCTGCTGTACGGCTACATGTACGCCTGCGCCGGCAAGAAGCTGATGTTCATGGGCGACGAGTTCGCGCAGCACGACGAGTGGAACCACGAGAAGAGCCTCGACTGGCACCTGCTCGACGCGGCGCCGCACGCGCAGGTCGAGCGCTTCGTGGCCGATCTCAACCGAACGTACCGCGAGGAGCCGGCCCTGCACGAGCTCGATGTCGACGCATCGGGATTCGAGTGGGTCGATGCGAGCGACCGCGAGGCCAGCGTCCTGAGCTTCCTCCGGCGCAGCCGCAGCGGCGACACGATCCTGTGCGCGTTCAACTTCACGCCGGTGCCACGGTCGAGCTACCGGATCGGGGTGCCACGCGAGGGCAGCTGGCGCGAGATCCTGAACAGCGACGCCACCGACTACGGGGGTAGCGGCCAGGGCAACCTCGGCGCGGTCGAGGCGCTGCCGGTTCCGATGCACGGCCGCCGATCGTCCGTGCTGCTGACGCTGCCACCGCTCTCGGTGGTCCTGTTCCGCCACGAGGAGCCGTCATCCTCGACCTAGCTGCGCTCGGGGCGACAAGGCTCGACGATGGGCTCTACCACTTCCGCGTCTGGGCGCCTCGCGCCGAGCATGTGGAGCTGCACCTGTTCGGCCTCGACGAGCGGTTCGTGCCCATGGAGCGCGGAGCGCACGGCTACTGCACCGCGACCGTCGAGGCGACGCCGGGCACGCGCTACCGCTATCGCCTCGACGGCCGGGACGAGCTTCCCGACCCGGCATCGCGCTGGCAGCCCGACGGCGTCCACGGGCCGTCGGCGATCGTCGACGCGACCGCGTTCCCGTGGACCGACGAGCTGTTCCGGGCGCCACCGCTGCCCGAGCTGGTGCTGTACGAGCTGCACATCGGCACGTTCACGGCCGAGGGCACGTTCGACGCGGCGATCGAACGACTGGACGATCTCGTCGAGCTCGGCGTGACGGCCTGCGAGATCCTGCCGGTCGCGCAGTTCCCCGGATCGCGCAACTGGGGCTACGACGGGGTCGACCTCTGGGCGCCGCAGTCGACCTACGGTGGTCCAGACGGCCTGCGGCAACTCGTCGACGCCTCCCACGCGCGCGGACTCGCCGTCGTCCTCGACGTGGTCTACAACCACATCGGGCCCGAGGGCAACTACCTCGAGCGGTTCGCCCCGTACATGAGCGACCGCTACCACACGCCCTGGGGCCAGGCGGTCAACGTCGACGGGCCCGGAAGCGACGAGGTGCGCCGCTTCTTCTGTGGCAACGCGGTCCACTGGCTCGACGAGTACCACGTCGACGCCCTCCGGCTCGACGCGATCCACGGCATCGTGGACACGTCGGCCGTGCCGTTCTGGCGCGAGCTGTCGGAGGTCGTCGCGAAGCTTGGCGAGCAGCGGCGCCGACGGCTCACCCTGATCGCGGAGAGCGACCTGAACGACGAGCGCGTGATGCGTCCGGCGGCGGCGGGCGGGCTCGGACTCGACTCGGCCTGGTGCGACGATCTGCACCATGCCGTGCACGCCGCGATCACGGGCGAGCGCGAGGGCTACTACGTCGACTTCGGCACGCTCGGCGACATCGCGAAGGCGCTCCGCCAGGGCTTCGTCTACGACGGGCGCGAGTCGCAGTTCCGTGGGCGGCGCCACGGTGCTCCTCCCGACGGCCTCGAAGGCCGCCACTTCGTCGTGTACTCCCAGAACCACGACCAGGTCGGCAACCGGGCGCTCGGCGAGCGGCTGTCGGCGCTCGTGGGCTTCGAGACGGTCAAGGTCGTCGCCGGCATCGTGCTGCTCGCGCCGTACGTCCCCCTGCTGTTCATGGGCGAGGAGTACGGCGAGACGGCGCCCTTCCTGTACTTCACCGACCACGCGGACGCGGAGCTCAACGAGGGCGTGCGCGCAGGTCGGGCGCGCGAGTTCGCGGCGATCGCGCGCGCGGGGATCCTGCCCGATGCGCAGGACCCCGACACCTTCGCCCGCTC
Organism: uncultured Actinomycetes bacterium; assembly: GCA_963717155.1. GTDB lineage: Bacteria > Actinomycetota > Thermoleophilia > Gaiellales > JALYLC01. The sequence goes on from OY970326.1 coordinate 2,455,750, forward strand.
GCGCCTGGACTGGAGCCTGCGCGAGCAGGGCCGGCACCGGAGGCTGCTCGACCTCTACCGCGAGCTCCTGCGACTGCGCCGCACCCTCGCCCCGCTTACCCGCCTGTCGCGTCGCGACGCGGACGTGACGCTGATCGAGGACGCCGAGACGATCCTGCTCCGGCGGCATGCAGGCGACGACGAGGTGCTCGCGGCGTTCCACCTCGGCGACGGCGACAGCCCGCCGGTCCGGCTGCCTGCAGGTGGCTGGCTCCCCCTGTGCGACTCGGCTGACACGCGTTTCGACGGCCCCGGGGCGGGGCAGATCGGCAGCGACGGGCTGGTCCTCGCACCGTGGTCGTTCATCCTCCTCGAAAGGAGCCCCGTTTGATGCGAGTCTGGCCCGGCGTCCCCTACCCCCAGGGTGCGACCTGGGACGGCGAGGGGGTGAACTTCTCGATCTTCTCCGAGCACGCGACCGGGGTCGAGCTCTGCCTGTTCGACAAGGACGAGGACGCGACCGCCTCGCACCGCATCCGCCTGACCGAGCGCACCGATCTGAACTGGCACTGCTACCTGCCGGACGCGCGCCCGAGCCAGCTGTACGGCTGGCGCGTGTACGGGCCGTGGGCGCCGAACGAGGGACACCGGTTCAACCCGGCCAAGCTGCTGCTCGACCCGTACGCCAAGGGCATCAGCGGCAAGATCCGCTGGGACGACACGGTCTTCGGCTACACGGTCGGGCATCCCGATGGCGACCTGGTGCGCGACGACCGCGACAGTGCCGGCGCGATGCCGAAGAGCGTCGTCATCGATGCGGCATTCACGTGGGGCGGCGACCAGCCGCCGCGCATCCCGTGGAACAAGACCGTGATCTACGAGGCGCACGTTCGCGGCCTCACGCGCCTGCACCCCGGAATCCCCGAGGAGCTGCGCGGCACGTACCTCGCGATGATCTCCGATCCGGTGCTCGACCACCTCACATCGCTCGGCGTCACCGCCGTCGAGCTGATGCCGGTCCACCACTTCGTCAACGACCGCCACCTCGTCGAGCGCGGCCTGTCGAACTACTGGGGCTACAACTCGATCGGCTTCCTCGCGCCCGAGGTGCGGTATGCGACCGGCGGCCGTGGCTGGCAGGTGAGCGAGTTCAAGTCGATGGTCAAGGGCCTGCATCGCGCCGGGATCGAGGTGATCCTGGATGTCGTCTACAACCACACGGGCGAGGGCAACCACCTCGGGCCCACGCTGGGACTGCGCGGCGTCGACAACGCGTCGTACTACCGGCTGATGCCGGACGACCGCCGGCACTACATGGACTTCACCGGCACGGGCAACAGCCTGAACATGCTGCACCCGAGGACGATCCAGCTGATCATGGACAGCCTGCGCTACTGGGTGCTCGACATGCACGTCGACGGGTTCCGGTTCGATCTCGCCCCCGTGCTCGCCCGCGAGCTGTACGAGGTCAACCGCCTCGGGACGTTCTTCGACATCATCCACCAGGACCCCGTCCTCTCGCAGGTCAAGCTGATCGCAGAGCCCTGGGACGTCGGCCCCGGCGGCTACCAGGTCGGCAACTTCCCGGTCGGCTGGGCCGAGTGGAACGACAGGTATCGAAACTGCGTCCGCCGGTTCTGGAACGGCGAGCCCGGCCTGCTGCCGGAGCTCGCATCGAGGCTGTCCGGCTCGAGCGACCTGTACGCGTCCAGCGGGCGCGACACGTATGCGAGCGTCAACTTCTTCACCGCGCACGACGGGTTCACTCTCGCCGACCTCGTGAGCTACGAGCACAAGCACAACGATGCGAACGGCGAGCACAACCGCGACGGGACCAACGAGAACTTCAGCAAGAACTGGGGCGTCGAGGGCCCGACCGACCTCGAGTCGGTGCTCTCGATGCGCACACAGACGCAGCGCAACCTGATCGCGACCCTGTTCCTGTCGCAGGGCGTGCGCATGCTGCTCGCCGGAGACGAGATGGGCCGGACGCAGCACGGCAACAACAACGCGTACGCCCAGGACAACGAGATCAGCTGGGTCGACTGGGAGCTGAGCCAGACGAACCGCGACCTGCTCGAGTTCACGCGCGACGTGATCGCGATCTTCCGGACGAACCCGGTGCTGCGGCACCAGAGCTTCTTCACTGGGCGACCCGTCTCCGGCGACGGGGTCAAGGACATCATGTGGCTGCGCCGCGACGGGATGGAGATGACGACGGAGGACTGGGAGCGCCCCGACCCCCACGTGCTCGGCATGCTGCTGCACGGTCGCGCGACCGACGACGTGGACGAGCGCGGGCGGCGCACGTTCGGCGACACCCTTCTCGTGGTGATGAACGGGGGCCCGCGCACCCGCTACGTGACGCTGCCCGAGATCGAGGCCCAGGGTCGCTGGGAGATCATCCTGAACACCGCCCGCCCCGGCGCGACCGGCAGCCCCACCCAGGGGCTGCGGCTCGGATCGCACTCGCTGATCGCCCTGCGATTCCTGGAATCGCCGGACGAGCTCGGCCGGTGAGGGTCCCGACCTCGACCTACCGCCTCCAGCTTCGCGCCGGGTTCGGGTTCGAGCGCGCGGCCGAGATCGTTCCCTACCTCGCAGCGCTCGGAGCGGGTGACGTGTACGCGTCGCCGATCCTGGCCGCGACGCGAGGAAGCCCGCACGGCTACGACGGCACGGACCCCGGCCGGATCGACGACGAGCGGGGCGGGGAGCCGGGCTGGCGGACCCTCGTCGCGGCCGTGCAGGCGCACGACATGGGGCTGCTGGTCGACATCGTCCCGAACCACCTCGCGACGAACGAGCAGAACCCGTGGTGGTGGGATGTCCTCCTCCGCGGCCGGGGTTCGCCGCATGCGGCCGCGTTCGACATCGACTGGGACGCTCCGGACACCGGCGGCAGGCTGCTCGTGCCCGTGCTGGGCGGGCCGCTCGACGAGGTGCTCGACGCAGGCGAGCTGACGCTCGACCGCGCCGACCCGCGGGGCACCGTCGTGCGGTACTACGAGCGGGTGTTCCCGGTCGCGGCCGGTACCGAGGCCCTGCCGCTGCACGAGCTGCTGGCCGCCCAGCACTACGAGCTCGCCGACTGGCGCGACGCCGCCGAACGGATCAACTACCGGCGGTTCTTCGACGTCGCCGATCTCGTTGCGCTGCGTCAGGAGGATCCGGAAGTCTTCGCGGCCACCCACCGCACGATCCTCCGGCTCGTCGACGAGGGGTCGGTGACGGGGCTCCGCATCGACCATGTCGACGGCCTCGCGGATCCGGCCGGCTACCTCGCGCGGCTGCGGGCCGAGGCCCCTGAGCTGTACATCGTGGTCGAGAAGATCCTCGCGGCCGACGAGGAGCTGCCCGACGACTGGCCCGTCGCGGGGACCACCGGCTACGAGGTGCTGGGCGCGATCGGCTCGGTGCTCGTCGATCCCGGCGGCGCGCTCGAGCTCGAGGAGCTGCTGGCGCGTGTCGCCGGCGTCGAGGCGCCGTTCCACGAGATCGCCCGCGCCGCGAAGCGCGAGATCATCGCCGCGAGCTTCCGCGGCGACCTCAGGGCGGTCGCGCGCACGCTCGACGAGCCGACCGACGGCGATATCGCGGCGATCGCGGCGATCACCGCCGAGCTCAACGTCTACCGGACGTACGGCGGGAACGGGCACCCGCTGAGCGAGGGGGACCGCGCCCGTGTCGAGCGCGCGATCGAGCGCGCCCGCGTGTCCGATCCCGACGCGGTGCTCGATCGCGTCGGGAGCGTCCTGCTCGAGGGCTCTTCCGACACTGTGCGGCGCTGGCAACAGCTCTCGGGCCCCGTCGCCGCGAAGGGCGTCGAGGACACGGCGATCTACCGCTTCCCCGCCCTCGTCTCGCGCGACGAGGTGGGAGGCGATCCCGGAGCTGCGCCGCTCACGGTGTCGGCCCTCCACCGCCGGCTACTCGCACGAGCGCGTGCCTGGCCTGGCGCGTTGACACCGCTCTCGACGCACGACACCAAGCACAGCGAGGACACCCGCGCCCGAATCGGCGTGCTCGCATCGCTGTCGGCACGCTACGCCGCCGTCGTCTCGCAGCTTGTCGAGCTCCACGACCCGGCGCGGCGCGAGGTGTCCGGCCGGCTCGCGCCGAGCCGGATCGACGAGCTGGTGCTGTACCAGAACCTGCTCGGGGCCTGGCCGCTCTACGCGGGAGATGAGGAGGAGTTCGCCGAGCGCATCGTCGCCTACATGGCCAAGGCGGCCCACGAGGAGAAGCTCCGTACGAGCTGGACCGATCCGGACGAGCAGTACGAAGCCGAGCTGACCCGCTTCGCGAGGATCGCGATAGAGACCTTCCGCGGCGACGCGCTACCCGACCTGCGCGACCTGCGCGGGGCGGTCGAGTGGTACGGGGCGCTGGATGGGCTCACGCAGTCGCTGTTGCGTCTCGCGGTTCCCGGCGTGCCCGACATCTACCAGGGATGCGAGCTCTGGAACCTGAGCCTCGTCGACCCCGACAACCGCCGGCCCGTCGACTGGTCGCTGCGGGCCCGCCTCCTGGAGGGCATCGGCATCGACGAGCCGCCCTCCGCGGGCCTGGCTCTCGAGGCGCTGGGCGCGTGGCGCGACGGCAGGATCAAGCTGCTCGTGACGGCCCGCGGACTGCACCTGCGCCGGGCCCTCCCCGCACTGTTCGCCGAGGGCGTCTACCTGCCGCTCGGCGTCTCGGGGGCGCAGGCGAGGCACGTGATCGCCTTCGCCCGCCACGACCCGAAGACCTGGGTGCTCGTCATCGCGCCGCGGCTGCCCGTCGGCCTGGCGGCGGTCGGAGTGCCGCCGGTCGGCCCGCAGGTCTGGGACGACACCGCCCTCCGGCTGCCCGACGACGCGCCGGACAGGTACCGGAATGCCCTCACGGGCGAGCATCTGGAAGTCTCGGACGGATCGATCGCGCTCGGCGAGGCGCTCGCGACGCTACCGCTCGCCCTGCTCGTCTCCGCGGATGCGGCGAACGAGAGCCCAGGCGCCCGGTAGGGCCGCGCCTGCGAGATACAGCTTGACCGTATCGCCGACGATGAACGGGTAGAGGCCGGCCTCGAGCGTCGACGAAAATGTCGCGTTCGGCAGCTCGTGGTACAGCCACGCGAGCCCGAAGACGTAGATCACGACGTTGCCGGTGAGCATCAACGCGACCGCTGAGGAGAGCGTCCGGTCCCAGCGGCGCTCGGCGAGCGCACCGACGAGAGCGGCTGCCACAAGCATGCCCACCAGGTAGCCGCCGGTAGCGCCCGACAGCACGCTCCAACCCGACGTACCGCTCGCGTACACCGGGAGGCCGACGATCCCGAGCGCGAGGTAGAGCGCGATCGTCGAGAAGCCTCGCGTCGCGCCGTAGGCCGAGCCGACCAGCAGCACCGAGAACGTCTGGCCCGAGATCGGCACCGGCGTTCCCGGGATGTGGAACGAGACCTGTGCCGACAGGGCGACGAACAGGGCGCCTCCGCCCAGCAGGAACGCCTCGATCAGCCAGGTCGGGCGCGGGATGACCGCGGTGGTCAGCGTACGGCGGGGCGCAACGTTCGCGCTCATTTCGTGTCTCCGAGTTCCATGACCCCGGATGATGCCTGGCCGGAGGCGAGCGCGGCGTCGGTCAGACGCCCGAGCTCGGTCGCACGCGCGACCGCCGAGAGCGACAGACCGCGGTCGATGAACGGGATCGCGATCGAGACGATCGTCTGATCGACGAACGCCATCGCGACGGCGAATCTAGAGCCCGGGAGGCCACGCGAACCGGTGCGCGATCGGGCTCGGAACGTCGGCCTTCGCTCCGACGGTGAGCACGATCTCCAGGTGCGGCGTCAGCACGATCCTGGCGGGATTCCCGGTGTACGGCTTTCCGTTCACCCACGTGCGGAGCTGGGAGGTGCCCCCCGACGCGCAGTAGCGGCCGATGCAGCTCGCGTTGAGGCGAACTCCCCAGACCCCGAAGAACTTGCCCAGCTGGTAGTGCTTGTTGCTCGACGACTCGATGTGCACGACGCCCGATGTGTCGTGGGTATGCAGGACGGTCAGGTACTCATCCGTGACGTTGATGCCCACGAGGGCCGGGACCGGGATGTGCACGCCGTGGACGAAGATGTCGAGGTGCACGTGGATGTGGTAGTCGAGCTGCTCGGCGCCGAGCACCGGCAGGTCGAGCCGGTCGAGCCGCGCGCGCAGGGAGTCGCCGTCATCGGCCGACCAGGGCACGGGGCCAGTCTGGAGACCGGGCAGCGTCGCGTAGTTGATGCCGACGGCCGGAGGCGCGACGCGCGAACTGGACGAGGCGGGTGCCGGGACCACGAGAAGTCCGGCCAGGACGGCGAGCGTTGCGACGGCCGCGTACACACGAGGTCCCATGCGGGCGGAAGCGTACAGAGGGGTACCTGAGCGTACGCTGTGAAAATCAGATCAGGCATGCTGCCGGGGTGCTGTCCGGGGGTCGACTGCTCGCAGGGGGGCTCGGAGTCGTCGTACTTCTGGCCGGGGCGTCTACGGTCGCGCTGAAGGCGGGTGTCGGCGCGCCGAGCGCTCGCATGCAGCCCGATCCCGCCGCTCTCACTCGAGTGGTCGTCTCGGGGCCTGCAGCTCACCTCGAGTCCGTGCACGCCACCGGGCCTGGCGGCACGTCGATCCCCGTCTCGATCCGCGACGGTCGCGTGTGGCCGACGGTCGACCTGCCGGTCGGCGAGAAGGTCGTGATCACGGCGACGATCACGCGCTCGGCTCCGGTGAGCTGGGTGCTCGGCAGCACGTTCCGGCTGCAGCGTGCGGTGCGAACGCCGCAGGCGCGGATCAGCAGTCGCTGGCTGGAGGTGCCCGCCGGCTCGCCCGTCAAGCTCTCGTTCGCCGCGCCTGTCGACCGCGTCAGCATTCGCTCGGGAAGCCACCACGCGGTGCACAAGCTTCCGCCGACGTCGCGCTCGCTCACGCTCCCCGGAACGGTGTCGGCGTCGAGCGCGCGGACGGTGCTCGTCGCGGCTGCTCCACGCACCTGGGAGACCCTCCCCGACCACGTGCCCGTCACCTGGTTCGCGGCGGGCGGTCTGCCCAAGGTGGTCGCGACCCCGCGCCCGGGAGCCGCCGGGCTCGGCCCCGGCGCGGTGCTGCGCCTCACCTTCTCGCGACCGGTCAGCGAGATCTTCGGCAAGCGCCTGCCGACCCTCAGCCCGAGCACACCCGGCCGCTGGCGTCAGCTCGACACGCACACGCTCACGTTCGCCCCGCACGGCGACGGCTTCGGGATCGACGCGAAGATCCGTGTCGGGCTTCCGCGCGCGGTGCAGCTCGCTGGACGTCCGAAGGGGACGAGGACGCTGACGTGGAGCGGCGCGACCGGCTCGACCCTCCGGCTGCAGCAGCTGCTCGCGAACCTCGGCTACCTGCCCGTGCAGTGGGCCCCGTCGGGCGCGCCCGTCGCGACCACGGTCGCAGCGCAACAGGCGGCGGCGATCGATCCGCCGGCCGGTCACTTCGGCTGGATCTGGAGCGACGTCCCGGCGACGCTGCGCTCCGAGTGGCGCCCCGGCGAGATCACCCCGATGACACAGGGGGCGGTCATGGCGTTCCAGGCCCAGAACGGGCTCAAGGTCGATGGGTTCGCCGGGCCGATCGTGTGGCACGATCTGATCGCGGCGACGATCTCCGGCACGCGCAACGCGCAGGGCTACAGCTACGTGCTCGTCCGGAAGACCAAGCCGCAGTCGCTGACGCTGTGGCACGACGGCACGGTGCTCGTCAACGGGCCGAGCAACACGGGCATTCCGCAGGCGCCGACGCCGGACGGGACGTTCCCCGTGTACCTCCGCCTGCGATCGCAGACCATGTCGGGCACGAACCCCGACGGCACGCACTACTCCGACGCCGGCATCAAGTGGATCAGCTACTTCCATGCGGGCGAGGCGATCCACGGATTCGACCGCACGTCCTACGGCTCGCCGCAGAGTCTCGGGTGCGTCGAGCTGCCCGTCTCGGAAGCGGCACGGGTGTGGCCGTACACGCCGATCGGTACGCTCGTGACGATCGCCCCATGAGAATGGTGTTTTGTTCCCCTCGAACCGGGTTGAAGAGGCCATGAGCTCCAAGCGCACGTTCGTGATCATCGGAGGAGGCCTGGCCGGCGCCACGGCCGCGGCGACGCTTCGCGAGGAAGGGTTCGACGGCCGCGTGGTCGTCGTCGGCAGCGAGCCGGAGCGACCGTACAACCGGCCCCCGCTCTCGAAGGAGTACCTCCGCGGCGAGCCCGACTCGGAGGAGAAGCTCCCCGTCCACGAGCCGAAGTTCTACGGCGATCAGGAGATCGAGCTCCGCCTGTCCACGACCGTGGAGTCGCTCGACATCGGAGCGCGCGAGGTGGTGCTGAGCGGAGGTGAGCGCATCGCGTTCGACGCGACCCTGCTCGCGACGGGCTCCGAGCCGCGCACCCTGTCGATCCCCGGCGCCGAGCTCGACGCCGTCCACCACCTGCGGACGCACCCCGACTCCGACGCGATCGCTGGCCGCATCCGCAGCTCGAAGCACATCGTGGTCATCGGTGCCGGCTGGATCGGCTGCGAGGTCGCCGCGTCTGCGAGGCAGCTGGGCGCCGACGTCACGCTGATCGCACCGAATCACGTGCCGCTCGAGAAGGTGCTCGGCATGGAGCTCGGCGGCTTCTACCGCGACGTGCATCGCGACAACGGCGTCGATCTCATGCTGGAGTCCGAGGTCGTCCGGATCGAGGGCGCCGGCAGGGTCGAGCGGGTTGCGACGGCCGACGGCCGGACCGTCGAGTGCGACGGGGTCGTCGTCGGCATCGGAGCGGCGCCGCGCATCGACCTCGCGCGCGAGGCCGGGATCTTCGTCGACAACGGCGTGCTCGTCGACGGGCGGCTGCAGACGGGCGCTCCGGGCGTCTTCGCCGCCGGCGACATCGCGAGCGTCCCGAACCCGCTGTACGGCGGCCGTCGCATTCGCGTCGAGCACTGGGCGAACGCCCTCGACCAGGGGCCGGCTGCCGCCCGCGCCATGCTCGGCTCGGACGATCTCTGGCGGCGGGTGCCGTACTTCTTCTCCGACCAGTACGACGTGGGCATGGAGTTCGCAGGCGACCTCGGCAGCGCGGACCGGCTCGTGCTGCGCGGCGACCTCGCAGGTCGCGAGTTCATCGCGTTCTGGCTGAGCCGCGACCACATCGTCGCCGGCATGAACGTCAATGTCTGGGACGTCTCCGAGCCGATCCAGACCCTGATCTCGAAGAACGCGGTCGTCGACGACAAGCAGCTCATCGATCCCGACGTTTCACTCGAGGAGCTCGCCGCCAGCGCGTGAGGGGGCCGCCCAGGGTTTGCCCGACACGGCGTCGGGTAGAAGCAGGTGTGTCCGAACGCGCACAGCTCCTCTACTTCACGTCTCCGCGCTCCGGACCGGCGCGCCGCGTCGAGTCGCTGCTCGACCAGGTACTGCAGGAACGGCGCAACCACGACGCGTTCGACCGTGAGGTCGTCGATGTCGACGAGGACGAGGCGATCGCCGCACGCTACGCCGTCGACGAGGTGCCGACGATCCTCGTCGTCGAGGGCGGACGCGAGATGTGTCGGATCGATGGGCGCCCGAGCGTCGCGGCGCTCCGAGAGGCGCTGGCACCGTGGCTGCGGTAGCGGCAGGGGGCTGCGGCTACGATCACGGCGTTCGCAGATGCGAGCTGACGGAGGGGGCGCATGACGGAAGGGCAGATCGACGTCGAGCACCTGTCGGCCACGACGGCGGCAGTCGTTCTGCGCGGCGAGCATGACGTGTACACGGTGCCCACGCTGCGGGAGCGGCTCGACGAGCTGCACGCGAAGAAGCTCTTCGTGATGATCGACCTGTCCCAGACCTCGTTCCTCGACTCGTCGGTGCTCGGGGCGCTGCTCGGAGCGACCGAGAAGGCGCGTGCCCAGGGCACGGGCGTCGCCGTGGTGCTCGGTGATCCCCCGACCGACGCCGTGGCCCGGATCTTCGAGGTCACCGGCCTGGCGGACGTGCTGCCGACCCGCTCGACCCGAGCTCAGGCGCACGAGGTGCTCGCCGCGGCGGGTTCGCAGTGAGCGCCGGCGATGCGCCTGCGGTCCTGCTCCGCATGCCGGCCCTGCCCGATGCGGTCGGCGTGGCGCGGCAGGCGCTGACCGGCGCGTGCGAGGCTCTCGGACTCGGCGCGCGGGCGACGGGCGACGTGCGTCTCGCGGTCAGCGAGGCCTGTACGAACGTGGTGGCACACGCGTACCGCGACCGCGACGAGCCCGGTGAGCTCGAGGTTGCCGTGCTGCTCGACCCGGGCGAGCTGACCGTCATCGTGCGAGATCGCGGCACCGGGATCGCTCCGCGGATCGAGGGCGGCGGACTCGGTCTGGGGCTGCCGCTGATCGCCGCGCTGACCCGCCGCGCGGAGATCTCCGAGCACTCGGGCGGTGGCACGGAGGTCACGATGACGTTCGTGACGGTCGAGCTGGAGTCGGCGCTGTGAGCGGCTTCCGCGTCGAGGCCCAGTTCGCGGACGCGACGATCGCCGGCGCCGTGCTCGGCCGCGTCGTGGGCATCCTCGGCGCGCGTGTCGCGCTGCCGATCGACCGGCTCTCCGACGCGCTGCTCGTCAGCGACGCGCTGATCGCTGCGACGGACGGCGACCGCAAGAGCGTCCAGATCGAGGCCGAGCTCGAGCCGAAGCGGCTGTCGCTCCGCATCGGGCCGCTGGAGCCGGGTGGAGCCGAGCGCCTGATCGGCGCGATCGAGGCACCACTCGGTGCGGGAGCGCTCGCGCGTCTGGTGGACGAGCTGGGGACGTCGGCAGAGAGCAGCGGCGAGTTCCTGGTGCTCGGTCTCGCGCCTGCCTGATCGCTCGGCGGTTTCGGGCCGGCCGGAACGGGGGAGAGCCCAGTGGACACCCCCCGAGAGGAGTTCGAGCATGCAGAACGTTTGGAAGGGCATGGCGCTCGGAGCGCTGGTCGGCGCAGTCGTCGGCATGGTGCTCGATGCGATGCAGGGTGCAGGTCGAATCGCCGGCGAGACCGCGAGCCAGATACGCGACGAGGCGCCGGCGGTGGCGGCCCGCGTGCGCGATGCGGCACGTGAGGCCGGTGCCCACGCGGTCGACACGGCGCGCGAGGCGAGTTCGCACGCGGTCGACACAGCGCGAGAGGCCAGCGCAGAGGCGCGCGACCGGTTGAGCAACGCCAGCTGATTCGCGCCGCCCGGGTGCTCGCATCGCCTTCATGGCCGCGATGCGAGCACCCGTACACTTGAGTGCCGGAGGGTGGTCGACGACGATCGCGTGCAAGCTCGTGGCGTTCTGCACGACGTTTGAGGCTCACGGCATCGGGTGACAACGCCCGTCATGGACTCGTCCTCTCTCACCTATGCCGAACCACACACCTCCGAGGCAGCGCGCACGAAGCCTTCGCGCCGGAACGCCATGAGCGCCGCCACGGAAGCGCGTCTGATCGAGCGCTGGCAGCGCAACGGCGATCACGCTGCGCGCGAGCAGCTCGTCGAGCGCTACCGCGGTCTCGTTCGCGCGCTGGCCGCGCGCCACTCCGAGTGGGGCGAGCCGTTCGACGACCTGCTCCAGGTCGCGTGGATCGGCTTTCTGAAGGCGCTCGATCGCTTCGACCCGAACCGCGAGGTCAAGCTCGCCACGTATGCAACTGCGACGATCGTCGGTGAGCTGCGCCGGCACTACCGGGACCGCGCCTGGGCGCTGCACGTTCCGCGTTCGGTGCGCGAGCTCCGCGCGCGCGTGTACGCCGTCGTCGACCGGCTGACGGCCGAGCTCGGAGCCTCGCCGACCGTCTCCGACATCGCGAACGAGCTCGGCGTCGGCGAAGAGGAGGTCCTCGACGCGATGCAGGCCGGCGGAGCGCGCGCCGCGCGCACGCTTGCGCCGTTGACCGAGGACGGCGAGAGCGAGATCGACGTCCCCTACCAGGACCCGGCCTTCGCCGAGAGCGAGGCGCGGATGCTCGTGCACGAGGGGCTCGCCTCGCTGGGCGAGCGCGAGCGACGCATCATCGCGCTCCGCTTCCAGGATGGGCTCACGCAGAGCCAGATCGCCTCCCGCCTGGGGATCTCCCAGATGCACGTATCGCGCCTCCTGCGGCGCGCGCTCGAGTCGCTGCGCGAGCAGGTCGGCGAGATCGAAGATCTCAGCGATAGCTGAGTAGCTGAGGTTTAGGGGGTCGCCGCGGGGGAAGCACGGCGGTATGACACCCCCGAGAACACCAGGACACACCCCGAGATGAGCGGGTTCACGCTCATCCTCGATGGAGGCGACGGCGCGCCACGGAACGGCTTCGAAGTGCGCCTCGCCCGTGTCATCGGGGTTGCACGACACGCGACGACCACTCCCCAGGAGGTTGGCAGCATGAGCATCGAAGACCAGGCCAAGGGCAAGTTCGAAGAGGCCAAGGGCCGCACGAAGCAGGCGCAGGGCGACCTGACGGGCGACAAGTCGAAGAAGAGCGAGGGCATCGCCGACGAGGCGAAGGGCAAGACGCGCCAGGCGACCGACAAGGTTCGCGAGGCAGCGCACGACCTCACCAAGTAGCAGGCACTCGCACAGTGGACGACGACGGGGCCCCGGGTGATCCGGGGCCCCGTTCGTTTCGTAGGCGCACCACTTTTCGGCAATCTCGCGCTATGGTCAGAGCGATGGCGACACACGTAGATGCCGTGGAAACCGACGAGCCACGCAAGCGCTGGGTCCAGATGACCCGCATCGTTCCGAAGCCGTGGGGTCACGAGATGATCTTCGCGGACGTGCCCGGGAGCTTCTCCGGCAAGGAGCTCCACGTGCGCGCAGGACAGTCTCTGAGCCTGCAGTACCACGAGTACAAGGACGAGGTGCTGGCGGTGCGCTCGGGCCGCGTGCTCCTCGAGATCGGCCCCTCGCTCGACGCGCTCGACCGGATCGAGCTCGCGCCGGGCGACAGCGTGCACGTGCGGCCCGGAATCCTGCATCGCACGAACGCGATCGAGGACTCCGTCGTGCTCGAAGCGTCGACGCACTACCCCGACGACGTCGTACGCATCGACGACCGGTACGGCCGCGAGGGGACGAGCGCTCCCTAAGCTCGTCCTGCGGGTCGATGCTCCGGCACCCGGACTACACACGCGCACGGATCGCGGCGACCGCAGGGCGCCTGCGGGACCAGATCTACCCGGACGTCCGCGCGGTGGACTCGCTCCGCATCAGCCCGCGCGTCGACCGGATCGGCTGGGACGAGGCGCGCGAGCTCACCTATCGGCCGGCCGCACTGGGCGAGCAGCTCGGCCCGCTCTGGAGCACGTTCTGGTTCGACGTCCGCGCAACCGTCCCGCCGACCTGGGATAGCCGAAGGGTCGACCTGCTCTGGGTGACGCACAGCGAGGCGACCCTGTGGATCGATGGACGCAGCGTGCAGGGTCTCAACTTCGGGTCCCCCGGCCAGCGACCGGACGCCACGCTGCGCCAGCACGCTCGCGCCGGGGAGGAGCTCGGGTTCCAGGTCGAGGTGGCCTGCAACGGGAAGTTCGGGACACTCGATCGACACTACGCCTCGATCGAGCCGGTCGTGCTCGACCGCTGCGACATCGCGTTGTTCGACGAGGAGGCGTGGGATCTCCTCTACGACTTCGAGGTGTTACGGCAGCTCGAGGCCGAACACGCCCGGGGCCTCGACCCGTCGCTCGCGGGGCAGCTGCTCGACCAGCTGAACCGCTTCTGCAACGTCTGGCGACCGGAGGATCGCGCTAGCTGGACGGAGGCCCGAGCAGAGCTGACACCGCTCTATGCCCAACGGAACGGCGACCACAGCCACGAGGTCGCCGCGATCGGACACGCGCACATCGATACCGCCTGGCTCTGGCCGATCGCGGAGACGTACCGGAAGTGCGTCCGGACGTTCAGCTCGCAGACCGCGTACATGGACGCGTATCCCGAGTACCGGTTCGCCTGCTCCCAGGCGCAGCAGTACGCCTGGATCAAGCAGCGCAACCCCGACCTGTACGAGCGGATCAGGCAGCGCGTCGCGCGCGGGCAGTTCATTCCCGTGGGAGGTACCTGGGTCGAGCCGGACTGCAACATCCCCTCCGGCGAGTCGCTCGTCCGGCAGTTCCTGCTCGGGCAGTCGTTCTTCGAGCGCGAGTTCGGCAGGCGCTGCCGCGAGTTCTGGAACCCGGACGTGTTCGGCTACAACGGCCAGCTGCCGCAGATCATGCGCGGAGCGGGCATCGAGCGGTTCCTCACCCAGAAGCTCTCCTGGAACCGCTTCAACAGGCCGGCGTACCACTCGTTCCTCTGGCAGGGCATCGACGGGAGCCGCGTCCTGACCCATTTCCCTCCGGCCGACACCTACAACGGGATCGCCACCGTGGAGGAGATCCGCCGAACGGCACGCGACTACAAGGAGCACGACCGCTCGCACACGAGCTTCCTGCTGTACGGCTACGGCGATGGTGGCGGAGGCCCCGTCCGGGAGATGCTGGAGGTGCTCCGACGCGTCGGCGATCTCCAGGGGGTGCCGCGCACGACCCAGCGTTCCAGCGAGGAGTTCTTCTCGACGCTCGAACGTGAGACCACCGACTGGCCGGTCCTCGTCGGCGAGCTGTACTTCGAGTATCACCGCGGGACGTACACCTCGCAGGCCGCGGTCAAGCGCGCCAACAGGACGAGCGAGATCCTGCTGCACGACGTCGAGCTGCTCTCGGCGCTCGCGCACTGGCGTGGAGCCCGGCCGTACCCGCACGACGAGATCACGCGCCTCTGGCAGCTGCTCTGCTGCAACCAGTTCCACGACATCATCCCGGGCTCGTCGATCACCGAGGTCTACGAGGACGCGGCGCGCGAATACGACGAGATCTGGCGAGCAGGCACGTCGCTCCGCGAGTCTGCGCTCGACGCGCTCGCGGACGGATCCCATGCGTCGCACCCCCTCAACACGGTCGGGGCCCCGCGACGAGGCGTCGTTCGCTCACCCGCCGGAGACAACGTGCTCGTCGCGACGCCGGCCCTGGGAACCGGTCGCGTCGTGCAACCGGACGAGCCGGTCACGCTGACGGAGATCGATGCCGGATGGCAGCTCGAGAACGCACACCTGCGGGCCGTCGTCGATCCGGGCGGGCGAATGCGAAGCCTCGTCCACAAGCGAACCGGCCGCGAGGTGCTCGCCGCGACCGGGAACGTCGTCGAGATCTACCAGGACCAGCCGGTGAGCTGGGACGCCTGGGATGTGGACCCGTTCCACATGGAGACGCGCGAGGACTGCCCACCGGCGCACGCCTCGCGCGTCGTCACCGTCGAGCCGCTGCGAGTCGAGATCGCCTTCGAGCACACGTTCGGCGAGACATCGACGGGTACGCAGACGATCCGGCTCGACGCCGATGCGCGACGCGTCGAGTGCGGCTGGTCGGTCGACTGGCGCGAGAGCGAGAAGATCCTGAAGGTGCGCTTCCCGGTCAACGTGCACAGCCCGAACGCGACGTACGAGATGCAGTTCGGCGCCGTCGAGCGCCCGACGCACTACACGACGTCCTACGACCTGGCCCGCTACGAGGTTCCGGGGCACAGATGGGCCGACCTGTCCGAGCACGGCTTCGGGGTCGCGCTGCTCACCGACTCGAAGTACGGCTACAGCACCTTCGCGAACGAGATGCGCATCAGCCTGCTACGCGCGCCGAAGATGCCGGACCCGGTCGCCGACCAGGGCAGCCATCGCTTCCGTTACGCGATCTATCCGCACGAGGGGCGCTGGCAGGACGGGGGCGTCGTCGCGGAGGGGTTCGACCTCAACGCGCCGTTCGCGTGGTCGACCGTCGCGGTCGACACGGTCGTCGCCGTCGACACCCCGAACCTCGTGGTCGACACGGTCAAGCTCGCCGAGCGCGAGGACGCGATCGTCCTGCGACTGTACGAGGCGCACGGTGCGCGCGGACACGCGCATCTCCGCCTCGGCCTGGATGCGACCAGCGTGGTCGCGGCGAACCTGCTCGAGGACGAGACCGGCGACGTGCAGTTCGATGGCTCGGTGATCGAGCTCGACTACCGCCCGTTCGAGATCATCACGCTGATCCTGAGACGGTAGGCCGCCGCAACGGTCACGCGGACGCCCACAGATGCGCCACGGCGTATGCGCGCCAGGGCGACCAGCGGCTGGCCTGCTCCTCGACAGCGCGCGTGCTGACCGGCCCGGCGCCGTTGCTCAGCACCTGGCGAAGGACGAGATCCGATGCGGGCAGCGCGTCGTGGTCGCCGAGGGCGCGCATCGCCACGTAGGCGGCGGTCCACGGGCCGATACCGGGAATCGCGAGCAGCGCCGCGCGGACTTCCTCGTGGTCGCCATCGGGCGCGAGCCCGAGCCTGCCGTCGCAGATGGCGCGTGCGAGCGACACCAGGGTCGCCCCGCGCGAGGCGGGCATCCCGAGACCATCGAACGCCGCCGCCGCGAGCGCATCCGGGCGGGGAAACGCGACATGCAGCCCGCCCGCCGCGGTGGGTAGCGGCTGACCGAGTCGCGCAGCGATCCGGCCCGTGATCGTACGCGCGGCAGCGACCGAGATCTGCTGGCCGATGATCGCGCGGACGGCGATCTCGAACCCGTCGAACGCGCCGGGCACGCGAAGGCCGGGCGTCCCCGCGACGAGCGGGCGCAGCCGTGGATCGGCGGAGAGCGCCGCGTCGATCACCGCAGGATCCGCGTCGAGGTCGAAGAGCCGCCGGACGCCGGCGAGCACCTGCTCGGTCACCTCAGCGAGCGAGTCGTCGATCTCGACCTCGATCGCGCTTCCCGACGTCGGGACCTGCGCGGACACGACGCCGATGGCTCCTCCGATCGCGGCCACGCGCCGGTAGGAACCTGACGCGATCTCCTCGACGCCGGGAATCGCGCGCTTCGAGAGGAAGCCGAGCAACGCCTCGCGCGCGAGCGGCGGGCGGTAGGCGAGGGTGTGCGAGGTCACGCTGACCCGAGCCTAGCGATCACCCGCAATGCTTTGCGAATGGACGAGCGAGCAGAGCTTCTCGACCGCCAGGCCCGCGTACGCGATGCCGCGGAGCGCGAGGGCCTGAGCGGCGTCATCGCCCTCGGCCGTGCGTTCTACGACCGTCCGGGTCCATGCGCGTGGCTCACGGGGCACCAGCCGCCGTTCCTCGCCGCTGCACCTCAGCCGGGCCTGCGCGGCGCTGGCCATGCCGCGTTCGTGCTTCCGGTCGAGGGCCCGACGACGCTCGTGTGCGATCCGATGGGAGCACGTGAGGATCTCGTCGCGGCCGACGCGCTCCGCAGCGGCGATGACGTCTGGCAGGTCCTCGTCAGCTCGCTCGTGGCAAGCGGGCTCTCGCGTGGGCCCGTCGGGCTCGCGGGCTGCGATCTTCTGCCGGCACCGTCGGCGGATGCGCTCGCCTCGCAGCTTTCCGGACTCGAGCTGCGGTCGGTCGACCCGGTCGTCGACGGGTTGCGGCAGATCAAGTCGCCACGCGAGCAGGCGCTGCTCGCCGGCGCGGCGACATGCGCCGACGCGGCGCTCCGAGCGACGATCGAGCTGCTGCGCGCCGGCGCGAGCGAGCGCGAGGCGGCGGCAGCGGGGACGGCTGCAGCGCTACGCGCGGGCGCCGATCACGTCCGATACCTGCGCGTCCACTCGGGCGAGTGGAGCGAGCGGGCGGCCCGCTGGCCTCCCGCACTCGACCGCGTGCCTGGCGAGGACGAGCTCGTGATGATCGACGTCATCGGGGCGCGCGACGGCTACGCGTTCGACGTCGCACGCACGATCGCACTCGCCGAGCCGACGCGAGCGCGCCGCGAGCTGCTCGACGCGTGCGCGGCCGCCGCGAACGCGGCCGCACTCGCCTGTCGAGCAGGTCGACAGGTCCGCGACGTGCTCGCCGCAGCGTCGGCGGTGTACGCCGAGGCGGGCCTCGCGGCGAACGCGCGCGCGTTCGCCGGACACGGGATCGGCATCGAGACAGTCGAGGCCCCGCTGCTCTCCGCCGCCTCCGCGTACGTCGAGCTCGTCGCCGGGATGGCGTTGTGCGTCGAGCCTGGCGTGGCCATCGCGGGCGTTGGCGGCGCGCTCATCGAGCACGAGCTGCTCGTCGGGGACGGGCCTCCTCGACTCCTCTGTGCGACACCGTCACTCAGCTGAATCGCCCTGCGCGTCGATACCCCGAATGGGGCTCGTGCCGCGAGCCCGCGATCATGGGTCAACTCACCGCCTCCGCACTCGTGCCGATCGTGGCTGCCAGCGTGCTGCTCCCCGCGCTGGCGCTCGCGTGCGTGGCCCTGCTCCAGGCATGTCGGGAGCGCCGGGACGCGCGCGCCGAGGAGCAACGCGGCCTGCTGCTCGATGCGCTCGCGCGCGCCGACCGGCCGGCGGTCCAGCTCGTCTGCTCGACGGCGTGCACCCGCGATGACCTGCGCGAGGCCATCCGGGTCGTCGCGGCTCGCTGGCTCCCCCACTCCCAGCGGATGCTGCTCGCCGAGACCGCGCGGGCGAGCGAGCTCCCCGGCGTGCTGCGCGCGCTCCTCGCGAGCGAGGACGGCATCACGCGCGGCCGTGCCGCGCATCTCATCGGCTTGCTCGGCGTGGTCGACGCGGCCTGCGAGCTCGAGCCGCTACTCGACGATCGCAATCCCGACGTGCGGCTCGCGGCGGCGCGCGCCGTCGGGCAGCTCGAGACGCGTGAGGGAGCGCGTGCGCTGATCCGCGCCCTCCGCAGCGGCGCGGTCGAGCCCGACCGCCTCGTCGAGCACCTCGCCTACCCCGCAGCCGTGACCGAGCTGCTGAACGCGTTCTACACCCCCGGATTCCTGGCGATCCGCGACCTGATCGCCGAGGCGCTCGGCCTGACCCGCAGCCTTGCAGGTGTCACCGCGCTCGCTTCGCTCCTGCGGGTCGGAGGCGAGGAGGAGCGCCTGCGGGCCTGCCGTGCCCTCGGACGGATCGGCCGTGCAGAGATCGTGCCCCTGCTCGTCGAGGCGCTCGCCGACGATGCCTGGCGGGTCCGGGCCCAGGCGGCACGCGGGCTGAGCGGTCTCGCGGCCGGATCGTGCGTGCCCGAGCTCGAGCGGGCGCTGTCGGACGGGGCCTGGTGGGTGCGCGCGAACGCAGCGGAGGCACTCCGGTTTGCCGGCAGTGAGGGGCTCGCGGCCCTCCAGCGCGCCACGACCAGCGACGATCGCTTCGCTGCCGAACGTGCCCGCGAGGCCCTGGCGCTCGTCTCGGCCGACGACGAGACCAGCGCACGACCGCTGGGGCTCGCGGCATGAGCGCTCTCGACGGCGCGCTCGCCGACGTCAACCTCGCGCTGCTCGTCTACCTGGTCGCGCTGAACGTCGTGACAGGCGCCGTGATCGCGGTTGCCTGGATCGCGAGATCGCGGACGCAACACCGGCAGACGCTCGTCGAGTTCCAGACGATCTCGCACTCGGAGCTGACGACACCGCTCAGCATCATCGTCCCGGTCCGCGACGAGCAGCACGAGGTCGTACGATCGGTCCGCGAGCTCCTCGACGTCGTCTACCCGACGCTGGAGGTCATCGTCGTGAACGACGGCTCGCAGGACGGGACGTTCGACGCCCTTCGGCACGCATTCTCGCTCGTCGAGGTCGAGCGCGTCCCGCGGGCCCGCATCGCATCGCGCCTGGTGCTCGGCGTGTACGCGAGCCCGCTCGATCAGCGTCTGCTCGTGCTCGACAAGCAGGCGGGAGGACGGGGCGACTCCCTCAACGCCGGCCTGCGCTTCGCCCGCTTCCCGCTGTTCTGTCCGGTCGACTCGTCCATGCGGCTCGACCGCGACGCGCTGGTGCGCATGGCACGGACGTTCCAGACGCACCCGCAGACCGTTGCGTGCCGCGCCAGCACGCGCATCGCTGCGAAGGGCTCGCTGCTCGCGAGCATGCAACGCGTCGGGCGACTCCGCGCGCTGCTGCTCGGCAGGCTGGGCTCGATCGGGATGCTGCGCCGCGACACGGTCGTCGACGCGGGCGGCTACGACCCCGGCATCGCGGGCGAAGATCTCGAGCTGGCCCTTCGACTGCACCGCCACTGCCGCGATCGACGCCTGCCCTACCGGCTCGCATCCGTCGCGCAACCGGTCGCCACGACGACGGCTTCGCAGGGCCTGCGCACCGCGCTCGCCCAGGAGCGGCGCCGGCAGCGCGGGCCTCATCGAGTCGCTCGCGCGCCACCGCGGAATGCTGTTCCGGCCCCGCTACGGCGCGATCGGCTGGCTCGCACTCCCCTACCTCTCGCTCGTCGCGTCGCTCGGCCTGCTCGGCGCCGTCGCAGGCTACGGCGCGGCCATCGCCGCACTCGCCATCGGGGCCGTTGACCCCTCGCTGACCGTCGCCCTGGTGGTGCTCTGCGTGACGTCGGGGCTCACCCTCTCGCTGGGCGCACTGCTGCTCGACGAGCGCCCTCGGAGGTCGCGGCTCGTGGCGGCAGCGATCGTCGAGAGCATCGGCTACCGGCAGCTCGTCACGCTCGCACGCGCATGCGCAGCGTGGGCGCCGCGCCGCCCCTCGCAGCTCTAGCGGCCGCCACCGGCGGTCCGCGGGCTACGCTTATCGGGCGATGCTCGCCCACACTGTCCACCACGCTCGATTTCCGAGGCTATTCCGGGGCGCGCCCGCACGCCTGCAGGCGGTGGACGGGACATGAGCAGGGTCTTCGCATCGAGGATCAAGAAGCTCCCGGTCCTGAACCCGGAGGGCGAGCGCATCGGGCGCATCAGCGACCTCGTCGTCACCCTTCCGCCGGGGACCGCTCCCCGCCTGACCGGCATCGTCGTCGCCGATGGCCGCCGCCGCACGTTCGTCGGGTCGGGCTCGGTTGCCGAGATCGACCGGGGCGGCGTGCGCCTGCGCAGTGCGCGCGTCTCGACCCGCACGTTCCAGCAGAAGACGGGAGAGCTCCGCGTCCTCGGTCAGCTCATCGACCGCCGTGCCGTTGACAGCCGCGACAACACGCCCGTGCACATCAACGATGTCGCGATCGAGAGCTCTGTCGCAGGCGGCTGGGAGATCGTTGCCGCCGACGTCGTAGAGCCGATCGGACGCTTCGGACGCGCCAGGCACCGACAGGTTCCGTGGGACCGGCTGCGGGGCCTCGAGGTATCGGCGACCGCAGCGAGCCGCGCCGCCCTGCTCGAGGGCGAGCGGCCGGCCGACGTCGCCGAGACCCTGCTCGCCCTGTCCGCGCCCGAGCGGGCGCAGCTCTTCGCGGCGCTCGACGACGAGCGCGCCGCCGACGTCCTGCAGGAGCTCGAGGAGGAGGACTCGCTCAGCCTCCTCGCCACGCTCCCCGACGAGCGCGCGGGTGACGTGCTCGCGGCGATGAACTCCGACGACGCCGCAGACCTGGTCCAGCACCTTCCCGTCGAGCGGCGTAGCGAGCTGCTCGCACTGCTCGAGCCCGACGAGGCAGCGCCCGTCGAGCGCCTGCTCGCCTACGGCGAGCGAACCGCAGGTGGCCTCATGTCGGTGAACCCCGTGATCGTCCCGCCGAACGCGACGATTGCAGAGGCCCTCGCCCGCCTTCGCGAGCGCGAGCTGACCCCGTCGCTCGGCTCGGCGGCGTACGTCTGCCGCCCACCGCTCGAGACGCCGACCGGGACATATCTGGGCGTCACCTACCTGCAGGCGCTGCTTCGCGCGGCGCCGTTCGACAGCGTCTCGAAGGTGATCGACCGCGACCTCGAGGGTGTGCGACCCGACGCCGAGGGCGTCGACGTGGCTCGACAGCTTGCGCGCTACTCGCTCGTCGCCCTCCCCGTCGTCAGCGACTCGGGCAGCCTGCTCGGCGCGGTCGCGGTGGAGGACGTGCTCGACCACCTGCTGCCCGACCGCTGGCGGGCGGCGGAACAGGATGGCGACCAGAACGGGCGTCCCGAAGGAGGTGCGTGACGATGGACTATCCGCTGCTGCGGCGCCTGCGACCGGGGCCGCTCGACGCTCCGCGCCGCGCCCGGCGCTTCGAGGCCCACTACGACCCCGACGCGTTCGGACGGTTCTCCGAGGGGATCGCGCGCTTCTTCGGAACCGCTCGCTACCTCGTCTTCCAGACGATCATCGTGGTCTTCTGGATCACGCTCAACGTGGTCGCCGTCAGCCTCCGCTGGGATCCCTACCCGTTCATCCTTCTGAACCTCGTGTTCTCGACACAGGCTGCGTACGCGGCGCCGCTGATCCTGCTCGCGCAGAACCGCCAGGCCGAGCGCGACCAGCAACAGGTCGACTCCGACCGCATGAGGAACGTGAGAGCGGAGGCGAACGCCGAGTTCCTCGCGCGTGAGCTCGCGGCAGCGCGCATCAGCCTCGGGCGCATGGAGGCGTCGCTCGCCCGCATCGAGGACGAGCAGCGAGAACGCGACGAGCGCGAACAGGCCTAGGAGGTCACGCCCGGCATGCCGAGCGGAGGCGGCGAGGCGAACACCTCGAGCAGGTTGCCCGCCGGATCGCGGATGAAGCGCCGCGGCGATCCCCAGAGGTCATCGCTCACGTGCACCTGCCCCCCATGCTCGACGACGCGAGCGAGGGTGTCCTCGAAATCGTCGACCTGGAGCGCGAAGTGGGCGCCCGAGGTCGATGCGCCCTGCCCTTCGAGCAAGTGGATGTGATCGCCGTTCGGCAGCTCGAACCAGGCGATGCCCGCCAGGTTCTCGACCTGCCGCAGCCCGAGGACGTCGCGGTAGAAGGCGGCGCAGCGCTCGAGATCCTGCGCGGGAACCTGCACCGACGCGTGATGTAGCCGGACTGGCGGCATCAGCTCGCAACCAGCTCGGCGTGCGTGTTCTCCCACCGGGCGAGCTCGTCGGTGAAGTAGCTCACGCGGGTCTTCTTGTACTCACGGGTCGAGTAGAGCACCGTGTAGTCGTCGAGTCCGGTCTCGCTCGAGATCGCCTCGAGCACGGCCTCGCACTCACGACGATCGCGCCCGTGGGTCATCGAGAACAGGTTGTAGGGCCAGTCGGGGTAGGTCGGGCGCTGGTAGCAGTGCGAGACGCCGCGGAAGGCCGCCATCGCCTTGCCCATGTCGTCGATCTGCTCCTCGGGCACGCGCCACACCCCCATGCCGTTCTGGACGAAGCCGGCGTTGCGGTGGGCGAGCACGGCGGCAAAGCGCCGCATCTGCCCGGTGGCGAGGAACGCGTGGCCCTGCTCGAGCAGCTCGTCGACCGTGAACCCGTGGGCCGCCGCTGCGGCTCCGAACGGCTCGGGGTCGGCAGGGATGTCGAGCTGCAGCGCGCGGATCGCAGCGATCTCGCGGTCGTTCAACGACTCGGGCGGAGGAGCGGGTCGCTGTGGCACCTTGCGCTCCGCCTTGGCGGCGGGATCGCGACCGCCCTTGACATCGAGGTCGACGCCGATCTTGAAGAAGCGCAGCGCAGGCATCGGCCTGATCGACTCGACGCCGGCAAGCTCACCGAGCAGCGCGACCGACCGCTCGAGCCCGATCTTCGAGTCGGGCCCAACCGTCAAGGTGAACCAGAGGTTGAAGTCGTGCTCCCGCTCGTAGTTGTGTGTCACCCCGGGATGCGCGGAGAACACGGCGGCCGCCGTGTCCTGCTGCTCGCGCGAAGTGCGTGCCGCGACGAGCATCCCCTTGTAGCCGAGGCGTCGCGTGTCGAAGATCGCAGACACCTGTCGTACGACCTTCGCCTCGCGAAGCGCGCGCACGCGCTCGAGCACGGTGCCCTCGTCACTGTCCAGCGCATCGGCCAGCGCCGCCCACGGCCGCGGGACGAGCGGGAGGTCCGTCTGCAGACGGTCGAGCAGCCGAGCGTCGAAGGGATCATCGACCACGACGCGCATGGTAGTCCACCCACTATGCTCCGTCCCGGCACCGACCTCGACGCCCAAGGAACCGCCGTCACATGCGCCTTCGTCCCTCGCTGCTCGTCCTCCCCGTCCTTGCCGTCGCGTTGCTCGCGTCGGGGTGCTTCGAGTCGAAGACCATCGGCACGGTCAAGAGCCCCATCACGGTCGCCGTCGGTGCCACGGGCCAGACGGTGGTCAACCCGGGTAGCGGGAACAGCACCCCCGCCACCTCGAGCTCCGCGCCAACGAGTGCTACGTCCACCACGGGGACGAGCGCAGGCGGAGGCACGACCGACTTCACGGCGCAGCGGAAGGCGTTCGCCACGAACTGCGGCGGCTGCCACACGCTCGCCGACGCCAAGACGACAGGAACAGTCGGCCCGAACCTCGACCAGCTGAAGCCCGCCGAGGCGATCATCGAGCACCAGATCGCCGTCGGCGGCGGCCCGATGCCGGCCGGGCTGCTCAAGGGCCAGCAGGCCAAGGACGTCGCGGCCTACATCGCCGCGGTCGCCGGCAAGTAGCCAGTCTCTCGCACGCCTCGGTGCTGCCTCCCGGGTTCGATCCGGCCTCCGTCCGCGCGATCGCCACGGATCTCGACGGCACGATCCTCGACGGCGTCACCTTCCGCCCTTCGCAGCGGACGATCGACGCGGTGCACGCCGTCGAGCAGTGCGGGATCCACGTCTTCCTCGCGACCGGGCGCATGTTCCAGAGCACGAGGCGCATCTCGGAGATGATCGACGTGCACTCGCCGATCATCTGCTACCAGGGCGGCCTCGTCGCCGATCCCGACACGAGCGAGGTGCTGCTGCACCGCCCGCTCGACGTCGAGCTCGCGCGCGAGATCCTGCATGCGCTCGGTCCGCATACCCGGACGACCAACGCGTACGTCGACGACGAGCTGTACGTGACCGAGGCGAACGCGGAGGCGAGGCGCTACGGCGAGATCGCCGGTGTCGAGCTGCACGTCGTCGGAGACCTCGCGACGTGGCTCTCGAAGCCCACGACGAAGCTCGTGACGGTCGGTGAGGAGTCGTGGCTCAACCCGCTGCGCGACGAGATGCAGGCCCGGTTCGGCGACCGCGCGTTCGTCGCGAAGTCGCTTCCGATCTTCCTCGAGTTCGCCGCGCCCGACGTGTCGAAGTCGTCGGCGCTCGCGTTCCTCGGCGAGCGCTTCGGGTTCACGGCGGCGCAGTGCGTCGCCTTCGGGGACGGCGAGAACGATCGCGACCTGCTGCGGTGGGCCGGCCTCGGCGTCTGCGTCGCGAACGCCAACGAGCGCCTGCGGAGCGAGGCCGACTGGGTCATCCCCTCCGTGAACGACGACGGCGTCGCGCAGTTCCTCGAGCAGCTCGTCGCTGCTCGCACCGGCTCGTGAACTGAACGCTAGGATCGGGGCTTGCTCGATCTCCGCCTGATCCGATCCGACACCGAGGGTGTCCGCACAGCACTCGCGCGGCGCAATGCCGCCGGATCGCTGGACGCGATCGTTGAGCTCGACGAGCAGCGCCGCTCGCTGCAGGCCTCGGCCGACGAGCTGCGAGCCGAGCGCAACCGCGCCTCCCAGGCCATCGGCGAGGCCAAGCGCGCCGGCCGGGACGCCGCCGAGGAGCAGGCGCAGGCAGCCGGGCTCGGCACACGCCTCGCGGCGCTCGACGAGCAGCTCGGCGAGGTCGCGACGAAGCTCGACGGCCTGCTGCTCGAGCTCCCGAACATCCCGCATCCGTCGGCCGCCGACGGCATGACGGAGGAGGATGCGGTCACCGTCGCCGTGGGCGGAGCGAAGCCGGAGTTCGACTTCGAGCCGCGCGACCACCTGGCGCTCGCGGGCCCGCTGATCGACATGGAACGCGGGGCGCGCACGTCGGGATCGCGTTTCACCTACCTCCACGGCGATCTCGTCCGGCTGCACCTGGCCCTCGTGCAGTACTCGCTTGCGAAGCTCTCGAACCAGGGCTTCCTGCCGACGATGCCGCCGGTGCTAGTCCGCGAGCAGGCTCTCGTCGGCACCGGCTTCTTCCCCGCCGACCGCGAGCAGGTCTACTCGCTCGACCCCGCTCGCGACGACCTGTTCCTGGTCGGCACGTCGGAGGTGTCGCTCGCCGCGCTGCACATGGGCGAGATCCTCGACGAGGAATCGCTGCCGCTGCGGTACGTGGGGGTCTCGTCGTGCTTCCGCCGCGAGGCCGGCGCCGCGGGCAGGGACACGCGCGGCATCTTCCGGACGCACCAGTTCGACAAGGTCGAGATGTTCTCGTTCTGCCATCCCGATCGATCGTGGGAGGAGCACGAGCTGCTGCTGGGCCTCGAGCGCGAGATCGCCGACGAGCTCGGTCTGCACTACCGCGTCGTCAACGTGGCCGTCGGCGATCTCGGCGGGCCGGCTGCGAAGAAGTACGACATCGAGGCCTGGCTTCCCGGCCAGGACCGCTACCGCGAGCTGACGTCGTGCTCGAACACGACCGACTACCAGGCCCGTCGCCTCGAGTGCCGCATGCGGACCGACCGCGGACCGCGCGTCCTGCACACGTTGAACGGGACGGCGGTCACGTCGTCCCGCACCCTGATCGCGATCCTCGAGACGCACCAGCGCGCCGATGGCAGCGTCGCCGTCCCGGCGGTGCTGCATGCGTTCGGCGCGCCGGCGACGATCGGGCCGCCGCCGAACCTCGGTTGAGGAGCTACGTCGCCTCGAGCCCGTCGGACTCCGGCTCGGAGGCGAGCCGCCACAGCTCCACCCCGGCGACGATCACGATGATCCCCCAGACGACCGCGCTCGAGAGGCACCAGACGCAGTAGGCATGGATCTTCGTCGCCTCGAGCGACGTGAGGTAGGCCGAGAACGCGGCGCCGACGCCGGCGACGATGAAGCGGATCGAGCTGAAGATCAGCTCGGAGCGGAAGCAGAGCACGAACAGCGTGATCGCCCCGAGCATGCCGAAGTAGGAGACCGGCACGCCGACGAACTTCGAGTACGAGCTGTGCGCGACGGTCTCGCACCCGCCCCCGCCAACCGGGCACAGCGCGTTCTGCCCCTGATGGCGCTCGTACGTCAGGTACCCCGCGATGAGAAACGCGATCACCGCGAGGCCGGCTTCGAGCCGGCGTGCGCTCATGCCGGCGTGGCCTTGGCTACGGCCTTCGCGATGTCGGAGTAGGCAGGCGTGATGCTGCTGAGATCGACGGTCTTCTTGGGGCCGATGACGATCACCGACGGCGTGCCCGAGAAGTTGTGCGCACTGGCGGCGGCGTTCACGGCGGTATCCGAATCGGTCGCGGCCTTCGTGTTGTCGAAGTCCTTGTCGAACTTCTTCAGGTTGAGCCCGATGGAGTACGCCACGGCGCGCGCGTAGCTCTTGGTGAACCAGTTGCTGTTCTCGTCTCCCTGGTTGTAGTACACGACGAGCGCGTACTCCCAGAGCTTGTTCTGCTGCTGCGCCGCGTACGCGGCACGGCTCGCGTACACCGAGTTGTCACCGAGGATCGGCCAGTGCTCGTAGAGGATCTTGGCCTTGTGGGTGCGCACGAGGTTCTGCAGCACGTCGGGGATCACCGTGGAGTCGAACTCGCGGCATATGGGACAGCGCAGATCGCCGAACTCCGTCACGGTCACGGGCGCGTTCGCGTAGCCGACCACGTTCCCCTTGCTCGGGATGCCCGCGAACTCGCTCTTGGCGTTCGCGACGTAGCTGAGGTTCGACGTGTCGGGAGTGCCCGGGCCTCCACTCGTGGACAGGTGGATGGCGATGAGGACCCCTGCGAACACCGCGATCGCGGCGATCGGAAGCCCGATCATCATCAACCGGCGGTGCGACCGCGACGGCTTTGACGTGCGAGCAGCGCTCGGGCGGCCCTTCGCGGGGCGGCCCTTCGGGGTCTTCGTAGGTGGCATGAAAGACGCGGCCTTTCGTTCTGGGAGACGTTCGTACGAGCCCGAGGGCCGCACCAACACCAATCGTCGCACGGGTGGCCGTCTCGTGTTTTAAGCGTATGTGGTGCTCGTGCGTGCGCGGCGCTCCTATCCTGCCGGAGTTTCCGGCTGTCCGAACGTCAGGATCCCCGTGCCCGACTCGAACCTCCGCCGTCTCGGATCCAGCGAGCTGCTCGTGCATCCGCTGTGCCTGGGAGGCAACACGTTCGGCTGGACGACCGACCGGGACGAATCGTTCGCCGTCCTCGACGCGTATGCCGAGGCGGGCGGAAACTTCATCGACACGGCCGACTCCTACTCGTCCTGGATCGACGGGCACCGCGGCGGCGAATCGGAGACGATCATCGGCGAGTGGCTCGCGCGGAGCCCGCGCCGCGACGGCGTCATCGTGGCGACGAAGGTCGGAAGCGGAGCGGAGGACGTGCCGGCCGGGCTCACGCGGAAGCAGGTCATCGACGGCTGTGAGGCATCGCTGAGACGCCTCGGAGTCGAGCGCATCGATCTGTACTTCGCCCATCGGGACGACCCCTCGACGCCGCTCGAGGAGACGCTCGCCGCCTTCGACGAGCTCGTGCGCGCCGGCAAGGTGGCGCACATCGCCGCGTCCAACTACTCCGCCGCGCGCCTGCGCGAGGCCCTCTCGGTCAGCGCGGAACGCGGCTTCGCGGCCTTCAGCGCGCTCCAGCCCCGGCTGAACCTCGTCGATCGCGACGGCTTCGACGACGGCCTGCGCGCGATCTGCGCCGAGCACGATCTCGGCGTCGCCGTGTACTCCGCGCTCGCGAGCGGATTCCTGACCGGCAAGTACCGGGCCGGGGAGCCCGTGCCGTCCAGCGCCCGCGCGGGCGGCGTGCGTTCGAGGTACCTCGGCGATCCGCATGCCGTGGCCCTGCTCGAGGCAGCCACGCGCGTCGCCGCTCGCAGGAACGCCACCGTCGCCCAGGTCGCGCTCGCGTGGGTCATGGCCTCGCCCGGCGTGACATCGGCCATCGCGAGCGCGACGAGCCCCGAGCAGCTTTCCGACCTGCTCGGGGCCGTCGACCTCGAGCTCGACGAGACGGATCTCGCCGAGCTCACGGGCTAGCCGGTGATGAAGCCGGTACCCGTGACGACCTTGAGGACCTGAGCCTTCGTCATCGCCGCATCGAAGGGCTGCGGGGCCGGAAGCGGCGCCGATCCCTTGCCGATGATGTTGCGGATCCACGCCGCGTGCCGGGCCTCGACGGAGTGCACCGAGAGTGCCGCCGCGAGGGTCTTCTTGTTCGCGATCGAGGGAGCTGCGCCGGCGTAGGCCGCCACGCCCGTGTCCTCGAGCGCCATCGCCGTCTTCTGGAACGTGGCCTGGTTGGCGGTCGTGCCCTTGAAGTCGAACGCGGGCTTCTTGACCGCGTGCATGCCGAGGGCCGTCTTGAGGAACGCGACGTGCTGCGCCTCGTCCATCGAGACCACCTTCGCGTACTTGGCGGTCTCGCCCTTGAGCGCGCCCTTGCTGACGGCCTCCGCGTAGAACGCGGCCTCGAGGTACTCGAGCGTGAGCGCGAAGTTGAGGATGTCGACATCGGAGGCCGCGGCCTTCGGGCCCTTCGAGGCGCCGAACGCCATGCCGGGAAGCGCACCGAGCAGCGCGGATGTGCCGAGGATGGCGCCGCCGCCGACGGCCGCCCGCTTGAGCAGGTCGCCGCGGTTCACGCCGGCGCGCTCGGCGGTCTCCTGGATCGCGCCGTCGACGTCGAGCTCGGTCAGGCTGGGATACGTCTCGTGCATGGGTGAGTCCTTTCGCGAGAGCCGGTCGCTTGTTTGTCCCGAGGAGTTCCGGGTGTCTGAGCTCTCGTGCACGGGCTGATTCGCCTCACCCGCCCGGCCGGTTCGATCGCACTCCTACGCCGGCGCGTAAACCGCCTGCGCCGCTGCTCGCGCGCTGGGCGATCGAGGCGGCCGAGGGCTCGTTGCCGGGGTAAGCGCTACACCGGCTCGGCGATCGCGACGTTGCCGGTGTTGATCGCCGCCACGTCCGTGCTGCGCAGCATGACCGAGATCAGCACCACGCCGACGCCCATCAGTCCCGCGCCGGCGAGGAAACCGACCTGATATCCGTTGACGAGGGCCTGCGCGCCATCGTGCGCGGTGGCTGCGTGGCCGAGCGATGAGAGCCGATCTGCAGTGCGGTTCGCAGCGAGCGTCGACAGGATGGCGAGCCCGAGCGCGCCTCCGACCTGCTGGGAGGTGTTGAACAGGCCGGACGCCAGCCCGGCGTCGCCACTCGCCATGTTGGTCGTCCCGATCAGCGTGAGTGGCACGAACGTGAGCCCGAGCCCGACCGCCATCACGACCAGGCCCGGAAGCACGTCGCTGACGTACGACCCGTCTGCGGAGACGCGCGACAGCATCACCAGGCCGACCGCCGCGAGCGTCATCCCGCTCAGCACGACCGGGATCGCGCCCAGCCGTCCGATGAGCTGCTGTGCGAGACCCGACGCGACGATGATGCCGGCCGTCAGCGGGAGAAACCCGAGCCCCGCCTGCACTGGCGAGAGGTGCAGGATCTCCTGGACGTACAACGTGGCGAAGAAGAAGATCGCGAACATGCCGCCGCCGACCGCCAGCATCGCGCTGTTCGCCGCCGTCAGCGAGCGCGTCCGGAAGACGCCGAGGCGGACGAGCGGATGTTGCGAGCGCAGCTCGGTGACGACGAACGTCGCGAGCAGGGCGACTGCCACGGCGAGCAGCCCGATCGTCTGCACCGAGAGCCAACCGTAGGCCTGGACCTTGACGATCGCGTAGACGAGGACGATCAGGCCGCTCGTCACGCTGAGCGCGCCGACGAGATCGAACCCGCGACGCTCGGCGAGCCGCGACTCAGGTACGAAGCGCATCGCGAGGGCGAACGTGAGCACGCCGATGGGCAGGTTGATGAAGAAGATCCAGCGCCACGACGCGTACTCGGTCAGGATCCCGCCGAGCAGCAGGCCGACGGCCCCGCCACCGACGGCGATCGCGGCCCAGATGCCCATCGCGCGGGTGCGCTCGCGGCCTTCGGGGAAGGTGGTGGTGACGATCGACAGCGCCGCCGGTGAGACGAGCGCGGCGCCGAACCCCTGCAGTGCGCGGGCCGCGATCAGGAATCCCGACGACGGCGCGATGCCATCCAGCACCGAGGCCGCGGTGAACACCACGAGACCGGCGAGGAACAGGCGCTTGCGCCCGAACAGATCCGACGCCCTCCCGCCGAGCAGCAGGAAGCCGCCGAAGACCAGCGTGTAGGAGTTGATCACCCACTGGAGCGAGCTCGGCGAGAAGTGCAGGTCGTGCTGCAGGGTCGGCAGCGCGACGTTCACGAT
Source organism: uncultured Actinomycetes bacterium (assembly GCA_963717155.1). Classification (GTDB taxonomy): domain Bacteria; phylum Actinomycetota; class Thermoleophilia; order Gaiellales; family JALYLC01. The sequence continues at coordinate 2,486,819 of OY970326.1, forward strand.
CGTCGCATCGAGCACGACCATGAACTGGGCCAGACAGACGAGCGCGAGGACGAGCGACGGATTCACGGCTCGTCGCGCGGCGGGTCTGGTGAGGGCTTCGGTGCGCACACGATCTCCAAGCGTTATAATCGGATTCACGATTCCGCTTCCCAATATACGGAATCTAAACTCCGTTTGTCAACCCTGTTGCTGCGATGACCCCGCTCGAACCAATCACCGACCCCAGCCCGAAGCAGCCGCGTGCCGACGCCCGGCGCAATCGCGTCCGCGTGCTCGCCGCTGCCAGGGAGGCATTCGAGGCGGAGGGTCTCGCCGTCAACGTCGACGAGATCGCGCGGCGCGCGGGGGTGGGCGTCGGCACCGTCTACCGGCACTTCCCGACCAAGGAGCTGCTGTTCGAGGCGATCGTGCTGACGACGCTCGAGGCGATCGTCGAGGAGGCGCGCTCACTCGCAGACGCGGATGATCCGGGCGAGGCGCTGTACGGGTTCCTCGAGCGGACGGTCGACCAGAGCGAGACCGACATGGCGATCAAGGACGCGCTCGCGGGCGCGCGCTTCGACGTCAGGGCGAAGGCTGCCGGCACGCTCCGCGACCTGGAGGAGGCCGTCGGCCACCTGCTGAAGCGGGCGCAGCAGGCAGGGGCGACGAGAGACGACATCGACACCGCCGAGCTGTTCGCGCTCCTGGGGGCGTGCAGCTCGTCGCGCGCCGGGGGTGAAAGCTCGGTCTCGCCCAGGAACCTGATCCGGGTGATCTGCGACGGCCTGCGGCCGCCCGCCCCCCGGGCCTAGCGTCGTCGGCAGACGTACGCGCCGCGTACGCCGAGCTCGTCGAAGCTCGCACGTTCGATCACGAAGCCGGCACGCTCGATCATCGGCTCGAGCAACCAGCTGAACGTGCTGTGCTCGTTGCACAGATGCTCCTCGAGCTCGCTTCTCGTCCAACCGTCGTCGCTGCGCTCGGCGGCGGCGGCGAGCCACGCGTCGATGCGTCGAGGCGCCTCCCTCGGATCGAACCCGAACACGAGATCCCGCAACACGAGCACTCCGCCCGGATGCAGCATCGACGCGATGCGCTCGACGGCGATCGCCTTCCAGAAATCGGGGAGGTGGTGCAACGCATGGCGTGAGTACACGAAGTCCGCCGGCGATCCGGTGTGCTCGTAGCTCAGGAAGCCCGCCCGGACGCACTCGAGATTCGCGACTCCGAGCCGAGCCGCCTTGGCCTCGATGACGGCGAGCATCTGGGCCGAGACGTCGACCGCGACGACCCGTGCACAGCTGGCCGCCGCCGCCAGCGCGAGCGTTCCGGTTCCCGCCCCGAGGTCGACGAGCGTGCTCTCCGGCTCGAGGCCTACGCCGTGCAGCAGCGACACGTCCTCGGATGCGTCGTATGCGGCCTTGCGGTCGTACGCCGCGACGTACGCCGCGTCGAGGTGCTCGGGGCCGGCGAGGCCGATCTCGTCGATGAGATTCCACACGCGCGACTCCATTGCGAGACTCTATCCATGCGCGCGTATCGGTCCCGCCGGGCGGCCGCGATCGCGGTGCTTGCCGCGCTGGGCACAGCAGGGATCGCTCAAGCGTCGCCGGCGCGCTATCCGGCCCCCGGAGGACACCTCGCCGGCCCGGCGCTCGTGCAGACGCTCGACGTGGTACTCCAGCCAGCCGGCGTGCCGGCCTGGGCGACGCCGCCTGTCGACCTGCCGGGGGCTCGGGTGGCAGCAGGCATCGGGAGATCGAGCGCGGTCGTCGTCCCGTACCGCGGCGGCCCGGGATGGTGTCTGGCCTTCGCCGTCGGCAACACCGCGATGCAGGGGTGGTGCACCCCCGCATCGGGAACCCGCCGGACCGACCGATGGCGGGTAGCCGGTCCCGCTCACGATTCCCGGATCTCGACGGCGAGTGGCACGCCGATCTCGGGCACGGCGCGGCGCAGCGCCTGCGTGTACGGATGCTCGGGCGCACCGAGCACCTTCTCGGTCGGCCCGCGCTCGACGACGCGTCCGTCGTGCAGGACGAGGCTCTCCTCGCACAGGCGGTCGACGAGAGCGAGGTTGTGCGAGATCAGCACGTAGGCGAGCCGGTGCGTCTCGCGCAGCCGCGCGATCAGGTCGAGCACACGGGCCTGCACCGTGACGTCGAGCGCGCTGGTGGGCTCATCGAGCACGAGGAGACGCGGCTCGACCGCCAGCGCGCGGGCGATGACGACGCGCTGACGCTGCCCGCCCGAGAGCTCGTGCGGGTAGCGGTCCGCGAGCTCCGGCTCGAGGTCGACCTCGGTCAGCAGCCTTTCGACACGTTCGCGCTCCTGCGCGCGCGGCACGATCCGGTGCGTACGTAGCGCCTCGACGACGCTTGCACGCACGCGCATGCGGGGATCGAGCGCGGCGTCGCCGTCCTGGAAGACGATCTGCACGGCCCGCCGGTAGGCGCGCAGCCCCGACCCGCGCAGCCGCGCCACGTCGCGCCCCTCGAGCTCGACCGAGCCGGCGTCGATCGGCAGGAGCCGCAGGAGCGCACGGGCGATCGTCGTCTTGCCCGAGCCCGACTCGCCGATCAGCCCGACGCCGTACGGTCCGGCAGGGACGTCGAGGTCGATGTCGTGGACGACTCGATCTCCGTCGTAGGCCACGCACAGTCCCCGCACGCGGAGCAGCGGCGCGGCTCCGGCCTCGCTCACCCGCCGACCCCGGCGCGAATGCGCGGTACCGCCGCGACCAACTCCTGCGTGTAGTCGGCCTTCGGGGCGAGCAGCACGTCGCGCGCACCGCCGGCCTCGACGATCTCACCGCGCCGCATGACGATGACCCTGTCGGCAAGCTCGCCGATCACGGCCAGGTCGTGGCTGATGAACAGCATCGCCGTGCCGCGCTGCTCGCGCACCCTGCGCAGGAGCCCGATCACCTCTGCCTGCACGGTGACGTCGAGGGCGCTCGTCGGCTCGTCGGCGAGCAACACGTCGGCGTGCAGCGCGAGGGCCAGCGCGATCGCGAACCGCTGGGCCTGGCCGCCCGAGATCTGGTGCGGGTAGCGGGTCAGCAGCGCCGGGTCGAGCAGCACGCTCTCGAACCCCTCGACCATCCGCGCCCGCACGTCGGCACGGGGCACATCGTGCAGGCGCAGCGTTCGCTCGAACAGCTGACCGAGCCGCAGCGTCGGGTTCAGCGACGCGCGAGGGCTCTGCATGATCATCGCGATGCGCCGGCCACGTACCTTGCGCAGCTCGCGCTCGGGCAGGCCGACGAGCTCTCGCCCGTCGAGGGCGATGCTGCCCGAGACCCGGGCGCCCGAGAAGTGCGCAAGGCCGAGGATCGCGAGCGCGGTCATCGACTTGCCCGAGCCGCTCTCGCCCGCGACTCCGACGATCTCGCCGCGGCCGAGGTCCAGCTCGGGCACGTGGGCGACGACGCGGGGCCCGAAGGCCACCGCGAGCTCACGGATCGCGATCACGGCTCGCCTGTCGGGGGTCGAGGACGGTGCGAAGCCCGTCTCCCAGGAGGTTGAAGCCGAGCGCGGTGATCAGGATCGCCAGGCCGGGGAACGTGACCACCCACCAGTCCGTGGCGAACAACGTCTGGCCCTGGCTGACCATCAGCCCCCACTCGGGCGTCGGATCCTGTGCGCCGAGACCGAGGAATGAGAGCGCCGCAGCCGTCAGGATGACGCCGCCGAAGTCGAGCGAGAGCTGCACCACCACCGGAGAGACGCTGTTCGGCAGCACGTGGCGCAGCACGATGCGCCAGCCACTGACGCCGAGCGCTCGGGCAGCCGCGACGTAGCCAGTCGAGGCGACCGCGGAGGCCTGCGCCCGGATCAACCGCGTGTACCAGGGCCACCACGTGACGGCGATCGCGATCGCCGCGTTGCCGACCGAGGGGGAGATCACGGCTACGAGCGCGAGCGCCAGGAGCAGCGCCGGAAACGCGAGGAAGATGTCGGTGACGCGCATGATCACGTCGTCGACCCAGCCTCCGGCGTAACCGGCGACGACCCCGAGCGGGATTCCGATGAGCGCCGCGATCGTGAGCGACTCGATCGCGATGCGGAGCGACGTGCGCGCGCCGAAGACGACGCGGCTGAAGACGTCGCGCCCCACCTGGTCCGTTCCGAAGAGATGCGACCAGCTCGGAGGGAGCAGGCTGTCCACCGGGTGGGTCACCGAGCCGGCGTCCGCCGGGTACGTCGCGATCCACGGTGCGAACACCGCCGTCAGCACCACGAGCACGACGAGCACGGCGCCGATCGAGGCCAGCCGCTCGCGGCGCAGGCCGCCGAGCAGCACGCCGGCCCGCCCGCGCAGCGCGTCGCCCCGGTACTCCGGGACCGGCGCGATCGCGCTCACGAGCGCGCGCCCCGTACGCGCGGGTCGACGAGCGACTGCAGGACGTCGACGAGCAGGTTGGCGATCACGTATGCGAGCGCCACGAACAGCGTGACACCGAGGATCGCCGGGGTGTCGAGCGACTGGATCGCTGCCACCGCGTACGAGCCGAGCCCGGGCCAGTTGTAGATCGACTCGACCAGGAACGTGTTCGCAAGTGAGTAGGCGAAGACCAGTGCGATCAGCGCGATCACGGGATTCACCGCGGGTCGCAGCGCGAGTCGGCCGAAGATGGCCCGCTCACTGAAACCGAGCGCGCGCGCCATGCGGACGTGATCCTCGACCACCGTCTCGAGCAACGATGCGCGGGTCATCTGTGCGATCGCCCCTGCGGGATACGCGGCGACGGTCAGCGCCGGCAGCACGATGTGCGTCAGCGAGCTGTGGAACACCGCCCAGTTCCCGCTGATCAGCGCGTCGAGGATCGTGAAATGCGTGCGCACGTCCAGCGGGCTCGAGAAGTCGAGCCGGGCGTCGTACTCGCCCGCGACGGGCAGCCAGCCGAGCCGCTGGAAGAACAGGTGCTGGAGGATCAGCGCGAGCCAGAAGACCGGCATCGACACGCAGAGCATCGACAGGACCCGGATCACTGCGTCCGGCCAGCGACCACGATGGCGCGCAGCCGCGATCCCGAGCGGCAGCCCGACCGCGATGCCCAGCATGAGCGCCGCCATCACGAGCTCGAGCGAGGCCGGCACCGCAGTGGCCAGATCGTCGAGCACCGGCCGGTGGGTGTGCAGCGCCGTGCCCCAGTCGCCGGTCGCGACGCCCCGTGCGTAGTCGACGAGCTGGACGGGCCAGGCTACGGTCGAGGCCGAGCTGGCGCGTGACCTGCGCAAGCTGCGCCTGGCTCGCTCGCGGGCCGGCGTAGGTCACCGCCGGGTCGCCCGGCACGAGCCGGGCGACCGCGAAGGTGACGATGACGACGCCGACGATCACGATGACCGCCTGCGCCAGCCGGCGCACGAGGAACCGCGTCACGTCACGCGGGGCGCAGGTTGTAGATGAACACGACGTTGGAGTAGGCGGGGTTGTCGACGTAGCCGGTCATCGACTTCTGGAAGATCCGCTCGTAGTTCTGCACGTACAGCGGCACGGCGACGGCCTGGCCGAGGAGCGACTTCTGCAGCGCGATGTAGGCGGAGTTCGCCTTCGCATGGCTCGTCGCTGTCTTCGACTGGAGGCTGTCGATCGACGTGTCGACCGGCTTGCTCGCGAGGTACGAGAGGTTGAAGAACGGCGGGCTCGCGCTGTGGAACAGGTTGATGAACCAGGAGTACGGGTCCGCGTAGTCCGGGTACCAGTAGAACAGGAAGATGTCCTGGCGCTTGGACGCGTCAGCCGACTTGCCCTTGGCCCACTGCGTCTGCCACTCGAGCTGCTGCACCGTCAGGTCGACTCCGACGGCCGCGAGGTCCGACTTGATGATCGAGGCCGTCAGCGACTCGTCCGCATCGCCGTTCGCGAGCGTCAGGAGCAGCGAGAGCTTCTTCCCGCCGCTGCCGTACCCGGCCTGCTTCAGGAGCGACTTGGCCTTCGAGACGTCCTGCTTGTAGCCGAGGCTCGGCGAGTACCCGATCAGGCCCTCGGGGATGTAGCCGGACGCCGCCACGGCCGAGCCCTTGAGCGCCGACACGATGCCGGTGTAGTCGATCGAGTCGGCGACCGCCTGACGCACGCGCGACGTCCTTGAGCGGTCCCGAGGCCGTGTTCAGCATCGCGAGCAGGTTCTGGAACGACGGCCGCTGCTCGGAGGCGAGCTGCGGATTGGACTTGTCGGCCGAGAAGAGCTGCGGCGTCATGCGGGCGCTGTACGTGATCTCACCCGACTGCAGCAGCTGCGACTGCGTGGTCGGCTGCGGCACGAACTCGAAGAGCGCGCTCGTGTAGTGCTTGCCCGACCAACCGCCCCAGTAGCCCTTGAACGCGTTCAGCTGCAGCTCGTCCTGCTGCCCCTTCTTCCAGGTCCCGACCACGTACGGCCCGGTGCCGGCGTCATGTGCGGCGCCGAACCACTTGACCAGGTTCTGCGAGCCCGCCGCCTTCGTGTCGTAGATGTACGCGGCGTAGGCCGACGACGAGATGATGTCGAGCGGCGCCGGGTACTTGAGGTGGAAGACGAGCGTCTGCGGCGTCGGCGTCGAGATCGTCTTGACCGCGTCCCAGATGTAGGCGGGGCCGCCCTTCAGCTTGATCGTGCGCTCGATCGCGGCCTTCGCCGCCTGCGACGTCACCGCGCGTCCCGTGTGGAACTTCACGCCCTTTCGCAACGTGAACGTCCACGTGGTGCCGCCCTTGCTGGACACCCACTTGGTCGCGAGCAGCGGCTTCACCGTCTTCGTGGCGCTGTCGTACCGCGTCAGCTGCTCGTAGATGTTGTTCATCGCGATGATCTCGTTGGAGTACGAGGTCGCCGGATCGAAATCGGTCACGATCGAGTTCTGCGACGCGTAGGTGAAGGTCGAGTCCCCTGAGGCGCCTGCGGCACCTCCGGCCGACCAGGCCGCGAGCAGCGCCGCGAGAGCGACGAGCGCGGCGACAGAGACGAGTCTCCTGTTCATTTCGGTCCTCCTCAGACCTCGTTCTAGAGCCACGACAACGGTCCGGCCGCCTTCACGGTCACACGCACGGCCGGCCGGTCGAGATAGGCAAGCGGTACCTCTTCGAGTTCGACGATCTCAACGGTCGATGGGTCAGCACCGGCCTGCACGGCCCGGTCGCGCGCCTTCTCGGCGGCCGCTTCGATCATCCCGGCCCGGTTGCGGTCGTCCTGGACCACCTCTTCCCAGCGACCGCTCGCCATCGCGATCGCCGCGCCGATCGCGTTCGCCACGTCGTGGTGGGCGGGCCGCAGTATCTCGGACACGCCTGGCAACGTGTCGGGCACCAGCACGGAGCCGCCGCCGACGAGCACCAGCGGACGGTCCCCGCGTCCGACCTTGACGCGATCGATCGCATCCGCGAGCAGCGCGTCCGCCGCGTCGAGCCCGTGCCGCAGCAGCGCCGCCACCCGGCCCGGAACCGCCGTCCCTCCCACGTCGGCACGCCCTGCCGCGACGGCGGCATCGGTCAGCGTCGGCGTGTCGCCGCCGAACACCAGCGCTCTCGTCGAGAGCTCGAAGCCGACGCTGTCAGGCCCGAGGGCGACTGCGCTGTCTCCCTCGCGCACGATCGTGCCACCACCGAGCGCGATCGCGAGCACATCCGGCATACGGAAGTTCGTGCGGATGCCACCGATCTCGACTGCCGCCGCCGACTCGCGCGGGAAACCGCCGACGAGCACCCCGATATCGGTCGACGTGCCGCCGACGTCGGCCACGAGCGCGTCCGTGTAGCCCGTGAGGAACGCGCCGCCGCGCAGCGAGTTGGCCGGGCCCGATCCGATCGTCAGGACCGGGTAGCGGATCGCGTAGTCGAGCGCCATCAGCGTTCCGTCGTTCTGGGCGAAGTAGACCGTCGGCTCGAGGCCATGGTCGGCGAGGGACTGCTCGAGCGCCGCGGCGACCTCCTTCGCGACGCCGGCGAGCGCCGCGTTCAGCACGGTCGCGTTCTCGCGCTCGATGAGCCCGATCGAGCCGACCTCGTGGCTCAGCGACACGGCGATGTCATCGCCGAGCACCTCGTGCGCGAGGTCTCGCGCGGCCAGCTCGTGCTCGGCCGAGACGGGCGAGAACACCCCCGTCACCGCGACGGCCTCGGCCGTGTCTCGGACACCCTCGAGGAAGCGCGCGGCCGCATCCCTATCGAACGGCGCGAGCTCCCGCCCATCGAACTCGGAGCCGCCGCCGACGATCGCCTCGCCCGCCGAGACCGCGCGGCGGAGGTCGTCCGGCCACGCGAGCAGCGGCGGCACCGAGCGGGTCGCCGGGGCGCCGAGGCGCAGCACTGCCACGCGCTGCAGACGGCGCCGTTCGAGCAGCGCGTTCGTCGCGTGCGTCGTTCCGAGCATGACGTGGGTGATGCGAGTGCGGTCGACGGACTCGTCGGCGAGGACGGCATCGAGCGCGGCGCGGATCCCGCCCGTCACATCGGGGGTGGTCGGGGTCTTGGCCCAGGCGAGCACGCTGTCGTCGCGGTCGAGCACCACGGCGTCGGTGTTCGTGCCGCCGACGTCGATGCCGACGCGCAGATCAGACCGCCGCACCCAGCACCTCGATCGGGACGTAGTCGAAGTCGTAGCCGAAGGCCCGTGGCCCGGCGGTCTCGATGCCGCGCGGCGTCCGCCAGATCGGATCGCACGCGAACGCGAGGACGGTGACACGCTGGCCGTAGCGCAGCAGCTCGGTCGCGATCGCCTCGGCGGTGGTGGCGTCCACGACGGTGATCAGGTCGGGCACCGAGGCGCGCACCACGCCGTCCTCGAGCGCCACCAGGTTCTCGTTCTGGATCTCCAGCCGCAGGAGCCGCCCGGTGTCCGGTCCGCTGCCCTCCACGAGCACGCTGCCTCGGGCGAATCCCGCGGTCGTCCGGCGCTCGACGTCCACGACCTTGCCGTCGAGCAGTCGCACGCCGTCCACCACGGCGACGAGCGCGGAGACCGGATCGCTCTCGGCGTCGGCGATCGCACGCCCGATCTCGATCGCCCGGCTGAGCGAGCCCTCGACGACCGCACCGCGAGCCTCGCCGACCGTCATGACGTAGTCCGCCATCACGGCCGACCCTCCGAAGGCGACGGTGACGGCGCGCCCGATGCGCTCGGCCCACGGCCCCGACGACGGGCGCCAGGTCACCACGCTGCCGAGAACGTCGGTCAGGGCGAACAGCTCGGGTGCTCGGCCGGCGACGTACTGCGCGACCTGCTGCACCTCGGGGAACGCGCGACCCATGCTGTCGGCGTCCACGACCGGGAGCCCCATCTGCGCGGCCCAGGCTGGGGGCTCGAGCCCGTTGGAGCCGCCGATCTCGGACGACATCACCGCCACCGCCTTGCGGCCGGTGACGCCCTCGAGGTGGTCGCGCAGCCGGATGCCCTCGTCGCCGCTCGGCAGCTTCTCGACGCCCACCGTCGGGGCTCCGATGCCGCCGAGCGGCAGCAGCAAGCCCTCCGGGTCGAGATCCTCGAGCGTCACGACCTCGACCGGGCCGAAGACGCGCAGGGCCTCGTGCAGGATCAGCGAGCCCGTGTAGACCTCACCTCCCCCGCCCGTCCCGAGAATCGCGCAGCCGCGCGCGAGCGCAGGCACGTCGGCGATCTCGAGGCGCCGGATCGGGATCACGCCGAGTCCTCGAAGGCGTGCGGGTAGTGCCTCCGCGCGTGCTCCTCGCTGACGTAGCCGTCTCGGATGTCGGCGTGCACCGCCGCCGGGTCGCGCTCGGCCGGATCGCCGTAGCCGCCGCCGCCGCCCGTGCGCAGGCGGACCGTCCCTCCGCGCGGGACCAGCTGACGGGTGACCTTGCCGAACCGCGTGACCGTGCCGTCCGGAACCTCGAGCGACACGCTGTTCGGGCGCGCCTCGCCACCTCCCGCGAGCCCCCACGGGGCGTTCTTCGTGCGCTCGACCGTCGACGTGAGCCATGCGTCCTCGCGCATCGTGAAGTCGATGTCGAGTCCGAGCCCGCCGCGATGCCGACCCGCCCCGCAGGAGTCGGGCGCGAGCTCGAAGCGCTCGATCAGCCACGGGTTCTTGGCCTCCCACACCTCCACCGGCGTGATCCGCGTGGCTGCCTCGGAGACGTGCATCAGGCTGCTTGCTCCGTCGCCGCCCGCGTGCGCGCCCTGGCCGACCGGGTGCGGCGCGCCATCGGTCCACGGCTCGCCGGTGCCCTCGCGCTCGCCCCACCAGACGAGCGCGCAGATGTCTCCTCCGCTGCACGCGGGAACGGCCTCGGGCAGGGCGTCGGCGACGGCGCGGTAGATCGCCTCGATCGCCTGGTCGCCGGCCCACCCGTACAGGAAGCAGGGGGCCGGGTGCAGCGGGTGGAAGAGCGTGCCCTCTCGCGTGACGACCTCGATCGCGCGGAAGTGGCCCTCGGTCGGCGCCTCGCCCCCGCCCGCCAGCATGGCGATCGCGATCCGGCTGGCCGATACGGTCGAGGGCAACGGGCAGTTGATCGGACCCGCCTGCTGCGGCGGCGCGCAGGTGTAGTCGAGTCGCACGCGCGAGCCCTCGATCTCGACGACGACGTCGAACGGCACGGGGTCGTCGGTCACGCCGTTCGAGTCCATCTCGCCGTGACCCACGTAGCGACCGTCGGGCAGCTGCTCGAACCACCGCCGCACGACGGCCTCGCCATGCGCGTAGATGCGCGCCGTGCTCTCACGGAAGCGGGCGAGTCCGTGACGCTCGACGAGGCGCGCGAGCGCCGCGGCACCCGTGCGCACGCCGACGACGGTCGCGTTGATGTCGCCGGCGACCATCTTCGGCACCCGCGAGTTGGCCACCGCGAAGCGGAAGATGTCCTCGACCAGCCGCCCGCCCGCGTACAGCTTGACGCCGGGGAAGATCGTGCCCTCCTGGAACACGTCGACCGTGTCCGTGGAGTACGGATCCTTGCCACCGATGTCGAGCCAGTGCGCCTTGATCGCCGAGTAGCCGACAAGCTCGCCACCGACGAACACCGGCATCACCATCGCCACGTCCTGCGGATGCGAGCCCGTGCCGTAGGGCACGTTGTAGATGACGATGTCGCCCGGCTCGAGCGCCTCCTCGCCGCCGACGGCATCGACGGCGGCCCGCACGCAGAAGCTCATCGTGCCCATGAACGTCGGCAGGCTCGGCGCCTGCGCGAGCATCGCGATGTCGCGGTCGTAGAGCGCGGCGGCGAAGTCGAGCACCTCGTAGACGACGGGCGAGAAGGCCGTGCGCACCAGCGCGCGCTTCATCTGCTCGGCCGCCGCGTTCAGCCCCTGGCGGACGATCTCGGTCGCGACGGGATCGACCGCGGCAGCAGGTCCGGCGCTCATGGGCGCTGCCTCCGGGCGACGAGCGAGCCGCTGGGGTGAACCTCGGCGACGAAGCCGGCATCGAGGTACGTCGTCGCGGTCGTCTCGGTCACGATCGCGGGGCCGGCCAACGTGTCGCCGGGCCGCAGGGAATCGCGCACGACGAGCGCGAACGACGCGACCTCGTCCCGTGCGAACGACCACGCCTCGACGCTCGCAGACCGGGAGGGTCGCTGCTCGCCGGTCCGTGGGACACGGCGCAGCTCGCGCGGCACGCGCACCACGGCTCTGGTCGTCACGATCTCGTGCTCCTCGTCCATCGAGTGTCCGAACGTGCGGGCGTACTCGCGCTCGAACAGCGCGCTCAGCCCGGCGGCGTCCGTGGCGACGCGACCGTCCGTGCTCGGGGCGGCGATCGTCAGCGTGTGCTCCTGGCCGACGTAGCGCACGTCGAGGTGCACCTCACGCTGCAGCCCCTCGCGCCGGGTACGGCTCTCCAGCTCGGCGAACAGCTCGGCCGCGAGCGCATCGACCTCGGGCACAGCGCCGTTGCCCAACCGGACGAGACGGGTGCGCGAGGCCGTCTGCGCGAGGTCGGCTCCGAGCAGGCCCCAGGCCGAGAAGTTGCCGGCCAGCGCCGGGACGACGATCGTGTCGACGTCGAGCTCGTCGGCCATGAGCGTGCCGAACAGCGGGCCGGCGCCGCCGAACACGACGAGCGCCGCCTCCCGCGGATCGCGACCCTGCTCGACCGTGATGCTGCGGATCGCATCGGCCATCGCCGCCGCCGCGATGTGCAGCGTCCCGCGGGCGACGTCCGCCGCCGAGTCGAAACCGAGTCGGCCGGCGAGGGGCGCCAGTGCCGCCTCCGCACGATCGCGCGAGAGCTCGACGCCCCCGGCGAGCTCGACGGGCAACATCCCCAGCACGACGGCGGCGTCGGTGACCGTCGGCTCGGTGCCGCCGCGCCCGTAGCAGGCGGGGCCCGGAACCGCCCCGGCGCTCTGCGGACCGACGTGCAGCAGCCCCCCCGCGCCGACGTGTGCGATCGACCCCCCTCCCGCTCCGATCGAGCGAACGTCGACCCACGGCGTCTGGATCGGAAGGCCGACGACGCTGCCCTGGTAGAGCACCGGCACCTGACCGTCGCTGATCAGGCAGGTGTCGAAGCTCGTGCCGCCGACGTCCGCTGCGATCGCGCTCGCGAGCCCGAGCTGGCGTGCGAGCTCGGCCGTGGCGACGGCACCGGCGACGGGGCCCGAGATGACGGTCTCGAACGGTCGGGCGGCTGCCTGATCGAACGTCATGGCGCCGCCGCCGGAACGGGTGATCAGCGACTCTCCGACGAACCCGCACGAGCCGAGAGCGTCCTCGAGGCGCTCGAGGTAGTGGCCCATGCGACGCCGGACGAACGCGTCGATGACGGTCGTGCAGGTGCGCTCGTACTCGCGGTACTCGCCCGATACCTGGTGCGAGAGCGAGATCTCACCGGCGAACCCGAGCCGGCGGAGCTCGTCGGCGACCGCGATCTCGTGCGCGCCGTTCGCGTAGGCGTTCAGAAGCGCGATCGCGACCGCGTCGACTCCGTCGGCCTCGAAGACCGCGAGCGCTTCGGCCACGCCGGAGAGATCGATCGGGCGGTGGATCGCGCCATTGGCCAACACCCGCTCGTCGACGGTCGCGCGCAAACGGCGTGGGACGAGCGGCGCCGGCGGCCGCCAGAACAGGTCGTAGGGATCGTCCCGATCGCCACGCCGGACCTCGAGCACGTCGCGGAAGCCGCGGGTCGCGACCAGACCGACCCGGGCGCCGCGCCGCTCGAGGAGCGCGTTCAGTCCGACCGTCGTGCCATGCAGGAAGAGCGACGTCGCGCCGATGCGATCGGCCGCAAGCGCCGCCTCGACGGCTACCACCACGCCGCGCTCCGGCGCGTCGGGCGAGCTGGGCTGCTTGCCGACGACGACCTCGCCGGTCTCGTCGTCGCACCACACGAGGTCGGTGAACGTGCCGCCGACATCGACTCCGAGGAGGGTCGCCATGGGCCGAGACAGTACGGCCTCGCCAGTGCGATGTCTTGTGCTGCTGCGACGGAACTTGCAGTTGGATTGTGCTTGGACCACAGTTCCCGGAGATGGCCACCGTCTCGCTCGTCGCCGACGCCCTCGCGGCGCTCGGTGGAAGCCATCTCGCCGGACCGCTGACGGGCGAGGCGATCAAGGTTGCCCTGGTGGAGCATCCTGCCGCGCTTGCCGCGCTCCCGCCGGGAACCGTCGCCATGCTGACGCTGCGGGCCTCGGCGGAGGCGACCGGATACCGGCTCGACCTGGCCCTGCGCCGCGCGGGTGACGCAGCCCTGGCAGCGGTCGTCCTGCACGGGGCGGACAAGCTCCCCTCGACCGCGCTCCGACTCGCGGAGCGGGCAGGGCTCGCCGTGCTGCTCCTGCCCGCCCACGCCGACGGCGCCGAGGCGCTGCTGGGCGCGGATCGGGCGCTGCGCCCCGAGCCGGAGTCCGCCCTCGCGCGGTTGCTTGCCGCACACGCCGCGATCGAGCGCGCCGGTGACGCGACCGCGGAGACGATCGTCGAGACGGCGGGGCGCGCCGCCGGGATCTCGCTCCACCTGAGCGAGAGTGGCGACGAGACGCACGTCACGCTCGGCGCGCTCCCGCCCGGCGATCCGGCCGCACCGGTCGTGCAGCGGCTCGTCTCCGATGCCGTCGAGAGGGTACGCCGGGGCGAGCGGCGCCGGGACGAGCTGCGCTCGCGCTCGCGGGCGCAGCTGCTGGCCGAGCTTCTGACCGGGACAGCCGAGCGCTCCACGCTGGTGGCCGAACGAGCGCGCGCACGTGGGCTGCCGGTCGACGGCTGGCACCGGGTGGCGCGGATCGAGGTCGTACCCCACGCGGACGACGACCCGCTCGCTGCCGAGGAGCGCATCGACGACGTGAACCGGATCGCCGCGCGCGTGATCGGCGGCAACGCGAGCTGGGTCGTCAGCGTGATCGACCTCGGGCTCGTGATCGCCTACCTCGATCGCCACGAGGCGGAGCCGCCGCCCTCGATCGCCGTCCCGACGATCGAGCGGGTGCTTGCGGCGGTGCGCCAGGCGCTGCCCTGGCTGACGGTCTACGTGGGCCTCGGCGGGCTGCACGTCGGGGTGGCCGGGCTGCGTGCGAGCGCCGCTGAGGCGCGCAGCGCGCTCGAGGCCGCGCGCGGGGCAGGTCGCTCGGGACAGGTGGTCGCCTACGACGCGACCGGGCTGCGTCGGATGCTCGTGGAGTGGCTGGCCTCGGACGCCGCCCGCGAGTCGGTGCGCGAGCTGCTCTCCCCGCTCGACGCGCTCGGCCCGGTGCGCGGGCACGAGATGGTGCGGACGCTCGGGGCGTACCTCGACGAGCGCGGCTCACTCGTGCGAGCCGGGAGGACGCTGCACCTGCACCCGAACGCGGTCGCCTACCGCATCCGCCAGATCAGGGAGCGGACGGGCTGCGACCTCGACGACGCCGACCAGCGGCTGGCGCTCCAGCTCGCCTGTCGGGCGAGGCTGCTCGCGAGATGAGCTCACGTCGCCGGCGCCGGCGACGCGAGCTCGACTGCCGTCACTTCCCGGCGCGGGCGTACACGCCGAGCCCGTACTTGCGGTCGAGCGCATCGCTGCGCACGATCAGCGCCTTCAGCCAGTCGGGTGCACCGGCACTCGCGGACGTCCGCGCGGACGTGTTCAGGTGGTACTTCCGTGCAACCTCGCTCGCGTACTTGTCGAGCCGGTACTTCTGGTCGAGCGCCTTGCTGCGGATGTTCAACGCCTTCTGCCAGTCGGGCGGCTGCGCCGCGAATGCTGCTCCGCCGCTCACGCCGAGCGCCAGTGCCACGACTACCAGGACGAGCCCACGAGCCAGAGACTTGCCGAACACGGTGCCCTCCTCGATCTCTCCCATCGCCACCATGGCGACCGGTTGCAGGGAGGGTCGAACCCGGCGGCCAGGGATCGGTCGGGCGCGGTAAGGCGACGGTAATGACCGGTCGAGCCGTGGAGTACGCTCGCTCGTCAAGGCCCTGCTTGGACATCAACATCCTCGGTCCGTTCGACGTCCGCGACCGCGACGGCCGCGAGGTCAGGCTGCCCGCCGGGCGCGAGCTCTCCCTGTTCGCGCTCCTGCTCGTCAACCGCGGCGAGGTCGTGTCGACGGACCGGATCCTCGAGGCGCTGTGGGGCGATCAGCCACCGGACACGGCGGCCAAGGCGGTGCAGGGCTACGTCTCCCATCTCCGGCGAGTGCTCGAGCCCGGCGACCGGCGCGAGCTTCTCGTCACGCGGGCGCCGGGCTACGTGCTGCGGACGGAGGGCGTGGTCGTCGACGCGGCACGCTTCGAACAGCTCGCCGGCGACGGGCGGCGCGCGCTCGATGACGGATCGACGGACGAGGCGGCGCGCGTGTTCGACGAGGCACTCGCACTGTGGCGTGGGCCTGCGCTCGCCGAGTTCGCGTACGACGACTTCGCGCAGGCCGAGATCCACCGGCTCGGAGAGCTTCGGCTCTCGGTCATCGAGGACCGCGTCGATGCGCTCCTGCGTCTCGGACGGCACGGAGAGCTCGTCGGGCAGCTCGACTCGCTGGTCGCCGCCCACCCGCTGCGGGAGCGCCTTCGCGGCCAGTGGATGCTGGCGCTGTACCGCAGCGGGCGACAGGCGGAGGCGCTGCAGGCGTATCGCGACGGCCGGCGGCTTCTGGGCAGCGAGCTCGGGCTCGAGCCGGGACCCGAGCTCCAGCGACTCGAGCGAGCGATCCTCGCGCAGGATCCCGCGCTCGAGGCCGAGGCGCCTGTCGCCGCACGGGGTCCTCGCGCAGGCGCTTCGCCTGGCTCGAGTCGGGCGAATCGACGGCGCATCGCGATCGCGGGTGCGCTCCTCGTTGCGGCGATCGTCGCAGCGGTGCTCGTCGCCGTGCGTCTGACCGATAGCGGACCTTCCGCGATCAAGCTCACCGCCCCGGCACTCGTCGCGATCGACCCGAAGACGAACCGCGTCGTGGCTGCGAGCGCCGTTGGATCGAAGCCGGTCACGGTGGCGTTCGGCAATGGAAGCGTGTGGGTCGGAGACGCCGCCGACGGAACCGTGACCCGCGTCGATCCGGTGACGCGAACCGCGGTCAAGACGATCGGCATCGCGGCCCCGGCCATCGATCTCGCCACAGGAGCTGGCAGCATCTGGGCCGCGACGGGCGGCTTCGGCACGATCGTGCGTATCGATCCGACAGCGAACACCGTCATCAAGCGCATCGAGCTCGGAGCTCCGAGCAATCCCGTCGTGCCGGCCGCAACGGCGGTCGCGGAGCGGGATGGGCGCGTCTGGGTCGGCACGTTCGGCGGCATGGCCGAGATCGATCCCCGCTCCGATCGGATCGTGGCACGGGTCGATCTCGGCAAGATCGCGGCTCAGCAGATCGCCGCGGGACGCGACACGGTCTGGGCGACTCTCGAGAACCGGTATGCACGCGGCGTCGACGCGAGCTCCGCACGCCCGACCGCGAGGTTCTACGCAGGTACGGGCGTGTTCGCGATCGCGCGCGACAAGTCGGCGGTCTGGCTCGCCGGCGTCTACGGCGGGCAGCTGTGGGAGCTCGATCCCATGACGGGCGCCACGATCCGTACTGGGAACGCCGGCAAGGGTGCATACGGCATCGCGCTCGGATTCGGCGGGGTGTGGATCGCCTCGTGGCCCGATCACACCCTCGTGCGCGTCGACCCGACGACGGGCGATGTCCTGGCCACGATTCCGATCGGGGGCGTACCCCAGGACGTCGCGGTCGGGGGAGGGCTCGTGTGGGTCGCAGTCGAGAGGTCGACCCCGGGGGGCTAACGCTCGGGGGCCACGGGAACCCGCAGTCGGCCGTCGAGGATCTGGCGCCGCACCCGATCGAGCCCGACACGGATCGCAGCGGGCACCTTCGGACTGATCGGTCCGAGAACGGCAGCGCCATCCCGCATCCCCAGGACGGTCGTCCCGCCGCTCGTGACCAGGTTGCCGCTCGCAACCGCCCTCAGGAGCCTCAGGAACCCGACGTCGTAGCGCTTGATCACGCTCGTGAGGACGAAGGAGCCGAGGATCGACTGGTCGGTGTCCACCCCGATGCCCCACACTCGTGCCTGCTTCGCGGCTGCGAGCGTCCCCAGTCCACAGGAGCCCGCGACGTTGAACACGACGCCGGCTCCGTGCGCGATCTGGGTCGTTGCAATCGCCTCGCACTTGTGCGTGTCCACGAAGTCGTTCGAGTAGCTCACGAGGACCTTGATTCTCGGGTCGGCGTGCTTCGCACCGGCGGCGAAGCCCGTGATGAAGTCGTCGACGGGTGGAATGCGCAACCCGCCGACGGCGCCGATCACGTGCCGGCCCGGTCGGCGCATCTCGAGTCGCGCCGCGAGCCAGCCGGCCAGATACGCCGCCTCACGCGGCTCGACCGAGACCGCCTGCACGTTGTGCCGGCGAATGCCCATGCTGGCCAGAGACCGGTCGTAGACGACGAAGTGCGTCCTGGGGAACTTTGCGGCGACGTTCGCCAGGCCGTCCGTGTGATCGATGTCGACGATCACGGGGTCGAACCCCTGTGCCGCGAGCAGCGACAGTGTCCCGACGGGATCTTCGCGGGGATCGGGCGAGATGATCCGGCCGCTCACTCCCGTCACGCGCAGCGCCTTCTCGAAGGCCGGGCAGAGGAAGTTGTCCGCGCAGTTGTACGTGACGAGAACGACGCGAGGGCGTGCCGCCGCGACCGCTGTGGACGCGGACGCGCCGAGGAGGGCAGGCGCGACCAGGAGCAACACCGCGAGCCGCAGACAGCGCAAGGCAGCTAGCACCGCAGCAACGATACGCGTTAGCGACGCGGCTCGGGTTCCTGCATTCGGTATGTTCAGCACGACGGAGTGATATGAGCTCGCGCGCATCGAACACTGGCGGGGTGGCGGAGCGGTCTAACGCGGCTGCCTTGAAAGCAGCTAGGCACTCGCTGAGGGTGCCTCGTGGGTTCGAATCCCACTCCCGCCGCTCACTCGCTCGGGTTCAACCGGCTGGGCGGCCCCTGCACGGTTAGCCTGCCGGCATGGAGATCCGAGTGGGCCAGGTGGTGGTCCACTACGTGGAGCACGGGAGCGGTCGACCCGTCGTGGTACTCCACGGCGCTGGCGTCGACCACCGCGAGGCTGAAGCTTGCTTCGAGCCGGCGTTCGACGGCGTTCCGGGGCTCCGCCGGATCTATCCCGACCTCCCTGGAATGGGCCGGACGATCGCTCCCGCAACGCTGCGCAGCGCCAACGATGTCCTCGAGACGCTGCTCGACTTCGCCGACGAGGTCGCTGGCGGGCTGGCGTGCCTCCTCGTCGGGCACTCGGCGGGCGGGTACTACGCGCAGGCGATGGCCGAGAGGAGCCCGGCGCAGGTCGCAGGTCTGGCGCTCGTCTGTCCGTTGCTGCCAGGGCTGCGTGACGTGCCGGAGCACCGGGTCGTCGCCGGATCGGGAGAGATCGGCGACGACGTCTTCCGGAGCTACTTCGTGATCCAAACGCGGGAGATGCTCGAACGCTACGAACGCGACGTCGCGCCGGCCGCCGCGCTCGTCGACCAGGCAGCGCTCGAGCGAATCGGCGAACGATGGGCGCTCACGCCCGACAGCGCGCCGCCGTACGCGGGTCCGGCGGTGATCGTCGCGGGGCGACTGGACTCGACGGTCGGGTATGCGTCCGCTACCGACCTCGTCTACCGGTATCCGCACGCCTCGCTCGCCGTGCTCGACGACGCCGGACATGCCCTACCCCACGAGCAGCCCGATCTCCTGCGCGCCCTTCTCGCCGAGTGGCTCGTGCGGGTCGAGCGCTCGAGCTGACGCGAACCACGGACGGGCGCGCGACCAGTGTCGGCCGTGCTCGGGGCCGCCGCAGCGGCGGCCCCGAGCTGCCCGACCGGGCCTAGCGGATCGTCTGCGCCAGGCCCGCCTGCGTGGCGACCGCGGTTGCCGCCACCGGCGGGGGAGGCGGCACGAACGGCGTCGCCTGCTGGCAGACGGTGCCGTCGGGCGGCAGCGTCAGCGTCACGATCTGCGCCACCACGGCGGCGTCGATGCAGGCCGAGTTGCGGGGGAACGCCGTGTGCCCGTCGCCGACCATCGTGATCATCTCGGCGTTACCGAGCTGCTTCACGAGCCGCCTGGCCCCACGGTAGGGCGTCGCCGGGTCGTAGGTCGTCGCGACCACGAGCACCTTCGGCGAGCTCGGCGAGGCGCGGAACGGGCCGCGGAACGCGTCGTGCGCGTGGATCGGCCACAGCGCGTAGTTCACCTCTACGTAGCCGGTGTTCCAGAAGGTGTGCGTGAACATCCCCCACGCGTTGTCGCCCGCGTCGAGATAGGTCTGGACGTCGGGCGAGTAGCGCTGCTCGACCGCACCGATGGTGAAGTACCGATCGCCGGCCGGATCGAACGTGCCGTCGGGGTTGCGTCCCCAGAAGCCGTCGGCCAGGTCGCGAATGCCGGACCCGTCGCCCTTGCTCGCCATGGACAGCGCGCTCGCGAGGGCCGCCCAGCTTCGCTTGCTGTACATCGCGATGGCGGCTGCGGCGTTGATGTCGTCACCATCGACCGGCCTCGGATCCGCGTCAGTCGCGGGAACCGGGATCGGCACGATGCTCGCGGTGCTCACGAGCTGGTCGAACGCCGCCCACGGGTCGGCGCCGCCGAACTGACAGAACGACTGGTACACCGCGCAGGCCTGGAAGAACCTGCCGAGCTCCACCTCGAACGCGGCCGACTGCTCGCGTAGGCCGGCGCTCGGATTGTTGATGTATGTCCTGGCATCGATCGGGCCGTCGAGCACCATCGCCCGATAGTTGTTCGGGAAGAGGCTCGCGTACGTGGCGCCGAGGAAGGTGCCATACGAGTAGCCGAAGTAGTTGAGCCTGGCGTCACCCATGGCGGCGCGGATGCCGTCCATGTCGCGTGCGACGTTCGCGGTCGAGACGTAGGGCAGGATCTCCTTGTTGAGGGAGATGCACTGATGGATGTACGTCTTGTCCTTGGCGATCAGGGCGTCGACGTCGAGGTTCTCGGGCGTCGTGAAGGGCTTCGAGTAGATGCCCTGGGTCTCCTGGTTCGCCTTGCAGTCGATCGACGGCGTGCTCTGTCCGACACCGCGCGGATCGAACGCGACGAGGTCGAACCTGCTGGTGATCGCCGGGCCGAAGCGCGCCGCGCCGGTGGCCTGCGTCCTGTCGACTGCGGTGCCGCCCGGTCCGCCGTAGTTGACGAACAACGCGCCGATGCGGTTTGCCGGATCGCTTGCGGGCAGGCGAGTCACGGCGATCCTGACGAACCCGGCTTGCGGGTTTCCGTAGTCCTTCGGTGCCTTGAACGTCGCGCACTGCCAGCCGTCGGGCGTGCACGTCTGCCAGTTCAGCGTCTGCCCGCCGTGATGCCGGTCACCTGCGAGTGCCGGCGCGGCGACCAGCGCGAGGCCGAGCGCGGCTCCCACGACCGCGAGCGCTCGTACGAATCGACGGCGCACGTGCATGTGCTCCTCCTTCGACAGGCGGACGCCCCCCTGGCGCCCGCAATCTGGAAGTGCGTGTGAGCTTGAGCTCAAGGGTGTCTTCTAGACGGCTCCGCGCAGGTCTAAACCTGCGCACTAGTCCCTGCCGGTGTTAGCGTTGCCTCGTGCTTCCCACGAGCCATCTGCTCGCGTTCATCGTGACGTCGTGCGTGGTGATCGCGATTCCGGGCCCCAGCGTGATGTTCACCGTCAGCCGGGCACTGACGATCGGTCGACGGGGCGCACTACTGACCGTCGTCGGCAACGCCGCCGGCGCATACGTACAGATCGTCGCGGTCGCGTTCGGGATCGGCGCGCTGGTCGAGCGCTCGATCCTCGCGTACACGCTCGTGAAACTGATCGGCGCCGGCTACCTCGTCTACCTCGGAGTGCAGGCGATCCGCCATCGTCGCGCGCTGAACGAGGCAATGGTCGGTCGGCTCGTGCGGGCGAGGAGCCGCCGGATCGTCGCCGACGGCTTTCTCGTCGGAGTGGCGAACCCGAAGACGATCGTGTTCTTCGTCGCCGCGCTCCCCCAGTTCGTCGACCGCGGCGCGGGCCACCTCGCCGTGCAACTGCTCATCCTCGGCTCGGTCTTCCCGCTGATCGCCCTGGTCTCCGACAGCGCCTGGGCCGTCGCAGCGGGCACCGCGCGTACCTGGTTCGCCCGGTCGCCGCGTCGGATGGCCGCGGTCGGCGGCGCCGGGGGCCTCGCGATGATCGGGATCGGCGCGACGTTCGCAGTCAGCGGCCGCCACGAGTAGCTAGCCGGGCTGTCGCTCGGCCCTCCGCAGCCTGAGGCGCAGGTCGCGGATCGCGGGAATCACGAAGAGCGCCGGCAGGATCGGCAGCCAGAAGTTGAAGAGCCGGTAGATCACGACGCCTACGAGGGCGGGAACGAACTTCAGACCCATGCCCACGAGCGCGAGCGTGAGCGCGAGCTCCACGACCCCCGCCCCGCCCGCGGGCAGCGAGCGCCGGGTCAGCACGTAGCCGCCCGAGTAGGCGAGGACGAGCTGCGACACGGAGAGTGGGTCATTCCCGACGAGCTGCAGCGCCGCCCACAGGCAGAGCAGGTCTCCGGCCCAGTACAGCGCGTTTCCGACGACGCCCGCGCCGTGCTCGCGAGGGCTCACGAGCAAACCGCGGACGTACGACGCTCCGGCGACGACGTTCGCGAGTCGGCCGCGGATCGCTCCGCTGCGTGGTCGGCTCAGGCGGCGGACGCGGGCCGGCGAGGTGGCCCACAGCGCGGCGAAGGCGACCGGGACGATCACGAGCGAGGGCAGCGTCGTCGCGTAGCCGGCCCTGCCGTCGAGGTCGAAGAAGAGCAGCGCGGAAGCGGCGAGAGCCGCGATCGACAGCATCGCGTACTCGAGGAATCCGAGGCCGAGCACGCGCGCGACCGCCTCGCGCCTGTGCGCGCCGCTGGCCCGGAACGCCCAGTAGTCGACCGCGAACCCGCCGCTGCCCCTCGTCGCCGCGAACACTCCGAAGCCTCCGACGACGACACGCGCCGAGGTTCCGAGCGTGATGTCGCCACCGTCGTCGACGCGGGCCATGTCGCGGATCGTGAGCATGTACCCCCCATAGGCCGCGACCTCGCCGATGAAGCAGACCACGAGCCAGGCCCAGGCATGCGGCGCGAACACCAGGCGCAGCACCGACGGCCAGCCAGCGTAGGAGCAGAGCACGAGGACCGTGCCGATCGTGGCGCCCGCCGCGGCGAGCACGACCACGAGGGGCTTCTCGTCGAGCCACAGCACGCCGGATCGCACCCGATCGCGGAGCCTGGCAGCGGCTCGGCGCGCGCGTGCGCGCGGCGCAGTCATGGCTCGATGCATGGGCGGTCGTGCCCCGATCCCGCGTCGTTCACACCTCACCCTCGGGCGCGTCGGTATCCTCGGCCGGGTGGGGCCGCAGTCGCTCGAAGACGTCGGCTCGCTGCTGGATGCTCCCTCGGCGGCCGTGCTGACGACCACGCGCAAGGACGGGACTCCGCTCACCTCGCCCGTCTGGAACGCGTCGCGCTGCCGGCCCAAAGATAGGCAATCGCACGATCGCGAAATAGGCACTTCCTCCGATATGCCGGCCCTTGCTCCCCGTCACGCTGTCCGCGGCGGCGGATCGCGGGACGGGCGCGACTGCCGACTCAACTCGGCACCGGATCGAAGGAGAAGTCATGCGAATCGTTGGAACGATCGCGGTCTCGGCCGCGGTCATACTCGGAGTCGCTGCAGCAACAGCTGCGGCGGTCGTACACACCCATTCAGACGTCCCGCCCGGCGGCGCACACGGCGTTGGCACCGACATGCAGATGTCGATGTCGATGTCCATGGCCCCGGCAACGGCCGACCTGCCGGCGCTGCAGCTCGCACATGCGCGGATCGCGACGGCGAGGTACGCCGGAGATCTCAACGCGGCCAAGAAGGCCGGGTACGAGATCCTCACGCAGCAGATCGCCGGGATGGGGTACCACTTCATCAACCCGAGCGTCAAGGGCTTCGACGTCCGCAAGCCCCCGATCCTCGTGTACGAGCGGCACGGCGCTCGCTGGCAGCTCGGCGCGCTCGAGTGGGTGTTTCCCACGAAGCCCGCGACACCTCCCCTGAAGGGCGCGACGTACGGATCGTTCCCGGCGGCGTGCCACTACAAGGACGGGACGTTCGTGCCGGAGCCGAGCGCGGACAGCTGTGCCGCGACCAGCCCCAAGTCCGGGCTCCGCGTTCAACTTCTGGCACCCGGCGCTCGTGACCATGCACGTCTGGATCTGGTATCCGAACCCGGCCGGCCTGTATGCGAGCATGAATCCGCTCGTGCACTCGTTCAGCTGAACCCGAACGGGGCGCGCCGGTCGCGGCGCGCCCCGCGTCTCCCCGAGACCGATGATTCGCCGGTGACGCAGCGGTCAGTATCCGTGCAGGCCCAACACGCCAAGCCACAGGAGCTGTGTCGCATGCCCCGAATCACGCCCAATCTCTGGTTCGACACCGAGGGCGAGGAAGCCGCCCGGTTCTACGTCTCGCTGTTTCCGAACTCGCGGATCACCAACGTCGCCCACTACGGCGAGGCCGGGCCGGGCCCTGCAGGCACCGTTCTCTCGGTGCAGTTCGTGCTCGACGGCCAGGAGTTCACGGCGATCAACGGCGGCCCGATGTTCAAGTTCAACGAGGCCATCTCCCTGTCGATCGACTGCGCCGATCAGGACGAGGTCGACCACTACTGGTCGCAGCTCACCGAGGGTGGCAGCGAGGGCCCGTGCGGATGGCTGAAGGACAGGTACGGGCTGTCCTGGCAGGTGATTCCGGCGGCGCTCCCCAAGCTGCTGAGCGACCCGGACGGTGACCGCGCCCAGCGGGCCATGAAGGCGATGCTCGGCATGCAGAAGATCGATGTCGCAGCGCTCTACGCGGCAGCAGACGAGACCTGACCCGGGTCAGCTGCCATCTGGAAAGCCGCCCCGATGCAACACCATCGGGAAGTCCGGCAGCGTCTCCGGCGTGCGGACGGATGCCCGCCACCCGTCGGCATACGGCCTGGCAGGAGGAGCCTTCGCGACACGCTCGAGCGCATCGCGAAGGCTTCCGATCTCCCGCTCGCGGAAGCGGGCATCCCAGCGCTCCTCGACGACGCCGAGCAGTCGGCGATCGGCTTCCCGGGGATCGCGGCCCGATGGCGTCAGGCGCACGACCTTCCCGCGTCCGCCGGCCGGGCGCGCCGATCGCGAGCGAGACGTTCGACTCGCGCTCGTACTCGAGGGCGAACGCGAGCAGCACGCGCGAGAGCAGGTCCGCAAGCGAGAGGTCGGCGACCGGCTCGTCCGGGGCGTCCTTCACGCCTCGGTGAACCGTGTTGACGAGCCCGTAGGCAAGGATCGGAAGGGAGTCGGGAAGGCCGGGGTCGAGCTGACCCACGACCGCTCGCAGCGAGCCGCGGAGCTGGTCGATCGAGTTCTTGCCCAGACGCCCCTCCCATCTCTGCTCGATGACCTCGGGGAGCGCGCGCCACAGCTCCTGCGCCCGGCGCCCGGCGTTGGTCGCGCGAACCAGCCCGTCCGGCCCGACCGCGACGTACCCCCAGCGCTGCATGCCATTGAGGTTCGTGGTCGTACGCGCGAGCCGCTCGAGCTCGCGGACCGTCACGCCGGCATCCGGGACGAAGCGCATGCAGGTCGACCACATCGCCAGCGACACGAGCCAGGGATCGCCGCGCGAGGCCGCCCGTTTCGAGCTCGTGCGGTGCGGCATCTGCCGCTCGAACTCGTTGTCGAGCTCGATCGTGAACGCGACGAGCGCGTGCGACAGCAGCGTCGCTAGTGGGAGCCGGCCCACGGGCCGTTGCCGTGCCAGCGCTCGGGCGTGATGCGCATGATGTAGCCCTCCGGGAGGTTGTCGCCCGAGGGGAACGTCGAGCCCGGCCCGATGTACACCTGCGCCAGCCGTCGCAGGAGGGCGGCGGCACCACCCTCGGTGATCCGCGCGGTTCCGACGATCGCGATGTACTGCAGCAGGTCGCGGTCGCCGATCTCGGACGACTCGAACGTGATCGCGACGCGCGGGTCCCGGCGGACGTTCTTCACCTTCTGGCGCAGCGACATCGACGCGACGCAGAGCTCGTCGTCCTCGACTCCGACCCACACGAGCGACACCTGCGGCGAGCCGTCCTCGTTGACCGTCACGAGGTGCCCGTGCGCCCCCGACTCGATCAGCGCAACTGCGGACTCGGGGAGCTTCGCCACGACGGCGCGCACGCTACCACCACGGGGTCTCGTGGGCCCGGTCCGAGCCGCCCGTCCGGTCGAGCGCGTCGAGCTCCGCCATATCCGCCGCGGAGAGCGTGAAGTCGAAGATCGCCGCGTTCTCGATCTGGCGCTCCAGATGGTTCGACTTCGGGATGACGACGAAGCCCTTCTGGAGGCCCCAGCGGAGCATGACCTGCGAGGGCGTCCGCCCCACCCGCTCCGCCACGTCGGCGAGCACCGGGTCGGCGAGGTCGCGGCCTCGGGTCAGGGGGCTGTACGCCTCGATCGCGATGTCCCGCGCGCGGCACGCCTCGACGAGGCGCCGCCTGTACGCGAACGGGTTGAGCTGAAGCTGGTCGACGGCGGGCGGGACGGTCGCAATCGCGAGCACCGCGTCGAGATCGGCGGCCGCGAAGTTGCTGACGCCGATCGCCCGCGCGAGGCCGCGCGCGTGGACGCGCTCCATCGCGGGCCAGGCCCAGGTCGGATCACGGCGCGGGTCGTGGATCAGATACAGGTCCATGTGGTCGAGCCCGAGCTTCTCGAGGCTGCGCTCGGCCTCGAGCTCGGCGTCCGCACGTCCGGGGAAGAACTTCGTGGTGACGAAGATCTCCTCGCGCGGCACGCCGCTCGCGCGGATGCCCGCGCCGACGGCTCGCTCGTTCTCGTAGCCCTGCGCCGTGTCGACGTGGCGGTATCCCGCCTCGAGCGCTCCGGCGATGATCCTCTCGCCCGTGCTGCCGGGGTCGACCTCCCACACCCCGAGGCCGAGACGGGGAAGCCAGACACCGGGCGCGATCTCGATCGAACGGGCTGCGTCACCTTCGACGCCGGACTGTTCGGACATACGTCGGCCTCATCCTTCTCGGAGTGCCTCGGCGCATCCCCTCGCCGAGTCTGGAATAGGATATCCAATACGATTTCTCTCCTGCCGCAGTCGGGAGCGGCAGCCATGTCGAGCACGAAGGAGCGCGCGTGCGGCAGAGCAGCGACCGTTCGTCGCGCAGCGGCATGCTCCTCGGCGTCCTCATGCTCGCAGGCAGTGGCTACTCGCTCGTGCAGTCGTTGGTGGTCCCGGCGCTCCCGACGCTCCAGCTCCGGCTCGACACGACTCCGACGGGCGCGACCTGGGTCTTCACCGCGTTCCTGCTCTCGTCGGCCGTGGCCACACCTCTCGCGGGCCGACTCGGCGACATGTTCGGCCGTCGACGGGTCCTCCTCGGCACGCTCGCCGCACTCTCGCTCGGAATCCTCGTCGCGGCGCTCACCGCCTCGCTCGCCGTGATGCTCGTCGCGCGCACGGTGCAGGGCCTCGGAGGGGCGATCTTCCCGCTCGCCTTCGGGATCATCCGCGACGAGTTCGACGGGGGCGACGTGGCCCGCGGGACGGCGTGGATGTCGGCCGTGCTCGGAGGCGGCGGCGTGCTCGGGATCGTGCTGGCCGGGCCGATCCTCCAGCACCTCTCCTACCACTGGCTGTTCTGGGTCCCACTCGTGGTCGTCGTCGCGAGCGGGATCGCCGCGTACCTCGTGGTGCCCGACCGACCCGGACAGCGCGACGGCGGCGTCTCCTGGCCGGCCGCGCTGCTGCTCGCCGGATGGCTCATCTGCCTGCTCGTCGCGGTCAGCCAGGGGCCCGCCTGGGGCTGGTCGTCAACGCGGGTCGTCGTGCTGTTCGTGTCGTCCATGCTGCTGCTCGTCGCGTGGATCAACGTGGAGGAGCGCTCGAGCGTGCCGCTGGTCGACCTGCAGATGCTGCGCATCCGGGGCGTGTGGACGACGAACGCCGCCGCCGTGCTCGTGGGCTGGGGCACCTACAGCGCATTCGTGCTGATCCCCGAGCACGTCGAGGCACCGATCAGCACGGGCGGCTTCGGGGCCTCGGTCGCGACGGCGGGGCTCTACCTGGTGCCGTGGACCGGCGCAGTTGCAGTGGCGAGCGCGCTGAGCGGCCGCCTGTCCGCGCGGTTCGGCTCGCGCATGCCGCTGATCATCGGTACGGCGACCGCCACGGCAGGGTTCGGGTGGTTGATCGTGCAGCACGGCCACCCGTGGCAGATCATCGTGGCGTCGACGCTGCTGGGGGCGGGAACCGGCTTCGCCTTCGCGTCGATGGTGAACCTCGTGATCGAGAACGTGCCGCCCGAGCAGACGGGCATCGCGACGGGCATGCACGTCCTGATGCGGACGCTCGGCGGGGCGATCGGCGTGCAGGTCGCCGCGAGCATCCTCTCGTCCACCGCGGTCGCCGGCGGCCTGCCCAGCGAGCGCGGGTACGAGATCGCGTTCGTCATCGGAACCATCGCGCTCGCGCTCTCGACGGTGGCGGCGTTTGCCGCGCCGGGCGACAGCAGGCGCGCGGCGCCGCTGGTCCCGCTCGCCTCCTACTCCAGAAAGGCCCCGTGATGCAGCAGGTTCGTCTCGGCAGCAGCGGACTCCATGTCTCGTGCGTCTGTCTCGGCATGATGAGCTACGGCAGCAGCGCCTGGCGGCCGTGGGTGCTCGACGAGCCTCGCGCGGCGCCCATCGTGCGCGCGGCCGTCGAGGCCGGCATCACCTTCTTCGACACCGCCGACGCCTACTCCGATGGACAGAGCGAGGTCGTCACGGGCCGGCTGCTGCAGCCCCTGTTGTCGCGCGACGAGCTCGTGATCGCGACCAAGGTGTTCAGCCCCATGACACCCGGGCCGAACGGGCGAGGCCTCTCCCGCAAGCACATCCTCGCCGGCATCGACGCATCGCTCGCCCGGCTCGGCATGGACTACGTCGACCTCTACCAGATCCACCGCTTCGACCCGCTCACGCCGGTCGAGGAGACGATGGAGGCATTGCACGACGTGGTGCAGGCAGGCAAGGCGAGGTACATCGGAGCGAGCAGCATGTTCGCGTGGCAGTTCGCAAAGCTGCAGCATGCGGCCGAGCGCCACGGCTGGACGAGGTTCGTCTCGATGCAGAACCACTACAACCTGCTGTACCGCGAGGAGGAGCGCGAGATGATCCCGCTCTGCCACGACCAGGGCGTCGGGATCGTGCCGTGGAGCCCGCTCGCGCGTGGGCAGCTCGCCGGCACGCGCGGCCGCACGGGCGAGCGTCGGGGCGTGCGCGCCGAGACCGACGCCTTCCAGGACGCGATGTACGGGCGCCCCGAGGACTTCGACGTGATCGACCGCGTCGCCGAGGTCGCCGCCGCCCGGGGCGTGCCGCCGGCGCAGGTCGCCCTCGCCTGGCTGCTGCACAAGCCTGCGGTGGTGCCGATCGTCGGCGCGACGCGCGAGGGACACATCGCAGACGGCCGTGCGGCGACCGAGCTCGCCCTGGCGGAGGACGAGATCGCGGGCCTCGAGGCACCCTACGTCGCGAACGCCGTGCAGGGCCACGATTGACCATGACCAACCCCGGCGCGCGCTACGAGCGAATTGATATGCTTTCATATCAGGTGCTGAAGGCTTCCCCGGCCCGCGCTGGCCTGCTCTACTGGGCGCTACGTTTGATGAATCCGCTCAAGGGAGGACGCGCATGACCTCGAACGACGGTGCCGCGCGCGAGTTCCAGTTCACGTCCGAGTCGGTCACCGAGGGGCACCCCGACAAGATCGCCGATCAGATCTCGGACGTCGTGCTCGACGCCGTGCTCGCAGCCGACCCGCTCGGTCGTGTCGCGTGCGAGACCCTCATCACCACCGGGCTCGTGGTCGTCGCAGGCGAGATCTCGACGCACGCGACCGTCGACATCGCGCGGCTGGTGCGAGAGCGGATCCGCCACATCGGCTACACGCGGGGCAAGTACGGGTTCGACGCCGACACGTGCGGCATCATCGTCACGCTGGACGAGCAGTCGCCCGACATCGCGCAGGGCGTTGACGCGTCGTTCGAGCGACAGCAGCGCGGCACCAGCGATCCACTCGACCAGGCGGGTGCGGGCGACCAGGGAATGATGTTCGGCTACGCGGTCAACGAGACCGAGGAGCTGATGCCCCTTCCGATCGTGCTCGCACACCGGCTCGCCCGCCGCCTCGCGGAGGTGCGGAAGGACGGCACGATCGACTACCTGCGGCCGGACGGGAAGACCCAGGTCACGGTGCGCTACGAGCTGGACGAGCATGGCCGCCGGACGCCGGTCGAGATCGAGCGCGTCCTGATCTCGACCCAGCACCGGGACGGTGTCGACGCGGAGTCCACGATCAAGCCCGACCTCATCGAGCACGTGATCGGTCCGATCCTGAAGACCGACCACGGACACCTGCTCGACGACGCGCGCATGGCGGGACGCGATTTCGTGTACGTGAACCCGACGGGCAGCTTCGTGACCGGTGGCCCGATGGGCGACACCGGCCTCACCGGCCGCAAGATCGTCGTCGACACCTATGGCGGCGCGGCGCCGCACGGCGGCGGGGCGTTCTCGGGCAAGGATCCCACGAAGGTCGACCGCTCGGCCGCCTACGCGGCACGTCACGTCGCCAAGAACGTCGTGGCCGCCGGCCTCGCGGGCCGCTGCCAGGTGCAGGTCGCCTACGCGATCGGCGTCGCCCAGCCCGTCTCGATCAACGTCGAGTGCTTCGGCACCGCGGTGATCCCCGAGGCGCGGATCGAGGAGCTCATCCGCGCGCACTTCGACCTGCGTCCGGCCGCGATCGTCGCGAACCTGGATCTGCGCCGCCCGATCTACGCCGCGACCGCCGCCTACGGCCACTTCGGGCGCCGCGACCTCGACCTCAGCTGGGAACGGACCGATCGCGCCGACGCGCTTCGGGCGGCAGCGGGCCTCATGCCCGCGACGGCCGGAGCCCTCTAGCCATGGCCGTCACCGTCGTCGGCTCGGTCGCGTTCGACTCGCTCGAGACGCCGTTCGGGCGCCGCGAGCGCATCCTCGGCGGTGCGGCGACGCACTTCTCGTTGTCGGCGAGCATGTTCACGGACGTACGCGTCGTGGGCGTCGTGGGCCACGACTTCGGGACGGACGAGTTCGAGCGCTTCCACTGCAAGGGCATCGACACGACCGACCTCGAGCGCGTTCCCGGCGAGCGGTCGTTCTTCTGGAAGGGTCGCTACGACGCCGACATGCAGGTGGCCGAGACGCTCGAGACGCAGCTCAACGTGTTCGCCGGCTTCCAGCCCAAGCTGTCGGAGTCCGCGCGCTCGTCCGCGATGGTGTTCCTCGCGAACATCCAGCCCGACCTGCAGCGAGGCGTGCGCGAGCAGTGCTCCAGCGCGCTCATCACGGGTCTCGACTCGATGAACTACTGGATCGAGTCCGCGCGCGAGTCGCTGCTCGAGACCCTGGCGGTCGTCGACGTCGTGATGCTGAACGACGCCGAGGTACGCATGCTCACCGGCGAGGCGAACCTCAAGACCGCGGCCGCACAGGTGCGAGCGCGCGGCCCTCGGGTGCTCGTCATCAAGCAGGGCAGCTACGGCGCCTGCATGTCCACGGACGAGGGGTTCTTCTTCGTTCCGGGGATGCCGCTCGACAGCGTGGTGGATCCGACCGGCGCCGGCGACGCCTTCGCGGGAGGCTTCTTCGGCTACCTCGACAGCCACACGACCGATCCGTTCGACGAGGGCTGCCTCCGCCGCGCGGCCGTGTACGGCTCGGTCATGGCGTCGTTCGCGATCGAGGACTTCGGCAGCGAGCGTCTCGAGCGCCTGACGCACGCCGAGGTCGTCGATCGCTGCCGCGAGTTCCAGCGCATGACCGCGTTCGATCACCTGGCCGCGCGCGAGCGGGTGCTGGCGACGTAGATGGCGTCGACCGAGCGGAAGCAGGACCGCGCGCCCGGCTACCGGCATGTCGAGTCGCTGCTGGCCGCCGACCGCTGCGTGATCCTCGACGGGGGCGTCGAGACCGAGGTGCAGCGACTGTCGGGCCGCGATCCCGATCCCGCTCTGTGGGGCACGTGGGCGCTCTACCAGGCGCCCGAGACCGTGCTCGACGTGCACCGCGGTCACCTCGCTGCCGGCTGCAACGTCCTCTCGACCGCGACGTGGTCGATCCTGTCGGCACCGGAGGCCGAGCGGGACGCACGGCTGTCGGGGGGCGACCCCGGCCACTGGATCGACGTCGCGCGCCTCGGCATCCAGCTCGCCCGCAAGGCGACGGTGGAGACGGGGCGCGAGAGCGACTGCGCCGTCGCGTTCGCGATCTCCGAGGAGGTCAACTCTCCCCGCCGGCGCGAGACCATCGAGCTGCTCGCGCGCATGTTCGCGGACGACCCGCCGGACATGCTGCTGCTCGAGACCCTGACGCTGATCCGCGACCCGGCGACGTTCGAGATGGTCGAGCTGCTGCTCGAGACGGGGCTGCCGGTCTGGCTCTCGTACCGCCGCTGCCGCCACGGCGTGTGCGGCGTCTACGGACAGCACTGGGGACCGCCCGAAGGGGACCTGTTCGGCCGCGCGGCGCGCCGCTTCGAGGAGATGGGCGTCGAGGCGCTGATGATCAACTGCCTGCCCGTCGACCACGTGCCGGGCATCGTCTCGTGGTTGCGGGACTTCACCGAGCTTCCGCTCGGCGTGTACCCGAACCTCGGCCACCTCTCGGGGCCGCGCTGGCGGTTCGACGACACGATCGGGCCCGAGGCGTACGCCGAGCTCGCGCGCGGCTGGCGCGAGGAGGGTGCGCAGATCATCGGCGGCTGCTGCGGCGTGACGTCGGACCACATCGCGGCGCTCGGCCCCGCGCTCGCGGAGAGCAAGCCGGGCCGCCGACGCATGCACGTCGAGGACCGGCTGCGCGCGACCGAGTCGCCGACGCCCCGTGGCGTCCCCGAGCGCTGGTTCGACGAACGCGGCGCCGACCTGTTTCCCCTGCCGCTGCCGGAGCTCTCGATCGAGTCGGGCGTGTTCGTGCCGACGCACGGCAGCTTCCTCGTCTGGAAGCACCTGTTCCAGACGCGGGCCGGCGCGGGACTCCGCTGCCTCGACGTCGGCTGCGGCTGCGGGATCCAGACGGTGCAGCTCGCGCTGAACGGCGCGGAGCACGTCCATGCGATCGACATCGACCGGAACGCGATCGCCAACACTGTCTCGAACGCGTATCGCAACGGCGTCGGCGACCGCGTGAGCGGGGACGACGTCGACCTCTACCAGTGGACATCGGACGAGCGCTACGACCTCGTCGTCGCGAGTCTCTACCAGATGCCCGTTGATCCCTACGAGGAGCCGAGCAGCCACCGTCCGCTCGACTACTGGGGGCGCAACCAGCTCGATCACTTCCTCGGGAAGCTTCCGGGGCTCCTGACCGACGACGGTCGCGCGCTCGTCATGCAACTCTCCATCGTCGGACAGGCGGCGACCTCGGGACTGCTCGTCCGGGGAGGGCTGACGGCGCGCGTGGTCGACTTCACCTTCTTCCCGTTCGGTTCGCTCTTCAGCCGCAACAAGCCGCAGATCGAGCGCGTCGAGCAGCTCTCCGACGCCTACCACCTCACACTCGGCGGCGACGACGTCATGGTCGCCTACCTGATCGAGGTCAGCCGGGCCGCTGATTCACCCCATTCGGACAACGGAGCCTGAATGTCCCAACGCACCACGCCGCCCTTCCGGGCCGATCACGTCGGAAGCCTGCTGCGCCCACCCGAGCTACTCGCCGCCCGCGACGACTTCGCGGCGGGCAAGATCGACGCCGACGCCCTGCGCGCCGTCGAGGACGCGGCGATCGCGGACGCCGTCAAGCTGCAGGAGGACGTCGGGCTGCAGGCGGCGACCGACGGCGAGTTCCGCCGTGCGTCCTGGCACATGGACTTCATCTACCAGCTCGGTGGCATCAAAGAGGACGAAGAGCACATGCACGTGCAGTTCCACAACGCGAAGGGCGACATCGAGTTCAGCCCCGCGATGGCGCGCGTGTACGAGAAGGTGACGCTGCCGAAGACGATCTTCGGCGACCACTTCAGCTACCTCGAGTCGCAGGTCACCACGGCGATGCCGAAGCTGACGATCCCGTCGCCGAGCATGGTCCACTACCGCAGCGGTAGGCCGTACATCAACGCCGACGTGTACCCGGACATGGACGGCTTCTGGAACGACGTCAGCGCCGCGTACGCGCAGGAGGTGCAGCAGCTGCACGCCCTCGGCTGCCGCTACCTGCAGATGGACGACACGTGCTACGCCTACCTGAACGACGCCCGCCAGCGGAAGCTGATCGACGAACGCGGCGAGGACGGCGAGCATCTGCACCTTCGCTACATCAAGCAGATGAACGCGGCGGTCGAGGGGCGTCCGGACGACATGACGCTGACCGTGCACATGTGCCGCGGCAACTTCCGCTCGTCGTGGGTCGCCGAGGGCGGCTACGACTTCGTCGCCGAACCCCTCCTCTCCGAGCTCGACGTCGACGGCTACTTCATGGAGTTCGACGACGATCGCTCCGGCGGCTTCGAGCCGCTGCGCTTCCTCGCCAAGGGCAAGTTCATCGTGCTCGGCCTCGTCACGTCGAAGCGCCCCGAGCTCGAGTCCAAGGACGACCTCAAGCGGCGGCTCGAGGCGGCAAGCAAGTACGTGCCGATCGAGCAGCTCTGCCTCTCGCCCCAGTGCGGGTTCTCGTCGACCGTCGAGGGCAACTCGCTGACGCTCGACGAGCAGAAGGCGAAGCTCCGGCTGATCGTGGAGACGGCCGACGAGGTCTGGGGCTAGCTACACCCCGGACTCGAAGAACAGCGCGACGGTGAGGGCGCCCGGGTCGCAGACACCCCGGGCGGCCTCGCCGACGTAGCTCGCGCGGCCGCGCCGCGCGACGAGGTCCGTGGTCGCATCGGCACCCTCGCGGGCCGCGGTGGCGGCGGCCGAGAGGCCGGATGCGACTCCGACGCCGGAAGCGGCGGCCTCGGCGAGCGCGGCCGAGGCGGGAGCGAGCGCGTCGACCATCGTCTTGTCGCCCGGTTCCGCTCCGCCCAGGCGCTGGATGCCCTGCAGGCCGGCATCGACGCCCGCCGCGAGCTCGGACAGGCCGATCTCCTCGGCTGCGCCCGCCGCGCGCGCCAGCTGCGCGAACCACATGCCGAACAGCGGCCCGCTGGTCCCGCCCGTGTGCATGAAGGCGCGCGCGACGACGCCGAACGCCGCGCCGGGTCCATCGTCGGAACCGGACGCCAGATCATGGGCGACGCGCTCGATCGGGGCCTCGAGGTTCGAGCCGAAATCGCCGTCGCCGCTCTGGCGATCGAGATCGTCCAGCTGCGCGCGGTGCTCGGCGAACGAGCTCGCGAACCGCGCGATCCAGTGGCGCACCGCCGCGCCGTCGAGACCGTCGCTCACGCGCGCTACCAGGTTAGCGCCGGCGTGCGCACCGGCGCGTCCCAGAGCTCGACGAGCTCGTCGTCGAGCCTGACGAGCGTCAGCGAGCAGCCCGACATGTCGAGGGACGTCACGTAGGGACCGACGAGCGCCCGCTCGACCGCGATCCCCCGCCGATCGAGCAGCCGGGCGGCCTCGGCGAACATCACGTGGAGCTCGAGGCCATGTGTGGCACCGAGGCCGTTCACGAGCACGAGCACCCGCTCGCCGCCGCCGAGGCCGAGCCCCGCCGCGACCGGGCCGAGCAGCGCCTCGGCGAGCTCGGACGCGGGGGCATGGGCGCGCCGGCCCACCCCGCGCTCGCCGTGGATGCCGACGCCGAGCTCGATCTCGTCGGGCTCGAGGTCGAACGAGGGGCGCGTCTGGCCCGGATGCGTCGGCGCGTGCAGGGCGACCGCCATCGACCGCGACCCGGCGGCCACGCGCCGGCCCAGCTCGGCGACCTCCTCGAGCGACGCCCCGCGAGCGGCGGCGGCGCCGCAGATCTTCTCGACCGCGACCACGGCGGCAGTCCCACGGCGTCCGGGCCCGTCCTCGCTGTCGGTGGCCACGTCGTCGTCGACGAGCACCGACTCGACGCGGATCCCCGCGATGCTCGTCATCTCGGCCGCCATGCCGAAGTTCATGACGTCGCCCGTGTAGTTCTTGACGATGTGGACGACGCCCCTGCCGCGGTCGATCGCGGTGGTCGCAGCCTCGACCTGCAGCGCGGTCGGGCTCGCGAAGATGCCGCCCGGAACGGCCGCGTCGAGCATGCCGCGTCCGACGAAGCCCGTGTGCAGCGGCTCGTGTCCGGACCCACCGCCGGAGAGCACTCCGACCTGGTCGGCGCGCGCGTCATCGGCGCGCACCACGTAGCTCGGCTCGCGGTTCCAGCGCACGAGCGAGCGGTTCGCCCGCTCGAACCCTTCGAGCGCGTCGGAGACGATCTGCCGCGGGTCGTTGACGAAGTGGCGCCGGGCGCCGGCGGTCGCGGTCACGGGGGTGTCGGACACGGCGCGGTGCTCCTCCTCGGACGGCTGGGCGGTTCTATCCTGCAGGAAAAGATATATGATCGTCGGCGTCATGACAGCGAACCCCCACGCCGCCGATCGCGTCGGCGATCCGCGGGGCGATCACGCCCCTCGTCACCCCGTTCACCGCTGATGGCGCCGTCGACATCGAGGCGATTCCGAGGCTCATCGACTGGCAGCTCGAGCACGGCAGCCACGGCATCTCCGTCGGCGGATCGACCGGCGAGCCGACGTCGATGACCGTTGCCGAGCGGATCGCCGTCATGCGCGCCGCAGCCGCCGCGATCGACTGGCCGATGCCCGTTCCTGCCCGGTACGGGGAGCGCGCTCATGCAGGAGACGCTCGAGCTGACCGCCGAGGCCGAGCGCCTCGGCGCGTCCGGCGCGCTGGTCGTGACGCCCTACTACGGGCGGCCGCAGCAGCAGGGGCTGTACGACTGGTACTCCCGGGTGGCCAACGAGTTCCCGAACCTGCCGCTGCTGGTGTACAACGTGCCGATCCGCGCCGCCGTCGACATCACGCCGGCGACGGTCGGCCGCCTGCGACGCGCGCACGCGAACATCGTCGGCATCAAGGAGACGACGAAGGACTTCGAGCACGTGTCCTACGTCCTCGACGAGTGCGGCCGCGACTTCATCGCCCTCTCGGGCATCGAGCTGCTCTGCTACCCGATGCTCTGCCTGGGCGGCCGCGGCCACCTGAGCTGTGTGGGCAACTTCGCGCCGCAGCCGGTCGCCGAGCTGTACGACGCGTTCGAGGCCGGTGACCACGAGCGTGCGCGCCAGCTCCACTACGACCTGCACGCACTGGTCGACGCGGCGTTCGCCGAGGTGAATCCGGCGCCGGCGAAGTGGATCATGGAGCGCCTCGGGCTGATCGACTCGGGCCTCGCGCGCGAGCCGCTCGCGCCGCTCTCCGAAGCGGCACGCTCGCGCGTCGAGAGCCTGCTCGCCGGCAGCCCGCACGTCGATCTGCCGACCGTCGCCGTGGGCGCGTGACGAGCCTCCATCGCATCCAGATCGTCTTCAGCCGGCGCCCTGACGGCGTCTCCGAGGACGAGTGGAACACCTGGTACGACGCGCACCTGCACGAGATCCTGGCGATCCCGGGATTCGTGTCGGCCCAGCGCTTCGCGATCGACCAGCAGGTGGGCGCCGGCGAGGGGCCCGAGTGGACGCACATCGCCCTGTACCAGGTCGAGGGCGAGTTCGACAAGCTCGCGGAGGACATGATCCGCATGAGCCTCGGGTCGGCCGAGGCCTACATCGAGCTCAAGCGCACGGACACGAGCGGCCCGCCGCTGCCCCCGTGGTGGAACGTGGTGCGGTTCGCGTCGTGGAACGGCGAGGCGCTCGGCGACCGCGTCGGGTCGGGCCCGTCTCAGTAGGCCTCGCGGCGCCCTCCATCCACGAGCCCTACTGAGACGGGCCCTTTAGACGGCCTGACGCGGCGCGTCACCAGACGCTGCTGCCGCCGTCGACCGACAGCGACGCGCCCGTCACGAACGACGACTCGTCGGACGCGAGGAACAGCACTGCCGCGGCCATCTCCTCGGCGCGACCGATGCGGCCGAGCGGCGCGCTCGCGGCCTGAGCCTGCAGGGCCTCGGGCGAGCGGCCCACGCCGTCGTCCACCATCGGCGTGTCGATCACGCCGGGATGCACGACGTTCACGCGGATGCCCTCCGGCGCCAGCTCGACCGCGACCGTCCGCGTGAGCGCCGTGAGGGCACCCTTGGCGGCGGTGTACGACACGGACTCTCCGTACCCGACGATCGCGAGTGCCGAGGAGATGTTGACGATCGATCCGCCCCCGGCGCGCCGCAGCGCCGGGATCGCCGCCCGCATGCCGAGGAACGGCCCGGTCTGGTTGACGGCCACGACCTGGTTCCAGAGCTCGAGCGAGGTCTCCATGATGCCCGGCCTGCCGAGGATGGCAGCGTTGTTCACGAGGATGTCGAGGCGGCCGAGCTCGCGCTCGGCGAGCTCCACCGCGCGCGTCCAGTCGCCCTCGTCGCGGACGTCGAGCGGCGTGAAGACCGCCTTCCCCCCGTCCGCTGCGATCTCGCGCGCGACCTGCTCGCCCTGCTCGGTGCGGACGTCTCCGAGCACCACGCCCGCGCCCTCGCGCGCGAACAGCCGGGCCTCGGCCTCGCCCTGCCCGCGCGCTGCGCCCGAGATGAGCGCGACCTTGCCCGCGAGCCGCGGCATCAGCCGCTCTCGTCATCGGCGCGATCGACGAGGTCGGCCGGCCACCAAGCCTTGTGCGCCTCGGAGTGGTCGGCAGCGAATCCCAGCTTCGCGACGGACTCCGCCCAACGCTCGCTCGAGAGTCGGACGAGCGGCGCGTCGACACCGCTCTCCCGCGCGAGGTCCGCGGCGATGCCGACGTCCTTCGTGATCAGCCCCAGCGCGAAGGCGGTGGCGTACTCGCCGGAGATGACGTGCTCCTTGAACACGACTTCCGAGTTGAAGCTGCGCGCCGTCGAGGCGTTGAACACGTTGACCATGGTCGAAGGGGTCAGGCCGTAGTGCTGCCCGATCGCCAGCGCCTCGGCCGTCACGACGTACGTCGTCCCGCCGACGAAGTTGTTCAGCGCCTTCATCGCATGGCCCGAGCCGAGCGGGCCGGTGGGGAAGATCTGTCCGCCGAGCACCTCGAGCACGGGTCGTCACGCGCTCGAGGTGTGCGGGATCGTCGGTGCCGGCCATCAGCGCGAGCGTGCCGGTCACCGCGCGCGCGATCCCGCCCGAGACCGGTGAGTCGACGAAGCCGATCCCGCGGTCGGCGAGCGCCTTGCCGAGCTTGATCGTGCCGTTGGGATTCGACGAGCTCATGTCGACGAGCACGGCTCCCGGCCGTAGCGCGGAGGCGATGCCACCGTCCCAGTCGAGCATCACCGCCGCGACGGCGCGATCGTCGGGCAGCATCGTCACCACGACGTCCACGTCGGCGAAGTCGGAGCTCGACGCTGCCCCGGCGGCGCCGACCTCGGCCGCGATCTGCGCCTGGAGCGCGTCGTTCGCGTCGCGGACCGTGAGCGCGAAGCCGGCCGCGGCGAGGTTGCGCACCATCGGCCCGCCCATGTTGCCGAGCCCGACGAAGCCGACGCGCAGGGCCTGCGGCGACCCGCTCATGCGAGCCCGAGCTCTTCGAGCATCGCCGACGCATTGCGGTAGGCGTCGACAGCAGCCGGCACCCCGCAGTAGATCGCGGAGTGCATGATGATCTCGCTGATCTCCTCCTTCGTCACGCCGTTCGTGAGCGCGCCCTTGACGTGCACGCGGATCTCGTGCGCGCGTCCGAGCGCGATCAGCATCGCGATCGTGATCATGCTCCGCTGCGCGCGCGGGAGCTGGTCGCGCGTCCAGACCTCGCCGAAGCAGTAGCGCGTGACCATCTCCTCGAAGTCGCGCGTGAACTCGCCCTGCGTCTCGACCTTGGCCCGCCCGTGCTCGGAGCCCAGCATCTCGTCACGAACGGCGATTCCGCGCTCGTATACCTCGGCGCTGTCAGACACGTCCATTCCTCTTCTCGTTGAGCACCAGCGCGTCCGACAGGCGTGCGCCGGTCAGAACGTGATGGTGACGGTCTTCTCTTCGGTGTTGCTCTCGATGCCGGCC
Organism: uncultured Actinomycetes bacterium; assembly: GCA_963717155.1. GTDB lineage: Bacteria > Actinomycetota > Thermoleophilia > Gaiellales > JALYLC01. The sequence continues at coordinate 2,526,329 of OY970326.1, forward strand.
CACCCGAGCTCGCGCCCGATGCCGCTCGTCTTGACCCCGCCCCACGGCAGGCGCGCGTCCGGGGCGCCGGGGCCGTTGATCCACACGCCGCCGGCCTTGAGCTGGGCGGCCAGGCGGTGCGCCTCCGACAGGTTCTGCGTCCACACGTACGCGGCGAGCCCGTAGCGGGTGTCGTTCGCAAGCTTGATCGCCTGGTCAGCATCGTCGAATGCCAGCACGAGCGCGACCGGCCCGAAGATCTCGTTCTGGGCGATCCCGATCGCGTTGTCGGAGCCCGCGAACACCGTCGGCTCCACGAAGTAGCCGGGACGATCGGGCTGCCCACCGCCGGTGACGAGCTCGGCGCCATCGGCCTTGCCCTCCGCGATGTACCCGGTCACGCGGTCGCGCTGCTGGCGGTTGATGAGCGCGCCCATCGTCGTGTCGGGGTCGAACGGGTCGCCGAGGTGCACGCCGCGCGCCGCGTCGGCGAGGCCCGAGACGACGTCGTCGTACTGCTCGCGCGCCACGAGGATGCGCGTTCCGGCGGCGCAGATCTCGCCCTGGTTCGCGAGGAAGCCCGACGGCGATGCCGGGCAGGACGGCGCCCAGGTCCGCGTCCGCCAGCACGATCTGGGCCGACTTGCCGCCGAGCTCGAGCGTGACGCGGCGGAACGTCCCTGGCGGCCTGGACGGCGATCTCGCGACCGACCTCGGGGCTGCCGGTGAAGCTGATCTTGTCGACGCCGGGATGGCGCGCGAGCGCGGCGCCGGCCGTCTCGCCGAGCCCCGGGAGCATGTTGACGACTGCCCGCCGGGAACCCGACCTCCTCGATCAGCGCCGCGAGGTGCAGCGAGGTGAGCGGCGCGTCCTCCGACGGCTTCATCACCACGGCGTTCCCCGAGGCGAGCGCCGGGCCGAGCTTCCAGGTGGCGATCAGCGTCGGGGCGTTCCACGCGGTGATCGCGCCGATCACCCCGAGCGGCTCGCGGATCGTGTACGCCTGGCGCGCGTGGCCGAACATCGGCAGCGGCGTCACCCAGCGACCCTCGATCTTGTCGGCCCAGCCCGCGAAGTGCCGGATCGTGTCGATCGCGTTCGGGATGTCGACCATGCGCGGCTCGAACGCCGGCTTGCCGACGTCGTAGCCCTCGAGGGTCACGAACGTCTCGAGGTCGCGCTCCATCGCGTCCGCGAGCCGGTAGAGCAGGCGACCGCGATCGGCGCCGGTCATCGATGCCCACTCGCCGCCATCGACCTGCTTGCGCGCGGCTGCGACGGCCGCCTCGACGTCCTCGGCGGTTGCGGCGGCGACCTGCGCGAGAACGCGCTCGCTCGTCGGGGAGATGACGTCGAACGTCCCGCCATCGGACGCGTCGCGCCAGCTCCCCGAGATGAAGAGCTGTGTCGGCGTGCTCGGCAGGGTCGGCCCAGCCACGACTCCGGTCTGCGGGCTGATGCTCATCCCGATCCTCTCTCTCGATACACCGACAGGGCGAAGATATCAGACTTCATATTCGCTGCTGGCCGGACTTGTGGCAGAGACGATCTCGCTCCAGTGCTCGACCAGGTGCTGCGCCGTACGCGACGCGAGCGCCTGCAGCGTGAGGGTCGGATTATGGCCCCCCGAGGTCGGGTAGACGGACGTGCCGAGCACGCCGAGGTTGCGGACGTCGTGCACGAAGCCGAAACGATCGACGACGGAGCTCTCCGGGTCGTTGCCCATGCGCGTGCCGCCATAGGAATGGCGCGCCTCCACGAGCAGGCGGGGCGCGTGCCAGACATCGTCGGCGCCCGACTCGCGAAGCCACCGCTCGAGCTGCTCGGCCAGGAACGCGGCCCCGCGCAGCTCGTTCTCGCGCACCCGGTGCGTCACGCGGACCACCGGAGTGCCGTGAGGGTCACGCACCCGCGGGTCGAGATCGAGCCGGTTGCCCTCGTAGGGCAGGCACTCCATCTGCGCGCTCGCGCCGCCGACGGACTGGGCGTTGGCCGAGAGCCAGGCCTTCCAGCCGGATCCGAAGCGCGGGACCGACGGCGGGAGCGGACTGCTCGCGAACTGGATCGGCCTGAGCTCGTGCGGCGCGACCAGGAGGCCGCCGCCGATGAACCCGAGTCCGCTGTGGTCGAAGTTGTCTGCGTTCCAGTCGTCCACGCACGTCGCCTGCGCCCAGAGCCCGGTGAACAGGTTGAGCCGACGGCCCGGGAAGCTGCCGAACGCGAACGGGGTGACGTGCGCCATGTAGTGCCGACCGACCTGATCGTGACGGTTGCCGAGCCCGCGGGGGTGCGCGGGCGAGCTCGACAGCAGGAGAAGCCGCGTGTTCTCGTAGGTGAACGTCGCGAGCAGCACGGCTCGCGCGGGGCAGAACTGCGCGCGGCCGTCCTGCACGTAGGTCGCACCGGCGACGAGGCCGTCCCCATCGGTAGCGATGCGGGTGACACGGGCGCCCGTCTCGATCCGCAGGAGACCGGTCGCCTCGGCGCGCCGGATCACCGTCGTGTCGGTCGAGCCCTTGGCGTCGCGGTAGCAGCCGTTGTTCGCGCAGAACCCGCAGTACGTGCACGACGAGTTGCCGTTGTAGGGCACGGAGTTGATCGCCGCGGGCGCCGGGAACGGGTGCCAGCCGAGCCCCCGCGCCCCCCGATCGGTGAGCTCGGTCCAGCCGCTGCGCCGCAGCGGCGGCATCGGGTAGCCGCGTGCGCGCGCGCCCTCGAACGTGCTGCCCCCGGGTTGGAGGGCTCCCGCCACGTTGCCGGCCTGCCCGGCCACCCCGATCGCCTGCTCGACGGCGTCGTAGAACGGCTCGAGCTCGTCGTAGTCGAGTGGCCAGTCGGCGATCGTCGACCCGTCGGGGATGGCCGACGCGCCGTAGCGGGCGATCGTCGAGCTCCGCGCCGCGAAGTTCCACGGGTGGAAGCGCGCGCTGAGCCCGGGATAGTGCACCGTCGAGCCCCCGACGCCGTTCACCATCAGAAGGGGCCATGGCGAGACGCCGGCCTCGCTCGACTCGTCCTCGCGCCAGGTCGGAAGCTCGCCACGCGCCTTCGGCTCGCAGAGCCAGGCGTGTACGTCGTTGCGGATCTCGTCCTGCGTCATCTCGGTGGGAGCCCGGCGCGGGCCGGCCTCCAACGCGACCACCTCCAGCCCCGCGCGGGTGAGGACGTCCGCCGCGACCCCGCCGGCACCGCCCAGACCTACGATGAGGACATCGGTCACGCGCGGCGCGATCCCGGTGATCCGCTGATCCTCCGACGCTCCACGCGAGGCGCGGACCGGTGTAGCCGAGCAGCCTCCAGCCCGCGCCGTCGACGTTGCCGCCCCACGCCGGGTCGCCGAACATGCCCTCGATCGCGCGCTGCCGCAACTGCCCGAAGAACGGCCCGTCCTGGACGAGCTCGAGCACGCGATCCTGCGCGACCGACGCGAGCGACGCGAACGCGTCGCCCTCCCGGCGGCGCGCGAGGTCGTCGAGCGCCTCGAGCGCGTCCCGCCATTCACGTCGCACGGCCTCACCGGCACGCGCGAGCGCACCCTCGATGTACTGCCCCACCCCGGCCTCGAGCGCGCCGGGACCGTGCTCGTCGCCCGGGATCAGCCGGTCGAGCGCGGCCGCCAGAACACCGTCAGCGCGACTGCCGAGGGCACCGCTCACTGCCGGCTCCCTTACGCGGCCGGCATGTCCATCGGCGCGAAGCGCCGCGCGAACCGCCACTCGCCGTCCTCGCGCACCAGCTCGTCCTCGTAGTGGCCCACCTTGGAGAGCGTCGGCTCCGTCTCGTCGCCCCGCACGAGGTAGATCCAGGTGGAGCGGGCGGTCGCGCGGTCGCCATCGATCGAGATCTCGGGATTGACGACGATGTGGAGGTCGTCGCCGACGACGGCCGTCAGCAGACTGCCGCGCATGCCGTCGACCAGCTCCTCGATCCCGGCGCGGCCCTTCGCGGATCCGCCGGCGGCGACGAACTCGCCGTCGCCGGCGAAGAGCGCCGCATAGCCGCTGAAGTCCTTCTCGTCCAGGCACTCGCGGTAGCGCATGAACAGCCCGTGGATCGCCTCGCGATCCTCGATGCGCTGCACGCGGGCCTCCAGCTCGGCCAGTCGGTCGGTCATCGTCATCCTCCAGTTCGGGTGGTTCTCCTCAGCGGATCTCGAGCTCGTCGAGCGGCGGGTGGCGCAGCAGGCTCCAGATCTCCGGACCTGTGAACGGGCACATCACGGCTGACCGCCCGTGCTCGGTCCAGTAGTAGCTCTGCGACCGCGGGTCGCTCCAGGTCTTGCGCGCGTTGCGCGCGTCGACGTCCTCGTTGAAGCGCCAGTACGCCTCCTCGGTCGGCTCGATCGCCTTCCTGTCCTCGAGGATCAGGCGCTCCATGCACTGGAGCGCGTAGCGCGTCACGAGCTCGTGGAAGGCGCCGGGACCGAGCCCGCCGTTGGTGTTCGGGCCGTACACCGACCAGAGGTTCGGGAAGCCGGGAACCATGCAGAAGCGGTGGGCGCGGGCGCCGCCCGTCTTCCAGAATCCGTCCAGTGTCCGGCCGTCCCCGCCCGGTGACCTTCATCGGGAACAGGTAGTCGGAGGCATGGAAGCCGGTCGCGTAGACGATCACGTCGACATCGTGCTGGGTCCCGTCGACCGTCTCGATGCCGGTCTCGTTGATCCGGCGGATCCCGTCGGTCACGAGGGTCACGTTGTCGCGCTGGATCGCGTCGAGGATGCAGTAGTCGCGGTCGACCATCACGGCTCGCGCCGACCACGGCGGGTGCTCGGGCGTCATCTTGCGCCAGGAGATCCGGCTGATCGCCGAGCTTTCGCTCGAGGAACGCGAGCGCGGACTCGCGCGTCTTCTTGTTGAGCTCGCTGACGGTGTGAGGATCGTCGAAGTCGGGATCGATCTCCGTCAGTCGCCAGAACGCCTTCCCGGTGCCGAGCGTCCGGAGGCGCATGAAGTTCGTGTAGTACGGGAAGTTGCGGTCGAGCCACGCCACCTCGGGCGGGAAGGGCGACAGGTAGCCCGGCACGCCGAACACCCATTGCGGCCTCCGCTGGAACGCGACCACGTGCTCGGCCTCCAGCGCGAGCTCCGGGATCAGCTGGTAGCCCGTGCAGCCGGTGCCGACGACGGCGATGCGCTTGCCCGTGACGTCGACGTCCTCCGGCCAGCGCGCCGTGTGCCACGAGGCGCCCTGGAAGCTCTCCATGCCCTCGATCTCGGGGACCTGCGGCCGGTTCAGGAAGCCGACGGCCGTGACCACCGCGTTCGAGCGCAGCCGGCTTCGCCCTTCGGGCCCCTCGATCTCGATCTCCCACATCGACGCCGACTCGTCCCACGTCAGCGCGCGCACCTCGGTGTTGAACACGATGTCGTCGCGAAGCTCGAAGGTGTCCGCAACCCAGTCGAAGTAGCGCTGGTTCTCGGTCCAGTCGCAGAACGGGCTGGAGTACGGGAAGTGGGCACCGAAGATGTGGGTGTAGCCACGGCTCGGGGTGTCGACCCGCGCGCCCGGGTAGCGCGTCTCGTACCACGTGCCGCCGACGCCCGCGTTCTTCTCGAACATCGTGTACGCGATCCCGGCACGCTTGAGCATCAGCGCGACGTTCAGGCCGCCCAGCGCCGCCCCGATGATCGTCACCGAGAAGTCCTGGAGCCGCTGCGACGGCGGGGGCTCCTGCCAGTCCAGGCTCCGAGCCCACGGGTCCAGCGCGAGCTCCTCGAGGCAGAACTCGAACTCCTCGTCGTCGATCTCCTCCCCGAGCGTGAGGCTCAGGCTCAGCGGAAGCCGCTCCTCGGGCCCGATGTCGAGCGGTTCCGCGCCCGAGGCGCGGTAGCGCCTGCAGGAACTCGGTCGCCTTGCGCCGCAGCAGCGCGACATCCTCGTCGCGGGCAACCTTCATCGCGGTCTGGAAGCCCGTCGGGTCGACCGTGATGCCGGTTGCGGCAACCTCCTCGTCGCCGGTCAGCTGATACAGGAGACCACGGAGCACCATCGGCTCGGCATGCTCGATCTGCTCGCCACCTGCCTCGAGGAGCTCGGCGCTGACGGCGAGCTCAGTCATGCATAGTGATCCGGGGCGAGCTTGAACGCGGGCCACTCCACGGGATCGTGGCCGGGAACGACGCGGGCCTGGGCGCGCCAGGCAAGCCGGCGAAGCCGCCGCACGGAACGCGTCGCGTCGGCGATCGACAGCATGAACGCCGGGGTCTGGGTCTCGTTGAGGTGCTCGATCGTGTTGGCGGCGTCGATCGCCAGGATGAAGGCGGCACCACTCGGGAGGTGCACCTCGAACGAGAGGTGGCCGGCCGTGTGGCCGGGCGTGCGCCAGCAGATCAACGTGCCGTCGCCGAACAGGTCGTAGCCGTCCTCGCCGTCCTCGAGCAGTGACCACGGCACGCCAGGCTTGTCGTAGTCGGCCGGGACGTACGCGGCGCGCTCCCAGCTCTGCGGGTTGTGGGCCGTGTCGTACTCGGTCCGCGTGACGAGCACCTCGGCGTTGGGCAAGCGGTCGATCACGGCGAGCGCGCCGGTGTGGTCGAGGTGCAGGTGGCTCTGGACGACCCAGCGGATGCTCGCCGGGTCGACGCCGACACGTTCGAGCTCGGGCAGCAGCGCCTGGTCGGGCCGCATCAGGACGGGCGAGCGCTCCGCGAGGTAGCCCCAGTGCTTGACCGGGTCCTCGGCGACCTCGGGCGCGTTGCCGCCGTCGATGACCACGTTGCCGCGTGGATGCGTCAGCAGGTACCACGGCGTGGGGTTGTCGACGCGCCCCTCGTTGAGCGCGTCACCCGCGTTCACGACGTAGCGTGGGATGCGGATGATCCCGCACTCGAACAGGTACAGCCGGATGTCGTCCGCCACCGCACACCTCCTCCGGGGTCCGGGCTCATGCGTCTCTCCTGGCCCAGAGCGATCCTATAGCATTTCATATGCATAAATCGGCCGACGGTCGCGCGAGGGGGCAGCGATGGATCTGGGTCTGCAGGACAAGGTCGTGGCCGTGACAGGCGGCGCCTCCGGCATCGGGCGGGCAACTGCGCATGCGTTCGTGCACGAGGGTGCGCGCGTGACCGTGCTCGACCGCGACGGGGAGGCCCTCGCGGCTCTCGAGCGCGAGCTCGACGGCATCGAGACTCGCGTGCTGGACGTGACGGTGGCGGCCGAGGTCGACGCCGCGTTCGACGCGATCGCCGAGCGCGAGGGCCGCATCGACGTCGGCGTCAACAACGCAGGCATCACCCGCGGCCTCGGCTGGCTGCACGAGGTGGCCGAGAGCGATTGGGACGCGGTGCTGTCAGTGAATCTCAAGGGCGTGTGGCTGTGCATGCGCGCGGAGCTGCGCCACATGCACGCACAGGGTGCGGGCGTGATCGTGAACACGGCATCGGCCGCCGGCCTCGTGGGCACGCCGGGCGTCGCCCACTACACGGCGTCCAAGTGGGGTGTGCTCGGGCTGACCAAGTCGGCTGCGCTCGAGTACGCGCCGCTCGGGATCCGGATCAACGCCGTCGCACCCGGGACGGTCGACACGCCGATGGGCGACGGATTCGCGGTCGCGCGCCGCGCCGATCCGTTCGCCGACGCGCTCGTGCGCCAGCCGCATCCGCTGCAGGGGATCGCCCGGCCCGACCAGGTCGCAGACGCGATCCTGTACCTCGCCGGAGATCGTTCGACCTTCGCGACGGGGTCCACGCTGGTGCTTGACGGAGGCTTCAGCGCGCAGTAGACACGAAGCGCTGCTGCGCGGCGGACAGGCAGTCGAACGACACGAACTCGCCCTCCGGAAGCCAGTCGGGGATGTCAACCCGGCGCGCGTCGATCGACTCCTGCAGCGCGCTGCGCAGCGCGGGCAGCTCGCGGTGCACCTCGTACAACGCGGCGTGCGTGGCCTTGCCGAGCCGACCCGGATCGACGGCCACGGGTGTGAGCCCGTAGCGCCACACGGTGTCGAGCCCGTCCGAGGTGAGATTCTCCCGCGCGTGGGCGTAGTACCAGCCGTGGTACTCCTCCGTCGTGAAGCGGCGGGGGGCATGGCTGAACACGAGGTAGGCGTGGTCGGGAAGCCCCAGCTCCTCATCCTCCAGCGGTCGGCCGTCGAACGAGGCGAAGCGGATCTCGCCGAACCAGTCCGGCATCGTCATCTCACCGGCGCGCCCGCGTCGGCCCAGGTCGGCGAGCGGCTCCTCCGACGCGCGGTCCATGACGTAGATGACCAGGTGGCGATACTCGACCGGCGGCCGCCCGGGCACCGCCGGGGCGAGCCAGTAGCGCCGTGCGGCGACGAAGCCCGGCGTCTCGAGGATCTCGGCGACGTGCGTGTCGTACCAGCTCGAGTACTCGTCCTCGGCCACCCCCTCCGGCGGGATGCTGAGGACGAGGTGAACGGGGTCTGGCACGTCAGGTCGCGTCGCGAGGATCCTGTGGGATCAGCCGCGTCACCGAGCGCCGCAGGAAGCGCCAACGCCCGTCTTCGAGGATGAGCTCGTCCTCGTAGCGGCCGAGCGTCGGCAGGAGCGGTGTGTCGCCCTCGTCGCGGCGAACGTGCATCCAGAGGCTCTCCGCCGTGGCGCGGTCGCCCTCGACCCTGATCGATGGATCGGTGATCAGGTGCCAGAGCGTGGCACCCGGCCAGCGCGGGTTCTCCGGCAGGACACCCGCCAACATCGTGTAGATCCCCTCGGGCCCCGTGGCCTCACCCGAGACGCCCACCCAGGTCCCGTTCGCTGCGAACAGCTCGGAGAAGGCGCGCATGTCGCGGATGTCCAGCGTCCGCCGGTACTCCTGTAGGAGGTTCCGTATCTCCTCCCGGGCCTCGAGCACCCGGAGGCGACCCTCGATGTCCTGCGACTCCACCGGCATGCAGCGCTCACCCCTTCGTCGAGTGGTCCCGTCCGTCGCGTGCCGCAGCCCCGCCACCGCGCGCCGGTGAGCGCGCGGTGGTCGGGGCTGTGCGCACGTCAGTGCACGAGCCGGGCGGCTACTTCGTGGCCGGACCCGGAACCGTGAAGTACTTGTTCAGGCAGGCGTCATCGCACCATGCCGTCTTCGGGCCGGGAAGCTCCGCGTTGGACGTGAGGGGCAGGCCCGGCTTCGCGTAGGCCTTCAGGTTCGTGTTGTCGAGCGTGACCGCGGGCATCGACAGCACGTTGTACTTCGGCCCGTGATTGGCGAGGATGCGCAGCGCCACGTCGAAGTACGTGTAGCCGCCCTGGAACCCGTTGATGCAGCCAGCGACCGTCGAGTAGTTGGGAAGCTTGCTGAGCCACCAGGAGAGGTCACCGGCCTCGCACTGCTCGATGGCGACGGGCGGCACCTTGATGCCGCGCGCCTCGAACGCCTGGACGATCCCGGAGAACATGCCGCCGTCGTTGAGGACACCCGCGAGCGGCTGCGGGTGCGACGCCAGGTACTGCGACACGACGTTCTTCGCGGTGGGGTTGTCCCAGTTGCCGTACAGCACCGACGCGACCTTGATGTCGGGGCAGTTCTTGAGATCGACGACCTTCTGGTTGTACAGCACCTTGTCGTTCTGGTTGCCCGCGACGCCGCGGACGATCAGGATGTCGCCCTTCTTGATGAGCCCGAGCGTGCCGGCGTCGGCCTCGACCTGGTTCTGCGTCCACGTGGACGTCTGGTACTTCGAGCCGGGCGCCGGGGGCACGTCGGCAAGGATGATCGGCACGCCGGCCTTGCCGGCTGCCTCCATCGCGGGCGACTCGGCGACCGAGTCGGCCGGGTTGACGATGATCGCGTTGACGCCCTGGCGAACCATGTCCTTGATCGCCGAGATCTGACTCTCGGGCGTCGACTGCGCGAGGCTCGGCGGGATGTTGACCTGGAGGCTGCCGGTGACGAGGCCCTTGGCCTTGGCGAGGGCGAACTCCTTCTTCAACTGGGTGAGCACGTCATTGTTGTACGGGTTCGAGAGGCCGATCGCGATGTAGCCGATCTTCCACGGTGGCTTCGCCTTGATCTTCGTGCGTGGCCCACGGGCTCGCGACGAGCTTGTCCGGGTAGCTGCCGTAGATGTCCTGCAGCGACTTCGGCATCGAGGCGAAGACGCCGCTCTTGTTCGTCGGACCAACCGAGACGGTGTCGCCGCAGTTCGTGCCGGTCTTGACGGCGCCGGCCCCTGTGGGCTTGATGCCGATCGCGAACGCCGTCGCCGTGACGACGGCGAGGGCGGCCACGGAGGCGGCGCCCACGATGATTCTCCTGCTGGAAGGACGCCGGAGCTTCTTCGCTTTATCCCGCATGTGTTCCTCTCCTCTTGGATATGACGTACCTGACTCGTGCGCATTGCAGAAAGTTGTGTCGGAGCACCGTTCAGACGCGGTCGCGCAGCCTCCTCTCCCGCCCGTAGATGGCGACAGCGGCGAGGATGATCGCGCCGTACACGATCTGCTGTTGAGCCGGGCTCGCCCCATGCCCGATCAGGACCGTGACGAGCACGGTCAGGAACAACGCGCCGATCGACGTCCGGGTGTAGTCGCCGGGGCCGCCGAACACCGTGCCGCCGACGATCACGGCGACGACGCTCTGGAACAGGTAGGGATCGCCGCCGTTGTCGGCGACCATGCCGCCGAACCCGCCGATCAGCACGCCGACGAGCGCGGAGGTGACGGCGCTGAACGCGAAGGCCGCGATCCAGATGCGGCGCGTGTTGATCAGAGCCCGGTCGGCGGCGCGCGGGTTCGCCCCGGTCGCGAACAGGTTGCGTCCCATGCGGGTGCGGTGTAGGAAGACTGCGAACACCACGATCACAAGAGCCCAGATCACGACCGACGGCGGGATCCCCACCCCGAAGGTCTTGGTCACCGGCTCCGCCAGGTTGATCAGCCACTGCGGCGGGTAGCCGTTCGTCTCCAGGCCCATCTGGGCCTTCACGAGGCCCAGGACGATCGAGCCCATCGCCAGGGTCACCACGAGCGGGTTGATCCGGAAGCGGTGGCAGATGTACCCGGCGAACCCGCCGAGCACCGCCGCGCCGATCAGGGCGAGCGCGAGCGCCGTGCCGAAGTCGAGGCCGTATTTGACCTTGATCGCGGTCACCATGAAGCCGCCGGCGACGATGAACCCGGCGACGCCGAGGTCGAAGCCGCCCATCAGGATCAGCAGCGTCTGCCCGCATGATGCGAGCCCGACGAGCGCGGCGAGCACGAGGATCGAACGGATGCTGATCCACGAGTCGAGGCCGGGCAGCGTGATCGCGCCGTAGATGAACACGGCCGCGAGCGCGAGCAGCTGGATGATCGGAAGCCGCTGCTGCAGGCGCACGAGCCTGTGCCATGCGGCAGCCGGCCCGGATGCCGCCGGCCGCGCCTCCTGCAGCTGCGCCTCGGCCGCGTCGGCGGCGACCGGCGCTACGGAGCGCAGGGGCACGCCGGCTGACCGTCGGCGGCTGCGGTGCAGGACCGGCATGCGCACCGGCTTCAGCCCACCCGTGCCCGTCTCGGGGATCAGCGCACCCTGGATCACGACGGCAGCGATCAGGACGGCGCCGTAGACGATCTGCAGCCACGCCGGGTTGACCTGGAAGTTCGCCAGCAGGTTCTGCAGCAGGTAGATCGAGAACGCACCGAAGACGACGCCGATCAGCCCGCCCCGGCCGCCCGCGAGCGACGTGCCACCGAGCACGAGCGCTGCGATGGCGGGGAGCGCGTACTGCGTCGAGTTGGCCGCGTTCGCCGACTGCACGAGCGCGGCCAGCGAGAGGCCGCCGATGCCGGCGAAGAGGCCGCCGAGCCCGTAGCTCGCGACGCGCACGGCCGCCACGTTGACGCCGGCAGAGAAGGCGGTGGCATCGTTCGAGCCGACCGCGAAGAGCAGGCGGCGGAACGGCACGTACTTGAGCGCGACCCAGATCAGCAGCGGTGCGCCGATCGTGAAGAGCGCGCCGGGAACCGGTCCGACCGAGCCGGCGAGGTCGTAGATCCAGCGATGGCCCTCGCCGAGCGACACGGGGTTCGGGGCCAGCAGCAGGTCGACACCTTGCAGCGCGAAGTACATGGCCAGCGTGACCACGACGGGCTGCACGCGCAGGATCGTGATCGTGAGCCCCGTGAACAGGCCGGTCAGGAGCCCGACTCCGAGCACGATCGGCACGGCCACCGCCCCGCCGAGCCCGTGCGGCGCAAGCCAGACGACGTACACGCAGTTCGTGAAGACGAGCAGCGGCGAGATCGAGAGGTCGAATCCGCCGCCGATGATCGCCGGCGTGCTCGCGAGCGCCGCGATCGTCACCGGCGCCGCGATCGCGAGCTGGCTCGAGAGACCGATGTTGCCGTTCTGCTGGATCACCGTCGCGATGAACGCCGCGGCCAGCAGGAGGGCAGAGAGCGCGTAGGTCCGCTGCCGCAAGACGTCAGCGAGCCGCACCATGAGCGAGCGCTCGGACGCCGCCTCCGCCGCGACGGGCGTCGGCGCCTCCGCCAGGTGCGCCGTGTCAGACATCGGCCTCCTGCCCGAAGAACGCGGCGACGAGCCCGTCACGGGTGACCTCGCTCCGTGCGAACTCCTTGAACAGCTCCTGCTCGCGGAAGACGAGGACGCGATCCATCAGCTCGACGTGCTCGTCGAGCTCTGTCGAGAGCATCACCACCGCCAGGCCCTCGCTCGCGAGCGCGCCGAACAGTGCGTACAGGTCGTTCTTCGCCCCGATGTCGATGCCGCGGGTCGGGTCGTTCAGCAGCAGCACGCCAGGACCGAACGCCAGCCAGCGGGCGATGATCACCTTCTGCTGGTTGCCGCCCGACAGCGTCGTGATCGGGTACTCGGGCGAACCGAGCACGATCCCGAGGCGGTCGACGTAGCCTCGCAGGCGCTTGCGCGAGGCGCGCGGTCGCAGCAGGCCGAAGCGGGTGTCTCGGCCGAGCGTCGCGAGCGCGAAGTTCTCGCGGATCGACATCCAGCTGAAGACGGAGTCGAGGCGGCGCTCGCGCGGGACGTAGGCGATGCCGTTGTCGGCAGCGTCCGACGGGTTGCGGATGACCGCGTCGCGCCCATCGGCGTGACGGACGACCTCGCCCTCGGTCGCGAGCCCGCCGCGCAGCGCCTCGAGGAAGGTGTTACCGCCGTGCCCCTCGAGTCCGGCGAGGCCGACGAGCTCGCCGGCCTTGACCTCGAGGTCGATCGGCCGGCCGTCCGGACGGAGCTTCAACCCGCGGACGCTGAGCACCGTCGCGCCGCGTCGCTCGGCGACCGGCGTGAGCCGCTCCTTCTCCTGCTTGCCGAGCGCCTCGGATCCGGTCATCAGCCGTACCAGCTGCTGGGGCGTCCAGTTGCCTCGATCGAGCTCGGCCACGGTCACGCCGGAGCGCATCACGGTGATGCGGTCGCCGATCTGCTCGATCTCGTCCATGCGGTGCGTGATGAAGATCACGCCGACGCCGCGTCGCGAGAGGTTGCCCACGATCGCGAACAGGCGGTCGCGGGTGGCGACGTCGAGCGCGGATGTCGCCTCGTCGAGGATGAGGATCTTCGGGTCCCGCACGAGCGCGCGCACGACCCCGCAGGCCTGACGATCGGACAGCGAGAGCTCCTCGACCGCCATGTGCAGGTCGACCTCGCGGCCGAGCAGCTCGCCGAGCATCTGCTTTGCGCGAGCGGCCTTCTCGCGCGGCCCCACGCGCGTGCGCCACGTGTGGTCGGCGCCGAGCCAGACGTTGTCGCGCACCGAGCAGGACTCGGCGACGAGGACCTCCTGGAAGACCGTGAAGATGCCGCGGGTCTGCGCCTCGCGCGGTGTCCTGATCGACGGGACGAGTTCGCCGTCGAGCTCGATCTCGCCGGCATCCGGGACGTGAACGCCGCTGAGGATCTTGACCACCGTCGACTTGCCGCAGCCGTTCTCGCCGACGAGCGCCCGGACCTCGCCGGCCCGTAGCTCGAAGGAGGCGTCGCGGACGGCCTGGGTCGGTCCGAACGCCTTCGCGACATTGGCGACGCGCAGCAGCGTCGCCGGCCCGCCATCGCCCGACGGCCCCGGGGTCGTCCCACCGCCTCGCTGCTCGGTGCCCGCGGCGTTCACCGAGGCGCGGCCCGACGGTGACCCGACGTTATGCGCTGCCGTGCACCGTCCCCGACAGCTCCCCCGGCGAGCCGGTGCCGAGCTCTCCAACTCGGCTTCCCGCTCCTATCCATCGTGCCTCCCGTCCTCGGGATGGTCGTGCGCCCGGCGTCGAGCTGCTATATGAAATCATATCTAGCGGGGAAAATCACCTGCGGTCGCGCACCCGGTTCGTCCGCGATCGTCGCGCTCCCGTTCCGGTACGTGTAGACGAAAAACAGGTGGCTCACGTTAGGGTCGCGACCTGGTTTCGGAACGAGTCGCGCTCGTCCACGTCGGCGTCGGAGAGCTCGGATGGCGTGCCATCCGGTCCGAGCACCACCGATGACTCGAGGTACCAGCGATCAGGTGCGCGCGCGCCCCAGAACGAGCGGCAGCTCGCGTCCGCAGCCGACCAGCGCAGCGGCCGATGATCGGGATCGCCGGTGTAGTAGTCGCACGCGTAGAGCTCGATGCGGTGACCGGAGGGGTCGCGGAGGTACACGAAGAACGCGTTCGACACCCCGTGGCGCCCGGGACCGCGCTCGATGCGCGCTCGCATGGCCCGCGGCCGCGATCTGGTCGCACGCGCGCATGACGCCGGCCGTGTCCGGGACCGCGAAGCCGAGATGGTGCAGCCGCGGCCCGCGACCCGCCGTCAGCGCGACGTCGTGCACGGTGGGCTTGCGGGTCAGCCACGCGCCGGTGATCCGCTCGTCCGGCCCGTCCGTCGAGATGTACTCGGTGCAGCGGAACCCGAGCGTCCTCCAGTATGCGAACGTGGCCTCGACATCGGTCACGTGCAGGTTGAAGTGATCGATCCGGGCAAGCGGCGCGCCGTGCTGCAGATCGAACCGCTGCAGCTGCGTCTCGAACTGGGCCATCTCGCGGAAGAACGCCAGCGGGAAGCCATACGGGTCGCGGACGTGGACCGCACGGCCCATGCTCTCGCGCGCACCGTCGACGATGCTCGTCTCGCACCCGCGCCGGCTGAAGTCGGCCGCGATCAGGTCGAGGTCCTCGTCGGTGCGAACGCGGAAGCCGAGACGCGCCACCCCGGCGATCGGCCCGAGGCGCAGCACGAGCGAGTGGTGGGGTCGCTCCTCCCAGCAGCGCAGGTACAGCGCGTCGGGCGCCCGCTCGCTGACGATCATGCCCAGCAGGTCGACGTAGAAGCGCTCCGCGGCGGCGAGATCGAGCACGACGAGCTCGGCCCAGGCCGACCTGACGATGTCGAACGGCGGCTGCTCGGGCGCCGCTGCGATCAGATCATCGACGGCGCTCACCGGGTCAGGCCTCCTCGCCGAGTCCGAGCCGAGGGATGTGGTGCGGGCCGAGTGCGACGTGGACGATCTCGATGTCGCAGTAGAAGTCGAACGCGTAGTCGCCGCCCTCGCGGCCGATGCCCGACTGCTTGACGCCGCCGAACGGGGTGCGCAGGTCGCGCACGTTCTGGGAGTTGATCCAGCACATCCCGGTATCGATCGCATGGGCGACACGGTGCCCGCGGCGCAGATCGTTCGTCCAGACGTAGGCGGCGAGACCGTACGGCGTGGCATTCGCGAGGCGGACGGCGTCCGCCTCGTCTTCGAACGGCATCGCGACAAGCACGGGTCCGAAGATCTCCTCCTGGAAGACGCGCATCGACACGTCGACATCCGCGATCACGGTTGCCTCGAGATAATTACCACGTTCGAGGCCCGGGGGGCGCCGACCACCCGCAACCACGCGCGCGCCCTGGCCGCGCGCCGAGTCGATGTACTCGAGGACACGGGCGTGGTGCTCCTCGGTGATCAGCGGCCCGAGCTCGGTGGCGGCGTCGGAGGGGTCGCCGACGCGGATGTTCCTGGCGCGCTCGGCGATGTCGTGCACGAGCCTGTCGTACAGCGGACGCTGGACGAGCAGGCGCGAGCCGGCGGTGCAGCGCTGGCCGTTCATCGTGAAGATCTGGGCGAGCGCCGCGTCGACCGCGAGGTCGGGATCTGCGTCCTCGAACACGATGACCGGGGACTTGCCGCCGAGCTCGACGGACGACCGCTTGAGCGTCGGAGCACCCGCCGCGATCACCAGGCTGCCGGTGGAGGCCTCGCCCGTGAAGCAGATCAGGTTGACCCCGGGATGCGCCGACAGCGGCGCGCCCGCGGTCTCGCCGAACCCGTGCACGACGTTCAGCACCCCGGGCGGAAGGTCTGCGCCCTCGAGCACCTCGGCGAGGAGCGTCGACGACATCGGCGCCCACTCGGCCGGCTTCAACACGATGGTGTTGCCGGCGGCGAGCGCCGGTGCGAGGCGCCAGGTCGAGAGCATCAGCGGTGCGTTCCAGGGCATGATCAGCCCCGTCACGCCCACCGGCTTGTGAATCGTGTAGTTGATGAACTCGTCGGCCACCTGGAACGAGCGGCCGTGCAGCTCGGTGACGACGCCGGCGTAGTAGTCGAAGTTCTGCGCAGCGCGCTCGGCGAGCCCGCGCGCCTGCGAGATCGGCACCCCCGTGTCGAGCACCTCGACGCGGATGAAGTCGTCCGCGCGCTCGCGGATCAGGGTGGCGATGCGTCGCAGCGCGTTCGCCCGATCGGTCGCGGGCAGCCGGGGCCAGGGGCCCTCGTCGAAGGCCCTCCGCGCGGCGATGACAGCATCGTCGATGTCGTCCGACAGCCCGTCAGCGGCGATTGCGATGACCTCGTTGGTGGCGGGGTTCCGCGTCTCGAACGTCCCACCCGAGCGGCTTGCCCGGAATGCGCCATCGATGTAGTGACGCTGGAGCACAAGCGGCTCGGTCCCGCCGAGCGTCATTGCTGTCGCTGTCTGATCCTGGGTCATACAGTGGCGCTCCCCGGCTGTCGGCGCAATCTCGCGAGGATCATATCTACTTTTTGATCGGGTTGTATATTCGGGATTACCCGCCGAGGCCCTCGTGCTCGATGCGGTCGGCCGCGACGCGCACGATCACGCGTTGCTCGCCGCGTCCCGAGATGGGCTCCGCCGCGGGCCCCATGTAGCGCACTGCAAGCGCGTCGATGTGCTCGGCGGCACCCTCGTCGACGAGGATCGCCCGTCCCTCGACCGTCAACCAGCGATGGAAGTCAGCGGCATCGACGACCGTGATCGCGATGCGCGGATCGGCGAGCAGGTGGCGCTCCTTGGCCCGACCCCGAGCCGTGTTGAACCGCACCTCGCCGTCGGCGCCGTCGATCCACACCACCGTCGAGTGCGGAGAGCCGTCGCCGCGCAGCGTCGTCACGACGGCGAGGTGGCCCTCGCGCAGGAAGCTCTCCTGCCGGTCGCTCAGATCAGGCACAGGGAGACCTCCCGAATCGGGTCATTGACGGTCGTCGCCGACAGGCCGGTGATAATGGCCCAACATGGTCGAGCGCAAGAAGACGGATCTGACGAAGCAGGAGCGCGTCTTCCGCGCCGTGCGCGAGCGGATCCTGACCGGAACCTACGGGCCGGGCTTCCGGGTCGTGATCGACGCGCTCGCCGAGGAGTTCGGCGTCTCCGCGCTGCCGGTGCGCGAGGCGATCTGGCGCCTCGAGGCCGAGGGCCTCGTGATCTACCGTCCGAACGCCGGAGCCCAGGTCGCGCCGGCCGACCCTGGCGCGTTCGATGACGAGATGTCGGTGCTCGCGGTGATCGAGGGCTACGCGACGGGTCTCGCAGCGCCGCTCCTGAGCGAGGCCGAGCTGCAGAAGCTGGTCGAGATCAACGGCAGCATGGTCGAGGCGATGGAGCAGATGGACTCGCTGCGCTTCGGGCGTCTCAACCTCGAGTTCCACGCGGTGTTCCACGACCGCTGTCCGAACCTCGCCGTCGTCGACCTGCTGCGCGACGTCGCGCGCCGTCTCGACGCGATCCGCCGGACGGTGTTCGTGCAGATCCCCTACCGCGGCGCCGCCTCGGTCGCCGAGCACCGCGGGCTGATCGACCTGATCGTCGCCGGCGCGCCGACGGTCGAGATCGAGACCGCGGCACGCGAGCACAAGCTGCACACCGTCGAGAGCTTCCGCGCCTGGAAGGCCGAGCATCAGCTGTAGCCGTTCTACGACGGACTGACACTGCGGGCCGCACGCCAGGCCTCGAACTCGGCCTCGCGTTCGGGCGCCATCGGGTAGACCCCGCGCACCGACTCGCCGGCCTGCACGCGCTCGAGGGCCCAGGCCTCGCGCTCCTCCTGCTCGAGCGCGGCGTGCGCGACGTCCTCGGCCATCGCGGCCGGAACGACGATCACACCCTCGGCGTCGCCGACGATGACGTCGCCCGGCATCACGAGCACCCCGCCGCACGCGATCGGGACGTTCGACTCGAGCGGGTAGTGGATCAGCCCGAGCACCGCTGCGTGCGGCGCCTGGTAGTAGGTCGGCATCTCGAGCTGCGCGAGCGCGGGGCTGTCGCGGGCCCCGCCGTCCGTCACGATCCCCGTCGCCCCGCGCGCGAGCGCGCGCGCGGCGAGGATGTCTCCGATCGTGCCTGCGCCGGCGTCGCCTCGCGCCTCGATCACGAGCACCTCGCCGGGACCGAGCGCCTCGATTGCACTCTTCTGCGCGTTCAGCTCGGCGGTGTCGGCATCGCGCACGTCCTCGCGCAGTGGGACGTAGCGCAGCGTGTGGGCATACCCGAGCAGGCGGAGGTCAGGCCGGGCGGGGCGCAGGCCGCGGATGAAGGTGTTACGCACTCCGCGCCGTGAGATCTGCACCGAGAGCGTCGCCGTCGACACCGTGCGGAGCGCCGCGGCCGCGCCGTCGGAGAGGGTCACCGGTCGCGGAGCGTTGGCGCCGAGCGCGGCGGCGCGCGTGGCGGGCGAGACCCGCGGCTGCGCGCCGAACGGCGCGACCGGCTCGCCGGCCTCGACAACGGGGTTCCGCACCGCCGAGAGCCCGTGCAGCTCGACCTCGACAACGTCCCCCGGCTCGACCGGACGCGAGCCGGCGGGCGTGCCGGTCAGGATCAGGTCGCCCGGCTCGAGCGTCATGAAGCGCGCGAGGTCGGCAACCAGGAGCGCGAACGGGAAGATCAGGTTCGCGGTGGAGTCGTCCTGCGCCAGCTCGCCGTTCACGAGCGCTCGAAGCGCGATCGCGCCGGCGTCGACGTCGCCCGCGGGGACCGGCGGGCCGACGGGAGTGAAGCCGTCGTGCCCCTTCGCCATGACGTTCGAGCCGCGATCGTTCCAACGCATGTCGTACACGCCGACGTCGTTCGCCGGCGCATACCAGCCGACGTGGTCGAGCGCGCGCTCGAGCGAGACGTTCCGCGCCGCGCGCCCGATGATCAGCGCGACCTCGGCCTCGAACGTCAGCAGCTCCATGCCCTGCGGGCGGACGATCGGGTCGCCGTCACCCGAGACCGACGAGGGCGGCTTGAAGAAGTACGACGGCTGTCCCGGTCTGCGCCCTCGCTGGGCCGCACGGCTCTCGTAGTTGAGGTGCACCCCGATGACCTTGGATGGCGCGGGCGGCGACACCGGTCAGGTTCTATCACATTTCATGTCGGATCCAGGGTGCGCTGCGCCTCGAGCCGCGCGTAGCGCTCGAGGAACGCCGACTCGGCGACCTCGGGCGTCCAGGGCTCGATCTGCGAGCTCGAGCGGCTCGACGCCTTCGAGCTCCGGCCAGTGCCAGGCGACCATCGTCAGGGTCGCCCGCTCGGTCGCGAGCACCGCGCGATCGATCTCCTTGAGTCGCGCTGGAGGATCGCCGAGGAGGCCGAACCGCTCGCGGATGACGAGCTCGAGCCGCTCCTCGGCGGCCCGGTAGAGACGGCCGAGCTCGCTGCGATGCTTGATCGGGTGGGGCAGGTCGATCAGGTACGCCTCGGAGGCGTCGTGCAGCAGTCCCCAGCGGGCTGCGAGCTCGTCGCCGTCGCGCGCGAGCATCTGATCCGAGACGATGCACGCGTGCTGTGCGACCGAGTAGTAGCGGCGCGTGTGTCCGCCGAACCGGCACTGGTTGGACAGCGCGACCGCGATGTCACCGACGTCGATGTCCTCGGGCAACGGGTCGAACGGGTTCACCCGACGGCCGCTGACGGTCTGGATGTAGGGCCCGGGCTCGTCCACCCGGCCACTCTAGCGAGCAGGGAGTGACGATCGGCGAGCGCCAGAACATCGAGCTGAAGGTCGCCGACGAGGATCCGATCGCGACGGAGCGAGCGTGTCGCGCCCTCGGCGCGGTCGACCACGGTGTGCTCGAGCAGCGCGACACCTACTACGCCGTCGAGCGGGGCCGCCTCAAGCTGCGCGAGGATCTCGCCGGCGGGTCCGGCGAGCTGATCTTCTACCTTCGCCCCGACGAGTCCGGTCTCCGCTCGAGCCGTTACTGGCGGGCGCCCACCTCGGACCCGGCCGCCCTCGCCGCCCTGTTGGCGGCAGCGCACGGCGTCGTCGGAGTCGTGACCAAGCGACGGCACCTGTTCGTCCACCGCAACGTCCGCATCCACCTCGACGAGGTGGAGGGGCTCGGCTCGTTCGTCGAGCTCGAGAGCGTGCTCGAACAGGCGGGCCGGGAGTCGGACGCCGAGGCGGAGGCGCTCGCAGCTGTCGTCCAGGCGCTCGATCTGGGCGCGCGCATAGCGATCGCGGGCGGCTACGCCGATCTTGCTCGGAAGCTCTAGGCGGTCGCCGAGACGAGCGGCGCGAGCGCGCGCCACGCCTCGCGCGGCAGCGCCTCGTCGGCACCCGTCATGGGCGCATTGGTCACGACGCGCAGGCACACGTGGTCGGCGCCCGCGGCGAGGTGCTCGCGCAGCCGCTCGCCGATCTGCTCGACGGTGCCGAGCGCGTACAGGGCATCCACCAGCCGGTCGCTCCCGCCGTTCGCGAGATCGTCGTCGCCGTAGCCGAACCGGGCCCACACGCGCGTGTAGTTCGGAAGCCCGAGGTAGAGCGCCAGGTCGGCGCGGGCGCGCTCGCGAGCCTCCCCGCGGCTCGTGCCGAGCGACACGGTCAGCTCGGGTGCGACCAGCGATTCCGCGCCGAGCGCCGACCGGACCCAGGCGGTGTGCTCGACAGGCACCATGTACGGGTGGACGCCGAGGGTCCGCTCGCCCGAGAGCGCGACCATCTTCGGCGCAAGCGCCGCGACGCAGCGCGCCGGCGTCGTGCCCGGCGGCGCGTAGCGCTCGAGATCGTCGAGGTAGTCGGAGATGAGCCGGAGCGGGTGTCGCGACCGCTCGGCTTGCGCCTCGTCGAGAAACTTCGCGTGCCCGATCCCGATCCCCAGGAGGAAGCGCCCCGGATGTGACTCGTCGATCACGGCGTGCTCTCGCGCGACGTCCTCGGGATCGTGCCCGAACACGTTGAGGATCCCCGTCGCGATCGCCACGCGACGCGTCGCGGCGAGTCGATCGGCGACGACCTCGAGCAGGTCCCCACCGCCACCCCCCGGAATCCAGAGCGTCCCGTATCCGAGCTCCTCGAGCTCGCTCGATGCGTCCCGTGCCTCGGCCGCATCGCCGAACCGGAGCTCGCGGCTCCAGATGCCGACGCGGCCCAGGCTCTGCACGCCGTTCACGCCTCCATGATCGCTGCCGCGACGCGATCGGGCGCCGACATGAACGGGGAGTGCGCCGTGTCGAGATCGACGACGCGGGTCGTGTTCGCAGGGAAGGCAGCGTCGGCCTCTGCGATGAAGCGGGTCTGGAGTGCCGGAAGGATCGCGCGGTCGCCGGAGCACCGCAGGTAGGTGCGCGGGATCGAGCCCCACGCCTCGGCGGTGAGGTCGGTCGAACCGCCTGCGATCCCGAGCGGGAGATCGGTCGAGAGCAGGCGGATCGCGCCGTCGGCGGTCTCCGCCGAGAGGTCGCCGTAGAACGCGTCGCGGAGCCCGGCGCGGTAGGCCGGGTCGGGCGACCGGGTGTCCAGCCGGATCGCGCCGACGACGCCCGGATCGGCCACCACGAGCGGCCCGACGAGCTCGCCCTCGTTCTCGCTGCTCTGGACGTACGCGCCGCCGGCTGCGCCCGACGCGGGCATGAAGGCGCAGACGTACACGAGCCGCTCGATCAGCTGCGGCGCGCTCTGGGCCGCAGCGGTGACCACGTGCCCGCCCATGCTGTGGCCGACCAGCACGACGGGCCGACCGACCGTCGCGATCTGCTCGACCAGGCGCGAGGCCGCGCTCGCGAGTGTGACGTCGGCATGCGGCGAGCGCTCGGTCGCGAACGCCTCGGCGTCGAAGGGGCGGGCGAGCGCGCTCGCGGGCAGCGTCGCCGAGAGCCCGTGACCCTCCATGTCGATCGCGGTCGAGGCGCGGCCGGCCGCAGCGAGCAGCGGCGTCACCGATGACCAGATCCAGCTGCCGTGCCAGGCGCCGTGGACGAGGACGACAGGTGCGCCGGACGGCTCGGTCACGCAGGCGTTCCGATCATTGATGAAAACCTATACGATCCTCGGCGTCCCGCGATGCGCGGGCTGCGGACCACCGTCGGTTTCCCCGGGAGGAGCACATCGTGTCGACGAATCTCTATCTCGTCTTCAGCAAGCGCCCCGAGGCGGTCTCGGCGTCAGACTACGACCGCTGGTACGAGACGCACGCGCAGGAGAACATCGAGAGCCCCGGCTTCCTCAACGCGCGCCGGTTCGAGCTCGGCCAGGTCAACGGCGCGCCGGCCCCGTACGAGCACCTCGCGGTCTACGAGTACGAGGGCGCGATGGACCAGTGGCGCACCGGACTGAACGAGCGCATCAAGTCCGGCGCCATCGTGCTGCCCGAGTGGTTCCCACAGATCCAGTTCGGCAGCTGGGACTGCCAGCCGCGTAGCGGACTGCTCCAGCCGGCACGCCTGGCGCACTGATGGACGCCCTGGAACGGCTGGTCGCGATCCAGGAGATCCGCGACCAGATCGCGCGCTACGCGATCTTCTACGACGACAAGAACTGGGACGACTTCGCCGAGCTCTGGGCCGACGACGCCGCGTTCGTCGGGCCGGGCATGGCGTTCGAGGGGAAGCAGGCCGTGCTCGACTTCCTCACGACCTGCCTGCCCGACGACTACACCGGCAAGCACATGAACTCGCCCGCACTGATCGAGCTGACCGGTCCCGGGCGGGCTCGAGCCCGCACCGACGTCGTCTGGATCACGATGGACTTCGCGAACCAGATCGTCGCGCGCTACGACGACACGTTCCGGCTGGTCGACGGCCGCTGGCTGTTCGAGCGGCGCACCGAGGTCGTCGTGCCGTACCGGCCGGGCGGGCCGCCGATGTCCGACACGGCCATGGCGCTGAGCGGCTCGACGATGCGCCCCGTGTCCACCGACGAGGACGGAGCGAGCCAATGACCGTCGATCTCGCGACGCTGATCGATCCGGCCGCGACCCTGACGCAGATCGGGAGCGGCTACCAGTTCACCGAGGGACCCGTCTGGGACACCCGGCAGAACTGCCTGCTGTACCACGACATCCCCGGCGACGCGCGCTGGCGCTGGACCCGCGCCGGCGGCGTCGAGCTCGACCTCGCGCCCACGTTCAAGGGCAACGGCATGGCCTTCGACAACGACGGCCACCTGCTCGTCTGCGAGCAGGTCTCGAGCTGCCTCGTGCGCTTCCGCGACGGCATGCGCGACCTCGTCGCCTACCACTACCGCGGCAAGTATCTGAACAGCCCGAACGACGTGGTCACGCGCGGCAGCGACGGCAGCATCTACTTCACCGACCCCGACTACGGGCGCTGGAACGACTGGATCGGCCAGGAGCGCAGCCGCGACGGAGTCGGTTACTGCGCCGTGTTCCGCGTGCCGCCCGACGGCGGCGAGCTCGAGCTCGTCGTGGCGGAGGACGAGTTCGACCACCCGAACGGCCTCTGCTTCTCGCCCGACGAGAAGCTCCTGTACGTGAACGACTCCGGCAACCTGACCGTCAAGGTCTTCGAGGTCGCCGCGGACGGCACGCTCGGGCCGGCGCGCCTGATCGCCGAGGGTGTCGGCCGGGGCGGCGCGGGAGCGGGCAACTGCGACGGCATGGAGTGCGACGAGCTCGGCAACGTCTGGGTCACCGGCCCCGGCGGCGTCTGGGTGCTGACCCCCGACGGCGAGCGCATCGGCATCGTCGAGACGCCGGAGGTGTGCGGCAGCATCTGCTGGGGCGACGGCGCCGAGAGGAACACCCTGTTCCTGATGACGACGACGACCGCGCACATGATCCCGACGATCGTCGGGCCCGCGCCGCTGCCGCCGTTCTAGCCATCTGAGGGCCGCCGGGCCGGTGCGGCGCGCACCGGCCCGGCCGTTCATCGGCTAGTAGCGGTAGTGCTCGGGCTTGTAGGGCCCGTCCGGCGACACGCCGAGGTACGCGGCCTGGTCGCCAGTCAGGGTCGTGAGCTGCACCCGCAGGTGGTCGAGGTGCAGTCGCGCGACCTCCTCGTCCAGGTCCTTCGGCAGCATGTAGACCTGCTTGTCGTAGGCCTCTGCGCGGTTGTGCAGCTCGAGCTGGGCGAGCACCTGGTTCGTGAACGACGCGGACATCACGAACGACGGATGCCCGGTCGCGCAGCCCAGGTTCAGCAGGCGGCCCTCGGCGAGGATCATCACGGAGTGCCCGTCGGGGAAGCGCCACTCGTCGTACTGGGGCTTGATCGGGATCCTCGTGATGCCCTCGGTCCGCTTGAGGCCGGCCATGTCGATCTCGTTGTCGAAGTGGCCGATGTTGCCGACGATCGCCTTGTCCTTCATGCCGGCCATGTGGCGGGCGGTGATGACGTCGCGGTTGCCGGTAGCGGTGATGAAGATGTCGGCCTCTGCCAGCACGTCATCGAGCCGCGCGACCTCGTAGCCCTCCATCGCAGCCTGCAGCGCGCAGATCGGATCGATCTCGGTCACGATCACGCGGCAGCCCTGCCCGCGCAGCGCCTGCGCGCAGCCCTTCCCGACCTCGCCGAAGCCGGCGACCACGGCGACCTTGCCGCCGAGCATCACGTCCGTCGCGCGGGCGAGACCGTCGGGCAGGGAGTGCCTGCAGCCGTAGATGTTGTCGAACTTCGACTTCGTCACGGAGTCGTTGACGTTGATCGCCGGGAACAGCAGCGTGCCCTGCTCCGCCATCACGTACAGGCGGTGGACGCCGGTCGTCGTCTCCTCCGAGACCCCGCGCATGGCTCCTGCGAGCCGGGTGTAGCGCGATGGGTCGGCGGCGAGCTCGCGCCGCAGCAGGCCGAGCACCTCACCCCACTCCTCGCTGTCGGCCTCGGCGTCGAACCCGGGCACCGCCCCGTCGGCGAAGTAGCGGAGCCCCTCGTGCAAGAGCAGCGTGGCGTCGCCACCGTCGTCCACGATCAGCGTCGGGCCCGATCCGTCCGGCCACTCGAGCGCCTGCGCGGTGCACCACCAGTACTCGGCGAGCGTCTCGCCCTTCCACGCGAACACGGGAATGCCGCGCGGAGACTCGGGCGTGCCTCCGGTGTCGGGACGCCCGACGACCACCGCGGCAGCCGCATGATCCTGCGTCGAGAACACGTTGCACGAGACCCAGCGGACGTCCGCACCGAGCAGGTGGAGCGTCTCGATCAGCACTGCGGTCTGCACCGTCATGTGCAGGCTGCCCATGATGCGGGCGCCCGCGAGCGGAGACTGATCGGCGTAGCGTGCGCGGAGTGCCATGAGGCCGGGCATCTCCTGCTCGGCGAGGCGGATCTCGTTGCGCCCGAACTCGGCGAGCGAGAGATCGGCGACCTTGTAGGGCGCTCGTCCCTCGCGTGTCGCGAGGTCGAACGGATGCGGTTCGGCTGTGACAGCCATACGGGTGTCCCTTCGGTGATGGGTGGAGGTCGTCAGGAGGCGTCCGGCCGGGTCGCCGTCGCCACGAACATTGCGGGGCCGCGCGCGCCGGGCTCGACGCCCGGCTCGTGCCAGCGCTCGCCGGTGAGGCCGGCGTGCGCGAACGCCGTCTCGATCGTCGACCGGCCGAACCCGAGCCACACGTGGCCCATGGTGCGTCGGTACTCCTCGTACGGGTGCGGCAGGACGTCGGCGAGGACGAGCCGGCCGCCGGGGCGCAGCACGCGCGCGACCTCGGCCAGGGCGGCTTCCGGATCGGCGACGTGGTGCAGCAGGTGCACGACCAGTGCGATATCGAGCGAGGCCGGCTCTAGCGGGAGCTCCTCGATGCGGCCGTGCAGGAGCCGGACGTTCTCGACGCCGGCAAGCCGCGCCCGGGCGACCTCGAGCATCTCTGGCGAGGAGTCGACCCCGACGACGGCGTGCACGAACGGCGCGATCGTCGCGGCGACCCGACCGGACCCGCAGCCCAGATCGCCGACGGTGATCGCCGGATCGAGCAGGGCCGGCAGCATCTGCAGGTCGCTCGTCTCGCCGTACAGGACATCGCGCAGCCTGTCCCACTCGCCGGCCATGTCGGAGAAGAACGCGGCCGTGTCGCGCTCGCGCCGGTTCAGGACCTCCTCGCGCCTGCGCCGGTCGAGCTGGACCGTCACCGACCCGGCGAGGCTCTCGCGTACGAGGTCCCAGAGCCGTCGCGAGGGCTCGTCCAGCTGATCCACCGTGAGGGCGTAGCACCGGCTCGTGCCGTCGCGCCGGGCGGCGACCCAGCCTGCGTCCGCGAGCAGCTTGAGATGCCGCGACGCGGTGGACTGCGGCAGCGCGAGCGAGTCGCACAGCTCGACCACGCTCAGCTCGACGCCGTCGAGGCACGCGAGCATGCGACCGCGCGTCTCGTCGGCGAGCAGGCCGAGCTCGCCGAGCAGCGGCGATGTCGTGCTCGCGGGGAGGTGGTGTGCCGCTTCCATCCGTCAATCCGGATTGTGAGATATCGGCGCCTCCGATGCAAGCGGCACCTACGATCCCGCCGTGGATCGCCGCCCCCTCGGCAACTCGGGCATGGACGTCTCGGTCATGTCGCTCGGCTCGTGGCGCACGTTCGAGCGCATCCCGTTCGAGCAGGCGCTTGCCGTGATGCAGGCCGCGCGCGACGCCGGGATCACCTTCCTCGACGACGCGCGCTACAACGACGACACGGGTACGGCGCCGCTGAAGTCGGGCTACTCGGAGGTGCTGTTCGGCGAGCTGTTCCGCGCCGCCGGCTGGCCCCGAGACGAGACGGTCGTCGCGAACAAGCTGTGGTGGGAGTTCTGGCCGGACGAGAGCGCGTTGGACGAGATCGATGGGTCGCTCGAGCGAACGAAGCTCGACCGCATCGACGTCGAGTATGCGTGTCCGCTCCCCGAGGGGCTCGAGGTCGCCGAGGCCGTCCGCCAGATCGCCGAGCTGATCGAGGCGGGCAGGGCGCGCGCGTGGGGCGTCGCGAACTGGCAGGCGGGGGAGATCGTCGAGGCGGCCCGCGCCGCGAAGGCGCTGGGCGTTCCGGGGCCGTGCGCGGTGCAGCTTCCCTACAGCCTCGTCTCGCGATCGTGGCTCGAGGACCCGGCGATGACCTCGGCACTCGGCGAGGCCGGTGCGGGCGTCGTCGCGTCCGCGAGCCTCGCGTTCGGTGCGCTCAGCGGGAAGTACGCCGCGGACGGCGCCGACGGCCGGATCGCGGGGGAGCTTCAGGATCCCGGCTGGGCAGAGGCGCTCGCCGCGGGTGAGACGCTGGTCGAGCTCGGCAAGCGACTCGGCGCGCCGCCGGCGACCCTCGCGTACGCGTTCGCGCTCGCACATCCGTCCGTCGTGAGCGTGCTGTTCGGAGCAACCACACCGGAACAGGTCGCCGAGAACGTCGCCGCGGTCGAGCTGCTCGCCGGCATGGACGCGACCGACCTCGCGGCGTTGAAGGCGGTCGGCGCTCAGGCCAGATAGGGCACCGTCAGAGGCCCCTCGGGGAGCGCGCAGATGCGCGCGTCGCGACCCGCCGCTTCGATCACTCCCGCGAGATCATGTGTCTGCTCGAGGTGCGCCGCTGCGAGGTCGGCGTCCGAGATGTACCTCGTGTGCACGATCACCCGCGCACGTGACATGATCGTCGCCTGGATCTGGATCTGCCACTGATCCGGGATCGTGCGCTCGCGTGTGACAATCGACTGCAACAGCTCGTCGACCGACGCTGCGGCTGTCAGCTCGCTGCGGTACGAGCCATGGTCGGGGAACCCGTCGCGACACTCGGCGACGCACACGATCGTGCCACCCGGCCTCACTACCTGCGCAGCCGCTGACATTCCCTTGACGGCCTGGTAGAGGTTCTGGTCGAGCGGAAATCCCGCGTTCGATGTGACAACGAGATCGAACCTCTCGGGGACCTCGCGCATGCAGATCGAGCGCGCGCTGTCACACGCGACGCGATGCATCTCGAGCACGTCGCCACCGAACGCAGCGATCACGGCATGGCTACGATCGATGATCACATCAATCGCGAACGTGACATCGGTCGCGGCCGCGATCGCGCGGACGTCGTCGTGCACCGGGTTCCCCTGCGTGATTCCCCAACGCGCGTCGGGGTGCCCGATGCGAGCCGCATCGTGCAGCGTCAGTGTCGTCTCGAGGCCTGCGAGGCCGGGTGCGACCATCTTCGGACCACCCGAGAAGCCCGCGAAGAAGTGCGGCTCGACGAAACCAGTCGTGATCCGCACTTCGGCGGCAAGCCACTCGGTGTTGAGCCACACCGGCACGTTCGCCCCGAGTCGGCCGACCCACGTCAGCGATGTGTCATCGCGGGCGTCGTGATTGACAACACGCACGCTGTCGACGACCTCGTCGCCGAGCATCTCGCGCAGCTCGGCGTTCGTGTTCTCGCGATGGGTGCCGGTCGCAACGAGAATGACGACGTCCTCGAGGCGGATGATGCCGTCGAGCTCGTCAAGCAGCGCGGGTATGACAACACGTCGCGGTTGCGGGCGCGTGCCATCGCATACCGAGATTGCGACCGTCTGCCCCGGCCGGATGCGGTCTCGCAGTGGCGCCCCGCTGACGGGCGACCGCAGGGCCGCCTGCACCGCCCCCCGCCCATCGCGCGCCGCGGGCGGATAGTCCGGCGCGATCACGGTGGTGCGCTCCTCGGGCAGCTCGAGGCGAAGGCCCTCGGTGCCGTAGGCGAGCTCGACCTCCACCGCTATCTAGCCATAGTGGTGGTACGCGGTCTTGATCTGGGTGTAGCGCAGAACGCCCCACTTGCCGTCCTCGCCGCCGATGCCCGACTCCTTGAAGCCCGCGTGGTGGGCGTGCACCGACTCCCCGAGCGTCCGGTTCACGTAGATCTCGCCGAACTGCAGGTCGTTGACCGCGTGCATGACGGTCGCGTAGTCGCGCGAGAAGACGTAGGCGGACAGTCCGTAGCGCGAGTCGTTGGCGATCGCGAGCGCCTCGTCGATCGATCCGATGGCGAGGATCGGGGTGACGGGACCGAACGTCTCCTCGGTCATGACACTCATGGCCGGCCGGACATCGTGGAAGACTGTCGGGCTGAACCAGTACCCCCGCTCGAAGGCCGCGCCATCGGGCCGGCCGCCACCCGTCAGCAGCTCGGCGCCCTCGTCGATTGCGAGCGCCACCGCGGCCTCGGTCTTGGCGAGCTGGGCCGCGCTGACGAGGGGCCCGAGATCCACGTCGCCGGCGGGATCGCCCACCGTGAGCGCGCGGACGGAGCTCACGTACCGCTCGCTGAACTCGTCGAGCACGTCGCGGTGCACCAGCACCCGCTCGGCCGACGTGCACACCTGCCCGCAGTTCGTGTGTCGAGCCGCGGTGATCGCCGAGACCGCGAGTTCGAGATCGGCGTCCTTCCACACGATCGCGGGCGCCTTGCCGCCAAGCTCGAGCGCGACGCGGGTCAGGTTGCCGGCCGCCGTCGCCATGATCTCCTTGCCGGTGTCGCGATGGCCGGTGAACGAGACCATCGAGCTCAGCTCGGAGCGCACGAGGGCGCGACCGGTCGCGCCGGCGCCCGTGACGAGGTTGAGCACCCCGTGCGGCAGGTCGAGGTGCTCGTCGATGAGACGGACGGCCGCGATGGTCGTTAGCGGCGCCACCTCGCTCGGCTTCGCCACGACCGTGTTGCCCGTCAGCAGGGCGGGCGCGAACTTGCGGCAGAACACCGCGAGCGGGTAGTTCCACGGGCAGATCGCGGACACGACGCCGACCGGCGCCCGCAGCAGGTGGATGACCTCGCCCGGCGTGTCACCGGCGAGGATCTCTCCCTCGATCCGGCGATCCCACTCCGCGGTGTAGCGCAGGATCAGCACGGCGAAGTCGACCTCGCCGGCGGCCTGGGCGGCGGGTTTGCCTACCTCCTGCACGAGCAGGCTCGCGAGCTCCGGCTTGTGCTCTTCCAGGAGGTCCGCGATCGCCCGGAGGTGCGCGCCACGGACGACGGGAGGCGTGAGCGCCCAGGCCGACTGCGCGTCACGCGCGCCCCGGAGGGCGCGCTCGACGTCACTGTCCGTCGAGCTCGGAAGCTCGGCAAGCGTCGCCTCGGTCGCGGGGTCGACGACAGCGAGTGTCGGGCCCGTCGCGACGCTCCACGCGCCGCCGATGTACTGCGACCCGGGAATGGTCTGAGTCGTGGCCGAGCCACTCATGGCGGATTCCTCATCTTCGCGGGTTCCCAATCTCTGATCCGAAAAGGTATAGGATCGACGAGAACCGCGGGATCTAGCGCGTTTCGAGGGGGTTTCGTGCGCCGACGAACCACGGGCGTCCCCCCCGAAGCGGTAGTCTTACCTCCCGAATGGCGAAGCATACTGCCGTACTCGCGGACCCCCACGCAATATTCCGCCGAGGAATGCGTGACCTGCTGGACGAGACGGGTGTCGAGGTCATTGGCGAGGCGGAGGATCTCGAGGCGTTGCTTCCCCTCCTCCGGCGCAATCCATCGGTCGTCTTCGTGGACAACGCCTTCGCCGATCGCGGCGGTCTCGGGCAGCTGCGCGAGGCGCTTCCCGAGTCGACACGGCTCGTGTTCCTGGTCGAGCCGACGATCCTCGCGAGCACCCTGATCCACCTGATGGAGCTCGGTGCCGCGGGCTGTCTCGAGCGCGATCTGCGACCGAGCGCGTTCGGCCGATCGATCGCGGCGCTGCTGCGTGGCGAGATCGTACTCTCGCGCGTGCTTACGCAACGCCTATGCCAGGGCATTCAGGGGCTCGCCGAGCGGCAGCATGTCGCGGTGCAGGCCGAGAAGCTGACGCCGCGCGAGCGCGAGGTGCTGCGCTACGTGTCGCAGGCAGCCCGGAACCGCGACATCGCGCAGGCGCTCTCGATCTCCGAGCACACCGTCAAGCGCCACGTGCAGAACATCCTGCAGAAGCTCGAGCTTCCGACTCGCGTGGCCGCCGCGACATTCTTCGAGCGCGTGCCGCTCGAAGAGCGCTAGCACCGCCCCGGGCACCGCGGACGCCGATCGTGCCGCATCTGCGCTACGAGCAGCACACGTGGGAGGAGCTGCGCGAGCTCGGCCGGCGCGACGACGTCGTGGTCGTGATTCCGACGGCGACGCTCGAGGATCACGGCTACCACCTGCCGATCGACACCGACGTGCGCCTGGCCGAGGCCGTGGCGCGCGGCGGATGCGAGCGTGCGAACGCGGCCGGCGCGGGCCACGCGCTGCTGTTCCCGACCGCGGTCCACGGATACACGCCCCACCATCTCGACTTCCCGGGCACCGTCACGCTGCGCTGGAACATCCTCGTCGAGTACCTCCTCGACATCGGACGCTCGCTCTGTCGGCACGGCTTCGACCGGATCCTGCTCGTCAACGGTCACGGCTCGAACCAGCCGCTCGTCGAGATGGCCGCGCGACTGCTGAACGTCGAGCACCCGCAGGCGGTCTGCATGGCGAGCTGGTACCTCGCGAGCGAGCAGTCGAAGGAGCTGCTGGCCGAGCTGCGCGACTCGGAGCCGGGAGGGATGGCGCACGCCTGCGAGCTCGAGACGTCGCTGTACCTCGCGCTCGAGCCCGAGCTCGTGCAGATGGATCGGGCCGTGCGCGAGATCCCGCCGCGTACCGAGCACGTCCACATGGACTGGCAGGACGGCCCGCTGTCGTTCATGCCGCACTGGAGCGCGCTCTCGAGCTCAGGCGTGACGGGCGACCCGACGCTCGCCACCGCCGAGAAAGGTCGCCGCTGGCTGGCACGGGCGCAGGACGAGATCGCCGAGTACATCGCCGAGGTGCGCGAGCGCCCCCACCCCGTTCCGGTCGACCACCACTAGCGCCAACTGGGGCGCACGCGCCGTCGCTCAGGCGTCGATGGCGATCGGCGTTCCCGGCACCAGGCGCGGGCCGAGCCACGCGTCGAGTGCGGGACTCACGCGAATGCAGCCGTGCGAGATCGCGAGCCCGAGCGGATTGCCCGCACCGGCGCCGTGGATCGCGATCGTCCCGGGTCCGCCCAGGAACTCCTGGTAGGCGCTCGATCGCGCCGTCAGGGCGAGGATCCACGCGCCGTAGAACCCGTTCGGGTCGGCCTGCTTCCGCCGGTCCTGGACTGCCGTCAGGCCACGCGGCGTCGGCGTCGAGCTCGCCCCGACGATCACGGGGAATCGCTTCACGACGTGGCCGCGGTGGAACACCGCGCCTACGCGTCGTGTCGTGGAGATCTCGACGCGCCACGTCGTCTGGTGCAGGGTGAGCTCATCGGCAGGTACCCAGCCGACGGAGCCGTTCGGCCGCTTCGGCAGCAACAGCTTGAGCCAGACGCGCCCCGAGGGCCCGGTCTCAGAGCCGAGGACGAGCAGGGACGTCGGGGTCGGCGCGTTCGAGTAGAGGTTCTTCCACAGCACCATCGCGGTGTGGCCGCCGTGCGGCAGGGTCCGCGCGAACAGCGGCTCGCGCGCGGGCATGGCGATCCACGAGGCTCTCGGCGTCATCGCGTACGAGCTGTTCGAGCTCGTGGGTTTTGCCTGCGCAGGGGCAGCAAACGCGCACAGGGCTACGGCGATGACGGCGAGTTTCACTGGCGTCGGCATGTACCCAGTATCGGCAATGGCCGACGACGGAGTAAGCCGACATGGCTCTAGTTTGAGGTAGGAACCGCCGAATACTCAGTGAAAGTCGGGCATACCACTCGTATTTTGCGTAAAACCTCTACCACACTAAACCTGAAGTAGAGACTTATACCACCCCTAAAGCGCTAGTCGATGTGGCTCCTATCACGTACCCCGTAGCCACAGGATTTATGAGATATCTGAGTAATTCAGCGCATTGTGAAGGTTTCGGTAGGAACCTAGTCTGACCGTGTCCTCCTCCGCGCACTCGCTCACGGTGCTTGCGGAGGCCCAGGTGTGATCGCCGCCCCGGAAGGGTGGCAGCAGGGGAGGTTGCATGAAATTCTCGGTTCCACATACCAGCGGCGCCATGCGGCGTCCGCGACGCGGGGCTCGCCTGGCATTCGCCGGGCTCGTCGCCGTCGTCGCGGCGCTTGCGCTGCCGGGACTCGCCAGTGCGGCAACGCACGATGGCAAGGTCTCCGGCATCGGCGTCAATCCGAGCCTCTCGGGCCATGGTGGCTTCGGGCTCTACAACTTCACGATCAACCCCGTACATACCGGGGACGTCTTCTCGTATCCGTTCGTCACAGGCGCGAAGATCGGGCACTGCGTCGAGGCGACCGTCGGCGCCGGCAACAACACGTCGACGCTTCGCACCGGCAGCGATCTCTCGCTCGACAACAGCGACGCGCAGAACACGATCGGCGCCGGCTTCACCCCCGGTGCCCAGCGGATCGAGTGGATCCTGCTCAGCTCGTACAAGTACAGCCCGGGCGACTCGACCGGAGTTCAGGGCGCCGCGCACCAGAGCGCGATCTGGCAGCTCACGAACCCGAGCTCGGGCAACTCGATCAAGATCGGTGGCGGAAGCGCCAACGAGGTTGCGGCTGCCGGCCGCGCGACGCAGCTGCTCGCCGACTCGGCGACCAACTACGCGAAGGTGACGAACGCCGCCAACCTCTCGATCGACGGCGGCGCCGATCTCCAGACCTGCGCCAACACCGCTCGCACCGTGACAGTCACGGGCTCGCCCTGGACGGACGCGTCGCTGACGCTCTCCGGCCCGGGCGTCTTCCACGCGAGCGGCAACGCGACGACCACCGTCAACCTCGGAGCCACCGGCTCCGCCCAGGTGCAGGTCGACTCGACCGGCCCCGGCACCGTCAGCGTGACCGCGAACATCAAGATCGCGACGATGGTGCAGGACGACAACGGCGGCAACCAGGACTTCGTGTACCTCGAGTTCCAGAACAGCAGCCAGACGGTCAAGATCACCTTCAAGAACTGCAAGGACCTGCAGATCACGAAGACGGCCGTCCCGACGTTCGATCGTGCCTTCACCTGGACGATCGCGAAGTCGGTCAGCGGCCCGGACACCCAGACTGCCAACGCCGGTACCTCGGTCGGCTTCGACTACAACGTCGTCGCCACCAAGGGCGCCCCGGTCGACAGCAACTGGAAGGTCACCGGCACGATCACCGTGACCAACCCGAACCCGTACACCGTGTCGGGTGCGAAGGTCACCGACACACCGCCGGCGGGCGCGGTCTGCGTGCTGCAGGACAACGGTGCGGTCGGGCCCCTGGGCGCGAACGCCTCGAAGGCTCTGACCTACACGTGCTCGTTCGCGTCCAAGCCCTCCTACGGCATGCTCAACAACCACGCGACCGTGACGTGGCGGGGCGACGGCTGCAACTCGGACAGCTCGGCGAGCGCCGATGCGCCCTTCCAGTTCGGCACGGGCTCGGCGGGCAACCCGTCGATCACCCACGACTCGATCACCGTCTCGGACACGTTCAACGGCGGCACCCCGACGGTGCTCGGCACCACGAACGCGACGATCACGTACAAGGTGCACAAGGACATCGTCGTCCCGATGGGCGTCTCCGGCTGCATCAACGTCGACAACACGGCGACGTTCTCACCCCAGAACCCCAGCAACACCCCGAGCAACTCGTCGTCCGTCACCACGCACGTCTGCGTGACGGGACATGACCTCACGATCGCGAAGACGGTCAATCCGTCCTACACGCGCACCTACACGTGGACGATCGACAAGAAGGTCAACGGCCAGGACTCGGCAGGCCCGACCAGCTCGGATCAGCCGAGCGTTCCGGCGCACTACACCGTGGTCACCACCAAGACCGGTGCGAACCACGGCTTCCAGCTCGCCGGCACGATCACCGTCACCAACCCGAACAGCTTCGCCGTCTCGGGCGCGACCGTGACCGACCAGGCTCCCAGCGGCTTCACCTGCGTCGTGCAGGGTGGCGGCGCAGTCGGCCCGCTGGCCGCAGGCGCCTCCGCGAGCCTCGGCTACAACTGCACCTGGAACGGCGGCTCGACTGATCCGACCACCGGCGTCAACCACGCGACGGTGAACTGGACGTCCACGGCAGTCCCGAACGATCCGAGCGGCAACACCTCCGCCTCGGCGACCGCCCCGTACGACTTCGCGACGGCGACGGTGACGGTCGAGCACAACGCCGTCGACGTCATCGACACCAACGTCGCGAACCCGCTCGCAACGAACGTGACCGCGGGCGACACCTACACCTACGACCTGAACGTCCCGGTTCCGACGTTCGCATGCGCGACCACGCCGAACACGGCCAAGGTGACGGATACGGGTCAGCCGAGCAGCGTGCTCGACTCGGACACGGCATCGATCACGCTCTGCCGGACGCAGAAGGGCCTGGCCCTCTCGAAGACGGCCGATCCCAGCTACACCCGTTCGTTCGACTGGACGATCGCGAAGTCGGTCGACCAGACGTCCATCACCACCTCGTCCGACTCGGCGACGTTCAACTACACGGTCGTCGTCACCAAGAGCGCGGCGACGGACGGCGGCTGGAAGGTCACCGGCACGATCACCGTGACCAACCCGAACGTGTACACCGTGAACAACGTGACGGTGAGCGAGCAGGGCGTCGATAACGGCGGCACCTGCGTGCTCGACACCTCGGGCGCCGTCGGCACCCTGACCCAGGGCCAGACCGCCTCGGTCAACTACACCTGCACCTACGCGCAGGCCCCGTCGCCGGCAGCGGGCACCAACACCGCGAACGTGACGTGGACGCTTCCCGCCAACGGCGACGAAGCAGCCACGCCGCAGAGCGGCACCGTCACCCAGGCGTTCGCCTTCGGGGGCCCGACCACGATCGTGCACGACACGGTCAACGTGAACGACGTCTTCAACGGCGCCACCCCGGCGACCCTCGATGGCGGCGCGAACCTGAACGCCTCCAAGACGTTCACGTACAGCCGAAGCGTCGCGGTGCCCGCCAGCGGGTGCCTGACGTACAACAACACCGCCACCGTCACGGCGACGGACACGGGCCTCTCGAAGGACTCGTCCGCCAGCGTGCAGGCCTGCCGCCAGGTACCCCCGGCTCCGCCGGAGACCCCGGTAAGCCCGTCCGTCGTGAAGCAGGCGGTGCCGCCGTCGCACACGACCATCTCGCTGATCAAGCGAGCGTCGTCCTCGACGGTCAAGGCCGGCGGAACGGTGAACTTCATGATCCGCTGGAAGAACACCGGCAAGACCGCTGCCAAGAACGTCGTCATCTGCGACGACCTGCCGAGCCAGATGACCTTCGTCTCCGCGAAGGGCTCGACCTTCAAGAACGGGAAGGCCTGCTGGACTCGCAAGTCGGTCGCCAAGGGCGCCACTCTCATCTTCCGCGTGGTGGCCCGCGTCGACGCCAACGTCGGCAACGTGAAGCTCGTGAACGTGGCAACCGCCACGGCGAGCAACGCAAAGCCGGCGACGGCCAAGGCCCCGGTTCGCGCCCTGCGCAACGCGCGCACTCGCGCAGGGGGTGTCACCGGCTAGGGAACCACCTCGGAGAGCGGTGCGGCACGGGCCGCCGGACGATCCCCTCGTCCGGCGGCCCTAGCCGCTTTTCAGGGGGAATGCAGGTGGGACGTGCTGCAGCGCACCAGCGGACGACCTCCTGGTCTTGCGTATTGACCGCGTTAGTACATTCGCGTAGTCTTGTGGGGATTTTCGGCGGGTAAAAGCACGCGTCGACGAACGCAAAACCACCGAACGGGGTTTTTCTCGTATGAGCCATACCGAATGCACGGGCCGATCTGGAGGGAGCCGGCGCCGGCTCCTTCGCGTACTCGGCGCCGCAACGCTCGTCTGCGCGGCTCTCGTCGCTCCTGCGATCGCGCGGGCGGACGTGCGTACAGCCAACGTCACGCTCGGGACACCGCTCGTCACCCCGGTCCCGCAGCTCGAGGGCGGGTTCGGCGTCTATAACTTCACGGTCTCGAACGTCGCCCCGAACGCCAACTTCCCGTTCG
Source organism: uncultured Actinomycetes bacterium (assembly GCA_963717155.1). Classification (GTDB taxonomy): domain Bacteria; phylum Actinomycetota; class Thermoleophilia; order Gaiellales; family JALYLC01. Next base: position 2,563,524 of record OY970326.1, read on the forward strand.
TCGCAGGCGCGAAGCAGGGCCACTGCGTCGAGCTCACGCAGGAGCCCGGCTCCTCGCCCGTCACACTGCGCACGGCGCCCGACTTCACCGGCACGGTCGCCGCGAACGCGGGGCGCCTCCAGTGGCTGCTCGAGTCGTCGGCCGCCAAGAGCCCCTCGGGCGCTCTGCAGGCCGCCGCGCACCAGAGCGCGATCTGGCAGATCACCAATCCGGGCCCCGCCGGCGTGCTCACCGACTCGCTGGGCAAGGTCATCGCAACCCAGCTCATCGCGGACTCGACGACCTTCGGCACTTTCGCGACGAACGGCGCTGCGCTCGACGTCCAGGGCGGCGCCGACGCGACCTCGTGCGCAGGCACCACGCGCACCATCGTCGTGACGGGCACGCCGTTCACGACGGCCACGCTCACCATCACGGGTGGCGTCGGCACGTTCGCCGGCAGCGGCACGACGACGACCACGGTCACGCTCGGGCCTAACGGCACGGGCACCGCAGTCCTGCAGAGCAACGTCAACAACCCCGGCACGATCACCGTCTCGGCCAGCATCACGGTCTCGACCATGGTGCAGTCCGACGGCGGCGGCAATCAGGACTTCGCGTACCTCCAGAACCAGCAGGTCACCAAGACCGTCACGCTGACGTTCACCGACTGCCGCCTCTCGGTCTCGAAGACCGCCGAGCCGGCGTTCAGCCGCACGTTCCCGTGGACGGTCCAGAAGGTCGTCACGGGCGCGTCGAAGGCCACGGTCGACGGTGGCGGAACTGCCACGTTCACCTATGCCGTGACCGCCACGAAGGGTCCCGCCGTGGATAGCGGCTGGACGGTCCGAGGCGCGATCACGGTCGGCAACCCCGGCCCGGCGCTCGACGCGACGGTCTCCGATGCGGTGGCGGGTGCCACCTGCACGGTCGGCGGCGGAAGCGCGAGCACCGTCGTGGCAGTCCCGCAAGGAGGGACGGTCAGCGTGCCGTACAGCTGCGCGTACGCGGCGAAACCGACGTACAACGTTGCTCAGACGAATACCGCGACCATCTCCTGGCAGCGGACGGGCGGTGCACCGATCACCGAGACGGCAAGCGCACCGTTCACGTTCAACGACGGCACGGCCGGAAACCCGTCGGTGACGGGTGACTCGGCGACGGTGACCGACACGTTCAACGGCGGCACGCCGAAGTCGCTCGGCACGGTCACCCAGACGACGACGTTCAACACCTCGTCGAGCTTCGTCGTCCCGACGACCCAGACCGGCTGCGTCGACCTTCCGAACATCGCCACGGTGACGTCGAACGGGACGCCGGTCACGGCCACCGCCACGGTGACGGCCTGCGCATCCACGCCGGTCACGGAGCAGAACGTCCCGGATGGGACGACGGTCACGCTCACCAAGACCGCGAACGTGGCGGTCGTCAAGCCGAGCGGCACGGTGCGCTTCACGATCCACTGGAAGAACACCGGCAAGGTCGCTGCACGCAACGTCGTGGTCTGCGACAAGCTGCCCTCCGGCATGACCTTCAGCTCGGCGTCCGGCGCGACGTTCAAGTCGGGCAAGGCCTGCTGGTCGCGCAAGTCCGTCGGGGTCGGCAGTCAGCTGAACTTCGTGGTCGTCGCCAAGGTCGACGCCGACGCGGGCTCCCAGACCTTCAACAACGTCGCGACCGCGACGGCCAGCAACGCGCCGTCCCGCACCGCGAACGCGAAGGTGCGCTCGCTCCCGCAGAAGAAGCACCGCCCGGGCGGCGTCACCGGCTAGCGATCTGAGCCAACACACGCAGGGGAAGAACGGCCGCGGCCCGTCGGACACCACGTCCGGCGGGCCGCAGTCGTTCGGCGGTCCATATCCTGAATTCCAGCTTAGGATGAGAAGCATGAACCGTTTGCGCATCGTCCTGAGCACGCTCGTCGTCGGCATCCTCGTCTCCGCGGTGGGCTCGGCCAGCGCATCCGACCGACCGCCGACGCTCACGAGCTCGCCCAGGGCGACGCTCGGCGCGCGCATCGTGATCACGGGGCTGTTCTTCAAGCAACACCGGAAGGCGACGCTGTACCTCGAGGCCGGCAAGACGCGGAAGCGCCTCGGCAGCGTGATGGTGCCAACCGGCGGGCAGCTCACGCTGAAGGTCCGGCTTCCTCGCTCTGCCCCGAAGAACGCACATCTGCTCGCCTGCCAGAACGGCTGCAGCTGGCGCGTGCGGCTCGCGATTCACAGCTAGCGCGGTTTGCCTCACGCCGGTCGGCGCGGCATCCTTTGTGCCATGCGTTCGCTCATCGCCGTCACACTCACCGTCGCCCTTGCCGTCGTCGCGGCGCCTGCCGCCGCCAGCACGCACGGGCGCGAGGCCGTCGTGCCAGGGCCGACGCTCAGCAAGGCCTGGACGGCCGAGATCCAGGTCCCGACGGTCGCGCGCTCGAAGGCGGACGGCGGCCACGTCGTGGCGCCGGTCTCCACCAGCGCGCCCTGGTCCGGTGGCCGCAACCAGCTGCTCGTGCTCGGCTCGCGCCACGACAAGAAGGGCCGGACGTGGCTGCACGTCGAGCTGCCCAACCGTCCGAACGGCTCGAAGGGATGGATGCTCGCCGACTTCGCGCGCGTGACCCCGACGCCCTGGCGCGTCGTCGTCTCGATCTCGCATCGGACGCTCTCCCTGTACCGCGCCGGGCACCTCGTGCGCTCGGTCTCATCCGTCGTCGGAGCGCCGAACACCCCCACGCCGACCGGCCTGTACGCGATCTCGACCGAGGTGCGCCAGCCCGACCCGAACGGGTTCTACGGGCCCTGGGTCTTGCACCTGAACGCCTTCTCGGACGTGTTGCGCTCGTTCGAGGGCGGCCCGGGCACGATCGGTATCCACGGCCGCAGCGGAGCGAGCCTCGCGACGCCGCTCGGCACAGCGGGATCGCATGGCTGCGTACGAGTCGACAACGACGTGGTCAGCCAGATCGCACGGGTCGCCGGGCCGGGCACCCCGGTCGAGATCCGCGGGTAGAACCCCGCGCCGTCAGGCGACGATGTTGACCGGCGTCCCGGAGATCGTGACGCGGGCGAGGAACCCGACCTCGCTGTCCTCGACGCGGATGCAGCCGTGCGAGGCCGCGCTTCCGAGAGGCGCGATCAGGTAGGCGCCGTTGCGGCCGTGGATCGCGACCCGGCCGGGCCCGCCACCGAAGTTGTCGAGCACGTTGGAGAAGGCCGTGAGGTGCAGCGCCCACGGCCCGATGATGCTGTTCGGGTCGCGCTGGGCGATCTTCTCGTAGATCGCGTAGTGGCCGTACGGCGTGGGCGTGCCGGGAGCTCCCACGACTGCCAGGAACGTCCGCACGAGCCGTCCGCTCCGGTACACGCGCACCTTGCGCTGCCCCGTCGAGACGACGATCCGCCACGTCGTCGAGCCGATCACGGTGCGGTCGCGCGGGATCCACCCCGTCGAGCCGTTGGGGCGCACGGGCAGCAGCACGTGGAGCCAGGTCCGCCCCTTGCTGTCGTGGCGCGAGCCGAGCACGAGCAACTGGTTGGCGCCGCCGCCCCAGAGCGCCGTCGTGCGCAGTCGCAGCTTGAACTTCCCGGTCCCCGGCCTGGTCAGGGCGACGGTGGGCGCCATGATCCGCGCCACGTGCGCGACGCTACGGGTGGGAGGTGCGACGAGGGCCTGAGGACGGCTCGCGGACGCCCAGGCTGCACCGGTTGGCACGAGCAGAACGACCGCTGCCACCGTGAGCGTGGAGCGAAGCGACATGTCTACTAGAAGTATCAGTCACAACCTGTCGCAGCGCGACCCCTCCGGCGGAACCCTTACACCGCCTGAACAACCTGTGAGAGGGCTAGGAACGGTTCGCGGCGTAGCGCACGTCGAGGCTGTCGGAGTGCCCGGCCCAGTGCAGCGCGAGCCGCCAGCATCCGGCCGTGGGAAGGTTGATGATCGACGGCCCCGGGCCGCCCTGCACGATGCGGCTCACGGGAGTCCCGATGTTGCGCGTGCCGACCATTCGCTGTGCCCGGATGTAGAACGTCGTGACCTTCTCCACGGGAAGGGGCGCGCGGGCGACCCACAGGATCTTGTTGTTGCGGTCCTTCAGGGGCGGCGCCACGAGCGCGTTGTGCGAGGCCCACAGGATCGCGACGATGTTCCCCGACCTCCCGAGGGCGTACGGCATGCGCGGCTTCGGCTCGGAGAACCCGGTGCGTGCCCAGGTCGGCACCACCGAGATGTGGACGTCCGAGCGGCAGGCGCTGGTCGCCGTCGTTCCCGCGGCCTGGCTGACGCCGGACGAGACGAGGAGGATCGCCGAGGAGGCGAGAAGCGTGCGGATGGTGAGTCTCATGTCGGAACTACACCGACAATGGTACGGCGGTTCCCGCTAGAGGCCGAGTGCGGACGGCTCGTCGCTGATCACGCCGTCGACCCCGATCGAGCGCAGCAGCTCGACGCGCACCGGGCGATCCACCGTCCATGCGAACACCTGCCGACCGGCAGCGTGGCAGCGCTCGACGATCTCCTGCGTGAGCACGCGATGGAAGGCGACGAGCAGGTCGAAGCCGTCCATCAGCTGCGTCGAGGCGGGAGAGGAGCACGCGACTGTTGATCCCGCCGACGAGGCCTCCACGAACGGCATGCCCTGGGCGTTCCGGTTCGGCCACGTGCGCCCCGCGAGCACGGACGGGAGCCGGGCCTTGACCTCCCGCGCCTCGTCCGGCAGTCCGGAGACGACGGTCGGGATCGCGACGCGCGAAGCGCTCGAGCAGGTCGGCGACCTCGGTCGCCGTGCCGCTGCTCCTTGAGGTCGACCATGACACCTCGCCCCGTCGCCGAGATCAGCTCGAGCGCCTCGGAGAGCAGCGGCCCCCCGGGCGGATCGCTCCGGCCGTGGCGCAGCACGAGCGCCCCGTTCGCGTCGCGCCGGACATCGATCTCGACCATGTCGCAGCCGCGCGCGAGAGCGCCCCGGATGGCGGCGATGGAGTTCTCTTCTGCAACCGCTGCGAACCCGCGGTGCGCGATCCGGGTGTGCGTCACCGCCGGAGCGTAGAAGGTGCGCCACCCGCGGAGCGTCGCTATGCTCAGAGGACGGAGAAGTGGCCGAGTGGCTGAAGGCGGCGCCCTGCTAAGGCGTTATAGGGGGTTAACCTCTATCGAGGGTTCGAATCCCTCCTTCTCCGCTCAACCAGGCCAAAAGTACCTGCAAGATCCTTATAACAGGGCACCCCGACGAGGTGCCCTTCTGTTTGCTCAGGTCGCCTCGCGGTTGCTCGCCGTTGCTCCCTGTAGTGGGGCCTGCGCGGGGTCTACGGCAGAACTCCGGGGGCGCTCAGGGGCCTGCGCGACAGCGACCGGCGGCGGGCGATCAGCCCGCCGCCAGTACAACTCAAGCCGTTTGCAACCGCTCAGGCACCGCGCCGACCGCGTAGTCGTATCCACAGTGCTTGCAAGACCGTCTTCCCCTTTTTCACATCGTGGCCGCAGTGGGGGCACTGCCGATGCTTCGGGCGGCTCATGAGCCAGATCAGGGACAGGACGATGAACCCGATGAACCAAAGGATGAGTATGAGGGCAACTCCGATGCCCGTTCCGGTGTCGGACGCGTTTTGGCAGAGAGTGTCACCGACGCGGCAGTTCTGAGATGGCCGGTCGGCGATGCCCGCGATGATCCAGATTGCGAAGATCACGTTCCAGATCGCCAACACCCAGGACATCTTGCGCCAGCGAAGCGGGTTCACGATTGCTCTCCTTTGCCTACTCGGGTCAACGTGGGCGGACTGGGGATTCCGGGGAGGCCGCATGGTCAGCGCGCCTTGATCGTGATCGTCCAGTTGCCGATGGCATTGACCTGGAAGTGGGTGTAGCGGCCGGGATCCAAGACGGTCGTTCCCTTGTGTCCCCTGGGAGTTCACCGGCACGTCGGAGTCGGTGGAGGATCGGAAAAGAATCCGCCGTCATCGGTCCAACTCGCGGACCGATGTGTGGGCGACGACGATCGTGCCGAGGTTCTTGCCCCCGTTACCCGTGAAGTGATTTCCGGTCGCGGAACCGCCGCAGCGAGGCGTGAGGACGATCTTCCAGTTGCCGATCGCGTTGATCTCGAATTTGTGAAGCACGCCCTTACTGACGACCGTTGTCCCGGCTCGACCCTGGGAATTGACCGGTACTTCAGAAGCGCTCAAGATTGAGAAGAAGCCCCCGTCGTCGGGGGTCCACTTCAGGGTCGTGTCCCGAGCGAAGGCCAGAGTGCCGAGACTCTTTCCGCCATTGCCTGAGAACGTGCGGACTGCCCCACACGCTGATCGCGATGCCACCGCTGGGGATGCCGCACCTAGTGCGGACGCGAGCATCCCCCCGCCGAAATCAGGCAGGTCGAAACCCGCCTACCGTATAGGCGCAACTTCCTCTCCCTCCACACAGCTTTGCCGCCCCGATCAGGTATCGAGGTCTATTGAATACTGTAGCAATCGCAACGAGGGAGACTGCTGACCCAACCGTTCAAAGCTGGCCTGCCCCAGCTCGCCAATCCTTGTTGAGAATGCCGTCGGTGATCAGCTGGCCCTTCTTGTGCGAGGGGCCACATCGACGACTCGCTCGAACTGAACGAGGGCCATCGCAACGGCGTCTACCCCGGTCCGGGCTCGGGAGGCCTTTGCGGCGCATGCCCTCCTTGCGCTCGACCTTTACGCGCCCACGACTATCGACTTCCCACTTGATCGCGCATAACTGTGCGGCGAGTTCTTCGTCGTCGGGGTCGAGGTCGATCGCGTCTTGCTCGCACATCTCGCGCAGGTACCAGTACTACGCGGCGCGCAGGGTTCACGGACGCTTCGGAGTCGTTGGCCGCGGCCCCGCCATTGAATCCTCGACGGGCAAGCCCATCTCGTTCAGGCGGTCGAAGACCCCTGCGCCTACGCCTACCTCGTCAACAACGGCCGGTACCTGGCCGCCTGCCGGGCGTCTTCTCCTCCTGACGGTCGAGCGCTGACGAGCCCGGGACGCCGCCACGGCGTCCCGGGCTGCACGACACGCTCTTCGGTGAGACGGCGAATCGGTACAGTCGGCGGCCTCCGCTCGCGGGCTGGAAGGCCGACCCCGAGCAGAGCGGATTCATCGCCCTCAGGGGCGGATGTCGCCTCGGCTGCTTACGATGCGGCGATGCCGGGCACCGACGAGACATATGCCGACGTGCTTTCCGCCAACGCCGACTACGCGAGCCGCTTCCACCTCGCCAGGACCCCGGCGCGCGCGGCACGGGGGCTCGCCGTGGTCACGTGCATGGACTCGCGCATCGAGCCGCTCGCGATGCTCGGGCTAGCGCCTGGCGACGCGAAGATCGTCCGCAACGCGGGCGCCCGAGTCACCGACGACGTGCTGCGCACTCTCGTGCTCGCGTCGTACCTGCTCGGCGTCGATCGGGCGATGGTGATCGCCCACACCGACTGCCGGATGGCCGGAGGCACGGAGGACGACGTGCACGCGGCCATCGGCGCGGCGGGCGGGCCCGATACGCGAAGCCTCTCGTTCCTGGTGACGGACGACCAGGAGGCGACGCTGTGCTCGGACGTCCAGCGGATCGAGTCGTGGCCGTACCTACGCAACCTCGAGGTCGGCGGGTTCCTGTACGACGTCGGAAGTGGGCGCATCCGCCGCGTGTGCTGACGACGTGTGCGCACTCATAGTTACTAAGGGGTGCCTTTCGGAACTACCGCGGCATTTGGCCTGGTTGAGCGGAGAAGGAGGGATTCGAACCCTCGATTAGTTCGTCAGGCGAGGCTCGAGGAGCCGGATCGACGCAAGTGCGAGGATGCGGGCGATCGCAAGGGCGCACTCTTCGCCGTCCTCCGCGAACTGTCTTGCGCCCTCATCGGTGTGGAACGACCAGCCGCCCGGCCGGCCGATCCCGATGAGCGCTGCGGGGATGCGCTGGGAGACGTTCCCGAAATCGGTGCCGAAGGGAAGCGGGGCCGGGTTGTCGGCGAACTCGGAGCCGATCCCATGCACGGCCTCCTTGACGGCCAGCGTCACCTCATCGTTCGGCCGTATGGCGCAGACGACCGGGTCGCTCTCCCAGACGACGCCGTGCAGGGCCGCGCGAATCGGCGCCGCGAGCTCGTCCAGCCCCGTCTGCTCGTCTGCCCGGAGCAGTACATGTATGCGCAGGGTCAGCCCGCCGCCTTCCTCGACGTCGCCGTCCAGGGTCACGTGCTCGATGATCGCGTCGGCCGGCGGGAGGCTCGCGACCGCGGCGATCGCAGCCTTCAGCGCCTCCATAGGCGCCTCTGGCTCGCCCGTCAACGAGCGGGTGCCCGTGAGCATCGCCCGGTCGCGCCGCATCCAGCGCGAATGTTCGAAGACCGTGTTCTCGAACTCGGGGTGGGCGTAGAGGGCGGCGTCGAGGCCGTCCCACAGGCCGGCGGCCGCCGATACTGCCTTGCCCCCGCCGCGCTCGACGGTGCCCGGCGCAGGTATCTCGTCGGCCGGGCAGCCGACGATCACGAGCGACCCCGCGAGCTCGGAGCGCAGATCGGACAGCGCGAGCGCCGTCGCTGCGACGCCACCGGCGATGGCGTCGTGACCGCACGAGTGAACCGGCTCGACCTCTCCGCCCGGCCGGAAGACCGGCACCGCGTCGTAGAGCGCAACAAGTCCCACCGAGCGGCCCGGACGCCTCCCGACGAGCGTCGCACTGAACGCCGTCGGCATCCCGGCAATGCCGCGCTCGACCTCGAGCCCGCCGCGTTCGAGCGTCTCGATCAGGTAGCGGGAGCATTCATGCTCCTCGTGGCCGAGCTCCGGGTGCTCGTGCACGAACCTGAGCGTCGCGAGTGCCTCGGCCCGTCTCGACTCGACTGCCGCCAGGACACGCTCGTCGCTCAACCGTTGCATCGGGAGGTCCTACCACAGCCATCTGCGCTGCGCTCAGCTCCGTGGCGCGGCACCCCGGGCGAGTCTGCGCCGACGACGACTCTAGTCTTGCCCGGTGAGCGAGACGGGCGAGGTGATCGGGGCCGGCGACGGGAGCTCGAGGATCGAGTGGCTCGAGCTCTTCTTCGACCTCGTCGCGGTCGCCGCGGTCGCAGTGCTCACCGAGGGGCTGCGCGAGGACGTCAGCTGGGGCGGTACGGCGCTGTTCGCCCTGCTCTACACCGGCATCTGGTTCGGCTGGGTCTCGGTGGTGCTCTACGCCAACCTCGCCGGAGCGGCGACGCGTACGCGCACCGTGCTGGCCGCCATGTTCCTCGTGGCCGTGATGGCTGCCTCCGCGCCGATCCACTTCGCGGACCGGGCGAACGCGTTCGCCCTCGGCTTCCTCGGTCTGCGCCTGGTCGCAGCGCGTGGCTCACTCCGGACGGGCCGAGTGCTGGCGTCCTGGCCGACGCTCCAGTTCGGCGGCGCGATAGCACCCTGGGTCATCTCCCTGTGGGTCGAGACCCCGTGGAAGTACTGGTTGTGGGCCCTCGGGCTCACGCTCGACCTCGGCGCCGCGCATCCTGCGGGAGCAGCGCGTCGACCGGGAGCGTCTGTCCCGCATGCAGCAGCGGATCGACGAGCACCGCGAGCGCGACGGGCCAGAAAGGCCGCGAGCCGAGACCGACGCGCGAGCTGGCCGTCGTCGATGTCGAGCCCGAGCACCTGCAGGAACGCCTCGGGCTGTTCGCGATCATCGTGCTCGGCGAGGCCGTCAGCCAGCTCGTCCTGATCGCGGCGAAGTCGCCATGGACGCGCGAGTTCAAGGTCGACGCGATCGTGGCCTTCCTCATCCTCGCCGGCCTCTGGTGGCTGACCTTCTCCTACGGCTTCTTCGGAAGCCGTGCCGTGCGTCTCGCCGAGCTCCCGCTCCGGTTCGGCCTTCCGCTGCATCTCCTGATGACGATCGGAATCGTGGCCCTCGCGGCCGGCTTCGGCACGATCGTCGAGCGTCCCGACCTTGCGCTCGAAGATGGGATGCGCTGGATCATGTGCGGCGGGCTGGCCCTGTACTTCCTCGTCATGGGCATCGCCGGTTTCACGGGCCATGCGCCGCGACGCTGGCTCCTCGGCTGGGCCCTCCCCTGCGCGCTTGCGCCGATCGTCATCGCGGCCGCGGGTGACGCACTGTCGAACCGGACGATCCTCGTGCTCTTCCTCGCCTGCATCGTGTGGATGTCGAGCTACGGCTTCTTCACGAGAAGATCAGGAGAGCCCTTGACCGCGAAGCGCTAGCGGATCGTCACACGAACAGGCTGTCGACCGACGCGGTGACGCTTGCCGCCGGAAGGCGGCCCTGGCGCTCCCGACTGGCCGGATCGTCTGCGAGCTGCGCGACGGCGCAGCACGCGACAGCGTGCTCGTCGAGGAAGCGGGACGCCTTGCCGTAGCCGTGCGCATCGTCGCGCGCACCCGGGCGGTGGTAGTAGCGCCGTGGCACGTAGATCGCCAGCTCGCGACGCGCACGCGTCAGTCCGACGTAGAACAGGCGTCGCTCCTCGTCGATCTCCTCGCCCGAGCCGGCCGACATGCACGCCGGGAAGTTGCCGTCGTAGGCGGCGATCAGGTGCACCGACTGCCACTCGAGGCCCTTCGCCGAGTGGATGGTCGACAGGACGAGCCAGTCGTCGTCGAGGTGCGGAGGCCCGGCGAGGTCACCCGACGACGAGGGAGGGTCGAGCACCAGCTCGGCGACGAACGTGCGCAGGTCGCGCGCCCGCGCGGCAAGGTCGCAGAGCACGTCGAGATCGACGACCCGTATGGCGCCGTCGATGTAGTGCGCGCGCACGAGCGGGGCGATCGCGTCGCGCAGGCGCTCGGCGACGACACCCGGCGCCACGTCCTCGCCGCCCGTCGGCGACGGCAGCGACGACGGCGTCGGCCTGGGCTCGTGCCGAGACGGGCAGCTCCTCGCGGGCGGCCATCCAGCGCGCCGGCAGCTCGCCGAGCGACGGCGGATCGCCGGCGAGCAGCAGATCGCATGCCCGCCGCGCGCGCCCGGGCCCGACGCCCTCGATCAGCTGCAGGATGCGGAACCACGCGAGCTGGTCGCCCGGGCGCTCGACGAGGCGGAAGCTCGCGAGCAGATCCTTGACGTGCGCGGCGTCGAGGTAGCGCAGGCCGCCGTACTTGCGGTAGGGGATCCCCCGCCGGGAGAGCTCGAGCTCGAGCAGGTCCGTGTCGTGTCCCGTGCGCGCGAGCACGGCCTGCTCGCGCAGGAGCATGCCCTGCTCGCGCGCCGCAAGCACCTTGTCCGAGATCACGACGGCCTCGTGCGCCTGGTCGCGGACGTACACGAGCGCCGGCGGGTCGCCGCCATCGCGCTGGGCGACGAGCCGCTTCGGGAACCCCGCCGTGTCCTGCGCTGACACCGCGTTCGCGACGTCGAGCAGCGGCTGGGTCGCCCGGTAGTTGCGGTGGAGCGTGATCGTGCGCGCGTCTGCGAACTGCTCCGGGAAGCCGAGGATGAAGCGTGCCGACGCCGAGCGGAACCCGTAGATCGCCTGGAAGTCGTCGCCCACCGCTGTGACCGCGCAGCCACCGGCAGCGAAGCCCGCGACGATCTCGACCTGCAGGCGGTTCACATCCTGGTACTCGTCGACGAGCACGTGGTCGAACCCCCGCGCGACGGCCGCTGCAGCGCCCGGATCGACCATCAGCGCGCGCCAGAACACGAGCAGGTCGTCGAGGTCGAGCATGCCGAGCGCTCGCTTGCGCGCCGTGTAGCCGCGGAAGAGCCCCACGAGCGCGTCGGCGTGCTCCGCACACCACGGAAAGTCCTCGTCGAGCACCTCGCGCAACGGGCGCTGCGCGTTCACGGTGCGCGAGTAGATGTCGATCAGCGTCGACTTGCGCGGGAAGCGACGTGCGCTCTCGGAGTGACCGTGCTCCTGGCGCACGAGATCGAGCACGTCGGCCGCATCGCCCGAGTCGAGCAGGGCGAAGTCGGGCGAGAGGCCCAGCGCGGCCGCATGCTCGCGCACGAGCCGGTGGCCGACCGAGTGGAAGGTGCCTCCGAGCACGCGGCGCGTGCCGCCACCGGTGGCCGCGCGCGCCCGGTCGACCATCTCGCGCGCGGCCCTGCGCGTGAAGGTCAGGAGCAGGATCCGCTCGTGCGGCACCCCCCGCTCCACGAGACGTGCGACCCGCGCGCACAGCGTCGTCGTCTTGCCCGTACCCGCGCCCGCGAGCACGAGCAGATGGCCTCCGTCATGATCCGCGGCGGCCTGCTGCTCCTCGTTGAGGCCGGCGAGGGCACGAGAGTCGGCGAGAGTATCGGAGGCGAACACGTGTTCGTCGAGTGTAGACGGTTGTGCGGACATCGCGTCATGCTGTTCCGAACCAGGTAGACAGCGCGTCGCGCAAGCCGGTATCCGCGCCCTCTCCAACCCAGGCGACGTATCCGTCGGGACGGATCAAGACGGCAGTAGGGGCGGCGACGGGGCCAAGCACCGGAAGCTCCCACATCCCGGCGTACCCGGCATCGATCAGCGGGACCCGGTCGATCCATGGACCGATGTCGAATGCGCCGGGCTCGGCGAGGTTGAGCAAGACCGGCCTGGCGCCGTGCAGCAGCTCGAAGACTCGGAGCGGGCCATCGGCGGTGACGAGGTCCAGGTCGGGCATCCGGCGTCCGAGCAGGGGATGTCCCTCGCCGAGCTCGTAGTGGATGTCCAGCCCGGATCCGAGCCCGCCGAGCCGTCTACGGGGTTCGTCCATGCTCGCCAGCTCCGACACCAGCTCGACCAGCGCATCCATGCGGTCGTCTCGACGCTGGAGCACCGTCAGGGCCATGGTGTGCCGGAGCGCTCGGGCAGCGACCGGGTGGCGCTCGTCCCGATACGTGTCGAGGAGGCTTTCCGGCGAGGTCCCGTTGACCACCTGAGCAAGCTTCCATCCCAGGTTCACCGCATCCTGCACACCGAGGCTGAGCCCCTGTCCTCCCGCCGGGTAGTGCACGTGCGCCGAGTCGCCGGCGAGTAGGACTCGTCCAGCGCGGTAGGCCGCTGCCTGACGCGTCATGTCGGTGAACCTGGAGAGCCACGTGGGATTGTGGACCCCGAAGTCGGTGCCGTACACGGCGATGAGCGCCTCGCTGAGATCGCGCAGGGTCGGCTCGCTGCCCTGCCCGATCTCGCGCTCGGTCGTGACGACCCGCACCGTCTTCCCGTCCTCCAGCCTTCCTAGGCCGTGGACGCCGCTGGCGTCGTGGCGAACGCCCTTCGGCGGTTCCTCGGTCGTCTCGACCTCGGCGATCAGATTGCTCCTGGTCGCATCCCAGCCGGGAAACTCGATGCCGGCTGCCCGACGGATGAGGCTTCCTCCTCCGTCGCACCCGACGAGGTACCTGGCTCGCAGCGATCGCCGTCGGACAGTTCGATGTCGACGCCGGTGTCGTCCTGCGCGAAGCCCGTCACCTCACGTCCGTAATAGATCTGCACCGGCAGCTCGGCGATCCAGGCGGCCATGATCCGCTCGATCTTGTTCTGCCAGATCCCCAGCGTGTACGGATGACGCGTCGGAAAGTCGCTCATGTCCAGCACCGTCGAACCGAGCGTCATGACCTGGGCCACCTGACCCTCCGCGAGGAAGCGATCGGCGACCCCGCGCTGATCCAGCACCTCGATCGTGCGCGAATGAAAACCGCCGGCCCGGGAGCCGGCGAGCTCGTGATCGGGACGCCGCTCGACCACGGCCACATCCACCTTCGCCAACGCCAGCTCAGCCGCCAGCATCATCCCTGTCGGACCGCCTCCGGCGATCACTACTTCATGCTCGATCATAGGCACGCTCCCGTTGCATCCATCGACGACAACGCACGCATGAATCGGACTTCTGTCAGCGTCGTTCTCGCCTCGAGCGGTGCGTTGTAGCGCACGATCCGGAGCCTCATGAGGGCCACGAATTTGGTATACATTGGAACTGGAGGGGAGCAGGTCCCGCGCGAACGCGTGTTCGCAGTAACGCTTGGCGAGCCGGCCGCGATCAGGTCGTCCTCGAAGGCCGGTAGCGGAGGAAGAGACCGCCGGCTTTCAGCTCGACCACCTGCAGGAGCTCCAACTTCAGCCTGTCCGGCAGGTTCGTGAATAGCGGCTCGCCTTCACCGAGCGCCACCGGAGGGACGACGAGCTGGTAGTCATCGATGAGGTCGAGCCTCGCCAGCGCCTGGGCCGTCCTCACACCGCCGTGGCACACGATGTTCTTGCCGGGCTGCTGCTTGAGTTTCGACACGGCACGCACCATGTCTCCATCGTTCTCGACGAGCAGCAGCTCGCTGTCAGCCCACGGCAGGGCCTCCTGGGTGTTCGAGAACACGGCCTTGTGCGCTCCCGTCGCCCAGCGCGCGTAGGCGACCCCGCCCGCGGACAGGCTAGGGTCGCTGGCCTCCGCAGCGAGCCAGTACCCGAGCAGATCATCTGCCACAAGGCGGCCAAGTAGCAGCGTGTCGGCGCCGCCTATGAGCTCGGGCACCACGGTGTCCAGCGCGCCTGGATCCTCGCCCGACGATGTGACGGTCTTGTCTCTGCCCGACTCATCCTTCCCCAGCGCCTTCACATACCCATCGAGCGACATGTGCATGAAGAGAACGAGATTCCTCATCGCCTCGACCAACCTTTCCTGTTTGTGACGTCGCCGCTGCTCGTCCGATACCGAGTAGACGCCGCAAGGGACAGGATCTCATCGGCCGGCACTGGCCGACAAGCTGAGCGCGGTTCGAATCGCCCACGGCGGCGCTCTCGAGCATTTCGCGCATTTGCCGTGCCGGCTCCGCTGCGCGAGGGCGTCTTCCGATGCCGGGCTCATCATCTGCGTCCGGATCTTCCAGTGGGAGCCAGCACGGTCGGGCGCGCACCGGTTCCGCGATCGACGTGGCGAGATGCGCAACCGGAGGTGTCGATTCCGAGCTCGGCTGTTCGTCACCACGACGAGAGGTCCCGAAACAGCGAGGAGACACGAGATGTCCGATATCACCGTCAAGCGCGTCGATGAGTTCGACTCCCCCAACGGCGGAGGCTTCTGCCGGGCCCGCGCGAGCCTCGGAGTCACGGCATTCGGGATGCAGGTCGAGCACTTCCCCCCGCATTTCGAGCACTTCCCTGAGCACGACCATGCCGAGGACGGGCAGGAAGAGGTCTACACGGCCCTGTCCGGCGCCGCGACGCTCCACGCCGGCGGCGAGCAGTACGAGCTCGTGCCGGGGACGTTCGCACGGGTCGGGCCGAGCGTGCTTCGCTGGATCACGACCGCCGACGAGCCGGTGCAGCTCCTCGCGATCGGCGGAACGCCGGGCCAGGGCTACGTCGCACCGCCGTTCACGGAGCACGGGGCGCCGCTGCCCGGTTGAGCCGCTGCTCGCATTGCGAGCGCGGAGCAATCCGCAACGCCTCCGACTGCGTACTCAAGGGACATAGGTCTTACAAGCGAAAGGAGTGACAATGCGGAGTCATTGGATCCGCTGGTCGCTGCCCGTTGTCCTTCTCGCGGTCGTCGGCGTGGGCGGTGCCATGGCAGCGATGTCAGGTTCGAACGCGGTCACGGTGAAGGGCGCGAAGACGACCAGGTATGGAGTCGTGCTTGTCAACTCCAGTGGTATGACACTCTACCGCTTCACTCCTGATAGCAAGGGTGTCAACACCTGCACGAGCGTCCCGGCGTGCGCCAAGTTCTGGCCGAGATTGCTCGTGAAGGGCACCGCCAAGCCAAACGTCGGGTCAGGTGCGAAGACGTCGCTCGTGGGCACGATCAAGCAGCCCAAGGGCCTGACCCAGGTGACCTACGGCGGCTTCCCGCTGTACGTCTTCGCCGACGACAAGAAGCCCGGCGACGTGAACGGAGAAGGCTTCGAAGGCAAGTGGTTCGTCGTCAATGTCAAGGGCGCGCTCGTGAAGCACGCAGTGGCAGCATCGGCCACGACAGCGCCGACCACGACGAGCTCGAGCGGCGGCGGCGCGTACGGCTAGCGCAAGATGTGTCATCGCCGGTGGCGGCCGCGATCCTCTGCGGCCGCCGCCGGCAAGCGTTCCGGCGGCGAGCGTGTAGGTTCCTGCCATGCTGCTCGCGCACGACCTGGTCGCGCGCTGGCTCGTCGTCGCAGCTGGCGCCGCGATGGTGCTCGGCGAGGTCGCCGCGAGCTATCTCGGCCACACCCGCGATGCGAGTCGTCTGCCCGGCAACCCGGTGGAGCTGCTACGACAGGCGCGCCTGCGAGACGGCGCAGTGGTGCAGGACCGCTGGACGAGATGGATCCTCGGCGTCGCGGTGTACCTCGGTCTCGTGGGAGCGCTCCAGATCACGAGGTCGATGCCGGCGCTCCGCGTCTACGCGAACAGCTGGTGGACGCTCGGACTGGGGATCGCCATGATCCTCGCCGGGGCCGCCCTTCGCGACTGGGCAATCGTAAGCCTGGGCCGCTACTTCCGCCGCGAGGTGACGATCGAGCCAGGGCAGCGGATCATCCGTCGCGGTCCGTATCGCGTGCTGCGTCACCCCTCCTACGCCGGTTTGTTGCTGAGCCTCGTGGGCCTCGGGCTCGCCTTCGGGAGCTGGGTCGGTGCCGCCGTCGTCCTGCTCACCGTCCTCGTCGGGATGCTCCCGCGCATCCATGTCGAGGAGCGCGCGCTCGCGCGAACGTTCGGTGCCGAGTACACGGACTACGCAGCCGCGACGTGGCGCCTGGTTCCCTACGTCTGGTAATCCGGGCGGCTGGGCAGCCGGGGTCGGCGGTAGTGCTCGTCTGCTACCGAGGCCGCGTCAGTCCGGGGTGACCGAGACTCCGCCCCACTCCTCCGGGGCGACGTCGGCGAGCGTCTCGGAGAACGTCCAGTGGTGGCCTGCGAAGTCCTCGGCGCTGTACTGGCGCTCGCCGTACACATGGTCGGTGGGCTCCATGAGGATGCGCGCTCCCTGCCGACGCGCGCGCTCGCAGTGGGCGTGCGCGTCGTCGACACGCACGAGCACCGAGTGCGTGATCTCGCCCGGACGTGGCGGTCGTCGCTCGCCATGCACGTCTCCCACGATGACCGCCCCCTCGCCGAAGCTGAGCTGGGCACGGTGGTTCTCGCCGATCTGCACCCGCTCGACGAACCCGAAGGCCACGCGCAACCAGTCGACCGCCTCGCGCACGTCCGGATAGACCAGGACGGGGATCACCGTCGCACTCGGGATGGAACGATTCGTCTTCACCTGGGCCAGTCCAACGTACCAGACGGAGAACGCCGGAGGCAGAAGCGGAGATCAATCTCCGTTTACTGCTATGGTCGCGCCATGCCAGGTAGCCAGACGACAGGTCCGCGACCGCTTCGCCGCGACGCCCGCGCGAACCGCGATCGAATCCTCGCTGCCGCGAGCGAGCTGTTCTCGGCCCACGGCATCGAGGTGCCGCTCGACGAGATCGCCCGCCGCGCAGGGGTCGGAACCGGCACGTTCTATCGCCACTTCGCGAGCCGCGACGAGCTCCTCGATGCGCTGTTCGACGAGCGCGTCCGGCGCTTCGACGAGAGAACGGCCGCCGCCTGCGATGCCGAGGACGCCTGGGACGGGCTCGTCGGCCTGCTCGCGACCGGCTTCGCCCTGCAGGCGACGGACCGCGGTCTCAAGGACATCCTCCTGGCCCGCGCGCGTGGCACGGGCCGGCTCTCGCAGCCGTCGGCCGAGACGCGCCGTGCGCTCACGGCCCTGATCGAGCGCGCACAGCGAGAGGGAGCGCTCCGGCCGGACGTGACACTCGCGGACCTGCCGCTGCTGAGCGCAGCGATCCTGGGCGTCATGGATCTCACCAGCACGATGGCGCCGGACGCGTGGCGGCGCATCCTGCAGATCATCCTCGACGGGCTGCGGACGGCACGCTCGGTGCCGACCCCGCTGCCGCACCCCCCTCTCGACATCGACGACGCGCACGCCGCCCTGGTCGAGCGGCATACGAGGAAGGGCTGATTCCGTGAGCGAGCCTGCCGTGGAGACCGATGCCCCGCGCGTCCGGCTGATCTTCAGCGCGTTGCTGCTGGTGCTGCTCCTGGCATCGCTCGACCAGACCATCGTCTCGACCGCGTTGCCGACGATCGTGGGCGACCTGGGAGGCGTCTCGAAGCTGTCGTGGGTGGTGACCGCCTACCTGCTCGCCTCGACGATCTCCGGACCGCTGTACGGAAAGCTCGGGGACCTGTACGGCCGCAAGCGGGTCTTGCAGACGGCGATCGTCATCTTCCTGATCGGCTCCGCGCTGTGCGGCCTCGCGCAGAACATGACCGAGCTGATCGCCTTCCGCGCCCTCCAGGGCCTTGGCGGCGGTGGCTTGATGGTCGTCACGCTGGCGGTCGTCGGGGACATCATCCCGCCGCGCGAGCGTGGGCGCTACCAGGGCTACTTCGGAGCTGTCTTCGGCGTCTCGACCGTCGTCGGGCCGCTGCTCGGCGGCTTCTTCGTCGACAGCCTGTCGTGGCGCTGGATCTTCTTCGTCAACGTCCCGATCGGGTTGCTCGCGCTCGGGATCATCGCCACCGCGTTCCACGCCCGCAGCGACCAGGTAAAGCACAAGATCGACTATCTCGGCGCCATCACGCTTGCCGGCGGCCTCGCATCGATCGTGCTGTACACGAGCCTCGGGGGCACGACCTACGCGTGGGGCGCACCCGGAATGGTCGCGCTCGCGGTCGCGGGAGTCGTGCTCATCGTCGCGTTTCTCCTCTTCGAACGACGCGCAGCCGAGCCGATCCTGCCGCTCGCGCTCTTCTCGAACCGCATCTTCAGCGTGACGAGCGCGATCGGCTTCGTGATCGGGTTCGCGTTGTTCGGCGCCGTCACCTACCTCCCGCTGTTCCTCCAGAACGTCCGCGGGCTGAGTCCGACCGTCTCGGGGCTCCTCATGACCCCCTTGATGGCGGGCGTCCTGATCACGTCGATCGTGAGCGGACAGCTGATCAGTCGCTACGGTCGCTACAAGCCCTTCCCGATCGTGGGCACGCTGCTGGTCTCGATCGGGATGCTGCTGCTTGCGCAACTCGAGGTGAACACCCCCAGCCTGCAGTCCGGGCTGTACATGCTCGTGCTCGGCCTCGGGCTCGGCATGGTCATGCAGGTGCTCGTGCTCGCCGCCCAGAACGCGGTCCCCTACGAGTACCTCGGCGTCGCGACCTCGGGCTCCACGTTGTTCCGGTCGATCGGAGGCTCGATCGGCGTGTCGATCTTCGGCGCGATCTTCGCCAACCAGCTCGCCGCCAATCTCGCGGCCAAGCTCCCCGCAGGCGCAACGATTCCGAAGGGCTCGAACCCGGAGGTCATCAAGCACCTCCCGCCAGCCGTGCATGAGGCATACCAGGTCGCGGTGACCGAGGCCCTGCATCCGATCTTCTACCTCGGCGCCGCGATCGCGCTCGTCGCGTTCGCGCTCACCTGGCTGCTCCGCGAGATCCCGCTACGCGCGACCGCTCGGGTCCCGGATACGCGGCGCGGTCTCGGAGCGGCATCCGAGGACGACTCGCTCGCCGAGGTGCAGCGGGCACTCGCCACGCTGGCGCACCGCGACAACCGCTGGGCGCTGTACGAACGGCTCGCCAAGCGAGCCGGCATCGACCTCGCCCCGCCGTCGCTCTGGCTCTTCTGCCGGCTCGCGACACGAACGCCGATCCGCACGGATGATCTCGCCAGGGATCTGACCGTCGACGGCGGGCGGCTCTCGCCGCTCCTCGTCACGCTCGAGCAGGATGACCTGGTCGCGGAGGGCGGTGACGGCTCGCTCCACCTCACCGCGCTCGGAGACTCGCAGTGGGCGCGGTTGGTGGCCGCCCGCCGCGAAGGCCTCGACGAGTATCTGGCGGGCTACGACCCGGATGAGCATCCCGACCTGCGACGGATGCTCGACGATCTCGCGCGCGATGTCGTGACCGTGATACCGGCCGAACCCAGCCTGCAGCGAGCCTGAGGGCACCGCCCTCGCCCGTCCGGCGATCCCGGACGGGCGAGGGTGGGCACCCCCCGTTGCGCGCGCGTCGGCTAGGGGCCGACAGGCGTCGTGACGCCGAAGAACCTGTTGTTCGTGGCGGCGCCGGCAGCGGTCACCGTCGGATTCAGCCAGATGCCGATCTCGTTGCCCAGGATCGTGTTGCCCGCGATCGTGACGCTGGTCGGCGTGACCAGCGACCACACGAGAATGCCGGTCGTCTGGGTGTCGGCCTGGAACTGCACCGGCGCCGCACCGAGACCGGTCGCCGGCGAGAGCGGCGAGTCGCCGGTCAGGTTGTTGACGCCGATGATGTTACTCAGGATCTGAGTGCCACCGACGAACGCACCCGGCGCGTGGCTGTGCAGCGTGACACCCGACAGGCCGTTGCCCTCGATCAGGTTGTGGGAGACGACGTTGTTATAGGAGCCTGTTCCGGGGAAGGGCGCGGCGATCACGACACCGGCGCCGAAGCCCTTCAGGCCATTGTTGATGATCGAGTTGTGACTGACGGTGTTGTTGTAGACGCCCGCCAGCGACGCCGCAGGCGCGAGCGTCGTCGGGTCGACGGCGAGGCCGTTGTGCGAAGGCAGCGTGATGCCACAGTCGGCCGCGTTGTTCGTCACGAGGTTGTGGTCGATCGAGTTCCCGTACGTCGGTCCGAACTCGTCCGTCAGCAGGATGCCGCCCGAGTTGCCCGTCACGTAGTTCTTCGACACGGTCGAGTTCGCGACGCTCATCAGATGGATGCCCTCGCCGCAGTCTCCGGGCACGTCGCCATCACCCTGGCACTCGGCATACGCCGAGGTGGCCGTGCCCTGGTCGTTGCCCTGCACGATGTTCTTCGTGATCGTGACATCGCTGATCGGCACACCGGTCGTGCTGCCGGCGGGCGCGCCGGCCGGGACCATCGACGGGGTGTTCGTGCCGACGGCAAGGATGCCCTCACCGGTCGCGCCCCGCACGGTGAAGCCCTGGACCGTCACGTGGGACGACGAGATCACGACGCCGTTGTCCTTCCCGGCGGCGTTGATGAATGCGTTCTGACCCTGCAGCGTCAGCGGCTGCGCGATCGCCACATCCTCGGCGTAGGTGCCCGCACACACGACGACGGTGCCGTACGGCGGGGCCGCGGCCACCGCCGACTGGATCGTCGAGTACGAGGCCTGCGCGCAGGACGCGCCCGAGTTCGACGACGCACCCGTCGGCGAGACGAAGAGCGTCGAGCCGTGATGCTTCCGATGGTCGTTACCGTGGCCGTGCTTGTAGCCGGGATTGCCGTGATGGGCCGGCGCCGCAACCGCGGTCGCCGCGAACGATCCGCCGACCAGGGCGATGGACGCCGAAGCGAGCGCTCCGATCGTACGGGGCCTGAGCATTCTGATCACTGGTCCTCCTCGTCGAAAACCGCACCGCCACCCGTCGTCAACGCGGGCCGGCACTATCAGAAGCGGCGCACGCTACCAGTGCGCACGCGGCCGCTTCTGCCCGGATCCCCTCGAATGAATCCGACCCGAGCGCAGATGTGACGCGTATCACACGAGGACAGGACACAGATCCTGTCGCTGACACATGAGCAGCGTCAGACGCAGGCCGCGTGTGGTTTGGTGATCCGCTCCGTCGAAGGGGGGTAGGTCGCGAGCTTGCCCGGCGGCCTGATCGGGCGCGGCACGAACCCGCCACCGCAGTTCGGGCATACGCCGGCAAGCCGCTCCTCGACGCACTCCGCGCAGAACGTGCACTCGAAGCTGCAGATGCGCGCGAGGTCGCTCTCGGGCGGGAGGTCGCGGTCGCAGCACTCGCAGTTGGGGCGAAGCTGAAGCATGGCTGAATCGTGCCCGCTCGAGCCGGAACGCGCTCCAGTGGGTGGCCCTTCCGCAACGACGCCGCGTGGAGCGTCGTCAGTCGTCGGATCCGGGCGACCAGCGCCGCTCGGCCGTGCGCCGCTGGTCGCGCTCCCGGGCGACGCGGGCGCGCTCGCGCGCTCCGCGGGAAGCCCTGGTCGGCCGGCGGTCGGCCTCGACCTCGATCGCCTCGTCGACAAGCTCGACGAGGCGCTCCTCCGCCGCCCTCCGGTTGCGCAGCTGTGAGCGATGGGCCGACGCCTCGACCCGCAGGTCGCCGCTGTTGCTGATCCGGTTCGCGAGCCGTTCGGCCAGCCGGCCGCGCTGCGTGTCGTCCAGCGGAAGATCCTCGAGCGCGATGCGCAGCTCGACGGCCGTGTTCGAGCGGTTCACGTGCTGCCCACCTGGACCCGATGCCGTGACCGCGCTCATGCGGATCGCCCGTCGCGGGATCACCGCGCCGTTCCGGAGTCGCAGGACGGGTTCGAGCTCGTCGCTCATCGGGCCTCGAGACTAGCTCGACGGCTCGACCCGCCTGTGTAGAGTCGACCGGTGACGTTCGTGGCGCAGTGCACCGGCGGCCCGCTCGACGGCGAGCTCTGCGCGATCCCCGGCAGTCCCGCCCGCGTGCTCTTCCTGCACCGATCCATCGGACCGGACGGGGTCGTGTATGTCCCCGGGCACCGGGAGGCGCCGCCGCCCCTGCGTGCTGCAGGGGTATATCGGCGCACATCCGATCCACCCGTCGACGGCCGCTACGGGTATCGCTTCGACGCCGACGGCTGATTCATCCGTTCGGACGATTGTGCTGTCACCCGAATGGTGGTCTTGTGCAGTCGATGGCCTGCGCACCCACCGACCGGTTCGCGCCTAGCATCGAAGGCGTTGCCGTGATGGAGCAATACCTCCATCTGGTCATGCACGGCTTCACGGAGTGCGCCGAGCACGAGCACTCGGGGCCGAGCCACGGCGAGAAGGGCCCGGAGCTGGACGACTGGCTCGAACACGTCGCCGAGCCGTGGTTCGCTGCGATCGAGATGCTCGCCGCCGAGGACGGACTGGGCGTCAAGACCTACCAGGGTTTCGACGCCTACCTCTCGGGCTCGACCCCGTGCGCGCAGCTGCTCGACAGGAACGGCGACGTGGTGCAACTCTCGACGCGCGACCTCGACCCAGACGGCACGCTCATCGCCGCCTGCGGAGGCGCGCTGCTCTCTGCCCGTGCGCGCCGAGGCCTGGAGACCCGGGGACCGTTCCGGCCGCGCCGCAGCCTCTCGCGCTAGTCCCGCCTAGGCCCCGATCGTCGCGTAGGCGCGCACGGGAAACGTGCCCATGCCCTTCATCTTCACGGGAACCGCGCTGAAGCGGAATCCCTCCGTGGGCAGCGGCGCGAGATCGGCGAGGTGCTCGCAGATGGGCACTCCCGCGGCAAGTAGCGCCGAGTGGACCGGTCGCTCGCCGCCGCTCGTGTCGTCGATGTTGAGGGAGTCGATGCCCACGAGCAGCGCGCCTGCCGACAGCAGGTGGCGCGCTGCGTCCTCGGTCAGGAACGGGTGGCCCGTGACGTACGCCGGCGTGCGCCAGTGCCGGTGCCACCCCGTCCGCACGAGCACGGCCCGGTCGGCGACCTCGACCCCCGCGAAGGCGTCCGCGCCGATCGAGGTCCGGCCCGCAGGGGCATCGACCGCGACCGCGTCGAGATCGGCGAGCCGGTCGAGCGGGAGCTCCGACAGGTCGACGCCGTCCGGGTAGCGGTGGAACGGGCTGTCGACGTAGGTGCCGGTGTTCGAGCAGAGCGTGACCACGCCGATCTGGAACTCGGTCCCGGGCGCGTAGATCGTCCGGCTCCGCTCCCGCGTGAGGTAGTCGCAGACGATCGGCCCGGGGAGGCCGGGATACGTGGGCATGCCGTCCTCGACGACGTGACTCAGGTCGATCCGGGTGCGGCCGTCGCCGTTGCCCATCGCAGCCTCCTCGTAGCTCCTGTAGCTCGAACCGCGAAGATAGCTGGCGAGCCGGACTCCTCAGGCGGCCTCGAGATCGACCTCGCGTTGCAGGCGCGCCGCAGCCTCGGCGGCGAGCGCGCGTGCCGCGTCGGCGTTGGGGGCCGCATGCGCGGACAACCCGTGCGGCGTCTTCTCCCAGTACGACGGAGCCGTGATCAGCTGGTACAGCGCGCGCCAGGCCGCGATCGAGTGGAGCACCCAGTAGAGCGGCAGCAGGACCATGAAGGGGATCAGCGCGAGATTCCGCCGCCCGAGCGCCGCGGCACCGCTGACGCCGATCATCAGGACGTTGCCGACCACGAGGTTCGCCAGGGCGAGCTCTGCAAGCGAGTGGTCGACGGCGAGGCCCGGGCCGATGCCGATCGACGTGTACGCGAAGTAGGCCCACAGGATGGGCGACGCGAGGAACGCGAGCGGGGTAGCGAGGATCAGCAGGAACAACGTGAGCGTGGCGTGCGGCCCGGCGGCGCGCACGAAGCGGATCGGATGGCGCGTGTGGACGAGGCCGGTCTGGAGGTACCCCTTGATCCAGCGCGTGCGCTGGCGGATCCACGGCCAGGTCCGACAGCAGGCCTCCTCGTAGGTCGTCGATGCGAGCGTCCGCACGACGTACCCACGCGCGGCCGCTCGCAGGCCGAGATCCGCGTCCTCGGTGACGTTGTGCGAGTCCCAGCCCCCGAGCTCGCGCAGCGCGTCGGTGCGGAAGTGGTTCGATGTGCCTCCGAGCGGGATCGGCAGCCGCAGCGCCACGAGGCCCTCGAGCATCAGGTCGAACCAGTGGCTGTACTCGAGCGTGAAGAACCGCGTGAGCAGGTTCTCGCCGGCGTTGTGGTAGTTCAGGCGCGCCTGCAGGCAGACGAGATCGGGGCCGGCGACGGCGAACGCGGCAGCCGCGCGCCGTAGCTGGTCTGGATCCGGCCTGTCCTCCGCGTCGAAGATCACGAGGAACTCGCCGCGCGCGAACTGCAGGCCGACGTTGCACGCCTTCGGCTTGGTGCGCGGCTGCCCGTCGGGCACGACGACGATGCGCACGAAGCCGGGGAGACCCGCGTGCAGCGCCGCGTCGATCGTCTCGCGGTCGACCTCCTCGAGCAGCAGGATCACCTCGAGCCGGTCCGCGGGGTAGTCGACGGCGGAGAGGTGACCGATGAGGTCGGCGATCACGTTCGCCTCGCCGAACGCCGGGACGAGGATCGTGTACATCGGCAGGTCGCGGTCGGAGATCGCGGGCGGCTCCGGCGTCCGACGAACGGCGCGCCCACGCAGTCGGATGACGCCGGCGGCGATCGCCGCCACCTTGAAGCCGACGTTGCCGGCATAGAAGACGTTGAACAGCAGGAACAACGCCACCAGCGTGTTCTGTACCGACAGGACGAGCAGCGCCAGCAGCGCGACACCCGTGGCCGCGAGGACGACCGCCTGGGGCCGGGTCAACACACGCGAGGCGGACTCCTCGGGGACGCGCTCGGCGAGCTCGGATGCCGCGCGCCGCGTCAGCTCGGCGCCATGTGCGCGGAGCACTGCCGCGCGTAGATCCCACTCCGTCGTCGCGTGGAACACCACCGCGCCGGTCCAGCTGCACGCCATCCGGACGTCCTCGGCCAGACGATCCGTCGGCCGCTCGCAGGTCGCGACGAGCAGCACGCCCTGCGCCTCGCCGATCGGGATCCATGGCTTGCGCGCGAGCGTGGCGGGATCGAGCCCGAACCGCGCGACGAGCTCGATGTCGGGCTCCGTGTGCTTCAGATCGCAGAAGGGAATGCCCCACAGGTCGGACAGCGTGCGGTACAGGTCGAGACGTCGCACGGTGCCCCGCGCGACGAGCAGCTCGCCCGTCAAGGCTCCCGTCCGCTGACTCTCGGCGAGCACGGCGTCGAACGCCTCGGTCGACACCAGGCCGCGCTCCACGAGCGCCTCGCCCAGGCGCGGTACGGGGGCCGGGGGGCCGAGGCGCTCGCGGAGCTCCTCGATCGAGACGTCTCCCCCGTCGATCGCGCCGAGACCCGGAACCACGACCATCGGCCGGTGTGTGCGTCGGTCGCGCAGGCGAACCAGCGACAGCGGTCGGCGGCGCTCGACTCGCGGGTGCGCGTCGAGACCGCCGCGTGTATCGGGATCGGCGCTCACAGGCGCGATATCGGCCTCCAGACGGCATCGCTTGAAACCGCCGGAGGCCGTCCGCCCGACGGGATATCGTCCAGGCGCATGTCGATCTCCCCGTCCTACGAGTCCGCGCACGTCGCAGCGCCGCAGCGCTCCCGCCGTCTCGGGGGGATCGAGGTCGTGTGCGGCCCCATGTTCTGCGGCAAGAGCGAGGAGCTGATCCGGCGCCTGCGCAGGGCCTCGATCGCCCGGCTCGCCGTGGTCTGCGTCAAGCCGGCGATCGACGACCGGCACTCGGCCAACGACGTCGTATCGCACGCTGGAGCACGTCTCGCGGCACGTGCGATCGCAGACCCGCGGGAGCTTCTCGAGCTGCGCGGTGAGGCCGATGTCGTCGGCATCGACGAGGCGCAGTTCTTCGACGCGCGGCTGATCGGCGTGTGCGAGGACCTCGCCGCCTCGGACCTCAGCGTGATCTGCGCCGGCCTCGATCGCGACTACCGCGGCCTGCCGTTCGGCCCGATGCCCGAGCTGCTCGCGATCGCCGACCGCATCACCAAGCTGCAGGCCGTATGCGTCGTATGCGGTGGCGACGCGACGCTCAGCCAGCGCCTCGTCGACGGCGCGCCGGCGCCATTCGACGATGCGACGGTGGTCGTCGGGGGCGCGGAGCGCTACGAGGCGCGCTGTCGCGGATGCTACGAACGCGCGTAGCCGCCTGCCGCGTTTTCTCGCAGTTCATAGTGATGAACAGTTGGAAAACTGACATCAGAAAACTGTCTGAAAATCGGGCGCTGATTCGAGTGTCATAACACCGTCAGGCGCCTACGGTGCGCGCACCTCTTGAAAGGAGCGCACCGTGAAGAAACTCGTTCAGCTCATCTCGACGGCGGCACTCGCCATCACCGCGATCGCGGCGTTCGCCGGCTCGGCGAGCGCCTCGATAGGCGGCCCGTTCAGCCCGGGCGCGGACCACGTCGTGTTCGTCCAGAACAACAGCACCACCGGCAACACGGTGTTCGCCTACGACCGTGCACCGAACGGGACGCTCAGCCCCGCCGGCGCGTATGCAACGGGCGGAGTCGGCGGCATCCTCGCCGGATCGGCGGTCGACCACCTCGCGTCGCAGGGGTCGCTCACCTACGACCATCGCCACGGACTGCTGTATGCCGTGAACGCGGGTAGCAACAGCGTCTCGGTGTTCGCGGTCATCCACGACCGGCTGTACCTGCGCCAGATCCTGCCCTCCGGCGGATCGTTCCCGGTCAGCGTCGCGGTGCACAACGACCTGGTGTACGTCTTGAACGCCCGAAACGGCGGATCGGTGCAGGGCTACCGCGTGTTCTTCAACGTGCTCATCCCGATCGACCGGTCGAGCCGGCCGCTCGGGCTCGACCCGACGGCGACGCCCGAGTTCACGAACACACCGGGTCAGGTCGCCTTCTCGCCGGACGGCGCGCACCTGATCGTCACCACGAAGGCGAACGGGAACGACGTCGACGTATTCGCGGTCCGCTTCGACGGACGGCTGTCCGCGCCCGTCGTGAACCCCGAGCCAGGCACGGTTCCGTTCGCGATCAGCTTCGACCCGGCAGGCCACCTGGCGATCGCCGAGGCGGGTCCGAGCGCGCTCGCCACCTTCACGTTGAACGGCGACGGCACCATCACCCCGATCGCATCCGTCCTGACCGGGCAGGCCGCGACCTGCTGGGTCGAGCCGGTGGGCGGGTTCTTCTACGCCTCCAACGCGGGAAGCGCCACGCTGAGCGGCTTCCGGTCGAGCCTCGGCGGTGGACTCACGCTGCTCGGCACGACCGGGACCGACGGAGGAACCGTTGACGCATCGGCCTCGGCCGACGGTCGGTTCCTGTACACCCAGACCGGTGCGAGCGGCATCGTCGACGAGTTCCGCGTGAACGGCGACGGCTCGCTGACGGCGATCGGCTCGGTCACCGTCCCGAACGCGGTCGGCGCCGAGGGCATCGCCGCCGTGTAGGGACCTCGGTCATCGTCGCGGCGCCTCACCTTCCGGTGGGGCGCCGCGCCTGTCCGCCGGCCGACTTCGCCCGGTACATCTCGAGGTCGGCCTCGTGGATCAGCCGCTCGACCGTCGATCCGCTGCGCGACCAGGCGATGCCGGCGCTGGCCTCGAGCGAGACGCTTCCCGCGCTGAGCGCGAACGGCTCTCGCAGTGCGTCGAGCGCGCGACCCACCACCGATGGCATCCACGGCGCCTCGGAGCCGAACGACGCGACGACGAACTCGTCGCCGGCGAGCCGCGATACCAGCGACTCCGGCCGTATGACCCCCTCGAGCCGGCGCGCGACGTGACAGAGGAGCTCGTCGCCGACGCTGTGGCCGAACTCGTCGTTGACCTCCTTGAACCCGTCGAGGTCGATGAAGAGGACGGCGACGTCCTCGCCGTCGCGGAGCGCTCGGTCGATCTCGAAGTACAGGCGGGCCCGGTTCGCAAGCTGCGTCAGTGGATCGATCTGGGCCTGCACCCGGGCGCGGTCGAGCGAGCGGCCTCCCTCGATCATCAGGGCGATCTGCGTGGCGAACGCCTCCAGCTGCCGGACTCGCTTGGTCGTCGGCAGCAGGCGGTCCTTCGGATTGTCGGCCAGCACGACGCCGAGCCGTCGTCCCGACGGGAGATCGATCGGGATGACGAGCGCCTTGCGGTGCCATCCACGGCGACCGCGGCCACCCCCGCCGACGGGCCGCGCAAGGGGCCAGGCGTGCCGCAGCAGCTCGTCGTGCGACAGCAGGAACGACCGCGAGATCTGCCGCTCGGCCACCAGGAGATCGGCATCGAGCTCGGCCGTCCACGGTCTCGCTCGCGGCGCGCTCGCCTCCTTCGGGGCGGCCCATGGGGCGGGCGCGGGAGCCTCGGAGGCAATCAGATGAACGCTGACCGTGTGGTAGCCGCACACGCCGCAGATCCCGTCGACGGCGCGCTGGACGAGCTCCTCCTCGCTCAGGCCGGCCTCGAGCGATCTGACGATCCCCGCCAGTGCCTCGGCCTCGCGGTGCGCCTGCGCGCTGTCCTGCTCGGCGATCCGCGCCTCGAGCGTGGTCGCTGCGTGGTGCGCCACCAGCGACGCGAGGACCATTCGCTCCCTCGGCGGGATCTCGCAGTCCACGGGAGCGTCGAGCGACAGGATCGCGAGGACCTCGGACTCGCGATCGCGCAGGGCGACGAACAGCTCCTGTCCCACCTGCCACGGATCGATCGAGTCGGGACCCGGGACGATGTCAGGAACGACCTCTGGACCGGTGAAGTCGGCCCACTCCGGCGCGTCGGGCGGTACGAGGTGGATCGCAGGTGCGCGCTCGTAGCGACCCGCGATGAGCGTCTCGAAGGCAGGCTGCGAGTAGCGACCCCCGAGCAGATCTCCGATGGGGATCACGCCGTGCCCCGACACGAGGCACACCTCGTACTCGTCATCGGCGGCGACGAGCCGATTCGTCGCGCAGACGCGCATGCCGAGCACGCTCCGGAGTGCCTCCATCGTGATGCTCAGCGTCTCGGCCGGGCTCGAGGCGCGCGCAAGCTGGCGTGCCCACACGAGCGCGAGCTCGGTGCCATCGGCCATCGAAACTGTCGTCCTGCCCGCTCGAGGCACCGACGACTCTCCCAGACTCGGGGGCATGGCCCCTTATCGGCGACGCCGGCGGCTCGCCCGATCGCTCGGAGGGGGGTCACCGGGTCAGGCGTCCGAGCAAGCTCGACGCCGTCGCGACACCCACGACGGCCGCGCCCGCGAGCACGGAGTAGTCCCGCACGAGCAGCGCGGGCGTCCCGATGAGGAGGCCACGCAGCGCGTCGACCTCGTAGCTGAGCGGGTTGAGCCGGGCCAGGACCTGCAGCCATTCGGGCATCAGCCTGACGGGGTAGAGCGCGTTCGACGCGAAGAAGAGCGGCATCGTGATCGCCTGGCCGATGCCCATCAGCCGTTCGCGCGAGAGCACGAGCCCGGCGAGCGTGATCGAGAGCGTCGAGAAGAACACTGCACCGAGCACGACGGCGGCCACGACACCGACGAGATGCAACGGCCGATAGGAGAGCGAGACGCCGAGGAGCGCGGAGAGCACGAGTACGACGACGACCTGTCCGATCGCGCGTACGCCGGCGGCGAAGCCCTTGCCGGCGACGATCGCCGCACGGGGCGTGGGCGTCACGAGGAGCTTCGTGAGCACTCCTGCGTCGCGCTCCCAGATGACCTGGATCCCGTAGAAGATCGCGATGAACAGGCCCGACTGGGCGAGGATCCCCGGCGCGAGGAAGTCGAGATAGGTGAGCCCGTCCGTCGGGATCGCGTGCAGCCGCGAGATGGTCGTGCCGAAGATGACGAGCCACAGCGCCGGCTGGATCGAGCGCGTGTAGAGCTCGGTGCGGTCGTGACGCAGCCGCTGTACCTCCACGAGGCAGAGCGTGCCGATGCGGCTCGGGAGCCGCGTCCAGATCGGCGGCGGCTCCTCGAGCGGGACGTCAGCCGAGACGCCGAGCGGTGCGACGCGTTCGACGGATGTCACGTAGGTCTCCTGTTTCGGCGATCTCGTCGCCGGCGTGGTGCCTGAACACGTCGTCGAGCGTCGCGTCCGCTCCGAGCGCCTGCTTCAGCTCGTCCGGGCTGCCGGTCGCGCGCAGGCGCGCGTGGTGCATGAGGGCGATCCGGTCGCACAGGGCGTCCGCCTCCTCGAGGTAGTGGGTGGTCATGAGCACCGTCACCCCGAACTGCTCACGGAGCTCGTGGATGGTCTCCCAGAGATCCGCCCGGGCGATCGGATCGAGCCCGATCGTCGGCTCGTCCAGCACCAGCAGGCGTGGCCGTGACACGAGCGCCTGGGCGAGCTCGAGCCGCCTGATCATTCCGCCCGAGTACGTCTTGACGATCCTGTCGGCGCTATCGGTGAGCCCCATCGCCTCAATCGCTGCGCTCGCCCGCGCCGCGCGCTCCCGCCGCGGCACATCGAACAGGCGCGCGAACAGCATGACGTTCTCGCGACCCGTCAGCGTCGGGTCGGCCGACAGCTCCTGCGGCACGTAGCCGATGGTGCGACGAACGCGCATGGCGTCGCGCTTCACGTCCATGCCGAACACCTCGACCGAGCCGACGCTCGGACGGCGGAGGGTCGTGACGACGCGGATCGCCGTCGTCTTGCCGGCGCCGTTCGGCCCGAGCAGGCCGAATATCTCGCCGCGCCGAACGTCGAGATCGACGTCGTCGACCGCGAGGTGCTTGCCGAAGCTGAACGAGAGGTGGCGGCACGAGACGGCGAGCTCGCCGGCTATCGCGATCACGTCGCCAGCTCCTCGACAAGCCGCTCGAGCGCCGGAAGGGCGGCGTGCAGTCGAGCGCGATCGTCGGCACTCAGCGCCTCGAGCGCCCGCCGCGCCGCCTCAGCGCGGCGCTCGCGCCACGCGGCGATGCGTGCATCGGCCGCAGCGGTCAGGAGGAGCCTCGCCGAACGTCGATCCAGTGGGTCGCTGGTGCGCTCGATCAGGCCGGCGGAGCCGAGCTGCCCGACGAGAGTGCTGACGGTATTGGCGGCGAGGTGCAACCGGGCGGCCGCCTCCCCCACTCCGATCCCGGGCTGCTCGGAGACGAGCCGCAACAGCTCGGCCTGCGCAGCCGGGAGCGGCTCGAGTGGCCAGTCATCGCGGACGCGACGACGCAGCGTGCGGCGAAGCGGGCCGATCACGCCGAGCAGGCCGACCGAGAGCTCTCCGGAGCTCACATCTGCCGGGGGCGCCTCGAAGGTCACCCGAGCATGATAGCTCCGTCACAGAGATATTTTGGCGAGCGGTGTGCGGGCGCATGCCCGCACACCGCCTGCTCGAGCGAAGAAGCTAGACCTGCGAGCTGTACGAGTCGCGGACCGTTCGCTCGCCCGCGGGGTCCGTGATGACGTCTCGCCGCACGCTCGTGCCTCGCGACCTGACCGTCGAGAGGAAGATCAGCGACAGCACGAGTCCGAGGGCTCCAACAGCCATCAGGATCACACCGATCACGTGGATGTTCACGCCGGAGACGGTTGCTGTGACACCCCATGTCAGGATCGCGCCAGCAGCAATTAGCACAAGACTCAGTCCGATGCGCACGAGATGACCTCCTGTTGTCGACGCACAAGCGCGTCTCGGCAGACGTGGTACCCCGGGCCGAACCCGACGAAACCTACCCCTGGTACGCGCCGATGTCCGGCGCCGCATCGGCGGGGACGGGAGTCCCCACGAGATCGCGCGTCAGGCCGAGCGGCGTGCCCTCGCCGGCGCCGAGGTTGCTCGAGACGACCCGGCCGATCGAGTCGAAGAGCGGCGGCGGCGAGTCGATGCTCGACGCATCCTGACCTGAGAGGCTGCGCCAGGCGGCGAGGGTCACGCGCGACCCGTTCCACGCGAGGTTGCGCCCGAGCGCATCGGTGCTCGAGAACCAGTTCGTCTGGGAATCGAGGCCTGTGAGCAGGCTCGCGCTGTTCACGAAGAGCGCAGAGCCGAGCCTGTCCGGGTTCGTGAACGACAGGAGGTTGTTTCGCAGGACGAGCAGCGACGCGCTCGCGACGAACACGGCCGACGCGTCACCGCTCGTGGTGATGCGCGACGTCTGCCGCACCGTGTTGTTCAGGAGGATCGCCCGCGCCGGCGTCGTGCCCGTCGTCAGGAAGATGCCGTGCTGGAAGCTCCCCTGGACGCGGTTGTACTCCACCGTCACGGGAGCAGTGTTGTCGGAGAGCACGAGCCCCCAGTGGCCCGAGTCGAGGCGGTTGTAGGCGATCAGTCCCGGGCCGCCGGTGGCCTTGATGTCGGCCCCGGCGTTCAGGGCGATCCTGTTTCCCGTGATCGTGTAGTCGAGCGCGGTCTGCCCGACGTAGATGCCGTGCTCGAAACCGATGCCGTCGCCGTTCCCGGTGATCGTGCTCGTCTGCACGGTGTCGCCCGACCCGTTCAACTCGACGCCGTCGCCGTTGAACTGCTGACCGTCGATGCCGTTGCCGGTGACCGTCGAGCCGCTCACGGTCGTGCCGGTCGCGAAGGCCGAGTCGAACAGCCCGGCGCGCAGGCTGTTCACGAGCGAGCAGCGCGTGATCGTGGTCGTGTCACCGTGCTTGATCCAGACGCCGATGCCGCCGTGGTTCGTCACCGTGTCGCGGTCGAGCGTGATGCCGGCCGCGTTGTCGATCGCGACCCCCTGGTTGGCGTTCGCGAGCACCCTGACGCCGCGCACGACGATGTCGTGGACGCCCGAGAGCATGACGCCGACACTCGCGTCCGGCGGCGCGATCGTGACCGCGCCGTCGGCGAGGTACGTGACCGGCAGGCCGGGTGTGCCCGAGGTGGCCGGTCGGACCTGGACGTGGTAGGTGCCGGACGCGAGGTGCACCGTGTCGCCCGGGCGTGCGCTCCGCGTCGCGGGCAACGGTGAGCACCAGGGTGTCGCCGGATGGCTCGCGACGCTCAGGCTCGCGCTATCCGAGCACGCGGCAAGCGCCGGGTTCACGTAGAGATCGCTGGCCTGCGCCGACGCCGCAAGCACGCAGGACGCGGCGAGCGGCACCGCTGCGCCGAGCAGGAGGCGCGTCACGAGGGGCACCGATTGAGCGTACTCCTCGTGACACGCCGATCACAGTGCCTGGATCAGGGCTTGGGCTTGCTGGCGGTGCGGGAATGCCACCAGGTCTTGAGTCGCGCGAGTGCTGTAGACATGTCTTCCTCCGTTCGGATGATTCTTCGACGGGACCGCGACGAGTTGCGCCGCGGCTCCCGTCAGGGCGCCTCTTCGGCCACATCGACAGAGGTCAGGGGATCTGCGGTGTCGTCGCTTCGCTCCACCAGCGCCACGATGACCTGCGGGCGGGGCTGTTCCTTCTCCGCGACCTGCTTGCCTTCGATCTCAAGCAGTAGAGCCCTCGTTGTGCCCGGCACGCCGGGCCTCCTCCATTGGGGTCGAACGAGTCTAGCCGATCACTTCGTTGCATTCGCATCGAGCTCGGGGTCCGGGCTGCGCGCCTCGAGCAGTCCGACCGTCCGGGCGTGCAGCAGCCCGGGCGCGTCGAGCTCGCCGAGCCGGACGCCCAGGCCGGACACCTCGAGCTCGTGCGCGAGCCCATCGGCCTGACCCCGCCACGGGAACGCGACGAGCGCGAGCGCGCCCGGCGCCAGAAGCCCGGGTATCAGCCGCCCGAGCGCCTCCGCAAGCGAGGCGTCGTACAGGACGTCCGCCGCGAGCACCAGGTCGAACGGGTCAGCGTCCAGTAGCTCGGCGGGCGGCTCCCGCAGGTCGGCGACGAGGCCGCGCACCCGTCGGCCCGTTCTCCGTCCGTTGAGGCGCGCGATGCGGACCGCCTCGGCATCGTGATCGACGGCGAGCACGTCGGCTCCCCCGAGCGCGGCGGCGACCGAGGGCAGCGCGAGCCCGCAGCCGAGCTCGATCGCGCGGAGCCCGTGCAGGTCGAAGCCTCCGAGGTGCGCCGCGAGCGCACGCGCCGACGGCCAGAGCTCGGCCCAGTACGGCGCCTCGCTCGCACCCTCGGCGACCGCGTCGTCCAGCAGCAGCTCCGGCTCGCGCGGCCGCGCGATGCGTACGCGCAGACCCCCGAGATCGACATCCTCGTCGACCAGCTCGATCCGCCGCCCACGAGCCATCCGCACCAGGGTAGCGGCGCAGTCGCGAGGTCGCGGTCATACTTCCGCCGTGGTAGGGAAGGGCAACGCCGCGCAGGAAGGCACTCTCGACGGGCTCACCATCGCTGCAGGCGAGCTGGTCGAGCGAGGCCTGGCGTGGCTCAAGACCTACGGCGCGACGAACGTCAGCGCCGAGCTCCGACGGCGGTTCGACGGCGACGGCCCCGCGGGCGTCACGCTCTGCCTGTTTGCGACGATTCCGGGCAACCCGAAGGACGCGACGCCGCCGGAGGCGGCGATCCTGGTCGAGCTCGACGAGCGCGATGTCCCGACGGAGGCGCATTGCGAGCTGACGCTGCACGGCAAGCGGAAGCAGCTCCGCCACGTCGCTCGCCGCGCCAGCAAGGCCGCGAAGACCGTCGAGAGCCTGGCGCTGGCGCAGCCGCCCGAGGCCGACAAGAAGGATCCAGGGACGCTTACGGTGGTGAGCGCCCTCGACCCGAGCGAGCCGATCGAGGAGCTCGTCTCGCACTCGATGCGCCTGCTCGACACCCTCGCGGTCGAGCTCTCCGCGCGCCGCGAATAGCCCGAAAGGCTCCGCCGACCCTTCGGTATGCTGGGATTCGGACCATGGAGAGGTGGCTGAGTGGTTGAAAGCGGCAGTCTCGAAAACTGTTAAGGGCGGATTCGTCCTTCGAGGGTTCGAATCCCTCCCTCTCCGTAGTAGGCCTTAGGTCAGTCTCAATGAAGCGGGTCGTGTCTACTCAGGGCTCCGGTGTCAAGTCGCGCAGCACGTTGAGCTGCCAGGAGAGCTTCAGGCGCAAGTCGTTATGGGCTCGGTTGAAGGAGTCGAGGATCTCCGCCGAGGGACCGATCGCGTGCTCGAACGCGGCGGCGTCGGCAGGGCGGGCGTCTTTATCCAACCAGGCCTGTGCGCGCACCGACCAGTCCCGGTAGTCAGCCTCGAGCGAAATCAACTCGGCTTTGTCACTCACCGGCCGCGCTCTCAGTTCATGCCCTTCGACGAGGAGCGCACCAACACGTCGACGAAAACTCTGTTCGCCGCTCGGAGAGCAACCGCGGCAGAGGCAGCGGCACCACCAGCACCGCGCAGGAGATGTAGGCACCGACGAGCGCGAGTGTCGCGCCGACGTACGTCACCGGACTCGACTTCCATGCCGCGGCCGACGCGAGGATGAGTGATATTCCGAGGCCCGTCGAAGCCAGTGCGAGCCGCAGCCACTGCGAGTCGGTCTTGAAGGAGCGCCTGCGGTCGGGCATGCCGGCCGAAGGATCGCTGATCCCACAGGAATGCCGCGCGGGAGCCCACGACAGCGCACGACTGGCCCACACATTGGCCATGCTGCCGACGATCTCGGCTCCGATCGAGCTTCTGCGGAATTCATCACCGCTGGGTGATGTGGCGCGTAATGCCGTCGGCGACCCTCGCGCGGTGCCGATGACCTTGGCTCAATGTGCGAGCCCGCGGTGAGCGCGACCGCACCGCCGCATACGGGGTTGCGCCGGTACGTCTCGGTCCTCGAGGGGATCCTGCCGTACCAGCGGGCCTGGCTCTCGAAGGACATCGTCGCCGGGATCACGCTGGCGGCGCTCGCGATCCCCGAGGTGATGGGCTACACGAAGATCGCCGGCATGCCGGTGATCACCGGCCTGTACACGATCCTGATCCCGATCGCGGCCTTCGCGCTGCTCGGCTCGTCGAGACATCTCGTGGTCGGCGCCGACTCGGCGACCGCCGCGATCATGTACGCGGGCATCGTCGCGCTCGGGATCGCGGGGCTCCAGCCCGGCATCGCCGCAGTGGGTCGGCCTCGCGAGCCTCTCGGCGCTGCTCGCCGGCGGCATGCTCTTCCTGGCGCGGATCGCGCGCCTCGGCTTCCTCGCCAACTTCCTCTCCCGCACCGTGCTGGTCGGCTTCCTCACGGGCGTCGGCGTGCAGGTCGCGACGGGACAGGTCGCCGGCATGCTCGGGATCCCGAAGCAGTCGGGCTCGCTGACGCTCTTCAGCGACAACCTCATCACGTTCTTCAAGACGCTCGGGCACATCGGCGACGCGTCCTGGCAGACGTCCCTGGTCTCGGCCGCGGTGCTCGCGATCCTGATCGTCTTCGGTCGCTGGCTGAAGGTGATCCCCGGCGGACTCGTCGCCGTGGTCGGGATGATCGCCGCTCAGCTGGATCTTCGACTTCGCGGCGCACGACATCTCGATCCTGGGCCCGGTGCCGAGCGGGCTGCCGCACATCGGTCTGCCGCAGCACGTCAGCTGGCACGACGCGGTACTGCTGCTGGCGACGGCGTTCTCGATGTTCATCGTGATCCTCGCCCAGAGCGCCGCGACCTCGCGCGCCTATGCCGTGAAGTACAGCGAGCGGTTCGACGAGAACACCGATCTCGTCGGACTCGGCGTTGCGAACATCACCGCCGGCTTCACCGGCACGTTCGTCGTCAACGGCAGCCCGACCAAGACCGAGATGGTCGACGAGGCGAAGAGCCACACCCAGGTCGCCCAGCTCACCACGGCGGTCGTCGTCGCGATCGTCCTGCTCTTCCTCACGAAGCCCCTGCAGTACCTGCCGAACTGCGTGCTCTCCTCCGTCGTCTTCCTGATCGGCGTCAAGCTGATCGACATCACGGGCATGCGCGAGATCTTCCGCCTGCGCAAGGACGAGTTCTACGTCGCGCTGCTGACCGCGATCGTGGTCGTGATAATCGGGGTCGAGGAAGGGATCATCCTCGCGATCCTCCTGTCGCTCGTCCTCCACGTTCGCGGCACTACGAGCCGGTCGACTTCGTGCTCACCCGGAACGAGGCGGGCCACCTGAAGACGGTGTTGCCCGCGCCGGGAGTGAGGACGCAGCCGGGGCTCGTCGTCTACCGCTTCGGCGGCGGCATCTTCTACGCGAACGCGACGCGCCTCTCCGACGAGGTGCTCGGGCTCGTCGAGGGCGACGACCCCGCCCGCTGGTTCGTGCTCGACGCCGCCGAGATCGACGACATCGACTTCAGCGGAGGGAAGACGCTGGGAGAGCTGGCCGACGAGCTCCGGGAGCGGAACGTCGTCCTCGCGCTCTGTGAGGTGACCGACAAGGTGCGCGCCCAGCTCGAGACCTTCGGCATCACGGAGAAGATCGGAGCCGAGCACATCTACGAAACGATTCAGGATGCCGTGGAGGCGTTCCACCGGCCGCGGTAAGCGGCGCTCCCCGCCCTGCGGGTGATGCGAGCTCGGGGCGGCGGCTCCTTGCCGGGCCTCCGGCAGGAGGAGCGCCGCGCCGACCAGGAAGCAGATCGCGCCCCAGAAGGTGCCCGAGGTATCGAGCGCGGCGTCCAGCAGGTCGCCGGTCGACGGCACGACCCAGCCTGCGATCGCCGAGATGCCGAAGAAGATCGACCCGAGCATGTTGAGGGCGGCGATCTGCCAGCCCCTGTCGCGGGGACGCCACGAGATCCAGTGATGACCCGCCTCCGCGTATGCGAGCTGGCTCGCGACGAGGAAGCAGATCGAGCCGAATGCATCGGGCGACCAGACGACGAGATCTGCCCCCTTGGCGGTGAGCGCCGAGTCGAGGGCGAAGAAGGTCGACGCGTTGAAGAACAGCGTGCCGGCGAGCTGCACGACCGTCGCCCACCAGTCGATGCGCCGGATCTCGAGCGAGAAGAACCGCATCTGCGAGGTGGCGTCGGGCGCCATGTTGCTGGCCGTGCTGATGCATTCCAGGTACTGGAGGTACGCCGCCGAGGTGAAGAAGATCGAGCCGACGAAGTACGTCACCGCGTCGGCTCGCACTCCGACGAGCGACGAGTAGCCGGCGACCGACGCCACCGCGAAGCACGCGGAGCCGACCATGAAAAGCACGGCGATCCACGTCCCGAGCGAGCGGCCGCCCTGCTTGCGGTGCGCCCGCGACGTCCACTCGTGCAGGCTCCCGTCGGCCAGCCGGTAGCGCACGCGGGTGACGAACGGGCCGGGCCCGTCCGCGGCGACGATCTCGGAGCCCGCAGGCGGGCTGACGTACGCGGCGGCGGTCGTCACGCCGTGCGCATTCTGGCCGGCTCGTCCTCAGGGGTTAGTGGTGGAATGCCTGCTCGTCGGCGCCGTGCACCGGCTCGGCCTGCTTCTGCAGGCGCGGCAGCTGGCGCTTGATGTCGTTGACGAGCATGTCGGCCAGGTCGTGCGAGAAGCCCTGCCGCACGACGACGCGGAGCGCCGCGAGATCGGTGCGGTTCGCCGGGAACGTGTAGGCCGGCACCTGCCAGCCGCGCTCCCGCAGGGCATTCGACACGTCGAACACCGTGTAGTTGTCGATCTCGTCCTTGAGCTTGAACGCGAACACCGGCAGCTCGTCTCCGCGGGTCAGCAGCTCGAACGGGCCGATCTCCGCGATCTGCCCGGAGAGGCGCGTCGCCACATCCCGCGAGTACGACTGGACGGTATAGAAGCCCTCGAACCCGAGCCGCAGGAACGTGTAGTACTGCGCAACCACCTGCGCTCCCGGACGCGAGAAGTTGAGCGCGAACGTGGCCATGTTGTCGCCGAGGTAGTTGACCCAGAAGATCAGGTCGGGCGGGAGGGCGTCCGCGTCGCGCCAGACGATCCAGCCCACGCCGGGGTAGACCAACCCGTACTTGTGGCCCGAGGCGTTGATCGACTTGACTCGGGGCTGGCGGAAGTCCCACACCAGGTCACGGTCGAGGAACGGCGCGATGAACCCACCCGAGGCACCGTCGACGTGCACGGGGATGTCGAGTCCCGTGCGAGCCTGCAGATCGTCGAGCGCGGCGCAGATGTCCGCGATCGGCTCGTACGACCCGTCGAATGTCGAGCCGAGGATCGCGACGACCCCGATCGTGTTCTCGTCGCAGAGCTTCACCGCCTCCTCGGCCGAGAGCGTGAAGCGGTTGCCCTCCATCGGGACGAGGCGCATCTCGACATCCCAGTAGTTGGCGAACTTCTCCCAGCAGATCTGGACGTTGATGCCCATGACGATGTTCGGCTTGTCCGAGGCCTTGCCCTCCGCCTTGCGCCGGTGCTGCCAGAGGCGCTTCAACGCCAGGCCGCCCAGCATCGCGGCCTCGCTCGAGCCGGTCGTCGAGCACCCCGTCGCTTGCGCCGCGTCCGGGGCGTTCCACAGATGGCTGAGGATGCTGACGCAGCGCATCTCGAGCTCCGCGGTCTGCGGGTACTCGTCCTTGTCGATCATGTTCTTGTCGAGGCACTCGGCCATCAGCTTCTGCGCCTGCGGCTCCATCCACGTGGTGACGAAGGTGGCCACGTTCAGTCGTGCGTTGCCGTCGAGCATCAGCTCGTCGTGGATGACCTGGTAGGCCACGTCAGGTGACAGCGGGCCGTCCGGACACCTGTGGCGCGGAATGCTCGATCCCTCGAGCGTGAAGATCGGAGCCGGCGTCAGGTCCCGCGACGAACGGCGAGCGGTGCTTGGGTGGGACAGCGGCACGGCATTCCCTTCAGCAGTATCTGGCGTCGCAGTCGCAAGGGACTCTGTTCGCACCTGATCCGCGAAACATCACCCGAGTGGGGTGAACGCTGCCTTTCTATACTGGGCACCTGAACCTCGAACGCCATTCAGGGCCGTCATGACCCAGCTCGCGCCCGGAATCCATAGCCTCGGCCACGCCAAGGGAGGGCACGTCCACGCGTTCCTCGTGGAGGACGGCGGCGAGCTGTCGCTGGTCGACACCCTGTTCGAGAGCGACGGGCGACTCGTCCTCGACGCGATCCGGCGCCTGGGCCGGAGGGTGACCGACCTGACGCGGATCGCGATCACCCACGGCCATCGCTCGCATCTCGGCGGCCTTGCCGCATTGAAGCGCGCTACGCGTGCGACGGTGTACGCCCACGCGTGGGAGGCCGACATCGTGTCGGGTGACCGTCGGGCGCAGCCGGTGAGCATCCTGCCGAGGCAGTCGGTGAAACTGCTTCCGTTCCAGCTCGGATTGCGCCTCGGGCGCCCGAAGCACGTCCCCTGCCCCGTGGACGAGCTCCTGGGTGAGGGCGCCTCGTTCGGGCCATTCCAGGTGCTCCACGCCGCGGGCCACTCGCCCGGCCACCTCGCGTTCTGGTGGCCCGAGCGCGGGTTCCTGATCGCAGGCGATGCCGTCGCGACGTGGCCCGAGCTCTGCCCGGGCTGGCACGCGTTCAACCTGAACAGGCACCAGCACCACGCGACGCTGATACGCCTCGCCGGGCTCGACCCGCGCATCATCGGCGTGGGCCACGGCGATCCGATCACGCAGGGAGCCTCCGACAAGCTGTACGGGCTTGCGAGTCGCCCTGTTCCCTGAGCCGGGGCACGCGTGAGACTCGCCGACGAGCACCGGATCGAGGACGTCCCGTGGGTGCATCGCGCCCTGCAGCATCTCCGTGAGCTGCTCGGACGTCGCGCCCTGGAGGCCGCTCGCGGCCTGCACGAGGCTCGAGCCCGGGATGACGTGCGCGCCGAGCGCTAGGCGCTCACCGGCACGACCGCGGCGACGCTCGGAACCCTGAGCCGTTGCCCCTAACTCCCGCGAGCACCCTCGGGGGTAGTCGAGAAGATCAGGGTGCGTGATCAGGGTATCCGCCCGATGTGGCGGGGACGCGCGGACGTCAGGGTTGACCCATGTCCTGCGTCCTGTTTCCACATCGAAGGGAGTCCTCAATGTCCACCTCCGACGACTGGCGTGAGCTTGCCACCCGGGAGGCCGACGGCCTGCTCGTGGCGCTTCTGTGGAGTCGGCTCGCGAATCGCGTCGCGGTCGTCGTGACCGACACGTGGCTCCACCGTCAGTTCGAGATCACGGTCACCGGCGACCGCGCTCTCGACGCCTTCCGCCACCCGTTCCTGTACGCCGGTTCCGAGATCGACACACCGCTTGCCGCGCCGGCGAGGGAGGTCGCGGCCTGACCCATCGCCTCATCGACTCGCAGCGATCTCCGCCGCTCGACGACCACTCGTCGCGCGGCACGCCATACCACTCACACCATGTAAGGAGCACCACGATGTTCGGGAAGAAGCACCAGCGCGAGAGCAAGACCGTAAGCCCCCGTCAAGCCAACCACCTGGCAGCCCGTGTGGGTCACTGGAGCGCAACCCACTGGAAGACCGCGCTGATCGGCTGGCTCGTGTTCGTCGTCGGCGCCATGTACGTCGGCAACCAGATCGGCGTCAAGCAGATCAACCAGAACGAGGCGAACGTCGGAGAGTCCCGCACCGCCGATCGCATCATCAACAACGCCGGTTTCACGACCGACGCGAAAGGCGAGAGCACGGCCGTTCAGAGCGAGATCGTGCTCGTCCAGTCCCGCACCCTGACCGTCGCTGATCCTGCCTTCAAGGCAGCGGTAGCGGACGTCCAGCGCACGCTCAGGCAGTACCCGAAGGTGCACAACCTCCGCGCACCGCCGCTCGACGGCCCGCATACGGGCCAGATCTCGAAAGACGGCCACGCCGTCATGATCCAGTACACGCCGGCCGGCACGTACCAGGAGGCCAGCACGTACATCGACACGCTGGGTGCTGCCGTCGAGAAGGTCGACACCCGGCATCCGGGCGTGACCATGGACTCGGTCGGACTGTCGACCGACAAGGCGTTCGATGCCGAGATCCAGGGAGGACTCGGCAAGGTGGGTCTGATCTCGATCACGCTCACCATCATCATCCTGATGATCGTGCTCGGGTCGCTCGTCGCGGCGCTGATCCCGCTGCTCGTCGGCCTCACGTCCGTGATCGCCACGTTCGGGCTCGTCGCGTTCGCCAGCCAGGGGATCGCGGCCAGCAAGGACATCAACGAGGTGATCCTCCTCGTCGGTCTCGCAGTCGGGGTCGACTACTCGCTCTTCTACATGCGCCGTGAGCGCGAGGAGCGTGCCGCCGGGCGCGGTGAGTCTTCCGCTCTCGCGGCAGCCGCGGCGACCTCGGGGCACGCGGTGCTCGTGTCGGGCATGACTGTACTCATCGCGATGGCGGGCATGTTCCTCTCCGGCGATGCGACGTTCATGTCGTTCTCCGTAGGCACCATGCTCGTCGTCGCGGTCGCAATGCTCGGCTCGCTCACGGCGCTCCCGGCCGTGCTCTCCAAGCTCGGCGACAACGTCGAGCGAGGTCGGGTCCCGTTCCTCCAGCGCAAGCGCCGCATCGCCGGCGAGAGCAAGGTCCTGGGCGGGATCCTCAACCGCGTGCTGCGCCACCCGGTCATCGCCACGATCGGCGCCGCCGCCGTCCTGCTCGTCCTGGCTGCCCCGACGCTCCATCTGCATACCGCGCAGACGGGGATGGAGGGCATCAGCAGCTCCACGATGGATCCGTTCAAGAAGCTGATCAAGGCCTTCCCGGGCACTCCGGATCCGGCCGTGGTCGCGATCAAGGCCGACAACGTGAACTCGGCGCCGGTCCGCGGTGCGATCGATCAGCTGAAGCAGCAGGCACACACGAGCGATCAGATCCATCCGCCGATCACCGTCGAGACCAACCGCGATGGCACGGTCTCGAAGGTCGAGGTCCCGCTCGCCGGGAACGGCACCAACGAGCGCTCGACGAAGGCTCTAGCGTACCTCCGCGGAGAGCTCCTGCCCTCCACGGTCGGCAAGGTCTCCGGTGTCGAGTACGCGGTCACCGGTGGCACTGCCAACTCGGAGGACTTCAACAAGGCCGCGACCAGCTCGGTGCCGAAGGTCTTCGCCTTCGTCCTCCTGTTCGCGTTCGCGCTCCTGCTCGTCTCGTTCCGCTCGATCGTGATCGCGGTCAAGGCGATCATCCTCAACCTGCTCTCGGTGGCGGCCGCCTACGGCGTCCTGGTCGCGATCTTCCAGTGGGGCTGGGGCGAGAACCTCCTGAACTTCCAGTCGAACGGCGGGATCGCCAACTGGCTCCCGATGTTCATGTTCGTGATCCTGTTCGGGCTCTCGATGGACTACCACGTGTTCATCCTCAGCCGGATCCGCGAGCTCCACGACAGGGGTCTCT
The DNA here is from genome assembly GCA_963717155.1 of uncultured Actinomycetes bacterium. Taxonomy (GTDB): domain Bacteria; phylum Actinomycetota; class Thermoleophilia; order Gaiellales; family JALYLC01. The sequence continues at coordinate 2,606,963 of OY970326.1, forward strand.
CCACGGATCAGTCGATCTCGGAAGGCATCAAGTCGACGGCCGGAACCGTCACGAGCGCCGCAGTCGTGATGGTCGGAGTGTTCGCCGTCTTCACAGCCCTGCCGATCGTCGACCTGAAGGAGATGGGCATCGGCCTCGCGGTCGCCGTCCTGATCGACGCGACGATCGTCCGGGCCGTGCTCCTTCCGGCCTCGATGAAGCTGCTCGGCGACGCCAACTGGTACCTGCCGAGCTGGCTCGGTTGGCTCCCCCGCAGCAAGCACGAGGGTCCCACGGGGAACCTCGAAGCGCAGCCCGCCCTCGCGCACGGCGCCTAGGCACCACGCGTACGTGACGACGGAGCGGCCGCACCACCCGGTGCGGCCGCTCCCGTGCGCGACGACGAGCTCAGGGCGTCGCGGCCGGAGGCGGGACTCACCACTGTCGAGCCGACCAGCACCACCGCGTAGAGGCCCCACGACAGGCAGCGGTCACGTGAGCCGTGCCGGCTCTCGCTCGCGCCGGTCGCGCTCGACGGCCCGTGCGACATCGACCCGCGACGACACGCCGAGCTTGTGGAAGATGTTGCGGATATGCGACTCGATCGTCTTGTCGCTCAGGAACAGGTCGGCGGCGATCTCGCGGTTCGTCTTGCGGTCGGTTACGAGTGCGGCGATCTCAAGCTCGCGCTTCGTCAGCGACGCGATACCGCTGTCGCCCTTCGCCACGGGGCCGCGTGTCTCGGCACGCGCACCGAGCCGGCGCAGCTCTCGACGCGTCTGATCGCGAACGCGCAGCGAGCCGCACGCATCGAGCTCCGATTCGGCCGTGCGCAGCGCGGCGACCGCGCGCACCCGCTCGCCCCCGGCTGCGAAGGCGCGCCCCTCCAGGCCGCGCGAGAATGCAGCCTGCAGCCGAGCGCCCACGACGAGCGCTGCAGCTGCCGACTCTCCCGCCAGACGAGCTGCCTCGAGCGGCTCTCCGGTCACGAGCAGCACCTCCGCACGGGTCCGGAGGGCGATCGCGAGCGGCAGCCTGAGCCCGAGCTCGGCGGCATCGTCCTCGGCCCGGGCCGCATGAGCGGACGCGGCGTCGAGGTTGCCGGTCGCGAGCTCGACCAGAGCCAGGCTCTCCCAGTCGAAACAACGCTCGACGGGCATCGTTCGCGCGGTACCGTCAGTACTGAGCTCGAGCAGGATCTCCCGCCCGCGCTCGATCTGTCCCGACTCGAACCAGGCAACGCCGAGCCCCCATCCGGGGCCGCCGCCGCCGTTGGGGATCGTGCCCCCGGCGAGCCGGGCATCCAGCTGCGCGCTCTCCTCGTAGGCAGCGATCGCGCCGTCGAGGTCGCCCATGTAGTACCGCGTCCACCCCAGCTCGAACAGCGCGCGGTAGAGCTCGTGCGTGTTGGCCGACACGCGTGCGACCTCGAGAGCGCCTTCGCAGCAGTCGATCGCCTCCGCGAGCCTGCCCTGCATCTCGAGCGTGAAGTTCGGGACGAGCATGAGCGGCACGAGCAGCCGCCCCTCGCCCGTCGCCCGGGCGATCCGGATTCCGCGCTCCGCGTGTCCGATCGCATCGTCGTAGCGCTCGAGGTACGCCTCGGCCCAGCCGAGGTAGAGGAGCGCCTCGAGGCGCGGCGCGAGCTCGGCGTCCGACAGCCGATCGATCTCGGCCCGGGCCTCCTCCCGATGTGCATCGGCTGCCGCGATGCGTCCGGCGACCGTCTCACCGAGACACAGCGCCGACGCGGCGGCGGCCACGAGAGCGCGGTCGCTGCCGGCCTTCGCGGCGTCCAGCGCGCGCTGACCCATGTCGACGGTCAGCTCGAAGTCGAACTCGTATAACCCGTCGATGGCCAGCTCGATCTGCAACGTCGTCGCTGCCGGGGCAAGCTGGTCCGGCAGATCGTCCCAGGCGCGCGCGAGCCGATGGTGCGCTTCTGCGTGACGCCCGAGCCAGTGCTCGACCGCTGCGCACCACGCGATCAGCTCGACGCGGCGATCCGCGGCTTCCGGCGGCAGCAGATCGATCGCCTCGAGCAGCACCTCCCGGCATCGGTCGAGCTCGCCGACGGACCGCAAGGCCGAGGCGAGAGAAACGCGGACGTCGACACGTCGTGGATCGTCCGAGGCCGGCAACAGGCGCAATGCCGCCTCGAACCAGCGAGCCGCCGCGGCGGGGGCGCGCGCGGCGGCCTCCGAGCCGGCCGCCAGGAGGACCGTGATCGCCGCTTCGTCGCCCTGCGAGGCCGATTGCTCGACGTGATGGGCCCGCTGCAGGGGCGACGCATCGCGTTCGGCGAGTACCGCTGCCGCGCGTGCGTGAGCGCCGAGTCGCCATCCGGCCGGAGCCCCCTCGTACACGGCATGTCGCAGGAGCGGATGGCGGAAGACGAACCGGCGTGGCACCGGCGTCGGCCGCACGAGGTCGAGCGCGAGGAGCGCGTCGAGCGAGCCGAGCCCCTCCGCGACGAGAAGCTCGGCGATCGCCGCCGCGAGATCGGGCTCGAACGGCTCCCCAGCCACCGCCGCAGCTTCAAGCAGCGTGCGCTCGCGCGGTTCGAGAGATGCGAGCTCCTCGGCAAACGATGCCGCGACGGCCGTCGGTACTCCGGGTACGGCAACCCCGCCGTTCCTATCGCCGAGCACCGTCGTCGACCGTCCGTCGCCACCGGCGCGGGCGAGCTGCTCGAGGTAGAACGGGTTGCCGCCGCCATGACGGTAGATCTCCGAGATCGACTGCGGATCGAGGTCGCCGAGGAGCACCGTCGCCTCGTGCTCGCTCAGCTCGTCGAGCACGATCCGCTCGACTCCCGGGACGGCGAGCGCCGCGCGGAGGCGGACCGGCGCCTGCCCCGGCCGGAAGGCGAGCGCGAACAGCACGGGAGCATCAACCTCGCGGCGCAGCAACGCACCGAGCAACTCGATCGACGCGCCGTCGGCCCAGTGGACGTCATCGAGCAGGAGGACGAGCGACCGGTCACGCGCGAGCAGCTCGAGCAGCGCACGAACCGCGCGATGCGCGCGGTACCGCTCGTCAGGCGCCGCTTTCCTCGGGCGTCGGTCCGGCCGTCGCAGCGACGGGACGATCTCGCCGATCTCGAGCGCGAGCTCCGTCTCCCACCGGTCCTCGAGATCGAGCTCCTGGGCGGCCACGTAGGCGTCGAGCGCGTCCACCCAGGGACCAAATGGCAGCTCGCGCTCGAACTCGGTCGCCGAGCCGGTGAGGACGAGGGAGCTGGCCTTCTCGGCACGGAATGCGAGCTCCGAGAGCAACCGTGTCTTGCCGATCCCGGGGTCGCCCTCGATCGCCACGCACGCCTGCGAGCCTGTTGCCAGCGTCTCGAGCGCCGCGTCGAGCCGATTCAGCTCGGGCTCGCGCCCGACCGTCGGCGCGCCGGTGAATTCGATGCGCACCTCGCAACTAGCCTACTCCCGGTTCGGGATCTCGGTTCAGGGATCGTCCCCGAGGTCGGCGGTCGCCCGGTGCGGCAAGCTGACCTCATGCCGACGTACCTCCTCCACCACGAACATGCGCCGTCGGAGTGCGCAGCTGCATTCGCCGCCTGGACTGGCTTCCAGAGCCCGCTGCGTCAGACCCAGGCCGCATCGACGTGCCTCGTCGGCGGCCATGCGATCTGGTGGCGCGTGCAGGCCGAGAGCGGCGCCGCCGCGCTCGCCCTACTGCCGCGCTTCGTCGCGCGGCGCACGGTCCCGATCGAGGTCAGGGACATCGCGATCCCGTAGCGCGGGTCCCGGACGCCGTCACAGCCGGCACGGCTGCCTCGTCTGGATATCTAGACGAATCACGTCCCGACAAGGGAGCAGCCATGAAGGTCTTACTCGCCGGCGCGACAGGTGCGATCGGGCAGCGGCTCGTGCCGCAGCTCGCCGCACACGGACACCACGTCGTCGCCACCACACGCAGCGCCGACAAGACCGCGCGCCTGCGGTCGCTCGGAGCCGAGCCGGTCCTGCTCGATGGATTGAACGCGCTCGAGGTGGGCGAGGCGGTCGCTCGGGCGGAACCGGACGTCATCGTCCACGAGATGACGGCGCTCGCGCACATGAGCAACCTCCGGCACTTCGACCGGGACTTCGCGCGCACCAACGAGCTGCGCACGCGAGGAACCGACTACCTGCTCGGCGCAGCCGAGGCCACGGGCGTACAACGCTTCGTCGCGCAGAGCTTCACCGGCTGGCCGAACATCCGAGAGGGCGGCCCGATCAAGGACGAGCAGGATCCGCTCGACCCGGACCCGCCGGCGGCGCAGTCGCAGACGCTTGCCGCGATCCGCTACCTCGAGCATGCGGTCGTCGACGCGGCGGTCGAGCGGAGTCGTGCTGCGCTACGGCAGCCTCTACGGCCCCGGCGCCTCGGACTCGATGGTCGCGGCGGTGCGCAAGCGCAGGCTGCCGATCATCGGATCCGGCGCAGGCGTCTGGTCGTGGATCCACGTCGACGATGCGGCCGCGGCGACCGTTGCCGCAGTCGAGGGCGGGCCGGCCGGCATCTACAACATCGTCGACGACGATCCCGCTCGGGTCTCCGAGTGGCTGCCCGAGCTTGCTCGCTCCGTAGGTGCCAGGGCTCCGATGCGGGTGCCGGTGTGGCTCGGGCGGCTCGTGGCGGGCGATGTCGCGGTCTCGATGATGACCCGGAACCGCGGGTCCTCGAACATGAAGGCACGGCGCGAGCTCGGCTGGGAGCCTTCGCACTCGAGCTGGCGCACCGGCTTCCGGGAGCTCGCCTCTGGCGACCGAGCGGGCGGCCATGTGGTCGTCCCCGAGAGGTCGGCGGCATGACGATGCGCGAATCCGAGAGCTTCGAGTCGCTTCGGCCGACGCTGTTCTCGCTCGCCTATCGCATGCTCGGCAGCGTCGCGGAAGCGGAGGACATCGTCCAGGAGGCGTTCCTCCGTCACCAACGTGCGCTCGGGCAGGGCGTCGAGATCGACTCACCCCGGGCGTACCTGTCTGCGGTCGTGACGCGGTTGAGCATCGACCACCTGCGATCGGCACGCGCGCGGCGCGAGGTGTACGTCGGCGAGTGGCTCCCGGAGCCGCTGCTGACGGACGACGATGCGGTGGTCGATCCGGCCGCGCACGCCGAGCAGGCGGACTCGCTCTCGCTCGCGTTCCTCGTCCTGCTCGAACAGCTGAACCCGGTCGAGCGCGCGGTCTTCCTGCTGCACGATGTCTTCGCCTACGACTACACGGAGATCGCCGCGACGGTAGGCAAGAGCCAGGACAACTGCCGCCAGCTGGCGACCCGGGCACGGCGGCACATCGACGAGCAGAAGCCCCGGTTCGAGGCGTCGAGGGAGGAGCGCGAACGGCTCGCCGAACGGTTCTTCGAGGCCGTCTCCGGCGGGAACGTCGAGGCGCTCGTCGAGATGCTCGCCGCCGATGTCGTCGTGTACGGGGACGGCGGCGGCAAGAGTCCGTCCTGGCCGCGTCCGATCGTCGGACGGGAACGCGTGGGCCGCCTGTTCGGTGCTCTCGGCCCGCAGATGAGCGTGCTGGGTGCAACGGTGCAGCTGCACGAGGTGAACGGACAGCCGGGTGCGGTCGTCCACGACCGGAACGGGCGTGTCATCAACGTCTTCTCGCTCGACATCGCCGACGGCGTCGTCCAGACGATCCGGTCGGTCATCAACCCCGACAAGCTGCGGCACCTCGGGCCGCTCGCCGACGTTCGTGGACTCCTCAGCGAGCTGCGGGGCCAGTCGCGAGATAGAGGATCCGCTGGAACGTCGCCGGATCGTGACCCGGGGCCGACGCGCGCACCCGAAGCGTGACCGGAAGGCGCTGGTGCGCCTTCACCCTGAACGCGTGCGGCAGGTGCAGCACGACGTGTACGGCACCGCCCTTCGCCGCGGCGAACCGCGCGTGCGCGAGCAGCTTGCGGCCGCGCCGAAGCTCCACCGTCCCGGCGCAGGCGCGCTCGGGGCAGCGGAACGCGACCGTGGCCGTGTGCCGTAGCAGGCGCACGATCGACGCCTCGCCGAAGCTCACCGAGACCCGGGTGCGATGCGATCCCGTCGTCGTCGCGAGAGGGGTCTGGGCGGTCAGGCTGGGCATGAGATCGAAGGCGTCAATCCCGACCGCGCTGGTGCGGAATCCATCGTCCGCATGGAACGTGAACGAGTCGTGCGTCGCGGTCCCCGGCGAGGCGACGTACTGGATCGTGGCGACGCCGTCGACCCCCGTCGCGATGCTCGCGATGCTGCCGTGAGCCGGCGCGCGGTCGATCACGAGCTGCAGCGGGTCATGGTTCGGGTCGGCGCACGAGATTCTCAGCACGCCCACCGGCCCGAGCAGCGTCGATGCCGGCGCGGTGCAGGTCGGGGCCTGCTCCGGCTCACGTCGGAACACGTGCAGCGCCGACTTCCGGTAGTAGTAGACGGCGGTGTCCGTCGCCGCGGAGAGACCTCCCGCGTCATCCTCGCTCAGGCCGCCGAGCGTCGTCCCGTCGCGGCGGATGGCGGCCTTCCCCCCGGCGGCCGTGTACATGTCGTACCCATCCGGCGAGATCGAGATCGGCCCCAGGGACTGGCCGGCCCCCGGTCCGCATGGCGTGAGGAACGGCGTGGCCACCCACGTGCAGCCGGCGTCACGCAGGACACCGTCCGCGCCGACCCGCATGCCCCACGCGCCGAGGCCCGTCCCGTCGGTCATGGCATATGCGAACCGGCCATCGGGCGCGAGCGTGAAGTACTGCACGGGATGGTCGAAGGTCGAGAGACGATCGCACAGCGGATCGACGCCCGTGGTGCCGGCGACGCACCCGATCTCGTGCAGGGCGCCGTTCGCCCCACGCGCGAGCGAGACCACGGCGTCGTTGCCGCCGAGGTACACGTGCGAGCCGTCGGCCGACTCGCCGATCCCGCGGGGATAGCTGATCGCCGGCGCCGTCTCGCAGCCGTCGGTCGGCACCGAGGCGAGACAGCCGATCTCCGAGAGCGTGCCGTCGGGCGCTCGGGCGAAGGTCGAGACGAACGTGGTGTGCCCGTACTCGGAGCCGGCGGCGTCGACGTAGCGCCCATCGGGCGTGATCGCGATCGCCACTGCCCCGGGTAGATGCGTGCTGCCCGGCGCCGGACAGTCGGTCGTCGCCCGACGGCCGAGACACTGCAGGTCGCTGAGTGTGCCGGTCGCCGGATCGCGGCGCATCGCCACCACGCTCAGATCCGAGGGAACCGTCGACTGCACGCTCTCCGCCACGTACGCGAACGCACCGTCGGGACTGATCACCATCTGCTCCGTGTATCCCGCGAGCATGCTCAGCGAGTCGCATCCGTCCTCCGCGATCAGCTGCCAGCACCGACCGAGAAAGGCGCCGCCGTCCTCGGTCGGATAGACGTCCTCGATCATGCCGTTGCGCAGCACGTACACGTCGAGGCCATCGCTCGTCGGCACGATGTCGTTGGCGTAGTCGAACTCCGGCTGGAGGTTCGTGCAGCCCTGGAAGCTGTCGAAGTCGACGCACGCGGTCTCGGTCAGGTCGCCGGTGGCGCCGAATGCGCTGGAGGCTCCGAGCGCGAGCGCGAACACGAGCAGCGCGATGGCGTGCAGACGCCTCCCCCCGAGCGGCATGAGCGCGATGGTACCTGTCGCCGAGCCGGGCTAGGTGGACTCGTCCGCGGCGATCCGCCCATCGTCCACCGCCTGCCGCAACGCGGCATGGTCGCGCTCGTTCTGGTCGGCGTAGGTGGCCGCGAAGTCGGCGAGCGCCTGGTCGAACGCATCGCCTCGTCCCAGGTACGCCGCGATCGCGATGCGGTCGCCCGACCGCGCGTGGGCACGGGCGAGCGTCCAGCCGCAGGCCCGGGCGTACTGGACCAGGCCCGTGGGACGCACGAGCCTCACGTCGATCGATGCCTTCCAGTCCCACAGCTGCCGCACGTAGTAGTCGCGAGCGGCCGTCCCGTCGATCGCGGCGTCGACGTCGAGCCAGCCCAGGAAGATATCGCTCGTCGCCTGCATCAGTCGCTGCCCCTCGACGACGCGCTGGCCGTGGTTCGGCCATGGCGCGGCCCCTTCGGGACCCTCGAGCACCGACTCCTCGGCCTCCTTGATCTGGAGGAACAGCGGATCGTTCGCGTCTCGCCCGAGCAGGAGCACGATCCAGCAGCGCGTGCCGACGCTGCCGATGCCCACGACCTTGCGGGCGAGATCGACGTAGCGGTATCCCTGCAACAGCTCGCGGCGATCGCTGAGCAGAGACTGCCGGTACTTCGCAATGGCGGTTTCGATCGCCGACTCGACGACGCTGGTTGCAGTCCCTTGTGCCACGAGTTCGGCGATCGGCTCGACGAGCGGCGGCTCCGAGATGATGCGCGGCTCGCCGTCGACGACCCGCGTGAGCTTCCCGAGTGCCCGCATGCTGTCGTTCGCGAGCGCCTTCTTCCGCCCTCGCTCTAGCTGCTTGCGCTCGGTCACCGTCCTGATCTCCGCGACGAGCGTCTCGGCGTCCAGCCGCGCGTACCAGAGGTCGAGGTTGCGCATCGATGCGAATCGACCCATCGCCGTGCGGTACATCGCCATCGCGGCGAGCACCGTCGCACGGCGGTCCGCCGCACTGAAATCGCGGTCCCGGGCCGCCACGTCGATGCTCGCGGCGAGACGTTTGACGTCCCACTCGAACGGGCCCCGGAGGGTCTCGTCGAAGTCGTTCACGTCGAAGACCAGCGACCGCTCGGGCGATGCGAAGAAGCCGAAGTTCAGGAGATGCGCGTCCCCGCAGAGCTGTGCGTCGAGGCCGGATACGGGCGTCGTCGCGAGATCGTCGGCCATCACCGCCGCCGCGCCGCGGAAGAACGTGAAGGGTGACGCGAGCATGCGGCCGTAGCGGATCGGGACGAGCTCGGCGATGCGCGTCGATGCCTGTCGCTCGAGGATCCCGAGGGCATCGCGCTCGGGCGAGAGCGCGAGCCGCGCGTGACTCCGCCGCGGCGCCGCCGCACGGCGCGCGCGACCGTCCGCGGCTCGCTCGATCTCAGACATCGGTCCCGACAGCCTACGGCCGCCCGTTCGTTCGTGCGAGACGATCGGCCGCGTGCGCGACCACGCGCTTCGGATGGTCTTCGCGCTCGGCGACTCCCGGGCGTCCGCGTGCGCAAGCACGAACGGCCGTTTCGCAGGTTCTAGCCACCCTCGGAGCCTCGTATGCTGCGGCGGTGCTCGTAGTCGTCACCTGGCGACTTCTGTTGTTCAACCAGGGGAAATGCGTTGCCGTCTGACACCCTCACGATCGTCGACAATCGAACCGGCCTCGAGTACTCGCTGCCGATCGTCGACGGCGCGATCCGCGCGACCGACCTGACCAAGATCAGCGCCGCCGAGGGCGACGGCGGATTGTTGTCGTACGACCCCGCGTACCTGAACACGTCGTCGTGTCGCAGCGCGATCACGTTCATCGACGGCGATGCGGGGATCCTGCGCTACCGCGGCTACCCGATCGAGCAGGTCGCCGAGCAGGCGAGCTTCCTCGAGACGGCGTACCTGCTGCTCGAGGGCGAGCTGCCGACCAGCGATCAGCTGGGCACGTGGGAAGACGACATCCGCAACCACACCTACGTGCACACGAACGTCACGAAGTTCCTCGAGGGCTTTCGCTACGACGCACACCCGATGGGCATGCTGCTCGGCGCCGTCGGCGCGCTGTCGACGTTCTATCCGGACGCCAAGCACATCTCCGATCCGGAGAACCGCTACCTGCAGCGTGTGCGCCTGATCGCGAAGTTCCCGACGATCGCGGCGTTCGCGTTCCGGCACTCGCGGGGTCTGCCGTACGTCTTCCCGCGCAACGAGCTCGGCTACATCGGCAACTTCGTCAACATGACGTTCCAGATGGGCGGCCGGCACGAGCCGAACCCCGTGCTGCAGCGCGCGCTCGAGATCCTCTTGATCCTGCACGCCGACCACGAGCAGAACTGCTCGACGAGTGCCGTTCGCAGCGTCGGCTCGTCACACGTCGACCCGTTCTCGGCCGTCTCCGCCGGCATCGCGGCGCTCTACGGACCGTTGCACGGCGGCGCGAACGAGGCCGTGTTGAAGATGCTCGACGAGGTCGGCGACGTCAAGAACGTGCCGGCGTACATCGAGGGCGTGAAGTCCGGCAAGGGCCGCCTGATGGGCTTCGGGCACCGCGTGTACAAGAGCTACGACCCGCGCGCCAAGCTGATCAAGACCGTCGCCGACGAGGTCTTCGCCGAGACGGGCCTGAACCCGAAGCTCGAGATCGCGCTCGAGCTCGAGCGGATCGCGCTCGAGGACGACTACTTCGTATCGCGCAAGCTCTACCCGAACGTCGACTTCTACTCGGGCCTGATCTACCAGGCGATGGGCTACCCGACCGACTACTTCACGGTGCTCTTCGCGCTCGGGCGCCTGCCAGGGTGGATCGCGCAGTGGGAGGAGATGCTGAACGATCCCGAGCAGAAGATCTCGCGGCCCCGGCAAACCTATGTCGGCTACGACGAGCGCGACTTCGTGCCGATGGCACAGCGCTGAGCTAGCCAGGGAGCGGAAGGCAGCGCTCGGCTGCGAGCGACGCGCGGCACCACTCGAGCAGCTCCTCGATCTCGATCCCCTCGTACGACGGCGCGTAGGGCGTCAGCCGCCGCAGCGCCTTCTCGAGCTGCCGCGTGCGCCCGACCGCATTGCCCCGCGAGTCCTGGTACGTCGCCACCGCGACGTGCACGAGACCCTGGTAGAGGTCGCGTTCCTCGTCCGCCGCCGACCGCCAGGCCACCTCGAGCACCTCGTGCGCGTCGAATCCCCGCCCGTCGCGCACGAGCTCGAGCGCATCGGCGATCAGAGCCGTGTCGGCCATGGCGCCCGAGGATAGATCGCTAGGCTCCGCGCATGCCTCTTCTCGCACCCGGCCGTATCCGGCACACCGTCGTCTTCACGCCCAGGCACGAAGAGGGATCGCCCGCCGAGGCCGACTTCCTCGCCGCAGCCGCGCGCCTGCAGTCGATCGCCGGCGTCGAGCAGTTCGAGATCCTGCGCGAGACGAGCCCGAAGAACCGCTACCGCTACGGGATCTCGATGGAGTTCGCCGACCCGGCCGCGTACCAGGCCTACAACGAGCACCCGGACCACGTGCGCTTCGTCGAGGATCGCTGGCTCGTCGAGGTCGGCGACTTCCTCGAGATCGACTACATGACTACTTGACGGAGCCCGCGAGCAGCCCCTCCACGAAGTAGCGCTGGAACGCGAAGAACACGGCAAGCGGGATCACGAGCGAGACGAACGACGCCGGCGCGATGATGTCGATGTTCGAGCCGAACTGGCGCAGGTTCGAGAAGATCGCCACGGTGATCGGTTGCGTGTTCCTCGCCATCGTCAGCGCGACGATCAGGTCGTTCCACGTCCAGAGGAACTGGAAGATCGCGAGCGACGCGATCGCCGGCAGTCCGAGCGGCAGGATCAGGCGCACGAAGATCCGGAACTCCGAGGCTCCGTCGATGCGCGCCGATTCGAGGATGTCCTTGGGTATGCCGATGAAGAAGTTCCGCAACAGGAAGATCGCGAACGGCAGACCGAAGGCGGTGTGGAACAGGATCAGCCCGAGCACCGTGTCGTACAGCGAGACCTTGTTGTAGATCGTGAACAGCGGGATCAGCGCCATCTGGATCGGCACGACGAGCAGCCCGATGACGCCGATGAAGATCCAGTCACGACCCGGGAAGTCGAGCCACGCGAACGCGTAGCCCGCCATCGCACCGATGATGATGGGCAGGACCGTTCCGCCGATCGTGATCTCGGCGGTGATCCGCAGCGAGCTCGGGATGCTCGTGTTGTGGAACAGGTTCGAGTAGTTCGCCCAGGTCGCGATGTGCGGATGGGAGATGACCTTCCACCACCCGATCTGGCTGTAGGCCTCCGCAGACATCAGGGACGTGATCGCGAGGCCGATCGTCGGGATCAGCCACAACACCGCGATGAAGAGCAGCACGATGTTGATCGGCGCCTTGCCGAGGAAACGCAGGATGCGCTTGGCAACGGTCTGGTCAGGACGAGGCGGGGTGACGACCTCATCTGCGACGACGGCCATCAGACCTCCCGGCGGAAACGGCGGACGTTGAGGGCGAGCACGGGAATCACGAGCAGGAAGAGCAGCACGGCGATCGCCGAGCCGAGCCCGAAGTCGTTGACGCCACCGAACGACGTACGCCACTGGGCGAGCGCGATCACCGAGGCGCTCTCCTGGCTGGATCCAGGCGCAACGGACAGCACGATGTCGAAGACCTTCAGGACGTTGATCAGCATCGTGATGAACACGACGCTCAGGACCGGCGCGAGCATCGGCACCGTGACGCGGCGGAACACCTGCCACTCGGTCGCGCCGTCCGTGCGCGATGCCTCGAGCACCTCCCGCGAGATCGAGGCAAGGCCCGCGCCGATCACGACCATGGAGAAGCCGGCCCACACCCAGATGTACGCGATCATGATCGAAGGCGTGATCAGGTCTTGCCCGAGCCAGCTGATGCCCTCGAACGGCTTGCGGAACGTATCCGCGCCGATCGACGCCTTGTAGGTTCCCGGGGAGAGCCCCGTGAACGCGAACGTGCCGTTCGCGGCCGACGTGGTCGACCCGACCGTGGAGCCGGATGTCGACTTCAGCTCGACCGTGACGCCCGGCAGCCCGAGCTCCTGCTTCTCGACCTTGCCCTGCACGCCACCGCCGGGCTTGAAGTCGCGCCAGACCGTGCCGGTGATCGCGCCCGGCTTCTTCGCGGGAACGACTGCCTGCCTGGCGCCCCTCGGGATCTGCGTCGGAGGGATGCCCGTCAACGCCAGCAACGCCGTCTCGCCCGGTCGAAGGGGCGACTTCAGGACGATGCCCGTCGATGCGGTCCCCGTGACGTTGGGGCCCGAGGGGAGCGCGTCCGACAGTGCCCCCGGCGGCCAGATCGCGTCGTGCACGGCGCCGATCGCCGCGTTGACCGCGCCCTGCGACGGATCCTGCTGGTACATGACATGCCAGATCACGCCTGCCGCGAACAGCGACACGGCCATCGGCATGAACACGGCCGTCTTGAACGCAACCGACCAGGCGATGCGCTCGGTGAGCACCGCGAACACGAGTCCGATCGCGGTCACGGTGGCGGGCACCACGGCAACCCAGATCGCGTTGTTCTCGATCGCCTTGCGGATCGACGGCGTCGTGAACAGCGCGTGGTAGTTGTCGAACCAGATGAAGTGATCGCCGGAGCGATCGAAGAAGCTCCGCTCGATCGTGGCGAGGACGGGGTAGACGATCCAGATGGCCAGGATCACGAGCGCGGGACCGAGGAACGCCGCCACGACGAGATACCGGCCCAACCGGCCCTGGTCGTCAGGGCCCAGCGCAGCCCCCGGCGGAACCGGGGGCTGCGGGGATACGTCTACTGCACTCAACTACTTGTAGGCGGCTGCGGCGGCCTTCTCGAGCGCGGACGCCGTGCCCTGGACGTTCTTGGGGTTCTTGAGGAAATCAGCGAGGATCTTCCACTCTCCCGAGCCGGCCGTGCCACCGAACGCGCCGGGCGACAGGTCGGAGAGATCGAAGCGGAAGATCTTCGCGTTCGCGAGCGCCAGGGCGGTCGCGCGGTTCAGCGGGTCGGTATACGCGGAGCCCTTGACGCCCTTGTTCGGCGACGAGAATCCGCCCGCCTTCGCCCAGATCGTGGCCGCAGCGGGCGTCGCGAGGTACGAGATCAGGGCACGAGCCGCCGGGCTGTCCTTGAACATCACGACGGTGTCGCCACCGCCGACCACCGACGGGGGCGAGCCGGCGACGGATGGGAACGGGAACTGGTTGAAGCCCGTGATCGGCTTCAGCTTCGTCGTCGCCACGCCCGGGACGAAGTCGCCCTCCATCGTCATCGCCGCCTTGGGCGGGTTCACGAAGACGTCATTCACCGATGTCGGGAAGTCGGTCGTCAGGGCACCGGACGTCCCACCGTACATGTCGTCCGACGCGAAGACCTGCGCCATCGTCTTCAGCGATGCGATCACCGAGGGATTGGTCCACTTGATCTTGTGCGCGGCGAGCAGGTCGTACTTGATCGGGCCAGCCTGGCGGAGATAGATGTTCTCCTGGATGTCGGTCAACGGCCAGCCGTCGCCACCGGCGATCGCGAACGGCGGCACGCCCGACGCCTTCAGCGTGTTGGCGTCCTTGAGCAGCGCCGTCCACGTCTTGGGCGGTGTGATGCCCGCGTTCTTGAACGCGCTGACGTTGTACCAGATGGTCGACTTGTTGGCTCCCTTGAAGACCATCCCGTACAGCTTCTTGTTGACGGTGCCAAGCGTGATCCACGAAGGTGCGTAGTACCTCGCGATCGTGGCCCTCGCGAAACCGATCGGCTTGAGGGCGCCGCGCGAGGCGAAGTCCTTGACCACCCCGGGCTGCGAGATCGCCGCGAGATCCGGCGGATTGCCACCCTGGACGGCCGTCGACAGCACGGTCGGCGTGTTGTCACCGGCCGACGTGTACTTGACATGGACGCCCGGATTGAGCTTCTCGAACGCCGAGAGGACCATGTTGAAGTTCTTCGCCTCGGCGCCCGACCAGACACCGACCATCGAGATGTTGCCGCTCACCGCATAGTGCTTGGACGGTGCCGAACTGGCCGTTCCGGCCACCGCGGCGGTAACGGCAACGCCTGCCGCCGCGACTGTCAGGATGAGTGCACTTCGACGCATCGGACTCCTTTCGTACTGCTATTGCCCGTTGTAGATGCCGAGACCCGTGCTTTCGTCGAAGAAATGGAGCGAGCGCGTGTCGACAGCGACCTCGACGTTGTCGCCGTCCTTCGCGCGTGAACGCGGATTGAAACGACAGACGATGATCGTCGCGTCCTGCTCGACCACCGTCACCTCGCGATCCTCACCGGTGTCGGCCTTCAGCTCCTCCGTCTCCGGAGTGGTGGCCGCGTGGCCCTCGATCCCGATGTGGGCGAGGATCTCGGAGCCGAGCGCCTCGGTCAGCACGACCTTGCCGTGGATCCGCCGGTCGGAGGGCGTGTCGGTCGCGATCGCAGCGTCCTCGAGGCTCTCGGGACGGATGCCCATGATCACCTTGCGACCGTCGTAGTTCCGGATATCCGGATGCGAGGCGAGCGCTTCCTCGTGGATCGTGAGCCTGTCGACCCCGACGGTCGCCGTGAGCTTGTCCCCGTCCTTGTGAATGATCGCCTCGACGAGGTTCATCGACGGGCTCCCCATGAACCCGGCGACGAACAGGTTGACGGGGCGGTCGTACAGTTCCTGGGTCGCTGCGACCTGCTGCAGCTCACCGCTGCGCATCACGGCGACGCGGTTGCCCATCGTCATCGCCTCGACCTGGTCGTGCGTGACGTAGATCGTCGTGACGTTCAGGTCGCGCTGCAGCCGCGCGATCTCGGCGCGCGTCTGCACGCGGAGCTTGGCGTCGAGGTTGGACAGCGGCTCGTCCATCAGGAAGGCCTGTGGATGCCTGACGATCGCTCGGCCCATCGCGACGCGCTGTCGCTGACCGCCCGAGAGCGCGCGCGGCTTGCGGCTCAGCAGCGGTTCGAGCCCGAGCGTGGCGGCCGCCTGCTTCACGCGCTGGTCGATCTCGGACTTCGGCACCTTCTTGACGCGCAGCCCGAACGCGATGTTCTCGTAGACGCTGAGGTGCGGGTAGAGCGCGTAGCTCTGGAAGACCATCGCGATGTCGCGGTCGCGCGAGGGCACGTAGTTGACGACGCGGTCGCCGATCCTGACCGCGCCCTCCGAGATCGTCTCGAGCCCGGCCAGCATGCGAAGCGCGGTGGTCTTGCCACAGCCGGACGGGCCGACGAGCACCATGAACTCGCCGTCGGCGATGTCGAGATTCAGATCGTTGACGGCCCGAACACCCGGGTCGTACACCTTGGCCACGTGCTCGAACGTGACCGACGCCACTAGAGCTCTCTCCCATACACGCCAGCAACTTGCACGGGGCCTCCTCGGGCTCTTCGCGGCGCACCCCCATCGGTCCCCGCGGAGCACGCATGTACCCTATTTCTACGGAAGCTCAAACGTAGAAAGCTTCACGTGGCACTTACGGCAGATATCCGGAGGATATTTCTGCGGCCTCACCGCTCTCCGGTGGCAATCTGCCTGCGAGTGCGTTCACGTACCGATCCGCCGACCGCAGCGCCTTCGCTTTCGCGTCGGGCGACACGACGGTATCCCACCACGCGCCGTAGATCCGGTCGAACGCGAGCGTCTCGAGCACACCGCGAATGCGCGTCACCTCGCTCGCCGGCAACGGGATGAGGTTCGGATAGCTGTACAGGAAGCTCACCCAGTCGCGGTCGGCGACCACCTGCACGATGTCGCCGGAGAGCAGGACGCCGCGGCCCCCGGCGCCGCGGCGCCACAGGCAGACCGTGCCGCCGGCGAAGTGGCCGCCGAGCCGGATCAGCTCCAGGTCGTCGTCGACCGGGTAGCGCTCGCCGGACCACAGCTCGATGCGATCGCTCGGCCGCATGATGTGCGCGCGATCGGCCTCGTGCAGCAGGACACGCGCGTCGAAGCGCTCGGCCCACTCGACCATCGACCCGTAGTAGTGCGGGTGGGAGATCGCGATCGTGTGGACGCCGCCGGCTGCCTCGACCGCGCGGGCGGCGTCATCGTCGACGAGCGGGATGCAGTCCCACAGGAGGCCGCCGACGAGCAGCGCGCGCTGCCCGATCGCGAAGCGCGGCTCCATGCCGATGCCGACGAGACCCGGCTCCGCCTCCGCGACGCGCGTCCGGTGGGTGCCGCGGAGCAACTCGGGCGTCGTCCAGGTCTGGCCGCCGTGGCCGACGTACTGGCGCTCGTCCAGGCAGATCGGACAGCCGGCCGGCGGGGTCTCGCTGTCCCGGAACTGCGTGCCGCACGTCTCGCAGATGAACGCGGTCACCACACGAGCCTAGCTACTCGTCGAACGGCAGCGCGCGACGCGAGACCGGTGTCGACTGGATGATCGACGTGGTCGTCTGCCCGTACATCACGAAGCGGTCGAGCACGGGCTCGAGGTCGTCGATCGAGCGCAGGTGCAGCTTCATCAGGAAGCAGTCGTCGCCCGTGATGCGGTAGCACTCGACGACCTCGGGGGTGGCTCGCGCCAGCTCGGGAATCCGGTGCAGCTGGCGGGGCGTCGGCCGGACACGCACGATTGCCGCGATCGCGTAGCCGAGCGCGCGCGGTTCGATCTCGGCGCGGTAGCCCGCGATCACCCCGGTGCGCTCGAGCCGCCGCACGCGATCGGCGACCGCGGGCGGCGAGAGCGAGACCCGGCGCGCGAGCTCGGCCGTGCTCAGCCGGGCATCGGCATCCAGCTCTGCGAGCAGTCGACGGTCGATCGGGTCAAGCTCCGCGGCTTCATAGGTGATGCCGGCTTGCAGCCTTCGTTCCTGAGCCATCTCGTCCGCGATTCCGTCGATCATCCATATTCAGATCGTAGCGCTCCGGTGATCATGGAGTCGTGAGCGCCACACGCACGCCGATTGCGATTCCAGCGCAGACGTACTTCATCGGCAGCGCGATCTTCCACTACCTCGGACCGGCCTTCGCGGTGCTGTTGTTCGCGCGGGTCGACGTCGTGGGCGTGGCGTGGCTGCGCATCGCGAGCGCCGCGTTGATCTTCGCCTGCTGGCGGCAGCCGTGGCGCGGACTGCGCGGGCTCGAGCCATCGGGAAGGTGGCTGCTCGCAGGCTGGGGCGTCGTGTTGGCGATCATGAACGTCTGCTTCTACGAGGCGATCGCACACCTGCCCCTCGGAACCGTCGCAGCGATCGAGTTCCTGCCCGTGATCCTCGTCGCCGCGCTGGGCGCGCGCAGGCCGCGCAACCTCGCCGCACTGGCACTTGCCGTGACAGGTGTCTACCTCCTGACCGACGTGCGGCTCACAGGCGAGACGCGGGATTCCTGTTCGCGTTCGCAAACGCCGTGCTGTTTGCGCTCTACATCGTGCTCGGCGACCGCGTCGCGAAGCGGGACACGATGGGCGGCATCGACGGGCTCGCGACCGCCATGCTGGTCGCGGCGATCGTCGTCACGCCGATCGGCGGGCTCGCAGCCGCGCGGTCCTTCGGCGATCCCATCGCGATCGCCGCCGGCCTCGGCGTGGGAATCACGTCGTCCGTGATCCCGTACGTGTGCGACCAGCTGGCCCTCGCGCGCATCGCGCGTGCCACCTACGCGCTGCTGGTGGCGCTGCTGCCGGCGACGGCGACCGTGATCGGCATCGTCGTGCTGACACAGATTCCGTCGTGGCCCGAGGTCGCGGGGGTCGCCCTCGTCATCGCGGGCGTCGCGTCGCACCGCCCGGCTCCGGCCAGCTGATCTAATGCACCGGATGACGACCGGCATCGCCCCCTGGCTCTCGGTGCAGCATGGCGCGCGGGCGGTCGAGTTCTACCGAGCGGCATTCGGCGCGACGGAGCTCCATCGCGTCGAGAACGAGTCCGGAGAGATCGTCGCGCAGCTCGCGATCGGCGAGGCGCAGTTCTGGGTCTCGGACGAGCCGGCGACCAGCCCGGACACCCTCGGCGGAGCGTCGGCGCGGATGATCCTGAGCGTCGAAGACCCGGACGCGGTGTTCGCGCGCGCGGTCGGCGCCGGCGCGATCGTCGTCGCCGACATGTACGAGGGTCACGGGTGGAGGATCGGGCGCGTCACCGATCCCTTCGGCCACGACTGGGAGATCGCGAAGCGGCTCCGGATGTAGAGTCGCGCTCGTATGGGCGGTGGAATCGAGCTCGACGAGCTTCCTCTGGTCTTCGCGGCCGACGGCGTCGACATTCGGGCGGCCGAGGCCGGCGACCACACCATGGCGCTCGTGCGGCTCGCAAAAGGGCACGACGCGCGGCCACTGTTCAAGGGGCTGCCGGACGATCTGTGCCAGTGCCCCCACTGGGGGTACGTGATCAAGGGCGCGCTGCGCGTCTGGACCGCCGAGGGATCAGACGTCTACCGAGAGGGTCAGGCGTTCTACTGGCCGCCGGGCCACGCACCCGAGGCGCTCGAGGACACGGACTTCCTCGAGATCTCTCCAACGCGGGAGCTCGAGGTCATGCACGCGCACGTCGCCGGCGACTGACCGGGTGACCTACTAACCCGTCGTCGTCGTATCGGTCGCCGTGGTGGTCGTCGTGGGCGTCGTCACGGTGGTCGTCGAGCTGGTCGTCGTCGTCGTGGTCGGCTGGCCGTTCGAGACGCTCAGCTGCACCGTCGATCCCTTCGGCGCCTGGCCGCTCGACGGGTTCTGGGCCACGACGGTGTCTGCGGGCGAGTCGGACTGGACGTGGGTGACCGCCGACTTGAATCCCTTCGCGGTCAACTGGGACTGCGCCTGGTCGACGGTGGTGCCGACGACGCTCGGGACGGCCACGGTGCCCGTGCCCTTCGAGACGTTGATCCGCACGGTCGAGTTGGGCGCGACGCGAGCGCCCGCCGCAGGCGACTGGGCGACGACGTTCCCGGTCTGCTCGTCGGAGAACACCTGAGCAGAGGTGACCTTGAAGCCGGCGCTGACGAGTCGATCGCGGGCCTCGGCCTGCGGGAGGCCGACCGCGTTTGGCACCGTCGCCTGGCTCGGTCCCTTGGAGACGAGCAGCTTCACGGTCGAGCCGTCGTCCGCCTTGGTGCCGGAGCCGGGATTCTGGCCGAAGACGATTCCCGACGGCTTGGCGTTGGACTGCTGGGTGATCTGCACCTTGAAGCCGTCCTGCTGCAGAGTCGTCACCGCAGCGTCGCTGGTCATGCCGACGACGGCCGGGACGGTCTTGCTCGACGAGCGCGTGAAGTACCAGATGCCGAGACCGGCGATGATGAGCAGGCCGACCACGGCGACCGCGATCCATGGCAGGAGCTCGCGAAAGCGCGAGGGTGGCTGCTCCTCGATGCGATCGCTCTCGCGTTCGACGGTGCCATCCGGAAGCACGCGGACGCGCTCTTCCTCGTGGACGACGTGTATGTCCGCGTCGGGGTCGATCGGGGGCGGCGGCACGCGGCGCGGAGGCTGAATCTCCGTCTCGTCCGGCGGCAGGACCACGGGGTCGTCGTCGTCAGGCATCGGGCTCAACCTCTCGTCGCGGCTCGGCCGGAGGATAGCCGGCAGCGCTTGCGCCCTCTGCACGACGCACCGGGACAGCGCCCTCGTCCACAGCCGTCGGGGACTCCTCGACCGCGGCGGGGGGTGGTTCGATCACGGCCGTTCGCGGCTCCTCGACGACGGCGGGAGGCGGGTCGATCACGGCCGTCCGTGGCCCCTCGACGACGGCGGGAGGTTCGTCCACGTGCGGGCGTGGCTCGGGAGGCGTCCACTGGCTGATCTCTGCACTCGCCGCGTCGGTAGGACCGGGAGCTGCCTGGCCCACGCGCGGCTCGATCAGCGAGAACGCCAGGAGCATGCCCGACACGAACGCGAACGCCGGCAGCGAGATCTCCCAGCGAGCGATCCACGAGTCGGGAAGGAAATCGCGTACGCGGTCGGACATCCACGAGGGATTGTCCGCGGCGACCGCGACGAGGGCCGCAGAGAGCAGCGTCCACGGGAGGAAGGCCAGTACGAGCATCGGCGTGTTCGCCCGGAAACCCGGGGAGCGGCGACCGCCGGCCTGGTAGAAGATCCCGAGCACGAGCCCGGCCGCTGCCCACATGAGCGCGCGGGTCCAGAAGCTGCCGCCGTTGTCCCCCACGTCCGTGACGAAGTAGAGGATCGCGGCCGCGGCCGTGAGACCGACCAGCGTGGTGAGGGCGCGGACCATCGAACGTCGTTGTACCCCGGAGCGAGGGAGGTCAAACGGGGCACCTGCGCTGCCCCGCCCTCATCCTAGACTCAAGAGCATGTCTCACGAGAAGGAGTGCGACTGCGGCGGGCGAGGCTGGCAGGAAGGCCCGAAGGGCGTGACGGGAGCATTCGTGTACACGCTCCGAGGGTTCATCGAAGGCCCGCGGAACCGCGGCCGAGAGGCCCGCTGGGCACCGTGTCCCCGGTGCAACCCTGACGGGAAGAAGGCCGCCCCGAGATAGCAGAAAGGCCCCGAGGTGCAGGGCCTTTCCGAGATGGGCGTACTTGGGATTGAACCAAGGACCTCCCGCGTGTGAGGCGTCCGAAACTGCGACGCGCGGGGAACTGGGGGGCATCGGAGGGCACGAGATCGCAGTCGCCAGGCCGATTCGAGCCGGTCGGCGTACCCGCACGTTCCCGTCCATCACCTGGGAGATGTTCCCCGGATGTTCCCCGCCGACACGCTCAGATCCGTTCTGCGGGCTCGTGCGGTCCGGACAGGTGAGGGAAAGTCCGGGTAGCTCGCACGCACTCCACGCGCCACTCCGGCTCAGGCGGGTGTGCGCTCAGGTCTCCCAGCCGCCCAGCCGCCCAGCCGGTCGGCCTCGCGGTCGCGCCCGCGTGCCCGAGCCCGGCGCTCCAGCCTCGACGCGATCGACTGACCGATCATCTCAGACGCCGGTGCCGTGATGAACACGCCGAGCACGAGGCAGATGAAGAAGCCGACGAGCCAGCCGCGCCGACGCGCATCGGCACCGAGCGCATCCCCGAGCCCGTAGTGCCACAGGACCGTCCGGAGCAGGGTCAGTACGACGAAGGCGGCGATGTCGATCCGCGTGACGAGCTGGCGTCGGCGCGCGCGGTCGATCTCCCGCTGGTCGCTAGCTCGCGCCTCCTGCTCCTCGCGCAGATTCTCCTCGGCCGCCAGCTGCGCGGCGCGCTCCGCATCGAGCTGGCGCTGCAACGCACGGATGTCGTCGTCGCGCACCCGCCGGTGGGCTCGATCAGCAGGTCCCAGGCCACGATCTCGCCGAGGTCCGGGCGTGCCGAGTCGGTCTCGGCCTGTAGCTTGGTCGGGTGGAGCCGGTGGGCGCCTGGGCCCGGAACGAGAGCCGCTGTCGAGAAGCTCCAGACCGAACTCGGGGTCACCGCGGCGGCCGGGTCGGCGCGGAGACGGTGGACGCGTTCAACAAGGCAGTCGCGGACGGGACGCTCCAGCCGTCAACCACGACGCCCTCGTCAAGCACTACGGGAACCACCACGGCGACGACCGGGACCACGACAGCCGGGACCGCGGGAACGACGACGACGGCCACGACCAAGACGACCACGACATCTACGAACTAGCTTGCGTGATCGTCCGGTGGCTACCTCGCCTGCATCGGATCCCTCGCGATTGTCCCCGCCCAGGCGCGGATCGCATCCCAGTCGCGAAACTCGCCTTCGGGCGGCTGCACTACACGGCCAACGATTCGCTCTGTATGCCCAAGGATGGCGCACGCGTCGGTTGACTACCACGGCAGCAGAATTCCGGTCTGCCGCATACACGTAGCGACCTACGCTCGGTGGGCCGAGGAAGCCGAAGCGAATCCCGAGAATCAGTGGGCATGGTTCTACGACACGGACCCTCCGCACGGGATTTGAGCCGCGTCCGGTTCGGGGCCGGAGCGGCCCCGCGGGCGCGGCGGGCGAGTTCCTGCACCTGGCTCACGCGGTGATCCTTCTCGGCTGGCGCTTTGGCGTGCCGCTCAGGCGGTGGTGCCGCTCAGGCGGTGATTCCGCGGATGTCGAGCTTGGCGACCAACTCGGGGTCGTTGAACACGTCAATCGCCAGCGCGTGGTCGCCGACTGACCGTGAACGCCAGCACCGCGAACGGCCGCTCGCCGTCGAACGCGACCACGCCGGCGGCGCCGTTGACCAGCGCCGGACGAACGTATGGCGCGAAACGCCGGGCGCGTCATCGCCCCGCGCGCGACTCGCGCGGCGCCGTGGAGCTCGAGCGGGTCGCCGTCGCGGCGGTGGGCGCGGAGCACGACGTCCGGGTCGAGCACCGCCACCAGCGCGTCCATGTCGCCCTCCCGGGCGGCGGCGAAGTAGGCGTCGACGACCGCCCGCTGGCGGGTCAGGTCCGGGTCCGGCGGCGGCGCCGCCTCGCGCACGCGGCGGCGGGCGCGGCTGGCGAGCTGGCGGGTCGCGTCCGGTGAGCGGTCGACCATCGCCGCGATCTCGTCGAACGGTACCGCGAACATGTCGTGCAGCACGAACGCGAGCCGCTCGGCTGGACTGAGCGTGTCCAGCACGACCTGCAGCGCGATCCCGACCGAGTCCGCGAGCAACGCTTCGTGCTCGGGATCGGTCCCGACCGCCGGGTCGTCGATGATCGGCTCCGGCAGGAAGCCGTCGAGCGGCTGCTCGCCGCGGGTCCGGCGCGACCGGAGCATGTTCAGGCAGATCCGGGCGACGACCGTCGTCAGCCACCGCTCGAGGCTGTCGATCTGCTCGGCGTCGGTCCGCGACAGCCGTAGCCACGCCTCCTGCACAGCGTCGTCGGCCTCGCTCAACGAGCCGAGAATCCGGTAGGCGACCGCGCGCAGCTGCGGCCGCTGGCGGTCGAACCTGTCGGCCAGCTCGAGTTCGTCCATCGCCGTCACACCGTCCGCGTCTCGCGGGTCATACCGAATAGACCCGCGAACCCCAACCTACGTGACAGGAGGTGCCCGATGGCACGAATTCAAGGAGTACCGAAGAGCCAGGCCGGGCCGATGGTCAGGCTCGTCTACCGGTTCGGCCCGAGGATGATGAAGAAGCTGACGGGCCGCGACGCCGCAGACCGGCAGCGGGATCGAGCCGATCGAGATCTGGGCCCACCAGCCGAAGATGATGATCGGGATGGGCAAGTTCAACCAGGCGGTGCGCAAGGGGAAGGTCCGTCGACGAGCGGCTCAAGAACCTGGTCGAGCTGAAGGGCGCCCAGATGATCGGCTGCGAGTTCTGCGTCGACCTCGGCTCGCAGATCTGCCGCAACTGCGGCTTCTCCGACGAGGAGCTGCTGGCGCTGCCGCGCTACCGCCAGAGCGACCTGTTCACCGAACGCGAGAAGCTGGCGCTCGACTACACCGTCGCCGTGATGCGGACGCCGGTCGAGGTCACCGACGAGCTATTCGCCCGGATGAAGGAGCACTTCAGCGACCAGCAGCTCGTCGAGATCACCGCACTGCTGACGCTCGTCAACCTCGACCGGTTCAACGCCGCCTTCGGGATCGGCTCGGCCGGGTTCAGCGAGGGAATGGTCTGCGTGCCGCCGGACCGCCCCGCCGCCAACCCCACATTGGCGAGGATCGGACCCCTCTAACCACCCGCGCCACAAGCGGCGGACCTCCCGCAGTAGGAACCGGCCACGAGGTGCTCCGCGATCGACGCCCGACCGCGGAGACGGGGTTCCTCTGTTTGGCGGCTTCGGCGGGTCAGTGCTGGAGGCCGCCCCAGGCCCAGCGCCGGATGCTGAAGCCTTCGGGTACATCGTCGGCGGAGTCGTAGTAGGCGAACATGGTTGTGGTGGTGGCCCAGGCGAAGTAGTCGTGCAGCACCTGCCGCAGCGGCTCGTGGGTGAGGCTGACGTCTGCCAACGCCTAGTCAAACCAAGCGATCGCGCGCTGATCGATTTCCTCGTGCAGGCCGTTGCCGCTGTGGATGCGCACGACCGCTGTCTCGTCGCCGTAGCGCTCGGAGTAGGTGGGCGGTCCCCCGAGCGCCTCGGCCCAGTAGGCGGCGAGCCGCTCCCTGTGCTGGGGGTGGAAGCCGTGGGTGAAGGCATGTCTCATCACCTCGTCAGTCATCATCCCGGCATGCCACGCCTCGGCCAGCAAGAGCAGGCCCCCTCGTCACCGCCAGCGGCGTCGTACACGCTTTGCCCGGCAGGATCATTACCTAAGCTAAAGACGACCGAGCGAGCGGAAGGAGTTGTCTTGCCTAGGCGTGACGGGTATATCGCCGGTGTGCCCTGCTGGGTCGACACTTCGCAGCCCAAACCAGACGCGGCTGCGGAGTTCTACGGGGGCCTATTCGGATGGGAGTTCGAGGACTCGATGCCGGCGGGGTCGCCGGGCACCTACCTGATCGCCCGCCTCCACGGGGCCACCGTGGCGGCGGTGTCATCGCAACCTGAGGAACCGCCTGCGCACGCGGTCTGGAACACCTACATCTGGGTCGACGATGCCGACGAAGCAGCGGCGAAGGCGCGCGAGGCGGGCGGCCGCATTCTGAACGAGCCGTTCGACGTGATGGACGCCGGTCGGATGGCGCTGCTCGCCGACCCGGAAGGCGCCGTGTTCTCCGTTTGGCAGGCGAGGCAGTATCGGGGCGCCCAGGTCGTCAACGAGCCCGGCTCGCTGAACTTCAACGTCCTCAACACCCGCGACCCGGAGGCGGCGAAACGCTTCTACAGCGCCGTGTTCGACTGGACGACGCTCGATCTCGGCAGCGGCGAGTTCTGGACGCTGCGCGCGTACGGCAACTACCTCGAAGATCTCACTCCCGGCGTTCGCGAACGGACCGCCGAGTTGGGCGCGGCGGGGTTCGAGGACGTCGTTGCAGCGATCACCACGATCGCTAGCGACGACACACATACGCCCGCCCACTGGGGCGTCACGTTCTCGACCGACAACGCGGATGCGATCGCAGCGAAGGCGGCCGACCTCGGCGGCACGGTGCTCGTCGCTCCGCTCGATGCACCGTACTCCCGCCTGACGGTGCTCCGCGACCCGCAAGGGGCGACGTTCTCCGCGACGGCGTTCGTGTCCGAGAACAAGGATGTGAGCCGCGAGGTCGCCCGAGCGGCCGGGCCTCGCAGCCGGTGAGGATCTCCACTACGGGCTGCACTCCTTCGATCACCTCGTCTGGTCGGATAACGTCGCCCAGGACCGTCGCCGGGGAACACACGCAACGCACGCTTCGTCACGTCTGCGCGAGGTGACATGATCGCGTCACGTCCGAGCTACCAAACCGACCCGCGCGTCGACGCCTACATCGACGCGCTCCCCGAGTGGCAGCAAGCTATCTGCCGCCGGTTACGCGATCTGATCCACGCCGCCGATCCGGAATCGATCGAGACGATCAAGCGGACCGTGCTGCCCTACTTCGTGCTCGAGGGCAACGTGTGCGCGCTGCTCGCAGCGAAGGACCACGTCAACCTCTTCCTCTATGACGGCGGGATCGTGCCGGATCCGGAGAGGATGATCACCGCCGGCCACGAGAACAAGACCGCCCGGATGATTTCTTTCTACCGCGGCGACTCGATCAACGAGCCCGCCCTGACCGCGATGCTGAGGCAGATCATCGCGAACAACCGCGCCGGTGGCTGGCGCAAACTCAAAGCGCGCAAGACTGCCAGGTGAAGCCACGACTCGAGCGAGGTCAGGATTGTCCGCCGAAGACGTTGACGAGTACCTCCGCGGCATCGAGGAGCCCAAGCGCAGCACGCTCGAGGCGCTGCGAGGCACGATCCTCGAGATCGTCCCTGACGCCGAGCAGTTTATCTCGTACAAGGTTCCCGCCTTCCGCGTCGAGGGCCGAATCGTTGCCGGCTTCGCGGCCTTCAAAGATCACCTGAGCTACCTCCCATTCAGCGGCTCGGTGCTGCCGGAGCTTGCAGGCGAACTCGAGGGCTACACGATGACCAAGAGCGCCCTGCACTTTCCCGTCGACCGCCCCCTGCCCAAGACGCTGGTGAGAAAGCTGATCGCGGCACGTTATTCCAAGACCGCGAGCTCGTAGCTTGATGGTCGCCACCGAACCTGCTCGCCATCGTCCGCCTCGTGGACGCCGTCGGGGTCTTCGATGACGACAAGGCCCGGTCGGTCTCACGACCGCTTGATACGGAGCCGACGGTCGCACGATCCCCGAGGTGCTTTCCGAGCACCATCACCACAGAACGCACGGAGCGAGCGTCACCTGTCTAGCGGAACGGAGATTCTGCTGTCCCACGCCCGTTCAATTCGCCAATAGAAGCCTGCTCGCTCGCTCAGGTCACTCGGCCCGCGCGCCCGATCGGCACTCGCACTCCACACCTCGGCCGGGTTTCTCGTTCGCAAAGCGCGTCGGAGCTGGTCGGCATCGGCCGGTTCAACGCGTGGTCTCATGCAGGGCCCGACTAAGTGCTGGCGCGTGGCCGGCCCATCCCCGGTTGCTTCGTATCTCATCTGGAAGGCCATGCGTGCCGAAGAGATGTCCGAGCCTGACCGGTCTCTCCCAGAGGACCGGCCAGACTCGACGGTTTCGAGCGCCGACCTGCCCGCCGAGCACGCGTGCTAAGTGAAGAGCTCACGACGGTCGATGTGATGAGCACGCGTCCACCTACTGGTCGCCGGGTCGCTGTATTACCATTCGCGGCCGTGTCCGGTTCGTCGCGGGTGATGCGGTCGATTGCGTTGCTTTCGCTGTGCGTGTTCGTGCCCGCGGTGGCCGGCAGCGCCGCACCGGAGCCGGGAGGGGTTCAGCGGCTGCTCTTGCTCGACGGGCGGGTCGTCGTGCGCGCGGCACCCGATCCTGCTGCGCGGACGGTAGCGTCGGTTGCCGCTCGCACGCGCTTTACGGGCTCCCCGATGGCGTTGCCGGTTATCGCCTCGGCCGCTGGGTCGGAGGGCGGGTTGTGGTTGCGGGTTCGCCTGCCTGGGCGTCCTAATGGGGCTACAGGGTGGATCCCGGTCGGGGCCGGCGATGTGGGCGAGACGTCCTGGCGTATCGTCGTGCATCGAGGCGCGCGACGTGCGCTTGTCTTCGAGAACGGTCGTGTGCGCGCCGTTTTTCCAGTGGTCGTGGGCAGCCGATCGACGCCCACGCCGCTCGGTACCTTCTTCGTTGTCGAAAAGTTGCATCTCGCGTCGGGGGTGACGGAGGGGCCGTGGGCGTTGCCGATCTCGGCCTACTCCAACGTGCTGCGCGGGTACGCGGGAGGTGTCGGCGAGGTCGGGCTGCACGGAACGGTCGGCATGCACGCCCCGCTAGGCACGTTCGCGTCGCACGGCTGCATCCGCTTCGGTGTGCGTGCGATCACCTGGATCGCTGCGCGCGTCGACGCCGGCACGCCGGTCGTCGTCGTTCGCTGAACGGCCTCAGCCTGTCAGGGGAGGGGGCGTATGCAGCGGCGGTGCGACGACGGTTCCCTTGACGCGGCGAGTCGGTGGATCGACGATCTGCGTGCCTGGGTTGACGGTGACGTTGTTCGGCAGCGGCCCCACCTTCGTCGCCTCCAGCTTGGCGACGATCGTCACCGTCTGATCCGGCTCGATGGTACCGAGGTAGCACGCCCCCGGGGCGTGCCCGAACCGGCATACCCCTTGAGTGAGCGTGGCAGAGAGGATCTTGGCGTTCGTGGTCGGCGTCTGCTCGGTGAGCACGACGTCCTGCGCGGCGGACTTGCCGAGGTTCTTCACCTTGATCGTGTACGTGACGGTGTCGCCAACCGGGATCTGGTTGCGGTTCGCCGTCTTCGTCACGCGTAGGTTGGTGACGGGCACGGGGTCGGGGTCGGTCGAGGCAATCTCGCTCGGCGGTGTCGGGTTCGGGTTCGGGTTCGGCGGTTTCGGCGCCGGCGTGAAGGTGTTCGTGAACCGGCAGTGCATGCTGGGCTGGTCGGCGGTCAGGGTGACGGTGATCGCGCCCTGGCTCGATCCGACGAGGTTGCCGTTGCAGATGATCGAGGTGAGCGCCCAGCCGGTTGGATTGGTGCCCTCGACCGCGAATTCGCGGATCTCGTAGGAACCCAACGGCAACACCCGCGTCGAATCGCCACGAGCAAGCACAGCAACTCCTTCCTTCACGGTTTTCGCCGTCTTGGAGTAGACCGTGGTCGGCTTCATCTCCGGATATACGGCGAAGCCGGCCGCTCCGACATTCCCCCACGTCTCCTTCAGGATCGCGATCGAACCGAACGATACGAACCGATTCTCGAACTTGCACGCGAGACCCATGTCCGACGCGATCGTGACGGTGACGGGACTCTCGGCGGGAAGCTTCTCGCCGTTGCACTCGACACTCGTCAGCTTCCATCTGCCGCGCTTTGACGTGGGCAAGCTCTCGGCGATCGCGTACCTCCCGGGAGCGAGGCGGATCGAGTCCGGGTCGGCGGCAACCTCGACGCCCGGCTGCGTCGTCGTCGCGGTCGCGTCGATCGCGCGTCCACCTGCGGACGGGGTCACTGTGTAGGGGAAGGTGCCTGTGCCGCCGAACGTCGTCTTGGTGATGCCGAGCGCGCCCGGCCGCGGTGTCTGCGCGTCGGTGTAGGTGCACGTGACCGTGTCGCCCGCACCCAGGGTCACGGTCGTCTTCGCCGCGGCGACGTCGGTGGTCGTCGCGCTCGTCCCGTTTCCTGAGACGCAGTCGATACCGGTCAGCGACCACCCGGGCGGGACGTCTTCGGTGAAGCCCCAGGGTGCGTCACCCGGGCCCGTCGCTGCGCGGAAGAACGCAGCTGACGCCGGCGCACCGTTCGCGACGTGGAGCTCGAAGCGGTGGTCGGCATTGAAGGTGATGTTGCCCTCGAACGGAAATGTCTCGGTCGCGTTCGCCGGGCTCGAGACGACCTTGCGGACGATGATCGTGCCGCTCGTCGGCGGCGGCTGGATGTAATACGCGTAACAGAAGACGTGAGATGCGCCCGCCGGGTATGCGATCCACTCGACGTTGTCACCATTCAGGTCGTCGACGGCGCAGCGAAGCGCCGCGAAACCGTACTGACCGGGATACGCCTTGTCGAGGATCGGATCGGTCGGAGTCCCGCCCTGCACCCAGAGCGACGAGGAATTGGCCGCGAGGTCAGCCTCCCCCTTGCTGAGCGTGATCGTCGTCGCGCCCGCGATCTGCCGGCCGGTCGGCTGACCTTGATCGTTGAGGAGATTCGTCTCGTCCTGCGTCACGATCGGACTCGAGAACGGGTTCGTCACGATCGAGAGCGACCCCCACGGCCCCGACACGGCGCGCGTCTCGATGCCGGTACCGAGCGTCAGCTGCCAACCCGGCAACGGCTCGCAGCGCGGCTGGCGCTGTGCCTCCACGTCCGGGTCGATCGGCTGGCCGGGTGCGTACACCGAGTCAGGCCCAAGGTCCTTCAGACTCTCCTGGATGTCATTGCGCGCAAGGTTCGCCATCACATCCCGATAAGTTGGGCAGACGCGGGCAACGAACGTGACGAGCTTCGTCTTCTCCTTCGTGACGTCGATCGTCACGGTGGCGGCGTTCGACACGGTCGAGCCCTCTCGCACGTGGTACGTGAACGTGTCGCTGCCAGCGAAGCCCGTGGCGGGGACGTAGGTGAACGAGCCGTCGGCCGCGAGCGAGACCGTTCCATGGGCAGGCCGGGTGACGACCTCGGCGATCGCCTTAGACCCGGCAGGGATCGTGTCGTTTGCGAGCAGTCCAGGGGCGCCGACGTTCAATGCGTCCGGTTGCTGGATCGCGTACCGGTCGTCATCTGCCTGGAGCACCGGGGGAGGTGGCGTCACCTGGATGCATCCCGTGTACGGGTGGTTTCTCGCCGAGCCCGAGCTGTTCACGAGCGCGCCGGCGATCAGCGTGCCGTTCAGCTGCGTGCTGCCGGGGAAGGTGACCGCTGCGAGCGGCGCGAGCACCGTGCCCTCCCAGGCGAGGTTCGGACCGATCTGGACCGATGTCGCATCCGGGAAGTTCCAGAGCAGGCTCGAGCGGAGCGCCTCCAGCACCGGTGGCGCCGGATCGGACAGCTGCACGTACTGGCTTCCATCCCAGAACTTGATCGCCGCCGTCGGGAAGCGAGCGGTCGAGTACGCGCTCCCCGTGACGTTGACGACCGTCGAAGAACCGGGAGGAACCTTGATCTCGATCACCTGCGTCCCTTCGAGCACGGACGCAGCGATCGTGAACACATTCGTGACGGCGTCGGTTCCGACCAGCTCGAATGCGTACGACGGCCCCCCAGCAGTCCCGTTCGGCGCGAGCGCTCCGATCGACTTCGACTGGCTCACGAGCTGGCCGAACTGCGCCGCGATGTCGAACGGCGGCGGCGCCTGCGTCAGTGTTCCACTCGGCGTCGAGATCGTCCCGGTCAACGCCCCGCTATGCGTAACGCTGCCGTGCGGCGCCTGAGCGCCGCCACCGCCGACTGCCAGGTTCCCACCGGCGATCAGGTCATCACGGCCCGAATCCGGTGGCAGGTCGACTCCGACCGCGTAGCTGTTGATCGACACGTTTCCGCCAGCCGCTGCGCGGCCCTTCACGTCCGTGTTGCTGACGGAGTAGTCGTGCTGGACGAACACGTTGAACTCCTGCGCGATCCCGAGCACGTCGGAGCCACAGACCGCGGTCGTCGCTGCGACCGCCGCCGGCCTACTCGACCCCACCATCGCCAAGACGACGAAGAACGCCGCCAACAGCAACGCGAGCAACCAATCGCGCAGACCCTGTGCCTTGTGTCGCTTCGCCATCGACTGCTCGCCTTCCAGAGACGGTCTCCCTGCGTCTTCCAAGAGGCGCCCGCCACGATCAGACGGACGCAGTCCAACTATCTGTCCGGAGGATGCTCGCTCGCTCGAGCCGTAGAGTGCCGGAGAGGTCGTTCACATGGATGATTCCGATCGCCCGCCCGACGAGCCGTACGCGCCTGCGAGCATCTCGACTACGCGATCTCAGGCCGGATCCGCTTCGAGCATGCCGACGGGTCGACCGTCGATGTCGGCTCTGGCGCGGCCTACTGCGTCGATCCTGACCACGACGCGTTGGTCGTCGGCGACGAGCGACTCGACAGAGCGCTTGGAGGGTCGCGAGGTTCAGCCTCCGCGACCAAGAATCGAGAGAGCCAGCAGGGCGAGGGGAAGGGCGTCCCGGCCGAACCGTGCGATCGATCGAGGTGTGCTGATTCTTCATCTGCTGGGCGCAACCAGCACGCATGCCGTCCAGATCCCCGGCGGCGGAACCGCGAAAAGCCCGCACGTGTGCGTCGACTCGACGATGCCCGCGATGCGCTTCTTCATCCGACGCATCTCGGGCGCAGGCAAGATCGCCGGAGCTACGACATAGGCACCGACCGCGCCGATCGTCTTCCCCGTCGCGATGGCCGGAAGCAATGTGGAGTTCCTGTTCACCGCAGATCCCACCAGCACATACCGCATCGACGACGTATTCATGGATCCCTACCGCCGCACCTGAGCCACGACGAGCGCGGCCGCCTTCAGCGACGACCTGAGCGCTGACCGGCCAGGGAGCCGATACCAGCGCCAGATGAAGTAGCAGCAGGGGCCAGTCGTCAAGGGTCGGCGCGTCCTCAAGCTCGTCGATCACGTGCCCGTACGTGCTCATCGTGAGCCCTGCGCCGTGGCCGAGTTGGCGGGCGACGTAGATCACCGAGCGCCCCTCGTGCAGCAAGAGGCTCGCGAACGAGTGGCGCACAAGGCACGCGAGCAGGACATGCGCACCGGCGTTCCCCGAGCGGTGTCGAGCGCGCATCGGCAAGCGGCTCGACGGCCTGAGAAAGTCCGCGCTATGCAGGTCTTTCCCCGAGTGGGCGTACTTGGGATTGAACCAAGGACCTCCCGCGTGTGAGGCGGGCGCTCTCCCGCTGAGCTATACGCCCGGGCCCTGGAAGCCTAGCGTTCCGCCGCCGCACGGGCAGCGGCCACGGCCGCCTCGTAATCCGGTTCCTGCAGCTGGTCCGCGACGTACTCGACGTGAACGAGGCGGTCGTTGCGATCGATCACGAACACCGAGCGCTGGAGCAGCCGCCACTCGCGGATCAGAACGCCGTAGTCGCGGCCGAAATCCTCGCTGCGATGCGCCGACAGCGCACGGTGCTGCACGCCCTCGGCGCGGTTCAGCCGGGCCTGGGCGTACGGCAGATCCATGCTCACCGTGTACACGTCGACGTTGTCCGGCAGCGTCGCGCGCAGCTGCTCGAAGCGATGCAGGCCACGAAAGCAGACAGGCGTATCGACCGAGTGCACCACGTGCAGGAGGCGCACACGCCCGGCCGACGAGCTGAGGTCGACCTCGCGCGGCTCATCGTCCGGCGTCGGCAGCCACTGCAGCTGGAACGGGGGCGCCTGGTCGCCCACCGCAAGGGTCGCACCGAGCACGGTGAACGGGACTCCGAACTCGGTCGCGGCACCCGGGCGCTCGACCGATCTGCGATCAGCGGACATAACGGAGTGGGAGGGATTCGAACCCTCGAGACGAGTCAACCCCGCCTACGCGATTTCCAATCGCGCTCCTTCAGCCTCTCGGACACCACTCCACGCGCGGCGGAGTATCGCACGGGGCGGTTCTCTACCCCGGCTGCACGAGCGGCTGGCGCTGATGGCGAAACGGCGTCGATGCGTTGAGGCCCCGCACGTTGCGGGCGTGTCGCTCGAGCTCTTGCTCGTCCTCCGACATCGGCGCAGTCGATGCGGGTACGGCGCGTCGCTTCGCGTCGTCCCTGGACGTCGCCATGCGGCGTCCCGCCGGGCCCGGCGCGGCAGGCACCGGAGCGGTCGAGCGGATGGACGAGGCGAGCCGGTTCGCGTCGACCGCGCGCCGTGCCGCCGCGCGCACCTGCTGCTTGCCGGTGTGCGCCGAGTAGACGTCGACCATGCGATCGAACTCCCCCTCGTCGATCACCGCGACGCCCTTCGCGCTCGCGGCGTCGATGTCGGCGTTCGTCGCGCGGGGTGCGCGCACCGCAAAGCGCGTGTCAGGGCCGATCACCGCGGCGAGACGTCCACCACAGAGGCTGAGGCGCTGGGCGACGCGGCTGCCGATCTCGTGATCGCCGCGGCCGATCACGACCACCTCCGCCTGGTGGATCGCGTTCGACATGGCGATCCGCGCGTCGTGCTCGACATGCGTCTGGCGAATCAGGTGCAGCAAGCCCTGGACCCGCAGCTCGGAGGGATCGTTCGCACCGGTGGTCGTCGCTCTCTGCACCCTATTGAGGATCGGGCACGGCGCGTTTGCGCGTATCCCTCGTAGGTGTGAGATGCCGCTATCTGCCTGCGATCAGCCGAAGAGCCCCGCGAACGTCTGCTCGAGCAGGAAGCAGTTGAG
This sequence comes from uncultured Actinomycetes bacterium, assembly GCA_963717155.1. Lineage (GTDB taxonomy): Bacteria > Actinomycetota > Thermoleophilia > Gaiellales > JALYLC01. The sequence continues at coordinate 2,640,780 of OY970326.1, forward strand.
CGCGATGATCACACCGACGATCACCACGGCCGCTGCCGTCGTCGAGCGGCGGTTCACGAGGGTGCCCATCAGCTGTCGGTTGCGGCAGAACAGCAGGAGGGGGATGAGGGCGAACGGGATGCCGAAGCTCAGGATCACCTGGCTCAGCACGAGCGTGCGCGAGGGGTTCAGGCCGATCGCGAGGACCACGAGCGCCGGCACCATCGTGATCGTGCGCCGCAGGAAGAGCGGGATCTTGCGCTCGAGGAACCCCTGCATCACGACCTGTCCCGCGAGCGTTCCGACCGAGGACGACGAGATGCCGGAGGCGAGGAGCGCGATGCCGAACACGACGTCGGCGTGCCGGCCGACCGTGTTCCCGAGCCCGTGGAAGACCTGGTCGAGATCCTCGACGCCCGTCAGCCCTCGCTGGTGGAAGATGCCGGCGGCCATCACCAGCATGCTGATGTTGATCGCGCCTGCGATCGACATCGCGATCACGACATCGACGAGCTCGAAGCGGAAGATCCGCTTCCGTGCCGCCGGACTCGCGCCGACGACGCGGTTCTGGGTCAGCGCCGAGTGCAGGTAGATCACGTGCGGCATCACGGTCGCGCCGAGGATGCCGGCCGCGAGCACAAGCGACTCGGAGCCGTCGAACCCGGGAATCAGCCCGCGCGCGAGCTCGGGGCCCGACGGATCCGCCAGAAAGACCTGGAACGCGAAGCCCACGAGGATCACACCGACGAGCACGGCGATCACCGCCTCGAGACCGCGGAAGCCGCGTGACTGCAGGGCCAGGATCACGAACGCGGCGACGCCGGTGATCAGCCCGGCCGGAAAGAGCGGGATGCCGAAGAGCAGGTTCAGGCCGATGGCTGCGCCGACGAACTCGGCGAGATCGGTGGCCATCGCGATCGCCTCGGCCTGCAACCACAGGAACCAGGTCGTGCGTCGGCTGAAGCGCATGCGGCAGAGCTCCGGCAGGTTCTTTCCGGTCGCGATGCCGACCTTGGCGCTCATCGACTGGATCACCATCGCCATCAGGTTCGCGGCGACGATCACCCAGACCAGGAGGTAGCCGTACTTGGCACCGGCTGCGACGTTCGTCGCGAAGTTCCCCGGATCGACGTACGCCACCGCCGCGATGAACGCGGGGCCCAGGAAGGGAAGGGCTCCGCGGAGGCCCTTTCGCTCGCCACTCAGCGACCGCTCGGCGGCAGCCAGCACGCGAGCCTCGCCGGGCAGCGCCGCGGCGGCCGAGACGACGACGTGCTCGTGCGTCTCCGTGGCCTTGCCCGGCCGGTCGCGCTTCGTCTCGGTCACGGGCGGTGGCGTCACGGTCAAGAGGTGACGGCGATCCGGTCGGCGAGCTCGACCGCGATCGCATGCCGTGCGCCCTCGACCTCGACCGTGAGCGGCCCGCCGAAGGGGGCCCGCTCGACGATCACCACGTGCCGCTCGGGAAAGAGCCCCAGCTCGGCGAGGTAGCGCAGGAGCGCGGGATCCGAGTCCGGCACGCAGAGGATCACCGCCTCGTCGCCGCGCATCAGGTCGCCGAGCGTCCGTGCGGGATCGGTCACGAGCTCGAGCTCGGCGCTCGGGATCGGATCGCCGTGCGGATCGCGCTTCGGGAACCCGAGCGCAGCGTCGATGCGCGCCTCGACCTCCTCGGACAGGTGGTGCTCGAGGCGATCCGCCTCGGCGTGCACCTCGTCCCAGCCGAGGCCGAGCGCCTCCATGAGGTAGAGCTCGAGCAGCCGGTGATGCCGGACGACCTCGAGCGCGACGCGTTCGCCCGCGATCGTGAGCGACGCCCCGTGGTAGCGCTCGTGCTCCACCAGGCCGAGGCTCGCGAGGCGCTTCAGCATCCCCGTTGCGGAGGCCGGGCTTACGCCGAGCTCGTCGGCGATCGCCGACGTCGTCGCACGGCCGTCCTGTCCGAGCTTCCAGATCGCTTTGAGGTAGTCCTGGGCTGCTTCACCGAGCATGCCGTAATTCTTATTTAGGCAAGACGAAATTACAAGGGGATCGCGGGCGTGATACACAACAAGGGTGGACGACGACTCCACCGCAACGACCCTTGGAGACGAGCAGTTCGACGTCGTGGTCGTCGGTGGCGGGATCATCGGCAGCGGGGTGGCGTGGATCGCCGCACGGGCTGGACTCCGCGTCGCGCTGCTCGAACGCGACGACCTCGCCGCGTGGACGTCGAGTGCGTCCTCCAAGCTCATCCACGGCGGCCTCAGGTACCTGCGCATGGGCGATGTGAAGCTCGTGCGCGAGGCGCACGCCGAGCGCCGTGCGCTGGCCCGCGTCGTCGCTCCCCACCTCGTGCGCCCGCTGCGCTTCTGCATGCCGCTGCGGGCCGACGGCCCGTACGGCCCGGTCGCGATCGGCGCGGGGATGGTCGCCTACGGCGCGCTCTCGGGGTTCCGCGACGGCCCCACGCTGGTGGTCGCGCCCGCCCGCGCGCTGGCGCTGGCCCCCGCGCTGCGGCCGGACGGGCTGCGCGCAGGAGGCGTGTACCACGACCACCAGACCGACGACGCGCGCCTCGTCGTCGCCGTCGCGCGGGCGGCTGCCGCCTGTGGCGCGACGATCGCGACGCGCTGCGAGGTCGTCGGACTCGACGTGCACGACGGCCACGTCGCTGCCGTCCATGCGCGCACCGCGGCCGGCGAGGACATCCGCGTGCGGACCCGGGCCGTCGTGAACGCAACCGGCCCCTGGGTCGACAGCCTTCGCCAGCTCGAGGATCCGCGCGCGGGCACGAGCATCCAGCTCTCCAAGGGAGCCCACCTCGTGCTGGACTCCGAGGACGAGTGGCCTTCGGCGGTCACGGTGCCGCTGGACCGGGTGCGCGTCTCGTTCGCGTTGCCGTACAACGGGATGCTCGTGCTGGGCACGACCGACGAGCCGTACGAGGGCGACCCGGCGGCCGTGAGCGCCAACGACGCCGATCAGGAGCGCATCCTGGAGGAGGCCGGCAGCGCGCTGCGACGCGACGTCGTCGATCCGCAGCGCGTGCGCTTCCGCTTCGCCGGCCTCCGCGCGCTCCCGCTCGGCGAGCACGGGGACACGGCCACGACGCGACGCGAGATGGTGCTCTCGCGCGGGCCGGCCGGCATGCTCTCGGTGGCCGGCGGCAAGTACACGACGTTCCGGCGGATCGCGATCGAGGTGGTCCGGGCACTGGCCCCGGAGCTCGGCCTGCACGCGCTCGATGAGCATCCCGCACCGCTCGCCGACGCGGCCGATCCCGACGTGATGACCGCATTGCTCCGTGGCCGGTCGTACGGCCTCACGGACGAGCTCGCGCGCCACCTCGCCCACCTGTACGGCGCCTCGGCCCCGCCGATCGCGGCGATGGCGCTCGACGACCGCGACCTGCTCGAGCCGCTGCACCCGTCCGGACCGGACATCGGCGCGCAGGTCGTGTGGGCCCGTCACGAGGAGTGGGCCGTCGAGGTGGAGGACGTCGTGCGGCGACGCACGTCGCTGACATTCCGCGGGTTCGACGACGACGACGTGCGCGCGCGCGTCGCGACGCTGCTCGCGCGACCCGCCCCGCCTGCCGCGCGCGCAGCTGCGTGACGGGCTGACCCTCCGGGCTATCGTTCTCGCATGGCCGGCGAACTCGTGCATCGCATCCGTCCGGCCGCCGGTGAGCCGGAGGGTGCGCTCGTGCTGCTGCACGGGCGCGGCGCGGACGAGCACGACCTGCTCCCGCTGCTCGAGGCCCTCGATCCGGAGCGCCGCCTGGTCGGCGTGACACCGCGCGGTCCGCTGTCGCTGCCGCCGGGGGGCGCGCACTGGTATGTGGTGCGGAGCATCGGGTTTCCCGACAGCGGCACGTTCCACGACACGTACGACCGGCTCTCGGCGTGGTTCGACTCGCTTCCGGAGCGCACCGGGGTGCCGATCGAGCGCACGGTGCTCGGCGGGTTCTCGCAGGGCGCGGTCATGTCGTACGCGCTCGGCCTCGGGAGCGGCCGCCCGACGCCGGCCGGGATCATCGCCCTGTCGGGGTTCATCCCGACGGTCGCCGGACTCTCGCTCGACCTCGAGAGTCGGCGGGGTCTTCCGGTCGCCATCGGGCACGGCACGCTCGATCCCGTCATCGGCATCGAGTTCGGGCGCGACGCGCGCGACCGCCTCACTGCCGCGGGGCTCGACGTGCTGTACCGCGAGTCGCCGATGTCGCACACCATCGACACCGACTTCATCGCCGAGCTGCGCGACTGGCTCCTGGCCCGCATTCCCTCCACAGCCTCTTGACGCAGCGCCCACAGTGGACGCTCCGCGACGGCGAGCGCCTCGTGCGCTTCGGCCGCGCGACGGCGGACGAGGCGGAGGCGATCCTCGCCGAGCGCGGGTTCACCGGCTACGCGCTGGTGACCACCGAGCGCGCGAGTGCCAGCGTCCCCTCCCTCGCCGAGCGCGCCGACGTCGTCGCGATCGCGCCACCCGGGCTCGTCGCGGACATCGCCGCCGCGCTGCGGCCGACGGTCGCCGGCAGGCCGCTCGTCGCCCTCGGTGGTGGCCGCGTGATCGACGCCGCCAAGGCGATCGCCGCAGCCGAGCGCGCCGAACGCCCCGAGGGGGTTGCCGCGATCCCCACGACACTGTCCGGCGCCGAGCTGACGCCGATCCACCGGATACTGCCCGGGGCGACCGGGGAGCGCGTGCGGCCGTCGCTCGTGATCTGCGACCCGGCGATCATGGCGTCCCAGCCGATGCCCGAGCTCGCGGCCTCCGCGATGAACGCGCTTGCGCATGCGTGCGAGGCGCGCTGGCTCACCGACGGCAACCCGATCTCCGACGCGATCGCCGAGCGCGGCGCGGGTCTGCTGACCGCAGGACTCGAGGACGACGAGCCCGACCGCGACGCGCTCGCGCTCGGATCCGTCGAGGCGGCGCTGGCGTTCGGGCTGAGCGGCGTCGGCGTCCACCACGTCGTCTGCCAGACGCTCGTTCAGCGCCTCGGCCTGCCGCACGCCGCGACGAACGCGATCGTCCTCCCCCACGCCTTCGCGCTGATGGGCTCGCGCGCGCCCGAAGCGATCGACGCCCTCGACCGCGCGCTCGGCGGAGACTCGCAGGAGCGCGTCAGCGCGGTCGCGCTGCGCGCCGGCCCGACGCACCTGCGCGAGCTCGGACGCTCGCTCGACGAGTACCGCTCGTGCGTGCCCGCGATGCTCTCGCGTCCCGAGCTCGCCCGCACGCCGGGCATCGGCGAGGACGACCTCGTGGCCCTGATCGAGGGTGCCTGGTGAAGCCGAAGGGAGCGATCCTGCGCGTGGAGGCGGCACTGCGCGACGCCGGGCTCGACAGCCAGATCGTGCAGACACCCGACAGCGCGCGCACGGCCGAGGAGGCGGCTGCGGCGATGGGGACGTCCGTGGGCCAGATCGTCAAGTCGCTCGTCTTCCTCTGCGACGGATCGCCGGTGCTCGCGCTCGTGTCCGGATCGAACCGGCTCGATACCCGGCTGCTCGGCACGCTCGCCGGAGGTCGCATCGAGCGGGCCGACGCCGACGCGGTGCGGAGCGCCACCGGCTATGCGATCGGCGGCGTGCCGCCGATCGGCCACCCAGGCCCCCTGCCGACCTGGGTCGATCGGGACCTGCTCGCCTACGACGTCATCTGGGCCGCGGCCGGCACGCCCCACGCGGTGTTCCCCGTCGCGCCTGCCGACCTCGTGCGAGCCAGCAACGGCGTCGTGGCGGACATCAAGGCGTGACCTCGCGCAGCAGCTCGAGGATGCCGAACGTGATCCCCCAGATCACGAGCTCGCCGCCGTCGACCGCCGGCCGGTAGGCGGGAACCGACCCGCGAAGCTCGGACACGGTCGACGCCGTCGGGTCGAGATCGGCGAGCGGCACCCAGAAGGCCGCGTCGACCTCGTCCGACAGGACCAGATCCGGATGCGTCTCGAGCGAGGCGACGAACGCCGCGATCCGGATCGACGCGACCCCCGCGCCGCGACCGGCGTACTCGCCGAGCGCGCCGAGGACACGGCCGTCGCGCTCGAGGTCGAGGCCGACCTCCTCGTGCGTCTCGCGCAGCGCCGTGCGGAGCAGCCCGTCGTCACCGTCCTCGTGGCGTCCGCCCGGAAGGCTCGTGTGACCCGACCAGGGGTCGAGCGGATGCTGGGCGCGGCGCAGCAGCAGCACCGCGCCCCGCCAGAGGCAGAGCATCACCGCCGCGGGCCGGCCGGGCCCTTCGACCGGCGGATGGGGGCGCCCGGCGAGCGCACGCTCGAGCGTCGCGAGGTCGGGGAACGGCCGCGCCACACACGTAGGATCGCCGATCGCCGCCTGCTAGGGTGATACCCGACCGTTCCTGCCGGGCCGTTCCCGAGACGGGCCGCGACCGGAGGCGTTGACGGTCAGGTCCCGCGCGTCGGGTGCCCGCGAACCGTGTCAGGTCCGGAAGGAAGCAGCACTCAGCGGCGTGGCTCGAGCGACGCGGTCAGGCCTGGCAGGAGTCGCCGGTCGGGGCACCGCTCGGGGGCCCGGCGGGTCGGTCGCTCCCACTAGACTCGGTGTCGATGGCGTCGCTCTATCGCAAGCACCGCCCACGCACGTTCGCCGACGTCGTGGGCCAGGAACATGTCGTGCGCACCCTGCAGGCCGCAGTCGAGCAGGATCGAGTCGCGCATGCCTACCTGTTCGCAGGCCCGCGCGGCACCGGCAAGACCTCGCTCGCCAAGATCCTCGCGAAGGCGCTGAACTGCGAGCACGGGCCGACCCCCGAGCCGGACGGCACCTGCGAGCGCTGCATGGCGATCCACGAGGCCCGCTCGCTCGACGTGATCGAGCTCGACGCCGCGTCGAACCGCGGCATCGACACGATCCGCGAGAGCGTGATCGAGCGCGCATCGCTCGCGCCGATCGAGGGCGGTCGCAAGATCTACATCCTCGACGAGGCCCACTCGCTGACGGCCGACGCGTCGAACGCGCTCCTGAAGACGCTCGAGGAGCCGCCGGACAAGGTGGTGTTCATCCTCTGCACGACCGACGCCGGCAAGCTGCTGCCGACGGTGCGCTCGCGCTGCCAGCGCTTCGCGTTCCGGCGCCCCGGGCCCGGCGAGCTCGCGACGGTGCTCCGGCGGATCGCCGACGCCGAGCAGATCGAGGCGGACGACGCCGCGCTGCACCTGATCGCCCGAGCGGCCGGCGGCTCCTTCCGCGATGCCGTCGGGACGCTCGACCAGCTCGCGACCGTGACGCATGGCCAGATCACGGCCGACGAGGCCGCGCGGGTGCTCGGGCTCGTGCCCGAGCAGGCGCTGTCCGACGTGGTCGACCTGATCGCCGACGGCGATGCGGGCGGCGTGCTTCGCCGGATCGATGAGCTCGCCAGCGGCGGGCAGGATCTCTCGGGCCTCGTGCCCGCGCTGCTCGATCGGTTGCGGCTGCTGTTCCTGATCCAGCACGCAGGCGAGCTTCCGGCGTCCGCGGAGCCCCCGCCCGACCGCCTCGAGGACCTGCGCCGGCAGGCGCGCGCGCTCCCGCCCGGCGAGACCATCCGCACGATCGACCTCCTCGTGATCGCCCAGAGCGAGCTGCGCGAGGGCTCCGATCCCCGCCTGTCGCTCGAGCTCGCACTGCTCAAGGCGGCGCGGCCCGCGAGCGCCGGTCGCGACCTGCTGCTCGCCCGCATCGAGCGGCTCGAGCAGGGGCTGTCGGGCGGCAATCCCACTCCCCCTCCGCCTCCGCCCGCGAGCGAGCCAGAGCCGCGAGCCGAGCCGGCGGCGAGCGACCCTGCACCGGCCCCCGTGCCGGCTCCGCCCCCCATGCCCGCGGCGCCCACCCCGCCGCCGCTCGAACAGCTCGGCGACATCGAGGCGCTGCGCGAGGCCTGGCCCGCGGTGCTCGACCGGCTCGACCCCGCCACCCGTGCGGCGCTCGACCCGAGCGAGCCGGCGGTGCTCAACGACGGATCGCTTGTCGTGCACGTCCGTGGGCCGATGCTGGCCATGGCCTCGCAGCGCGGCGAGGTCGTCGCGCGGGCGGTCGCCGAGGAGTGCGGCGTGCGCGTCGTGACGTCGTTTGCCGCGGCAGCACAGCGCCCGCGCGAGAACGGAAGCAGTGCAATCGAACCCGTAACCGAGGCCGAGCCCGAGCCGCCGGTAGGCGGCGAGGCGCTCGCCGCACGCCTGCTCAGCGAGTTCGACGCCCACGAGGAACAGGATTGACACCGTGAACTTCGATCCATCCCAGCTCATGAAGCAGGTCCAGCAGATGCAGGTCGAGATGGCGAAGGCGCAGGAGTCGCTGGCCGCCGAGCGCGTCGAGGGCACGGCGGGCGGCGGCGCCGTCACCGCCTCGGCCACCGGCTCGGGCGACCTCGTGTCGGTCAAGCTCTCGCCCGACGTCGTCGACCCGGCGGACGTCGAGATGCTCGAGGATCTCATCGTCGCGGCCGTGTCCGACGCGTTGCGGGCCGCGCGCGCGCTGCAGGAGTCGCGGCTCGGCGGCGTCGCCGGCGGCCTGACCGGCGGCCTCGGGCTGCCGGGTATGTAGGTGCTGTCGCCCGCGGTCGAGGATCTGGTCGTACAGCTCGCACGCCTGCCCGGCGTCGGCCGGCGCACGGCTCAGCGCCTCGCGTTCCACCTCCTGCGCGTCCCCGCCGACGAGGCGCTCGCGCTCGCGCACGCGATCGAGGAGGTCAAGGCGCGCATCACCTTCTGCGTCGACTGCTTCAACCTGGCGGAGGGCGAGCGCTGCACGATCTGCCTGGACGCGCGTCGCGACCGCAGCCTGATCTGCGTCGTCGAGGCGCCCGCCGACATCGAGCCGCTCGAGCGGACGGCCGAGTACCGGGGGCTGTACCACGTCCTCGGGGGCGCGCTGTCGCCGATCGACGGCGTGGATCCCGACGATCTCCGGATCGCCGAGCTGATCGCCCGCGTCGAGGCCGGCCGCGGCGAGCTGCAGGAGATCGTGCTCGCCACCAATCCGACGATGACGGGCGAGGCGACAGCCGCGTACATCGCCGACCGTTTGCGCGGTATGGTGCGAGTAACCCGCCTCGCGAGCGGGCTCCCTGTCGGCGGCGACCTCGAATACGCCGACGAGGTCACGCTCGGACGGGCCCTTTCCGGACGGCGCGAACTGTAACGTGGGCGGATTGCAGGTATAAACCGCGCAGCCTCGCGCAGCCTGGTACGATCGAGCACTTTTTCGGAAGCGGGAGACGATCGGTACGTGAGCGGGAGCGACGATTTCGATCTTGACGCGATGGAGCGCAGGCGCCAGCGCGCCCAGCAACGCACCGAATCGCTCCGTGACGAACGCCGCAGCCAGCAGCGGTCGAGGATGCGTCGAACGCATCGCCGCCGGCGGGCTGCCGCGCTCGCGTCAGTCGCCGTCGTCGTCTGCGTAGCGGCCGGAGCCTGGACGTCGTTCGGCGGCGGGGGCCAGCGGCGGGTCTCGGTCGATCAGCCGACGAGCCTGGCACCGAGCGTCGCGGTTCCGCCGAAGAGCACGAAGGTCGCCGCCGGCCACATCGCCATGCCGCCGATCGTGCGCGGGCTGCACATCTCGCTCGGCACCGCGAGCCAGCCGAACGAGATGCGCCGGTTCATCAACCTCACGAGCAAGGGCCTGAACACGCTCGAGATCGACGTCAAGGACGAGCGGGGCGAGGTCGGGTTCACCGCCGGGGCACCGGCGCTGGCCCGCAAGATCGGCGCGACGCGCAACTACTACAACGCCAGGCAGCTCATCAAGCAGGCGCACGCGGCCGGGATCTACGTCATCGGGCGCATCGTCTGCTTCGAGGATCCGATCCTCGCGACCAGCACTGCCGCAGCACGCGATCCGCACCAGCTCCGGCGGTGTCTGGACGAACGCGGCCGGCCTCGGCTGGACGAACGAGTACGACCCGTTCGTGTGGAACTACCTGATCTCGCTCAGCAAGGCCGCCGCGAAGCTGGGCTTCGACGAGATCCAGTACGACTACGTGCGCTTCCCGACCGACGGGAACACCGCCGACGCCGTGTGGCCGCACAAGAAGGCCGAGCCCTACTCGACGACGATCTACCGCTTCCTCAAGAAGGCGCACGCCGAGGTCAAGCCGCTCGGCGTGAACATCTCGGCGAACGTGTTCGGCCTCGCGGCGAACCGCGACCTCGACATCGGACAGAACGTGCCGAAGATCGCGCCGCTGCTCGACGCGATCTCGCCGATGGCGTACCCGTCGCACTACGGCGCGGGCGAGTACAACCTGAGCGATCCGAACGCCGAACCCGGCGCGACCGTCGCGTTCACGATGGGCGACTTCCGCGCGGCGCTCGGGTCGTCGAAGACGGAGATCCGCCCGTGGCTCCAGGACTTCACCCTGGGCGCCCCGACCTACACGACCGCGGACGTGGTGAAGCAGATCACCGCGGCCGAGCGCGGCGGCGCCAAGGGCTGGCTGCTCTGGAACGCCGACGACGTGTACCACACGAACGCGCTCGGCTACTAGCAGCAGACCGGTCGGCGGGCGGGGCGCGGCTACCATGGTAGGCATGGCCGCGGCACCGCAGCTGGAGCACGCCTTCGACACCGTCGTGATGAAGTTCGGCGGGTCGTCCGTCGCCGATGCCGACAAGGTTCGGGCCGTCGCACGGCGTCTCGTCGAGGCCAAGGAGCGGGGCCTGCGCGTCGTCGGCACGATCTCGGCGATGGGCAAGACCACGGACACGCTGCTCGCCCTCGCGCGCGAGGTATCGCCCACGCCGCATCCACGCGAGCTCGACATGCTGCTCTCGACCGGCGAGCGCATCTCGGGCGCCGTCGTGGCGATGGCGATCCACGACCTGGGACACGAGGCCGTCTCGCTGACGGGCTCGCAGGCCGGGATCCTCACCGACTCGGTGCACACCAAGGCGAAGATCGTCGACATCCAGGCGCACCGCGTGATCGCCGCGCTCGACGCCGGCAAGATCGTGCTCGTCGCCGGCTTCCAGGGCGTCTCGCCCGAGAGCAAGGACGTGACGACGCTCGGACGTGGCGGCACCGACGCGACGGCCGTCGCACTGGCGGCAGCGCTCGGCGCCGCATGTGAGATCTACTCGGATGTGCCCGGGGTGTACACCGCCGACCCGCGCATCGTCCCCGAGGCCCGGAAGCTCGCGGCCATCTCCTACGAGGAGATGCTCGAGCTGTCGGCTGCCGGGGCGAAGGTGCTGATGCTGCGATCGGTCGAGCTTGCCCGAAACCACGGGGTTCGCGTGCACTCGCGTTCGACCTTCTCGAACGAGGAGGGCACCTGGATCCTGCCCGCGGAGGACGTCGTGGAAAAGCCCATCATCTCGGGAGTGACGCACTCCGAGACCGAAGTCATCTTCACGCTCACCGGCATCCCGGACCGTCCCGGCGCGGCCGCGGCGGTCTTCGACGCGGTCGCCGCCGAGAACGTGAACGTCGACACGATCATCCAGAACGTCGTGCACGGCGTCGCCGAGCTGTCGTTCTCGGTGCCGCATGACGACGTCGGCGCGACGCGACGCGCGATCGCGCACGCCGAGCAGTCGCTCGGCCGGATCGAGGTCGAGGAGGACGCGACGCTCGGCAAGATCTCGATCATCGGAGCCGGCATGCGCTCGCACCCCGGCGTCGCGGCGAAGATGTTCCGCACGCTCGCCGACCACGAGATCAACCTCCGCATGATCTCCACGTCGCCGATCAAGCTCTCGTGCGTGATCGCCAGGACGCAGATCCCCGAGGCCGTTCGCGCCGTGCACGCGGCGTTCGAGCTCGAGCGCGCACCCGAGGAGGAAGCATGACCCGGCTGGCCGTGCTCGGCGCAACGGGAGCTGTCGGCGAGACGCTGCTCAGGGTGCTCGAGGAGCGCGAGTTCCCGCTCGACGAGCTGCGGCTGCTCGCATCGGAGCGCTCGGCCGGGCAGACGCGTCGCTTCCGCGGCGAGGACATCGAGGTGCAGCTCGCGACGGAGGACTCGTTCGACGGCTGCGACATCGCGATCTTCTCGGCCGGCGCGACGCGGTCGCGTACCTTCGCACCCCACGCGGTCGCGGCAGGGCTCGTCGTGATCGACAACTCCTCGGCGTTCCGCATGGATCCCGAGGTGCCGCTCGTCGTGCCCGAGGTCAACCCGCAGGCGGCCTTCAGGCACAAGGGTCTGATCGCGAACCCGAACTGCTCGACGATGCAGCTCGTGCCGGTGCTGAAGCCGATCCACGACGCGGGCACGCTCGAGCACGTGATCGTGTCGACCTACCAGTCGGTCTCGGGCACCGGGAAGAAGGCGATCGATGGTCTGCGCCGCGAGGCCGCAACCGCGCTCGCGGGCGAGGCTCGCACGGCCGAGGTGTACACGCACCCCATCGCCTTCAACGTTGTTCCGTTCGCAGGGTCGCTTCAGGGCGATGACGGGTACACGGACGAGGAGCTCAAGCTCGTCAACGAGTCGCGCAAGATCATGGACATCCCCGACCTGCGCGTCTCGGCCACCTGCGTACGCGTCCCCGTCGTGAACTGCCACTCCGAGGCGGTCTGGGTGTCGACACGCGAGCCGCTCGGCGCGGCGCGCGTGCGCGAGCTGCTCGCGGATGCGCCGGGCGTGACCGTGGTCGACGACCCGCCGGCCAACGCGTTTCCGACCGCGCTCGACGTCGATGGCCGCGACGGCGTGTTCGTCGGGCGGATCCGGGACGACCTCGGCGACGATCATGGAGTCGCGCTGTGGATCGTGGCGGACAACCTCCGCAAGGGCGCGGCGACGAACACCGTGCAGATCGCCGAGCTGCTGACGGGAGTCGGCGCACCCCGGTAGCTCTCAACCGGTCGGGGCGGTGACCGTCGGCGTGGTCGCAGGCACGCTGTCCGTGCCGGGCTGAGGCGTCGTCGTCGCGGGTAGCGTCGTCGTGACGACCGCCGTCGTCGTCGGCCCCGTGACCGTCGGCGTCGTCTGCGTGACGGTGGCCGTGCGAGCCGCGGTCGACGAGACGGTGACCGTGATGGCGGGCCGCTCGACGACGACGGTGCGGGAGACGATCGTGGTCGTGTTGCTCGTCGCCGTCGCCGTGGTCCCGGTCGCTGTCTTGACCGGCGACGCCACGACCCGCGTCTGGACGGGCAGCACGACGATCTTGTGGGTCACGACGACGCGCGGGCGCAGCGCCACGGTCTGCGTGATGCGACGGGCGGGCGGCGTCGTCGCGGCGCCGCCGAAGGACGGGCGTGAGAGCGCGAACGCGACGATCAGGCCTGCGCCGGCGGCGGCGGCCAGCGCGACCGACGCGGTGACGAGTCGCCAGTGGCCGTCGAACCGGGTCGACGGCGGCAGGCGGTGCTGGAAGAGCAGGCGCGCCTGGTCGCCGACGATCGACCACAGCAGCGAGTACGTGGCCGCGTAGACGAGCGCGAGCACTGCCGCATTGACCGGGAAGGCGAGCCGGATCGCGAACGCGATGATGCCCGCGACGCTCGCGCCCACGACCGTCGCCAGGACGTCCCGATAGTCCACCGCTAGAAGCTCAAAGTCGAGCTGGCTCGGGCCGTACGAGCGCCTCGCGCGCGCGACGGACGAGCTCGGCGACGATGCCCTCGGAGGGCACCTCGAGCAGTCCGCCGAGCTCGAGGCGCATCAGCTCGACCCGGCCGTCGACGCGCAGGGTGCGGAAGCCGAGGTCGCCGAGGAAGTCGCGCGGGAAGATCGTGCGGTGCTGCAGGAAGCGCGACTCGAAGTCGCCGCGGTGGTCGTAGGCGTAGGCGAACGCCTCGACGGCTGCCGCCCCGCGGTCCTTCGACTCGCCGAGACAGGCGAGGAACAGGCTCTGCAGCGCCCACGGGCTGGACGGATCGGAGATGTACGAGCAGGTCACCAGGACCGCATCGTCCGACGGCGGTCCGGCGGGCAGCGACGCGCCCCGGGGAAAGGCCACTGCCGGGCCGTACTGCAGCGAGCCGACGTGGCGCTCGCCATCCATGTAGAGCTTGCCCCACGGACCCGAAGCGCTCCTCGAACTCGGCGATCCAGCGCGGCCGTTCGATCTCTCGCGTCCTGGTTGGCTGCTGCCACCAGACGCAGCTCTGGCAAACGCTGGGACGGAGGAGATCCGTGGCGCCTGTCAGGTGTTTGACCTCGCTCATCTGCTCGCCACCATAGTCGAGCGTTCTCGCAGCGCCGGATCAGCCTGGCCGCAAGACCAGCAGCGTCGCCTCGGGCCGAGCGAACATCCGCAGGGGCACGAACGTGGTGCCGAGCCCCGGCGAGATGTGCATCAGCGTTCCCTCGCGCTGGTACAGCCCGTCGAGATAGCGCGCCCGCGGATGGGCGAGACCGACACGGCCCGAGAGCGTCGGCATGCAGATCTGCCCGGCATGCAGGTGCCCGGCCAGGACGAGCTGGAACGCGCCGGGCGGGATGCGGTCGAGCACCGACGGAAAGTGGCAGAGCAGGACGCGGAGGTCGGCCTCCCGGTTGAGCTGCGTCAGGGCGTCGAGATACCTGCGCCGCGGGAACCCACCGGCATCGACGCCGACGATCGACACCGAGCGACCCTGCAGCTCGAAGCTGCAGCCGATGGACGGAAGGAGCTGGAACCCCGCGAGCTCGTCGACGCCGGTGCCGTCCGCGAACGGATCGGTCGCGTCGCCGTGATCGTGGTTTCCGAGCACCGCGAACGCCCCCACCCCGGCAGTCGCCGCGAGCGCCGCTGCTGCCTTCTGGAGGCGCTGCACCCCACGCGCACGGGTCACCAGGTCGCCGGTGAGCGCGACGAGGTCGGGACGCAGCTCCTCACTCCAGGCCGCCGCGCGCTCGAGCATCGCGAGCCCGGGGCCATGCCCCGCGTGAACGTCGGACACGTGCAGGATCGTCACTCCCTCGAGCTCCGCGGGCAGGCCTGCGAGCCGGATGTCTCGGGTGCGATAGCGCAGGCAGCGCGCCTCGACCGAGCCCCAGACGAGCCCGCCGACCACCGCCGCGCCGGCCGTGCGCCGAAGGCCGACGCTCATGCAGCGCTCCCGTTCCTGGTCGCCATGAGCCTGGCCCGCGCCGCGCGCATGCGCTCGCGCCGGAGCTCGATGAACGCCTCGCGCTCGGCATCGGGCCGCCCCGGACGGCCCCCGACGCGGCGCGCGAGCGCTGCGGCGACGAGCCCGATCGTCAGGCCCGCGCACGCGGCAGCCACACGTCTGTGCCCCAGCAGCGCCATCATCTGAAGCCTATCTGCCGCCCCCGGACTGCTACCTCCCCGCGGCCCACTCGGCCGCCGCTGGACACGCGCCCCACAGGCCTCGCCCCGCCCGCCGAGCCTCGATCTCGAGCGTCGCGTAGCGCACGGCGCGGTCGACGTTCGGGGCGATCGCAAGCGTGCGTGCGAATCCGCCGCTCAGGAGCGCGACCTCGAGATCGAGACCGTCGGCACGTCGGACGTACGCGAGCAGGCGCCCGTAGCGGTCGTGTCGCTCGCGACCCGGGACGAGCCTGACCATGCGCCCTGCGAGCGTGCGCTGCGTGAAGGCGGCAGCGCGCCTCGACCAGCACTGCACCGGCCTCCCGGGGGCGACGTCCTCGGGCGTGTCGACTCCGATCACCCGTACGCGCTCACGCTCGCCCGAGGCGAGGCGCACGAGCAGCGTGTCGCCGTCGACGGCGCGCATGACGCGCGCCGAGAACGGCCCCGTGGACCCGGAGGGTCGCAGCAGCGGCCAGGCGAGCAGGTACGTCAGCGCGAGCGCGGCTGCCGCAATGAGGCCGAGAACGAGGGGGCGGGGCACCTCGCCAGACTAGGCCCGCCGCGCGTCACACCGATCGCGCGAACCGTGCCGTCTTCGTACCTACGGCTTCAGCGAGAGCAGGTGCGCGGTCGCCGTTCGACCGAGCGCCTGCATGATCCGGTAATTGGCTGCGCCGCCAAGGGCCACGCCGAACCCGAACGGCAGCTCGCGGCCGAGGATCAGGCGGGCGCGGCGGCGTGCGATGCGCTTGACCACCTGCGCGCCGAGCTCGCGGTTGAGGTCCGCAAGCGTCGAATGTGGAATCGCGCTCGGCTGCAGCGCTCCTCGCCTGGCTTCGGCGAGCAGCTCCGCAGAAACCTCGACGCCGGCGCTGTTCGCGAGCACGACCAGCACGTCGACGGTGAGCACCTCCGGGTCGTCGACAGGACGGCCGGTCGCGGCACAGAGCTCGACGATCAGGGCAACCTCGCTGTAGAGCATCGCCGCCGAGTCCGCGAGCGAGGAGCCGAGCGCGACGGCGGTCCCTGCCCCGGGGAACGTGCTCGGCACCGCCGTGATCGCTCCGACCAGGCCGGAGAGCTTCGCCCGTCGCCGCACGAGGTGAACGAGGAACAGGTCGTCCGCGAGATCCGGGTACAGCAGACGCTCGACCTCGACACCCGCCGCGAGCGAGCGTGCGCGTAGGCGCACCGCAGTCTCGATCGCCACCTCGGTCTGGTCGGCGAGTCGCTCGGCCAGCTCGTCGGCGACGCGGGCGATGGCGGTGCGTGCCGCCATGCGGCCGACGAATCCCATTGGCATCCGCTGCCTACTTGTACCGGTAGACGATGCGGCCGCGGTTCAGGTCGTACGGCGAGAGCTCCACCTTGACGCGATCGCCCGGGAGAATGCGGATGTAGTGGCGGCGCATCTTTCCGGAGATGTGCGTGAGAACCTCGTAGTCGTTGTCGAGCCGGACGCGGAACATCGTGTTCGGCAGGGCCTCGGTAACCTCGCCCTCGAGCTCGATCTTCTCTTCTTTGTCGGTCACGCTCCTCCTCGGTCGCGCCCGTCTCCCGTGGACAGGTCACAATCGCGGTCTCGGCAGCATAGACCGCGCGACGGCGTCAGGACAGGCGAACCGGCGCGCCCGGCGTTGTTCTCCAGATCATCACCGACGAGTCCCCGGTTCGTTGCCCCGGCCCGACGGGCTGTCCCTAGTCTCCTCGTCGAGGCCCCGACACCCCTGCCACTGGCCTCTCTGCCGGGGGCGCCGTCTCGCCCGGGCGGCGCCCCCACCCCCTTTCAGAATGGCTTGGTTGAACCTCGCAAGTGGCTCAACCGAGCCCATTTGTGCTGCTATCAGGCGCCTGCGCGCGGCGCAATCAGAGGGGCGGGGGGCCTAGCGCGCCTCACTCCGTCGCCGCGAAGCGCCACATGGCCCGGCGAGCATCACGAGACCAGGACCACGATCACGCTCGCCTCGAAGAGCGCGGGCAGGTGCCAGCCGAACCCTCAAAAGCTGATCAGGACACGACTTTCACGTCGCTGAGCTGGATGATCGGCGCTTCGCTCGCATAGTTCGCCACGTCGTTCCGGATCTGCTCGGCGACTGGGCCGATCGCCTGCTGGTACGACTCGACGGAATCGAAGCGCAGATGGCACAGCACTGCGAACTCTGCCTTCGTGCCGGGAGCACGGCCGCCGAGCCCCTGCTCCACGATGCAACCTTTCAGCGCGCTCCCGAACTCGCGCTTCAACATCGGGATGTGCGACGTGAGGTAGTAGTTCATGTCGAACTTCGCGCCGTCTGTGTTCGGATAAAGCACGTTCAGGGTGATCATCGGCCTGCTCCCTTCATCGTTAGTCGGGGACGCATGCTAGGCGCGATATGCCTTGGTTGAGTCGCTCGGGCGGCTCAACCAAGGCATTCGCGCTGCCCCATCCGGAGCCGCTCGTGGGGTCTGCGGGAGCCCTGGTGTAAGGGAGATAGATCTATGCGACACTAGGAACCCGTAGGCTCACAGAAGGTAGAGGCGGACCATGCACGTTCAGGTCGTTACCTATCGAATAGCCGACATCAGCGAGTCCGAGTTCATCGCGGCCAACAGGGAGTTCGCTGAGATGATGGCCGCCGTTCCGGGGCTTATCGCGAAGATATGGCTGCAAGGGGACGGTGCCGACAGCTTCGGCGGCCTCTACCTCTGGCAAGATCGTGAGGCGTACGAGAACTTCCTGGCCGGAGGGCTGTGGGCAGAAGCGCTCAACGACGACTCGCTCCTGGATCTCGCCTCCCACGACTACGCGGTCATGGAAGAACTGACGAAGACGACGCAGCCGGGAATGGCACTCGTCTAGGCGGCTAGGCCTTGTTCGTTTGCCGCTGCGTTGGGTGTCCGACCGGGCGTCCCACGCGATCTGAGTCCCACCACCGGGTTGAACCTCTCACCGCGAGGCGGTGTAATCGCAGCGTGAAACCAAATACGTGGAAGCGCCGGTGTCTCGTCGTGGCGGGACTCTCGTCGCTGTTTCTCGTCGCGTCGCCCGGCAACACGATCGCAAGCAACCATGAAGCGCGCGCGACCTCGCTGAAGCGCTGCGCCTCGACGCGCGTGCACTACACGCGCTACCCGGGCGCGCCGGCGGGACTCGCGCAGCTCCCGTGGATCGCTGCCTCGCCCGCCTCGGCGGGTCTTGTAGGGCACCTCTTCTACTACGACCGCCTGAACGCGTGGAGGCGGAAGCACCTTCCGGGTCTTCGCCTCTACAGCGCCGGACAGAGCCCCGATGGCCGCATCAGCATGAAGATCCTCTGGGAGTCGCGACGCAGGATCACGCTGGGACTGGCTGTGCGCGGACGTAGACTCGATGGCTCGGGCTCGTTCTCCCGACAGCTGTCGCCGACGAGCTCGAACCCACGCCAGTTTCCCTCCATCATCAACGTGCCAGCGCCAGGGTGTTGGCGCCTCACGCTGACGGCGGGCAAGGCGACGGCGACGGTCTCGGCTCTCGTCGTACGGGGCAAGAAGAGCTAGACCGGCGCCCGGTCAGCGGTCTGCTCGACCCTGACCTGAGCGCAGCCCGATGAGCGCGACGCGGCGCGACAGGCTCAGAACGCATCGATCCCGCCGGTTCCTCAAGCACGAACCGTGCGAAATCTGCATAATGGGCTCGAAAACTCGTATCGGGGGGAACTTGTGCTGCGGAACAAGTTGGCCGTCTCGGCGGCAGTCGCACTCGCGTGTTTGGACAACCCCGCATGGCTGCGCTGACGATGTTCAAGGTATGGGGACCCGTCGCGCTGCCAACGGAACCGAGGCGTCAGAAGGGCGAGAGTCAGACCTCCCATGGTTGGCGAGCGAGCTTCATCGCCGCCGTCCTCAGCCTCGCCTCCTTTTTCTGAGGTCTCGGAACAGATGCCGTAGCGGCTGGCCGGCCACTGCGCCTGGCGGTGGCTCACGCGCCGTCAGGCAGTAAGTTCCTTTGCGGAGCGCGCGCCGCGCTCGCGGAGCCAGTCCGGCAGCGTGCTCGCAACACCTTGCTCTGCGCCTGTTCGCTCGGCGCAGTCGAGCGGCGTCAAGTCGTCCCAGCCGATCCAGTTGATGTCGGCTCCGAAGGCGAGCAGGATCTCGGCCGTGTCCTCGCGGACGCCGTGGCACGCACCCCAGAGCGCATGGGTGATCTGTTCCGCGACCGGGGCCGGGTCAGCTGCGAGCTCGGCCTGAACCCGATCATGCAATCCCATCACCGCAGACTCGAAGAGATTGGTACAGGCGCCTCGCTCGATGAGCCGCTCGGCGGCGTTCCACTGGCCGAAGGCCGTGGCGTCCGCTATCGGCGTGCCACCGCCGATGACCGCGCCTCGCGCCTCGAGGTTTGCTCCAGCATCGAGCAGCGCGTCGATCAGCTCGACGTCATCGCTGCTTGCCGCCCAGTGCAAGGGGGTCTCGCTGTTCGGGCCGTTGCACGTAGCGTCGAGATCGGCCCCTGCAGCATGCAGCAGCTCGACGATCTCTCGTGCGTGCGGTCGCTGACCAGGCCAGTCGGCGAAGAGGTGGAGCAACGTACGCGAGCCGCCTCGCGGCCTCAGACTCACGATCCTCGCGCGCGCGAGCTCGGGGTTCTCGGAAAGAAGCCGCGACGTTGCGCCAACGTCACCGTGGTGGAGCGCCGAGATCGCAGCGACGGCGAGCGGGTCATCCTCGCGAAGTTCGAACTCCTGCTCGACCACGCGTGGAGCGTACCGCGCGCACAGCTGCGTGACAGGGTTGGACTACGATCGATCTCGTGCTCGTGGAGGTCTTGACGTTCGAGGGTTGCCCGCACGGTGGCGCGGCTCTTGCACTCGCGCAGCGCGTAGCCGCCGAGGCTCCCTGTGCGACCGAGGTTCGACTGCTGAACGTCGAGATGGAGCAGGCCCAGGCACTGCGCTTTCTCGGGTCGCCCTCCATTCGGGTCGACGGGCACGACGTCGAACCTGGCGCTGACGCGCGTCACAGCTATTCGTTCGGATGCAGGCTTCACGCGACGGAGAACGGTCTCCAACCGTTGCCGTCGGAGCAGTGGCTTCGCAACGCGTTGCGGGCGGCTCAACCAGGGCAGTCGCACGGGTAGGTCACCACATCGATGCGAGCGCACGGACGTCGCCGAACGGTTCCTTCAGCACGAACCGCCCGAAATCTGCATAATCGCCCTGAAAACTCGTATCGGGGGAACTTGTGCTGCGGAACAAGTTGACCGCTTCGGCGGCAGTCGCGCGTGCGTGTACGGCCAACCCTGCACGCCGGCACTGACGATGTTCAAGGCTTGGGGATCCTTGCCGCTTCCAGAGGAGCCGAAGCGTCGAGGAGGTGGGGGGCGCGCCTCGCGCGGCTGGCGAGCGACCATTCGGACCGCCGTGCTCGTCCTCAGTTCCTGGTTCTGAGGCGCTCGGCGCGACGCGCGGTCCCGGTTCAGTCCGCCGCGACGAGGTTCTCGCGGTTCTCCCGCACGAGCGCGAGCAGCTCGTCGCCGTAGCGGGCGAGCCGCGTCGGTCCGATGCCGTCGATGCGGGACAGCTCGTCCTCGTTCGCGGGCAGCTGCTGGACGATCGCCGCGAGCGTCCGGTCGTCGATGACCGTGTACGCCGGCTTGCCGTCTGCGCGCTGACGCCTCCACGCGCGGAGGACGTCGGCGAGCGGGCCCGTCGCGTCGACCCGTGGCGGAGGCGCGGTCGCGGCACCCGGCACCCGCAGCACCGGTCGGGCTCCGCCGCTCCGCGTGAGCTCGCCTGCGGCCACCGCCGCTTCGATCGCGGCGAGGACGTCGGCCTGCAGGACGTCGGACGCCTTGCCGAGCAGCGGATGGCCCGCGTGCGACTTGCGGGCACGAGAGCTTCCGCGGAGGATCGCGTCGAGGCCGGAGCGGCCAACCGGCGGCGATGCGAGCGCGGCTCCCTCGACCGCCAGCGCGCGAAGCGCGGCCGCGTCGGGGGCTCGCGTCGCCTCGAGGTCGGCGGGCGCCTCATGCACGTCGCAGCAGCGGACGATCGGATGCGGCTCCGCCGGATCTCCGAAGTGGCGGAGCAGCGCGAGGCGGCGGCAGCGACCCTCCGTCGCATAGCCCGTGATCGCCGCGAGCGCCTCCCAGCGGATGCGAAGCGCAGCGCGGCTCGCGGCCTCGACCTCCGCCGAGCGGTTGCGGCCTATCGCGCGCAGGCGCAGGCGACCCGCTGCCTTGCCGCCGCGTCCGGGCCACAGCTCCAGCGCCCCGATTCGCTCGGCGACGGCGAGCAGCGTCTTGCCGCGCTCGCCGAGATCGTCGAGCAAGACGGCGAACGTGCCATCCTCCGCCGCGAGCGAGGCGAGCCGCGCGAGCAGCTCGTTGACGTCTCCCGCGTCGACCGCGCGCTCGGCGATCCGCCGGCCGATCAGCCCGCGATCCGACGGCGAGTACAGGAGCACGCAGCGCGCGGGCTGACCGTCGCGCCCGGCACGCCCCGCCTCCTGGTAGTAGGCCTCGAGCGAGTCGGGCAGCGCCCAGTGCCACACCGCGCGCACGTCGGCCTTGTCGACGCCCATCCCGAACGCGGTGGTCGCGACCACGATCTCGGGGTCGCCTTCCATGAAGCCCGTCTGCACCGCGGCCCGCTCGCTGTCGGGCAGGCCGGCGTGGTAGGCCGCCGCGTTCAGCCCCTCCGCGCGGAGCTGTCCGGCGAGCTCCTCGCAGCGCCGCCGGGTGCCGGCGTAGACGAGTGCCGGGCGTCCGCTCTCCTCCGTGAGCCCGCTCCGCAGGAGACGCCACTTCGCGGCCTCGGTGCGAGCCGGGATCACGTCGAACGTCAGGTTCGGACGGTCGAACCCGGTCGCGACCTCGACGGGGTCGCGCAGGCGCATGGCACGGGCGATGTCTGCCGCCACGCGGCGCGTCGCCGTTGCCGTGAGCGCCATCGTGCAGCGCGCTGCGACCTCGTCGCGCGCATCCGCGAGGCGCAGGTAGTCGGGACGGAAGTCATGACCCCAGTCGGACAGGCAGTGGGCCTCGTCGACCGCGAAGAGGTCGACGGCCCGGCCCGAGACCGCCTCGCGGAAGCGGGCGTCTGCGAAGCGCTCGGGAGCGACGTACAGGAGCCGGCACGACCCGTCGGCGACGGCGGCCAGCGTGGCCGAGGCCTCGAGCGGACCGAGCGACGAGTCGAGCCGGAACGCCGCCTCGTGCCCGCGCGCCCGCAGCGCCTCGACCTGGTCGCGCATCAGCGCCTGGAGCGGAGAGACGACGATCGTCAGCTCCTCGGTCGCAAGGCCGGGAATCGCGTAGCAGAGCGACTTCCCCGCGCCGGTCGGCATCACGACCAGCGCATCGCGGCCGTTCAGGGCTGCATCGACCGCGAGTTGCTGGCCCGGCCGGAACGCCGGGAACCCGAACAGGTCGTGCAGGAGGAGCTCGGACGAGGGCACGCGCCGAGTGTAGAGGGCCGGGCCGCCGGCACCCGTGTCGTCTTGGTGCCGGCGGCCTTGAGCCTGTGTCAGACCTCCACGGCGACGCGCGGCGGCGCCGAAGCATCTTCCTGAGCCTGAGCCTGAGCCCTGGCCTGCTGGAAGCCCTTGAGTCCGAAGAAGGCGACGAACGCGGCGGCGAGCGTGAGCGCCCCTCCGACATACATGGCCGCGTTCAGGCCGTGTACGAACGACTCCGCTGCGGCGGCCTGCGCCTTCGGGCCGGCGATGGCGCCGATCCTGCGCGACTGGCCGCCGACTACGAGCCCGGTGAGCGCGTGGACCTTCGGCTGCACCGCGGCAGGAGCCGCGTGCGCGTACGTGTTCCACCTGTTCGTCGCCACGCTCGCCCCGACGGTGCCGAGGATCGCGATCCCGAGCGCGCCGCCGACCTGGCGCGACGCGTTGACGACGCCGGAGGCGATGCCCGCCTTGTCCGGCGAGACCGAGCCCATGGCGGTCGAGGCCGTCGTCGGCATCGTCATCGCGATCCCGATGCCCATCGCCACGTAGGCGGGAGCGATCACCATGGCGTACGACGTGTGCACGCCGATCTGGCTGAGCGTGAAGAGCGAGGCCGAGGTGAGCACCATGCCCGTTGTCATCAGCACGCGCGGGCCGACCTTCGGGTTGAGCTTGCCCGCGAGCGGCGCGACGACCATCGTCATGCAGGTCAGCGGCAAGGTCAAGGCTCCGGCCCCCTGCGCCGAGTACCCCCGGACGTTCTGGAAGTACAGGGTCAGGAAGAAGATGATGCCGAAGAGCGAGAAGCCGACGAACGCCACGACGATCGCCGATGCGTCGAACGAGCGCTTCTTGAAGAAGCCGAGCGGCACCATCGGGTTGCGTACGCGCGACTCCCAGACCACGAAGCTCACGAGCAGCACCGCCGCCGCGCCGAGCCAGCCCAGCGTGAACGTCGAGATCCACGGGTTGGTGTTCGTCTTGATCAGGCCGTAGACCAGCGAGAACAGGCCGGCGGTGACGAGCACCGTGCCGGGGATGTCGAGCGTCGTCGCGGTCGGATCCTTCGACTCGTCGACGGCATACAGGGTCACGGCGGCCGCGACCACGCCGATCGGGACGTTGATCCAGAACACGGCGGACCAGTCGACCTGGTCGACGAGGAAGCCGCCGAGCAGCGGCCCGAGCGCCAGTCCGAGCGACGAGATGCCGGCCCAGATCCCGATCGCGGTCGCGACCTGCCTGCGCGGGAACGCGGTCACGATGATCGAGAGCGAGAGCGGGTTCATGAGCGCCCCGCCGGAGCCCTGCACGGCACGCGCGATGATCAGCTGGTGGTCGTTCGTCGCGAGCGCACAGGCGGCCGAGCTGAGGGTGAAGATGGCGAGCCCGACGAGGAACATGCGCTTTCGCCCGAAGCGGTCTCCGAGCTTTCCGCCGAGCAGGATGAGCGCGGCGAACGTCAGGACGTACGCGTTGATCGTCCACTCCAGGCTTTCCTGGTTCGTGTGAAGCGATCGCTGGATCGACGGCAGCGCGACGTTCACGACGGTGTTGTCGAGCATGATCATGAAGAGCGCGAAGCACATCGCGGCGAGCGTGTACCACTTCCGGTTCGGGTGAGCCTCGTTCATACGGGGTCACCTCCTTCCTGCATCGGGGGTCGTAGGAGCGCGATCATCGTCTCGACCGTGTCTCCCAGCGTCGTCATGGCGGCGTCGTTTCCGAGGGCGCGCAGATAGCCGGCCGTCAGGGACAGGCCGAGCCCGAGCATGCACACCTGCTCCATCGCCAGATCGCTCCGTACCGCGCCGGTCTGCTGGCCTTCCGTGAGGATCGCCGCCCAGCGGCCGCGCATCATCTCGGAGAGGCGCAACAGCGCCTGGAGGATCTCGGGCTCATGCACGAGGCTGAGCGCCAGCGTCCGCAGGCGCGTGATCTCGATGAAGCGCGGCTCGGACACGAAGCGCCGCGCGAACGCGGCGTACGCGTCGAGCGGATCGGGGTGATCGACCAGCGTCTGGTCGAGCATCGCCCGCATCTCGAGCGCGCAGTCCTCGACCACTGCGGCGAACAACGCCTGCTTGCTCGCGAAGTGCTTGTAGATGATCGGCTCGGAGCAGCCGGCGGCCGCTGCGATCTCGACGGTGCCCGTCGCATGGAAGCCGTTCTGCGCGAAGAGGCCGCGCGAGACCTCGAGGATCAACGCGCGACGCTCCTCGGCGGGAAGACGCTTCCGGACCAGCACGACATCGGAGGGGGTGACGGCCACCTCGGCAAACTAGTAAGTGTTCGCTAACTTGTCAAGCGGCGGGCCGCATCTCGAGCTCGACCTCCACCGGCGCGTGCCGCAGGATGTACCGCTCGTCGACGACGGAGACGTTCAGGCAGCGCACGCCCGCGAACGTCTCCTCCCCTCGACCCTCGTGGATGTGACCGAAGACGCAGACCCGTGGCCGGGCACGCTCGATCGCGTCGCGTAGCGCGGCCGATCCCGCGTCGGCGTCACGGACCGCGCGATCGCAGATGCCCAGTGGAGGCCCGTGGGCGAGCAGCACGTCGAGCCCGGCCGGAATCGCCGAGAACCGCACTGCGAGATCCTCGTCAGGCTCCATGAACGCCCAGTCGCCGAAGGTGACCGCCCACGGGGTGCCCCACACCCGCAACCCGCCGATCGTGGCGGCGCTGTCGGAGAGGTACGTCCAGGGCAGGCGCGCGAGCAGCGCAGGGTCGCGCGCAGCCAGCAGATCGTGGTTGCCGGCCACTCCGGCGATCGCGCCCGCTGGGACGCCTTCCAGCCAGTCCGCGAACGGCCCCTCGAGAAACGCGCGCTGGTAGGTCGAGGAGTGGTCGTCCATCGGACAGATGTCCCCGGCCACGAGCAGGACGTCGCACGGTGGGATCGGCGGGAGCTGACCGTGGAGGTCGGCTACCGCCACGACCCGGACGCTCATCAGGTCGTCGCAGCCTCGGCGGGCGCTTCCTCGGGTCGGAGCAGCTTGCGCTTCGTCCTGGCGGGCAGCCGGACGACGTGTCGCTTGAACTTGAGCTCGTCCTCCGTGATGCCCGCCGCCGCGCCGAGCAGCTGCGCGAGATGCAGCACCGGCATGTTGAACGAGCGACCGGCCTTCTGCTCGGCCTTCGCCTGCCACGCGTCGAGCGACAGGTGGCAGAGCGGGCACGGGGTGACGATCACGTCGGCGCCCGCGTCGGCCGCCTCCTGCAGCGGCAGGATCGCCTCGCCGAGCGCCACGTCCTCACGCGCCAGGATGATCGGGAAGCCGCAGCACTTGATCTTCGCGGGATAGTCGATCGCCTCGGCGCCGCAGGCCTCGATCAGCCGCTCGAGCGAGCTCGGGTTGTCCGGATCCTCGAAGCCCAGGACCTTGCTCGGGCGCAGGATCTGGCAGCCGTAGAACGGCGCGACCTTGAGCCCTGTCAGGCTCTTGACCGCGATCTCCTTGAAGCGCTCGTAGCCGTCGCCCTCGGCGAGCTCCCACAGCAGGTGCCGCACCTCGACGCCGCCGCCGTAGCGGTGCGCGCCGACCTTCGCGAGGTTCTCGTTGACGCGCTCGAGCTCCTCCGGCTGCTCGCGCAGGCGCTTGTTCGCCTGTCGCAGGTTCAGCGTGCAGACGTTGCAGATCGTCAGGAGCGTGTCGCAGCCGAGCGCCTCGGCCTGTCCGAGGATGCGCGCGTTCAGGTGGAGGTAGTACTCGGGCTTCGCCTCGTGGATGTCGCCGGCGCCACAGCACGTCGTCGACTCCATGTCGACGAGCTCGATCTCCAGCTTGCGGGCAACGGCGCGCGTCGAGGTGTCGAGCTCCTTCGCCGAGAGGGAGGCGAGACAGCCGGGGTAATACGCGTAGCGCTGCTGCATCGACGAATCACTGCTCCTGAGCGTTCGAGGGGCGGGGGTCCGGCCGGGCCTTGGTCTCGGCCTCGAGGAGCTTGAACAGGCGCTTCACCTGGTCGTTGTCCTTGGCCTTGTGGGCCGAGAGCGGGTTCGGGACCTTGCCGGCACGGGCCAGCCGGAGCGCGAAGGGAACGTCCATCGCGGCGGCCAGGGGGCCGATCGTGCGTCGGCACGAGCTCGGTCTCCTTGAGGAACCCTCCGCGATGGGTCGAGCTGATGAAGACCTTGGCGTGCTTCGCGCCCTCGTCGCGCGTCAGGCCGTGGCGGAACGCCTCGGCTCCGAGCTTCGCGATGGCGTCGCGCGGATCGACGCCCTTGGGGCAGCGCTCGTTGCAGAAGTAGCAGCGGGTGCAGTCCCAGATGCCATGGGCGCCGGAGAGATCCTGCAGCCGCTCACGCTCGTCGGTGTCTCGCTGGTCGCCGACGAAGCGCTGCGCCTTGGCGAGCGCGGCCGGCCCGAGGAAGTCGGGGTCGGCCGCCATGGAGTTGCACTCCGAGACGCAGCACCCGCACATGATGCAGAGCGCCTCCTTGCCGATCGACTCCTGCTGCTCCTCCGGGTCGACGAGGAACTCCTTCTCGGGCACCGGCAGATCGGACTCCATGAACGGCTTGACCGCGCGGATCTTGGCCCAGAACGGCGTCATGTCGACGACGAGGTCCTTGATCACCGGGAGGTTGCCCATCGCGGAGATCGTGGGCACGTGCCCGGCCTCGACGAGCGGACGCATCGCGGTCTTGCAGGCGAGCACTGCCGCGCCGTCCATGCGCATGCCGCAGGAGCCGCAGACGGCCATCCGGCAGGACTTGCGATAGGCGAGCGAGCCGTCCTCGCTGTCCTTGACGGCGTCGAGCACGTCGAGCAGCGTGGCGGTCTCCTGGACCTCGACCGTGTACGTCTCGAGCGAGTGCGACGAGCCGTCAGGCGAGCGGCGGATCTTGATCGTGGCTTGCATGGGTCAGTAGCTCCGGACCTCGGGCTGATACTGGGTGACGGTGACGGGCTTGTAGTCGAGCCGAACCTCGCCCGCGTCGTGCCAGGCGAGGGTGTGACGCATCCACTTCGCATCGTCGCGGTCGGGGAAGTCGAGGCGCGTGTGCGCGCCGCGCGACTCCTCGCGGGCGAGTCCGCTGGTGACGAGGCAGTCGGCAGCCTCGAGCATCGACTCGAGCTCGAGCACCGAGGTGAGATCGCTGTTGAACGTGTCGCCCTTGTCGTCGACCACGACGTTGCCGACCCGCTCGCGCAGCTCGTGCACCCGGTCGAGGCACTCGACGAGCCGGTCGGCGGTGCGGAAGATGCCGGCCTTGTCGTACATGATCTGCGTGAGGTCGTCGCGGACCTTGAACGGACGCTCGCCGCCGGAGCGGGCGAAGATCGCCTTGATCCGCCGCTCCTCGTCGCGCACGGCCGACTCGGGCACGAGCGCGCCGTTGCGGTTCGCGACGGCATCCTGGCCGGCGTGCTGCCCGGACCGGCGGCCGAACACGATCGTCTCCATCAGCGAGTTGCCGCCGAGCCGGTTGGCGCCGTGCACCGAGACGCACGCGCACTCGCCGGCGGCGTACAGACCCGGCAGGATCGTCTTGCCGTCGATGTCGGCGTCGACCCCGCCCATGTGGTAGTGGGCGCCGGGCCGCACGGGGATCGGCTCCTCGATCGGATCGACACCCGCGTAGTCGATCGCGAGCTCGCGCGACCCGGGGAGACGCGTGCGGATCTTCTTGGCGCCGAGGTGCGTGAGGTCGAGCAGCACGCAGCCGTTGACGCCGCGCCCCTCCTCGATCTCCTTCCACTCGGAGCGCGAGACGACGTCGCGGGACGCGAGCTCCATCGCGACCGGGGCCGCGGACGCCATGAAGCGCTCGCCCGCGGCGTTGCGCAGGTAGCCGCCCTCACCGCGACAGCCCTCGGTGATCAGCACGCCGTTCGAGCGCAGCGTCGTCGGATGGAACTGCATGAACTCCATGTCCTTCAGCGGCACGCCCGGCACGCCAGGCCATCGTCATGCCGTCTGCGGTGCACGAGTACGCGTTGGTCGTGCCGTAGTACATGCGCCCCATGCCGCCCGTCGCGAGGATCGTGTTGCGCGCCGAGATCCCGTGCAGGCCGCCGCGGACGAGATCCCACGCGACGACGCCGGTGCAGCGTCCGTTCGAGACGACGAGGTTGAGCGCGTGGAACTCCTCGTACACCGTGATCTCGTACTTGAGCAGCTGCTCGTACAGCACGTGGATCAGGACGTGCCCCGTGATGTCGGCGCAGAAGATCGTGCGGGGCGCACCCGCTGCGCCGAAGGGGCGCTGCGCGATGCGACCGTCCGCGGAGCGCGTGAAGATCGCGCCCATGTGCTCGAGCTCGTAGATGTCGTTCGGAGCCTCCTCGCACATGACCGCGACGGCGTCCTGGTCACCGAGGTAGTCGCCGCCCTTGACCGTGTCGAACGTGTGCCGCTCGGGGGTGTCCTCGGTGGCGTTGCCGAGCGCCGCGTTGATGCCGCCCTCGGCCGAGCCCGAATGGGACCGGGTCGGGTGGAGCTTCGAGACCACGGCCACGTCGGCACCGGCACGTCGAGCCTCGATCGCGGCCCGCATTCCCGCAAGACCTGCGCCGACCACCACAACGTCGTGCCTGAGCACGTGCTTCGTCCTCCATTGGGATCGTCCAGGCGGGCCGGGTAGATCGACCCGCACCGTGTTGGGTCTTGTGGGGATCCCGCACTTGCAGCGGGACTTGGAGCATAGCCAGACACTCCGGCCGCATCCGACAGCGGCCCTCCCGCGCTACGACACCTACGCTTCGCCGCCAGTGAGCGATACCCGACCCGTGGCGAACCCGGACGACATCCGCGTGCTCATGCGGCACGCGCTCGGCCTCTTCCGGGCCCGCTTCCTGCTGTACGTGGCCCTGGTGGCCGTGCCGATCGTGCCGGTCGAGCTCGCGATCGTCGCGCTCGGGGCCGCGGCGCCCGATCCGCACGATGCGCACCAGAACATCATGGTGATCGACCTGCTCGCGCGGATCCTCCTCGTCCTGCCGCTCGCGCAGGGTGCGGTCTCCCACGCGGTGGTCGAGCAGCTCGCCGGCCGGGCACCCACGTTCTCGGGCACGCTCCGCGCCGTGCTGCCTCGCTCGAGCGTGCTCGTCGGCACCGCGGTGCTGTCGACGCTCGCCTGCCTGGCCGGCCTGATCGCGCTCGTCATCCCCTTCATCGTGATGCTGATCTGGTTCCAGTTCCTCGCGCCGGTCGTGATCCTCGAGCACCAGGCGTTCGCCGGTGCGCTGCGTCGCTGTCGCGAGCTCGTGCGCGGTCACTGGTGGAGCACGTGCGGCCGCCTCCTCGCGATCGGGCTCGCGTCGGCGCTCCTCGCGTTGCTCGCCCTTCTGGTGTTCAGCGCGTTCCTGACGCCGGGCGACAGCGATCGCTCGAAGCTGGTGCAACCGCTGATCGTGTCGATCCCGGCCGACATCCTCGTCATGCCGTTCTCGACGATCGCACTCACGCTGCTCTACCTCGTGCTGCGCCGTCAGCGCCCGCCCGATGACCGAGCCTGAGTCCGAGCGGGCGTTCGCGAGCCTGCGCACCCGCTGCATCGCGGGAGTGATCGACCTTGCGATCACGCTCGCCGTGATCGTGCCCCTCGGCATCGCGCTGCACGGGACCGGCGTCCTGCTCGGCGCCGTGCTCGTGATCGCGGCGTTCGCAGCCGCCGAGGCACGCACCGGTCGCACGCCCGGGAAGGCTCTCATGCGGATCCGCGTGCTCCAGCTCGACGGACGGCCCTGCACGACGCTCGGGGCGATCGTGCGCAACGCGTTTCGCGTCGTCGACGGGTTCCCGGGGATCTACCTCGTCGCGCTGGCGTCGGTCGGAGGCTCGAAGCGCCGCCAGCGGCTCGGGGACCAGGCGGCCGGCACGAGCGTGTACGACGACCGGCGCGCGAGCCCGACAGGCGCAGGTACCCTCGGTGCCCGCTCGACGACGAGCGGTGAATCCATGTCAGCGACGACGACTGCAGCCACCGAGAACCGCGCGCTGCTCGAGTGGGTTACGGAGTGGCAGGAGATCCTGGCGCCCGACCGCGTCGTGTGGTGCAGCGGTTCCGAGGCCGAGCGGCGGAGGCTGTCCGCCGAGCTCGTGGGCGCGGGCACGTTCGTCGAGCTCGACCCCGTGCTGCGGCCGGACTCCTTCCTGGCGCGCTCGGATCCGCGCGACGTCGCGCGCGTCGAGGAGCGCACCTACATCGCGAGCGAGACGGACCCGGTCCCACGAACAACTGGCGCGATCCGGCGGCGCTGCGCGAGGAGCTGCTCGCGTGCTACCGGGGAGCGATGCAGGGCCGCACGATGTACGTGATCCCGTTCTCGATGGGCGCGCTCGGAGCCCCCTCGGCGAGGATCGGCGTCCAGCTCACCGACTCCGCCTACGCGGCGGCGAGCATGAGCATGATGACCCGGGTCGAGGGCGCGCTCGAGGCGCTCGGTCCCGACGGCCCGTTCGTGCCGTGCGTGCACTCGGTCGGAGCGCCGCTCGAGCCGGGCGCAAGCGACGTCCCGTGGCCGTGCGACCCCGACCGCACCGCGATCGCCCACTTCACCGAGACGCGCGAGATCTGGTCGTACGGCTCGGGCTACGGCGGCAACGCCCTGCTCGGCAAGAAGTGCCTCGCGCTGCGCATCGCGTCGGTGATCGGTCGCGACGAGGGCTGGCTGGCCGAGCACATGCTGATCCTCAAGCTCACCTCGCCCTCGGGCGTCGTGCGCTACATCGCCGGCGCCTTCCCGTCGGCGACCGGGAAGACGAACCTCGCGATGCTCGTCCCCTCGCTGCCGGGCTGGAAGGTCGAGACGATCGGCGACGACATCGCGTGGATGCGGCGCGGTGAGGACGGGCGCCTGTACGCGATCAACCCCGAGGCCGGGTTCTTCGGCGTGGCGCCAGGCACGAGCGAGGCCACGAACCCAAACGCGATGCGGACGATCGCCGGCTCGACGATCTTCACGAACACCGCGCTGACCCCCGAGGGCGACGTCTGGTGGGAGGGCATGACCGACGAGCCGCCCGAGCGCGCGATCGACTGGCTCGGCGAGCGCTGGACGCCCGCGAGCGACGAGCCCGCCGCGCACCCGAACGCCCGCTTCACGACACCGGCGGCGCACTGCCCGTCGATGGCGCCCGAGTGGCAGGATCCGGACGGGGTACCGATCTCGGCGATCCTCTTCGGCGGGCGGCGCGCATCGACGGTTCCGCTCGTCTCCGAGGCGCGCTCCTGGGAGCACGGGGTGTTCCTCGGCGCGACGATGGCGTCCGAGACGACGGCGGCGTCGGCAGGCGCCGTCGGCGAGCTGCGACGCGATCCGTTCGCGATGCTGCCGTTCTGCGGCTACCACATGGGCGACTACATGGCGCACTGGCTGCGCATCGGCGAGACGGGCGACGCCGCGGCCCTCCCGCGCATCTTCCAGGTGAACTGGTTCCGGCGCGGCGACGACGGGCGCTTCCTGTGGCCGGGCTTCGGCGAGAACGCCCGCGTCCTGGCCTGGATCCACGAGCGCTGCGAGGGCACGGCGGAGCGCCGTCGACACGCAGATCGGCCTGCTGCCGGCGCCCGGTGCGATCGACACGAGCGGTCTCGACGTTCCCCGCGCGGACATGGCGGAGCTCCTGCAGGTCGACGTCGATGCCTGGCGCACCGAGGTGCCCCTGATCGAGGAGCACCTCGGCCTCTTCGGAGATCGCCTGCCGGCCGCCGTGCGCGCGGAGCTCGACGAGCTGCGCGCGCGGCTCAGTGCTGGAAGTTCCTGACGACACCGACAAGCGTCAGGCCCTTCGTGGCCGCGGGCTTGCCGTCCGCCGCGCCGGTGTGGGCATCGAGCACGTCGGTCGTCGCGCCGCCCGCGGCGTAGAGCAGTCCGGTCGAGCCGACCTCGACCGACCCGAACGCGCGGTTGGCGAGCGGCGCCCCGGCGGTCAGCGAGCCGGAAGCGATCGGGATGAGCCCGTTCGGACGCGCGAGGTACAGCGTCGAGCCGTCCTCGCTCGCCGCGAGCGGCCGCGGCGCCACGCCGGTTCCCGTCTGCGCCCCGAGCGAGGCCGTGCGAAGCACCTTGAAGCTGGTGTAGTCGACGACCGCGACCCAGCCCGTGTCCGCGTTGGCGAGGTAGAGATGGTTCCCCGACAGCGCGACGCCCCACGACGACGGGTCTGCCGGATCGACCCGCGCCGATGCCGGTAGGTCGATGCAGACCGCGTACAGCGCGTTGGCGAACAGCGCGTGTACGAAGGGCATGCCCGAGGGCTTGCGATACAGGGTGAGCACCATGTTGCCGCTCGGACTTGCCGCGCGAGCGAGCGGTAGCCCCTGCATCTTCTCGTTCGGCTCGGTCTTGCTCACGACCGGCTGCGCGACGAGCTTCCGCGCCAGCAGGTCGTAGGCACGTACCTGGTAGTGCTCGCCCTTGAGATGCTGCACGAGGTAGAGGTACTGCGCGTCCGGCCCCACGGCGTCGACGCCGAAGTTGCCCCGCAGCGTCAGCACCTGGAGCTCCCCACGGAGATCCGACGCAAGCAGCGCGATGCGGGTCGTTCGGGCGTCTCCCAGGTAGCCGCGCGCACGCGCGGACGTCACGAGCGCGATGGGCTGCGCGCCGTTGCCGCCGGCCACGAGCGTGCCGTCCGCGGCCGCCGTCTGGAAGCTCCACCTGCCCGGAATCGTGCGGTGCGCGATGACGCGTCCCGACGACACCATCACGCGTCGCAGCAGGGTCGTCTTACCCCGGACCTGCGCCGTCAGGAGCGTCTTGCCATCGGCGGAGAGGACACCTGGCGGGAGTGTGCGAACCGGCTGGCGGGAGGCCGAGTCGAAGAGCTTCAGATCACCGCTCGCCGTGCGGAAGATCAGCGCGTCGCCCGTCGATGGGCCCGCAGCCGCGACCCCCGGCACGACCAGCGAGAGGGCGATCAGGGCGGCGGCGAGACTCCATCTGGCATGCATGTCGCTCTTACACCGGCGCGTCCTACCTGGTTCCGTGCGTGAACGAGGCTGCGAGGCGTTGCGCCTCGTCGAGCGAGCGCGCGCCCTCGAGGCGGATCAGCAACGGCCCGCGGTTCCACGCGAGCACGTTGCCCACGAGACGCAGCCGTTGGATCCCGAAGGCGCCGGTGTCGGTCCTGTACGAGAGGACATGGAGGGGCCCGGAGATCCAGATCCCGTCGGACGCGCCGACCTTCACCTGTTGCACGTTCGTGCCCTGCACGAGGACCTTCTTGAGGAACCCCGGGTCGAGCGCCCCGGGAGACTCGGTGACGAGCACGCTGACCCCGCGGCGCACGGGCGGCAGACCCGCGTGGTGCCCCCAGACCAGCGCCACGACCCGGCCGGCGCCCTGGATGTCGTCGACGAACCAGGCATCCGGCTTGCCGAGTGGCGGCCCGGGTGCGACGAGCGTGAAGCCGCTGAGCCTGCGCGCCTCGGTCTCCTTCACCTTCAGCCCCAGCGCGAGACCCTTCCCTGGCGTCACCGGCGGCAGGCGGTCGACGAACACCAGGCCGAGGCCGTGCAGCCCCGCGGTCACCCCGGCGGCGATGCCCGCCGTCGCGAGCACGATCGCGAACGCGAGTACGAGCACCCGGCGACGCGAGCGCCGCTGCCGCCCGGCGCTCGGGAGCCTCCGGGCAACCGCCGAGACGAGGTCCGGCGTCGGTGGGAACGAGAGCTCTCGGCCGCAGCCGGCCAGGGCGAGCTCGAGATCGAGATCAGGCACGCGAACCTCCAGGGGTCGGATCGAGCTCGGCGCGCAGCCGCTCGAGCGCGCGAGAGAGACGTGACTTGACGGTGCCGCGCGCGCACCCGAGCGCCTGCGCGGTCTCGGCCTCGTCGAGGCCGAGCAGGTAGCGGTACGACACGACCTCGCGGTCGGCGGGGCGCAGGCGCTCGATCGCGCGAAGGAGATCGTCCCGCTCGGCGCGCTCGAGCGCCTCGTCCTCGGCCGAGCGTGCAGCGAGCTCGCGCTGGTCCTCGCCCGCGCGCAGGGCCAGGCTGGCGCGGCGAGTCTCCCCGCGCCGCCGGTTGCGGGCCTCGTTGGTGACGATCGTCAGCAGCCACGGACGGAATGGAGCGCCGTCGCGGAATCGACTCAGGGCTCGGAACGCCTTGACGAACCCCTCCTGGGCGGCATCCTCGGCCTCGGCGGCGCCACCGGTCACGAGATAGGCCGCCCGGAACGCGATGTCCTGATGGGCCTCGACCAGCTGCGCGTACGCCGCGTGATCGCCCCGGCGAGCACGCTCGACCAGCTCCGACTCTCGGCGGGGCTCCACCTCGTACCTACACCGCAGCCACGAACGGGGTTCCGGGCTTGCGCGATACGGCAGAATGCGGAGTTCCCGCGCGCGCCTTCACCGGCCGGTCGCAGGACATCCGCCCGGACGAGGGAGCAACCGCTTGACCCATAACGTGACGCTGATCCCGGGTGACGGCACCGGGCCCGAGCTCGCCGACGCCACCCGCCGGGTGCTCGAGGCGACCGGTGTCGAGTTCAACTGGGACGTCCAGGACGCGGGCGCCGACATCGCCCCAGCGCACGGCGGCAACCCACTGCCGGACAACGTGCTCGACTCGATCCGCCGCTCCACGGTGGCGATCAAGGGCCCGATCACGACGCCTGTCGGAACAGGGTTCCGCTCGGTCAACGTCGCCCTGCGCAAGACGCTCGATCTGTACGCGTGCGTGCGGCCGTGCAAGAGCTACACGGGTGTGCGGTCGCGCTTCGACGACATCGACCTCGTGATCGTCCGCGAGAACACCGAGGACCTGTACGCCGGGATCGAGTTCGAGGAGGGTACCGAGCGCTGCGACGAGCTCATCCACCTCGTCGAGCGGCTGATCGGGGCGCGCATCCGGCCGGACTCCGGCATCTCCCTGAAGCCGATCTCGGTCACGGGCAGCGAGCGCATCGTCCGCTTCGCATTCGAGTACGCGCGCGCCGAGGGCCGGAAGAAGGTCACGGCCGTGCACAAGGCGAACATCATGAAGCACACCGACGGCCTGTTCCTGCGGGTCGCACGCGAGGTCGCCGAGCGGTATCCCGACATCGAGTTCGAGGACCGCATCGTCGACAACATGTGCATGCAGCTCGTGCAGAAGCCCGAGCTGTACGACGTGCTCGTGTGCCCGAACCTGTACGGCGACATCGTGTCGGATCTGTGCGCGGGCCTCGTCGGCGGCCTCGGGGTGGCCCCGGGCGCCAACTACGGCACGGAGGCGGCCCTGTTCGAGCCCACGCACGGCTCGGCGCCGCGCTATGCCGGCCAGAACCGTGTGAATCCCTCGGCGATGATGCTGTCTGGAGTTCTCATGCTGCGTCATCTCGGTGAGCGGGATGCTGCAGACCGACTCGAGCGGGCGATCGCGGACACGATCGCCGAGGGCAAGGATGTCACCTACGACCTCAAGCCGGAACGTGACGACCCGACAGCCGTCGGAACATCCGAGATGACAGACGCGATCGTCCGGCGCCTCGGCGCCTAGGAGCCCATCTTGCGCACCAAGATCACCGTCGTCGGCGCGGGCAACGTCGGCGCGACGACCGCACAGCGCCTCGCCGAGCGCGACTACGCCGATGTCGTCCTGGTCGACATCGTCGAGGGGCTTCCGCAGGGAAAGGCCCTCGACCTGAACCAGGCCGGACCGGTCGTCGGCTACGAGCCAACGATCATCGGCACGAACGGCTACGAGGAGACCGCGGAGTCCGACATCTGCGTGATCACGTCGGGCATCGCCCGCAAGCCCGGCATGTCGCGCGACGACCTGCTGACGACGAACCAGAAGATCGTCGGAGACGTGGCGCGCAACCTCGTCGAGCACTCGCCCCGCACGATCATGATCACGGTCACGAACCCGCTCGACGCGATGTGCACGGTCGCGCAGCATGAGACGGGGCTGACACGCGAGCGCTGCTTCGGCATGGCAGGCGTGCTCGATACCGCGCGCTTCCGGACGTTCATCGCGTGGGAGCTCGGCGTGTCCGCGCAGGACGTCACGGGGTTCGTGCTCGGCGGGCACGGCGACCAGATGGTCCCTGTCACCTCGAACACCTCCGTCGCGGGCATCCCCGTGAGCGAGCTCATCGCGGCCGACCGGCTGGCCGAGATCGTCCAGCGGACACGGGATGGCGGCGCCGAGGTGGTCAAGCACCTGAAGACGGGGTCGGCCTTCTACGCGCCGTCCGCCGCGGTCGCCGAGATGGTCGACTCGATCGTGCTCGACCAGAAGCGCGTCCTGCCCGTCGCCGCCCTGCTCGAGGGCGAGTACGGGATCGACGGGATCTTCATGGGCGTGCCGTGCAAGCTCGGCGCCGACGGGATCGAGCAGGTCATCGAGGTCGAGCTCACCGATGCGGAGAAGGCGGAGCTCGGACGCAGCGCCGACGCGGTGCGCGAGCTCGTGGGAGTCCTCCGGTACTAGCCGGCGTGCTCCGGTACTAGATACTCCGCGCGTGGCAACGCGCCGAATCAGCTGGCGGCCGATCGCCGCGGTCGTCGTGGCACTGCCGGTCCTCTGGTTCGCCTCGCCGGGCGGTCATCCGAACGAGCTCCGCGTGTTCCTCGTGCCGCTCGCCGCCGCGCTCGTGCTGGGCTGCGGCCGGCGCTTCATCCGCGACTTCGCGCCGCTCGCGCTCGGCGTGTTCGTCTACGAGTGGGCGCGCACGCTCGCCCACCGCGTCCATCCCGACGCCTTCTACCGGCCGCAGCTCGACGCCGATCGCGTGATCGGCCTCGGCACGACGCCGACCGCTCGGCTCCAGGGGTGGCTGTTCGACGGCCACCTGCGCTGGCACGATCACGCGCTGATCTTCCTGCACTCGCTGCACTTCGCCGTACCGCTCGGCGTGCTGTTCGCGGTCTGGCTCACGTGTAGGCCGTTCTTCGTGCAGGCCGCCGCGGCGCTGCTCGCGACGTCGTTCGCGGCCGCACTGGTGTTCCTGATCTTCCCCGCCGCCCCACCCTGGCTGGCCGTGCGCGCGGGGCTGCTGCACGGCGTCGTGCGGATCCGGGCGCTCGACGAGGCGCAGGGAGCGCACGGCACACTCCAGCACCTGTTCGACGACAACCCGGTCGCTGCGGTGCCGTCCCTGCACGCCGCCTACTCCCTGCTCGTGGTGCTGATCGTGTGGCGGATGTGGCCCCGGCTGACGCCGCTCGCGGTCGCCTACGCCGTGGCGATGCACTTCGCGGTCGTCTACCTCGGCGAGCACTACGTGATCGACCTCGTGGCCGGAGACGCGCTGGCGCTCGTCGCCTGGTGGGCCGTGGGACGCTCGCGGTTCGCGGTCAGGCAGCGCGAGGATGACGGACGCGCCGCCGTCGCTCGCTCGCCAGCGCCTGTCGCTTGACGACCCGTACGAGCGCGTCTACGACCGCCGCGTCCAGGTGCGAGCCGCCGCTCTCGCGCAGCTCGGCCAGGGCCGCGTTGCGTTCTCGCCCCCGCGCGTACACGCGGTCGGCGGCGATCGCGGAGTAGGCGTCGGCGGCGGCAACGACCCTCGCCTCGATCGGAATCGCATCGCCGACCAGACCGTCCGGGTAGCCGCTCCCGTCGACGTGCTCGTGGTGATGCCTGACGGCGGGCGCGGCCGGGGCGATCTCGTCGATCCGCCGGACGATGCCCTCGCCGAGCTCCACGTGGCCCCGCATGACCTCCCACTCCTCGGGGTCGAGCGGCCCGCGCTTGTGGAGGATGTTGTCGGGAATGCTGGCCTTGCCGATGTCGTGCAGCCAGCCGCCGAGCAGACAGCGCTGCACGGCGTCGGGTGCGAGCCCGAGCTCGACCGCGGTGGCCGCGGACAGCTCGGCGACCTGCTCGCAGTGCAGCTCGGGCATGCCCTCGCGCGCGCTGGCGAGCAACGCGAGG
Organism: uncultured Actinomycetes bacterium; assembly: GCA_963717155.1. Taxonomy (GTDB): domain Bacteria; phylum Actinomycetota; class Thermoleophilia; order Gaiellales; family JALYLC01. The sequence goes on from OY970326.1 coordinate 2,679,209, forward strand.
CTCTGCGCGATGCGCACGACCTCGGGCTCGGAGTGCTCCAGGTCCTGCTGCGTGAGGTCGCCGACGAGGCAGAGGCGATTTCGTCCGCGGCGCTTGGCGGCGTACAGCGCGCGATCGGCCGCTCCCAGCAGCGCGTCGCGGGTCGGGAAGCTCGGGCCTCCCTGGGCCGCGCCGATCGAGACGGTCACGGGGATCCGGACACCGGCGACGACCAGCGGCGTGTCGCCGACGGCCGCGCGCACCTCCTCGCCGAGCTCGCGCAGGCCGATCTCCTGCCGCACTCCACTCACGAGCACGGCGAGCTCTTCCCCGCCGAGGCGCGCGACGAGGCCGCGCTCGCCGACCACCGCCGTGATCCGACGGCCGAGCTCGATCAGCACCTCATCGCCGGCCTGGTGTCCGTGCGAGTCGTTGATGCGCTTGAACCGGTCGACGTCGAGCAGCAGCACGCCGGTGCAGACCGCGCTGTCCGGCCGCGACAGACGGGCGTCGAGCGACGCGCCGAGCCGTGCGCGGTTGGCGAGGCCGGTCAGTGCATCCGTCGCCGCCTGACGCTCGGCCTGTGCGAGCGCGACCTCGAGCTCGTCGGCCATCCGGCGGCGATCGGAGACGTCGGACAGGACGCCCACGAGCAGCAGCCGGCCGTCGGGGTCGCGGTGCGGGAAGACGCGGGACCAGACGCTGCGGACAACGCCATCCATGCCGACCATCCGGTACTCGGTCTCGGTCGACTGGCCCGCGTGCATGTGCGCCAGGTGCTCCCGCATCTGCGGCTGGTCGTCCTCGTGTACCGCGGCGCGCCAGCGCGCGAGCACGTCGTGCCCCGCCGACCCGCCGAGCAGCCGCGAGATGCCGGGATTGACGTGGAGCGCGCGCAGGTCACCGTCGGGAGTGCGCTCGAGCTCGAAGAAGACGTCGTCCACGGCCTCGACGAGGCGTGTGAGACGCTCACGCGCATCTCGCAGCTCGTCGGCGACGCGGCGCCGCTCGGTCACGTCGAGGCACACGCCCTTCACCTGGACGATGCCGCCGCCGATGTGCGAGGCCTGCGCGCGATCGAGGATCCAACGGCACCTGCCATCGCCTCCGACCATCCGGTACTCGAGCTCGGCGTTCTCCAGCGAGGCCAGCGCGTCGCCCGAGAAGAACTCGCCGTATGCGAGACGGTCGCCAGGATGGATCGCCGCCTCCCACGCGTCCTCGGGCCGCTCGTCGGGGCGCAGGAGGCGTCCGATGATCCGTTCCATCCCGGGCCCCGTGTACAGCTCGCGATACGTGTCGTCAGGGGTGAAGATGCCGGAGTAGAGATGCAGGTCGAGAGCACGGCTGACCTGCTCGTCGGCCTCGCGGGTCCGCCGGAGCAGATCGACGAGCGTGCCGACAAGGGCACAGATGCCGATCAGGACCACGATCCGGCTCGCGGCACTCGCGATGTCCAACGCCCCGGAGCCGGCCTGATCGCGCACGACCGACACGATCGGGCCCACCGCGATCGCCGTGCTGGCCATCGCCGTCGCGAGCACGGCGCGTCCGCGCGGGAGGATCGCGACCGCCAGGAGCGCGCCGGGAACCACGAGCAGGGTCAGAGACGCGGCCGTCGGAAACGCGATCGTCGCAGCCGCCACCGCCAGCGGAGCCCAGAAGCACAGGACCCGGGTGAGAGCAGAGGAGGGCCGTCTCTCCAGGCACGCGGCTACCACGGGAGAGAGCAGGCGCCGCACGGAACCTAGATCGTCCGTTGCCGTCCGTAGCTTGAGCGGTCGAGCGCGACCCGTGCGAACCGGATCACAGCCCTTCAGCGTGCGAGCGCGACGAGCGAGAGGAACTCGAACATGACGTTCGCCGCGAGCAGCGCCGTCACCTGGCCGGGCCCGTCGTATGCGGGAGCCACCTCGACGATGTCGAACGCGCGGAAGTCGATCCCGCGCAGCGCGCGCACCAGATCGAGGGCGTGCGCCGAGGTCGGGCCCCCGACCTCCGGCGTACCCGTTCCCGGGCAGAACGCCGGGTCGACGAAGTCGACGTCGAACGTGAAGAACGCCGGCCCGTCGCCGAGCCGCGCGCGCGCACGCTCGCCGAACTCGTCGGCCGAGAGCGTGCGGAGCGTGCTCCAGGGCACGATCTCCATGCCGAGCTTCGTCGAGAACGCGTAGTCCTCTCCCGAGTACAGCCCGCCGCGCATTCCCGCCTGCAGGCAGCGGGACGGGTCGAGCAGGCCCTCCTCGCACGCGCGACGGAACACCGTCCCGTGGTTCAGCGGCCGCCCGAAGTAGGAATCCCACACGTCGTGGTGCGAGTCGAGGTGGACGAGCCCGAGCGGCCCGTGCACGGCCGCGGCGGCTCGGAGCTCGGCGAGCGTCACCGAGTGATCGCCTCCGATCCCGAGCGCGATCGCACCTCCGCGATGGATCGTCGTGACGTACGCGGCGATCCGCTCGAGCGTGTCCTCGATGTACCCCGGAACGGTCGGCGCGTCGCCATAGTCCACGCACGAGACGCCACCGAACACCATCACGTCCTGTACCGGGTTGTAGGGCCGCAGCAGCGCGGACGCGGAGCGCACGCCTTCCGGGCCGAACCGGGCGCCCGGCCGGAACGACGTTCCCGAGTCCCAGGGCATGCCGAAGATCGCGACGTCCACGCCCTCGGTGACCGCAAGCGGAGGAAGGCGCGCGAACGTGCGCGGGCCGCTGTAGCGCGGCGACTCCAGGCCGCCGACCGGTTCGTACACGTCAGACCTCCGTCAGCTCGCCGACCGTCGGGGACAGCACGCGCAGCAGGTCGTCACGCGCGAGCTCGATGATCAGGCCGCGCGCTCCACCGTTCAACGCGACCCGCTCGTGCTCCAGGTACTCGCTCTCGGCGTACACGGGCAGCGCGCGCCGCGCGCCGAACGGGCTGATGCCTCCGACGCGATAGCCGGTCAGCCGCTCGGCGTCGCGTGGCTCGACGAGTGCGGCGCTGCGGGCCTTCGCCAGCCGCGCGAGGGCCTTCAGACTCAGCTCCCGGTCGCCGGGGACGAGGACGAACGCCGGGTCGCCATCGATCGCGACGACGAGGGTCTTCGCGAGCCGCGCGGGCTCGATTCCGAGCGCGCTCGCGGCGTACGCCGCGCCCTTCACCCGATGCTCGTAGGGGTGGGATTCGTACTCGACGCCGAGCCGGTCGAGTGTTGTGGTTCCGCGAGTCGCTGCCACGGCGACCATCGTTGCACGGAACCTGCGACTACGGTTCGGGGCATGCCCGCGGACCGATCCCGCGCACGACTGATCCTGCTCATCGTGGTGGGGCTCGTCCTCGTGGTCACGACCGGCGTGTACCTGGTCGGTACGCCGTCTGACGAGTACGTGCTGCTGCCCGACAGCCCGCACCCGGCAGATGCGATCGTGAAGGTGGCGGGCGAGACGCCGGCAGGCAACCCCGCCGGCCCTGGCATCTACTACCTCGACGTGCGCGTCCACCGCGCCACGATCGCCGAGTCGTGGCTGACGCCACTGCAGAGCGACGCCGAGCGCGTCCAGGCGGTGCAGATCGTGCCTCCGGGGGCCAACCAGCGCGACGTCAACCGGCTCGACCGCCTCGACGTGCAGAGCTCCAAACGGCTCGCGGCGCTTGTGGCGCTTCGCGCCCTGGGGCGCCACGTGAAGGTCAGCGGCGGCGGCGTGCGCATCGACGACGTCATCCCGACGTCGCCCGCACACGCCGACGGGCTCGCCGCGGGCATGGTTGTGACGTCGGTCGACGGAACGCGCGTCGCATCGCTCGCCGGACTGCGCACGCTGCTTGCGAAGCGCAAGGCGGGCCAGCCGGTGACGATCGGGGTGCTCGACGGATCGCGAAAGCGCACGATCAGGACGACGCTGACGAGCGATCCTGCGGCGCCCGGCCGCGCGCTTCTCGGAGTCAACGCCGCCGAGGACGTCGCCCCCAACGTGAAGCTTCCGATCCCGGTCACCATCGACACCGGCAACCTCGGAGGACCATCGGCGGGCCTCGCGTTCGCGCTCGAGATCTACGACAGCCTGACGGGCCGCAAGCTGAGCCATGGCCGACACGTCGCCGTGACCGGGACGATCGACCAGCACGGGAACGTCGGCCTCGTCGGCGGCATCAAGGGGAAGACGATCGGCGCGAGCCGGGCCGGCTTCGACCTGATGCTGGTACCGAGGGCCGAGGTCGCCACCGCACGCGCCCACGCCGGCAGCCACATGCGCGTCGTCGGCGTCAAGACGTTCGCCGACGCGCTACGCGCACTGCGCTCGTAAGAACCCGCCACGGAAGTTATCCGCACGTTGCGGATGTCGTCAGTTCAGACGGTCGAGTTCGGCGGTCCACACGGCTAATGTCGACAGCCCGGCCAACCGATCGAACGAGCCCGATTCTTGCCTGACGCGACCCGCCACGTAACCTGCGACGACTGCTTCTTCCGGCGCCAGCTCCTGTGCGCCCTCCGACTTCCCGAGCCGTGTCCGACGTTCCGGCGCGCGACCCGCGCCGGGCTGGTTCCACCGCCTCAAGCGCGCCTCGTTCCTCCTCGCAGCGCCATGGAGGCGTCGGCTACCCTCCGCGCATGAAGGTGCCCGGGGGCGACAGCCGTCGCCCAGAGCAGACGCTGTACCTGGTTGTCGGGCTGATCTCGGTCGGAGTGCTGTACGCGCTCGGATTCATCATCGAGAACTCGAAGCACGTGACGGTCGACTTCGTGCTCTTCTCGACCGGCACCTCGCTGATCGTCGTCATCCTGTTCACGCTGCTCCTGGGCATCGCAGGCGGCATCGGGTTGACGTTCCTCTTCCTGCGCGCACGTGCGCGAGCACTCCGGCGCTCGACCGAGCGGGCAACGGCCACGCCGGCGTACAAGGTAGAGAGCGGGAACACCGACCCCCCAAAAGCGGGTTGACGGATTCCGCTAGATTCCCCTAGGTTCGTGGCGCGGCCCAATCCGTCCTACTCGCTCCCCCCAGAGTGACGTCGGATGGGTCGCGGGTCCCTGCGCCGGGGGGCCGTGGCGGCCCCCCGGCGCGGCTCTCCTACGCGCCGCGCGTAAGCGCTGCGTTTCGGCACAGAGTCGGCACGTTTGGGGTGGCTGGATCCTGGTACGCTCGAACGTATGTTCGTGGAGCTGGACGAGACTGTTGGTGAGGCGCTCGAGCGTGAGCGTGAGGCGTGTCGCTGCGAGATCCGTTCGTTGTGCGCGCAGGACGCGCGGATCAAGCAGCGGTTGACGGAGCTCGTGCGCGCGGCGGACGATCGTGGTGACTGGCGGGCGGCGGGCTGTTCGTCGAGTGCGCAGTGGTTCGCGCAGGTCTCGAGCAGCGACCACCGAAGCGCGGTGCGGATCACGCAGACGAGCGAGCGCGTTGCGGAGCCTGCCGGCGCTCGACCAGGCGATGAGCACGGGCGCGTTGACGCTCGATCAGGTCGCGGCTGCTGCGGAGTTCGCGACGCCGGAGAGCGATGCCGAGCTTGCGCGTGTTGCGGTCGGTAAGCCGCCGAGCGCGATCGCGTTGGCGGCGCGTACGCTCGCGCCGCCCGTGGTCGAGGACGACCAGGCGTTGTATGCGCGGCGGGCGTTGAGTATGAGTTGGACGCGTGGGCGGCGCGAGCTGTGCCTGAGCGGCCGGTTGCCGCTCGAGCAGGGCGCCGTCTTCGAGCAGGCGATCTGGGACATCGCGAAGCAGCAGCGCGCGGCCGACAAGCAGGCAGGCAGCGTCATCGAGTGGCAGCAGTCGGCCGCCGACGCGCTCGTGACACTCGCCCAACACGGCGGCGGCGGCGGCGATGCAGGCGCAGTCGCGACGACGCTGATCGTGCACCTCAGCGACGACGCGCCGCCGATGCTCGAAGGCGCCGGGCCGATCAGCCCGGAGACGGCCGAGCGGCTCGCCTGCGACGCGCGGCGCCTCACGATCAAGCGCAGCGGGCGCGACCTCGTGCACTCGCGCGTCGGGCGCTGCGCGTCCTACGCGCAGAAGCGCGCACTGCACAAACGCTCGGACCACTGCCAGTACCCCGGCTGCACCGCCACCCGCGAGCTCGAGGCACACCACCTCGTCGCCGACGAGGACGGCGGGCGTACCGAGCTCGCGAACCTGATCCTGCTCTGCCCGAGACACCACACGCTGCTCCACGACCGGCACATCCACACCAGCGGCACCGGCGACGCACCCGTGTTCACCGATGAGCCGGACGCGCGATCACCCGATTGACCTACGCGAGCGCTGACGTGCGCGCAACGACCTCGGCGAGCCGTTCGATGCCCTCGCCGATCTCGTCGGACGACACCGCCGAGAAGGCGAGCCTCATCGCCCGCTCCCCACCGGCGGCCGCGTAGAAGTCGGCGCCCTTGACATACGGGACGCCGGCCTCGGTCGCCGCAGCGAGCAGCTCGGTCGTATCCGGGCCGTCGTCGCCGAGATCGACCCACAGGAAGTAGCCGCCGTCCGGCTCGACGAAGTGCGTCCCGGACGGGAAGTGCTCGCGCACCGCGGCAGCCATGCTCGCCGCGCGACGTCCAAGCTCGGCCGCGGCGCGCGCGACGTTCGGCTCGAAGCTGCCCGCCTCGACGTACGCGGCGAGCGTCGCCTGCGCGAGCGCACCGGGCCCGATGTAGGTGTCGGTCGCCCACCGGGTGAGACGCGTCGCGAGGTCCGTCGGCGCGATCGCGTACCCGATGCGCAGACCCGGCGCCACCGTCTTCGTGAACGATGACATCGTGATCACGCGATCGGGATCGAGCGAGTGGATCGTCGGCAGGGTCTCGCCGCGGAATCGCAGCAGACCGTACGGATCGTCCTCCACGATCGGGAAGCCGTACCGATGCGACAGCTCCACGAGCCGTTCGCGGCGCGCCAGCGGCAGCGTCGAGCCACTCGGGTTCTGGAACGTCGGGATGACGTAGAGGAAGGCCGGCGCGCCGGCACGGCGGAGGTCGTCCTCCAGCGCATCGACGTCCAGCCCGTCATTGTCGACCAGCACACCGACGGGCTCGGCGCCGGCGCGCCGCAGCAGGATCAGGGGCCTGTCGTAGGTCGGCGCCTCGACGAGCACGCGCTTGGTGCTCGAGCGCTCGACCAGCAGCTCTGCGATGAACAGGAACGCCTGCAGGCTCCCGTTCGAGGCGACGACCCGCTCGGCGGGAACGCCGTGGCGCTCGCCGATCCACGCGCGAAGTCCCGGGTGGCCAGCCCCTCCGAGGTATGCCAGCGCGAGCGCCGGCTCGCGCGTCAGGGCCGTATCGACCGCCGTCCGAAGGTCGTCGACGGGAAGCAGATCGGCGCTGGGAACACCGCGTGTGAAGGGGATCTGAGCCATCGGCGCACCTTACATGTGTGCTACGAATCGATCGTCGATGCAACGCTGGGACCTCACGGGCGAGCCGCACTCCGAGCGAACCGGTCCGCGCGTGCTGTTCTCGAAGCCGGAGGCTCGCGCCGTCGTGATCGACCTCGCGCCCGGCGAGGAGCTCGGTGACCACCGCGTGCGCGAGCGAGCGCTCGTGCTGGTGCTGCACGGCAGCATCGAGGTGACCTGCGACGGCCCGGCCGAGCGGTGTCCGCAGGGCACGCTCGCCGTCTTCGAGCCGCACGAGCGCCACATCGTCCAGGCGGTCGAGCAGACGCGCCTGCTGCTGACGCTCGCCCCGTGGCCGGCCTCGGATCACTACAAGCCCGACGAGCACGAGAACCCGCACGAGCTGCCCGCGCATGCGACGCAGCCGCCCGTCACGGGCTGACTATCTCGGCACGGTCACGTGCACCACGCGCGTCGCCGTGTTGCTCGCGCGCGCCGACGCCGACAGCACGTCCTTCGTCTCGGCCAGATCGGGCGCCTGGATGCGCAGCGAGTGGCGGCCGGGACGGAGCCGCTGCAGGTCGACCGTTGCAATGCCCGTCACCGCGTCGTAGTCGACGGATCGACGACCGGAGCCGCCGCCTGACACGGTCACACCACCAGGATTGACCCCCGAGCCCGTGTCGACGATCCGGACGCGCAGCACGCGTCGACCACCCTCCATGGACTGCCCGAGCACGCTGATCCGGGGCGGAGCGAGGTCTCCCACCCAGAGCTTGATGCGGTACCGGCCCGCCTTGCCGAGCGGCGACTCGACCGCCACCCACCAGTCTCCCGCCGCGGGGAAGTCGAGCCCGGCGGCGGGGACGATGCTCTCGCTCGAGGGCAGCGGGCCGACGTTGAGCGGCAGGCCCGACTCACCGGCCACCCGGTTCTCGTCGCGCGCCGTCAGCAGGATCGGATAGGCCACGACCCCGGGATCCGTCTCGATCGACACACCGGCGTTCGCCTCGCCCGCGCGGAGGTGGAAATGCCACAGCTGGTCCGGGCCGTAGAACCTGCCCGGCAGCCCGAGCGGCGAGGCGTTGGTCGGATAGCGGTAGAAGATCGCGCTGTTGCCGGCTCCGAGGGTGTCTCCGTGGTACGTCCGCGATGTCGTCAGCGCCCTGACCTTCTTGGTCGCCAGGATCGGGCGGTCGACGCGCAGCCAGAACGGCACGCGTCGCACACGCGCGCCCTGCACGAGCTCGACGATGCCCGACGCCTCCTTCCCGCGGGCGTCCGCACCGACGACGGCCTGCACGGCGATGGTCGCCGTCCCGCCCGCCGGCACCGTGACGACCGGTGGCGCGGACACGACGACCCCTGCCGGGGCGTCTCCGACAGTGCGGACGGCGACCGCCCAGTCCCCCGCGCCCCCTCCGAGATCGCGCACGACGAGGTCGAGCGAGGCCGTGCCCCCGTCCTGGATGGCGCCGAAGGTCAGCGACGGCGGCTCCGCGACGATCCCCGGTGCAACGGCGGCCGCGACGTCGACGAGGCCGGCGCCGGCTGCGAGAGGCGAGGCCTCGCGCGTACCGGCCTCGTCCACGAACGCCGGGTGGGCAGTCGCCATCAGCGACTCCTTCACGTCGGCGGGCGTCCAGTCGGGGTGCGCCTGCACGAGCAGCGCGGCGGCACCGGCTACCACCGGCGTCGACATCGACGTGCCGTCGAACACCGCCCAGTCGTTGGGCTCGTTCGATGACGAGTCGGGCACCGACGACAGGATGCTGATCCCCGGAGCTGCAACGTCTGGCTTGAGCAGCTGGTCGAACGGGGTCGGGCCGGCCGACGAGAAGCTCGCGACGACGCCGGGGAGGGTCGGCTCCTGCCGTGTGGCGGCACCGACGGTGAGGCGGCGCGATCGCGCCCGTCGCGAGATATGCCGCGAGAGCGTCGACGACGGGATCCGGCGCGACGAGCACGGGCACCTTCGTCTGGTCGATCTCGGGCTCCGGAGGCCCCGCATCCACCGGGGGGATGAGCACGGCCTTCGCGCCCTCCGCGTGCGCGACGCTCGCCTTCTGGATCACCGAGCACCCGCCCCGCTCGACGAGTGCGATCGACCCGTCGAGCGTCTGTCCTCGCCGCCGTCTGCACAGTCGGCCGTTGTCACTGCCCGACGCGGCCACGGCGATCCGGCCGGCGATCGCGCGGGGACGGCTCCCCGTATCGGGAGCGGCCACGCCGAACGAGCTCAGCGCCGCAGGCACGGCGGTCGAGCCCACGATCGACGCTCGCCGTGCGAAGAAGCGCGACGAGCTGGTCGCGGCGACCGTGATCGCATTGCTCGCGGCTCCCGGCGAGTCGATCGACCCGTAGCCGAGCGTCTGCCGCTCGTTCCCGGCGGCGATGACCACGACGACGCCCGCCTTGACCGCTCCCTGGACCGCGCGGACGAGCGCGTCCGAGCGCGGGTCGATCTCGGTCCCCCCGATCGAGAGGTTGATGACGTCCATCCCGTCCGACACCGCTGCGTCGACGGCGGCGACGAGATCCGCGGTGGATCCGACCGAGCCGTACGTCGGGTCGGGCATCGCGAGCCCGCGATAGTTGCCGATCCAGGCGCGTGGAGCGACGCCCGAGAGACCCGCGACCGTCGGGCGGCCAGACTCGCCCGGCGCGATCAGGCCCTGGTCGCCGGCCAGGATCCCGGCGACGTGGGTCCCGTGTCGCGAGACGCTCGGGTCGAACGGCAGCCGGTCGCGGCGCGGCGCGCCGGCTGCGGCGAACGCGCGCGCGACGATGACCTTCCCCGTCGTGTACGAACGAACGCCCTTCGGGAAACCAGGCGGCGCGACAAGGCCGTGCGGCGCGAAGAAGGGGTGGTGCTGGTCGACGCCGTCGTCGATCACGCCGACCTTCACACCGACCCCGGCGCCGGCGAGGTCGCTGCCCCAGACCGCGGGCGCGCCGATCACCTCGGGCACGGTGTCGCTCAGCGCGTGGTAGCGAAGGTTCGGGTACACCGCTGTCACCCCTGAGACCCGCCGCAGCGCTCGCACCTCGGCCGGGCGGAGCAGCACGGACAACCCATCGAGCACCGTGAGGTAGTGCCGTCGCACGCGGGCGCCGGGTACCGCCCGCTCGATGCGTCGGGCCGCGACCGCCTGCTCGCTCCGCAGGTGCGCGAGGTACATGCGCGAGCCGAACGCGCTCGCCAGCACCCGGCGTGCGTGCCCGTACCCCTGGAGCGTGCGCTGTGCGTGCGCGAAGGTGACCAGCGACGGCGCCGACAGGCTCACGACGACCTCGACGCGCGGGGCCGCGAGCGCAGGGGTCTGCGCCCACGTCGCGGCGATCGTGCAGGCCACCGCGAGCGCGACCAGGCGACTACGGGCCATATCTAGCCGGCGCGAACGCGCTCGGCCGCGAGCCGTGCGGCCTCGGTCGGGTTCGTCCCGACCGCGATGCCTCGCGCCTCGAGCGCCTCCTTCTTCGCCTGCGCCGTCCCGGCCGTGCCGGAGATGATCGCGCCGGCGTGCCCCATCGTCTTGCCCGGAGGCGCCTCGAAGCCCGCGATGTACGCGACCACCGGCTTGGTCATGTGGTCGCCGATGTAGCTCGCCGCCTTCTCCTCCTCGTCGCCGCCGATCTCGCCGACCATCACGACGAGCTCCGTGTCGGCGTCGGCCTCGAACAGCTCGAGGATGTCGATGAAGCTCGACCCGACGATCGGATCGCCACCGATGCCGACGATCGTCGAGTTGCCCACGCCGGCCTGGGCCAGCTCGTTGCCGATCTGGTACGTGAGCGTGCCGGACCGGGAGACGAGCCCGATCGAGCCGCGTCTGAAGACGTGCGTCGGAATGATCCCGACGCTCGCGATGCCGGGAGAGAGCGCCCCCGGGCAGTTCGGGCCGAGCAGGCGCACGCCGCGTGCGCGGACGAACGTGTAGACGTCGAGCATCTCGTGGGCCGGGATGCCCTCGCTGATGCAGACGACGGTGTGCACGCCGGCACTCGCCGCCTCGTAGATCGCGTCGGCCGCGAACCGGGGCGGAACGAAGACCATCGACGTGTTCGCGCCCTCGCGCTCGACGGCCTCGGCGACGGTGTCGTACACGGGGACGCCCCCGACCGACTGCCCGCCCTTGCCCGGCGTGACCCCGGCGACGACCTGCGTGCCGTAGTCGCGGTTCCGGATCGCATGGAACGAGCCCTCGCGCCCCGTGATGCCCTGCACGACGAGCCGCGTCTCGGATGTCACGACGATGGCCACTACGCCGCCTTCCCTGCGAGCTCGACCGCGCGCCGCGCCGCGTCGAGCATCGTGCGCTCGACGATCAGGTTCGGTGGGTTCGCGTCGCGCAGGAGTTGGCGCCCCTCCTCGTCGGACGTGCCGTCGAGCCGCACGACGATCGGCGTCCGCACGTCGAGCCGATCGAGCGCGGCGAGGATCCCCCGCGCGACCTCGTCGCAGCGGGTGATGCCCCCGAAGATGTTGAACAGGATCGACCGTACCTTCGTGTCGGAGAGGATGACCTCGAGCGCCGAGACGATCTCCTCGGCCTGCGCCCCGCCGCCGACATCGAGGAAGTTGGCGGCACGGCCACCGGCCTGCGCGACGACGTCGAGCGTGGACATCACGAGCCCGGCCCCGTTTCCGAGGATCCCGACCTCACCGTCGAGCTTGACGTACGTGACGCCGCGCTCGCGGGCCATCTGCTCCTGCGGGTCGGCGGCCTCGACATCGCGCATCGCGGCGGTGTCCGGATGCTTGTAGAGCGCGTTGTCGTCGATCGTCACCTTCGCGTCGAGTGCGCGCAGCTCGCCCTCGGGCGTGACGATCAGCGGGTTGATCTCGACGAGCATCGCGTCCTCGGCACGGAAGCAGCGATAGGCGGCCTCGAGGATGCCGGCGATCTGCTTGTGCTCGGCAGCGGGAATGCTCGCCGCGAACGCGAGCTGACGGGCGACCCACGGGTGATAGCCCGCGAGCGGATCGAGGTGCAGTCGCGCAAGTGCCTCGGGGCGCTCGGCCGCGACCTGCTCGATCTCGACACCGCCCTCGGTCGTCAGCATCAGGAGGGGCTTCTTGGCACCACGGTCGAACGTGATCGACAGGTAGTACTCGCGCGCGATCTCGGACGCGCGCTCGATCCAGAGCCGCCGCACGACGTGGCCGCGTATGTCGAGTCCGAGGATGTCGCCGGCGAGCCGCTCGGCCTCGGCCGGGTCGGCCGCCAGCTTGACGCCGCCGGCCTTGCCGCGGCCGCCCGTGAGCACCTGCGCCTTGACGACGACAGGTCCGCCGAGCTCCTCGGCCGCCGCCCGCGCCTCCGCGGGGGTGAGCGCAACGCGTCCCTCGGACACGGGAATGCCGTAGCGGGCGAGGAGTTCCTTGCCCTGGTGCTCGTAGAGGTCCACTCGGGGAGTTTCCTGACGGAGAGAGGCTGGGATCTCGAGAATAGACGCGCTAGTGCAGCGTGACCGTGAAGTTCGCGACCCGCGTGTTGGGAAGCGGCCGTGCATCTGCGTTCTCGGAGTTCTTGAGCTCCTGGAAGTCGGCGACCCTGATCCGGACGTGATGGCGTCCCGGGCCCAGATGACCGAGCTCGGCAGACACGCTCGAGCCATCGATGTGGATCCGTCTGGGCTCACGTCCACCGTCGATCGTCACGCCGAGCGATGCCGGATCGAACCCGCTCCCCGTATCACGCACCGTGAAGCGCAGCACGGGCTGGCTCCCGTACAGCACGCTCGAGGCGACCTTCACGGTCGGCGGCGTCGCGTCGTTCGCCCACACGCGCAGCCGGTACGGCCCGGGGCGGGATCCCGGTCTCGTCTCGACGCTGATGTAGTAGCGACCCGCACGCGGCAGGAGCAGCCCCGACACGGGGACGCGACTGCCGTAGCGGTCGAGATAGGGGTTCTCGACCAGGTTCAGCGCAGTCTCGCCCGCGAGCCGGTTCTCGTCGCGCGCGAGCAGGATCTGCGGCACGACCGCGCCCGAGAGCACGCGGACACCGGCATTGCGAGAGCCGGGCGGCACCCGGAACGACAGGATCTGCTCGCGACCCGGGTAGCTGGAAGGCAACCCGAGCTGTCCCGGGCGATCGGGGAACGCGTAGCGCGAGGCGAGCAGCGTGCCCTTGCGGGTGTCGCCGGTGACGTCGCCGAGGCGCACGGTTCGCACGCGCGACTCGCCGAGCCTCGGGCGCTCCACGTAGCCCCACCAGCGGATCCGCACCGACTGGGTCCCACGGCTCAGGATCACGAACCCCTGACGGTTGCCGAGCCGCGCGCCGGCGGGCTCGAGCAGAGCGAGCAGGAGGGTCGCGGAGCCGCTCGGGGGCACGTCGATCGTCGGTGGAGCCGACAGCCCGGGGGCAGAGACCGTCCACACCCCGCCTCCGGTGCCCGCGTCGCGCAGCTCGACCGTCACCTTGTGGGACGACGGCGCCCGTACCAGACCGAAGTTCGCACTTGCATCGTTCGACAGGAGCGGCGTCGCGTCGGCGGCCGTGACGTCGATCAGGCCCGAGCCGACGACGAGCGGCATCGCCACGACGGTGCGTCCCGGATTGGCGTACGCCGGCCTGGCCGTCAGCTCGAGCGCGGAGCGGACGTCTGCCGGCGTCCAGTGCGGATGGCGCTGGAGCAGCAGCGCCGCCGCGCCTGCGACCGCCGGCGAGGCCATGCTGGTGCCGTCCCAGATCGCGTAGCCGCCCGGAATCGCCGACAGCACTCCCTCTCCCGGGGCGGCGACGTCGGGCTTGAGGCGGAGCGAGATCGGAGCGGGCCCCCGGGACGAGAACGACGTGGTGAGACCCCCGTTCCCCGAGCCGAGCGACTGCGTCACGTTGCCCACGGTCACCGGAAGCTGTCCACCGGCCTGCGCGACGAGCTGCTCGAGCTCGGCACCCATACGACGCGAGATGACGACGGCCGGCATTCCCTGCCCCGAGAGCGAGTCTGCGTCGGACGACTGCGGATCGCCCTGCGCCTTCGTCACGAGCACGAGGCCGGCGGCGTCGGCCGCCTTGGCAGCCGTGGCGGCCCTGTTCGCGGTGCAGCGGCCGCCGAGGTGCACGAGCAGGAGGCTCCCCGCCGTCGCGCCGGGTCCGCAACCGGTCGCGGCCCGCAGGGGGAGTCCAGCCGACCAGGTGCTCGGGATGGCCACGGGGCCCGCGACCACCGCGAACGGCGGACCGACTCGCCCGGTCACGACCAGGGGCAGCCCGAAGATCCGGTCGTTCGTGACCGCGGCGACCGTGATCGCGTCGGCGGCGCTGCCCGGCGACGAGACGGTGCCGAATCCGCCCTGGTCGCCCTCGTTGCCGGCAGCGACGACCGTCGGCACCCCCGCACGCGCGGCTCCCGCGATCGCGCGCTCCACGAGATCGTCGCCGGGCCCGGCCTCGGGCTCGCCGAGGGACAGGTTCAGCACGTCCATCCCGTCGCCAACGGCGCGGTCGATCGCGCGCGCGATCTCCGCGGCGTTGCCGTCGAGCCCGAACGTGGGCGTTGGCGTGGTCAGCACGCGGTAGCTGCCGAGGTAGGCGTCGGGAGCGACACCCGAGAGGTTGGGTACGCGGACACCGTCGACCATCGCCGTGATCCCCGAGTTACCCGCCGCGATGCCTGCGACGTGGGTGCCATGCTCGGATCCGACCGGATCGAAGGCCGTGTGGGCGCGCGGACCGCTGTCGGGCGGTGCGAATGCGCGGGCGACGATCACCTTGCCGTTGACGCCGTTCTTCAACCCCTTCGGGAAGCCCGGGGGATAGCTGTAGCCGGCGCCCGAGAAGGACGGCCGTGAGATGTCGATGCCGTCGTCGATGATCCCGATGCGCATCCCCTGCCCGCGGATGCCGTCGGGGAACGCCGGTGCAGGACTCCACAGCGGCGTCGCGTTGACGACCGTCGGCACGCGATCCGTCTCCACGTGGAACGAGGCCGACCGGTACACCTGCTCGACGTCGCGCACCCGGGCGAGGCGCTGCAGGCTGCCGGCCGGGGCGTATACGACGAGCGCGTCGAGCGTGTAGCGGAGGCGGGCCGTCACGACGACGCCCGGGACGGCCCTGCGGAGCGCGCGACCGACCGTGCGCTGCTCGGCCGCGATGCTCGCCAGCGCACTGCGCATCGCAGGCCGCTCGGTGCTCAGGCGGCCATCGGGTCCGCGCAGCGCGCTGAGCGGCGCGCGAGCGCTGACGGCGCCGCCGCGCAGCTGAACGACCACCTCGCTGGCGGCATGGGCCGGAGTGCTCGTCGTCGCAATCGCCGCCGCGGCGAGGACTGCCAGGATCAGCCGGCGCCTCACCCGCCGTCGACCACCGACAACAGCACCTGGCCGGAGCGGACAGCGTCGCCCGGTGCAACCCGCACGTCTGCGACGACGCCCGGCCGGTCGGCGGCGATCTCGTTCTCCATTTTCATTGCCTCGACTATGACGAGTACGCGACCGGATTCGACAGGTTCGCCCTCCGCGACCTCGACGCGCACCACGGTTCCCTGCATGGGACTGGCGATCGCCTCGCCGCCTCCACCCCGCTGGCGCCCGCGCGCGCGGCGCTCCTCGCGGCGCTGGCGCTCGGCCGCGAGACCGCCAGCGACGGGCTCGAGCACGCGAACCTCGTACCGGCGACCGTCGAGCTCCACGTCCACGACCCTCTCGAACGGTCGGGGCAACGGTGCCGCGGCCGGCCCCGCGGGAGCCAGCTGTGCTGCGAGCGTGCCCTCGACGAGTCCGGCGCACGTCTCGCCCGCGACGAACGCCGGGTGGGCGAAGATCAGGCGATGCAGCGGAAGCAGCGTCGGTATGCCCTCGATCTCGAACTCGTCGAGCGCGCGGCGCATCCGCGAGATCGCGCGGGGGCGGTCGACATCCCAGACGACCAGCTTGGCGACCATCGGGTCGTAGAGCCCGACGACCTCGCCTCCCTCCTCGACGCCGGAGTCGACGCGCACCCCCGGCCCTCCGGGCTCGCGGTAGCGCGTGATCCTCCCCGGAGCGGGCAGGAAACCCGCGCCCGCGTCCTCCGCGTTCACGCGACACTCGAACGCGTGGCCGCGCAGGTGGACGTCGGACTGGCGCAGCGCGAGCGGCACGCCGGCAGCGATCTCGATCTGCGCCCGCACCAGATCGACGCCGGTCACGAGCTCGGTGACCGGGTGCTCCACCTGGATGCGCGTGTTCATCTCGAGGAAGAAGAACGCGCCCTGGGGATCGACGAGGCATTCGACCGTGCCCGCGCTGACGTAGCCGACCGCCCTCGCGGCGGCGACGGCCATCGTGCCCATGCGCTCGCGCAGCGCATCGTCGACGGCCGGCGAGGGAGCCTCCTCGACCACCTTCTGGTGGCGGCGCTGCAGGGTGCAGTCGCGCTCCCCGAGGTGGATCACCGCGCCGTGGCGATCGGCGAGCACCTGGATCTCGACGTGCCGCGGGTCGTCGATGTAACGCTCGACGTAGACCGCACCGTCGGCGAAGTACGCCTCTCCCTCGCGCTCGGCCGAGGCGAGCGCGCGCGCTGCCTCGTCCGGCCCGCGCACGACCTTCATCCCGCGCCCGCCACCACCCGCAGATGCCTTGATCGCGATCGGCCAGCCGAGCGAGTCGCCGAGCTCCACGACCTGCGCGGCGGACGTCACGCGCTCGGTGGTGCCGGGGACGACCGGGACGCCCGCCGCCGCCATGCGCCGTCGCGACTCGATCTTCGAGCCCATCGCCTCGATCGCGTCGGCCGGCGGACCGATCCATACCAGTCCCGCGTCCTCGCAGGCGCGCGCGAAGCTCGCGTTCTCGGCGAGGAACCCGTATCCCGGATGGATCGCCTCGGCACCGGATTCCCGGGCCGCCGCGAGGAGGCGCTCGATCGAGAGGTAGTCCCCGATGAGGCGCGCGTCATCGGCCGCGCGGACATGCCGGGATGCGCGGTCGGCCTCGGAGTACACGGCCACGGACTCGCAGCCGAGCTCGCGCAGCGCACGGAACACCCGGATCGCGATCTCACCGCGATTGGCCACGAGCACGCGGCGGAACGGCGGCGGCACGGCCTATTCGGAGGTGGGCTCGTCGCCCGCGGGCAGCTGCGCCTGCATCTGCACGAAGTCGACGCGGAGGCCGCCGGGGGCGAACGTTCGAACGAGCCGGCCGAACGCCGCATCTGCCGGGCCCTCGCTGCACGACGCGTCGAGCCGCAGGCCCGCGAGCCGGGCGGCGCGCCACGCCGCATCGGCATCCGAGACGCCGAGCCGGAGGCCGGCGACCGTGTCGCTGCCCACGCTCGTTGCGAGTGCTCGTGACTCCTCGTGCGTCACGAGCTCGAGTCGCACGTCATCGGCGGGGATGCGAAAAACGATGCCGTACTCGGCGACGCCGTCGCCGAAGCGCTCGAGCGTCTGCCACCCGAGGCGGTTGAAGGCAGCCTCTGCGCCGTTGAGGTCGCGCGGGTACACGACGATGTCGAGTCGGGACATGGTGGCGAACCTTATCCTGACCCCGTCGGGAGGCGAGCACCGAGCGCACGCGCAACCGTCCGCGCCTTCAGGAGGCTCTCGTCATATTCGGCGCGAGCCTCCGAGTCGGCGACGATCGCGCCGCCGACATGCAGGTGCGCACGGCCGTCGGCGACGACCGCGGTCCGGATCACCACCGCAAGATCGCACGCGCCGTCGGGCGCGAGCCAGCCGAACGCACCGGCATACGGCCCACGGCGCACCGGCTCGAGCTGCTCGATCACCTGCATCGCGCGTACCTTCGGGCAACCTGTCATCGATCCGGGCGGAAAGGCCGCCTCGACCGCGTCCAGTGCGTCCAGCCCCGGGCGGAGGCGGCCTTCGACGGTCGAGACCATCTGGTGCACCGTCGGATGCGACTCGACCGCGCAGAGCTGCGAGACACGAACGCTTCCGGGTGTGCAGACCCGGCTGAGGTCGTTGCGCGCGAGGTCGACGATCATCGTGTTCTCGGCGCGATCCTTCGGGCTCACGGCGAGCGCGGCCGCGAGCGCGCTGTCCACGGCGGCGTCATCCGAGCGCGGAGCGGTTCCCTTGATCGGGCGGGTCTCGATGGCGCCGTCGGGATCGGCACGCAGGAACGTCTCCGGACTGGCCCCGACGAGCTCGAACGACCCGCCGTCGAGGTACAGGTTGTACGGGACGGGCGCGGTCCTCCGCAGCTCCGCGTAGAGCTCGACGGCCGAGCTGCAGCGCCCCGAGAGACGGTGCGTGAGGTTCGCCTGGTACACGTCCCCGCGGTCGATGTGCTCGAGCACGCGCTGCGCGAGCGGGCGGTAGCCGGCGTATGACGTGACGTCCAGGACACCGGACCCGGCCGTGACGGCCGCGACCGGGCGCGCCGACGCGTACAGCGCCGCGAGGCGTCGGATGCCGGCGGCGCTCGGCGCGAGCGCGAACACGATCCCGCGCTGGTGGTCGAACGCGAGCAGCTCGTCGACGAGATGGAGGCGAAGCACCGGAAGCGCCAGGTCGTCCCGGGCGATCACGGGCAGATCCTCGAGCCCGCGCGCGAGGTCGTAGCCGAACGATCCAGCGATGCCTCCCCAGAACGGCGGGGCATCCGCGGGACGCTCCGACGCGGCCCGCTCGAGCAGTGCGCGAGCTGCGGCGAAGGCGCCGGCGGGATCGCGGCGCTCCAGGACGGCGCGGGGTCGTGGAACGAGGTACGACCAACCCGACGCCGTCCCGTCCTCGAGCAGGAACGCTCCCCGGCCGCGCGCGACGCGCAGCACGTCGGTCGGCGCGGCAGCGCCGGCGAGCTCCTCGGTGAGGACGCGAGATCTGGAGCGGACGGCGACCGCCATCGGGTCAGCGTAGTGGCAGAGGCAGAGACGTCGCGCTCTCCGCGCGATCGAGCGCCTCGCGGAGCGCCAGGAGGAGATCCCGCGCAGGCTGTTCGAGCAGCACGCCGTCGAGCGAGGAGGCGGGCACGACGCCGAGCGTCGAGGTGAGCAGCACCCCACTTGCGTCGTGGAGCTCGCCTGTCTCGAGCGGCCGCTCCTCGACTCCGACGCCGAGCTCCGCCAGCAGCTCGAGGCAGAGCGCGCGCGTGATGCCGGGCAGCAACCCGTCGATCGGAGGCGTCACCGCACCCTCGTCGATCAGCACGATCACGTTCGCGTTGGTCGCCTCGCCGACGAGCAGCGTCGCCTCCTCGACGAGCAGCGCATCGTCGGCACCACGTGCGCCCGCAAGCGCGCGGCCGCGTACGCCGTGGAAGTGGCTCGTCAGCTTGTGCTCGCGCAACCGGTAGCCCCGGGCGTACCAGCCGGGGAGTGACACGAGCCGCACCTGCGGGAGCGCCGCCCCCGCGGCGCGCCTCACGCCATCGAGGACGGGCCTCCCACCGTCGTCGTGCAGGGTCACGCGCACGATCTCGCCCTCGCCCGTCGCCGCGGCGATCGCACGCACGAACGCGTCCTCGTCCGGCACGGGCAGGCCGAGCGCCTGTGTCGACGCCCGCAGTCGCGCGAGATGACGCCGCCCAGCAATGACGCCGCCCGGCGTCAGGCGGACGGATTCGAACAGGCCGCCGCCGAGCAGCCGATCATTCGCGATCGTCATCGACGACCTCCAGACGCGCGGCTCTCGCCCACGGCGTCTCTGCGTCCGTGAGGCGTTCAAGCGCGGCGATGATCGCCGCGCGCTCGGCCGCGCCGGGCTCCGGCTCGATCTCGTATACGTTCACAGCGGGATGTTGCCGTGCCGGCGCTTCGGACGCTCCACCCGCTTGGTGCGAGCGACCGCGAGCGCCTCGCAGAGCATCCGCCGGGTCTCGGACGGCAGGATCACGTCGTCGACGTAGCCCCGCTCGGCAGCCGTGTAGGGGTTCGCGAACTGCTCCTTGTAGTCGTCGATCAACTCGACGCGCCGGGCCTCGGGATCCTCGGCCTCGGCGAGCTCCTTGCGGAAGACGATGTTGACGGCGCCCTCGGGCCCCATCACCGCGACCTCGGCGGTCGGCCAGGCGAAGTTGAAGTCGGCGCGGATGTGCTTCGAGCTCATCACGTCGTAGGCGCCGCCGTAGGCCTTCCGCGTGATCACTGCAAGCTTGGGCACGGTCGCCTCGCAGTAGGCGTACAGCAGCTTCGCGCCGTGGCGGATGATCCCGCCCCACTCCTGTGACGTGCCCGGCAGGAACCCGGGCACGTCGACGAACGTCACGAGCGGGATGCCGAAGGCGTCGCACGTGCGCACGAAGCGCGCGGCCTTGACCGACGAGTCGATGTCGAGCACGCCCGCGAGCACGCTCGGCTGGTTGCCGACGACGCCGACGGCCTGGCCGTCGAGCCGGGCGAAGCCGCACACGATGTTGCGGGCCCAGTCCTCGTGGATCTCGAGGAACTCGCCCTCGTCGACGATGCGGCGGATCACCGAGGTCATGTCGTACGGCTGCGACGGGGAGTCGGGAATGATCGAGTCGAGCTCGGGATCGCCGCGATCGACGGGGTCGGACGTCGGCACGCGCGGGACGGGGTCGAGGTTGTTCTGCGGTAGGAACGACAGCAGGTAGCGCGCGTCGTCGATCAGGGCCTGCTCGTCGTCCGCGACCATGTGCGCGACACCCGAACGCTGCGCGTGGGTATCGGCCCCGCCGAGGTCCTCGAAGCTGACCTCCTCGCCGGTGACGGTGCGCACGACCTCGGGCCCGGTGATGAACATGTGGGCGCTGAGGCGCGTCATCAGCACGAAATCGGTCATCGCGGGCGAGTACACGGCGCCGCCCGCGCACGGGCCCATCACCAGCGACAGCTGCGGGATCACGCCCGACGCCTGCACGTTCCGCCAGAAGATCTCGGCGTACCCGCCCAGCGAGACGACGCCCTCCTGGATGCGCGCCCCGCCCGAGTCGTTGATCCCGACGAGCGGGCACCCGAACCGGACAGCGAGGTCCATGACCTTGCAGATCTTCTCGGCGAACGCCTCGCCCAGCGACCCGCCGAAGACCGTGAAGTCCTGCGAGAACACGAAGACCCGACGACCGTGCACCAGACCGTGCCCGGTGACCACCCCGTCGCCGTAGGGGCGTCGGCTCAACATGTCGAAGTTCGGGTTCCGGTGGCGGACGAAGGCATCGAGCTCGACGAACGTCCCGGGGTCGAGGAGCGCCTCGACCCGCTCGCGGGCCAGCCCCTTCCCGCGCTCGTGCTGGCGCGCGACCGCGCGTGCGTCACCTGCGTGGCGCGCCTCGTCGCGAAGCCGCTCGAGGCGTGCGAGCTTGCCCGCGGTCGAGTGCGGATCCGGCGTGGCAGGCGGCTCGCTGACGCTCATCGCACAAGGGTAACTACGGGCACGGCGTTTGCGAGACTTGCCCGCGATGGACGGCAGAGACCAGCTGGACGCGTTGGCGCGTGTGCTGCGGCTGCTCGGGGACTCCGCGATCGAGTCGTGGCTGTTCGGCGGCTGGGCGGTCGACTTCCATCTCGGAGCCGTGACGCGCGCCCACGCCGATCTCGACCTGGCGGTCTGGGCGAGTGACCTCGAGCGGATCGCCGCCCTGCTCCTCGGCGATGGCTGGTCTCACGCCCCCGAGGAAGGCGAGGACGGCTACACGGGGTACGAGCGCCAGGGGGTGCGGTTGGAGCTCGCCTTCCTGGCCCGGCTCGAGGACGGCCGAGTCTGCACGCCGCTACGCGACGGGTTCGCGTCGTGGCCTGCCGATGCGTTCGGCGATGAGATCGGCGAGCTGTCAGGGGTTCGCGCTCGGGTGATCGGCCTGCGCGCGTTGCGGGAAGAGAAGGCGGCCCACCACGATGACCCCGTGGTCGCCGCGAAGGACCGCGCGGACCTGGCGGCCCTGCAGCGCAGCTAGCGATCACTGGCGCGCTGTGGCGATCCTGGCGACCTCGGCCGGGTCGATGAGGTGCGAGTGGTCGTCGTCGCCGACGTCGATCTGCACGACGTCGATGCGTCCGTTGAACCTGCTCGCCCCGGCGTAGTCCGGCGCTGACCGGCATCCCGTAGTCGTCGCCGATGTCGGTGGTCTCGTCGGCGGAGAAGATCAGTGGCTGGGTCAGGTCGACGCGTCCGGTGCCGACGCTGCGCCCGTCGTAGTAGAGGGTGACGTCGCCGCCCTTGGCGAGGCCGCCGCCGTCGTAGGCGAACTCGGCGCGGACCTGGTGCTTGCCCGGCGGGCAGTGGCTCGGTCGGCTTCGGTCGACGAACTCCTGCATGCCCGAGGAGGTTGTAGACGAACTTCGCCCGGCCCGTCCTTGAGGTAGAGCGCCCAGCCGCCGAAGCGGCCGCCCTGCGCGATGAGCACGCCCTGTGCGGGCCGTCTGCTGGCGTCTCGAGCGCCGCGGTGACGCGAGAACGAGCGGTTCTTGATGTCGATGACGCTGTTCTCGCTCAGCCGCTTCATCCCCGGGAACAGCACCTGGGTCGTTCCCGGTGATCAGCTGCGGACGGCCGGCGATCGTCGGCGTTGAGGCGTTCGAAGCGGCGGTCGTCGATCGGAAGCACGTTGTACTTGACGGCCTCGATCAGCCACAGCCGCTGCAGCGCCGCGAGCCGGTCGGGGTCGCTCCGCCGCGAGGTCACGCGCCTGCGTCCAGTCGTTGTCCGTCGTACAGCTCCCAGACGTCGTCGTCGAGCGCGCGGCAGCTCTTCGGTCGGCAGCCACGGGCGTGCTGTGCCGCGTGACGGCGCTCCACCCCTTGAAGTAGATGCCGCGGTTGCCGGCCATCTCGAAGTACTGCAGGTCGTGGCGCTCGGGCGCGTCGGCCTCGTCGAAGCTGTAGACCATGCTGGTGCCCTCGATCGGCGCCTGCTGCACGCCGTTGACGAACGTCGGGCTCGGGCAGGCCCGCTGCCTCGAGGATCGTCGGTGCCACGTCGATCACGTGGCTGAACTGCGATCGCGGATCTCGCCCTTGCTGGTGAAGCCGGCCGGCCAGTGCACGATCGTGCCGTTGCGGGTGCCGCCCCAGTGCGACGCGACCTGCTTCGTCCACTGGTACGGCGTGCACATCGCCCGCGCCCACCCGACCGCGTAGTGGTTGTAGGCGTCCGTGGTTCCGAGCTTGTCCTTGACCGACGCCATGAACTCGGGCGTCTCGATCGCGGCGAGGCCGTTGAAGTTGGCCATCTCGTTGAAGGCGCCGTTGATCGTGCCCTCGGCGGAGGCGCCGTTGTCGCCGATGATGTAGTAGACGAGCGTGTTCTCGAGCGCGCCGATCTCCTCGATCGCGTCGATGAGACGGCCGACGTGGAAGTCGGTGTGCTCGAGGAACCCCGCGTACACCTCCATCTGCCGCTCCAGCACCGGCTTCAGCGCGTCGTCCATGTCGTCCCACGCCGGGAATCGCGTCTGGCCGTGCGGTGAGCTCCGCGTCGGCGGGACACCACCCCGCGCTGCTTCTGTCGCTCGAAGATCGACTCGCGCTATGCGTCCCAGCCGTCGGCGAACTGTCCGGCGTACTTGTCGGCCCACTCGAGCGGGACGTGGTGGGGGGCGTGGGTGGCGCCGGGCGCGAAGTACATGAAGAACGGCTTGTCCGGCGCGAGCGCCTTCTGCGTCCTGACCCAGTCGATCGCGCGGTCGGCGAGGTCCTCGGTGAGGTGGTAGCCCTCCTCGGGCGTCTTCTCCGGCTCGACCGGGACGATGCCGTCGTAGAGCGCGGGGTAGTACTGGTTGTTCTCGCCGCCGATGAACCCGTAGAAGTCTCGAACCCGCCGCCGCCCGAGGGCCACGCGTCGAACGGGCCGACCGGCGAGGTCTGCCACGGCGGCACCTCGTGGCACTTGCCGAACTGCGCCGTCGAGTACCCGTTGAGCTTCAGCGTCGTCGCCAGCGCAGCCTTCGTGTTCGGACGCACCCCGCTCGAGCCCGGCGCCGAGGTCGCGGTCTCGGTGATCATGCCCATCCCGACCGAGTGATGGTTGCGTCCGCTGAGCAGCGCGGCGCGGGTCGGCGCACACAGCGCGGTCGTGTGGAAGCGGTTGTAGGTGAGCCCGGCTCGCTGCAGCCGCTCGGCCGTCGGCATGTTGACCGGACCGCCGAACGGCGCTCGACGGCCCCGAACCCCACATCGTCGAGCAGGACGACGAGGACATTCGGTGCACCCTCGGGCGGCAGCAGCGGCTCGATCGGCGGGAACGACGTGTCCGGGTCCTTCGCGT
Source organism: uncultured Actinomycetes bacterium (assembly GCA_963717155.1). Lineage (GTDB taxonomy): Bacteria > Actinomycetota > Thermoleophilia > Gaiellales > JALYLC01. Next base: position 2,703,635 of record OY970326.1, read on the forward strand.
CGTACGTGAGAAGGCCGACGTGCGGCTGGTCGGGGATCGGAAGAACCGCTCGCTGCATGTCGGCCATCGCCAGCTACTCCTAGTCAAGTCAGGTCGCTCCCTCAGCGACCCGATCGCGGTCTGACCGTACCCACCCGAGCCGCCGCTCGGCATCACACGGACGAGGTGAACGCTGGGGACCGAATCGTCGGTCGGGGTGCCGACGGCGCCGGGATCACCTTTCCCGGGCGATGTCCAGGGCCGGGTGGCGCGCTAGCTTCGAAACGGATGCGAGGCGAAGGAGAGCTCGGTGGCGCTGCGTAGCCCACGCCTGGCGTGGCGGCGGACGGTCGGTCTGTCGGTCATCGCGCTGGTCTCGGCGGGACTGCTCGCGGGGTGCGGTGGAGGGTCGTCGGCGAGCGGGACCCGTGCGACAGGCACCCGCTCGCTGACGAATGGCGGCATCGCCGGTGGGGTCACCGGGTCGTCCACGGTGACGGCCCCGACGCCTACCGTGGCCAATCCCATCGCGACGTCGGACGCGGCGACGACGCCAACGACGACTGCACCCACTCCCACAGAGTCGACACCGACCACGCCGACGACGACCGCACCCACTCCCACAGAGTCGACACCGACGGTCACCGCGACGAGGCCCTCGGTCACCGTCACAACACCCCCGACCACCGTGACGACACCCCCGACCACGGTAACGACGCCCCCGACCACCGTGACGACACCCCCAGCGACCGTGACGACGCCGCCACCGACCGCGACGGCGTCACCGACCGTGACGACGTCCACGACGCCGACGACGACATCGAGTAGCGTCAACACAGCTGCCGCCGTCGCGGCCGGGGCCGCGGGGGCCGCGGTGGTGGCCTCATCGCAGAGCAGCTCGGACAGCGGCACCCCGTGGGGCTGGATCATCGCCGGGGTGGTCGTGGTGGCCGCACTCGCCGGTGGCGGCTACTGGTGGTGGCGCCGGCGGTCACGCGGTACGGGACCACCACCTCCCCCTCCCGACGCTCCCGCCGACGATCCGAGCGATCCGCCCCTGTAGACGGTGGCCTCCACGTAGCCTCCGCGAGTGGAGATGGATGGCGACCTCGCAACCGTGCTCGCGGTGCACAACCAGTTCGCGGCCGTCCGTACCACGACAGGCGAGGGCGTCGCGACGATCGCGGGCCGCCTGCGCCGCACGCGGCCCGTCGTCGGCGACGTCGTCCGCATCCACACGACGCCCGACGGCTCCCTGCGGATGGACGAGATCCAGGAGCGCCGCGGGACCCTCACGCGCGCGTCGTTCCGCGGCCGCCCGCAGGTGGTCGCCGCGAACGTCGACCTGCTGGTCATCGTCGCTGCGACGGAGGACCCTCCGCTGCGCGCGAACCTGCTCGACCGCTACCTGGTCGCCGCCTGGCGCGGCGGGATCGACGCGGCGCTCGCACTGACGAAGATCGACCTCCCGCACGACGAGCAGGAGGTGCGTCGCATCACGGCGCTCCTGCGCCGACTCGGTCACGCGGTTGTGCCGGTGTCGATCCCGCGCGGCGTGGGCATCGAGGAGGTGCGTGCGCTGATCGGCGAGCGCCGCGCCGTGCTCGCGGGCCACTCGGGCGTCGGGAAGACGACGCTCTCGAACTCCCTGACCGGCCGGGCCGACCCGACCGGCGCAATCAACGAGGTGATCGGCCGCGGTCGCCAGACGACCACCGTCGCGCGCCTGATCGACCTGCCGGGAGGCGGGGAGCTGATCGACACGGCGGGCGTGCGCAGCTTCGGCATCGCCGACGTGACACCCGAGGAGCTGCAGGAGGCGTTCCCCGAGATCGCCGCGGTGTCCGCGCAGTGCCGCTGGCGCCCGTGCCTGCACCGTGAGGGCCAGAACGGGTGCGCGGTCGCCACGGCCCCGGGGATCGAGCCCGAGCGGCTCGCGTCGTATCGACGGATACTCGAGGAGCTCGAGGCGGGGCCGCAGGGCGGTTAGGTCCGTCCGGCCAGCACCGCGTCGTACGTGCCCCAGACTGCTCTCAGCGTGCCGCAGGTCTCGCCTACGGTCGCCCCCGCGGCGAGCGCCAGGCGAAGGGGCTCGCAGAGGCGTCCGTCTTCATCGGATGCCGCCGTTCGCAGCGCCGCGAGCGCGCGCTCGACCTCGCCCTGGTCACGGCTCGCGCGATGCGCACGCAGCCGGTCGACCTGCCGCTGCTCGGACGCCGGATCGATGCGCTGCAGCTCGGGCTCGATCGTCTCACCCTCGTCGACGAAGCAGTTGACTCCCACGATCGGCTGCTCGCCCGACTCGATGCGCACCTGCGTCTCGAAGGCCTGCTGCTCGACGCGCTCCTTCATCCAGCCCGACTCGATCGCCGCGACCGCCCCGCCGAGCTCGTCGATCTCGGCGATCAGCCGCTCCGCCTCTTCCTGCAGGGCGTCGGTCAGCTCCTCGACGTAGTACGAGCCGCCGAACGGGTCGGGCGCAGCCGTGACACCGGACTCGGCCGCCAGGATCTGCTGGGTACGGAGCGCAAGGGTCGCCGACTGCTCGGTCGGCAGCGCGAGCGCCTCGTCGAACGAGTTCGTGTGCAGCGACTGGCAGCCGCCGGCAGTCGCCGAGAACGCCTGCAGCGCCACCCGCACGACGTTGTTCAGCGGCTGCTGGGCGGTCAGCGTCGACCCGCCGGTCTGGGCATGGAAGCGCAGCATCAGGGAGCGCTCGTCGCGCGCGCCGAATCGCTCGCGCATCGTGCGCGCCCACATGCGCCGGGCCGCGCGGAACTTCGCGACCTCGACGAACACGTCGTTGTGCGCGTTGAAGAAGAACGACAGTCGCGGTGCGAGGTCATCCACGTCGAGCCCGGCCGAGGCGGCCGCCTCGACGTACGCGATGCCGTTCGCCAACGTGAACGCGAGCTCCTGCGCGGCGCTCGAGCCCGCCTCGCGGATGTGGTATCCCGAGATCGAGATCGCGTTGAAGCGCGGCACGTGCTCGCGGCAGTACCGGAAGACGTCGACGGTGAGCCGCATCGAGGGGCGCGGCGGGAAGATGTAGTTGCCACGCGCTGCGTACTCCTTCAGCACGTCGTTCTGGATCGTTCCGCTCAGTACCGCAGGATCGACGCCCTGCTCGACGCCGACGAGCTCGTACAGCAGCAGGAGCACCGCGGCGGGCGCGTTGATCGTCATCGAGGTCGAGACCGCGTCGAGCGGGATCTCGGCGAACAGCCGGCGCATGTCGGCGAGCGAGTCGATCGCGACGCCCGTGCGCCCTACCTCCCCCCGCGCAAGCGGATCGTCCGAGTCGAGCCCGAGCTGCGTCGGCAGGTCGAACGCCGTCGAGAGGCCGGTCTGGCCGCGCGCGAGCAGCAGCCGGAAGCGCTCGTTCGTCTCGTCGGCGCTCGCGAAGCCGGCGTACTGCCGCATCGTCCACGGCCGTGCGCCATAGCCGTCGGCCCGGATCCCACGCGTGTAGGGGTAGGCGCCGGGCCGCTCCGACGGAGATGCCACGTGTGGATGGTAGCGAGGCCGCGACGTCGATCATCTAGGCTCTGCGCCGTGAGGCCCGCGTCGATCGCAGCCCTCGTTCTGCTGCTGGCAGTCGTGGCTGCGAGCGCTGCGGCGACGCCGCTCCGCGGCACGGTCAAGAAGAGCTTCACCGCGACCGGGGTCAACGGCCGCATCACGTCGTCGTTCCCGGCGAAGACCACGCACGTGTACGCGAGCTTCGTCTGGCTACGCGCCCCGACGGCCGGCCAGCGGCTCGAGATCGACTGGTTCGGACCGAAGGGGGCGCGCGTCGCGCTCTGGCAGGACAGGACGCTGGCGACCGACACGACGGGGACACGCATCTACTCGTTCATCGGAGGCAAGACGATCCAGCAGCGTCCCGGGAAGTGGCGGGTCGTGCTCACGGTCGGAGGCGTCGAGCGCGGGGCGATGACGTTCACCGTGACGAAGCCGTGAAGGTAGAGGTGCGGCTGTTCGCCGCGTTACGCGAGCAGGCTGGCGCGAGCCACGTCGAGCTCGAGCTTCCCGCCGACGCCCACGTCTCGGACGTCTGGAGCGCGCTCGCACTCGGAGGTGACGAGCCTCCCTCGCTCGCCTATGCAGTCAACCGCGAGTACGCCTCGCGCGAGCGCGCGCTCGCCGAGGGCGACGAGGTCGCCCTGATCCCCCCGGTCTCGGGCGGTGACGACGCCCTCGCCCACCCGCTCGCCGAGCTCACGTACGAGCCGATCGACCTGGGCCTACTCATCGCGCGCGTCGCCGACCCGGGCGCGGGCGCGATCGCGACCTTCCTCGGCACCGTGCGGAACCACGCGCGAGGGCGCACCGTCCTCTGGCTCGACTACGAGGCCTTCGACGAGATGGCAGTGCTGGAGCTCGAACGCGTGGCCCGCGACGTGGTCGCCGAGCACGGCTGCCTGCGCGCCGCGATCGCCCATCGCACGGGGCGGCTCGAGGTCGGCGAGGCGTCGGTGGCGGTCGCCGTGTCAGCGGCACACCGGGCAGCGGCCCTCGCGGCGTGTCAGCAGGCGATCGACACGCTGAAGCAAACCGTGCCGATCTGGAAGAAGGAGCGCTACGCCGACGGCGAGGAGTGGGTCTCGCAAGGGTCGTAGCCGTAACGTCGAATTAGCACCAGCGCGCTACCGTGAGGTCGTGGCAATCGATCCCGACGGCGCCAACGACCTGTTTCGCAGGGCGCCGGCGCCATCGCCTCAGCCGACCGGCCCGATCCACCCGCGGTCAGGCCTGCGAGACACGTTCCGGCGCGTCGCGGCGCCGGTCGGCGGCCTCGGGCTGTTGCTCGCGAAGTTCGCCGCCAACGCGAAGCTCCTGCTTCTGCTGGGCCTGAAGGGCAAGTACGTTCTGACGGCGGGCACGATGCTCGTCTCGGTCGGCGCGTACACGCTGCTCTGGGGCTGGCAGTTCGCGGCGCTGTTCGTGCTCCTCCTGTTCGTCCACGAGCTCGGACACGCGATCGCGCTTCGCCGCGAGGGCATCCCGACGAGCCCGATCCTGTTCGTGCCGTTCCTCGGCGCCGTGATCGGCATGCGCGGACGGCCGCACGACGCGTGGGTCGAGGCCAAGGTGGGCCTCGCAGGACCCGTGCTCGGCTCGGCCGGCGCCGCCGTCGCCCTGGCGCTCGCGCACGTAACCGGCTCCCGCCTGCTCGAGGCCGTCGCCTTCACCGCCTTCTTCCTGAACCTGTTCAACCTCCTGCCGGTCGTCCCCTTCGACGGCGGCCGCGCGGCGGCTGCGCTGCACCCGCTCGTCTGGATCCTGGGCATCGCGGGGCTCGGCGTGCTCGCGATCTGGCATCCCAACCCGATCCTCTTCCTGTTCGTGATCATCGGCGGCATGGAGGCGTGGAAGCGGCTGCGCGCCTGGCGCGCAGGGGACGCTGCGACAGCCGCCTACTACGCGGTCACACGCAGCCAGCGCACCGTGGTTGCGATCACCTACCTCGGCCTCGCCGCGCTGCTCGTCGTCGGCATGGCGCACTCGCACGTGCACGTCTAACTTGACATGTGACTAATTAGTCACCTATTGTCCGGGACGTGGACGAGGTGTTCAGAGCCCTCGCCGATCCGACCCGGAGGAGCCTGCTCGACGAGCTGTTCCGCGAGGACGGGCAGACGCTCGGCGCGCTCGAGGAACGGTTCTCGATGACGCGCTTCGGCGTGATGAAGCACCTGAAAGTGCTCGAGGAGGCCGGCCTCGTGGTCACACGGCGCCGGGGTCGCGAGAAGCTCCACTTCCTGAACCCGGTTCCGATCCGGCTCGTCCACGACCGGTGGGTGAGCAAGTACGCCGAGCCCTGGGCAGCCGGGCTCAGCGGCCTCAAGCAGAGACTGGAGAGTCCGATGGAGAAGGTCTTCGAGATCTACATCCGCACGACCCCCGAGCGCCTCTGGCAGGCGATCACCGATCCCGAGATCCGCAGCAAGTACAACTTCGGCGGCAGGATCGAGTCGGACTGGACGCCGGGCTCGCACTACCGGATGAGCCATAACGACATGCTGCTCGGCGAGGGCGAGAACCTCGAGGTCGATCCACCGCGCCGGCTCGTCCAGACGATGATCGCGCTCTGGGGCGACGACGTGAAGCGCGAGGGGACGTCGAGGATCACCTGGGAGATCGAGCCGATCGGCGACTCCTGCCGCCTCACCGTCACCCACGATCAGCTGCGCGAGGGCGCGAACAACCAGCTGTACGGCGGCTGGCCGATGATCCTCTCGGGCCTCAAGACCTGGCTCGAGACGGGTGAGCTACTCACCACGCCAGGTTCGCTGATGTATATGAACTAGGTGTTCGACGGCACCGGCGCTCGCTCGAGCGTCGCGCCCTTCGGCAGCTTCGCCTTCTTCCCCACGTCGAAGACGATGTCCTCGGGGACGTAGTGCGAGTGGAAGGTGTCGGTGCGCACGATCGTCCCGTCGTCGGCGGTGACGGTGCGCGTCACGTCGACGTCGAACCCGCGCTCGCCCAGGGTCTGCTGCGAGAGCTGTCCGGGAGCCACGAGATCGGGCTCGAAGACGTAGCGCGTGCCCGGATCGACGTAGCTGGTCGGCGTGCTGGTGACGAGCGAGGTCGTTCGGTGGAGCGGCGCCGAGAGGAACTGGACCGTGAGCGACTGATCGGTGTACGCGGTCTCGACCACGATCGTATGGTCGGTGTCGTTCGTGAACGTGAAGTCAGGCCCGCCGTCGGCCACCGTCGCGTCGAGCCCGGTCGGGTAGTGATCGATGTAGAAGCTGTGGTTGCGCCGCTCGCCGATCGGATAGCCGCCCTGGATCGCCGCGTCGAAGACGGTCGTCGCGACCTGGCAGACGCCACCCCCGATGCTCGGGACGAGCAGGCCGTTCTCGATCGCCTGCCCTTCGAGGAATCCGCGCTCGGCCGTGCGCGGGCCGACGGCCTCGTTGAACGAGAACGTCGCGCCCGGCGCGATGCGATAGCCGTTGAGGATGTCGGCCATCAGGTGCACGTTGTGGATGCGGTTCGGCGAGGACACGCCCATGTCCGTCGTCGCGGTCGCCGCGACCGTCGTGATCCCGAGCGCGCGCGCCACCTTCGTCGTGAAGCTCGCATGAACGAGCGAGAACGCGATGCGCGCGGTGCGCGTCGCCGGCGTCGCGTGGAGCCCGGCGACCGTCAGGTGGCGTGCCGTCAGCGCGGCGTTCAGGTGAATCCCGCTATGCGAGGTGACGAGCTTGACGCTGCCGTCCGGCTGATCTGCGAACGACGCGTCGATGGGCTCCTTCAGCGCCGACTTCACGAGCGGGGTGAGGAACGCGCGCACCCGCTGCGCGTCGAAGGTCACCCCGATCGTGTGCTTGTAGGTCTTCATGGTCAGGAGCGGCGCCAGCTGCGAGGGCTGGAGCGCCCCTCGCGCGCCCTGGCGCGTCACGGTGATCGGCGCCGAGAGGATGCGGGCGACCCGCGCACTCGCGCGCTTCGCGGCCCTGGTCGTGATCGCGGCCGGCTCGATCCGGCGCGCGATCCGCACCTCGCTCTTGCCGGCGATCGATGCGAGCGCGATCGCGCGCAGCGACGGCGTGGCGGCGAACGCGCGCCCGGGCCGGCCGGGATTGACGAGGACGGTCCCATCGCGGTGCAGCTCGAGCGACGCGTCGACCGGGGCAAGAGCGGCCGCCTGCAGGCCGACGGGCACCTCGAAGTGCGCGGGGAGCACGAGAACGGGGTCGACGACGTGGTGGCCGCCGAACGGGAACAGGGCACGCACGCGCCCTACCCTCATCGCCTCACGCACGGTGGCAGCGGCGTCGGCCCGGATGCCGAGGGACGACGGCACGACACGCGCGCTGCGGCCGTTGACGCGGACGCGGATCGGCTGGTCGAGGCGCCGGCCGAGCTCGCGCGCCAGCACGTCGGTCGCACGTGCGCGCGACAGCCCGCCGAGATCGACGCTGGCAGACGAGACGCCGTTCGCGACGTGTCCCGACAGCCGCCACGCGCTGGCTCCGACCGCGAGGGCGGCGAGCGCGACGAGCGCGACCGGGATCAGCAGCAGACGCCAACCCGGCCTGCGCCGCTTGCGGCCGTAGACGCGCATCGGCTCGCGCCCACCCGAGACAGGTGAGCGACGGCGATCGCCGGTACGTTCGCGGGTGGCCACGGCGTGTGTCTGGAGTCTCCGTCGAGTGACGCGCCGGAGGCGCTGTAACCCGTGAGCGGCGTAGTCTAGGGGGTCGTTCGGAAATGCCGCCAGACGCGGATATCCTGATCCGCAATGGCAAGCCCGTATCCGTCCGTCGACGCGCTCGTGCGGGCATCGGGCTGCGAGGGCCCGCACGCGCTCGTGGTGCGGGCCGCGCGCCTGGCGATCGCCGAGCAGCGCGCGACCGGAGAGCCCGCAAGCGCAGAGGAGCTCGCGCCCTTCAGTCCGGGCGCGCGTCGCAGCCGAGCTCGAGCCATCGCTCCGTCGCGTGCTGAACGCGACGGGGGTCGTCCTCCACACGAATCTCGGTCGCGCAAACCTGGCACGCGAGGCCGTCGAGGCGGTGGCGGCAACGGCCGGTGTTGCGACGAACATCGAGCTCGACCTCGCGACGGGCCGTCGCGGATCGCGCCAGTCGCACGTCGTTCCACTGCTCGTCGAGCTGCTCGGCTGCGAGACGGCGCTGTGCGTCAACAACGGGGCGGCGGCCATCCTTCTCGCGCTTGCCGCACATGCGCCCGGGCGCGAGGTCGTCGTGTCGCGCGGACAGCTGGTCGAGATCGGCGACGGGTTCCGGATCCCCGACGTGCTCGCGCAGTCGAGCGCGCGCCTCGTCGAGGTCGGCTCGACCAACCGCACGCGGCGAGCCGACTACGAGCGTGCGATCGGGGCCGAGACCGCCGCGGTCCTGTGGGTGCACCCCTCGAACTACCGCGTGGTCGGGTTCTCGGAGTCGACGAGCCTCGCCGAGCTGCGCTCGCTCTGCGACCAGCACGGCGTGCCGCTGCTCGCCGACCTCGGGTCCGGGTCGCTGCTCGATGCACTGGAGGAGCCGACGGCGCAGGAGGTGCTGGCCGCCGGAGCCGACCTCGTGTCGTTCTCGGGCGACAAGCTGCTCGGAGGACCGCAGGCCGGCATCCTCGCGGGCAGCGAGGCGGCGATCGAGGCCTGCCGGCGACACCCGCTCGCGCGGGCTCTGCGGATCGACCGTCTGAGCCTGGCGGCGCTCGAGGCGACCCTCAGGCTCTATCGCGATCCGTCCCGCGCCATCTCCGCGATCCCCACGCTGCACGCGCTGCTCGAGCCGGCCGAGATCGTCCGGGCGCGGGCCGAGCGGCTCGCGTCGCGGATCGGAGGCCACGTCGTGGAGACGGTCGGCCGGGTCGGAGGCGGCGCGCTTCCGCTCGCCGAGCTCGCATCGTTCGCCGTGTCGCTGCCGGGCGACGCCGACGCGGTCGCTGCCGCACTGCGAGCCGGCGACCCACCGGTGATCGCGCGCATCGCGGACGGCGCCTGCCTGCTGGACTGCCGGACGCTGACGGACGCCGACGCCGACGAGGTGCCGGCTCCCGGACCTTGAGCACGACCTCCCTGACGCTCGGTACGGCAGGGCACATCGACCACGGCAAGACGGCCCTTGTCCGCGCGCTGACCGGGATCGACACGGATCGTCTACCCGAGGAGCACCGTCGCGGCATCTCGATCGAGCTCGGCTACGCGCCGCTCGTGCTCGCCTCCGGCAGGCGGCTGTCGGTGGTCGACGTCCCGGGTCACGAGCGCTTCGTCCGGACGATGGTCGCCGGCGCGTCCGGGATCGACCTCGCGCTGATCGTCGTCGCATGCGACGACGGCGTGATGCCGCAGACGCGCGAGCACGTCGCGATCTGCGAGCTCCTGGGAATCGAGCACGCCGTGGTCGCGCTGAGCAAGCGGGATCTGGTCGACGACATCGAGGCCGAGCTCGCACGCGCCGAGGTGGAGGAGCTGCTCGCCGACGGCCCCCTTGCCGCATCCGAGATCGTCGAGACCGCACTCGCCGACGTCGACTCGATCGAGCGCGTCCGGGCCGCGATCGAACGTGCCTGCGAGGGACTGTCGCCGCGCCCGGCCGACGGGCCGGCGCGCCTTCCGGTCGATCGCTCGTTCACGCTCCGCGGCATCGGAAGCGTGGTCACCGGCACGCTCTGGTCGGGAACCATCGCCGTGGGCGACCAGCTCGTCCTCGCTCCCGACGGGCCGGAGGCCCGCGTCCGGTCGGTCGAGGTGCATGACCAGTCACTCGAGCGAGCCGGTCCGGGGCAGCGCGTTGCCGCGAGCCTCGTGGGGGTGGAGCACGGGCAGGCGCGACGTGGACAGATGCTCGTGGCACCCGGCAGCTTCCCCGCGAGCTTCCGGCTGGACGTGCGCCTGGAGGCGCTCCCGGGCGGCCCGGGCCTCTCCCATGGCACACTCGTGCGCGTACTGCACGGAACGGCCGACATCGAGGCACGTGTCGCGCTGCTCGAGGCGCCGGAGCTGCGTCCGGGCGAGTCGGGGCTGGCACAGCTGCGCTTGCGCGAACGCGCCGTGGCCGCCCGCGGCGACCGGCTCGTCGTGCGGCTGACGGCACCCCCGACCACGGTCGCCGGCGGGGTCGTGCTCGACCCGGCTCCGCGGCGGCACGGGGTCAGCGAGCCGCTCCTCGACCACCTCGGGGCGCTCGAGCAAGGCGACGCCGTGTCGATCGTCCGTTCGGCGCTCGGCGCTGCGACAGGCCCGTTGTCGCTCGACGGCCTCGCGCCGCCGGGATTGCTCGGCCGGACGCAGGCGCGGGCGGCGCTCGCACGGCTCGAGCAGGCGGGCGAAGCCGTGTCGATCGGACCCGACGCCTGGATCGACGCAGCGGTCTACGACGCGCTGCGCGAGCGCATCGGGTCGCTGCTCGCGGCGCACGCGGCTGACGAGCCGCTGCGGCCCACCATGCCGCTGGCGGCGCTCCTGCCCGCCGACGGCGACCGCGACGCCCTCGCCGGCCGGCTTGCGGCGGACGGCGTCCTCGTACGCGAGGGATCCGAGGCCCGCGCGCCGGGTGCCCGCGCGCGTGCGGCGGAAGTGCACGAGCGTGCGGCCGCGGCGGTCAACGCTGCGCTCGAGGCGAGCGGATCGACGCCGCCCGACCCGGCGACGCTCGAGTCGGCGTCGGGGCTCTCGCCGAGCGAGTTCCGAGCGCTGCTCCGCGCGCTCGAACGCGACGGCGACGTCGTCCGGCTCGGCGCCGACATCATCTACAGCCAGCCGAACTACGCTGCCGCGCGCGCCTGGGTCGAGCAGCGCTGCCGCGAGACCGGATCGGTCACGCTCGCCGGTCTCCGAGACGCGCTCGGGACGAACCGGCGGATCGCGCAGGCGATCCTCGAGCGGCTCGATGTCGACGGCGTGACGCGACGCATCGGAGACGAGCGCGTGCTGCGCCGTCACCGCACGAGCTAGACGACGCTCCCCGCGTTGACCGAGATCGCCTGGCCGCTGATGCCGGTCGCGGCCTCGCTGCACAGGAAGGCGATCGTCTCGGCGACCTCCTCCGGTGCAAGCGCGACACCGCGTGGCTGCAGGGCGTCGCGCTCACGCCAGATCTCTGCCGGCTCGACGCCGCGGTCGGCGGCCTCGCGCGCCGCCGAGCGGTCGGCCATCTCCGTGTGCACCCAGCCGGGGCACACCGCGTTGCAGGTGACCCCGAACGGACCGACATCCTGCGCGACCGCGCGCATCAGGCCGATCACGGCGTGCTTGGCCGTGGTGTAGCCGACGTCGCGGGGCGACCCGATCAGCCCGCTCGTCGAGGAGACCATGACGATCCTCCCCCACCCGCGCCCGCGCATGTCATGGCTCGCCGCGCGGGTGAGGAAGAACGAGGCCTCGAGGTTGATCGCGAGGAAGCGCCGCCACGTCTCGGTCGAGAGCTCGAAGATCGTCTCGTCGTAGACCGACCCGATGCTCGCGTTGTTGACGAGGATCTCGATCGGCCCGAGACGGCTCCGGGTCTCGCGGATCACCTCGTCGCAGCCATCCTCGCTGTCGAGCGACGTGGCGAGCCACGCGACCGGAGCCTCCGCGGCGAGCGATTCGAGCTCGGCTCCGGTGCGCGCGACGGCCATCACCCGCGCGCCCTGGCGGGCCAGGGCGAGTGCCGTCGCGCGCCCGATTCCGCGACCCGCGCCCGTGATGAGCGCGACGCGGCCCTGTAGCGAATCCGAAATCGGTCCTACGCCCCGGGGGCGCGGTAGGGAATCGAAAGCCCGGCCGCCGCGTCCATCTCGCTCTGGTCGAACAGCGGGGTCGTGGTGATCCGCGCGGCGCCGGACGCGGCGACGGCGAGGCTCAGCGCCGCGGCGGCGGTGTTGCTCGGAAGCTCGGCGATGATCACGATGTCGTACTCGCCGAAGCAGTAGTCCCACGAGTCGACGCTGCCGCCGAGACCCTCGACGAGCGCTTCGACCGACGAGCGTCGGCTCGAGGCGCTCTCGCTCAGAAGACCCTTCGCGCCCTGTGCGGTGTAGCTGACCTGCCAGAGGAACCTGGACATCGCTGACTCCCTCGAGTGCATGCGCGTGCCATCAGCGGCACGTCAGAGCCGACAGTACGCGTCGGGACGCGTCTACGCCAGCGTCCGCCGGCCCGTCCGCAGCCGTGTCTACGCTCGCGGGATGGCCACCGGGAGGCGGACGCGCGGCGACGGTGAGTCGACGTGGACTCGTGCGAAGCCACTGTTCCTTGCGGCCTTCCTCGCGATCGTCACCATCGTCGGGCTGCGCCTGATCGTCGAGCTGCGCCACCTGCTGATCCTGCTGTTCATCAGCCTCGTGCTCGCGGCGGCAATCTCACGGCCGGCAGACGTGCTCGAACGTCGCCACATACCACGTGGGATCGCCGTCGCGATCGTGCAGCTGGGCGCGCTCGCCGTGATCCTCGTGGTCGGCTACGTCGTGCTGCCGCCGCTCTTCGACGAGCTCGCCGGGTTCGCCCATCGGGTGCCGACGTACGTCGATCGCTTCAAGGGGCTCCGCCGCGACTACGTGCGCCTCCGCGCCAGCTATCCCGAGCTGGGCTCGTTCAACTCCGAGGTCGCGAAGCTCGCCGATCGCGTGGGCAGCGTCACCGGACATCGTCTGATCAACCTCCCGCTCTCGGTCGCGTCGCTGCTCTACCAGGCGTTGACCGTCATCGCGTTCTCGACGCTGATCGTGATGCGCCGCGAGCGCATCGTGCTGGCCATGCTTCCGCTCATCGCACCCCACCGGCGCGAGCACACGGTCGAGATCGCCGAGAAGATCTGGGAGCGGATCGGCGCCTACGTCCGCGCAAAGCTCATCGTCATGACGATCGTCGGCGTCCTGATGTACCTGTCCCTGGTGGCCCTCGGCGTGCCGTTCGCGGTGCCGCTGGCCGTGATCGTCGCGTTCGGCGAGGTCATCCCGCAGATCGGCCCCTGGCGTCGCATCTCGCCTCGGGGCGAGGGCGAACAGCTGAAGATCGACCCGCTGCTCGTCCTCATCGCCGTGCTCGCGGGCGCCACGCTGCTCGGAACGGCCGGTGCGCTCGTGTCCGTCCCGTTCGCCGCGATGCTGCAGGTGCTGTACGACGAGATCCTCTTGCCATGGCGCACGGCGCAGCTCGCGGACGACGAGTGATCGCCAACAAAACGGGTGGCGACGGCGTCTTTGTGCAGGGAGCCACGAGCGCTTCACGAAACGCGGTAGGGTAGTTTCGACCGAAGGGTCGAACACCGGCCCGCGGGCCGGGCAACATTCGAAGCCCTCGCCGGATAGCGAGGCGCGTACGAAAGGGGGACGGCATGGCATCGCTCCGAATCGGGCGTCGCGGCCCACTTGGTCTGGCCGCTCTAGCTCTCGCGACCGCCGGGATCATGGTGTTCCTGTTCGTGGGAACCGGCTCAGCGCACCGGAGCAAGGCGACTGATAGCCATGCCGTGCAGAAGGGCGGAACCGCGTACTTCGCCTTGCCGCCCAGCACCAGTGCGAACTACATCTTCCCGTTCATGAGCCTTGCCTTCTTCAGCGTCGTGAACATCTCCGATTTCCAGCAACTCATGTACCGCCCCCTGTACTGGTTCGGCACCGGCAGCGCCCCCACCCTGAACCTGTCCCGTTCGCTGGCGTCGGCCCCGAAGTACACGAAGAACAACACCCAGGTCAGCTTCACGCTGAAGCCGTACAAGTGGTCGAATGGCGAGACCGTGACGGCCAAGCAGGTCGTGTTCTGGATGAACATGCTGAAGGTCGAGAAGCTCAACTGGGCCGCGTACGCCCCGGGCGGGATGCCCGACGACGTGAAGTCGGTCACCGCCCTGAGCCCGACGAAGGTCGTGATCAGGCTCACGGGCCCCGCCAACCCGCTCTGGTTCACGTACAACGAGCTCTCGCAGATCACGCCGTTCCCGATGGCCTGGAACATCGCCGCCACCGGTCAGAAGGCGGGCAGCCAGGCTTGTGGTACCTCGCCCTATGCCAAGGTCATCGTCAAGACCGACAAGAAGAACACGACGGTCACGCCGGTCTCGGCTGCGGCGAAGTCGTGTGCGGCCGTCTGGGCGTACCTCTCGAGAGAGTCCGGCTTCGACGCGAAGAATCCCAAGGCACCGAACAACTCGCTGAAGACCTACGCGACGAACCCGCTCTGGCAGGTCGTCGACGGCCCGTGGCACCTCACGAGGTTCGACACGTCGGGCTACATGGCGATGGCGCCGAACCCGCACTACTCGGGACCGATCAAGCCGAAGCTCGACTCGTTCGTCCAGCTGCCGTTCACCTCCGGCGCCGCCGAGTTCAATGCGCTCGTCGGTGGCAAGATCAGCGTCGGCTACCTGCCGCAGGAGGACATCACAGACCCTGCGAAGACCCCGACCGTCCCCGGCAAGAACAACCCGCGCCTCTCGAACTTCATCCTCGACCCGTGGTACTCGTGGGGCATCACCTACTTCCCCTACAACTTCAACTCCACCGGGAACGGCGGCCAGGCGGGGAAGATCTTCCGTCAGCTCTACTTCCGCCAGGCGTTCCAGCTGCTCGTCGACCAGCCGCTCTACGGCGAGAAGATCTACAAGGGCTACGTCGTGCCGACCTACGGGCCGGTACCGGTCCTCCCCAAGAACTCCTTCGCGAGCAAGTTCGCTTCCCAGAACCCTTACCCATACAACGTGAAGAAGGCGACCGACCTCCTCACCAAGAATGGCTGGAAGGTCGATCCGAAGGGCGTGACGAGCTGTATCAACGCGGCGAAGTGCCACGTGCCGGTCGGCACGAAGCTCCAGTTCACGCTCCAGTACGCCAGCGGCAACGCATCGTCGAAGACGCTCATGGAGGCGGAGCAGGCCGCCTGGCAAGAGGCGGGGATCAAGATCACGCTGACGACCGCGAGCTTCAACACCGTGATCGGCATCGCGGTGCCGTGCTCGGGCAAGTCCTGCACCTGGGAGCTCGAGAACTGGAGCGGCGGCTGGGTCTACGCGCCCGACTACTACCCCAGCGGCGAGCTGCTCTTCCAGACCGGAGCAGGCTCGAACAGCGGTTCCTACTCGGACAGGAAGGCTGACGCGCTGATTCACGATACGGCGTTCGGCGACGCGAACCTGACGGCGTATCAGAACTACCTCGCGCTGCAGCTGCCGGTGGTCTGGCAGCCGAACCTCGCGTATGCGATCACGGAGGTCCAGAAGAACCTGCACGGCGTGATTCCGCAGAACACGTTGCTCAACATCAACCCCGAGGAGTGGTACTTCACGAAGTAGACCGCCGACCGTGATCGGATACCTGCTTCGGCGCGTCGTCCAGGCTGTCGTCGTCGTCTTCGGGGTGACACTGCTCGTGTTCCTGCTCGAGCATGTCGTCCCGGGCGGCGCGGCCCGGGCGGCCCTCGGGCAGCGTGCGACGCCGGCGTCGATCCATGAGTTCAACAAGGTCAACGGCTACGACCTCCCGATCTGGGAGCAGTTCTTCGACTACTGCCGCGGGATCGTCCTCCACTTCAACCTCGGGTACTCGTACAAGAAGAACCAGTCGGTCGCGGCGCTCATCGAGGAGGCCCTTCCGAAGACCCTCGTGCTGGTGGGTGTCTCGACCCTCCTGGCAGTGGTCGTCGCCATACCGCTCGGCGTCCTCCAGGTCGTTCGCCGCAACACGCCGGTCGACTACTTCCTGACCGGAGCCACGTTCATCCTCTACGCGATGCCCGCATTCCTCCTCGGGGAGCTCCTGATCCTCTACTTCGCGATCGACCTCGGCTGGTTCTCGACCGAGGCTCCTCAGGTGCAGTCCGCGTGGGGAGTCCTCACCGACCCGGGCGCCCTCGCCCTCCCGGTCCTGAGCCTGGCTGCGATCACGATCGCGGCGTTCAGCCGCTACATGCGGTCGTCGCTGATGGAGGCGATGACCGAGGACTACGTGCGCACGGCGAAGGCGAAGGGCGCCGGGCAGCGGCGAGTGCTCTACCGGCACGCGCTCCCGAACGCGCTGATCCCGCTCATCACGCTCCTCGGCCTGTCGATTCCGGTGATCGTCGGGGGTGCGCTCATCACCGAGACCGTGTTCAACTTCCCCGGGATGGGCCTGCTCACGACCCAGGCCGCAATCGACAACGACGTTCCGCTGCTCCTCGGAACGACGTTCGTCGCCGCACTCGCCACCGTTGCCGGCTCACTGCTGGCAGACATCCTGTACGCGATCGTCGATCCGCGAGTCCGGTATGCATAGCGATCCGCTGGCAGGCGATCCGGTGACAGGCGGTGCGGTGGTGCCCGAGCCGGCCGCGCCGGAAGGCGGCGAGGGCGCGGCGATCGGCGGTATCGGCTCGCAGCTCGTGCACGTCTTCGCCGAGAACCGGCTTGCGATCGTCGGCGTGGTGATCATCGTCGGAATGGTGCTGTTCTGCTTCGTGGGCCCCATCTTCTACACGACGAACCAGAGGAGCACGCAGGCCGCCCTCCTCTTCTCCACGCAGAACTCGCCGCCCAGCTCGGCCCATTGGCTCGGCACGGACCAGAGCGGGTTCGACGTGCTCGGACGGATCATGTACGGGGGTCAGGTCTCGCTCGGGGTGGGATTCGCCGCAGCAGCGATCGCCACGGTCGTGGGCGTGCTGTTCGGCGCGATCTCCGGCTTCTTCGGTGGCTGGGTCGACTCCCTGATGATGCGCATCGTCGATGTGCTGCTCTCGGTGCCGATTCTCTTCCTGGTGATCGTCCTGGCGGTGATCTTCCAGCCGTCGCTCAAGATCCTGATCCTCGTGATCGGCCTGACAGCGTGGTTGGTCCCGGCCCGGCTCGTACGGGGCGAGACGCTGTCGCTGCGTATGCGCGAGTACGTGCTGGCCGTCCGTGTCATGGGCGGCGGTAACACACGCATCGTGGTGCGGCACGTCATCCCGAACACGATCGGAACGATCATCGTCAACGCGACGTTCCAGGTCGCGGACGCGATCCTGCTGCTCGCCGCACTCGGGTTCATCGGCCTCGGCGTCCCGGCGCCGCTGACCGACTGGGGATCGATGCTCGCCGACGGCGTGAACGCGGCACTCAATGGCTACTGGTGGCAGATCTACCCGACAGGAGTTGCGATCGTGCTGGTCGTCGTGGCGTTCAACTTCGTCGGCGACGCGCTGCGGGACGCGTTCGAGGTGCGATTGCAGCGGCGCTAGATGGGTGCCTGCAGCGGGAAGTGGCAGGCAGCGAGGTGCGAACCGCCGAACGGTCGGAGGGGCGGCTCCTGCTCGGCGCAGATCTCCTGGGCGAGCGGGCACCGCGTGCGGAAGCGACAGCCCGACGGGGGTGTGATCGCTGAGGGAAGCTCGCCGCGCACCTGAACTGTCTTGCGCGCACGCGCGGCGACCGGATCGGGAATCGCGATCGAATCGATCAGACCCCGCGTGTAGGGGTGCGCCGTCCGCTCGTAGATGTCTTCCGCCGGTCCGACCTCGACGAGCTTGCCGAGGTACATGACGCCGATGGTGTCGGCCAGGTACCGGACCACCGCGAGATCGTGCGAGATGACCACGTACGTCAGCTGATGGGCGCGCTGCAGGTCGCGCATCAGGTTGAGGATCTGGGCCTGGATCGAGACGTCAAGCGCGGAGACCGGCTCGTCCGCGACAATCAGCTTGGGGCTGAGCGCGAGCGCACGCGCGAGGCCGATGCGCTGCCGCTGGCCACCCGAGAACTCGTGCGGGTAGAGCCCGGCCGAACGAGGCGACAGGCCGACCTCGGACAGCAGCTCACCGACGCGCGCGCGCTGCTCCGACCGCGACGCGATGCCCTGGACGACGAGCGGCTCACGCACGATCGGTCCGACGCGCATGCGGGGGTCGAGCGACGCAAACGGATCCTGGAACATCAGCTGCAGGTCGCGACGCCGGCGCTGCAGCGCCGACCCGCGGAGCTTGGTCACCTCTTCGCCCTCGAACCGGATCGCTCCCGCCGTTGCTCGATGGAGCGCGACGATCAGCCAGCCGATCGTCGTCTTCCCGCAGCCCGACTCGCCGACGAGCCCGAACGTCTCGCCGCGGCGAACACTGAAGGAGACGTCGGAGACCGCCTTCACCGTGCCGATCTTCTTCTGGATGATGGCGCCGGAGGTCACCGGGAACTCCTTCACCAGCCCGTCGATCTCGAGGAGCACGTCGCGCTCGCCGCCGCCCCCGGGCCTGTCGGGCTCGAGCACGCGGATCGCTGGAGCGTCCCCGAGCGGGGCACGATCGGTCGCGGAGGCCCGCACGGGGTGGAAGCACGCGAAGACATGGTCGCCCGCGGGATTCGCGCCGAGGACGGCCGGCGCGTCCGTGCGCTCCGCGCCGGCGCCCGGTCTTTTCGCGTAGCTCGACTCCGGAGCAAGCAGCGGCTCTTCGACCCGGCAGCGCTCGGTCGCGTAGCGGCAGCGCGGAGCGAACCGGCACGCCACCACACCGGCGGACAGATCGGGAGGCACGCCGGGTATCGAGAACAGCGCCTGCGTGCGGTCGTGATCGAGTCTCGGGATCGAGCGGAACAGCGCCTCCGAGTACGGGTGGCGCATATCCGCGAACAGCTCGTCCGTGCCCGCGCCCTCGACGATCTTGCCGGCGTACATCACCATGACCCGGTTGGCCCGCGCCGCGATCACACCGAGGTCGTGGGTGATGAGGATGACCGCCATCTTCAGGTCGCGGCGCAGCCCGTCGATCAGGTCGAGGATCTGGGCCTGGATCGTCACGTCGAGCGCGGTCGTCGGCTCGTCTGCGATCAGCAGCTTCGGCGAGCACGCCAGTGCGATGGCGATCATCACCCGTTGGCGCAGGCCGCCGGACAGCTGGTAGGGGTAGTAGCCGAGCCGCTCTTCGGGACGGGGCATGCCGACGAGCTCGAGCACCTCGCGGGCCCGCGAGTACGCCTCCTTCTGCGAGACGTCGCGGTGCAGCCGCACCGCCTCCGCAATCTGGCGCCCGACGGTGCGGGTCGGGTTCAGCGACGTCATCGGGTCCTGGAAGATCATCGAGATGTCGTTGCCGCGTACCTTGCGCATCTCTCGCTCGGGGAGCCGGAGGATGTCCCTCCCGAGCAGCTGCACCGAACCTCCGGTCACGTGGCCGACGCTCGGCAGGAGCTTCATGAGCGACAGGCCGGTCGTCGACTTCCCGCAGCCCGACTCGCCGACGAGCCCCACGCAGTCGCCGGCGGCGACGCTGAACGAGACGCCATCGACCGCCTTCACGTTCGCAGAGCGCAGATGGAACTCCGTCTGGAGGTTCTCGACCTCGAGAAGGACGCCGTTGTCCGCGCCGCGTGGGGCTGCATCCATGACGCGGGAACCCTAGGCCACCACGTCAGAGCCAGCGCTTGCGACGGAACCAGATGAGCTGCATCACCGTGACGATTGCGATCAGTGCGATCACGTACTCGTAACCGAACGACCAGTGGTACTCCGGCCCCCCGTGCACGTTCATGCCGTAGAAGCCGACGATGATCGAGGCGGGTAGGAGAAGCGACGCGACGATCGTCAGACGCTTCATGACCTCGTTCTGCTCGTTTGCGATCTTCGACTGGTAGTAGTCGCGAACGCCCGCCGCCAGGTCGCGGCTGAGATCGAGGCCCTCGCTCGCGCGCATCAGCTTCTCGTACGCGTCGGCGAAGTGCAGCTCGGTCTCGCGGTCGAACAGCTCGACCTCGCCGACGATCGCGTCGACGCGATCGTCGAACACGCGCCGCACGGCGTCGCGCGTCGGAGAGAGCGTGCGTCGCACGTGCAGGATGTCGTGGCGCAGGGACGAGAGCTCCTCGCGCACGCGCGTGCCCTCCCACTCCTCGACGTTGTCCTCGAGCTCGTCGATCCTGTCGTTAATGCGGTCTGCCAGCTCGAGGTAGCCCTCCGCGACGTCGTCGACCAGGTGGTAGACGACCATGCCGGGAGAGCGCACATGTCCGGCCTCGTGGAGCTCGCGCGTCGCGACGCAGTCGAACGGCTCGAACCCGGCCATGCTCTTGCGGACGGTGAGGACGAGATCGTGCGCGGCAACGACGTCTACCTCGCGGTAGATCACGCTCGAGTCGTCGAGCAGCGCCGGCACGAGGAACACGCCGAAGACGTAGTCGCCGTGTCCCTCGAGCGTCGGACGTGGGTCGTCGCGGTGGCGGTGAGGAGCGAGCAGCTGGTCGAGGGCGCGCGGGTGGAGCGTGCGCCCGAGTGCGGCGTCCAGCGCGGCCTGGTCGGGGTCGCAGAGGTCGATCCAGGTGACAACCCCGGACGATGGGTCTGCCATCCCCTCAGCGTACCGTCCGGCGCAGATACGATCCCACACCGTCGACGCGACCGAGTACCTCGCGCCATACCCGAGCCGGCTCGTTCGGCGACCGGTGACGCTGCGCCTGACCGACGACACCTACGCGCCCGAGCCGACTCCGGGTGAGGCCTGGCTCCCGATCGCGTTCCGCGCCTTCGCCTACGTCGCCGAGCGGACCCCGGTGCGCGACGCGCTGATCGTCGGTACGGGCAACGGCCTCGACGCGTTGGGAGCGATCGAGATCTGCCGGCCCGAGTCGCTCGCCGTCACCGACCTCTTCGCCGCGAGCGTCGAGGTCTCGCGCGAGAACGTCCTGGCGAACCTGCTCGATCCCGACTCGATCGCCCTCACGTTCCACGCCTGCGACCTGGTCGCGGGGGTGCCGCCGGAGCGGCGGTTCGACCTCGTGTACGAGAACCTGCCGAACATCCCGGCGACGCGCGAGATCGAGCTCGAGCGCGGCATCAACAGCGGGCGGTTCTTCGACGAGCCGGCGGTAGGGGCGGTTCCGGAGCCGTTCGGCCGGTACCTGCTCTCGCTCCACTATCGCTGCCTCATGGACGCGCGGCCGCTGGTACGCCCCGGCGGCGGCGTCCTGACGGCGATCGGGGGGCGGATGCCGCACGCGGTCGCTCTGGACCTCCACCGTGCTTGCGGGTACGAGCCCGAGCTACTCGCCTTCGACGTCAAGCGCGCGGTCGAGCCGGAACTGACCGTGCCACCGTACGCGCTGGCCGAGCAGACGAACGGGGTCGACTTCACCTTCTACGCCCCCGAGGCGATCGGCGTCGTCGCGGAGGCGCGCTCCGACGGACTCGACGGGCAGGCGCTCGCCGACGCCGTCGCGGCCGATCTCGCGGGTCTTGCCATGGGAGCCGCCGAGGCGGCGCGGCGCACGGCGAGGGCCGAGCCCGTCGCGCACAGCGTGCTCATGCTCCTCGGGGTCGCGCGCTAGGCGGGTCAGTCCATCACCGTGTGTGGTTTTCCGGGATTTCGCAGCCGGGCGCAGCGCACTACCGTCGAGCTGCAATGACCGATACCCCGATAAGGGAGTCACACGATGCGTGGCGTGAATGTAAGCGCGAAGATCTGTCTCGGAGTCGGCCTGTCACTCACGGCGGCGATTCCAGTTGCCCAGGCGTCCGCTCCGGTCGCCGGCCGCCCCCAGACCGCCTACAGCGTGCGCGCGCTCAAGGCACTCGATCAGCGCTGGAACGCAGAGGCGAGGCACTACTACCCAACCCGCGCGATGAGGGCGATCGACGCTCGCTGGGAGGCGGAGGCCTGTAGCTTCCTCATGGGTCCCGCACGGGGGCGCGTCCTGCACTGCCCCGCCTAGTCGCGGGGTGCCGCGGACTAGAGTAGGACCGGACAACCTTATGGCGGGGTCACATGGCGGAGTCTCAGCTCGTCGGCCGGGAACTGGAGCTAGGAGAGCTCGACCGGCTCCTGGATGGGTGCCGCGGTGGGTCCCGCGGCTTGCAGATCGAAGGCGATGCAGGCGCGGGGAAGACGGCCGTCTGGCAGGCGGGACTTGCAGCCGCCCGCGTCCGCTCGTACCGGGTACTGACGGCGCGTCCGGTGGAGATCGAGACGAAGCTCTCATTTGCCGGTCTGACCGACCTGATCGAGCCGCTGCTCTCCGATGTCATGCCCGAGCTGCCGGAGCCCCAGCGGCGGGCGTTGGAGGTCGCACTGCTTCTTGCTCCTGGCCGCACGGAGCCGGACCAGCGCGGTGTCGCCGCGGCGTTCCTGAGTGCGCTCCGCCTGGCAGCGCGCGATCGTCCGGTGCTCATCGCGATCGACGACCTGCAATGGCTCGATTCCCCCTCGCTCCAGGCGATCACGTTCGCCGCCCGGCGCCTGGAAGCGGACCACGTGAGGTTCCTCGTCACGCGCAGAACCGTGGACGACCCCGCGCAGGCGCTCGAGCTCGAGCATCCGCTTCCTGCGGAGCAGCTGACGCGCGTCCACCTCGGCCCCCTGAGCCTCGTGGCTCTGCACCATGTCGTTGAAGCGGACCTCGGGTTCCCACTGCCTCGGCCGTCGCTGCGGAGACTCCACGCCGTCTCCGAGGGCAACCCGTTCTTCGCGCTCGAACTCGCCCGCGCTCTGCAGCGGGCCGGTCTCGGCTCCGGGACGGGAGGCGATCTTCCGGTTCCACCGACGCTCCGCTCGCTCGTGCATGGCCGGCTCGGCCGCATCCCGCCGGACGAACGACAGGTCCTGCTTGCAGTCGCCGCGCTCGCCAACCCGACCCGCGATCTGCTGACGTCGCTCCTCGGGGGATTCGATGACGGGTGGCCGCCCCTGATCAACGCCTTCGAGTCGAGGATCGTCGAGGTCGTCGGCGGTCGCATCCGATTCACGCACCCGTTGCTCGGTTCGATCCTGTACGCCGATACGGCGCTTCCCGAACGGCAGGAACTGCATCGGCGGCTGTCGGCACTCGTGCCTGACCCCGAGGAGTCAGCGCGCCACCTCGCACTCGCCGCCGCGACACCCGACCGGGACGTCGCGGCGAGACTGGAAGCCGCGGCAGCGTGCGCGGTTGCTCGAGGAGCACCGAGCAGCGCCGGCGAGCTGCTCGAGCTGGCGATCGGACTGACCCCGACCGCCGACCGCTCGACGCTGCGTGGACGGTATCTGCGTGCAGCCGACCACTGGACCGCAGCCGGCGACACGAGGCGCGCGCTCACACTCCTCGAGGTCGCCGCCACGGCCTCGGCGCCGGGCTGCGAGCGAGCCGAGACGATCATTCGTATGGGCCGGGCGCGTCGTGGGCTCGGTGACGGATCCGCCGCAGCGGCGCTGTTCTCGCAGGCGCTCGACGAGGGATGTGACGACCTCAACGTCCGATTCTCGCTCGAGAAGGAGCTCGTCTGGAGCACGCATCTGCTCGGACACGTCGACGAGGCCGAGCGGCACGCGCACAACACGCTTGCCATCGCCGAGGAGCTCGCCGACCATGCCGTCCTGGCCGAGGCGCTCGCCGACCTCGCCTTCATCCAGATGCTGCGGGGAAACACGAGCTATCGCTCGACAATGGACCGTGCGCTCGGGCTCGATCAGGACCGGCACTCGCGCCACATGCCCCGGCACGAGACCCGCGGAGACCCGTTCGTCCCGGCCTGGCAGAACGCGCTCCTGCTCGCCTGGGCCGGCGAGCTCGCAGATGCCCGGCAGCAGCTCGAAGCGCTTCGCCGGCGGGCGGCAGAACGAGGCGATGAGCGCACGATGCCGGCCGTGCTCAACTGGCTCAGCCGGGTCGCCCTGTACGACGACGACTGGCCGACTGCCACCGCATATGCACACGAGGCCCGCGTCAACTCGGTGTCCGCGCCCGGGGAACAGGTCTTCGCGTTGGTGTCACAGGCGCTGATCGACTCGCACCTCGGAGACGCGGCAGCCGCCCGCGCCGCGACCGACACCGGGATCGCGCTCGCGCAATCGACCGGCATCGTGTCGGCGCACCTCGACCATCAGGCCGTCCGAGGCGCGCTCGAGCTGTCGACGGGCGATCTCGACGCCGCCCTTCGCTTCCTCGCGGCCGCTCCCGGACGCCCTCACGCGCCACGGATTCGGCGAGCCCGCCGTCTTCCGGTTTCACCCGGACCTGGTCGAGACGCTCGTCGCGTGCGGGGACATCGCCGAGGCCACCGTGCGGCTCGCCGAACTGGAAGCCTCCGGCCGACGACTCCCGCGATCGTGGGCGCCTGCCGCGGCAGCCCGCTGCCGCGGTCTTGTCGCCGCAGAGACAGGCGATCAAGAGACCGCGTTCGCCCACTTCGAGTCGGCACTCGTCCAGCACGACCGTACAGGGGCGCGGTTCGAGCGCGCGCGCACGCTCCTCCTCTACGGGATCGCCCTCAGACGGGCGAAGCACAAACGCGTCGCCCGCGAGGCGCTCGATGAGGCGCAGCTGGTCTTTCAACAGCTGGGCGCTGCGATCTGGTCGGAGCGCACGAGGGGCGAGCTGGCCCGGATCAGTGGCCCGGGCCGACGCTCGAGTGGGCTCACCGCGACCGAGCAGCGAATTACCGACCTCGCAACCGCCGGAAGATCGAACAAGCAGATCGCTGCGGAGCTCCACATCACGGTACGGACGGTGGAGTCCAACCTGACTCGCGTCTATCGCAAGCACGGTGTCAGCTCCCGCGCACAGCTGACTCACCTCGTTCGGCAGTAACCCGAAAGCTCGTTGGTCTAGAGCGTGGCTGTCGATAGACTCCGCGGCCATGCACGACGATCCGACCATCGGCAGCGAGGGCGGCGCGGACGACGTCGACGACCCCTCCGACGCGCCCGGCGTCGATCTCCACATCTTCGAGACCGAGTGGGCGGTCGCCTGGGAGGACGTGCCGACCTCGGCGACCGAGTCCGTCCCGGTGCTCGACGACATCGTCGCGCGCATGCTCGAGACCGCCGGCTACGACCTCGACGAGGCCGTGGCGGCAGAGGGTGAGGAGCGCGAGCTGCTCGACCGCTACCAGTCGGTGCACGAGGCAGTCGAGGCCGGCACGCTCGGGGACGATCCCGGCGACGTTGCCGATGCGATCAACGCGCTGAGCGAGGTCTACGACGCGCTTCGCGTGCAGCTCGCCGGCAGCGACGACATCTAGCGCCTGATCGCGCGCACCGCTCCGGCCGTGCCGAGCGAGGTCGACGCGAGCATCAGCAGGAAGGCGACGGCGAGCTGAGACGCGAACGCAGAGTCGGCGCGCGCCGCCCACCAGACCGCGGTCGCAACCGTCATCACGGCCATCGTCGCGCAGACCCCTGCCGCGATCCGCGCCTGCAATCGGAGCAGGCGCGAGGACAGGTCGAGACGTCGAGCGGTGGAGACGGCGGCGATCGTCCAGCACACGACGAGGACGAGCATGACGAGCGACCAGGCGGAGAAGCCGACGGCGTACGCCAGGTCGTGGCCGGAGCGCGCCCGCGCCGACAGCCGCTGTGCCCACACGACGAGCGCGGCGGTCGACACAGCGGCGACCGCCGTGACGACAAGGGCGCGCAGGATCACCCCGCGGATGTCCGGCCACCCGCCCGCGCGCACGAACGCGACCAGCGCCGGTAGCGCGCATGCAATGCCCAGAACGACGAGAAGGCTCCCGATGGCGGCGGCGACCGTGAGCGTGTCGAACGCGGCGGCCGGGAGCGCCTGCTGGGACCGCGGCGTCCCGCTCTGCCAGTGCTCCGACAGCTTCTGCACCGTCGTACCGGCCACTACGAAGGTCATCCACGCGCACAGCACCAGCAGCGATCCCGCCCGCGACCGCTCATCGGGCGGCACGCCGTCGCCCGTGAGACCCGAGGCGCGCAGCCGCTCACGCGTCCCGGACAGGACGATGTCGAGCCGCATCTTCCAGGGCACACGACCGCCGCCGGTCGCCTCGACGATCAGCTCCTCGAGCTCCTCGCCGTAGCGTGCCCGCCACGCCGCGGGATACCAGCGCAGCAACCTGCAGGCGTTCACGCGGTGCCGCCGGCCGTTACGACCCGCCCGCTCCGGGCGAGCCGGGAGGTCCCTCGTCGACGATCGCTCGCAGCTCGGCTAGCGTCGCCTCGAGCGCTTCCGCCCCCGCCGGGCTCAGCCGGTAGGGACGCTTCCTGCCGACCGGGCCGACAGCCTCGATCAGACCGCGCCCCTCCAGACGGCCGATCGCCCCGTACAGCGTCCCGGGGCCGAGCCTGACACCCGCGAAGGTCTCGATGTCCTGCTGCAGGGCGTATCCGTGCTTGGCGCCCGACGCGAGACTGGTGAGGATCAGCGCGACGGGATCGTTGCGGCTCGCTGCGCCGCGTTCGCGTACATCGGGCATGCGCACAGAGTACTACGTGAGACGATATACCGCAAGACGGACTACCTGAACGTCACCTGACCGCCCGCTCCGCGAGGTCCTCCCGCCCCGGGAACGCGCGATACTGAGCTCGTGTTCGAGCCGAACGTGCTGATCGCCGAGGATGACGACGAGCTGCGGCGCCTCCTCGTGAAAGGGTTGGGCGAGGCGGGGTTCGCCGCCGACGGCGCCGGCACGGGAACGGCGTTTCTGGAGCTGCTCGAGTCCCGCGGCGCGGACCTGCTGATCATCGACGTCGGCCTGCCGGACGCCGACGGCCGCGACGTCTGCCAGGCGATCCGGGCGCGGGGCGTCACGACGCCCGTGCTCTTCCTGACGGCGCGCGATGCCGTGCCGGACCGCATCTCCGGGTTCACCGCGGGCGGCGACGACTACGTGACGAAGCCGTTCTCCTTCGCCGAGGTCATCGTGCGACTCCAGGCGCTCCTTCGACGAGCGACGGAGCCCGCGCCCGCTCCCGCCGCCAACGGGCTCGTGCTCGATCCGGCGCGGCACGCCGTGTCCGTGGGCGACAGGTCGAGGACCCTGACCCCGACGGAGCTGCGGCTGCTCGGCGCCCTCGCGGCGCGGACGGGGAACATCGTCAGGCGTCGCGAGCTCGTCGCCGCTGGGTGGCCGCACGGCGCCCACGTCAGTGAGAACACGCTCGACGCGTACATCGCGCGCCTCCGCCGCAAGCTCCGCGAGCTTCCGGGCGCCCCGACGATCCACACGACGCACGGCGTCGGCTACACCCTCGAATGAGTCGTTCCCTCGTACCGCGCAGCGTGCGCGGGCGCCTCCTCGTCATCGTCGCGATCGTCGTCGGGGGTGCGCTCGCAGCGATGACGATCGGGTTCAACGTCCTGCTCGCCCGGAATCTCAACGGCGACGCGACGCGGCTCGCGCGATCCCGTGCGACGACGATCCTCTCGACCGTCCATGTCCAGCGCGGGCACGTCGTCGTCTCGGACGTCCCCGACGACCAGGCCGTCGACAGCCAGACGTGGGTCTTCGACGGCACGCGTGTGCTCGAGCGCCCGCGAACATCACTCAAGGTTGCGAGCGCCGCACAGTCGCTCGCACTCACGGGTGAGGGGCGGATCGACGTCGGCGACCTGCGGCTGTACGGCACTCCGATCGCGACGCAGGGACGGCGCGTGGGCACCGTCGTCGCCGGGGTCGCACTGGAACCGTACGAGCAGACTCGAAGGACCGCGTTCGAGCTGTCGGCCGCGCTCGCTGCCCTGCTCTTCGTCATCGTGCTGCTGGTCGCGCGCTCACTGCTGTCGCACGCGCTGCGGCCGGTATCCGTGATGACGCACGAGGCGGCCGCGTGGAGCGCCGAGGAGTCGGACAGGCGGTTCGCACTCGGACCGCCGCACGACGAGCTCACACAGCTCGCGGCAACGCTCGACAGCCTGCTCGACCGCCTCGCGGCAAGCCTGCGTCACGAGCGCCTCTTCTCGGCTGAGCTCTCGCACGAGCTGCGCACGCCACTCGCGCGGATCCTGGCGCGCAGCGAGATGATGCTCGCGCGCGAGCGTACGACCGACGATTACATCGAGGCGCTCGACGCGATCCGGGCGAGCGCGACCCAGATGACGCGGACGGTCGAGGCGCTCGTGTCCGAGGCTCGCACACAGGCGAACGGCCAGCGCGGGAGCTGCGAGCTCTCGGCTGTCCTCGCGACGGTGGTGAGCGCGTCACGTGAGAACGCGCGCCTGCACGGATGCCGCATCGACGTCGAGGAGCCGACGCCTCGCGTGCGCGTGGGCGCCAACGCCGAGCTCGTCGAGCGCATCGTGCAGCCGATCGTCGAGAACGCGTGCAGGTACGGCTCGTCCCAGGTGCGCATCGGCGTGGCCCTGGCGGGTGCGAGCAGGGTCGAGCTCCGCATCTCCGACGACGGCTCCGGCATCGACGACGACGAGCGCGAGCGCATCTTCGAGGCGGGCTACCGGGGCCGCGCGTCGGACGCCCATCGCAGTGGAGCTGGCCTCGGACTCTCCCTCGCCCGGCGGCTCGCCGTCTCCGCAGGCGCGACGGTCGAGGCGTCGGGCTCGGCCAACGGGGGCCTCGTCGTCGTCGGGCTTCCGACCGCGTAATGGCCGGTCAGGCGGCGTTCAGGTTCCGGTTGACACGCTTCGGGCCTGGCCGGCCCGCGCACGGACACCGGCACAAGCTGGCACCCCGAGGCGGAGAGCGTGGCCCCACCGACGAGACCCTACGAGCGCGCGACGTCGCAGGCTGCGCGCAGGCGCAGGACCCGGCGCCGTCGGCAACTGTTCGTGGCCGCCGCGGCGATCATCGTCGCTGTGGGCGCGGGTGCGCTCGTGTGGGCGATCGTGACCCACGATCGCGGCGCCGCGGCGGCGCCGCTCTCGACCACGCAGCTTCACCCCGCGCCCGCCCGCGTCGTCCGTCACGTCCACGTCGCGGCGCGCCTGCCACTCCATCTGGCCGAGCATCCGGCGGGAAGACTGCCGTTCGGGATCCAGGACCCCGCGGCGGTCTCGCTCGCCGGCGGAGGAATCGCGCTCCTCGGAGGACTCGGTGCAACGGATCTCTCGCTGAACGAGGCGCTGATCGTCCGCCGCGGATCGAGCCACGCCCTCGGCCGTCTCCCGAAGGCATTGCACGACGCGCCGGGTGCGCGGATCGGCGGACGGATCTTCGTCTTCGGGGGTGGCGACGGGGTCCGCCAGCTCGACTCGATCACCGGTGTCGAGATCGCGACGGGGCGCACGTACCCGGCAGGCTCCCTGCCGGCACCGAGCTCGGACAGCGCGGCGACGACGCTCGGCAACACCGCGTACATCGTCGGCGGATACACCGGTGCGATCTGGCTCGACACGATCGTCGCCTGGCGCCCCGGCCAGCGCGGGCGGGTCGTCGCACATCTCCCGTCGCCCGTCCGCTACGCCGCCGTCACCGCCGCGCACGGTGTGGTCGTGATCGCGGGCGGATCGCTGCCCGACGGCACCGCGAGCCGCCTGATCTCGACCTACGACCCGCGATCGAACCGGATCCGCACGATCGGCCACCTGCCCGTCGGCACGACGCATGCAGCGGCCGCATCGATCGGGGACGTCGCCTACGTGATCGGTGGCCGGGGAGCCGCCACGAACAGTCCGACAGCGCGGATCCTGGCGATCGATCCGTCGACGGGCCGTATCCGGTCCGCGGGGAGCCTCGCGGTCGCAGCCTCGGACCTGGCAGCCGTCAGCGACGGAGGCGCGATCGTCGTCGCGGGAGGACGCGGCCTCGCCGGAACGCGGACACAGGTCTCGCTGTTGAAGCCCGCCGCCCAGAGGACCGCGTCGACGGCGAACCGGACCCTCACGTCGGTATACGCGCGAACGGGCGCCGGGATGCTGACCGGCGCGGCCCGGTTCGCGCTTCCGCGCGTGTACGTGCCGAACAGCGACTCGAACACCGTAGACGTGATCGACCCGAAGACGTACCGCATCGTCGGCCATTTCGCGGTCGGGGCGCTCCCCCAGCACGTCACGCCGGCATGGAACCTACGCACCCTCTACGTCGATAACGACCTGGGGAACAGCCTGACGCCGATCGATCCGAGAACGGGCAAGCCGAAGGGGCCGGCGCTCGCGGTGGCGGATCCCTACAACCTGTACTTCACGCCTGACGGACGATCCGCGATCGTCGTGGCCGAGCGCCTGCAACGCCTCGACTTCAGGAATCCCACGACGTTCCGCCTCCAGCAGTCGCTGGCGGTCCCCTGCCGCGGCGTCGACCACATGGACTTCACCGCCGACGGCCGCTTCGCGCTCGCGAGCTGTGAGTTCTCGGGTGAGCTCGTGCGCATCGACCTCCGCCGGAGGCGCGTCGTCGGCACCGTGACGCTGCGGCGTGGGGCGATGCCGCAGGACGTCAAGCTGTCACCGGACGGACGCATCTTCTACGTCGCCGACATGATGGCCGGCGGCCTGTGGGAGATCAGCGCGGCCCACGACACGATCCTCAGGTTCGTGCCGACCGGGGCCGGGGCGCACGGTCTGTATCCCAGCCGCGACTCGCGCTTCCTGTACGTATCGAACCGGGCGGCGAGCACCGTCAGCGTGCTGAGCTTCCGGTCGCATCGCGTCGTCCGGACCTGGCGCATCCCGCACGGGAGCCCGGACATGGGCGGCGTGTCGGCCGACGGCAAGGTGCTGTGGCTGTCGGGGCGCTACTCGCACGAGGTCTACGCGATCGACACCTCGACCGGACACCTCCTCGCACGGATCCCGGTCGGAGCCGGGCCGCACGGCCTCTGCGTGTGGCCGCAACCTGGCCGGTACTCGCTCGGGCATACCGGGATCCTCCGATAGCCGTTCGCGAGGCTCCAAGACCGTTCCGCCCCGACATCGAGGGGCTGCGGGCGATCGCGGTCGTGCTCGTCGTCGCGTTCCACGCGGGCGTGCCCGGGATCACCGGCGGGTACATCGGGGTCGACGTCTTCTTCGTGATCTCGGGCTTCCTGATCACCGGGCTGCTCGTCGACGAGCTCGAGGGCACCGGGTCGATCTCGTTCGGCTCGTTCTACGCCCGCCGCGTCCGGCGCCTGCTCCCGATGGCGGCTCTCGTGCTGATCGCCGTCGCCGTGGGCATGGAGTTCTTCACACCGCCCGTGTTCCGCCCGGCGGTTCGCTTCGACGCGCTCTCCGCCGCCTTCTACTACTCGAACTGGCAGTTCGCCTTCGAGTCGGTCAACTACCTCACGTTCGGCGGAGCGCAGAACCCGACGCTGCACTACTGGTCGCTGAGCGTCGAGGAGCAGTTCTATCTCTTCTGGCCGTTCCTCCTGCTCGCCGCGGTGAAGCTCCGCCGCAAGGGCCGGGCCGCGAGACGGGTGCGGCTCCGGTGCGCGGTCGTCGTGGCTTGCGTCGGCGCGGCCTCGCTCGCGTACTCGGTCTTCGAGACCGCCGCACAGCCCGCCCTCGCGTACTTCGAGACGACGACGCGTGTCTGGGAGTTCGCCGCCGGCGCCGCGATCGCGCTCGGAGCCACGTACCTGAGGCGGATCCCACCGGTCGCCGCCGCGGCGGCCGGGATCGCCGGGCTGCTGATGCTCGCGGCTGCAGCGGCCGTGAACGGGCCGACGACCGAGTTTCCGGGCACCGCGGCGCTCCTGCCGGTCATCGGGGCCGTGCTCGTGATCGTCGGCGGCGCACGGCCGACCCGCCACGGCGCCGGCGCCCTCCTCGCGTCCTCGCCGCTGCGCTATCTCGGACGGATCTCGTATGCGTGGTACCTGTGGCACTGGCCGTGCCTCGTCTTCGCGCGCACTGCACGCTGGGCACCGCCTGACGGCCGCATCGGCGTCACCGCGACCGTGCTCGCGATCGCGCTCTCCCTGGTGCTCGCGGTCGTCACCCACGCACTGGTCGAGCAGCCGGCACGTCGCATGGCCTGGTTTGCGGTCCCGCGTCGACGGGCGCTCCTGCTCGGCAGCTCCGTGACCGCCGCAGCGGTGCTCGCGCTCGGCATCACCGGAGGGCCATTCGTGCTTCCGGGAGGCACGCTCGACGTGATCGGGAACGCGAGCGCGGCCGTGCCTGCGGCCACGACGCCGCTCGATGCGCAGGCGTCGACCGCGTACCCCGCGCTGCACGGATGCCACGTCGGCTACGGCGCGACTGCGCCGGCGAGCAGATGCGTGTTCGGCGACGCCACGGCGCGCCGCACCGTCATCCTGGTCGGCGACTCCCACGCGGCCGAGTGGTTCCCGGCGCTCGAGCGCCTCGCCGAGCGCGAGCGCTTCCGGCTCGTCTCCTGGACCAAGAGCGGATGCCCGTTCGCACTTGGCGTGCACATCTACCTGCCGGCGCTCGGGCGCGACTACACCGAGTGCCTCGCATGGCAGCAACGCGTGCTGCACGACCTCGGCGCGCAGCGCCCGGCGATGATCATCGTCGGGCAGACCTCGACGTACCTCCCGCAGATCCTGACCCCCGACGGCGATCAGGTCTCCTCGAGCGAGGCGGCCCGGATCTGGGGCGCGGGGGTCGCCGCCACGGTCAGGGCCCTGCGACCGCTCGCTCAACGGGTCGTCGTCCTCCGGGACACGCCGCACGCGCCCTTCGACATCCCAGCGTGCATCTCGTGGGATCCCGGCGAGCCGGCGCGCTGCAACTTCCGCTTCGGGCAGAGCGGCCAGCTCGACGGCGCGGAGTATGCCGCCGAGCGCGCTGCCGGAGTCCCCGCGTCCGTGTATGCCGACCCCGCGCGCGTGGTCTGTCCAGGCGCGGTATGCCAGGCGGAGGTCGGCGGCATCATCGTGTACCGCGACGACAACCACATCACAGCCGCATTCGCGGCCTCGCGCTGGCGCCAGTTCGCCGAGGCGCTCGGCAACGAGCAACGTCGCATACGGTAGGGACTTGGCACCGTCCGCTCCGTCGGATACAAAGGTGCGTGCATGGCAGAGGTCGCCGAACCGAGCGTCGCCATTGGCCATCCGGCGATGCCCGCGCGGCCGGAGTTCTCGATCGTGCCGCTCGCGGGCCTTCCGCTCGTCGCCGTCGCGCTCGTCGGGCTCGTCGCCGCGATCGAGTCGAACAGCCTGTGGGGGCTCACCTTCTTCCACGTGGTCGGGGGTGGCCTGTGGACCGGGGTCGACCTGTTCGTCGGCTTCGTCCTCGGCCCGATCATCGGCCGCATGTCGATCCCGGCGCGCATCGAGTTCTCGACGCGCTTCATGCCGAAGATGCTCCTGCTGATGCCGACGCTCGTCACGATGACGCTCGCCTCGGGCTTCCAGCTCGCCCGCTACGTCGGCAACCTCGAGGCGGGCGCCCCGAACCACAACTGGCTCGTCGCCTCGTACATCGTCGTCGGCGTCATGGCCATCGTCGCGATCGGCATCCTCGAGCCTGCGAACCTGACGGTGCTCTTCGAGCTCAAGAAGCCACAGCCGAACGGACTGCTGATCGCCAGCCAGATGCGCCGCTTCATCTACACCGCGGGCATCACCGGAGCGATGCAGGTCGCGACGCTCATCATCATGACCTACCTCGGCTCGCACTGATGGACAGGCGCCTGCCACCCATCTCGCAGCTCGGCATCGGCACCCTCGGACTGTCGCTGATCGCCGCGATCCTCATCACCTCGAAGATCCCGAACGACCCGCCGCTGGCGGTCGCGGTGCCGTTGCTCTGCGCGGCCGCGCTCCTGCTGCTCGTGGCCGTCGTCCTGCTCGCGCGGATACCCGGCTTCGCATGGGGCCAGTTCTTCCTCGTCGCCAAGTGGGCGCTGCTCGGGTACATCGTGATCGCCGGGATGATCGAGTACGCCTTCATTCACGACAGCACGCCCGGATCCACGCTCGTGACGATGAGCGCGATGCTGGCGCTCTTCGCCATCGACGTACCGATGCTGCTCGGGTTCAGCGTTGCGCGCTACGCCGACCCCGCGAGCGGCTGAGCGGACGGTCTCTCGGATGCCGCAGGCATGGGCCGCCATTGGCTACCGGGACTGGGCGGCCACGTGCGACACGCTGCACGCCCATAGCCAGGTTCTGGGCAAGCTTGCAGCGGTCCTGGCCCCGCCCGAGCCGCAGCTGCTGCACGCGGCGCTGCGCCTGACCGCACGGGGCCTCGAGACCGCGCCCCTCCTCGCGCCCGACGGCTCGGGCGCGTTCGCGGTCGCACTCGACCTGCACCGGCACGAGGCGATCGTCGAGCACACCGGCGGAGGGCTGCGACAGATCGCGCTCACGCCCGATCGGCCGGTCGGCGCGGTGACGCGCGACGTGCTCGAGGCGGTACGCAGCCTCGCAGGACCCGTCGAGATCGACCCGACGCCGCAGGAGGTGGCGTGGAGCGTGCCGCTGGACGAGGACGATCAGCACGCTCGCTACGACGCGGCGAAGGTCGCCGACTACCTCGCCGCCGCCACGCGTGCCGCCCAGGTTCTCGCGGCCTTCCGCGCGCCCTACCGGGGTCGTTCCACGGCGGTCAACGCGTGGTGGGGATCGTTCGACATCGCCGTGAGCCTCTTCTCGGGCATGCCTGCCGACCCGCCGTCGGATGACTTCATCATGCGCAACTCGATGAATGCCCAGGAGGTCGCCGTCGGGTGGTGGCCGGGAGACGAGCGCAACGAGCGCGCTGCCTTCTACGCGTACGCCCACCCCTCGCCCGCCGGGTTCGAGCACGCCGTGCTGGCCGCTGGGCGCTACGACGCGGGCCTCGGCGAGTTCATCCTCGACTGGGACGAGGTCCGCGCGAGTCCGGACCCGCATGGCCTCGCGCTCGAGTTCGCCCGGTCGGTCTTCCGCCACTCCTGCGCCGTGGCCGACTGGGATCCCGCGCTGTCCGCAAGCGCCGAGGGAACGCCGCCACCCGTCGTCTGAGCGCCGGCTGGGCTTCGCGCCTCCGGGGCAAGCGTGGTACCTTTGGCGTGAACCAAAGTGCATGGTCATGCACGAATGTCCACTCGATCCCGGGAACATGAATGCGCTTCGGACTGGTTGGTTGCGGCTGGATCGTCGAGCGATGCCACGCACCCTCGATGGCCCGCGCGGACAGCGTGGAGGTCGTTGCCGTCGCTGATCCCTCGCCCGGGCGCGCCGACCTCGTCGGCGACCTCTTCGGTCTCGAGGGGTCGGCTCGCTACGCGGACTATCGCGACCTGCTCGCGCGTGACGACATCGACGTGATCAGCGTCGGCACTCCGCCCACCACGCACCGCGAGATCGTCGAGGCGGCGACGGCGCGCGGCGTCCACGTGCTGTGCGAGAAGCCGCTCGCGCTCAACCTCGCCGATTGCGACGCGATGGTCTCGGCCGCCGAGCTGGCGGGGGTGAAGCTCGCCGTGTACCACAACTACCTCTGGTACACGTCGACGCGCAAGCTGCGCGAGCTCATCGCCGAGGGGGTGATCGGGGACGTGATCTCGACGGAGGTCCGCGGACTCGGCCTGCGCCCGTGGGTCGGCAACGAGGCGTACCGGCCTGGCTGGCGGTTCTCGATCGACCAGGGCGGCGGGGGCGCGCTGATGGACGCGGGCCTGCACGCGCTGTACCTCACCGAGGCCTTGCACGGCTCGACGCCGGTCGCGGCGACTTCCTCGATGCAGTACGAGCAGCCGGGAATCGATGCCTCTGCGCTGTGCCAGCTGCAGATGGCATCCGGCGGCGGCGCGACCGTCGAGATCGGCTGGCAACATGGCGACGGCGCCATCGCCGTGTATGGCAGCGAGGGCTACCTCAAGGTCGTGCTGGACGAGCAGGTCGGCTACTACGGCTACCCGGCGCGCGCCGTGCGCGAGTTCAGCGGAGGAGCGCCGGGCAGTGCACCGTCGAAGTCGCACTACCTGCCGCTGGAGTTCAACATGATGGAGCCCCAGCTCTACCGCGACCTCGTCACGACGCTCGAGGGCGGCGAGCAGATCTACCCCGCCTTCGGCGCCGATGGGCGGCGCGCGATCGAGACGGCGCTCGCGCTGTACGCGGGAGCTGCGCGTCGGAGCTGGGTCGAGATGCCGATCCCCGAGGACGATCCGGTCTACGCGCGTGGGGTCAGCGCCCTTGTCTGACGCATCGATCGCGACGATCTCCGCTGAGATCGTCTCCGTCGGGATCGAGCTCGAGCGCATCGGGATCCTCGATCTGACGGCCGGAAACATCAGCGTGCGGGTGGACGACGATGCCATCGCCATCACGCCCTCGGGCATCCCGTACAAGGAGACGAGGCCCGGCGACATCGTGGTCTGCTCCCTCGCCGACGGCTCGGTGCTTGCGGGCGACCGAAAGCCGTCGAGCGAGCTGCCGCTCCATCGCGCCGTGTACGCGGCGCGCCCGGAGACAGGCGCGGTCGTGCACACGCACTCGCCGTTCGCGACGACGCTCGCCGTGCTCGGCAAGCCGATTCCGGCCGTGCACTACATCATCTCGAGGCTCGGGACCTGCGAGGTCCCCGTTGTCAGCTACGCGACGTACGGCAGCGAGGAGCTGGCCCGGAACACGTTCGCGGCGCTCGCGGGCACGACGCGTGCCCTGCTGCTCGCGAACCACGGCACGCTCGCGATCGGAGACGACCTCGAGTCGGCCTCGGTCAACGCGCGCGTGCTCGAGATCCTCGCGATGACGTACTGGCGTGCGCTCGCGGTCGGAACGCCCGTGATCCTCCCCGACGAGGAGATCGCGAACGTGATCGAGCGCCACAAGAGCTACGGCCAGATAGCCTCATGACGCTCGCCGCGACCATCGACGCCGGTGGGTCGGGCGTCAAGGTCGGCGTCGTCTGCACCGATACGTGGCGACTGCTCGCCGACGTGCATCGCGACTACGCGCCCGTCTCGCGTGAGCCCGGACTGCTCGAGTGGGATCCTGTCTCGTGGTGGCGGGCGATCGTGTCGGCCCTCGCTGATGCCGTCGCAGCGGCCGGGGAGCCGGCGTCGCGTTACCGCGGGCTGACGTGTACCGGCATGCGCATCCCGTTCGTCCTCGTCGACGAGCGGCACGATCCGGTCGCGCCGGGAGTGCTCGTGCCCGATCGCCGCGGTGCGGTGCACGCAGGGTCGCTACGCTCGTCGATCGGGAGCGACGAGCTGTACACGACGACCGGTCACTGGAGCTCGCCCTTCTTCGGACTGCCGAAGCTGGTCTGGTACGTGCGCGAGCAGCCCGCGCTCTGGAAGCGCACCCGCTGGGTGCTGCAGCTGCACGACTGGCTGCTCGAGCGCCTCTGCGGCGTGATTGCGAGCGAGCCCTCGTCGGCCTCGATGGCCCAGCTGCTCGACGTGTCGGCGAGGAGGTGGTCGCCCGAGGTG
This sequence comes from uncultured Actinomycetes bacterium, assembly GCA_963717155.1. GTDB lineage: Bacteria > Actinomycetota > Thermoleophilia > Gaiellales > JALYLC01. Next base: position 2,741,006 of record OY970326.1, read on the forward strand.
CTCGCTGCCGCGGGCATCGATCCCGAGCGCATGCCGCCGCTGATCGACGCCGGGGCCGTTGCCGGTGGGCTCGCGAGCGACGTCGCGGCGAGCGTCGGCCTGACGGCCGGCACGCCGGTCCACGTCGGTGGCGGTGACACGCACGTATCGGCGCTGGGGGCCGGAGCCGTCGAGGACGGCGTGACGGTCGTGGTCGCGGGCTCGACCACGCCGATGCACCTCGCGACCGCCGAGCCGAGGCTCGATCTGGTCGTGCGCCCGCTCGTAAGCGCGCACCTTCGGCCGGGCGTGTTCGCCGCCGAGACCAACGTGAGCACCAGCGGCAGCATGCTGCGCTGGCTCCGCGACACGACAGCGCTCGACTACCCGTCGCTCGAGGCTGCCGCAGACGAGTCGCCGCTCGGCGCGAGAGGCGTCGTCGTCGCCGCAGCAAACCCCGAGTGGGGCGAAGGCCCGTGGTCGCAGGTGCCCCCCATCTCGATCGTCGGAGTGACCCCGACGCACACGACCGGCGACCTCGCGCGGGCGACGTTCGAGTCGATGACCTACGCGATCGCGTGCGACCTCGAACGCATCGATTCGCTCGCACCCACCCCGGGCCTGCCGCTGACCCTCGTGGGCGGCGGCTCGCACGGCAGGCTCGCAGCACAGATGCTCGCCGACGTCAGCGGACGGAGCGTGCTCGTTCCGGACCGCGCGAATGCGACCGCCATGGGTGGCGCGGTGCTCGTCTCCGGCAGCGCCCCGAGCGGCGACGCGACGCCCGAGCCGCGCCGATTCGAGCCCGACGAGACGCGGCACGCCGCCTACCAGCCGCACGTCCGCCGCTACGCCGACACGTTCGCGCGGCTTCGCACGGCGTTCGCCAAACCGGGAGAGGTGCTCGCGTGAGGCCCCTCCTGCTCACCGCGGCGATCACGCAGGGCGCGCGCTCGGCGATCACAGACGAACTCGGCTACACGATCGTGGATCGCGCCGGCACGCCGCACGACAGCGCGATCCGCGATGGAGCCGCAGCCGGCGTCATCGGCTGGCTGCTCGAGGGCGACCCGTGCGGCGAGGCCGAGATGTCGGCGCTGCCCGACCTGCAGTGGATCGCCTGCGTCCGAGGTGGGCCTGTCAACGTCGACATTCCGGCCGCGACCCGGCGCGGCATTCCCGTGCTGTTCGCCCCGGGGCGCAACGCGGCCGCAGTCGCCGACTTCGTCGTCGGCCAGATCGTCTGCGTCGTCCGCCACATCGCGCAGACCAACCACCTGATGCGCACGGGCTCGCTCACCGAGGAGCGCGACGTCGCGATCCGCGACCGCAAGGACGTCATCTGGCGGCCCCAGGATCCGACCGCGCCGATCCCGTATCACGTGTACCGCGGTCGCGAGCTCTCGACGCTGACGCTGGGCCTGCTCGGCCTCGGCCGCGTCGGCGAGCTGGTCGCCGCGCACGGGCGCGCGCTCGGGATGCAGGTCGTCGCGCACGATCCCTACGTGCTCGGGCCGCTCGACGACATCCGGCTCGTCGAGCTCGACGAGCTGCTCGCCGTCTCCGACGTGCTGTCACTGCACGCGCGCGGAAGCGAGACGCTCGTCGGGGCCGCCGAGCTGCGCGCGCTCCGGCCGGGCTCGTACGTCGTCAACACTGCCCGGGCCACGATCCTGGACTATCCGGCACTCGTCGAGGCCCTGCGGGACGGGCACCTCGCGGGGGCGGCCCTCGATGTCTTCCCGGACGAGCCGCTGCTGCCGGGAGACCCACTGCTCGGGCTCGACAACGTGGTCCTGACCCCGCACATCGCCGGAGCGTCGACGAACGTCATCGACCACTACTCGAGCACGATCGTCGACACGCTGCGCGCGCTACAGCGCGGCGACGACCCGAGCAACCTCGCGGTCGCGAACCGCGAGGTGCTCGTCCGCTGGTCGCTCGGTCCGGCCTGATCCGTCCGGTTCAGTCCTCGTGCGTCGAGTAGTCGATCTTGCCGATCCCGGGCTTGCCGATCGCGAAGCAGAAGCAGCGGATCGGAGCGTGGTCGGTCAGCGGCCGCAGGCTGTGCACGACGTCCGGCGGGATGTACACGAGATCGCCCTGGACGACGTTCCGGTCCTCGTCCGCGATCGTCATCACGCCGCGGCCCGCCGTCACGTAGTACCACTCGTGGGTCGGATGTGCGTGCGGATGCACCGCTCCACCGCCTGCCACCTCGAACTCGTTGATCAGCTCGAGGAAGCCGCCCTCGGTCTGCTCGCGCATGGCCTGCGGCTCGACGAGGTACCACACGGGAACCGTGCCGTTGTGCTCGGGGAGCGCCGGCGAGTCGATGATCGAGCGAACGTCCATGACGCCTCCTACTCGTGTCTCGTGATCAGGAATCGCGTGCCAGCAGCCACTCGAGGCCGCCGTACAGGTGCCCGAGGAAGCGCACGTCCTCGTACGCGCCCGGGAAGTGGCCGAGCGCCGTGTAGAACACCCTTCCCTCGCCCTCGTGGAAGCACCACGCGAGCGGGAATCCGATCGAGGGGCGGCGCGCCCCCTTCGCGCTCATGTCGAGGTCGTCGCCACGCGCCTCGAGCAGCACCCGCGCATCGGCGCGGAGGTCGCGGAACAGGTAGAGCTCGTCGGTGAACTGCCAGCCGCTCGGTAGGTGCGCGGTCGACGGATGACCCGCATCGACGACGTCGATGGCGAAGCGTTGCGTCCACGGATGGCCGTCGAACCGGGCGCCGAGCAGCTCGCCGAACTCCTCCCAGCCCGCGCACGAGTCGGCTGCGGCGTGGAGCCCGAGGAGCGCGAGCTCACCCGAGCGGAGGCGCGTCCCGATCGACGCGCGATCCTCGTCCGACCACGGCGTCTCGCCGATCGTGAAGAGCGCGAGCACCGTTGCATCCTCGACGGTTCCGGGAACCATGTCGGCGACCGAAGGGACGTGGACGAACTCGAGACCGGCGGCTCGCGCGAGCTCCGCGACCGCGGTGGCCGACTGTCCGAGCACGCCGTGGGCACCCGCGAGGCGGTCGCGCAGCGGGCGCGTGCCGGAATACGGCGAGACGTCGGTCACGTAGACCAACCGGCCGCTCATCTGGACGTCCCTTCGTCGTCGATCTCGAGCTCGATGCCGCCCTGCGCTGCCGATGCGTACGCGCGCTCGGCGACGTGCACGCCGTGCAGCCCGTCGGAGCCGGAGACCGTCGGCGGCCGGCCCTCGCGCACGGCGTCGGCGAAGTCCACAACGCCGGCCGCGATCGAGGCGCCCTTCCAGCCGCGCGGATCGAACGCGACCCCCTCCAGCGCGGTGCCGGCGAGATCGTCTCCGCCGCGATAGTGCAGGGCGGGAGTACGCGACAGCTGGTCGACGATGATCGATCCCTCGCTCCCGTAGAGCTCGAGCCGCTCGCCCCAGGGGATCTCGGCGGTGAACGTGTACTCGGTGGTGTAGAGCGCGCCCGAGCCGAAGCGCCCGGCGACCACCGCGTGGTCGTCGACCTCGCTCTCGGGCACGAGTCGGTGGTGGAACCCGCGCACCGTGGCGAGCTCGCCGACGAGCCAGCGAAGCAGGTAGAACGAGTGCGGGCCGGCGTCGATGATCGCCCCGCCGCCAGAACCATCCCGGCGGCCCTTCCACAGCGTCGGATCGCTGAGACGCCGCACCTCGCTTCCGGAGATCAGCGTGCGCGCGAGCCGAGGCTCGCCGATCGCGCCTTCGGCGACGAGCCGCGCGACCGCCTGGTAGGCCGTCACGAACCGCGTGTTCTCGGCCACCCCGAGCGAGAGGCCCGCGGCCTCGGCCTGCTCGATCAGCGCGCGGCACTCGGCCGACGTGGGCGACAGCGGCTTCTCGACGAGCACGTGCTTGCCTGCCGCGAGCGCGGCGCGGGCTGCGGGGAAGTGCACGTGGTGCGGCAGCGCGAGATCGACAGAGACGACGCGGTCGTCGGCGAGCAGGTCGTCGAGCTCGGTGTACGCCCGTGCGCCGAGCTCGCGCGCGACCGACTGTGCCCGCGCGGCATCGGTATCGCAGACCGCGACGACCTCGATCCGATCGGCAGCGCCCGCGTACCCGGCGAGATGCGGTGCGCTGATCTGGCCGAGTCCGACGAGCCCGACCCCGTGCCGATCGCTCATCCAGGGATCTCGTAGATCACGCGCGGAAGCAGCGAGATGCGCTCGGGGCCGTCGGCACCGATCACGTACGTCTCCTCGTCGCCGACCTGCTGGCCCGACTCGTCGTGCGAGTACAGCTCGATGTTGATGACCATGCCCTCGCGCACCACGAGGTCGCGCTCGTCGCCGAGCCACTCCTCCTCGGTCTCGAGTCCGATGTTGTGGCCGACATGCGTGAAGCGGGCCATCAGCTCGATGTCACGCTCGGCGAAGAGGCGGAGCGCGAGCTCGTACACCTCCGCGTAGCTCGCACCCGGAACGAGCGCCGCGCCGACGGCGTCGACGATCTCGACCATCGTGTCGTAGCGCGTCTGCAGCGACTGCGGAATCTCGCCGAGGAACGCGTAGCGTCGGTTGTCGGAGCAGTACCCGTCGACGATGGCGCCGAGGTCGAGCGTGATCAGACGGCCCGCGGCGAGCGGCTCGTCGGCCTCGACCTCCGGGTTGCTGTCGCCGAACGAGAAGGTCAGGTGGCTGATGCCGTTGGCCCCGTTCCGGAACAGGCGCGTCCGCGCCTCGAGCATGATCTCGCTCCGCGACATCCCCTCGCGCAGCAGCGGGAACAGCTCCGCGGCCGTCGTCTCGATGATCTCGGTGCTGCGGCGGAGCAGCGCGATCTCGCGTTCGGACTTCACGAGCCGGAGGGCGGCGAGCGTCGCGTCGGCCGAGGCGAGCTGCGAGGAGGCGATCCCCGCCGCCTCGATCGTCGCGAGGACGTAGCGCGGACAGGTCTCCTCGACAGCGAGCGTCGACCCGGCGGAGACGCGGTCGCGCAGGAGATCGGTCAATGCGTGGATCGCGCTCGGAAAGCTGTTGAACCCCACGATCTCGTCAGCGCCGAAGTCGACGCCCTCGGTCGAGAAGCCCCAGCACATGAGCGTGGTCCGCCCCGAGCCGTCGACGTACGCGAAGTACGGAAGACGGCTTCGCAGCGTGTACAGGATCGGGTTCCCCGAGCTCGGCAGCGATGTGTACCCCGTCGAGTAGAAGACGTTCTCGGGCGATGTGAGGAGCATTGCCCCGATTCCGTCCTCGCGCATCCGCGCTGCCGCGCGTGCGCCGTCGAACCCCGCAGGGTGGAACCGCGGCACGACGGTCATGCGCGTGTTCCGTGCACGCGGCGGCGCGTCCCCGCCTGGGCGGCGAGCGCACGCTCGGCGGTGCCTGCGTCGGTGACCAGCACCGAGATCATGCCGGCGGCGAGCGCCGCCTGGATCGCGAGATCCTTGTCCCGACCCCCTGCGGCGATGACACGGAGGGGCACCTGCCGTAGCTGGTCGAGCGTCAGTCCGATGACGCGGTCGTTGACTGGATGCTCGATCGGTACGCCATCGGAACCGAAGTAGCGCGCGGCGATGTCGCCGACGGCTCCCGCCGCGATGAGCTCGTCCCATTCGGTCGCGGTCATGTACCCCTCTGCGACGAGGTTGAGATGGTCGTGCATGCCGCCGAGGCCGACGAACGCGACATCTGCCTGGCTCGCCTTCTGCAGCGTCTGGGCGATCGCGGGCTCGGCGAGCATCGTGCGCGCGACCTCGGTGCTCGCCACGATCATCGGAGCGTGGAGGTGCTCGGCCGTGCCGCCGAACAGCTGCGCGAGCCGCTCGGTCGACTCGTAGGCGTTCATCGCCTCCGACGAGGAGCGGAGCCCTCCCACCAGCGAGACGAAGCGCGCCGACACCGGTCGCGGCGACGACAGGAAGTTCGGGATGAGTGCGACGGTGCGGCTCAGCGCGAGCGCGACCGTCATGCCGTCCTTCACGACGCGGCGCAGGTAGCCGCCGGCCGTGCGCGCGATCGCGGGCCGCAGCCGCTCCTGATCGTCGAAGGCCGGGACGATCAGCGCCTCGTCGAGACCGAACGTCGAGGTGAGATCCACCTCGAGCGAGGCGTACGGCGAGGCGTCCGTGCGGACCTCGATCTGCACGATCCCGAGGTCGCGGGCCTGCTGCAGCAGTCGCGTGACCTTCACGCGCGAGAGCCGCAGCAGCTCGCCGATCTCCTGGTGCGTGAGACCGAACTCGTAGTGGAGCCGCGCAGCCTTGCCGAGAAGCTCGGGGTCGACGCCTCGCGGCGATGGCGTGGGGGTGCTCATGGGTGGCCGCAGTCTAGGGAGGCAACAGCGCGCCGGACGGAGGCCGCCGCGGTCGGCTGGGGGTGCGAGGTTCGTCCTCCTCGCACCCCCTGCCGCGCGCGGCAGGAGCGCCGCCTTCGCGGCGCCCTGACCTACTTCAGGGTCTCGACGGAGCTCCCGCCGAGCTGCTGGGTCACGTTGTCCTTCACGAGCTTCAGCGCGTCGTCCAGGCTCGTGTTCGGATGCTGTGCGATCGCGCCCGTCGCCGTGTTCAGGGCGCGCGCGTAGACCGGGAAGTTCTGGTCGGTCGGCAGCGGCGTCCCGTACTTCGCGTAGTCGTTGAACGCGAGCTGGAACGGGGGCGCGTAGTTCACGAACTTCGGCATCTGACCGACGGTCTGGTCCGGCGGGACGAAGCCGGACCAGATCGCCTCGTTCAGCATGTTCTTGGGCTCGGATGCCATCTGGATGAAGGCCCAGGCGGCGTCCGGGTTCTTGCTGTGAGCGCCCATGGCCATCGCCCAGCCGCCGATCGTCGATGCCCCACCGGGTGCCTGACCCTTCTGGGTCGGGATCGGAGCGATGCCTGCGGTCTTCGCGCCGGCCTTCCACGGCGCCGCGCTCTTCGGGTCGACCCACACCGTCGGGTACCAGTTCGACCCGAACGCGATCGCGAGCTTGCCCTGCGAGAACAGCAGCGGCGGGCGGCCGACCGAGTCGGGCCGGAAGAGCTCGGACGTCGGCGCGCCGAGGCCCTCGCCGTACACCGTCTTGTAGAACGACAGCGTGTCGCGGATGCCCGGGCTGTCGACGACCCACTTCTTCGTCTTGGCGTCGTACATCGTCGGGGTCTTCGTCCCGAAGAGGAGGTTGCCGCTGCCCTGGAGCACGTTCGTCGGACCGGCTGCGACACCCGCGGCCATCCACAGCGGGTACACGCCCGGGTCATGCTTCTTCACGAGTCGCGCGGCGGCGAGGATGTCGGCCCACGACTTCGGCTTCCACGGCATCTTGACGCCAGCCTTGGCGAGCAGCGTCTTGTTGAAGACGACCGCCGAGTCGTTGTTGCCGACGTTGATCGCGTAGAGGGTGCCGTTGAACCGGCCCATGTCCTGGACGTTCTTCGGGAACTTCGACCAGAAGGGCGCGGAGCTCGCGGTCGACACGTACTTGCTGAGGTCGGCGAGGTAGCCCGAGCCGCCGAACTGGCTGACGTAGGTCGTCGGGAGCTGCGACCACGTCGGGCGCCTGCGACTTGTCGCGGAAGAGCAGCGCCGCCTTGTTCATCTCGTCGACGTCGGTACCGCCGACGCCCACGAGGTTCAGCTTGACGTTCGGGTACTTGGCCTTCCACTCGGCGGCGACCCCGTCCCACCACTGCTTGGCGAGGGCATCCGAGTTGAACACGTAGTTGTTCGAGTACAGGACCGTCAGCGAGCCCGAGAGTGCGCTCGAACTGGTCTGGCTCGCAACCGACGTGGCAGCGGTCGCTGCCAGTGCGAGCGCGGCGCCTACGGCGACGCCGGCCCGAAGCGTGGCGCGTCTTCTCATGCGGATGCCTCCATCACGATGGCGTGAACATTGGTTCACCGACCAAACTATTGCGCGGGACTATACGCAGGTCGGGATCGAGCTGTCAACGGTGTGACGTGGGCGGGGCAGCCTTGGTCAGGTGGGTTCCACACCCGCGGGAACGACGACCCGCGGCGTGAGGTCGATCGGCGCGCCCGCGAGCACGTTCTGCTCCGTGCGCGCATCGAAGACGTGGAGGTGCGCCGGCGTCAGTGCGACGTCGACGACGTCGCCGGAGGCGACCGCGATGCGGGGTGGGAAGCGGGCGGTCAGCGTGCTCTCGCCGACCTTGATCACGACGTAGGTCTCGGAGCCGAGGGGCTCCCAGACGTCCACGACACCCTCGAGCCGCGTCGAGTAGCTCGCGGGGGCATCGCTCACGAGGCGCAGGTCCTCCGCGCGCAGTCCCACCACGACCTCGCCGTGATCGACCTTCGCGACCGCATCCGCGAGCGCGCCCGTCGAGCGGGACGGTCTGCCCGAGGAAGTCGACCGCAACCCGTCCACCGGCGCTCGAGACGCGCCCGTCGACCAGGTTCATCTTCGGAGAGCCGATGAAACCCGCGACGAACAGGTTGGCAGGGCGCACGTAGATCGCCTCCGGCGTGTCCGCCTGCTGCAGCTGGCCGCCGTTCATGATCGCGATGCGATCGCCCATGGTCATCGCCTCGACCTGGTCGTGCGTGACGTAGACGGTCGTGACCGAGAGGCGGTCGTGAAGGTGCTTGAGCTCGACCCGCATCTGCACGCGCAGCGCGGCATCGAGGTTCGAGAGCGGCTCGTCCATCAGGAACGCCCGCGGCGAGCGCAGCAGGGCACGCCCGAGCGCGACCCGCTGTCGCTGACCGCCCGAGAGCTCGGACGGTCGGCGGTCGAGCAGCGTCTCGATGTCCAGGAGGCGTGCGACCTCCTCCACGCGCGGGCGCACCTCCGAGCGCGGCTCGCGCCGCACCTTCATGCCGAAGGCCAGGTTCTTGTAGACGGTCATGTGCGGGTAGAGCGCGTAGCTCTGGAAGACCATCGCGAGGTCGCGATCCTGCGGCGGCACGCGGTTCTGGACCTCGCCACCGATCGAGATCGTCCCGTAGGTGGCCCGCTCGAAGCCGGCGAGCATGCGCAGCGAGGTCGTCTTGCCACAGCCGGACGGCCCGACGAGGACGAGGAACTCGCCATCCTGGATGTCGAGCGTGAGGTCGTCGACCGCGACGACCTCGCCGAACAGCTTGTAGACGTGATCGAAGCCGATCGTCGCCATCAGATCACCGCCTGAGAGATCACGCCTTGATACCCCCGGCGAACGTGAACGCGCCGGAGATGCGGCGGGACGCGAACAGGTAGAGGACGACGACGGGCACCGCGAACAGGATCGAGTACGCGGCGAGATCGCCGAAGTGGATCTGTCCGTTCTCCGTCAGGAACTGGTAGATCGCGATCGAGCCCGGTGTGTCGTTCGGATTCGAGTCGAGGACGAGCGGGATCACGAACGCGCCCCAGGCATTGATGAACGCCACGAGCGACGTGACGAGGATGCCGGGCGTCGCGAGCGGGATCACGACGCGCAGGACGATCTGCACGTTGCTCGTGCCCTCGATCGCCGCGGCCTCCTCGAGCTCGCGCGGCACCTGGTCGATGAAGTTCTTGAGCAGCCAGATCGTGAACGGCAGCGTCGAGGCGGCGATGAACATCGACGTCCAGAACATCGAGTTGATCCACGAGAGGCGCACGAACATCTGGTAGACGGGGACGAGCAGCATCGTCACCGGCAGGCCGCTCATGAACAGGATCACCAGCATCAGCGTGCGCTTGAACGGGATGTGCCGGCGCGACAGCGCGTACGCGGCGAAGAGGCCGAGCCCCGTCGACACGATGGTCGACACCCCGGCCAGGTACAGGCTGTTGTAGAACGGGCGCAGGCGCGTCTCGTGTGCCATCGCGCGGTAGTGCGTGAGGGACGGGTTCGGAATGCGCACGCCCGCACCGGCATGGGCGTCGATCGACGCGAACACGACCCAGAGCAGCGGCAAGAGGAAGCCGATGCCGAGCAGGGCGAGCAACGCGTTCGACGAGAGCGCCCCGACCGTCACGCGCGGGTAGCGGATCTCCTCGAGCTCGCCGGCAGCTGCGCGCGCGCGCAGCTGGCTGGACCTGAGCTCCGGCGACGTGGCGCTCACGCGCCCTGCCCCTTCGCCTCGCTGCGCACGTACAGGAACGAGAACAGGGCGGCGATCACGATCAACGCGAGCGCGATCGCGGTGCCGTAGCCGAGCGAGTTGAACTGGAAGGCCTCGATGTACATGTAGACGGGCAGGATGGTCGTGTCATTGCCGGGCCCGCCCTGCGTCATCGCGAAGATGAGCGTGAAGTCCGACAGCGTCCCGAGCGTGATCAGCAGCAGGGTCGTCATGATCGTCGGCCGCAGGATCGGGAGGATCACCGAGAACAGCCGGCGCCAGTAGGAGGCGCCCTCGAGCTGCGCTGCCTCGTCGACCTCGCCCGGCACGGCGCGCAGGCCGGCCGTGAACACGAGCATCGAGAATGCGCAGCCGCGCCATGCGTTCGCCACGCACACGATCAGCAAGGCGTGCGAGGCGAGGTAGTTCTCGTTCGTCTGGCGGGTCAGCAGCGAGAGCGTCCCGCCGGCCTGCGCGAACGCGTACCAGATGAATGCCGCGCTGATCTCGGGCAGCACCCAGGCGAGGATGACGAGGGAGCTCACGCCGAGGCGCAGGGCGGGGATCGCGTTGCGCATCGTCAGGGCGAGCGCCATGCCGATCACGGTCTGCGCGACGATGCCCGATGCGACCACGAAGATCAGCGTCAGCTTGAACGCGTGCCAGAAGACCGGGTCGTGGTACATCCGGTCGATGTTGTCCAAGCCCGGTGAACCAGTAGTTCTGGGCGTTCGGCCCGAGCAGCTGCAGGTTCGTGAAGGCGAGGTATACGGCGTAGCCGACGGGGAACAGGAACAGCACGCCGACCACGGCTGCGCTCGGCAGCAGCCAGCCGACGCTCGACGGACTGAAGCGGCTCCTGTCCTGGCGGGGACCCATCCCCGCGAAGCGGGACGCCTCCGCGCTCATCGCCCCGATCCCCCACGCTGCGGATCCGGCGCTGCACAATGGTGCATAACGCGAACCAATATGGGTTCGGAGGATACACAGCGGCGGTCATGACGACAACCCCGCGGTCGGGAACGGCCCGTCACGCGAACCGGGGAAGGAACGCGGCATTGGCCCGGAGCAGGTCGTCGAGCAGGCGCTCGGTCCCGTCGAGCGTCAGCGTCGCCTCGACCAGCGGGTCCAGGGTGAGCGCCTCGAGCGCCCGTTGCCGGTCGCCGCTGAGCGCCGCCTGCGACCGTCAGCTGCTGCACCGCCCAGTGGCGGTTCAGCTGCGAGGCGAGGCCGAGGTCGAGCGAGCCGACCGCCAGCGTGTGCACGCCGTAGCCGTCCACCACGGCAGGCACCTCGACGATCGCGTCGCCGGGCAGGTTCGGGATCGAGCCGCCGTTCTCGACGTTCACGATGAACCGGTTGCCCCGGTTCTCGACGAGCGACTCGATGACGTCCACGACCTCGATCCCCTCGTCCTCGGGGCCATGCGGCATCGATGCCAGGCGCGCCTCGGCCCGGTGCGCCGGGTCGCTCCAGCGCTCGGCGAGATCGCTCCATCCCTGCGCGCGCTCGCGCTGCTCGTCCATCACGTAGATGCGCCGGCCGTAGGTCATCGCGAGCCCCTGTGCGCGGCCGCCGTAGGGATCGACCAGGCGCTGCATCTGCGGGAAGAACTCGACCCAGTGCGCCCAGCAGTAGGGAAGCACGTCGAAGCTGTCGAGCGCCCAGCGAACGACCTCGTCCTCCGTCCGGGCGCGCACGAGCGGCATCGCGTCGGTTCCGTCGCGCAGACGCAGTTCCGTGACGCCGGCGCAGTGGTTGAGCCCCGCGACCGGCACGGGCGTCATCAGCTCGTCCGCCGCGACGCCCGCCTGCGCAGCGAGCCATTCCGGGTTCGTCGGGTATCCCGTGCACGAGCAGAGCGAGATGAAACGGACGCCCGGGACGTCGCGAAGCACGTGTGCGACCGCCGTCGCGGGGTTCGTGTAGTTGAGGATCCAGGCCTCGGGCGCGACCTCGGCAGTGTCCCGCGCGATCGATTCGATCACGGGCAGGTTGCGGAACGCGCGCATGATGCCGCCCGGACCGATCGAGTCCGCGATATGCATGAAGATGCCGTGGCGTCCCGGGATCTCGATGTCGTCCTCCCACGACGCCATGCCACCGACCGCGATGGAGATGATCACGAAATCGGCGCCCACGAGCGACTCGCGCTGGTCGGTGGTGCTCTCGATCGTCAGGTCGGCGCCCTCGTTCTCGACCAGGGCGCGCGCGAGCGAGTCCATCACGGCGAGCCGGCCGGCATCGACGTCCATCAGCGCGAGCGTCCCCCCGCGCATGCAGGGCGCCGCCAGGAAGCGGCGTAGCAGCAGGGGCACGAACATGCTGCTTCCGCCACCGACGATCGTGACCTTGAGCGCCACCGAGCCCCCTTTCGTATGCGGCATCGCGCAGCACTGCCGCACCCGACCGCACAATTGTTCATCATCTGCACCGGCGAGCCTACCCGCTGGTTCGATGCCGTGCAACGCATCAAGGAGCGTGAATGAGTTCGAACGCGAACAAGGTAGCGCTGGTGAGCGGCGCCGCGCGTGGCATCGGCGAGGCCACCGTGCGCCTCTTCGCGGAGCGCGGGTACGAGGTCGTCGCATCCGACGTGCTGCCCCGTGAGCAGTGGGACCTCGAGTCCGGAGTGGCGACCATCTCGCACACCTGCGACGTGCGCGACGAGGACGCCGTCGCCGCCCTCGTGCAGCGGGCGGTCGACGAGCTCGGCCGCATCGACGTGCTCGCGAACATCGCCGGCGTCGTCCTCGTGAAGCCCCTCGACGAGACCACATGGGAGGACTACCGAACGGTCGCCGACGTGAACCTCGGCGGCACCTTCCTCGCGTGCAAGCACGTGCTCCCGGTCATGAAGCGCCAGCGCGAGGGCTCGATCGTCAACATGGCCTCGGTCTCCGGGCACGTCGGCCAGACCGACCACGCCGTGTACGGCTCGACGAAGGCGGCGGTGATCGGGCTGTGCCGGGCGCTCGCGTGGGAGGTCGCGCCCTGGAACATCCGCGTCAACTCGCTGAGCCCCGGCTCGGTCGACACGCCCATGCTGCGCGGCGACATCGAGATCGAGTCGGCTCGCCTCGGAGTTCCGGTCGCCGAGGTGCGCGCGTCACGCGAGGCCGAGCAGGCGCTCGGGCGCTGGGCCGATCCGGCGGAGATCGCCGAGGCCGTCTACTTCCTCGCGTCCAGCAGGGCCTCGTTCGTCACGGGCACCGACCTGCTCGTCGACGCCGGCTGGGTTGCGCGCTAGGCGAGGGGCATCGCGAGCGCGCGCAGGGGGAAGGCGTCGCCTCCCTCGTAGCGGACGGGTGCGCACGAGATGAGGCAGCGCTTCCCCGTGACCAGGTCGAGGTCGCCCCCGAGGCCCTCGACCCCGGGGATGTTCTCGGCGAACAGCACCCGGTGCGTCTCGAGCGAGGCGTCGCCGTACGGCATGTGGATGCAGGCGTCGAGCGCCGGCGTGTCGACCAGCACCGTCTTGACGCCGTGCTCGACCAGCCAGCGCGCCGACTCCTCGCACAGGCCTGGCGCCTCCTCCATGTACGCGCGGGCGGCGATCGGATCGGTCGCCGGGCCGCAGTAGCGGTGGTGCCAACCCGTGTTGAACGCGACGAGATCTCCCGGGCGCACCTCCATGCCGGAGGCCTCGATGTCTGCGGCCGTGACGACCTCGCCAGGCCCCTTCGGCACCCCGATCACCGGCCCCTCGCCCAGCCAGCGGTCGGGCGGGATCTGGTCGATCGTGTGCCCGTCGGGCCGGAAGTGGCGAGGCGCGTCGACGTGCGTGCCCGTGTGCGTCACGAAGCTGACATGCGTGACGTAGCCGTCCACGACCGGTGTGATCGACGGGTGCGAGACGATCGAGAAGAACGGCGCATCCTGCACCTGCCGGTAGAAGTAGTACGTCGGCATGTTGCGGTTGAACGGGAGCGACAGGTCGTACACCTGCCGTCCGGCGGCGCCGCTCTGCGGCGCCTGCGTGCCCTCGCTCGTCCGGGTCGACATGGGGCCTCCTGTATGCCCGCTAGAGCGGGGTCACGAGTGGAACGAGCTCGCGTGCCACGAGCTCGAGCGTCTGATCGTCGGTGAAGTCGAGGTGTTGCAGGTAGAGCCGCTCGACCCCCACCGCGGCGTACTCGGCGATGCGGGCGGCTGCCTCCTCGACAGTACCGACGATCCAGTCGTCGCGGTGCGATGCCAGGAACGCGTCGACGTCGTCGCCGCCGTTCTCGAGACGCATCACGCCACGACCGTGCCGCAGCAGGTCGTCGCGGTCGCTCCCGATCACGAACCCGGTCATGAGCGAGAACGCGACGTCGTCGGGGTCGCGATCCGCGACCTCGCACGCCGCCCGCACGCGATCGCGCCGCTCGCGGCACACGGCAGGGGTCGCATACGGCGTGTTGTACTCGTCCGCGTGGCGGGCAGCCGCCTCGACGGTGGCCGCTCCACCCGATCCACCGATCACGATCGGCGGGGCGGGACGCTGCAGTGGTCGCGGGAGCGCCCTGCAGTCCTGCAGCCGGTAGTGCTCGCCGGCGTAGTCGAACGGCTCGCCCAGCCAGTGGAGGCGGATGATCTCGAGCTGCTCGCGGAATCGCGCGTTGCGCTCCCCGATCGCCGGAAACGCGAACCCGAACGCCTGATGCTCCTCCTCGAACCAGCCCGCGCCGAGCCCGAGCTCGACCCTTCCTCCGGACGCGTGGTCGACCGTCGCGACGACCTTGGCGAGCTCGGAGGGGTGGCGGAAGGTCGCCGGGGACACGAGCGTCCCCAGCCGGATGCGCTCGGTCATCCCGGCGAGCGCGGCGAGCGTCGCCCAGGCGTCGAGGCAGTCGCGATCGGGCACGCCGACGGTCGACCTGTAGTGGTCGGATCGGAAGAGCGCCTCGAAGCCGAGCTCCTCGCAACGGCGAGCGAGCGCGAGCCAGTCGGACCAGCCGATCCCCTCCTGGCCCTCGGCGACGATGCACACCCTCATCAGCGCCGCGTACGCTATCGCACGGTGCAGCCCAAGCACAATTGTTCAAGAGACCCGAGGAGCGAGTTCTGTGGCCGAAACACGCGAGTCGATCCGAGTCGCCGAGGCGCCGCGTCAGATCCCGACGCTCGCGCACGCGACGCGCTTCGGCGACGTCGTCTACACGAGCGGAGCCGCGCCGCGCGTGCCCGAGACCCACGAGATCCCCGAGGGGTTCGAGGCGCAGGCGCGGCAGGTGTTCGCGAATCTCGAGACGGTGCTCGGCGGCTGTGGTACCTCGATCCGCGAGTCGCTCAAGCTGACGGTCTACCTGGCGGACATCGCCGACTGGGCAGCGATGCAGCGCATCTACGAGGAGTACGTCGACGTCGCGGCGCCGCCCGCGCGCACGACGGTCGAGGTGTCGGGTATGAACAACGGCTATCTCATCGAAGTCGACGCGATCGCGCCGGCAGGAAAGGCCGCCGAATGAGCAACGTGCCGAACCTCGTCCTGAACGATGGCCATTCGATCCCGCAGCTCGGCTTCGGGGTCTTCCAGATCGAGCCGCGCGACACCGCCCGTGCAACGCGGGAGGCGCTCGAGATCGGCTACCGGCACATCGACACGGCCGAGATGTACCGCAACGAGCGAGGCGTCGGCGAGGCCGTCCGTGCGGCCGGCCTCGATCGGGCCGAGGTGTACGTGACCAGCAAGCTCAGCAACGCCGCCCACCGGCCCGACGACGCACGCCGAGCGTTCGAGACGACGCTCTCGGAGCTCGGGTTCGAGTACGTCGACCTGTTCCTGATCCACTGGCCGATGCCGAGGCTCGAAGGCGCTCCGTACGACGAGACCTGGCAGGTGCTCGTCGAGTTCCAGCGAGAGGGACGGATCCGCTCGATCGGCGTCTCGAACTTCGAGATCGACCACCTGGAGCGGCTCGCCGAGACGAGCGACGTCGTTCCCGCGGTGAACCAGATCGAGCTGCACCCCGCCTTCCAGAACAGCGAGGTCCGGACGTACGGCGAGTCGCACGGGATCGCGACCGAGGCCTGGTCGCCGCTCGCGCAGGGCCGGATCCTCGACGACCCCGTCATCACCTCGGTCGCCCGGGAGGTCGAGAGGACGCCGGCGCAGGTCGTGCTGCGCTGGCACATCCAGCGCGGGACCATCGTCTTCCCGAAGTCGGTGGGCGCGAGCCGCATGCGCGAGAACTTCGAGCTGTTCGACTTCGAGCTCGCGCCCGACGCGGTCGCCCGCATCGACGGGCTCGACCGGGGCGAGGCGGGGCGCGACGGGCCGCACCCCGAGAACATCAACCGGCCCGTGTGAGCTACTCATCGCCGACGACGCCCGGCTGCGTCGCGAGCCGGTGCACCAGCGGCCGCGCGAACGAGCGACGGGCGACCGCGGTGAGCGCGCGGCGGCCAGGGCCGGTCTGCGCCACGCGTGAGAGCAGGAGGCCGCGCCGCGTCGCCGGCCCGATGGAGTGGGAGGCCGCGGCGCGGGCCTGCCACTCGTCGTCGGCGAGCGGGCCCGGCCAGTCGTCGAGGATCGCCCGGGCCGCGTTGTGGCCCGGGCCGCCGCTGACGGCGCCGCCCGGGTGCGTGCCGGCTCCGCACAGGTAGAGCTGCCTGATCGGCGTCCGGTAGTTGGCCCAGCCCGCGAGCGGCCGGCGCTCGAACAGCTGCCGCTCGGTCATCGCCCCGTGGAAGATGTTGCCGCCACTCAACCCGAACGTGCGCTCGAGATCGAGCGGCGTCGCGATCGCCCGGCCGACGATCGCGTCTCGCACGTTCGGCGCGAACTCGCACAGGCGGTCGACCACGAGGTCGGCGAACCGCTCGCGGGAATCGTCCCAGCTGCCGCTCGCCAGCTCGCGCGGTAGCTGCTGCACCCCGATCGTCGCGGTGTGCATTCCCGGCGGGGCGAGCGACGCGTCCGAGGCCGACGGCATCGTCAGCTCGAGGACGGGATCGGCCGGCAGCTCGCCGCGCAGCTGCGCCGCGTGCGCCCTCCGATACCCGTCGAGGTCGGCGCCGAGCAACGAGAACGCCCGGTGCACGTCGGCGGGGCCCGAACCCTCGTGCGGGCGCGCCGTGAAGCGCGGCAGCTCGCCGAGCGCGAGGTGGACGCGCCCCATCGAGCCGCTCATGTCGAGCTCGCGCAGCCTCGCGACGACCGGCGCCTCGAGATGCTCGGGCCCGACGAGATCGAGCATCGTCCGACGAGGATCGGCGTTCGAGACGACCACGTCAGCTCTGATGGTCGTTCCATCGGCGAGCTCGACGCCGACCGCGCGCGTGCCGTCGAGCAGCACCGAGACCACGGGGCGACCCGTGACGATCGTCGCGCCGGCGGCACGGGCGCTTGCCGCGAGGGCCTGGGTGACACCGCCCATCCCGCCCCGCACGAAGCCGTGCGCGCCGAGCTCGCCGTCGAGGCCGCCGACGGCGTGATGGGCGAAGACGTAGGCGGTTCCCGGCGTGTCGGGCCCCGCGTGCACGCTGACGATGCCGGGGAAGGCCGTGAAGCCCTGCAGCTCGGGCGAGTCGAGGTAGTTGGCCACCAGGTCGCCGATCGATCCGCTGACGAGCTCCTCGAACATGCCCGGATCCCGCTCGGCGAACCGCGCCCGCAGGGCGGCGAGCGCCACCGGGGGACGTAGCAGCGTCGGCTCGTACAACGCGGCGAACCGCCGCAGGCGCAGTCCGAGCGCGACGAGGCCCTCCGCGTCGCCGGCGGCGAACGCCGTCACTGCGGCGAGCTGCCGGTCGAGCTCGGGGTACAGGACCAGCGCGCGGTCGTGCCAGATCCCGACCCGGTCGACGCTCGTGCGATACACGCCGAGGCCATGCCGCTCGAGCTCGAGGTCGCGGATGATCTTCGGCCACAGGAGGTGGAGCACGACCGCCGCAGACGAGAAGCGGAATCCGGGAACGAGCTCCTCCGTCACCGACGCGCCGCCGAGCACATCGCGAGCCTCGACGACCGTGACGCGCAATCCGGCACGCGCCAGGTAGCCCGCGGCGACGAGCCCGTTGTGGCCGGCGCCGACGATCACGGCATCCAAGAGGCGAACCATAGATCGCCGGCTGGCTATCGTTGCGCGGATGCCCGACTCGAGCCCGCTGCACGACCTCCTCGCCGGGCATCCCACGAACTGGGGCCGCTGGGGCGACGACGACGAGGTCGGGAGCCTCAACTTCCTCGCCGAGCCCGAGGTGCTGCGCGGTGTCGCCGCGGTGCGCACGGGCCGGGTGTTCACCCTCGGCAGCCGGCTCGCGCGGCCGGACGGCGACCCCGTGTGGCCGGGGCGGCCGACCGGTCGGCGCTACGCGGTGCAGGACAAGTCGACGTACGACGAGGGGCATGCGCAGACGGAGGGCGGCGACGAGTTCGCCGACGACGTGCTGTTCATCTCGCTGCACGGCACGACGCACACCGACGCGCTCGGACACGTCTGGTACGACGACGCGCTGTACAACGGATACCCGGCGCGCTCGACGACCGGGCGCCTGACGCGGGCGAGCGTCCTGCCGATCGCCGAGCGCGGCATCGTCGGGCGCGGCGTCCTCGTCGATCTCGCACGCGCGAAGGGCGCGACATCGCTCGCGCGGGACGAGCGCGTCGAGCTCGCCGACCTGCTCGCCGCGGCGCGGGCGCAGGGCACCGAGATCGAGCCGCACGACATCCTGCTGCTGCGCACCGGCTGGCTCGGCGAGTACGAGCGCGATCGCGAGGAGTTCACACGGGCGCCGTTCGCCGAGCCCGGCCTGGTCTACAGCAGACAGCTCGTCGACTGGTTCCACGAGCGCGAGATACCCGCACTCGGCACCGACACGCTCGGCAACGAGCTCACCCTGCATCCCGGGTTCGGCGACATCTCGACGCTGCACGCCGCCCTCATGCGCAACCTCGGCATCGTCTTCACCGAGATGCTCCAGCTCGACGAGCTCGCCGCAGCGTGCGCCGACACGGGCCGCTGGACGTTCCTGTACGCGGCGGCACCGCTCAAGGTCGTCGCCGGCAGCGCTGCCCCGACGAACCCGGTCGCGATCGCGTAGTGACGCGCCTCGTCCTCCTCCGCCCGCTCTCGGACGACTTCGAGCTGACACCCGCCGCACGCGAGGTGCTCGACCTCGTCGAGATCGAGGTCGTACGCGACGTCGCGTCGAGCGCCGCTGCGCTGAGCACGGCCGACGTGCTCGTGACCGGCTTCTCGACGGAGGTCGCTCGATCCGCTCGAGCTCGCGCGGGCGATGCCGAACCTGCGCTGGATCCACACGATGACGGCCGGCATCGGCACGCTCGCAGCCGGCGAGGTGGTCGAGCGCGAGATCGTCGTCACGAACGCGTCGGGCGCGTATGCGACGGCGATCGCCGAGTACGTGTTCGCCGCGCTGGTGATGCTGAGACGCGGGCTCCCGGAGCTCCTGGTCGCACGCACCCGGCACCACTGGAGCGACCACGGGCTCGGGCGCGAGCTCGCCGGCACGCAGGTCGGGATCGTCGGCTTCGGCGGTATCGGGCGGCGCGTGGCCATGCTGTGCGCAGGCGCCGGCATGCAGGTGCGCGCGATCCGCCGGCGACCGGCGGCAGGCGATCAGCAGGCCGCCGTGCACGTCGGGCCGCCGGGCGAGCTCGACGAGCTGCTGGCGACGTCGGATGCGATCGTGCTCTCGGCCAGCTCGAACCGCGGCACGCGGCACGTGATCGGCGCGCGGGAGCTCGCCCTCATGCCACGGCATGCGGTGCTCGTCAACGTGTCGCGCGGCGAGCTGGTCGACGAGGCCGCGCTGGCGGCGGCGCTGCGCGACGGCGGGATCGCCGGGGCGATGATCGACGTGACGACGGAGGAACCCTTGCCGGCCGCGAGCCCGCTCTGGTCGCTGCCGAACCTCTGGATCACGCCGCACATGTCGGGTGCATCGGTCGAGAGCAGGGCGAGATCGCTCGACCTGCTGATCGAGAACCTCAGGCGGTACCTGTCCGCCGGGCCGGTCGACCTGGTGAACCGTGTCGACGTCGCGCGCGATCTTGGATAGGACTACTCGCAGCCGCAGGACCGGCGGATGACCAGTCTCGCCGGCAGCCGCACCTCGATCCCCGAGACGAGCAGGTCGGAACGCGAGAGGCCCTGCAGGAGCAGCGAGGCGGCCTGGGCGCCGAGCTCCTCCTCCTGCGAGACGAGCGTCGTCAGCGCCGGCTCGAGGATGCCACCGACCCGGTCGGGGTCCTGGAATGCGACGAGCGCGACGTCCTCGGGAATCCGCCGGCCCGAGGTGCGGATCGCCTTCAGGGTGCCGAGCGCGAAGTTGTCGCTGCCGGCGACGAACGCCGTGGGTGGATCGTCGAGCGCGAGGAGCTCCGCCGTCGCTCGCTGCGAGCTCTCGACCGACCAGTCGGCATCGCTCAACCCGGTGAGCGCCCGTGCGCCGAGACCGGCGGCCGCCATCGCCTCGGAGAAGGCGGCGAGCCGCTCGCTACCGGACGTGTTGCCCGGCATGCCTCCGACGTACGCGATGCGCTCGTGGCCATGTCCGACGAGGTGGTCGACGAGCGCGCGGATCCCATCGCGGTTCGAAAGCGCGATTCGCGGAGCGGTCGCGGCCTCGGCGAAGTTCGCGAAGAAGACGTGCGGGAGGCGCAGCGACGGCTCGTAGCCGCCGTAGGTCGCGAGCAGCACGCCCTGCGCCCGGCTCGAGAGGAGCGTCTTCAGCGCATCGCGCTCGCGCAGACCGTCGCGATGCGTGTTCATGATCAGCACCTGGTAGCCGGCTTCCTCGAGCACGTCCTGCGCCGCCTTCACGGCGATGCCGAAGAACGGGATCGTGATGTCGGGAACGACGATCCCGACGAACGGCGACATCCGCATCCGCAGGGCCCGTGCCACGGGATCGGGCTCGTAGTCGAGTCGCGCCGCCGCCGCCTGCACGCGTCGTCTCGAGCGATCGCTCACACCCGGCAGCCCGCGTACGGCCCGCGACGCGGTCGACAACGAGACGCCGGCCGCTCCCGCGACGTCCTCGAGTCGCGCCGTGCTGGTTTCGCCGACGCCTCCGCTCGTCATGCCGTCATCTGGCCCCATGCGCCGGCAACGCTACCAAACGGCGCACATATGGCAACGTTGCCAATCTTTCAGATGCCTTCTCTTGACAGGCGGAATGCGACCTGGCAACGTTGCCAGATGCCGGCGATCCGACCACGGAGCCCCGTTGGCGTCGATCGCTGAGAGCGAGTTCGCGGACGGCGAGTTCGCAGACCTCGGTCGAAGGCACGACCGGATCCGGTTCGACGCGCGGACGCTGCCGTACCTGGCCCCCGGCATCCTGCTGATGGCGGTGCTGTTCATCGCGCCGATCTGCTACGCGCTGTACCTCGCGTTCACGAACCTCGAGCTCGCGGGGTTCCACGCCGCGAGCTACAGCTTCACGGGGCTCGACAACCCGCGGCGGCTGCTGAACGACTCGCAGTTCAGCGAGTCGACCCGGCTCACGGTCTACTTCCTCGTCTTCTCGACGATCCTCGGGCAGACGGTGCTCGGCATGATCCTGGCGCTGGTGATGCGCAGAGCCCTCGCGCCCCTCCGCGTGCTCGTCGGAGCGGTCGTCGTGCTCGCGTGGGTGCTGCCCGAGGTGACTGCCGGGTTCGTCTGGTACGCGTTCGCGCAGCCCGGCGGGACGCTCGGCCACGTGCTCTCGAGCCCGAACGAGAACTACCTGGCGACCTTCCCGCTGCTGATCGTGTGCATCGCCAACACGTGGCGGAACGTGGCGTTCTCGATGCTGATGTTCTCGGCGGCACTGCGGAACCTGCCCACCGAGGTGATCGAGGCGGCGGAGATGGAGGGCGCGTCGAGCCTGCGACGGCTCGTGCGGATCGTGCTGCCGATGATGCGCGGCTCGGTCGTCACCAACCTCCTGCTCGTGACCCTCGGCAACCTCTCGACGTTCACGCTCGTCTGGGTCATGACGCAGGGCGGCCCCGGCACCGCGACGTCGATCCTCCCGGTCTACATGTACCTCGTGTCCTTCAGCTACAACGACCTCGGGTACGGATCGATGATCGGCCTCGCCGTCATCGCGCTCGGCGCGCTCTTCTCGCTGACCTACGCCTACACGTTGCGGTCGCGGCTGACATGAGCACGGTCGCAGCGACACGACGCGTCCCAGGAGCTCGACGAGCAGGGCCTCGACCCGGTCCGGTACCCGCGCGCGTCGGCCGGCGGCGTCGCAGCGAACGTCGGGCTCGGGATCTTCGGCGCGCTCTTCGCGACGCCCCTCCTGTGGATGGTGCTCTCGTCGGTCGACGCCCACGCGAGCTGGAGCATCCACGTCCCGACCCTGACCATCGGCAACTACAGCGCGCTCATGCACGAGGCGACGCTCCGGCCGCTCTGGAACAGCATGTACCTCGCGGGCCTCTCGACGATCGTGACCACCGTGCTCGCGGTCATGTCCGCGTACGTGCTGTCGCGCAGCCACGTCCCGCTGAAGCGCACGTTCCTGTTCTTCATCCTGTTCGCGAGCGGGCTTCCGGTGACGATGGTGATCGTCCCGACCTACGAGCTGTTCACGTCGCTCAACTGGCTGAACTCCCAGTTCTGGACGTCGATGTTCCTCGCCGCATCGTCGCTGCCGTTCGCGGTCTGGCTGATGAAGAACTTCATCGATGCCGTGCCGGAGGAGCTCGAGGAGTCGGCCGGGCTCGAGGGCGCGAGCAGCCTTCGCATCCTGGTGCGGATCATCATCCCGCTGACCATCCCGGGCATCGGAGTGACCGCGATCGTCACCTTCATCAACAGCTGGGGGGCGTTCCTGGTGCCGTTCGTGCTGAACTCGAACCCGGAGAACACCCCGGCGTCGATCGCGGTCTACAACTTCCTGAGCGCGTTCACGACACCGAAGTTCGGGCAGCTCGCGGCCTACTCGCTGCTGTTCTCGGTGCCCGTGCTCGCCCTCTACCTCGCGATGGCACGGCGGCTGAGCGGTGCCTTCAGCTTCGGCGGGAGCCTCAAGGGGTGATCGAGACGAGCGATCAGCCCCCCGCGCCCCGAGGCGTCGGCGAGGCGAGCACGCCGCCGGCCTCGCCAGCCGAGCCCGCGCCGGTGCACGTCGCGTTCTCCGGCATCTACAAGCTCTTCGGGTCGGTCGCCGCCGTGCGCAACCTCAACCTCGAGATCCGGCGAGGCGAGTTCCTCGTGCTCGTCGGGCCCTCGGGGTGCGGCAAGACGACGACGCTCAGGATGCTCGCCGGCCTCGAGCGCCCGACGTACGGGTCCATCACGATCGACGGCCGCGACGTCACGCGCGTCGCGTCGCGCGACCGCAACATCGCGCTCGTCTTCCAGAGCTACGCGCTGTACCCGCACATGAACGTGCGGGAGAACCTCGCGTTCGGCATGAAGGCGCGCCACGAGCCGCGCGCGCGCATCCGCACCCGCGTGCGCGAGGTCGCCGAGACCCTCGACATCGCGGAGCTGCTCGAACGACGTCCTGCCGCACTCTCGGGTGGCCAGCGACAGCGGGTGGCGCTCGGCCGCGCGCTGATCCGCGAGCCCGAGGTGTTCCTGATGGACGAGCCGCTCTCGAACCTGGACGCCGCGCTCCGCGTGCAGATGCGCGCCGAGCTCGCGCGCCTGCACGAGCGCCTGGGGATCACGACGGTCTACGTCACGCACGACCAGGTCGAGGCGATGACGATGGGCGATCGGATCGTGCTGATGCGCGACGGCGTGCTGCAGCAGATCGATGCGCCCGAGGCGCTGTACGCGCGGCCGGCCAACCTGTTCGTCGCCGGGTTCATCGGCTCGCCGAAGATGAACCTCGTGCCGGCCTCGCGCACGGCGCTGAATACGGTCGAGTGCCTCGGCA
The DNA here is from genome assembly GCA_963717155.1 of uncultured Actinomycetes bacterium. Lineage (GTDB taxonomy): Bacteria > Actinomycetota > Thermoleophilia > Gaiellales > JALYLC01. The sequence continues at coordinate 2,764,817 of OY970326.1, forward strand.
CGCGGTTCCCGGTGGCGGCACATGGCAGCGTGCTCGACAGCGGGGACGACGTCATCCTCGGACTCCGGCCGGAGGATCTCGGCTGGGCACGAGGCGGCGCGAGCGAGGGACAGGTCGCGCTGCGCGCACAGGTCGAGGTCGTCGAGCCGCTCGGCTCCGAGACCCTCGTCACGGTGGCGGTCGGCGAGCAGCGGCTGATCGCCCGCTTCCCACCACGTACCGGCATCTCTCCCGGCGAGAACGTCGACCTGGCGTTCGATCCGGCACACGTCCATCTGTTCGATCCCGACTCGGGTGCGAGCGTTCTGCGACACGAGCCGTGACTCGCTCACGGCTGTCCATCGAGGTACGTGCGTCGTCAACCAAGAGGGAGAGGGAGAGCGCGATGAAGCTCTTACGGGCGGTAGCGGTACTGGGAGCCGTGGCGGTGACGACGGTGGCGGTCGTCAGCAATGCCTCGGCCACGGCGACGAAGAGGCATGCGCAGACCGGCACGATCAGCGTCCTCTACTCGGAGTCGTACGAGTTCGACGCCAAGAACCTGACCGACAGCTGGTGGGGAACGGTGAAGAAGGAGTTCGAGGCCGCCTACCCGGGGTCCAAGCTCAAGCTCATCCCGGTCGGGGGCACCGACTTCGACGAGCAGAAGAAGGCAGCGCTGCTGCTGCGCTCGTCGTCGACGGCCCCGGACGTCGTCTCGATGGAGACGCCGAACGTCGGTGAGCTGGCCGAGTCGAACTACCTGCTCCCGCTGAACAAGTACACGAGCGCCGACAAGACGTTCTGGCCCGACACGCCCAAGGCGATCAAGGACATGAGCACGATCAACGGCAACGTGTACGCGATCAACTCCGGCAACAACGTCTCGGCGATGTTCTACAACAAGGCGATGCTCACGAAGGCCGGCATCGCGATGCCGTGGAAGCCGAAGACGTGGGACGACATCCTCACGGCCGCGAGGAAGGTCAAGGCGACGAACCCCGGCGTGATCCCGCTGTGGCTGCACGCAGGCGCGTCCGTCGGCCCGTTCGTCGGGCTCGTGCAGACGTCGGGCAACCTCATCGACGGCTCGACCACGCCGATGATGCTCGACCCGAAGACGCACAAGTGGGTCACTGACAGCCCGGGCCTGCGGGCGACGCTCAACTTCTACAAGACGGTGTACTCGCAGGGACTCGGGCCGCCGTCGGGCGACCTGTTCGGCTCGACTGCGGCGATCCAGCCGCCTGACCTGATGCGCAAGGGCAAGCTCGCGATCGTGCTCGGCTCGAACTGGTACCCGGGACAGTGGGTGTTCAAGTTCGCGGACCCGTGGCCGACCGCGAAGAAGGACGTCGGCATCGCACCGGTCCCGACGCAGAACGGCCAGGCCGGAGGCAAGGCCACGACGCTCGCGGGCTGGTCGTGGGGCATCGCGAAGGCGAGCAAGAACCCGGACCTCGCGTGGGGCCTGATCAAGATCATGCAGCAGCCGAAGAACATGATCAACCACGCGAACTGGGCGGGCTTCGTCCCACCGGACACGAAGGTCGCGGCATCCGCGCAGTTCAACAAGTTCGCGCCCCCGCAGGGCGTGTTCGCGACCTATGCCTCGTTCGCGTCGCCGATCCCGTCCGACCCGGGCTTCCCGGTGTACGGGCATGCGCTCGGAGACGCGACCGGCAAGATCGCGCAGGACCCATCCACCTCGGTGGATGACGCGATCAAGATCATCCAGACGGACATGAAGAACGAGCTCGGCGGCGACAAGGTCGAGACGGTCAAGTAGCGCCATCTGGCCGGGCCGGAGGGTGGCGTCGCCTTCCGGCCCGGTCGGCAACTCCTACGAGAAGAGGGTCGCATGGCGGTAGCTACCGGCATTCCCGAGGCGGCACGTCGCTTCCTCGACGGCAGGGCGAAGGCGCTGTGGATCGACAACGGGTACGTCGACGCGACGAGCGACACCACGATCACCGCGTACAACCCCGCCGACGGGTCGGAGCTCGGCGACGTCCAGGAGGCGTCCGCCGCCGACGTGGATCGCGCAGTCGCCTCGTCCCGCGCCGCCTTCGACGGCGTGTGGGCCGGTGTCACCCCTGCCGACCGCTCGCTGTTGCTCTGGCGCATCGCCGACATCGTCGAGGCGAACCTCGAGGAGCTCGCGCTGCTCGAGACGCTGAACAACGGCAAGCCGATCACCGCCGCCCGGCGCGACGACATCCCGAACGTCTCCGCGATGTTCCGCTACTTCGCCGGCTGGGCCACGAAGATCCAGGGGAAGACGATCGACGTGTCGGGCGGCAACTATCTCGCCTACACGCGCCACGAGCCGCTCGGCGTCGTGGCGGCGATCATCCCGTGGAACTACCCGCTCGCGATGGCGGGGCAGAAGCTGGCGCCGGCGCTCGCGTGCGGCTGCACCGTGATCGTCAAGCCCGCAGAGCAGACGCCGCTCTCGATGCTCAGGCTCGCCGAGCTGATGGCCGAGGCGGGCCTTCCGGCAGGCGTGGTCAACGTCCTGAACGGGATGGGCGAGACCACGGGGCAGGCGCTCGTCGACCACCCGGACGTCGACAAGGTCGCGTTCACCGGCTCGGCCGATGTCGGGCGTCAGATCGTGCGGAGCTCGGCCGGCAACCTCAAGCGCGTCTCGCTGGAGCTCGGCGGCAAGAGCCCGAACGTCTTCTTCGACGACGCCCCGGGTGACCGTGTCGACGGCGCGGTCTCGGGCATCTTCTACAACATGGGGCAGGACTGCTCGGCGGGCTCGCGCCTGTTCGTCCAGCGCGGCGTGTACGACGAGATCCTCTCGGGTGTCGTCGACGGCGCGGGACGGCTCCGGGTCGGTCCCGGAATGGACGAGTCGACCGACATCGGCCCGCTCGTCTCGCAGGACCAGACCGACCGCGTGCTCGGCTACCTGACGCTCGGCCGGCAGGAGGGGCGCATCGCCGTCGGCGGCGGCCGCGCCGCCGTCCCAGGCTGGGACCACGGAAACTTCGTGCAGCCCAGCGTGATCGCGGACACCTCGAACGACGCACGCGTCGCCCAGGAGGAGATCTTCGGGCCCGTTGTCGTCGCCATGCCGTTCAGCGACGAGGACGAGCTCGTCCGCAAGGCGAACGACACGGTGTACGGCCTCGGCGCTGCGGTCTGGAGCGCGAACGCCAAGCGCGCTCACCGGGTCGCCCACCGCATCCGGGCGGGGACGGTCTGGATCAACTGCTACGACGCAGGTGACGTGTCGATTCCGTTCGGCGGCTACAAGCAGTCTGGCCACGGCCGCGAGAAGGGCGAGTACGCGCTCGAGCTGTACACCGAGGTCAAGGCCGTCGTCGCGAACCTCGAGGACTGACGGCCAGACGTGGCCGACACTGACGACAACGCACGGACTGCCATCGAGAGCCGCATCGCGTGCGTGACCTACGGCTACCGCTACCTCTCGCTCGAGGGCGCGCTGCGTCGCATCGCGGCCAACGGGTTCGACGCGGTCGAGCTCGTCGGCACGAGGCCGCACTTCCTCCCGGAGGACTTCCCCGCCGACGAGCTCGCCGTGGTCCGTGATCTGCTCGACGAGCTCGGCCTGCGCGTCGTCGCGATCGCCCCGTTCAGCGCGGGCTCCCACTGGCACTACACGGCGGCGAACGCGCGCACGCGGGCCAGCACCGTCGCGCACGTCAGGGCCTGCATCGACGTCGCGCGAACGCTCGACTGCCCCGTGGTGCAATCGATCACGGGCGCCCCGGTGATCCAGGACGTGCCGTTCCGGACCGCGTGGAGCTGGGCGCGCGACGGTCTGCGCGCAGTGGCGGAGCACGCGGATGCGAACGGGGTGCGCGTCGGCCTCGAGGGCGAGGGCAACACGCTCGTCGCGACGTCCGCCGACCAGCTCGAGATGATCGCCGAGGTCGATCGCCCGGGACTCGGCGCGCTCTTCGACATCGGACACGCCAACATGCTGAGCGACGACGACCCGGTCGCCGCCGCAGCCGCGCTCGCTCCTCACCTCGTCCACTGCCACGCGCACGACAACGACGGACTGCGCGACAGCCACGATGCCATCGGCAGTGGCACGCTCGACTGGCCGCAGCTCGCACGCGCGCTCGTGCGCGCGCGCTACGAGGGGGCGATCACCGTCGAGGTGGGCGCCCCGAACCCCGACGGCGTCGCCGCCGACGGCAAGGCCCTGCTCGTCGAGCAGCTGCTTGCCGCTACCCACCAGAACAGCACGGGAGACCGTTCATGACCGACCATCGGCCGCCTCTCATCGTCACGGCCACCCCCAACGTGTGCTGGCTCGATCCGACGGTCGAGTTTCCCGAGTCGCCCGAGGACATGGCGACCGAGGCGAGGCGCTGCGCCGACGCGGGGGCTGCGATCCTGCACATGCACGCCGACGACTGGCCGCCGGCGATCCAGGCAGTGCGCGACGCGTGCGACCTCATCGTGCAGTGCGGGATGTCGAGCAGGACGCCGGACGAGCGGCGCGACGTGTTCGCCGAGAAGGCGGACATGATCTCGATCATCACGAGCCACCACGACGAGGCATTCGTCGGGCTGGACGTGCACAAGCTGCACCCCCGCGAGGAGCTCCTGGAGTACGCGCGCCTGCAGGCCGAGTCGGGTGTGCGGCTCGAGTACGAGATCTGGCACACGGGCGCCATCTGGAACCTCGAGTGGCTCATCGAGCATGCGAGCCTCGAGCCGCCGTACTTCACGAGCATCTTCTTCGGATGGCCCGGAGGCTCGTGGTCGCCGCCCACGGTCGAGGAGTACGCGTACCGTCGCCGCCACCTCCCCGCAGGCTCGGTCGCGACCGTGAGCATCATGGACCCCCGCCAGATCGACATCGCCTCGGCGGCGATCAATGCAGGAGACCACGTGCGGGTGGGCACCGAGGACTATCCGCGCGGGCGGGACGGCGAGCTCGCCCCGACCCACCAGCTGGTCGCCGAGGTCGTGGAGCTTGCCGGCATGCTCGGCCGCGAGGTCGCGACGCCGGCGCAGGCCCGCGCGCTCACCGGGGTGCGAAGCCTCGAGTCGACGCACTGACATGCTGAACGCCCGGGACTACGAGATCGCTGCCGGCGAACTCCTCCCGCCGGGCGCCTTCGGGTACTACGCGGGCGGCGCGAACGACGAGAGCACGCTGCACGAGAACGTGTCCGCCTTCGGGCGGTGGTTCCTGCGTCCCAGGATCCTCGTCGACGTCACGAGCTGCAGCACGGCGACGACCGTGCTCGGACAGGAGATCTCCCTGCCGATCGTGGTGGCGCCGGTGGCGTTCCAGCGCATCGCACACGCCGAGGGCGAGATCGCCATGGCGCGCGCGGCGCGCGCGGTCGGGACGATCATGTGCCTCTCGACCAACACCACCGTGCCCTCGGCGGAGGTCGCCGCGGTCGACCCGCTCCGCTGGTTCCAGCTCTACGCGTTCGAGGACGAGGGCCTGACCCGGGATCTCGTCGCGCAGGCGCGCGACGGCGGGTTCACGGCGCTCGTGCTGACGGTCGACTCTCCGGTTCGGGGGCGCCGCGAACGCGACGGCAGGACCGGGTTCGCGATACCCGACGATGTCGGCGTTGCCGTGTACGACAGTCGCGGCATCACACCCCAGCGCGCCATGGCGATGTTCAGCAGATCGCTCACCTGGGACGACGTCGCGCGGTTCGCAGGCGAATCCGGCCTCCCGGTGATCCTCAAGGGGATCCTCACGGCGGAGGATGCGCAGCTCGCCTGCGAGCATGGCGCGGCGGGTCTCGTCGTCTCGAACCACGGAGGTCGGCAGCTCGACGGAACCCTTGCCAGCATCGACGCGCTTCCCGAGGTCGCCGAGGCCGTCGACGGCCGCATCGAGGTGCTCCTGGACGGAGGCATCCGGCGCGGAACGGACGTCGTCAAGGCGCTCGCCCTCGGTGCGCGAGCGGTACTCGCCGGACGCGCGCCCTTCTGGGGCCTCGTCGTCGACGGCGAGGCCGGAGCCACGCGCGTGCTCGAGCTGCTGCGCGCCGAGGTCATGCTCGCGCTGCAGCTGCTCGGCTGCAACGCGCCGGGGGAGGTCACGCGGGCGCACGTGACCCGGCGGCCGTGAGCCCCGGACGCGCTCCTAGCGAACGAGTCCGAGGATGTGCTCGCGCCAGTCCTCCGGTAGCCGTGGGGCGGCGAGCAGGCTCTCGAGCTGTCGGTGATCGTGCAGGATCGCATTGAAGAAGCGCCCCATCGTGACGTCGTGGTCCGGGCGCTCCACCACCTCGATCGCGTCACCGGCGCCCAGATCGCCTTCCTCGAGGATGCCGAGATAGGCGCCCGGTCGCCCTGCGTGCCCGAAGCGGCGTACGAAGGTCGGATCCTGCATGCGGATGCCCAGCTTGTAGCAGGGCACCCGCGGCTGGCGCACCTCGAGCAGGGTGCTACCGACCCTCCAGACCTCGCCGACCCGGGCCTCGGTCAGATCGCTGCCCCGGACGCTCAGGTTCTCTCCGAAGGCGCCGGGACCGAGCACCTTCCCCTCCTCGTTCTCCCACCACTCCGTGTCCTCGGCGGCGTAGGCGTACACGGCCTTGTCGGGACCGCCGTGGACGCTGCGGTCGGCCTGATCATCTCCCGCGAGGTTGACACCGAGCACGGCCACCCGGCCGCTGACCGGCGTCTTCCAGATCGCGGTGTCGACCGCGTGTCGGCCGAGCTGGAACTGCCGGACGCCGCCGACGTTGACCGACTCCACCACGCCGACGGCAGCGGCCACTACGCCCCGGTCGAGGATTCCGCGAGCGACACCAGTCGCTCGAGCTCGCCGAACCCCGCGTCCCAGGCGTCCGGCCGGGTCACGTCGACCCCGAGCGCCGCGAGCTGGTCGGCCGGCGCCTGGGAGCCGCCGATCGCGAGGAAGTCGACGTAGGACGAGGCGAACCGTTCGGGATCCTTGCGCTGCTGGGCCGCGAGCGCGAAGCTCGCGAGCGCCGCGAACACGTAGGCGTACGTGTAGAAGCGCGTATGGATGAAGTGCGGGATGTACGTCCAGCCGTACCGGTAGCCGTCGGGGATCTCGATGACGTCGCCGTAGTAGGGCCGGTTCGTCTCCAGCCAGAAGTCGGCCAGCCGCTCGGGAAGCAGCGCCTTGCCCTCGGCCCGAAGCCCGTACGCCCGCTGCTCGTAACGCACCATGTGCGTCTGGCGGAAGATCGTCGCGAAGCTTCCCTCCACCCGGTCGGCGAGCAACGCGAGGCGGACCTGCGGGTCGCTCTCCTGTCCGAGCTGACGTTCGAACACGATGTGCTCGGCGAACGTCGACGCGACCTCGGCGAGGGCGAGCGGCGGGTGATGCTCGACCGCGGTCTGACGTTCGCCGGCGAGCTCGAACTGCATGCCGTGTCCGAGCTCGTGCGCGAGCGTGCGGACGTCGTCGAGCTTCCCGAGGAAGTTCATGAGGATGTACGGACGCGCGTCCTGGGCGATGGATGCGCAGAAGGCCCCGCCGCGCTTGCCCGAGCGGGGCTCGGCATCCAGCCGCCCGTCGGCGAAGAGGTCGTGCGCCATGCGCTCGATGCGCGGCGAGAACTCGGCGAACGCGCCGAGCACGGTCTCGACCGCCTCGCGGTAGTCGATCGAGCGACCCGCGCCGAGCGGCGCGTACTGGTCGGCGAGCACCATCCGGTCGACGCCGAGCAGGCGCGCCTTGTGCGCCCACCAGCGATGTGCCAGCGGGTAGTGGCGCTCGACGGCATCGAGCATCGCGTCGACCACGGAGGGGGCCAGCTCGTTCGACAGGTCGCGGGCCGCCCGCGGGCCGGGGTAGTCGCGGATGCGGTCCATCGCGAGACGGTCGGAGACGACCGAGTCGTACACCTGCGCCTGCACGCCCGCGTGCGGCTCGAGCGCCGTGAACAGCGCGTCGTACGCGCCGATCCGCGTCGCGCGCTCCGGCGCGCGGACGAGCGCGAGCAGCTCGGAGATCGTGTGATCGCGGCCGTCGAACGGGATCTGCAGCGTCGACGTGACCTGGTCGAAGAGCGTGTGCCACGCGCCCTGGGCGACCGGCTCGCGCTCGGCGAGCATGCGCTCCTCGTCCTCCGTCCGGATGTGCGGGCGGAAGCGCCGCGATGAGGTGAGGAAGTAGCGGTACGGAGCCAGCGCTGGGTTCGCGGCGATCGCAGCCGCTCGCTCGTCGTCGACGTGCAGCCACTCGAGCTCGAAGAAGCGCAATGCGTTCTGCGCCTCGACGAGGCCCTGCTCGATCGCAGCGTCGGCGTCGCGCTCGGCCTCGCCGGTGATGTTCGTCGAGAGCGCGAGCCCCGAGTAGCTGCCGAGCCGCGAGAGCCGGTTGTCGAGCGCCGCGAGCTCGTCGAGCAGGACGAGGAGCTCGTCGGCATCGAGCTCGGCCACCCGTCCTCGATAGCGGTCGCGGAAGGCGCTGCAGTCCTTGAGTGCCTCGGCCAGCGCTGCGAGCGCGGCGTCGACATCCGGGAAGAGGGAGGTCAGATCCCAGCGGGGCGGCGAGTCGAGCTCGAGGGCGGTCTCAGGCATGAGGCTAACGGTAGCGGTGCCGCGCGCCGATGAGGGTGTGTGGCCCTTGCGCGCGAGCACCTCGCGGCCCTGGCCGCCCTGCAGGCGGCCGCCGTGTGCGACCACGGCGACCGGATGCTGCCTCGCCTCGCGCTCGCGGCGCTCGGGCGTCTCGTTCCCGCGGAGGGGCACGTCGCCTGGTTGCGCGACGAGCACGACCCCGATGCCGTGCGCACGCTCGCAACGGCGAACGACGGCGAACGTGCGATCGAAGGTCTCGTCGCTGCCGATCCGCTGCTGACCTCCGTGCTGATCGACGGAGCTCGCTCCTACGGGCCGGGCGACCCGGCACTGCGGGGAAGCTCGCTCGTCGACCCTTCCGCGAGCGTCGCGGCGGCTCCGCTCGAGCTCGGCAACTCGCGGCTGGGAGCGCTGGCCGCGATCCACTCGGACGGTCGGCCCTTCGAGCAGGGCGACGTGGACCTGCTCGCGCTCGCAGCGAGCACGCTCGCGCTCACGCTGGTCGCGATCGCCGGGCGCGAGGATCGCGAACGCTCCCTCCAGCGCGAGACGCTGCTCGTCTCGACGATGGCGGGAAGCGCGATGGCGCAGGATGTCCAGCGCGCGCTCGAGCAGGTTGCAGACGGAGCACGGCGCATCGCGTCGGCGCCTCTCGCCGCGATTCTGCTGGCCGAGCCGACCGAGACGCGGGTCGCCGCGATCGCTGGTCAGCCCTCGCCGACGATGCTCGATCTGAGCGCGGCTCCGCTCGCACCGCTGCTCGACGTCTTCGAGCCCGGTCCGCTCTCACGCGGGGAGCCGTTCCTCCATCTCTCGCTGCCCGCGCTGCTCGCAGGCCTCGCACCGAGACGTCGGGGCGTGCGGGCTCGTGCACGCGATCGCGGCTTGCGCGGCGCCCTCGTGTGCCCGCTCGTCGTACCCAGCGGCGTCGTGGGCATCCTCCTCGTCGCGCTCGCCGAGACGCCGCTCGATCCGCCGATGGTGCCGCCGCTGGCGGCGCTCGCGGCACACGCAGGCGGGCTGCTCGCGCGAGCGGAGGCGGGATCGGGAAGCGCATCGCGGCGCGAGGCCGCACTCGCGCTGGCCGCTGCACTGTCGGAGCGCGATCCGGTATCGGGCGTGCACGCACGTGTCGTCAGCGGGTTTGCCGCCACCGTCGCCGCGCGCCTGGGTCTCGATGACTCCGTGTGCGAGGAGGCGGAGATCGCCGGCTTGCTGCACGACATCGGCAAGCTGGCGCTGCCCGATCGCATCCTGGACAAGCCGGGCCCGCTCGACGCTGCCGAGCGCGCGGTCGTGCAGGAGCACTCGGCGATCGGCGAGCGGATCCTGCGCGCCGTGCCCGGCCTGGCGAGCGTCGCCGACGCCGTGCGCGCATCGCACGAGCGATTCGATGGCGACGGCTACCCCGACGGCCTGGCCGGCGAGGACATCCCGCTCGTCGCGCGGATCGTGGCGGTCTGCGACACCTGGCACGTGATGATGAGCGAGCGGCCCTACCGTCAACGGCTGGGAACCGCCGAGGCGCTCACCCGTCTGCGCTTCGCGGCGGGCACGCAGCTCGACCCGGCGGTCGTCGCTGCCCTTCGCGAGGTGCTCGGGATGCACGTGGAGACCGGCCTGCGCCAGGCGTCCTGAGAGCAGACCTGCGCCATGGGCACTACGATGGGCGCGTGCCGCCCATGGAAACCGTAGGCGCGATTCGTGCGCGCCACGTGCGCGCATCGCTTCGCTCGACCCGTTGGCGGGTCGCGATCGCGCTAGCCGCGATCATCGGAGCGCTCCTGGGAGGCGCGATCGGCCACACCGCAGGCGCCCGCATCGCGCTTGCGATCGGCCTCGCTGTCGTGCTCGCAGCCGTGGGGTTCGTCGTCCTCTGGGTCCGCGCCAGCGGCGCGGCCGAGGACGACTTCATGACCGCCTGGGGTCGCTCGCACGATCTGAGCTTCGTCGAGTCGCCCGAGCTCGGCGAGGGCACGCCGCTCCTACGCCAGGGCGATGAACGCGACGCGGAGAACGGTCTGGTGGGCGAGCTCCTGGGACGCCCGCTGACGCTCTGCCACTACACCTACACGGTCGTCACCTACTCGACCGACTCGAACGGCGTGCAGACGCGCAACGAGTCGAAGCACCCGTACACCGTCGCGCGGATCGACGAGGTGCGCACTCCGGTCGCACGGATGACGCTGCACCCGCGCAGCGCGATCGACCGTGGCTGGTTCGATCGCGCCGACTCGGCCCTCACGTCGAACCGCGTGATCGAGCTCGAGTCGACCGATATGCACCGTCGTTACAAGCTCGAGGTGCACGACGATGTCCCGGACATCGCCGTGCGCCAGATCTTCGAGCCGTCGTTCATCGTCTGGTGCATCGATCAACAAGACGTGCTCTTCGAGCTCGAGGACGGGATCCTCGTCATCGCCGTCAAGCGCCATCTCACCGAGCAGGGACCTCTCGACGCCCTGCTCGACCAGAGCCGCGCGGTGCTCCAACGCATCGCCGCGGCCTCCTCCACCGTAGACAGGAGCGTCTCTTGACCGTCGTCATCGTGATCATCGCGATCGTGGTCGTGCTCGGCCTCTTCCTGGTCGTGACCTACAACGGCATGGTCCGTGGTCGTAACAAGGTCGACGAGGCCTGGAGCGGCATAGACGTCCAGCTGAAGCGCCGGCACGACCTGGTGCCGAACCTCGTGGAGACCGTGAAGGGCTATGCGACCCACGAGCGCGAGGTCTTCCAGGCCGTCACGGACGCTCGCACGCGGGCGATGGGCGCTTCGACGCCCGCCGCGGCCGGTGCTGCCGAGGGAATCCTCGGCCAGGCGATCGGGCGGCTGTTCGCCGTCGCAGAGGCGTATCCCGATCTGAAGGCCTCGCGGAACTTCCTCGAGCTGCAGGGGACGCTGAACCAGCTCGAGTCCGAGATCGCGGCATCGCGCCGTATCTACAACTCGAACGTGCAGAGCTTCAACACGAAGATCCAGAGCTTCCCCGGCGTCGTGATCGCGGGCAGCTTCGGCTTCCAGAAGCGCGAGTTCTTCGAGATCGAGGATCCGACCGACCGCGAGCCGGTGGCGGTCAGCTTCTCGACGCCCTCGACGCCCTCCGAGCCCCCGGCTGCGCCGGTGGCTCCCCCGGCGACGCCGCCGGCCACCCCGCCTGCGCCCCCGAGCTGATCGATCGGCGGCCGCACGCGGCGGGCCGACTCAGGAGTGATCGAAGAACCAGCGCTCGAGTCGACGACGAAGCTCGTCCTCGTCGAAGGGCCGTACGTCCTCGTTCCTGCCGTCGGCGCGTGACACCTCGAGGTCGGTGGTGAGCGCCTCGTTGGCCGCCGCCAGGGCATCGCCCATCTCGTAGCCACGGAAGATCCAGTCCTCCTCGCGGGCCAGCTGGGGGTTCTCGCGCAGCGCCGCGTTGACCACCCTGCCGACGCCCCACAGCCCGCCATCGAGCCAGTCGATCCAGAAGCTGATGGTCTCCATCCTCCCGGAGTCGTCGATGCCACTCAACGTGCGCTCGGCAAACCGGCCTTCGGTCTGAATCGACGTCATGCCACCCACCCCTTCCTCGGAATCCGGACTGCTCGCCCGACGCAATGCTCTACGGTACCGCCGTGTCCGTTCTCTCTCGTCTCCTCGGTCGCGCCGGGCGCGGTGAAGATGCAGTCGCACGCTACGTGATCAGCGAGACTGCCAAGGGCCGACCGCTCGCCGAGGTGCTCGAGGACAGCTACGTGGCGAACCGGCTCGACCCCGTCGGCGTCGCCCATCTGCTCGACAGGTCCGACGTGATCGACGCGGTCGGCGGCGATGCCGTCGCGGCGCTTCGCGCAGGGCTCGGCGAGCTGCGCGCGCCCTGAGGCGAGGCGCAGCGTGGAACTCGCGGGGCTGCGGCCCGCCCAGCGCTCCGAGGCAGTGAGGGCATCGCTCGCGGCGGATGCGCAGCGGATCGGCGCTCCGCGCCCGACCGGGCTGCGCTGCTTCGCCGCTGCGACACCCGAGGGGATCTGCCTGACCGCTCCCGCCCACGTAGCGGACGTCTCACGCGCAGGGCGGGCTCGGCGCCTCGCGGCCTGCGTCGCGGGTGCACTGGCCGTCGCGGTCGGGCTCGGCGTCCCGCGTGCCGATGCGGGCGAGCTCGATCTCGAGGCCGCGAGCTGGCACGGGTTCGTCGCCCTGCGAGTCGTCACGAGTGACGCGGCCGGGGCGCTCGAGCTGCTGCCGCTGAGCATCGACGAGCAGGCTCGGCACCTCGATCGCATGGAGCCCGTCGCGGTGGTGATCCCCACGGGATCGCTCGACGACACCGAGCCGATCGAGGCCGACTGGCTCGCGCGAGCCGAGCTCGTGGCGCGGCTCGACGGGTTCTCCGGCGCTACGCGGCTCGATCCGGCAGTCGAGTCGGCGCTCAGCAGCTATCGCGGCCTGCTGGACGCGCACGAACCCGGACCCGAGGAGCGCGCCGCCCACGACGACCCCTCGCCCGAGCGCCGCGCGATGCGCCGGATCCTTCGCCGGCTCGACGGCATGGGCAAGTACGGCGGCTACCACACCGAGTTCTCGCACCTTGCACGGGGGTTCCCCGGACACGAGCGGGCGCTCGCGCTGGATGCCGGTGAGGCGCTCCTACGCGCCGGGCTGCTCGCGGAGAAGCCGTCGGTCGGCCAGCGTCACGTCTCGCTCGTCGCCGCGCGTACGGACGACATCCGCCGCCTGATCGCGGGCGGGGACGTCGACGACCCCGAGCTCACGCGCTTTCTCAGACGATGATCCCGTCCGGGAAGCGGTAGGCACCGACCGTGCTCAGCTCGGCGACGACGGGGGGCTCGTCGCACCGGTCGCGGATTCCCTCCTGGAACCGCTGGAACGCCTCGACGGCCGCCAGGGGGTTCGCGCCGTCCTCGCTCACCAGCGCGAGGTGCACGAAGCTCACCCCGTCATCCTGCTTGAACGTCGAGTAGCGGAAGCCGGTCGGGCCGGTGCGCTCCAGCTCGTCGTACACGGCGCGGACGCGCGCCTCGTTCTCTGCCACGTGCTCGGGCTTGACCCGGTAGCGAACCAGTACCTGCCTCATCGAGCACCTCCCGTGTGATCGATCTCATAGTTGTAGATTACGACTTTCAAGTCGTACATGTCAACTCACAAGAAGCATCGTAGGACTAGGCGGCTAGAATCTCCACGTGGCACGCGAGCGCTCATACGTGGACGCGTGCGCCGCGGCGCACGCTCTCGACCTCGTCGGCGAACGCTGGGCGCTGCTCGTCGTCCGCGAGCTGATGTTCGGCCCCAAGCGCTTCACCGACCTCCGCGCCGGCATCCCGGACGTGAGCGCCGACGTGCTCGGCCGCCGCCTGCGCGAGCTCGAGCATTCGGGCGTCGTGCGGCGGCGCAAGCTCCCCCCGCCGGCGGGGTCATGGGTGTACGAGCTGACCGACTGGGGCTACGAGCTCGAGCCCGTCGTCGTCGCGCTCGGGCGCTGGGGCAGCCGCTCGCCGTCGCACCGCGTCGACGGCGAGCTCGGGGTCGACTCGCTCGCCCTCGCCCTCCGGGCCGAGTTCGATCCGGGTGCGGCCGGCGATCTCCGGGCGACCTACGAGCTGCAGCTCGGTGAGAGCCGGTTCCATGTCGAGGTGGCCGCCGGACAGATCGACATCGATCGCGGCAGTGCCGACGACCCCGATGCGACCGTCGAGACCGATCCGGGTACGCTCGCCTCGCTGCTCTGGGGCGGACGCCCGCTCGACGACGCGCTGCGGGCCGGGACGATCTCGATCGAGGGCAGCGCTGCGGCGGTCGAGCGCTTCCTCGGGCTCTTCCCGCTGCCCGAACGGGCTCCGGTGCCCGATGGCGCAGGCTGATACAGAATCGCGCATTGGCGACTACCGTTCGAAGGGTGAACGTGAACCTCGCCGTGCTGTGCGACGCCGCGAACGTCTCGCGTGAGGGCAAGCTCAACGTCCTCGGCGAGTTCGACTCGATCCATGCCTCGACGTTCCCCCTGACGTACCCGACGATGGTGCTCGTGGTACGGCTCGAGGCGCACCCGACGGAGGCCGGCGATCACACGCTGCGATTGCACCTGAACGACGAGGACGGCCAGGACGTCGTGCCTCCCCTCCAGGGCGAGTTCCCGACCGGAGATCCGCCGTTCCTCGGAGTGCCGATCCGCACGGCGCCGCTGATCCTCCAGATGCACGGCGTGCGCTTCGAGCAGCCGGGGCACTACTCGTTCGAGCTGCTGGTCGACGGCCACCACCTGCGCTCGCTGGCGCTGCACGTCGTCGCGGGCGACGACGTCGCCGACGTCCCGGACTGATGACCCGCGCGGTGCGCGTCTGCACCCTCGCCCAGCTGGACGCTGCCGGAGGACTCCTGCCGGTGGCACACGACGGTCGCGAGGCCGTCGTGGTGCGCGCCGGCACCGGTGAGGTGTTCGCAGTCGCCCGCGCGTGCCCGCACGAGGGATACCCGCTCGAACAGGGCGTGGTCGTCGGCGAGACGATCACCTGCCCGTGGCACGGTTGGCGGTTCGATCTGCGCTCGGGCGCGTGCCTGACTCCTGGCGAGGACACGCAGACCTTCCCTGTCGCGATCCGGGAGGACGAGGTGCTCGTCGACCTCGACGTCGAGTTCGGCCCGGGCGAGCGGGCCCTGCGCGCCGATGCGCTGGCCTCGGCGCTCGAGTCGGGCGACGAGGAGCGCGCGGCACGCAACTCGGCCCGGCTGCTGGCCGCCGGCGCGACGCCGATCGAGATCGCGCAGCTGCTCGCACGCTTCGCCGCGAGTCACGGGCCCGGGCTCGGGCTCGCGGGCGGCTCCGTCGCCGACGCGCTGGCCCTGGCGGACCGCGAGCCGGCTCAGACAGGGCTCCTGCTCGCGCAGGCGGCGTCGATCGTCGCCGCCCTCGACGGGCGCGGGGCTCCGCGCTTTCCGGCCGAGCCCGGCAGCCGCTTCGCGGAGGAGCGAGCAGGCGGCGTCGAGCAGGCGATCGCCGCGAGGGTCGCCGAGCGCGATCCTGACGGCGCCGAGGCCGTGGTCAGCGGAGCTCTCGAGCGTGACCGCGACCCCGGCGCCGTCGCGGTGCTGCTCGCGGGAGCGGCCAGCGTGCGCTTCCGCGGCGCGCGTCCGCTCGCACTGGTGGAGCGCGCGGCACGACTCGCCGCGCTCGATCGGGACGTCGCCCGACTCGCCCTGCCTGCGGTCGCGCGCGACGTCGCGGCGACGGCTCCGGTCGACGGCGTCGCCCCCTACGCCGGCCGTGCGCTCGAGAGCATGCCGGCCGACGAGCTCGCGCGCGATCTCGGCCGGTCGCTGGCGGCCTTCGAGCTCGAGCACGAGACGGGTCCAACGGGCGACGCGTCGCTGCTCGGCGTCGCAGCGGCGCTGGCATTCCTGCACGCGGCCGGCTGGAGCACGAGCGCACACGCCCTCTCGCATGCGTGCTGGCTCGCGGAGGACGCACGCGGCTGGCGGGGGGATCGCACGCGGCCGCACCCGCTGGCTCCGGCTGATCTCGTGGCGCGCGCGGCCGATGCGGGACAGTCGCCGGCAGGTGCCGCGATCATCCTCGCGGCGACGTACGCGGCGCTGGAGCTCGGCATTCCCGAGACGCTCGTGGGCGTCACACGCCTCGTCGACTCACCACGCCGCGAGCGCTTCGTGTCGCGCACGCTCCGCGATGCACACGCGCGGTCGTCGGTCAGCGACGCCTGACGTAGACGGCCGAGGTCCGGTCCTCGACGTCGAGCCGGAAGCTCGCGTTGGCGGCGATACGGCGCTCGGCCGCTCCCCCGCGCGCGACGAACGCGACACGTGGCACGTGCGCGAGGGCGGCGTCGCCCGCCGGCCTTCCGGCCAGCCAGGCGATCCACAGCCGCTGGTCGGGACGCGAGAACGCGTCGAGCGGGTTCGCGACCCAGACCCGTCCGCCTGCGAGGACGACCTGCTCGGCGAGCATCGAGTCGGCGATCACGGGGGTTCCCCGCGCGTCGCGCACCGCACGGTCGACGAGCTGTGGGGAACCGGCCGTGTTCAGCGGGCCGCGGGCGATACCGAAGACCACGAGCACCGCGCACACGCCGAGCACGAGCGGAACGACGCGACCGCGCCGCAGATCGCGCCAGGGGAGCGCGGCAGCTGCGAGCGGCGCGGCAAGCAGCACGACCCAGACGCCGCCACGCGACGTCCGCGCGGCGAGCACGACCAGCCCGGCAAGCGCGACGAGCTCCCACAACCGGGGGCGGGCGCGGGCGATCGGCCACACGGCGAGCGCGAGACAGACGAGCGTCGCGATATCGGGACCCGACGAGAACGAGAACGGCGCCCACAGGCCAATGCCCTGCCGGGCAGCCTCGCCTCCGAGGACGCCGGCGTAGTACGACGGCGTGTGCCAGAGCGCCGGCGTCGCGCACAGCGCGACGAGCGATGCGACCAGTACTCCGCCGGCGACGAGCGGCTCGCGGCGCGCACGCTCGAGCAAGAGGTAGGCGCCCGCGACGGCGAGACCCGTCAGAGCCGCACCGTGGAGGTTCGACCAGAGGCCGAGCAGCGGCGGGACGAGCCAGATGAGACGGGACGGCCGGCGCACCTCGGCGCGCAGCAGGACGACGAGCGCGGGGAACAGCGCGAGCGAGAACAGCTGCGCACGGACCGCGACGATCGCCCCGAACGCGGCCGGGATCAGCATGATCAGCACGAGCACGGTCGAGCCGTCCCCGGCGCCGAGCCTGCGCGCGTCGAGTGCGACGAGACAGCATGCGATGGTGACGGCCGCGACCTGCGCGACCTGCAGCCCGCGCGCTCCCGCGAGCGAGTCGAGCGCTCCGAACACCAGCTCGGCGAGTGCGGGGACATTCGGCCAGCCGTGCGTCGGCGCGCTCGCGAACGGCACGCCATCGGGGATACCCCCGCGCGCGGTGATCGCGTGTCCCAGCGCGGCCAGCCAGCGCGCGTCGGCCGCCACCGCCGAGATGACTGCCGAGAACGCGGCGACGCAGGCCACGCCCACCCAGGCGACGGGCGCGGTACGGGCTTCACCCCGCTCATCGTTCGCAGGCGGCCCCTCGACGACGGGTTCGGGCAGGGGACGCGTGCGCGACAACTGGCGAGGGGGCCTCGGGTCGGCCGTGATCGGAACCAGGTGGCGGCGGATGCTCACAGCCTTCCCATCGGCGGCAGGCACCCATTACGCGAGGAACCCGTTCCCGCCGCCATCACATTTCGACTCAACCGCCCGTGCCATGTTGCCGACAGAGGAAGTGATGTCCGACTCGCATACGCCTGCAACCGTGGGGAGCACCGTCGAGGTGTGCCCCTTCACCGGTAATAGCCGGCAGGGCGCCGCCCTGCTCGCCGAGCTCAGCGACAAGCACGCCGTCCTCGTCGGGCTCGAGCACACGGTCGGCTTCGGCGACGCCCTCGCGATCCGCTACTGGGACGGCGACCTCGCCGCCTGGCAGGTGAGCGTCCGCGTCTCCGACCCGAACCCCACCGCCGAGCGCACCGAGGTGATGCTGCTCGGCACCTGGAAGACCGTCGAGCTTCGTCGTGGACAGCGCATTCCCATGCCGCGCCTCTCACTGCTCGGCGAGGCGCGCATGGATGACGGCCGGGTGGCCAACCGCTACCAGCTCGTCGCCTCCGACCTCTCCGGGGTCGGCTGCGGCGTCACCGGCGTCGGCCCCCCTCCGGTCGTGGAGAGCACGTTCCATCTGCGTGCGGGCGACGACGAGAGCGCCCCCTGGGTCCCGGTCCGGGTCGTGCGCGTCTCGCCGCGCGGGTTCGGCGCCTGGAGCGCCGGACTGGAGTTCCACCCGACGAACAACGCCGAGCGCGAGTGGCTGCTCTCCTGGCGTGACGCGGCTGCAGACGCCGTCCGCGCTGCCTGAAGCCTCCTAGGAGGCTGTCAAAGGGCCGGCGTGGATGCTCGGGGTTCTCGGAGCGAGCGGGGGCGTCGGCTGGCTCGAAGGACAGGCTGGTTGCCTGTTCGAGAGCCCGCCGGCGTCCCTGCGAAGCCCCGGAGCCCGCTCATCGCGCGAGCACCGGAGACCCGAGCGGTCGTGAGCGGGATCCGGGTCGCCGGAGGTCTGGGGTCGACGCGAGGAACGAGCACAGACCCCAGACCGCAGGACGATCCGAGGACGCCGAGCGCCGCGACCGACCTTTTGACAGCCTCCTAGGCTTCGCCGAGGTAGAGCTTGCGCACCTCGTCGTTCTCACGGAGCGCGTCGGCGTTGTCCGTCAGCTTGATCTGGCCCGTCTCGAGCACGTAGCCGCGGGTCGCGACCGACAGCGCGATCGAGGCGTTCTGCTCGACCACGAGCACGGTCGTCCCCTGCTTGTTGATCTCGACGATGATCTCGAAGATCCGGTCGACCAGGATCGGCGCGAGTCCCATCGACGGCTCGTCGAGCAGCAGCAACCGCGGCCTCGCCATCAGGGCGCGGCCGATCGCGCACATCTGCTGCTCGCCGCCCGAGAGCGTGCCCGCCTTCTGCGACTCTCGCTCCTTGAGTCGCGGGAACAGGCCATACGAGCGATCGAGGTCCTCGGCGATGCCGTCGGCGTCCGTGCGCTGATAGGCGCCGAGCTCGAGATTCTCCCGCACGGTCATGCGCGGGAACAGGCGCCGGCCCTCCGGGCTCTGCGCGATGCCGAGCTTGACGATCTCGTGCGCAGGACTGCGCGTGATGTCGTGGCCCGCGAAGGTGATCTTCCCCGCCCGCGGGGCGATGATCCCGTTGATCGTGCGGAGCGTGGTCGTCTTGCCCGCGCCGTTCGAGCCGATCAGGGTGACGATCTCGCCGTCGTGCACCTCGAGCGAGATGCCCTTGAGCGCCTCGATGCGGCCGTAGGCCGTCCGCAGGCCCTCGATCCTCAGCAGCGGCTCACCCGTCGGCGGCGCCGTTGCCGGCTGGCTCACGCCTTCCCCTCCGCGGCAGCGCCCGTTCCGAGGTAGGCCTCGATCACGGCGGGGTCGCGCTGGATCTCGACCGGGATGCCCTCGGCGATCTTGCGTCCGTGGTCGAGCACGGTGACGCGCTCGGAGACCTGCATCACGACGCGCATGTCATGCTCGATCAGCAGCACCGTGAGGCCGCGCTCGTCGCGCAGCCGGTGCACGAACGCGATGAACGACGCCGTCTCGTTCGGGTTCATGCCGGCCGTCGGCTCGTCGAGCAGCACCAGCTTGGGGTCGGTGGCAAGCGCCCGCGCGACCTCGAGCCGCCGCTGATCGCCGTAGCTCAGGTTGCGCGCGTACTCCTGCTCGATCCCGGTCGGGAGACCGCAGTAGCTGAGGAGCTCGGTGGCCTTGAGGTGCGAGTCGCGCTCCTCGTGGCGTTGGCGCGGTGTGCGCAGGATGCTGCGGACGATCCCGGAATGCGTGCGGCAGTACATCCCGACGAGCACGTTCTCGAGCGCGCTCATCGTCGGGAAGAGCCGGATGTTCTGGAACGTGCGGCCGATCCCGAGCTGCGTGATCTTGTGCGGAGGCTCCCCGACCGACTCGTGGCCGTCGAACACGATCTCGCCCGACGTCGGCGTGTACACGCCGGTCAGCATGTTGAAGAACGTCGTCTTGCCCGCGCCGTTCGGACCGATCAGGCTGGTGATCGACCCGCGCGGCACCGTGAAGTCGATGTCGTCGAGGGCGATCAGACCGCCGAACTCCATGCGCACCTTGCGGGCGACGAGGAGGTCGTCGGTTTCCTCGGCGACGTGGGAGCTCATATGCCCGCCAGGTGCGACGCTGCTTTGTCGTCCGTCTCGAACTGGAGCTCCGCCTGGCGCTGCGCCGACGGTATGAGGCCCTGCGGGCGGAACAGCATCACGACCACGATGATCACGCCGTACACCAGGAACTGGTACTTGGGGACGCTGACGTTGGTGCCGGCCACGCTGTTGAACGTGTTGCCGACCGCGTTCAGCCCCTGGAAGTTGAGGTACGCGAGCAGCGTCGCCCCGACACAGACCCCCCACACGTTCCCCATGCCTCCGAGGATCACCATGCAGAGGATGAAGATCGAGATGTTGAGGTAGAAGTCGTTCGGGAACGTCGCGCCCTTGTACAGCGCGAACAGGCAGCCGGCAGCTCCACCGAAGAAGGCGCCGATCGCGTAGGCGTAGGTCTTCACGCGCATCAGCGGAATGCCCATCGCAGCGGCAGCGTCCTCGTCCTCGCGGATCGCGACCCAGGCGCGTCCGAGGCGCGAGTCGCGGAGCCGGATCATCACGAACAGCGTGAATGCGAGCAGTACGACCAGCGACCAGTAGAAGAACTTGTCGGGGTTGTACTGGATCGTGAAGTCCACGGGTATGAACGGGAACCACGAGTGCAAGGTGTGGCCGAACCCCATCGGATCGAGGCCCGTCAATCCGGCCGGCCCGTTCGTGACGTTGAAGCCGAAGAAGCTGTTCCCGTTCCTGACGACCTGCGGGATGATCTCGCCGAATCCGAGCGTCACGATCGCGAGGTAGTCGCCGCGCAGACGCAGCGTGGGGACGCCGATCACGATGCCGAGCCCGGCGGCGAAGAGGCCGCCGACCACGATCAGCAGCCATGGCGAGATGTGGATCCCCGGGGTGTCGGGCGTGATGTCGATCGCGCCGACGTGGACGTTGTGCGGTGCGAACTGCTGCGACGCGAACCACCCCGCGACGTATGCGCCGGCGGCGTAGAACGCCACGTAGCCCAGGTCGAGCAGCCCGGCATAGCCGACGACCACGTTCAGGCCGAGGGCCATGACCACGAACACGAGGACCGGGACCATCGTCGTGAGCTGCGGCATCCACTGCGAGTTCTGCAGGAACGCCGGCGAGTCCGCGAAGATCGACGGGTAGAAGATGATGATCAGCCCGAGCAGGACGCCGAGCCCGCGCCTGACCCACCACCTGCGCGGGCGCGCGGCAAGGCGGCCCGTGAACGTGCTCACGAGCGCGCCGCCGTTGACTCTCCGAGCAGTCCCTGCGGCCGGAAGACGAGGATCAGGATCAGGATCGAGAAGATGATCGACTGCGTCCAGTCCGAGCCCGGGGCATGCCAGGAGAGTCCCTCGTTGAAGTTCTGGATGAGCCCGATCAGGAGGCCTCCGAGCGCCGCGCCTGCGAGGCTGCCGATGCCTCCGAGCACCGCGGCCGTGAACGCGAAGAGCCCGATCTGGAAGCCGAGGTCGTAGCGCGTCGTGGTGAAGTACATGACGTACAGGAACCCGCCGATCCCTGCGAGCGCACCACCCAGCGCGAAGGTGAACGCGATCGTGCGATCGACGTCGATGCCGAGCATGCGGGCGGCGTCGCGATCCTGCGCGGTCGCCCGCATGGCCTTCCCTGCGCGAGTTCGCTGGACGAGATAGGTCATCACGAGCAGCACCGGGATCGTGATGAGGATCACGAGCAGTGCCTTCTGCGTGTAGGCGGACTGGCCGATGTGGAAGAGCGGCGCCGACGGCAGGATCGAGTCGGCCTGGCGGTAGTTGAAGCTGAAGAAGACGGCTGCCAGGTTCTGCAGGATGAAGCTGATGCCGATCGCGGTGATCAGCGGCGCGAGCCGCGGCGCGTTGCGCAAGCGCCGGTAGGCGACGCGTTCGATCGAGACGTTGAGGGTGGCACAGAAGGCCATCGCCCCCAGGAACACGAGCACCAGGGCGCCCAGGGTCACGAGGCCGTTCTGCGATCCGTCGAGTCCGAATACCCGGGTCCCGAGGAACACGGCGACCATCGTCCCCCACATGAAGACGTCGCCGTGGGCGAAGTTGATGAGCTCGATGATGCCGTAGACGAGCGTGTAGCCGAGCGCGACGAGCGCGTAGATCGACCCGTTCGTGAGCCCCGAGAGGAGCACGCTCGTGAACGAGCCCGGCGTCAGATAGAAGTTGTACGCCAGCCAGGCCCCCAGCACCACCAGAAGGGTGATGCCGAGGACCTGGCTGACCTTACCGCGCAGCTTCGGCAGGAACGCCATGACCGGGCCACGAACTGCATTGGCTCCGCTGCTCATGTCGCTGCCGCTGCCGTCGCTGACTGTGGGCTAGCCCGCAGCCTTCAGAGCAAGTGCCGCCGTCGGCTTCTCGATGGTGACGGTGTTGATCTTGCCGCCGGCGATGTTCTGGATCGTGACCTGCGACTGGGCGCTGTCGCCGTAGACCGGGTCACCGAACTTGTCGATCGTGGCAGGCCCGAGGATCGAGTTCGGGACCTTCAGGCCGTAGAGGGCCTTCACGACGCCGGCACGGGTGCCGTTCGACTTGGCGATCGCGCCCATCAGGACCTGCATCGCCTCTGCGCCGTAGCCGGTGTAGGCCTGCAGCGTGGAGACCTTGTAGGCCTTCTTGAAGGCGGACACGAAGGCCTTGCCTGCGGCGTTCTTCAGGTCGTTCGGCGACGAGCCGCCGATCGTGACGTACATACCCTCGGAGGCGGCGCCGGCATCCGTGATGGTGTCCGTCGTGTTGAAGCCGTCAGGGCCCATCAGCGCGACCTTGTTGTTGTCGCCGAGCACGGCGACCTTGTCCTTGATCAGCTGTCCGCCGTTGTTCGAGATGATCCCGCCGAGGAACACGGCGTCGGGGTTCGTGCCCTGGATCTTCTGGTACAGCGCCTGATAGTTCGGAGCCGTCTTGTCCCACTTGTCGTTGCCGAGGATCGTGATCCCGAGCGACTTCGCAGCGTTCACGAAGTTGCCGGCGATGCCGGCGCCGTAGGTCTCGCCGTCATTCAGGACGTAGATCTTCTTCCATCCCTTGGACTGCGCGAACAGCGCGTCGGCCGCGCCCTGGTAGTTATCCGGAACGGCGACACGCGCGTAGTTGCGGTGGCCGGTCGGGAAGTACTTCCCGGGCTCGCCTGGCACGGGGCTCGTGTGCGTCAGGCCGACGTAGGTGTTCGCCGGCGAGACCATCGCGATGCCGCCACCGGGTGCGCGGTTCGTGATCGGCATCTCGATCACGGCGCAGCCGGAGTTGAAGGTGCCGAGTAGCCCGACGACGCTCGAGTTGCGGGCGTACCCCTTCGCGTTCGCCGTGCACGTCGCGGAGTCCCAGCTTGCGGCCTGCGCGGTCGCGTCGTCACAGTTGACGAGCTGCACGGTGAACTTGCCGGCCTTGCCACCCTGCTGCTTCAGCACGAGGGCGGCGGCCTTCTGGATCTCGGTCGACAGCGTACGCAGCGACCCTTCGAGCGGCAGATCGGTCACGATCGTGAGCTTGCCCGACCCGACTGGCTTCGCGCACGTCGATGGGAACGACGCCGCGCTTTTGGTGCTGGCAGCCTGGCCCACGCCAGTTGCAGCAACCATGGAAACACACAGGGCAGCTGCAATCAGCAGCCACCGGCTTCGCAAACCTGCCACGTTCTCTCCTCCTCCTCAGTACCTCTACGCCGGCCAGGGCAGGCGGGCGCTGCGGTCTTTTACCACCCACATGGGACGATAAGCAACCAGCGGCGGTTAGCCGAGTGCCCCGGGGCACGCAGCGTGCGACGCAACGCCGCGTCTCCAGATGCGCCGGCATCCTAGACTCTCGGGCATGCCCGAGACCCCGTACGACCGCCCGAGCGACCCGCGCAAGCGACATTCCGCCGCGATCACCCATGGCCCATCCCGCGCCGGCGCGCGATCGATGTTGAAGGCGATCGGCTTCGACGACGACGCGCTCGCGCGGCCGATCATCGGCGTCGCGACGTGCTGGATCGAGACGATGCCGTGCAACTTCAACCATCGTGCGCTCGCGCAGAAGGTCAAGCAGGGGATCCGCGAGGCCGGCGGCACGCCGATGGAGTTCAACACCATCTCGGTCTCGGACGGCGTGACGATGGGTACCGAGGGCATGCGCGGCTCGCTCGTCAGCCGCGAGGTGATCGCCGACTCGATCGAGCTCGTCGCCCGGAGCCACGGCTTCGACGGCGTCGTGTGCCTCGTCGCCTGTGACAAGACGGGCCCCGCCGCGGCGATGGCGCTCGCACGTCTCGAGCGCCCGGGGCTCGATCTTCTACACCGGCTCGATCGCGCCGGGCGTCCACAACGGCAATGACGTCACGGTCATGGACGTGTACGAGGGGATCGGCGCGTACATCGCGGGCACGATGAGCGCGGAGGAGCTGCACGAGCTCGAGTCCGAGGCGTGTCCCGGCGCCGGGGCCTGCGGCGGCCAGTTCACCGCGAACACGATGGCGATGGCACTCGAGTTCCTCGGGCTCTCGCCGACCCGCCAGGGTGACATCCCTGCGACGCACACCTCGAAGGCCGACGCCGCCGTCGAGGTCGGCCGCATGATCATGGACCTCGTCGATCGCGATGTCCGAGCGTCGGACCTGATCACCCGCGAGTCGCTCGAGAACGCGCTTGCGAGCGTCGCGGCATCCGGAGGATCGACGAACGGCGTGCTCCACCTGATCGCGATCGCGCGCGAGCTGAGCATCCCGCTGACGCTCGAGGACGTCGACCGCGTGATGAAGCGCACGCCCATCGTCGCGAGCCTGCAGCCCGGCGGGCAGTACAACGCCACCGACCTGTTCGCCGCGGGCGGCTCCGCGCTCGTGGCGCACGAGCTCGTCCAGCGCGACCTGCTGCACGTCGACGCACCGACGGTCGACGGCCGCACGATCGGCCAGCTCGCCGCGAGCGCCGTGCCGACGCCCGGCCAGCAGGTCGTCGTCTCGATCGCCGACCCGATCAAGCCGAACGGCGGCCTCGCGGTGCTGTGGGGCAACCTCGCCCCCGAGGGCTGCCTGATCAAGCTCGCCGGACACGACACGCGGCACTTCCGCGGGCCGGCGAGGGTCTTCGACTCCGAGGACGCCTGCTTCGAGGCCGTGCAGCGGCGCGAGATCAAGGCGGGCGACGTCGTGGTGATCCGCTACGAGGGGCCCGCGGGCGGGCCCGGGATGCGCGAGATGCTGCAGGTGACCGCAGCCCTGATCGGCGAGGGGCTCGGGAACGATGTCGCGCTCATGACCGACGGGCGCTTCTCGGGTGCCACGCACGGCTTCATGGCGGGGCACGTCGCGCCCGAGGCGGTCCGCGGCGGCCCGATCGGGGCGCTGCAGGAGGGCGACATGATCGTCTTCGACGTCGACGCGCGCCGCCTCGACGTCGAGCTGTCCGACGACGAGATCGCGGAGCGCCTGCGCAACGTGCGACACCCCGCGCCGCTCTACCCGACGGGCGTGCTCGGCAAGTACGCGGCGATGGTGTCGTCGGCCTCGGACGGAGCGATCACCCGCCCGCTGTGAGCCCGAGCTCAGCGGGCGTCCATCGCGCGCACGGCGTCATAGTCCGCGTCCTCGACCTCGGCGAAGCGCTCCACGAGGCCGAGGGCGAGGGCATGCCGTCCTGCATCGTCGCCGGCGAGACCGACGAAGGCCGCCTGCAGCCGACGCGCCAGCTCCGGATCGCCGTTGAGGAGCACGACCGGTGGGACGGGAGCAGGCCCGAGGCGCTCGAGCACCCGCAGCGCCGCCACCCCGGGATCGTTCCGGGCCTCGAGCGGAAGCATCGTCGAGTCGATCCCTGCCGCATCGAGCTCGCCCGCGATCAGGAGATCGAGCGAGCGCCGGTGGCTGCCGGTCTCGATCGCGTGGTCGTACAGCACGTCGCCGAGCCCGCGCTCCGCGAGCTCCGCGTGCGGCAGCACGTAGCCCGACAGCGAGTCGTGTCCATTGAGTCCCACGCGAAGCCCGACCAGATCGGCTGCCGAGCTCGCCTCGAGCCCGTCTCGCACCACGAACGCGGAGAAGTAGCGCGGCCCGGGCTCGCCGTGCGGAACGGCCCCGGCGATCGCCTCGACGGGCACGCCGGCGTCGCGTAGACGGGTGTAGGGGAGCCCGCACAGGAAGAGGAGCGCCGGTCCCGGGGCAGCGACGACCTCGTCGAGCCGCTCCAGTCCGGGCTCGTCGAGCGGAGCGGACTCGTAGCCGGCGGCGCGCGCCGCGAGCACCGCGACGGCGGAGAAGTGCGGCCGCAGCACCTCGCCGAGAAAGCTGTGCACGCGCAGCGCGGTCATGCCAGCGCCTGCAGCGTCGCCTCGGCCTCGCGGGCGATCCGGCGCACGAGCTCACCTGCCGGCGCCACGTCGTGCACGAGCGCCGCGCTCTGTCCGGCGTACTGCGCCCGAAGCTCGGGACTCGGATCGCCGCGTAACGGCGGGGCATCGGCGTGGCGTTCGCCGTCCGGGGAGCCTGCAGCCAGCCATGCCTCGACGAGGGGCGTCCGCAGCACGCGCTCCGGAGCCTCCTCCCAGCCGCGGTCGAAGAGCGTGGTCATGAGCGTCGAGTGCTCGCTCGCCTCGACGATCCCCTGCTGCCAGCCCGGATGCGCCCGAGCCTCGGTCGCTGCGACGAAGCGGGTGCCGAGCCACGCTCCCGCCGCTCCGAGTGCGAGCGCGGCGGCGAGCCCGCGGCCGTCGGCGATACCGCCCGCCGCCACCACCGGCACCGGCGAGACGGCGTCGACCACGGCCGGGACGAGCGGGAACGTCGAGACCTCACCCCAGACGTGACCTCCGGCCTCGCTGCCCTGCGCGACGACGCAATCGACGCCGAGGTCGACGACCCGGCGCGCCTCGGCGGCAGTCGCCACGGTGTGCAGCAGACGCACACCGGCGGCGTGGCAGGCGGCGACGTGCGCCGCCGGGTCGCCCCAGCACAGGCTGATCACCGGGACGCCGCCGTCGATGCAGACCCGCAGGCGCTCGGCCTGGTCCCAGTGCAGCACGAGGTTTACGCCGAACGGCCGCGCGGTCGCGGCGCGCACGCCGTCGATCGCAGCGGCGAGCTCCGCGGGATCGAGCCACGTGCCGGCGAGCATGCCGAGGCCGCCCGCCTCGCAGACGGCGGCGACGAGCTCGACGGAGGTGCTCGAGCCGATGGGCGCCTGCACGATCGGAAGCTCGCAGCCAACGAGCGCACAAAAGGGCGTATGCAGGTTTTTCACGCCGGCGGAGGATACTTAGGGCATGGATGCCAGCGACGACCAGCCCGAGGACGACGACGCGAGCGTCATGGTCGGAGCCGTCCCGGCGGACGCCCGCCCGTTGCGCGTGGGCGAGCGCGTCCGCTCGACGATCGTGACGCCGGTCTTCCCGTCGGACCCGAAGCTCGGAGACACCGGCAAGGTCATCCAGGCGTCCGCATCGTCGTATCTCGTGCGCTGGGATGCCGGCAGCGAGGGCTGGGCCACGCGCTCGAACCTCGAGCCCCTGCGTATGCGCGACTCGATCGGGGCCCCTGCTCCGTCGGGCGGCCCTCCAGCCGGAGCTCCGCCGGCGACACGTCCGCGCCGCACGGGCGGCCAGCGCGCCGTGCAGCGCCTCGCTCCGATCCTGTTCGTCCTGCTCGCCGCCCGGGGGCTGCTCCCCGAGGTGGGGCACGTCGTCCGCCACCCCACTCCGACGTCGGTGGCCATCGCCATCGTCGTGGTCGCCGCGCTGGTCGCACTGTTCCTGCGCGCTCGTCGCCGGGTCGCCGCAGCCGCCGCGCGGCCCGACGCCGACACGACCGGCACCACCGACGCGAAGTAGCGCGTCGTCGCGACGCTGCTCGTTGCGCGTGGCATGCTCCGGCAAAGCCGACCGTGACCGGAGAAGAGTCCGATGACGAAGCGCGCACTGATCGTGATCGACGTGCAGAACGAGTACTTCGACGGCGCGCTGCCGATCAGCGATCCACCGACGGAGACGAGCCTCGCGAACATCACACGGGCGATGGACGCCGCGACCGCGCAGGGGGTGCCGGTGATCGTCGTGCGACACGGCGACAGCGAGCCCGACGCGGCGATCTTCCAGGAGGGCTCGCACGCCTGGCAGCTACGGCCCGAGATCGACGAGCGGCCGCGCGACCACCTGATCGACAAGACGTTCCCGGGGTCGTTCACGGGAACGTCGCTCGGGGACATCCTGGCCGAGGCCGAGGTCGACACGGTCAGCATCACCGGCTACATGACGCACATGTGCGTGGACTCGACCTCGCGGCAGGCCGCCCACCTCGGCCTCTCGGTCGAGATCCTGAACGACGCGACGGGCACGCTCTCGCTCGAGAACGGCGGCGGCTCGGCCTCGGGCGAGGAGCTGCACCGCGCGACGCTCGTCGCGCAGGGTCAGTTCTTCGCGGACGTCGTCAGCACCGAGGAGTGGCTCGAGCGCATCGACGGCTGAGACGCCTCGAACAGGCTCAGCCGTGGCAGCGCTTGAACTTCTTGCCCGAGCCGCACGGGCACGGGTCGTTGCGCCCCACGTCGGCCCCGAACGCGCGGTCGAGCGACGGCAGCGCATCGACCGGGGTCTCGGCATGCGCCACGTCGAAGCGGGCCGAACGCACCTGGTCGAGCTCTCGCAGGTCGTCGTGGTCGAGCGTCAGGACGAGCTCGACCGGTTCCGGGCCGGCGACCGGCCGCGGCGGCGCTCCCGCGACCAGGCCGAGGTCCGCGAGCAGTCCGAACGCATCCTCCTCCGTGAGGCCGTCGGGCTCGGCCGGGAGGTCGATCCGCGAGGGACAGACGAGGCGGAAGCGCTCCCAGCGCTCGCGTCGCTGATCGTCCGGATCCGAGGCGAGCAGGCGCCGGAGGTCGCGCCGGTCGGCGGAGCCTCCGCCGGCCGCGCGATGCGCGGCTGCGAGCTCCTCGGGCAGCCACGCAGCCCAGCCGGCGTCGATCAGAGACACGGGCGCACGATAGCGACACCGGGCGTGCTCGACTGAACCAAATGATTCATAAAATCTGCTCGCAATTGATCCGATCGGATCGGCGTGATGGTACTCTCGGGGTGTGGCCGATGTGCGCCCAAACCCGCTGTACGACCGGCGCGACGACCACGATGCGTGCGGCCTCGGCTTCGTCGTTCGCGTCTCCGGCGAGGCCGATCACTCACTCGTCGAGCAGGGCCTCGAGGTCCTGCGCAAGATGGAGCACCGCGGCGCGACGGGCGCCGACCCCGACACGGGGGACGGCGCCGGGCTGCTGCTGCAGCTTCCCGACGGATTCCTGCGCCGCTGGGCGCGCGAGGAGGTCGACACGGAGCTGCCACCGCCAGGCGAGTACGCGGTCGCGATGTGCTTCCTTCCCCGGGATCCCGCCCAGCAGCTGATCTGCGAGGAGCTCCTCGTACGCACCACGAACGAGGAGGGGCAGATCCCGATCGGCTGGCGCGACGTGCCGGTCGACGGCGCCCACATCGGGGCGCGGGCGCGCGAGAGCGAGCCGGTCATCCGACAGCTCTTCGTCACGCGCGGACGCGGCGTCTCGGCCGACGCGTTCCGCCGCAAGCTCTACGTGATCCGCCGCCGCGTCGAGCTCGCCCTGTCGGCGCGCCAGGTCGGCGAGTCGATCTTCTCGATCGCGAGCTTCTCGAACACGACGCTGACGTACAAGGGACTGCACCGCTCGTCCCAGCTGGGGCCGTACTACCCCGACCTGCTCGATCCGGCGGTGGAGTCGGCGATCGCGCTCGTGCACTCGCGCTTCTCGACGAACACGCTCGGGACGTGGGATCTCGCGCAGCCGTTCCACTACCTCGCCCACAACGGCGAGATCAACACGGTGCGCGGCAACCGCTCGTGGATGCACGCGCGCGAGCCGAGCCTGCGCTCCGCGCTCCTGGGCGACGACCTCGCGAAGCTGTTCCCGATCATCGAGGAGCGCTGGTCCGACTCGGCAGCCCTCGACGCCGCGCTCGAGCTGCTCGTGATGGCGGGCCGCCC
This sequence comes from uncultured Actinomycetes bacterium, assembly GCA_963717155.1. Taxonomy (GTDB): domain Bacteria; phylum Actinomycetota; class Thermoleophilia; order Gaiellales; family JALYLC01. Next base: position 2,795,004 of record OY970326.1, read on the forward strand.
ACCCGCGCACGCCCTGACCATGCTGATCCCTGCGGCGTGGCCGAACCACGCCGAGATGCCGGACGACATCCGCGCGTTCTACGAGTTCCACACCGCGCTGCTCGAGCCGTGGGACGGCCCGGCGGCGATCGCCTTCACCGACGGCCGTCAGGTCGGCGCGACGCTCGATCGCAACGGCCTGCGCCCGGCGCGCTACGCGCTGACGCGGGACGGCCTGCTCGTGCTCGCGTCCGAGGCGGGGGTGCTCGACCTCGATCCGGGCAACGTGGTCGTCAACCACCGCCTCGAGCCGGGGCGAATGCTGCTCGTCGACACGGTGGCCGGGCGGATCATCGGCGACGACGAGCTGAAGCACGCGCTCGCGCGCCGCAGGCCGTACCGCGCCCTGCTCGACGCGCAGAAGATCTACCTCGAGGACATGCCCGACCGCGAGCCCGTGCAGCCCGCGGCGCCCGAGCTCGAGCGCCTGCAGCGGCTCTTCGGGTACACGCGAGAGGACCTGCGGCTCGTGATCGCGCCGATGGCGATCGAGGGCCAGGAGCCCGTGGGCTCGATGGGCGTCGACACGCCGCTCGCCGCGCTCTCCGATCGCCCGCAGCTGCTGCCGGCCTACTTCAAGCAGCACTTCGCCCAGGTCACCAACCCGGCGATCGACCCGCAGCGCGAGACCCTCGTGATGAGCCTCCGCACGTCGGTCGGCTCGCAGGGGAACCTGCTGGACGAGTCGCCCGAGCACGCGCGCCGGGTGGCGATGACCCAGCCGGTACTGCTGCCGCGCGACCTCGAGAAGCTGCGCGCGCTGCCACCCGATCGCTTCCGCGTCGGCACGCTCGAGTGCCTGTTCGACTCGAGCCAGGGCGCCCGAGGGCTCGAGCGCGCACTCGACCACCTCTGCCAGCAGGCCTCGCGCCTCGTGCGCACGCAGCACACCATCCTGGTGCTCTCCGACCGTGGAGCCGATGCGACGCGCTGCCCGATCCCGATCCTGCTCGCAACCGCCGCGGTTCACAGCCACCTCGTACGCGAGGGGTCGCGGACGCGCTGCGGACTTGTCGTCGAGTCGGGCGAGCCGCGCGAGGTCATGCACATCGCCTTGCTGATCGGCTACGGCGCCGCCGCCGTCTCGCCCTACCTCGCGTTCGACTCGATCGCGGCGCTGCAGGCCGCCGGCGACCTCGGCGAGCTGACCGTCGACGAGGCGCAGGAGCGCTACGTCAAGGGCATCGGCAAGGGTCTCCTCAAGGTGCTCTCGAAGATGGGGATCTCGACGATCCAGAGCTACCGCGGCGCGCAGATCTTCGAGGCCGTCGGCCTCGGGCCCGCGATCGTCGCCCGCTACTTCACCGGCACGACGTCGCGGGTCGGCGGTGTCGGGCTCGAGCGGATCGCGGCAGATGCCGCAGCGCGTCAGCGCGCCGCCGACGACGAGGAGGGGCTCGAGGCGGGCGGCCTCTACCAGTTCCGCATCGAGGGCGAGTACCACGTCTGGAACCCCGACGTCATCTCGAAGCTGCAGCGCGCCGTGCGCGACGAGAGCTACCCGACCTACCAGGCGTACTCGGCGGCGATCGACGCGGCATCGGCCCAGGCGACGACGCTGCGAAGCCTGCTCGAGCTGGTACCGGCCGGCGAGCCGATCCCGCTCTCGGAGGTCGAGCCGTCCAGCGAGATCGTACGTCGCTTCGCGACGGGCGCGATGTCGCTCGGCTCGATCTCGAGCGAGGCCCACGAGACGCTCGCGATCGCGATGAACCGCCTCGGGGCGCGCTCGAACACCGGCGAGGGCGGCGAGGACCCAGTGCGCTCGACGCCCGACGCGAACGGCGACCTGCGCCGCTCGGCGATCAAGCAGGTCGCCTCCGCGCGGTTCGGCGTGACGACCGGTTACCTCGTCGACGCCGACCAGCTGCAGATCAAGGTCTCGCAGGGCGCGAAGCCCGGCGAGGGCGGCCAGCTGCCCGGCTTCAAGGTCAACGATCAGATCGCGCGGCTCCGGCACTCGACGCCGGGGGTCGGCCTGATCTCGCCGCCGCCGCACCACGACATCTACTCGATCGAGGACCTGGCGCAGCTGATCTACGACCTGCGCACGGTCAACTCGAGCGCCTCGATCAGCGTCAAGCTCGTGTCCGAGGCCGGCGTCGGAACCGTGGCGGCGGGCGTCGCCAAGGCGAAGGCCGACCACATCGTGATCGCCGGACACGACGGTGGCACCGGCGCGTCGCCGGCGTCGTCGCTCAAGCACGCAGGACTCCCCTGGGAGCTCGGGATCGCCGAGACGCAGCAGGTGCTGGTCGCGAACGACCTGCGCGGACGCGTGCGCCTGCAGGTCGATGGCGCGCTGCGCACCGGCCGCGACGTGCTGGTGGCCGCGCTGCTGGGCGCCGAGGAGTACGCGTTCTCGACCGCGCCGTTGATCGCGGCCGGCTGCATCATGATGCGCGTCTGCCACCTGAACACGTGCCCGGTCGGGATCGCGACGCAGGATCCCGAGCTGCGGCGCCGCTTCGCCGGGACGCCCGAGCAGATCGTCAACTACTTCCTGTACGTCGCCGAGGAGCTGCGCGAGCTGCTCGCCTCGCTCGGGCTCCACTCGCTCGACGAGGCGATCGGCCGCACCGACCTGCTGCGCCAGCGCGGAGGCGAGCCGCTCGACCTCTCGGCGCTGATCGCGCCTGCGCGAGGTCGCGAGGGAGTCCTGACGCGCGGCCTCGAGGTGGGGCGGCACGAGGTCGACGCGCGCATCGACCGTTCGCTCCTCCACGGCGCCGCACGCGCGATCGATCACGGCGAGCGCGTCGAGCTCGCCGCCCAGATCCACAACACCGACCGCGCCGTCGGCACGTACCTGTCGGGCGAGATCGCGCGGCGGGCCGGACGCGAGGGCCTCGCGCCGGGCACGATCGTGGCGCGTCTGCGCGGCACCGCCGGCCAGAGCTTCGGCGCCTTCGCGATCAACGGGCTGGAGCTGCACCTCGAAGGGCAGACGAACGACTACGCGGGCAAGGGGCTGTCGGGCGCGCTGCTCGCCGTACGCCCCTACGCGAACGCCGCCTACGACCCGTCACGCAGCGTGATCGTCGGCAACACCGTGCTGTACGGGGCGACGGCGGGCGAGGCGTACTTCGCCGGGCTCGCCGGCGAGCGCTTCTGCGTGCGCAACTCGGGTGCGACGGCAGTGGTCGAGGGCGTCGGCGACCACGGCTGCGAGTACATGACGGGCGGCGAGGTAGTGGTGCTCGGGCCGATCGGGCGCAACTTCGCGGCCGGCATGTCGGGCGGGGTCGCCTACCTGTACGACCCCGACGGCGTCGCACATCGCCGTGTCAACACCGACCTCGTCGAGCTCGAGCCGGTGCAGGACGGCAGCGAGCTGCGCGAGCTCGTCGAGCGACACCACGCGCTGACCGGCTCGAGCGTGGCCGCGCGCCTGCTCGAGTCGTGGGCGGAGTCGCTCGCCGCGTTCGTACTGGTGATGCCGAACGACATGCGGCGCATCCTCGCCGAGCGCGATCCTGATCTGGCGCTGCAGGAGACGCACGGATGACCGACCCGCGCGGGTTCCTCGAGATCCAGCGCCGGCTCGGCCCGTACAGGCCGATCGACGAGCGCCTGCGCGACTACGGCGAGCAGCACGCGCACGCTCCCGAGGGCCTCGTGCGCGGAGCAGGCGCAGCGCTGCATGGACTGCGGCGTCCCGTTCTGCCACCAGGGCTGCCCGCTCGCGAACCTGATTCCCGAGTGGAACGACCTCGTGCACCGCGGCGACTGGCTGTCCGCCAGCGAGCGACTGCACCGCACCAACAACTTCCCCGAGTTCACGGGCAAGCTCTGCCCTGCCCCCTGCGAGGAGTCGTGCGTCCTCACGATCAACGACGACGCCGTCACGATCAAGGAGATCGAGCTTGCGATCGCCGAGCGCGCGCTCTCGGAGGGCTGGGTCGTGCCGCAGCCGCCGGGCGCGTCGACGGGGCACAGCATCGGCGTCGTCGGCTCGGGCCCGGCCGGGCTCGCGTGCGCCCAGCAGCTCGCGCGCGCAGGCCACTCGGTCACCGTGTACGAGCGCGACGACCGCCCCGGCGGCCTTCTGCGCTACGGCATCCCCGACTTCAAGCTCGACAAGCGATCGGTCGACCTGCGGATCGAGCAGCTCGAGGCCGAGGGCGTGACGTTCGCATGCGGCGTCGAGTGCGGCGTCGACCTCGCCGCCGACGAGCTGCGCACCCGCCACGACGCGGTCGTCCTCGCGACCGGCGCGCAGCGCCAGCGCGACCTCAGCCTTCCCGGGCGCGAGCTCGCCGGCATCCATCTCGCGATGCCGTACCTCATCGCGCAGAACCGGCGGGTCGCCGGTCTTCCGGCCGATCCGACCGCGCCCGTGGCCGCGGGCAAGAGGGTCGCGATCCTCGGAGGCGGCGACACCTCCGCAGACTGCCTCGGGAACGTCCTGCGCGAGGGCGCCGTCTCGGTGATCGAGATCGCCCACGGCCCCACGCCGCCGCGCGAGCGAACGCCGCAGCAGACGTGGCCCGAGTGGCCGGCCCTCCTGCGCTCGTACCCCGTGCACGACGAGGGCGGCGAGCGCCGCTGGCAGATCGAGACGGTCGCGTTCGACGGCCGCGACGGGCAGATCGCGTCGTTGCGGGCGCGGCGCGTCGAGTACCCGGAGTACGCCGCGACGCGCTCGCGGCGGAGCGTTCCCGTCGAGGACATCGCGCTCGACGTCGACCTCGTCCTCCTCGCGATCGGCTTCGTCGGCATCGAGCCGCAGGACGGCCTCGCCGCAGGGCTCGGCGTCGGCGTGACGGCGCGCGGCACGATCGAGACCGATCAGCGTCTCGCGACCGCTGTCGATGGCGTGTTCGCCTGTGGCGACTGCGTGCGCGGCGCCGACCTGATCGTGACGGCGATCGCCGACGGCAGGCGCGCGGCGGCAGCCGTCGAGCGAGCGCTGGCGCGCTCTGCAACTCCGACCGGGTAGAAGCCCCAGCAGGGCCGTTAGGCTCTGGCCTCGTGCTCGACGACGTGACGACTCCCCTCGCCGACGCCGTCGACGCCTTCCTCGCGCGCGGCTACACCGCCTGGTCGACGCCCGGCCACAAGCGCTCGCACGCGCTCGTCGGCGACGACCCGCTGCTCGCACTCGACCTCCCGTACTCGAGCGGTGCGGATGATCTGCGCGCCTCGGCCGACCTGCTCGGCCAGGCCGAGCGACTCGCAGCCCGCGCCTTCGCGGCGGACTGGACTCGCTTCTCGGTGCACGGCTCGACGCACCCGAACCAGGCGCTCTGCCTCGTGGCGGCGCACGAGGGCCAGCGCGTGATCGTCGCCCGCACCTCGCACAAGTCCGTGATGGCCGGCCTCGTGCTGTCGGGAGCCGAGCCGGTGTGGGTGCTGCCCGAGGTCGACGACGCGAGCGGGCTCGCGCTTGCCGTCCCGGTCTCGCAGATCCGCGAGGCATTCGAGCGTGCGCCGGATGCGCGGGCGGTGCTGCTCGTCGAGCCCTCGTACCTCGGGCTCGTGTCCGACATCGAGTCGATCGCCGTGCTCACGCGCGACCACGACGTGCCGCTGATCTGCGATCAGGCATGGGGGGCCCACCTCGGCTTCCATCCCGGCACCCCTGAGACCGCGCTGCGTCGCGGCGCGGATGCGATCGCGATGAGCACGCACAAGTCGATCACGAGCTTCACGCAGGGGGCACTGCTGCACGCCCGCGCGACGGGTCGGATCGACCTCGAGCAGCTTGGGGCGGCCTTCGATGCCCTGGCTACGACGAGTCCGTCCGCACAGATCTACGCGAGCATCGATCGCTCGCGAGCCTTGATGGAGCAACGTGGGCACGAGCTCGTCGGGACCGCGATCGGAGTCGCCTCCCGTGCGCGCGAGCGGCTCGGCGCACTCCCGGGCGTGCGCGTGCTCGACGAGCACGTGCGCGAGCACCCCTCGGTGGGTGGCTGGGACCCCCTGCGCCTGATCGTCGACGTCGGTGCGAGCGGTGCCGACGGGGTCGAGATGGATCGCGACCTGCGGGCCGCCGGCATCTCGCTCGAGGGTGCCGATCGCACGACGCTGATCCCGTTCCTCACGATCGCCGACGACGACGAGACGGTCGACCGCCTCGTCGACGCGCTCGCCGCGTCGCTCGAGCGGCGGCGCGGGACGGCGAGCGGCCCCGCCGTCTCGTCCTCCGCCTGGCGCATCACGCCCGAGTCGGCAATGACCCCTCGCGAGGCATTCCTCGCGCCGCGTGCGCGGGTGAGCGCGGCACGGGCCGTCGGGCGTGTCGCGGCCGAGATCGCAGCGCCCTACCCGCCGGGCATACCCGCGCTCGCGCCGGGCGAGCGAATCTCGTCCGAGCTGCTCGACGAGCTCCGCGCCGAGGTCGCGGGCGGCACGCGGATCGCGGGCGCAAGCGATCCGACCCTCGAGACGCTGATCGTCGTCGCGTAGGGCTACGACGCGAGGATCGCGTCGAGCCGCGCGGCCCGCTCCTGGAGCGCGCCGATCGCGAGCGGCTCGGCGAGATCCGGGGCGAAGCCGGCGACGGCCTCGCGGCAGCGCTCGCTGAAGTGCACCGTTCCGTCGTCGTCGACGCGCTCGAAGCCATCGTCGCGGCCCATCCGCTCGTTGAACGCGACCGCCGCTTCCCGCGTGATCCCGGGTGGAAGGTCGAGCGCCACCGCGCCGCCCGCGATCCGCACGGGATAGCCACCCGGCAGGCCGGCGGGTGCCGGCGTCGACCAGCGCAGCGGCTCGGAACCGGGAAGGAGCGCCTCGAGCACCGGCAGCGATGCCGCGGCCGTGACGGGGTTGTAGCGAAGGCCAGGCGCCATCGCCGGCGCCCGGTAGGCGAGGGCGTCGTCTCGCCGCCCCACCTCGCCGAGGAAGACCTGACAGCGCTCGTCGGGGACGATCGGCTCGGTCGCCTGCATCACGCCGAACACCTGCGAGTGCTGCCCGATGACGCGCACCAGCGGCAGCGCGGCAGCGGGCTCGGACGCGCGCAGAGCGGCCCGCACGCGCAGCACCACCATCGCCGCGTTGCCGAGTCCGACCGTCGGAGCGAGGCCGAGGCGAGCGAGCACCGGCCCGGTCACGTCGGGGAACGAGAGGTTCGCGACGGGACCGTCGTAGCCGGCGTCGCGGGTGGCGCGCATGACGGCGAGCACCGCAGGCAGCTGATACGGCAGGCGCAGCGCGAGGCCGGCCGCCAGGATGCTCTGTGCGGTCGCGTCGGCACGCGCGGCGAGGGCCCACGGGCTACGGAGCGATGCGCACTGCACGACCAGCTCGGGCCGGGTGCGCGCGAGCAGCTCGGCGACGGCGTCCGGTCTCAGCGCATCGACCTCCACGGGCTCGACCACGCAGTCCGCCGAGCTCGCGATGCCCGCGGCGACGGCCTCGACCGCCGCACGCGTGCGGCCGGCGAGCACGAGCCGTCGCACGGGTGCGCACGCGGCGAGTCCGGCCGCGATCCGCTCGCCCATGTCGCCGACCCCGATGACGAGGACAGTCGTCAGCGCTGGGTCTCAGTTACTCGCGCTCGAGCACGACCACCGGGATCTGGCGGGTCGTCCTCGTCTGGTACTCGTCGTAGGCAGGCCACTCCGCGGTCATGATCGGCCAGAGCGTCTTCCGCTCCTCATCCGTCGCCGTCCGTGCCCGGGCCCGGAAGACCTCCGCGCGGTCCTGCACCTCGACCTCGGGATCCGCCTCGAGATTCACGTACCAGGCGGGTGGCACGTCCGAGCCGCCCTTCGACGCCACGACCAGGTAGTCGTCGCCGTGCCGTCCGTGGATGAGCGGCACCGTGCGCTTCTCGCCCGAGCGGTGTCCGGTCGTCGTGAGCAGGACGATCTTCGACCCGTCCTTCCACACGTAGCCCTCGGCACCGTTGGTCCGCCGGTATGCCTCGACGTGGGCGTCGCCAAACAGCGTCATGCTCGACTCCTTCTATCGACCTCGACTAGAGGTTTATAGTTACTAGGTCGGAACGGCGTGCCGGCGCAGCACGATCGCGGCATTGTGCCCACCGAACCCGAAGCTGTTCGAGAGCGTCGCGTCGGTCTCGATCGAGCGCGTGCCGTCGGCGACGTAGTCGAGCTCGCTCCCCTCGTCCGGGGCATCGAGGTTCACGCTGGGCGGAAGCAGGCCGCGTGCCAGCGGAAGCAATGCCGCGATCGCCTCCACCCCGCCGGCCGCGCCCATCGTGTGTCCGTGCATCGCCTTCGTCGACGAGACGGCCGCATGGCCGAGCCCCGCGCGAACGATCGCGCGCGCCTCGGCGGAGTCGCCCGCGAACGTCGACGTGGCATGCGCGTTGACGTACCCGATCTCCTCGGGTGCGATGCCCGCGTCGACGAGCGCCTGGCGAATCGCGACGGCCGGGCCCTCGCCGGTCTCGTCGGGGTCGGTGAGGTGCGCGGCATCGCAGCTCGAGCCGTACCCCGACAGCTCCGCATAGATGCGCGCGCCGCGCCGCAGCGCGTGCTCGCGCTCCTCGAGCACGAGGATGCCCGCTCCCTCGGCCATCACGAACCCGTCGCGATCGCGGTCGAACGGTCGCGATGCCTGCTCGGGCTCGCGGCGCGTCGAGCTGAGGGCGCCGAGCGAGCGGTAGCCCGCGACGATCACCGGCACCAGCGGCGCGTCGGCACCGCCCGCGAACATCGCGTCCGCGCGGTCGGCGCGGATCAGCGAGAGTGCCGCCCCGATCGCATCGGCACCCGCGGCACAGGCGGTGCACGGTGCCGCCGACGGCCCGCGCAGGGCCAGCGAGCGCGCCGTCGCCGACGCCGCGACATTCGTCAGCGAGAGTGGGATCGCGAACGGGCTGACGCGGTCGGCGCCCCGCTCGTAGAACGCCTGGTAGGCATCCGCGAGCGTCTGCGTGCCACCGTGTGCCGAGCCGACCGCGGCTCCGACCCGGCCGGCGGGAAGCTCGAGGTCGCCGCCCGCATCCTCGAGCGCGAGCAGCGCAGCCGCGGCGGCGAGCTGTCCGCAGCGATCCATCCGGCGTGCGTCCCGACGCGAGAACCAGTTCTCGGGGTCGAACCCCTCGATCGGGCAGAGCACCGCGGGGGCGACACCGGGGAACTCGACCAGCTTCGCGCCGCTGCGCCCGGCGGCGAGGGAATCCCAGAAGGCCTCGACGCCGCTCCCCGTCGGAGCGATCACACCGAGCCCTGTCACGACGACGCGACGCACGGCTGGAGCATGCCGCACCGTGGAGCCGCCGTGCGTTGGAGGTGCCGCGAGAGCCGCCGTCGAGCGGGCCTGCCAGCCCGGCCCCGGGAGAAGCCGGGCCGGCGGCCACGCTATCTACCCGGGCGCTGGGCTGCTGCGGGGACGGGCCTCGGACGCGGAGCCGGGACGAATCTGACGACGAACACGCTTCCACCTCCTACCAAGGGGAAAGGCTGTATCACGAAAAAAGCCCCGGCTCACCATGGAGTCGAGGCTTCGTCGCCTGCAGCCTTCTTCAGCGAAGGCGAAGGAATCGTACCAGGCGAGCAGGAGGGTGTGATAGTGCAGAGAAAAAACATACTTAGGCCAGGTTTCGGCGGCACCGACCACGTTCCGGTGGCATGATGCGAACGACGCGTGCTCGCGCACGCCTTCCTGCCCAACACGACCACCCTTTCGCATGGCTTCCGCTCCGAAGGCTCGCCTCGCCGGCGAGCCGACAACGCTCCGGCCCGCCGGCACATCGCCGGCCAGCGAGCCGACGCCAGAGCAATACGGCGCCGCTCGCTCCCTCGTCGGGGCCTTCCGCACCCACGGCCACCTGGCCGCGCGTCTCGATCCCCTCGGGACGGACCCCCCGGGCGATCCGGCGCTCGAACCGAGCTACCACGGCCTCGACCAGGCCGTTCTCGAGCGCGTACCGGCTGCCCTGCTCTCCGTCGCAGTGCCGGGCGAGAGCGCTGCCGAGGTCCTTCCGCGGCTGCGCGAGATCTACTGCGGCCCCGTCGCGTACCAGATCGAGCATCTCAGCTCGCACGTCCAGCGCCGCTGGCTGCGCGACGCGATCGAGAGCGGGCGCTACGCGGAGCCGCTGCACGGCGACGAGCGCAAGCAGCTCCTGATCCGCCTCGCGCGGGTCGAGGAGTTCGAGCACTTCCTGAAGCGCACCTACCTCGGCGAGAAGCAGTTCTCGATCGAGGGCGTCGACATGATGATCCTGATGCTCGACGAGGCGATCGCGATCTCCGCCGCGTCCGGGACGCGCGAGGCCGTCATCGGCATGGCGCACCGCGGGCGCCTGAACGTGCTCGCGCACGTGCTGCACCGCACCTACGCGTCGATCCTCGCCGAGTTCGAGGGGCGCCCCGCCAGCGAGGTCGCCGAGGAGCTGCCCGAGGGCGGCTTCGGTGACGTCAAGTACCACCACGGGGCCCACTCGACGCGCGAGATGTCCGTGCCGATCATCGGCGACGACGGCATCGAGCGCCTCGAGAAGCGCACGATCGCGCTGTCGCTGATGCCGAACCCGTCGCACCTCGAGTTCGTGAACCCGGTGGTCGCGGGCAAGGTACGCGCCCTGCAGACCGACCACTCGCGCTCGCTGGCGCCGCTCGACCGCAGCGCCGCGCTCTCGATCACGATCCACGGCGACGCGGCGTTCCCCGGCCAGGGGATCGTCGCGGAGACGCTCAACCTGCAGTCGCTCGACGGCTACTCCGTCGGCGGCACGCTGCACCTGATCGCGAACAACCAGGTCGGCTTCACGACGGATCCCGAGGACGAGCGGTCGACGCAGCACTCGTCCGACCTCGCCAAGGGCTTCGACATTCCGATCATCCACGTCAACGCCGACGACATCGAGGCATGCCGCACCGCGACACGTCTCGCGATGGCGTTCCGCGAGCGCTTCGAGCGCGACGTGCTGATCGACCTCGTCGGCTATCGCCGCTGGGGCCACAACGAGGGCGACGAGCCCGCGTACACCCAGCCGCAGCTGTACGAGCGCATCGCCGCGCACCCGCCGGTCGCAGAGCTGTACGCGGGCCGCCTGATCGCCGAGGGCGTCGTCACGGAGGAGGACGTGGCCGAGATCCGCAGCCGCGTCCGGGCACGCGTCGCCGAGGCGCACGCCGCTGTCCGCGCGGGCACCGAGGACCACACGCGCGAGGGCTGGAAGAAGAAGCCCCGCGACCTGCCCGATCGCCCGCCTCCCGACGCGGCCGAGCTCACCGAGCTGAACGAGACGCTGCTGGTGGTCCCCGAGGGATTCACCGTCCACCCGAAGCTCGCGAACCAGCTCGAGCGCCGCCGTGCCGCCCTCGTCGACGGCGGCATCGACTGGGGGCACGCGGAGACGCTCGCATTCGGCTCGCTCCTGCGCGACGGCGTTCCGATCCGGCTCACGGGCCAGGACTCCGAGCGCGGCACGTTCGCCCATCGCCATGCCGTCCTGCACGACGTGCACACGGGCGAGACCTACGTCCCCATGCAGCACGTGCCGGGGGCGCAGGCGAGCTTCGAGGTGCACAACTCGCCGCTCTCGGAGAACGCGTGTCTCGGGTTCGAGTACGGCTACTCGATCACCGAGTCCGACGCGCTCGTGATCTGGGAGGCCCAGTTCGGCGACTTTGCGAACGGCGCACAGGTGGTCATCGACCAGTTCATCGCGTCCGGCCGCTCGAAGTGGGGCCAGACGTCCCGGCTCGCGCTGTTCCTGCCGCACGGGTACGAGGGCAACGGGCCCGAGCACAGCTCGGCGCGGCTCGAGCGGTTCCTGCAGCTCGCCGCCGATGACAACCTGCGCATCGCCAACGTGACGACGCCCGCGCAGCATTACCACCTCGTGCGCGACCAGGCGCTGCGGCCGAAGCGCCGGCCGCTCGTGGTGATGACGCCGAAGGGCCTGCTGCGCTTCCGCGACGCCGCGAGCACGCTGGACGACCTGCTCGATCCGACGGGCTTCCGCCCCGTGATCGACGATCCGACGACGAGCAGCTGGCGCGAGGACGTCTCGCGCCTCGTCCTGTGCACCGGCCGGCTGTACTACGACCTGCAGCGCCATCCCGACCGTGCCCGGGCAGACGAGGTGGCGGTCGCACGCGTCGAGCAGCTCTACCCGTTCCCGACGCTCGAGATCGCGGAGCTGCTTCGCAGCTATCCCGAGCTCGAGACGATCGTGTGGGCCCAGGAGGAGCCGCGGAACATGGGTGCGTGGCGATCGCTGCGACATCGCCTCGAGGAGGCGATTCCCGAGGGCGTCGAGGTCATCGTCGAGAGCCGTCCGTGGCGTGCAAGCCCGTCCGAGGGGTACCAGAGAGACCACGCACGGGAGCAGGACAGGATCGTGCGCTCGGCGCTCGGCCTCCCACCCGTCGCCTGAACGCTCGCTGAGGATCGCTCGCCGCCCTTGCGCCGTCCGCGAGAGGTCGCCTACCTTGGCGACTGGATGGCAACCGATATGTCGCTCGCGGTGTCGGACGTGGGGTCCGGACACCCGATCCTGCTCGTCCACGGCCAGCCCGGAAGCAGGGCCGACTGGTCGCGTCTGATCCCGCTCCTCGCCGGAGATCACCGGGTGCTCGCCGTCGATCGCCCGGGCTACGGCGAGAGCGGCGGAGACGCGGTCGGCCTGCTCGAGAACGCGAACCTGCTCGGACGCCTCCTCGAACAGCGCTCGGCGCTCGGTGCGACGATCGTCGGCCACTCGCTCGGCGCCGGAATTGCGCTCGCAATGGCCGAGCGGGCGCTGGGCGCCGGCGCACTCGTGCTGGTCGGAACGGCCGGCGTGGACGGCACCGTCGGCCTGCTCGATCACCTGCTCGCGATTCCGCTCGCGGGTTCGCTCGGCGTGACGGGAGTGCGCTCGGCGGCGCTGGCGCTACGGCGATTCGTCGACGGTCCCGTCGTCTCCACGATCGACGGGTGGGGCTCGCACGCGGGGCCGAGCTTCGCACGCGAGCAGCGGGCGCTCCTGCGCGAGCGCAACCTCCTCGAGGCGGGGCTCGACGCGATCGCGGTGCCGACGACCGTGGTCGTCGGCAGCCATGACCGGGTCGTGAGACCATCCGCCCAGCGCGCGCTCGCCGACCGCATCCCCGGCGGCCGGGTGGTGGAGCTTCGCGGCGCCGGGCACCTCATCCCGCACCGGAACGCGCCCGAGCTCGCGGCGATCGTGCGGGCCACTGCCGCACGCTGAGATCTAGCGCGACGAGTGCCAGGCGTCGGCGACGGGCACCGCCGCCGACCCGAAGGTCGCCGCGAGACCTGTGACGCGACGCGTGCGCGCACCGTGCGCCGTCGGAACGAGGAGCCACTGGTCCGCTGCACCCCAGCCGACCAGCACCGTTCGGCCGTCGGGCGATGGCGCGAGGCCGTACAGGGTCCCGACGAGGGTCTCGAGCGGCCGCGCAGCGCGTCCCGGCGCGAGCAGGTCAAGGCGCGTGCGTCCGCTCGAGTGCGAGCGGCGCAGCAGGACGACGGCATGCCCTCGCGGCGCGAACGCGGCAGTCGTGAAGGCCGATCTGCTTCCCGATGCCGTCGTGGGGCCGACCTGCCGCAGGCTCGCATCGAGCACGACGAGCCGCACGGGATTCATCGCGAGCAGGCGACGGCCGTCCGACGACCATGCGAGGACGGTCGGCCGGAACCCCTGGTGGAAGGGGCGCGCAAGCGCGCGCCCCGTGTCGGCCGCGACGAGACGCACGGCACCCGAGGGATCGACGTAGGCAACCGCTCGCTGCCGGTCTCCGGGCCTCCAGGCAGGGGCGACCCGGGGGTCGGCCGCAGCGACGGCGTGGTCGCCCGAGCCGTCGCCGGCGATCACCCGCAGCGTTCCGTCGTCGCCCCGTGCGCCCACGGTCAGGTAGGCGATGCGACAGCACGGCGGAACGGTCGGCTCGAGCGACCAGCGGGCTCCCCGCACGACAGCAGGGGCCATGTGGCTCCAGTGCAGCTTGCCCGTGCGCGGGTCGATGGCGACCAGGTGGCGGCCCGCCGTCGCCACGACGAAGCGCGCGTGCGGCGACCAGGCGCCGTCGCGGTACGGCCCGAGCAGCCTGCGCGTGCCGTCGGAGTGGACGACCCACAGGGCCGCGTGCGCGCCGAGCGGCGCGCGGACGAGCAGGCTTCCTCCACCGGGCAGCCGCATCGGCGCCACGGGCGCCTGCTCGGCCTTCGGAGCGACGGTGTCGCGCACGAAGCGCCGGATCGTCGACGTGCTCGGGCTGGCGGCCGCGACGCCGACGAGGAGCGCGGCGCCCGCGAGGCCGAGCGTCAGCCGCAGGGTCGATCGCCTGCGACGCGCGAGCGTCGGCTCGCGCACGGCGAACGCGTCGAGCGCAACCGCCCGTGCACGCTCCTCGGCGCCCTCGGCGTCCGGCACGGCGATCCCGGCGAGCTTGCGCGCAAGCGTGTCGCGGTGATCGCTCACGGGCGCTCTCCGAGCTCGTCGGCGAGTCGATCGAGCGCGCGGCGAAGGCGGGAGTTGACCGTTCCCCGCGGCAGCTCGAGCAGGCGCGCGACCTGCCCGGGGGTGTAGCCGAGCAGGTGTCGGAGGACGACGACGGCGCGCTGCTCCGGCGCCAGGCGCGACAGCGCTGCGAGCAGGTCTCGGGAGGGAGGATCCGCGTCGACGTTCCCCCGGCTGTCCGCGTCGTCCGCGTACACCTCGCGGCGTGCCGTTCGAGCTCGCGACCAGTCGATCGCGCGGTTCGCCACGATCCGGTGGAGCCACGGCGCGAACGGCCGACGCCGATCGAAGCGGTCGAGCGCACGGAGCGCGGCGACGAACGCCTCCTGCGCGATGTCCTCGGCCGCAGCGGCGTCCTGCACGATGAGGAACGCTGCCCGGTGCGCCGCGGGCCAGTGGCGGCGGAACAGCTCCTCCACCGCCGCGCTCGAGCCCTGCTGCGCGGCCCGCACGAGCGCACGCTCGCGCGCCTCGGGCAGGGCGTCCAGCTGGCGCCGGCCGAGTCTCACGGGCAGGGGCTCGCGATGCGTGGCGATGACGAACACGCTACCGCTTGCTACGTGCGCACGCCCACGACAGGTCCCGTCGGATGCAGGAAAATTGGCCGCAGCAGAGAAACAGCGAGCGGGCCCGGCCTTTGGTCGGCGCCGGGCCCGACCACCGACAAGCGCGCGATGAGCGCCCGAGCGACCCGCTGCTAGGGTCGGGGCGTGGACGCGATCGTGGTGCACGAGCTGTCCAAACGCTACGGCGAGCTCCAGGCCGTGGCGAGCATCGACCTCGCAGTCGAGGCGGGCGAGACGTTCGGGATCCTCGGTCCGAACGGCGCCGGCAAGACGACGACCCTCGAGATGATCGAGGGGCTGACGCGGCCCGATGCGGGCACCGTGGAGATCCTCGGCGAACCGGTCTGGCCCGACCCCCGGCGCGTTCAGCGGCGGATCGGCGTGCAGTTGCAGCACACCGCGCTCTTCGACAACCTCGATGCCGGCGAGCTGCTCGCGCTGTTCTGCGACCTGTACGGCGTGGCTCGTGACCCCGCGCGTATCGCCGGCCTGCTCGAGACGGTCGGCCTGGAGGCGAAGTCGGGCGCGCTCGCGAAGGAGCTCTCCGGGGGACAACAGCAGCGCCTCGCGATCGCGCTGGCGCTGGTCCACGAGCCCGAGATCGTGTTCCTCGACGAGCCGACCACCGGGCTCGACCCGCAGGCGCGACGGAACCTGTGGGACGTGATCCGAGCGATCGCATCCGAGGGACGCACCGTAGTGCTCACGACGCACTACCTCGAGGAGGCCGAGGAGCTGTGCGACCGCACGGCGATCATGGACGGGGGCAGCGTGATCGCGCTCGACTCCCCGCGCATGCTGATCAACGAGCTGGGCCCGTCCTCCCGCGTGACGTTCGCGACCGACGGGCTCGAGGCCGACGAGCTTGCGGGACTCCCGGGGGTGACGTCGGTCGGCAGGCGTGACGGCGGCACGATCGACCTCGTCTCTGAGGCGCCCCAGCGGACGCTCGTGGGTCTCGTCGGGCTCGCCGAGGAGCGCGGGATCGAGCTGCGCGATCTCGCGGTGCGACGACCGTCGCTCGAGGACGTCTTCCTCAGCCTGACGGGGCGGGAGTTCCGCGAGTGAGCGGTCGTCGCATCTACGCGATGACGATCGCGAGCATGAAGATGATCGTGCGCGACCGCACGGCGCTGTTCTTCTCGCTGCTCTTCCCGATCGTGTTCATGACGCTGTTCGGCCTGATCTTCGGCAGCGCCGGATCGAGCAGGCCCGACCTCGACCTCGTCGGAACGGGCCCGCTCGCCAGCGCGCTGGAGCAGTCGAAGGCCGTCAAGGTGCACGTCCAGCCGGACGCCAGGACCGCGATCAAACGCGTGCACGACGGCGACGAGACCGGAGCGCTCGTGCTCTCGGGCGGCTCGGCGCGACTGTACTACCAGGCATCGTCGACCGTCGAGGGCCCGGTCCTCCGCCAGGTCGTGGAGGGCGTGGCGAACTCGCTGAACCTGCGCGCGAGCGGGCGTCCCGCGGTCGTCACCGTCCACGCGAGCGCGATCGAGGACCGCAACCTCAGCTACATCGACTACCTGGTGCCGGGGCTGCTCGCGATGGCGATCTGCCAGACCGCCGTGTTCGGCATCGCCTTCTCGCTCGTGGCCTTCCGAACGAAGGGCATCCTGCGCAGGCTGCGGCTGACCCCGATGCCGCTCGGCGAGTTCGCGGTCGCCCGCGTCCTGACGGCTCTGTGCCTCGCGCTCTCGCAGGCCGTCGTGCTGCTCGCGGTCGGGCACTTCGCATTTGGCGTGTCGATCGCCGGCAACCTGCTGTCGGTGATCCCGCTCGTGATCCTCGGCGCGCTGTGCTTCATCGCCATCGGGCTGCTGGTCGGCTCGATCGCGAAGACGGAGGACTCGGCCGCTGCGATGGCCAACCTCGTGACGCTGCCGATGACCTTCCTCGCGGGGGTGTTCTTCCCGCTCAACTCCGCCCCCGGCGCCGTCCAGGCGATCTCGAAGGTGCTGCCCCTGACGTATCTCGCCAACGGGTTGCGAGGCGTGGCGGTCAGCGACCATTCCTTCGCCTGGACGCTGCCGAAGCTCGGACTGCTCGCCGCGTTCACCGTGGTGATCGCCGCGGCGTCGCTGCGCAGCTTCCGCTGGACGACGCAATGACGGCTCCGATCGTCGTGCCGTGGGCCTCGCAGTACTTCGCGGCGGGCATGCAGGAGGGTCCGGACGCGGTGCTCGGGGTGCTCGGCGCTCCTGCCGCCGCGCGAGTCGGAGTCGAGACGCTCGGCCGCGCCCTCGAGGGCACCGCCGACGCCGTGGAGGTCGCCGACGGACTGCCGCTCGCGCTGCTCGGCGAGTGCACGCTCGTCCCCGGATTCGTCGCCGGAGCGCTGCGCCGCCACCCCGGCGCCTGTCTTGTCTGGGTGGACGCACACGGCGACCTGAACACTCCCGGCACGTCGCACAGCGGGTTCCTCGGCGGGATGCCCTTCGCCGTGATCGTCGGCTGGTGGGGCGCCGAGCAGCGGGCGGCCTGCGCGCTGCAGCCGATGGACGAGGGGCGCTGCGCGCTCGTGGGCGCGCGAGATCTCGATCCCGGCGAGGCCTCGATGCTCGCCGGCTCGCGCATCGTCGCGACCGGCGGTGTCGCCGCCGCGATCGCGCGGCTGCCCGCCGAGGCGCCGCTGCTGCTGCACCTGGACGGAGACGTGCTCGACCCGAGCGTGGCGCCCGGCGTCGACGTTCCTGCGGTCGGAGGCTGGGACGTCGCACGGCTACGCGACGACGTGGACGCGCTCGCAGCGACCGGGCGCGTGACGGCCGTCAGCCTCTGCTGCGGGAATCCGCGAAGCGACGTCGAGAGCCGCAGCGTGCAGGCATATCTCGCGGGCCTCGCGCCGCTACTCGGCTGATAGAGCCAGATCCGGGGGGTCCGTCAGGTCTGATCGTTACTGTCGATGCATGCGACACGTTCCGACTCGGACTCTTGTCGTAGCCGTCGTCGTAACGCTCGCCCTCGTCTGGCTTCCGATGGCCCTGCACAACGACGTCGCCGGGGCCGCGGCCAACGGGCGCCTGACCGCGAACGAGGCCTCGTTCGCTCGCGGGCCGGACGCCACGGCCGGCACGAACCTGGCGTTGATCCGGGCCGCGCTGGCGCGCATCCCGCGGAGCGCGCCGTTCTCGATCGTGCGGGGTGGACGCTGGGGGAGCGCGAAGCACCCGAACCGCCGCACCCTGTTCGTCTGGGAGGCGGGCGAGTCGTGGACGCAGTACGTCCTCGCGCCGCGCATCGAGGTCCCCCCGGCCGCCGCCTCGTGGGTGCTCGTCCGCGACACCACGCCCGCGGCGATCGGGATCAAGCACCCGCGGGCCGCGTGGCGATTCGGCTCGGACTGGCTCGTGAGGCTCAGGTGACGAGCCTCGCCGGCCTCCTCGCCGCGAACCTCGTGCTCGCGGTCATGGGCGCAGGCGCGCTGAAGGCGGCAGGCGCGTGGGATCGCCTGCGGCCGCTCTCGAGGATCGGCCCGTCGCTCCTGGCCGGGTTCGCCGTGGCCACGGTGCTCCTGCCACCGCTCCTGTACCTCGGGGTCTCCCCGACGCCGCTCGTCGTGATCGCCCTGGCCGTGGCCGCGCTGGCGATCGGAACCGCCGTCCGGCGAGGACGGCGCACCGAGCCTCCCGACCGCGCCGGAGGCGGTCTGGTGGCGGGCGCGCTCGTCGCCGCCCTCGTGACGCCGCTCGTGCTGCGCGCGGCCACCGAGCCCCTCGTCAAGTTCGACGCGTACGCCGACTGGTCGCTCAAGGCCCGGCTGATCTACGGGCACGGCGGGCTCATCCTGGGAGCCTTCGATCCGCACACGCTCGGCGCCTACTACCAGCCGGCCCACCGCGAGTACCCGCTCGGCTTCCCGACCGTCGAGGCCTTCGACTTCCACATGGCCGGCGGCGCCGACTCGAGGGTCATCCACCTCCAGGTCGTGCTGCTCTTCCTGGCGTTCGTCGCGACGCTGTGGTCGCTGCTGCGCTACCGCGTGCATCCGGCGATCCTCGGCAGCGTGGCGTGCCTGCTCGTCGCCGCGCCGAGCCTGCACACGCAGATCCTGTCGGCGTACGCCGACGTGCCCATGTCGTGTCTGTGGGCGCTCGCGGCGCTGTCGCTGTGCCTCTGGCTCGCCGGGGATGGTGCGGATCGGCTCGCCCTCGGCGCGCTGCTCGCGGCGGGAGCGCTGGCGATGAAGCAGGAGGGGCTCGTCATGGACACGGCACTGTTCGCCGTCGTGGCGCTGGCGGTCGGCGTGACGCGCGATCGCCGTCGCCTCGCCGGTCTGGCGGTCGCCGCAGCGGCCGTCGTCGCGACCGGGCTGCCCTGGCAGATACGCGTGCGCACGCTGGGGCTGCACGACGCGGACATCGCGCCCTCCGCCGCGCGGATGGTGCATCAGGCGCACCTCCTGCCGACGATCGTCCACCGGCTCGGCGGCGAGCTCGTATGGACGCGATGGCCCGCCGTCGTCCCGCTGGCGGTCGCCGTCGCGCTCTGGCTCGCATGGACGCGCCGCGACACGATCGCGCTCGCGTTCCTCGGCCTGCTCGGCACGACCGCGCTCGGGCTCGTCTTCATCTACTGGAACGCCGCGATACCCGTGCAGGGACTGCTCGCGCAATCGGCGCGGCGCGTCGTCACCGCGCCGGTCCTGCTCGCGGTGGCCCTGCTACCAGTGATGCTCGAGCGCCTGGCTCGCAGGGCGCCCGTCGAGGTGGCACGCCCGGCGGAGCGGGAGCTCGCTGGGGCCGAGGCCGACGCCGAGGTCGCCCTTCGCGCCGCCTCCTAGATCCCGCGCAGCGATCGGGTGCGGGCACGCGGGGCGCGCCGCGCGGGCCCCGCGCCGGACGTGAGGAGCAGGCGCATGGCGCGCCAGCGCTGCGGCCTGAAGGGCTCGAGTAGCTCGAGCATGCGCGCGTCGTCGGCGTCGCGCTCGCCCGCGAGCGCATTGCCGACGAGGCCCGGGAGCCCGTAGTCGCCGACGGGCACGGCGTCGACGTCGCCGAGCGCCACCGCTGTCACCATCGAGGCGGTCCAGGGCCCGACGCCCTGCAGCGATACGAGGGCTCGCGTCGCCTCCGCGGGCGCGCACCGGGCGAACCGCTCGAGTCCCGCTGCGCGAGCGGCCGCGCGGCGCAGCGTGTTGGCGCGGCCCGCCTCGACGTCGAACGCGTGGAACGTGGTGTACGGCTCGGCGCTGACACGGTCGGGAGCGGGCGGCAGCCAGACCTCGGCCGGCCCTGGAGCGCGCTCCGACAGGCCACGCACGAGCCTGCGCCACGAGCGGTACGCCTCGAGGCCCGATACGCGCTGCTCGAGCACGAACGGCGCGAGCGTCTCGAACACGGCGCCCGTCGCGCACAACCGCAGGCCCGGGTTCCGTCGGTGCAGCTCGCCGACCAGTCCGGCGGCTCGGAAGTCCGAGGGGTCGTCACGCAGACCGCACAGTCCCGGTGCAAGCTCGAGCGCCGCGGCCGCTCCCGGGCCCCAGGCGTCGACGTCGATCGTCCCGTCCACTGCGGGCGCGAGGCGCAGCGTGGCGGCGCCGGCGCTCGTCCGGGTCGCCCTCCACCACGCGCCGCCCTCGACGCGACACGTGGGATCGTGCGGTCCGCGGCGCAGCGGGGCCAGCGTCTGCGCGAGATCGATGGCGCTGCCGGGTCGGAGCGAGGTCGTGAGGTCGGGCCGCACGGACGTACGATCGCCGCGATCGACCGCTCGCGCGTCAGCCGGTGTCCCCGAGCCGTAGGATGCCTGCCATGCACTCTTCGTACGCGCTTGCCTCGACGGACTTCGTCGTCGAGCGGGACGGCAAGTCCGCACCGCTCTCGGCCCTCTGGCCCGACGGCTTCGGAGCGGACGATCGCCTCGGCGTCGTCCTCGCACAGCCCATGGACGCCTGCGGCTGCTCGAACCTGATCTGCGGGACGAACACGCTGTTCTACGACGACCTGCGCGAGCGCGTCGGCGCCGGGAACTTCTTCCGCTACGCCGACACCTACCTGTTCGGCGTCGGCTGCGAGCCGGGCGACTTCAACCAGCTCGACGTCTGGCCGCTGCACAAGTTCGTGTCGGTGCTCTCTCCGACGGCGGAGGCGCTGATCGAGACGATCAACGATCGCCGCATCACGCTGCTCGCGCTGCCCGAGACCGGCGCGCGCTGTCGCGGTGAGGTCATCCTCTCGACGTGGAACGCGTTCTGCGAGACCGTGCGCTGCGTCGTGACGTACTCGCCCCGAACCGGTCGCGCGCGTGCAGGTGAGACCGCGCTCGTGGGCAACCGGGTCGTCGAGAGCTACGTCGAGCAGGCGATCTTCTCGACCCCGGGGATCGGGGCGGGCGAGCAGGCTCGGCTCCGCCGCCTCCGCCGCAGCCTCGACCGCGAGCCGAACATCTGTGTCGAGGAGTACCGCACGCTGCGCAATCCGGCTGCCGCGCGAGCGCTGCTCGGGGTCTCCGAGGTGTTGCCGCCGGGCCATCAGGAGATCAGCCGGCGCGCCACGCCGACGGTGATCGTTCCGGTCGACGTGCCGCTACCGCCACTCGACGCACCTCCGCCTCCGATCGAGAGCGCCGCGAGCTACGTGTCCGTCGCCGAGCCGACTGCACCGGTGCCGATCGCGACCGACACGCTCGACCACACGGCGTTCGACGCGATCCAGCGGCGCATGGGCGGCACGTTCGCCGAGTGGGAGGGCTGGGACTGGATCTCCGACTTCGGCGACCCGATCGCAGAGCATCACGCCGTCCGCGAGGCCGTGGGGATCTGGGACGAGTCGCCGCTTCGCAAGTGGCGGTTCGATGGGCCCGACGGCCTCGCCGCAGCCGATCGGTGCTTCATCAACGACATGGCCGCGGTGGAGATCGGCCAGGTGCGCTACGGCGCGTTCTGCGACGAGCGCGGCAAGATGCTCGGCGATGGCACGGTCTACCGCGGCGAGGGCGGCGGCGTGCTCGTCGTGACCGCGCTCCCGACCGACGGTGCGCACTTCCAGCGGGTGACCCGGGATCTCGACGTCGACATCAGCGAGGTCACGGCCGAGCTGCCCCACCTGCAGATCCAGGGGCCCCGCTCGCGCGACCTGCTCGCCGCGCTGTGCGAGGCGGATGTCGCCGCGCTGCGCTACTTCCGGTTCTTCCCCCACCCCGTGCGCGTCGCCGGTTGCGACGGGTGCTGGGTGTCGAGGACCGGGTACTCCGGAGAGCTGGGATACGAGGTGTACTGCCGCCCCGAGCACGCCGAACCCATCTGGCAGGCGCTGCTCGATCAGGGCGCGTCGCTCGGGATCCGCCCGTACGGACTCGCGGCAGTCGAGTCGCTGCGCATCGAGGCCGGGCTGATCTTCCTCGGATACGACTACTTCCCGGGCCTCACGTCGCCGTTCCACATGAACCTCGACCGCACCATCAAGCTGGACGCGGGCGACTTCGTCGGACGCGACGCGCTGCGCGCCGAGCTGGCCGCAGGTATCACGCACCGCATGACCACGCTCGTGGTCGCGGGCGAGGAGGCGCCGGACTACGGCTCGCCGGTGACCCGCCTGGGTCGCGAGGTCGGGAAGCTGCTGTCGCCGTCGGCCGGCCGCTCGCCGACCGTGGAGCGCGTGATCGGCATGGCGTGCATCGAGGCCGAGCTGGTCGAGCCCGGCACGACGCTCGAGGTGACGCTCCCCGACGGGAGGATCGTTCCGGCGGTCGTCGACAGCTATCCGATCTACGACCCGGAGAAGCGTCGCCCTCGAGCTTGAGCGCCACGGTCGATGACCCGGTCGGCATCCTCGCGACGGGGACGGGCGGCTTCGGCGCCCTGAGCGCGCTCCGGCGCACGCTGCCCCACGAGGATGTCGTGCTCCTGTGCGACCACGCCTACGCGCCCTACCCTCGAAGACCACCGCGCGTCGTCCTGGACCGTGTCGGGAGACTCGCCGACGAGCTCGCCGCGCGACCTGTCAAGGCGCTCCTGCTCGCCTCAGCCGCGGCGACGGACGAGGCCCTCGGCACGCTGCAGCGCCGCCTCGCCCCGGTGCCCGTCCTCGGGATGGACGCGACACTCGCCGCGGCGGGCCGGCTCGCGCCGGGAGGACTCGTCCTCGCGGTCGCGGGCGAGGGCTGCCTGCGGAGCCTCCCGTTCTGGCAGGCCGCGCGCAGGGTGCGGGGCCCGTCCGGCATCGCCGTGGCCGAGTGGCCGGGGGCGCGCGAGATCGTCGAGGACGGGCGCGCTGCCAGCGACGAGGCCTGTGCGCTCGTCGCCGAGCGGCTCGCGACCCTCCCGCCCGAGGTGGCGGCGATCGCGCTCGTATGCCCGCACGCGGCAGCGCTGCGCCCCCACGTGGAGCAGGCGCTGCCCCAGGGCGCCGTCATCGTCGACGGCATCGACCTCGCGGTCGAGCGGATGAGGCGTCTGCTCGCGCTGTCGGGCCTGCAGGCGCGCCGACGGCGAGCCGGACGGTCGATCGTGCTCTCGACCGATCCGAACAGGGCGCGCGGGCTGGCCGTCGCGCTGCGTTCGTAGGACGAGCTGTTTCGGCACAGCCTGGGTGCGGGCCCGTGGCGGATCGGTGCCATCCTCGGAGAAGACGCAGGTCGTGAGCGTGGTTCTCGGAACCTAGAAAGGGCTGCGTACGGAGGCACGCAGACGTCGTCGACCCATCGCAACCGTGGTAGCGGTAGGCCGAAACGGACATGGGCCACATGCCGACCTAGGAAAAGACGCAGGTCGTGGGCGTGGTTCTCGGAACCTAGAAACGGCTGCGTACGGAGGCACGCAGACGTCGTCGACCCATCGCAACCGTGATCGCGGGTAGGCCGACCACGCAATCGTCGACCAGGATCTACAGGTGGCGCTGGTGCGAAACGCCGAAGGTGGCGCGCTCGAAAAGCTTCGAACACGCGACCCGTGGATCTTTCGAACCCGCGCCACCTGTGATCTTCGAGGCCTATGTCCGTCGCGGCCTAACCGCGATCACGGTTGCGACGGATCGGAAACGTCTGGTGGACGCCACCTGCGACCGCTCCGCGCTCAGCGCTACCTGTGGCCTTCGACCCATTTCGTTTCGCGGCCTACCCGCGATCACGGTTGCGATGGATCGGAAACGTCTGGTGGACGCCACCTGCGACCGCTCCGCGTTCAGTCCACCTGTGACGTTCGACCCATTTTGTGGCCGGCCTAACCGCGATCACGGTTGCGATGAGTCGGAACCGTCTGGTGGACGCCACCTGCGACCGTTCCGCGTTCAGTGCTACCTGTGGCGTTCGACCCGTTTCGTTTCCGGCCTAACCGCGATCACCATTTCGATGGATCGGAAACGTCTGGTGGACGCCACCTGCGACCGCCGCGCGTTCAGCGCCACTGTGGCGTTCGACCCATTTCGTTTGCGCCCTAACCGCGATCACCATTTCGACGGATCGGAAACGTCTGGCGAACGTCACCTGCGACCGCAGCGCGTTCAGCGCCACCTGTAACCGTCGTCCTACGCCGGGTCGTGTTCGTCCGTCCCGGCGACACCCTCACGGACGACGCACCCCCATTGTTTTATGTGACTCACAGCTTTCCGTGGCACCCTTCGGCCCGGTGGCACGACGAGGGAGGCACTGGTGGCGGTCGCCGAGGCCGTAGCAGCAGCACGGCCGATTACCCGGCGGGTCACGCTGCGCCTGCCACAGGCGCCGCGGCGGCGCGAGGCGGTCGCGATCCTGATCACCGTGCTGGCGGCGGTGCTCGTGCTCGCGCCGTTGACGCTGCTCTGGCAGATCCCGCAGGGCTACGACACCGACGCGTTCTACGCGCCGTTCGGCGCCTTCCTGCACGCCCAGCTCAGCCAGGGCAACCTGCCGCTGTGGAACCCGCACGCGTTCGCCGGCCAGCCGTTTGCGGCGGACCCGCAGTCGGGCGTCCTCTATCCGCCCGCGCTGATCGCCTACGGCCTGCTCGATCCGGCCCATGCGCTCGTCGCGCTCACCACGTTCCACTACCTGATCGCCGTGGTCGGCGCCTATGCCGTCGCGCGACTGGTCGGCGCCAATCGCCTTGGCTCGATCTACGCCGGTCTGGCATACGGCGTCTCGGGTCAGCTCTTCGCGCGGGTCCAGGCCCTCGGGTTGCTGTCCGGCGCAGCCTGGATCCCCGTCTGCATCGCCTCGGCGCTGTTCGTCGCACGTAGACGCGCACGTGTCGGACCCGAGCTTGCGCTCATGGCCCTGGCCCTGTGCGCGCTCGCCCTGACGGGCTCCCAGCAGATCACCGCCGTCACGGGGATCGCGTGCATCATCGTGCTGGTCGTCGAGCGAGGCACGCGCGGCGGTCTCGTGGCCCTCCTCGGCGGCGCCGGCAGCGCGTCGCACTCGCGGCCGTTGCGCTGCTTCCGCGCCTCGAGTTCGTGCGCCTCTCGATCTCGGCGGATGGCGTCGTCGACGCGGCCGGCCAGGGGCATCTCCTGCTGTCGGACGCGCGGACGGTGTTCGGCCCGTTCGGCGCGAGGACCTCGGAGGTGGCGACCGTCTACGCGGGAGCGCTGACACCCGCGCTCGCGGTGATCGCGCTCTTCCGACGCCCGGGCACACGACGCGTCCCGATCGCGCTCGCGACATTCGGCATGATCTGGGCGACCGGGCTCGCCGGCGCGGTCCTCGGACCGATTCCGCTCATCCGCGGGATCGCGGCGCACGAGTCGGTCCGGGCGCTTCCGCTCGTCGTGCTCTCGGTCGCCGTGCTCGCCGGGCTCTCGATCGGCACGACCGGACGCCGCCGTCCCTCGGTGGTCTCGGCCGTAGCGCTGACGGTGCTGCTCGCGGTGATCTGCGCGCCCTGGGAGCTGCTCCACGCGAAGCTGCTCGTCGGGATCGCGGCGACCGCCATCGTGTACAGCCTGCTCGGGCGCAAGGCGATCCCGGCGATGATCTCCGGCGTGCTGCTGATCGGCGCGCTCGGCGGCGACCTCGCGTGGCACGACTACACCCAGCACAACACCCGCCAGACGGCGGCGAACTGGCAGCCCGCGTCGAAGGCGTTCCCGCCACCCCCGGTGACCGCGCAGTTCCTGCTCGCTCGGCGCGCCAGCGAGGGACCCTCACGCTTCGCGTGGCTGACCGACAGGGATACACGGATCCACCAGCTCCGCTACGGACGCTCCGAGCCGTACCAGGAGCTGCTGCTGAACATGGCCGCGACGCGCTACGGCCTCGATGACGTGTCGGGCTACGACCCGGTACACCTCGACACGTTCAGCGCGTACATCCGGCGCTCGAACAACTACGTCCAGCTCGACCGTCACTTCGAGTGGGTGCGAGTTCCCGAGACGGCCAAGCTACGGAGACTCGGCGTCCGCTACTACATCGCGCAGCCAGGCGAGCAGCCTCCCGGACTCCCCGTCGTGTTCCGCAGCCAGCACGCGGTGATCGTCGAGGACATGAAGGCGCTGCCCCTCGCGCGGCTGAACCTCGACTCCGGTGGCCTGCGTCAGGCGAAGATCACGGTGCGTCGGCCGGACCGCGTCGTGATCCAGTCACCCGATGCGACCGCCGGCCGCCTCGTGCTGGCGGATCCGGCGTACCCGGGGTGGCATGTCACGGTCGACGGGCACCCGGCGAAGGCGGTCACCCAGCGCGGCATCTTCCGGGCGGTCGACCTGCCGGCAGGCTCGCATCGCGTGGTGTGGACGTTCAAACCCCCGCGGCTCGTCGCCGGCGCGTTCATCTCGCTCGCTGCGCTCCTCGCGCTGACAGGGATCGCCGCGACGCCGTGGGTGCGCCGCCGCTGGCGTACGCGCCGCCAGGCCTAAGGCTCTAGGGGCGGAACGCGCCGGCGAACTGGCGCGCGGTGCGCTGCGTCATGCCGTGGCCCGCGGCCGCGAAACGGAGCGCCGCCTCGTCCGTCTCCTCCGGCAGCGTCCCGAGCCGTGCCCGCACGAGGCGCCGGCAGATCGCGAGGTACGCGTCCTGCGATGGCGAGCGGAACGCGACACGCCGTCCGAACCGGGTCGCGAGCGCCGTCTTCTCGCCCACGGCAAGGCGCCCCTCGACATCGTCGGCCCGCTCGGCGTGTGTCTCACGCGTGAGGCGCAGGCGGTTCGAGGTGACCCACACGAGCACGTTCCCGGGCCGCTCGACGACACCTCCCTCGAGCGCCGCTCGCAGTACGCGATCGGTGCGCCCGCCATCGTCGAACGCGAGATCATCGAGGTAGACGAGGCTGCGCGGGCCTTCGCCCGCGAGCAGCGAGAACACCTCCCCGAGCCTCGCGATCTCGCCTCGATCGACCTGGACGAGGCGGAGCCCCCGTTCGGCGAAGACGGACGCGAGCCCTCGCACCGTGGCCGACTTCCCGGTGCCGGGAGGTCCGTACAGCAGCGCGTCGTTGGCGCCGGCCCCCGCCACGAACGCCTCGAGATCGCCCGCGAGCGGTGCCTGCTGCGCCTCGCCTCCCTCGAGATCGGCAAGCGAGATCGGATCGGGACGAAGCACGCCGACCAACCCGTGATCTCCGAGCCGCAGCACGCGGTGCGCCGCCAGCTCGCCCGTGCCCTCGAGGCGGTAGAACGCCGCGATCTGCGCGACAAGCTCGCCCCAGCGCGGCGACGCGATCAGGTTCGCCCGAAGCGCCTCGTACGCCGGAGGGCGAGGCTCATCGGATCTGGCGTCGGCCAGCGCATCGCCCAGCCCGTGCGACTCGAGCACGGACCCCGCGTCGACGTGCGCGAGCTCACCGAGCGCATCCAGCTCGCGCGCCGCGAGACGCTGGCGACGGTCGTCCACACCGGCTCGGGCCAGCCGCGCGAACGGGCCCTCGGAGCCCAGGACGAGCTGCGCGACCGCGCGATCGGGCCCCGTCGAGAGCGAGAACAGCTCGGCCGCGAGTGCCTGCGCCGCAGCACCGTCCGAGGGTTCCCGGCGCGTTCGCTCGAGCGCCCGCACGAGCGGATGCGCATCGAGATCGGCGTACGCGAGTCTATGCGTCACCCCTGCAGCCCCGACAGTATGAGCACGCCGACCAGGGTCGTGACGACCCCCGCGAGCTGGACCGAGCGGAGGCGCTCGCCAAGCACCACGAACCCGAGGACGCCCGCAACCACGGCGAACAGGCTCGACAGCACGGCGGGCACGGCAACGCTGCCGCTGTCGCCCACGCCGACGATGTACGACGCGTATCCCGACGAGCTCGAGCACGCCCGAGAAGACGACCAGCGGGAGCGCGGCCCTGCTGATGCGCAGGCGCCTGCGCGCGAGCAGGGGCAGCAGGATGACAATGACGCCGAGCGCCCGTGCGCCGAGGATGATCACTGCGGCGCCGAGCGACGGGCCGACACGGCCCGATGCGTACAGGGCCATGCCGAAGAACGACGCGGCGAGGACGGCGAGCGCGATCGACATGCGCGAGCCATCTCCCGCTACCGAGTCGTTGCCGGTCGCGGCCAGGGTGACGCCGAGCGCGATGACGGCAAGCGCGATGCCCGTGCCGAGCGCGAGGTGCTCGCCGAAGGCGACCGCCACGAGCGCGGCGATCGCGCCCTCGGTCGCGGAGATCGGCGCGACGATCGAGACCTTCCCGCGACGCAGCGCGGCGTAGACCAGTCCGAGTCCCGCGACCGATCCGATGCTCGCGACGGCGAGCCAGGCGGCGTCGCCAGCGTCGGCCTGCGGCGGGATTCCGCGGATCGCCGCGATCGGCGCGATCACCAGGAAGCCGACGAGCATGACCCAGGCGAGCACCGACGTCGATCCGATCATGCGCGTCGACCGCGACGAGAAGAACGTCGAGGTGCCCCAGCAGAGCGCCGCGCCAACACCCCCGAGGATTCCCGCCACGCCCACATTCTCGCCGGTGGTCGCCTCTTCACGCCTCACCGGCTGCTCACACAAAACTCACTCGGTGCTCGTTTCACGCTCACACCGCGCGGTAACGGTGCAACGAGACACGGACGACAAGGGAGGACGAAATGGCTGAGAAAGCCCGAGGAAGGGCGCGTCTCTCGCGCCGGGGACTCGTAGGGGGCGTCGTCGCACTCGCACTCGTGGCCGTCGGTCTCACGACTGTCGGGACGAGCGGCGCTGCGACCGGTCCCGACGAACACGGTCGCGCCCTCCGTGACCGGTGCTGCACAGCAGGGCCAGACGCTCACGACAACCGACGGGACCTGGACGAACGGCGTCGGAGGCACGGGAGACATTACCTACGAGGTGGCGTGGCAGCGCTGCAACCCCGACGTGACCGGGTGTGCCGACATCAGTGGAGCGACGAAGCACAGCTACACGCTCGGCGCCGCAGACGTCGGCAGCGTCGTCCGCGCGACCGTGAAGGCGACCGATACCAGCGGCACCAGCGACCCGCAGGCATCCGCCGCGACGGCGACCGTCACGGCCGCCACGAGCCTCGCGCCGGCGAACACCACGCCTCCGACGATCACCGGAACGCCCGCCAACGGCCAGACGCTCAGCGCAGTCGACGGCCAGTGGACGGGCGCGACGCCGATCACCTTCAGCTACGTCTGGCAGCTCTGCGACGCGACGGGTGCCGGATGCCTCCCGATCACGGGCGCGACGGCGAAGACCTATGTCCTCACCACGTCGGCCGTCGGCAAGACCCTGCGCGTGCAGGTCACCGCGGCGAATGCGCACGGCACGCGCGCGTCGACCTCGGTGCCGACCGCGGTCGTCGCCGGTACGCCGACGACCCTCGTCAAGCTCGCGAACGGCGCCACCTCGATCGACGCGTCCGAGGTCAGCCTGCCCGCGCGGCTCATCCTGAGCAAGTTCCGCGTGCAGCAGAGCCAGCCGCTGCACACGCGCGCACCGTTCCGCGTGACCTTCACCGTGACGGACACTCGCGGCTACGTCGTTCGGAACGCGCTCGTCTACCTCATCGGACTTCCGTACAACCGCATCCAGACCGTGCCGGAGCAGAAGACCGGACAGGACGGAACCGCGACGTTCACCCTCACGCCGACGTCGCTCCAGCCGCTCAAGGTAGGGGCGCGCCTCGTGATCTTCGGAAGGGCGCGCGTCGAGGGCGACTCGCTCCTCGCCGGGGCATCGACCCGGCGACTCGTCGAGGTCGTGTTCGGCGCACCGCGCTGATCGTATTTCCCCCCGCGCGCCGTCGGCGCGCGGGGGGCCTTTAGCATTTAGGCGATGGGCTGGATCGAGGAGCTGCGCGCGGCGCTCGGACCGGAGCGCGTCCGCACGGATGCCGGCGACCTGCGGGCGGTTGCGCGGGATGGGTCGCCGCTCGTCGGCGCGCCCGCCTGCCTCGCCTATCCCGAGGAACGGGGCCACGTCGAGGCGGCGGTTCGGATCGCTGCGGCAGCCGGCGTGCCCGTGGTGGCACGGGGCGGCGGAACGTCGCTCGCGGCCGGAGCGATACCACCACCGGGCGCACTCGTGCTGGCGTTCAACCGCATGGCTCGGCTGCGGACGCTCGACGTCGAGGAACGCTGCGCACTCGTCGAGCCCGGGTTGACGAACGTCGCCCTCGACGCCGAGGCGCGCATCCATGGCCTGCACTACGCCCCCGACCCGTCGTCCCGGCGGGTCTCGACGATCGGCGGGAACGTCTCGACCAACGCAGGCGGTCTGCACTGCCTGGCCCACGGCGTCACGACGGATCACGTCCTCGGCCTCGAGGTCGTCCTGGCAGACGGCACCCCGGCGTGGCTCGACGACCTGGACTCGCCGGATCTGCGAGCCCTCGTCGTCGGAGGTGAGGGGACACTCGCGATCGTCACCGCCGCACTGGTGTCGCTGCTGCCCGTGCCCGAGAGGACGGGCATGGTCGTCGGCGGGTTCGAACAGCTCGAGGGAGCCGGGGCTGCCGCCGAGGCGATCGTGCGCACCGGGCTGCCGGCGGCCGCGCTCGAGTACGTCGACAAGACGATGCTCGACCTCCTCGCCGAGTTCGCGCCCGGCCTGCTGCCGTCCGGTGTCGAAGCTGCGCTGATCGTCGAGGTCGAGACGCTCGTCGAGAGCCTCGACGACGCGCTCGACACGGTCGAGGCGCTCGTCCGCGACGCGGGCGGACGCGCGCGCCGCGCACCCGACGCCGCCGAGCAAGCGGCCATCTGGGACGCTCGCCGGGCGTCCGGCGGCGTTGCCGGACGCTCGTACAACGGCAGCTACACCCACGATTTCGCCGTGCCGCGCGACAGGCTCGTAGAGGTGCTGCGCGCCACGACGAGGATCACGGACGCCCATCGCGTCGCCCTCGTGACGGTGGCGCACCTGGGCGACGGGAACATCCACCCGCGGCTGCTGTACGACACTCACGAGCCCGGCGCGTACGAGCGCGTGCTCGCCGCCAGTGACGAGATCCTCGAGCTCGTGCTCGCATGCGGCGGCACCCTGAGCGGCGAGCACGGGATCGGACTCGAGAAGCTCGGCGCGATGGGACGCCAGTTCAGCGAGGCCGAGCTCGACCTGCTGCGCGCCGTCCGTGGCGCGTTCGATCCCCGCGGGATCCTGAACCCCGGCAAGACGATCCCGCTCGCCGGCGACGATGCACGGCGCGGGGTGTTCGCGCATGCCTGAGGTGCGAGCCGGCAACGCGACGGTCAATGCGACCGGGGCCGAGACGCTGGCCGCCGTACAGGACGCGGCAGCCAGTGTCGGACAGTGGCTGCCGGTCGACGCGGACGGCGGGCTCACGATCGCCGAGCTCTGCGAGGGCGATGGCGGGCCGCGGGAGGCGCGGTACGGCCCGCTGCGAGGACGGGTGCTCGCGCTCGCTACCCGGGGTGTCCGGTTCGGCACCGAGGCCGTCAAGGACGTCGCGGGCTACGACGTGAAGCGCGCCTGGCTCGGGGAGATCGAGATAGAGCACGCGACGCTCCGGCTCGCTGCCCGGCTGCCCTGGCGCACCGATGCCCTGCTCCGCGGAGGCGACGCGTTCGCGCTCGCCGAGACGCTCCGCGCCCTGCTCGCCGCACCGGCTGGCATTCTCGTGCTCGCCCCTGACCTCCTGGCGGTCTCCGACGACGCGGCCGAAGCCGAGGCCGACCGGCGCCAGCGCGATCTCGCCGCCGCCGCGGCTCGCGCGGGCGCCGCGATCGAGCCGATCAGCGAGGCCGCCTGGGTGGGGTACTGCGCCTCGTTGCCGCCGGCACGTGTACGGCTGCCGGGACGGGACGCGCGCGTCTCGCTCCCCGGTCTCGACGCCGCGTGGGCCTACGACGCCGGCCGACGCCTGGCACTCGTGCCGCACGAGGCTGCCACGCACATCACGCCGAGGCAGTCTGCCCCACCACCTCCGGCGACGCTCGTCGAGCGGGTTCGCCAGGCGCTGACGCCGTGAGCGGGCTCGACCTCGACCAGGCCGCGAGCGCGCACCTCGACGAGCTGACGGGAACGTGCGTCTCGTGCGGCCTGTGCCTCCCTGCGTGCCCCACGTTTCATCTGACACGCGAGGAGAGCGAGTCGCCGCGCGGCCGCATCGAGCTCGTCGCAGCGCTGCAGGCCGGCGAGCTGACCGTGGAGGACGTCCGGCCGCACCTCGATCGCTGCCTCGGCTGCCGCGCGTGCGAGCCGGTGTGCCCGTCGGGCGTGCGCTACGGCGAGATACTCGAGCTCGCGCGTGACGGAGGCGCGGTGACGCGCACGCGCACCGTCGACGCCCTGCTCGGCGCCGTCCGCCGCCCGGGGCTGCTCGGAGCGCTCGTTCGTGCCGGCCGCCCGCTCGCGACGCTCACCCCGGGCCCGCTCGGTGCGATGGGACGAGCCACCGACCGTCCGAGACGGATCGTCTGGGAGCGCCGGCGTCCGGGCGCCCCGCCGGCAGCCGTGCTGCGCGGCTGTGTGATGCAGCACGCGTTCGCGCCCGCCCAGCAGGCTGCGGTCGATGTCCTCGCGGCGAGCGGCTACGACGTCGTGGCGGCCCCCGGCCAGGGCTGCTGCGGCGCGCTGCACCTGCACAACGGCGAGCTGTCCGAGGGTGACCGCCTACGCGTCGAGACGCTCGCGGCGTTCGGTGTCGACACGCTGATCGTGTCGACCTCGGCGGGCTGCGGGGCAGCGCTGCGCGAACGCGAACCCGGCCGCGTGGTGGACATCACGGAGGCGCTCGCCCGCGCACCCGAACCTCCCGCGTTCAGGCAGCAACGCATGCGGCTCGCCGTCTTCGACCCGTGCCACCTGCGCCACGCGCAGGGTGTCGTGGACGAGCCGCGACGACTTGCGGCCCAGGTTGCCTCGGAGGTGCTCGAGCTACGCGACGCGGGCCGTTGTTGCGGCGCCGCCGGGGTGTACGCGCTCGAGCAGCCGGCGCTGTCGACGCAGCTCCGCGACGATCGCGTGGCGGCGATCCGGGAGAGCGGCGCCGAGGTCGTCGCCTGCGGCAACCCGGGGTGCGCACTGCAGCTGCGCCAGGGGCTCGCCGAGGCGGGCCTGTCGCAGGTGCGGGTCGCGCATCCCGCCGAGCTCGCCGTCGAGGCTATCTAGGCACGCGCCCGGCGACCCAGCGGAAGGTGTTGCGCATGACGATCCGCCCGGTCGCTCGATCCTCGAACTGTGCGAGCGTCTCGCGCAGCACCGCCCGCACGGCATCGGCGCCGGCATCCGCGGCGGCGCGGGCACCACCGGCCGAGCACAGGAGCCCTCGCACCGCGTCATCCATGCTGGCGTAGCGCCAGGCGCAGCCGACCTCCCCGTCGCCCGCGAGCTCGAGGCCCGCGGCGATCAGCGCCGCCTCGAGGTTGCCGGGCGCCGAGAGGAGATAGGGCGCATGCTCGCCGTCGCGCTCGGGCGGGCTCAGCGCGGCCATCGCGTGGTGGAGGACGGTGGACTGCGAGCGCTCGGGAGCAGCGAACAGGCTCGCCGCCACCGTGCCGCCCACGCGGCACACCCGGGCGGCCTCGCGGAGCGCGGCGACCGGGTCGCCCGCGAACTGGAACGCATTGACGCCCAGGACGACGTCGAAGACCCGATCGGGAAACGGCAGCCGCTCCATCTCCGCCTCGTGCAGGTCGGCAGCGGGCAGCCGCTCGCGTGCGATCGCGAGGAGGCCCGGCGTGACGTCGACGCCGCTCACCAGCGCGCCGCGCTCCTCGGCGAGGACGAGGGTCAGCCCCGTGCCGCACCCGACGTCGAGCAGGCGCGTATCCGGCCCGACACCGGTGGCTTCGAGGAGCGCCTCGAAGAGGGGTCGGTTGTGGCTCTCGGCGAGATCGGCCCACGCCCTGGGATCCGTGCCCCAGAGGCGGCGCTGTACCTCGGCCGCGGGGCTCATCTGCCTCACAGCAGGTCGCCCGCGAGAACGGCGGCGTTGTAGCCCGCCTCGGCGGCGCCCGCGATGAAGCTCGGCGAGCTCGACGCCTCGGCCCCGGCGTACACGACCCGGCCTTCGGACTGCCGGAGCGCGTCTCGATGGCGCGTCAGCTCGCCCACGCGGTACACGAGGTACGAGCCTGCTGTCTCGGGTTGCTCGTTCCAGGCGTCGAGGCGCACGCCGATCGGCGGCTCGGGGAAGTCGCCGCCCGCGAGAAAGGCGAGTGCCTTGAGCACGGCCGCGGCCCGCGCCGCACCGCGCAGTCGAAGCAGGACCCGGGCGGGCGCCGCACCGATGAAGCACGCCAGCGTCGCTCCGGGATGTCCGGACGGCCCCTCGTACACCGACCCGCACGCGCTATCGGTGATCGCCGGGACGAAGGGCCGCTCGGCCCCGCGCCACCACGGCGTCGCGAACGCGATGTGGGCCTTCACGACGTGACCGGTTCGCAGCTCCGCAAGCGCCGCGAGCCGCGCCGGCTGCGGGACAGGCGAGATCGCCAGCGCCCGCGCGGGGCCGAGCGGGACCGCGACGATCGCGACGCGCGCCATGTGCCGGCGCCCATCGCGCAGCTCGAGCTCGACGCGATCGCGCTCGCGGAGGAGACCGACGACCGGTGAGCCGAGAAAGAGCCGACCGCGCAACCGCTCGGCCGCGGCGATCGTGAACGCGGCGGCGCCGCCGGCGATCCGTAGCGTCAGGCGCCCGTCCCGCGGGCCGCGGCGGGCCTGCTTGGCCGCCATCGCGAGCAGCGACATCTCGGCGGCCGCCACCGTGGAGCCGCCGATGGCATGCACCGCGTCGACCAGCGCGAGCGCGTAGGCATCGCCGCCGCGCTGCGCAACCCACCCGGCGAGACTCGTCGCATCGAGGGCGCCCGCGTGCTCCGACTCCCACGGGGCGTCAGGATCCACCGCTGCCGCGATCGACTCGATCTCGTCGTCGAGCGCCGCGACGAGCTCGAGCGCCCGCTCCGGTGGTCGATCGTGGCTGGAACGGATCACAACGGTACCGCGGTCGACTTGCTTGACATGGACGCCCGGCTCCCGTTCGACCCCCAGCTCGACGAGCAGACGGGCGATGGCCGAGTCGCCCGCGTCGAGGAACTCGCCCCCCGTCTCGACCGAGAGGCCCGCGACGTCGTCCGTCGCGATGCGGCCTCCGAGACGGGGCCGCGCCTCCACCAGTGCGACGTCCACGCCGCGTCCAACCAGGGCGACGGCCGCCGCAACGCCCGACACGCCGCCACCGACGATCAGGACATCGTGCCGCTTCGCCGCCATCGGCGTGCAGTTATACCGGGAACACTGCAGCATGGCCGCGCTCTCGGCGTTCATCCTGATCGCCGCGCTCGCGGCCGTGTTGATCCGTCCCCGCAACCTGCACGAGTCCCTGTTCGCGGCGGTCGGCGCACTTGCGATGGTCGCGGTGGGCAGCGAGCCCCTGGCTGCTGCCTGGCACGTGTTCTGGTCGAACCTGAGCGTGCTCGCCTTCCTCGCCGGCGTCCTCGTGCTCGCGGCCGCGGCAGACGACGCGGGCTGGTTCTCCGAGGGCGCGCGGCTGGCCGTACAGGGGTCGCACGCGTCTCCGCGGCGCCTGTTCATCGGGGTCTGCGCGGTGTCGTTCGTCGGCTCCGTGCTGTTCTCGCTCGACGCGGCCGCGGTCGCGTTGACTCCCGTGGTGCTGATCGCAGCGAGTCGCGCCGGGGCGAAGGTGGAACCGCTGCTGTTCGCATGCATCGCGGTCGCGAACACGGCCTCGATGGCGCTGCCCATCTCGAACCCGACGAACGTGATCGTCGCCGACCGGTTCGGGCTCGATTTCGTCGATTTCGCCCGCACGATGGTGCCCGCAGCGCTCGCCGCCTCGGTCGCCGTCTCACTCGTCCTGGCGCTGCGCTTTCGGCGCGAGCTCTCGGGCACGCTTGACGTGAGCGAGGCACCGTCCGGCATCGAGAACCGGCGGATCGCGCTCACGAGCGCCCTGGCGACCTCCCTGGCGCTCGTCGGATTCGTCGTCGCGCCGGACGACCTCGGACTCGTGGCGTTCCTCGCGGGCGCAGGGGCGGCGATCGTGCTCGTCGCGCTCCGCGAGTGGTCACCCGCGAAGGCCCTCCGCTCGACGGGCCCGCGCCTGCTCGTGTTCGCGCTCGGCGTCTTCGTCATGGTGGACGCGGTCGAGCGCCACGGACTGCGCAGCTTCATCGCCCGTCACCGCCCCGCATCGGCGGCCGGCGTCGGCATCGTCGGGGCCGGGCTGTCGAACCTCATCAACAACCTCCCGGCGACGGTGATCTCGCTGCCCCTCGCGACGGGCGATCATCACCGCGCATACGCCCTGCTCGCAGGCGTCGACGCCGGGCCCAACCTCACGCTCGCCGGGTCGCTGGCAACGCTTCTGTGGCTCGCGGTCGCCCGCGAGCAATCGGCCGACGTCAGCCCGCTCCGCTATCTGTCGATCGGCGTGCTGACGGCACCCGTCGGGCTCGCCGCTGCGCTCGTCACGCTCGAGGTCCTACGATGACTTCGCGAGCAGCGGCACGTCGTGCACCATCCACGCCGGCTTCAGCGGCGTGGAGGGGTAGTAGGCACGCACGAGCCCACCCGCGTCGATCCCGATCACGATGCCCGTATGGCCGACCAGGCGCTTGAGCTTGGGGTCGGGCTCCGCCACGATGTGGTACTTCGCCCAGACGGGGGCGAGCTGCTTGCGCGTTCCGACCAGATACTGGAAGCGGTGCAGCACACCGCGAACGCTGAGATACGAGCGAACTGCCTTCGGCGTGTCACCGACGGGGTCGACGGAGATCGCGATGACCTGCACGTCCTTCGCGTCGGCGCCGAGCTTGTCGGTCGTCGTGCGGAGCGCCGCCGTGATCAGCGGACACACGTCGGGGCAGTGGACGTACAGGAACGTCAGCAACACGGCCTTGCCGCGGTACTGGGAGAGCGAGATCGGCTTGCCGAACTGGTTGTCGAGCGTGAAGCCGGGAGCCGGCCCCGGCTTCTCCGGTGCGAGCGGAGCCGCGAGACCGGAGCTCGTCGAGGTACTGGTAGAGGCGGTCGTCGAGGCCTTGTGGGAGGAGCCGCACCCGCTGGCGATGCCTGCGAGCAACGCCAGCGGGACGACTGCGACCAGCCACTGTCGTCGCATCAGTGCGGCAGCCCGACGCCACCGATGCTGACGTACTTGATCTCCAGGTACTCGTCGATGCCCTGCGGGCCGCCTTCGCGCCCGTAGCCCGACTCCTTCATGCCTCCGAACGGCGCCTTGGCGTTCGACGGAAGCGCGTCGTTCGCGCCGACGATGCCGTACTCGAGCCCCTCGGCAACGCGGAGGAGCCTGGCGTAGTCGCGCGTGTAGAAGTACGCCGACAGGCCGTACACGGTGTCGTTGGCCGAGCGGACGACCTCCTCCTCCGTGTCGAACACGGTCACGCCGGCGACCGGGCCGAACGTCTCCTCCGAGAAGATCTGCATGTCCGGGGTCACGCCATCGAGCAGGGTCGGCTTGTAGAAGTTGCCGTTCGCGAACTCGCCGTCGTTCAGCGCGCTGCCGCCCTCGACTAGGGTCGCGCCCTTCGCGAGCGCATCGCGCACGTGCTGGTCGGCCTTGTCGACCGCGCGGTCGTCGATCAGCGGACCGATCTGCACGCCCTCGCCGCGGCCGTTCCCGACGGAGAGCGCCGCAACCCGGCGGGCGAGGCCGTCGATGAACGCCTTGTGGATGCTGCGCTGCACGTAGATGCGGTTGGCGCAGATGCAGGTCTGTCCGGCATTCCGGAACTTGGAGGCGATCGTGCCGTCGAGGGCCGCTTCGAGATCCGCGTCGTCGAACACGATGAACGGGGCGTGGCCGCCCAGCTCGAGCGAGAGGCGCTTGACCTGATCGGCCGAGGCGCGGATCAGGTCCTTCCCGACCTCGGTGCTGCCCGTGAAGCTGATCTTGCGAACGCGCGCGTCGTGAAACAGCGTGTCCGCGACGTCGGCGGTGCGCCGCGACGTGATCAGGTTCACGACGCCCGCGGGCACACCGGCCTCGTGCATGATCCGCACGATCTCGATCGCTGTCAGCGGCGTCGCGCTGGCAGGCTTGACGATGCTCGTGCAGCCGGCGGCGAGCGCCGGGCCGAGCTTCCGGGTCATCATCGCGGCGGGGAAGTTCCAGGGCGTGATCGCCGCGGTCACTCCGACGGGCTGCTTCAGCACGAGGATGCGCTTGTCGGCGGTGAGCGGCGGCAGCGTCTGTCCGTAGATGCGCTCGGCCTCGCCGGCGAACCAGTCGAGAAAGGCGGCGGCGTACTCGACCTCGCCCTTTGCCTCGGCAAGCGGCTTGCCCTGCTCGTCTGTCATGACGCCGCCGATGTGCGCGGCCTCCGCACGGATTCCGGCCGCTGCAGCACGCAGAATCCGCGCGCGCTCGCCCGCCGGGGTCTGGCGCCAACCGACGAGGGCGCGATCCGCGCTGTCAATCGCCCGCGTGACGTCGTCGACCGTCGCGTTGGGAACCGTCGCGATCTCCTCGCCGTTCGCGGGATTCGTCACGGCGAACCGACCGCCATCGCTATCGACGAGCTCTCCGTCGATCAGCATCTGGTAGTCCAGGGGGACGGTGGTGGCCACTGCCAGCCTCCTCGTCGAGGTGAAATCGCTTGAACGGTGCTTTCGCCCGAAGCATACGGCCGCGTTCGTGGCGGCCGGACGATTCCGGCCGCCACGAACGGAAGCGCTACGCGTGCTGGGTGACGGGCGCCCTCTCGGCGATCTCCTCGACTGCCGCGGCGCAGAACGCCGCCAGATCGTCGGGCTTGCGGCTCGTCACGAGCCCGTCGTCGACCACGACCTCCCGGTCGACCCAGTCGCCGCCTGCGTTCCGCATGTCCGTGCGGAGCGACGGCCAGGACGTGACGGTGCGACCCCGCACCGCCTCGGCCTCGATCAGCAGCCACGGCGCGTGGCAGATCGCCGCGACAGGCTTGCGCTGATCGAAGAAGCTGCGCACGAAGGTCACCGCATGGGCGTCCATGCGCAGCGCGTCGGGGTTCGCAACGCCGCCCGGCAGCACCAGCGCGTCGTAGTCGTCCGCGCGCGCGTCGGAGACCTCGAGGTCGACGGGGAACGTGTCGCCCTTGTCCAGGTGGTTGAAGCCCTGGATCGAGCCGCTCTTGATCGACAGCGTGTCGACGATTGCACCTGCCGCGAGCAGCGCGTCGCGCGGCTTCGTGAACTCGACCTGCTCGACGCCATCGGTGGCCAGGATGGCGACCTTCTTGCCCTTCAGCGTGTCTGGCATGGGAACTCCTCGATTCGAGTTGCTCGAGGTACGTTCACCGTGGGCGTGTCGACTAAACCTTCACGAGATCGCGCTCCGGCACGATCCCGAAACGCCCGGCGGTCTCGCGCAGGGCGTCGTCGAGCGGCCACGCGTCGGCCCGTTCGTCGCCCTCGTGGGCGGGCGAGCCGCCCTTCAGCACCATGCTCCCGGTGTTGTCGCCGACTCGCTCGATCTCGGCGAGCTCGTCGTCGGTCAGCGCCTGGGCGGGCAGCGAGGCCAGCTCCTCCCGCTCGAGCTCGACGGGCTTCGCGTCGGGGCCCGGCTCCTGGATCAACGTCGGCACGACGCAGGCGACCGCAGGTTGGGCGAGCGTCCACTGGCACGCGAGCTGCAGCAGCGTGAGCCCGTGGCGGTCGGCGATCGGGCGTACGAGGTCGAGCCGCTCGCGCCCGGCGGCGACCCAGCCTGCGGGACGGAACAGACGATGGTCCGGACGCACGAGCACCGACTCGTCGAACAGCGCGTCGTGGAACAGGCCGCCGTAGTCGACGACCCGGGCCAGCACCCGCACGTCGTGCTCGACGCAGGCGGGCAGGGCAAGCCGGGCGGGCCAGGGCTCGAACGGGTTCAGGATCAGCATCGACCAGTCGATCAGCGGCCCGAAGCGCTCGAGGCAGGCGATGACGTCGAGCGTGAAGCCGTTCGCGGGGCCCGGAGCCACGCCGATCGAGTCGGCGAGACCCTCGTCCCGCAGCGCGGCCATCGCGTCCCAGACCTCGGGCGACGTGTAGCCGATGCGGTCCGGGTTGTGCAGGAGGAGGAGATCGAAGCGCTCGACACCGCAGCGCTCGAGGCTCGCCTCGGCGGCGCGGCGCAGGTACGAGCCGTAGGCTCCAGCGCCTCGCAACCGGGGATCGGTGAAGCGCGGGTAGCCGCGAGGGCCGTCCCGCTCTCCGTCGACGAAGTCGTGGCCGACGGCACCGACGAGACGGAAGGCCGCACGATCGAGGCCGGCGATCGCCCGCCCGACGAGCCGATCGGCCTCTCCCTCGCCGTAGACATCGGCCGTCACGACGGTGCGGATCCGATCGTCCGGGCGCAGCAGCGGGACGAGGCGGTCGTCGTCGAGCGTCACGCCGTAGTGCAGGAAGCGACCGCCGCTCCAGGCACCCAGCGCAGCGTGGCCGAGATCGGTCATGGTGGAAGGGTGCCACGCGATGAGTTCGGCCGCGCTGGCCGGTCTGATGGTGTGATACCCACGAGGGAGGCCCCAATGGCACGGCTGAGAGTGAACATCGCGATGTCCCTGGACGGCTTCGTCGCCGGCCCCGATCAGAGCGTCGAGAACCCCCTCGGCAAGGGCGGGATGCAGCTGCACGAGTGGGCCTTCGGCCTGGCGGCATGGCGCAACCCTCACGGCATGGAGGGCGGCGAGGTCAACGCCTCGACCGCGGTCGTCGAGGAGACGCTCCAGAACATCGGAGCGACCGTGATGGGCCGGAACAT
The DNA here is from genome assembly GCA_963717155.1 of uncultured Actinomycetes bacterium. GTDB lineage: Bacteria > Actinomycetota > Thermoleophilia > Gaiellales > JALYLC01. The sequence goes on from OY970326.1 coordinate 2,836,030, forward strand.
GTTCGGCGGCCACGGCGCGTGGACCGACCAGCCCTGGGATGGCTGGTGGGGCGACAACCCGCCGTTCCACACGCCCGTCTTCATCGTCACCCACCACCCGCGCGAGCCCGTCACGATGGAGGGCGGCACGACGTTCATCTTCGTCACGGATGGCATCGAGTCCGCGCTCGCGCAGGCGCGGGAGGCCGCGGGCGGCAAGGACGTCTCTCTGGGAGGCGGCGCGAGCATCGTCCAGCAGTACCTGAAGGCCGGGCTGATCGACGAGCTGCAGATCAACCTGGTACCCGTGCTGCTGGGTGGTGGCGCGCGGCTGTTCGACAACCTCGACGGCGCCGGCGTGAGCCTCGAATGCACGCGGGCAGTCGAGGCTCCCGGCGTGACGCACCTGCGCTACCGCGCCGTGCGGCCCTAGCGGCCGTTGTACGAGAAGTGCTGGGTGTCCTGCGTGCTGCCGCTCCAGCTTCCGCCCCAGCCCCAGCCGACCGCCGCGAACGCGCGCACCAGGACGCCGCCGGCGACCGCCATCCCTGGGCGCACGCGGCTGCGGTTGAGGTAGGGGACGCTCGCGGGATGCGATGTCTTGCCGCCCGAGATGTACGGGTTCTCGATCGGGTTGACGTCGATCGCGCGGCCGTACGCGTGGTTCGACCAGTGCGTCGATCCCGTCGCGGGCCGGCAGTTGAAGCTCGACGTGTTGTCGGCCTCGATCGAGCGGAAGTCGCTGCCCCCGTACGCGTCGACCGGCACCATCCGCCGGATCGGGAAGCGCGCGGCGTACAGCCGCCGGAACGCACCGACGATCGCGCTCGTCGCATCGCGGTTCACCACGAGCGTCCCGCGATGTGCGGAACCATCGAAGCCGACATACGTCAGCGAGACGAGCCGCAGGTCGTCGAGCGTGACCGGGCAGCCCGGCCGCCAGCTCGTCGGGGTCATCGTGGCGCGGACGGATGGGGGGATCGGGCGCACGGAGGCACTGAAGGGCGGCGCCGCGAATGCGGGTGCGGCACACGCCAGGATCGCTCCCAGCAACGCCAGCACGCGTACCGCCATGCTCAGCTCGCCGCCGAGAAGAGCGGGGCCCCGAGCGCCGCGAGGTCGACGTCGACGCCCAGGCCCGGTGTCGTCGGCGCCGAGCCGAAGCCGTTCTGCGAGTGCGGCTGGTGCCCGGCGATGTGCTCGTTCGTCCAGTCGTTCATGAACGAGACGGTGAAGAGCGAGTCCGCCGGCGTGCTCGCCGCGAGGTGCGAGACGGCGGTCGTGACGATGTCGCCGCCCCAGGTGTCCTCGATCGTCAGGCGAAGCCCCAGCTGGACGGCGAGGTCGCGCATCAGCTTCGCCTTCGTGAGGCCGCCGACCTTCGAGATCTTGAGGTTGAACGCCTCCATCGCCTTCGCCTCGTAGGCGCGGAGCAGCGACTGGACGTCGTAGATGCACTCGTCGAGGACCATCGGCAGCGTCGTGCGCTGCCTGACGATCAAGCACTCCTCGAGCGTCGGGCACGGCTGCTCGAAGAAGACCCGCTCGAGATCGTCGATCGCGCGAGCGACGACGACGGCATCCTGCAGCCGCCACCCGCCGTTGGCATCGGCCACGACCGTATCCTCGGGCCCGGTGGACTCGACCACGCTGCGGGTGCGAGCGGCGTCCTCGTACGGATCGGCCCCGATCTTCAGCTGGAACGCGTGGATGCCCTCCGACCGACGTGCGGCGACGTACTCGGTCATCGCGTCCACCGATCCGAGCGGCACCGCGAAGTAGAGCGGGAAGTCATCTGTCAGGCGACCGCCGAGCAGCTCGCAGACGGGCAGGCCCGCGAACCTCCCGAGCACGTCCCAGCAGGCCGTGTCGATCGCGCTCTTCGCGTAGGCGTGGCCCATCAGGGCGCGATCCATCGCCTCGTTGACGGCGGCGAGGTTGCCGGCATCCCGTCCGACGACCGCGGGTGCGAGCTCGCGCAGTGCCGCCCGAGCGCCCTCGCCGTGCGATGGCAGGTACGCGGGCCCGAGCGGGCAGACCTCTCCGAAGCCCTCGATGCCGTCGGACGTCGTCACCCGCACGACCGTCGACGGCAGCACATCGATGACCCGGCCGCCGGACATCGTGTAGCTGCCGTACACGTAGCTGAGGTCGTAGCCGTAGACGTCGACCCGCGCGATCTTCATGGGATCACGGGCGAGACGAGGGGCACGAAGCGCGGGCGCGCGAACCACCCTCCGAACGCCTCGCCCCACTCGACGCGCTCCAGACCTCCGTCGCGTCCGACGAGCACGAGCTGCCAGTCGACGCGCTCGGGCACGAGCTCGCGATGGATCACCGCGGCGACGGCCCGCACCGCGGTGCGCACGGGGGGGCCGAGGTGTCCGTCGCAGTCGGCTGCGACACAGACCCACGGGCCGTCCGCCGACGGATGAACGGTCACGAGGCAGCGACCGCGGTTGTGGTGGGTGAGCGCGCGGTAGAAGAGCTCGACGGGCGCCGGGTCGCCGCTCACCTCTGCCACGGCGGCTGATCGAACGCCCGGGCCAGCGCCTTCGCCCCGCCCTTGAGTACGGGCTGTCCGTGCGTCACGAGCACGCGCTCGATGTCGAGCTTCGCGAGCGGCCGCAACGTCGGCAGGTATCGCTCGTCCCACCACGCCTTCCGCTTCGGCGTATCGAGCGGATCGTCCCATACGCGCAGTGCGCCCTTGCCCGTCTCGACGACCGCGTCACCCCACACCAGCGCGCGGTGCGACGGGATCTCGAACGGGAGCTCGGTGCGCCGCGGGCTGCCGATCGGGTACGCCCGCACATCTCCTGCGAGGGTCTCGCCGCCCTTCAGCGGGACGAGACCCGCGGCGTTCTCGAGCCGGCTCGCACAGCGGGCGTGGCCGAAGATCGCCGTGTCGTGCTGCTTTCCGAGGTGCTCCCAGACGAGCTCGGCGCTGCGCACGTGGTAGGGGATCGTGATCAGGATGCGCACCGTCCCGAACGCGTTCGCCTCGAGCGCGTGCAGCACGGGGTCGGTCTTGTCGTCGAGCAGCGGATCGACGATCACGAGCCCCACGTCGTCGCGCATCCAGTACGAGGTGACCTTCGCGCCGAAGGCGCCGGGATGCCACAGGCGATGGCGCCGGGTCCAGCTCCAGACGTTCGGTGCAATCTCGATCATCCCGAGAGATTAGTCCCCGAGCTCCCGGCGGCGGCGCACGACGTACTCCTCGAGCTCCTCGCGGATCGCATCGTCGAGCGGGGGCTGCTCGTAGCTCTCGAGCTGCGCCCTCCAGATGTCGCTCGCGCGCGCGGCCGCGTCCTTGCTGCCCTTCTTCTTCCAGGCGTCGAAGTTCTGCGACGACGAGAGCAGTGGGCGGTAGAAGCATGTCCGGAACCGCTCCATCGTGTGCTGGCAGCCGAGGAAGTGACCGCCGTGGCCGACCTCCTGGTGCGCATCGAACGCGAGCGACGCCTCGTCGAACTCGAGCGGCGTGAACTCGACCAGCAGCATCCGCAGGATCTCGATGTCGATGATGAACTTCTCGTAGCAGCTCACGAGGCCGCCCTCGAGCCAGCCCGCGGAGTGCATCACCCAGTTCGTGCCCGCCAGGAACGTCGGCAGCATCACCATCAGCGCCTCGTACGCCGACTGGGCGTCGGGCGTCTGGCTCGAGGTCAGGCCGCCGCCGGAGCGGAACGGCAGGCCGAACCGGCGCGCGATCTGGCCCGTGCAGAAGAGCCCGATCGCCGACTCCGGGGTGCCGAACTGGGGCGAGCCCGACTGCATGTCGATGTTCGAGAGGAACGAGCCGAAGATCACGGGACAGCCGGGCCGGATCAGCTGCACGAGGGCGATCCCCGCGAGGGCCTCCGCGATCTGCTGGGCCAGCGTCGCAGGGATCGAGACGGGCGACATCGCGCCCATCAACAGGAACGGCGTCAGCAGCAGCGCCTGGTTGGCATTCGCGTACTCGAACAGCGAGTCGAGCATGCGGCCGTCCCAGCGGAGCGGCGAGTTGCAGTTGACGAGCGAGATCATCGCGGGCGTACGCTCGATCGACTCGCGGCTGCCGAACAGGATCTCGGTCATGCGGATCGTGTCAGCGGCGTTCGGGCCGGACACGACGTTGCCCATGTAGATCTTGTCGGTCAGCGTCTGCAGCGCGTAGATCATGTCGAGGTGCCGCGAGTCGAGCGGAGTGTCGTCGGGCTCGCAGATCACGCCGCCGGCCGAGTCGAGCTCGCCGAACGACTGGGCGAGCTTCGTGAAGTTCCGGAAGTCCTCCATCGTCGCGTTGCGACGCGTCATGCCCTCGAGCACGAACGGCGGGCCGTAGACGCACGAGAACACCATGTGATCGCCGCCCATGTGCACCGAGTTCGCCGGGTTGCGCGCCTGCACGTCGAACTCACGCGGCGCCTTGGCGATCTGCTCGAGCACGAAGTCGGGATCGAGCTTGACGTTCTGCCCCTCGACGGTCTGCCCGTGCTGGCGGAAGATCTCGAGCGCACCATCGTGGTCGAACTCCACGCCGAGCTCGCTGATGATGCGGCGCCAGCCGCGATCGAGTGTCGCCATCGCGTCCTCGGAGAGGATCTCGTAGCGCGGCATCCGGTTGACGAACATGCCCTGTCGCTCCTCGGCTCATACACCCCGGACGAGTCTTGACCGGGAAGAAACGCTAGCCTACACTCATGTTATGGGACATGCGGCTCACCACATGAGACTGAGACCGTAGTGGCGACCCATACAGGCACCCAGGCCATCGACCGCGCCGCCGAGCTGCTCGTGCGCCTGATCGAGAGCGACCAGGCGTGGTCGACCGGCGAGCTCGCCGACAACACACGGCTTCCCAAGAGCACCGCCTCGCGCCTTCTGCGCGCGCTCGAGCGCCACGAGCTCGTCCAGCGCGACCCGCAGAGCGGCGCCCTCCGCCCGGGCTCGGTGCTCGTCCAGTACGCGCGGCGCGGCGCAGGGAACCTCGATCTCGTGACGCTCGCCCGCCCCACGCTCGACCGGCTGGCAGAGGAGAGCGGCGAGACCGTCAACCTCGCAGTCCCGAGTGGCGCGGGCGTCGAGACCGTCGCCCAGGTCGACAGCGGCTACATCCTCGGAACGACGAACTGGGTGGGCAGGCAGCTCGTGCTGCAGGCCTCCGCGCTCGGCAAGGTCTTCCTCGCCACGGGCGCCGCGCCCGTTCCCGCCACCCTCGAGGCGGCCACTCCGGCCACGATCGTCGACGGCGAGGCCCTGCAGCGCGAGCTCGCCCTCGTGCGCCAGCGCGGCTACGCGACGAGCGTCGAGGAGCTCGAGCCGGGCCTGCTCGCGGTCGCCGCCGGCGTGCGCGAGCGCTCGGGGCACGTGATCGCGGCGCTCGCCATCTCGGGGCCCTCCATCAGACTGCAGCAACGCAACCTCGATCGGCTTGGCACCCTGCTGGTCGTAGAGGCAGACGCGCTCTCGGCGCGTCTCGGGTACCGACAGCGCGAGGAAGGAGCGGCATGAACCACGACGAGATTCTCCAGGGCCTGTACGACCAGACGCTGGTCGGAAACGCGCCCGCGGTGCTCGATCTGACCAACGAAGGTCTTGCGACCGGCCTCACCCCGGAGCGGATGCTGTTCGAGGCATTGATCCCCTCGCTCGAGGAGGTGGGCGCGCGCTTCGAGCGGGGCGACTTCTTCGTCCCCGAGATGCTGATCGCCGGCAAGGCCATGTCGGGCGCGCTCGACCTGCTGCGCCCGCTGCTCGCCGAGACCGGCGCCGAGACCGTCGGCAAGTTCGTCATGGGCACCGTCAAGGGCGACGTGCACGACATCGGCAAGAACCTCGTCAACATCATGCTGGAGGGTGCCGGCTTCGAGGTCATCGACCTCGGCGTGCAGGTTCCGCCCGAGAAGTTCATCGCGGCGATCGAGGAGCACAAGCCCGACATCGTCGGGTTCTCGGCGTTCCTGACGACCACGATGCCGATGTTCAAGGCCAACATCAACGCGCTCGAGAAGGCCGGCATGCGGCAGAGCGTGATCGTGATGGTCGGTGGCGCACCTGTCACGCAGGAGTACGCCGACGCCGTCGGCGCCGACGGCTATGCGGCCGACGCCTCTGCCGCCGTCAAGCTCGCGAAGTCCCTGATCAAGGAACGACGCGCGATGGCGCCGGCCTGAGCTCCGTGAAGCTCCTCTCGCTCGCCGAGCACGCGGTCAAGGGGCCCGTCTTCGGGTGCCAGATGTGCGGGCAGTGCGTCCTGCACTCGACCGGCATGACGTGCCCGATGACGTGTCCGAAGACATTGCGCAACGGACCGTGCGGCGGCGTTCGCGAGGACGGGCACTGCGAGGTGAAGCCCGAGATGCGCTGTGTGTGGGTCAAGGCGTACGACCGCGCCGGACACCTGCCGCTGCTGCCCACGGCCTGGCGCGAGGGCCTGAACCACCTCCGCCCGCCGGTCGACAACCGGCTGCAGGGCAGCTCGTCGTGGCAGAACCTCGCCACCGGGCGCGACCGGCAGGTGCCCCGCGGCTGGAGCCCAGGTGAGCACGCATGAGCTCGCGGCTCCGCGAGCTGTGCCAGGAGCGCTCCCGGCCGATCATCACCGCCGAGCTGCCGACGATCGACGTCGGCGGCCTCGACGAGGTGCGGCGCCGCGTCGCCCCGCTCGCGAGCTACGTCGATGCGGTCAACGCGACAGATAACACCGCAGCGCACGCGCACGCATCGAACGTCGCGATCGCAATCGCGCTGACGCGACTGGACGTCGAGCCGGTGCTGCAGGTCGTGTGCCGCGACAAGAACCGCCTGGCGCTGCAGGCGGACATTCTCGGAGCGTCGCTGCACGGCGTCGTGAACATCGCCTGTCTGACGGGCGACGACGTGACCGCCGGCGACGAGCCCGAGGCCCGCCGCGTGTTCGACTGCGACGGCCCCCAGCTCGTCGCGATCGCCGAGGGTCTGCGCTCCGGCGCGACACTCGCGGGGCGGCCGCTCGATCCGCCACCCGACCTCTTTCTCGGTGCCGTCGAGAACCCCGGTGCGCCACCGCTCGCCCACCGGCCCGAGCGGGCGGCCAAGAAGGTCGCCGCCGGCGCGCGCTTCCTCCAGCTGCAGATCTCCTACCGGCCGGAACAGCTCGAGGCGTTCGTGGCCGGCGCCCGCGTGCTCGGCGTGACCGATCGCTGCGCGCTGTTGCCGACCATCTGCCTCGTCGGCGGCGACCGTGCCCTGCGCTTCATGGACGAGCGCGTTCCCGGCATCTCGGTCCCGGCAGCCACGATCGAACGGATCGCGCGGGCCTCCGATCCCGGCGAGGAGACCTACCAGCTCGCGCTCGAGCAGGCACGCCACGCGCTCGCAATCGACGGCGTCGCCGGGCTCCACCTGACCAGCTTCCGGCGAGACAACGCGATCGCGCGGCTCTGCGACGACCTTGGCCTCGGCGCGGGCAGCGCAGTGCGGACACGACTCGAGGAGGCATCGCCCTCGTGAGCCCGTTGTCGCTGCGCGAGCGCCTCCGGAGCGGACGACCGGTGATCACCTCCGAGCTCGTCCCGCCACGCGGTGCCGACGCGGACGCCGTGCTCGGGCAGGTCGCGACGCTCGGCTTCGCCGATGCCCTGAACATCACCGACCTGCCGCAGGCGCGCACCCGCATGTCGGCCCTCGCAGCGGCGGCGCTCGTGCTGCGGGCAGGCGGCCGGCCGATCCTGCAGATGACGACGCGCGACCGCAACCGCCTCGCGCTCGCGGCCGATGCGATCGGAGCGGCCGCCCTGGGCGTCGAGGCGGTGCTGCCGCTGTTCGGCGATCCCGTGCCGCAGGGGATCGAGGCATCCGAGGTGCGCGACGTCGACTCTGCCGGCCTCGTCGCACTACTCGCAGACCTCGCGGAGGGCCGCACGCCAGACGGACTCGAGCTCGACGTTCCGGCCTCGTTTCTCATCGGCGCCGCCGCGACGCCGGGACGCACGACGCTCGAGAACCTTGAGAGCAAGATCGACGCGGGAGCCGCGTTCGTCCAGACGCAGATCGTGCTCGACGCCGACGCCTTCGCAGCCTGGCTCGAGCCGTTCCGCGACGCCGGCCTGTGCGACCGGGTCGCGATCCTGCCCGGTGTCGTGATCCCGCGCTCCGCGGCCATGGTCGAGCGGATGGCGGGCTTCGGCGCGCTCGTCGCCGACGGCGTGGCCGAGCGCGCCGAGCAGGGCGACGGACTCGCGTTCGCATGCGAGCTGGCCGAGCGCCTGCTCGCCCTCCCCGGCGTCGCCGGCCTCCACCTGATGCCGCTCGGCGCGAGCCCCGAGGCGATGTCGGAGCTCGCCGCACACGCCCGTCGCGCGCACGCCCAACGCTAAGGAAACCCCCTTGCACACGACCCTCTCGTCCGCCACGAAGACCGTCACGATCGGCCACGATCAACCGTTCTGCATCATCGGCGAGCGCATCAACCCGACCGGTCGCAAGGCGTTCGCCGCCGCGCTCCGCGAGGGCGACCTGTCGCAGATCGTCATCGACGTCGAGGCGCAGGTGGCCGCAGGTGCACACGTGCTCGACGTCAACATGGGCGTCCCGCTGACGGACGAGCCCGACCTGCTGTCGCGGGCCATCCGGCTCGTGCAGGAGCACACCGACCTGCCGATCTGCATCGACTCGTCGATCATCGAGGCACTCGAAGCGGGCCTCGAGGCCTACGAGGGCAAGGCCCTCGTCAACTCGGTGACCGGCGAGGACGAGCGCCTCGAGGCGATCCTCCCGCTCGTCAAGCGCCACGGCGCGGCCGTGATCGCCCTCGCGAACGACGAGACGGGCATTCCGATGACGGTCGAGGAGCGCCTCGAGATCACGCGGAAGATCGCGCGGGTGGCGGTGGAGGAGTACGGCATCGCGCTCGAGGACATCGTGATCGATCCGCTCGCGATGACCGTCGGCGCCGATCCCCAGGCCGTGACGACGACGATCGACACGATCCGCGCGATCCGCGACGAGCTCGGCCTGAACATGTGCCTCGGCGCATCGAACATCAGCTTCGGACTTCCGAACCGCCACACGCTGAACGCGGCGTTCCTGCCGATGGCGAACGCGGCGGGCCTGACCAGCGCGATCATGAACGCCCTCGCCCCCGAGTGCGTGATCGCGGCCCACGCCAGTGACCTGCTGCTGGGCAACGACCCGTGGGGCGCCAACTGGATTGCGCAGTTCCGCTCCGCTGCGGCCGTATAAGGAGATGTCCGTCACGGACGACAGCAAGCTCGACGAGGCCGCCGGCCACGACGGCAGGGGCCGGGTCATCCTGCGCTTCGAGCCGTCCGGCGTCGAGACGCGGGTCCCGCCCGGGGTGAACCTGTTCGACGCCGCGAGCTGGAACGGCGTGGCGATCGACTCGACCTGCGGCGGCCACGGGACGTGCAAGAAGTGCCGCGTGCGCATCGTCGACGGCGACACACCCGTCTCGAGCCTCGACGTGCGCGCGTTCACCACGGACGAGCTCCGCGACGGCTGGCGCCTCGCCTGCCGCGCAGTCGCGACGACCAGCCTCGAGGTCGAGGTACCGCCGCTCGTCACGCGCCCGAAGGCGGCGACGGTCGGTGTCGGCCGCCAGGTGATCCTGCGACCGTCGCTCCAGAAGCGCTACCTCGAGCTCGAGGAGCCGACGCTCGAGGATCAGGCGAGCGATCTCGAACGCGTGCTACGTGAGATCGACGACCTGGAGCTCACCGCGTCGCTCGAGGTCCTGCGCGGCCTCGGCCCCACGCTGCGCTCGTCGAACTTCCAGGTGACCGCCGTGATCTCGGATGACGAGCTGATCGACGTCGAGCCCGGTGACACGACCGAGTCGCGCCACGGCATGGCGTTCGATCTCGGGACGACGACCGTGGTCGCAACGCTGCTCGACCTCGGCACCGGCACGCCGGTCGCGGTCGCCTCGATGCTCAACAAGCAACAGCCGTTCGGTGCCGACGTGATCACCCGGATCTCGGCGACGATGCTCGACCCCGAGGCACTCGGCCGCCTCCGTGACCGCGCGCAGGAGACGCTCGCGGAGCTGGCCGCCGAGGTCTGCGAGAAGGGCGGCATCGATCCTCGCGCGGTCTACGAGGTGGCGCTCGCGGGCAACGCGACGATGACGCAGCTCGTGCTCGGGATGGATCCCGAGCCGCTCGGTGTCGCGCCGTTCATCATGGCCACGCGGACGTTCGAGACCCTGCGCGCATCCGATCTCGGCCTCGCGCTGCATCCCCGGGCGACCGCCTACCTCTTCCCGGCGCTCGGCGCCTACGTCGGCGGCGACATCGTGGCCGGCGTCCTCGCCACCGGCATGACCCGCGACCGGCGACTGCGCCTGTTCATCGACGTCGGCACGAACTGCGAGATCGTGCTCGGCAGCGCGGAGCGCGTCGTGACGACGGCGGCGCCGGCCGGGCCGGCGTTCGAGGCCGCGCAGATCAAGTGCGGGATGCGAGCCGCCGAAGGGGCGATCGAGACCGTCAAGATCGACGCGGGCGAGCTCAAGCTCGGAGTGATCGGCGAGGTGCAGGCACAGGGACTGTGCGGCTCGGGCCTCGTCGACGCGGTGGCCGAGCTCGTGCGCGAGGGACTGCTCGACGCGTCCGGGCGCTTCCTGACCGACGAGGCTGCACGCGAGCTGTCGCCGGCGCTCGCAGACCGCCTCGTGATGCGCGGGGAAGAGCGCGTGTTCGTGCTCGCCTGGCAGGGCGAGCCGGGGGACGTCGAACGCTCGGTGTTCCTGTCGCAGCGCGATGTCCGCGAGCTGCAGTTCGCCAAGGCCGCGATCGCGACGGGCTGGAACCTGCTCGTCGACGAGCTCGGGGTCGAGGTCGCAGACATCACGCAGGTGCTCCTGGCCGGGAGCTTCGGGTCGTATCTCTCTCCGGCCAGCGCGGTGCGCATCGGGCTCGTGCCGAAGCTGCCGGTCGCGCGGATCGTCGCCGCGGGCAACGTGGCGGGCGAGGGCGCGAAGATGGTGCTGCTGTCCGCCCAGGAGCGCGCGCAGGCGCTGGCGGTGCTCGAGGAGGTCGAGTACGTCGAGCTCTCGGGCCGCGAGGACTTCCAGGACATCTTCGTCGACCTCCTCGGGTTCCCGCAGTGACGACGGGCGTCGTCGCCTGCGGTGCACTGACGTTGCACATCGCGGCGATCGCACGCCGACGTGCGTGGGACATCGAGGTGCACCCGCTTCCCCCCGCGCTGCACAACCGCCCGGCCCTGATCGCCCCCGCGGTCGACGCGCTGCTCGGCGAGCTCGCAGACCGCCACGATCGGCTCGCCGTCGCCTACGCGGACTGCGGCAGCGGCGGCGCGATCGACGAGGTCTGCGAGCGCCACGGCGTCGCACGGCTCCCGGGACTGCACTGCTACGACGTGCTCGCGGGACGTCGCGCGCAGCAGCTCCTCGCCGAGGAGCCCGGCACGTACCTCCTGACCGACTTCCTCGTGCGGAGCTTCGACGCACTCGTGTGGCGCGGCCTCGGTCTCGATCGATACCCAGAGCTGCGCGACGACTACTTCCGCCACTACCGGCGGGTGGTCTGGCTCGCCCAGCGCCCGACCGACGAGCTGCGTGCAGGTGCGGCACACGCCGCGAAGCGCCTCGGGCTGGGGCTCGAGACGGTCGAGACGGGCGAGGGCGGACTCGAGTCGGCGCTCGCCGAGCTCGTCACCCCCTAGTATCTTACGTTCACGTAAGATACGGATCATGGCCACCACCCTTCCGAGCGAGCCGCGGCAGCGTCCGCGGATCGGCGTCCACTCCGAGCATGCCAACTACAAGTGGTGGGCGCTCTCGTGCACGAGCTTCGGAATGTTGCTGGCGACCGTCAACTCGGGCACCCTGATCATCGCCCTGCCCGACCTCGAGCGGGCCCTCCACTCGAGCCTGCTGCAGCTCGTGTGGGTGATCATCGCCTACATCATCGCGTCGACCGTGCTCGTGCTGCCTGCCGGCCGCCTGTCCGACATGTTCGGTCGCAAGCGCGCGTACGTCGTGGGCTTCGTCGTGTTCTCGCTCGCCTCGCTCGGAGCCGGGTTCGCGTCGAGCGGCAGCGAGCTGATCGGCTGGCGGGTCCTGCAGGGCGTCGGTGGCGCGCTGATCTTCGCCAACGCGAGCGCGATCGTCACCGATGCGTTTCCGGCCGACGAGCTCGGCCTCGCGATGGGGACGAACACGATGGTCGCTGCGGTCGGTCTCGTCATCGGCCCCGTCCTCGGAGGCGCGCTGGTCACGATCGGCTGGTCGTGGGTGTTCTGGTTCAACGTCCCGCTCGGTGCGCTCGGTTGCGTCTGGGCGGCGCTCGTGTTGCGCGACATCGTCAGGCGGGATGTCGAGCGAGGGCTCGATGTCGCCGGCACGGTCTGCTGCATCGTCGGATTGACGACCCTCACGTTCGCGCTGTCGAAGGGCGGCCTCACCGGCTGGGACGATCCCGCGGTGATCGGCGGCCTCGTGGCCGCCGCGATCTTCCTGCCGGCGTGGGTCCTGATCGAGACCAGGTCGCGCGCTCCGATGCTCGACCTCACGATCTTCAAGAACCGCCTGTTCGCCGCTGCGGCGGCGGCAGCCTTCATCAACGGGCTCGCCCGTTTCGCGCTGACCTTCCTCTTCGTCTTCTACTTCCAGGGCCCCCAGCGCCAGGACCCGATCACGGCGGGGCTCGAGCTGGCGCCGATGGCGGCCGGCATGGTCGTCGCGTCCCCGATCGCCGGTCGCATCGCCGATCGGCACGGATCGCGCATGCTCGCCGCGCTCGGGATGGTGATCTCGGCCGGGGCGCTCGCCGGGATGACGACGCTCGGAGTGTCGACGCCGTACTGGCAGAGCGCGATCTGGCTGGCGCTCGCCGGCATCGGCTCGGGTGTGTTCATGAGCCCGAACACGGCAGCGATGATGGCCGCCGTGCCCGCACAGCGCCGGGGAGTGGCATCTGGCGCACGAACTATGCTGCAGAACATGGGCGCCGTGCTGTCGATCTCCTTCGTGATGGCGGTGATCACCTCGGCCGTGCCGCAGAACGTCCTCTTCTCGATCTTCTCGGGCGTCACCAGCGGGCTCGATGCCCGGCAGCTCGCACCGTTCATCGACAACATGCACACGGCGCTCTGGACGCTTGCAGTGGTGTCGCTGATCGGCGCGGTCGTGTCGCTGATGCGTCCCACACACGTGAGGGAGGCGGCATCGTGACGGTGACCACCAAGGCGCTGAAGATCGGCGAGCTCGCTGCGCGCACCGGGACGACTCCGCGCACGATCCGGTACTACGAGGAGATCGGGCTCCTGCCTGCCCGGCCTGCGGCAGCGAAGGGCACGCACCGGCTGTACGACGAGGGGGACGTCGAGACGCTCGACTCGCTCGTACGCCTGCGCGAGCTGCTCGGGCTCTCGCTCGAGGGACTGAGGAGATTCGCCTCGGCCGAGACCGCACGGGCGGGCCTGCGCCGGGAGTTCGACGAGAGCGAGGCCCCCGCAGAGCGCGTCCGGATCCTCACCGAGGCGCGCGGACACGTCGACAGCCAGCTCGCCCTGCTGCGCGAGCGGCGCAAGACGATCGCGGAACTCGAGGCCGAGCTCGAAGCGAGGCGGGCCCTCATCGAGTCCCGCCTCGCAGAGTTCCGCTAGGCGCGCTACTCGAGCATCTTGCCGAGCAGGGCGCCGACGCCGACGGCGCCCGCGGCCTGCGCAGCGCCCGAGCCCGACTCGACGCCCTCGAGCGGCGCGATGAACATCGTCTGCAACGCGAGTCGGCCAGGGCCCGTGAAGCGGTTCCACGTGAGCTTGCCGCCACCGCCGAACACGCCCATCTTGAGGCCCGTCGTGATCGACTCGAGCTGGACACCCGGATCCTTCCAGAGCCAGGCGCCGGCCTCGACATCGAGCTGCTCGCCGGCGCCGAGCTCGGCCAGGAACACGTTGCCGTGGCCGTGCAGCCACACCAGCGCGTCACCGTGCGTCGCCTTGAACTTGTCCATGAACCACCCGGTGCCGCCGAGCAGCATGTTGCGGACGCCCTTGATGCGCTCGAACGTGTAGTCGAGATTGTCGGTCGCGGCGACGAACTGGTGCTCGCGCACGTGCAGCTCCTGGCCATGCGTGAGGTGGAGCGGAATGCACTGACCCGGAGAGTCGCGAGAGAACGCGATCGTGCCTCGCCCCTTCGTCTTCGTGACGAAGAAGTCGAGCCCCGCGATCTTGCGCTTCGTCCCGCCCGAGAGCTTGCGCAGCTCCACCTCGAGGGGTGTCGTCTTCCACAGCAGCACGTGGTGCTCGAACATGACCTGCTGCTCGCCGATCTCGATCTGCAGCTGCGGGACGAGCTCGCCGCGAATGTGGTAGCTCACGCCGGCGAAGGACTCGTCCCTCGTGCTCGGCGGGATCTGCTCGGGCATCTGCACTGGTGGTCCTCCGTGGTGGTCCTCTCCCTCGCCCTCCAACAGTAGATGGCGGCAAGATGTGCGTACGCGCAAATACAATCGCCTGACATGGCAACCGTCATCGTCGACGGCTCCTCGCTCGATGTCGGCGATGTGGTCGCTGTCGCGCGCGCAGGCGCCCTCGTGGAGGTCGCGCCGTCCGCGTTCGAGCGGATGGCACGGTCGCGGGCCCTCGTCGAGCGCGTCGTGCAGCGCGGGGACAGCGTGTACGGCCTCACGACCGGCGTCGGCGTCCGCAAGCGCCTCTCGCTGGCGGGCGACGAGATCGCGGGCTTCAACCGGAGGATCATCGCCGAGCACCGCACCGCCCACGGCGCCGACGCGCCCGGCGACGTCGTCCGCGCGACGATGCTCCGCCTGCTGAACGGGTTCGCACGAGGAGGCGCCGGCGTGCGGCCCGTGCTCGCCGAGCGCCTGGTCGACGCGCTGAACCACCACGAGCAGCCACGGATGCGGACGCTCGGCTCGACAGGCCAGGGCGACCTGATGCAGCTCGCCGACCTCGCCGCCGCCGTCTTCCGGGACGTCGAGCTCGAGGCCAAGGAGGGCCACGCGCTCCTGAGCAACAACGCGTTCTCGAGCGCCTGGGCGGCGCTCGCGATCGCCGACACGCGTACGTTGCTCGACGCCATGACGCTTGCCGCCGCCCTCGACCTCGAGGCGTTCGCGGCGAACCTCACGCCGCTCCACGACGCCGTCGGCAAGGCCAGGCCGTACCCGGGCCTCGTCGAGGAGCTCCGGCGACTGCAGAGCGCGCTCGAGGGAAGCAGCCTCTGGCAGGCCGGGGCGGCCCGGAACCTGCAGGATCCGCTCAGCTTCCGCGGCGCGGCCGCGATCCTCGGCGCCGCGCGAGACGCACTGGCGTTCGCGGAGGGCCAGGTCGCGATCGAGCTGAACGCGTCCCAGGAGAACCCGATGACGGTGCTCGCCGAGGATCGCATCATCTCGGCCGCGAACTACGAGAGCCTGCCGCTCGCCCAGGCGCTCGATGTCATGCGCATCGGCCTGATACCGGCGATCACCGCGGCCAACGAGCGCCTGGTCAAGCTCCTCCAGTCGCCGCTGACCGGCCTCGGCGACGGTCTGCACGCACCCGGCGTGCCCGAGGAGAGCGGACTCTCGGAGTACACATGGCCCGCACAGTCGCTCGCACTCGAGGCCCGGCTGCTCGGACAGCCGGTGTCGCTCGAGATCCCGAGCGCCTCCCAGGCCGAGGGCATCGAGGACAGGGCGAGCATGGCGCCGCTCGCCGCGCGCCGACTCTCCGAGCTCGTCGATCTGGGCCGCGGCGTGGTTGCGATCGAGCTGGTGGTCGCGGCGCAGGCGGTCGAGCTGCGCCACGGTGCTGCGCCAGACCCGATCGGGATGGGCGCCCGACGCGCGTTCGACGAGGTCCGGCGACGCGTGCCCTTCACGGGAGCGGGCCAGACGCTCGCCTCCGATCTCGATCCCGTGCGCCTGCTCATCGCCGACGGCGTGCTGCGTCCCGCCGTGCCGCCGCTCGAGATAGCGATCCTGCCGGCCGAGCCGGGCGATGTCGGCGAGCTCCTGACGCTGCAGCGGGCCGCCTACGTGACGGAGGGGCAGATCCACGACAACGTGCGCATCCCACCGCTCACGCAGACCCTCGACGAGCTGTCAGCCGAGCTCCAGGAGTCGATCGCGCTGAAGGCCGTGCTCGGATCGCGCATCGTCGGCTCGGCGCGCGCGAGGCGGGTTGGCACGACGCTGCACATCGGCAGGCTCGCGGTTGCCCCCGACCTGCAGGGCATGGGCATCGGCACACGGCTGGTGGCGACGCTCGAAGCTGACTACGCCGACGGCATCGACACGTTCACGTTGTTCACGGGGCACCTCAGCGCGGCGAACATCCGGCTGTACGAGCGGCTCGGATACCGCCTGACGCGCGAGGAGCTGCTCGAGCCCGACATCCATCTCGTGCACCTGGAGAAGCCGGCGCGCTAGCCATACCTCACCCGACGGAGTGACACGGTCCTGGCCGCGGAGGCCGATAGGAAGTGTCATGTCGACCTCCGACTACTGGGACGACCTCGCCAGGGGCCGCGAGCGCGAGGAGAAGGCCGAGCGGAGGAAGACGCACGGGCGCGAGGTACCCGGCGCCCCGACCGTCTCGCGTCCCATGCGGCGCCTCGGCGCCTACCTGCTCGACATCCTGCTCGCGGTCGTGACGCTCGGCGTCGGCTGGCTCGTCTGGTCGCTGCTCGCCTGGCGGCGGGGGCAGAGCCCGGCGAAGCAGCTCCTCGGCATGTACGTCGTCCACGATGGACGGCCCGCCTCGTGGAAGCGCATGGCCGCGCGCGAGATCCTCTGCAAGGGGATCGTGGGCGTGATCTGCGGCCTGCTCGCGCGACCGACGTACGGGCTCTCGCTCGTGCCGTACTACTTCTGGCTCTGCTTCAACGTCGACCGCGAGGCCCTCTGGGACAGGCCCGCGGGCACGCACGTCGTCGAGGATCGCGGCTTTTAAGGCCGCGTGACGAGGAGCGCGTGCCAGCCGGCACGCTCGACCTCGCGCTCGATGTGCCAGCCGGACATGCGCGGCAGATCGTCCGCGTACAGCCCGGAGACGATCGCGCGGCCGGGCGCGTCGGGACGTGCCAGCACATCCGTCAACGGTCCGCTCGCGAGATTCGCGACCCAGAGGTCGGCCTCGGGCAGGTCGTCCGACGCGGCATCGGCCTCGAACACGGCGACGTCGACCTGGTTGGCGCGCACGTTCTCGCGCGTCGCCGAGACGGCAAGCGGGTCGACGTCGCACGCGTAGACGGGTCGATTCCCGAGGAGCGCAGCTGCAATCGCAAGCACGCCGGAACCGCAACCGAGATCGAGCACCGAGCCCGTCCCGTCCAGCTCGCACAGGAGCTCGAGGCACCCCGTCGTGGTCGCATGCGCACCGGAGCCGAACGCGTGTCCCTGCTGGATCACGACCGCGAGACGGCCGTCGAGGGGCCGCTCGCTCGGCGGTCCGACCCAGAGGCGATTCCCGATCAGCGTTCCGTGGTGATCCTCGCGCCAGACACGGGCCCGCGCATCCTCGACCGGATCGATGCGCCACGGCCCGAGGTCGGCCGGCAGCGTGAGCGGTGGCGCGGCATACGCCGCGAGCTCGAGACGGCCGCGCGCGTCGCGCGTCTCCTCGATCCCTCCCGGGAACAGCGCGCGCATGCGCTCGGTCAGCGTCTCGTCGTCGAGGCCGTTGCCACCGACGACGGAGAGACGCAGGAGGCCCGGCGGCGCGTCTGCTCCCGGGCCTCCCGTCACGTCTACGCGGTTGCCGGACGCCGGCGTCGGGCGCCGCCACCGCCGCGGCGGCCGCCGTTCCGACTCGGCATCACCTTGTGCTGGCGCAGGCCGGCGAGGTCGAGCTCGGTTCCGAGCGAGGCGGCATCGGCGAGCTTGGTGATGTCCTCGCGCTCGTCGGGCAGCACCAGGGTGATGCCCGTGCCGCTGCGTCCGGCGCGACCCGTGCGCCCGACGCGGTGCGTGTAGCCGACCGCGTCGGCCGGGGGGTCGAAGTTGATCACGTGCGTGATGTCGTCGACGTCGAGTCCGCGTGCGGCGACGTCGGTCGCCACGAGGGTGTCGACGCGTCCGTTCTCGAAGTTCTTGAGCGAGCGCGTGCGCTGGGGCTGCGACATGTCGCCGTGCAGCGCACCGGCGCGCACGCCGCGCTGCTCGAGGCGGCGCGCAAGGCGCGCGGCACCTCGCTTGGTGCGCACGAAGACGAGCGCGAGATCGCGATCCGTCGTCAGCAGCTGCACGAGGCAGTCGAGCTTGTCGTCACGCTCGACACCCACGAACTGGTGGCTGACGTCGCCGATCTGGTCGATCGGGAGCTCGGCCTCGACCCGCAAGGGGTCGTGCGTCGAGCGCTCGGCGTGCTTCGCGACGACACCGTCGAGCGTGGCCGAGAAGAACATGGTCTGACGCTCACGCGGCAGCACCGAGAGGATGCGATCGACCGCCGGCTGGAAGCCGAGGTCGAGCATCCGGTCGGCCTCGTCGAGGACCAGGATCTTGACCGCGTCGAGGCGGACCAGCTTGCGGGCCATGAGGTCCTCGAGCCGACCCGGCGTGGCGACGATCACGTGCGCGTTCGCGGCGCGACGCGCCTGCAGGTCGATGCCGACGCCGCCGTAGACCTCCGCGACGCGGAGGCCGCGGGCCTGCGCCAGCGGCGCGAGCTCGTCGGTCACCTGCCGTGCGAGCTCGCGGGTCGGGACCAGCACGAGCGCGCTCGGAGTGCGGTCTTTCGGCTCGAGCCGCTCGACGATCGGAATCGCGAACGCGAGCGTCTTGCCCGAGCCCGTGGGCGACTTCGCGAGCACGTCGCGGCCTGCGATCGCGCCCTCGAGGACGAGCGTCTGGATCCGGAACGGCGCCGTGAGGCCCCGCTTTCTGAGCGCAACGACCACGCGCTCGGAGACGCCAACGGCGCCAAAGGTTTCTTGCATCTTGCTCCTTCGCGGGCCTTGCAGCCCGGTGGCTTGGGAGGTCTTTCGCGCACCCGAACCCACCCAAGGAGGAGCCGAACGAGCTGAAGCCTCACGAGGCAGCGAATGCCGCCTGTACCCGCACGGTAGCAGGGCGCGTGCTTTCTGCTGCGAATGCGGCTACGCTACGGCATGTACCAGAGCGTGTGCCGGTCGGTTGCTCGTGCGCCTTCCTCGCCCGTTCTTTAGTAAGGCAGAGGAGGTGACATACATGGCAACAGGAACCGTAAAGTGGTTCAACGACGCCAAGGGCTACGGTTTTATCAGCCCCGAGGGCGGTGGAAAGGATCTTTTCGTCCACCACTCGAGCATTGTCGGTGAGGGCTACAGGTCGCTCGCCGAGGGCGCGCGCGTCGAGTACGAGCCCCGCGAGGGACAGAAGGGACCCGAGGCGACCAACGTCGTCACGATCGGCTAGGAAAGAGAGACGCTATCACCGTCAAGGAAGCCACTATCGAGCTGGAGGGCGAAGTTACAGAAGCCCTCCGCAACGGCATGTTCCGCATCGACCTGGACAACGGTCATGCGACCATCGGGTACGTCGCCGGCAAGATGCGCCGGTTCCGCATTCGAATCATGCCCGGCGACCGCGTGAAGGTGCAGCTCTCGCCGTACGACCTCAACCGAGGTCGTATCGTCTACCGATACAAGTGAGCCGCCGCGGCGGTTCGGCGCGAGCCGACCGCCGCGGGGCGAACCTGTTCGAGAGCGCACCTGCGGTCCCGTAACGGTCTCGGGACGCTGAGACTGCGATCATCCAGGCAATGGCGCGCCGCGTTGCCTGGATCGTATTTGCCGTGGCACTGGTCCTGTCGGCGGCTGATCTGCTGTTCTTCGGGCTGACGTACTCCCTGCAGCCCCAGGGCAGCTGGGAGAGCAACAGCGTCTGGGCCGGACTCGCGTTCGGCCTGATGATGCTCGCGTTCCCGATCGCGGGCGTCCTGATCGCCACACGCCGCCCCGAAACGCCGATCGGCTGGCTGCTGCTGACCATCGGCGTTGGCTGGGGGCTCGCGAACTCGAGCTACTCGGACTACGGCCTCCGGCTGCATCCGGGCTCGCTGCCTGCGGCCGACTATGCAGGCATCGTCGGCTCGGTCCTGTGGGCGCCGACGATCGGCATCACCGTCACGTTCCTGCTGCTGGTGTTCCCCGACGGGCACCTCCCGGGTCCCCGGTGGCGCTACGTGGCCTACGTCAGCGCCCTCGGAATCCTGGTCGGCACGCTGTCGATGCTCGTCGCGGCGGGGCCCATGAAGGATGCGGGCTACCCGAACAGCGACAACCCGCTCGGTATCTCGGCGCTCGGCTCGCTGGCCGGCTACGGACAGGCGGCGCTGCTGCTGCTCCTCCTGGCGATTCCTGCTTCGGCCGCGAGCCTGATCGTGCGCTACCGCCGCGCAGCGCCGACGGAGCGCCTGCAGATCAAGTGGCTCGCCGGCGCCGCGGCGGCGGTGGCCGCCATCTACCTGGTCGTCTGGCTCGTGTCCGCGATCGCGAGCCCGTCGGGCGAGATCGGGCCCGTGTGGCTGCAGGCAGCGCAGACGCTGGCACTGGTGAGCTTCGCTCTGATCCCCGTGGCGATCGGGATCGCCGTCCTGCGCCACGGGCTGTACGCGATCGACGTGATCGTCCGGAAGACCCTCATCTACGCCGTGCTGATCTCGTGCCTCGCGGTGCTCTACATCGGGAGCGTCTACGCGATCGAGAGCGCCGTCCGCACGGTCAGTGGCCAGTCGGGCACGCTCGCGGTCACGATCTCGACGCTCGTGGTCGCGATCGCGTTCCAGCCCTTGCGCTCCCGGATCCAGCGCGCCGTCGATCGCCGCTTCTACCGCGCGCGCTACGACGCCACGCGCACGCTCGAGACGTTCAGCGCTCACATGCGCGATCTGGTCGACCTCGAGGCACTGAACGACGAGGTGCTAGAAGTCGTGACGGGCGCCCTGCACCCGAGCCACGCCACGCTCTGGCTGCGGCCGACCCGGATCGAACGCTGAATCGCCCGCTGAGAGGATCGACCTTGGAATTCGGTATCGCGATGTTCGTGACCGACGAGACCATCCGCCCCGACGAGCTGGGCCTGCAGGTCGAGCAACACGGCTTCGAGTCGTTCTTCGTCCCCGAGCACACGCACATCCCACTGAGCCGGCGCACGCCCCACCCGCGCGGGGAGCTGAAGGAGTACTACAAGCGCACGCTCGACCCGTTCGTCGCGCTGACGGCCGCCGCGGGTGCGACGTCGCGCCTTCTCGTGGGCACCGGAGTCTGCCTCGTACCGCAGCACGACCCGATCGTGACGGCCAAGGAGGTGGCGACGCTCGACCTCGTGAGCGGCGGCAGGTTCCTGTTCGGCGTCGGGGCCGGCTGGAACGTCGACGAGATGGAGAACCACGGCACCGACCCGTCGACGCGCTTCAAGCTGATGCGCGAGCGTGTCGAGGCCATGAAGGCGATCTGGACGCAGGACGAGGCCGAGTACCACGGCGATCTCGTCGACTTCGGCCCGATGTGGCAGTGGCCGAAGCCGGCCCGCAAGCCGCACCCGCCGATCCTGATGGGTGGCGCCGGACCGAAGGTGCTCGATCGCGTGCTCGAGTACGCCGACGGCTGGGCGCCGAACCTTCCGGCGCTCGACGTCCTGGCCGAACGCTTTGCCGAGCTCCAGCGCCGCGCCGCCGACGCCGGCCGGGCGCCGGTGCCGGTCACCGTGTTCGCGTCCGACCTCGAACCGAGCGTCATCGAACGCCTGCGCGAGATCGGAATCGCGCGCACGGTCGTCTGGGTGGAACCCTGCGGGCGCGACGAGGCGGAGGCCGAGCTCGACCGGCTCGCCGGCGTGGTCGTCGCGTGATCGCCGTCCCGGCGGAGTGGCGCCTGCTCCGCTCCTAGTCGTGGCCGAGGCCGGGCGCGGCTCGAACGGTCACGGAGCGCTCGTCCGGTGCCCACGAGAGCGAGTCAGCCGAGAAGCCGTACGGCGCTCGGACCGGGATCGTGGCGATCACGCGCCGCGCCGACGCGTCGAAGATCCGGATGCTCGTAAGGGTCCGGAACGCGAGCAGCTGCCCGTGCGGCGCCCAGGCGAGCGGCTGACCGTACCTCAAGGCCGCGACTGGACGGCGGAGCGTCCCATCGAGCAGCAGCAGCAGCGTCTGCCGACGGGCGCCGTCGAGCGCCTCGATCGCGAAGAAACGGTGACCGCTCGACCACGTGCCTCCGCTGCCGATCCCCTCGTAGGAGGACACGACGCGCGCCCCTTTCCCCGTTGTCGGGTCGACGAGCATCCAGATGCCCGAACCGGCGCTGTCGCGCCGCACGATCAGGAGTGAGCGGCCGTCGCGCGTCCACGCGACCGGGGATGTCCGTGGCCTCGTGATGCGTCGCATCCCGCCCTTCCGGGCATCGGTCACGGCCACGACGACCAGGCCCGGCCCGTTGCAGCCGCGATGGGGCAGCGAGACCTCGATCGCGAGGCGCGCGCTGTCCGGCGACCAGGGGTCCGAGCTCGAGTCGCAGACCCGATTCGCAACCTCCCGCCGTACTCCGGTCGCGGGGTCGTAGACGACGAGGCGCTCGGTGCCGCTCTCGCGGGTGGTGAACGCAAGATCGCCCTGCGAGCTCCAGTACGGCGCACCAACGGGATCGAGCGCCCGGAGCGTGCGACGACCGCCGCGGCGGTCGATCACGACCAGGCCCGACGCATCGAACTCGACCCGGTAGCGCCCGTTCGGCGAACGCAGGGAGGCCGGGGGCGCAAGCGGTGTGGACGAGCGCGTCGCGGTCCCGTCGAGCGCGAGACGATACGTCGTCGCCTTCTCCGGCATCGGCACGGAGTTGCGGCCGATCGTCGCGTGCACGTCCGCACTGGCCGTCGCGGACAGGAGCCAACCGGCCAGCCCGACCATCGCGACGGCGAGCGTGCGCATGGGCATGCCTAGCGCTCCTCGCGCGCATACGGGACGCCGAGCGCGGCCGGCGCGCCGAGCCGGCGCTTCGCGCCACGCGACGAGACGGCCACGAGCACCGCGATCGTCATCACGTAGGGCAGCGCGTTCAGGAACTCGGGCGCGATCGTGACCCCGCGCGCCTGCAGCGTGAAGCCCAGGCTCGAGAAGGCGCCGAACAGGTACGCGCCGACGAGGCACAGCTCGGCCCGCCAGAACGCGAAGATGACGAGCGCGATCGCGATCCAGCCCGCTCCCTGCGTCAGGCCGTCCACCCACTGCGGCGTGATCGCGAGGCTGAAGCAGGCGCCCCCCACCCCCGCGAACGCACCGCCCACGAGCGTGTGGACGTAGCGGTAGCGAGTCACGCTGATGCCCATCGCGTCGGCCGAGGCCGGCGCATGGCCCACCGCACGCACGTTGAGGCCCGGTCTCGTGCGCGCCAGGTACACGGCCACGGCGGCCACGCAGACCCATGACACGTACACCAGCGCGTTCTGGTGGAACAGGATCGGGCCGACGATCGGCGTCGACGCGAGGCCGAAGACGTCGAGGGTCGCGAACGAGTGACGCGCGGGTGCGTCACCGAGGCCGAGGTCGTTCCCGAGGTACGACGAGAGCCCCGTCGCACCGGCGAAGATCGTCAGCGCGAGCCCCGAGACGATCTGGTTCGCCCGGAAGCTGATCACGAGCACCGCGTGGATCAGCGAGGTGAGCGCGCCTGCAAGCGCCGCGACCAGGACGGCCAGGATCAGGGCGAGCGATGCCGTGGTGTCGATGCGCTGCACGGCCCAGAAGCCCATGACAGCACCCATCAGCATCATCCCCTCGACGCCGAGGTTGAGCACGCCCGCACGCTCGGCGAGCAGCTCGCCGAGCGCCGCGTAGAGGAGCGGCGTGCCGTACACGACCGCCGACGCCGAGATCACGACGAGCAGGCTGTGGTTCATGCCGCCTCGCCGGCCGGAGCCGCCTCGGCGCGCCGAGCGATGTGAACCCGGTAGCGGTGGAAGAGCTCGCCGCCCAGCGCGCAGAACAGGATCAGTCCCTGCAGCACGCCGACGAGCCCCGAGGGGAAGTCGGCTCCCTGCAGCGCGTATCCGGCGTTCTGCAGCCCGCCGAGCAGGATCGCGACGATCACGACGCCCAGCGGGTTGTAGCGCGCCAGCGCCGCGACCACGATGCCGGTGTAGCCGAAGCTCGCCTGCTGCAGGCCACGCGGATCGAGCACGTGCTGGAAGTCGCCCACCTGGCTCGCGCCGCCGAGCCCCGCGCACGCGCCCGACAGGCAGAACACGAGCACGACCACGAAGCGCGTCCGTATGCCCGCGTAGCGGGCCGCTCGAGGCGAGTCGCCGATCACCTGCATCTCGAAGCCGAAACGCGTACGTGCGCGTAGGAACGTCAGCAGGATCGCGACGACGATCCCGACGAACAGGCCGAGCGGAATCGAGAGCGAGCCGAACGACACCCACGCCGGCCAGCTCGCCGAGTCGCCCAGGTTCTTGCCCTGCGGGAACGTCTTCGCCGAGAACGTGGAGAGATCGCGCCAGTACGAGTTGCTGTCGAAGATCAGGTACGTCAGGAACAGGCCTGCGACGTAGTTCAGCATCAGCGACGTGATGATCTCGTTGGTGGACGCGTACGCCCGCAGCAGCGCCGGAATCAGCGCCCAGGCGGCTCCGGCGAGCATGCCCGCCACCGCCATGCAGGCGATCAGGACCGGCGTCGGCGCTCCTGCGAGCCAGAGGCCGATGCCCGACGCACCGATCGCGCCGAAGTACAGCTGTCCCTCGGCACCCACGTTCCACAGGCTCATGCGGAACGCCACCGCGGCCGCGAGCCCGGTGAACACCAGCGGCGTCGCCGAGATCAGCGTCTCGCTGATCGACTCCTGCCCGACAAAGGCCGTGTCGAACAACCGCCGGTAGGTCTCGAGCGGGTTGTGCCCCGTCAGCCCCAGCACGACCGCGCCGAGCACGCCCGCCACCAGGAGCGAGCCCACGGGCACCGCCAGCGACAGCCAGCGGGGGGTGACGAGACGACGCTCGAGGCGGATCACGTTGCAACCCCCGCCATCAGCAGCCCGAGCTCTTCGACGCGCGCGCCCTCTGCGGGAACCGTCGCCATGACGCGCCCCTCGTAGAGCACGACGATGCGATCTGCGAGGGTCATGATCTCGTCGAGGTCCTCGCTGATCAGCAGCACGCCGACGCCGTCGGCAGCGGCCAGCCGCAGATAGCCCTGGACCGTCTCGATGCTGCCCACGTCGAGCCCGCGCGTCGGCGACGCGGCGACGAGGACGCGGGGATTGCCCTCGAACTCACGGGCGAGCACGACCTTCTGCAGGTTCCCGCCCGAGAGCAGGCGCGCGGGCGTGTCCGGCCCCGGCGCCCGCACGTCGTAGCGCTCGATCGAACGCTGCGCGAGGGCGCGGATCTCGCCAAGGCGCAGCAGCGGTCCGCGGCACGCCGGAGGCTCGCGGTACGACTTGAGCACCCCGTTCGCGGCGATGCTGAGGCCCGGCGACACGCCGGTTCCGAGGCGATCCTCCGGCACGTGTGCAACGCCGCGGCGGATCGCGTCGCGCGGATCGCCCGAACGGAGCTCGCGCCCCGCGACCCGCACGTGCCCGGCCGTCCGCGGGCGCAGTCCCGTGATCGCCTCGGCGAGCTCGCGCTGGCCGTTGCCAGCCACGCCGGCGACCGCCAGGATCTCGCCGGCCCGCACCTCGAGCGAGACGTCGGACAGCGCTCGCTGGCCGCGATCGCCGTCGGCCTCGAGCCCCTGCACCTGCAGCACCGGCTCGCCGATCTCGTGCTGTGTGACCTCGCGACGCGACGCGGCGACGTCGCGACCGACCATCAGCGCGGCGAGCGCTTGCGGGGTCGTCTCGGCGGTCGCGAGCGTGGCGAGCGATCGGCCGCCCCGCAGCACCGTGACGCGATCCGAGACCGCCATCACCTCGTGCAGCTTGTGCGAGATGAAGATGACGGTTCGCCCCTCGTCGGCCATCTGCCGCAGGGTCGGGAACAGCGCTGCGACCTCCTGCGGCGTCAGGACCGCCGTCGGCTCGTCGAGGATCAGGATGCGCGCGTCGCGGTGGAGCGCCTTCAGGATCTCGACGCGCTGCTGCTCGCCGACCGAGAGCTGCCAGATGCGCGCATCTGGCTGCACCGGGAGGCGGTAGCGCTCGGCGAGGGCAGCGACCTCCTGCTCGACGGCGCGCGGATGCAGCGCGAAGCTCGCCCCGGGGCCGTCGTGGTCCCCGAGCAGGACGTTCTCGGCGACGGTGAACGGCTCGACGAGGCGGAAGTGCTGGTGCACCATCGAGACGCCGGCGGCGAGCGAGTCGCGCGGCGCCGCGAACCGGACGGCCTTACCCCACAGCTCGATCGTTCCGGCATCGGGCTGGTAGAGGCCCGTGAGGATGTTCGAGAGGGTGCTCTTCCCCGCGCCGTTCTCACCGAGCAGCGCGTGCACCTCGCCGACGGCGGCCTCGAAGTCGACGGCGTCGTTCGCGAGCACGCCGGGGAAGCGCTTGCTGATACCGCGCATCGCCACCGCGGGGGCCGCACTGCCCCCCGCGGTGGCATCTGCCCGTTCGCTCAGGACTTGACCGTCCCGATGACGCCCTGGACGAGCCAGTTCATGGCGTACAGCTGCTTCACGGTGAGCTTCGTGCCCTTGGGCACGCGTACCTTGCCGGCCTGATCCTTGAGGGGGCCGGCGAACTCGTAGTACTTGCCGCTCTCGATCGCCTTCATCTTCGAGGCGATCATGGCCTTCGTCTTTGCGTCCACGCCCTTCCCGAACGGCGCGAGCTTGACGAAGCCGTCCTTCAGGCTGCCGTAGTAGAACCCCGTCTTCCAGGTTCCGGCCATGGCCGCCTTGACGCGGCTCAGGTAGTACGGGCCCCAGTCGTAGACCGCTCCCGTCAGCCACGACTTCGGCGCGAACTTCTGCGCATCGGAGTCGTACCCCACCCACGGGACGCCCTGGGCCTGCGCCGCCTGTCCCGTCGCCGGGCTGTCGACGTTCTGGCCGACGACGTCGGAGCCAGCCTGGATCAGGCTCTCGGCGGCCTTCTTCTCCTTCGTCGGGTCGAACCACGAGTTCGTCCAGACGAGCCGCACCTTCGCGCCGGGATGCGCCGTCTGCACGCCAAGCGTGAACGCGTTGGCATGCCGGATCACCTCGGGAATCGCGAACGGCACCACGTAGCCGACATCGCCGTTCTTGCTCGCCGCACCGGCCGCGATGCCAGACAGGTAGATGCCGTCCTCGCCCGCGCCGTAGTACTCAGCAAGATTCTTGGACTGCGCCGTCCCCGTCGCTTGCTCGAACAGGACGTCGGGATGCTTCTTCGCCTCCGCCACCATCGCATCCTGGTACCCGAACGACGTCGCGAAGATGATCTTGTTGCCGTCGCGGACGAGCTGCTCGATGACCTGGGCCACCTGCGGCCCCTCGGGGACGTTCTCCTTGAACGTGGTCTGCACCTTGCTTCCGAGCGCCTTCTGGACGTACAGACGTCCCTGATCGTGCGCCTGCGACCAGCCGCCGTCGTTGTGCGGCCCCACGTAGATCCACGCCGCTTTGAACGCCGCCGTGCTCTTCGCCGGGCTGGCGCTCGCCACACTTGTGCCGACCGCAGCCGCAACGATCGCAGCCGGTAGCAGCAAGGCGAGTGCTGCCCTGGTTCGCTTCGTCTCCATAGTCCTCCTATCGATGGCCGCCCCACCCCTGGGCTCGTGGTCCGACTCTACGGCTCAGCACAGACGTGGTCAACGCAACGCTCTACCATCACTGGATGACGTCGCCGCGGAACGGGTGTTAGGCGTGCAGGTGCTGCGCCCGCGAGACCTCGAGGAGGCGCTTGCGATGCGCCGCGATCAGGCGTGCCTGCCGCTCGCCGGCGGTACCGACGTAATGGTCGAGCTCAACTTCGACCGGCACCGGCCCGAGGCGATCCTCGACCTCACCGGGGTCGCCGAGCTCCGCGAGTCGGCCCGCGTCGGCGACGATCTGCGCATCGGCGCCGGCGCGACCTACGTCCAGCTCATGCGCGACCACTCGGAGTCGTTCCCCGGCCTCACGCTCGCAGCGCGCACGGTCGGCTCGCCGCAGATCCGGAACCGGGGCACGATCGGCGGCAACCTCGGGGCCGCCTCGCCGGCAGGCGACTGTCACCCGGCGCTGCTCGCCGCCGGCGCCGAGATCGAGCTGCGCTCCGCCGACGCGGGCACGCGCCGCGTGCCGGCGTCGGGGTTCTTCCTCGGCCCGAAGCGCAGCGTGCTTCAGCCCGACGAGCTGATCACCGCGGTCCACGTGAGGACGGCGCGGGGGCCGCAGCAGTTCGCCAAGGTCGGGACGCGCAATGCGATGGTGATCGCCGTCTGCTCGTTCGCGATCGCGCTCGATCCGGCGTCGCGACGCGTCGGCACCGGGATCGGCTCGGCAGGGCCGACGCCGCTGCAGGCGCCCGAGGCCGAGCGCTTCCTCGAGGGCGCACTCGACGAGGCTGACGCCTGGGGAGACGGCGGTGGTCTGCCCGAGGCAATCGTCGAGCGCTTCGGCGAGCTCGCCTCGGCTGCGGCGACGCCGATCGACGACGTGCGTGGAAGCGCGGCCTACCGCCGCCACGCGCTCGACGTGCTCGCGCAGCGGACGCTGCGCTGGTCGCTTGCCGGTCTGGAGCGGGCGCGTGCTGCTTAGCACGACGGTAAATGGCGAGGTCATGGTCGTCGACGGCGTCTGGGAGGGCGAGAGCCTGCTCTACGTGCTGCGCGAGCGCCTCGGCCTGCCTGGCTCGAAGAACGCCTGCGAGCAGGGCGAGTGCGGCTCGTGCTCGATCTACCTCGACGGCGTGCTCGTGTGCGCCTGCCTGGTGCTCGCGGCACAGGCCGAGGGCCGCGAGATCGTGACGGTCGAGGGCCTCGCGACCGACGGCGAGCTGCATCCCGTGCAGTCGGCGTTCCTCGACGCCGGCGCCGTCCAGTGCGGATTCTGCACGCCGGGGCTGATCGTGACGACACACGAGCTGCTGTCGCGCTCGCCGGATCCGGGCGACTCCGAGATACGCGAGGCGCTGGCCGGGAACCTGTGCCGCTGCACCGGGTACGAGAAGATCCTCGACGCGGTGCATCTCGCTGCCGAGCGCATGAGCCGGGCATGAGCGAACGCATCGTGATCGACGGCTGCGCGATCGCGACGGTCGACGACGAGGGACGGGAGTACGCGAGCGGCCATCTCGTGCTCGAGGACGGCCGGATCGTCGCGCTGGGCGCAGGTCCCGCGCCCGAGGGCGAGGCGGACCGGCGCATCAGCGGTGAAGGGCTGCTCGCGACGCCCGGGCTGATCAACTGCCACCACCACCTCTACCAGTGGGCGACGCGCGGGCTCGCCCAGGACGAGGGACTGTTCGGCTGGCTCGTGGCGCTGTACCCGATCTGGGCGCAGATCGACGCTGCGGTGCAGGGCGCCGCCGCGAACGCGGGCCTCGCCGCGCTTGCGCTGTCGGGCTGCTCGACGAGCACGGACCACCACTATCTCTTCCCGCACGACGCCGGCGACCTCCTGGCGATCGAGGTCGACGCCGCGCACGTGCTCGGCGTTCGCTTCCATCCATGCCGTGGGTCGATGGATCTCGGCCGGTCGCAGGGCGGCCTGCCCCCGGACGAGGTCGTCGAGGACCGCGACGCCATCCTCGAGGCGACGAACCAGGCGATCGACCGCTACCACGACACCGCTCCAGGCGCGATGAGCCGGATCGCCGTGGCCCCCTGCTCGCCGTTCTCGGTGACCGAGGGGCTGATGACCGAGTCCGCGGCGCTCGCACGCCAACGCGGCGTACGGCTGCACACGCACCTCGCCGAGACGCTCGACGAGGAGCGGTTCTGCCAGGAACGCTTCGGGTGCCGCCCTGTCGAGTACCTCGAACGCCTCGGCTGGCTCGGCGAGGACGTCTGGCTCGCGCACTGCATCCACATCGACGCATCCGAGATCGGACGCTTCGCCGCCACCGGCACGGGAGTCGCGCACTGCCCGAGCTCGAACGCGCGTCTGGGAGCCGGCATGGCGCCGGTGGTCGACCTGTTGCGCGCGGGCGCGGCAGTCGGGCTCGGGGTCGACGGAGCGGCCTCGAACGAGGCGGGAGAGCTGGCGGGCGAGCTGCGGCAGGCTCTTCTCGTCGCGCGGCTACGCGGCGGTGCGCAGGCACTGAGCGCCCGCGAGTCACTCGCGCTGGGGACGATCCACGGTGCCCGCTGCCTCGGGCGCGCCGATGAGATCGGATCGCTCGAGGTGGGCAAGCGCGCCGACATCGCGCTCTGGCGCGTCGAGGACGTGTGGCATGCCGGGATCGACGATCCGGTGGCCGCACTCGTGTTCGGCGCCGCCTCGCGCGTGCACATGCTGATAGTCGAGGGCCGCGTCGTCGTCGAGGACTCCGAGCTTCGCACCGGGTCCGAGCAGGCGATCGCCCGCGACATGCGCGCACAGAGCGCCCGGCTCGCCGAACGGGCCCGGCGCGCCGGAGTCGCCGTATGAGCACCACTGAGACCACGCCGCTCGAACGACCGGCTCCGACGACGGACGGCGGCATCGGGGAGAGCGTCCTGCGGCCGGACGGCACGCTCAAGGTGCAGGGGCAGTTCGCGTACTCGTCCGACCTGCAGGCCGAGCACATGCTGTGGGGCGCCACGGTCCGGAGCCCCCACCCCCACGCCCGCATCCTCTCGATCGATATCGCGGGAGCGCTCGCGGCGCCCGGGGTCGCGGCCGTCCTGACCCACGAGGACGTGCCCGGTCGCAAGACCTACGGGGTCGAGCACCCGGATCAGCCGGTGCTCGCGATCGACGAGGTGCGCTACCAGGGCGAGCCCGTGGCGATCGTGGCCGCCGACCATCCCGAGACGGCGAGGCGCGCAGCCGCGCTGGTCGAGGTCGAGTACGAGGAGCTCCCCGTCGTCGACGACGCGGAACGCGCGATGCTGCCCGACTCCCCTGCGCTGCACCCAGGGGGCAACCTGCTGCGTTACGTCCGCATCCGCCACGGCGACGTCGACGGCGCGCAGGCCGACGTCGTCGTGAAGGGCGAGTACGAGGTCGGGATGCAGGACCAGGCGTTCCTCGGCCCCGAGTCGGGGCTTGCCGTGCCCGACGGCGAGGGCGGCGTCGACCTGTACATCGCCACGCAGTGGCTGCACATCGACCGCGACCAGCTCGCGGCGAGCCTCGACCTGCCGCCCGAGCGCGTGCGCATCACGCTCGCCGGTGTGGGAGGCGCCTTCGGGGCGCGCGAGGATCTCTCCATGCAGATCCACGCCTGCCTGCTCGCGCTGCACACCGGTCGGCCGGTGAAGCTCGTGTACGGCCGCGAGGAGTCGTTCTTCGGGCACGTCCACCGCCACCCGGCGCGCATGCGGTACGAGCACGGCGCAACGCGGGACGGCGAGCTGGTCTTCGTCCGGGCACGGATCGTGCTGGACGGCGGAGCCTACGCGTCGAGCTCGGGGGCGGTCGTGGCGAACGCAGCCTGCTTCGCCGTCGGGCCGTACATCTGCCCGAACGCGTCGATCGACAGCTACGTCGTGTACACCGACAACCCGCCCTGCGGCGCGATGCGCGGGTTCGGCGCCGTGCAGACGTGCTTCGCGTACGAGTCGCAGATGGACAGGCTCGCGGCCGAGCTCGGGCTCGATCCGGTCGAGCTGCGGCTGAGGAACGCGATGGTCGAGGGGTCGCGCCTTCCGACCGGCCAGGCGGTCGAGGGTCCGACGCCCGTCGGCGAGCTGCTCGAACGACTGCAGGCGATGCCGCTGCCGGGCGATCCGCCTGCCGAGCGCCCCGACGTGATGCAGCTTCCGGGCGGTGCCGGGAACGTGACCCACGGCGAGGGCGTCCGCCGGGGCGTCGGGTACGCCGTCGGGTTCAAGAACCTCGGCTTCTCGGAGGGCTTCGACGACTACTCGACGGCCCGTGTCCGCCTCTCGATCGTGGCAGGCGAGCCACAGGTCGAGGTGCATACCGCGGCTGCGGAGGTCGGCCAGGGCCTCGTCACCATCGAGGGCCAGATCGCGCGCACCGAGCTCGGGGTGCAGCGCGTCGTCGTCGTGCCCGCGGACACCGCCGTCGGCTCGGCCGGCTCCTCGTCGGCCTCGCGCCAGACGTGGATGACGGGCGGCGCGGTCAAGTTCGCGTGCGACGCCATCCGCGACCGCGTGTTCGGTCTCGCGACGCTGGAGCTCGGCGAAGGCGAGCTCGAGCTGGCCGGCGGCGAGGTGCGACGCGTGGACGGGTCGGGGCGCGTCGGTCTCGCCGTGCTGCTCGGCGAGACCTCGATCGAGGAGACGTTCGAACACCACCATCGGCCAACGAGCCCGCTCGATCCCGAGACGGGCCAGGGAGACGCGCACCTGGCCTACGCCTACTCCGCCCACCGAGCCGTGGTCGACGTCGACTGCGAGCTCGGGCTCGTCAAGGTGGTCGAGCTCGCAACGGTCCAGGACGTCGGGCGCGCGCTCAACCCGCAGGCGGTCGAGGGACAGATCGAGGGCGGGACGGCGCAGGGACTCGGCCTCGCGCTGATGGAGGAGATCCTCGTCTCGGGCGCGCGCCTGCGGAACCCCTCGTTCACCGACTACCTGATTCCGACCATCCTGGACATGCCGCCCGTGCGCATGCAGGTGCTCGAGCTCGGCGACCCGCTGGCGCCGTACGGCGCCAAGGGCGTCGGCGAGCCGCCGACCATCTCGTCGACGCCTGCGGTGGTGAGCGCCGTGCGCGACGCAACCGGACGGGCGCTCGTGCGCGTGCCGATCCGACCCGACGACATCGTCCTCGGCGGGCGCTGATGCTCGAGGGAGTCGGCCGCCGCCGTCTGATCGATGTCGCCCGCGGCGACGGCGAGCCCGACCTGGTCATCGAGGGCGCCCACGTCTTCTCCGCGTTCACTCGCGAATGGCTCGACGTCGACGTCGCGATCGCCGACGGCCGCATCGCGGGGCTCGGCAGCTATCCGGGGCGCCACAGGCTCGACGCAGGCGGGCGGTTCCTCGTGCCGGGATTCGTCGACGCGCACGTGCACATCGAGTCGTCGAAGCTGATGGTCGACGAGTTCGCGCGCGTCGTGCTCGCACGCGGCACGACCGCGGTCGTCGCGGATCCGCACGAGATCGCGAACGTGCTCGGCACAGACGGCATCCACTGGCTGCTCGACGTCTGCGACGACGTACCGCTCGACGTGTGGGTGATGGCGCCATCGTGCGTTCCTGCGAGCGCGTTCGAGTCGCCGCGCAGGCCGCTCTCGGTCGGCGACCTGGAGTCGGTGCTGCGGCGCCGGCATGCGCTGGGTGTCGCCGAGATGATGAACTTCCCGGCGGTGATCGCAGGCGATCCGACCGAGCTGCGCAAGCTCGATCTGCGCGGTGCGACGCACGTCGACGGCCACGCCCCCGGCGTGCGCGGCAACGGGCTGAACGCCTATCTGGCGGCCGGGATCCGGTCGGATCACGAGGCGACCACCTACGAGGAGGCACTCGAGAAGCGCCGCAAGGGCGCCTGGGTGCTGATCCGCGAGGCCTCGAACGCCCGCAACCTGCGTGCGCTGCTGCCGCTCGTGCGGGAGTTCGGGCCCGAGCGCTGTGCGTTCTGCACGGACGACCGCGAGCCCGACTTCCTGGTGCGCGAGGGCCACCTCGACCAGATGTGCCGCGAGGCGGTCGCCGAGGGCATCGCGCCCGAGGACGCGCTGCTGCTCGCGTCGCTGCACCCGGCCCAGTACCACGGCCTCGCCGACGCCGGCGCGATCGCGCCGGGCTACCGCGCCGACCTCGTGCTGCTCGACGATCTGGTGACCTTCCGTGCGAGCCGCGTCTACAAGGATGGCGCGCTCGTCTTCGACGGCCACGTCGTCTCGCCGTTCCCGCGCCCCGACGTGCCCGTGTGGGTGCGCCAGACCGTGCACGCAGCGCCGGTCGGGCTCTCCGACCTCCGTGTCCCCTCGACCGGACACCCCGTGCGTGTGATCGAGATCGTCCCCGAGCAGCTGCTGACCAACGCGCGCATCGAGCTCCCGACCATCGAGCACGGCGTCGCCGTCGCCGATCCCGCGCGTGACGTCGCCAAGATCGCCGTGGTCGAGCGCCACCACGCCACCGGCCGGGTCGGCGTCGGGTTCGTGCGCGGGTTCGGATTGCAGCGCGGTGCGTTCGCGACGACGGTCGCGCACGACGCGCACAACATCGTGTGCGTGGGCGTCGACGACCACGACATGGCGCTCGCGATCTCCCGCCTCGGACAGATCGGCGGAGGGATCGTGGTGCACGCCGGCGGCGACGTCCTCGGGGAGCTGCCGCTGCCCGTCGCGGGACTGCTCTCGGATCAGCCGGCAGACGAGGTCGTCGAGCGGCTCGAGACGCTCGAGCGCCTGCTCTCCGAGCTGGGCGTCACCATCGTCTCGCCGTTCATGTCGCTGAGCTTCCTGGCGCTCTCGGTGATCCCGTCGCTCAAGATCACGGACCTCGGGCTCGTCGACGTCGACCGCTTCGCGATCGTGCCGCTGACCGTCGAGCGTGTGACCTTCGCCGAGCTGAACGCGCTCGACCGCGCGACGTTCGCACGCGTGCTCGACGGGGTCTTCGAGCACTCGCCCTGGGTCGCCGAGGCAGCGTTCGACGCCGGGCCGTTCGACTCGTTCCGGTCGCTCGAGGATGCCAGCCGTGCGTCGCTCGCAGCGGCACCCGAGGAGCGCAAGCTCGCG
Organism: uncultured Actinomycetes bacterium; assembly: GCA_963717155.1. Taxonomy (GTDB): domain Bacteria; phylum Actinomycetota; class Thermoleophilia; order Gaiellales; family JALYLC01. The sequence goes on from OY970326.1 coordinate 2,870,666, forward strand.
CTCGTGCGGGCACATCCCGACCTCGCCGGCCGCGCAGCCCTCGCGGGCGAGCTGACCCCGGACTCGGCCAGCGAGCAGGCGTCGGCCCGGCTCGACCGTCTCACGCCGGACGAGCTCGCACGCTTCACGCGGCTCAACGACGCCTACCGCGAGCGGTTCGGATTCCCGTTCGTGATCTGCGTCCGCGAGCACACGATCGCGACGATCCTCGATGCCTTCGCCGCGCGGCTCGGCCACAGCCCCGAGCGCGAGCTCGACACCGCGCTCGACGAGATCGCGAAGATAGGGGCGTTGCGGTTGCGTGATCGGATCGAAGAAAGGGCTGCATGAAGGGCACTGCCATCACCTACGGCAAGGCCGCCGTTCCCGTCTATCGCGTCCGCGACAACCAGCTGATGGCGGTCGAGGTCGACGTCGAGGTGTTCGGCGAGAACTTCCTGCCGGCATACACCGAGGGCGACAACAGCGCCGTCGTCGCCACCGACTCGATGAAGAACTTCATCCTGCGACACGGCCTGAGCTACGAGGGCGCGACGCTCGAGGGCTTCCTGGCCGAGCTCGGGCGCGGGTTCGTCGAGACCTACGACGACATGACCGCGCTCCACCTCAGCGGTCGCGAGCTGCGCTTCGACCGCATCGAAGGTGTCCTGTACAGCCGCTCGCACGACGACCACGGGGTCGCCGAGCTGCGCGTCCAGCGCGACGAGACGGGCGGGCCGGTGGTGGCCGGCCTCCGCTCGGGCCGCGTCGATCTCGAGCTACTGAAGGTCACGGGCAGCGCGTTCACGCGCTTCGTGCGAGACGAGTACACGACCCTGCCCGAGCGGGGCGACCGGCCGCTCTACATCCACCTCGACGTCCACTGGCGCTACGGCGACGTCGACGATGCGGTCGGCCTCGATCCGCCGAGCTACGTCGCCTCGGAGCAGGTGCGCGAGGCAGTGGCCGGCGTGTTCTCCGAGCTGGTATCGGAGTCGATCCAGCACCTCGTATGGGAGATGTCCGAGCGCCTGCTCGCACGGTTCCCGCAGCTCTCGGAGGTCTCGTTCTCCGCGCAGAACCGCACGCGCGAACCCGTCGCCGAGCTCGAGAGCGTCAAGGTGTACTCGGACCCGTTCCCTGCATTCGGGACGATCACGCTCGTGCGCGCACGGGACGAGAACCGGCTCGGGTGAGCGGCCGCCTCACCACCCACGTGCTCGACACGGCCCAGGGCCGGCCGGCCGGCGGCCTCGCGATCGAGCTCGTCCGCCTCGACGGCGGCATCGAGATGCTGCGGTCGGTGCGTACGAACGCCGATGGCCGCCCCGACAAGCCGCTGCTCGAAGGCGAGGACCTGCGCGTCGGCACGTACGAGCTGCGGTTCGCGGTGGGCGCCTACTTCACGGGACAGGGGCTGGCAGTCGGCGACCCCCCGTTCCTCGACATCGTGCCCGTACGGATCGGCGTGGCCGATGCCGGGGCGCACTACCACGTGCCACTGCTCGCCTCGCCCTGGGCGTACAGCACGTACCGTGGCAGCTGACGCCGCGGAGCTGCTGCGCCGCTGCGACGAGCTCGCTGCGATCAGCGAGGCACCGGACCAGCTGACGCGGCGCTTTGCGACCCGTGCGCTGGTCGACGCCGGCGCGTGCGTGGAACGCTGGATGCGCGAGGCGGGACTGCAGACCCGCGTCGATGCGGTCGGCAACGTGATCGGGCGGCTCGAGTCGCCGCACGAGGCGACGCTGCTCGTCGGATCGCACCTCGACACGGTGCGCGACGCCGGCCGCTACGACGGACCGCTCGGCGTGCTCGCGGGTATCGCGCTCGCCGGGCGGCTGGCGGGTGCGTCGCTGCCCTTCGCGCTCGAGGTGGTCGCGTTCGCCGACGAGGAGGGGCTGCGCTACGGGACCCCCTACCTCGGCAGCCGTGTCGTGGCAGGGAGCTTCCGGCTCGAGGACCTCGAACGCCGGGACGAGGACGGCATCTCGATGCGAGATGCGATCCGGGACGTGGGTGGCGCACCTGACGCGATTCCGGGCGAGGCGCGAAGAGCAGAGGCGCTGCTCGGCTACCTGGAGCTGCACATCGAGCAGGGCCCGCTGCTCGAGTCGCTCGACCGGCACGTCGGCGTCGTCTCGGCGATCGCCGGGCGCACGCGGGCCCGGCTGGAGCTCGACGGCGTTGCCGGGCACGCGGGGACGGTCCCGATGGCGCTCCGCCACGATCCGCTGGTCGCCGCGGCGCGGATCGTCGAGCGGGTCGACGCCATCGCACGTGCCTCCGAGGGTCTGGTGGCGACGGTCGGCGAGCTGTCGGTCGAGCCGGGCGCCGCGAACGTGATTCCGGGTCGCGTCACGTTGAGCATCGACCTCCGTGCGCCTGATGACGAGTCCCGACTGGAGGCCTGGGAGTCGCTCGCCGCGGACGCCGGCCTGCTCGCGACCCAGGGCGGCGTGGAGCTGCGACCACTCGAGCTCGAGCACACCGCCGCGGTGGCCTGCGACCCTCGTCTCCGCGCCCTGCTGAAGGCAGCCGCGGCTGCGCGCGGGGTCGACGCGCCCTCGCTCGTCAGCGGCGCCGGCCACGACGCGGTGATCCTCGCCGGCGTGACCCCGGTCGCGATGCTGTTCGTGCGCTCGCCCGGCGGCGTGAGCCACCACCCCGACGAGTCGGTGCGGGTCGAGGACGTGGCCGTCGCCCTCGATGTCCTCGAGGAGTTCGTGCTCGCGTTCGCCATGGTTGGAAGACCGTGACCTACGAGCTCGTCATACGGGACGGCTCGATCGCCACGCCGACGGGCCTCGCACGCCGCGACATCGGCATCGCTGGCGGCGTGATCCGAGAGGTCGCAGAGGAGCTCCCCGGTGGCCGCGACGACATCGACGCGAGCGGACTGCTCGTGCTTCCCGGCGTCGTCGATGCGCACGTCCACCTGAACGACCCGGGACGGAGCGACTGGGAGGGCATCGGGCCCGGCACCGCTGCGCTCGCCGCCGGGGGCGCCACGACCGCCGTGGACATGCCGCTGAACGCGCACCCGCCGACGATCGATGCGGCGGCATTCGACCTGAAGGCGGCGCGGATCGCCGGATCGGCGCACATCGACCTCGCGCTCTGGGGCGGCCTCGTGCCCGGCAACGTCGATCGCCTCGCCGAGCTCGCCGAACGGGGCGTCGTGGGGTTCAAGGCGTTCATGTGCGGCAGCGGCATCGACGACTTCGCCGCAGCGGATGACCTGACCTTGTGGGAGGGCATGCGGGAGGCGGCCCGCCTCGGGCTTCCGGTCGCGGTGCACGCCGAGAGCGACGCGCTGACGACAGCGCTCGCGGCGCGGGCGGTCGCCGGCGGGCGGACCAGCATGCGCGACTTCATGGCCTCGCGGCCGGTCGTCGCCGAGCTCGAGGCCATCGGCCGCGCGTTGCTGCTGGCCGAGGATGCGGGCTGCGCCTTGCACGTCGTGCACGTCTCGAGCGGCCGTGGTGTCGCCCTTGTCGCGGAGGCGCGGGCCCGCGGGGTCGACGCCTCCTGCGAGACGTGCCCGCACTACCTGGTGCTGACCGACGCGGACGCCGAGCGGCTCGGCGCGATCGCCAAGTGCGCACCGCCGCTGCGGCCACCCGGAGAGCGCGAGGCCCTCTGGTCGGCGATCGCGGCCGGCGACCTGCCGATGGTCGCGTCCGACCACTCGCCGTCCCGGCCCTCGCTCAAGCAGTCGGCGAGCGCGTTCGCGGCCTGGGGCGGCATCGCGGGCGCCCAGACCCTCCTGCCGATCGTGCTCGACGAGGGCGAGAGCCGCGGTGTGCAGCTCCGACGGCTGGTCGATGCGATGTCGGGCTTCCCTGCGCGCCGCCTCGGACTCGCAGGCAAGGGAAGCCTCGATCCGGGCTCCGACGCAGACATCGCCCTCGTCCGGCCTGATGCACGCTGGACGCTCGCGCTCGGCGACCTCCGGTCGCGCCATCCGCTGAGCCCGTTCATCGGTCGTGAGCTGCGCCACCGCGTGACCCGCACGCTCGTGCGAGGGCATACGGTCCAGCTCGATGGCCAGATGACCGGCGAGCCGACCGGGCGCCTGGTGCGGCCCGGACACTAACGCCCGACGGGCCCTGAACGTCTAGGAGAGAGACGACTCGTGAGCAACGTTCGTATCACCGCCGGCCCGTTCTCGTTCACCGCGCGATTCGAGGAGGAGCGCGCACCGAAGACGGTCGCGGCCTTCCGTGGGCTGCTGCCCTGGAAGAACCGGATCATCCACGTGCGATGGAGCGGCGAATCGTGCTGGATCCCGCTCGGCGGGCTCGATCTCGGGCTTCCGTTCGAGAACCACACGAGCTTCCCGGCACCCGGTGAGGTGCTGCTCTACCCGGGAGGCTTCAGCGAGACCGAGATCCTGTTCCCGTACGGCGGCGTGCGCTTCGCGAGCATCGTCGGTCAACTTGCAGGCAACCACTTCCTGACGATCGAGGAGGGACGCGAGAACCTGCGAGAGCTCGGAGTGTCGACGCTCTACGAGGGCGCCAAGGACATCAGGTTCGAGCAATTGTGAACGAGTGTTTGCCGCGCGAGACGCCTCGGCCTATGCTCCTCAACCTGTCCCGACCGGCACACGCCGCCGGGCGAAACCCAAGGAGGGTTCTTCTGAAAGGCATCCGAATTGCATCGGTGGCCTCGATGGTCGCCGTCGCGGCTCTGACCGTGACATCCGTCTCGAGCGCGAGCACGACTCACGCCGCGGCTCCTGCCGCCAAGACGGCAGCTCCTCTCAGGATCGGTCTCGTGACCGACATCGGCGGGTTGAACGACAAGTCGTTCAACCACCTCGCCTTCGTCGGAGCGACCCAGGCAGTCAAGAAGCTCGGAGTTCAACTCAAGGTCCTGCAGTCGAAGTCGGGCTCGGACTACATCCCGAACCTGTCGACGCTGGCCGCGCAGAAGTACAACCTCGTCATCGGGGTCGGCTTCTTGATGGCTGACGCGATCAAGACCGTCTCGAAGCAGTTCCCGTCGACCAAGTTCGCGATCATCGACGTCGACCCGGCGCGGAGCCGACGGCAAGAACGTCCTCGGCCTCACGTTCCACGAGGAGGAGTCGGGGTACGTCGCCGGCTACCTCGCCGGCCTGATGCAGAAGGCCAAGAACCCCCGCAACAACGGCAAGAACGTGGTGTCGAGCGTCGGCGGACTCAAGATCCCGCCGGTCGACCACTACATCGCGGGCTTCCAGGCGGGCGCCAAGGCCGCCGATCCCAGCGTCAAGACGCTGAACGGCTACTCCAACTCGTTCACGGACGCGGCGAAGTGCAAGTCGCTCGCCCAGACTCAGCTCGCACAGGGCTCTGACGTCGTGTTCGCCGTTGCCGGTGGCTGCGGCCTCGGCGCGCTGAGCGCGGCCGCGGCCAAGAACGTGTGGGGCGTCGGCGTCGACGCCGACCAGAACTACCTCGGCCCGTACATGCTGACCTCGGCGGTGAAGAAGGTCGACTTCGCGGTGTACTCGACCATCTTCAAGCTCAAGCAGGGTGTCTTCCCGGGTGGCACGACGAACACGTTCGGCATCAAGAACTTCGGTGCCGGAATCAGCGGCTACGCGCGGTCCGTGCCCTCGCCCATCAAGACCAAGGTCAACGCGGTCATCGCGAAGATCCGGGCGGGCGGGATCAAGATCCCGAACACGGTCAAGTAGTAGCAAGGAGACGTGGCCGACCCGGTCGCAGATCCTGGTGGTGTCGCGAGCTCGAGCGCCGATCTGGCGCTCGAGCTCCGTGGCATCACGAAACGCTTCGGCGCGCTCGTCGCGAACGACCACATCGATCTCGACCTGCGGCGCGCCGAGATCCACGCGCTGCTCGGTGAGAACGGCGCCGGCAAGAGCACGCTGATGAACGTCCTCTACGGCCTGCTGCGGCCGGACGAGGGCGAGATCCTCCTGAACGGCCGGCCCGTGCACATGCGGAGCTCGTCGGACGCCATCCGGCTCGGGATCGGGATGGTGCACCAGCACTTCATGCTGATCCCGGTCATGACCGTCGCCGAGAACATCGTGCTCGGCACCGAGCCGCACCGTGGGCCGGTGCTCGACGTGGCGGCCGCCGAGGAGCGCGTGCGAGAGCTCTCGAGCCGGTACGGGCTGGCGGTCGATCCGCGCGTGCTCGTCGAGGACGTGACAGTGGGCACGCAGCAGCGGATCGAGATCCTGAAGGCGCTCTACCGCGACGCGAAGATCCTCGTCCTCGACGAGCCGACCGCGGTGCTGACGCCGCCCGAGATCGCCGACCTGCTGGCGGTGCTGCGCGAGCTGCGGGCCCGCGGCACCTCGATCATCATCATCACGCACAAGCTCGACGAGGTGCTGCAGGTGGCCGACCGGATCAGCGTGCTGCGACGCGGCAAGAAGGTCGCAACGATCGAGGCGGCCGGCGCCACGGAACGAGGTCTCGCCGAGCTGATGGTCGGACGCCCGGTGCTGTCGGAGGTCGAGCGCGGATCGGCCCATCCGGGCGATGCGGTCCTCACGCTCGACGACGTTCGCGTGCTGGACGACCGCGACATCGAGACCGTCCGCGGCCTGAGCTTCTCCGTGCGAGCGGGCGAGATCGTCGGCATCGCGGGGGTCGACGGCAACGGCCAGACCGAGCTCGCCGAGGCGGTGGCCGGCATGCGCAAGGTTGCGGCCGGCACGATCCGGCTCCGCGATCGCGATCTGACGAATGCGTCTCCGCGTGCCGCCGCCGAGGCGGGCGTCGGGCACATCCCACAGGACCGGCAGCGACACGGCCTCGTGCTCGATTTCAGCATCGCCGAGAACACGGCGCTGCACGACTACGAGCGGCCGCCGATCTCGCGGCTCGGCTGGCTGCACCCCAGGGCGATGCTCGATCGCGCGAGACGGCTGATCGAGCGCTTCGATGTACGCGGCGGCTCGCCTTCCGCACCGGCGCGGGCGCTCTCGGGCGGCAACCAGCAGAAGCTCGTCCTGGCGCGTGAGATCGATCTCCAGCCACAGCTGCTACTGGCCGCCCAGCCGACGCGCGGCCTGGACGTCGGCGCGATCGAGTTCGTGCACCGCCAGCTCATCGAGCAACGCGATGCGGGTCGCGCAGTGCTGCTCATCTCGTTCGAGCTCGACGAGATCTTCGGACTGTCCGACCGGATTCTCGTGATGTACGAGGGCGCGATCACGCTCGAGACGCGGCCGGATCAGACGAACGAGAGCGAGCTCGGCCTCGCGATGACCGGTGGCCGCGGGTCGACGAGGACGGAGGCGGCGTCGTGAAACAGCGTCTGAGCGCGCTCGTGTTCCCTCTCGCAACCGTCGTGATCGCGTTCGTGATCGGCGGTCTCGTCGTGATCCTGGTCGGCGCGAACCCGTTGACGGTGTACAAGCAGCTCGCGGTGGGAGCGGGCCTCGACTGGCCGTTCCAGTATCTGCCCGGGCACCCGGTACACGTCGACCCCGTCGTCTCCGAGATCAACCTGACGCACACGCTCACGTACGCCACGCCACTCGTGCTGACGGGGCTCGCGGTCGGGTTCGCGTTCCGCTGCGGACTCTTCAACATCGGTGGACAGGGTCAGTACTGGGTCGGCGCGTACCTGGCGATCGAGGTCGCGCTGTACGTGACGGACCACTGGCCCGGCCACGGCCGCGAGGCGGTGTTCCTGGCGACGGTCGCCGCCGCCCTCATGGGCTCGGCGTGGGCAGCGATCGCCGGCGTCCTGAAGGCGTATCGCGGTGCGCACGAGGTGATCTCGACGATCATGCTGAACTGGATCGCGATCTTCGGGGGCCAGTGGCTGTTCGGCCTGGGCGGCCCGTGGCAGGACAAGAGCTCGGGCGGGCCGGTGTCGCGCACGGTGCCGCTGTCGGCGACGTACAACTCGATCTGGGGGTTCATCCCCGGCTCGAGCGTGACGGTCGCGCTGTTCATCGCGCTCGGCGCCGCCGTCGTCTACTCCATCATCCTGTCGCGGACGACGCTCGGCTACGAGGTGCGCGCCGTGGGGATGAACGCCGAGGCAGCGCGCTACGGGGGCGTCTCCGTGAAGCGCTCGATCGTCCTCTCGATGGCGATCGCGGGCGCGTTCGCCGGCCTGGGCGGAGCCACTGACGTCCTGGGCTCCGGCTCGTTCCAGATCCAGACAACGAACCTGCAGGTGGTCGACGCCGGCTTCACCGGCATCGCGATCGCACTGCTCGGCCGTAACACGGGCATCGGCATCGTGCTCGGCGCGCTCCTGTTCGCCGTCCTCCACACTGGCGCCAACAACATCTCGAGCGGACTCTCCCCCGAGCTCGCGATCGACCTTGCGACGATCATCCAGGGCGTGATCATCCTGTTCGTGGGAGGCGAGGTCGCGGTGCGCTGGATCCTCTCGGCCGGCGGCAGACGCCGGCAGAAGGACGAGCCGCCACCGCTCACGCTGCCGGTCCCGTCGGCGGAGTCACCGGCGTGAGCGCGCATCTGCAGTCAGTCGGCGAGCGCCCCTGGCGCATTGCAGCCCTCGGGGGAGTCCTGCTCGGCATCTCGGCGATCCTCTGCACGGTGCCGCCGGCCACGCTCGACACGCGGGTGGTTCCCACGATCTTCGGACTCGGGGCGATCGGTCTGGGATTGCTCGCGATCGCACGAGGCGAGCGGTTTCTGGGGACCTACGCGATCGGTACGGGCATCCTCGGGACCGGGCTCGCGTTCGTGATCGAGAACGCGCACCGCACGACCATCTCCGCGATCGTGACCGCGGGCCTCTTCGCCGGCACCCTCCAGTACGCGACGCCCCTGACGTTCGGGGCGCTCGGGGGGCTGATGTCGGAGCGCGCGGGCGTCGTCAACATCGGGCTCGAGGGCATGATGCTGATGGGCGCGTTCTTCGGCATCATGTCGGCCGACAAGACCGGCTCGTGGGAGCTCGGCCTGGTGGGTGCCGCGTTCTTCGCGGCACTGCTCGCGCTCGTGCACGCCATCTTCGCGATCCACCTGCGCGCGGACCAGATCGTCTCGGGCACCGCGATCAACATCCTCGCGGCCGGAATCACCGCGTTCGCGTTCCAGGACATCTACGGCGACACCGGCACACCGAACACGCCGACGATTCCGAACGTCCACATCGCGAACGTCCCGGTTCTGAAGCAGGTGCTCGAGGCGATCAACTGGGTGCTGCAGAAGATCCCGGGCATCAGCTCGATCGCCACCGGCATCGGCAACGTGTTCGACAGCCAGAACCTGATGACCTGGATCGCGCTGTTCCTCGTCGTCGCCGCCTGGCTCTTCCTGTTCAGGACGACCTGGGGCCTGCGCCTGCGGGCCGTCGGCGAGCACCCGCGAGCGGCGGACACCGTGGGCATCTCGGTCTTCAAGTGGCGCTACCTCGCGGTGATGGCGTCGGGTGCGCTCGCCGGCCTGGGCGGCGCGTATCTCTCGTTCGGGTTTCTCGACGCGTTCACGAACCAGATGACGAACGGCCGGGGATTCATCGCGCTCGCCGCGCTGGTGTTCGGCAAGTGGAAGCCCTTCGGGTTGCTCGGCGCGACGCTGCTGTTCGGCTTCGCCTCGGCGCTGGGCGACCAGCTGCAGACGAACGCGAACATCTCGTCCGATCTCGTGAACATCCTGCCGTACCTGTTCACGCTGATCGCACTTGTCGGGCTGGTCGGTCGGTCGACGCCGCCGGCCGCCGACGGCCAGCCGTACGCGCGGCAGTGATCACGACGCGATGCGTCGCTCGACGCGATCGCGCACACGACCGCTCTCGTCGATGAACTGGTAGCCGATGCGGCCGCCGTCGATCGCGATGCGGAGGAACCCGTACGCGATGAACGAGACCTGGGCGTCGGGCGAGGCACGCGTGTTGGCGGCGTTGCCAGGGCCCTCGCCGCCGGTGCCGATGGTGAACTCGAGCACGCCCGCGCGGACGTGCCGCTCGTAGCGGTGCAGGTGGCCGGCGAGGATCGCCGCCACGTGGCGGCGCCGGAGCAGAGGCATGATCGGGTTGTCGGCGACGATCGGCCGGTGGGTCAGCACGAAGCGCACCGGGCATGGACGCGCGCACACGCCGAGCGCCTTCGTCGCATATGCGAGAGCCGAGGCATCCGCCTGGAGGCCGAGCACGACGACCTGCACGGGCCCGTACTGGACGCTGTACTGATGCCCGGGGAGCTGGAACGCCGAGATGACGGCCGACCCGTCGTTCCATGCGAGGTCATGCTCGCCGAGGGCCGCGATCATCGGCGCCTCGCCGAGCAGCGCGCGGAGCGGGTCGAAGATCGCCCGGTCGAGGAGCGGCGGAGCGGCCAGCAGGTAGGCGTTGTCCCCCGCGGACAGGAACAGGGCGGGATCAACGGAAGCTGCGAGCCGGCCGACCGCGTACTCGTGGGCGTTTCCCGAGCCGTAGTCGCCGAACGAGACGAGCGTGATCGCGCTCGCAGTCGACGTCGGAGCTGTCCGGAAGGCTCCGCTCGCGGCGGAGCGGCCTTCGATGTTCGCCGTCCACACGTACCGCGTTCCCGGGCGGAGACCCGCGAACCGGCCGTCGGTCGCGGCCGACACGACGCCGTCGGGCGCGAGCGCCTTCAGGTGGACGTCGCCCGTCCCGTCCTTGACCTTCCATGCGAACGCGGCCTCGGTGGTAGTGACCCGCGTGAGGTACGGCGCTCGGGTGAAGACCCCTGCAGCGGGGCGGAGGAGATAGGTCGATCCGTACCAGGCGAGGCCGAGCACGGTGACCAGCAGCAGGCTGGTCGTGATCACGAGCGCTGCGAGGACACGCCGGGGACCACCGCTCGCGGTGGCCCTTTGTCGGGCCGGACGCCCGAGCGGGATGATCTGGAGCACGATGAGCGCGGTCGCCCCGGCCCGTGGCCCGGTCGGATAGCCGAGGATCAGGAACGGAAACGGCGCGATGATGGAGAGCGCCGAGCAGACGATCGACAGCCGCCGGCGCGGAGGCAGCAGCTCGGCGCTCAGGAGGGCGATCGACACGATGACTCCGACGAGCAGCGCCGGAACGATCACGACGCTGCCGATGATCCGGTCCGAGAACGCCGACCCCGCCGCCATGACGAGCGCGTCGACGATCAGGACGGCACGGAGACCCCGCATCGCCCGAGGCTAGCAATGGCGTCGAGGACTTGACTACTCTTAGTAGCTCATATACTATTGTAATTAGTTAATGGACTACTGATCGTAGAAAGGGAGCATCCGATGTCGAACCTCATCCGCGTCAACCTCTGGGGATTCGTGAACGCCTACCTCGTCCGGGAGCCGGACGGGTTCACCCTCGTCGACACGACGATGTCGCGTGGCGCCGGGAAGATCCTCGCCGCGGCGCGTGAGGCCGGCGCGCCGATCCAGCGGATCGCGCTCACCCATGCCCACGGCGATCACATCGGCGGACTCGATCGACTGAAGGCAGAGCTGCCCGAGGTCGAGGTCATCATCACGGAGCGCGACGCCCGGCTGATGGCGAAGGACATGTCGCTCGATCCCGGCGAGCCGGAGACGAAACTCCGCGGCGACTACCGGGGGGCGGCCACACGTCCCACCCGCACCGTGTCGGAGGGCGACCGGATCGGATCGCTCGAGGTGATCGCGAGCCCCGGCCACACGCCGGGACACATCGCCTTCCGCGACACGCGTGACGACACGCTGTTCTGCGGCGACGTGTTCTCGACGCTGGGCGGCGTCGAGACGTCCGCGCGCGCCAACCCGCGCTTCCCGCTCGTCGTCATGGGGACGTGGCACCGCCCGACGGTGGTCGCAAGCGCCCGCAAGCTGCGCGCACTCGAGCCCGCGCGGTTGGCCCCCGGGCACGGCCGCGTGCTCGAGTCGCCGGGCGCGGCAATGGACAAGGCGATCCGGCGGGTGAGCTGAAGATGCCGCGGAAGGGACTCGACACCGAGCAGATCGTGGCGGCGGCGGAGGAGCTGGCGAACGACGGAGGACTCGATTCCGTCACGTTCGTCCGGCTGGCCGGCGCGGTCGGCGTGAAGCCACCCTCGCTGTACAACCACGTCAGGAGCCGCGAGGCGCTGATCCGCCTGATCACGCTGCGCGGGCTCGACGGCCTCGACGAGGCCATCAGCACCGCTGCGGCGGGCCTCGCCGGCGCTGACGCCCTGCGCGCGGCCGCGCACGCCTACCGGGACTACGCACGCGCTCACCGGGGTCGCTACGAGGCGACGCTCAGCGCACCGCGCGAGCCCGATGCCGAGCTCCAGACCGCGGCGGAGCGCGTGCTCCGCACGATGGGCGCGGTCCTCCGCGCGTGGAGCCTGGAGGGCGACGAGGCGATCGACGCGATCCGCGTCGTACGCAGCGCGCTGCACGGGTTCGTCGCGCTCGAGCGCGGGGGCGGGTTCGCGATGGCCCGCGATGTCGATGCGTCGTTCGAGCGGCTCGTCGACGTCCTCGTCACCGGGCTCGGCGCACCCCGCGCGTAGGCATGCGCTGGAACCGGCGGCGCGCGCCGGGTGTATATGTACGACGATCACGAAGGGACTGCGATGCGACCATGTGCAAGAGCAGCGACCATCGCGAGCCTGCTCGTCCTCGGGCTCCAGCTCGGGACGCCGGCATTTGCGAAGGACGGAATGGCGTTGAAGGTGTTCAGGTCGAACACGCCCGCGCACGCCGGGAAACCGTGGTCGGTGGTGCTGCGCCTGACACTCCGCGGTAAGCCGTACGTGCGAGCCGGGTATCGCCCGACCCTCACGATCAGCGACGCCGGCTACCGCTTCACGAAGACGTTCGTCAGCGTGGCGACCGGCAAGACCGGCAACTATCGCGTCCGCGTGGTGTTTCCCCATGCGGGCGTCTGGCAACTCGGCGTCCCCGACCCGATCATGGGCGACTGGTACCTCCCCGAGCGCGTTCGCTAGCCCTTCGGCGTCGGGGCGAAGCCCGCGTTGGTCAGCATCCGGCGCAGGTCGACGATCAGCTGGTGGTCGATGTCCTTGCCGTGCGGCGGGTTGACGATCTCGGTCTCCGAGCCGACCGTCACCTTGAGCTTGCCGTTGTGCGTCTCGGTCACGTCGCCGACGGCCTCGAGCAGCGAGCGCACCTGGCGCCACTCGACGTTGCCGCTCGCGGGATGGTTCAGGATCGCGTCCAGGGTGTCGCGATGGTGGTTGTTCAGGTCTTGCGCCATGCATGTCCTCCTCGGTTCGCGCGCACCCTATCGCCACCCGTGGGATACGCCGATGCAGCAGGTGTGACCAGAAGCAGCATTCTCCTCGGATTCCTCGCCGCCGCCGTGCTGATCGGCTTCACGGGACTGCTCGTAAAGCTGCGCGCCGATGCGCGCTCCGCACCGTTCACGGGGCCGACCGCGGCCGACGTCTCGAAGGTCTGGCGCGGCCGCTTCAGCGACATGGACAAGCTCACCGCACGCCTGGTGCACGACGTCGGATGCGACGCGAACACCGGGTCGCGCAGCTTCATTTGCCAGGTCGTCTTCAGCACCGACAGCAAGCACCGCCTGACCGAGAGCGTCGTCGTGAGCCCGACGTCGTACTGCACGGGCACGAAACGGTGCATGGTGGTCGACAACCTGTACTTCACGCTCGGCAAGACGACGGAGTCGGGAGACAAGAACCTGCTCGTCTCGCTGTTCGCCGGCCTCGACTGATCCTTCAGCCCGACGCGGCGACCCCGGCGATCGCGGCCTTCGCGGTCAGCCCGAACGCCTGCGCGGCGAGCTCGAGGTGGTCGACCGGCGTGTCCTCCTCCTTCGTGTGGCTGAGGCCGTTCGTGGACGAGGAGAAGATCATCACCGTCGGCACGCGCCGGGCCATCTCGGCCGCGTCGTGCAGCGGGCCGCTCGGCAGCTGACGGTCGGTCCCGGCCACCGCACGGCACGCGTCCGTGGCTGCCGCGATCAGCGTCGCGTCGAACGGGATCGGATCGATGCGCCACAGATGCTCGAACGCGACCGTGCAACCCTCGGCCTCTGCAGCGCTCCCGGCCGCCTCGCGCATCTCCGCGAGCATCGCTGCAAGCGCGCCGGCATCGAGGTGGCGCTGGTCGACGAGCAAGGTCGTCCGGCCTGGAACTGCGGTGACGACGCCGGGCTCGCAGCGCGCGTCGCCGACCGTGCAGACGCCACCATGACGTCGTGCGACCTCACGGAGCTCGAGCGCGAAGCGCGCCGCGGCCAGGAACGAGTCGCGTCGACTGTCGATCGGCGTCGAACCCGCGTGCGCGGCCTGGCCGTTGAAGATGACGCGGTGCCGCTCGACACCGACGGTTCCCAGCACGGTGCCAACGGCGAGGCCCTCGCTCTCCAGCACGGGCCCCTGCTCGATGTGCAGCTCGAGGTAGGCGCGCACGTGCTCGAGCCGCGACCCCGCCTCGTGGGCGCGGTCGAGCTCGACGCCGTGCTCGCGCACCACGTCCTCGAGGCGCAGGCCGCCGGAGTCGACCAGATCTCGCACGGCATCGGGGTCGAGCGTGCCCGCCGCGGCCGAGCTGCCGAACAGGCTGCGACCGAAGCGCGCACCCTCCTCGTCCGCCCAGTCGACGAGTGCGACCGTGACGGGCAGCCGGCCGCTCGCCGCCGCCTCGCGCAGCACCTCGAGCGCTGCCATCACGCCGAGCGCCCCGTCCAGCCAGCCGCCGTTCGGCACCGAGTCGACGTGCGAGCCCACGACCACCGTGTCGGGACGCTCCCCGTCGAGCACGGCCCACATGTTGCCGGCCTGATCGACGTCGACGCGCACCGGCAGCTCGGCGAGGCGGTCGCGCACGAACCCGCGCGCTCGCACCCACTCGTCGGTCCAGCACAGGCGCCGCGCGCCGTCCGGGCCGCCCGTCAGCTCCGCGAGCGCGCGCAGGTCGGCGACGACGCGCGAGGCGTCGAACGTCGCAGAGCTCACGCTGCGGTCTCGCTGCCGCGGAGCTGCGGGATGATCTCGCGCCCGTACAGCTCGAGCGTCGCCTCCGAGCTCTCCGTCATGAGATAGATGTTCCACTGGGTGACGCCGATCGCCTCGAGCTCGCGAAGCTTCGCGATGTGGTCCGCGACCGATCCGAGGATGCAGAAGCGGTCACACGTCTCGTCGTCGACGAACTCCCCGTGCTTCGCCCCCATGCGGCTGTGCTCGGAGTAGTCGTAGAACTCGCGCCGCTCGAGGTACTTCGTCAGTCGCTCGGGCAGGAGGCTCTTGTCATACCGCTGGAGGAGGTCGAAGACGTGGTTCGAGACCATCGCGGGAAACCAGCGAACCTGGTCGCGCGCCGCCGCGAGGTCGTCGCCGATCACGCACGGCGCGCAGACGATCGCCTCGAGCGCCGCCGGGTCGCGGCCGGCCTCCTCCGCGGCACGGCGCGCCTGCCCCATGATCCACTCGATGATGTCGGGGTCGGCGAGCTGCACGATGACGCCGTCGGACTGCCTCCCGGCGACGGCGAGGGCCTTCGGCCCGTACCCGGCGATGTAGAGCGGGATCTCGGGCTGCTCGGAGACCCACGGCAGCTCGAGCTCCTTGCCGTTCCACTCGACCTTGCGGCCGTTCATGAGCTCGCGGATCATCGCCGACGCCCGCTCGAACTCGACCATCGTCACGGGGTCGTATCCGATCGTCCGCCGCGCGGAGTCGCCGCGGCCGATGCCCACGACCATACGGCCGTTCGACACGTCCTGCAGGGTCGCGCTCGCGCTCGCGGTCACGGTCGGCTCGCGCGTCCCGGGGTTCGTCACGCACAGCCCGAGCTTGATCCGCTCCGTCCCGAGCGCGGCAGCGGTCAGGAACGGGTACGGCTCCTGCCACAGCAGGTGCGAGTCGTACGTCCAGCCGTACTCGAAGCCGTTCGCCTCGGCGAGCTGCATCAGCTCGACGAAGCGGGTGTACGGCGGATCGGGGAGTACCGTGATGCCGAAGCGCATCGGTGCCTTCCGGTCAGGGATGGTCGAGGCAGGATCGGCGTACGAAACGCCCGTGCCCCGGCCGCGTAAGGATGCGACCGTCGTCGTACACGACCGTGCCGCGGCTGAGCGTGGTGCGCGGCGAGCCGGCCGCGCGCTGCCCCTCGAACACGTCGTAGTCGACCCGCATCAGCGAGCTCTCGGTGCCGAACACGAACTCGCGCTGCGGGTCGAAGATCACGATGTCGGCGTCCGCTCCCGGCGCGATGGTGCCCTTCTGCGGATACAGGCCGAACAGCTTCGCGACCGAGCTCGAGGTGAGCTCGACGAGCCGGCTCGGCGTCAGGCGGCCCGTGCGCACGCCGTGCTCCCAGAGCATCGTCAGGCGATGCTGGATGACGGCGAGCCCATTCGGGATCTTCGAGAAGTCACCGAGCCCGAGCCGCTTCTGCTCGTCCGTGAACGGGCAGTGATCGGTCGAGACGATCTGGAGGTGATCGAAGCGGAGCGCATCCCACAGCGCCTCCTGGTCTGCCGTCGTGCGCAGCGGCGGCGAGCAGACGTAGCGCGCGCCCTCGAAGTCGGGACGGCGCAGGTCGTCCTCGGTCAGGAGCAGGTACTGGAGGCACGTCTCGCCGAACGCCGGCACGCCTCGCGCACGAGCCGCGATGATCGCATCGGCGGCCTCGCGACAGGTCACGTGGACGATGAAGACCGGAACGCCGGCGTACTCCGCGAGCCGGACCGCGCGCGACGTGGCCTCGGCCTCGAACACGACGGGCCGCGTGAGCGCGTGGTAGATCGGATCGGTGGCCTCCGCGGCCAGCGCACGCCGCACCAGCAGGTCGATCGCCCAACCGTTCTCGGCGTGCACCATGACCAGGCCCCCGGTCTCGCGCGTGCGCTCGAGCACCGCGATGTACTGGTCGTCCGTGACCATCAGGACATCCTTGTAGGCCAGGAACACCTTGAAGGTCGAGACGCCCTCGGCGACCATCGCCGCCATGTCCGCGATCGTCGCGTCGTCGGCCTTCGTGATGGCCATGTGGAAGCCGTAGTCGACGTGCGCGGCACCCTCGGCCCGCCCCTGCCACTCCTCGAGCGACGAGCGGAGGCCGTTCGGGTGCATCTGCAACGCGAAGTCGACGAGACAGGTCGTGCCGCCGGCCGCGGCGGCCTGGGTGCCGGAGTCGTAGTCGTCGATGCTCCAGGTGCCCCCGAACGGCATCGACAGGTGGGTGTGGTTGTCGATCAGCCCGGGGAGGACGTAGCACCCGGTCGCTTCGATCGGCTCGGCATCCACTTCGTCGAACGATCCGACCCCGGCGATCCGCTCGCCGTCGATCAACACGTCGGCGCGCACGGCATCCGCCGCCGTCACGACCGTGCCACCGCGAATGATCTTGCGCATCGACAGGCTCCTGCTCGGAAGTCGAGCCTGGATCATCCCAGTTAATCGACCAGCAGGAGCAGCTTTCCCATCGTGCTGCGGCTCTCCAGGTCCTGCTGCGCCCTGCGTGCGTCCGCCAGGGGATAGCGTCCTCCGATGCGCACCGCGAGCGACCCGTCCTCGACGGCTGCGAGCACGGATGACGAGCGTGCGACGAGTTCCTCGCGGGTTCGCATGAAGTGCTGCAGGGAGGGTCGAGTGACGTACAGGGAGCCGCCGGACATCAGACGCCGGATGTCGAGCGGGTCGACCGGCCCGCTCGCGTTGCCGTACATCGCGAGCGTCCCGCGCACCCGGAGGCTCGCGAGGCTGTCGTCGAACGTGGCCTTCCCCACGCCGTCGTAGACCGCCGCGACGCCCTGGTCGTCGGTGAGCGCTCGAGCGCGCTCCGCGAAGCCCTCGTAGGGGATCGTCTCGGATGCTCCTGCCGCCCGCGACAGCGCCGCCTTCTCGTCGGTCGAGACGGTCGCGATGACGCGCCCGCCGCGCGCACGCACGAGCTGGGTCAGAAGCAGTCCCACCCCGCCTGCCCCTGCGTGCACGAGGACGGTGTCGCCGTCCTGCACCGGGTACACGTCGTTGCACAGGTAGTGGGCGGTCATTCCCTGCAGCAGCACGGCGGCGGCGATCTCGTCGCTGACGCCGTCGGGCACCTGCACGGCCTTCGCGGTGTCGACTACGACCTGCTCCGCGTAGCTGCCCTGCGCCGACGACCATGCCACCCGATCGCCGACCCGGAAATCGGTCACGCCGTCGCCGGTCGCGGCGACGGTCCCCGAGCCCTCGGCGCCCGCGACGAACGGCGGCGTTCCGCCATACGCGAAGCCCTCCCGCTCGTACACGTCGCGGTAGTTGACCCCGGCGACGGCGACATCGACCAGTAGCTGGCGCGGACCCGGCGACGGAGCCTCGTGATCGACGAGCTCGAGCACCTCCGGTCCGCCGTGCCGAGACACGATGACTGCGCGCACTCCACCCTCCGTCGTTGCTGGATGCTCGGGACCCGCTGCGAGGGTACCGTGGGGAGGCATGCGACGGGTCATCGGGATGCCCCGACCGGAGCGGCTCGCGCGCCTGCCCGAGCCGGGCGCGCTCGCGTTCCACCGCGGCCTTCCGGGCTACGAGGAGACGCGGCTCGTTGCGGCACCAGTGCTTGCGAGCGAGCTCGGTCTCGAGCGCCTGTACGTGAAGGACGAGTCGCGGCGCTTCGGCCTTCCGGCGTTCAAGTTCCTGGGTGCCTCGTGGGCGATCGCGCAGCTGCTCGGCGGAGGCTCCGACGCGCCGACCCTCGCGGAAGGTGCGCGGTCGCAGGGGATCGACCGCCTCGCGACGGCCACCGACGGCAACCACGGTCGAGCGGTCGCCCGCATGGCGGCCCTCGTCGGGCTCGCCGCCACGATCTACGTCCCACTCGCGATGCGGCCCGTGCGGCGCGAGGCGATCCTCGCCGAGGGAGCGGAGCTCGTCGTGGTCGACGGCGACTACGACGAGGCGGTGCGGCGAGCGATCGCGGATGCTCGCGCGGATCCGGCCTGCCGCGCCGTCAACGACGCAGACCCCGAAGGCGCGAGCGACGTGGCGCGCTGGGTGATCGACGGGTACTCGACCCTCTTCGCCGAGATCGACGGACAGCTCCCCGGCGAAGCCGCCGTCGACGTCGTGCTCCTGCAGACCGGCGTCGGCGCATTCGCAGCCGCCGGGGCGCGCTGGGCCGCCCGACAGGGCGTTACCGCGATCGGCGTCGATCCCGCCGGGGCTCCGTGCATCGCCGAATCGCTCGCGGCCCGACGGCCCGTCACGGTCGAGACAACAGGCACCTCGATGGCGGGGCTCGATGCGGGAACACCGTCTGCGGCCGCCTGGCCCACGCTCGCCGACGGGCTCGCGGGGGCGATCGTCGTCGGCGACGCAGAGGCGGACCGCGCGATGCGCGATCTCGCGGCGAACGGAATCGAGGCCGGCGAGTCGGGAGCCGCCGGCCTCGCGGGGCTACGCGCGCTCGTGGAGGACGAGGTGTGCGCGGCTCTCCGCGGCACGGCCCGCCGCGGCGACATCCGGAGCGCGCTCGTCGTCGTGACCGAGGGCGCGACCGACCCCGAGCGCTACGCGCGGGTGGTCAGCGCGTAGGCATGCCGGGACCCGGCCGTACGTGGATCTCGGCAGCGTCGTGCACCTCGTCGCAGTTGGCGCAGGTGGTCTGCAGGTTGATCGGACCGCCGCAGACCGAGTGCGTGTACAGCACGGGAGGCCCGTCCGGGGCCGCCCATCGGTCGCCCCACTCCGTGAGCGCGACGATGACGGCGGCCAGCTCGCGCCCCTTGTCGGTGAGCAGGTACTCGTGGCGCTCCGGGTCCCGCTCCATGATCCCGGCAGCGACAAAGCCGTCGAGGCGGCTACTGAGGATGTTCGTCGCGATGCCGAGCTTGCGGAAGTCGTTGTAGCGCGTCGCGCCGGCGAACAGCGCGTTCCTGACGATCAAGAGGCTCCAGCGCTCGCCCACCAGCTCGAGCGCCCGTGCGGCCGAGCACACCTCGGACTCGTAGGCCTTGCCGAGCATGCATCCAGTGTAACGATGTCTGCTTGCATGATGCAAGCTCCTCGTCTAGCATCGCGGTCTTCACGCAACCAGACGAGGCAGGATGGGATGCGCTACGTGCTGATGATGTGCGCCGACGAGTCGCTCGTGTCGAGCCCGGCCGAGCTCGAGGTCGATCCCGTGGCCCAGCGGTGGCGCACCGAGGTGAGACGGCGCGGCGTGTTCGTCACCGGGGCGCAGCTGCGGCCGGTGGTCGATGCCACGACCGTGCGCGTCCGCGACGGTGAGACGATGGTGACGGACGGCCCCTTCGCCGAGACCAAGGACGTCGTCGGCGGCTTCACGATCATCGACTGCGCCGACCTGGACGAGGCGCTCGAGGTGGCTGCGCTGCACCCGTACGCGGCGCGCGGCGCGGTCGAGGTGCGCCCGGTCTGGTCCGACTGCTGATGGAGCCTGTCGAGGCCGCATACCGGCAGGAGTACGGCCAGGTGGTCGCCTCGCTGATCAAGCTGACCGGCGACTGGGAGCTGGCCGAGGACTGTGCCCAGGACGCGCTGGCGAGCGCCGTCGAGCGCTGGCCCCGCGACGGCGTTCCGGCAAGACCAGGCGCGTGGCTCATGACCGTTGCCCGCAACCACGCGATCGACCGGCTCCGACGCGAAGCGGTCGGAAAGGCCAAGCAGCGGCAGGTGTCGTCGTTCGATCGGCCCGGCATACGACCCGACCCGTTCGGCGACGACCGGCTCGAGCTGATCTTCACCTGCTGCCACCCGGCGCTGCCGCTCGAGCACCAGGTGGCCCTGACCCTGCGCACGGTCTCGGGACTCAGCACCGCGGAGATCGCGCGGGCCTTCCTGGTAAGCGAGCAGACGATGTCACGACGGCTGGTGCGGGCCAAGCAGAAGATCCGGGAGGCCGGGATCCCGTTCCGGGTGCCGGCGCCTCCCGCCCTGCAGGCCCGCTTGGCCTCCGTGCTGGGCGTGCTCTACCTCGTCTTCAACCAGGGCTACTCCGACCGAGCGACCCTGCGCCGGGAGGCGCTCGAGCTCGGCCGCGTGCTCGACCGGCTGATGCCCTCGGAGCCCGAGGTGATGGGCCTGCTGGCGTTGATGCTGCTGCACGAGGCACGCAGCCCCGGTCGTCTCGCCGAGGGCGGCGAGCTGATCCCGTTGGAGGAGCAGGACCGCACCGGTTGGTCGGCGGACCTGATCGCCGAGGGACTTCGGGTTCTCGACCAGGCATTGCTGCTCCGGCGCGCCGGCCCCTACCAGGTACAGGCGGCGATCGCGGCCTGCCACGCGACGGCCGCGTCGTTCGACGCCACGGACTGGCACGAGATCGCCTCGCTGTACGAGCTCCTCGCAGGGGTGGCTCCGTCGCCGGTGGTCGAGCTCAACCGCGCCGTGGCCGTGGCGATGGCGGATGGCCCCGTGGCCGGGCTCGAGCTGCTGGAGCCGCTCGATCAGACGTTGTCGGGCTTCTACCTCCTTCCTGCCACCCGTGCCGACCTCCTGCGCAGGTCGTCCCGGTTCGAGGAGGCCGGGGCCGCCTACCGGGAGGCGATGGAGCTCGCGCCCGGGGAGGCCGAGCAGCGCTACCTCGGACGCCGGCTGGCAGAGGTTTCCTGACCCTGGGTGTCGGTCTTCCGGTTTCCCGTTCGTCGGTGGCCCACAAGGACATCGTCGATCGGAGGTACCGGAATGTTGATCGCAGACAAGGCAGTGCTCGTGACGGGGGCCAATCGCGGCATCGGGAGGGCGCTCGTCGAGGAGGCACTGCGGAGAGGAGCGAGGCGGGTGTACGCGGGTACGCGCCATCCGCTGGCCGACTCGGATCGACGCGTCACGCCGCTGAGCCTCGACGTGACCGACGTCGAGCAGATCCGGTCAGCCGCCGAGCGGGTCGAGACGCTCGACGTCCTCGTCAACAACGCGGGCGTGTCGCGCTTCGACGACCTCGGCGATCGCGCCGCACTCGAGGAGCACCTCGCTGTGAACCTCTTCGGCACCTATGGCGTGACCCAGGCCTTCCTGCCATTGCTGACTCGTTCCCGGGGGGCCATCGTCAACGTCCTGTCGCTGGCGGCCGTCGCCTCGGTGCCGGTTCTGCCTGCCTACTCGCTGTCGAAGGCGGCGGCGTTCTCGCTCTCGCAGTCGACGCGAGCGCTCCTCGCCGGGCGGGGGGTGAGCGTCCACGCCGTCCTGCCCGGCCCTGTGGACACGGACATGGTGCGAGACCTCGATCTACCGAAGGCCTCTCCCGCGTCCGTGGCACGCGCCATCTTCGATGGAGTGGAGCAGGAGGAGGAGGACATCTTCCCGGATCCGCTCTCGCAGTCGCTGGCCGCGAGCTGGCGGAGCGGCGTCTCGAAGGCGCTCGAGCGCCAGAACGCGGCACTCGTCGCAGCAGAGCCCATCGCGTCATGAGCAGCGCGACCGACACGCTGCAGGTCCGGTCCGTCGCGCTGACGGCGACCCTCGGGCTCGCCGCCGGATCCTGGTTCGTCGCGATCCGGCAGATGGACGGCATGGACATGGGCGTCGCGACCCCGCTCGGGTCGTTCGCGTCCTTCATCGCCCTGTGGGTGTCGATGATGGCCGCGATGATGCTGCCGGGGGTGGCTCCTGTCGTCCTGAGACGCGCGCAGGCCGGTGGCCTGCGCGCCGTGCCGTTCTTCGCCGGGTCGTACCTCGCCGTCTGGACGCTCGTCGGCGTCGCCGTGTATGCCCTGTACCGGCCGCACGGGTCGCTCGCCGCCGGCGTCGTAGTGATCGCAGCGGGTGTCTACGAGCTCACGCCCCTCAAACAGCACCTCCGTGAGCGCTGCCGCAAGGCCGTCCGCTCTGGACTCGAGTACGGGGTCTACTGCGTCGGGTCGAGCATCGGGCTGATGCTCGTGCTCGTCGCGGTGAGCATCATGAGCATCGCCTGGATGTGTGTGATCGCCGTGGCCGTGGTCGCCGAGAAGCTCGTGTCCCCGAGAGCCGCCATCGACGTGCCGCTGGCGCTTGCAATCGTCGCGCTGGGAGTCCTGATCCTCAGCGCGCCCTCGTCAATTCTTCACTGAGGAGACAGCAATGACCGACCACAGGACCGGAACACGCGAGGAATGGCTCGCTGCTCGGCTGGAGCTGCTCGAGGCCGAGAAGGCGCTGACGCGGCGCAGCGATGAGGTTGCGCGATGGCGGCAGGAGCTGCCCTGGGTGCGAATCGACAAGGAGTACCGGTTCGAGACCGAGGAAGGGTCGGCGTCCCTCGCCGATCTCTTCCGAGGCCGCTCGCAGCTCCTCGTCTATCACTTCATGTTCGGGCCCGAGTACAGCGCCGGGTGCCTTTCGTGCTCGGCGATCGCCGACGGCTTCGACGGCTCCGTCGTCCACCTCGCGCATCACGACGTGACGCTGTTCGCGGTGTCGCGGGCGCCGCTCGCGAAGCTCCTGTCGTACCGGCAGCGCATGGGCTGGAGCTTCCCCTGGGCGTCCTCGTACGAGAGCGACTTCAACTACGACTTCGAGGTGACGCACACGCGGGAGCAGTGGGAGTCGGGAGCCGTCGACTACAACTTCCGCACGTCGGACTTCCGGACGCCCCCCGGCGAGGAGAGTTCCTGGCGCGCCGAGATCGCGGCGACGGTTGGAACGGACTTCGAGACCTACCGGCGCGAAGGGCCCGGTGTCAGCGCGTTCGCGCTCGAGGACGGTGCCGTCTACCACACCTACTCGGCGTACTCGCGGGGCGTCGACGGCCTCTGGGGCATGTTCCAGTGGCTCGACCGCGCGCCACGCGGGCGCAACGAGACGGGCTTCTGGTGGCGCCGCCACGACGAGTACTCGTCCTAGTCGGTCCCGCGGCGCATCTCCGCGAGCAACAGCGGGTCGGAGCCGAGCTCCGGCTCCATGCCGGCCGCGACATCGAGGATCCGGATCACGAGCAGCGCGATGTCGTCGTCGGCGGCCGTGACCTCGGCTACCTCGCGGATCATCGCGTCGGCGAGCTCCCCTGCCGACAGGTCGGTCGACGCGGCGCCGAACGCCGACTCGAGGCGTTCGATGCCGCGATCGATCGGCTGGTCGCGCCGCTCGATGACGCCGTCGGTGTAGGCGAGGATCGTCGGATTCGCAGGGAGTGCGATTCGCGCCTCACGCACGCTGTCGGCCGAGGCGAACCCGAGCGGAGGAGCCTGCGCACCGTCGAGGCGCATGACGGCACCCGACGCGTCGTCGCGCAGCAGCGCGGGCGGATGTCCTGCCGAGGCGTACGTGAGCACCCCGCTGTACGGGTTGACCGCGATGCACACGGTCGTCGCCATCTCCCCGTCGCTCATGTGACGCAACAGGCCTCGGATGATCGCTGCGGGCGAGACGTGGTCGTACGCGTACGCGCGGAACGCGTTGCGCAGCTGTCCCATCAGCGCAGCTGCCGCGACGCCGCGCCCCGCGACATCGCCGACCGTCAGGTGCACGATCCCGTCAGGTCGGCGCAGCACGTCGTACCAGTCCCCTCCCACCTCGAGGCCCGTGCTGCCGGCCGCGTAGCGCGCGGCGGAGTCCATCGAGGCGAGGGGCGGCAGGCTCGGAAGCAGGCTCCGCTGCAGGGTCATGGCGACCTTGTGCTCCTCCTCGTACCGCCGTCTACGGGCGCGGACGTCCTCGAGCTGCGCGCGCGCCTGCGAGCGCATCCGCACGAGGATCCAGGCGAGCAGCGCAAGGTCGAGCAGCGCCACGCCTCCGAGCAGGGAGAGCTCGAGGACGAGGCTGCGGCGCGCGGCGGCAAAGACCGCCGAGCGTGGCCGGTCGAGCACCACCGTCCAGTCTGGCGCCGCCGCACGGGCGAAGGCGATGACGTGTCCCGAGGCGCCATCGAGCCCTCGCGTGTCGGCGAGGACGCCCGACGTGGCCGTCCCGAAGCGTGTGGGCGCGGGCGGGTTGCGGGGATGCACGAAGTTGAAGAGGATCGACTGGTTCTTCCGGTCGAGGATGACCAGGCCCGCGTATCCAAGGTCGATCGTCGGCTTGCTGGCGCTCGTCGGCTTGATCAACAGCGTGCCGGTGAGCACGCCCGTGATCCGACCCTGCGCGTCTCGGGTCGGCACCGCCATGACGATGACCTGCCTCTGACTTACCCGGGACGTGAGGCCCTCGCTGACGAACGGCTTGCCGGTCGTGATCGTGGTCGCGAAGTAGTCGCGATCCGACACGTCCGGAAGCTTTCCCGTCACGCTCGTGGACAGGCGCGCATGACCGGTCCGGTCGATCCACGCCAGGCCTCCGTTGAACAGCTTGCCGTTCCTGGGCGCGACACGCCGGAAGTAGGCGAGCATGCCCGCCTGGTCGACGTTCCGGACCTCAGGCGCCTGCGCGATCGATGAGAGCGTGCCCAGCTCGCCCGCGAAGTACCCGTTGAAGACGGCAGCCGCGACCACGGCGCGTGACCGCGCGTCATGCAGCGCCGTGCGCTGTGCATCGCGGTACTGCCGCCACGCGAGGGCGCCGGCAACCGCCGCGAACAGGAGCACGGCTGCGAGTGCGAGCAGCGGGAGGAGGCGGCGCGAAGCCAGCCAGGAGGCCTCCTCTTCGGGTGTGGTGCTCGCCGTCAGCGCGTCCGTCACGTCGCCGGGCCGGTTTCAAGCCGCAGAAGTGCGGCCGGGAGTGAGTCCTCGAGCTGAACGAAGTCACCGAACCGCACGATGTCGAAGACCCTCCTCACGTCCCCGGCGGGAACGGCGACGACCATCCAGACACCGCGCGCCCGTGCCCTCTGCGCCGCCGTCGCGAGCGTGCTGATCCCGCTCGAGTCGATGAAGGTGAGCTCGGACAGATCGACGGCCACGCCCGTCAGATCCGATCGTTCGAGACCCGCGAACGCCCGGGCGAGCGCCGGCGCGCCGACGATGTCGAGCTCGCCCGCCGCGGAGACGACCGCCGGTCCTCCGTCCGCACCGGACACGCTGATCGTGAAGGCGCGGGCGTCCTGCATGGCACACTGAACATACCCTAGGCCGGTCGTTCAGGGAAGCTGCTGGTGCACACGGACCACCGTTCCGGCCGTGGTCTCGCGGATCTGGACGAGGTCGCACAGGTGGTTGATCAGCCACAGACCCCGTCCTCCCAACGCGAAGGGCGGCGCAAGCGATCGGCCGGCGAGGGGATCGCGGATGCGGCCCGCATCTGCGACCTCGCACGTTGCCGCGTCCACCGTCATCCATGTCCGCAGGACACCTCGCCCACCGCCGTGGAGGATGCTGTTGACCGCGGCCTCGTGGACGGCGACCGCGAGGTCGGCCGCCTTGCGCTCCGCGACACCGTGCTCGACTGCCCATCGCTGCACCTCGTGGCGCAGCTCCGCGACGTCGCCGTCGGCGAACTCGCGCACCTCGTGCTCTGCGGGCGGCGCCGGAAGCGGTCGTCGGTCGCACGCCTCGATCCCGTCGATCCCCTGGTACGCGTCGCTCGCCTGCCGCCGCCCGTCGACCACGACGTGGGGGTGGCTCTCGTACGCAGCTGCGAGCACCTCGGACGACAGCGCGTGCGCGTCGTACGGACAGATCAGCGCGAACGGCGCGGAAGCTGCGAACGCGAGGTTGAGCAGCACCTCGTGGCGCTGGCACTCGCTGACCTCGTCGGCGCTCCGATCGGCCCAGATGGGCTCGCCGACGCCGTTCAGCGGCTTGCAGCTCGCGGCATGGCGCGCGACGAAGTCGCTCCACACGGGAATGATGCATGCCGGATTCCGCCCAGCCGCCTGCATGTCGACGAACTCGACGCCGGCGGCGCGGTCGCCGAGCTCGGCACGCAGGGCATCGGTGCGCGGTCGGAGGGTTGCCACCAGTACGGGCTCGTCGCGACGGATCGCGTCGGACACGAACGGGAGCACCGAGGCGAGGAACCCCGCCTCGCCGTGGTACACGACGGCGTCGTGGCGGAACCCGGCCGACAGGGCGGTCACGCCGGCGGACTCGTTTGGCTGGATGTGGCTCAAGGCGACGTTGGAATCGATACCGGTCGATCGTAGCGTTCGCACGCAGCCGCGGACGGCGGCATGCCGACTCTGTGACCTACCCGATCCCGAGGGATCCCAAACCTGCCGGCTATCGCTCGCGACGCCCGTGCGCGAGCCGCCGCGCGAGACGGAGGGGAAGCAGGCTCAGCGGCGCGCGCGCTCCGAGCTTGTCGCGATCCTCGACATCGAAGGCGCGCGCGTAGCGAGCCGCCTCCTCCGCGGTCGGATACTCCTTCGAGTCGCCGGCTCCGCAGGCTCGCGCGCACTCCCACCGCATCGTGCTTCCGTCCGCCCAGAAGCGGTAGCGGTGCCCGAACACGCGGCAGGCCAGCACGCGCGCACGATAGCGACCGGGTCCAGATCATCACCCGATGTGTTTCGATTCCGGCGCACCTGGATATCGAGCCGATCGTGGCAGCCGAACTCGGAACCATCGAGACGAACATCCCGGCGAGGATGGATCGCCTGCCGTGGGCGCGATTCCACTGGATGGTCGTCCTGGGACTCGGAACCGTCTGGGTGCTCGACGGCCTCGAGGTCACGATCGTCGGAAGCGTCGCCGCCCGGCTCACCGAGACGGGAAGCGGCATCTCCCTGAGCGCCGGCGGCGTCGGAACCGCGGCGGCGATCTACGTGGCGGGGGCGTGCGCCGGCGCCCTGTTCTTCGGACAGCTCACCGACCGGTTCGGTCGCAAGCGGCTGTTCCTCCTGACACTCGGCCTGTACATCATCGCGACGGTCGCGACGGCGTTCGCGTTCGCCCCCTGGTACCTCTACCTCGCGCGCTTCTTCACGGGGGCCGGTATCGGGGGCGAGTACGCCGCGATCAACTCTGCGATCGACGAGCTGATCCCCGCGCGCGTTCGCGGGCGAGTCGACCTGATGATCAACGGCAGCTACTGGCTCGGCGCCGCGCTCGGCGCCGTCGCCGCACTGCTGTTCCTCAACACCGACCTGTTCGCGAAGGACGTCGGCTGGCGGCTCGCGTTCGGGTGCGGCGCCGTGCTCGGCCTGACGATCCTCGTGGTTCGGCGCCACGTGCCCGAGAGTCCGCGCTGGCTCTTCATCCACGGCCGCGAGGACGAGGCCGAGGCCATCGTCGACTCCATCGAGAAGGAGATCAGGGAGGAGACCGGCGAGGAGCTGGGCGAGGCGGAGGAGACGATCACCGTCCATCCGCGTAAGACGATCCCGTTTCGTGAGATCGCGAAGGTGGCCTTCAGCCGCTATCCGAAACGGGCGATCCTCTGCCTCGCGCTCTTCATCGGCCAGGCGTTCCTGTACAACGCGATCACGTTCGACCTCGGGACGATCCTGACGACCTACTTCGGCGTCGCATCCGGATCGGTACCGATCTTCCTCGTGATCTTCGCCGCAGGGAACCTCGCCGGGCCGCTCGTGCTCGGAAGGCTCTTCGACACCATCGGTCGCAAGATCATGGTCTCGTTCTGTTACCTGGGGTCGGCCGCGGCCGGTGGCGTCCTCGTCGCGTTCCTCCTGGGAGGCTCGCACTCGGAGTGGATCTTCATCGCCCTCGTCGGCGTGACCTTCTTCCTCGCCTCGGCCGGTGCCAGCGCGGCGTATCTGACCGCGAGCGAGATCTTCCCGATGGAGACGCGGGCGCTCGCGATCGCGTTCTTCTACGCCGTCGGAACGGCCGCCGGTGGCATCACCGGTCCGCTCCTGTTCGGGCACCTGATCGACTCCGGCAACCGCCGCACGCTCGCGATCGGGTTCGTGATCGGCGCCGTCATGATGGCGCTCGGAGGCCTGGCCGAGATCCTGTTCGGCGTCGCTGCCGAGCAGAAGTCGCTCGAGTCGATCGCCGAGCCCCTGACCGCCGAGACGTCCGGACCGGCACCGGCACAGGACGCCGGAAGCAGCCCACGGGTCTGCGCCGCTACCGCCCCGGCGTCGGTTCCTCGCGGGGCGCGTACGCACCTCGCATGTCGGTCTCGACGGACGTGTTCGACGAGCGCGTGCTCCAGCGCGAGGTGGATGCGATCGCCCGCCTCCTCCAGGACGACGGGCCGCTCGACCGCCGCTCGATCGCCGAAGCCGTCCGCGCACGCTACTGGGGCCCCGGCCGCTTCCGCCTCGCGCTCCGCGAGGCGATGGCACAGGGGAAGGTGCGGCTCGCCGGACGGGGGAGGTTCGCGGCGGCGGCGGCGATCGGGTCGGGCGAGCGCCCGGTTGGCCCGGGCTACTCGACCTCCGAGCCGATCCCCCGCACGTAGAGCTCGAGTGCGCGGTCGACGAACGCCCTGGCTGACCCCAGGTAGCCGCCCGGGTCGAGCGCCAGCGCGAGCTCGTCCGCACCGAGCGGCACGCGGTCGTCGGAGGCGAGCTCCTCGCCGAAGCGGCCGTCGCGATCACCTGCTCGCTCAGCTGCAGCGGCCACGATCTCCCTCGCCGCAGCCCTTCCGACCCGTCCGGCGAGGACGAGCTCCAGGCGCTCGGCCATGATCAGGCCGCGTGTGAGATCCAGGTTCGAGCGCATCTGCTGCGGCCGGACGACGAGCCCCGCCAGGGCGCGGTGCAGCGAGCCCGCCGCCCCCGCGGTCGACGCGAGCGCACCGGCAAGACCGTCCCACTCGGCGTGCCAGGCGCCGGCGGCGCGCTCGTGTTCCTGCGCGAGCGCACCCGTGAGCAGGCCTGCGTACGCGTGCACGCGGCGAGCGCATGCGAGCGTGAGCGTCGACCCGACCGGATTGCGCTTGTGCGGCAGCGTCGACGAGCCGCCCTGGCCATGCCCGTGCGGCTCGGCGACCTCGGCGACCTCGGTCTGCGCCAGCAACACGATGTCGAGTGCGATCTTCGCGAGCGATCCCGACAGGGCGTCCAGCGCCGCGGCGAGCTCGGCGACCCGTCCGCGCGTCGTGTGCCACGGGAGCGTGGGCTCGGCCAGCCCGAGCTCGTGCGCCATGCCCGAGAGCACCCGCGGGCCGTCCTCGCCCAGCGACGCGAGGGTGCCCGCGGCCCCGCCGAGCTGCACGGCCAGGCGTCGGCGTGCCTCCACGACGAGGCGTCTCGCCTCGATGACACCGACGAGCCAGCCGGCGGCCTTGAGCCCGAAGGTCGTCGGCAGGGCCTGCTGCAGGAGCGTCCGCGCGACCATCGGTGTGTCCCGGTGCTCGCGGGCGAGTGTCGCGCACGCTGCTGCGACCGCGTCCACGTCCTCGAGCACGAGCGCGACCACGCGCTCCGAGACCAGCATCGCGGCCGTGTCGACGATGTCCTGGCTCGTGGCCCCGAAGTGCACGAACCCGGCCCGCTCGCCGCCGACGCGCTGGCGCAACGCGCGCACGAGGGGCTCTGCCGGGTTCCCCACGCGCCGTCCCTCGATCGCGATGCGCGCCGGATCGTAGAGCCCGGCGTCGCAGACCGCCGCGATCGCGGCTGCCGCGTCGGACGGGATCGTCCCGACCGCCGCCTCGGACACCGCAAGGGCGCGCTCGGCATCGAGCATCGCCTGCAACCAGGCGCGATCCGTCAGCTCGGCGAGGACGCGGTCCGGGACGAAGAGGGCATCGAACACGACGCCTGTCAGACCTTCTCCAGGCCGACGTAGTTCTCGGCGAGCGATGTGGCGGCGGCGCGCGAGCTCGCGAGATAGCGAAGCTGCGACAGCTGCAGCTGGAGATCGAACCGGTCGGCGTCGGGGGCGCGGTGCAGCATCGAGGTCATCCACCACGAGAAATGCTCGGCCCGCCAGACGCGCCGCAGGCAGGTCGACGAGTAGGCGTCGAGCAGCGCCGGCGAGCCGTCGGCGTACCAGGCGGTAAGGGCCTCGGCCAGTACACGGACGTCGGCGATTGCGAGGTTCAGGCCCTTGGCGCCCGTGGGCGGCACGATGTGCGCGGCGTCGCCTGCGAGGTACAGGCGGCCGTGGCGCATCGGCTCGACCACGAAGCTCCGCATGCCCGTCACGCCCTTCTCCAGTACCGGACCCTCGTGGAGCGTCCACCCGTCGAGCCCGAGCCGAAGCTGCAGCTCCTCCCAGATGCGGTCGTCGGACCACGCCGAGATGTCCTCGTCGGGCCGGCACTGGACGTACAGCCGGCTCAGCTCGGGCGAGCGCAGGCTGAGCAGCGCGAAGCCGCGCTCGTGGTGGGCGTAGACGAGCTCGTCGTTCGAAGGCGGAACCGCGGCGAGGATCCCGAGCCAGCCGAACGGGTAGTCCCGTTCGAAGGTGCGCAGCGCATCCTCGGGGATGCTCGCGCGACAGACGCCGTGAAACCCGTCGCAGCCCGCGATCACGTCGCACTCGAGCTCCTGGGTCTCCCCGGCCTGTCGGTAACGGATCCGCGGCCGCTCGGAGGTGAGGCCGTGCACCGAGACGTCGTCGGCCTCGAAGTGCAGCGGCAGGCCCTGCGCCAGACGCGCGGCGATCAGGTCCTTGACGACCTCGGTCTGGCCGTAGATCACGATGCTGCGCCCGGTCAGGTCGCTCAGGGGGATGCGGTGGCGCTCGCCGTCGAACTGGAGCTCGACCCCATGGTGCACCAGCCCCTCGCGCCGCATGCGATCGCCCACACCGGCCTGCTCGAGCAGATCGATCGTTCCCTGCTCGAGGACTCCCGCCCGGATCCGGTGCTCGCAGTACTCGCGGCTGCGCGCCTCGAGGACCACCGATTCGATGCCCTGCATCTGCAGGAGCTGCGCCAGCATCAGGCCGGCCGGGCCTGCGCCGACGATGCCGACCTGCGTTCGGGTCATTCGTCGCTCGGAGCGTCGAGCACGCGCTGGGCGACCGCGAAGGCGCCGTTCGCGGCCGGAACGCCGCAGTAGATGGCGCTGTGCAGCAGCACCTCGGTGATCTCCTCGCGAGTCACCCCGTTTCGGATCGCGGCACGCAGGTGCATCGCGAGCTCCTCCTCGCGGCCGAGCGCGATCAGCGCCATCAACGTGATGCAGCTGCGCGTGCGCCGGTCGAGCCCGGGCCGCGACCACGTGTCGCCCCACGCGTAGCGGGTGATCATCTCCTGGAAGTCCCGCGTCAGGTCGCTGGTCCGCTCGATCGCGCGGTCGACGTGCTCGTCTCCGAGCACCTCGCGCCGCACGCGCATGCCCCGCTCCAGCCTCGGATCCGGATCCTGGGAGGCCATCAGAGCGAGAAGAACGCCGTCTGACGCTCGCCCTGGAGACGGACGTCGAAGCGGAGGACGTCCCCGTCGGCAACCGCGACGAGCGTCGACCGCTCGTCGGCATCGGGAATCCCGAGCAGCACGGGATCCCGATCGTTGGCCGGCTCGCCCGGGAAGTAGACGCGGGTCAGCAGTGCCTTCAGCAGGCCCCGCGCGAAGACCAGCATCGTGAGATGCGGCGCCTCCCCGGGGCCGGCAGCCGGCGGTCGGGTCACGAACGAGTAGCGGCCGGTCTCGTCCGTGCCGCAGCGGCCCCACCCGGGCCAGATCTCGACCATCGAGTCGGGCACCGGCTCGCCCGCTCCATCGAGCACGCGCCCCTCGATGCGCACCGCCCCGGGCGTGCCGGGTGCGACGACCTCGTTGTCGGGCCGCGCGCAGAGCCCGATCGAGAAGAACGGCCCGACGGTCTGCGACGGCGTCCGCTCGCGCCTCACTGGCCCTCGATCGGGGTCGCCGCCGAGCCGCCGAGCACGATGTCGAAGCGGTAGGCGAGCGCCCACTCCGGCTCGGTCGTCTCGAGGTCGAAGCTGCTGATCAGGCGCTCGCGCGCCTTCGGATCGCGTACGGACTGGAAGATCGGGTCGTACTCGAACAGCGGATCGCCGGGGAAGTACATCTGCGTCACCAGGCGATCGGTGAACGCCCGCCCGAACAGCGACAGGTGGATGTGGGCGGGGCGCCAGGCGTTCGGGTGGTTGCCCCAGGGATACGCGCCGGGCTTGATCGACACGAAGCGGTAGCTGCCGTCGTCGTCGGTCATGCACCGCCCCGCGCCGGTGAAGTTCGGGTCGAGCGGGGCCGGATGCTGATCCACGCTGTGCTTGTAGCGGCCGGCGGCGTTCGCCTGCCAGATCTCGATCAGGGTGTTGCGTATCGGGCGGTCGTCGCGGTCGACCACACGTCCGTGCACGATGATGCGCTCGCCGAGAGGCTCCCCGGAGTGCTGCCGGGTGAGATCGTGCTCGTACGCCCCGACGCTGCTGTCGCCGAAGACGGGCCCGCTCGTGTCGGCGAGCGCGCGCGGCAGGACGAGCAGGGGACGCCCGGGTGCGCGGAGGCGCGTCGACCGGTAGTCGGGACTCGCGTACAGCGGATCGGCGCCACGCAGCGTGGCCTCGTCCTCCTCGACGCGGTCGAGCGGCGCGGGATCGCTCATGCGTGCTCCTCGACGATGGTCTTCAGTCCTCGCAGCGCGACCAGCTCCGCGGCGGTCGGCGGGTCGCCGGTGGTGATGTCGTCGGCGATCCGGAGCGCCCACCCCGTTCCGGCACGCGCATCGTCAGCGGTGCTGCCGGGATGCAGGCTCGTCAGCACGAGCTCGCACGTCTCGGGGTCTGGCTCGAGCACACCGAGGTCCGTGACGACGACGGTCACTCCTGCCCCCGGCAGGCCCAGCCGGGCGCGGAACCCGGGCCCGTCGCCATGACCGACCGAGGTGCGGAAGTCGAGCCGCTCGACGAACGCGCGGGGGGTCTGTCGCAGCATCACGAACGTCTCGCGGCAGGACGTCGCGATCTCGGACGCGCCACCTGCGCCCGGCAGCCGAACCTTCGGATGATCGTAGTCGCCGACCACCGTGCTGTTGAGGTTGCCGAACCGGTCGATCTGCGCCGCGCCGAGAAAGCCGACGTCGATCCGCCCCGCCTGCAGCCAGTACGCGAAGATCTCGGGCACAGAGACAACGGCATCTGCTGTCTCGGCAAGCTCGCCGTCGCCGATCGAGAGCGGCAGGTGCATCGGCTTCGCGCCGATCGTGCCGCTCTCGTACACGAGCACGCAGCCCGGCGCATGCGTCGCACGCGCCAGGTTGGCCGCACGGCTCGGCAGCCCGATGCCCACGAAGCAGACGGTCCCGTTCCGCAGCCGGCGCGCGGCCGCGACGGCCATCATCTCGTCGGCGGTGTAGCCCGCGCCGTTGTCCTCGGTCATGCGACCGACCGCTCGGCGTCGCGCAGGCTCTGCCGGTACTGCTCGACGTCCTCGGTCTCGAGCACGTGCCGGCGGATCCACGCCGTGAACTGCTCGCGGTCCCGGCTGATCGGGTCCCAGGCCAGGTAGAACGCGTTGTCGCGGTCGTAGTACCCGTGTGCGTAGGAGGGGTGTGCGCCTCCCGGTGCAAGCGAGACCGCCGTGATCACCCACGATGGCAGGATCACGCCTCCTGGACGAGGCACGAGCTCGGGAACGATCTCCTCGACGGTCACGATCGAGCGAGCCGACGCGAGCACCGTCTCCTTCTGCACACCGGTGATGCCCCAGAGCTGGACGTTGCCGGAAGCATCGGCCTGCTGTGCGTGGACAATGCCGACATCGGGACGAAGCGCCCGCACCGCAGCGAGCCGCTCTCCGGTGAACGGGCAGTCGATCTCCTGCACAGACGGGGTGCGCCCGACGAGATCCGTTCCCGCATACCCGCGCAGGACGCCGAACGGCAAGCCCGACGCGCCGGCCGCGTACGCCGCGGCCATCCCTGCGTGCGAGTGCTCCTCGAGCTCCAGCGGCGCCGGCCAGCTCCGCTCGACGGCATCGCGGAAGCGATGCAGCGAGCCGACACCGGGGTTCCCACCCCACGAGAACGTCAGCTTGCGCGCGCAGCCCGCGCCGATCATCTGGTCGTACACCAGATCGGGCGTCATCCGCACGAGCGCCAGATCGCGCCGGCCGCGCCGGATCAGCTCGTGTCCGGCAGCGTGGGGTATCAGATGGGTGAACCCCTCGAGCGCGACGACATCGCCGTCGCGCACGAGCTCGTCGATCGCGTCTCGGAGCGGGACGACCTCGGCCATGGTCAGAAGGGGAACGGGTGCGAACCGCTCTGCATGGTGATCCAGCGCAGCTCCGTGAACTCGTGGATGGCCGCTGTGCCACCGAAGCGCCCCCAGCCGCTGTCCTTGACGCCCCCGAAGGGCATCTGCGGCTCGTCGCCCACCGACTGGTCGTTGACGTGGACGATGCCCGCCTCGATGCCGTCGGCGAGCGCGAGGCCGCGCTCGTTGTCCGTCGTGATGATGCCTGCCGCGAGTCCGTATGCCGTCTCGTTTGCGAGCTTCACGGCGTCCTCCGCGCTCTCGACCACCGTGATCGTCGCGACGGGCCCGAACGTCTCGACCTGTGCGAACTGAGAGTCGGGCGCGACGTCCGTGAGCAGCGTCGCCTGGTAGCAGGCCCCGACGGTCTCTCCGCCGGCGAGCACCCGCGCGCCGTCCGCGACCGCCTTGTCCACCCGCCCCTTGACCGTGTTCAGCGCGCCCTCGTTGATCAGCGGGCCGATCACCGTGTCGTGCTCGTTCGGGTCGCCGACCTTGAGTCCCTGGGTCTTGCGCACGAGCCCGTCGATGAACGCGTCGGCGATCGGCCGCTCGACGATGATCCGGCGCGACGACATGCAGATCTGCCCCTGGTGCATGAACGCTCCGAAAGCCGCCGCGTTGACCGCGTAGTCGACGTCCGCGTCTCCGAGCACGATCAGGGGCGCGGAGCCGCCGAGCTCGAGCACGACCCGCTTCAGGTGCTTGCCGGCCGCCTCGGCGATGATCCGCCCGACAGCGGTCGAGCCCGTGAAGTTGATGCGCCGCACCTTCGGATGCGAGACGAGCTCGTCGCCGATCTCCACCGCCTGCTCGCGCGCATGCGTGACGATGTTCAGCACGCCCGGCGGCAGGCCCGCCTCCTCGAAGATCTCACCCCAGAGCAGGCCGCCGACCAGCGGTGACTCCTCCGAGGGCTTGAGCACGACCGTGTTGCCGAGCGCGAGCGGCGCCGCGATCGAGCGTGCCGACAGGATCAGCGCGGCATTCCACGGCGCGATGGCGGCGACGACGCCGACCGGCTGGCGCAGCCCCATCGCGAAGGTGCCGGGATTGTCGGACGGCAGCACCTCGCCGACCGGTGCGTAGGCGAGTGCCGCCGTCTGCCGGAACAGGCCCGGCACGAAGTGCATCTGGAACATGCCGAACCCGAAGCTCGCACCCGTCTCGCGGGAGAGCAGCGACACCACCTCGTCCTGGCGGCTCTCGAGGATATCGGCCGCCTTCAGGAAGATCTGCTGGCGCAGCGCAGGGGGCGACTTCGACCACGAGGCGAAGGCCTCGGACGCGGTCTCGATCGCGCGCCGCGCGTCCTCGCGGCCTCCCGCGGGCACACGCGCGACGACGTCACCGGTGTACGGATCGTGGTCGTCGAACGTCTCACCGCTGACCGAGTCGGGCCGGTCGGCGCCGAGCAGGTCACGGAAGGTGCGAGTCGCGCTCATGGTCGTCTCCTCATGGGGTCATCCGCAGCACGGCCTTGACGACCGAGCCTGCCTCGGCGGCGGCCGCAGCCTCGTTGATGCGATCGAAGTCGTAGTAGGTCATCAGACGGTCGACGGGGAACCGTCCCTGTCTCCAGAGCTCGACGAGCCGGGGCAGGAACACGGACGGAACGCTATCGCCCTCCACGATTCCCCGGAGCGTTCTGCCCGCGGTAAGGATCGTGTTGACGTCGAGCGACACCTCGGTGCCGAACCGGGGCGCGCCGATCAGGCCGCAGACGCCGGCCGGGCCCGTGCAATCGACGGCCTGGCGCAGCACCGTCGGCACACCGGTCGTCTCGAGGCTGAAGTCGGCCCCCCAGCCCGTGATCGCGCCGATCCGCTCGACCACGTCCTCGTCGCGGGCGTCGATCGCATGCGTCGCCCCGAGCTCGCGGGCGAGCGCGAGCCGCGAGCTGTTGACGTCGATGCCGATGATCGTCGTGCACCCCGCGATGACCGCGCCGAGCACGCCGGCGAGGCCGACCGACCCGGTGCCGAAGATCGCGATGCTGCTGCCGGCCGGCGCCCGCAGCGAGTTCAGCACGGCGCCGGCGCCGGTCTGGATGCCGCACCCGAAGGGCGCAGCGACGTCGAGCGCGATCTCGTCGGCCAGCTTCACGACGTTCCGCTCCCCGGCGACGGCGTGGGTCGCGAAGGAGGACTGTCCGAAGAAGTGGCCGTGGATCAGCTCACCGTCGCGTGAGAGGGCGCTCGTGCCGTCGCCCCTCGTCGACGCGAAGTTGTGCGCGAAGAAGTCGTGGCAGTACGCCGGCCGACCGCCGTGGCACGTCGCGCAGTGCCCGCACGAGTCGAAGGTCATGCCGACGCGGTCACCCGGCCGGACGCCGGTGACGGCCGATCCGACACGCTCGACGGTGCCCGCACCCTCATGGCCGAGGACCGCGGGGAGCGGCACCGGATACCACTGGTCGCGGATGATGAGGTCGGTGTGGCAGATGCCCGCCGCTGCGACACGCACGAGCACCTCGTCCGCGCGAAGCTCGCCCAGCTCGAGCTCCTGCAGCGTGAACGGTGCGCCCTTGCGCTCGGTGACCGCAGCTGTGAACTTCATGCCGCTCCCCTCTGCCGGCCCGCCCGAGCACTGCGCTCGGCCGACCCGGTAGCGCACTAGCGCAACCTGTCCGACGCTACGCGGTCATGTGTCCACTTGTCAAGACTGTGTTCCAATAGTTCGGACACAATGCCACGCCGGCCCCATTTCGGGGCCGAAGGCGGCCTACGCGGCGGCGGAGAGCGGCTCTGCCTGGGCCGCGGCGGGCGTCTCGGGCAGGCGCCGCGCGAGCGCCACCACGGCCGCGGACCCGGCCGCCCCGGCCGCGAGCACGGCGAGCGCCCAACCGAGGCCGTGCTCATCGTGTCCGCGCACATGGTCGAGCGAGAGCGTGCCCGCGCCCTCGTCTACGAGCGTCACCAGCGCGGCGATGAGCACGAGGTTGTACTCGAATCCGCCGTTCGTGACCCACACGCCGTTCTTCCAGTGCACCGTGCGGATCGCCGTGATCATCGTGCCGATGAGCGATGCCGCGGCGAGCGGCATGAACAGGCCCGCGGCGAGCAGTGCGCCGCCAACGGCCTCCGAGAGCCCCGCGGCGGTTGCGTTTCGATGACCCGGGCGAAGCCCGAGCGACTCGAATCCCGCAGCGGTCTTGTCGATCCCGCCGCCGCCGAACCAGCCAAACAGCTTCTGGGTCCCGTGGCCGATGAACAGGCCGCCGACGATGGTGCGCGCAGCGAAGCGACCGAGCTTCATGGGAGTTCCTCCTGACGCGTTCTCTCGGCACGAGTTGGGACGGGCGTCCGGTTATCCCCCGGAACCGTATCTCCAAACACCGACCCGTCTTGACTTCGCCGAGCGACCGGTGGGACAGTTGCGCCCGTCCCACCATCGGAGGAGGGCTCATGCAACGCTCGGACTCGGTGTCCGACAGCCAGGATCTCGCGAGCTTCGGTTACCGGCAGGAGCTGCACCGAACGCTCGGAACGTTTTCTTCCTTCGCAGCCGGCTTCTCGTACATCTCGATCCTCACCGGCATGTTCCAGCTGTTCGGCTTCGGCTTCGGGTTCGGCGGCCCGGCCTTCTGGTGGAGCTGGATCCTCGTGTTCTTCGGTCAGTTCATGATCGCGCTCTGCTTCGCCGAGCTCGCTGCTCGCTACCCGATCGCGGGCTCGGTGTACCAGTGGTCGAAGCAGGTCTCGAGCCAGGCCGTCTCCTGGTTCGCCGGCTGGATCATGCTGATCGCGTCGATCGTGACCGTTGCGGCCGTCGCGATCGCGTGGCAGATCATCCTCCCCCAGATCTCCTCGACGTTCCAGTTCGTCGGCGACGGCACCGGCAAGTACGACTTCGCCGAGAACGCCGTGATCCTCGGTCTCATCCTCATCACGTTCACGACGATCATCAACATCCTCGGCGTGCGTCTCATGTCGCGCATCAACAACGTCGGCGTGATCGCCGAGCTGGTCGGGGCCGTCGCGCTGATCATCCTGCTCGCCGTGCACGCGACGCGCGGACCGGATGTCGTCACCGAGACATTCGGCAAGGGGCCCGGGCTTCCGGGCTACAACGCGCTCGGCTACGGCGCGGCGTTCCTGATCGGCGCGATCATGCCCGCCTACGTGATGTACGGCTTCGACACGGCGGGCTCGCTCGCCGAGGAGACGAACGATCCTCGCCGTCGTGCGCCGAAGGCGATCCTGATGGCGCTCGGTGCGGCCGGCGTCGCCGGCATGCTCCTCCTGCTGTTCGCGCTCATGGCCGCGCCGAACCTGCACAACCCGGAAGTCACGACGGGCGGGCTGCCATACATCGTGAAGAGCGTGCTGGGAGACACGGCCGGCGACATCCTGCTGTGGGACGTCGTGGTCGCGATCACCGTGTGCTGCCTCGCGATCCACACCGCGTCCATCCGCATGATGTTCTCGATGGCGCGTGACAATGCGCTTCCGGGCAGCGGCTACATCGCCAAGGTCTCGGAGAAGTCGCGCACGCCGATCGTGCCGTCGATCATCGTCGGCCTGCTCGCCATGCTGATCCTGCTCGTGAACGTCCGCCAGACGCAGATCTTCACCGTCGTGACCGGCGTCGCGATCGTCATGATCTACCTCGCCTACCTGTGCGTGACCACCCCGCTGCTGCTGCGCCGGATCGGGGGCTGGGACGCGCTCAAGGCGAAGGACGGGCTCTTCTCCCTGGGCGGGGCCGGTCTGCTGGTGAATGCCCTCGCGGTCGCATACGGCGCCCTGATGGCGATCAACATCGGATGGCCGCGAACCGAGATCTACGGTGCCGGAAACTACCGGTGGGGCGGCATCATCTTCATCGTCGGCGTGATCGCGGTCGGTGCGATCTACTACGCCGCGGTCGGCAGGAACAACATCGGCGTGCTGGACACGCACAGCATCGACGCCGCCGAGGCAGAGCTCGCACCCCAGGCGTTCGGGGGCCCCTGACTCGCTGCCGGGGGCGCGGGAGATCCTTCCGCGCTCCCGGCCTC
Organism: uncultured Actinomycetes bacterium; assembly: GCA_963717155.1. GTDB lineage: Bacteria > Actinomycetota > Thermoleophilia > Gaiellales > JALYLC01. The sequence continues at coordinate 2,910,456 of OY970326.1, forward strand.
ACTCAGGGCCGGGCGGCGAGGGCGCGCTCGAGCTCGCCGAGGTCGCCCGTCGGCGCCTCCCCGGCGCGGCAGAACGGGACGTGCTCGCGCACGAGCGCGTAGACGCGTCGCGTGCCCTCGCCGAGATCGGGGGCTCGCTTGCGCAGATCGACCGCCTGGGCCGCGCACATCAGCTCGACTGCGGCGATGTAGTTCGCGAGCTGGCTCATCTCCTCGAGTCGCCGCGCGGCGAGCGTCGTCGGGATGACCCTGTCCTCGATGCCCTCGGCGGTGCTCGTCGTCGAGAGCTCGAGCGTGGTCGGATGTGCCAGCAGCCGGGCCTCGGCAGCCGCAGCGTTGGCGCCGTAGACCGTGATCGCGAGCCCGTCCTCGCTCGCGGTGTCGTCCTCGCGCAGCCCCGTCGGCAGGCCGCTGAACCCCGAGTACACCAGCTTGTTCGCGCGCTCGCACGAGGCGGTCAGCACGTGCGCGAGGGCGAGCCTGACGTAGTCGAGCGTGATCCCGTATGGCACGGAGTCGAAGTTGCCGTTCGAGATGGCGCGCCCATCGGGCGCGATCGCCGGGTTGTCGTGCGACGAGACGAGCTCGATCTCGACGATCTCGCGGGCGTGTGCGAGCGCCGTGCGGGCCGCGCCGTGCGTCTGCGGAACGATGCGCATCGTGAGCGGGTCCTGCAGGTGGCGGTGCAGCTCGCCCGTCAGCAGCACGCCGCCGGCGAGCAGCTCCTGCATCCGCGCGATGGTCTCCCTCGAGCCGGGGAGCGGACGGGCCTCGCCGACCGCGGGGTCGAGCGCCTGCACGTTGCCGAGCATGCCCTCGAACGTCAGCGCGGCCGCCTCGTCGAAGCGATCGAGCAGCGCCGACACGCGGTGCAGCGCAAGCGCAGTCCAGCCGAGCGTGAACGCGTTCGAGTTGACGAACGCGAGGCTCTCCTTGGGGCGCGGACGCCACGGCTGCAGTCCGAGCCGGGCCAGCTCCTCGGCGTACTCCCCCTCGCCGACGAGGGCACACGCGAGGTCGGCGAGCGGCCCGAGGTCGGACTGGCCGAGCGATCCCACGGTGCGCACGCGGGGGGCGAATCCGGCGTTGAGCGCGGCCACGAGGTGGTCGGCGATCTCGAGCCCGACGCCCGACCAGCCGCGGGCGAACCCGGCGAGCTGCGCGACCATCGCGGCCCGCACAGCGGCCACGGGCGCGTCCGGTCCGGTCCCGGTGCGGTGAGCGCGCAGCAGGAGGCTGTTGAACGAGAACTGCTCGTCCGCCCCGACGCGCACGCGCTTCATCGCGCCGACGCCCGTCGTGAGGCCGTACACGCGCTCGTCGCCGGCCAGCAGCTCGTCCGTCGCGGAACGGGCCGTGGCGATGCGCTCGCGCGCAGCGTCCGAGAGCTCGATGCGCCGGTGCCGCAGCGCGACGTCGGCGAGCTCGTCGATCGCGAGCGCGTCGTCGAGGACGAGCGGGTCGGTGGCAGCGCGCTCGTCGATCACTGGGCAGCCAGCAGCTCAGCCCGGCGCCGGTCGACGTACTCGGCCAGCTCGTCGCGAATCCCGTCGTCGAGCGGCGGCGGCTCGTAGCCGTCGATCAGGGTCCGCCACTTTCCCTCTGCACGCGCGGCTGCGTCGAGCGCTCCGTTGTTGCGCCAGCGATCGAAGCCCTCGGTGGAGAAGATCATCGGTCGGTAGAAGCACTCGCGGAAGCGCTCGAGGGTGTGCGCGGCACCGAAGAAGTAGCCGCCGTGACCGACCTCTTCGTGCGCTCCGAAGGCGAGGCTCTCGTCGTCGATCTCGAGCGGGACGAGCTCGAGCTGGAGGATGCGCAGCGCCTCGACGTCGAGCAGGAACTTCTCGTAGCAGGCGACGAGGCCGGAGTCGAGCCAGCCCGCCGTATGCATCACGAGGTTCGCGCCGGCGAGGAACGCCGGCAGCATCGTGTTCAGCGACTCGAACGCGGCCTGTGCATCGGGCGCCTGGCTCGAGGTCAGTCCGCCGCCCCCCGAGCGCCAGAGCAGGCCGTAGCGGCGCGCGATCTGGCCCGAGGCGAGCAACCCGATCGCCGACTCGGGTCCGCCGAAGCCCGGCGAGCCCGACTGCATGTTCGAGTGCGAGACGAACGATCCCATGACGACCGGGCATCCCGGCGACACGAGCTGCGCGAGCGCGATCCCCGTCAGCGCCTCGGCGGTCTGCTGCGCGAGCGACGCGGCGACCGACACGGGGCCCATCGCGCCCATCAGGATGAACGGGGTGACGACGACGACCTGGCGCGCCTCGGCGAGCGTGAGCAGCGAGTCGAGCATGGCCCGTCGAAACGCAGGGGCGAGTTCGCGTTGATCACGCCGAACAGCGCCGGGCGTCTCGGCGATCGCGTCGAGCCCTCCGTGCACGATCGCCGCCATCGCGATCGAGTCGGCGCACCCGATCGGGTTGAACTGCGCCGCGGCGAACGGCTTGTCGGTCTCGGTCGCGAGCAGCAGCTGGAGGTCGAGATGGCGCGTCTCGACGTCCAGATCGGCCGGCTCGCAGATCGGGTAGCCGGGCGTGTCGAGCTCGTCGATCACCTGCGTGAGGCGCACGAAGTTCCGGAAGTCGTCGACCGTGGCGTTCCGCCGGACGCCGGCCTCTCGCACGAAGGGCGCGCTCTGACACGCGCAGAAGGCCATGCGATCTGCGGCGAACTGCAGGCTGCGACCCTCGCCCCGCCCGCGCAGCACGAACGAGCCCGGTGCCTTGCGCACCTGCTCGAGCACCCACTCGGGATCGAACTTCACGACGTCGTCCTCGACGAGCTGGCCGGCCGCGCGGAAGCGCTCGAGCACGCCCTCGTGCTGGAACTGGACTCCGATCTCGGAGACGAGGCGCTGCCAGCCGCGCTCGAGCGCGATGAGACTCGACTCGGAGAGCAGCTCGACGTGCTGCTAGACGACGTTCGAACACGCTGAGAGTGTACGCTCGGCCGGGCGATCTAGAGCTCGAGCCGCGTCCACGCATCGTCGTGGCCGGGCGGTCACGCCCGAACGAGTCGGGGTCGGTGCCGAGAGCCACAGCGCAGGTCGAGCGCGATGCGCTGCACTCCGACGGTCAGCGGGAAGATCGAGAGCTGCTCGGGCAGCCCGTGCTCGACGAGCCGCGTCACGTCGACACCGAAGCGGTCGGCCGCGTCGCCGATCTCGTTGACGCGATCCGCGCCAGGCCCGCCGCCGTCGAGCACCACGAGGGCATCACCGGGCCGCAGCGCGACCGCGGGCCCATGCAGGAGCTGCTCCGCGGAGAGCCCCTCCGTCGCGACGTACGAGGTCTCCCGCGCCTTCAGCGCACCCTCCGCCGCCGTCCACGCGTTCGTTCCCGCGCCTGTGAACTCGAGCAGCCTCGCGGGGGGTTTCACGGCGGGAGCGGGCCGGCCGAGGGCCTGCGCGACGGCATCGGGCACGTCCTCGAGCCCATCGAGCTCGGCCCCGAGCGCGCGGGCCAGCTGCCCGAGGCGCATGAGACGCCCGAGGTGGCTCGCGGTGAAGGCCGAGCTGCGCTCGGGTGCCACGGTCTCGATATCGCCACCCGCTCCGATCCCCGAGATCACGACGGTGCGGATCTCGCTGCGGCGAGCCTCGTCGCGCGCGATCGTCGTGTAGCGCTTGCTGTTGCGGTGCGAGAGCACGACAAGGGCGTCGCCGGCCGCCGCCGTCGGGCCGCCCGTCGCGGCGGCGAACGGCTCGATCGCCCACGCCTCGCGACCGGCCAGACGCAACAGGTACGCGCCGTGGTTGGCCGCGTGGTAGCTCGTACCGGTGCCGGCGAGAAGGATGCGCCGGGCGCCGCGAATGCGGGTGGCGGCGCTCTCGACGGGTTCCGGGTCGGCGAGGATGCGCGCGAGCTCGGACGGCTGCGAGGCCATCGCCTCGTGCATTGCGGAGTGTGCGCACCTGGCATGGTGGGAGAGACTAGTGGAGGGGAGCGGATGCACGAGACGCCGGAAGCACGCTGCACTGGAAGCCGGCCCGCCGCCCCGCGCGGGCGCCACTCGAGGGAGCGCTCGTACGACTCGAGCCGGTCGATCCCGCCCGGCACCTGGCGCCGCTGTTCGCGGCCGCGAGCGAACCCGGCGATCTGGCGGTACCTGCCAACCGGGCCCTATCGCGACGAGGCGCCGTTCGCGGCGCTGCTCGACTCGTACGCGGCGTCGGACGATCCGCTGTTCTTCACGATCGTCGACCTGCGCGACGAGCAGCCGGCGGGCATCGCGAGCTACCTGCGCATCACGCCCGAGCACGGCGTGATCGAGATCGGCCACATCTGGTTCGGGCAGCGCCTGCAGCGCACCCGGCAGGCGACCGAGGCGATCTTCCTGCTCGCCCGCCACGTGTTCGACGACCTCGGCTACCGGCGACTCGAGTGGAAGTGCAACGCGAGGAACGAGGCGTCACGCAGGGCGGCCGACCGCTTCGGGTTCAGCTTCGAGGGCATCTTCCGGCAGCACATGGTGATCAAGGACGAGAACAGGGACAGCGCCTGGTACTCGATGCTCGACGGCGAGTGGCCCGGGATACGCGCCGGATTCGAGCGCTGGCTCGGCGCCGGCGAACTTCGATCCCGACGGGCGCCAGCGCCGGCGCCTCTCCGAGCTCCGGACGGAGACGCCCGGACCGCTGTAGGCTGAGAGAAGTGATTTCTGCAACTACTAGTGGACTCGTGCACGTCGGGGGTCCCGCCGCCTCGCCGCATCTGCGGCGTTGATGGCGGAGCTACTGGCCCTGATCCGGCGGCGCTTCCCCGGGCTGACCACGACACGCGTGGTCGACGGGCTCATGATCGCGATCGGCCTCGGGACCCTCGTCTGGGTCTTCGCGCTGGATCGGGGGCTTCGCGCAAGCGGAGAGCTGCTCGCCGAGTCCTCCCTGCTGATCGTCCTGATCATCGTCGTGCGCCTGGCCAACGTCGCGCGCACCGCGCACGGGAACCGCAACCGCGCGCACGCGCTCGCAGCGGTCGGCGCCACACTCGTCACCGCCACGAACCGGCGAGCGATCTACGATGCGACGCTGGTCGCGGCCACCGAGCTGGCCGGGCCCGACTACGTCGTCGTGCTCTGGGAGCTCGGCGAGGATGGCGATGACCTCCCGCTGGTCGCCACGAGCATCCCGCAGAACCGGCCCGCATTCGGGCTCCTGGACTTCGACGAGCCGGTCCGGACAGAGCTCCTTGCCGGGCACGCCGTCGACACGCACCTCGGGCTTCTCATCCCGCTCGTCGCACACGATGTGCTGATCGGGCTGATGGGAATCGAAGGGACGCGAATCTCCTCGCCCGCCCGCGCCATGCTCGGGTCGCTCGCGTACCAGGCCGCGCTCGCGCTCGAGAGCGCCGCGCTCAGCGAGAACCTCATGCGTCGCGAGAGCGAGGCCCGCCTGGGCTCGCTCGTGCGGAACTCCAGCGAGCTCGTGCTGATCGTCGACCCCGACACGACGATCACGTACGTGAGTCCGGCCGTCAAGCGGGTGCTCGGCCGCGCCGCCGAGGACGTCACGGGCCGCAGGCTGTCGGACATGATGATGCCCTCGAGCGTGACGCCCCTGATGCGCGCCATGGTCGCTGCTCCACGACACGCCGACGGGCCGCCTCAGCTGACCGGCCTCCTGCTGTCCCGTGGCGACGGGACCGCGCTCGACGTCGAGGCGCTCGTCACGGATCTCACGGGCGACGCGAGCGTACGCGGCTACGTGATCAACGCCCGGGATGTGAGCGAGCGCAAGCTGTTCGAGGATCAGCTGTCCCACCAGGCGTTCCACGACGCCGTCACGGGGCTCCCGAACCGTGCGCTCTTCGGCACGCGCACCGCGCACACCCTCGACGACAGCCGCATCGACACGCCGGTGAGCGTGCTCTTTCTCGACCTCGACGACTTCAAGCACGTCAACGACACCCTCGGCCACCTCGCGGGCGACCGCTTGCTGGCCGCGGTCGGTGCACGGCTCGCGTCCACGATCCGGGCGGCAGACACCGTCGCACGCGTCGGCGGCGACGAGTTCGCCATCCTCCTCGGGTCGTCGCCCGACAGCGATCCGGTCGCCACCGCCAGCCACATCCACGACCTGCTCGAGCCGCCGTTCGTCTTCGAGGGCAAGGAGGTCTTCGCCCACGCCAGCATCGGCATCGCCTTCGCCGACGCAGGTGACCACGGAGTCGATGGCGCGGACCAGCTGCTGCGCAACGCCGACATCGCCATGTACATCGCGAAGCAGCACGGCAAGGCGCAGTGCCGCATCTTCGAGCCGGCGATGCACCAGTCGGTGTACGACCGGCTCGAGCTCAGACGGGACCTCGAGCTCGCGATCGACCGCGGCGAGCTCCAGCTGCACTACCAGCCGATCGTGTATCTCGCGACCGGGGCGATCACCGGCTACGAGGCGCTCCTGCGCTGGAACCACCCCACCCGGGTCCGATCTCACCTGCCGAGTTCATCCCGATCGCGGAGGAGACGGGGCTGATCGTGCGCATCGGCAGGCGGGTGCTCGAAGCGGCTTGCCGCGACGGCGTCCGCCTGAACGCGGTGGTCGCCCACGACGACGTCCGCGTCGGAGTCAACCTGTCGGGGCGCCAGCTGCAGCGGCCGGAGATGGTCGAGGAGGTGCGAGTCGCACTCGCCAGATCGGGACTGCCTGCCGAGCTCCTGGTGCTCGAGCTGACCGAGAGCGTGATGATGAAGGACGTCGACCTGTCGACAGAGCGCCTCGGCGACCTGAAGGCGCTCGGCGTCCTTCTGGCGCTGGACGACTTCGGCACGGGTTACTCGTCGCTCAACTACATCCAGCGCTTCCCGGTCGACATCCTGAAGATCGACAAGTCGTTCACGGACGTGCTCGCCGACGAACGAAGCGCGCGTCTGATCGGGGCGATCCTGGGTCTCGGGCACGCGCTCGAGCTCCGGCAGATCGCCGAGGGCATCGAGCACGCGGACCAGGCGCTGCGGCTGGTCGAGCTCGGCTGCCCGATGGGGCAGGGCTTCCTCTTCGGAGCGGCGGTCCCGATCGAGACCGCGCTGCTGCAGCGCGCGACGGGCGGAGTGCTCGAAGCGGCGCGGGCTGCCTGACCCGGCGCGGCGCGCTACGACGTGACGATGATGTCCTTCTGACCGGCGCTGTCGGCGCCGCAGGGGATCGCCTTCACGTCGAACTGCGTGACGAGGCGCCCACCGATCAGCACCGAGCAGTAGGCCGTGATGTGCGGCTCGCCGAAGTTGACGTTGCAGCGCACGATCCCGTGACCGCGGAAGGCCCGCCCGTTCGGGACGCAGACGACCCAGTGCTGCTGCAGGTGCTGGGCGCGAAGCCGCGCCGTGAGCGCGTTCCGCACCGCCCTGACGTCGGGCTTCTGGATCGCGGCCGATGCCGTGACCGTGCCCAGGCAGGTGAGGGCCAGCACGAGGAGCAGGAGCCGCCTCATGCCGTCAGACCGAATGCTCGAATGGACTGCACGGTCGCCCAGAGTAGCAACCATGCGGTGTTGAGAGCATCTTCGCCGGGCGCTTCAACAGGATCTACACACCACTCCTCGCGCCGCGTCGAACTGGACCCGCGCGGCGCCGGGAGCCGAGGATGACGGCGAGCGGATCATCCTAATCGGGGGAGGTGGAGGCTCGCGCGGCGCTCTAGCTTCATGGCTGTCCCGCAGGGCTAGGAGGATCTCGTGAAATCGCTGTCGTTTCTCAGCTATGCGAACGTCACAGCGACGATCGCTCTCGTGGTCGCGCTCGGCGGGACCGGCTACGCCGCGACCCGCATCGGCACCGACAACATCGAGGATGGCGCGGTGACCAGCGCCAAACTCGCGAACGGGGCGGTCACCGCAAACAAGATCGCTGCGAAGGCTGTCACCCCGAAGGCGGTCAATGGCTCAGAGCGATTCCCGATCAAGGTCAACGATGCGAAAACACTCAACGGGATCTCGTCGAACAGTTTCATTCGCGGCCACATGGCGTCCGGAGTGTTCTCAACCACGAGCGCCACCCCCGAGACCGTCGCCACTGTCGAGGGCTTCGGCAAGGTTGGCGTCGGTTGCGAGAAGAGCGAGGGCTTCGCACGGTTCACGAACACTTCCGGCAAGCCGATCGTCGTCACGATCGACTCATCCTCGGCGCCGCTTCGCAGCGCCACCGTCGATACGGGCAAAGCGATCAACGGCCCGACCTCGACGAAACCACAGCTACAGACCTGGCGCATCCGACTCGGCGACGAGACGAAGAACACGGTCGCAACGATCTGGATCACCTTCGTAGGCGGTACCGGCAAATCGTGCGCCGGCTCGGCGCAAGCGCTCAAGAAGGACTGACGCAGGAGCTCCTCGCGGGAGCACGCAAGCTCACTCCGATCGTCGACCGAGCTCATCCGCTGCGCGAGCTCCATCACGGCGTACACGTCGAATCCGACTACGAAAGCTGTCCTCATGCTTGTCGCAACATCGTTGCTTGGGTGGTTCACCTACGGTGTCATCGCGTTCGTGATCTGGATCGCGATCGCGTTCTGGCCTGCACGTGTCGCAGGACGCAAGGGCCACAGCTTTCTCGGCTACTTCCTACTCAGCCTGCTGTTCTTCCCACTCGCGCTGATCCTCGCGTACGTCGTCAAGGATCGGAGAGCGCCCGCAACGACCCGCTGAGGGCTGCCACGCCTAGTGCATCCCGGCCGACGCGGGACGTTCGCTCGGTGCAGCACGCTCCGCGCGAAGCAGCTCGTAGCACAGGGTGACCTCGAAGAGGCCGACCACAGCGCCGACGGTTGCACCGATCAGCGCGCTGACGACGAACGCGGTGAGGTAGGGCTGCTCCGCAGCGGCGAACTGGAACCCGTGTACCAGGGTGATCTCGACGTATGTCGGAATCGTGGCCAGCAGGAACGTCGGCCACGGACTCCGGCGCACGAGGTCGGCCGAGCGGCGGAACGCCATCGCCACGCCGATGTCCTCGATATTGACCAGCGGCCCGACGAGGCAGAACAGCGTGAAAATGATCAGCCCCGGCAGGATGAACAGGGCTGCCCCGATCGTCGTCGCTGCGACGAGGACCACATCCGCCGCGAGTAGCCGACCCCATGGGAGCGTGCGCAGGGCGCCCCGCACGGTCGGGCGCTCGTGCCCATGCAGGTGATGGCCGACGATACGATCGAGCATCCCGGCATAGAGCACCAGACCGGCCGTACTGAAGCTGAGCGGGCCCGTCAGAAGGGCGACCACCACGGTGAGCCCCACGTCGCTGAGCCTGCCCCCGACGAGACCCCCGAGCGCGCGGCTGGCAAGCGTGTCAAGCATCGCGGAGATGCCGAACACGAGCACGGCGAGACCCATCACCAGCCACGGGTGCGCCCGGTACGTCGATCCGGCGCCTCGGATCACCGACCTGAGCGTGGGCGCGGGTCGAGCACCGCGATCGCTCCCTCGAAGACTCAGGCCGTCAGCACCACCTTCGTCGCCTCGCGCGCATCGAACAGCCGGTAGCCCTCCGCGGCGTCGGCGAGCGGCATGCGGTGCGTGATCACGGGAGTCGGGTCGAGCGTCCTGTCGGCGACGCGGCCGAGCAGGCCCGCGCCGTCCAGCGAGGGGTCGCCGATCGTGAACCGCAGCGTCAGCTCGTGCTCGAACATCAGAGCGTTGTTCAACGGATAGTCGGGCTCGAAGTGCGCGCCGACGACCGAGATCGTCCCGCGACCGCGTGCGAGCCGAAGCGAGGCGTCGAGCGCGCCGGGCGATCCGGCGGCCTCGATCACCACGTCGGCACCCATGCCCGCCGTCAGATCGGCGACGAGGCCCGGTGCATCAGCCGGCTCGACGGCCTGCGCCCCGAGCAGCGTGGCGATCCTGCGGCGCTCCGGCAATGCCGTCCACCGCGATCACGCGCTTCGCCTCGCCGACCGCGCACATGATCGCCATCAGGCCCACCGGCCCGCAGCCGACCACGACGACGGTGCTGTCAGGCCCCACGCCGCCGCGCTGAACCGCGCCGTAGCCCGTCGGGAGGATGTCGGCGAGGAAGACGGCAGCCTCGTCCGAGACGCTGTCGGGCAGCACGTGCAGGCAGCGATCGGCGTTCGGCACGCGCACGAGCTCGGCCTGGCCGCCGTCGAGCCGCGGGTACACGCCCGAGTAGCCGAACAGCGACCGGCCCTCGCACTGGGTGACCCGACCCGCCGCGCACGAGGCACACGTCCCGTCCGAGATCATGCTCGTGTTGACGACGCGCTGCCCGACGCGAAGTCCGTGGACGTCCGACCCCAGCTCGACGACCACGCCGGCGAACTCGTGGCCGAGCACCGTGCCGTCCTCGAAGCCCGGGCGTCATGCCGTGGAACGGGAACAGGTCGGCGCCGCAGATCGCCGTCGCGCGCACCTCGACGATCGCGTCGTCCGGGATGCTGGATCGTCGGCTCGGCCACGTCCTCGACGCGGACGTCGCCCACCCCCGCGAGGACGACGGCCTTCATGCGGGCTGCTCGATCTCGACGAGGTAGCCGTCGGGGTCGACGCAGAAGAAGCGGCAGCCTCCCCACGGCGGCTCGAACGGGTCGGCGAGGAAGCGGCACCCCCGCCGCGCCGAGCCGTGCGAACTCGGCCCGCGCGTCCTCGACCTCGACGACCAGGACGACGTCGGCGCGCGCGGGATCGTCCGGGGCCGCCATCGCGACCCCGGGCCGATCGTCTGCGGGATGGCCCTGCTCGGCGAGCGACAGGCGCATGCCGGCGAGCACGAGCGTCGCGTACGGCGGATCGTCGTAACTCGGCCTCGAGCTCGAACCCGATGACGTCGCGGTAGAACGCGACCGACGCAGCGAAGTCGCGGACCGCCAGGATCGCCCCTGCCCGGGTGGCCATCAGTTGTGCGTGTGGCCCCCGTCCACCACGATCATCTGGCCCGTCACCCAGCGCGCCTCCTCGGACGCGAGGAACGCGACCGTCGGGGCGATGTCGTCCACCTCGCCGCGGCGCGGGATCGCCTGCAGCATCTGCACGAACTCGAACGCCTCGGCATGCGGGCTCGCGAGCACGCCCTCGGACGCCGTGAGGCCCGGCGCGACCGAGTTCACGGTGATGCCGTACTTGCCGAGCTCGCGCGCCGCGGCGCGGGTGAACCCGAAGACGCCGCCCTTCGACGCGACGTAGTGGGCGAGGTTCGGCGTGCCCGCCACGACCACGTTCGAGGCGATGTTGATGATGCGCCCGTAGCCCGCCTCGCGCATCGGCCTCTGCGCGTAGTGGGTCAGGAGGAAGGTGCCGTCGAGGTTCACCGCCATGATCCGGCGCCACTCGGCGAAGTCGATGTCGTCCCACTCCTTGAACGGGACGATCGCCGCGGCGTTCACCGTGATGTCGAGCTTGCCGTAGCGCTTGACGGTCTCCTCGACGAGGCTCTTGACCTGCTCCTCCTGCGCCATGTCGATCTGGATCCCGGCGCCGCCGTCGGGAGCTGCCGCCGTCGCGCCCTCGCCGTTCTTGTCGGCCACGACGACGGTCGCGCCCTCCTCGGCGAGCTTGTCGGCGATCGCCTTGCCGATTCCCTGTGCCGCGCCGGTGACGATGGCCACGCGGCCGTCAAGCTTTCCCATCTGATCCTCCGTTGAGACCGAGATCTACGAGAGCTCGTAGAAGTCGGGGGCCTTCTTGTACGTCTGCCAGGCGTCCATGTCGTGCGAGAAGAACGACGTCGGCGCCGTGCTCGGCGGCGAGGTCCTTGAGCCGGCGGATCGAGCGAACGCCCGCGACCGGGTCGATGTGGAAGCCCGGCTGCACGCCCTTCTCGTAGGCGGCCTGCGTGTACACGACGTCCATCGCGAACAGCAGGGGCATGACCGCCGCCGTCGGGCTTCACGAGCACCGAGTAGTGGCCGACCGTGTGGCCCGGGCGTCTCGAACAGCCAGAGGCCCTTCGCGAGCTCGACGTCGCCCGAGATCGTCTCGAACCTCGCGCCCTCGTAGTCCCACGTCTTGTCGGAGTAGCCGAAGAACTCGAACGGCTCGTGGTTGCGCGCGTGCGCGAGCTCCTTCTCGTGCAGGACGACGCGCGAGCTCGTCAGGTGCTTGTTGCCGCCGACGTGGTCGAAGTGCAGGTGCGTGTTGACGAGCGTGCCGACGTCCTCCGGGCTGAAGCCGCAGCGCGCGAGCTGCGCCGGGATCGTCTGATCGACGGTCTGCTCCGGGAACTCGAACGGCAGCACGCGCTCGGTGTGCTCGAGGTCGAACCCGGTGTCGAACAGGAAGAGGCCCGTCGTCGTGCTCGATCAGGATCGCCGTAGGACGGGATCCGCACGGGAGTCCCGCCGCCGATGTTCCACATCAGCTGCGCGTGATCGATCACGATCGATCCGTTGTCGAGCATCCAGAGCTTCACGGCTCCGCCTTCCTACGACTCGAGGGCCTTGCGCACCGCGATCAGCTTCGCGGCGCGCTTCGCGCGCAGCTCGTCGATCTGCTCCGGGGTGTAGTCGTACAGGCCGCCGCCGGTCTTGATGCCGAGCCTGCCCTTCTCGATCAGGTCGAGGATCGTCGACGAGACCTCGCCCGAGGTCGAGAGGTCGGGGTTCAGGTACGAGCCGACCGCCTTGTAGATGTCGAGCCCGGCCATGTCGAGCAGCTCCATCGGGCCGATCACCGCGAGCTTGTAGCCGATGCCCCAGCGCACGTTGGTGTCGAGGCCGGCGGCGTCGATGATGCCGCGATCGACGAGGTCGAGGCACTCGCGCAGGATCGCGTACAGGATCCGGTTCTCGACGAATCCCGGCACCTCGCGCTCGACGACCGCGTGGTAGCCGAAGTCCTGCACGAGCTGGGACGGTCGCGTCGACCGTCGCCTGCGCTGGTCTTCTCGCCCGGGATGACCTCGATCATCGGGATCAAGTGCGGCGGGTTCGACCAGTGCATCCCGATGACGCGCTCGGGGCTCGCCAGGTCGGCCGCGATCTTCGTGATCGGGATGCCCGACGTGTTCGAGGCGAGGATCGCGTCGGCGCGAACGTGCTTCTCGAACTCGGCGAACAGCTCCTGCTTGAGGTCGAGTCGCTCGGGCGCGGCCTCGATCACGAGCTCGGCGCCCGCGAGGGCCGCCGCGAGATCGCTCTCGTACGTGATGCCGCCGCCGTCGGCCTTCACGGCGTCGAGACGATCGAGCGCGCCCTCGGCCAGCGCGACGCCCGCCCTTCGCCCGCTCGAGCGCGTCGGCGCTGACGTCGTACAGCGCGGTCTGGATGCCCGACGCGGGCCAGCACCGCGCCCATGCCGGGGCCCATCGTGCCCGTACCGATGATCGCGGCCCGCTTCACGGTCGCCCATGCGGTCTCCTTGTTCAGCTTCTGAATCGATCGCCAGACGCGCTCGGGCGTCAGTGGAAGTTCGGTCACGGGCACGCCGGCATCGGCGACGGCGGTCGCGATCGCCGCCGGTCGTCCCGGCCAGCGAGCCCTCGCCGCAGCCCTTCGCGCCGTACGGGCCCGGGCCCATCGGCGTTCTCGACGATGATGCACGTCATCGAGTCGGGCAGGTCGAGCATGTTCGGCACGCGGTACTCGAGCATCGAGGGGTTCAGGAGCAGGCCGTCCTCGAGACACATCTCCTCGAGCAGCGCGTTGCCGAGGCCCTGCATCGTGCCGCCCTCGTCCTGACGCTCGACGAGCTGCGGGTTGATCGCGAGCCCGACATCGGCGATCGTCGCCGTCTTCAGCACGCGGACGCGCCCGGTGTCGGGGTCGACCTCGACCTCGGCGGCGCCGATGCAGATCTCCCAGAACACGGGCCCCTCGGCGTACGAGCCCGTGCCCTCGGGCGCGACCTCGCCTCGCCCGATCAGCTCGCCGCCCGCGAGCCCGAAGTGCTGGATGAACAGCGCGGGATAGCGTCGCCGCGTCGAGCTCGTCCGATGCCCGCGATCTCGACGAGCTTCCGTCGGACGTCCTCGGCGGCACGCTTCACGGCGAGGCCCGCGATCGTGGTCGAGCGGCTCGCGCCGGTCGAGCGGTCGTACGGCGTGAAGCGCGTGTCGGTGCCGCGCACCGTCACGCGCTCGGGCGGTCGTCGAGAGCTCCTCGGCCGCGATCTGCGCGTACGCGGTGCGCGCGCCCTGGCCGAGCTCGGTCGTGCCGACGAGCACGGTCACCTCGCCGTCGGCCTCCATGCGCACGATCGCGGTCGAGACCGGGTGGGCACCCGCCGCGAGCAGGCCGACCGAGACGCCGCGGCCGATGTTCGGCCCCTTCGGCTCGCCCCAGCCGACGGCTCGCGCAGCCTTCTCGACGTCGCCGATGATGTCGGCGTCGAGCGGCTTGCCGCCGGCGCGCACCTCCTCGCCGCGCGCGCACAGGTTGGCCTGGCGGACGGCGAGCGGATCGAGCCCGACAGCGGCGGGAGAGCTCGTCGATCTGCAGCTCGCCGATCCACTGCAGGTGGGTCGCGCCGAACGCGCGGTAGGAGCCGGAAGGCGCGGTGTTCGTGTAGACGCACGAGGCGTCGACCCGGTAGGCCTCGAAGCGGTACGGGCCAGGCGCGGCGTCGCCGCCCGTCGCGGTCACGCGCGGCCCGTTGTCGGCGTAGGCGCCGGTGTCGAACCAGCACTCGACCTCGCGGCCGAGCAGACGGCCCTCGTTCGTCATCGCGGTGCGCATGCGTGCCTTCATGCCGTGTCGCCGCGACGTGACCATCGACTCGAACACCTCGTTGCGGATGCGCACGGGCCGACCGGCCTTGCGCGCGAGCGCGACCGTCAGCGGCTCCATCTTGGTGTACGACTTCGAGCCGAAGCCCCCGCCGAGGTACGGGACGATCACGCGCACCTTCGAGAGCGGCACGTCGAACAGCGCCGCGAGCTCGGCACGCACGAGGAACGGGTGCTGGCACGAGGCGTGGACCGTGATCTCGCCGGCCTCGACCTGCGCGACGACGGTGTGCGTCTCCATCGCGTACTGGTAGATCGCCGGGAACGTGTACTCGCCCTCGACGATGTGGTCCGCGTGGGCGAACACGGCCTCGATCTCGCCGCGATCGATGCGGTAGCGGTAGCAGGTGTTGCCCTCGAGCGGCGGGAGCGTGCCGAGCCCGTGGAACAGCCCTGGCCGCAGCGGCCCGTCGTGGACGCGCTCGGCGCCGGGCGCGACCGCCTCGACGACGTCCGCGACGATCGGCAGGTCCTCGTAGACGACCTCGATCGCCTGCACCGCGGCCGCCGCCTGGGCCTCGCTCTCGGCGGCGACCGCGGCGACGGGCTCGCCGTGGAAGCGCACCTTGCCGACGGCGACCACCGGGCGGTCGCGGATCGCGTGCCCCCAGTACTGGTCGATGTCGGCGAGGTCGCGGGCCGTCAGCACGCACGACGACGCCGGGCATGGCCTCGGCCGCGCCGCGTGTCGATCGAGACGATGCGCGCGTGCGGGACCGGCGAGCGCAGCACCTTCCCGTGCAGCATCCGGTGCAGCACGATGTCACCCGCGAACTGGGCCTCGCCGCGGAGCTTCTCGGCCGCGTCCCGGCGCGGCGCCGAGCGACCCACCTGGCGGACCGCCGTGCGCTCGGCGGTGCTCACGCGTCGACCCCCGCGATGTCGCGGACGGCCTCGAGGATGCCGCGGTAGCCGGTGCAGCGGCACAGGTTGCCCGCGAGCCCGTGGCGGATCTGCTCGTCGTCGCCGAGCTCGCCGCTCGCCTGCAGCGAGGCGATCGTGAGCAGCATCCCGGGCGTGCAGAACCCGCACTGCACCGCTGCGTGGCGCGTGAACGCCTCCTCGAGCTGGACGAACCGCTCCTGCTCGCGCAGGCCCTCGATCGTCAGGACGTCGCGCCCGTGCGCGTCGGCGGCGAGCAGGCAGCACGCGCTGACAGGCTCGCCGTCGAGGAGCACCGTGCACGCGCCGCACACCTGCACCTCGCAGGAGGCCTTGGCGCCCTTCAGGTCGAGGCGGTCGCGCAGGAAGTCGAGCAGCAGCTCCTGCGGCTCGATCTCCCGCACGACGGTCGATCCGTTGACCGTGAGCTCGAGGTTCATGCGTTCCGGCCGGCGGGCGCCGCGTCCAGACGCTCGAGGCGCCGGGTCCAGGCGGACCAGTACTCGTCGACGAAACGATCCTGGTACTTGTCGCGCAACCATCTCGCGGGCGCGGTCGGGCGCGATCGGTCGCAGCGTCCCGAGCGTCTGCGCGATGCTCTGCAGGCGGATCGCGCGCTCGAGCGTCAGCGCCGTCAGCACGGCCCAGGGAACGCTCTTGCCGACGACGAGCACCCCGTGGTTGCGCAGGACGAGCGCGCGCAGGTCGCCGAGCGCCTGCGCGACGGCCCGCCCCTGCGCCGCCTCCGTGATCAGGTCCGGCGTCTCCTCGAAGACCGCGACTCCGTCCGAGAAGAGCACCGAGTCGTGCGTGAGCATCTCGAGGGTCGCACCGGTCGCCGCGAACGCGGTCGCGAACGGCGGGTGCCCGTGGACGACGGCTCCGACGTCGGGCCGCGCCCGGTAGACCTCGGTGTGCAGCACCGCCTCGAGGTGCATGTCGGGCGCCAACGGCACCTCGTCGTGGCGCAGGTCGAGCTCGATCACGTCGTCCGCGTCGACCTCGTCGAGCGCGACGCCCTTGCGCTTGATGTGGACGAGATCGTCTCCCGGCGCCCGCCCGCTGACGTGGCCGAGCGTGAGATCGGCGTAGCCCTCGAGCGCGAGGATGCGACAGGCCCATGCGACCTGCTCGCGCAGCGACTGGGCGGTCGCGGCCATCAGGCCGTGCGCCGCTCGGTCGGCGGGTACGCCGGCGCGGGAAAGCCGAAGACCATGACGACGTCCTCGCTGCCGGTGTTCGCGACGGCGTGCCAGATGCCGGCAGGGATGTGCAGCGCCTGGCCGCCGTGGAACGCGAACGGGCCGTCGTCGAGCTGCAGCTCACCCGTGCCCGACACGACGTAGGCGACCTCCTCGGTCTCGTGACGCACCGGTCCGACGACCGAGCCGGGCGCGAACACCGAGTATCCGAGCGAGCTCGCGTTTCCCTCGACGCGTGCGTCGGTGACGAGCATGCGGCTCCAGCTGCCTCCCGGCAGGTCGATCCGATCGACGTCGTCGAGCGCCACGCGCGAGACGGCGCTCACAGCACCCACTGGCCGTCGCGGAGGATGTAGGTGCCGTCGTCGACGATCTGCATCGTGGCGTTCAGGAACACGCCGTCGAGGTGCAGCACCGAGACGTTCTTGCCGCCCGGGTAGGCGTTGTGGTTGTCGCCGAGGGCGAGGTGCACCGTGCCGACGCGGCCCTTCTCGGACGGCGTGCCGAACGGCGCCTTGTCGCTGACGCCGAACGCGAACTCGCCGATCGTGTCCGCGCCGTCGACGCCGTGGATCGCATCGCGCAGGCGAGTCGCCTCGCTCGCCGCCCTCGATCGCCACGCAGCGGCCGCCCTCGAGCGTCCAGTGGATCGGCTCCTCGACCTGGCCGGGCAGGCCGATGCCGAGCATCACGCCGTCGACCACGGCGACGCCGTGCGTGAAGTCCTCGACGGCGGCGAACGCGACCTCGGCCCACAGCGGCAGCGGCCCCATCATCTGGCCGCGGCGCTTCTTGGGCGTGATCTCGAGCGCGGGGCGTCCCTCGATCGACACCGTGAAGTCGGTGCCGAGCGGGCGTCGTCACGCGCACCTGGCGCTTGCCCTCGAGCACGGCCATCGCGTCGAGCGCACGCTGGGTCGCCACCTCGATGTCCTCGACGGTGATGCCCCACTCGCCCATGCCCGGCTCGACGGACGCGATCTTGCCGTTCGCCTCGCAGGTCTCGCGCACCGCGTTGACGTGCGCGAAGCGGTTCGCCCACTCCAGGTTCGTCAGGATGATGACCTCGTCGGAGCCGACCATCGCGCGATGCAGGTTCGGGGGCGGCGCCATCGGGAAGCGCACGTCGGCGCGGCCGCGGCGCACCTGCGTCTCGTTGTTCATGATGACCGGGAAGCCGCCGCGCTCGACCACGATGTCGGCGATCACCGACGCGTGCTCGCGGTGATCGTCGTCGCAGATGATCGTGACGTTGTCGCCCGCCTCGACGGACATGCAGACGTCGACGACCAGCTTCGCCTCCTCGATCAGACTGCTGGTGGTAACGGCCATCTCGCTCACCTCACTCGATCGCGTGTGAACTCGGGCAGAACCTCATTCGCGAAGCGCTCGACCTGACCGAACTGGTCGATCGCCCCGAAGCGGCAGATGAAGTGGTCGACGCCGGCCTCGGCGAAGGTGCGCACCCAGTCGGCGATCTGGTCCGGCGACCCGACCGGGCCCCAGTTCGACAGGTCCATCGCCTGCGAGAGCTCCGGGTAGTACTTGGAGATGTAGTCGTCGAACGCCGAGCGGGCCTCGGCCTCGGAGTCGCCGATGTTCATCGTGACCTGGTAGGAGATCACCAGCCGCTCCATGTCGTCGCCGAGCTCGTCGGCGACCTTGCGGATCCAGGCGAGCTGATCGACGAGCTCCTCCGGATGCTGGGCGCGACAGCATGTCATCCAGCCGTCGCCGTAGCGGACGATGCGGTTGCAGGCCGCGCGGATGCGCTTCTCGATCACGTCCGGCTCGGCGTCGCCGCGCAGGCGCGGGTTCGACACCACCCAGATCGGCGGCGGAGTCTGGATCGGCATCAGCGGACCCATCTCGGTGCCCGAGAAGAACGCGACGTCGTCGTACTTGAAGAACTCGCCGTCGAGCGTGACCTTGCCGTCGACCCAGAGCTGGCGCAGCGCCGCGAGGCCCTCCTCGAAGATCGCGCCGCGGCGGCTGTAGTCGAGGCCGAGCGCCTCGAACTCGCGCCGCACTCCCTCCTCCGGATTTCCCATGCCGGTGCCGAGGATCGTGCGGCCGTTGGAGATGCGGTCGAGCGTCGCCCACTCGAGCGCGAGGTACAGCGGGTTGCGCGTCGACGAGACCATGCACGCCGTACCGAGCTTGACGTTCGTCGTGCGCTGCGAGATCGCCGAGAGCAGCGAGATCGGCTCGTAGCGCGGCTTCGAGAAGAGGCTGTCGCCGAGCCAGACCGAGTCGAACCCGCGCTCCTCGACCTCGGTCGACAGGTCGAGCAGCATGTTGAGGTCGTAGTCCGGCGCGATCAGCGGCTCGCGGTTGTTCAGGTTGACGCCGAACTCGAGCGGGCGACGGGTCAACGCAACTCCTCGCGTTCGATGGGCTCGCGGCCGTTCAGCTCGGCCTGGTCGAGCGACTTGATTCGTAGTCCTGGGCACCCGGATGTGCTCGGCCATCAGGCGCGACGCCCGCTCGACGTCGCCCTTCCTGGCCGCGCGCACGATCGCCCGGTGCTCGGCGATGGAGCGCTGCAGGTTGCCGCGCAGCGACAGCGACTGCATGCGGTAGCGGCCCATCTGCCCGAGCAGCTGGCGGTAGATCTCTCCGAGCGTGTCGTTGCCCGACGCCTCGACGAATGACGGAGTGGAAGGCCGCGTTGGTATCGAAGAAGCCTCCGACGTCCCCGGCGTCGGCGAACTGCACGAGCTCGTCGTTCAGCCGCCCGAGCTCGTCGAAGTCGGTCGCGGTCAGGCGCGGGACGGCGAGCCGCACGGCCATGACCTCGAGCGCCTCGCGCACCTGGTAGGCCTCGACGAACTCGTCATGCGACAGCGAGCGGACGACAGCGCCGCGCCGTGGACGCACGAGCACGAGCCCTTCGGAGGCGAGCCGGACGATCGACTCGCGGATCGGCCCGCGGCTGACGCCGAGCTGGCGCGCAAGGGCGACCTCGGAGAGCTCGGTGCCGGCCGGCAGGCGATTCGCGAGGATCTCCTCGCGAAGATGCTGGTGCACCCGCTCCCAGAGGGTGAGATTCTCTAACCGCGGGGTCTCGGCCTGCGTATCAGGTCCCGTTGCGGCCGCGTCGGGCATTCGTTGCATTCCCTCTCGTGGCGAACTAAGGTACGCCCGTCGGTCAGCTGTTAGCAGCTCGCAGTCGACCGTAGCAGGCGTCGGACGGTTGGGCAAGGAGGAGCGATGGCGAGAATCGCCCGCGGGCTGATCGTGAACTCCGATGCGATGGAGATGGGGAGAGGAGTCCGGATGCAGATACGCCGAGGCCTGATCGTGGTCGCTGCTCTGGTGGGTGCGGTCGCCGCAGCCACGGGGGCCAGCGCGAGCACGACGAGCCAACAGAAGGTCACGTCGGTGACGATCGCAACACCCGCGAAGGCCAGCGACTACGGCTGGAACCAGCGAGGCATTCAGGGAGCGTCGGCGGCGGCGAAGGGGGCGGGCGCGTCGTTCACGGCGGTCACGAACCTCGGCTACGACAACACCGAGAACGTGCTCCGTCAGCTCTCGAACAAGAAGCCCGGCCTGCTCATCGCTCACGCGAGCGGCTGGGATCCGATCGCCGCGCGCCTCGCGCAGCAGACGGGGATCCCGACGATCACGTACGACAACCCGAAGCTGCTCGTCAAGGGCAAGGTCGGCGTGATCACGACCTCGTCCCAGCAGGGCGGCTACCTCGCGGGCATCCTCGCCGCGAAGCAGACGAAGTCCGGAACGGTCGGCGTCGTGATCTCGGCGGCTGACCCGAACTGGTACAAGATGGCCGGAGGGTTCGCGGCGGGCGTCCGCAGCATCTCGAAGACGGACAAGATCGTGTTCGCGACGGTCGGCCCGGCCTCCTACGACGATGCCGCGGCCGGCAAGCGCGTCGCCACGAGCGTGATCGCCGCGGGCGCCGACGTGATCTTCGGCATGGGCGACGGCGCGTCGCTCGGCTACGTCCAGGCCATCGAGACGGCCAAGAAGAAGGTCTGGTACATCGGCGACATCGGCAACATCGCCCCGATCGACAAGAAGGGCATCCAGCTGTCGTCCGTCCTGTGGAGCTTCGCCGGCGCGTACAAGCAGGCGATCTCGGACATCAACTCGGGCAAGTTCGGCACGTCGGCGTACGACCTCACGCTGAAGAACGGCGGCATCGCGCTGCTGAAGACGAAGTACATTCCGGCCTCGACCTGGGCGCTCATCGCGAAGGCGCAGCAGGGCATCCTCTCGGGATCGGTCAAGGTCCCGCTGACAGAGACCAAGGGCGCGGTGGACAACCTCGTCAAGAGCTAGACGTTCCGGGGACATCGCCGGCGGCAGCCTCCGGGCAGTCGCCGGCGCCCCGGGGTCTGGATACGTGACAGACACGACCCGGAACCCGCATACCGATCCGACGCCCGCCTCCGTCGGCGTGACGTCCCGACCCTTCGTCGACGCTCGAGGGCATCACCAAGGCCTACCCCGGCGTGATCGCGAACGACGACGTCAGCCTCGACCTCTGGCGCGGCGAGGTGCACTGCCTGCTCGGCGAGAACGGTGCCGGGAAGTCGACGCTGATCGGCATCCTGTCCGGCATCGTCAAGCCCGAGACGGGCACGATCCGCATCGATGGCGAGCCCGTCGAGCTGTCGTCGCCACGCGTCGCGCTGCTGCACGGCATCGGCACCGTCTACCAGCACTCGACGCTGATCCCGGCGCTGACCGTGCTCGAGAACCTCATGCTCGGCAACACGCGCAGCCTGCGACTCGACGAGGAAGGCGCCCGTCAGCGCCTCGCCGACCTCGGCGCAACGCTCGGGGTGGACGTCGACCCCGACACGGTCACCAGCGACCTCTCGCTCGGCGCCCAGCAGCAGGTCGAGATCATCAACGCGCTGTGGCGCGGCTCCCGGCTCCTGATCCTCGACGAGCCCACGTCGATGCTCACGCCACAGGGCTTCGCCGAGCTCGGAAAGGTCATCACCCGCCTCAAGGGGCAGGGCCTCGCCGTCGTGTTCATCACCCACAAGCTGCACGAGGCGCTCGCGCTCGGCGACCGCGTCTCGATCCTGCGCCAGGGCCGTGTGGTCGGCTCGCTCGAGCCCGAGCGGATGCGCGAGAGCTCGCAGGACGAGCTGCGCGCCCAGATCATCCACACCATGTTCGGCGACGAGGCGCGCCACGTCGCCGGCGCCCCGGAGCTGCAGGAGCAGCTCCAGGAGCGCGAGGAGCCCCGCGCCCCGGCCGTCGAGAACGAGCCGGTGCTCGAGCTCGAGGGCGTCCACGCCGCCGGCGTCGGCGCGGAGATGGGCATCGAGGAGATCTCCCTGACCGTGCGCCAGGGCGAGGTGCTCGGGCATCGCAGGGGTCGATGGCAACGGGCAGCGTGCACTCGCGGAGGCCGTGGCCGGCCAGCGCGCCCTCACCGCGGGCGAGATCCGCCTGTTCGGCGCGCCGATCAACAGGCTGAACGTCGCCCAGCGCCAGAAGCTCGGCCTGCGCTACGTCACCGACGACCGTCTCGGCGAGGGAATCGTGCGGGGCATGCAGCGTCGACATCAACCTGTTCCTGAAGCGCATCGGCCAGCATCCGTTCTGGCGGTTCGGGCGGATCCAGCGCGGCGAGGTCGAGCGGGTGGCGACCGATCTCATCCGCGAGTACGACGTCCGCACGCCGGGCCTGACGACGCGCGCCGGCACGCTCTCGGGCGGCAACATCCAGAAGCTGCTGCTCGCGCGCGAGCTGTCGTTCGACCCGCGCGTCGTCGTGTTCCACAAGCCCACCTACGGGCTCGACCTGCGCACGACGCACGCCGTGCGCGATGCGATCCGCGAGCTCACCCGCGCGGGAGGCACCGCGCTCGTGATCTCGACCGACCTCGACGAGCTGCTCGAGATCTGCGACGAGATCGCCGTGATCTCGCGCGGGCGCCTCGTCGGGCTGAATCGACAATGCACCCGGCGCCGCAGAGCGGATCGGCGCCCTGATGGTCGGCGACACCGCCGACCAGTCCGCCGAGGTGACAGCCCTGTGAGCCAGGCACCGGAACTCGAAGGGTCCGCCGACCTCCCCGTCGGGGCAGGGCCCGCGGTCTCGCGCATCTTCGACGTCGGGGCGCGCTCGATCACTCCCGTGATCCTCGCGCTCGTCGCCGGCGGGCTCCTGCTGCTCGCGCTCGGGCACAACCCGATCCAGTTCTACCTCGACGTCTGGCGCGGCGGCATCGAGAACGGCGCATGGCAGGACAGCGCGATCCGCATGGCGCCGCTGCTGCTGATCGCCGCCGGGCTGACCGTGATCTTCCGCGCCAACATCTGGAACCTCGGCTACGACGGCCAGTTCCTGCTCGGCGCCGCGCTGGTCTCGGGCTGGGGGCCGGCCCTGATGGAGAAGATGCCGAAGCCGCTCGCGATCCTCGTGCTGTTCGGGGTCGCGGCGGCGGTCGGCGCCGCCTGGACGATCATCCCGGCGGTGCTCAAGGCGCGCTACGGCACGAACGAGATCATCACGACGCTGATGATGTCGTTCATCGGGGTCGACCTGGCGAACATCCTGATCAAGGGGCCGTTCCAGGACCCGACGGTCGCGACGCCCGAGACGCGCGTCCTGCCGTTCGACAAGATGCTTCCCAACATCCCGGGGACGCGCATCCACATCGGGCTGATCGTCGCCTTCGTCGCCATCTTCGCCGTCCACTACCTGCTGACGCGCACGTCGTTCGGTCTGCGCCTGCAGATCCTCGGCTCGAACCCGCGCGCCGCGAAGCACATGGGCGTGAACCTCACGCGCGTGATCGTCGTCAGCTTCCTCATCTCCGGCGCGCTGATCGGCGCGGCGTCGGCGGCCGACATCCTCGGGCTCTGGGGCTACGCGCGTGCGAACTGGAACCCGGCCTACGGCGACACCGTGATCCCCTTCGTCTTCCTCGCGCGCCTGAACGCGCTCGCGGTGATCCCGTTCATCGCATTCTTCTCGGTGCTCGCGACGGGCGGTGACATCGCGACCCAGGAGTCGAACCTGCCCACCGACTTCCTGCTCGTGCTGGTCTCGCTGATCCTGCTCTTCATGACCGTGATCGAGTACCTCGGGCGCCGTCGCGCGCTCGGTGGCAGCTACATCACGCCCGGCCTGAAGAACGCCGCGCGCCAGCCGCTCGTGCGGCTGAAGGGGCGCCGCGCGTGACCCATCTCCTGAGCGAGGAGTTCTGGACGAGCGTGATCGCCGGTGGGCTCGTGGCCGGCATGCCGCTGATGTTCGCCTCGATCGGCGAGACGATCTCGGAGCGCTCGGGCGTCCTCAACATCGGGCTCGAGGGGATGATGCTGTTCGGCGCCTACGCCGGCTTCCTCGGCGCCTACTACGGCCACACGCAGTGGCTCGGCTTCCTCGCCGGCGGGCTCGCCGGCATGGCCGCCTCGCTGATCATGGTCGTCCTCTGCGTGTGGCTCGGCCTCGACCAGATCGTCGTCGGCATCGCGATCACGCTCGGGGGCGGGGGCATAACGAGCGTGGCGCAGCAGGCCGAGTTCGGCGCGAGCTATCCGCGCCTGGGCTCGGCCACGACGTTCTCGATCCCGCTGCTCGACCGGCTGCCCATCGTCGGGTCGACCCTCTTCGACCAGCCGATCATCGTGTACCTCGCCTTCATCGGCATCGGTGTCCTGACCTGGGCGTTCCGGGCCACGAACATCGGTCTGAACCTGCGCGCGGCCGGCGAGAAGCCCGAGGCGCTCGACGCCGCCGGGGTCAGCGTCATCGCGACGCGCAGCTATGCGGTGCTCGCGACCGGCTTCCTCACCGGGCTCGGCGGCGCGTACCTCGCGATCGTCGGCGCCGGGCTCTTCACGCCGTTCATCACGCAGGGCCAGGGCTACATGGCGATCGTGATCGCGATGCTCGGTCGCGGGCGCCCCTGGTGGGTGCTGTTCGGCTCCATGCTGTTCGGCATCACGCTGTCGCTGTCGGACTCGCTGCAGATCATCGGCATCACGCTCTCGACCGATCTCGTCAACATGCTTCCGTTCGCGGCGATCATCGTCGCCCTGATCGTGTTCGCACGCCGCTCGTACCTGCCCCCGGCGCTCGCGCTGCCCTACGTACGTGGTACTCGTTAGTGGTCGCCCACATCTGGAGGATCCGATGCGTCAGCCCGATTTCACCCTGAGCGCAGGCCCGACGATGGCGTGGCCCGGCGTGCTCGCGGCCCAGTCCGCACCGATCACGCTACCACTACGACCCGGCGTTCCTCGAGGCGCTTCCGGCGCACGGAGCGCAAGGTCGGCCAGCTGTACCGCACGAGCCAGGACATCCTGCTCATGCAGGGCGAGGCGATCCTGGGCCTCGAGGCGGCGGCGCGCGGTCTCGTGCAGCCGGGCACCCCGTGCCTGAACATCGTCTCGGGCGTGTTCGGGCGCTACATGGGCTACTGGCTGCGCGACTACGGCGCCGAGCTGCACGAGCTCGAGGTGCCCTACGACGACTCGGTCGATGCCGGCGACGTCGATCGCTACCTGACCGAGCATCCCGAGATCGAGTTCGTGAGCGTCGTGCACTCGGAGACGCCCTCGGGCACGCTGAACCCGGTGGCCGAGATCGGCCCGATCGCGAAGTCGCACGGCTGCCTGACGTTCGTCGACTGCGTCTCGTCGTTCGGCGGCATCCCCGATCTTCCCCGACGAGTGGAGTCTCGACATCTGCGTCGCCGGCGCCCAGAAGTGCCTGGCCGGGCCTCCCGGCATGTCGCTGATGAGCGTGAGCGAGGATGCCTGGCGCGTGATCAGGGCGAATCCCGCGCGCGCCGCGCAGCTCGTTCCTGTCGATGCTCGACTGGAAGGAGCAGTGGATCGACGGCGAGAAGTTCCCGTTCACGCCGTCGGTCGTCGACCTGTACGGCATCGAGGCCGCGTGCGACATCGTGCTCGAGCAGGGGCTCGAGGCGAGCTTCGCCCAGCACGAGCTGGCCGCGCGGGCGACGCGCGCCGGTGTGCGCGCGATGGGTCTCACGCCGTGGGCGTGCCGCGACGAGATCGCGACCGCCTGCACGACCGCGATCACGGTGCCCGAGGGCCTCGACCACGAGCAGGTGCGAAACCACTGCCGCGAGCACTACGGCGTCATGATCTCGGGCGGCCAGGGCGCCGGCAACCTCGTCCGGATCGGCCACATGGGCCCGACGGCGCGCTCGATGTACCCGATCGCCGGCCTCTCGGCGCTCGGGCGCACGCTCAGCGACCTGGGCGCGTCCGTCTCGGTCGGCGCCGGCGTCGAGGCGGCGCTCGAGGTGCTCGCGGAGCCGGCGGCGGCAACGCGCACGTGACGCTCGCACCCTTCGAGCTGCATCGACCGCGAACGGTCGAGGAGGCCACGGAGCTCCTCGACCGGCACGGTGAGGAGGCGCTGCTGTACTGCGGCGGCACCGAGCTGCTGCTGCTCGCGAAGCTCGGCTTCACCGCGTTCGAGCACCTCGTCGACACGAAGGCGATCGACGAGCTCGCGGGCATCAGCGCGGATGGCGACGTGCTCGTGCTCGGCGCCACGGCGACCCACCGCCAGATCGAGCGATCGCCGCTCGTGCTCGAGCGGCTTCCCGCGCTCGCGGCGATGGAGCGCCAGGTCGCGAACGTGCGCGTGCGCACCGTCGGCACGCTTGCGGGCAACCTCTGCTTCTCGGACCCCCACTCCGACCCCGCGACGTTTCTCCTCGCGCTCGACGCCGAGGTGGACAGCCGCCGTGGGGACGCGACCGCCCGGCGGCGCCCGCTGCGCGCGTTCCTCACGGGCGCGTACGAGCCGGCGCTCGAGCACGGCGAGGTCGTCCTCAGCATCCGCGTACCGGTTCCCGCTGCGGACACCGTGATCGTGCACCGGAAGTTCGCGTTCCACGAGCGCCCCGCCGCCACGGTCACGTGCGGGGCACGCCTCGTCGACGGCGTGATCGAGTCGGCGCGCATCGCCGTCGGGTCGGTCGGAAACCTCGCAGTCCGGGCGAGCGACGCCGAGTCGCTGCTGGTCGGCGCGTCCCCGCGGGACGACCAGGTGCTCGCGGCGGCGGCGGCGAGCGCAGCGGCCGTCTCGAATCCCGTCGAGGACACGAACGGGTCGGTCGAGTACAAGGCGCACCTCGTCGAGGTGCTGGTCGCACGCGCGTTCCGCGAGGCTGCGCTCGCCGCCTGACGCGCTAGGCCGTCGTGCGCGCGGGTTATGCGTACCATTCCGCCGTCCCGTATGAGATGCGAGCGCTCGCTGCCAGAAAGGCTCGGATGACCAAGGTGCATGGGCGAGTGCTGACGAGCGTGCTCGTCCTGCTCGCGCTGATCGTGGCGGTCGTGGGGGTGCAGCCCGCCGCGGGCGCCTCCTCGACGGTGACGATCGGTGCGACGCTGGCGCCGCCGACCCTCGATCTGACGGCGAACCCTGCAGCGGGGATTCCCGAGGTCCTGCTGTACAACGTCTACGAGGGCCTCGTGAAGCTCGACAAGGCGGGCAAGATCAAGCCGCTTCTGGCCCGGTCGTGGAAGCTCTCGAAGAACGGCCTCGTCTACACGTTCACGCTTCACTCTGGCGTGCGCTACCAGAATGGCGACCCGTTGACCGCCGACGATGTCGTCTTCAGCTTCGAGCGCGTGCTGAACCACAAGCCGCAGCACCCGCACCGCGACGACATGGCGCCTGTCAAGACGGTGCAGGCAGTGAACCCGACGACCGTGCGCGTGACGCTCAAGCAGCGAAGCCACGGCTGGCTGTACGCGATGACGGGCTCGGCCGGCGTGATCTTCGACCCGAAGGCGATCTCGACGCTTGCGACCCACCCCGTCGGTACGGGGCCGTACGAGTTCTCGTCGATGGTGCCCCAGTACAGCGTCACGCTGGCGAAGAACCCGAGCTACTGGGGAACTCCGGCGAGCGTCGACAGGATCGTCTTCCGCTACTACACCGACCCGAACGCGCTCGTCAACGCCGAGCTCGCAGGCGACATCGACATCATCGACAACGTGCCCGAGCCCGAGCAGATGACGCAGTTCTCGGACCGCAGCAAGTTCCAGGTCGTCCAGGGCCTGACCAACGGGAAGGTCCTGCTGAGCATGAACAACTCGCGCGCGCCGCTGAACAAGCTGCTCGTGCGGCGTGCGATCAACTACGCGATCAACCGCAAGGCGCTGATCAAGACCGCCTACGCGGGCTACGGCAAGCTGATCGGCACGCACTCCTCGCCCGCCGATCCGTGGTACCTCGATCTCTCGAACACGTACCCCTACGACCCGGCGAAGGCGAGGAAGCTGCTCGCGCAGGCCGGGTACCCGAAGGGGTTCTCGCTGACGATGCAGCTGCCGCCGGTGAACTACGCCCAGCAGAGCGGCACGTTCATCCAGTCGGAGCTCGGACAGGTCGGCATCAAGGTCAAGATCCAGAACGTCGACTTCACGCTCTGGCTCAACCGGGTCTTCGCCAAGGCGAACTACGACCTGACGATCATCGCGCACGTCGAGGCGCGCGACCTCATCAAGTACGCCGTTCCGAACGTACTACTGGCGCTACGACAACAAGACCGTGCAGAAGCTGATCGCCGAGGGTGACGCCGCGCCGACGGACGCGCAGTGGATCGCCGACTACCGCAAGGTCGAGCGCATCATCACGACCGATGCGGTCAACGACTGGCTGTTCCTGCTGCCGAACCTCGAGGTCGTGCGCAAGGGCATCACGGGCTACCCGACGAACGGGCTGTCGCTCTCGTTCGACGTCACCGGGCTGAGGCGTGCCTGACGGCATCGACCGACTGCTCGGCGTCGACGTCGAACGCGACGTCCCGTGCACGATGCGCGACGGGGTGCTTCTCCGCGCGGACGTCTACCGGCCGCTCGGCGGCGGTGCCCACCCCGTGCTGCTGCTCCGGTTGCCGTACGACAAGACCGCGGCGAACAGCAACTGGGGCTACTCGCACCCTTCCTGGTACGCACGGCAGGGCTACATGGTGGTCGTCCAGGACACCCGCGGGCGCTACACCTCGGGCGGAGAGTTCTACCCGTTCCTCAACGAGGCCGAGGACGGCTACGACACGGTGGAGTGGGCGGCGGCGCTTCCCGGCAGCAACGGGCGCGTCGGCATGTACGGGTTCTCGTACCCGGGGGCCGTGCAGCTGCTCGCGGCGACGCTGCAGCCGCCCTCGCTCGTGACGATCTGCCCCGGCTTCACGGGCTCGCAGTTCTACGACGGCTGGACGTACAACCAGGGCGCGTTCGCGCTTGCCTTCGCCGCTCCGTGGGCCGCGTTCCTCGCCCTCGACACGGCGCGACGCACGGGAGACGAGGACGGCATGCGGGCGCTGCTCGAGGCGCTCGGCACCTCGCACGGCCTGTACTGGGCGTTGCCGATCGAGGCGTGGCCGCCCGTCCTCGAGCGCCACGCGCCGTACTTCACCGACTGGCTGGATCACCCGACGTACGACGCCTACTGGCAGCGCTGGAGCATCGACGAGGACTACAGCCGCCTGCGCGTTGCCGGGCTCCACATCGGCGGCTGGTACGACACGTTCCTTCCCGGCCTGGTCAAGAACTTCGTCCAGATGCACCGGCAGTCCGGCCGCAAGCAGAAGCTCGTGATCGGCCCCTGGTGCCACAGCGACTGGGCGCCCGTGCCGTGGCCCGGCAATCCCGCGGGCGACGTGTCCGCCGGCTGGCGCGCGGTCGACCACTGGCAGCTGCGCTGGTTCGACTACTTCCTGAAGGAGGACGAGGACTCGCTGATCGGCGACGCGGTGGCGGTGTACGTGCTCGGCGAGGGCTGGCGCGACTTCGACGCCTGGCCGCCGTCGATCGCGCAGGAGCAGCAGCTGTACCTCCACTCGGGAGGCAGCGCGAACTCGTCGCAGGGAGACGGCGTCCTCTCGTCCGCGCGACCGGGCGACGAGCAGCCCGACATCTTCATCTACGACCCGCTCCTCGTGGCACCGCGCACGGGAGGGCACTCGTGCTGCGTGCCGAGCTCCGCGCCCATGGGACCGGAGTGCCAGGCGGGTGCCGAGACCTCGAAGGCGATGCTCGTCTACACGACCGCGCCGCTCGAGCGCGACGTCGTGCTGATCGGCGACGTTGCGGCGACGCTCTACGCCGCAAGCTCGGCCGTCGACACCGACTTCGCCGTACGCCTGTGCGTCGTCGACGAGGGCGGCTGCTCGCGCAACCTCCAGGAGGGCATCGTGCGCGCCCGCTTCCGGGACTCGCTGAGCGAGCCGACGCCGATCACGCCCGGCGAGGTGTACCGCTACGAGATCGGGCTCGGGCCCGTCGGGGTGCGCGTGCGCGCCGGCGAGTGCCTACGTGTGGATGTCGCGAGCTCGGACTTCCCGCAGTGGGATCGCAATCTCAACACGGGCGGAGTGTCCGGGCGCGAGGCTGCGATCAAGGCCGTCGTGGCGACGCAGGTCGTCCTGCATGATGCAGAGCATCCGTCGTGTGTGACCGTGCACGTCGTCGACGGGTAGAGGAAGCATCGTTCGATCAGAGGAGTCGAGATGACCGGCAAGGCTGACTTCACCGATGAGGAGTGGCACCAGGTCGTGCAGGGCCCGCCCACCGCGGGAATGATCGTCCTCACGGCTCAGCGAGGCGGGACGTTCCGCGAGACCTATTCGATCGCGAAGTCGTACGCCGAGGCGCGCCAGCACCTCGGGGTGAGCGAGCTGCTCGACGAGATCGTCAAGCACAAGCCCGAGACCGACCACACCCGCTACCACTCGCCCGCCGAGCTGAAGGACCAGGGGCTGCAGCACCTGCGAGACGCCGTTGGGCTGGTTGCGGGCAAGGCCGGCGCGGCGGAGCTCGAGAGCTACAAGCAGTTCATCCTCGGGCTCGCGCAGCATGTAGCGGAGGCACATCGCGAGCACGGGAACCAGGGGAACGTGAGCGAGGCGGAGCAGGCGGCGATCGACGAGATCGAGGGTGCGGTGGGGGCGACGGGCACGTAGGCATGGATCTCGCCGCTGCCGTCTCGGAGCTCCTCGATCGCCAGGCGATCACGGATCTGATCCTGGGCTACTGCTACCACTTCGACCGCAACGAGCCGGCGGAGGTGGCCGCCCTGTTCACACCCGACGCCATCGTCGACTACGGCCCCGAGTCCGCGACCATCGTCGGCGCGGATGCGATCGCCTCGACGATCGCGGTCGGACTCGAGCAGACCTTCGCGGCGACGAGCCACCACGTGTCGAACATCCAGATAGCGCTCGAGAGTGCCGACCGCGCCCGGTCCGTCAGCTACCTGTACGCGTGGCATCGCTACGTCGACGGCTCGCCCGACGGCGAGCTCTGGGGGCGCTACCTCCACCGCTTCGCGCGCACCGACGCAGGCTGGCGGATCGCCGAGCTCGTCCTGCAGGCTGCCGGAACCGTCGACTTCCACCGTTCGACGATGCACCCGATCGGACGCCGCTGACGCGAAGTCCACATTGGCGTGCCAGGTCTGGGCGCGGGTCCGGAATGCGCGCTGCGCCTGATGGTGGTATCGCTATTGGCCCGATCTTCCTTGAAAGGAGGCAGCTTGCCGACGATCCGCGTCTTCTTGAGCGTTGGTCGTGTTTCAACGCCGGCGCAGGAGCGCTTTGTGGGGGACTTCGAGGTCTTCCTTCGGGGACGGGGACTGACGCCGCACACCGTCGGTCGCAACCGGTTTACCGCCGGGGCACCGCTCCAAACCATCATGGGAGACATGAGCACCTCGGCCGGGACCACGATCGTCGCGTTCGAGCGCAAACGCGTCGACAGCGGGATCGAGTTAGGAGCCCTCGGCAAGGACGACGCGGACCTCTCCGGTGCGCGCTACCCGACGGTCTGGAACCAGATCGAGGCCGCGATGGCGTACACACTCGGCCATCCGCTGTTCGTTGTAGTGGAGGAGGGCCTTCGATCGGAGGGCCTCCTCGAGCGCGGCTATGACTGGTGGGTGCAATCGGTCACCATTGGCCCGGGGGTCATGGAAGGAGCTGAATTCCTGGGCATTTTTGCTGACTGGCAAACGCGCGTAGAAGAACGCGCGCGCCGGTTCCTGGTCGAGGACGCCACCTAACTCCGAGCTGGCATCGGTGTTGCCGTGGCAGCGTCGGAGCGGTGCGCCGCACCGTGGCCAGCGCTCGTAGCGAACACGAATCCCCGCGACGGGGCGTTTCACTAGCCTGCGTCCCTCCTCCCGTTCGGATGCGCAAGGTCGACTCCCATGCGAGTCGACCTCGCTGCAGTCGACGCGCGCGATGCGCGGCGTTCGTGCAGCATCCCCCCCGTGACCGTCTTCGTCGCCCGCAGGCTCGTGATCTTCGCGATCAGCCTGTTCGTCGCGTCGATCCTCGTGTTCGTCGCGCTCTCGATCCTGCCGGGCGACCCCGCACAGGCGATGCTC
Source organism: uncultured Actinomycetes bacterium (assembly GCA_963717155.1). Taxonomy (GTDB): domain Bacteria; phylum Actinomycetota; class Thermoleophilia; order Gaiellales; family JALYLC01. Next base: position 2,942,595 of record OY970326.1, read on the forward strand.
GGCACCCAGGCGACGCCGCAGTCGCTGCACGAGCTCCGTCACCAGCTCGGCCTCGACCGCCCGCTCTGGGTGCAGTACCGCGAGTGGGCGAGCGGGTTCGTCCACGGCGACTTCGGGGTGTCCGCCGTATCGGAGCTGCCCGTCGAGCCGCAGATCACGAGCCGGCTCGAGGTCACGGGCCCGCTCGTCCTGTTCGGGCTGCTGCTCGCGACCGTCGGTCTCGCTGCCGCTCGGCATCATCGCGGCGCTCCGGCACCGCAAGGTCTCGGGCACCGCGATCTCGGCGGCCAGCCAGATCGGGATCGCGATCCCGGAGTTCTGGGCGGGCATCCTGCTGAGCACGCTGGTCGCGGTCAAGCTCGGCTGGCTGCCCGCCGGGGGCTTCCCCGGCTGGGGTGAGAGCGTCAGCGGCTCACTGAAGTCGCTGATCCTGCCCGCGATCGCGCTCGCGCTCGTGCAGGCGTCGGTGCTGACGCGCTACATCCGCTCGGCGATCCTCGAGGTGCTGCGGGGCGGACTTCATGCGCACCGCCCGCGCCAGCGGGCTCACCCGCTACGGGCGCGCTGCGGCGGCACGGGCTGCGCAACGCGGCGATCCCGATCGTGACGGTGATCGGGCTCCAGATCGCAGGGCTCCTCGTCGGCGCCGTCGTGATCGAGAACGTGTTCAACCTGCCCGGGCTCGGCGCCGGCCTGCTGAGCGGCGTCCTCGGCCGCGACACGGTGCTCGTGCAGGACATCGTGATGCTCCTGACCGCGACCGTCCTCGTCGTGAACCTGATCGTCGACCTGTCCTATCACCTGCTCGATCCTCGCCTGCGCGGAGCGCCGCGATGAGCGAGGCGCTGCTCGCCGAAGCGCGCCCGCACCCGCGCGCGCACTGGCGCACCAGCGGCAGCCTGATCGCGGGCGGAGTGCTCGTCGGTCTCGTCGTGCTCGCCGCGCTCGTCTCGCTGGTGTGGACGCCGTACGACCCGACCGTCGTCCGGCCGCAGGACTCGCTTGCCGGGGTCTCCAGCAGCCATCTGCTCGGCGCCGACCAGTTCGGGCGGGACATCCTGAGCCAGCTGATGGTCGGGGCGCAGACGACCCTGCTCGTCGGGGTCGTCGCGATCGCGATCGCAGGGCTGATCGGCATACCGATCGGCTTGCTCGCCGCCCAGCGCGGGGGCGCGGTGGACGAGGCGGCGATGCGCGCCTCCGACATCGTCTACGCCTTCCCCGCGGTGCTGATCGCGATCATGCTTGCCGCCGCCTACGGCGGCTCGACGATCACCGCGATGGTCGCGATCGGGATCGCCTACATCCCCGTCTTCGCCCGGCTCACGCGCGGGTCGGCCCTCGGCATCCTGCGGTCGGACTTCGTGCTCGCCGCGCGTGCGGCCGGGCGCCGCCCGCCTGCGATCCTCGTGCGCCACGTGCTGCCCAACATCGCAGCCGTGCTGATCGTGCAGGCGACGATCCTCTTCGCGGTCGCGATCCTCGCCGAGGCCGCACTCTCGTACCTCGGACTCGGCACGCCGGCGCCGACTCCGTCCTGGGGGCGCATGCTGAACGACAGCAAGGGCTACTTCGGTCACGACACCCAGCTGGCGCTCTGGCCGGGTCTCGCAATCGCAATCGCCGTCCTCGGCTTCAGCCTGCTCGGCGACGGCCTGCGCGACATCCTCGATCCGAGACTGCGGCGGAGCTAGTGCCCGAGACCGCCCTCGCGGTGCGCGACCTGCGAATCGAGGTCGGAGATGCCGCCCTCGTCGACGGCGTCAGCTTCGAGCTCGCCGCGGGCGAGCGCCTCGGGTTGATCGGGGAGTCCGGTAGCGGCAAGTCGCTGACCGCGCTCGCGATCATGGGTCTGCTGCCCGAGGAGCTCCGCGCCAGCGGCAGCGCACGACTTGGCGCGACCGACCTGCTGGCACTGCCGGAGCGAGAGCTCGCCAACCTGCGCGGCGACCGGATCGCGATGGTGTTCCAGGAGCCGATGACCGCCCTCGATCCGCTGATGCGGGTCGGCCAGCAGGTCGCCGAGGTGGTTCGGCTGCATCGCGGCGCGACGCGCCAGGAGGCACTCGCACGCGCGGAGCAGCTGTTCGCCCGCGTGCAGCTGCCCGATCCCCACACGAAGCTCGACGCGTACCCCCACCAGCTATCGGGCGGACAGCGGCAGCGCGTGCTGCTCGCGATGGCGCTCTCGTGCGACCCCGCCGTGCTGATCGCGGACGAGCCGACGACCGCGCTCGACGTGACGGTGCAGGCCGAGATGCTCGAGCTGCTGCGCCAGCTGGTCGCGGAGGAAGACGCCGCGCTGCTGTTCATCACGCACGACCTGGCCGTGATCGCGAGCATGTGCGAGCGCGTGCTGGTGATGCAGGAGGGCGTGATCGTCGAGTCGGGGCCGACGTCGGAGGTCTTCGCCGCGCCTCGCCATCCGCACACGCAGGCGCTGATCGCCGGAACCCGCGCGCTCAGCGAGCCGCCCATCCTCGCCGAGCCGGCCCCGCGCGGCGAGCGCAGCGTGATCCTCGAGGCGCGGGGTCTGGTGCGCGAGTACGCGATGCCGCGCACGTCGCTGCGCCGTCGTCCGCCGAGCGTCCACGCACTGCAGGGCGTCGACCTGTCGGTCGTACGCGGCGACCGATTCGGGATCGTCGGCGAGTCGGGCTCGGGGAAGTCGACGCTCGCGCGCCTGCTCGTCGCCCTCGATCAGCCGCAGGCGGGCCAGGTGCGGTTCGAGGACACGCCGGTGACCGGACGCAAGGAGCGCGAGCTGCGATTCCTCCGGCGACAGGCGCAGATCGTGTTCCAGGACCCCATGTCATCGCTCGATCCGCGCATGCGCGTACGCGAGATCGTGCTCGAGCCGCTGCAGGCCCTGGCGATCCCGGGCGACCGCCGGGAGCGCGTCCGCGAGCTGCTCGAAGCTGTCGGCCTGCCCGCCGAGGCCGCCGGCCGCTACCCGCACCAGTTCTCCGGCGGACAGCGTCAGCGCATCGCGATCGCACGCGCGCTGGCGCCCGGGCCGTCGCTCGCTGATCGCCGACGAGCCCGTCAGCGCCCTCGACGTGCCCGTGCGGGCGCAGATCCTCGATCTGCTGCGAACTCTAACGGTCGAGTTGAGGTTGACTCTTGTCTTCATCTCGCATGATCTCGCGGTCGTGCGCTACCTCTGCGACCGCATCGCGGTCATGCACGAGGGGCGTGTGGTCGAGGTGGGAGAGACGCACGACGTCTACGACTCGCCGCAGCACCCGTACACGCGCGCGCTGCTGGGCGCAGTTCCGACCCTGTGAGGCGCACTTCCCGTACCCTGCGCCGACCGATGCGGCGCCTGGTCACTCTCGTAGTCGTGTTGCTCGCCTGCGTGGCGGCCACGGGAAGCGCACCGGCGGCGCCGACGGTGAAGGTGTTCTTCGGACAGGGCGAGCAGCTCGTCGCCGTCAACCGCCCCGGCTCGAACGTGAACGACGCGCTCAAGGCGCTGTTCGCGGGACCGACGAAGGCCGAGACCGCGAAGTCGTTCCGGACGTACGTGCCGACCGGCAGCGTGGTGCGCAGCGTCGCGATCGCAGGCGATGTCGCGACGGTCGATCTTGGCGAGGCGTTCCTGACGGGCCCCGCGACCGACACCACGCTCGCGCGCCTGGATCAGGTCGTCAGCACCGTGACGTCCGTGCCGCGGATCCGCGCCGTTCGCCTCCTCATCAAGGGCGGCACGCCGCTCGGGCTGTTCCCCGGGGTCGACGCGACCGTGCCGTTGACGCGAGCGGCGCTCGCGACGCCGAACGCCCCTGCCACGACGCCCGTGACGACCCCGACCGGACCGACCTCTCCGGCCACACTGACGCTGCAGCAACAGCTCGCCGCGCTCGGCTACCTCGATCCGTCCGGGGTCGACGGCGTCGACGGTCCCGCCACGCAGACCGCGGTGGTCGCATTCCAGAAGTGGCAGCGCCTGCCGAGGACGGGCATTGCCGACCCGCGGACGCTCGCGGTGCTGGCAACCGCGCAGCGTCCGAGCCCGATCACGAAGGGCCCCGCCGGCCGTCGCCTCGAGGTGCTCGTCGACCGCCAGGTGATGCTCGCGATCCAGGACAACCAGGTCGTCCGCACGATCGACGTCTCGACCGGGAAGCCGTCGACACCGACGATCCTCGGCACGTTCAGCGTCTACGCGAAGTTCCCGAAGTGGTGGTCCGTGCCGTTCCGCGACTGGCTCCTCTGGGCGTTGCCGTTCAGCGGCGGCTTCGCAGTGCACCAGTACCCCGACGTCCCCACCGAGGCCGCCTCCCACGGATGCGTGCGGGTCACGCAGTACGACTCGAAGTGGGTGTACGACTTCGCCTCCGTCGGCACGCCCGTCCACGTGATGGCGAGCTCGACGTGAAGACCCCGACCGTGATCCTGGTGGTGCTGGCGCTGCTCGTCGCAGCTGCATCCGCGGCCGCCGACCCGCCGCCCACCCTGCAGCCCGGAACGCTGACCGTCGGGCTCAACATGCCGAGCCCGGGCTTCGAGGTCGGATCGGTGAAGGGCCACAGCGTGCTCTTCGCGCGAGGATTCGAGATCGACCTCGCCCGCCTGATCGCTGCGCGGCTCGGTATTCCGCGGGTGGCCTTCTACCAGGAGCCGCAGTTCCCGCGACTGATCGCCGGGGGCCCGAAGCCATGGGACATCGCGCTTGCCGAGGTCACGATCACGGACGAGCGCTCGACGCGCCTCGCCTTCAGCGTGCCGTACCTGGCGTCCGACGAGGGGGTCCTCCTGCGACGCGGCCTCACCCCGATCCCGACGACGATCGCGCAGCTCGCTGGCCTGCGCCTGTGCACCAAGGCCGCCACGACCTCCGTCGACGTCATCGCGACGCGCGTGAAGCCGACGACGCCGCCGAGGCTGTTCGGCAACGTGACGCTGCTCCTGAACGCGCTACAGGCGAACCGCTGCGATGCGGTCCTCTACGACGCGCCGATCCTCGCGACGCTGCGCGCCCAGGTGCCGCAGCGCTACGGGCCGTTCGCGGGAGTGATCGCCACCGGGGAGCAGTACGGCGTCGTGATGCCGCAGGGAAGTCCCCTCGAGGACGGCGTGAACACCGCGATCAGCAACCTGATCGCCGGTGGCCAGATCGCCGTGCTCACGAAGCGCTGGCTCTCGACCGACATCACGACGCTGCCGACACTCAACTGACGCGACGGAGGGCTACTCGCCGAGGAACAGGGCTCGCGCGTTCGTCGAGAGCACGCGCTCGACGAGCTCGGGCGAGAGCCCGCTGAGGTGCACGCGGTCGATCTCGATCTTCGGATGGTGGAAGGGGATGTCCGACCCGAACAGGACGCGATCGGGCCCGACGCGCTCGACCGCCTCGCGGATCTTCGTCGGCATCGGCATGCCCGACGTTTCGAGATAGACGTTCGCGTTCCGCTCGGCCACGTCGATCGCGCCGTTGATGTAGACGACGTTGCAGTGCCCCATGTGGCCGAGGATCACCTTCACCGTCGGGAACTCGACCGCCAGCTCCTCGATGCTCCACGGGAGGCTGAAGATCGGGTGGCCGCAGTGGACGAGCACGGGCAGGTCGCGTGCGACGAGCAGCTCCATCAGCGGGTGCACGGCCGGATCGTTCGGATGGAAGCCGTCGATCAGCGGATGCAGCTTGATGCCGCGCCAGCGCGGCTGCTCGAGCAGCCGCTCGGCCTCCTCGAGGTAGCCCGGCTGCGTGGGATTCGCCCAGACGAGGCCGTACAGGCCAGGGATCGCCTCGAGGCACTGCTCGACAAGGGCAGAGTCGGGGTGGAAGATCACGCCGCCGTCGATCTCGTGCTCGCGCATGAGCTCGGCGATGCCGGCCGTATCGATGCGGACGTTCATCATCGGCCCGAAGTCGCCGACGTGCATGTGCGCGTCGAAGATCACGCGACGCCCTCCTTGAGGAACAGCGCGCGCGCGTTCTTGTCGAGCACGCGGTCGACGAGGTCCTCGGACAGACCGCTCAGCCTGACCTTGTCGATCTCGCTCTGCGGGTGGTACACGGGCATGTCTGAGCCGTAGAGCACCCGCGTCGGCCCGAGCGCCTCGATCGCATCGACGATCTTCGTCGGCATGGGCATGCCGGAGGTCTCGAGGTACACGCCCGCGTGGCGCCGCGCGATGTCGATCGACGCGTTGATGTAGAAGACGTTGCCGTGGCCCATGTGGGCCAGGATCACCTTGGCATCGGGGAAGTTGACGATCAGCTCCTCGATGATCCACGGCAGCGTGAAGACCGGGTGACCGCTGTGGATCAGGACGGGGAGATCGTGCTCGATCGCCAGCTCCATCAGCGGGTGGACGCTCGGATCGTTCGGGTGGTATCCGTCGTTCAGCGGGTGCAGCTTGATTCCGACGAACCCGGGGTGCTCGAGGTAGCTGCGGGCATGCTCGAGGTAGCCGGGCAGCCGAGGGTTGGCCCAGTGCAGGCCGTACACGCCGGGCACGGAGTCGACCACCGCGCGCACTGCCTCGTTGTCGGGCGCGAAGAGCGCTCCGGCCGAGATGCCGTTGTCGCGCATGGCCGCCACGAGCCCGTCGGCGTCGAGCGAGACCCCGAACTCGGCGCCGTGCGCGCCGATGTGCATGTGCGAGTCGAAGATCACGAGGGTGCCTGCGGCGGAAGGTAGACGATCGAAGGTGATCTGGCTTCCAGGCTCCGCTCGTAGGATCCCTCGGCGCCTGAGACAGGCTCGGACCCCACCGAGGAGAGGTCATGTTTCTCCGAATCCGTCGCGGCCTGACGTTCGCGAACGTCACGTCGCTGCTCGCCCTGTTCGTCGCCCTGGGCGGGGTGTCGTATGCGGCGACCAAGCTGCCGGCCCACTCGGTCGGCACGACACAGCTCGAGAGCAAGTCGGTCACCCTCGCGAAGATCGCGCCGGCAGCACGGGCGGCCCTGAAGGGCGCCAGGGGCGCGATCGGGCCGATCGGCCCGGCGGGCACGAACGGCGCTCCCGGACCGAAGGGCGACACCGGCGCATCGGGCCCCGGCACCGTGCAGTGGGCGCTGATCAACGGCGCGGGCGCGATCGTGGCGCAATCGGGCGGCATCACGGCCAGCCGGACCGGGACGGGCAGCTACGTGCTCGACTTCCACGCCGCGGTTGCCGGCAAGGCGATCGTCGCCACGCCGAACCCGGTGTTCACGAACAGCGCCCGGGTCGACGTGACCGCGGGAGCGTGCGGAACGAACGGCGGCATCGGCGAGACGAACTGCGGCCCCGGCCTGCAGGACGGCCAGCACGTGTTCGCCGAGACCGCGGACAGCTCGGCCGCGACGACAGGCACCCAGGACGAGGGCTTCACGATCGCGCTCATCGGCTGATGCTCGCCCCGAGCGCCGTCGCCACGCCGGCCGCGGCGGAGACCCGATCGGGCGGCATGCCCGACGTCATCCTCGGCCACTCGCGCGAGGGCAGGCCGATCCTCGCGGTTCACACGGGTGAGCAGGCTGCCCGGACCGTGCTCGTGTTCGGCGCGATCCACGGGAACGAGACGGCGGGCATCGCGATCGCCGACGCGCTCATCGACGAACCCGTCACGCCCGGCACCGACATCTGGGTCGTCCCCGATCTCAACCCGGACGGCGCGGCGCACGACACCAGGCAGAACGCCGACGGCGTCGATCTCAATCGGAACTTCCCCTACCGCTGGCAGCCCTCGGGCCACCGCGGCGACTTCTCGTATCCTGGCCCGCGCCCGCTCTCGGAGCCCGAGACGCGCTTCGCGCGCCGATTGATCCTGCTGCTGCACCCCGCGATCACCATCTGGTTCCACCAGTCGCTGCGGGTGGTCGACCGGTCGGGTGGATCGCGCTCCGTCGAGGCGCGCTTCAGCCGTCTCGTCGGCATCCCCCTGCGGCAGCTGACGCGCTACCCCGGGAGCGGCTCCACCTGGCAGAACCACCGGTTCCCCGGGACCACGTCGTTCGTCGTGGAGCTCCCGGCCGGCACGCTCGGGCCGCACGCCGTCGCACGCTTCACCAGCGCCATCGTGACGATGGCGCAACGCAACTGACCCGGCCGGCGCTCGCAGGGGTAGAGCGCCGGCCGGCCAGTTGCACCCTGAACGTGAGGTGGTCAGGGGTTCGCGGTAACCGTGCCGAACAGGCCGTCGTTCTCGCCGTTCGGGCCGGCGGTGAAGTAGAGAGACGTCGTCGGTGCGTTGTTCGCGCCGTTGCCGAACTGCAGCCCCCACAGACCGTCGATCGCGATCCGGTGGTGATCCGACCCGCGGAGCTGGTGGTCGGTCAGCCACTGTCCCCACGGCCGCTGGACGAAGGCGTTGATGTGACCATCGCCGAAGTTGCCGACGAGCAGCTCGCCGCTCGCGCGGCCGAACCCTGTCGCCGGCGCCCACGCGATGCCCCACGGGGCGTTCAGGCCACCGAAGCTCCCGACGCGGTGCTCGAACACACCCGTCGGCGAGTACTCGTCGACGATGCCGAGGCCGAGTCCATCCACCTCGTCATTGCTGCCCGGCTGCGTCTTCGCGTAGGTCACGAAGATGTTGCCGTTGATCTGCTGGATGCCGAACGGCGCGAACCCGAGCCACGGGGGAAGGAACGGGTCGGTGAACGCACCCGGCGAGACGATCGGGTTCCACGATCCATCGAACATGTCGACGCGCCCGTTGTGGAAGTCGGTCGCGTAGAGGGTGTCGCCGTCGATTGCGAGACCCTTGTAGACCGCGCCGTCGGAGTTCGGGACCGCCTGCACGGCAGTCGTCACTCCTCCGGGCCAGCCGAGGATCGTGCCCTGCTCGGTCGCGAAGATGAACTTCGACGACACGTTCGCGGTGCCGTTGGAGACCTGGAAGTTCGGGCCGCCGTTGAACACGACGCCTGTCGGGTCAGAGGGCACGCTGACCACGAGCGGACTCGCCACGGGGAACGGATTGCCGAGCCCGTCGTACAGCGTCGACGTGCTGGTCCCGTTGTTCGCCACCCAGAAGGGCGTCGTCGGGCCGGCCACGAGACCCCAGGCGTTCACGAGGTTCGGGTCCATGTGGGGCGCGACGTTCGCCTGATCCGAGACGAGCGGTGTCACGGTGTACGTGAGATCCTGGTTCTGGTGGTGTCCGTGGTGCCGGAAGAACTTGCCGAAGTCACGTCCGTTCGCAGCAGCAGCGCCGGCCGTGATCAGGCCGACCGCTAGCACCGCAACAACGAACGCGATCCATCGGGAAAGGGACGGCCGCAGCATCGGGGCCTCCTTTTTGGGTCGAAGGACGAGGCAACACCCCCGCTCCTCCCCTTACGCGTGTCGTGGAATCTCGGATTCCCCGAGCGCGGATATCGCACGACACCCTGGCGAGACGGCTAGGTTCGAGCTCCCTACGCTCCTTGCCCCGCCGGCTACAGGCCCGAGCTAGGTATCCCGGTAGCCGCGCCACGCGCCGACGGTCTCGGCGGCGATCAGCGCGTGCACGATCGCGCGGGTGAACGCATCGGCCGCCGCGGCGTAGAGATCGTTCAACGCGAGGGCTCGCGCGAGCGCATCCTCCGACCCGTCGGCGAGCGCGACGCGGCCGGTCGAGAGGCCGAAGACCGTGTCGCCGTCGAACAGGGTGTGCACGGGACGGATCGCCCGCGCCATTCCCGTCTGGCCGGCGCCCGCGAGCTTCGATGCCTGGGCCTTGTCGAGGCGCACGTTGGTCGCGACCACGCCGATCGTCGTGTTGAACGGCCGACGCGGCTGGTCGCTGACGTCTCGCTCGGGCAGGGCGCGCAGCGACATCCTGCGCACTGCGGCGCCGAACTCGCCGTCGACCTCCGCGAACGCGCCGTACGGCTCGCCGGTCTCCGGCGAGACCGCCGCGCCGTACGAGTTGAGGGCGACGAGCGCGGCGATGACGGCGCCGTTCTCGAGGACGCAGCTGGCAGTGCCGATGCCGCCCTTCAGCCCACCCGCAACCGCACCCGTGCCCGCGCCGACGGACCCCTCGACCGGCCGCTCGGCCGTCGCCGCGACCACCGCCTCTCGTCCGAACGTCGCGTCGGGCCGCGCCTGGTAGTCGCCGCCGCGGCCGAGGTCGAAGAGCACCGCTGCGGGCACGATCGGCACGATCTCGTGCGGCAACGGTCCGACGGGGAAGCCGATGCCGCGCTCCTCGAGCGCCTGCATGACGCCGCTCGCGGCGTCGAGGCCGAAGGCGCTCCCCCCGGCGAGCAGGATCGCATGCACGCGATCGACCAGGTTCCTGGGATCCAGCACATCGGTCTCGCGCGTTCCCGGACCGCCGCCGCGCACGTCGACGCCGGCAACTGCGCCCTCGCGGGCGAGCACGACCGTGACGCCGGTCAGGAACGGGGGTTCGCGGCGAGTGCAGTGACCGACCTCGAGCCCCTCGACGTCGACGATCGAGTTCGTCGGGCCGAGGTACTGCTTCACGTCGCGCGCTCGCTCTCGGGGTGCCAGAGGCGGAAGTGCTCCGCGTGCGTCGGCAGGTAGGCGCCCGGCCGGAAGAAGCGGTCGTAGAAGTCGGTGTCGATGTGCTGGGCCTGGACGTAGTTCATGATGAAGAGGGTCGGCACGGTACCGGGGAACTTGCCGAAGGTGTCGAAGATGTACTGCGCCTGCTGGGCCACGCAGTCCTTGAACTCCTCGGTGTACGGCTGCGCGGCCCCCCGGATCCGGTCGCTCTCGGACCACGCGCCGGGCGTGTCCGGGTTGTACACGCCGCCCGGGCCGAACTTGCGCTCGGCGAGCGCCTCGACCGCCGCGCGCATGTCGGGATGGTGCGGTGGGCAGAAGCCCTCGAACACGCCGGGTAGACCCGTCGGATTCGGCATCGCCCAGCGCGGATCCTCGTCGTAGCGGAAGCCGAGCCCGGGGACGTCCGGATCGCCCGAGGCGCCGAGCATCGTGAGGCGCTCGATCCCGTCGAACATCCAGCCTCCGAGCCCCATCGCCTGCAGCACGAGCGTGCCGGCGAACGCGCTGGTCGCGAGCTCGGCAGTCGCCTCGGTGATCGAGTACTGCTCGAGGAACGTCAGCGGGAGCGGCGCGTCGATGTCGACCAGCGACGAGAAGCGCTCCATGCCCGGGATGCGCTCGCCGTTGACGTCGTCGTAGATCGAGTAGCCGTTCTGGGTGAAGAAGCAGAGGTTCGCGATGGTGTGCTGGGCGACGTCCGCAACCGGGATCACGAGCAGCGACCCGGGCGCGTTCGCGATCCAGGTGTTGTGGCCCTCCATGTAGGGCTCGGCGCGCGGCAGGTGGATACGGTCCGGCGAGAGCCGTCGCAGGCGCGGCGCGTGACGCTCGACCAGCAGCTCCGGGGTCAGCTCCTCGTCGGCAGGGTCGACGAGCGCCCCGGCGTCGCGCGTCGGGAAGAAGTACGTGCCGGAGTCGTCGGTGAGGAAGAGCTCGGCCGTGTGGAAGCCGGCGGCCGAGGGGAAGGTGCGCCCCGCCGCTCCGCCCGCGTAGTTCGCCAGATGCGGTGCATAGCGCTCGTGGCGCATGATCGCGTAGTGCCAGCCGGTCGTGGCGCCCATGGCCGTCAGCACGAGCATGCGCTCCAGGTCGCTGAGCGGCACGGCCTCGTGCTTCGAGCGATATGCCAGCGGGCCGTCGGGAATCTCGCCGCCGAGCGGGAAGCGCCGCGACCGCCGGCCGTACAGCGCTGCCAGCAACGGAAAGCTCGTCAGTGACTCGAACGCCTCGCGCAGCTCGCCGGGCCCGGCGGGTTCCGTCGCCATCTCAGCTCTCCTCGTCGTCCGCCTTCGCGATGCGCATCGGCTCGTGGCCCGTCACCTCGACGACGTCTCCCACCTGCAGCTTGCGGCCACGCCGCGACTCGGGCACGTCGTTGACGAGCACCTCGTCCGACACGAGCAGCAGCTTGGCCTGACCGCCCGTGTCGACGATCCCGGCGAACTGCAGGAGCTGGCCGAGAGCGATCGCTCCGTCGCGAACGGGCACATCGCGCACGCGCTAGAGAATGCCAGTGAGACCGGGGAGCGCGCCCGACCTGATGCGCGCGATCGAGACCTTGATGTGACCGTCGCGCACGGCGATGACGACCCCCGACCTCGTCGTGAGGTACACCCGCAGGCGCGTGTCGCCGACCCGGAAGCCGCCCTGCGTCACGAACGGCGTGCGCAGCAGCGCTGCCTTCGTGACCGTCATGTAGAACCGGATCTTCCTCGTCCCCGGCAGGCCGAAGGTGCCCCGCGTCCCGATCAGGATCGGCCCGTCACCGGGAAGCCGCTTGCTCCCCGTCGCGAGGCAGGCCGCCGAGCAGGTGCCCGTGCGGTTGCGGAGCTCGGCGCGTGCCGTGCACTTGCCGCCGCACGCGGTAGGAGCCTTGAACTGCACCTGGATCCTGAAGCCCTTGCCGCTGGCGCCCGGCTGCACGGCGACGTCCTTCGGGCCCGACGTATCGGGGATCGCGCCGGGGATGCCGACCAGGTTCGCCCACTGCGCCGAGCCGTTGTTCGGCGAACCGAAGTTCCCGATCAGCAGCAGCTCGTTGCCGACGGGCTGCAGCCGCAGGTGGTAGGGGGTGTCGAGCTTCTGGAGGCCCACGGGATAGCTCGCTCCGCCTGCACCGCGGACGTCGCCGAGGGTGAACTGGACGGTCGGGTCGCCGACGCCCGGCCGCACGACCCAGCCGACCCACAGCCGGCCGTCGGCGCGGTACGCGGCATGGAGCTGCCCGAGCGTGTCGTTCTGCCCGATCGTCGCGACCGTCGTCGGCGCAGGCTCGCCGGGGGCCCAGGTGACGACGTGGTGGTTGTCCTCGGTGCGATAGGCGACCCGACAGCCTGGCGCGACCGGGTTGCACACGAGCGCGATGCGGCTGCCGCCGTTGTAGATGAAGTTCGACGTCGGCGCGATCGCCGGGCTGCCGATCGGGACGCCCGTCGTCGCATCGAGCTGGCGCATCACGACCCCGTGATCGAGGTCGTACCAGGCGACCCACACGTTGCCCGCGCTGTCGCGCGCGAGCGTGCGGTTCTGCACGCTGCCGCTGCCGCCGGACGCCTCGCCGACCTGCGTGGCGCCGTGGAAGATGTACGCGTTGTTGCCGCAGCAGTCGCCGGTGATCAGGGACGAGCCATCGGGCAGGAGGAGGCCTCCGATCCCGTAGGTCGCGCTGGCCCCCGGGACGACGACCACGGGCGCGTTCCACGCCCCGGTGGCGGTGCGCGAGGCGACCGCGATGCCGGTCAACGGGTCGGCTGTCTCGGACGAGTGGGCGCCCGCGAACGCGAGCACGATGCCGCCGTCCGGCGCCAGTACGAGCTCGGGATCGCTGTTGAGGTTCGCCCAGCTCGAGATCACCGGCGCCGTGGTCGGCGTCTGCACGCTGTCGGTGAGCGAGCTGGTGAACGTGACCGCCTCGGACGAGTCGAAGCCGGGCGCGGGCTCGTAGTTCCACGCCACCACGATCGAGGAGCCCGAGACCACGCTCGTCGCCTCGTCGATGTTCGCGAGACCATCGCGCGAGATCTTCTCCCAGCCCGCTGCGCTCGCGCTTCCCGACACCACGAGGGCGCCGAGCGTCAGCGCTACGAGCGCGACCGTGAACACGCGGATCCGTCGCATGCCTGCTCCCTCTCCCTGGCCCTCGACCGGCTCGCGCCGATCCCCTGCGACGATCCTACCCGCCGGCGCGCGGAGGCGCGAACCCCTCGTGCGAGCCCGATCACCTCGGCCCAGCGGTCGCGGGCGCGTCGCCGCACGACGTCGGACATTGCCGGGTCGGCGCGCAGATCGCTTGCGGTCGGGGGCAGCTCGGCGAGCGCGCCCCAGACACCCGCCCCCAGCCCTCCGAGCAGCGCTGCACCGAGCGCGGTGGAGTCGGCGCGCGCTGCGCGCTCGATGGGCACGCCGGTCAGGTCGGCGAGGCGCTGCACGACGTGGCTGCTGCGCGAGAGTCCACCGTCCAGCAGGATCAGGTCGATCGGCTGCGCCGCCGCGATGGCCTCGACGCCGTCTGCGATCTGGTGCAGCACGCCATCGACGGCCGCGCGCGCGATGTCGGCCCGGGAGGTGGCGCGGCTCAGGCCCATCAGGGTCCCTCGCGCGTCGGCACGCCAGCTCGGCGTGCCGAGGCCCTGCAGCGCGGGTACGAACACGACGTCGTGATCGCTCCCCGCAGCCTCGGCGAGCACGGCATCGAGCTCTCCGGCCGAGCCGAGGACACCGATCTCGACGAGCCAGTCGATCGCAGCGCCGGCGACCGGGACGAATCCCTCGAGCGCGTAGCTCGAGACGTGCTCGCGCCTCCACGCGCAGCTCGCGAGCACGCCTTCGGGCGGTCGCGGCGCCCGGGCCCCCGCCTGCACCAGCAGGAAGCCGCCGGTGCCGAGCGTGACCTTCGCCTGTCCGGGTTCGAAGCAGCGCTGGCCGAACAGCGACGCCTGCTGGTCGCCGAGCACACCGACGATCGGAACGGTGCCGCCGAGCACGCCGGTCGAGCCGAACACCGAGTCGGAGTCGACGATCGGCGGCAGCAGCGCCGCAGGCACGCCGAACAGCTCGAGCAGGTCGGCGTCCCACGTCGTCTCGCCGAGGCCGCAGAGCAGCGTCCTGCCGGCGTTGCTGGCCTCGGTCACGTGCACCGCGCCGCCGCTCAGCGCGTGAACGAGCCAGGACGCGACATCCCCGTACGCCAGCTCGCCGGCCTCCGCTTCCTCCGCCGCTCCCGGCACGCGGTCGAGCACCCAGCGGATCTTCGTCGCCGGGAACGTCGCGTCGAGCTCGAGTCCGGTGCGCCCGCGTACGAGCGGCTCGTGACCCGCGAGCGCGAGCTCGTCGCACTCGGCCGCCGTGCGGCGGTCCTGCCAGACGATCGCCGGGTGCATCGGCCGCCCGGTCGCGCGATCCCAGATCACGAAGGTCTCGGTCTGGTTCGCGATCGACACGGCGGCGACGTCGCTCCAGCGCAATGCCGCCGTCGGCGAGCGCTCGCGCGAGCGCGTCCTCGGCCGAGCGCGCGAGCTCGGCCGGGTCCTGCTCGACGCGGCCCGGCGCCGGGAACGAGCACGTGACCGGGCACGGCCGCGCGCCCGCGCTCGCGCAGATCGCGGTCGAAGGCGATGCAGCGCGTGCTCGACGTGCCCTGGTCGAGCGCGAGGATGACCTGGCTCACAGCGCGCCCTCGACGACCGCGTGCGCCGCCGCGTCGTCCGCCAGCTCCTCGGCCTGCAGCTCCGCTGCGACCTGGCGGCGGACGCGGTCGAAGCTCGGACGCGGTCCGCGCCGCGTCCCAGCCGAGCGTCTCGGCCATCAACGCCGCCACCGCGCGGGGCGGCGACCATGCCGCGGTCGCGCGTCTCGAACGAGATCCGCGTGCGCCGTGCGAGCACGTCCTCGAGCCGGAGCGCGCCCTCGTGCGTGCAGGCGTAGACCACCTCGACGCCGAGGTACTCGTCGGCTCCCGCGAGCGGCGCGGCGAGCTCGCGGCGCTCGGCGATGAGGGCGGTGAGGTCGTCGACCCGGTCGCCGTAGCGGTCGAGCAGACGTGCCATGCGGGTGACGTCGAGCCCGGCCTCGTCGGCGAGCCGCCCGCGCTGGTTCCAGCGGGCCGAGTAGCCCGCCGCCCCCACGATCGGAACGTGCGTCGGTGCGTGACGGCGGCCCACCCGGCGGCACGGCGGCGTCGACGAGATCCTTCGCCATCACGCGGTAGGTGGTGTACTTGCCGCCGGCGATCGTCGTCAGTCCCGGCACGGGCGACTCGACCGTGTGGGCCCGGCTGAGGCGCGTCGTGTCGGCGCTCTCGCTCGAGCCGACGAGCGGACGCAGGCCGACGAAGACGCCCTCGATGTCGTCGCGCGTGAGCGGACGCGCGAGCATGCCGTTGGCCTTCTCGAGCAGGTACTCGATGTCGGTGCCGCGTCGCGGCCGGATGCGCCGGCTCGTGCTCCCAGGCCGTGTCGGTGTCGCCGAGGATCCAGTGCGGCCCCCACGGGATGATGAAGAGCACGCTCTTCTCCGTCCGCATGAGGACGCCCGTCTCCATCGCGATCCGGTCGCGCGGCACGACGACGTGGATGCCCTTGGACGGGCGGATGCGCGTGCCCGAGCGGGCGCCCGCGAGCTCGCGCAGCTCGTCGCTCCAGACGCCCGTGGCGCCCAGCACGTGCGCGGGCGCGGATGCTCAGCTCGCTGTCGGTCTCGTCGTCGTGCGCGGTGACCCCGACGACGCGCTCGCCCTCGCGCAGGAAGCCCGTCGCCGCGACGCGCGTGGCCAGCGACTGCGCCGTGCGCATGCGCGGTCCGCGCGACGTAGGCGACCAGGCGCGCGTCGTCCTCCTGGGCGTCGTAGAACTGCACGCCGCCGACGAACGCGTCGGGGCGAAGGCCCGGCGCGACCGCACGCACCCCGCGGTGGGACAGGTGACGTCGCGGGCGGGACGCTGCGCGCGCCGCCGATCCGGTCGTACAGCGCGAGACCCGCGCCGAGGTAGACGCGCTCCCAGCCGCGATGGGTCAGCGGCCAGAGGAACGGGACGGGCTTCACGAGATGCGGGGCGAGCCGGGTCAGCAGCAGCTCCCGCTCGCGGAGCGACTCGCGCACGAGCCCGAAGTCGAGCATCTCGAGGTAGCGCAGCCCGCCGTGGATGAGCTTGCTCGACTTGCTCGACGTCCCGGCCGCGTAGTCGCGCGCCTCGATCAGCCCGACGCTCAGCCCGCGCGTGGCCGCGTCCAGCGCCGCGCCGACGCCCGTGATCCCGCCGCCGACCACGAGGACGTCGAGCCTCGCTCGACATCCGCTCGAGCGCCTCGCGACGCGCCGCGGGTCGAGTGCGCTGGAGCCACGCCCACATCGTCGCCGGGCGGATCGTTCGCTGCGGCGATGAAGTGCGTGCCGCGGTCGCCCGAGTGAGGCCGTCGCCGCCGACCGTCGCGGAGACGATCGTGCGGGGGCCGTCGAGCTCGACCGCGTCGACGGTCAGCTCGACCGCAACGCCGATGAACTCGCCGTCGCTGCCAGCCCTCGATCTCGGACGCGCCGCGGAACTCCCGGCCCCAGTCGTCCACGACGCCGTCGGCCGTGAAGCCCGAACGGAAGGCCTGCCTTGTCGCCGGCAGTTGGCGGCATCGACCAGCGTCCGCACCGGCACGGCGGAAGTTCGTCGGTCATCGTCATCATCCGCCCTCCGGGCGGCGGGGTCACTACGAAGGCGGTTCACTCGGCGCGCATGCGCGCTGTGCAATGTTATAGTCGCCCCGTCGCAGGGGCAGGAACCGCAAGCACGGGCGAAGGGCATGGCAATCGGCGACACGGAAGACGATCTCGGGCTAGCCGCAGATGCGAAGGCGCACGCCTCGCCGGCGCGACCCACGCGCGCCCCGGGTGCGAAGTCGGCGGCACGCCGGATCTCCAGCACACCGCGGGGAACGCCGCGAGTGGCGCAGATGCATCGGCGACACGGCGACGAGTCGAGCCCCGCGGCGGCGATCCAGCGCTACCAGGGTCCACGTACACGCGGCTGGTCGGGATCAAGCTCCGCAGTAACGACGCCACCGACGACGGGGTTCGAGGGCTTGGAGGCGCTCCCCGGTCGTGGGCAACATCGGGAGTGCACTCAGCTGCAGCGGCGCCGGGCTCGCCAGCGCTGGCTACAACGGCGCGTCACCGGCGACCTCGAAAGGCGCCCAGTGCCGACCTGGTGGCCGGCGGAGAACTTCGGCGCTCAACGCGATCCCGATCGCTCGGGAACCTGCGCGCCGCCGGCCAGCGCCGTGAACGCGTGTCTCAACCGTCGCGGGAGACCTCGAAAGCGACGACCCGTCGAAGAACAAGAGCTACACTGGGACAGCTGGCTGAGGGGGCGGAGGGCAGAAGGTCAACCAGGGCGTCGTCGCGACATCTTCAGCTAGACCTGATGCTAGCCGTCTCGCGCGGCGGTCCGGCCGCCGCTCTTCATATTTGGTCTGCTATTCGGTACGCTCTGACGACCGAATGCACGACTACGGGTTCTTCTCCTACGACTCCAAGGCCGACTTCATCGAACGGTCGAAGTCGGCGTGGAACCCGGACAAGACGCAGTTCTGGCAGGACGCCGGCGTCGACCTGGTGATCGATCGGCGCGAGGGCTACCTCTTCTGGGACATGGACGGCCGGCGCCTGATCGACCTGCATCTGAACGGCGGCACGTACAACCTCGGCCATCGCAACCACGAGCTGATCGCGACGCTCGAGCAGGCGATGGAGCACTTCGACATCGGGAACCACCACTTCCCCGCGCTCGCGCGCACCGCGCTCGCCGAGGAGCTCGTCAAGACCTGCGACCCCGAACATGCGCCGCGTGATCTACGGCTCGGGGGGCGGCGAGGCGATCGACATCGCGATCAAGACCGCGCGCCACACCCGCCAGCGCCGCAAGATCGTCTCGATCGCGAAGGGCTACCACGGTCATACCGGGCTCGCGGTCGCGGCCGGCGATCAGCGCTTCTCCGAGCTCTTCCTCGCCGACCAGCCGGACGAGTTCGTGCAGGTGCCGTTCAACGACCTCGCGGCGATGGAGGACGCGCTGCGCGGGCGCGACGTCGCAGCGGTGCTGATGGAGACGATCCCCGCGACGTACGGCTTCCCGTTGCCCGAGCCGGGCTACCTCGTCGCCGTCAAGCGGCTGTGCGAGACCTACGACGCCCTGTACATCGCCGACGAGGTGCAGACCGGCCTGATGCGAACCGGCGAGATGTGGGGCATCCAGAAGGCCGGGATCGAGCCCGACATCATGGTCGTCGGCAAGGGCATCACGGGCGGGATGTACCCGATCGCGTGCGTCGTGGTGAGCGAGGAGTGCTCGGCCTGGCTGAAGGAGGACGGCTTCGGCCACATCTCCACCGGCGGCGGAGCCGAGCTCGGCTGCATCGTCGCGCTGAAGGTGCTCGAGATCTGCGGCCGCCCCGAGGTCCGCTCGATGGTGCACTACATCTCGGACCGCTTCGGACGCGGGCTGCGCGCGATCCAGGAGCTGTACCCCGACTGGTTCACCGGCATTCGCCAGGACGGCGTCGTGATGGGCCTCGAGTTCGACCACCCGCAGGGCGCCAAGCTGGTCATGCGAGAGCTCTACGAGCACGGCGTGTGGGCGATCTTCTCGACGCTCGACCCGCGGATCCTCCAGTTCAAGCCCGGCATCCTCTTCACGCCCGAGCTCGTCGACGAGGTACTCGACCGCACCGAGGTCTCGATCGGGCGCGCCTTCGCCGAGGCGCGTGCCGGCTCGCGTCAGGCGGCGCTCCGATGACCGAGCTCCTGCGCGGCGAGCCGGCCGGCGTCCCGCGCGCGCGGATGATGCTGCAGCGCGCCCACTGGGCCGCGAGCGCGTTCGCGAGCTATCCGGCGGATGCGGTCAGCCGCATCATCGAGGAGGTCGCAGAGGTCGCATACCAGAATGCCGAACGGTATGCAGAATGGGCGGTCCGTGAGACCGGAATGGGTGTCATCGAGCACAAGAAGCTGAAGAACGAGGTGTGCTCGCGGGGGATTCTCGAGACCTACCGCCACCACGACTACGCGTCGGCGCGGATCGACGAGGAGCGGAGGATCGTCGAGGTGCCCCGCCCGGCGGGCGTCGTACTGGCGCTGACGCCCTCGACGAACCCGGTTTCGACCGTCTACTTCAAGATCCTGCTGTCGCTGATGACCCGCAACGCGGTCGTCGTCAGCCCGCACCCGATGGCCCGGGAGTGCTGCGTCGACGCCGCGCGGCTGCTCGCCGACGCGGCCGTGCGCGCAGGCGCCCCGGACGGCTGCATCCAGGTGGTCGAGGAGCCGACGATCCCGCTGATCGAGGCGCTGATGGCGCGACGTGACGACCGACGTGATCGTGGCGACGGGTGGCGTCGGGGTCGTGCGCGCCGCCTACCGAGTCGGGCAACCCGGCGACTCGGCGTGGGGCCGGGCAACGTGCCCGTGCTGGTCGACGCGACGGCCGATCTGCCACGGGCGGCCCGCTGCATCGTCGACTCGAAGGCCTTCGACAACTCGATCCTGTGCACGAACGAGTCGGTGCTGATCGCCGAGGAGCGGATCGCAGACAGGCTCGAGCGCGAGCTCACCAGGCAGGGCGCGCACATCTGCTCGGAGGACGAGGCCGAGCGCGTGCGCACGACGATCTTCCCGGACGGCCACTGGCGCCTCGACCTCGTCGGCCGCGACGCCCAGACGCTCGCACGTGAGGCCGACATCCGGGTCTCGCCGCGCACGCGCGTGCTGATCGCGCCGTTCCCCCTCGTCGTACCCGAGGAGCCGCTCGCACGCGAGAAGCTGTTCCCCGTGCTCGGCCTCATCCGCGTCGCGGATGCACGGCGCGGCATCGACGCGGCGCGGGCGATGGTGCGGATCGGGGGAGCCGGGCACTCGGCGGTGATCCACTCCAGCGATCCCCGCACGATCATGGCCTTCGGTGCCGCGGTCGACTGTCCTGCGTGTCGCGGTGAACGCGGGCGGCAGCACGGGCTCGTCGGGCTTCGACACGAACCTCGCGCCCTCGATGACGATCGGCACGGGATTCTTCGGCCGCAGCTCGGTCGGCGAGAACCTCGAGCCGCGCCACCTCGTGAACTGGACGAGGATCGCCTACGTGAACGATCCGGCGGTGCCGTTCGCGTCGTTCGCGGGCCTCGAGCCGTGGAGCGCCGAGCCCGAGCTGGTGCCGCGCACGGCGAACCCCGTAGAGGGCAACGGCGACGAGATGCGCGAGGAGATCCGGCGGCTCGTCGTCGAGGAGCTGCGAGAGCTGATGAGGCGCTGACGTGGCAGAGCTCCGCTCGTTCATCTTCATCGACCAGCTGCAGCCGCAGACCATGTGCTACCTCGGCACCTGGATCAAGGGGCGGCTGCCGCGCCTCGCACATGGCCGCGCAGATCATCGAGATCGCCCCCGGCGTCGACATCGAGCAGCTGACGGACGTCGCGCTGAAGCACGACGACGGTGCAGGCCGGAATCCTGATCGTCGAGCGCCAGTTCGGGTACCTCGAGATCCACTCGCGCTCGACCGAGGCGGTGCGGTCGGCGAGCGACGCCGTGCTCGCCGCGCTCGGCGCTGCAGCGACCGATGCGACCGCACCGCAGATCCTCGCCTCGAAGGTGATCTCGCGCATCGACGGCCAGCACGCCTTCCTGATCAACCGCAACAAGGTCGGCTCGATGGCGCTGCCAGGCGAATCGCTGTTCGTGCTCGAGGTGCAGCCGGCCTCCTACGCGATCGTCGCGACCAACGAGGCCGAGAAGGCCGCCGATATCAAGGTGATCGACTACCGGATGATCGGCGCGACCGGCCGCGTGTACCTGAGCGGCTCGGAGGCGCAGGTGCGCGCTGCCGGAGATGCTGCGATCGCCGCGCTGGGGAGCGCATGAGCGTCGACGGCGCCGATCCGCGCGTCGTACGCGAGGTTCTGCGCGACGTGCTGAGCGAGCTCCTGCCCGAGCTGGTCGCCGATGCCCGCGCAGCGGCGCCTGTATTTCCGCCGCCACCCGTCGCTGCGGTGCATCGACCGTCGACGCTGGCACGGGGCCGCCGCGACAGAGGCCGCCGGGACGGAGGCGGTCTCGATCACGAGCGACGAGGAGCTCGCCGCGTTCGTGCGCCGGCTCCTGCACGCTGTGTGAGAACCCGCGCGACCACGCGGCGATCCGCTCGGGCCAGCACCGGTTCGTCCTGCAGGGCTCGAGCACGGCGGGCACGGAGCGCGCAGCCGTGAAGCGCATCGAGAAGGGCGCCGTGAGCGAGCGCGTCGTGCGGGAGGCGGCCGCCGCCGGCAGCCGCCTCGTGCTCGGCCCGAAGGCCGTCCTGACACCGATGGGGCGAGACGTGGCTCGCTCGCTCGGCGTGACGATCGAGAAGGAGAAGCGATGCTGAGAGGCCGCGTGACCGGTTCCATCTGGGCGACGCGACGCGTCGAGCAGATTCCGAACGGCGCCTTCCTCGAGGTCGAGGTCGAGGGCGGCAGCCGGCTCGTCGCGTTCGACGTCCTCGGCAGCGGTGTCGGCGAGCGCGTCCTGATCGCGACCGGCTCGGTCGCGTCGGCGTGGTTCGGCGACTAGCCATCCACCGATCGACGCCCTGATCATCGGCTCGATCGACGACCCGCCCGTCGCACGCGCGACGGCATAAGGAGGAAACGATGTCCAACGCACTCGGAATGATCGAGACGAAGGGATACGTCGCCGCGCTCGCCGCGGCCGACGCGATGGTCAAGGCCGCGAACGTCACGATCGTCTCGCGCGAGCAGGTCGGAGACGGCCTCGTCGCCGTGGTGATCCAGGGCGACGTCGGAGCGGTCAAGGCCGCCACCGACGCGGGCTCCGAGACGGCAGCGGCTGTTGGAGAGCTGGTCTCGGTGCACGTGATCCCGCGACCCCACGCCGAGCTCGGCAAGCACTTCGCGCAGCAGGGCTGATGGCGGCTACCTCGCCGCAATCCAGCTCCGCGTCTACCTGCCCATCCACGACCTCGGACGGCAGTTCGCCGCGGCGATGGGCACGCCCACGCGCGCCCGCGGCTACCCGCCGATGGAGCACGACCACGCGCTGATCGTCGAGGTGGCGCCGGGCCTCGCGATCGAGCGGGTGACCGATCTCGCCCTGAAGGCGGTGCCCGACGTCGAGCCCGGCATCCTCTTCGTCGAGCGCCAGTTCGGCGTGCTCGAGGTGCACTCGAAGAACCGGGAGGACGTCGAGCGCGCCGGGGCGGCGATCCTCGCGGGCATCGCCGCGTCGGCAGGCGACCAGCTGCGCCCGCGCACGATGTACTGCGACGTGATCGAGGACATCACCGACCAGCACGCGGTGATCGTGAACCGCCGGCGCGAGGCCTCGATGGTGCTGCCAGGCGAGACGCTGCTCGTGTACGAGATGACGCCCGCGCTGTTCGCCGCGGTGGCCGCGAACGAGGCCGAGCGCGTGGCTCCCGACGTCACGCTCGTCGACGTCGCCATGATCGGCGCCGCAGGCCGCATCTACATGAGTGGCCCGACCGATAGCATCGAGCGGGCGCGAGACGAGATCGCTCGCGTCCTCGGCTCCATCGAGGGTCGCGACCACTAGAGCGAGAGCGGGAGAACGTGTGGCTGGGGACGAGGCGACGCAGGATCAGCTCGACCGGCTCGCAGCTGCCGCGCTCGAGCACTACGACCTCTCGCCGGGGGCAACCGCGACGCTGATCAACGTCTCGGAGAACTGGACGTACCGGATCGACGATCCTGCGACCGGTCGCAGGGCAGCGCTCCGCGTGCACCGGCCCGGCTACCACGACGCCGGCGAGATCGAGTCCGAGCTGACCTGGCTCGAGGCGCTGAGCGCGGAGGGCGTCATCGAGACGCCTCCCGTCGCGCCGCACGCGAGCGGGCGCGCGGGTGCAGTCGGTGTCGCTCGACGGTCTCGCGGTCCCGCGCAACGTCGTCCTGTTCGAGTGGGTCGACGGTGCGGCGCCGACGGCCGAGGACGTGCCGTCGTTCCGGCGTCTCGGCGGCGTCTCGGCGCGCATGCACGCGCACTCGCGCAGCTGGCCGCGACCACGGTCGTTCAGGCGCTTCTCGTGGGACTACTCGACGCACGCTCGGGGCGAACGGCCACTGGGGGCGCTGGCAGGACGGCCTCGGGATGACGCCCGACGCGCTCGCGATCCTGACGCGGCTCGATCGCACGATCCGCGAGCGGCTCGAGCGCTTCGGCTCGGGGCCCGACCGCTTCGGCCTCACCCATGCCGATCTCCGCATCGCGAACCTGCTGGTCGACGGCGATCGCACGATCGTGATCGACTTCGACGACTGCGGGCTCGCGTGGTTCATGTACGACTGGGCGACCGCAGTCAGCTTCATCGAGGACCACCCGCAGGTGCCGGAGCTGCAGGCAGCCTGGGTCGAGGGCTACCGGGCCGTGGCGCCGCTGTCGGCCGAGGAGGAGGCCGAGCTGCCCACGTTCGTGATGCTGCGCCGGCTCCTGCTGGTCGCCTGGATCGGATCGCACCACACGTTCGCGACCGAGGCCGCCGAGCTCGGCGCGGGCTTCACGATCGGCACCTGCGAGCTCGCCGAGTCGTACCTTTCATCGAGAGGACCAAGCATGTTCACCCCGATCACCGGCCGTTCCGTCCTCGTCACCGGAGGCACGAAGGGCATCGGGAAGGGAATCGCGCACCGTCTTCGCGAGCGCCGGCGCGAACGTGGTCATCACCGGGCGCGACGCGGCGGTCGGCGAGGCGGCGGCGCGCGACCTCGCCGTGCTCGCCGGGACGGTCTCGTTCGCCGAGGGAGACGTCACCTCGAGCGCCGACTGCGAGGCCGTGGTCGCCGACGGCGGTCGAGCGGAACGGCGGCCTCGACGTTCTCTGCGCGAACGCCGGCATCTTCCCGATGCAGCGCCTCACGGACATGACCGAGGGCGACATCGACGAGATCTTCGGCACGAACGTGAAGGGCTGCATGCTCAGCGTGCGCGCCGCGCTGCCCGCCCTCGCGGCAGTCGGGGCGCGGCCGGGTGATCCTGACGTCGTCGATCACGGGCCCGCTCTCGGGCTACCCCGGCTGGTCGCACTACGGCGCCACGAAGTCGGCCCAGCTCGGCTTCCTCAAGAGCGCGGCGGTCGAGCTCGCGCCGATGCAGATCACGATGAACGCGGTGCTGCCGGGCAACGTCGTGACCGAGGGGCTCGACGAGCTCGGCGAGGACTACCGGCAGAAGATGGAGGCGTCGATCCCGCAGGGCCGCCTCGGCAGCGTCGAGGACATCGGCAACGCCTGCCTCTTCTTCGCGAGCGACGAGGCCTCGTACATCACGGGGCAGGCGCTCGCGATCGACGGCGGCCAGATGCTCCCCGAGTCGCTGATGGCGCTCGAGGCCATGTAATTGGCTCTCGGCCCCGCCGCCGACGACGTACGCCGTCGCATCCTGGACGAGGTTGCCGGCGGTGCGCTGCTGCCGGGCGAGCGGCTCGGTGCGGAGCGTGAGCTGTCCGAGCGCTACGGGGTCAGCCGCTCGACGCTGCGCGCGGCGCTCGACGCGCTCGAGTCGGCAGGTGCCGTGCGGCGCGTGCCCGGGCGCTCGGGTGGGACGTTCGTGGCCGAGCGCAAGGTCGAGCGCGACCTCACGAGCCTCGCGAGCCTGCCGTCGTACCTGCGGCGACAGGGCTTCGAGAGCGGCGCGCGGGTGCTCGCCACCACGACGGGCGAGGCCGACGCCGAGACCGCCGAGGCGCTCGCGATCCCCGTCGGCTCGGTCGTGTTCGAGATCCTGCGCATCCGGCTCGCCGACGGCGAGCCGATCTCGTACGAGCGGGCGCGCTTCCCGGCGGCCCGCTTCCCCGGCCTCCTCGACCGCCCGCTGGGCGGTTCGCTGTACGCGCTGCTCGAGTCGGACTACGGGCTGGTGCCCGGCGAGGCCGAGGAGCGGATCGAGATCGTCAGCGCGAGCGCGTCCGCAGCGCGGGTGCTCGGCGTGCGCCGCTCCGCTCCCGTCGTCTCGATCGCGCGGGTCACGGTCGACGCCGACGGACGGCCGTTCGAGGTGTCGCACGACCTCTTCCGCGCGGATCGCGTGCGCATCGTCGTGCGCGCTCGCGCAAACCGCGGAGCGTCGGGGCTCGTAGCAAGCACGATCCAGATCGTCGAACCGACCAGGTAGAGGGAGACAGGATGGCCGAGCACCGGATAGGACGCGACGTCAAGACGCACACGCGCTGGGACGTCGACAACGAGCCCGTGCTCGTCGTGCAGCCTGGCGATACCGTGACCGCCGAGACCGACGACTTCTCGGGCAGCCAGATCACGCGCACATCGGTCGCCGCCGACCTGCTGGCCGTCGACTTCGCGACGATCTACCCGCTCGCCGGGCCGATCGCGGTCGAGGGCGCGCGAGCCGGGCGACACGCTGTCGGTCGAGATCCTCGACTTCGAGCTGCCCGACTGGGGCTTCGCCTGCATCATCCCCGGCTTCGGGCTGCTGCCGCCCGGGGGAGTTCAGCGAGCCCGTGATCAGGCACTTCGACCTGACCCAGGGAGACACGACCGAGCTCTGCCCCGGCGTCCGCATTCCGATCGAGCCGTTCTGCGGGACGATGGGCGTGCCCGGAAGCGGCATGCACGACGTGCACATCGCACCGCCCCACGCGGGCGGCGGCAACATCGACAACCGCCATCTCACGAAGGGCACGAAGCTCTACCTTCCGATCGCGGTCGAGGGCGGACTGTTCTCGCTCGGCGACGCCCACGCGGCCCAGGGCGACGGCGAGGTCGCGATCTCGGGCATCGAGTGCCCCATGGCGACGACGTTCCGCCTCGACGTGCTGCACGACGTCAGCATTCCGGGCCCGCAGCTGCGGCGGGCACCAGGACCGCTGACCCCCCGCGTGGACCGGATGGGTGGTACGCGACGTTCGGCGTCGAGCCCGACCTGATGGTCGCGGCCCAGGCCGCCGTGCGTGCGATGATCGACCATCTGGTGCGCGAGCGCGGCCTCACGCGAGAGAATGCCTACATCCTCTGCTCGCTGGCGGGCGACCTGAAGATCACCGAGGTCGTCGACGTCCCGAACTGGATGGTGGGTATGTTCGTGCCGGACGCGGTGTTCGTCTCGTAATCCCGCGCCCAACCTGGTTCAACTCGGCTCGCTCTTGCCACGAGCTCGCGCGGATGGTTCAATAGCGGGCACAACCTGTCGGACAACTACGCCTGCGGGTATCCGAGCCAGCGAGAGGAGTCGAGCGTGAGCGAGGAAACGTCGGGGTCCGTCCCCCACATCCACGTGCAGCACGGCGGCATGATCGAATCGGTGAGCATCGACTCCACGGGAGCCGATCGCCTGAAGCCGAACGCGATCGGGCTCATGGGTGTCGTCTTCGTCGCCGTGACGGGTGCTGCACCCATCTCGGCGATGCTGTTCAACGTCCCGATCTCGGTCGGCTACGGCAACGGGATCGGAACACCTGCCGGCTTCCTCGTAGCGGCCGTCGTCCTCACCATCTTCTCGGTCGGCTACGTCGCGATGGCCCGTCATATCCGGGCTGCCGGCGGTTTCTACAGCTTCATCTCGCACGGGCTCGGTCGCGACCTCGGCCTGATCACGGGCATCTGCGGTGCGATCGCGTACAGCCTCTTCGAGGTCTCGCTGCTCGGCGGCTTCGCGTACTTCGCGAACCAGAACTTCAACACCTGGTTCAGCTGGGACATCCCCTGGCCGATCTTCGCGTTCGCGCGCGGCCATCGTGATCAGCGTCTTCTGCTGGTTCGACGTCGAGCTGTCCGTGAAGGTCCTCGGCATCGCCCTGATCGGCGAGGTCATGATCCTGACGCTCTTCGACATCCTCGTGATCGGCCAGGGCGGCGGATCGACCGGGCTCGCATGGAGCTCGCTGAACCCGGCCAACGCGTTCGACAACGCGACCGGCACCGGTCCCGGCGGGATGGCGCTGGTCGGCGCGGCCGGGCGTCGGCATCTTCTTCGCGTTCTGGTCGTGGGTCGGCTTCGAGGCCGCGCCGAACTACGCGGAGGAGTCGAGGAACCCGGTGAGGAACGTGCCGCGCGCGACGCTCCTGAGCGTCACCGGTCTGGGCGTCCTGTACGTCATCACGTCCTTCGCGTTCGTCTCGGCCTTCCCCTCGAACCAGCTGGTCGCGGACGCGCAGAAGCCGGGGCCGTTCTTCACTGCGATGCAGGAGTTCGGCACGCATGGCCTCGCGACGATCATGCAGATCCTGATCCTTACCGGGAGCTTCGCGTGCGCGATGGCCTTCCACAACATCGCCATGCGCTACTTCTACGCGATGGGGCGTGAGGGAGTCCTGCCCCGCGTGCTCGGCAAGACCCACAACGCCCACCGCTCGCCGTACGTCGCGAGCGTCGTGCAGACCGTCCTCGCCGTCGCTGATCGTCGCCGCCTGGGGCATCGACGAGGGCTTCGACAATCCCACGGCCGCCGCCTACGTCGGCGTCTACGGGATGATGGCCGTGCAGGGAGTGGTCTACATCCTCGCGATCCAGGCGCTCTGCGCGCTCGCGATCATCGTCTACTTCCGCAAGCACAAGGAGCTCCACTCGAACCCCCTGGTCGTGATCGTCTGCCCGATCATCGCGATCGTCGCGCAGATCTACGCGATCTACCTGCTCTTCGACAACATCCACGTGATCGCCGGCACGATCAGCTACGCCGATCAGATCTGGTGGATCGCAGTCGTCGGAGTGGTGATCGCGGCCGCGTACGCCTTCTACATCAAGACGACCGACCGTGAGAAGTACGACCTCATCGGTCGCGTCATCGACGAGGGCATCGTCCCCTGAGACTGGCTCGGGTCGGGGGCTCGCGCCCCCGACCTCGTGTCAGGCCGCCGAGAGCGCGAGGTCGAGCTGCTCGCCGAGCGGGGCGCCCGGGACGAGCACGCCGTCGAGCGCCGCCGTGCCGATGGTGAACGCCCACACGTCACGGCTCGCAAGCGCGCGGATGCGCTCGGCCGAGTCGACCGAACCGGCGCAGATGACCGGCAGCGGCGTCGCCGAGACGACTGCCTCGACGAGCGCGTCGACGTCGCCGTCGTAGCGGTACGCCAGCAGGTTGATGCCGTCGACACCGAGCCCGTGCGCGCGCTTCGTGTCGGCGACGATCTCGTCGATCGAACCGCGCAGCAGGCACGGATGGCCCACGATCTGGCCGACGTACGGGAAGAACTTCACGCCGGTGCCCGCGAGGATCTCCTGCATCTCCGGGATCAGCGTGCCGCCGATGCAGTAGTCGGGCCGCACCTCGGCCGCCACGCGCGCGGATGCGAGCGTCGCCTCGTCCGACTCTGCGACGACCTCGAGGTAGGACGTGTGGCCGTTCGCGCGGATCTCGTCCATGAACTCGGCGAGCTCCTCGCGCGGGAAGCCCCACGTCCTTGCACCCGACGTGCGTGACGCCCGAGTCTGCGATCGAGGCGTAGACCGCGCGCGCATCGGCCAGGGTCACGTCGTCCCTCGTCAGCATGAAGATGAACTCGCTCATCGTCCTCACTTCCACAAGTTGTCTGACATCTTGGTATATTCTAGTGCTGCGAGGGCGCGCACGTTGGCCTAACTACGGAGGATGCATGCGAGCCGCGATCTGGGAAGGCCCGGGACTCATGGCGATGGGCACCGTGCCCGATCCGACGTGTCCGGTCGACGGAGTGTTGCTGCGCGTGCTCGCCTGCGGCATCTGCGGCACGGACGTACGATCGTTCTACAACGGCGATCGCCGGATCGAGCCGCCGTGGGTGCTCGGCCACGAGATCAGCGGCGAGGTGCTCGAGATCGGCGAGGCCGCGGCGACGGAGGTCGCCCTCGGCGGCATCTCGGTCGGCGACGCCGTGCACTGCATCTCGACGCTCTGGTGCGGGCGCTGCCGGATGTGCCTCGGAGGCAACGAGCACCTGTGCCTGCGCGGCGAGCTGATGGGCTTCAACTACCCCGGGCGTACGCCGAGCACGTGGCGATCCCCCAGATCGCGCTCAAGAACCTCTTCCGGATTCCCGACGGCCTCTCCCCCGCCCACGCGACGTTCGCCGATCCGCTGTCGGACGTGATCTGCGGGCACAAGGACATTGCGATCGGCCTCGACGACACCGTGGTCGTGATCGGCGCCGGCCCCGTCGGGACGGCCCACGCGGCGCTCGCGAGACTCCAGGGCGCAGGCCAGGTGCTGCTGTGCGAGCGCAGCGCGAACCGGCTCGCCCTCGCCGAGGCGATCCTCGGACAGGATCGGCTCTCGTACGTCGACACCGAGACCGTCGACATGCAGGCCGAGATCATGCGCGCGACGGAGGGCTTCGGAGCCGACGTCGTGATCGTCGCGTGCTCCAGCGACATCGCACAGGAGGAGGCGATGGAGCTGGCGGCGCCCCGCGCCCGCGTGCTCTTCTTCGGCGGCCTGCCGAAGGGCACGACGGCGATCCGGTTCCCGTCGAACATCCTCCACTACAAGGAAGTACAGGTGCACGGGTCGTACGCCTCCCGCCATCGGGACCAGGTGCACGCGCTCGACATGCTTGCGCGCGACGTCGGCGGGATCCGCCGCGTGATCGGCGCCATCGTGCCGCTCGAGGAGGCTCCCGACGCCTTCCCCGAGATACGCGCGGGCGGCGTCCTCAAGGTCGTCGTCGCTCCGTAGCCGATGGCGACCTCTCGCAGCTCGCTGCGCTTCCAGCTTGCCGACGTCCTGCGCGACCGCATCGTCGACGGCGAGCTGAGCCCCGGCGATCGGCTGCCCTCCGAGCCCGACCTCGCCCGGGTTCTGGGCGTCTCGCGCGCCTCGGTGCGGGCGGCCATCACGCTCCTCGAGGAGGACGGGTTCGTCCGCAGGCGCCGCGGTTCCGGCACCTACATCGCGAACCGCCCGGTGCACAACGACCTGGGCCGCAACTTCGGCGTCTCCTCGATGATCGCTGCGATCGGGCTCGAGCCGGGCGTCGTCGACGAGCACTGCGAGACCGCGCCCGCGCCGCCGGAGATCGCAGCGGCGCTCGGCATCGCCACGGGCGAGCCGGTCAGCATCCTGCGCCGCGTGAGGACGGCGAGCGGCCGGCGCGTCGTCGACAGCACCGACTGGCTGCGGGCCGACGACATCGGCGAGGACGAGCTGCGACTCGTCGCGGACGGCTCGATCTACGCGATCCTCGCCGAGCGCGGTCTCCCGATCCACCACGGCATCGCGCAGGTCACGCCGGACACGGCCGACGCCGAGATCGCGCAGCGCCTGCACGTCCCTCGCGGCGCCCTCCTCCTGACCATGTTCCAGGTCGACGAGACAGCGAACGGCCGCCCCGCGCTGGTGTCGCGCGAGCACCACCTGGCCGACGCGTTCGAGATCACCATCTACCGCCGCGGGCCGAGCTCGGAGCACGAGGCGTGACCGGCGACCTCGTGATCGGGGTCGACGTCGGATCGCAGGGAACGTGCGCGCAGCTGATCGACGCGAGCGGCAAGCTCATCGGCGCGTCGTACGTCGCGCATCATCTCTCGTATCCGCGTCCCGGATGGGCCGAGCAGGACCCGCGCGAGTGGGTGTCGGCGCTGACCGAGGCGCTGCGGCGAGGTCATCAGCGAGATCCCGTCCGAGCGGGTCGCGCGATCGCGTTCGCCTCGCAGCTCGACGGGCTCGTGCCCGTCGACCGGGCGTGCGAGCCGGTGCGCCCCGCGATGATCTGGATGGATCGCAGGGCCGATGCGGAGTGCGACATCGCGGCCGCGTGCATCGACCCGGCGCGGCTCCGCGAGATCTCGGGCTGCAACCTCGATGCGAGCCACGTCGCAGCGAAGATCGCCTGGCTGTGCCGCCACGAGCCCGAGGCCGAGCGCGCGACCCACTCGTACCTGCTGCCCGGCGCCTACGTTGCATACCACGCGTCCGGCGTGCTGGCGATCGACCCGTCGAACGCGTCGTCGACGATGCTGCTCGACGTCCGCGAGCGCCGCTGGTCGGCCGAGGCGTGCGAGGCGTTCGGCATCGACCCGACGCGGCTGCCTCCGATCGAGGCGCCGCAGAGCGTGCTCGGCCCGGTCGCCGCCTGGCTGCGCGAGGCCACCGGGCTCACGGCGAGCACGCAGGTCGTGCTCGGCTGCGGCGACGAGATGGCCGGCACGCTCGGTGCGGGCGTCGTCGAGCCGGGCGATGTCTGCGACGTCATGGGCACGGCAGAGCCCGTCTGCGCCGTCACGGACGTGCCGCTGCACGACCCCTCGGGCGTTGTCGAGCTGCATCCCCACGCCGACCCCGAGAGCTGGCTGCTCGAGAACCCCGGTTGGCTCTCGGGTGGTGCGTACCGCTGGTTCCGGGACCATCTGGGGAACGGCGAGGTGGAGCAGGCATCGCGCACGGGCGAGGACGTGTACGAGCTGCTGAACCTCGTCGCCGCGCGAGGCGCCTCCGGGTGCCGACGGCCTCGTCTGGCTCCCGGCGCTCGCAGGCGCGATGACGCCCGAGTGGAACGCCCGAGCACGCGCCACCTGGTTCGGCCTGACGCCCGCGCACGGCCGCGCCCACATGCTGCGAGCGCTGTTCGAGGGCAACGCGCTCGCGCTCCGCGACGTGCTCGGCGCGATCCGCGCGACGGGCCGCGAGATCCACGAGATCGTGTGCGTGGCCGGCGGAGCGCGTGGGCGGCTCGCGATGCAGATCCGCGCGGACGTGACCGGCGTGCCGGTGTCGCGACCCGAGGATGTCGAGACGACGGCGCGAGGCGCGGCGATGCTCGCCGCGGTCGGCGCCGGCATGTATCCGACCGTCCGCGAGGCGGGGCACGCGATGTCGGTGGCGCGCGTCGACCGGATCGAGCCCGACCCCGCGCGGACCGCGGTGTACGACGAGCTGCACGGACGCTACCGCTCGCTCTACGCGGCGCTGCGCCCGCTGTTCGACACACTTCCTGCATGACAGGCCGCGTGCTCGTGATCGAGAACGACCCGAAGCTCCACGGAACGGGGCGGCTCGGCGAGGCGCTCGAGCGCTCGGGGCTCCCGTGGGAGCGCACGCAGGCCTGGAGCGAGGACGTCGGCCGACTGGACGCGCGCGACCTCGGCGGCATCGTCGTGATGGGCGGCGAGATGAACGCGCTGGACGACGAGCACTACCCCTACCTCGCACGCGAGGTGGTGCTGCTGAAGGACGCGGTCGCGCGGGACGTCCCCGTCCTCGGCATCTGCCTCGGCGGGCAGCTCCTGGCCCGCGCCCTCGGCGCGCGAGTGATGCCGGCTACGGCGCTCGAGGGCGGATGGGTGCCGATCTCGCCCGCGCCCGATCTGAACGGCGACCCGGTGCTCGGACACCTCACGGCTCCCACGGGCGTGTTCTCGTGGCACATCGACATCTTCGACCTTCCTCGAGGCGCGACGCAGCTCGCGACCGGCGCCTTCACCGAGCAGCAGGCGTTCCGCTACGGCAGGGCGTGGGGGCTGCAGTTCCACCCCGAGGTCGACGCCGAGCTGTTCGAGACGTGGCTGGCCGCCCATCCCTCGCTCGAGATGGACGCCGCGGAGGCCGACCGGCTGCGTGCCGAGGTGCGCGCGGGAAGCGCCGCGTCGGCGTCGTTCATCGCGCGGCTGTTCGACGGGTTCCTCGGCCAGGTGGCGTCCTGATGCCAAGCGCGATCGTGATCGGTGCCGGACCGGGAATCGGAGCGTCGGTCGTCCGCCGTCTGTCGCGCGAGGGACTCGCCGTCGGCGCGATCGCCCGCAACCGTGCGACGGTCGAGTCGGTCGTCGCCTCTGTAGCGGTAACCGCCGACGTCACCGACGAGGACGCGCTCCGCCGGGCACTCGACGAGATCGTCGGTCGCCTCGGTGTGCCGTCCATGCTCGTCTACAACGCCGCGCTCGTGCGTCGCGACCGGATCGGCGAGCTGACGGCGGGTCAGCAGCTGGACGCGTGGTCTGTGAACGTCGTGGGTGCGATCACGGCGATCGCGCACCTCGCGCCGCGCATGGTGCAGGCGGGCGGGGGAACGATCGTGCTCACCGGAGGGATGCCGGAACCGCTTCCCGATGCGACGAGCCTCTCGCTCGGCAAGGCCGGCGTGCGAGCGCTCGCGCACCTGCTGGCGAAGGAGTACGGGCCGGAGGGCATCCACGTCGCGACCGTGACCGTCGGCGGCGCCGTCGCGCCGGGAACGGCGTTCGATCCCGACGACATCGCAGACCAGTACTGGCGGCTGCACACCCAGCCCGAAGCTGCCTGGGAGCTCGAGGTCGACTACCCCGGCCTCTAGAGTGGTCTCGTGGGACGGACGCCGATCCTTGCCTTCATCGCCGCCATCCTGTTCTTCATCGCGGCGGCGAACGAGGGCCATCTGAACCACTGGGGCATCACGATCGTGCTGATCGTGGTCGGCGCGTCCTCGCTCGCGATCGGTATCTACCGGTTGCGGGATTAGGCGCGGCACGCGGCACTGCCTATACCCTCGGGACGTGACAACCCTCCGAAACGACCTCCGAAACGTCGCCATCGTGGCGCACGTCGACCACGGCAAGACGACGCTCGTCGACGCCATGCTCTGGCAGACCGGCGCGTTCCGGGTGGGCCAGGAGGTCGCCGATCGCGTCCTCGACAGCGGCGATCTCGAGCGCGAGAAGGGCATCACGATCCTGGCCAAGAACACGGCCGTGCGCTACGAGGGCGTCAAGATCAACATCATCGACACGCCCGGGCACGCCGACTTCGGCGGCGAGGTCGAGCGCGGCCTCACGATGGTCGACGGCGTGCTGCTGCTGGTCGACGCCAGCGAGGGCCCGCTGCCCCAGACGCGCTTCGTGCTGCGCAAGACGCTCGAGTCGCGCCTCCCGGTCGTGCTGGTCATCAACAAGGTGGATCGCCCGGACGCGCGCATCTCCGAGGTCATCGACGAGGTCTACGAGCTGTTCCTCGACCTCGACGCGGACGAGACGCAGATCGACTTCCCGATCGTGTACTGCAACGCGCGCGCCGGACGCGCATCGCTCGACGCCGCGGTCGAGGGCGAGACGCTCGGACCGCTGCTCGACACGCTGGTCGCGCACATCCCGCCGCCCTCCTACGAGGAGGGCCATCCGCTGCAGGCGTTCGTCACGAACCTCGACGCGTCCCCGTACCTCGGCCGTCTGGCGATCTGCCGGATCGTGCAGGGGCGGATCACGCGCGGGCAGCAGGCATCGTGGTGCCGCGCCGACGGCACGATCGAGCGCGTGCGCATCACCAACCTGACCGTGACCGAGTCGCTCGACCGGGTCGACGCGGAGGAGGCGGGCCCGGGCGAGATCATCGCGCTCGCCGGCCTGCCCGACGTGACGATCGGCGAGACGATCTCGGACGCCGAGGATCCCCGGCCGCTGCCCGTGATGCGCATCGACGAGCCGAGCCTGTCGATGACGATCGGGATCAACACGTCGCCGCTGAACGGCAAGAGCGGCAAGAAGCTCACGGCGAGCCAGGTGAAGGCCCGCCTCGACGCCGAGCTGGTCGGCAACGTGTCGCTCCGCGTCCTGCCGACCGAGCGCCCGGACGCGTGGGAGGTGCAGGGTCGCGGCGAGCTGCAGCTCGCCGTGCTCGTCGAGATCATGCGCCGCGAGGGGTTCGAGCTGACGGTCGGCAAGCCGCAGGTCGTCACGCGCCTCGTCAACGGGAAGCTGCACGAGCCGATGGAGCGGCTGACGATCGACGTGCCCGACGACTACGTCGGCGTCGTCACCCAGCTGATCGCCCTGCGCAAGGGGCGCATGGAGCAGATGGTGAACCACGGCACGGGCTGGGTGCGCATGGAGTACCTCGTGCCGGCACGCGGCCTGATCGGCTTCCGCACCGAGTTCCTGACCGAGACGCGCGGCACCGGCCTGCTCCACCACGTGTTCGAGCGCTACGAGCCGTGGCACGGCGACCTGCGCACGCGCCCGACCGGGAGCCTCGTGGCCGACCGCTCCGGGAGCGCCGCGTCGTTCGCGCTCTTCAACCTGCAGGAGCGAGGGACGCTGTTCGCATCGCCGGGCGACGAGGTCTACGAGGGCTGCATCATCGGCGAGAACTCCCGCGCCGACGACCTCGACGTCAACGCCACGAAGGAGAAGAAGCTCACGAACATGCGCGCCGCGCATGCCGACGAGCTGGTGCGGCTGATCCCGGCGAAGAAGCTGTCGCTCGACCAGGCGCTCGAGTTCATCCGGGACGACGAGTGCGTCGAGGTGACGCCCGATGCGGTGCGGCTGCGCAAGGTGATCCTGACGGCGCAGGAGCGCGCGACCTCGCGGAACCGGAGCGCCAAGGCGAAGGCGCGCTCGGACGCGGTCGAGGCCTAAAGGCGGTACAGCACGTGCCGCCGCAGCGGATGGCCTTCCGGGAGATCGGGGTGGTCGAAGTCGTCGGCCACGTCGTGCCGCATGCCGAGGCGCCGCATGACGGCGCGCGAGCGCGCGTTCTGCACGGCGGTGAACGAGACGAGCTCCGCGAGGCCGAGCTCGTCGAACGCGAACGACGCCGCGGCGCGTGCGGCCTCGCTCGCGAACCCGTGTCCCCACGCGTCGCGCGCCAGTCGCCAGCCGATCTCGACCGCCGGGGTGAAGTGGGCGTCGAAGTCCGGCCGGGCGAGGCCGGTGAACCCGAGGAAGCGGCGCGACGACCGCTCCTCCACGGCCCACAGCCCGAAGCCATCCTGCTCGAACGACTGCACGATGCGCTCGACCCTCGCATCGCTCTGGCTCCGCGTGAGCACGCTCGGGAAGTAGCGCATCACCTCGGGATCCGAATTCAACGCCGCGAACGGCGCTCGATCGGCCGCGCGCCAGCCACGCAGGAGCAGCCGTTCTGTCTCGAGCTCCGGCACCCTCCCAGGGTATTGGTCGATAGCCTGGCGCGGTGAGCACCCCCATCGAGACCGACGTGCTGATCGTCGGCACAGGGCCCGCCGGCGGTTCATCCGCGGTTCTCCTCAGCAGCTACGGCATCCCGAACATCGTCGTCAGCAAGTACGGCTGGACCGCGAACACCCCCCGCGCCCACATCACGAACCAGCGCACGATGGAGATCATGCGAGACCTCGGCCTGCAGGCGGAGGTCGAGCGCGACGGCACCCCGAACCACCTGATGGGCGACACGGTGTTCTGCACGAGCCTCGCCGGTGACGAGCTCGCCCGCCTGCACACCTGGGGCACCCACCCCGCACGGCACGCGGACTACGCGCTCGCGAGCCCGTGCCTGCACATCGACCTGCCGCAGACCTACTTCGAGCCGATCCTCGTCCGCGCGGCGGGCGAGCGCGGATCGCGGCTCCGCTTCAACACCGAGTTCCTCTCGTTCGAGCAGGACGCCGACGGGGTCACCGCCACCGTGCAGGATCGGCTGGACGGCTCCAGCTATGCGATCCGCGCGAAGTACCTGGTCGGCGCCGATGGCGGACGCAGCGTGATCGCCGAGCAGCTCGGACTGCCGTTCGGCGGACAGGCCGACGTCGCCGGCAGCATGAACATCGTGTTCAAGGCCGACCTGTCGACGCTGGTCGCGCACAGGCCGAGCGTCCTGTACTGGATCATGTCGCCGGGCGCGCGCATGGGCGGGATCGGCATGGGCCTCGTGCGCATGGTCCGACCCTGGAACGAGTGGCTGATCGTGTGGGGCTACGACATCAACGGCCCGGCTCCGGAGGTGGACGAGGCTCGCGCGACCGAGATCGCGCACAAGCTCATCGGGACCGATGACATCCCCGTCGAGATCGTCTCGACGTCGCTGTGGACGAACAACAAGCTATGGGCCGAGCGCTACTCGGAGGGGCGCGTCTTCTGTCTGGGCGACGCTGTCCATCGCCACCCGCCGTCCAACGGCCTCGGCTCGAACACCTCGGTCGCCGACGCGTACAACCTGTGCTGGAAGCTCGCGCTCGTCCTGCGCGGACAGGCGGACCCCTCGCTCCTTCGCACCTACGACGCGGAGCGGGCGCCGGTCGGCGAGCAGATCGTCAAGCGAGCGAACAAGAGCATCGAGGAGTTCGGGCCGATCTTCGAGGCGCTCGGCCTGCTCGACACCGAGGATCCCGGCCAGATGGAGCGCAACATGGCCGCTCGCATGGAGGACACGCCGGCGGGGGCCGAGCAGCGCGCGAAGCTGCGTCGCGCGATCGAGCTCAAGAACTACGAGTTCAACGCGCACGGCGTCGAGCTCGGGCAGCGCTACCGCTCGGCCGCGGTCGTCGCGGACGGCACCGCCGAGCCCGCGTTCGAGCGCGACCACGAGCTGTACTACCACGCGACCACCTGGCCCGGCGCGCACCTGCCGCACTGCTGGCTCGAGCAGGATCGAAGGCGCGTGAGCACGCTCGACCTGGCCGGCAAGGGGCGATTCGCCCTGCTCACGGGCATCGGCGGCGAGCCGTGGCGCGCGGCGGCGGAGGCGACGACCAGGCGTACCGGCGTCGAGATCGCCGTGTACGTCATCGGACCGGGACGCGATGTGCTCGACACCTACGACGACTGGGCGCGCCTCTCCGAGGTGGAGGAGAACGGCTGCGTCCTGGTGCGGCCCGACGTCCACGTCGGCTGGCGCAGCCGGACGCTGCCGGCCGATCCCGCTGGCTCGCTGCGAGAAGCTATGGAGGCGATCGTCGGTAGGCCCTCAGGCCCTTAGGCCCTTACGTCGGGTACTGCCTGCAGGCCGTCCTGCCGCGCGATCCGCATGCCCTCGCGCACCCAGGTCACACAGGCGCGCGTGTTCGGCTCGTCATCGACGACGACGAGGCAGTCGAAGCACACCCCCATGCCACAGAACACGCCGCGCGGCGCACCGCCGACCGTCGTCCGCGTGGCGATATGGCCCTCGGCGAGCAGCACCGTCGCGACGGTCTCGCCCAGGTAGGCCTTCACCCTGCGGCCCTCGAGGATGACCGAGACCTCGGGGCCGCGCTCCAGCTCCGGCCCGAGCGGTAATCGCAACGACTCGCTCATGGATGCTCTCCGGCCGGCACGCCCGTCGCCTGCAGATCGATGTCGATGGCGGCTGTGGTGCGGAGGAGTCGTGGGAGGAGGTCGCTGCGGATCGCGTCGATCGTCCAGCGGCTCGCGTGGACCGCGACGTTGGCCGCCGCGATCACATGCCCGTGCTCGTCGTGGATCGGCGCCGCCAACGCGCGCAACCCCTCCTCCAGCTCCTGATCGACCAGCGCCCACCCCTGCTCGCGAATGCCACGCAGCTCCACCAGCAACGCATCCGGATCGACGATCGTCGACCCCGTGATCGGCTCCAGCTGCAATGCCGCGTATGACGCATCGCTCTGACCGGCAAGCAACACCCGTCCGAGCGACGTCGCGAACGCCGGATCACGCGTCCCCACGCTCACCGACACCGACATGATCCGCTTCGCCGCGACATGCGCCACGTACACGATGTCGCTCCCATCCAGGATCGCCAACGACGACGACTCCCGCACCTCCGCCACGAAATCACGCAGATGCGGCAACGCGATCTCCGGCAACGTCAAGCTCGACAGATACGGCCGACCCAGCTCCAACACCCGCGGACTCAACCGGAACAACCGACCCTCAGCCCGCATGTACCCCAACTCCACCAACGTCAACACGAACCGCCGCGCCGCCGCGCGCGCCAGCCCGGTGGCCTTCGCGACATCGCTCAACGTCAGCGCGGAGTTCTCGGCGTCGAACGCCCGGATCACGGCCAGGCCGCGCTCGAGCGACTGCACGAAATCGGTCTCGCGGTCGACGCCGTCGGCCGTTGACGCCTTGGGCGCGGGTTTGCGCGGGGCCGGGGGCGCCGGAGCGGGCGTTGCGTGGAGCTCCGACTCGATGGCGGCTGTGGTGCGGAGGAGTCGTGGGAGGAGGTCGCTGCGGATCGCGTCGATCGTCCAGCGGCTCGCGTGGACCGCGACGTTGGCCGCCGCGATCACATGCCCGTGCTCGTCGTGGATCGGCGCCGCCAACGCGCGCAACCCCTCCTCCAGCTCCTGATCGACCAGCGCCCACCCCTGCTCGCGAATGCCACGCAGCTCCACCAGCAACGCATCCGGATCGACGATCGTCGACCCCGTGATCGGCTCCAGCTGCAATGCCGCGTATGACGCATCGCTCTGACCGGCAAGCAACACCCGTCCGAGCGACGTCGCGAACGCCGGA
Source organism: uncultured Actinomycetes bacterium (assembly GCA_963717155.1). Taxonomy (GTDB): domain Bacteria; phylum Actinomycetota; class Thermoleophilia; order Gaiellales; family JALYLC01. Next base: position 2,982,172 of record OY970326.1, read on the forward strand.
TCACGCGTCCCCACGCTCACCGACACCGACATGATCCGCTTCGCCGCGACATGCGCCACGTACACGATGTCGCTCCCATCCAGGATCGCCAACGACGACGACTCCCGCACATCCGCCACGAAATCACGCAGATGCGGCAACGCGATCTCCGGCAACGTCAAGCTCGACAGATACGGCCGACCCAGCTCCAACACCCGCGGACTCAACCGGAACAACCGACCCTCAGCCCGCATGTACCCCAACTCCACCAACGTCAACACGAACCGCCGCGCGGTCGCCGGCGCGAGACCGGTCGCCTTTGCCACGTCGCTCAGCGTGAGCGCCGGGTCGTCGGCGTCGAAGGCGCGGATCACCGCCAGGCCACGCTGCAGCGACTGCACGAAATCGGTGTCGCGCTCGGCTCCGCCCTCGGTGATCGCGAGCTTCACAATGCGTACCAACGCTCTCCTGTCGGACGATAGACAACGGGCTCGGCGACCCGTTGCCGCGCGGAGCACAGTGTGTACACGAAAAGTGCGCGAAGCGCCAGTATGACCGCTTGACGCACACGGCATCGGTGTGGTTGAGTACTCGACGTTGAGCGATCTCCGCATCGGAGCCAAGCTGCCGAACAGCGGCCCGTTGCCGCTGACGCTCGGCATCCCGGCAATGGCCCGCCGGCTCGAGGACGCGGGATTCGCGTCACTCTGGGTCAGCGACCACATCGTCCTCCCCGGCTCGATCGACTCGCGCTACCCGTTCGCCGAGGACGGCCGCGCGACGTGGCCCACCGACACGCCGTACTTCGACGCGCTCATCGCCCTCGCGCTCGCAGCGGCGGCGACCGAGCGGGCGACGCTGGGGACTGCGGTCCTCGTGCTGCCGCTGCGCCAGCCGGTCGTGTTCGCGAAGCAGGCCGCGTCGATCGACGTCGCCAGCGGGGGTCGGCTGCGGCTCGGCGTGGGCGCCGGCTGGCTGCAGGAGGAGTTCGACGCGCTCGACGTGCCATTCGCGGACCGGGGCCCGCGCCTCGAGGAGTGGATCGCGATCGCGCGCGACTGCTGGACAGGACGGCCCGCCGCCCACGAGTCCGAGCGCTACATGCTGCCTTCCGGCGTGCTCTGCCTTCCCTCGCCGTCGCACCGGATCCCCGTGCTGATGGGCGGACATTCCCGCGCCGCGCTGACGCGCGCCGGCCGGATCGCCGACGGCTGGCTCGCCCAGCAGTCGCTGCTCGAGCTCGCACCGGACGACCTAGCGTCCGCCATCGCACGCATGCGAGAGGCTGCGACCGCCGCGGGCCGCGATCCGGCGACGTTCGAGGTGGTGCTGCGCATCGTCGACTCGACCGGCAGAGCCGGCGACGTCGCGCGCCACCTGCCGGCACTCGCTGCGGCGGGCGTCTCCGAGGTCATCGTCGACCTCGCGTGGGACGGCGACCTCGCAGAGCAGCACGCGACCCTGAACGGGGTCACATGAACTGGCAGCCGCTGACCGGCAAGGCCGCCGTCGTCACGGGTGGTGCGAGCGGGATCGGCCTCGCGATCGTCCGAACGCTCGCGGAAGCCGGCGCGCGCGGAACCGTGGTCGACGTGCGCTCGCCTCAGGCCGCCGAGCTTCCCGACGGCTGGACGTCGGTCGAGGCGGACGTCCGCGACGACGCATCGGTCGCAGCGGCGATGAGATCCACTGGCGAGATCGACGTGCTGGTGCTCGCGGCCGGCATCGTGCCGCCGTGGCGCGGTCTCACGGGATTCGACCCCCAGGAGTGGACCGACGTTCTCGGCGTGAACGTGTTCGGCGTGGCGTCGACGTTCGCCCACGCGATCGGGCACCTGCGAGACGGTGCCGCCGTGGTCGCGGTCGCCTCGCTCAACTCGTGGCGCGGAGACGCGAACATCCCCGCCTACGCGGCGAGCAAGCACGCGGTGCTCGGCATCGTCCGATCGGCTGCGCTCGAGCTCGGGAGGCGGGGAATCCGGGTCAACGCGATCGCGCCGGGCCCGATCGCGACCGAGGCGCTGCTCGCACGCATGGCGCGCCGCGAGCGGGAGCTCGGAACTCCCGTGCCGAAGGCGCTCGAGGCAGCGGCCGAGATGACCGCGCTCGGCCGGATGGCGACCGTCGACGAGGTCGCCCGGGTGGCGCTGTTCCTCGCGAGCGACCTCTCGTCGGGTGTGACAGGGCACATGGTGCCGGTCGACGGCGGCCTGGCGTGACCGATCTGCGCGGGAGGACGGTGCTGCTGACCGGTGCGTCGGGCGGCATCGGATCGGTGACGGCGCGCGTCCTCGGAGCCGCCGGAGCCGACCTGATCGCGCACTACCGATCCGACCGGGCGGGAGTCGAGGCCGCCGTTGCCGAGATCCCGGAAGAGCGCCGGCTGCTGTTGCAGGCCGAGCTCTCCGAGCCCGGATCGTCGAGAGCGCTGTGGCGCGAGGCCGTTGCCTGGAAGGGACGGGTCGACGTCGTCGTCGTGAACGCGGCGATGCTGGCACGCACGCCGTTCGACGGCACCGACGAGCAGTGGGACGAGGGCTGGGCCGACACGATGCGCGTGAACGTGATCGAGCCCGCGAGCCTCGCCCGCGCGGCCGTGCAGCACTTCCAGGAGGCCGGCGGCGGAACACTGATCACGATCTCGAGCTGGGCGGCGGAGGCGGGCTCGGCGATACCCCAGGTACCGGCGTATGCGGCATCGAAGGCGGCCATCCGCAACCTCACGCAGACGATCGCGCGCAACTTCGCGCGGGACGGCGTGCTCGCCTACGTCATCGCGCCCGGGATCGTGAAGACGGCGATGTCGGCGGTCTCGGCCGAGGCGCGCGGGGGCATCGACGCCGTGAATGCGGCGCTGGCGATGGGCGACATGGTCCCGCCCGAGGAGGTCGCCGGGCTCGTCGCGTTCCTCGCCACCGGCAGCTGTCGTCATCTGAGTGGCGCGACCCTCGACGTCAACGGCGCGAGCTATGTCCGCTGAGGCCTCCCTCGTCACCGGCGCCGCCCGCGGGATCGGGCTCGCGATCGCACGCGCCCTCGCGGTGCGCGGCGACTCAGTCGTGCTCGCCGATCTCGATGGGCCCGAGGCTACGGCGCAGGCCGAGGCGCTCCGCCTCGACGGGTGCGACGCCCGCGCGGTGGCACTCGACGTGACCGACGTCGAGACGGTGCGCGACGTCATCGCGCGTATCGATGCCGAGACGCCGCTTCATACCCTGGTCAACAACGCCGGCATCGCCTTCCGCTCGCCGATCGCCGAGGTCGAGCCGGACGCCTACGACCGCCTCATGGCAATCAACGTGCGGGGGCTCTTCTTCGCGATGCAGGCCGCGCTGCGGGCGATGGTGCCGCGGCGTCGAGGGAACGTCGTGAACCTCTGCTCGACGTCGTCGTTCACCGCCTCGACGGGACCGATGGTCGTCTACGACGCGTCGAAGGCGACGGTCCGGATGCTCACCCAGGCCGCAGCCCGGGAGGTCGCGGCATCGGGAGTACGGGTCAACGCGATCGCGCCGGGGACGATCGAGACCGACCTGATGCGCGGGCTCGCAACCCCGGACGAGCTCGAGACGCTCGCGGCCCAGCGTGTCCCGATGGGGCGGCTCGGACGTCCGGACGAGATCGCCGCAGCCGTCGCGTTCCTCAGCTCGGATGCGGCGTCGTACATCACCGGCCACGTGCTCGTCGCCGACGGCGGTTGGCTGACATGAGCGTCTTGACACGCACTGGCGGCTCGTCCAGTATCCGCACACTCAGCCACTATGCGAACACGTCGAGGCTGCAGTTGAGATGGTGGAGATGACCTCCGAGCCGACCCTCGCGGGCGCTGACGTCGGGCACAGCGGCCCGGTCGTGCAGCTGCAGGGCATCAAGAAGTCGTTCGGGCTGGTCGAGGTGCTGCACGGGGTCGATCTCTCCGTGCGCGCAGGCGAGCACGTCGTCATCTTCGGCCCCTCCGGGTCGGGGAAGTCGACGGTCCTGCGCACGATCAATCTGCTCGAGCAGCCGAGCGAGGGCTCCGTGCGGGTCCTCGGCGTGGAGTACGGACCGGGCCCCATCGCGCGTGGCGAGAAGCGCGGAAGCCCAGTTGAGCTGCGCCGCCAGGTCGGCATGGTCTTCCAGCAGTTCAACCTCTTCCCGCACCTGACCGCGCTCGATAACGTCGCGCTCCCGCTCCGCTCGACGAAGAGCCTGCGGCGGGCGGAGGCCGAGGACCGCGCGGCGGCCGGCCTGCGGCAGGTAGGCCTGCTCCAGTGGGCGGCGCGCTACCCCGCCGAGCTCTCGGGAGGACAGCAGCAGCGCGTCGCGATCGCGCGGGCGCTGAGCCTCGATCCGAAGGTCATGCTGTTCGACGAGCCGACATCGGCGCTCGACCCCGAGCTCGTGGGCGAGGTGCTCGCGACCATGCGAAGCGTCGCCGAGTCGGGCATGACGATGGTGGTCGTCACCCACGAGATGAACTTCGCGCGCGAGATCGGCGACTTCAACGTCTTCATGGACCAGGGCCTGATCGCCGACTCCGGCCCGCGCGGATTCCTCGACGCGACCGCGAACCCTCGCACGCGCCAGTTCATCGAGGCCGTGCTGTGACTCCGGTCTTCGCGTACAACTGGTACCTGATCTGGTCGCACAAGTCCGTGTTCCTCGACGGGCTCAAGGTCGCGCTGGAGCTGGCTCTGGCCGCGTTCGTGTTGTCGGTCGTGATCGGGCTCCTGCTCGCGCTCGCACGGATGAACAGGCCACCGCTCTCATGGCTTGCCGCGATCTACGTCAACGTCTTCCGCGGCCTCCCGGCGCTCGTCACGGTGATCTGGGTGTACTTCGGACTGTCCGAGGTCTTCGGATTCAACTTCTCGGTCTTCCAGGCCGGCGTGATCGCCCTGACGTTGCTGTACAGCGCCTTCATCTCGGAGATCTACCGCGCCGCGCTGCTGTCGATCCACCGCGGCCAGCGCGAGGCGGGTCTGGCACTCGGCATGCGGCCGATCTGGGTGTTCGTCAGGATCGTGCTGCCACAGGCCACGAAGATCGCGATCCCCAACCTGGGGAGCATGTTCATCGGGATGATCAAGGACACGTCGACGTTCGTGATCATCGGGGCCGCCGAGATCGCGTTCCTCACGAACAACCTCGAGCAGGAGTACTTCCAGCCGTTCGTGCTCTACACGGCGGCCGGCGCGACGTACGTGATCGCGGCGTTCATCATCGATTTCTTCTTCCGGTCGCTCGAGCAGTTGCTCACGGTTCCTCCCAAGGGAGGAGTCGCGGGCTTCTTCGCACGCAGACGTCAAAGGAGGATCGCCGCCGTCATCCAGCGTGTGGAGGGCGTCTCAACAGTGAGCTAGCCGAGGGAGACGCGCAGGGCCAGCACTGACTCGCCGCCGCCGGCGGCGAGACGCAAAGGCACGACAGAGGAGAGAATCGAGTGAAGCACACACAGAAGTGGACGCGACGGGTCTTCGTCGCTGCCGCCGCCTCGCTTGCGATGCTGGCGGCCGTCACGGGTGGAGCCTCCGCCAGCTCGAAGGCCGCACCGGACCTGAACCTGATCAACCCGGGCACGCTGACCGTCGGCATGACGCTGCAGTTCAAGCCCGAGATGTACCTGAAGAACGGCAAGCCGGCGGGCTACGACGTCGAGCTCGTGACCGCGCTCGCGAAGGCGATGGGCGTCAAGCTGAAGATCCAGAACCTCGGCTTCAACGGCCTGATCCCGGGCCTCGTCGCGAAGAAGTTCGACATGGTCTCGGTCGGTCTGTCCCCGACGCCCGAGCGCAAGAAGGCGATCGACTTCACGCGCTCGTACGTGCCGTACGCGCTGATCCTCGCCGTGCCGGTGAACGACACGACGCCCGCGACGTACCCGGCCTGGAACGACCCGAGCAAGACGATCACCGCACTCGCGGGCTCCACCGACGCGACCCTGGTACAGACGGTGTTCCCGAAGGCGAAGCTCTCGCCGTTCCCGGACGACACGACGGCGCTCCTGCAGGTCGCGACCGGTCGCGCGAACGCGGCCGTGATCGAGAACTACCTGCTCGCGCAGTTCAGCAAGTCGAACCCTGGCAAGCTCAAGGAAGCGGCATTCAAGAAGCCGCTGAACGTGCAGTACGGCTCGTGGGCGGTCCAGAAGGGCAACGGCGCCCTGCGTGGCTACCTGAACAAGTTCCTCTGCAAGGTCCAGAACAGCGGCCAGATGGCCTCGATCTACAAGAGCACCGAGGGCACGACGATCCCGCCGATGCCCAAGTGCTGATGCGTAGTCTGTGACGGAATACGACCTCCTCGTCATCGGCGGCGGGCCCGCAGGGCTCGCCGCCGGTGCCCTGGCGGCCGATGCCGGGTTGGAGGTCGGCATCGTCGATGAGCGCCCCACGTTCGGCGGGCAGATCTACAAGCAGTTCGCCAGCGGGTTCCGGGTGTGCGACGCTGCCGCCCTGGGACGCGACTACCGCCGAGGCCGTGAGCTGATCGAGGCGGCCGAGCGGAGCGGCGCGCGTCTCCTGCCGCGCACGAGCGCCGTCTCGATCGTCGGTGACGTGGCCATGCTCGTCGAGGACGGCGAGCGCGCGCGTCCGGTCGGCGCGCGTCGCATCCTGCTGGCGCCAGGGGCGCACGACCGGCCCGTGGTCTTCCCCGGCTGGACGCTTCCCGGCGTGATCACGGCCGGCGGCGCGCAGGCGCTCGTCAAGACGCAGCGCATCGTGCCGGGCGGCCAGATCGTGTTCGCCGGTAGCGGCCCGCTCGCGATCGCGTTCCCGGCGCAGCTCCGCCACTACGGAGCGAACGTCGTCCTCGTGCTCGAGGCCGGGCCCGCCCCCGGGCCGCGCGCCCTGCTGCGCCTGGCGGCGGCCGCGCGCGGCAACACGGAGCTGCTGCGCGATGCCGCCGGCTACCGCTCGGCGCTGCTGCGTGCGCGCACGCCGCTGCGGTACCGGCGCATCGTCGTTCGCGCGGAGGGTCGCGACCGCGTCGAGGCCGTGGTCCACGCCGCCGTCGACGCCGACTGGCGGGTCGTTCCCGGAAGCGAGGAGCGCGTCCCCGCGGATGTCCTGTGCGTCGGCTACGGGTTCTTCCCGTCGGTCGAGCTCCTGCGGCTCGCCGGCTGCGAGTTCGGGTACGACGAGAACGCCGGCGGCCCGATCGTCGTACGCGACGAGTGGATGCGAACCACAGCTCCCGGTATCTCGGCCGCGGGAGACGGGACGGGTGTCGCCGGCTCGCACGTCGCGGTCGCCGAGGGGCGCATCGCCGCACTCGGCATCGCGCTCGATCTCGGCAAGCTCTCGGTCGACGACGTGGCGACGCGCGCACTGCCTATCCGTGACGTCCTGCGCCGGAAGCAGGCGTTCGGCGAGGCGCTTCGAGGCCTCCATTCGATCGGGCCAGGCATCTACGAGCTCGCGACCGACGAGACCGTGGTCTGCCGGTGCGAGGAGGTCACGCGCGCGCAGCTCGACCGCGCCGTCGAGGCGAGCGCCGACCTGAACGTGGTGAAGGGGCTGACGCGGGCCGGCATGGGCATGTGCCAGGGGCGTAACTGCCAGCGCGAGATCGCCGCGATGATCGCCCGGCGCCACGGTCGTCCGCTACCGTCGGTCTCGTTCTCCACACCGCGGTTCCCCGTCCGGCCCGTGCCGATCGGCGCGCTCGCCGAGGCGGTCGAGGACGGCGGCCTCTTCACGAATGAATAACTGGCCGACGAACGACACGCTGACGCAGCCGCTGCCGGCCAGTACGGACGTCCTCGTGATCGGAGGGGGACTCGCCGGCGCGGCGCTCGCGTACTACCTCGCCACGGAGGGCGTCGAGGTCGCGCTCGTCGAGCGCGGCGACCTGAACCGCGAGGCCTCCGGCACGAATGCGGGCAGCTTCCACTTCCAGATCGCCCTCCACCAGCTGACCGCATGGGAGACGGACAACGTGCGCGACCGGCTGTTCGCCGAGGTGAAGCTGCACGCAGAGGCCGCGGCGATGTGGTCGACGCTCGAGTCCGAGCTCGACGCTGCGCTGGACGTGCACATCAACGGCGGCCTGATGGTCGCGGAGACGCCGGTCGAGCTGCAGATCCTGATCGACAAGCAGAAGATCGAGCAGGAGGCCGGGCTCGAGACGCACCTTCTCCTCGGGCCCGAGCTGCGCGCGTTCGCCCCGTACCTGGCGGACGACCTCGCCGGAGCCGTGTGGTGCCCGAAGGAGGGACACGCGAACCCGCTCCTGGCAGCCCCCCTGTACGCGCTCCGTGCCGGCGAGCGGGGCGCGGTCGTGCGGACCCACGCGGGCGTGACGGCTGTCGAGGCGCACCCGAACGGAGGTGCGCATCGCTTCACCGTCACGACGACCCGGGGGCACATCGCCGCGCATCGCATCGTGAACGCCGCGGGGGCATGGGCGAACGACATCGCCGAGCTCAGCGGGCTGCGCTTCCCGATCCGCGCCGACGGCCTGCACCTGAACGTGACCGAGCCCCGCGCGAAGGTGCTGGAGCCGATGGTGCAGCACATCGGCCGTCGCCTCACGCTGAAGCAGTCGACCAACAACACCTTCATCATCGGGGGCGGCTGGCCCGCACGGCCAGAGCCGGCTCCGGCCCGCTACTCGACGCTGTGGGAGAGCGCCGCCGGCAACACGGCCGTGGCCGTGCGAGTGATGCCGAGTCTCGCCGACGTCAAGGTCGTGCGCACCTGGTCGGGCGTGATGGCGTTCACCGACGACCTCTCTCCGATCGTCGGGGAGACTGCGAGGCTGCCCGGATACCACGCGTTGATCGCGACGACCGGGTTCACGCTCGGCCCGCTCATGGCGCGGCTGCTCGCCGAGCACATGGCCTCGCGGGATCCCCGTCCGCTGCCGCCCGCGTTCGATGTCGACCGCATACACACCTACACCTGAGGGGCATGCAATGGATCGCAACGACGTCTCCTGGCACGGGTACTGGCCCGCCTGTCCCACGCCGTTCCACGCCGATCAGAGCCTCGATCTCGACTCCTTCCGCGCCCTCCTGGAGTTCTACATCGGCGAGGGCGTCCATGGCCTGCTGGTCAACGGCACGACCGGAGAGTGGTTCTCGCAGACCCCGGAGGAGCGTCGGCAGGTCGTCGAGACCGCCGTCGACCAGGCCGCGGGCCGCGTCCCCGTCGTCGCGGGATGCACGTCCTACACCGCGCGCGAGGCGATCGAGCTCGCCCGTCATGCGCTCGCGACCGGCGCCTCGGGCATCAGCTCGACCCCGCCGCCGTACAGCAAGACGTTCCCCGACGAGACCGTCGCGTACTTCTCCGACATCTCCGACGGCATCGACGGGCCGATCCTCGTCTACAACTGGCCGCACGGCTGCAGCGTCGAGATCGATCCGTCCCTCGCCAGCCGGATCGCGGACATCGAGAACGTGGCCGGGATCAAGGACAGCACGCCGAACGCGCAGCAGTTCTACGAGACGGTGAGGACCGTGGTCGACCGGATCCGCGTCTTCGGCCCGTTCATGTCGAGCGAGGGGTTCGAGCAGCTGCTTGCCCACGGCGGCGACGGGTTCATCGGCGGCGGGACGCTGTTCGGGGCTCCCGACGCGGAGTTCTGGGAGGCCTACTGGCGCGGTGACCACGAGTTCTGCCGGGCGCACGCGGTGCGCACCGACCGGCTGTTCCCGAAGCTCTGGCTGCCCGGCGGCTGGGGAGGCCAGTACGGCGCCTACCAGAGCCAGCTCAAGGCGATCATGAAGATGCTCGGCCAGCCGGGCGGCGAGGTGCGCAGGCCGCGACTGCCCGTGTCAGATCCCGCGAGCCTGCGGGCGATCAGGCAGGTCCTGATCGAGGAGTCGCTGCTCCCCCAGACGGTCGAGGCGGCGTGATGTTCAAGGGCGTCGATCACATCGGGGTCGGAGTCGGCGACATGGACGTCGCGCTCGACTTCTACGGGCGCGTCGGCTTCAGCGACGTGCTGTTCGACTACTCCGGCGCCGTGCCGGGAACGGAGGCGTTCACCGGCGGGCAGCCGCGCCGCGCTCGCGTCGCGATGCTCTCGAATCCGGGAGCGACACCGGTGGGGCCGGCGCGCATCAAGCTCGTGCAGGTGCTCGATGGCGATGGGCCGGCGCCGATCCCCGAGGGAACGGCCTGGGGCGAGCTGGGTGTCTGCGAGGTCTGCCTGCACGTGCGCGACCTCGATGCCGTGCACGAGCGCCTCGCCGCGCTGCCGGGCGGCGGCACACTGATGGCGCCTCTCTCCGGCGCGGTGGTGCCGTACGACGTGTCGCTCGACATCTCCTACGTGCACGACCCGTGGGGCGGAAAGATCGAGATGATCGAGTGGACGGGCCTGTGGAAGGCCCTCCCCGGCGAGGCGCGCGCCGAGGGCGTGAACCACGTCGCGTTCGGCACGGCGGATCTCGCTGCGAGCCTCGCCTTCTACCGGCGTCTCGGCTTCGACGAGATGCTGTTCGAGTCGACCGACTTCTTCGATCCGATGGCGCCGTGGTACGACCGCGAGCTTCCCGAGCAGCACATGGTGATGATGATGTCGTCGCAGGGAGGCGGGATCGAGCCCTGCGTGCTGACTCCGCCCGGCCCCGACTGTCGCGGCGAGTGGGGCCATCTCGGCCCGATGGAGTTCGCCGTCGGCGTGTCGAACCTCGAGCTCGCCTGCGATCGGCTGCTCGCGCAGGGAGTCGAGCTCAGGAGCGCGCCCCAGACCGTCGACGTCGGGACGGGCGAGTGGAAGTACGCCTACCTCGTCGACCCCGATGGCCTGTACGTGTCGCTGGTCGAGGCCCGCTACTGACGGGGTGGTGCATGTGGTTGGTTGGTGGCGATCGGGCGTCCGGCCGCGTCCGTGAACACGGGCGCGTCGCCGCTGCCGCTGGTGCGGATGTGCCGATCATGCAGCAGCTTGTGGTGTCTCGGACAGAGCAGGATCAGGTTCGCGAGCTCGGTCCGCCCGCCGTCCTCGGCTGCGACGAGGTGGTGGGCCTCCAGCTCGCGCGTGGCGGTGCAGCCCGGGTACTGACAATGGTCCGAGCGTTTGTGCAGCGCGCGCATCTGGGCGTAGGACGCGCAGCGCCCGACGCGCGAGTGCACCAGATCCCGCCCGTTGCGCTTGATCGTGAGGCGCCGCGCGTCGCAGGTGAGCCGCTCGGCGGTCTCGGGGCTGAGCGGCCCGGCGCCTTCGAGCATCGGCGGCGCGTCGTCGCTGAGGTGGACGATCAGCGTCGTCGGACTGCGCTTGATCGCGCCGCCGCCGCCGTGTTGGGCGAGTGTCACGAGCGCGTCGGCGGCCGACTGCTGCCACTCGATGACGCTACCGGCCTGCTTGTCGACCGCGCGCTGCGGCCTTCGCGATGTCCCAGATCGCCTGCTCGAACACGGCGCCCTGCTCGAGCGGCAGCCGGCCGCTCAGACACAGCTCGCGCCGCCCCCGCGTCCAACTCATACTCAACGCGCGGCGCGCATACAACGCCTCGTCGTCCTCGACCCTCGGCGGCGCGAGCGTACGCGCGGCCAGCGCGATCACGCTCGGCGGCTTACCGACCGCAACACGCGCAAGCTCAGCGTCACTCTCCGGTGTCGCGAACTCGGCGGCGGCCGCGACCTGATCGAGCGACAACGCGCCCGTGCTCAGCGCGTGGTCGAGCGCCGGCAAGCTCCGCAACGCGCTGCTCGTCTGCGTGATCCGCACCGCGCTTCGGTGATCGCTGCTCGAGAGCTGCGCGAACCACTGCGCGCTCGACGAGCACCCGGCCGCCTGCCAGTCACCGCGATCGTCCGCCGCACGCACGAGCTCCGTCAGCCGCTGCTTGATCCGCGCGTCCTGCGCGCAGAGCGAACGGATCTCGCAGCGGCACGCCTCACGCTCACGCTCGAGCGCCTCATCAACCACCCCATCCACCGCAGCGAACATACGTTCGAGACTACCAGCACCCGAACCACCAGACTGTGCCGACTCCGTGCCGAATCAGCCCGCCGCCGGTGGACGCGCCGCCCCGAATATGCGAAGGTTCGCAGAACGCGCAAGTGACCGCAATGCGAACAACGATCCTCGACACCGACCGCGAGCACGTCTTCCACCCGTTCACGGTGCTCGGCCAGCACGAGTCCACCGGGCCGCTGATGATGGTGAGTGGGTCGGGCTCAACGGTTCGCGACCTGCAGGGGCGCGAGTACATCGACGCGATGGCGGGCCTCTGGTGCGTGAACGCCGGCTACGGGAGACGGGAGATCGCCGACGCCCTGCACGCGCAGGCCCTGCGCCTGTCCTACTACCACTCGTTCTCGTCGATGGCGACGGACGTCCCCGCGCTGCTCGCCGAGCGGCTGCTCGCGCGCGCGCCAGTGCCGATGTCGAAGGTCTTCTTCGGCAGCAGCGGGTCCGATGCGAACGACACGCAGGTCAAGCTCGTGTGGTTCTACAACAACGCACTCGGCCGCACTGCCAAGAAGAAGATCATCGCGCGCGACCGTGGATACCACGGCGTCACGATCGCGTCTGCCAGCCTCACGGGTCTGTCGAGCATGCACGGGAGCTTCGACCTGCCCCTTCCGATGATCCGCCATACGACGGCGCCCCATCGCCTGTGGGAGGCCGAGCCGGGCGCGACCGACGCGGAGTTCGTAGAGAAGCTGTGCGACGACCTCGAGACGATGATCCTCGCGGAGGGCCCCGACACCGTCGCCGCGTTCATCGCGGAGCCAGTGATGGCCGCCGGGGGCGTCGTCGTCCCGCCGGCCGGCTACTTCCCAGCGATCCAGAAGGTGCTGCGCCGCTACGACGTCCTGCTGATCGCCGACGAGGTCGTGACCGGCTTCGGGCGGCTCGGCCACTGGTTCGGGACCCAGGCGCTCGAGATCGAGCCGGACCTCATCACGATCGCCAAGGGCCTGACGTCTGCGTACGTCCCGCTGTCCGGCTGCCTCGTGTCGGAGCCCGTCTGGCGCGTGCTCGTCGAGGGAAGCGCCGGCGCGGCGTTCGGTCACGGGTACACCTACACATCCCACCCGATCGCGGCAGCCGCTGCCATGGCCAACCTCGACCTGATCGAGAACGAGGGGCTCGTCGAGCAGTCGGCACGACGGGGCGCCTACTTCCTTGCGCGCCTGCGCGACGCGTTCGACGACCACCCGATCGTCGGCGAGGTGCGCGGCCTCGGACTGATGGCAGCCGTCGAGTTCGTCGAGTCGCGCGATCCGGCACGCGCCTTCGACCCGAACCTCCGCGTCGGCGCGCGCATCACCCGCGCCTGCCTCGAGCGCGGCGTGATCACGCGGGCGCTTCCGGCCGCAGACACGATCGGCTTCTCGCCGCCACTCGTGATCACGGAGCGCGAGATCGATACGATCATCGAGGTCGCGCGTGCGGCGACCGATCAGGTCGCCGACGAGCTGCGCCGCGAGAACTGACCGATGGCCACCTCTGACATGCCTCGCCGACGGCTCGGGTTGATCGTCAACCCGCTCGCCGGGCTCGGTGGGCGTGTGGGGTTGAAGGGCACCGACGGGGCAGACATCCAGCGGCGCGCGCTCGAGCTCGGTGCGAGTCCGCAAGCGCCCGCGCGCGCGGACCGGGCGCTCGCACGCCTCGAGTCCGAGCAGGCACGGCTCCACGTGACCGCCGCGGCGGCCGGAATGGGAGCAGATCTGGCCACCGCGCACGGCTTCGAGGTCGACGTGGTCGGAACCGCGCGCGCCACGACGACCGGCCAGGACACGCAGGACGCCGCCCGCGCGATGGCGGATCGCGGAATCGACCTCCTGCTGTTCGCGGGCGGCGACGGAACGGCGCGCGACATCCTCGCGGCGGTCGGTGCCGACGTCCCCGTGCTCGGGATTCCCGCGGGAGTGAAGATGCGCTCGGGCGTCTTCGCGGCGAGCCCGGAGGCGGCGGCGGATGCCGCGGCGCACTACCTGAGCCGGCCCTCCGCGGCCGCGCTGCGCGACGGCGAGGTCGTCGACCTGGACGAGGACGCGTTGCGCGACGACCGCATCTCGGGCGAGCTCTACGGCTTCCTGCGCGTGCCGTCCGAGCGCACGCGAGTGCTCTCGGCGAAGAGCGCATCACCGGGCAGCGACGCCGCCGTCGAGGCCGTGTGCGAGGAGCTCGCGGACGAGATCCGGCGCGGCGGCCTGTACATCGTCGGCCCGGGGACGACGACGCAGCGCGTCCTGCAGCACCTCGGCATGCACGGGACGCTTCTCGGCATCGACGTCATCGAGGATGCTGCGCTGATCGTGCGAGATGCGAGCGAGCAGGAGCTGCTCGACGTCGCCGACGGCCAGGCCGCGACGATCGTGGTGGGCATCGTCGGAGGACAGGGCGTGCTCTTCGGCCGCGGCAACCAGCAGATCAGCGCCGAGGTCATCCGGCGCGCCGGGACGACGGCGATCGTGATCGTCGCGGGACTCGACAAGCTGCAGGCGCTCGATCCGCCGTGGCTGCGCGTCGACACCGGCGATAGTGAGGTCGACGGAATGCTCGCGGGGTACCGGCGCGTCCGCTACGCGCCCTCGATGAGCGCGCTGTACAAGGTCGCAAGCTAACGGTTCGAGTCAGGAGATCCGGATGCCACCCTCCGCGCACCCCTACATGGCGAGCTCCGCGCCGGCGCTCAAGCAGGAGTTGCTCGAGGCGACCGGTGCGAGCAGCGTCGAGGAGCTGTTCGAGCAGATTCCCGAGAGCCATCGCCTGCGCGGCGAGCTGAACCTGCCGCCCGCGCTGGTCTCGGAGGTCGAGCTGCGCCGGCACCTGCTCGACTCCCTGCGCAAGAACGTCACCTGCGAGGAGACGCTGAGCTTCCTCGGCGGCGGCTGCTGGCAGCACCACGTGCCCGCGATCTGCGACGAGCTGGTCGCGCGCACCGAGTTCGTCACGTCGATCTGGGGCACTCCCTCGTCCGATCACGGGAGGAACCAGACCTGGTTCGAGTTCGCGAGCCAGCTCGCCGAGCTGATCGACATGGACTTCGTCGGCATGCCGGTCTACAGCTTCGGCTGCGCGGCGGGACACGCGATCCGCATGGCCTCGCGCATCACCGGTCGCCGCGAGGTGCTCGTGCCCGCGTGGATGGATCCCGAGCGCCTCGCCGTCATCCGCACCTACTGCGAGCCGCGTGAGATGGCCCGCCACATCGACGTCGTCCTCGTCGATCATGACCCCGCGACGGGCCTCCTCGATCATGCCGACCTCGAGCGCAAGCTCTCCGCCGACACCGCCGCCGTGTACGTCGAGAACCCCTCGTACCTGGGGCTGATCGAGCCGGGGTCCGAGATCGCCCGGCTCGCCCACGCCGGCGGTGCCGAGCTGATCGTCGGCGTCGATCCGATCTCGCTCGGCGTGCTCGCTCCACCCGGCGCCTACGGCGCCGACATCGTCGTCGGCACGACGCAGCCGCTCGGCGTGCACATGAGCTGCGGCGGCGGCGTCGGAGGCTTCATCGCGACACGGGACGACGAGCGCTATGCCCGCGAGTACCCGACGCTGATGGTCAGCCTCTTCGACACGATCGAGCCCGGCGAGCGCGGGTTCGGCCTCACCCTGTTCGAGCAGAACTCGTACGGCTCGCGCGAGCGCGGCAAGGACTGGACCGGCAACTCGGTGTACCTCTGGACGGTCGCCAACGCCGCGTACATGGCCCTGCTGGGGCCGCGCGGATTCGTCGAGCTCGGAGAGTTGATCCTGCTGCAGAGCCACTACGCGGCGAAACGGCTGGACGAGCTGCCAGGAATCAGCGTGAGCTTCCCGGCAGGGTTCTTCAAGGAGTTC
The DNA here is from genome assembly GCA_963717155.1 of uncultured Actinomycetes bacterium. GTDB lineage: Bacteria > Actinomycetota > Thermoleophilia > Gaiellales > JALYLC01. The sequence continues at coordinate 2,997,898 of OY970326.1, forward strand.
GTGGTGAACGTCGACGGCACCGGCAAGACGATCGCCGAGATCAACCGCGAGCTCCGCGCGCGGAGCATCTTCGGCGGCGGCGACCTCTCGACGAGTCTCCCGGCTCTCGGACAGAGCGCCCTCTACTGCGTCACCGAGGTGCACTCGACGGCCGACATCGACCGCCTCGTCGACGCGCTCCGAGAGGTGACGGCAGCATGAGCAAGCTACGCCGCTACCACGCAGCAGTCTGGGACGAGCCGCTCGTGATGGAGATGGGGCGTCGCGGCCGCCGCGGCTTCGTGCTTCCGGAGGCCGCGACACGGGTACGCGATGCCGTCGGAGATGCGCAGAGCCTGGTACCCGAGGGCATGCGGCGCGGGTCCGAGCCGACGCTGCCCGAGCTCTCGGAGTTCGAGGTGCAGCGCCACTACCTGCACCTCGCGCAGGAGACGCTCGGGATGATGGGCATCAACCTGTTCGGCACGTGCACGATGAAGTACAACCCGCGGCTCGGCGAGGAGATCGTCGCGCGGCCCGAGATCGCCCAGATCCACCCGTACCAGCACGACGAGACCATGCAGGGCGTGCTCGAGATCGTGTACGGCCTCGACCTGATCCTGCGTGAGCTGTCAGGCATGGACCAGTTCGTCTTCCAGGCCGGGGGTGGCGCCGACGCCGCGTACACGCACGCCTGCGTGACCCGCGCCTACCACGCCTCGCGCGGCGAGCTCGAGCAGCGCAACGAGGTGATCACGTCGATCCAGGCGCACCCGTGCAACGCGGCCACGGCCGCCGCCGCGGGGTTCAACGTCATCACGCTCCCGCTGGAGGAGGGCGGCTACCCGTCGCTCGACGCGCTGCGCGCCGCGGTCTCCAACCGCACGGCGGCGCTGATGGTCCCGAACCCCGACGACATGGGCATCTACAACCCCGACATCGTCGAGTGGGTCGACACCGTCCATGCGGCCGGAGGCCTCTGCTTCTACGACCACGCCAACTTCAACGGGGTCATGAGCAAGGTGCGCGCCCGGCAGCTGGGCTTCGACGCCTGCATGTTCATGCTGCACAAGACGTTCGGGGCGCCCAAGGGCGGCGGCGGCCCTGCCGTCGGCGCGTACGGCTGCAGCGCCGAGCTGGCGCCGTTCCTGCCTGGCCCGATCGTCACGCACCCGGACGGGCGGTACGTCCTCGAGCAGCGGCCGGAGAGCCTCGGCAAGGTGCGCGAGTTCCTCGGCAACGTGCCGCAGATCGTGAAGGCCTACGCGTGGGCGCGGGCGATGGGCGCGGACGGGATCCGCGAGGCGTCGGACATCTCGGTGATCGCCAACAACTACATGGAGGGCCGCCTGCTTGCGATCCGGGGCATCACGCGCTCGCATCCCGACGTGCACAAGCGGCGCATGGAGATGACGCGCTACAGCCTCGGGACGTTGACCGAGGAGACCGGGGTGACGGTGCTGGACGTGCAGAACCGCATGGTCGACTTCGGGATCGACGCGCCGTGGCTCAGCCACGAGCCGTGGGTGGTTCCCGAGCCCATCACGCCCGAGGCCGGGGAGCTGTGGTCGAAGGAGGACATCGACTACTGGATCGACGTGCTCGCCCACGTGTGCGACGAGGCCTACAACGACCCCGAGACGGTGAAGTCGGCACCGCACAACCATCCGATCCACAAGCTCGACTACACGGGCGCCAACGACCCCGATCGCTGGGCGACAACGTGGCGGGCGTACGTCCGGAAGCACGCGGCCAGCACGGCCGGGGTCACCTGACACGTGGGCTCGCGGGTTGCGATCATCGGTGCCGGCACGATCGGCATCGGCTGGGCGATCGCGCTCAGCCGCGGCGGACTCGACGTCGTCCTGCACGATCTCGACGAGCAGCAGCTCGATCGCGCCATGCGCGAGGTCGCCGCGAGGCTCTCAGACCTCGAGTCCTTCGACCTGCTCGACGAGCCGCCGAACGCGATCCTCGCGCGCGTTGCCGCCGAGCGCGATCTCCGCGCAGCGGTCGCGGGCGCGGGATACGTCCAGGAGTGCGCGCCAGAGACCGTCGAGCTGAAGCGGCGGCTCCTGGGCGAGCTCGATGCCCTGACCCCGCCCGAGACGATCCTCGCGAGCTCGTCGTCCGCGATCACCGCGTCGGCGATGGCATCCGAGCTTCCGGGCCGCGCACGCTGCCTCGTGGTGCATCCCGGCAATCCCCCCTACCTCCTGCCGGTCGTCGAGATCGTTCCTGCGCCCTTCACCGCCGCGGACGTCGTCGAGCGGACCCATGTGCTGCTCGAGCGCGCCGGACTCTCCCCGGTGCGGGTGCGCGTCGAGCTCGAGGGCTTCGTGTTCAACCGGCTGCAGGGTGCGATGCTCCGCGAGGCGTACGCGCTCGTGCGGGACGGAGTCGCATCGGTCGCAGACATCGATCGGATCGTCAGCGACGGCCTCGGCAGGCGCTGGAGCGTGATCGGGCCGTTCGAGACCTCCGACCTGAACGTGCGCGGCGGCATCGCTGCACACGCCCAGCGCATGGGCCCGGCGTATGCGCGCATGGGGGCCGAGCGCGGCGACCGCTCGAGGTGGACCGAGGAGCTCGTGGCCCGGGTCGCCTCCGAGCGGCGCGCAGTGCTTCCGCTCGACCGCTGGGAGGAGCGGGTCGAGTGGCGTGACCGGGCGCTCATGCGGCTCGCGCAGGCCCGAAGGGCCATCGAGCCGTTCCCGCCCGCGCCCGAGGCCCCGTGAAATCCGCCGTCACCAGGTCTTGCTGGACGCGACGACCGTCGGTCGTGCGAGACGAACGCGAGAGTCGACCGCGACACAGCCGCTCGACAGCGCCTTGACCGGGTTCAGATCGAGGTCGGCGACCTCGGGCAGATCGTCCGCGAGCTGCGACAGCCGCAGCAGCAAGTCGGCGAGAGCCGAGTCGTCGGCAGGCGGGGCACCGCGGAAGCCGCGCACGAGCACTCCCGCCTTGCCGGCCCCGACGAGCTCGTGCGCGTCGATGTCCGAGAGCGGTGCGAGCCGGAAGCCCGCCTCGCCGATCAGCTCGGCCAGCACGCCACCGGGACCGAACGCGACGAGCGGGCCGAACATCGGATCCTGCGTGACACCGGCGAGCAGCTCCGCGCCCGCGCTGACCATCGGCTGGATCACGACCGGTCCGCCGATGCGAATCGCGGCTGCATGCACCGCATCCTCGTCGGCGAGCCCGAGCACGACGCCTCCGGTGTCCGACTTGTGCACCCCGGCCGCGGCCGTCTTGACGGCGACCGGGAAGCCGAGCTCACGGGCGGCGGAGGCCGCCTCGGCAGGGGTCTCGGCTCGCAGCTCGGGGACGACCGGGATGCCGTACGCCTCGAGCAGCGCCCGGCAGCGCACGGGATCGAGCCAGACCTCGTCAGCCGCCGACAGCGCATCGTCGACGAGCGACCGCGCGCCGGCGCGGTCGATCCCCGGGAGCACCGGAGACAGGCCGACCGGCCGCCGCAGCCACTCGGCCCGCTCCACGGCGCGCCCCAGCGCCCGTACGGCGGTCTCGGGGTAGGCGAAGCCCGGAACGGGCGCGAGCGATGCCGGAGTGCCGCCGGCCGCGAGGACGCAGGCGAGCACCGGCTTCCCCTCGGCGAGGGCAGCCGTCCGCGAGATCGCGGCCGCGACCTCGTCCGCACCCGCCACGACCGGCGGGACGAAGAGGGCGATCACCGCATCGATGCCCGGGTCGGCGAGCAGCAGCGGCAGCACGGACTCGTAGCTCACGGCGGTTGCAGAACCGAGCATGTCCACGGGATTCTCGAGGCTCGCCTCGGCGGGGAGCCTCTCGGCCAGGGCACTCCGCGTGGCCTCGGAGAGCCGTGGGAGCTCGAGCCCTGCCCCGTCGCAGGCGTCCGCGCAGAGGATTCCGAGTCCGCCCGCGTTGGTGACCACGGCCACGCGACGCCCCTGCGGCACCGGCTGCGACGAGAGGAGCGCCGCGAGATCTACGAGCTCGCCGAACGTCCGCGCCCGCACCACGCCGGCCTGCCGACAGAGCGCGTCGACCGCGACATCCGACCCGGCGAGCGCGGCAGTGTGAGAGCTGGCGGCGCGCGCACCCGTCCCTGTCGTCCCGCTCTTCATCACGAGGATCGGCTTGCGCCGCGCAACGCGACGTGCAATCCGCGCGAAGCGGCGAGGGTTGCCGAACGACTCGAGGTACAGCATCACGAGGTCGGTGCCGGGATCGTCCTCCCACCACTCGAGCAGGTCGTTCGAGGAGACGTCCGCCTTGTTCCCGATCGAGACGAACGCCGAGAGACCGAGCCCGCGGGCGTCGGCGCGTTCGAGGATGGCAAGGCCGAGCGCACCGCTCTGCGACGAGAAGCCGATCCTGCCTGGCGGGAACGCTCGCGGCGCGAACGTGGCGTTCAGTCCGGACGCAGCCGCCGAGATGCCGAGGCAGTTCGGTCCTATGAGACGCGCGCCGTAGGCGCGCACGAGGGCGAGCAACGCGTGCTGTCGCTCGATCCCCTCCGGGCCGGTCTCGGCGAAGCCCGCAGAGATGACGCAGAGCGCGCGAATGCCGTGCTCCAGCGCCTCCCTCGCAGCGTCGAGCACGTGCGTCGCGGGGAGGCAGATGACGGCAAGGTCGAGCTCGTCGTCGATCTCGTCGATCGAGCGACGGCCGAGGACGCCCGCGACCGCATCGCCCGCACGATTCACGGGGTAGGCGACGCCGTCGAATCCGGCATCGAGGATGTTCCGGAAGAGCTCCCCCCCGATCGTGCCCCGACGCGCAGACGCGCCCATCACGACCAGGGCCCGCGGCGCGAAGAACGGACGTAGCGACGCGACGACGCCGACGTGGTCGCGTGCGTCCATGCGCTCACGGGACGCATCGGTCGCGGCGATCCGCAGCCGTACCTCGATCACCCCGCCCTCGAGCGTGCGCCGTTGCTCGAAGCCGGCATCGCGGAGGACGCTCAACATCGCGACGTTCTGCGGCAGCACCTCGGCAAGGAACTCCTGCACGCCCTCGCGTGCAGCATGCGCGGCGAGCCGTTCCAAGAGCCGCGTCCCGATGCCGCGACCGTGCAGGCTGTCATCGACGGCAAACGCGACCTCGGCGACGCTGGCGTCGCGAAGGCGGGCATAGGTCGCCAGCGCGACGATCCGCTCCGTGCCGCCCGGCCCGGACAGCTCGCCGAGCAGCGACCCGCGCTCGTGCCAGTCCGTGTGCAGGAAGGGCTCGATCGCCCGTCGGTCGATCGTCACGGTCCCGTGGAAGCGCAGGTAGCGGCTGTCCCGCGAGAGTCCTGCGAAGAACTCGGCCACGGCCACGGCGTCGTCGGGCGTCGTGCCGCGCAGCCGTAGCGTGGAGCCGTCCTTGAGGATCACGTCCTCGGGCGAGGGACGCAGCAAAGCGGAGGTTGTAGTCACGCACGTACCGTCGCGCGGCTCGCGTTGCCCGGCATCGGTGTGACGGCGCATCCCGACTGCGGACAACTACCTGTCGAGCACGTCGTGCGGCATTGCCGCAACCCGAAAGGGGGATCGCCGCACAGAACCGCCGCGTGCGCCCCGATGGCGGCTGAGCGGGGAAAGGGGAGGCTGCACGTACTGAGTCCGGGGGCGCAGGTCCCTTCCCGACACGAAGGATGGAGCGAGATGCGCAAGCTGTTTGAGATCGGAGGCCTCGTCACTGCGGTGGTACTCATCGCGTTCGGCGTCGTAGCGATCGTCATGGGTGTGAACGGCCGGTCCACCGTCCAGGACAGCCTCAGCCAGGAGCAGATCGCGGGCACGCCCGACATGACCCCGGCTGCCATCAAGCCCGAGGTCGCCGCCGACCTGAAGGCGCAGAGCCAGCTGGTCGCGAAGATGAAGGCCGCAGGCGTGACGGTCGCGCCATCGCCGATCACGACCCCAACGTGCTCGATCGCCGGCAGCGCCGTCAACTCGGGCGCCTCGGCACGTTGCTTCGCCGAGTACATGCGCGTGCACACGTTCGCCGCCTCGAGCGGTCTGGTGTACGCCCAGATGGGCCGCTTCCAGGCCACTCCGACGGCCCCGCTCAAGGCGACCGACGGAGCCGGCGGCACCAACGACCCGAAGTACGCCGCGCTCGACCCGCAGACGAAGCTGCCGCTCGACAACGGCCGCCGCAACACCTGGGTCACCTACACCGCGATCACGACCGCGCTGAACACGAGCTACATGGCCAGCCAGCTCGCGCTGTTCGGCATCGTCGTCGGCTTCGCCCTCCTGCTGAGCGGGATCGGCTTCGGGATCCTCGCGATCGGCGGCGCGCTCCGCAATCCGGACACCGTCCTGAAGGCCCTCCGCCCGCGAGCCGCAACGGAGAGCACCGCTCCGCTCCAGACCGTCTAGGCGCGACCCAACCCCCGTCCGCCCGGGCATCCGCGCCCCGCACCGCTTGCCGGTGTGGGGCGTCGGCTTGCCACCGGGCATCCGGACGTGCCGGCGCGGCATCATGCAGTCGACAGCCACGTCAGGAGCTCGGTCTTGTTCGTGAACCGCATGCCACGCTACGAGCCGCTCTCCGAGGAGGCGCTCGCGACGATCGACCGCGGTTGGGAGCGCGTCGCCCGTGAGATCGGGGTCCAGTTCGACCACCCGCGGGCGCTCGAGCTGTTCGAGGCCGCCGGACAGACGGTCGTCGGCGACACGGTGCGGTTCGACCCGGACTTCCTGAAGGCGCAGGCGGCCATCGCGCCCAGCGTGTTCTCGCTGCGGGCGCGGAACCGCGCTCGCGACGTCATCGTGGGCGGCGACCACATGGTGTTCGGGCCGGCGCAGGGACCGCCGTTCGTACGGGTCGACGGCGAGCGGCGGGATGGCACGCTCGCCGACCTCGAGGATCTGCTGCGGCTCACGCAGCTCACCGACGCGCTCGACACGCCGGGCCGCAACATCCTCGAGCCGAACGACGTGCCGCTCGACTCGCGCCATCTCGTCCGGACGCTGGCGTCGATCCGCCTGACCGATCGCGTCTGGGCCGGCGAGCCCTCCTCCGAGACGGCGGCGCACGATTGTCTCAGCATGGCCGAGATCGTCTTCGGGGGCCGTGAGCAGATCGAGCAGGAGCCGGTGATCTTCGCGAACGTGAACGTGAACTCGCCGCTCCGCTTCGACTCGCGGATGCTCGAGGGCCTCGTCACGTACGCCGAGGCCGGACAGGCCGTGATCGTCACGCCGTTCCTGCTGATGGGGGCGATGGCGCCGGTGACGCCGCCGGCGGCGCTCGTGCAGCAGACCGCCGAGGTACTCGCCGGCATCGCGCTGGCGCAGCTCGTGCGTCCCGGCACGCCGTGCGTCATGGGATCGTTTCTCTCGACGGTCGACATGAAGAGCGGCTCACCCGCGTTCGGCGGGCCCGAGTCGGCGTTCGGCCTCTACGCATCCGGGCAGATCGCTCGGCGGCTCAGCCTCCCGTGGCGGTCAGGCGGCGGGACGCTGACGTCCAGCCAGGTGGTCGACTACCAGGCGGGCTACGAGGCCTTCAACACGCTGTGCGCCGCGTTCCTCGCCGGCGCGAACGTGTGCTGGCAGTCGGCCGGCTGGCTCGAAGGCGGTCTGGTCACCTCGTTCGAGAAGTTCGCCGCCGACTGCGAGATCCTCGACCTGCTCCAGCACCAGTTCACGCCGATCGAGGTCGACGAGGCGAGCCTCGCCTTCGACGCCCACAGCGAGGTCGGGCACGGCGGCCACTTCTTCGGTGCCCAGCACACGCTCGACCGGTTCCGCGAGTGCTTCTGGCGCCCCACGGTCGCGTCGACCGAGAACAACGACCGCTGGCTGAAGGGCGGCTCGCTCGACCACGACGCGCGGTCTGCGCGGCGCTGGAAGGAGCTGCTGGCTACCTACGAGCGCCCGCCGATCGATGAGTCGATCGAGGCCGAGCTGATCGAGTTCGTCGAGCGGCGCGCCGTCGAGCTGGGCGACGTGGTCAGTGTCCGCTGACGGGGTGACGGGCAACGAGCTGCACGGATGGCGGGCGGAGGAGTACGGCCGCTCGCGCGACGGCGTGGCGATGCGCGTGTTCATGCCGGAAGGAGTCGGTCCGATCGCCGGCCTGCTCACGGCGGCACAGCACGGCGAGGAGGGTGACACGGCGCTGCTCGCGCGCCGGCTGCTCGAGCGCGTGCCTGCGAACGAGACGCGCTGGGCAGTGGTGCCCGTGCTGAACCCGGACGGCCTGCTGAACGGCACGAGGCAGAACGCCGCCGGCGTCGATCTGAACCGCAACTTCCCCGCATCGACCTGGCTGCCCGCGAGATCGCGCACGTACCCACCGGGGATCGCGCGCGAGCTCCGGGTGTCGCCGCACCGCACGAACTACTCGTCCCCCGGCACGCATGCAGGCTCCGAGCCGGAGACGCAGGCGCAGATGGCACTCATCGAGCGCCTGCGCCCGGGGCTCGTCGTCGACCTGCACAGCCCGCTCGAGCTGATCCTCGTGCGCGGCGAAGCTCCGCGCGAGGTCACGGAGCGCCTTGCGAGCGCCGCAGAGCTGTCGATCCACCGTGACCTCGACAGCCCGTGTCCCGGCGCCTTCGACGACTGGCTGCTCGAGCAGCACGTACCCGCGCTGGTGTACGAGATCGAGCAGGCCGGGCTGCCGGAGCTGTGTGCGCGGCACCTGCCCGGGCTCGAGGCGCTGATGCGCACCCGGTGAGGGCCTCAAGTCCGCTCGCGCGCCTCGAGCCACTCGTCGAAGTCGCGGGCGACGATCCGCTCGTCGTGGACTCCGGTCGCATCCGGCGAGGCCAGCCAGACGATCGGCGGGCCCATGATCGCCGGGTCGAGCAGGCCGGCGCGCAGCTCGTCTCGCAGCTCGTCGGGGATCATCCCCGTGTCGGTAGCCCCGCCGGGCAGCAGGATGTTGGCCGTGACCGGCGTGCCGGCCAGGTCGGCGGCCATCACCCGGGCGAGTGCCTCGACGGCGGCGCCGGAGGGTCCGTACGGGATGAAGCCACGGCGGGTCATCGTCGAGTCGCTCATCGAGATCGTGACCACCCGACCCCCACCCGCGCTCAGCATGCGCGGAACGACCTCGCGGGCGACCAGGAACGTCCCGGTCGCCTTGGTCTCGAGCACGTCGCGAAAGGCTGCGGGCGGCACCTCCCAGAATGGCTGCGGCTCCGTCATGAACCGCGGGTTGACGGTCCGCATCCCGATCCCGGCGTTGTTGACCAGGAGGTCCAGGCCGCCGAGCACCCGGAAGGCGCCGTCGACCGCCGCCGACACCGAGCCGGCGTCGCGTACGTCGAGCTCGAGCCCCAGTGCTCCGCCGCGAAGCTCGGCCGCCGTGGCCTGCGCTCGTTCCCGATCGCGGCTGGTCAGCGCCACCCGGGCGCCCGCCTGCACGAGCGCGTGCGCCATCGCCCGCCCGAGGCCGCTGGTCCCACCGGTGACGAGCACGCGTGTGCCGCTCAGCCGCGCCATCGTCACGTCGGCACGACGCCGCCGTCCAGGGCGATCGTCTTGTTCGTCAGGTAGCCGTTGCGCAACATCGCCAGTGCGAGGTCGGCGACCTCGTCGACGGTGCCGAGGCGTCCCACCGGCAGCCGTGCTGCCAGGGCGTCCGGCGCACCGGGAAGCATCCTGGTCCCCGCGACGAGCGCCGGCGCGATGGTGTTGACCGTGATTCCCCTGCCGGCAACCTGCGAGGCGATGAAGTGCATCAGCCCGTGCAGGCCCGCCTTGCTGGCAGCGTAGTGGGGGCCGACCACGCCGCCCGTGAGCGCAGCGACCGACGACACGTACAGGATCCGCCCGAACCCTCGATCGAGCATGCCGGGCAGCGCGGCCCGCGTGAGCAGCCACGGAGCGCGCAGGTTGACGTCGACCGCCTCGTTCCACGCGTCGAGATCGACCTCGTCCCAGGCCAGTCTCGTGCCGACACCGGCGTTCGCGATCAGGATGTCGCAGGCGCCGAGCTCCGACGCCGTCTCACGCACCAGCCGCTCGGGCACGGCCGGGTCGGCGAGGTCGCCCGACACGACGACCGCTCGGCGTCCCAGCGCGCGGGCGTGCGAGGCCGCAGCCTGGGCCTCCTTGGCGTGGCGGCCGTGGGCCAGCGCGAGGTCGACGCCCTCGGACGCCAGCGCCTGCGCCAGCGCGCCGCCGATCCCACCCGAGGCGCCGGTCAGCAGGGCCACCCGTCCATGCAGTGCGCTCGTGCTCGCCATACACCTCACCCGAAATAGATGCTTGCCGGCAGGCAACTATATGCTAGCCTGTGGAACGTGAATGATGATGTCGCAAGCCGGATGCGCTCGGTGATCGGGCGACTCGGCCGCGGCCTCCGCCAGACGCTCGCCGGCAGCGAGCTCTCGCCGAGCCAGTACGAGGTGCTCGCGACGATCACGATCCGCGAGCGCGTACGGCTCTCCGACCTGGCCACCATCGAGCGTCTCAACCCCACGCTGCTGTCCCGCATCGTCGGCAAGCTGGAGGCCGCCGAGCTCGTCACGCGCGAGCAGGATCTCGCCGACCGGCGCGTCGCGCACGTCGTGGCCACCAGCAAGGGCCGCGAGCTGCACGCGCGGATCCGGCACGAGCGCACGGACGCGCTGGCACTCGCGCTCGACGGGCTCACGGCGGACGAGCAGAAGACGGTGACGGACGCGCTGCCGGTGCTCGAGGCACTCGCGCGGACGCTGAAGGACCGCCCTCTGTGAACATGCAGGCGGCGACGAACCGCACCTTCTCGGCGCTCTCGATCCCGAACTACCGGCGCTACTTCGCCGGTCAGGCGATCTCGCTGATCGGCACCTGGATGCAGACGACGGCGCAGGCGTGGCTGGTGCTCGTGCTGACGGGCTCGGCAACCGACCTCGGCATCGTCGTCGCCCTCCAGACGCTGCCGACGCTGCTGCTCGGTCCGTACGGCGGCCTGATCGCGGACCGCATGGACAAGCGCAAGCTGATGGTCGGCCTCCAGGCACTCATGGGGGTGCAGGCGCTGATCCTCGGCGTGCTCACGCTGACCCATCGGGTGACGTTCGTGGACGTCTGCGTCCTGGCCGTCGTCCTCGGCCTCAACAACTGCTTCGAGAACCCCGCGCGGCAGGCGTTCGTGCTCGAGATGGTCGGGCCGGACAACCTCCGGAACGCCGTCAGCCTCAACTCGACGCTCGTGAACGCCGCCCGAGCGATCGGGCCGGCCGTCGCCGGCGTCCTGATCGCGACGGTCGGCGAGGGCTGGTGCTTCATGCTGAATGCCGTCAGCTTCGTCGCGGTGGTGTTCTCGCTGGTGAGCATGAACCTGTCGGGTCTCCGGCCGAGCATCCCGACGCCGCGCCGCAAGGGCCAGCTGCGCGACGGCTTCCGCTACGTGGCCCGGACACCCGAGCTCGGGATCCCGCTCCTCATGATGGGCCTCGTCGGGATGCTCGCCTACGAGTTCCAGGTGACGCTTCCCTACGCGGCCAAGCACGTGTTCCACGGCACCTCGCAGACGTTCGGCCTGATGACTGCGGCAATGGGCATCGGGGCCGTCGCCGGAGGTCTCGTCACGGCTGCCTTCGGACGGACGGGCCTGCGGCCGCTGGTCCTCTCGGCGTTCGGATTCGGCGTCGTGATCTGCCTCGCAGCGCTCGCGCCCACGCTTCCGCTCGAGCTGGTCGCGCTCGGCGCCGTGGGCTTCGCGAGCGTGACGTTCCTCGCGATGGGGAACTCGACGCTCCAGCTTGCGACCGACCCGCAGATGCGCGGCCGCGTGATGGCGCTGTGGGCCGTGGCGTTCCTCGGCTCGACGCCGATCGGCGGTCCCGTGATCGGCTGGATCACCGCGATCTCCGGGGCGCGAATCGGACTCGGGATCGGCGCGCTCTCGTGCTTCGTCGCCGCGGGGCTCGGGCTGCTCGCGATCCGACACCTCGGGCGCCGGACACCGGGCCCGTCGCCGAGCCGGCTCGAGACCAGCTCGCCCGTCGCCTAAGAGCTCATTTCGGGAGGAGCGCGTGCGGTCGGATACCTCGTGTCGAGGATCTCGGACACGGCGACCGGCCAGCTAAGATCCTCGCGCGGACTGCCGATCTTCTCGGCGACCACGCTGATGCCCAGGTACGCGGGCTGACGCTCGAGCGTCTTCGTCGACTGCTCGCTCCCGAGCGGGAGGACGAGGCCGAGTAGGCCCTCGTCGCAGCGGAGGATGCGGAAGCCGGTCGTCTGGTTCAACAGCACCTCGATGGCGCCGCGGTTGAAGCGCCAGAAGTCCCACGGAAGCTCGTGCGGCGGCCATGTCGGATGGGTCGCGAGGAACAGGAGACCTCCGTCGGCGAGGACGGCGTTGAGCTCCAGCACGGCCTTCCATGGCATCGCGAGGTGTTCGAGGGTGGAGATCGCGTAGATCCCGTCGAACCGCTGGGAGATCTCGCGCGAGAGCTCGTGGGCATCGACGACGACGTCCACGTTCGGGCCGGGGCGGATGTCGGCGCCGACGTAGCTGAAGTTGCCGCGCAGGCGTGGATCCGGTCGGGTGCCGTACGACCCGACCTCGAGGACCGAGTAGGTCTCGCGCTCGTTCAGCCGCTCGATGAAGTACTCGAAGTTGCGGTGGAAGGCATCCGCGCTCGTGTCGGTTCGCAGCGCCCGCTGGGCCATGCCCAGGGCGGCGAACGCGGCCTTCTTCCTGAGTCGCTCGCGGATGCCCATGTGGGGCGCGCGGGAGGGGCCGCCTCCCTCCATCAGCTGAGCCGGACGGGGCCCGGGCGCCGGCGGCGCCGGGGACGCACGTACTCGACCCGCGTCACCGCGGCGCGCTTGTGCGTGGTCAGCTCGCCGCCGTATGGCCCCTCGAACGTGCCCGACGTCGGTGGTACGTCGCCGTAGTCGCGGCCGACGGCGACGGTGACGTAGCGCAGCCCGGGGCGGCGATCGTGCGTCGGGTCGAACGCCACGGCCCGGAGAGCCTCGCGATCCTGCGGGTGCGGGACGAGCACCTCGACCCACGCGTGGGTTCCGCCCTCGCCGAGCAGGTGGCCCGAGACGTAGCGCGCAGGCAGGCCGCATAGCCGGCACAGCGCGAGCATGCAGTGGGCGTAGTCCTGGCACACGCCGACGGCGCCGCGCCACGCCTCGGACGCCGTCGTCGAGACGTCGGTGATGCCCCAGTCGTAGGTGAAGTGCTCGTGCACCGCGTGGCCGATCTTCTCCGCGAGCTCGAGCCCGCTCGCCCCCGACGCGCGGAGCGGCTCGGCAGCGGCGCGAAGCTCGTCGTCAGGGTGCGTGAGCCGCGAGGGCTCGGCGAAGCGCGTGTCCGGGACGAGCGCGTCGGGCTCGTCGACGCCGCCGACCGACGCCTCGCGCTCGACGACGACCCATGTCCCGAACTCGACCGTGTGCGGGACCTCCTCGACGCTGAAGTCGAGGACGACGTTTCCGAACGTGTCGTAGGAGCGCTCGGTGTCGACGTTGCAGCCCGAGACGCGGCTCTTGTAGGTCACGAGCCGCTGGTCGTCGTGGTAGTCGGGCGGCACCACCATCAGTCGCTGGCGCAGCTCGCTGACCGGACCGGGATAGGCGTAGTGGAACGTCTGGTGGATCAGCACCGTCGTCCGCTGGACGTTCTGCCAGTCGATCTCGTCGTCGTCGATGCTGCCGAGCGTCGCGATCAGGTCGCCGAGCGTCTCACCCGACATCCGCTACCCCGCCTCGACCGGAAGCACCGGCCGCGACTGGGCGTCGTGCTCGATGACCTCGTCAGCCCACACCGTCATGCTTCTGAGCGTAGCGGCCCCGTAGGTCGTGATCATGGCGACATCGGCGGCATCGCGACCCTTTCCGATGGGGAGCCGGCCGATGCGCGGCGTGTTGAAGCGCGCGTCGAACGTCCACCAGCGATCGCCGAGCCATACCTCGAACCAGGCGTGGAAGTCCATCGGCGGGAACGGGCCAGGGATCCCGATGTCCGGCATGTAGCCGAACACGTAGCGAGCGGGGATCCCGAGGGCTCGGCAGAACGTCACGCCGAGATGCGCGAAGTCGCGGCACATGCCCCCGCGGCGGTCGAAGATCTCGAGCGTGGTCGTCGTCTGGATGCTCGCGACGCCGTATGCGATGTTCGCGTGGATCCAGTCGCAGACGGCCTGCACGCGCTCGACGCCCCGTGGTGTCGCGCCGAACAGCTCCCAGGCTGTCGACAGCAGCACGTCGGACTCGCAGTAGCGGCTGGGGAGGAGCCAGTGCAGCAGCTCGTCCGGGAGGGCCTCGATGCGGTGCTGGGAGTCGAGCGGACCCGGGACCGGCTCGAGCTCGGGCGAGATCGCGTAGACCGCGTCGTAGGCGAAGGTCGAGGGGCCGGGAGGCAGGAGAAGCCTGCGACAGCGGTTGCCGTAGAGATCGTCGAAGTGCATCAGGGCGAGCGTGGGCTCGCTCGTGAAACGCTGCTCGAGCGCCTGACCCGCCACGGACATGTGCGGGTCCACCATGACGACAGCCGGTGTGTGGTCCACGGCGTCGTGCTCGAAGGTGCAGCCGACCCGGAGTCTCACCCGACGATCGCCGCCTGCTGCTGCTGCTGGCGCGGCTGCTCGGTCGGCACGCCGTCACCGGCGGAGGGCTGCGCGCGCGGCGGCGGCATCGCGTCGAGGGGCAGCGTCTGCGTGACCCCGCCCATCGCCTGCGTCAGCACGGTGCCGCGCTGGAACTGGCGCATCGCCCCGAGGTTCTGGATCGCGACGAGGCGCGCGATCGGCGCGCTACCGCCCCGCAGCTGCGCCATCGCGTCGACGCCGCCGAGCGTCTCGCACGTCACCTGCACGTCGAGCGTCGCCTGGCCCCCGCCCTGGTAGGTGCCGGTCAGGACGGCGACGTCGGCATAGTCGCGCCCGATTCCGACCTTCACGTGGCGCCCGGTGCAGCGCGTGCCGAGGGTGGCGTCGACGCCGATCCAGCCGTACGGCGGCACGTAGGCCTCGGCCCACGCATGCGACGCCGTGGACTCCTCCACGCCGCCCAGGTAGCCGCTGACGTAGCGCGCGGGCAGCCCGACGTTGCGGCAGAGCGAGATCAGCACGTGCGCGAAGTCCTGGCAGACGCCGCTGCCGCCCTCGAGCACCTCGGCCACCGAGCTGTTGACGGTCGTGGTCCCGAGCCGGTACTCGAGGCTCGAGCGCACGTGGTCGACCGCCCGGTAGAGGAATCCGAGCGCGGTCACGGAGGGGTCGTCGGCGAGCAGCGTGCGCGCGAGCGACGCGGAGTCGTCGGCGAGCACGATGTACGAGCTCGGGCCGAGGAACTCGGCGAACTCGTCGCCGAGCGTCTCGTTGTCCCGGAGCGTCGCGAGCAGCGACGGAGAGGTCGGGCTCGCCGTCGAGCGGACCGCCGATCGCCTCGTCCTCGCCGGCGTGCGTCACGACATCGCTGGTCGCCTCGATCACGAGCAGCTCGTGCAGGTAGGGGACACCGAAGTCGTGCACCGCGTTGCCGTAGTAGTCGCGGAACGCGATCACGGTCGCCGGAGGCTGGATCACCAGGTCGAAGTCGAGCAAGGTCTGGGTCGCGCAGGCGAGCGGCTGCAGCCGCACCTCGTTGAAGCTCTCGAAGACGGCACGCTCGTAGCGGTAGCTCGTGCGATGGCACAGGCGGTACCTCACGCCATCACCATCTGAGCCGTCAGCGGCTGATGGGCGAAGAACTCGTCCTCGACGTACTCGCCGATGCGATAGCAGCGGCGCTGCACCTCGAGCAGCGATCGATGCAGCCCCTGGTCGAACAGGTCGTTCAGCCGCTGGTAGGCGAGCTCGGCATGCAGTCGCCCGATCTCGCGGCGGGCGTTGCTCTCGAACGCGGCCCCGGGCATGGGCTCGGAGCCGTTGTAGCTCGGCGCCTCCTCGGTGATGTGGCGCAGCGCCAGATCGACCGTGGCGACCGAGAACCGGATCGAGCGCGGCAGCACGGGCGACAGCGTCAGGAGCTCGATCACACCGCTCGGCCGGATCCCTCGGCTCGACATGCGATGGTACGACTCGTACGCCGACAGCGAGCGAAGCAGGGTCGCCCACGGCTGCACGTCGGACGCGGCCGAGGCGAGCGCCTGGCGATCGCCGCCCTCGGCATCGTCGCCGACGAGCAGGCGGTAGTTGACGTCCAGCACGCGTGCCGTCCACTCCGCGCGCTCGAGGAACTTGCCGGCCTGCAGGAAGTACCACCCCTCCTCGCGCGGCATCGTCGAGTCCGTGATCCCCTGCAGGAGCTGGCTGAACTCGACGACCGACATGCAGAAGCGGGACGCGCTCTCGGCGCCCTCGCCGACGCGACGGCGGCGCCGGCCGGGGCGCTGCACGTCGAGGTGGAAGCGGTTCAGCACCTCCCACATCTCGGTCGCGATCTGGTTCCGCATCGTGCGCGCGTTCTCACGTGAGCGGCCGATGCACTCGACGATCGAGTTGGGGTTCTGCGCCGAGAACAGCAGGTGCGTCGGGACCGTGTCCTCGTCGACCGACTCGCCGTCGCCGGCGAACGTCGCACGCTCGCCGACGATGTCGAGCAGCGCAGCCCAGTGTCGCGCCCGGCGCGCCTCGGCCTCGGTCGTCGACCCCATCGTCAGCGTGTGGCTGAACGTGACGTCGGTGATGCGCGCGGTCTGCTCGGCACGCTCGACGTAGCGTCCGATCCAGTACAGCGACTCGGCCATCCGGCTCAGCATGCGATCACTGGAGCACCCAGGTGTCCTTGCTGCCGCCGCCCTGGCTCGAGTTGACGACGAGCGATCCGCGCACCAGCGCGACGCGCGAGAGCCCGCCGGGGAGCACCGTGATGCCGTCGGGTCCGCTCAGCGCGTAGGGACGCAGGTCGACGTGGCGGCCTTCGAGCGTGCCCGACTCGCCGTCCGCGTCCGGAACGAACGTCGGGTGCCGCGAGAGCGGGATCACGGGCTGCGCGATGTAGTCGCGCGGGTGGGCGAGGATGCGCTCGCGGAAGTCCGCGATGTCGCGCTCCTCGGCATGCGGGCCGATCAGCATCCCGTACCCCCCGCTCTCGTTGGCGGCCTTGACGACCAGCGAGTCGAGGTGGTCGAGCACGAACTCGAGCTGGTCGGGCTCGCTCGGCAGGTACGTCGGGACGTTGCCGAGGATCGGCTCCTGCGCCGAGGTAGTAGCGGATGATCGCCGGCACGTAGTGGTAGACGACCTTGTCGTCGGCGACGCCCGTGCCGATCGCGTTCGCGAGCGTGACGTTGCCCGTGCGGACGGCGCCGAGGAGCCCGGCCACGCCGAGCACCGACTCGCGGTGGAACGCGAGCGGATCGAGGAACTCGTCGTCCACCCGCCGGTAGATCACGTCGACCTGGCGGCGTCCGTGCGTCGTGCGCATGTAGACCCGGTTGTCGAGCACGAAGAGATCGCGGCCCTCGACGAGCTCGACGCCCATCTGCTGCGCCAGGAAGGCGTGCTCGAAGTAGGCCGAGTTGTAGATGCCGGGCGTCAGGACGACGACGGTGGGCCCGCCTCCGACGCCCGCGACGCCTCTCCGCGGCGACAGCCCGACGAGGTTGTCGAGCAGCCGGCCCGCGTAGAAGTCGACGGAGCGCACGCCGAGTGCGGCGAACCAGTCGGGGAACGTGCGCGTCATGATCTGGCGGTTCGACAGCACGTAGGAGACGCCGCTCGGGGTGCGCAGCGTTGTCCTCGAGCACCATCCAGCGGCCGTCGTCTCCGCGGATCAGGTCGCTGCCGACCACGTGCAGGTACTGGTCGTCCGGCACGTCGATCCCGACGACCTCGCGGCGGAAGTGGCGTGCGAGCACCACGAGGCGCCGCGGCACGACGCCGTCGTGCAGGATCGCCTGGTCGTGGTAGATGTCGTGCACGAAGCGGTTCAGGGCCTCGATCCGCTGTCGCAGCCCGGCCTCGACGACGGCCCACTCCGTCGGCCGGGAGGATGCGCGGGATCGGGTCGAACGGCAGGATCCGCTCGGCGGCCGGCGCGTCGTCCGAGTAGATCGTGAACGTCACGCCGCGGTGCAGGAACGAGCGGTTCGCGAGCTCGGCGGCGCGCCGCACGTCCCTGCCGTCCATCGACGCGATCTGGGCGACGACCTCGGCGTAGTGGGCGCGCGGGCGCGACCTCTCCGTCCGGCCCGATCTCGAACGCCTCGTCGTAGAAGCCGCCCGTGTCGTAGCCGCCGCGCAGGACGCCGTCAGGCGCCGCGGCCGGGATGACCGGGGCGCTCATGTGACGCATATCCCGGAACGGCCTCGACCCACGCCACCCTCCTCGGGAACCAAAAAAGCCTCAGCCCCGACAGGAGCTGAGGCTGCATCGCCCGCGCGTCTCGACAACCGAGAAGCCATGACCCAGGGTACAGGCCCGTACCTGCCCGGGCAACCGTGTTCGCCGGGCGAGCTACGACGGACAGCCGCCCGGTGTGCTAAACGTGCCGGTAGTGGCGACGACCGTGGAGCCCGGGACGCTCGAAGCGCCCCCCGCCAGTGAGACCCCACCGAGGCGCCGCCGCAGGTGGCCGTGGGTCGTCCTCGGCGTGCTCGTGCTGCTGGTCGCCGGCGCGGTCGGCGCGGCCGCCTACGTGAGGACGGCATACCCGTCATCCCGCGTGGTCAGCGCACGCCAGGCCCTCGCACGCTTCACCGTCGCCGGCTGGGGGACGAAGCTCGTCTCGGTGACCGCGACGGATTCGCAGGGCAAGCCCGTGCCGATCCGCCGGACCGCGAAGGGCTGGGTCTGGCCCCGCGGCACGCTGCAGCCCGGCGAGACGCTCCACATCTCGCTCGTCGCGAAGCGCCCGGGCTGGGCCGCGCACATCGTCGGATCGGAAGAACACAGAGAGCTCACAGTCGTCACGCCGAGCGCGCACGTGAAGACCCACTGGATCCAGACACGGACGGGGAACCCCGTGCAGGTGCGCTTCGACACGCCCGTCCGCGTGGTCGTCGTACGCCGGGGTGACAAGGTCGCGAAGCAGACCCTCGCGTCGCCGCGTCGCGTCGTCTCGCTGCCGCGCTCGCTGACCTCCACCGAGACGGGCAGCATCCGCGTATCGAGCGCCGCTCGCACATGGGAGACGGAGTCGAGCGCCGTGCGCGTGACGTGGTTCCCGACCGGCCACCCGCTCGCCGCGGTCCTCCAGCCCGCCCTGGGCAAGACGCTTCTGCCGGCGCAGGCACTCGTGCTCCGCTTCTCGCGGCCCGTCGAGACCGTGCTCGCCGGCGCGACGCCGCAGCTCACAGCCGAACGTGCCGGGGCAGTGGCGCACGATCGACGACCACACCGTGACGTTCGAGCCGACAACGGGCTTCGCCCTCGGCCACACGATCTCGGTGGAGCTTCCTCGCCCGGCCACGGTGAGGACGAAGCAGGGCCTCGTCGATCGCAGCGTCCTGAGCTGGCACGTGCCGGATGCCTCGCAGGCCCGACTCGAGCAGCTGCTCGCCCAGTTCGGCTACATGCCGCTGAGGTTCGCGCCGAAGGCGACCGTCGCCAGGGATGCCGACGCCCAGCTGACGGCCGCCGTGCTGCCGCCCGCCGGCCAGTGGTCGTGGCGCTGGAAGAAGACTCCGCTCTCGCTGCAGAAGCTCTGGACGCCGGGCGTCCCGAACAAGATCGACCAGGGTGCGCTGATGCAGTTCCAGAACGATCACGGCCTGACGCCCGACGGCATCGCGACGCCCGAGACGTGGAGCGCGCTGCTGGCCGACGCCACGAGCGGCAAGACGCGCCCCGCGGCCTACTCGTACGTCCAGGTGTCGCAGACGGTTCCCGAGACGATGCGCCTGTGGCGGAACGGCCACTGGGCCGTGAAGGGGGCCGCGAACACCGGCATCGCGTCCGCCCCGACGCAGAACGGAACGTGGCCCGTCTACTCGCACATCGCCGTCGGGACGATGTCCGGCTTCAACCCCGACGGGACGCCGTACCACGATCCCGGCATCCCGTGGATCAGCTACTTCCACGGCGGAGACGCGCTGCACGCGTTCCCGCGCGGCAGCTACGGGACGCCCCAGAGCCTCGGCTGCGTCGAGCTCCAGCTCGATACGGCGAAGCAGATCTGGCCGCTGACGCCGATCGGCACGCTCGTCACCGTCGAGGCCTGACCCCCTCGCGCGCGGCGAGCCCGTGACGATCGGGCAATAGACTGGTCTCTGCCGTGGACGAGACCGCGATTCTGGGGACTCCCCCACCGCCAGCGCTCGCCGAGGACGCGCTCCGGCGCATCGAGCAACGCGTCCTCTGGCTCGCGGTGCGCATGATCGACCACGCGAACCGCGAGCGCCCCTCGCTCGACGCCGTCAAGATCGGCGGGCACCAGGCCTCGTCTGCGAGCCTCGTCACGGTCATGACGGCGCTCTGGCTCAGCGAGCTGCAGCGCGACGACCGCATCAGCGTGAAACCGCACGCGTCGCCCGTGCTGCACGCGCTCGAGTACCTGCTCGGGTGGCTCGACGAGCCCTACCTGCGCACGCTTCGCGACTTCGGCGGCCTGCAGGCCTACCCGAGCCGGACGAAGGACCCGGTCCCCGTCGACTACTCGACGGGGTCGGTCGGACTCGGCGCCGCCGCGCCCCTGTTCGGTGCGCTGGTGCAGCGCTACGTGGACGACCACGGCGAGCTCGGCCGGCCCCGCGGCCGCTTCATCTCGCTGATCGGCGACGCCGAGCTCGACGAGGGCAACATCTGGGAGGCGATCCTCGACCCCGCGACGCGCGGGCTGCGGGAGGCGGTCTGGGTCATCGACCTGAACCGCCAGTCGCTCGACCGCGTCGTGCCGGTGATCCGGGCCCAGGCGCTCGAGCGCGGCTTCGACAGTGCGGGCTGGCGCGTGGTCGAGCTGAAGTACGGGCGCAAGCTGCGCGCCGCGTTCGCCGAGCCCGGCGGTGAGCTCCTGCGAGCGCGGATCGACGAGATGCCGAACCAGGAGTACCAGCAGCTGTTCGCGGCGTCCGACGAGCAGATCGTCGAGGCGCTCGAGCGTCCGCTCTCGGTTGGCGACCGCCAGTCGCTCGCCCGGGTGCTCGAGCCCCACCACGGCGCCGTCGGAACGCTCATCCGCGATCTCGGCGGCCACGACATCGTCGACGTGCAGGAGACCCTCGCCGAGACGCGTACATCCGACCGGCCGACGGCGATCTTCGCGTACACGATCAAGGGGTACGGGCTCCCGATCGCGGGCCATCCACTGAACCACTCCGCGATGCTGAGCGGCGAGCATGTGGACGCCCTGCGCGGCGAGCTCGGACTGTCGCGCGCCGACGAGTGGGGCCGCTTCCCGGAGGGATCGCCGGAGGCCGCGCTGTGCGACGCGGCGGCCGCGCGGATGGGCGATCGGCGACGCACCACGCCGCCCCGGCTGGGTATCCCGGTGCTGCCCGCCGCCGACGCGCCCGTGCGCGGCACATCGACACAGGAGGCCTTCGGGCGAGTGCTGAGCGATCTCAGCCGCGAGCCGGACGTGGCGAGCCGCCTCGTCACCACCGCTCCCGACGTCGCCGTGTCGACGAACCTCGGCGGCTGGATCAACCGCGTGGGCATCTACGGCGGCGAGGACGAGCAGAGCGTCGAGGGCGACGCGCTGCGCTGGCGCGTGACGCCCGCGGGCCAGCACATCGAGCTCGGGATCAGCGAGATGAACCTGTTCCTCCTGCTCTCGCAGCTCGGCCTCTCCTACGAGCACTCGGGCCACCTGCTGGTGCCGATCGGGACGGTCTACGACCCGTTCGTCTGCCGCGGACTGGACGCCCTGATCTACGCGCTGTACAACGGCGCGCGCTTCGTGATCGCCGGCACCCCGTCGGGGATCAGCCTCTCCCGCGAGGGTGGCGCGCACCAGTCGACGATCACGCCGTCGATCGGGCTCGAGCTTCCCGGCCTCACGTACACCGAGCCGACGTATCCGGCCGAGGTCGACTGGCTGCTGCGCTACCACGTCGACCGCCTCCTGAACGCAGGGGACGACGCCGAGAGCCTGTACCTGCGGCTCTCGACGAAGCCCGTCGACCCGGCACCGTTCGACGCCCTGCGCGAGGCCCGTGGCGACGAGGCGATGCGGGCCGATGTGCTCGCGGGCGGCTACCGGATCGCCGAGCCGGCCGCGGGAGCCGAGTCGAGGGTCAGCATCGTGGCCTGCGGCGCGCTCCTGCCCGAGGCGCTCGCCGCGCGCGAGCTGCTATTCGAACAGGACGAGATCGGCGCAAGCGTGGTCGCCCTGACGAGCCCCGACACGGCGTACCGATCGCACCAGGCCGCGGCCACTGCGCCGATCTCGAACGCGTCATCGAGGCGCCCGGTCAGCCATCTTCGGCGCCTGCTCGCCCCCGACCACGGAGCGCCGATCGTCAGCGTGATCGATGGCGCGAGCCACAGCCTCGCATTCCTGGGCGGCGCCGTCGGCGCGCGCCAGATCGCGCTCGGAGTCGACCAGTTCGGCCAGTGCGGGTCGCTCGCGGCGCTGTACGACCACCACGAGCTGTCGCCGGATGCGATCGCGGCGGCGGCGGTCGCGGCGCTCGAGGACTAGCGGCTGGCCGAGCTCTCGAGCTGCCGGGCCCAGCCGCGGATCTCGTTGAGCGCAGGCAGCAGGCGCGATCCGAGCGGCGTGAGGTCGTAGATGCCGACGTGACCTTCGGGCGGCTCCCGCTGTACGAGGCCGCTCGCCGTGAGCTCGCGGAGGCGCTCGGAGAGCAGTCGGTCGGAGAGCCCGGGGATCGCACGCTGGATCTCGCAGAAGCGCGCCGGACGGCTCGAGATGACGTCGAGGATCAGCGCGGTCCAGCGCTTGCCGAGCAGGCCGAAGGCGGTCGCCAACGCCGGGCACGCCGCGAGTTGATCCTGCGCTTCCTCCCCCATACACGCGAAGATAGCGCACCCGGGGACGGCGCTCACGAATAGTAAGCACTCGCTGCTAGCGTGCGGAGCATGCCCGACACCATCGCCACCACGCTGTACACCGACCCGGCCTGCCCGTGGGCCTACTCCGAGAATCCCGCCCTCCGCGTGCTCGAGTGGCGCTACGGCGCACAGCTCGACTGGCGCCTCGTCACGATCGGTCTGACGGAGAGCGCCGAGCAGTACATCGCGCGCGGCTACACGCCGCTCCGGGCCGCACGCGGCCAGACGAACTTCCGGCGCTTCGGCATGCCGTTCGCGCCCGAGCCGAAGTCGCGCGTGTCGGCGACGGCACGAGCCTGTCGCGCGATCGTGGCGGCGCGCCTGGCCGCCCCGGGTAGCGAGTGGAACGCGCTGCGCGCGCTGCAGCTCTCGCAGTTCACGACCTCGCTCGTCCTCGACGACGACGAGCGCGTCGCCGCCGTGGTGGGCGCCGCAACAGGCGTCCCGGCGCAGACGATCCTCGGCATGCTGGACGCCCCCGAGGTGACGGAGGCCTACCAGCGCGACCGCGCAGAGGCGCGCTCGGCCGAGCGATCCGCGGCGGAGCGCCAGGGAAAGACGGCGAACACCGACGGGGTCGTCCGCTACACGGCTTCCTCGGTGATCTTCGAGCGCGACGGCACCCGGCTGGTCGCCGGCGGCTTCCAGCCGGTCGAGGCGTACGACGTGCTCGTCGCGAACCTCGATCCGGCGATCGACCGCCGGGCCGCGCCGGATGACGTCGGCGACGTCATCGCCGCGTTCCCGAACGGGCTGACGACCCAGGAGGTCGCGGCCGTGCTCACGAAGAGCAACGACCGGGTCGACCGAGCCGCCGCGGAGCTGGCGCTGCTCGACCTCGTCGGCGAGGGGCGCGCGGAGCGCGTGGGGATGGGCGACGACGCCGTCTGGACGGCCCCCGGGCACGCGCTCGAGCTCCGCGTCGATCGTCGACGCGGCGAACGCGACCGGCCAGCCCGAGGCCCAGGCCGTAGGGTTCTGAGCATGCAGGTCGAGATCTGGTCCGACGTGGTCTGCCCGTGGTGCTACATCGGCAAGCGGCGCTTCGAGGAGGCGCTCGAGCAGTTCGCAGGTCGCGAGGACGTCGACGTCGTCTGGCGCAGCTTCGAGCTCGATCCCGAGGGTCCCGCGCGAGCCGATCCCGCTGAACGAGCGGCTCGCCAAGCGATACGGCATCCAGCGCGAGGAGGCCGCCGCGCGCCACCAGCGCACGACCGAGATCGCCGCGGGTGTCGGCCTCGATCTCCACCTCGACCGCGCGCTGTCGGGCAACACGTTCGACGCGCACCGCGCTGATCCACCTCGCCGACGAGCATGGGCTGCAGGACAGCGCGAACGAGCGGGTGCTCGCCGCCTACTTCAGCGAGGGACGCCCGATCAGCGATCGCGAGACGCTGGTCGAGCTCGGCGTCTCGATCGGGCTCGCACGCCGACGAGGTTCGGGCGATGCTCGAGAGCGACCGCTTCGCCGGCGAGGTGCGCGAGGACGAGAGCATCGCGGCCAGTTCGGCATCAACGGCGTGCCGTTCTTCGTGCTCGATCGGCGGCTCGGCGTGTCGGGCGCCCAGTCCGTCGAGGTGCTGCTCGGCGCACTCGAGGAGGCGGCCGGCGAGACCCTGCCTGCGTAGCAGGCGATACGGTGCGCCCCATGGCCACTGAACTCCCACTCACAGGCGGGTGCGGTTGCGGTGCCGTCCGGTTCGAGGTGAGCGAGCCGCTCGCGACCGCGAGCTACTGCCACTGCACCCGCTGCCAGCACCGGACGGGCGACGGCGGCATCGGCGAACGCTCGCGTCGTGCCCGGCTCGTTCACCCTGCTCTCGGGCGCCGACCAGCTCGGACGATGGTCTCCCGAAGGGCGGCTTCGACAAGGTCTTCTGCACGAGCTGCGGCTCGGCGCTGTACAGCCAGAGCCCGCACGACCCGATGGCGATCAGCGTGCGACTGGGCGCGTTCGACCGCGACCCCGGCATCCGCCCGCAGTACCGCCAGTTCGTCGCCTACGCCGCGCCCTGGGAGCCGATCCCCGAGGACGGGCTGCCGCGCCACGCCGAGCGCATGCCGAGCTAGCGGTCAGCCCTCGAGGGCGCGGCTCAGCAGGTCGCGGAGCGTAGCTCGCTCGCTGGCGCTGAGCGCCCCGAGCACGTCGCCCTCGATCGTCTGCTGCGCCTGCTCGGCGTGTTCGAGCGCATGCCGCCCGGCCTCCGTCAGCTCGACGATGTGACGACGGCGGTCGGTCGGATCGCGCTGGCGCGTCGCGTAGCCCGACCCCTCGAGCTCGTTCAGCAGCAGGACGCAGTTGTTCGCATCCAGGTGCATCGCCTCGCTGAGCGCCTGCTGCGAGGCCTGGGCATGGTCCCGCAGGTACGCGAGGGCCATCAGCTCCTTCAGGCGAATGCCGAGCAGGTCCTCGGTGCTGCGGCGGTACACGAGCCTCGCCAGGCGAGTGAGCAGCACGATCGAGCCAGGTGCGGGAGGCGTTCCCATAGGCCGGCGATTCTAGCACTCGATAGGTGATAATCCGCATTGCTTGATGATCCTTGACCTATTGACGATCATTGCTATCGTGGGCGTGGGATGAGCGTCGAGGCCGTACACCCGGGGGTCGCCAGCAACCCCCGCCGCTGGATCGCGCTGGTCGTCGTGTGCCTCGCGATGCTGATGAACGCGCTCGACGGCTCGGTCGTCAACGTCGCGCTCCCCAGGATCCAGGACGACCTCCACTTCTCGCAGTCGGATCTCAGCTGGGTGGTCAACGCGTACATGATCGCCTTCGGCAGCTTCCTGCTGCTCGCCGGCCGCCTCGGCGACCTCGTCGGCCGCAAGCGCGTGTTCCTCACCGGTGTCGCGATGTTCACGGCCGCCTCCGCGCTGTGCGGGCTCGCCGACGACCAGGCGGTGCTGATCGTCGCGCGCTTCATCCAGGGCGCTCGGCGGCGCGATCTCGTCGTCCGTGATCATCGCGCTGATCGTCACCGAGTTCCCCGAGCCGGGAGAGCGTGCCCGGGCGATGAGCGCGTACATCTTCGTCGCGGTCGGCGGAGGCTCCCTCGGCCTGCTCGTCGGCGGCGTGCTCACGCAGACGGTCAACTGGCACTGGATCTTCTTCATCAACCTCCCGATCGGAGCTGCGACACTCGTCCTCGGCGGCGATGCTGCTCGAGGAGAACGAGGGCATCGGGCTCGACAAGGGGCTCGACTGGCTCGGGTCGATCCTCATCACGGCGCGCTCATGGTCGGCATCTACGCGATCATCAAGACGACCGAGTACGGTTGGCTCTCGCCGCGCACGGTCGGGGTCGGGGGCCTCTCGATCGCCATGCTGATCGCGTTCTTCGTGCTCGAGTCGCGGATCGCGAACCCGATCCTGCCGCCCCGAGTCCTGCGCATCCCCGGCCTCGCGGGCTCGAGCGTCGTTCGCGGGTTCCTCGCCACCGGTCTCTGGTCGACGTTCTTCCTCGGCGCGCTGTACCTCGAGCGCATCCGCGGCTACGGCGCGCTGAAGACCGGGCTCGCCTTCATGCCGCATGACGATCGCGGTCGCACTGCTCTCGACGGGAATCACCGCTCGCCTGCTCGCGCGCTACGGCCCGATGCGGGTGCTCGTCCCGGGACTGTTCTCGATGACGGCCGGGCTGCTGCTGCTCTCGACGGCCGGCGTGCACACGAGCTACTTCCCTCGTGTCTTCATCGCGTTCGCGATCCTCGGCATCGGCGCCGGGGCATCGTTCATCCCGCTGCTCGCGATCGCGATGGCGAGGGTGCCGATGGCCGATGCGGGCATCGCGTCGGGCATCGTCAACGTCTCCCTGCAGATCTCGGCCGCCGTCGGCCTGGCCGTGCTCGCGACCGTCTCGACACATCGCGCGAAGACGCTCGTCGAGCAGGGCCACTCGCTTCCGGTCGCCCTCACCGGCGGATACCACCTCGCGTTCCTCGTGGGGGCGGGCTGTACAGCCGTCGGCGTCGTGATCGCGCTGGTCGTGCTACGGGACGAGCGCTCGGGTGCGGACGAGATCCCGGGCGACGTCGTGCCAGAACGGCGCGGCCGCGAAGTAGATGCCGCCGAGCGCGATCGCTCCAACGGCAGCGTCGACGCTGGTGCGCCCGTCCTGCGCCCAGTAGACGTCTTCGAGATCGAGTAGCAACGCCAGCTCGTCGACGATGAGGGCGAGCCCGCTGCCGTAGGAGGTGGCGGTGAGCGGGTGACGGCGCGTCGCCTCCTCGCTGCGCTGCCGGTCGTCTCGGTCGGCATCGGCGGATTCTCGGCCCGCGGCCTGGGTTGAAAATGTCAGTCCGGGGTAGGACTGCGTCCGAGTCCTATTCCCCTCCCCTGGAGAGTCTCATGTACATCGGCATTGGAACCCTCGTCCTCATCCTGATCATCGTGCTGCTCGTGATGGCCTTCCGCCGTCGCGCGATCTAGTGACCTCACCCGAAGAGGCAGGCCACCGCTACGCGACCGGCGCGTAGCGGTGGTGCAGCATCAGCGCGTTGCCGTCCGGATCGCGGAAGAACGCCATGTGGCACACGCTGGTGTCGAAGGTGTCGCCCTCGAACGTGACGCCGGCGGCCTCGAGGGCCTCCCTCGCGGCAGCCACGTCGTCGACGCGCAGCGCGACCTCGTTCGGGTTCGCGGCGAAGGAACGGCCGATCTTCTCGGGCTCCCAGACGCTGAGCGTGACCTGGCCCGCGGCGACCTCGAAGCCGACCGACGTCTCCTTCTCGAACGGGAGACCGAGGGTCTCGACGTAGAAGCGTCTTGCCGCGTCGACATCGCGGGTCGGGATCGAGATGAAGTCGACGTGTTCAACGGTGATCGGCACGTGAATCCCTTCGGTGTGGATGCAGCGGAGGCCGGCGCGTGGCGTCCGGCCTGCAACGTTACCTCCGAGTGACTACGATCGGATAGCTGCATCTGCCGCTCGACGCTGGGAGAGCCATGACCGAGCTACCGACGGTGCGTATCGCCGCCATCCAGGCGACGCCCGTGATCCTGGACGCCGAGGCCTGCATCGACAAGGCGATCGCCCTGCTGCACCAGGCGGCGGACGACGGTGCACGCCTCGCCGTGCTCCCCGAGACCTTCGTGTCGCTCTACCCCTCGAACTCGTGGGCGAGGAGCGCCGCAGGGTTCGCGGGCTGGGACGAATTCTGGGAGGCGTTCTGGCTGAACAGCGTCGACGTTCCCGGTCCGCTCGTCGATCGCCTCGCCGAGACCTGTCGCGACCGGAACCTGCATTGCGTGATCGGCGTCAACGAGCGTGAGGCCGAGCGGCCCGGCTCGCTCTACAACACGATGCTCACGATCGGCCCCGGCGGTCTGCTCGCGCGCCATCGCAAGCTGATGCCGACGCAGCACGAGCGTCTCTTCCACGGGGTCGGAGCCGGCGACGACCTGGCGGTCGCGGCGACGCCGGTGGGTCGCATCGGCGGCCTGATCTGCTGGGAGAACCGCATGCCCCTCGCGCGCTGGGCGGTCTACCAGGGAGGCCCGCAGATCTGGGTGGCCCCGACGGCCGACGACTCCGACGGGTGGCTCGCCAGCATGCGCCACATCGCGATCGAGTCCGGGGCGTTCGTGGTCTCGGTGCCGCAGTTCATCCCGGCGTCGGCGTTCCCTGCCGACTTCCCGGTGCCGCTGCCCGAGGGCAAGGAGGTCTTCGGGCGCGGAGGCGCGGCGATCTGCCAGCCGGGAGACGGAGACATCATCGCCGGGCCGCTGTACGACCGCGAGGGCATCGTCATCGCCGACTGCGATCTGCGCAAGGGGCTGCACGCCAAGCGCTTCTTCGACGCGGTCGGGCACTACGCGCGCACCGATGCGCTCGCCGCGCCGGTGGTGACGGTGCGCGTCGAACAGGTGGGCGAGACGATCCTCGACGAGTTCTAGGTCAGTCGAGCCGGAAGATCTCCTCGAGCGCCGGCGGCCCGGCATCGGGCACGCGCTCCTCGAGCAGATCGGCCATCGCGTCCTGCCAGCGAGCGCTCACCTCCTGACCCGCCAGGTACGCCTCGACGGCGGCCATGTCGTCGGCCTCGAAGTAGCCGAACATCTCGTTGCCGGAGCGGAAGATCGTGTAGTTGCGGATTCCGGCCGCGCGCAGCGCCTCGCGCATCTCGTCCCACACGTGTGCATGGGCCTGCACGTACTCGTCGACCCTGTCGGGCTTGACGCGCAGGACGAACCCGGTTCGCCGCGTCATCGCGGGTACGCGAGCGCGACGCCGCCGTCGACGTTCAGCAGGTTCCCCGTGCTCTTGCCGGCTCGCCCGGGAGAGGCGAGGTACAGCACGGCCTCCGCGACGTCCGCGGGCGTGACGTTCACCTTCAGCGTCGTCCGGGCGCGGTAGTGCTCCTCGAGCTCAGCGGCCGGTATCCCGTAGGCACGGGCTCGCTCCTCCCGCCAGTCGGAGTCCCAGATGCGGGAGCCCTCGAGGACGGCGTCGGGATTCACCGTGTTGACGCGGATGCCCGAGGGCCCGAGCTCCTCGGCGAGACAGCGGGCGAGGTGCAGCGCGGCTGCCTTGGCGGCCGAGTAGGCCGACGCGTTCTTGCCGGGCGCGATGCCGTTCTTCGATCCGATGAAGACGATGCTCCCGCCGCTTCCCTGCGCCCGCAGCGTGCGCGCGGCCTCCCGGGAGACGAGGAAGTACCCCCGCGCGAGGATGTCGTGGTTGCGGTCCCAGAGCGCGAGCGTGGTCTCCTCGAGCGGCGCGCTCGAGGCGATGCCGGCATTCGAGACGACGATGTCGACACCGCCGAAGGCCATCACCGCAGTCCGGAACGCGGCGATGATCCCCTGCTCGTCGAGCACGTCCGCGCGTGCGGAGATCGCAACCTCGCCGAGCTCGTCCGCGAGGGCAGCTGCGCCCTGCGCGTCGAGGTCGGTGGCAACGACGCACGCGCCCCGGGCCGCGAACTCGCGCGCAACGACGCTGCCGATGCCACCGGCGGCGCCCGTGATGAACGCGACCATGCCCTGGAACTCGCCTGCCGGGGGGGCGAGCGTCAGCTTGTAGAGCTCGAGCGGCCAGTACTCGATCGCGAACGACTCCGCGTCGTCGAGCGAGACGAACCCGCCGAGCCGGCTCGCGTCGCGCATCACGCTGATCGCGCGGTGGTAGAGGTCGCGTGCCAGGCGCGCGGCCTTGAGCGTCCGCCCGACGGACACCAGGCCGACTCCCTGGATCACCACGACGCGCGGGCTCGGATCGCTCAACAGCTCGTCTTCCCGATGACTCTCGAAGTACTCGAGCTCGCGCGCCTGCCATTCGCGCACGCGCGCTGCAACCCGGTCAGACAGCGTCGCGGCGTCCTCGGAGCGCGGGTCGAACTCGACCCAGACCGGCAGGCGCCGCGTGTGGACGAGGTGATCGGGGCATGCGGCGCCCACCTGGGAGAGGGTCGGCGAGGCCGATCCGCATGCGAACTCGACCACCTCCGCCGATGCATCCACCTGGAGGATCCGCGGACCGGCGGCCGACACGGCACCGCGCAGGACCGGCAGGATCTCGGCGAGCAGGGACTCGCGGGCGGTCTCGTCCAGCGGTTCGACCGCAGCGCCCGCGAACGCCGGGGCGGCCTGCGCGCGTTCGGCGACGAACGCAGCGGCGCGATTGATCGCGTCGAGCGTTGCCGCGTACGACTCCTCGGCCGTCGCACCCCATGTCACGAGACCGTGCTTGGCGAGCAGGACGACCGTTGCCTCGGGATGCTCGGCGACGGCCTGCGCGACGAGCTTGGAGAGCGCGAAGCCGGGCCGCAGGTAGGGAATCCAGACCGCATCGGCGCCGAAGCACTCCCGCGCCAGCCGTTCGCCGTCGGCGCTGCCGACGATCGCTCCGATCGCGTCGGGGTGGGTGTGGTCGACGTGCGGGTGCGGCACGAACGCATGCAGCAGCGTCTCGATCGAAGGTCGCGGCATCGACGGGTCGAGCTGGCAGCGAGCCAGATAGGACACCATCTCCTGGTCGGTCATGGCGTCCCGCTCTGCGAGCGGAAGGATCTCGTCGAGTCGCAGGCCGGTGAACCCGGACGGGCCGATGGTCGCGAGGTCGCTGCCCGAGCCCTTGACCCAGAGCACGTTCACCATCCGACCCGTGTGATCGGGCTCGCGCGTCTTGACCGAGGTGTTGCCGCCTCCGAAGTTGACGATCGCCCGGTCCGCCGCGAGCAGGTTCGACCGGTAGGCGAGCGCCTCGAGCTCACCCATGCTCGCCCGCGGATCCCAGCGGTTCTCGAACGAACGCTCGGTCAGGGCCATGACGCGCGCACTCCCGGGTAGTCGGCGGTCAGATCCACGCTGCAGCTGCTCCGCCCACGCGCGACTGCGTGATGCGCTCGAGGTATCCGTCGGCGCGGAACGCGGCGATCGGGTCGGCCGATGCCCCGAGATCGACCCGCACCTTCGCGCACAGGGGGCGTACATCCGTGTCGTAGGCGTCGACCAGCGTCCGGTTGGCGGCCAGGACGTCGCCGGCCAGCTGGGCGCGCTCGAGCGCCGCCCGGTCTACGAGCAGCGCCTTCGCGTACGCCTCCTGCAGGTTCATGACGGTCTGGATCATTGCCTCGATCTTGGATTCGACGTTGTGCGACTGGTCGACCGTGAACCCGACGCCGCTCTCGAACGCGCCGATATCCACGAGCTCGAAGAAGATCCGGAACAGCTGGAACGGATCGACCGAGCCGACGATGAGGTCGTCGTCACCGTACTTGCGGTCGTTGAAGTGGAAGCCGCCCAGTCGGCCCACGCCGTCGAGGAGCGAGACGATCTGCTCGATGTTGACCCCCTGGGCATGGTGACCGAGGTCGACGAGGACGTTGGCGCGCTCGCCGAGCGCCTGGCAGACGAGGAGGGCCGAGCCCCAGTCGGCCAGATCCGTCGCGTAGAAGGCCGGCTCGTAGAGCTTGTACTCGACCAGCAGCTGCTGATCGGGAGCGAGCGCGTCGTAGATCTCGTGGAGCGACTCGAGCAGTCGGACACGGCGCCCCCGCAGCGAGTCCTGGCCGGGATAGTTCGTGCCGTCAGCGAGCCAGAGCGAGATCGCGGTCGAGCCGACCTGCGTCGCGATGTCGATGCACTCCCGCACGTGGAGGACGGCCTTCCGACGCGTCCCGGCGTCCGGGTTGCTGAGGCTGCCGAGCTTGTACTCCGGCTCCTGGAAGAGGTTCGGGTTGATCGCTCCGATCCGCAGACCGAGCTCTGCGGCGTGCGCGTTCAGCAGCGCCACGTTCTCGACCCGGTCCCACGGGATGTGGAGGGCGACCGACGGCGCGATCCCGGTGAGCCGATGCACCTCAGCGGCATCGGCCAGCTTCTCGAACGGGTCGCGTGGGACGCCGGGCTGGGAGAACACCGCGAAGCGCGTCCCCGAGTTGCCGAAGGCCCACGACGGAAGCTCGAGCTCCTGGGCCCGGAGAGCGGCCTCGACACGGTCGACGTCGTCGCCGCGCGCAGCGAGGGTCGCCGCGATCAGGTCGTAGCCGGGCGTCATCGCGTTCGTACCTCCGCATCGAGAACTGTCTGGAAGCGCGCGTAGAGCTCGTCCCACGGCGCGGCGGCGGGATCGGGCTCGAAGGTGCGGATGTCGGCCGACCGGGCGACGATTGCACGCATCTCCTCGAGCGACGCGACGTCGCCAAACGCGTGCAGTTGCACGAGGACGTTGCCGAGCGCCGCCGCCTCGGCCGGCCCGGCTCGTACGACGCGGCGCGTGACGTTCGCGGTCAGCTGGCAGAGGAAGTGGTTCTGCGAGCCGCCGCCGATCACGTGCACGCAATCGATCTCTCGGCCGGTCACCGCCTCGATCTGCTCGAGCACGAGCCGGTACTTGCAGGCGAGGCTGTCGAAGATCGCCCGCAACAGCGCCGGCGCCTCGCCCGGTACGTCCTGGCCGGCGTTCGCGCAGGCGTCCCGGATGCGCGCCGGCATGTCTCCCGGAGCGAGCAGCTCCGGCAGATCCGGGTCGAAGACGGCGCCGCTCGGTGCCGTACGGGCGAGCTCCGCGAGCGCCGGGTACTCCGTGGCATCGCCCTCGCGCAGCCACGCGCGACGGCACTCCTGCACGAGCCAGAGACCCATGACGTTCTTCAGAAGCCGGGTCCTCCCGTCGAAGCCCCGCTCGTTCGTGAGGTTGGCCTTGCGCGCCTCGGGTGTGACGACCGGCGCCTCGAGCTCGACGCCCACGAGCGACCACGTTCCGCTCGAGATGAACGCCGAGCCCTGCCCGGCGAGCGGCGCTGCGACGACGGCGGACGCGGTGTCGTGCGAGGCCACCGCCACGATCGGGGTGCCCTGGGGCAGACCCGTGTTCGCGGCGACCGGGGCAAGGATGCCGCCGAGGATCGATCCGGGTTGGACGACCGGCGGGAAGATGCGCACGGGAAGGCCGAGCCGCTCGATCAGTGCGAACGCCCACTCGCCCGAGTGCGCATCGAGCAGCTGGGTGGTGCTCGCGTTGGTCGACTCCGTCCCCCGCACGCCCGTCAGCCAGTAGGCGAGAAGGTCGGGTATCAGGAGCAGCGACGACGCGCGTTCGACGCCCCCGGTGGACTCGAGTGCGAGCAGCTGGTAGAGCGTGTTGATCGGGAGGAACTGGATGCCCGTGGTCGCGTACAGCTCCTCGGCCGGGACGCGCTCGAGGGCCTCGCGCATGAACTCCGAGCCGCGGCCGTCGCGGTATGACAACGGGTTGGCAAGTAGCGCACCGGCCTCGTCGAGCAGGCCGAAGTCGACCCCCCACGAGTCGATGCCCACACTGCGCGTGTACACGCCTGCCGCGCACACGTCCGAGAGCGCCGTCGTGAGCTCGCAGAAGAGCCCGAGGGCATTCCAGTACAACCCGTCCGGCAGCCGCACCGACTGGGTCGGAAAGCGCCGGACCTCCTCGAGCTCGATCCGCTCGCCGTCGAACCTCCCGAGCATCGCCCGGCCGCTCTCGGCGCCGAGGTCGAAGGCGACGTGGACGACGTCGGTCACGCCGCCTCCTCCTTCTCGACCACGACGGCGCCACGTAGCTGTCGGCGCCGCAGGGTGTCCCGCGCGCGACGTACGAACAGCGATCCGTTCGGGATCAGCACGCTCAGGAGCAGCAGGCTCCCGGTGACCACGCCCAGGGCCTGCTGGTTGAAGTTGGTCAGCAGGAGCGCGCTCTGCAGGCCTGCGAACACCCCGATCGCGAGCACGACGCCGATGATCGTCCCGCGCCCGCCGAAGATCGAGACGCCACCGAGGAGCACGATCGTGACGACGCTGAGCTCGAGCCCGAGACCGTTGTCCTGCACGGCCGTCGAGAGGCGGAAGGTGTAGAGGATCCCGGCGAACGCGCACACGAGCCCCGAGAGCGTGAACAGGATCAGCTTGGTCCGCTTGACGCGGATGCCGGCGTAGCGGGCTGCCTCCTCGTTCGCGCCCATGACGAAGAGCGAGCGCCCGACGGCCGTGGCATGCAGCAGGACCGCGAACACGATTGCGAGGATCGCGAAGAACAGGACGGAGTACGAGATGTAGCCGCCCGTGTGCGGTACCGCGTTGACGCCGATGTTCGTGTACCTCGTCGGGAAGGTCGAGATGGTCTCAGGGCCGAGGATGACGATCGCGATCCCGCGGTAGAGCGTCAGCGTTCCGATCGTGACGGCCAGCGAGGGAAGGCCGACCTTGGTCACGAGGAAGCCGTTGAACGCCCCGGCGAGGGCGCCCACGACGAGGACGATCACCAGGACGAGCGGCATCGGCCAGCCGCGGGAGTAGAGATCGCCGAGGAGCGCGCTCGACATGCCGAGGATCGAGGCCACCGAGAGGTCGATCTCGCCGGTGATGATGATCAGCGTCATCGGCAGGGCCATGATCGCGACCTCTCCGATGGACAGGTTGAGGTAGAAGAGGTTCGTCGCGGTCAGGAACTCCGACGACGAGAGGACGCCGAACACGATGACGGCGAAGAGCGCGCCGACGAGGCCGACCTCCCACCGCACCGCGTCGTGCAGCCGCTGCCGGAGCTCAGGCGCCAAGGTGCGTCCTTCGTCTGCGCAGTGTCGATGCGAGCTGGATCGAGATCCCGCGGTCCAGCGCGATGGCTCCGAGCAGCAGCGCGCCGGCAATCGCCTGGTTCCAGAACGGTGAGACTCCGAGGACGTACAGCGCCGACAGGATCGACTGCAGGAGAAGCGCGCCGAACGCCGCGCCGACGACGCTCCCGCTGCCCCCGAAGATGGCCACGCCCCCGACGACGACCGCGGCAATCACCTGCAGCTCGTAGCCGTTCCCGGCCGTGGAGTCGATCGTGCCGTAGCGCGCCGCGTAGAGCACTCCCGCGATGCCGGCTATCGCGCCGCTGATCATGAACGCGACCCAGACGCGTCGCCCGCTCGGGATCCCGGCGAGCAATGCAGCGTCCGGGTTCGACCCGATCGCGTACAGGTCGCGACCGGAGCGGAACGAGCGCAGGTAGTAGGCCGCGACCGCGATCACGAAGGCGATGACGATCGCGAGGACCGGGACGCCGAGGAACGTCTTCTTCGGGATGTCGATGAAGGCGTTCGGGAGCGAGCTCGCCACGACCTGTCCGCCACCGACGAGCAGGACGTCGATGCCCCGGATCATGTAGAGCGCCGCGAGCGTGACGACGAGGCTCGGCACCCGCCCCACGACGACGAAGAAGCCGATCACGGTTCCGCATGCGATGCCGATCGCGAGCCCCACGAGGAAGACGAGCGGGATCGGGATCCCCGGGTGATGCCCGAACAGATCCGCCGAGAGGAACGCCGAGAGCCCGAGCACCGAGCCGATCGACAGGTCGACGTTCCGCGTCAGCACGACCATCGTCTCGCCGACTGCGAGGAGCGCGAAGATCGTCGTGTCGACCAGGATGAACTGGATGTTGGTCAGATCGACGAAGCGCGGCTCGAGGATCGCCGTGACGAGCACCAGCAGGGCGAGCACCGCGATGATCCCGAACTCGCGGACGCGCAGCACGACGTCGACGAGCCGGCGTGGATCGTCGGCGAGGCCCGCGGTCTCCTCCGCAGGCGATTCGGCCCTGGCGCTCACGTGGCCACCGCCTCGAGCTGACCCGTCGCCGCAGCGACGAGCGTCTCCTCCGACGCGTCCGCGTGCGCGAACTCGGCCACGAGCCGGCCCTCGCGCATGACGAGGATGCGGTTCGCGAGCCGCATGACCTCCGGAAGCTCGGACGAGATGACGAGCACGGCGACACCGGTGCCAACGAGATCCTCGAGCAGCTGGTGGACATCCGCCTTGGTTCCCACGTCGATGCCGCGCGTCGGCTCGTCGACGATCAGCAGCGAGGGCGAGCGCGACAGCCACTTGGCGAGGACGACCTTCTGCTGGTTGCCGCCCGAGAGCGAGGTCATCGGGTTGGAGATACGGCCGTACTTGACCTGCAGCCGCGTCGCCCAGTCGCGCGCGAAGGCGCGCTCTGCGGCGCGCCGGATCAATCCCATGCGCTGCAGACGGGGAAGCGACGCGAGCGTGATGTTGCGCCCGATCGACATCTCCATGACGAGACCCTGCTGGCGCCGATCCTCCGGAACGAACCCGATTCCCGCCGCCATCGCGCCGGTCGGCGAGCCCAGGCGAAGCGGCTTCCCGTTGAGCGTGACGCTGCCCGCATCCACCCGGTCGATGCCGAATATGGCGCGGGCGACCTCGCTCCGGCCGGCGCCGACGAGGCCGGCGAGCGCGACGATCTCGCCCGCTCGCACCTCGAACGAGACGTCGACGAAGACCCCCTCGCGCGTCAGACGGTCGACGCGGAGCACGGTGTCGCCGATGTTCTGCTCCTGTGGCACACGCACGACAAGCTCGCGTCCGACCATCGCGCGGACGAGATCGTCCGGCGTGAGGCCGGCAAGCTCACGCGACATCACATGCCGGCCATCGCGGAGCACCGTCACGGTCTGGCAGAGGCCGAAGACCTCCTCGAGCCGGTGCGAGATGAAGAGGACGGCCGCTCCGTCGGCGCGCAGCCTCTTGATCACTCCGAAGAGGCGATCCACCTCGACCGCCGAGAGCGCCGCGGTCGGCTCGTCCATCACGATGACCCTGGCCTCGAGCGAGAGCGCCTTGGCGATCTCGACGATCTGCTGCTCGGCGATCGACAACCCGCGGGCGATCCGTGCGGGATCGAGCCGCACGCCGAGCCCCTCGAAGATCCGCGCGGCCTCGGAGTTCATGGCCGCGCGGTCGATCCGCCGGCCCGAACGAAGCGGCTGGCGGCCGATGAAGATGTTCTCGGAGACCGTCAGATCCGGGAACTGGACCGGCTCCTGGTAGATGATCGCGATGCCCGCGGCACGAGCCTCGGAGGGGCCGGCCAGCACGATCTCCCGGCCGTTCACGCGCAGCGTGCCGCGATCGGGGAGATGCACGCCGGCGAGGATCTTGACCAGGGTGGACTTCCCCGCCCCGTTCTCGCCCACCAGCCCGCGGACCTCGCCGCCGTGGAGCTCGATCGAGACGTCGGCGAGCGCGTCGATCGCACCGAAGCTCTTGGACGCGTGCTCGAGTGAGAGCGTGGGTTCTGGGGTGCTCATCGAGTGCGGCGGGGCGTGCCGGCCGAGGCCGGCACGCCCGTGCCTTGTCCTAGAAGTGGAACTTCGCGATGTTCGCCTTGTTGAACACGTACGGAGCACCGAGAAGCACCGTCTGCTTCGCCCCGACCTTGAACGTTCCGAGCTTACCGGCCTTGAAGGACTGGCCGGCCTTGCCCGTGATCGCGCCGGATGCGTAGTTCACCGCGGCGTAGGCGGCGAGATACCCGAGATCAGCCGGGTTCCACAGCTCGAACCCCTCGATCGTGCCGTCGTTCACGTACTTCCGAAGCGAGTTCGGCGTGCCGAGGCCGGTCAGCTTGACCTTGCCGCGGTACTTCGGGGTATCGAGCACGGCGGCGG
Organism: uncultured Actinomycetes bacterium; assembly: GCA_963717155.1. GTDB lineage: Bacteria > Actinomycetota > Thermoleophilia > Gaiellales > JALYLC01. Next base: position 3,035,640 of record OY970326.1, read on the forward strand.
CGGCCGCGATCCCGACCGTCGTGGGCGAGATGATGCCCTTCAGGTCCGGGTGCTTCTGCAGCAGGCCCTGTGCCACCGTCGTCGACAGCGTCGGATCGTCGTTGCCGTACACGACGTCGACGAGCTTCATGTTCGGGTACTTCTTCAGCTGCGTCTTCATGTAGCCGATCCAGGCGTTCTGGTTCGTCGCGGAGGCCGCGGCAGAGAGGATCGCGATCTCACCGGTCTTGTTGATCTGCTTGGCGAGCAGATCAACCTCGCTGGTGCCGATCGCCTTGGAGTCCGCCTGGTTGATGAACAGGCTGCGGCAGGCCGGCGCGTCCGAGTCGTAGGTCACGACCGCGATCTTCTTGGCCATCGCCTGCTTCAAGGTCGGGCAGAGCGCGGATGCGTCACTGGCCGACACGAGAAGCGCGTTCGCTCCCTTGGTGATCGCGGCCTGGATCGCGGGAAGCTGAGAAGCGGCGGTCGCAGCCGTGCCGCTCGTCTCGCTGCCGTTCTCCTTGAGCGCCTTGAGCGCGGCGAGGGCGCCGCCAGACTTGACGCTGTCGGAGGTCGTGAAGTACGGGTTGCCGAGGTTCTTCGGGATCACGAAGACCTTGAGCCCTGTCTTGAGCGGTGCTGCCGCCGTGGCGGTCGTCGCAACCAGCACGCCGAGGAGGCAGATGGCCCCGATCGACGCGAGAGTCTTTTTCACGTGGTCGTCCTTTCACTAGCGTGTACCGACTGTGGACTGTGGGGTTGCTCGAGCTGGACGCCGCGGCGCGCGAGCGCTGCGGGCGTGGAGCTCCACTCACTCGCGCCCGATCGTGTCCGTCACCCCCTTGCGATCGGAGGCTCGGCGTCCTCTGCGAACACCCGACACGGATTTCGACGATGCGGTCTCGCCAAAGTCGGCTGCAACGACATTCACGTTGCGTTCACGCCACTCCTGGACAAGCTCCGTCGGCGCACCCGAATCGGTCACGATCACGTCTATCTGCGGCGTGGGCACGAACGACAGCAGTGCCGTGCGGCGCCACTTCGTGTGGTCGAACACACCGATCACGCACTCGCAGGCGCTCACCATCTCGCGCTTGAGGCGCACCTCGTCCGGATTGAGGTCCATCAGCCCGCGCTCGGCGCTGATGCCGCGCGCCCCGAAGAAGCCCTTGCCGATGCTCGTCGTGCGCAGCACGCCCGCGGCGAAGTCGCCGACGAGCGACATCGCGGCGTAGCGCAGCACGCCACCGGGAACGATCACGCTGACGCCGGGAGCGTCGGCGAGCGCGCTTGCGATCCGGAGCCCGTTCGTGACGACCACGAGCTCGCGCTTCGCCCGCAGCTCGAGCGCGATGTAGAAGGCGGTCGTGCTCGAGTCGAGCGCAACCGCCTCGCCATCGCCGACCATCGCCGCCGCCGCGCGTGCGATCGCGCGCTTCGCGTCCTCCTGCACGCGGAGGCGGATGTCGAACGCGGCTTCCGACTGTCCGGACTGGAGCGCCCGCGCGCCACCGCGAACGCGAGCGACGAGCCCTCGCTGCGAAAGAATCGAAAGATCGTTTCGAACCGTGACCTCGGAGACCGAGAAGTCCCGCGCGAGCTCCGCGACCGTCACGGCATCGCGCATGTCGAGGAGCTCGAGGATGCGATCCATGCGAGCTGCTGCGCTTGCTCCGTTCATTGGATGGTGCGAGGCGTCGAAGCCCATTCCCGGTATCCCAGCGTCCGGAGGTGCGAGGGCGCGAGGTTACGCAGACTTACGATCGATGTCAAAATTGTTACGAAGTAGTCAGTTTCGAAAGATCGAGTGAAGGACGGCACGCGACGATGCGGTGCCGCTATCGACGAGCAGTCCGCCCGGGCGTATGCTCGTGCCCACCCCGAGATCGCGAGAGGAGTGAGCGTGCCGGCCTGTGGCTCGTGTGCCCGGGAGGTCGAGGCGAAGTTCCGCTACTGCCCCTGGTGCGCCACTCCGCTGCGCCTGAAGCTCGTCGAGTTCTTCCCGGCGAACGCCCTCGCCGGCGAGCACGGGATGGCGCTCCGGGTGTCGCGCTACCTCGCCGCGGTACCCGACGAGCGGCACGTGCGGTTCTCCGTGTGGAGCGACGCGGGCGTTGCCGAGGCCGCGGTGTCGCTCGACGAGGGGGAGGCCGGCCGGCTTTCCGAGTTCCTGCGCACCCCCGCATGCGAAGACGCGGTGACCGAGCCGATCGACATGCGCTCGCGATGAGCTGGACGGGGTTCGAGACAAGCGACGGCGCGATCGGCGGCTGGCAGCGCGGCGACGGCGAGGCAGTCGCGATCGTGCTGCATGGCGGGCCCGGGCTGAGCGACTACACGGAGGATCTGGCCGACGAGGTGGCTGCCGGCATGGGCGCCGGCTCGCGGGTCGTGCGCTACCAGCAGCGCGGCTTCGCGCCCTCCACGCTCGATGGACCGTTCACGGTGGCACAGAACGTGGACGATCTGTTCGCCGTGCTCGACCGCTTCGAGAGCGAGCAGGCGCTGCTCGTCGGGCACTCGTGGGGCGGCCACCTGGCGATGCACGCCGCGTGCGCGCAGCCGGGCCGCGTGTCAGGACTGATCCTGGTCGACACGTTCGGCGCGGTCGGGGACGGCGGTGTGGGCACGATGGAGGCGATCATCGAAGCGCGGATCGGCCCCGACGCGGTGCGGAGGTGCGCGGAGCTCGAGGCATCGGGCAGCTCGATCGAGACCGAGTCGGCGATCATGGCGATCATCTGGCCGGGCTACTTCTCCGACCCCGCCGCGGCGCCGCCCGCCCCGCCGATGCTCTGCCACCCGGACGTGTATACGGCCGTCGAGGGAGACGCGATGCGTCTCCTGCAGGAGGGCGCGCTCGAGCGAGCGCTCCCCCAGCTCTCGATCCCGTCCGTTCATATGATCGGACGTGCGAGCCCGATCAACCCGGAGGTCGTGCGCGCAACGGCTGCGCTCTTCCGCGACGCAACGGTGCACGAGCTCGACGACGTCGGCCATCTGATCTGGATCGAGCGGCCGGGCTCGGTGGAGGCTGCCGTCTCGGAGCTTGTCCGCGAGGCAGCCTCCTAGACCCGCACCACGAGCGAGCCCTGGAGCTTCGCTCGGTTCGACGCCGCCGACGCCCCGCTGATCTTCACCGTGATCGTGACCTTCTCGAGGGTGCGGAGCAGGTGCTTCGCCTTCGCGGTGAGCACGACGCGGAAGTGCACCGTGCCCGCGCTCACGTTCCTCGTCAGGCCACCGAGCGCGATCGTCCGGGTGCCCTTGCCCGTGGCCTTCGGAACCTTCGCCGCGAGCGTGACGACGAGTCGCGTCGAGCCTGCGGCGACGTTGACGGTGACCGGGACTCCCGACTTCACGAGCGCCGCGAGCGTCACCTTCGAGAGCTTCAGCCCGGCGATCGCTGCCGGCTTCGCAACCGTGTACACGAGCGTGCTCGTCGACGTGAGCCCGGCGTCGTTCGTGGCGACTGCGGTGAGCGTGTGAGATCCCGCTGTTGCCGCATACCCGGTGACGCTGCAGTTGTCGACGCCCGAGGTCGGGTCGGTGGCACTGCATGCGATTCCCGCCGCCGGCGGCACGTTCGCGAGCGGGTAGGTCTGCGCCCCGATGCCCGCGATGACGGGCGCGCTCGGCGGAGTCGAGTCGCGCTTGATGGTGAGCGGCGAAGACGAGGCGGTGCCGCCCGCGCTCGTTGCCGTGCACGTGAGCGTCACGGCTCCATCGCCCACCGGCGTCGGGTCGCAGCCGGTCGGGTCGATGACCGGCGAGCCGGTGTCGGTGACGCTCCAGCTCACGCTCACCGGGGCGTGGTACCAGCCGTGGGTCCCGTCGGGAGTCGCCGGCGTCACGGCAGGCGCGATCACCGGAGGGGTCGGATCGAGCGCCATCGCGACGGCGCGATCTGCGAGCAGGAAGCCAGCGCCGCAATCGATGTCCGGATTGCCGAGGGCCGGGCAATCGAGCGTGTTGGCCGAGTCGGTCATGATCGCGTAGACCTCGTCGACCGGCATCGCCGGTTTGGCCGAGCGGATCAATGCCGCGGTGCCGGCGGCGGCGGGCGCCGCCGCGCTCGTTCCGAAGAAGGGCGCGAAGCCGGGGACGCTCGTGCTGACGTCATCGGGGGCGGCGAGATTCGGCTTCTGACGAACCTCCGGGGCGGCGAGCGGATTGCCGTCCTTGTCGAACAGCCGCGTGACGGGGCCGACCGAGCTGAACCCCTCGGGTACCGCCGGGGTGGAGAAGTCGGTTGCCGCGACCGCCATCGCGCCGTTCGCCGAGGCGGCGTCAGGCGCGATCGAGTCGAGGTTCGCGAGATGCTCGGGGAGGTCAGCCTGGTCGCCATCCCCGACGTACTTCAGGAACGGAGTGCCCGAGCCGGCGACGCGTCGGATCGCGATTCCGTAGGTGAAATCGCTGAGGGGTGTCAAGCCGAACTCCTCCAGCGGAATCCCGGTTGCGATGTTGTTGGTGTCGATCGTGAACGCGTAGGCCGAGGCGCTTCCCACGATCGCGTAGACGTCGATCGCGAAGTCGTCTGTCGCATGGCCCCACGGCTCGGCCCACTGGAGCGTGAGATCGGACTCCGCGTCCGTGAACATCTCGCCGACGGTCTGAATCGTGTCGACGCCAGGTCCCGGGTCGAAGTCCTCGGTCGTCGCGCTTCGTCCAGACGGATCGGGAACCGGTGTATAGGTGCCGCCCCAGCCTCCTCCGAATGCATTTCCGCCCGCGGCGAAGTACGCGACGCCGTCCGCCTTCGCACGATCCGCCGCCTGCGACACGATCCCGTCCTGGAAGAAGGGCTCGAGGTGCTCGTCGATGTCGTCGGCAATGACCTTGACGCCGTCCTTCACGAGACGATCGATCGACGCCGCCTTGTCAGCAGCGCCGCCGACGCCCCCCGTCGAGAACGCAATACCGCTGATGCCCGGCGCCTCGTCGTACACGATCTCGGCCATCGCGCGACCCTCGTCGGTGCCACCTGGTTCGTCCTGCAGGTCCTGGACGTTCGCCGGGAGGTCGCCGGTCGACTGGGACTTGGCGACGCCGCCGGACAGCTGGTCGATCGAGTCCGAGATGATGCCGACCGTCACTCCCGCCCCGTTCGGTCCGAGCGCGCGGGCCGTCGGCCCATGGATCGCAGCGTCTCCTTGCGAGGTCACGCTTCCCGCGCTGGGAACACCGGGAGTTGCCGCGAGAATCGCGTGCGTCGTGCCGAGCGAGGCCGCCTTCGCGAGCCCATCAGCCGGAAGGAATCCCTCGACGATGCGCTCGGGCGCGCGGTCGCTCGTCGCGACCACCTGCATTCCGAGCGCGCGCAGGTCATCTGCGGCAAGCGCGACGCTCCCGTTCACATACACGTCGACCGAGACGTCGCCGCTCGCCGCACTGGCAACGTTCTGTCGCCGCGCCGCGACCACGGCGCTCGCCGCGGTGCCGCCGCCGAGCCGGCTCGCTGCAACATCCTGCAGGTGGCTGTCGAGCTTGCTCAGGTACTGGAACCGTCTGTCACTCGGCGACGCGTTTGCACCGCCGACCTCATGTGTCAGTTGTGCGAGCGTCTGCGCGGGCGAGGGTAGTGACGCAACCGGATCCCGCGTGTCGCTCGTAGCCGGCGCAACACCGATCGCGAGTGCCGCCAAGATCGCGGCAACTCCAACCGTCGGTCGATATCGCACGAGTCCCTCCCGTGCCCGTGTCAGTCGTGGCGGCGGCGGCGAGCCTACCAGCCGCTCGTAGCCGCTGCTCGTCGACTGAGATCCGACCCACGGAGCGGAGTGGCAGGCCAACAGCCTGCGCGAGCTCGGTGGCAGCTAGTACGTCGCGCGCGTCCCGTCCGGGTAGTACGCCTCCGACGGCGATCCGGCCGGCCGGAAGACCCCGAGCACCTGCATCGGCTCGGCCCCCGAGTTCTCGAGCGAGTGCACCAGCCGCGGCGAGAGGTGGATGCACGCGCCCGCGGAGACGGGCTCGTGGCTGTCGCCGATGTGCAGGACACCATCGCCGCTCAGGATGTACAGCACCTCGTCGTACGTGTGGAAGTGGTCGGGCGCGCGGCCTGTCGGGATGTAGCCGACGAACTGTGTCAGCGAGGCGCAGCCCGCCTCGGGGGTCACGACCAGCCGGAACTCCCGGTTCGCGGTCGCCTGCTGGGCCTCGCTGTCGTCGAGCCGCAGGGTGACCCGGCGCTCCCCGACCGCGACCCCCGTCGGCGGATCCGGAACCTCGACGGCAACCACCTCGAGCGGATCGCCGCCGTCGCGACTCGATCTCGTACGTCTCCCCGTGCCGGATGAACGCGCCCGTCTGGGGCTCGAGCAGGTGCTCGAGGCCTCCGAGCCGGAGGAAGCCCCTGCCCGAGAGCACGAACAGCACCTCGTCGCCCTCGAAGGCGGTCGCGCCCGCCGTCGCGCCGAGCTCGAGGCGGACGATCCGCTGCCGAAGCCCCGGGCACCCGTTGCCGGCATGGAACGTGATCTGCTCGCGTACGCCGTCGCTGCCTGCGGAAGCCTCCTCGGGGCGATCCCAGACCAGCCTTGTCACCGCCACTCGGACTCCCTCCCCGGCTCGCGATCCCCACCGCGCCAGATCGAGTATTTGATAAATCTCTCGCTATAGTCGCTGATCCGCACGACTCCAGGAGGATGCATGACCGCGTTCGACGTCGAGGCAGTCCGCCGTCGCTTCTCATCGCTTCAGACGGGCTTCGGCTTCTTCGATGCGCCGGGCGGATCGCAGGTGCCCGACGAGGTCGGGACGGCGATTGCGGCCACGCTGCGCGACGCGAGCGCGAACCTCGGAGCGCCGTATCCCACCGGCCAGCGTGTCGAGTCGATCCTCGACCGGTCGAAGGCTGCAGGGGCGCGCTTCTTCAACTGCAGCCCCGCCGAGGTCGTCTTCGGCGCGAACATGACGACGCTCAACTTCGCGCTCAGCCGCGTGCTCGGGCGCGAGCTCACGGCCGGCGACGAGATCATCGTGACGCGCCTCGACCACGACGGCAACGTGGCTCCCTGGGTGGAGCTCGCCGACGATCTCGGCCTGGTCGTCCACCACGTCGACATCAACGCCGACAGCACGCTCGATCTCGAAGACCTCGAGTCGAAGCTCTCGGACAGCACGCGTGTCGTGTCGTTCCCGTGGGCCTCGAACGTGATCGGCACGATCGTCGACGCGGCGCGCGTGTGCGAGCTCGCGCACGCCGCCGGGGCGATCGCGTGGGTCGACGCCGTGCACTACGCCGCGCACGAGGCGATGGACGTGCGCGCGATCGACGCCGACGTCGTCCTGTGCTCGCCGTACAAGTTCTGCGGGCCTCATCTCGGGATGGCGTACGTCCGCGAGTCGCTCGCCGAGACGTGGAGGCCGTACAAGGCGCGGCCGTCGGCGACGACCCCGACCGCGCGCCGCTTCGAGACCGGCACGCTGCCCTACGAGCTGCTCGGCGGGCTGCTCGCGACGTTCGACTACCTCGAGGACATCGGGGGAATGGACGCGATCCGCACCTACGAGCGCTCGCTCGGCGAGCGCTTCCTCGCCGGGTTGACCGATGCCGCGACGGTGTACGGCCTGCCGACGATGGAGGGCCGCGTCCCGACGTTCCTGCTGAACCTCGACGGGATCCCGGCACGCGACGTGTCGCTCGCGCTCGCCGCGCGCGACATGGGCGTCTGGAGCCACGACACCTACTACGCGCTCGGGCTGTATCCGCGTCTCGGCTACGACGAGGCCGTGCGCCTCGGCTTCATCCACTACAACACGCCCGACGAGGTCGACCGCCTGAACGACGAGCTCGCGAAGCTCGCCGAGCGCGCGCCGCTCCGCCCCGCGGCACGCTGATGGACTACGTCCCGCTCGGCACGACCGGCGTCAAGGTCTCGCGCATCATCCTCGGCTGCGGCAACTTCGGAGGCATCGGATCGGCGCCCGCGTTCTTCGGCCAGGGCGAGAACGACGACGAGGCCGCGCGGATCATGGACGCCGCGCTCGACCTCGGCATCAACGTCTTCGACACGGCAGACGCCTACGGCGGCGGGCGCAGCGAGTCGGCGATCGGCCGCTGGCTCGCCGGCAAGGGCTCGTCGGTGCGCGACCAGGTGCTGCTGTCGAGCAAGGCGTTCAACCCCGTCGGCGACGGCCCGAACGACCACGGCCTCTCGCGCCGGCACCTGAAGCGCCAGGTCGAGCGGAGCCTGCAGCGCCTCGGCGCGAGCCACCTCGACCTGTTCCTCACGCACGAGCCCGACGCGGACACGCCGCTCGACGAGACGCTCGGCGCGCTCGACGACCTCGTGCGCGCAGGGACGATCCACTACATCGGCGCGAGCAACGTGCCCGCCTGGCAGCTCGTCCACGCGCTCTGGCTGAGCGACCGGAACGGCGGCGCCCGCTTCGGCTGGGTGCAGAACTCCTACAGCCTGCTCGAACGGGAGCCCGAGCGCGAGCTGTTCCCCGCGCTCGCCGAGTTCGGGCTCGGCTTCACGCCGTTCTCGCCGCTCGCGGGAGGCTGGCTGACCGGGAAGTACCGCCGCGGTGCGACGCCCCCGTCCGGGTCGCGCATGACGATGCGGCCCGAGCCCTACGCCCACCTCGTGGTCGACGAGACGTTCGACGCGCTCGAGGCGTTCGAGGCGGCGGCGGTCGAGCGAGGCATCAGCATGGCCGGCGCTCGCGCTCGCCTGGCTGCTGCAGCACCCGCGCGTGACGGCCGTGATCGTCGGCCCGCGCTCGCCGGCGCAGCTCGAGCCCGCACGCGAGGCGCTCGAGCTGTCGCTGACGCCCGCCGAGCACGCCGAGATCCATGCGCTGTTCGACCGGGTCCCGCAAGGTTAAAGTCGCCCGATGCCGATTCGCATACTCAACGAGGCCGACGTCCACAAGTGCCTGCCGCCCGCCGCCTGCGCCGAGGCGATGGAGCAGACGCTCGCCGCCCTCGCCCGCGGAGAGCTGTCGTTCCCGCTGCGCTCGGTCTTCCGCGCCGAGGGCTCCAGCGGGTTCCTCGGCCTGATGCCCGCCTATCGCGGAGGCGATCGGCCGCTGTACGCGCTGAAGGCCGTCTGCATCTACCCCGAGAACCCGGCCAAGCACGGGATCGACGCGCACCAGGGCGGCGTCCTGCTGTACGACGGCGAGACGGGCGAGCTCACGGCCGTGGTCGACGGCGCCGCGCTCACCGCGGTCCGCACCGCGGCCGTGACCGCGGTCGCGACGCGGGCGCTCGCACGGCCGGGGTCGAGCGACCTCGCGATCATCGGTGCCGGCTCGCAGGCGCGCGCGCACCTCGAGGCGCTCGCCGAGGCGATGCCGCTCGAGCGCGTGCGGATCGCGAGCCGCACGCTCGCCCACGCACGGGACCTGGCTGCCGAGGCGTCGACGCGCCATCCGTTCACGATCGAGGCCGTCGGCTCCGTCGCCGACGCGATGCGGGGCGCCGACGTCGTGGTGACGGTCTCGACCGCCGCCGAGCCGATCGTCGACGCTGAGCACCTCGAGCCCGGCATGCACGTGAACCTCGTCGGCTCGAGCATCGCGCGGACGCGCGAGATCACGGGCGCGGGACTCGCCCGCACGCGCTTCTTCGTGGATCGGCGCGAGTCGACGGTCAACGAGTCGGGCGACTACCTGATGGCGCTGCGGGAGGGCGCGATCGACGAGTCGCACATCGTCGCCGAGCTCGGCGAGGTGCTCGCGGGCCTCGCCCAGGGCCGCACCAGCCCGGACGAGATCACCGCGTTCAAGTCGCTCGGCATCGCCGTCGAGGACCTGGCCGCGGCCGAGCTCGCCATCGCCAACGCCGAGACCGCCGGTATCGGGACGGTGGCGCCCTGGTGACCGGCGCGATCCCGATCGAGGAGATCCGAGCGGCGCGCGAGGTGCTCGCGGGCACCGCGACGCGCACGCCGCTCGTTCGGCTGCAGGTCGACGCTCCCGCGGAGATCCACCTCAAGCTCGAGAACCTGCAGCCCATCGGCTCGTTCAAGATCCGCGGCGCATTCAACGCGATGAGCAAGCGCACGCCCGAGGAGCTCGCGGCCGGCGTGATCACCGCGAGCGCGGGGAACATGGCGCAGGGAGTCGCCTGGGCCGCCCGGCTACGTGGCGTCCCGTGCACCGTCGTCGTACCCGACTACGCCCCGAAGACGAAGATCGCGGCGATCGAACGGCTCGGCGGACGGGTGATCCCGGTGCCGTTCGCCGACTGGTGGCGGGCGATCGAGGAGTCGCGCTACCCGGGGCTCGACGGCGTCTTCATCCACCCGGTGCTCGACGACGCCGTGATGGCGGGGAACGGCACGATCGGGCTCGAGCTGCTCGAGGACCTGCCCGACCTCGACTGCCGTCGTGGTCCCCTGGGGCGGAGGCGGACTGACGTGCGGCATCGCAAGCGCGCTCCGAGCGCTCCGTCCCGAGGTGCGGATCTACTCGGTCGAGCCGGAGACGGGCGCGCCGATGGCCGCGTCGCTCGCTGCCGGCGAGGCCACCGCGGTCGACGACTACCGCGCGTCGTTCGTCGACGGCTCGGGGAGCAAGGCGCTCTTGCCGAAGATGTGGGGCCTCGGCCGCGGCCTCGTCGATGGCGGCCTCGTGGCGTCGCTGGACGAGACGGCCGCGGCCGTCCGCATGCTGGCCGAGCGCGCCCGCGTCGTCGCCGAGGGAGCCGGCGGGCTTGCGCTCGCCGCAGCGCTCGCGGGTCGCGCGGGCGGCGGGAAGGTCGCCTGCATCGTCTCGGGCGGCAACATCGACAGCGAGCGCCTTCGCGCGATTCTCTCCGGCGAGACCCCTTCGTAGAGCCAGGTGAGCCGGCGGTGCCTGCGCCCTTGACGCCGCGTCATCAGACGATCACAATCGAGAAAATTTTTGATCAAAGGATCCTGCACATGAAGCAACCCCACGCGTGAGCGCCGACAACGTCGCCGCGGTCCACCGCTCGTACGAGGCGTTCTCGCGCGGCGACCTGGACGGCGCCCTCGCGATGATGGACGACGGAATCGTCTGGCATCAGGCGCAGGGCCTCCCGCACGGGGGCATCTACCACGGCCTCGCCGGCAGTGCGCGCAGCGGTGTTCGATCCGCTCGACGAGCAGTGGTGGGAGGACTTCGACGCAACGCCGTCGGAGGTGCTCGCGCGGCGACGACCACGTCGTCGTGATCGGCCGCTACACCGCCCGCGCGAAGGGCACCGGCCGGCCGCTCGACATCCCGTTCGCCCACGTCTGGAAGTTCGAGAACGGCAGGGCGGTGCGGTTCCACCAGTTCACCGACACGCGCGGGTGGACGGACGCGCTCGCCTGAGACAAACAGTTCGAACATCACCGAACGTCGTACTGTGCATCCCTTCGGTCCCCCAACAGGAGTGGTTCATGAAGATCTCGAAGTCCATGCCGCGGCTCTCGGCGGTAGCCGGCGCCGCGGCGCTGTCCGCGATCGCCGCGGTGACGGTCGGCGCGATGCCGGCAGTCGCCGCCTCGTCGTCGTCCTCGAGCGCCGCTGCCGGTCTGAGCTGCTCCAAGACGCTCAAGATCGCGATCGTCACGCCTCTCACGGGTGTCGCCGCGTTCCTCGGGCAGGAGCAGCTCTCCTGGGCGAAGTACGCGGTCAAGACGCTCGCGCCGCAGTACGGCCTGAAGATCCAGCTTCTGCAGGGCGACACGCCGGTCGAGCAGGGCCCGGCGCCCGCCCAGACCCTGGCACAGAAGTACGTCGCAGACCCGAGCGTCGTCGGCATCGTCGGACCGTCGACCTCGGGCGCCGTCGCGGCGTCGAGCAGCACCTACGGCCAGGCCGGCATCGTGCAGATCTCGCCGTCGGCGACCCGCACCGACCTGACGAAGGGCTCGCCGCGCGAGGCGGCCGCGTCGTTCTTCCGCGTCGTCGGCTCCGACGAGCTGCAGGGCCCGGCCGACGCGAACTACATGATCAAGACGCTCAAGCGTCAAGAACGTCGTGGTGCTCGACTTCCAGGAGCCGTACTCGCTCGGGTCTCAGCGCGGCGGTCGAGCAGACCGCTGAAGGCCGCGGGCGTGACGGTCGAGCACCAGTCGATCGCGAACACGGTGACGGACTTCTCGTCGTACGTCACGAACGTTCCGAACAGCGCCGACTTCGTGTTCTTCCCGACGCAGTCGCCCGCGACCGCTCAGGCGTTCGCGACGCAGCTCGCCGAGCAGGGCAAGAAGGCGAAGGTCTTCGGCGGCGACGGCTCGGACGGCGTCGGCCAGTACAAGGCGGCGGGCAACTACCTGTCGAACTTCGCACCCGACATCACGCGGCATCGCGGCTGACAAGGCGCATCATCGCCGGCTGGCAGAAGGCCAACCCCAAGGCGAGCCCTCGGCTCCTTCGGCCCGTCGACCTACGGCGCAACCCAGATCCTGCTGAAGGCGATCAAGCTCGCCTGCACCGCCGGTCACGGCACCATCCCGAAGCGCAGCGCTGTCATCACCGACATGCGCAAGGTGACGGTGCAGAACTGGATCAACGGCGGCTCGTTCAAGTGGTCCAAGATCAACACCCAGGATCCGGCGAACGCCAAGTTCTACATCATGCAGATCCAGTCCAACGGCTCGCTACAAGGTCGTCAACTGATCTTGCCGTGAATCGAGGGGCGGTCCGGCCGTAGGCCGGGCCGCCCCCGCTGCACGACTAGACTCGCTGGCCTCCCGTGGACACGTTCATCCAACTCACGCTCAACGGGCTCACCGAGGGCAGCACCTACGCACTCATCGCGCTCGGCTACACCCTGGTCTACGGCGTTCTGAAGCTGCTGAACTTCGCCCACGGCGACGTCTTCATGGTCGGCTCGTTCATCGGGTTCGGCGTGCTGCAGCTGCTCGGCGGCGTGGAGCGACCCCGTGGTGCCCGTCTGGCTCCTGATCACGCTGATCACGCTCGCCGCGATGGTCGGCTGCGCGGTCCTCGGCGTCGCGATCGAGCGCTTCGCCTACCGACCCCTGCGCGACGCTCCGCGGATCGCGCCGTTGATCAGCGCGCTCGGCGTGTCGTTCCTGCTCGCGAACTCGATGCAGCTGATGTTCGGCGCGCAGCAGCGCGACTACAGCATGTTCACGCTCGACGGCGGCTCGCTCTACCTCCGCGGCTTCGACATCGGCGACGTCCACGTCCCGCTGATCCGGATCATCACGATCCTGTCGGCCTTCGCGCTGATGCTCGTGCTCTGGCTGCTCGTGACCAGGACGCGCACCGGGAAGGCGATGCGCGCCGTCTCGTTCGATCGCGAGGCTGCGGCGATGATGGGGATCGACATCGACCGGGTGATCGTCCTTCACGTTCATCCTCGGCTCGGCGCTCGCGGGCGCCGCAGGCGTGATGTTCGCGCTGCGGGTTCCCACGGCCGCCTCGATCGGCTTCCTGGCCGGCCTGAAGGGCTTCACGGCGGCCGTCATCGGCGGCATCGGGTCGATCCCCGGCGCGATGGCCGGCGGTCTGATCCTCGGCCTGGCCGAGGCCTACATCGCCGGCTACTGGACGACGACCTGGTCGGATCTCGCGATCTTCACGCCTCCTGATCGTCTTCATGCTCTTCCGGCCGACCGGACTATTCGGCCGGGCAGGCATCACCAAGGTATGAGCGAGCCGCCCGTCCCCGAGGAGACACCGCCGGCCGGTCCCGCGATCGGGCAGGACGAGTGGGTGGCGCGCCACGGCGAGCGGCGTGCGGGACGTGGAGGAGCTGCTGGGCAAGATCGAGGATCGCCTGCGAGCCGCGCCCGTGGTACGCGTGGCTGATCCTCTTCGTCGCCGCGTTCTCGCTGCTCCCGATCGTCTCGGACAGCGGCTACATCCGCCGCGTGGCGTTCGACACGACGCTCTACATGCTGCTCGCGCTCGGCCTCAACGTCGTCGTCGGCTGGGGCGGCCTGCTCGACCTCGGGTTCGTGGCGTTCTACGGCATCGGCGCCTACGCCTACGCGCTGCTCGACTCGCACCAGCTCGGCGTGCACCTGCCGACGCTCCTGTCGATCCCGCTGGTGGTGGCCATCGGGGGGCTTGTGGGCTTCCTCGTCGGGCTCCCGTCACGCCGGCTGACCGGCGACTACCTGGCGATCGTGACGCTGTTCTTCCTGCAGATCTACCTGACCGTGGCGACCAACGGCAACTCGATCTACGGACACAACATCACGGGAGGGGCGAACGGGATCCTGCGCGTCGACCCGCTCGAGCTGTTCGGCCACTCGCTCGCCGTGGAGCACCAGGGCATCTTCGCCGTCGGCTACCTCTACGTGTCCGTCGCCGTCTTCGCGGTCGTCTACATCGCGCTCCACTTCATCAACCACTCGCGCACCGGACGGGCCTGGCGGTCGCTGCGGGAGGACTCGCTCGCGGCCGAGGCGATGGGAATGCCGGTGAACGTGCTCAAGCTGATGGCGTTCAGCTTCGGCGCGGCCGTGGCGGCGCTCACGGGCACGCTGTTCGCCTCGTTGAACGCGAGCGTCTTTCCGCTCACGTTCTCGTTCCCGCTCCTGATCACCGTCTACACGATGGTGATCCTGGGCGGCCAGGGGAGCCAGGCCGGCGTCGTGGTCGGCGCGGTCCTCGTGAGCGTGCTGCTCGAGACGCTGCGCGACCCGGGCAACGCCCGCATCATCTTCTACGCCTTCGGCGTGCTGGCCATCGTCCTCGCGTTCGGGCGCTCGCGCAAGCTCGCGGCGCTGCTGGGCGAGCACGCTCGTGTTCGGGTTCGTCGTGCATGCGGTGGCCGGCGCGATCAACCACGAGTGGGTCGCGGGCAGCGAGCAGAGCCCCAGCGGCACCGCGGACCTGCTGACGCACTGGGTCGTGGTGCCGACCACGCTCGCACAGTGGGTCGGCCCGGTCTCCTACATCGGCCTGATCTGCCTCGTCCTCGTGCTGACGCTCCTGCATGGACTGCCGCGCTACATCCTGCTCGTGCCGACCCTCTACCTCGCGGCCTTCGTCTGGGAGAACGTCCTGCTCCCCCAGCCCGACACGACGCGCTACATCGTGCTCGGCGCGATGCTGATCGCGCTCATGATCATGCGCCCGAACGGCCTGCTCGGCGAGCGCCGCGTCGAGATCGTCTGATGGCCGAGAAGCTGCTCGAGCTCCGTGGCGTCTCGCTCGCGTTCGGCGGCCTCAAGGTCGTGTCCGAGCTCGACCTGCACGTGGAGCAGGGCGAGGTCGTCAGCGTGATCGGCCCGAACGGCGCCGGCAAGACGACGCTCTTCAACCTCATCACCGGGATCTACGAGCCGGACGCGGGCGAGATCACGCTCGGCGAGCGGAGCCTCGTCGGGCTGCTGCCGCACCAGATCACCTGTCTCGGAATCGCGCGCACCTTCCAGACGCTCCGGCTGTTCCTGAACATGTCGGTGCGCGAGAACGTGATGGCAGCTGCGTACGGCCGCACGAAGGCAGGCGTCTTCCGCTCGATGCTCCGGACCCCTGGCATGCGTCGCGAGGAGCGCGAGATCCGGGAGTCCGCAGAGGAGGCGCTCTCGTTCTTCGGCGAGCGCCTCAAGGGCTACCGCTGGGACCAGCCTGCATACAGCCTGTCCTACGCGAACCGCCGGCGGCTCGAGATCGCCCGGGCTATGGCGACGGGCGCGAAGACCCTGCTGCTCGACGAGCCCGCCGCGGGCATGAACCCCGTCGAGACGCACGAGATCACCGAGCTGATCGCACGCCTCCGCGACGAGGCCGGCTACACGATCCTCGTGATCGAGCACGACATGCACGTCGTCGAGGGGATCTCGGACCGCGTGGTCGCGCTCGACCACGGCGTCAAGATCGTCGAGGGCACGTTCGAGCGGGTGGCGACGGATCCGCGGGTGGTCGAGGCCTACCTCGGGACCAAGGCGGCAACGACCAAGTGAGCCTGCTCACGCTCGAGGGCATCAACACCTACTACGGCCAGATCCACATCCTGCAGGATCTGAGCCTGCGAGGTGAACGAGGGCGAGCTCGTGTGCCTGCTCGGCGGCAACGCGTCGGGAAAGTCGACGACGCTGAAGACGATCCTCGGGATCGTGAAGCCGCGAACCGGCCGGATCGAGTTCGCAGGCGAGGACGTCACGACCCGGACGACGAGCCACCGCATCGGGCGCGGGATCGCGATCGTGCCGGAGAACCGGCGCCTGTTCGCGCCGATGACCGTGCTCGAGAACCTCGAGCTCGGCGCCTACCTGCGCGGCGGCGGCGACGAAGGAGGACTACGAGCGCGTCTACTCGCTCTTCCCGCTGCTGCACGAGCGCCGGAGCCAGCTCGCGGGCACGCTCTCGGGCGGCGAGCAGCAGATGGTCGCGATGGCGCGGGCGCTGATGTCGCGCCCGAAGCTGATGCTGATGGACGAGCCCTCGATGGGACTCGCGCCGATCCTCGTCGAGCGCAGCTTCGACATCATCAAGCAGGTGCACGAGTCGGGCGTCGCCGTGCTCGTCGTCGAGCAGAACGCGAACGTCTCGCTCTCGATCGCAGACCGCGGCTACGTGCTCTCGACCGGGCGGCTGGTGCTCGAGGGGAAGGCGGCAGACCTGCTCGAGGACGAGGGGCTGCGCAAGGCGTACCTCGGGCGCTGAACCGGCGGGTGCGGACGCTCCGGCGGAGCGTCCGCACCCTGTTCGGCCGGTGGTTAGAACCTGATCCGCGGAGCGGCGGTGGCGATCAGCGCGATCACCGGAACGCAGGCGAGGCTGACGCGCAGGATGCGAGTCTTCATGGAGTCACCTCCTCTCGCAGGCCGTGGGCGAGGCCGGCGAGAGGCGCGGCCGGCACAGAACGAGCAGGAACGTCCCGACGACGAGCGCCAGGTCGGCGACGTTCAGGGAGCAACCGCGGGCCGCGCCGCCGATCGCGACGAAGTCCGTCACGCCCCCGGTCAGCAGGCGCTCGGCGACGTTGCTCGACGCGCCGCCGATGAGGAGACCTGCGGCGATCCGGGCGCGTCGGCCCGAGCCGGTCGCGTGAGGGGACGCGAACGCGATGAGCGCGGCGAGCGCGAGACCTCCGATCGCGATCAGAGGCCATGCGAGACGCCCCTGCGCGATCCCGCCTGCGCTGCCGGCGTTCCAGACGCGCTCGAAGCCGACCCCGCCGAGACGCGGTCCGCTCCCGTCGACCTGCGGCGACAGGGGAAGGACGCCGCGCGCGATCAGCTTCGTGCTCGCGTCCAGCGACACGACGGTCGCTGCGACTACGATCGTGAGGCGGTTCCTCTGGGGGAGCGGAAGGCTCATGACGCTTCCCACTCTCCGCGGCGGCCCTCAACGTCCAGTCAATGACCGATCAAGACCCCGCACGCACCGGAACGGGCCACCTGCGACTCCTCCTCGTGTCCGGGAGCACGCGAGGCGCGTCGACCAACACGGCGGCGCTCCGCACCGCGCTCGAGATCGCACCACAGGGCATCGAGGGCGTCCTCTACTCGGACCTGGCCGAGCTGCCGGCGTTCAACCCGGATGACGACCACGACCCGCTGCCCGCAACGGTTGCAGGCCTTCGCGAGCTCATCGCAGCTGCGGATGCCGTCCTCTTCTGCGCGCCCGAGTACGCGGGCGCCCTCCCCGGGAGCTTCAAGAACCTGCTCGACTGGACCGTCGGCGGCATGGAGATGTACCGGAAGCCGGTTGCATGGATCAACGTCGCCGGCCCGGGACGGGGAGCCAACGCGCAGTCCGAGCTCGAGACGGTGCTCGGCTACATCCACGCGTCCGTGATCGTGCCGGCCTGTCGTCACATCCCGATCGCGAGAGATGCGGTCGGGCCCGACGGGATCGTCACCGACGCTCTTGTGCGCGCATCGATCGCCGACGTCCTCCGGGTCATCGCCGACGCGAATGCCGCACTCGGGGGGTAGGCAGGCCGGGTCGGCGCGGCGACACTGAGGGCATGCCTCTCCGCGAGCCACTCGAAAGTGCACCGCGCGTGCCGGGCCTGCTCTGGGCGTGCTTCGAGCACTGGCAGGAGCTACCGCCGCGGATCAAGCAGGGAATCTCGTCGGCCTACTACGGTCCCGGACCGGGGTCACCTGCCCTGGAGACGGCCAAGCAAGACGCGTTCGCCTACTGGTCTAGAGCGGCAGGCTCCGCTGCAGGAAGTCACTGAGGTTCCCGCCGAGGATCGCCGCGAGGCGCTCGCCCTCGTAGCCGCGACGCCGTAGCACCTCGACGAGGTTCGGGTAGTCCTCCGGACCGGCGAGCCCCTCGATCGCATCGTCGTCCGACATGTCGGCCGGGATCACCCCGTCGCCGCCGACCGGTCCGGCGACGCCGGCGCGGCCGGTCTGGCGGAAGAAGTCACCGCCGAGTGCAACGTGCTCGAGGCCCATCACGGCAACGGCGTGGTCGACGTGGTCGACGACCCGGTCCAGCGTCGGGTTCGCGGGATCGATCACGAACGGCAGCGTCATGATCCCGAGCACCCCACCGCGCTCGGCGAGCGCCTCGAGCTGCGCATCGCTGAGGTTCCGGGGCGTCTCGCAGCACGCCCGGCACGCCGCGTGGCTGACCAGCACGGGAGCGTCGCCCGAGACGGACAGCACGTCACGGAACGTCTGCTCGGAAGCATGGCTGAGGTCGAGGATCACGCCACGTGCGACGAGGCGCTCGACGAGGCGGGCGCCGCGCGCGCTCAGCCCGCCGTCGGGAGGCTCGGCCACGCCGTCGGCGAACGCGTTGCGGTAGTTCCAGGTGAGGCCGGCCATCCGTACGCCGAGATCCCAGAAGTCGTCGGCGAGATCGTCGTCGGCCTCCCACGGCTCGGCGCCCTCGACCGACAGCAGCAATCCGACCCGGTCGTCGTCCGCCAGCGCAGCGACGTGCCTCGCCCGCGCCACGCGGACCACGTCCGCGGGGTTCTGAGCGAGCGCGCGCTGGTACGCGGCGATCTGTCCGATGGCGCGCCGCAGCGCCGCTGCGCGCGGCGCGACGGGGTCCGAGTAGACCGGCACGACCTGCAGGCGAACGCCGCCGGCCCGCAGCGGAGGCAGCCAGTGGCGCCCGAACGGGTTGGGCTCGTGCCGCCGCACGACGAGCTCCATGAGCAGGTCGTTGTGCGCATCGGCGATGAACGGCTGGTGGTCCGGCACTCCGGGCAGCCTACGAACTCACGGCCTCCCTTGACCCGGCCACGCGCGGAGGCGTAATCTCGCGGATCAATGGAACGACCTTTGACCCAAATCGATTGGGCCGCCGTCGACGGTGCCATCGATGCGGGTATGCCCGCGGCGTTGGCGACACTCGCCGAGCTCGTCGCCGAGGAGAGCACGCTCGGCAACGAGACGAGCTCCCAACGGATCGTGCGCCGCGAGCTCGAGCGCCTCGACTTCGACGTCGAGGAGGTCGAGATCGACCCGGGCGTGCTCGCTGCCGATCCCGCGTCGGGCATCCCGCCCGTCGGCTACGCGGGCCGGCCCGTACTGATCGGCCGCCGCAACGGATCATCGCGGCGCTCGCTGCTGATCCAGGGGCACATCGACGTCGTGCCGGCCGGCGCGACGAGCCTGTGGACGACACCGCCGTTCTCCGCGCGCGAGCGAGACGGCTGGATCTACGGGCGTGGATCGGCCGACATGAAGGGCGGCATCGCGATGGCGCTGCTCGCGCTCGGCGCGCTCGAGCAGACCCACCCAGAGAGCCTCGCCGGTGCGCTCAGCATGGCGACCGTGATCGAGGAGGAGTGCGGGGGCAACGGCGCGCTCGCGGCGTTGCTCGCGGGAGCCACCGCCGACGCCGTCCTGCTGCCCGAGCCCACGGACCTGCAGCTCCTGCTCGGCGGTGTCGGCGTGGTCTGGTGCGAGGTGACCGCGCGGCGCACGGGTGCACACGCGGGACATCCCGGATCGCAGGGCAGCGCGCTCGATGCGGCGCTCGCGATCGCCGAGAGCCTGCGCGCGCTGACACGAGCGGTTCGAGGCGGAAGATGCCGACACGCGCGATCCCCAGGAGCGCTACCACTTCAACGTCGGCGAGATCCGCGGCAGGCGAGTGGATCTCGAGCGCGCCGACCACCGCGACGCTCGGGGCCCGCATCGGCTTCCCACGCGACATGCCCCCGTCCGACGCCCAGGAACGCGTGCGCGAGACGGTCGCAGGCGTGGACCCTGGTGCCGAGCTGCGGTTCGTCGGCTTTCGGGCAGAGGGGTATCGCGTCTCCGATGACGACCCGTTCGCGATCGCGGTCGCGCGCGCACACAGGACGACACACGGCAGCGATCCCCCGATGGCGTCGGGCTCGGCGACGAACGACGGCCGCTTCTACGCGCGCCGTGGTATGCCGGCGGTCTGCTACGGACCCTGCGGGCGCAACCTGCACGCCGTCGACGAGGGCGTCGAGCTGTCGAGCATCGTGGCGGGCGCCCGCACGCTGACGCGCCTGATCCCGCGGTGGCTGCACGGCGGCGAGGCATGACGGACATCACGCTCGCCGGCCTGCGAGACAGCGCGTCGACGCTCGCGCCCGTCCACCTGCGGAACGCGGGCGAGCACGTCGCCGACCGGCTCGTGACCGCGATCGCGCTCGGCGAGTACATCACCGGTCAGCGCCTGCCCTCGGAGCGCGAGCTCGCCGCGTTGCTCGCGGTCAACCGCGCGAGCGTGCGCGAGGCCCTGCACCGCCTCGCGGAGGCGGGATACGTGGAGATCCGCCGTGGGCGCCACGGCGGAGCGTTCGTGCAGGCGTCGTGGGGACCGGAGTCGGAGACGCGCGTGCAGCGCACGCTGGCCACCGACTGGGCGACGTTCGAGGAGCTGTTCGACCTGCGCCGGCTGATCGAGCCCGTGATCGCGGCGACCGCAGCCGAGCGGCACGAGCGGACCCACGAGCTCGCGATTCGCACCGCGAACCAGGCGTACCTCGACGCGGACGACGATCGCGAGGCCTCACGCGCCGCGGACCAGGCGCTGCACCTGGCGATCGCGACCGCGACGAGCAACCGCTACCTCGTCGACCTCTCGCAGCAGATCCGTGCGCGCGTGAGCCTGGGATTCCAGGCCGAGCCGTACAGCCTCGAGATCCGCGAGATCGCGAAGGTCCAGCACGGCGAGCTGGTCGAGGCGATCGTCGCGCGTCGCGCGAGCGAGGCGGCCGAGATCGCACGCGTCCACTTCTCGCTGACCGAGACCGCGCTGCGCGATCTGCTCGCGCCGCGTCGACGGAGATGCCGGGTGAGCCCGCGATGAGCCCGCGAGTGCGAGCCGCGCTGATCCGGCTCCTGTCCGCGATCCCGACGCTGCTCGCGATGAGCATCTTCGTGTTCGCGCTGATCCGGCTCGTACCGGGCGACCCGGTGCGCACGATGCTCGGGTTCCGCGCGACCCCGGAGAGCGTCAGGACCGTGCGCCAGGATCTCGGCCTCGACCACTCGCTCGTGCGCCAGTACCTCGACTGGATCGGCGGCGCGCTGCACGGCGACCTCGGCAACGACTACATCAGCGGGACACCCGTCTCGACGCTGATCGGCCAGGCGCTGCCGGTCACGCTCGAGCTCACGTTCGCCTCGATGACCCTCGGCACCGCCGTCGGCGTCGCCGCAGGCGTCTCGGGCGCAGCCGGGAGACGCGCGACGAAGGCCACCACCGAGTCGGCCTCGGTGGTCGGCGTGAGCGTGCCGGACTTCTGGCTCGGGACGCTGCTGATCCTGCTGTTCGCAGGCACCTGGCAGCTGCTCCCACCGTCTGGCTACGTCCCGTTCACGAGCGATCCGATCGCAGAACATCCGCTACATGGCCCTGCCGGTGCTGACGCTCGCGGTCGGCGAGGCGGCGTACATCCTGCGGACGACCCGCGGGGCGATGCTCGAGACGCTCGGTGCGCCGTTCATCGCGTTCCACCGCGCCAAGGGCATCCCGCACCGGCGCATCGTCTACCGCTACGCGCTGCGCTCGGCGTCCGCACCGATCGTGACCGCGGTCGGCATCCAGTTCGGCGTGCTGCTCGGCGGCGCGATCGTCGTCGAGACGGTGTTCGGCCTTCCCGGCGTCGGGCGGCTCGTGGTCACGGCCGTCAACCAGCGCAACTACACCGTCGTGCAGGGCTGCGTGCTCGTGATCGCCGCGCTCTTCATCCTCGTCAATCTCATCGCCGACCTGCTCAACTCCTGGCTCGACCCGCGCATCGAGGAGACGGCCGCGTGAGGCGCCACCTCGGATCCAACCGCGCCGTGATCGGCCTCTCCCTGCTCGTGGTCCTGGCGCTGGCCGGGATCTTCGCGCCCGTGCTCGCGCCACACTCGCCGAACGCGATCACGGCCTCGCGCGTGCTCAAGGGCCCGGACCTGTCGCATCCGCTCGGTTCGGACGCGCTCGGACGCGACGTCCTGAGCCGGCTCCTGTACGCCTTCCGGACGTCGCTCGTGGTCGCCGTCGGCTCGGTCTCCCTCGCCCTCGTCGGCGGCACGGCGATCGGGCTGGTGGCCGGCTACTACCGCGGGGGCCTCGACACGGTCCTGATGCGCACGCTCGACATGCTGCTCGCGCTCCCGGCGCTCCTGCTCGCCATCTCGTTGATCGCGATCGCCGGGACCGGGATCTGGGTCGTGATCTTCGCGATCGCGCTCATCTACCTGCCGATCTTCGCGAGGATCGTGCGCTCCTCGGTCGCGCGCGTGCGGGCCGAGCCGTACGTCGAGGCGTCGCGCGCGCGCGGCGCCTCGCACTTCGCCGTACTGCGCGGCCACGTGCTGCCGAACTCGATGGGCCCCGCGATCGTGCAGGCGAGCGTGCTCGCCGGCTTCGCGTTCCAGCTCGAGGCGGCGCTCAGCTTCCTCGGCCTCGGCGTCCAGCCTCCGACCCCGAGCCTCGGGCTGATGCTGTACGACGGCTACCAGGTGCTGCAGCAGGCGTGGTGGGCCGACGTCTTCCCCGGCCTCGCGATCGGACTCGCAGTTGCCGGGTTCCTGCTGCTCGGCGACGGCCTTCGCGCCAGCCTCGATCCTCGTGGGGTGGCCTCGTGAGCCTGCTCGAGATCGACGGGTTGTCCGTGAGCTTCGGTGCGGTCTCGGCGCTCCAGCAGGTCAGCCTGTCGGTCGAGAAGGGCGAGATCCTCGGGCTCGCGGGTGAGTCCGGCTGTGGCAAGTCGACGCTCGGTCTCGCCGTGATGGGCCTGCTCGCGCCGGCTGCCGCCGTGACCGGCGCGATCCGGCTCGAGGGCCGCCAGCTGATCGGTCTCGGCGAGAGCGAGCTCCGTCGGCTGCGCGGTCGCGAGATCGGGCTGATCGTGCAGGACCCGATGACGGCGCTGGATCCATGCTTCTCGGTGGGAAGCCAGGTGCGCGACGCGCTCACGGCGCATGGCGACTACTCGCGCCGCGAGCTGGCTGCCCGCTCGGTCGCGCTGCTGTCGGAGGTGGGCATCCCCGACGCCGCGCTCCGCGAACGCGACGTGCCGTCGAAGTTCTCGGGTGGCATGCGGCAGCGCGCCGTGATCGCGATGGCGCTTGCGAACGATCCGGGCCTGCTGATCGCCGACGAGCCGACGACTGCACTGGACGTCACGATCCAGGCGCAGGTGCTGGCGCTGCTCGACGACCTGCGCAGCGCGGCGGGGTGCCGCGATCGTGCTGATCAGCCACGACCTCGGCGTGCTCTCGCAGGTCTGCGATCGCGTGGCGATCCTGTACGCCGGGCAACTCGTCGAGCTCGGTACCGCCGAGAGCGTCCTGCAGGCGCCGAGCCATCCGTACACGCAGGCGCTCGTCGAGGCGGTGCCCTCCCCCGACCATGCGCCGGGCGAGCTGGTGACGGTCGGGGGTCGGGTGCCCGATCTGGCGGACCCGCCACCGGGCTGCCGCTTCATCGAGCGCTGCCCGTGCGCGTTCGAGCCGTGCACGACGGCACCCGCGCTCGTGGCGCTTGGCGATGATCACGACGTCGCCTGCTGGCACGTGACGGGAGCGCCGGAATGACGGCGCTGCTCGAGGCCCGCGGGCTGCGGCGGCATTTCACCCGCGGCGGCCTGTTCGCCCGCACGCAGCTGCATGCGGTGGACGGGGTCGACCTCGACGTGCGCGAGGGGGAGGTGCTCGCGCTCGTCGGCGAGTCGGGATGCGGCAAGACCACGCTGGGGCGCCTGCTGCTCGGGCTCGACCGGCCCGACGAGGGCGTGGTGCAGCTCGCCGGAAGCGGGCTCGACGAGCTCCATCGGAAGACCGTCAGACGACGGCTGCAGCCGATCTTCCAGGACCCGTACGCATCGCTCGACCCTCGCTGGACGGTCGCCCGAACCGTGCGCGAGGCGCTCGACGCGCAGCGCGTCGGCGACCGCGGGACGAGACGCGCGCGCGTCGACGAGCTGCTCTCGGCCGTCGGCTTCGAGCCACGGCTCGCGGCGTCGCTGCCACACGAGCTCTCGGGCGGCCAGCGCCAGCGCGTCGCGATCGCGGCGGCGCTCGCTGCCGAGCCCGACGTGCTGGTCGCCGACGAGCCGGTCTCGGCGCTCGACCTGCTCGTCCAGGCGCAGATCCTCAACCTGCTCGCGACGATCCGCGAGGAGCGGCACCTCGCGATCGTCCTGATCACGCACGACCTGACCGTCGTCGAGCACATCGCCGACCGGGTTGCGGTGATGTACCTCGGCCGCATCGTCGAGGAGGGCCCGGTCGCGGCGGTGACACGGGAGCCGGCGCATCCCTACACGCGAGCGCTCCTCGCGTCGGCACCGCGCCTCCGTTCGGCCGGGCCCAGGGTACCGCCGCTGCGGGGCGAGCTGCCGAGCCCGCTCGACCCGCCTCCCGGGTGCCACTTCAACCCCCGTTGCCCGCTCGTCGTCGAGCGGTGCCTGCGCGAGTCGCCGGTGCTCGCGCCCGTCGGTTCCGGACAGGTGGCCGCCTGTCATGTGACCGCGCCCGTCGTCCAAGCGAAGGAGCCCGAATGAGCACGGCACACGTGAACGGCATCTCGATCAACTACAGCCTGGAAGGCGACGGCCCCGAGACGGTCGTGCTCGTCAACGGGCTCGCGGACGACCTCGAGAGCTGGGGCTACCAGACGCCCGCGCTGCTCGAGGCCGGCTTCCGCGTCCTGAGCTTCGACAACCGGGGAGTCGGGGCGTCCGACAAGCCGGCGGGGCCCTACACGACGGAGCTGTTCGCCCAGGACACGAAGGCGCTCGTCGACAGCCTCGGCATCGCCGACTTCCACATGGTCGGCGTCTCCATGGGAGGCATGATCGCCCAGGAGTACGCGATCGCCCATCCCGACGATCTGCGCTCGGTGACGCTCGGGTGCACGTACGCGGCGCCCGGGCCCGTTCTGCTCGCGCATGTTCGCCATGTGGGCCGAGATGGCACCCGTGATGGGGCTCAAGACCGTCATGCAGGACGTCACGCTGTGGGCGTTCACGCAGGAGTTCTTCGAGCAACGCGAGGCCGAGCTCGCCGAGTTCGAGGAGGCGATGGCCACGCTCCCGCAGCCCGTCGACGCGTACCTCGCCCAGCTCTCGTCGATCCAGACGCACGATGCGACCGCTCGACTCGGCCAGATCCGCACGCCCACGCTGGTGCTCGCGGGCGAGACCGACATCCTGATCCCGGTCGATCTCTCGCGACGCCTCCATGCGGGCGTGCCCGGAGCCGAGTGGCTGACCGTTCCGGGCGGCCACGCCTGCTGCTGGGAGCACCCCACGCCCTTCAACGACGCCGTGATCGCGTACATCCGCCGCAACTCGAGATGAGGAGAGAGCCATGAACACCCAGGACCGATCCGACGCACTTGCACGCAGCTACCTGAACGGCCACATCGACCGCGCGAGCTTCCTGCGTCGTGCCGCGGCGCTCGGACTCGCGGTGTCAGGCGCCGGGACGTTCGCATCAGCCGCCGCCGCGGCGGGGAGCGGCACGCTCCAGGCCGCGCTGACCGGTGAGCCGGACATGCTCGACCCGACGCGCTCGCAGATCTACACGGGCGCCCAGGTGTACGACAACATCTTCTCGAAGCTCATCGACATCGACGAGCACCAGAAGTTCTACGGGATCCTCGCCAAGAGCTGGAAGCAGGTCGACCCGAAGACCTGGGTCTTCGACCTCGTCTCGGGCGTCAAGTTCCACAACGGCGATGCCTTCACGGCGAACGACGTCAAGTACACGTTCGAGCGGATCGCGAACCCGAAGACCGCGAGCGGCTACGCGCCTCTCTACACGGCGATCAAGAAGATCGAGGTGAACTCGCCGACGCGGGTGACCTTCCACCTCTCGACCCCGTTCGGCCCCTTCCTGACGAACCTCGCGAACAACGGCGAGATCGTGAACAAGCGCTCGGTCGAGGCGAAGGGCTCCGAGCGCAAGCCCGTCGGCACCGGGCCGTTCCAGTTCGTCGAGTGGAAGCAGGGCGACCACATCACGCTGAAGCGCTTCCCCGGCTACTTCAAGAAGGGCCAGCCGTCGCTCGACGGCGTCGTGTTCCACTTCCTGCTCGTCGACCAGGGCCGCATCGACGCGTTGCACTCGGGCCAGCTCGACTGGGTCGACGCCGTCCCGCTGCAGCAGCTCGCGACGCTCGCCAAGGACCCGCAGCTGACACTGCTGCGGTCGAAGCTCGCGGGCATCCCCGACTACCTCGCCCTGAACGTGCGCACGAAGCCCTTCAACAACGTGGCGCTGCGACAGGCCGTCGCCTACGCGATCGACCGGGCCGAGATCAGGGCCGTCGCCTACTACGGCGCCGGCGAGGACGGGCTGCTCGAGGTGCCGACGGGCTCCGTCTGGTACTCGGCGGCCGACGCGCCGTACGCCAAGCCCGATCTGACGAAGGCGAAGGCCAAGATGAAGGAGGCCGGGCTCTCGGGCGGCATCAGCGTCAAGTACCTCGGCCTCCCGCAGTACCCGGAGCTGCTCAAGACCGGCGAGGTCGTGAAGGAGCAGCTCGCGAAGATCGGCATCGACATGGCGATCCAGCAGGTGGACGTCTCGGTCTGGTTCGACCACTTCTCGAAGGGGACGTACGAGATCACGAGCGCCTACCAGGAGCGCACGCTCGACCCCGACAACTTCTACTCGCTGGTGCTGAAGAGCGGGGCGGCGATCAACGCCTCGGGCTACAAGAACTCCGCGGTCGACAAGCTGATCGAAGAGGCGGCGGCGACCACGAACATGGCCAAGCGGAAGGCGCTCTACTCGAAGATCCGCAAGCAGGCGCTCGGGGACGCGCCGATCATCTTCACGCACTACGAGACCATCAACTACGCGATGCGCAAGAACATCACCGGCTCGACGATCAACCCGACGCTCGAGTTGCGTCTCGCCAACGTCAAGCAGACGTAGGCGGATGACGTGGGCGGTCGCCTGCGGGCGACCGCCCACGCCCGCGGAAGTGTTTTCCGGGAAACCGCAGGTCGAAACCCGCGGTGCGGGATCTCAGCCGACGATGCCGGCGAGCGCCAGCACGAACGAGGCGGCCGACGGGAGCGCAGCGAAGCGCGGGTCGATGCGCCTCGGCGCCGAAAGGGTCGAGCGCAGCGCCGCGCCCAGGTCGCCGCGCGACGACACGACGCGGGCGAGCCCGTAGCGCTTGAACGCACGGTTGTTGACGCGGACGTGCCCGCGTCCCCAGCCGTAGGAGATTGCCGGGCAGCCGCGCATCAGCGCCTCGAGCACCGTCAGCCCACCCGTCGAGTGGACCAGCACGTCGACCGCAGCGAGCCACTCGGGCATCTCGTCGGTGAAGCCCTCGACACGCACGCGGGGCTCCGCGCGGAAGCGGCGCTCGATGCGCCCACGCAGCTCCGCGTTGTGGCCGCACAGGCTGACGACCTGCGAGACGCCGTCGACCGCGAGCGCCTCGTCGACGGCGCCCTCCACGTCGCCAACGCCCCAGCCACCGCCCGAGACGAGCACGATCTTGCCCTCGGGCGGGAGTTCGAGCGCGGCGCGCGCCTCGTCCATCGGGCGCGGGACGAGGAACTCCGGTCGAGTGAACCCGTGCACGCAGTGGACGGCGGTCGAGCCGCCGGCGACGCGGCGCACCTCGGCGATCGACTCCGGATGCGTGATGAAGTGCATGTCGGCGCCGCGCGTGGCCCAGTAGTGCAGGGCGGCGAGGTCGGTGATCGCCGCACACACCGGCACGTCGATGCGACCGTCGCGCCGGAGCCTGCCGAGCACCTCGGTCACGTTGGGATACGTCGACACGATCACGTCGGGCTTCGTGGCGGCGATCAGCCGCAGCAGCCCCGGCGCGCCGAGCCGCGTGAGCAGGCGCTGGGACCCGGAGCGCGTGGCTCGGGGGCTCGTGAAGAGCCAGAAGCCCACGTCCCACACCCACTGGAAGCGGTAGAAGACGATCGTCGCCGCGTCCTCGCTGACCGCCCCCACCGCGCGCCCCATCGCCGACAGCGCGTCCTCGGTCACGACGTCGACATCGCCGTGCTCCGTCCGGAGCTGCTCCGCGAGCGTGAGGGCGGGTTGGTCGTGGCCAGCGCCGACGCTCGCGGTCAGGATCAGGATTCGGGGCGGCAACGAGCCTTCAGGGCGCGTCTCGGCGACGCGCCTCGCGCGCGCGGCTCGAGTAGGTGCGGAAGACCATGTCCCACCACGGGGCGCTGACGCCGAACCCGCGCTCGTCGTCCTCGAAGTGATGGCGCATGTGGAGCTCGTGGAAGCGCCGGCCGAGACGGCTCCGCGGGCGGTGGTGGTGGAGCGCGAAGTGGAGCATGTCGTAGGCGAGGTACCCGGCGAAGAACCCCGCGCATACCGCCCAGCCAGTCGGCGTGCCGAACACGAGCGTGAACAGGCCGAGGAACACGAACGCCAGCGGCACCGAGAGCGCCGGTGGCAAGACGAGCCGCAGGCGGTCGCTCGGATGGTCGTGGTGGACGCCGTGGATCATCCAGTGCAGCCGCGCGCCGAGACCGCCCTCTGGCTCGAAGTGGAACACGGTGCGGTGCGCCCAGTACTCGATCAGCGTCCAGAACACGTAGCCGCCCACGGCGCCGAGCAGCAGGTGCGTGGCGGGCTCCGCGCGGAGCGCGAGCACGCAGAGCACGGCGATCGCCGGCCCGTAGATCAGCGGCGGGACGGCCGGATGCACGCGCGTCAGCCGGTCCAGACCCGCCGACTGGAAGAGCGGCGGGGAGGCGCGCAGCAGTTCCGCACGGGACGTTCGCGGCACCTCGCGCGCGACCTCGTCACTCATGGCGGCGAGTGTACCGTGGGTGCCCGGGCCGGGGAAGGGGTGGGTGCGTCACAGAATCGCACTCCGGCGTCATCTCAGTGCAGCTGATGTCCCCGACGAACGGAGCAACCGTGACCGCCGCCACCATGCAGGCATGAGACGCGACGCCGACCTGCTCGCCGCCGCCCGCACCGATGCGAGCGCGTTCCGCGAGCTCTACGAGCGCTACGCGTCACGCGTCTACGGCTACCACCTGCGTCGCAGCGACGACCACGACGCCGCGCACGATCTGACTGCCGAGACGTTCGCCCAGGCCTGGCTCGTGCGAGCCCGGTTCCGCGACGAGGCGGACGGATCCGCCGGCCCGTGGCTCTTCGGCATCGCGCGCCACGTGCTCCTCATCAGCGTGCGCAAACGGCGCGTCGAGCACGGCGCGTGCGAGCGGCTCGGAATCCTCGCCGGGGCCGATCGCGCGAGCGCGGCCGAGCCCGACGAGACCTGGCTCGACGGCCTCGATGAGGCACTCGCGAGCCTCCCGGAAGCGCAGCAGGACGCGATCCGTCTTCGCATCGTGGAAGACCTGAGCTACGACGACGCGGCCGACCGCCTCGAGACATCGCCCCAGGCCGTGCGCGCCCGCGTGTCGCGCGGCCTCAGCACCCTTCGCAAGCACCTCTTCGATCCGATGGAGATCTCCCGATGATCCAGCTTCCCCCGCAGCTCGTCCAGCTCGGCGACGAGCTCGAGCGTGCGACGACGGCCGATCTCGCCGCGTCGACCGCACCCGCGGCCGCGCCACGACGCCGGAGGGTCTCGCGGAGGCTCGCACTGGCGATCGTCGCCCTTGCGATCGTCGTTCCCGGTGTCGCGATCGCCGCGAGCCAGCTGACCAGCACGAGTGACGTCGCGGCGAGCATGCCGGCGGGCACGCTCGCACTCGCCGGCACCGAGCCCACATGCACCGTGGTCACGAAGGGCGTCGAGTTCCACTGCGTCCTCGCCAAGGCACCGGCTCCCGAGGTCGCAGACTGGAAGGGCACCGTCGAGCCGACCGTGGACGGGAGCAAGCACGTGAACGGCGGCTGCCGCTCGCTCGCGAGCGACGGCAAGGAGTGGGAGTGCTATCTCGGCCAGGCCGCGGTCGACCAGAAGATCATCGGGCAGGGCTTCCTCGGCGAGTTCGCGCCGTCTCCGGGCGTCGGCTGAGCTCAGGAGCCGACGATCGTCACGCCATCGGCGCGCATCAGCGCGCCGATGGCGGCCGGCTCAAAGGCCGGTGCACGGGGCTAGCATCCCGACGGATCCGACCTACTCGGGAGCGACACGATGCCTGCGACCTGCACCCACCTGGACACGATCGACGAGACGCTCCCCCGCGAACGCGGCCCAGGCTGCGCCGAGTGCCTCAAGATCGGCAGCCGGTGGGTTCACCTGCGCCAGTGCATGCAGTGCGGCCTCGTCGCCTGTTGCGACGACTCGCCGATGCGCCACGCGACGAAGCACAACGCGGCCACCGAGCATCCGATCATCCGCTCGCTCGAGCCCGGCGAGTTCTGGTACTGGTGCTACCCGGATCAGCTCGCGTTCGAGCTGTGAGGCCTGTCTAGGCCTCGATCGTCACGGGGGTGCCCGCGCTGATGCGCCCGGCGAGCCACTTCATCGTCGCGTTGTCGAGCCGGATGCAGCCATGCGAGACGGCGGTGCCCGGAACACCGCCGACGTTCAGCAGCCCGTGCAGCGCGATCTGGCCCGGGCCGCCCTCGAAGTCCTGGAGCACGTTGGATCGCGCGCTCAGCGCGAGCGCGAACGGCGCGCCTACCTGAGTGCCCGTCAGGGCGATCGTCTCCTCGACGAAGTACTCGCCCGTCGGCGTCGGCGTCGAGGGCTTGCCCACGACGACCTTGACGACGCGAACGGCATGACCGGCGTGGTAGACCGTGACGGTCCTGTGCGAGAGGTCGACGACGAGATGCCACGCGGTCACGGCGGTGTCGGTCGCGCGGTCCCTGATCCAGCCGGTGTGTCCGTTCGGCCTCCCGGGGAGCCGCACGAGCAACCACTGGTCGTACGTCCCGACGACGGGTAGCGCGGTCCGCTCGTTGGTGATCGGCGTTCGCGCGGGCAGCATGCCGAGCGCCTTCGAGTGGGCCGAAGGCTTGGCGTGCGCCTGCTGGGGCTTCAGCAGCACGACGACCTGCTGGGTCGCAGGCACGGCGGGCCTGGCGGCGTCCCGACTGGCGGACGCCGTTGCGGCCGAGCCCAGCGCGAGACAGGCGACCGACGCGATGGCGACGGCGAGCCTGCCGCCACGCACGCGCCGGCCTGTGACCGCGGCTCGCTGCATCATCCCGTGAAGCCGAAGGTGTGGACGGGCGGCTTCGCGTGCGCCGTGACCTTCGTGACGGGCGTCTTCCGTGCGACCGTCTCCTTCTTCTTCAGCGCGACCTTCTTCTTCGCGATGAGCTTCTTCTTCGCGATGAGCTTCTTCTTGGCGGCCGGCGTCAGGTGCGTGCCCGGCGTCGACGAGCCCGGCGTGGTCGAACCCGGCGTGGTCGAACCCGGTGTCGTCGAGCCCGGTGTCGTCGAACCCGGTGTCGTCGAACCCGGCGTGGTCGAGCCCGGCGTCGTCGACGTGGGACTCGTCGCGCAGTGCGAGGTGGTGATCGTGTCGGTGTCGAGCGCGACGGCACCGTTGCGGGCGAGGACGCGGCCGTCGATCGTGACCCCGGTGGTGACGGTGATGCTCGTCAGGGCCATGATCGTGCCGATGAAGCTCGAACCGGTGCCGAGCGTTGCCGAGCTGCCGATCTGCCAGAACACGTTGCAGGCCTGGGCGCCGTTGATCAGGTTGACAACGCTGCCCGACGCTGTCGTCATCGCGGATCCGGCCTGGAAGACGAAGACCGCGTTCGGATTCCCCTGCGCGTTGAGCGTGAGCGCGCCGGTGAGACCGATCGAGGATGCGGAGTTGTAGACGCCCGGCAATAGCGTGCTGCCACCGAGGTCGGCTGCGATCGGGTTCGTCGGACCCTCACTCGCAGCGGTGTCGTAGGCCGTGACGAGGTCGTTCTTGGCCTGCTGGGAGACCGCGTCGCCCGCATGGTTCGTGCCGCCGATGGTCATCGTCCCGAGCCCGCTGATCGACGTGGTCGGGAAGGTCCCGATGTCGCCAGAGACGGTGGTCGGCCCCGTGTTCGTGATCCCTGCGCCGGCGAGCACCGAGAAGCTGTCGGTCGTCGCGAGCGGCACGGCGACCGCCGCGGCTCCTGCGGTTGCCACAAGCGCGAGCGCAACGATGGACACGACCGCGAACGTCCCGTAGTTGGGGAGTTTCATCTCCGACCCCTCTCTGGTTCGAGCGGCATCTCGACGCCCGTTGCCGGACCATCGCTGGTGCAAGCCAGGTGCGCTCGTACAACCGGGGTCGTCACGCGGCGCAGGTCTCGCTTCCCCCATTCGGTGTCAGCGGTCGGTCAGCGCCCTGCGAGGAAGAGCCCGAGCAGCTCGCGATCGCCGTCGTCGCCGGCGGTCGCGAGCGCACCCTCGCCGAGCCGCTCGACCCTGTCCGCCGCGCTGCGCAGGCGGCCGAGCTCGTGCGAGAGCGCGGTCGCGTCGAGCATCTCGTCGGCGTGGCCCTGGATCGCGGTCGTCGCTCCGAAGGCCTCGATCGCGTCGGTGAGCGCCAGCGCTTCGGGCACCGTGTAGTGCGGCGCGGGAGCGTGCAGTCGCTCGTACAGGCAGTCGCCCAGGAACAGGAGCCCGTCCTCGACGACGTGGATCACGCAGGAGTCGACCGCGTGATCGCCGCCGACGCGTCGCACGCTGCAGGTCACCCCACCGAGCCGCAGCTCGAGCCCTTCGTCTCCGAAGACGATCGTGGGCTCCACGATCCGCAGATCCGAGCGGTCGGGAAGCTCGACACGGATCATGTCGGCGCAGAACGCGAGCTCGGCGCCGCTCTGGACGCGCGCATCCAACGCGGCGTCGCTCCAGTCGAGGGCCGCCTCGCGCGCGAGCTCGGCCGCCGTCATCCGGTGCGCGGCGATCGGCGCCGCGAGCGCGGCGCCGCCGAACGAGTGATCCCAGTGCCAGTGGGTCAGCACGGCGAGGCGCAGCGGCGGTAGGCCGAGCGGCTCGAGCTCGCGCAGGAAGCCGCCCGTGTGCGCGGCCGACGCGCCGACGTCGAGGAGGATCGTGGCATCGCTCCCCGCGACGGCGGCAAGCGATGGACGGTCGCTGCGCTCGTCCGGCGAGTACCACCACACGTGCTCGGACGCGCGTCCGAGGCGGCAGTCGAGGGCGTCGCGGGTCAGATGCTGTCCCGCAGCGCCGAGATGGCATCGCGCAGCGCGCCCGTGAAGAGCGGCGCGTCGCAGAACATCACCGCGCGGTAGCCCTCCTCCAGCAGAGCCTTCCCATCCTCGATGTCGTTCGCCATCGTTCCGACCGGCTTGCCGGCCGCCGCGGCGGCCTCGAGCACGCGGCCCACGGCCTCGACGTGCAGGCGGTGCCCGAACTGGCCCGATACTCCGAGCGACGTCGTGAGGTCGAAGTGCCCGATCCAGAGGATGTCGATCCCGTCGACCGCGGCGATCTCCTCGACGTGCTCCACACCCGTCACGGTCTCGATCTGGGCGATCAGCAGCTGGTTGTCGACGGCGGTCTCCAGGCTCGCCGCGAGCCCACCCTCCTCGATGTCGTCGGGGTAGTACACGCCCACGCCGCGCGAGCCCCGTGGAGGGAAACGGGCCAGGTCGACGATCTGACGCGCATCCTCCGCCGACTCGACCATCGGGATCATGAGGCCGAGGGCACCGAGGTCGAGGGGACGGGAGATCAGGTGCCGCTGGATCGTCGAGACGCGCACGAGCGGCACGCACGATGCGGCCCGAGCGGATGCGAGCAAGCCCCTGATCGTCTCGATGCTCCACCCCGTGTGCTCCATGTCGAACAGCACGAAGTCGGCGCCCGCCGCGTCCACGAGTCGTGCGATGCCGGTGGTCGAGAACTCGACGCAGATGAGACCGACGGCGGTCCCTCCGGCGTCGAGCGTGCGCTTCAGCGGGTTCTGTCTCATCGGTCACAGATCCTTTGGTGTCGAGCCGATCAACGAGGTCTGACCGCCATCCACCGCGAGCAGCGAGCCCGTGACGAACGAGGCGTCGTCGCTTGCGAGGAACAGGGCCGCGGCGGCGAGCTCCGACGGGTTCCCGAGCCGCCCGAGCGGCAGCGACTCGCCGAAGGCGCGCATCTGCGCCTCGCTCATGACGGCGCTCAGCATCGGCGTCGCCATCGGTCCGGGTGCGATCACGTTTGCGCGGATCCCATCGACGGCGTGGTCGACCGCGATCGACCTGGTCAGCATCACGACGCCGCCCTTGCTGGTCACGTACGCCGCGATCTCCTTCCCGACGTCGAAGGCGCCCGTCGTGGACGACACGTTGATGATCGACCCGCCAGCGCCCGCGCGCATGACCCTGATGGCGGCCCGGCAGCAGTTGAACGTGCCGGTCAGGTTGACCGCGATCACGCGAGCCCAGACCTCGTCGGGGGTGTCGCCGACCGGGCCGGAGGCGAGGATGCCGGCCGCGTTCATGAGCACGTCGAGGTGGCCGTGGTCCGCCACGATTCGTGCGACCAGGGAGTCCACGGCGCCGGGCGAGGTGACGTCGAGCTCCACGCCCGTCGCCGAACCTCCCTCCGCGGCGATCAGCTCGCCGGTCTCGGCGGCCGCGCCCGGGGCGATGTCGGCGGCGACGACCGTCGCACCCTCGGCGGCGAACCGCTCCGCGACCGCCCGGCCGATGCCCGACCCGCCGCCCGTGACGAGGGCGACCTTGCCCGCGATCCGTCCGCTCACGCTCCGCTCCCGACGAGCACCTTGACCTGGTCGCCTGCCGGGTCGGCGAGGGCCTCGACCCCGCGCTCGACGACGTCGGCGAGCGGGATGCGACTCGTCACGATCCGCTCCACCGGCAGCCGCCCGGACGCGATCTGGTCGAGGATGCGCGGCGTGTCGTAGTAGTTGAACGACCAGGTGCCGCAGATCGTCAGGTCGCGCATCGTCCACTCCTCCGGGATCAGCGTGCGCGGCCCGACGTGGATGGCGGTCTGCGCGATCGTCCCGCCCGAGCGAACCGCGCCGACGCACGCCTCGAGGGCCGGCTGGCTGCCGGCGCACTCGAACGCGACGTCGACGCCGAGCCCGCCGGTCAGCTCGCGCACCTCCTCGACGACGTCGGTTGCGGTCGGGTCGAATGCCGCGGTCACCCCGAGTCCCTCGGCCTGGCGCCGCCGCGTCCCGTGCGGCTCGGAGATGAAGATCGCAGAGGCCCCTGCTGCCGTCGCGACGAGCACCGCAAGCTGGCCGACCGGCCCCGCTCCGGCGATCAGGACTCGGTCTCCGAGCTGGATCCCCGAGCGTTGTGCGGCGTACACCACCGTCGCGAGCGGCTCGAGGACCGCGCCCTGGTCGTAGCTGACCGCGTCTGGCAGGGGAACTGCCTGGTATCCGGGCACGACGGCCTCCTGGGCGAGCCCGCCCCACGGCCACGTCATCCCCGTGATGCGGAGGTTGCGACAGAGCGCCTGACGGCCGCGCACGCAGAAGTGGCACTGGCCGCAGAACACGTGCGGCAGCACCGCGCAGCGATCGCCGACCCGGACGGAGGTGACGTTCGCGCCGACCTCGAGGACGTCGGCCGAGAACTCGTGGCCGAGGATCTGCGGCAGGTCCTCGTGGGGGATGAACCAGCCCCCGCGCTCGTACTCGTGCAGGTCGGACCCGCAGATGCCGCAGAATCGCGGCCGCACGCGGATCTCGTCCGGTCGGACGTCGGATGGAGCCGCGACCTGCTCGACGCGCAGGTCGTGCATGCCGTGGAGACGGGCGGCGTACATCAGATCGCCGTCATTCCGCCGTCGGCCGCCCACACGGCGCCGGTCACGTACGAGGCCTCGTCCGACGCGAGGAACAGCATCACGGCGGCGACCTCCTCGGCCGTGCCGGCCCGCCTCATGGGAATCGTCGCGAGCAGCGCCTCGTGATCTGCGGGCGTGACCCACGACGTCATCGCCGTGTCGCTGTAGCCGGGTATCACCCCGTTGACCCGGACAGACGGCGCGTAGTCGGCCGCCATCACGCGGATCAGTCCGTAGACCCCGGCCTTGCTCGAGCTGTACGCGTCGTATCCCGTGGCGCAGCCGTACTGGCCGGTCGGCGAGGCGGTGCAGACGACTGCCCCGCCGCCGCCTGCGAGCAGCGCCCTGATGCCGTGCTTGCAGATCAGGAACATCCCGGTGAGGTTGATGTCGATCGTGCGCTTCCATACCTCGAGGCTCAGCCGGTCGGCGCGATCGTCCTGCCCCGCAAGCTGCACGCCCGCGTTCCCGACGACGATGTCGAGCCCGCCCCAGGCAGCGACGGCACGTGCGACGGCCGCCTCGATCGCGGCCTCGTCGCGGACGTCGGCAGGGAGGGCGAGGACCGAGTCACCACCACCGAGCTCGGAGCCGAGTGCGTCCAGTGCGTCCGCGTCGAGGTCGACGAGCGCGACGCTCGCGCCCTCGGCACGGAAGCGTCGGGCAGCCGCGCGCCCCATCCCGCTGCCGGCGCCGGTGATGATCGCGCGCTTGCCCTCGATGCGACCGCCTGCGGCCGTCGCCGGATTGCTCGTCATGTCGCCAGCTCTCCCGGAATCGAGCCGTCGGGGATCTCGAGGACGACGCCGAGGGTCGTCCCTCCGTCGACCACGAGATCCTCGCCGGTGATGTACGACGCGTCGTCCGAGGCGAGGAACAGGATCGCGTTCGCGATCTCGACCGGCTCGCCGAAGCGCCGCATGGGGACCCGCTTCAGGTACTCGGGCCCTGCGACCGGATCCTCGATCAGGGGACGGCCCAGGCGGGTCCGGATGATTCCGGGGCAGACGGTGTTGACCCGGATGCCGTACTCGGCGAGATCCTGCGCGGCGTTCCGCACGAACGTCAGCACCCCGCCCTTCGTTGCGCTGTAGTGGGACGTGTGCTGCTCGACGTAGAAGGCGTTCGTGGACGAGGTGACCACGATCGCCCCGCCGCCGGTGGCGACCATCGCCCGGGCCGCCTCCTGCACCGACAGGAAGACGCCGGTCAGGTTCACGTCGATCATCCGCTGCCAGCGCGCGTCGTCGATCTCGAGCAACGGGCACAGGTCGCCGATGCCGGCCTGGGCGGCCAGCACGTCGAGACCGCCGAACTGCCCGACACAGGTCTCCACGGCTCGGCGGACGTCGGCACGTTGCGAGACGTCTCCCGCGGATGCCGCCACCGGGCCGAGCGCCGAGAGCTCCCGCGACGTCTGCTCGAGCAGGGCCGCGTCGAGATCGAAGACCGTCACCGATGCGCCCTCCTCGAGGAAGCGCGTGGCGATCGCCCGACCCATCCCCTGGGCGGCCCCGGTGACGAGCACCGCCTTTCCGTCGAACCGTCCCACCGCGCGCTCCTCAGTCGCCGACGTACGCGATGACGTCGATCTCCACGCGCATGCCCGGTACCTGGCGCATACCGCTCCCGACCGTCGTGCGGGCCGGCCGCGGCTCGGGGAAGCGACGGGCGTACACCTCGTTGAAGCGCGGGAACTCGGTCTCGTCGAGCAGGTGCACCGTCGCCTTCACGCAGTCGGCAAGCGTCGCGCCGCCGGCCTCGAGGATCGCCTCGATGTTGTTGATGGCGACCTCGGTCTGCTCCTCGACGGTCTCGCCGCTGACCTTGGCGGTCTGCGGGTCGATCGGGCCGCAGCCGGTGACGAAGACGAAGTCGCCGGCGCGCCAGCCCTGCGAGTAGGCCCCGAGCGGGGGGCCGGCCTTCTCGGTCTGGATGACCTTCTTGGGCATGTTGGTGTCCTCCGTCTCGACGTGTGTTTCGTTGGAGCTACGTGCGCTTGCCGCGGGCGAGCACCGGCCAGACCTTCTCGACGACGCCGTTGCGCACGCCGACGAGCTCGTCGGAGAGGTTCACGGCGGTGCACACGTGGAAGGGGGTGAAGCGGAGCTTCTCGCCCAGCTCGACGCGGACGCCGTCGCCGAGCTGCACCATCCCGTGCTCCTCGGTGATGCGCATGACGGCCGCGTCGAGGTCGCGCGCCGCGGCCACGGCGCTGCTCTTCCCCACGTTGCCGCCGACGACGGCCTTGTCGCCGCTGAACGTCTTCGAGCCGGCGTCGACGGTGGCCCATCCGGAGCGCCGGGTACTGACGACCGTCGCCAGGATGAAGACGGCCACGTCCTGCTCGCGCGCCGCGCCGAACTCGACCTGCATGGCGTCGTTGAACACGTACGTCCCTGCACGGACCTCGGTGACGCCGGGCACCTCGGAGACACCGCGGCCGGTGATCGTCCCGCCGGCCGTGATCTCGCGGATCTCGATGCCGTCGGCACGCAGCCTGTCGGCCAGATCGACGAGGAGCTGGCCCTCCTCGTGTCCGGCCTCCTCGTTCGTCATCGCTGCGAGCCGCTCGGAGAACTTGCCGCGGTGGGTCGTGATGCCCTCGAGCTCGATGCCTGGGAGCGACGAGAGGAGCCGGGCGAACGCCCTGATCTCGGCGTAGTCGTCGAGATCGATGCCGCAGCGGTTGAGCCCCGAGTCGATCTCGATCTGCGTCTGGAGCGTGACGTCCTCGGCAACGGCGGCGTCACTCAGGCCGCGCGCTGCGAGCTCGCTGTCGACGTTCACGGTCACCTTCGCGGAGTGCGCCATCCGCGCCAGCCGTGCCCACTTGTCCTGCCCGACGGTCGGATATGCGAGGACCACGTCGCGACAGCCGCCGTCGACGAACACCTCGGCCTCGGACGGCTTCGCAGCCGCGATCCCGCAGGCACCCGCCGCCTCGGCCATGAGTGCGATCTCGGGGATCTTGTGGGTCTTGATGTGCGGCCGGAACCGCTTGCCGGATCTCGTGACCAGGGCCTGCCAGGTCTCGATGTTGCGCTCGACCACGTCGAGGTCGACCACGAGCGACGGCGTCGGCACGTCGTCGAGGCGCTGTCCCGGACGCACCCCCGTGCGGCTTCCCGATTCGAGCTGGGCCATCGCCGACTCCTCTCAGGCGTACAGGGCGAGTCCCTCGCCGTCGACGTCGTGGGCTGTGAGC
Organism: uncultured Actinomycetes bacterium; assembly: GCA_963717155.1. Classification (GTDB taxonomy): domain Bacteria; phylum Actinomycetota; class Thermoleophilia; order Gaiellales; family JALYLC01. The sequence continues at coordinate 3,074,836 of OY970326.1, forward strand.
TGACCGAGCTGGTCCTCGGTCACGTAGATGCGGTTCTCGCCGTTCAGGCCGAACGCCACGTTCGTCGGCGCGTTGCCCAGGAGCTGGATCCTGCGCTCCGCGCTTCCGTCCGGACGCAGGACCGTGACGTCACCCTGGCCGAACACGGCCACGAACAGCCTCCCGTCCGCGCTGAATGCCATGCCGTCGGGGCCGCGCGCGCCATCGCCCCCATCCCAGCCGTCCCAGTGCACGTTGCCGAAGTGCTCTCGCTTGCCCGTCACGCGACCTCCGTCTGAGCGGTAGCGATGGACATCGCCCGTGATCGTCTCCGACACGTAGAGGTCGCCGCGCGCGTCGAACGCGATCCCGTTCGCGAACTGCAGGCCGCTGTCGAGGATCGTCGCCTCGCCCGTCCGCGGGTCGTAGCGGATCACCTTGCCGTCAGACGCGACCCGCATGAAGCCCGGCTTGGGCGCATCGCCGTTCAGGAAGTCGCTGATGAGCGCACCCGAGTCGGTGATGTAGAGAGCCCCATCCGGACCGACGCAGAGGTCGTTCGGCCACAGGAGAGGGGTGTCGCCGACGTGGGTGAGCACCGTCTCCTTGCCACCGTCGAGCGTGACCGTGACGATCGACGGCGTCAGCGTCTCCGCGCACCAGATCGTGCCATCCGCAGAGCGTGCGAGTCCGTTGGGACGGCCCGTGTAGACGATCTCCCGCCGCGTGCCGTTCGCGAGCACCTGCGCGACCGTACCGCGCGCGAGTGCGAGCTCGGTCACGAGCCATGTCCCGTCTTCGAGCGCCAGCGGGCCCTCGGGCGCGCCGAGATCATCACACACGATCACGTGTCCTCCTTGGGGTCGGTCATCTCAGGCGCCGCCGATCCGGGCTCCTGCGAGCTCGCCTGCGAGCTCGAGCGCCAGATCCTCCTGGCCGGTCACGGCGCCACGCCGCCCGAGGCCGACGAGCACCTCGCGAGGGTCGACGCCGAATCGCTCGGCTGCCCGCCCTGCGGGCAGGAGCAGGCTCGACGGTACGCCGGCGTAGCCCAGCGTCGCGGTGAGGCGGTCGATCACGGGCGCACCGATCGGGCGGACGACGCGGTCCGCGAGATCCTGCAGGGCGAACAGGTCGAGTCCCGCGTCGATGCCTACGCGGTCGAGCACTGCCGCCAGCACCTCGGTGCGTGCGTTTCCGGCACCGGCGCCGAGCCCCACGAGGCAGCCGTCGGCCAGCGTCGCGCCTTCCTCGATGCCCGCAAGCGTGTTGGCCACGGCGAAGGACAGGTTGTCGTGTGCGTGCACGCCGAGCGCGACCTGCGGCCCGAGGCGCTCGCGCATCGCCGAGATCCGCGCCCTGACGTCGTCGGGCAGGAGCGCGCCTGCGCTGTCCATCACGTACACGCCCTGGGCTCCCGCGGAGGCCATGATCGCCGCCTGCTCGGCGAGAGCCGCCGGGCTCGAGAGGTGGGGCATCATCAGATCGCCGTGCACCTCGAGGTCGAGATCTCGCGCGAGTGCGATGTGCTGCACTGACACGTCGGCCTCGGTGCAGTGCGTCGCGATGCGGACGAGGCGGGCACCGAGCCCGACGGCGCGCCGCAGGTGGTCCTTCGTCCCGATACCCGGCACGAGCGTGACGGCCAGGCGCGCCCGCGAGACCACGGATGCGGCAGCGCTGATCAGCTCCTCGTCGCTGTGCAGCGCTCGCCCGAGCTGCAGGGACGAGCCGCCCAGCCCGTCTCCATGTCCGACGCCGATCGCGTACACGCCGGCCGCGTCGAGGCCGGCGGCGATCGTCCTGACCTGCTCCGGCGTGAAGCGGTGGCGGATCGCGTGAGAGCCATCGCGGAGCGTCGCGTCGAGGATCCGAACCTGACGCGGCGTCATGCGGGCATGAAGTCGACGATCCCGAAGTGCATACGACCGGATGCTACGGTCTCGCGGTGGCCGCGAGGGCGATCACCCATCCGGCCGATGTCGAGCGGGTGCTGGACAGCTATCGCACTCGCATCGGGAGGGCCGAAGGCGAGCTTGCGACCCCATCCCTCGTGCTCGACCGACAGGCCCTCGGGCGCAACATCGCCGAGCTCGAGCGGCGGCTCGCGGGAAGCGCGCGGCTGCGACCGCATGCGAAGACGCACAAGTCGCCGGAGATCGCCCGGCTCCAGCTCGACGCAGGAGCGATCGGAATCACGGTCGCGACGGCGTGGGAGGCACTCGCCCTCGCGCGAGCCGGCATCGACGACCTGCTGGTGGCGAACGAGATCTGGGGGAGCGAGCGCCAGTCGGCGCTGGTCGAAGCTGCGATGCACACAGCCGTGACAGTTGCCGTCGACGACGGCGAGAACGCGGGGCAGCTCTCGCGTGCCGCTCGTGCGGGCGGTGTCGAGCTCGGCGTCCTGATCGACGTCGATGTCGGGCTGGGGCGCTGCGGCGTGCGACGCGCGGGCGATGCCGCTGCGCTCGCGATCGCCGTCGAGCGCCTTCCGGGCCTTCGCCTCCGCGGCGTGCAGGGGTACGAGGGCCGGGTCGCGCTCGACCCCGATCGCGAGCGACGCGCGAGGGGCGCCGAGGCCGCAGCCGAGCGCCGGTCGGCGGCGGTCCGCGCGATCGAGGAGGCAGGGCTCGCGGTCGAGGTCGTCTCCGGCGGCGGAACCGGAACCTGGGACATGACAGGGCGTGCGCGGCACGTGACGGAGCTGCAGGCAGGGTCGTACGTGTTCATGGACACGCTGCACCTCGCGGTGGTGCCCGACCTCGAGGTGAGCCTCGTCGTGCTCGCAACCGTGATCAGTCGCAGCGGCTCGACGGTGGTGCTCGACTGCGGTCGCAAGGCGCTCGGTCGTGCCGAGCCCGTCGCGCCACGGGTCGAGGGGTTGCCGGGCGAGTTTCGCATGCTCTCCGAGGAGCATCTCGTGATCGAGAGCGCCGGAGAGGCACCGCTGGGATCGACGGTGCGGGTCGTCACGACCTACGCCCCGTCTGCCGTCACGATGCACGAGGTGTTCCACGTGGTCGAGGACGGCGTCGTCGTCGGCATCTGGCCCGTGCTGGTGCGGGGCGCAGGACGCGAGGGTGCGCGCTGAACGACGGCAGCGCGTGGTCGTCGTTATCGTTGTATGATCATTGAGTGGTTGATGATATAGTGACGGTCATGAACCCATCGATCGACACATCCCTGTCCACGGTGCTCGACCTCGCCCGCGCCCGAACCGTGGTGCTGCGCGACGTCGACGCCGCAATCGGCGTCCATCACGGCATCGGCCTCAGCGACCTCGCACTGCTGCTCGAGCTGAGAGAGGCGCCCCAGCACCGGATGCGCCGGGTCGACCTGGCCGGGCGCCTCGGCGTCACGACCTCGGGCGTGGCCCGCCAGCTCGCCCCGCTCGAGCGGATCGGCGTGGTCGGGCGCGAGACGAGCCCGGGCGACGCCCGGCTCACCCTCGTCGTGCTGACCGAGGCCGGGGACCGCGTCGCCGGGGAGGCCCTGCCGACCGCCGAGGAGGCAGCCGCGAGCGCGCTCGGCAAGCTGTGGTCGAGCGAGGACGGCGCCCGGCTCGGCGCGTTGCTCACGGCGGCCCGGGCTTAGCCTCCAGGCGCTGTCGCTTGCGCCTCCAGAGGGCGGCATCGAAGAACATCGACGCCACGAACAGGCGCGCGATGACGTAGAGCCAGAGCAGCAGCGTGCCGGCGATGCCGAGCGAGCCATAGAGGTCGCCCGAGGTCGCGAGCCGGTGGGCGAAGTAGTAGATCGTCACCAGGTACAACGCCTGGAGCCCGACGACCATGAGCACGGCTCCGGGCACCAGCGCCATGATCGGCGCGTCGCCGTGCGGGAGCAGGAGGTCGATACCGATCCAGAGCACGCACGCGAGCAGCGCGACCGCGACGGTGACGCCGACGCCACCAGGGCCGTCGGTACGGTTCCGCAGCGCCGATGCCGCCGCACTGCCCGAGAGCTGGACGACGAGGGCCGCGCTGATGATCACTCCGTCTCGCAGCAGGTGCGGCCGGCGTTCGAACGGCAGGTCCCACGCGATGACGCACGCGATCCGGAGCGCTCGCACGAGGCTGACGCCGAAGTACACCGTCAACACGAGTCCGCTCGCGAGCAACAGCGCGGTCCCCCTCGACGACTGATCGACGGCGCCGGCCACGCTGCTGCCGACGACCCCACCGAGGCCGAGGCGACGGGCTACGACGTCCGGCGACTCGTGCGCGGCGTCGCGGACGAGGCCGAGCACGCCCGTCGCGAGCAGCGCGGTGGGAAGCAGCCACAGAAAGGCCCGGAACGCGACCCCGCCGGCAAGCAGGCCGCCTGCGCGCAGGCGATCGAGCTCGATCGCCTCGAGCGCCGCGCCGAACACGGAGTCCGAGTCGCGCCGCTCCTGCACCCGCGCGACGAGGGCCGAGCCGCGATCCCGCTCCTTCTCCCAGCGCTCTCTCGCCTGCCGGATTCCGGGCATCAGAACGCGAGCTCGCTCTCGCGCGCGACCCGTCCGACCGAGCTCGCCGAGGACGCTGACACTCCGGTTCCTCCGTATCTGGGCGCCCCTGCGGCCACCACCCTACCGGCCGGCACCCGGCGCCGGCGCGATCGAAGTCTGCATGACGGTGCCGCCGTACAGCGCGAGCTCCGGCAGCACCTCGCCTCGGGCGCCGCGAAGCGCAATACGGCTCACCGGCACGTCGGCCCGGGCCCACGCCGGCCCTCCTCCGGTATGCCTGCACCCCGCGGGCCTCCGCACCGGGCTAGGGCGCTCACCCGATCGATGTGATGACAGGACGCTTCGGGATCGGCAGACTAGGGAGGCTGTGGGTTCGCCCATCCAGATCCGCCTGTTCGAGCTGGGAGCGGCGCGCCGAGCGTACCTGAACCTGGTCGACGACAGCGTCCAGAGCCGGCGCGTCGCGGTCACGCTGCTGTACCTCGCGGACAGGGGCGACATGCCCGCCGCGCGCGAGCCTGCGCTTGCCCCGTGGCCCCGCTAAGCGATGCAGCAGCACGCGGGCCTCGCAGTCGACGACCCAGGTGGCACGAAGCGCTGCGGGGTCCTCGCGGTCGATGATCACGAAGCGTTCAGGAGCATCGTTCGCACCGTCGTGGACGCCTCGACGCAGTTCGAGCTCGTGGGAGAGGCGGCGTCGGGGGAAGAGGCGATCGAGCGCGCCGTCGAGCTTGGGCCCGACCTCATCCTGATGGATGTGCGGATGCCCGGCATCGGCGGCGTGGAGGCGGCGCGGAAGCTCCGCGCCCTGCTTCCGTCGGCGGTCATCGTGTTGATCTCGGTCGACGGCGCGGGCGCGATGAATGCGGCCCCGAGCACCTGCGGGGCCGACGCGATCATGTCGAAGCACGTGCTCACCCCGATGGCGCTCGCGACGCTGTGGCGCCGGCATGGAAGCCGTCGCCAGCGGGATCTCGACCACACGACCGAAGACCCGTGATACGACGCCTCGAAGTCCCACCGGCCACCGCCGCACCGCCGCCGGGAGCCGGGCTCACCAACATGCGAGATCGCGTCGGAGCGTGTGGCGGGACGCTCGAGATCGAGTCCGTGCCGGGAGGCGGCACGCGGATCCGTGCCTGGGTCCCGAGCGTCAGGCCTGAGCTCGCCGGCGCGCCACGAGCAAGCCGATGACGACCCCGGCTCCCACGGCGAGCGCGAGGGCCCAGATGAGCGGAAGGCGAGTGCTGAAGAAGACGAAGTGGACGCTCACCGACTCGCGGTTGAGCAGGAGGAACAGCACCGCCCACACCGCGACGGCGACCGCCAGGATGAGGGTTCCACGTCCCTTGCGATTCGGCCCTCTGCGAGCGGGCTGTGCTGCCATCGCTCGATCCTACCGGAGCGGTACGCGCAACAACGAGGATGGATGCGCCTCCGCAACCGCACCACTCGAACCGTCGACCCACACACAAGGGAGCATTCGTGGATCACAACTTCTGGGACGTGTTCTTCCTGCTGCTCATCTTCATCCCCCTGCTGCTGATCTGGACGTTCTCGATTCTCGACATCTTCCGACGCGATGACCTCGGCGGACTCGCGAAGGCGATCTGGCTCGTGGTCGTGATCTTCATCCCGGTGGTCGGGACGTTCATCTATCTCATGTTCCGCCGTCCGGGCGCGACCAAGGAGGAGCGTCAGGCGATCGACGAGTCGAACCGGCAGTTCGCGCAGAGCTACGCCGCGACGAGCTCGGCCGACCAGCTTCGCACGCTCTCCGAGCTGCACGATGCCGGGAAGCTGACCGACGACGAGTTCTCGAAGGAGAAGGCGCGCGTCATCCAGGGCTCGCCGGCGTGACGGCCGACCCGGGGGTGTTCGGTGGAGGCACCGCGAAGAACAGGTGAAGCCCGAGCCGATGGGATAGGAATCACCGCGAGCGTATGGCGGCATGTCGACGCATCGATGACCTGCACGCCCCGTGATCGGGTTCACGCCGCCATCTGCGAGCGTGGCGCCCATCACGGCGAGATCGGTTGCGGTCACGCGGAGGCAGCTCTGGCGTGTGTACAGCTCGAGCGCCTCCATCAGGTCGCAGTAGATGCGGTCGCGCGCGCGAAGCACGGACCCGCTCGATGCCGCGGGGTGCACCGCTCGCGACGCGCTCCCTAGGCCAGCGGGAGCACGGCGGTGATCCGCGTTCCGACCGTCGGCGTGCTCTCGATGCGCGCTGTCCCGCCCGCCCCCTCGACCCGATCGCGGAGGCCTTCCAGGCCGGAGCCGACACGGACGACGGCTCCGCCGACCCCATCGTCCGCGACCTCGATGCGCAGGTTGGCGGCATCCGCCGCCACGCGAACGCGGATCGATCGGGCCCGAGCGTGCTTCTGCGCGTTGGAGATCGCCTCGACCACGACGAAGTAGGCCGTGCCCTCGACGACGTCACCGAGCCGCGCGTCGGGAAGCTCCACCACCTGAACCGGAACCGTCGAGCGTGCCGCGACCCCTCTGATCGCCTCGCCGAGGCCCAGGGTCGTGAGAACCGCAGGGTGAATCCCGTGAGCCAGCTCCCGTAGCTCCGAGACCGCTTGCAGGAGCTCGTCCTCCGCCTCGGCGATGAGGCCCGGAGCGGCCTCGGGGACGAGACGAGCCTCCGACTCCGAGCGCCGGAGGCGAAACGCGAGCGCCATGAGACGCTGTTGCGCGCCATCGTGGAGGTTCCGCTCGATCCGTCGCCGCTCCGTGTCGGACGCCACGATCAAGCGTGCGCGCGAGGCCACGAGGCGGCGCGCGTACTCCTCGCGCTCGGCGACGACCGCCGCGATGACGAGCGTCGTGGTCGCGGCGACCGCGATGTACAGCTGCGTGGTCAGCACCGCGTGCGTCACCGTGTGGAAGACGAACGGCCCCTCGTAATGCACCGTGTTCCAGATCGCCGGCCCCACCGCGATCACCAGCGCGAGGGTCGCGCCACGCGGACCGAACCGGATTGCAGCCCAGATCAGGCCCGGGAACACGATGTAGGCGACCGGCGTGCGCATCGAGAACGCCACCTCGGTGAGGACCACCACCCCGGCCATGACGATGACCGCCTCCCATGTGCGCGCTCGTGACAGCCCGCCCAGTGGCCGCCGCCACCAGGCAAGGGCGAATGGCACCACGACGAGCGCACCGGAGAAGTCGCCGAGCCACCAGGTGCGCCAGACGCGCGGCGCGGCGTCGAGGCCGATCACGCCGCCGAGCCGGAGCGTCAGCGCACCGATCGTCGCGCTCACGGCGGTGCCGATCGAGATCGCGAGAATCATGCGTGCGACTCCACCGACGCTTCCGAGCAGTGGCCCACGCCGAGCGGATCGGCGCAGCAGCTCGGTCGCGATGACGACCTCGAGCACGTTTCCGACGGTCTGGCCGACCGCCGTCCCCACGGGGAAGGCGGAGTAGTTGTTGACGAGCAGGTCGCCGATCAGCACCGCGGGCCAGTAGCCAAGCCCCCGGAAGTAGAGAAAGGCGATGCTGACGCCGACGGGCAGCCACACGATCGCGGCAACGGGTCCGGCGAACTCGAGCGAGAATCCCAGCCGCGCGACGGCGTAGTAGAGGGCGACCAGAAGCGCCGATTCGAGGAGATACGGCGCGATTGGCGGCGCACCGCGGAGCGCCCTCTGGGCGCGCCGGAACGGTGGCTCCAGGCGAGGCAGAACCGGGACGCTACGAACGACCTGCATGTGGGCATCCTTCGATGTCCAGGGAGGAGGCCGCAGCACCCCAACCATGGCTTGGGGCGTCATCGCCGCGTCCGTCTCCCCGCCGAGACGATGCCTACGCTAGCAGGTGAGGCAAATCGAGGAGTTCCGCACCTCGCCCTAGACTGCAGACACCACGACGCATCTCCTTGCGCAAGTGGCCGCGATCCTCCGGCCAGGGTGATGCGCACATCAGCGCCGACGGCTTTCATCGGATGAGCCATCGAGGAGGAGCCCATGACGAACGACGTCGCATCGAGCGTCGACGCAAGCCGCACCGACGAGAACGGCGCGACCGATCCAGAGCCAGAGGCAGTGACGACCGAGCAAGCTCCCCCAGAGAGCGAGCAGCCGCGCCGGACGTTGCCGAGCCTGCCTGTTTCGCGCACGACTGCTGCCGGAGGAGCCGCGGTGGCGCTCGCCGCGTTCGTCGGCGCCGCCATCGTCGCGATGCTGCGGAGTCGAGGGCCGGGATTCCAGCTCGAGCCCGGCGAGCGGGTCGCTCTCAGCGTCCGACCGCGCAAGACCGCGTGGCGCTACCTCGGGTCGCTCGGTCTCTGGGAGGCACAACGGCGCGCCACGCGATTCACGGTCACGAACAACCGTCTCGTGATCGAGGAAGGGCTCGTCAAGCGCGCCGTGAGCGGGGTGCCACTCGCGGCCATCCAGCACGTGCTCGTACGGACAGGTCCGTGGGAGGGCACCGTGGACGTCCTCGCGCCGGGCGCCCGAGGGCAGTCCTCGAGCAGGATCGGCCCGCTGGGACCCGTCGCAGCTCGCCAGCTCGCGGCCGCGATCACCTCGAAGGGGGCCCACCTCGAGGAGATCGAGCAAGACTGACACACGAGATCGGGAGGTGACCAGCGATTGCCTCAGTCGCGAGAGACGCGGTGGCCGACGCCGGCGCGCCAGCGAACGTCGCGCACGTCCGGGCTCTCGAGCCCCGGGAACACGTTCCGGGGATGCGACTCGTGCCAGGTCGCATAGCGATCGGCCAGAGGCGCCGCGGTGAGACCATGCGCAAGGACTGAGAGTCCGATCGCAACGTAGGTCGTCGTGATGATCAGACCGTCGTGCGGCAGTCCGCCCTCCTCGAGAACCAGCACGGCGAAGACGATCGATGCGAGTCCGCGCGGGCCGAACCAGCCCAGGAAGGCCAGGGTCGGCCCGCGCGCGCCCGTCCCGATCATGGAGATCGCGACGGGGATCAAGCGGACGACCGTCAGGCTGAGGACGGCGTAGAGCATGATCGGCCAGGTCACGTCTCCGAGCACCGGCCCGAGAAGCACGGCGCCGAAGACGATGAACGTCACCGCGTTGAACACCTCTCCTAGCTCCTCGACGAGATAGCCGACCTTGGCGCTGCTCTCTCGCCGGATGGCGCCGAACACGAAGCCTCCGACGAAGGCGGCGATGAAGCCGGAGCCGCCGATCGGATCTGCGATTCCGAAGGCCAGGCCGGCGCCGGCCAGGGGCACGACCTGGAGCCACGAGCCAGCGTGGCGCCCGTGCCGGCCCGCGACGACGACGACGCACGCGGCGGCGACGCCCGCGAGCACCCCGCCCAGGATGCCGTAGCCGATCTGCTCAACTACCAGCCGGGTTGCAGCCACGTCGCCGATGGCGCCGGACTCCGCCTGCGCGATCGCGAGCACGATCCAGAACAGCGGCACGCAGATCCCGTCATTGAGGCCGCTCTCGACGTTCAGTCCCTGACGAACCCGGCTCGGGAGCCGCATGAGCGTCACCACTGCCTGACCGAGCGCCGCATCCGTCGGTGCGAGGATCACTGCAAGCAGCAGCGCCTCGGACCAGGAGAGCTCGGGGAACACGACGTGCGCCGCGAGGAATCCCGCCAGGAGGGTCAGGGGTAGGCCGATGCCGAGCAGACGCACCGGGACCGACAGCTCGCCTCGCAGCGCGCCCACGTCGATCCGCGATGCGTCCGCGAACAGGACGAGAACAAGCGTCGCCTCGGCGAGCAGCTTGACGGTCTCGCCCGACGGCGGGACATCGATGAGACCGAGAGCCTCCGGGCCGACGAGCAACCCTGCGGCCGTGAAGACCATCGCGGCGGTGATCGGCGTACCCGCGATCCGGCCCGAGACCGCCGCGAAGGCGAGCAGTGTCAACGAGACGACAGCGACTGTCCAGTGCACGGCCGACCCCTATTTCCCGGCGATTCCGAGGGTCACACTAACGCGACGAGAATCCATTCGTCGCGTTGGCGCCGAGCGGCTCCCGGTCGGCGAGGAACAGCAGCGTCGCGTGGACGCGCCTGCTGATGTCCGCCTCCTCCGCGAGGGCGAGCTTCGCGAAGATTGCGCTGACGTGGTGTTCGACCGAGCGCCGCGTGATGAAGAGCTCTCGTGCGATCGCCGCGTTGCTCTTGCCGGAGGCCAGCTCCCCGAGGATCTCCTGCTCGCGTGGGGTCAGCGTACGAAGGAGCGACCGCTCGGCGCGTGAACGTTCGGACAGCAGGACCTCGATCACGATCGGGTCGATGACGGATCCGCCGGCCGCGATCCCCACGATCGCCGCCAGAAGCTGCTGACCATCGCCGAGCCGATCCTTCAGGAGGTAGCCGCGACCGTTCGAACCGTGGCTGAAGAGTGCGAGCGCGTATCCGGGATCCGCGTACTGGCTCAGTACCAGCAAACCGGTCGTCGGGTGCTTGGTCCGGAGCGTGTCCGCGATCTGCAGGCCCTCGTCGCGTCCCGACGGCGGCATGCGGATGTCGGTGACGATGACGTCGGGCATCGTCTCCTCGATCGCCTCCCGCAGCGCGTCGCCGTCGGAGACGGCGGCAACCATTTCGACGTCGGGGCTTGTCGCGAGGATGCGCTGAATCCCCTCCCGGACGAGCAGGTGATCGTCCGCAAGCACGACGCGCACTGGCATCTGCTTCAGAGTAGGACGGCCGCTCTCTCTATGAAAAGCAGTTATCGGTTTTTTTCGGCGGTATCAGCCAGTTCTCGGCTTCGGCGTATGCACATCCGCTCGAGTCTCCGATCGCCTCGGACGCAACGAACACGTGCGATCACCTCACGGGGGTGAGGCTGTCGACGACGGACGCGGCCAGTCTGGCCCGGCATGTCGAGGAGCGTGACGTTCATTCGGCGCAGGCTCGCGCCCGCAGCCGGCGGCTGATGCCAAGGGTGGCCGCGTTGCGATGAGGCTCGTCCTCTTCCCCTCCCTGCGAGGGTACAGGCGCGAGTTTCTGCGGCCGGACGCGATTGCGGGCGCGACCGTGTGGGCGGTGCTCGTGCCCGAGGCACTCGCCTACGCCGTGATCGCCGGCGTGCCACCTGTGACCGGCCTGTACGCGGCGCCCGCGGCGCTGCTCCTGTACGCGGCCTTCGGGAGCTCGCGGCATCTCGTCGTCGGGCCGATGTCCGCGACGGCCGCCCTCTCCGCGGCGACGGTGGCGGTGATCGCGACCCAGGGCACGTCGAGGTTCACCGAGCTCACGATCGCGCTCGCCATCACCGCCGGGGTCATCGGCATCGTGGCGGGTCTCGCCCGGCTCGGCTTCGTCGCGAGCCTCATCTCGGAGCCGGTGCTGAAGGGCTTCATCGTCGGCCTCGCCCTCACGATCATCGTGGGCCAGCTTCCCGGCCTCCTCGGCGTGAGCGGCGGTTCGGGCGACTTCTTCCAGAAGCTCTGGCACGTCCTCTCACACCTCGGCGACGCGAGTGGCGCGACCGTGCTGGTCGGGCTTCTCTCGCTCGCAGCCGTCCTCGGCCTCCGCAAGGCGGTGCCCGCCGTCCCGGCGTCGCTCGTCGTCGCCGCGCTCGCAATCGTGGCCGCCCGCGTGTTCGACCTCTCCTCGCACGGCGTCGAGCTCGTGGGGCACATCGACTCTGGCCTTCCCTCGCTGGGCCTGCCGAACGTTGCGGCGCACGACTACCTCGATCTCGCCCCTGGGGCGATCGGGATCGTGCTCGTCGGCTTCGCAGAGGGACTCGGCGCTGCCAAGACCTATGCGGCGAGAGAGCACTACGAGATCGACGCCAATCGCGAGCTGCTCGGTCTCGGGGCGGCGAACCTCGGCTCGGGGCTGTCGCAGGGACTGGTGGTCAACGGATCGCTCTCGAAGACCGCCGTCAACGGTGGCGCCGGCGCGAGGACCCAGCTCTCGGGCCTCATCGTCGCAGTGCTGACGGTGGTCACGCTCCTGTTCCTGACCTCGATCTTCGAATCGCTGCCCGAGGCGACCCTCGCGGCGATCGTGATCGCCGCCGTGATCGAGCTCGTCGACTACCCGGCGCTCGTGCGGTTGTACGACGTGACCTCGTCCGAGCTGCGCAAGGCGTACGGCGTCGCGGCACGACCGGACTTCATCGCCGCGATCGGGGCGCTCGTCGGCGTGCTGGTCTTCGACACGCTGCCCGGCCTGTTCATCGGGATCACGATGTCGCTCCTGCTGCTGGGGTATCGCGCATCCCATCCGCACATCGCGCTCCTCGGACGCGTGCCCGGAAGACCCCAGGACTTCGGCGACGTCGAGCGTCGCCCCGAGAACGAGCGGATTCCCGGCGTCGCGATCGTGCGTGTGGAAGCGGGTCTCTTCTTCGCGAACGCCGACGCGGTGCGCGCCGGCATCCGCGCCCGGGCCGCCGAGCCGGACGTGCGGGCCATCGTGCTCGACGCCGAGAGCACGGCCTTCATCGACGTGACCGCCTCGAACATGCTCGTCGAGCTTGCCGAGGACCTCGAGCGGAGCAACGTGCAGTTCGTCGTCGCCCGGAGCATCGGCGCTGTCCGCGACGTGCTCGCGAGCTCGGAGCCGGAGGCGCCGCCGTGGCGCAGCTACCCGGACGTCGGGGCCGCGGTCGACGCAGTCACCGCAGGCGATGGACCGGACGGGTCCTCGCGCGACGTCGCGCCGCCCCGGATGTCATCCTGAAGGATCCACGAAGGGAGATACGTACGATGTCGACAGAGGGATCCAGCGCCCCCGGCTACGGCTGGCTCGCGTTCGCGGCGATCATGCTCGTGCTCGGCGGAACGTTCGGTGTCATCGACGGGATCGTCGCTCTGACGAGATCGGAGTTCTTCCGACCCCACGCGGAGTTCGTGTTCAGCGACCTCGACACGTGGGCGTGGATCCTCCTCGTGACCGGCGGGTTGCAGATCGTCGCCGGCGCAGCTCTGGGAACGGGCAGCGAGCTGGCACGCTGGTACGGCATCGCCGCAGCCGGCCTCAACGGCGTGGTGCAGCTACTGGCCATCCAGGCCTATCCGGCCTGGTCGATCGCGATGTTCGCGGTGGACATCCTCGTCATCTACGCGCTCACCGTCTACGCGGGCGAGAGGCTGCGCCGCTAGGCCGAGAGCTCGACGCAGCGGAAGCCGACGTTCCCAGAGGACGAATCGGGCGTCAGCGCGTTGCGGCCGGTGACCCGGTAGCGACGGCAGTACGACGCGTGGCAGAGGTACGAGCCGCCTCGCGCCGTGCGATGCGTGCCACGCCGAGGTCCGCGTGGGTTCGTGCGCTTGTCGCGCGTATGGAAGTCCCGGCTGAACCAGTCGGCGCACCACTCCCACACGTTTCCGGTCGTGTTGTAGAGACCGAACGCGTTCGGAGCGAAGGCGTCGACGGGGCAGGTGCCGTAGAAGCCGTCGGCGCACGTGTTTCGCACGGGAAACTCGCCCTGCCACACGTTCATGCGGTGTGAGCCGTCGGGCTCGAGCTCGTCGCCCCACGGGAAGAGCCGCTGCTCGAGCCCGCCACGCGCGGCGTACTCCCACTCCGCCTCGCTCGGCAGCCGCAGCGAGGCCCAGCCGCAGTAGGCGATCGCGTCGTTCCACGAGACGTGCACGACCGGATGCGAGTCGCGATCCTCGAGCTGCGACTGCGGCCCCTCCGGGTGGCGCCACGAGGCCCCCTCGACCTGCCGCCACCACGGAGCCTGCACGACGGCGCGCGTATCCGGGAAGTCCTTGGGGAGGAGCCCGGCGAAGACGAACGACCAGCCGAAGCGCTCCGCGTCGGTCGCGTAGCCCGTCGCCTCGACGAAGCGCTCGAAGTCGTGATTCGAGACCGCATGCGGGGCGATCCCGAACGCGTCGATCTTCACCTTGCGAACCGGGCCCTCTCCGTCCTCGGGGTAGGCCTGCGGGTGGGTGCTTCCGATGAGCGCCTCACCGGCCGGGATCTGAACGGTCGGGGTGGCGAACGCGGATCGCGTCTCGACGGCCAGCGGGCCGTGCCCTGGATCAGGATCGCGCGAGGGGGCGCAGCAACCGCTCACAGCAGCCGGAGCGCGCGCCCCCGCAGCACTGCCTGACGGCGCCTCGTCACGCCGAGCTTGCGGTACACGCTCTTCGTGTGACTCTTGACGGTGTTGGCGGAGACGAACAGCTCTCGCGCGATCTCCTCGGTCGAGAGCATCGTCTCGAGATACGAGAGCAACGCCCGCTCCCGCGCGCTCAGCGGCTCCAGCAAGGGCTCGGCGGAGGCGCCCCCGGTGAGCTCGAGCTGTTCGAGGCGGACGATCAGGCTCTCGACGAGGCCCCGGTGCGCCGTGCCGTGCCGAAGCTGTCGCGCGAGCAGCTCCCGCATCGAGGCGCCGGCCTGCATGAAGACCCACAACGACCTGTCGGCATCGGCGAGGGCGAGCGCACGCTCGAGCGAGTCAGCAGCCGCAGCGTTGTCGAGGCTGCGATGGTGGGCGACGGCCTCCAGCACGAGCGCCTCGGTGCGCGTCGTCGCATCGGCGTCGGCGCAGGTGCCGCCCAGCCATGGCTCGAGCAACCGCAGGGCGCTGCCCGGGTCGGCGTGCGAGAGCGCGTGCCTCGCTCGAAGGACGCCGGTCGTCGTCGAAGGCGGGAGCTTGGCGAGCGTGTCCAACGCCGCCTTCTCGTCACCGGTCGCGAGGAGCAGCCGTGCCTCGATGCCGCGGACGAGCCGATCGACGAGCGCGGGCATCGACGTCCCGGCGTTCTCGGCGCCGGCACCGGCGAGGATGTCGAGGCCCCGGCGGGCGCCCTCGCCTTCGAGCGCCGCGAGTGCCCGCAGCGCTGCTGTGGCCTGGCGCAGAGGCATGTCGCTCGACGAGCGCGCAGCCACGAGGGCATGCTCGAGCGTCCCGGCAGCGGCCGCGTCGCACATGTGCAGCTGCGCCCAGCCGAGTGCCATGAGCGCGCTCGCCGCCTGTGGCGCATCGAGCCAGTCGCGGCGCTCGGCGATCGCGAGGGCCTCTCGTGCAAGTGCGGCTCCCGGCTCGAGGCGACCCTCTGCGACCTCGACGATCGCGAGGTGCCCCAGGCCGCCGAGCACGAGGTACTCCTGCTCGGCGAAGCGCGCCTGCGCGACGGCCGCCCGGAGGTTCCGTGCTGCCGAGCCGAGTCGATCGGTCCAGACCTCCGTGGCGCCGAGGAGGAGCAGCACGAGGGCAGGTTGCTGGCGGGCGCCGGGCTCCTCGGTTCCGTTCGCCGCGAGCACCTCGTCTGCAATGCGCACGGCTGCCTCGAGGTCCCCGTGGCAACGGGCCCGTAGGAGGGCGACGACTCCGAGCTGCTCGGATTTCCGCCCGTCGCGATCGGCGTCGGAGAGCGCTGCCCGACCGATCGCGAGGAAGCGGTCGGCTCGGACGATGTCGCCCGCGTCGAGGTGGATCCCGGCGAGCGCGACGGCGACGCCCGCCTCGCGCTCGACGAACTCGGCCGGCAGGCCCTCGAGCAATGGCCGCAGCGACGCGGAACGGCCCGACAGGAACGCGTCCATCCAGTGCTCTGCGATGAGATCGGCCGCAAAGCGCCACTCCTCCGCGATGATCGCGTGCTCGATCGCCTCGACGCCGAGCCCGTTGTCGGCGAGCCAGGTGGCCGCGCGACGGTGGAGCTCGCGGCGCTCCGCATGCGTGAACGCCGAGAGGCGGCTCCGGAGAAGCTCGAGGAAGAGGCGGTGATAGCGGAACCAGTGCCGTCGCTCGTCCAGACCGACCACGAAGCAGTTGCGACGCTCGAGCTCCTCGAGCATCTCGGCTCCGCCGCGCGATCCCATCAGTGCGTCGGCAAGGGGGCCGCAGACACGGTCGAGGATCGCCGTGCGGACGAGAAACTCGCGGGTCCCAGTCGAGAGCTCGTCGAGGATCTCGGTTGCGAGGTAGTCGGCGACCGCTCGCTCGTCGCCCGCGATACGCGTGATCTGGCGGCCAGGGTCCTCAGAGCCGCGCAGGGACATGGCGGTCAGCGCGAGCGCGGCGGCCCAGCCCTCGGTGCGCTGGACGAGCGTCTCGACGTCGCTCGCGGGGAGCGACAGACCATGGCCGATGATCAGCTCCCTGGCCTCATCGGAGGTGAACGCCAGGTCGGCGGCGCGGATCTCGGCAAGCTGACCCGCGACCCGCATGCGCGGCAGTGGCAAACGCGGGTCATGGCGGGTCGAGATCACCATCCTGAAGGAGGCCGGCGCGATGCGCAGGAGCTCCGCGATGCCGTCGAGGACGCGCGTGTTCCGGACCTCGTGAAGCTCGTCGAGCACGAGGACTGTCGGCTCGTCGTCATCCGGGAGCGCGCCGGCGATCAGCATCGGGAGATCTCCGGTGACCACCGAGAACGGCGGCACCACGATCGGCTCGAGCCGTGCCGTCGGGCAGGCATCGCATGCCGCGAGCGAGGCCAGCACCGTGCGCCAGAAGTGCGTCGGAGCGTCGTCGTGAGCGTCGAGCGTGACCCACGCGAGACGGGTTGGCGCGTTGCCGCTCTTGATCCACGAGGAGAGCAGGGTGGTCTTGCCTGCACCCGGCGGTCCCGCGACGAGCGTCAGGCGGCAGCCCTGCACGGCGGACCCGAGCCACTCGAGAAGCCGCTCCCGGCGAACCGTGCGATGCCGGAGCGCGGGCAGCCCGAGCTTCGCGCCCGGAACATCGAGCCGAGCACCTTGTACAGGAGTCGCGTGAGCCGCGACAAGGCGACCCGGGACGGGCGTGGACGAGACGCTTCCCGACATGCGGGGGCAAGCGTCGCAAGCTCAGCCGCCCATCTCAACGCGGACCACTGGCATGTTCCGGTACGTGCACACACCTACCCTGTGGGGGGCGCACACCACCGGCGCAGGCGCTCAGACCTCGGCAGGGATCTTTCGGACCTCGATCAGCTCGAGTCCGACCGACTCGATGCGGTCGAGCAGTCCATGCAGGGCCGCCTGGTCCTCGACCTTGCCACGCAGCACCGTACCGCCTGGCTGCACGTGCGCGCCAAGGTCCTCGAAGTGCTCGAGTAGGGCGCCCGTAATTCGGCCCTTGACCCGGATCTCGTAAAGTGCCCCCACCGATGCCAGCCTGACGCCTCTCCGCGGACCGGACGTCACCCGGCCTGGGTGAGCCGACCGACGCGGAGGTGCCACAAGCTCTGCCACGTGGCAGAGCCGGGCGGCGTCAACATGCGTGTGCTGGTCGGAACCGGACGCTTCCTGCTGCGCGAGGCGCTGACACGGGTTCTGGACAGCCAGCCGGGGTTCGAGATGGTCGGGTGCGCGCCAACCGAGCCTTCGGTGATCGACGCGATCAAACGGCAGCGCCCGCACGTGGTCGTCGTCGCCGCGGCGCTGGCTCCGGGGTACACCGACGAGGGCGTGCGCATCGCGGTTCGAGCGCGACACGAGAGTCCGAGGATGGGGTTCGTCGTGCTCGGCGACGCTGTCAGGCCGGCGCATCTGCTGCAGCTCGTCGCGGACGGGGTCGCAGGTCGCGCATATCTCCTGACCGAGCGCATCGAACGTGGCGAGGAGATTCTCGACGCCATCCGCGCCGTCGCCTCCGGCGGCTCGGTCGTCGATCCGATCGTCATGGAGCGGCTGGCAGCGGCCCCCGACGAGTCTGCGCTGCTGGCGCGCCTCACCGCACGCGAGCTCGATGTGCTGAGCCTGATGGCCGAGGGCGGATCGAACTCCGCGATCGCGACGCGGCTCGGCTTGACCAAACGCGGTGTCGAGAAGCACGTCGGCGAGATCTTCGCCCGGCTCGAGCTGGTCGACGGCGAGGACGTGAGCCGGCGGGTCGCCGCGGCACTCCTGTTCCTGCGCGCGACGGGTCGGCTCGCCCTTTCCGGGTGACGCCCGCGACTCGGAGGCTCAGCACACTCAGCCTGTGGACACAGAAGCGACACCCGAGACTGCCGCCGCCGAGCCGGCGCCGGCGAAGCCCAGCCGCAAGCGGCTCTGGGGCATGCGCGGCCTGGTCGCGCTCGGCGCGATCCTCCTGACGGTCGGCGCGCTGGCGGTCTGGATCAACCGCGTCGTGCTCGACACGAATACGTGGACCGATACCAGCGGGAAAGTGCTCGCCGATCCAGTGGTCCAGCAGACGATCTCGACCTACCTGGTGAACCAGCTCTACAACAACGTCGACGTCGCCGCCGAGCTGCGTGACGCGCTTCCCCCGCGTGCGAAGCCCCTGGCGGCCCCGGCGGCGGCAGCGCTGCGCGACGTCTTCGCGCGAGGCGCCCAGCGCGTCCTCGCCTCCTCGCAGGCGCAGACCGCCTGGCGGGCCGCGAACCGCCGTGCGCAGAGTCAGCTCACCAAGCTGCTCGACGGCGGCGGCGGCGCTCTCACCACGACGAACGGGGCAGTCGTCCTGAACCTGCATCCGATCCTCGAGCGCGTCGCGGGGAGAGTCGGCGGTGGAGGTGCGCTACCGGCGGACGCAGGCACGATCGTGCTGCTGCGGTCGGATCAGCTCAAGCTCGCACAGGACGGCACGCATGCGTTGAAGACTGTCGCCATCATCCTCGTGCCGCTGGTCCTGTTGATCTTCGTCCTCGCGATCTGGGTCGCGCCCGATCGACGGCGAGCGGTGCGCGACGTCGCAATCGCGATCCTCATCTCCGGGCTCGTCCTCATATTCGTTCGACGCGTCCTCGGGGATCAGCTGATCGACAGGCTCGTTTCGGACGTGACGATCCGCCCGGCCATACACCATGCATGGTGGATCTCCACGGAACAGCTACGGCTCGCGACCGTGTCGATCGTGTTCGTCGGCCTCGTCGGGCTGATCGGCGCGTGGTTCGCCGGCCCCGGTGCGCGCGCGACAGCGCTGCGAGGGTCGCTCGCCGGGTTCCTGCGAGACGACCGTTCGTGGATCGCGTTCGCGGCAGTCGTCCTCCTGCTGCTCGTCTGGGCGCCCACGCCGGCGGCTCGAAACTGGGTCACCGTGGTGTGCCTGACGCTGCTTGCGGTCGTCGGGTTCGAGGCGATCCGACGCCAGACCGCGCGGGAGTTCCCGGAGGCCGTGCACGGGAAGATCGCGCTGCCGAAGGGCCTTTCCCGGGATCGGGGCACAGCCGCAGCACCAGCGGCGCCCGAGGATGCCCGTCTCGAGCGGCTCGGACGGCTGGCCGAGCTCCACACGCAGGGCGTGCTGAGCGACGAGGAGTTCGGCCGCGAGAAGGCGCGGATCCTCGAGACCACCGGGGCCGCGGCCAGCTGAGGCTACGAGACGCCCGCCGGTGGCACCGCCGGCGGGCTGATGCCCCGCCCGACGCGCCGCCAGATGAGCAGGCACACGGCGCCGCACCCGACCGGCGGGAGGAACGTCAGCACGCGGTAGAGCAGCACGGCGGCGACTGCCTCGACCTGACTCGCACCAAATGACACGAGCGCGCCCGTGAGGCCGAGCTCGACGATGCCGAGCCCACCCGGCGTGATCGGGATCGTCGTGAGGATGCGGATCAGCGCCCACGAGGCGAACGCCTCGGTGAACGTGACCTCCGACGCGGGAATGCCGACCGCTCGGATCGAGACCGCGAGCACGAGGAACACCGTCAGATGCCCGGCCAGGGTCGCGAGCGTCAGCGGCAGCCAACGGCGCCGGATCAGCCCGATCGCCTCGTCCCGGAAGAGCGCGAGACGATCCGCCCAGCCCGACACCGGCGCACGTCGCACCAGCTTGAGCAGACGGCTTGCCAGGCGCTCGGCCAGTGCGCCGACACGACGAGCGTTGCCCTCGTCGTGCAGTGCCAGGACGAACGCGGCGACTCCGACCACGAGCGCGACGCCGCCGATCACGGCTGCGGTGCTGAGCAGCGGGTTCGACTGCCCGCCGATCGCGAGAATTCCCACCGCCACCACCGTGAAGAGCACGTTCGCGATGACGTTCCAGACCGCGGTCGCCCCGGTTGCGACCGCGACCTGCTCGACCCGGAAGCCCCATTTCCGGAGCATCGAGTACGACAGGGCCATTCCGATCGCATCGCCGCCGGGCATCACGCTCGACGCCGCAGCGGACGACTGCGACATCAGGAGCGCGTTGCGGAATGACAGGCCGGGAAGCGCCGCCATCCAGGGCGGAGCGAACGTCATGACGTTGAGAATCGCCGCGCCCACGAGCAGCGCGATGTCCTTCGTGGAGAGGCCCTTGATGACGTCCCAGACGGCCCCGTAGTCGGCAACGCGCGGGAGGACGAACACGAAGACGCCGACCACCAGCACCACAGCCACCAGCTGCGATGCGTTCTTGCGCAGCCGCGCAACGATGCGGTGGAGCATTCCGGGAGTATGCGCGGCCGGGTTCACACCCGACCCATCCGGGTCCCCTCCGCCGGCCATCGGATCAGTCGCAGGCCGAGCCGATCGCGTCGTACAGCGCGGACGCGTCGCGCTGGACGTTCGAGACCGCTGTCGGGATCGCCGCCAGCGCGGAGACGCTCGGCGACGAGCCGAGGGTCTTCAGCTGCTTGGTCAAACTCGTGATGCTCGTCTCGAGGGCCGAGACCTGTGGCTGGTACTGGTCCTTCGCGGCCTTGGCGAGATCGGTCGTCTGCTCCCGCACGTCGGCGAGGCGGGTACGCACCTCGCCGAGCCCGTCGCTCACCGGGTTCGTCTTGAGGAGGTTGTTCACGGACGTGCGGAGGTCGTCGCGCTTGCCGCAGACGGCGGGCTTGTCATCGCCGCAGGCGGTGCTCGCCGCGGTCAGACAGACGATCGCGACGAGTGCCACGCCGAGGCGACACCACGACCGCGCCCTGACCCATCGCATGCACCGAAGCGTCGACCCGGGACCCCGGGTCCACCTCACCCCTCCCGGGTGGTTTGCGTGACGGGTCGCACTCGTAGCCTCGCCTCATGCGCACGACTGCCCATCTCGGCTGGCTGGGCCATGGGAGCGTCCTGCTCGAGCTCGATGGCGTGCGGCTCCTCGCGGACCCGCTGCTTCGCCGCCGTGTTGCCCACCTGCGACGGGCCGTGCCGCTTCCATCCGCGCCGCTTCCCGAGATCGACGCCGTCCTCATCACGCATCAGCACCTCGACCACCTGGATCTGCCCTCGCTCGAGCTCATCGGACGCGAGCTTCCGCTCGTGGTGCCGCAGGTCGCCGGACCATTGCTCAGGCGGCGTCACTTCCACAACGTGACCGAGGTCGTCGAGGGTGACGTCATCACCTTCGGGGGCGTACGCATCATCGCCGTTCCCGCCCTGCACGACGGGCGGCGACTCCTGTTCGGCGAGAGCGCTGCGGCACTGGGCTACGTGATCGAGGGGTCTCGACGCGTCTACCTCGCCGGTGACACCGGTCTCTTCGCCGGGATGGCGGAGCTGCGCCCGCTCGACGCTGCAGCACTGCCCGTATGGGGCTGGGGCCCGACGCTCGGGCCGGGCCACCTCAGCCCGGAGGAGGCCGCCGAGGCAGTCGTGCTGCTCGATCCTCGCCTCGCGGTTCCGATCCACTACGGCACGTACGGGCCGATCGGCTCGGCGACGCCGTCGCGGGAGCCGGCGGTGACATTCGCCCGGTTGGTGGCCGAGGGCCCGACGCACTGCCAGGTCGCGATCCTCGCGGCCGGCGAAGGCATCGATCTCGACGTTGCCGCGGTCACCTGATGGCCGACTGGCTGAACAGCCTGTGGGACAACCTCACCGCCGTCTCGCTGCCCCTGCTCATTCTCGGACTCGCCTTCCAGACGGCGCAGACCTGCCTCGTCGGGCTGGCCTGGCGCAACATCCTGCGCGCCGCGTACCCCGACGGCGGAGTCAAGTACCGCCAGATCCTGGCGTACTACGCCGGAGGGAACGGCCTGAACGCGATCCTGCCCGCCTCGGCGGGCACCGTCGCGATGCTCGGGTTCTTCCGCACCTCGATCGAGGGCTCGACCGTGAGCGGCCTGGTCGGCGCGACGGTCGTGCAGAACATCTTCTTCGCCGTGGTCGCCGTCCTGATCTACGGATTTCTCTTCCTCAGCGTGGCCGGATCCTTCGACGTCAAGCTCGGATGGTTCGCCGATCACTGGACGCTGACGTTGATCCTTGCAGTCGTGGCGATCGCGCTCGTGGTCATCACCGTGCGCATTCTCTGGAAGCGGCTCCGCAGGACGTGGGAACAGGCCAAGGAGGGAGGAGCCGTCCTGGGGAGACCACGCGTGTTCCTCGTCCAGGTGGTCGGCGTGGAGGCGCTGTCGTACATCGCGCGGATGGGCGTGAACGCCACGTTCATGAAGGCATTCCACATTCCGGTGTCGCTCACGAACGTGTTCCTGATCGTCGCGGCGAGCTCGATCTCGTCGACCGTCGCGATCGCACCGGGCGCCGTCGGCGCGCAGACGGCACTCGCCTCGGTCGTCCTGCGGGACGTGGCTTCGCCGAGCGCGATCAGCGCGTACGCGATCGGCCAGCAGGTCATCACGACCGCCTGGAACGTCCTGTTCGGATTCACGCTGCTCGCACACGAGATCGGCTGGAAGCAGACGCGCGGGCTCGTCCACTTCCGGAAGAAGAAGACAACCGATGAGGGGGAGCCGGCCGACCCGGCCGAGCCCGTCAGCGCCGTTCCGCCGGACCCCTAGATCCACTAGATGGAGAACCCGCTGATCGCGTCGCCGACGAGCTTGGCGCCGATCACGAGGCACAGAACCGCCATCACGACGCTGCTGTTGCGGATCATCCATGCCTTCAGTCGATCGAGCACGGCGGCGGCCCGTGCCCCCATCGCGGTTGCCGACGCTGAGCGCCTACACCCGCGCCCAGCGCCTTCGCCGGGGTGAACGCGTCGACCGCCCCCATCCACTTCGGCGTCGGCAGCCAGTCCACCCAGGCAGCCGGCTGGCCGCTGTCAGTCGCATCCAGTGGCCCGGAGAGGGCGAGGATGATCCCGCCGACGACGCCGACGCCGAGGAGCCATCCGAGAACGAACGCGGGCCCGTTCTGCGGGCTCGAACGCTCACGAGCATCACCACGACCGCGACGATCGGCATAGGGCTGAACGCAACGACGATCGCCAGGGGCAGAACCTGCCCGATCGCCTCGCCCACGCCCTCGCTCCAGAGCCTGGGCTGTTAGGTGGATTCCTTGACGAGCGCGCCGGCTGTCAGCTCCAGGATGACGGTCACCACCGAGAGGATGATCGCAGCCCAGATGGCAGTCCAGAAGAAGTGATCGATCGTCAGGTGGCTGGACAGGGCATCGGTGATCTGGAGCAGTACCGCGTTGACGATGATCGAGAAGAGGCCGAGCGTCAGGACGGTCAACGGGAGGGTGAGGAGGCGCAGGATCGTTCCGAGGATCGCGTTGATGATGCCGAACAGCAGGGCGATCCAGAGGTAGGCGAACACGCCTCCCGACACGGTCATGCCGGAGAGCAGCCATGACGTGATGGCGAAGGCCGCCGCCACCACGACCAGGTACATGAGAAACGATCGAACCATCGCGGTTAGCTCCCTGGACAGTCTGACGCTGCACGCAAACGCGCGTGCCGCCTGGCGAGGAGCATCTTAGGTAGTCCGGGTGACGCGCCGTGCGGTCCACGTCGCGCGCAGGGTCGCCTCGTCCGCCGGACGGTCCGTGTACTCCTCGGTCACCGCAGCCACCGCGAAGCCTGCGTCTCGGAGGGCAGCACCGACGTCCGCGTCAGCGTGGAAGTACTGACGATGCTGCTCGCTGAAGGGTTCACCGTCGCGGTGCCGTGTGAGCTCGATCCTGGTGTCGCACGTGCGGGTGCCGGCATCCACGGCGTTGCTGATCACGAACTCGTTCCCGGCCGATTCACCGGCCACGATGGGGTTGGCGATCGCGAACTCCATCATCCGGTCGGTGTGGAGGTCGAACACGAACCACCCCGCGGGGCGGATCAGCGGGGCCACTGCGAGAGCGGTCAGTCGAAGCTCGTCCGGCGTGAGGTAGTTGAGGCCGTCGAACGTGCAGACCGCCGCGTCGAAGACGCCTTCGACGGTCAGGTCGGGCAGCGTCATCCGGCTCAACGCCGCCTCGTCGCCCAGGCGCTCGCGGGCGACGGAGAGCATCGCGTCGGAGGCGTCGACGCCCACGACCCGGTAGCCCCTCGCGATCAGCTCGCCGGCGAGGAGGCCGGTGCCGCAGCACAGGTCGAGCACTGACCGGACGCCCCCCGGGTCGGCGCTCCAGAGCTCGTGGAGGAACGAGGCCCAGCGGTCGTGGCAGGGGTCTACGACCAGCTCGTCGTAGACCCCTGCCAGCCGCGAATAGGCCTCGACCTCTCTCACGGCTCCGTCAGTGCGGTCGCGATCAGATGCCGAGGATCTTGGCCTTGGCAGATGCGAACTCCTCGTCGGTGAGCACACCCTGGGTGTGAAGCTGCGCGAGGTTCTGGAGCCTTTCCGTCGTGTCGTCCTCAGGCGCGGGCGCGGGCGCCGGCGCTTGCTGCTGCGCGTCTTGCTGCTGCTGGTCGTACTGCTCCTGGTCCTGCTGATCCCACTTGTTGGCCTGGCGGCGCTGCACGCGCCCGGATACGGCGGTAGCTGTTCCCGCGACGACCGCGGTGCGGGCTGCCATGCGTAGAAGTCCCATGTCGTTCCCCTTTCTAGCGCGAAGTAGACGGAGTTCTAGCCTGCGGCGAGGGCGGCTTGCACGACCTCGGCCGGGATCCGGATCGAATCGATCACGACGGCGTCGGCAGCCTGGAGGGCGTCGACCATCCTGGCAAGCCAGAGGTTCTCGAACGCGACCAGGAGGGCCGAGCTGTTGGACGGAAGGTCGTCGGCGACCTCCTCGGCATCCTCGGGCCCCAGCGCACCCGGCTGCGTGACATCGATGCGGAGGAAGTCCGCACCATCCTCGTCGAGGTTCGCCGCCGCGACGGTCGTCACGACGCCGTCTGCATCCTTCATCACGAAGAGCAGATCGAGAATCCGGATCGTGCCGTTCTCGACGAGCTCCATGATCGCAGGCGTGATGCGCCCGCTGAACCTGTTGCCGGGAAACCCGATGATGTATACGTCGACGGGGCCGATTGCCATGATCCCTCCTTGTTGGGGACAGTGCACCAGTTGAGATCGCCCTGAGCGGATCCGGAAGGCAGGGAAAACCTTCTCGGGGCGCCAGTATGGCGGTGACGGGCTCGCATCGTGCTAGAGGTAGCGATTCCGCCGCAGCCAGTTCAGCGCGAACCAGCCCCAGATCGGCGGTAGGTAGAACGTCGTGATGCGGTAGAGAATCGTGATCGCGAACGCGGCCGACTCGGGGACTCCGGCCGATGTGAGTCCTACGAGCAGCCCGCCCTCGACGACGCCGATCCCTCCCGGCACGGGAATGAAGGTCGCGAACAGCGACACGCTCATGTTGATGACGAGCAGGTCGGCGAGCGAGAGCGGGAACCCGAGACCACGCGCGAACAGGCCGAGCGAGGTCGCGAACAGCACCTCTGTCGCGACATTGCCGAGGACGAGCTCCCCGAGCTTGTGCGACCCTCGCAACGATGCGAACGTGCCCCGTACCTCGGGCCACCAGTGCGCGAGGCGCTCGCGGAGCGCCCTGATCGCCCTGCGGCCCACCGGCAGCAGCACCACGGCGAGGATCACCACCACGAGCAGCCCGATCAGCAGGATCAGCAGATGCGTGATGTCGGACGAGCTCGGTGAGCTGAGGTCCAGCGTGAGCGTCGCGCTCGAGAAGACCAGGAGCAGCACGAGCAGGATCACCTGGACGAACGTGTTCGTGAACGAGTCGATCACGCCGGAGGTGATCGCGATCGCGGGCGCCACGCCCTGGCGCTGGAAGAAACGGACGCTGACTGCCATGCGGGCGACGCTCGAGGGCAGCGCGAGGTTCATGTAGCTGGTCGCGAGCTGCATGATGTAGACGGGCCCGTAGGGGAGCCGGACGGGAATCGCACCCATCGTCGAGACAGCCTGGGTAAGACGCGGAAGCTGCGCGACGATCGCCCCCGCGATGATCCATCCCCAGGACGCCCCCTGTAGATCCTGGCGTAGCTCGCCGAAGTCGACACCTCCGACGAACGACAGCACGGCGGCGGCTGCGAACATGAGCAGCCCGAGCTGGATGAGCGTTCCCCACGTCACGCGCCGGAGCCGGACGAGCTCGGGCATCGGCGTGTCTGCCGCCTTCGCCGCCTCCGCGCGAAGCTCGTCGTCGACGTCGATCTCGGCAGCCTTGAGCGCACGACGCAGCGCTCCGCTGAAGGCCGCCTGCTGGATGTACGGAAGCAGCGCTCCGACTCCCTCGACCCCGACCGCGGCCACCGCTGCGCGGACCGCACGCTCGACTCCGACCACCGTGGCAGTCGTGGCGAGGAGCTGCGCCCGGTCGGTCAGTCGCTCGACGCTGTCAGGCGATACGGTGCCTCCCCCGAGATCGACGAGCGTGACGGCGCCGTCGTCGACGCGCAGCGCCGCAGGGGTGATCTGGCGGTGCGCGATGTGAGCTGCGCCGAGTCCCGTCACGGCCTTCCAGCACCGACCGAGAAGCTCGTCGTCGACCTCGGCGGCGGCAAGCGACTCGAAGAGACGGCCATGCACCCGGAGCACCAGCAGCGAGTCGCCGGCTGCGGTCATGCCGGCCGTCAGGACCCCGGACGTCGGCACGCCCGCGTTTCCCGCAAGGAGTGTGAGAAGCGCCTCGCGCTCCGCGGGATAGGACCGCGTGAGCCCTCCCGCCGGCCCACCATCGCGATACCACAGGGTGCGCCAGCCCTTGGCGAGCAACTGGTTGTCGTAGGCGTCCCGGCCGTACACCTTGATCGCGAGGTCGCCTCCGCTCGCGTCCTTCGCGTACACGAGGACGACGCCGGCGACCTGTCGCTCGGACGGCCGGAGATCGTGTGCCGCCACGCCGAGACCCTCGAGAGCGGCGCCGACGTCTGCGATGCTCGGGCGGCCGGCCGACGTCCCGAGTGCAAGACGGATGGCGGCCCCGGCGGCGAGACCGATCAGGATTGCCGCGATCGTGCCCGCGATCGTGGTGTCGCTGTTCAACACCGCGGCCACCGCGCCGAGCAGCAGCAGCCAGCGCCCGACCGAGCCGAGAGGTCGGGCGAGGTGCGCGTTGGCCACCGCGATCACGGCTGCGGCGACGCCGATGCGGGCCGAGGGGAAGCGGAGCCCTTCCGTGAGACCCGACGTCGCCTCGACGCCAGGCCAGTTCCCGGTCGCGAGCCGTGCCGCGACGAGGCTGAGCAGCGCCGCGAGCACGACTGCCAGCAAGGCCTCGACCGTGATCCGCCACCGGCGCGCGAACAGCGGGGCCACTAGCAGGACGACCGACCACAGGATGAGGAGTCCGATCGCGAAGCCCCAGACGGGGCGAAGCCAGTCGGGGAACGCCTGGACGAACCCGAGGGCCGCCTGCTCGAACTGCCCTGGCGGCTGCGCTGCGATCGTGCCCGCCAGGGCCAGCAGGCACGCGCCCAGCATGACGATGTCGGTGGCCCGCCGCACCCGCGGCTGCCCGGACGGCGCAGCGTAGATCCGCCGACCCCCTCGGAGCGACTCTCGCATCGACGCTGTTGCGGACCTCGCGCTCGTGCCCGGAACGTCGGCGTCGCGCTCGCTCATCCTGTCCTCGTTCGTATGGCTCGCGGTTCCGTGGAGGTTGCCGGGCGATGAGGCGCGCGTCGTCACCCAGTCCGGGTGAGCGGCGACGTCTGGAACACTCCCCGTCCAGCGATCGTCAGGAAGGGCCGCGTGCTCACCACCGTGATCTCCGTGATGTCGCGCGACCGGGTCGGCATCGTCGCCGACGTGGCCGCGCGCATCGCCGGGCTGGGCGGAGACCTCGCCGACCTGAGCCAGACCACGTTGCGCGGCTTCTTCACGCTGATCGTGATCGCGACGTTTCCGGCGGGGGTCGACCTCGCTGCGGTCCGGCTCGAGCTCGAAGAGATCAACGCCGGAGCGGACGAGGCCGGAAGGCTCGAGATCACGGTCAAGGAGGCAGCCGACGATCCGCAGCCAGAGCCCGATGCCCCGTCCGAGGAGTCGTACATGCTCGCTGTGCGCGGCCCGGATCGCGTCGGCCTGCTCGCGGACGTCACCCGGATCTGCCGCGACCACGACCTGAACATCCTCGACCTCTCGACCAGGGCGAGCGAGGGGCAGTACGTCACGCTCCTGCTCGTCGACGCGAGCCGTGCGCATCCGCTCCAGCGGGTGCGGCGGGCGCTCGAGGCCGAGGCGTCCACACGCGGGTTCGCATTCACGCTCCAGCACAACGACGTGTTCCGCGTCACGCACGAGGTCGGGGCGTGAGGCCGCGATGATCCGCTCCGACCAGATCCTCTCGACCGTCGCGATGATCCAGGAGGAGAAGCTCGACGTGCGGGCGGTCACGCTCGGTGTCAGCCTCCTCGACTGCCGCGGCGCGACGCCGGGCGCCACGTCGGACGCGGTGCACGCCAAGCTCCGCAGCGTCGCCGGCGATCTCGTCGCCGTCTGCGACGCAGCGAGCGAGCGATTCGGCGTTCCGATCACCAACAAGCGCCTCGCGATCACCCCGGTCGCGCACATCGCGGCGGGCTTCGCGCCGGACGACTTCGTCTCGCTCGCCCGGGCGCTCGACGACGCCGCGGAGTCGCTCGGCGTCGACCTGCTCGGCGGCTTCTCGGCGAACGTCGAGAACGGCACGACGGCGGCCGCGGAGGCATGGATCGAGTCGCTGCCCGAGGCGCTCGCCTCGACACGCCACGTGTGCGCGTCGGTGCAGGTCGGGACGACACGGCACGGCCTGAACATGGACGCGGTCGGCCGCGTCGCCGTCGCCGTCAAGCGAATGGCCGATCGCACGGCCGACGAGGGCGGGTTTGCAGCGGCGAAGTTCGTCGTCTTCATGAACCAGCCCGACGACAACCCCTTCATGGCCGGCGCGATCCACGGGCTGGGCCAGCCCGACGCCGTCATCAACATCGGCGTCAGCGGCCCGGGTGTGATCGCACGGGCGATCGAGCGCCGGCTCGCGCAGGCCGGTGACCCGCCGAAGCTGCAGGACCTGGCCGAGGAGATCAAGCGGACGTCGTTCCGCGTCACCCGCACCGGCGAGCTGATCGGCCGCTACGTCGCAGAGCAGCTGCGGCTCCCGTTCGGCAGCGTCGACCTCTCGCTTGCTCCGACCCCCGACGTCGGGGACAGCGTCGGCGAGATCATCCGGCTGCTCGGGGTGGACGCGGTAGGCGCGCCGGGGACGACCGCGATCGTCGCGATGCTGAACGACGCGGTGAAGAAGGGCGGCGCGTTCGCGAGCTCGAGCGTCGGCGGCCTCTCCGGGGCCTTCCTGCCCGTGTGCGAGGACCGCGAGCTCGCGCGCGCCGCGGCCGACGGGTCGCTGACGTTGGAGAAGCTCGAGGCAATGACCTCGGTCTGCTCGGTCGGCCTCGACATGATCGCGATCCCCGGCGACACGGACGCGGCGACGCTCACCGGGCTGATCGCCGACGAGATGGCGATCGGCCTGATCAACCAGAAGACCACCGCCGTCAGGGCGATCCCGGTGCCCGGGAAGGCGGCGGGCGAGTTCGTCGCGTTCGGCGGCCTGTTCGGCGAGAGCGTGATCCTGCCGGTGCGCAACCCGGGCAAGTCGAGCCGGTTCGCCGCGTTCGGCGGGAAGATCCCGGCGCCGCTCCACTCGCTGCGCAACTGAGCTCGCGGGTGTTCTCGGCGTTCACTCCCTCGCACCGCGGCGGCACGGGGTCACCGCTCGTCTGCCTCCACGGCTTCACGGACACCTGGCGGACGTGGGAGCTGGTGCTTCCGACGCTCGAGCGCCACCACGACGTGCTCGCGCTGACGTTGCCCGGCCACGCAGGAGGGCCGCCGCTCGAGAACCCGGCGAGGGCGGCCGCGCTGGTGGATGCGGTCGAGCGGGCCATGGACCAGGCGGGCTTCGGGATGGCGCACGTCGTCGGCAACTCGCTCGGCGGCTACGTCGCGCTGCTGCTGGCCGCACGCGGCCGCGCGACGTCCGTCGTGGCCTTCGCGCCCGCCGGCGGCTGGGCCACTGGCGACGAGTCGTTCAGGGGAGCCCTGGATCACTTCACGGCGATGCGGGAGCAGCTGGCTGCCGCCGCACCGCATGCGGAGGCGATCGTCTCGACCCGCGAGGGCCGCCGCCGTGCGACCGCATATATCGCGACGAACTTCGAGCACATCCCGCCCGAGCTGCTCGTCCACCAGCTGCTCGGCGCGGCGACGTGCCGGGCGGTCGAGCCGTTGGTCGAGTGTGCGCTGCGCGACGGCTGGCCGCTGGAGCCCGAGCTCATCACCTGCCCGGTGCGGGTCGTGTGGGGCACCGACGACCGGCTCCTGCCGTGGCCGGGGAGCGCCGAGCGCTTCCGCCGCGATTGGCTCCCGCACGCCGACTGGATCGAGCTCGACGGCGTCGGCCACTGCCCCCAGCTCGACGTCCCGCTCGAGACGGCGCAGCTGATCGTCGACTTCACGACGCGCTGACTCCGGCGCCCGGCGAGGCATTCGCTAGAGTTCGCGCGGTTGCGGGCGCTCGCCCGCTCCACATCGAGAGAGGCTGAGGGTTCCGGCCCCATGACGCCTCGGCAACCTGCTCCACACGGAGCGTGGTGCCAAGCCCGGATTGGATGTGTCGAGCGAGGGTGGGTCGGCAATGACAGAGGCAATGGATCGGTTCGACGATGCCGCGGCATAGCGCCGACGCGCTGACACGACTGCTCGCACAGCGGATCGTCGTGCTCGACGGTGCGATGGGCACGCAGGTCCAGGCCCTGCGCCTCGACGACGCCGACTACCGCGGCGCGCGCTTCGCCGACTGGCAGGTCGACCTGAAGGGGCTGCATGACCTCCTCTGCCTCACGCAGCCCGATGCCGTCCGCGAGATCCACCGGTCGTACCTCGAGGCCGGCGCCGACATCATCGAGACCAACACGTTCAACGCGACCGCGATCTCGCTGGCCGAGTACGAGCTCGGAGAGGTCGCCGCCGAGATCAACCGCGAGGCCGCCCGGCTCGCGCGCGTCGAGGCTGACGCCGCCGGGCGCGCCGACGGGCGTCCGCGCTTCGTGGCGGGCGTCCTCGGCCCGACGAGCCGCACCGCCTCGCTGTCGCCTGACGTCTCGGATCCGGCGTTCCGCGCAGTCACGTTCGCGGGTCTCCGCGAGGCGTATCGCGACGCGGCGAGCGGGTTGATCGACGGCGGCGCCGACATCCTGCTCGTCGAGACCATCTTCGACACGCTCAACGCGAAGGCGGCGATTGCGGCCATCGAGGACGCGTTCGACGTCTTCGGCGGCCGCCTCCCCGTGATCCTGTCGGGGACGATCACCGATCGCAGCGGCCGCACGCTGAGCGGACAGACCCCCGAGGCGTTCTGGATCTCGGTCGAGCACATGGCGCCCGTCGCGGTGGGCCTGAACTGCGCACTCGGCCCGGCCGAGCTTCGCCCGCACGTCGCCGAGCTCTCGCGCGTCGCGAGCGTGCCGGTCAGCGCACATCCGAACGCCGGGCTGCCGAACGACCTCGGCGACTACGACATGGGCGCCGACGAGATGGCCGGGCACATCGGGGCGTGGGCCGCGGACGGGCTCGTGAACCTGGTCGGAGGCTGTTGTGGCAGCACACCCGAGCACGTGCGGGCGATCGCAGAGGCCGTGCGCGGTGCGAGCCCGCGGGTCGTCCCGACACGCGTGCCGCGCCTCCGGGTCTCCGGCCTCGAGGCCGTCGCGATCTCGAAGGAGAGCGGGTTCTGCAACGTCGGCGAGCGCACGAACGTCACGGGCTCGGCGCACTTCGCCCGGCTCGTCCGCGCCGGTGACGGAGATGCCGCGGTGGCGGTGGCGCGCGCGCAGGTCGAGGCGGGCGCTCAGATGATCGACGTCAACATGGACGACGGCCTGCTCGAGTCGAGCGACGAGATGCGCCGCTTCCTCAACCTGATCGCCGCCGAGCCATCCGTCAGCCGCGTGCCGATCATGATCGACTCGAGCAAGTTCGAGGTCATCGAGGCCGGCCTCGAGTGCGTGCAGGGCAAGGCGATCGTGAACAGCCTCAGCCTCAAGGACGGCGAGGAGCGCTTCGTCGAGCAGGCCCGACGCGTCCGGCGGCACGGCGCGGCGATCGTGGTCATGGCATTCGACGAGCGGGGTCAGGCCGACACGGTCGAGCGCAAGGTCGACATCCTGACCCGGGCCTACCGGCTCCTGGTCGACGTCGTGGGCGTGCCGCCCAGCGACCTCATCCTCGACCCGTGCATCCTCACGATCGGGACGGGCATGGTCGAGCACGACACCTACGGCGTCGCGTTCATCGAGGCGACGAAGCTGCTCCACGAGGCGTGCCCCGGTGCGCTCGTGTCCGGTGGCCTCTCGAACCTGAGCTTCGCGTTCCGCGGCCATACCGCCGTGCGCGAGGCGATTCACGCGGTGTTCCTCTACCACGCGATCCACGCCGGGCTCGACATGGCGATCGTGAACCCGGCCGCGCTGATGCTGTACGACGACATCCCGCCCGATCTGCGCGAGATCGTCGAGGACCTCGTGCTGAACCGCCGCCCCGACGCGACCGACCGCCTGCTCGAGGCCGCCGCCAGCGTCGAGTCCGGGCCGGCGGTGGCCGTCGATGCACAGGAGTGGCGGTCGCTGCCCGTCGACGACCGCCTGATCCACGCGCTCGTCGAGGGCATCGCCGACTTCGTCGTCGCCGACACCGAGGAGGCGCGACAGGCCTACGCGCGGCCGATCGAGGTGATCGAGGGACCTCTCATGCGCGGCATGGCAGTGGTCGGCGATCGCTTCCAGGATGGCCGCATGTTCCTGCCGCAGGTGGTCAAGAGCGCGCGCGTGATGAAGCAGTCGGTGGCGCACCTCGTGCCGTTCATCGAGGCCGAGCGCGACACGAGCGGCGACCACACGGCCAAGGGCACGATCGTGATGGCGACCGTCAAGGGCGACGTGCACGACATCGGCAAGAACATCGTCGGCGTCGTGCTCGCCTGCAACGACTACCGGGTCGTCGATCTGGGTGTGATGACGCCCTGCGCCGACATCATCGAGGCGGCGCGACGCGAGGGCGCCGACCTGATCGGCCTCTCGGGGTTGATCACGCCGAGCCTCGAGGAGATGGCCTACGTCGCGTCGGAGCTCCAGCGCGAGCAGATCACCACGCCGCTCCTGATCGGCGGCGCCACGACCAGCAAGGCGCACACCGCGTTGCGCATCGCGCCGAAGCGCGAGGCTCCGGTCGTGTACGTCACGGATGCGAGCCGGGCGATCGGCGTTGCGTCGACGCTCCTGAGCGACGACCGCCGCGAGGCGTTCCTCGCGAGCACGCGCGAGGAGTACTCCGAGATCCGCGATCGACGCGCCGACAGCGACACGCGACGCATCACGGTGGAGGAGGCGCGCGATCGGCGTCTGGCCATCGACTGGCAGGCAACGGCGGCGCCCGAGCCGTCCGCACCCGGGATCACGACGTTCCGCGACTTCCCGCTCGCCGACCTGATCGAGTACATCGACTGGACGCCGTTCTTCCAGACGTGGGAGCTGTCGGGCCGCTTCCCCGCGATCCTGGACGACCCGAAGGTCGGTGCGGCGGCGCGCGATCTGCACGCGGACGCGGTCGAGATCCTGGCGATGATCGAACGGGACGAGCTGCTGACCGCGCACGGCGTCGTCGGCCTGTACCCCGCCGCGTCCGTCGGAGACGACATCGTCGTGTTCGCCGACGAGACGCGCGATGTGCGACTCGCGACCCTTCACACACTGCGCCAGCAGACGCGGCGCACCGATCGGCCGTGTCTCGCCCTCGCCGACTACGTGGCGCCGCTCGAGAGCGGCGTGCCCGACTGGATCGGGCTGTTCGCGGTGACCACCGGCCATGGATCGGACGAGCTCGCCGATCGCTACGACGAGCAGGACGACCCCTACAACAGCATCATGGTCAAGGCGCTTGCGGACAGGCTCGCCGAGGCGTTCGCGGAGGCTCTGCACGCGACGGTGCGTCGCTCGCTCTGGGGCTACGCCGACGAGCGCGACCTCACGATGGCCGATGTGATCGCCGAGCGCTACCAGGGCATCCGTCCGGCGCCCGGATACCCGGCCTGCCCGGATCACAGCGAGAAGCTCGCGCTCGTGTCACTGCTCGACACCGAG
This sequence comes from uncultured Actinomycetes bacterium, assembly GCA_963717155.1. Taxonomy (GTDB): domain Bacteria; phylum Actinomycetota; class Thermoleophilia; order Gaiellales; family JALYLC01. The sequence continues at coordinate 3,109,326 of OY970326.1, forward strand.
ACGAACGCGGGGATCACGCTGACCGAGACGCATGCGGCACTGCCCGCTTCGACGGTGTGCGGGTACTACTTCTGGCGACCCGAGGCGCGCTACTTCGGCGTCGGGCGCATCGGCGAGGACCAGCTCACCGACTACGCCGAGCGCAAGCGCATGTCGGCCGAGGCGACCCGCCGGTTGCTCGCGGCGTCGCTGTAGAACGCGGAATACGCCCATCGGGTGATGTACCGGCTGGCGACCGGCCTACGATGGGTGCACGCCATGAAACCCGTGCACATCAACATCCGCATGTCTCCCACCACCCTTGCGCAGGCACCCCGGCCGACGCCCCTGAGCCCGCGCGAGTACGAGATCCTCGGCCTGCTGGCCGAGGGCCTGACTGGCCGCGAGATCGCCCGGCGCCTGTTCCTGTCGCCGGAGACCGTCCGGACGCACATCCGGAACGCGACGAACCGTCTCGGCGCGAAGACGCGCGTGCAGGCAGTCGCGATCATGCTCGGCCACGTCGCGAGCGCGCATCCGGTGTCGCTCGCAGACGCGGCCTGACGGAGCCGTCAGCCGGGTCCGAACGCGGCGCGGCGCAGCCCGGCCTCGAGCGCGCCGTCGACGTAGCCGGACGTCCCGTGCTCGAGCAGCTCGCGCCCGGCCCGCGCCATTGCACCGTAGGCGGCGAACGCCAGCGCCCCTCCGGTCGAGACGCGCCGAACGCCGACCGCTGCGAGCTCGTGCACGGCCGGGCCGCCTCGCAGCGCCAGCACGTTGACCGGCACCTCGACCTCGCGGACGACGCGCTCGATCGCGTCGAGCGCGACGAGGCCGGGCGCGTAGACGACGTGCGCGCCCGCGTCGCGATAGGCGACCAGCCGCGCGATCGTGTCGTCGAGATCGGTCACGCCGTGGAGGTGGTTCTCGGCACGACCGGTCAGGATCAGACCGCTCGCCGAAGCCACCGAGGCGGCGGCCGCCACGCGGGCGACCGCCTCGGGCAGCGGGTCGATGCGATCGCGCACCGGGTCGTAGTCCTCGATCGAGAGCCCCGCGGCACCGGTGGCAGCGATCTGCCGTGTCGTCTCGGCGACGCCCTCGGGCGTGTCGGCGAAGCACCGCTCGGCATCGACGTTCAGCGGGACCCCGACAGCCTCGACGAGGGTGACGACGTGCGCCAGCAGCTCGTCGAGGGTCACGTTCTGATCGGCGCGGCCGAGGCTCGCGGCGAACCCCGAGCTCGTGGTGGCGATCGCCGGGAAGCCGAGCGACTCGAGCAGCCGAGCCGACCCGACGTCCCATGGATTCGGCATGACGAACGTGCCGACCGCGTGCAGCTGCGCGAAGCGCTGGCGCATCTGGCTGCTCACTAGTAGCGGTAGTGATCGGGCTTGTACGGCCCCTCGACGGGCACGTCGATGTACGCGGCCTGCTCGGGGCGCAGCGTCGTGAGCGTCGCTCCGAGCGCGTCGACGTGGAGCCTCGCGACCTTCTCGTCGAGGTGCTTCGGCAGCACGTGTACGCCGATCGCATACGTGTCGGTGCGGTTGAACAGCTCGATCTGGGCGATCGTCTGGTTGGTGAAGGAGGCGCTCATGACGAAGCTCGGGTGACCGGTCGCGTTGCCGAGGTTGAGCAGCCGCCCCTCGGACAGGACGACGATCGCCTTGCCGTCGGGGAACACCCACTGGTCGACCTGCGGCTTGATGTTGATGCGCTCGACGCCCGGAGTTGCCGTCAGCCCTGCGATGTCGATCTCGTTGTCGAAGTGCCCGATGTTGCCGAGCACGGCGTTGTGCTTCATCCGCCGCATCTGCTCGATGGTGACGATGTCGCGGTTGCCCGTCGCGGTGATCACGACGTCGGCGTGCTCGATCACGTCGTCGAGCGTCTGCACGTCGTAGCCCTCCATCAGCGCCTGCAGCGCGCAGATCGGGTCGATCTCGGTGATCGTCACCCGCGCGCCCTGGGCGCGGAGCGACTCCGCGGAGCCCTTGCCCACGTCGCCGTATCCGCAGACGACGCACAGCTTGCCGGCGAGCATGAGGTCGACCGCGCGGTTGATGCCGTCGACGAGGGAGTGGCGGCAGCCGTAGAGGTTGTCGAACTTGCTCTTGGTCACCGCGTCGTTGACGTTGATCGCGGGGAACAGGAGCGTGCCCGCCTCCGCCATCTGGTACAGCCGGTGCACCCCGGTGGTCGTCTCCTCCGTGACCCCCTTGATCTCGTCTGCGACCCGCGTCCAGCGGTCGGGCTCGGCGGCGAGCGAGCGCTGCAGGAGGCGGAGGAATACCTGCATCTCCTCGGAGTCGGCGCCAGCCGGGTCGGGGACCGCCCCGGCGCGCTCGAACTCGACGCCCTTGTGCACGAGCATCGTGGCGTCGCCGCCGTCGTCGAGGATCATGTTCGGGCCGCCCTCGCCCCAGGCGAGCGCGCGCTCGGTGCACCACCAGTACTCCTCGAGCGTCTCGCCCTTCCACGCGAAGACCGGAACCCCGGCAGGAGCATCGGGGGTGCCGCGCGGCCCTACGGCGATCGCGGCCGCCGCGTGATCCTGGGTCGAGAAGATGTTGCACGAGGCCCACCGCACGTCGGCGCCGAGGGCGACGAGCGTCTCGATCAGCACCGCGGTCTGGATCGTCATGTGGAGCGAGCCCGTGATGCGGGCGCCCCGGAGCGGCTGCTGCGCGCCGAACTCGCTGCGCAGCGCCATCAGCCCGGGCATCTCGCCCTCGGCGATCCCGATCTCCTTGCGCCCGTACGCGGCGAGCGAGAGGTCCGCCACTCGGTAGTCATCGGTAGTCAGCTCGCGCACGGCGGTCTCGGCCATCTCAGCTCCCTCGGTCTGTGTTCGGGCATTCTGGCCGAAGTGCCTCGCCAGAACCGCGTCACTCCCACGGGCGAGATCGTCGCCGCACCCGAGCGCGGCGCCCTGATGGGCAACCGCGGCGTCCTGCACGACGACGCCGGGCGGATCGTCCGCCCGTGGCAGGTCAGGCGCTGGATCGCCTGCCGGACGGAGTTTCGCGGGCGCTGGCGCCCGATCATGGCTCCGCGGTCGTGGACCGAGCTGTTCTTCCTCGACGAGGCGACGGCCCTCGCCGCCGGCCACCGGCCGTGCGCGCACTGCCGCTACGTCGACTACCAGCGATTCCGGGCCGCCTGGAGCGCGGCGCTGGACATCGAGAGCCCGACGGCCGATGCGATGGATCGCGTGCTGCACGGCGACCGGCTCGCTGGGAGGCGGGACAAGCGCACGTACCTGGAGCGCCTCGACGCGCTGCCGGACGGCTGCATGGTGCAGCTCGACGGCGCGGCGTGGCTGGTGCAGCCCGACAGTCTCGTGCGCTGGTCGCTTGGCGGCTACGGCGAGCGGCGGTCACGTGCGGCCGCCGCTCGCGTCGATGTGCTGACACCCCGCAGCGCCGTCGCGGCGCTGCGGGCTGGTTACCGGCCGGCCCTGGCTCAGATCCCGGCCTGAGCCGAGCAGCGCTCACCGGATGCCCTCGTCGCGACGGCCACGATCTTGCCCGACGCGCCAGGCGTCACACGGTGCAGCGAGAACGAGCCGCTCGGGCCGCGCGTCGTGACGATCGTCGAGGCCACGAGGGAGCCGTTGCGACGCAGGGTGACCTTCCACGGGACTCCGTTGCGGTTCTGATCGACCTCGAACTCGACCTCGACGCCGCGATCCTCGCGGCTCAGCTTCAGCTTGGCGGTCGAGCTCTGGGTGCAGGCGCCGCGTACCTTGACGCCGTCGCCGCCCTTCGCAGACGCGACTGGAGTGACGACGAACGCGGTGGCGCACGCGGCAAGCGCGACGCCGAGGCTGATGGTGCGTGTGTTGAACATGCTGCTCCTCCGGTGTGGACACCAGGAGCCTCGCCGTTCACGGGTCCGGGCCGCAATGCGACATTGGTCCCGGTAACCCTCGGAACGACGGGCGAGCGGCGATGATGGCGGTCGTGACCAGTCGTCCGCCCACGGCGCGCTCGATGCTCTTGCGGTTCGCGCTCGGGAGCGCCGTTGCGATCGCGGTGGCGGTCGTGGGCGGGTACTTCGCGCTTCGCTCGGTCGCGACCGACGAGGCGAAGCGCGAGACGCGGACGAAGGTGCAGGAGTCGGGTCAGCTCGTCGAGTCGACCCTCGGCGAGGGCCTTCTCACGGGTAAGCCGGCGGCCATCTCGGCCGTGGACGACGTCGTCGTCGCACGCGTGCTGAGCAGCTCGATCGTGCGCGTGAAGATCTGGTCGGCGGACGGGCACGTCCTCTACTCCGACGACCCGGCGGAGATCGGCGCCCACTACGCGCTCGATGACGGACAGCTCCGACTGCTGCGGCAAGGCGGCGCCAAGGTCGAGGTGAGCAGACCTCGATCGGCCCGAGAACGTGCTCGATCGCGGTCAGGGCCGCGTGATCGAGGCGTACACCCGGATCCGCACCCCATCGGGAACGCCGCTGCTGTTCGAGGTGTACCAGCGCTTCGGCTCGGTCACGGCGAGCGCGCGACGCCTGCTCCGGGCCCTTGCGCCCCCGATCCTCGGGGCAATCGCGCTGATCGTGCTGATCCAGGTCCCGCTCGTCTGGTCCCTGACGCGCAGGCTGCAGCGCGGTCACGAGGAGCGCGAGGCGCTGCTCGGCAATGCGATCGCCGCCTCGGCACGGGAGCGCCGACGGGTGGCCTCGTACCTGCACGACGGGCCCGTGCAGGAGATCGCCGGGCTGGCGTTCTCGCTCGCGCCGCTGGCCGACGAGGCGGCGGCGCGCGGCGCGACGGCCGAATCGAACCTCCTCCGAACGACCATCGAGCGGTTGCGCCGCACGGTGCGCGACCTGCGCGCGCTCCTGGTCGAGCTGCATCCGCCGCATCTCGCCGCGGCCGGGCTCGAGGCGGCGATCGCCGACCTGGTCAGCCCGCTCCAGGCGAGCGGCGTCGTCGTGACGGTCGCGATCGAGGGCGCCGACCGGCTCGACCGCGAGCAGCAGGCACTGGTGTACCGCGTCGCGCAGGAAGCCGTGCGGAACGTGATCGCCTACGCCGAGGCCGGGTCGCTGCGGGTCGAGCTGAGCGTCGACGACCACGCTGCGCGGCTCGTCGTCTCGGACGACGGTCGAGGGTTCACGCCCGAGCTACGGGCGAGGCGGCTGGCGGAGGGGCACCTCGGCCTGTCGCTCGTCGAGGAGCTGGCGCGGCAGTCGGGTGGCAGCCTCGCGATCTCCTCTCACGAGGGCGCGGGTACCCGGGTCGAGCTGACGGTGCCGGCCTCGTGATCCGCGTGGCCCTGGCCGACGACCACGGCATCCTCCGCGACGGCCTGGCCAGCGTGATCGCGGCGCAGCCGGACATGGAGGTCGTCGCCACGGCTGCGAACGGCGCCGAGGCAGTCGAGATCTGCCGGTCGGAAGCGCCCGACGTCGTGCTGATGGATCTCGAGATGCCGGTCATGGACGGGATCGAGGCGACTCGACAGGTGCTCGCGGCAGCGCCGGCGACGGCAGTGCTCGTACTCACCTCGTTCTCCGACCGGCGGCGCATCACCGGGGCGCTCGACGCCGGCGCGATCGGCTACCTGCTCAAGGACGCGTCCGCGGACGAGGTGGTTCGCGGTATCCGAACGGCTGCGGAGGGCGGCTCGCCGCTCGATCCGCAGGCTGCGCGATCGCTGCTCGACGCCAAGAGCGCGCCCGATCCGCTCGCCGGCATCTCATCGCGCGAGCGGGAGGTGCTCGCGCTTCTGCTCGAAGGGATGCCGAACAAGCTCATCGCGCGACGCCTCGCGATCAGCGAGAAGACCGTGAAGTCGCACCTCACCAGCATCTTTCGCCAGATCGGGGTCAACGACCGCGTGCAGGCGATCCTGTGGGTCGAACGGAACGGGTTGCGGAGCGACCTGCAGCGATGACCGATGCGACCAATGTCCCGTTGCGGACACGACCACCCGCTCGGGAGACTGCGGGTATGAGGCTCCTCGTCGTCGTGCTCGCGGCAGTCGCCGCGGTCGTGCTCCTTGCCGGCCGGCCGCCCGCCGCCGCTGCCAAGGACGGCCAGGGCGACGTGCGCGTGTCGGGCGTGTGCGGCAACGGCGCGACGTCCGCGCTGCGGCTGAGAGGACGCGACGGCGAGATCGAGGTGCGGTTCGAGATCGATCACGCACGGCGGGCCGTGAGCTGGCGCGTCGCGCTCGTCCACGAGCGGCGGATCGCCTGGAAGGGTGCTCCCAGGACGGGCCGTTCGAATGGCTCGTTCGAGGTGCGGCGCGTGCTGCGCGATCTTCCGGGCGCTGATACGGTCAGCGCGCAGGCGTGGGGCCCAGGGGGCCTCGTCTGCCGAGCCGTTGCGACGCTTCCCGACCCGTCAGACTGACCACACGAGGGCCGCGGCGTGACCACCGTGCGCGACGCGTCCTTCGACGTCATGCGCCGGCACGGGATGACGACGGTGTTCGGCAACCCGGGATCGACCGAGATCCCGTTCCTCAGCGACTTTCCCGACGACCTCGGCTTCGTGCTCGCCCTGCACGAGGGGGCCGTCGTCGGCATCGCAACCGGCTACGCGCTCGGCACGGGACGACCCGCGTTCGTCAATCTCCATACGGCGCCGGGGCTCGGGAACGCGGTGAACGCGATCGCGTGCGCGCGCGACAACCGGATCCCTCTCGTGATCGTCGTCGGCCAGCAGGACCGCCGCCAGCTCGCGTTCGGTCCGTTCCTCACGGGACGCTCGCTCGACCGTCTCGCGGGCGACTACCCCGTCTGGACGACGCAGCCCGCGACGGCGGCCGACGTCCCGGGAGCGATCGCCCGCGCGGCGCACGAGGCCGCTCTCCGACGCGGGCCCGCGATCGTCGTCGTGCCGTCGAGCGACTGGGCCGAGCGTCTCGATGGCGAGTGGGCGGGCCCGGCGGCGCCCGACCGGCTGCTGCACGGTCGGGCCGGCGACCCGGTCTCGATCGACGCACTCGCCGAGCTTCTCGCCGCCGCAGACGCACCGGCCCTCGTCGTGGGCGCCGGCCTCGACACGCCAGAGGGATGGGCAGGCGCCACGGCGCTCGCGGAACGGCTCGCCTGCCCGGTCTGGCAGGACACGTTCTCGAGCCGCGCGGGCTTCCCACAGGATCACGCGCAGTTCGCGGGACATCTGCCCTGGCAGCGGAGCGCCCTCCGCGAGACCTTCGCGGGCAACGATCTCGTGCTCGCTGCCGGGACGCTCGCGTTCAGGCTGTACCTCTACGACGGCGGGCCGCTCGTCGCGCCGGGCACTCGCGTCGCCGTCGTCTCCGACGATCCCGACGACGTGCAGCGGAGTCGCTGCGATCTGGCGGTGCTCGCAGCGCCGGGCGAGGCGTGTGCACTGCTGGCCGCGCGCACGCCGCAGCGCCAGGGCAGCGTCGAGGCGATGCTGCGCCCAGCGGCCGAGCCGCCGCCCGTCGAGGGCGAGGCGCTGCGCGCGGTGCACGTGCTGGACGCTCTCGCCACGCGCCTTCCGCGCGACGTCATCCTCGTCGAGGAGTCGCCGTCGACCCGGCCCGAGATGCTCAGGCGCATCCCGGCTCGGTCGCCGCTCGGCTTCGTTGCCGTGGCCAACGGCGCGCTCGGTTTCGGTCTCTCGAGCGCGATCGGGCTTCGGCTGGCGTTGCCGGAGCGACCGGTCGTCGCGCTGCTCGGCGACGGCTCGTCGATGTACACCGTGCAGGCGCTCTGGACCGCCGCGAGCTACGGCGTGGGCGTCGTCGTGATCGTGATCGCGAACGGTCGCTACGCCGTGATGGACGAGCTCGCCCAGCTCCACGGCGCGCCCGGGGCGTGGCCGTCGTTCGGATCGCTCGAGCTCGCCACGATCGCCACGGGCATGGGATGCGCGGCGCGGCGGATCGAGACGCACGACGAGCTCGTCGGCGCGCTCGACGAGTCATTGCCCACGCTGCGTGCGCGCACCGAGCCGCTGCTGCTGGACGTGCGCGTCCGGTAGCGGCGGCTGTCAGGGGAGTCCGACGAGCTTCCCGATGGCGTTGCCGGCCTCCATGTCGGCATGCGCGATCGCGATCTCGTCGAGCGCGTACGTCCGATAGAGGGGCACGCTGAGGCGGCCGGACGCGACGGCGTCGAGGAAGCCCTGCAGCACGTCGGGCGGCAGGTCGGATGCCTCGCCGCCGTAGGCCGTCAGTCGGACACCGTCGGGGATGTAGTCCATCGGGTAGAAGTCATCGATCGTCCACTGGTTGCTCAGCATGCCGGTGAAGCAGACGACACCGTGGACGGCGGTCGCGCGCAGCGTGTCGCGCAGTGTGGTCGTGCCGACGAGCTCCAGCGCGCAGTCGACGCCGGCAGGGACGATGCCGCGGACCGTTGCGGCGATCTCGCCGTCGTCGACGATCGCATGGTCGACGCCGACGGCCTCGAGTGCCGTCACCCGCTCGGGCCTGCGGGTGGTCGACACCACGGTGAGGCCGCGATCCTTCGCGAGCACGGCCGCGGCCATGCCGACGGACGACGTGCCGCCACGAATGAGCAGCGTCTGCCCAGGCCTAACGTCCAGACCCACGGTCAGTGACCCGTACGCGGTCTGCAGCATCTCGGGCACTGCACCGATCGTGGCCCAGTCGAGCTCCGATCGGAACGGGATGACCTGCGAGGCGGGCACGCACGTGTACTCGGCGTAGCCGCCGTCGAACGTGCGGCCCATCCCTCCCATCATGGTCACGACCTGCTGACCGACCGCGAGCTCGCCACCCGGGGCGGCGCGAACCACGCCTGCGGCCTCGATGCCGAGCACGCGAGGGAACGTGACGCCGACGGCGAATCCGAGACGGGTGTGCAGCTCGGAGCGGTTGAGCCCGAACGCCTTGACCTGGATGAGCACCCAGCCGGGACCGGGTTCGGGAATCGGAAGCCGGCGGATCTGGAGGGCGTCGGGGTCGCCCGGAGCGTCGAGCACGACGGCTCTCATGGTCTTTTTCATAGCCAGAACTTTGGTCTAGGCAGCGTATTGCGATCTAGACACTTTCGGGATGAGGTGCTTAGCTCCAATGGCTCATTCAAACGGGAGAACGGGGAACAACTCAATGCGGAGGCTTAGGGGACGGCGCAGCCTGCCGCTGTTGATAGGCATCGTGACGGCACTCGCGGTCGCCGGGGGAATCGCGTACGCGACCTCCAAGGGCGGCCCGGTTCTCAATGCGTGCAAGGCGAACTCGACCGGCGCTCTCCGGCTGATCGACCCGTCGCTCCCGTCGAGCAGCCAGCTCAGCCACTGCGGGTACCAGGAGACCCCGGTCTCGTGGAACCAGCTCGGTCGGCAGGGCCCGCCAGGTCCACAGGGCGACCAGGGAGACCAGGGAGACCCGGGTCCCGCCGGGCCGACCGGCGCACAGGGCGATGCCGGCCCCTCCGGCCCCACCGGCGCCGCCGGGGCGCAGGGCGAAGCCGGCGCCGCCGGCGCCCAGGGTCCCAAGGGCGACGCAGGGCCAGCGGGCGCTCAGGGCGCAAAGGGTGACGCAGGACCCAAGGGAGACAAGGGCGATACCGGCGCGCCCGGGCCGACGGGAGCCACCGGGCCGGCCGGCAAGGACGGCAGTCCGCTGGTCGGGTCGCCGTGCACGATCCCCGGCGGAACCGCCGGAACGGTGGCGATGAACATCGCCGGCAACGGCGTCATCACGTTCGTGTGCCAGGGGCCACCCACCTGCCCGTCGTCGCTGCCGAGCTACCCGAACTCGACCACGTCCTGCAACGCGGGCGTGATCTCGATCAACTGCAAGGCCGGCTTCGTCGACGCCGATGGCGTCATCACGAACGGCTGCGAGATCGACACGAACACCGATCCCAAGAACTGCGGAGAGGTCGGAGTCGTTGCCGGCCCGTTCCCGCATGCGGTGGCCGCGTGCCAGGCGGGTAAGCCGATCATCGCGTCGTGCGATGCCGGGTTCTACGATGTCAACGGGGTCGTAGGCGACGGCTGTGAGGTTCAGGGCGACGGGCTGCCCGGGTACGTTCGCAACCGCGGAGAACTTCGGCCTGCTCGCCTGCGGGCAGTCCGTCAAGGTGAGCGGCAACACGGCGCCGGTCGGCTCGGAGGACTGGGTCAGGGTCGCGGTCGATCCGACAGGAGCGTGTCCGAAGATCACGCTGTCCCTGGCGGGCACGGGTGTCGCCTACGACGTGATCATGGGCAGTGCCTCGCCGCCGCCCGTCGCCGGGAACGCCGGACTCACCGGCACCAACACGTTCACACCCAGCCTCGGCCTGACGACGATCCGCATCTACTCGCCGTCGAACGCGTTCGCGACCTACACGCTGACCGCGGCGGCAGCCTCCTAGAGACCACGACGAGGGGGCTCCGCGACGCCGCGCGGAGTCCCCTCGACCTGGCGATCACACGTCGACGCGAGCCGCGACGGATCGCGCACCCCGGGCGCCCAGGGATTGCCTGATCACCGCGAGAGCGACGAGCAGACCCGACGGCCGAGACGACCGCGAACGCGCTCTGCTGGATCACGTCGGCGGTGCCGTCGCGGTGCCACGAGGGGAAGCTCCAGAGCTCGAACGCGCACAGCACCGCCACGAGGATCGGCCCACCGACTCCACCGCGCCTGATCCAGATCGTCCCCACGAGGAACAGCGCGGAGAACACCGCCGCCCCCTCCCAGAAGCTGATCGTGAACGTGTTCTCCAGCTCGCCGAGGCCGAGGACGAGCGCGACAAGTGCGAGCACGTGTCGCCGATCGCGAGGGATCGAGAGGAAGTGCGTTCCGGCTGTCATGGTTCCTCCAGTCGTCGTTGACACGACCGACACTAGGAACCAGCGGCTCGTCGCGTCATCGGGCACGCGGCCGATCTTGCGATCAGCCGCCTGGATGATCCTGCCCGGGGGCGACGAGCCCGCTCTCGTACGCGTAGATCACGGCCTGCACCCGATCGCGAAGGCCGAGCTTCTGCAGGATGTGGGCGACGTGGGTCTTGGTGGTCGCCTCGCTGACGACGAGTCGCCGGCAGATCTCCGGGTTCGAGAGGCCGCGCGCGAGCAGGGCGAGGACCTCGTGCTCGCGCGGCGTCAGCTCGTCGAGCGCGGCCGGCCGCTCGGGCACCGCCGTGGGAGGACGGCGGGCGAACTCCTCGATCACCGCGCGCGTGATCGAGGGCGCCAGCAGCGCATCGCCGCTCGCGACGATGCGCACCGCGGCTGCGATCTCCTCGGGCGGGGCGTCCTTGAGCATGAACCCGCTCGCGCCGGCGCGGAGCGCCTCGTAGACGTAGGTGTCCAGCCCGAAGGTGGTCAGGATCAACACCCGCGAGCCTGGCTGGGACCGGACGATGCGCCGCGTCGCCTCGATGCCGTCGAGCACCGGCATGCGGATGTCCATCAACACGATCTCGGGCCGGAGCTGGCGGGCAAGCGCCACCGCCTCCTCGCCGTTGCCCGCCTCCCCGACGACCTGCATCAGCGGCTCGCTCTCGAGGATCTTGCGGAGCCCGACGCGCACGAGCGCCTGATCGTCGGCGATCAGGACCGTCGTCATGCGATCGGGAGGCTCGCGCGGACGACGAACCCGCCCGACGGGGTGCGAGTCGCGTCGAAGCGACCCCCGTAGAGCGTGACCCGTTCGCGCATTCCGACCAGCCCGTGGCCTCCCCCATCGGGGTCAGCCGCTCCTCCTCCCGACCCATCGTCGGCGATCTCGAGCTCCAGCGCATCGGCGCCGTAGCGGACGTCGACGGTCGCTCGCGCGTCTCCGGCGTGCCTGAGCGAGTTGGTCAGCGCCTCCTGCACGATCCGGTAGGCCGACAGCTCGATCCCGACGGGCAGCTCTCGGCGCTCCCCGGCGACGCGCAGCTCGACGGGGAGGCCGGCCTCGCGCAGCTGCGCGACGAGCGTCGGCACATCGTCGAGTCCCGGCTGCGGGGTCAGCGGGTCGGCAGCGTCGCTCCTCAGCATCCCGAGCAGGCGGCGTGTCTCGGTCAATGCGCCCCGTCCGATCTGCTCGATCGTCTGCAGCACCTCGTGCGTCGCGCCGTTCGATCCCTCGAGAACGCGCCGCTCGGCCCCAGCCTGCACGACGATCATCGACACGTTGTGGGCGATCACGTCGTGCAGCTCGCGCGCGATCCGCGCTCGCTCCTCGACCACCGCCTCGCGGGCGGCGACATCGCGCTCGCGCTCGGCGATCTGCGCGCGGTGCTCGCGGTCGCTCACCACGCGGTGGACGAGCAGGAGCACGACGAGTGCGACCACGGCGAACTGCACCGTCTGATGCAGGGTCACGACCCCGACCGCTGCGACGAGGTTCGCGACAGTGGTCGCGAGGACACCGAACGCGAAGCGCCGCGGCTGCGCCCACACCGCCAATCCGTACATGCAGCACATCCAGGCAATGCCGTAGGTGAGGATCGACGGCGGCCCCCAGACTCCCGCGAACACGGCCGAGAGGAGGCCGGCGGCGATGCCGACGGTCGCGGGGAAGCGGCGCCTGAACGCGACGCCGGCCGCGGTCAGCGTCGCCACGGTCGCCACCGCCAGCGAGTCATGCGGCGCACCGTCCCCGACCCACACCTCGATCTGGACGAGCACTACGAGCACTGCGGCCACCGCACGGTCGACCCGAAGCGGGTCGAGCCGGGAGCGGCGTGCGATGGCCAGCGGTCGAAGCACTCGTCAAATCTAGACCGCGGAGGGCAGGCGTGTCATCGGCCGCTCGGCTGATCCCGGAGGCGCTCGAGATCGGCCGACCGGCCCAGAACAAGATCGCCCGACTCCCCGACGATTCTCGAGCGTGCCCGGCGTAGCTTCGAGCTGTCAATACGAAAGGAGCTCGTCGGATGAACGCACGCACGCACGACCGTCTCTTCGCCGCCCTGGGGATCGCCTCGGTCGTCCTCGCGCTCGGGGGCCTGTTCACCGGCATCGCCGCCGGGGCACCGTTCGTCACGCTCGGCAGCAGCCCGGCGAAGGTCGCGAGCGAGCTCGCGAAGCCAGCCGGCACGGGCGTCTGGATCGGCGCGTACATCCAGGTGCTGAGCCTCGGCGCGTTCCTCGCGTTCGCAGCCTGGGTGACGGCAAAGCTCGGCGGCGGCCTGCTCGGGACGATCGCCCGCAGCGCCGCGACGAGCTACGCGACGGTGACCACCGTCGCGCTCTGCGCCTGGGGTGCCGTGGACTTCCGCGCAGGCCACGGCATGGGCACGCAGCTGGCGACGGCACTCGTCGACCTTCCCGAGGCACTGCTCATCGGGACATGGTTCCTGTTCGCCTTCTTCCTGCTCGCGATCGGCGGCCTCGCGCTGGGTGCAGCGCGCACGGCGCTCGGCTGGAGCGCGATCGCGTTCGCCCTCGTCACGCTCGTGGGCGCAACGATGCCGACGCGGGATCTCGGACAGTGGAGTGGCTGGCTCTGGTACGTCTGGATCGTCTGGGCCAGCATCTCGCTCGCCCGCGCGGAGCGCGCCGGGACGCCGGTGGTCGCCGTCGCGTAGCTCGATGGGAGCCGGTAGGGAAGGCGCGCGGCGCCTTCCCTACCGCGCGTGTCGGCTCACGGCAGTCTCTCGCTCCACATGCGACAGCTTCTCGGGGTTGCGCACGAGGTAGAGCCCGGTTACGAGGCCGTCCTCGACCCGCATCGCCACGACGCCATCGATCTCGCCGTTGATCCGAACGATCAGAGCGGGGCCGCCATTGGCCTGTGCCGGCTCGAGCGACATCCCGGCGCGGACACTGTCAGAGGTCGCGGCGAAGAAGCGCGCCACGCTGTCGGCCCCCACGATGGGCCGCAACTGAGCCTGCTTGACTCCACCACCGTCAGTCAAGGCGACGACATCCGGCGCGAGGATATCGAGCAGGCTCTGCACATCGCCCGTCTCGACCGCGCGTTGGAACGCCTCGAGCGCAGCTCGGATCTCGGCTGGCGGAACGCTGCCACGCGGTCGGCGCGCGGCGACGTGTTCCCGCGCCCGGTGCGCGATCTGGCGCACTGCGGCCGAGCTCTTGTCGACTGCGTCCGCGATCTCGTCGTACTGCAGATCGAACACCTCGCGCAGCACGAAGATCGCCCGTTCGGTCGGCGTGAGCGTCTCCAGCACCAGCAGCATCGCCATCGAGACGCTGTCAGCCAACTCGACGTCCTCGGCCACATCGGGAGCCGTCAGCAGCGGCTCGGGTAGCCAGGGCCCGACATAGGACTCCTTGCGCCGGCCGAGCATGCGCAGCCGGGTGAGCGCCTGCCGGGTGGCGATCGTGACCAGATACGCACGCGGGTTTAGCACCGTGTGGAGATCGACGTTCGCCCACCGGAGCCAAGTCTCCTGGAGAACATCTTCAGCATCGGCGGCCGAGCCGAGCATCTCGTAGGCCACGGTGAAGAGCAGGTCGCGGTGGGCGACGAACGCCTCGGTAGCGGGATCCGGACGGCCGCCGTCGCTCATGCCCCTCAAGACACCCGGGCCCACTTTTTTGTGACACCACGACGACGGCGACGACGAGATGACCCGACGCGCGCACCACGTGTGGTGTCACACGCGTCAGCGCGTCGGCATCTCATGGTCGACCAGTCAGGACAACAAAGGAGTGCACGATGAACGCTCGCTTGAACCTCTCCGACAGCCCGCTCGCAGCCAGGTCCATGAAGCACATCGCCTCGGCGAGCAAGGTGATCATCGAGGAGTCGACGCTTCCGACCGCGACCCAGAACCTGGTGATGCTCCGCGCGAGTCAGATCAATGGCTGCGGCTTCTGCACCGACATCCACAGCAAGGACGCGGCGCACGCCGGGGAGACCTCGGTGCGCATCAACCTGGCCGCGGCCTGGCGGGAGTCCAACGTCTTTACCGACGCCGAGCGCGCCGCCCTGGATCTCACGGAGCAGGGCACGCGGATGGCTGACGCGGCGGGTGGCGTCACGGACGAGGCCTGGGCGACTGCCGCCAAGCACTACGACGAGGAGCAGCTCGCGGCGCTGGTGACGCTGATCGCCCTCATTAACGCCACCAACCGGCTGGGCGTCATGTCCCGGTTGGCCGGTGGCGACTACCGGCCCGGGCAGTTCGGATGACCGGTACTACCTGGACGACGTAAATTAACGTTTACGTAAACTTATCGGTGGGAAGATTCAGTCATGGCTGTCTGGACGATCTCGGCGGAAGAGGGCACCGGAGCCGATCGGCTCGCGGCGAGGCTCGCGGCCGCAGCCGATGTGCCGTTGCTCGATCGCAAGGCCCTCGCACTCCTTGCGGCAAGCCTCGATCCGAGCGTCGGCGACCTCGGTGCGATCGAGCAGCTCGAGAAGCGTTTCGGCAGCTGGCTCGTCCTCCTCGCTCTCGGGCTGCCATCCACGCCGGCTGCTGCGGATGCTGTCCACGAGCTGCAGCTCTACCGCACCCTCCCCGAGCTCGGACGCACCGTCACGGCAGAGGCGGCCCGCCAGCCGTGTGTGATCTTCGCACCCGCTGCATTCGCCGCCATGCCACAGCACCCCGCCGCCGTCCACATACGTCTGCGCGCGCCGCTCGAGTGGCGCATCGCGCGCTACGCGAGCGATCACATCGTCGACCGGCGCTGCGCCGAGAAGGCGGTGAGGCACGACGACCACCTCAAGCGAGCCTGGGTGAAGTCGCTGTATCACCTGGACATCCGCGACGGGTGCCGCTTCGCCGTCGTCCTCGATGTGAGCCGCTTCTCGCCCGAACGGCTCGTGGAGATCATGCTCGCTGCCGGCGGCTTCGCGACGGCCGAGGCCGCGGTCGCCTCCGAGGCCTAATTGGCCACGGGCGGCGCGAGCAGCGCCACGACCGGGGCAGCGGGCGTGCCGAGCAGATCCTCGACGGTCGCCTCGCTCGACTCGAGGCGCTCGACCCGCGCGCCGAGCGCAGCGAGGAACGCGTCGGGGGGCTCGAGGAAGTTCACGGCATCCGTGCGGTAGTGCATCGGGACGACCAGCCTCGGAGCGACCGATCGGACGAGATAGGCCGCCGCAGAGCCCCCGACGGTGGGGCCTCCGCCGATCGGCACGACGAGCACGTCGACCTCACCGATTGCCGCCCGCTGCTCGGGTCGCAGCGCAGGCTGACCGAAGTCGCCGAGGTGGCAGAAGCGCAGGCCGCCGAGGGTGAAGCAGAAGATCGTGTTCGGACCGCGCTGGGTTCCTGCGACATCGTCGTGCTCGGAGGCGATCGCGACGACCTCGCCGATCGGCGACTCGAGCCGACCGGCGGTCGAGCGAAGGACGACCGGCGAGCCGTCGACGACCGAGACGTCGTTGTGATCGCCGTGCTCGTGCGTGACGAGCAGGAGATCGGCGCTGACGCCGGCGATCGGCGGATAGTGCCACTCGATGCCGCGCGCAGCGAGTCGCTCGCCCATCTCGCCGAACGGGTCGATGAACACGCTCTTGTCCGCGGTGATCTGGAACGCCGACTGACCGAACCACTGAATGCGCGTCATCGCTGCACGCTACACCGAGCCGGCGGAGCCTCCCGGCGGCTACAGCTCGAACCGGTACACGTGCACGTCGTACGGTGCGAACCAGTCCGTGAAGCCGCCGTTCGCGACGGGGATCGGCCGCGGAATCTGGCTGCCCGGCAGACGAGGCAGCGGCGGCGGGTGCTGGACGTACTCGAACAGCACCTCGCCGCGGGTCATCGCCGATCCGTTGGCCTTCTTCGGCAGCCCCACGAGATTGACCTGCGCCGTGTCGCCGCCGCGCTTCGCCACGATCACGTAGAGGTATCCCGAGTCGGTGTTGCGCCGGACGACGATCTCGATGTCCGAGCGGGCCGTCTTCGGTCTCACGTTCGCCGAGTCGTTGTCGACGATCAGCGCAGGATGCAGCTCGGGCGACGTCAGCTCCTTGACGAGCGGCCGCAGCACCTGGCGCCAGAACGACCAGTTCCAGCCCGCCGCCGCATCTTCCGGGACACAGACCTCGGTCATGTGGCCGCCGAAGAACATGAGGCCTCGCGCGCCCTCGATGATCGCCTCGTAGGCCATGAACCGTTCCTGTCTGAGCGACGGGAACCGGGGAACGATGTTGGGGTGATCCGCGGACGGCGCCGCGCCGCTCCACGCGATCTGCAGCGTCATCCAGATGGGCTTGGTGCCCGCCGCCTGCCGCATCTTCCGCGTCATGTCGCCGACGACGGTGATGTCAGGGTTCGAGGTGTCGGCGTGGATGCCCGGCGGGTAGGAGATGGGATAGATGTCGGCCCCGGTGATGTCGAAGGCGGGGCGATAGCCGGTCAGGTCCTTGACCGCTCCGCGGGGGGCCTGGATGATCACCAGCGGACGGCCGGGATCCAGCTGCTTCAGCTTCTTGTAGGCGCGCACGAGCGGCGCCGCGGGGATCTTGAACTTGCCGCGCAGCGGGTTCGCCGGCTCGTCTGCACCCTTCCAGACGCCGAGGCCGGCGTGGCCCTTGAAGTCGTTGACGATGTCGGTCATCAGCTTCTCGGGAACCGAGCCGGGGCTGGGCGGGTGGCTCGCGGTGTTCCCCAGCCACATCCAGCAGAGGAGGCCGGCCGACGCCGCGCCTTCGAGCCACGCGCGCTGCTGTGCGATCTGCGTGTCGAAGTCGGCGTTCGTCCAGGTCTCGATCCCGGTCCGGATCAGCCTCACGCCCGCGTCGGCGATCTCCGCAAGCCCCGACTTGCCGCTGGGCGCCTTCTTCCCGAGCGGCGGCGGATTGGAGACACCGATCGGGAAGACCTTCTTGCCGGCGACCACGAGGACACCGGTCGGGTCGAGCGTCACGCTGCTCATCCGAACACCTCCGGAGGGATGCGGCGGGTTCGTGAGACCGTAACAGCTGGCCTAGGGTGGCGCTCTCGACCCCGGTTGCGTGACGGGAATTTCGCGCCGCTATGGTGCCCGGATGGGTCGACCGCTCACGCGGCGCGTCCTTCCGGCCGCCGTTGCAATCGTGTGCGTCCTCGGCGTCGCCGCAGGTCTGGCGGAACGGGGTCAGGCCGCGCCGGGCCCGGTCCAGCTCGTCTCGATCGGGAAGTTCAACCAGCCCACGTTCGTCACGGCTCCGCCCGGCGACACCGCACGCGTGTTCGTCGTCGAGAAGCAGGGAACCGTGGAGGTTCTCCACGACGGCGTCGTGTCGAAGTTCCTCGACATCACGAGCCGGGTGACCACGAGCGGCACCGAGCAGGGTCTCCTGTCGATCGCGTTCGATCCCAACTACGCGACCAACGGGCTGCTGTACGCCGACTACACGACGAAGAGCCCGAGCGGCGACCTCGAGATCGACGAGTTCCACGCGACGGGCAACGCGGTCGACTCGGGCCCGCGCCAGGTGCTGCTGATCCCGCACATCGCGGCCCAGAACCACAACGGCGGCCAGCTGCAGTTCGGGCCGGATGGCGACCTGTACATCGGGACCGGCGACGGCGGCGACGAGGACGACTCGCTCGGCAACGGTCAGAACCCTGCGTCCCTGCTGGCCAAGATCCTCCGCATCGATCCCCACCAGAGCGGCGCAAGCGCGTACACCGTCCCGGCGGACAACCCGGAACCATCGGGCCAGCGGTCCGGCTGGGCGCCCGAGGTGTACGCGATGGGCCTGCGCAACCCGTGGCGGTTCTCGTTCGATGGGCCCAGGTTGGTCATCGCCGATGTCGGTCAGGACATGTACGAGGAGGTCGACGATCTGTCGGTAGCCGGCGCGCGCGGTGCGAACTTCGGCTGGAGCTGCTTCGAGGCGACCCATCCCGGGCCGACCGCGGGGACGAACTGCCTGGCCGCCGGAACGACTGCGACACCCCCCGTCTTCGAGTACGACCACTCGGGCGGGCGCTGCTCGATCACCGGAGGCGTCGTCGTCCACGACTTCTACCTGCCGGCGCTGGCGGGTCGCTACGTCTACGGCGACTACTGCTCCGGCGACCTCTACAGCTTTGCTCCTCCCACGACCGACGGCGCGGCTGCGAGCGGCAACAGCCTGCTCGGGCTGAACGTCCCGGAGCTCTCGACGTTCGGCGTCGATGGCGCGGGCCACGTGTACGCCGCCTCGCTCGCCGGCAGCGTGTACCGGCTCGTCCAGAGCGGCGTCGCCGATGCACCTCCGGTGCCGTCGTTCACCGTCACCCCGAACCCGGCCACGGTCGGTCAGACGGTCAAGTTCGACGCCTCCGGATCGAGCGACCCGGACGGTCACATCGTGACCTACGCATGGGACCTGACCGGCGACGGCAAGACCGACACCACCGGGTCGAGCGCCTCGACGACGTTCGCCGCCGCAGGGACGCACGCGATCACGCTCACGGTCACCGACGACGGCGGCGTCTCGGCAAGCAAGACCGTGTCGCTCGTCGTGCACGCGGCTACGACGGGGGGCACGCCGGGCAACGGAGGTGGGTCGAACGGCGGGCAGGGCGGCGGCCCGAACGGTACGTCCAGACAGCTGGCGCACCTCGCCGGAACGGCGGTGCACGTGACTGCCGCACACCGCATCGCGAACGTCCTCCTGCATGGCGTGCGCGTCACGGTCAGGAGCAATGCGCGCGCACACTGGACCGTGAGCCTGATCGTCGACCGAGCCACCGCGAAGCGCCTGCACATGCGGGTCGCAAAGGGGGTGAAGCTGATCTCGATCGGCAGCGCGAGCCGCCCGAAGCTCAGGAGCGGCACGCAGTCGATCGTCGTACACGTCAAGGCCAGCGTGCGGCCTGCGCTCCGTGGCCTTACGACGGTGCACCTGAGGGTGCGTGCGATCGCAATCTCCAGCTCGCACCGCGCGGCCACGACGTGGCGCGCGCTCGTCTTTCATCGGTGAAGAATGTACACGTCCGCTTCGACGTTTACACGGAAGATCGGTGAGCACGTCGGACCTGGGAGAACCGGCCTCCGCCGTGACACACGACCAATTGGATCGAGCTTCGAGAGGTATCGATGACCGACCAGAACGAACTACTCGTCCTCGACGACGAGGCCGAGGCAGCTGAGAGCGAGGCGCTCGAGCAGAGGCCCGAGGCGTACAGCGCGCTGTACGCGCACTGGGAGCGCAACCAGTGGTCCGCCCTCGCGCTCGACCTGGAGACGGACAAGCGCAGCTTCGCGGCGCTGAGCCCCGAGGCGCAGGCGGGGATGGTGTGGATCTTCGCCCACCGGTTCCACGCCGAGTTCAACGTCGCCCGACTGCTCGCGCCCTTCCTGCTCGCCGCACCGAGCTACGACGTCCAGCTGCTGCTCGCGACCCAGGTCTCGGACGAGCACCGCCACCTGCAGGCGGTGCTTCGCATCTACGAGGAGGTGTTCGGGGTCCAGGGCGGGATCGACGCCGTGCGCGAGGTAGCCGACCGGAACATGGACCTCGTCGCCGAGCGGCTGTACGAGCGCCTCGTCCACTACGTCGGGCACCTGTCGGTGAGCTCGGACGAGGACGACTTCCTCGCGGCCGTCGTCGTCTACCACCTGCTGGCCGAGGGCGTGATCGCGCGCACGGCGCAGAACCTCGCTGCCAACCAGTACGAGCGGCTGTCGTTCCCCGGCCTCGCCGAGGGCCAGCGCCTCGTCGCCCGCGACGAGGCACGCCACATCGGGATCGGCGTGACCTACGTGCGGCAGCGCATGGAGCGAGACCCAGAGCGCACGCACGGCGTGATCACCCGCCTGCTCGAGGAGCTCCTCACGCTCTGGTCGGATCTGCTCGGGCCCGCGAGCGCCGAGATGACAGAGCTCGTGCGCAGCGGCTACGGGATCGAGCCGATCGAGTTCTACCAGGAGGCGCTGCGACTGGTCCAGCTGCGCCTCGCATCCGTCGGGTACGACCTGGCCGCCGACTGATCGAGCTTCAGCTCGTGCGGGTCTGCATCGCAACCGACTACTACTACCCGCAGCTCGGCGGGATCACCGAGCACGTGCACGGTCAGGCGCTGGGCCTCGCGGCGCGTGGCCACGAGGTCACGATCCTGACCGGCCGGCTGCTTCGGACACCCTCGACGGCCGACAGGAATGCGCGCGTGCTGGCGAACGATGCCTTCGAGGTGGTGCACATGGGCGTGGCCGTGCCGCTCTACGGCAACGGCTCGCAGACCCTCCACACCGTCCTCCCGGCCGGCCCGGGCGGCCTCCGCCGGTTCTTCGAGCGACGCCGCTTCGACGTCGTGCACGTGCACGCGCCCTACAACCCGAGCTCGTTCATGCTCGCCCCGTTCGGTCTGCCTTCCGACACCATCGGCGTCGGCACCTACCACTCCGTCTTCACACCGGGCCGCGTGCGCGACCTCGTCGGCCCCGCCACACATGCCAGCCTGCGACGGCTGCACGGGCACGTGGTCGTCTCGGAGGCGTGCATCCCGCCGCTCGATCACTACTTCCCCGATCTCGAGTGGCGCGTCATCCCCAACGGGATCGACGAGGATCATTTCCGGCCCGACGCCGAGCCGATCGAGGAGCTCGCCGCCGGCAGCGGGCCGCTCGTGCTGTTCGTCGGACGCTTCGATCCCCGCAACGGGCTCGGGATCATGCTCCAGGCGTTCGAGCGGTTGTGGCGCTCGCGCGATGGAGATGCACGGCTGTGCGTCGTGGGGAACGGGCCGCTGCGGGCCTTCTACGAGCGCAGCCTCCCGCGCGACGTCGCGCGGGCCGTGCACTGGGCGGGACGCGTCGACTGGGACCGGCCTCGCTACTACGCGTCGGCCGACGTCTTCTGCACGCCCTGCCAGAAGGCGAGCTTCGGGATGGTGCTGCTCGAGGCGATGAGCTGCGGCCGCCCGGTCGTCGCGAGTCGGATCTCGGGCTTCCAGCTGCTGGTGCAGGACGGGAGCGAGGGCCTGCTCGTCGACCCGCCGGACGATCCCGTGCCGTTCGCGAGCACGATCGGCCACCTGCTCGAAACGCCGGCCGAGCGTGTGCGGATGGGCGCCGAGGGACGGCATACCGCGACGACCCGCTACTCCTGGCACCGGGTCGCCGCCGAGCTCGAGAGCTACTACAGCGAGCTGCGTGGCGAGCGGCCCTCGCCGCTCTGGCGAAGCGACGAGCCGCTGCCTCGCGAGCCCGTGCCTGCGCCCGGCTAGGGCCTGACGAGCCAGAGCGGATTCGTCCAGGCGCGACGCCCGTCGGCGTCCTCGACCTGCACGCGCCCGAACGGCGCGTCGCGCCTGTTGAGCCGGACCCGCGTGAGGCCGCCATCCGCGGCCGTCTCGAGCACCCGCGCGTGGTAGCGGTAGCCCAGCCGTCCCGCGTGCGCCGACGAGCCTCGCTGGACGCCCTGCGAGAGCGTGACCGAGCGGCACGGGCTCGTGACCACCTCGACCGCGTCGTCATCGACGACGACATCGTGGATCGCGGGCCCGGCGGAGGCGTAGAAGGCGCCCGTGCGGAGCGCGTCGATGATCGCGTCGGGAGTTCGCTCGACCGCGCGAATCCATGTCCACGCCAGGTCGCTGTCGTGGCCTGGGTGGTGGGAGTCGTCGGCGGCCAGGCCGAACAGGTGGCGGCCGCGCTGGAGCGCGTCATCCCAGTGCGGCTCGGACCCGCCACGCGCGATCTCGCGCTCGCAGCCGCCGTTCCAGACCTCGAGGCCCCGCAGGCCATCGACGTCGAGCGACTCGAACCCGGCGCCCGTCCAGTATGGGTGGGCGAGGTAGGGCACGCCGCCGGCCTCCTCGACGAAGCGCACGCCGTCGGCGAGGTTCTCGAACGGCATGAGCGCCTCGGGCACGCGGTCGACGCCGTAGGACAGGAGGTGACCGTCGCGCCCGCCCGGGAGGCGGGCGTTGAGCTCGACGCTCGGCACCACGACGAGGCCGTGCGCCTCGTCATCCGGGATCTCGGTGCGGATCCAGTGGTCCGTGGTCGCCAGCACGTCGTAGCCTGCAGCCGCGTAGTGCGCCGCCAGGGCCCACGGCGGCAGCTCGCCGTCGGAGTTCGTCGTGTGGGCGTGCAGGGCCGCGCGAAGCCAGCTGCCTGGCGCGCGGAATGGATCGACGGGGTCGGTCACTCGCTGGCGTCGAGCACACGCGCGCTCGCCGGCGCGAAGCGCGCGCTCACGCGCTGCCCGACCGCGAAGTCGACCGCTTGACCGCTTGGCACCGTCGCGACGAGGTCGGGGCCGGCATCCGAGGCGACACGGATCCGGGTGACCGGCCCGAGGAACGTCTGCGCCGTGACCGATCCCGCGAGCGAGCCCTCAGGGAGGTGGCCGTTCATCAGGCTGAGGTCGAGCGACTCGGGGCGTACGAGCAGCAGCACCGCGGCGCCTGCGCTGCGATCGACCGCAGCGTCGACGGCCAGGCGGACGCCACCGACGTCGACGGTCCCGGGAGCCGCAACGGTCGATTCGATCCGGTTCATCGTCCCGATGAACTCCGCCACGAAGCGGGTCGCGGGAGCGCCGTAGATCTCGGCAGGCGGACCGATCTGCTCGATCTTGCCGGCCCGCATCACCGCGACGCGGTCCGAGACCGAGAGCGCCTCCTCCTGGTCGTGCGTCACGTACAGCGTCGTGATCCCGAGCTGCGTCTGCACGCGGCGGATCTCCTCGCGCAGCTGCACGCGGACGAGCGCGTCGAGCGCCGAGAGCGGCTCGTCGAGCAGCAGCACGCGCGGCTCGATCGCCAACGCGCGTGCCAGCGCCACCCGCTGCTGCATGCCGCCGGAGAGCTCGTGCGGGAACCGCTTCGCGGCGTGCCCGAGGCCAACGATCTCGAGCAGCTCCGCGACGCGCTTCCTGCGTTGCTCGCGGCTCTGGCGGCGCACCTTGAGTCCGAACTCGACGTTGTCGGCCGCCGACATGTTCGGGAACAGGCTGTACGCCTGGAACACCATGCCGATGTCTCGTCGGTTCGGCGGGCGGCGTGTGACGTCGTCGCCGCCGATCACGATCTGACCGGTATCCGGCTGCAGGAATCCTGCGACGCAGCGCAACGCCGTGGTCTTGCCGCAGCCGCTCGGACCGAGCAGCGACACCAGTTCACCCTGGCCGAGCGCGACGTCGACGCCATCCAGCGCCTGGTTGCCGGCGAAGCGCTTGCGGAGCTCTTTGAGTTCGAGGTGAGACATCGCCCTCAGGGGTCGTAGGAGGTCAACGTGACCGGCCGGGTACCGACAGAATGGCGCGCGAGCGGCCTCCGCGGGGAACCCCGATGCGCGCGAGCATCACGAACACGAGTGCGGCGCCGAACGTCAGGAAGACCGAGATGATCGAGAGCGCCGCGGCGCCATAGGCCTGCGAGGTCCCGATGAACGTGATGTAGACGGGGAACGTCTCCCACAGGGCGATGCTCGCGATCGTGTACTCGCCGAGCACGATCACGAAGCACAGCAGGCACGCGATCGCGACGGCACCGCGGAGATTCGGCAGGATCACGCGCACGAGCGTTCGCGTCCGGCTCGCGCCGAGGCTCTGGGCCGCGTCCGTCAACGTGTGGATGTCGATCGCCCGGATTCCCGCATCGAGGGCGCGGTACACGAACGGCAGGCAGATCACGACGTACGCGGTGACCAGGAACTTCGGGCTGTCGATGAACCACGCGGGCGCGCGCCCGCGGTAGACGTCGAGCAGCCCGACCACGAGCACGATCGGCGGCGTCACGAGCGGCAGGATCGAGACGAGCTCGACCGCGGGCCGCACCTTCGGAAGCCGCAGATGCACCCAGTAGACCGTCGGCACCATGAGAAGCATCGTCAGGACCGTCGTCTCGAGCGCCAGCTGCACCGAGAACCACAGCGTGTGCCGGAACAGCGGATCCTTCAGGATCTGCCTGTAGGCATCGAAGCTGAAGCCCGCATTGCCCTGGAAGAGGCTGAACTTGATGGTGGCCGCGATCGGCACCAGGAAGTAGATGCCGCCGAGCGCCAGCACCAGGATCCCGCTTCGTGGAAAGCGCCCCTCCCTCACTTCATCCACCGTGCGGCGCGGCGCTGGAGCGGGAGGTACACGAGCATCGCGACCACGATGATCAGCACGAGCCCGAGTGCCAGTGCGTGCCCGGCATGCGGATCCGACAGCACGTTGCCGTTCATGACGTTCGTGATCTCGTTCGTCACGAGGTTGTAGCCGCCGCCCGTCAACGCGTAGGCGGTGGCCTGCGCAGCGACCGCGTTGCCGAAGAGCAGCACCATCGCACCGAGCATGGAGGGAGCGAGCACGGGAATGCCGACCTTGAACCAGTAGGTCCGCCCGGAGGCGCCGAGGCCCTCGGCCGCTTCACGCCACTCGGGCTTGAGCCCGTCGATCGCGGGCGAGATCACCAGGACCATGAGCGGCACCTGGAAGTACACGTACGCCAGGAACACGCCCCAGAACCCGAAGATCGTGAACCCGTGCGCGTACAGGTCGAACCCGAAGGTGTCGTGCAGGAACTTCGTGACGACACCGACCGTGCCCACCGTCGAGATCCAGAAGAACGCGAGCGGCACGCCGCCGAACTGCGACGAGACGGCTGCAAACGCGGTCACCACCGTCCGGAGGGCCCGCGGGCCGGCCGGGTGCAGTGCGAAGTAGCAGAGCATCGCGCCGAAGATGCCGCCGACCACGGCGGTGTAGAAGCCGAGCTTGAGCGTGTTCGTGTAGGCCTGCTGGAACTGCTCCTGGCGGAGCAGGTCGATGTTGCGCGTCGTCCAGTGGCCGGCGTCGTCTCGGAACGCTCCGATCATCACGTCGGCCGCCGGAATGAACAGGAAGAGCAGCGTGTACGCGAAGAACGGCACGGCCCCGAGCCACGCCCAGGGCACGCGCAGCGAGCCGGAGCGCGTTGCCGGCTCCGGCTCGCTGCGGAGCGTGAGCTCCTCCGTGCTGAGGGTCGTGCTCAGGCTACTGCCCCAGGACCTTGGGTCCCCACTGCGCGGCGAGCACCGTCGTCGCCGCGGCAGCCTGTGCCAGCGACGCGAACTTCACGGTCTTGTAGTCCTGCGCCGGCGGCAGCTTGGCGAGCAGCGATGCCGGGATGACCTTGCGCTTCGACATGTCCTGGAAGCGCGCGGGGTGGGTGTAGCCCTTCAGCCAGAGCAGCTGGCCGGCGTCCGAGTAGAGGAACTCCTGCCAGAGCTTGGCAGCGTTCGGGTGCGGCGCGTACTTGTTGATCGCCTGGCAGTAGTAGCCGCCGTAGACGCCGTTCTTCGGCACGGTGACCTGGACGTTGACCTTGCCCTTGTCCAGATCGCGGTCGGCGAGCTGCAGGTAGTCCCAGCCGGCCACGATCGGGGTCTGGCCGCTCGCCTTGGTCGCCGACGTGGCCTGTGTCGTGATGAAGTTGCCGGCCGTCTTGAGGTCGGCGAAGAACTGGATGCCCGGCGTGATGTCGTCGAGCGAGCCGCCGTTCGCAAGCGACGCTGCGAACACGGCGGCGAACGCCTCTCCGGCCTGCCGCGGGTCGCCGCCGAGCGCGACCATGTTCTTGTAGGCGGGGTTCTTGAGATCGGCCCAGTCCTGCGGCGCGGTCTTCGCCACGTCCACGTTCGTCCCGAACGAGATGACGCCCCAGTAGTCGCCGACCCAGTAGCCGTTCGGGTCCTTTAGGTTCGCCGGGATCGTTGCCCAGTTGGCGTTCTTGTACGGCAGGTACAGCTTCTGCTTCCTGCCGATGTCCGCGAACGAGAGGCCCACGTCGAGCACGTCGGGTGCGCGCTTGGAGCCCTTGTTGGAGATGATCGCCTGGTTCTCCTGCGCCGACGTCCCATCCGGGATCGCGTCGGTCAGCTTCATCTTGTACTTCTTCTGGTACGTCTTCATGATCTCGCCGTAGTTCGCCCAGGTCGGGGGCAGCGTGATCGTGTTGATCGTGCCCTCCTTCTGTGCGGCGGCGATCAGCGTCGCGAGGGGCGTGCCCGCCTCGACCCTGCCGGACGCGGCCATCGCAGGCCCGACCTGGCCGAGCAGAACCGGGAGCGCCGACAGCCCCGCGCCGGCGAGCACACCCCGCCGAAGCAGCGTGCGTCGGGTGATGCCTGCGTCCTCGAGACGCTCGTCGACGAATGTCTCGAACGCCTCGGTCAGGTCGTTGTCGTTCACCATGTACAGCTCCTCGCAGTCAGAGTTGTGGCCCTCCCGTGCCGGCGGGGACGCTACTCCGAAATCGGCGCGCGAGCAACGTCAACGACCATGCCTAAACCGGAACTGATCCAATTCTTCACCAGCCGAGCGCGTCGAGCGTCTCGGCGGCGATCGCATGGGCGCCGGTCATTCCGTGGCCGCCGGTGGCCGTGACGGTGAATGCACCGTCCGGGCGTCGCGCCCGCAGGTACGGATCCGCGCCGTCGACGCGACGGAGGTACGTGCCCGACCAGCGCCGCACCACCCGACCGGGATCGCCGCCCAGCCAGGCGCCGAGCGTCCGCAGCAGGTGCTCCTCCGGCTCGGCCTCGAGCCCGAAGACCCCCGGCTCGTCCTCGGTGTGCGTGTCGCCGACGGTGAGCCGTCCCGATGCGCGGGTCGCCGTGAGCAGCTGCAGGCGATAGCGGGCCGTCACGGCATCGGGCTCGGGCAGGGCGTCGCGCTCCGGCAGCGCGAAGGCCGAGTACCAGCGGAGCGACCCGCCGCCGGCCAGCGCGAGCGAGGGGCAGCGTGCGCCCGCATCGACCTCGAGCATCTGCAGCCGCACGACGTCGGTTCGGGCTCCAGCGAGGCCCTCGGGGTCGCCGAGCTCGACGGCGCGCCCGCACGTCACGAGCACGAGATCGCCCGGATGCGCCTCGCCGAGGTGATCGACCGCGCGCGCGGCGTCGACGTCGACGACCGCCCGCCCCGAGAGGAACCGGTAGCGGCCGCTGGCAGCCGCCAGGGCACGTAGCGCCGGCAGCGCCGCCGTCGGCTCGACGACGGCATCGAGCGGGCTGTGCAGCCCGCCGAGGAGCTCGCCTCCGAGCGCCGGCTCGAGCCTCCGCGCGTCGTCCGGCCCGACGAGCCGGAATCCGCGCTCTGCCGCGCCCGGGGCCGAGCACGCGGCCTCGAGCAGCGCGAGCTCTGCCGGGTGCCGCGCCACGACGAGGGCTCCGCAGGGCCGGAAGCCGACACCTTCGGCCCGCAGGGCGACGCGCTCCCACGCCGCGCGACCCGCCAGCGCGA
This sequence comes from uncultured Actinomycetes bacterium, assembly GCA_963717155.1. Taxonomy (GTDB): domain Bacteria; phylum Actinomycetota; class Thermoleophilia; order Gaiellales; family JALYLC01. The sequence continues at coordinate 3,137,303 of OY970326.1, forward strand.
GCTCGAGCTCACGTCCGGCGGCGCGACCGCAGATCCAGACCAGTCCGAAATTTCGGACGCTCGCCGCGCGTGGCTCGGCCTCGCGCTCGAGCTGCACCACCGAGTGGCCGCGATCGACCGCCGCGAGCGCGAGCGCGGTCCCCACGACGCCTCCGCCGACCACCACGACCCGCACGCCGACCTCCCTGCTCGCTGTCACCACCTGGACTCAGATCCTTCACCGCATGTGTTGATCCATGCGGAGCGGGATCTTCTACTCTCTCAACTTGTCTATGCAAGTTGTACCGCCTTCGTCTAGAGTACGCGCCGTGGACGACGTCCGACCGCTCCACCGCCGGCTTGCGGACGAGCTGCGAGGCGACATCGACGCGGGGCGCTATCCGCGAGGATCGCAGCTTCCATCCGAGCACCAGCTCGCGGGCCGGCACTCCGTGGCGCGAGGCACCGTGCGCCAGGCGCTCGCGACCCTGCGCAGCGAGGGCGTGATCGCAGTACGTCGCGGGGCCCGGCCAGTCGTGCTCGGCCCGGCGCGGACGCAGAGCTTCGCCGAGCTGCAGAGCTTCACGAGCTGGGCGCGCACCCTCCACGAGCAGCCGTCCGGCCGCGTGATCGAGCTGGGCTCGCGGGAGGCGACGACCGACGAGGCGAGGGCGCTCGGCCTGGCCGATGGCGACGAGGTGCTCGGCCTGCTGCGGCTACGCCTGCTCGGCGACCGGGCGGCGATGGTGGAGCGGACAGCCTTCGCGTCGCGCGTCGCCGGCCTCGTGACGGCAGCGGATCTCGAGACCGGCTCGATCTACGAGCATCTCGCGCGCCACGGCATCGAGGTGGCACATGCACGCCACGCGATCGACGCGATCGCGGCCGGCACGCTCGATGCGCGTCTCCTCGAGGTCCCGCGGCGGACACCGCTTCTGCGCGATCGCCGTCTGGGACTCGACGGCGACGGCGCCCCGCTCGAGTGGTCGGACGACCGCTACCGCTCCGACCTGGTGGTCTTCGGCGTGGACAACGCCACGACCGCCTCCTCTCTCACACGCCTCCGTGCCACTGACCAGGGAGCTGACCATGTCGATCGCCGCGCGAGCTGAAGACCCCGCACGCTGGGCTTCCGAACGGGCCGTCCTGCTGTGGGTCGCGTTCGCCCACGCCCACCTCCTCGGCGACGCCGAGGCCGACGGCGCCACCGTCGTCCGCTCGCTCGACGTGTCCCCGTTCGGAGTCTTCGCGGCGATGCGCGAGTCCGCGGTGGACGACGTGCGCCGCGTCGGCGTGCTCGCGGGCGACACGGCGGGCATCGTCGCAGGTCGCAAGGCCGGCGCCGGCGCGGTCGTGGGGATCGCCGAGGATGCCCTCGCCCGCGAGGCGCTCCGGCTGGCGGAGCCTGATGCGATCGTCGGCGCCTCCGGGTTCGCAGCGCTCGAGGACGAACGCTACGGCTCGCGCCGAGAGCTGCGACCGCGGGTGCTGCTCAACCCCGGCCCCGCCCTGACCACCGACCGCGTCAAACGTGCGGCGGCAGGCGTCGATCTCTGCCACCGCGAACCGGAGTACCGCGGGCTCGAGGCGCGTGTACGGGAGCGTCTGCGTGAGGTCGCGGGTATCGACACGGACTGGGGCGTCGCGCTCGTGTCCGGATCGGGAACGGCAGCGGACGAGCTCGCCCTCGTGGCAGCCGTCCGGCCGGGGAAGCGACTGCTCGTCGTCCGCAACGGCGTCTACGGCGACCGGCTGCACGCGATGGCAGAGGCGCATGGGATCGCGAGCATCACGATCGACCGGCCCTGGACGGAGGCCGTGGAGTCCGCGGCCGTGGCCGAGGCACTTGCAGCCGATCCGGCGATCGATGCCGTGGCGCTCGTCCACCACGAGACAACGACGGGGCTCCTCAACCCGCTCGCAGCCATCGCCGACGTCTGCCGCGCGGCCGACGTGCGGCTGGTCGTCGACGCAGTCTCGAGCTTCGGCGCCGAGCCGATCCAGCTTGCCGGGTCGGGCATCGACCTCCTCGTCGCGAGCTCGAACAAGTGCCTGCATGGACTGCCCGGCGCCGCCTTCGTGTTCGTGTCGCCGGCGGGAGCCGCGCGCGTCGCCGAGGTGCCGCGCCGCTCGGTCTACCTCGACCTCGCGGGCTACCTGCGCGCGGCCGAGTCCGGATCCGTGCCGTTCACCCCGGCGATTCCGGCGATCGCCGCGTTGGATGCCGCGCTCGCAGAGCTCGCTGAGCGCGGCCTCGAGGCACACCAGGCGGCGTACCGCGAGCGCGCCGCGACGCTGGACGGCATGGTCGATCGGCTCGGTCTCGAGCCGCTGCTCGACCCGGCCGTGCGCTCGAGCTCGATCCGCTCGGTGCGGCTGCCGCCCGGCGTGGCCTTCGAACAGCTGCACGACACGCTGCGCGCACACGGGTTCGTCGTGTACGCGGGACAGGGCCGGCTGGCCAGCGAGGTCTTCCGCATCTCGTGCATGGGCGCGCTCGAGCCTCCGGCGCTGTGGGGCCTCGAGGCGCAGCTGGCCGAAGTGCTCGCAGGCGCGCAGGTCTCGGCGTGAGCACGGTCGAGGCCAACGGCCGCACGTATCGCGTGCCGCAGCGGCCGACGGCGGTCTGGTGCCTGGACGGCTGCGACCCCGCCTACCTCGAGGATGGGTTCGCGCGGGACCTGCTGCCCCGGCTCTCGCAGATGGCGTCCGCCGGCGCGTTCGGCATCGGCGAGAGCCAGATCCCGAGCTTCACGAACCCGAACAACCTCTCGATCGTGACCGGCGCGCCACCTGCCGTCCACGGGATCCCCGGCAACCACTACCTCGCCCCCGACGGACAGGAGGTGCAGCTGACGAGTCCCGAGTACCTGCGCGCGCCGTCGATCCACGCGCGCTTCGCCGAGGCCGGCGTCCAGGTGCTCGCGGTGACCACGAAGAACAAGCTGCGCGCGCTGCTCGGGGCCGGCGGAGTTCCGACCTACTCGGCCGAGCTCGCCCACGAGCAGGAGCTCGAAGGGACGCCGGTGACCGAGCTCGTCGGCAGGAAGAACCCTGGCATCTACGACTGGGATTGCTCGCACTACGCGCTCGAGATGGGGCTGGTGCTTGCGCAGCGGCTCGGAGCGTTCCTGACGTACGTGTCGCTGACGGACTTCGTCCAGCACGCCGAGGGCCCGGGAGGCCCGATGAGCGATCGCTACCTGCGGGGCCTCGACGTCCTCGTCGGCAGGTACCTCGACGCAGGCTTCTCGCTCGGACTGGTCGCAGACCACGGCATGCGCGCGAAGGCGTTGCCCGACGGCAGCCCGCGCGTGCGCTACCTCTCCGACGCGCTGGCGGCTGCGGGCGTCGAGGCGCAGGTGATCCTGCCGATCACCGACCCGTACGTCGTCCATCACGCGGCACTCGGCTCGGCCTGCTGGGTCCATGTCGACGCGCCCGATCGCGAACGTGCGCGCGCCGCGATCACAGCGCTCGAGGGGATCGAGGAGGTGCTCGATCGCGACGTCGCCGCCGCCCGCTTCTCGCTTCCGCCCGACCGGATCGGCGACCTCTTCGTGCTGGCCGACGGCGAGACGGCGCTCGGCAAGTCCGCGGCCGAGCACGACCTCGCCGCGCTGCACGGCCCGCTGCGCTCGCACGGCGGCCTGCACGAGCGCGCGGTCCCGATCCTGCTCTCCGAACCGCTCACACCGGCAGGCCGCGCGCTCCTCGCGAACGGCGCGTCGAACGCCGACGTGCACCATCTCCTGCTCAACGAGACGACCTGAGGACGGCAATGGCGATTCCACTCGAGGTTCCGGCGCTGACGGCGCCGCCCTACTCGTTCTCGTCCCTCGTCGACGGCGCGGAGGTCGCGGGCGACGAGGAGCTCGCGGTGCGGTATCCGTACACCGGCGAGCAGGTCGCGACCGTTCCGATGCTCTCCGACGCTCAGGTGCGCTCGGCGCTCGATCGCACCGCGGCCGCAGGTCCTGCGCCCGACCGCTACGCGCGCTCCCTCGTGCTGAACGCGGTGGCCGATCGCATCGTCGCCGAGGCCGACGGCCTCGCCCGCCTGATCACGTGGGAGTCGGGCCTGTGCCTCCGCGATACCCGCTACGAGGTGCGCCGCGCGGTCGACGTGTTCCGCTTCGCCGCCGGCGAGGCGCTGCGCGACGACGGGGCGGTGTTCGCCTGCGACACGTCTGCCAACGGCCGCTCGCGGAGGGCCTACAGCATGCGCGAGCCGGTGCGACTCGTGGCGGCGATGACGCCGTTCAACCATCCCCTCAACCAGGTGGCCCACAAGGTGGCGCCGGCGATCGCGGCCGGCGCGCCGATGGTGCTGAAGCCGTCCGAGCGGACGCCGCTCGCGGCGCTCTGGCTCGGCCGCGCGATCCTCGACGCCGGGCTTCCTCCCGACCGACTGGCGATCATCGTCGGCGACGCGCCGTCGGTGCTCGCGACGATGCTCGAGCACCCGACGGTCGACGTGCTGTCGTTCACGGGCGGCGTCGCGGTCGGCAAGCACATCGCGGATCGGCTGGGCTACCGTCGCGCCGTCCTCGAGCTCGGCGGCAACGACCCGCTGATCGTCCTGCGCGACGCCGACCTCGAGCTCGCGACGAGCCTCGCGATCGCCGGGACCACCCGCAACAGCGGCCAGCGCTGCACCGCCGTCAAGCGGATCCTGGCCGACGAGGAGATCGCCGACGAGCTCGTCGATCGGATCGCAGCGGGAGTGCAAGCGCTCCGCGTCGGCGACCCGTTCGACGAGGCGACCGAGATCGGGACCGTGATCGACGAGGACGCCGCGCGGACCGTCGAGCGCCGCGTGGCGGCCGCCGTCGAGGCCGGCGCGACCCTCGTCACCGGCGGCGAACGGTCGGGCGCGCAGGTCCGGCCCCCGGTGCTCGACCACGTGCGGCCCGAGATGGAGCTCGTACGCGAGGAGACGTTCGGACCGGCCGTCCCCGTGCTGCGCGTGCGCGGTCTCGACGAGGCGATCGCGGTCGCGAACGGCACGTCGTACGGGCTCTCGTCGGGCGTCGTCTCCAACGACCTGCACGCCGTCATGCGATGCGTGCGCGAGCTACGGTGCGGCACGGTCAACGTGAACGAGGTCCCGGGGTACCGGACCGAGCTGACTCCGTTCGGCGGGATCGGCGACTCGGGCCTCGGCGTCAAGGAGGGGGTGCTCGAGGCGATGCGGGCCATGACGACCCAGAAGCTGTACACACTGCCGTGGTGAACGACACCGCTGCCCGAGAGCTCGTGGCCGCGTGGCCCGAAGGCCACTCGCTGCCCGCCGGCCTGCACCTCGACCCGGAGATCTTCGCGCTCGAGCTCGCTCGCGTGTGGGGCCGCAGCTGGCTCTTCGCCTGCCACAGCTGCGAGCTGTCCGAGCCCGGCGACTGGATCACGCTCGAGGTCGCGACCGACCCGATCGCGATCGTGCGCGGTGAGGACGGCGCGCTGCGCGCGTTCCACGACGTCTGCCGCCATCGCGGCGCGCGAGTGTGCGGCCGGCCCTCCGGCCACGGCCGACGGCTCGTCTGTCCCTACCACCAGTGGACGTACGACCTCGAGGGGCGCGTCCGCTCGTGCGGCGGCATGGCAATCGACCCGGAGCGGCATTCCCTGCTGCCGGTGCACGTCGAGGAGGTCGGCGGCATCGTCTTCGTCAACCTCGCCGACGACCCCGAGCCGTTCGACCCCGCGCGCGAGGACTTCGCAGCCGCGCTCGCGCCGCACGGCCTCGAGCGCGCGGCCATCGCCGTGACGCGCGAGTACGAGGTCGCCGCCGGCTGGAAGCTGATCGTCGAGAACAACCGCGAGTGCTGGCACTGCCATGCGGGCCATCCCGAGTACCGCCGTGCGAACTTCGACACGGCAAACGGCGCCGACCCCGTGACCAGGGCCGCAATCGCGGCGCGGACCGCCGACGCCGAGGCCGGTCTGGCGCTCGCCGGCGTCGCGCTCGCGGTCGACCATGCCGATGCGGGCCTCGCGGCGTTCCCGACACCGGACCGCTGGTGGTCGGCCACGCGAACCCCGCTCGCCGAGGGCTTCGTCACGGAGTCGCTCGATGGACAGCCCGTCGCGCCGTTGATGGGCGACTTCGCGCGGCACGATGTCGGCACGCTCCGGCTTCGCTCCGTCCCCTCGTTCTGGTGCCACCTGTCGGGAGACCATGCGGTCTCGACCCGCCTGCTGCCGGTCGGACCCGAGCGCACGCGCGTCCGCGTGCAGTGGCTCGTCGACGAGGACGCCGTCGAGGGCGCCGACTACGACACGGAGCGCCTGCTCCCGTTCTGGGAGCGCACGAGCGAGCAGGACTGGGGACTCTGTGAGCGCAACCAGATCGGCGTGCGGTCGTCGGCCTACCGGCCCGGTCCGCTGTCCCCGGATCACGAGGCCAACGTGATGGCGCTCCACGCGTGGTACGTCGACCGCCTGCTCCACGAGCGGAGCTCCGCCTGATGCCCCACTGGGACGAGATTCCCGACGAGGCCGTGCGCCCTGGGGTTCGCCGGCGGGGGTTCGGCACCGAGAACGTCCTTCTCGTCCGCAACGACTGCGAGCCCGGGATGGTCGTGTGGCCGCACAGCCACCCGTTCGACCAGATCGCGATGATCACGAAGGGCCGCGCCATCTTCACCATCGGTGAGGAGCGCCACGAGGTCGGCCCTGGTTCGATCCTGCTGATCCCGGGCGGCGAGGAGCACTCGCTCGAGCCGATCGGCGAGGAGACCGTCGAGAACATCGATGTGTTCGCACCCGCACGTGAGGACTACCTGCACCTGCTCGACTGGATGCAGTCCTAGGGAAAGAGGTTGCGATGGCGACGACGGACAACCCGCGACTGGCACGCGAATCCGTGCCGTTCCGCGTCCGGACGGCAGATGGCGAGACGGTCGACCTGACCTACTCCTCCCCGCGCGCCGCAGACACCCACGACGAGCTCGCAGTCCTCGAGTCGCTGCCCTGGTTCGAGAGCGGCAAGCCACTCCGGAACTGGATGCTGCACGAGACAGACTTCTACGACGAGGTCGAGCAGATCTGGGGCCGACGGTGGGGCGCCGAGGGCATCGGGACGCTCCGTGAGGTCCTCGTCTCACGCCCGACGGTCAACGAGACGCGCGACGAGTACGCCCGCGAGTGGCAGTACTACTACTCGTCCCGCGCGGGAAACGCGGATCTCGGCCGATTGCAGGCGCAGTTCGACGAGTACTACCAGGTGCTGGCCGACAACGGCGTGCGCGTGAACTACATCGAGGCGCCCGTGCCGGCGCTCGGCGCGTACGGGTACCTGAAGAACCTCGTGACGCTCGCGGGCGGAGGGCTCGTGGTGCACGGAGGCGCGATCATCCACCGCATGGGGCTCGGCTCCTGGCAGCGCGGCCGCGAGGTGATCTGGTCGAAGGTGCTCGCGGCACTGCAGGTGCCGATCTACCTCACGATCCACGGCACGGGCATCGGCGAGCCGGGCGCAGGCCGCTGGCTCGACCCGAAGACGTTCGTCTTCAACGAGTCGGTGGTCGCGAACGAGGAGGGGCTGCGCCAGATCGAGTTCGTGCTTGACGGGCTCGGGATCGAGCTCGTGACCACGCACAGCCCGGGCTGGGTCGACTCCATCGGCGACGGCAACATCGGCACGTCGCACGCGGACATGTTCCTGATGGTTCCGGACCACCACGTCGCGGTGCTCGCACCGCACCTGGTCGACTACGGCTTCGTCCGCTACCTGATGCGGAACGACTGGAAGATCGTGGAGGTGCCACTCGACGAGTACTGGGGACTCGCCGTCAACGCAGTCACCCTCGCGCCCGGCAAGGTCGTGATGAACGCCGGCTCGCCGACGGTCGCGAAGCGGCTCGAGGCGCTCGACATCGAGGTGATTCAGATCGACTTCTCGGAGAGCCACAACTTCGCCATCGCCGGCCTTCACTGCGCGACACTCGAGCTGCAACGCGACCAGTAGAGAGGGCATTCGACATGGCGAGTCCCGCGAGCATCCGCCCGCCGTTCACAGCGGAAACCGCAGCCGCGAAGGTGCGAGCCGCGCAGGACGCGTGGAACACGCGCGACCCCGAGCGCGTCGCGCTCGCATACACGGAGGACTCGGAGTGGCGCAATCGCGATGAGTTCTTCCAGGGGCGGGAGGAGATCAAGGGGTTCCTACGGCGAAAGTGGGCACGCGAGCTCGACTACCGGCTGCGAAAGGAGTTGTGGGCGTACACGGACGACCGGATCGCCGTGCGCTTCGAGTACGAGAGCCGCGATGCCGATGGCCAGTGGTGGCGCTCCTTCGGCAATGAGATGTGGGAGTTCACGCCCGAGGGTCTGATGCGGCGACGCTACGCCTCGATCAACGACGTCAGGATTCCGGAGGCGGAGCGGCAGATTCAGCAGCCGGAGCGGTAGTCGTGGATGTACAGCTCAAGCGTGCGTACGAGGAGCCATCTCCTGCGGACGGCTACCGGGTGCTGGTCGACCGCCTGTGGCCTCGCGGAGTCAGGCGCGATCGGGCGCACCTCGACGAGTGGACGCGCGAGCTGGCTCCAAGCGCCGAGCTGCGGCGCTGGTTCGGACACGATCCGGAGCGCTACGCGGAGTTCAGGCGCCGCTATCGCGAGGAGCTGGCAGCGCACGAGGACAAGCTCGGCGAGCTGCGCGGGCGGGCCCGGCAGGGAACGCTGACGCTCATCTACGGAGCGCGCGACACGGAGCACAACGACGCGGTCGTGCTGGCGGAGCTCCTGCGCGACCGCGAGACCAGCTGATGGACGAGCCGCCGAAGGTCACACTGCTCCGCTGGGAGGAGCACGGCGCGATCTGGCGCCTCCGCTCGATGACCGATCAGGAAGCGGTAGTCGACCTCTGCACGTGTTACGGAGAGCCGGTGGACGAGCTGCGCTCGAGCGATCCGGAGCTGCTGCGCTACCTCGCTGGGCGCCCGCGCTCGGATGCAGGCTAGGACTGGCGCGTGCCGTCGACGCCCTCCGACGCGACGATCGCGCGCAGGCTCTCGTACTCCTCGCGACAGGCCGGACAGCCGACGAGGTGGGCTCGCAGCCCGGGGATCTCGGCGTCGGCGTCACGGCCGGCGAGATCGAGCTCGACGAAGCGATCGAGCTCGTCGAAGCACTCGTCGCATCCGACCTCGAGCGCCGAGGGACCGAGAAGCCGCCCTACCATCTGATCGATCTCGGGACGCTCGGTCACAGATCCCCCTCCGCGAGGTGCTGTCGCAGCTTGCGACGCGCGTCATGCAGCGTCTTGTAGAGGGCGCCGCGGGTGGTCGACAGGCGATCGGCGAGGACGTCGATCGGAACGCCGTTCAGCGCGAGCGCGACGAGCACGCGACGCTGGTGAGGCGTCAGCACGTCGGCGATCGCAACCTGCAGCGCCGAGATGAGCTCCTGTTGTTCCGCCTGCTCGCCCGGCTCGAGGCCGGCGCTCGCGAACAGGTTCCACGTGTCGGGCTCGAGCGGCAGCTCACGCCCTTGCCAGGCTCGCTTGCGCAGCTTCACCGCCGCCTCGAGCAGCGCGAACTTGTACACCCACGTCGTGAAGCGGCTCGCGCCGCGGAAGTCGTCGAGCCGGGCGAGGATGCTCACGAGCGCGTCGTTCGCCGCCTCCTGGGCGATCTCGTCGAGCTCTCCCCGCGAAGATGAGGAAGCGACGACCCGCGACGGCCTACCTCGAAGCGCGCGGCCCGCAGCAGGAGCCCGTGCAGCCGCGCGATCGCGTCGTCCCGGTCGATGCCTTCGGCGCGCAGGGCGATGAGCCAGGCCCGCGAGTCGGCGTCCAGGGCCTGCGACATCTGCGGGACGATCTCTGCCACCGGTTCGAGGATAGCCGTGCCCATCGAGCTCATTGGTGTGCCCGCGGCACTGATTCTTACGGCGGTAAGAGATCGGCCGCGGCGGTCACCAATGACGCATGACGTATTTTCCGCCCGAGCTGTCCGCAACCACCGCGTCGCCCCGCGAGATCGACCAGGACGCAGTCGAGCGTGCCGCTCGTGATCTCCTCCGCGCGCTCGGCTCGGACGTCGACGACGAGGGCCTGCGCGAGACGCCGCGCCGGGTCGCCGACGCGTTCACCGAGCTGCTGACCCCACGGCCGTTCCGTGCGACGACGTTTCCGAGCGAGGGCTACGACGGGCTGATCCTCGCCCGGTCGATTCCCTTCCACTCGCTATGCATGCACCATCTGCTGCCGTTCCACGGCGTCGCCCACATCGGGTACCTGCCTGCAGAGCGGATCATCGGCCTCAGCAAGCTCGGTCGGGTCGTGGAGCTGTATGCCCGCGACCTCCAGATCCAGGAGCGGCTCACCACGCAGATCGCCGAGTGGCTGCTCGAGGAGCTCGAGCCGCGAGGGGTCGGGGTCATGCTCGAGGCAGAGCACCTGTGCATGTCCATGCGCGGTGTGCAGAAGCCGGGAGCCAAGACGGTGACGTCGGCGATGCATGGCCTGGTCCGCGACGACGCCCGCACGCGCCAGGAGTTCCTGGCGCTCACCCAGGAGTCCTGAAAGCGACTGGCACGACCGGAGTAGACGTCGGCCGCGCCGCCGTGGCAGACTTGAGGCATGACGCGCGCCAGCCCGTGATCCCGTCGCACGGTCCTCGCGCTGCTCGCGGTCGAGCTGCTCGACGAGCTCGTCTTCGGCACGCGTGAGGCGGCATGGCCTCAGGTACAGCATGACCTCGGGCTGACGTACGCCCAGATCGGGCTGATCCTCAGCGTCCCCGGCTGGATCGCTCTCCTCGTCGATCCGGCGATCGGCGTGCTCGCCGATCGAGGCCGTCGTCGTGTGCTGATGGCCGTCGGCTGCTGCGCGTTCGCGGTCGCCACGCTCGGAGCTGGCCTGGCCCCGGGATTCGCGGCGCTGCTCGCTGCCTCGATCGTCCTGTTCTCGGCCTCGGGTGCGTTCGTCGGCGTGTCCGAGGCGACCCTCATGGACCTGGATCCGGGTCGCCGCGAGCACAACATGGCCCGCTGGACCCTCGCTGGCTCGGTGGGCGTCGTCGCGGCGCCCATCGTGCTGGCGCTCGGGCTCGAATGGCGAGCCCAGTACGTCTTCCTTGCTCTGGCGACGGTGCTCTTGCTGCCGCTGGCGTTACGGGTTCCGGTTGCGAGCGAGGTACCGGACGGCAGCTTCCTCGACGGGCTGCGCGAGACCATCGCGCTCCTCCGCAGGCGAACGGTGCTCCGCTGGCTGGCGCTGCTCGAGGTGGCAAATCTGATGCTCGACGTCCTGCACGGTTTCCTCGCCCTGTACCTCGTCGACGTCGCCGGCATGCGACCTGCCCAGGCGGCGCTCGGAATCGCGGTATGGACGGGAGCCGGACTCGTGGGCGATGGGCTCCTGCTGATCCTGCTGCGGCGCGTCTCCGGTCTGCGCTACCTCCGCTGGAGCGCGGTCCTGATGGTGCCCGCGTACCTCGCGTTCCTGCTCGCGGATGGCATCGGCACACGGCTCGTCGCGTTGGCGGTCGTGGGCCTGCTGCACGCCGGGTGGTACGCGATCCCTCAGGCGAGGCTGTACGACGAGCTCGGCGAGCAGAGCGGGGCGGCGATGGCGCTCGGAACCGCGAGCGGCTTCGCGGCTGGCGTCTTCCCGCTCGCGATCGCCCTGCTCGCGAGCGTCGCCGGCCTCGCGAACGCGTTGCTCGTGCCGCTCATCGCCCCGATCGTGCTGCTGGTGTGGCTGCCGCGCGAACGGCCTCTGCGGTGACCTCGTCCGCCGGATAGAACGCCTCCAGGGACAGCTCGGCAAGGGTGATGTCGATGGCGGTGCCGAACGTCGTCTGCGTGGCCAGGAAGGAGAGCTCCTGCCCGTTGCGGCGCAGTCGGAGCGGGAGTGCGATCTCCGCCGCCAGATCGCGCGACGGCGGCTCCAGACAGACGCCGGGGAGCGTGGCGAGCTCGGCATGCAGCTGCTCGAGCCCGGCGCTTCCGGTGATCGCGGCCCGGCGCTGCAGCCGGTGCAGCAGATGCCCGCTCCACTCGGCGAGGTTGACGATGCTCGGGGCCATCCCCTCGGGGTGGAGCGTGATGCGCAACGCGTTCGCGGGCGGCTCGAGGAGCCACGGCGCGACGCCCTCGAGCACGACTCCCAGCGAGTCGTTCGCCGCCACGAGGTTCCAGCCGCCGTCAACCGCCACGGCGGGGTAGGGGTCGTGGGCCGCAAGGAAGCGGTGGAGAGCCTCCCTCGCGGCGGACATGTCCGGATCGTCGAGCGAGCGCTCGGAATACGTCGGCGCGTAGCCCGCGGCGAGCAGGAGCCCGTTGCGGTCGCGGAGCGGGACATCGAGCCGTTCGGCGAGGTGAAGCACCATCTCGCGACTCGGTCGTGCCCGCCCGGTCTCGATGAAGCTGAGGTGACGGGCGGACACGGCCGAGTCGAGCGAGAGCTCGAACTGGCTGACCCGTCGGCGCTGGCGCCAGGAGCGCAGCAGCTCGCCGACGCGCGGTGGCTGTGGGAGGACGGCCACCACCCGAATCTAGCCGCGATCCTGTGTCGGGAGTAGTTGGATAAGATACACTTATGCATAACATGCTTATCGCGAATGACCCGGAGCGGACCGAGCGCATCGATTCACTGGCGCTCTGCGAGGAGCCGGGAGGACTACGCGAGATCAACCTCGACTACGCGGCAACCACGCCGGCGCTCCAGGCCGCGGTCGACGCGGTCAACGCGTTTCTCCCGTGGTACGGAAGCGTGCACCGCGGCGGGGGTCGGCGAAGCGAGATCTCGACCGACGCCTACGAGCGGGCGCGCGCCTCGGCGGGGAGCTTCATCGACTGCCCGCCGGGCAGCACCGTGGTGTTCGTTCGCAACACCACGGAGGCCGCCAACCTCCTGTCGTCCGCGCTGCCGCCGTACTCGCGCGTGTTGTGCTCGCCGATCGAGCACCACGCGAATCTCCTCCCGTGGCGCGGGCACGAGGTCGATCACCTGCCGTTCACGAGTTCGCTCGCCGGGTTCGTCGAAGCGACCGAGGCTGCGCTCGCACGTGCCGCGTCGAACGGCCGGCCCTATCGGCTGCTCGCGGTGACGGGCGCCTCGAACGTCACCGGCGAGGTGACCCCGCTCGAGGAGCTCTCGCGGATCGCCCATGAGTACGGAGCGCTCATCTTCGTCGACGCCGCGCAGCTCGCACCCCACCGGCCGATCAGTCTCGCGCGGACTGGCGTCGACTTCCTCGCCTTCTCGGGCCACAAGGTCTACGCGCCGTTCGGAACGGGCGTGCTTGCCCTCCGCGACGAGGCGCTGCAGCGGGGGACACCGCTGCTCAAGGGTGGAGGCGCCGTGCGCATGGTCACGCTCGAGAGCGTCGCCTGGGCCGATCCTCCCCGCCGCTACGAGGCGGGCACCCCGAACCTCGTCGGCGCGGTGGCGCTCGGTGCGGCGTGTGACGCGCTCGCGGGCCACGGGATGGAGCGCATCGCCCGCGACGAGCGCCGCCTCTCGGAACAGCTGTGGTCGGGGCTTGCGAACACGACGGGCGTCCAGCTCCTCAGGCTCTGGCCGGACGCGGCCGACCGCGTCGGCGTCGCGACCTTCACCGTGCCGGGCCACAGCGCGTCGGAGGTGGGCGGACACCTGTCGACCCGGCACCACATCGCGGTCAGGACCGGCTCGTTCTGCGCTCACCCGCTCGTTGCCCGACTCCTCGGCGTCGAGCGGGCACACACAGGCGACCTGCTCGCCCGGATCGGCCGCGGCGAGGACGTCGAGATCCCCGGCGCAGTCCGGGCGAGCATCGGCCTCGGGTCGACCGCAGCCGACGTCGACGCGCTCCTCGCGGGCCTCGGGGCACTAGGCTCACCGCTGGGTTGAACGACGACGTCACCAGGGAGTGGCTCCTGGCACTCCCGAAAGCGGAGGTGCACCTGCACCTCGAAGGCTGCCTTCCGCCCGATTTGCTCGCGGCCGCCGCTCGACGGAGGGGAGCGAGTGTTCCCGACCGGTCGCAGGGCTTCGCCGGTCTCTCCGACTTCCTCGCGTACCTCGATCGAACCTGTGGCCTGCTCGGCGAGCCGGGCGAGCTCACGACGCTGGCCTACCGCGTGCGCAGCGCCTCGCGGAATCGGGCGCCCGCTATGCGGACGTCATCGTCAACCCCACCCACTGGCCCGGCTGGAGCGTGCGGCTCGAGCCGTTCCTCGTCGCGCTCGACGACGGCCCCAGCGCGGCGGAGGCCGACGGGCTTCCGGCAATCGGCCTCTGCCCGAGCATCGAGAGGCGCCAGAGCCGCGAGGAGGCGATCGCCCTCGTCGACGAGCTGGTCGCGCTCGCCCATCCCCGCGTTCGCGGGCTCTCGGTGGACGGAAACGAGTCGGTCGCGGGCCGCACCGCCGAGCGCTTCGCACCGGCCTTCGAGCGCGCGGTGTGCCCCACCTCCAATCTCACGCTCGGGCTGTACCCGCAGATCCGCGACCATCCGATCGAGCGGCTGCGGCGCGCCGGAGTCGCGGTCTCGCTGAACACCGATGACCCGGAGCTTCTCGACATCTCGCTGCTGGATGAGCACGAGGCCTGCACCGCGGCCTTCGACTGGAAGCGCGCCGATGTGGCAGCTCTCGCACGGACGTCGATCGAGGCGTCGTTCGCCCCGGCGGCACTGCGCCGGTCGATGCTGGACGAGCTCCGCGCGTTCGACTGATTGGCAGCACGCGGCCAGGCCTACAATCGCCCGATGGATCGCGAGCTCTGGAACGAGCGCTACCGCACGCCGCGGCTCGTCTGGACCGCCGAGCCGAACCGGTTCCTGCGCGAGCTCGGCGAGGATCTCGCGCCGGGTCGAGCGCTCGACCTCGCCTGCGGCGAAGGACGGAACGCGATCTGGCTCGCCCGGCGAGGCTGGGCGGTGACGGGCGTGGACTTCGCGGGCGTCGGCCTCGAGAAGGCGCGCCGGCACGCAACCGAGCGCGACGCGGAGATCGACTGGATCGAGGCCGATCTGCGTACGTGGCAGCCGCCCGCGGCGGCATTCGACCTCGTCGCGCTCCTCTACCTGCACCTGCCCGCGGACGAGCTTGATCCGGTCGTGCGTGCCGCAGCGACGGCGGTGGCGCCAGGCGGCACGCTGTTCTTAGTCGGCCACGACCGCAGCAACATCGAGGACGGCGTCGGTGGGCCGCAGAACCCCGCGGTGCTCTACACGCCCGAGGAGATCGTCGCGAGCCTCGACGACCTCGAGGTCGTACGCGCCGAGCGCGTCACGAGGGATGTCGAGGAAGGGACGGCGATCGACGCCCTCGTGTCAGCTGTGCGCCCGGCGCGCGGTGATCTGACCCGTGTTGAAGCCGAGCCAGTGCATGCGCCCGAGCACGCGCGCGTGCTCGACCTTCAGACAGCGATCCATCACGACGTCCAGTCCGCCCGCGCGCGCGATCGCAGCACCCTCGGGGCTGATCACCCCGAACTGCAGCCAGAGTGCGCCCGCGCCGATCGCGACCGCCTCCTCGGCGATCGCGGGCACCGCGTCGGGCTGGCGGAAGACGTCGACGACGTCGACGTGCTCGGGAATCTCGACGAGCGACGAGTAGCTCCGCTGCCCGAGGATCTCGGTCTCGCGCGGATTCACCGGGATCACGCGGTAGCCGTGGCGCTGCAGGTAGAACCCGACGAAGTTGCTCGGCCGCAGCTCGTTCGGGGACAGCCCGACGATCGCGATGGTGCGTGCGCCGCGCACGATCCCGAGAGACGCTCACCGCGCGGCCTGCAGCCCCGTATCGAGGTCCCACAGCAGGTCGCCGAGGTCCTCGAGGCCGACCGAGAGGCGGATCGTTCCGGGGCCGATCCCGGCGCCCGCGAGCTCCTCGTCGGAGAGCTGGCGATGGGTGGTGCTCGCCGGATGGATGACGAGGCTCTTCGCGTCGCCCACGTTCGCGAGGTGGCTCCACAGCGTGAGCGCCTCGATGAAGCGCCTTCCGGCCTCGCGCCCGCCCGCGAGATCGAACGAGAACACGGCGCCCGCCCCGCGCGGCAGGTACCTCGCGGCCAGCGGATCGCGCGCCGGATGCCGCACGGCGGCGACCTCCGGGCGGCGGGACTCGAGAAACGCCGCAACAGCGAGCGCGTTCTCGACGTGGCGGTCGATGCGCAGGCTGAGCGTCTCGATCCCCTGCAGGAAGAGGAAGGCGTTGAACGGGCTGAGCGCCGCACCGAGGTCGCGCAGCGTCTCGGCGCGCAGCTTCATCAGGAACCCGTAGACGCCGAATGTCTCGTGGAACGCGAGACCGTGGTAGCCAGGCGACGGATCGGCGACACCGGGGAAGCGGCCATTCGCCCAGTCGAACCGCCCGGAGTCGACGACGACGCCGCCGATCGAGGTGCCATGGCCGCCGAGGAACTTGGTCGCCGAGTGGACGACGATGTCGGCGCCGTGATCGAGCGGCCTGCAGAGATACGGCGTCGCGAAGGTGTTGTCGACGACGAGCGCTGCGCCCACGTCGCGGGCGATCCCTGCCACCGCCTCGAGGTCGAGCACCGTGCCCGCCGGGTTTCCGATCGTCTCGCCGTAGAGGAGCTTGGTCTCGGACCTCAGCGCGCGACGCCAGGCGTCGAGATCGCTCGGGTCGACGAGGTCGAGGTCGACGGACAGCTTGCGAAACAGGTGCTTCAGCTGCGTCAGTGATCCTCCGTACAGCGCCTGCGACGCGACGACGTGATCGCCTGGCTGGAGCGCCGTGAAGAACGTCGCCGCCTGCGCCGCGAGGCCACTCGCGAAGGCGACGGCGCCGGCTCCGCCCTCCAGGCTCGCAACTCGCTCCTCGAGAACGGCGACCGTCGGGTTGACGATGCGGCTGTAGGTGTTCCCGTACTCCTGCAGGTTGAAGTACGCAGCGGCGCTCTCGACGTCCTCGAAGACGTAGCTCGTCGTCTGGTAGATCGGCACCGCGCGGGCACCGGTGTAGGGATCGGGCCGCTGGCCCGCGTGGATCGCGCGCGTGTCGAAACCGAAGTCGCGGTCGGGCGTCACGTCCGTCCGCAGCCTACCCAGGGCGCTACTCCGGCCAGAAGTCGGGGACGGTCTCGGTGTCCGCCTGAGGGTCGTCGACCTTCGACGCCGCGATCACGAGCTCGACGTCGTCGGGGCCTTCGTTCCAGACCGAGCGCACCACCTCGGGAGCGACCCGGACGACGGTGCCCGGCGGGACGTCGATCACGTCGTCGTCGAGCTTGAACTGCAACGTGCCCGAGACGATGAGGTAGATCTCCTCCTGCGTCTTGTGGCGGTGACCGTACGAGCCCTTGCCGCCCGTCTTCGCAGGCATCCGACGCCACGTGAGCGCCGCCTGGACGGCGTCGATCTCGTAGGTCGCCATCCGCATCTCACCGGGGTAGTCGCCGAGCACGTCGGGAACGTCCTCCAGCGACTTGATCGTGTACCCGGCCATCGTGCACTCCCTCCTGGTCGACGCGTCGAGCCTAGAGCATGTCGGTGTTGCGCGAGCTGCGGTCGCCATGCGCGATGCTCCGGGGATGGCCAGGCTCATCTACTCGACGATCGCGTCGCTCGACGGCTACGTCGAGGACGAGAGCGGTAGGTTCGACTGGGCCATGCCGAGCGAGGAGGTGCACGCGTTCGTCAACGACCTCGAGCGGCCGATCGGAACCTATCTCTACGGGCGCAGGATGTACGAGACGATGGTCTTCTGGGAGAGTCCGCCCGGCCTCGCAGAGGAGTCTCCCGTCTTCCAGGACTTCGCCGAGCTATGGCAGGCGGCCGACAAGATCGTGTACTCGCGGACGCTCTCGGCGGCAGCGAGTGCGAGGACGCGGATCGAGCGAGAGTTCGACGCCGACGCGGTTCGCCGACTGAAGGCCTCGGCCGAACGCGACATCTCGGTTGGAGGACCGGACCTCGCCGCACACGCGATCCGGGCGGGGTTGGTCGACGAGTATCACCTCTTCGTCACGCCTGTTCTGGTCGGTGGCGGCAAGCGATCGTTTCCAAACGTCCGTCTGGATCTCGACCTCGTGGACGAGCGCCGCTTCGGCAACGGCGTCGTGTACCTCCACTACCGCAACAGGCCATAGATCGCCTCGATCGTTCGGGCCTGCCCGACGGCGTCGGCACGGCCGAGCAGCGGGGTGCCGTCGCCGCGAATCGCCGTGCCGAGGTTCTCGAGCTCCAACCGGTACGAGTTCACGGGCTCGACCGCGATCCGTTCGACCTCGTCGCCTCGCCGGACCGTCAGTCCGGGTTGCCGGCAGTGCCACGGGTCGCTGACCTCGATCGAACCTTCGGAGCCGAACAGGACGAGCTCACTGAAGTCCGGCAGGTCGAACGCGCAGTGCAGCTGGGCGAGGACGTCGCCATCGAACGAGAGCGTCGCCGCGAGACGCGCATCCACGCCGCTCGGGGCGAGCACGAGCTGCGCGGTTGCGTTCCGGGGCTCGCCGCAGAGCAGACGTGATGCCGAGACGCAGTAGCACCCGAGGTCCATCAGCGCCCCACCCTCGAGGTCCGGGCGCATCCGCACGTTGACGTCGTGATCCGTCATGTTGAAGCTGAACGCGGCTCGAACGAGCCGGAGCTCTCCGATCGCGCCGTCGTGAACGAGCCCGGTGAGCGCGTGGGTCTGCGGGTTGTGGCGCCACATGAACGCCTCCATGCAGAGGCGGTCGTTCGCCTCCGCAGCGTCGAAGACGGCCTCGACTGCCTGCGGCGAAGCGCTCATCGGCTTCTCGCAGAGGACGTGCTTGCCCGCCTCTAGCGCCCGGGTCGACCACTCGCAGTGGAGACCGTTTGGCAGCGAGATGTAGACCGCCTCGACGCCCGGGTCGGCGAGCAGCGCCTCGTAGCTGCCGAAGGCGCTCGGGATGCCGTGCTCGCGTGCGTAGGACTCGGCGCGGGCCTGGTCGCGGGAGGCGACCGCAACGACCTCGGCATCGTCGCTCTCGGCCGCGCCCGTCAGGATCTTCTGGTTGATGCGAGCGGTCGAGAGGATTCCCCAGCGAGTCATGGACGCGACCGTATACGACCGAGCAGTTGCACGGATGCTGGTAGCTCGCCAAGATCGTCACAAGCTCGTGGTCCCACCCGTCACCACCGGTTCGGTCATCGCAGGATTCCGCGTCCTGTCGCTGATCGGTGCCGGTGCGATGGGCAGCGTGTACCTGGCCGAGGACACTCGCACCGGCGAGCAGGTCGCGCTCAAGGTGCTCGCACCCGAGCTCGCGGAGGACGAGCGCTTCAGACAGCGCTTCACGCGCGAGTCGGCGCTCGCCGCAGCGCTCGACCACCCGAACATCGTCCGGATCGTCTCGTCGGGCGAGGCGAACGGGTTGCTGTTCCTGGCAATGGCGTACATCGAAGGATCCGATCTCCGCGACGTGCTGCAGCGGGAGGGCCGGCTTGACCCGGAGCGCGCGCTCGAGCTCGTTGCCCAGGTTGCCGGCGGGCTCGACGCGGCGCACCGTGCGGGTCTCGTCCATCGCGACGTGAAACCCGGAAACATCCTGATCGGGCTCGGGCCTGATGGAGAGCACGCGTACGTGTGCGACTTCGGGCTCGCGCGCCACGCCTCGTCTGTCAGCAGCCTCACGGGTGACCGCGGCTTCGTCGGGACGATCGACTACATCTCCCCCGAGCAGGTCGAAGGCCGCACCGTCGATGGTCGCGCCGATGTCTACTCGCTCGGGTGCGTGCTGTTCGAGTGCCTCGCCGGAGCGCGCCCATTCGAACGGGAGAGCGAGCTGTCCGTCGTCTTCGCGCACCTGAACGAGAGGCCTCCGCGGATCTCGGACATCGTGCCCGAGCTACCGGCTGCATTCGATGACGTGTTCGCCGTCGCCCTCGCCAAGTCGCCGGACCGACGATTCGAGTCCTGCGGCGCGCTGGCCACCGCCGGCCAGAGTGCGCTGCGGCGGCGAGGATCCCGCGACCGGAGGCGCCGGCGCTGGTTGCTCGCCGGCGTCGCGATCGTCGTCGCCGCTGTGGCGGCCCTGATCGGCGATGTCGCAATCGGTGGGTCGCCTTCGCCGACCACGCCGCCGGCAGCGGCGGCGGCGATCTCCCAGACGGCAATCGCGGGCGCGACGCTCGGCCGACCGTCCGCGATCTACAAGACCCTCTTCGGGGGCTATCGCGAGTCGACGATCGCCGGGCCGGGGTACGACATGCTCGCGTTCCAGCAGCCGGAGGTCGCGGTCTACTTCCCGTCCCGAGGCAAGGGGGCGATCATCATCACGACCTGGAACAAGAACTACCGAACCGCCAAGGGGATCGGACCGTGCTCGACTGTCGCCGCGATGAAGAGGGCCTACGGCAATGCGGTCAAGCCCTCTCGGGACAGCGCGCTGTCAGATGGCCGTGCGTACGGTTACGTGGTCGGCAACAACCTGGTGTTCGAGACGCAAGACCTCTCCACGATCTCCGCCGTTGGGCTCTATCGCGGTTCGCCCCAGAACACCGGAGGTGGGAGCCCGCAGGCCTACGCGCACTACGTGACTGCGAACGAGACCGCCTGCGTCACCCCCTAGCCGCGTCGAGCGTCCACGTGAACCGCGTGCTGCTGCCGCGAGGAGCAATGCCTCCTGGGCGCAGACCGCGATGGACGAGCAGTGTCGGCGGCGCAGCCGCGCGCACGAGTGCACGCCTGCTCTCGCCGATCCCGTCCCGCCGCCACTGCTCCGAGACACCCACCACGATGATTTCCGCCGGCTCCACCGCGCGCAGCAGGCCTTCTTCGGACGGTTCCGCCAGCACCGGATCGGTCTCGACTCCGATGAGCGCTTGCACCGCAAGCGACGCGTCTGCGAGCAGCCTGCTCGAGTCGCGACGGCCTCGCCGGGGGTCCGCCTTCGTCCCGACCAGCCGCAGCGGACAGCGGAGTGCCGATGCGAGCCACCCGGCCAGCTCCAGTGCGGCCCAGTCGTGCTCACCACCACCGAACGGGACGTACACGCCTGCCCCGTCGCTGAACCTCGGCGCTGAACCCACGAGAATGCCGAGATCGGCCGGCGAGTGCTCGAAGAGCGACGCGAGGTACTCCGAAAGGGTCGCTCCCATGTTTCGCTCGTCGATGACAACGAGATCGACGTCGTGTGCGGCGATGAGCCGGATCGCATCGTCGGCCGGACTCGTCGTCGCGAACACGGCCGTCCGGGAAGGTGCGGCCACGGATCGCCCCTTCAGGACGGCCGCCGCACCAGCCACCTCGTCCTCGTGGTCGACCATGCGGGCGATGATGATCTCACGCGACGAGAGCGTCGCGACCGGCTCCGCGACGGCAACGAGCGCGTCAAGACCTTCCGCAGCCGACGGGAGCACCAGAATCGCGCGAGATGGCGCCTCCGCGTTGTTCACCGAAGCGAGTGAGCGATCTTGTCTGAGAATCGCGTGCTCGAGGCCGCGGAGCTCGGCTGTCGGCTCGATGCCGAACTGGTCGACGAGGGCCTGGCGGGTCTTCCGGTAGACCTCGAGGGACTCCGTCTGACGGCCCGACCGGTAGAGCGCGACCATCAGTCGGCCGGTCAGGCTCTCGCGAACGGGATGCTCGGCGACGAGCGCGCTCAGCTCTCCGATCAGCTCGACGTGACGACCGAGCGCGAGGTCGGCCTCGATCCGCTGCTCCAGCGCCGTCAGGCGGATCTCCTCCAGCCGTCCGACGGCGACCTGTGCGAACGACTCGTAGTCGAGGTCGGCCAGCGGCGAGCCGCGCCACAGCGCGAGGGCATCGTGCAGAAGCTCGCTCGCCTTCCGGGCATCGCCCGCTGCGCGGGCGAGAGCTGCCTCCTCGCTCAGTCGCTCGAACCGGCTCAGGTCGAGCTGATCGGGCGACAGGCGGATCAGGTAGCCGGGCGCGCGAGTCTCGATCGCACCCTCCGCGCCGAGCGCCTTCCGTAGCTCGGAGATCTGACGCTGAACCTGCGTGACGGCCGTGACCGGGGGCGCGCCGGCATACAGGTCATCCGCGAGTCGCTCGATCGAGACCACGCGGTTCGCGCGCAGGAGCAGGATGGCGAGCGTCGCTCGCTGTTTGGGCCCGCCGAGGCGAACGGGGCCGCCATCGCCGACGACCTCGAGCGGCCCAAGGATCCGGAACTGGAGCACCTCGGCGCAAGACGGTAGCCGTTGGATAACGACCCGGTAGCGGCTCGCTCGACCATCGCCGCCATCCACTACGGAGGGGAAGATGAAGAGGATCGCACTGGCGGCGTGCGTCGCCGGCGTCGTCGCTGGCGCCACGTTCTCGGCATCGACGGCGGCTGCAGCGCCGAGAACGCTTTGCGTCGGAAGCAAGCCGGGCTGCTTCGCCACGATCCAGCCCGCGGTCAACGCCGCCCACGACGGCGACACGATCGTGATCGCACCGGGAACCTATCCCGGAGGCGTCACCATCAACGTGAACGTCGCACTCGTGGGAGCGGGTTCGGGATCCACGACCATCAAGGGCGGCGGGCCCGTGCTGACGATCGGGGTCTTCGGGGTCTCGACCGGGCCGACGGTCTCGATCACGGGCGTCACGATCACCGGGGGCGTCACCACGTCGGCACCGACCCCTGACGGCCCGATCACGTCCGCAGGAGTTGGCGGCGGCGTCTACATCGCGTTCGGTGCGACGGTGACGATCCGAAATAGCGTGATCACCGGTAACCGCGCCACGCCGAGCTCGACGAGCGACTCCGGAGAGCCGTGCCCGGGAGGCAGCGACTGTCGGTCTGCGGGAGGTCTGGGCGGTGGAATCGCTGAGGTCGGAAGGCTCACGCTGATCAACACGACGGTCAGCAACAACGTCGCGGGTGGGTCGCTCGCAAGCGATGCCGGGGGCGGGGGTATCTGGACTGCCACCGGCGGCGGCCCGGGGGCGCTGACCCTGATCAACTCCACCGTGACCGGCAACAGCGCCAGCGTGGCTGCGCCGAACGGCCGCTTCGCCTCGGGCGGAGGCATCGAGGTGCAGGACGGGGAGGCGTTCACCGTCACCGGTAGCGTGGTCAGTGGCAACACGGCCAGCGTCACGAGCTCGTACCCGAGCGGAATCGACACGTTTGCCGATTCGGGCGGAATCCACATCGGAGGCTCCGGATCGGCGACGATCCAGGGCAGCCGTATTACCGGGAACATCGTCTCTGCCGACGACCCTGCTGCATCAACCGGCGCGGGCTCCGCGGCACTCGGCGTCGGCTTCAGCGATTTCTGCGTCTGCAGTCAGACGCTCGTGCTGAAGGACACCGTGATCAGCGGCAACCGCACGACCGTCAACGGGGGCGACGGCTCCTTCGCCGGGAACGCGAT
The DNA here is from genome assembly GCA_963717155.1 of uncultured Actinomycetes bacterium. GTDB lineage: Bacteria > Actinomycetota > Thermoleophilia > Gaiellales > JALYLC01. The sequence continues at coordinate 3,160,542 of OY970326.1, forward strand.
GGAGATCGACTCGCCGGCCACGGTCAGCAACACGGCGGTCACCGGTAACAGCATCTCGATCACGGGAACGGGCGCCGCAACAGCGCTCGGCGCCGTCTTCGCCTTCGACGGCCAGTCCCAGCCAATCGTCATGCGGAACGTGGCGATCAGCGGCAACACCGTGCGCGCGTCGTCGACCACCGGGCCCGCGACCGTTCAGGGAGCCGGGCTCATCAACGGCGGACTGCTCGAGCTCCACAACGTGCTGGTCACCAGAAACTCGGGAGCGACGACGGGGACGTCCGGATTCGCCGAGGGCGGCGGTATCTGGAACGGCCAACCCTTCGGCAGTGACGGGGCGCCTACTCCGAGCCTCCTCATGGACACCACGGCCGTCCTCGGCAACGCGCTGACCGCGAGTCCGGGACTGCCCGTGCAGGGAGGCGGCGTCTTCACGACGGGCTTCCCGATCACCCAGCACAACAGCCTGATCGCGCGCAACGCGCCCGATCAGTGCTTCGGCTGCTGAACGCCTGACGGGGAGAGGCCCGCGTCATGCGGGCCTCTCCCGTCGAGGCGCTAGACGCCGTGCCCCGGGTCGTTGTCAAGCGTGTTCAGCAGCCAGCCGCCGAAGCGCGTGCCGTTCGGCGCCATCATGGGCGCCGCCATCGTCGAGCCCGACTGCTCGAGGATGCCGATCCCCCACGGGCTCGTGACGAGGAGCTCGGCGCGGTGGTCTCCGTCGTAGTCGCCTGCCGAGCCGATCCGGTTGTCCGCGGTGTTCAGCAGCCAGCCGCCGAAGCGCGTGCCGTTGGGCTGCATCATCGGGACGCTGAACGTGTTCCCGGTCAGCTTGAACAAGGCGATGCCCCACGGGCTCGTGACCAGGGTCTCCCGGTGATGGTCTCCGTCGAAGTCCCCGGCCGGGCCGAACGAGTTGTCGGCGGTGTTCAGCAGCCACCCACCGAACCGCGTGCCGTTCGGCGCCATCATCGGGACGCTGAACGTGTTCCCGGTCAGCTTGAACACACCGATGCCCCACGGGCTCGAGACCAGGATCTCCGCGTGGCCGTCCCCGTCGAAGTCGCCGACGGGTCCGAACGAGTTGTCCGCGGTGTTCAGCAGCCACCCACCGAACCGCGTGCCGTTCGGCGCCATCATCGGGACGCTGAACGTGTTCCCGGTCAGCTTGAACACACCGATGCCCCACGGGCTGGTGACCAGGATCTCCGCGTGGCCGTCGCCGTCGAAGTCGCCGACGGGTCCGAACGAGTTGTCGGCGGTGTTCAGCAGCCACCCACTGAACCGCGTGCCGTTCGGCGCCATCATCGGCGCCGCCATCGTCGCACCGGCCTGCTTCAGGATGCCGACTCCCCACGGGCTCGCGACGAGCAGCTCCGCGTGACGGTCGCCGTCGTAGTCGGCTGCGGGTCCGAACGAGTTGTCAGCGGTGTTCAGCAGCCAGCCGCCGAAGCGCGTGCCGTTCGGCCGCATCATCGGGGCCGCCATCGTGGTCCCCGCCTCCTCGAGGATGCCGATGCCCCAGGGACTGACGATCAACGTCTCCGCACGGCCATCGCCGTCGTAGTCGGCGGGCGGCCCGAAGTGGTTGTCCGCGGTGTTGAGGAGCCAGCCGCCGAAGCGGGTCCCGTTGGGATGCATGATCGGCGCGGCCATCGTCGTACCGGCCTGCCTGATGATGCCCATGCCCCACGGGCTCGTCATCAGGAACTCGGCCCGGCCGTCGCCGTCGTAGTCGGCGCTGCGCGACCTGAACTTCGCCGCGCTCGGAATGAGCTCGCGGAGGTTCGGGCGCTTCCCGATCCGCTGGCTCGCCGGCCGGCCTGGAGCGTCGGTCTGCGGCGACCCGCACGACCGCAGGAGCCGTCGTGCTCCCTCGGAGGTCAGGATGCGGTGGCCGCGGGACCGCAGGGCGCCCTGCGTGGCTGCGAGCGTGCCTACGACGACCGGCGACGCGCTCGACGTCCCGGAGAACTGGTCGGTGTACCAGAGGTCCTGGTTCGATCCGCCCTGCAGATCGCCGTACCCGGTCGACGTGACCTCACGCCCCCAACCCTGGACGTCCACCCGGGCGCCGAAGTTCGAGAAGTCGAGCCTCGAGCGGTCCGGGCCGTTGTCGCGGCCATGTGTGCCGGGCGGTGGCGCACCCGCCCCGACGACCACGGCACCCGACGACGGGTTGCCGGGATTGAACGGGTTCTTCCAGCTCGACGGGAACCCGGTCTGCGGCGTGTCGTAGATGGCCGCGTCGAGGTTCTGCGCCCCGTTCCCGGCGGCCTCGACGACGATGATCCCCTTGGCGACGGCATACCGGATCGCCGCGAAGTCGTCCGGCCACCACTCGATCGCGATGAATCCCAGTTGGCCCTGCAACGGGTTCGGGGCGGCTGGGCCCGGCCGGTGGATCTCGAGCAGGATGATGTCGCCCGCACCGAGCTTGTCCGCTGCGGCCTTGATCGCCGCCGACGACGACTGGTCGCTGAACGACGATGCGCTGATCGTCGCGTCGGGTGAGATGCCGGTGATGCCGATGGCGTTGCGGTCGCCGCTGATCACACCGAGCACGGCCGTCCCGTGATTGGTATCGCCGCTGCTCGTTCCGGCGACGACCCCGCCCTGGTTCTGCAGCAGATCCTCGTGCGTGAACCGCCATGCCCACTCGCAGTCGATGATCCTGACCCGTCCGCCGCTGCCGCCCGGGAGCGTCCAGGCGAACGTCGCGTCGACGCCGACGGGAGCCGATGCGAGGTAGCCCTGCCGGCTGATGAGGTCCGGGCTCGCGGGCGGCGCGTCGCCGGCGTCCGGCTGCATGTCGTTCAGTTGCGCGACGCGCGACATGGTCGCCTCGGGCGGGGCGCCGGCCGGCTTGACGTACGCGGCCTCGACGAGCTCGTGCGACCGCAGCGCGTCGGCCACCTGCTCGAGCCTGTCGTCGTCGACCGCGACGCGGTAGAAGCGCCCGAGATCGGGAAGGGGCTCGGGCGGTCTCGTTCCGTCGCCGGTGGCGGGAGCCTTGGGGGCGGCGAGCTCCCGGAGCTGGGCATGCAGACGATCCTCACTCAACCCGAAGAGCGGGTGCAGTGACGCGCCGTGCGAGACGAGGAGCAACTCGAGCGACGACGTGTCGACCCCAGCAGCAGACGTCACGCCGCTCGCCCGGGCTCGCAAGGCGGCCTCGGGGTTCGCGATCACGACGAGCTCGGCGTTGGCAGCCCCACCCGGATCGGCCAGGGAAACACCGCTGTCAGGCACGATTACGCTCCTCTCGGTCGTTCGCCACGCGGCTTGACGTATGCCCCTTCGACCCCCGGGCAGCCGAGCAATCGCTCGACGACCCCGTGTGCCGAACCAGCGTCGACGCGACCGACGAGGAAGCCATCGAGCTCGGAGTGGCTCGAGCCATACAGCGGCTCGAGCGTGAGGCCGAGCTCACCGGCGCAGGCGTGGACAGACCGTTCGGCAACGCTCGACTCGCCCGGGTCCACAGGCATTGCGAGCTTGACGATGACCTCGACCGCCGTGGCGTCGGACTCGGTCAACGAACGACCTCTCCCTCGTGGCGGGCGGGGGCGCCCGCGACCTCAGTCATTGCCGTCTCTCAGGCGCGGAAAAGCAACCTGAGGTCTCGGACGATTTGAGGTGGATTCGGTCCGATCAGGCCCGTACCGCGGTCAGCTGGGTGGTGCGTGTGGTTGGTTGGAGGTGATCGGGCGTCCGGCTTTGTCGGTGAACACGGGCGCGTCGCCGGTGCCACTGGTGCGGATGTGCCGGTCGTGGAGCAGCATGTGGTGTCTCGGACAGAGCAGGATCAGGTTCGCGAGCTCGGTGCGCCCGCCGTCCTCGTCCGCGACGAGGTGGTGTGCCTCGAGCTCGCGCGTGGCGGTACAGCCGGGGTACTGGCAGTGGTCCGAGCGTTTCTGCAGTGCGCGTTTCTGCGCGTAGGACGCGCAACGCCCGACACGCGAGTACACGAGATCGCGCCCGCTGCGCTTGATCGTGAGGCGCCGCGCATCACAGACGAGCCGCTCGGCGGTCTCCAGGCTGATCGGCCCCGCGCCTTCGAGCATCGGCGGCGCGTCGTCGCTCACATGCACGATCAGCGTCGTCGGACTGCGCTTGATCGCACCGCCGCCGCCGTGTTGGGCGAGTGTCACGAGCGCGTCGGCGGCCGACTGCTGCCACACGATGACGCTACCGACCTGCTTATCAGCCGCGCGCTGGGCCTTGGCGATGTCCCAGATCGCCTGCTCGAAGATCGCGCCCTGCTCGAGCGGCAGCCGCCCGCTGAACGCCAGCTCGCGCCGCCCCCGCGTCCAACTCATACTCAACGCCCGCCGCGCATACAGCGCCTCGTCGTCGGCGACCACGGGCGGCGCGAGCGTCCGCGCCGCCAACGCGATCACGCTCGGCGGCTTACCGACCGCAACACGCGCAAGCTCAGCATCACTCTCCGGCGTCGCGAACTCCGCAGCAGCCGCAACCTGATCGAGCGACAACGCACCCATGCTCAGCGCGTGATCGAGCGCGGGAAGGCTGCGAAGCGCGACACTCGTCCGCGTGATCCGCACCGCGCTTCGGTGATCGCTGCTCGAGACCTGCGCGAACCACTGCGCACTCGACGAACAGCCCGCCGCCCGCCAGTCACCACGATCGTCCGCTGCCCGCACGAGCTCCGTCAACCGCTGCTTGATCCGCGCGTCCTGCGCACACAGCGAACGGATCTCGCAGCGACACGCCTCACGCTCACCCTCGAGCGCCGCATCCACCACCCCATCCACCGCCACGAACATACGTTCGAGACTACCACCCCACGACCCACCAACCTGTGCCGACACTGTGCCGAAATTGAGCTACGAGACCCCGAGCCGGAACCACGGAGCCCATCCGGATGCCGAGGCCCACGACGTGCTATTGACGATCCCGTCCGCGGCAACCGTGAACAGGTCGATGTGACCGGCGGCCCGCGAGACCGCTGCGACCTGGCCTCCCGGCTTGCCGACGCCACCTGCCACGACGGCCCAGGACGCCCAGCCAGCCGGGTCGCTCCACCAGGTGCTGTTGATGCGGTTGTCGGCTCCGACGACGAACAGATCGATCTGGTCCGCCGAGCGCGAGATCGCCGTGACCGGCGACCCGGGTGAGGCGACACCTCCCGCGACCTGCCCCCAGGAGCCCCAGCCGTCGCTCGAATCCCACCAGGTCGACATGATCCGCCCGTCCGCGGCCGTCGTGACCAGGTCCATGTGGTCGCGCGTGCGCGCGACGACCGTCACGATCGAGTCAGGGCGGCAGACGAGTGTTCCCACCCGCGCCCAGGCATGCCAGCCCGACTGGCTGTCCCACCACGCGGTGTTGACCCTGTTGTCGGCCCCGACCGTGAAGATGTCCATGTGCGTCGGGTTGCGGGCGATCACGGTGACCGGCGCAGCCGCCGCGGATATCCCACCCTGCACCTGGAACCACGAGGCCCACCCCGTGCTGGAGGCCCAGTGGGTCGACATCGTCCGGCCATTCGAGGCGGTGGTGAACAGGTCGAGACGGTCTGCGCTGCGGGCCACGGCGTTGACGGTCGAGCCCGGCCTGCAGAGAAGGCTCCCGACGCGACCCCAGGCGGACCAGCCCTCGGACGCGTCCCACCATGCCGTGTAGACGTGGTGGTCGGTGCCGACGGTGAACACGTCGAGATGCCCCGGCGTGCGCGCGACGGCCGTGATCGGCGAGCCGCTGCCGCCCGGCGACGCCGCGCCGCCGGAGATCTGGAGCCACCCGGCCCACCCGCTCTGCTGGTCCCACCAGTCCGTCATGCTGCGGCCGTCGCTCGCTGCCGCGAAGACGTCGAGGCGCGTCGCGCTGCGCGCGACGGCGGTGATCGGCGTGCGGTCCCGGCCCGTGAGCGCGACCAGCGGCCCGATGCGGTTCCGGATCACCTCGCGGCAGATCGCGCAGAACGGGACGCCGAGGTTGCGCATCTTGCAGTCGTACTCCGGCCGGAACGCGCCGCAGTGGAAGTAGTAGGCACCCTCGAACGCGCCGGGTGTGCCCGTCGCGACCGGGCTCGGCCGGTCGTCGACCTGCGAGCACGTGGGGTTGCGCATGGTCGGAACGGCGGTCGCCGGCGCAACCGCCCAGCGCCACTTGAGCGTTGCCCGGTTGGAGTTCGCGGTCACGTTCGGCTCGGCTGGCTCGCCACCGCTGTAGCGGTCGTGACCGGTCTCGTTGCCTCCCGCGTAGTACGGGTACTCGTCCGCGAGCCCGTACGCCGTGTGCCCCATCTCGTGGATCGCGATCTCGGTCGCGCCGCTCGCGAGCGAGTAGGTGCCGATCGACCCGCCGCTCCCGCCGTAGATCGTCGAGTTCACGACGACGAGCACCACCGTGAACTCGGGAACCTGCGCAGCAGCGGTCTGCAGCGCCGTGGAGTCGTTGCACACCAGCAACCGGCGGATCCCGTTCGCTCCGAAGGACGCGTCGAAGTACGTTCGTGCCGTCGCGCCGGTGCCCCCGGTCGCTGTGGGATCGTCCGCGCCGGAGTCGGTCGACCGCACGTTCACCCGGAAGACGTTGATCGCGCTGGTGAGCTGGTCGTACGGCGGCGTCGCGCGGAATGCGGCGAGGAACGCGTTGCACGCCCCATCGAAGGCAGCCTGCTGCGCGGCCTTGAACCCGTCGCCCAGCAGCACGATGTTGAACGCGCGGTTACGCGGCGCCGAGCCGAAGATCTGGGTGGTGCCGATGACGGCGCCGTCTGCGGTGCTCACCGCGTCAGCTCGAACGTCGCGATCTCCCGCACCCCGGGCTCGCCAGGCCCGGTGGCGGCGGCACGCGGGGAGGGCCTGGGGCCCTGAGAGGGCGGCACGACCTGCAGCAGCGCCGCGCGCACGGCCTCGGGCCCGGCTGGCACGACGACCGTGAACGCGCCCTTCGGCGACGCGACGTCGACACGGGTGATCGGGTCGCCATGCTGTTCGGGGAACACCTCGGCGCTCGCGGCGAACGCGCCGCGCACCGGCACCCGGTTGAGCGGCTCGTTGGCCGCGGTCCGCAGCTCGACGAAGTGCCCGGCCGCGGGCGCCGGCGCCAGGTCGAAGCCGGAGACGGCGACGTCGACGGGTTGCTGCGAGACGAGCCGGACGTCGTCCCCGTCGTACTCGAAGATCAGTCGAACGGCAGGCATGACTGCCGGCTCGTGCGCGTCAGCCATCTAGGCCCTGACGCTACGCCCGGCGACCTCCCACGTCAAACGCCTACCCGAGCTCTAGGCGGACCCTGTCACACGCGCGTAATCCTCGTCGGAGACGGCATCCAGCCAGTCCGTGGCGCCCACCGAGACCGCGAGGTGCAGCAGATAGCTGCCGGGCGCCGCCCCGTGCCAGTGCTCCTCGCCCGCCGGGATGTGCACCGTGTCACCGACGTGCAGTGGCGCGCCGGTCCCGTCCCGCGACTGCACCCTGCCCTCGCCCGCGAGCACGTACAGCACCTGTGCCACGCCGTGGGTGTGCCAGTGCGTGCGCGCCCCGGGCTCGAAGAACACGTTGTTGACCATGATCCCGTCCTCGGCGGCGAACACGGGATCGGCCCACACCCGACCGGTGAAGGTCGGCCCACGCTGCTCCGACGGCGTACCTGCACGTCCACGTGCGATTCTCATGATGCGGCCTCCGCGACCTGCTGGATGCGCACGCCACCGGCGACATCGCCGATCGCGTCGACCACCCGATTGCTGATCTGATCGCCGTAGCCCAGCGCTCCGGCGAGATGGAACGCGCCCAGACACGCGGCGCCGGTGAAGCTCGTGACCTCGATCTGCTGCAGGTACTCGAGGTAGAGCCTGATGTCCTTCGCCATCAGCGCGTTCGTGAGTCCACCCTCGAGGTAGTCGCCCTCGATGATCCGTGGAAACCGGTTCAGGGTGGCGAAGTTCACGCCGCTCGAGTGGTTGACGACGTCGAGGAACTGCGCCAGGTCGAGGTCGGCCCGCTTGGCCGCCACCATCACCTCCGCGGTCGCCGCGAGGCTGATGCCGTTCAGGAAGTTGTTCAGCAGCTTGGCGATATGGCCCGAGCCGGACGGGCCCATGTGGTAGACGTGCGCGCTGAACGTCTCGAGGATCGGCATGGCGGTGTCGAGCGCGTCCTTCGAGCCACCCGCCATGATCGAGAGCGTCCCCTGCTCGGCCGCGGCGGCGCCACCCGAAACGCCGGCGTCGACGAACGGGACGTCGCGCTCCCGCAGCGCCGCGTGGATCCTCACGGTCGAGCCCGGCGCTGCCGTGCTCAGATCGACCACGATCTGCCCCGCCCGCGCCGTCTCGATCAACCCACCGTCGCCGAACACGACATCCTCGACGGCCCGGCTGTCGGGCAACGAGAGGAGGATGAGGTCGACCGCATCCGCGAGCTCGGCGATCGAGGTGGCGAGCGGGATCTTCGATGCCGCAGCCTGCGCGTCGCTGCGGTCGTAGCCGAGCACGGACCTGCCCGAGCCGCGGATCCGGCGGGCGATCCGGCCCCCCATGTTGCCGAGGCCGATCATCCCGCTCGTAGTGGCGGCGGTATCCGTCACGGCGTTGCTCTCCCCTTCATCCGATCCGCGCCGCCGAGGCGGCTCCAGCCGTACCGACCTGCGGATAGCGCCGAGCGACGTCGGGGTCGTGCCCCGGGACCACCTCCGCACCCTCGAGCGCGAGCCCCTTCAGAACCTCGTAGGCGACGTACATCTGCTCGAGGTCGTGCATGACGGCGAACGGCCGCTCGAGCTCGAGCTCCTCGTAGAAGTGCACGGCGTCCGAGGCGAGGACGACGTCTCCGTGACGCGCCTCGCACGACCGTCACCTGCTGCCCGGCGGAGTGTCCGCCGACCGCGATCGCGGTGACGCCGTCGAGGATCTCCTCGGTTCCGTCGGTCAGCCGCACGCGACCGTCGGCGACCGCCTTGGCGACGAAGTCGATCTCGCGCTGCTCGACGTGCGACGCGAACTGGAACCGCGAGGCGATCGGTCCCGTCCAGAAGTCGAGCTCCGTCCGGGGCACGATCAGGGTCGCCGCCGGGAATGCAGGGAGGTTGCCGATGTGGTCGTAGTGGAGGTGCGTGACCACCACGGTCGACACCGACTCGGGCTCGACGCCGAGCGCGCGAAGCGCGTCGAGCGGCGGGCACAGGCAGGTGCGCCCACGCCGCGCTCCCACGTCGGGGTCGAAGCCGCAGTCGACGACGATCGTCTCGTCCCCGTCGCGGAGGAGCCAGAAGTAGTACGCCATGTCGATCTCGACGTCGGGCTCGCCGTAGCTCCCGTGCCGGTAGAACAGTTCCGCCTTGCGCGATCGGAGGGTGCCGTAGCGGACGGCGTCGATCTCGTAGCGGCGCGCGCCGTCAGGACTGGCCATCGGAGACCGCCTCGCCGGCCGCGATCTCCACGCCGGCCCAGCCCTCGAACAGCCGGACGATCTCCGTGTGATCCGCGTCATCCGTCGCCTGCGACCGGGCGAGCGTCCAGATCTGCTGCACGAGTCCGCCGACGAGCATCGGGAACCTGCGGCCCCTCGCCTCCGCCACGCACAGCTCGACGTCCTTGGCCATCAGCTCGAGCCGGAACCCCGACGCGAAGCGACGCGTCAGCACATGCGCCGGAAACTTCTGCGACGTCGCGGTGTTGCGCCCGCTGCCGGCGTTGAACACCTCGAGCAGCGTCGCCGGATCGAGCCCGGCGCTGACGCCGAACGTCAACGCCTCCGAGGTGACCGCGAGCGCGGTCGCGGAGAGGAGGTTGTTCAGCAGCTTGACGGTCTGACCCTGCCCCGGGACCGAGCCGACGTGGAACACGCTGCCGCCGAACGCGTCGAGCAGCGGCCGCACCCGCTCGAAGACCCGCTCGTCACCCGCGGCCATGACCGCCAGCGTGCGTGCAGTCGCTCCCGCGACGCCCCCGCTGACAGGCGCGTCCAGCACGTCGATGTTCCGGGCTGCGAGCGCCGCCGCGACCTCGCCCGCGACGACGGCGCCGGTCGTCGAGAGATCGACGTAAACCTGGATCGCCGCGCCTCGGGAGAGTCCGTCCTCGCCGCACGCGACCTCGCGCACGTCGGCGGGCGTCGGCAGGCTCACGAAGACGATCTCGGCCCCGTCCGCGACGGCGCGTGCGCCGGACGCGGCGACGACCCCGCGCCCCACGACCTGCTCGACCGCGCGGCGATCCCGGTCGTGGACCAGCAGCTCGTGGCCGCCATCCGCGATCGCCCGCACGATCGGGGCGCCCATCGCGCCGAGCCCGACGAATCCGATCCGACCGACCGGGCCCATCACTCCCCCTCGGGATCGACGGACGCAGGGATGCCGCCAGCCTCGTCCAGCAGCTCACGCTGCGCGGCCTGGATCGCGTCCTCCGCGACGCGGAACGCCTCCATCGCCGCCGGCACGCCGCAGTAGATCGCCGCCTGCAGGAGGGTCTCCTGGATCTCCTCGGGGGTGCACCCGTTGCGGATGGCGCCGCGCACATGCACGCCGAGCTCGTGCGAGCGGTTGAGCGCGGTCAGCATCGCGATGTTGATCAGGCTCCGCTCGCGCCTCGGGAGCCCCGGTCGCGACCAGATCTGGCCCCAGCAGTACTCGGTGACGAGCTCCTGCATCGGCCGCGAGAAGTCACTCGCACGCGCGAGCGAGCGCTCGACGTGCTTCTCGCCGAGCACCTCGCCACGCACGCGTCGGCCCCGCTCGAACGCGTCCTCCGACGCGGCGCCGGCGGAGTCTGCCCGGTCAGGCATCGATGTCGCCTGCGGGAGAGCTCGGCTGCTCACCGATCTGCGTGAACGCCGTCCGCGCGGCCTGGCGGACGTGGAACGCCGCCGCCGCCGCCGCAGCCGCCGGATCGCGCCGCTCGACCGCGTCGACGATCGCCGATATCTCGACGACCGACTGCTGGGGTCGGCCCGCAACCATGAGCGACGCCGCGCGCAGCACCGCGACGCGCGCCTGGAGCCCCTCGATGATCTTGCGGATGGTCGCGTTGCCCGCGCCGTCGAAGAAGACGTCGTAGAAGTGGCCCTTCGCCGCAAGCAGTCCGCGCGCGTCACCCTCGGCGGCGCGACGCTCGACAACACCGAAGGCGCGCCTGAGCGCCTTCACCTGGCTGACGCTCGCCCGCTCGGCCAGCTCCCGGGCCGCCGCGCCCTCGAGCAGCGCCCGAACCTCGTAGACCTCCGCCGCCTCCTTCCACGAGGGCACCGCGACGATCGCGCCCTTCTGCGGGATCGTCGTCACGAGGCCCTCGGCGCTGAGGTGCCGGAGCGCCTCGCGGATCGTCGTGCGCGAGACACCCAGGCGGTCGATCAGCTCGCGCTCGACGAGACGCTGCCCGGGGCGAAGTCGCATCTCGACGATCTCCGTGCGCAGGATGTCGGAGACCTGCTCGCGCAGCGGCGCGGCGATCCGCTCGACCTGCGAGGCGAGATCCATCAGCGGAGCGGTTGTGCTGCTGTTCATGATGAAAGGCTCAGTCTGTTTGACAGACCGTCATACAATCTTCCCGGCGCGGCGAGACTCTGGACGACCGCCGGGAGAAAGTCAAGCCACGCGTCCGACGCCGGGCGGGAAGGGAGCGACGATGGACAGGTTCGAGGGCAGGGTCGCGCTGGTGACGGGAGGCGCCAGCGGCATCGGCGCGGCGGTGGTCGCACGCCTGGCGGGCGAGGGAGCTCGCGTCGTGCTGGTGGACGCGAACGGCGATGGCGCCGCCGAGGTGGCCGAGCGCGTGGGTGGCGACGTCTACCCCGTCGAGGCCGACGTGTCGATCGAGAGCGACGTCGAGCGTTCCATGCGCGCCGCCATCGAGCGGTACGGTCGCGTCGACCTCTACCACCTGAACGCCGGCATCGCCGGCGCGTCCGTTCCGCTGCCCGAGGCGACGGTCGACGACTTCGACCGCGTCATGGCGGTCAACGTGCGAGGGATCTTCCTCGGGCTCCGCGAGGCCTTCCGCCAGTTCGCAGCCCAGGACAGCGCGGGCGCCATCGTCACGAGCGCCTCGATCTGCTCGTTCGGGGGTGGCGCCGACATCGTCGCCTACCACACCAGCAAGCACGCGATCCTCGGGTTGATGCGCTGTGCGGCGGTGTACGGCGGCCCGCTCGGCATCCGGGTGAATGCCATCGCGCCGGGCATCGTCCCGACGAACCTGCTCGGCCGACCCGCGGTCACGACCGCAGGAGCGTCCGGCACCAGCGCACGCGCGCGACTCGCACCGCTGCGGCGTGCCGGGACGACGGACGAGATCGCCTCCGTCGTCGCGTTCCTCCTGAGCGACGACGCGGCGTTCGTGACCGGCAGCACCTACTCGGTCGACGGCGGCGCGATCGCCGTCAACCCGGTTCGGCCGTACGTGGAGGCGACCGACTGACGCCTCCGTAGCTCGTTGACTTGCTTTTCTGGCGGGTGTACGGTCGCCTCTCCTGTGGCAGGGGCCTGCTGGCGAGGGCGTCGCGCGCCGCGGGCACACATTCACCTGGAGGGGCCGTGGCTCGAGTCGACCAGCGCTGGGCGTTGCGGAACCTCGGTCCCGCAGCCGGGGACGTCGCAAGCAGTCCGGTCGCGCGTGCCCGATCGGCCAACGGGCCGGCACCGCTGTCCGAGGCCGTCCAACGGAACCTGCAGCGAGACCTGATCGACTTCGACTCCGACAGCCCCGCGCTGATCGCCTTCGCGGCCCGCGCGCCTCGCACGGCGGCGACGCTCGCGAGCTATGTCACGCCGAAGTGGCCGAAGGGACTGGCGCCGACCCCGGGAGCGCGGCCGACAGGAGCGTCGCTGCCCCGGGCGGACGTGCTGATCGTGACCTGGACGATGGACGAGGGCCACGCACTGGCTCGCGTTCTGACACCCGGCTTCGACAGCAAGACCGACTGGAAGCCGTACACCAAGAACTACAAGGCGATCGCGGCGCAGATGCGCGCGGACTGCCCGGCGCGACAGTACGGCCGGCTCGGCACCTACTGGACGACGATGATCGGCAAGAAGCGCGTGACGCTGTTCAAGTCGGACTCGCACATGTCACAGGACGGCCCGAAACTGCCGAACAAGGCCGTCTGGGAGCAGATCATCGCCGACTGCAAGCCCGAGCTCGTCATCACCACGGGCACCGGCGGCGGGATCGGGACGGTCGAGCAGGTCGGCGACGTGATCGTCAGCTCGTACGTCAGCTTCGACTGTCAACGCCAGTTCGCGAGCTTCAACGGACAGACATTCAAGTGCGCCACAGCGCCTTCGCACAAGCGGTTCGCGAGCGCCGATTCGCTGTTCTCGGCGAACGCGCAGTTCCTGCCTGCCGACAACCGGCGACCACCGCGGATCATCGTGTCGGGGAAGCCCCAGACCGGGATCGTGACGACCGACTTCTTCGGCTTCGACAACAGCTCGAACACCTACGGCCTGCAGGGCAAGGGCGATCTGTCCGAGATGGGCGACGCGGTCCTGGGACTTGCCTGCGACGACCTCGGCTCCGCCGCGCCGACATGGGTGATCGTCCGCAACGTCTCGGACCCCCAGATCGACTCGACCGGGCTCACCCTGAAGCAGCAGGCAGCGCTTGCCGCCGACATCTACAAGGGCTACGGGCGCTGGAGCAGCGTGTGCAGCTCCATCGTGTGCTGGGCGCTCACCGCGGCCCTGTAGGCGGACGATCACCAGGTCCGGACCGCCATGGCCACGGGAACTCCCACCCCGCAGCAGCTGACCTCGCCCCTCCGGTTCCGGCGACGGGTGGGCGCGCTGACGCCCGGCCAGCTCGCGACCCTCCGCCACGCGTTCGCGACGAGCATGACGGTGTCGGACGACACGGGGTATGCGTACTGGGCGGGCATCCACGGCCTGCCCCTCCCGATCAGCTGCGGCAACGCGCACGGCACGCCGTACTTCCTGCCGTGGCACCGCGCCTACCTCTACCTCTTCGAGCGATCGCTCCGTGACCGCGTCCCCGACGCCGCGCTCACCTGGTGGGACTGGCGCACCTCGGAGCTCGGCCTGAACCCTGCGCTTCCCAGCGCGTTCGCCGTCGCGAAGGTCGCGAACGTGCGCAACCCGCTGGCGAGCGCGCCGGTCGCGCCGCTTGCGCTCCAGCAGGGCAAGGCCATCGGCGTTGTCGTCGCCGCGCGCACCGTGCGCAAGCCCCACGGACCGGGCGCGACGCCGCTGCCCACGTCCGCGGAGGTCGCGACGGTCCTCGGCCTGAACACGTTCCTCGACTTCACGACGCAGCTCGAGGAGCTGCACAACCGCGTGCACATCTGGGTCGGCGGCCACATGGGCCAGATCCCGTTCGCGGCGTACGACCCGATCTTCTGGGCGCACCACACGATGATCGATCGGATCTGGCGCCTCTGGCAACTGCGGCATCCGCACGCGGATCCGCCCGCCGCGCTCCTCGACCACGCGCTCGCGCCGTTCCCGATGACCGTCCGGCAGACGCTCGACGTCACCGCGCTCGGCTACGACTACGCCGCGGCGACTGCCTCGACCACGGGCCCGCCAACCTGATGGCGCGCTTCACATCGAACCCGCTCGACCTGCCACCCGCCAACGAGCGGGCGTTCGTCCGCGCCGATCTGATCTTCTACGGCGTCGCGCATCGAGACGAGTCGTACGAGGCGCGCGTGTTCGTCGACCAGCCCTCCGCCGACGTCACGACGCCTCGGGCGCCCGAGGCGGGGTACGCGGGATCGTTCACCGTGTTCGGGCACGGCGGCTGCTTCGGCGATCGTGGCCACTGCGACCCCGACGCCCGCACATCGGACGAGTTCGACGTGCGCCCGCCGCATCCGATGACGCGGTGGACGAAGGTCGTGATCGCGACCGACGCCATCCGGCGCGCAGCAGGTGACACGATCACGGTGACCGTCGTTCCCGTCGCGGTGGGCGACGACGCGCCGCGCATCTCGGATGCGATGCGCTTCGAGAGCCTGCGGCTCGCGCTCTACGGCGACTAGTTCGGGAGCGTCCGCTTCTGGTCGCCCTCGCCGCTCCTGGTCGCGTCCGCGGCCGGAGGCGGCGTCCCCGTCTGGCGGATTCGCGCCAGACGCGAGAGCGTGTCGAACCAGAACGGCGCGCCGAGCGAGATCGCGCCGAGCGTGATCAGCACGCCGATCGCAGCCAGCACCCAGCCCCAGAAGCCGGAGTATCCCGTGTGCTCCCAGCCGATCGGGAGCGGGACCTGATGGACCGCGTTGAGCGCCCCTTGCGGGTCGAGCGCGCTCGGGGTGCTCGACGCCTGCGCGACCAGCGCTCCGCGCGCGGTCGGGTCGTTCCAGAGGGTCTCGGCCATGCGCAGGGTGTTCGCGTTCAGCGCGACCACGATGACCAGGCTGATGCTCCAGATGATCCACGACGACCAGCGCTTGTAGACGCCGGACAACCGCTCCATCTGGTCGTCGAACCAGGCCTCGGCATCCTTGCGGAAGCGCGCGGCGTCGCCTGCTGCGCTCCCGTAGAGATCCAGCAGCGCGTCGCCCGCGAGCGTGCCCTTGAGCCGCTGCAGATCGCGGCCGATCGAGTCCCAGGTCTGCTTTGCGGTGTGTGCGCCCTCGGCCGTCTCGCGCCCGGTGTGCAGCACCGCCGCGACGAAGTGCGTCGAGGGGATGTACGAGGGCGATTTCGGGCTCGGGAGGCCCATCTTCTTCGACCGGTCCGCCTGCTTCGTACCGCTCCCCGTGGAGATGTGGAGCACGCGCATGATCGGCGTCTTGTAGAACTCCGCGACGATGTCGGTGGCCTCGGCGCCGGTCTCGGGGTTGGACAGCACCTGGCCGATCCACCGCTCGAGCATGCGGGCGCGTTGCTTCATGAAGCGCGAGATCGTCTCGGTGACGGCCGTCGCGAGCACGCTGAACAGGAAGTACGTGAAGCTCAGGCCGATCGCGACGTCGAGCGCCGGAAAGCTCACTGTCGGTCACCTCCGGGAATCGCCTCGTGGATCGCGCGCCAGATGTGGTGTACCTGTGCGCGTGCAGCGACGAAGGCCTTCGCGCCGGCCGCGGGGGCATCGAGCAGCCTCGCTGCGATCTTGAGCGGCCCGCCCTGGGCCCCGAGCACGGCGAGCGTCACGTCGACCGCGCGTACCGCGAGGTCAGCGCCTCCGTCGGAGCCGCGCTCCTGCTCGACACGTTGCTTGATCGTGCGCTGCGGCGCGGCCCCTCCGCCGGCGAGCACCGCCGCGTAGTCGACGAAACGCGTCCTGTTCTCGGCCGTGGCGAGGGCGGCGGAGAGGATCGGGTCCGCGGCGAAGTGCCGGTCATCCGTGTCGACCTTCATCGCCTCGACGATGAACTTCAGCTCGGCTTCGATGATGCTCAGCGCGAGCGTGTCCTGGAAGCACGAGCGCCACTCGCCGAGCTCCTCGTCGTCATCCGGGTCGAGATAGTCCTTGCGCTTCGCGGGGATCGGCTCGCGCAGGCCCGGGATCGCCGCGAACGCGGCGTACGGCACCGGCGAGAGACGCAGCCGCCTCGGCGCGAGCAGGAGGTCGACGAGTCGCGCCGCACCGTCGAGCCGCCCCCACATGAAGTCGTTCGCACGCCAGCTGCGGCGCACGAACCCGGCGAAGTGGCCGAGCTGCATGCCGAACAGCTTGTGTGCGGGATCACCGTTGTCGCGCGACCCGAACGGCGGCGGCGCCGCGGCGTTGAGACGCAGGAACTCGTAGCGGTTGCTCGACTGATGCTCGTCGTCGAGCTCCCCGCGCATCCCGCGCCACGCGACATCGGCCATCAGCAGGCTTCGCGCGACCTCCTCCTGCGTGCCGGGTGCGGCGCCCTCCGCGATCCCCAGGATGTCCCGGACATCCTGGGGGAGATCCGGCTCGCCCTGCGCTCCCACGAGCGCCGTGGCGACCGTGCCGAGAAGGGCCCGCGCGGCGTCCTGACGCTCCTGCGTCCAGGTCTTGCTCGCGATGAAGACGAGCTCCTCCTGCTTCAGCTTGCCGGCAGAGTTCACGGCCGCCGCCTCGTCGAGCTGGCGCTTGCGCTCGACGACGCGATAGGCGCGGAGCGCGGCATGCACGCTCGCCTGGTGCGCCGTGAGGCTCGCACGCTGCGCCACGGCGTCGACCGGGAGCGTCTCCCGCGCTGCCATCAGCCAGTCGGCGATGCGAAGCGCGATGCGCTCTGCCGGCGCGCCGCCCCAGCGCCAGCCGGCCCCGGCGTCGGAGATGCCGCCCCAGAGATCCGCCGGACTCGCCGTGGCCGGGGGCAGCCACTGCACGTCCTGCTGCTCGGCGAGCGTGGCCAGCGCGCCCGCGAGCTGGCGGCCCGGAAGCGCCACGCCGGCCTCGGGCGGGTCGCTCAGGTGCGAGCGGTAGCCCTGCAGGAGCGACCACAGCGACGTCACGGCGCGCAGCCGCCAGAACGACCCGTACAGGTTGTTCGCAAGCTGCTCGAGCACGTCGGGAGGGAGCCCGAGGAGCTGGTCGTAGGCCGTGCGGTCGCCCGCGCGGCGTGCGAGGTCGCGCTCGACCTCCTCGAGGTGGTCGGTGTACGCGACGTCGCGCGGCATGTTGAGGGTGGTGTTGAGCACCCCCGCGAAGTCCGGACGCGGCTCGGGCGGCTGTGCGGGATCGTCGGTGTAGGGAACGACGAACACGACGGCGCGCTGCACCGGGCGCTCGGCCGACAGCCCGGTCACGGTGTCGAGCACGACGCCGATCGGCGAGTTGTCGAGGATGCCGCCGTCGATCGCCCAGCGGCTCAACGGCGCGGTGCGCTTCTCGCCCCGCATGACATCGGCGACGTTGTGCCCGCCGCGGGTGAAGAGGGCGTCACCGAGCGCCGTGTTGGCCGCCGCGCTCTCGCCCGAGAGGACGAGCTCGCTCGGCTCGAAGCCGATCGGAAACGACGCGCTGGTACGTGCCGAGCGAGCAACCGCCTCGGCCATCCCCGCGCGCCCCTCCAGCGCATCAGGAAGCAGCTCGGCCCAGCCGGCAGGCACCCGGAGGCCACCGGCATCGCCGCCGTGCGCGAACCGGGCGTGCAGGCGATGGTCAGTGATCTTGAGCACGCCCTGGAAGCTGTCCTGCGTGTCGCGGCAGACGCCCGCGACATCGGTGCCGGTCAGGATCATGCGCACGCGCCGACCGGAGGTCTCCGGATCGTCGCCGCCCTCCGACGTCGCCTCCTCGAGCAGGGGCACGAAGCGCTCCTTGAGCTGTGTGTACAGCACCGCCTCGCCCTTCAGCAGCGAGATCGGGTCATGGGTGTCGTTCAGCAGATCCTTGAGATCGCCGAGGTTCAACCAGAGGTCTCTCACGTTCGCGTACGGCTGACCCGCGGCGATCGCGGTGCCCAGCAACCCGCCGTTCAGGCCGCCCGCGCTCGTTCCCGCGATCACGTCGACGCGCACGCACACGCCGAGCGCGGCGGCAAGCGCACGGTAGATCGGGAGCGACGAGTCGCCGTCGCCCGCGGGCAGCTCCGGCGACGGATCGGCATCGCACCGGCGCAGCGCATCGATCTCGGCCACAACGCCCGAGATCCAGATCGCCAGACTGACCCCGCCATTCAGAACCAGAGCAAGACGCAGCTCGTCCGGATCGGCGCTCGTCACCGTGGTCCCCCCGTCGCTCGTCTACCCGTTCGTGTCAACGATACGCCTCGCGGCCTGCCGTTGCTCAGGAGGCGAAGAGCAGCGAGTCGAGCCCGCGGACGAGGCCACGCAGCTCGCGCACGCGCTGCGCCGCGAGCAGCGACCCCTCCACGAAGATGCTGCTGTCCTCCTGCTCGTCGTGGCGGAGCAGCAACCGCTCGCCCGGGAGGCCGAAGACGACCTCGACGCACGGGCTCGAACCGGGCAGCCGGATCGAGTGTACGCGTGCACCTCCGATCTCCGCGCCTCGCGCCTCGGGAGGGCCGATCAGCAGGTCGTCGGCGTGCGCGCGCTCGGGCCGACGCTCGCGTGACAGCAGCTCTGCGAGCTCGCGGGCGGTGCCGCTGGGAACGTCGGGCTTCTCGGCCTTGCCGTACTCGATGACCTCCCACTGCGGCACGTGCCGCGCGGCGATGCGCGCGAGGTGCTGCAGCAGTGCGGCCGTCAGCGAGAAGTTGCCCGTAGCGACCCCGACATCCGCCGAGCGCGCCGCCTCGTCGATCTCCTCGAAGTCGGCGTCGAACAGCCCCGTCGTGCCGATCACGACGGGAATGCCCCGTTCGAGCGCCTGATCCACGTTCCGGCGCACGATCGAAGGGTGCGTGTAGTCGATCAGGACGTCGGGGCCGCGCTCGAGCGCCGTCTCGAGGCGGTCGTCGATCGGCACGCCGAGCGACCGTCCGAGCACGAGGTCACCGATGTCGCGACCGGACTCGCGCCTGGCCACCGCCGAGTGCAGGCGAACGTCGTCGCGCACCACGATGCCCGCGATGAGCTGACGCCCGACACTGCCGAGCGCGCCGGAGACGCACACCGAGGTGACACGCCCCGACATGCGGCCCCACGCTAGCGCACGCGTCGGTCTATGTCGCCGGCGCCGTCCAGTCCGGCAGCGTCAGCCACTGCACTGCCTGGCCCTTGTGGTACGACAGCTCGTCGGACAGACTGACCGCCACGGGCCCCTTCTCGCCACCGTGTGAGAAGAGCAGCGGATCCGCTCCGACCTCGAGCACGGCGCAGGCATGCTCGCCGGGCCAGTTGCCGAGCACGAGGAAGTCGCCGGGCTGGATCGCGGCCCGTTTGATGTGCTTGCAGAAGGTGAGCATCGTGCCGGTGTACCCCTCGGGCACCGAAAGACCGAGGCCGTTGGGATCGGGCACCTGCGCCCAGGCGCACGCGAGCTTGATGGACGCCGAGCAGTCGGTCGAGAGCGGGCTCGTGTACGGGGCGCCGAGCGTCGCGAGGCGTGTGCCGTGTTCCTGTGTGTAGTGGATCGTCGGCTCCTGCGAGATCATCCAGCGCAGCACCTTGACGAGCGCGGCCCGTCTCTGCCCCTCGACCGGGAGGCCGGCTGGATGCTGTGCACCCGGCTGCCCCGCTGCGGCGCGCGACAGCGCAGCCAGCGTGGCCGGCCCGACGACGCCGTCGCTGTCCAGCCCGGCGCCCTTCTGGAACGCCCGCACCGCTGCATCGGTCGCCGGGCCGAACGCTCCGTCCGCCTGCACGGAGAAGCCGAGGCGTGCGAGCTGTGCCTGGACCGCCACGACCGCGGGGCCCTGCTGGAACGGCTTCGCGAGCTTGAGCACGGAAGGGCCTGCGCCTGCAGCCGCACGCGGCTTGCGCGCGCCCTTGGGTGGCGCCGCAGCAGCCCGCCCGGACCGGGTTTGACTCACAGCATCCTCCAGACCCTCACGGCCAGTACGCACGGCCATTCGCTCGACAGGAGTCCGTCCCCCTCCGCGCCGACGCTACTCCTCGCGTCGATGCCAGTCAACAGCTGCACCCGTTTGACATGCCCGAATCCAGGGTCTAGCCTCGAACGCCACCTGCCGCGCCCGGGGAGCGCCGCGTCGGCTGCGCGCGTCGTTGGGGGCCGGCGTCCCCCGAGGATCGAGGCGAAGCACTATGTGGTTTTCGCGGTTTCTCGCCAACTCGGCCGAGACGATCGACAAGAAACGCGGCTGGTCGAGACTGCCGCTGCCGCTCGCGATTCCGGTCCTGATCGGCCTGCGCGACCGCTTGCGTGCGGACAACCTCTACGACACCGGTCGAGGACCGCGCGATACGCCTCCGTTCACGGATCCGGCCCGCGACGACTACCGCGGCGCGCGCACGCTCGACGGCACCTACAACGACCTCGACGACCCGCTCATGGGATCGATCGGATCGCGGTTCGGGCGCAACGTGCCGCTCTCCTACACCTTCCCCGAGGAGCCGCCCGAGCTGCTCGACCCCAACCCGCGGCTGATCAGCCGGCAGCTCCTGACGCGGGAGAAGTTCCAGCCGGCCTCGACGCTCAACCTGCTTGCCGGCGCGTGGATCCAGTTCGAGGTCCACGACTGGTTGAGCCATGGCGACAACGACGCGACGCGGCCCTGGGAGGTTCCGGTCGAGGCCGACGACCCGTGGCCCGACCATCCGATGCACATCGACCGAACGCTGCCGGATCCGAGCACCGAGCCGGGCAAGCCGGCGACCTTCACGACCCACGACACCCACTGGTGGGACGGCTCGCAGGTGTACGGCAACACGCCGGAGTTCGCCGCCGCGCTGCGGACGCGCGAGCTCGGGAAGCTGAAGATCGACGCGCAGGGCCTGCCTCCGGCGGACGTCGAGCAGAACATCGACCTCAAGGGCGTCGCCGGAAACTTCTGGATCGGACTCGCCCTGCTGCACTCGCTCTTCATGCGCGAGCACAACGCCGTCTGCGACCTGCTGCACTCTGAGTACCCCGAGATGACCGACCAGCAGCTGTACGAGAAGGCGCGGCTCGTCGTCGCCGCGCTGATGGCGAAGATCCACACGGTCGACTGGACGCCGGCGATCATCGCCCATCCGACGACCGTCCTCGCGCTCAGGACGAACTGGTACGGCCTGCTCGGCGAGCACTTCGACAAGCTCGTCGGACGCGTGACGAGCAACGAGGTGATCCGCGGCATCCCGGGCTCGCCGACGAACCACCATGGCGTGCCCTACTCGCTCACCGAGGAGTTCGTCGCCGTCTACCGGATGCACCCGCTGATCCCGGACGACTTCGTGTTCCGGTCGTTGCAGGACGACTCGGTGATCCAGCGCCGCGAGCTGACCGAGGTCGGTGCGCTAGAGGT
Organism: uncultured Actinomycetes bacterium; assembly: GCA_963717155.1. GTDB lineage: Bacteria > Actinomycetota > Thermoleophilia > Gaiellales > JALYLC01. The sequence continues at coordinate 3,182,264 of OY970326.1, forward strand.
GCGGAACCGCCTGACCGAGATGGCGATGATCGACGTGCTCTACTCGTTCGGGCGCTCGAACCCGGGCGCGATCACCCTGCACAACTACCCGAAGCACCTCCAGGACTTCTACCGGCCCGCCGGCGATCACATCGACCTCGCGTCGATCGACATCCTGCGCGTTCGCGAGCGAGGCGTACCCCGGTACAACGAGTTCCGACGGCTGTTCCACCTCAACCCGGTCTCGTCGTTCGAGGAGCTGACCGACAACCCGGTGTGGGCCGAGGAGCTGCGGCGCATCTACGGCGACGTCGAGCGCGTCGACCTCATGATCGGCATGTACGCAGAGCCGAAGCCGAAGGGGTTCGGGTTCAGCGACACGGCGTTCCGCGTGTTCATCCTGATGGCATCGCGGCGGCTCGAGAGCGATCGCTTCTTCACGAAGGACTACCGGCCAGAGGTCTACACGCAGGCCGGCTTCGACTGGGTCGAGGCCAACACCATGCGCGACGTGCTGCTGCGTCACTTCCCGGCCCTCGCCCCCGCGCTCGCGGGCGTCGAGAACCCGTTCGCACCCTGGACGCAGGTCGGCGCTGCCCGTGGCTAGGGGCCGGTCTCTGGCCGACGCGGCGCGCATCGCGCTCGCCGGCATCAGGATCGCGAACGGCGCCGCCGCGCTCGCGGCGCCCGCGTTCCTGGCATCCCGCATCCGGGCCGCTCCCGAGCCGGACCCGGCGACGACGTACGCGTTTCGCCTGTTCGGCATCCGGACGGTGCTGCTCGGAGCCGACCTCCTGAGCCGGGACCCCGGGGTCAGGTCGCACGCCGTGCACGCCGCGCTCCCGATCCACGCGGCCGACGTCACGACGGCGGCGACGCTCGGGCTGCGGGGCAAGGTGTCGCCGCGCGTCGCCGTGATGCTCACCGCCATCTCGGCGGCCAACGTCCTGCTCGCGGCGGCGGCACGGACGCGCGAGGTCTGACGTGGCTTCGGCCACGACGAGCGCCGACTTCGACTACGTCGTCGTCGGGTCAGGGGCCGGCGGCGGCCCGCTGGCGGCCAACCTCGCGGAGGCCGGCATGCGCGTACTGCTGCTCGAGGCGGGCGGCGCCGACGAGAACCTGCACTACCAGGTGCCGTGCTTCCACGGCGAGGCGTCCGAGGACGAGGCGCTGCGCTGGGACTTCTTCGTCCGCCACTACACGTCGGACGTGCAGAGCAAGCGGGACTCGAAGTTCGTCACCGAGCGCGACGGGGTGCTGTACCCGCGGGCGGGGACGCTCGGCGGCTGCACGGCGCACAACGCGATGATCACCATCTACGGCTCCGGCAGCGACTGGGATGCGATCGCCGGCGCGACCGGCGACGACTCGTGGGGCAACTCCAGGATGCGCGCCTACTTCGAGCGCCTCGAGGCGTGCGGCTACGTGGGACGGCCTGGACGACTCGCCGAGCTCGCGTTCCGGTTGCCGCTGCTCTCGCGGATCCTCGCCAACCCGCGCCACGGCTACGACGGCTGGCTGCACACGCAGATCGCCGACGCCAAGCTCGCCCTGGGCGACTCGGAGCTGGTCGGGACCGTGCTCGGCGCCGCGCAGTCCGCGCTGGCGGAGTCGCTCGGGCGCGCGCTGCAGGCGCACGAGAGCCTCGCGAGCTACGTCGACCCGAACGACTGGTCGACGCAGCGCGTCGGGCTCGAAGGACTCTGGTTCACACCGCTCGCGACTGCCGGCGGGCAGCGCAACGGCAGCCGCGAGCGCGTCAACGCCGCCGCTGCGGCGCACCCGGAGAACCTCGTCGTGCGGACGCACGCGCTCGCGACGCGCGTCCTCCTGAGAGACGACGCGACCGCCGTCGGCATCGAGTTCGTCGATGCCGCGCACGCCTACCGCGCCGACCCGCGCGCGGACATCGCCGCGCCGCTCCCCGCACCGGAACGGGTGCTGGTCCGCCGCGAGGTGATCGTCTGCGGCGGCGCGTTCAATACCCCACAGCTGCTGCAGCTGTCGGGCATCGGCCCGCGCGCCGTCCTGGAGGACCTCGGCATCGACGTCCGGGTCGAGCTCCCTGGCGTCGGTGAGAACCTGCAGGACCGGTACGAGGTCGGCGTGATCCACGAGCTGCCGATGGACATGCGGCTCCTGCAGGGGTGCACCTTCGAGCCGCCCGCGGCAGGAGAGGAGCCCGACAAGTGCTTCCGCGCATGGCGCGACGGGAAGGGCGTCTACACGACGAACGGCGTGGTCGTGTCGATCGTGCGCAAGTCGCTTCCGCACCTGCCCGCTCCCGACCTGTTCATCTTCGGGCTCCCGGCGTCCTTCCGCGGGTACTACCCGGGGTACTCGAAGGAGCTCGAGCGGCACAGGAGCCACTTCACCTGGGCGATCCTGAAGGCGCACACACGCAACACGGCCGGCACCGTGCGGCTGCGGTCGGCGGATCCGCGCGTGCCGCCCGAGATCAACTTCCGCTACTTCGACGAGGGCAACGACGACCTCGGCCAGGATCTGGATGCGGTCGTCGCCGGCATCGAGTTCGTGCGGCGCATGATGCGCGACCACCTCCCATTCGAGGCGCGCGAGGTGCTGCCCGGAGACGCCGTCGACGGCAACGACGAGCTCCGGACGTTCGTCCGCGACAACGCGTGGGGACATCACGCCTCGTGCACCTGCAAGATGGGCCCACCCGACGACCCCGCGGCGGTCGTCGACAGCCGCTTCCGCGTGCTCGGAACGAGGAACCTCCGGGTCGTCGACGCGTCGGTCTTTCCGCGCATCCCCGGGTTCTTCATCGTGACCCCGACGTACATGATCAGCGAGAAGGCGAGTGACGTCATCCTGGCGGATGCCGCCGCCTCGATGCCAGAGCGCCGGCACGCGGGCGTGTCATAACCGAAGGAGAGTCCGATGGCCGACCACAACGATCCGAACGCCGTCAACACGATCTTCTCTGACATCGACGTCAGCGCCGCGGATGTCTATGACATGTTCGGATTCCCGAGCGCTGCTGCAGATGACACGGTGGTCCTCGCACTCACCTTCGCGTCCGTTCCGGAGGCCGGAGTCCTCGACACGGACATGCTGTACCGGCTCCGGCTGACCGCGCATCCCCGGATTCCTCGTCCGTCGGGCGACTGGTCGCTGGGTGCCCTCCTGAAGTACGCCGAGGGCGTCAAGGACAAGTACCTCGACCACTTCAGCGTGGCGGAGATACGCGTCCGCTCGCCCGAGCAGGGCCGCGCGAAGGTCGACTTCTCGAACTTCCTCGGCCAGAGCTTCTCGCTCGTGGTCGAGCTCGACGAGGTCGTGGCACAGGAGACGCCGAGCGGTCACTCCGTCAAGCTCTTCGTCGGGGGCCGCGACGACGCGTTCTTCAACGACCTGCCAGGCTTCTTCCGCTCGATCAACTACGCGCCCCAGTTCTACCACGTGCCGCACACCCTGCCGGAGCTCCGCGAGCTGAAGATCCCGAAGACCCTGCTCGAGCTCGAGGGCAACCACCTCTTCAACTTCGATCCTGCGAACCCGCTGCTCGGGCACGGCGTGAAGAAGGATCTCCCGCCGGGCCCGCTCACCTGGGAGGGCGACCGCTTCGCGAAGGACGCCGACGGCAACTACCGGTTCGTCTACAGCGGCGTGGATGCGCAGGCGGGGCGGAACGTCAACACGATCGTCGTCGAGTTTCCACTCGCGATGCTCACGAGCTCGCCTGCGAAGGACCGCATCGTCGACGTCTGGGGCGAGAGCTGGGTCCTCAAGGCCGCGGACAAGGTCGACACGATCCCGGACGATCCGTTCTGGCTCGAGCATCCCTTCGCCTTGCTGGACAGGGTCAGGCTGGACGACGAGCTGAAGCGCTACAAGCTCGTGGACACGGTGGGTCAGCCGTTCGCGGACGCCGCGCTGAGCGAGCGTGAGAACAATCGCCAGCTCGGAGCGAACAACTTCTGGCTCGTCCCCCATTTCGTGAAACGCCTCGGACACCTGGGGTGGGGGTTCGGCCCCTCGATCTCTGCCCTCGGCCTGGAGACGTCGTTCGACCATGACAACTCTCCGGTGTCGGTCCACCGGACGTACACGCTCGCGATCCAGGCATTCCCGCGCGTGAAGAAGACCCTGTTCCAGGAGCTCCGGATGCCGGACGACTCGTGGAACCCGAAGGGGCTCGACATCCCGCTGAGGCGCCCGATGGACCTGTTCGTGCCGAACGTCTGCGCGATCGACATGGACACGACCGGGACGTGGCCGTTCGGCCGGCGGCTCGAGGACCAGGTCGCGACGCGCTTCCTGTCGCTGTTCCTGGACATGGACGCCACGCTGAACGGCAAGCCGTACCACATCGAGCTGCTGAACGACCAGGCGCTGTGGGACCAGGCGCCGATCGTGCCGAAGACCCCGCCGAACCCGCTCGCCAACGACAAGCCCTTCCTCGCCGAGTTCCCCTACCTCGCCGAGCCGCATGCCTCCTAGCGCGTACGAGCGTGACGTGGAGGCCGTCGAGCGCGACCTCGCAGCCCTCGCCGAGGAGCCTCCCGGCGCGGCCCGGTCGGCGGGGATCGCGTCACGCCTCTACCGGCGCGCCACCCTGACCGGGGCGATCGACGAGCTCGGCGCGGCCGAGGCGGTGGCCGACGACGGGCTGCGCCAGTTCGGGCCCTGGCCGGACCTCGCCTTCATGAAGGCCACGATCGACTTCGCCCTCCACCGCAACGGCCGTGCACGAGCCGATCTCGCGCTCGCACCCGCCCTGCAGCAATCGCCCGAGGGTCAGGTTCTGGCAGCCGACCTCGACCTGCAGGAGGGCAGGTACGACACTGCGCGGGAGGGCTACAGGCGTGTCCTCGCCGACGGCGCGCGATGGGACGCGCTCGCCCGGCTGGCCCACCTCGAGCTCCAGCTGGGCGACGATCGCGCCGCCGACGAGCTCTATGCGCAGGCCGCAGACGAGCTGACGGCGAAGCAGCTGCGGTCGTACGCATGGATCGAGCTCCAGCGCGGCGCCGTCCACCTGTCGCGCGGTCGCAGCGCCGAGGCCGAGCGACACTACCTGCGAGCACAGGCGGCCTACAGCGGCGACTGGGTCGTGGACGAGCACCTCGCCGAGCTCCGCGCGGTCCAGGGACGGTTCGCCGAGTCGCTCGCGCTCTACCACGGCGTCGTCGACCGGGTCCCTCGGCCAGAGCTGCAGCAGGCGCTCGGCGACCTCTACGCCTTCACCGGTCGGGCGGACGAGGCGCGGACGTGGCACGACCGGGCCCTCGCGGGCTACCTCGCCTCCGTCTCGCGCGGCGAGGTCCACTACCTCCACCACCTGGCCTCGTTCCACGCGGACGTCAGGATCGACGGCGCCGCGGCGCTGCGCTTCGCGACGCTCGATCTGGACGAGCGCCGGAACGCCGCGACGCTCACGGCCTTCGCGTGGGCGTCGTTCCGCGCCGGACGCCTCGCCGACGCGCTCGAGGCGATCGACGCCGCACTCGCCTCCGGTGCGCGGAGCGCGCACCTGCTGTTCGTCGCCGGGACGATCCACGAATCCGCCGAGCTCGCCGACGCCGCGGACCTGCTGGCCGCGGCGGCCGAGATCGACCCGCGGGGGTCCGTGTTCCGCGCCCACCGCTGAGAGCCGACGCCACGCAGGCGCAGTCGCCGCCCCTCGTCGGATACGCTCGCGAGCATGCCGACCGAGACCACGCGGGGCTTCGCCGAACCCGCCTTCGATGCCGTACGTGAGGCCTTCGAGACCGTCTGTGCGTTCGACACGCGGGGTGGCGCCGCACTGTCGGTGGTGCAGGACGGTCGGCTCGTGGTCGAGCTGGTCTCGGGATCCGGCGGGACGGACGACGCTCCGCGCACGCCGGGTGACACGCAGATCTGCTTCTCGTGCACGAAGGGCATCGTCGCCACGGCCCTGCTGCTCCTGATCGAGCGAGGCGAGCTCGACCTCGACGCCCCCGTCGCGCAGTACTGGCCGGAGTTCGGGCAGCACGGCAAGGGCGATCTGCTCGTCCGCCACATCGTCTCGCACACCAGCGGTCAGCCGGCGTTCAGAGCGCCGGTCAGCGCCGACGATCTCACGGACGACGAGCGCTGCGAGGCGGTCGTCGCCGGCGACGCGCCATGGTGGCCGCCGGGCACAGCGATCGCCTACCAGGCCTTGACCTACGGCCCGCTGACCGGCGGGCTCGTCCGCCGCATCACCGACATGTCCGTCGGCACGTTCGTGCAGCAGGAGATCGCCGGGCCGCTCGGACTCGACCTCTGGATCGGCCTCCCCGAGGCGCGTGAGGGCGATGTGGTCCCGCTCCAGCTGGTCCCCGACGCCGAGCAGGCCGTCCTGGGCGAGAACCCGGCGCAGCGTGCCCAGCTCGAGAATCCGCGCGTGCTCCTCGGCCCTGGTGTCGATACCTGGAACACGCGCGCCTTCCACGCGGCCGAGATACCCGGCGCGAGCGGCATCGCGAGCGCGACGGCGCTTGCGCGCATGTACGGCTGCCTCGCCCTCGGCGGCTCGCTGGACGGCCACGAGCTCCTGCGACCCGAGACCATCGAGCTCGGCCGAACGCCCATCGCGTCGGGCGACGATGTGCTGGGCGGAGAGCCGCAGTCGTTCGGCGTCGGATACGCGCTGCCCGCCGACCCGGCGACGCGCGCCATGGACCCGCTCGCGTTCGGCCATTCCGGCTACGGCGGTCAGGACGCACGCGCCTGGCCCAGCCACGGCGTCGGGTTCGCCTACCTCACGACCGCGCTGCGGGGAGGGGACGCTGCGGACCAGCGCATCGCCACGATCGCCTCGGCGCTCGACAGCGCGCTCGCGCCGAGCGGGTAGGCGCGCCGGTGGCCGACGAGCGCGAGACGAACGAGGCCGAGCGCCTACGCTGGAACGACGCGCGCTGGACGGCCGTCTGGCCCAAGCGCGAGCGACTCACCGACTCGGTGACCGCCTACGTCCTCGCCGCGGCGGCGCTGCAGCCCGGTGAGCGCGTGCTCGACGTGGGCTCGGGCGGCGGCAAGACGTCGATCGCCGCTGCGCGGGAAGTTGGCCCGACGGGCGCCGTCGTGGGCGCCGACATCTCGATCCCGCTCCGGGCGCTGGCCGAGCAGCGCGCCGTCGAGTCTGCCGCCGACAACATCACGTTCTGCACCGTCGACGTGCAGACCGACGGCGTCCCCGGCGGGCCGTTCGACGCCGCGATCAGCCAGTTCGGCGTGATGTTCTTCGAGGAGCCCGTCATCGCGTTCTCCAACATCCGCGCGCAGCTCGTGTCCGGCGGGCGGCTCGTCTTCGCGTGCTGGCAGTCCAGCGAGCAGAACCCATGGACGTTCTTCCCGGTGATCGCGGAGTTCGTACCGCCCCCTCCCGAGCCCGCACCCGGGAAGGCCCCGACCGGGCCGTTCGCACTCGCCGACCCCGTGCGGACGACGGGGATCCTGCGCTCCGCCGGCTTCGTCGACATCAAGCGGACGCCGTACGAGATCACGGTCGAGGCGCCAGGAGACTCCGTCGTCGACGACGATCAGCTCGAGGCGATGGGCATCGAACCGGAAAGGCTCGCGGCCGCTCAGGCCGCCGTCGACGCGTACATGGGCCAGTTCGCCGTGACATCCGAGATGTCACGGTTTCCGCTCGCGTTCCAGGTGTTCGAGGCCCGCACGCGCTAGCGGGCGAACCATCAGCACCGCCTGGTTCGTCTGGTCCCACCAGCCCGCCGGCTCCCAGGTGGCCAGAAACCCACGAGCCGCATAGAACGCCCGCGTCCTCGCGTAGCCATCTTCGACGCCGACCTCGGGCACCGACGAAGACAGGGTCGTGACGAGGACGAACGCCATCTCGTCGTCCGTTGCCAGGGCGGCGAGTTGCTCGACCAGCGCCGTTCCGACCCCGGCACCTCGGCGATCGGCACGAACCGCCATCCATCTGATCTCGTAGGCCACGGCGAACCACGATCGCCAGGTGACGAAGGCGCACACGGAGCCGTCAACCGAGGCCACCAGACCGCGGTCGCTGCGGATCGACCTCGTGCACTCCGCCAGGCCGACCGGATCGCCGAAGTGGTAAGGGAGCGACCGGACGATCTCATCGCACGCCCGCGCGTCGTCAGGCAGCAGGGAACGCACCTCGACGCGGCTCACTGCCCGATCCTAGCGCGGGCCAGGGCGCGGCTCGCAGCGCCGATTCCTCGCGAGCTACCCGGCCGTGAAGAGGAAGTCGACGCACGACCCGTCCTCGGCGAGATCGACGATCGCACCGCGCAGCAGATCGGCCGAGTAGTCGCTGCCCGGGTTGAGACACAGCGTCTCGCCGATCTTCTGCGCCGCGCGGGACTCGTGGATGTGTCCGTGGAGGCCGACCGACGGCTGGTACCTCCTGATCGCATCGCGGACGGCCTTGCTGCCGACCGGCACGAAGCTCGGCCGGCCTCCGCGGAGCACCGGCCGCAGGTTCTCGTCGAGCTCGGGTGCCGTGTCGAGCCCGGACGAGTACGGCGGGTTGTGGAAGTTGACGACCGTGCGCCGGCCGTCGGGCACCTGATCCATCATCGCCGCGATCCGCTCCCCGAGCTCCTCCTCGGAGTACTCGCGCTCGGTGTCCCAGGGCGTCGGCGTCACGTCGCCGAGGCTCGCGAGCAGCACGGGGCCGAGCTCGCACAGCGTCCGCTCGGGACACTCGACGCGCTCGGCCGCCTTCAGGATCGCGTCGATCTCGACCGGGTCGTCGTTGCCCGGCGTGATGATGCAGCGGACGCTCGGCTGCAACCGCTCGGCCGCGAGCTCGCACCAGCCCTCGAGCTGGATCTTGATCTCGCGCCGGAACAGCCCCTCGAGGTAGGGCTTGTCTCCCGCGATCCGCTCGATCTCCGGCTCCTCCATCTCCACCGGGTAGAACCCGAGCATGTTGATCTCGGCGTACAGCCGATCTCTCTCGTCGGCCGGCACCGAGACCTTCTCGCCTCGCACGGTGGCGTTCAGCGATCCCTGCTCCCGCCGCACCGGGACCAGGCCCTTCCCTGCGACATCGCCGCCCAGGAGCACGATGTCCGCGTCGTACGTCTCGGCGGCGTTCAGGAACTTGCGGAAGCACCGGTCGGATCCGTGCACGTCCGTCGCAAAGAAGATGCGCAGGGCGCGCGTGCGTTTCGCCTTCCTCCTTCTCAGAGGCATGCGGTCACTCGGGCGGTAGCTCGCGCATCGCCAGGTCGATGTCGATCGACGAGCCTCTCCGGACCGCCCGTGCGATGACGTAGATCACCGGACCGGCGAGCAGCACCAGGAAGAGCGTCGTCAGGCTGCTGAAGCTGAACTTTCCGAAGACGCTCGAGTGCGTGATGATCAGGATGATCACGATCAGCGCCAGGATCGTCGTCGCTCCGCCGGCGATCGCGGCGTTCGGGACGCCGCCCGTGCGCTCGACGTCGGTGGTTCCGGGCTTGTAGATCAGCTCGGGACGACGCCAGGGCAAGAGCAACGCCGCGACGGCGCCTGCCAGCAGGATCAGCGCGACGAACAGCGCGAGGTTCGCGACGATGTTCGCGAGGGTGAGATAGGTCGCGAGGAGCGAGAACCCGATGCCCCCGGCAACAGCGATGATCGTCGCATTGATCGGGCCGTGCGTGCGGTCGTTCACCTTCGCGACGCTGACCGGCAGCATCCGGTCGAACGCGAGCGAGAACAGCACGCGGGTGATCACGGCGACGAACGCGAGGTTCACCGCGAGCTCCGCGCAGGGCACCGCGATCGCGAACAGGATCTTCGTGATCGGATCGCCGGACAGCACCAGGCCATACCCAAGCCCGCCGGCAGGCGAGGACAGGCTCGTGATCTTGCCGTACGCGTCGCCATGGGAGGCGCCCAGGTTCGCCTGCGCCTGCATGAAGTCGAGCCCGACGCGCCAGCGCAGCAGCACCCAGATCCCGACCCACACGACAACGAGCAGCACGATGCTGATGACGGACGCGTAGATGTACGTGCGGCCGGGCCGCTTCAGCTCGCCGCCGACGTAGTACGAGTACAGCACGCCGTTGTAGTTCAGCACCATGAACGGCACGACGAGCAGCGAGGCCGTGAGGCTGATCCCCGTCTCGATGCCGTTCTGCTTCGCCGTCGTGAGGACGTCGTTGTAGGCGTTCGGGTTGTGGCTGAAGCTTCCGAACGAGCTCACGAAGTCGCTGTGCGAGTGGGTCAGGAGGACGACACCGAGCGCCAGGAACGCGAGGAGCTGGATGACGACGAGGCCGAGGATGATCTGCGCGACGCGCCTCAGCGACCACAGCGAGAGCACACCGACGACGAGCATCATGCCGACGCAGATCAACGCGATCGCGCCCTTGCTGCTGACGTGGTTCGCCCCCGCGGCGATCCAGGAGCTGCTGAACGCGTCCCCGAGCCCGCTGAGGGTGAACGACATGAAGATGGCGGTGAACTGCGCGTTGGCAGCCAGGATGTAGGTGAACGCGACGGCGATGCCGATGCCGACCATTGCGCCGAGCGCGGGCGAGATGACACGAGAGACGTACACGTACTCGCCGCCGGCGCGGGGGATCGCCTGCAGCAGGTACTTGTAGGCGAACATCGCGACGAACCAGATGAGCGCCGCGAGGATCAGGGGCACGACCATGTCCGGCTTGTTGAAGCTGATCAGGCCGTTCGAGAAGTTGATGAACGTGTTGACCACCGCGACCGACGCGAGGGCGATGGCGGTGGCCGCAGGGATCCCGAGCTCGCGAACGAGCCCCGAGGACTGGCGTGTGAAGAGCCCGGTCGTTGCAGTGGGCTCGACGGTGCCTGCAGGTTTGTTCACGTCAATTCCCTCCCATTGCCGTGGAACGTTCCAGCGATCAAACGTACCAAGCCGTCAGGGCCGTTGCAACCCCTCGCACCAGGACCCCTGGGGCGCTACTCCCAGTCCCAGGAAGGGCCGATTTCCAGCGGCTCGCGGCGCACCGCGCTGGCGCGCGCGGCCACGGCAGTGGCAACCGCGAAGCGGTCGTCCTCGAGCGTCGCGTTCGGAGTCTCCGCGCCCCGGCACGCCGCACCGAAGTCATCGATCTGGCTCTGGTACGCATCACGGAACCGCTCGCGGCAGTCTGCCGGGAACGCGGCGGCGGACTCCCCGGCGAACACGGAGATCGCACCCGTCATGGGAGCCTGCGTGAGGAAGATCGAGCCATCCGGCCCGAGCACCTCGCAGCGGATGTCCATCCCGATCTTCGACGTACGCGAGAGGTGCGTGGTGGCAACGGCGCCTTCCAGGCCGATCGTGATGTACGCGTTGTCGAGGTCCGCGTCGCGGAACACCGGGCTGTGCACGAACGTGTACACGGTGTCGGGGTTCTTCCCGAGCAGCCAACGGGCGGTGTCGAAATCGTGCACGCCGACGTCCATGATGAACCCGCCGGCTGCGAGATCGTCCTCGCTGGGCGGGAAGTCCTCACGGCTCGCCAGCTTCACGGCGAACGGCTCGCCGATCGCGCCCGCCGCGATCAGTCGTGCGAGCTCGCGGAACGCGCCGTCGTGCCGTCGCATGTAGGCGACCCTCGCCACGAGCTCGGGGTGCGCGAGCGCCTCCTCGCCGATCCGCGTCTGCTCGGGCAGCGTGACCGCACCGGGCTTCTCGAGCAACAGGTGCTTGCCCGCTCGCAGCACCTCGACGGCGAGATCTGCGTGCTCGCTGGTCCGGGTGCAGATCGAGGACCGCCTCGACCCGGTCGCTCACGAGGAGCTCGTCGATGGTCAGGAGCTCGACCGCCGGATCCAGCGCACCGACACGCTCACGGCTCGCCCGGCCGCGCGCCGAGGCGATCGCCACGAGCTCGACGGCGGGGCTCCGCACCGCGCACGCGGCATGGACGGCAGAGATGAATCCTGTACCGGCGATCCCGAGTCGGACCGGTTCGAGCCGCGTTTCCACTCGTGTCCTCCGTTTGCGGTGGAGCGTTCCACGACGCTACCAAATCTGGCCGGGAGCTCCGGGACGACCGGCCTGACGCCGCCTGATTACACTTCTTTTCCGCATGACGCCAGCGAACAGACGATGAAGCCGCAGCCGCCGAGGAACGTCACGATCTTCGATGTCGCACGCGCCGCGGGCGTCTCCAAGTCGACCGTCTCGAACGTCGTGCGCGGGGTCGATCGGGTGTCTGACGACACCAGATTGCGTGTGCTCGACGTGATCGAGCAGCTGCACTACAAGCCGAACGGCATCGCGCGCCAGTTCGTCAAACGGCAGACCACGATGATCGGGGTGCTCGTCGGTGACCTCGGCAACGCATACCACGCGCACCTTGCGCAGGTCGTCGAGCGAGCGCTGTTCCGTCAGGGCCACACGACGATGTTCTGCAACATCGAGGGGGACGAGGAGCTCGCGATCGCGGGCGTCAACGCCCTGCTCGAGCAGCGAGTCGCCGGGTTCGTCTTCCTCGCGCTGATCGAGCGCACGCCGCAGCTCGCAGAGTCGCTCCGGCGTGCCGATATCCCGATGGTCGCGATCGGCCTGCGTCAGGAGTGGACCGACTCGGTGGGGCCGAACGACCGGGATGGCGGCCGCCTGGCGACCCAGCACCTGCTCGACATGGGGCATCGGCGCATCGGCTACGTCCGCACGGCGACGGTCGAGGCGGGCGGCGACCGAGCCCGTCACGCGGGCTACGTCGACGCCGTGCGCAAGGCCGGTGTCGAGCCGACCGCGCCGCTCTGGTGGCAGCCGGGGTGGGACACGATCCGGGTCGGGCGGAGCGCGGTGCCGCTGGCACGCGCGCTACGCGGCCCCGAGGCTCCGACCGCCGTGTTCGTCTGGAACGACTTCGGCGCCATCGGCCTGATCGACGCCTGTGAGGAGGCCGGCATCGAGGTTCCCGGCGATCTGTCGGTCGTCGGGTTCGATGACATCGCGATGGCATCGCTCGGGCGGATCTCGCTCACGACGATCTCCCAGCCACTCGACTTCCAGGCCGAGAAGGCCGTGGCCATGCTCCTCGATCGCATCAACGGACATGCGCCTGCCAGGGCGCAGCACCTCAGCGTCCCGGTGGAGCTCCGTGTACGCGGGTCGTCTGCTCCGCCGCGGGGCTAGCCGAGCTCTCGCTGGGCACGCTCGGCGATCTCGAGCGCGCGGAACGCATCGTCGTTCGTCGCGCCGACCCCGATCTCGCCGCGACGGACGCTGCGCGCGAAGTCCTCGGCCTGCGCGCGCAGGGCGGCAAGGAACACCGCGTCTCCGCGCTCGCCCCAGAGCACCTCGACGCGTTCATAGCCGAGCGTGCCGATCACCTCGGCCCAGACGTGGTCGCCGAGGGCGAAGTGGCGGCCGAGCGAGACGAACGCCACGGCGCCGGCCGACAGCTCGCCCAGCATCGCGAAGCTCTCCACGTCGCCCGGAACCGGTTCGACTGTGCTGACCGGCGAGGTCACGGGCGTCAACCCGCCGATCTCCTGTCCCGTCAGCCAGCGGATCTGGTCGAACTCGTGGACTCCCATGTCGACCGTGATCCCACCGCTCGCGCGCCGGAACTCCGGGCTCGCCGGCTCGGCGTCCCACTGCCAGCACGAGACGAGTGCGATCTCGCCGAGCGCGCCCGAGAGGATCCGCTGCCGCAGCTCGATCAGCTCGGGCACGAAGCGTCTCCAGTACCCGATCTGCAGCAGCACTCCGGCGTCGCGGCAGGCCGAGCCGGCGGCTGCGATCTCGGCGGTGGTCGTGCCGCAGGGCTTCTCGCACAGGATGGGCAGCCGCAGCTCGGCACAGGCTGCTACCAGGGCGCCATGCAGATTCGACGGCGCCGCGATCAGCACGGCCTCGACACCCCCGGCGGCGACGGCTTCGGCGAGGTCGGCGTACATGCGGGCGCCGAGGCTGAGCGACTCGGCGCGGGAGCGCGCGGCCGTCGACGGGTCGACGACGGCAGCGACGCGGATCGACTCCGCCCCCGCGAGCGCGCGCAGGTGGGTGCAGCCCATTCGACCAGCACCGATCACCGCGATGTTCACCGCATCAGACATGGCCATGTGGAACGCTCCAGCATGAGAAGATACCAGGCTCGAGAGGCCGGAAAGGATGGGATCGTATGCGCGTGCTCCTGTGCGGGGCGGGTCAGATCGGTGCGGTGCACGCGGTGAGCCTCGCGGAGTCCAGCCGCGTCGGCGAGCTCGTCATCACAGATCTCGACATGGAGCGGGCGCAGCTCCTGGCCGCGCGCGTCGGGGCCCGCGCACTGGCGCTCGACGAGGCGTTCGCGCTCGACCCGGACGCGGTCGTCATCGGCGCGCCCACGCCGGCGCACGCGCCACTCGTCCGACGCTCGATCGGCGGCGGGATCCCGTGCCTCTGCGAGAAGCCGCTCTCGGGCGAGCTCGACGAGTCGGTCGAGCTCGTGCGTGAGGTGGAGCAGTCGGGCGTGCAGGTGCAGGTCGGGTTCATGCGGCGTTTCGACCCGGCGCTCCAGACGCTTCGAGGCCTGATCGTCGGCGGTGGACTCGGTCGCGTGCACACGCTGCAGGTGGCGTCACACGATCACGAGCCGCCTGGCGAGGAGTACGTCGCACGCTCGGGAGGGATGTTCCGCGACCAGCTGATCCACGACTTCGACATGATCCGTTGGGTCACCGCCTCCGAGGTGCAGTCGGTCTACGCCGCGGGCGCCGTACGGACGATCGACTTCGCCGAGAAGTACGGGGATGTCGATACCTGTGCGCTCGTGCTGCAGCTCGCGGACGGGGCGTTCGTGCTGCTGGCGGGGACGCGCGAAGACGGCCGCGGCGAGGACGTGCGGATCGAGGTGGTCGGCTCGCTGGACAGCGCCGGCGCCGGGCTCAACGCCCGCACGCCACTGCGGTTCCTCGACCCGATCGGCGTCGAGACCCACCACCCGCCGTACCGCGACGCGTTCGATCGGTTCGCTGCGGGCTACGTGGCCGAGGTCGAGCATTTCCTCGCCGTCGCGGGCGGTGAGGGCGACAGCGCCTGCACGCCGCGCGATGCGCTCAACACGATGCTCGTGGCCGTCGCCGCCGAGCGCTCACGGGCGCTCGGTGCGCCCGTGGCGGTGCAGCAAGCCAGCGACTTCCTACCCGGCTAGGCGGTACATGTCGGTCAGCACGAGCTGATCGATGCGCGCCTGCGAGGGCGGTGTCCGGCACTCCTCGGCCCCCACCATGCACTGGTGGAAGTGCACGAGCTCGCGCTCGTAGGCCTCGTCGTACGACTCGAACCGGTGCGCCTCGCGACCGCCGGCGCCGGCGGTCGCGCGCGTGTAGACGTGCGGCGCCTGTCGCAGCCACGGCGAGGGGATCGCGAGCGACCGGATCGAGTCCTCGAAGTACAGCCTGATCGTCTCCTCGTACTCGTGCAGGCGCAGCAGCTGGATCCACGCGTTGTCCCAGCGCGCGCCGTTCGAGAGGAGCACGGAGCCCGTGAGCGCCTCGCCGGCGGCCCACGCGGCCCCGGCGGTCACGGTCGCCGGCAGCGGCTCGCCCATCCGCTCGAGCATCCCGTGCACCATGTTGACCTGGTGGACGAGGCTCCCCAGGAAGCCGCCCGAGAACGCGCGCACCGCGTCCTCGTCGTCGCGCCCCACGGCCTCCTTGACCTGCGCGGCCTCCTCGGCGCGCGTCTGCTCGATCAGCTCGCGCGGCACGTCGCCGCCACGCGCGAGATCCTCGTCGCCGAAGTACGGCCCGAACTCGGGATCGTGCACCAGCACGCTGATGTAGCGCAGCCCCGCGACGGAACCGGGCAGCTCCGATACGAGCCTCTCGTACGACCGGTCGAAGCGGCCGTTGTACCCGACCTGCACGACCCGGTTCGCGGCTCGCTGCGCGGCGATGATCGCGTCGACGTGCTCGAGCGTGATCGCGAGCGGCTTCTCGCAGAACACGTGCAGCCCGGCGCTCAGGGCATCGAGCACAGTGCTCGCGTGGGTCGCGTTCGGCGATGCGACGACCACCGCGTCGAGCCCAGGCTGCGCGATCGCCTCGGCCGCGGTCGCGACGCGCACCGGGATCGAGAACCGATCGCCGACGCGCTCGCGCACCGACCGGCTCGGATCCGCGACTGCAACGAGCTCGAACCGGTCACGCAGGAGCGCGAGATGCGGCAGGTGCATCGCCTGGCTGATCAGCCCCGCGCCGATCACCGCGACACGCTTGCGATCGCCGTTGGCGCTCACGCGACACCCCTCCGCAAGGCGCGCTCGGGGGTCGGCAGGATCCGCAGCGCGTTGTCGCGCATCAGCAACGGCACGAGTCTCGCCGCGTCGTCGATCGTCGTCCAGCCACTCTCGACAAGACCCTCCAGGGCGCGTTGGAGCCCCCGGCGGGCGAGCTCGGCCTGGCCCACGACGTTCTCGACGGTGAGGTAGTCGCCTCCGAAGCAGAGCAGCTTGGTCGCGGGCACCGTCGTCAGGAACCGCTGCACGAAGTCGCACGCCGAGCGCGGCGCCGCGGTCCACGTCCAGCTCATCTCCACGACGACGTTCGGCTGGTGCTTGGCAAGCGCGAGGAGCTGCTCCTGCTGCGGCCATGCCATGTGCATCAGGACGAATGTCGTGTGCGGGTACTCCTGCACGAGCGGCGTCATGTCCGCAACGCAGTCGTAGATCTCGCGCAGGTGCGGATCGCCGTTCCGCGCGAGCGACCCGAGGTGGATCTTGACCGGTAGCCCGGCGGCGGTCGCGAGCTCCACGCAGCGGCGGAACAGGAAGTCCTCGACGCTCCGCCGGTCGGCGGCGTCGTCGTCGTGCGAGCGGAGGCGCGCGAACGCGCGGCGGGGAGGACTGTCGACCGGGCCGACCGCGAGCGACCTGAAGTACGCCCAGAAGCACTTCACGGCCACGGCGCGGTCCGCGTACTGCTCGAAGACCCACTCGATGACGTCGACGTAGTCGTCGAGCGTCCCGACCTCGATGCCGCTCGCCAGCTCGGCGTCCGCGTGCCGGCCCCGGACCAGGCCTGCGATGGAGATGTCCTGGTCGAGCAGCTCGGGGGTCTCGGTCAGGCAGAACGGATCGGACTCGAGCGAGTTCACCTGGCAGCGCTCGACGTTCGCGACCTCCTGGAGGACGTAGCGGTAGTAGCCTGGCCTGCGGAGCTCGCGACAGGCGCGGTCGACCTCCTCGCACGTCGCCCGTGAGAGTCGCGTCCCGAACAGGCGCTCGGTGGCCACGTCCACGGCGCGCATCGAGCCGGTCAGCCTGACGGCATCGATCGAGGGCGCGACGAGGTCCCACTTCTCGACGGGGCCGAGCTCGGCACCGGTGAAGTCCTGCACGACCGACCCGGGCAGGCCGGCGCTCACCAGATCGTCGAGCGCATAGCCACCGACGATCAGCCCCGCCCAGTCGGCCGGGATGCAGGCGTCCTCGCCGAACACCTCGACGAACTCGTAGGCCCTGTCTCGCAGGCGATGGCGTTCCTCGACCAGGTGCTCGTGGACGTCGATCCACGGCGTCGCGTCGATCAGTTCGGTCAGCATGCTCGAGCGGGACATCGGGCAAACATAGAGCGTGTCACCCGGTCAGGCGGTCGCCCACCCCCTGTGCGAGACCGCGGAGCACGCCGGTGAACTGGTCGGCCAGCGGTGCTGCGGCACCGTCCAGGAGCGACGCCATGTCACGCAGCACGATCTCGCTGGCACCGCCGTCGGCGGCGATCACCGCGAGGCGAAGCGGCAGATCGACGGCGGCGGCGAGGTCGAGCGCGAGGATGCGCGCACCGGCAGCCGGACTACCGAAGATGAGCGTCCAGGCCTCGAAAGCGGGTGCGCCCGCCGCCGCCATGTCGTGTCCGTGATCGACGACGATGTACTCGGTGATCCCTCGCTCTGCAAGAGCGACGCGAAGCTCCTCGACGACGGCCGCCGGTGGCGCGGCAACCCGAACGCGCTCGTAGGTCGACATCCCGGGAGCGTGCCATGGGGACCTCGACCGCGTGCGACTCAAGTCCGGCGCGCGGAATACCGATTCGGACGAGATGGACCCGAGCACTGTCGCGCAGCAGATAATCCCGAGCGGCGTCGGACACAGCCACGTCGCAGAGTCCGAGGCGGCGGGGCGCGAGGCCGTGAGCATGGCACTCGCAGGCCACACGCCGACCGCGGACGACCTCGTCATCCTGTTCACCGATCCCGACTACGACGTCGAGGCCGTGTATCGCGCCGCGTGCGCGGAGGCGGCACCGGCCGGCGTCTTCGGCTGCACGAGCACCGGAGGATTCACGCACTCGGAGCAGGTTCCGGGCGGCTGTGTCGCCGCCCTGCTCGCAGCCGACGACACGTCGTTCGGCCTGTGCCACCTCGAATGCGACGAGGATGACATCGCCGGCTCCTCCCGGCGGGCCGCCGAGCTTGCGCGCGCCCGCGCCGGCGACCGCTATGCCAACTCGGTGCTGTTGCTGCTGACCGATGGGCTGACCCGCGATCAGCGGGAGATCGCGCGCGGCGCCTACGAGGTGACGACCGCGGTGATCCCGTTCGTCGGCGGCGCAGCCGCTGACAACCTGACCTGGAACAACACCCACACGTTCGGCGACGGGCGCGTCCTCTCGAGGGCGATCGTGGCGGTCTGGATCAACTCGGAGCGTCCGATGGGCGTCAGCGTCGACCACGGCTGGCGACCTGCCGGCAAGCCGATGCTCGTGACCCGGGCCGAGGGCACCGTCGTCCACGAGCTCGACGGCACGCCCGCGCTCGCGGCCTACCTCGCGGAGCAGGGCGGCTCGCTCGAGCGGACGGACGTCGAGTTCTTCCGCAAGGTGATGAGCAACCCGGTCGGACTACCCAATGCGCGCGGACGCTACGACGTCCGGCAGCTGCACGCCTTTCTCCCGGAGGGCGGAGGGATCAACTTCAACACCGGCGTCTCGGAGCAGAGCATCCTCCAGGTGATGTCGACCGACGACGACGCGCTGATCGAGGGCGCCAGGCGCGCCGCCCAGGACGCGGTCCGCCAGCTCACCGGCAAGGCACGGCTCGCCCTGGTCTTCTCGTGTGGATCGCGCGTCCCGCTGCTCGGCGACCGCATCCGCGACGAGGTCACCGCGATCTCGTCCGCGCTCGACGGGGTCCCGGTGTGCGGCTTCTACACCTTCGGCGAGTTCGCGCGGACGACCGGATCCAGCGGCGTGCACAACTCGAGCGTCGCCGTCCTCGCCCTCTGACGATGCGACAGGACAACGAGATGGGAGACGATCCCGTGGGCGGTGCGCTGCGCGAGGAGGAGATCGTGGCGCTGCGCGAGCGGCTCGAGCGGACGGAGCAGCACATGGCACAGACGCTGATGCGGGCGACCCGGCTGGCGCAGGTGATCTCCGTGCTCGGCAACGAGAAGGATCTGGAGACGACGGTCGAGCGCGCCGCGATCGAGGTGGGAGAGCTCTTCTTCGCCGACATGGCGCTCTTGATCCTCGACTCGCCCGAGGGAATGAGCATTGCGGGCCACTGGGGCGTCGGCGACTCCGACCTTCCACAAGCGGCGTTCTCGCTGCCCGCAGTCGAGGAGGTCACGCGCCTCAGATCCGTATGCATCGGATCCGTCGCGGAGCTGCCGGTTCCCGCATGGCTCGAGCGCTACTCGCCGCGCCACGTTGCGTGGGCTCGCCTGCTCGTCGGAGACAAGTCGCTCGGGCTGATGCTGCTCGCGCGCCGCGGCGACGAGCCGTTCGAGGAGTCCGAGGCGACCGAGCTGCGCGCCGTCGCCTACCGCATCGCGCTCGCGATCGAGAACGGCCTGCTCCACAAGGGCATGACCGATCAGCTCGCGCAGCTTCACCGGCTCCAGCAGCTGACCGCCGTGCTCGCGGGCACGCTCGAGCTCGACGCCGTCGGCCAGCGGGTCGCAGACACGCTGGTATCCGAGGCGGCCGTCTCGTCGAGCGTCGTGCTGATCGATCGCAGCGGCGAGCTCGTGGTGCTGTCGAGAGCCGGCGCCCCGGGCGAGCTCGTGATCAAGGCCGACGAGCTCGGGACGAGCCTGCTCGACGACCGCTGGAAGAGCTTCCCGCTCGAGGTCGCCGACAAGACGGTCGGCGTCGTCGCGGTCACCGGCGCCCCGGCGGTCGGGTCGGAGGAGCATCAGCTGCTGCTGCATCTCGTGAGCCTCGGGGCCCTCTCACTCGACAAGGCCCTGCTCCACGAGCAGAGCCGGGAGCAGGCACGCCACGACTCGCTGACCGGACTGCTGGGCCATCGCGTCTTCCACGAGGTGCTCGAGCAGCAGATCGCCGCGGCGAGTCCGTTCAGCGTGCTGCTGTTCGACATCGACGACTTCAAGCAGATCAACGACCTTCACGGGCACCAGACCGGCGACCACGCCCTGCGCCTCGTGGCCGAGGCCCTCCGCCAGGGCACGCGCAGCGGCGACAGCGTCTTCCGCATCGGTGGCGAGGAGTTCTGCGCGCTGCTTCCCGGTCTCACGGAGAAGGACGCGTTCTCCGTGGCAGAAGGCGTGCGCCAGAAGGTCGCCGCGATCCTCTCGACGCTGCCGAACCCGGTCACCATCAGCGTCGGCGTCGCCAGCTTCCCGGCTCACGGACAGCGGCGCGACGAGCTTCTCTCGATCGCTGACGCCGCGCTGTACGCCTCCAAGCGGGGCGGGAAGAACCGCACGAGCGTCCCCGGAGGCGACGCGCCGAGGAACCTCGCTCCGTCCCGGCGCGAGGTCGGCCTCGACCTGCTGCACCAGAAGGACCCGGACACCGTCAGCCACAGCGTTCACGTCGCGATCCTCACGGTGGAGATCGCCCGTGCGCTCGGGCTCGACGAGGCCCGCCTCGACGACCTGAGGACCGCCGCACGCCTGCACGACATCGGCAAGCTCGGGGTGCCCGACTCGATCTTGAACAAGGCCGGCGCGCTGGACGAGGACGAGTTCCGCATCATCAAGACGCACCCGGTGGTCGGCGCCGAGCTGCTGCGGAGCTGGGGGCTCGCCGAGCCCGCCACCATCGTCCTGCAGCATCACGAGCGCATCGACGGCTCCGGCTACCCGTTCGGGCTGTGCAGCGACGATATCCGCCTCGAGAGTCGGATCGTGCACGCCGCCGACGCGTACGTCGCGATGATGCGCGACCGGCCGTATCGCAAGGCGATGCAGCAGGAGGAGGCATTCGCCGAGCTCGTGCGCCACAGCGATGCGCAGTTCGATCGCGACGTCGTCGAGGCGCTCATCGCAACCGAGCTTGCGCGGCCCTCGGCCACGCTAGAGGCGATCCGCACCGAGCCTCCGAGCACAGAGGACGGCCGGCCACTCGCTGCCTGAGATGCTCCCGGCCGCCACGACCTATCGTGGCGGCATGGCTGATCTGGGCTGGCAGGTGCGTGCAGGAAGGCTCTGCGTCGAGGACGTCGCGTGCAGCGACCTCGCCGCGCGATTCGGCACACCGCTCTACGTCATCAGCGAGGCTCGCCTCCGCGAGAACGCCCGCCGCCTGCAGGCCGCCCTCGCGCAGGCATGGCCGCTCGGCGCGGTCCGCGTGCTCGCGTCGCTGAAGGCCAATCCCACCCTCGCGACCCGGGCCATCCTCAGTGACGAGGGCCTCGGCTGCGACACGTTCGGCGAGACCGAGCTCGTCGCCGCGCTGCGCGCCGGCGTCCGACCCGAGCTGATCTCGGTGAACGGCGCGAGCAAGTCCGAGCGGCTGATCCGGCTCGCGGTCGGAGCGGGCGCGCGCATCACGCTCGACAGCGCGCGCGAGCTTCCGCTCGTCGAGGCGGCGGTCGCCGCGGCCGGGGTGCGCTCGCGCGTACGGATCCGCCTGCGCCCTCGGCTCGCCGGCCTCGACGCGGAGTCCGAGCTCTCCCACGACGGGACGTCGATCCGTGACGCCTTCCAGTCGTACAAGGCCGGCGTCCCGATCGACGACGCGGTCGAGCTCGGGCACGCGGCACGTCGCAGCGGCCATGTCGAGCTCGTCGGTCTCCACGTCCATCTCGCCCGCCAGACGACGGACACCGCCCTGTGGGCGGCGCAGATCGAGAGCTTCGTCGAGCTCGTCGGCGAGCTGTCGACAGCCTGGGGCGGGTGGGTCCCGCAGGAGATCGACGTCGGGGGAGGCTGGCCCTCGTCGCTCGACCCGGTCGGGCGGCGCTCGGAGGCCGGCCGCCGAAGAACGCCCCCGCAGGACGCCGCCGTGTACGCCGGCACGGTCGCGAGCACGCTCGCGGCCGCACTCGCGCGTCGCGGGCTCGCCCGCACCGGGATGATCCTGGAGGCCGAGCCGGGTCGCGCCATCTACGCCGATGCGGGCCTGCACCTCGCGACCGTGACCAACGTGAAGCAGCAGCACGACCCGCAACCGCATCGCTGGGTCGAGACCGACACCTCCGAGGTGTTCCTGTTCGACACGACGCTCGAGAGCTCGTTGTTCCCGGTGATGGCGGTCGAGCGGCCGGACGCCCCCTCCTCCGGCCGGGTCGACGTCACGGGCATCTCGTGCAACTTCGACCTGATCGCGCCGGACGTCGACCTGCCCGAGGTCGGCGCCGGCGACATCCTCGCGTTCCTCGAGACGGGTGCCTATCAGGAGGCGTCCGCGGCCAACTTCAACGGGCTTCCGCGCCCGGCGACGGTGCTCGTGTCCGGGTCGGCAGCCGACGTGATCAAGCGGCGCGAGACGGTCGACGAGGTGCTCGCTCGCGACCTCGTGCCCGCGAGACTCGCACGTCGTGACCCCGGTACGGTTGCCTGATGCAGATCGTCGAGGCCCGCGCCTACCGGCAGTGGCAGCCCTTCCGCGACGGTCGCTACGCGTGCTCGGGCGGCGTCGCCGACGGCTTCGACTCGACGATCGTGGCGCTCGACGGCGAGGACGGCACCACCGGATACGGCGAGGCGGCCCCGCTCGGAGCGTTCTACGCGCCCGCGTTCCCGGCGGGCGTGCGCGCGGGCGTCGCCGAGCTGCTGCCGCTGGTCGTCGCCGCCGACGCGACCGCCCCGCGTGCGCTCCTGCGCCGCCTGGACGCGGCCATGCTGGGCCAGCAGGCCGCCAAGTCGGCCGTCGACATGGCCGCCTGCGACCTCGCAGCGAGGCTCGCGGGGGTGCCGCTCTGCGATGCGCTCGGCGGTCGCGACGGCGAGACCGTCGCGCTCTACCGCTCGGTGATCAGCGAGGCGCCCGACGCGATGGCCGAGCGCGCACGTGCCTACGTCCGCGACGGCTACCGGCGGATCCAGGTCAAGGTGGGAGCCGATCCTCTGGCAGACGCGGAGCGCCTCCACGCCGTGCGAGATGCGGTCGGAGCTTCGGTCGCGCTCGTGTGCGACGCGAACGGGAGCTGGGGCACCGCCGGCGCGCTGCGATTCCTGCAGGCGACGCGCGAGCTCGACTACGTGCTCGAGCAGCCGTGCGCGACGCTCGCCGAGTGCGCGCTCGTCCGCGCACGCTGCGAGCGGCCGCTCGCGCTCGACGAGTCGATCGTCGACCTCGACTCGCTGCTCGCGGCCCGCCAGGTCGCGGGCTGCGATGCGGTGACGATCAAGCTTGCACGCGTCGGCGGCATCACACCCGCAGCGCTGCTGCGCGACGTTGCCTGCGGGCTCGGCCTGCTCGTGACGGTCGAGGACACGGGCGGCAGCGACATCGTCACTGCCGCGATGGCCCACGTGTCCCTCTCGACGCCTGCCGTACAGCGCCTGCACACCGTCGACTTCAACGCGTGGGTCACCGTCTCGAACGCCGATGGCATGCCGGCGCCCGAATCGGGAGCGCTGGGCGTGCCTGCCGCGACGGGGCTCGGCGTGACGGCTCGTGTCGCCGATCTCGGCGAGCCGTTCGCGGTCGCTACTGCTGCATGAGGGCGGCGCTGAGCAGCGGGCTCGGCGGCGACTCCTCGTCAGGCGAGCACGACGCGCGTCGCAGCACGCCGTCGGCCAGCTCGTAGTGCCCGATCGCGCGGATCGGCGGGGAGTACACGTGGATCGTCACCGCGCCCGCCGCGTGATCCATGCGGTGGATGCCGGTGCCGCCGAACGAGAAGCTCTCCCCGGGCCCGAACCAGCCGACCTTCCGCGGCACGCCGACCGTAAGCGGCTCGTTCGCGGCCCGTCCTGCCAGCACGTGGACGCCGACGCACGAGCCGTCGTGGTCGTGGAAGCCCGTGTCGCGCGCCTCCCACCAGGTGTTCAGCCACGCCTCCGAGTGCGGCGTCCGCCAGAGCAGTCGCGCCTCGCCCGAGCCGGCGCGATCGAGCGTGTCGGGGTCGACGAGGACCGCCGCAGCGCGCGCCAGCTCGGCGCACTCGGTCGGCGTCAGGACGCGTCCGGTGTCGCCCAGTCCTGCGATCGCCGCCTCGTTCATCGAGACGTATCGTTGCAGCCGTGAGCACGCCTGTCAGCCCGACTCTCAAGGCCGTCAGCGACGCCGTCCTCGCGATCGCTGCCGGGCTCTCGGTCGACGAGGTGCTGCAACGGCTGGTCGACGGAGCGCGCGAGCTGGCCGGTGCGCGCTATGCCGCGCTCGGCCTGCCCGACTGGGAAGGCGGCTTTCGCCGCTTTCTCACGTCGGGGATGAGCGACGGACTGATCGCGTCGCTCGGCCCGCTTCCCCGCCAGCACGGTGTGCTCGGCGCGATGCTCGAGACGCGCGCGCCCTACCGCACCCGGGACATTCACGAGCACGCGCAGTTCCGCGGATGGTGGCCGGCGGGGCACCCGGACATGCGCTCGTTCCTCGGCGTCCCGATCGTCGCCCCCGAGGGCGTGATCGGCGCCTTCTACCTCACGGAGAAGACCGGCGCCAGCGACTTCTCCGATGAAGACCAGGAGCTGATCGAGCTCCTCGCGGCACACGCGGCCATCGCGATCACGAACGCACGCCTGTACGAGCAGAGCCGCGAGCTCTCGATCCTCGCCGAGCGGAACAGGCTGGCGCTCGACCTCCACGATGCGGTCAGCCAGAAGCTCTTCGGCCTCGTCCTGACTGCCGAGGTGGCGGGCACGTTGCTCGCCCGCGATCCGTCCGCGGCAGCCGACCAGCTGGCGAGGCTGCAGGTGCTCGCACAGGAGGCGCTCGACGAGCTGCGAGCGCTCGTCTTCGAGCTACGGCCTCCCGACCTCGAGCGCGACGGCCTACGCGAGGCGCTGCGCAAGCACGTGGAGGTGCTCCGGCGCGTGGGTGAACGCCGCATCGATCTCGACGTCCAGGACACGCTGCCCGTCGATCTCGAGCGCGACGCCGAGGTGCTGCGGATCGCCCAGGAGGCGCTGCAGAACGCGCTCCGACATGCCGCGGCGGAGAGGGTCGCGGTGCGGCTCGCGCGTACCGAGCACGGCCTGCTGCTCGAGGTCGAGGACGATGGCATCGGGTTCGACCCGAAAGCGCCAGGCCTGCGCGCCCAGCGCCTCGGGCTGACCTCGATGGAGGAGCGTGCCGGGCGCGTCGGCGGCCGGCTGTCGATTTACTCATCGGTCGGCGCGGGCACCACGGTGCGACTCCACATCCCCGATGCCTAAGAGCGCATTTCGGGATGAGCGCGTCTTGGCTGGGGTGTCTGGAGCGAGCAGGGGCGTCGGGTGGCTCGATGGGCAGGCTGGTGGCCTGTTCGAGAGCCGGCCGGCGTCCCTGCGAAGCCCCGGAGCCCGCTCACCGAGCGGGCTCCGGAGCCCGGCATGGGTCGTGAGCGGGATCCGGGTCGCCGGAGGGCTGGGGTCGACGCGAGGAACGAGCGCAGACCCCAGACCGCAGGACGATCCAGGCGCTCCAGACATCGTGGGCATCCCGAAATGAGCTCCAGCGCGATCCGGGTGCTCGTCGTCGACGACCACGCCGTGGTCCGGGAGGGCCTGCGCGGCTTCCTCGAGCTGCAGGACGGCATCGAGGTCGCGGGTGAGGCGGCCGACGGCAACGAGGCAGTCGAGGAAGCCGAGCGCCTCGCCCCGGACGTGATCCTGATGGACCTCGTGATGCCGAACCTGGACGGGCTCGCTGCCATGCGGATGCTGCGCGAGCGACAGCCGACCGCCCGCGTGATCGTATTGACGAGCTTCTTCGACGACGAGCAGCTGATGCCCGCCCTGCGCGCCGGCGCGGCGGGCTACCTGCTGAAGAACGCCCCGCCACAGGAGCTGGCACGGGCCGTGCGCGCTGCACATGCGGGCGAGGCGGTGCTCGATCCCGTCGTCGCTGCGAGGCTGATCGAGGCCCTCGCCGGGCATGCGGAGCCGCTCGACCAGCTGACGCCCCGCGAGCGGGAGGTCCTCGTCCTGATCGGGCGCGGCTTCCCGAACAAGCGGATCGCCCGCGAGCTCGGGCTCGCGGAGAAGACGGTCAAGACGCACGTCGGGCACGTGCTCGCCAAGCTGGGTGTCAGCGACCGGACGCAGGCGGCGGTGATCGCCGTTCGGGCCGGCCTCGTGCAGCCGAGGACCCAGGGGTCCTAGGACCAATTGCCCCTGGAAGCTACGACCGCGCCGCGCCTACGGTGTCGGCATGCCCGTTGCCATCATCACCGGAGCCTCCCGCGGTCTCGGACTCGCGCTCACCCGGGCTCTCAGCGCACGCGACTGGACGATCGTCGTCGACGCCCGCGACGCGGACGCGCTCACCCGTGCGGTCGATCGCCTGCCGGGCGTCGTCGCGATCCCGGGCGACGTTGCCGACGACTGGCATCGCGGCGCGCTGGTCGCTGCCGCCGGAGACAGCATCGACGTGCTCGTCAACAACGCGAGCCGGCTCGGGCCGAGCCCGCAGCCGACCCTCGCGGCGTACCAGATCGAGGAGCTCCGGCGCGTGTACGAGGCGGATGTCTTCGCACCGCTCGCGCTGGTGCAGGCCGCCCTCCCGCACCTTGCGCCTGGAGCGGCGATCGTCAACCTCAGCTCGGACGCCGCCGTCGAGGCCTATGCGGGCTGGGGCGGTTACGGGTCGGCCAAGGCCGCGCTCGACCAGCTGTCGGCGATCCTCGCCGCCGAGCGTCCCGACCTGCGCGTGTACGCGGCCGACCCGGGCGACATGCGGACACGGATGCATCAGGAGGCGTTTCCCGGTGAGGACATCTCGGATCGACCGCTGCCCGAGACGAGCGTGCCCGGACTGCTCGCGCTGATCGACGGCACGCTGCCGAGCGGCCGCTACCGCGTCCGCGAGCTCGTCAGAGCGCACGCGTGAGCGCGCTCGAGCGCGCACCGCATCTCGAGGCGCACGAGCCGCCCGAGCAGCGCGGGCTCGGCCGTGACGATGTCGCTCTCCTCGTTGCGACCCGGCACGACGGGCGTCTGCGGCACGCGCGCTTCCCCGAGCTGCCGCGCTTCCTCGCGCCGGGCGACCTGCTGGTCGTGAACACCTCGGCGACCCTGTCGGCAGCGCTCGATGCCCGGCTCGGCGAGCGCCGGGTCGAGCTCCGCCTGTCGACGCCGTTCGACGCCGGGAGCTGGGTGGTCGAGCTGCGAACCGAGACCGGCGAACCCCTCCGCCGACCACCCATCGGAGCCTGCCTCGACCTGCCGGGAGGTGCCCGCGCCGAGCTGCTCGCGCGCTACGCCGGCAGCGACCGGCTCAGCGTCGCCCGACTCTCGATCGGCCCGAGCCTCGCCGACTACCTGGAACTGCACGGCCACCCGATCCGCTACGGCTACGTGCCCGAGCGCTGGCCGATCGACGCGTACCAGACCGTGTTCGCGGTCGAGCCCGGCAGCGCCGAGATGCCCAGTGCGGGGCGACCGTTCACGACCGGGCTCGTGACCGCGCTCGTTGCCCGCGGGATCCTCGTCGCTCCAGTGACGCTGCACACGGGCGTCTCGTCGCCCGAGCTGGGCGAGCCGCCCTTCCCCGAGCGCTACCACGTGCCCGAGACGACCGCGCGCCTCGTGAACGCCGTCCACGCGTGGGGCGGTCGCGTGATCGCCGTGGGCACCACGGTCGTCCGTGCGCTCGAGAGCGTCGCCGCCCCGGACGGCACGGTGAGCGAGGGCTCGGGTCAGACGGCGCTCGTCGTCACGCCCGAGAGAGGCCTGCGCGCGGTCGACGGGCTGCTCACCGGCTGGCACGAGCCCGAGGCCTCGCACCTGCTGATGCTCGAGGCGGCAGCCGGCCCGGAGCTGCTCGATCGGTCGTACCGCGCCGCGGCAGAGCGCGGCTACCTGTGGCATGAGTTCGGCGACATCCACCTCGTCCTGCCGTAAGGAGCCGCGATGACCCCACGTCTTGTCGGAATCAACCACGTCGCGCTCGAGGTGGAGGACGTCGAGCGCTCGCTCACGTTCTACGGGAAGCTGTTCGAGCTCCGCTTCCGCGGGCGCTCCGGCAACGCGGCGTTCGTCGACATCGGCGACCAGTTCCTCGCGCTGATGAAGGGCCGCGCACACGATCCGGATGGCGCCAGGCACTTCGGGCTCGTCGTCGACGACAAGGAGGCGACGCGACGCGCGCTCGCGGGCATCGGAGCGGAGATCCTCCCCGGTCGCCGGCTCGACTTCCTCGACCCCGACGGCAACCGGGTCGAGATCGTGCAGTACGACGAGATCCAGTTCACGAAATCCGCAGAGGTGCTCCGCGGCATGGACCTCGAGCTCGGGAAGTCCGCCGCAGCGATCGCCGAGCTCCGCGAGAAGGGGCTCGCCGCCCGGCCCTAGGCCGACGAGCCGCCGCGCTTCGAGTCGAGCGCGCCTGCCGCGATCGTCGCTGCCATGTCCTTCGAGTTCTCGCGGTACACCGAGCCATCCTCGAACTCGATCACCGGGTACTGGCGCTGTCCGCTCAACTGCTCGAGCTGGTCGCGACTGCCCTTGCGGAACGGCCCCTTCACGATCTCGTACTCGATACCCGAGGCGTCGAGTGCCTTCTGCACGCGCCAGCAGGGATGCCCGTCGACCTTCACCCACGAGTTCGAGCAGCGGTGGAGCTTGATTGGCATGGCGATCCTCGTTTCTACTGGAGGCCCGCGAGCATGGTATTCCTCACGCGGACGGAAGGAGGACGCTCCGCTGCTCCGGCGAGAGCGGCTTCACGCCGAGCTGTGCGAGGCGCAGCAGTGCCTGGCGGCGCAGGGCGCCCGCCTGGTCGGTCGGCGGAGCCACCGGCCAGATGCGTACCGCGCCGTCGGCGGACGCCGTGGCGATCCAGCGATCGTGCGGGCCGAAGATCGCCCGGGTGAGGCGCGCGGGATGGTCGTACGCCTGAAGCTGCACCCCGGTCTGCGTGTCCCAGAGCCGTGCCGTCCCATCGCTCGATGCGGTGAGGACGTACCGGGCACCATCCGAGAAGTGCGCGGAGGTGACGGTGGAGGCGTTCCCGTCGAGCACCGTCTCGATGCGGCCGGTGTCGGCGTCCCAGACGACGGCGGTGCGATCGAAGCTCGCCGTGACGACGAGGTCGTGGCCCGTCGGCGGAAAGCTCGCACTGCGAAGCCGATCGCAGCCGGGGAAGAGCGCGCAGCGATCGAGCGTGACGAGCGGCTGCGGCCGGGGCGAGTGGCTCGGCCATTGCCACACCCTGGCCGTCGTGTCGTAGCTCGCGGTGACGATCCGCTCTCCGTCGCTGCTGAACGATGCGCTCTCGACCTCGTCGCGGTGCAGCAGCCGCGCGACGAGCCTGCCGCTGCGCGCTGCGAAGACGTCGGCCTGGCCGCGGTGTTCGCCCGTCTGCACGTTCGCGGTCACGAGGTACCGGCCGTCGGGACTGAACGACACGTCCTTGACACCCGAGCTCGGCTCGAGCGTCGCAAGGCGGCGGGCGCAGCCCACCGTCGCCGCCGCGCGCGCGCAGGCCGCGACGTCCCACACCGCCGCCGCGCCGGCCAGCGTGCTCGGATCCTCCGTTCCGACGGCAAGCAGCCGGCGGTCGCGGCTGAAGGAGACCGAGGTCACGTTCCCGGTCCCGAGCTGCAGCCTCCACACGCGCGAGCCGCCCGGGGCGAAGGGCCGCCACAGCCGGACCTCGCCGAGGTCGGAGCCGACCGCGACGAGCGTCCCGTCGTTCGAGATCGTCGCGGTGCTCGCCGTGTCACCTGTCTGGACGCGCGGCAGCGAGGCCGTCCGCCGGAACCCGCGCGACCACGCCACCGCGACACCGGTGTCCCACGTCGCAACGAGCGCGCCGGTGTCGGCCACGCTCACGCTGCGCGCGACGCCACTGTCGCGAAGGTACGTGCGCTCGGCGATCGGGAGCGCCCACAGGCGCACCTCGCCATCGCTGCTCGCCGTCACCGCCAGCCGCCCGTCGGCGTTGAACGCCGCGCTGTTGACATCGTCGGTGTCACCGGTGAGGACTGCGACGGTGCGATCGGTCGTCACGTCCCAGACCCGCGCCGTGTCGTCGTGGCTCGCCGTCAGCAGCTCGCCTCCGTCCGACGAGAACGCGACGCCCGAGATGTCGTCGAGGTGACCGATCAGCTCGCCGTCGAGGACGCCGTCCCGGGTTCGGTACATCCGGACGACGTCTCCGCGACCGACGGCGATGCGCGTGCCGCGTGGTGAGACCGCGACGGAGGCAGGCTGGGTCCCGCCACTCGCCGTCGAGCGGAGCTCGAGCGCAGGTGCGGTCGAACCGACGCGCCACACGCGCGTGACACCGGTCGGGAGCGCCGTGACGAGCCTCCCGTCGGGGAGGAAGGCGATCTGCACCTTCGCGCCGCGGGGCAGCGGCGCTCCGGGCATGTGCCACACCCGCGCGCCGCCGCGGTCGAACACGTCCACCACTCCCGGGCCGTCGACGACTGCGATGTGGGCGCCATCGGGGCTGAACACGACCTTGCTGACGTTCGCGCCCGCGTGGACGCGGAGGGTCGTCCTGGTGCTCCGGCGCCACAGCCCGAGATCGCCGCCGTTCCCGGCGAGCGCGACGAGCTCGCCGCGCGGATCGAACGCGACCGAGTTCACCTGCTCGGTGCCATCGATCAGCGGTCCGAGCGGCGCGCCCGTCGCCGTCGTCCACACCCGCGCTCCGTTCAGGCCTCCCGCTGCGAGCAACGCGCCGGTCCGGTCGAACGCGATCGTGCGTGCGTTGCGGAGGAACCCCGTCGTCAGGCGCTGCGGCCCGCGACCTGGCCGGAACAGCGTGACGGAGCCATCGTCGGCAACCGCCGCATAGTCGCCGTTGGGCGAGAAGACGGCACGTTGCGAGCCGACGCGCGATCCGAGCGCGTGCGGCACGCGATAGATGCGGCGAAGTCCACCGGCGCCGATCGTCTGGCGGAGCGCGGTGGTCGAGGCCGGCGTCGTCGAGCGGCCGGCGGCGTCGAGCGCGAGCTGGAGCGCGAGCACGGGGTCGGTCGCGAGCTTGCCGGTCGCGATGTCGGCCTCGAGGTTCACGGCGTTCGCCGTGGCGCGAGCGTTCACGGATCGCTCGTGGAGGACGACGGCGACGACGACGACCGCGAGGACGACGGCAGCGACGCCCCAGGCGAGCAACCGGAAGACGCGCTGACGCGCCTGCTGCTCGAGGGCGAGCACGCGCATCGGCTCGAGCAGGAGGTCGTGCATCACCTGGTACGTCCGCTCCCCCGGCCTGTCACCCCCACCGGCCTCGAGGAGCCGGGCTCGCGTCAACTGCTCGAGCGTTTCCGCGACGCGCCGTCGCTCGCGGGGCCGGTGCACGGGAGCGCGATCGGATCCCATGTCCGCGAGGATCTCGTCGGCCGTCATGATGATCTTGCCGGAGGACCGGCGCGCAAGCACGCGCAGGATTCGCACCGCCCGACTGCGGTCGCGGAACGGCACCGCCCGCAGACCCGCGGCCACGTGATCGCTCAGGATCCTGTCCGTCAGCGGCTTGCTGGCCTGCAGGGTCGGAGCTCCGGCCCTGACCGCGTCCTCGTAGAGGCGATAGAGGACGAGCTCGAGGATCGCGGCGCGATAGTGCTGCTCGGCGGCCGGGAAGTCGTCGCGGAGCATCTGCTTGTCGACGACGCTGGCTGCGAGGATCTGCTCGACGACGTCCTCGGGGACGGGCTGCGCGTGCGCTCCACCATGCTGCGCGAGCGGGCGCTGGATCGCCTCGACGGCCGCCTCGCGATCGAGGTGCCCGACCTCGACGCAGCTCTCGAACAGGCCGACGACGCGCCCCGTCCAGCGATCGAGCAGCGACAGCGAGTCCTGCCGGATCGAGATCATCAGGTCGACGCTCGCGTCACGCCGGTGGACGAGGACGCCGAGCGCGTCGGCGAACGCATCCGAGCCGTGATCCCGGTCGAAGTACGACTCGAACTGATCGAGGATCAGATACAGCTTGCACTGGAGCTTCCGGAGCCACGACTCGATGGCATCGGCGAGGTCGCGAACCTGCTCGGGGCTCTCGAGCCGGTGCTCGCGGGGATCCGCTCCACGTTCGGGATCCGCCGCATCGGCGAGGGCCGCGTTCAGGGCGTCGACGATCGTCAGCGACGGATCGTCGCGCCAGCTGGAGACGACCACCACGATCTCTGCCGGGAGGCCGTTCTCGCGACGCCGCGCACTGTCGCGCGAGATCTCACGCAGCCGGGCGGCGACACCGGCCCGGAGCACAGACGTCTTGCCGACGCCGCTCGGGCCGTACACGACGGTGACCGCGGTCGACTCGAGGTAGGCGACGAGCAGCTCGCTGAGGTCGTCCCGCCCGACGAACGACGCGGCGTCCGCCTCCCTGAACGGCTGCAGCGGCTCGTGATAGGGGTTTCCCGCCGGCTCGCGCACAGCGCCGCGTGGAACGCCGGCTGCCTCCGTGCTGCTCATCGCGCCTTCGGCACGTTCGCCTTCGCGTCGAGCGCCTGCTCGAGCGCCCGCGTGAAGCGGCCCAGCTCGACGTGGTACAGGGTGACGTCCCTGCCTCGCCAGGCCAACTCGGTCACGGCATCGAGCGGGTGCTGGATCGCGAAGTGCTTCCAGTCGTTCCGCTTCTGCCGCCACAGTCGCCAGAGCAGCACGCGGAGGTTCCAGTCGGCCAGGCTGTAGCCGAGGAACAGCAGCTGGTCGTTCTCGATACGCGTGCGGATCGAGACGGGCAGGAACGACTCGATTCCCGGCCCGGCGAGGTAGTCGATGTAGTCGTCCTCGGTCACGACGAAGCTCGTGTTCGGGCCGCCGTCCGTCTCGATGCTCCCGTGGATCTTGACCACCACGGGTCGCTCGATCCTCCGTAGCAGGTCCTTCGCCGGCGTCCGTGAGGACTTGACCCTCCCGTCCGGACCGACGTGGATGCCGCGCGAGATCTCCTGCTCCCTGCCGATCCAGTACCAGATGACGTCGTGGGCGACGCCCTGACGCCGGAACGCGCGCTCGACGAGATCGTCGTAGTTCGTCGTGAGCACGATGAGCGGCTGCGGCTTCCGCCCGCGGGGGCTTGCGGGCGGGGGATCGATCGCCGCCACACGCGCCAGCAACCGGTGCAGCGGCGTCGGCTCCCAGGCCTCGCGGTTGAACACCCGCAGGAGTCGGCCGTACAGCGTCTCGACGCCGCCCTCGCGCACGATCCACTGCGCCACGCGGAGCAGGTCGCTCGTGTCTGCGCCCGGGTACTTCTTCGCGCTGACGGGCTGCCGGGCGAGGTAGCTCGACAGCTGCGAGCCGATGGGAAGCGCCTTCTCGTCCCACGGCGGCAGCGGTGAGCCGAGCGGGGCGACCAGGTTGGCGGCGGCGCCCAGGAACGGGATCATCATCCCGTCCTCGACGAGCGCGACCGCACACGTCTCGGCGAGGTTGCCGACATCCTCGTCGCTGAGCTCCGCGACATCGCCGGTGGTCGGAGCTGTCACGTCCTCGGGCACGCAGAGACCCCCATCTCGAGCGACTCTGGGCGAGCCTACCGATCCGGCAAGGGCCCCGCAACGCGGCCCGGGCCCTGCAAGGGCTCAGGCGACGTGCGCCGAAGCCGTCTCGCGCAGCGCGGCATCGCCGCGCCAGTCGAGCTCGCCGACCTCTCCGCCGACCACACGGACGTCGCGCGCCCGCGCCACGTCGTCGACCCACAGCGTGTAGCTGCCGTCGGGGATCTGGTCGAACACGGCCGAGAACGCAGGCGAGTCGCCGAGCGAACGCTCGAGCACGTCCTTGTGGCTGCGCTTCGCGTCGTCGCCCGCGGGCGAGATCTCGATCTCGCGACCGTGCATCTCGGCGTCCGTGTAGATGATCAGCGCGCCGAGCTCGCCGCCGATCTCCAGCACGACGAACTCCGGGTGCGTCCGGTCCGCGTACCGCTCGTGGTGCGTCGTGGTCGTGGTCGTGGTGCTCGTGACCGTGGTGGTGATGTCCTTCGCCCATCAGATGCCTCCGGAAGCACGATCGACGGCCCGGCGACAGCGTCGCCGGGCCGTCGGTTGAATCGGTCAGCTGCTCGGCGTCGAGAAGCCGTCGTGCGGCACGCCGAGGTACGGGAAGGTCGACTGGAAGCGGCTCGCCGCCGGGGTCAGGCCTTCCGTGATGAGCGATGCCGCGCCGTCGGGCGTGTAGGACGGGTTGACGAGCGGGTACGTCGCGCCGGCGATCGCGCGAAGCTCGATCGTCACGACGTCGTCCGTCACGCGGCGCCCGTTCGGGTAGCCCGCGACGTCCCCGCCGATCAATCCCAGCGGGTTCGGCGACGACGCCGGCGGGACCGCCACGTTCAGCCGCAGCATGTCGGCGAGCGTGTTGCCGGTGAAGTTCTGGAAGCCCGGAACGACGCCCGACGGGATCCCCGTCAGCAGGATCGCGACGAGGTCGGCGCGGTCGGCGGTCAGACCTGCCAGGTTCGGGAACACGCCCGGGTACAGCACGGGCAGGAGCCGTGCGAGCTCGGGCTGCTTCACGTACTGCGCGAACTGGGCGTCGAGGCTCGGCTGGGTCGAGTTCCACAGGTCCTTCTTGCCGAGCGGAACGACGACCTCGTTGAACAGCGGGTTACCGAGCCGCGAGACCTGCGTCCACGGGCCGACCTGGCGCTTGCCGTTGTGTTGATGCCGGCGATGCCCGAACTCGGACTCGTGGAAGCCGTTGAGCAGCCGGGCGGACTGGCGGCTCGCGCCACCCCAGATGCCGAGCACCGACTTCGACTTCGTCGCGTCGGTCGGCACCTTCCCGTCCCTCGTCAGCTGCGCGATCGGGATCTGGATCGCGATCGTGTGCACGTTCAGCTGTGCGAGCGGGTCGACGCTCACCGCTGCGGCCGACGGGATCAGGTGCAGGTTCTGGAACGGACGCAGGTCGGCGAGGTCGAAGATCGCGCCGAGGTCGACGAAGAACGCGTCGTTCCGCTGTCCGGCGAACACCGTCTCGCCCGTCGGCAGCGCGTGCACCGCGGCCTGGGCCAGCGCCGGATAGCTCGGTGTCGAGCGGGGCCCGATGTTGCATGGCGGCGACGGCAGATTGCTGCCGATCACTCTGGGCGGGGCGTACTTGTTGACCCGTGTGACATCGTAGAACTGGCGCTTGTTCCAGTTCGGATCGTCGAGCGAGCCGATCGGTCCCGTGTTGTACAGGAAGGTGTTCGGGTTCCGCAGCTGTGTGTTGAACTCGAACTGGTAGACGATGTCGGGCCTCGCGTCGCCATCGTTGTCGATGTAGATCGAGTACAGGACGTCGTCGCCGAACTCGAAGAAGTTCGGGCCGCCCGCGGGGTTCTCGAGCGGGATGTAGTTCGTGATGATGGTGACGGTGTCGGGCGCGTCTGGACTGACGAACGCGTACACGTCGGTGTTGTCGGCGACCGGGTCCTTGCTGATCTCCGGCGCTTCGCGATGGGACGACACCTACTTCACCTCCCACGCGGCGCTCTCGGCGGTCGCCCTGGCTGCCTTGAGCAGGCGTCGCACCAGGGCTCGGTCGCGGTACGTCATCTCGCGCGTACCGTGCAGGACCGTCACCTCGCCGCGTGCGGCGTCACGTACGTAGACGAGCACCGGCTCCTTGGTGACCGGGCCCGGCTTCGCGACGACCGTTGCGGAATCGTCGTCCGTCACGGCCTTCCCGATCCCCGGCACTCCGACGAACGCGGCAGCGCCAGTTGCCGCCCCGGCCCTCTTCAGGAACCGTTGGCGATTGACCCTCTCCATCTTCTTCCCCTCTCAGCCTCTGCTGTGTACGGAAGAGCGTGTCGGTGAGGTCGGTGCTCGACTGCCACGCCAGGTGCGGCGAGTGTAACTAGTGAAAATGCAGCCCACAAGCTCGTTTCCGGCGCGTTGTGGTGGCCGTCACATCGGGTCACTGATCCTGTGTCGTGGGGCGGACGAGGATCGAGTTGACATCGACGTGACGCGGTTGGGACACGGCGAACATCACCGCTCGCGCGATGTCGTCTGGCTGCAGCCTGCCCTCCGCGGGACTGTCGAAGAACGGCGTGTCGACTCCGCCGGGCTCGATCAGGGTCGTGCGCACACCCGTGCCATTCAGGTCGGCGCGGATCGACTCGCCCATCGCGGTCACCGCCCACTTCGTCGCCGAGTAGAGGCTCCCGGGAACCGCACGACGTCCGGCCACCGAGCCGGTCAGCAGCACGTGGCCGACCGACTCCTTGAGGGGCGGAATCGCGGCCCGTACGGTGTAGGCGGCGCCGAGCACGTTCGTCAGCACCATTGCCCGCCAGTGCTCCGGCGTGTCGTTCAACCAGCCTCGCGAGGCGCCGAACCCCGCGTTGGCGTACGCGACGTCCAGCCGGCCGAAGCGAGCGAGCGCAGTGGCGACGAGCGCCTCGTTGTCCTCCCAGCGCGTCACGTCGGTCGGGACCGCGATCGCGCGCTCGTCGCCACCGAGCTCGGCCGCGAGCGCCTCCAGCCTGTCAGCGCTCCGTGCGGCGAGCACGAGGCGGTAGCCCGCCCGGGCGGCCTGCCGCGCTGTCGCGGTTCCGATGCCCGAGCTGGCACCGGTGATGAGGAAGACGGGATCGTCGGGCATGTCGCGGCTCCTGAGATGGTGTCCTTCGCGCCGCACAATGCACGAGCGGGGTGGGCCCCAAGCGATCTCAGCCCTTGAGCGCGCCGCCCAGCCCTCCTCCGCGCAGGAACGAGCGCTGGAAGATCAGGAACCCGATGATCGGCACCAGCGAGGCGATGAACAGCGCGGCAAGGAACACGCCGAGCTCCGTCTGCGCCTGGATCGTCGGCAGGCGCACGGACAGCGGCTGCTCGTCCGGGTTCGTGAGCACCAGGAGCGGCCAGAGGAAGTCCTTCCACGACGCGAGGATCGCGAACACGGAGACGACACCGAGGATCGGACGCGACATCGGCAGCACGATCGAGGCGAACAGCCGGAACCCGCCGGCCCCGTCGACCCGCGCGGCCTCGAAGATCTCGCGCGGCAGGTTGTCGAAGAACCGCTTCACGATCACGACGTTGAAGGCGCTCGCACCCGCGGGCAGCCAGATCGCCCAGTAGCTGTCGATGAACGAGTGGTGGATCAGCGGCGGATGCACGATCTCGATGTACAGCGGCACGAGCAGCACGACGACGGGGACGAAGAGCGTCGTCAGCACGAGGCCCATGAGGACGCGGCCGTACTTCGGCCGCAGCACCGACAGCGCGAATCCTGCCGTGGTCGCCACGACGATCTGCGACGCCCAGGAGCCGATCGCGAGCACGACGGTGTTCCAGAAGTAGCGGCTCACCTGGACGCCCGTCCATGCCTCGCGCAGGTTGCTCCAGGCCGCGCCGTGGGGGAACAGCGCCATCGGGTGGGTGATCGTGTCCGGCGTCGGTGTGATCGCCGACTTCGCGAGCCAGACCAGCGGACCGAGCCCGACGATGACGAGCAGGACGAACAGGAGCGCATGGGCGGTTCCAACACCCCACCTGACCGTCGGGCGGCGCCAGTCGGACGGCGTGAGCAGGGCATGCTCGGCCGAGTTGCCGGTCCCGTCCCGTCGCTTCCCGCGCGACCTCATGTCGTGCTCCACGAGCGGGTGGCCCGCAGGTAGACGAGCGACAGCACCGCGAGGAACGCCGCCAGCATCAGGCTGAGCGCCGTCGCGCTGCCGTAGTCGCCGCCGAGCGAGTTGCCGAACGCGTAGTCGTAGATGAGGAGCAGGACGGTCAGGGTCGAGTTGACCGGTCCGCCAGACGTGAAGAGGTACGGCTCGAGGAAGACCTGGGCGGTACCGATGATCTGCAGGATCATCGTCAGCAGCAGCACGCCGCGAAGCTGCGGCATCGTGATGTGCCAGACCTTGCGCCAGAGGGATGCGCCGTCGACCGAGGCGGCCTCGTACAGCTCGCGGTTGACGCCCGTCAGCGCCGCGAGGTAGATGATGATGGTGGCCCCCGCGTTGGCCCACGTCGACTCGAGCACGAGCGAGGGAAGCGCGCTGCTCGGCGACTGCAGCCAGGGATACGGTCCGAGGTGGACCCACCCGAGGATCGTGTTGAACACGCCCGTCGGGCTTGCGTCGTAGAAGGTCTTCCACAGGAGCACTGCGACCACCGGCGGAATCACGACCGGCAGGTAGGCGAGCGCGCTGTACGCGCCGCGGAAGCGCCGCGCCTCGCTCATCAGGACGGCGGCGACGAGCGGGACCGGATAGCCGAAGATCAACGCGAGCAGCGCGAACTCCGCGGTGTTCCTGACGGCCTTCGGCAACAGCGGATCGTTCAGCACCGTGCGGAAGTTGTCGAGGCCCACCCAGGTCGGGGGCTGCACCAGGTTCGTGTGCTGCAGCGACATGATCACGGTGCGGACGATCGGGTACCACGAGAAGGCCCCGAAGATGAACAGCATCGGCAGCAGGAACACGAGCGTCGTGAGGCCGCCGCCCCGCACCCACGTGACAGGCGTGCGCCGCGCGCGGCGCCTCACCCGCACCGGTTCACGTGCGCTCATGCGCATGCGTTCCGCATCATCGCTCGCCGTCCTGCCCGCGTGCGAGCCGGTTCGCGCGGGCGGCCGGGCGTCGATGATCTGACTCCCAGCCGCCCTGCGAGGTCGGTACACCTACTTGCCTTGCGAGATCAGACCCTGAGCGGTGCTGTTGGCAGCCTGGAGCAGCTGCGGGATGTTGGCGTTCTGCGTCGTGAGCACCGCCTCCACGACCGAGTCCAGCGAGTGGTAGACGCTCTGCGTCGACGCCTCGGGCTCGGGGATCAGGTGCTGCTCGAAGATCCCGTTCGTGAACGGCTTCATCTGAGCCTGAGGCACGTTGATGAACGGCTTGATCCAGACGTTGTTGGAGAGGTTGTACTGCGCCTGGTTGAAGACCGGCAGCGCCGGGACGCCGACCGGCTGCTTCGACGCAACCAGCGTCTTCGCGTTGCGGATGGCCTGCTGCTTGTTGATCAGCGGCTGCTCGTAGTAGAAGTCGATCCACTTCACCGCCGCCGCCTGCTGGTCGGCGCTGATGTTCGGGCGGACCGCCGCAAGCGTACCGCCGCCGAGGACGCCGGCCTTCGGGTTGCTGGCCGCGAGCGGGATCGTCGTGACGCCATAGATGTTCGGATCGATGTTGCTCGCCTGCACCAGGTTCGTGAACACGTCGGAGCCGGAGATGTACATGCCGACGTTGCCCGCGGCGAATGCCTGGTTGATGTCACTCCAGCCGTAGTCGAAGTTGGAGCCCATCGAGTTGTCGGTCCAGCGCATCTGCTGCAGCATGTCGAGTGCCGCGACGGTCTGCGGGTTGTCGAGGGTGGCGGTCGCCTTCGTACCGCTTCCGGTCTCCATCCGCCCGCCGAGCGAGTACACGATGGTCGTCAGGATCCAGCCGGCGGTGTTGTCGTCCTTGCCCATCTCGGCGTAGCCGGCCTTGCCGGTCTTCGCGGTGATCTGCTTGGCATCGGCTGCCACCTGGGCCCAGGTCGTCGGCGGCTTGTTCGGGTCGAGCCCGGCCTGGGAGAAGAGCGCGCGGTTGTAGTGGAGCGCCTGTGCGTACGCCGCGGTCGGGACGGCCACGATCTTGCCGTTCGACGTCGTTCCCTCGGCGATCACAGCCGGGTTGTACTTCTTGAAGTACGGCAGCGCCTTGACCTGCTTGGTCAGGTCGGCGAGCTGTCCCGCCTGGCCGAGCGCGCGGGCATCGGTGAACGGCACCGTGAACACGGTCGGCAGGGTGCCTGCAGCCAGCTTGGCCGCGAACGTCGGGCCGGTCCACTGGTACTGCACCGACTTGACGTTGATCGAAGGATTGGCCTTCTCGAACTCCTTGACCTGGTTGTTGAACTGCTGCGTTGCCGCCTTGGTGCTGCCCGGGATCAGCGATGCGACGCTGATCGAGACCTTCGCGGCCCCGGCAGAGCTCGCGGATGCAATCGAGATCGAGCTGACGCACGCGACCAGCAGGCTCGCCGCAGTGGCGGCGGCCATCTTGGCCGTACGGGTGGACTTCATCGTCGCTCCCTTTCATGAGCACCGGTCTGCGATTCCCGGCGCGAACGCGTTTTACTAGCCATTGCGGTGATCCGATCGGGTC
Organism: uncultured Actinomycetes bacterium; assembly: GCA_963717155.1. Taxonomy (GTDB): domain Bacteria; phylum Actinomycetota; class Thermoleophilia; order Gaiellales; family JALYLC01. The sequence continues at coordinate 3,222,500 of OY970326.1, forward strand.
GACGTGTCCCCGGACGGAGCCTGACCCTTCGCCTGGCGGAGCCAGACCGTGGTGTCCTGCGGAAGCGCACCTCCTATGAGCTGGTTGCTGGAGATGAGGACGCTGGCGCCGGCCGGCAGCGGAACCGGATCCGGGCCGAAGTTGACGATGCAGACGAAGCGATCGCCGCGCGCGAACGCGAGGACCTCATCGCCGTAGGGGATGAAGCGGAGGGTCGCGTCGCCCGTCCACGGCTTCGCTCGACGGATACGGAGACCCGCGCGATAGAGGGCGAGCATCGAAGTCGTGGACTCGGACTGGGCCTCGACCGTTAGTCGCGCCCAGTCGTCAGGCTGGTCGAGCCAGGGCCGGTCCGCCCCGTCGGCGCTGAAGCCATACGGTGGATGCTGGCCTGCCCATGGCAGCGGAACGCGGCAGCCGTCGCGACCCGGATCGATCCCGCCGGAGCGCAGACCCATCGGATCCTGGCGGCGCTCGGGGGGATGTCCTCGACCTCTGGCAGGCCGAGCTCCTCGCCCTGGTAGACGTACATCGAGCCCGGAAGCGCCATCGCCAGGAGCGCGGCGGCCCTCGCCCGCCGTGTGCCGAGGGCGAGGTCGGCCGGCGTTCCTGCCCGCTTCGACTCGAACGCGAAGGACGAGTCGGCCCGGCCGTAGCGCGTGACGGGACGGGTGACGTCGTGGTTCGAGAGCACCCACGTCGCCGGGGCATCGACCGGTGCGTGCGCCTCGAGCGCGGACGTGATCGACGCGCGCATCCGCCCCGGGTCCCACGGACACGCCAGGAAGTCGAAGTTGAACGCGGTGTGCAGCTCGTCGGGCCGCAGGTAGCGCGCGAAGCGGACAGGGTCCGGAAGCCAGACCTCGCCGACCAGCACGCGCGGCTCGGGATAGCCGTCGGCGATCGCACGCCACCGGCGGTAGATCTCGTGCAGCTGATCGCGGTCCTGGAACGGGTGCTCACCCGGCGCGCTGTCGGGACGCTCCTCGGCGAGCTCGGGATCCTTCACGAGCAGGGCAGCGGAGTCGATCCGAACACCCGACACACCCCGGTCGAACCAGAACCGGAGGATGTCCTCGTGCTCGAACCACACGTCGGGATGCGTCCAGTTGAGGTCGGGTTGCTCGGGCGCGAACAGATGCAGGTACCACTCGCCCGGGTCGCCGTTCTGATCCGTGACTCGCGTCCAGCCGGGGCCGCCGAAGATCGACTGCCAGCCGTTCGGCGGTAGCTCGCCGTCCGCTCCCCTCCCGGGCCGGAACCAGAAGCGCTCCCGCTCCGGCGACCCGGGCGCCGAGGCGAGCGCGGCGCGGAACCACTCGTGCTGATCCGAGACGTGGTTCGGGACGATGTCGACGATCGTGCGGATCCCGAGGGCGCGGGCCTCCGCGATGAGCTGCTCCGCCTGCGCGAGGGTTCCGAACGACGGGTCGATCGAGCGGTAGTCGGAGACGTCGTAGCCGGTGTCCGCCATCGGCGACGGGTACCAGGGGTTGAACCAGAGGGCGTCGACGCCGAGGTCGCGGAGGTACGGCAGATGCGCCAGCACTCCCGCGAGGTCGCCCGTTCCATCGCCGTTCGCGTCAGCGAAGCTCCGGACGTACACCTGGTACACGATCGCCTCGCGCCACCAGCGTCCATCCGCGAGCGCGTCGTCCGGCGGCGGGGCCGCCGCGCCGGGCTGGGTCGCTTGAGGGGTAGTTGTCGTGCGGCCGGAAGATTTCACGCGGCGACAATCGCACATCTAACTAACGAATGCAAGAGTTTGACGAAAAGATGCAAGATAATGGCCACGGCGCGCAGATCGGGCCATCGCGCGCACGCCGACGTGCTCGCACCAGTGCCGCGCCGAGGGCTCGGTCAGACGCGGGCGTCGGGCCGGACGGGCGCTGCCGCAGTCGAGCCGCGCGCAACGAGCTCCGGCTCGAAGAAGAGCTCCTCGGCCTGAACGGCCGAGCCCTCGATCTGGCCTGTCAGCATCGCCACCGCGGCGCGTCCGATCGCCTCGATCGGCTGGCGGACGGTCGTCAGCGGCGGGTCCGTGCAGTTCATGAACGCCGAGTCGTCGTAGCCGACGACGGAGACGTCGGCGGGAACGGACAGCCCGGCGCGTCGGGCCGCCCGGATCGCGCCGAGTGCGATCGGGTCGCTGGCGCACACGATGCCGGTGACGCCGTGCCTGATCAGCCGGGTTGCGGCTGCGTGCCCGCCCTCGAGCGAGAACATGGTGCGCTCGACGAGCTCCGCGACGTGCGCGCCCCCGGCCTGACCGGCGGCCTCGGCGGCGGCCTCGAACGCCGCCAGCTTGCGACGCGAAGGCACGTGGTCCGGCGGGCCGAGGATCAATCCGATCCGTTCGTGGCCCAGCGAGACGAGGTGCCCGTACGCCTGCTCCATGGCGACGGCGTCGTCCGTGGAGACGCGCGGGAAGTCCAGGTGCTCGGCGGCCGCGTTCACGAGCACGACCGGCAGACGCAGCTTCAGTAGCCGCTGGTAGTGATCGTGCGGCGCATCTGCCTCGGCGTACTGGCCGCCCGCGAAGACCATGCCGGAGACCTGTCGCTCGAGCAGCATGTCGACGTACTCGGACTCGGACATGCTGCCCGTCCGCGTGCACAGGACGGCGTTGAACCCACGCTGCGCGAGCGCCCCGCCGACCACCTCGGCAAGCGCCGGGAAGATGGGGTTCTGCAGCTCGGGCACCACGAGCCCGACCATGCGCGCTCGCCGCACACGCAGGTTGGTCGGGCGCTCGTAGCCGATCACGTCGAGTGCCGTGAGCACCGCTGCGCGGGTCGCATCGGAGATGCCCGGCTTGCCGTTGAGCACGCGACTGACCGTCGCCTCGCTCACCCCGGCCTGCTTGGCTACGTCTGCAAGATTTCGCGCCACGCTGCAACTATAAGACATGCTGTTGCAAGACTTGCGGCCCGCCGACATGCACCCACCCGGCGGCGCGCGTAGTAACGTCGCACACCGAGAGATGGCGATGGCGACCCTGCACGGGAGCGAGTAGGCATGCGCGCCGCGGTCACGCGCGCTCGCTCGACGATGGAGGTCGTCGACGTCCCCGAGCCTGGCCCGGCGGAGCCCGGCCACGTCGTCCTGCGCCCCGAGACCGTCGGGCTCTGCGGCTCCGACTTCCACTACTTCCACGGCAACATGGGATCGGTTCCGGACGACGAGCTGTATCCCCGAATCCAGGGCCACGAGTTCTCGGCGATCGTCGAGGACGTCGGGCCCGACTGCCCGCCTGCGCTCGCACCGGGCCAGCGCGTCGCGGTCTGGCCGGTCGTCGCGTGCGGCACCTGCCACGCATGCCGGCTCGGCCGCGACAACGCGTGCGAGCGCATCAGCCTGATCGGGATCCACTCGGACGGCGCGCTGCGCGAGCTCCTCTCCGTTCCGGCCACGCAGGCCTTCCCCGTCACGCACACCGATGCCCGCCTCACCGCGTTCATCGAGCCGATGTCGATCGCCGTCCGGACGGTCAGACGCGGCCGCGTGGCGGCCGGAGAGCGGGTGCTCGTGCTCGGCGCCGGCCCGATCGGCCAGGCCGTGGCGATCGCCGCGCTCGACCTGGGTGCGAGCGTGCTGCTCGCCGACCGCCTCGCAAGCAGGCTCGAGCGCGGCCGCGCGTCGGGCGCCGACCTGGCCCTGCTCGAGCACGACGTCGATCTCCTCGCACGCGCGCGCGAGTGGGCAGGCGGCGAGCTGCCCGAGGTGGTGATCGAGGCGACGGGCGCGAAGGAGCCGATGCGCGCCGCGCTCGACGTCGTCGCCCAGACGGGGCGCGTGCGTCGTCGTCGGCCTCTCGACCCACGAGGTGCCGTTGCGCATCGGCGCGCTGCCGTTTCGCGAGCTCGACGTGCTCGGCGTCAGCTGCTGCAGCGGCGACGACTTCGCCGAGGCCGTGCAGCTCGTCGCACGACGTCGCGACGCGGTCGAGCCGCTGATCTCGCACGAGTTCGCGCTCGAGGACGCTCCGGCCGCGATCGAGTTCGCGATCGACAACCCCGCCGAGGTGATGAAGGCGCTGGTGCACGCCGGATGAGCACCGATCCGGCCACGGTGATGGGTCGACTCTTCGACGTCCGCGGCAGCCGCGCAGTCGTCACCGGCGCCGCGAGCGGGCTCGGCCGCGCGATCACCGAGGTCCTGGCCGAGTGCGGCGCGAGGGTCACGCTCGCCGATCTCGACGCCGAGCGGCTGGACGAGGTCGCCGCCGCACTTGCCTCTCGTGGCTGCGACGTCCGCACGGCCCGGGTCGACGTCACCGACGATGCCTCGGTCCGGGCCGCGTTCGACGACGCCGTCGCAGCCTACGGCGGCATCGACATCGTGTTCGCGAACGCGGGCATCGCGGCCGTCCCGGGCTACGCGAACCCCGGCGGACAGGAGCTTCACACCGTCGCGGACGACGTCTGGCGACGGGTCGTCGGCGTCAACCTCGACGGCGTCCTCCACACGCTTCGCGCTGCGGCCGGGGTGATGAAGCCGCAGGGGTCGGGTCGGATCGTGATCACGGCATCGACCGCCGGGCTGCGCGCCGATCCGATGGTCTGCTACGGCTACATCGCGAGCAAGGGGGCGGTAGTCAACGTCGCGCGCCAGGCCGCGCTCGAGCTCGCACCCCACGGCGTCCACGTGAACGTGATCGCGCCGGGACCCATCAAGACGCGCATCGGCGGCGGCGTGACGCCCGAGTCGGAACGGCAGTGGGCCGCGCTCGTGCCGCTCGGCCGCATGGGCGAGCCGGAGGAGCTGAAGGGCCTCGCGCTGCTGCTCGCGTCCCCGGCCGCGAGCTTCATCACGGGAGCGGTGATCACGATCGACGGAGGCCAGCTCCTGGGCGAGCCAGGAGCGTGGTGAGAGCCCGATTTCGCGTGCGGCTCCACTAGTCCCACTATTCGGAACACTGTCTTGACGACTGGGAAGCGGCCCTGTACGGTCGCCGAGGTACTCGTGTTTTTCGCTGTGCGAACGTCCCTCGGTTGACTGCTCCGGCATCCGGCGCCATCGGAATCGTCGGAGAGAACCACGTGCTCCCCTGCGCACGACAGCTGCCATTTTCAGTGCGGAAGCCGCCTCAACAACGGTGACCGACCGCCGTCTAACACCAGGAACACGCAATTGCGGCATCGCGAATCGTCAAGGAGGGCACGAGCATTGAATCCGGCGCGAGGAGGAAGTGTTTGACGAGGTCGTGATCTCCCCGGCCGTGCGCCTTTCGCTGCATCGACCGCCGCGTGGTTCAGTCCCAAACGACTCTAGAAATCGAGGGTAGAGACCTGATGAGATCGATGAAGATCAAACTTGGTGTCGTGTGCGCGGCCGGCTGCCTTGCGGCGCTGACGTCGGCCCTGTGGGTGTCGGGCGCCGGCGCGGCCGGCGTGGTGGGCTCCGGTACTGCATCCGCGACGAAGTCGGTGTGCGGCGCTGGGCACGGGCAAGAAGGCGACCGGCAAGCCGATCAAGATCGGCGGGATCGACATGCTGATCCCGGGCGTCGACTTCACGACGATCGGCAAGTTCGCGGCACGCGTACTTCAACTGCGTGAACGACAACGGCGGCATCAACGGCCGCCCGATCAAGTACATCCTGTACAACGAGCAGCTCAACCCGACGCAGGAGGCGTCGCTCGCCAAGAAGCTCGTCGAGAGCGACAAGGTCGTCGGCATCGTCGGCAACACCAGCTTCGCCGAGTGCGGCACGAACTGGAAGTACTACCAGTCCAAGGGCTTCACGGTGATCGGCGCCGGCGTCCAGGCCGAGTGCTTCGGAACTCCGCCGATTCGCCGAGTCCAACATGGGCCCGCGCTACAGCAACATCGGCGCCGCCCAGGCGCTCGTGAAGCTCGGCGCGAAGTCGCTCGTCGTGGCATCGCCCGACACGATCTCCGCGTACGCCGACGGTGGCGTCGCTCAAGGTCGCCAAGGCCGCGGGCATCCCGAGCCACATCTTCCCGATCAAGCTCCCGATCACGGACGCGAACTCGACGATCCTGCAGCTCGTGCAGGCAGCCGGTAGCGGCGGCGGCGTCATCCTCGACTTCACGCCCGACTCGGCGCCGGCACTGATGCAGGCGGCCATCTCGCAGGGCCTCGTCGACAAGGTGCTGTGGGGCTCGTCGACGCCGATCGCGAACGCGTTCATGGCGAAGCAGTTCCCGCAGTTCGACGGCAAGATGCACATCGACCAGGAGTTCGGCAACATCAACGATGGCACGCCGGACGAGAACCTGTACCTGCAGATCACGAAGAAGTACGCACCGAGCATCTCGCCGCAGGCGTTCGGTCAGATGGGCTTCATGGACGCGAAGTTCGCGACCCAGGCGCTGATGAACGTGAAGGGAGCGGTCACCGCCGCGTCGTACAACGCAGCAGTGAAGGCCCTCAAGAACGTCAAGACCAGCATGCTCTGCAAGCCGTGGTACTTCGGTTCGAACCTCAAGTACCACATCCCGAACAACGCGGACATCATCGTCACGTACAAGGGCGGCGAGGTCGTGACGGAGAACGTGTTCGGAGGCAAGACGCCGTGCTTCCAGATCCAGGCTGTCGACCCGCAGCTCGCGCAGACGCGCAAGTGGGAGAAGCAGTTCAGCCTGAACACCGGCGGGAACAAGTAGCCAATGCGTGATCGATCAGGGCGCCCGTGAGTGCCGATGATTAGCTTCGCCTTCACGGTGTTCGGCGTGGACTGGATCTTCCTCAAGCCGTACATCGTGCTCGGGCTCGCACTGGGGAGCGTGTATGCGCTCTCCGGCGTGGGAGTGGTCGTGCTGTACCAGGCCACCGGAGTGCTGAACCTCGCGTTCGGCGCAATCGGCGCCGCGGGCGCCCTGATCGCCTACTACCTCGTCAACCACACGAGCCTGCCTCACTGGCTCGCCTACCTGGCCTGCGTCGCTGTTCGGCGCGGCCGTCAACTTCGTCTACGGCATCCTCCTGGGCCCCGCCTTCGCGCGGCGGGACCCGCTCGTGAAGATGATGGGGACGCTCGCGCTCGCCCTGATCCTGCTCGGCGTGATGGCATGGCGCGCGCCGGCAGGCGGGGCGTTCGTGCGCGTGCTCCAGCTGCCGACGTCGACGCGGACGTTCGAGCTCTTCGGCGCCGTCGTGACCTGGACCCAGGTGATCGCGCTCGTGTTCGCGCTCGTGCTCGTGATCGGCACGACGGCGTTCCTGCGTCTCACGAAGCTCGGAACCGCCATGCGCGCCCTCGCGAGCGACCGTGAGATCACGGCCACGCTCGGCGTGCCCGTGCGCCGGGTCGAGATGTCCGCCTGGCTCGGGTCCGGCGTCGTCTGCGGCGTCGCGGGCCTGATGCTCGCGGACCTCTTCACCACGCTCGACTACACCGCGCTCACCTTCCTCGTGATCTCCTCGCTCGCGGCGGCGCTCATCGGTCGCCTGCGGTCGCTCTGGGTCACGTTCGCCGGCGGCCTCGCGGTCGGCCTGCTGCAGGCGGTCGCCACGCCGTACAACTCGATCACGGCCTACCGCACCGCGGCGCCGTTCGTGCTTGCGATCGTCGCGCTGCTCTACCTCGCGCGCCACCGCACGGTCACGATCTCGCGGGCGACCGGGTAGCCCGGGTGCTGCTCGGAAACGCAGGTTCGGCGCTCGACGCGCGGGACGTCATACGGCGCAGCGCCTCGACCATCGTGTTCCTCGGGATCGTGCTGTTCGTCGTACCCGCCGTCCTCGGCGAGGACTGGATCAAGACCCTCACGAGCGTCGCGATCTACGCGGTGGTCGCGGGAGGGCTCGTGACGCTGTACGGGCGGGTCGGGATGATCTCGCTCGGGCAGATCGCGCTGCTCGCGATCGGCACCTGGACCGCGACACGCCTCTCGTACGCGATCGGGGATGCCGTTCCCGGTCCTGCTGCTCGTGACCGGCGCGATCACGTGCGCCGTGGGCGTGCTGATCGGGCTTCCGGCACTGCGGCTGAGCGGCCTCTACCTCGCGCTGATCACGCTGATGGCAGCCGGTGCCGTGAACGTCGTCCTGACGACGATCAACTTCCCGAACGGCGGCCACGGCTTCACCGGACACACGTCGGCGGTCGACCTCTCGGGCCTGCAGCCCGTGGGCAGACCCGGCATCGCCGGCGGCGACACCGCCTACTACCGCTACACGATCGTCGTCTGCGCGCTCATGTTCCTGCTGATGGCGGTGCACTTCGCGACGAAGCCGGGCCGCGCGTGGGCATCGATCCGCGAGAGCGAGCCCGCGGCCCTCGCGGCCGGCGTGAACATCGTCAAGTACAAGATGTGGGCATTCGCGCTCGCGTCGTTCACGACCGGCGTCGCGGGCGGCCTGCTCGCAGCGCAGCTCGGGCAGCCGACGCCGTTCGGGTTCCCGACGCAGGACTCGCTCACGTTGCTCGCGGCGGCCCTGATCGGTGGCATCTTCTCGCTGTGGGGCGCCGTCATCGCCGGCGCGTTCAGCCAGCTCGCGCCCTTCATCTTCCAGGCCCAGTGGGGCATCGACCCGAACTTCCTGCTGATCATCTTCGGGCTGGGCCTCCTCCAGGTGCTCCTGACCGCGCCGCGTGGCATCGTTGTGCAGATGCCGCAGGACATCATGAACCTGGGACGTCTCGGACTGCGCCTCTTCCGACGCATGACGGGCGGCGCGCGGGAAGCGTCATGATCGAGGTCGAGGGGCTGACCGTGCGATTCGCCGGTGTGACGCCGATCGACGACGTCAGCGTCGTCTTCCCCGGCGGCACGTGCGGCCTGATCGGGCCGAACGGGGCGGGAAAGACGACGTTCTTCAACGTCCTCAGCGGCTTCGTCAAGCCGGCGGCTGGGTCGATCCGCGCGTTCGGCGACGACCTGCTTAAGATGGTGGACTACCGTCGCGCGCGCTGGGGGCTGCGACGCACGTTCCAGACCGAGATGGCGATCGAGCAGCTCTCGGTGTTCGACAACATCGCGATGATCCACGAGCACTCCGGAGCGGGACGCGCGACGCGCAAGGCGGACGTCCTCAGCGCCATCGAGTACGTGGGCCTCGAGGTGCCTCCGAACGTGAAGGTCGGCGGGCTCGGCGCGCGCGATCGGCGCCTCGTCGAGATCGCCCGGGCCGTCGTCGGGGCGCCGCGCGTCGTGCTGCTCGATGAGCCGGCCGCGGGACTCCCGGACGAGGAGACCGAGCACATGGCCGGTGTGATCCAGAAGATCCCCGAGCGATTCGGGGCGCTCGTGATCCTCGTCGACCACGACATGAGCCTCGTCCAGGCGTGCTGTACGACGACCGCGGTGCTCGACTTCGGCAGGCTGATCGCGACGGGAGCGACCGCCGACGTGCTGCGCGACGAGAACGTCATGCGCGCGTACCTGGGCACGGAGGATGTCGCCGCGAGCGAGGAGCTCGCGTGAGCGCGGCGGAGGCACCGCCGGTCGGGCCCGAGCTGCGCTTCGAGCACCTGAACGTCTCTCGTGGTGGCCGGCGCGTCCTCCACGACGTGTCGCTCGAGATCCCGGCAGGCGAGATCACGACGCTGCTGGGCCCGAACGGGGCGGGGAAGTCGTCGCTCGTGCTGGCGGTTGGTGGGCTGCTGCGGATCGGCAGCGGCCGCGTGCTGCTGGGTGACGACGACCTCACGCGACGGCGGCCCGAGCAGGTGCGCGGCGCCGGCGTCGCGATCGTGCCCGAAGGGAGACGCCTGCTTCCCGGGCTGACGGTCGAGGACAACCTCCGCGTCGCCACGTACGCGCTGTCCAAGGAGGACGCGAAGACCGGGATCGCGCGCGCGCTGGAGCTGTTCCCGGAGCTCGAGAAGCGCTGGAAGATCACCTGCCGCCTGCTCTCGGGCGGCGAGCAGCAGATGGTCGTGCTCGCCCAGGCGCTCGTCTCGCACCCGCGCGTGATCATCGTGGACGAGCTGTCGCTCGGGCTCGCGCCGGTCGTCGTGAAGCGCCTCGCCCCCGTGCTCGAGGCGATCGCCGCGACGGGCGTCGGCGTGCTGCTGATCGAGCAGTTCGCGCACGTCGCGCTGGCGTTGGCGAAGAAGGCGTACGTGCTCGAGGGTGGCCGCATCCGCTACGAGGGGACCGCGAAGGAGCTGACGGAGCAGCCCGAGCTGCTGCGCTCCGCCTACCTGCTGCGCGGGAAGGCCGCTGACTCGATCGATACCGCGGCGCCCGCCACGGACCTCACCCAGAGCTAGAAGCTCTATCAGCCGGGGACGAGCACTGCGCGACCGGTGATCTCGCCGTCGTTGAGCTTCGCGAGCACCTCGTTGACCGAGTCCAGCGGGTGCACCTCGGTCTTCAGCACCAGGCGGCCCGCCGCGTGGAGCTGCATGACCTCCCAGAGATCGAGCCAGGTGCCGACGAGGTTGCCCAGTACCGAGTGCTCGTTGCCGACGAAGCCGGCCGAGGGCACGCTGACCATGCCGCCGAAGCCCACGATCGAGTAGGTACCGCCGCGCGCGAGCATCGCCATCGCGTCGGCGTGCGTCTGGTCGGTACCGACGAAGTCGAACACGAGGTCGGCGCCCCGGCCACCCGTCAGCTCGCGTACCGCGTCGACCGACTCCCGGCCTTCGAGCACGTCGTCGGCTCCGAGCTCTCCCGCCAACGCCCGTCGCCGCGAGTCGGTATCGATGGCGATGGTGGCACCCGATCCGAGCTCGCGGAGCAGCTGCAGCGCGATGTGGCCGACGCCGCCGACGCCGATCACGACAGCGGTCGTGCCCGGTGTGGCCAGATGCCTGAGCCGTCGCACGGCGTGGTAGGCGGTGAGGCCTGCGTCGGCGTGGGGCGCGACCGCGGCCGGCTCGACGCCGGCCGGCAAGGTCACGAGCGAGCGTTCGGGAACGAGGACGAAATCGGCGAACCCGCCGTCGACCGTCAGCCCGGTGAACTGGTGGTGCACGCAGAGCATGTCGACGCCCCGCCGGCACGGAACGCAGAGCCCGCAGCTGTGCGGCGGGAACACGAGCACCGCGTCGCCCTTCGCGACGGTCGTCACCCCGGCGCCGGCCTCCTCCACCCAGCCCGCGTTCTCGTGGCCGAGCACGCGAGGCAGCGTCACTCCGGCCGGCTCCATGAGCCCCTCGATCGCGTGCAGGTCCGTCGCGCAGACGCCGGCCCCGCCGATCCGCACGAGCACGTCGGTCGGACGCGCGATCTCGGGCGTCGGCCGCTCGACGAACTCGAGCGGCTGGTGGTAGGCGCGCATGAGTGCCGCTTTCACGGTGTTCCCTTCGGGCCGGGCGAGACGAGCTCGCGGAGATATGCGAGGTGGCGGCGCATGGCGCGCTCGGCGGCAGCCGACCGGCGCAGCCTGATCGCGCGCTGGATCTCGCGGTGCTGTTGCAGGATCGCCTCCCCGTCGATCGAGGCGCCGATCGTATCGATCAGCGACGGCTGCAGGACGTCGAGGGTCCAGCTCGTGAAGGCGCGCAGGAGCTCGTTTCGCGCACTGCTCGCGATCACGCGGTGGAAGCGCGTGTCGGCAGCCCGGAACGCCTCCGAGGCTGGGTGGTTCCCCTCGGCCTCGGCGATCGCGGCGAGCAGATCCCGCGCGGTCGCGTCGGTCGCATGCTGCGCGGCCAGTCCCGCCAGCGGCACCTCGAGGTGGACGCGAGCATCGACCAGCTCGACCAGCGAGACGCTGTCGGTCTCGAGCATCACCGCGATCGACTCGCTGACGTTGCGCCGCATCCCCTCGCTCTGCGTGCTCTCGACGAAGATCCCGCCGCCGGGCCCCTGCGAGGCCCGGATCAGGTGCGAGCCCGCCAGCAGGCGCAGTCCCTCGCGCAGGGTCGGCCGGCTGACTCCGAACTCGGCGGCGAGCTCCTGCTCGGTGCCGAGGCGGTCGCCTGGTCGCAGGCCGCGCGTCGAGAGATAGCGGCGGATCTCGAACGCGACCTGCTCGCTGGCATCGCGCCGCGTCCCTTGGAAGCGCGCCGTCACGGCGCGAACGTCGCGTCGGGGGCGACCACGACCTCGAGCAGCAGGGGCTCGCTGCGGCCGGCGAGGCCGGGAAGCACCTCGTCGAGCGTCTCCAAGCAGCTCGGCGTGTCCGCGCAGCGTCCGCGCCGGACACCCGAACGCCCGGGCGAGACCGGCGACGTCGACCGCGAAACCCGGCCAGGGCGCCGTGCCCCCGGCCTGCTCCGCGAGCCGGTCCATGATCGCGTAGCCGCCGTTCGCCAGGATCACGAACAGGGCTCCGACACCGTAGTGCGCTGCGCTCCAGAGCGCCTGGATCGAGTACAGCGACGAGCCGTCGCCGACGATCGCGACGATCGGCCGATCTGGCCGCGCCATGCGCAGGCCGATCGCGGCGGGCATCGCGAAGCCGAGCCCGCCCATGGCGGGGCTCAGCGAGCCGAGAGGCTCGCGCGCCGGAAGGCGCACGAGGAGCTCGGGCCGGTTCGACGGCGACTCCTCGATGACCGTCGCGTCGTGCGGGATGCGCTCCGCGATCGCCGCGAAGACGTGTGCGGCGCGCAACGGCTCGCCGTCCCCGGGAGGCGCAGGCGGGGCGGGTGGCCGCGCGACGGGCGCCGGTGTGCCCGCTCGCGCCCGCAGCACGCGCAGGAGCTCGACGCACACCGGCCCGGGCGGCGCCAGCAGCGCCAGATCGGCGCTGCTCCGGTGCACCTCGGCCGGGTCGTCGCTGACCATCGCGACCAGCGTTCCGGCCTCGACGAACGGCCCGGCGACGAACGGGTACTGCCTGAACACCGGCGCCCCGATGGCGAGCACGACGTCGTACGGCGCCAGCATCTCGCGCAGGCGCGTACGGTCGGCCGGCAGATGACCGGCGAACCGCGGGTGATCCTGCGGGAACCCGGCGCGCGCGCTGAAGGACTCCTGGAAGACCGGACAGGCGAGCCGCTCGGCCAGCGCGACGAGCGCCTGCCACGTGTCGGGATCGTCGGCACCCGCACCGACCACGAGCGCCGGCCTCGTGCCCCGGGAGACGAGCCCTGCGAGCTCGGCGACGGCGTCGGCATCGACGGCGCGACTCCGCACGACCCGTCGCGGGGCGGCGCGCTCGTCGGCCTGGCTCGCGTCGGCGGCCCAGTCGTCCATCGGGACGATGACCAGCGCCGGGCCGCTGCCCGTGACGGCCTCGTGGCATGCTCGCGCCATCGCCCCCGGCACGTCCTGGGCTCGCGCGGGCTGGTCGACCCACACCGGATACTCGCCCGCGAGCCCGTGCAGCTTGCCCGCGAGGAACGGCTCGGTCGCGAGATGGCGCCGGTCCTGCTGGCCCACGACGACGAGGAGGGGGGCGCGGTTGGCGCGCGCGGTGGCAAGCGCGCCGACCGCGTTTCCGAGGCCGGCCGTCGTGTGCAGGATCGCGAGCGCGGGCTCGCCGCGCCCGATCGCCCAGCCCGTCGCCATGCCGACGACCGAGCTCTCATGCAGCCCGAGGACGAACCGGAAGTCGCCCGGCAGGTCGGCGAGCAGCCTGATCTCGGTCGATCCTGGGTTCGCGAAGATCGACGTGAGGCCGTGCTCGCGCCACACGTCGAACGTCGCCTCGCGGACCGTCTGCGCAGGCACCGGCACAGGCTACACAAATCATTTGATTTTTTGGGATACGGGTGAGAGCATGCCCCGCATGACTGCGGCATGAAGGTGACGATCCTGGGTGGTGCGGGCGGCGTCGGAGCGTCCACGGCGTTCAACCTCGCCCTGATGCGCGAGCCCCACGAGGTGGTCCTCGTCGACAACCGTCCCAACATGCTCACGTCCCACGTGATGGACCTCCAGCAGGTGCTCGAGCAGGCACCCGGCTGCACGGTGCTCGAGGGAGATCCCAGCGACGTGGCCGACTCGGACGTCGTCGTCCTGCTCTCTGCGACGCCGCTCACCCTCGGGACGTCCCGACTCGAGTACCTCGAGGAGAACGCGGCGATCGTCGACGAGCTCGCCGAGCGGCTCGTTCCCGGCTGGGACGGGCTGCTCGTCGTCGTCACGAACCCCGTCGACGCGCTCGTGACGCGGCTGCAGACGCGGACCGGGTTCGACCGGCGCCGGATCATCGGCTACACCGTGAACGACAGCCTGCGCCTGAGGACGGGCCTCGCCATGGCCCTCGACAAGCCTCCAGGCAGCGTGGAGGCGTGGGTGCTGGGCGAGCACGGTGACACGAGCGTCCCGCTCTTCGACCGTGTCAAGGTCGACGGCGTGCCGGTCCACCCGACGCAGGGAGCAGGCGGCGACCGCCGAGGAGTACCTCCGAACCTTCTACGTGCGGCACGTCGCGCTCGACTCGGGTCGATCGTCGACCTGGACGTCGGGACTCGGCGTCGCGCGCATGGTCTCGGCCCTCGACGGCCCCGGTGAGCTGTGGCCCGCATCGGTCGTGCTCGACGGGGAGTACGGCCTCGAGGGTGTCGCGGTCACCGTGCCGGTGACGATCGGGCGCTCCGGCGCCGAGCAGATCCACGAGTGGCGGCTCACACCGAGCCAGCTCGCCGCGCTGCGCGCCTCGGCCGAGCTCGTCCGCGGAGCTGGCGGTCGGGATCGGCGCGCTCTGACAGAGCTGTCAGAACGAGCGCGGCATGCCGAGCACGTGCTGTCCGAGATACGAGAGGATGAGGTTCGTCGAGATCGGCGCGATCTGCTGAAGGCGAGATTCACGCCAGCGCCGTTCGACGTCGTACTCGACGGCGAACCCGTAGCCGCCGTGCGTCTGCATGCAGGCCTCGGCCGCGTGCCACGCGGCCTCGGACGCGAGCAGCTTGGCGATGTTCGCGTCCTCGCCGCACGGCAGCCCCGCGTCGAACAGTGCGACGGCCTTGCGCACCATCATGTCGGCCGCCTGCGCCTCGGCATAGGCGCGGGCGATGGGGAACTGGATCGCCTGGTTCTGGCCGATCGGACGGTCGAACACGACCCGCTCGCTCGCGTACCTCGAGGCCGTGCGCACGAACCAGCGCGCATCGCCGAGCGACTCGTGCGAGATGAGGATGCGCTCGGCGTTCATCCCGTCCATGATCTGGCGGAACCCGTTGCCCTCCTCGCCGACCAGGCTGTCGGCCGGGATGGGCACCTCGTCCATGAACACCTCGGTCGTCGAGTGGTTGATCATCGCCTTGAGCGGCTGGATGACCATCCCGTTCCTGCAGGCCTCGTGGATGTCGACGAGGAACACGGAGAGGCCCTGGGTCTTCTTCTCGACGTCGCCGATCGGCGTCGTGCGAGCCAGCAGCAGCATCAGATCGGAGTGCAGCGCCCTCGAGATCCAGACCTTCTGGCCCGATACGAGGTAGAGATCGCCGTTGCGGACGGCGCGGGTCTGGAGCCTCGTCGTGTCCGTGCCGCTCGTTGGCTCGGTCACACCGAAGGCCTGCAGTCGCAGCTCGCCGCTCGCGATCCGTGGCAGATATGCCGCCTTCTGCTCCGGACTCCCGTGGCGGAGCAGCGTCCCCATCGTGTACATCTGCGCGTGGCAGGCTGCGGCGTAGCAGCCGGCCGCGTGACACTCCTCGAGGATCACGCCCGCCGCCCGCATGCCGAGTCCTGACCCGCCGAACTCCTCGGGGATCAGGACGGCGAGGTAGCCCTGCTCGGCGAGCACGTTGACGAACTCCTCGGGATAGCCGTCGCGCGCGTCGAGCTCGCGCCAGTACTCGCCCGGAAAGTCCGCGCAGATCGCGCGGATCGCCTCGCGGATCTCGCGGTAGTCCTCGCCGAGCGGGATACTCGGCTCAGGGGGTGTGGTCGACATGGCTCGTACAGTACGAGGACGTCCGCCAGGTCGTGCCGACAGCAACGGCACGCAACTCGGGTTTCCCTGGATGCGAGTCGGCGGTTCGCCGATCATCCTGTTCCGGCGCTCGCCACCGTCTCGCTCGGCAAGGCCGCGCTGCGTGCCGCCGCGACGATGCTTCAGGCCGACCTGGAACCGGACGGCATCCGCGTGGCCAGCTTGACGATCGCCGGCAAATCGTTGCAGGCACATCCTTCGACCCGAAGCGCATCGCCGAGCGCTACTGGGAGATCGTCCAGCTGGACGGCGACTGGCAGGCCGAGTTCCGCTTCACCGGCGAGTAGCTGAGCTCGGCGCCGGAACCCGGCGCGGACCACAGCTGGCTTGAATGCGTTCTGACGTCGGCCTATCAGGGGCGAGATCCGATGGCTCTGCACGACGGTCGGCTTGTAACGGCTTCGTGGGCGAGAGCGATGAGTTTCGTTCCTCGCTCGTATTGAATGAGTAAAGGGCCAGTCGGCCCGTGATTCTGGAGGCGCGCGTGCCGGACGTAACGGTTGTGGAGATCGACGAGATGGAGTCCTTCTACGGCGGACTTGCCCGCCGAGCCCGGGCTGCGCTCGGCGTGACTGCCTGGGGTATGCAGGTGATGACGCTGCCCCCGCACGGGAGGGATACGTCCACTCGCACGACGGATCGAGTCCCGAGTCGGGGCAGGAAGAGGTCTACATCCCCCTTGACGGATCGGCCAGCTCGTCATCGGCGAGGAGCGGTTCGAGTTGCGGCGCGGCCTGATGGCCCGGGTCGGGCCCAACGAGGAACGGAGGATCGTCTCAGGTGCCGACGGGGTCCGGTTCATCGCGCTCGGCGGTGTCCCTGGCAAGGCCTACAGTGCGTTGCCCTGGACCAAGCTCGGAGGTCCCGTACCCGAGTTGCCCGGAGACGAGTGACCAAACCTGCGCGACCGCGAGCCGCGAGCAGAGGTGATGCGTCGCCGCTGCTCGCGGCCGCGAAGCGCGGCGATGACGCCGCGTTCAGCGGACTGGTCTCACCGCACCAGCGAGCGTTGCATCTTCATTGCTACCGGCTGCTCGGCTCCCTGCACGACGCCGACGACGCGTTGCAGGAGACGCTCGTCAACGCGTGGCGCGGACTGGGCGCGTACGAGCCGCACGCGCCCCTGATCGCGTGGCTCTACCGGATCGCGACGAACGTCGCACTACGGATGCTCGAGCGTCGCGGCTACCCGCGGACCCGGTCGGCCTCTATTGCAGCCGTATCCAGATCGCCTGCTCGAGGAAGCCTCGGCTGTCGAGCACGATCCCGAGCACGAGGCGATACTCGCCGAGGGGATCGGCCTGGCGGTCGTGGCGGCGATGCAGCTGCTGCCGCCGAAGCAACGTGCCGTGCTGATCCTTCGCGATGTGCTCGGCTGGCGCTCGCGTGAGGTAGCCGGCCTGCTCGGCGACACGGTCCCCGCAGTCAACAGCGCGCTGCAGCGCGCCCGGACGACGATCGCCAGGGAGCAGGACGCGCAGACGCTCCGCGCAGACACACCCCGTCCAGCCGCGTGGCGGAGGAGCGTGTCGTTCGCATGTTCCGGGAGGCATGGGCTCGGGTCGACGTCCCAGGCATCGTCGCGCTGATCACCGACGATGCCCTACTCACGATGCCTCCGGTCGCGATGGAGCTGATCGGGCTCGAAGAGATCGGCGATTTCTTCGCAACGAAGCCAGCGGGTGGGCATCTCGACCGGATCGAGCTGATCGACGCTCGCGCGAACGGACAGCCGGCCATCGTGAGCTACGCGGATGAGGACCGAAGCGGCACAGGGCGCGCGTACGGGGTCATGGTGCTCGCGATCCGCGGCAGCCGCATCTCCGGCTTCACCGGATTCCCGAACGACCTCGAGCTGTTCCGACAGTTCGGCCTGCCACTGAGCCGCTCCCGCAAGCCGCGGTAACCCAGACTCGTTCCGGAGGAGATTCGCCATGTTCGCCGCTTCGAAGACCATTGGCTGCATGACCTTGTTCGTCGAGGACCTCGAGCTCGCCAGATCCTTCTACCGCGACGTCTTCGGCAAGCCGCTGGTCTTCGAAGATCCGCGCTGCGCGATCTTCGACTTCGGCAGCACCTTGATCAATCTGCTGGCGGCCCCGGCGGCCGTGAGCCTGATCGCTCCTGCGCCGGTGGGAGGGCCGGACACCGCCGCCCGCTTTCAACTCACCATGTGGGTAGACGATGTCGACGCGGCCTGCACAGAGCTGAAGGATCGCGGCGTCAGCCTTCTGAATGGCCCGATCGACCGGGCCTGGGGACAGCGGACGGCGACGTTTCGCGATCCCGCTGGCAACATCTGGGAGGTCGCTGAGGCGATGCCATCCGCCGAGGCATGACTCGTCCGACGCGCCCTCTGCAGGCCGTACCTGCGGTATATCCACCCAGGCTCGGAATCAGGGACGCGAGGCGCGGTAGCCGACGCCGCGCACGGTCTCGATCATGGCGCCGTGCCGTCCGAGCTTGCGTCGGAGGGCGCTGACAACGGTCTCGATCACGTTGCTCCCACCGGTCCAGTCGGTGCCCCAGACGTCGCGGAGGATCGCGCGACGCTCGACGGCGCTGCCCTCGCGGTCGAGCAGGTAACGGAGCAGGTCGAACTCCAGCGGCGTGAGGTCGACGCGGTCTCCGTCGATCACGAGCTGGCGCTGGCGCTCGTCGAGCACCTCGTCGTCGAGCTCGAGGTCGCCTGCGATGAGCCTGCCGAGCCAGCCGTCGACCGAGGCGGGCCCGAGGTCGAGCGCGAGCACGTGGTAGGCCGACGCCGCCGACGTCGACGGGTCCCCCGCGCAGCGGGACGAACCCGAGCGGCGCAAGCGTCGGCCCGTGCTGCTCGATCGCGGCGATGACGGTGTAGACGCGCCGCAGTCCAGGCCTCAGCGCCAGGTACTCGCGCTTGATGTCGAGCCAGCAGGCGGCCTGTGCCGGGGAGAGCCCCTCGCCCGTGTCCGCGGCGAGCATCGAACGGATCACGAGCGCGCGCCGCTCACGCCCGAGCGGGTTGCGCCGCAGATCGTCTCGGATCAGTGCGGCCGCCGGATCGCCCGCTGCGAGCCGGTGCGGCAGTGCGTCCGGGTCGCAGACGCAGACGTACGCGTCGACCTCTCCGCCGCGTCCGCGGGCGACGCGGAAACTGGCCGGCGCGTGCTCCCACCAGGTCTCGACCAGCCCGGCGGCCTCGCGCGGCTCGTGCCGGCGCGCGATCGCCATGATCCCCGGCCCGTCGTCGGCACGGGCCGGTTCGAGCAGGTGGGTACGCTGGCCGGTCGGGAAGAAGGACTCGCGCAGGATCGGCCGCTCGAGCATGTACAGCGCGTCGGCGGTCGCGCGCCAGAGGTCGCTGCGGCCGGCCTCGGACAGCTCCCGGCGCAGGACGTGCCAGGCCGCGACCCGGTATCGCCGGTACGTCGCCGGGTCGGTCGCCTTCAGCGAGGCGGCGACGGCCTCGCGGATCGTGTCGTGCAGGACGAGCCCGTCCGGATCGGACTCGACGAAGGGCAGGCGGCGAAGCAGGTCGAGTGAGAGATCGGCGTCGTCCCCATCGAGCATGGCGGCGAGAAGCGCGCGCGTGGGTCTCCGGACGACCGACGCGGCGTCGAGCGCCCGCCGGGTCTCGCGGTCGAGCCCGGCGAGGTAGATGCGCGTCAGCTCGTCGACGACGGCGCCGGTCGCGAGCGACTCGAGGTCGAGGTCGGGGCGGTTCGCGAGCGCGGCGGCCGAGAGGCGCAGCGAGAGCGGGTGGCCGCGAGCGATCCGGTCGATGCGGGCGGCGTCGGCGGGCGCGACGCCGGCGCGGCGCAGCAGCTCCTCGGCCTCGTCGCGGCGGAGGTTGCCGAGCGGAAGCGGCTCGAACAGCTCGCCCAACGCCGAGGGCCACGCCGAGACCGGCTCGTCGCGACCCGCGAGAAGGAGCCGGGAGGTATCGGGGACACTCGGGAGCAGCACCTGGCGGATCCAGTCGTCGAGGAGCGTGAGCGCTTCGTAGTGGTCGATCGGCGAGCACGGTCCGTGTCGCCTGCGCGCCGAGCGCGGCCGCGACCTGCGCGAGCGGGCCAGGCTCGCTGCCGAGCTTCGCAGCGAGCGCGTCGAGGAAGCCTCGTTCCGTCGGCTCGATCGTGCGCCCGTCCAGGGGCACGACAGTGGCGCCGCGCTCACGCGCGTCCGCAGCGAACGCCGCGAGCAGCGCCGACTTGCCCACGCCGGCGAGGCCATGGACGAACACGGCAACCGGCACGTCGTCACGGACGAGGCGCAGCAGGGCGGCCCGCTCGCGGTCGCGCCCGACGAGCTGAGCCGCCTGCCGGTCGAGCAGGGCGCCGAGCGTCGATCCCACCTTGCAAGTCTACGCAGTAGCCTTGCTCGGGGAGAGCCCGGCGAGCCCGCGCGCGGTCAACGCGGTGGGAGCGGCGAGCGTATCGACGATCGACGATCGGAAGCCGGCGAAGGCCGGGTTCCGGCGGGCCGCTGCAAGCAGCTCGCCGTCCGCGTAGGCCTCGGCCGCGTCGCGGTCGGTCCAGAGGTAGACGCCGCCGTAGGTGTTCTCGTCGGGATCGGCGAGCCATACCTTCGCGATCAGCCCGGGCAGGCGCGCGAACTTCGGGGCGATCCGCTCGGCCTCGGCCTCGTACTGCTCCGGGCTGATCCCGGCGAGCTGGAAGTGAACGATCTGCACCACCATCACTGTCTCCTGTCGTTGTCGGAACGGTGTTCGTGCCGACGGTAGCCCGGGCCGCACCTGCGCTCCTCGGGACTTCCTGAGGACTTCCTGAGGACCGTCGCGCGCGGTCCTCAGGAACACCCCAGCCACGGCTCACGGAGCTCTGGCGGAGCGCCTCTACGGTCGGAACGACGCGTTCCCTGACCCGAATGAGGCCACGATGACCACGCTCGAAACCGCTGCCGACGCGATCCTGACCGACGAGCTGCTCGCCCGCTTCGACGAGCGCGCACCCGGCTACGACGCCGCCAACCGCTTCTTCCAGGAGGACTTCGAGGAGCTCTGCGCCGCGGGCTACCTCGACCTGGCGATCCCGACGGACTTCGGCGGGCCGGGCCTGACGCTCGCGCAGGTGGGACGGCTGCAGCGCCGCCTCGCCTACGTCGCCCCCGCCACCGCGGTCGCGGTCAACATGCACCTCTACTGGACGGGAGTCGCTGCGGAGCTCTACCGCGCCGGCGACACGAGCCTCGCCTGGCTGCTCGAGGAGGCGGCCGGAGGCCACGTCTTCGCCGCCGGCCACGGCGAGGCCGGAAACGACGTTCCGCTGTTCCTCTCGACGACGAGGCGGAGCGGGTCGAGGGAGGCTGGCGTTTCACCGGCCGCAAGATCTTCGGCAGCCTCTCTCCCGTCTGGACGTACCTCGGTCTGCACGGGATGGACACGAGCGACCCGGCCGGCCCGCGCATCGTCCACGCGTTCCTGGGCCGCGACGCGGAGGGCTACCGCATCGAGGAGACCTGGGACACGCTCGGCATGCGCGCGACGGCGAGCCAGGACACGATCCTCGACGGGGCGTTCGTGCCCGACGAGCGCGTGGCGCTCGTCTGCCCTGCCGGCATGGCCGGCGCCACGCCGTTCCACCTTGCGATCTTCGCGTGGGGGATGCTGGGCTTCGCGAACGTCTACACCGGCATCGCGAGACGTGCCTACGACGTCACCGTCGAGCGCGCTCACCGGCGCACCTCGATCGCGCTCACGCGATCGATGGCCCATCACCCGCACGTGCAGCACCACGTCGCCGAGATGCGGATGACGCTCGAGTCGGCCGGCGCGCTGCTCGACCGGACGCTCGACGAGTGGTCGGCCGGTGTCGACCACGGCCCCGACTGGCCGGTCAAGATCGTCGCCGCCAAGCACGTCTCGGTCACGGGCGCCTGGCGCATCGTCGACACCGCTCTCGAGCTCACCGGCGGCGGCGGGATCTTCAAGCGCGACCGGATGGAGCAGCTCTTCCGCGACGCCGCCTGGGGCTGATCCACCCCGCCAACACGCTGCTCGCCAGAGCTCATCGGGAAGCTCTCGCTCGGGATCGACCCGGACGAGAGCCGCTGGGGCTGAGGAATGGTCACGGATGGAGTGAGGCGCTGAAGGCAAGCTGTGGTGATTCACGGACGGGGAGAGAGGAGAGGGAGAATGGAGAGAGAATGAGCAGAGAAATTTATTGTTGAGAGGTGAAAGGGCGCGAGCTGCTGTATGAAGGAGTAGAATGCGCTGCTGGAGCAGGCAAAGTGCGGAAGAGATGGAAAGCGCGAGCAGGGAGGAAATGGGGGGGGGCGATGAGGAAGAGCGCGCGAGCTTAGAGCGATGGGAAGAGATGGTAGATATGCAAAGAGATAACGCTGCGGTAGAAAGGCGCGCAGCGAAGGGGTGCAGAGCGGGCGGGGAGCGTCGCAGAGGTGCGAGCGCGGTGATCGCTGGTACAGACAAAAATCGGTTAGTGAGCAAGGGTAAGACGCTGGTGTGCCGGCGCGTTCCTGGCGAGCGCGGTGGAGGTGGTCGAGGCGCTGACGATCGTGCTGGCGTAGGCATCGTGCGCGGGTTGGCGCTCGCGTTGATCGGCGTCGGCGCGGCGGTGATCGTGCTGGCGGTGCATGGTGGCGGTGCTAGGGGCCGGCGCTGAGCGGATGCCGATCGACGATGCTGCGCCTGGTGGTCGGTGCGCTGCTGCTGGTCGTTCGGGCTGCAGTGGCTGCGCAAGGCGATCCTGCGCTCGAGCGGCTACAAGGCGCTGCACGACGAGGAGCCGACTACCGGCGAGACGTGAGCAGGCCGCGCGCAGCCCGCGACCGCGCCGGAATGGACTGGTACTCGTTCACGTCGCTTCAAGGGAGTGCTGCTCGAAGGGCTGGAGGTGGTCTTCATCGTGATCACCTTCGGCACCGCTCAGGGCAGCTCGGCGCTCGCGCGCCGGCGCGCGGAAGCGCTCGTGGTGGTGGCCGACGCGGGTGTCCTGGCGGAGACCCTGGAGCGGGTGCCGGAGAACACGATGAAGTTCGCGGTGGGTCTGCTGCTGACCAGCTTCGGAGTGCTTCTGGGGCGCCGAGGGCGCCGGCGCGACTGGCCCGGCGCCGAGCTCGCGATGCTCGGCGTGCTCGCTTTTCGCGCTTGTGATCGTTCGTGCTCGTGCGTGAACTGCGCTGCGAGCGGTCCTTCCCGCGGGAGGCGGGGGCATGAGATGCTCCGCGTCGTTCGGGGGCTTCTGGTGGGACTTCGTCGTCGGCGACGACTGGCGCGTCGCGTGGCGTGGCGGTGCTTGGGGGTAAGTGCAACACGGCGTAAGCGTGGTGGCGCGGCAGCGTGCTGGTGCAAGCATGTTGCGCGTGCGCGCGGCAGCGGACGCGCGCGAGCAAGATGCGTGCTGAAGCACGCTGACGCGTGTGACGAGCCCCCGTGCGGGGTCAGCGAGCGGGCGGACTGTCGTTAGGCCGAGACGGCGGAGCATCGATACCACCGCGATCTGCCGCCATCGCGGGTCTGGACCTACGACGGGTCCGTGCCCGGTCCGACGATCGAGGTGCGTCGCGGGCGTGCCACTCGAGATCGTTGGGAGAACCGACTGACGGGGAAGGCTGCCGGTGATCGTGACCGTGGCACCGAGCGCGCGATGGACGGCATCCCGGTCCAGGCCCGCTGGGACGCAGCGCTGGCGGATGGACACCGCAGCGGCGCGCTGACCGGCTACGCGGTCGTCCACCTCCACGGCGGCCTCACCTACGCCGACAGCGACGGCTGGACGGAGAACCTCACCGCGCCCGGGCCAATCGGCGCTCGACACCTACCGAACGATCAGCGAGCCGCGATGCTCTGGTACCACGACCACGTGATGGGCGTGACCGTTTCAGCGTCTACGCCGGCCTCGCTGGCCTGTGGATCGTGCGCGACGAGCGCGAGCGAGAGCTCGAGCTCCCCGAGGGACCGCCGTACGAGGTCCCGCTCCTGCTCGCAGGACCGCAACTTCGACTCGACGCAGACGGCCGCCTAACGGGCGACCTGCTCCACAAGACCGACCCGGAGGTGATGGAGTGCTTCGGCCCGTTCACCACGGTCAACGGCACCGTCTGGCCGATCCTCGACGTGGAGCCCGACGACCTACCGCTTCCGCTGCTGAACGGCTCGAACGCGCGCACCTACCGCCTCGTGCTCTGCGCGATGGCCAGCCCGATCACGGTCGGATCGTCCAGATCGGCACGGAGGGCGGCCTCTCCGCGCCCCGTGGCATCCCGGCGCACGGCCTCGTGCTCGCGTCCGCCGAACGAGCAGACCTCCTCGTCGACTTCTCGGATCTTGCGCCCGGCACGGAGCTCACCTCATGAACACGCCAGGCGCCCTTCGACGGCAAGCGCCGAGCCCGCGACGGCGGACACGCCGATCTCGATGGCCTGCTCCCCTACCCCGAGGTGATGCGGATGCGCGTCGGGGAGGGACTCGCGGCCGACGCCGCGTCGGCGCGGCGCTCGCGACCGACTTACGGCGAGTGACGCGCGCCGCGCTCGACCGGTGTCCTCGTCCGGGCGATCGCGCTCGTCGAACGGGAGCCCGAGATGGCGGGCGCGCCGCCGATGCTGACGATGCGCGAGCTCGTACTCGACCAGGCAGTGACGAGCCCGTCTCACGCTGATCGAGCCGCGACGCAACGGTGAGGACCGCGTCACGCGCTACGAACGGTCGCGACCGCTTCGAGGACACGCCACTTCTTCCCGATGCTCGCAGCGAGCGGAGATCTGGCGGCTCATCAACCTCACCGACGACACCACCCGATCCACGTCCACCTCGACGCGTTCAGGTCCTCGACCGGCTCGCGGCGACGGTCGACAGCCCGCGGAGGGATCACGACCGCCGACACGCGCGCGACGGTGCGCTCGGCCACGCGCCGGAAGATGGCATCCGCACGACCCTCGACGACAACGAGCTCGGCTCAAGGACACCGTCGGGTCAACCCGAACGAGGTCGTCGACATCGTTGTCCGTTTCGAGGTTTCGCCGGCCGCTTCATGTACCACTGCCACATCCTCGAGCACGAGGATCGGGACATGATGCGCCCGTTCGTCGATGCCGCCGAGCTGATGCCGTTCATGGACAGGTGAATGAATCGCGGCAGGCAATGACGCTGGCGACCGCATCCTGGGCACGCGGTGGTGACGATCGACAGCTCCGTCGTCAGCGTCGCTGCGGCGATGCAGCGAGACCTGGGAGGCGGGCTCTCCACGCAGCAGTGGGTGTCGAACGCTACCTGCTCACGCTCAGCTCGTTGATCCTGATCGGGGTCCTGGGCGACATCTACGGCGAGCGGCGCGTCGCGTGGGATCGCCGCTCGGCGTATCTCGATCGCGTGCGCGCCGCCGACGACGGGAGTGCTGATCGCGCGCGCGCGCCCAGGGAGCGGCCGGAGCGCCGTGACCGGCACGCTCGCATCACGTTGCGCTCGCCGAAGGAACGCGGCGCGCGATGGCACGATGGACCGCGTGGGGTGCGCTGCGGCATCCGGCTCGCTCGCGGGGGGCTCGTCATAGACAGCTTCCGTGGCGCTGGATCCGCGCCAACGTGCGCTTGGCGCGATCACGCTGCTGATGGTCTGCGACGTCCGCGAGCACGCGCAAGCAGCTCGGCAGGTCGACCTCGCGGCGCGCGCTGTGCGCCTCGGACTGGGCGGAGTGTGTCGGCCTCATCGAGGAGCGCACTACGGGTGGGCGAGCCGACGATCTGTGCCGCTCGTGGCGGCATCGCCTCCTCGTCGGGTTCATCGCCTACGAGCGGCGCGCCCGAGCCGATGCTGCGGCTCGACTGTCCGCCATCGCAACTCTCCACGGCCAACCTGGAGACATTGACGATGTCGCAGGTCTCTCGGTCCTCTCTCTCCTCACGATCTCCTCCAGCAAGTGGCCGGCTACAACGCTTGCGGCTGGTCTGGCACGGTGCCCGTGACCGTGCGACGTTCACCCTTTCCGTCGGTTCGGGGCGCTCGCAGACCGGCTCGGGCGCGGCTGTTCATCGGCGCCGGCCCGCTCGTCGCGCGGTGGGCATCCTGCCGCTGGCGCGCCTCGGCGAGCACGTCGCCTACATCAGCGATCTCTGCCCGGACTCCTCGTGTTCTCACTGGTCTCTCGATGACCGTCGCGCGGCTCCGAGACCGTGCTCGCCGACGCGGACGCCACCGACGCCGGTATCGCCTCGGCGATCAACGACGCGGTGGCGCGACGGCCGGTCTCATCGGCGTCTCGGTGGCAGGAGTGTGATCGCCGGGACTCTTGCGGGTGGTACGTTCGCGGCCGACCCGGCGTCGGTGGCGCGTTCGCCGGCAATGCTCGTGTGCGCGGCGCTCGTCGGGACGGGTGGCGTCATCGGGTTGCTCGGCATCGTGAACCCGCCCAGCGCGAGCGCTAGTGCGGAAACGGCTCGGCCTTCTCCCGCGACGTGATCCACTGCCACTCGGTCCACGGTCACGGGCGCCTGGCGCATCGTCGACACCGCTCTCGAGCTCACCGGCGGCGGCGGCATCTTCAAGCGCGACCGGATGGAGCAGCTCTTCCGCGACGCGCGCCTGGGACTGATCCACCCCGCCAACACGCTGCTCGCGCACGAGCTCGTCGGGAAGCTCTCGCTCGGGATCCACCCGGACGAGCAGCCCCGCTGGGGCTGAGCCGTGCGAAGATTCCCCTCCCCACGTCGAGCCCCGTGTCTGCCCGGTGCTCGACGATCGACCGGAGTAGTGGATTGGCCCGCAGCGCTGGACGGTCGGAGACACACCTCAGCTACCGGGCGAACTGGCTCAGAGCTGCGGTGCTCGGCGCCAACGACGGGATCGTCTCGACCGCGAGTCTGGTGCTCGGGGTGGCTGCGTCCGGCTCCTCGGGCACGGCGATCGTGACGGCCGGGATTGCAGGGCTGGTGGCGGGAGCGCTGTCAATGGCCGCCGGGGAGTACGTGTCCGTCAGCTCGCAGCGCGACTCGGAGGCGGCTGACCTCCGGCTCGAGGAGCACGAGCTCAGCGCTGACCCGGCAGGAGAGCTGCGCGAGCTCGCCAGCATCTACGAACGCCGAGGACTCACGGCCGACCTGGCGTTGCAGGTTGCTGAGGCGCTCTCGACCGGTGGCGCGCTGGCTGCGCACGCGCGAGACGAGCTCGGGCTCGACGAGCAGCGGCGCGCCCGACCGCTGCAGGCCGCGTGGGCGTCCGCCGCCGCATTCTCCACCGGTGCGGTTCTCCCGTTGGTGGCCATCGGCGTCAGCCCGGCATCGACGCGCGTGACCATCTGCGTCGCGGTCACCCTGGTCGGACTTGCGCTCCTGGGTTACATCGGAGCTCGGCTCGGCGGCGCGCCGCAACTCCGGGCGACCGCCCGCGTCGTCCTGTGGGGCGTTGTGGCCATGGCGGTGACGGCTGGGATCGGATCGCTCGTCGGGACGGCCACGGGCTGATGACCGTGCCGGAGCGGCAGCTCGCCATGCGCCGTGAAATCGCGACGCACCACCCGTGACGGGAACCGGATGGCGGCCGCGAGGTTGGAGTGGCTGGGCCCTCGCGCTGCTGGCGTGGCTGCTCGTGGTGCCCACGGCCACCATGGCGTTCTACATGCTCGATCCCATCGACTACGACGGGATCGGGAGGCTCGGCTGGGTCGGGTTCCTGTTCCCGCTGCAGCTGCTGTCCGCGACGGTCGCCGCGGCGGCGCTCGCAACGCTCGCGTGGAGACGGGGGATTCCCGTGGCCACCACCGGGTTCGTCCTGATCGCAGCCGTCACGGCTGGGCTGGCGCTGTGGCCGGGCATCGCGGTCTGGCGACGCGCTGAGCGATATCACGTCGCGCTCTCGATCGGCGATGCGCTGGAGCTGCAGCTGGACTCCGACCGACCGGATCGAGCGCGAAGCGTCGTGTACGCCACCGCGTCCGACGGCACCAGGCTCATGCTCGACGTCTGGCCCGGGAACGGGACGAGCACGGGCGCGCTGCGGCCCGCCGTCGTCCGGGTGCATGGCGGCGCGTGGACGCGAGGATCGCGTGGGGGTCACTCGGACTGGGATCGCTGGCTGAACCGGCTCGGATACGAGGTGTTCGACGTCGAGTACGAGCTCCCGCCTCCGGCTCGCTGGCAGGACGAGGTAGGCGATGTGAAGTGCGCGCTCGGCTGGGTCGAACGGCACGCCGCGGAGTACCACCTCGACCCCGGGCGCGTCAGCGTGATGGGCTACTCCGCCGGCGGCAACCTCGCGATGCTCGCGGCGTACGCCATGGGGGACGCTCGCCTTCCGGCCTCCTGTGACGTGGCGCCTGTCGCCGTCCGCTCCGTGGTCAACCTCTACGGACCCTCGGATCTGACGCTGCTGTACCGCTCGAGCGGCAGCCGCGACTACATCGACAACGCCCTGAGGAAGTACGTCGGCGGCAGTCCGAGCGAGTTCCCGGAGCGCTACCGGAACCTGTCGCCGGTCAGCCACGTGGGTCCGTCGACGCCGCCGACGCTCACGCTGCTCGGCGAGAGCGACCGGATCGTCCCGACCGATCAGGCCCGCGTTCTCGACCGGGCGCTCACACGGGCGGGTGTCGCGCACGCCACGTACCTGCTGCCGGCCACCGACCACGGCTTCGACGTCAACTGGAGCGGGTTCGGCACGCAGATCGCTCGCGCGACGATCGAGAGATTCCTCCGACGCTACGGCTGAGCGATCCGATCGGCGCCTCGGAATCAACCACCTAGATGGGCCGGCGGCTCAGAGCTCGGTTGACGGCGTCGACGAACTGGTGCCAGCGGCTTGCGACGAACGCGGCCGTCAGGTGGTTGTCGTCGCGGTAGACGATCAGGCCGCGGACCATGACATGGCAGACGCGGCCGGGGCAGACGATCGGCGTCGTGCTGACGTAGTCGCGGGCGGGGACGCCGGCGGAGCGCTCGGCCGCGTACTCGGCATCGTCTGTCACGCCGCCGGCGGAACGGCGGAAGTCGCAGAGGGCGGGCTGGTCTGGATCCCATGAGAGGCAGGCCGGGACGTCGTACGGTGGCCGTGGGGGATCCCGCAGCACCAGGACCCGTTTGGCGATGCTGCGCAACGCCTGGACGCCGGCGGCCATGTTGGCGCCCCAAATCGCCCGCGCGCGGGCAGGGCTCACCTGGTCGCCGTCGGGTGCCAGCACCTGCGGAAGGTACGTGGCGGTGCGCCCGACGATGACGAGCGTCGGGCGCGGAAGCGCCCTGAGGCGGGCGAGCACGGCCCGCTGCCACGCGACGCACTCGCTGTACTCGCGCCCGATCGCGGGGAGGTAGATGAGAGCGCCGTCTGCGAACGGGCATCCGCTCTTGGTCCAGACGATCAGGCGCAATCGCTGGTGATTCGCGAGCTGTTCGAGCGCGGGGTACCACTGGGCTGCGTGGGAGTCGCCGATCAGGGCGATCGTCTCCCGTGACGAGCGATCGCCAAACACACAACCGGCGGGCGGTGCCGTGGTGCTGTAGCCGACGTGGCAGCCGTGCAACGCGCTGTACGGCGTCGACTCCGTCGCGTCGAGCGGCGTCATCGGCTTCCCGGTGGCCGGAGACGCCAGTGATGGGACGACGTACGCGAACGGGTTGCCGGAGCGCCCGAGCGGGCCACCGGCGACGACGACCGCGACGAGCGCGACCGCCACCATCGCCCCGGTTGCCGCCAGCACCCGCCGGTTCCTCCCCGCCAACCAGCGTGCGTGGCGCGCGCGCTGCTCGACGAGCGGGTAGCTCGCCGCGGCCAGGGCGAACGAGACCACGACGGCAAGCGCCGCCTTCGCGTACCCGATGCCGTCCTCGGCGGCTGTGCCACCCGCGACGCCGGCGAACACGAGGCACGGCCAGTGCCACAGGTACCAGGAGTAGGAGATCCGCCCGACGTACCGCATCGGTCGGAGCCCGAGCAGCGCGCCTACACCGGTTGTGGGAGCGACGATACCGGCGGCGATCACTGCCGCGGCTCCGAGGACGGGGACGATCGCCGCGCTGCCGGGGAACTCGGTCGTCGGGCCGTATGCCAGGGCCGCGCCGAGCACTGCCGCGATGCCGCCGACCCCGAGCACCGGCGCGAGCCTGGGCGGCAGACGCGCGAGCCAGGGCAAGGCGAGCGCGACGGCCCCGCCCACCGCGAACTCCCACGCCCGGGTCGTGGTCTCGAAGTACGCAATCGCGGGCTCGGCAGGGGTGTGGACGATCGAGTAGGCGAGCGACGCGGCGCCGAGCGCGCCGAGCATCACCGCCAGCCGCAATCGCAGCGGCACCGCGATGGGGCTCCTGACGAGCGCCGCGGCGATCAGCAGCAGCGGCCAGACCAGGTAGAACTGCTCCTCGACCGACAGCGACCAGTAGTGCAGCACCGGATTCGCGGCCGATCCGAAGCCGAGGTAGTTGACCGACTCGAGCGCGAACTGCCAGTTCGCGTAGTAAAAGATGGCCGAGACCTCGTCCAACCGCACCGCAGGCCGGTAGACGGGAGGGGTGAAGATCAGCATCCCAGCCGCGATCGCGACGAGCACCAGCAACGCCATCGGGAGCAATCGCAGCGCACGCCGTACGTAGAAGCGCGCGAACTTGATCGTCCCGGATGCTCGCAGCTCCCGCTCCAGCAAGCCCGTGATCAGGAACCCCGAGATCACGTAGAAGACGTCGACGCCGACGTAACCGCCCCCGATCGCGGGCGCACCCGCGTGAAACGCGACGACGACGCCGACCGCGATCGCGCGGAACCCCTCGATATCGGGGCGGAATCTCGTCGCGCGGCCGTGGCTCCCTGAGGGCAGACTCCCGGTCTGAGTGCGCTCGGTCACGGCGATCCGCAACCGAGGCTACCACCGCCTTCGCCGTCGTCGACCGGCGGCGCGGCCTAGAACGGCTCGGCCATCTCCCTCGCCTGCTCGGTCGTGCTCATGCAACGTCTCCTCTGATGATGGCCGCGGCCTTCTCGCCGATCATGATCGTCGCCGCGTTCGTGTTGCCGCGCGTGATCGTCGGCATGACCGACGCGTCTGCGACCCGCAGGCCCTCGACGCCGTACACCTTCAGGGCCGGATCGACGACCGACCCGATCGCGCAGGTCGACGTCGGGTGGTAGACGGACTGCGCCGCGCGCCGCACGAAGTCCATGATCTCCTCGTCGGAGTCGCCGGCCGGCACGCTGTAGGGCCTGCGCGTCACCTTCGCGAGCGGCTCCTGCTCGGCGACCTCCATCGCCTTCCGCATGCCGGCGAGCATGCACTCGCGGTCATCCTCGGTCGTGAGGAAGTTGCACAGCACGAGCGGCTTCGAGTCCGCCATCGGCGTCCGCAGCATCACCCGCCCCCGGCTCGACGGTTTGATCACGACCGGGCCGAAGCAGTAGCCGTTGTCGTGCGGCGCGGTGAGCCCCTCGTCGTAGAACATCGAGCCGGAGTAGTGGAACTGCATGTCCGGGGCCTCGAGCCCCGCTCGCGTGCGGAAGAACGCCGCGGCCTCGGGGTAGCCCGAGGTCAGCGGTCCGCGGCCCTCGCGCTCGAAGAGCTCGAAGTTCTCCGGCGTGAAGATCCCGAACATCGACTGCTCGTCGACCTCGAAGTTGAGCTGGCACATGCAGTGATCCTGCAGGTCGTGGCCGACCGGCAGGTTCTCGCGAACCGGCATCCCGAAGCGCTGGAGATCCTCCGCCGGCCCGATGCCCGAGAGCATCAGCAGCACCGGCGACTGGTACGACCCGGCCGAGAGGATCACCTCGCGCCCCGCGCGGATCTCCTCGACCTTCCCGTCCCGCGCGACCTCGACGCCCACCGCGCGCGTCCCGTCGAACAGGATGCGCAGGGCCATCGCGTCGGTGACGATCTCCAGGTTCGACCGCGACTCGGCCGGGTGCAGGAAGGCGGCCGCGGTCGAGTGGCGCCGTCCGTTGCGCTGCGTGCTCTGGAAGCGCCCCACGCCATCCTGGCGCGCGCCGTTGAAGTCCGGGGTGTAGTCGAGGCCCGCAAGCTCGCTCGCCTCGAGCATCGTGTCGACCAACGGGGTCATCGAGCGGCTGTCCGACACGCTGAGGGGCCCGCCCACGCCGTGGTACTCGTCCTCGCCGCGCTCGTTGTCCTCGGAGCGCTTGAAATAGGGCAGCACCTCGTCGTAGCTCCAGCCCGTGGCCCCGCCGGCCGCCCAGCCGTCGTAGTCGGCGCGGTTGCCGCGGAGGTAGATCATGGCGTTGATCGAGCCCGATCCGCCGACCACCTTGCCGCGCGGGAGATACAGGCGCCGACCCCCGAGTCCGGGCTCCGGCTCGCCGTAGAGATCCCAGTCGACGCTGGACTTGAGCAGCATCGGGAATGCCGCAGGCATGGCGATCTCCGGCTTTGTGTCCTGACCGCCGGCCTCGAGCAGCGCGACCCTGACGTCGGGATCCTCGCTGAGCCGCGCCGCGACCACGCAGCCTGCCGATCCCGCGCCGACGATCACGTAGTCGTACACCGCGCCTCCTTCTGTGTCAGGCAACCTGATACTACCCCGCGGCCGACGGAGAGTTCAACATCGCCCGCACGGCGCCGACGACGTCGCTCGCGCCTGGCAGGTAGGCGTCCTCGAGCGGCGGGCTGAGCGGGATCGGCGCGAACGGCGCGCCGACGCGCTCGATCGGCGCGTCGAGGTAGTCGAACGCTGCCCGCTGGACCTGCGAGGCGATCTCGGCCCCGAAGCCACCGTGGGCGACGGCCTCGTGTGCGATGACGAGTCGCCCGGTGCGCTTGACCGACTCGACGATCGCCTCGAGATCGAGGGGAACGAGCGTGCGCGGGTCGATCACCTCGGCCTCGATCCCGTCCTCGGCGGCGAGCCGGTCGGCCGCCGCAAGGGCGTCGTGGACCAGCCGCGAGAGCGCGACGATCGTGACGTCGCTGCCCTCGCGAAGCGTCACGGCCTCGCCGATCGGAACCGGCATGACCGGATCGGGCACCTCGCCGGTGCGGAAGTACAGCGTCTTGTTCTCGATGAACACGACCGGGTTCGGGTCGGCGATCGCGCTCGCGAGCAGACCCGCGGCGTCGACGGGGCGGCTCGGCATCACGACCTTGAGGCCCGGCACGTGCGTGAGCCAGCTCTCGAGGCTCTGCGAGTGCTGCGCCGCGCCGCGATAGCCCGCGCCTCCCTGGGTGCGCAGCACCAGCGGAACGCGAAGCTGGCCGCCGGACATGAAGTGCGCCTTGGCGGCCCCGTTGACCAGCTGGTCGAGCGCGAGCGTGATGAAGTCGATGAACATGATCTCGAGCACCGGGCGCATGCCGGACTGCGCCGCGCCGATCGCCACGCCGGTGATGGCCGCCTCGCTGATCGGCGTGTTGATTACCCGCGCCGTTCCGAACTCGTCGGCGAGACCGGCGGTCGCGGTGTACGGACCGCCCTCGGCGACGTCCTCCCCCAGGACGAACACGCGCTCGTCGGCTCGCATGGCCTGCGCCAGCGTCGACGTGATCGCCTTGATGTACGTCATCTCAGCCATCGGCGTACACCATGTCCTCGATCAGGCCGAGATCCGGATACGCGCTCTCGCGCCCGAAGCGCACTGCCTGCTCGACCGCCTCGGCCACCGCGAACTCGATCGACAGCGCGACATCGGCCTCGAACCAGCCCTGTTCGATCCCGTGGCGCCGGAGCCGCACGATCGGATCCTTCTCCTGCCAGTCCGCGTCGGCGAGGGCCTCGCGGTACTTGCCCGGATCGCCCTCGTAGTGCCCCCGCAGACGGTGGGTCAGGCACTCGAGCAGGAACGGGCCGCGACCCGCGCGCGCCGAGAGGAGGAAGCGCTCGAACGCGTCCCACACCGCGACGACGTCGTTTCCGTCCACCGTGTCACGCTCGATGCCGTAGGGCGCGACCACGTCGCTGACCCGCTCGACGACGGTGTGCGACGAGCGCGGCGTGAACTCCGCGAAGCCGTTGTTCTCGCAGACGAGGATCAGCGGCAGCTTCCAGAGCGCCGCGAGGTTCACCGTCTCGTTGAAGTGGCCCGCCTGGACCGCGCCGTCCCCGAAGAAGACGACCGCAACGGATTCCTCGCCTCGCAGCCGCGCCGCCAGCGCGCTGCCGAGCGCGATCGGGATGTTGCCCCCGACGACGCCCGTCGCTCCCATGAACCCATGCTCGACATCGACCAGGTGCATCGACCCGCCGAGCCCACGGCACAGGCCGGTGTCGCGGCCCATCAGCTCGGCCATCACGCGGTCGAGCGGTGCGCCCTTCGCGATCGCGTGCCCGTGTGCCCGATGCCCGGAGTAGACGGGGTCGTAGTCGCGCAGCTGCGTGCACACCGCGGCGGCGACTCCCTCCTGCCCCACGCTGAGGTGGATCAGCCCGTGCACCTCGTCGCCACGCTTGAGCAGGCCGACCCGCTCCTCGAACAGCCGGATCCGCCACATCGTCGCGAGCAGCGCCAGCGCCTGCTCGCCGCCGAGCGGCGCGATCGACAGTGGAGTGACCGGTGACGTTCGCCGAGTTGCCGCGACGTCACCCTCGGAGACGTCGCGGGGTTCTGGCTTGCGATCAGAGGTCATCTGGCAAGGACGCAGGGAGGGTGCAAGGCGAATGATGAGCCTTGCCCCGACCGAGGACACAGCCAGATGGCGTCTGACGCCAGCCAGAACCGGCGAACGTTGCCGGTCACTTCACGAACGCGGTCACGGGCGCCAACCCGAGCACCTGCCGTACGGCGGCCACGACCTTGTCCTCGTCGGGCATCACGAAGGCCTCGAGCGGCTGGCTGTAGGGCACGGTCGCATCGAGCGCCGTGACCAGCACGATCGGAGCCTTCAGCGACGAGAACCCGTGCTCGGCGACCTCGCCGGCGATCACGCTCGCCGCGGACGCATGCCGCGTCGCCTGATCGACGACCACGAGGCGGCCCGTCTTCTCGACGGACTCGAGGATCGTCTTCGTGTCCAGCGGCGCGAGCGTGCGCGGGTCGATCACCTCGGCCTGAACGCCCTCGGTCGCAAGCTGCTCGGCCGCGTTCAGCGCGCGGTCGACGCACCACCCCGTCGCGACGATCGTGACGTCGCCGCCCTCGCGGCGGATCGCGGCCTGTCCGAACGGCACGAGGTACTCGCCGTCCGGCACGTCGCCATGCTCGAGGGTCAGCAGGTAGTTGTGCAGGTAGACGACCGGGTTGTCGTCGCGGATCGCGCTCGCCATCAGGCCCTTCGCATCGGCCGCCGTCGACGGGACCGCCACCTTCAGTCCGGGCACGCCCATGAAGAGCGCGTTGATCGTACCGGTGTGCTGACCGGCCCA
The DNA here is from genome assembly GCA_963717155.1 of uncultured Actinomycetes bacterium. Lineage (GTDB taxonomy): Bacteria > Actinomycetota > Thermoleophilia > Gaiellales > JALYLC01. The sequence continues at coordinate 3,257,496 of OY970326.1, forward strand.
GCCGGCGGTGAACCCGTAGCCGGCCTTGAGCACGATCGGAACCTTGACCTGGCCACCGCTCATCGCGCGGAAGCGGGGCGCCTCGTTGAGCACCTGATCCATCGCGACGAGCATGAACTCGGCCATGTAGAGCTCGACCACCGGTCGGAAGCCGGACAGTGCCGCACCGATCGCGATGCCGATCTCGGCCGTCTCCGAGATCGGGGTGACGCGGACGCGATCCTTCCCGAAGGCGTCGACGAACGGCTCGTTCTCGGTGGTGGCCATGTTCTGGCCGAAGTACAGGACGCGCTCGTCGCGCTCCATCTCGAGGTGGATCGCCTCGCCGATGGCCGCGATGTAGGGCAGTTCATGTGCCATGACACCACTCCTAGGCGTAGGTGAAAGCGAGGGCTTGGCTGGTGTCCGGGAAGGGGCTGTCGAGTCCGAAGCTGACGGCAGCCTGCATCTCGTCGCGGACGCTCGCGGCGATGCTGTCGGCCTCCTCGGCCGTGAGCGTGCCGTCGGCGACGAGCCTGCCGCGGAAGGCGGGCACCGGGTCACCCTTCTTGGCCGCCTCGTACTCCTCGGGTGCGCCGAACTTCTCGACCGCCTCGTGCTCGGGGAAGTGCAGGGGCACGCCGGGCGGCGCGATGATGTTGCCGTGCGCCGAGAGGCGGTACATCTGGGACTCGACCAGGGTCGGGCCGTCGCCCGCACGGGCGCGCGCGACCGCCGCTCCGACGGTCTCGTAGACGGCGACCGGATCGCGGCCGTCGATCGTCACGCCGGGCATGCTGTAGGCCCTGGCCTTGACCGAGAGCTCGTCGCCGTGGGCGCGGTTGGCGTCCTCCTGCTCGGTGCGCGTGTGGACGTTGTAGCCGTTGTTCTCCATCACGAACACGATCGGGAGCTTCCACAGCGAGGCGATGTTCAGCGTCTCGGCGAACGCGCCCTGCTTGGAGGCGCCGTCGCCGAAGAAGCACAGGACGACCTGCCCCTTCTTGCGAATCTGGGCCGCCCAGGCGGCTCCGGCCGCGTGCGGGATCCCCGCGGCGACGATCCCCGAGGTGCCGAGGAAGCCCGTGGAGACGTCGGTGAGGTGCATCGAGCCGCCGATGCCCTTGCACAGGCCGTCCGTGCGCCCGTAGATCTCGGCCATCATCGCCTTCGGATCGGTCCCGCGCGCGAGCGGGTAGCCGTGACAGCGGTAGGTCGTGAGGAACTGGTCGTCGGGTCCCAGCGTGGCGATCGACCCGACGATCGAGGCCTCGGCTCCGTCGGCGAGATGCGTGTGACCGCGGATGACGCCCGGGTGCTCGAGGAACGTGCGCTTGACGCGCTCCTCGAACTCGCGGATCCGCAGCATCTGCGTGTAGATCCAGACCAGCCGGTCGCGGTCGAGCTCCTCGACTCCGTTCGGTGTGCTCACGTCGAGCTCCTCTGGGGTCCGAATTGGGCGGCGGTCGCCTCGTAGGCCCGACGGAATATCACGTCCAGCGGGTTGTTGCGCAACTCCTCCGACAGCACCTCCACGCCCCAGGGCCCGGGGTAGCCGTGATCCTGACACGCCGCGATGTAGCCGCGGATGTCGAACTCGCCCTCGCCAGGTAGGTTGCGGTGGTTCACGACCTCGTCGATGGGGTCGTCCATGTTCGCGAACTGGCCATCGCTCAGCTCGACCCACGACAGGTACTCGGTCGGGATGCGGCGCAGGTCGTCGGGCGGGATGCCGAGCTTCGACATGTGCCAGGTGTCGATCGCGATGCCGCCGTTCGAGGCGCCGGCGCCGCCGACGACCGCGATCGCGTCGTCGACGCCCGTGACGTTGACGTCGAAGGGCATGATCTCGTACACGATCTTCGCGTCGGTGTGCTTCGCGGCGTCGGCGCAGAGCTCGCCGAAGCGCTCGGTCAGCTGCGAGATCGGGGCCGGCGTGCCGGGGATGTTCCCGACCTTGATGTGATGGGCGTCGAACTCGGCGGCCGCGTCGAAGAGCAGCGCGCGGCTCCGATCGGCCGCCTGCCGTCGCTCGTCGTCCGGATCGAGGAACCACTCCATCAGGAACTCGAGCTCGAGGTAGCGCAGCCCGTTGTCGTCGAAGATCTGCCGCATCTCACGCAGGCTGCGCGTCTCCAGCACGTGCTCGAGGTCGGCGTGCCAGATCCCGAGCCCGCTGAACCCGACCTTCTGCGCCGCGGCGCAGCGGTCGGCCCAGTCGAACAGGCTCCACTCCCGGCCGACGTGCACCTCGACGGGTCCGGAGACCGTCCAGTACAGGCCGACCAGCTCGGCGTGCCCGGCCATGTTCGGTTAGGCCGGTCGGTACGAGGCGCGGACCACCTCGGCGTACGGGACGGGCGAGACGATCGCGCGGATCTCGGTCTGCACGTGGCGCTCGACCACGGGCTTCCTCGAGCCGCCGCCCTCCTCGCCCCAGATGAGCGTCACCTCGGTGCCGGGCTCGCTGTGCTCGACGTCGACCACGGCGAGCGAGAGCATCGAGCTCTCGTTTGCGCTGTAGCCCGAGAACGTCGACACCCCGACCATCTCGCCGTCGAGCATGATCCTGTCGTTGGGCCACGTCGAGTAGTTGGACAGTGGGAGATCGATGTACTTGGCCTTGTCCCCGCTGTGGAACATGGTCCCGATCGCCTCGGCGACATCGTCACCGTCCCAGGCGAGCGTCACCTTCTTGCGCTTCGGGTCGAGCGAGTGCTGCTCGACGGCATCGCGTCCGATGAAGTCGTGGTCGAACTTCACGTGCGTGCCATAGCCGAGGTCGTACGGCGTCAGGTAGTAGTCCTCGATGTTGTTCGAGTAGAAGCTGCCCCCGAGTGAGCCCGTGCCCTCGTACCCGGCCGCAGGCAGCCAGTTGCGGTACGCCAGCATGTCGTCGCCGGTGAAGATCGCCGGAAGCGGGCACGGGATCCACCCCGACTCGAGGGTGTTGGTGGCGTACACGCGGGAGCCCACCTGTCGCAGCCCGAACTCCTCACCGGCCGCGACGATCGCAGCCTTGATCTCGGCGCCCTCTTCCCACGGCCCGAACAGCTCGAGCCCGGGAACGCCGGACATGCCGTGGTGCAGCGCCCGCACCTTCCGACCCGCGATCGTGATCTCACCCATGTTGAAGAACTTGATCGCGGGCAGCGGGCCGCCGTTGATCTTCTCCAGCAGCTTCAGCGCAGTTGGACCCTGCACCTGGTAGCGGTAGACCTTGCGGTTGTTCGGGTTCACCGCGGCGCGCTCGTCGCGCTCGACCGTGGCGTTGTAGCCGCCGGTCTCGCAGTGGTACTGCACCCAGTTGTGCGCCGACGGCCGCCCGACGAGGTTGAGGAGCTCCTTGTCGAGGTAGAAGAGAATCGCGTCGCCGATGACGTAGCCGTTGGCATTGCACGCGACGAACTGCTTGGCCTTGTCGACCTCGAACGTCGCGAAGCTGTTGACACCGGTGTCAGAGAGCAGCCTGATCGCATCAGGGCCCTTGATGTACATGTCGGTCATGTGGTAGGACTGATCGAACAGACAGCACGTCTCACGCCATGCGTGCTGCTCGTCCCGCCAGTTCGAGAACTCACTGGGAACGCTCGGGTACACGTAGGGCCCGATCTGCGAGTTACGGACCAGATCCACCGGGTTCCCGACGCGCTGTAGCAGTTCCTCCAGGCTCTGGGAGCTCATAGCTGCGAGCAACTCCTCGTGTCGACGAAACCCTCTGGATATCCGGGCCGGCGGGTTCCGTGGAAGATCCGGATCGAGGCCAGACTCTCCCAGCAGCATGCCCGTTTGTCAAGACGGTGTTCCAATTGGTGGAACGAATCGATAGCATGGCCGCATGCCGCCCTCGGAGAGAAGCGGAAGCACGTCGCGGTCACTCGAGCGCGGCCTCGCGATCCTCTCGTCGTTCAACTCGGACCGTCCGTTGATCGGGGTCAGCGAGCTCTCCCGCGACCTCGATCTGAGCCGGAGCACGGCACACCGCTACATCGCGACGCTCGCACAGCTCGGGTACCTTCAGCAGGATCGCGACTCGAAGCGCTACCGGCTCGGGCCCAAGGTGCTCGACCTCGGCTTCTCCGCGATCAACTCGATGGACGTGCGCGAGATCTCGGCACCGCACCTGCAGCAGCTGAGCGACGAGACCGGCTACACCGTCAACCTCGCGATCCTCGAGGGGAACGACGTCGTGTACATCGAGCGCTGCCGTTCGGGCCGCCCGGGGCAACGCGAGATCGATCTCAACCTGCACGTCGGCGCTCGCCTTCCGGCCTACTGCACGGCCATGGGCAAGGCGATCCTCGCGTTCCTGCCCGAAGAGCACCGCGAGGAGATCATCGCGCGCACCGACTTCGCGCCCCGCGGACCGAACACGTTCACCGACCCCGACGCGTTCCGCGAGGAGCTCGCGCGGATCCGGGCGTCCGGCGTGGCGCTGAACGACGAGGAGCTCGCCTACGGCCTCCGCTCGATCGCATCTCCGATCCGCGCCCGCACGGGTGAGGTCGTCGCGGCGCTCAACCTGGCCGTGCACCGCACCATGGCGTCGAAGGAGGAGCTGACGGCGCGCTTCGGCCCCGCGGTCACGCGGACGGCGCGCGACATCTCGTCGCGCATGGGCCATCGGCAGGCACCCCAGTGACGCTCCGCCGCGGCGACGAGGCTCCCGGCCGCGTCCTCTGGACGCCGCCGGCGGACGTTCGCGCGACGACCGAGATCGGTCGCTACCTCGCCTGGCTCGAGCGCGAGCGCGGGCTCGCGTTCGCCACGTACGAGGACCTGCAGCGCTGGTCGGTCGCAGACCTGCCCGCGTTCTGGACGTCGATCTGGGACTTCTTCGAGGTCAAGGCGCACGCCCCGTACACGACCGCGCTGGCATCCGATGCGATGCCGGGGGCGACCTGGTTCCCGGGCGCGCGCCTCAACTTCGCCGAGCACCTGATCGGCACCGACGACCGCGCCGACGAGGTCGCGGTCGTCGCGTACTCCCAGACGCGCGATCGGGTCGAGGTCACCTATGCGGAGCTGCGCGACCTGGTGGCGCGCGCCCGCGCCGGACTGGAGCGGCTCGGCGTCGGTCCCGGAGACCGCGTGGTCGCCTACATGCCGAACATCCCCGAGACGCTCGTGGCGTTCGCGGCGACGGCGAGCCTCGGCGCAGTGTTCGCGAGCTGCGCTCCCGAGCTCGGCTCGCGCAGCGTCATCGACCGGCTCGTACAGCTCGAGCCGACCGTCCTCCTGGCGGTCGGTGGCTACGGCTATCGCGACCGCTCGATCGACCGGCGCGAGGAGGTGGCCGCGATCCGCGCCGCCCTTCCCAGCCTGCGGCACGTGGTGGACGTCCCCTACGGCGAGCATCAGATTCCCGACGCGCTCTCCTGGGACGAGCTGCTCGCCGAGCCGGCGCCATCTGCGTTCCTGCCGGTCGCATTCGACCATCCGCTGTTCGTGCTGTTCTCGTCCGGGACGACCGGACGCCCGAAGGCGATCGTGCACGGGCACGGCGGCATCCTGCTCGAGTACCTCAAGGCGCACTCGTTCAGCTGGGACCTCAAGCCGGGCGGCCGCCTGCTCTGGTACAGCACGACGTCGTGGATGATGTGGAACGCGCTCGTCGCGGCGCTCGTCGTGCGCTCCTCGATCGTGATGCTCGACGGCGATCCCGCGTGGCCGGACTTCGGCTGGCAGTGGCGGGTCGCGGAGGAGACGCGACCGACGTTCATGGGCGTGAGCCCGGTGTTCCTGATGGCCTGCCGGAAGGCGGGGATCCAGATCGGTCGGGACCACGATCTCGACTCGATCCGGGTCTTCGGGGTGGCCGGCTCGCCGCTCCCGGCCGAGGGCTACCGCTTCGTCTACGAGCAGCTCGGGCCTGACGTGCTGCTGATCAACGGCAGCGGCGGGACCGACGTCTGCAGCGGGATCGTGGGCGGCACGATGTTGCTTCCGGTGTACGAGGGCGAGATCTCGGGGCGCCTCCTCGGCGTTGCCGCCGAGGCCTTCGATCCGAACGGTCGACCGATCGTGGGCGAGCTGGGCGAGCTCGTGATCACGCGGCCGATGCCGTCGATGCCCGTCGAGCTGTGGGGCGACACCGACGGCTCCCTCTACCACGGCTCGTACTTCGAGATGTTCCCCGGCATCTGGCGCCAGGGCGACTGGATCCGGTTCTCGGACTGCGGAAGCTGTGAGGTCACCGGCCGCTCGGACGCCACACTCAATCGCGGCGGCGTTCGCCTCGGGACGAGCGAGTTCTACAACGTCGTGGAGGAGCTGCCGGAGATCACGGACAGCCTCGTCGTCCACCTCGAGGACGACGAGGGCGGCGCGGGCGAGCTGATCCTGTTCGTGGTGCTCGCCGACGGCGCCGAGCTCGACGACGACCTGCGGGCGAGCATCGGCCGCGGCCTGCGCTCGCAACTCTCGCCGCGCCACGTGCCCGATGCGATCCAGGCCGTGCGCGCGATCCCTCGCACCCTGACAGGCAAGAAGCTCGAGATGCCCGTCAAACGCATCCTGCGCGGCGATCCGGCCGATGTCGTGGCCAGCAGGGAGTCGCTCCTCGACCCGACGGCGCTCGACCTGTTCGTCGCGATCGCGGCGGACACGTCCCGGGAGGGCGGCCGTGGCTGAGCGCGAGCGCCTCACCCTCGAGGACGCCGTGGCGATCGACGTGCATGCCCACGTCGAGATGTCCGAGGCCGGCGGCGACTCGCTTCCCGATGAGCTGCGCGATGCCGCCGTGCGCCACTTCCGCGGCGAGTCTGCACGCCCGACCACCGCGGAGCTCGCGAGCTACTACCGCGCGCGTCGGATCATGGCCGTCGTGTTCACGGTCGACTCCGAGTCGTTCACCGGACAGACGCGCATCTCGAACGAGGAGATCGCCGAGGCGGCGCGCGCAAACTCCGACGTCCTGATCCCGTTCGCGAGCATCGACCCGCACAAGGGGCAGCGCGGCGTCGACGAGGCGCGGCGTCTGATCACGGAGCACGGCGTCCGCGGCTTCAAGTTCCACCCGAACGTGCAGGGGTTCTTCCCCAACGACCGGATGGCCTACCCGCTGTACCAGGTGATCGAGGAGGCCGGCCTTCCGGCGCTCTTCCACACCGGGCACTCGGGCGTCGGCTCGGGACTCCCGGGCGGCGGGGGCATACGCCTCAAGTACTCGAACCCGATGCACGTCGACGACGTCGCGGTCGACTTCCCCACCCTGAAGATCGTGCTCGCGCACCCATCGTTCCCGTGGCAGGACGAGGCCATCTCGATCGCGCTGCACAAGCCGCAGGTCTACATCGACCTGTCCGGATGGTCGCCGAAGTACTTCCCGCCGCAGCTCGTCCACCACGCGAACACGCTCCTGCGCGAGCGCGTCCTCTTCGGCAGCGACTACCCGTTCATCACGCCCGATCGCTGGCTCGCCGACTTCGAGACCCTCGATATCAGGCCGGAGGTTCGACCCTTGATCCTGAAGCAGAACGCCATCCGCCTGCTCGGACTGGACGGGCAGCCATGAGCGACCGCCGACCGGTTGTCGTCTATGGCGCGAGCGGCTTCTCGGCCCGGCTGATCATCGAGTTCCTGCGCGAGTACAACGTCCCGTTCGTCGCCGCCGGCCGGAACCGCGAGAAGATCGAAGAGGTGCTTGCGAACGTCCCGGGCATCGGCACGGCCGACTACGAGATCGTGCAGGTCGAGCACACGGTCGCAGCGCTCTCATCGCTGCTCGAGGGCGCCACGGTCGTCTGCAACACCGTCGGCCCCTGCATCTACCACGCGTCGACGGTCGCCGAGGCCGCGCTGAACGCGGGCTGCCACTACATCGACACCGGCGGCGAGACGCCGTGGGTGCGGCTCGCGCACGAGGAGTGGGGCGCGAGGTTCGCGGAGGCCGGACTGCTGCTCGCACCGGCGACGGCGTACATGTCTGGGGTCGCCGAGGTGTGCGCGCGGATCGCGATCGAGCAGGCGCCCGGCATCGACTCGCTCGAGATCCTCTCGATGTTCAACGGCTTCCCGACCTACGGATCGACCCAGACGATCTTCGGCCAGCTGCAGTGGGAGTCGCTCTACCTCGAGCAGAACGAGTACAAGCTCTGGCCGCCGGTGACGACGCTCGAGGTGACGATCCCGAGCGCGATCACGACCCAGCTCGCGCTGCCATGGGGCGGCTTCCCGCACCCGGTCTGGTTCAAGGACCATCCGCAGATCGCGAACGTGCGGGCGTTCGGCGGCCTCCTCGATCGCTCGCTCATGGAGGGCATCGTCGCGGGCCAGCGGAGCTACCAGGAGAACATCAAGGACCTGCCTCCGGACGAGCGCCGGAGAGTGCTCGCCGAGATCGCCGACTCGATGCAGCCCGGGCTGCCGCCGCGCGAGAACCGCCGCATGCAGCGCACGGTCGACGTCGTCGTCGGTCGCGGCAGCCTCGACACGATCCGGGTGTTCGCGCACGGCCAGGGCGCATACCTGTCGACGGGCCTGATCCAGGCGTTCGCCGCCCATCACCTCGTGCACCAGCCGCCGCGCAAGATCGGGTTCGCCTCACCGTGCGAGGCCTTCGGGCATCGAGAGTTACTCGCGGCCCTCGAGGCCTACGGGCTCGTTCGGGTCACGGTCGGCTAGTCCGACGGCGGGCTGCCGCCGACGGCGCGCCACACCAGCGTCGCGGTGCGCTTCGGCCAGCCGCGAGGCGCCGGATCGCCGGCGAGGGCGCGTGCGTACCAGGGCCCGGTGCACAGCGTGACCGCGACCGCGAGGTCGGCGTCCGCGTCGATCAGGCCGAGTCGTTGCGCGCGTTCGAAGATGGTCCGGAGGCGGGCACGACGCGGTGCAATCACCCGCGCCTGGTAGCGCGCGCGCACATCTGGCTCGACGCTGTCCTGGAGCATCGTCCCGACGAGCGACAGCCGGCCGGGCTGCGAGACGCCGCGTTGGAAGTCGCGAAGCTCGCTCACGAGGTCCGCGAAGGGATCCGCGCTCTCGGGTTGCGCGAGCTCCTCGGCGACGGCCGTCACGGCCGCGACGCTGAGCTCGGCCTTGCCGGGCCACCTCCGGTAGACAGCTTGCCGGGTCGTCCCGGCCTCCTCCGCCACCGCTGCGACGCTCATCCCCTCGTATCCGTACGCCGCGAGTTGACGGGCGGCGACACCGAGCACGCGTGCATCGATGCTCGCGTCGCGGGATCGTCCACGTCCGACGGGAGCTTCAGATCGAGGTAGTTGTTTCATCAATACAATACTGTAGTGTATTGATCGGTCGGGCAATGAGACCCCGTGAAGGAGCGTGCATCGATGGTGCTCGAGTACATTCGCTACACAGTCCCCGACGAGCGAGCGGCCGAGTTCGAGGAGGCCTACCGGCGTGCCGCCGTCGTGCTCGATGCGGACGCCCACTGCCTGGGATACGACATCTCCAGGGGGATCGAGGAGCCCGAGCACTTCGTCGTGCGTATCGAGTGGGACTCGCTCGAAGGCCACGAGCAGGGCTTCCGCACGAGCGAGCGCTTCGGCGAGTTCTTCGCTGCCGTGAAGCCGTTCTTCGCCGAGATCGACGAGATGAAGCACTACTCGATCGGGTTCGGGAGCCCCTCGTCGCGGAGCTGATCGAGCCACGCGGCCGCGGCCGAAGCAACACGCGGGTCGACGCCGAGCTCCTCCACGTAGGCCGCCGCCGCTCGCATCTCGTCGGCACGACGCGCGGCGTGCAGCCGTGATCCCGAGAGCAGGCGCTCGAGCAACGGCTCGCCGAGCACGCCCGCGAGGTCCGCATGCACGCGCTCGTCGGCGCCGGCGGCGCGAGCGGCCTCGAGCGCCTCGATCGCTGCGGCCGCGATCCCCTTCATGAACACGCTGCGCAGCAGCTTCAGCCCGGCTGCATCGCCGGGGCGCGGTCCCACGACATCGACCGGCATGCCGAGCGGCCGGAACAGCTCGGCGAAGCGCTCGGCCCCCGCTCCGGCGGCGAGCGCCGGCGTCCCGAGGCCGGTCTGCGGGACGATCCCGGTCAACGCGACGTCCGCGAACGGCACGGGCAGCGCGTCCGCGAGCTCGCGCTTGAGTCTCGGAGATGACGTGTTGAGGTCGGCATAGAGCGTGTCCGGGCCGAGCTCCGCGGCGACGCCGGCGGCCGCCGCGAGGGCGACTGCCGCGGCGTTGATGCTGAGCACGACATCGGCACCCCTGACCGCCTCGCGATCGCTCGCAGCGTTCACGAGGCCCTCGGGCCGGCGTACAGGGTCCCACCCGCGAACGGAGCAGCCGGCCGAGACGAGGTCGGCGGCGATCCGGCCGCCCGCCTCCCCGAGGCCGAGCACCGCGACCTGCATCAGCCCTCGACGATCTCGCGCAGGCCGTTCAGGTCGTAGGAGAGCTCACCCGCCGCGTAGCGCAATCGCATGGCCGCCTCGCGCTCGGCCCGCTCGATGGCGAAAGGCAGCACCTCGTCGACCCGCTCGACCGGCAGCGCCATCGCCCCGTCGCAGTCCATCACGACGAGATCCCCCGGCCTGATCTCGGCGCTCCCGATCACGACCGGCACGTCGAGCTTTCCGATGTCGCCCTTCGTCGCACCCTGTGCGCGCACGTACCGCGTCCAGATCGGCAGCCCCATCGCCGCGAGCTCGTCGATGTCGCGCGCAGCGCCGTCGACGAGGACGCCCACGACGCCGCGCACTTGCGCCTGCGTCGCCAGCAGCTCGCCGATGAGCGCGACCGGCGCGGGCTCGAGGCTCGTCAGCACGAGGACGTCGCCGGGGCTCGCATGCGCGACCGCGGCGTGCACCATGCTGTTGTCGCCCGGCGCGCACAGCGCGATCCGTGCGGGTCCCGCGACGCGGGAGCCGGGCACCAGCTGGGTCAACGGGACGTCGACGACGCCGATCCGGCCGGCCGCCTCGTGCACCGTGGCCACCCCGAGTCGCGCGAAGGCGTCGTAGTCGATCACAGCGCGTCGACCACCACGGGAATCTCGCGCTGGAACGCCTCCGCGTAGCGGATGTCCTTGCGGCCCGAGATCCGTCGGGCGTGGTTCGCGCGGTGCTCCGCGCGCTCGGAGTAGTACTGCTTGAGATACCCCTGGGCGCCCATCGCCTCCATCGCCACCTGCTTCCTGCTCCAGACAGGCGTGATGTCGAGGAACGTCGTGGGGATGAAGCCACACAGCTCCGGCTGATGAGGCTCGAAGATCAGGAGCTCGGGCGGCGCGATCGTCTTGAACGCGCTCGCGACGCCGGCGCCGCTCGCGAGCTGCCGCGCCTGCACGGTGGCGTCGTGTGCGACCCCGTGGTCGGGGTTGAACGGGTCGATCGACGCGTGGGTGATGATCAGTCCCGGCTCCAGCTCGCGGATCAGGTCGGTCAGGCGATCGACGGCTGCAGCGTCCATCACGAGCGGGTAGTCGCCGAGGTCGAGGCTCTGGAAGTCCGCGCCCAGCGCGGCCGCAGCCGTCTGGGCCTCTCCATGGCGGATCTCCTTGACCCGCTCCTCGGTCTGACCGGGCTCCTTCCAGAGCTCGCCCGACTCGCCGCGCTCGCCGTAGGAGAGCGACACGACGTGGGCCGTTCCGCCCTGCTCGACGACGGTGGCGATCGCACCGGCGGCGCGCCAGACGAAGTCGGCGGAGTGCGCGCTCACCACCAGAAGCCTCTTAGACACCGGCCAGCTTTCGCGTGTTGACGACGGCCATGGTGTGGATGTCCTCCTCGGTGAAGCCCGCCTCGAGCAGGCGATCGGCCATCAGCGCGAGGCCGTCCTCGACCGGCGGGTTCGTGCGCTGGCCCAGATCGGTCGAGAGCACGTTGTTGCGGGCCGAGGTCGCGCGGATCGCGTCGAAGGTCTGGTCCCACGAGACCTTTCCGCTGTGGATCGGCGCGAAGCAGCGCTCGAGCAGCGCGCCGCGCTGGGCAAGCTCGCGCTGCTCGTCGACGGGAACGCCCTGCGTCGGATAGTCCGGATGCGTCACCACGACGTGGGAGACTCCCGCGGCAAGCGCCGCGTCGACAGCGCTATGGATCTCGGCCCGGCCGAGATGCCCGGTCGCGAGCACGATGTCGTGACGGGCAACGACCGCGAGCACGCGAGCGAGTCCCTCCTCGGTCAGGGGCACCGGTGCGTTTGCGACGCCGGCCGCCGCGAACTCGTCCTGGATCTGGCGCCAGACCGGCTGCTTGGCGGGCTTGGGGCCGTCCTCGCTCGCCTCGTTCTCGGAGTCGACGGTCGGCAGCCAGACGATCCGGGCGCCTTCACGGGCCGCGATCTCGACCGCCAGCGCGTTCAGCCCGCCGACACCGGCGTTCAGCGTGATCGCGCCGAGCGCATCGATACCGGGCACCGCCGCGCGCACGACGGCCGCGCGCTCGGCCGTGGGCACGTAGTGCGACTTGAGCACGAAGCCCGCCAGGCCGAGCTCGGCGAAGCGGCGGGCGAGCCCGAGGTCGTCGATGCGCCGCTTCGCGAGGTCCGGCTCGACGTGGACGTGCAGGTCGTAGGCACCGCGCACGAGCTCCCGTGCGCGGGCACTGGGCCCGCTCCTAGTGGCCGGAGCTTCGGGCAAGAAGCGCGTCCTCCTCGGGTACCGGAGGTGTTCCCTTGATGTGGAACGAGGCGACCGTCTGCATCCCCCACGCCTGGCCCTTCGCGCGCTCGGCCTGAGACCACACGACGGCCTGGTGCTCCGGATCGAAGATCAGGAACCCGCCCGCACAGACCTCGATCCGGTTCCCGCCCGGCTCGTACGTGTAGAGGAAGAAGGTCTGCTGGATCGCATGCTTGTGGGGGCCCGACTCCATCACGATGCCGTTCTCGAGGAAGATGTCCGCAGCGCGCAGCACGTCCTCGCGCTGGTCGACGAAGAACGCGATGTGGTGCAGACGTCCGCGCGTCCCCGTGACGTCCCGCGTGTACGTGAGGTCGTACGACTTCTGGTTGGACGCGAGCCAGACGCCCGCCTCGCTGCCGTCGTCGAGCACGATCTGCTCGGTCAACCTGAGGCCGAGGAACTGCTCGTGGAACACGCGGTTCTCGCCGGGATCGACCGCCAGGAAGTTGACGTGGTCGAGGTGGCGGACGCCGGCGCCGCGGCCCGGATAGCGGTTGGGCTGGTTCTTCAGCGCAGGCCGGAGCTCGGGCGGGGCCGTGTATCGCTCGGACTCGAAGAAGAGCTCGATCCGGTGCCCGTCGGGGTCGTGGAAGCTGTAGGCCGGTCCGTGTCCGAGGTCGCCCTCGAGCCAGTGCCCCTCCACTCCGCCGGCCTCGAGCGCAGCGACGCGGCGCGCGAGCGCCTCCGGGCTGTGGGTGCGATAGGCGAGGTGGCCGACACCCGACTGCGCGGACGCGGTCAGCTTGAGCGACGAGCGCTCGTAGTCGCCGAAGCAGCGCAGGTACAGCGAGTCACCGTCCTCGCCCGAGACCTCCATGCCGAGAAGCTCGCGGAAGTAGTGGAGGCTCTCGTCCGGCCTCGGCGTGAGGAGCTCGATATGGGAGAGGTGGGCGAGATCGCGGACGGGCTCGGTCATGCGAGGTAGCCGTGGTGGTCTGCCTGGAGGTGCCCGGCGAGGCGGCTCGCGAGGGCCATGATCGTCAGCGACGGGTTGACCGACAGCGTCCGCGGGACGAGCGAGCCATCCCCGACGTAGAGCCGCTTGACGTCCCACGACTGCGCATCCGCATCGACGACGGAGCGCTCGGGGTCGCTGCCCATGCGGCACGTCCCCTGGACGTGCGTCGTGATGAGCCCGGTCCAGCGGACGGTCGAGGCGCCGGCGTGCTCGAGCACCTGGCGGGTGAAGTCGAGCGCGCCATCGATGCGCGCGCGCTCGCCGTCGTCGAACGACGCCTCGAACGACTCGGCGCCGTTCTCGTCGACCCGCACGCTGCCGTGGTTGTCGTCGTTGACCATCGTCAGCAGGCCGATCCAGCGACGGAACCCGCGCAGCGCCTCGACGAGAGCATCCCCCCACAGCGGGCCGCTCTCGTCCTCGAGGGTCGTCGCGAAGCCGATCGGGTCCTGGATCGTCGTCGCCTCGATCACGAAGCCGCCGTCCTCGTCGTGCTGATGCCCCATCGCGTGCGCGGTGATCGGGTACACCATGTGCGCGTCCTGCGGCTCGTCGAACAGCCCGTACACGAGACGGGCCGGGTGGAACCCGAGGTTCTGACCGATCAGCCGACTGCTCGGGCTGTCGGGCAGTCCGGAGCGCAGCAGCAGCTGTGGCGTGTTCAGCGTTCCGCCGGCGACGACGACCACTCCTGCATCCACGCGCCTGACCGTTCCGTCCGGCTCCACGTACTCGACGCCGGTGGCCTCGCCGTCCTCGATCACGACGCGCTCGACGCGCGCATCGGCGCGCAGCTCGAGGATCCCCGCCGCCCAGGCGTCGTGGATGTACGTGTTGAGCGTCGACTTGCCCGCGTTCGTCGGACAGCCCTGCAGGCAGGAGCCGCAGCGCATGCAGTTGCCGTCGGTGTACGACATCACCGACTCGAGCTCGGATCCGAGCTCGCGGAACGCGGGCTCGACCGTGCGCACGCTTCTCGGCCAGTCGTTCCGCTCGCGCACGCCGAGACGCGCCTCGACCCGGTCGTAGTGCGGCGCGAGGTCGGACGACCCGAACGGCGCGCCGCCGGCGCCGACGAGCCCGCTCGCCGCGTGCCACTTGACGAGGTCCTTCGCGTGGGCGCGCAGCGCAACCTTCGTGTTGACCGTGGTGCTGCCGCCGACGCAGCGGCCACCGAGCATCGCGACCGCGCCGCCGGCGCCGCCGTCGATCAGCGCGAACCGGATCGGCCAGAACAGCTCGTAGGTCGCCTTCGCCTCCCAGCGGGTGAAGTCGGCAGCCGTCCGGTGAGGGCCGCACTCCAGCAGGAGCACGCGACGTCCGTACTCCGCGAGCTCGCCGGCCACGATCCCGCCGCCGGCGCCGGAGCCGACGACCACGACGTCGAAGCGCTCGGTCATCCGATACCGAGGTAGGACCAGTCCTTCGCCAACCGCGTGGCGAGGGGCGTGTTGAAGTCGATCTCGGCCCACGCGCCGGTCGCGTCGACACCGGGCGCGACGAAGTCGCTGTAGAACGCCTCGATCGCGAGCGCGCGGACCCACAGGAAGTCGGGCGAGTGCGTCCGGCCCTCGATCCCGCCGTCGGCGATCAGCGTGAACGCGGCGATCGCGGCGGCACGCTGGGGCGCCGGCATCCTTGCGAGCAGCGCATCGATGTAGACCGCGGGGCGGACGCGCGCCGATCCGGGGACGATCAGGTCGCACACGCCCTCGATCATCCGGGCCGTCTCGCTGTCGATCGCCTGCAGATCCGCCATCGGGCAATGATAAGCAGTTGCCGGGAGTCGGGTGACCCCAAGTATCAGGCTACCTGATACAGTCGGGCACTACAGACGAGCGAGCAAGGAGAGCGTCGTGCGGTACGCGGACCGATGGACGACGGTGCGGGTCGAGGTCGACGAGGGGATCGCCTGGGTCGAGCTGAACCGACCGGAGAAGCGCAACGCGATGAGCCCGACCCTCAATTCCGAGATGGTCGAGGTCCTGCAGGCGCTCGACGCCGACGATGCGTGCGGCGTGCTCGTGCTCACCGGCGCGGGCGACGCGTGGTCGGCCGGGATGGATCTCAAGGAGTACTTCCGCGAGGTCGACCAGGCGCCCGAGCACGTGCAGCGCAAGGTCCGCCGCGATGCGGCGCTGTGGCAGTGGCGGATCCTGCGCACCTACGCAAAGCCGACGATCGCGATGGTGAACGGCTGGTGCTTCGGCGGCGCGTTCACCCCGCTGGTCGCCTGCGACCTGGCGATCGCCGCCGACGAGGCGATCTTCGGACTGTCCGAGATCAACTGGGGCATCCCGCCCGGCAGCGTGGTGAGCAAGGCGCTCGCCGACACGGTCGGGTCGCGGGAGGGCCTCCTCTACGTGATGACCGGGCGCACGTTCGACGGACGCAAGGCGGCGGACATGGGACTCGTCAACGCCAGCGTCCCGCGCGCGGAGCTCCGCGGCGAGGTCGAGTCGCTGGCGCGCGAGCTGCTGGGGAAGAACCCCGTCGTGCTACGTGCGGCGAAGCTCGGCTTCAAGCACTGCGGCACGATGAGCTGGGATCAGGCGGAGGACTACCTGTACGCAAAGCTCGAGCAGTCGCAGTTCCTCGACGAGGAGCACGGCCGCGAGCAGGGCCTCGGGCAGTTCCTCGACGAGAAGCGGATCAAGCCGGGTCTGCAGACCTACGAGCGGTAGATGGAGCCGCGCCTCAGCTACGTCATCGGCCGCCTCGATCGCGTACTGCGCCGGCGCCTCTCCGCGGCCGTCGAGCCTACGGGTCTCACGCTTCCCGCCTACACCGCGCTGTCGGTGCTGCGCACGCAGGACGGCCTCTCCAACGCGCGGCTCGCCCGCCGCTCGCTGGTCACGCCCCAGTCGATGAGCGAGGTGCTCGCCCAGCTCGTGGCGAAGGGCTACGTCCGTCGAAGCGCCGAGCCCGGTCACGGCCGCGTCATCCGCATGGAGCTGACCGAGGCCGGAACCCGAGCGCTCGAGCAGTGCGAGCAGGCGGTCGACGCCGTCGAGCACGAGATGCTGGGCGATCTCGACCCGGGCGAGGTGGCGAGCCTGCGCGAGGTGCTGATCCGCTGCGGACGGACGCTCGAGGGAGACGTCGCCGAGCGCGCCGCGGGCTGAGCAGCCCGCGTGGCTGCGGCGGTGAATGCTTGGGTATACTGCTTCGACCGAAACAGTTGAGGAGAAGCATTATGGCGAAGGAATTCGAGGCACAGACCCTCGTCGAGGCCACGATCGGCGTCGCGGCACATCTCGAGTTCGAGCTCGAGGAGGCCCTTGCCGAACATCAGTTGACGCGCGCGAGCTTCCTGGTGTTAGCCGCGCTGGAGCGAGCCGACGACCACACGCTCAACCAGCGCGAGCTCGTCGCCCGTGTCCGGCGCACCTCGGGAACCATGAGCGTGCGGCTCGGCCGGCTCGAGCACGCCGGGGTCATCTCGCGTCGCCGCGACCCCGAGAACGGTCGCAGCGTCACGGTGACCCTCACGGAGCGAGGGCTGCAGCTCGTCCAGGAGGCGCTGCCGACGTACCGCGATCGAGCCGAGCGGCTGGTGTCCGCGCTCTCGCCCGACGCCAGGACCGCGCTCGCCGAGCACGTTCCGACATGGCTGGCGTTCTTCGAGCCGGACGAGCGCCTGGCCCCGCGCCTCGGCGTCGCCGTGGCTCCCTCGGCAGTTGCCGCGCGCATGCGCCGGGCTGTGGGACTCACCCACGAGCACGGCGTGCTGATCCTGCGCGTCGAGCCGAACAGCCCCGCCGACCGGGCCGACTTCTCGCGCGGCGATCTCGTCGTGCAGGTCGACGGCACGCCGGTGCACAGCATCGGCGACCTCGAGCGGGCGGTGCGCGGCGCCGGGTCCGAGGCGAAGGTCAGCGTGCTGAGGGGCGCCGAGCCGCGCGAGCTCTCCGTCCACCTCGGCTGAGCGATGCGGGCGGAACACGACACCATGACCGAGACGACGCTCGACGCCTACTCGCGCACGGTCATCGACGTGGCCGAGGGCATGACCGCGAGCGTCGCCAACCTGCAGGTCGCCCGCCGCACCCGTCGCGGCGAGGCGACCGGCGGGGGCAGCGCCGTGGTGATCGCACCCGACGGCTACCTGCTCACCTCGGCGCACGTCGTCGAGGGATCCTCGAACGGTACGGCGAGCTTCTCCGACGGACGCAACACACCGATCTCGCTCGTGGGCTCCGACCGCCTGTCGGATCTGGCAGTGCTCCGCGCTGATGCCCGCGACCTGCGGCCGGCCGTCCTCGGAGACGCGGAGCAGCTGCGCGTCGGCCAGCTCGTCGTGGCGATCGGCAATCCCCACGGGTTTGCCAGCTCGGTGACGGCCGGCGTCGTCAGCGGCCTCGGCCGCTCGCTGCCGATGGGCCGCCGAGGCGGTCCGCAGCGCCTCGTCGAGAACGTCATCCAGACCGACGCAGCACTCAACCCCGGCAACTCGGGCGGCGCGCTCGTCGACAGCGCCTGCCGCGTGGTAGGCATCAACACGGCGCTCGCCGGGTTCGGGCTGGGCCTCGCGGTACCGATCAACCAGGCCACCCGAACCATCATCACCGCGCTCATGCGCGAGGGGCGGGTCCGCCGCGCGCAGCTCGGCGTCGCCGTCGCCCCGCGCCCCCTGCCCCCGGCGATCGCCGCGCGTCTCGGTCGTCAGCGCGCGATCGAGGTCGTTCAGGTCGTCGAGGACGGTGCGGCGGCTCGCGCCGGCGTACAGCCCGGCGATCTCCTGCTCACGATCGATCGCGTCGCCCTCGAGGATGCCACCGATCTGCAGCGGCTCATGGTCGGCGAGCGCATCGGGCAGCAGCTGCAGGCCACCGTGCTGCGCGGTGGAGACGAGCGCAGCGTGACGCTCGTGCCGGGAGAGCTCGTCGGCTGACCGACGCGATCAGGCGCGCGTGATCTCGACGTCGATCGGCCCGGGCGAGCCCCCGTTGATCGGCACCAGGTCCTGCGGGCAGGCCGACACCACCACGTAGCAGTCGAGCTCGGCCCGTAGCGTCGCCGAGTCGCCCGCGCTCGTCGGCGCCGGGAGCCAGCCGAGCGCGGCGTCCGCGCGAACCGGGATGTTCATGAACAGGTTGATCGGCTGGGGGACGTCGACCGCCTCGACGCCGAGATCGTGCATGGCGCCGAGCAGGTTCTCCTGACACGAGGCGTGCCACCCCACCGCTCCGAGTCCTTCGTAGCGGGTGGGATCACAGGCAGCGCAGAGCATGTCGTGGATGCCGGGAGAGTCATCGGCCTCGAGCGTCAGGATCGGCCGGCGGCGGTTCGTCACGAACTGCTCACCCACGCGCGGGAACAGGCGGCTGACGTACGCCCGGGTGTGCTCGGCGCTGTGGTACTCCGACGGATCGTCCAGGCAGAAGGCGAACACGTCGGCAACCTGGGCGCCCTCGGGATCGATCACTCGCACCCGGTCGCCGGCGCGGACGACAGCGCCCCATCCGGTGCGGGCGGGGATGCGGATGGTCTCAACGGTCGACATGGCCCGATCCTACGGCAGAGAGCTGGTTTCGGAATGAGCGCGTCGTGGCTGGGGTGTCTGGAGCGAGCAGGGGTGCCGGCTGGCTCGCAGGGCAGGCTGGTGGCCTGTTCAAGAGCCGGCCGACTCCCCTGCGAAGCCCCGGAGACCGCTCGCCGGCGTGTGCCGGATGACTGAAGCGTCCACTCGAGCGGGCTTCGGGTCGCCGGGGTCGGGTGGTAGTGCGCGACCGACAGGCATATGAGCCTGATCGCGAATCCCAGCGCGCACGGATACCCGACCGTAGGACGATCCAGGCGCTCCAGACACCGCGGGCATTCTGGAACCAGCTCTTAGAGGCCGCACTCACCCGACGTCGTCGGCCACGGAGCGAACCCGCGCTCCTGCCACGCCCGGTTCGCAACCGTGATCTGCTCGACCGGCGTCCAGGTGTCGGCCAGGCCGCCGTGATGGCGCCGGATCATGTCGGCCCCGTAGCTCTGCATGAACTGGCTGTCCATCTGCAGGCCGCCCCAGTACTCGCCCCCGCTGGGTGGATCGGATGTCGGGGACATGGCCCAGTGGCTCGTCGATTCGAAGTGGGCGATGCAGTGCCACTCGCGCCAGCGCGGGATCCGACGCGACAACGGGATGCGGGCGAGTCGCCGCGTGTGCCGGTCGGTGCGAAGCCACCAGACGAGCTCACGATGGACTTGCGACATGCGCCACGACAGGTGGGCGCTCCTGGGACGCGGCAGGTACGCCGCCAGCGACCGCTTCACCACCCGGTGTCGCACGCGGCGAACGGCCACGCGCTCCTGGTGAATGTGACAACCGAGCAGGCAGGCAGATGAGGACGACGAAGCGGGCTTCGTCTTGTGGTCGTGAGAGTGTGGCCGAACTGACGCAGCAATGGTCGTGGGCAGCGCCAGCGCAAGCACCACGGCGAGCGTGCGCATGCGAGCGATTCCTTCCGGTCAAGGCCGAACCAGCACGCCAGCCTCGAGCGAGGCGGCAGCGGTCGGGCCAGGCAACACCCGGCGCGCGGTGCGCGAAGCCATGGCTTCGCGACGCACCGAAGGTGTCTGACGTGTCGTTGTCCCGGAAGAGTACAGCCGTTCAGGGACCAGGGAGCGTGGCCGGCTGCTTGGCGACCTTCACGGTGGTACGCCGTGGGCCGGCGCTGTCGACGACGTCGAGCACCATCGAGTCTCCCGGTTTGCGGGCGGCGAGCGTCTTCGACATGTCGAGGGACGAGCGCACGGCCTTGCCGTCGACCGCGACGACGACGTCGCCCGCCTTCAGGCCGGCCTTCGACCCGGGACTCGCCGAGAAGACGGCGACGACGACCGCTCCGCGCGTGTTCGGCTGCAGGCCGACCTGCACCGCAGCAGCCGCGCTGGCGATCGAGTCGAACGTGACGCCGATCCAGGCGCGGGCGCTTGCGGGCTTGCTGCGGATCTCGTCGATCACCGGACGGGCCTCGTCGATCGAGATCGCGAAGCCGACGTTCTCGGCGCTACCGGCGTTCGCAGCGATGGTGTTGATGCCGATGAGCTTCCCCGTGGCGTCGACCAGCGCGCCGCCGGAGTTACCCGGGTTGATCGCGGCGTCGGTCTGCAGCAGCCCCTGCAGCGACGGGCCTCCGTTCGCATGCACGGACCGGTCGAGCCCCGACACGATTCCCTGGGTGACGGTGGGGCCGCCGCCCAGGTCGAGCGGGAAGCCGATCGCGAGCACGCCGTCGCCGAGCCGCAGTCGCGACGAGCGCCCGAGGGGCAGGGGCACGAGGTCGCTGAGCGGGACGCGGATGATCGCGAGGTCGCGCTCCGGGGCCGTGCCGATCACGCGCGCCCGGACGGGCTTGCGGTGCCGACCGTCGTTGAACGAGACGGTCACCGTGCGAGCCCCACGCACGACATGGTCGTTCGTCAGGATCACGCCGTTCCGATCGATCACGACACCCGAGGCCTCGCCCTTGCTCCCGTTGAACCCGACCGTCTTCACGTTGACGACGCTCGGGATCACGCGAGCGACGACGTCCGGCGTGCTGTCGCCCCGGGCGGGTGCGGAGGTCGGCGCGGCAGGCGCAGTGCGGGTCACCGTCACGGTGTGCGTGATGGCGGTCTGCGTGCTGCTGCCACAGCCGACGACGGCGAGGCCGAGCGCCGCAACTCCGAGGAGCGCCGGGAGTCTCACGGAAGCCGCGGGTTCCACAGCAGGGCGAGCCCACCGGCACACAGCGCGAGGAGCGCGGCCAGGCCCACGAGCACGTAGCTCACCTCGCGCCACTCGTTCTTCCGTCCGAGCCGGGAGGCGAGATCCTCGTAGACCGCGTTGAGGTGGGCCTGGTCCTGGGTCGCGAAGAACTCGCCGCCCGTCGTCAGCGCGATCTGGCGCAGCGTGGCCGGGTCCGGCGGGACGGGTCGCGCGAACCCACCGCGGTTGAGGGTCCCGTTCGGCGTGCCGAGCGCGACCGTGTAGATGGGGATCCCGTACGACTTCGCGCGTGCTGCGCCCTGCAGCGGCTGCAGCGTCCCGCGCGTCTGGGCGCCGTCCGAGAGCAGGAGGATCGCGGACAGCGGCTTGTTCGGGTCGCCGGTGGGCGCCGTCGGCGCCGGCACGGGATCGCCGTCCGTGGCGACCGGCTGGAGGAGCTCGACCGAGCGCGCGAGCGCGTCGCCGATCGCGGTTCCCTGGCCCGGCACGAGGTCGTACTGCAGCGCCGACAGCAGGCGCTGACGGTCGAACGTCAGGGGCGAGACGACGAACGGCTCGGACGAGAAGGTCACGAGCCCGACGCGGTACTTCTTCGGGATCTCGTTGAGAAAGCGGCGGATCGCCCCCTCGGCGGCACCGAGGCGCGTCGGCTTGACGTCATCGGCGGCCATCGAGCCGGACGTGTCGACGGTCAGTGCGATCGAGGCCTGTTCGCTCGCGACCGACATCCGCGACCTCCGGCCGGGCGAGAGCGCGCGAGCGCGCAGATCAGGGCCAGCAGCGCGACCAGCGGCGGGACGATCGATCGCCAGCGCGGCGAGCGCGCCGGTGACCGATGCGAGCACCTCGATGTTCGTGTAGTGGATCGCGTAGCGCGCGCGCCGGCGCTCGATCGCGAGGTAGGCGAACACGACGAGCGGGACCAGCAGGAGCGCGAGCAGACCGATGGGCCAGTCGAACCTCACCGCGCGCACTCCGCCTGGACCTGCACCTCGGCGCGTATGCCGGCCGGCGAGCCCGCGCCGCGTCGCGCTGACGAGGACCTTCGTGCCCGTTGCGCACGCGGACGACGTGGACGGCCGCGAGCTGCGCCTCCGTCGGCACGCCGTCGGTGTAGAGCCCGACGCTATGCGTCGCTGCCAGCAGGCGCTCGCCGGCCCGGCACGCGAGCGTCGCGCGAGCGAGCGTGCCCTCGGCCACCCGGAGCGTCGCGACGCGCGACCGTGATCGGCATGCCCGGCTTGACGGCGCGCGGCGCGGGCGCCGTGAACGCGACGGGCGTGCGCGTCCCCCGCCTCCCCGCCGGGATGCAGCCGATGAACGGCTGGTAGCTCGTCGCCCTGTGCGCGTGTCCCGCGTAGGTGCCCTTGAAGAGCAGCGACCCGCGGGTCGTGATGCCCGGATTCACGGGGCTCCCGATCAGGCCCGGGAACTCGACCGCGACCGCGGGCTCGCTCGCCCGCGCGTCGACTCCTCCGACGACGCCCTTGCGGACATGCGAGTCGCCAGGTCGCGGTCGCGAAGCCGCCGTGTGGAGGCGGGATCGCGACCCACGGGCCTGCGACCGGGATGCAGATCGGGAGCGACTTGCACTCGTCCGCAGCCTGGCTCGACGCTGCATGCGCGCCGAGTGCGGCAGCCACGGCGAGGACGGCCACGGCAGAGCCTGATCACGGAACTCTCCTGAACCAGAGCGCGGAGAGCGCGCAGCCGCCGATCAGCAGAAGTGCGCCCGCCGCCGCGAAGGCGACGGTGATCTCCTCGTTCTTGTGCGTGTTGCCGAGGCGCGACTTCAGGTCCTTGTAGACGGCAGCCAGATCGTCCTGGGTCGGCGCCGGGTAGAACTTGCCGCCCGTCTGCGGCGCCACCGACCGGAGCGCGCGCGGGGTCGGGCGGCACCTGGATCCGCTCGATGTAGCCACCCACGAGCGGCACCTGCACGACGCCGGCCTGCGTCCCGAGCAGCGCCGTGAAGACGGGCACCCTGGCGGTCCGCGCCTGGCGGATCGCAGTGGCCAGCGGTACGCGTCCGCCATCCTGCGCGCCGTCGGAGAGGACGAGAATCGCAGCGGGCGGCGGCTTCTGACCGGCAGGCAGCTTCTTGCCCTGCGGCGTCCGCGTCGCGACCTGGACCGCGGTCGAGAGGCCGTCGCCGATCGCCGTGCCCTCCCCGATGCGCAGGGCGCCGAGAGCGCGAGCGTCACGAACTCGCGATCGGTGGTCGGCGCCGCCACGACCTGCGCGCGCGAGCTGAAGTCGACGACCGCGACGCGGTACTTGCCCGGCAGGCCCGCGAGGAACCGGCGGGCCGAGGCCTGCGCAGCGGCAAGCCGCGTCGGGCGTACGTCGGTCGCGCCCATCGATCGCGAGGTATCGATCGCGAGCACGACCGTCGCCTGCTCGGAGCGCACCGAGAGCGTTCGCGTGCGGCCGTGCGAAGCCGACGAGGAACGCCGTGACGGCCAGCAGGAGCAGCGCGACCGGGAGGTGCCGGCGCCAGGCCGGGACCCGATCGACGACGTTCGGGCAGCAGCGCCGGCGAGACGAACTCGCGCGGACTCGCGCACGCGTCGTCGCTCGAGCCAGGACGTAGCCGATCGACCGCGATGGGCACGAGCAGCAGGGCCCACAGGGCGACGGGCGACGAGAAGCTCACTGCGAGCCTGCGTGGCGGAGGAAGCCGGTCAGCTCGCGCAGCCAGTCGCCGTGCGGTCGGAAGCACGACGTGGCGCGCCCCGGCCGAGGTGAGCTCGGCGGCGACCTCGCGCGCGCTCCTGCGCGGCGGCGGCGGCGAACGCTGCGCGCAGCCGGCTCGCTCGAGGTGTCGACCTTGAGCTGGCGGCCGGTCTCGGGGTCGACCAGCCGCAGCTGCCCGAACTTCGGCAGCTCCTGCTCGCGCGCGTCGCGGATCTCGACCGCGACGACGTGGTGGCGGCCGCCCGAGCGCCAGCAGCGGCCGGCGCCAGTCGCGCGGACCGCGGAAGTCGGAGACCACGACGACGTACGAGCGCTGACGCGCCAGTGTGCCGACGCGCTGGAGCGCCTCGCCGACCGAGGTCGCCCGCCCTCGCGCGCGCGCTCACCGGCCGCCTCCTCCTTGCGCAGCGCGAGCAGCAGGCCGAGCAGACCGGCCCGTCCCTGCCGCGCCGGCAGCGTCCGCGGCTGGTGCGTCGCCGAACGTGACGAGCCCGAGGCGATTGCCACGCCGGGTCGCGGCGTACCCGATCGCGAGCGAGGCGCCCTCCGCGACGTCGGCCTTGCGACGCTCGGCCGTGCCGAACATCATCGAGGCGGAGGTGTCGAGCAGCGAGCCAGGTGACCAGCGCTCGCTCGGCGAGGTGGATCCGCACGTGCGGCGTGCCCGTGCGCGCCGTCACGTTCCAGTCGATCTGGCGCACGTCGTCCTCGACCGGCTCGTAGGGCCGGATCTGCGCGAGCTCGCTGCCGCGCCCGAGCAGGGACGACCGGTGGTCGCCGGGCAGCAGGCCATCGACCCGGCGCGCGATCGTCAGGTCGAGCGCGCGCAGCAGCGGCTCGGGCATCGGCCCCGGGCCCGGGCGGCGCGGGCGTCTGCCCGCGGCGGAGGAGCCCTTCGATCACGCCGCTTTCCCGGAGAGGTCGAGCTGTGGCACCGGGACGGCGGCGATCGACCTCGTCGAGCAGGCTGTCGGGGCTGCGGCTGCTCGGCGAGCGCCTCGTAGGAGAGCACCAGCCGGTGGCGCAGCGCGTCCTTGATGAGCTCCTGCAGGTCCTGCACGAGCACGTAGTCGCGCCCGCGCACGACGGCGAGGCCGCGCGCCGCGTGGATCAGCGAGATCGGGCCGCGCGGGCTCGCGCCGAACGAGATGAAGCGGCGCCAGGTCGGGCAGCCCGTACTCGGCCGGGCGCCGCGTCGCGGTCGCGAGGTCGAGCGCGTAGCTGACGAGGCCGGGATCGACGTAGATCTCGCGCACCGACTGCCTGGACGCGTGCGCAGATCCTCGATCGCGAGCAGCCGCGTCAGCGCAGGCGGGGCCACCAGCGAGCGCTGGATCACCGTCAGCTCCTCGTCGTGCGCCGGGTAGTCGACGAGGATCTTGAGCATGAACCGGTCGACCTGCGCCTCGGGCAGCGGGTAGGTGCCCTCCGACTCGATCGGGTTCTGCGTCGCCATCACGAGGAACGGGTCGGGCACCGGGTGCGACGTGTGGCCGAGGGTCACCTGGCGCTCCTGCATCACCTCGAGCAGCGCCGACTGCACCTTGGCGGGGGCGCGGTTGATCTCGTCCGCGAGCAGGAAGTTGCAGAAGACGGGGCCGAGCTCGGTGTCGAAGGTCGCGTTGTCCGGCCGGTAGATCCGCGTGCCGATGAGGTCGGACGGAACGAGGTCGGGCGTGAACTGGATGCGGTTGAACGTCCCGCCGAGCACGTCCGCGGTCGTCTTCACGGTCAGGGTCTTCGCAAGACCCGGCACGCCCTCGATCAGGAGGTGGCCGCCGCGTCAGCAGGCAGATCAGCACGCGCTCGAGCATCTGATCCTGTCCGGCGATCACCCGCCGGATCTCGAACAGGGCCTGCTCGAGCCGCTCCTTCGTCTGCGCCGGGTTCGAGGGTTCGACGCTACTCGCCACGTTCTCTCCTTTCGGGCAGCGTCCCTCGAGTAACGCGGGAACGAGGTCGGCGGTTTGCGATGGACGCTGCGGAGGCGCGCCCACTGCCGATTACCCTAGCGCCGTCACCTGAGAACCGAGAAGCCGGAGCGGCCTGCCTTACCGCGCCACTGCCTGCCAGGCGTCGAAGATGTCGCTCAGACTTGCGAACCAGACGTCGTCGAACGACGTCATGTGCCGCAACAGGCGCTCGAGCATCAGCATGTGGTGCGCCCGGCCGATGCACTGCGGGTGCATCGTGATGGTGACGACCGCGTTCGGCACGCGCTCGCGGGCGTAGTCGAAGTGATCCTTCCAGGTCTCGTAGAGGACGTTCGCCGAGGCGAGCCCGGTCTGGATGCCCATCACGAACTCCTGCGAGGGCCAGTCGTCGAGATACCACGAGACGGGAATCTCGAGGACGGAGGTCGCATCCCCCCACGTATCGCCCTGCTCGAGGTCGATGATCACGGGCCGCGGGTAGTAGGGCTCGAAGTCCCGGCCCATCAGGGAGCTGTCCCACTGGAACCCGTACTCCTCGAGCAGTGACGACGTGACGCCGGTGAACTCCCACGCCGGCGAGCGGTAACCGCGCGGTCGCTGCCCGACGACCTGCTCGTGCTGCTCGAGCTGCCGTTCCATCAGCCGGCGCTCCTCGCTGGGAAGCAGCTCGGTGATGTTCTCGTGGTAGCACCCGTGGGCCGCGATCTCGTGGCCGGCGGCGATGACCTCCTCGACCCGCGAGCGGAAGGTCAGCAGCGTGTGCCCCGGGGTGCACCATGTCGTCCGCACCCCAAAGCGTCCGAAGAGCTCGAGCAGCCGCGGGGTCCCGACCTCCGCGCCGAACTCGCCGCGCGACATGTACGCGGCGGTCGAGCGCTTGAACCCGGCGTGCCAGGAGCTGTGCGCGTCGAAGTCGGCGGTGAGCGCGACCGCGACCCTCTTGCCGTCCGGCAGTGCAAGCATCGGTGATCGGTGCTCCTGGTTGGTGTGCGAGGCGAGTCGTGAGCATGATCGAGCATCGAACCTCCGCACGCCCTCCGATCCCCGTTCACGACCTGTTCATACGCGCTCCCTAGCCTCCATGCGATGCAACCCGAAGGAGACACCATGCACTCGAGGCACCACGACGACGGCCCGCGACCGAACGTGCTCGTACGAGCGCTCCGCGGACTCGTCTTCCTTGCCTTGCTCCCGGCCATCCTGGTAGCTGGAGTGATCCTGCTCCCCGTGTTCGTGATCGCCCGACTCGTCGGGCTCGGCCCGCGCGGCCACGGCTGCCGTGGCCGCCACCACCGCTCGAGCAGCGAGCCGGCCACGGGCGACGAGACGGGCGTAGCCTGATCGGCATGGGCGCGGGCAGGAATGCCCGCGCCCCTCGCCGGGTACGGTTCTCGCGGTGAAGACCATCCTGGTCGTCGATGACGAGCCGGAGATCGTCGCGCTCTCCAGCGACTACCTTCGCGCCTCCGGCTTCGCCGTCCTCACGGCCCGCGACGGCCAGGCCGCGCTCGACACGCTGCGCGCGAGCCGACCCGACCTGATCGTGCTCGACCTCGGCCTCCCCGGGATCGACGGGCTCGATGTCACACGTGCCATCAGGCGCGAGTCGGCCGTGCCGATCGTGATGCTCACCGCGCGCGCAGATGAGTCGGACACGCTCGTCGGGCTCGAGCTCGGTGCCGACGACTACATCACCAAGCCATTCAGCCCGAAGGAGCTCGTCGCGCGCGTAAGGGCCGTGCTGCGTCGGGCCGAGGGAGCTCACGCGGCGGTGGAGATCGTGCGCGTCGCCGATCTCGAGCTCGACGTCCCACGGATGATCACCACCGTCGGCGATCGGCGGGTCGATCTCACGCCGACCGAGTTCCGGCTGCTGCTCGAGCTCGCGCGACAGCCGGGGCGGGTCTTCACGCGCTCGCAGCTCCTCTCGGCGGTGCAGGGTGTGGCCTTCGAGTCGTACGAGCGTGCGATCGACGCGCACGTGAAGAACATCCGACGCAAGATCGAGGACGACCCGCACGCCCCGCGGCGCCTGCAGACGGTCTTCGGAGTGGGCTACCGGATGGCCGAGGAGCGAGGCTGAGCCCCATGTGGCACGGAAGGCACGGTTCCCGTCCCCCCTGGTGGCCGGCCGACCAGTCGTGGCCGCCGCCGAAGGCGCGACGTCCGTCCCGCCGCTTCATGCTGCGCTTCGGCCTCATGTTCTCGCTGCTGCTGCTGACGGTGGCCGCGATCGTCGCCGCGGGAGTCTGGGCCGCGCTCGTCGCCGTCGGCGCGATCTCCGCCTCGTCCGGGCTCCGCGTCGTCGCGCTCGTGATCCTCGTCGCCGGTATCGGCTGCTTCCTCGTTCTCGGGCGCGCGGTCAGACGGAGGGTGGCCCCCCTCGGGTCGTTGATCGAGGCTGCGGCACAGATCGAGCGCGGCGACTACTCCGCCCGGGTCCCCGAGCGTGGTGGACGTGACGTCCGCGGGCTCGCGCGCGCCTTCAACGCGATGAGTGCACGACTGAGCGCGATCGACACGCAGCGGCGCGCGTTCCTTGCCGACGTCGCCCACGAGCTGCGGACGCCGCTCTCGATCATGCGCGGGCGGCTCGAGGCGATGCTGGACGGTATCCACCCGCGCGACGACGAGCACCTCCGTGCGATCCTCGAGCATGCCGCGTCGCTCGAGCGGCTGGTCGGCGACGTCGCGACGGTCGCGCAGGCCGAGACCGGCGGGCTCCCCCTCCATCTCGAGCAGGTCGACCTGGCCGTGCTCGCGCACGCCGTCGCGGACGACTTCGGCGAGGCGGGCGCGTGAGGCCGGCCTCGAGATCAGCGTGCATGTTCAGGGCGAGACGATGCCGATCACCGCCGACCCGGCCCGCATCCGCCAGGCGCTCGCCAACCTCGTGGCGAACGCGCTGCGCTACGGCGCACCGGGCGGCGCGATCGAGATCCGGGTCGAGCGCACGGCGCGCGGCGCCGTCATCGCCGTCCACGACGACGGCCCGGGGATGCCGCCCGAGATCCTCGAGCGCGCGTTCGAGCGCTTCGTGCGGGGCCCCGACTCGACGGGCAGCGGGCTCGGGCTCGCGATCGTCGCCGACATCGCCGCGGCCCACGGCGGCTCGGTGAGCGCCACGAGCACACCCCGGGACGGGACGACCGTCGCACTCGTCCTGCCATCGCCCGCGCGAGAGGATCCGCGTGACGCACGCCGATGACATCGAGCGGATGCTCGACAGCTATCGCGGCCGCATCGGGCTGCCCGTCGAGGACGTCGCGACGCCGGCACTGGTGCTCGATGTCGAGGCGCTCGAGCGCAACATCGCCGCGATGCAGCAGCGAACGGCCGGCGGTGCGGCGCTCCGCCCGCACGCGAAGGCGCACAAGTCGGCGGAGATCGCCCGCCTGCAGCTGCGCGCCGGCGCGATCGGGATCATGACCGCCACCGCGTGGGAGGCGCTCGCGCTCGCGCGCGCGGGCGTCCCGGAGATACTCGTCGGCAACGTCGTGCGCGGCGCGGCCCGCTGTGCCGCCGTCGCCGGCGCGGCGACCCATACCGCGACGACGGTGCTGGTCGACGACGTCACGAACGCCGACGAGCTTGCCGCGGCGGCGCGACACGCCGGCGTCGAGCTCGACGTGCTGGTGGACGTCGACGTCGGGCAGCACCGCACCGGGGCGCGCACGCTCGGGGAGGCCGTCGAGCTTGCACGACACATCGCACGCGCCCCCGGTCTTCGGTTGCGTGGCGTCCACGGCTACGAGGGACACGTCTCGCTCGAGCAGGACGCCGATCGCCGGCGCGCCGGCGCCGCCGCGGCGTCGGACGATCGGGCGGCGTTCGTCGACGCGATCCGTGCCGATGGGCACCTCGTCGAGATCGTCTCGGCCGGCGGCACCGGCATGTGGGACTCGACCGGTCGCGACCCTCGTGTCAGCGAGCTCCATCCCGGCTCGTACGTCTTCATGGATACCGCGCACTGGTGTCAGGTGCCTGACCCCGAGGCCAGCCTGTGCGTGCTCGCGACGGTCCTGACCCGGAAGGGCCAGACCGTCGTCCTCGATGCCGGCCGCAAGACGCTCGGCACGATCGACCCGAGCCCGCCGACCATCCGCGACGTGCCGGGTCCGATCCGGATGTTCCACGAGGAGCATCTCGCCATCGAGACCGCCACTCACGCCCCTCGCCCGGGCACGGTCGTCCAGATCGTCCCGAGCTACGCGCCGGCGGCGGTGTCCCTGCACGAGGTCTACCACCTCGTCGAGCAGGGCCGCGTGGTCGACGTCTGGCCCGTCCTTGCACGAGGCGGAGGTCGCGAGGGAGCTCGCTGACCGCCGCCGGCGCGCACCAAGGGGAGACCTTTTCCGGAGCCTTACCCAGTCGACATGGAGTCCCGGAAGGAGTGCGCGCCGGCGGCGTTCGGCGCCTTCTGCCACGGACGGCGAGATCTCAAACCCGACTACGCGTCGACGAGGTCTGCCGCGAGTCTCAGGTCGGCGACGAACGCCTCCATCTGCTCGGCCCGCTGCTCGCTCGGGGCGCGGAGGATCGACGACGGATGCACCGTCGCGACCGTGACGAGACCCTCCGGGCCGTCCGGCACGACGCCGCGCTGCTTCAGGACGCTGAAGCCGGAGCCGAGCAGCGACTGGGCGGCAACGGCGCCCATCAACACCAGCACGCGCGGCGTGAGTGCCGCGAGCTCCGCCGTCAGCCACGGGCGGCAGGCGACGGCCTGAGCGCGCGAGGGCTTCTTGTGCAGGCGGCGTGTGCCGCGTGCCTCCCAGCGGAAGTGCTTGACCGCGTTCGTGAGGTAGACGCGCCCGCGGTCGATGCCCGCGGCCTGCATGCCGTCGTCGAGCACGCGCCCGGCAGGCCCGACGAACGGATGCCCCTCGGTGTCCTCGTGATCGCCGGGCTGCTCGCCGACCAGGACGAGCGCGGCATCGGCGGGACCCTCCCCGAAGACGACCTGCGTGCTCTGCTGCCAGAGATCGCAGCCGCGGCAGCTCGCGGCCGCACGACGCAGGTGTGCGAGGTCGCGGTCGTCGGGCAGGAACGGCTCGGCTCCGCGGTAAGCGCTCACTCGAACAAACGTTAGTGTAGGCTCGCCACGACCGCCCGAGGGAGCCGTTGCTGGGATGAGAACTCCGACCCGCCTCGTCGATGTCGCCCGGGAAGCAGGGGTGCACGTATCGACGGTATCGCGCGTCCTGAATGATCGGGACGAGGCGGCGGTGCGCCCGGAGACCCGCGAGCGGATCCTGGCCGCGGCCCACCGCCTCCGGTACCGGCCGAATGCCCTGGCGCGCGGCCTGAAGACGGCAACGACGACGACCTTCGGCCTGCTCGTGCCATCACTCCGCAACCCTGTCTACGCGTCGATCGTGCGCGGCGCGGTCAGCGAGGCGTGGCGCCTCGGCTACGTCGTGCTGGTCGCGGAGGACGACGGCACGGTCACCGAGCAGGCCTGGGAGCGGCTCGTCGATGAGGGTCGCATCGACGGCATCCTCGTGGCGAGCATCGCACCCGGACGGCCCGTCCTCCAGCTGCTGGCGGACAGCCACGTGCCTTACGTCTTCGTGAACCGCCGGCAGCCCGGGAGCGGGCGGAACGTCTTCATGCGCGAGGAGGACGCCGGCCGCATCGCCGCCTCGCACCTGCTCGATCTCGGGCACACGCGCCTCGCCCACATCGCAGGACCGCTCGCGCTCGACACGGCCCAGCGCCGCGCCGCGGGGTTCCGCGAGGTCGTGGTCGCCGCAGGCCTCGAGCCGCCGACGGTCGTCGAGGCGGAGTTCGACGAGGCGTCCGCCTTCGCAGCGATGGGACAGCTCATGGAGCTCGGCTCGCCACCGACCGGTGTCTTCATCTCGAACCTCAACCAGGCGATCGGGGCACTCTGCGGCGCCCGGCGCCGGGGGATCGGAGTGCCCGGCGACGTGTCGCTCGTCAGCTACGACGACGACCCGCTGGCCGAGTTCCTCGAGGTCGGCCTGACCACGATCCGGATGCCCCTCGTCGAGCTGGGCATCGCCGCGATCGGTGCGCTCGCTGACCAGATCGGGGGCTCGGGTCCGTTCGACCTCGAGATCGCGACGATCCCCGAGCTCGTGGTGCGCGCGTCGACCGCTCCTCCCTCCCACCCTCGCGCGGCACGACGATGAGGATCCGGGCGGCCGTGCTGACTGCGCCGAACCGGCCGCTCGAGGTTGCCGACCTCGAGCTCGATCCGCCACGCCGCGACGAGGTGCTGGTACGACTGGCTGCGACGGGTATCTGCCGCAGCGACCTCTCGTACGTCGACGGCAAGTGGCCCGTGCCGCTCCCGGTCGTGCTCGGACACGAGGGCGCCGGAACGATCGAGGCAGTCGGCGAGGGCGTCGACCCGGCACGCATCGGCGAGCGAGTCGTGCTGACGTTCTCTCCGGCCTGCGGGGCGTGCCGCTTCTGCCTCGAAGGCCGTGCGAACCTGTGCCTCGACGCCGCCGCCGGACTCGATACCGGGTTCCTGCGCGACGGCTCGACCCGGCTCTCGCGGAACGGCGTGCGCGTGCACCATCTCGCGTACGTGTCGTCGTTCGCGAGCCACGCCGTGGTTCCGGCGAACGGTGCACTCCCGATCGATCCCGGCCTCGATCTCGAGCTCGCAT
Source organism: uncultured Actinomycetes bacterium (assembly GCA_963717155.1). GTDB lineage: Bacteria > Actinomycetota > Thermoleophilia > Gaiellales > JALYLC01. The sequence continues at coordinate 3,290,007 of OY970326.1, forward strand.
GTCTGCTCGGCTGCGGTGTCACGACCGGGGTGATGTCCGTGACCCGGCGCGCCGGTGTGCGGCCGGGCGACGCGGTCGCCATCTTCGCCTGCGGCGGCGTCGGGCTGTCGGCCGTGATCGGGGCCGGCCTCGTCTCGGCACATCCGATCGTCGCGGTCGATCCGGTACCGGAGAAGCGCGCAATGGCACTCCGGCTCGGCGCCACGCACGCGCTCGACCCGGCCGATGGCGATCCGGTCGCGCAGATCCGGGCGATCGTCCCCGGTGGCGTCGATGTCGCCTTCGAGGCGCTGGGCCGTCCGGAGATCGCCGACCAGGCGTTCCGCAGCGTCCGCTACGGAGGGACGACCGTCCTGATCGGGCAGCCGCCGATGGGCGTCAAGGCCGGCTTCGACGTCTACGACGCCACCCAGTTCGAGCACACCGTGCTCGGGTCCAACATGGGCGGCGCGGTGCCCGCCCTGCACATTCCCGTGCTCGCCCGGCTCGCGGTCGCCGGGAAGCTCCCGCTCGAGTCGCTGGTCACGCACCGGTTCCCGCTCGACGAGATCAACGAGGCGATCGCGATGACCGCGTCGGGCGACGCCGGGCGCGTGGTGGTCATCCCGTGACCGATCGCGTCTTGACGACCCCGCGGCCGGCCACTAGCATCGCCCGCAATCGTTTGGGTGCGCAGGACTCGCCGGCACTGATTGACAAGGAGATGCGACCCGCGTGAGCTCGTCGGAACCGACCCGGGACGTCGCGGTCGTGACGGGCGCGGCCGTCGGCATCGGTCGCGCGATCACCGAACGGCTGCTGGCCGATGGCATTCGCGTGGTCGGCGTCGATCGCGACGAGCACGCCGTGCGCCAGGCCGCCGACGCGCTCGGCACGGGCTTCGAGCCGGTCGTCGGCGACGTCGCCGAGTGGGACGCACACGAGCGCGCAGCCGATGCGGCGGAGCGGATCGGCCACCTCCGCCACTGGGTCTCGAACGCGGGCATCGACTATCCGGGCGGCGCCCACGAGATGACCGCCGACACGATCGAGCGAGGCATTCGCGTGCTGCAGTTCGGCGTCATGTACGGCTGCTCGGTGGCGGTGCAGCGCATGCTCCGCGCCGGGCGCGGCGGGTCGATCGTCAACATCGCGTCGATCCAGGGCACGCACGCGTTCCCGCGGTACTACGTCTACGCCGTCGCCAAGGCCGCGGTGATCATGGCCACGAAGTCGATCGCCCTCGACTATGCGGCGTCCGGCATTCGCGCGAACGCGGTGCTTCCGGGCTGCATCGAGACGCCGATGACCTACGAGACGCTGCCACCCGAGCTCGACCGGGAGGAGGCCCTGCGACGAGAGGGCGAGCTCTCGCCGATGCTGCGCGTCGGACAGCCGGCCGAGGTCGCCGAGCTCGTCGCATTCCTGCTGTCGGAGCGAGCCTCGTACATCACTGGCACGGAGATGGTCGTCGACGGCGGAGCGACCACGCGCGCCTTCGCGTACCCACCGCTCGACCTCTGAAGGAGAACCAATGGGACGCCTTTCCGGCAAGCGCGCGCTCGTCACCGGCGCGTCGAGCGGCATCGGCCGCGAGGTCGCGGGTCGCTTCGCGCGCGAGGGCGCGCGCGTCGCGTGCGGCGGCCGCGACCTCGAACGGACCGGGCGAACGGTCGCCGAGATCGCAGCCGGCGGAGGCAGTGCCTTCGCCGCGGTTGGCGACGTGTCGACACCCGAGGGCGCCGCCGCCGTCGTGGCGCAGGCCGCAGAGGCGCTCGGCGGGCTCGACACACTGGTGTCGAACGCGGGCATCGACGCCACCGAGTGGCAGGACGTCGCCGACTGGGATGTCGCCGAGTTCGATCGCATCCTCGCCACGAACCTGCGCGGACCGTTCCTCGTCGCCCGCGCGGCGATCCCGCACATGCTCGATGCCGGCGGCGGCGCGATCGTCCACATGTCGAGCGTGTGCGCGATCACCGTCTGGGCCGGCGACTGCGCGTACGACGTCTCGAAGGCGGGCCTGAACATGCTGTCCGACCACATCGCGGTCGAGTACGGCGCGCGCGGCATCCGCTCCAACACCCTGATGCCCGGGGTGATCCGAACCGAGCTGCACGAGTCGGTGATGGAGGCGATGCAGGACGGGCGGGCGTTCGAGCGCGAGCTGCTCGGCCGCCACCCGATCGGTCGCTTCGGCACCGTCGAGGACGTGGCCGACGCGTGCGTCTTCCTGTGCGCGGACGAGGCCGGCTTCCTGACCGGCGCCAACATCTCGATCGACGGCGCCTACTCGCGCGTCTGAGGGGACCGGACCCATGCGCATCAGCGACGTCCGCACCCACGTCCTGCTCGATCCGGGCTACGACGTGGACGCGACAAGCTCGGCCCAGGACACGGTCGTCGTCGAGATCGAGACGGACGAAGGGCTGACCGGCATCGGCGAAACCGACCTGAACGCCTGGATCGCCCGGGCGTGCATCGAGGCGCCCGGGACGCACACCATGGATCGCGGCCTGCGGCAGATGCTGCTCGGCCGCGACCCGCTCGATCCCGTCTCGATCTGGCAGGAGCTGTACGTGGGGACCGCCATGACGGGTCGACGCGGCGCGCTGATCAACGCGCTCGGCGCCATCGATATCGCCCTCTGGGATCTCGCCGGCAAGGCGGCCGGAACGCCGAGCTGGCGCCTGCTCGGCGAGCAGGCCCGCGACCACCTCACCCCCTACGCGTCGCTGCAGCCGGAGGTCGACTCGTTCGACGCCTACGTGACCTCGATGGTCGCCTGGGCGACGAAGGCACGCGACCTCGGCTTCACCGCCGCCAAGCTCGAGGCCACGTTCGACGGGCCCTACGCGCACAAGGGCCTGCACGGCCCGGACGAGTGGATCGTCGAGGTCGTGCGCGCCGTGCGCGAGGCCGCGGGTGCGGAGATGACGCTCATGGTCGACGTCCAGTACGCCTTCGACAGCGTCGAGCGCGCACTGCGCGCCGCAGAGGCGATCGCCGCGTACGACATCTTCTTCCTCGAGACACCGCTCTGGGTCGACGACCTCGACGGCTACGCCGAGCTCACCCGGCGCTCACCGGTGCGGATCGCCCAGGGGGAGTGGCTGACCACGCGCTTCGAGTTCGCGGCGCTGATCGATCGGGGGTGCGTCAGCGTCGCGCAGCCCGACATCGGGCGCGTCGGGGGACTGACCGAGGCGCGTCGCGTCGTGCAGATGGCCGCGGACCGCGACCTGCTCGTCGTGCCCCACGCCTGGAAGACCGGCATCTCGGTCGCAGTGGCCGCGCAGCTCGCGACGGTGACCGCGCACATGCCGTTCTTCGAGTTCCTGCCGTCCGAGCTCTGCGAGTCGCGGCTGCGAAAGGAGCTCGTCGACGACGAGCTGGTGTACCACGACGGGCGACTGGGCATCCCCGAGCGGCCGGGCATCGGCGTGGAGCTCAATCGCGACGCGCTCGAGGAGTTCGCCGAGGTGGCGCGCCGCGCCACGCCGGCTGCGCTGAACTGACCTACGAGGGAGCGGACGAGTGTCCAACCGATTCGAGCAGCGGCACGTGATCGTCACCGGCGGCGGCCGGGGGATCGGCGAGGCGACGGCGCGCAGGTTCGCCGCAGAGGGAGCCGACGTGCTGGTCATCTCGCGCACCGAGGCCGAGGTCGCCGGGGTCGCCGCGGACATCCGCGGAACGGGAGGCGCCGCCTGGCACGCGGTCGGCGACGTGGCGAGCTCGGCAGACGTGGAGCGCATCGTCTCGCTGGCCGAGGAACGCTGGGCCGGCCGGATCGACGTGCTCGTCAACAACGCCGGAATCGATCACGACTGCCCGGTGCTCGAGTTCCCCGAGGCGGAGTGGCGGAGGGTGCTCGACGTCAATCTCACCGCGCCCTTCCTGTGGGCCCAGCGCGTCGCGCGCGCCATGGCCGGCAGCGGAGGTGGAGCGATCGTGCACGTCGCATCGATCGACGCGCTGGGAACGGATGGCACGCAGGTCGCCTACATCACGTCGAAGGCCGGCCTCCTCGGCCTCAACCGCAGCCTGTCGACCGAGCTCGGGCCGCTCGGGATCCGCTCGACGGTCGTGAACCCCGGCTACGTCGCGACGCCGCTGACGCGCCAGTACGTCGGCGAGGAGATGTACGAGTACATGACGACCCGCTTCGCGCGGAGCCCGCAGGGCCGTATGGCCACGCCCGACGAGATCGCGGGGGCGATCCTCTTCCTCGCGTCCGACGACGGGCGCCACGTGAACGGGGTCGAGCTCACGGTCGACGGGGGCACGACGGCCAACCTCTACATCGTCGAGACGCTTCCGAGCGCGGGCGCGGCATGAAGGTCACGCGCGTCACCTGCCATGTCCTGCTCGATCCGGGCTACGACGCCGAGGCGACCAGCTCGAACCAGGACACGATCGTCGTCGAGCTCGAGACGGACGAGGGACTGGTCGGCATCGGCGAGACCGACCTGAACGCCTGGATCGCCCGCGCGTGCATCGAGGCGCCGGGGACCCACACGATGGATCGCGGACTCGGTCAGCTCGTGATCGGGATGGATCCGACCGATCCGGAGGCCTGCTGGGACGAGCTCTACGTCGGCACGGCGATGACCGGGCGACGCGGCGCGCTCGTGCACGCCCTCGGGGCAGTCGACATGGCGCTCTGGGACATCGCCGGGCAGGCGAAGGGTGTGCCGACGTGGCAGCTTCTCGGAGAAGCGCGCCCGGAGGGCGAGCTCCTCCCGTACGCGTCGCTCCTGCCGAACACGGGTGCGGACTGGGAGGGGTTCGCCGAGACCCTCGCGGGCCAAGCGATCACGGCGGCGGGCAACGGCTTCCGCGCGGCCAAGCTCGAGCTCCTGACGCGCGGGCCCTATCGCCACAGCGGCCTCTCGATCCCCGACGATCGGCTCGTCGAGGTGATCGCCGCCGTGCGTCGGGCAACGGGTCCCGCGTTCGCGATCATGGTGGACGTCGGCTACGGGTGGAATGACTGGCACGAGGCGCTCGCGGTCATCGAGACCTGGGACGAGCACGACGTGTTCTTCGCGGAGACGCCACTGTGGACGGACGACCTCGAGGGCTACGCCGAGCTCGTGCGCCACTCCCCGATTCCGATCGCAGCCGGCGAGTGGCTCGCGACGCACCACGAGTTCGCGGCATACACAGCGCGCGGTGCGCTCGACGTCCTGCAGCCCGACGTCGGCCGCGTCGGCGGCCTGACCGAGGCTCGCCGGGTCACGCGACTCGCGAGCGAGCACGGCCTGTCGGTGGTGCCGCACGGCTGGAAGACGGGGATCACGGTGGCGGCGACCGCGCACCTCGCCTCGGTCACGCCGCATCTGCCGTTCTTCGAGTTCGTGCCGCCGGGCATGGCCGAGTCGCGCCTCCGACGGGAGCTCGTCCGCGACGAGCTCGTGCTGCGTGACGACGGCACGCTGCCGCTACCGGCTCGAAGCGGGCTGGGGATCGAACTCGACCGCGATGCGGTGGCGGAGTTCAGCGAGGCCGCGGCGCGCCTGCAGCGCTAGCGCTGGAGCGGGGACGGAGCCGATACGCCGAGACGGTCGCATGCCTCGAGCAGCCCCTCGAGCGTGGCCGGCGTCAGCGCCACCCCGTCCTCGCGGTTGCGCCGGCTCGCCGCGTGGCCGAGTTCTCCCGGCAGCGCGATCGGCGTTGCGTCGGGCAGGAGCGGAGCCGACTTCACGTACGCGGCGAGCTCGTCGACGTCTCGCGCCAGATCGGCGAGCGGACGGAACCTCGCCACGTCGATCGCGATCACGGTCACGCCCTGCTCGACGACGTCGTCGCTCGCTGCCCGGGCTGCACTCGAATGGCCTGCGCCCGTCAGGACGCCGGCGAGGATCTCGACGGCGAGCGCCAACCCGAACCCCTTGTAGCCGCCGAGCGCCTGCAGCACGCCGTCGACTTCCCAGCCATGGGGCACCTCGCCGCGTTCTCGATGGATCTGCACCTTGCCGTGCGACACGACGCTCGTCGACATGTCGAGCACGAAGGCCGGCGCGGTCGACCGCGGTGCCGCGATCGCGAGCGGGTTCGTCGAGAGGCGGCCGCTGGTCGCTCCCGGCGGCGCGACGACCTGACCGCCGCCCGCGTCGTTCGCGACCACGATCCCGATCTGCCCCTCCTCCGCGATCAGCTCGGCGTAGTGCGCGAGCCGACCCACGTGGCAGCAACGACGAACCGCGACACACGCGATGCCGTGGAGGCGGGCCCGCGCCACTGCCTCGGCCGTCGCGGCACGGGCGACGACCTGGCCGAGTCCGAGCTCTCCGTCGACCGTCGCCGTCGCCCCCTCGTCGTGAGCGACACGGGGCACGGCTCGCGGGTTGGTCTCGCCACGCTCGATCGCCGCGAGGTACCCCGGCACGCGCATGAGACCGTGTGAGGCGTGATCGGCGAGATCGCTCGCGACGAGCAGGTGGGCTGTCCACCAGGCGTCACCCTGGCCGACGCCGACCGCTTCGAGCAGGCGCGACGCGCAACGCTCGAGCTCGGTGGGAGCGAACCGCAGTGGAGAACCTGCGCGCACGACCGGTCAGCTGTCGAGGCTCCGGTGCTCGACCTCGTCGGGCTCCTCGTACCAGCGGGTGCGATCGCCGACGCGTGCGCGCGTCCTGAACTTGAGCGGCTTGGGCTCGCGCTCCACGCGTTCCCAGAGCGTGTCGAGCCGCTCCCGGATCAGGTCGCGCTCGACCGGTGAGAGCTCGAGGCCGTCGAGCGCCGTACGCACGAACTCGATCGAGCCGCGTGACGTGCGCCAGAGCCCCCAGTCAGAGGCAAGCAGCTGCGCCACCCGGTTAGCGTTGATCGTCTCGTCGTCGCCGTCGCCGACCGGATGCTCGAGCAGGATCGCCGCGATGTCCTTCACGTCCTTGTCGTTCAGGCGGACGATCTGCAGCTTCGTCAGCAATAGCTCGGCGAGCGGCACCGTCGGACTGTCGACGTCGAGCCGCTCGAGCGGTATCGCGTGGCACATCTTGAACTCGCCGACGAACACGTCGAGCTGGCGCTGGTTCAGCATGTCGTAGGCGACGAGCCGGTTGTGCACGCCGACCAGGCTGTTGAACCGCTCGTTCGAGACGTAGCCCGCGTCGACGAGCAGCTTCAACGCCTCGCGATCGCCACGACGCTTCGTGACCAGATCGATGTCGCGATAGGTCCGGCGCAACGCAGGGTGTACCTCGCCGTTCGTGTGCAGGGCGACCGCCACGCCGCCGACGACACGGAGCGGCACGCCCCGGGACGCCGCCAGCTCGCCGATGCGCAGGGCCTCGGTCGTCACGTTCGCGTCGGGGCCCTGATTCACCGCGCAAACGTTAGAGGAGATCCGCCGGCATTCGCAAAGAACGACGATTCCGGCGACGATTCCTGCCCATCCGCGCAACGTCTTGACCGGCGATCTGGCGGGAGCGTAGGATCGCCCGCAAACGTTCGTGTAGCTATCTGGGGAAGCCCGAATGGTGTTCCGCAAGCGGCGCCGTGAGAGTGAGGATGCCTTCGCGCTCTACTACGCGTCGGACGTCCACGGATCGGACCAGTGCTGGCGGAAGTTCCTCGGCGCGGGACGCTTCTACGAGGTCAACGCGCTGATCATGGGCGGCGACCTCACGGGCAAGGCGATCGTGCCCATCCAGCTCGACGCCGACGGCTCGTTCACCGCCGAGTTCCTCGGCGAGACCCGAAGCGGGCGAGGCGAGACGTCGCTCACCGAGCTGACCGAGGCGGTGCGCTACAACGGCATGTACCCGTGGGTCGCGAGCGCGGACGAGATCGCGCGGCACCGCGCGGACGCCTCCGCCCGGGCCGAGCTCTTCGAGCGGGTCTTGCTCGACGAGCTGCGCCGCTGGGTCGAGCTTGCCGACGAGCGCATGCCGCCGCAGGGGATCGCCGTCTACGCGATGGCCGGGAACGACGATCCCTGGAGCTGCGACGCGGTCCTCGAGGGCGCCGAGCACCTCATCGCGTGCGACCTGCGGGTCACCGACGTCGGCGGCCACGAGATGATCTCGTGCTCGTACGCCAACCCGACGCCCTGGGCGAGCCCGCGTGAGCTCGAGGAGGACGCGCTGTACGACCGCGTGAAGGCGCTCGCCGACCAGCTCGAACGGCCCGAGTCGGCCATCTTCAACCTGCACGTCCCACCGAAGGCGTCGGGGCTCGACACCGCCTTCGAGATCGACGACCAGCTCCGCATCGTCGTGCGGAACGGCAAGCCGCACGAGATCCCCGTCGGCTCGACGGCCGTGCGGCAGCTGATCGAGGAGTACCAGCCCATGCTCGCGCTGCACGGTCACATCCACGAGTCGCGCGGCGCGGCGACGATCGGGAGGACGCTCGCAATCAACTCCGGCTCCGAGTACGCGACCGGCCGCATCCATGGGGTGATCGTCAAGCTCTCCGATGCGTCCGTGCTCAGTCACCAGTTCACGATCGGATAGAGGAGGCGCGAAGCACATGGCCGAACAGCCCATCCGACCTGAAGCCGCCGGAGTCACCGACTCAGGCCTCTTCATACGCAATGCAACCGGGCTCGTGCGCGGTATGTCACAGCGTGCGAGCATCATCCTGAACTTCATTCCGGGGCATCCGACCCAGACGCTCGCGGCCGTGCTCTTCGCGTTCGTTGCAATCTTCCCGGGGGCGAATCCGTACCTCGCGCTGCTCATCGTGCTCCCGATGACGCTCTCGTTCTCCTACGCGTTCGGGCTGCTCACCGCCATCATCCCGCGGTCCGGCGGCGACTACATGATCGTCAGCCGCGTGCTCGGTCCGCTGCTGGGCGTCGTGTCGTCGTTCTGCATGACGATGGCCGGGCTCCTGTCGAACGCGTTCTTCGGCATCGCGTTCGTGACGAGCGCGCTCGGGCCGGGCTGCGTGGTCGTCGGAACGGTCGGCCACTACCCGGGCCTCATCACCTTCGGCACGAAGATCTCGACGCACCGCGGCTGGGTGTTCGGGCTCGGCTCCGCGATGATCGCGGTTGCCTGTCTGATCCACCTCGCCGGCTGGCGCTGGATGATCCGGTTCCTGTCGATCGCGTTCTGGGCGGTCACCGGCGCCATGATCCTCGCCGTCGGCACCCTGCTCTTCACCGGCAAGAGCTCGTTCGCGCGCAACTTCAACTCGTTCGCCGGCTCGAACGAGTACCAGAACACCATCGCGCGCGCGACGAAGGCCGGGACGCAGGTGAACCCGAGCTTCTCGTTCGGACAGACGATGATCCTCGTGGCGGGGCTCGCGACGGTCTCGATCTACTGCTACTGGTCGTCGTTCGTCGGCGGCGAGCTGCGTCAGGCAAGCACGCTCAAGACCGCGAACAACATGGCGCGCGCCGGCGTCGGTGGGCTGATCGTGGTCGCGATCTTCGGCTGGATCATCCTCCACTCGGTCGGGCACTCGTTCATGATCGCCGCGAACGGCGGCGGGCTCTCGTCGAACTTCCCGTTCGCGCCGTCGTTCATGTTCCTGTCGGCGGCGAGCGTCGGCAACACGCTGTTCGCCATCGTCATCGCGACCTGCTACTGCCTGTTCTGGCCGCTCATCACCTGGCTGTCGCTGCTCCAGCCGACGCGCATGCTGTTCGCGTACTCCTTCGACGGAATGCTCCCGAAGGTGTTCGCGAGCACGACGCGCGGCGGTGCTCCGTGGTTCTCGGTGCTCGCCTCCGGCCTTGCCTCGATCGCCGTGCTCGGGTGGGCGACCGGGTCCAGCTCGTTCTTCAAGGCGCTCGCCTACGCGACGTTGATCCAGCTGATCGCGATGGGGCTCGTCGGCGTCTCCGCGGCAGTCGTGCCGTGGCGCAAGCCGGAGCTGTACCGCGGCTCGGCATCGCAGCTGCGTTTCGCGGGCGTCCCGGTCTGCACCCTCGCGGGCATCGGCGCCGTTGTGACCGGCGTGTTCCTGTGGATCGTCTTCCTGTCGGAGCCGAAGCTCGGGATCGCGGATCGCTCGTCGTTCTTCGTCTGGTGCTTCGGGACGATCGCGGCGGGCGTGATCTTCTACTTCGTGGCCTACGGCGTCCGACGGAGCCAGGGCGTCGACGTGACGCGGGCGTTCGCGGAGATACCACCGGAGTAGCACTTCTCATGGGTTGAAGCTCCGGGGCGGAGGGGCGTGTCGTGCCTCTCCGCCCCTTCATCGATTGGACGGGCATGAGCGGGCGTCTCGAGGGCCGCGGCGCGATCATCACGGGAGGAGCGACGGGAATCGGCCGCGCGATCGCCGAGCGGCTCGTCGCCGACGGGGCCCGCGTAGCGATCGGGCAGCTCGACGCGGAGGCGTACACGGCACCCGCCGGAGCCGCGCTCTGGGAGCTCGACGTCCGCGACGCCGCAGCCGTCGAGGTGTTCATCTCACGAGCCGACGGCGAGCTCGGCGGGCTGCGGATCGCCGTCTCGAATGCCGCGATCACCGGCCCGACCGCGATCGCACCCTTCATGAGCCACTCTGTCGAGCTGTTCCGCGCCGTGCTCGACACCAATCTCGTCGGCCCGTTCGCGGTCGCCCAGGCCGCGGCCCGCGCGATGATCGCGCGTGGCGAGGGCGGCCGCATCATCAACATCGCGTCGATCAACTCGTTCGTCGCCGAGGAGTTCTCCGCGGGCTACGTCAGCTCCAAGACGGGACTCCTCGGACTCACGCGGGCGGCGGCCGTCGAGCTCGCGCCGCACGCCATCACCGTCAACGCCGTGGCACCGGGACAGATCTTCAGCGAGTCCGGGAGGGAGGCGGAGGCGCTGCGGGGCGAAGGAGGCGGGCTGCAGTACCTCCACTACCGCGACGGGCCGCTCGGCGCCGGCGGCGAGCCGCAGGACATCGCCGGGGCCGTCGCCTATCTCGCGTCGGACGACGCGCGCTGGGTGTCTGGCACGACGCTCGTCGTCGACGGGGCGTTCCTCGCGAGCTGACGCGTTCAGCGATCTGCGGCGAGCACGCGCGGCGTGAGCCGGAGGTGCGATGCCGCGAGCAGTGCTGGTGTCGTCGTGACACGGAACGCCCGAGCAGCGATGTGCAGCGCGACCCGGTGGGCCGGGCTCCAGCGCAGCCCGTACTCCTCGCGCAGGCGCGGCGGCAGCGTGCCGGCCGTCGCGAGTCGGTGTGCGGGGACCAGCACGCGCATGGGCGCGGGAAGCGGGGCCGCGAGGATCACCTCGGCCACTGCACGAGCGGGATCGGTCGCGGTGATCGGGCCATCGTCGATCTGCGCGGCGACGTACTCGCGGAACTCGGCGAGCGAACCGGGGATCACCGAGGACGGCGTCCCGAAGATCTGGGCGACGACAGCCATCTCGCGGTAGTAACGCTCCTCCTCGTCGGGCTGCAACCGCCGGACGTGCCGCTGATACAGCTCGAGTGAGACGTGCACCAGCGTCGCATGGACCCACAGCATCAGGTCCGGGTCGGTGGCCGAGTACGGCGTCCCGGCCGGGAACCGCCCGAGCCGCTCCGTCGTCACGCCGTGCACGCGCGCATGGCCTCGCTGGACGGCCTCCCCCGCCTGGTCGGCCTCGGCCTTGGTCCCGTACGTGATCAGGTAGAGCGCGCGCAGCGTGCGCACGAGCCGGCGCCACAGGTGGGATCGGTAGTCGGAGTGCTCGACGACGCCGGCCGCGACGAGCGGGTGGGCGACCTGCAGCAGCACTGCCGCACCGCCACCGAGAAACGGCGTGAGCGGGGTGTTGCCGACTCGCCGGATGACGCTGTCGGGCGCGAAGTAGCCGTCGAGGCTGGCGAGCCGCTCGGCGTGGGTGCGCTCGCGCGAGAAGGTCACCCCGGAAGACTGCCTGAGGTCCCCGCGTCCGTGAAGAACGCGGGGACCTCGGGACGCTCACAGCTGCACGTCGCGCGCCGTTCGGTTTCCGACCCAGTCCCACGCGTAGATCGTGAGGCGCTCGCCACGGTCGTGTGCGAGCTCGAGCGTCGGGGCGAGGCCGCCGGCGACCCGGTACTGCCACACGGGCTTGCACACGCTTCGGGTTGCAAAGCAGAAGTAGCCCGGCTCGTGCGCGTTTGCGGTGAACACACGGCTTACGAGTGCAGGATCGAGGAGGTGAGTCGCGCGAAGCGCCCAGTGGAGCGGGCCGTCCGGGGTGCCGTCGGCGTGCCAGAGGCGGTAGGCGAGCCCGGCGGGGGCCAGGACGGGCGTGATGTAGCGCGTTCGGATCCGGAAGGACTGCGGGTCGAACGCATCGACGGTGACCGTGCCGTCGGAGCCGATCTGCGGCTGGCCGATCACGGGCGGCTCGTCGTCGGCGTACGGCGCGACCACGCGCCCGCCCGGCCGCAACGGGTTGAGGTAGCGACCCGAGGCGTCGACCTCGGAGAGGTGCAGATGGCCCATCGAGCGCAGCACGTGACCGAGGACGGTGACGAACGGGATGACGCGCTGACCCTCGCGCACCGCGGGATGAACGTGCCAGTAGATGTAGTTGCCGACCTGGACGCGCGCGTCGGGCCAGCGCGAATCGAGGATATGGGCGCGGCCTGGCTGGATGGCGTAGACCGGGCTCCAGTCCTTCGCCTGGATGTCGATTCCGACGTGGAAGCCACTCGGCCGATGCTCGTCGAAGCCCGCGCGCAGTGCGTGCTGGCCGTGGAACGGCTTCAGCGGCCAGCCGTCGATCGCGCCGACGGGGCGACAGCCAGTCGAGCAGGTTCCTCCGTCGCCCCACAGGGAGGGCGCATGATCGGCGGCCGTCGGTCGCCGGTCCTCGGAGGGTCGTGCAAACGGGTACTCGGTCGGGGTGAGCAGGTCGACACGGATGTCGCGCGTCGACGGCGCGTAACGCTCCGGGTCGTACGGTCGGAAGCTGAGCGTGAACTGCTTCGGGCCGGGTACCGCGCCCGGGAGCGGGACGACGAACGAGAACACGCCGTTCGCCCCGGGGTAGGCCGACGCGACGATCCGGGAGGACACCCCGTCGAGCCGCAACGTGACGATGCCGGATCCGCTCGGATGCGCCGCCCGCAGCCGACCGGCCACGATCACGTCAGGCCCAGCCTGACGCCAGGTGGTGCGATCGCCGACGCGCGTCGCGGCGGCGGCGGGGGTCGGGCCGGCCGACACCGGCTGGGGGTCCGCGTGGCTGCTCGCAGGCAGGCTGGCCGCGAAGGACAGGACGACGCTCGCGATCGCGAGCCGCTTCTTGGTGGCGCCGCTCTGTCGGCGGCGCATGCTGTAGGTCGACATGTGTCGACCGTCGCGAGGTGGTCCAACCAGCCGACCTCGCCGGACCAACGGTCAACTAACGTCACTCCGCCGGCTCGCGATCGCCGCTCGCCATCGCCAGGTAGGAGAGAACGGCGCACACCCGCCGGTTGTATCCGGCCCCTTCGGGGACGCCGAGCGCCTCGAAGATCCGGTGCACGTACCACTCGACCGTCTTGCCGCTGAGGTACATCCGCCTGGCGATTCCGGTGTTGGAGCAGCCCTGCGCCATGAGGTGGAGGACCTCCAGCTCGCGCGGGGCGAGTCGGATCGGACTCGCGGTTGCACTCATAGCGAGCCGCCGTTCGCGAGGCTGAACCACGCGCTCGAGGTCGAACGGTTCCCACAGAGGTCCGAGACTGCGACCTCGACGCGGTAGAGCCCGTCGCTCCAGCCGGCCGTCCGCAGCGCGTGAGTGAGGTACACGCGGTAGCGACCGGGCTTGCTGGGGTGATTCTGGCGGGTCCACGAGGCGTAGACCCGGCTGTAGCTCGAGGCGTCAGGGATCGTGTGCGTGAAGTCGACCGCCGTGGCCCAGGGCGTGTCAGTGCCGGCAGGTCCCAGAAGACGCCACCGCACCTGGGCCGGCATCACGGGGAGGTCGGACCACGGAGCCGCGATCGGGTGGGCGGGCGCGTCGCCCACCTGCGCGACGATGTCGAGGGAGCCATGCGCGGCATCGCGCGGCACGGGCCGTCCGTCGTGCTCGAGGGTCAATCCGGTCACGTCCGGCGGGGTGCGATCGATGTACGGCCCCATGCCGCCGGGGCGAAGGGGGTTGAGGAACGCGTGGTTCTGCAGCTCGGCGAAGTGCACGTGGCCCCACGGGCGCTGCACGTGCCCGATGACCGTCTGGTACGCAACGGCACTGTCACCCGAGCGAACCGACGGCACGACGTGCCAGTAGCTGAACGTCCGTCCGTGCCCGTCGCTGACCCACACGACATCGGGGTTCTTCGGGTCGAGCAGGACGTCGCCCGTCAGGGTCGCGTAGACGGGCGTCCCGTCCGCTGCGACGACGTCGACGCCGGTGTGGAACGTGTACGTGAGGCCCACGCCACTCGGAGCGAGTCCGACACGCGGGTCGCCGAACGAGCCACGGATCGCGTGCGGCCGGTGAAACGGGCGCACCGGCCAGCCGTAGCCCGGCTTTGCGGTGCAGCCGCGTCCGACGTGAGAGACGGTGTCGACCATCACGGACGTCGTTTCCGGGTTGCTTGACGCCGTCCGTCCGGGGCTGACGTCGATGGCGAGAGACAACGAGAGTGCGAGCGTCGCGGTCATGAGCGCGACGAGGCTGCGAGGTGGTGCGGTGGTAGGCATGTGCCCACCGTCGAGCGCGCCTCAAACGGGCCTCTCACGAGCCACTCACCCCGCGCTAACACCGGCTGCAGGTCGAGGGCTAGCCCCGGTTTCGCTCCGGACGGCGAGCGTGCGAGGATCGCCCTCGTCCTCGACCTGCTGCCGGGGTCTAGCTAGTGGAAGCGACGTCTGTTACAAAGATGCAAGCGATGCTCCAATTCCGGATCCTCGGGCCCGTCGAAGTCGAAAACGACGACGGCCTGCTGGAGCTGGGCGCGGGGCGCGAACGGTCATTGCTCGCGGTGCTGCTCCTCCATCCGAACGAGATCGTGGCGACCGACACGCTGCTGCACGCGCTCTGGGGCGACGAACAGCCGCGCAGGGCGGTCGCGTCTCTTCAGAACGGCATCTCGAACCTGCGCAAGCTCCTCGGCGTGAGCCTCATCGAGACGCGGGCGCCCGGGTACCGGCTGCGTGTGACTCCTCAGCAGCTCGACGTGGTGCAGTTCGACGAGCTGCTCAAACGTGCACGCGGACAACTCGCCGAGAAGCGCGCACAGACGCTCGCGGAAGCGCTGGCGCTGTGGCGGGGTGAGCCGCTCGCCGACCTGACGTTCGAGTCGTTCGCGCAGGACGAGATTCGCCGACTGGCGGACCGCCGGCTCGTCGCCCGCGTCGAGAGGATCGAGGCCGAGCTGGAGTGCGGACGCCACGCGGACGTCGTCTCGGAGCTTGAAGGCCTGACCGTGGCATATCCACTGCACGAGGGGCTCACGAGGCAGCTGATGATCGCCCTCTACCGCTGCGGGCGTCAGGCCGAGGCGATGCGCGTCTTTCAGGCGACGCGTCAGGCGCTCGACGACGAGCTCGGGCAGCTTCCCGGCGCGGAGCTGCAGGAGACACACCGCGCGATCCTCCGCCACTCGGTCGCCCTTGTTTCTCCAACCGGTGTGACGCGGACGCGCGCCGATCACCTCGACCACATCGTCAGGGCAGCACTCGCATCACAGCTCGTTCCCGTCCTCGGTCCGGGGCTCGGAGGCTCGGCGCCGGCGCCGGACCACCGGGCCGCGGCAAAGCACCTCTCACAGCATTTCGGCTGCCCTCGCGAGTACGCCGGAACGCTCGCGCGCGTCGGGCAGTGGGTCGCGGTCACCCACGGCATCGGTCCGCTCTACGACGAGCTGCACGCACTGTACGCACAGGCGTTCTCACCCGGGCCGGTGCACCGAACGCTCGCGGCGCTGCCGCCGCTCTTTCGTGCGCGAGGCCTCCCGTGCCAGCTGGTGCTGACATCGGGCTTCGACCGAATGCTCGAGAACGCCTTTGCGGACGCGGGCGAGGAGTACGACGTCGTCTCGTTCGTTGCGGTCGGGCGCGACCGGGGGAAGTTCCTGCACATCGGCGTCGATGGCTCCGTGCGGCTGATCGACGAGCCGAACCTGGAGATAAGCCTGGCCCCGGAGCAGCGGACACTGATCCTGAAGCTGAACGGCGGCCCGGACGAGCTGGTGGGGCGCGTGCGCGACAGCTACGTCGTCAGCGAGGACGACTACATCGACTACTTCTCGCAGTCCAACATGTCGGCATTGCTGCCCGTCGGGCTCGCGGCGAGACTGCGCCGGAGCAGTCTCCTGTTCCTGGGCTACGAGCTCGATGAGTGGAACCTGCGGGTGTTCCTGCGTCGACTCTGGGGCGAGGAGCGCTTCTACCAATCCTGGGCGATCGATGCCACGCCGAACCATCTGACCGCCGAGCAGTGGCGCCAGCTCGGTGTCAGCGTCATCGAGGAGACCGTGGACGAGTCGCTCGACGAGCTTCGCCGGCGACTCTCGGGCAAGGACGGATCGGGAGTCGTGGTGTGAGCTCGCGCATGCCGACACGCGCAGAGCCGCGAGCGCGGCCGGCGAGCCCGTACAAGGGACTCGCACCGTTCGAGGACTCCGAGCTCGACGAGCAGCTCTTCTTCGGACGCGAGCACGACCGAGGCGTCATCGCGGCGAACATCGTGGCCGCGCGACTCACGGTCCTGTACGGGCCGAGCGGGGTCGGTAAGAGCTCCGTCCTGCGGGCAGGCGTGGCACGCGAGCTGCGGGCGCTCCCGGGCGACCCGCTGGTCGTGTTCTGCGATGCATGGTCGGAGGCTCCTTCGGCGACGCTCGCGCAGGCGGTTGCCGCCGCCGCGTCGATCGAGGACGCCTCGCTCTCCGACACGATCGAGATCGCCGCCTCGGAACACCAGGAGATCTACCTCCTCCTCGACCAGGTGGAGGAGTACTTCGTCTACCACGGCGGCGATCCGGCACTCGGCGACGCCCTCGCCGAGCTGGTGACCAGACCCGAACTGCCGGTTCACGTCCTCATTGCGATTCGCGACGACGCCCTCGCCCGCCTCGACTCCTTCAAGCGCCAGCTTCCGGGGATGCTCGCGAACCGCCTCCAGCTCGACCATCTGACCGTCGCTGCCGGCCGGCGCGCGATCCTCGGCCCGATCGAGCGATTCGGAGCGCTCGCGCCGGAGGCCTCGACGGTCACCGTCGAGCCCGAGCTCGTCGACGCCGTGCTCGCGGGAGTTCAGACAGGCGCACTGATCGGCGCCCAGCGTGGCCGCGGCAGCACCAAGGCCACCCGCGGGCGTGCGAGGATCGAGACGCCCTACCTGCAGGTCGTCATGCAGCGTCTGTGGGAGGTCGAGCGCACGGCGGGCTCGGATGTCCTGCGCCTGAGCACGCTCGAGCAGCTCGGCGGACCCGCGCAGATCTTCAGAGACCGTCTCGAGCGCGCGCTCGACATGCTGAGCGCTCGGCAGAAGGTGGTCGCGGCTCGGATCTTCAACCACCTCGTGACACCGGCCGGGACGAAGATCGCGCACGGAACGCGCGACCTGGCCGGCTACGTCGCGGTGCCGCAGGACGAGCTCGAGCTCGTCCTGCTGATACTCGCACGCGAGCGGATCGTGCGCCCCGTTCACAGCTCCGGCTCCGAGCCCGCGTACGAGATCTACCACGATGTCCTGGCCGATGCCGTGCTCGGCTGGCGCGCAGACTTCGAGGCGAAGGCGGCGCTCGCACGTGAGCGCGAGGCGGCACGTCGGCGCCACCGGCGGCTGCTGATCATCGTCGTCGTCGCGGCGCTCGCGCTGGCGGTGATGGGCGCGACGACGCTGTACGCACTGTCGCAGCGCAACCAGGCGCAGAAGAACGAGGCGGCGGTACAGACGGCGTTGCAACGGGCGAAGAAAGCGACTGACGCCGCGAATGCCAGCGCCCGGGCGGCGCAGATTGCGGAGACCCAGCAGGAGCAAGACGCGAAGAAGGCCACGGCCGCGGCGAATAACGCAGAGGAGCAGAAGGCAATAGCCGATCAGGCCACGCAGAAGGCCAACCAGGACGCGGAGACGGCCACACGCGCTGAGAAGCAGGCGAAGCTCGAACGGCAGAAGGAGGCGGTCGCATTAGCGGCCGAAAAGACGAGCGAGCAGAACGCCCAGCAACAGACAAAGAACGCGACGGCTGCAAAGCTCACAGCGCAGCAGGCAACGAAAGTGGAGGCCGCGGACAAGGCCAAGGCGATCGGTCTCGAACAGCGCGCCAGGAACGCTGAGGCGACGGCGGTGGCCGCCGAGGCCCACCAGAAAGCGACCGCTCAGGTTGCGCAGTCAGACGCAGCCGCACTGAAGTCGCAGGCCGCACTCGGCTCCGCGCCCGAGTACGGGCTCCAGCTCGCCGAGAAGGCTGCCGTGCTCGATCCCAAGCTCCCCATCGTCGAGTCCACCCTCCGCCGGGCCCTCCTCGCGACTCGTGAGCTGGCCGTCCTGAAGACGGGCGACCACCAGGCCTTCAGTGCCACTTTCAGCCCCGACGGAACCCAGATCCTGACCGCCGGGGATGCTGGTGTGCACCTCTTCGACGCCGATCCTGGCGCGCCCGAAGGAACGCTCCCGACGACGAAGCCCGTCGTCGGCGCCTCGTACTCGCCGGACGGACAGACGATCGCGACGACGGAGAAGGGCCAGGTCGAGCTGTTCAGCACGGCGTCGAAGACGCGCATCAAGCGCGTGTTCCAGGAGGGAGCGAGCCATGCAGCGTTCTCGCGGGACGGACAGCGTCTGTTGTCCTACGGCTCGAAGAGCGCCCGAGTCTGGCACGTAACCACACGCGGAGCTGTGTCACGAAGTCGGCTGAATCTGCCGGCAAGCGTCACCGGCGGGGCGCTGAGTCCGGACGGCAGCACCTTTGCGGTCGCCACGGGCGCCACCGCTGACATCTACGACAGCACAAGCAACTCGCTCCTGCACGCCCTCCCGGTGTCGAGCGCCGTGACTGCCGTGCAGTACTCGCCGGCTGGCGATGCGGTCGTGACTGCCGGGACCGACGGCACCGCTCAGATCTGGAACAGCGCCGACGGAAGCCTCCGCTGTTCGACACTTGCGAGCGACGGTCACCTGACCGGCGTCCTGTTCAGCCCTGACGGCGGCTCGCTCCTCACCCTCGACACCCAGGGCGACACGCGTATCTGGACAGCAGGGTCGTGCCAGCTGTCGACACAGCTCATCGGGCAGCTCTCGACGGTCCGCGCCGCCGGCTTCTCGCGTGACGGTCAATACGTCGTGACCGCCGGCAGCGACAAGACGGCCCGCATCTTCTCACTTCCCGACGGGACACAGCAGGCAACGCTGCTGGGCAACAAGGAAGCATTGACGGGCGTCGCCTTCAGCCCGGACGGGACGAAGGTCGTGACTACGGGCAACGATGGGACGTCTCGCGAATGGGACGGACGGATCGACCGGCCCGAGCTGCCGCTCGGGGCGCAGGTCGGCGCAGCGAGCGGGGTCGCGATCTCGCCCGACCGCAGCATCCTCGCAAGCGTCGGCGGCGACGGAAGCGTCCACCTGTGGAACCTCGCGACGCGCAAGCCCATGGCGCCGATCGTGGTCGGAGTCGCACTCGACGATGTCGCGTTCAGCAACGATGGGAAGATCGTCGCGGCAGCCGGCGCAGACGGGACGACTCGGCTGTGGAACCTCAAGAGCCACGCGTTGATCAAGCAGCTCCCACAACCAGGGGCAGTGCATGCGATCGCACTCTCGCCGGATGGCAAATGGCTCGCGACGGCGGGTATCGACAACGTCGTACGCGTGTTCCCGCTGCACGGCGGCGGGCCGACGATCTCGCTGCCCCACTCGGCGGTGGTGAACGATGTGGCATTCAGCGCGGACAGCAAGTACCTCGCAACTGCCGGCGCGGATCGGCTGGCACACATCTGGCAGGTCGGCACGTGGAAGCCGACGATGACGTTTGCAGGTCACGCGGCGGCGATCAACTCGGTCGCGTTCTCCAGTGACGGGAAGCTCCTCGTCACGGCGAGCCTCGATCACGACGCGCGCATCTGGGACGTCGCCACGGGTAAGACACTCCGCGTGCTCGAAGGACACGCCGGAAACGTGAGCAGCGCGGCCTTCAGCGCCGACGGCAGGTGGGTTGTCACGGCTGGCCCCCGAACCGCCGGCGTCTGGGCCACCAACGAGTCCGACCTCGACCATGACCGGCTCTTCTTCGTCTCGGACAGCCACCTGCAGCTCAACGCAGTCACCTTCGCGCCGACGCCGACGAGCTGGCTGCTCGCGACGGCCGCCGCGGATGGAAGCATCGCGACGTACGACTGCGCGCTGTGCGCCACGACTCCCGAGCTGCGCCACCTCGCAAAGCAGCGCCTCGCACAGCTCGGCTCCTCCTGACCCTGCAAGGTCCAGGGCATCCACGGGTTTCGGCAAGCCCGCCGCGCGATTAGCCTGATTGTCAGCGCGTCGCCGAACCGGCGACCGGACAACATGGAGGTTGCATATGACCGAACGCCCGTACAGGGCGGGCCCGCGCGTGCGCACATCAGAATGACACCGACATTGCCGCTATGTCTCGAAAGGAGTTGACATGAACATTATCGGAGGTGTCAGAACGGCTCGCATGCGAACGGTCGTGGCCGTGGTCGCCGGGACGGCGATCCTCGGCGTCGTCGCGGCGGCGGCCGCGCTGGCGAGTTCGGGCGGCCCCGGCTACACCGCGCTCGGACCGTTCACCGGCTCGCCGATCAACGAGATCGGCAGCTGCGGCAACCCGTGGGCGACCGAAGCGCCGCTGACGCGATATCGCGTCTTCCCGCAGGCGGCCGACGGCTCGTACGTGGTCGAGCAGGACTATCTCGGCGTCGGCCACACGCTCGCGGGAAGCAGTCCACACGCCTGTGCGACCGGAACCCCGGCCACCGTTGCGGGCGGCATCGGCGAGGACACACGGGACGAGGACCTTGCGTTGATCACGCACGGAACGTTCGATCCGTCCGGATCCTGTAGCTCGCCGTGCTTCTTCGCAGAGTTCACGCCGGCGTTCTTCGGACCGACGGCCGTCGTGACGCTGCTGTCGGCGGTCGACTTCGAGGGCACGCCCTGCAACGGCTCGATCGTCGATGACGGCTCCGCCGGCGCGTTCGCCGGTGACATCACAGGCCCACGCCGAGCCTGCTGACCTAGAGGAGGATGAACCATGCACGACACTCTCATGCGCGCACGCCCCCGTCCGGCAACCATCATCGCACTTGTCGCGCTCGTGTTCGCGACGGGCGGTACGTCGCTCGCCGGGAGCGTGCTGAACGGCGGCGCCCTCGCCAACGGGTCGGTGAGCCGCCAGAAGATCGCGACGGGTGCGATCGACTCGACGCGGCTCGCGGCCAACTCGGTGATCACTGCCAAGCTCGCGAAGGGCTCGGTCAGCTCGAGCAAGCTCGCGACCGGGGCCGTGACGAAGGCCTCGCTCGCCCCGGGGTCGGTTACCGGTCCGGCGCTGGGCGCCGGTGCGGTTGCCGGGACCAATCTCGCACCCGCTGCAGTGTCCTGGAAGTCGCTCGGCGCCCAGGTCGTCGCGGCACCACCGGTCGGACTCCCCGTCGGGACGACGACCATCATCCCTGCGACTGCCACCGCGAGCTGTCCGACCGGCACGGTCGCCATCTCGGGTGGCGAGGTACTCAGCGACACGTCGAACTCGTTCGTCATCCAGTCGCTGCAGGCCGGCCCGGCAGCGGGGGCTCCGCCGTCGGGCTGGACCGCGACCGCCGCCACGGTAGGCCCGACTGCCGCGACCATGACGGTCTACGCGATCTGCATCAGCGCCGGATCGTGACCCCAGTGCGGTGAGAGGCGTCGGCGCTCCTCGCGCGAGGAGCGCCGACGAACCGCATCAGGGCTAGCTTGCCGCGCCGCTGACCGCGATACTCCGTCCGTGATCGACGCGGTCGGTGCAGGGTGGGAGGCCCTCGCGCGCGGTTCCTGGAAGGATGCGCTCGCGCTCCTCGAGGGGGTCGACGACGACCCGGAAGCACTCGAGATCTGCGGCATCGCGCACTGGTGGCTCGACCACGCCGACGCGACGATCGACGCGCGCGAGCGTGCGTACCGGCTCTTCCAGGAGCGCGGCGATCGTCTCGGCGCGGCGCGCGTCGCGTGCGCGCTCGCGTGGGACTCCGTCCTGTTCGGGGGACTGGACCGCGGTGGCACGCGGCTGGCTCGACCGCGCGGCCCGCCTCCTCCAGCACGAAGCGCTCTGCCCCGAGCAGGCGTGGCTTGCGGTGCGGGAGGCCGAGGTTGCCCTGGCATCCGGCGAGCCGGCGGTCGCCCGCGATGCCGCCCGGCGCGCGATCTCGATCGCCGGCGAGCTCGGGCGCGAGGACGTGCAGGTCGTCGGCCGGTCGCTCGAAGGTCTCTCGCTCGTGCACGAAGGTCTCGTCGACCAGGGGATGCGCCAGCTCGACGAGTCCGCGGTCGCGGCGACTGCCGGCGATGTCAAGGACCTCATGTGGGTCAGCAAGGTCTGCTGCAACCTCATCGCCGCGTGCGAGCGGGTCGGCGATGTCGAGCGCGCGAACCAGTGGTGCGCACAGGTCAAGGAGTTCGCGCAGCGCTGGGAGCTGCGGACGCTCTTCAACGTCTGCCGGACGCAGTACGCATCGGTGCTCGTGCAGACGGGAGCGTGGAACGAGGCGGAGACCGAGCTGCAGGCCGCCCTCGCCGTGCTCGGCCGCGGTCGGCGGGCGTCGCTGCTCGCGGGAACGGCCCAGCTCGGCGAGCTGCGCCGCCGTCAGGGTCGCCTGGACGAGGCTCGCGCACTGTTCGGCCAGGCCGAGAGCTCGTGGGCCGCGCGGATCGGGAGCGTGGAGCTCGCCCTCGACGAGGACGATCCTGCCACGGCGCTCGCACTGGCCGAGCGACTGGAGCGCGCGACCGAGGGAGGACGGCTGCTCGACCGCATCGCGGTGCTCTCGCTTCTCGTACGGGCGGCCGTTGCGGCCGGGCGCGTCGAGGCGGCGCTGGCGGCGTGGGTCGAGCTCGACGCGCTTGCCGACTCGGTCGGGACGAGGGGCGCCAGGGCTGCCGCCGCGCACGCGGGCGGCGTTGCTGCCGTCGCAAGCGGCGATCTCGAGGTCGCACGCGACAGGCTCGAGCACGCGGTGGATCTCCTCGTCCTGTGCGAGGCGCCGTACGAGCTGGCACGGGCGCGGCTGGTCCTCGCCCGGGTCCTCTTCGAGCTGGGACCGTCGAATCGGGCACGCGCCGAGGCGAGCGCCGCCCAGGACGCCTTCTCGGCGCTCGATGCACGGCGCGACATGTCGACGGCGGCGCGTCTCCTCCGGGGCTCACCGGCCTCGGATGTGGCGAGCCCGCTGACGAAGCGCGAGCGCCAGGTGCTCGCGCTCGTGGCGTCCGGGCGAAGCAACCGCGAGATCGCGACCGAGCTCGTCGTCAGCGAGCACACGGTGCACCGGCACGTGGCGAACATCCTGCGCAAGCTGGGCGAGCCGACGCGGGCGGCGGCCTCGGCACGCGCCACGCGCGACGGGCTCGTCTAGTACTGCATCCGGCACGGAGTCGGCACAGTTGTGGCAGCGGGATGCTGGTAGGCTCGAACGTATGTTCGCGGACGTCCATGGGGCGGTGGATACGGCGCTTGCGCTTCGTCGCGAGGGGCGTCGGCGTGAGCTGGTGTCGCTCTTCGCCGAGCAGGCGCGGCTTGCCCAGCGGATCACGCGGCTCGTGCGTGAGGCCGATGACGATGCGGATTGGCGGGCAGCGGGCTGCTCGTCGAGCGCGCAGTGGCTCGCGCAGGTCTCGAGCAGCGACCACCGCACGGCGGTGCGGATCACGCAGACGAGCGTCGCGCTTCGGAGCCTGCCGGCGCTCGACCACGCGATGAGCACGGGCGCGTTGACGCTCGACCAGGTCGCAGCCGCTGCGGAGTTCGCGACGCCGGAGAGTGATGCCGAGCTGGCGCGCGTCGCGGTCGGCAAGCCGCCGAGCGCGATCGCGCTCGCCGCACGGACGCTCGCGCCGCCCGTGGTCGCCGACGACCAGGCGCTGTATGCGCGCCGCGCGTTGAGCATGACGTGGACGCGGGGGCGGCGCGAGCTCGCGTTCAGCGGCCGCCTGCCGCTCGAACAGGGCGCGATCTTCGAGCAGGCGATCTGGGACATCGCCAAGCAGCAGCGCGCGGCCGACAAGCAGACAGGCAGCGTCATCGACTGGCAACAGTCGGCCGCCGACGCGCTCGTCACGCTCGCCCAACACGGCGGCGGCGAGCGCGGTGGCATCAGGCGCAGCCCGACGACGCTGATCGTGCACGTCAGCGACGACGCGCCGCCGTTTCTCGAGGGCGCGGGGCCGCTCAGCCCGGAGACCGCCGAGCGGCTCGTCTGTGATGCGCGCCGCCTCACGATCAAGCCGAGCGGCCGCGACCTCGTCCACTCGCGCGTCGGGCGCTGCGCGTCCTACGCCCAGCTGCGCGCGCTGCACAAGCGCTCAGACCATTGCCAGTACCCCGGCTGCACCGCCACGCGCGAGCTCGAAGCACACCACCTCGTCGCCGACGAGCACGGCGGACGCACCGAGCTCGCCAACCTGATCCTGCTCTGCCCGCGACACCACAAGCTCCTCCACGACCACCACATCCACACCAGCGGCACCGGCGACCAGCCCATCTTCCAAGACGAGGCGGGCCGCGCGATCACCACCAACCAACCACACGCACCACCCCACTGACGCCGCGTCCTTGCCCGATCGGGCCATCCGGCTCGACGGCGCGAAGATGGCCCGATCTCGCGAAGATCCGCGGGCGTTGGGGGACGAGACTGCTCCTCGTGAAGCCAACAGAAGGAGCAAGGCCGTGCCTCTCATCCAGGTCAAGCTGATCGAGAACGTGTTCTCCCCCGCCCAGAAGCGCGAGATCATCCAGCGCCTCACGGACACGATGGTCGAGATCGAAGGCGAGAACATGCGCCCGGTCACCTGGGTCACGATCGACGAGGTCTCGAGCGGTGAGTGGGGAATCGCCGGCAACGCCGTTACAACCGAAGACTGGCGCGCGATCCAGGCCGGAGTCCCGGCCTAGGAGCAGCTGGTCTCGATTCGCCTGCGCCTCTGGCGCGGCGGGGAGGGACGTCCGCGCCATCCCTCCCCGTCAGGCGAGCGTCGCAGAGGTCTACGGCTTGACGGAGTAGACCGGGCCGCGGCCGAAACGGAAAGCAGCCCGGTGTCCGAGTCGTCCTGCGGCGCCCGCGGTCGGACAACCCGGATACTCCGGCAGACGACAAGAGGCTCGAGGATCGCTACCGGCAGCTGTTCCCCGAGTGCCAGTCGAGTACGGCGGATTCGAGGCGTTCATCGAGTGACTGCCTGAGCCGGAGAAGCACTTACCCGGTGTTCTGAGATCGGCGGAGCGGAGATGCGGTTCCTCATAGGATGGTTCGCGGCGCGCGACCGCGGGTTCTCGGCCCTGCGCCGCGCTGCACGGACCGCGATCGTGATGCCGGCCCTGTTCGCGATCGGCGACAAGGTGATCGGGAACGCGGACGTCGCGACGTTCGCGGCCTTCGGCTCGTTCGCCCTGCTCCTGCTGGTCGATTTCAGCGGGTCGATACGCGAGCGCGTGGAGGCCCAGACGGCACTCGCACTGGTCGGCGCGGCGTTCGTCTGCGTCGCGACCCTGGCCTCGCGCAACGCATGGCTCGCAGCCGCGGCGATGGCGCTCGTCGCATTCGGCGTGCTGTTCGCCGGAGTCGTCAGCTCGGTCCTCGCGAGCGCTTCGACCGCCCTGCTGCTGGCCTTCATCCTTCCCGTGTCTCGCGCGAGCCCGGCCTCGACGATCCCGGACCGCCTGGTTGGCTGGGGCATGGCATCGGTGGTCTCGATCGTGGCGATCGCGGTCCTGTGGCCGGCGCCGCGGAGAGATCTGCTGCGAGCGCCGGTCGTGGCGGCCTCGAGAGCGCTCGCCGCGCGCCTCCGCGCCGAGGTCGCTCACGCGCTCGCCAATCGCGATGCGACGACCGCGGCCACGTTCGAGCAGGCGATCGCCCAGGCCGACACAGCCGTAGCGGCGCTGCACCGGGGCTTCCTCGCGACCCCCTACCGCCCGACCGGCCTGAGCACGCCGGCAAGGACGATCGTACGGCTCGTCGACGACCTGAACTGGCTGAACGCCATCGCCCAGAGCAAGTCGATCCCCGGCACGGGCGCACTCGGCCGGTCGACCTGTGCGGTGAAGACGGACGTCGCCACGGTGCTCGAACGCGGAGCCGACCTGCTCGAGACGCCGGGCGCGAGCCTGGACGACCTGCAGTCGGCCGTCGGCGAGCTACGAGGATCGCTGGACACGATGGAGCGCACGGCGACCGCGGAGCTTCCCGCCTCCCGGACAGCGGAGGGCTCGCCCGATGGCGACGGGCACCGGGTTCGCGAGTTCCTCACGACGCTCGATCCGAGCTTCCGCGCGCAGGAGCTGAGCTTCGCGGTCTCGCAGATCGCGCGGAACATCGAGCTGACCACGCTCGCCGAGCGCCGGGGCTGGTGGGACCGCCTGCTCGGTCGCCAGCCCGAAGGTGTCGGAGGAGCGCTCGCGGCCGCACGGGAGCGCGCTGCAGCCCACCTCGAACGACATTCGGTGTGGCTTCACAACAGCGTGCGCGGCGCCGTGGCGCTGGGATTGGCTGCGCTCGTCGCGAACCTGAGCGGCGTGCAGCACTCGTTCTGGGTGATCTTCGGGACGCTGTCCGTGCTCCGATCGAACGCCCTGAACACGGGCCAGTTCATCGTACGAGGCGTCGTCGGGACGGTCATCGGATTCGCGATCGGCGCGGCGGTGCTCGCGGCCATCGGATCGGACACCACGCTCCTCTGGGTCATCCTGCCCATCGCCGTGCTGATCGCCGGCATCGCTCCGGCCGTCATCTCGTTCGCAGGCGGCCAGGCCGCATTCACGGTCACGCTGCTGATCCTGTTCAACATCATCCAGCCTGCCGGCTGGAACATCGGGCTCATCCGGATCGAGGACGTCCTGCTCGGCTCTGCCGTGAGCCTCGGCGTCGGTCTCCTGTTCTGGCCACGCGGTGCGGCCGCCGCGCTGCGCACGGCACTCGCCGACGCGTACATCGACGGCGCGCGCTACCTGGACCGGTCCGTCGAGTTCGGCATGAACTGCTGCGATTCCCTGACGCCGCCACCGAGCGCGCCTGCCGACGAGGCCACCCAGGCCGCCGCGGCGTCCCGCAGGCTCGACGACGCGTTCCGCAGCTACCTCGCCGAACGCGGTGCGAAGCCCCTCCCCCTGGCCGAGGTCACCAGCCTCGTCAACGGCGCGACCGCGCTGCGTCTGACCGCGGACGCGGTGCTCGACCTGTGGCAGCGCGACGCGCACCAGGCGGAGGGCGACCGCAGCGCTGCGCGCGCGGAGCTGATCCAGACCAGCGGTCGCATCCGCAGCTGGTACGAGGATCTCGCGACGAGTCTCGCCTACCGGAACGACGCGCCTGCCCCGCTCGCCCACGACGACGAATCCGACGCCCGTCTCGCCGATGCTGTACGACATGACCTTGTGGATCGGGATGGGAACGCAACAGCGACTGCGGTGCGCGTGATCTGGACGGGCGACCACCTCGCTGCCGCCCGCGGAATGCAGGCAGTCCTCCGCGAGCCTGCGCACACCGCGGCCGAGGCGCATGCGCTCAGCATGTTCGCGCGGATGCGTCCGTGGCGGCCATGAAGACGGTCGATGTCGTCGTCTGCGGCGCGGGAATCGCCGGCCTTGCAGCGGCGCAGGCACTCGCCGACCTCGACGTCGTCGTTCTCGAAGCGGACACCCGCGTGGGCGGCCGCCTGCGGTCGGAACGACGCGACGGCGTCTGGCTGAACTTCGGCGGGCACGTCTTCGCGGGAGCGGGCAGCGCGTCCGATCGCCTCATACAAGCTGCGGGAGTCCAGGCCCTACCGGTTCCCGGTCGTCTTGCCGCGGTGGAGCTCGGCGGACGGGTTGTCGCAAGCGGTCGCGTCGAGACCTTTCCGCTTCGCCTCCCGATGCCGCTCGCATCGCGGGTGGCGCTGGTGCGGGCGGGAGCACGGCTCCGGCTCGCCGTCGCCAGGTATGCCGCGCTCGCCGCTCCCGTCGAGGGGGAGCCCGACGCCACCCGTCAGCAGCGGATGCTCGATTTCATGGACGATCGCAGCTTCGCCGAGTTCATCGGTCAGCTGCCATCCGATGTCGACGGGCTCTTCCGGGCGACGTTGACGCGATCCTCGGGCGAGCCGGAGGAGCTGCAGGCGGGGTACGGCGTCGGGTACTTCCACCTCGTCTGGGATCGCTCCGGCGGACTCTCGCGCAACATCGTCGGGGGATCGTCGACGTTGACCGACGCGCTCGCCGCCTCCCTCGGCGATCGCGTGCGTCTCGGGGCCCGCGTCGGCACGGTCGAACAGGACGATGACGGCGTCACCGTCACCTATTCCGACGCCGCAGGCGAGCAGCGCATCCGTGCACGGGAGGCGATCGTTGCGACTCCGGCGTACGTCACCGTGGAGATCGTCGCGGGCCTGCCTGCCGACACGTCCAGCGCGCTCCGGGCCATCCCCTACGGCCCGTACGTCGTCGGCGCGTTTCACACGCGCGAGACTCGGCGGATGCCGTGGGACGACATCTACGCGATCGCCACCCCGCGACGCTCGTTCAACATGCTCTTCAACACCGCGAACGTCCTCCGCCAGCCGGGGCCTAGAACACCCCACGGAAGCCTGATGGTGTACGCCGCGGCGGATCTCGGTCGTGCCCTCCTCGCCGAGCGCGACGAGGATGTGCGGGCCCGGTTCCGCAGCGATCTCGAGGACATGTTCCCGGAGGCGCGGCGCGTGATCGACGAGATCGTCGTGCACCGCTGGGAGCGCGGGATCCCGTTTCCGCAGCCCGGCCGCGCGCGGCTCCAGCCCGCCCTGACACGCCCGCTCGGACGAGTGCACCTCGCAGGCGACTATCTCGGGACCTGGTACACGGAGACCGCCGCCCAGACGGCCGAGCAGGCAGCGACGGCGGTGCGGCGCACGCTCGAGACCTGATCAGCCCGCGGGCGCGTCCGTCCGCG
This sequence comes from uncultured Actinomycetes bacterium, assembly GCA_963717155.1. Taxonomy (GTDB): domain Bacteria; phylum Actinomycetota; class Thermoleophilia; order Gaiellales; family JALYLC01. The sequence continues at coordinate 3,318,967 of OY970326.1, forward strand.
TGTCGACGAGCAGCGTGACCGCCGGCTTCGACGCACCGTTCGCCGAGACCGCGTGGATCTTGGCCCGCACACGTGTCACCTGCGTCCCGAAGGCAGTCAGCCCGTGCGCGAGGAACATCTGCGCGGTGCCCGTTGCGGTCCCGCTCAGGCTGTCGAGCTGGAAGTCCACCACCTTGTTGCCCACCTTCCGCGTTCCGACCTCCCGGTTGCCGGGATCCATCGACACGACGTCGCGGAAGGTCGCCACCAGCTTGCCGCCGGAGATCGACCGGAGCGTGTACGTCCGAACCTCCTTCGCCGGGGCGAAGTCGATCGAGTCGCAGTCGACGACGCGCCAGGTCGCTCCGACGCCGACTGGCTCGACCGGCAGGCGATCGTTGCCCGCCGAGCCACCGAGGAGTCCGCCGCTGACGGCGTCGGTATGACCCTTGAGCGTGAAGCTGCCCCCCTTGCCCGGCGGGGTCGTCTTCGTACGTGGCCAGCTGAACCGGATCTTCGCCACGAGGGCGACCTGGCCGTGCATGATCTCCCCGCCCTGAATGGCCTCGCTGATCTTCCTGATCACGATCGTCGAGTGCCACGTGCCGTCGGGCGACTGCGCGCGGGTGACGAAGCGCTCGATCTCGCGTCCGCCCTGCGTGTGGTGAGCGATGCCGGTCAGGTCGAGGCGTAGCGGAGCACGGGGAGCCCGCCCGGACGAGAGCAGCTTCGGAGGGAGCGCCTTGCACGGCGCGGGACCGGTCGGGACGACACCCGTACGGGCGGCCTGCGCAACCCCGATCGACGCGATGCCGACCGCGAGCCCCGCGAGTGCGAGCGAGCCAAACGTGCGACCCATGACCACACGGTACAGCGTGGATTCGGACCGTCAATGAGCGGCGCTCGGCTGCGGGGACTCCGCGGGCGCGATCAGCCGGCGCCGCAGCTCACTCGCCTGCACGCGGCGCGCGCGGCGCGTCGCGACCTCGTCGACCCGCGCGGGCGCAATGCGCCCGGCAGCGGCCGACGCGCCGAGCTCGACCAGGCCGTCGTCGGCGAGACGCCGCAACGCGCGACGCACCGACCTGCGTGCCTGCTTCGTCGGCGCAGCGCCCTCGAGCCGTGCGGCGAGCGTGCGCGCGTCGACCCAGGGGTCGCCGAGCGCCCACTGCCTGTCGAGCTCGGCGAGCACGAACCGCTGCACGTAGCCGTGGCCGCGACTCATCGGTGTCGCCCGATCGCGCGAGCTAGTCGCGCAGGCTGGCGCCCGGCTCGACTCTCGGCGTGCGACGGAACGCCGACGCGATCCGTGCGGTGAGCGTCACTCGGGGCGGTTCCTCGCGAGCCACGGCATTCCGCCGCATCGTGTCGAGCTGTGTGGCCTCGTACTCGTGCGCCGTGCGGATGCGTGCCGATCGCGCACGCGCGCTGTTGGACCCATCGTGCTGCATGAACGTGCTCCTTCGCCTCTGCACCGTGGCATCTGCACATCGGGGTCCATCGTGCGGATGCGGCGCTCCATGACCGCTCTACGTCCGCTCTATGGCCGAGTCGGACAGCTATGGGTCACGTGGGGCTAGAATTGCCTAGATGTCGGAGTAAGGCGGATCGAGCATCGTGTCCGGCACCCACAGCACGCCCCGATCCGTCTCGAGGGCGAGATCCCAGACCACCGCGCGCGTGCCGGCGTCCGTCGAGATGAGGCCGTCATGGGTGGTCGGGCGCACGGCGACCGCGCGGTACTCGCGGCCCTCCTCGAGCGCGTCGGGCGCGGTGACGGGTGTGCCGTCCTCGTAGGCCGCGAAGGACGCATCGAACGCAGGATTGATGTGGAACAGCTGATCGATGGGCTGCGTCATGCGCACACGCTACCGACTGTCGCCACGGGGGCGCCATGCGACGTCACTGGATAGTCGCCGGAGTCCTCCCCGTTGTGCTCGGCGCATGCCTCCTGGCGTTCGCCCTCGCGTGGACGACGACCCCGGGGGTCGGAGGCCTCACGCGCCGCGTCGCGCAGCACGCCTCGGTCGAGGGCGCACGCGCGGTGCCTCTGAGCTCGGTCACCCCCGTCACCGTCGACGCTCTGGTCGCAACCGAGGACGAGCGGTACTGGAAGAACTCCGGCATCGACATCATCGGTCTCATGCGGGCGATCCCGTACGACGTCACGCACCTCTCCCTGGCTCAGGGCGGCAGCACGCTGACCGAGCAACTGGCGAAGAACCTGTGGCTCGGCGGCAGCGACGGGAACGCCTGGACGAAGCTGCAGGACATGGCGTTGGCGCTCAAGCTGAACGAGCGCTACTCCAAGGACGCGATCCTCGACGCGTACCTGAACACGGCGTACTTCGGCGACGGCAGCTACGGCATCGACAGCGCGAGCCGCCGCTACTTCGGCGTCGCGCCGCGAGCGCTCGACCCCGCCCAGGCGACGGTCCTGGTGGGGCTCGTCCAGGCACCGTCGAGCTATGACCCCTACGCGCACCCGGCGGCAGCGCGTACGCGCCAGGTCGACGTCCTTCGCTCGCTCGTGCGCGTCGGCAAGCTGCGGGCGCCGCAGGCGGCGCGCCTGCTGGCCGAACCGCTGCGCCTGGCCAACGGCCGCATCGTGCCGGGGATCACCGGGGTCGACCTCTCGCCGGGACCTCCAATCGCCTGGCGCGGCATCGCCGTCGCGATCGTTGCTGCCCTCGCAGGTCTCGCGGCGGTAGCGACCCGTCGTCTGGCGAGAGCCCGGCACCCGCTCATCGCTCACGCAGCCACGCTCGTGGCGGTCTGCCTCCTCGGGGCCGCGGTCGTGGCCGCGGTGAGATCATTCCGCGTCGTCTGAGAAGGAGTCGACGAGCGCGCGCGGCGCCTGGCAGCACCACGCGCCGACGATTAGCTCTTCGAGCTCCTCGACGTCGATCAGGGGCAGGCGGACGAGCACTGCCGGGAACCCGTTGTAGTGCGGCTCGGTGAAGAACCTCTCCTTGTCTCGGGAAGGGCCAATGCGATACGGCGCACGTCTTCCTGATCAGCCATCCAACCTCCAGCCGCTGAAACCCGACGAGGAGATTGTGCCTCGCGACGCCGACACCATCCGATCGATCCGATCGGCGGCTCCGGACGTATCTCGCACGACGACCCGATGGAGGCTCTCCGTGCGGCACCGGCTGCTCGTGTGCGCTCTTGTGCTCCTCGCAACGCCCGCCATGGCTCTCGCAGCCGTGCCGGTGAGACAGACTGCTGTCGTGCTGAGCGTGCTGTCCGATCGGCACGTCCTCCGGCTCGTCGAGGGACCGCGCGTGGTCGACGCGTCGTACCGAAGGTCCCTCCCGAGCGGTGTGAGCGCGGGTGCCCGGGTCACCTTCGCGATCTCGGGCAACCACGTCGTCCATCTGGTTCCGAGCGGTCGCGCCGACCATGTGAGCGTCTTCGGGTTCGTCGTGCGCGAGGGTAAGACGCTCGAGCTGCGTCTGGCCGACGGGAGCCTCCTCGACGCACCGAGATCGAGCCGGTTGAAGGTCGGCGCGCTCGCACACGTGCTGGTGCGATTCAACACGACGGGCCCCACGGTCGTGGTGCCCGCTCCACCGAGCTCGGGGGGCGCGCCGGCCGCTCCGCACAAGCCCGGGTCACCCGGCGCATCGCATTGCGCGCGGACGGACTGCAGCTTCGACGTGACGGGCATCGTCGCCGCGGTTGCGAACACGGGTGCGCTCACGATCAACCCGCTCGCCGGCGGCGACCCGGTGACGGTGGATCCGGGACAGATCGCCGTGGCCGGTGTCTCCGTCGGTGATTTCGTTCACGTCGTCGGCACCCAGAGCGCCGCCACGGGGGCCGACACGATCACGAGCCTCGTCGAGCTCCCCGGGTGCGACAACCTCGACTGCTCGGTGAACCTCGACGTCTACGTCGACGAGGTCGATCCGGGCAGTCTCATCGTCGAGGACGACGCCGGCGACCAGTACCAGATCAGCGCGCCCGCCCAGCAGCTGACCGGTGTCCAGGTCGGAGATGGCATCCACGTCGTCGGCACGCAGGACCCGACGACCGGCAACTACACGGCAACCCAGATCACGGTGACCTCGACGAGCGCCTAGTAGGGCGCGAACGCGATCGAGCCCTCGGCGTGCGCGCCGGTAGGCCCGGCGGCAACGGGACGCACGCGGCAGGTCGGCGCGCACCGCACGTCGATCGTCGTCGCGCCACCCTCCAGCGCCACGAGGAGGTCGCCGGGTGCGACGCCAGCGGCACGTAGCCCATCGCGCGTGAGACGCAGGACAGCGTCGTGTCCCGGATGTTTGTTCCCCGGTGAGCGGCGGTCTGAGAGGTACGCATTGCCGAGCGCCGCGGGGACGATGCCGAGGCTCTCGACGCCGATGTCGCCCCCGGCAGGCTCGCCCGGGTCGACGACGTCCAAGACGGCGCCCGAAGGGGTCAGTGCGAGCAGCCGTCCATCGACCTCGTCGGGTGCGAGCAGGTCGCCCGCGAAGGCGCCGAACCCGGCGGGCGCGATTGCGAGTCCACCCTCCATGTGGGGCGCGGTGTGGGTGAGCGTGCGCGTACGCCCGCGACAATCAACCGTGACGAGCACTCCCTGGCCGCCGGCTGTCAGGCCAACGACCAGCAGCTGGCCACCGAAGCGGCCAGCCGTGTCGAACGCGATCCCGTTGAGCGTCCGGACACCCGGCACTGCCGCAAGCTGGCGGACTCGTCCACCCGGCGTGATCGCGACGACTGCGGTGCGACCTGCAGGCACGATCGCGTAGACCGTGTCGCGTGGGAACGTGCAGCTCGCGGAGGGCACGCGCTGCTGCGCCCCGGCGAGTGCGATGTAGGGCTCGAGCTTCGCGCTCGCCGCGTATGACGCGGGGTACGGCGAGAGCCGGCCATCCGCCGGTCGCATCAGAAAGAGCTTCCCGCGCGCCGCCACCACGAAGCGGCCGTCGGCGCGTGGCCCCACGATGTCGACGACGCCGTGCACGGTGCGCCAACGCTGCCATGTCGATGTCTGGGCGTCGCGCGCGCCGACGGGCGAGGCCACACCCAGCCCGACCGCGAGGCCCACGATGCCGATGGCGGCGACATGCGCACGCACGGGATTTAGCCTAGCGCGCTGAAGTGCGACGCTTTGAAGACGCCATCAGGCCCCGGCCGGGGGCCTCCGTGGAGGCCCCCGGCCGGGGTATTGCCTAGTCCTGGATCAGGACGTTGTTTCCGGGCCCACCGTCGAGGACATCGATGCCGGGGCCCCCGTTCAGCACGTCGTTGCCGTCGCCGCCCAGCAGGACGTCGTTGCCGGCGCTGCCGATCAGCACGTCCGCGCCAGCCCCTCCGTCCTCGGTGAGCGCGAGCGAGCTGGCCGCGAGGCCCGTGGCCTCGACCACGTCGTCGCCTCCGATCGCATCGACGCTGAGCGCGTCGTTGGCGGGCTCGGCGCCCGCGATGTTCACCGCCGCGGCGAGGCCGATCACGCTGACTGCGCCGTTGCCACCCGCGACGTGGATCGAGTCGCTGTGGTTGGTGGCGTTGACGATCACGTGGTCGGCCGCGCCGTCCCCGACGCCGCTCCCGGGAGTGGCCGCGAGGTCGGTGTTCACGGTCGTCACGCCGGTGCCGCTCAGGTCGTCGACCTTGACGGTGTCTGCGCCGCCCAGGGTGTTGAGGTCGACCTGCTCCACGCCGTTCGTGTCCATCGTGATGGACGCGACATCGCGGAAGAGCCTCAGCCGGCTTCCGTTGGCCGATAGCTCGATGTTCTCCGCCACGCTGGCCCCGTTGAACAGCATCGTGTCGGTTCCGGCCTGACCCTCGACGGTATCGCTGCCGTCGCCGGGGTTCCACACGAACGTGTCGTCGCCGCCGCCGAGGAAGGCAGCGTCGTTCCCTCGTCCGCCATTCACGAGGTCGCTGCCCTTGGAGCCGGTCAGCACGTCCGCGTCGTCACCGCCGTTGATCTCGAGCTTGATCGCACTCGCCGCGAGACGCGAGGCATCGACCGTGTCGGCGCCGGCCAGCGCGTTCACCGTCAGCGTGTCGTTCGCGGGCTCGGCGTTCTTCACGCTCACCACCGTGGCCAGTCCGGTCACGCAGGCGTTGCCGTTGCTGCCGGCGACCTTGATCCCATCGGCGGCGTTCGTGCCGTTGACGACCACGTGGTCGGCCTGGCCGTCACCGGCACCGAGGTCCACGTTCACCTTGGTGACGCCCGCCCCGGTCAGGTCGTTGGTCGTGACCGTGTCGGCGCCGCCGAGGGCGTTGACGTTGACCTGCTCCACGCCGTTGGTGTCCATCGTGATCGAGCCGACGTCGCGGAACAGCCTGAGGCGGGTTCCGTTTGCCGACAGGTCGATCTTCTCGGAGACGTTGGCGCCGTTGAAGACCATCGTGTCGGTGCCGTCCTGACCCTCGACGATGTCACTGCCATCGCCCGGATCCCAGACGAAGGAGTCATTGCCGGCGCCGAGCAGTGCGGTGTCCGCTCCGCCGTTGCCGTCGATCGAGTCGTTTCCGTCGCCGCCGATCAGGGTGTCGTTGCCGGCGCTGCCGGCGACGTTGTCGTTTCCTGCGCCGGCATCGACAGTCAGCTTCAGCGAGCTAGCAGCGAGCGCGGACGCGTCGATGCTGTCGTTTCCGCCCTGTGCGTTGATCGTGAGCGCGTCGTTCGCCGGCTCGGCACCGGCGATGTTCACCGCCGCGGCGAGGCCGGTCACACCGACCGCGCCGGCACTGCCGGCGACGGCGATCTTGTCCCTGCCGTCGCTGCCGTCCACGATCACGTGATCCGCCTGGCCATCGTTGGCGCCAAGGTCGACGTTCAGCGAGTCGAGGCTCGTCTTGCCGATGTCGTTGACGGTGACCGTGTCTGCGCCACCGAGGGCGTTCAGGTCGACCTGCTCGAGGCCGCTGGTGTCCATCGTGATACCTGCGACGTCGCGGACGAGCTCGAGACGGTTTCCGTACGCCGACAGATCGATCTTCTCGGGAACGTTGGCGCCGTTGAAGACCATCGTGTCGCTACCGGACTGGCCGTCGACGACATCGCTGCCATCGCCCGGATCCCACACGAACGAGTCGTCCCCGGCGCCCATGCGTACGACGTCGTTGCCGCGCTTGCCGTCGATCGAGTCGTTCCCGGAGCCGCCGACCAGGGTCTCGGCGCCGGATCCGCCGACGAGACGATCGTCCCCGGAGCCGCCGTCGATCGTCGTCGGGATGCTGTCGGTGAAGATCCCGTTGGACTCGTCGATCGTGACGGAGTCGTCACCGCTCCTGGCGTCGACCTCGATGTCCTTCACGTCGGCGCGGTTGAAGCTGAACTCGGCAGTGCCGTCGTTGACGATGTCGACGAGCAGCGTGCCCGGCTGGCCTTTCTGGAGGCGCAGCGTGATCGTGTCGTTCGCGCTGGTGCCCGCGACCGAGAGTACCCCGTTCTGGAGCCTGGGCTGCTTGATCTGCGAGGCGTTGCTGATGTCGTCGGTCGCTGCGGCGCTCGCCGGGGCGGACGCGATCCCCACGGCAGCGGCCATCACCGCGGCCGACGCGGCGAGTCGCGCGGCGCGGCGCTTCTTGAGTCGTGCACGCTTGTTCATGGTGTCACCTCTCTGGAATGCAATGAGCGTTGTCGAATCCCAAGGACGCCGCTCGCTTCCGCTTATTCCTGACCAGGTGATCCATCACGAGATGTGCACGGTCGATGACGATCGCTGATAGATGCTCGCGGGAGGAATCCGGAGGTTGACGCCGTGCGTTCCGGCTAGGTGCGCACAGCGACCGCCAGTCTTGAACTTCGCCCTGCCGTCGCGACCCGTACGCACAGGCCAGCTGAACGCACGCTCGATCCTGCCCGGATCGGAGACCACATCGATCGTCTCTACCGGGCCGCATGGGCCTTCTGCGGCTCACGCGAGGATGCCGAAGACCTCGTCCAGGAGACCTACACGCGCGTGCTCGACCGACCGCGTCTGCTCCGGAACGAGGACGACCTCGGCTACCTCCTGCGCGCCCTGCGCAACGTGTTCCTGACCCAGAAGCGGACGGAGACGCGCCGCGTCCGAACCGGCCCTCTCACCGACCGGCACGAGCACGTCGCGGACCCGTCGGCGCGCCAGCCGCAGACCGCGGTCGAGGCAGGCGAGCTCTACGCCGCGGTGGCGGCGCTCCCCGGCGACTTTCGAGACGTCCTCGTTGCCGTCGACATCACCGGCCTGTCGTACCGCGAGGCTGCGCGAGCGCTACGGATCCGCGAGGGGACCGTGATGAGCCGGCTCTACCGCGCACGCCAGCAGGTGGTGCGCCGTGTCGAAGGCAGCTGAGCGCCGGCTTTCTCAGCGTCCGCGCGAGGGCGACGGATGCTCGACGTGCTCACGCAGGGCCGCGGGCGCGTCGACGCCGGCGGCGGCGCTCCGCGCGAGAGCGACCGCGCGCTCCTGCTCGGCGAGCCGGTCGGCGAGCTCGCGCGACGCAGCAACGCGGGCCTCGAGCACTGCTCGACGATCCGGCGAGAGCGACCCGTCAGCGAGTGCCGCCAGCTCGGCGATGTCGGAATCGCCTGTCTCCTCACGTCGTCGAAGTCTCATCGACACACCGGAACTCTACGGTCGTTGGCGGTCGAGTAGCGTGGAGGCGATGCAAGCGCAACACGGAACGATCCGGTTCTCCCCGACGGATCTGAACGCATTTCTCGAGTGCGAGCATCTGACGCAGCTCTCACTTGCGGTCGCGCGAGGCGAGCTCGAGAAGCCGACCGACGAGAACTCCCAGGCCGACCTCGTCAAGCGCAAGGGCGACGAGCACGAGGCCCGCTACCTCGCGGAGCTGATCGCCGATGGCCGCAGCGTGCTCACGATCGAGCACGCCGGCGACTTCGAGGCCAGCGCACGCGCGACCGAGGCCGCGGTTCGGGCCGGCGCGGACGTGATCTACCAGGCGTGCTTCGTCGACGGTGCCTGGCGCGGCTTCGCCGACTTCGTCGAGCGGCAGGCCGACGACAGCTACGAGGTGGTCGACACCAAGCTCGCGCGCCACTCGAAGCCGTCCTACGTGCTTCAGCTGTGCTTCTACTCGGAGCAGCTCGCGCGCCTCCAGGGAGGCCGCTTGCCAGCACGGATGCACGTCGTGCTCGGAACGCACGAGCGGGAGAGCCTGCACGTCGCCGACTTCCTCGCGTACTACCACCGCGTGCGCGAGCGGTTCGTCGGCGCGGTTGCTGCCGGGATCGACGTCTACCCCGTCCCCGTGTCGTTCTGCCCACGCTGCGACTTCAAGAGCCGCTGCGAGAGCCGGTGGATCGAGGACGATCACCTCAGCCTCGTCGCCCGGCTCCGGGGCGACCAGGCGATTCGCCTCGAAGCGGCCGGCGTGCACACGGTCGTCGAGCTAGCCAAGGCGGGCGATGCCTCCCGTCCACCCACGATGGCGCCGCGGACGTTCGAGACGCTTCGCGAGCAGGCGGCGATGCAGGTCGCGGCGCGCTCGGGCGCTCACACGTGGAAGGTGCTCGCTCCCGAGCCGAAGCGCGGGTTCGAGCTGTTGCCGCCGCCGAGCGCCGGCGACCTGTTCTTCGACATCGAGGGCGACCCGTTCTGGGAGCCTGGCCGTGGGCTCGAGTACCTGTGGGGGTTCGTCGACGCCGGGAGGACATTCAGGCCGTTCTGGGCACACGACCGTGCGGAGGAGCGCCGTGCCGTCGAGGCCACGATCGACCTGATCCGGGTGGGTCGTGCGCAGGATCCGCGGATGCACGTGTACCACTACGCCGCGTACGAGGTGTCGGCGCTGAAACGGCTCACGTGCGAGTACGGCACGCGAGAGGACGAGCTCGACGAGCTCCTGCGCGCCGAGGTGTTCGTCGACCTGTACAAGGTCGTCTCGCAGGGCCTGCGCCTGTCGCATCCGCGCTACGGCCTCAAGCAGGTCGAGACGTTCTACTTCGAGCGTTCGGCCGATCTGCGCGCAGGCGACGACTCGATCGTGCTCTACGAGGGTTACCTCGAGCATCGCGACGCCGGACTCCTCGATGACATCGCCGAGTACAACACCGAGGACTGCATCTCGACGCTGGAGCTGCGCGACTGGCTCCTGCCACTGCGGCCCGCGTCGGCGCCGGAACCCGAGCCGCCCGAGCCGCGCGATCCGCCCCTCGACACGGCAGAGATCGAGCAGCTGCGCCAGGCGCTGCTCGCCGGGCTGCCCGACGATCCCCACGCGATCGTCGCTTCCGACCGGTCCCGCTGGCTGATGGCGCAGCTCGTCCTGTACCACCGCCGGGAGGCCAAGCCTGTCTGGTGGGCGTTCTTCGACAAGATCGGGCGTACCGCCGAGGAGCTGCAGGAGCGAGACTCGGATGCGATCGGCGGGATCGAGCAGACCGGGCCCGCGACCGCAGCCGGGAGCTCGCAGCTCTACCCGTTCGCGTTCCCGGCGCAGCAGCACCACCTCGGTCCGCGCACGAACGTCTACGACCCCGCGACCGGCAAGCCGGCCGGGGTGATCGAGGAGCTCGACGACGAGGCCGGGACGCTGCTCCTGCGACGGGGGCGATCGCTCGCGGACGAGCCGCTGCCGGGCTCGCTCATGCCCGGAGGCCCGTACTCGACGCCCGAGCAGCAGGCCGCGCTGCGGCGCCTTGCGCGTGCGGTGCTCTCCGGCTCAGCCTCGTATCCCGCAGCGCGCTCGATCCTCGAGCGGACATCTCATGGGCAGGCCCTCCCCCAGGACGACCTCGACGCCGCGCGGCGGCTCGTCGCGGGACTCGACGGGCAGCACCTCTTCATCCAGGGCCCGCCCGGCTCTGGCAAGACCTATACGGGCGCGCGCCTGATCGCCCACCTGATCTCGCAGGGCCGGCGCGTCGGCGTGACCTCCACGGGCCACAAGGCGATCCATAACCTGATCGAGGCCGTGGAGGAGACGGGCGTCACGTTCCGAGGGCTCAAGAAGGGCGACTCCTACGAGAGCGGCTCCGTCACCACCTCCGCCAACCAGGAGCACTTCTCGCAGCCCGAGCAAGACGTGCTGCTGCTCGGTGGCACCGCGTGGCTCTTCTCGCGCGAGGACATGCAGGGCGTGGTCGACACGCTCTTCATCGACGAGGCGGGGCAGATGTCACTCGCTGACGCGCTCGCCGTCGCCACCTGCGCGCGCAACGTCGTCCTGCTCGGCGATCCGCAGCAGCTCGGTCAGGTCTCGCAGGGCATCCATCCCGAAGGCGCCTCGGCATCGGTGCTCGAGCACCTGCTCGGCGACGAGGACACCGTCTCACCGGATCGCGGACTCTTCCTTTCGCACACGTGGCGCATGCACCCGGACGTGTGCAGGTTCATCTCGGAGACCTCGTACGAGGGTCGGCTCCACTCCGTCCCCGAGTGCGCGCGGCAGCGGATCGACTCACCCGTGATCACGGGTGCAGGGCTCCGCTTCATGCCCATCGGGCATCTGGCGAACCGTGCTTCCTCGATCGAGGAGGCCGACCGCATCGCCGCCGAGATCGAACCAGCTGATCGGCGGCACGTTCACCGACAGCGGCGGCGCCGTCCGACGGATCGGCTGGGATGACATCCTCGTCGTGACCCCCTACAACGCCCAGGTGCGGTGCCTGCGCGCCCGGATCGGGCCGCTCGCGCGGATCGGCACGGTCGACAAGTTCCAGGGCCAGGAGGCGCCGATCGTGTTCTTCTCGATGGCGACGTCGAGCGGCGAGGATCTGCCCCGGAACGTCGAGTTCCTCTTCTCGCGGAACCGTCTCAACGTTGCGATCTCGAGAGCCCAGGCGCTGGCGGTACTGGTCGCCAGCCCCAGGCTGCTCGAGATCCGCTGTCGCTCGATCGAGCAGATGCGCATGGTCAATGCGCTCTGCCGGTTCGTGGAGCAGGCGGCCGTCAGGGATTGAAGCGCTGCTCGGCGGCTGCTACCTGCGCGGGGTCGTGCACGATCTGCGCCGACGGGTGGGCTCCGGCCAGCGTCACCAGCTGCGCGGCCGAGCTGCCCGGGAGCACCTCGTAGACCGGCCAGCGGATGTCCTGCGGCTGCTCGCTCGCGTCGCGGCCGGGATCGCTGAGCTCGACGGGCTTGCCGTCGGCGACGGAGACCCACATCGTCCAGACAGGTCGGCCGGCGTCAGGCCTGAGCGAGATCGCCCAGGTATCGATGCCGTCGTGCAGCTCGCGCCCGGTGACGGTCATCGCGCCCTGCTCGAGCAGGGTCCGTACCTTGGTGACGATGGGATCCCCAGCGGGCAGCGAGGGATCCGGGCCCGTCTTGCCCGGCGCAGGGACGGTGCCCGCCGCCGGCGGCGGCCCGAGCGGGTCGTAGATCGTGTTCGTCGCCGGGTCGTAGAGCGCGTCGCCCGAGACCTCGAACGTCTGCGCGCCCTCGACCAGCTCGCGTTCTGCGGTCGGCTCGTCCGCCGACTGCCAGAACTCGCGCGTGGTGGTGTGCGTGCCGCTCGTCTCGATGCTTCGCGCGTGCAGGACCGTGCCGGCCGGCGGGTCGAGCCAGCGCAGGGTCTGCTGCGTGATCGCAGCGGCCGACGGCGGGCCGCCGAGGTTGTCGGGGCCGCCGCCGAGGACGACCGCCGCGGTCGCGGCGACGATGACGCCGGCTGCGACCGGCACCGCCACCGAGCGGGGGACGGAGCGGCGCGGTGCGATCGGCTGCTGTCGCACCCGGGCGAGGAGCGCGCCGTCGAAGGCGTGCTGGTCGACGTCGGCCGCCGCGGGGCGTGCCGCGCGCAGACGACGGTTGAGATCATCGGTCAGGTCGTCGTGTTCCACAGGGTCTGCTCCTTCGTGGTGGTCGCGTGGTGCGCGGCACGCAGACGGCGGCGTGCGCGCGCCGCGCGCATCCGGAACGCCGCGGGTGTGATGCCGAGAGCCTGCGCGGCGTCCGCGCTCGACAGGTCGAACCAGGCCGTCAGAAGCACGGCCTCGCGGTCGAGCGGAGAGAGGGCGAGCAGCGCGCTGCGCAGCGCGCCGTCCCCGACCCGCTCGGCCGGGTCGGGCCCGTGCGTGCGGGGCTGCATGTCGAGCAGCGCGTGCAGCGCGCCCGAGCGTCGGCGGCTACGTCGAGCGTTCGCCAGAACGCGGCGCGTGACGCCGATCAGCCAGCCGAGCTCGGCATTCCGTGGAATGTCGCGCTGCCGGCGCCAGGCGATCGCGTACGTCTCCGCGACCGCATCGTCGGCGTTCTCGCCCGACGCCACCGAGCGGGCGTAGGCGAGCACGCGTGGATAGGTCTCACGGTAGAGGCGTTCGAAGTCCACGCCGGGTAAGTGTCCACCGGATCATGGATCGCAACCGCCGCCGGGCGACCCGCGTTCGTTCGACGAACGCAGGCCGCCCCGGGAAATCACACCGCGTGGCCGCCGATGCCGACGCTCGCGTACGGCGACATGTTCGCCACGGGCCTGCCGGCGATCGAGACGCGCATGCCCCGCCGCAGGAGACGCTCGCTGAGACCCGGCGTGTGCCCGTTCGCGAAGTGCAGCGCGCGAACCGGTGGCTTCGACGGTGCGACCGGGTGCGCGTACGCGCTGCCGACGAAGATGCCGAGCGCCGCGACCACCGCGACGCCACGCGCCACGAGCCTCAGCCGCAGGCTCCTCCGGGCGCGCCCTGTGTGCGACCGACCGTGCATAAGGTGCTCCTTTGCATCCACGGGACTCATCGAGCCCAAGGGTGCAGAGGAGCCGCTCCACAGCCGCTCCGGATCGCTCCACATCTGCTCCACGCTGGCATGCAGGGCAACCGCGTGAGATCCTCCGCACAGGGATGGAGCGCGAGTTCCGGATTCTGGGTCCGCTCGAAGTCACGCTCGACGGGAGCGTCGTCTCACTTCGCGGGCGTGGGGAGCGCGCCATCCTCGCAATCCTGCTGCTCAGCATCGGCGAGGCGGTCTCGGTGGAGCGCCTCATCGACGGCGTCTGGGGCGAGGCGCGTCCGACCAGTGCGAAGCACATGGTCCACGAGTACGTGTCGAGGCTGCGAACCGCGCTCACCGACGTCTCGCAGATCGCAACGCGGCCGCCGGGGTACATGCTGGAATCGGCCGGCGAGGCGTTGGATGTCCGCGAGTTCGGGGCGCTCACAGCGGCGGCTCGCGCGGCGGCAGGCGCCAACCGGCCGGCAGACGCGCTGCGCGCGTACGATGAGGCACTCGCGCTCTGGCGCGGGGATGCGCTCGCCGACGTCGCGCTCGAGGGCCAGGCGCTGACCGCTGCCACGCGGCTCGATCAGGAGCGCCGGCTCGTCGGCGAGGAGCGCATCGACTGCGCCCTTGCGCTCGGACAGCATCAACAGCTGATTCCAGAGCTGGAGCACAGGGTCGAGGAAGCGCCGTTGCGCGAGCGCACGCGCGGGCAGCTCATGCTCGCCCTGTATCGCTCCGGGCGCCAGACCGAGGCGCTCGACCGCTATCGCGAGGGGCGGGCGCTGCTCGTCGAGCACGCAGGCGTGGAGCCGAGTCGAGAGCTACGCGAGCTCGAGCGAGCGATCCTGACGCAGGATCCGGCGCTGGAGCCCGGGCCACCGATGGGGGATCACGCAGCGACCGCGGCGACCGAGGGACCGATCCGCACTGCCCCGGCGAAGGTGCCGGCAGTGGTCTTCGCGCGTCGGCGCTGGAGGTGGCTGGTGGTCTCGGCTGTCGTGCTCGCGGCGGCGGTCGGGATTCTCATATTCACGGTGGGTCGCACTAATTCCCCCGGCGCACTCGCCAGGATCGACGCCAACTCGGCAGGGTCGATCGATCCCGGGCACAACCGGCTCGTCGATCAGGTGGCTGTCGGAGCCGGGCCGGGGCGGATCGCCGCCGGCTTCGGGTCGCTGTGGGTGGTGAACGACTTCGACAGCACCGTCTCGCGGATCGACCCGACCAGCGGAGGGGTGCAGACGATCCCGGTAGATGGCGATCCGACTGCGATCGCCGTGGGAGCGGGGTTCGTGTGGGTCGCGTGCACCGGCACGCGAACCGTCGACCGGATCGACCCACAGCTGAACAAGCGCACGCAGCGGATACCGGTCGGAAACGGACCGAGCGGGATCGCGATCAGCCCGGGCGCCGTGTGGGTCACGAACCGCCTCGACGACACCGTGACGAAGATCGA
This sequence comes from uncultured Actinomycetes bacterium, assembly GCA_963717155.1. GTDB lineage: Bacteria > Actinomycetota > Thermoleophilia > Gaiellales > JALYLC01. The sequence continues at coordinate 3,334,037 of OY970326.1, forward strand.
CTCGAAGACCGGCGCGGTCCTCCGTGCCCACCTGAATGCCGGCGCGAGCCCGAGCGACATCGCCTACGGCCTCGGCGCGCTCTGGATCGCGAACGAGTCGACCTCGACCGTGACGCGGATCGATCCTCGCACCGGCGGTCTCCAGGAGTTCAACGTCGGCAACGGGCCCGAGGCGGTCGCGATCGGGAGCGGCTCGGTCTGGGTCGCGAACAGCCTCGATGGAACCATCTCGCGGATCGATCCACGCACCAGCGTCGTCACGAGCCGCGTGGTCGGACAGGGCCCGTCATCGGTGCTTGCGAGCGAGGGCGCGATCTGGGTCGCCGACAGCTACGGCAGCCGGATCGTCCGCATCGACTCCGCGAGCATGGACGTCGTGCGCACGATCGCCGTCGGAAGCGGGCCCCAGAGCCTCGCAGCCCTCGACGGACGCGTGTGGCTGAGCGCGCGCGAGACTCCCAGCGTCCATCGTGGAGGCACCCTGCGGCTGTACGAGCTGAATGCTCCCGACTCGCTCGACGCGGGAGCCGGCTACGGCGGCGACTGGTCGGTGTCGTCGGTCAGCGGCGACGGACTCGTCGGGTTCAAGCGCGTTGGCGGCGTGGACGGTGGCACGTTGGTTCCCGACCTTGCGACGTCGCGACCGGTGCCCACCGACGGTGGGCGGACGTACACGTTCCAGCTCCGACCGGGCATCCGCTACTCGAACGGCGAGCCGCTGCGTGCGAGCGATATTCGCCGCGGACTCGAGCGTGTGTTCCGCTTCGGCGGGCTGAGCGGGTACTACCGAGGCCTCCTCGGAGCCGGCGCATGCTCGAAGAGCCGGTGCGACCTCTCACGCGGTGTCGTGACCGACGACCAGAAGGGCAGCGTCATCCTGCACCTGCACGAGCCCGACCCGGAGCTGCTCTACAAGCTGGCGCTCCCCGCAGCCTTCCCCGTGCCGCGCGGGATCCCGGCGAGCCGCCCGCTTCCGCTCGGTGTTCCCGGAACGGGGCCTTACATGGTGCAGAAATACGCCAGAGGCTCTCGGCTCGTGCTGGTGCGAAATCCGCACTTCCGGGAGTGGTCCGCCGCTGCACAGCCCAACGGCTACCCGGACCGGATCGTCGTGACCTATGGCAGTGCGCTCGGCAGGCAGTTGACCGCCATCGAGCACGGCGATGCCGACTTCATGGAGTCGCCGTTGCCCGCCGCTCGCGTCGGTGAGATCGAGACTCGCTACGCCGCGTTGGTGCATGTCTTCCCGGCATCGATGACCTACTCGGCCTTCCTCAACACGAGACTGCCGCCATTCAACAAGCTCGCCGCGCGGCAGGCGTTCAGCTACGCGGTCGACCGCAGCAAGGCCATTCCCGGGTTCGGCGGGGTCAAGGAGGCCGCCGTCACCTGCCAGATCATCCCGGCCGGCATGGCGGGCTACCGACCGAACTGCCCCTTCACGCGCAACCCGACCCGGCAAGGAGTCTGGACTGGCCCCGACCTCGCGAAGGCGCAGAAGCTCATCACTGCCTCGGGAACCCGGGGACAGAAGGTGGTCTTCTGGACTGGCGACTTGCCGCTCGAGCGCGTCATCGGGGATCTGGCCCTCGCGACCCTCAGGAAGCTCGGGTATCGAGCCACGCAGAAGGTTCTCAGCAACACCGACTACTGGAACCACGCGAACGACTCTCGCACGGGGATACAGGCCGGCTTCTACGGCTGGGCACCGGACTATCCCGCCCCATCGAACTTTCTCACGCTCTTCACCTGCGGTGCATTCCTTCCCGCGAACCTGAACAACGTCAACCTCGCCGAGATCTGCGACCCGCGCATCGACCGGGCGGTCTCCAGCGCTCTGGCCCGGCAGACGACCGACGCGGGTGCGGCGGCGGACGCCACCTGGGCCACCGTCGATCGCGTGGTGACGAAGCTCGTTCCGTGGGTGCCGATCGTGAACCCTCGGGATGCGGTGGTCGTCTCCCGTCGCGTCGGCAACGTCCAGTCGAATCCGCAGTGGGGGGTGCTGATCGACCAGATGTGGGTCAGGTAGACGGCCTCGGCCCGGCATTCCAGCGTGCTCGAACGCGCGCCGACCCGCGCGCGCGAGAGACGAATCGTCGATGCCGAGGAAGCGCAGCACCCAAGTGTTCTCGGGGCTCGCGAAGTCGATGCTCGGCAGATCGTCGGGTCGCTGGCTCACGCGTTCCTCGCCAGCTTCGTCGCGCGCACGACGAGCCCCGGGACAGGATCGCCGGCCTCGAGCCGCAGCTCCGCCGGCACGATCACCGGCTCGAGGTCCGCGTGCGTCAGCACGCGATCCAGGTACTCGCGCGCGTGGCAGTAGCGTCCGCTGACGCCGAGCGCGTAGCCGGCGTCGCTGACGTGCTCCTCGACGGTGAAGACGAGGCAGCCCCCGGGACGCAGCGCGGTCGCGGCGGCGGCGACGACGCCGTCGAGCGGCCCGAAGTAGACGAGGGTGTCCGCCGACACGATCACGTCGAACGCGCCGGCGGAGCCGGCCATGTACGCGGTCAACTCGTGCTTCACCAGCTCGTCGTAGATACCGCGATCCCGGGCTCGGGCGAGCATGCGAGCCGACAGGTCGACTCCCACCAGGCGGCGCGCGTACGGGGCGATCAGCGGTCCGCACAGGCCCGTGCCGCAGCCTGCGTCCAGCACATCGAGGCTCTTCGACGCCTCGATGTCCGAGTCTGCCAGCATCTCCGCGACCAGCGCGGGCGCCCGGTACTGGAGCTTTGCGAGCTTCGAGTCGAAGCTGGCGGCGAAGCTGTCGAACGTCCGCTCGACGAATGCGTCCGATGCACGCGACGGGACGTCGTGGCCGGAGCAGGCCGCGAGCATGTGCCGCGCGATGGGATCGTCCGGGTCCTCGGTGAGCCATTCCTCGAACAGCTCGACCGCCTTGTCGACCTCGCCGAGCGTGCAGTGGGCGAGCGCGAGGAGTCGCCGCGCTTCGGGATCCCTCGGCCTGAGTGTGATGACCCGCGAGAAGCAGACAGCTGCTTCGTGCGACCGTTTCTGGCCGTTCAGCAGGACGCCGAGGTTGTGGTACGCGTCCGAGTGCTCGGGATTCAGGCGAATCGCAGTTCGATATGCCGCCTCCGCCTCGACCACCCTTCCCTGCGCTCGGAGCACCACACCGAGATTGTTATGCGCGTTGGCATGCTCGGGATCGAGCGCGATCGCGCGCTGGTACGCGCCGGTCGCCTCGTCCAGCTCGAGCCGATCCTGGAGCACGATGCCCAGGTTGCTGTGCCAGTCCGCCCGCTCGGGCTCGAGCTCGAGGCTCCTCTCGATCAGCGCGACCGCGTGCTCGCCCTGCGCCTGCTGGTGCGCGAGCACGCCCGAGAAGTGCAGGGCGTCCGCGCAGTCGGGCGCGACGTCGAGGATGCCGCGGTAGATATCCGCAGCGGCCGACCACTGCTCGTTCTGCTGCAGCACGATGGCGATCGAGATCGCCTGGTCCACGCTGAGACCACGGCCGCTCGCGGGCAACTCGTCCATCGCGTCGCCGCCGGGAAACGGCCCGCGTCCTCGCGGGTCAGGCGCCCTTGTTGGCCAGGATGTCGTATTTGAAGTGGATCGCGGCGTCCGCCGACCCGTCGGGCTTCTGCGGCACGTACTCGAGGTCGACCTTGGCGAACACCAGGTTCACGACTTCGGAGTGGGAGCCCTTGTCACTGTCGCCCTGTGTCACGCTGGTGACGATCACGTCGCTCATCTTGACGATGAGGAACTCGAGCTGGCCCTTACCGGCCTTCCGGTGCGTGATCGTGGCTTCCTTCAGGTGCACCCCGGTTGCGCACGACTGCATCAGCACCGGGGACGCCTTGTCGATGTAGTGCGTGAACGAGAGGTCGTGGAAGCTCGCCTTGCCCGCGCCGCCTCCGCCTGCCCCCTTGATCGCAGCGGCGTTCGACACGCCCCACGACCAGCTCAGCACCTCGATCTCGTCCTTGTGCTTGTCGTCCAGCGACTCGCCCTTGATGTCGCCGATCTTCGCGAAAATGTCAGATGCCATGACGAACCTCCTCCGGCGGGCCGGCAACGGGTCGAGCCTACCAGGCGGCTGGAAGCGGTCGCCGACGAACCGGTGCTAGATTCCGACACGGTGTCGGCCCGATCAACCGACAGGGTGCGCGGACCGGGCGTCGCGGTTGGCGATCAGGTGACGACGTTCGCCGACGGCCTGCACTGGAATGACGTGCCGCCCGCGGTTCAGCGCCACGTCGCGCTCCTGCTGCTCGACTGCGCTGCGGTCATCGAGGCCGGCCGGACGGCGCCTGCCGCGCTGATCGCCGCCGACCACGCATCCGAGGCATATGGCGGTGACGCCGCGACCGCCCTCCTCGACGGTCGCCGGCTCTCCGTTCCCGGCGCGGCCTGGGCGAACGGCGTGCTCGCGAACGTGCTCGACTACGACGACGGACACCGCATCACCAAGGGCCACCCCGGCGCCATGGTCATCCCCGCCGCGCTGGCCGTCGCCGAGAGCCGGGGCGCGTCCGCCGAGGAGTTCCTCGAGGCCGTGCTCGTCGGCTACGAGGTCGCCGTGCGCGCGGGCATCCTCCTGCACGAGCGCGAGGCCCAGTACCACGCCTCGGCGGCCTGGGGGTCGCTCGGCGTCGCGGTGGCCGCGGGCCGGCTGCTCGGTCTCGACCCGCAGCGGCTCGGACATGCCGTCGGCATCGCCGAGTACCACGCGCCGATCGCGCTCATGCCACGCGCCGTCGCGGACCCCGCGATGACGAAGGACACGTGTGGCTGGGGCGGCATGCTCGGCACGAGCGCGGCATTGCTCGCAGACCGTGGATTCACCGGCCTCGAGAGCGAGTTCATGCTCACGACGGGCGACCTCGCGCTCGGCGAGCGCTGGGAGGTGCTCGAGATCTACCTCAAGCCCTATCCGTGCTGTCGCTGGTCGCAACCGGGTATCGACGCGGCGCTCCGCCTGCGCCCCGACCCGACCCGTATCGAGTCGGTCGTCGTCCGCACGTTCGCCGAAGCCGACCTGCTCTCGCGTCGCCGCCCGACGAGCACGGAGGAGATGCAGTACAGCCTCGTGTGGCCGATCGCAACGGCACTCGCGCGCGGATGCTTCGGCGTGGACGAGGTGCTCGGAGGCTTCGACGACCCGCTCGTCGCGAAGATCGCGGCACGGATCCGCGTGGAGGTCGACGCGGAACTGACGCGCGCGTTCCCGGCGCGGCGCCTCGCCGAGCTCGAGGTCGTGTCGAGCGACGGAACGACGGTGCGCTCCGGAGCGATCGAGGCGGAGGGAGAGCCCCACACGGCCGGCTGGGAGGACGTGGTGGCGGGCAAGGTGCTGCGGTTCCTCGACCAGGAGGTCGCGCTTCCGCTCGCGCTGCGGCCGGAACCGCCGGCCACGACCGTCTCGGGGTGCTCGCGGGACGAGCTCGTGCGGCTGCTTGCCTTCGGCCTCGGAACCGGAGCGCAGGCAGACGCACGTCCGTGACCAGCGAGCGCGAAGGCGTACGATCGCAATGACCATGCCTGCGCGAGCGATCATGACCAGCTCTGCGGCCGAGTTCTCGGGTGCACTCCCGGCTTTCTACGACCGGCATCTCGGGCCTGTTCTCTTCGAGCCGTACGCCGCGGATCTCGTCTCGCGGTTGCCAGAGGGCGACGGTCTTCGAGTCCTCGAGATCGCGTGCGGAACGGGGATCCTGACCAGGCGCCTGCGAGAGGCGCTCCCCGACTCTGCGAGCGTCGTGGCTACCGACCTCAACGAGCCGATGGTCGCGTACGCGCGAGACGTAGTACCTGCTCCCGGCATCGTCTGGCAACAGGCCGATGCCCAGGCACTCGCGTTCCCCGACGGCTCGTTCGATGTCGCGATATGCCAGTTCGGCTTGATGTTCCTGCCTGACAAGGCGCAAGGGTTCCGGGAAGCGCGCCGGGTCCTGAGAGCCGGTGGAGTACTGCTCGCAAACGTCTGGCAGTCGCTCGAGGCCAATCCGGAGGCCGGCGCCATCCACGCGACACTCGCGATGCTCTTTCCGGCCGATCCGCCGCGCTTCCTGGAAACCCCGTATGGCTACCACGACATCGCCCGGATCCGGGCAGACATGGCAGAGGGGGACTGGAACGACGTGCTGATCGACGACGTCTGCCTACAGGGCCTCGGCCCGTGCGCTGCCGACTTTGCCGCCGGTTTCGCCCGGGGCTCGCCGCTCGCGCACGAGCTTGCAGCACGCGACGCCGACGTCGATGCGATCACGCACGCACTCACCGACGCTCTGATACCCCTCGGAGGCGACCAGCCGTTCAGGCCGGCTCTTGCCGCGACGGTGATCACCGCGGTGCGCTGAACGGTCGATCGTGCGACTGCTGCCTCGCGAACAGAACAGGCTCCAGGTCTTCCTCGCGGCCGAGCTGGCCCGCCGCCGCCGGGCGCGCGGGCTGCTGCTCGGCCAGGCCGAGGCCGTTGCGCTGATCTCCGACGACGTGATGGAGGCCGCACGGGACGGGCTCGGATACGAGGCCGTCGAGCAACACGGGTACGAGATCCTCGAGCCGAGCGACGTCCTCGAGGACGTGCCGCAGCTGGTGGGACGAATCGAGCTCGAGGCGCTGTTCGCGGATGGCTATCGCCTGATCGTGCTGCAGAACCCGATCGCCGCCCACGCTCCGCCGGCGCTCGATGCGGAGAGCCCCCAGCCGGAATGGCTGGAGGGCGGCGTGCCGCTGACGATCTCGAACGAGGGAGACGTGCCGGTGGCTCTCACCTCGCACTTCCACGTGTTCGAGGCGAACCGTCGGCTCCGCTTCGACAGGCGCTCGGCATGGGGTATGCGCCCCGCGGTCGCCGCCGGCGTGAAGGTCGTGCTCGAGCCGGGCGAGACACGCGAGATCAGGCTGCTCCCGTTCCGCGGAAACCGGGTCGTGCGCGGGCACGGCGGCCTCGTCGACGGTCCGCTCGACGCGCCGGGAGCGCTGGACGCCGCGCTCACCCTCGCCCGAGAACGAGGCTACCGCGGTGCCTGAGCCCATCCCCGTGCGGCTGGGCGACAGCGGTCTCCGGATCCAGCCAGAGCGCGACGAGGTCACCGGCCCGGACGAGATCATCCCCGGCTGGGGCAACACGATGCGAGATGGACTGGGCCTGCGCGCGGAGCGGGGCGGCGTCGAGATCGCCATCGTGGGCGGGCTGCTCCTCGACCCGGTGCTCGGCGTGCGCTCGACCTCGATCGGCATCCGCGACGGCCGGATCGTCGCGCTCGGCCGAGCCGGGAACCCGGACACGATGGACGGGATCAAGGTCGTGCTCGACACCGGCACCGCCGTGTTCGACGCGCGCGGGCTGATCGTGACGCCCGGCGGAGTCGACAGTCACGTGCACCTCCTCTCGCCGCAGGTGTGCGACGCGGCACTGGCCGGAGGATTGACGACGCTGGTCACGCAGGACTGGGGCCCGGTGTGGAACCTCGGCACGAACCCGCCCGAGGCGACGGTCGCGATGTGGGCGGCGTTCGACGCGATCCCGTTGAACGTGGCGATGCTGATGCGCGCCTCGTCGTCCCGCCCGGGCCCGATCGAGCACGGGCTCCTCCACGGCGGCGCCGGGCTCAAGATCCACGAGGACGTCGGCGCCGGGCCGGAGCAGATCCGCTGTGCGCTCGACGTCGCCGATCGGTTCGACGTGCAGCTCGCGATTCACACGGATGGCCTCAACGAGGCGCTCGATGTGGAGGACACCTACGCCGCCTTCGGAGGCCGCACGGTGCACGCCTTCCACATCGAGGGTGTCGGCGGCGGTCATGCGCCTAACCTCCTCGAGCTTGCCGGCCGCGATCGTGTGCTGACGTCCTCGACCACGCCGACCGTACCGTTCGGGATCGGCACCGAGGCCGAGCATCTGGCGATGGTGCCTGCGGTGCACGTGCTCGAACCAGGGCGGCGCGCCGGCGATGCCGAGATCCTTCGACATCGCGTACGCGCGTGGACGATGGCCGCCGAGTCCGTCCTGCACGATCTCGGCGTCATCCACATGCTCAGCTCCGACTCGCAGGGAATGGGCCGGATCGGCGAGGTGGTCAGGCGCGCGTTCCAGTGCGCCGACGCGATGCGGTCTCAGATCGGGCCGGAGCCAGGCCGGGCGGACAACGAGCGCGTGCTTCGCTACCTCGCGAAGGTGACCATCAACCCGGCGATCGCGCACGGCCTCGCGTCACACATCGGCTCGCTCGAGGTCGGCAAGCTGGCCGATGCCGTGCTGTGGGCGCCGGAGCTGTTCGCCGTCCGACCCGAGCTCGTCCTGAAGGCGGGAATTCCGGCCTGGGGCGCATCCGGCGAGGGCAACGGCGCGACCTCAACCGGGGAGCCTGTGCTCGTCCAGCGCCAGTTCGGCGCCCTCGGCGCGGCGCCCGCACGGATATCGCTGGCCTTCCTCGCACGCGCGGCGATGGACGCCGACCTCCCGACCGCTCGCCCGCGCGCAGCCGTCGCGCGTTGCCGGGAGCTCTCGGCGGCGGACATGCTCCGGAACACCCGCACGGGCACGGTCACGGTCGACGCCGCGCTCCGCGAGGTGAGGCTCGACGGCGAACCCGTTCGCGCACGACCCGTGGAACGCCTCGCCTTCTCGGGGTCGTACCTGATCGGTTGACGCCTGTGCTCCTATGGTGCCGGGCCGCCGATTGCTGCAACACTCTCTCAACTACCCACCTCTCAGGAGCCCAGCACGTGTTGCTTCACCTCGGATCCAACGTACGTTGCACCGACGGAGCCTTCGGCGAGCTCGCCGACCTCGTCATCCTCCCGAACGAGAGGCGCGTCTCGCATCTTGTCGTCGTCCCGACCCATGAGGAGAACGAGCCGCGACTGGTGCCGGTCAGCCTCGTCGAGACGGGACCGGCGAGTGCCGACGACGGGATCAGCCTCAGCTGTTCGATCGCGGACATGGGCGCCCTCCCGGGAGTCCACGAGTTCGGCTACGTTCGCCTCGATCAGGAGCTCCCGGTCGACGGCGACGAGTGGGAGGTCGGCATCGAGGACGTGCTCACCGTTCCGACGCCGGGCTACGGAGGGTGGCAGATGGGGCCGCTCGAAGACGAGGGCGGTCTATCCGTCAGCTACGACCGCATCCCGAAAGGGGAGGTCGAGGTTCGGGGCGCGACCGAGGTGACCGCGTCCGATGGCGCCTTCGTCGGACGCCTCGACGGCGTTGCGGTCGAGGCCGATGGGTCGATCACGAGCCTGATTCTCGAGCGAGGGCATCTGTGGGGCCGGCGACGGGTCGAGATCCCGGCGAGCGCCGTCGCGTACTTCGAGACGGACGGCGTGACATTGACGCTGTCGAAGTCCGAGGTCAAGAAGGTACTACCCGCTCACGGCTGAGCGATCGCGGACATGTGACATACGCGCTTTTCGTGACGTCTCCCTGATCGCGCCAGGCACTCTCGACACCCTCTGCTAGACATCGGCACGTGCCAGGTCGCCGCGTCCGTGTGCTCGGCGTGGCGGTCGTGTTGGTGCTCGCGCTCGCCGGCGCGGCGTTGGTCGTCCGCCACGTTCGCGCAGTCAAGCACCCCGACGAGGGCGTCGGGACGATCGTCTCTACGCCCAGCACGGCCCAGCAGGCGGGGTCCGGGACGGCCGCGTCTCCGCCGCCCGAGAAGCGCGTCTCGCTCACGGTGCGAGACCGACTCACCCGCCGGCCGATTCCGCATGCCCGGGTGACGATCGCCGGAGCGACCCGCCGCGCCGACGGCCACGGCGTCGTCGTGCTGCATCGTCCGAAGCGGTCGCGCTACCGCGTGACGGTGCGGGCACCCGGCTACACGATCCTGCGAGACAGCGTGACGTTCCGACGCGACCGGCCCTTCGCGAGCGTGAACCTGTGGAAGGCGGCCTGGTCATGGCCCGTCTACGGCGCAACGGTCGAACGCAGCTACGCGCCGGATGGCATCGCCTTGCGCCCCCCGCTCCGCACCGTCTGGAGCCTGCCCCTCCGGAAGCTGCTCGAGTTCCCACCAGTTACGAGCAACGGCATCGGCTACGTCAGCGACGCGGACGGAACGCTCACCGCGTTCCGCACGCAGAATGGAGCCTGGGTCTGGCGTCGCCATCTGCACGAGGACATGTCCGCCTCGCCGGCGCTCTGGCGTGGTCGCCTCTTCCTCGCGTCGCTCGCGGGGCAGCTACGGGCGTTCCGCGCAGACAACGGACGGCTCCTCTGGCAGCGGGCGCTCGGTTCGTCCAGCGAGACTCCACCGCTCATCGTCGGCGGTCTGGTGATCGTCGGCACGTGGGACGGGCACGTGTTCGCGTTCAACGCTCGCACCGGACGCGCCGCATGGCGCGTCCGCCTGCACGGCAAGGTCACCGCCGGCGTCGCTCGCGCCGGGAGCTCGCTCGTCGTCGGCGACTACAGCGGGTGGTTCTACGCGCTCGGCATCCGCAGCGGACGCGTGCTCTGGCGATCACGGGTCGGTGGTCAGCTCTACTCGACGCCGTCCGTCGCCAACGGGCGCATCTTCGTGACGAGCTCGACCGACAAGGCGCTCGTCGCCCTTTCCGCAAGCAGTGGCCGGCAGCTCTGGAAGCAGCGCCTGGACGGTTGGGCGTATCCGGGTGCGGCAACCGCCGACGGTCTCGTCGTCACCGGCTCCTATGGTGGGCGGCTCCGTGCCTTCAGGGCGGGAGACGGCAAGCCGGTCTGGAGCGTCCCGCTCGGTGGGCGGATCTACGGCTCCCCGCAGATCGTCGACGGCGTCGTCTGGGCGTCCACGTTCACAAGCCGCACCGACGCACGCGATCTCCGTACCGGGAGGCTGCTACAGCGGTTCAGACAAGGCCGCTACGTGCCGGTGTCGGGCGACGCGCACACGCTGCTCCTGCTCGGGTACTCGCACATCTGGGGGCTGCGCCCCAGGCGCTAGTCGTACCGGAGGCGCCGCCGAGATCCTCGCGTGGACGCCGAAATCGCCTCCGCGCTGCTGCTCGAGCCGATCGGTCTCGATGCTACTGGTTGACCGATCAAGCCGACGAACAAACGAGCGGCGCGACCCGCTCCACCAGCAGCCGCACTCCCGCGCGCTCGTCGAGCCCGTGAGGCGGCCCGAACTCCACGCGCCGCGCGCCCGCATCGAGCACGTCGCGCGCCTGAGCCGCGACCTCCTCTGGCGTCCCGGCAAACGAGAACCGGTCGACGATCGCATCGGGGATCAGCGCCGCTGCTTCGGCGTCGTGCCCCTCGGCCGACAGCTCACCGAGGCGGGCGATCAGATCGGGGTCGACGCCTGCCGACGGGTCGAGCCGCGCGACGACCGGGAGGTACAGAAGCAGCTTGTGCCGGGCCAGCGCCCGCGCCTGCCCTCCGTCCTCGTCGACCACCGAGACGGCCCCGAGCACGATGCCGACGTCGTCCGCACTACGACGAGCGCGCGCCGCTCCGACGGCGAGCCGCTCGCGCGCGACGGCCACCATCGCGGGGTTCGCGGAGCCTCCGACCTTGAGCTCGTCCGCGAGCTCTCCTGCGAGCGCGACCAGGCCCGGCCGCCAGGCGCCGATCAGCAACGGCACGGCCGGGCGCACCAGCTCGTAGTGCAGCTCGCGGCCTGGCGGCAACGAGAAGCGCTCACCGGCGAATCCCTCGCGATCGCGGGCCAGCAGGCGGCGGACGACCTCCCACGCCTCGCGCACCGCGACCACCGGCCGGGTCTGTGCAACACCAAGCTCGTCGAGCCAGGCACCCCGCACGAGGCCCAGGTAGGCGCGCCCGTGCGACGCGGCGTCGAGGGCTGCGATCTGGCCCGCGATCTCGACCGGATGCACGGTGAAGGGGTTCATGCCGACCGGCCCGAGGCGGACCCGGCTCGTCGCCGCGGCGATCTCGAGCAGCGCCGGCAGCGGCGGCTGGAACCACAGGTCGTTGAAGACGCAGACCGTCGCGAAGCCCGCCGCCTCGGCGGCAGCCGCCAGCGGCCCGTAGTCGCCGAGCGGCTTGTCGCTCTGTACCCCGAGGCCGAGCTCCCGGTCGCTCACGTGAGGTCGTGCGTCACGAGCGATCGGCGCCCGATGCGCTCGATGCGCATGACCAGCCGCTCCTCGGGGTCGGGGCAGCAGACGAACGAGTCCTGCTCGAGCCAGTCACCCGCGGCGAGGTCGCGCTGCTTCGCCGGGAGCAGCGGGAGCACGGCCTGGAGCGCGTACAGGCAGAAGTGCTTTCCCTCCGGAATGCGGAGGCGGCTCGACTCGGTGAGCTCGAAGTAGTCGCCCACGCTGAGGCCGCACACCGAGCGGCCCTCGATGCGCTCGACGGTCACGCGCAGGTCGTACAGCTCGAAGCGCTCGTCGTCTGCCGTCATGGCTGGTCGACCACCGCGTCGAGCTCGACCTCGACCAGAACGCCGTCGGGGATGAACCCGCCGACGAACCACGTCGTGTTCGCGGGATCGATGCCCGCAAAGGCTTCGGCGTGTGCCCGGGTCGCTCCCCGCCAGTCCGCACCGGGCGCCAGCAGGAGCCGCGTGCGCACGACGTCGCCCGGGCCACCGCCGAGCGCCACGACTGCTCCGAGGGCACGCTCGATCGCGATCTGCGCCTGGCCGTACGCGTCGCCGGGCGCGAGCGCTCGCCCGTCCGGGCCGGTGGCGGCGGTGCCGCTGACGGCGATGACCGAGCCCGCCCGTGCGGCACGGGCGTAGCCTGCGGCAGCCTCGAAGGCCGTCCCGTCCCGGTGGCGGGCGCGCTCCATCGCTACATCGTCGGAGGGGTGTCGACGCAGATCAGCCGCAGCGGCCGGTCGGCGTCGTCGTTGACGAACAGGTGGGGACGCTCGGACGGGTAGTAGGCGCTGTCACCCGGATGCAGGATGCGCGGCTCGGCGCCCTCGAGCTCGAGACGGAGCCTGCCATCGAGCACGTGCACCCACTCCTCGCCGGGGTGCCGGCCGTACTCGGCGAGCCGCGCGCCCGGGCTCGATCAGCACCTCGAGCGGCATCATCTGCCGGTCCCGCGTCATCGACGTCAGGAGGTACACGTCGATGCCCTCGGACTGCGAGTGCAGCATCCGGCGGTCGGCACTCGCGACCACGTCGGGGTAGCCGCTCGCTGCCTCACCGGGCAGCAGGTCGGCGATCGAGATCCCGTAGAACTCGATGAGCCGCACGAGCCGGCCGATCGTGATGTCGCTCTTGTCGTTCTCGACGAGCGACAGGAACGAGGCCGACACGTCCGTGGCCTCTGATACCTCCGCGAGCGAGAGTCTCCGCGCCGTGCGGACGGACTTGAGGCGGGCGCCGAGGCTGGGGAGCGCTGTCGTTTCGGGAAGCATCGTCGTCACAGAGCGTAGTGAGGTTCCACCGTCAGCAACCCCCCTTGACACCACCACCACCATCACTAAACTCACCGCCGTGCAGCATACTGAAGACGCCGTGGTGATCGGAGCCGGGATCACCGGGCTCTCGATCGCGCTCCACCTCGCCGAGCAGGGCACCGCGCCCCTCGTGCTCGACAGAGCTGGTGTTGCCGCGGGCGCCAGCGGCGTGCAACCGGGCGGTGTGCGCCAGCAGTGGAGCACGAGCGTCAACTGCCGGCTCGGCCGCGAGTCGCTCGACGTCTATCGCACGCTCGACGAGCGCCTCGGTGTGCCTGTCGCGGCGACGTTCGATGCCTGCGGCTACCTCTTCCTCGCGCACAGCGCGGAGCGGCTCGAGGAGCTGCGAACGACGGTCGCGATTCAGCGAGCGGCCGGTGTCCCATCGCGGATGATCGCCGCGAGCGAGGCCGCGAAGCTCGTTCCGGGACTCGTCGTCGAGAGCGTGACCGGAGCCGCGTACTGCGGCGAGGACGGCTACTTCGATCGTCCTCGTGCGGTCGTCGACGCGTTCGCGAATGCCGCCCGTGCGCGCGGCGCGCGGCTCGACATCGCCCGGGTGCGCCGGATCGAGCGGGACGGCGGCGGATTCCGCATCGAGCTCGACGAGGGAGCGGTCCGAGCCGAGCGCGTGATCGTCGCCGCCGGGCGTCGACACGCCGACGCTGCTTCCCGACATCGACCTTCCGATCGAGCCGGTTGCGCGGCACCTCTTCTTCAGCGGCCCGCTCGACCGACGGAGCGCTGCGGCCGCTCGTCGTATCGGCGGAGCGCGAGTTCGCGGCAAAGCAGCTCGCCGACGGTCGTCTGCTCGCGAGCCGATCTCGGCGCGACCGGGAGCCCTGCGCTGTCGAGCGGCCGCTGGCTTCGCCGCGTGCTGCGACGTCATCGGCGACCTCTTGCCGAGCCTGCGCGGGACCGCGTTCCCGACGCTCGTGAGCGGCGAGTACGACGCGACTCCCGACTCTCAGCCCATCGTCGGTGCCGTCGGCCCCGACGAGGGGCTGTTCGTGGCCGCCGGCTTCAGCGGCCACGGTTTCATGCTGGCCCCAGCCATCGGGCGCCGTCTCGCCGATCTCGCGCTGGGACATCGCCCCGACCCCGACCTCGCTGCGTTCTCGCTCGCCCGCTTCTCGGGCGAGCGGCCGCCGGGCGAGCTGCAGACGGTCTGACCGGGCTTCCATGCGCTCCCGCGACGACCAGTTCATCTACCACGATAGGAGCCCCATGCGCAGTCTCACGCTCCCCGGCCGACGCCTTGCCGTCGCCGTCGGCGCGCTCGTCGCCGTCGGCCTGGCGGCTTCCGCCATGACCGCGTCGGCGTCGTCGCAACACAGCACGGCGAACAGCACGCTCGTGGTCGACAAGTCGTTCGACCTCAAGACCAGCGACCCCCAGCGCCAGTTCGAGCCCACCGGCGGCATCGTCGATCACGCGCTCTACGACACGCTGCTCAAGTTCGTCGGCGCGGACGTGTCGCATCCGAAGCCCGACATCGCCGTCTCGTTCAAGGCATCGAGCGACGCGAAGACGTACACCTTCCAGCTCCGGAAGAACATCAAGTTCTCCGACGGCACGCCGCTGACCTCGAAGGACGTCGTGTTCTCGTTCCGCCGCCTCGTCAACCTCAAGGGCAACCCGTCGTTCCTGCTCGCGGGCATCACCACGAGCGCGAAGGGCCCGTACACGGTCGTCCTGAAGTCGAAGACGCCGAACCCGGCGATTCCCGTGCTCGTGGCGAACACGTCGCTCGGCGTCGTCAACTCGAAGGTCGTGATGGCGCATGGCGGCAGTGACGCTGCCAACGCCGACAAGACGGACAAGGCCGAGTCGTACATCAACGCGCACTCGGTGGGCAGCGGCCCGTACGTCCTGAAGTCGTTCAGCACGACCTCGCAGGTCGTGATGACGGCGAACCCGACCTACTGGGGCCCGAAGCCGAAGTTCCCGACGGTCGTCCTGCGCAACGTCTCGGCCGCCACGCAGCTCCTCGACGTGCAGCGCGGCACGAACGAGATCTCGGTCGACCTCTCGCCCGACCAGGCGACGTCGCTCAAGGGCAACAGCAAGGTGCAGGTTGCCGAGACACCGTCGGCGAACGTGTTCTTCCTGTTCGCGAACCACAACACCGCGGTCTCGACGACCACGGCCAACACGCACATCCAGAACGCGATCCGCTACGGGCTCGACTACAGCGGCCTCGTCTCGCTCGCCGGCTCGGGCGCCGTGCAGGCTGCTGGCATCGTGCCGTCGATGTTCCTCGGCTCGCTTCCGGCCTCGGCCGGGCTGCAAGCAGGACCTGGCCAAGGCCAAGGCCGAGGTCACGGCATCGGGTATCAGCAACCCGACGGTGAACCTCGAGTACCCGAGCGACATCTCGCTCGAACGGCCTCGCAGTTCGGCGTGCTCGCGCAGAGGATCGCGTCCGACCTCGGCAAGATCGGGATCACGGCGAAGCTGACGGGTAGCCCGGTCGCCACCGCGCTCGGCACCTACCGCGCCGGCACCGAGCAGCTCGGGCTCTGGTACTGGGGCCCGGACTACCCGGACCCGAACGACTACCTCGCGTTCCTGCCGGGCGCGACGGTCGGCCTGCGCGCCGGCTGGCCGGCCGGCGCCGACCCGTCGCTCGAGGCGCTCGGGACGAAGGCCGCCGCGATGTCGGCGCCCGCCAAGCGCGGAGCCGCGTTCCGTCAGATCCAGACCCAGCTGAACGCGTCCGGGCCCGTTCTTCCCGCTGATCCAGCCGGGCCAGGTCACGGTCTCCTCGAAGAACCTCACGGGGGTCGTCTTCAACGTCGCTCTACTGGATCGACGTTGCCGCCATCGGCAGCCGCTGATCCAGCCCGTACCCGGTCGGGACGATCGCCTCGGCGGTCGTCCCGACCGTTCGCTCGCTTCGTGGCGCACCGCCTCGGCGCGCTCGTGCTGCTCGCAATCGGCATCACGTTCGTGGCCTTCGTGCTGACACAGCTCGTGCCGGGCGACCCGGCAGCCGCCAACCTCGGCCAGCAGGCGATCAACGATCCGGTGGCGGTCAAGGCGTTCCGCGAGCACTACGGCCTCGACAAGCCGCTGCCCGAGCAGTACGCCCTCTACCTCTGGCACCTCGCACATGGCGACCTCGGCCAGTCCGAGCAGAACCACGACGCGGTGACGCACGATCTCGCCACGTTCGCACCCGCGACGGCCGAGCTCGCGATCTTCTCGATGCTGATCGCGGTGCCCGCTGGGCATCGGCCTGGGTTTGCTCGCGGCGATGCGGCGGAACAAGGCGACCGATCAGGCATTACGGGTCGTGTCACTCGGGGGCATCTCCATGCCGACCTTCTGGCTCGGTCTGATCGCGTTCTACATCTTCTACTTCCGCCTCAACTGGTTACCCGGGCACGGGGCGGCTCGACCCCGTGACCACCCCTCCGCCGTCGCACACCGGCTTCTACACCGTCGACGCGTTGATCGCGGGCCAGTGGTCGACGTTCGTCGACGCGTTCCGCCATCTCGTGCTCCCGGGCCTCGTGCTCGCCGCGTTCAGCGTCGGGCTACTCACCCGGTACACCCGCTCGGCCGTGCTCGAGGTCATCAACGACGACTACGTGCGCGCCGCGCGCTCCAAGGGCATGCCCACGCGCATCGTCGTCCTCCGCCACATCCTGCGAGCGGCGATGCCCGCGATCATCACGGTCGTCGGGCTCGCGTTCGCCAACGTCATGACCGGCACGGTGCTCGTCGAGACGATCTTCTCCTGGCCGGGCATCGGCCAGTACGCCTACCACAGCGCGACGACGCTCGACCTGCCCGCGATCATGGGCGTGAGCCTGTTCGTGGCGATCGTGTACATCACCATCAACTTCATCGTCGACGTGCTGTACGGCGTGATCGACCCACGCATGCGGATCACATGAGCGTCGCGGGCGCCAGCGAGCGCGGCGTGCGAACACGCCGTCGGATCCTGCCCGCCGGCTCGACCTGGCGCAGCCCGCTCGCGATCGTGGGCATGACCATCGCCGGCGCCTGGATCGTGATCGCCATCGCGGCGCCGCTCCTCGCGCCGAGCGATCCGCTCGCGCAGGACTACCCGCCGCAGAAGGCGCCTTCCTGGCAGCACCTGTTCGGCACCGACGAGCTCGGCCGCGACGTGCTGAGCCGGGTCATGTACGGGGCGCGGCTGTCGCTGCCCGTGGCGCTCCTGCTGGTCGGGTTGGCGCTCCTCATCGGCGGCACGCTCGGGGCGATCGCCGGCTACTTCGGCGGGTTCTTCGACGGCCTGATCATGCGCACGACCGATCTCGTGTTCGCGTTCCCGGCGATCATCCTCGCGATGGTCGTCACCGCGGCGCTCGGCCCGAGCCTCGTCAACGCGGTGTTCGCGCTGGTGATCGTGAGCTGGCCCTCGTACGCGCGCGTCGTGCGCGGCCTCGTGCGCTCGCTGGTGGACTCCGACTACGTCTCGGCGACGCGTCTGCTCGGCTCGTCGGGGCGCAGCGCCCTGGTGCGCGACGTGCTGCCGAACGTGTTCGGTCCGGTCGCGGTGCTGGCAACGCTCGATCTCGGCAACGCGATCCTCCTGCTCTCGGGCCTCTCCTTCCTCGGCCTGGGCTCGCAGCCGCCGACGCCGGAGTGGGGCGCCGGCGTGGCCGAGGGGATCCAGTACTTCCAGGACTGGTGGATCGGCGCGTTTCCGGGCTTCGCGATCTTCACGGCCGTCCTCGCGTTCAACCTGCTCGGAGACAGCCTGCGCGACGCGCTCGACCCGACGTCGTCGCTGCGGCGCGCGGACACGCTGGCATGAGCGCCCTACTCGAGGTCGATCGCCTCAGCGTGCGCCTGCCCACGGCGAACGGCTCGGTCACGATCGTCGACGACGTCAGCTACCGCGTCGAGCAGGGTCAGGTCTTCGGGGTCGCAGGCGAGAGCGGCAGCGGCAAGACGATCTCCGTGCTCGCGCTCATGCGGCTGCTGCCCGACGGAGCCCAGGTCGGAGGGCACGCGACGTTCGGCGGCCGCGATCTCCTGGCGCTGCGCCGACGTGCGCTGCGCGGCGTGCGCGGCCGCGAGATCGCGATGGTCTTCCAGGATCCACTGACGTCGCTGCACCCCATGCTGAGCATCGGCCGGCAGCTGACCGAGCACGTGCGCTTCCACGAGGGCCTCGGGCGGAAGGCGGCCGATGCCCGCGCGCTCGAGCTGCTCGAGCAGGTGCGCATCCCCGATCCGGCGGGGACGCTCAACGCGTTCCCGCACCAGTTCTCGGGCGGCATGCGCCAGCGCATCGCGATCGCCGTCGCCCTCGCCTGCCGGCCCAGGCTGCTGATCGCCGACGAGCCGACGACCGCGCTCGACGTCACGGTGCAGGCGGGCATCCTGCGGCTGCTCGACGCGCTGCGCACGCGAGACGGGGCTCTCGGTCATCCTGATCACGCACGACCTCGGCGTGATGTCGGCGATCGCCGACAGCGTGTCGGTGTTCTACGCGGGACGGATCGTCGAGTCGGGTGTGACCCGCGATGTGCTCGGGACGCCGCGCCACCCGTACACGCGGGCGCTGCTCGACGCGCTCCCGCATCCGGAGGGGGCGGCCGAGCGCGAGCTGGTCGCGATCGCCGGTTCGCCTCCGACACCGGCGGCGCGGCCGGGCGGGTGCGCCTTCCACCCGCGCTGCGCGTACGCGAAGCCGAGCTGCAGCGAGCACGTCCCCGAGCTCGTCGCGATCGGGGGCGGCCGCACGCTCGCGTGTCCGATCGATCCGCTGGCGGGCCCGTGAGCCTGCTCGACCTGCGCGAGGTCGAGCTGGTCTACCAGCGCCGCGGCCGCGAGCCGGTGCGCGCCGTCGCCGGGTGCTCGCTGCAGGTCGAGCGCGGCCACATCGTCGGGCTCGTCGGCGAGTCGGGCTGTGGGAAGTCGTCGCTCGCCCGGGTCGGCGGTCGGCCTCGTGGCGCCGTCCGGCGGTCAGGTGCTGTTCGAGGGCGTGCCGCTCACGCCGCTCGGCCGCGCGGCACGGCCCAGGCGCGAGGCGCGCCTGCAGATGGTCTTCCAGAACCCCTACGCGTCGCTGAATCCTCGCCGCCGCATCGGCCGGCAGATCAGCGCCGCGATGGAGCTTGCCGGCGCACCGGGCGCGGGCCGCGACGGGCGCGTCAGCGAGCTCCTCGAGCAGGTCGGCATCCCGGCCACCGGCGCGCGCCGCTACCCGCACGAGTTCTCGGGCGGGCAGCGGCAGCGCATCGCCATCGCGCGCGCACTCGCCGCCGACCCGTCGTGCATCGTCCTCGACGAGCCGCTCTCCTCGCTCGACGCCTCGGCGCAGGCACAGGTCGCGAACCTGCTCGTGCGGCTCACCCGCGAGCTCGACCTCGGACTCCTGCTGATCTCGCACGACCTGGCGATCGTGCGCCACATCTGCGACGCGATCTCGGTGATGTACCTCGGCCTGATCGTCGAGTCGGGACCCGCCGCCGAGCTCTGGGAGTCGCCGCAGCACCCGTACACCGAGGCCCTGATCTCGGCGATCCCGCACGCCGACGGCGCCGGCGATCTGCCGCTGGCGCTGCCCGGCGAGGTGCCCGACCCTGCGCAGCCGCCGAGCGGCTGCCGCTTCCACCCCCGCTGCCCGCACGCCTTCGAGCGCTGCCCGGAGGAGGAGCCGCCCCTCTACGCGCTGGAGGGAAGCCGCCTCGCGGCCTGCTTCCTGCGCGACCCACACCACGAAAGGACGCCCGGATGAACGAGCACATCCCCGAGACCGAGTTCGCCGAGCGCCGCCGACGGCTCTCGGACGAGATGCGGACCAGGGCCATCGACGCGCTGTTCATCCCGCCGTCCGACGACCTCGAGTACCTGACCGGCCTCGAGCGCGATCTCCCGAGCTTCGGCCAGCCCGGCTACGCGCACGGCTGGGTTGCGGGCGCGTTCATCGTCCCCGACGCCGATCCGCTGTTCCTCCTCCCGCGCATGATCGTGGCGCTGCACCTGTGGGACCGGGGGCCCGCGAACCTCGTCACCGTCAACGAGGCCGACGACGGCAGCGACCTGTTCGCGAAAGCCGCTCGATCGCTCGGCGACATCGGCCGCCTCGGTGTCGGCGCCCGCACCTGGGGCGAGACGATGATCGAGATCGGCCGGGCCCTGCCGGGCGCCGAGCTCGTCAACGGCACGCCGCTCGTCAACAAGCTGCGGCGCGTCAAGTCGCCGCTCGAGCTCGAGCTGATGACGGCCGCGTGCCGCATCGCGGACGAGACGATGGCCGCGACCGCCCCGCTCGTGCAGGCCGGCGTGACGATGGTCGAGCTCGCCGAGGAGGTCGACCACCAGATGCGGCTGCGCGGCTCACGCACGCCGTCGTTCCCGACGCACCTGTTCTCCTACGGCTACGCGGAGAGCCACGATTCGCAGACCCCGACCGGGCTCGAGCCGATCCACGAGGGCGAGGCGGTGATGTTCGACTTCGGAGCCGTCCACGTGTCGGGCTACTCGTCCGACTTCGGTCGCACCGTCGTGTGCGGCGAGCCGCCCCCTGGCTACGCCGAGGCGTATGCGACGATGCTCGAGGCGCAGGAGGCGGGACGGGCCGCCGCGGTTCCGGGTGCGCTCGCGCGCGACGTCAACGCGGCCTGCCGCGCGCCGATCGAGGAGGCCGGCCTCGGCCCGCACTTCCGCCACCGGATGGGCCACGGCATCGGGCTCAACGTCCACGAGGAGCCGTACATCTCCGTCGAGGACTCGACCACGCTCGAGGCCGGCATGACGTTCACCGACGAGCCCTCGATCCTGTGGCCCGAGCACTTCGCCGTACGGATCGAAGACGTCATCGTCTGCGCCGAGGGCGGCGCGCGTGTGCTGAACGACTACTCGAAGGCGTCGATCGTCAACGACGTCCGACCCAGGGAGGCCTGAACGTGCCCGCAGCATCCAGAGACGAGCTGCCGGAGCGCGAGATCGCGCCCGGCTACTCCGCGCGCTACGAGGACTGGGGCGGCATGACCGTCTCGTTCGAGTCGGCGCCCGCAGGTACCGACCCGGGGCCGATGGTCAAGGGCCTACCGGACGACCGCTGCCAGGCGCACCACTGGGGATACCTGTTCACCGGCCACGTGATCGTCGACTACGGCGACCGCACCGAGGAGATCCGCGGGGGCCAGGCCTACCACGTCCTGCCCGGCCACAAGCTGACGTTCGTCGAGGACAGCGACGCGCTCGAGTTCTCACGCACCGACGAGCTCGAGCTGACGTTCGAGGCGGTGCGGCGGAACGCCGCGGCCAGAACCGCAGAGGAGGGCTGAGACGAGCCGGTGGGCGGTGCATGCTCCGTCGGCCCCCTCCCCGAAACGAGGGTAGCGTTGAGGGTCGGACCAGGGTGATGCCGAATAGACGCGGCCCGCGCGTCCCGGCAACCTGGAGGCATGAACCAACACATCACAGACACACCCCAGATCAGGCGCCTCGAGCGCAGCTCCTCCGACTCCATGGTCGCAGGCGTCGCCGGCGGACTGGGCCGCTACTTCGAGCTCAACCCGGCTGTCTTCCGGCTCGGGTTCGTCGTCCTCACGTTGCTCGGCGGCGCCGGGATCCTCGTCTACCTCGCCGCGATCCTGGTGATCCCGGTCGAGGGCAGCGAGCAGTCGATCGCCGCGCAGGTCCTCGCCGAGCGCCGTGAACGGCCGTGGCCGGTCGTCGGCCTCGGTCTCGCGGGAGTCGCCCTCGTGCTGCTCCTGTCGCGGGGCGAGTTCGCCGCAGGGGCGGGCTGGATCGTCGTGCTGATCGGCGGCCTCGCGATCCTCTGGGCGAGCCGTCGACAGAAGAAGGCTCGCCGCGTCCTGATCGTGCTGGCGGCGTTGGCCAGCCTCCTCGCAGTGGCAGCCATCGCCGCGGTCGTCACCGCGTTCGCCTGGTTCAACGTGAGCCTCGGCGACGGTGTCGGCGAGAGCACGTACGCCCCGGCCTCGATCACTGCCGTCCAGAAGTCCTACCAGCTCGGCGTCGGGAATCTGAAGGTCGACCTCTCGCAGGTGAATCCTGTCGGGAGGCACCGGGTCGAGGCGCATGTCGGCGTCGGCGAGCTGCGCATCATCGTCCCCCGCGACGCCAACGTCCATGTCGACGCACACGCCAAGGTCGGTGACGTCTTCGTGCTCCGGCAGCACGTCGACGGGCGGAACGTCAGCATCCAGTCGGGATCGGGACAGTTCGAGATCGAAGCCCGGGTCGGTGCCGGCCGGATCGACGTGGTGCGAGCCCGGTGACCGACGCCCCGGCCCTGCCGTTCCGGCGCAGCGAGGACGACCGTGTCCTCGCGGGGGTCTGTGGAGGGGTCGCGTCGGCGCTCGCCGTCGACGCGACCCTCGTGCGTCTCGCGTTCGCGCTGCTCGCGTTGGCCGGCGGCGCCGGGATCCTCCTGTACCTCGCGCTCTGGACGTACGCCAGTCGAACGCCATGGATCGGCCAGCTGCTGATCGCCGTCTCCGCGATCGCCTTCCTGCTCGCACTCGGGCTCTCGGGAGTAGCAGTGGTGGGCGCGGGGCTCCTGGTCGCGGGCGTCGCGGTCGTCCTCGCGCGCGGCGGATCGTTGCGTCCGGGCGGATCGCTGCCGATTCTCGGGATCGCGCTGACGATGGCCGGCGCCGTCGTGCTGCTCGGCCACCTCGGCGCGTCCGGCTCCCTGATCGCGCCCGGCGCACTGGCCGGGGCGCTCCTCCTCGTGTTCGCGCCCTGGCTGTGGCAGGTCGCGGGGCAGCGGACCGAGCGGATCCGCCTCGAGGAGCGCGCGGCCGTTGCCGCGCGCGTCCACGACTCGGTACTGCAGACCCTCGCCCTCGTGCAGCGGCATGCGGACGATCCGGCGCGCGTCTCATCGCTCGCCCGCCGGCAGGAGCGCGAGCTGCGGCGCTGGCTGTACGGCAGCGGTTTCGGAGACGGGACGACGCTCGAGGACGCGCTCGCCGAGGCGGCTGCCGACATCGAGGAGCTGCACGGCGTCAAGATCGAGCTCGCGTCGGCAGGACACGTGCCGCTCGACGCGGACGTGGAGCAGCTGGTGCTCGCAGCA
This sequence comes from uncultured Actinomycetes bacterium, assembly GCA_963717155.1. Taxonomy (GTDB): domain Bacteria; phylum Actinomycetota; class Thermoleophilia; order Gaiellales; family JALYLC01. The sequence continues at coordinate 3,357,424 of OY970326.1, forward strand.
CGCGAGGCGATGACGAACGCCGCCAAGTTCGCCGGCGCCGGCGAGATCTCGGTGTACGCGGAGTCTGACGCCTCGAACGTGTCGGTCTTCATCCGGGACAGGGGCGCGGGCTTCGATCGCGCGACGGTCCCTCCGGATCGTCACGGGCTGAGCGAGTCGATCGAGGGCCGGCTCGCGCGCGTCGGTGGCCGAGCGACCATCAGATCGACACCGGGCGAGGGAACGGAGATCGAGTTGACCATGCCGAGAGGCTCGTGATGCGCCGCGTCGTGCTCGTCGACGACCATGCGCTGTTCCGCGCCGGTGTGCGAGGCGAGCTGAACGGCGTCGTCGACATCGTGGGCGAGGCAGGCAGCGTGGCCGAGGCGGTCCCGCTGATCCTCGAGCTCGATCCCGAGGTCGTCCTCCTCGACGTGCACCTGCCCGACGGCGGCGGGGAGGCGGTGATCGCCGCCATCGCGCTCGAGCGGCCGGCCGTGAAGTTCCTGGCCCTGTCGGTGTCGGATGCGGCAGAGGACGTGATCGGGGTGATCCGCGCCGGCGCGCGCGGCTACGTCACGAAGACGATCTCGCGCGACGAGCTGGTGGACGCGATCGATCGCATCGCACAGGGCGACGCGGTGTTCTCGCCGCGGCTCGCAGGCTTCGTGCTCGATGCCTTCCGCGCGGGCGAGCCGGTCGGGACCGATGCCGAGCTGGAGACGCTGACGGCGCGCGAGCGCGAGGTGCTGCAGCTGATCGCGCGCGGCTACCGGTACAAGGAGATCGCCGGCCGCCTCCACCTCTCGGTGAAAACGGTGGAGGCGCACGTCTCCAGCGTCCTGCGCAAGCTGCAGCTGTCGTCGCGCCACGAGCTGACCCGCTGGGCGCACGAGCGCCGGTTGATCTAGCCATCGCTCACGAGGGCGCCAGGAACGCCTCGCTGAGCGTCGGTTCGAAGAGCTCGACGGGGTTGCCGGAAGGGTCGTCGAGCAGGATCTGCTTCCCGCCGACCCCCTCCACGATGTCGTTGCGGAAGTGAACGCCGGCGTCGCGCAACGTCTCGACGATGGCGCCAAGGTCGGGCACCTCGAGCGAGAAGCGGTTCCAGCCGCCCGGCTCGGGTCGCGTCCCGTCGGGCATCGCCTGCCCACCGCCTCCGGCGCCGCTCGGCGCGCTCAGCACGAGGCGAAGGTCACCTCGAGCGAGCATCGCGAACGTCGGGGCCGGGTGCATCACCTCGTCGAACCCGAGGTGCCGGGTGTAGAACGCGATCGCCGCGTCGACGTCGTCGACGATGTAGCGGACGCTGACGGTGGCCATGTCATCCTCCTCCGAGTCGGAAGCGCGCTCGCGCGCCTTCGTCAGGTGTACAGCTCGGGGTCCTGCTCGTCGATCTGGACAACGGTGCCGTCGGGAGCGCGGACGAACAGTGACCGTCCCCACCCCTGGTCGACAGCGGCACCCTCGGGCGGGAAGCCTGCATCTCGTAGCCGTCGCCCGACCGCCTCGAGCGGCTCGGCGGTGACGAGGTTGACGGCGAATCCCTCACGGCCCTCCCCGTCAGCGGCACTCGCGGCGTCGTGCAGATCGAGCTCGCCGCCCGCTGCGGCCAGCTCGATCCAGGTCCCGGTACGCGCGCGCACCTCGGGCCGCAGACCGAGCGCCTCGTAGAAGCGTGCGGCCTCGGCGACGTCGGGCACGAAGTGGATGACCCTGAGCTTCATCGTCAGCGCCCTTCGTCCAGACGGTCCAGATATGCGGTCAGGGCCGTCTCGACGAGCCGCGACAGAGACGCCGACTGGTCGATCGCCGCGTGCTTGACGCGCCGGATCAGCGCCGGCGGCAGGTAGACGTTGAACTGCTGCTTGCCCTCTCCCATCGCGGGCGCGGCCATGCCGCCATGCTAGCAAGCTAGCCGGTGCCGTGCCGCCGCTATGCGAGCAGGTCGACCGTGGCAGCGGTCATCTCGGCCGACGTCCGGAAGACGGCGGCGAGCGCGCTGTAGGTGTCGCGCTGAACGACAAGGTCGATCATCGATGCGGCGTCAGGGCCGTTCGTCGCGATGCTCGACGCGTCGTTGTCGGCGCGCGCCTCGGCGGACTCCATGCCGCTCACCACCGAACCGAACGCACGTGCCGGACGCGCGCCGTACGCCGCGAGGGCCGCGGAGACGGGCGCAGCGGTCACCTTCCAAGCATGGCGATCCCGTCTGCCCCGCATCTCCCCTCTCGGGGTGATTCGGCGTTCACGGAGCGCGGAGCTCGATCGCGTCGATGCGCACCGGACGGCGACTGCTGGCGACCGAGATCACGAGCGATCCGCTCCGTCGCGTCGGCGCCAGCAGCACGAGTGCCGCAGCCTGCCTGTGCGCCGCAGCGAGATCGACGGTCGCGACTCTCCGCCCGCCGAGGGGGTATCGCGGCCGGGCGCTCGGATCGAGCGCTAACTCTGCTCGGTCCAGCCGTCGCGACCGGCGTGGCCGCCGATGCGGTCGACGAGATGTCTCCAGCCGTGCGGCTTGATGCCCGGCTCGTTGTCACGCCAGACCGGCGCCGCGCCGTGCGGCTCGGGGAGTGCGGCAGCCTCCGCCTCGTCGATGCGCAGATCCACCCCGTGCTCGTGGAGCGCGACGACCTTGTCGGCCGGCACGAAACGTCGACCCCCGTCGGCCCGCATCACGATCCCGTGGAAGATGTCGAGGTCGGGCGCAGCGACGACGTGGTCGACCTTTCCGACCTGCGCGCCGCCGGCGGCATACACGGGCACGTCCTTCTCGAGCACCTCGTACGAGATCAGGGGGCCTTCGTCCACGCGGCTCAGCTTAGCGCCGCTCTCGCGGACGCCAACGTGGTTGCGTCCGAACGGTCGCGGGCCGAGCGCTCGCGCGCGATGTCGAAGCCGATCACTGTCAGGTTCGCTCCGGCCGCAGCTCCGGCGATCGCGGTGACGAGGGCCAGGAGTCCCGCCGTCGCGTGGAACCCGAGCCACGCACCCACGAGCGCACCCGTTGCTGCGACCACGAGCCCCGCTGTCCTGGCGCGGACGCCCGAGTCACGACGTACCCAGGCCCAGTAGATCCCGAGGCCGACGGGCCCGCCGATGGAGAGCACGACGAGCAGCTCGTCGTCGAGCGGGACGGTGGGCAGCGTCGTCAGGACGATCAGGGCACCGGCGAACCATCCGCCGAGGCCGAGCACGAGCGAGAACAGCGACCGCAGGACAGCGCTTGCCTTGCGTCCGAAGCCGCCCTTCCGGCGTACCCGGCGAGGCAGCCACAGCAGCCCGAGCAGCGTGACGATCCCGAGACCGAGCATGGTCCCGAGGATCCCCTTGGCGATCGCGGTCTGCGCGACGTCGGGGGTGAACCTGATCGTTCGGTGCGTGTACAGGGAGCGGTCGACCTTGCCGCTGTCGAGGAACGTGTTCACGAGGTGCGAGCTCGCGTTGGGCTCGTAGCTCCAGAAGTCGGTGGTGTGTCCGAGCTCGGACAGCACGACCTGGTGGCCGTTCGGGAGATGCGGCAGGAGCTCGTCGGTTGCGGCCTGCGAGGGTGTCGCACCGTCGACGGTCCCGCCGACGAGCAGCGTCGGCACCTTCGACGTCTGCACGCGGCTGTACTGGTCGTCACTCGCGTTCGAGGGCCACGCCCGGGTGAGGAGGCCTCCGCCCCAGATGAACTCGGTGCCGGGGTCGCCGAGAATCGAGTCGCGCCGGTGCGGATCCGCGAAGCGGCGCCGAGCGGCGCCGACGTCGGCTCGCGCGACTGCGGCGAGGTCTCCCCAGACGAACGACTTTGGGAACGTCAGGTCGGCCGCGAGCGACATCAGCCAGAACCCGCTCGCGTCGCCGTTCGCTGCTGCGAGCCACGAGTCGAACGTCATCGGCGCGGAGATCGGCGCGGCGTCCGACGACGAGTCCATGAGGCCGTAGAAGGACGCGATCCTGACGTTGCCCTTCTTGATCGGCAGGAACCACCAGTGATCGGGCATGTGGGCCGCCGTCCTCGTCATCGATGCAACGAGGTCGCCGGTTCGTTCGCTGCAGCTGGCGTCCTTCGCGCAGAGCGCCGAGTAGCGGCGGATCTGGGCGTCCGACCCCTTCGCGTTCCAGAGGAAGTGGCCGGGCGGGTTCACGGCGATCATCACCGACCGGTGGATGCTCCTCGGGTGGCGCCAGGAGTAGATCATCGCCGTGCGGGTGCCGGCGCTCTCGCTGATCAGGTCGACGCGCGGATAGCCAAGGGCCTTTCGAGCCGCCTCGAGGTCGTCGACGCGCTGGGCCAGCGTGTAGCCGGCGAGGTCTACGCCGTCGGCCTGAAGCCGCTTCGCGCAGGCGCTGAGCGCGCTCGAGTACGCGCGCATCGACCTGGCGGCGAGGTAGTCCGCCGAGTGCTTCAGCGTCGACTCGACCTCGGGGCAGTCGAGCTTGACGGACCCGTCGACTCCGCGGTAGCCAACGAGGACGACGTCGTGCTGGTCGGCGAACCGGCTCGCCTTCGCGAACTGCATGTTGGTGATGCCGGGACCGCCTTCGAGCCGGAACACGGGCTCGCTCGGGTGGGCCGTGTGAGCACGGATACGAGTCACCGGCAGCGCGGTCAGCCGCGAGTGCGGATCGGCTCGGTTCTCGGGCACGACCAGCGTGCCGCAGTCGGCGTCGTACGCGCCCTTCTCGGTCTGGTAGGTGCATGGATGCAGGATCAGGTCACCGGCGTGTGCACCGGCGGGCACGGAGACGGCGGCGGCGGCGGATCCGAACCGGAGGTACGCGAGACCCACCGCGAGCACCGCGATGAGCGCGAGGGCGACGATCCGCGCAGGAGTGACGATTCGGGTCGAAGGCTGGGAGGCTCGCATGAGCTGTCCTTTCCGGGTCGGGTCGATACCCCGACGCTATGGACATGCCCGCGCCGCGTCGTCGCCAGAAGGCCTCGTTCGATCTCGTACACGACGATGATCCGGTGTCCTACCTCGGTAGGACGCGGCAGCCGTGTGCCTGGAGTACGGTCATCGCATGAGACAGCTCGTCCCTCTGGCGCGCCGCTACGCCTTCGACGTGCTGATCGTCATCGGGGCGCTCGAGACCGCCATCGAGATCGCCTTCAACCACGACCCGCAGGGTCCCACCACGCCGCTGTGGTTCGCGGTGCCGGCCACCGCCGGCATCGTGCTCCTGCTGCTTGCGCGGCACCGCTTTCCCTTCGCTGCACCGTCCGCGTTCTGGCTGCTCGGCGCGGCGCTCTCGTTCGTCGACGGGCGCCTGGTCGTCGGCACGTCCGGCCTGTTCGTCGCCGGGATGGCCGCGGCCCTGCTCCTCGGGAATCTCCGCGACGACGTGCAGGCACGGCTGGGGTTGTCCATCGTGCTCGGCGCGTCGGCGATCGTCGTCTACAACGACCCGACCCACACCCCCGGCGAGTTCATCTTCATCCCGATCCTGTTCGCGATCGGCTGGCTTGCGGGCTACGCCCTGCGCGAACGGTCCGTGCAGGCGGAGGCGGCCGAGGAGCGCGCGCTGCACGCCGAGCGGGAGCGTGAATCCGCCGCCCGCATCGCGGTCGCCGAGGAGCGCGCGCGCATCGCACGTGAGCTCCACGACATCGTCGCCCACGCCGTCAGCGTGATGGTGCTGCAGATCGGGGCCGTGCGACACAACCTTCCCGACACGCTCTCGGAAGGCAAGGAGGCGCTCGAAGGCGTCGAGCACACCGGTCGCACGGCGCTCGCCGAGATGCGCCACCTGCTCGGCGCGATGCGCCACGACGGGGAAGACCTCGAGCTGGCGCCCCAGCCGGGTCTCGACAGCCTCGGCCCCCTCCTCGACGATGTCCGCCGCGCGGGCCTTGCGGTGGAGCTGCAGGTCGACGGCGAGCCCCATGTGCTCCCGCGCGCGCTCGACCTCTCGGCGTATCGGATCGTGCAGGAGGGCCTGACCAACGCCCTGAAACACGCCCGCGCCAGCCATGCGGACGTGATCCTCCGCTACGGGCCCGGGGATCTGCAGATCGAGGTGCGCGACAACGGCAACGGCGTCGAGCCGAGCGACGGTCTCGGCCACGGCCTCGTGGGCGTCCGCGAACGGGTCAAGATCTACGGCGGCGAGATGTCGACGGGCACCGCAACCGGGGGCGGATTCATCCTGAGCACGCGCCTTCCGATCAGGAGCTACGGTCCATGAGCGTCCGCGTCCTCGTCGTCGACGACCAGTCGATGGTGCGCGCCGGCTTTCGCATGCTCCTCGCCGGCGAGGACGACATCGAGGTGGTCGCCGAGGCCGGCAATGGGCTCGAAGCCGTCGAGAAGGCGGCGCGCTTTCACCCGACCGTCATCCTCATGGACATCCGAATGCCCGAGCTCGACGGGCTCGCGGCGACCCGGCGCATCCTTGCGTCAGACCCCCTCGCGCGGATCCTGATCCTGACCACGTTCGATCTGGACGAGTACGTCTACGAGGCGTTGCGGGCCGGCGCGAGCGGCTTCGTCCTCAAGGACGATCCTCCCGAGCGGCTGATCGCCGCGGTGCGCACGGTCGCCTCCGGAGACGCGCTGCTGTCACCGGCAATCACGAAACGTGTGATCAGGCAGTTCACGCGGGCGCCCCGTCCGGCGCGCCCAAAGGGCATCGACGATCTCACTGCGCGAGAGCACGACGTGTTGCGCCTGATCGCACGGGGCCTCTCGAACGCCGAGATCGGACGCGAGCTGTACATCGGTGACACGACCGTCAAGACACACGTCACCCGCGTGCTGCAGAAGCTCGGGCTCCGTGACCGCGTGCAGGCGGTCGTCCTCGTCTACCAGACCGGACTGTTCGAGACCGACGACTCGCAGTCCGTCTGAGACGATGCAGGTCGTGCCTGTCACCCACCTGGATCACCTCGTCCTGACCGTGCGGGATCTCGAACGGACGATCGCGTGGTATCGCGACGTTGCCGGTATGCGTCCCGTGACCTTCAGCGGGGGCCGCCACGCTCTGATGTTCGGCAGCCAGAAGATCAATCTGCACGAGGCCGGCCGCGAGTTCGAGCCGAAGGCCGCGACGCCGCTTCCCGGAAGCGCTGACCTCTGCTTCATCGTGGACGAGCGGCCAGGCGACCTCGAGCGACGCCTCGCACGGCTCGGCCAGCCGATCGAGCTCGGCCCGGTGAGGCGCGACGGTGCGATCGGCACCCTCGTCTCCGTGTACCTCCGGGACCCCGATGGGAATCTGGTCGAGCTCAGCTCCTATGTCGACGACGCTTAGGCCCTCACCAGCTCGCAAGCGCGTCGATCGGCCAGATGTCCACGAGCTCGTCTCCACGGACACAGTGGTAGACCTGGTACATCGCCACGGTCTGATAGCAGTGGGGCGGCACGATCTCGACCACGGCTCCCACGGCGAGCGAGTCGTCCGCGGATGCGAGGTCGATCCGTCCGAGATCGTCGCCGACGATCGAGTAGGTGGCGCCCTCTGGCGCGCCCGTGAGGATCCGCGGCGCGAGCGGGCCGTACATGCCGTCGACCTCCTTCGTGCCGGCGTCCGTGATCACGAAGCCTGGCTGCGCGGCACCGATCACCGTCGTCCTCACCGAGAGCGAGCACTCGAACGGATGCGGCTCGGCCCGGCGGATGGGCGTGTCGAGGTAGTTCACGTCCATGAAGATGTAGGTACCCGGCTGAAGCTCGTTCAGCACTCCGAGCTCGGCGTCGATCTCGTGGCTCCCCGTCCCACCGCCGGTCACGACGTTTGCGGGCAGCCCGACTTCGCGGAGCCGGTCGAGCAAGCGGGCGAGCGGCTCGAGACACGACCGCGTGATGCGTCGGCGCTCGTCGTAGTCCCGGACAGTCTGGTAGCTGCCGACGTACCCCTGCACGCCGGCGAGCTCGAGGCCATCGGTGTCGGAGATGGTTCGTGCGAGGGCGACTGCGGTGTCCTCATCGGCGATGCCGGTTCTCCCGCCGCCGACCTCGTAGTCGACGAGCACGCCGAGTGGCCGACCGGAGCGCCGGGCAGCGACACCGAGCTGCTCGACGTTCTCATGGCTGTCCGCGGCCACGATGAACCCGTCCGTCCGCGCGTTCAGCGCCGCGAGACGCTCGAGCTTCGGGTCGGTCACGACCGTCGAGAACAGCATCACTCCTGGCACACCGTTCTGCACGAACGTCTCGGCCTCGGAGAGCGTTGCGCAGCACACGCCGACCGCCCCGGCCGCCACTTGCAGCAGCGCGATCTCACTGCACTTGTGGATCTTTCCCGGCGGCCGCAGCGCGTACCCGTGCTGCGTGGCGTGCTCGGCCATCGACCGGATGTTGGCGTCGAGCCTGTCGAGATCGAGGACCAGCGCCGGCGTCCCGATCAGGTGGCGCGAGCCAGGCTCGCCGACCAGGTGCTCGTTCGGACCAAGCATGCCGTGGGATCGTAATGACGACCTCGCGCCGCCGCGTCAGCCCTTGATCGCGCCCGACAGGCCGCCGACGATGCGCCGCTCGGCGGCCAGGAAGAAGACGAGCGCAGGGACCATGCTCAACGCGGTGTAGGCGAGAATCGCCGCAGTGTCCTGCGCGTACTCGCCCTGGTACGAGGCGACCCCGAGCGGCAGCGTCCACTCGCCCGGGTCGTTGAGGACGATGAGGGGAAGCAGGAACGCGTTCCAGCTCGTGACGACGGCGAGGATCGAGACGGTCATCAGGGCCGGCCGGGAGAGGGGTATCAGGATCCGCCAGAAGAACCCGATCTTCGAGCACCCGTCGATCGCAGCGGCGTCCTCGAGATCGGGCGGGATGGCGCGCATGAACGGCCGCAGGATGATCACCGTCACCGGCAGGCCGAACGCCGCCTCGGGGAGTGCAACTCCGAACGGGCTGTCGAGGATCCCGAACTGGCGCAGCTCGATGTACAGCGGCAGTACGGCAACCGTCAGTGGCAGCAGCAGGCCCAGCGTGAAGATCGTGTACAGGAGCTCGCGGCCGCGGAACTCGTAGCGGGCGAGCGCATAGGCGACGCACGAGCCCAGCGTGACGATCACGAGCGTCGCGATTGCCGCGATGATCGCGCTGTTGCCGATCTGGCGCCAGAACGCCTCGGAGGTGATGATGCCGGTGTAGTTGCTCGTGATCCAGGGATGCGGCCAGGCGACCGGCGCGTCGGCGATCTGCCCGGTGTTGCGGAACCCGCCGAGCACGACGTAGAGCAGCGGGACGATCGTGATCACGCCGAGCACGACACAGACGGCGTACGTCCAGAGCTGGAGGCGCCGTTGGGCGCCTGCACGCCGACGCCGTGGCGTTGCGATGCTGGCGCTCATGCCATCCTCGTCAGCGCGCCGGCGGTGTCGCGACGCAGCACGAAGCGCTGGTAGACGAGGGCACAGGCGAACGAGATCGCGAACAGGACCACGGCGACCGCGCAGCCATACCCGAACTGGTAGCGGACGAAGCCGTTGCTGAACATGTATGTCGCCATCGTGTTCGAGCGCTCGGCCGGCCCGCCCTGGGTCATGATCCAGACGAGGTCGAACAGCTGCAGCGACCCGATGATGGCGAGGAATCCCCAGATGCGGATCGTCGGCCCGAGCAGCGGCAGCGTGATGTACCGGATCTTCTGGAGCGCGCCAGCACCGTCGATCGCGGCCGCGTCGGTCAGCTCCTTCGGGATTCCCGAGAGCCCGGCGAGGAACAGGATGATCCCGAAGCCGATGTACTTCCAGGTGATCACGACGAACAGCGTGAACAGGACGATGTTGAGGTCGGCGAGCCACAGCTGGACGGCGAAGCCGAGTCCGACCCCCTTGAAGGCGCGGTCAACGAGCCCGTCGGGCTGCAGGATCAGGAGCCAGATGACAGCCGTGGTCGCCTCCGACAGGACGTACGGCGCGAAGAAGACGAGGCGTGCGACCCGCCGCCCCCTGAAAGGGCGGTCGAGCATCAGCGCCACCCCGAGCGCGAGCGGGAACTGGATGATGATCGAGAGCGCGACGAGGATGAAGTTGTGCTGGATCGCCCCGATGAAGTCCGGGTCGTTGAACGCGTCGCGGAAGTTCTGGAGGCCGACGAAGTCGGTGAGCGGGCCGAGGCCGCTCCAGTTGAACAGGCTGTAGTGGACGGCCTGGACGAGCGGGTACAGCACGAACGCCAGGTAGAAGAGCAGCGCCGGCACGATGAAGAGGGCCAGCTCGAGCCACTTCCGGCGCCAGACGGGCACGACGACCGGCCGCGATCTCCTGCGGCCGATCGTCGTGGTCGTCGTCTCGTCGCTCAATGGCTGGATTTTGCCGACTTCGCGATCGCGTCGACGACCTGCTGCGGGTTCTTCGCTCCCGCGAACAGGTCAGCGATGGCGGAGTCGAGCGCCTGTCCGACCGCGGTCGGGTAGGCGATGTCCAGGTAGGTCTGCACGAACGGCGACTTCCCGCGCGCCGTCGCGACGCCGCGGAGGATCGGGTCGGCGATGCCCGCCTCGGCGCCCTTGGCCGTCGGGAGGCCGATGCCGAGCTTGGCCCATCCGGTCTGCACCGGCTTGCTCACGAGATACTTGAGGAACTGGGCACACGCCGGCTCGGGAGCCTTCCACGAGCACGAGTAGCCGTCACCACCGCCCAGCGCGGCTCCCGGGACTCCGTGACCGCCGGGAACCGACGGGAACGGGAACCAGCCGAGGTTCGAGCCGATGCCCTTCTGATCCGGGGAGAGCGAGTTCATGGTGCCCTCGTCCCAGTGTCCCTGGAGCTCCATCGCGGCCTTGCCGTTGCCGATCATGCCTGCCGAGCTCGTTGCGCCCTGCTGCGCCGGCGTGGCCAGGAACCCGTCCTGGAACGGCTTCGCGTCGAGAAGCTGCTGCGTCAGCGTCCCGGCCTTCGTCCAGCACGGATCGCTGAAGTCGAGGCCGACAGCCGCCTTCTGCAGCGTCGCCTTGCTGCACAGGCGAACGGCCAGGTAGTCCCAGTAGAACGCGTCGGGCCAGCGGTCCTTGCTGCCGATCGCGATCGGAACGATGTTGGCCGCCTTCAGCTTCGTGATGTCGCTGAAGAGCTCGTCCCAGGTGGCCGGTGGAGCGGTGATGCCGGCCTGGGTGAAGAGCGCCTTGTTGTACCAGAAGCCGACGACTCCGAGGTTGTACGGGACGCCGTACTGCTTGCCCTTGTACTGCCAGCCGGCGACCGCGCCGCCAAGCGACGCGATCCAGGGCTTGACGTACTTGGTGATGTCACCGACCTTGCCGGCCTTCACCTGGGTCGCGAGTGCACCGCCGCCCCACTGCTGGAAGATGTCCGGCGGGCTGCTCGACTGGAGCGCCAGCGGGATCTTGGTGTTCTGCAGCTGCTCGTTCTGGATCGGGACGGGCTTCACCGTCACGTCGGGATGGAGCTTGTGGAAGTCGTTCGCCACCTTCTGCCAGTAGGCCCGCTGCGGGCCGATCGTGGCGTTGTGCCACCACGTCAGCGTGGTGCCTCCGCTCCTTGCCGCGGGGCGGGCTGAAGTACTGCCCTGCGCAGCCGCGAGGCCGCCGAAGGCGCTCAGCGCCGCGACGACCCCCACGAGCAGAGCCCAAGTGTTCCGTCGTCGGACCATCAGATTGCTCCTCCTTGGTCAATCCGGGTTGTCGGGTCGGCGCGGCGCGAGTCTGACAGAGTGCGCGACCTTCGTCAACCGTTATCGATATCGGTTTCGAGATCTGTGTATATTCCCCACCCATGGGACGCGGTCGGGTGACGATTGGTGAGGTCGCGGCGCAGGCCGGGGTCTCGGTCTCCACGGTCTCGAAGGTGATAAACGACCGCTACGGGATCGCCGAGGACACCTCGGCGCGCGTGCGCGCAGTGATCGAAGAGCTTGGCTATCACGCGAGTCTCGTCGGCCAGAGCCTGCGGAGCCGGCGCACCAACGTCCTCGGCGTGCTCGTCACCGACATCGAGCCGTTCAGCGCCGAGCTGCTCAAGGGCGTTGCGCGGGCGGTCCACAACACGGACTACGAGCTGATCGTGTTCTCCGGCTCCGGCCGCTCGCGCGACCAGGGTGGGTGGGAGCGCCGCTACCTCTCGCGCATCAGCGGAACGCTCGCCGACGGTGCGATCCTCGTCACGCCCGGCAGCATCGACGAGGTGTTCGGGTCGCCGGTGGTCGCGGTCGACCACAACGTGCACTCCTCGACCCTGCCGACCGTCGACTCCGACAACCTGAACGGCGCGGTTTCCGCGACCGAGTACTTGATCCGCCTCGGACACCGGCGGATCGCGTTCCTGGCGGGACGCCCCGACCTCGAGTCGGCGCGACTGCGTGAACGGGGCTACCGCCAGGCCCTTGCCACTGCGGGCATCGCAGTCGACGAGGGCCTCATCCGCGTCGGTGGCTACGAGGCCGAGACGGCCACTGCTCCGGCGCGAGAGCTGCTCGAGCTCGACCCGCGGCCGACGGCGGTCTTCGCCGCCAACGACACGACTGCGCTCGAGACGATGGCCGTCGCCCGGTCGCTCGGCCTCGCGGTCCCGCAGGACCTCTCGGTCATCGGGTTCGACAACGTCCCGGAGTCTGCGCTCGGCAATCCCCCGCTGACCACGGTGGAGCAGCCGATCCAGAAGATGGGCAGCGAGGCCGTCCGCCTGCTGATCGAGCTCATCGAGGATCCGTCACAGCCACCGGACCGCGTGGTCCTTCCGACGAAGCTCGTCGTCCGCGAGTCCTGCCAGGCGATCGGCGACGGCGAATGACGACGGCCGGGCACGCCCCTCTCCTGTATCGCGACGAGGGTCGCCCGGTCGCCGAGCGCGTCGAGGATCTGCTCGGACGGATGACGCTCGAGGAGAAGGCTGCGCAGCTCGGAAGCGCCTGGATCTTCCAGCTGCTCGACGGCGAGAGCTTCTCGCGGGAGCGGATGTCTGGACTCGCCGAGCATGGGCTCGGGCATGTGACGCGACTCTGCGGCGCCAGCAGCCTCGGCGCCGAGGCCGCCGCGGCCGTGGCCAACGAGATCCAGGGCTACCTCGTCGAGGAGACCCGGCTCGGCATCCCGGCGATCGTGCACGAGGAGATCTGCTCGGGTCTGATGGCGCGAGACTCGACCGTCTTCCCGCAGGCGATCGGCGTCGCGAGCACGTGGGCGCCGGAGCTGTCCCGCGCGCTCGCCGCCGCGGTCCGCACACAGATGCGCGCGATCGGCGCACACCAGGGCCTCTCGCCTGTCCTCGACATCTGCCGCGATCCTCGCTGGGGCCGTACCGAGGAGACGTTCGGCGAGGATCCGCACCTCGTCGCGCGGATGGGGGTCGAGTTCGTGCGCGGGCTCCAGGGCGACGACCTGCGCGACGGTGTCGTCGCGACCGCCAAGCATCTCGTGGGCTACGGGGCGTCGGAGGGCGGCATGAACTGGGCGCCCGCGCGGATCGGCGCGTGCGAGCTCCACGACGTCTACCTGCACCCCTTCGAGGCCGCGGTGCACACCGCCGGGCTCCGCTCCGTGATGAACGCCTACAACGAGGTCGACGGCATGCCGTGCGCGGCCGACCGCGCGCTCCTGACCGGGCTGCTGCGAGACCGGTGGCAGTTCGACGGCTCCGTCGTCTCCGACTACTTCGCGGTACGGCAGATCGAGACGTACCACCGGCTCGCCGCGGACGCCCCACACGCCGCGGCGACCGCGCTCGAGGCCGGGATCGACGTCGAGCTTCCGCAGACCGACTGCTATGGCGCACCCCTGCTCGAGGCCGTCCGTTGCGGCCTCGTCGACGAGGAGACCCTCGACGACGCCGTGCGGCGGGTGCTCGCGACGAAGTTCGACCTCGGTCTGTTCGAGCGGCCGTTCGTCGACGTGGCGGCCGTTGCCGCGCCCGGACACGCAGCGCGCGCTGGCGAAGACGATCGTGCGCAAGAGCCTCGTGCTCCTGAAGAACGACGGTGCCTTGCCGCTTTCGCCGGGAACGCAGCGGATCGCGGTGATCGGCCCGAACGCCGACGAGCTCCGCCATCTCTTCGGCGACTACTGCTACCCCGCACACGTCGAGTCTCTGCAGGAGATGCTCGAGGCCGGCGAGAACGTCTTCTCGATCGCACGGCCAGGACGGCTCGAGTTCGGCACCACGATGCCCGAGGCGCCCACGATCGTCGACGCGCTGCGCACGCGCTTCGGGGCCCGGGTGGAGTCCGCGCGCGGTTGCGACGTCAACACCGAGTCCCGCGCCGGCTTCGAGGCCGCCGTCGCGCTGGCCGCAGCGTCAGACGTCGCGATCATGGTGATGGGCGACAAGGCGGGACTGACCGACGACTGCACGACCGGCGAGAGCCGCGACCGCGCATCGCTCGACCTGCCCGGCGTCCAGGAGGAGCTCGTGCGCGCGGTGGTCGCGACCGGGACGCGCGTCGTGCTCGTCCTCGTGACCGGACGGCCCACCGGCAGCGCCTGGGTGCACGAGCATTCCGCGGCCGTCCTGCTCGCCTGGCTGCCCGGCCAGGAAGGCGCCGAGGCGATCGCGGACGCGCTCACGGGCGAGGTGAATCCCGGAGGCAAGCTGCCCATCTCCTACCCGCGTTCGGCAGGTCAGATCCCGGTCTTCTACAGCCACAAGGTCTCGGGCGGCAGGTCGCACTGGAAGGGCGACTACGTCGACTCGCCTTCGCGGCCGCTGTACGCGTTCGGCCACGGCCTGAGCTACACGCGCTTCGAGCTCTCCGACGTGGCGACGACCGCAACGGTCGTCGCTGCGAGCGGATCGATCGAGGTCAGGGCGCGCATCACGAACGCGGGCGACCGCAGCGGGGACGAGGTCGTCCAGCTGTACGTCCGGGACCCCGAGGCCAGCCTGACGAGGCCGGTGCTCGAGCTGAAGGGCTTCCTACGGGTGGAGCTCGAGCCGGGAGCGTCGACGACCCTCACCTTCGAGGTGCCCGTCGGCCAGCTCGGATTCCACGACCGTGCGCTCGAGTACACGGTCGAGCCGGGCGTGTTCGAGCTGTTCGTCGGGACGGCGTCCGATGCGCTCGTCGAAGCAGGAGTGGTGACGGTCGAGCCGTGTGCACCCGGCACCGAGGTCGAGAAGGCGTTCGACAGCACGGTCCGCGTCGCCTGACCGTAGGGGTCATCGTTCAGGCGCCGTGCGCTCCAGCGCCTCCCAACCGATGTCGCGCTCGCGCTCGCGTTCCTCCACGAGGCGCCCGCCGCGCAAGCCGAAGAGGCGCTTGGCCAGCAGGAGATAGAGCGCGATCGCGACGTTGACGAGGAATGCGACGAGCTTGAACGGAGAGACGCTGCGCGCGAGCTCGTAGACCTCGTACGGGATGAAGACGAGCGTCGCCACGAACGTGAGGTACTCGGCCCACCGCTTCTGGTACCAGAGCCCGACCGCCTCGACGCCTTCGAGCGCGGCGTACGCCGCCGCTGCCGCGGCAACGGCGTAGAGCGTCGACGAGCGCAGCGTGAAGACGCGCTCGAACGTGTGCAGGAGCCCGTGCGCCCGGGTATGTCCGCGAGCGCCGGCAGTGCCCTGAATCGCGTTGACGACGCGGTAGTACACGTCGCGCACCCGCACCTCGTTCCGGGCGAACAGGAACACGGCGACCGCGAGCACCGAAAGGACGACGCAGTGAATGGCGCGGTCGATCGCGATGATGCGCAGCACGACGCGATCTCGCAGCGCCTTTCCACGGAGCGGAAGCTCGACCTCGTCGCGCGCCGGTGGAAGCTCGCGCGACGGCGCCGACGGCCGAGGCAGCGGGAGCCAGGAGTCGCAGCGGACACAGCGATACCAGCGGACGTCCACATCATCGCGTGCGATGACGGCATCCTCCGGCCGGAGCCGCGCCGCGTCGGTGCCGATCAACGCGTGGCCGTGCACACCGCAGACGAGGAGCTCCCAGTGGAATCGCGGACGGAAGCGGCGTGGCTTCTGGGTTCCGGGCGGCGTATGCACGGGGCAATGTTCGCAGGCGCCCGGCCGACGGGGGCTACGCTTGCTCGGCCGTGGCGCTCGGGCCCGCAGCGAAGCCGGCGGTCGCGTTCGCGGCCGGCCCTGTGCTCGCGGTCGTCGCGCTGAAGTGCGCGCTCGAGCTCGCCGTCGCCGGGCGCTACGGCTGGCACCGAGACGAGCTGTACTACGCCGTCGCAGGCCTGCACCTGCAGGGCGGCTACGTCGAGTTCCCGCCGGTGACGGCGCTGCTCGCGGCGCTTGCGCGTGAGCTGTTCGGCCTGTCGCTCGTCGGCCTGCGCGCATTCACGATCCTCGCGAGCGCAGGGACGGTGGTGGTCGGTGCCCTCGTTGCCCGCGAGCTCGGTGGAGCTCGGCGCGCGCAGACGCTCGCCGCCGTGGTGATCGGCTTCTCCCCCGGGATGCTCGCGACGAACCTGCTGTTCCAGCCGGTCGCACTCGACCAGCTCACGACCGTGGTCGTCCTCTGGCTCGCCCTGCGCCTGGCGCTCGGGCGCGGCTCGTGGCCGCTGCTCGGGGTCGCGGCTGGTATCGGGCTCGAGACGAAGTACACGATCGCCGTCGTGCTCGCCCTGCTCGTCGCCACGTTCCTGATCTGGCGCCGGGACGTCCTGCGCTCGTGGGGCTTCCCGCTGGCCGTGGCGATCGCGGCCGCGCTGCTCGTCCCGAACCTGGCGTGGGAGGCGAGCCACGGCTGGGTGAGCGTGCACTGGTTCCTGAGCCCTCCGCCGAGCGGGAGCGACGAGACGCGCCCGCAGTTCATCATCAACGTGGTCCTGCTCACGCTGGTCGCGTTCCCTGTCGCCGCCGCCGGAGTCGTGTCGCTCGTCCGCACGACTGCGTTGCGCCCGCTCGGCTGGACGGTCGTCGGTACCGTCATCGCGTACTTCGCACTCGGAGGGAAGTCGTACTACGCGCTCCCGGTGGTGGTGTTCGCGCTCGCGGCCGGTGCGGTCCCGCTCGATCGCTGGGCGACGCGCCGCCGGGTCGTGGGTGCCGGCATCGCCTTCGTGGCGACGGGCCTTGTCGCGCTGCCGATCACACTGCCCGTGCTGCCGCTGCACACGGCCGTCCGGCGCGGGATTGTCAAGGCGCGTGGCGACTACCAGTCGGAGATCGGCTGGCCCGCATACGAACGGCTCGTGGAGCGACACGCCGCAGGTGCGGATGTGATCGTGGCGGACAACTACGGCGAGGCGGGCGCGCTCGAGCTGTTCGGACGGAGACTGCCGCCGGTCGCGTCGGCAGACGTGACGATGCGCTTCTGGCGCCCGCAGGTGGCGGGGAGACGGGCGGTCGTGGTCGGCTACGCGAGATCCGCTGCCGCCTTCTGCACGGGGTTCCGCGTGGTCGCGCGCATCTCCGCGGCGAACGACAGCGATGAGGGCGGCGAGCCGATCGCGCGCTGCACCCTCCGTCGCAGCCTCGCCAGGCTCTGGCCGAGCATCGTCGCGGCACAGGGCCAGCCGTAGGTCACCCCATGAGGGTGACGACGACTCGCGCGACCGGCCTCACGCTTCGCCGAACCTGCCGATCGAGGTCGTGGGCGCGACCACACGAGGATGAGCCATGACAGCAGAGCACGATCGACTTGAAGAGAATCGGACGGGGCGGGCGGCGTGGCTCGCGTGGGGCCCGTACCTCAGCGAACGCCAGTGGGGCACCGTGCGGGAGGACTACAGCGCCGGCGGCGACGCATGGGACTACCTCCCGCACGACCAGGCGCGCTCGCGCGCCTATCGCTGGGGAGAGGAGGGGATCGCAGGCATCAGCGACGATCGTCAGCGCCTGTGCTTCTCGCTCGCGTTGTGGAACGGCGTCGACCCGATCCTCAAGGAGCGCATGTTCGGCCTGACGAACAGCGAGGGGAACCACGGCGAGGACTCCAAGGACTACTGGTTCTACCTGGATAGCACGCCCACTCACTCCTATCTGAAGCTGCTGTACAAGTATCCGCAGGGCGAGTTCCCCTACGACGACATCGTCGCGACGAACGGCCGGCGCTCCCGCGACGAGTTCGAGTACGAGCTGATCGACACGGGGATCTTCGAAGAGCATCGCTACTTCGACGTGTTCGTGGAGTACGCGAAGGCTGCGCCTGATGACATTCTCATCGAGGTGACCGTGTACAACCGGGGCCCCGACGCGGCGCCCCTGCACGTCCTTCCGACACTCTGGTTCCGTAACACATGGGCGTGGTCTCCCGGCGGAAAGGCCCCAACGCTCGAGGGTGTCGACGACGCGAACGGCACGCGCGGAGTGCGCGCCGTGCACCCCGAGCTCGGTGAGTGGATACTGACGTGCGACGGCTCGAGCGAGCTCCTGTTCTGTGACAACGAGACAAACAACGCGCGGCTGTTCGGAACTCCCAATGTCACCGAGTATGTCAAGGACGGCATCAACGACTACGTGGTGCACGGTGCGTCCGGCGCGGTGAACCCCGCAGGCACGGGGACGAAGGCGGCCGCGCTGCAGAAGCTGGTACTACAGCCCGGCGAGAGCGAGCGCGTGCGGTTGCGGCTTACATCGGCCTCGGCGCGGACCGCCAGCGGATCCACTGCCGATCCGCTGGACGCGGGCTTCGACAGCGTGCTGAAGGCCCGCCGCTCGGAGGCCGACGACTTCTACGCGACGGTCATCGACCCGTCGCTCGATGCGGACGCCACCAACGTGATGCGCCAGGCGCTTGCCGGAATGCTCTGGAGCAAGCAGTACTACGAGTACGACGTTCACACGTGGCTGCGAGAGCACGGCGTCAATCCCTGGTCGGCGGCCGGCCAGCAGGCCGGCCTGCGCAACGCCTCCTGGTTCCACCTCGCTGCGGGCGATGTGATCTCGATGCCCGACAAGTGGGAGTACCCGTGGTTCGCCGCGTGGGACCTGGCCTTGCAAACGCTGCCTCTGGCCATTGTCGACATCGATTTCGCCAAGGGCCAGATGGAGCTGCTGCTGAAGGATCGCTATCTCCATCCCAACGGCCAGATACCGGCGTACGAGTGGAACTTCAGCGATGTCAATCCCCCGCTCCACGCATGGTCTGCCCTCTTGCTGTACGAGCGCGAACGCGAGATTCGCGGTGAGGGCGATGCCGTGTTCCTCGAGCGCGTGTTCGGACGGCTGTTGACGAACTTCACCTGGTGGGTCAATCGCAAGGACCCTGACGGTCGCAACCTGTTCCAGGGCGGCTTCCTCGGACTCGACAACATCGGCGTGTTCGACCGCTCTGCGCCCCTCCCGGGTGGTGGCTCGCTCGAGCAGGCCGACGGAACCGCGTGGATGGCGCTCTACTGCCAGGCGATGCTCCAGATGGCGCTCGAGCTGAGCAGCCACGATCCCGCGTACGCGGACATGGCGACCAAGTTCGGGCTGCACCTCGTGTGGATCGGCGCTGCCATGAACCCACCGGACGGCGAAGCGCTGTGGTCGGAGGAGGACGGGTTCTACTACGACGTGATCCGGCTGCCCGATGGCAGCACGCAGCAACTGCGAGTGCGCTCCCTGGTAGGCCTGCTGCCGATGTGCGCGGCAACCGTGATCGACGAGGAATCGCTCGAGCGCGTCCCCGATCTGCTGGTGAAGTGGGATGCGTTCGTCAGCAAGTACCAGGAGGTCATCCCGGGGCTCGCGCAGCGTGCCGGTCCCGGCATCGGTGGCAAGCGCCTGGCATCGCTCGTCGGCGTCGACCGACTGCGGAGAATCCTGGCGATCATGCTCGACGAGTCGGAGTTCCTCGGCCCGTTCGGGATCCGTTCGATCTCGCGCTATCACGCCGACCACCCCTACATCTTCGACATCGCAGGGCAGCAGTTCCGCGTGGACTACGAGCCGGCGGAGTCGAGCACGGGCATGTTCGGCGGGAACTCGAACTGGCGGGGACCGGTCTGGTTTCCGATGAACATGGTGATAGTGCGCGGCCTGCGACAGCTGCACGCGTACTACGGCGACACCCTCAAGGTGGAGTGTCCGACCGGCTCGGGCAACGAGTTGAACCTGCTCGAGGTCGCAGACGAGATCGGTCACCGACTCGCATCGATCTTCGTCCGTGACGAGGACGGCCGGCGTCCCGTGTTCGGAGGGATCGAGCCGTTCCAGTCAGATCCGCACTGGCGCGACCTGCTGGAGTTCCACGAGTACTTCCACGGCGACAACGGGGCAGGCCTAGGGGCCAGCCACCAGACCGGCTGGACGGGCCTGGTGGCGATGCTGCCCGGCCTGACGGCAGACCTCGGCGCGACACGCAAGCGCCTCGCCCGGACGGCCCCCTAGCCGTGCGCCTTCCCGCTCGCCCAACCATCTACGAGATCAACACCGCCGTCTGGCTGGGGGATCTCGGCCGGCAGCAGAACCACGCCGTCGACCTCTCGACGGTCTCCCCACAGGAGTGGGACCGGCTCGCGGCGTTGCGCATCGATGCCGTGTGGCTGATGGGCGTCTGGCAGCGCAGCCCGGCCGGGCTCGCGATCGCGCGCAGCAACCCCCAGCTGATGGCGAGCTTTCGCCAGGCACTGCCCGACCTGGAGCCCGATGACCTCATCGGCTCGCCGTACTGCGTGCGCGACTACACGGTCGACCCGCGCTTCGGCGGCCCCGAGGCGCTCGCGACGGCACGTCGCGAGCTCGCCGCGCGAGGGATCGGGCTGATCCTCGACTACGTCCCGAACCACGTCGCGCCCGACCACCCGTGGACGGCCGAGCACGCCGACTACTTCATACAGGGAACGACGGCCGACCTCGAGGCGGCTCCGGTGAGCTTCCTCGAGACCCCCGCCGGCGTGCTTGCGAACGGGAAGGATCCGTACTTCGCGCCGTGGCCCGACGTCGTCCAGCTGAACGCGTTCTCGCCCGGACTACGCAAGGCGGCGACCGACACGTTGGCCGCGATCGCCTCGCAGTGCGACGGGGTCCGCTGTGACATGGCAATGCTCATGACCAACGAGGTCTTCGCCCGCACCTGGGGCGAGCGGGCGGGTGCGTCGCCCGCAGAGGACTACTGGCCGACCGTCATCGCCGCGGTTCATGCGACGCATCCGACGCTCGTGTTCATCGCGGAGGCCTACTGGGACATGGAGTGGACGCTCCAGCAGCAGGGGTTCGACCTCTGCTACGACAAGCGGCTCTACGACCGCCTCGTCGCCGGACCCGCGGAGTCGGTGCGTGGCCACCTGCAGGCAGCCACCGACTACCAGGAAGGACTCCTCCGCTTCATCGAGAACCACGACGAACCGCGCGCGGCCGATACGTTCGCGCCGGAGCAGCAGCGGGCGGTCGTAGTCGTCATGTCGACGCTCGAAGGAGCGCGCATGTACCACGCAGGTCAACTCGAGGGACTGCACACCCACATACCGGTGTTTCTCGCCCGCGGCCCGGAGCAGCCAGCCGATCTCGAGCTCCGCGCGTTCTACGAGAAGCTGCTCGGCGCGGTCGCCGACTCAGATCTCCGTGATGGGGAATGGCAGCTGTGCGAGTGCAGCGGCTGGCCCGACAACCAGACGGCGGCCCACGTGCTCGCCTGGTGCTGGCGCGCGAACGACGATCGCTACCTCGTCGTCGTGAACCTCGCCGGCGAGGACGGACAGGCACAGGTCCACCTGCCCTGGGGCGACCTCGCCGGCCGGCGCTGGCACCTACGAGCCCTGCTCGCCGGCGACGACTTCGAACGCGACGGCGACGAGCTCCACGACACCGGCCTCTACGTCGGCATGGGACCGTGGGAGTCCTACTTCTTCGCACTCAACGCGTGAAGGGGCCTCGCGCCCCGCCCGGAGCGCCTGGCGGATCATCCTATTCAGGTGGTGTCCGTCCACGCCCTAGCGGCGATCATCGCAACGTCACCTGAGCGAGAGGAGAAAGGAACATGGCACAAGATCGATCGTGGAGCGGTTGGATTGGATTCGCAGCCATCCTGCTGCTCGTAGTTGGAATGATCGACATCTTTCAGGGGTTGATCGCAATCATCCGGGGCCAGTACTACGCGCTGGCCGCGGGTCAGATCATCATCTTTGATCTCAAGACCTGGGGCTGGATCACCCTGTTCTGGGGCATAGTCGCCGTCCTGGCAGCGCTCGGCCTCGCCTCCGGGGCCAGCTGGGCTCGCTGGTTCGCGATCATCGTTGCAGTCCTGAGCATCATCGATCAGCTCGGCTTCCTCGGTAGCAGCCCGTACCCGATCTGGGCACTCACCGTCCTCGCGCTGACGATCATCGTCCTCTTCGCACTGCTCGTCCGCTGGGGCGACTACAGGGAGGCGGTGCGCGGCTAGCGCATCCGTGACGACGTACCGGCTGCTGACGGCGATGGAGTCGTCACCAGTCGGCGATGGGCTCGAGGCGCGGAGCGAGTGCCTCACCTCTCGGGGGTGAGGGCGCGCCTCGAGCCCATCGCTACCGTCGGGCGGCCGGTGCCGCCCGCAGGATCGGGTCGAGCCGGTCGGCCGAGCGTCTCGGCCGAGACCGCGACGGGCTCGACGAGAGGTATGGATTGAAGGCGATCACTGTCATTCCGGGGCGTGCCGGCTCGGCGCGGCTCGATGAGGTGCCCGAGCAGGGCCCGGAGGCCGGGTCTGTCCTCGTCGAGGCGTTGGCCGTGGGTGTGTGCGGCACCGACGTCGAGATTGCCGGCGGCCTGTACGGGTGGCCACCACCCGGTCGCGAGCGGTTGATCCTCGGCCACGAGTCGCTCGGGCGGGTACTCGATCCAGGCACGAGCGGGCTCGCGGTCGGCGAGCACGTGGTGGGGATCGTGCGGCGACCGGATCCGCTGCCGTGCGCGAACTGCGCGGTGGGCGAGTGGGACATGTGCACCAACGGCGGCTACACCGAGCGCGGGATCAAGCAGGTCGACGGCTTCATGGCGGATCGTTGGCGGATCGAGCCCGAGTACGCGGTGAAGGTGGACCCGCGCCTCGGGATGCTCGGAGTGCTGCTGGAACCCACGACCGTCGTCGCCAAGGCGTGGGAGCACATCGCGATGATCGGGCGTAGGAGCTTCTGGGACCCGAGCACCGTGCTGGTCGTCGGGGCGGGTCCGATCGGGCTGCTGGCCGCGTTGATCGGCGTCCAGTACGGCGCCGATGTGCACGTGCTCGATCGCGTCACCGACGGTCGAAAACCCGCGTTGGTCGACGCGCTCGGTGCGACGTACCACACCGGCACCATCTCCGAGCTGGGCCTGCATCCGGACATCGTCATCGAGTGCACGGGGGTCGCGCAGCTCGTCCGAGACGTCGCCGGGGCTGCGGCCCCCGGGGGCATCGTCTGCCTGACCGGCGTCGGCCCGCCCGCGACATCGGATGGCAGCACGTCGACGCTCGCGAGCGACGCCGTGTTGAAGAACCTGGTCGTGTTCGGGTCGGTGAATGCCAACCGGCGTCACTACTACCGCGCGGCGCAGGTGCTCGCACGAGCAGACCGCTCGTGGCTCGAACAGCTCGTGACCCGACGCGTGGCGCCGGCCGCGTTCGAGCAGGCGCTCGAGCGGGATCCGGACGACATCAAGGTCGTGATCGAGTTCTCGCAACCAGAGTCGCCATGAGGCTGCTCGTGCTCGGCGGCGGCCCCGCAGGTGCCAGCGCGGCCCTGCATGCCCGTGAGCTCGGCGCCGAGGTCACGCTCATCGAGGCCGCCAGGGTCGGCGGTACCAGTCTGAACTCGGGCCCCGCTCCGGTTCGGACGCTTGCGCGTGCGGCTCGTCTGATGCGGGATGCGAGGTCGTGGGAGCGACTCGGCCTCCGCGGCGACCGACCACAGATCGACATCGCGGCTGCCCTGGCGAGCGCCCGCCGGGTCGCCGACCTCGCGCACGATCGGCATCGATTCGGCGATGCGCTGCGCCGCCATGGGATCGATCTCGTCGACGCGGCCGGCCCGTCGGTGTTCGTGGACGCGCACACCGTGGTGATTCCCGACGGCCGTGAGTTTCGCGGAGACGGCGTCGTGATCGCGGTCGGGGGGCACGCCGGCCGGCTGGCGATCCCCGGGGCGGACCTCGCGCTCACCTACGAGGACCTGCGCGAGCTGACCGAGCTGCCTGGGTCTGCAGCCGTCGTCGGGGGTGCCGACACCGGCTGCCAGCTCGCCTCGATCCTCGCCGACTTCGGCGTGCAGGTCACGCTCGTCGAGGCATCGCCCGGGCTCGTCCCTCACGCGGACCACGACGTCTCCACAGGGCTCGCCGAGGCGTTTCGCGCCCGTGGCATCACCGTGCTGACCTCCACGCTCGTCGACCGGCTCGAACGGGACGCCGGGGCGATCGCCGTCCACCACCGGCGCGGCGCGGCTCAGGATCGACTGGATGTCGGTGCCGTGTTCCTGGCGGTCGGCTGGCCAGGGAATGCCGAGCTGGTGGGCGCGGCGACGATCGGCATCGAGACCGACCGGGGGTACGTCAAGGTCGATGACGGCCTACGGAGCAGCCTGCGACATATCTTCGCGGCCGGCGACGTCAACGGGATCAGCATGCTGGTGCCGAGCGCGCGGCTGGAGGGGCGGATCGCGGCGGAGAACGCGGTGCTCGGCATGCGCCGCCGATTCACCCACGAGCTCGTCCCGACCGGCAGCTTCACCGACCCGGAGTACGGAGGGGTCGGGCTCACCGAGGCGCAAGCGCGAGAACGCTACGACTGCGAGGTCGGTGTCGCGTGGTATCGGGATCTCGTGCGGCCCCTGGTCGACGATAACCCCGAGGGATTCTGCAAGCTGATCGTGGACCGCAACCGCCGCTGGCTCCTCGGCGCGCACGTCCTCGGCGAGTACTCGGCCGAGGTGATCCAGACGATCGCCGCATGCATGGCCGCCCGGCTGCGGATCGAACAGATCGCCGAGCTCCAACCCGCATTTCCCACGTTCACCGAGGCCATCACCGTCGCCGCCGAGATCGTCGTGCGCAAGATGGGGATCGCGCCTCGCGCACCTACGTGGGGAGAGCTGCGAGCCGCCGACTCCCCGTCTCGCGCGTGAGCGGCCTACGAGACGCGGGCGACGACGCTCGCCGTGATCTGGGCCAGCGTGGTGCCGAGGAATGCTCCGGCGAGCGTATCGCCGGGATAGTGGACGCCCGTGTGGACACGCGAGTAGGCGACAACGGTCGCGAGCGCCCGGATCGGGATCGCCTCGCGTGGGAGGACCGCGCCGACGCCGGTCGCGAAGGCGAAGGCGGACGCCGAGTGACCCGACGGAAACGACCTGCTGGCGGGCACCGGGGCCCGACGCGCATCGGGTACGTTGATCGTGTCCGGACGCCGGCGCCGGCCGAGCGGTTTCGCCACGAGGTTGGCAACGGCCGATGCGACGCCGATCGAGGCGAGCCCGGTGACCGCAGCGCGCCTTCCCTTCGCGCCTCGGGTCACAGCGAGGACCGCGGCGCAGCCGAGCCACAGTCGCGAGTAGTCGGCCGCCTGCGTCAGCTCGCTCATGCCTCGGTCGAGCGTCGGCGTCGAGGTATGCGTGACCGCGTCGTACACGGCGCGGTCGACGCGTTGGGCATCCAGCAACCAGGCGCCGACCAATCGTCGGTGCGGTGCCAGGTAGGTGGCGAGGACGGACATCGTCGACCATCATATTGCTGCCGGCTATGACGCACCGTCAGCACTCCAGGCACGGCCAGGTGCCCGTTCGCGTCGCGGCACTCTCGGGCCTCGCATTCGCCGCCGCCACGCTCGTGGTCGCGACCCTGGCGGTGTTTCGCGAGTTCCCGCAGGGGCTCATCGTGATCGCCTGCATCTCGGTCTCATTGCTCGCCGCGCTCGTCGGACTGCTGCATCGCGGTCGTGCGCGCGTCCTGGCACTCGTGCTCGCGGTGGCGCTCCTCGGCGCCTCCGTGGTGGTCCTGGTCGCCCGCGGCGGCGCCCTCACGATCCTCCTGGTCGTCGGGGCCGTGCTCACGGTCTCCGCGGTCACGGCGGCGTTCCGCGTCCGCGTCTCCCTTCCGACCGCACCTCGCCCGAGCCACCCCGTGCTCTTCTTCAATCCGCGTTCGGGCGGCGGCAAGGCCGAGCGCTTCCGGCTCGCTGCCGAAGCGCAGGAACGTGGGATCGCGGCGGTCGAGCTCGCTCCTGGCAAGGATCTCGAAGAGCTCGCTCGCAGCGCCGTCGCGGGCGGCGCCGACGCGCTCGCGATGGCCGGCGGGGACGGATCTCAGGCGATCGTGGCCGCGGTCGCGGCCGAGCACTCGCTGCCGTACGCCTGCGTGCCTGCGGGCACGCGAAACCACTTCGCGCTCGATCTCGGCGTCGACCGCGACGATGTCGTCGGTGCCCTGGATGCGCTCGTGGACGGCGGAGAACGCATCGTGGACCTTGCGGACGTCAACGGCAGGGTGTTCGTGAACAACGTGTCGCTCGGGATCTACGCGGAGGCGGTGCAACGACCCGGCTACCGCGACGCGAAGCTGAGAACACTGCTCGACACCATCCCCGACGCGGTCAGCTCGAACGCGCCCGAGGCTCCACTGCGCTTCACCGGCCCCGACGGCGAGCGCTGCGAGAGTCACGCCACGCTGCTGGTATCGAACAACCGGTACCGGTTGGGCAGGCTCGTCGGCTCGGGAACGAGACCGCATCTCGATCGCGGGACGCTCGGCGTGGTCATCATCGGCGAGGGGGCGGACGCGCTTGCTCGAGGGTCGATCACGACACGGCCCTTTCGCGAGTGGGCGACCCACGCGTTCACCGTCGAGGCCGGTGAGCGAATCGCAGCAGGAATCGATGGCGAGGCAACCGAGCTGGAGACCCCGCTCCGGTTCCACACGAGGCCGGGAGTGCTGCGCGTGCGGATCGCGCGGGCACACCCGGGGGCCTCACCCTCGGCGATCGTCCCCGATGGTGTCTGGGCGGGGGTGCGGGCGCTGTTCGCGATCGCAGCGGGCCGGACGCCCGGAGTCGACGTCGCCCCGACGGGTGCCGCCCAGGTCTGAGCGGCGCCCCGGCGTCGGAAATCACGTCGTGGTCCACAATGGTGCGATGCCGAGTACGACACGCATCCGCGCGGCCGTGATGCGAGCGCCGCGAACGCTCGAGGTCGCCGACTTTCCGTATCCCGAGCTCGAGGACGGCGCCGTCCTCATGCGCGTCACCTACTCGGGAGTGTGTGGCACCGACAAGCACACCTACCGCGGCGAGACCAAGCAGTACGCGGGCACGCCGCACGAACGCGACCTCGAGTACCCGCTCATCTGCGGGCACGAGAACGTCGGCGTCGTGGAGGCCATCGGCGGCCGCGAGGTGCTCGACAGCGACGGCCGCCCGCTCCGGCCAGGCGACCGCATCGTCCCGGGCGCGAACGTTCCCTGCGGACATTGCTACTTCTGCCTGAACAAGTTCCCGTACTACTTCTGCGAGGATCTCGCCGACTACGGGAACAGCCTCAACTGCAAGACGGCGCCGTACCTGTTCGGTGGCTGGTCGGAGTACATGGTGCTGCTTCCGGGGACGCCGATCTTCCGCGTCCCCGATGAGCTGCCGGACGAGGTCGCAGTCCTGACCGAGGTGATGTCAGTGACGCATGGGCTCGACACGGCGCGGACGTTGACAGCCAGCCTCGGCGGTACGCCGTTCGGCGAGTCGGTCGCTGTCGTCGGCATCGGCCCGCTCGGGCTCTGCCACCTGATCAAGGCGCGACTCCTCGGCTGCGGCAAGCTGATCGCGATCGACCGCTTCCCGTCGCGGCTCGCACTCGCGGAGGAGTTCGGCGCGACGCTGACGCTCAACGTCGACGAGACGGAGCCCGACGAGCGCCTGGCACGGGTTCGCGAGCACACGGGCGGGCTCGGTGCGGCTGTCGTCGCCGACTGCTCCGGGGTACCGGAGACGTTCCCGAGCTGCCTGCACATGGCTCGCGTCGGCGGGATCGTCGTCGAGGCGGGCGCATTCGTCGATCTCGGCCCGGTTCCCGTGAACCCGACCGCGGACATCTGCACGAAGAACGTCTGCGTGATCGGAGTCGGCGGCGAGACGTCGACGTCGTACGCGCCCGTGATGGAGCTGCTGGCGCGCAACCTCGACCGGCTACCGCTCGACCGCGTCGTCACGCACAGGTTCGGACTCGCAGACGCGCAGGAGGCGCTCGAGGTCGCGCAGGCCGATGGGGCGATGAAGGTGCTCATCGACCCGCGCAAGGCATGACAGGCAGGGCGGTCGACCGCTCGG
Source organism: uncultured Actinomycetes bacterium (assembly GCA_963717155.1). Lineage (GTDB taxonomy): Bacteria > Actinomycetota > Thermoleophilia > Gaiellales > JALYLC01. The sequence continues at coordinate 3,385,434 of OY970326.1, forward strand.
CATTCGAAAGCTGCCGATTCGGCTTGTGGATCACCGTCTGGGATACTTCACCGCATGCAGGAACCAACGACGACCTCCACGGAGCTGATCGAGACCGCGTTTCTCGACGATCCGCACGATGAGTCCCTCTCGGCCCTCCTGCTGCGCCGACTCGCCGGAGAGTTCGAGGCTCGTGGCCATGACGTCGAGGTCCTGCCCTCCGACGCGACAGACGTGGTCTTCGCCGCGGCGCAGTTCGGCGTCCCGATCGGCTGGCGGCATTCGCTGCAGCTGACGGTCCGGCGGCGCTTCAAGCTGCGGCGCACGCCGATCACGTACGCGGTCATGTCCGCCACTCCCGCCCAGCTGCAGGCGATGATCGACCACTTCCGCATCGCCCTTGCCAAGTCCCCGATCGACCCCGTCGACTTCGCGGTGGAGGGCCTCGAGCCGACCGCCGTCGACACGCTCGTCGAGCAGGGGCGGCGAGGCGGCGCGATGCTGACCGTGATGCGCGTGCTGCAGACGCAGGCGAAGAACGTCCGCATCCTGCTGTTCGTCGGCGACGACACCCACCCCGAGGCGGTCTTCCACCTCGACCTCGTCGGCGGCCATCCGCGGACGCTCGCCGTCGGCGACGGCTCTGCGCTGTGGGAGGACATCGTCGCCCGCGTGCTCGCAACGATCTCCGCACGTGACGTCACAGACCACATGGTCGACCCCCGCATCGTCACCGCCGCCGAGTGGAAGAAGGCGCCGGCGCGAAGCGCCATGAAGACCGCGGGCCTCGCACTCGGCCAGCGGCGCTTCTTCACCCAGATGATCCGCGTCGCCGACCTCATCGCCGTTCCCGCGGTCGACGACGCGATCGCGCGCCAGTACAGCGAAGGGTGCTTCGCCACCTGGGACACCACGCTCGGCGGCCTCGTCACGACGGTCACCGGAAGCGCGCGGCCGGTCGACAAGACAGGGCTCGCGGACGACGATCTCGCCGTCATCGTCGAGGTGCGCGCCGACGGCCGCGGAGTGATCGTGCGCCACGTCGAGGGCGCGGAGAACGCTCCGCCGTCGTCCGAGGCGCTCGAGCTGCGCGACGTCGACACCGATCTACCGACGATCGTGCTCGGGCCCGAGTGGGATAGCGATTCCGGCGCGACGGTGCCCGTGATCCGCTCGAAGCTGCACGGTCATCGGGGCGTGCGCTCGTTCGACCCGGCGCGGGTCGAGTTCGTGAGCCTGCCGCCCTCGTACTACGAGCATCCCGTGTCGTGCGCGACGGCAGCACAGGCTGCCGGCATCCGCTCGGCCTTCTCCAACGCAGCCTGTCTGCGGGATCCCGAGGATCCGAGGACGATCGCCTTCACCGTCCTGCCGACGCACGGGCTCGTCACGGTCGAGCGCTGGTGCCCGGGGAAGGCGCCGTTCGGCGAGCTGCTGGAGGCGATGGACGCAGGGCAGCTCGAGGTCGAGGATCGCGTGCCACAGGGCTGGCACACCTACGAGCCCGCGACATCGGAGCACCGGCACGAGCTCGTCGACCCGACGGCGAACCTGGCGGACGACCCGCTCGCGGGGCTCGGTGAAGCGGTTCGACCGGGTGGCCGCCCGGTGCGTCCCATCTGATCGGGGCGGCGGGGACGCGCAAGGAGAACCACCGGGCGCGTTGAACCTCACCCGGATGACCGGCAGCGCTCCGACTCCGCCATCCGGGGGGTTGTCCATCATCGACCGCCGGGCGCGAAGGATTGCCGCCTCGCGATTCGTCACGCTCGGCCTGGCCGCAACGTTCATGGTGCTCGCCCTGGTCGGGGCGATCGTCATCCGACTCGCCGACGGCCAGAACTTCCCATCTCTTGGCCTGGCAGTCTGGTGGGCGCTGCAGACCGTCACGACGGTCGGCTATGGCGATGTCGTGCCGACCTCGACCGTCGGACGGGTGATCGGTGGCGCCGAGATGGTGCTGGGCGTCTCGTTCTTCGCGTTCCTGACCGCGAGCGTGACAAGCGCCGTCACTCAACGCGCGGGAGCCAGTGCGCAGGAGGACGACCGTGCACAGCGAGAGCGGGACACCCGGATGATCCTCGACGCATTCGCCGAGACGCAGCGTGCGATAGCCGACCTCGACACGCGCCTGGGCCAGATCGAGTCGAAGCTCGCGCCGTAGATGTGGGAGCTCATTCCCCTTGCGCTCCTGTCGGCGGTGTATCCGACACTCGTTGCCGTCGTCGTGGTTGCGCTGACCGCACCGAGACCTGCGCGCGCGATGGCGTTCTTCCTTCTCGGCGGGATGATCGCGAGCGTCGGCGTCGGGCTCGTGATCGTTTTCGCGCTGCAGGGGACGTCGCTGGTGAGCGGCTCGAGCCCGCCGGCCGACCCGGTGGTCTACTTCGCCGTCGGTGCGATCGCGCTCGGTCTCGCAGTCCTCGTCAGGAGACGACCCCCCTCTCCCCCCAAGGGAGATAGCAAGGTATCGGAGCTCCTCAGCCGCAGCGAGAAGGCTGCGGTCGCCTTCGCCGCGGGCCTGCTCATCGACCTCGTGCCCGGCGCGTGGTACATCGTCGCGCTCAAGGACATCGCTCAGTCAGGCTATTCCGACGCCGAGATCGTCATCGTCGTGGTCGCGTTCTGCATCATCCAGTACGCCTTGATCGAGATCCCGCTGCTCGGGTTCGTGTTCGCGCCCGTGCGAGCGGCCGATCTGTCACGCCGGTTCAGCACCTGGCTCTCTGACAACAGCCGCACCGTCGCAGTCGCCATCCTCGTCATCGGTGGCTGCTACATGATCATTCGCGGCATCGACTCGGTGGTGTAGGTCGATCTGGCACTGTCACACGAGATGTCAGCGGCCCGACTCCCGATCTGAGAGGATCGGCCCGTGGAACGCGGCGCCGAGGATCGGGGGCGAGCATTGAGTCGGTTCATGCCGATCGTGGTCTGGCTGCCGCGCTACGACCGGGCGATGTTGCGTGGCGACCTGCTGGCGGGCATCGCGGTGACGGCGATGATCGTGCCGAAGGACCTCGGATACGCGGGCATCGCAGGCGTGCCTGTCCAGAACGGGCTATATGCGGCGGCCGCCGGCGCGATCGTCTACGCGCTGTTCTGCACCTCGCGGCACATCTCGACAGGGCCGAGCTCGTCGCTCGCCGCGGTCGCAGGTGGAGCGGTGCTGTTCACGGGAGTCGGAGGTGCAGACGCTGCCAAGCTGGTGGCGGCGATCACGCTCGTGACCGGTGCGCTGTTCCTTCTGCTCGCGCTCCTGCGCCTGGGCTGGATCGCACGGTTCCTCTCGCGCGCGGTCGTGACCGGCTTTCTCGCGGGAGCCGCCATCGACGTCGTCATCGGCGAGCTGCCGAAGCTCACCGGCACGTCGAGCTCCGGCGACAGCGCCTGGGCGGAGCTCGCCTCGTGGATCCGGTCCCTCGGTGACATCAGCGGTACGACGTTGCTCGTGGGCCTGGTGGCGCTCGGGCTCATCCTCGCACTGCGCTTCTACGCACCGCGCGTGCCGGGCGCCCTGGTGCTTGTCGTCGCCGGCCTGCTCGCGACCTACATATTCGACCTCGGTACGCACGGCGTCGCGCTCGTCGGACACGTGCCACGCGGCCTACCGGCACCGACGTTTCCCGGGCTCGATGTCTTCCGGGATCACTACTCCACCATCCTCGCGGCGGCGGCCGGCCTCCTGCTGATCGGCTTCTCGCAGACAGCTGGCGACGCCCGCGCGTTCGCGATCCGCCACCACTACCGCATCGATGTCAACCAGGAGTCGATTGCGCAGGGGATGGCCAACGCCGCTTCCGGCGTGTTCCAGGGCATGCCGGTCTCGACGAGCCTCTCGGCGAGCTCGCTCAACGAGTCGTCCGGGGCACGAAGCCCGATGGCGTCGCTCGCGACGGGAGGCTTCGTCATCCTGACCCTGATCGCGCTCGCGCCGCTCTTCTCCAAGCTCCCGAAGGCCGTGCTCGCAGCGATCATCATCGACGCGGTCATCTTCGGCATGATCGACATCCCCGAGCTGAGGCGCCTCTTCCGCGTCAAGCGCTTCGACTTCTGGATCGCAGCGGTGGCCGGTATCGCCGTGCTCTCGGCGGGTGTGCTCGCCGGCGTCGTCATCGGCATCGCACTGTCGCTCGTGTGGCTCATCTACGTCGCAACCGCCCCCGGGATGCCCGTCCTCGGCCGCGAGCCCGGCACGCAGGTGTTCCGCGACGTGACCGAGCACCCCGCCGACGAGACGTTCCCCGGCATCGTCGTCGTGCGTCTCGACGGAGGCCTCTTCTTCGCAACCGCCGACGCGCTCGACGAGCGGATTCGCGAGCTCCTGGCGCAAGGTGACCAGCCCGTCCACGCCGTCGTGCTCGACTTCGAGGGTGTGGACCTCGTCGACTCGCAAGGCGCAGCGAAGCTCGCCGAGATCCGCGAGTTCACCGAGAGCATCGACGTCGAGCTGCGCCTTGCCCGCGTCAAGCCGGCCACCGCAGCGGTGCTCGCCCGAGACGGCGTCCTCGACCACTTCGCACCGGACCGTCGGCACGGCAACGTCGACAGGGCGGTCGAGGCCCAGCTCGCAGCCGACCGCCTGGCCGGACGCGGCAACTGAGCACGTCTATGCCCTCTCCGCAACGAACGCGATCTTGCGGACACGCCCATCCCGCAGCCAGTCGCTCCACAGCCGGTGAGAGGCGAGCAGCTCCTCGAGCGCTCGCCCGCCGATCTGCGCGGCGATGTCGGTCGCATCGGCCTCGAACGCGGCGATCAGTGAATCAGCGACGGCACGGTGAGACCGACTGCAGTCCGCCTGCCAGCGGACAGCCAGCCCGACGCCTGCGAGGCATGCGAGCATCTCGTGCAGCGGGGTGAGCCAGACCGTGTCCGCGTCAGGCATGCAAGCTCGCTCCGCCGGTGTGAGCGGGAGCCCCTCCTCCAGCGTGAAGGCGAACCTCCCGCCGATCGAGAGCGCATCGGATACCTCCCGGACCAGGGGTTCCTTGTCGGGGAAGGCGAGCATTGTCTCGAGCAGAAGCACCACGTCGAACGGGCCGCGATGGATCGGGGGGATCTGCAGGACCTCGAAGCGACAGGGAAGGTCGCCGGCGCGCTCACGTGCGATGTCGATGGCGCTGGAGCTGAGATCCACGCCAAGATAGGCGCAGCCCAGCTCGCGTGTGATGAGCCGTCCGGGCCCGGCGACACCGCAACACAGGTCCAGCACGGATACCCCGGGGGCAATGCCGGCCCGATGAGCCAGCGACAGGATCTCTCCGGCGCGCATGAAGCTCTCCTGCCCGACGAACTCACCGGGGGCGTAGGCCGACTCGCGGGCTCGCTGCAGCGCCTCGATGAACGGAGCACGCTCGTCCTGTCTCATGGCTGAATCCGGACCGCGGTGTTTCCCGTAATGCCCCACGTAGCCACTATCACGGAGGAACGGTGCGAACGGTTCAGGCCGGCCCGGCGACAGGGCTGATCGCCCAGGCGCTGCTGCTCGCCGCGATCGCGGGGTCGGTCGGCCTCAGCGGCGCCGGTTGGGTCGTCGGTGTCGGCTGCGCGGTGATCATCAATGTCGCGCTGGCGCGCGGTCTCTCGCGCCTCGGCACGGATCAGCTGAGCCCCGCCGACTGGGTGACGCTCGCTCGGGCCTCGCTCGCCGTCGGCGTCGCGGCACTGGTCGCGGACTCGTTCGAGCACCCCGCCCACGTCACGCTTCTCGTGACGCTCGCGGTCGTCGCGCTCGTGCTGGACAGGGTCGATGGATGGGTCGTGCGCCGGACCGGCAAGGCGTCGCCACTGGGCGGGCACTTCGACGCCGAGGTCGACGCGTTCCTGATCCTCGTGCTCAGCGTGTACGTCGCGCGCTCGCTCGGCGCCTGGGTGCTCGCAATCGGCCTCGCGCGCTACGCGTTCCTCGCAGCCGGGTGGCTGTTGCCGTGGATGCGCGAGACGCTGCCGCCACGCTACTGGCGCAAGGTCGTCGCCGCGACGCAGGGGATCGTGCTCACGATCACGGCCGCAGACGTCGTTCCGCAGGCCCTGGCCGAGGTCGCCGTCGCCGCCGCGCTCGCGCTGCTTGCCGAGTCGTTCGGCCGTGACGTCTGGTGGCTGTGGAGCCACCGGCAAGCCACCCGTCTTCCGGCTGACACGACCGCTTCCAGCGGCGCCAGGCACGGACCGGTGCGCCGAGGAATCACCGTCGCGCTCACGATCCTCGCCCTTCTCGTCGTCTGGTTCGCCCTGGTCATGCCGGACCAGCTGAACCGGCTCACGCCGGACGCGTTCGTGCGGGTCCCGCTCGAGGGCCTCCTCCTCGTCGCGCTGGCCGTCGTCCTGCCGCCCCGGGGTCGACTCCTCCTCGCCTGCGTCGTCGGCCCGGTCCTCGGTCTCATGATCATCGTGAAGGCCCTCGACATGGGGTTCTTCGAGACCTTCGACCGGCCCTTCAACCCCATCGCCGACGGCAGCTACACCGGGATCGGCATCGAGACGCTGCGCGACTCGATCGGCCGGACGGAGGCGAACCTGCTCGTCGCCGGCGCGGCGGTGCTCGGTGTAGCCGTGCTCGTCCTGACGACCCTGGCGGTGCTTCGCCTGACCCGGGTCGCCGCCGGCTACCGCCGATGGTCGCTGCCGAGCGTCGCGACGCTCGGCGTCGTCTGGCTGCTCTGCTGGGTGTTCGGCGCGCAGCTCGTCTCCGCCGCGCCCATCGCCTCCACGAGCGCGACGGGACTGGTCGTCCGCGAGGTCCGTGCAGTGCGGGCCGGCATCGAGGACCACGCGATCTTCGCCGACGACATCCGCCACGACCGCTTCCGAGACACCCCGACCGACAAGCTGCTCACCGGCCTGCGCGGCAAGGACGTCCTGCTCGTGTTCGTCGAGAGCTACGGGCAGGTCGCCGTCCAGGACTCGTCGTTCTCGCCGAAGGTCGATGCCGTCCTCGCACAGGGGACCAGGCAACTGCGGGCCGACGGCTTCTCCGCCCGGAGCGGCTGGCTCACCTCGTCGACGTTCGGCGGCCTCAGCTGGCTGGCGCACTCCACCGTGCAGTCGGGGCTCTGGGTCGACGACCAGCTGCGCTACGACCAGCTCGTCAAGACCGACCGGCTCACGCTCAGCACGGCGTTCAAGCGGGCCGGGTGGCGGACCGTCAGCGACGTGCCGTCCGACGACCGGACGTGGCCGGAGGGGTCGTCCTTCTATCACTACGACAAGCTCTACGACCGGCGCAACGTCGGGTACCACGGGCCGAAGTACTCGTATGCGTCGATGCCCGACCAGTACGTCTTCCTGGCGCTGCAGCGCCTCGAGCTTGCGAAGCATCCGCGCCGCCCGATCTTCGCGGAGGTCGATCTGGTGTCGAGCCACACCCCGTGGACGCGCATCCCCAGGATGGTCCCGTGGAGCGACGTCGGCGACGGCTCGATCTTCAAGCACATTCCGGCGGGCGAGCTGAGCCGCTCCGAGCTCTTCAGCGACCACGCTGGGGTGCGCGCGGCGTACGGCAAGTCCATCCAGTACACGATGAGCGCCCTGGTCTCCTTCGTGCAGCACTACGCCGACAAGAACCTCGTGCTCGTCGTCCTGGGCGACCATCAGCCTGCGAAGGTCGTGAGCGGGGAGAGCCCGACGCACAACGTGCCGATCTCGGTCATCGCCCACGACCCGGCCGTCCTCGACCGGATCTCCGGGTGGGGCTGGGACGACGGCCTGCGGCCCAGCCGCCACGCGCCGCTCTGGCAGATGAGCGCCTTCCGCGATCGCTTCCTCAGCGCGTTCGACTCGTAGCCGGCGCCGACAGCGGGAGGTCGAGCGTGTGCGTGTCGCAGGTACAGCAGGAAGCCAACGGAGTCGGCGATGCGCTCGATCTCCTCGCTCAGTCGGTCCGGAACCGTGGCGAGAGCGCGTAGCGCAGCAGCACGACGTCGCCGATCTGGCGGACCCCGGCGAGCGTCGCGCGCCGGTCGGGGTTCCAGGGGAAACGACCGTCGCGCACGAACCGCGGGGCCCGGGAGTCGCCGACGAAGAAGGGAGCGACGACCAGCTGCAGCTCGTCGACGAGGTTGTCGGTCAGGAACTGCGTGTGCACCTTGCCGCCGCCCTCGACCATCAGCCGCTGCACACCCCGCTCGCCGAGGTCCTCGCTGATCGTGCGCATCTCGACCGGCTGTCCGCCGTCGACCACCGTCGCCACCGGCCCGAGGCGGGCGCGCGCGTCGGCCACCCGCGCGCTCGCGCAGTAGACGAGCTTCTCGGCATCGCCGGTGGTGAAGAAGTCGGCGCAGGCATCGAGCTCCACGCGCTCGGTCACGGTGACCTTGATCGGCGAAGGCGCGAGCCCTCGGGCCGTCCGCTCGTCGCGGCGGCTCTGCGAACGCACCAGCAGCCGCGGGTTGTCGTTCCGCACGGTGCCTGCACCCACCAGGATCGCGTCGCAGGAGGCGCGGACGGCATCGACGCGGTCGAAGTCGGCGTCGTTCGACAGCGCGAGGCGCTGCGGCATCGCGCTGCCGAGATAGCCGTCGATCGACATGCCGCAGCTCAACAGCGTGTACGGGCGCTCAGACATCTCGCGCTCCGTCCGGCCGCCACGCCGCGAACCCGCCATGCGAGCGACGGTTCGGGCTGCTCGAGGGCCGGGGTGCGATGGAGCCACGCCAGCAGGAGGAAGATCGCACCCGGCAGGCTGGCGACGAACACCATGACGCCGTACACCACGGCGGTCGCGACCCCCTGATCCGCACCGAGGCCGGCAGCGCCGAACACCCATGCCGTCACGCCCTCGCGCGGCCCCCAGCCGCCGATGCTCGGCAGCACCATGGCCAGCATCGCGAGCAGCGCCAGCGGCAGCATCCGGGACGCCGGCTCGGTCGTGCCCGCGGTCCGCGCTGCGATCAGGAAGGTGACCGCGTGACCTGCGACGACGACGGCAGACGCGAGCGCGATGCCCAGCCACGCCCTCCGCGCGAGCAGCCCGTCGCGGATGTCGCCGACCACTCCGCTCCTGATTCGCGCCCACAGGGAGCGGCCGCGACCTGGCCGCGCCCGCACCACGAGCACGACGACGAGCACCGCCACGACGGCCGCGATCGCGATCAGCGGCATGGACGCTTGCACCGGCGACGGGAGCGCGAGGAGCACGACGACGGTCAGGACGGCCTGCACGACCTGCCCGGCCGAGCGTTCCCACACGACGGCGCGCACCCCACGTCCGACATCGTGCTCGTCGCGACCGTGGGTGACGGCGCGATGGACGTCGCCGAGAACCCCGCCGGGCAGCGTGACGTTGAGGAACAGCGACTGGTAGTACCGGCGCCACCGCGGCGCGCAGCGGCAGGTCGCATGCCGAGACCACGGGCCACGATCGTCCAACGCCAGGCACAGCACAGGGTGGTCAGCGACCGCGAGGCCTACCGCCGCCGCCAGCGCCTCGCCGTCGACCGTGCGAACGCCGTCGACGAACGGGCCGGTGCCGACCCGCCAGAGGAGGATGGCAAGGGTCGCGGCGGGGGCCAGGAGGCGGGCCCACGCCCACGCGGTCCGGCTCATCGCCGGCGCCCAGCCTGCTCGGGGCAGGACCAGCAGGTCGGCGTGGTCCACGGTGACGGCGAGCTGTCCGGCGCTTGCCTCCGCGTGGCGCCGGCGCGCATAGGCGGCGGTCTCGGTCGCCAGCTCGACCTGCTGCTCGCAGGCGGCACCCACCCACCCGGCGAACCACTCCGCCGACAGGTCGGCCTGGCCGGAGCCGAGTCGCCAGGGACTGGGCCGGACGAGGACCTCGGCCCCCAGCCGAGCGAACTCCTCGACCGCGGCGCGCGACGGCGTCCGGGCCGAGCAGGCGACCCCGCGTCGTCATGCGTCGCTGATGGGCGTCGAACGCGGCGGCCACGCGGGAGTCGAGCGGATCCGCCGGTGTCAGCTCGACTCGGCCGACGACCGACAGGGTCAGCAGCACGGGACACCCTGCACCGGCACAGAGGGCGACCAGGCCGCCCAGCTCGTCTCCGGTCAGCAGGTCGAGCAGCGCCGAGGCGGTGATGAGGGCTGCGCTCCGCGAGATCGCCCGGGTCGAGCCGGGTGATGTCGGACTGCCTCGCCTCGACCGTGACCGCGGCGCCGTCGGCGGCCGGGCCGAGGGGGTCAGCAGCCGCGATCTCCAGCAGATCGGCGTCTCGATCGTGCAGCACCCAGTGCTGCGGCCCGGGCAGCCGTGGGGCGAGCCAGCGACCCATCGCCCCGGTGCCGCAGCCGAGGTCGTGGATCACCAGCCGGCCGGTTGCCGGGAAGGCGCGGCGCGAGGTAGTCGACGAGGCCGGGTGCACGGGCCGCGGAGTCAGCGGGCTCGCGAAGGGCAAGCCAGTGCGGGCTGACCCGGATGCTCTCGGCGATCATCGGGCCGCTCCGGCGAGGACACCTGCGAGGGCGGACGCGGTCATCGACCACCCGGAGAGCGACTCGCGCCGCTCGCGGGCGGCTCGGCGCAAGCGCCCTCGAGCTCGGCGTCGCCGAGCCACGCCCGGAGCGCCGCGCCGAGTGCCGCAGGGTCGTCGGGCGGGACGAGCAGCCCCGGCCGGAGCCCGTCGGCGCCGTGGCCGAGGGCCTCCGTCACTCCGCCGACATCGGCCGCGACGACCGGCAGCCCACGGGCCAGAGCCTCGCTGACGACCATGCCGTACGTCTCGGCCCGGGACGCCAGGACCATCAGATCGGCGGCGGCATAGCTGCGGTCGAGATCGGCGCCCGGTCCGTGGCCCCGGGAAGCGACACCCGGTCGGCCAGTCCGCCCTGGAGCGAGCGCTGACGGAGCCGCGCCACGAACGCCGGGTCGCGGTCCAGGCTGCCCACGCACACGCAGTGCCACGACAGATCCTTCGTCGTCGCGAGCGCATCGAGCAGCACGTCGTGCCCCTTCTCGGAGGTCACCGCCGCGACGCACAAGAGCGCCCCGCCGACCGCGGTCCCGGGTCGCGAGGTCGGCGGCGTCGACGGCGGGTTCGGCGACGTGCACCCGGTCGGGCCGCAGCGGGTACAGCTCGAGCAGCCGGCGCCGGGTCCACGCGCTGGTCGTGACGACTCCGGCGGCGACCGAGAGGACCGCACGCTCCCGCGTCCGGACGTCGTCGGCGCCGTCTGCCGGCGGGCGGTGGCCGAGCGGCATGTGCACGAGCACGACCAGCCGCAGCCGGCTCGCCTGCGGCACGAGCACCTCGGGGGCCGCCGACGCGATCAGTCCGTCGAGCAGCACGACGGCGTCATCGGGGATGCGCTGGAGGATCTCCGCGAGTGCGGCGTGCGAGGCCGCATCGGGTCGTGGCCATGAGCCGGGTACGGCGTGCTCGCGCACCGACCAGCCGAGCGCGCGGAGCCCGCGGCACACATGGCGGTCGTACACGTTGCCACCGCTCGGCCGCGCCGGGTCGTCGATGCCGTCCGGTACCACGACGCGCACCTCCATCACAGCGGCCGCTCGTAGCTCGCCCAGGCGATGTGCGACTCGTGCAGCGTGACGACCAGCCCGTCGAGCTCGCGAGCGGTATCGCCAAGTGCGCCGGCGTGCACGCTGTCTGCGAGGCGATCTGCGATCACCCGGGCCAGCGCCTCGGTGGAGGTGTTCATGCCCGCGAAGGCTGCCTCGTCATCGAGGTTCCGGTAGCCGAGCTCGGCAAGGACGGCGTGCAGCGCCTCGGCCGCTCGACCGATGTCGACCACGATGTCGTCGGCGTCGAGTGCCGCGCGCCGGAACGTGGCGTCGACGACGTACGTCGCGCCGTGCAGGCGCTGCGCCGGCCCGAACACCTCCCCGCGGAAGCTGTGGGCGACCATCATGTGATCGCGCACGGTCACGCTGAACACGATCTACTCCCCGTCATACGTGATGGTGTGACAGAGCGCCGGCAGGCTCCCCGCAGCCAACAGGGGCATCACGTCGGGCAGCTCGCCGAAGCGGGACTGCCCGCTGATGAGCGCATCGAAACCGGGGTCGCGCAGCAGGTCGAGCGCGAGCGCCAGCCGGTCGGCCGTCGTGCGCGTGCCGCCACGGGCCGGAGAGAGGGTGCCGACCTGGCTGGCGCGGATGCCGAGGCGACCGGAGTGGAACGCGCCGCCGAGTGACAGCCGGACCTCCGTGTCGCCGTACCAGCTGAGGTCGATCACCGTGCCCTCGGGCGCGAGGAGGTCGAGCGACCGCTGCAGCCCGGCAGACGTCGCACTCGTGTGGACGACCAGGTCGCGACCGTCGGCCGCGTCGGCCGGCAGCGCGAAGTCGACACCGAGTGCCGTCCGCGACGATCGCGCGGCCCGCGTCGACGTCGACCAGCGTGACCTGCACCGCCGGGAACCGGCTCAGCAGTCGTGCGACACAGCAGCCGACCATCCCGGCGCCGACGACGGTCACCCGATCGCCGAGCAGCGGTGCAGCGTCCCACAGCGCGTTGACCGCGGTCTCGACGGTGCCCGCGAGCACCGCGCGAGCAGGGGGAACGTCCTCGGGCACCACGGTCACGGCTCGGGCCGGCACCACGTAGGCGGTCTGGTGCGGGAAGAGGCAGAAGACCGTGCGGCCGCGCAACCCGGGGGGCCCCTGTTCGACGGCGCCGACGTTGAGGTAGCCGTACTTGACCGGCCCCGGGAAGTCGCCCTCCTGGAACGGAGCCCGCATCGTGGCGTACTGACCTGGCGGCACACCGCCGCGGAACACGAGCGCCTCGGTGCCGCGGCTGACGCCGGACCGCAGCGTGCGCACCACCACGTCGTCTCGTCCGGGCGCGGGCAGCGTGACCGGTCGGATCTCCCCGACGCCGGGCGCGCGCAGCCAGAACGCGCGTGCCTCGTCGTGCACGGGGCTCACCTCGGTCGCTCTTCGGCACGCGGAGTCCCGGAAACCACCCTGCACAAAATACGACGCGCGGGCGCTCCCGGTTTCATCCGCCGGTCGAAGCCAGTCGGCTAGCCGCGCAGATAGATGGCCTGCTCGTGCGAGAAGAACTCGCGAGCGGCCCGGCCCTGCTCACGCGGCCCCGCCGCCGACGCCTTGACACCGCCGAACGACATGTGTGGATCAGCGCCCACGGTCGGGCGGTTGACGTGCAGCATGCCGCTTCGGACGTCGCCGGCGATCGCCATCGCCCGTGCGACGTTCGCAGTGAGGATCGCGGCCGAGAGTCCGTAGGGCCCCCGGTTCGCAGCCTCGACGGCGGCGTCTGCGTCGGCGACGCGGATGATGCTGCAGACAGGCCCGAAGATCTCGGTCTGCGCACAGCGCATCTCGGTCGAGACGTCACCGAGCAGGGTGGGCGTCAGGAACGCGCCGTGCAGGAGGTCGCCACCGGGCGCGTCGCCGCCGTGCAGGAGGGTGGCGCCGTCGCTCGTCGCATCATCGAGATGCCCGAGCACGCGGTCGCGGTGGCTCGACGAGACGAGCGGCGGGATCTGCGCCGTCTCGTCGGTGCCGGCACCCAGGCGGAGCGATCGCGTCGCGAGCACCAGCTCGCGTACCAGGGCGTCATGCAGCCCGTCTTCGACGATCACCCTCCTCGTCGCCGTGCAGGTCTGGCCGGCCGACCCGAACGCTCCTTGCAGCACGATCGCCGCTGCGGCCGCCGGGTCGGCGTCGGCCAGCACGATCACCGGGCTGTGCCCGCCCATCTCGGCCTGGAAGGCGATCGAGCGGCCGGCGATGCTCGCCGCGATCGCGCGACCGACAGCGGTCGAGCCGGTGAACGAGATGCCGTCGACGGCCGGATGGCTCGTCAGGATGCCGGCCGCTGGCTCGTCGCCGATCAGGACGTTGAAGCACCCGGCCGGCAGACCCGCGTCGCGTAGCACGCGCGCGAGCCGAAGGGCCGGGCGCGCGGCCATCGTGGACGGCTTCAGGACGACGGTGTTGCCGAACGCGAGGGCGGGCGCGGCCTTGCGCGCGGGGATCGCGAGCGGAAAGTTCCACGGCGTGATCAGTGCAACGACCCCGAGCGGGCGCCGTCGCGTCATGATCGTCGTGCCTGCCTCCTCCGCGTCGGCGATCTCCCCGTCGGGGCCGCGCGCCTGCTCCGCGAAGAAGCGCAGCAGGACCGCGCTTCGGAGCACCTCGCCCGTCGCCTCCGCGATCGACTTGCCCTCATGGGCGGTGATCTCGCGTGCGGCTTCCGGGGCCTGCTGCTCGAGCAGCGAGGCCGCACGGTGGAGGATCGCTGCGCGATGCGGGCCGGGTGTCCGCGCCCAGTCGAGCGCAGCCGCGGACGCCGCTCCGATCGCGTCATCCGCGTCCGCGATCGTGGCCATCCGCTGCCGCGAGACCTCGATGCGCTCGTCGGCGGGGTCGTGCCTCGGCACGACGTCGTGCCCCTCCCCGGCAATCTCCTCGCCGGCGATGAACTGTCCGTCGATCGACGCTGCGAGGCTCATCGAGCGGCGCTGACGCGGTAGCGGGAGACTGCGTCCTCATCGAGCACGAGTCCGACTCCCGGCCTCGTGGGCACCTCGAGCATCCCGTCGTGTGCCGTGAGGTGCTCGGCGAGGACGAGGTCGAAGTTGTAGACGTCCTCCTCGATGTCGAACCACTCGACCGCGAGGCAGTTCGAGGTTGCCGCGGCCAGGTGGACGTGCACGTCCGCGTTCCAGTGCGGCGCAACCGGCAGGCCGTGCGCGGCCGCCAGGTGCGCGATCTTGATCCACTCCGAGATGCCGCCGCAGACGCAGGCGTCCGGCTGCAGGATGTCGGCTGCGTCCGCGTCGATCAGCGCGGCGAACCCCCATCGGGTCGCCTCGATCTCGCCGGTGGCGATCGGCACGCCCGTGCGTCGCACGAGCTGCGCATGCCCCTGTACGTCCTCGGGCGAGAGCGGCTCCTCCACCCACCAGAGGTCGTACTCGGCGAGCTGCGCGATGGGGCCGAGCGCCTCGGCCACACTCCTCCATGCGTTGTTCACGTCGAGTGCGAGCTTGCGGTCGCGGTCCGAGAGTCTCGCGTGCGAGGCGCACGCGCTCGACGTCCTCGCGGACCGGACGGCCGCCGATCTTGATCTTCATGGTCGAGAAGCCGGCGTCGACCGCGCGTGCGGCCTCGGCGGCGACGGCGTCGAGCGTGTCGCCCTCACGGTAGTAGCCACCCGAGAAGTAGGCCGGCACCGACGTGCGCGCCGCGCCGAGCAGGTGGCCGAGCGGCGCGCCGAGCTGCTTGCCGAGCAGGTCCCAGAGTGCGATGTCGATCGCGCTCTGCGCGCGCATGACCGCGCCGCGTCGGCCGAGCAACAGGCTCTCCTGGAAGAGGTCGTGCCAGATCTCGTCGATCGCGCCGGTCGGGCGTCCGATCAGCTGCGGCCCGAGCTCCAGATCCACCGCCGCGGCGATCAGACGACCGCCGTAGGTGTAGCCGACGCCCTCGGTGCCGTCGCTCGCCCGGATGCGGACGATCACGAAGCGGCGCGTCTCGAGCCGCCGGGTCGAAAAGGCGACAGGTCGGCGCAGCGGCAGCTCGAGGGCGATCGCCTCGACGCCCTCGATCACGGTGTCGCTCAACGTTCCTCCGAGAGTTCGTGGAGTGTGCGGTTGATGTCGTCGAGCGCGTCCGCAAGCGGCGCGAAGACCCTGCGGTAGAGCTCGTCGTAGGCGCCGTGGAGCTCGCGGTCCGGCTCGAGCAGCTCGCCCTCGAGCGAGACCGCCACGGCGGCTCCCGACCTCGCGTCGGCATAGCAGCCCGCACCGACGCCCGCGAGCACCGCCGCGCCGCGAAGGGTCGCTTCCTCGAGGCCGGCCGCCTCGATCGTCCTGCCGGTGACGTCGGCCTTGAGCCGCATCCACAACGGACTTCGCGTGGCCCCGCCTTCGACGCGCAGCGGGCCTTCGACGCCGAGCCAGTCGAGGTTCGCGCGCAGCGAGTAGCAGGTCGACTCGAGCGCGCCCTGAAGGACGGCCGCGCGGCTCCGCGAGGTGGTGAGGCCGAGGATCGCCCCGAGCGCGGTGTGCGGGTCGAAGTGGGGCGTGATCGGCCGCCCGAAGGTCGGCTGCATCACGATGCCCGACGGGCGTCCCGACATCGGGACCGCTCCGAACATGTCGTCGAGCGGCATGTCGGCGAAGAGCTCGCGACGCACCCATTCGACGATTGCGCCGGAGAGCCCCACTCGAGCCGAGTAGACGAAGCCGCCGGGCACGACGTCGGCATAGCAGGCGATGTTCCCGCCCTGCTCGAGACCGGCGGCAGGGTAGCGCTCGATCGGCACGACGACGACCTCGGCGCTGCCGGACGAGTCGACGGCGCGCTCGCTGCCCTCGCGTGCCGCGAGCGCGCCGCACAGGTGGTCGTGGCCGGCACCGACGACCGGGATGCCGATCGGCAGACCGGTGAGCAGGGACGCCGCGCTCGTCACGCCCCCGACGGGCTCGCCGCTCGCGAGGACGGGCGGCAGCTTCCCGCGATCGATCCCGACGAGGTCCGCGAGCTCGCCCGACCAGTCCTGTGACGACTGGTCGAAGAGGAGGGTGCGCGACGCGAGGCTCGGCACCGTCGCATCGATCCCGCACAGCCGGCGTACGACGAGATCGCCCACCGAGAGCCAGCGCGCCATGCCGGCGAACACCGCGGGCTCGTGCGCACGCAGCCAGAGCAGCTTGCAGGCCGCGAAGTGCGGGTCCGGTGCGTGGCCCGTGATGCGGTAGATGTGGTCAGCACCGAGCGACGCCTCGAGCTCGGAGCTCTCGGCCGAGGCGCGATCGTCGTACCAGCTGATCACGGGCCGGAGGGCGTCGCCGTTGGCGTCGACCGGCACGCCGGCCTCGCCGACCGACGCCACCGCGACGGCAGCCAGGGAGAACCCGGCGGGTACCCGCTCGACGACGTGACGGATCATGGTCGCGGTCGCGACCCAGAGCTCGTCTGCATCGTGCTCGTAGCGGCCCGCCGAGGGGTTCGTCGTCGGCGTCGGGCAGCGATCGACCGCCAGCAGCTCGCCATCGATCGCGAACACGCCGGCGCGGATCGCCGTCGTTCCGAGGTCGAGCGCGAGGAGGGCCGTGCGCGGGACCACTACACGGTGACGGGCAGGGGGCGCGCATGCTCGTCGACGATCGCGCAGAGCGCTTCGAGCCGCGGGAGCGAGATGTCGCGAAGACGCGCGGCGTAGTCGCCGGGCCCGACCGTGTCGCTCCAGATCGCCCGTCCCGCGAGGAAACCGGAGGCGCCGCCGCGGCATGCACTCTCGACCCCGAAGGCGAAGTCCTCGAGCGCGACGCCGTTCGAGAGCACGACCCACGGCGTCGGGACGGCGGCGGTGATCCGCTCGGCATGTGCCGCGATCGCGTCTGCACTCGCGCGCCCGTGGTATGGGACCTCGGCCTTGTACAGGTCGGGGTGGGTCGCGCCGAGCTCGCGCGCGGCGTCGAGGATCGCCGCCTCGCGGTCGAACTCCGTCTCACCGTCGCGCGGGCGGACGATCGCCTCGAGGATCCCGATCAGACCGTTCGCACGACAGCGTTCGAGAAACAGGTGCGAGAGCTCGAGGCACCGCTCCGCGTTCTGCCCGTCCTTCCAGAGCACGAGGAACTTCATGGCGACCGCTCCGCGCTCGACTGCCATGGCGGGATCGGCGTCGAGGTCGAGCGTGGTGTCGGTCACGACCTCCCCGGGCACCTGGTCGAGCTTGTCCGCCGAGATGACGAGGGCGCAGCCGGCCGGCCAGCTCGTCGACTCCTCGAAGACGCGGCTGCCGAAGTACTGGTCGACGAGCACCGCCGAGGCGTGCCGCGAGAGCATCTTTGCGCACTCGCCCTTGAAGTCGACCAGCACGTCGTCGCCCACGGACTCGGAGCCGGCGTTCACGAACATCGTGCGCATGGACTCGCGCTGGTCGAGCGCAACCATCGCGAGGGCTCCAGACGGGCGTGCGAGCCGTCTCAGGTCGGCACTCGGCATTACGGCCTCAGATCGCGTTGGTGGTTGACTTCTGCATACTCTGAGTCTTATATATCAACTGTGATCGCTTGGCAACAACATTCTGTGCGAGCCGCGCACCCGCAGCGCCTCGCGCCGAACGTCATTCCACGGGCCGTTCTCGGCGGTCCCGCGATCGCAGCCTTTCGTGGCATCCCGGACGTCGGAGACCACATGGGCGAGGACTGGATCGGCTCGATGACCACCGCCAGAGGGCAGGCGGAGGTCGGCCTCAGCCGACTGGCGGACGGCAGGTTCCTGCGCGACGCGATCGATGCGGAGCCGGAGCTGTACCTCGGCGCCGCTCACGTCGCGGCGTTCGGTCCTCAGACCGGGCTCCTCGTGAAGCTGCTCGACGCCGGCGAGCGGCTGATGGTGCATGCGCACCCGTCGCGCGCCTTCGCGCGCGAGCATCTGGCCTCGCGCTTCGGGAAGTCCGAAGGCTGGGTCATCCTCGCAACCGACTCACCCGAGGCGTCCGTGTACGTGGGCTTCCAGGAGGCGGTGGACGCGGACACGCTCGCGACGTGGATCGACGGGCAGCGCACGACCGAGCTGCTCGCGGCGCTCAACCGGGTGCGAGTGTCGGCCGGCGACGCCCTCTACATCCCGGCGGGGACGCCGCACTCGATCGGCGAGGGCGTGTTCCTGATCGAGGTGCAGGAGCCGACTGATCTGAGCGTGATCCTCGAGTGGGAGGGCTTCGCGATCGACGCGCCGCGGGTGGGCCACCTCAACCTCGGGTACCCCACGGCACAGCTCGCGGTCGACCGCTCGGCGTGGTCACGGGCTCGCCTCGACGACCTGCGGGCGCCCGCTGCCCACGGCGCCGTCACGCAGCTCTTCCCGGCGTCCGCATCGCCCTACTTCGGCGCAGCCCGGATCGACGGGCGCGATGGCGTCGAGCTGGCGCCATCGTTCGCGATCCTCGTCGTCACCGAGGGCGAGGGCGAGCTCCGCTGCGACGGCTTCTCGACACAGCTCGCGCGAGGGGACACGTGGCTCGTGCCGCACGCCGCGGGCGCCACGAGCATCCACGGCGACATCGTCGTCGTGCGCTGCGTCCCGCCACCCCCCGGCACTGCGCCCTAGGAGATGAAGATGGCGACAACCACGATGAGCAGCCTCGCGGCTGCCGACCTGGCCCACATCATCCATCCGCTGACCCGCCATGCGCAGCTCGATGAGCAAGGGCCGGTGATCGTGGTCGAGGGCCGCGGCGTCGAGGTCGTCCTCGAGGACGGTCGTGTCTTCCTCGACGGATCGGCGGGGCTGTGGAACGTCAACGTCGGCCACGGCCGCAAGGAGCTCGCGGCGGCGGCCGCCGCGCAGATGGAGACGCTCGCGTTCTCCCCGACGTTCGGCGCGTTCTCCCACCCCCCGGCGATCCACCTCGCCACGCGCATCGCCGAGCTCGCGCCCGGCGACCTCGACGCCGTGCACTTCACGTCGGGCGGGAGCGAGGCGAACGAGTCGGCGTTCAAGTTCGCGCGCTACTGGTGGCGGCTGCACGGCAAGGCGGACAAGCAGGTCATCCTCTCGCACGAGCGGGGCTACCACGGCCTCTCGCTGGGCGCGTCGTCCGCGACCGGCATCGACGCCTACCACGGCGACTTCGGGCCGTCTGCGGCCGACTTCGAGCGCATCCCCGCGCCCTACATGTATCGCTGCTCGGCAGGTGTGCCGTGCGACCCCGCGACGTGTCCCGTGTGCAGCGGCGCCGCGCTCGAGGCCCGCATCGCCGAGGTCGGAGCCGATCGTGTGGCCGCCGTGATCGTCGAGCCCGTGCTCGGCACCGGCGGGGTGATCCCTCCGCCGCCCGGGTACCTGCGTGCGGTGCGGGAGGTCTGCGACCGCAACGACGTGCTGATGATCGCCGACGAGGTCATCACGGGCTTCGGACGCACCGGACGCTGGTTCGGGGTCAACCACGACGACGTCGTGCCCGACATGCTGACGTTCGCCAAGGGCGTGACGAGCGGCTACCTGCCACTCGGAGGCGTGATCGTCCGGCGCAAGATCCGGGACGCCCTGCATCACGTACCCGGGGATCGGGCCCTGATGCACGGCTTCACCTACTCCGGCCACCCGGCAGCGTGTGCGGTGGCGCTCGAGAACATCGCGATCGTCGAACGCGAGGAGCTTGTGCCGCGTGTCTCGGAGGCCGGGGCGCACCTGGCGGCGCGCCTCTCCGAGCTCTCATCGCTCGACAACGTCGGCGACGTCCGCTCGCGTGGCCTGATGGCGGGCGTCGAGCTCGTCGAGGACAAGGCGACGCGTGCGCGCTTCGACCCATCGGCAGGTCGTGGTGCCGCTGCCACACGGCGCGCGCGCGAGCTTGGCGTCATCACGAGGCCCTTGCCGGACGACATCCTCCTGCTCGCACCGCCGTTCGTGATCACCAACGAGCAGATCGACCGCATGGTCGATGTGCTCGCCGCCGCGATCGACGAGACGCGGCACTGACGTGAGTCCCGAGGACGCACCCCAGCACGACCTGCTGTACGGCGCCGCCGACGACCGCCGCGTCCGCATCGTCGCGCTGGTCGCGGAGACCGGGTTCCGCTCGGTCGCCGAGCTCGCCAGGGTGCTCGGCGTCTCCGAGATGACGATCCGACGCGACATACGGCGACTCGCCGACGAGGGAAGCGTTCGCGATGTCCACGGCGGCGCGAGCGTCTTCGCCGCGATCCGGAACGGCATCGACTTCGGACAGCGCACCACGCGCAACGAGACGCCGAAGGGAGCCATCGCGGCCTACGCGGCCTCGCTGGTGTCACCCGACGACGTGATCGCGATCGACGCGGGCACCACGGCGCTCGAGATCGCACGGGCATTGCCCGCCGATCTTCCATGCACGGTCCTGACCCACTCGCTCCCGGTCATGGCACTGCTCGCCGGCCGTCCGAAGGTCCAGCTGATCGGCCTCGGAGGTGTGTTCCACGAGCGTACCCAGGCGTTCTACGGGCCGGCCGGTCTGTCAACGCTCCGGGGGCTGCGCGCGGGGACGCTCTTCCTCGGTGCGACATCACTGCACGACGGCGCCGTGTACGCCAGCAATCCGTATGACACGGAGATGAAGGTCCCGCTGATCGGCATCGCGCAGCGGGTGGTGTTGGTGGCGGATTCGAGCAAGTTCTCACAGATCGCTCTCATGCGAGTGACAGGTCTCGAGTCGGTCCATGAACTCGTTACAGACGATGGCATGGATAGGGAAGCGCGAGCGATGTGTGAGAGCGCAGGCATCGAGGTTCACACCGTGGCGATGCCAGTATCCAAGCTCGGCTGAGCCGGGCCTCGCAGCAAGGGGAGAGGCACGATGAAACGATCGGTCCGGAGGCCCGGCACAGCGATGTGCCACAACGAATCGAGGAATACCGTGGGACGCTCTGTCTGGAGGCGAGGACCCGTGAGGCGCCTCGGCGCGCTGGCAGGTGTGAGCGCCGTCGCAGCGATCGCCGCGTTCGGCGCCTCGCCTGCGCTCAGCTCGTCGGGGAAGGCCGCGGCGTCCAGCGACGCGATCACGTGGGCGATCGTCTACCCGGTGAAGACGCTCGATCCGGGACTCGTGTACGACGGCGGTGGCAACAACTTCATGGCGTACCAGGAGTGCGACGCCATGCTTCGCTTCGGGAACAACCTCAAGCTGCAGCCCGAGGTCGCGAGCTCGTGGAAGCAGACGAGCCCGACCAAGTACGTCTACACGATTCGCTCGGACGTCAAGTTCTGGGACGGCAACCCGGTCACTCCGGCGGACGTGGCGTTCTCGATCAACCGGGTACAGGACAAGAAGCTCGCGTCTCCGCTCGCGAGCCTCGCCGGTGCCGGGTCGATCAAGAAGGCGGTCGTCTCCGGCCCCAACCAGGTCACGATGATCCTCTCGAAGCCCAACCCGATCGCCCAGTGGCTGCCGGCCACGCCGATCGGTCAGATCGTCGAGAAGTCGTTCGCGCTGAAGAAGGGCAAGGCGTTCGGCACGTCCGTGTCGAACATCATGTGCAGCGGCGCCTACCGTCCGACCAGCTGGGTCAAGGGCGCGACGACGACGCTCACGGCCGTGCCGAACTACTGGGACCCTGCGCATCAGCCGCAGATCAAGAAGGTGACCTTCCGCGAGGTCAGTGACACGACCTCGATCGTCGCTGGCCTGCGTAGTGGTGACATCGACGGCACGTTCGACATCAGCGCTCGGAATGCCGAGACGTTGAAGAGCGACTCGAGCCTCTCGGTCGCGGTCGCACAGAGCGGTGACCCGAGCTACATCTCGCCGAACCTCCTCAAGGGACCGTTCAAGAACCCGCTGATCCGGCGGGCGTTCAGCATCGCCATCGACCGCGCCGGACTCGCCAGCGCGATCGACGGGAGCGCGGCCGAGCCGCTCAAGGGACCGGTGCCGCCCGGGCTCACGACCTTCCAGCAGGCCTTCTTCGCGAAGGCGTACAACAAGCTCCCGCTCGGCGTGAAGCCGGACATCGCCACCGCGAAGAAGCTGATCGCCCAGGCGCATGCCGAAGGCACCAAGGTCACGCTCGCGGGACTGGCGGGTGGCTCGACCGACATCGTCGCGGCGGAGCTGCAGCAGGCAGGCCAGTCGATCGGACTGAACGTGAACGTGTTGAAGCTCCCGTCGTCGGACTTCTTCGCCGAGAGCTTCAGCGGCAAGGAGCCGCGGACGTACGACGGGCTCATGAACTTCTGGGAGCCGGACTATCCGGACCCCTCGGCGCTCCTCGTCCCCGTGTTCGGATCGGTCTACTCGAACGTCGAGGGCTACTTCGATCCGGCCTACAAGGCGCTGACCGCCCAGTGGGCGAAGACGCCGAACGGAAGCCTCGCGCAGGCGAACGCGCTGGCTAAGATGGAAACGATGCTGATCAAGAAGACGGTCAAGATCCCGCTGACCGTCGTGCCCCTGGTGCAGGTGCAGAAGAAGTCCATCACCGGGTACGTCGAGAACAAGATGGTCATCTACGAACCGTTCATCCTCTACATGCACGCAAGCTGACGCCGACGAGCGGGGCCAGGAGCTGTAGACATGCTCGCGTACGCAGCTAAGAGGGTGTTCTTCCAGCTCCTGGTCTTGCTCGCCTCGTCAATCGTCATCTTCGGGATGCTCCGGCTCGCGCCGGGCGACCCGGCGGTGGTGCTGCTCGGCGGCCACACGCCCACCAAGGCCGCGATCGACAACATCAACAAGAAGTACGACCTCAAGAAGCCACTGCCCGTGCAGTACGCGAAGTGGCTGTCGCGCGTCACGCGTGGCGACTTCGGCGAATCGATCTCGGCGCGCGACACGGTCTGGAACGTGCTGAAGCCGCGCCTCGAGACGACGGTGGTCCTCACCGTCTACGCCACGCTCATCATGATTCTCATCGGGATACCGCTCGGGATACTCAGCGCGGTCTTCCGCAACGGCTCGGTCGATGTTGCCGCGACGGCCGGCTCCCTGACGTTCGCCGCCGTGCCCGCGTACGTTGTGGGCCTGCTCCTGATCCTGGTGTTCGGCGTCGAGCTGCAGTGGTTCCCGACGCTCGGCGGCGGTGAGGGCGGCAACCTCGTCGGCCGGCTCGACCACCTCACGCTGCCGGCGATCGCGCTCGCGCTGTCGGCGATCGCGCTGATCAGCCGGGTCACGCGCGCGTCGATGATCTCGGCGCTCGACTCCGAGCACGTCGAGACCGCGCGTATCCGCGGGTTCTCCGAGCGGCGCGTGGTGTTCAAGCACGCGCTTCGAACGGCCCTCGTTCCCGTCGTGACGATCACGGGCGTGCAGGCGGGCTACCTGATCGCAGGCGCGATCCTGATCGAGTACACGTTCGGGTTGAACGGCATCGGGCAGCTGCTCGTGACGTCGGTGCAGAACCGCGACTACGCGGTCGTACAGGCGATCGCGCTGATCATCGTGGCGGTGTTCCTCGTCATCAACCTCGTCGTGGACCTCCTGTACGGCGTGATCGATCCGCGCGTCAGGCTCGCGGGCAGGCGCGGTCGATGAGCGCGCTCCCAGCCGCACCGCCGCTGATCGCGCACGAGACGGATACCGACGAGCCGCGGCGCTGGTCGATCGTCACGGCGATCAGCGTCGCCGTGATCGCGATCATGGTGTTCGTCGCGATCTTCGCGCCCTGGATCGCACCCCAGAATCCGAACGAGGTGCACCTGCTGAACGTCGTCTCGGGCCCGAGCTCGAGCCACTGGCTGGGCGCCGACAGCTCGGGCCGCGACATCCTCTCGCGGCTCATCTACGGCGCGCGCCTCTCGCTGCTCGGCCCCCTCTTCGTGATCCTCATCGCGACCGTGTTCGGCGTCCCGATGGGGCTGCTCGCAGGCTACAAGGGCGGCGTCATCGACGGCGTGCTCTCACGCGCAGGCGACGTGGTCTTCGCATTCCCACCGCTGCTGCTCGCGATCGTGATCGTCGCGACGTTCGGCACCGGGTTCCGGACGGCCGTCATCGCGGTCTCGGTCACCTACGTGCCGTTGATGGCGCGCGTCGTGCGCTCGGCGACGCTGACCGAGCGCGAGAAGCCCTACATCGACGCATGCCGGGTGCAGGGATTCGGCGTCATCCTGGACCTGCGGGCGCCACATCGCGCCGAGCCTCGCGCGGCTGATCAACAGCCAGCTCGCGGTGTACTTCGCCTACTCGCTGCTCGACCTCGCCGCGCTCTCGTTTCTCGGGCTCGGCACGCAGCCGCCCACGTCGGACTGGGGCGGCATGCTCTCGGACGCGCAACAGGGCATCTTCCAGTCGTGGACGGGGGTCATCCCGCCCGCGCTCGCGATCGTGCTGCTCGTCGTCTCGTTCAGCCTGTTCGCCGATCGCATGGCAGACCGTAGCGAGCGGCGCTGAGCGTGGCCGGGCCACTCGTCGAGCTCCGGCACGTCACGACCCGCCTTCGCACGGCCCAGGGCAGACGGGCCGCGCTCGTCGACGTCGACTGCACGATCGACCGCGGAGAGATCGTCGGTCTCGTCGGCGAGTCCGGGAGCGGCAAGTCGATGACGGCCCGCACGATCATCCGCGCCCTGCCGCGAGGCGCGACGACGACGGGCGACGTCCTGTTCGATGGCGAGGACATGCTGACCTGCTCGGCGCGGCGGTTGCGCGAGCTGCGAGGCCAGCGGCTCGCGATGATCTTCCAGGAGCCGCGCGCCTACGTCGACCCGCTCTGGCGCGTCGAGGACCACCTGACCGAGGGCATGCGCGTGCACGACCACGTCGATCGCGCGACCGCCCGCGACCGCGCGACCGAGCTGCTCGAGCAGGTGGGCATCGACGACGCGCGGCGACGTCTGCGGCAGTACCCGGGCGAGCTCTCGGGAGGCATGCTGCAGCGCGTGATGATCGCCGGTGCGCTTGCCGGCGACCCGGACCTCCTGATCGCGGACGAGGCCACGACGGCGCTGGACGTGACGACCCAGGCCGAGATCGTGCGCATCCTCGAGCCGTCTGCGCAGCGAGCGCGGACTCGCGGTGCTGTTCATCACGCACGACCTCGCGCTCGCCTCCACGATCTGCGACCGCATCTGCGTGATGTACGCGGGCCGCATCGTCGAGTCTCAGCGTCGGAGCGGTATCTTCGACACGCCGAGCCATCCGTACACGCATGCCCTGCTCGCCGCGCGCCCGAGCATCCACGCACGTCGCGAGGAGGGCCTGCAGGTCATCCCAGGCCGCCCGACGAGCGCGATGAACGCGCCGTCCGGCTGCGCGTTCCATCCGCGCTGTCCGTTCGCCGCCGAGGACGCCGGCTGCATGACCGTCGTCCCCACGCTCGAGCACGTCGACGCCACGCTCGTCGCCTGCCTGCGACACGAGCACGTGCGAAGAAGCCTCCTCGGCGAGGGGGTGTCGGCATGAGCGAGCCCGCGCGCTCGTCGGACGTGCTCCTCGAGGTGACGGGTCTGCACAAGGAGTTCAGCCTGCGCGGGGGCTTCGGCCGGACGGCTGACGTGATCCACGCGGTTCGCGATCTCGATTTCACGCTCAACCGGCATGGCTCGCTCGCGATCGTGGGCGAGTCCGGGTCGGGGAAGACGACGACCGCGCGAATCATCGTCGGGCTCGAGACGGCGACCTCCGGGCGCGTGCAGTTCGAGGGACACGACCTCTCGGTGGCACCGAAGCGCGCCGAGCGGCGCGCACGCGCTCGCGACGTGCAGATGGTCTTCCAGAACCCGTACGCATCCCTGAATCCCCGCGACACGGCCGAGCAGGCGCTCGCCGAGATGCTGTCGTTCCACCGCATCGTCCCGGCCCGCGCACGCAAGGCGCGCATCGAGGAGCTGCTGCACCAGGTCGGCATCGACGAGCAGGAGGGTCGGCGCCGACCTCGCGAGCTCTCGGGCGGCCAGTGCCAGCGCATCGCAATCGCGCGGGCGCTGGCGGCGGAACCGCAGCTGATCGTGCTCGACGAGGCAGTCTCGGCTCTCGACGTCTCGACGCAGGCCCAGATCCTGAACCTGCTCGCGAGCCTCCGGCGCAGCCTCAGCGTCACGCTGCTGATGATCTCGCACGACCTGGCCGTCGTCCGCCAGGTCGCCGACGACGTCGTGGTCATGCATCGCGGCGAGGCGGTCGAGCGGGGCGCGGTCGAGCAGGTGTTGAGCGCGCCGCAGCACCCGTACACGCAGCGTCTGATCGCATCCGTCCCGGACGGGCCCGGCTCCCTTGCGATTGCGTCTCCGTCGTCCACCCCCACTCGGGAGCCGCATCCATGACCGCATTCGTGACAGGCGCCGGGACCGGCATCGGCGCGGCGACGGCCCGCGCACTCGCCCGTGCCGGGCACGCCGTTGCCGTCGCCGACCTCGATCTCGACTCCGCCGAGCGCGTCGCGGCCGAGCTGCCGGACGCCAGGGCGTTCGCGATCGACGTGCGCGATGGAGCCTCGATCCGCGCGGCCTGCGCGAACGCCGTCGCGACGCTCGGGCCGCTCGACGTCTGGACCTCGTGTGCCGGCGTCTCGAGCATGGGGCGCTTCGTCGACCTCTCCGAGGATGAGATCGACTGGAACCTCGACGTCAACGCACGGGGCGTGATCCTCTGCGGCCAGGTCGCGGCCAGGCAGTTCATCGCGCAGGGCAACGGCGGCATCGTGGTCAACGTCGCGTCAATGGCGGGCAAGCGCGGCGGTGTGTCGTTCCTCGCGCACTACATCGCCTCCAAGTTCGCGGTCGTCGGGTTGACCCAGGCGATGGCCTTCGAGCTCGCGAGCGAGAACATCCGTGTCAACTGCGTGTGTCCGGGTTACGTCGACACCGGCATGCAGGACCGGGAGATCGTGTGGGAGGCAGAGCTGCGTGGCATGACGACCGACGAGGTGATCGCGGCACACCTCGACGACACGCCGCAGCGCCGGACGCAGAGCGCCGATGACGTCGCGGGCCTGATCGCCTTCCTCGCAAGCGACGCCGCCTCGACGATCACGGGCGAGGCCGTCGCGATCAATGGCGGTTCGTTCATGGACTAGACTCGGCCGGCGCACGACGTGGATACGCCCGTTCATCCAACGACGCCCGAGCCGGGTGCAATGCGGCGCGATCGCCGACCGCTGCCGCTCCAGTTGCGTGACCGGATTCTCGCCACGATCCGCGAGGACGGGCTACGTCCTGGCGACCAGGTGCCGCCGGAGGCTGAGCTGGCGAAGCGGTTCGAGGTCGGGCGCTCGACCGTCCGGGAAGCGGTCAAGCTGCTCGAGCGCGACGGCGTGATCGAGGTGAGGCATGGAGTCGGCAGCTTCGTCTCCGCGGTCGCCGAGCTCGGATCGGAGCGCCCGATCACGCAGCTCGAGGGCGTGACCGAGATGATGCGCCACCTCGGCTACCCGGTCGAGAACGTGGTGCTGCAGGTCGAGGAGCGCGCTGCGACCGATGAGGAACGACGCACCCTCGGTCTTCCTGCCGACGCCGTCGTCGTGGCGCTCGAGCGACTACGCGTGCACGAGGGCACGCCATTCGTCTACTCGCTGAACCTGTTCGGACGCGATCTCTTCGCGGCGGGGTCGCTGGATGACGTCGACTGGAGCCAGTCGCTGCTCGGCATGCTCGAGGCCGCCGGCAACCCGGCGGTCACGTCGGTCGCGGAGATCCACGCGGTCGAGGCGCCCGGTCGGCTGCGCGAGCTCGCGCCCGAGCTCGCCGACGCGCCGTGGCTGATGATCACCGAGACCTGCGTGAACGCGACGGGCCGTCCGATCCTCACCGCACGCGACTACCACCGCGCCGACGTCTTCGCGTTTCACGTCGTGCGACATCCGTTGCGCGACGGCCGTAGCTAGCTCAGGTCGCGGGTCGCACGAGGATCTTCCCGGCCTCCGGGAAGTTGCGCACGTCCATCGTCCGGCCGACATCCTCGAGACCTACGGTGTCGGTGATCACGCTGCCCATGTCCAGCCGGCCCGACACCACGAGGTCGATCGCGCGCTGGTGCGTGTGCGGGTTGTTCAGCGAGCCGACGATGCGCAGCTCGTCCTCGTTGATCCGGAACGGGCTGATCTCGATGCGGGCGGACTCGGGGTAGACGGCGAACAGCAGCACGGTGCCGCCACGGCGCACGACATCGACGGCGGTCACGGCCGCGGCGGGATTGCCGGACGCCTCGATCACGACGTCGGGACCGGCAGTCTCCCGCACGCTCTGCAGCGTCGCGACAAGCTCGGAGGGGTCGCACACGAGGTCGGCACCCGAGAGTGCCGCGAGCTTCTGGCGTGAGCGGTTCGGCTCGACCGCCACGATCGTCCCGGCCCCCTGCATCCGCGCGAGCTGGATCAGGATGCACCCGATCGGACCGCTGCCGAGGACGGTCACGAGGTCGCCCGCAACGATCGCCGCCCGGTCGATGCCGTGGACGCAGCACGCGATCGGCTCGATCTGCGAGCCGATGTCGAGCGAGATGCCGTCCGGCAGGCTGTAGGCGTAGCGTGCGGGCACCGCCACGAGCTCGGCGAAGCCGCCCGCCTGTCCTACGCCGAGCGGGGTCAATCCGCTGCACAGGTGGTCGACGCCGTGGCGGCAGAAGTAGCAGACGTCGTCGACCACGTTCGGGTCGGCGGTGATGCGGTCGCCGATCGACAGACCGCCGACATCGGCTCCACAGGCGATCACGGTGCCGGAGAGCTCGTGGCCCAGGGTCAGCGGGTAGGGCACGGTGTAGTCGCCGTTGTAGATCGCGCGGTCCGTGCCGCACACGCCGCACGCGGCGACGCGCACGATCACCTCGTCCGGTGCGGGCTCGGGGTCGGGGAGCGTCGTGACGTCGAGGCGCCGGGGGCCCAGCAGAACCGCGGCGCGCATCAGTACCTGGGCGAGAGAGCAGACATCAGTCGTCTGATAACGTAGGCCGCCGACGGGTTCGAGTCAAGGAGAGGTCGGGTCGAGTGAGCACGAGATCTCGAGATCGGTCGGCCGAGCGGGACGATCGTCGGCCGACGATCCGCCGGGTGCTGGACGAGATCTCGGAGTTCATCCGTAGCTCGGGTCTCGAGTCGGGCGACCGGCTCCCCTCGGAGACCGACCTCGCCGCGCGATTCGGCGTCGCGCGGGGCAGCGTGCGCGAGGCGTTGAAGCTGCTCGAGCAGGACGGGTTGATCGACGTCCGCCACGGCCGCGGGCGCTTCGTATCCGGCCTCAGCCGGTTCTCGGTCAGCTCGCCCGTCACGTCGTTCGAGAGCGTCACCGAGATGGTCGCGGGCCGTGGGCTCGCGCTCGAGACACGCGTCCTGTCGGTGGAGCGCGCCCCGGCGAACGGCACCGAGACGATCGAGCTCGGACTCGGGCCGGACGACGAGGTGGTGCGTCTACGCCGGCTGCGTCTCGGCGACGGCGAGCTGGTGCTCTACTCGTCGAACGTCTTCGCGGCATCGCTGCTCGCAGGACGGGAGCTCGACGCCGTCGACTTCTCCGGATCGCTCGTCGAGTGGCTCGCGAGCGCGGGACGGCGGCCGGTGTCGTCGGCGGCCCACATCCGCGCGACGAAGCTCCCTGACGACATCGCGGGCCGCCCGGAGACGGCGACCGGGCGTGCGTGGCTGCTCGTGTCCGAGATCTGCATCGATCGAACGGGCGCGCCGGTGTTGCAATCGCTCGACTACCACCGCGGCGACATCTTCAGCTTCCAGGTGCTCCGCCGGCGGATACAACACGACCACGTAGGAGCGCTGTATGCGTGAGCTTCAGCAGCACGTCGACGAGGCCCTCGAGAGCCTCTATTTCAGCGGCGCGAAGATCGACGAGCACCTGAGGCGATTCCTCGACGACCGGCACGATGCGTGCGTCGAATGCGGCCGGCAGTCGCTGCGCGGCGCGCGCCAGCTCTACCTGGTCGGCAGCGGAGGATCGTTCGCGGTCATGCAGACTGCGAAGTACATCCTCGACGCCGTGATCGACATACCGATCGACGCGCTCCCGTCCTACGAGCTGATCTGGCGCGCAGGCGTACGCCTGGACGAGAATGCGCTGGTGGTGATCTCGTCGTACTCGGGCGAGACCGAGGACAGCGTCGCGGCGCTCCGCCATGCGAAGCAGCGCGCAGCGAAGACGGTCGCGATCGTCGGAAAGATCGACAGCACCATGGCTCGCGAGGCCGATGTCGTCATCCCGTACGAGAGCGGCGCGATCTTCGAGCTCCCGATCGCGGCGCTGATCCTGATGGCGTCCGGCTTCGCGGAGGGGACGGCGTCTGCCCCGGCCGTCGAGTCGCTCGTGGACGGCCTCGACGCGCTCCCCGGAGTCCTGCGGCGGACGCTGGACGAGGAGGCGACGAAGGCCGAGGGGCGGGCGCGGGAGCTCCTCCACGACCAGCACCTGTACGTGCTCGGCTCGGGGCCGCTCGCACCGCTCGCCTACAAGGTCGCGATGAGCGTGATCATGGAGAACCTGCGTATCGGGGCGACGTACTCGGACGCCTCCGAGTGGCGCCACGGCCCTGCCGAGGCGCTCGAGCGCATGCGCGGCACCTTCATCGTGCTGCTCGGCACCGACGCGTCGCGTGATGTGACGCTGCGCACGGCCTCGTTCTGCGAGGCGAACGGCTCGCGGGTCATCACCTACGACGCGGCCGACCTCGGCGATGTACACCCCCTGCTCGTGCCGATTGTGATGAACTCCCACACGCAATGGCTGATCGTCTACTCGGCGATCCTGCGGGGGATCACGAACCTCGACGACCGCGTCTTCATGGGCCGCCACGTGCTGGCTACCGGTGGCGCAACATGGCCGTGATCGCGGCATGACGACCGGGCGCGTCTGCGTCGTCGGGAATCTCACGACCGACCTGATCATCCACCAGGTGCCGGCGCTTCCGGGGTGGGGGCAGGAGACGGTGGGAGCCGGGCACGCGAGCGTCGCCGCCGGGCAGGCGGCATACCTCGCGCTCGGCCTGCGCGGCCTCGGCTGCGAGACGCAGGTCGTCGGAGTCGTGGGCGACGACCTCGAGGGCGCCCGGATCCGCGACGGGCTCGCCGCGGGCGGGATCGACGTCAGCTCGATCGTGACGTCCGACGACCTCCCGACTGCGATCACCGTGGCGCTCGTCCGGCCCGACGGCGAGCGCGCGTTCATCTCGGACCTCGCCTGCCAGCGAGTGCTGGACGTTGGCGTCGTCGAGCAGTTCTGGCCCCGCGTCGCCGAGAGCGCCGCCATCTGTCTCGTCGGGCTGTTCAACCTGCCGTCGATGACGCCGGACGGCGCGCTCCCGTTCCTCGCCCGCGCGCGCGCACACGGCGTGCGAACCATGCTCGACACCGGGTGGGACCCCGGCCAGTGGCAAGCCGCCACCATCGCCTCGATGGGCCGCCTGCTCGCCGAGGTCGATGTCTTCCTGCCGAACCTCGACGAGGCCGAGGCGCTCACCGGACTCCGCGACCCGACCGCCGCGGCCGCTGCTCTGCACCGCCACGGCGTCGGCACGGTCGTCGTGAAGTGCGGTCGCGACGGGTGTGTGGGCCGCACAGGCGAGCGCGTCGAGTACGCGGCGGCATTCGCCGTCGAGGTGCACGACGCCGTCGGCGCAGGCGACGCCTTCGACGCCGGATTCATGTACGCCCACCTCGAGGGGCGGGATCTTGCCGAGTGCATGACGTTCGGCAACGCGGCGGCGGCGCTGTACGTCTCACGTCGCACGAACCGTCACCCGACGGCGAACGAGGTACGCGCGACGATCAACAGCGCGACCCAGACTCGCACGACGTCCACGGCAGGAGCGCCTTGATCGACATCCACACGCACCCTGTCCAGATCGCCGAGCTCTTCGAGGACGACCCGACGCTCGAGCATGCGGTGCGCAACGTGTTCGGGCTGTTCATGCCCGTGCAGCCCGCGAGGACGTACTTCGCCCACCTCGACGAGGCGGGCATCGATCGGGCAGTCGTGTTACCGATCGACTGCTCGACGGCGCATGGCTGCACGGTCGTCTCGAACGAGCAGATCGCGTGGCTCGTCGAGCGCTATCCCAGGCTGATCGGGTTCGCCTCGGTCGACCCCGGACTCGCCGACGCTCCCGACGTGCTGCGTCACGCCGTCTCGGAGTACGGACTGCGCGGCCTCAAGCTCGACCCCGCGCTGCAGCGCTTCGCGATCGATGACGAGGAGCGCGCCTTCCCGGTGTACGCGGCATGCGTCGAGCTCGACATACCGGTGATGGTGCACTGCGGGCTGAGCTGGGCGCGCGCCGGGCGCTCGTCGTATGCGCACCCGCTCGGCCTCGAGGCTGTCGTCCACGCATTCCCGCAGCTCCGCGTGATCATCCCGCACCTCGGCTGGCCATGGGTCAACGAGGCCGTCATGCTCGCGATCAAGCATCGCAACGTGTACCTCGACACCTCGGTGCTCTTCAGCGGCACGCCCTCTGAGTCGCTGCGCCACGTCGTTGACAACGTGATCGGGCGCGAGGTCTTCGATCGCAGCCTGCCCGACCAGATCCTGTTCGGGTCGAACTACCCGCGGGTCGACCCGAAGCGCGCGATGTGGGCCGTCCGCGAGATGGAGTTCCGCACGTCGCTCGAGGAGCGGCTGTTCGAGAAGAACGCCCTGTCCGTGCTCGGGGAGGCTGCGAGATGACCTCGATCGTCAAACGGTTCACGATCGACAGCGAGCACGACACGCAGCTGATCGACATCACCGATCGCGTGCGCGAGCTGGTCGCCGAGACCGGGGTCCAGAACGGCATCGCGAACGTGATGACGATGCACACCACGACTGCGATCACCGTCAACGAAGGCCTCCCCGATCTCGAGGACGACCTGGTGGAGCTGCTCGCTGACCTGGTGCCCGCGAACCGCCCCTTCCGGCACGCACGCTTCCTGCACTCGGACGGCCAGATGGCCGTCAACGCACCGTCGCACCTGCGAGGCGCGATGCTCGGCATCCAGGTGATCATCCCGGTCGAGGACGGCAAGCTGGTGCTCGGAACGCGCCAGACGATCTACTTCGTCGAGCTCGACGGCCCGCTGCAACGCAACGCCGTCGTGCACGTGTTCGGCTGAGCCGATGACGGTTCCCCGCTACGCCGAGCTCCCGATCGACCCGCGCCATCCCGCACGCTCGGCCTGGGGGGTCTTCGGCGACCGCGATGAGCTCGGCACGCTGAACCTCGTGACCGAGCAGCACGTGGCGCATGCCGCGTCGCTCGTCCGGCGCGGCCGCGTGTTCTCGCTCAACTGGGATCTCGAGCTACCGGATCCGGCGATCCTCGGTCGCCGGACGCTGCGCCACACCCTCATCGATCTCGATGTCGGAACGGACGACCGCTACGACTCCTTCTACCCGCAGGCCTCGAGCCAGTGGGATGCCCTCTGCCACATCGCGCACCCGGAACACGGGTACTACAACGGACACACACGCGAGGAGATCACCGGCAGACCCGGGAGCCGCCTCGGGATCGACACCTTCGCGCGGCGCGGTATCGCCGGACGATTCGTGCTCGTCGATGTCGCGCGGCATCTGGCAGCCGAGGGGAGGCCGATCGATCCGGCGCTCTGCACACCGGTCGCCGTCGACGATCTCGAGGCCGCGCTCGCGCAGCAGGGTGTCGAGCTTGACGGCGGCGACGTCTTGCTGCTCCGCTTCGGCTGGGTCGGGTGGTACGAGCGCCAGGACCGCGCGACGCGTACGCGGCTGAGCGCGCTCGACCTCTTCCCCTGCCCGGGTCTCGCGGCGGAGGAGCGCACCGCGGCCTGGCTCTGGGACAACCGCGTCGCGGCGGTCTGCTCCGACAACCCGGCGCTCGAGGCGATGCCGATGGACGAGTCGAGCGAGGACGGGTTCCTGCACTACCGGCTGATCCCGCTTCTCGGACTAGCGATCTGCGAGATGCTGCAGCTGGACGCGCTTGCAGACGATTGCGCCGACGACGGCGTCTGGGAGGGCCTGTTCACCGCGGCGCCCCTGAACAAGGCGGGCGGCTCGGGCTCGACCGCGAACGCGCTCGCCGTCAAGTAGGCGGCAGCTCAGCCGCTCCTGTACGCCGCCACGACCGTGACGTTCGCGGTCGCGTTCGTCGTGTTCGCCCAGGTGCCGTTGACGGTCTTGACGCCGGAGGTGGATTCGATCCGGTAGACGCTCGTCTCCGACTCCCAGTAGTCGCTGTTGGAGAGATCGTGGATCTCGGTGTTCGGTGCAGTCGGCGTGCTCGTCGTCGCGCTGTCGATGCCGCTCCAGCCGATGACGAGATCGCTGGGATTCGTCGTGGTGACGCTGCCCGTCCACGCGGCCCCGGTTCCCTGCAGATTCGCCCCCGTCGCATCGCGGGGGCTCGTCGAGGCGATGCCGCCGAAGGACGCGGCTGCGATCAGTCCGTGGACAACGGATCCGGAGAACGTCGCCGTGATCACCGTCCCGACCGGTAGGCCGATCGGGGCGCTGGCAGACGCGATCGCGGCGTGATACCTCGTCGGGTCGATCGCCTGCACGTCGATGATCCAGGTCAGGCCGCCACCGCTCACGGAGGTGAGGGTGCGGCTCGCGTGGTACCAGTCGACCATCAGGAAGACACGCGTGTTCGGCGCAGCCGTCGCGCTCGTCGTCAGGGTCATCGTCGCCGAGCTGGCGTTCTCACCCTTGCTCCCGAGGTTCCTGTCGAAGGCGATCGCGCCCTGGGTCGCGCCGGCGCCACTGAGCGTGACGCCGTGCGGCGCACCCGTCGCGTTGTCGGAGATGGTCACGCTCGCAGAACGGCTGCCCGTCGCAGACGGCGCGAACGTGACCGAGATCGTGCACGTGGCGTTCGCGGCGAGCGTTGCAGGGCTCACGGGACACGTGTTCGTCTGCGCGAAGTCGCCGGCGTTCGCCCCGGCGATCCCGATGCTCGAGACCAGCAGGGGCGCATTGCCGCTGTTCGTGAGCGTCGTCGTCTGTGCCGCGCTCGTCGTGCCAGTCGTCTGGGAGCCGTACGAGAGGGTCGTGGGCGTCAGGGTGACCGCCGGCGCCGCCGCCGTGCCGCTGCCGCTGAGCCCGACGCTCTGCGAGCCTCCCGCAGCGTTGTCCGCGATCTGGACGCTCGCGGTCCGCGACCCGGCCGCGCTCGGAGTGAACGTGACGAACATCGTGCACGACGCGTTGGCGGCGAGCGTCGCCGGCGCCAGCGGGCACGTGTTCGTCTGCGCGTAGTCGCTCGCATTCGCCCCGGCGATGCCCACGGTCGAGATCGTCAACGGCGCAGCGCCCGAGTTCGTCAGCGCGATCGACTGCGAGGCGCTCGTCGTTCCGACGATCTGCGAGGCGAAGGTCAGACCCGTTGGCGACAGCGTCACGGCGGGCGCCGTACCCGTGCCGCTCACCCCGAGACCCTGCGGGCTGCCGGCCGCGTCGTCGGCGATCGACAGGCTCCCAGTCCTGGGCCCTGCGCCGGACGGCGAGAAGGTGACCGAGACCGTGCATGTCCCGCTTACCGGGAGCGTCGTCGGCGTCAGCGGGCAGTTGCTCGTCACGGCGAAGTCCCCGGCGTTCGTGCCCGTCATCGTCAGGCTGCTGATCGTCAGCGGCGCGTTGCCCGTGTTCGCGAGCGTCGACGTGCTCACGCCGCTCGTCGTCCCCACCTGCTGCGAGCCGAAGCTCAGGCTCGCGGGTGTCAAGCTCACTGCGGGCGCCGGCGACGAACCCGTCCCGCTGAGGCCGAGGGTCTGCGGCGTGTTGGGTGCGTTGTCCGCGACGGTCACGCTTGCGGACCGCGCGCCGGACGCACTCGGGGAGAACCTCACCGAGATCGTGCACGTCGCATTCACGGCCACCGTGGCGGGACTGAGCGGACACGTCGTCGTCTCGCCGAAGTCGCCAGGGTTCGTGCCGGCGACGGCGATCGCCGTGATCGCCAACGCGGCCGTCCCCGAGTTCGTGAGCGTCGTCGTCTGCGCAGCGCTCGTCGTTCCGACGGGCTGCGACGCGAACGTCAGGGTGGCAGGACCGAGCGTGACCGCGGCTGCCGTGCCGGTTCCAGTGAGCGGAACGGTCTGTGGACTGCCGGCGGCGTTGTCAGTGACGGAGATGTTGGCCGTGCGACTACCGCTCGCGCTCGGGGTGAAGCTGACGGAGAGCGTGCAGCTGCCACCCGCGGCGAGCGTGCTGGGGCTGATCGGGCAGGTGTTCGTCTGGTCGAAGTCGGCCGCGTTCGTGCCGCCCAGTCCGATCGCGGTGATCGTCAGGGCTGCGTTGCCGGAGTTGGTCAGGGTCACCGTCTGGGCGGAACCACTCGTTCCAACCTGTCGCGACCCGAAGCCGAGGCTCGTCGGGGACAACGACACCGCCGGAGCAGCCGTCACGGCGGTTCCGCTCAGCGTCAGCCGCTGCGGGCTGCCGCTCGCGTTGTCCGTGACCGCCACGTTGGCGGTGCGCGTTCCACTCGCGGTCGGCTTGAACGTCACCGAGATCGTGCAGGTCGCGTTCACCGCAAGCGTGGCCGGGCTGGCCGGGCACGTGCTCGTCTGTGCATAGTCGCCGCTGTTCGTGCCGGCCAGAGCGATGCTCGAGATCGTGAGCGGGACCGCTCCCGTGTTCTTCAATGTCGAGCTCTGCGAGGCGCTCGTCGTCCCGACGCCCTGCGCCGCGAAGGTGAGGCTCGTGGGTGTCAGCGTGACAGTGGACGTGCCTGCCGCGCCGGTTCCGGTGAGCGCAACGGTCTGGGGGCTCGAAGGTGCGTCGTCCGTGATCGTGAGGTTCGCGGTGCGCGTTCCCGCTGCCGTCGGCGCGAACGAGACGGAGACGCTGCAGCTCGAGCCGACCGCCAACGTGCTCGGGCTGACAGGGCACGTGCTCGTCTGCGCGTAGTCCCCCGGACTCGTCCCGGCCAGGCCGATGCTGCTGATCGTCATCGCCGCGGTGCCGGCGTTCGTCAGCGTCACGTTCTGGGCCGCGCTCGTCGAGCCGACCGTGGTGGACGCGAAGGTGAGGCTCGCCGGGCTTACGGACGCGAGCGGTGCGGGTGTCGCCGGGGCCCCGAACCGGGTCAGGATGTTCGACGTGATCTTCTGACCGATCGGGTTCGCCACGTGGTGGTCGCAGTCGCAGAAGCCGGTGTCATAGCCGTTGTCCACCGTGAACGACCACTGGATCGTGCCTGCGGAGAACACCGTCCCGCCGCCCGCAGCCGTGTACAGCGTGGCGTCCGACCATGCGTTGACGCCGTTGTCCGACGCTGGGACGAACGAGTGTCCGACCTGCTGCAGTCCGGCTGGCTCGTACGATTTGAACTCCGCGAGCGACGGGTCGTTGGCGGCGCGCGTGTCGAACTCGTACCCGACGATTCCCGGCAGCGCGTTCTGCCCCGAGCCGCTCGTGATCACACCGGTCGTCCCGTTGCCGGTGTAGTTGACGAGTCCCGTCCCCGCGAAGATCCAGCTGCTGGCGTTGTACACGAGGAACGGACGCGCCGATGCGGCGCCCTCGGTCATGACGCCGAGCAGGGCGTTCTCCGGTTGCGGCGGCGTGAGGTCGCGGTACAGCCCCGTGTTGTCGTTCAACGAGCCCTTGCTCGTGTGGATGCGTCGCAGGGCCGAACCGGACCCGTCGGCGCTCCAGGTGACACGCCCGACGGCGTTGTTCGCGCTGAAGAGGGCGAGGTTGACACCGTTGTTGACGCCGTTCTGCAGTGCCGACTTCATGCCGTCCGAGTAGTACTCGTCGTGACCCGTGTTGACGAAGACGCGGTGTCCGAGCAGAAGATTCGGGTTCGTCTCGAGCTCCGTATCGGTGACGTAGGTCATGTCATAGCCCTGCGACTCCATCCACCGGATCATCGGGAAGTCCCAGACGAAGAAGTTTCCCGCGCCGTCGGCCGAGCCCTGATCCACGTACGGCCGATCGAACGACACCGTGTATGCGCGGGTGTCGCTGATGAACCGCTGCGTGACGTCGTCGATCCGCCCGTACAGGTTGATGCCGACGTTGTTGTTCCCGGAGCCGGCCCAGTAGTTGTAGGCCTGCCAGGTGTTCGTATCGAGCGAGTACAGCACAGGCGCAGGGTTCGAGTCGTCCCTGACGACGAACGTCATGTAGTTCTGCAGCTGGGTGCCTGCGAGGCGCGTGAGCTTGACGACGTAGACACCGGGTGTCCACGTCGTGGGCACCGTCAACGTGTAGCTGGGCGTCCAGTTGCACTCGATCATCCCGTAGTTGGGATCCGTGGACGACGTGACGGTCGGACAGTTGGCCTGCTTCGCGCCGTTGAGGGGGCCTACGTGCAACATGAGCCGGCCTCCACACGACGGCGCGCACGATGTTCCGTTCGGATTCGTCCCGGTCGGGTACCAGCCCATCCGGTAGAAGTCCATGTTGTACTGCGCGCTCGTCGAGAGCGAGACCATCAGCGCGATCTGGCTACCCTTGTTCACACTCGTGAGCGAGGCATAGCCCTCGATCTCGTGGTTGGCCGACTTGTTGGCGTCCGTGAACTGCCAGCTGGTGGTCCCGGGCTGCTGGTTCTCGAGGACGATCGGATTCGTGCCGGCCAGCCCGGAGTGCGGCGAGGCTCCAGCCCCGGCGATGACGACGACCAGCGCGACGACGAGGTACCACGCCCACGGCCGGCGACCCGACCATCGTGACACCAGGCGCACGCGGCGCACGACCCTATCCGCCTCTGTTCGAGGCCGTGGGCCCAGATCGCCTTCGCGCCATCACCCGTCGCAAGTCACCACGCAGACGAAGACCGTACGCCCTTCGCGTATCGCGCCTCGCGTCCCTCCTGGCCGCCAGTGTCCCAGCGGACCCGCAAACTGGCTACTGAACGAAGGACTAGGCCCCAACCCAAACGCGGAACGTGCTCCGCCTACGGCGGCGCTCGGCGCGACGCATGACATTCCGATTTGCATGAACGTGACCACACCGCGGAGACCGGAAAACGGCCAACGACGCGGGATTCCGAGAACATCGCCCCGCTTGACTTCTCCTCGCACGTTCGGCTAGAAGTGACAGGCTCGATGGTTCCGCTCTCGTCACGATCGACGAGACCAGCGGCGAGACCGTGAAGGGGGCCGAAAAGATGGCCGAGATGCTCCGGGTACGCGGCGAGTTGACCGACGAGGACGGCCGCGAGCTCTCGTTCGCACATGTCAAGTTGTTCCGCCGACGCATACGCGAACGCCAGCTGCTCGGCGAAGCGAGGGCAACGGAGGAGGGCACGTACGAGATCACTGCGCGATGGCCGGAAGCCGGGCCGGGCAAGATTCTCGTCACCGTCGAGGCGACGGCAGACCGGCTCGAGAAGCCGCTCGCATCTCCGGTGCTCGAGGCGCAGGCGGATCTCATCGTCGACCTCCAGCAGCCACCGCGCGATGCGTCCGAGTTTGGCGTCCTCCGGCGCGCGATCGAGCTCCAGCTCGGGCGCCTTCCGCTCACCGAGGTCGTCGAATCGGACAAGCATCAGGACATCTCCTTCCTCTCGCAGGAGATCGGCCGGTCGAAGGAGGAGGTCGCGCGCGTCGTCATCGCAGCTCGCCTGTCGGCGAGCTACGACATTCCCACCGCTGCCTTCTATGCGTTCCTGCGACAGCACATCCCGGCCGCGCTGCCGGACCCGCTCCTCGACGCCACCGACGGCTTCAAGCTCATCGATCCGCTGTGCCAGCGGATCGCGTCGTGGATCTTCGCGCTCTCGGCTGCCACGCAGACCCAGGCGCTCGAGAGCGCGATCGCCGGCACCCTCATCGAGCCCGAGCTCGAGAAGTCGATCCCTGACATCGTCGCGGCCCTGCAATCCCACCACACGGCCGATCTACTCCAGCAGCCCTACCTCGTGGGCAAGACGACCCTGCAGGAGCTGTTGACCCTCTCCGGTCTGGCCGAGGCCAAGCACGACCAGTTCGCGCAGGCCCTTGCCGGCAACACGCAGTCGATGCGTAACTTCTGGCGCAGCCTCGCCTCCGGCGAGCATGGACTCACGGCCGCGGAGGCGTCGTCGGTCCAGCGCACGCTCGAGCTCGGCGCCTTCGTCAAGAACCACGTTCCCCTCGTGCAGACGCTTCTCGCGCGTTTCGACAACGGTCAGTACACCGCGCTCGCCGATCTCGCCCGGATCTCACTCGACGACTGGACGCAGCTCGTCACCCAGGCAGGCCCGCCGCCCAGCATCGAGCCCGCAGGTGACGCGACTGCTGCCGAGGTGTACGCCCGCGTCGTCTACACCCGGGTCACACGCGCCTACCCCACCGCGGCGCTCACCGCCCGCATCGCAACCGCGAACCTCGTCCCCGAGCCGCAGCAGTCGACGCTCACTCGCTTCTTCGCCAACAGTCCGTCACTCGACCTGGTCAAGACCACGGTCGCCACCTTCCTGGCCGAGAATGGCGACAAGGCGCTCGAAGGAATCCCACCGCAGGACACGGCCGCGGTGATCGCCAACGTCAAGCGCCTTCAGCGCGTCCTGCGCATCACCCCCGACGTCGATCCCGCACAGGCGCTGCTTGCTGCCGGTCTGGACTCGGCCACGCAGATCGCCGCCCGGGGCTCACAGCAGTTCTTCACCCAGGCCCTCGCGGCCGGCCTGACGAAGGTCGAGGCCAACCGCATCTTCCACACAGCGGCACATCGCTACGCGAGCGTCGTGTCGGCCATGCTGCAGCTCAACCGGGACTTCATCGGGGTGTGGCCGACCGCAGTCGGTGCCAGCTCGGCGCTCGACGACCCCACGAAGCAGGCGA
This sequence comes from uncultured Actinomycetes bacterium, assembly GCA_963717155.1. GTDB lineage: Bacteria > Actinomycetota > Thermoleophilia > Gaiellales > JALYLC01. The sequence continues at coordinate 3,426,462 of OY970326.1, forward strand.
TCCAGCGCGACCAGTCACTGGCCACGCTGTTCGGGTCACAGGACTACTGCGCCATCGAAGACTGCACGTCGGTGCTCAGCCCGGCCGCGTACCTGTGCGACCTCCTCCTGTGGCTGCGCAACCACCAGCTCACCGGCCCGTTCCCGACCGCGCTCGATGCCCTGTTCGCTCGTCGCCCGGACCTCGGCCACCTGCTCCTCAACTGCCCCAACAGCGAGACGCCGCTTCCGTACATCGATCTCGTGAACGAGCTGCTCGAGGACGCGGTCAGTCCGCCCGCCACTCCGGTGTGGAAGCAGGCGACACAGACTGCGGCCGAGCTCCGCGCCGGTCCCGAGTACGTGAATGAGGGTGCCTACGACACCCTGAGAACGGCCAGCTACCCGCACACGCTCCCCTACGACAAGCCGCTGGACGAGCTGCGCGGCTTCCTCGCGCAATCAGGCGTGACATTGTGGCAGCTCAGGGAGTCGCTGCTCGCGTTGAACGGGCCTTCGCTGTCCAGCCAGGCAAGCGTGGCCGCCGAGCGCTTTGCCATCGATCCCCACGAGCAGGACCTGATCACGACGCCGGATTTCGTGCCTGCGGCACAGGCATGGGACACGGCGACGCCGAGCACTGACCTCGTGCCCGTCGAGGCCTTCCTGCGAGCCGCGTCGATCACGTACGAACAGCTCCTCGAGCTGCTCGAGGTCGTGTGGGTTCGTGACGGCGGCGGCGGACTGAACCTGCAGGGCCTGAGCGACACGTGCGATCTGAGCATCCAGTCCCTCTCCCCAGCACCCCTGGACGCCGGTCTCCTCGATCGGGCTCACCGCTTCCTGCGCATGTGGCGTCACGCCCCGTTGCAGATGTGGGAGCTCGATCAGTTGCTCGTCTCGCCCGCGGTCGCCAACGGCACGCTCGACATCGCCGGACTCGTCGCCATCTCCACGTTCCTTCGCCTCACCGCGTTGACCGGACTCGCGGTCGACGAGCAGCTCGCCTTCTACGGTGACCTCGACGCAAGCGCGAGCGGACACCGCGCGCCGGACGGGACCCGGACGACCTCGCTGTACCAGCGCCTGTTCCTCGACCCGGCGGTTCCCGCCGACCCCGACCTCGTGGAGCTGGCCTCGGGCGGAGCGATTGCCGACCCCAACCTGAGCGATCACCTCCCCGCGATCCAGTCGGCGCTCCAGCTCTCGAGTGACGACGCGACGACGCTTTTCGCTGTCCCCATCACCGATGGGCAGCTCACGCTGGCCAACCTGAGCCAGATCTACCGGGTCATCACCCTGGCCCGCGCCGTCGGCGCCTCGCTCACCGGGCTGCTGCGTCTGCTTCCGCTCACGAGCACCGGAACGCTCACCGCCGCGCTCGCCGATCCCGCGGCGACGCTGGCGTTCATCGAAGAGGTTCAGCGAAGCCGGCAATCGGGATTCAGCGCCGATGCGCTCGTCTACGTCCTCACAACGGCGGCGACCACCGTGGGAATCGCCGACGAGCAGATCACCGACGTCGTCATCCCCGCGATCCGCGCAGCCATCCAGCAGACCCACGACGAGATCTTCACGAGCGCAGATGCACCCCTGACCATCCTGCAGCGAGAGCTCGCCCAGATCCCGCCGCTGACCGATGTCGCGCTCCTCGCCACGGCCGTCTCGATCGTCGACGACACGTTCACGGACACGCCGGCCGCGCGCAACACCTTCATTGCGGCCAACTTCGGCAGCTTCATCGACCCGGTCACCGCCGAAGCCGAGCTCGCCCCGCTTCCCGGAGGCCTCACGCCGGCTCAGCGACAGGCCGCGGTCGACCAGCGCGCGGGCGAGCTCCTGACCCCGCTCGCCACGTTCCTCACTCAGACGCGCGTGATCGCTACCCTCGCGCCGAGCCTCGGCCTCCAGCCGGACGTCGCCGCGCTCCTCGTGGCGCGGCTCGAGCTTCCTGCGACCACTCGCTCACTCCTCGCGGTGCTCACCGACCCGCACCTGATCGACAAGCCGGGCGGCGCGTACCTGCCGGCGACACGCGCCAACTTCCCGGACCAGTACACGGCCGTCGACCTGCTGGACAAGGTCGGGACCGTGGTCAAGGCGCTTCACCTTGTCAGGGCCGATCTGGACTGGCTCCTCAGCCATCAGGCTGCGTACGGTGGGCTCGACCTGACCCAGCTTCCGGTCATCGGCGCCCAGCCGCCACAGCCTCTCGAGGCACTGCTGGCGACCTCTCTCATCGTGAAGCTCGAGCGCGCGCTCGGCACTGCGCCGCCTCCGGCGGCAGTTCCCGACCTCTATGGCCTGATCGCCGGCGTCTCGGACGGGACGATCGCCGGCGAGGCTGCTGCCCAGGCAGCCCTCGCCGCCATCGCGGGATGGCAGACCGTCGATATCGCCGCGCTGGCAGGCGCGATCGGCAGCGCGTTCCCTGCCGACTACACGAAGCCCGCGACGTACGACAGCCTGCGCACCCTGGAAGCCTTGCTCGGTGCCTCCGGCGCGAGCGGAGCTCAGCTCGTGGCCTGGGGGGTTCCGGACCCCGGCGACGCCGCGGCGACCTCGGCGCGCGGCGCGCTCGAAGCCCGGTACTCACACGACGACTGGCTCGCGCTCGCGCCCAAGATCCTGGATCCGATCCGCGAGCGGCGGTCAGCGGCCCTGCAGGCGTACCTCATCGCCCAGCGCGACGGCGCGCTGCAGCTCATCTACCCGGACGCCGATGCGCTCTTCGACGCCTTCCTCATCGATGTGCAGATGAGCTCGTGCGAGGTCACGACCCGGGTCGTGCAGGCCTACGCCGCCGTACAGCTGTTCGTCGAGCGCTGCCTGATGGGACTCGAGGAGTCGAGCGGAGTGACCGTCGACCTCACGCGAGATGACACGTGGACGCAGTGGCAGTGGATGAAGCGCTACCGGATCTGGGAGGCCAACCGCGAGGTCTTTCTGTACCCGGAGAACTGGCTGATCGAATCCCAGCGCCCGAACCGAACCGAGATCTTCGGCAAGCTCGAACAGGAGCTGCGTCAGAGCGACAGCACGGTCGAGAACCTCGAGACCGTGGCCGAGAGCTACATCGAGCGGCTCGACGAGCTGGCCCACCTCGACGTGACCGGCACGTGCACGGACCCGAGAACGGGCGCGATCCACGTGATCGGCCGTACGGTCGTGGACCCGCCCAGGTACTACCACCGCACGTTCCAGGACCGCGCCTGGTCGGGCTGGGAGCAGATCCAGCTCGACATCAAGGCACATCACGCCGTCCCAGCGGTGTACCGCAACAGGCTGTGCCTGTTCTGGCTCGACGTCGTGGTCGCGAACGAGCCGCACCAGAGCCTGCCGCCCGCGGAAGCCTCCCCTTCGGCCCCGTCGCAGGAGGTGGCGCGCTACGTCTCGATCGGCCTGAGCTTCACCATCCACGGCAACGACGGCTGGGCTCCCATGCAGAAGGCCAAGGGCCATCTGTTCGACATCCCGCTGCTGAGCACCGAGACGGTGAGCCACAACGGGGCAGTGGAAGCCCTCTACTCGCTCAAGGTGCAGACACCCGCGCCCGTCGCCGGCTTCGGCGCGTCGATCTTCATCGATGTCTTCCGCCTCGGCGGTTACATCCCGATCGACTTCTTCGGGTTCTGGCTGCCGATCGAGGACCGCCCGTTCTCGGGCGTCCACGTCGGCCGGGCTACCTTCGACGGGCGCTTCAGCGACCTCGAGCTCCGCAACCTGCCTGTCATCGTCAACGGATCCGAGAGCGGACTCCTCGACCATGCCTACACGACGTACGGCCCGGACGCCGACCGGCTCCTCCCGCTACCCGACACGCAGGCAGATCCCGACCTCCAGGGCGAGCCTGGACTCGTCCCCAAGGCGGGCAGCCTGACCACCCTGGCCTCGAGCGCGTCGACGCTGCCGCTCGCCTTCACCTCGCTCGGGGCGCTCGAGCAGAACGTCGGGGCGCTCCTGCAGACGGCGCGCGTCCCGTTCCGGGTGGTCGGGGACGTCGCGGACCTGTCGTTCGATCCGGGCTCGTATTTCTTCTACCAGGACACCCGCCGCTGCTACTACGTCGAGGGGAGCCGCTACTACCAGTGGGGGAGCGCGTGGCTCCCCGTGGCTCCATCGGATCCGAGCTCGGCTCCGTTCGAGGTGCGTTACCAGTTCCACCGCTTCTACCACCCGTACACGCGACTGCTCTGGCATCAGCTCGGAGCCGGTGGGTTCGACGCGCTCTACGAGCGTAACCTGCAGACCGCCCCGGACTCGATCGACCCGACCGGTGCCGATGTGTTCAGCTTCAGCGGCACCTACCAGCCCGTGACCCCGGGCGTGTCGTGGGGTGAGAACGACGAGATCCTCGACTTCTCCCGGGACGCCGCGTACAGCGTCTACAACTGGGAGCTCTTCTACCACGCCCCCCTGTTCATCGCCGAGCAGCTGAGCCAGAACCAGCGGTTCGAGGACGCCGTGACCTGGTTCCAGTACATCTTCAACCCGACCCGGCAGGGCCCGGAGCCCGTGCCCCAGCGCTTCTGGATCACCCAGCCGCTCGGGAGCCTGACGTCGCCCGCGATCCTCAGCCAGCAGGTCACCAACCTGCTGACCCTGGTCAACCAGCATGACCCGAACGCGGTGGCCGAGGTGACGAGCTGGCGCCGCGATCCATTCAACCCCTTCCTGCTCGCCGACCAGCGGCCCGTGGCGTACATGAAGCGCGCGGTCATGTCCTACCTCGACAACCTGATCGCGTGGGGCGACAACCTGTTCAGCACCGACTCCCGCGAGGCGCTGAACGAGGCGACCCTTCTCTACGTGCAGGCGGGAGAGATCCTCGGCCCGCGACCGGAGGCCGTTACGCCGCCGCAACACGCGGACGCCTCTTACGACGACCTCGCACCGCAACTCGATGCGTTCGCCAACGCGATGGTGGACATCGAGAACTACATCGCGGCCGGCGGTGGTGGGAGTTCCGGCAACGGCGGCCCCCCGCTGCCACAGCCGCAGACCTTCTACTTCAAGGTGCCCCCGAACGAGCAGTTGCTCGGATACTGGGACACGGTTGCCGACCGACTGTTCAAGCTCCGTCATTGCCAGAACATCGCCGGTGGAGCCCTCGATCTGGCGCTCTTCGATGCGCCGATCGACCCCGGGTTGCTGGTCGCGGCGCAGGCTGCCGGCGTCGACCTGGGGAGCGTGCTCAGCGACCTCGGTACCGTCCGGCCCGGCTACAGGTTCGCGACCCTCTACGCGCAGGCGCTCGATTTCTGCAACGCGGTCACCACGTACGGCGCCGCCTTGCTCGCCGCGCTGCAACAGAAGGACGCGTCCGCGCTCGCGCAGCTCCTCGCCGGGCAGCAACAGCAGATCGAGACGGAGAACGGCCTCGTCCTCCAGGCCCAGATCGACGCCGCGGCGCAAGATCTCGCGGCGCTCGATCAGGCGCTGGCACTCGCCCAGGCGCAACAGGACTTCGCGCACAATCGACCATGGGCGAATCCGTACGAGGCGGTCGCGCTCTCGCTGAAAGGCACGCTCGCCGCCTACAACCTGGCCGTGTCGATCGGCTACATGCTCGCCAGCGGCCTCTCGCTCGTGCCCGACTTCGCTCTGGGTGTGGCCGGCTTCGGTGGCACCCCGACGACCACGGGAACGGACGGAGGCACCAACATCAGCGCCGCCGCCCAGCGTGGGTCCGACGCCGGCAAGGCGATCGCGATCGCGCTCGACAAGGGCAGCGACGCGACCAAGATGGCCGGCGATTTCCAGGAGCGGTCCGACCAGAACGCGGAGAAGGACAAGGAAGCGCAGATTCAGGTCAGCCAGGTCGAGGCCCAGATCGTCGCCTCGCAGATCCGCCACCAGATCGCCGTCCAGCAGCTGGCCAACCACGAGAATCAGCTCGACCGCCTCCAGCACCAGATCGACTTCCTCACCGGCATGTTCGCGAGCGAGGATCTGTACGACTGGATGATCGGCAAGCTCTCCGCGACGTACTTCCAGAGCTACCGGATGGCGTACAAGCTCTGCCAGCAGGCGGAGCGCTGCTACCGCTACGAGCTCGGGCTCACCGGCAGCTCGTTCGTGCAGTTCGGCTACTGGGACAGCCTCAAGAAGGGGCTCCAGGCCGGGGAGTCACTGGTTCAGGACCTGAGGCGTATGCAAGCCTCCTACCTCGAGCAGAACGCCCGGCGGCTCGAGATCAGCCGCTACGTGTCGCTGGCCGCACTCGATCCCAAGGCCCTGCTCACGTTGATCGAACACGGGGCATGCGACTTCGACCTACCTGAAAGCCTGTTCGACGGTGACTATCCCGGTCACTACCAGCGGCGCCTGCAGCGCGTGAGCGTCTCGGTCGTCTACCCGAATCCCGACCGCTTCGACAACGTCAAGTGCACGCTGACCATGAAGGACAACAGCGTCCGTATCAGCACCGACCTGGGGGTGGCGTACCGAAGACAGGGCGCCGCGGACAGTCGCTTCGTCGATGAGTTCGGCGCGGTGCCACAGAAGATCGTGCTCGGTAGCGGGCAGGACGACCCGGGACTGTTCCTCACGGCCATCAACGACAATCTGGGCGATCCGCGCTACCTCCCCTTCGAGGGGGCGGGCGCGATCAGCTCCTGGCACCTCGAGCTGCCGGCCGCCACCAACGAGATCGACCTCAGCACGGTCGCGGACGTCGTGCTGCATCTCTACTACACGGCGCTCGACGGCGGTGACACGTTCACGCAGGCTGTGCAGGCCGACAACGCGGCCAACGCACCCACGGCGGGCGCACTCGTACTCAGCGCCAGCAACGCCTTCCCGACCGCGTGGGAGAGCTTCCTCGCCTCCCCTACGGGCGGCGCGGACCAGACGCTCACCGTGACCGTGTCTCCCGGCAAGTTCCCGAACTGGGCCCGGGGCAAGACGATTACGATCAGCCACCTCACCGTGCTCGCGACGTCCACGCTTCCGGGCAGCTTCGTCCTGCAGCCCCAGGGACCGCTACAGGCGGGGAACATCGCGATGGCGCCTGTCGCCGGGGTCACCGAGCCGAACGTCGTTTCCTGCGACATCGCACCTCCCCCCGGCTCGCCCGGAACCTGGTCGTTCAAGCTGCGCACGGCCAACGCGGGCGACTTCCACTCGCTCACGGAAGCCGAAATCGGCGACGTCCTTCTGCTGGTGGCCTTCAGTGTTGCCTGAGATGACTGTCACCGCCGCACCGGCCTTTCTTCGCACGCCGATCGAGCGGCTGGTGCGAGCCCTCGCGCCCACCCGGATCATTCTCTTCGGCTCGTACGCCAAGGGCTGTGAGCGACCGGGGAGTGACGTCGATCTTCTCGTCATCACGAACGCCGCAGGCGAGCCAGGACCTGTCGCCCGTCGAGCCCGCCAGCTCGTTGCCACGAGCTTTCCGCCGATCGACGTCGTCCTGTGCACGCCAGAGGATGCCGAGAATGCCGGAGAGCAGCGCTCGCCCTTCCTGCAATCGATCCTCGAGAGCGGGGTCACGATCTACAGGAGCGAGCCGGACGGAGCTCGCTAGGCTCGTCGACGAGGTCGAACGCGTGCTCGACGCTCGGGGCCCGTGACCGCTACCCGCAGGCCCGTACCCCGAGCTTCAGGGTCTTGGTCGCGCGAGCCCCGCTGCGGAGCTTGAGATAGGCGCTGACGGTCGCCTTGCCGAGCGCGCCGGCGGGCGTCGCCACCGGGAGCGTGAGCGAGACGCGAAACGGAGCCGAGCGATCGGTCTTCGTCTTCTTGCCCCCGGCCGAGAACACGGCTCTGTTGACCGTCGCAATCAGGTACCTCTTGCCCTTGATGCGCGTCACGACCAGCGTCGCTGTGAACGTCGCGCCGGGCCGGACGCAGGCGCGCGGTGCCGTCAGGGTGAACGTCGCGCCGAAGCCGGTCGCCGTGACACGGCCGCTGCCGGTCAGGCCGCTACCGGCGGGCGGCGTGACGGTGATGTCCGTGGTCGTCGTTGTCTGGGCCGTGCCGTCGGAGACGGTCGCGACGACGTGGAAGATGCCCGCAGTCGCGTAGACGTGTGACGTCGAAGCCCCGGTGCCGTGCGCGCCATCGCCGAAGTCCCACGTGGTGGTCAGAGTGTCGTTGTTCCGATCGCTCGATCCCACGGTCAACGCGAACGCCTGGCCGACCGCAGCGGTGGTCGGCGAGACGCCGATGGTGCCGACGATCGGCGCGACGTTGCTGGCCGTCAGTGCGAGGTCGTTGCCGTCGACGGCGTTGTAGGTCGGAACGAGCGGAATGCCTTCGGGTGTGCTCAGCGGTGCGGCGGTGAAGACTCCCGTGATCGCGTCCGCGCCGTCGTTCGTGATCAGCGGCAGCGCTCGTCCGCCGGGCAGCGTCAACCCCGGGGCGACGGTCGCGGTCAGGATCGCGGCGGGATCGATCGTCACCGCGCCGGTGACGGTCGTGGTCGGCGCCAGGGCGGGGTCCGGCGATGTGAGGCCGACGACGAGCTGGCCGCCCGCGCCGAACGAGAGCGCGCCCGTCCGCAAGCCGTGCTCGGGTGCGAGCATGCCGGTCACCGTCGTGGCGCCTACCGCACCGTTGCCGGCGAGCGTCGCACCGGCACCGACGGCGAAGGGTCCCGGCTGCTGCCCGCGGATGACGAAGCGGCCGGCGGCGACCGTCGTGAGGCCGGTGTAGGTGTGGTCTGCGGTCGACAGCAGCGTCCCGCTGCCGGCCTTGGTCAGGGCGCGGGCCCCGCCCTGCTCGCCGACGACGCCACTGAGCGTGAGCTCGGGGGCGGTTCCCGGCGTCACCGTGAACGTCCGGTCGCCCGTGAGCACGGCATGCGCAGAGATCGTCGCCGATCCCTGCGCGGACGAGGTCGCGGTCAGATCCGAGCCCAGGAGGAGCCTGCCGGTCGGGGTGCTGTCGATGCTGCCGCCGGTCATCCCGACCGCGCCTGCGGCGGTGAGGGCTCCGCCGCCGATCGTCACGTCACCGCCATGCACGGTGAGCGCGCCGACAGTCTGCGTGAACGAGTTGAGGTTGAGCAGCCCGTCCTGCTGCACCGTGACGTTGGCGGTGGGGGACAGCTCGCTGCTCTGATCCAGGCGGAGCGTCGCGCTCGCCGGGCCACCCGCCCCGGTTCCGATCGTGACGTTTGCGGGAATGCCGACGCCGAGAGCGTGCGCCGTCGCGAGGATGCCGGCCTGCACCACCGTGTCGCCGGTGTAGGTGTTGCCGGTGCTGCCGGTGATCGACATCGCGCCGGCCCCGGCCTTCGTCAGAGATGACGCGGACACGCCGTCGCCGATGCTGTTGGCGACGCTCAGGTCGACCGCCTGCGGGCCGTCGGCGACCGTGAAGGTGCGGGCACCGTCGAGGGCCACGGGCGCGGAGATCGTGGCAGTGGCGGTGGCTGACGACGTGGCCGACACGTCGTTGAACAGGCGCAGGAAGCCAGGGCTCGTCCCCGTGATCGACCCGCCGGTCATGCTGAGCGGGCCTGTGACGGAGAGACTGCCGGTCCCGATCGCGACCGTGCCGTCAGTCATCGCGAGACCATGGACGCTCTCGGTGAAGGAGTTCGCGTCGAAGGTGCCGCTGTTCGCGATCTGGACATCGGTGGAGTCGGCGATCTCGAGTGACTGCAGCAGCTTGAGGGTCGCGGCGCTGCCGCCCGAGAGCCCGACGACGATCGTGGGGTCGGTGACGGCCGTGTTGAAGCCGCTGGAGTTCAGGCTCAGCGTCCCCGCCGCCACGGTCGTCGTGCCGGTGTAGGTGTTGCTGGTCCCGCTGAGCGTCACGCCGCCCGCGCCGCTGCCATTGACGTGGAATCCGTCGCTCCCACCGATCGAGCCCGACAACGTCAGCGTCCCGGTTGCCACACTCGCGAACACGACGGAGCCGGAAAGCGTGAGCGGCGCCGCGACCGTGTTCCCGCCAACGTCGTCGAGGATGTTGTTGAGCAGCACTGACCCGCTGACCCCGAGCGCGGTGCTGCCGGAGGCCAGGATCGTGTTGGCGGTGCCGGTGAAGTGGATCTGGTCGACCGTCAGGCCGGCGATGTTCATCGTCGTCGAGGTCGAGCCGTTGAACTGGACGATCGTTCCGCCCGACTCGCCCGTGGTCGGCAGGCCATTGGTCCAGTTCGCACCGTTGGACCACAGGCCGCCGCTCGCTGGTCCCTGCCACACGTGCGTGGATGCCAGGGCCGGACTGGCGCCGAGTGCGATGGCCGCGCCGGCCACCGCGAGGCACCGAGAAATCGACCTGGCGCAAAGACCCGTCAGCCGAACGTTCACGCCCGCTCCATTCCTCGCATTTGCGGAAGCATCGGCAGGCTGGCTGTGGAGTTGAGCGTCGATCGACGGTCCCCACGACGACGCGATACCTTGTCTGCGTGGGCGATTGGACCGAGGACCATCGGAGCGAGCACATGATCTCGGGCGCGCTCGTCGAGCTGCGGCCACTCCAGGCGGAGGATGTGCATGACCTCGAACGCGTCGCCAACGACGCGGCGTACCACGGCCCCTTCGGCACGTTCATGCTGAAAGGCACGGGCGACATCCGTCGGCACTTCGAGGTTGACGGCCTCCTGAGCGACGAGCACGGGCGACTGGTCGTCGTCGACAAGTCGGGAGCGCCGGTGGGCGGCGTGTCGTACCGCGCGGTGTCCTACGGGCCTCCCCCATCGAGCCTTGCTTACAACATCGGTGTCGTCATCGACCCCGCCTCCAGACGGCGAGGTTACGGCGCGGAAGCGCAGTCACTGCTGGCGCGGTACCTGTTCGACACGTACACGGTCGAGCGCGTCGAGGCGTCGACCGACGTCGAGAACACCGGCGAGCAGCGCGCGCTGGAACGCGCCGGATTCACCCGCGAGGGCATCCTCCGACGCGCCCAGTGGCGCGCCGGGGCATGGCACGATCTCGTGCTCTACAGCAAGCTTCGCGGCGAGTAGCGAAGTCTGCGTCGGAGTGGGAGTCGCGCTCAGATCAGGCCGCGGCGCATCGCCTCGACCACGGCCTGCGTCCGCGTGGCCACGTGCAACTTCTCGAAGATCGCGCGGAGCCTTCTCTTCGAGGTTGGCTCGCTGCAGAAGAGCGTCGCGCTGATCTCGGCGGTCGTCGCGCCGTCGGCGAGCATGCGCAGGACACAGAGATCCTCGTCAGACAGGCCGGACTCGTGCTGGACGCGCCAGCGCGCGAGGTCTCCGAACTGGCTGAGCACGGTTCCGAGAATCGGCCCCGAGACGAATCGCTCGCCGGAATGAATGGCGCGGATCGCGTCAGCCAGCACGTCCTCGGAGACGGTCTTCAGGATGTATGCATCGACACCCGCATGCATCGCGTCGAAAACGTACCGCTCGTCGTCGAACGCGGTAATGACGGCGATGCGCGGCCGGGACCCCGCTCGCTTCAATCGGCGTGCGATGTCGATGCCGCTGGTTGCGTCCGTATCCGACAAACGGATATCGATGAGTGCCACGTCCGGATCGCACGACGCGACGGCTGCGAGAACCTCGTTCGCCGAGGACACCTCCTCGACGACCAGTAGGTCCGACTGCTGCTCGAGCAGCCTGCGGATGCCCTGACGGACAACGGCGTGATCATCCGCCAGGAGGATGCGAATCGGCTCGGTCACGCGGGCGGGCCGATCGGGAGACTCGCGATGACGGCGGTTCCGCGACCCGGTGTGGACTCCAGTGTGAACACGCCGCCGGCCACCTCCGCTCGACGCCGCATCCCGCTGATGCCCAGATGTGGACGGAGATCGCTTTCCTGCTCGAGGTCGAAGCCGTCGCCATAGTCGCGGACGAGAATTCGAATCTCGCTCTTCAGGAATCTGAGCTCGACGTCGGCGAGGGTCGCAGACGCATGTCGTTGGACGTTGCCGAGCGCCTCCTTGACGATGCGCAAGGCAGCGACCTCCACTCCCTGGGGAATCGTCCCCTGTCGGCCGATCGTCCGGAGGCGACAGCGGATTCCGTACCGTGACTGGAGATGCCGGACCTCGTTGTCGATCGCCTGAACGAGGCCACCTCGCTCGAGCTCGACTGGTTGCAGGTCCTGGATCACACTGCGCAGCTCGGCTTCCAGCTGGTGGAGCAGATCACGCACGGTGCCCAGTCTCGGCGCGACGGAGGCCGAGCCCGGTAAGGACGTCTCCGCGGCCTTGAGCTCGTAGATGGCCCCGGTAAGGGTCTGCATGACGCTGTCATGGATGTCCTGCGCTATCCGCCGACGCTCCTCGTTCTGCGCGCGTCCGATACCGACGATGAGCTCCTCGAGTTGCTCGTTCTTCCGCGAGATCTCCTCGGTCGATCGCTGCAACGCCCGAGTCCGTTCGCGGACCCTTCTGCCGAGGCGGCTGTTCATCGTCCGCAGTTCCTCGTGCAGGCTGAAGTGACTCAGCGCCAGCATGGCGACATCCGCAAAGACGTCCAACACGTGCGCGTCGTCATTCGTGAAGCGGCGCGTCGTCGAGTGCGCCGTCATGGCACCGATCGTCGTCGAACCGTTGCGAAGCGGTACGGCGAGCACGGAGACGACGGGCGGCCCGACTATCTCGCCAGAGATCTTGCCGGGCCAGGTCTCGTAGTCCTCGATGACCAGTGGCAGGCCGGACTCGATCACACGACCCGCCACTCCCTCGCCGAGGCCGACGACCCTTCCGGGGAAGGCGGGCGCGCCGATGTCGAGGATCTCGACCGTGCGATCGCTCGCGTCGTACAACGTGATCGCAACGCGTGACGCCCCGAGCAGCTCACCCGCATCGAGCAGGATCGAGTTGAGCAGCGTGCGCGCGTCGCTCTTGCGGCCGCTCCCGCCGCTCGCTATGACATCGACGAACCGCCGGCTCGCATCGCCAGGGATCCGCGCCCTCTGTCGCGAGAACACCCCGTCGTTCGAGCCGCCCTCGCTGAGGGCCGTCTGGTCCGGCTCGGCGATCACGGCCACCAGAGCTCGCGGGCCGTGCCCGCCATCATCTGCTCGCGGTCGGTCTCACGGATGAAAGACATGCACTCCATCGCCCGGATCGGGGCCAGGTAGCCGATGCCGGGGTCGGTGGCCGGAAAGTCCGAGCCCCATAGTAGTCGTGAGGCTCCGAACACCCTGAGCGCTGCCTCGATGAGTGGCCACACGTCGCGATACGGAGGACTCGCGACCGAAAGGCGAGCCAGACCCGCGACCTTGAGGTAGCAATGCTCGAACCGGGCCAGGTCGCCGAACCGTTCGATCGCGGCGGCATGTCGGTCAGGCTCGGGCAGCCCCAGATGGTCGATGACGATGGGGAGGTCACGGTGGCGCGCGAGGATCCGCGTGACGAGCTCATGATGGCCGGGCGTCGCGCGAAGACAGATCGGAAGGCCGAGCGCCATGAGCGCCTGCCAGCCGCGCGCGTCCGCCTGCTCGGACGCATGCCGCAGATCGAGCGACAGGTTGACGCGCATGCCGACACAGCCGTCGCGCGCGAGCGAGGCGGCGAGGGCGACGTCGGCCGACTCGGCTGGATCGACCAGCCCGACAGGCAGGAAGCGGTCGGGGTGACGCTGGACGGTGTCGAGCAGGAACCGGTGATCCGGCCCGTACGCCGATGGCTGCACGAGGATCGCGCGCGCGACCCCGTGCTCGTCCATGGCCGCCAGCAGCGAGTCGGGTAGCGCGGCCTCGCCGGGAACGAAGCCGAACGTCGGCTGCCACGGATACGTTGCGGTGTCGAGTGTCCACACATGGGCGTGCCCATCGATGACTCCTGAGGCACGCCGTGGCGGGTTACTCGTCGCCATCGTCCAGGCTCGGCGCCTGATCCGGTGCCGTCATGGGATACCCGAGCTCTGCATACGCGTAGCCGTCGAGCTCGTTCGCCGCGAGGCTCCTATCGCGAGGTGACGCGTAGTAGGCCTTGATGACGGTGATCAGCCCCTCTTCATCGAACTCGTACCACTCCGCCCCGCGAATGTATGCATCGGCCTTCGGCTGAAAGTGGGTCCACTCGATCACCACCTCCTGCTCGTCGGAGACCATCCGGTCGATGGTCCAGCGCGACCCGTTCTGGCGAATCGTCCCACGCCAGAGATCGGCGATGGACCGGCTGCCCACACGCGGCCCGAACATTCCCGGCGGGAAGTAGTGGACGATGGACGGAGCGAACACGCTGGCCATCTTCTCGTGGTCGCCCTCGTTGCAGCCGTCGAAGTACCTGCGCACGTTGGCTTCCAGCAATTGCCGGCGTGCCGATTTCGCTGCGCTCACGAGGTCACCCCAGCGACAGCCGGGAGGATGGCGATCTCCGACCGATGATCGACTGACAGCATGCCGCGGTCGAGGGGCGCGAGACCCGGCCGTACCTCGACCACCGAGAGATTCGTCGTCACGGCGGCGAGCTGGAGGGCGATGCTCAGTGAGATCGAGCTGCCGGAGCTGGTCGGAATGATGCCGATGTGATGCACCTCGGCCAGAGCCGAGATGCGCCGGGCCGCGATGAGACCACCCACCCGGCCGACATCGATCACCAGATGATCGACGAGGTTCGAGGTCACGAGGCCCCGCAGCACATCGGGATGCGCTCGTCTGCCTGCCGCCACGGGAAGGTTGGCTCGTGCCGAGACGTACTGGAAGGGATCGAGCGGCGACACCGGCACCGGATCTTCGATCCACAGAGGCTCCAGCGACCGAAGAGCCTCACCGAACTGCAGGGCGGTGAACACGTTCAGTCGATCGCCCACGACGACGAGATCGATCTCGTCGGGAACGGCCTCGCGCACGGCTCGGACGATGTCCGTCGCCCTCGCGACATACGCGGCCGGCTCGATCGCCGAGCCGGCGAACGGTTCCACGCGAAGCATCGTGAAGCCCAGCGCGACCGTCCGGCGTGCGGCCTCGGCAAGCCCTTGCGGCCCCGCGGCACCGTCGGTCCAGTCGACGGCGCACGCGCGAACGCGATCGCGGACCCGGCCGCCCAGGAGCTGGTGAATCGACGTCTTGAGGCCTTGCGCAGAGAGATCGAGCATCGCCGCCGTCGCTGCGGACACGAGCCGGATGTCCTCGATCGCCGTCGCATCAGCCAGCAGCGCCTCGACGTCGAACGGGTCTCTGCCGATCAGCCAGTCGGTGAGGAAAGGACTCGAACGCTCGGTGCCGCCACCGTTCTCCGCAGCAATCTCGCCGACTCCGGATAGGCCGGTGTCGCTGCGCAGCACGAGAGCCGTCGCCGGCACATCGTGCTCGACGAACGTCGTGAGCTCGACGCCACTGATCTTCATCGCGCACCCTCCAGGTAGCCAGTCTCGGTCATGAGCCTGCGGAGCTCCTCCTCGACCTCGGGCCGCAGGTTCGACAACGGCGGTCTCACCGCGCCGCCGGCCATTCCCACGAGGTTCATCGACGCCTTCGAGACGGAGATCAGATAGCCGCGGTTGCGCTCACGCAGCCGGTACCAGGCCGCTGCCCTCGGTGCGAGCGTCGATCGCATCCGGGCGAAGTCGAGGTCGGACGCTGCGGCGTGTGCCGCGAGCGCTAGCGCGGGATCGAAGTTCCCGATCGCGCTCGCGAGCACCGTCGAGCCGGCGGCGGCGTAGTAGGCCTGCAGGGGCTCCGCCCGCCCGTTCACGTAGACGAGCCTGTCCCCGACGTGATCCACGATCTCCGCGAAACCGCGCACGTCTCCGAGCTCGTCCTTGTACGAGACAACGCCGGGGATGTCGGCGAGCCGCTCGACGAGCCTCGGCGAGAACGAGAAACCGGGCATCGAATGCACCATCACCCCGAGCTTCGTCGCCTCGGCGACGGCTCGGGTATGGGCGACCATTCCGTCCTCCGTCGGCTCCACGAGATACGGCGGCAGCAGCATCGCGCAGTCTGCTCCGTTCTCCTCGGCCGCGGCCGCGTACCTCGCCGCCAGGGCCGTGCCGAACCCGACGCCGGCCACGACGAGACCGTCCGACCCGAAGGCCTCTCGTGCAACGCGGAGCACGTCCCGGTATTCCGACGCGTCGAGCGCCGAGTACTCACCGACGAAGCCGGCGACAGCCACGGCCCGGATGCCACCGGCGAAGAGAAACTCCATGTTCCGGCGAAAGCCAGCCAGGTCGAGCTCGAGCGTTCCCTCGACGAACGGGGTCGGGGCGAAGACGAGTACGCCGGGAAGGCGGACTCTCAGGTCGTCAGGCGAGGTCACTGCTCGCTCCCTTCTCCTGCCGCGCGCATGGAGCCGCGGCGATTGTCAGACACGGTGCGCCTCGAGCCAGCCCGTGCGAAGTCGTAGCCCGTGCCCGGGACCGGCGGGCGGCGTGACCCTCCCGGCGGACGGGACCACGGGCGTTTCCCACCAGTCCTCGAACCAGTCGAAGTACTCGAGCCAGCCATTGCCCGGCACACCGCTCAGGAGATGCGTGCTCACCTCGTGGGCCATGTGCGGCGCCACGATGGCCTTGCCGACCGCCTCGTCCCGGATCGCACGGGCGACGCTCAGTCCGACGCGATGGACATCCGGCTGGATCACGTCCACCGCGTCCTGGTCGAGAAGATCCGCGAGCTCGTTCGCCTCGGTCTCGCTCTCGCCCGCCGCGATCGGGAGCGCCGACTGGCTGCGCAGTGCCGCCAGCGACTCGTGGCAGGCGGCGGGAAGCGGCTCCTCGACCCAGGTCGGCGCGAACTGCTCGAGTACAGCCACCCATTCGCGCGCCAGATCCACTGGCAGCTGCTGATTCGCATCCACCATCAGATCGACGTCAGGCCCGATCACCTCGCGCACCGCCCGCACCCGAGCGGCATCCTCGCGGGGGCTGAGTCCGATCTGCATCTTCAGCGCAGCGAACCCCGCGTCGACGCGGCGCCGAGCGAAATTCCTGAGCCCGTCGATGTCGAAGTAGCGCCAGCCCCCGCTCGCGTAGATCCGTATCGGCCCTGCCTGCTGGCCCCAGAGCTGATGGAGCGGGACACCGGCGACCTGGCTCTCGATATCGAGCAGCGCCATCTCGAGCAGCGCGACAGCCTGCATCCCGGTGCCGGCGAGGCGACCCGAGATCGCCGCCGCCTGTGCCATGCTCGCGACTGCCTCGCTCGTGTCACCCGGCTCGGCGTCGAGGAGCCGGGGTGCGAAGTCGTCCGCGGCGTGGCTTCGCAACGCGTTCGTCCCGAAACCGAACGTCGGGACGTAGCCGAAGCCGATCGCGCCTCCGGCCTCCTCGACGTGTGCGACGACCGCCGTATTGGTCGTCATCGGTGTTGCACCGAACCGGAGCGGTTCGGGGAACGGGGCCGCGACCGCGGCGATGTCTATCCTTATGATGCGCATTCACACCACCACCGGGAGTCCGGAGCGTTGTCGCGCAGCATTGGCAGTGGCCAGGACGCCCTCGCGAAGTGTCACCGCGGGTCGATACCCGAGCTCCTCGAAGGCGGGCCCGCTGTCGTAGTCGGCGACCAGATCTCCCGACCCGGCTAGCAGCTCGAGCTCCGCGTCGGGAAAGCATTCGAGTAGCAGCTCTGCGACCTCGCGAGTTGTCGCCGTCTGTCCGCATACCGTAAATGCTCGAGACGAGGGCCGATCGGCATGCATCGCGCGGAGCACGCTCTGCGCCGCGTCGGTGACATACATCCAGCTGTTCCTCGTGTCGGCGTACGCGACCTCGCATCGCCTGCCGAGCGCAGCGCCTTCGATCATCTCCGTGGTGAACTGGCCACCCCCGCGCCGCCGACTCGGCCCGTACACCAGCGGAAAGCGGAGCCCGAGCGTGTCCAGACCGTGGCGCGCGCCATACAGGCTCGAGACACGCTCGAGAAAGGACTTCGCGGCGCCGTACATCGTAAGAGGCAGGTGCGGCGCGTCGTTGGAGATCGGCAGCCCGGGATAGTCCTGCGGTCGACCGAAGACGCCGACCGAGCTTGCCCAGACGAGCCGCCGCACCTTTGCAAGACGACAGGCATCGAGGATGGCTACCTGGGGCGCGATCATCTCGTTCGTCACGAGCCTCGGATTTCCCTCGGTCACGGTCGCCAGCGGCGACGCGAGATGAACCACCGTCTCGACCATGTGCTCGCGGAGAAGCCTCGTCAACGCTCGCACACCGGGAATGGTTCCGGCAACCCGGCGGAGCGATGCGCGCTGATCGACGCTCAGCACCTCGTCGGCGGCGTTCCCGACCACTTCCCGATCGATCACGATCACGGGAGTTCCTTCCCGCAGCAACTCGCGGACGACGTGAGCGCCGATGAATCCGAGACCACCTGTGACGAGCACCGCAGGCGCCATCGGCTAGACGATGGTGAATTCGGGCTCGAAGTAGCCTGGGATCTCCCGGATCAGCTTCTCGGGCGATGCTTGATCAGCTCCGACTCGACGAGCTCCACGCCCAGGCCAGGGGCGGTCGGAGCGACCATGTGACCTGCCTCGATCTTCTCCGGCGTCTCGACCAGGTCCTGCCGCCACGTGCACGACACCCAGGTCGGTCGGGTACTCGAGGATCAGGAAGTTCGGCGTGCTGAACGCGCAATGGACGCCAACGGCAGTTGCGATCGGGCCACGCGGGACAATGCGGCGCAACCTGGACACCGTGAAGCGCGGCAATGTCGGAGACGCGCTTCGACTCGAGCAGCCCACCACACTGAGTCATGTCAGGCTGGATGATGTCGACGGCGTCGAGCTCGAGAATCTCGCGGAATCCCCAGCGGGTCGCGAGGCGCTCGCCCGTCGCAACCGGAATGCCGCTGTGCTCACGGACCTTGCGCATCGCGAGGGGGTCGTGAGCCGGTACCGGTTCCTCGATCCAGAACGGGCGAAACTCGACGATGGCGTCCGCGAAGCTGATCGCGCTCTCGGGGCTCAGCCGTCCATGGCATTCGATGAGGATGTCGACGTCTGGCCCGACCGCCTCCCGGACTGCTCTGACCTTGTCGACGGCGGAGCGAAGCTCCTGCCGGCTCGGCGGCAAGAAGCGACCGGGAAGGGGGTCGAACTTAATGGCATCCCAGCCCGCCGCGGTCACAACGCTCGCGCGCTCGGCGTACTCGTCCGCCGTTCGAGCACCGACGAAACCAGGTGTTCGCGTAGAGGCGGATCTTGTCGCGCACAGCGCCGCCTGTCAGCTGGTACACCGGCACGCCGAGCGACTTTCCGGCGATGTCCCAGAGCGCGTGCTCCACGCCGGCCACCGCCGAGTAGAAGGACGGGCCATGGAAGATCGTCCGGTAGAAGCGCGTCGACCAGAACTCCTCGATCCGCATCGGATCGATCCCGATCACGAAATCGCGGAGATCCTCCAACGCGCCCAGGACCGCCGAGTCGCCGAACACCATCGTTGCCTCACCCCAACCGGTGAGGCCATCGTCCGTTCCGAGCCGCACGAAGACCCAGGTCCGCCAGTGTGCGTGAACCGGAAACACATCGAAGTGAGTGATTTTCACGTGCGCTCCTGTTCGGAACCGGCTGGCACGACGTCGGTCAGCGCGGCCACGAACTGGCTCGATGTGATCGAGGTGCAGACGTGTGCCTCCATCCACCAGATGATCCGCTCCGTGAAGGAGTAGCCGCGCGCGACATCCTCCGGAATCTCGATCGCGCCGGTCGCGTCGCGAAGCAGGATGAGCTCGTAGTTCAGCTCGAAGGCGTCGACCATCGTCATCTTCAAGCAGGTGCCGGCATCGAATCCCACGCAGAAGAGCGTGCTGATGTTCAGGTTCCGGAGGAGGGTGTCGAGGCGAGTGTCTCGGAAGCCGCTGTACTGATGCTTCCGGACGAAGTAGTCGCCCTCCTTCGGCCCGAGCGCCTGGCTTGTCTCGAGAAACAGGTTCTCATCGCCCGAGAGGTATTCGCGGTCATCGACGCCACGCTCGCGGAAGAGCTCCTCGAGGTCGCAGTCCAGCGACCGGTTGAGGGTCTTGCCGATCTGGGATCGGTTCAGCTCGATCTGCGGCCCGCTGTTGTGGGCGTAGATCACCGGAATTCCGGCCCGGCGGGCGGCCTGCAGCGCGGGCACGATCGCATTCGCTGCAATCTCCTCCCAGGGCGCGCTGGTGGCGTCGTCAGCGCTCGGGTGGTGTCGCGCAGGGCCCTCCTCCGGCGTGAAACCGAGGCCGTACACGTCGACCACGAGAAGCGCCGCGTGGGTCAGGTCGACGTGGAGATCGATCGGCTGCAGGCCCGCAAAGCGACCCGGCGGCGAGAGCTTGTAGAACCGTCCTTCGAGATCAATCGTCGTCATCAGCCCTCATCTTTCACAGCCCGTAGGCACCGTATCCTCGACACTGCGACCACTCGGATCGTTTCCGGACTCGATCGGATCAACGGGTCGCGTCTCATTCGGCGACCAGACGGAGGCGGAGCTGGTCGATCGCGACTGCGATGATCAGAAGGAGCCCGCGGACGACATCCTGGCAGAACGACTCGACGTTCAGCAGCACGATTCCGTTGTTGACAACGCCGATGATCAACACACCGAGCATCGTGCCGAGCACGTGCCGCGGCCGCCGGAGAGGCTCGCGCCGCCGAGGATCGACCGCTGTGATCGCCGAGAACTCGAGGCCTGTCGCCGCGTTGCCCGAGCCCAGGCCCGTCTGCGACGCAAGCAGCATGCCGGTGACTCCGACCGCGAGTCCCGAGAGGACGAACGCCAGGAAGATCACGCGTCGGGTTCGGATCCCGGCAAGCCGCGCTGCAGCTGGGTTCGCGCCGATCGCGTACAGCGCAGCGACCGTAGGTCGTCGACTCGCAGAGTGAGCCAGGTGGCGATCACGGCCGCGAAGAAGAACCAGACCATCCACGGGATGTTCACGAACGGGCGCGACAGCCCGAGCGTCGTGAAGCCATTGAAGCTTGTATCGCTGCCGTTCGTGACGATGAAGGCGAAGGCGCGCGTGATGCCCATCGTCCCGATGGTCGTGATCAGCGCGTTGACGCCCACGACGGTGATGAGGAATCCATTGATCATTCCGATGGCCAACCCCACGCCGAGCGCGATGAGGATCGAGACGATCAGCGGGCGTCCGTGTACGAACGACTCGGCGAACATCGCTGTCACGAGCGCCGTGCGCTCCGCCGACAGAGAGGTCGAACTGGCCGGCGATCAGGAGCAGCGTCGCTGGGCATGCGACGATCCCGACGATCGTCGAGGCGATCAGGATATTGATGAAGTTGTCGCTGTTGAAGAAGTACGGCGACTTGAACGAGAAGAAGACGATCAGTGCGATCAGAACGACGATGAGGGCCGCCGACTCGGGCACCCGGCTGACGACGCGACTCACGCGTACCCGCCATGCCGTTTCGCCGAGCGACGGCGGCGGCGCCGCGGGCTCGGTCGGATCCGGGACGCCAGCTGGGTTGTCGTCGCTCACGGTCACCCAGCGGCCTCGTGTGAGGAGTCGATTTGTCGTGATCTCGTCGCCCGCGAGCTCGGCGACGACGCGGCCGCGCGACCATCACGAGCGCGCGGTCGGCCACCTGGACGACCTCCTCGTAGTCGGAGGTCGAGATCAGAATCCCGACCCCCTTTGACGCGAGCTCGCGCATCGACTGGTACAGCTCGGCGCGCGCGCCGACGTCGACGCCGCGAGTCGGCTCGACCATCACGAGCAGCGGCGACCCGCGCTCGAGCCAGCGCGCCAGCACGACCTTCTGCTGGTTTCCGCCCGAGAGCGTGCGATCGGCTGCATCGGGATCGTTCCGCGAGCGGATCGATAGCTCGTCGTGCCAGCGCCTGTAGGCGTCCGCCTCGGCGCGCTGGAAGATGAGAAAGCCGAACTGCGCGAGCCGCCGCCAGGACGACGCGGCCACGTTCTCGGCCACAGGCCGCACTGGCAGGATCGCCTCGCGCTTGCGGTCGGCGGGGACGAAGCCGATCCCGCGCGCGATCGAGGCAGCCGGGCCTCGGGACGCGCCGGCCGCGACCTCCGACGATCATCGTCCCTGAAGACAGCTTGCGCAGGCCGAAGACCGCCTCGGCGACCTCGGCGGAACCCGAGCCGAGCTTGCCGTAGAGGGCGACGATCTCGCCCGGGAAGACGCTCAGGGTCGACGTCTTCGAAGCGCGCTTCGGAGGACGCGGCGCCGGAACTCGAGCGCGGGCTCGCTGCCGAGTGCCCACGTCCGTGCGGGCGGACGGGCCACGTCCGTCGCGGAGCGGCCGATCATCGCCTCGACGAGCGCTCGCCGGTCGAAGGCTCGAGTCGTCGCCCTCGGCCGCGACGGAGCCGTCGCGCAGCACCTGCACGCGGTCGGAGATCGCGTGCACCTCGTCGAGTCGGTGGGTGATGTAGATGATCGGCCGCGCCCTGGTCGCGGAGGCGCCGAAGGAAGACGAACAGCCGGTCGACCTCCTGCTGCGAGAGCGCGGCGGTGGGCTCGTCGAGGATCAGCACGCGGGCCTCGTCCGAGAGCGCGCGGCGATCTCGACGATCTGCCGCTCGCCGATGCGCAGCGTGCCCGACGAGCGCGATCGGGTCGATGCTCGACGCCCATCTGGTCGAGCACTGCTTTGGCCCGCTCGTCGCACGGCGCGCCAGCGGACGAACCCGCGCCCTGCCGGAAGCCGGCCGAGCGAGATGTTCTCGGCCACGGTCAGCGTCGGCGCATCCTGGAACTCCTGGTAGATCATCCGGACGCCGGCGGCGCGCGCCGAGACGGGCGTCAGGTGCGAGACGCGCTCATCGCCGATCGTCGATCTCGCCCGCGTCGGGCGTGTAGTCGCCGGCGAGGATCCGGACGAGCGTCGACTTGCCGGCGCCGTTCTCGCCGAGCAGCGCGAGGATCGAGCCGGCGGCGGCGTCGAGGTCCACTCCGTGCAGGACCTCGACGCCGCCGAACGACTTCCGGACGTCCCGAGCGCTGCAGCAGGGCGTGCGACGCAGTCTGTAGGCAACTCCGACTCAGCTGCTACTTGCAGGCGTTCGGGTAGATGGACTTGATGTTCGCCGGGGTGATGACGTGCGGCTGGACGTAGATGGTCTTCGGCTTCTTGGCTGCCCTCGATCAGGTCGAGCAGGAGTCGGCACGACGGTCATCACCGTAGCGCTCGCGGGAAGTACCCGTGTCGGCGATCCAGTTCTTGAACGGCGTCTTGCCGCAGAGGGACGGCCAGGAGGTGGGGTCGCCGCCCTGGGCGCCGACGTAGATGTCGTCGAGGCGGCCGGCGGACTGGGCGGCCTTGATCGCGCCGATCGCTGGTCATCGTTGGACACCGACGACGAGCATCTGGTGCTGCCCCGGGAGCCGCGAGAGCGTGTCGGTGAACGGCTGCGATTGTCGCGTCGGTCGTGTATGCCGTCGGAGCGACCTTGGTGACCTTGACGTTCGGGCACTTCGCCTTGACCCGGCAGCTCGGCGTTCTCGCGATCAGGACGACCTTGCCTGAGTCGGCGTGTTGAAGATCACGACCGTCGACTTGCAGTTCCACTTCTGTCTTGGCGTACGTGCCGAGCGCCAGTGCCACCCATGCTAGCCGGCCTGGATAGTTGTTCGCGCCGAAGAAGACGTTCTCGACACGGCGGCTGGTGGATGTCGATCGCCACGACCGGCACCTTCGGGCCGGCAGCGCAGACGCGAGGCGCGGCCGCCTGGTTGAGCTGGAAGTTCACGATACCGTGCACGTCCTGGGTCTTGAGCAGCTGCGCGCAGTTGATCGCCTTCTCGACGGACAGCCTCGAGTCACAGGCGACAAGCTGGACGTGATACTTCTTCGCCGCAGCCTCGAAGCTATGCAGCACGAAAATGGAGTATGGGATTTGACCGGACAGGTTGATGAACCCGATCTTGGTCGTCGTCGCATCCGGACGGCTCGATTGTGCCGCTGCGGTTCCGGCGCCGACTGAAACCAACGCCCCGGCTGCAAGCAGCACGGCTGCGAGCACGGTCAACCTTCTGGGGGACCTATCATGCGTGCAACTCCTACTAGGGGGATACATGGCACCTGCAGCGAGGCAATCCTCGTCTCGACCCGAGGGCCGAAAGCTCCGAGATGCTCCTTTCTGACGAACGCCATGCGAGGATTGCTCATCCGAGCCCGAGGCGACGTTGGCGAGGCGAAGGCGCAGCCGTTGAGCGCGCACGGTTCGCACGTCGCTCGAGCCATCCGACCACAGGTTGGGATACACGATCCACTGCAGGCGCCGAGTGTACGGAGCGAGGATCGGCCCGTTGGATCATTCCCTGAGCCCATCGGATCAAGCGCGACACGCCTCGCTGAAAGCCGCTCTGAGAGCCTCTCGCAGCTCGGGCATCGCCTCCGCACCGCCATCGGGCAGCGACGCTACCGCCCGTCAGGTCGGCGAACGTCACCCGCTGAGGATGACGCGCCGGTACCCCGCCGACAGATAGCTTCGGTCGGGACGTCGTACCTGGAAGGTTGAGGATCATGTGTCGCTGGCTCGCATACTCGGGTTCGCCCGTGCTGCTCGAGGAGCTTCTGTACAAGCCCAAGCACTCGCTGATCGTCCAGAGCCTGCACTCGCAGCTCGGCGCCGAGGAGACGAACGGCGACGGCTTCGGTGTCGGGTGGTACGGGGCCTACGAGACGCCCGCCGTCTTCCATAGCGTCAATCCCGCATGGAACGATCGGAACCTGCGCGAGATGTCCGGCCACATAACCTCGGGCCTCGTGTTCGCGCACATCCGAGCCTCGACAGGCTCGCCCGTGCAGCAGACCAACTGCCACCCGTTCCGGTACGGCCGCTGGCTGTGGATGCACAACGGTCTGATCTTCGACTTCGCCAAGGTGCGGCGTGACCTCGCGCTCGAGGTCGATCCCTCGCTGTACCCGCACATGGAGGGGACGACCGACTCGGAGGTGTTCTTCCACCTGGCGCTCACCTACGGTCTCGAGGACGACCCGGTCGCCGCGGTGGAGCGCGCCGTGGGGTTCATCGAGGCGACCGGGAGGCGTCACGGCGTCGAGTATCCGATCCAGGGGACGATGGCGACCACCGACGGCGAGAGCATCTGGGGGTTCCGCTACTCGAGCGAGCACAAATCGCGGTCGCTCTTCTACAGCACGAACGTGCAGACGTTGCGCGCGCAGCACCCGGACAGCGCCATCCTGGACGAGGTCTCAGACGACGCGAGGCTCGTCGTCTCCGAGCCCCTCGGCAACCTCGCAGGGGCGTGGAACGAGGTGCCGGAATCGTCCTACGGCGTGATCCGGCACGGACGCGACGAGCTCCATCCGTTCAACCCGCGAACGTGAGCTCGGTCGCTCCAACGTGGTCGAGCTGTGCGAGCAGCTCGCTCCCGCGGATGCGGAAGCGCTCGACACCGGCGAGCTTGATCGCCTCGTAGCCGCGCACGAGCTCGGGGAGTTCCGCGATCTCGATCGCGGTCGCCAGCGTGTCGGGCGAGAGGCGATCGAGCGCGCGGTCGACGAACGTGAGGTACTCGCCGGGCAGGCTTCGCTCCACACGGCGGACGTGGGCATAGCCGAACGGGTCGAACGCCGTGCCGCGCAGGCGGCGGCCGTGACGGAGGAGCCGCAGCACGGGCAGGAACCAGGCTCCGAGCTTCAGCTTGCGTCGCATGCCGAGCGCGCGCAGCACGGGTGGGTGGAGGTGGAAGCTGATCTTCGTGCCGCGCGGGAGGTCGCGCGCACCTTCGACGTGCAGGCGGGCGACCTCGTACTCGTCCTTGTAGGCGGTCAGCTTGTGGAGCCCGCGGGCGACGGCTTCGGTCACCGCGGTGCTGCCGGGCAGGTGCGCCTGCTCGCTCGCCTGCACGCGGGCGATCGTCTCGATGTAGCGGGCGGCGGCGCGCTCGCCACCCCAGCCGGTGAGGTCGGCGACCCGCACGGCGAGCAGCCGCCGCAGCTCGCCGTCCTCGGTCGTGACGCGATCGACGAGCGCCGGTACGGCGTCCGATGCGAGCGTGTCCCGGCCATGTAGTAGCTGCTCGACCGCGCCCGGCGCCGACACGCAGGCGCGCCCCCACTCGAATGCGGCGATGTTGGCCTCGACCGCGGCGCCGTTCTGACGGAGCGCCTCGTGCAGTGCCGCACGCGAGAGCGGAATCGCACCCTGCTGCCAGGCGGCGCCGAGCACGATGAGGTTGGCAGGGAGATGGTCGGCGAACAGCGCCTGCGAGATCGCCTGCGCGTCGAGGAAGACGTTGCGGCTCGCGCGCGTCGCGCCATCGATCGCCGTCCGCGCCGCGTGCACATCGAGGCTGCCCGACGCCGGATCGATCACCATCTGGCCGGTCGGCACGACGCTGGTCGAGACGACGGCAACGGTGCGCTCGGGCGCGGTGACGCGCAGGTTGTTCGCCGTCGCGGCGCCGAGGATGTCGAGGCCCAGCAGCACGTCGACCGTCGCACCGGGTGGGATGACGCTGCCCTCGGTCGCCGCCGAGGTCAGGTGCAGGTCGGAGACGACGGGACCGGCCTTCTGGCTCAGCCCGGTCTGATCCAGTCCGTTCGCGTGCCGTCCGTCCAGCAGCGCGGCCATGCCGAGCACCCGGCTGACGGTGACGACGCCCGTGCCGCCGATGCCGACGAGCCGTACACGCACGTCGTCGGCCACACATGGCTCGGGCTCGGGCAACGGCATCGTGCGGACGACGCGCCGTCGGCTTCAGCGGCCGCTGCGGACGGGATGATCGTGAGGAACGATGGGCAGTCGCCCTCGAGGCAGGAGAAGTCCTTGTTGCACGAGGCCTGGTGGATGCGCGTCTTGCGGCCGAACTCGGTCTCGACCGGCTCGACCGAGAGGCATCCCGACTTCTTGCCGCAGTCGCCGCACCCCTCGCAGACGCGCTCGTTGATCAGCACCTGCTGCGGCGGGTCGGGTGCCTTCCCGCGCTTGCGCGCGCGGCGCAGCTCGGCGGCGCACGCCTGGTCGTGGATCAGCACCGTGACGCCCGGGACCTGCGCGAGCTCGCGCTGCGTCGCGAGCAACCGGTCGCGGCCGCGCACCTCGGTGCCGGCGGGCAGTGCGACGCCGTCGTAACGGGAGGGATCCTCGGTCGTGATCACGATCCGCTCGACGCCCTCGGCGCGCAGGCTGTGTGCGAGCTCGCCGACGCTCAGCTGGCCCTCGACGTGCTGGCCGCCGGTCATCGCGACGGTGTCGTTGTAGAGCAGCTTGTAGGTGACGTCGAGCCGGGCGGCGACCGCGGCACGGATCGCGAGCGAGCCGGAGTGGTGGAAGGTGCCGTCGCCGATGTTCTGGATGAAGTGGCGCGGGGCGATGAACGGGGCGGCGCCGATCCACTGCGCGCCCTCGCCTCCCATCTGCGTGATGCCGGTCACCTGGCCGCGACCGGCCGGGTTGAGCATCACCATCGTGTGACAGCCGATGCCCGCGCCGACGACCGCATCGCCGTCGGCGGCCGTGCTGCTCGAGTGCGGGCAGCCCGAGCAGAAGAACGGCGTGCGCTGCGCTCCGAGACGCGCGGCGGGCCGCGCGGCGATCGCATCGAGCTCGAGCAGCCGCCCGCGCACGCCGGGGTAGTCGGCGAACGTCAGGAGACGCGCGCCGACGGCACGCGCGACGGCGTCGCTGTCGAGCGCGCCCGTGGCCGGGATCAGCGAGCACCCGCGCTCGTCGCGCTGGCCGACGATCCGCGGCGGCGATGCGATCCCGTAGAGCGCCTCCTTGACCAGACGCTCGAGGAACGGCCCCTTCTCCTCGACCACGAGCACCTCGTCCAGGCCGGCGGCGAAGCCGCGGAGCGTGTCCTCGTCGAGCGGGTAGAGCATCCCGACCTTGAGGATCCGCACCGGCGGCGCGTCGCCCAGGCCGAGGTCCACGAGCGCCTGGCGCAGGTCGTGGTAGGCCGTGCCCGAGGCGACGATCCCGAGGCGGGCGCCGGGCTCGTCGTGCGTGATCGCGTTGAGCCCGTTCAGGCGCGCGTACTGCCGGGCGAGCTCGAGCCGGACGCCAGTCAGCGTGCGCTCGAGCTCGAGCGACTGCGGCGCGAGCAGGTGGGCGGAGGGTCGGTGCACGTAGGGCCCGCCATCCCACTCGAGCATCGGCGTCAGCGGCGTCACGCGGTCGAGCCCGACCTCGACCGTGCCGGCCGCGTCGGCGACCGCCGTCACGACCTTGAGCGCCGCCCACAGACCCGAGGCGCGCGAGCACGCGATCGCGTGCCGGCCGAGATCGACCACCTCCTGCACGCTGCCCGGTGCAAGCACCGGGACGTGCAACGCGGCGAGCAGCGACTCCGAGGCGCCCGGGATCGTCGACGACTTGCACGCAGGATCGTCGCCGCACAGCGCGAGCACGCCGCCGCGCGGATCGGTGCCGACGAAGTTGCCGTGGCGGATCGCGTCGGCGGCGCGGTCGACACCCGGGGACTTGCCGTACCAGACGCCGACCACGCCATCGAAGCGTGGGCCGGGCAGCGTCCCGGCCAGCTGGGAGCCCCACACGGCCGTGGCGGCAAGCTCCTCGTTGACCGCCGGCTGCAGGATCAGCTCGTACTCGGCAGCGAGCGCTCCGAGTCCCCCGACCTCGCCGACGAATCCGGCGAGCGGCGAGCCGGGATAGCCGGAGACCAGCGTGGCCGTCCGCAGCCCTGCGCGTACGTCGGCGCGATGCTGATCGAGCAGGACTCGCACCAGGGCCTGCACGCCCGAGAGGAACACGCGGCCTTCCGGAAGGAGGTAGCGGTCCTCGAGTGAGGCGGGACGAGCGGCCCGGGCGGGCGAATCAACGGAAATCGCCACTGGTCAATAAATATACCAGTAGCGGGAAAACAGCAACCGTAACTTGGGTAAGGACTACACTACGAGCGTGGAGAGCGGCTTCGTTCCCGTCGGCCCGCGGCGCACGTTCGAGGGCGCTGTCGAGCAGATCGCGGACCGCATCCGCCTCGGCGAGCTGGGCGAAGGCGACCGCCTGCCTTCCGAGCGCGAGCTCGCCGCCGCGATGCAGATCAGCCGACCCACCGTGCGCGAGGCCGTGCGCGTGCTCGCCGACGCCGGTGTGCTCAGCGTGCGGCCCGGGCCGAACGGCGGCACCTCGGTAGCCTCCGGCTACGTCCCCCTCGAGCTGCTGCGCTCGAAGTCCGAGCTGCGGCTCGGAGAGGTCGCCGGCGTGCTCGAGGCGCGCCGCCTGATCGAGCCGCGCGTCGCGCAGCTCGCCGCGGTCAATGCCCGCGAGGACGACTTCGCGCGCCTCCAGTCGCTGATCGACGCCCACAAGACGCTCGTCGCGCGCGGCGACGTGTTGGCGAACGAGGACCGCTTCCTGCAGCTGGACACCCAGTTCCACCTGCGGATCGCGCGCGCCACCGGGAACACCACGATCGTGTCGCTCATGCGCAACCTGCTGCGCCGCCTCGAGATCGCGCGCGACATGGCACTGCACGAGCCGCCGATCCCCGACTGGGTCATCGACATCCACGAGCGCACGCTCGGCGCGATCCGCTCGTCCGACCACGAGCGCATCGAGCGCGTGATGGACGAGCACCTCGCTGCGCTCGAGCGCAGCTGGGAGCAGGAGACGGACCGCGTGCTCGTCCGGCCGATACCCGACTTCCTCCGGGCGGTCGCCGATCGCTCGCGCCACGACGGGAACGGCGCGGCGCGGTCATCGCCCCGTCAGCCGGTTGCCGAGGAGGCGCGCCCGAGGAGCAAGTCGACGTAGCCGTCGGCGACGTCGCGCGGCGTCAGACGGCCGTTTCGCCGGTACCACTGCGGGGTGTGGTTGACCATCCCGAGCAGTGCCGAGAGGGCGAGTCGCCGGTCGCCAGGCAGTCCGCCGTTGCCGCCCTGCACACGGTCCAAGAGGTCGGAGAGAAGTCGTTCGAACTGCTTGCGGCTGGCCCGGACGGCACGCCACTGCTCGCCCCGTTCGATGAGGTGCCGTTCCTGCTGGAACACGAGCATGTGATCGCGGTGATCGATCACGTGCGTGACCCACAGTCGGACGAGGGCGCGCAGCTGATCCTCTGCGGCGGCATCCGTCGCGAGGAGTGCGCGCGTCTCCTCGAGCAGCGGCTCCATGAGCTGATCGCAGATGCGGATCAGCAGCTGCTCCTTGCTGGCGAAGTAGTGGTAGAGCCCGCCCGAGGCGAGACCCATCGCCTCTGTCAGCTCCTGCACGGACGTCTGGTCGTACCCCTGTTCGGCGAAGAGGCGCGCCGCTGCGACCACCACTCGTTGTTGGCGGCGGTCGTAGCGCTCGCGCAGCGCGGGTCGTGTCGGGGGGGTCGCCATTAAGTTTGAAGCTTAATTCGAATTTCGAATGCTCGTTCGGTATAGTCTAGAACATGCTGTTCGATCTCGACGAGGACACGCAGCTCCTGCAGCGCACGGTTCGCGAGTTCGCCGTGGGCGAGATCGCGCCGGTCGCGGCGGAGCTCGATCGCACCAAGGCCTTCCCGTACGAGCTGGTGGCCCAGATGGGCGAGCTCGGCTGGATGGGCATCCCGTTCCCCGAGGAGGTCGGCGGCGGGGGCGGCAGCACTCTGCAGTACGCGGTCGCGGTCGAGGAGCTCACGCGCGTCGACAGCTCGGTCGCGATCACGATGTGCGCCCACACCTCGCTCGGCGTGCAGCCGATCTACCTCTTCGGCGACGACGAACAGAAGGCGCGACTGCTCCCGGACCTCTGTGCCGGGCGCAAGCTCGGCGCGTTCGGGCTGACCGAGCCCGACGCCGGCTCGGACGCCGGCAACGTCAAGACGCGCGCGTCGCTGGACGCCGCCGGCTGGGTGATCGACGGTGCGAAGCAGTTCATCACGAATGCCGGGACCGACATCTCGGGACACGTGACGATCACCGCGCGCACGGGCGACGGCGAGATCTCGAACCTCATCATCGAGAACGGCACGCCGGGCTACTCCCAGGGCGAGCCGTATCGCAAGATGGGCTGGAACGCCTCGGACACACGGCCGCTGAGCTTCGACGGCTGCCGTGTTCCCACCGGGAACCTGCTCGGCCCACGCGGCCAGGGCTTCCGCCAGTTCCTGCAGATCCTCGATGGCGGCCGCATCGGCGTGGCGGCGATGGGCGTCGGACTCGCCCAGGGGGCGCTGGACGAGGCGCTGAAGTACGCGAAGCAGCGCCAGGCGTTCGGCCAGGCGATCAGCAAGTTCCAGACGATCCAGGCGAAGCTCGCCGACATGGCGACCGAGATCGAGGCCGCACGCCTGCTGACGTACAAGGCGGCCGTGCTCAAGGATCAGGGTCGCAGCTTCACGCTGACCGCGGCGCAGGCCAAGCTCAAGACCGGGCGCCTTGCCGTCCGTGCGAGCGAGGAGGCCGTGCAGATCCACGGCGGGTACGGCTACATCGAGGAGTATCCCGTCTGCCGGTTCTACCGGGACGCGAAGATCCTCACGATCGGCGAGGGCACCGACGAGGTCCAGCAGATGGTCATCGCTCGCGCGCTCGGCGCCTGACGAGCGCGCGGGCATGAGCCTCCCCCGGGCAGTGCGAATCCGAGAGGTCGGGCCGCGTGACGGGCTCCAGAACGAGCCGGAGATCGTCGCCACCGACGAC
Organism: uncultured Actinomycetes bacterium; assembly: GCA_963717155.1. GTDB lineage: Bacteria > Actinomycetota > Thermoleophilia > Gaiellales > JALYLC01. The sequence goes on from OY970326.1 coordinate 3,457,833, forward strand.
AAGGTGCGCCTGATCGACGCGCTCGCGCGCACCGGCCTCCGTCGCCTCGAGGTCACGTCGTTCGTGCGGGCGGACGTCGTGCCGCAGCTGGCCGACGCGCCCGATGTCCTGCGTCACATCGACCTGCCCGAGGGCGTCGTCGCCAGCGTGCTGATCCCGAACGAACGGGGCCTCGACGACGCGCTGGAGCTGCGCGAGCACTTCCAGGCGATCACGTGCTTCCTGAGCGCGAGCGAGTCGCACAACCGCGCGAATGTCAACTGCACGATCGAGGCGTCGCTGACCGGCCTGGAGCGCGTCGTCGACCGCGCCGCCGCCGAGGGCCTGGGTGTCGAGGGGGTCGTCAGCGTGAGCTTCGGCTGCCCGTACGAGGGACATGTCCCGCCCGAGCGCGTCCTGGCGATCGCCCGACGGCTGGTCGATGCGGGCGCATCCGAGATCGCGTTCGGCGACACGACCGGGATGGCGAACCCGGTACAGGTGGGGAGCTTCTTCGAGCGTGCCGCACGGGAGCTGCCCGACGTGGAGCTGACCGCCCACTTTCACAACACGCGAGGCCAGGGACTCGCCAACGTCCTCGCGGCGTTGCAGGCCGGCTGCGCGTCGTTCGAGTCGAGCTTCGGTGAGCTCGGCGGCTGCCCGGTGCCGAAGGGGGCGACGGGCAACATCGCCACCGAGGATCTCGTCTCGATGCTGCACGAGATGGACATCGCGACCGGCGTCGACCTCGAGCGACTGCTCGACGCAGCACGCGCCGCACGCGAGGTGCTCGGACGCCCACTCGGCTCGCACACCTTGATCGCCGGGCCGATCGAGTGGCATGCATGAGCTGAGCCCGATCCTGATCGCGAACCGCGGCGAGATCGTGGTGCGCGTCGCGCGCACGGCACACGCGCTCGGGCTGTCGACCGTCGGCGTCCTCGCGCCCCCCGATGCCGGCGCCCGGCATGCCGATGCGGTCGATGTCGTCGTCGAGATCGACTCCTACCTCGACCCGGACGAGCTCCTGCGCGCCGCACGTGCCGCCGGCGCGCGCTCCGTGCATCCGGGCTACGGCTTCCTCTCGGAGAACGCGGCATTCGCGCAGGCGGTCATCGACGCCGGGCTGACGTGGATCGGGCCGCCACCATCGGCGATCGAGCTCATGGGCGACAAGCAGCGCGGCAAGGAGGCAGCGACCGCGGCAGGCGTGCCGGTCGTGCCGGCCGGACCGGCCGACGAGTTCCCCGTCGTCGTCAAGGCGATCGCGGGCGGAGGCGGCAAGGGGATGCGCGTGGTGCGCTCCGCCGAGGAGCTCCCGGCCGCAACAGCAGCCGCCCGGCGCGAGGCGCGCGCGGCGTTCGGCGACGATCGCGTGCTCGTCGAGCGCTACCTCGAGCGCCCACGCCACATCGAGATACAGGTGCTCGCCGATCGACACGGGACTGTCGTGCATCTCGGCGAGCGTGAGTGCTCGCTGCAGCGACGCCACCAGAAGGTCGTCGAGGAGGCGCCGTCGCCCGTCGTCGACGCGGAGCTACGGGCGCGGATGGGTGCGGCCGCGGTCGCCCTCGCACAGGCGTGCCGGGTACGAGAGCGCCGGAACGGTGGAGTTCATCGCGACGGGCGACGCAGGCGAGTTCTTCTTCCTCGAGATGAACACGCGGCTACAGGTGGAGCACCCCGTGACCGAGCTGGTGTACGGCGTCGACCTCGTCGAGCAGCAGCTGCGCATCGCCGCCGGCGAGCCGCTGGCGCTGCGGCAGGAGGAGCTCATGCCGCGCGGCCATGCCGTCGAGGCGCGCCTGTACGCGGAGGACCCGTCCGCCGGCTTCCTGCCGGCGACCGGCACCGTGCACGTCTACCGCGAGCCCTCGGGGGCCGGGGTGCGCGTCGATTCGGGCATCCGCAGCGGCACGCGGGTCGGCACGTCGTACGACCCGATGCTCGCCAAGGTCATCGCACACGGAGCCGACCGCGCCACCGCGCTGCGCCGGTTGAGCCGCGCGCTCGCCACCTTCGATCTCGTCGGCGTCACCACGAACGCCGCGTTCACACGCGGGCTACTGGAGCGGGAAGACGTGCGCGCCGGCGAGCAGGACACCGGCCTCCTCGAGCGCGTGCTCGGCGATCTCGCGGGCACGGGGCCCGACGACCTGATCCCCGCGGCCGCGCTCGCGGCCGCGGGCACCGCCCGGCCGGAGGGGCCCTGGTGGCGGCGGCTGGTCACGCACGGCGACGTTCGCGTCTTCGATGGCCGCGTCACGATCGCCGGACGCGTCTGGGAGCCCGCCGCCGTCCGCTTCGACCGAGACGGAGCTGCCCGCGTGACGCTCGAGGGCATCGAGCGCCGCTACGCGGTGCATGTCTCCGACGAGGCGATCTGGATCGCCCGGGACGGCCACCACCTCGAGCTCCGCACCGAGCACGGGACCCGCGTCACGACCGCACCCGGCGGCTCGCTGGCAGCGCCGATGCCGGGCACCGTCCTCCTGGTCAACGTCGCCGACGGCGACGCCGTGGCCGAGGGTGACATCCTGCTCGTGCTCGAGTCGATGAAGATGGAGCTGCCAATCGCCGCGCCGCATGCCGGCACCGTCGCCGGCCTCGAGCTGCGACCGGGAGACGGCGTCGCGCTCGGCCAGGCGCTCGTCGCAGTCGTCGCCCCCGCGTCCGAGGAGACCGCATGAGCAGTCGTACGGCGAGCGCGAACCGTGACGGGCACCTTGCGCTGCTCGATGACCTCGGGCAGCGCCTGGCACGCGTGCGCGGAGGCGGCGGCGAGCGATCGGTCGCGCGTCACGTCGCGCGCGGAAAGCTCCTGGTGCGTGACCGCGTCGAGCGCCTGTGCGACCCGGGAGCGCCCTTCCTCGAGCTGTCCGCGCTGGCCGCGGAGGAGCTCTACGACGGCGACGCACCGGGGGCCGGGATCCTCTGCGGCGTCGGCGTGGTGCACGGTCGCGAGGTCGTGGTCGTCGCGAACGATGCCACCGTCAAGGGCGGCACGTACTACCCCATGACCGTCAAGAAGCACCTGCGCGCGCAGGAAGTCGCACTGCAGAACCGCCTGCCCTGCGTCTACCTCGTCGACTCCGGCGGCGCGTTCCTGCCGCTGCAGGACGAGGTCTTCCCCGACCGCGAGCACTTCGGCCGGATCTTCTACAACCAGGCCACCATGTCGCAGCACGCGATCCCGCAGATCGCCTGCGTGATGGGCTCATGCACCGCGGGTGGCGCCTACGTGCCGGCGATGAGCGACGAGACGGTGATCGTGCGCGGGCAGGGCACCATCTTCCTCGCCGGGCCGCCGTTGGTGAAGGCCGCCACCGGCGAGGAGGTCACCGCCGAGGAGCTCGGCGGCGGAGACGTCCACGCGCGCACCTCCGGCGTCGTCGACCATCTCGCCGAGGACGACGCGCACGCGCTCGAGATCGTGCGGCGCATCGTCGCCACCCTTCCGGCGCCGGACGCGCCACCGTGGGAGCGCCGTCCCGCGCGCCCGCCGGCGGAGGACCCCGAGACGATCCTCGACATCGTCCCTCTGGACACGCGCACCGCATACGACGTGCGCGACGTGTTGGCCCGGCTCGTCGACGCGTCGGAGCTGCACGAGTTCAAGGAGCTGTACGGCACCACCGTCGTGTGTGCGTTCGCGCATCTCGACGGCCACCCCGTGGGGATCGTCGCGAACAACGGGATCCTGTTCAGCGAGTCGGCGTTGAAGGCCGCGCACTTCGTCGAGCTCTGCGATCGCCGCGGCATCCCCCTGCTGTTCGTCCAGAACATCTCCGGGTTCATGGTCGGCCGCGACTACGAGGCGGGCGGCATCGCCAAGGACGGCGCCAAGCTCGTCACGGCCGTCGCGTGCGCCCGCGTCCCGAAGCTGACCGTGATCATCGGTGGCTCGTTCGGCGCGGGCAACTACGGCATGTGCGGCCGCGCCTACTCGCCGCGCTTCCTGTTCATGTGGCCCAACGCCCGCATCAGCGTGATGGGCGGCGAGCAGGCTGCCGCGGTCATGACCGAGGTCGGCCAGGCCGAGACCGGGGCCCGGCTGCGCGACCAGTACGAGCACCAGGGCCGCGCCGTGTACTCGACCGCACGCATCTGGGACGATGGAGTCATCGACCCGCGCCAGACACGCTCCGTCCTCGCCCGCGCACTCGCTGCCTGCGGCCACGCGCCGCTCGGCGAGCTCGGGTACGGCATCTTCCGCATGTGACGATGGGCTACGAGACGCTTCGCTACGACGTCGCCGCGACGGGTGTTGCCACGGTCGCGCTCGACCAGCCCGAGACGCGCAACGCCCTCTCGGACCGGATGCTCGACGAGCTGCTGGCCGCCCTCACGGCCGCACGCGACGACGACGGGGTGCGGTGCGTCGTCCTCACGTCGACGCACGAGACCGTCTTCTCGAGCGGCGGCGATCTCGCTGGCTTCGAGGCAGACGTGCCGCTCGTGCTCAAGCATGCCGCGACGGAGCGGTTCCCGCGCCTGTTCCAGCTGATCGGCGAGCTCGGCAAGCCGACGATCTGCGCCGCCAACGGCCACGTGCTGGCCGGGGCGCTCGGGCTCGCCCTGGCGTGCGACCTGATCGTCGCGAAGGAGGGTGCGACGTTCGGCACGCCCGAGATCAACATCGGGATCTTCCCGTTCATGATCATGGCGCTGATCTACCGCAACGTCGGGCGCAAGAAGACCAACGAGCTGCTGCTGCTCGGCGAGCGGATCGATGCGCACGAGGCGGAGCGGATCGGGATCGTCAACAAGGTGGTGCCCGCGGCGGAGTTCGACGCGGCCGTCGACGAGTGGGCGACGAAGCTCGCCTCGAAATCGCCGCTCCTCATGCGCCTCGGCAAGGACGCGATGTACCGCCAGCAGGATCTGCCATTCGTCGAGGCGCTCGAGCTTCTGCGCCACAACCTCACGCTGGCGTTCTCGACGGAGGACATGCACGAGGGTGTGCGGGCGTTCTTCGACAAGCGCGAGCCGCGTTGGAGCGGGCGCTAACGGCGCGGGGGCGCGAGGAAGGTTCGCGCCGTCAGCGGCCCTGGACTTCGACGCGAACGCCCTTCTCGCGCATCATCGCGACGACATTCGCGGCCTTGCCGTCGTCGGCGACGACAACGCGAATCCAGGGAGGCGAGGCCTCCGTGTGGAGATCGATCTCGTCGCCGGACTCGAGCATGTCGAGGACCGTGACGATCGCCTCCTGGGCCTGCGGACCATCGGGCTGAATGTGGAGCTCCGTGCTCATGTCGTCACCTCACGCGGGGCCGCTGGAACGAGGGAGAACTCGACCGCGTCGCCGGCCCAGCCCACCTCGTGGTGCTTGAAGATCTTCTCACGCCACTCGACCTCGGCGCCAAAGGACACCCTGCCACTGCCGGCGGCACCTCGACGGCCCTTGACGACGAGGACGAAGTCCGTCGGGCGTAGCGGACGGCCGGGAGAAGGCGCGAGCTCCCAGGCTGGATCAGCGCGGAGCCGGTTGAGCGCCAGGACCTCGTCGTGGCGGGCGGTATAGCTGCGGGTCTCTCCGCCACCGAGCTTGAGGACCTTGATCGTCGCCTCGGCGCTGCCGCTGCGTTCGACCTGCTCGCTGGCTTCCTCACGACTCGGCTCCATCGCGAAGGCGATCGGCGGCGGCCCGCCATCGGAAGCAGTCAGCTCAACCTTGAGCCAGGCCGACGTGATCGTCTCGGGGTCCTGCGGTTCGATCGAAAGGCTCATCAGAACCGACCAGAACTCGCTGTCGGCCCAGCGTTCCGCGAGGTGTCGGTCGTCGTCGCCGCGTGGCTGCATGCGCGCGAGGTCGGGGCCGCCGAACACGACACGGGACCTGATCTCGGCGGTGGCCGTGCCGGAACCGCGCGTGACGCGCGGCGCCAGCGAGCGTGCCACGGGAGACGAGACGGTCGTCTCGCCTACCAACCCCAGCTCCTGCAGGTCGATCGTCAACGTGTCCATGTCACCACTCCCACTCTCCTACTAGGTAGAACGCGCCCCAGTCCCTGTACTGCGGATAGTCGGCTCGGGTGTCCAGCTGCGCGCCGCGGAAGGCGTCGAGACACGACTCCTCCGCCCGTAGACGCTCGTACAGCGCGGTGAAGAAGCGCCGCGACGCTCCGTCCTCCACCTCCCAGAGGGTTCCGATCAGCGTCGACGCGCCTGCGAGCAGCAGCGCGGCGGGCAGGCCACGCGGATTGTCCGAGCCGTCGACGCGGCCGAGCGCGGTCTCGCACGCGCTGAGGGTCACCAGGTCGAGCCCGCGCAGTTCGAGCGCGAGAAGCTCGTGCGCGCGCAGACGCCCGTCCGAGTCGCCGTCCGGTGTCAGATACAGGCACTGGAACGCCGGCGCCGCGGCGTCGTGGCGGCCGTGCGTCGCGAGGTGCACGAAGCGAGACCCCTCGAGGGCGTCAGCCGCGCGCGCCTCGGTTGCCTCCTGCTCCGGAACGGATGAGGAGCCGTACGTCCTCGCGACCGCCGCCGCCTCCTCGACGGCGCCACCCAGCGGCGTGAGCCCGTGTGGATTGGCCGCCTCGAAGCCGAGCCCGATCGCCGTCAGCTCGGCGGCGCGGTGCCGACGGGCCGCGGGCTGTCCGCGTCGCGAGACGAACAGGTGCAGGTTCGGCAGGTAGGTCACGATCCAGTCGTCGGCGAGGGTGGCGCCACCGGTCCCCGTCAGGTGCAGCGGGTGGTAGTGCAGCGGCCGATGCGGGACGACACAGAGGTGATCGATGCCATCGTCGCGCAGACCGTCGAGGATCGCTCCGTCTGCGAGGAACGCGTGGAAATCGGCCTCGAGCGCCACCGCTCCCTCCCGGCAGACGTCGCGGGGCCCCGCGTTTGCCTGCACCAGGCGTCGCGTCGCCGCGATGCGGTGCGCGGGAGATTGGCCGAGCTCGGGGACGGCGTCGGGCAGCAGGTGGCTACGGACGTGTCGGCGCGTGACTACGAGCACCTTCCCCGCCGTCGATCCATCCGGCGCGCGCGTGCCGAGGAAAAATGACACGAGCGCCGTGCGATCGTCGAGCGCGGCCTGGATGTCCTCCAGACGAAGCCACAGCGCATCGGCCGCGTCGGCACCCTCGAGCAGCGCGTTCCACAGGTGTGCGTCGTAGCGACGGCACAGCCACGACAGGCGCTCCGGCGGAGTCTGCGGGGGCGCGTCGTCGGGGCTGAAGCGCTCGCTCTCGGTGTAGTCGGTCAGCAGGACGTCGTCGTCGACGGGCGCCCACGCCGAGCGCTCGCCGACGACCTCTGCCTCGGTCTCGGCGATCGCCTCGAGCAGATCGCGACCGACGGCGTCCTCCTCCCGACGGTACCGCGAGCCGCTGTACAGAGCGGTCGAGAAGCGAAGCCCCTTGGCCATCTGCATGGCGAGCAGCTCCTCGGCCGAGCCCATGCCGCCACGGGTGTCGCCCAGGACGTTCTCCGCGGCACGGCGAATATGCGCGGCTGCGGCACGGCCGATGACGCGCTCGGCCTGCAGCGCGCTCGGCCCGATGCCCGCGACTGCCGCGACGGCCTGGGAGGCATCAGGCGCCGGCTGCTCGCTGAGGTCGACGATGCGGGCCAGGCAGTCCTGAGCGGCGCCGGGCATGCCGATCTCGAGGAACGCGGCGAGGGCCTGTGCGTAGCCGGCGATGCCAGCGCGCCAGTCGTGCCGCCGGAAGCCGTTGACGCCGGTGCCCATCAGCAGTGTGGCGTTCAGCCAGTCCAGCGCCGGAGCGTGCCGACCGGCCAGGAGCGGCGCCAGAGCGCGGGCCTGCTCGAACAGCTCGAGGGCCGCCTCCTCCTCGTCGTGCTCTGGCGACGCTGCGACAAGACCGACGACCCGACCGAAGACCCGCTCGATGTCCCAGCGGTCTGCGTTCGCGCGACGTTGGAGCTCGAGCACCGCGTCGAACAGCTCGCCGGGACCCGGTGCCGGAGGTTCGTCGCCGCCGAGCTCCGAGAGCATGGTGATCTCCGCGCGCAGGTGGGCGAGGCGCGTCTCCTCGCCAAGCGCATCCGACAGCGGCCGCGCCTCCGCGAGCAGGCGTAGCGCGTCGCGCGGGCGCTCCGCGCGCAGGAGCGCGCAGGCTTGCATCACCAGGTCGCGGGCACCCCTCTCCCCGAGGCCGCGGGCCCACTCGTCGAGCGAGCGCTCGAAGACACGCTCGACTCCGCCGGCGACCGGCCGACCCAGGACGCGCAGCCCGTTGAGCGTCGTCAGACGCATCTGCGGGTCGGCGTCCCAGTCGAGCTCCTTCAGCGCCTGCTCGAGGACGACGGCGATCGCGTCGTCGTCCATGGGATCCCCGAGCAGCTTCCGCCACACCATCGCCTCGCCTTGCGCCTTGAGCGACCGGGCGCGGGGATCGCCGGTGCGCAGCTCCGCCGCCTGGCGCAGGTAGTCCTCGGCGAGCCGAAGCGCCTCGAGCGGCACCGGGAGTGCGAGCTCGGCGGGATCGATCGACGCGATGGCGTCGCCGAGCGCCGCCGCGAGGTTCGCCCGCGCCACGGGCTCGGAGTCCGCGTAGGCCTCGCTCGATCGGCCGGCGATGAAGGGATCGAGGTTGAGCGTCCCGAGTCGATGCAGGATCGTTCCGAGCATCTTGCGGTCGCCGGCCGCCCGGGCGCGTGCCTCGAGCTCCCGCCCGAGCGCAAGCGCACGCCGGTAGACGCGCCCGTCGGGGACGTCCCCGAGGTCGACGCGCGCGACCTCGACGTACATCGCGATCCCGGCGGCCGCCATCGCCTCGGCGGCGGCGTCGCCTCCCCCATTCCGCCTGGCGGCCTCCGTCGCTGCGACGACCAGGTCCGCGAGCAGTACCACACCGCGGTGGCCCGGACCGCGAGCCCACTCCTCCGCGAGGTCGGCCAGGGCGTCTACGTATGCCTGGCTCAGTGCGCGGACGACGTCCGGCTCGGTGACGCGGCGACGGGCATCCGCGAGCGGCAGCCGACCCGCAACGACGAGCCGCACGGTCTGCTCGATCGGTCCCTCGCCGAGTGGCTGACGGGCCGGCTCATCACCCGTGGCGACGGTCCCGCCAGGAGACTCTGGCGCCTGCTCGCCTCCGGCGTCACGTGAGCGGGACAGCCTACGGAACCGCGACGGCATGGCCTAGCGGCGGTCCATGGCCATGCGTTCAAGCCTAGGGGCGCGGAACGAGGCGCGCAAGAGCGCCGACCCTTCCGATCTGATGAGATGGCGGTATGCGCCCTCGACTGAACCGTACCGCGCAAGCTGCGACCCGGCGAGCGCGTCGCGGTGCTCTCGCCGTCGTACGCCGCACCGGGAGCCTTCCCTGCCGTCCACGAGCTCGCGATGCGACGTCTGGTCGACGGCTGGCGGGCCACATCCCGACTCCGTCACCTCGCTACGCGCGGCCCTGTTCTCGGAGAACGACCTCCAGCTCGCACCGGCTGCCAGCTTCGGAGAGGACGAGGCCAACTGGGAGCGGCCCGACACGCTCGCCGAGGAAGGACGCAGCAGTCCCGGCGAGGGCTGGACGTGGCATCAGCCCGAGCGCGTCATCTCCGGGCCGAGCTGGGGCGGCAACCTCGAGATACTCCACTGGAACCTGGCAGTGGGAAGGTGGATTCGCCCGTCGGAGGACTACTCGGGATGTGTCCTTCTGCTCGAGACCTCGGAGGAGATGCCGGCTTCCGAGGAGGTCTTCCGGATGATGCGCAACATGGGGGAGCGAGGCCTACTCGCCCAGTTCTCCGCCGTGCTCTTCGGGCGTGCCAAGGCCGCGCACCTCGGGGTGCCGGCCGAAGCCGGCGAGCGCGCTCGATTCCGTGCCGAACAGCGGGCGGCGGTGCTGCGGGCCTTCGCGGCGTACAACCCTGAGGCCATGGTGGTCTTCGACGTCGACCTTGGCCACACCGATCCCCAGTGGGTCGTCCCCTATGGAGGCGCCATCACCGTCGACGGGCCCGCTCGCACCATCACCGCCCACTACCGGTCCGGCCCCGTCGACTGACCTTGCCGTCGGGGATGGAAACTGTCACCTTCGTCGTGCCTTCTGGCCAGATGTGTTGAAGGCGACCGCGGCGTGGATGAGCGCCTGAAACGCGTCGGCGTCGAGCTCTTCCCCCTCGTGAATGTCAATCGCGCGCCTCGCGTTCCCCTCGAGGCTCGAGTTGAAGAGCCTGGCCGCATCGTCCAACGACGCCCCCGCGAAGAATGTCAACTTCACGGTCGACTTGTAAGACTCGCCAGTGCAGATGATGCCGTCGTGTGACCAGACGGGAGTACCCGGGTTAGTTGCCTTGGCCCATTTCCACTCCTCCACGACATCCGGGTCCGCCTCTTTGATGAGCTTGCGAATCCGGCTCAACGTGTCTCCGCGCCAGTCCGCAAGCTCCGCGATTCTGTTGTCAATCAACTCAGATGGCGACCGACCCTCGGCCGAACCCGACGTGTTCATGTGACCCTCGCTGACCTGATCCTGGTTCCGCAGCGTCAGCCGGGCGGCATCTCGGCGTACTGCGGCGCGTCGTCGCCGATCTCGTGCCAGCTCGCCTTGTACGCGACCTGCTGGTGGAAGCTCGGGCGAAGGTCGAGGTCGGGCATCAGACCCGCTGCCACGAAGTAGACGGCGCCGAGGTCGTCGTAGAGACTGGATCCACAGTTGCTGCAGAAGTTCCTGGGGGCCAGCTCGCTCTCGTAGCGCTTCACCAGATCCTCGCCCGCGGTGACCGTGAAGTTCTCCTTTGCCACCACCACGCCCGCCAGGCTGGACCCCGTCCAACGCTGACAGCGGGAGCAATGGCAGTAGGCCAGTGCCTGCGGATCACGCACCTCGTACTCGACACCGCCGCAGAGGCAAGACCCGTTGAGCGTCTCAGACATCGCGACTCCTCCCGAGTTGGCCAGATCGTTGCGGTTCAACCGTACCAGACCCGGCGCCGCCGCTCAGGCGCGCGTGTTGTCGAGGTGCTGCAGGAGCTCATGAGCGGCGAGCTCGATCTCCTTGTGTCGCCACTCGGCGGCTCGGTATTGACACGCGATGAGGCCCATCCGATGGACGCGCCGCAGGTCCCCGTACACGAATGCGTATCGAGCCTTGGTGTCGTCGTTCGCGCCGCTCGTGAGTCCCAGATGCCATGCGCCGTACTCGTCCCACGTGTGCGACTCGAGAAACGCGTTCTCGTCATCGGCAGTCGGCTGAACGTCGCCCCAGACGCTTTCGAGCACGTACTGGTGTGCGTCGATGAGCCGTGTCGCGTGTGCGACGGCGTGAGCGTTGAGTGCATACGAGGCCATCCGTCCATTCTGGCTGAACCGTGGCCACCCCTCAAGCGCGCCGCGATGCGCCTCTCCGCGGTGAGCGCTCCCCTTGGCGGTTGCCTACTCGTATCGTGCAGACTCCGACCGACGCGCCGCCACCCGAGGAGAACGCCTGTGAGCCGAAACGCGATCATCTTCCACGGAACCGGCGGCGACCCGCGGAACTGCTGGTATCCGTGGCTCGGATCGCGGCTGGAAGCGCGTGGGTATGACGTTGAGATCCCTCACTACGCCGGGCTCAACCGCGACCCGATCGACGTGTTCCTGCCGACCGTGCTCGCGAACCACACGTTGAGCGAGAACACCGTGCTCGTCGGGCACTCAGGTGGTGCCGCGCTGCTCCTCGGCATCCTGGAGCACGCCGACACGCGGGTCGCGCAGGCGATTCTCGTCGCGGGCTACGCGACTCCCCCGAACACCTCCGACGAGCCTGTCCTCCAGGAGAGCTACGACTGGCAGGCCATCAAGGCGAACGTCGGCGCGCTGTGCTTCATCAACTCGGTCCGCGACCCGTACGGGTGCGACGCCGCGCAGGGCCGATACATGTTCGACCGCCTCGGCGGTACCCAGATCATCCGCGACGAGGGGCACTTCGGCGACATCGACGACCCCTACCCTGCCTTCGAGCTGCTCGACCGGCTCATCGACTGAGATCTCGCCAGGGCTCTGCGGGCGGTTCCGCGCTCGTCATACGCTGCGGGCGACACGGAAGGAGACGGCATGGGCTTCGCGATCGACACGACAACGCCGTTCGGCGAGCGCGCGCAGCGGAGACTGCGCGAGGACAAGATGGCCTGGCTGACGACCACGAGCGCGGACGGCACGCCGCAGCCCGTGCCAGTGTGGTTTCTCTGGGACGGCGCCGACTCGTTCCTGATCTACTCGAGACCCGGCACTGCCAAGCTCCGCAACATCGCGGCGCGCCCGCGGGTCTCACTCAACCTGGATGGCAACGGCGAAGGCGGTGATGTCGTTGTCGTTCTGGGCACCGCCGCGGTCACCGACGACCCGCCGGCCGATGCGCTGCCGAGCTACGTCGAGAAGTACGCCACGTTCATCGCCCGCAACGACTGGACGCCCGAGAGCTTCGCCGCGGACTACTCCGTGCCGCTGCGTATCACCGCCACCCGGCTACGCGGCTTCTGACGGAGCGTCGTCCCGTAAGCCGCTCAGCGACGCTCGCGCATGGAGCTGGGCCAGATCCCCTGCTTGCCCGGTGAGAGGATTCCATTCGGATCCAGCGCGTCCTTGATGGTCTCGGTGAAGCGCCGGTACGCGTGGTCGTTGAACGAGTACTGGTCCGCCGCGAGATCCATGAAGTCGAGATGAGCGCGGTACTCGCCGTAGCCCTGCTTCGCAGCCTCCGTCACGAGCAACCGCGCGGTGTCGTACGCCCGTCGAGCCTGCGGCTCGTTCTTCGTGTCGAACAGGATCATGGTGACGTGCGCGAAGCTGCGCGCGCTGACGGCGAGATCAGCGGCGATGTAGTCGAGCCCGGCACGCTCCTCGATCAGACCGCGCAGCAGGTTGCGTAGGCCGATCGCGTCCTCTCCTCGGAGTGGTGCGATCGGCGAGAACCCGATGTGCCCGCCCTCCTCGCCGCCGTACCACGCGGTCATCGTGTTCCAGCGCAGGTTGGGGACGCCGGCCTGGATCAGGTCGGCCGGATGCTCGAGCGTCCCAGCGGTCTCGGGGTCGTGCCTGGCACCCCAGACCTCTGCGCCCGGGATCTGCTCGAAGGCCCGCTTGATCTTGGCGAAGCGGTGCTCGACGACCGCATCGTCGCCCCACAGCGCCGAGCGGATGATCCAGCGGCCGATCTCGAGCTCGCGCGCGATCCGGTCGATCACGAGATCCGGGATCGGCCCCTCACCGTCGTACCACTGCGAGCGGCTCGAGAGCACGGAGCCGAGACAGAGCGTGTTGTACACGGACGGCACGCCCTCGATGGTGCGGTCGAGCAGGAGCGTGCGCAGCGTGTCGACGAGCGGGGCGAGATCGTCGTCGTTCCACACCCGCACCCAGAACGGCATGTAGGCCTGCGGCTGTGGCATCAGCCACACGCCCATCCTGGTGACGATCCCGTAGTTGGACTGCATGAAGAGCTGGTCCGGCGTCGGGCCGAGCCCGCGCTTGTAGACGTGCCACGCCTTGCTTCCCGGGAGCGCGCCCATGCCGGTGCGCAGCACATCGCCGTTCGCGAGGACCACCTCCATGCCGCACTGCGCCGCCATGTCCTGGCCGTACGGCAGGTAGGTCACGCCGTGATCGAGCGTGTTGCCGATCACGCTCCCCCAGCCGACGTCGGCGATCGAGAGCCACAGCCGGTGCCCGCCGGCCCGGATGGCGTCGTAGAGGTCGAACCAGCGAACCCCGGGCTCGACGACCGCGTACGCGGACTCCTCGTCGATCTCGAGCACGCGGTTCATGTTGCGGAGGCTGACGATGACCGATCCGCGCACGCGTGGGGCCGGCCCGCCGTAGCCGTTGTTGCGGCCCTGACCATGCGTCCAGAGGGGCACCCGGTGCTCGTTCGCGACCCGCAGGACATCCTGGATCTCCTCGACCGTGGTCGGCATCACGACGGCGGAGGCGGTGTACTCATCCCAGCTCGCGTGGGCGAACGGATCGCGGAACTCCGCGAGCTGCGCCTCCGAGGTCAGCACTGCAGCCGAGCCGAGCGCAGCGACGAACCCGTCGAGGGCGGCCGAGAGCGCCTTCGCCGATACCGTCGGCGGGAGCGCTGTGGTCACGATCTACCTCCAGGGCCGGAGTGGGGGCGCGGACGCGCGAGGAGCCGCGTGCGAAGCCACCCTAACCAGCGGCGGCCGTTCAGTCCATCCGGTGGCGACGAGCGGACCGACGAGGCCCGACAGCCGGGAGGTCGCTTGTCTTGGTCCGCCGGGGGTGCGACACTTCGCCCCGTGAGGTACCGACGCGTGCGTATGCACGTTGGCCTGGCGGGTCTTCTGGTGCTGGGGGTAGTCGCCGCGTCGGTCTTCGCGGATGGCGGGGGAGCCGCTACGACGCCCACCGACACGACGCCAACGGTCAGCACCCCGACCGACACGACGCCCACCGACACGACGCCCACCGACACGACCCCGACGAACACCACGTCAACCGCCACGACCTCGACCGCGTCGACACAGACCACCCCGACCGTCACCACCACCGTCCCGACGAAGACAGTGCCGGTACGGCCGCGAAAGCCGCCACACACCACGCCGCCCGTCAAGCCGCCGCCGGTGACGCAACCCTCCACCGCGCCGACTGCGACGCAGGTGACGCAGGTGACGCAGCCCGTCGTCCCGCCCGCTACGACACCCGTCCAGGGTGTTGCGAAGGTGGCGACGCCGGAGGCGAACCCCGGGACGCCGACGCTCGCGGGCTCCGGCGACGCGACGCCGCTCGGATCGGCCGTCGTTGCAGCCGCCTCGGGACCAGCGAGCGCGGCCAGCCAGTCCGTAGCCGCTCCCACGTTCCAGACCAAGCCGCGAGCAGGGAAGATCAAGGCGGCGGTGGGAACGGCGAAGTCGACGTTCCCGGCCACCAGAGCGGCGAAGAAGAAGATCGCACACGCGCGGAAGACGGCAATGCCCGGCCACGCGCTCCACGTGGCGCGAGCAGCGAAACGTGGACATGCTCCTCCTCATCTACACCGAGTGAAGCCAGCCTCCCACCTTGCACGATCAGGACCCGAGGCGAAAACACCGCGGTTCGTCGCATCGAGCGCTCCATCGCTGGTAGCGGCAGACGCAGCGAGTGCCGCTCCTTCCGCGAGCATGACCTTCAGGGTGCCGCCCAGGTTGCCGGCGGAGAGCGAGGCGGCCGGAGCGCCGGGTTCGTTACTCAGCGGCGTGTTCGTCGGATTGGCCGCGGTTGTCGGGGGAGTCGCGATTCTCGGCCAGAGACGCGCCGAACAGCGCCGCCGTCGTCTCAGATAGTTGGAGTGCGCGGAGCGTCTGAGGTTGGGCGCTGGGACGGTGGCAGCAACGGAGCGCGCGGGACTCCTCATGTTTCGATTGCGCGAAGCGGAACATAGGATGGATCGAGGTCGCTCTAGTGGCTTGGAGCCCTTGCCGGGGGTGTCGGCTCGGAGAGTCGGCACCTCCGGCCGTCTAGCGGTCCGGGTCGTGCCACACAGCCTCGATGTTATTGCCGTCCGGATCAAGGACGAAGGCCCCGTAGTAGCCGGCGCTATAGACGCTGCGAGGACCCGGGGCGCCGATATCACGTCCGCCGTTGGCGAGCGCGGCTGCGTGGAAGGCATGGACGGCCGCGCGGTCGTTCGCGCGGAACGCGATATGGGCACCGGTCGTCACCGTGTCCTGTCCAGGCGCCGGGGCGGGAGAATGGATGGCGAATTGCACACCCTCGCCGCGCCCGAAGCCGATCTCGGCGGCTCCGGCTGGATCGGTCTCGGAGGGTTGCGCAGTCCATCCCAGCGGAGCGAGTGCGGCAGCGTAGAACGCCCGACTGCGCCCGACGTCGGAGACGCGGATGTCGACGTGGTCTATATCGTCGTGCGCTCGCGACTCGTTGCGGTCGTCGTCGCGTTCCGCATCGTTGGCCTCGTCATGAGATTGCGCGCTGCGCCAGTGCTCGTTCATGGCCGATCGTACCCGGGGCGCATTCCTGCAAAACAGCGACGAAGGCCTCGCTACTGACTTGCGATGCGGTCGACCATGGCGTCGGCGGCCGCGAGACCGGCCGCGATCTGATCGTCGCCGGGCTGGCCCAGCACGACCCCGGTGATCGCCGTCCGCTTGCCATCGATCCAGCGGATCGCCCGGAAGGCGAAGCAGCCGCCGGCCGCGTTGTCCGACCCGGTCTTGACGCCGACGAACCCGTCGTGCCCGAGCAGTGCGTCGGTGTTATGCACGGTGCCGGCGACCGGCAGCGTCGCGCTCGGTGTCGCGACGATGCTCGCGAACGCCGGCAGCCGCATGGCCCGATCGACGATACGCACCTGGTCGGCGGCGGTCGACACGGTCGCGGCGTCGTAGCCGCTCGGATCGGTGTAGCGGGTACGGGTCATGCCCAGCGACCGTGCGGTGGCATTCATGCGGGCGACGAACCGGTCCGCCGAGCCGGCGTCCCATCGCGCCAGTACCGCGGCGATGTTGTTCGCCGACGGCAGCAGCAACGCCTGCAGCGCCTGTCGCTCGGTCAGCTGCTCTCCGGCGGCGATGGGCACGACCGACTCCTCCTGTCGGCGCCGGCGGTCGGTGTCGCCGACGTCGGCGTCGCTGAGTGTGATCGTCGGGCCGTCCTGGCCGGACGAAAGAGGGTGGTCGCGGAGCACGAGATAGGCGGTCATCACCTTCGCGACGCTGGCGATTGCAGCCGGGTGCTGGTTCGGGCCGGCCTGGACATGCGACTGTCCTGTCTGGACGAACGCGGCCTGGCCATATGCCGGCCATACCGTGCTGGGCAGCGCCTCGCCAGACGCACCACGGCGCTCGCTGCGAAGGTCGTCGATGGGCGATGCGGCTGTCGAGGACGAGGACACCGGCAAGCGGAAGCCAAGGGCCGCTCCGATCACCGCCACGACGACGAGGAGGCAAGCGGCACGGATCCTGCGAATCCGGATCCGATGGGTCGTTGGTCGTGCCACGCCTCCATTCAAGGCAGCGCGGCGTTGCCGGCGCGTATCGGGTTTTCGATACGCCGACGATATGCACCGGCTCGATAGCATCGGAGCATGCGTGTGCTGATCGTCGAGGACGAGCCCTACATGGCGGAAGCCATCCGCGATGGCCTACGCCTGGAGGCGATCGCGGCGGACATCGCCGGTGACGGCGACGCCGCGCTCGAGCTGCTCTGCGTCAACGCCTACGCGATCGCCGTCCTCGACCGAGACATCCCCGGACCCACCGGCGACGAGATCGCGAGACGCATCGTCGCATCCGGAAGCGGCATGCCGATCCTCATGCTCACGGCTGCCGACCGGCTCGACGACAAGGCCACCGGGTTCGAGCTCGGGGCCGACGACTACCTCACGAAGCCGTTCGAGCTCCAGGAGCTCGTCCTGCGACTCCGAGCTCTCGACCGCAGGCGCGCGCACAACA
Organism: uncultured Actinomycetes bacterium; assembly: GCA_963717155.1. Lineage (GTDB taxonomy): Bacteria > Actinomycetota > Thermoleophilia > Gaiellales > JALYLC01. The sequence continues at coordinate 3,475,176 of OY970326.1, forward strand.
GACCGCCCGTGCGAGAGATCGCAGGTCTGCGGCTGGATCCGTTCCGCCGCGAGGTCTACCGCGACAGCCGCTACGTCGCCCTGACCAGGAAGCAGTTCGCCGTGCTCGAGGTTCTCGTCGCTGCGGAGGGCGGTGTCGTCAGCGCCGAGGAGCTGCTGGAACGGGCGTGGGATGAGAACGCGGATCCGTTCACCAACGCCGTGCGCATCACGGTCTCGGCACTGCGCAAACGCCTCGGCGAGCCCTCGATCATCGCCACCGAGGCCGGTGTCGGGTACCGCATCGACGCAGGACGGGACACCGGGCGTGAGGGAGAAGACCGTGGATAGAGCCCCTGGTCTGAGCGTTCGCCTCAAACTCACCCTCAGCTACGCCGGCTTCCTCATGCTCGCCGGGACCCTGCTGCTCGCCGCCGTGTGGCTGTTCCTGCTGCGCTACGTCCCCGACCGAGCGTTCCTCATCAACGCAGACACCTCCACTCCTGGCGTCTTTCCCGTCCGGTCCAACCTCCTGCACGTCTTCGCTCCGCGCGCAGCCGCGGTGTTGGCGTTCCTGCTGGTGTTCGGTCTCGTGGGAGGGTGGCTGCTCGCGGGCCGCATGCTCGCCCCACTGACGCGCATCACGGATGCCACCCGCATCGCCGCGAGTGGCTCGCTCTCCCACCGGATCCGGCTACCGGGCCGCAGGGATGAGTTCCGAGAGCTCGCCGACGGTTTCGACACCATGCTCGCGCAGCTCGAAGCACACGTCGCCGAACAGCAGAGATTCGCCGCCAACGCCTCCCACGAGCTGCGCACCCCGCTGGCGATCACGCAGACACTGCTCGACGTCGCCCGCAACGACCCGAACCGCGACAACGACGATCTCGTCGACCGCCTGCACGCCGTCAACGCCCGAGCGATCGACCTGACCGAAGCATTGCTCCTGCTCAGCCGCGTCGACCAGCGGTCATTCGTCCCAGAACGCGTCGACCTGTCCCTCATTGCGGAGGAAGCCGCTGAGACGCTCCTCCCGCTCGCAGAGAAACGCGGCCTCACCATCGAGAGCTCCGGCGACACAACTCCCACTACGGGCTCCCACGCGCTCCTGCTACAGCTGAGCACGAACCTCGTTCAGAACGCGATCGTCCACAACCTGCCTGAACGGGGCACTGTGTGGATCACGACCAGCGTCCACCCCAGGAGCGTGGAGCTCACCGTCGAGAACACCGGCGAGAAGCTCGCCCCACAGCTCGTTGCCACCCTTGTCGAGCCCTTTCTGCGCGGCGCCAAACGCATACGCAGCGACCATGCAGGTGTGGGCCTCGGCCTGGCAATCGCCAGGAGCATCACGCAGGCACACGGCGGAACCCTCACGCTCACCCCCCGGGACTCCGGCGGCCTCCGCGTCGCGGTGCAGCTACCCGCCGCGTCGCCGCACACTGGCGGATGACGATCAGGGGAGTTGCCACAGACCGCAAGCTCGCTCCTGGCGGACGTGACGACACTCCGGGCACAGCAGGCCCGCCTCAGTTCGGCGCGCCGACCGAGCCGTCAGCCCACTTCGCCGCCGGCACCGAGCCGTCGGCCCGCAGCATTCCCTCGCGCGAGAATGGCCGTTCCTCGACCGGTGCGATCAGCTCGTAGTCGGCGGCGAGGCTCACGCCGAGACCGGGCACCTCGGGCACCTCGCAGAATCCGCCGTGCCGCACCACCGCGGTGTTGAACGCTGCCGAGCTCGAGCTCGAGTCCTCGTCGAGCGGCAGGTACTCCATCGTCACGAGGTTCGCGATCGTGGCGCACAGCTGCAGGGTCGGTGCGGTGAGGCCCGGGCCGAGGAAGTTGTGGGGCGAGACGCCGCAGTGATGTGCCTCCGCGATGGCAGCGATCTTGCGGCAGCCCGAGAGGCCACCGGCGAGGCCGACATCGGGCCGCACCACGATCGGCACGTTCCGGGAGAGCAGCTCGCTGAACTCCCAGATCGAGCTCAGCCGCTCGCCCATCGCGATCGGCGACGCGATGCGCTTCGCGAGCTCGACCTGGGTCTCGATCGAGTCGATCTGGATCGGATCCTCGATGAACAGCGGGTGGAACCGCGCGAGCGCCTCGCAGACGACGATCGCCGTTGCGGGGTCGAGCTTGCGGTGCAGCTCGAAGATCAGGTCGATCTCGTCGCCGCCCGCCTCACGGGCCGCCGCCGCCATCGCGCACGCCGAGCTGACGAGCTGGGCTATCGAGAGGTCCTCGTAGCCCTGGATCAGCGGATCGAACTTGACCGCCGTGAAGCCCTCCTCGACCGCCCAGTTGACCGACGAGACGACCTCGTCCGGGGTGGCGCCTCCGACGAGGACGTGCAGCCGGACGCGGTCTCGCGTGCGACCGCCGAGCAGCTCCCAGACCGGCACCTCGAGGGCCTTGCCCTTGATGTCCCAGAGCGCGAGATCGATCGCCGCGACCGCCGCCGCAAGCAGGTTGCCGCGGAACGGGCGCGCGCGGTGCGCGAGGTGCCAGAGGTGCTCGATCCGGAACGGGTCGGCCCCGATCAGCAGCGGTCGCAGCTCGCCGAGAATGGCCGCGACGCCCTTCGGATAGCCCCAACCGCCCGACTGCCCGAGACCGCTGATGCCGTCCTCGGTCGTGAGCCGCAGGATGGTGTGCTCACCGGTGAGCTCGCACCCGACGCCGAGCACATCCGCAGACGCGATCTTCATCCTTCTCTCCATCTCCGTGTCGCGGACGCTACCTGGCTCGGGAGATCTGCGCGAGCGGGAATCGATATCGCAGAGCCCCTCTTGACACGCAATGGGCCTTCCTCTAGGGTCGCACCGTCATCGATTGAAACATTCCAATCGACGACGACGAGGGAGCCGACGAAGGCCCGTGGCCTGGGCAGGCGCCCTGGTTGCTCGACGTATACCGGGCGCCCCCAGGCGCGGCCGGGGCAGGCTACGAAGGGAGAGATCGAGTGCAGGGCAAGAGGTCTTTCGTCCAATCGTTCCGGCGCGCACAGGTCGTCACCGCCATCGGCGCGTGTGCTCTGATCGTCGGGCTGACCGTGCCGACGGCGTCCGCGTCCACCGCACACAAGGATGCGCTCAGCGGCACCCTCACGATGAACGTCTTCACCTTCACGACCCCGGTCATGAAGCCCGTGATCGCCGCGTTCCAGAAGCTCCACCCGAACGTCAAGATCAAGGCTGCCAACGTCGTGAACACGCCGAGCACGTATGTGCCGCTGTTGCAGACCGAGCGCCTCGCGGGCAACGAACCGATGATCAACGAGACCTACGACGTGCTGACACCCACGCTCGAGGTCGACGGCCTGCTCGGTGACCTGACGCCAGGCCTCAAGGCGGGCAAGCCGTACCACCAGAACTACTGGCTCCCGACCTTCGAGGCGTCCTACATCCCGCCGAAGGGCGCGCCGTTCGGCGTGGGCCACGTGTTCGCCCTGGCAAACGAGGCCGACGCCACCGTCATCATGTTCAACAAGGACGAGTTCACGAAGGCGGGCGTGCCGTTCCCGAAGAACGGCTGGACATGGGATGAGATGCTCGCCGACGCCAAGAAGCTGAGCATCGGCTCGGGCGCGTCGCAGACGCAGTACGGCATCTGCGAGCGCCCCGACTGGCAGGCCGAGTACAACCCGGTGCTGAAGGCGTTCGGTGTCACCGCGTTCACCGAGACGAAGGCGACGCTGGCCACTCCCGCCGCGTTGAAGGCGTGGAAGCTCATGATTGACCCGATGCTCCAGGGCGTCGCCGTGCCCGAGGCCCAGCAGCAGGCCAAGAATGGATCCTCGGGCTGCGAGCCGTTCTTCACCTCCGGTGAGGCGGCCATGTCGATCGAGGTCCGAGGCAACCTGCCGGGGCTGCAGCAGGACATCGGGACGAAGTTCCAGTACGACGTGGTGCCCATGCCCTCGATCCCCGGGCCGGGCGGCAAGCCGGTCGTCCCGACCGGTGGCGGCAGCCTCGGCTGGGGCCTTTCGCCGAAGGCCGTGAACGACCCGCTGGCGCTCGCGTTCCTCAAGTACCTGTTCTCGGCGCCGGGCCAGGAGGTCGCCGAGAAGACCTTCGGCGTCGTGCCGGCCGTGGCGTCGCTGAACGGCCCGACGGCGCTCTGGCGGACGCAGACCGGTGGCCCGGCCAACAGCGAGGCATACGTGATCGCAGCGAACACGGCGACGATCGCCCCGCAGACCCCGGGCACCGTGTTCACGCTGTCGAACACCGACATCCCGAACGCGGTGACCGCGGCAACGACCGGGCACCAGAGCCTGGCCAAGGCGTTCGGCAACCTCCAGAAGCAGATGGACGACGCCTACAAGCTCAACAGCTAGCGGTACGAGCCGCTCAGCCAGAGAACGTGCGTGGGATGAGAGCGGCCGGCTCGGGGCTGAGCCGGCCGCTCTCGCCCGCGCTCCGAGGGGATCGTGCCGTTCCATGGAACGTTCAGAGCACAGCGCCGAATGACACACCCACCCGACAACCACACGCTGTGAGCGCGAGCTCCACCGCGGCGCTGGCCCGCCCGCGGCGCCGCCGGCGACAGCGCGACGGCCGCGCGGCGGCCATCATGATCGCCCCGAACGTGATCCTGTTCGGCGTGTTCATCGTCATTCCGGTCGTTGGTGGACTGATGCTCAGCTTCACGACCTGGAACATCACGAACGGGTGGCCGAAGTGGGTCGGACTCGCGAACTACCGCCAGATGCGCGACGACCCGCTCGTCGAGGAGGCAGTCAAGACGACGCTGAAGTTCATCCTGTTCGGGGTCGTGCCAACCGTGTTCATCGCGCTCGGCCTCGCGATGCTGATCAACTTCCGCTTCCGCTTCGTAGCCGCAGTGCGCTCGCTCTACCTGGTTCCTGCTGCCATGTCGTTCGCGGCCTCGGCCGTCGTCTGGCGCTACCTGTACCTGAACGGCCCCGGCTACGGCCTCATCAACTACGTGATCTCCGAGTTCGGCGTGACCCCGCCCGATTGGCTCGCGAGCACGACCTGGACGATCTACGCGCTGGACATCATCACGATCTGGCTCACCCTGCCGATCGCCACCGTCCTCTACCTCGCCGCGCTGCAGCGCATCCCGGTCTCTGTCATCGAGGCCGCGACGCTCGATGGAGCCGGCCCGCTCCAGCGCGCACGCCACATCATCTGGCCCGGCGTGAGCTACATGACGCCGCTCGTCGCCATCATCGCCCTCCTCTCGTTCACCAACGGCTCGTTCGACCTGGTCAACATCCTCACGAAGGGCGGCCCGCTGTACTCGTCGCAGACGCTGATCTACTACATCTACGTCAACGGGTTCGGCTACGGCCTCTTCGGCTATGCCGCCGCGCTGTCGGTGCTCCAGATCGCGGTCGTCGGCGCGATCCTGCTCCTGCTGCGGCTGTTCTCGAGGTTGATCAACCGGTGATCCTCTCTCCCCACATCCGCCGGTCGATCAGGATCTTCTTCGCGACGCTCGTCGGGCTCCTCATGGCCGCGCCGCTCTTCTACATGGTCGTAGGCTCGCTCATGTCGAACGAGCAGCTCTCAGTCCAGCCACCGCAGGTGATACCCGACGAGCTGCATTTCAGCAACTACTCCGACGCGTTCACAGGCCTGACGCAGGTGATCCAGCTGCGCAGCTTCGTCAACTCGGTGATCTTCACGGTCGGCGTGGTCGGGCTGCAGTGGATGCTGTGTGTCAGCGGCGGGCTCGTGATCGCGAAGATGCGCTTCCGCTCGCGGAACCTCCTGACCGCCATGTTCGCCGTCTCGCTGTTCATTCCGATCATCACCACCCTGATCCCGACCTTCGTCGTGGTCTACGAGCTCGGGCTGGTGAACACCTACCCCGGCCTGATCCTGCCGATCGCAGCCCAGACGGGGTTCGGCACGCTGCTGTTCCGCCAGTACATCATCGCGATGCCCGAGGAGCTGTTCGAGGCGGCTCGCATCGACGGCGCAAGCTGGTGGACGATCCTCCGTCACGTGGTCCTGCCACTGGCCAAGCCGGCAACGGCGGCGTACGTCGCGATCTCCGTGTTGACGGCGTGGAACATGTACCTGTGGCCGCTCGTCGCGGCGGAGGGCGGGTCGCTGCAGGTCCTGACACAGACGCTCGCCGTGGTCGGCACGACAGGTCAGGGTCAGGTCACGCCGCAGAACGTGATCTTCGCGTCGGTCGTCATCGTGACGCTGCCGATGCTCATCACGTTCCTCGCCGTGCAACCGGCATTCGTCCGCGGCCTCACGGGCTCGGGGGTGGAGTGAGCATGGCCGAACCGAACGGCTCGAACAGCGCCGAGAACGACTTCGTCGGCAAGTCCGCGGTGATTACCGGCGCGGGACAGGGCATCGGCGCCGCGATCGCGCGGGGCCTCGCTGACAAGGGCGCGCGCGTGGTGCTCAGCGGACGACGTCGCGAGACGCTCGCGGCCGTGTGCGCGACGATCATCGCTGCGGGAGGCCTGGCCGAGCTCGTCGTCGGAGACGTCACCGACCTCGCCCATCTCGACCAGCTCATGTCGATTGCTGCCGGGTCGCGCGGGATCCTGGACGTGCTCGTCAACAACGCAGGGATCGCCGGGCCGACCGCGCCGCTGGTCGACATCACGCCGGAGGACTGGAACGAGACGATCGCTGTCAACCTCACCGGCGTCTTCCTCGCCTGCAAGGCCGCGCTGCCGTACCTCGAGCGGGCCGAGCACGGGAAGATCCTGAACATCGGCTCCGTGACCGGCAAGCAGCCGCTGCCGAACCGCTCGCCGTACGCGGCCGCGAAGCTCGGCGTCGTCGGCCTGACCCGGACGCTCGCCCACGAGGTCGGCCCGAGCAACATCAGCGTGAACCTGATCTCGCCCTGGCTCGTCGAGGGCGAGCGGCTCGGCGACGTCCTGTCGTCGATGTCCAAGGAGCTCGGGCTCACGCCGGATGAGCTCCGCGCGGCGATGACCGAGGGAACGGCGTTCAAGCGCACCGTCGCGGAGCGGGACGTCGTGGAGATGGCGCTGTTCCTCTGCTCGTCTGCCGCGAACAACCTCACCGGCCAGGACATCAACGTCGCCGCCGGCGCGGTCATGTACTAGCGGATGGTAAGCGCGCAGCCCCGCCCAGGCGACCGCCGGCCGATCGCCCTCGTTGGATGCGGCGGTATGGGCCAGCGGCACCTCCGCGCCTACCACGCGCTGCGCACCATCGGCGCGCAGCGGTTCGAGCTGGCAGCGGTTTGCGACCAGCACCGTGCCGCTGCCGAGGCGACGGCCGACGAGGCCGAGGCGCGCCTTGGCAGCCGTCCGGCTGTCTTCGCCGACCACGAGGAGCTGATCGGGAGCGGCCTGGTCGAGGCCCTCGACATCGTGGTGGACCCGGCCGCGCACCACCTGATCGCGGTGCCGGCCCTGGAGACTGGCCTGCACGTCCTCTGCGAGAAGCCCCTCGGCATCACCGTGCGCGCCTGCCGCCGGATGCTCGACGCGGCCGCTCGTTCGAGCGCGATCCTGGCGACGGCCGAGAACTACCGGCGCGACGGGCCGAACCGGCTCGCGCGGAGGGTGCTCGAACGAGAGCTGCTCGGCGACGTGCACCTGATGCTCGAGGTCAGCGTCGGGGGTGACGACGGCGTCATCATCAGCCCCTGGCGGCATATCCGCGAGTCGGGATCGATCGCGCTCGACATGGGCGTGCACTACACCGATATCTTCTCGTTCTTTCTCGGCCCGCTCGAGCGCGTCCACGGCGCGGCCTTCATCGCCGAACCGCTCCGCGTTCGCGCTCCCGAAACAGCGCCGGTCTCCGGTATCGACGACGTGTCGCCCGGAGTCATACGCGCGACCGGGGACGACTCGCTCGTGGCGCTGTACGAGGCGGCCTCCGGCGTCCTGATCCAGCTTTCGTACGTGCCGTCTGGCCGTGGCCGCCAATGGTCCCAGCGCAGCGTGCACGGCCGCGAGGGCTCCATGACCGTGCCACGCGACCGCACGGGCGGCCCGGTCGTCGTCCAGCGCGGCGATCACACCCTGAGCGGCGCTGCGCTGCGGCTCGAGCTCGGAGGCTTCGAGCTCGAGGGCGTCGCCGCCGACTTCTTCGGTCCCGATGGAACCGAGTACGACCTGCCGTTCGGCGAGGTCGACGCGGCCATCATCGCGCTCGAGCTCGACGACTTCGCGGCTGCGATCGAGAATCGCTCGACACCCGAGGTCGACGGCCTGGCGGGCCTGCTTGCCGTGGCAGGAGTGTGGGCTGTCTCCGAGTCCCGGCTTGCCGGGGAATCCGTACGCATCGCCGACGTCGCGGGCGGCGCGATCTCGGCCGCCCAGGATCCGGTCGACGCGGCGCTCGGGCTGCTCGACGACAGCGCAGAGGAGCCTTCATGATGAGCAACGAGACGACTGCCTTGCCCGAGCCAACCTTCAAGCAGTGCGCTACGGTCGTCCACGATCTCGACCGGGCCGTGCGACGGTGGACCGACGAGCTCGGCATCGGGCCATGGACCGGCTATCGGCTCGAGCCCCCACGTCTGCGGGATACGCGCTACCTCGGAGCCGCCGTCGAGTTCTCACTCCTCCACGCGCTCGCATGGCAGGGCGACGTCCAGTTCGAGCTCGTCCAACCGCTCGCCGGGCCGAGCATCTTCACGGACCACCTCGAGGCGCACGGCGAAGGCCTCCACCACATCGGCAAGTACGTTCCCGACCACGCCGCAGCGGTGGCCGTCGCGGTCGCGGCCGGATACGTCGTGCTGCAGAGCGCGTGCGGCTTCGGGGCCGAGGGCGACGGGGCGTTCGCGTACCTGAAGCATCCGGAGGTCCCCGTCATCATCGAGCTCATCGACGCCCCGCGCGTGCGCATCGAGCCCGAGTTCGTGTACCCGCCGGGCCGCGCGTGAACGATCCACGCATCGAGCTCGTCGAGGCCTTCCCGGCGGGAGCAGCGTGCTACGTGCGCATCACCACGGACGATGGCGTCACCGGCGTAGGCGAGTCCACGTTCTTCGGCTGGCCGACGGCGGAGGCCGAGATCGTCCGGTCGTTCGGCGCGCACCTGAAAGGACGAAGTGCGCTCGATGTCGAGGATCACTGGCTCGACCTCTACCGGGCGCTCAGCTTCCGCGGCATGGCCGTGACCGGCGCGATCAGCGCGCTCGACCAGGCGCTGTGGGACATCCGGGGCAAGCGCCTCGGAGTGCCGGTCTGGAGCCTCCTCGGCGGCCGCGCCCGGCGCGCCGTGCGCGCCATGCGGATCGTCGACAGCGGCACGATCGAGCAGGTGGTCGAGGCCGCGCGGCGGAGCGTGGCGGACGAGGGCTACAACGCGCTCAAGATCGTGCTGTTCCAGGAGGACCACCACGGCATGCGCCAGGCCCGCCGGATCGACGACCTCGTCGCGCGCTTCGCCGCAGTGCGTGAGACGGTCGGCTGGGACATCGACCTCGGCGCGGAGCTTCACCGCAACATGACGGCGGGCGACGCAGTCATGCTGTGCGCCGAGCTCGCACGCCTGCGCCCGCTGTTCGTCGAGGACCCGATCCCTCCCGACAGCGTCGCCGCGTTGCGGGCGTTCGCCGCGAAGGTAGACGTGCCGGTCGCCGCGGGCGAGCGCTGCACGACGATCTGGGAGTTCGCGGAGTACCTCGAGCGGCCAGGCGTCGCATACGTGCGCCCCGACGTGGGCATCGCCGGCGGGATCACCCACCTGAAGAAGATCTGCGCACTCGCCGAAGCGTTCCATGCAGGCGTGCTGCCGCACGCGTTCCCGTCGGGGCCGGTCGCCGTCGCGGCGCACGTGCAGCTCGGCATGTGTGTCACGAACTGGGAGCTACAGGAACACGCGCCCCAGGATGCTCCGCGCTTCACCGACCTCGTTGACCACGTGATTCAGGTCCGCGACGGCTACCTGCTGCCACCGGACAGGCCGGGCCTCGGTATCGAGCTGGACATCGATGGCCTCGCCCGCCATCCCCCGACCTCCGTGGACCTCTCCCACACGCCGCGCCGGGAGGACGGGTCCGTGGCCATCCGATGACGCCTCGCAGCGCTCGGCCGTCGAACAACCCGACCCGGCGCCGGAAGGTCGGCCTCGCCTGCAGCGATGCGATACGCCGGACGTACATCGATCCGGTCGACGTCGCGCGTCTGGAGACGGTCGCCGAGCTCCACTTCCGGCCCTTCTCGGTCGCCTCGGAACTCGGTGGCCCCGCTCCGCGAGATGCCTCGGCAGAGGCGGAGCTCGCGGCGTTCGCCGCCGGCCTGGACGTCCTGGTGGTGTGCCATGGCGCGCCGTACGTCAGCTCCGAGGTCATCGCCGCGGCGACCAGGCTGACGCTGCTCGGCGAGCTCGAGGGCGATCGGTTCGCCTATCGCCTCGATCTCGCCGCCGCGCGGCGAAACGGCGTCCGCGTCGTCGACACCTCGCACGGCTCGTCGGGTCCAACGGCGGAGTGGGCGCTCGGGCTCGCACTGGTCGGGCTGAGGAACGCCGGGGCGCTGTTCCGGCGGACGATCGCGCACGAGCCCACCTACCTGCCAGCCTCCGAGCGCTCCGGGCCGGGTTACGAGCGAGCCGAGCTAACTGGCAAGCGCATCGGGATGATCGGGTTCGGGCACATCGCCCGCCGCCTCGTCGAGCTGCTGCGCCCGTTCCACGTCGAGGTGCTCGCACACGACCCGTTCGTCGCGGACGAGCTGGCCGAGGCACTCGACGTCACGCTCGCCCGGCTCGCCGACATCCTCGCCTGCGATGTCGTGTTCGTGCTGGTGCCCGAGACTCCGAGCACCGCCGGCATGCTCGGCGAGCGCGAGCTCGACCTCCTTCGCTCGGGGAGCGTGCTCGTCAATGTCTCGCGCGGGCGCGTGATCCAGGCTGCTCCGCTGCTCGCCCGACTCCAGCGCGGCGATGTCGTCGGCGCCCTCGACGTGTTCGATCCGGAGCCGATCCCCCTCGATTCGCCGATCCTCGAGCTTCCGAACGTGTTCCTGACTCCGCACGTCGCGGGCGTGACCGAGGAGAGCCGCCGGAGGTTCTTCTCGCTCATGGTGGACGAGTGCCTGCGCCACTTCCAGGGCGACGAGGTGCGGTCGGAGCTCACGTCCGAGGTTGTCCGCCTGCGAATGTCCGGGGTCGACTCGTAAGGCTGTTACGGCCCATGCCGCGCGGAGCCGAGGACGCGGTGGAGCGCGCCACCCAGGACCAGCTCCAGGTCGGCAGGCGTCAGGAAGCCGGCGTGCAACCGCACCGCCTCGAGCGACTGCCGGTACGTGCAGAACCGCGTGCACGCCGGGAAGTCCGAGCCCCAGCAGAGCCGCTCGGGCCCAAAGGCAGCGAGCAGGCGCGCGAACGCAGCGAGCGCCTCGGGCCACGGGTAGTCGAAGCCGCGCTCCGAGCAGTACGGAAGTCCGGCAACCTTGAGGTAGATGCTCGGGACGCGGGCCGAGGCCAGCACCTCGGCGAGCCCGTCGGTGTGGTCGAGCCCGCGCGCGCGGATGCCGCCCAGGGCGTTGCACAGCACCGGCACGCTCGGATGGCGCTGCGCGACGATCCTCAGGTCGGCGTGCCAGGACGGGTCGGCGCCGAGGCTGACGAACAGGCCGAGGGTCGCCGCGAGCGTGAACAGCTCGTCGGCCTCCCCGCTCAGAAGCCAGCCGTCGTTCTGCTCCTCCACGTAGTGCGCGAAGCCCGCCAGGCGCGGGTATCGCTCGACCAGTGCCCGCAGCCGATCGGCAGCTCCCGGGAGATGGTAGGTCGCGCTCCAGCGGCAATCGAGGTCGGCCACCAGGTGCAGCCGATCTGCATGCCGCTCCAGGGAGACAGCGGCGTACTCGACGTTGTCGGCGTTGTTCTCGATCGCAGCGCACACCACGACGGCCTCGTCGACGCCATTGGCATCCATCTCGTAGACGAGCTGGTCGATCGTCCCGCGGCTGTCCTCGTCGGGGACGAGGGGCAGATACGGCCAACGCCTCCACGCGTGCGTGTGGCTGTCACGGATGACCTGGTCAGCCACCCCGCGGACTGTAACGGTTCAATCTCGCCCGTGCGGTCGTCGACTGGCGCTCCACGAGCTCGGGCTCGAAACGGATGTCTCCGTGTCGGTGCAGCGGATCCATGGTCTCCTCGATGAGCAGTTCCGCGGCGGCGCGACCGAGCTCGTACTTCGGCTGGCGGATCGAGGTGAGGGCCGGTGAGAGCATCGCCGCGAACTCGACGTCGTCACAGCCGACGACGCTGACGTCGCGAGGGACGCGCACCCGCCGGTCGGCAAGCGCGCCGAGCACCTTGAATGCGACCTGATCGTTCACGCACACCACCGCGGTCGGGCGGTCAGGGTCGGCGAGGAAGCTCTCGACGGCCTGCTCGGCCTGCTCGAACGCGGTGATCGGATCGATCGTGTACTCCACGATGGCCTCGGACGCCTCGAACCCGGCGAGCTTCGCCGCGCGCCGCATCCCACGCCGCCGCTCGGCGCACTGCGAGAGGCGCATCGGCCCGTTGATGAACGCGATGCGACGGTGTCCGAGCGCGAACAGGTGCCCCGCAGCGAGCTCCGCGCCCCGCGCGTGGTCGACCGATACCGAGCAGAGCTCACCGTTCACACTGCGGCGATCAAGCAGCACCACGCGCGTGCCGCGGTCGCGCAGGGTCTCGAGATGACGGAGGCTGCGCGTCGCCGGCGTGATCACGATCCCCTGAACACGCTGCTCCTCGAGCAGGCGGAGGTAGCGCGCCTCCCGCTCGGGCGAACCATCGGTCGAGCACACGACGACGACGGACTCCTGCTCGTGCACGGCGTCTTCGAGGCCCCTGATCGTCTCGGTCGAGAACGGGTTCGCGGCGTCTAGCACCACGGCGCCGAACGCATGGTTCTGGCCTCCTCCCATCTGGTGCGCCGCAGAGCTTCGCACGAAGCCGAGGCTCTCGATCGCCTCGCGCACGCGGGCAAGTGTCTCGGGCGCGACCCGATCGGGCCAGTTCAGGACGTTGGACGCGGTTCCGAGCGACACGCCCGCGTGGATCGCCACGTCGCGGATCGTCGGCTTGCGCGTCCTGCCACGCGCCGCCGGGACGTCGGGTGACCGCTTCGGAGTGGGCTTGCGGCGGGGCGCCAACGCTCTCCTGACACTGCGCTTTCGTGTGTGACGGTGGGACGCCCGACAGTCGCTGAGCTTCTCCCGCGCAGGATACCGGCCGTTCGCGGCGGGCGGTGCGCTCGCCGGGTACGATCGTCACACGCGTGCCGCTTACGATCGAGGTCGGGAGCAGACCCAACGTGATTGCCGACGTCCTGCACTTCTCGTTCACGGTGAGCGACATCGAGCGATCCATCGAGTGGTACACGAACGTACTCGGGCTAGAGCTCGTGCATCGTCAACGACAGGAGAACGAGTACACCTCGATCCTCGTCGGCATTCCCGGGGCCGCCCTCGAGGTCGCGCAGTTCGCGGTGCCTGGCGTGCCCCCGGCCAGGTCAACCCACATGCTGGAGCTCGTGGAGTACATCACTCCGCGCGGCCGCGATCTGGGCGTGCTCGCCACGAATGCCGTGGGCTGCGCGCATCTCGCGCTGATCGTCACTGATATCGAGCATCGCTACGAGCGCATGCGGGCGCTCGGGGTCGCCTTCCGGAACCCGCCCGTCGCGATCTCCGCCGGCGCGAACGCGGGTGGCTTCGCCTGTTACTTCCACGATCCGGACGGGATCACGCTGGAGCTGCTCCAGCCGTCGCCGGCGCGAATCCAGGGCATGGGGCTCGCATGAAACCGATCTCACATTCGGTTCTGCCGCATGCGGCAAGTCGTGGACGCGTTAGGACGGGCCGCCAAAGTCGACGTCGCCGGAGCTGACGGTGCCGGCGGTTCGCCCCGGCGCCGTCTGGTGCGTCCAGTAGAGATTCGTGTGCGCGATGACCGCGTCCGGCGGGGGCGCCCCCCATTCCGTCTGGTCGTCCGTCGTGTGGGCGTCGCTGACGAGGGTCGCGTCATATCCTCTGGCGAGGGCGCCATGCAGCGTCGAGCGGACGCACCAATCGGTCTGTGCGCCGACGACGACCAGTCGCCCGACATCGAGGCCGGACAGCACGGTCTCGAGGGTGGTGTCCTCGAAGGCGTCGCCGTAGTTCTTCTCGACCAGCGGCTCGGCGTCGGCCGGAGTCAGGTCGGAGACGATCTGCCACGCCTCGCTCTCCCGTGCAAGCTGCTCATCTGAGTGCTGGACCCAGACCACGGGCACGCCCTCCCGGCGCGCCCGCTCGACAAGGCTGTCGACGTTCGCCACGACCGCGTCGCGCTCGTGAGCCCGCTCGACCGCGCCGTTCTGCATGTCGACGACGAGGAGTGCGGTGTTTGGCCGATTCTCGAGTGTGGTCATCGCGGTCGAGGGTACCAATGTCACTGCTTCGAGCCGAACCGTGGCCATTGCTCACCCCTTCACCGCGCCGCCGACGACGCCTCGGACGAGCGCGCGCTGGGAGAACAGGAAGACGATCGCGATCGGCACGACCGCGAGCAGTGTCGCCAGGGCGAGCTCCGGCTTGAAGATGTGCAGCGACTGGCCACCCCCGCCGACCGCCGGGTTGAACGACGGCGTGGAGGCGAGGAGGTCCGACAGGCCGACCGTGATCGGATACTGGTTCGAGTCGGCAAGGACCACGTACGGCAGGAAGAAGTTGTTCCAGTCGGAGACGAAGCTGAAGAAGAAGACGAGCGCGACGACCGGCTTCGCAAGCGGAAGCGCAACACGCAGGAACGTCTGGAACTCGCCGGCCCCGTCCACGTGCGCCGCATCGAGCAGGCTGGACGGGATCGAGGTCGCGTAGTAGATGTACGCGAGATAGACGCCGAACGGGAAGAACGAGAACGGCAGGATCACCGAGAGCGAGCGTCCGATCAGGTGCATCGCGTTCAGCTCGAGGAAGATCGGCAGCACGAGCGCGGCCGCCGGGACGATCATCACCACGAGCGTCAGCGAGAGCACGAGCTTGCGGCCGGGGAACCTTCCGAAGGCGAGGCCATAGCCGGCGGGCACGCTGACCACGAGCGTGATCGCGGTCGCGCTCAGCGTGTAGTAGAGCGTGTTGCCGATCCAGCGGCGGTAGATGTGGTCGCTGTACGCGTCCAGGTGCTTCCACGCCAGCGCGACGTGGTGAAGGTCGCCGAACGCGAACGGGTTCGAGGTGATGAGCGCCGCGTCGGTCTTCGTCGGGGCAAGGATGAGCCAGATGACCGGCGCGGCGAAGAAGATCGCGAACGCCGCGAGGACCGTGAGCCGCGCGCCAACACCGAGCACACGGAGCCGCATCAGTCCTCCACCCGGAAGAGCCCGCTACGCGTGACGATAAGGACGGCTCCGATGAGACCGATCGCGAGCAGGTCGACGGCGATCGCGGCGGCTCCGTTGAAGTCCGCGTACCGGAACGCGAGCTGGTAGGCGAGCTGGTTCGCCGACCAGGTGTCGGGGACGAGACCGAAGCTCGCGTGCTGCACGATCTCGGGTTCGACGAAGAGCTGTGTTCCCAACGCGAAGGAAAGGATCAGCATGTACGCGACCCACTTCCGGATCAGCGGCAGTTTCAGGCGGAGCGCGATTGCGATCGGCCCGGCGCCGTCGATGCGGGCGGCGTCCTCGAGGTCGGGCGGAATCGTGTTGAGGGCGCCGTACATCACCACGATCCAGCCGCCGGCGCCCGTCCAGAAGGCGATCATCGCGAAGATGAACGGCAGGTTCCCGGGCGCGATCGACTGGGCGAAGATGTGCGCCCCGAGCAGGTCGTGCAGCAGGAACGAGCCGGGGCTGACGGTCGGGTCGAGCATGAACAGCCAGACGAGCACCGCCGCCGATCCGGCGAGCGCGCCCGGCATGTAGAAGAGGAAGCGGAACGTCGCCGAGGTTCGGTTCGCACGCCCGTGGAGGAGCAGCGCGAGGCCGACCACGAACACCATGAGCGCGCTGAGCCAGATGCACGTGTAGATGAGGACGTGCCTGAACGCAGAGACGAAGCGGAAGTCGTCGTACGTCCGCACGAAGTTGTGGAAGCCGACCCACCCGCCGCCGACGTTGGTGAACGCGAGGTCCAGCGCGTAGATCGTCGGCGCCACCCCGAACAGGATCAGGAACGGCAGATAGGGCAGGATGAACGGCAGGCCCCGAAGGGAGCGAGGGCCACGCCGTCGCGTGGCCCTCGCGTCCTTCGACATCACGGCAGCGTCGCTCAAAGCACTATGACGAGACGACCTTGTATCCCGCCGCCTGCGCGTTCTGCGCGAGCCCCTTGCCGAACGACGCCAGCACGCTGCTCAGCGACTGCCCGGCGACGAGCTGCGTGATGACCGAGTTCGACCAGACCGGCTGGTCCGGATAGGTGACCATGCTCCAACCCTTCCACACCAGATTGGCGGCAGCCTTGAAGGCCGGGCCTTCGGGAGCGGCGAAGTAGGGGTCGGCGTTCAGGGACTTGAGCCACACCGTCGCGGCGGGGCCGTACGAGGGGTACCCCGGCGCGAGCGGCCCTACCTTCCCCTTGACGGCGAGCGACGTCGTCGACCACTTCACGAAGTCGATCGCTGCCGCCTGGTTCTTGGTGTGCTTGGACACGATCCACGGGCCGCCGCCGACCTGGCCGGTCACGAGCGGCTCGCTGTTCCACTGGAGCGGCAGCGCCGCTGTCATCTCGCCGGCCGGAACGTTCAGGGTGCCGCTGAAGATGTCCTTCGCGTACCACACCGGTCCCGGCATGAGCAGGATCTTGTCATTGGCGCCGCCGTACTTCGTGGCGAAGTCGGCCGTGAAGACGCTCTCGTTCGAGACGACGCCGCTCTTGACCAGCGGGTCGAGCAGGCTGGCCATCCGCGTGCAGTGCACGTCGCTCGCATTGATCTTCACGGTGTTCGTCCCGACCACCTGCGAGATCGGGCACTTGTCGGCCCAGAGGTAGAGCCAGGCGCCGTACGACTCGCCGACGTTCCCGATGATGTACCCGGGATGCTGCGCCGCGACCTGCGTGCCGAGCTGCGCCCACTGCTGCCACGTCGTCGGGACCGCGTAGCCGAACTGGGTCATCAGCTTCTTGTTGACGTAGAGCACCTCCTGGGCGAGGTTGTCCTGGAGACAGACCAGCTGCCCGTTGACGGTGCACTGCGCGATCGACGGCGAGGGCCAGCTCTTGAGGAGGTTCGCCGGGAAGACGCCCTTGAGGTTCATCGCGAAGTCGAACGGCTTCTGCGCCATCCAGACCGGGTCGTTCGCCTGCTCGCTGAAGACGACGTCCGGCCAGCCGTGGCCGGTGCGGTTCCACAGCTGGATCTTCGTCTGCATCGTCGTCGCGCCGTTCCCGTCGCCGTCGTAGGTGACGATCTTGAGCTTGACTTGCGGATGGGTCTTCGCATAGAGCTTCGCTACCGGCAGGCGGACCGCGTCGACCCAGACGGTGAGCGGACCAGAGACTCCGGCGCGTCGCGCCGCACCACTCGGCGTCGCAGAGATCAGCGAGGCCACGGCCGCCGCGAGTAGCGCAGCCAGGGCGAATGCTCGACGGTTGATCTTCATGTGAGCTCCTTTACGCACGATGCTCGTAGACGAAATCCGGCAGGGCGATGCCCGGCTCGGTCGGTGCCTGGACAAGACCGTCGCGCCCGACGCGCGGTTCGCGGGTCGCCGGGTTAGACGTGACGAGCGACTCGAAGTACGTGCAGTTCGGAATTGCCATGCAGAGGTGCACCGCCGATTCGGTCGGTCCGTGCACCTCGGCCCGGAGCCGGAACGAGTCGGCGAGGTGCGCGATCCGCATCGCCCCGGTCATCCCACCGCGGTGGTTCGCGCTCGTCCGCACGTACGTGGCGCAACCCGACGCGATGAAGTCCGCGGTGTTGAGGTGACTGCCGTCGGACGTCTCGCCCACGAGCAACGGCACCTGGACACGTTCGGCGAGCCAGCGGTACGCCGTGATGCTGAACTCGCGCATCGGCTCCTCGTACCAGCGGTAGCCCGCCTCGGCGAGGGCGTCGCCGAGGTAGACGGCGTCGGGGAGGTCGAACCCCGCCGAGCCGTCGTACATCAGGTCGACGTCGGGCCCGACGTGTCCGCGAAGCCGCTGGCAGAGGTCGGCGTCCGCCCGGGCGTCACCCCACGCGTGGAGCTTGATCGCGGGATACCCGAGCTCGAGGCACTGGTCGGCGACGTCGAGGAACTCCTCGACGGTGGCGAACGTCGTCGTCGAGGCATACGCCGGGATCGAATCCCGAAACGTTCCGAGCAGCCGGTGCGCCGGCACGCCGAGGACGCGCGCCTCCAGGTCCCAGAGAGCCACGTCGACGACTCCGACCAGCCAGATCGGGAACTCGTCCGTGCGATCGAGCTCCCACAGGCGGTGCCACAACCACTCGCGACGGTCAGCGCGCTCTCCGACGAGCTCCTCGCGGAGCACCCTGTCGACGATGTCGCCGAGCATCGCGCCGCTCCACTCGTGGTACGCCTCGCCGATCGCGCCGTCCTCCGTCGTGATGCGGAAGACGGCGGTGGTGCGGGCCTTGGCGGAACCACGGAGACCGTGCCGCCACGCAAACGACGGGGTCACCGCTGGGCGGGGCACCAGCTCGATATCGATGGCTGCGATCTTCAAGGCGGCATATCATCATACGAATGACCAGCAGATGTCAAGTCCCCCGTCGTGACCGGGCACGGCGCCTTGGCTGCGCTACGAGCGGGGCGCTGCGGCCCGGCGAGGACGCTTCCTCTTGCGCGCGGCCCAGGAGGAGTCGATGTGCTGTGAGATCAACTCGCCGGCCAGGGCGCCGTCGCGCGCGACGAGTGCCTCGTAGATGCGGCGGTGATCGGCGGCCGTTCGCGCGAGCTCCGCGCGCGTCGCCGCGGCGGACATCGGGGGCCTCGCGCCGCCGTGCCGGTGGATGACCCGCACGATCGTCGCCCCCACCTCGTTGCCAGACGCCTTGATCATGACCGCGTGGAAGCTGCGGTCGAGCGCCTGGAAGCGAGCGTAGTCGTCGTACTCCGCCTCCATCCGCTCCAGGCTCTCGACGAGAGCGGCGAGATCGTCCTCGGTGAGCCGCTCGGCCGCCGCCGATGCCATCTCCCGCTCCAGCACGCGTCGCACGGTGATCAGGTTGTCGAGCAGCGAGTTGTCATGGTCGTACTCGAGCGCGATGCGGAGCACGAGCGGGTCGAGCACATTCCAGGAGATGCGCGGCTGGACGCTGGTGCCGCGCCCCTGCACGACGCGGACGAGCCCACGCTCCTCCAGGAGCTTCAGCGCCTCGCGGATCACGGTGCGGCTGAAGCCAAACTCCTCACAGAGCGCCGGCTCGGTCGGGACGAGGTCGCCCTCGGCCCATTTGCCGCTGATGATCTCGCGAGCGAGATCCTCGACGACCACCGACGCGAAGCGCGCCGGCCGCCGCGAGGACTTGGCGAGCGTATCCATATATTCATCATACGTCCGGTGTCGACGGCGTCAGCGGACGAGGCCGCGAACGAGCGCCCGTTGGCAGAGGACGAGCACGACCGCGACCGGGAGTGCCGCAATCAGCGCCGCGAGTGCAATCTCGGGCCGGGACCCGTTCAGGATGTCCGAGAGGCCGACCTGGAGCGGGTACTGCGACGAATCGACGAGAACCACGTAGGGCAGGAAGAAGTTGGTCCAGTCGGCGACGAAGCTGAAGAAGACGATGAGCGCGACGATCGGCTTCGCGAGCGGAACCGCGACTACGCAGGAACGCCTGCAGCTCCCCGCAGCCGTCGAGGCGGGCCGCGTCGAGGAGGGCCGGTGGGAGCGCGGTCGCGTAGTAGATGTAGGCGAGAAACACGCCGAACGGGAAGAACGAGAACGGCAGGATCACCGAGAGCGAGCGTCCGATCAGATGCATCGCGTTCAGCTCGAGGAAGATCGGCAGCACGAGCGAGTTCGCGGGGACGACCATGGCGACGATCGTCAGCCAGAGGACGATCCGGCGCCCGGGGAACCTCCCGTGCGCGAGGCCGTACCCCGCGGGGATCGACGTGAGCAGGGTCAGCGCCGTCGCTCCGAACGCGTAGAGAAGCGAGTTCTCGAACCAACGGCGGAACATGCCGCCGCCGAACGAATCCAGCTGATGCCAGGCGATCCGGACGTTGTGCAGGCTGCCGAACGAGAACGGGGAGCTCGTGAGAAGCTGGTAGCTGGTCTTCGTCGGAGCGAGCACGAGCCATGCCAGTGGGAGCCCGAAGAACACGGCGAACGCGAGCAGCACGAGCATTCGTAGTCCGAGTAAGGCGCGCTGCAACGTCAGGCAGAGCTCGGGACGCGCGGTCAGCGCCCGAGCCAGCCGCCGTCGACGGGCAGCACGATGCCGTGGACGTAGTCCGCGGACGGCGAGCAGAGGAAGGCGATCGCGCCCGCGATGTCCTCCGGCTCCGCCCAGCGCCCGGCCGGGATGCGGGTGAGGATCTGCTCCGAACGGACGGGATCGTCCTGGAGCGCCTGGGTGTTGTCCGTGCGCACGTAGCCCGGCGCGACGGCGTTCACGTTCACGCCCCGCGCCGCCCACTCGTTCGCGAGCGCCTTCGTCAGCCCGGCGATCCCCGACTTCGCCGCGGTGTAGCCGGACACGTTGATCCCGCCCTGGAACGAGAGCAGCGACGCGACGAAGACGACCTTGCCGCCGCCGCGCTCGAGCATGTCACGGCCGAGCTCGCGGGTGAGGACGAACTGCGCGGAGAGGTCGACCTCGAGCACGCGGTCCCAGAGCTCGTCCGAGTGCTCGGCCGCCGGCGCGCGCGCGATCGTGCCCGCGTTGTTGACGAGGATGTCGACCCGCTCGAGGTCGTCGGCGCAACGCTGCAGCAAGGGCGTTGACAGATGCCCGATCTGCGAAGTCGCATCGGTACGCGCGGCCGCGCTCCGGCTCCATGGAGGCGCTGACGCCGACGACCTCTGCGCCTGCAGCTTCGAGCGCAGCGGCTGCCGCCCTCCCGATGCCGCGGCTCGCACCGGTGACGACCGCGATCCGGCCGGAGAGATCGAAGCGCCGAGCCGGTCACGAGCGACAGTCGACCAGGATCTTCATCGCCGTCCTACCGGCGCGCAGCTCGGCGAACACGTCGGGGACGCGCTCGAGCGGTTCGACGGCCGTGATCAGCCGGTCGAGGCCGAGGGAGCCGTCGGCGAGGAGCCCGATCGCGGCCTCGAAGTCCTCCGGTTCATACACCCGCGCCCCGCGCAGGTCGAGCTCCTTCCAGAAGAGGTCGAAGAGCGCCACCGGCTTCGGCTCCGGAAAGATCGCGACGACGACGACACGGCCGCGGATCGCGGCATGCTGGGTTGCCGCGAGGATGCCGGGCGCGGAGCCCGAGACCTCGAAGACCACCTCGGCGCCCACGCCGTCCGTCTCTGCGAGGACGTCGAGCTCGGCCGGATCGCGCGCGGCGAGGCCGAGCTCGGCAGCGAGCGCACGCCGTGCCACGTCCGGCTCGACGACGATGACGCGCGCTCCGCGCGCACGGGCGACGATCGCGATCAGCGTTCCGATGGGGCCGCCGCCGATCACGACCGCCGTTTCACCCGCCGCGACCTCGCCGCGGCGCACATCGTGGCAGGCGACGGCGAGCGGCTCGGCGAGCGCGGCCAGGCGCAGGTCGAGACCAGGCGGCAGCGCGTGCAGCGTGAACGCGGGCACCGTCCACGAGTCCTGGAGAGCCCCCGGGGCGTCGATTCCGATGAACCTGAGCCGGCGGCCGATGTGGCTGAAGCCGCGGTCGGCCGGCGTGGCCTCGCGCGTGTCGAGCGGACGCACCACGACGGGATCTCCGGGCAGAAATCCCGTGACGCCCACGCCGACCTCGGCGACGGTCCCGGACATCTCGTGCCCGATCACCATCGGCGTCGGAATGCGGCCATCCATCGCGCCGTGGGCGATGTGCAGGTCGGTGCCGCAGATGCCGCAGTACGCGACCTGGAGCCGCACCTCCCCCGGCGCCGGCGACTCGACCCGCGACTCGCCGACGGAGAACGCGCCCGCTCCCTCGTAGAAGACGGCGCTCATGCTGGCATCCACGACTGCGGCGTTTGCACCTGGTCCGAGAGGCAGGGGTAGGCGATGACGGTCACCAATATCATATTACGATCATATGACTTTGTATACCAGCAACGGCTCGCCGCTGACGCAGCCGACGATCGGGTTCGGCACCGGTGCATTCGACATCGACGTCGCGCCCGACGTCGCGCGGGCAACCGTGCGAGCAGCCTGGGATCGAGGGATCCGCCTCTTCGACACGGCACCCTTCTACGGCTCCGGCCTGGCCGAGCAGCGGCTCGGCGAGGCGCTCGCCGGCCGCTCCCGCGGCGACTACATCCTCTCGACGAAGGTCGGTCGGGTGCTGACACCGGACGGGCCGATCTTCGACTTCAGCGCCGAGGGAATCACCCGCTCCTTCGCCGGCAGCCTCGCGCGGCTCGGCGTCGACCGTATCGACATCGCCCTGCTCCACGACCCCGAGGAGCATCTCGACGAGGCGACGCGCGCGCTCGAGACCGTACGCGTCCTGGCGCCGCAGGTCGGGGTCGGCACGAACGTCGTGTCGACGGCGCTCACACTCGTGAAGCGAGGTGAGGTCGACGTGGTCCTGCTCGCCGGCCGCTACACGCTCCTCGACCGCTCCGCAGCGGAGGAGCTCCTGCCTGGGTGCCTCGACACACGCGTGCCCGTGCTCGCGGCAGGCGTGTTCAACAGCGGCGTCCTCGCGGGCGGGTCGACCTTCGACTACCGAGGCCGCACCGCCGGCGATCCTCGCGCGCCGCGACCTGCTGGCGACGATCTGCGCGCGCCATGGCGTACCACTCGCCGCGGCCGCGATCCAGTTCCCGCTCCGGCATCCGGCGGTCGCCGCTCTCTTCTTCGGCGCGCGCTCGCCAGAGGAGGTCGCGGAGGACGTGCGTCTCCTGGAATGGCCCGTTCCGCACGAGCTCTGGGAGGAACTGGACGCCGCTCACCGTCTGCGGTAGGCGTCCGGGGAGACTGTCCTCAGCTTTACCATCAGCGGAGCCAACTCGGAGGGAGCGCCGCATGGCTGGGCCGGAGGAATTCGACGTCGTCGTCGTGGGTGGGGGGACTGCCGGCTGCGTTGTTGCCGCGCGCCTGGCGGAGTCTCGCTCTCGCTCGGTGTTGCTTCTCGAGGCGGGCCCTGATCTGCGAGCAAGCGTCCCCGATGAGCTCCGCGACTGCTGGCACCTGAATCAGGAGTTCGACTGGGGCTATGCGTCGGTGCCGGACGAGCGCGGCGTCGTCGAGGACCTGCGGAGGGGCAGGCTTCTCGGCGGCACCTCGTGGGTGACGAGGTTCGGGCTGCGGGGATCCGCGGCCGACTACGACGAGTGGGAGGCGCTCGGCAACCCGGGCTGGGGCTTCGACGACGTGCTCCCGTATTTCAGGCGGCTCGAGTCGGACGTCGATTTCGGCAATCGGCGGTGGCATGGCGACGGCGGCCCGATGCCAGTCACTCGCTACCTCGACGTCGAGCTCACCGAGATCGGAGCGGCGGGGCTGGAGGCGCTGGAGGCGGTCGGCTTCCGCTTGCTGGATGACCACAACGAGCCCGGCGCCGTGGGCGCGGGACGGATGCCGATGAACTCACGAGACGGAGTTCGGGTCACGACGGCCGATGCCTATCTGCCGGTTCGCGCCACCCCGCACAACCTGAAGATCCGAGCAGACGCGCAGGTCGCCGCCATCGTCTTCGCGGACACGTGCGCCACCGGCGTCCGGCTCCTGGACGGCTCGGAAATCGACGCGGGCTGGGTCGTGCTCTGCGGAGGGACGTACGGGAGCCCACCGATCCTGATGCGGTCGGGCATCGGACCGGCCGACCACCTGCGCTCGCTCGGGATCCCTGTCCGGCTCGATCTGGCCGGCGTCGGCGCGAACCTCGCCGACCACGGGGGCGTGGACATCGACTGCGGCTATCGAGCGCAGGCCCGCACCGCCCCCATCCTCCACGTGCTCGCCACGTTCCATAGCTCGACGACGGCGAGCGACGAGGCGCCCGACCTGATGCTCTGGCTATCTGACCCGCGTGGCACTCCGCCGACCTTCGAGATCGACGTCGGGCTCCTGAGGCCTCGCTCGAGGGGCAGCGTTCGCCTGCGCTCGGTCGATCCAGCCGACTCGCCTTACATCGAGCTCCCGCAGCTGCGCGACCCATTCGACGTCGAGCGCCTGGCGGAGGCCTATCTCCGCGGGCTCGAAGTCGCTCAGCGACCGGAGATTCGACGTCGCTGTGTCGAGCCGCTGTCACCCGGCGCGCGCGACGCCGACGAGCTGCCGGACATGATCCGAGCGAACGGTTATTCCTTCCCGCACGTCGTCGGTACGTGTGCCATGGGCCCGCGACCCGACGAGGGCGCAGTGGTCGATGCGTCGGGACGCGTCCATGGCACGGAGCGGCTCAGCGTCGTCGACGCGTCGATCGTGCCCAACGGGCCGTCAGCATTCACTCACATCCCGACGATCATGATCGCCGAGCGCCTCGCGGAGCAGATCTCCTCAGCGGTCTAAGCGGTAGGAAGACTGATTTGCCCTGTCGCCGCGCGAGGCGTATCGTCGCAGCGCCAAGGGGCTGGGACGGTCTTCCAGGGAGGTCCGCGCAATGGTCAGGGACGCGATTCTTCGGCGGAAGTGGCGCCGGCGAGGCGCCGGGCGTTGCGCGGTGCTCGGGGCGCTCGTCGCGGTGGCGCTCGCCCCCGCCGCCTCGCCTGCTGCGTCCGGCTGGGGGACGGTCTCGAGTCCCGGGGCCGCCCCGCTCGTGACGCCATCCCTGGCACTCGCCGGCACCCAGGTGCTCGGCACCTGGCCGGTCAACGGTGGTCCCAACCAGTGGTCGGCCGAGGCCTCGACCTTCACGCCGCTGACCGACGGCGCTGCGCTCGCGGCCTCGGACAAGCGCATCCCGCTCGTCTCAGGCTGGGCGGGGATGGGGCCCGTCGTGCTTGCTGGCTCGACCTCGCCGGGCGGCTATCAGGCGATGATCACCGGCGGCGCGCCCACCCCCGGACCGCTCGATGGGACCGATTTCACCCAGCGGAACGCGGACGGTACCTGGGGCCCGCTCGTCAACACGGGGCTGACGGAATGCGCCACGTGTAGCTCGGCCGTCACGGCAATCGCCGCCCAGGATGGTCAGACCCCGATGTTCGTCAACAACTACGGCGGAGGTCTCGTCGTGTTCCGCGGCGCGACCGGGCTCGGCGGCACCACAGGCACCAACTTTGCGGGCGTCTTCGGCGCGAGTGGCGGCGTCCAGGCCGGCTACCCGACGCTCGGCCATGACGCCTCGGGGCGGTACTGGCTCGCCTGGTACAACAGCGCTGCGCCGCTCGGGCTCGCCGTCGTCCAGATCGATCCGGCGACGGGCTCGGCGATCGGCACGCCATCGGTGCAGCCAGCAGCGGATGGGAAGCCGTTCGCGCTCGCCTGCGGCGCGAGCTGCAGGCTCGTCTATCACGGCCTCGAGCCCGATGGCTCGGACCAGGGGCGCATCCGGACGTGGTGGCCGGGCGATCCCGCGCCGACGACGATCAACGGCGCCGGCGAGCGCACCGGCGGCGGGGTCGGCGCGGCCTACACCCACGACGGCAAGCTCTGGGTGCTGTGGTACGACGACAACGTGCCGACCTACCACGCCGTACTCGGCGATACGCGCGGCGCAGGCGGGACGGTGCAGGATCTCGGAATCCCGGCCAAGGGCAACACGGACACCCCCGGATACATGAGCGCGATCGCCCTCCAGGACGACTCGCTGGTCGTCGTGGCGAACTGGAATGCGAACGGATCGCCGCAATTCTGGTCGGACGTCGTCCCTGCGAGCGTCGCCACTCCGGCTCCGGGTCCACGCGTCGTCGAGTTGCAGACCGGCGCGGGCGGCAAGGGGTTCCGCATCCAGGTCCAGTTCGACGTGCCGAAATCCTGCTCCAAGCCGTGCACGGGCACCGCCGAGCTACGAACCCGCAACGGCCGCAGGCTGTACGCGGTGACGCCGCTTCCGGGCGACGGCAAGGTCGTGCTCGGACGCCGCAGCGGCATCCCGCTCTTCAAGGGCGTCGGAAAGAAGGTGCGCTTCTATCTCACGGTGCACAAGGCCGAGCTGCTGCGCGCGCCATTCAGCACCGAGGGCGGCGATCGCCTCGCCCAGACCCGGCTGCGCGTCACCGTACGCACCGGGACAGGAAGCGCCCTCTTCGTGCGCGACGGGCAGATCAAGGTCTCGATCGCGCGCATCAAGTCCGGGGCGCTGCCGGGCCTGAAGGGCATCCTCTAAGCGGAGGAGCCGGGGACAGGTATGTGCCACGCGCCCTGATACGATGTCCAGGGCGTATGCGTCACATATGCCTGATCAATAGTGGTGGCAGATCGCACGCTTGCCGCCAACCAGCCGGACCGAGGCAGTCTGGGGATTCGATCGTGTCGTGACGAGCGCGAGCCCGACGCGTCCCCTCCCCGACATCGAGCTCCTCTACTGGGACGGCTGTCCGTCCCATCCCGAGGCGCTCGAGCTGCTCGAGTCCGTGCTCGTCGAACGCGGCATCGAGGCGCCCGTCAGGCTCCAGCGGGTCGAGACGCAGGGCGAAGCGGTCGCCCGGCAGTTCCCTGGCTCGCCGACGATTCGCATCGACGGACGCGACGTCGACCCGGCAGGCGCCGGCGCACGCCCCTCGCTCACGTGCCGCATCTACCGCAGACCGAACGGGACCGTCTCGCCGGTCCCGAGCAAGGAGCAGATCGAGATGGCCCTCCACACCACCCTCCCGCTCGGATCGCCCGCGCCGGAGTTCGAGCTCCCCGGCGTCGATGGTGAGACCCATGCGCTCGGGGATTACGCCGCAGCCGAAGCGCTCGTACTGATCCAGTCGTGCAACCACTGCCCGTACGTGCTCGCGTGGGAAGGTCGGATCGCGCGCATCGCAAGCGATTACGCCGACCGCGGCGTCAGCGTGGTCGCGATCTGCTCGAACGACGGCGAGTCGCATCCCGAGGACTCGTTCCCGGCGATGGTGCAGCACGCGAGAGAGCAGGCGTTCCCGTTCGACTACCTGCACGACGAGGATCAGACACTCGCCCGGGCGCTCGGCTCGGAGCGAACGCCCGAGGTGTTCGTCTTCGACCGCCATCGCGCGCTCGTCTACCACGGCGCCGTGGATGACAGCCGCGAGAAGGACGGGGTGCATACGCAGTACCTGCGCGATGCGCTCGACGCGACGCTCGGCGGACGCGCGCCCGCAATCGCGGAGACGACGCCTCGGGGCTGCTCCGTGAAGTGGCGAAGCTGAAGCACCCCTCAGGCGCGTCGTCCGCTTCTGCGAGACTCCGCGGCATGAGCGGAATGATGGGCCAGCGAATCCTTCGACGTGAGGACTCGCGCTTCCTGGTCGGCAACGGCAGCTACGTCGAGAACATCGATCTACCGGGTGCGTTGCATGCGGTGTTCATCCGCTCCCAGCACGCGCATGCGCGGATTCTGGAGATCGACGCCTCGGCTGCTCGGGAGCTTCCCGCGACACAGGTCTTCACGGCGGCGGACGTCGATCTGGGCCCGTTCCAGCCGCCGCCCATCCCCGGGATCGACCAGCGGATGGGGCGGCCCTTCCTCGCGCACGACGTCGTCAGGTTCGTCGGCGACATCGTCGCGATCGTCGTCAGCGAGCGTCGTGCCGTAGGCGTCGATGCCGCAGATCTCGTCCGCGTGGAGTACGAGCCGTTGCCCGCCGTCGTTCGCCCCGAGCAGGCGCTTTCCGGCGACGTCCTGCTCTTCCCGGAGGCGGGGACCAACGTCTGCGCGAGCCACCCGGCGGAGCGCGACGAGCATCTCTTCGATGGGTGTGAAGTCGTCGTCTCGGGGCGACTGGTGAGCCAGCGCATGGCGGCGTGCCCACTGGAGGCCCGGGCCTGTGCCGCCGTCGTGGGTGACGACGGGCGGTTGACGCTGTGGCTCTCGACGCAGACGCCCCATCAGGACCGCAACGAACTGGCGGGGATCCTCGGTCTCGAGCCGGCCGACGTTCGCGTGGTTGCGCCGGATGTCGGCGGCGGCTTCGGCGCCAAGCTGCTGGGCGCCGAGGAGGTCCTCGTCGGCTGGCTCGCCCGCCGACTTGCGCGCCCGGTGCGCTGGGGTGAGACGCGGAGCGAGAACATGATCGCCATGCCCCACGGCCGTGGTGCGGTGGTCGAGTTCACGATCGGGGGCACCCGCGACGGACAGGTGGAGGCCTATCGCCTGCGAAGCCTGCAGGACACGGGCGCGTATCCGCGCATCGGGGCGATCCTGCCGGGCTTCACCGCATTGATGGCGAGCGGCGTGTACGCGATCCCGAAGATCGAGACCGAGTTCACGAGCGTCGTGACCAACACGACGCCGATCGGGCCGTTCCGCGGCGCCGGCCGCCCGGAGGCGACCCAGGCGATCGAACGTGCGATGGACCTGTTCGCGCTGGAGGTGGGGCTCGATCCCGCCGAGGTGCGGCGGCGCAACCTGTTCGCCTCCGACGCCTTCCCGGTGACGACGGCATCGGGCGCGACCTACGACTGCGGCGACTACGAGCGGGCGCTCGACCTTGCGCTCGAGGCGTCCGACTACGCGGCGCTGCGCGAGGAGCAGCGGCTCCGGCGCGAGGCGGGCGGCACGCTCGCCCTGGGCATCGGCGTCAGCGTGTACGTGGAGATCACGAACGGCCTCGCCGAATCCGAGCTCGGAGATGTCGAGATCACGCCGGAGGGCGGAGCGATCCTCCGGACAGGATCGTTCTCCCACGGTCAGGGCCACGAGACGACGTTCGCGATGATCGTCGCGGACAGGCTCGGCCTACCGCTCGAGGCGGTGCGTGTCATCAAGGGCGACACCGACGAGGTGCGTCAGGGCACAGGCACCTACGGCTCGAAGTCCACCCAGATCGGCGGTGCCGCCGCGCGGGGGGCAGCGCACCTGGTGGCGGAACGGGCCCGTGAGCTCGCAGCCGAGCACCTCGAGGCGAGCGTCGACGACGTCGTGCTCGACACGGAGATCGGGGCGTTCCACGTGATCGGCTCGGCCGCCCCATCTGTCTCCTGGAAGGAGCTGGCAACGAGCCTCGGCCAGGAAGGACGGCTCGAAGAGTTGCGCGCCGAGGAGATCTTCAACGCGGGCGCTCCGTCGTTCCCCTTCGGCGCGCACGTGGCGGTCGTCGAGGTCGACACCGAGACGGGCCACGTCGAGCTGCGCCAGCTCGTCGCAGTCGACGACGCAGGGACGGTGATCAACCCCGTCATCGTCGAAGGCCAGGTGCACGGCGGCGTTGCGACAGGCGTGGCCCAGGCGCTGTACGAGGAGTTCGTCTACGACGACGACGGGAACCCGCTGACCGGAACCTTCGTGAGCTACTCCTTCCCGTCCGCCGCCGAGCTGCCGTCGTTCGACGTCGTATCGATGGAGACGCCGACGCCGCTCAACACGCTCGGCGCGAAGGGGATCGGCGAGTCCGGGACGATCGGTGCGACCCCGGCGGTTCAGAGCGCAGTCGTGGACGCGCTCGCGCCGTTCGGCGTTCGGCACATCGACATGCCGGCGAACGGCGAGCGGGTGTGGCAGGCGATCCAGCAGGCCGGCGACGGCCACTGATCTCAGCCTGAGATCACCGCTCGGTTCGGCACTGTCGGCTATGGGTGGTTGGGTCTAAGGGCCGCCTGTAGCCGATCGAGGAAGGGAACCTGCGCTGCCTTCAGCCTTCGGCGTGCCTCGTCGAGAGCGAACCATTCGACGCGGTCGATCTCGGGGAATGCCTCGAAGACACCCGAGTGCGGCGGCCACTCCATCGTGTAGGTGTTGCTCACCGCCGTCGACGGGTCGAGGTCTCCCTGAACGGCCCACCCCAGCACGAGCTTGCCCGACTTCTGTGTGATCTCACCAAGATCGATGAGCGGACGGTCGGGGACTTCGTGCCCAGTCTCTTCGGCGAACTCTCGCCGAGCCACGGCCACCAACTCCTCACCGGCCTCGACCTCGCCCTTGGGGATCGTCCAGTGGCCGACGTCCTTCTTGGCCCAGAGCGGTCCGCCCTGATGTGCGAGGAGCACCTCCAGGCGACTCTCCCGGCTTCGCCATAGAAGGATGCCGGCACTCGTGCGCCCCGACTTGTCGACTGTCACAGCACCTCCCCCGCGTCGATCGGCACCGGCTCTGTGTGTCACATGTGTGCCATCGTGCTACCTGAAGGGTACGGTGACGGGACCAGGGAGGCGGCGATACACGGCGAAGAAGTCTCGGTCGTCCGGTACGAGGTAGCGAGTCGCCGGCTGTTGGTAGTTGGGCACGACTTTGATCGGATCGAGGCTGCCGTGGTGGGCGTAGGTGATCAGCGTCGGCCATTCCGGGTTGATGTCGAGCTGCATCGCTCGCACGGCGCCGGCGCGTTGCAGGATCTTCGCGAGCGTGCTCACCGTCTGGTAGTCCGCCGCGGCGTAGATCAGGTTGCCGTGGCGGTCGATCCCGACACCTGTGCGCCACACGCGGACCGCGTTGCCGAGCGTGTACCCCCACTGCGAGCTGTCGTTGAGGGCCGGGTTGAGGCGCCCATGGTCGAGGATCAGGGGCAGGCTCTGGCGCGCGAACGCGATCTGTCGGCCCGCGGTCGTCCCGCCGTTCCAGGTCTCGACGTCGACGCGACCGTCGCGGTAGGCGACGAGCGTCGCGAGGCCGGTCTTGAGCGGCTCGTACTGCCTACCGCCGATCGACGATCCATTGTGGCCGTCCCTGTAGATGAAACCGCCGTTGAACGTCGCCAGCAGGCGCCAGCGCTGGTCGATTGGAATTGACATTGGCCCGCGCACAGGGGCGCTCGGAGGCTCGTAGCGACCCGGATAGAACGCGAGGGAGCTACGCGTGTGGTCGAACCACGCGACGTAGGCGACGATTCGCGGGTAGTCGACTTCCGTCCGAAACGTCGTCACGAGCACAGGCGGGCGTCCCCCGATCACTGGACCGGTGCCCCGCCAAATCCCCTCGCCAGGCAAACGCTGGGCGAACGGACGCTTGATAGTCGGCGGCAGGACCACCGTTCGCTGCTGACGGTTCCGTTTGACCGTCTGCCGCGTCGGAGCGCTGCTCACACCGACCTTCGGCAGGCTCTTGAGCTGCGGGCCACCCTTGCTCGGGGCCTGCCAGCTGTAGTAGTAGTGCTCCGTCTCGTCGACAAGCCAGTTGCCGTGGTGCGCACGCAACCACTCCACGCTGCGTGGCCAGAGCGGCAGGCTCGACGGCTGCAGCATCGTCGTCGTGTACGAGTAGACGACCGGCGCGAGCAGCGCCAGCAACACGATCAACCCGACCCGACGACGACGACGACGACGACGACGACCGAGACGCGCCGCTTCTCGGACGGACCCGGTCGATGCCATCGACCCAGTATCTCGTGCGACGCCTGAACGGCACATGAACGGCTACCGCCGGCAGCGCGAGCCGATTCGAGCTATCCGCATCGCGGCCGGTCAGCTCGAGCGCGGTCGCCACACTCGGGTAGCCTGGGTTGCAGCTCGCGTCGTTCCGGCCAGGAGGAGTCACGCCGATGATGTTGGTCGAGCACACGCTCACCGTTCCGCTCGATCATGACCGGCCGGAGGGAGCGACGATCGAGGTGTTCGCGCGCGAGGTCGCTGCATCCGAGAGAAGTGACCGGCCGTACCTCCTCTTCCTGCAGGGCGGTCCGGGAAACGAGGCGCCGCGTCCGACCCGCTTGCCGGGAGCCCCGGCGTGGCTCGCTCGCGCGCTGCGCGACTACCGGGTGATCATGCTCGACCAACGCGGCACCGGACGGTCGACCCCGTACGGGACACCCGGCGCGGATCCCATCGCCGATGCCGAGCGGCTGCGTCACTTCCGCGCGGACGCGATCGTCCGCGACGCCGAGTGCCTGCGCGAGCACCTCGGTCTTGGTCGCTGGAGCCTGCTCGGTCAGTCGTTCGGAGGCTTCTGTTCCCTGCAGTACCTGTGCGCCGCGCCGGACAGCTTGCGCGAGGTGTACTTCACCGGCGGTCTGCCGCCGGTCGGCCGGCCGGCCGACGACGTGTACTCGGCGACCTTCGACTCGGTGCGGCGGCTCAACCAGCGATACCTCCGGCGCTTCCCGGAGGACGGCTCCAGGCTCGCTCGATTGCTGGACCGCTGTGATGCCGGAGAGGTTCGCAGGCCCGATGGCACGCTCGTCAGCCGACGCCTCCTGCGAACCATCGGGCATGGGCTGGGGATGGACGGCGGAGCGGAGGCCATCCACTATCTGATCGAACGCGACCCGAGCTCGCCCGCGTTCAGCCACGACCTCGCGGCGATGCTGCCGTTCGGCGCGCGCAACCCGCTCTATGCGGTGCTACACGAATCGAGCTACGCCGATGGCGGGCGCACACGGTGGTCTGCCGATCGCGTCCAGCCCGACGACTTCCGCGGCGAGGCGACCCTGCTCACAGCGGAGCACCTGTTCCCGTGGCACTTCGAGGACTCAACCGATCTTCAGCCGTACCGCGACATCGCCATGATCCTCGCCGAGCACGACTGGCCGCGTCTGTACGACGCAGGCCGACTCGCCGAGGTCGACGTCCCCTGTGCGGCCGCGATCTACGCCGACGACCCCTATGTCGACCGCACGTTCTCCGAGCAAACCGCCGACCTCCTTCCCGGCATGCGGCGCTGGCTCACCGACGAGTACCTCCACAACGGCTTGCGCACGGCGGGAGACCGCATCCTCGACAGGTTGATCGAGCTAGTCCGAGACACCTGAACACCAACGCGTAGGTCCACCCGGTACTAGTCGAGCGAGCGGTGTGCCGCGCCGACCCCGACCCCGGTGATCGGCCCGGCGCCCTGGCTGCTGGATGCGTGGGTGGCCTGGGCGGGAGTCGCGACCGCCAAGGGTGACGTCGGGGCGTACATGGCCTCGTCGAATCCGGAGGCCTGGAAGCCGACCGGGAAGACGGTGGCCGCGTGCCCGCCGGAGAACGACGTCGAGATGTAGTCGCCGACCATCGGTCCTTGCGAGGTCAGGGCGATCTGGCTGAGCGCCATCGGTCCGGCGAGCTGTGTCGGGTCGCCCCAGTGAGCGCCGCCGTCGGGCGAGGAGATGTAGCCGACCTCGAGCCGGCAGGCACCGCCGCAGTTGGCCGTCGGATAGAAGTAGTAGGTAAGCGCGAGATGCGTGGTCGTTCCGGCGGTCGCCGAGTCGACGGCGAGGCCGGGGATGAAGTGATCGACGCCGCTCGTGACATCGTCGATCGGCACGCGTGTCGGCGCGCTCCAGGTTACCCCGTCTGTGGACGTCGAGAAGACGATGTCGTTGGCGGTGCACTTCTTGCGGAAGCGGCAGTCCTCCCAGGCCACGTAGACGGTGCCGTCACCCGCCACCTCGGCACTGGGGAGTGGGCTGGTGCGCAGATTGCCGGCGACCGGATGGAACGCGATCGTTGCGACCTTCGACCCGCGGCTCCACGAGGCGCCACCATCGTCGGAGACGAACGCCTCGATCTGCCCGTTCAGGCTCTCGAACGGGACGATGACCCTGCCGCTCGGCTGGACGACCGGCTGGCCGCCGAGGCCCTTGTCGTGGCCGGCAGTCTGGATCGGCACGCTCCATGTCTGACCTCCGTCGGTCGACGTGCTCATCAGCTCCCGATCGCCGTCACCGAAGTTGTCGAACTCCGTGTAGCAATGGCCGCGGAAACGAAGACTCACGTTGTCGCAGACGGTCCAGTTCTTGTCCAGGTCGACCGAGTTGGACACCGGCGGGGGGATGCTGGCCGGTGCAGTGAACGTGCGGCCGTCGTCGGTCGAACGGCTCACGAACACGGTGGGGACGGACAGGCTCGGCAGAAGCGGTATCGACGAGACCAGCCACGTGTTGTGGGCCGCGTCGAAAGCAACGCTCGCGTCGCTGACGCGTTCGAACG
Organism: uncultured Actinomycetes bacterium; assembly: GCA_963717155.1. Taxonomy (GTDB): domain Bacteria; phylum Actinomycetota; class Thermoleophilia; order Gaiellales; family JALYLC01. The sequence continues at coordinate 3,509,074 of OY970326.1, forward strand.
GGCTCGCGGCGCCGGCGCTGAACGTCAGGCCCGGTAGGAATCCCGGCGCATCCCAGGTCGCTCCCCCGTCGCCCGAACGCACGACACCTATATCGGTTGCGCCGCCGTCGAAGAAGCGGCCGACCTGGAACACGGAGACAACCGTCGCGCCCGCAGCGAAGGTGTCGGGCTCGACCTCGGTCGCATGCTGGCTCGTCGCATTCGTGAACGGGTCGCTACTGACCCGCGTGAGCGGGACGTTCGCTCGCGCGGCGCCTGCCGCCACCAGGAATAAGGTCAGGGCCAGCGTCGCGGCCAGTCTCCGAGGGGTCATCCATGCGTGCTTCGCCTGTGAGCGCTGAACGATCGGTTCGACTGCCGGTCCTCCGAGACCCAATTTCGCGCGCATCTTGCAACCTCCGTCGTTGTGCGGGCGAGCGGCGCGCCTCGCTCCGCAGGAAACAGGCCGGCGACAGCCTCTTGACTCTCAGCGAGATAAGGCCGGTTCCGCGACACCTATCCGGTACCCGCTCCAGTCCCTATCCCGCCGCACACTTCCTTCGGCCGCTTGCAGCGACGGCGGTCGCCCTGCCTCCCCGAGTCGGCGGTCTGCGGCGAGGCCACCCTCGCGACGCTCGGTTGCGTTGGACACCGGCGACCCGTGCTGCCCGCTACCGGAGCACCAGGAAGATGACCAGGATGATCAGGATCACAAGGACGACGCCGCCGCCGATGTAGATTCCAGCGGCGAGCGGAATGAGAGGGGTCATAGAGGGTGGAACCTTTCATGGGGTGCGGGGAGCGGCCTGATGCGTCAGGGGTGATTTGAGCCTCTACTACCCAGACACCGCATGGCTCGATTCCTTACGCGGCGCGTGTGGAAAATCGTCGAGATGGGCATATGGCCCTGACTGGCAGGTGTGGGCCGCGGCCTCAACAGGAGGGAGACGGAGTGGCCGCCGTGGGCGGTGTGAGGGCACCGGAAGCGCAACCGAGGGCTGACGGGCGGCTCGCGGCGATCTATGCCGAACACGCGTCCGGTCTGCGCAAGCGATGCACGCGACTCACGGGTGACCCGGTGGCGGCGGAGGACCTGATGCAAGAGGCGTTCGTCCGCTTCCTCGCGAGGTTTCCCGAGCCGCCAGCCGGCATGAACGTACGTGGGTACCTGCTGGCCACGGCGAGAAACATCAGGGTCAACCAGCGTCGCGCCGAGGTCGCCGTCTCGGTCGATGAGATCGACGACACGCGAACCGTCGATGATCGAATCGAGAACGACCCCGTCCGCGCCCTCCTCCTGGCGGAACAGCGGACGCACGTGCAGCGAGCGGCGGCGGTACTGACCGCGCGGCAGCGGCGGGCCTTGACGCTCCGCGAGCTGGACGATCGCTCCTACTCGGAGATCGGCGCCGAACTGGGGCTCGTCCCAAACGCTGTCGCCCAGGTTGTGTGGCGCGCGCGCACCCAGCTCCGTCGTTCGATCCGCCGCGGACAGATCGACGTTGAGGGCTTGCCCGCGGATTGCCGCGCGCTCCTCGACTACATGTCCGCCCTTGCCGACAAGACGCCAACCAGCGACACGGACGCACTCGCAACGCACATGGCGCACTGCAGCATCTGCCGCCGGACGCTCGCTTCCTACCAGGAAGCTGGCTCCAGGTTGCGCGGGTCCGCTCCATACCTCCCGCTCGTCGCATTGGCGGCTCGAGTCGGGACCGCACTTCGAGCGGCCATCGAGTCGCCGATCGCCCTTGGCACGGCGGCCGCAGTCGGCGCGGTTGCCGTCGGCGGCGGCGCGTTCGTTGCCCACGAAGCCTCGTCGTCCGTTTCCAAGGCCGGCGTGTCGACCCTCTCGCGGCTGGAGGCGGCGTCCGCGGCACCTGCCCCCGCCGGCCGTCGGTCAAACGTGTCGTTCGTGGTCGACCGGACGCCGGCAGGCGCGCATCCGCCGATCGGGCAGTCCAACACCCATTCTCAGCGGCGTAGGTCGCGCATGGTCTCCCGGACCGATCACACCTTCACGCTGTCCACCGCCTCAGTGCGTTCCCCAGCTACCACCCGCGCAATTGCACCAGCGCCTCCCTTCGGCGCTCCGGCAGTCGTACGCACGCCCGAGGTGTCGACCAGTGATGCGCCACCCGCTCATGTGACACCTTCGAAGGTCGCGAAGCCGGCGCAAACTGTGTCTCGGTCGCCCGCAGCGTCGAAGGTGACGCGAGGGAAGTCCGCTGCACACGCGAAGCCGAAGAAGAACCCCGTGCAGCGTGCGAAGGCACCCATGTCCGCTGCGACGAAGACCCCAACACAGATCGGTCGGGGACACGCGTCGCGGATTGCGCGTGTTGTCACGCCGGCACTCGGACTGTCTACGCATTCCAATGGTCCCGCGAACGATGTGGGCCACGCCGGGTCCCACACGACGGGCAAGGCGTCTCCTCCAACACCAGGGAACCCGCCGCAGTCGAACCGCGCGCCATCGCCCACGAGGCCCAACGGAGAACACGCCAGAGGTCACAACGTCTCCCCCTCTCTCGAAGCGGTCAGCCCCGACGCCCCCACCGCCACAACGGCCCGCAACGAGGCACCAGTTACATCTCCACCGAGCGCGAACTCGCAGTCCGAGAAGGCCGCCCAGCAGGTTGCCGTGGAGCCCAACGAGGTATCGAGCGACGCCGCTACGACTCCGGCAGTTCCGCCCACTCCATCACCCGGACCCGCCGGAGCGCCGCCAGTGACCACTCAGGATGGCGCCGCCGCGGGTGGACAGCCAGCCCCAGGCTCCTCTGCCGGAAAAGGGCAAGGGCCTCCGTCGAAGTGAGCGTTCCGGCTGCGCTGCGACAGCCCTGGGAATGGTGAGCGGTGAGCGGGCTCACCGAAATCGACAGAGGTTCCCCACTTCTATCCGGGTTCTTTCCCGGGTGGGGCACTGGCCGAGGGCGCCGAGCCATTTGTCGCCCCGAGCCCACCTATCATGGGGGTCGTGACACGAACTACATTGATCACGGGCGGGGCTGGCTACATCGGAGCGCTCGCGAGTCGCGAGCTTCTCGCGACTGGTCGGACTGTCCGCGTTCTGGACAACCTCTTACATGCTCAAGAGGGGGTTGCGGCGGAACTCGAGACCCTCGGGATCGAGTTGATCCGAGGCGACGTATGCGACGGTCGAGCTCGTCAAGCCGGGTTGCGAGATGCCGACGAGGTCGTGCACCTCGCCGCGATCGTGGGTGATCCGGCCTGCGCGCGCGACCCGTCACTGGCACGCGAGGTGAACATCGCGGGAAGCCGTGCAATGATCGACGACGCGCGCAACGCCGGCGTTCAGCGGCTGATCTTCGCGTCTACGTGTTCGAACTATGGACGCATGGACGATCCGACCGTGCCGGTCAGTGAAGACGGCGAGCTTCGCCCCGTGTCGCTCTACGCGGAGCAGAAGGTCGAGATCGAGACGCTCCTGCTCTCCGCGATGCCCGGATCTCTCTCCCCGACGTGTCTTCGCTTCGCCACTGTGTACGGGGTTGCTCCGCGAATGCGCTTCGACCTCACAGTGAACGAGTTCACGCGCGACCTCTGGGCAGAACGCTCGCTCGAGGTGTTCGGCGAGCAGTTCTGGCGACCGTACGTACATGTCGGCGATGCGGCCCGTGCGATCCGCACAGTGCTCGACGCCCCGCGCGACCTCACGGCGCACGAGGTCTATAACATCGGTGATTCCCGCGAGAACTATCGCAAGATCGACCTCGTCGAGGAGATCAAGGCGCAGATTCCCCGTGGCTCGGTGACGTTCGTGCGGCGCGACGAGGACCCTCGCGACTACAAGGTGAGTTTCGCGAAGGCAAATGACCGTCTTCGTTTCAAGACTCGGATGACCGTGCCAGAGGGGATCGCTGAAATAGGCCGCGCGCTGGACGACGACGCGTTCGGAGATCCCTTCGACCTACGTTTCAGGAACTGATGCCCGCTGCGAGCACGCAGTGGGCAGTCCCTCTCTCGGATGTCGCGATCACCGAGGAGGACATCGAGGCCGTGGCGGGGGTCTACCGTTCCGGCTGGCTGAGCCAGGGCGAAGCGGCCCGGGCGTTCGAAGAGGCGATCGAGAGCTACACGGGCGCGCGACACGCGGTCGCAGTGACCAACTGTACCGCTGCGCTGCACCTCATGGCGACTGCTGCAGGACTCGGGCCAGGTGACGAGGTGATCATGCCTGCGCTGACATTTGTCGCGACCGCGAACTCCGTGGCGTACACGGGTGCGACGCCGGTGTTCGCCGACATCGTGAGTCCGACTGAGCCGTGGCTCGACCCGACGTCGGTTGCAGCCAGTCTCACATCGCGCACCAGAGCGATCCTGAGCATGCCGTACGGCGGGCATCCGGGAGAGAGCCTTGCGCTTCGCGAACTGGCCGCCGAACACGGACTCCTGTTCCTGGAGGACGCTGCTCACGCGCTCGGGTCACGGACGGGAGGGGAGCATCTCGGAACACTCGGGTGGGCCGGCGCCTACAGCTTCTTCTCCAACAAGAACCTGACCGTCGGAGAGGGCGGGATGGTGGTGTGCGCGGACGACGCTGTTGCAGCAAAGCTACGTCTACTGCGATCGCACGGGATGACGACGTTGTCGTGGGATCGACATCGGGGCCATGCCGCCGGCTACGATGTGGTCGCGCTCGGGTTCAACTATCGGATCGACGAGGCGCGATGCGCCCTCGGGCGACAGCGACTCGCTCGCCTCGACGCGGACAACTCACGCCGTGCGGCGGTTGACGCGCGGTACCGGGACGCGCTCGATGGCATGCGCGGCGTCGAGACCACGCTCGGGTCGGTCGACGGGGTTACCCTCGCATATCACCTGTTCACCGTCGTAGTCGACGCGAGACTCGAGCGAGACGCGGTTCGCGCTTATCTGGCGAAGCTCGGCGTACAGACGAGCATTCACTATCCGCCGGTGCACCGGTTCCAGATCTATGCCCGGGAAGGCTTCACACTCCCGGCAACCGAGGAGTACGGGCGACGGGCCGTCTCGCTTCCGCTGTTTCCCCACATGACGGTCACACAAACCGATCTCGTTATCGACGCTCTTCGCGAGGCGTGTTCGTGACTCTCCCGCCCCGCACTGAGCCATGTCGAGTCGTGATTCTCGCGGGAGGCAAAGGCACGCGACTGGGTCCGTTCACCACGATCCTGCCCAAGCCGCTGCTCCCGATCGGAAACCGCGCGATCCTCGAAATCGTCATCGAGCAGCTCAGGCTTTGTGGCATCGTCCGCGTGACGCTGGCGGTTGGCTACCTCTCGCACCTGATCGAGGCGGTCTTCGGCGACGGTCACGAGTATGGAGTGTCGATCGACTACCACCACGAGCGCGAGCCTCGTGGGACGGCCGGCGCGTTGGCAGGCATTGCCGGACTCGATGCTCCGTTTCTCATGATGAACGGTGACATCATCACGACCCTCGACTATACGGACCTGCTGCATGCCCACCTGAGCAGCGGCAACGCCCTCACCATCGCAACTCAACGCCGCACGGCGAAGATCGACTTCGGGGTCCTCACGCTCGGGCCGCAGGAAGGTCCGACGCAGCCCGTCACCGGATACCTCGAGAAGCCAGCCAGCGAGCACGCGGTGTCGATGGGCATCTACGTGGTCGATCCAGACCTGATCCGCCTCGTCGAAGCAGGCGGCTACCTCGACTTTCCGGACCTCGTCCTGCGTGCCCTCGCAGCAGGCGAGCGCGTGGGTTCGTATCGCTACGACGGGCTCTGGCTCGACATCGGGCGGCACGAGGATTACGAGCGCGCCATCGCCGAGTTCCCCGACATCGAGGTCCTGCTCGAAGCGCGGGATGCGATCTCGTAGCCCGATAAGCCACTCCGCGCTCCCCGACGTGCGCGGCGCGCTCGCCGGATTTGGTGGCATTCTGGTTAAATAGCAGGATTCTTCATTGAACCTGTTGCGTTTTCTGGAGTGAAAGGTTAGAGTCGTGGGCTGTCGGAGGGGGGCCGACTACCGCACGGCGGGGGAGCTCGTACCCGCGATTCAAACCCATCGAGAAGAACGAACCAAGAACGGCTGATGATTGTGACACACGCAACGAAGGCGAGGCAGCTCGACTGGATGCGCGTGTTCGTCCGGCTGTTCTCCCCGATCATCGTCATGCTGGCAGTGGTCGGCTCCTCGTATCTGCTCGACGGCAACGCAGTGCGCTCCGTGATCTCGGCTACAGCGGCCGGGTTGGCGTTGGTGCTGATCACGGCTGCGATGCCGAGGAGTCGCTCGATCGGCGGGGTCATCTCGACCGATGTAGCTCGTCGCTACTGGGTGGCGCTCGCGCTCGGGCTCGCGATCTCGAATGACATCAGCAACGGACGCGTCGGGATGCCCGCCGACCACGCGTGCATTGCTGTCGCTGTGGCGTGGGGTGCGCTCTGGGCGCTCGGGCGAGGGGCGCTGGCTCTCTCACGGTTCGCGAGGGAACGAATCCTCGTTGTCGGTTCGGGCGAGGTCGCAACACATGTTGCCGAAGCGCTGGATACTCAGCGCGGCGCGGTCGTAGTGGGATTCGTCGATGATGACCTGACGAACCAAGCCGGCCACCATTTCCCCGTCTTGGGAGGCATCTCGGACCTCGAGCTCCTGATCAGCCGCTACCGCGTCGCGAGCGTGGTCTTCGCATACTCGGCCCAGCCGGACCACACAATGGTCCAGGCTGTGAGAAGGTGCCGTTCGCTCGGAGTTCAGGTCGGAATAGTCTCACGCATGTTCCAGGAGCTCGACCGGCGAACCGTTCTGCGGCGTGTCGACAGCATTCCCATCCTCACGATCGAACCCACTCTCGCCGAACGGCACACGCCGTTCCTCGAGCGCGTGTGCGACGTCTCATTCGCACTGCTCCTCGGGATCGTGACACTCCCGATCTCGCTTGCTATCTCGCTTGCGATCGTCATCGAGTCACGTGGAGGAGTGTTCTATCGAGCGACGCGCGTGGGCTATCGCGGCCAGGTGTTCTCGATGCTGAAGTTTCGCAAGATGCGCCCGGATGCGAGCGGACCTCGCATCACCGTCGCAGGCGACCAGCGTTTCAGTCGCGTCGGCCGATTTCTCGCCGCGTCGAAACTCGACGAACTGCCCCAGCTCTGGAACGTCCTTCGCGGGGAGATGACACTCGTCGGCCCGCGCCCCGAGGATCCGCATTACGTTGCGCTGTACCCGATGGAGTACGAAAAGATTCTCTCCGTGCGTCCAGGCGTCACGGGCCTCGCACAGATCCAGTACCGCGACGAAGCCTCGCTCCTACTCGGAGACGACTACGAGGAGCTCTACCGGTCACAGCTCCTGCCAGCGAAGATCTCGATCGACCGCTACTACGCGGATCGTCGGAGCCTCCGGCTCGACATGCGGATCCTCTGCTGGACGCTCATCGCCATCGTACGCGGCGCACGCGTCGAGCACCATCCGCTTACCGATGCGGTGAACTTCCGCAGAGGTGAGATGACATCAAGCGATCTGGACGAGCCGACTCCTCCCGACGCACCCGTGGCCGACTCGCGCGCGCCGTCGGTCGGCGTATCGGCCGGTAGCAGCTAGATAGACATCGCAAGCTCGATCGTCAGCCAGTCCGAGCGCGCCATCGACGAGAGCTCTCAGCGCGACCGCCCCTGGGCTCCCCGGTAGTAGTCGACGATCTCGCGAGGCTGGAGCTCCCGATTCGAACGGCGTCCAAGGAAGTAGTAGGCGGACGCACTGTCCATGCTGTACGACTTCGGGATCAGGCGGTCGAGATGGCGCAGCCAGAAAAGCGGGGCCCGGCTCAGCTTGCCCGCCAGGTCGGACCGCGCGACGCCGCGTATGACGTGGTCCAGGCTCCAGAGGAGTTGCGTCCCGGGTCCGGCGACGGGTCCGGCATCGATCTCCTCGAACGCGCGAAAAAGGTAGCGATGGCCGCTGCTGGTGAAGCGAGTGAAATCGTACGGCCCGGCATGAACCTGTTGAAGGAATGGCGTTTCTGCGTAGACAAGACCATCGGCTCGTAGTACGCGGTGTATCTCGCGCACCACGGTTTCCGGCTCGAGGACGTGTTCGAGTACGGCCTGGACGATCACGGCGTCGACGCTGCTGGTCTGCAACGGCATCTGGTGCGCATCGGCGGTGAGCTGCGTCACATCGCTTTGCGCGATATCGAAAGCGACCAGCCGGATCCTCGTGTCGGAATAGAGCGCCTCGACGCCGTTTCCGACGGTTCCTCCGCCGACGACGACGACGATCGGCGACGGCGCGGTCAAGAGCGAGAACAACGTCTCCAGGTTCCGTTCGGCTACGTGGTTGACGGGCTTCCACCATCGGCGAAGCGAGTCCGGAAGTGACTCGATCGACGCCGTTCTCAGCTGTGGTTTACCGTTCCCAACAATGTCCCCCGCCCGAACGATGCTGCGATCGAAGTCGATCAGCACCGGCTTGCCATCGTAAACGGGGAATGCGCCTGCAACTGAGAGCTCACACGAGACGGATGTGCATCGAAATGATTCTCGTTCATCGCGGAGACGAGATCGACAACGCGGGCAGACCAGAAGCGGTTTGAGCTCGTCGAGTCGCATCAGGGGCATACTGGCCGCTAATGATACTGTCGACGACTTGTACGACGCGCGACAGTGAGAGTCCGGGACGCTGGGTACTCTCAGCGAGAGCGATTGAGGACGACGCCGACGATGTGTGCGTCGACAGCGCGAAGGTGATCCACCGCGGCGTCGAGCTGGCCGGTCCGCGTCGAGCCGAAGCGCGCCACCAACAGCGCCTGCGAGGTGGACTGCGCGATGATCGCCGCATCGATGACGGGGAGCAGAGCGGGAGAGTCGACGATGACCACGTCGTGCGTGCGTTCGAGCTCCCGGAGCGCCGAGATGAAGCCCAGCGAGTCGAGAAGCTCGCTCGGGTTGTCTGGAATCGGACCAGTGGCGAGCACCGAGACCGAAGCCTCTCCGCTTCCCCACTCTTGAATAGCAGATGCGATCGGCATTCCGTCAACGAGGACGTTGGTCAAGCCCGTCGCCGACGAGAGCCCGAGCGCCGCAGCGAGTCCAGGTGTCCGGAGATCTGCGTCCAGGAGGGCGACCGAGTATCCGGCCTGCGCGAACGCGACCCCGAGGTTCGCCACGATCGAGGTCTTACCCTCACCCGGCAGTGCGCTCGTCACGACGAGCGCGTTGTGCTCTCCGTGCGCGGGGCGCACTCGGAGATTCGTGCGTAGCCGCCGGTAAGCCTCTCCGGCAGCCGATGAGGCATCGGCAGCTACGAGCGGCCGTTTGCCTCCGGATCTCGCGTGCTTCGGAATGCTCCCGAGCACTGGCGTGCCGGCGAGCGAGCTGACCTCCGCTCCGCTCCGGATCCTCGTGTCGAAGTACCAGCGAAGTGACGCGAGCCCGATTCCGAGCGCGAGCCCGACGAACGCAGCGATCACGAGGTCGAGCTTCTTGCGTGGAGAGGACGGAGACGCAGGCACCGTCGCCGGGCTCGTTACGGTCACCTTGACGGGGGCGTGGCTCCCGGGGGCCGTCTTCGAGGGACTTTACGAGTCCTGGGAAGTCGGCACCGATCGCGTTCGCAATCGCCGCGGCGCGCGTCGGTGACCGATCAGCCACAGAGACGTCGATGAGAACGGTATCCACCGGCACCGTCGCGGTGATCTCTCGCTGGAGATCCTTGACGCTCATCGGCAGATTGAGACGTGCAATCACCCGCCGCATTACGAGCGGGCTGGACACAACATGCGAGTACGACAGCACGCGCTGCTGTGAGAAAAGTCCACCTTGGTACGTGCTACTGAGGTTACCCGACGCGCTTGGGGTCGATACGAACAGCTGCGTCGACGCGGTGTAGCGAGGCGATTGAAGCGACACGATGAGCGCACCGATCGCCACGCACGCGATAACCGACGCCACGACGATCCACCAGTACAGTCTGAGAACTTGCACGAATCGAGCGAGATCCACCGCGCTCCTTGCGAGAGTCGTTCGAGAGCCTGAAACTACTCATCCAAGCATAGATTAGGTACCTGGGGCTGGCCTCTCGGCAGCGCTCATGCGGGTGCTGCGACACGGTTCGATGATCACACGTCTGGCTCGTGTATCAGGACGTCCAGCACGGACTATCGGCTTGGCCGCTCCCGAGAGCGAGTGACCCGAACACCCGGACGGGTAGGGTTCCCGGACGTGAAGTCCCGTGACCTCCCGTCGCCAGCCAACGCCGGTCCGGATCGCGGAACAGCCCGGGGCCCGGCCGCGTGATCCACGCCGTGACGCCGTACGGGCGAAACGGCCCGAGCTCTCGAGTTCGCGTCTTCGAGTGGCTCGACCGACTCGATGAGCCTCACCTCCTGAGCAGCTACGTATCCCACCGCAACGCGAATCCGCAATTCCTGGCCTCGCATCCGCTGGCGGTACTCGCTGCAGAGCGCCGGCTGCGGCGGTTCGTGTCTAGCCGCCCCGAGCGCCTCCTCCTGCACAAGGAGGCGTCGCCCCTCAGTCGCGGAGCGCTCGAGCGACGGTTGCTCTCGAGCGCGGCGTTCTCCGTGTATGACTTCGACGACGCGCTCCAATGGGACTACGGGGAGGGCGGCCTCTCTCGACGCCTGGCTCCCAAGGCTCCGAAGGCACGTCTTGCGGTACAGACTGCGAACCGCGTGATCGCTGGGAACGACGTGCTCGCAGAGTGGGCGGCCCAGTACAACCGCGACGTCGTGATCATCCCGAGTTGCGTCGAACCGTCCGCCTACCGGATCAAGGTCGACTACGAGCTCCAGGACCCTCCGCGCCTGGGATGGATCGGCTCGGCTGGCAACGAGACCTATCTCCGACTGATCTCTGGCGCGCTTCTCGAGATCCATCGACGAACTGGGGCTCGGCTTACCCTCGTCGGTACGGCTGCACCGAGCTTGGGTGAGCTAGAGCGGATCATCGATCGAGTCGTATGGTCCGAGGCAAGCCAGCACGCGACCCTCGCCGAGGTAGATGTCGGTATCGGGCCGTTGCCGGACAGACCGTATGAACGAGGTAAGTGCGGCTACAAGCTCCTTCAGTACGCCGCAGCCGGAGCGCCGGCTGTCGGCAGCCCGGTTGGCGCGAACGCGACCATCCTCTCTCGGCTCGGCATGCCGGGCCCGAACTCACAAGCAGACTGGGTCGACGCGATCGTCGGCCTTCTCGAGCTCCCGCTCGAGGCCCGCCGGCACCTGGGCCGCAACGCCCACGAGGTCGTCCTTCAGGAGTACTCGTACGACGCCTGGTTGCCGAGATGGAGGCTGGCGGTCGGCAGTTCCTGAAAGCTGTTCGAGCGTCGAATTCGCAACGAGAGCCGACCTAGCCGTCTGGGTCCCGTCGACGATTCGGGGGACGCGAGCCAGAGAATCTTGCCCGGCCGGCTGCGACACAGTAGGCGGCGTATCGCCGCGTCGCCTCACCCACCTCCTTCATCTCCCCCCGCCCTCCTCGTCGGGCGGCGAGCGCCCAGCGCACTGGAAGCTCGACTCCGAGCGTCAAGGCTTCGAGGACGGGCGCCTGCCAGCTCGGCCAGTGCTTCTTGGCGTACTCCGTGCGGCCTCTCAGGAGATAGAAGAGCCGCTTTCCACGTACCTGGTCCGAGCTGACGTGGCCGGCGTGATACACGGTTGCCTCGCGGAGAAAGTAACTCGGATGGCCGAGCTGTCGCGAGCGATAGGCAAGATCGACGTCCTCGAGGTAGACGAAGAAGCGCTCATCGAAGCCGCCGAGCGACTCGAAGAGCGGCCGTCGGATTAGGAAGTAGGCGCCGATGACCTGGTCGACCACGCCGCTCTCGCGAATCTCCTCCGACCCCACCCGCTGCCCGGGGAACCGTCTCGGAAAGAGGCGCGCCAGCCCGGTCATCTTGGCAAACAACATCCCGAGAGTCGGGAAGCGCGATGCAGAGAACTCCTCCTCGCCGGACTCTCCGACCACGTGACCTCCACAGATCCCGATCTCGCGGTTGACCGGATCGATCATGAATCCGATGCAGCGATCGACGGCGTCGGTCGAAACTCGCGTATCCGGGTTCAGAAACAGCAGGAAGTCGCCGTTGCCCGCTCTCGCGCCCTGGTTGCAGGCAGCCGCAAACCCCCGATTCTCGGTATTGCGCACGATGCTGAGTGGAAGGGGAGCCGCAGCTGCTCCGGCCAACGAGTCATCGGTGGACGCGTTGTCAACGATCAGGACATCTCCGAACCTGAAATGTGTCTGCGATGAATCCGCGATGGCGGCAAGGCACTCGCGAAGGAACGACCCGGTGTTCCAGTTGACGATCACGACATCGACCGTCGGCGCCGTCACCGGAATCTCGATCGGGAATGCGGGTTCGAGTCGAGGTGTGATATCGGTTCGCGCAGCCACTGCCTGTTCCTCTTGACCTGGAGATCGGGATACGCGTGTTGGGGCGGCTCCCATAAGCAAGATCGTCACGAAGGTGAATGAAGCAAAATCGAACGTCGCGATCGCCCAGATGCCCTCTGTCGTTCCGATCATGAAGATCGTTGCTAGCGCAACGACTATTCCGGTACGGGCTCTCCCGGAGGCTGCGATGACCGCGACGAGAGTACCGATGAAGACCACGGCTCCAACTGCTCCGGTGACGAATAGCACGTCGAGCCAGATGTTGTGCGTTGTGCGAAGCGCGGCATGTGGAATCTCGCTCGTGTTGGAAAGCTGCTCCCAACGCGCTGGGCCATAACCGAACCACGGCGAGCGAGCGATGTAGTTCGATGCCACGGCCCACACGTATGGTCTCCCCGTCAAAGTCGACGAGCTCGGAGGGATGCGGGAGATCAGGATCGATACGGCTATCGCACCCGCAAGAGTGAACCAGGCAAACACCTTCCGACCAAGGGCGAGACGGTCTGTCTCGAGGCTTGGGCGTACGATGAGGAGCGCGAGCAAGGTGATGACTGATGCGCCGACCGCGGTGCGACTGCCGGTCGCGATCGCAACTCCGGCGAGGTACACCACGAACCAGATCCTCGTCCATCCTCGAAACCCGAGGTATACGAACGGTATACATGCCGCGAGTGCAATGCCGAGAAGATTCTCGTTTGGCACTACGCCGGTGAAGCCAAGACCACTGCATGCCCCGCGGCAGGGGATGATGAACGCGACGTTCTGTCTGAATACCGCGAGCGCTCCACTCATGATCGCCAACACGATGGCGCAGATGCCAGCGCCGAGGGGGGCTCCTCGCCCTCGCGGAAGCATCGTCGCCGCAATCAGGCAAAGGAGGAACGTCGCGCTTCCCGCCGTCGGTCCGGGGCCGCCGTGTTGCAGCGACCCGAGCTGTGCAAGCGCCCAGAGTCCGATAGCCGCGAACCCCGCAGCCTGCACGACTGCACGCCTCGACTGCAGGCGCCCGAGGATGAGCGTGGCGGCGACTATCCCGAGCAGGACCTTCGCGAGACGATCTGCCGCCGAGTACCAGCCGGGATAGATCGCAACGAGCTGTTCGAGGACATCCGGACGTCGAACCACGCCGCCTGCGATTGCGACGACCGCGACAGGCAGCGTCCCGGCGAACCCCATCGCAAGCGTCAGGACCGTCGATGCATCGAAGTCGCCGGCGCTGCGAGCCTGCCTGATAGATACGACAAGGAGGGCGCACGAGACCGCTGATGCGGCGGCGAGAATGAGTGCAGCGACAGCGACGGACATTCAGCCCGAGGATAAGCCAGATTTGCGCCGCTGTCTCGATTGGGTGATCCGAGTCTCGCAGCGGATAGACCTCGATCGTGCGCGCCGATGGATGAATCGCGGGATCAACGACTGGCCGGCAACCGAGATTCCGAAGATCGGCTGTGAGAACACGCTGCCTCCGTTCGGAGACACGTCGGCGAACCTACCGATCGGGATCCTGGCGGACCGCGGATGGCTTTCGCAGCGCGATGGCAAACGTTTCCGCGGCCCGGTCGTCGCCGACTGCACGGAACGCGACGATCCATAGCCGCCACAGTACGTAGACTGGAAAGCAGAACGAAAAATAGCTGCTCGCAAAATAGCAGCGGCGGGATACTACGCTCAGCCCGGCACACGCGGCGTGACGGTCGAAGTCCCGCGGTGTACAGCGGTTGTAAAAAGCTGGATATCCGTGGGTTTCTCGCTTGTCGGGGAATACGCTGAACAGCACGTAACGCTTCAATTGTTCTGGCAGCAACCGATTGAGCCGTGCGAACACGGCGTTTCCTGACGGAGCGAAGACAAGCGCGGTGCCGCCAGGTCGAAGGATCCGGGCGATGGCGGCGACGGCAGCGTGCGTATCTTTTACGTGCTCCAGCACCGACCTGCAGATGATCAGGTCGGCCTCGTCGTGCCCCGAATAGTCGCAGATGTCACTGTGGATGGTCCGGTCGTAGAGGCCGGCCGGCGCGAGAGCGAGCTCTCGCGAGTCGACATCGAGACCGACGACTTCGAGGCCGAGCTGCTGCTTGACCTGCTGGCTCACGAACGGCGTGCTTCCGCCGCCGATGTCATACACGGTCGCACCTGCGAGCAGGTAGGGGGGCACAAAGGAGTTGGCGAAGTCCGTGTTGCCGTCGATGCGCAGCTGAGCGGGAAGGACGAGTCGATCGAAGCCGAAGCTGAGCCGCTGCTGAAGTTCGATCCCTCGGCGTAAGACGTTCATTTCTTACGCTCTCGCTCTGCGTCGTGCTTTCGTGTCCACGAGGATTCGCTCTGCCTCCGCGCGACAGCCCGCCGTCAGGCGGAGCTCATCGGGGGCTGAACGCACGAGTCGGCGGTTCCAGGACGCGCGTCGCGCGGTCGCTTCTCGCGACGCCTTGAGGCCGATCTCCCCGCCTCCCTGTCGGGCGTGTTCGCGGATTCCCGCGACCTCATGGCCCCGCCGCTCGAGGTAACGCCGCATCTCTAATGGCCGCGAGCCGTTCGGGGATCCGTCGAGCTGGCAGACGAGAGGAAACGTCGTGTGGCCCGCCGCCGTCATCGGATCGCTGATAGGCGCTCCCACCGGCCCATCGTACCCTGCGCCCAGGCTTTCGGGGCACCGGAGTCGCCGCTGTCGCGATCCGGGTGAACCGAGTCTCCCTGGGGATAGACTTCGAGCGTGGGCATTCATGGGTGAATCACCGCACGCGACTTCGCCTGGGCGGCGTGTGCTGCTGGTTTGTCAGCTTGACGGCTTCTCGAACGGCTGGCGGCCGACTGAGATGCAGCGGTTTCTCGAGCGTCGTGGGCACGATGTGCGCGTCGTCAACACGTACTATCTCAGTCGCGCTTCGAGCGACTCGTCGTCGCCGCTGAGCAAGCTTCCGTATCCGGCGCCGCGCAAGGCTGCCCTGTACGCGGTGGAGGCCGCGTCTCTCGTGCTCACACGACGTTGGTCGTTCGGCCGGCGCAATCTCTCCTACTACGCCGTGCGCGCCGACTGTCGACTCCGACGCTCGATCCTGCGGTCATCGTTGCCGCTCGACGAATTCGATCTGGTGCTTTCCGCCACTCCACATGACGCAGAACTCGTGTTGATCCCAACCACCGCATGCAGGATGTACGACTGCATGACGCCGTGGGCGGACGAGCTCAGCTTCGAAGATCGGCTCACACGGCGGCAGCACGCAAAGCTCCGACGCTATGAGACCGAGCTTCTCGAGGGCGCGGATCTCCTGACGTTCGCCTGGGAGTCGTACGCGCGCTACGCCGCGGAGCATTACGGGCTCAGCCTCGACAACCTCCTCCAGTTGAACTGCGGTTGTGTTCCTTCGGACACGCGGGGTCAGTTCGCTGATCCGCCACGTGTCTGCTACCTCGGATCGCTCAGCTCCCAATACATCGACTTGCCGCTGCTTTCGCGGCTGTCGAGGCTGTATCCGCACATCGATGTGTACGGAGGACCCGAGCCACCCGCGTCGCTCGGTATCAACTTCAAGGGCTGGGCCTCGCCCGACGTGCTCCAGCAATACCAGTTCGGGTTGATCACGTGCACGAAGGACGAACTCAGGAGAGATGGGTTCTCCGCCAAGCACCTGCAGTACATGGCATACGGACTACCGATCCTCGTACCAGCCTGGCGCCGGCACCTCGACCTACTACGCGGATCGGTCCCCTACACCGAGGAGAACTTCCTCGAGACGATCGCCTCGCTCAGCAACCACACCGCATGGCAACACGTCAGCGACGAAGCCTACGCACAGGCACAACTGCTGACATGGGACAACACCCTCAGCCCACTCGACGCCGCGCTCCGTGCGCTACCACCCCGCAACCCCGCGGCGGCAGATCGCTCCCGCTAGGCTTTCCCGCGTGAGGGAGTCTCATGAGTGATCCGGCTGCGGTCGCGCCGGGCGGCCGCCGCGTTCTCCTGGTGTGCCAGCTCGACGGCTTCGCCAACGGCTGGCGGCCGACCGAGTTCCAACAGTTTCTCGAGCGTCGTGGGCACGATGTGCGCGTCGTCAACACGTACTATCTCAGTCGCGCTTCCAGCGACTCGTCGTCGCCGCTGAGCAAGCTTCCCTATCCGGCGCCGCGCAAGGCCGCCCTGTACGCGGTGGAGGCCGCGTCTCTCGTGCTCACACGGCGTTGGTCGTTCGGCCGGCGCAATCTCTCCTACTACGCCGTGCGTGCCGACTGTCGACTCCGACGCTCGATCCTGCGATCGTCGTTGCCGCTCGACGAGTTCGACATGATCATCCTGGCCCATCCGAACGACGCCGAAGTCGTGACCGTTCCGACACGTGCTCGAGTGTTCTACGATTGCCCGGATCCGTGGGCCGACGAGCTCGACTTCGAAGGACGCCTCAACAAACGGCAGCACGCGAAGCTCAAACGCTTCGACATCGACCTTCTCGAGAGAGCCGATCTCCTGTCCTTCTCGTGGGAGTCGTACGCGCGCTACGCCGCAGAGCATTACGGGCTCAGCCTCGACAACCTCCTCCAGCTTAACTGGGGCTGTATCCCGTCCGAGACGCGGGGTCAGTTCGCCGATCCACCACGTGTGTGCTATCTCGGCTCTCTGAGCTCGCGGTTCATCAATCTACCGCTGCTTTCGCGGCTGTCGAGGCTGTATCCGCACATCGATGTGTACGGAGGACCCGAGCCACCCGCGTCGCTCGGTATCAACTTCAAGGGCTGGGCCTCGCCCGACGTGCTCCAGCAATACCAGTTCGGGTTGATCACGTGCACGAAGGACGAACTCAGGAGAGATGGGTTCTCCGCCAAGCACCTGCAGTACATGGCATACGGACTACCGATCCTCGTACCCGCCTGGCGCCGGCACCTCGACCTACTACGCGGATCGGTCCCCTACACCGAGGAGAACTTCCTCGAGACGATCGCCTCGCTCAGCAACCACACCGCATGGCAACGGGTCAGCGACGAAGCCTACGCACAGGCACAACTGCTGACATGGGACAACACCCTCAGCCCACTCGACGCCGCGCTCCGTGCGCTACCACCCCACAATTCCGCACGGCTGGCGGATTGACACGTCGGACGCATCATGCAGGCGCCGGAGACCCGCGAAGTGCCACACCGACCACGAACATCAGCGTGACGACTACCGGTAATCCGGTGAGGGCGAGGCCAACGAAACCGCCCACACCAAGGCGCACGATGCCAAGCTCCACCACGACGGTCAGACAGGCCGCTCCGATCGCGACGATCCACCACCGCAGACCCGGGAAGACTACTGGCAGCTGTTCCGTCTGCACGCAGAGCCACACGAAGTAGGCGGCCGCGACGACGCCGGTGATCGCCGTCGCGGAAACGACCCCGATCATGCCGAAGAGCAGGGCCGTCGGAATGGTGAGTAGTGCATTGCAGACGGTCCAGATCGTCGAGTAGCGCGCCTCGAGCCCAGGACGACCGATGGCTCGGACGTAACACGTTCGGAGCCCTGTGAACCCGACGTGGACGATGTACCCCGACAGGAGAATGGCTGCAGTGACTCCACTCAGCACATAGTCATCGCCGAGCCAGACAGGAACGCTGAACCCGATTGCCGCGACTGCGACGATCCCATAACCAAGGACGCTCGGCAGCCATCTTCGCTCGAGCTGCTTGAACTCCACTGCCGCAGCCAATCGCCCGGCATGCCGAAAGGTGGTTGTCAGTCGGGTCAGAAGCGGCGAGAACGCGTACAGGGGGACGCTGCGGGCGCCGGACGCCGCCTGAAGGCCGATGCTATAGAGCCCGACATAACGCACAGGCGAGACTGCAGCGATCACGAAGCCGTCCAGCTCGGCGTTGACGAAGCCGGAAAGTGCAGCGAGCTGCATGCGGGAGGCGTAGGTGCCAACCTCGCGCATCACCGACCCGCGGCGGAAGAAGCGGGCGCCCGATCCGTATGTTGGATCTCGCGAGGACCAACCCGATGACGACCATGGTCCCGTAGCGGAGCGCGGTCGCCGCGAAGAGAGGCCCGAGCTGCGCTCCGTGCTGGACGAGAATGAGAGCCGCAATGGCGAAGACCCCGACCGAGGTCGTTGTCGCCGCAGCGAGGGCTTGGAACTGGCCATTGCCCTGCAGGAGGGCGGCCACGGCGTCCGAGGCCAATCCGAGAACAGCGAGCGCAGGTAGCCAGTGAAATGCCCAGATCGCCTCGGGCTCGAGGCTCGCAGGAATATGGAACAACGGGATGAGCGTCGAAGCGAACGCGAATGACAGAAGAGTCACTACAAATCCGAACGCAGCGAACAGCGCCATGGCGCCAACCAAGAGGCGACCCGACTCCGAGTGCTCGGACCGGGCGGCGTAGATCGCGAAGAACCGTGCAAGCGACGCCGAGATGCCGCCATCCAACGACGTGAGGGTGCTCAGCGCGATAAGTACGAGAGACCAGACGCCGAACAGGTCGGCACCCAGCCGCGAGACGAGAAACGGCGTCAGTGCGAGCGCGACGACGACGGGTGCCACCTGGGCCAGTCCGTTGAACCCGACGAGCCTTGCGAAGCGCGATCGAGGCGGCGCCACGTCCCGATCGGTCGGCGCAGCCGTCACGAGCGGACCGCAGGGAGAAGTGCGCGGTACAACGAGGCGGTGTCTCTCGCGATCACTGCGAGGTCGAACTCAGCGAGCGCACGTCGCCGCGACTCGGCGCCGAACCGGGCTCTCACGTCCTCCCTCCGGGCCAGGCGCAGCACCGCGTCCGCGATCGCGCCTGCATCTCGCGGCGGGATCAGGAAACCGTTCACCCCGTCGGCGACCACCTCGCGCGATCCTGCCACGTCTGCCGCGATGAGAGGCAAGGCCATCGACGCGGCTTCGAGGAGCGCACGAGGGATTCCCTCCCGATAGAACGAGGGAAACACGAATGCATCGGCGAGCTGGAGGAGGCGCTTGACGTCACTCCGCGCTCCGATCCATTTCACCGAGTCACGGAGTTCTTCGAACTCTGCATCGGTGAGCGCCTCCATGCTCTCCTGATCGGCGGGTCCCGCAAGCAGGAACTGAATCGACGGATCGACATCGTGGACGGCGCGAGCCGCGCGCGCGAGCTCGAGAACCCCCTTCGATCGCAAGACACGCGTGACCGTCAGGAAGACGAGACCGTGTTCCGAGAGTCCTAGCTCCCTTCGGAAAGCCGCGTCGTCACCATCGCACTCGGGATTCAGCAGATCCGTACGTACGCCAGAGCCACGAATGACCGTCAACCGTTGGCGTGAAACCACGCGACGTCGCACGAACTCGCGGGCGTCATCGTGATTCTGAAAGGTGGTCTGATCCGCTAACCGACACGCAACGGTCTGCAAGGCCTGGTATGGGAGGCGCACCAGCCTGCTTTTCCAGTCGCGGGTCGCGTACAGGCTGCCGAGGCCGGGCAACGTCCCGATGACCACGGGTACGCCCGCGAGCCGCGCCGCTAGCCGACCCCAGACGCACGGTTTGGTGTCGAAGGTGTGGACGATCTCCGGTCTCTCAGCCCGGAAGAGCCGTACGAGCTGCGACAGACCCCAGAGGTCGTGTATCGGACTCACGCCGCGGGACATCCGATAGGACCGGTAGCGCAGGTGGGCCGCTTCGAAGGGCACGGCGAGTTTCGGGTCCGTACCAGCTGCACCGACCTC
Organism: uncultured Actinomycetes bacterium; assembly: GCA_963717155.1. Taxonomy (GTDB): domain Bacteria; phylum Actinomycetota; class Thermoleophilia; order Gaiellales; family JALYLC01. The sequence continues at coordinate 3,529,105 of OY970326.1, forward strand.
GAACTCATCTCGCAACGCATGCATCAGATCGATCCGAGCATCAACGTCCGAGCCGCCGACGAGCCAGACTCGAGGGTGCGCCGTCGTCCCGCCCACGTCTCCTCTACGGCCCGCGCGTGATGGAGACGACGTCCGACCGGACGACGTACGAGCGGCCCGTACTCACGCGAGCCTGTACCAGCACGATCGCTCTCTTGTTCGGAAGCCGGCCCCTCGGAATTCGCAGATGAACGGTCCCGGCGCGCGTACGCGGTCGGAACGTCAGGCGTGCAACGACTCGCTGGCGCTTCGCTCCGACGGCGGCGCCGCCCCGCAGTCGCACGGTGATTGCCCAGAGGAACGAGACGTTGCCGCGGAAGCGGAGCGAAAGGCCGTGTCGCCGTAGATTCGCGATCGTTACTCGACTCGGCGCTGACAGCCTTGCGCGGAGCAGCACGGCGGACGGCGCCGAATGGGTCGGAGATACGCCGCCCTGCGGAGCCGTCGTCGATCCGTTGCCGGCGACCGGCGATGTGCCGCCTCCCTGCAGTGGTGAAGTGCTGCCTGCAGGGGGCACCTTGCCCGTTCCCGCGGGTGCGGTGGACACGAGCGGAGTCGTGTAGGTGCAGCCATCGTAAGGATGGATCCGCGCCTCGGCGACACCGCCAGCGAACGAGTTGCCCGAGACGTTGATGCTGCAAGATTCCGACACGTCGACCAGCGCCATGTTCTCGGCGCCCAGCGGGATCGTGTTGCCGGTGACCGTAAGCCCATCCACGCGAACGATGTCGATCGCAACGGTCCCCGGATTCGAGTAGGGCACCTCGGCCGTGTTCCCGGTGATGGCGATGTTCGAGTGACGCTGGCCGGACAGCGCGATCACAGCCATGTGCGTTCCGACGCCGGTGAAATCGTTGTCGCTCACCGTGACAGAGTCGACCGGCCCGTCACCGAGTGCGTCGAACGCCTCGACGCTCCTCACGTGATTGTTGGTGAACGTGGCTCCGCTGATCCCGAACCCTGCCCCGTTCGGCTCGATGTCGAACACCGTCCTGCCAACCTGGTCAAACGATGTCCGCTCGATCAGCACGTTCCGCGCTGCAGTGAGAGCGGCGCCCATCCGCCCGGCCCGCGAGCAACTGCTGTCATGCACATGGACATCGCTCGACCATGACTTGCTGTAGTAGCCCTGTCCTACGTAGAAACAGTCGCCGTAGACATTGGTGACGGTGACATTGCCGATGTCGACGCCGCTCGGCCCGAGGAGTTCAATGCCGTGAGAGTGCTGAAGCGCTGCATTGAACGTTCCGCCCTGCGCATCTCCGCCATCGATCGTCATGTCGCGAAATGTGAAGTCGGACCCCTCGACGAGTCGCCACTGCGACCTGCCCGCCTGAACGGTCGTCGCCTTGAACGTGGCTCCGTTACCATCGAAGGTCAAACCGTGGCGATAGCTGAGCTCGAGCGTCCCGTCGATCCGGTAGCAGCCACCGCTTGCGAACGAGAGAACAGAGTTATCAGGAACCGAGGCGATCCAGTTGAGAAGTGGCTGCGTCACATCGGCCGAGCAGTTGCTAGCGATCGTTGCCGGCGCCTGATATACGGGGGCACTTGTGGCCGCCTGAGTCGAGCCCAGCACGACACTCGCGACAGCAACGGCAAGCACGGCGAGACGCAGCCGACCCGCCACCCTCTGGATCGCTGGAAGTTGCATCAAGCCCAGATCGGCATGACGGCCGATCTGCTTGATCCCTCATTCGGAGAGCTGGACCGCCTGTTCAAGCCAGATTCCTCTTGGTCCACGCCCACTGAGCCCGAAGGCCGAGCTCGAGTGCAGTCGCTGGCTGCCATCCGAGATCCGAGCGGATCCGCGCCGTATCGGCGCTCGTCCGCCGAACGTCACCGGTGGCAGCAGCGTCGCGCCTGGGCGCTAGTGGGCGACCCGCAATGGCTTCGAGCATCTCGACTACCTCGAGTACGGTGGCCTCCTCTCCTCCGCCGACATTGTAGATGACACCTGCTGCCGCACGCTGCATCGCCGAAATCGTCGCATTCACGACGTCAGCGACGTAGGTAAAGCTTCGTGCTTGCCCCCGTCGCCGTAGATCACGAACGGCGCCCCGCCGAGCAGGGCCTCGATGGCTCGCTGCATGAACATGTCGGGCCGCTGGCGAGGCCCGTAGACCGTGAAGTAGCGGAGGGTGATCGTCTCGACCCCGAAGCTCTCAGCGTATGCGTAGGCAAGATGCTCACAGGCCAGCTTCGTGATGCCGTAGGGCGAACGCGGCCTGGGGCTCGCAGTCTCCGCCGTGGGATAGGTCTCGGCATCTCCGTAGACGGACGACGATGAGGCGAAGACGACGCGCGTGGATGCCTGTGCAGCAGCCTCGAGCACCCGTTGCGTGGCGAGAATGTTGCGGCGGACGTACAGCGGAAAAGCTCCTCCGAAGCTCCGAACTCCAGGCTGGCCGGCAAGGTGGAAGACGCCGTCCAGTCCGGCGAAGTCGAGCGCGTCCTCGGCGAGGTCGACCGTTGCGACGTCAAACGACACAGAGTTCATACGCTTCCGGTCGGGGTCGTAGTAGTCGCTGAAGTCGTCAATGGCGACGACGTCGTCGCCCTGAGCGGCAAGCGCCTCGACCAGATGTGATCCTACGAACCCGGCCGCGCCCGTTACGAGATACCGCATGCGCGAGAGGGTAGACGAGGCGGCTGGGTGCACGCACACGGGCACCCAGCCCCGCGCCAAGCCGCGGAGCGGGCTAAAGTATGAGGGTGTTTACGCAGTTTTCCGGAGAGTCCAACCCACGAGAGCGGCTTATTTCCGCGCTCTGCTCGGTCGCGCGTCCGGGGCAGGCGTTGTTGACGCCGGAAACGCTGACGCGTCTCGAGGCGATTACGACGATGCTCCTCGCGGCTTCGCCTGGATCAGCGAGTGAGGCGGCGGCATTCGAAGGACAACGTGATCGCGAACTGATAGCCGATACCGAACTCGTGCGGCCCTGTGTCGCGGGTCACGTGATCCTGGTCACCGGTGGCACCGGCTGCATCGGCTCGGCACTCCTGTCTCAACTGGAGGCCCTGGGCCCGAAAAGGCTCGTGAGCGTCAGTCGGGGGATCACGCAGCGACTGGGTGGCATCGAAAGCGTGGACTACGTGCGCTGTGACATCACTCGTGAAGCCGACCTGCGGGGCGTATTCGAGGATTTCGAGCCGGACACCGTATTTCACCTAGCCGCGCAGCGAGATCCAGGCCTGGCAGAACGGACGGTTCACACATCTCTCGACACCAATGTGTTTGGAACGCGAAACCTGCTGGCGTGCAGCCGCGCGACAGGGGTCAGGCGGTTCATCTATGGCTCGACAGGGAAGGCGCTCCGCCCGTTCACTCCGGATATCTACGCTGCGAGCAAGAAGCTCGGCGAGTTCCTGTGTCTTGCGGCGACATCTGACCATGACATCCAGATCAGCGTGGCTCGTTTCACACATGTCGTCGACAACTCGCTTGTTCTCCGGCGATTCCGCGGTGTCGGATCGGGTGAGGCTCTGCGCCTTCACGATCCACATATCCGCTTCTACACGCAGTCAGCGCGAGAGGCGGCGCAGCTGCTTCTCATCGCGAATGCGAGGAATACGGGTGGTGCGGTCGATGTGTTCGCGATCCGAGATCTCGGGCCTCCGACGGAGCTCTTCGACCTCGCGCTCTCGGTGGCCGCCGAGTCGTCACGGCCGCGGGCCATCTACGTGGCCGGATACGAGGCTGGATACGAGGACTCGATCTACCCGGGACTGTACGACCCGGAGACGGCTTCGGATGTGAGTCCTCTGCTGAATGCCTTCGAGGCGGCATACGCACGCGACGTGGGCGAAGGAGTCGATGCGAGTCCGATTCGATTCCCCGACTGCGAGGCCGGCGTCGCGGCGCTCGCGAGTTTGGAATCGGCCCTGAGGACCAACGCCGAGGAGCGCGCTCTTCGCGGCATCCTCAACACGATTACGATGAGCCTGCTTGCACAGACGCTGGACCGGGTCGAGCCCGATCTCATCGAGCGGTTGCTGCGGCTGACGAGTGCGCGAAGGAATGAGATGAGCGACACCGATCTGGCGATCGACGACTGCCTCCGGCGGCGGGCAGCAGATCTCAGATCGAGTCCGGAAGAACTGACCACGTGATGTGACATCCGAGACCGGGCTAGGCTGATACTGACTAGCCGTTCCTCGGATCTGCGGGGCACGTCCCGACTCCTCGAACGGCGTCGGCTTCGCAGACGCCGAGACGTCCGATTCTCCGCCAGAATGAGCGCCACTCCTCGGCGCTCGGCTGCCTTGTGAGCGTGGGTCAACCGTATTATCCGATGACGTGCGCCTGGGAATCGCAGATCATCTCGGCTGGGCGATCGCGGTGACCGCCTCCGAGAACCACGAGGTCGTGGACCGCCGACGGATCGAGTTGATCGAGCCCGGCGTGTCGGCGGCACCGATTCACTACGAGAGCCGGCGTCTCGATGTCGCCGCGACGGCGGCGCTGGTCGGGACGGCACGCGCCTCCGTCGCTCGAGCGACGTCGGCTGCGCTCGAGCGAGCTCGCAACCGTGTTGCCCGCGCCGATCCGCTCGATCTCTCTTCGAACCTGGCCGCTCGACTTCCCACGGACATCGCCGTCCAGCGTCGCGCGCCATACGAGGCCCGGGCCGACGCCATCATGTACCGCCAGGAGCTCTCCGCTCTGGCACACGCCCATGGCTGGGAAGTCCATGTCTACGACGCGAAGACAGTGGTGAGTGAGGTGGCCATGATGCTCGGCGAGCGGGCCGACGAGGTACTGCACGGACCTCGGACGAGGATCGGGCCACCCTGGACCAAGGACCACCGACTCGCGCTCGCCGCGACGGTCGTAGCCGCCTGAACCTTGTTGCCCGACGGGGCGGGGATAGCTCGGTCGCGGACGAGCTCCGCGCGCTCGGTGTGAAGGGCGTCCTCGTACAGATGGCCGAGCGCGGCTACGGCCGACGCAAGACTCGCCCCTGGAATGCGCCACCGCCGCCGGTCGCGAACGCTCCTCGCGGATCAGGACGCCGACCCGACCTGCGACAGGGCGTCGAGGATCACCTCGCTCACGGCCTGCGGCTGGGAGATCATGATCACGTGAGACCCCTCGAGTCGGTGATCTTCGCGCCGGCCCGTTCCGCCATCGAACGGACGACGTCCGCACCAGCTGCCGTATCGGACGATGCGACAACGGCCCAGGAGGGCAGACGCTTCCACGCGGGCGGCCCCGACGGCTCGGAGAACGCCGTCTCGGCGACGGGCCGCTGCGTGGCAGCCAGTAGCGCGCTCTGGGCAGCGGGCAGGTCGGCGGAGAACGCGTCGTGGAACTTGGCCGGGTCGATCAGGAACTCCGTCGCCGACTGGCCAGCCTCCCCGGTCGGGTACTGCAGTGGCGTCAGCGCGGTGTCGAGAACGCTGTCCTTGGAACCCGCCGTGACCTGTCCCAGAACCTCGCCCTCGTCGGGGGCGAAGGCCGCGACGTAGACGAGTCCGGCGACGTTCGCCGCGTTGGTCGCTGCATTCGAGAGCACCGCCCCGCCGTAGGAGTGGCCGACGGCGAGAATCGGGCCTGGCACCTGATCGAGCACGCTCGCGATGTAGGCCGAGTCGATCCCGATCCCACGCAAGGGATTTGCCGGAGCCATCACGTTCACGCCCTTAGCGAGCAGAAGCTCGACGACGCCGTTCCAGCTCGAGGCGTCCGCGAAGGCGCCGTGGACCAGGACGACGGTCGGAGTCTCATCAGACATGCGCGCTGCTTTCGGTGGAGGACTGCGTCGGTGCACGCCCGCACGCCGTCCTCATGCTCTGTATGAGCGCGAACCATAAACTCCGCGTCAACCGCCCTACCACAGGAGCTTTCATGACCAATGTGCAGGTGCCCGGACTCACGCGCACCGACCTCCAGCGCCAGGACCTGAGCGTTCCCGGCCGCGAGCTGATCCAGAACCGCGTCGACATCGCCCCCGACGCACCGCCCGTCAGGCACAAGCATCCAGGCGAGGAGATCATCTACGTCATCGAAGGGACACTCGAGTACTCGATCGATGGCCGGGAGCCAGCTATCTTCAACGCTGGCGAGGTCCTGCTCGTCCCGCCCGAGACGGTCCACTCGGTGAGGAACGTGGGAAGCGAGAGCGCCGCTGAACTCGCCACGTACATTGTCGAGAAGGGCAAGCCGTTGCTCGTGCTGGTCGACTAGACCTGTCCCAGACCTGGCGGATTGCCAATGCGACCAGGTCGATGGCGCGAGTGGGTGCGTGGCCAGCGGGACGCCCCTCACGACCGGACCATCTGGTACTCGCCGGCGGCGACCGTCGGATGCGTCTTCGCCGGCATCACGGTCGGATCGTTCGTCACCGAGGAGATCGAGGGCAGACGGGAAGACAACATCGCTACCGTCGAGGCCGCTGCCGCGTTGCACCGTCCGGTCGTGTCGGCAGTGCCGCCGCGGGATCGCCGGAGAGCGACCCGCCCGTCGGCGGCGTCCAGCCGACCCCCGAGGAGTTCGTACGGCGGCTCGCGCCGTACGGGTGCGAGGTCCCCCTCACGCCTACTTCGCCGATGAGTCGGCGACGGTCGTCGAGCGCATTCTCGGCGGCCGAGTGTGGGAAATTCCCATTGACACGTAGCTGGCGGGCTGGTCTTGCGCAGCCCGCAGGCCGCAGCGCATTGAACGCCGAGCGCAGGCCGAATCGCGCCGACTTTGCCGATTGGACCGCATTGGAGGAGGCATCGAGGTCGCACCGGCAAGCGTTCAGCCGCGACGATCCGCCCATCCGCCGGGCCCCCTAGGTTCAGGGCACGAAGCCTCGCCGGGCCAGGTGTGACATCTCGCAACCCCGCCCGGTGTACCCCCTGGGTCGTGCACCGCGACCGATATCAATCGGATCGTCGCCCGGCGGAGTTTGCCGCTCGGTGCCGCCGGGTATGTCCTCGCCGCGGGCGGGCCAATCGACGCGCGTGAGGGTCGGACCCACCACTCGGCGGTGGCCGTCGGTTCAACCAAGGATCAAAGCAGGAGGAACGAGTCGTGCGTGACGCGCCCATCGCAATCAATGCCGACCTTCGCCACGAAGACGACCGAGCGCTGCTCCAATCGTCTCGCCATCGTCAGCAGCCGCTCGCAGGCGGTGGCCCCGCATGAGTCTTGCGCAGGAGACGATCGGCCAGAAGCCTCTTTCGAATCGTGATCGACTCGATTCGCCGTCCGAGCGTCGTATGACGATTGACGTCACGGGCACGGCAGTAGCGAAGCTCGTCGTCGGTTTGCTTGCTTTGGGCTTCGTCGGAGACATCTTCGCGCGTACGCGCGACATCTTCGTATGGACGCTCGCTGCGATTTTCCTCGCAGTTGCGTTGAACCCGCTGGTCGAACGCCTGGAGCCGCGCTTAGGGCGTAAGCCCGCTGCCACGGTCGTCGTCGTTGGCGCCGTGCTCGGCTTCCTCGCCATATTGGTGGCGTTCATCGCACCGTTCGTCACTCAGGTGGACCAACTCTCCAAGGCGCTGCCGCGGGCGATCTCAGACGCCCAACACAACAGCACTGTCCAGCGTCTCGACCAGAGGTTTCACCTCGCACAGCACGCGAAGGAGCACCTCAACACGCTGCCGAACGTCGTCTTCGGCGCCGCTGACACGATTCTCGCCGGCGCGTTCGCCATCTCGACCATCTTCTTCCTCACGCTCTTCCTCCTGTATGAACTCCCGAGCATCGGTGACGCCGTGTTGAGCCAGATCCCCGCGAACCGCCGACCGCGTGCGCGTGCGCTGGCGGCGCACGTGAACCGCAACATCGGCGGCTACGTCGCCGGAAATCTTGTGATCTCGGTGATCTGCGGCATCGTCACGACGGCCTCGCTCTACCTGCTTGACGTCCCCTACTCGCTCGCGCTCGGGGTATTCATGGCGGTCTTCGACATCATCCCGCTCGTCGGCGCGACGATCGGATCGTTTGTCGTGGTGGCGTCCGGGCTGATCTTCGTCGATGTGAAAACCGCCGTGATTCTGTTCGCCATCGTGATGGTCTACCAGCAGATCGAGAATCACATCCTCCAGCCAATGATCTACGGCCGCACCGTGCAGATCCCGTCGCTGACCATTCTGGTCGCGGTGCTCGCCGGTGGCGCGGCGCTCGGGTTGGTCGGTGCGCTCCTCGCGATCCCCATCGCCGCCACCATCCAAGCGGTTATAAAGGAGTTGCTCGAGGAACGCGCCATGCGGATGGACGAGTTGCCGAGCGCTGATGTGTGACACATTCAGAGCGGTACGCCGCCCGCGACTAACAGGAGCAACTCGATGAAACTTACCTCTGTTCAAGACGTGTATGCAGATCATCTCGGTCAGCTGCGCAGCGTCGAGACACAACTCCTGGAAGCACTGGCGGAGATGGCGGACGCCGCCTCGGACAAGAAGCTCAGCCAGGCCTTTTCCGAGCACAGACTGCAGACCGCGCGTCAGCTCGAGCGCCTGGAGGAGGTAATACGCGCTTCGCCGGTAGACGTACCGACTGAGACCTGCGAGGCGATCCAGGGCCTGATCGCCGACGGCCGTAAGATCGTCACGGCCGAGGCGCCTGGCGAGGTGAAGGACGTCGCACTGATCGCCGCCGCACAGCGCATTGAGCTCTACGAGATCGCCATGTACGGCACGGCGCGTGCACTCGCTGATCAACTCGACCAGCGCACGGCTCGCGAGCTACTCACAGAGACCCTGGAGGAGGAAGGCCAGGCCGACGACTTGCTCACCAAGCTGGCCACCGGCGGCCTCATCGTCGCGGGTCTCAATGAGCGCGCTCACACCTGACGCACCTCGCAATGCGAAAACGGAACTCGTGCCGTTGAGCTCCGAACCGGATCGCTCGCCATCGGCGGATCATGGCTCGCTCTCTAGCCTCGCCGCGGGCGACGCTTCCGCGTGACCGGAATCAGCACACCGGCAATCCGCCGAGACTCAGCCGACGGCGCCGGCTTCGGGCGACCCACCAGCTTCCGAAGGGCACCGCTGAGCGTCTGCATCGCACGGACTCTATCCGGCTGGCGTGTAAGCCAAACCCCGCAGAGCGGTCCTCACGAAGCCTGATGCGGTCGCCATCAAGTTGACGCGTCTGTTCGACGCGCGTAGCGTCCGGCGTGGCCGAAGCTGCGGATAGGCCATCTGAACCCACCAGAGCTAGGCGAGGTCATGATGGAGCCGAGTCCCACCACGGCGAGCGGAGACGATCCTCCGGCTGCACGCGTCGATGTGGAACACGATCCGCGCGATGAGCCGAGGTTCGCGGCGATCGTCTACCTCCGCGGCGAGCACGACATGGCAACGGCTCCACTGGTATCCGACGCGATCAGCAAGCTCTCCGGGAGCGTCCTCGTCGACCTCTCGGACTGCGACTTCATCGACTCGACCGTCATCGGCGCCCTGTTCGACCACGCACGCGGCATTCAGCGGAGCGGCAGCGTCCTCGAGATCGTCGTACCGCTAGGCACGAACGTCGCACGGACACTCGAACTCGTCCGCATCCACGAGCTCGTGGCGGTCCATGCTGCGCGCCCGACCCGCGAACCGAAGCGAACGACCGCCGCATAAACGGCACCCATCGCGGACGCCGCTAGCGGGGACGAAACGGGCTGGGACGCGCGACAGTCCATACCGACCCGTGGCACATGGGGCACGTCGGCAGGACGCTCACGGTCACGATCCCGTAGCCGCAGTCCACACACCGGTACTCCCCAAGGCCGCGCTCACCCGCCAAGCGAAATCCTGCACGGCGGGGGCTCGCCGCCCGTTCCGACTTCGCCGCATCGTCGGGCATCCGACCTCGCTACCCGAGTCGACGGCGAGTCGTGGCGGCGCGGTAGCGCAGCTCGTTCTGGGTTCGCTTCCGCAGGCGCGAGGCCGCGATGCTTGTCGCGATAGCCGACCCCACGGCGCTCTCCGACAACCCGTACGCAAGCGCGATCTCGGAGATCGTCGCGCCACGACGGTATTCCGCTAACGCCTCGACCGGCAACATGCCGCGGTGGTTCCCGTCTTACGAACCGCGAAACGGACCGTCCTAGTCCGGCTCGACGACGTCGTCCGTCTTGTTCCAGTGGCGTACGCGCGCGAGCACGAGCGACACGACGGCGATTCCAACTACCGTCGCGACCGTCATGCGCCCGGGGCCGACCACACGGGCCGGCCCCGAGCGGCATTTCTCGCGCGACGCTCGTGTCGTGGACTCCGAGCGTTAGGCGACGGCCGCGTGGGCTCCCAGGAGCCGCTTCGACGTTTTCGCGAGTGCGTCGAGCGCGGCCTGTTCCTGCTTGAGGTTCTGCCGCAGGAGCGGAACCGCTTCGCTCTCGCCCAGTGCCTCTGCCATTGCGACAAGGCCGGTGTAGGCGGCGATCTCGTAGTGCTCAGCGCGCGCACCAGCGCCGGTCAGGAACAGGTCGCAGACCTGCGGAGTCGGCTTGTTGTCGCGCATGAACTCGTCATGCTCGGCCTTGATCCCGTCGATGCCGGGGCACTTCTCGGCCTTCGCCTTCTCCCCGAGCGCAGTGAATACCTGCTCGACGTTCGCGACGTGCTGGCGCGTCTCAGCGAGGTGTGCCTCGAAGCCGCTACGCAGCTCGGCATCGGTTGCCTCGGTGGCGAGCTTGGGCAGCGCCTTGACCAGCACTTTCTCGGCGTACAGGATGTCGCCCAGTTCGTGCACGAACAGCTCGCGAGGGTCGGTGAGTTTGGACATGGTGGCCTCCTAGGCCTCGTGGATTACTGAGAACTGCACTCGCGGTCGCTCGTTGGGTGCCTCAGAGGTTCGGCCGCGGAGGACGGGACTCGCCGACCGGCGCGAGCGCCTCGCCATTCGGGCTCCCGGGCTCGTCGGGGAGCTTGTCCTTCAGCTGCTCGACGTCCTCGGCGCCCTGCTGCTTCGCCTGGGCCATCTCTTGACGTAGCTGAGGCATCGCAGCCTGACCGTTCGCGTATGCGGCCTGCAGCATCTGACCGGCGACCTCTCGACCGCCGAGCCCGAAGGCGAGCGCGAAGCCCAGCGCAATCGCGCCGAGCACGAGCACGTAGGTTGCGACGACGATCTGCGTCGCGATCTGGAGCTCGACGAGTGCCATGAACAGCGCGATCGTGATTACCAGCGTCGGCACGACGGTACCCACGAGCTTGCCGAGCATCGTCCCGCCAGCAAGCCGCGAGGCAAGACCACCAACTGCGCCAGCGATCGCGACCGCGACGAGCAGGATCAGGATCGCCGCAATGACGTTCGGCAGGTACCCAACCACGCTCGCGACAGCGTTCGACAACGCCTGAATGCCGAGCGTCGATACCGCAAGCAGGATTGCCCAGCCGAAGACGAACCAGAACACCAACGCGCCGAGGACGCCTGACGGTTGCAATGACGGCGCAAACTGCTGCTTGTACGTCCCCGCTCGACCGCTCGCCAGAGCCCGATCCGCTCCGGCCGCCTGCAACGCCCGCCGCACGACACCCGCGACGACCCGCGCGATCAGCCAGCCGATCAGCAAGATCACGAGCGCGCCGACGAGCCGCGGAAGCCACGCGAAGAACTCATCACTCGCGCGCTGCAAGCTCTGCGAAATATCCAACACCAACATCCGATCCTCCCTGGTAACCGCCGCCACCGGCAGCGGGCGGCCCCAAAGTCTCCGAACTGCGAACGACGAAACATGGCGACACCGAATCGGATGCGTGAGTCCGACGGAGGAGCCGAACGGCCCAGCGCGAGGAGCGGATCAGGCGGATAGCACCCCGCCCACCGCCATCGCCGGATCGAGGGTTTCATGGATGCAGGTACGGGCACGTCTGCGCTCCACCCAACGAAAGGACCCCCGTGGCGACGCTCAACTCGATCCAGGATGTCTTCGCCGACCAGCTTGGCGATCTGCGGAACGCGGAGACGCAGCTACTCGACGCGCTCCCGAAGATGGCCGAGGCGGCCTTCGACACGGAGCTCAAGCACGCATTCAAGACCCACCTCGACGAAACCCTCGAGCACTCCAACCGCATCCAAGCGATCATCAACTCGGTCGACTTCGACGTTCCCAATGAGGAGTGCGAGGCGATGAAAGGCCTGATCGCCGAAGGCGAGAAGGTCATCAACGCAGACGGCGACGACAAGGTACGAGACGTCGCGCTGATCGCAGCAGCCCAGCGCGTCGAGCACTACGAGATCGCCGCCTACGGCACCGCCCGCACGCTCGCGGACCAACTCGGCCTCAGCGACGCGAAGGGACTGCTCGACGACACCCTCGACGAGGAAGCACACGCCGACAAGCTCCTCACGAAGATCGCCACCGGAGGCCTGATCGGAACCGGCGTCAACCAGGAGGCCGAACGCTGAGCCGCGAACACGCCACCGCGCCGAGCGGACGGCGAGCTCCTGTTGCCACCTTGGCCTCCGGGCCGTGCAGCGCGCTCCTCGCTGAGCGAGCCCAGCTCGCACGCGGAGCTACAGGCATAAAGGCGAAGGGGCTCCGCCGGCGGCCGCCGACGGAGCCCGCGACGCGCATCAGTTACGCCTGGGGATCGTCCCAGTCGCGGTACCCGGAGCCGCCGGGCGAGTAGTAGCTCCCCAGCTCGCTTCGGTACTCGTCGTCGTTGACCTTCGCGTCGTCGTACTCCGGCGAGTTCTTGATCTGATCCTTCGTACGATTGACCGAGATCGTCTCCGCCTCCGTGTTGATCTGCGTGATCACCCCGGCCGGGAGCATGACCTTCTTGCCGAAGATCCACGGGCCCGTGTCGACGACCACGTACGCCTGCCCGACATCGTTGTTCGCCTTGTCGACCTTGCCGATCGACCCGTCGAGCGCCTCGACACTAAAGCCCGTGATGTCGGTGCCCCCGGTCGGGTCGTATCCAAGATCCGCCTGACTACGGAACACCCACACGTCGACCGTCTCCATCTCGCGCCTCCTAACGTTGACTGCCCATGTCTACCCCGCCGCGGCGCGCCGAAACGGACCTGTTAGTCGTCGCCAGCAACCGGGCCTGAGATGTCCGCGCCAGCAGTGCCGAGCTCCTCGCCACGCCGCAAATGGGGCGGACGGGGACCACGGTCGAGCTGCTGCGACTCGAGCTCGCCCAACGCCTCGGACGCCTCATCGGGAGGCGCCATCCCCTCATCCGCGGCACGCTCGTCTGCTTCTGCGTCGAGTTTCCCGTCGTCAGGCTCCGCGGCGTCGCGGTCAGCGCCAGCGTCAATCGCCATCACGCGCTCCTTTCGTAACTCGGAGCTGGTCGTGCCCGCAACCGAGAGCGCCGAATCATCGACCGGCGTCACACCACGGAGCGGCGGACCGCGGCGTTTAAGACTCTCCAAGCTGGGGAACGCGGCCCACCCGAAACGGAGGTGGACCGGTGCCTGACAAGCAAGCTCACGTGAAGAACGAGAAGCAGTACGAGGCGCTGAAGGACAAAGGGATGTCGAAGGAGCGAGCCGCGAAGATCGCCAACTCCCCCCACGCCTCGAGCCACGGCGGCAAGGACTCCCACTCCGGCAGTTCGAAGGGCCAGTCCCACCAGGGCGGCACGACGGCGCAGAAGAAGGCGCCGGCCGCAAGGGCGGCCAGGCCGCCCACCACAGTTGAACCTACATGCTTTCAGCATCGACGAGTCGAAGGAGGACCCGATGAGCGAGCCTGGGCGTTATCCGCACCTGCCAGAGGATCCGGGCATCGACGACGAGGACGACGGGTTGCCGCCGCGAGAAGAGGACACCGAGCTGTTGCCGCCCGAGGAAACTTGGCCAGAACCTGGCGACGATGCTGATGCTTCGCTCGAGGAACTTGCGGTACAAGCGATCCGCCGTACGTCCTGATCAGTGCCGCGCGCATGACGCGGATCGCCGGGTGTCCAGTCTAGTCCGGAGCGATCCGGATGAGACGCTTGCCGAGATTCTCGCCGCGGTACAGCCCTGCGATCGAACCCGGTGCCTGCTCGATTCCGTCGAGGATGTCCTCTCGATAGCGGATCTGTCCGTTGCGCACCCACCCCTCGAGTTCCCGCAGTGCCTCGGGACTGCGCTGAACATGGTCAAAGATGAGAAATCCCTGCATCCGGGCGCGTTTGACGAGAAGATTACGCTCGACCCGTGGTCCCTGGGGTGGCGGATCCCAGCTCGCGATGGACGCCGTGCCGCAGATGACCACCCGTGCTCCGACCGCGAGACGTCGCATGACGGAATCGCTGAGAGGGCCAGCCGTATTGTCGAAGTAGACATCGACGCCGTCAGGGCAGGCAGCATCGAGTGTCGACTCGAAATCGTCAGCCCTGTAATCGACGGCGCAGTCGTAGCGGAACTCCTCGCGACACACACGTGCTTTGTCAGGCCCGCCGGCAATGCCGACGGTACGGCACCCCTTGATCTTGGCGATTTGACCGACGCATGACCCGACCGATCCTGCTGCCGTGGACACGACCGCAGTCTCGCCCGCCCTGGGCTGGCCAATCTCCAGGAGGGCGAAATAGGCAGTCAGACCATTGAGGCCGAGGACGCCAAGCGATGTCGAGATGGGCAAGCCTGAGCCGCCGACCTCGCGCTCGACGGCCGCGGCGTCCACCACAGCGTAATCCTGCCAGCCGAACATGCCGGTCACGTACTCGCCCGGGTGGAACTCAGAACTTCGCGACTCTTCGACGCGCCCGACTGCGAGCGAGCGCATGACCGCACCAAGCGCAACAGGTTCGGAATAGTTAGCGACCGCGCTGACCCAACCCCGCATCGCGGGATCCACCGACAGGTAGATATTGCGCACCAGGACCTGACCATTCGACAGGACCGGCACAGGCGCCTCGACGATCTCGAAGTGCTCCGCCTGGGGAATACCAGACGGCCTGGACTTCAGTCTGACCTGCCGGTTCACTCGTTGATGCACAGCTAGTACCCCCGGTTCACACATTTCCGAATAGCTCGTAGCCCCGGTGCACTCTAGTGCTCGCGTCTTGCCGCGGAACTGGCATCAGCGACCGCATCACCGTGCTCCCCGACGACCTCGCCGGCTTCACGCAAACCGATCGCTTCGAGGAGTTCATGGTGTCTGCCGAAGACCGGCCAGCCACTCGGCGCGAGGCCGAGATTCGGCCGTCCCCCCTGCTAGCCGTTACCCGCTATGAGAGATCTGACCCCATCTCCCCCGCGAGGCTCTCGGCGAGAGACCCCCGAGGGCCTCCGCCTGGCCGCACGCCCACGACGGCTGAATCCGCTCGTGCGGTCGCGCTCGGCACGACGAGGATGGCCGCTACGAGACGAGGCGGTAGACGATCGGGCTGGGGTTGCCGGGCGTGAAGTCGCCGAACTGGACTATCCAGGAGTCGGGAAGCGCTGCACTGACCGGCGTCAAGTAGACCGTGAGGCCGTTGCCGCTGCCGGAGCAGGCGGGGTAGCTGGGCGGCCTGGTGGTGTCGCCGATGTACACGAGTACGTAGCCCTGCACGGTGATGGTGGAGTTACCCGACAGCGGCCAGTTCCTGGTCGAGTCCTGGGCAATGGGGATGACGGCGAGGCGCGGCGAATCTGCCTTCTTGACGAAGTAGTTGCCGTTTGCATCCTGCCCGAATACGTCACTGAAGGAGTCGGTGTTGATTCCGATGCGGGCGTCGAAGCCCTTCGTCGTGATGTTGCCTGTGCTGACGCCGATCTGGGTCTGGACGGTCTCGTCGCTCGCGAACGGCAATCCGGACGCGGTCTCGGAGTACGACGTTGCCTGCTTCCAGGTCTCCCAGCCGGACTGAACCCCATCATTCGCAGTGATGCGTTCTGCCTGGACGCGACGGATCCCGATATGCCGTTTTGCAGGTAATTCGCTTCCGAGCAAGTCGACGCGGGGACTCGAACCCCGGACCCCATCATTTCGAGTAATTCTCGCCAACCACGCTAGAGCTCATGGTTAAGCCACATCGCCTCGCATGAATACGCTCTGTGTGCCACGCGTGTGCCAATCTGCGCAATGCTTGCGACGCTCGGCGGCACTCGAAGGCGTTCTCCTGGCATCGTGAAGCCACGCGCCGCGATCGTGGCGCTACGGAACCTGGGTCAGGGAGAGTGGGCGGCGAACGGTGTCGTGGCGTTCTAGCCGCGGCCGATCAGATCGTTGTACTCGGAGGGGAGTTCCGCGAGGATGTCGTCGAGCTCCTGCAGGGGCAGGCTCTCTCGGAGCGCCCTGAACACGAAGCGGGCATCGTCGAGCGACTCGTCGCGCGACGTCTCGCCCGCCCGCTCGGCAACGCGGCCCACGAACTCGTCGAGATCGAAGCGGCTCGCCTTGCCGCCCGTATGCAGCTTTCCCAGCTCAAGCGCGGGGCGGAGCTCGCCGGGGAGGAGGGCCTCGAGCTCGTCGACCTCGCCCGCCGCGAGCCGCTCGCCCAACGTCTCGAGCACTGCCTCCGTCGCGCGGAGCGCGCGCTCGCGGTCGAAGCGCGCCGCATTTGCCACGCGGTCGATGAACGTCTCCGCGGCGATGACCGGACGTCTCTGGCGCCTCGGCCCGTGCAGCAAGTTGCGTGCCTCCTCCGGCAGCCGCCGCGCGATCTCGTCGACCTCATCGGGCTGGAGCACGAGTCGCATGACCTCGAAGACGGCCAGGGTGTGGCGCTCCGCCGTCTTCAGTGCGAGGCGGTCATGGGTCTCGACGATGATCCCCTCGCGCTCCGCGACGCGGTGCAGGAAGGCGGCATAGCGAAGCTGCTCGCCGACACCAGGCTCCTCAAGCAGTGGCCTGAACGCCTTCGGCAATCGACCAGCCAGGTCGTGCCGCTCGTCGTCGGACAGATGCTCGGCGACCGTCTCGATCACGGCATGCACGGCGAGCTCGGCCTCGGGGAGGGAGAGCGAGGCCTTGTCGGAAACCAGCTCGATGATCCGGTCATAGCGGCGGACCGGCTCATCGGCGAGCGCGGCTTGCGGGTCGGTCGCCATCTGGGCCTCCAGGGCGGGACGGGCGGCCGGTCAGGCCGCTCCAAGTGCACTAGGACGTTGCGCCGCCGAGACAACTCCTCGGCGCAACGGCTCTCGGGACCCCTCCCGGCGCGTGCTGCTCCGGAAGAACCTGCAGCGGCCGAATTTGCTGGTCGCGTAGGCGGCGCAGAACTCCTAGCCGATTAGCTCTGCGAGCGAGCGGACCGTGGTCATGTGCCCGGAGCGCTGCTGGCGCATCGTCGGCGGGATTGCGCGCGCGACGTTGAGCCCGCCGAACAGGTTCCTGCGCAAGTCTCACGCCCTTGCGACATCTGCCGCATTTGAACCTCAGGGTGCCGCAATTGCGGGCAGGAGGTCGACCACGGTGACGTCGTGTTCGCGTGCCAGGCGCTCCGCCACGAGCGAGCGGTGGCACGCTTGCGGATCGCGCTCGACGCAGAGGAGCGCCGCGGCCCCCTGGACCGGCAGCTCGGCGATCAGCGCGGACAGATCGGCTCGGTCGAGGATCTCGTGCAGGTAGCGCTCGCGATACTCCGGCGCGAGCTCGACGCGTGACCGCTTGCCGACGCCGAGCCGGTCGTCCTCGCGGTACTGCACGTGCCGCAGCTCGGTGGTGGGAGCCAGCTCCTTGTGGTGCGAGTAGCGGATGCCGGCAGCCGCGAGCTCCGTCTGCAGGCGCTGCGCGTTCGCCCAGCAGTACTCACGGCCGCGGACGCCGCGCCGCTGCCGTACGTCGGCGACCAGCCCGACATCGGCGTCGCGAAGCGCGTCGAGGAACTGCTCGAGCGACCATCCGTAGACACCGACCGTCGCAACCGCCTGCATGGCGACCCTCTTCCCGCCCGGCGAGAAACGAATCGGAATCGCGTACGGTCGCGGCGTACGCGAGGTGCAGCCGGACCGTTCCACGACCTACGGCTTGGCGAGTGAGCGCGCCAAGACGGGATGTCGAGCTGAGCGATTCTGACGGCAGACCAAGCGTCGACCGACCGGCATTGCCGGCCAGATGTGAGTTCCGGGGTCCACATTGTTGGTCGCCTGAGGGCGTAGTCACGGACATCGGGATGTGCGATGGTCCACGCTGATCATGACTCCGCGGGGTACGGCTATCGACCAGGTGATCGGGCGCGAGAGAGACTTTGATCGCGTCGAGCGGTTGCTCGACTCTGGTGGCGCGTTGCTTGTAGAGGGCGAAGCGGGGATAGGAAAGACCACGCTCCTGAGTGCCGCTCTGGCGAGCGCGCGGAGGAGGGGCTTTTGCGTGCTCGCTGCAGCGCCCGCCGAGCCAGAGCGGACGTTCTCGTACGCGGTGCTCGACGACCTCCTCGGCTCGCACGCGCGCGAGGCGTCCGCGGAGTTGCCCGGCGTGCAACGCCGCGCGCTCGACCACGCGCTGTTGGTCGGTTCCGAGGACACGGTGGTGGAGCCCAGAGTGGTTGCGGTCGCAGTCCGCAATGTGCTGCTCGCGCTCGCTGCCCCCCGGCCGCTCGTAGTCTCGATCGATGACGTCCAGTGGGCGGACTCCGCGAGCGCGTTGGCCCTCGGCTTCGCGTTGCGTCGACTCCCTGGCGTACCACTGCGGGTGCTTCTTGCGGCTCGGACGGGTCATGCCGTCCCACTTCAGATGGTGGCAGACAGGGTCGAACTCGGGCCACTGAGCGTCACGGCGTTGCACCGTGTTCTGGTCGAGCGGTTGGGTGTCGCCTGGTCGCCGTCCCGGTTGCGCCGACTCCACGAGGTCTCGGGAGGGAATCCGTTCTACGCGCTCGAGATCGCTCGCGCCAACTCTTCCGCTGATCGGTTCGCCCTGCCGGAGTCCCTTCGAGCGACAACGTCCGATCGGATTCGGCGGCTCCCGCGTGCGACGCGCCGGTCATTGGCGGTCCTCGCGCTTGCGGGCAGCCTCCCGTCCGACGAAGGGCTGCGTGCCGCGGAGCGGGCAGGGATCATAAGGAGAGTTAGAGACACACCCCGGTTCGCACATCCGCTGCTCGCGGAGGCGGCGGTGAGCCTGCTCGAGCCGCATGAGCGGCGCGGGCTCCACCTCGAGATTGCGGGCCTTGCGGTCTCCCCTGAAGTCCGGGCTCGCCATTTGGCCCTGGCGGCGGAAGGCCCAGATGAGGAGGTTGCGACAGTCCTCGCCGAGGCTGCCGAGGCAGCACTGCGTCGAGGCGCTCCCACGGTAGCGGCCGAGCTTTGGGAGCTTGCGGCAAGGCTCACCCCAGAGGCGTTGACCGTCGCCTCGCACGAACGCAACGTCCGTGCAGGCATTGCTCACACAATGGCGGGCGACGTCGAACTGGGCTCGAGAATGCTCGAGGGCCACCTCGAAGCGTTGCCTCGCGGGCCTCTGAGGGATGCCGGTCGTGCGCAGCGAGCGCTGCAGCTGGCACACGAGGACGTTGCCGCGACGATCCCCGCACTTGAGCAGGCACTCGTAGAGGCCGAAGACGGTCGCTCTCGTTACCTGATCCTACGGGCGCTCGCTGCGTTGAGCTATGTGCGCGGGAACGCTGGCGAGGCGGCCGAGCTTGTGCGTACTCATCTCCCTCGTTTTGAGGTAGAGGAGGAATCGCTTCGCGCGGGAGCCCTCGCGTTGAGCGCGCACTTCGAGCACGAGTGCGACCGACCCGCGTGGGCGCTGGTCGAACGAGCGCTTTCCCTGACGTCCACGGACGAGACGGAGGTCTGGATCTCTCCGAGGCGAGAGCTTGCCCGTGGCCTGCTGCGCGTTGGACGCCTGGATGAAGCCGCCGCCGCGCTCAACGAGGCGTTTGTATCCGCCGAGCAGCACGGGCACGAGATCTGGCGCGCGTCATTGCTTTCGACCCGGGCCGAGATCGAGCTCGCGGCCGGCCGCTGGTCGGCCGCACTCGCCGCGACCGATGAGATGATCAGCGCCGCGGAACAGCTCGGGGCACCGTACATCGTGAGTTGGGCGCTCTCCTTCCACGGCACTGCGTTCGGACTTCTAGGTCGACACGCGATCGCGCGAGACGAGCTGGCGCGCGCGATCGACCTCGCTGAGCGTCACCATGCGTTCAACCTTGCGACCACCGCACGCTTCGCCATGGGCTTGCTCGAGCTCTCACTCGGACGCACGGAGTCTGCTGCGGCCGTGTACCGCGACGTTCCATCGTCCGGCTGGCGGCAGTGGACACGGCTCGCCGGTGGGCGCGCGGTCGTCGACGCTATCGGAACGTTCGCATCACTTGGCGACATCCGCCGAGCACGCGACCTCCTGACGACGCTGCCGAGTGACGCGCGCGAGGGACGCCTCGCCGAGGCGCACCTCGCTGCAGCCACCGGCGAGCTCGACAAGGCGATCGACATTTTTCGCCAGCTCGAGCCATCGCCTTTCCCATTGCAGCATGCGCGCGAACTGCTCCTTCTCGGCGCGCTGCAGCGACGTGCTCGACTACGCGCAGTCGCACGCATGACCCTCGTCGCAGCCGTGACAGAGTTCGAGACCATCGCAGCGCCTCTCTGGGCCGCGCGTGCCCAGGACGAGCTTGGGCGCCTCAGCGGCCGCGTCCGCCACGGCAACGAACTCTCCAAGTCCGAGCGGCGAGTCGCCGAACTAGTCGCCTCCGGCCTGTCGAACAAGCAGGTGGCATCGGAACTCACGATCGCAGTGCGAACGGTCGAGGCACACCTATCCAGGACGTACTCTAAGCTCGGAGTGACGTCTCGAGGCGCGCTCGCGGCGCGCTGGGCGAGCCATCACCGCCCTCAGGCTGGCCACCCGGATCCTTAGCAGCGATCGCCACGGCCTCGCTCAAAGTGTGTGGTTTTCCGCAATGGCTCGCCCGCCTGGGTCTCCCTATTGTCGACACAACAGTGAGAGAGGGAACTCATCGCGATCTGAGTTCGGTGGTGGTCGAGTCCACGAGGCAGCAGGTCGCCTGATGCGAACGCCGCGGACGTCATCGCATGTCTGCAGCGTGCGTACTTCGCGCTCGAACTCGGTCGATGCCGCCGACGAGAACAGAAGTCCCGATGGGGACACGCGCTGGGTCATAGCCTTCGCGGCTGTGGCGGCCATCGCGTGGATCGCGTTCATCGTCCTTCTTGCCCTTTTTGTCTCGACCGCGACGGCATCGACATCGATCCTGCCACGCCATGGGGTGGTCTGCTCGTCGGGTTCGCCCGCGGCGGATCGATGGTCAACGGACATTGCGGCACGGCAGGCCATCGAGAACGGGCGTGGCGGCAGCGCGCACGTGAACGTGGCGCATTTTCACGCGGTCATGGAGGTCGTGCTATGCGTCGGTTGAGCTATGCGAACGTGATGGCGACGCTTGCCGTCTTTCTCGCGCTCGGTGGTGGTGTCGGATACGCCACCGGGGTGCTGCCCGCCAATTCCGTCGGGACGAGGCAGTTGAAGGACGGCGCCGTGACCGCTTCGAAGGTGAAGCCCGGATCGCTGCTCGCGAAGAGCTTCAAGGCGGGCCAGTTGCCGGCCGGCACACCGGGCGCCACCGGCCAACAGGGCCCGCAGGGCCCGGCGGGCGTGCCTGGCGCCAAGGGCGATCAAGGTCCTGCGGGCCTCGCCCCTGTCTACACCGATTTCGTTCCCCAGGGAACACTGACGGGCGCGGGTCCCCAGCAGATCCTGCTCGTGCACCTTCCCGCACCCGCGACCCCAGGTGGCCCGCCAGGCCCGTACCTCGTGTACGCAAACGCACAGTTCGCCCGAGGCGACAGCAACGCCGCACTCCAGGACGAGCTGAAGTGCGACCTCATGGACTCGGGCTCCAACCTTGATGGGCCGATCGACGAGTCGGAGATCGTGCTCCCTCCAAGCCCAGCACGCACCACCATCTCGCTGATGAGCACCGTCGAGCTGTCGCCCAGTGCCTTCCTCTTCCCACCGGTCTGGCTGACCTGCTCGAGGGTCGGAAATGGCATCGGCGACCTCACCTACTACGACGCGGATCTCGGAGCCGTGAAAGTCAGCAGCGTCTCATGACATAACACGACCGGGCATCGCGGGATGCTTCGCGTTCTTGCGGTCGACAACTACCACATCAGGGAGGCAGCGATGCTCAAACGATTCTGCACACCTGCGACGGCCATCGCGACCCTCGCGCTGTTCGTCGCGCTCGGCGGCACTGGCTACGGCGCCGATCTTGTGCACGCCTCGGGGCGCGCGGAGACGACGAAGGCACCGGCTATCACCGCGGCGCGCGTGAGACAGATCGCGAAGGCCGAGGCGAAGGCCGAGTTTAGGTCACTGATCTCGAGCGCGCATGTCTCGTTTGCGGGAACCTCGATGACCGCGACACACGCCGCGACCGCCGACGCGGCTACCACGGCCGCCAACACGGTGAACGCGATCCATGCCGGCTCCGCAGACACGGCGACCCATGCCACGAGCGCCGACAGCGCCACTCTCGCTGCGGCCTCGTCCGCAATCGCCTCGGTGACCTATGAGGTCGATCCGAGCGCGGGCCCCGAGACCGTGCAGCCATGCCTAGCGAACCCCTGCACGGCTCAGGACGTCGAGTCGACGCCAGCTATCGCCGTCTGCCCTCCGGGCACTGTCGCGATCGGCGGTGGTGGTGGTTCGCCCGATTCAGGCGTCGAACTCTCGGGCTCATACCCGATCAGGTTCGGACCCACGACGGGCCCCCCGAACGCATGGAAGATCTACGTGGATAACTTCCTGAATACCGCGACGACCGTCGACTACTACGCCATCTGCACGGCAGTGAAGTCGATCGGAAGCTGATGCCGGAGCCAACAGGGCCACCGAGCGCGCGCTCCGCACGCATCGTCAGACCGAGGAGATGCTGCTGCGTCCCGGCAGCACAGCGGGGCAGTGTGGCGAAAGCGGCAGCAACCGCGTGAAACGCAAGGTTCTAAGACGAATGAGCGCAGCGGTTATCGGCGCGCTGACCCTTGGGTCCGCACTGAGCCTCCTGTTCGCGGCGTACGGTCACACGTCGAACGTCGAGGTTCGCGCGGCCGGCGGCGTGTCCGTCATGGACGACTTCGAGTCGGGCACCCTCACCGGATGGAGGGCCGTCGACAGCGGTTCCGGCGGCTGGTTCGTCTATAGCAACGGCAGCAGGGCGCCCGATCCGGCTCACAGCAATCCCAACGTGCCTTTCGATCTCCCGGATCCTCCTCAGGGCAGGTTCGCGGCGGTGACGGATATGAATGGCCCCGGAACGCTCATCTTGTACCGAGACGTCAAGCTGTACGGTCGTCTGATGCTTCACCTGACCGTGTTTCACGAAGGCGACTCTGCTTTCTTCAGCCCGCGGACGCTGGCGTACGACGTGCCCGGGGACAATCAGCAGTTCCGGGTCGATCTCCTCACTCCGTCGGCGCCGATCGATTCCCTGGCTCGGGGCGATGTCCTCGTGAACGTCTTCAAGACGTCTACCAGCGAGCCGGCCCTGCGCGAGCCGACGGCCATCAAAGTGGACGTGTCGCGCTGGGCGGGCCAGACGGTACGCCTACGTCTCGCTGTTGCCGACAACGTCGGTCCTCTGCGCGTCGGCGTCGACGAGATTCGTTTCGAGCCGATCGGCTCAGACGCGAACGCGCGCATCGAGCTTCCGGCCACAAAGAGGCCGTCACGCGCTCTGAACCTCGTCCTGGGCACACTGACGGAACCGGAGGCGATGAAGGCGCTTGCGGCCCACGCCAAGAGGCTCGCCGTCGAAGGTGAGTTCTCTGGCGCGCTGTTGGTCGCCAAGGACGGCCATGTGCTCTTCCGCCGCGCCTACGGGCTGGCCGATCGCAAGCGACGGATCCCGAACACCGTCCGGACGCGCTTTCGCATCGGCTCGATGAACAAGATGTTCACCGCCGTGGCGATCCTCCAGCTGGTCGAAGCCGGCAAGGTCGCCCTCACGGCTCCGCTCGGCAAATACCTCACCGACTACCCGAACCGTGAGGTCGCTGCCAAGGTCACGATCCGCCAGCTCCTGACCCACACCGGTGGCACTGGGGACATCTTTGGCCCCGACTTCGACCTGCATCGCACGGAACTCCGCACGCTCGCCGACTACGTGCGGCTGTATGGCCATCGGGGACTCGAGTTCAAGCCGGGCAGCCGCTGGTCGTACAGCAACTACGGCTTCATTCTGCTCGGCCGCGTGATCGAGAAAGCAGCGGGGGAGAGCTACTACGACTACATACGGCAGCACATCTACGCGCCCGCGGGCATGACCCGAAGCGGGTCGCTTCCCGAAGATCAAACGGTTCCGGGGCGGTCGACCGGCTACACACAGCCATTGGGGACGACCGTCTGGCTCCCGAACACCGACACCCTGCCGTACCGCGGGACGTCCGCGGGTGGCGGCTACTCGACGGTCGACGACCTCACGCAGTTCGCCGAGGCGCTGCTCAGTCACAAACTGCTCAGCCCCGACTCGACGAAGCTGCTGATCACGGGGAAGGTGAACGCGGGTCCCGCCAGATACGCGTACGGCTTCGAGGATGCTCGAGACGCGCACGGGAACGGCTGGGTCGGCCACGGAGGGGGCGCACCAGGTATGAACGGCGACCTGCGGATCTACGCCAAGTCCGGCTACGTGATTGCAGTCTTGGCGAACATCGATCCGCCCGCCGCACAGCGAATCACGGACTATCTCGAACCCTGGCTCGCGGCGGAGCGATAGCACCAGGCCTACTGCGGATGCGACCCTGCGTCCCCGGCTCGCCATCAGAGGATCGAGGCTGAGGCCGAGCAACTTGTTCGCGAAGGGGCTGGATTGCCCGGTGACGAACGTGGCACGGCACCGTCTCGGTCCGCAGCATGCAAGGAACCACACCGGTGAATCGCGGTTTCTCGCATGGCGTCGCGAAGGGAGGAATCGGCTTCGGCACCGCCGTCGCGCTCGGAGTGGCGTTGTCAGGGTGGGCGCTGCTGCCATCCACGAGCGCTACCCCGGCGGGTCGGTAGCGAATCCTCGAAGTTCACCACCGATCCGTTGGGAAGGTTGTGCGGACTCGGAAGCCTGCGCTACTTGCGGCGGTAAGGGTCCACGAGCACATCGTCGATGCGAAACGCGCTGCCCCGATCGGCGGTGAACAGGAACTGCACATTGCTTCCCACTACCGCGACTGGGAAGACGAGCGGCGCGGTCGGGGCCCAGCTTGGCGTGCCGGAGATCGCCGCGACGGTCGTTGCGACCCCGCCGCTGCCGTCCATTGTGGCGGTTACGTTGAGATTTCCCGTGCCCGAGACGCGACGGATGAAGAATCGCATCGACGGCATCGTGGAATCGACACACATGTGCGGGCTCTTGGCTGTCCCGCCAGCGGGGATCTGGACGGCATGGCTGCCGACATCCGAAAGAAGGTGGTCATCGTCGCCGGCGACGATATTCGAGCCGCCGCCCCACGACCAGCCCTGCGCGCCCTGCTCGAATGTCGATCCCTGGAACGGGCTGTACAGATTCAGGTCACCCCAGCTCGCGAAAATCGGCGTGCTGGTCGCGGCGGCACATGGCTGCGTGCTAGCGAGTGCGCTTGGTGCGCTGATCGCCGCGACCGCTGCCAACGTTGCCGCGGTCGTGAGAACCAAACGGGTGAGTCTCAAGAGCCTTGTCCCTTCGAGCGTCTGCGGCTTCGTCCGCATCTCAGAATCCGCTGGCGCGTGTATTTCGGCTACCCCCGGAGGGGGGATTGGACGCTTGCGATGTCATAGAGGTCGGCCTCATGCTCGGCGAGGTACACAACCAGCGTCGTCATTGCTACCGCCGCCGCGAATCGCCGAAGACGCAGCGTGCGCCAAACGCGCGGAAAGCCGCGGCAGAACCTTTCTCGGCGAACCTCAAGTCGAACGCAGCCAAAGGGCACGTTTGGCGCTGGCGAACCAGGGCCATAGAGGCGCAATCCCGTTGTCTTGAGACCGGAGGGCAAAGGTGGCCACGCGAAAGACGTGGGACGTCGAGCCGAGCGCCGATCGGTGGGCAGTTCGCCGCGAAGGCGCGACCCGGGCGGACAGCGTCTTCGATCGCCAGCCGGACGCGATCCGACTACGCTCGGCGCCGGCCGATGGGCTCACGCGC
Organism: uncultured Actinomycetes bacterium; assembly: GCA_963717155.1. Classification (GTDB taxonomy): domain Bacteria; phylum Actinomycetota; class Thermoleophilia; order Gaiellales; family JALYLC01. The sequence continues at coordinate 3,555,091 of OY970326.1, forward strand.
CTCGCTCGTCGGCATCCCGCCGCCGGGCGAGCTCAGCTTGCAGGTCGGCAAGAAAACACCTCGCGGAATCGGTCCCGTGTCCACTCGTGTGCAAATTGCTCTGCATCAACGATGAGGAGCGCTGGTCGCGTCCCGCCCTTGGCGGGGGCCGTAGGCAATGATCACGATGGTGTCGTCGCCGTAGAGTGAGTGGATGTTGCCTGCTGTCTCCGTGTCCGTGCAGGTGCGGCCTCCCGTCGTCAGGTTGGCGTCGGTCGTGGTCGGCGAGGCCGAGTCTGTGCGCGCGACCGTCTACCGCATACGCTCCGGACGGACATATCTCGTGCGTTTCCGCGTGGCTGGTGCGACCGCCGCGACAGGGCTCGGCTGCATCGCGTCGGCGAGCATGCGGCTGGTCGGTTCGGGGCCGGTGGTGCGCGTCGGGGTCTCACCGCGCGGCGTGTGGTGCCCGGGTACCGGAGTACTCAGCGTGGCCATCGCGCGCCGCGGTGCGAAGGTCGTGGCGTCGCGCCTGCACGTGCGGCCACCTGAAGCGATCGGCCAGGGCGATGTCGTCGGCCATCTGCTAGTCGGGCCGACATGCCCTGTCGAGCGCGCCGATGATCCGTGCGACCCGGTCGCACGGCCCGACCCCGTCACGCTGGTCGCGCTCGACGCGACGGGCGTCGAGACGGCGCGAACGGTCACGCTCGGCGACGGCAGCTTCGCGTTCGACCTGCCCCCCGGCGGCTACACGCTGCATGCCGAAGGGACCAGCTCGATGTTCCCGTCGATCACCGACGCGAAGGTGGTCGTGACTGCCTCGGCGACGCGTGCGGCCCCGCAGCGCGTGATCGTGACGGGCGACACCGGCATCCGCTGAGCTTCGAGTCGGATCGTGCAGGCTGGCGTGTCGACCGGCTCCGAGTGTCCGTGCCTATGGCTACCGTGCGGCCCCGTCGGTTAGTCGCGGAGCGATGGGGCAGCATCGAAACTCGGATCCCCATGACCGGACGAGACGAAGAGCAAGACCCGCGAAGCCGTCGACAAGGCGCGCGACGCTATCCACGAGGCAACCGCGCCCGACAAGTAGTTCTCAGGCTCCGCGCCGGAGCCGCTTGTGATCCGACACGCGGGGCTGTCGCACCAAGGCTTGCGCTCACGCCCGGACAGACCTGCCTGAAGGTGGAGCAAGGGACTCAGGGGGCTTCGCCGTTCGCGTCGGAAACACGCGGCGTCTGAGCCACCATACGTCGGCATGAAATCTCCTCGCCCGGCCCGCAGCGACGCCGACCTGATCCGGGCCTCGACCCGTGACCCGGACGCGTTCGGCGAGCTCTACGCGCGGCACGCCGGCGCCCTGCACGGTTGGTTCGCCTCCCGCCTCGAGTGGGCGGCAAGCGACCTGACCGCCGAGACGTTCGCGCGGGCGTGGCTCGGGAGACGGCGTTTCCGCGACCAGCGTGACGGGTCGGCGCTGCCGTGGCTGCTCGGCATCGCCCGCAACGTGCTCGCCGGCTCGGTTCGCAACGACCGCATCGAGACCGCCGCGCGCCGGCGGCTCGGGCTGCCCTGCGAGCTCGCCGTCGACGATGGCTATCAGGCGGTCGACGAGCGGCTCTCGCCCCGGCATGCGGTCGCCGACGCGGTCGCCCGTCTGTCCCCCGGCGAGCGGGAGGCGATCGAGCTTCGCGTGGTCGAGGAGCTCCCCTACGACGAGGTCTCCGCGCGCCTCGGCATCCGGCCCGCCGCCGTGCGACTCCGCGTGTTTCGTGGGCTCAGGCGCATCTCCGCCGACATCCTCCAGGAGGACCGATGAACACCACCCCCGGGCTCGAACGCTTCGAGCGCGCCCTCGTCCCCGCGCTGCACCGCGACCTCGTGCGACGCTCGCGCCAGCGGCGCGGCGCCACTGCGCTGACTGTCGCGGCTGCTGTCGCCGCCGCCTCCCTTGTGGGCATCCCGCGGCTCGGCCACAACGGGTCCGACGGTTCGCCGCTCGCCCGCGCCGAGGCCGCCCTCGCCGTCGCCGGCAGTGGCGTCCTCCACGTCCGGATCGAGGCTCGGCAGGTCGCGCCGGACGGCGCGACCGTCTCTTGGCAGGACGAGAGCTGGCGCGCGCTCCGCAGCGGGCAGCTCCGGACGACGGAGCGCGCCGCGGGCAAGCCCGTCATTGAGGTGGAGAAGGGTTCGGACGGCACGGCTCGCATCTACGACGCCGCGACGAACACGATCTACGAGCTGTCCGCGGCCGCGATCGCCGCGACGCCAAAGGCGGCCGACCCCGGTGCCGGTGATGCCGGGATCGCGATCGTCGGGTCGGTCGTCGCCACCGAGAAGGACGGCACCCGGGTGGTCGTCGGCGAGAACGGCGGGAAGCTGCTCGTGCCGCCCGGGGCGGCGCTGCCCACGTTCGCCGACGCGGGCACGGTCGTCGAGCCCCCGCCTGCCTGGGTTGCCCCGTACGCGCTGCGCGCGGCCAAGCACGCCGACGTGGCCGGGAACGTCGCGAGTGGCAGCGCGACCGCCGGGGCCGCCAAGCCGGTCGTCGTGACGCCGCTCCCTGCCGTGCTCGATCCCCAGGCGGACTCGTTCCTTGCCGACGTCCAGCAGCTGCTCCGCTCCGGGGCGGCACACACGGACGGCACGGTCGTCGTCGACGGGCGCCGCGCGCTGCGCATCGCCGGAGCCGACGCGACCTCGGTCTATCTCGTCGACCCGACGACCTACGAGCCGATCGGCTGGGACACCGAGGGCACGGGAGGCAGCCTGCACATCCGCGTCACGGCGTACGAGCGCATGCCCGCCGGGCCCGCCGCCAACACAGCGCTGTCGCTGACGGCCCAGCACCCGTCCGCACGGATCGATCAGGACCCCGCGGACTTCGCCACGGCGAAGGCTCGCCTGTTCGCCGGCGGCTGACCTGACCGGACTACGGCTCGAGGAGCGCCGCTACGAGCGCCTCCTCGAGCCACCCGGCGTGGCGCTTGGCCCTAAATCGCTACCGTCAGCCAGCTGTCAGAGCACATCTCCCAGCGCCCCGGCCCAGCACCTTCCGGACCGTGGCCGGCCACGCTCCTCGGACGGCCGCGCCCGCATTATGCGCCTCACACCCGAGGCCAGGCCCTCGACCAAGCAGTGTGGAAAGCCGGACGGGACGTCGAGCAATCCTGGAAAGCCCAATTCGAGGACAGCGAGTGGGCGACGTTCCACGAATCCTCGACAGACTGATACAGCCACTGCCCGACTGATCCGCATCGTGCGGGAGACGGTCGCGCACTCGAGTCCGTCGTGCCTCAGCTCCAGCCGGCACCTAGAACTGGTAGTAGAGAAATGGACTCGGGCTCGAGATCGCGAGGACGGCGACGGCGAGCGCAATGCCAACTGCGAGGCCCGATCTCATGTTGAGGCGGAATCGCACGTCCCACGTGTCCGGAGCGACGTTCACGAAGACCAGGAGTGCTGCGACGATCACCCCCGGCCACAAGAGCGTGTCGATCGGCAGCGAGCCGCGCAGCCCGTTGACGCCGAGCATGCTGGTCAGCACGTCGGCCGCGTCGCCGATGGAGTGCGCCCGGAAGACGACGAACGCCGCGACGACCGCGATGAATGTGAGCGCACGGTTCACAGGCTGCCAGGAAGGCGTCCAGCCGCGCTGTCGGAGTAACGCGTGCCCCGCCAGAAGCACCCCGTGGATCGCACCCCATACGACGAAGGTCCAGGCCGCGCCATGCCACAGCCCACCGAGCAACATCACGATCGCCAGGTTGCGGGCGACAATCAGCGGCCTCGCTCGTGACCCTCCGAGCGGGATGAACAGGTAGTCGCGCAGGAACGTCGAGAGCGAGATGTGCCAGCGCCGCCAGAAGTCGGCGATCGACGTTGCCTTGTACGGTGAGTCGAAGTTGCGCGGGAAGCGGATGCCGAGCAGGAGCGCGAGCCCAACCGCCATGTCGGAGTAGCCCGAGAAGTCGAAGTAGAGCTGCAGGGCATAGGCGAGGGCCGCAATCCAGGCAGATATCAGACCCAGATGCGCGTGTCCGGCGAACAGCCTGTCGACCGTGGGGGCAAGAGTGTCGGCGATGACGAGTTTCTTTACCAAGCCGCACGCGAGGAACGTCAGTCCCGCCGTTGCGAGATCGCCCGTGAGCCGTGGCGCGAGCCGCTCGAGCTGGCCTCGGATCGACGAGTAGCGGACGATCGGCCCGGCGATCAAGTGCGGGAAGAGAGCGACGAACGTCGCGTAGCGCAACAGGTTGCGATCCGCCGGGATCACGCGGCGGTAGACGTCGATCGTGTACGAGATCGAGTTGAACGTGTAGAACGAGATCCCGACCGGCAAAAGGAATGCGAGCGCGGGGAACGGCCGGCCGACGCCGACGAGCGACGCGAGGCCGTTGCTGGACGCGAGGAAAACCCCGCGTACTTGAAGAGCGCGAGCAGTCCCAGGTTGATGGAGAGGGCCCCGACGAGCAGCGCCCGGCGGAGCCGTCGATCGTCGGTGCGTGAGAGCAGCAGGCCCGCCACGTAGTCGGTGGAAGTCGAAGCGAACATCAGCGGAAGGAAGCGCCAGTCCCACCACGCGTAGAACACGTACGACGCGAGCGCGAGGAAGGCGAGCCGCAACTGCGTCGAGCGAAGCGCCCAGAAGCTCGCAAGCGTGACGGGAAGGAAGCCGAACAGGAAGATGTGCGTCGTGAAGAGCATCCGAGTGCCTCAGCCCGCGGGCTTGAGATCCGCTCCCGCCTTCCTCACTACCCACGCGACCAGTCGCCGGACGTTCGCGACCTTCATGTGGACGCCGTCGTAGAAGCCGTGCGGAGTCCCCCCGAACGTCTTGATGTTGCTCGCGTCGAGCAGATCGAAGCGCAACCGCGTCCGCAGCGATCGCAGGTACGCGACGAGCTGGTGGTGGCGCAGCGTCCAGCCGATCGGGCCGATCGCACGCGCAAAGGCCGGATGCACCGGCGTGAGCACGATCACCGGCCGGATGTTCCAGCTGTTCATGGTCGACACGGTGTCCTCGAAGCGACGCTCGAAGGACGGTGCGAGGCGTGTATCCCCCTGATAGATCGTCCGGTACTCGGCCAGGGTGATGCCGATCGAGCGGGCGAGTGGCATGCCGCGGCGCAGCGCGACGTCGTGGAAGTCGAAGCTGCGATACCCGTCGCGGGCGTACTCGGTCACACCATTCGTGTGAATCGAGCACGTCCGTTGCGAGAGCGGACGCGCGGTCCCGAAGAGCGTCGCGTCGACGCTCTTCCAGCTTTCGGCCGCGGTCTGCCAGGAGGCGAACGACCAGAGATTCTGCACACGGCCCTTGACCGCGGCCGACCGCGTCAAGAAGCGCGCGAGCGACGGAGTGTCGAGCAGCCCAGGATCGATCGGGCGCCGTCGCATCGACTCGACGTCGAGAAGCCACAGCACTCGCTGCTGGGCGCCGCCGGCCTTCGCATGCAGAAGATTCGCGAACGACCACGCGTCATCGGGCGAGCCGGAGGAGACGGCGGCGTTGAACCCCGTAAGGCCCGTCAGCCGTCGTAGCTGCGACGGCTGGATCTTCTCGGCGCGTGAAGAGCCGAGGATCATCAGCGATGGTGCACGCCGAAGGCGTTCGATCAAGCACGCCTTGATCGGGCGGTCCGAGAGGATGGCCGTGGCGAAGAGCCCAGATCCGGCATACCCGTACGGGTCGGCGACCACGTTCAGTGCCGTCACGGAGGCCCCGAGGAAGATCAGGCCCATCACGAAACCGAGCAGAAAGCGCCGGGTACTGCCGCGCGACTCGAGGGCCCCCACAGGCCCGGAGTGCTCGGCCGCGTGTGTCACGATCGGTTGCGTCGGCTCGAGAGGCGTCGAGCAGATCGGGCTCGCGCAGCGAGCCGCAACGAACTCCAGGAGGGCGCCACGCTATCCGCAGAAGGAGACTGGCACCGGGCATCCACCATCCGGGTCGTCACACGGGGAGGTCGCAGCGGTGCGGTCAGGACGGCAAGCGTAGGCATGTCCGAATGAATAGGGCCTGAACGCCGCGATCGACGACGCAACGATGAGATCGATCTTGAGCGCAAACGGGAACGCTTCCAGGTATACGAGCAGCTTCCGGTGCAGGAGTCCCCAGGGTCCCGGCGGCGCCCCGTTGCATTGGCAAACCCTACCCCTCCGTCGCCCCACGGGCGAGGGCCGCGCTACCCCTTCGGCGGGTCGAGCTGTGATCGCCCTCGCGCTCATCGAAGTTGGTGTGGCTCTGGGTTGTGGCGATGGTCACCAAGGAATTCAACACCGCGTTTTCCGGGTATTTCCACTCACAGAGCGAAGCCGACGCGGGGACTCGAACCCCGGACCCCATCATCACGAGTTATCCTCGCCGCGGTCGTGAGGGCGCATGGTTAAGCCGAAATTCCTCTGCGGATCGGTCTCAGTGTGCCACGCACGTGCGAATCTGCGCGGTGCCGACGGAGCTCCGAGGCGCTCGCCGACGCTCGGCGGGACTACCGAGGTTGCCGCCACCGCGCGGCACGTGTCTTCTGCGGCGAGCCCGCCATTGCTGGCCGGCGTCGTGCACGCCTTCGACCCTGTGGACACGTGGGCAAGCGGTTCGTTGTCTGCCTAGGCGGGCGGGAGCGGCGATCACCCCGGTCGTATCGCTCCAGGCCACGATGCCGTCCGCGGTGGCGCCGATGCTAGCGACGACGGCGGGAACGCGCGCCGGGGACTGAATGCGCGCGCCCGTTGCGGATGTGGTCTTCCTCCGGTCGCCGCGTTGCGCCGTACGCGTTGGGCGCACCACCTTACGGACGCAAGACTCGCCCCTGGAACGCGCCACCGCCGCAGGTGGCGAACGCTCCTCGCGGATCAGGACGCCGAACCGACCTGCGACAAGGCGTCCAGGATCACCTCGCTCACAGCCTGCGGCTGGGAGATCATGATCACGTGAGAACCCTCGAGCTCGGTGATCTTCGCGCCGGCCCGTTTCGCCATCGAACGGACGACGTCCGCACCAGCTGCCGTATCGGACGATGCGACAACGGCCCAGCAGGGCAGACGCTTCCACGCGGGTGGCCCCGACGGCTCAGAGAACGCCGTCTCGGCGACGGGCCGCTGCGTGGCAGCCAGCAGCGCGCTCTGCGCTGCGGACAGGTCGGCGGAGAACGCCTCGTGGAACTTGGCCGGGTCGATCAGGAACTCCGTCGCCGACTGGCCGGCCTCCCCGGACGGGTACTGCAGTGGCATCAGCGCGGTGTCGAGAACGCTGTCCTTGGAACCCGCCGTGACCTGTCCCAGAACCTCGCCCTCGTCGGGGGCGAAGGCCGCGACGTAGACGAGTCCGGCGACGTTCGCCGCGTTGGTCGCTGCATTCGAGAGCACGGCCCCGCCGTAGGAGTGGCCGACGGCGAGAATCGGGCCTGGCACCTGATCGAGCACGCTCGCGATGTAGGCCGAGTCGATCCCGATCCCACGCAAGGGATTCGCCGGAGCCGTCACCTTCACGCCCTTGGCGAGCAGAAGCTCGACGACGCCGTTCCAGCTCGAGGCGTCCGCGAAGGCGCCGTGGACCAGGACGACTGTCGGAGTCTCATCAGACATGCGCGCTGCTTTCGGTGGAGGACTGCGTCGGTGCACGCCCGCATACCGTCCTCATGCTCTGTATGAGCGCGAACCATAAACTCCACGTCAACCGCCCTACCACGGGAGCTTTCATGACCAATGTGCAGGTGCCCGGACTCACGCGCACCGACCTCCAGCGCCAGGACCTGAGCGTTCCCGGCCGCGAGCTGATCCAGAACCGCGTCGACATCGCCCCCGACGCACCGCCCGTCAGGCACAAGCATCCAGGCGAGGAGATCATCTACGTCATCGAAGGGACACTCGAGTACTCGATCGATGGCCGGGAACCAGCGATCTTCAACGCCGGCGAGGTCCTGCTCGTCCCGCCCGAGACGGTCCACTCGGTGAGGAACGTGGGAAGCGAGAGCGCCGCCGAACTCGCCACGTACATTGTCGAGAAGGGCAAGCCGTTGCTCGTGCTGGTCGACTAAACCCGTCCCAGACCTGGCGGATTGCCAATGCGACCAGGTCGATGGCGCGAGTGGAAGCGTGGCCAGCGGGACGTCCACCGTCATTCGTCGTCCACCGGACTCCCCCGATCGAGATCCCCGAGTCCGGGTTCTTGGCGTTGACCTCGCCTCCCCTCGCCCGTAGCAGTCGGTGCGATGGATCAACCCCGCGTAGAGGAAATCGGTCATCGCTTAACCCGGAATGCGCCAGGAACCTCGGAACGATCCTCGGCCCGCTCATCTGCTGTCGAAGCTCTTGAACGCCCGAACGCTATACGTCCAGTAACGCCAGTAGCGCGTCGGCGATGGCCTCCGGTGTCGGCGGGCAGCCGGGTATGCGGATGTCGACCGGAAGCACGGTCTCGACCGGGCCTATGAGATCGTCCGCGGTGCCGAGCATGTTGCAGCCCAGCGCGCAGTCGCCGAGAGCGGCGACCCTGCGGGGCTCGGGCATCGCCTGGTAGGCCGTGAGCAGCGGTGCCCGCATGCGGCTGGTGACGGCGCCGGTGACGAGCAGGAGGTCGGCGTGACGAGGTGACGCGACGACGCCGAGACCGAAGCGTTGGAGATCGTAGTACGGGCTCGAGAGGAGCGTGAGCTCATGCTCGCAGCCGTTGCACGAGCCGGAGTCGACGTGACGGATGGCCAGGCTCCGTCCGCGCGTAGGCCGTGGGAGCGCGAGGTTGCGACGCAGGTCGCGCAGGTCGCGCAGGAGGGTCAGCATCAGCGGTCCACGCAGGCGTAGCAGAGCTCGAAGCTCTTGTTGATGAGGGGGAAGTCGGGGAGAAGGTTGCCGGCTGCGGCGTGCGCGACGATCGGCCAGTTGGCGTACGAGCCGGTGCGCAGGTGCAGACGCTCGACACGGTCGCCGCTGCGCTCGACGATGCAGCTGGTTGCGCCGCGTGGGCTCTCGACCCGGCCGATGCCGAGCTGGCGCGTCGGCCCGTCTGGTTCGGCGGCGGCCGGCTCGATCGGCCTGTCGAGCAGATCCTCGAGGATCTCGAACGTCTGCAGCAGTTCGAGTGCGCGCTGCTCGACACGCGCACGGACGTCGCCGACGGCGCGCTTCGGGACGCTCGGCTCGAGGCCCGTGTAGGCCAACTGCGGGCTGACCGCGCGGACGTCGTGAGGCAACCCGGATGCGCGCGCGGCGGGCCCTGACGCACCGAGCCTCTCGGCGTCTGCCGTGGTGACGACGCCAACGGCGGGGAGGCGATCCTGGAATGAAGCGTTGAAGAGAAGCTCGCGCCAGGCCCGGGACGACTCGCCTCGAAGCGCTCCGATCTCTTCTCGCGCCGCCCGCACGGCGTCATCGTCGAGTGCGAGCGCGCTCCCGCCGACACGGACCGTGCCGAACAGGAAGCGGTGGCCGGCGAGCGTCGCGTTGAGCCTGCGTGCCCGCTCGGTGAACCCGGCGAAGCTGGTGTTCCCGGCGGCCAGGCCGACCCCGGCGCACACCGCGGCGATGTCGTTGAGGTGGCTCCACATGCGCTCGAGCTCGAGCAGGATCGTGCGCACGCGGGCGAGGGCGGCAGGTGGTGCAAGACCGAGCGATTGCTCGCAGGCATGGGCGAAGGCGACGCCGCTCGAGACGTTGCAGGCCGCGCAGGCGCGCGACACGAACGCGATCCCGCGATCAAGGGTCGCGCCTTCGGCGGCCGCCTCGAGACCGCGGTGCTTGTAGAAGAGGCGCGCGTCGACGTGCAGGATCCGATCGCCGACGACGTGGAAGCGGAAGTGTCCAGACTCGATGACGCCCGCGTGGATCGGGCCCACCGCGACCTGGTTCGTGTCGCTCCCGCGGACGGGGACGGTCCAGCGGCCGAGCCGGAGATCGTGATCGACGAGCGGGCGCAGCGGCTCATGGCCGGCGAAGTCGACGCCGTACAGGTCGTGGGCCTCCCTCTCGTCCCAGATCGCCGCCGCAGTCAGGTCGGTGATCGAGGGCGCCGTGCCGTCCGTTGGCGCGACGGTCTCGAGCCGGGTCGTGCCGTCCGCGGCGACGAGCAACGTGCGCACGAGCGTTCCGCCCGCCGTCGCGTACAGGCCGGCGAAGCGCCACCCGCCCTCCAGTGCCTCGGCCACAGCCTGTCGGTACGACCCGGGACTCACGAGATCCCCTTGCCGAGCGCCTCGACGAGCGCGGACCCGGGTAGCCACAATCCGATGAGGGTAAGCGCGGCAAGGAGGCTGACGGAGACACACGCGAGCACCGTCACGCCGCGCAGACCGGGTGCGTGCGCGGTGTCGCGGCGATGGCTCTTGCCGATGGTCGTGTCCAGCAGCGCGTGGGACAGGCCAAGGAACCCGAGCGCGAGCAGGACGCACGAGGCGCCGGCCGCCCAGGCCCGGCCGGCCTCGAACCCTCCGGCCACGATGAGCACCTCGCTGACGAAGAGCGGTGAGGGGGGCAGGCCGGCGAGCGTGGCGAGCGAGATGCCGAGGGTCGTGCCGAGCGTGCGCTGCGTGCGGGCGATGCCGGTGACTGCGTGGCCGGCGGCGCGAGGCTCGTGTCCCAGGAGCGGGGTAGCGGCGTAGAAGCCGAGAGCCTTCGCAACGGCGTGCCCGGCGATGTGGATCACGACGCCGGCGAGCGCGAGCGGTGTGCCGAAGCCGATGCCGAGAGCGATGACGCCCATGTGCTCGAGGCTCGAGTAGGCAAGGAGCCGCTTCCACGCCATGGGTCGCCAGAGGAATGGAACCGCGACTGCCAGTGAGACGAGCCCGAAGCCGATCAACACCGCTTGCGCTGTCCGCGGGCCCACGACCGGGGCCAGCGCGTGCTCGGATCGCCACGCCATGAGGAGGACCGCGGGCAGGAGCGCGGCCGAGAGAAGCGCGGAGACGGGGGGCGGTGCCTCCGAGTGGGCGTCGGGGAGCCAGTTGTGCACCGGTGCCCACCCGATCTTGGCCGCGAGTCCGGCGAGCAGGAGCAGGTACGCCACGAGCGCCGTCTGCGGTCGGGCGGAGTAGGTCGGGAGCGCCTGCCAGGAGAGTGCGGCGAGCCCTCCGCCGGGAACGCCAGCCGCCAGGATGACGATGCCGAGCAGCGCGATGCCGAGCCCGAGCGACGTGAGTATGAGGTACTTCCATCCGGCCTCCAGCGCCCTCGCCTTCCCGCTGAAGCCCACCAGGAGCGCGGACGCGGCGGTCGTCGCCTCGACGAGGAGCCAGGCGATGCCGAGATTCCCGGCGAGCGGCACCGCCAGCAGCACCGTCCAGAAGGCGTAGAGCGCCACGAAGTACGTCGGTTCGCGCCGTCGTTCCGAGACGAACGACGTACGGGCGGTCGCAAGGTATGCGGGCGAGACGAGCACGCTGGCCAGGCCGACGATGCCGGTCACGCCAACGAGAAGTCCGGCGGCGGGGTCGACGGCGATCCAGTCGCCGATCGACGTCGACGTCGGGTCAGCAAGTGCGACTGCCGCCAGACTTCCGGCCAGACCGGCGGTCAGAAACGCACCCCCGACGGCGATGCGCGAGACGATCCGACGCGGCGACACCGCGAGGAGCAGCGTCGTCAGAGCAGGTGTGGCGATCAGCGTGCACGCGAGTACTTCGACGCTAGTCACGCAAGCTCCTGAGAGCAGCACTGTCGCCGGAGCCGAACTCCGAGAAGATCCGTTCGTGGAACAGGCCCGCGACGAGCGCGACCAGGGTCAGGTCGAACGCGACGCCGAGCTCGATCACCGCGAAGCTCTTGGGCAGCCCAACCGCGGCAACCGCGAGGCCGTTCTCGACGAGCACGACGGCCATGATCTGGAAGAGCGTCGCGCGACGCGTCGCAGCCGTCACAAGGCCGACTGCGACGAGCGCAAGCGCCGCTCGCTCGGTCGTCCTCGAGTCGAGTCCCATCGCCGGAACCAACCAGGTCAGCGCGAGGGCGAGGGCGACAGCAGCTCCGACTCGCAGCATCGGCGCGACGTGCGCGCGAACCGGTCTCGGCTCGCGGGTTCGCCGCACGAGAAGGAGGAACAGCACCCCGAGGCCAAGCGCCCGCGCGGCCAATGCTGCGGCGGCGACGAGGTCGCTACCGGTCGACGCCTGGTAGGCGGCGATGCCCGCGAGCACGAGAGCCTGGACGGTAATCAGCGCGACGGCGATGGAGCGCCGCCGGACGCCGACGACGAGCAGCCCGAGCGCGACCAGCATCCACGCGAGCCCTCCGCTCACGTGAGCCTCGCAAGCTGGGAGACGATACCCAGCAACGCTGCGATCGCGCCCGCGGCGAGCAGCCTCGGCACCAAGAGGACACGCATCTTGGCGACGAGCGTCTCCGTGAGCGCGAGGAGACCGCATAGGGCAGCGAGCGCGAAAGGCAGGATGGCCAACTGCCACCACACGCCGTGTGCATGGGGCAGGAACACCTGCACCGCAAGCACGAGCACCAACCAGTGGCGTGCTGCGGCCCCCCACTGGAGGTAGGCGAGGTCCCGCCCGGCGTACTCCAGCAAGGGACCCTCGTGGATCATCGTGAGCTCGAGGTGCGTGTCGGGGTTGTCGATCGGCTGGCGCCCCGTCTCGGCGACGACGACGAGCGCGAAGCCGGCGGCGCCGAGCGCGAGCGCCGGGTTCGACCAGGGTGCCTTTCCGGCCGTTCCCGCCACGATGCCCGTCAGGTCCGAGGTCGATGTCACGAGCGCTGCGACTGCGAGCGAGAGGATCAACGTCGCCTCGACGAAGACCGAGATCGTGAGGTCGCGACTCGCGCCCATCAGCGAGAAGCCGTTGCCGACATCCCACGCGGATGCGGCCAGTGCGAACCGCGCAAGCGCGAGCAAGCCGGCGAGGGCGAGCGCGTCGTGGCCGACGCCCCAGTTCGGTGCTCGTTCAGCGGCGGGGACGAGCAGCACCGCAGCGGCCAGGCTCGCCGCAGCGACGGCCGGTGCGATTCTGTACACGACGCCGGCACTCTCGACGTGCACCGTGCTCTTGCCCCACAGCCGTCGCAGGTCCCGGTACGGTTGAAGCAGGTCGGGACCTCGGCGACCCTGGAGCCGAGCCTTCCAGTGCTGCACGAGTCCTGGGAGCAAGGGCGCGAGCAGGATCCCGCCGACGAGCTGCGCCGCACCCGCGCACGCGGTTCCGGCGTTCATCCGATCAGGCCCAGACGCGCGGCGGCGAGCAAGGCGAGAACGAGCCCGACCAGGTAGGCGACATACGTCCCGAGGCTGCCGCTCTGGAGCCGGCGTGCGTGCCTGGCGGAGGCGAGCGAGAGCCGAACGGCTGGCCGGTAGACGCGCTCGTCGATCAGGTGGGGAACGTGCCCGCTATACGTGACCTCCTGGATGATTCCGCCCTCGCTGCGCACCGTGATCTCGCGTTCGGGACGGAGGATCGACTCGAGAACGAGGCGCAGCGGCTTGGTGAATCCGGCGCTCGTCCAGCGCAGCTCGGGCTCCACGAGCTGACCGCATGCCCAGCTCGGAGCGGGCGCGGCACTCCGCTTGCCGCGTAGCAGCGAGAGCCCGGCGGTCAGCGCGACGAGGATCAGCGCGATTCCCGCGGTGGGCAGTGAACCGGTGCCTGGCAGGTGCAGCCCGAGGCCGGACGGCTCGGTGGCCGCCCAGGGCGCGAGCCCGACCAGTGGGCCGAACAACAGCCCCGGCGCGACGCCCAGGACGACGCAGGCAAGCGCGAGAAAGACGACAGCGCTCCGCATCGTCCGCGGCGCCTCGCGCGCGTGTGCCACTGCTTCGCGACGCGGCTCTCCGAGCAGCACGAGTCCGGCGACCTTCACGAAGCAGAAGACGGCGAGCGCCGCAGTCATCGCGATCGCGGCGAGCGCGATCGCGCCGGCGGTCCCTGTCGCGACGCCACCGTACGTCGAGACGTGCAACAACGCCTGCAACGTCAGCCATTCGGACGCGAAGCCGTTCAGCGGCGGGAGTCCGGCGATCGCCAGGGCTCCGAGCAGGAATCCGGCTCCTGTCCACGGCATGCGCCTCAGGAGACCGCCGAGCCGGTCGATCTGGAGCGACCCGACGGCGCGCTCGAACGCGCCGGCGCCGAGGAAGAGAAGTGCCTTGAAGGTCGCGTGGTTGACCGTGTGCAGGAGCGCCGCTCCGAGCGCGAACGCCGCCCACTGATCGGCGCCTCGCGCGCGCAGCACGAGGCATGCGCCGAGCCCGACCACGATGATCCCGACGTTCTCGATCGAGTGCAACGCGAGCAGCCGCTTGAGATCGTGCTCGAACAGCGCGTACGTCACACCGCCGACGGCCGAGAGCGCACCGAGACCGAGGACAAGCACACCAAGCCAGAGTGGAAGCACCCCGACCCATTCGACCAGGACCCTGATCAACGCGTAGATCCCGACCTTGATCATCACGCCGCTCATCAACGCCGACACCGGAGCCGGGGCGAGCGGGTGTGCCCGGGGCAGCCATACGTGGAGCGGCATGACACCCGCCTTCGTGCCCATGCCCACGAGCGCGGCCAGCGCGATCGCTATCTGCAGCCCCGAGCCGGTGCCGACGCCTTCCGACCCCCCGATCGCTCCGGCGTGCGCGAGCAGCAGTACGGCAATCCACGTACCCGCGCCACCGAGATGTGTGATCGCCACGTACGTGAACACCGTGTGACGCGACTGCTCGTCAGCGCCCCGCCCGACGAGAATCAACGCCGCCGGCAGCAGCGTCATCATCTCCCACGCGAGCAGGAACGTCAGTGGGTCGCGCGCGCATACGACCCACGCCATCGCGAGAATGAACCCGCCGGTGACGGAGGCGATGGTCCGCCCTCGCGCGTCCGGCTCGAGGTATCCCAGCGAGAAGACCAGGGCCGGCAGCGCGACAAGACCGAGCGTGCCGAGGAACAGACCACTCAGACCGTCGACCCCGAGCTGCGGATCGAACGCGCTCGTGAAGCCTTCGCCGAGCGTCGCGCCCGTCGCGAGGATCCAGAATCCGGCGACCGACACGCCGGCCGCGCCTGCGGCCTGCAGCGCGACGCCAACCCGGAACCAACGCCGCACGCAGGACACGAGCCCACCCAACGCAATCGCGCTCAGCCCCGCCACGATCAGGGCGCCGCTCACGGGGTCTCGAGATCGCGCAAGATCGACTGCTGCTCCGCGAGCTGGCGGCTGATGATCCCGCGGCCAGCAGCGAGCAAGTCGAAGACCCGCTCATCGTCGACGCGGTAGTACACGCTCGTTCCCTCACGCCGCGACTCCACCACGCCGATCCGGCGCAGCGCGGCGAGATGCTGCGACGTTCCGCCCGAGTCCAGTCCCAGCTCCGCCTGCAACGCTCCAACCGAGCGCTCGCCCTCGCGGAGCAACTCGAGTATCCGTATCCGCGCCGGATGCCCGAGTACGCGAAACAAGGTCGCCTTCACCTCGTAGACCGGGCGTCCATCGTGCGGCACAGTCGTGACCATATCTCATAATCTTCCAATAATCCAAGAAATAGTCGGGCGTCTTGACCGCGACCTCGTCGCGACCGCCGAGACGCGCTCGCCGAGTTGCGCGCCCATGGGCATGATCGCGACTGGGTCGAGCACCTCGCCACCTACCTCCAGTCCGCCCAGGCGCGGCCTGACTCGCTCGAGGAAGGCCTCGCGCAGCTCCGACGCGGAGCGCTCGAACCCGCCTGATGCCATCGTCGTCGAGCGAACCGCGTAGGTCAAAGCCGCGGTCGACGCCGACATGACCAGGAAGGGACCGCGACGCCTACCACGCGGCCGTCGCGAACCTGAAGGGTGAAGGAGTCGCGCTGGCGGCTACCGCCTGCGCAGCGTCGATGGTGACGTCTACCCGCTCTGCTGCAAGCACCTGCGCGCCGACTGGCGGATGTTCACCGCTACCTCGCCGACGACCGGATCGTGATCGTCGCGATCGACCGGCACACCCCGCACTCCAACCCCGCCGCGACGCTCGCGACCGTGCTTCCAGGACTCGCCACCGTCGGACGACGACGCGATGACAAGCCGCCGTGCTGCGACGATCCTGGCGACCCGCCAGAGATGAGCGACGAACTCCACGCCCTGCTCGACGGGCTTCTCTGATCGCGACTCGGAGGCCGCTCACGCGACGCCTGGATGGGGCAAGGTGCTGAATCCTCCGAAGCCGCCCTCCGTGGAACCCAGGACGCCTCACGGCGCGTCCGCGTGGGTCCGCCCGTCTCCCCCGCGATCCAACGGATCGCTCCTCCGACACGCGGACACAGGCGGAGCTATAACGCGAAACCAACCAGCCAGGTGGGGCCACTTCAAGCGATCGAGGTGGGGCCAGTGCAGGTTGTCGCTCTAGACCCATGCAGGAGGTATCCGATGGCACAGAAGTACAACCGTGACGAGCTGGTGGCGCGCCTTAGTCCGAGCCGGAGAGCTCGAGGTGTCGGGTGAGCACCCCGACGAAGTCGGCAACTACTTCGCACCCGGATACAAGTTCCATGGCCCCGGCGACTTCGAATCAGGCTACGACGGGCTGCAGGACTACTTCGCGTCGGTGCGAGCCGGATTCGACGAACGCTCGATCCGCCGCGGGATCATCGTCGTCGAGGGCAACACGATTGCCTGCCAGACGTTTATTGAGGGACGCTTCGTCCGCGTGTTCACACAGTCACCAGCCGGCTCGCTGCCGCCAAATGGCCGCCGGGTCGTCTGGGATCTGTCCAACATCTTCACCTTCGATGACGCGGGTCGGATCACCGAGGAGTGGGTCCGCACTGACAATCGGTCATTCCTCAAGCAGCTACAGGCCCCGGCGTGATCAGCTCACAGACCTCATCGGCACCGGGCTCAGCGGGCCGTCGCCGAGTCCTTCGCTTCGAAGGTCGCCATCAGTGTCGATCCCGAGGACTGAAACACTGGACTCAGAAGTTGCGATTTTGCAGGCACTTCCCCACCAGTCAAGCCGACGCGGGGACTCGAACCCCGGACCCCATCATTACGAGTTACCACCGCTGGCCTCGCTCAGAGCGCATAGTCAAGCCAAATCGAGGCGCAACATTCAGCTCCGTATACCACGCGTGTGCCATTTTGCAGCCCGGCTTCTGGGTGTAGCGGGAAGGCACGCTGCACGGAGCGCGGCTCGGGCCGTTCGCCCGCTCCGCATGTCACGTCCATGCCATCTTGTGCATACGTCATGCTCGGTGGCAGGCTGGCTCACTCGAACGGCTACAAGCGGCTGCAATCGCGGGATTCGCGGCGATCCCAAGACCAGCCGCACTCTCTGCGCTGGTGTCCGCATCCACAGGGAGGGCCCGACAAGGCCAGGCCCTCCGCTGTGGACGTGGTGTTAGCGCTAGGCGACTAGGGCGCGCTCGCGGCCGCGAGCGACGACCTTGCCGCTCGTGATCTTGGGCTCATTGGGCATCAGCGCGTCGAGCTTCTCGTCTCGGATCCACCGAGCGACGAGCTTCGTCGACACTTCGCCCTGCTCGAGCGTCTCGAACAGACCGAACGAGGTGAAGATGCCGTTGCCGGCATCGACGAGGTAGTAGCCAGCAAAGCCGGGAAGCTCGCTCAGCTGCGGAACGAGGGTCTTCTTGACCTTGGTCGTCAGCTCGACCGAGCGATCCTGGTCCACACCGTGGTACGTGCGAATGGTCGCATGCATGTCATGCTCCTTCTGTCAGGGAGTCCGAACGAACGAACCCCCGCTGCACTCAGGCCAGGTGTGACAGTCGAAGAGTGACCCTCGTCGACTTCAACGCTGGAGCCTAAACGCTGGTATCACCATAGCACCGATTCGTGGCCGCCGTATCCGTAGTCCCCCGCGCATCTTCGAGCAGGCTCGTCAGAAAGACGACCCGCGAGCGGATCGCGGACGACCATCGTCGAACCATCGATGTCAAGACGATGTCAATCAGGGCCCGAAGCCAAGCGCATCCCGCAAGCCCGAAAGCACGGCCGTGTGCCCGCGCGTCAAGGTGCTTGCCTGACGCGCCAGCACGGGTGGTTGGGCCTCGCTGACAGTCCCTTGACAGCTGTGGCGCGGTGGCGGGTCTCAGAGGCGACCCGCCACCGCGCCAACCGCTCGTGACCTGGGCAGGACCCAAGATTCAGGTCGTGTCGGGATCGTGCGAGTTGGGCAGTCAGAGACGGGTGCGTGGGCTTCAGGCGGCGAGCTCGGAGGAGGCACCGGCCACGACTGGGAGGCCCGCCTCGGTCCAGTCCTGCTTGCCGCCTGCGAACTTGCGAACGTTGGTGTAGCCGAGCGCGCGCAGCTCGTTGGCCGCGATCTCCGAGTTACGGCATGCCGTGTTCGAGCAGTAGGTGACGATGGGGGCATCGAGGTCTGGGAGCAGGACGGAAGCGAGCTCTCGCACCTCGGTGTGCGGGATATTGATCGCGCCCGGCAGATGGGCGTCGGCGTAGTACATGTCTCCGAGCGTCTCGACGACGGTCACGGTGCCGGCCTCGATCTCCCGGCGGAGCTCCTCACGAGTGATGACGGCGGACATGGTGGTCTCCTTCGATTGATGGATCTGCTGTCTGCGCCTATGGTGCGGGCGGCCGGCCGCGACGTCCAAGACCCGGTCGGTATCAAGCGATACTGCGAGGGATGACGCCTGACCTGCGACAGCTGCGCTACTTCATGGCGGTCGCGCAGGAGCTGAACTTCACCCGCGCGGCCGAGCGTCTGCATATGGCCCAGCCGCCCCTGAGCGCCGCGATCCGGCAGCTGGAAGATCAGCTCGGCGTGGAGCTGTTCGAGCGCACGTCCCGAGAGGTCAAGCTCACGCCGGCCGGCCGGCTGCTGGTCGACCGCGGCGGCGAGCTCCTTGCCGAGGCCGACAGGGTCTTCGCCGCCGTGCGCGAGGTCGAGCGCTCGCCGGTCGGCCGGCTGGCGGTGGGAATCGCACCGCCGGCGCGCTTCGGGATCGGGCCGCAGGTGCTAGCGGCGTGTGCGTCCGAGGCGTCCGGCGTGATGCTGTATCCCCGCGAGGACACCACCGGCGTCCTCATGCGCGAGCTGCGGGCCGGACGGTTGGATCTCGTCGTCGGGTTCTGCGTGCCGCGCGACGATGCGCTGGAGCGCGAGCGCCTGCGCGACCAGCCCGCCGTCCTGCACGTCGGCAAAGCCCATCGGCTCGCCACCGCCGAGAGCGTCGCGTTGGCCGACCTGGCCGACGAGACGCTGATCGTCGCCGGAGGGCCGGAGTCCCCGGGCTACACGTCGAAGGTGGTCGAGCTCTGTCGTGCGGCCGGATTTGAGCCGACCACGATCCCTGACCCCTACCCGGATCTCGGGGTGCAGGCAATCCGCGAGGGTCTCGGCGTCGTGGTCTACCCGCGCACGGCGTTCAGCCCCCAGCTCGATGGTTCGGTGTTCGTGCCGATCGAGCCCGCGGTGACGTTGCCGTTCGACCTGCTCTGGCGCCGCGGCCCCCGCTCGGGAGCGCTCGATGCGGCCCTCGACGTTGTCAGAGGGCTACGAGACCGTGGCGGCTGGCTCACCCCGGCTGACTGCGAGTGACCGCCGGCGGCCGCGAGACGATGTGCCTCTTGCGTGAGAGGCGAACGGTCTCAGACTTCCCGGCCCCGCCGCCGCACGCTTGGAAGACACCGCTCACCGTCTGCCGAAACGGTCACGCGATGCGCCAGCTTCTGTACGTCAACGCCTCTCCACCCGGCGAGAACTCTGAGTCCCGAGGCAGCCTGCGCGGACGACTCTCGAACCCAAGCGATCGCTCTCACCCCGAGCGTATGCGGCTAGAGGAACCCGGCACCCGCTCAGTCAGCTTCCAAGGGCGAGCGTATCGGTCGACCGACGGCCGAGGCGGGTGTACGCGCCTCGGCCGCCAGATCTCGTCGGTGTTAGTTCGTGAGCGTGACGGTGTAGTGGGTGGTCGCGCCGGTCGACACCTTTACGGTTCCTTGCGTTCCGGGGAGGTGCCCGCGCCGCCGGCGATTGGTGCCGTGAAGTTCGCGCCTGTCACGATGGAGTGCCGCGATCAAGGAGCCGCCCTTGACTCACACCTGCGCGTTGCATGTGCTAGCGATCACGCAGCGGATCTGGTCGTGTCCGACTGGCTTTCCGGACTCGATCGTCGCCCGACGCCGATATTGCGCAAGCGCCTCGACAGGCGGCAGGCAACTAGGAGTCTGCGGGGCGGCGTTGGAGTGCGGAGTGTTCGCCGGGTTGTATGAGCCCTGTTTCGTAGGCGTACACGACGGCTTGGGCGCGGTCGCGGATGCTGAGTTTTCCGAGGATGCGGTTGACGTGGGTCTTGACCGTGCTAGTGCCGAGGTGAAGGTGGAGACTGATCTCAGCGTTTGAGAGTCCTCGGCCGAGGAGGTTGAGCACGTCGAGTTCACGGTCGGTGAGGGTTTCCAGGCTGGCCGGGCGGGTTCCGGGTTGGGGGCGTTTGAGATGCTGTTCGATCAGGCGCTTGGTGATAGCTGGTGAGAGCAGCTGGTCGCCTGCGGCGACAGTGCGGATTGCTTCGACGAGCTCGCCGGAGCGGACGTCTTTGAGCAGGAAGCCGCTGGCGCCGCTTCGTAGCGCCTCGTACACGTACTCGTCGAGGTCAAACGTGGTCAGCATGAGCACGCGGGGAGGGTCGGGGTCTGCCAACAAGACCCGTGCGGCGTGAAGGCCATCGGTGTGCGGCATGCGGATGTCCATCAGCACAACCTGCGGGCGGTGCTTTCGGGTCTGGTCGATCGCCGCGCGGCCGTCAGCGGCCTGTCCGACCACGGTGAGGTCGGGTTCGCGGTTGATGATGGACGCGAATCCGTCGCGTACAAGCGTCTGATCGTCGGCGATGAGGACGCGGATCATTCGTGCTCCGGGTCGAGTGGCAGCCGCGCAGCTACGCGAAAGCCGCCGTTCTGGTCGGGGCCGACGTCCAGCTCTCCGCCGTACAGCGCGACCCGCTCGCGCATTCCGATCAGGCCGCGCCCGCTTCCCCGGGTCGAAGCGGCATCGTCGGCGCGGCGCTGGTTCGTGACTTCGATGCTGATCTGATTGGGGCGGTAACGGAGCACGAGCATCGTTGGGCCTTGGCCGTGCCGAAGCGCGTTGGTGAGCGCCTCCTGCGCAACGCGGTATGCAGCCAGATCGACACCAGCTGGCACGCTCGCCCGGGCGCCCTCGACGGACACCTCCAGGTCGAGCCCTGCTAGGCGAGTCGTCGCGACCAGGTCATCCAAGGCATCCAGGGTCGGCGTCGGATCGAGCACTGCGACGGTCTCATCGGCATGGAGAACACCGAGTAGCCGGCGCATCTCCCCGAGCGCGTCACGACATGCCTCCTCGGCCGCGTGCACCCGAGTTTGGAGGTCGCCTTTGCGAGGAAGATCGGGTTCGGCTGCCGCAAGCTGGATCACCGCGACCGTTAGGTTGTGGGCGATCACGTCGTGAAGTTCACGAGCGATCCGAGCCCGTTCCGTCTCCACTGCCTGGCGTGCACGAGCGTCGCGTTGTGCCCGCTCATCCTCCAGGTCGGCATGCAGAGCGCGCGCTCTGCGACCACGGTGAGCCACTGCCAGCGCCGCCGTCCATACCGCAACCTGAATCACGGCAGTGAAGACAAAGTCTGAGACGCCCCCGCCGGGAAACACCCAGTCGCAATACGCCATCACAATCAACCCGGCTGCCAGCCCCGCCGCCGCGGCCACTGTGTTGGTGGTAAGTCCGGCCACCCAGAACGCGAGCATCGCACCGAGAAAGAACGACGCGCTCGAGCCCTGGTCGTGCGGCGCAGCCGCCGCCCACAAGCCCAACGCCACGAACGCCGCCACCCGAGCCGTAACCGGGAAGCGGTCACGCACGAGCAGCGCCACGGCAAACCCGAGCGCACAGACAGACATGAACGCCCGACTGCCGGTCGAGCTCGCCCAGATCTCCGCCTGCTGGGCGACCGCGAGCAACACCACGGCAGCGTCCAGCACGAGCCGCCTGGATGTCCATATCCGCTCCACGCCCTGACGCTAACCGACGACCGCGCGCTGCGCCTCAACCCCGAGATCGACACCAGCCTGCCCAGCCTCGATCCCGAGATCGATCACAAACCATCGCGCGGCCGACGACACCAGCCCGAGCGGTGCCTACCGTCGGTGATGTCAACCACTCCCAAAGGAGACCAACATGAAGCTCAAACTCGTCATCGCCATTCTCGCCGTCGCCGCCGCGAGCGTCATCGCCATCGCCGCCAACTCAGCCAGCGCAGCCCAAACACGCACCCTCACCTTCAACACCCAAGAGGAAGAAGGAAACTTCGTACTCGAAGACCTCGGCTCCAAGAGCGCCACCCCACCGGACATCGGCGACGTCTTGGCCTTCACGCAGACCCTTACCAGCCACGGGCATCGCGCCGGCCTCGTTCACCTCACCGCGATCGGCACCGACCACACTCGCCACCTCACCGAAGCCCAAGGCACCATCACCCTCGCGGGCGGCACCATTCAGTTCGCAGGTCTCGTCCCCCAAACCCCACGCTTCACACTCCCCATCCTCGCCGGCACCGGAACCTACGCCCACGACCACGGCACCATCACGATCTCAACACCGAACCACACCAGCGCCCTCACCATCCATCTAACCGACTAGACACCCCACCACACCATGTGAGGCGTCCTGGGTTTGACGGAGACCCTAGATTGTGCGAAGTGGATCTATAGGTTGGTCGTGGTCGCTCTGGTGGCTTGGAGCCCTCGTCGGGGGTGTCGGCTGGGAGAGTCGACACCCCCAATCTGCGCCACGTACTCCAGGTGCGGTGCAGAGCGTTCGGCCCTCCCGCGGAGACCGCCGCTACGGGCTTCCAACGCAGGCTTCACGGAGCCGCACGGAGAACCACTGCGTGTGCCACCCGTGTGCCATTCTGCGCGGCGCGTTGTGTCGGCGACGCCCTCGAGCTCACGCGCGACCCGCGAAACTTCCTGCAAATAGGCTAATGAGGCCCGAGACGGAGTTCGGACCCCATCACTCGCACGCGATGAATGAGTGTGCTGTCATCGCGGGCCAGCCATTTCGGAACTTGCACGTTTACAGCGACTTCGTCGCCCCAAGCAAGCCGACGCGGGGACTCGAACCCCGGACCCCATCATTACGAGCTATCGCCACTCTGGCCTGCAGTGCGCATGGTTAAGCCAAAATTCACGATTCGATCTGCTTGTGTGTGCCACGCGTGTGCCATTTTGTAGCGGCTCGGCGGCGAGCGCCTGTCGAACACGCCGTGGGCCGATCGAGGTGGTGGACGACGGGCCTACCGCCTAGCGTGGCTTGCCATCGGGAACCCAGACCGGAAGTGCGCGCGCCTGTTCTCGCGCGTCGCGGCGCATAGCCGTGAGCGTCGGATAGAAGGCGTGCCTCTGGTTCGCGGCAAGGTTGAGGGGGAGACTCAATCGCCCGATCAGTCGCTCCTCGGAGTGCCATGGCTCATCGACGACATGCCAGCAAACGAAGGCATTCTCGGCCATCCAGCTTGAAAGCTGGATCTCACCTGGCCCTGTGAACGTCATTCGCCGGCCTCTCCCAACGCGTCTGAGTTGCAATCCAAGCAGGAGCCCGAGGCTGAGCCGCAGCGTCGAGCCTTCGGCGTTGCCGCTGAAGTGGTAACGGATACGCGAGCGCAGGTGCTGTCGACTGCCGGGACGATCTCCAGGAGAGATCCCGACGTAGAGCAAGGCCATGCCGTTGAAGACATGGTCGATCGGAGCGCCGCCGAGCACCGTGCGGAAGTACCACGCGTACACACCGGGCTGCGCCGGGACCGGTGACGGGCGCGCGAGAATCTCGTGCCTTGCCCAGACGCGCTCTGGACGCAAGAGCGAGTCGTCAACAGCGTTCGCCGATGTGCGCGCCCGAAACCTGTCGTTTGCCAGATTCACCCGCTCAGGCGCGTCGCGGTTCCTCGGCGCCACGGCGGCTTCGCTTCAGATGCGTCTGCTCGCGGGGAGGTGCGGAGCGGCTCGTCGCCTGCTGTATTCCGAGGGAACTCACGGCTCGGCGGGCTCTATTCAGTCCGTCCATGGCTAGAGGCTAGCGGGGACGCCTGTTAGCCACCGTTGTGCGGAAGCCGTTCGTCGCGTAGTGACGGAGCCCGGCCTCGGGGAATCCGCGCGGTGCGATCTGGCAGCGACGTGACGGGCGTATCCTCAACTTCGTGGCGTCTACGGCTGGTGCCCGTTCCCGAGTCATCCTAGTGGGGTGCGTCAAGAGCAAGCGTGCTGGCATTCATCCGGCTCGGGATCTATACGTGTCCCCACTGTGGAGGGCGCGACGCACCTACGCGGAGCGGTCCCGACTCCCGTGGTTCATCCTCAGCGCGCACTACGGGCTTATAGGCCCTGACGCAATGATCGCGACGTACGACCTCGCACTCCGCGATATCACGACCGACGCCCGTCGGGAATGGGCGCAGAAAGTGGTGGTGGAGCTCGGACGTCGACTCGGGCGACTAGCCGGCATGACGTTCGAAATCCACGCAGGCGGTGCCTATCGGACAGGCTTAGCGCCGCTTCTGCTGCAGCGCGGAGCCATCGTAGAGAGTCCTACGGCGACGATTCGTGGCGTCGGCAATCAGATCGCCTGGTACGCCAACGCCCCGCTCGTTCCGGCTCGCAAGCCGTCCGTGGTGCCTCGATGCGGAGAGGCCGCCGGCTCCCCGCCTCCCATTGGCCCGGCCGAAGCAGGCACCGTCAACCGGCAGGACCGCGCGACCGCCCGTGAGGTCGAAGCTGCTCTGGACGCGCTTGATCGACGGCCGAATATCGTGGCGGCGTCGGTTTGGCCGTCCGGCCTGACCGAGTTGGATCGGCCAGGCCTCTACTCCTGGTGGGTCGACAGGCGCGGCGCCGAGATGCTGTCGCGCGGACTCGGGCACCGTGTCGCTCCAGGCCGGATCTACGCTGGCCTTACCGGAGCGACGAAGTGGCCTTCCGGCAAGACTGGCAAGAACACCTTGCGCAAGCGGATCCGCGGGCACGTCCGCGGCCGGATCCGGGGATCGACATTCCGCCTTGCGCTCGCGAGTGTCCTGCGCGAGCAGCTGGGTCTCGTCGTTGAGGGACCCAAGCTCATGAGCCGCCCTTCCGAGCTGGCCCTTACGGCCTGGATCGCCGAGCACCTCTCAGTCGCCGTCTACGCAGTGATCGATCCCGACTCCCTCGCCGACCTCGAGCGCCATGTGCTCAATCAGCTCGACCCGCCGCTGAACCTGGACGAGACCTCAGTGACGCCGCGCCGCGCCCGGCTCAGCACCCTGCGAAGCGAGCTGAGTCGCAGCAACTGACTCCGTCGACGGTCCCTCCAGACGTGGATCGCACAGATCGCCCGCGCGCCGTTCGAGGGACGCGTCCAAGAATCATCTGTTGCATAGTTCCGTCCTTGAAGCCGGCCGAAAACTACAGGAGTCGTAAGATCGCACGCGTCGGCGCGCGATGGTTCAAACGTGCCTGAAACACGCCTGAACAACGCGTCGGGGTTCGAGCTGATTACCGGTCGCCTTCCCGACCTCGAGTCGGCGTTTCTCGACCGGATCGCATCCATTCGACGCGCGGATCCCTTCTCGCCGATCGACGTGGTCGTCGGCGGCGTGCTGCAGCGCCCGTACCTGCAGCGTCTGATCGCCGACACGTCGCGGGGCCTCCTCAACGTCCGATTCTCGACGCTCGGCGAGTTCGGGGTCCGGGTGGGGGAGGGTGCGCTGATCGCCCGCGGCATGCGGCCCCTTCCCGCGATGGCTGCCCGTGGATACGCAGCCGCGATCGCCCGTGGGACCAGCGGCTATTTCGGGCCGGTCGCGCATACGCCTGGCTTTGCCGAGGCGACGCGACGACTGCTTGGCGAACTGCGGCAGGAGAACATCACCGTGGGCGACCTCGAACGGCTCGCTCCCGCGATCGCCGAATCCGAGGTGAAGGCCTCAGCCCTGGTGGACGTCTGCCGGCGCTATCTCGACGGACGCGCAGACCGGTTCGACGGGACCGACGCCCTCGCGGCGGCCGATCCGTCGGCCTTCAACGGGGCCGAGATGCTCGTGTACGGCCTGTGGCGACTCGGAGCCCACGCCCGTCGTCTGCTGGAGCTGCTCGCACAGCGAGTTCCGGTGACCGTATTCCTGCCAACGGTCGGTGGCGACGCGGATGGAGCGCATCTCGAGCTTCGCTCGTGGCTCGCGCGCGTTGGGGCAACGGTTAGCGAAACGGACTCCAGCTCGGGCGGGCCGGGTGCGCTCGCCCACCTGCAGGCGACGTTGTTCGGGCCCACGACCGCGGCCGAGGCGGATGGGACGGTACAGCTCGTCTCGGCCCCGGACCCGCTCTCGGAGGTGCGCGAAGCGGCACGCACCTGCCTCGACTGGGCGCGCGACGGGATCCTGTTCCGCGAGATGGCAATCACATACCGCGAGGCAGCCACCTACCGGCCCGTGGTGGAGGCGGTGTTCAGCGAGGCCGGAATCCCGCTCTACCTCGACGATGGACCGTCGATCGCCGAGCGGCCCCTCGGCCGGCGAGTCCTCGCGCTGATCGACCTGATCGACTCGCGATTGCGCCGGCGGGACGTCCTGGCGTTCCTTTCGGACGGCTGGCTCCCGAATGAGACTCGCGAGCGCTACGGCAACGTCCCCGTCTCACGCTGGGAGTCGGTGACTCGCCGCGCTGGCATCGCGGAGGGCCTCGACCAGTGGCGCTCGCGCCTCTCCACGCTGATTTCGCGGGAGCGCGAGGCCGCGACGCGCACCGGCGCGCCCGAGTGGCTCGGCGAGCGGGTTGCAGAGGCCGAAAGCCTTCTCCGGTTCATCGAGGACTTCGCCCGGCTCCTCGCGGCCCATCCCACGCACGGGACATGGGCGGAGTGCCTGGCCTCGTTCAGGCGGCTCGTCGAGGACGTCGTCCAGGATCCCGACGAGGTGCTCGGGCACCTCGACCAGCTTGCGCAGCTCGACGAGCTCGCCGGCCCGGTGGACTACGGGCGCTTCCTCGACACCGTGCGCGCCGAGATCCGAGCGCTCAAGGCCGGCGACCTCGAAGGCGGCAACCAGGGCGCGCTCGGACTTCGCGGCGTGAGCGTCCTTGACGTGAACGCGCTACGCCACCTGCGTTTCCGCGCGGTCGCTGTTCTCGGGCTGACCGAGCGCTCGTTCCCGCCTCCCCCACGCCAGGATCCGCTCCTGCTCGACGACGAGCGCGACGCGCTCAATCGCGCTGGGCGGGTTCACGCTGCCGCTGCGCGCACGCGGGGCTGACCAGGAGCCGCTCCAGTTCGCAGTTGCGACGAGCGCCGCCCGCGAGCGCCTGTTCCTGTCGACCCGACGCGCCGCGGAGGCGGGTGCCCGCACACAGCTCCCGTCGTCGTTCTTCCGTGAGGCAGCCTCGACGCTCGCGGGTCGACGCCTCGACGCGAGCGAGCTCGGCGATGCTCGACGCCGGCTTCTACCGGTTCCTCCCGGCGGGGCGCATCGGCGCGAACGATCCCGACCGGGCGTTGACCTAGCAGGAGCGCGACACGTCCCTGCTCGAACACGACCAGGCGCTCGGCACGGCAGTGCTGCACGCACTCGCACCCGAGTCGATGCGCGCCGACGCACACCGCCGAGCGCGCTGGGCGACGGCGGCGCTCACGCCGCTTCGACGGAATCGTCGCCGATCCCGCCGCGATCGCCGGGCTACGACGCCTGGTTCGAGACGACCGCTCCGCTGAGCGCATCGACCATCGAGACCTACGCGATCTGCCCGTACCGCTTCTTCCTCGACCGCCTGCTCCGGGTCAAGCCGCTCGAGGAGCCCGAAACGATCATCGAGCTCGACGCGCTCACACGCGGAAGCGTCATCCATGAGATCCTCGAGGAGTTCCTCGCGGGTCACCGCCCACGAGCTCGCTCGACGCCTCCAATCGCTCCGACGCTCCAGACGAGCCTCAGGGAGATCGCCGAGCGCGCGCTCGCGGAGGTCGAGGCCGCCGGGCTGGCCGGCGCCCCGATGACCTGGAGGCGAGCGCGCACCGAGATCGTCGACGACCTCGTTCGCTGGCTCGACAACGAGATCGCCGACCCCGGCGCGCTTCCCGAGCGCGGGTTCGAGGTGGCATTCGGCGGGCGCTGGAGCGGCAAGGAAGAGAGCCCGCTACTCCACCGACGAGCCGCTCCAGCTCACGGTCGGGGACCGCGTTGTCCCGCTCCGCGGCCGGATCGACCGGCTCGAGTGGGAGCCGGTGGCGGCGTTCCGGATCATCGACTACAAGTCCGGCCGCAACCGGGCCAAGGGCGTCTTCGACGGCGGGCGCGGCGCTCCAGCTCGCGCTCTACCTGCTCGCCGCGGCCGGACATCGTCGAGATCGACGTCTCGACGCGGCAGCGCCTCCTACGAGTTCGCGACGCGGCGCGGCGGGTTCAGCCACGCACACGCTCGCGGGCGTCGACCTCGCCGCGCAACGCGACGACCTCGACCGCGTGCTCGACCGGATCGTCGGCGGCATCGCGAGCGGCGACTTCCACGCCGGAGCCGGGCGAGTCAGCGTGCCGGATCTGCGACTTCGACGCGTCTGCGACGTGCGCCGCAACCAGATCGCGACGCGCAAGAGCGAGCGACGAGCGCCGCGTGTCCTTCGCCGAGATGAAGGACGATCCCGTGAGCTTCGTCCCGACCGACCAGCCCGCGCGAGACCGTAT
This sequence comes from uncultured Actinomycetes bacterium, assembly GCA_963717155.1. Classification (GTDB taxonomy): domain Bacteria; phylum Actinomycetota; class Thermoleophilia; order Gaiellales; family JALYLC01. Next base: position 3,583,694 of record OY970326.1, read on the forward strand.
CCGCGACGCCCTCGATGAGAGCCTCTGCGTCGAGGCCGGCGCCGGTACGGGCAAGACGACTGCGCTCGTCTCACCGCGTCGTGAATGTCCTGCGAACGGGGCGCGCGACCGTCGACCAGATCGCGGTCATCACGTTCACCGAGGCCGCCGCGGCCGAGCTCTCGAGCCGCGTACGCGAAGAGCTCGAGCGCGCGCTCGACGCGCGAGCTCGACACCGACCGCTCGCGACAACCTCCACCGGGCTCTGACCGGGCTCTATCGGGCACACATCGAGACGATCCACGCGTTCTGCGGCAACGCTCCTGCGCGAGCGGCCTGTCGAGGCCGGCCTCGACCCCGCATTCGACGTCGCCGAAGGCCTCGCCGCCCAGCTCGCCTTCGAAGCCGCGTACGGCGATTTCCAGGCACACCTGTCTCGATGGATCCGTGCCCGAGGTCGGAGCTGCGACTCAGCCGTGGATTCGGCGTCGACGAGATCCGTGCGCTCGTCGAAGTGATCGACCGAAATCCGCGCGCTCCTTCCCCTCCAGCTCGACCCCGTGACCGCCGCCGACGTCGACGGCTTCGTCGCGCTGTACCGACGGCACGCCGTTGAGATCCGCGCGCTGCTGCCGCTCGCGGCACGCGACGAGAACGCCGTTCCGCAGATGGAGAAGATCCTCGCGTTCGACGAGGCGCTCAACGAGGCCGCGGGCGACCGCGGATTGGCGCGACCGCGAGATCTCTGACGTCGGCCCCAAAGGTGCGGAAGACCGCGGGAGCCCAGAGAACTGGCTCGACGCCGGAGGACTGCAGGCGCACGAAGGAGATCTTCAGCGAGCTACGCGAGGCGACGGAGGCGATCCAGCCCGCGATGCGGACCGAGGCGATCTGCCGGAGTGATCCCGCTCGCCGAGCGGTTCGTCGCTGCTCGTGAGGCCGAACGGCGGCGCGACGGAACGCGCCGACTTCGACGATCTCCTGAACTGGGCCGCGGAACCTTCTGCGTGACGAGCCGCGGAGGCGCGCGCGTACTTCCGCCGGCGCTTCCCGGTGCTGCTCGTCGACGAGTTCCAGGACACCGACCCAGTCCAGGCGGAGATCGCAGCTCCTGATCGCATCCGATCAAGAACCGCCTCCAGCGGACCTGCTCGAGCTCAAGCCCCGGCCTGGCGGGCTGACGGTCGTCGGCGACCCGAAGCAGTCGATCTACCGCTTCCGGCGGGCCGACATCTCGGTCTACGACGCGGTCCGCAACGGGCCGCTTGCCGGCGAGCGCGCCGCAGCTCATCCAGAACTTCCGCTCGACAGCCGGCGTGATCGGCTGGGTCAACGATGTCTTCGATCGCGTGCTCGTCGAGATCCCAGGCGTGCAGCCACGCGAACACGCCGCTCGAGCCGACCGGTCGCCGGACTCGCCGACGAGTCGCGCTCGATCTGCGTCGTCCACGCCGAACCGGCAGATAGCGCCGAGGAGGCGAGGACGAACGAGGCGCGGCTCATCGCCGGCACGATCCGACGGGCGATCGACGAGGGCTGGCCCGTGCGCGACACGACGACCCAGGATGAACGCCCGGCAACGTTCGGCGACGTCGCGATTCTCTTCCCGACCCGCACGGGACAGGACGAGTTCGAAGGCGCGCTCCGCGGCCAGGGCATCCCGTACCGCGTCGAAGGGGGGCGGGCGTTCTTCGCCCGGCAGGAGGTCCTCGACCTCTCGAGCCGTGCTAGCCGCGATCGACGATGCGACCGACCCGGTGAGCCTCGTCGCCACGCTCCGCTCGAGCGCGTTCGGCATGTTCCGACGAGGAGATCTATCTCCACGTCGTGCGCCACGGCCGGCTCGACTTCCGCTCGCCGACCGAGGGCAGTCCCGACTCGATCGCTCGAGGCGTTCGCCCTGCTGCTCGACCTCCACCGCTTCCGTGCCCGCACGTCGCTCGCTCGCCTGGTACGCGAGGCAGTGCGGCGGACACGCCTGATCGAGGTCGCGCTCACCGGCTGGGACGGCCGGCAGGCAGCCGCGAACGTCGCGAAGCTGGTGGAACAGGCCCGCGCGTTCTCGTCGGGCGGCGGGGGAGGGCTGCGGGCGTTTGCGCGTTGGCTTGCAGATCAACGAGGCTGTCGCGACACGGAGGACGCCGGGGTCTCCGAGGCCACCGACAACGCGGTGCGGCTGGTCACGATGCACTCCTCGAAAGGCCTCGAGTTCCCGATCGTCGCACTCGCGAATCTCGGCTCGCCATCGGGTGGCCGCGTGCAGCCAGTTGCAGACCGCGAGCGCCATCGCCTCGAACTGCGGATCAGCGCAGGCGGCAACAAGTTCGACACTCCAGGCTTCGACGCGGAGTGGGCGGCGGAGAAGGCGCAGCTCGACGCCGAGGAGCTGCGGCTCCTGTACGTCGCTGCCACGCGTGCGCGGGACCGCCTGATCGTCCCGGTGTCGTACAAGGACAGGCCTTCGGCGAAGCTCGAGGCTCTCGCGCCGTCGCTTCCCGGCGCCGAGGATGCCGTCGAGACTCCCGTCGACAGCCGTGTACTCCTCGACCCGGCGGCGCTGCCGGTGCCGCGCGGCGACGAACCTCCGGCTCCGACCGTACCGCCGGACCGCGACGTCCAGCGTGCGCTCGAGGAACGGACGACTTGGAGGGTCTCCGCGGAGGCGACCCGGAGGGCCGCGCGGGAGGAGCTCGCCGTCTTCCCGGCTACCCGCGACGAGGGTGACGCACCGCTGTCGGCAACGATGCTCGCTGCCGACGACGAGCCGCTGATCGTCAGCGATGGGCCTCCGGCGCCGATCGGCGAAGCGATGCATCGCGTGCTCGAGCTGCTCGATCTGCGGGAGCCGCGTGACGTCGAGCGGACGGTCGCATCGGTCTGTGCGCTGGCGGGTCTCGGTGGACACGAGGAACAGCTCACCGAGCTCGTGCGCGGGTGTCTCGCCTCACCGGTCGTCGAACGACTGCGTGCTGCCTCGCGATCCTGGAGCGAGGTGCCGTATACGACCCGCGTCGACGACGGTTACGCGACCGGACGGATCGACCTCGTCTTCGAGGAGGCCGGCGAGCTGGTCGTGGTCGACTGGAAGTCCGACACCGTCTCGCCGAGCGGCGTCGAGGCGGCAGGCGAGACACACCGAGGTCAGGGCGAGGCGTACGTGCGCGCGCTCGAGGCGGCGACCGGGCTCACCGTCCGCGAGGTCGTCTGGGTGTTTCCGCGAGCGCCGGGCGAGTGCGTGCTGGCGGGCCGATGAGCCTGCCAGGCCGCTAGCAGCGCCAGCCGCGCACCATCGTCGCACTGGGCAGCAGTTTCGGGCGAGCGGCGGTTCGCCTTCGGTGTCCTGGCCCGCAGGACCTGCACCTGCTCGAGCGCCTCGTCTCCACCCATCCCGCCACGCACGAGGTGCGCCCCGACGACCGTCGCGGTTCGGCCGACTCCGCCGTAGCAGTGCACGTAGACGACGCGCCCGTCCGCGATCTCACGATCGATCAGGTCGAGGATCTCGACCATCGCACCGTGCGACGGGACATCGATGTCCCGGATACCCATTCGGTGATAGCGGAGGTCGCGGCCAAGCTGATCGGCAGCCTCGACCACGAGCTGCTCGTACGGCTCGACCGGCCCACTCGCCTGCCACTCGTCTGCCTCGGTGAGATCGACGAACGTCTCGATCCCCGCGGCCAGCATCCGACGGAGCCGCAGGCGCGCCGACGCAGCGTTCTTCGCGCCCGGGTACTCACCCGCAATCAGTGCGTCCGAGACCCAGTACGAGTCCAGGATCGGCGTGGGGCGCGGACCGGTCGCGGCACCGAAGAGCCAATCGGCCAGCTGGCCGATCTCGTCTCCCTCCGTCACCCGCGCACGCCAGTCGGGCGGGATTCCATGCTCACCGTAGAACGCTCCAGCGAGCTGCCCGTACACCGCTGCGGTGGTGTCGGCGTCGTCGCCGAGATTCACCGCGCGAAGGCATCCGTCACGGAACGAATCCGTCGTCGCGAACGCCCACAGCGCAGCCTCGAGGCAATCGCGTGCGTACCCCGTCCCGCGGATCTCGCGAGCGGCCGCAAACGAGCCCGACGCGACCTCATCGATCTCGCGGCATAGCGGATGCTCGTCCCAGTAGCCAGGCACCGGTGAGTAGCGCGCGGCGAGCAGCTCCTGCTTCGCCGCACCGCCGAGAGCCCCGACGATGAGCGCCGCGAGGTATCGGCACGCGTCGACGGCGACAGGTGCGGCGTGGGTGGTGCGTGAGCTCTCCGCCGAGAGCTCGATCGCCCGCAATGGCGCGCTCGCGTAGCGCATCGGAACCGGCGCCAACCGCATGATCGAACCGTTACCGGCAGTACCGGTCTGTGTCGATCCGCACCACGGCTCGCCGGAGTACTCGTACCGCTCGAGCGCGGCTCGCGTCGCGTCGCCGATATCGACGAAGGAGCCGGTACTCGAGCGATATCCGTCTCGATACCAGCTCACGTACCGCGCGAGTTGATCCCACGGGTCGAAGCCGCCCGCGTCGAGCAGGCTGTCTGCGAGGCAGAGCGCCATCGACGTGTCGTCGGTCCATTGCCCCGGCGCGAGGCCGAACGGCCCTCCGCCGACCATGTCCGTCACCTCGGGGAATGTGCCCGGCGGCTTGAACTCGACGGTCGTGCCGAGGGCGTCTCCAACGGCGAGCCCGAGCAGGCATCCACGGTAGCGATCAGCGGTGAGCATCGTGACCTGCTGGCTCACCGAACTCGGCATCCATCTGCAGCGGGTGCGTGGGCGGCAGGTGGAAGAAGTCGGTCACGACGGTGCGCACGAGGCCAACGATCGCGTCGAAGTCGCCGTCGGTCAAGGGGTCGAAGACGCGGAACAGGTTCTGGCCGTCGTGCTCGGGCGCCGCGAAGCCCAGGGCGAGGAGCGTCGCGATGTCATCCCCTGTGAAGGAATGCTCGGGCGCGAGGTACTTGTTGTGGACGACCTCGAAGAAGAGCCCACCCTCGTCAACGGCGAACTGCACGTAGTAGTTGCGCGCATCGTCGGCGCGCAGGACGACAAATCGCGCCTCGTAGTCACCGTGCTCGCGACAGTGCTCGAGCTGCTTGAGCGCCTCGACGATGGAGCCGTCGTCGGTCCCCGAGGTCGCGATGTCGTCAACGGTGTAGGGGCCCGAATCACTCGCGATGGCGAGCCACCGCGAGAATCCGAGGACTGCTGCGATCTCGCCTTTGGCCTCGGCAAGGTCCGCGTCGGCCTGCCGGATGGCATCCTCGAACCGTCCCGCTCGTCGCAGGAGATCCACGATCACGGCGTGGTCCACGTACGGGTCGGGGAAGATCTCATCACCCTCGGCCTCGCACTCGTACAGCAGCTCGGCGGCCCGTTCACGACAGTGGCACGCGGCCTCGAGCGCACCCTCGTCGTCACAGACCCAGGCTGCCTGGATCACGCAGCGTGCGGCCTCGGCCTCATCGCCTAGCTCCTCGGCGAGGACCGCCGCCGCGAGCATCGAGCGTGCCAACTCGGGGACACCATCCTCGACGAGCTGCGCCTGATATCGATCGCTTGTGACCACATCGTCGACCTTGGGCGATGCCTCATCGATGCGCGACGCGCAGTACCCGCACGAGGGACATCGCTGCACCCAGGCGAGCATAGAGCTTCGAGCGGGCTCGGCGGGACGGAAGTCGAGGTCAGGAGCGCCGACCGCATCGGTCACGTCTGCGCAGATGAAGAACGTCTGCGCGGAGCAGAGCGCACACGTCATGAGTTCCTGTCGGGCCGCCATGCAAGGAAGTCACCGAACATTGGGCCGCTTCTTACGGTCGGCCACCCCCGATAACCTCGCCCGGCGAGCGTAAGACGCGCCGACTCGAGAGAGGACTGCCGACCAATGACAGGTAACGCAGATCCACGTTTTGCCGAGGCGCTCGCCTTCGCGGCCCAGGCACACGGCGAGGTCGGGCAGGCACGCAAGGGCTCCCGCTTCCCCTACGTCTCCCACCCCATCCGGGTCGCGGAGGTCCTGGCTCGCTTCGACTATGGCGACGATGTCGTCGTCGCGGGATTCCTCCACGACACGATCGAGGACACACGCACCACGGTCGAGGACATCGCGGCGAAGTTCGGGCTGCGAGTGGCGCAGCTCGTCACGTCGGCGAGCGAACCCGACAAGAGCCTCCCGTGGCGAGCACGGAAGGAACATACGATCGAACACCTGCAGCAGGAGCACGATGCCGACGCGCTCGCGCTCATCGCGGCCGACAAGCTCGACAACGTGCGCGCGACCACCGACATGGTGCGCCACCTCGGAGCCGAGACCACATGGGGCCTCTTCAACGCCCCGCAGAGCGAGCAGCACTGGTACTTCCGGAGCATCGCGAGAGTCCTGCTCGAACGCGATCCGGACAGCCGACTCTTCCGGACGCTCGACTTCGAAACGCAGACGCTGTTCCCCGACCGCGGCCATGCGACGAGCTACTTCTCAGGGAAGCCACTCGCTACGCCGCACGACGCCCGGGCATTCCTCGCCGACCCGATCAGGCACTGGCGCCCCGACCACTCGGCGCTCGAGCTGGCGACCGTATGGATCGAGGCCGGCACGATCCCGAAGCGCGTCGGCGACGTGCTTGCGACATCGGACATCTACGCGGACTGCCGGCTGATCGAGGGCTTCTTCGAGCGCGAGGTTCCGCTCGGGACGACCGGTCGCCCGAGCCAGACCGACCTGCTCGCGTTCGTCCAGCTGCGAGACGGCTACGGCGTGGTCGCAGTCGAGGGCAAGGCACGCGAGCCATTCGGGCCGCTCGTCGGCGACTGGAACGACGGGCCCGGCAAGCAGGCGCGCCTGGACAGCCTGTGCGAGCAACTCGGCATCGCTTCGGCGGGCGTTGGCGGTCTCCGATACCAACTCCTCCACCGCACGGTGTCGGCACTACGCGAGGCACGTCGCTACGGCGCGAAGGAAGCGCTCATGCTGGTGCACTCGTTCGATCCCGACAACAGCTCGCTCGATGCCTACCAGGCGTTCGCCGACGCGCTCGGAGTGACGAATGCGCTGCCGAACGCGATCACGACGGCGATCACGCGCGGTGACGTGGCGCTCCGACTGGGCTGGGTCAAGGAGCGCTAGACGGGCGCTGCTGGCTCAGTCCGAGGTTGAAGAGCCGCCACGCCATCGCCTCGTCGCTGACGCCGAACCGCACGGGCGCCTCGTCGTGTGCGACGTTGCGCAGAGACGACTCCGGCATCAGCAGGTTCGCCGCGAAGATGTTCGCCTCGCGCTCGAGCGCTTTCGCCTCGGGGTCGACGCCGATCTCCTCCTCGCGGCAATAGACGGGCCGCATCTCGCCCTCGAGGCACTGGCAGATCCAGTGGCCCAGCTCGTGCGCGACGGTGAATCGCCTGCGCTGCAGCGGCTCGTCGGAGCGCACCAGGATCCGCCGTTCCGAGGGGAGCAACATGCCGGAGACGGTGAGATCGTCGCGCACCTCGACCGCGAGACCGAGCAGGTCCTCTGCGATCTGCTCGACCGGGACAGGGAGCTCGTCGCCACCGAACGCGGCGTGATACGCGTCGCGGAGGCGGTGGGCACGCGGCTCGTCGTAGGGGTCGGACATAGCTCGACTGCGATTATCGAGCAGAGCCCGAGATGAAGAGGCGGTCCACCTCGTCCTCGGTCGCGTCTGTGTCCGACGAGAGCCGGCAGGTCGACGCGGCTCTTGCCCGGGCGCGGTGCGGTACGCCGGGGCGGCCGGCGCCGGTCGCGGACGCCACACGAGAATCGCATCGCGTGTGGCGCGCAGCGTCCGCGCAAGGAGGTCGACGAGCCGACGGTCGAGCCCCGCCGGGTCGAGCAGTCCCGACTCGAGCTCGTGGTAGTAGCGCTTGACCTTGTCGCGCCGCCCGGGCGCGAGCTCGAACTCTTCCATCACGGCATCGACGATCTGGTCGCGACGAACGCCGCGGCTCGCGCGCAGCTCGACAAGCGGCGATGCTCCACGCACCCAGGCCCGTGCGAGCAGCAACGTCTCGTCGGTCGGAGTTCCGCGCGGCGCGAACTGCAGGAAACCATCCATGAGCGCCGCGAGCTCGTCGGCGTGTGCGCCGGCGAGCTCGAGGTACGACAGAGCATCGGGGTTCTCGCCTCGTACGAAGCTCGCCGCCCACTCGTCGAACAGCTGGTTGACCTTGCCGTCAGCTGGCACCGATGGACTCCCTGAGTCGGACATGACCCCGGTGCAGGGCCTGATCGACGGCATTTCGCTTGAGGTCGAGCTGAGCGGCTATCTCGTCGATCTCGAGGCCGTCGCGGTATCGGAGCTCGAGCACACGGCGCGACCCCTCGGGCAGATCGGCGAAGAGATCCGCGAGCGCCTGATCGTCCTGGAGGGGCCGGTACGGGTCGGTCTCGTCGGCGAGATCCCAGTCCTCGGGGAGCGGCGCATCAGTGCGACGGCCCTGGAAGTGATCCTTGACCGTCCATTCAACGATCTTGTGCACGACCACGCGGTAGGGGACGGTGTAGCGCTTGCCGCGGACGAGCTCCTTCAGCATGCGCTCGAAGACGTTCTGTGCCACGTCGTGGGCCGCCTCGCTCCGGACAGCGATGCGACAGCGCTGGACGACGATGTCGTAGTAGGCGGCGATGAGCGCGGCGTGATCGCCGTTCTGGAGGAGCATGGCATCTTCGGCGTCACGGGCATCGCGCATCCGGTCGCACCAGATCCTACGCCGCTGCCGCCCGCGGGAAGACACTCAAGGCCACGATCTCACCGTCGACGAGCAGCTCGGAGCCGACGAGCCGGTCGGACTCGAGCCGCCAACCCCACCCCAGGCCGACCTCTGGCATCGGCGTGCGGATCGCGCGCCCGATCTCGTCGAGGAGGCTCCCGACGTGGGCGTTCGGCACGTCGGCGTCGAAGGGTTCTTCGATCGCGTCGAGTGCGTAGCCGCGGAGCAGCTTCGTGTGTAGCCCCGCATACACGTCCGAGCGGCCGACGTAGTCGAGGCACACGACCCGTCCGGCCACGCAGACGATCGATCCGCACTGCCCGTCGCGGCGCGGCAGCCGATCCACGTACTCGTCGAGCGATGCGCCACGCGAGACGTACATTGCCTCGGACGCGTCGGTGGGCGAGTGCGCGTCGAGCCGCGCAGCCTTCGATGCGACCTCCATCCAGACGCGCGACTGGTCGCCGCCCTCGCGCTTTGCGCGGCGCAGCTCCGGATAGGCCGTCCGCGGCGCCGAGGAGAACTGCCGCGAGCGGTACGACCAGCGTCCTCGCTCAACGCACGACACCGGCACCGGTGTCTTCGAGACGGCCTTGATCAGGATCGTTCGATCGAGGATGCGGTTCTGCTTCGCGCCGACCAACTCCTCGCCCTCGAACAGCAAGACGTTAAGGTCGAGACGGTTCAGCACGGACAGGTTCGAGACCGAACCTGCCTCGTCGACCTCCGTAACCGCGAGACCGCGATCCATCGCCTCGTCGAGGCCGACGTAGTCGAGCCGAGGCTCGGCGACGGAGAAGAGCGGGACGAGTGCGAGACCGCCGAAGGCGATGGGGTCGCCAGGCTCGAAGGGCAGGGGCGCGGGTGGCGCGAGGTGAGTGCTCATGTAGCCGCAGTCAGGATCGGCGCGCTACGGTCTTATGCAGAGGGAGTGCTCGCACGTCCTTGGCTGTCGCGTAAGCGACATTCCGCCAGCTCTGAATTGTGCAGAGTGATCTCGCTACCACACAGCCAAGGAGCTCTCGTGAAATCGGTAGGCCCGTCAGTGCATACTCGAAGAGCCGCACGATTGAGGTTCCTTCGACCAGACACCCGGCGTCCATCTGCCCACTCGGCCTCGGCGGCGACAGCGGTGGCGCTCGAACCTCAGAATCTTGCGTCCGCGAAACCCAGGACGCATCAATGAGCGATTCCCTGTTTTCGTTTGACCGTGGCCAAGACGCCCAGTCTGTGTGCGGCGCGGACGAGGCGGGGCGTGCCTGCTGGGCCGGGCCGCTGGTCGCCGCCGCTGTCCGCTTCGACTATGAGCGGTTGGACGCGGAAGCAGTCGCGCGGATGGCGGACCTGAACGGCGGTTGACCTGCGGAGCGGTTCGTCTGCGTGGTGGCCTCGCCGGGCGATTCCATGATGGCAAAATCGGCTTCGTGCGAAACGCGTGTGCCATTTGGAAGAGCGATGCGCCGCGCGACAGTTGTTGCTCGTCGCCGTCCGATTCTGGTTCCTCTGCTTTACAGCCTCGAGCCTCAGAATTCCGCTCCTCGCTATCGCGATGAATGCGACGCGTGAAAAGTCGATGTCGCGTCGGCGATCGTCGCGGCGTGTTTGCTCCCGGCCGACGCTGGAGGGGCTCGTGCTGCGCGTACTATCAGCGGCTCGAGGGCGGTCTGCTCGACCCGGGAGGCGTGTCCGACCGGGTGTGGTCAGTGCTTGAGCGGCTGCTCGGCTCCTCCGTGCGCGCGCGGGCACGCGACGGCTTCTCGGGGAGGCGCATCGGCTTCACCGAGACGCTCGCCTTCGGCGTCTCCCGAGCCCGGACGATCGGCCGCGTGCCGGCGTCGCCCCAGAGGCAGCGCATAGCGACGCGCCAGTGGACGAGGTGCGGCGCCAGGTCGAAGAGTCTTTACAGGTCGTATCGCCGACCACTAGTGTCCGTGGCCATGTCCGAGATTTCCGCCCAGGTGAGCTACGAGGACTCGCGCGCCCACGCCCTCCGGGCCCGCTATGTCGCGACGTTCGGCGTTGCGGAGATCCCGGTCCCGGTCGAGTCGATCGCCGAAGACCTGCTCGGCCTGCGGATCGAGGAGCGCTGGGGCATGGGCGACTGCAGCGGCCTCCTGCTGCCCGCCGAGCGCCTGATCGTGCTCAACGCCGCCGAGCGCGTCCGTCGACAACGACCCGCCGTGCGCCGTTCCCGCTTCACTGTCGCCCACGAGCTGGGCCACTGGATCTGCCATCCGAACGAGCGCCCCGAAGCAGAGCCTGTGTACTGCCGCCAGGTGCACTCGGCCGAAGTCACGGACCGAGCCCTCGAGCGCGAGGCGAACGTGTTCGCCGCGGAGCTGCTGATGCCGGAACCCGCGGTGCGTCAAGCGTGAGTCGACACGGCGGACGTCGACGCCTGCGCCGCCATGCTCAACGTGAGCCGCACCGCGATGACGTGGTGGCTCTACTCGTTCGGGCTCGTCCAGGCCGCCCCGGGATAAGCACGGTGTAGTTGTGTCGCAATCAACGTTCTCCTGGCTGGCCTACTCCGAGCGGGAGCTCCGCGAGGCCCACGACCTCGCTAGCTCGCTATCGGAGCGCGAGACACGCGACGAACTCGGCATCGGCTCGATCCGGGATGCGATTGCCGACCGACTCTTCCCCGGGACCAGCACGATCCAGTCCCGCGCGCGCTACTTCATCTTCCTCCCGTGGATCTTCCGGGAGTTGGAGGGTCAAGCCCGCGGCCGTTCGCGGGAGCGCGCCGAGCGCGCCGAGCGCGCTCTCATCAGACACCTACGCGAGTCCGACGACACGCGCGGTCTGGTCGGCAAGACAACGATCCTTGTGGAACGACTCCCGAGCTCGATTTACTGGAACGGTCTCCGGGTTTTCGGAATCCGACGAGTGCCGCGGCCGCTGTCCGCGTACTACCACTGGCTCGACGATCCGCACCGCGGCTCGCGCGTGGCGGTCGACGACGACGGCGTGCCGATCGAGGGGATGGTGCGGACATGGTGGGACAGCGTCCCGGCTCCTCCGGCGGGCTTCCCCGACGGAGCGTCGTTCGCGCTCAGCGCCGACGAGTCCGACTACCTCAGTATTCGAGTCGAGGCCTCGACTCCGTACCGGACGATGCTCGCCTTTCTCTTCCGCGAGGGACGGGCGGATGTCGCTGTGGCGCTTCCATGGCAGCATCCGCAGCAGGCGCAACTGCCAGACCCCGTTCGAGACGACCTCTTCGTCGCAGAGCACTTCTCGCTGCTTCATCACGGCGCCGCGCTGCTCTACAACCTCCGCATTGCAGAGGCTCGAAAAGACGACACCCGCGCGGAGGAGTACCGCACCCGGATCGCGGCGTGGCAGGCAGATGCGCTTGGGCCGCTCGAGGCGTTCGAGCTGAACCGGGTCTGGCGGCTGGCGCCACGTGCGCACAGAGGCGCACGTCAGTTCGTCGAGGAGTGGGAGCGGACTGTGAGGCGGGTGGACGGACGGTCACTCGCGGACGATAAGCTGGCCAAGGCGCTCGTTGAGAAGCGCGAGGTGCGTGTGAAGGGGCGGTTGCGCTCTCGCATTGCGACTCCGCTCCGCGTCGGCTGGAACGGGGGTTCCGGCTCTGCACGGCTCGACTACCGCTGGGGAGATTCGGTGCAACGGATCGTGCTCGATGTCGCCGAGGGCCGAAGTCGTGCTTGAGCCGAAGTCGATTCGCGTCCTACATGAGGCGCTTCGCCCCGACGACGGCTGCGAGGTCGATCACCTGCTCGTGACGACCTTCACGCTCGACCTTGTATCGCTGCTCTCCGTGCCGCTGGCCTTCACCCGCTTCAGCGCCTACGGCGACGCCGACGGGCTCGAACGCGATCCACTCGAACTCTTGGCCGCGGTCGAGCGGCAATCGGGAAGGCTCACGGTCTTCCACCAGACCGCAGCGATCGCGGTTCCCGACCGGCACCGGCGACTGCTCACGCTCGTCGAGGATGCACTCGTCGCCGTGCCGGCTCCGCGCAAGGGTGCCGTGTTTCATCCGAAGCTCTGGGTAGCGACTTACCTCGATCAACGCGGCAAGCGGACGTACAGGCTCCTTTGCCTCTCACGCAACCTCACCGCCGACCGCTGCTGGGACACGTTGCTCGCGCTCGACGGCGTCCCCGCACGCTCGGTTCGCGCGGAGACCAAGCCGTTGTCTGATTTCGTGGTCTGGCTCGGGCGCCAGCCGAGGCTCAAGCCCGCTCAGGCCGCACGCGTGGCACAGCTCGCACGCGAGCTGTTGAGGGTCAGGTTTGAGCCGCCGCAATCATTCGATGACCTTCAGTTTCGCCCGCTCGGCATCCGCGGCTATCGCGACGACCCAATCACAGCTGCACGTCGCGACCGCATCCTCGTCGTCTCTCCGTTCCTCGGCGCCGACCAGCTCGCAAGGCAGTGCGCCGGGACGAGCGAGGCGATTCTCGTGACTCGGCCCGAGGAGCACGCGCGACTGGACGGAGCCGTACCCGCCCACGTGACCCGCGTGCTCGGCCTGGACGACGCCCTGGAAGCCGAGCCGAGCGAGGAGGGAACGACATCGCCGTGGCTCGCGGGTCTGCATGCCAAGACCTACGTCGCCGACCAGGGCTGGAACGCCACGCTCTGGACTGGATCTGCGAACGCGACGGCCGCGGCGTTTCACCAGAACGTCGAGTTTCTCGTCGAGCTGACCGGCAAGAAGAGCGCGTGCGGGATCGACAAGATCCTCGGCGACGGCTCACCGGGAACGTTCCGGTCGATGCTCGTCGACTCCGACGGCACCGCACAAGCCCCGGCGGACGACCCGGACGAGCTCGCGCTCGATGCCCTCGCGCGGGAGCTCGCCGAACTTGCGATCGACGTTCGCGTGGCAGAAGAGGAGTCGGGCTGGACGCTTGAGCTCGCTTACCGTGGAAGGCCCGCGTCCGCCTTGAAGCACGCGAGCGTCGACGCCACGCCACTCGCCTCGACGCACTCTCCTCGGCGGCTTGAGCTCACCGCACCCGTCCCGGCACGCTTCGGCGGGCTGAAGCCGGCAGAGGTGTCAGGCCTGTTCCTCGTCGAGCTCCGATTAGAAGGCCTTTTTGAGGTGGCGCGGAGCTTCGTTGTCTCCTGGCCACTCGTCGGAGCGCTGCCGGATCGGGTCCAAGCGCTTCTACTGGAGCTCGCGAGCAGCCCCGAGCGGATCCTTGCCTTCATCCGCATGTTCCTCAACGACGGCGACGGACCCGGTTCGTTGCTGCCGAGCCTCGGCGAACTCGGCAACGGCGCAGGCGCCGACGGCTGGGGCGCGGGAGCCGAGTCGCCGCTCCTCGAGCTCCTTGTCCGGGCGCTTGCGCGGGAACCGGAACGCCTGGATGATCTCGCGCGTTGGCTCCCCGACCTTGCAGCGGCAGCCGGCGCTGGCCCGGGGACGGATCTTCTTCGGATCTGGGAGCCGATCTGGCAGGCGCGCCAGGGGATGTCTACATGAGCTACTCCGACGCACTCGCCGGGCTTAAAGGCTTTCAACGAGTAACCGCTGAGCACGTCGACAAGATGCTGTTCGAGCGTGGGCGCTCGCGGTTCCTGGTAGCTGACGAGGTAGGGCTCGGTAAGACGCTTGTCGCTCGCGGTGTGGTCGGGCTCGCGCTCGCGCGACTTGCCGCCGAGAAGGTGCCGCGCATCGACGTCGTCTACATCAGTTCGAACGCCGAGATTGGCAGGCAGAACATCCGGCGGCTCGTGCCGCCCGGTTACAAGGTCTTCGATCGCCTCGATCGGCTGACCCTGCTCCCGCTCCACGTCAACGACCTAGCCGGGAGCGACCGCCCTAACTTCATCGCGTTCACGCCGGGCACGATGCCGGACTCGGGCCACCGAACTGGCTGGTCGCGAGAGCGCGCGCTGATCTACGTTCTGCTCGCTCGCGCGTGGAACCTTCGCCTCGGCAAGGGCGCGGTTCGCTTGCTCAGGTGTGGCAAGGAAGAGGGTCGATTCCGAGTTGAGATCGCCCAGGTGAGGGCCGAGAAGCCTGACGCGGAGGTAGGCGCCCGATTCGCCCGACTTGTCGAAGAGGACGAGAGCGGGCTTCGCGCTGAGTTCGTCGAGCTCGCCCAGATCGTTGCTCGGGATGGGCAGCTCTGGGGCGGCGAGAACGAGCGCCGGTTACATCTCGTCGCCCGGCTTCGGCTACTGCTCGCGCGCGCTTGCGTTGACGCGCTCGAGCCCGATCTCGTGATCCTCGACGAGTTCCAGCGTTTCCGGCATCTGCTCGACGAGGAAACGGATGCTGCGCTGCTGTTCCGCGCGATCTGTGAGTACGCGGACAGCGGGAGCGGCCGGCAAACGAAGGTGCTGCTGCTCTCGGCCACGCCATATCGGATGTACACCACGCGCGACGAGGAGGATGACCACTACAGCGACTTCGTGCGGACGCTGCGGTTCCTAATGGACGGTGACGACACCAGGGCCGCCGAGGCGGCCGCGCTGCTCGACGCGTACCGGACGGAGATCATCCGCGCCGACGACTCCGCTGCACTTCTGGGTGCGCGCGACCGGCTCGCCGAGAACCTGCGTACCGTGATGGTCAGGACAGAGCGCCTCGGCACCGAGTCGGATCGGAGCGGCATGCTCGACCCGACACCGCGGCGCGGTGCCAACCTCGACCATAGTGACGTCCGAGCCTACGTCGAGCTGGACGGAGCCTTGCGAGACGCCGGTGAGCGTCCGGGTGCGACCGGAGTCGAATACTGGAAGTCCGCTCCATATCTTCCGAACCTGATGGAGGGCTACCAGCTCAAGCGGCGCCTCCACGCCGCCGCGACGACTCGTCCGACTTCACGCGCTTTGGCACGACGCTGGCGCACCGGGGCTGGTCTGCTTCCGTTCGACGCCGTCCGCGAGTACCGCAGTGTCCCGCCGACGAACCCGCGCGTCCGCACGCTAGAACGGGACCTCCTTGATTCAGGTCTCTGGCAGGCGCTCTGGATTCCGCCCGCCTTGCCCTACTACGACCTCTCAGTGCAGTTCGCCAATTGCTCCGAGCTCACGAAGCGCCTCGTCTTCTCGTCCTGGC
Source organism: uncultured Actinomycetes bacterium (assembly GCA_963717155.1). GTDB lineage: Bacteria > Actinomycetota > Thermoleophilia > Gaiellales > JALYLC01. Next base: position 3,599,436 of record OY970326.1, read on the forward strand.
GTGTCGCTCCCCGGGCGATCGCGACCCTGACGAGCTATGAGGCAGAGCGCAGAATGATCCTCGCGAGCGAGAAGCAAGCGGCGAACACCGACAAAGGTCGCCAGAAACTCGATCGCCGGCTACTCGACTTCAAGGTGGCCGTCGGCAAAGGCGGACGGCAAACGGGGATGCCGGTGCTCGCATTGCTCTATCCGTCGCTCGCCCTTGCGAGCATCGACCCCCTCGCGTTTCGGCGCGCACGGGCGATTGCCGGCCTACCACAGCCGACCCTGGCTGAGGCCAGGGAGTGGGCGAAAGACCGCGTGAGAACGCTTATGCCCGATCTGCCCGTCGCGGCAGACGGGCCGGTCGACCAGCGCTGGATATGGGCGGCGCCGCTCCTGCTCGACCGAGAGCGCGCGGCCAAGTGGCTCGCGCGATCGAACCTCGCGCAACGCTGGGCCGATGGCGGCGGGACGCGGTGGCCGGAGCACGTCGAGCTCGCGCTGGACGTAGCGCAAGGTCGCATCGACCCGCCGTTGCGGCGACAGCCCGATGAGCTTGTCGACGTCCTCGCTGACCTCGCGTTGGCAGGACCCGGAGTCGCCTGCTTGCGTGCGCTGTCGCGAGTGCTCGGTCGCGACGCGCTCGACGATGATGCGACGCGTGAGGCCGCTGCGCGCGCCGCCTGGGGCATCCGCGTCCTCCTCAACCACGCCGAGTCGATCGCTCTTATCCGCGCGAAACGTCGAGGGCCCTACTGGCGCCGCGGACTCTCGTACTGCGTGGAAGGTGGACTCCAGGCCGTGCTCGACGAGTATGCGCACCTCATTTACGACCTGCGCTCTGTCGCACGCCTCGTTCCCGAACGGCGGGCGAGCGAGATCGCGGATGCGATCCGCCGAGCGACGACCGCGTGGAGCGCGCGAGTCGCGCCCGAGGAGGTCACCGTCACCCGTGAGACGATCAGGTTCGAGCCGCATTACATGCGCGCCCGCTTTGCGCGCGCCTACGGCGAGACGACCGCCGACGAGACCGGCGAGCAAACACCTGCCGAATCTGTTCGCGACGCCTTCAACTCGCCGTTCGCGCCATTCATCCTCGCGAGCACTTCGGTCGGGCAGGAGGGCCTAGACTTCCATCCGTACTGCCACGCCGTCGTGCACTGGAACCTCCCGTCGAACCCGGTCGACCTCGAGCAACGCGAAGGACGAGTCCACCGCTACAAGGGCCACGCACTCCGCCGGAACGTCGTCTCGGCCGTGGGCGAACAGTCTTTCCTGCGACTCGACGAGGATCCGTGGCAGGCGGTCTTCATCGAGGCTGAAGCCAGTGATGCGGCATTCGGCGACTCCGAGATTGTCCCCTACTGGGTGTATCCGGGCGAAGCCAAGATTGAGCGGCACGTGCCCGCGTTGCCGCTGAGCCGAGACGAGGAAAGACTGCACCGTCTGCTTCGGTCTCTCGCTCTCTACCGTTCGGTGCTTGGGCAACCGCGCCAAGAGGAGCTTCTCGAGCTTCTCTCGGCGCGTGGTCTTCCGGGGGGACTGAAGTTCGAGGACCTCCGCATCGATCTCAGTCCGCCGAGCCCAGAAGTGCACCGTGCTTGAGGTATCTTCCACCGCGCGTTGCGTCTGCGAGATTGAGCCCTGCCATGAATTTGACACCACACCATGCGAAGTACTTCGCGCATGATCTGACGCGTCGGGCGGCTAGCGGGATGGACAGGCTGTCCATGTCTCTCTTCGACGCCGCCGTGGATCTGAATCCGCACCAGATCGAAGCGGCGATGTTCGCGCTCGAGTCGCCGCTATCGAGCGGCGTGATGCTCGCCGACGAGGTTGGACTCGGGAAGACCATCGAAGCGGGGATCGTGCTCTGCCAGTTCTGGGCGGAGCGGAAACGTCAGCTCCTTGTGCTCTGTCCTGCCTCGCTCCGCAAGCAATGGGCGCTCGAGCTTCAGGAGAAGTTCAACCTGCCGGTCATCGTCCTTGACGCCAAGGCCTACGGCGGCTCCGTTCGAGCTGGTCGAGCGCCACTCAGCGAGAAGGCGGTTGTGATCATGTCGTTCAACTACGCGAACCGCCTTCCCCTCCACCCTCCCTGCCCCCAGTACAGGCCCCAACGCTGGGCGTCTGGAGCAGCGGCGACTTCGCGCTGACCGAGGCCCAGATGGCCCGTTCGGCGGAGCATATGGCCGGCCCATGGCGCTATGAGCGTCTCGAAGGACCGGGCCACTGGATGCAGTTGGAGGCACCGGACCGAGTCAACGCCCTTCTCCTGGACTTCCTCACCCTGGAGTAGCCCCGGCTCCGGCTCTCAGGGCCAGGCTATAGATCCACCACCGGCGCGGGGCAGTAGGCCGGTCGGGCCTGTCAGGCGAGTCAGGGGCAGTCCGCGGACTCGTGTGAGGCAGGCGAGCCAGGCCTCGCGCCAGGGCCAACGAGCGGCGAGCCGGAGGCGGTGCGGCGTCCGTGGCGGGCGATTCGGCCGGGCACGACGAGTAGCCGGCGGCGCAGTGTCGCCGCGGCTTGCGCGTTGTCTGGCCGAGGCCGAGGAGTGTCGTCCAGCGAGCGACGTTGGCGGCGAGCGCGACGATCACGCACCGGGCGACGTTGGCGGCGTTGTGGCCGCTTGGCATGTGTCCTCCTCATCCCAGATGTAGATGCCGCCTGTGGGTGCCGGAAAAGTCGATCTGGAGACTCGCGTGCCGCGCTGCGTATCGCGCGCTCGAAACACGCGCCGCGACCTCCATGCGCTAGCAAGGATCCACGGGACGTCACGGAGAACCATTGCGTGTGCCACCCGTGTGCCAATCTGCACGGCGCGATGCGCCGGTAACGATCTCAGCCCTCGACCGATCCGACGAAAGTTCCTGCAAATGCCAACTAGTGGCGACGAGAACGGGTACCGGACCCCATCACTGGCACGCGATGAATGATTGTGCTGTCGTCGCGAGCGGGCCACGCCAGAACGTAGACATTTGCGGCGACTTCCTCGCCTCGAGCAAGCCGACGCGGGGACTCGAACCCCGGACCCCATCATTACGAGGTATTCTCGCTGACCCCGTCCGAGCGCATGGTTGAGCCAAATCGCCTCGCGGAAGCGACTTCGTGTGCCACGCGTGTGCCAATCTGAGCGGCGCCTGCGCCGCTCAGAGGCACGCGGAGGCGCTCCACGGGAATTGCGCCTCGCTCAATCGCGCCGAGCACGCGTCGTTCGGCGTCCTAGGTTTCGTCCGGCACCGAACTCGCCAATGCCGACAGCGTGGGAGCTGCCGTGTCACGATGCGTGGGATGACGGACCCGACGGCACGGGCGAGGCGCAACCGGCACTTGAGCGTGGAGGAGCGGCGTGCGCGGGGGAAGGAGGCGCGTAGCGTGGCGCCGAGGTCGAGCCACGGGAGCTGGGAGCCTGCGCCGGACCGGCCCGACCCAGTCGCGCTCCTGGAGGAGCAGGCGGAGAGCCGGGTGCCGGAACTCGTCCCAATCCGCTACGGGAGGATGCTCGTGTCGCCTTTCACGTTCTTCCGTGGCGGGGCGTTGATCTTGGCCGCTGACTTGGTGGGGAGTCCACGGTCGGAGATCAACGTGCAGCTGTGCGGTGATGCCCATCTGTCGAACTTCGGTGTGTTCGGCTCGCCGGAGCGCAAGCTGTTGTTCGACATCAACGACTTTGACGAGACGCTTCCCGGACCCGTGGGAGTGGGACGTCAAACGGCTTGCCGCGAGCGTCGAGGTCGCGGGCCGTGAACTCGGGTTCAGCGCAGACGACCGGCGCGCGGCGGTTACAGCAGGGGTCGGCGCGTACCGGGCGCAGATGCGGGCAGCCGCGGAGATGAGCACGCTCGATGCCTGGTATGCCCATATGGATGTCGCTCAGGTGATGGACTGGGTGGGCGGCGAGGTCACTGCGAAGCGTCTCGGCAAGAAGGAGGCGAGGGAAGCGGCGCAGGATGTCGCGAAGGCGCGGACGCGGGATCACGTTCGCGTGCTCGAGAAGCGGACCAGCGAGATCGGTGGGGAGCTTCGGATCGTCGCCGACCCGCCGCTGATCGTGCCGATCGAGGATCTCGCCGAGCCGGGCACGCCGCGCGAGGCGATCGACCAATCGATGCGCAACCTGATCCAGTCCTACCGACGTACGCTCGCGCGCCACCACCATCCGATCGAGGAGTTCGAGTACGTCCACGCGGCGCGGAAGGTTGTCGGCGTCGGCAGCGTTGGCACCCAGGCGATGATCCTCCTGATGGTCGGCCGCGACAACGACGACGCCCTCTTCCTGCAGGCGAAGGAAGCGCAGGCCTCCGTGCTGGAGCGGTTCGTCGGCGCGAGCGAGCACTCCAACCACGGCCAGCGAGTGGTGGTCGGTCAGCGTCTGATGCAGGCGGCGAGCGACATCTTCCTCGGCTGGATCCGCGTCAAGGATCTGGACGGCCAGAGCCGCGACTACTACATCCGCCAACTCCACGACTGGAAGGGCGGTGTCGAGGTCGAGAGCATGCGTCCGGCCGGGTTGATGCTCTACGCCCGCCTGTGCGGAGCGACCCTCGCGCGGGCGCACGCACGCTGGGGCGACCGACTCGCGATCGCTTCCTACCTCGGAAAGGGCGACGCGTTCGACCGCGCGATCGCGGACTTCTCCGCCGCCTACGCCGATCAAAACGAACGGGACTACGAGACCTTCGCCACAGCCGTCGAATCGGGCCGGCTGACGGCCCAGACCGGCCTGTAGAAGGCCGGAGCGACGCCCTGCCGCTCGTTCGTCGACGCCTCACCCCCAAGACTTTGGCCGGTACTGGAAGACCGACGTCGTAAGGTTGCGACGGTGCCACCACTGTGACGCCGACGCAACAGTCCACCGCCGCCGCGCGTGTTTGGTATAGCCATGGCGGGCGCCGACACATTCGTCGCGGGATCTCGCCGCGGCCGGGAGGAACGGCGTAGGCAGCGAGACGAGATGAGCGGTTAGCTCGTTCGTGACGAGCCATCGCGGTCGTGCTACGGCGATAGGCGCCCGGGGGGTGTGCACACGACGATCTCCAGCGGGCGTTCGGGGTGGGCGGCCGAGGCCCAGACGGTGATCCGCAGGCGTTCCTCCCAGACCCGCTCGGCGAGCGCGGACATGTCCTGCTCGCGGCTTCGGAAGGTGTGCTCGCCGTGCTCGGTCTGCAGCACGAAGCCCTCGAAGTCGCCGAAGCGATCGAAGATCAGGCCGCTGATCTTGCCCGTCTCGGCGTGGCGGTGGTCGTGCGGACCGTGCTGGGGGTGGCCATGGTGCGTCGGCGGGCCGTACGGCGATGGCCGGATCGTGGTCGGATCGCCGCCGAACGATGTCACGCGTCCTGCCATTACCTCGAGGTAGCGACCGAACACCGGGCGCCAGCGGCTCTCGTGCGGGATCGCCTCGTCGATCCAGCGCAGCAGCGCGAGCTGGCGCTCCGCGCCCGGGAGCAGGAGATGGCGATCCTGCACCGGGACGACGAGCTGGAAGGCGCCGATCACGCGCCGCCACGCGCGCGGCTTCGACGATGCCGCAGCGGCGCGTCTGCGCCCACGGCGCGGCGCCTCGATGACCGGGCCAGGGCTGGCGTTCGTGACCTGCCGAACGACGACGGTGTGGCTCGATCCGCGCCCGAGCCCTGCCGGCATCTCGACCGTCAACAGGCCGGCGTAGTCCAAGCTGCCGGGCGGGACCGGGAGGTAGGTGACACCTCCGGCGCGACACTCGATCGTGTGCTCGTCGACGCGCGTGAGCCCGTGCAGCGTGTACATGCGGGAGGCCATGTCAATGACATCGTCCGCCCGCACGCTCGGAAGGTAGAACGACGCCGGCGTCCCGGCGGGCACCGTGCCCCAGTCGACCATCAGCTCGTCTGGCCGCTGCGAGACCGGGAGCCCGACCTGGGTCGGCCGGATCTCGAACGTCGTCACCGCCGCCGCCGAGCCGACATCGCTCCACGCCACGTTCCGCTGTGCAAGCTTGTCCCAGTTCGACGGGTCCTTCCCCACGGGCGTCGGAACGGGGTCGAATGCCACCTCGGCGACGAGGCACTGGTGGAGGTTCCTGACGATCGACTGGGCGATCGGGATCGCCGGGTTCTGCGGGTCGGTGAACGGCCCGTCGACCGCGCCCGTCGCGCTGACGGGCACAACGACGCTGGTCGGCTGGTTGATGTCGAGCCAGCAGCCGAAGAATGTGTCGACCTCGGATCCATCCGCGTGCGCATCGATGCCCTGGACGTTGCCGATCACAGCGCCCGACGCGTCGATGAACGAGTCGGTCTGCTGCGCCATCGAGACCGTGGTCGAGTCGACGCGGGGCAAGGCGAAGAACGGCATCGTCACGTACTCGGTGCCGAGTACGCCGGCGAGCGCGATCGGGTCACCGCCCGGGTCGAGCGGTGCGCGTCGGTAGCGCGCTCCGGGTGGGTAGTCGTAGACGGCGTTTGTCGACTGCGCGTTGAACAGCCGGAAGAAGACCCGTACCTCCGATGCGCCGATCAGCCCGATGTAGCGCACGCGTGCGAGTGCGAAGTTGAAGACCTTCGTGTTTGAACCGTCCGTCGGGTGCAGGAACAGGCTCGAGTGTTCCTCGTCCGGCGGCAGCACGTTCGCATCGTCGAACGACTGGCCGCCTGCGCGTGCCATTGCCCCTGCTGCAGCTGCTTGGCGACCTGCTGGATGAAGGTGGGGGCCGCTGAGGCATCGCCTCCCATCGTCACGCCGAACTTGTGCTCGCCCGGCCGCATCACGAAGACCCGGAGATCGACGCTCAGCCAGGGCGGGTCGCCATGCAGCATGAACGGATCGGGCTGCTTGATCAGCTCGATCTCGCCCGTCGCGGCGAGGCCCGCCGCGGTGCCGTGCAGCGTGAGAACCTCCGTCGCGGACGTGAAGCCGAACGCGGTGTCGACGGGCCCGAAGTCCATGTCGAAGATGAACGTGAAGCGCTGCGCCTCGGGTCCATAGCCACCGGTCTCCGAGTAGTTCCCCTTCCCGTAGATGCTGATGCCCGGCGCGGGAGTCGGCACGGTCTGCAACGACGAACCCGGCCCGGTCGCTCCCACCTGGGCTGCGGTCGAACCCATCGACGACGACTCGGAACGCGTCCGGGACGACGGCGCTCGTGCCGCCAGACTGCTTGCGCCGCGCATCCACCTCATCCTGGCCGATGGTGCTCTTGTTGATCACGAACGAGCAGCGACGCTCCGGCACGATCGCCGTCCAGAGGTTCTGGACCTGCGTGCGCGTGTCCGTCCAGACGGGAATGAACCCGTGCTCGCTGGCGTCGAGTCCGATGTAGTCGCCGATGAACGTCACGGCGGAGTTGCCGCGCGCCCACGGCGCGTCGACCGTCGGGTCCCACGCCTGCGTCGGTCACCGTGAAGTGGTCGAACGAGGCGCCGCCGTCGTACGACTGGGCGACGATCAGGTCGATCAGCTGCTTCGTGGGCTTCGGCCCGAACTCGTAGAACGCGCAGCCGATGACGCCATCCGGGGCGACGACGATCTGCGGATGGAAGTGCTGCATGTTCGACGAGCAGCGGCCCCGGAAAGCAGCGGCCGACCCGACGGGCCCGTCGTCCAGGTCGCCCCACCATTCAGCGACTGCGCGTAGTAGATACGCGAGACGCCCTCGCGGCTGTCTGCCCACGCCACCACGACCGTCGACCCGAATGCGCACGCCGTCGGATCGGTGATGACCCGGAAACGTGCCGCCGGGGAGGACGCTCGTGTTGCCGTTCACCGGGTGGGCAATGCTCGTAACGCCGGTAGCCGGCGAGGATGTCGGCTGGAAGCTTGCGCCGCCGTCCTTCGAGACGAGCATCCGGATCTCGCCGGCGAGCGTGATCGAGACGATGTAGATGGAGCCGTCAGATGAGACGTCGATCTCGGGGTACATCGAGGCCGGTCGCGATCACCGAGCCTGCAGCGGCTCCCCGCCCCGGCCCACGTCACGCCATGATCGGTCGTGCGGGCGAAGCGCAGCTGCGTCGCGTTCGTGTCGTCCCACACCGCGTACACATTGCCGTGGAACGAGCTCGCAGGATTCGCGTCGCCCGCCATCCACTGCTTGTCGTCGCCGTTGCTCAGGTGGATCGAGTTCGGTGCGCTCCAGGTCTTCCCGCCGTCCGTCGACGTGTAGATCACGATCCCTCCGGTCGCCAACGGCATGGTCGTGCCCAGGAGCCCTGCGAGGAAGAGGTTGCCACTGTCGTCCCACGCCATCGTCGGGTCGCTCAGGATCGGGAAGCCCGACAGCAACTGCAACGCATCGGAGTCGTGCCACGTGTGACCGCCGTCCGTCGAGTAGGACGTGGCGAGCGTGAACACGTACTTCTGGTAGTCGGAGAACCGTTTGGACGCTGCGACCATGCGCGTCGGATCATTCGGGTCGATCGCGATGTTCGACTCCGAGCGCGCGTTGTTCGGGTCCGTCTCGTGCGTGACCTGGATGTTCGACACGGTCCGACTCCCCCGGGTTGTCAGAGCCGCCTGTCGACGCGGCTAGGCGGTCGCGTCCGATGAAGAGCGACGCGGAATAGTGCGACGCCACTCGCGGCGCGCGCCAGCGCAGAACACGATTGCCGCCGCGACGAACGCCACGGCGATGAGCCACTCAAGCGAGCCGTTCCCATGATCCGGGTCGACACCGAAGACCTCCTCGATCCAGTCTCTCCAGACCAGCGTCAACAGCACGAGGAACACACTCACCACGGCGACGGCCAACTCGACCCAGAACCTCCGCCGCACCCCACGCATCGCCGCCTCCGCCTAGAAATCGGGCCGCCGACTATAGCGCCGATCGATACAACACGATCGCACTCGGCATCGCGTTCCTCGTGGAGCGGCTCGCTCGGTAGCCAAGGTGTGCCGGTATCGCTCAATCCCGCTCGAGCTAGCTGGCCCCCAACACGGGACCGGCGAGGCAGATGTATCAGGTCAGGTGCGGGCGGTCTCTTACTGTTGAGATGAGCGCAAACACCTCCGTCGCGGGCCAGGCACGGTCTCGCGAGGCGACCGGCACATGGTCGCTGCGCGTGGGGCTGTCGCGCGGGGTCGCAACTCGCGCGCCGCGAACGCTGCTGTTCTCGTCGTTGGCGATTCGCGTGTGGCTCGGGGGGATCGTCGCCCTCGCCTATGTCGCCGCGTGGCTCGGACGGCGGTCGCGCGATCTCTCCGTCTGGCTGCGCGCCGCGCTCCCTGTCGTCGTGGTTCTCGGCGTGATCTGCTCGACGGTGGCCGCGCCAGCGAGGACAGGCCCGGGGACATCCGTCTGGCGCGTGATGCCGTGGGTGGCTGGCGGGACACTGCTGCTGACCCTTCTCGCGTGGGGACTTCGCGTTCGTCGGCAGATCTCGGTGCACGAGTTCGTTGCCGGCGGCGCGTCGCGTGCGCAGGCGACCGGCCACGGAAGCAGGGGCACGGCGGATCAAGGACTCGCCACCGGGCTGTCGACGCTGCTCGTGGTCGAGCTCGCACGGCTGCACGATCTCCAGGTCGAGATCAACGAGCTCTCCACGATTTTCGTGACGCTGGCACGCCGCTCCCTCGACTGATGACGAACGATGCCCCGCTTCTGGCGCCTGCCGACGTGGGCGACTCCACGATGCGGGTGGGCGTCGTCACGGTGCCACTCCGGGCCATCGTGGCGCTGGTCGAGCGCTTGGCTCGAGGCCCGAGGCTCCAGGGCACGGTATTCACCGAGGAGAACTGCATCGCGTTGGTCGTGCAGCTGTCCGGCCGTGAAGCGATGTCGTGGCGGGTCGACGAGCGCATGCGCCAGAACAGCGGCGGGCACGAGGCTCGGCTCTGCAAGTTGGTCGCTCGCGTCGCCCTCCGCATCCACGCGGACCTCTACCTCGACGGCGGATCCTCGGGCGCCGCGACCGACGCGTTCGTGGCCGGACTGCGAGCGAGCCGCGAGGCCGCCCGGGGAGGAACCGACCAGCAGCGTCAGTTCGCGCATGCCGAACGGCAGTACCTGAGGGCCGTGGAGGCGGACAGGCGCTGCGGGCTGGCCTTCTACAACCTGGGCGTCGACTATACGTCTCAGCGACGTGATGACGAGGCCGAGCGAGCGTTCCTCGACGCCATCGAGCGGCGCCCCGACGACTGGCGACCCTACTACGCCCTCGGACTTCGCCGTGTGCTGCAGGCTCGGGATCTCCTCAAGCCGACTGCCGCGGAGTACCGTCGGGCCGTCGAAAGTGTTCTCGACGGAAGCAAGGCCGGACGCCGCGACGCCGAGCGGATCCTGTGCGCCACGCGTCGGGAGGCTGCGGGCCGCACGCTCGACCACGACCGAATCCGTCACGCCCGGAGTGCGCTCGACGAGGCCGAGCGGCTCGCGCTACGCGTCGGCTCACGGCCCTGCGGGACGCGACAATCTCGACGATTTCAGAAGATCCGCGGACGCTACCTCCTGGGTGCGGCTCTCCATTTCCGCGGCGTCGCGTCCGGACGGCGCGATGCGGCAGGACACTCGATCGAGGCGGCGCGGGCGCAGGCCGGATCGATACGGGCAGGCTCCTGGCTCCTGTTGCGCGAGAGCTGGCGCAAGGGCACGATCGACGTGTGGCCGAGGGAGGCCGCGTCCGACATTCTCGCGCGCCTTGGCGAGGCCTTCAGTCAGCTTGCCGAGAACGTTGACAGCAAACACCGTAAGCGGCCCAGCCGGTGCATGCATGCCTGCTTCTGCGCAGCGATCCGGCTCGAACCGCATGATGCGGGACTCCTCGCGCGCGACGCCTACTCCGCGCTGCGGCTGGACGACGACGCAGTCGAGCATGGCGTCGAGCAGCTCGTGACCGCAGTCAGCTTTCGCCCCGACGACCCAGACTATCGCCAGCGGCTCGTCGAGGCGATGCGCCGGCACTGGGCCGAGAACGTCCGCCCGATCGCGCGCATGGAGATGAACGAGCATGTACAGGTCGTGCTGAGGCGAGAAAACACGCAGCCGCACACCTTGCGCCGGCTTGCGTTGTCGCTCGCGCTCGATGGGCGGGAGTGCGCCGCACGCACGGCGCTCGCGGTCGCGGACAGCAAGTCGGGGTGACCACAATGGCGCTCGGGGACGAATGTGCGGTGCACGGTCGATTTCGACGCTCGCCCTTTGTTGCCAGATGGGGCGGCCATACCTCACGCGCGACGGCCACGATGAGCGCTGGGCGTCATCTAAGGGGAATCCGGGCGCGAGGCGCGGTCATTGCTTGCGTGCTGCTCGGGCTCGTGTCGGCCGCTCCTGGTGCCAGCGCGCAGGCCCCGTTCGTCGTGAACAGCACAGCGGACGCGATCGACGTCAGCCCAGGCGACGGCGTCTGCGCATCGCAGGCCGGCCAGTGCACCTTGCGCGCGGCCGTGATCGAGGCGAACAGTCGGCCGGGCCCGGACACGATCACGTTCGGGATCCTCGGGACGTTCCAGCTCACCCTGCCGGGCGCAAACGAGAACGCTGCTCAGACGGGCGACCTCGACGTCACCGAAAGTCTTACCATCATCGGGAACGGCAAGGCCGGGACGATTATCGACGGGGGCGGCACCGCCGTGAACGACCGTGTCTTCCACGTAGATCCGCTCGGAACCGGGGGCGCCACACCGCGTGTCACGCTCTCCCTCTCGCACCTCACCGTCCAGCACGGGAACGTCGCCGGCGAGGGGGGCGGCATCCTCGCTGCCGGCAACACCACGCTCTCCCTCGACGACGTGGCGGTCCGAGAGAACTCCGCGACGCGGGTCGGAGGCATCTCGAACGAGAGCAACTACGACACAGCCGCGCTCACGAACGTCGTGATCTCCGACAATCATGCGGACGACGTCGGCGGCCTGGGTAACGAGGGCGTCCTGACGCTCACGGACGTGACGGTCGCGAACAACACCGCCAAGTCCACCGGTGGCCTCTTTCTCGGCGGCGTCGCGACGCTCGACCGCGTCACGGTGAACACGAACAAGGCGACCGGCGCGCCCGGTCTCTCCCCGGGCGGCATTGAGGCCGGCGGGATCGTGACGCTCGTGAACACGACGATCAGCGGCAACTATGGCGATCCGGGGGCGATCTGGAACGGCTTCCGCTCGAAACTTACGAACGTCACGATCACCGGTAACACCGGCGGAATCCTCAACTGCGACAACTGTCCTGGAAGCTCCATCGAGCTCGCGAACACGATCGTCGCGAGCAGCGCGTTCTTCCCCGGGGTCAACTGCGAGGGCACAGTGCTCTCGAAGGGCCACAACCTCGAGGACAGCACCAGCTGCGGGTTCTCGGCGGCTCTCGGCGACATAGTGAACGCGAACCCGGCGCTCGACCCGCTCGCAAAGAACGGCGGGCGGACCGAGACGCATGCACTCCTTCCTGGCACCCCTGCGGTCGACCACGCCGACGCGTCGCTGTGTCCCGCGACCGACCAACGCGGAGTCGCACGGCCGCAGGGAACAGGGTGCGACATCGGCGCCTACGAGCTCCAGACCGAGGTCCTCGCCGTCAACGACCTGACCGACGCCCCCGATGCGACCCCCGGAGACGGCAAGTGCAGCACGAGCTTCAACAACTGCACGCTGCGAGCGGCGGTGCAGGAGGCGAACGCACTCCCAGGCCCCAACACGATCACCTTCGTCGTGAATGGAACGTTCGCGCTCACGCTCGCAGGGGCGAACGAGGATCTCGCGGCGACGGGCGACCTCGACATCACCGGGGACACCACGATCGTCGGCAACGGCAGCTCACAGACGATCATCGAGGGAGGACCACAGTTTGGCGACCGGCTCTTTGATGTGGGCCCGGCCCTCTCGGCTGTGACAGTGTCGCTCTCCGGCGTGACGGTGCGAAAGGGCCAAGGGTTCAGCCTCGGCGGCGCGATCGAGGTCTCGGAGCCATCGACGCTGGTGCTCGCCCACGCAATCCTGACGGCGAACAAGGCGAGCGGAGGCGGGCTCGTCAATGCCGGCGGAGCGATCTGGAGCACCGGAGAGCTCGACCTGACCGACGTGCACGTCACGAAGAACACGGTCGTGAGCGCAGCCGGGGTGCCAGCCTCGGGTGGCGGCATCGCCGGCGGTGGAACGATCAGCGTCGTCGACAGCACGATCGACGACAACACGGCGACCGGCCAGGGCGGCGGGCTCTGGAACGGCGCGACGGGAACGGCGACGATCGTCCGCAGCACGGTCAGCGGCAACACCGCGGGCATGGCAGGCGGGGGCATCTACAACCTCGGGACGATCGGCCTGACCAACGTGACCCTGAGCTCGAACTTCGCCACGAACACGTTCAACAACAGCGCCGGGCTACACAATGCCACCGGGTCCGTCGCCCACCTCCTGCACGTCACCGTCGCAAACAACGACGGCGGAGGGCTCTCGAACGCAGGAACACTCTCACTCAAGAGCACGATTGTCGCCCACAGCGTCTTCGGCAAGAACTGCACTGGGCCGATCACCTCGCTGGGTCACAACGTCGAGAGCGACACGACCTGTACGCTCGCAGGACCTGGCGACCTCAGCGGCACGGACCCTCAGCTCGGGAGCCTGGCCGCGAACGGCGGCCCTGGCCCGACGCACGCGCTCCTCACCGGAAGTCCCGCGATCGACACGGCCGACACCGTCGGATGCCCCGCGACCGACGAGCGTGGCGTGGCACGTCCGGCCGGAGCGGGCTGCGACATCGGCGCGTATGAAGGCTCGGTCGCGGCGTCGCCGCTCGTGGGGACGAGCGGCAACGACGTCCTGTGGGGAACGCCGGGTAACGACCTCATCCAGGGACGGGGTGGAAACGACGTCCTCGTGGGCGGCGGCGGCGCCGACCGGCTCCTCGGCGGGGCCGGAAACGACACCCTCATCGGCGGTGCCGGGCGCGACCAGCTCCGCGGCGGTGCCGGCAACGACGTCCTCTACGCGCGTGACAGACAGCGCGACGTGGTCGCGGGTGGAGCCGGCAAGGATCGGGCACAGGTCGACACGGGTCGAGACAAGGTCTCGAGAGTCGAGAAGCTCTTTTAGCTGGACTAACCAGCGCTCTGCGCGGCACGGTGCGAGGGTGCGCCTCGTGAACCCGTGCTAGTTGTGCTCGCGGTGCCGCCGCGGCGCGCGCGCGAGCAACGATGGGTGGGCGCGGTATCGGGCAGCTCAGAGGCCTATCCACGACCGTTGCCTAAGCGCGGCCGCAGCTTGCCGTGGTCGGCAAAGACGACCGCCGCTGCCTGGAGGTGAGGAGAGCGCTGACGACAGCCTCTTCCGCTCGACCTGCACCGCCTGATCCCGTCGGAACGGGCACGCCCTCGCCGCCGACCTGGACCGCTCCGTTCGCGCCGGCGCGGCCAGTCCCTTTGACTCCTCGTCTCTGGCCCTTGACGGGTAAAGGCCAAGAGGACTAGTATCGCCGGCGACCGGGCGTTGACGGATCAGAGCAGCGGCGCGTGGTGCGGTGGACGATCTCGCCGAAGGAGCGCAGATTTGGCCTGGCAGGGCATCTTTCCGAGTATCCCGACGGCATTTCGCCTAGACGGCGATATCGACTTGAACGCGCAGCGGCGGATCGTGCGCTTCGCGATCGAGCATGGGGCGCATGGAATGCTCTGCTTCGGCCTCGCGGGTGAGGTGCACCGGCTTACGCCACTCGAGCGATGCCGCCTATGCGAAGTCATTGTCGACGAAACGAACGGGGCTATTCCGATCCTCGTAGGCGCGTCAGCAGCGAGCGAGCATGCATCGATTGGCCTCGCGCGGGAGGTGCAGCGTCTCGGCGCGAGTGGAGTGGTCATCCCCGTTCCGGCTGGGGAAGTCCTTTCTGACGCGGTACTTCTAAGGTACTTCCAGGCCGTCGCGAGCGCCGTCGATCTGCCAGTAATGATCCAGGATGCGCCGGAGTATCTCGGGCGGGCGGTTAGGCCCGAGCTCGTGCGCGAATTGATCGCGACAGTCCCGCAGGTGTCGTACGTCAAGCTCGAGAGCGGCCCCGAGGGCATAGCCACGTGGTTGCGTGTTCTCGAGGGTGCAGCTGCGATCTTTGGAGGCGACGGAGGCGTCTATCTCTTGGATTGCCTGCGTTCCGGTGCGCGTGGCATCGCACCCGCACTCGATGTGTTTGACGTCCTCGCGATGATCTACGCCCACGAATCCGCGGGCCAGCGCGACGAAGCCGACAGACTATTCCGTCGAATCCTCCCGATGCTGGTATTCGAGATGCAAAGCATGGCCCATTCCAATCTCTGCGCCAAGTACGTCCTGAGCAAGCGAGGCGTCGGCCTGAACGTGACGCTACGCCAACCGGCTGCTGAGTTGACGACCGTCGATGTCACTCTCCTTGATCGACACCTTGAAGCCACTCTGGCCACGCTATCACCGGCCCGTGATACGAGCGTAACGCCACACGGCAGTTCCTCTTCGACGCGAGCGACGCCAGCCCGCACGGTCGGGCACACGCAATGAATCTCGACTCGGTGCCATCCGACATCTCGTTCCTGCGCGCCGGACTGCACCTTACGATCGAACTCACCCTGCTCAGCCTCATTCTGGCGGCAGTCCTAGGGCTGCTCTTGGCGCTCGGGAGGTTGTCATCCAACCGGATGCTGAGTGCCCCGTCAGCCCTCTACGTGAACTTCTTCCTGTCCACACCGATTCTGATCCAGCTGATCTGGATCTACTACGTAGTACCACAGCAGACTGGTCTACTGCTTTCGGACATAGAAGTACTCGTGCTCGCGCTCGGTCTGCACACCGCTGCCTCGATGTCGGAGGTGTATAGAGGCGGGTTGCTTGCCGTGGACCCCGGTCAGAGAGATGCGGCTCGCGTCCTCGGACTTTCACGGACTCAGACTCTGCGCTTCGTCGTCTTACCTCAAGCCGTTCGATTCATGCTGCCTCCGATTGCCAGCGTCCTCATCGATCTCGTAAAGGATTCGTCGCTCGCAACCTTCATCGGGGCCAACGACCTCCTGAATTCCGGACGCACCCTCGCAATCAATACGTTTAAGCCGGTAGAGGTGTTCACCGTGGTCGCCATCGGGTACTTCGTCTTGACCTATCCGATCTCGCTGGCCGGGCAGTACCTCGAACGTCGAGCTGCATCGTCATATCGGTGAGCCCCCAGTGGCTTCGGCGCCCGCAATCTCATCGAGTTCACCCCCTACACCACCACACAAGTCGAGGAGGAAAAGGACGCATGAAACGAGTATTGGTGCTTTCCATCGCAGCCATCAGTCTCGGAGCCATCTTCGTGACGTCATCGACGATGGCGCGTACAAGACCGCAGTCGACCGCGACCAAAGGCGGCGCGAATGACTCGGGAGGGACGATCGCGGCCATCAAGAAAAGCGGCGTGCTCAATGTTGCCGGCGCTGAGTACGTTCCCTTCGTTGTCCAGGAGCCCAGCGGGAAGTTCGTCGGCATCGACGTCGAAACCCTGCAAGCCCTCGCAAAGAGCCTCGGCGTCAAGCTCAACATGGAGTCCGCAGGTTTCGATACCGTGATTGCCGGACTCAACTCTCACAAGTGGGACATTGTACCGTCGCTCTGCAAACTCCCGTCACGTGAAAAAGTCATCAACTTTACGCGCACCTACCTGGATCTCAAGAGCACTTGGTACGTCAAGTCCTCAAGCAAGTACCACACACTCGGCCAGCTGAACAATCCATCTGTGACCTTCGTAGTGCCGACTGGCACCGAGGCTGCGATCGACGTTCCTAAGTACTTTCCAAAGGCAAAGCTCAAGCAAATTCCTGGCGTGTCGGATCCACAACTCCTCCAGGAAGTCCTCGCCGGGCGCGCCGACGCAACACAGACTGACTGGCCAGTGACATACAACGTACTTCGTGTGAAGTATGCAAACCAGCTTCGCTTCATCCCGAATGACCCATCCAAGATGATCTCGGGAGGCTGCCCGGTGGCATGGGGCGTACGGAAGGGCGATCCCCAGTTCCTGGCGTATCTGAATTCGTTCCTCGGACGCTATATCGCATCCGGCAACTACGCCAAGCTGAAGCAGAAGTACTTCTCGGCTGGGGAAGTGCGCAAGCTATTCCCGTAAGAAAGGGAGACGTTCAGGGGGCGCGACGCAGTCGCGCCCCCTGACCAACTAGATATGAGAGCGGACATCCATATCATCGCGGTTTACTGGCGAGCACTACTCGCAGGAGTAGAAACGACCCTTCGCTTGGCCGTCACGGCGATGATAATCGGCAGCCTTACTGGGCTCGTTCTTGCCGGCTTGCGGCTAAGCGGCCGACGCTGGATCACGATACCGACCTCGCTCTACATCGATTTCTTCCGGACGACGCCCCTGCTCGTACAGATGATTTGGCTTTACTTTGTCCTTCCGAGCCTCGTAGGCCTTAACTACGGCGTGTATACGGCCTGTGCTCTCGCACTCGGTCTGAACACCGGGGCGTTTCTGGCGGAAATTTACCGCGCATCCATCCGTGCCGTGCCTCGCGGACAATGGGACGCGGGCTTCGTGCTCGGCCTTTCGCGGGCGTCCGTCGTTAGGACGGTCATCCTCCCCCAAGCTGCGCGCATTGCATTGCCTCCTTTCACTGCCATGACGATGTTGACGCTCAAGGCCACATCGCTCGCAGCTGTTCTAGGAGTGCTGGAATTGACCCGCCGGGGCCAACTCATTGCGAATACAACCTTTCAGCCATTGCCAATTTTGACAGTGATTGCGATCATTTATTTTGTGATGATCTATCCTATCTCGATCGGCGCGTCCGCGCTCGAGAGACGCCTCCGAGCTGGCGAACGAGGACTACAGGGAGCGGTGGACGCAATCCGGACGCAGGAGCTTTAAGTGCAGATCGCGCGAGATAGGACGACACGGTGAAGATTTCCGAAATCTCGGCGATTCCCGTCTCCGTGCCGCGACGCGCGGACGTGAACATCGTCGGGCATGACATCGGCGCTATTCCGAGTGCCGAGTTCGTGATCGTAAAGTTGGTAACTGACGAGGGCGTGGAGGGGTATGGCGAGGCTCCGGTGGAGATTCCCTGGACCGGCGAGGATATGTGGATTGCTAAACACTGCATCGACCAGCATCTAGCTCCCGTGGTTCGCGGTCAGTCGTTGTTTGACATCAGCGCGATACTCGCGGCAATGGACCGCGCAATTCCATGGCACCCTTACGCCAAGGCCGCAATAGAGATGGCGGTGTGGGACGCAGTCGGACACGCGCTGAACCAACCGATCTACAATCTTCTCGGCGGCCGCGTCCGCGATTCAGTGGGAATCAAACTTGTCTGTGCCGGGCCTGATATCGAGACGACGGTTTCGCTGGCAGAACGGGCTGTGTCTGCTGGATTTCGCACCATCAAACTCAAGACCGGTTTTGGTGTTGATTCCGACGTGGCGAAGGTCGTGGCCGTGCGAGACGCGGTTGGCGGCGAAGTCCGTCTGACGGTGGATTCCAACGAGGGGTGGTCGGTGCCTGAGGCGATCTATGCCATTCGGGCGATGGAGGAATGTTCGTTGCTGTTTGCCGAACAGCCGGTCTCTGCGGCCAATCCCCGATGGATGCAGGAAGTCCGACGGCGAGTCAACGTCCCGATTGCTGCTCACGAGAGCATTCGGCTCCTGCACGGGACAGTCGCTGCGATCGACTACGAGATAGCGGACATCTGGGCGATCACACCGTCGACTCACGGCGGTCTCCTTCCGGCGAAGAAGGTGATGGCCGTGGCCGAGACCCATGGCATAGCTTGCCTGATCGGAAGCACCTTGGAACTCGGCATCGCGACAGCTGCGATGCTTCACTTAGCCGTGTCGACCCCAATCGTGGATGGCGACCGGTATCCGTCCGACATTATCGGACCGCTCTACCATCACGACGACCTCATCGAGGAGACGCTCGTGGTACGCGACGGGCGCGTCGAGGTCCCGGATGGGCCTGGCCTTGGCGTCCGCGTATCCGCGGAGCGACTCGCAAGGTATCGGGTCGACCGATGAGACTGTGTGCCTGTACCCCGATCGCATCCATCTCGGTGCTTCCCACCGGCCTCTGAACCGTGATCGAGATGGCCAGCCTGACGAAGTCGTACGGCACGCACCGCGTCCTGGACGGGATCGACCTGTCCGTAGGAGCCGGCGAGGTCGTCGTCGTCATCGGGCCGAGCGGCTCCGGGAAGAGCACTCTTTTGCGCTGTCTCAGCCTTCTCGAGCCATTTCAACAAGGGTCGATTGAAGTCGATGGTCGCCTATTTGCGGTCGGGACCGATGGGCCGAAGCGCCGCGTGGATCGGCGGCAGCGCGAATTGATTCGGCGTGATGTCGGCCTTGTCTTCCAACAATTCAATCTCTTCCCGCATATGACCGTGCTGCGCAACGTCAGCCTCGCCCCTATGCGCGTTCGCGGAACCTCCAAGACTGCCGCGACCGAACTCGCATCAGACCTTTTGACTCGAGTCGGATTGGCAGACAAACTCTCCGAATACCCGAGCCGACTGTCTGGCGGACAGCAACAGCGCGTCGCTATCGCGCGAGCTCTCGCTATGCAGCCCAAGCTCATGCTCTTCGATGAGGTGACCTCGGCGCTTGATCCTGAGCTCGTCGGTGAGGTCCTCGCCGTCATGAAGCGTCTCGCGGAGGAAGGCATGACAATGATCGTCGTCACCCATGAGATGGGTTTCGCCCGCGACGTGGGCGACCGGGTCGTACTCATGGATGACGGTCAGATCGTTGAAGACGCACCGCCACAACAGCTATTCACTGCGCCACGGCATCCACGGAGCCAAGCATTCCTGCGAAAGCTGATTGAACGGGAACGAGGCGAGTCCATCGACAGTCCGCTGCTGGAACTCCCTAAAGACAATGCCCTCTAGGAACCATGAAGGGAAGAGCTCGTGCCAATGTATATGGAGTTGAGCTTTCCACAGGAAGGAGCGTCCGTGCGAGTAGAGCTCCTACCCGACGCGGCGCCAAAGACCTGCGAGGCTGTCTGGGGTGCTCTGCCGCTGACAGGCGATGGGGCGCACGCGTCGTACTCCGGAACCGTTGTCGGCCTGTTTATGGACCCATCCATCGTCGTCCCAGCGGAGAACGCGACGACGTATATCCAGCAGGGAGACCTGATGTATACGCACTATGATGCCGGCGTGCGACACGGCAACCGAGATGCCGTGTCGGAAATCTACGTCGCCTACGATCGCTACGCGCGTCCGACAACGCCTGGCGTCGGCCTGCCCGCCACAGCCAATATCTTCGGCCGCGTGGTCGGAGACGCCACCGCGTTCTACGCGGTCTGCGCGCGCATGCCGAGCGAAGGGACCAAGCCGCTTGAGGCGAGGCGCGTCTCGTGAGCCGAGTCCCTGTGGGCGGCCGGTCAGCGTGCGACTCCGCGAGGTGCAGCAACCCGCAGCCCGTCGCGCGCTCATCCTCAGGGGCCTGATTCTCGTGCCCTCGGACCGAGCCCGCTGCGACCATGAGGTTGTAGAGCTGGCGATGGAGCTATGCCGCACCGCGACTCCTCCAGGGGGAGAGGGTCCGGTTGCCGAAGTGGTCGCGGGTTACCTCCGCAATCACGGATTCGAAGTGGACTTACAACCCGTCGTAGAGGGACGCCCTAACGTTGTGGCCATCGCTCGGGGCAATGACGCGTACAAGAGCGTGATGCTCAATGGGCATCTCGACATTGCGCCACCCGTCGGGCAGTGGCGGCACGACCCGCTCCAACCATGGATCGAAGACGCTCAGCTGCATGGAGCCGGTCTCCATGACATGAAGGGCGGCCTGGCCGCGCTGATGGTCGGGGGCTCCGTCGCTGCCCAAACCACCGCGCGCGACCGGGGCGACATCGTCCTCACAGCCGTCATGCATCACGGCACAAGCGGGCTGGGACTCAAATACTTTCTCGACTCCTGCGACTGGCGTATCGACGCCGGAATCAACGGAGAACCGACCGATTTGAGCATTCAACTCTTCCACGGTGGCGCATGGGGATTCGAGATTGTTGTCGAAGGGGTTCCGAGGCATCAAAGTAGGCTCGAAGAGGGTGCCAACGCCATCACCGCGATGGCTCGGGTGGTCGACGCGGCAACGGTCGATTGCCTAACACACGTGCGGAACGACGGGATTCCGTTCTTGCCGCGCATTGTCGTTGGCACGATTGCCGGCGGCGAGGACAACACGATGACCGCCGCCCGATGCACCGCTACTGGAGATGTGCGCTTTCTGCCGGGCATGACGATCGAAGGGATGAAGGGCGATCTCATGCGAGTCGTCGAAGCCGCGTGCGCGACTGATGCTCGTCTCCACGGACGGGTGTCGACGATCGCGTACCAACGGCCTTATATCATGACGCCCGACGCGTGGATCGTTGGCGTGATGGCACGTGCGCATGAAACTGTCGGCCACTCAGATGTGCGGCTCACTTCCGGCTTGCCAGCTGGCTCGTATGTAACCGACGCTGTCGACATGCTTCGGCATGGAATACCGACCGTGATCTACGGACCGGGAAGCTGGCGGACCGAACCGAACGAGGCGATTAGCGTCTCCGATCTGGGCGCCGCGGCCGCTGCTTACGCCGTTGCGACCGGTGAGATCTGCGCGGAGCGACGATGAATGCCCACTTGAGCGCGAGGCATCGAACTGGAGGAGTGCATGCTTGACCTCAACGCACACGCGGCGGTACTGTGGCAGAAGCAACGACGAGAGCAGATATCTGCAGCCGCCGCGCGCGACATACCCATCCTATTGCCCGTCGGTGCGATCGAGCAACATGGGCCTCACCTACCGATCGATGTCGACTCTTGGACTGCTCTGGCTGTGTGTGTGCGCGCGGCAGAGTTGCTGGAGGATACGAATGCTCTTGTGCTGCCACCGATTTGGTGGGGCCTCTCGCCGTACTGGATGGCATACGCGGGCACCATTACGCTTCGAGCAGAAACTCTGATTGCGCTGATTTACGATGTCTGCCAGAGCGTGCGTGCGCACGGATTCTCACGGATTCTACTAGTGAACGGTCACGGCGGAAATGATGGCGTTCTTCAGGGCGCGGCAGTGAACGCATCGGTGTCCGCGACTTCGCGTTGCTTCAATGTCGTACTGGAGCCTCATGCCGGCGGCGATGACGGAACTGGTCACCGTCGACTCCGGTGATGCTGGCCACGCCGGCCAAATGGAAACCGCAATCCAACTCGCACTTCAACCGGCTATCGTGGATATGGCTAGCGTGGATTCATCGCGGCTGGTAAATCTTGGCGAGCAGGTCGGGCCGATTCGTCCGGGTGAGGGCGGAGCCATCTATCTCGCGCCAGATCCCGCTCGGGAATCGCCCTCCGGTGTATACGGCGATCCGCGAGCCGGGACGGCGGAGCACGGGGATGCCCTCCTGACGGCCGCAAGCGAAGGACTCGCGGACTTCGTGCGCCGTTTCCGAGCGGCATAAAGCACGACTCGGTGACGATGCAGCTAGTCGAACCTCCCCTGGCCATTGTACATCGAGTATCGCAAATCCATGCATGAGTCGGACAGACCTAGGCGCGCGGCGACCGTACGTGACGTCGCGAATTTGGCTCGCGTTTCGCCTCAGACGGTGTCCAACGTTTTGAATGGACGGACATCGGGACTGATGACCGAAGCCACGCGTCTCGAGGTCGTAGATGCTATTCGAGCTCTTAACTATCGGCGCAATGTGAATGCAATTCGCCTGCGACAGGGACGGGCTCGAACGATTGCGTTCGCGATTCTCGATCCGAGCGACCGCTTCTTGGCTGACGCTTTCACCGCAGAGATGCTTGCGGGCGCAGCGGAATATGCACGGCGTCGGGGCTACCACCTCCTGCTTGAGGCGGTGAACCCGACGTCTCCCGAGCTGGGAGAACAGGTAGCAGGTTCGCTCCTGTTTCATCAAGCGGACGGGTTGATCCTACTTCCATCCGGCTCTCCAGAAGCTTGGCTTCCCTCGCTGGAAGCTGCTTCAAAGACAGGTCGGCCGGTTATCCTACTCAGCTCGACCGCCGCGTCACTCGAGGGCGTCGGTAGCATCCGGGCTGACGATGAAAAGGCAGGCCGACTCATCGCGGAACACCTCGCGGCACTCGGTCACTCACGGTTCGCGTTCGTGCAAAGCGCGGTGGAATGGCCCGCTGTGCAGGCACGCCTCTCCGGAGTAAACAGGGCGCTCAAGCGAGCCGGGTGTCCGCCTTGCGTGCTGGTTACCGCGGCAGACTGGACCGTCGACGCTGGGCGTTCTGCAGTGCAGCTCGCTCTCGAATCCTTCCCACCGGGGCGCCGGCCGACAGCCGTTATCGCCGGCAACGACGTGCTAGCGGCGGGCGCTATCGTCGCCGCACGTTCGGCCGGGCTTTCCCTCCCAGCCGAGCTCTCAATCACAGGCTTCGACGACCTAGACTTCGCGTCAGCCCTCGAGCCCGCGCTTACGACCGCCCGGGTAAACGGGATGGCGATGGGACGGGGCGCCGCCCATGATCTTCTCAGTCGAATCGAGAAGCCTTGGCTGCCAGCTCGGAGGCGGGTCATGCGAACGTCGCTCGTCGTACGGTCGAGCACGTCGGCTCCGCCAAGGCAAGCTTAGGCTCCCTCTATAGACCCAGGGCCGACAGCGGGTCGGTGGTCAAGATGGACCTGCATGTTTCTCGGAGCACGGCCGGTTCGCGCTGATCGTCTTCCCATGTGCGCAACTGGTCTCTGTGTGCGCGAATTGTGCCGAACGGCCAATCGGTCCCGAACAGCAACTTATCGCTACATCGATACTCTCCGGCCTCAATGAGCGCCGAGCGTAATTGAATCGGTCGCGGCGTCAGCGCGGATATGTCCGCGTAGACGTGCGGGTGCTTTCGGACTACAGCGAGACATTCCGAGATCCACGGATGGCCCAGATGTGCGATTACGATTCGAAGCCGTGGAAACCGGAGGGCCACCTCGTCGATTTGACGCGGAAGTGCAAATGCTAGTATGGCCTTGCGAACGAAGGTCGTCCCTTGATGCCACATGATTGGCAGATTGCGCTCAGAAATGGCCTCATAGAGAGCAAGTGCAGCTGGCGAGAGTGGATCAAAACCCTGATACGTTGGTGCAAGTTTGACTCCACGTAGGCCGAGCTGCTCGACCGCTCGATCGAGGCGCTTAAGTGCGTCCGGTCGCTGAGCGTCGATAGAACAGAAGCCAACGAGCCGCGACGGATCGCGATTGACGTAGTCGGCTACGAACTCATCGGGCACGATTAGTCCGGCATGCGGCGCATCGAAGGCAACTACAACGCTGCGAGACGCTCCGATTGCATGGCGCGCGTGCGATTCATACCCAGCGTCCAGACCTTCGGCCTCTGGCCAGGCGCGCACGAGGTCGGCGATGAATTCCGGCGAGGCATGCTCCGGAAGCCAGACGTGACTGTGCACGTCGCCCTTGACAAGGGCGTGCGGCTTTGGAGAAGTCGTCACGTTTACGACCAGCCCGACATCGTCCGCGGATCCTTTGGGTAAGGGTATGCCCCGACGGTCCGCGGTGGATTCATCATTCCATTATGTCAGAAGAGCACCCGCGACGAGGGCTCGCACGGATTGGTCGTCAGCGTACCCCGGCGATGGCTTGCGGCGGCTTCTGTGCGATCTGTAGCGTCGCTTGGTTCTGGCGCTAGACGTTAGCCGTGTGCACCAATCGGCCTCTCTGTGCGCCGCGATCTCCAACGAACGCATGTTCGGACGATCGGCTAGGCTCCCGTTCATTGTGAAGGATCCCGAACAGCCCGCCGGACGGGCGTGTGTGTTCTGCGGTGCGACCGGCGGACTGACGCAAGAGCACATCTTTCCCGCCTGGCTTGAGCGGTACGTCCCCGGCGACGGCGATTTCACGATGTACCGCGCCAAGACCACAGACCGCGAAGTACTGAGCGAGGCCACCTGGTCGACGAGAGAACTCGACGTGCGCGTAGGCGCCGTATGCCACAACTGCAATCACGGGTGGATGAGCGACCTGGAGACGGCCGTACAGCCGATCATGCGCCCCATCCTCCTCGAACAGGACACGATGCTCTCGGGAGACGAACGGCTCACGCTTGCCCGGTGGATCTGCAAGACGGGCATCGTGATGAACGCTTGGAAAGGGCCACGCGTGTGCCATTTTGCAGCCGGGTCGTCGGCGAGCCCGAGCGAGCCGGTCCCTCCGCTCCGTGCACGACGCGCCCGGACGCCCCACCACCGACGCCGGCCCCGCCGCGACCCAGGAGCCCTCATCAGCGCGCTCGACGTGCTCCTCACGACCACTCCGGACGAACCTGTCGACGAAGAACGCTGGCTCTAACGAGCCGACCCAACGTTCGAACCCTGAGACCGCCTCCGCGGAACCCAGGACGCCTCAGCAGGCGGGTACGATTGCCCGGTGGGAGCTGACGCGAAGCGCATCCTGGTCACGGGTGTTACCGGAAAGGTCGGTCAGACGTTTGTCGCTCGCCTTCTCGGCCTCAAGGACGCGCCGTTCGGCGAGTTCGTCGTGCGGGGGCTCTGTCACAATCGCCCGCTTGAACCCGGGCCCCGCGTCGAGGTGGTGATGGGCTCGATCGAGGACGAGGAGGTCGTCGGACGGGCGATGGACGGAGTTACCCACGTCCTGCACCTCGCGACGAGCAAGGAGACGCCGCAGTCGATCATGGACGTCGCGGTCAAGGGGTTGTTCTGGCTGCTCGAGGCCTGTCGATCGAGCCCGACGTTCCAGCAGTTCATTCTCGTCGGAGGCGATGCGGGCGTCGGGCACTCGGTGTATCCCCACCCGATTCCTGTGACCGAGACGCAGAGGCACACGGCCTACCCGGGCTGCTACGCGCTCTCGAAGGTCCTCGAGGAGGTGATGCTGGAGCAGTACGGGATCCAGTACGACTTCGCGGGCTGCTGCTTGCGCGCGCCGTGGATCATGGAGAAGGACGACTTCCGCTACGTGCTCTCGTTCGGCGAGGACGTGTTCGGCGGGCCGCGCTGGCGCGATCTGGTCGGCCCCGAGCAAGCCGACGCCTACATCGCGAGCCGGACGGTCCCGATCATGCTCGACGGCGACGGCCGTCCGCTGAAGCGCAACTTCGTCCACGTGGAGGACGTCGTCGACGCCATCCTCGCGGTTATCGACTTCCCCGCCGCCCACCGGCAGACGTTCAACATCTGCATGGACGAGCCTGTCGACTACGGCGAGCTCGGCGCATACCTCGCAGAGTCCCGCGGTCTGCCTTCAGTCGGGATCCGCACCTCGCACCACTCGACGTGGCTAGACAACACGAAGGCCAAGTTCCTGCTCGGCTGGCGACCGAGGTACAACATGAGGAGTCTGACGGACGCGGCCTGGGACTATCGACGCCGGCCCGACGACCCGCGTGTCATCTGGTACCCGGGCTAACGCGTCTACGTCGACCCCTGTGTCAGCCCAGACACCTCGCGAGGGCGCGAGCGAACCCGTTCGCGTGGTCGTCGGCCGGCGCCTCCATCTGGTTCACCTCCGCGTTCTACACCGGGTTCGCTCGCGAAAGCAATCCGCGTCATCCAGACGCCCATGCGCGCGCCCGTCGTCTACTGGCTCGACTGCCGGACGGGCGTGCCGGTTCGAGCGTTGATGCGACCAACGCCGAACGACCGGAAGCATCTTCTTGCACGTCTGGCGCCACCCGGAACCCGCGAAGGCGAGATGGGGGCCTAAGCCTGACGCGAAGTCCGTCGCGAACTCGGCGAACTCGAACCTGGTGCGCGTCGAGACTCGCGCTGCGAAGGACCCGCGAATGATTGCCTACCCAACCCGGTGTTCCTACCTCACCCAGAGCTGGTCGAGAAGCGTCCCCAATTGTGGATTGTGCTGGTAGTTCCCGACACGGCTCGAGAGAAGCTCGAACAAGATACCGCTGGCAAAGGGAACCCACGGCGCCCGGTCGACGACATCGTGATCGACGTCGGCCCAGAGGCGCGAGGAACTCGCCTGATTGCTCGTCTCCACTGACCGCGCATGCGCGATCTCGTGGTCGACCGTCCTGTCGCAGAACTCGCTTACGTTGGCGTTCTCGGCAGTCAACCTGGTGGACGAGGCGCAGGTGAACGTCTTGAAGAAAAACCCGGATGGCGTCGCGAAGTCGGCAGCGAATCCCGAGAAGCCGGCCTGGACGTGGAGCGCGTGCTTCGGAGCGTAGGGATTCCCGGAGTTCCGAAAGCGGGCGTGATAGCCGAGGCTGTCGAGGACGGAGACGATGTAGGGCGCAGCGCGCGCTCCGAACCCCCAGTCCGGTACCCACACCGTGACGGTCTCGCCGGTGGTCCCCGAGGCACGCACGAGCTGGCGTGCATGTGCCATGTTCGGTGCGCGCCAGGTTCCGCTCGCGTTCGGCCTCGCCGTGTAGGGGCAGTAGCGCCGATAGCCGTCGAAGTTCGGTGGCAGGATCTGGCAGGTCACCCGATCGAGGCCTGGACCGAACGCCAGGTCCCTCAGCCGCCTACGGTCGACGGCGAAGTTCAGCGCCTTCCGTACTCGCACGTCGTCGAAGGGCGAGATCCGCGTGTTCAGCGCAAGGTAGAAGGTAAACCCCGACGGGTTGAGCTCGACCTGGCTCGCGTGCTGCGTCCGCACGGCATCGAGCACGGCCGACGACGGGCCGGTCACGGCCGACATCACGTCGGCGGACCCGTTGAGGACCGCGGCGACCTGCGCGTCCGGTGAGCCCTTGACGCGCTCGACGATCCGATCGGGAAGGCCCTCCGGCTGCGCCGCCGGCGACCACTCGTGGAATCGCGGGTTGCGAACGAGCCGGACGACCTTGCTCGGATCGTAGGAGGCGATCATGTACGGACCGGTCGCCGGCAACGGCCGGTGCAGGTGGATCGGTGTCCCGTCAGGCACGGCGTACGCCGCGGAGAGTGAGAGCTTGACCAGGAAATCCGGGTCGGGAGCGGTGAGGTGGAACGTAACGGTGTTCCCCCCCGAATCGGCGACGATCCCGTCCGAGAGGTCGCACCGCTTGCGGGGTGCGGCCAGGCACGTCCGCGCACCGACGATCTGGGAGTAGTAGTCGCCCAACGACCCATGGACGAGCGATCGCTCGATCGCGCGGCGGAAGTCCCGCGGCCGGACGCGTGCGCCCGTCGAGTAGTGGATGCCCGGGCGCAGCTGGAACCGGTACGTCCGGCCGCGGTTCGTCGGAACCGGGAGCGACACGGCAAGGTCCGGCACCACGCGGATCCCGGCACCGCCTCCGACCCTGCGGAATCCCGCGAGCCCGTCGTTCGTGAGTGAGAGCACCTGCCAATCGCTCGTCGAGTATGCGTCTGCCGGGTCGTAGGTAGAAACCAGCGGGGCAGGCGCGAGCACCCTGAGCGTTCCGCCGCGATGGCCGGCGCCCGACGCCCTGATCGCCACCATGAGTGATCCCGACGCGAAGGCGACGCCCTCGGGGCGTCCTCCCGGCTTCACCGTGTCGATCACGGTCCCACTCGCCGGGTCGATCCTCGAGAGCGTGCCGGCAAGCTCACTGCTCACCCAGACAGCCCCGCGGAGCACAGCGATGCCGTTCGGGGTGTCGCCCACGTGAATCGTGGCATGGACGACATTCGAATTCGGATCGATCTGCGTCACGGTACCGGCGAGACCATTCGCCACCCAGACCGACCCCGCCCCGACCGCCACGGCAGCGGCCCCGTTTCCGGTCGCGATCGTCGCAATGACGCCCAGGCTGCGCGCATCGAGCCGCGTCACGCTGCCGGCCGACTGGCTCGTGACCCACACCGACCCATCGCCGACCGCGATACCGTCGGCGCCCGACCCCACCGCGATGGGGTGACCGCGCAGCTTTCCGGTCACCGGGTCGATCCGGGAGATCGTCCGATCGTTCGAGTTCGCGACCCAGACATCGTGCGCGTCGACGGCGATTCCGGCAGGCGCGTTCCCGACTGGGATCGTGTCGACAACGCTGCTCGTCTTCGGGTCGATCTTCGAGACGGTTCCGTCGAGGCCGTTCGTGACCCACACGAACCCGTCGCCGAAGGCGATGCCGTCAGGGCCGCCACCGACCTTGATCGCCTGTACCTGCACGCGCTTCGCGAGGTCGATCCTGAAAACGTGATTGGCGTCGACGCTCGCGACCCAGAGCGACCCTGCGCCTACCGCGACCGCACTCGGCGAGGCCCCGACGCTGATCTGGCGCGTGAGGCGAGCGCTCTGCGCGTCGATCGCCGCCACTGCATTCCCCGTCACTGCGGCGATCCGAGGGGAGTCCCGACCACGCACCTCGAGCCATGCTCCGGCTGTGATGAGCCCGGCGATGCCGATGCTTGCGAGTGCGGCCCCTGACCGGCGGCCTGGCCGCGGTCGCCGGACGGGTCTGGGCGGGCTCGGATCGTTGCGGCGAGTGGGAGGCGCGAGCTCGAGCGCGGGATCGTGCTCGAGGATCGCTCGCTCCAGTCGGCGAAGCTCCGGCCCGGGTTCGACGCCTGCATGGGCGACGAGCAGCGCCCGCGCCTGTCGGTAGTGCTCGAGCGCATCTGTCTGCCGGCCAGCGCGGTAGAGCGCGAGCATGACCTGCAAACGGGGGCGCTCGCGTAACGGTGCCTCTCGGACGCGGCGCTCGAGCTCGGGGATCAGATCCCGATGGCGGCCGAGCGCAAGCGCGCTGTCGACGCGCTCCTCGACCACGAGTCGGTGCTCCTCGTCGAGGCGCGCGACGTCGATGCGTGCCTCGCCGGCGATCTCGACGCCGGCCAGCGCCTCACCTCGCCAGAGTCGCAGCGCATCGTCGTACGAGCGCACCGCCCGCGCATGGTCGTCCGCGATCGCGGCCGCGCGAGCGGTGGCCACGAGCTGTGAGAAGACGCACACATCGAGGTCCTCATCGGCGCAGCTCGCGACGTAACCGGGGAACGTCGTCTCGATTGGCGACCGAACGCCGAGCGCGTTGCGCAGCCGGAAGACGTACTCGTGCACCATGTGCCTGGCGCTTCTCGGGGGGGTCTCGCCCCAGACGCCGTCGATCAGACGCTCGACGGACACCACCTCGCCCGCATAGAGGAGGAGCACGCCCAGAAAAGCGCGTTCCCGTCGTCCCAGCGCGACGGTGCGCTCCCCCAGCACGACCTCGAGCGGACCGAGGATCCGGAACACCGGTTGCATCCCGTGCCGAGGATCTCACGGCAGTAGCGGCGCGTCTACCCGACCACTCGCACGGCCGCTCGGCGACGTGCTGGATTTTGTGGCTTATGAGCTCCTGTGGAGGCCCATGGAGCGACTGTGGAGTAGTCCACGCGCACACTCGTGTCATCGACGAAGGGAGCGATCGTGCAGGACATCGACTTCGCAGGGCGGCTCGATCGGCGCAAGATGCTCAAGGGCATCGGGGCGTTCACGACGTTCGGCGTGCTGGCCGCAGCCAGCCCCGCGACGGCGCTCGGCCACGACCGCCGAGACCATCACCGAAGGGACAACCAGGAGCTGCTGGACAGTTACTGGGCGACGCTGAACGCCGGCATGGCGAGCTCGAACGGGGACTTCTCAGGCATGGCCGACGTATACGCAGACGACGCCACGCTCACACAGTCGAACCCTGCCGGCCTCACCAGCGTCTACCAGGGCATCGACGCCATCATCGCATTCTACGGCGCCGCGTACACGAAGTTCCACGGCTACCAGTGGTCTCTCGACAGCACTCGCTGGCTCTCCCGTGACATCGCCCTCAACTACGAGCACGCCGGCAGCCCGCCGCTGACCGTGCCCGGTCGCTGCGCACACCTATTCACGTTCTGTCACGACCGTATCCAGACGCTCGACTGGGTGACCTTCTTCGGAGGTACCGCGTGACACCCTCATCGGTACCCGCCGTCATCAGCTAGCTGAGACGTGCGCCTGAGACGGCGGTTGGGGGTATGTGAGAATCGCGCCGTGCAGATGTGGGGGCGGGTCTTCGCGACGCGTGAGCTTTCGTAGCGAGCGCTAATGCTCCGAGAGTCGCTGAAAGCTCAAATCCGTGCCAGCGAGACGAACCGGGGCATCCAACTCGCTCAAGGGCAACTCGGCTACAGCTACAGGGCGGCGACCGCATCCGAACGAGTCGTGTGCGTTCCGCGCGACGTCCTTGTCGAGTTCTGGCGTCGACGCCAGCAGATCGTGGAACACCTCGACGCGCCGGGCGGAGTGGCTTCCACGCGGCACAGAGCGCGGCGATCCGAACACGCGACCGTAACGAAGCCGCCGACATGTACCGGCTCCTCGCCGACTGGCGAGCACGCGCCGAAGAACACGGCTTCGGATCAGCCCAACTCACCGCGATGCTCGATCACGACATCCAAACTGGATCAAATAGAGGGGGGCCGGACACGAGATATTGTCACTGCGCGCCGGAAGGCGGATGGTTGAGCAAAATTAGCTCGTGGAATCGACTCCGTGTGCCACGTGTGTGCCATCATGCAGCCGCGATGTGGGCGACCCGAGCGAGGCCTGGCGACCCGAGCGAGGCCTTTACTCCCGACGGTTCAGCCGCTGAGCATGAGCGTGTCGGAAATGCGTCGCCTCGGCCCGTTTCCAATGACGAGCTCGAGATGGTGTGGGCCCCGGGAGTACTCGATCGCCGGCCCGGAGTAGCGCGGGAGCGACGCCGGAGCTGGCCCCGTTAGATGCAGCGAGCGCAGTTCGCCGGCACGACGATGGGCCAGCATGTCAGGGGTGCGCGAGCGCGGCCGGCGCTGCTCGAGCTCGCCGCTCGTCGCTTCGAGCACGAAGACCAGCGGGCGTTCGGGAGCCCGTTCGTTGTCGCGGTGCACCCAGATCGGTACTCCAAGCCCCTCGTACAGCCAGTAGTCGCGAATGGCAGCGTCTGGCAACTGGCCCCGGAAGGCGAAGCCGAACGGACTGGCGCCCGAGTGAGTCCACTCGGCGCGACGGTCGAGACGAAGTGGGTTGGCCCGCGCTTCTGCGGCGTCGGCCACCCAGAGCAACTCGAGGTACAGCTCGGGCCATGCCAGGCGCCGGTTGCGAGTCCCCTGCCCGGGATGCGCGATCCCCGAATCGAGCAACCAGCCAGCGGCCTCGAGGCGAGACGCCGCGACACCATCGGCAGCGACCATACAAAAGATGTGATCGAGCTCAAGCGTCACCGCGCACTCCCACTGTCAGTTCCCCTCGTCAGAGGTCGATCAAGCGACAACAACGCTATCTCGGTCGCGGCCGTGGGCGGACACGTTGGTGTGCGACGCGCTACACCGCCGCCGGCGGCGCTTCGAACTGGCGCATCGTCAAGCCGCACGCACAGTAATCGATACGTCCGGACGCGTCCACGGTACGGAGCGGCTCAGCGTCGTCGACGCCTCGATCGTGCCCAACGGCCAGTCGGCATTCAGACACATCCCGACGACCAGGATCCCCGAGCGCCTCTCACAGCAGGTCACCGCAGCGGTCTTACTCGTTGCACCAGGCCATTGCGACCTACAGGGCGGGACGAGCAGGCCAACAGAGACGCGCGGGGCGCGCCGATCGCGGACGGGCGGGTTACGCGCGCGGCACGCTCGGCGGGATGTTGTGGTTGAGCGAGAAGATGTTTTCCGGGTCCATCCAGACCGGTCCGCAATGCCTAGACTATTGTTGCGGCGTGCTCGAGGTCACCCCTTGCCTCGACGAGCCGGACGAGCAACTTTCGCTGGACGTGTACAACGCCGTCTGGCCGCACGACACCTTCGCGATGGCCGACGTGCGCTCGTTCAAGGAGAGCGTTCGCGATCACGTCGACTACTCGCGCGCGTGGGCGGAGCCGCGGTTGGCTCCGGGAGTCGGCGCCATCTTTCCGCAGCGCGTCGACCGGGTCTACACGATCGTCACCGTGCTCGCGGAGCATCGACGCTTGTGGCGTCGGCTCCGCGCTCTACAAGGCGCTCTCGGCGTGGGCCGGGGCGCGCGGCCTGAACGAGCTCGAGGTACCGGTGCTCGACAACGATCCCGAGAGCCTTGCCTTCGCGCAGCGGCGTGGTTTCGTCGAGGAGCGACGGGAACTCGGTCTCGTTCTCGACCTCGCCGAGCTCGCGGCGCCGCAAGTCGAGCTGCCCGATGGCGTCGAGATCCTCAGCTGGGCGGAGCGCCCGGAGCTCGCATACGGTCTCTACGAGGTCGCGCTCGAGGCGCTACCGGACATCCCGGGCTTCGAGGACGACGACATCGAACCGTTCGACGACTGGCTGGCGCACGATATGCAGGGCGCCGGCGACAGTCCCGAGGCGACCCTCGTCGCGCTCGCCGGCGAGCAAGTCGTCGGGTACGCGAAGTTCGCGCTCAGGGAGGCGCAGCCGACGATCGCCTACCACGATCTGTCCGCGGTCCGGAGAGCGTGGCGTGGTCGTGGCATCGCCCGGGCGCTGAAGGCGGCGCAGATCAACTGGGCACTCGCCAATGGCTACACGGAGCTTCGCACCAGCAACGAGCAGCGGAACGCGCCGATCCGGCACCTGAACGCGGCTTTCGGCTACCGGCCGGGAATCGGTCGCATCTACCTAGCGGGGCCCCTCGCGGTCTCCTGATCTCGCGCTCGACGCGGCTGGAGGGCGAGAGCCAGTTCTGGAAGGCGCACCCGGACCGGTATGTGGAACGGGCGAAATCCGTGTGACGTCCGTCAACCTGGCCCTTTCTTCCCCGAGTCCACCTAATTGATGGTCGCAGGCTGACTTACCGGCAGAGCGGATTTCGTTTGTGCGGAACGCGCGAAACGGCAGATTCGACCGGGTGAATGTGAGCAGCGGTCGCCTCAAAAGCAATGCCCGCCGATGCCGACGCAGGCGTACGGCGACGTGTTCACGATCGGCCTGCCGCCGATCGCGACGCGCCTATGGCGCCGGTGCAGACGCTCTCTGTGGCCCGGCTCGTTCCGGCCACCGCAGTTCAGCGCACCTGCCGGTGCGGTCTGCGGCGCGGATGGGTGTGCGTACGCGCAGTACGCCGCACCGGCCGGGTGCGCGTACGCGCTGCCGACAAAGATGCCAAGCGCTGCGACCACCACGACGAAACGCGCCACGAGGCTCAGCCCCAGGCTCTTCCGCGCGCGCCCTCCGTGCGACCGATCGTGCTGCATAAGGTGCTCCTTTGCATCCACGGGACTCATCAAGCCCAACGGTGCAAACGGGGCACTCCAGGTCTGCTCCGGATCGCTCCACGTCCGCTCCACGCTGGCGCGCAGCGCAGCCGCGTGAGATCCTCCGCAAAGGGATCGAACGCGAGTCCCGGATTCTGGGTCCGCTCGAAGTCACGCTCGATGGGACTACCCGCCGGCGAGCGCAGAGTCTCTACTGCGCGACTTGCGGGCGCGAGATGCGCAACAACACGGTGGCGGCGATCGCAGAACCGCGAGCGGCCCTCGCCTAGCGTCTCCAGGCTCGCTCTTCACCAGGCCTCGCAGAAGCGGGCATGACGACAGGGCGTGCGAGCAGAGTCGAGATCCCGTTCGCCACGCTTTCACCGCTCATGATTCCGCGGGTTGGCCGTATCTGGGTATTCCTGCCCAGCAGTCGGCCGCACTCGGGATCGGCGTCGGGGTCGACACCGCACGATGCGGTCGCTACTGTCGCGGGTACTTGAGCTCATTGTCGCTGTCTGGAGGTTGGCGTGGTGCTCTCGGCGTCGTCGCAGCGAAGGTCCCCGGGGTCTTGATCATGCGAGGCGGACACGACGTGGAGCCAGTGTTTCGCATTCTCGGCCCGCTCGAGATCACCCTCGGCGAGCGTGTCATTTCACCCGGCGGACGCCGGGAGCGGGCGATTCTCGCCATCCTGCTGCTCAACATCGGCGAGGTGGTCTCCGTCGAGCGTCTCATCGACGGTGTCTGGGGCGACGCGCGTCCATCCAGCGCGAAGCACATGGTTCACGAGTACGTCTCCCGGCTGCGACAAGCCCTGGTCGAGGTCTCACCGGTCACGACCCGGCCACCGGGGTACGTGCTCGATTCGCCGTGCGCGACGTTGGATGTCCGCGAGTTCAGGCGGCTGATAGCGGCGGCCCGTGGGCAGCCTCACGCCGAGGCGCTGCGGTCGTACGATCAGGCGCTCACCCTCTGGCGCGGGGATGCGCTGGCTGACGTCGCACTCGAGGGTGATGCGCAGATCGCTGCTGCACGGCTCGATCAGGAGCGACGGCTCGTCGGCGAGGAGCGTATCGACTGCGCCCTTGCGCTGGGTCAGCATCTGCAGCTGATCCCGGAGTTGGAGCATCGGGTCGAGGAAGCGCCGCTGCGCGAGCGTTCGCGGGCACAGCTCATGCTCGCCCTATATCGCTCCGGGCGCCAGACCGAGGCGCTCGACCGGTATCGTGAAGGACGAGCGCTGCTCGTCGAGCAGGCCGGCGTCGAACCCGGGCGCGACCTCCACGAGCTCGAACGAGCGATCCTGACGCACGATCCGGCACTCGAGCTCGCGCGGCCGGTACGTGACGACGCGCAGGCCGACGGCGCCGCTACGGGACGGCGGGGCCGAGGACCTCCTGCGTCTGTCGGCCGCCGGCGCTGGACGCGAGCGGCGCTGGTTGCGGGCGTGCTAGTCGCGGCCCTGGTCGCGACTGTCATTTTCCTGGTCGGCCGCACCGGGTCCACGAACGCACTTGCACAGATCGACGCCAACTCGGCTGGGGCGATCGATCCCGGCACGAACCGGCTCGCAGACGAGGTGCACGTGGGTGCCGGGCCCGGGCGGATCGCCGCTGGGTTCAGGTCGCTCTGGGTCGTGAACGACTACGACAACACCGTCTCCCGCATCGACCCAGCCACCGGGACCCGAGTGGACACAATCCAGGTCCCCAGTGATCCGACCGCGATCGCAGTCGGAGCGGGGTACGTCTGGGTCGCGTGTACCGGCACGCGAACGGTCTATCGAATCAATCCGCAGAGCGACCAGCCCACCCAACCGATCTTGGTCGGACACGGCTCGAGCGGCATCGCGATTAGCCCTCACAGGCTGTGGGTGACCGACCGGCTGGACGACAGCGTGACCGAGATCGACTCGAAGACCGGCATCGTTCTCCGCACGCTCGATGCCGGGCCAAGCCCGAGCGACATCGCCTACGGCTTCGGTGCGCTCTGGATCGCAAACGAGTCGTCGTCGTCCGTCACTCGCCTCGACCCTCACACCGGCGTACCCCAGGAAGTCTCAGTCGGAAACGGGCCGGAGGCGGTCGCGATCGGGTACGGCTCGGTCTGGGTCGCGAACAGTCTCAACGGAACCATCTCCCGCATCAATCCAGGCACCAACGCCGTCACGGCAGAGATCCCGGTCGGGAAGGGGCCGGCATCACTGCTCGCGAGCGACGGTTCGATCTGGGTTGCCGACGGCTACGGCAACCGGGTCGTCCGCATCAACCCCACGACGCGCGACATCGTCCGCACAATCACCGTCCGGAGCGCACCGCAGAGCCTCGCATCGATCGACGGGCGCGTCTGGCTGAGCGCGCGCCAGACGGCCACTGTCCACCGTGGCGGCACGCTGCGTCTGTACGCCGCGGACACCTTCGACTCGCTCGACGAGGGGGTCGGCTTCACGTCCACCGACTGGTCGGTGTTCGCCACCACGGGCGACGGTCTCGTCGGGCTCAAGCGCGTCGGTGGCCTGGATGGCGGCACACTCGTTCCGGACCTCGCAAGGTCGCTCCCCGAACCCACCAACGGCGGACGCACCTACACATTCCAGCTGCAGCGCGGCATCCACTACTCGAACGGCGATCGCGTACGTGCAAGCGACCTGCGGCGCGCGCTCGAGCGCGCGTTCCGGATCGGTCCTGCACCTGGCGTCT
The DNA here is from genome assembly GCA_963717155.1 of uncultured Actinomycetes bacterium. Taxonomy (GTDB): domain Bacteria; phylum Actinomycetota; class Thermoleophilia; order Gaiellales; family JALYLC01. Next base: position 3,636,116 of record OY970326.1, read on the forward strand.
TCTTTGGCGCACTGGTTGGCGCCGACGAGTGCTCGAAGTCCGATCCGAGACGCCCACGCGAAAGCCAGCCGCCCCTCGCGGTACGAGGGCACACCCCGCCCTGCGACCTCTCTCGTGGCATCGTGGCTAACGATCGCACCGGTACCGTGACCCTGCACCTGCAAAAGCCTGACGCCGATCTCCTCTACAAGCTCGCCGCGCCCTTCGCCGACCTGGTGCCGCCAGAGGTCTCGATGACCCGGCCAGCCCTGCTCGGTGTTCCCGGAACCGGGCCGTACATGATCCAGAGCTCCAAGAAGTCGCGGCTCGTGCTCGTGCGTAATCCGCGATTCCGGGAATGGTACGCCGCGGCGCAGCCCGACGGGTATCCAGACCGCATCGTCGTGACCTACCGCAGGACACCCGACCAGCAAGTGACCTCCGTCGAGCAGGGGAAGGCCGACCTCATGCAGTCGCCGGTGCCAGCCTCCGGGCCCTGGTTGCCAGCCTCGCGGCTGAACGAGCTTAGAACCCGCTACGCAGCGCAGGTGCACATCTTCCCGGTTCCGGAGACCGACGGGATCTTCCTCAACACGCGAGTGCCGCCCTTCAACAACCTGCTGGCACGAAAGGCGTTCAACTACGCGATCGACCGCAGGAAAGCCGTCGCCGACTTCGGCGGCACCGAAAAGGCGGCGGTCACATGTCAGATCCTGCCCGCCGGGATGTCGGGCTACCAACCCGACTGCCCTTACACACGCCACGAGACCAGCAACGCCCTCTGGACCGGCCCCAACCTAGCCCTGGCCCAAAGACTCGTCGCCGCCTCGCGAACCCGAGGAGAGAAAGTCGTCATCTGGACGGTCCGAGAGCAGCCGTATCTCGCAACCGGAAAGCTCGCGCGTGCAACACTCCAGCAGCTGGGGTATCGAGCCTCGCTGAAGGCGATTGCGGTACCGGACTACTTCGGGCAGGTCGCCGCCTCGCGCGCCCCGGTGCAGGCCGGCGGCTGGGGGTGGGTGGCGGACTACCCCGGCGCATCAGACTTCTTTACGCCGCTCTTCACCTGCCGTTCGATCAATAAACGCGCAGACTCGACCCACGCCAATCTCTCCGAGATCTGCAACCAGCGCCTCGACCGCGCCATCGACGGTGCCCTGACCCTGCAGACCACCGACGCGCAGGCGGCGTCGAACACGGCGTGGGCCAAGGTCGACCATCTGGTCACAAACCACTTCGCTCCATTGGTGCCACTCCTCAACACGCGAGACGTCGTGGTCGTCTCCCGGCGCGTCCACAATGTTCAGTGGAATCAGCAGTGGGGCGTGCTCATCGACCAGATCTGGATCAGATAGAGCCATCGTGGAGTGACGGCTCGGAGGCGTCACGGTGTCGCCCGACGCGCATTCGACGACAGTTGTCGCGAGGCTGGCAGCGTGACATCGGCCGACACCACTTCGAAGACCTCGACCATCGGATCCCCCTCCACTTCGGCGGCGCCGAAATCGTCCGGGCGAACTGCGGCCCGCGGAACTCCCGCATCGATTCCTCGTCGTCCCGGATGGACATGCCGCCTCGCGCCACGACCTGCACCTGAGCACGCCCGACGTCGACCTCGCCGGGTTCCACGCCTACCTCGAACGGGACGACCGCCTCTGGGTCATCTCCACCGGCCAGCACACCCGCTTCGGGACGGTCGTCAAGGTCACCGGCCAGACCGTGAAACTCACGCACCCGCCCGAGGATCTGGTCTCCGTCGAAGCGTGACGACGTCGACGGTGAGCCGGTTAGATTGATGTGTCGGCGGCGAGCCGCCGAGGCTGACCAGGTTGGCGAGGATCTGGTCAATCCGTGTGCCCGGCGAGATATGGCCGTCGCCGTCGAGCGGGTGGAATTCAGCACCTGGGATCTCGGCGGCAAGCCACCCGCCGTGCGCGAACGGGACAAACCGGCCCTCACGGCCGTGCCAGACCGCGACTGGGACGGTGATATCGAAGACTGCAAAGCCCCAGTGCTTGACGCCCGCGAGAATATCGTCACGCCATCCGTCGATGCCGGCCTCCAGCGCGTGTCGAAGATCGTTCGGCATCTCCTCGGCGAGGGTGTCGGTAAGCGCGGCCTCGTCGGCGCTCGGGAGCATGCGGTCGAGTTCCTCGCGGAGGGATGCGCCGGTGGCCTGTCGGGCGCCGTCGAGCAGTGGCCGCGGGAGGGCGTCTAGCTCGTCGAACCCGCCGACCGCCGCATTAAACCCCTCGAGATTGCCCGGTTCCATGCCGGCCAAAAAGTCGAGGCCTCGTGCCTCGTAGGGCGCAGGACTTGCAATCAGGGTGGCGGCCAGGCAGCGGCCGGCCATCAACCCAGCGCACGCCAGCGCATAGGGTCCGCCGCCGGACCAGCCGAAAGTGCCGAACTCGATCACCCCGAACTCAGCGAGCAGCATCGTGACGTCGTCGACGGCATCGGCAACGCTCAGACCCGCCCGTTCGGTGGATCTGCCGTAGCCAGGTCGCGAGTAGCAAGCCGACGCGGGGACTCGAACCCCGGACCTCGTCATTACGAGTGATCCTCAGTGTCTTCGCGATGGCGCATGGTTGAGCCAAAATATCCCGCGAGATGAGCTCCGTGTGGCACACGTGTGCCATCTTGTAGTCGAGATGTCGGCGACTACGGGCGAATTGATCAACCGGCGGCCGGCCGGGGCGCCGGTGCGGATGGTGACAACGACGCCGGGCGAGATCCCACTGCCGACGCAGTAACGTTTGCCGGAGTTAGTATCAGGCGATCGCGACCGTCGCGTGCAACAACTCTCGCAAGCGCGGAGATCACCGCCTGGTCGGCCCAGTCGAAACGAGCACGCCCCGCGGCCCCACGCCGCACCGCGCGCTCGTGGCGAAGGATCACGATCTCGGCCTCTCGCGCGAGATCGTCGCGACGGCGGACGAGAATCCGGAGCACAGCGTCGAAGGCAAGGGAGACAAACCGGAGGGCCATCAGCGCATCCTGACCAACTCCCACCACGCCCGCTCCAGAGCCAAGATCCGAGTATTGGCACCCCCCAGCCTGGCGCTTCATGTATCACGGGAACTCCGAACGCATCACATAGTTGCGAGCGGTACGCGTTTTTGCGAAGATCCGTACGACGAAGGGAGCGATTTCGGGCTGATGCGCCATGCCCTTGCACGCGTTGCCGAGGCCATGTCGTTTATGACTGGCTTGGTCGCGCTCGAGATGCGTACGGTTGCGCGGGCGCACGCCGACCGCGCAGCGACATCTTGGCATTCATCGTGCCGGAACTCGAGCCGACCCTTTGCATCGGACGCTCTGCCGATTCCTTCGATCCCTGAGCGAGAGGGCGTTCTGCGCATGACTGACGCGCGCCGACCTTCCGGGAGACGACAACCACGATCGTCGATCTGCAGACGGGGCGCAGGCGTTGAGGGCGAGTGTCGTAGGAACTCGACATGATGGGGTCGCGACGGTGAGCGGCGGCGGTGCATTCGGGAGTTCCGCCGACGCTCAGCTGTCCGAGCAATCCACCGCATACCGGTTGCTCGTGGAGCACGTCGCCGAGGGGCGTTGCATTCTCTTCGTCGGGGCGGGCGCACATTACGCGCCACCGAAGGGCTCTCCCTTTGAGTATCCGTTGGAGCAGCGGCCTCCTCTCGGCCGTGATCTGGCAGAGCGTCTCGCTGCTGAATGCGACTTTCACGAAGTGTGTCCGAACGACGAGTCCTCGAACTTGCAGCGCGTCTCGCTCTGCTACGAGACTCAGGTCTCTCGGGCGCAACTCATCGAGTATATACGTGAGGCCGTCGACGACAACACACGACCATCTGCGGCCCTTCGAGCCCTTGCGGAACTTCCGTTCTCGCTCGTGATTACAACGAACTACGACACCCTTTTCGAGCGGGCGCTACGACGGGCCGATAAGGAACCCTTCGTCGGTGCCTACGACCCCGAAGGTGATGTCCCGACTCGGGACTATCCGCAGGGCCGCGACCCGCAAGCCGCGCGGCCATTCGTCTTCAAGGTTCACGGTGATGTGAATACTCCTGAGTCGATCGTAGTGACTGACGAGGATTACATCGGATTCGTTCTGCGCATGAGCGCGGCGGGCCAGTTCCACCCGATCCCGCAGACGTTCCGCTATCAGTTCGCTCGCTGGCCGACGTTGTTCGTAGGCTATAGCCTGATGGATTACAATCTGCGGCTCCTCTTTCGAACGCTTCGGTGGAAGGTCGACGCGGCGCAGCACCCAGACAGCTACTCGGTTGACGTGAGGCCCGATCCGCTGATCCGCCACGTCTGGCAGCGAACGCAGGGTTTCCGCTTCATCGCAGAGGACGTGTGGGACTTCGTCCCGAATCTGTATCGCGAAGTCCTGGGTCGGGAAATGCCGCCGTGACGGCGCGAGCCGGCACGCCCATCGAAGCGCTGCGGGCGTTCGGCGATGCGTCGCGGCTCGCGCCCACGGAGCCGTACCGTGGACTCGAGCCATTCCGCTATGCCGACACAGGCATCTTGGCGGCCCGAGAGAACGAGATCGAGCGTCTCGTTCGGCTCGTGACGATGTACCGTGGCGTCCTCCTGTATGGCGAGTCCGGCGCCGGAAAGACCTCCGTTGTCAATGCGGGACTGTTACCGCGCCTCGTCGAGGAGGGTTTCTGGCCGCACCGTGTGCGCATCCAGCCGCGGCTCGAGGAAGAGTTCGTGCTTGAGCCGATTCGGACATCAAGCGGGGCCGATCAGTCCTACCTTCCGTCCGCCTTTCCAGCCGCGCCGTCGGATGGACGGCTCGTACTTGCGGCGCGCGAGTTCGTCTCGGTAGCGACGGCGGCGGCCGACCGTGGTCGCATCCTACTCGTCTTCGATCAGTTCGAGGAGCTTGTGACACTCTTCGGCGAGGTCGTGGATGGCACCGAGACGCAACGCCGAGTCATCGATGCGGTCGTGCGACTCCTGCGCAGCCGGGACGTCCGCGTCAAGTTGTTGTTCGTATTTCGCGAGGACTACCTGGCGAACCTGGAGCCATTGCTGGCAGAGCAACCCGAGCTCACGGATCAGAGCCTGCGGCTCGTGTCGCCCCCCGTCGAATGCGCAAGCGAGATCATCCGCGCACCGTTCGAGCGCTATCCGCGCGCGTTCGGGCGAGAGCTCTCGCCCGAATTCGCACGGGTCATCGCTGCGTCGCTCGCTGAACGCGGCCAGGGCCGTGTTCTTAACCTCTCCGAGCTCCAAGTCGTCTGTCACCGGATCGTCAAGGCAGAGGATCCTCGAGCATTGTTCGATGCCCGAGGTGTCGAAGGACTCCTCGAGGAGTTTCTCGACGAGCGACTGGGCGCCTTCTCGGACCAGGCTGGTGGTGTTGCGGTGGCGCTGCTCACGCGCCTAGTGACAGCCTCGGGCACGCGGAATGTCGTGTCTCGCTCGGACCTTCTCGCCACGGCATGCGAGGAGAGCGGCTGCGGCGACGACGTTGTTTCAACGGTGCTTCTGCGCCTCGAGCACGAGGCGCACCTCGTCCGGTCGGAGCGGCGACGCGATGTCACGACCTACGAGATCGTGAGCGAGTTTCTTGTGCCCATGATCGCCCGCCGGAAGCTCGAACGCCTTGCGGCGAGCGAACGCGAGCGTGCTCTGTCTGCGGCTGTCGCGTTGCACGAGGAAGAGCGTGCCTCCCGCCGACGCCGCCTGTTGACCCGGCTCGCGCTGGCAGCGTGCGTTGCGGCGATCGTGATCGCCGGCCTGGCAGCGTACGCCTGGCACGAACGCGGTCGCGCCGTTGACGAGCGAAACCAGGCGGCCCTCGCACGAGATGTCGCATATGCGCGCGAGCTGGCGGCGGCTGCCGACGGACAGTCGGTGAATGACCCTGGGCTCGCTGCCAACCTCGCGTTACGCAGCCTCGGTCTGCACTGGACACCGGAGGCCGAGAATGCGCTCCGAGCCGCCCTGGCGGTTCGCGCGCCGCTTCAGCACACCTTCGGCGGCACACGGCCTCCCAAGAAGGGAAGCAACCACGTGGCTTTCTCCGGGAGTGGACGCTTACTCGTCGGCTCGCTCGGAGACAAGGTGAACATCTGGAACACCGCTACGGGCAAGCGAGTTCTCGGCCCAGTCGCGCACGGAGACTTCCCGTCTGCCCCGATCGCCGTGAGTCCCGATGATCGATACGCGGTACTGAATGCCGCAGACCACACGTTGCGTGAATTCGATCTCGCAACGCACAAGGTGGTGCGTCGGCTCGTTGGTCACGTGAAGACGGCCTATCTTGCGACTTTCAGTCCGGACGGCTCATTGGTGGCATCACCCGGCGCGGACGGCTTCGTCTACCTTTGGCATGCTAGCGATGGCTCCTCGGCCGGCGACATCAACACGCACGACCGAATGTTAGGCCTCGACGACGCCGTGTTCGGCAGCGACAGCCGCGAGCTCATCACTGAGCGAGATGACGGTCTGGTCGAGGAGTGGGACATGCCGTCTGGTTACTCCCGATGGAGCACTCGCGGCATCAGCGCGATCACAATCGCGCCACGTGGGCGGCTAGCGGCGACAACTACTTTCGACGGCCATCTGAAGGTACGCGATGTCCGAACCGGCCAGGTGCTTGGTCGCCTCGGGAGTGCGAAGTTCGTGGTCGACCTCGCGAGGTTCGGGGCGAGCGGCCGAGTGCTTGCTGCGCTTGCGCGGACCTCCGCCACGAAAGCGGCGCCCGCCATTCGCGTTTGGGGAGTGCCGAGCATGCATCTGCGCGGCTCGATCTCGCCCGGCTATCAGGTCACGGCGTTTGCACTCAGCCCTGACGGGAGGCTCGTTGTGACCGCAGGAGCCCACGGTGCGGCCCTCTGGGACGTCCGCACCGGCTCGGAGCTCGCACGGCTGTTTGCGGGCGGTGCTCCAGCCTGGAAAGTGGCGTTCTCGGAGGACGGATCTCGGGTCGTCGGTGCCGGTCCCGACGGGCACTTGCATACATGGGACGTCCGCCCTGTGCTGCGGGAGGTGGTCCTGCGCACTCGATCGAACTGGAGCACGGACATCTCGCCCGAGGGCAACCGGGTGGCGACGGCAGGCGCCGGCGGCAGTATCGCGATCTGGGCGGTTCCGAGTGGAGCGCACGTCCGTACGCTCCCCGTGACTACCGCCGCGTCGGTTCCGATGGTGGCGTTCAGCCCTGATGGTCGAACCCTCGTCACGCCGAGGGGTCATCGTGATGTCGCAGTGTGGAATGCCACCAGCGGGGCGCTGGTGCGTGTCCTGCACAGCGACGGGTCGGGCGGCGCGGACAGCGTTGCGTTCTCGCCCGACGGTCGTGCCGTCATGGCTGCAATCGGCAAATCGTCGTACGAATGGCGCGTCGCGGATGGCCGCCAGAGAAGACGCTTTCCCGCCGGATCAATCACGGAAGATGCCACCTATAGCCCTGACGGGCGGCAGGTCGCAACTGTGAGCGATGACGGTCGCCTGCGCATCTGGACTCGCGCGACCGACCGTCTGGTCCTCACGCTCGCGCCGAGGCGAGGACACCTCTATTGCGTGGCGTACAGCGCCGACGGGAGGTACGTTGCAGCCGGGTCGAGTTCGGGGGCTGTGATCGTCTGGGATGCGCGAACCGGCCGGCGCGCTGCCATCCTCCTCGGGCACACTGGCTGGGTCGGGGTCGTCAAGTTCGGCCCGGACAACCGCCACCTCCTGACATCGAGCAGCGACGGGACCGTTCGGCTGTGGGACTGGAAGGCGCGCGTCGGCGCGGTCGTCGCCTCGACCATGGCCCGCGGTGGCGCGAGTGCCGACATGAGCAAGGACGGAAGCTGGCTCAGCGTGGCGGGGCGTGGCCGCACGGTGGTCCTTGTGCGGTGTCGTGGCTGCCTGTCGCTTCGACACATCGAGGCCCTCGGGCAACAGGTAGCGCGCAAGCTTACGCCGGCCGAACGGCAGAAGTACCTCCACGCAGGAGAACGCGGCAGCACCCCGCCATACTGACATGGCGAGTAGGGACGTAGGACGCGCCGTGTCACACGTGCTCGTCGGGCTTGTCGGATGCAATCCGATCGGATGGGTCGAGTCCCGTAGCGCCATGCAGGACTCACCGCCAGCCCGGTACGCTTAGCAGCGCGCGCCGCCTGTCAACGGCTCCCAGAACTTGCCATACGGCCACTGCCGCGGCCGCGGCTCGCTTCTGGCTGGCCGCGCTCGGTCAGCCGCACACCACTCCCACGCACTGGGTCGGGTTGCCGTTGCCGGCGGCCTGGTTCGCGCCGCCGTCAGTGACGCCGGGCACGGCGAAGATGCCGAGGTCGCCGTTGCGGTTGGCCACGTTGGCCCGCAGCAGGCTCGCCGGGCGCCGCACATCGATGCCGTCGGCGCCGGCGCGGCTGACCCGGTTTGACTCGATGCGAGTGCCGATGACCGGGTTGTCGGTCTCGGTGCCGACGGAGATGCCGTCGACGGCGGCGCCCTCGACGAGGTTTCCGCGGATGACCGTGTCCGCGGTCGGGAAGTCTACGGGCGCGAAGGTGTCTACGCGGATGCCGTGGGCGCCGCCGCGCACGACGTTGTCGCTGACCAGGTTACCGCTGCCCCCCTCGACCGAGACGCCGAAGCCGCAGCCGTCCAAGCAACCGGCGGCGCCGCTGATCAGGTTGGACGTGACTACGTTGCCGTTGCCGAACAGGATCACGTTGTCGCCGTTGCCGATGATCCGGTTGAACGCGAACGTGGAGCCGGTGGTGTCGTCGGTGGCGAGGCCGCCGCCTGGGTTGCGCGCGATCACGTTCGCCTCGACGCTCCCGCCGGTCGTGCCGGCGCCCCAGAAGATGCCGTTGTCGGCGTTGTCGGAGATATCGTTGGCGATCACGCGGTTGCCGGAGCCGCCAAAAACGCCCATGCCCGCGACGCCGTTATGGGTGGTGCGATTGTTTTTTACCAGGTTGTCGGAGGAGTCCAGCACGGCGACCCCCGAGCGGCCGTTGAACGACGCGTCGTTGCCGGCGATTCGGTTTGCGTCCGAGCCCGAGTCGAGCAGGATCGCGCGGCCGATCTCCGCGTCGCCGCTGCGGCGGGCGACGAGCCGGGTGATCTCGTTGTGGCTGGCGCCGATCAGATGCACCGCGTGGTCGAACTCCTGAATCGTGCCGCCGCGCACGGTCACGTACTGGTGGCCGTCGACGCGCACGCCGACGTCGTCGCCGCCGGAGATGGCATCGCCGTCGATCGTGTGCCCGTTGAGGTCGAGCACGATGTGATCGGCGCCGATCCGAAGCCCGTCCGAGGGGCAGTCGCGCAGGTCGTACCGCAGGCTGGTGCTAACGGTGATGGTGTCTCCGCACTGCGGTCCGCCGGCGAGCGCAGCCGGCGCCGCGAGAAGGCCGATCGCGAGCGAACCTCCGATAGCTGCCAACCCCGGCGCCATCCGTAGTGTGAGAAACGACATACCCGCCTCCTTCGCCCAGCATTCGCCCTTGGTTCGGTGATTGCCTCTGTGCGAGAGCGCCGCAGATGCCACCGATGCGAGCAGGGCGGCGAGCGCAGTGGTCAGGGCGAGGATCTTCATCGGAACTCCTTCTCGGTCGGTCGGTTTGGCGCGATCCACACCGAATCGATCACGCGCTCGCAGGGCAATCCCGCCCTCTCGCTCGTGAGCTTCAGCGGCGGCGCTAGGGAAGCAATCATGCGCCGGCTGCGGACGCCGACGAGTGGGACTCGCTCGAACATCGATAGAACTCTCTCGTTTCGTAACACCCGGACATCGAACAGCGGAGAGAAGCGCAAATGCGCGGGTGACGTTCACCACTTGCGCGTGTGTGCCTTGCCAGGCCCCCAGTCGATGTAGCGCGGGCGGAAGCGCGCGTGCACGTGTCGTTCACCGCGCGTCCTTCGGGGGAGCGACACCGAGAGCGCCGGGCACGACGTGCACGCAGGGGACGATCCGCTCGGTGGGTAGGGCGGCCGCTTGCGCTGATGCACGAACTGCGTCGGCCGACGATCCCTCGGCGAGACAGAGGACGATCTCGTCGTCAGGGAAGAGGATCGAACTCAGCCAGGCAACCGCGTCGGTGCGGCGGTCCCGGTCACTTGCGAGACGCTCGACTGCACGCGTGAGCAGTTGCTCATCGACTCCCGGCCAGTAACACTCGACGAAGTACGTTGTCATTTGCTGGCCACGCTATGGCTCGGCGGCGCAGCCGGAAAGAGGAGATACCCTCGATCGATAGCACTCGAGTTGCGCGACTGCTCGCGGCTACGCGATCATCCCACCATGTCGGTACGGCTTCTCGCGCTTCCTGGCTCGCATCCGTGCGGGGCGGTCGCGGCGATGCTCGATGCGAAAGGCATCGCCTATGACCGCATCGATCTGTTCCCGCTCTCGAGGGTCTGGCTGCGGCTGACGGGCTTCGGCGCGGGCACCGTACCGGCGATTCGACTGGACGGCGTTCGTGTCCAGGGCTCCCGTGCGATCGCCAAGGCCTTGGACCTGCACCGGCCTGAGCCGCGCTTCTTTCCATCCGACCCCGCGGATCGCGCACGCGTCGAGGAGATCGAGGCGTGGGGCGATGGCCCTCTTCAAGATGTCAGCCGCAGGATCATCCTGTGGGCGCTAGCGCGCAGTCGCGAGGGCACGCGGGCGGCGTTCGAGGGCGCCCGGCTCCAGTTTCACTTTCCCGTCGGGCTCGCCGCCCGCCTGGCACCGCCGGCTCTGCGCCTCGACGCGGCGCTGATCGGCGCGCTCCCAACCGCGGTGCGCAGCGACCTCGCCGCGATGCCGGCGATGCTCGATCGAATCGATGCCTGGATCGCGCAGGGCGAGCTCGGCTCCGCTTCGCCCAGCGCGGCGGACTATCAAGTCGCCGGCAGCGTGCGCATGCTCCTGACGATGGAAGACCTGGCGCCGCTGCTCGCCGACCGACCTGCCGAACAGCTCGCTCGCAGGCTCATCCCTCACTTTTCCGGGCGAGTGCCGGCGGGAGCGCTACCCGCCACCTGGCTGCCGTGACGCCCCCTGCGCCGCCGAATCCGCGAGCCTGACGCCGAGCCCCGCTCGCGAGCGGACGCCGAGCTTGCGGTAAACGCGCGAGAGATTGGCTTCGACCGTCTTCTGGCTCAGACACGCGGTGGCCGCGATCTCGCGATTGGTCAGTCCTCCGGCCGCCAGCGCAGCGATGCGAGACTCGGTCTCAGTCAGGTCATCGTCTTCTCGCACGCGGGCGATCCGGGCGAGCTCGGAGCATGCCCGCTCCGCCCACAGCGTCGCGCCCATCTCCTCGCAAAGTCCCTGCGCGCGCCGCAACGATTCGCGAGCAGCACGCTTGTGCTTGCGCCGCCGCTCCAGCTGCCCCTTGACGATCAGCGTGCGCGCTAGCTCGAGAGGCATACCAAGGGTCAGCAGCTGCGGGAGGGTCCGTTCGAGCGCCGCCAGGCCCGCGACCACGTCGCCGCGTCCGGCGAGCACGAGCGCGCGACAGCGAGCACCGGTCACGATGGCCCAACGACGATCGAGCTCGCGTCCGCGCGCCTCGAGCAGCGTCGTCAAATTGTCGGCGCGGTCGAGCTCGCCAAGCCGAACGAGCGCCTCGATGGCATCCGGCAGAAACGAGCAGCGGGAAGGCTCGGCGAGACCGTTTTCCTCGACGAGGTCGAGCGAGTGACCAAGCGTCGCCACAGCGGACTCGTCACGGCCGAGCGAGACCTCGAGCAGGCCGAGCGCAGTCGAGGCCCAGAAGCCGGCGAGATGCCGACCACTCCGACCGGCAAGCTCAATCGCCTCGCCGGCAGCGGCTCGAGTCTCGTCGATGCGCCCCGCATACGCATCGACGAGCGCGCGGACCGCCTTGGTGTGAGCGGCTAGGCTGTCACTCCCCGCTTGACGCGCCAATTCGTAACCCTGGTCGGCCAACTGTTCCGCCTTGGCAAGGTTGCCGGCCAGACACTCGAGCCTGCCGAGAAGTGCAAGCACGTCCGGGAGATCGCTCTCCTCGCCGCGGTCGACCAGCCGGGCGCAGAGCGGTTCGAGCACTGCGCGAGCCCGGTCAAGCTGATCCGTCTGGATGAACGCCAGGCCCGCGAGCAGGCTGGGTCGTATGTCGATCGGGATCGGTTCGTCAAAATCCTCGAGGGAGAGTGCTTGCGCGAGCTTGTCCTCGTCCAGCCCGTACCCGCAGACGAAATCGGCCAGAGCGCAGCCCGCGAGCGCGCTGCCGAGGAAGACCGCGTCGCCAAGCTGCGCCGCCGCGACCAACGCGCGATGCGCGGTGGCACGCGCCTCCTCAAAGCTGCCGAATGAATAGAAGAGGACGAACGCTAGATCGAGCTCGGCCCGAGCGCGTAGTGCCAGGTCTCCTTCGGCCGCAGCGATCGCCTCCCGCAGGTTGCGCATCGCGTCGTCGAGATACCGCAGCCGGTAGCAGACCTCGCCGAGCAGCCGGAGCGCGCTCGAGCGGGAACCGATGGGGCCAAGTCTCTCCACGAGCTCCACGAGCAATGCGCGCGCGCGCTCGAGGTCGCCCGCGTGGAGGTGGTGCTCGGCGGCAGTGATTCGGCGGCGCCAAGTCCGCTCCGGTCGATCGAGTGGCGTGAGAGCGCTGGATCGTTCTGCGAGCTCCGCCGCGACATCCGGAGCGCCGCGGGCACGCGCGATCGCCGCCGCTTCGTCAAGCAGACCTGCGACCTCCTCGTCCGCTGCAGTGCAGGCGAGCGCGCGGTGACGGGCCCGCTCCTCGGGATCGCCGTCCTCGGCGGCAAGCTCGGCATGCACACGCCGGCGCACATCCACGGTCGCATTCTCGTAGATCGCCGACGCGAACAGCGGGTGCGCAAACCGCACGCGCCCAGACGGCGCGATCGTGACGATCCCGGCCAGTTCGGAAGCATTCAGATCCGACGGGGAAAACCCGGAGATCGGATGGTGCGCGCCCGCAGCGATGGCGAGCAGAGCGGAGCGGGCGGACTGCGGCAGCCGCTCGACACGTGCCGCGACCATCTCGCGCAGGTCATCGGGAACGGGCCACACTTCGCTTGCACCGGGCAGGCCCGCCGCGAGCAGCACGCGCGCGAGCTCGAGCGCGAAGAATGGATTGCCACCGGTCGTCCGGTGCACACGCAAGACCGTCGGGCGGGGCAGGCTCAAGCCGACCCGCGCCTTGATGAGCTGGTACAGCACGCCCGGACTCAGCGCATCCAGCCGGAGCACTGCGGCTCCGGGCAGACCACGGCGCTGGCCCATATCCGCGTCCAGGGCACGCCTCGCGGTGGTCAGAATGCCGACCCGCGCGTCCCCGAGCCGGCGCGAAGCGAACTCCAGCGCCGAGAGGGAACTCGCGTCGAGCCACTGTTGGTCGTCGACCGCGACCAGCACAGGACCGTCAAGCGAAAGGCTGCGCACGATCCCACCGAACGCCGCGAAGATCGCTCGCGGCTCCAGCGATCGCCCGGTCGGCTCGGACAGGTGCAGCGCAATTTCGAGCGCCCGGCGCTGCGGCACGGGCAAGCCTTCGAGACATGCCTCATCCGCGTGAGTCAGCAGGTCGGCGAGGCCGGAATAGGCAAGCGACGTCTCGGATTCGGCAGGACGAGCGACGAGCACGCGATAGCCCCGCTCGGCCGCCGCGTCCACCGCCGCTTGCCACAACAACGTTTTGCCGATCCCCGCCTCGCCCTCGATCACGAGGACCCCCGGCCGTGTGGCAAGCCCCCGGATGAAGCGATCGAGGTCCGCAACTGGCCCCTCGCGTCCAAGAACCTGTTGATCCACTCCGCGGAGTCTCCACCACAGCCCGCGCCGCGGTCAAGCCGGCCTCCTGCCACCACAGGATTCGCTCACGCTAGGCAACCCACGCCACGCAGCCGTAAACACGCGCCGACGCATCGCAACGACCGACGTCGGCCGCAGAACCCCGCACGTCGAGACCGCAGCTGCATCTACGGAACCGCCGGATCGGACGAAGCTCCTCTCGCGTCGACTCCCACGCGTCGAGTCCACACGATTCCACGCTCACGGCGGGCTAGTGCGAGTTCTTCGCCCTAGCGTCGAAGACCGTCGTGAATGTGCGGGTCGTTTGGGGAGTTCGAGCACCTCGGGCCGAGAGGTGTAACGTGAAGCTGCCGTCCGGCGCGGTGAAGACCAGCTCGGTGGTCAGCGCGATCCAACCAATACCAGCGACGCTGCAGCAACCGGCCGCTCGACACGACGTGCTCTTGCTCTTGACCCGTTCTGCTTGACACGTGGTTTCTAGGCTGCCGTCGCCTGGGCGGCGCGGGTTTCGTGGTAGCGCGCTTCGTACTCGTCGGGGCTGAGGTCGTCGTTGGCGGAGTGCATGCGGTGCGGGTTGTAGAAGGCTTCGATGTAGTCAAACAGGCGTAGCCGGGCGATGTCTCTGGTCTCGAAGACGTGCCGTTCGACGAGCTCTGCTTTGATCGTGCCGATCGCCGATTCGCAGGCGGCGTTGTCGTGCGGCTCGCCGCGGCTGCCCATGCTCGGCGTGATCCCAAACGCGGCCAGCGTGCGGCCCATGTGGACGCTCGTGTACTGCGATCCGCGGTCTGAGTGATGGATCACGCCGACCGGCGGGCGGCGCCTCGCGACTGCCATCGCGAGCGCGTCTGAGACGATCTCCGCGCCGAGGTCTGGGCGCATCGACCAGCCGACGATCTTGCGGCTGAAGACGTCCATCACGACGGCCAGGTAGAGCCAGCCCTCGTCGCAGCGGATGTACGTGATGTCGGCAACCATTTCTGGTCGGGGCCCGCCGCGGTGAAGTCGCGGCGGACGAGATCAGCTGCCGGCGCGGCGAGCGGATCGTGGACCGTCGTTGATCGCTTTGCGCGGCCGCGACTGACGCCACGCAGCCCGAGCGAGCGCATCAGCCGTGCGACGCGCTTCGTCGCGACCGGCTCGCCACGCCTGCGACGCAGCGTCTTCGCAACCCGTGGCGCCCCGTACGTCTCGCGCGACTCCCGTAGACGTCCGAGATCAGCGTCTCGAGCTCGCGATCACGCAGCTCCCGTTGCGAGGGCGTGCGCGTCGTCCACGCGTAGTACGCCTGCCGCGAGACCGAAAGCACCGAGCACAACAGGGAGACCGGGTGATGCCAACGCTCCTGATCGATCAACCGGTAGGTCCTCACCGGCGATCGGTCTCCCTGGCGAAATACGCGGCCGCCGTTTGCAGGATCAGCTTCTCCTCCTCGACCCGGCGAAGCTCACGCTTGAGCCGCACGATCTCCGCATGCTCAGCCCGCGTCGTGCCCGGCGTATCACCCGCCTCGACCTCCGCCTGGCGCACCCACCTCCGAAACGACTCCGCATGCAACCCCAACCGCTTCGCCGTCGCCGCGACCGTCTCATCACCCTCGCGATACAACCTGACCGCTTCCTCGCGAAACTCCGGCGAGTACTTCGATAGCCGTCCCATCGGGACTCCTCTCCGCGGCCAAAGCCGCACTATCGAGATGTCAAACCATCCGGGTCAAGGTCACACAGCAGCCTCGGGCAGCGCTCCCCTGCTGAGTGCGAAAATCCATCTCAGCGTCACACACGCCGCCTAACTCACCCGTGTCCCCCGAAGCGGGGGAACTCCACTCCGGGTGGCGCGATACCTGAGCCCGCTTAGCCTCATGCTTGCCAGTCGGGCGAGTCGTCTTCCCATGAGAGGCCCGGGCAGGTGATGGTGCCGGAGTTGATGCGGAGGTTGTCCCAGGCGACCTTGACTTCCTGGTGGGCAAAGCGGTCGCCGAGGCTCGAGGCTTCGAGGTCGATGATCGCCGGATCGAGAGTGGTTGGGCCGGAGGCGATAGGCACCCAGCCGGTGGTGCCGAGGTAGGAGGCGACCGCGGTGGTGCCGTCGCGTTGAAGACGAAGCGTCCCGGCGGGGTCGAGCGTCGGCAGCTCGGAGACGCTCGGCGCGATGAACGAGGCGTAGTCCTCGCCCCAGGTTTGGCTCTCGCGGAAGACTTGGGGTCCCGGCCCGATCGCGTTGAGTGTCGCGGTGATGCCGTTTGTCGCGGGCCACTCGAGGAGCTTGTAGTCGGCCTGCACGTCGAAGTCGCCAACCAGCTTGCAGACCGTTCCCCATCCGGCGTTGATGTTGTTGTACGGGCCGCCCCGCTCGGCGTCCGCCGCGACCGTCTCGACGAGCTGCCCGTCCTCGACGCTCGTCGCCGTGCCGCCACCGAGCTCGAACGCGTGCCCTAGCGGATCGGCGTAGTAACTCCGGTCGAAGGTGTCTACGTACGGCGCACGCAGCGGCGAGAGGTCGACCGGCTTGCCATGCAGCGCCATCACCGACAGCGTGCACCCCGCGCTCTTGAACCTGCAACTGCGAAACACGATCGAGTGCCCATCAGGAGACCACGACGGATCGAGCTGATCGCTTCTGCCAAGCGCGGAGAGGCGCTGGGTGCCTGTGCCGTTGGCAAGCACGCTCCAGATGTTCGTGCCGGCCTTAAGCTCGCCCGACACGTACGCCAGGCGTCCTCCCGACGGAGCCCAGGCAGGCTCAAACTGGTCGCCCCCACCCACCGTCACCTGCCTCAGGGCACCTCCCTGCATGTTCATGACCCAGACATGCTTCCCACGAGCGCCGCGGTTGCTCGAGAACGCAATCAGACGCCCGCTCGGAGAGATCGCCGGATACCGGTCGCTCGCAGGATTGATCGTGAGATCGACCTCGCCGCTGCCATCGACACCGACACGCCGGATGTCCCAGTTCCCACCGACCTGCGACTCGTACAGGATGAACCGCCCATCGGCCGTGAACCGCGGATCATCCGCATACGCACCATCGCGGGTGACCTGCACGACACCCGAGCCATCCGCGTTCATCACATAGATCTCCATAAAGCCCGAGCGGTCGCTCGCAAACGCGATCCGCTTCCCGTCGGCCGACCAACTCGGCGTGATGTCCGCGTGCGGGTCGTTCGTCAGATCGACCCGCCCCGAGCCATCAGCCGCGGAAACGTAGATCTCCCGATTGTCGATGAACGTCAACGTCCACGAAGAGTTCTGCCTCGACGAGAACACGATCTCCCCCGGCGACCCAGGGAAACTCGCACGCCCAGCAGGAGCGACTCCGAAAAGCAGCCCGCATCCGACCGCACCGAGCATCCCAACGCGCATCCAGCGGCGGCCCGCACTGCAGCAACTCCCAGCGCCCACTGAACCCCTCGAGCCAGCCCCTCCTCGCTGCGACCACGCCGAGAGCACCACCGCCAACCTCCACATAGCGACAATAGGCTCAAGCACGCGCGACAGTAGCGACCCCACCGCGCAGAGTCGAGCCCGACGCCCATCCTTAACCGACCGCCAACGCATCGCATCAGCGATGCAGACCGCGCGCATAGGTGACTCGAACTCGGATTCGATCGACGACCTAGCTGACGATCCCGAGCCCGGAAGCGAGGCGGCCTCGCGCGTTCTTCTCGGGTTGGCTGGCACCTCGCGCATTCGCTTACTCTCGTGGTTAGGGGGCGTGTCTCCGATCCAGAGGCCCCCTTGTCGATGTTCGAATGCGCGGCCGGATGGAGTGTGATGGAGCGGCCCGGTCATCGCTGCGGCGCTCATTTGATGGCCCAGTCGGGTGAGTCGTCCTCCCACCAGGGGGCTCCGTGTGCCACGCGTGGGCCAATCTGCGCGGCGCCGGCGCCGCTCGGAGGCGCGCGGAGGCGCCTCACGGGGTGTTGACGCCAACGCTTCGCCTACGCGGACAGCACGCCGCCGCCGGTCCTCGTCGAGCTTCACGAATGCGTTCGTGCTCCTCGCGGCCTGCGTCTGGCGGCCTACGGCTGGTACGGCGGCGCGACGCCCCAGCCCCAACGCGGCACCGGCGCGTGCTCGAGAACTTCGCCGTCTGGCTGGGAGTTGTGGACGGCGAGACGGGAGCCCCACTCGGCATAGCCCATGATCGCGGCCCGGAACTCTGGATCGGCGGGCAGCTCGACATCATCAGCCGCGGCGCTGAGCAGGGTGACGAACCGCAGACGCTGCTCGGGTGTGATCGATAGCCCGCGGTGGCGGCCGAGCATCCGCTCGTAGCCTCCCAGCTCCTCGGTGTAGTCAGCGGAGCCACCCATCACCTCGCACCACCAGCTCGTCGCGTGCTGGCGATGCTGCTCGCCAACCTTGCCGCCGAACACCGGGCCCAGCAACTCGTCCCGCTCGACGAGGTCGTAGAAGCGGTTCAGCCACCGGGCGAACGCAGCTCGCTCGCCTCCCCACTCATACACCGTCGGAGGGACATCCATGTGTGGACGATACCCCCGGGGCGCGCCGCCCCCTCCCTGCCGAGTTGTCGACCCGCGTGCTGGACTGGTGCCGCTCGATCACGACGAAGATCGCCTGATCGACCCCACTGCTGCGACTCCGGGCTTGGGATCGAGCTGCTTGGCGGTCTCGCACGACATCAGCAAGATGCGCAGTGACCAGCCACCATCCAGTAGTTCACGGTTCGGCCTCCGGATCAACACCATCGCGTTCCCTCCCGTCGCGAAGATTATGCGGACCACCTTCGTGTCCGGTCACTGGTCGGCGTGGCAGGCGGCACGCGTCGAGGTCATCCAGGCCGGCGGCGATCGCACCAGTCGTAACGATGCCGTGGATTCCGAAGCGGCGGAGCTCGACCTGGAGCCTTGACTAGGCTGAGCAGGGTGAACGCGACCGTGATCCTCGAGCCGTGGGGTAACGGTGACTTGCCGCTACTCGAGCGGCTGATGGGCGATCCGCGCGTGACCGAGCACCTTGGCGGCCCTGAGAGCCCGGGCAAGCTGCGTGAGCGTCAGGGCCGCTACGAGCGTCTCGAGGGCGGCGATCGCATGTTCAAGATCGTCGATGTTGCCAGCGGCGCCGGTGTCGGCTCGGTCGGCTTCTGGAAAAAGGAATGGCGCGGCGAGCAGGTCTACGAGGTTGGCTGGATGGTCGTGCCGGAGTTCCAGGGCCGCGGGATCGCGGCGTCGGCCACTGCGCGGGCGATCGAGCTCGCGAAGCGCGAGGACAAGCACCGCTTCATGCATGCTTTTCCGAACGTCGACAACGCTCCGTCGAACGCGATCTGCCGAAAGCTCGGGTTCGAGCTGCTCGAGGCGTGCGAGTTCGAGTTCCCGAAGGGGCACTTCATGACCTGCAACGACTGGCGTCTCGACCTGCGCACCTAGCTGAGCGCGCATGCAAAGCGCGCCGCTCCGCTTCCCACGTTGCCGGCCGAACCACCCGCCTGCGGCACTCGGACGCCTGACCCTCGCGCCCCCAGATCTCAACCTGGAGGTCGGCGGTGAACGCCAGGAACGCGGAAGAGGGGTGGGCGCGCTACTCGACCGATTAGCTTGAGCGCCTGCTCGCGGGGCTGCATGACGAGCGTGGTGTTCCGCTGCCGAGTGTTGTCGCGGAGCTGAAAGCGGAGCTCGCGCGCCGGCGTGATTTGGAGCCAGAGGCTTAGCCGGCGTCGCGAGTGTACGCTCGTCGCGTGTCTCGGGTCGTTTGGGCGCTGCCGCGAACGGCGTACCAACTGAACAATGCACGCCGACGCATGGAAGCCGCCCGCGCCGATCCGCGTGATGCTCGCCGTGAACGCTCGGCGCGAGCGCGTCGGCCTCGGCCCGAAGTACGCTCAGATGCGAACGCTGCGCCCGGACGGGAAGTACGTCTACCACTGGGTCGTTGCCCACCCGGTGAGCACGTCGTTCTCCACCGACCTCGCCAGCTAGCTGCGGCGTAGCCAGCCGCGCGCCCGATACACTTACGAGTGTTTGCTCGCCTGAACCCTCGCGAGCGCCGCGCCGGGTGACCCAACCCCAGTCGCCTCCGGTCCATCACGCGATGCCAGGGAGGCGAGTGACGAATACACCGACGGTGTATGACTGGGAGCGCGAGGCCCACCTTTACGCGGCCGTCAGTGACGACCGTGGCGTCCGCCGCGCCTGGGGAGTGAGGCCCGTCGCCGACGGCGAGCTCAAGATCTTCATGACTCGGCGAATGGCCGACGAGTACGCCGAGCTGTACAACCTCGGCGAGGTGGTCGCAGTCGACGTCCTCACGCATGGCTGAACGCGTGGCAGCTGCACCGCACCGCATGGATGGAACGCGCGTGAGGGTCATCGCCAGCTTTCCCAACATCAATCGGGTGAAGGTCGGCGACGTCGGCGTGAGCCGCGATTCGAGTTGATGGACGACGGCACGTTCGCCTACTTGGTCGCGTTCGAGGATGCCGTGTCGCTATGGGTGCTGGGCAAATACCTCGGGGATGCCTGAAGCCGCAGCGAACAGGCGTTCGGTCGGCTACGATCGCGCCCGTGACGGACATGCGCGCCACTGATCGGCTGCTCCGGTTCATCGGTGAGCGCACCGCCGCGATCATGGACGGATCGTCCAACACCGTCGTCTTCGCGGAGGAGATCAACGAGGCCGTCCGCGAACTCCAGCGTCGCGGTGACACGCTCGTGGGCGGCCGTGACGTGCAAGCCGTCGCGACTGCAGCCTTTCGCTGGCTCGAGAAGTACCGCGGCCTCGAACTCGGTGCCGATGACGAACTCGCTCACGCGATCGAGCGCCTTGAGAACGCGATCGGTGGCGCTAGTTAACCTGCTCAGGCCCAAGGACAGACCGGGTCCTGCTCCGCTTGTCTGTAGCGCTTAGCCCAGTTGCCTACTGAGTAACCATAGTCATCGAAGGATTGGGCGGACCTTCGAGGCGTATGTTCGCGGTGCCTGAGATCGGAACGTGTCCGGTGTGTGGCCGGCGCATCACACTTCTTCGAGCGGCGACGGGCGGGGAGCCTAGTGCTCTGGACGCATAACAACGCCACGAAGTCACGCTGCCCAGGGTACTGGCGCCCGGCCGGTCAAAGGCTCACGACCCGCCAGGTGGGATGGCGCAAGATCACCCAAGGGGACGACGCTTCGCACTGACTGAACTCGTGACGGCAGACACCTAGAGACTTCCTGGTGTCGGCCGAGCGTCCAGTCGCATGTACGCGATGGGCAGCGGTCTGCGCAACCGCAGGCGGCCGCAGCCCATGCGCGAGCCGCCACCCGGGCTCAGGCCCGGGTGGCGGTGTGCTTTTCGACGCGGGTTGACTTACTCGTACTGGAGTGCCTCGAGCACGTTGAGCCGGGAGGCGCGGCGAGCGGGCAGTAGCGCTGCCAGCACGCCGGCGATCACGGCGACGACGGCGAAGACCGCGAGTTGCGTGAGGGGCACGTGGAAGGACATGCCCTGGCTCGCGAACGCGCGGGTCAGGATCCCGGCTAGGAAGAGGCCGAGCGGGAGCCCGAGTGCGGCTCCGATCAGGGCCGTGATGATGCTCTCGTGTCGGATCATGCGCCGTACCTTGCGGCGGCTCATGCCGACGGCTCGCAGCATCCCGATCTCGCGTGTCCGTTCGAACACGGACAGCACGAGCGTGTTGACCATTCCGAACAGGCTGACGATGACCGACAGCGCGAGAAACGCGTAGAACACGACCAGCACCTGCTTGACGGCATTTGTCTGGATCGTGATCCAGGACGCCTTCGTGTCGACGGTCACGTCCGTGAACGGTGTGACTGCGTGTGTCAGCGCGTGGGTAGTGCGCGGGCTCGCGCCCGTGGACGTGTTGACGAACGTGAACGTGTTGCTCGGATTGGGGAACGTGTGATCGAAGGCGGCGCGTGAGATGAGCACGCCCTCGAGGACGGGCTGGAACTTGGGGTGGTAGGTGGCGCGGATGTGGAACGTGCGTTTCACGCCCGCCGAGGTTTCGATCGTGATGGGGTCGCCGACCGAGAGGTGGTGGCTCTTGGCGTAGGTGGTGTCCACGATGGCGCCGTTGCCGAGGTGGGCGAGCACGGTGTCGGAGCCGTCCTTCCAGGCGAAGCGGTAGACCTTCGCGATCGTGGCGCCATCGATGCCCGCGACCGACTCGGTCGCTCCGAGGATGCGTGCCTTGTCAGCGCGAACGCCGGAGACCGACGTAACGCCGCGAACGGCTGCGAGTGCGGAGCCCGTCGCCTTTGAGATGGAGGTCGAGCCCGAGCTCTCGCTCGCGTGGATGACGTAGTCGGCTGTGATCTGGCGGCCGAGGTCGCCCTTGGTCGACGATTCGAGGCCGGCTGCGAGCGTGGCCACGAAGGTCACGAGCGCGAGACCGATCATGAGTGCCGCAGCCGTCGCGGCCGTCCGCGCAGGGTTGCGTGTGGAGTTCGCCGCTGCGAGCCGACCGGGTGAGCCGCCGACGAGGCGTGCGGGGATCCCGAGGAAGCGCGCGAGCGGCGGTACGAGGTAGCTGGACATCATGGCTACGCCGATGAAGAGCAGTAGCGTGCCGCCGGCGGCCGGGATCAGCACGCTCTTGGGATCGCCGCCGCCGAACACGCCCGCGGCGATTGTGACGATCGCGAGGATCGTCACGCCTGCTGCCAGGATCGGCTTGTAGCGAGCGAACCGAGCGGGCGGTAGGACGGCCGCCTCGCGTACGGCCGAGATCGGGGGTACGCGCGTGGCTCGCATCGCCGGGAAGAGGCCGGCGATGACCGTCACGAGCGTTCCGACCACGAGCGAGACGACGATCGTCCGCGATTCGACAACGGTACTGGCCTTCGGCAGTCCGGAGAACAGCGCGTCCATGGCCTTCGCGAGCCCGAACCCGAGCACGAGCCCGACGATCGAGGCGAACACACCGATCACGAAGCTCTCGAGTAGCACCGAGCGCATCACCTGTCGTCTCGATGCGCCGAGCGTTCGCAGCGTCGCGAACTCTCGTGTCCGCTGGGCGACCGTCATCGAGATGGTGTTGAAGATCACGAACGAGCCGACGAATAGGGCGATCGCGGCGAACGCGAGCAGAAGATACCGGACGAACTCGGTGCCCCCGGCGATGGCCTTGTAGTCCGAGGTCGCCTGCTGGTGGGCCGTGCGTACCTGTGCGGTGGCCGGTAGCAGCGGTTCGATGCTGCGGGCCAAGCGCGCCTGTGATGTGCCCGGCTCGGCGACCACCGAGATGCTGTCGAAGCGGCCTGACTTCCCGAGCAGCTGCTGCATCTCCTGGACGCCGAAGGCTGCGATCGTCGCGCTGCCGGTAGAGACGCCGGCGAACTCGATCAGGCCGGTGATCGTGTACCGGTGCACGGGGCCACTGGCCTTGGCATCGATGCTGTCGCCGACCTTGTAGTGGAGCTTGGCGGCCATCGCGGAGCCGATCACGATCTCGCCGGGATGCGTGGCCCAGGTGCCGGCGGTCAGGCTCAGTGGGTTGAATCGCGCGTCGGCGGGGTCGATGCCGAAGCCGAGTTGCGGGCCTCCGTCCCCGATCGCCTTGCCGTCTCGGCCGACGAGCTTGACGGTGTCGAACAGGAACCTGCCGGCGGCGGCCTCGACGCCCGGCAACGCCTTCACCTGCGGGAGCAGCGAGGCGGGAACGGTGGGGTTGGTGGCGGCACCGGTCACGATCTGGCGCCCGGAGATGACCACACTCGTCTGCTTGTACGGCGTTGAGAAGACGCCGTCGAACGCCTTGTGCACGGTGTCGGTGAAGATGAACGTCCCGCTCACCATGCCGACGCCGAGCACGATCGCGAACGCGGTGAGGATGGCGCGGAGCTTGCGGCCGAGTAGGCCTTTGAGGGCGACGGTGATCATCGTGCACTCACCTCCTGCATCACGGAAAGCACCTCGGCAGCCGTCGAGCTGCGGATTTCCCTGACGATCTCGCCGTCGGCCAGGAAGAGGATGCGGTCGGCGCGGGCTGCGGCCTGAGCGTCGTGGGTGACCATGACGGTCGTCTGGCCGAGCTCGTCGACGGAGTGGCGAAGCACGTCGAGCACGCCCTTGCTGGTTTGCGAGTCGAGATTGCCGGTGGGCTCGTCGGCGAATAGGACGGACGGCCTCGAGAGCAGCGCGCGCGCGATCGACACGCGCTGCTGCTGTCCGCCGGAGAGCTGAGAGGGGCGGTGCTTGCGCCGCTCGGCCATGCCAACGGTCTCGATCAGCTCATCGAGCCACACCTGGTCGGGCTTCCTGCCGGCGATCGACTCCGGCAGCGTGATGTTCTCCTCCGCCGTGAGCATTGGAAGCAGGTTGAAGAACTGGAACACGAAGCCGATGTGGTCACGGCGGAGGTTGGTCAGCTGGCGGTCGTTCATGCCAGTGATCTCGTGGCCCTTTATGGTGATCGTCCCGTCGGTGGGGCGATCGAGGCCGGCCAGGATGTGCATCAGCGTGGACTTGCCGGACCCGGATGGGCCCATGATTGCCGTGAGCTCGGCTTCGACGATCTCGAGCGAGACCCCGCGCAGCGCGTGCACGACGGCGTCGCCCTTTCCGTAGCTGCGCGACACCGAGGTCGCGACGACCGCAGAGCGGGCGGTCGCCGTGTCCGGCTCGTAGGTCTTGTGCATCAGAACGGTTTTCACTGCGACTCCCTTGGTTGAGGTTCCAAGTGAGCCTGGACGCCTGGCAGTTTCGCCGCGATGGACTCAGCAGCCCTCCCGCGGTGCGTTCGGATGGCGTCTCCGGGGTGCGTCTAGACGCACCCTCCCACGACGCGGCGCGACGCGCCTATTTACGCAGGTAGGCGAGCACGGCGAGGATCCGCCGGTGGTCGTCGTCGTCGTGCGGAAGTCCGAGCTTGCGGAAGATGGCGGTCACGTGCTTCTGCACCGCGCGCTCGGTGATCACCAGCCTTTCGCCGATGCCCTTGTTCGAGCGGCCCTCGGCCATCAACTCGAGCACCTCGCGCTCCCGCGGTGTGAGGTCGTCGATCGGATCGCCGCTCCCTCGCCCGCGCGACAGCAGCTGCGAGACGATCTGCGGGTCGAGCGCCGAGCCGCCCGCGGCGACACGCTCGAGCGCCCCCAGGAAGTCGTCGAAGTTCGTCACGCGCTCCTTCAGCAGGTACCCGAAGCCTGCAGCCGACTCCGCGAGCAGACGCGTCGCGACCCCGATCTCCACGTGCTGCGAGAGCACGAGGATTCCGACGCTCGGATGCCCCGCGCGGATCTCCTCGGCCGCGAGCAGCCCCTCGTTGGTGTGCGTCGGCGGCATACGCACGTCGATCACGGCAACGTCCGGCTGATAGCTGCGCACCTTGAGCAGCAGGTCGTCGACGCCGCCCGTGCGAGCGACCACGTCGACTCCGGCATCGCGCAGCAGCGCCGCGAGTCCATCACGGATGAGGAGGCTGTCGTCGGCGATCACGACGCGCATGGGATGACCGCCGTCAGCGTCGTACCGGAACCGACCGGGCTCACGATGCGCAGCTGGCCACCGAGCGCCTCGACGCGGTCGGCGAGACCGCGCAGTCCCGAGCCGCCCGCGTCGTCGGCGCCGCCGACACCGTCGTCGCTGATCTCGACGGAGGCCTCGCCGGCCGTGTGCGAGACGCGGATCGTCACGGCCGTCGCGTGGGCGTGCTTGGCGACGTTCGCGAGTGCCTCGGACGCGACGAAGTAGGCGGCGACCTCGACCGGCTCTGGCAGGCGGTCGCTCAGCTCGACCTCGACGACGGTCGCAACGCCCGAGGCGGCGACGAGCGTGTCGAGCGCGATGGTAAGCCCGTGGTCGAGCGCTGCGGGATGCAGGCCTCGCGCGAGCACGCGGAGCTCCTCGAGGGACGTCGCGAGTTCCGAGTGGGCGCTCTCCGCTAGTGCTTCGGCCGCGACAGGGTCGTCGCGGATGCGGTTAGTCAGCAGACGAAGCTGCATCGATAGCGCCACCAGGCGCTGCTGCGCCCCGTCGTGCAGGTTACGCTCGAGCCGTCGGCGCTCGGTATCGCTCGCGGAGATCAGACGGGTCCTCGAGGCCGCAAGTTCGCTCACGCGCGCCTTGAGCTCGGCCGCGAGGCGCTCGTTCCTGAGCGCGATGTCTGCGGCCGCGCACACGGCCTCGAGAAGCTCTCGCTCGTCGGCGAGTGCGGCGTCGTACACGATCGCGGCGACCCGCTCACCGTCCTGCTCGACGACTGCGACCTGCCGGCCGCTGCCGTCGGCGGGCAGCACGACCGGAGCGCCGTCGCCGTCGACGTAGGACGCGAACTTCGGCAACCAGTACGCGAGCGTCAGAGTCGGGTCGCCAAGGGCCCGTGCGAGGCCCGACTGCAGCGGTTTGCCCGGCTCCGCACCGATCTCGACCAGAAGCTGCGAGACGGCCGCGCGTGCGCGCCAGGAGCGCAGCAGACCGAACAGGAACAAGACGGGCACGCAGGTCAGGCCGATAAGCGTCGGCCAGACGAGGAGCGGCGACTGCGTCGACGTGAACGCGCCCTCTAGGAGCAGGCCCGCCAGGAACAGCAGAGTCACACCGCCCGCCGCCGCAGGCGCACCCGCACGGCGCACCGCCGGCGTCGCGGCGCGCCAGCGCACCCCCAGCAGCACCGACAGGGCGAGGGCCGTCCCGAATCCCAGGATGCCGGCCGCCTCGTTGACGTTCGTGGCGACGCGCGCGTTCGGCCAGAACGCGATCAGATTGCTCGGAAACCAGAAGAACAGCATCCAGACGACGACCAGCACCACCTCGGCGACGACGAGCGCGCCGATCACCCACCAGTCGCCCACCGTCCAGCGACGCCGCCCGCCCGGATAGCCAAGCAGCAGAACCGCGAACACGACGACCCAGAGGGATCCGATCGCGAGGCCGACCGTATCAGCGAGCGAAGAGTGGAGGCTGATAAGTATCGGGCGGACGAAGAACAGGAAGCCCGTCAGCACCATCAACGGACCCGTCGGATTCTCCGGTCGTCGATGAAACGCAAGCAAGCCGCACACCGCGAACGATGCTCCGAGCACGTGGTACAGGATCACCGCGGGCACAGCGTGCTCGAGCAGAATCAGAGGCCGCAGCGCGTGCCAACCAGTCAGCGCTGCCAGCAACCACAGCACGGCCACTCTTGTGGACCGGCGATCGAAAACTCCCAGATCCGCCGCACCGACCACGCGCAGTACCCAGTCCCAGTTAGAAGACTCGGACGCGAGCCACGCCCGCTAGCGTCCCAAGCGCAAGGCTACTCCGCTGGCACGATCACGGAGGTGTGATGGGCGAGCCCGTCATCGGCGCCACGTTCGATGCGGCGGTACTCCTCGAGCCAGCGGAAGGCCGCGGTCGCGACGGCTTGCACGTCACGGCTTCGCACGAGCGTGTCGCCGCGACGCTGGAGCTCGGCCACGGCCGCCTTTACGCGCTCATCGTCGGCACGCTCAGCGATGAACTCGAGCAAGCGGTCCGTGGCGCGCATATCAGGCATCCGACGATCGTAGTCGAGCGAACGCGCGTTCGCACCCGAACCAGAGAGTCTCGAGATGCCGCCGCGCGTCGGTCAGTCCGAAGCGTCGCCGTCTTGGGTGATCTTGCGCCCTCCGACCTGGTAGGTCGTGGAGCCTTCGAGCGGCGGCAAACGCGACCCTGAACACGCAGTCTCGATCCCGTCGTTGTGGAGCCGAAGCACCAGGCGGCGACCGTTCGCCTCGAGGTACAGCGTCATGCGCCGGCCACACACCGGACACGTTCCGATCTCAGGCACCGCGCGGGAGCGTACCCCTCGACGAACTCGCCTGATTCCTTACGATGCCAGCGTTTACTCAGCAGGCAACCCGGGTATTTCCTACAGGGGCGCGCGGCGCCGGGTCGGTGCGGCGAGCCCCACGGCCCGTCGGGCGTCCCTCCGCCGGCGGGCCGAGTGTGCCATCGCCGCGCGGCATGAAGGAAGCGTGCGTTGAAGCGGCGGCCGTCGGCGGCGCGTGCCAGTCGCGAAGCGGCGACGACTCGCCGCATCTCGTACACCGATGCGAATAACGGTCGTCGATGGACTTGAGCACGTACCCCGAGACCCGCTCGCACGCGCCGCAACGGCGACAGGTCGACGCGAAGCCGCTCATGCGCGCGGCGCTCTATTTCCCACGGCGGCCATCATCGTTCGATGCCGTCGACAGTCGGCAGCGCGGCGGCCTCGTGATCCCGCCGTTCGAGCTCCACCCTCACGTCGGCGGCAAGGACAGGCAGCGAGTCCTTCTCGGCCTCATCCGCGATCCATTGGAGGGCTTCGGTCGAGAAGCGCTCCCATCGTGCAGGAGTCGCGTGGTCGTCGGCCATGGCGCACCGCCTCCAGATTTCCGGGGAGACAGGGGTTGGGTCTCCCGGCTGCCGGGCAAAGGCTAGGCCCGACGCGCAGAGCGTACTCCGACGTCGTTGCGACTGCAGCAAGCACGTGGTCGAGCAATCAGCTGGCTCGCGCCGGTCGCCGCTGCCGGGTCGTCAGAGAGCGGACTGCCGTCTCCGAGTCGTTATGGACGAATGCGGATGATCGTCTTCCCGTTGCGTCGTTCGGTCGGGTTGAGGGCGGCGACGGCATCGTCGAGGGTCGCGACGGTGCCGATGTTCGTTCGCAGTCGTCCGTCCCGGACCCGCTGGACGATCTCACGCAGTTGGGCACGATCGGATTCGACAACGAAGTCGACTGCGAGGCCGTCGGCGGGCCGCGCCTCGGGCGGCCCTACGACGGTCACGAGGGTCCCTCCGGCCCGGATCAGGCTTGCGGACCGCTTCTGGATGTCCCCGCCGATGACGTCGAATACCAGGTCGACGCCACCGACGTCTTCCAGCGCGTCCTTCTCGAGGTCGACGAACTCCTGCGCGCCGAAGTCGAGCGCCTTCTGGCGGTCGGCGGCGCGTCCCGTGCCGATGACGTACGCGCCGAACTCACGTGCGAGCTGCGTCACCATCGACCCGACTGCGCCGGCCGCGCCGTGCGCGAGGACGCTCTGCCCCGCCCGAAGACGGCCGTGCTCGAACAGTCCCTGCCACGCGGTCAGGCCCGAGATTGGCAGGCTCGCGCCGACCGTGAAGTCGACGTCGCCCGGCAGCGGCGCGAGGTTGCGTGCCTCGATCGCCACATACTCCGCCAGGGTGCCGTCGCGATGCCAGTCCGCGAGGCCGAACACCCGTTGTCCCACCGACAGTCCCGTCGTGCCGTACCCGAGGGCGCTGACCACTCCGGCAAGCTCGTGCCCAGGGATTGACGGTGTTCGATCATGGTCGCGGCGATCGGTCCAGGTCGAGGGCCACGCCATTTCAGTCGGGACGAATCCCGACGCGTGAATCTGAACGATGACGTCGTTAATCGCTGCCGACGGTGCGGGCCGCTCCACCAGCGTCATCCCGGCCGTTCCCGCAGCCTCATCCGTCACCACGATTGCCCTCATGGGAATCGTCTCCTCGCTCACCTGTGTCTTTGGTGACATCGAAGCCTTCTACAGCCCCCACCGCATGCACTCCGCCAACGACGACCTCAGCCCCGACGAGTACGAAGCGCGCTACCACGAAACCCGCGCCGCCCAGGCGACGGCAGCCTAGAAACCACGTGTCAAGCAGAACGGGTCAAGAGCAAGAGCATGCAGTGGGTGTGGTTGACGAGTGGCGTTCGCGTGGGCGCGTTCATCCGCTCCGTGAAGTCCGCCCAGCGCTCCAGCGCGATTCGGATGTCCGCCGCCGGCACGGCCCGGGTGAGTACCTCAAGCACTACAACCACGAGTGGCCTCACCGCGGCCGGCGCCTCCAAGCACCCGACCCGCCACCACGACAGGCAGCCGGGCCGATCGCACGTCACGACCGACTCGGAGGACTCATCCACGACCACCACCGCGCGGCCGCGTGACCCGAATCGGGATAAAGAAACCCCACAGGCGGAAGCGCCAAGGTTACTCGTGCGGCCACGGCTCGCCGCCCTCGGTGTAGATCTGGCTTCCCGGCACGATCGAGCGACCAATCGTTGGGAAGCGCACGAGGGCCTTCTGGCCCCCGTCGTAGTCAGGCGCGAGCAGCAGAAGCTCGGCCTCCCAGAGGCCGAATGGTCCGCCGACTCGGCAGGCGCGCGGCGGAGGGAGCGTTCCGACCGCGGTGAAGGCTCGCACGAACGGGTTCGAGGCGGCTTCGATCTGCACCGTTGTGGCAGGGCCGTGACCGGGAAGAATCCCGGTCGCGGCGTGAAGCGAGAGGATCCCGTCGCGGATCCCTCGCATGTGGCGCACAAACGAGACTTCACTCGGCTCGGAGTGACCGGCGACCGTCCGCCGGTAAATCGAGTCGCCTGTAGCAATCACGCCGCCTGCCCGGTAGCCGAGCTGCGCGGCGTCGTGGCCCGGAAGAGCGATGGCGTCGAGCTCCAGCGCCCCGAAGCGGATGTGCTCGCCGGGCTCAAGGCCGCGATCGTGGAAGCACCCAGGCGCGGCGGCGTGCGCGAGCACCTCGATGCCGTTCGAGCGCAGCTCGCGGATGCCGGCCACGTGATCTTCGTGTGTATGCGTGAGCAGGGCGGCGTGGATCTGAAGCCCTTCGGCATCGGCGTGCTGGAGGAGTGGAGCGAGGTTCCCGTTGCCGTCGATCAAGACGGCGTCGCTCTCGGAGCTGACGAGATAGGCGCGGGCATCCCAGACAGCGTCGCGCGTTGCGACGACCGTTACGCCGGCCTCGCGGATACCCGCATCCGCCAGCGGGTCAAGGAGTTCGCCGGTTCGCGCCGGCATCAACCCACCCACTCGACGGTCTTCCCGACCGGAAACGCGTTGCGGACAGCGAGCACGCCGCCTTCGATCCGAAGCATCGTTTCCGTGATCCATCCCGCGCGCTCGCCAGCCGGACTCGGCCTCGTAGCTCGACATCTCTCGCTCACTACGGCTTCTGGTCATGGGCAGGTCTTCTCCTCGCATGGCGGGTGGGCGACGAGCCGAAGCGTCGGTGAGCACGCCACCGCTGTCCAAGACGCAGTGCCTAACCTCAGATAGGTTGTGCCTATGACGCCGGAGCTGCGGCTGATCCGCTATTTCGTCGCGGTCGCCCAAGAAGGGAACGTCACGCGCGCTGCGGAACGTCTACACATCTCCCAGCCGTCGTTGAGCGCTGCGATCCGCCAGCTCGAGGAGCAACTTGGCGTCCAGTTGCTTGCGCGATCCGGGCGGCGCATCGCGATCACCTCCGCGGGCGAACTGCTGCTGCAGCGCGGTCGGGAACTGCTCGAGCACGCCGAGGCGGTCAGCGACGAGGTTCAGGGTCGTGCCGGGACGACTTCCGGCCGCCTGCGTCTCGGGCTCTCGCCGACCGCCCGTTACGGCCCCGCGCCCGAACTACTCGCCGCCTGTGCAACAGCAGCACCAGCGATCATGCTCTACACCAGCGAGGAAACAACGGGGGCGCTCCTGCGTGACGTCGCCACGGGGCGCCTCGACCTGGCGATCACCTTTTGTGCCCCGCCACCCGGCGATGCCCTGCAGTTGACTCCACTCCGCAACGAGCCGGCGGTCCTGCACCTGCCGACAGACCACCCGCTCGCCCTTCGCTCACACGTCACAATGGCCGAACTCTCAGGCGAGACAATTCTCGTCTCTGCCAACCAAGACTCGGCCGGATTTACTGACCGCATTCTTTCGGCGTTCACCGATCTCGGCATCACACCGCGCACGCGCAATGACCCGTATCCAGACCTAGGCCTCCAAGCAGTGCGCGAGCACCTCGGCATCGTCATCTACGCCCGAAGCGCATTCCCAGACCGGCTCGACGGTTCGGCATTCGTACCGCTCGACCCACCGCTCCTACTTCCCTTCCATCTCGCAGTCCGCACCGGAGCGACGAGCGCTCCCGTGCGCACAGTGCTCCGTATCGCACAGGACGCAATGAACCGCTGAGGCCTGTGCCGTTCTAGGCCGTTTTCTCTGGCAACGGCGGCCAGAGCCTCGGGACGCTCCGCATCACCAAGGAGCCCGCGCTGACCTGGACGAATGGCGGCGCCGTCTTCCAGATCTTCTCAACTGAGGGCGTCCCCGTGAACTCGCAGGCCCATCGCGGCACGACCGTTCTGGACGCCGGTACCTATCACCGCTTTCAGGTGAACGCAGCACGAATACCAGCGTGCGTTCGGAAGCCCGTTCGTTGTCACGGTGGACCCAGATCGGTGCTCCAAGTCCCTCGTAGAGCCAGTAGTCGCGGATGTCAGCGTCTGGCAGCTGGCCTCGTAAGGCGAAGCCGATCGGACTGGCGCCCGAGTGAGCTGCGAGATGACGTTTTGCCGGCCTTCCTGGCGTGCGGCTCGTACGCGATGGACATCGTCGGCGCGACTGCTGGGTGATTCGGAAGCACTCGAGACGACCGTTGTCGGCGGCTCCGACTTCCAAGCCCCAGTGAAGGCCGTGTCGTCGGCCGGCGGGGCGGGTGTTCCTGCCGCCTCGTGACCTTCCACGATCTGCGTCGCGGAGGTGCGTCAGCGTGCCTCGCTGCGTGTCGCGCGCTCGACACATGCGCCACGAGCTCACCCCGCGAGCGAGGATCCACAGGACGCCACGGAGAACCACTGCGTGTGCCACCCGTGTGCCAATCTGCACGGCGCGTTGCCGCGGTAACGATCCCAGCTTTTGACCGATCCGGCGAAACTTCCTGCAAATGCCAACTAGTGGTGTCGATAGCGGGTACCGGACCCCATCACTGGCACGCGATGAATGATTGTGCTGTCGTCGCGGAGCCGGCCGCGCGAGAACCTTTGCCTTTGCAGCGACTTCCTCACTCCGAGCAAGCCGACGCGGGGACTCGAACCCCGGACCCCATCATTACGAGTGATGTGCTCTACCAGCTGAGCTACGTCGGCAACCGCGTCCCAGGATACCCCAGCCTCCCAGCCCGATCCCCCGCTCCGCGAGCCGCGAATCCGCTACCTTCGCGACGATGATCACCGACGCAGACGTCCTCGCCGCCGTAGCCGCCCACGAGCCCGACGCGCGCGCCGCGATCGAGTTCGTCCACGGCCACCCGGAGCTCGGGCACAGCGAGTTCCAGTGCTCGAAGTTCCTCGCCGACCAGCTCGCGGCCGAGGGCCTCGACGTCGCGCGAGGCGTCGGCGGCATGGATACGGCCTTCACCGCCACCGTCCAGGGCGCGAAGCCCGGCCGTGCCGTCGGCCTCGTCTGCCTGTACGACGCTGTCTCGACGATCCGCCCCAATGGCGCCATCGAGCCCGTCCACTCCTGCGGTCATGGCGTGATCGCCGGCTCCGTCGTCGCCGCCGCCCTCGCACTGGCCGACCACCGAACCGAGCTCGCGGGCAAGGTCGTGGTCTTCGGCCTCCCGGCCGACGAGATCCACGCCGCCGGCACCGTCCGGCGCGGCGGCGGCAAGGCCATCTCCGCCGAGACCGGCCTCTGGAACGAGATGGACGTCGCGCTCTACTCGCACCCCGAGTTCATCGACACGGTCTCGCTCGCGTCCCGCTGGATGCGCCGCGAGCACGTCCACCTCTTCGGAGCTCGCTCGCTCACGGGCGAGCTCGAGCCGCCGCTCCGAGCGGCCCAGGCGATCCTCGCCGCCAACGCGCTCGACATGATGGTCGAGAACGTCGACGCTCGACGGCGACGTCGAGGACGGGACAAGCCTCGCCCTCCAGGCCGACCTGCTCGTGTTCGCCGACACCGAGGCCGAGCTCGAGTCTCGCTGCAAGACAGCCCGCGCGACCGTCCCCGACGGCACCTGGACGTCCGGTGTCACCTATCGCGGCGTCCGAAACAACCCAGACGTCACCAATGCGGTCAAAGAGGCCTTCGCGGCGGCCGGCCGCGGCTTCGAGCCAAACCCGCCACCCCTGCCGTTCGCGACCGACTTCGGCAACATCTCCCAGCGCGTCCCGGCCGCCCTGATCGGCGTCGGACGGAGCGCGGGCTGGTCGTTCCACACCGACGAGGGCGCGCGGCAGTTCGCGTCGGAGGACGGCGCCGACGCCGCGATGACCACCGCACGCGTGCTCGCGCTCAGCGCTGCGCGGCTCACCGAGCCCGCAACCTAGACCCGCACACGGGACGCCAGCAGGGCACAACCTCCCGGGACGGACGGGATCGGGGCCTCATGTGCCCGGGACATGCCCCCCAGCAGGATTGGTGCTGCGACCGGTTGCAGCCCCGCCACCGGCGCTCGCATCAAGGAGCGTCCCGAAGTGCCCGTTCTCGATCCGATCAACATCGACGCCGCAGCGGAGCCGGGCATCGCGCCCGCCGTCGCGGCCGTTGGCCTGGCCCGCCGTTACGGTCAGGGAGCAACGTCCGTTGACGCCCTGCGCGGCGTCGACCTCGACATCGAAGCCGGCGAGATGGTCGCCGTCATGGGCCCGTCGGGCTCTGGCAAGTCGACTCTCATGCACCTGCTCGCCGGTCTCGACCGCCCGACCGCCGGCATCGTCACGGTCGCCGGCAAGGACATCACGAAGCTCGGCGAGAAGGCGCTGACCCGCCTGCGGCGCGACCGCATCGGCTTCGTCTTCCAGGGCTTCAACCTCCTCCCAACCCTCACGGCCGAGGAGAACGTCGCCCTGCCGATCCGGCTCGCCGGTCGCACCAGCTCGGCCGATCAGGCGCGCATCCTCAACCTGCTCGATCGTGTCGGCCTCGCCGATCGGCGCCGCCACCGGCCCGCCGAGCTCTCCGGCGGTCAGCAGCAGCGCGTCGCCGTCGCCCGGGCGCTCGTCACCGAGCCGGCCGTCGTGTTCGCCGACGAGCCCACCGGCAACCTCGACTCCCGCTCGTCCGCCGAGGTGCTGCAGCTCCTGCGCGACGCGGCCAGCGACTTCGGTCGCGCCGTGGTGATGGTCACGCACGACGCCCGCGCGGCCGCCGAGGCCGATCGCGTGCTCTTCCTCGCCGACGGCCTCGTGGTCGCCGAGCACTCCCACCTCACGTCCGCCGAGATCCTCGACGCAATGAAGGAGATCGCACGATGACCGCCATCGTTCTCCGCGGCCTCGCCGCACGCAAGCTCCGCACCGCCCTCACCGCGCTCGCGATCGTGCTCGGCGCGGCGATGGTCACCGGCACGCTCGTGATGGGCCACACCGTTCGTAGTGGCTTCCACCAGTGGTACACCAAGGCCAATGGCAACTCCGCGGCCGTGATCAGCGGCCACCTGACCGTCCGTGACAACAACTCCGACGTAGGAACCGCAACTCCCCCGCTGCCCGCATCGCTCGTCGCGAAGGTTCGCGCCGTGCCGGGCGTCGCTCATGCAGAAGGCCTCGTGCAGGGCGAGGGGATACTGATAGATCGCTCGGGTAACGAGATCGGAGGCAACGGGCCTCCGGCTCTCGTCTCGTCGGTCATCCACGACCCCGAGCTCAGCCCGCTTCGGCTCGTCTCCGGGCGCATGCCGACGGGCGCCGACGAGATCGCGGTCGACACGTGGTCGGCGACCCAGGCGAAGACGGCGATCGGCGGGACGATCAGGCTCGCCACCGAGCGCCCGACCCACACGTACAGGGTCGTCGGACTGATCCGGTTCGACCACCTCGGCACCGACGGGGCGACCTTCTCGATCGTCACCGCGAAGACGGCGCGCGAGATTCTCGGGCGCACCGGCCAGGTCGACCGCATCCAGATCGCGGCCGACAAGGGCGTCAGCCCGTCCAGGCTCGTCGAGAACCTGAAGGCCGCGGGGCTCCACGCTCCCGTCAAGCTCGACATCCAGACCGCCGCGGCGGACGGGAAGGCGAGCGAGGACCGCGATGGCGCGTTCCTCAACGTCTTCGAGTACATCCTGCTCGCGTTCGGCGGGGTCGCCATGCTCGTCGGCGCCTTCGTCATCTTCAACACGTTCTCGATCACGGTCGCCCAGCGGACCCGCGAGCTCGCACTGCTGCGCACGCTCGGCGCCGGGCGCCGTCAGGTGCTCTCGAGCGTCGTCCTGGAGGCGGCTCTCATCGGCGTCACCGCGTCGGCGATCGGCGTGGCGACGGGCGTCGGCGTCGCCGCCGGCCTGTTCGCGCTGTTCGCGGCGGTCGGCGCCACGCTGCCCAAGGTCGGGCTCGTGGTCGACTCGGGCACCGCTCGTGCCCGGGCTCGTGCTCGGGGTCGTGGTCACGCTCGTCGCGAGCATCGTTCCGGCGATCCGCGCGACGCGCATCAGCCCGACCACGGCGCTGCGCGAGGGCGCCGGGGCCGAGCGCAAGCCCGGAAAGGGCTCGCTCGTCGCCTCGTTCGTCCTGCTCGGCATCGCCGCAGCAGCGCTCGGCTACGGCGTGCTCGGCAACCCCTCGAGCGCGAACACCCGGCTGCTGCTGATCGCGATCGGCTCGCTCGCCCTGATCCTGGGAACGGCGGCGTCGGCGAGCCGGCTCGTCGGGCCGATCGTCGTGATCGCGGGAGCGCCGCTGCGGCGCTTCGCCGGCCTGCCCGGCACGCTCGCGAGCGAGAACGCGCGCCGGAACCCCGGCCGCACCGCCACCACGTCGGCGGCGCTCATGATCGGCGTCGCGGTGGTCGCCTTCATCGCGATCATCGCCCATGCCGTCACGAGCGCGAACAACGGCGAGCTGACGAAGCACGTCACCGCCGCGTACGTCGTGCAGGCGAACGCGGAGGGTGCGAAGCCTCGACAGTGCGCTCGCCGCGCGCGTGAAGGGTGTCCCGGGCGTCTCGAACGTCACGGCCATCTCGCGAGAGGTGACCAGGGTGAACGGCGGACAGGCCCACCTGGCCTTCGGCGTCGATCCGTCGACGCTGCTCTCGGGCTACAGGTTCACGTGGAAGCAGGGCTCGGATGCGACGCTCGCGAAGCTCGGCGCGCACGACGCGCTGATGCCCGCCAACATCGCGAAGGACGAGCACCTGCAGGTCGGCCAGACGTTCTCGGTCGAGACACCGTCCGGCGGGCAGGCGAAGTTCCGCCTACGCGGCACGTACGACGACGAGCTCTACCTGCGGGGCTACGTGATCCGCGAGTCGAGCTGGCAGTCGCTGTTCAAGAGCACCGACGACTCGATGATCTTCGCCGGGTTGAAGTCGGGCAGCAGCAAGACCGCCACCGAGGCCGCGATCCGCACGCGGATCGCCGACCACCACGGCGTCAAGGTGCAGAACCACGACGAGATCCGCGCCGCCAACGCGCAGGACTCCCAGAACATCGTGACGCTGGTCGACGCGATGCTGGCCCTGAGCCTGATCATCTCGCTCTTCGGGATCGTCAACACGCTCGTGCTCTCGATCCTCGAGCGCACGCGCGAGATCGGTCTGATGCGCGCGATCGGCGCATCGCGCCGGCAGGTGCGCCGCTCGGTGCGCTACGAGGGAGTGCTGACGGCGTACGTCGGTGGCGTCCTCGGGGTCGCCCTGGGCGTCGCGGTCGCGGCCCTCGTCGTGCACGCGGCCGGTGGGCTGACGTTCGCGATCCCGGTCGGGCAGCTCATCCCGCTCGTCTCGGCCTGCACGATCGCCGGCATCCTCGCCGGTGCGCTGCCCGCACGCCGGGCGTCGCGGCTCGACGTGCTCGACGCGCTCGCCCACGACTGAGGGGCGGCGGACGCAGGAACGCGGGCCCGGAGGCACCACCGCTCCGGGCCCGCGTCGCTACGCGGTGACCTGGTGCAGCAGGCGCTGGCGCAGCTCGTGGAAGCGCACCCGCTCGTACGCGATCAGGACGATCAGCACCGCGGCGAGGATCGCGAGCGTGGCGAGCGCCGGGATGCGAGTCGCGAGCGGCACGAGCGCGACGCACACGATCGCGACGATCAGCCGCTGCGCCGAGAAGCGGTGGACGTTGCGCCAGCGGAACGCGAGGTGCGCGAGCAGGTAGAGCGCGGTGCCGCCGAGCAGCGCCGCCGCCGGCACGGAGTCGAGGTGAGCACTGACGTGGCCGAGCGTCTTCTTGAGTCCGAGCGCGACGAGGATGATGCCCGCGACCATCGGGTAATGCAGGTACGAGAACGAGTCGCGCGCGATCGTGTTGCGCTCGCGGCCTGCCGGCGCGTTCGAGAGTCGGCGCGCGGCGACGAGCGCGACCACGTCGAAGTACAGCCACCACAGCGCCGCGACGACCAGCGTGCCGATCACGGCAGCGACGACGACGCCGGCATCGACGACGTGCGCGCTGCCGGCCCCGATCGCGACGATCGACTCGCCAAGTGCGATGAGCACGATCAGCCCGTGCCGCTCGGCGAAGTGGCCCGGCACGAGCTGCCAGCCGTCGGCTCCGAAGAAGAACGGGCCTCCGGCGTCGAGCAGGAGCGCGAGCAGCCACAACGGCTCCTGCACGCTGCTCGCGAACGAGGCCGCGACGAGCAGCACGGCGGCGATCGCCGTGCTGGCGGCGAGCCCCCAGACCGACGAGCGCAGCGCCGGGTCGTTGCGGCTCGAGAGGAGGAACAGCGCGATGTGCAGGATCCGCACCGCCGTGTAGGCACACGCGAACAGCAGCGCCGTGTCGCCGAAGGCCTGGGGCACGGACAGCGCCACGACGAGGAGCGCCGCCATCGACGCGATGATCACCACCCGGACGAGCGTGTCCTCCGGATCGACGACGCTGGTCAGCCAGGCGTAGCCACCCCACGCCCACCACAGGACGCCAAGCACGAGCAGTCCCTTGCCGAGGCCGCCCCACGTCGTGTCGTGCGCCATCAGCGCGGTGCACTGGGTGATCGCCAGCACGAAGACCAGATCGAAGAACAGCTCGAGGGACGAGACCCGCTCGTCGTCGCCGCGCAGCGCCGGCTGGCGTGCCTCCCCACTCAGCGCGTGCTCGCTCACGGGCGGCATGGTGCACGACCTCCCGGCCAGATCGGGACACTGGTCCCATGACACCGGGCCCGGAACGAGCGCACCATACGGTCGTGAGCTCTCGCCCCACACGCATCGCGCTCGTGCTCGCGATCTTCTCGACGGTCTCGCTCGGCGCCGCGGTCGTGATCTCGCTGTTCACGCACATCCACGCGGGGCCGTCGCCGAGCTGGACCGTCTTCGTGCTGCTGCCGCTCGCGATGGCGCTCGGACCGCTCGCCGTCGTGATCATCTCGCGCCAGCCGAGGAACGCGATCGGCTGGTTGATCCTCTACTTCGCCTGCTCGGCCGGTGCCCAGGTGATGCTGGGCTACCTCGCGCAGTCGATGCTCGCCGACGGCACGCAAGGCGCGCAGTGGGTCGCCTGGGTCTCGACATGGCTTCTCAACCCGGCGTTCGGCGGGCTGTACCTGCTGCAGCTGCAGCTGTTCCCGGACGGGCACCCGGCGACGCCCCGCTTCCGGCGGCTGCTCCACTGGTCGATCGGGACGATCGTCGTCGGCTCGATCATCCAGCCCATCTCGGGCGACACGCTCGACAGCTACAAGGGCGTTGCGAACCCCGCCGCCCTTCTGCCCCAGTGGGCGACCGCACCGGTGATCGCGGCCTACGCGATCGTCCTGGTGCTCTCGGTCGTCTCGCTCGTCGTCCGGTACCGGCGCGCGTCGGGCCTGGAGCGCCTGCAGCTGAACTGGTACGTGCTCACCGCGATCCTGACGGCGTTCTTCTTCCTCGCGGCGATCGCCGTGTACGCGTTCTCGCCGGACCTCGGCGATGGACTCTTCGCGATCAGCGGAGCGGGAGCGATCGCGCTGCCCCTGGTGGCCGGGATCGCGATGGTCCGCCACAAGCTGTACGACGTCGAGGTCGTCCTCAACCGCACGCTCGTGTACGGGGCGTTGAGCGCGTGCATCGTCGGCGCCTACGCCGCGCTCGTGTTCGGCGTCGGCGCGATCGGGTCGAGCCAGGGGAGGCTCGTCTCCGCCGCGGCGGCCGCCGTGTGTGCGCTGGCTGCGGCGCCCCTGCGCAATCGCCTCCAGCGAGGCGTCAACCGGTTCCTGTACGGGGCGCGCGACGAACCGGCGAGCGCGGTCGCCGAGCTCGGCCACCGTCTCGAGGCGACGCTCGGGCCCGACGCCGTGCTGCCGACGCTCGTCGACGCCGTGTCGCGCGCGTTGCGGCTCCCGTACGCCGCCGTCGAGCTCGCGACGCCGACCGGGTTCGCACCGGGAGCGCACGTCGGAACGCCGCGCGGTGCGCCGCTCGAGATTCCGCTCGTCGCCCAGGGCGAGACGGTCGGCCGCCTCGTGCTGTCGCCACGCAGGGCCGGGGAGGAGCTCTCACCGGCCGACCGCCGCGTGCTCGAGCTGCTTGCGCGCCAGGCGGGCCCCGCGGTGCAGGCAGTGCGGCTGCACGCCGATCTCCAGCGCTCGCGCGAGCAGCTCATCACCGCGCGCGAGGAGGAGCGCCGCCGACTGCGACGCGACCTCCACGACGGGCTTGGCCCGTCGCTCGCGGCGATCGCGATGCAGCTCTCCGTCGCCGACTCGCTCGACGGCGAGGAGCTGCGGGAGCTCCACGCGACCCTGGAGGCCCAGACGAGCCAGGCGCTCGCCGACATCCGCAGGCTCGTCTACGAGCTGCGCCCGCCGGCGCTGGACGAGCTCGGCCTCGTCTCGGCGCTGCGCGAGCAGGGCCGGCGCTTCAGCAGCCTCAGCGTCACGATCGACGCCGACGAGCGCTTCGACGACCTGCCCGCCGCGCTCGAGGTCGCCATCTACCGGATCGCGAGCGAGGCGATCACGAACGCCGCCCGGCACGGGAACGCGAAGAGCTGCGAGGTCAGGCTCTCGGTCGACGACGCGCTCGACCTCGACGTGCGCGACGACGGCGAGGGTCTGCCGCGAACGCTGCGCGCGGGCGTCGGCCTGACGTCGATGCGCGAGCGCGCGAGCGAGCTCGGCGGCACCTGTACGATCGCCAGCGTGGCAGGCGGGGGTACCCGCGTGCATGCCCGTCTGCCCGTCCACGAGGAGGCCCAGTGGATCCCGTCCGCACCCTGATCGCCGACGACCATCCCGTCTTCCGCGGCGGGCTCCGCACGCTGCTCGCCGCCGACGACATGGTCGAGATCGTCGGGGAGGCCACGAACGGGACCGAGGCGGTCTCGCTCGCCGAGGAGCTGCAGCCCGACGTCGTGGTGATGGATCTGCAGATGCCCGAGCTGAACGGGATCGAGGCGACGCGGCAGATCGTCGCGCGCAGCCCGCACGTCGGCGTGCTGGTGTTGACGATGTTCGAGGACGACGACTCGGTGTTCGCGGCGATGCGCGCGGGCGCGCGCGGCTACCTGCTGAAGGGCGCCGGGCCAGGCGAGATCACGCGGGCGATCCGCGCGGTGGGCAGCGGCGAGGCGATCTTCGGCCCCGACGTGGCGCGCCGCGTCATGGACTACTTCACGACGCCGCGGCCGGAGCTGGCCGCGATGGCGTTCCCCGAGCTGACCGACCGCGAGCGCGAGGTGCTGGAGCTGATCGCCCAGGGCCGCAACAACCAGTGGATCGCCCGTCACTTCGTGCTGAGCCCGAAGACGATCCGCAACCACGTCTCGAACATCTTCACGAAGCTGCAGGTCGCCGACCGCGCCGAGGCGATCGTGCGGGCGCGCGAGGCGGGGCTCGGCCAGGCCGGCACGCG
The DNA here is from genome assembly GCA_963717155.1 of uncultured Actinomycetes bacterium. Taxonomy (GTDB): domain Bacteria; phylum Actinomycetota; class Thermoleophilia; order Gaiellales; family JALYLC01. Next base: position 3,677,302 of record OY970326.1, read on the forward strand.
TTGATGGAGGACGCCGGCCCGCCGCTCGAGCTGACCTGGCTCGGCGGGCCAGAGGTCGAGGAGCTCGCGCTCGCGGACGACGAGATCCTCGCCGCCGTCGAGGACGCCCTGCGCGCGCAGGGACGCGGCCAGACGACGATCGAGCCGCGCGTCCACCTCGAGCCCGATCCCGCGCTGCGCGGGCACTTCAACGTCCTGCGCGGCTACGTCGCGCCGCTCGGGCTGGCGGGCGTCAAGATCGTCGGCGACTACCTCGACAACTACACGCGCGGGCTTCCGTCGGAGCTCGGGCTCCTGTGCCTGTTCGACCCGACGACGGGCGCGCCCGTCGCTGTGATCGACGCGGCAGGGCTGACCGACATGCGCACCGGCGCCGTCACGGCGATCGGCGCCCGCCATCTCGCCCGCCCCGACGCGAAGGTGCTCGGACACATCGGCGCGCGCGGCACCGCGTACTGGAACGTGCGCCTGATCGACCGGCTCTTCGCACTCGACGAGATACGCGTCCACTCGCGCCGCCCCGAGAGTCGCGAGCGCTTCGCGGAGACGCTGCGAAGCGTCGTCCGCGCGCCCGTCGTCGTCACGGACGACTGGGAGTCGTGCGTGCGAGGCGCCGACATCGTCGTCGAGGCCTCGCGGCTCGAGCGGCCCGAGCCGTTGCTGCGCACGGCCTGGATCGAGCCGGGTGCGCTGGTCATCCCCTACGGGACGATGAGCGCCGTCGAGCTGTCGCTGCTCGAGATCGCGGACAAGGTCGTGGTCGACGACTGGGGCCAGTGTGCGACCGGGCGGTTCGGCTCACTCCGCGCCCACGTCGACGCGGGCCTGCTCACGCGCGACACGCTGCACGCCGAGCTCGGCGAGGTGGTTGCCGGCACGCGCCCGGGCCGCGAGCGACCGGACGAGACGATCGTCCTCTGGCATCGCGGGCTCAGCCTGTCCGACATCGCGCTCGGCCACGCGATGCTCCAGAAGGCGCGCCGCACCGGCGTCGGCCAGACGCTCCGCTACCGCTGAGACAGCTCGAGGAGGTCGCGGCTTGACATTCGCGTAAGACCTATTACGATATATCGCGATATGGTACGAACGATCGAAAGGAACCAGATGCATTCGCATCATCACCACCACCACGAGGAAGACGAGGGCTGGCGCGGACGCGGACGTCACCGCGGACGGTTCGGCCCCGGCGGTCCGCGTCGCGGAGGCCGCGCCCGGCGCGGCGACGTGCGCGCCGCCATCCTCGCCCTGCTCGGCGAGCAGCCGATGCACGGCTACCAGATCATCCAGGAGCTCGAGTCGCGCAGCAACGGTCTGTGGCGCCCGAGCCCCGGCTCGATCTACCCGACGCTCCAGCTGTTCGAGGACGAGGGGCTCGTGAGCGCCTCCGAGGTCGACGGCAAGCGCGTGTTCGACCTCACCGCCGCGGGTCGCGAGCGACTCGCCGAGGCCGGACCGGCCGGCGCGGCACCCTGGGAGGCCGTCGCCCGCGAGACGCCGGAGGAGCTCGGACGCCTGCGGGAAGGGATCCGCGCGCTGATGCACGCCACCCACCAGGTCGCGCACGCCGGCTCGCCGAGCCAGTCCGCACGCGCCCTCGAGGTGCTGACCGAGGCGCGCAGGAAGATCTACGCGATCCTGGCCGAGGACGAGTCCGAGGCCGGAGGCAATGCCTGAGGCCTCGGGTAGACGCTCTACCCTGAAGGCGTGCGAGCCCGCACCGCCCTCCGGATCGCAGTCGCGCTCGCCGCGCTGGCCGGCTCAGCCGAGCCGGCACTCGCGGCGGGCGCGCCTTCCGGTCCGACCGCGCCGCTCTCGCTGAACGGCATCTCGTTCAGGTACCCGACGGCCTGGCGCCGATCTCCCTCGAGCTGGCGCTGGCGCTCGACCTTCGCCACGGTCGTGACGTACCTCTCGACACAGCCGATGCAGGATCCCTGCGCGCGGACGGGGTCGACCACGGCGTGCGCCACCCCGCTGACCGTGCTGAAGCCGAGCGGCGTCCTCGTCACCTGGACGCGGAGCGGCATGCCGGGCTGGAGGCTCGCCGGGCAGCCCGGACGACCGACCACGCTCGCGGGGCGGCCGAGCCGGATCCTGATCGCGCGCCCCGGCGCGTGCTCCTACCTACATGCGGGAGAGACGGTGACGGCCCAGATCGCGGTCGGCGCGAAGGGCAACTCCGTGCAGATGCAGGCCTGCCTGCGAGGACCATCGCTTTCGGTCAACGAGCGCCGCGTGCTCGCGATGCTGCAGACCGTGCGCGTCAGCGCGTAGGCGCTACGGCCCGAAGCGGGGATCGTGATGCACCGCGACGCGCGTGAGGAGGGCGTTCAGCGCCTCGCGCTCCTCGCCGCTGAGCGGCTCGAAGAAGTCGTCGTCGAGCTCCTTCGCGACCGCTCGTAGGCGGGTCAGCGCCTCGCGACCGGCGTCGGTGAGCCGGACGAGGTGCCGCCGGCGATCGGCCGGGTCGCGGCGCCGCTCGACCAGCTCGCGCGCCTCGAGGTCGTCGAGCAGGCCGACGAGGTGGCTGCGGTCGTAGCCGAGCGCGTCCGCGATCATCCCCTGCGTCTCGCACGGGTCCTCGGCGAGCAGCGCGAGCACCGCGTGGTCGTACGGGCTGAGGCCCGTCGACTCGTAGGCCTGCAGCGAGCGCTCCTTGAGCTTGAACCCGAGCCGCTTCAGCAGGAACGACGTGTTCGTCCGGAGCTCCCTGGGGGGCCTCGGACGAAACGTCGCGGCGACTGATTGCGTTTCTTTGGTGCTCATTGCGAAGAAGTGTAGCTCGACACCATTGTAAGTCGATGCTATCGTGGCAGTCTACAACGATTAAGCGAGGCCATCATGGTAGACACTCCCTTCAAGACTGCACCCGACCCCCGGCGTTGGCTCGCGCTCGCCGTGATCGTGACCGCACAGTTCATGGTCGTTCTCGATGTCGCCATCGTGAACGTCGCGCTGCCGTCGATCAAGACCGATCTCCATTTTTCCGAGTCGAGCCTGCAGTGGGTGATCACCGCCTACGCGATCTTCTTCGGTGGCCTGCTGCTGCTCGGCGGCCGTCTGGGCGACCTCCTCGGCCGTCGCCGGATCTTCATGGCCGGGCTCGCGTTGTTCACGGCGAGCTCGCTGGCCTGCGGCCTCTCGTGGTCGGAGAACTCGCTGATCGCGTTCCGCGCCATCCAGGGGATGGGCGGAGCGCTGATGGCGCCCGCCGCCCTCTCGATCCTCATCACGACGTTCAGCGAGGGGCGAGAGCGGAACATGGCGCTCGGCGTCTGGGGCGCGGCCTCGGGCAGCGGCGGCGCTGCCGGCGTCCTCGTCGGCGGCGTCCTCACGTCCTACCTCTCCTGGTCGTGGGTCTTCTTCATCAACGTGCCGGTCGGCGCGGCGGTCTTCGCCGTCACGCCATGGCTGCTGCGTGAGAGCCGCTCGACGCTCGACCACCGGCACTTCGACGTCGCCGGCGCGACGTCCGTCACCGCGAGCCTGATGATCCTCGTCTACGCCCTCACCCGCACGGCCCAGTCCGGCTGGAGCAACGGCCTGACGCTGAGCCTGCTCGGCGCATCTGCGGTGCTGATGGCTGCGTTCATCGCGATCGAGCTGCGCTCGCCCGCGCCGCTCCTGCCGCTGCGCATCTTCCGGCTCCACACGCTCGCCGCCGCGAACGTCATCGCGGTGCTGGTCGGAACCGTGGTGTTCTCGCAGTTCTTCCTGCTCACGCTGTACATGCAGCAGGTGCTCCACTACACGGCGATCCAGACCGGGGTCGCGTTCGTGACGACCACGCTCGCGATCATCGTGTTCTCGAACGTCGCCCAGATGCTGGTGACCCGGCTCGGCGTGCGCCGCGTGCTCACGGCGGGACTCGTGCTCACCGCGATCGCGTTGACGCTGCTGACGCGACTTCCGACGGACGGCGACTACTTCTGGAGCCTGTTCCCGTCCTACCTGATCAGCGGACTCGGCCTGGCGCTCGTGTTCGTGCCGATGACGATCGCGGGTCTCACCGGCGTTGACCGTGCCGACGCAGGGATCGCGTCGGGACTGATCAACACGAGCCGGCAGATCGGCGGCGCCGTCGGCCTGGCCACGGTCAGCACGATCGCGGCCGCCTACACGGGCCATGGGGCGATCACCGCCGCGGTCGCGGCGAGCGATCTCACTCACGGGTTCCGGGTTGCGTTCGATGTCCTGACCGGGCTCACCCTGCTGGCAGCGCTCGTGACGGTGTGCTTCATCGCACCGGTCGCGCGCGCCGAGGCCGAGGTCGAGCCAGTTGCCGTGAACTCCAACGAACTCATCGAGGAGGCAGCCTGATGACCACCCTTCATCACACCGACGACGCCACCGTGTTGCTCGCACCCGAGGTCGACGACCTGCTGCTTCACATCCGAGGGCTTGCACTGGTCCGCGACCTGCTCGTCGATCGCGGTGCGAGCCACGCCGAGATCGACGCGCACACCGACGAGCTCGAGCGGCTGCGTCGTCAGCTCGCCGACATGATCACCGGCGACGAAGGCGGCGACTGAGCGTCGGGGATCAGCCGAGGCGACCGAGCAGGAGGCCCACGACCCAGTCGTGGGTCGACTCGGCGTGACGCTCCGCCGCGGCGCGCGCGTCTCCCGGGAGCCCGGACGAGATCGCCTCGATGATCGGCGCGTGCCCGGCCTGGGACATCGCACGAGCGAGCTCCGGGCCGGGCACGAGCGCCAGGACCTCCCCGAGCTCTGCCTGGAGCTGCGTCTCGGCCGCGACGAGACGGCGGCTGCCGGCGGCCTCCGCGATCGCCACGTGCAGCCGCGCGTCGGCGCGCCGATAGGCCGCCGCGTCGTCGACGACCGACTCGACGACCGCGGCCGCGAGGCGCAGCGCCTCACGCTCGCTGGCAGGCGCGCGCTCGGCCGCGAGCTCGGCCGCGGCGCCCGAGACGGCCGCGCGCCAGTCCGTCAGATCGCGCAGCGCGGCGGCTGACGGGCCGGATGCGGGTCGCGGCAGCGTCACCGCCCGCACGAAGCTCCCGCCACCGCGGCCCCGTCGGGTCTCGATGAAACCGGCCGAGCGCAGCACCGCGAGCGCCTGGCGCAGCGTCATCGGAGCGACCTCCAATCGCGCGGCGAGCTCGGCCTCGGGAGGCAGCTGCGCCCCGGGCTCGAGGATGCCCGCGCCGATCGCCTCGCCGATGCGGCGGACGATCTGCTCGACTGCGCCCTCGGGGCGCGCGGGGCCGAGCGCGACCTCGATCGCGAGGGGTGCGGGGGCGAGCGGAGGAACGAGCTCCAGCGCCATATGCTCTAGATGTTAGAGTGTTTGGGCGAAAGTTGTCGTGTCTCGATCTGCATGGTGGTCAACCGTGCGAACCGTCTGGTGGTCGCTCAGCCATGAGTCCCCTTCCTGCAGCAGTGAGCGCCTCTGCGCTGCCCACCCCCGAGCAGATCGAGGCCTACCGGCGCGACGGCTTCCTCGTCGTCCCGCAGTTCATGCCCCCCGATGAGCTCTCGGCGGTGCGCGCGCACTTCGAGCGCGCGTTCGCGCACGAGTGGGAGACGGGACTCTCGCCCGACGAGGTGAACTACACCCCGGGCGTCACGCCACCCGACCGGACGCGGCAGCTCTGCAACGTCTGGAAGGCCGATCGCACGCTCGCTCGCACGACGCTCTCGCGGCGGAACGGCGCGTTCGCGGCGGCGCTGGCAGGGGCGCCGGGCATGCGGATCCTGCAGGACAACGCGATCTGGAAGCCCCCGTCCGGCAAGGCGCTGCTCGCCCACCAGGATGCCGCGTACACGGGCTGGCTCTCGCCGAAGAACATGACGACGTGCTGGATCGCGCTCGACGACACGGCGGCCGACACGGGCACGATCTACTACGTGCGCGGCTCGCACCGCTGGCCGGCGGCGCCCCCCGGCGGCCAGTTCCACGCCCCCGACGACTGGCTCGGCTACCTCCGCGAGGTCGTGCCCGACGGCACCGAGGTCGAGGCGGTGCCGATCGAGGTTCCCGCCGGCGGGGCCGCGTTCCACGACGGCTGGACGTGGCACGGCTCGCCGCCCAACGAGCGCGCCGACGCCGAGCGCCGCTCGATCATCTCGCACCTCGTCACGACCGAGACCGTGTGGAGCGACGACGGCGCGCCGCATCCCCTGTACAGCCGCTACCGGCGACCCGGCGAGCGCGAGCTCGACGAGGCGTTCTTCCCCGTGGTCTGGAGGGCTGACGGGGACCCGAGCAGCGTGATCGACGAGGTCTACACGGCCTGACGGAACGGTTCTCCTCCCATCGGAGCTTCTCGACAGGTATTGTCAGATTCTCCTGAAGGCTTCTGATGAAAGAGGGAGACCCGCCAGCACGCTGGCGCGCACGCGCGCCGCGACCACAGGCGCTCAGACGAGGGCGTCTGGCAGCGCTGTGCGAGGCGGGTGACGAGCACCGGCTGACGCTCGTCGTCGCGCCGGCGGGTGCCGGGAAGACGACGCTGCTCGCCCAGCTCGCGGCAGACGCCGGGTGTGCGAGCGCCTGGTACGCGGCCGAGCCGTCCGACGCCACGCCCGCCCGCTTCCTCGCGGGCCTTCGCGCGGCGTGCGAGCTTGCCATCGGAGCACTGCCCGCGGGCGAGTGGCGGTCGGCCGACGATGCGTGTATCGCGCTCGACGAGCTCGCCGAGCCGCTCGTGCTGTGCATCGACGACCTGCACGCGCTGCTCGCAACCGCCGCCGAGAACGAGCTCGAGCGGCTCGTCGAGCACCTTCCGGCCGGCGTGCGGATCCTCGCGGCAACGCGCCGTCGCCCCGACATCAACCTCTCCAGGCTTCTCGTCGCGGGCAGCCTGCTCGAGCTCGGCTCCGACGACCTGCGGTTCCGCTCGTGGGAGGTCGAGGAGCTGTTCCGCGACGTGTACGGCGAGCCCCTGCCTCCTGGCGATCTCGCCGTGCTGGCCCGCCGCACCGAGGGCTGGGCGGCCGGGCTTCAGCTGTTCCACCTGGCATGCCGTGGCCGCTCGCCCGCCGAACGGCGGCGCCTGCTGGCGAGCCTCGGCACGCACTTCGCGCTCGCGAGCGAGTACCTCGCGCGGAACGTCCTGGCCGACCTCGAGCCCGACCTCTCCGACTTCCTGCTCGAGACCTGCGTGCTCGGGGAGCTGACCGGACCCCTGTGCGACGAGCTGCTCGGGACGACCGGCTCGCAGGCGCGGCTCGCCGCGCTCGCCGAGCGACAGGTCTTCACGCGTGCGGTCGACGAGCGCGGTGCGACCTATCGCTACCACGAGGTGCTGCGCCGCCACCTCGAGCTCGAGCTGGTCGAGCGGATCGGCGAGGTGGCCGCCCGCGAACGCTTCCGGCGGGCCGGCGCCCTGCTCGAGAGCCGGGGCGCGCTTGCCGACGCGATCCGTGCCCAGTGCCGTGCCGAGGACTGGGAGTCGGTCGCGCGCCTCGCTGCTCGCGAGGGCGAGCGACTGCTGACGATCGGCGATGGCTGGCTCGACCTGCTGCCGGCGTCGCTTCGCCTGGACGACCCGTGGCTCCTGCTTGCCGTCGCGCGCCGCGAGCGCTCGGCCGGCCGACTCGATGCAGCGGTCGCCGCCTACAGCGAGGCCGAGGCCGCGTTCGGCACACCGTCGGGCGCCGACCTCGCCCGCCGCGAGCGACAGGCGCTCGTGCGCTTCCTCGATCCGCTGGTGCCCGCGGGGAGCGACGTCGCAGGCATCGTGCGCGCAGCGACGCTGCGGGATCCCGCCAACGCGGCGCGGACAGACCTGCTCGACGGAGCAGAGCGCGAGTGCGCCGCCGGACTGGGTCTGCTGCTGGCCGGCCGGCTGCGCGAGGCCGCCGTGCGGCTCGAGGACGCCCGCGGCGCGACGGACGTGCCGCCGATGCTCGAGGCCGTCGCGGCGACGGGAGTCGCGGCTGCCCTGCTGCTCTCCGGCCGTGCGGAGGAAGGGCTCACGGCAGCGAGCGACGCCGCCGAGCTCGCGGATCGCCTCGGCCAGGCATGGCTGGCCCGGCTCGCGCGCGCCGTCAGGACGATCGGCGACCCCGGGCTGCGCCGCGAGGCTGCCTCCGCGCTTGCCGCATCTCGACGCGAGGGCGATCGCTGGGGCTGCGCGCTCGCGGGGCTCGCCCTCGGCCACGCGCTCGCCTACGGCGCGAACGACGAGGCCGTCCCGATGCTCGAGGAGTCGGTCGCCGCGTTCCACGGGGTGGGCGCGAACGTGCTCGAGGCGTGGGCGCGCGGCCTCCTCGCGCTCGCGCTGTCACGAACCAGCGATCCCGAGGCACGCGGGGCCGCGCACGTCGCCGAGCGCACCGCCCGCGCGGCGGGAACCCGCGCACCGCTCGCCTACACCTACCTCGCGCTCGCGGCCCTCGAGCCGGCGCGTCGCGCCGAGTACCTCGCGCTCGCCTCCGACACCGCCGACGAGTGCGGGCTCGCGCTTCCCGGCTCCCAGACGCAGTCGGTCGGCCCGCGCGTCGCGCTCCGCTGCCTCGGCGCGTTCGTCCTGACGGTCGAGCGCAGCCCGGTCGACCTGTCGGCGGTGCGACCCCGCGCGCGCCAGCTGCTGCGCGCGCTCGCGCTGCACGGCGGGCGTCCCGTGCATCGCGAGGTCCTGCAGGAGCAGCTCTGGCCCGGCGCGAGCGCCGACAGCGGACGGCGCACGCTGCAGGTCGCGATCTCGGCGTTGCGCGCCGCCCTGCCCGCGCCACTCGACGTCGTGCGGGAGGACGAGGCATATCGCCTCGCGTTGCCACCCGATGTCGAGCTCGACCTCGCGGAGCTCGACGAGGCGCTCGTCGCCGCTCGCCGCTTCCGCGCGGAGGGCGACCTCGCCGCCGCCGAGGGGGCGTGGCAACGCGTGCTCGATGTCGGCGGCGCCGGCGATCTGCTGCCCGAGGACGGACCGGCCGACTGGGTGGTCGACGAGCGCGAGCGAAGACGCACGCAGGTGAGCTCGGCGGCCGAGTCGCTCGCGCGCTCGTTGCTCGAGCGCGGCGAGGCCGCGGCAGCCGTCGCGGCCTGCGAGCGAGGGCTCGACTGCGACCGGCACCGCGACGCGCTGTGGCGCCTGCTCGTGTCGGCGCGCGAGGAGGCGGGCGACCTCGCCGCGGCGGTGCAGGCGCGGCGCGAGTACGAGCGGCTGCTCGGCACGCTCGAGCAGCCCGCGACGGCTCGGGTCAGTCCTTCGTGAAGAGCTCGACCTCGGCGATCGACGCCGAGCTGCGTTTGCCCTTCACGGGCGGATAGGTCGAGCCGATCCTGATCACGACGCGCGTGACGCCGCTGGCGCTCGCGTCGCGCTTCTGGAACTTCGGCGTCTGCTCGAGCGAGACCGTCTCGCGCTTCACCACGGCGCCGTTCGCGTCGTAGAAGACCAGCGCCAGCGTCTTCGGTACGGGGCGCGTCGCGAACAGCTGCGGCTTCGTCTGGTCGCCGAGGGTGAGCCCGATCTGAGCAATGTCGGTCGGCTTCGCGAACGTCGCCGTGATCGACTGCCCGGTCCCGTCGCCGTGCGCGCCCTCGGCCCAGAACGTCTCGATGATGCCGTCGAACGCGTTCTGCGGCGGGTTGTTCTTGAGGCTCGAGCTCGCCGAGATCTTCGTCGGTGTCACCTTCACGTAGCGCGGCTGAATGACCCGGCGCACGTCGTTGAACCAGCCGTTCACGTGCGACCTCGCCTCCGAGCGCCACGGGCCGATCGCGACGACCGCGATGCCGAGTGCGCCCAGGATCGCGACCACCTGGAAGAAGCGGCGCCCGACGTGGGCCACCGAGTTGACCGCGCCGCCACCGGCTCCCATGGCAGCGCGACCGGCGCCTCCCCGCTTGCCCGTGGCCGCGGGGCGGGTCCCCGCCGGCAGAGAAGCCGTCTGTGTCTTGCCCCCGCCGAAGATCCGTCGCCACCACGGCACGCGCGTCGCCTGGGCGACGGGCGCGGCGGCCGCGACGCTCGCGAGCTGCGTTCCGCAGCTGCGGCAGTAGTGCCGCGTCGGGTCGTTCGGCGTGCCGCACGAGGAGCAGAAGATGTCGCCGGGATTTCCCTGCGGGCGCGGAGGCTCGACCGACGGCGGCTTCGGCGGTCGGCGCTCGTGCTCCTCGGCCGGCGGGCGCGCCGCCGGGCCTGCGGGCGCGGCCGGCGGCGGGGGCGCCGGTGGACGGGCCTTCATGCGCATCGCGCGCAGCACCTGGGTCCCGGGTCGCGCAGCGGCCGGCGCCTTCGGCTCCTCGGGAGGCGCCTCGGCGGCAGGCGGGGGCGGTGGTGGCTCGGCCGGCGGCTGGGTGGCGGGCGGCTGCTCGGCGGGCGGCGCGGCGTCGGGAGCCGCGATCACCGGAAGGCGTTGCGCCTGGAACGCCGCACCCGTCGCGCCCGCGGGCGCGGCTGCGGGCGGCGGTTCAGCCGCAGGTGCTGCGGCAGGGATCGGCGGCGGTGGCGCTGCCACCTCGGCGGCCGGCGGCGGCGGTGGAGCGGGCACGGGGTCGGCCGCAGGCGGGGCGGTCTCGACCGGCACGTCGGGTGCCGGAATCGCCTGGTGCTGGCCCGTCAGCACCGACTCGCCCGCCCACTCGAGGAACGTGCCGCAGGCCTCGCAGAACGTCGTCTGGTTCTGGTTCTTGTGGCCGCAGTCCTTGCAGACGATCACGCGCCCGTCACCTCGAGCTCGGCGATCACATGGGCGGGCGTCTCGGCAGCGATCAGGGCCTGCAGCCGCTCGAAGTCGACCCGCACGTCACGCGGCACGCCGACCTTCACGGTCACGTGCGGATCGGGCGAGCCGGGCAGATCGGCGCCCGGCGTGATCGACCATGCGACGCCGCCCGAGTCGATCACCTCGGGGCGCTTGCCGAACAGCAGCTCGACGTGTCCGACCAGTCCCGCCACCGTGCCGCGGAGCCGGTAGACGGGCACGGCACGCGCCGCGAGCGCGCGCCGTCGCTCGAGCGTCCAGTTCTCGTCGGGGACGAGGCCGATCCAGCCGGCGAGCCAGTCGAGGAAGTCGTCGGGACAGAGCGCGGGATCGACGTACGCGTGCAGGCTGTCGAGCGTCACGAGGACCGGAGCCAGCACCTCGTCGAACGCCTCGACGAGGCGCAGCGTCAGATCGTCGTCCTGGTAGACGGACGGGAGCGTGGGCGCGAGAGGATGAGGGCTCTCGAGGCCCTCCACCAGTCCCCGCCGCGACTCGGCAGCCTCCCCGCTCACCTCTCCCATGCTACCGCGCCTGACCGCCGGCGCCCTCGACGAGGACCTGGTGGCCATAGCTGAAGACGAGCGCGTTCGGATCGAGCTCGATACGCGACGCCGGCTTCCCGCGCTCGCCGGTGACCGGGTCGGCCGCGAACAGCCGCACGTCCTCGACGAGCTCGACGCCGCGCATGCGCTGCAGCACCGCGTACACCTCGCCCTGATGCACCTGCCGCCCGAACGGCCAGCCGTCGCCGGAGGCGCCCCCGACGACCGGGTGGAAGAAGCGGTAGAGCGCCTCGAGCGCCTCCCTCTGCACGCGGTTCGGGTCGGCCGTCGGCGCGGCCAGCACCTTGGCGACGATCGTGACGCCCTGGTAGGCGGGCGGCTCGACGACGACACGCGCACCGATCACGCGCCGACGGTCGAGGTGCTCGGCGATCGTGCGCACCAGCGACTCGGGCGGGATCAGCGACTCGAACCGCAGGTGCTCGTCCTCGGGCACGGCCGGAACGACGAGCACCCGCACGCCGCCGGCATCCGCGCCCTCGCCTGCCGAGACGCAGCGGACCCGTGCGACGTCGGGCGCGGCCTCCTGCGCGAGGTGCTCGTAGTCCTCCGCGGTCACCGCGCGACTGCCGGTGCGCAGCAGCATCGGGCCGCGCACGCGGGCGTTCTCGAGATCCTCCGGATCGACGCCACCGCGTGCGGCCCGCCGGTTCTCGACCCGCGACACGTAGGGGATCGACGCCTTCAGCACGGTCAGCGCGCCACGTGTGACGTTGCCTGCCGCGCCACCGCCGCTGCGGTACGAGCGCAGGCGCAGCATCGAGCCCTTCGGTGGAACCGCGCCGTGCTGCGTGAGGCTGCCGTCGCGCTCGCGGACGGCCGGCCCGAGCTCCACCGCGCCGGACACGGCGTCGAGCACGAAGTGGTCGTCGCCAGGGCCCGAGTCGGCGAAGTGCACGACCTCGCTCCACTCCTGCCAGCCGTCCGGGCCACCGACCTCCAGCACGCGCGGGCCATCGCCGGGCACGATCGGGCTCCGCTCGGTCGGGAAGCGCTGTGCCGGCACGCCCTCCGACAGCCCGAGGAGCTCGCCCTCGATCGTCTCGGCGTGCACGGCGTCGACCGTCCCGCCGACGGTATCGGAGTCGCAGCGGCGGATCCGCGGCGACGAGCTGTAGGCGGGCTGGCCCTCGTACGCCTCGACCACGCGACAGCGCAGCCATCCCGCGCGCTGGTTCAGCACGAGCGACGCCTCGTGCGTGTTCGGCACGTGCAGCACGATGTCGCCGGCGCGGTTGAGGCCGCCGGTGCCATCCGAGTCGACGTCGCACATGGCCCAGCCGTTCGGGGTCCACGCCTCCCACACGAGCGGGGGATCCTCGGGATCGACGCCGACGCCCTCGATCTCGCAGTCGAGCCGCAGGCGCACGACACAGGCCGGCACCGCGTCGGTGAGACCGACGAGCATGCTGTCGCCCGGCTTCGGCACCTGATCGAACGGGTAGAAGCCCGCGGGGTTCGAGCCGGCGAGCGTGTCGGTGTGATCGCGCTCCTCGCCCTCGGTGATCGACGAGGCGACGCGCGAGCGCGTCGCCGAGACGATGCGCAGCTCGTCGGTCGTCGTGAACGACACCGACTCGCTGCCACTCGCACGCGGGGTCGCGACCTCGGTGTTCGCCGAGACGACGACGTCCTCCGGCAGCGGGCCGGAGAGCCAGAACGTCACTCCGACGCGCGCGGCGGTGGGCGGGAAGAGACGCACGCCGATCAGGTCGAGGAACTTGATGTAGACCCGCTCCGGCACCCGGTTGAGCCGGTAGAGCAGCTGGTCGGTCATGTACGCGAACGTCTCGATCAGCGTCACGCCCGGGTCGTGGACGTTGTGATCCGTCCAGCCGGGGCAGCGTTGCTGCACGAGGCGCTTCGCGTCGTCGACGAGCTCCTGGAAGCGGCGGTCGTCGAGGTTGGGAGCAGGAAGCGTCATGTCGAGGCTCTCGTGGGAAGGCTCGGGACAGGGGCGGGTAGACCGAACGGCACGCGCTCCGGCGCGGGCAGGCCGCTGACCGGGCGCTCGTCGGGGATCGTGTAGAACGGGAACACGAGGTTCCGCGGGTCGTTCGTTCCGCGGATCGAGTACGAGATGTCGATGAAGAGGGTCGATGCCTCGCCCGGATCCGGGCTGACCTCGACCGAGTGCACGTCGATCCGCGGCTCCCAGCGGCGCAGCGACGCGCGCACCTCGTAGGCGATGCGGTCGCCCGTCGCGGGATCGGGCGAGGCGAAGATGTAGTCGTGGATGCGGCAGCCGAAGTCGGGCCGCATCGGGCGCTCGCCCTCCGACGTCGCCAGGATCAGGCGGATCGCCTCCTCGATCTCGCGCTCGCGCTCCACCACGGCGAGACCACCGGTCGCGTCGATGCGCAGCGGAAACGCGATGCCCTTCCCGATGAACTCCTCACTCATCGCGTTCTCCTCATCCGACGAGCACGTTGGACGACCCGACCAGCGTGCCCGGGGCGTTGTTGCAGACGGTGCAGCTCGCGCCGGTGGTGGCGACCGGCCGGCCCTCGACGAGCGTGAGCGCGGGGCTCGCGACGACGGTGCCGATCTGCGTCAGCGGCACCATGAAGGGGTCGCTCGCATGCAGCCCGATGTGCGGCGGGGTGTTCATGCCCGTCGCGCCCACCAGCGCGATCGGCTTGCCATTGATCGTCGTCGTCATCGAGCACCCGATCGTCAGCGGCGCAGCGAACGGCAGTCCCGGTGTCGGGCACCGGCACGCCGAGCGGCCCGATGAGCTGGTGGATCGGGCACATCGCGACGATCTGATCACCCATGAGTGCTGCGTTCGCTCCCATCAGTTGAGCGCCAGTGGCATGCCCTTGATGGCCGCCGGACCGTTCGAGGAAACGGTCAGCGCGCCATCGGCGGAGATCGAGATCGTGGGAGCCTTGAGCTCGAGCTGGCCGTCGGCCTCGAGCGAGATGCTCGTCCCCTGGATCTTGATCGTCTGACCCTTGACCGTGACGCTGCCGTCGGCCTTCATCTCCACGGTGCAGCCGGGAGTCTTCAGCTCGACGGTCGCCTCGCTCACCTTCACGCTGACGCCGTATGACTCGTCCTTCGACAGCATCGCGACGCCGTCTTTCCCGTCGACGTCGGAGAGCGTGAGGCGGTGCCCGAGGCGCGACTGCACCACCCGCTCGACGATGCTGCCGCCGTCCCGCAGCTGGCTCGCCTGCGGCGGCGCGAACATGCCGTTCCAGAGACCGCCGAGGACGAACGGGCTACGCACGTCGCCGCGCTCGAACGCGACGAGCACCTCGTCGTCGAGCTCGGGGATGAACGCGATTCCCCGGTCCTCGCCGGCACCGGGTGCGACGATCCGCGCCCAGTCCGACTGGTAGTCGTTGGACAGCCACGGGAAGCGGAGCTTCACGCGCCCCTGGTTCTGCGGATCGTCGGTCCCGGTGACGGTGGCGATCACGACGCCGTAGATCGGCGCCCCGCCCGCCGAGTCGTCGCCGGATGTCTCGCCGATGCTCGCGAGCCCGAGCAGCGAGCGCTCCTGGCGGCCGGACACGCTGAAGTACGTGCGGTAGCCGCCCGCGCCGATCACGTGGCGCGAGGCGGTGATCGTGTACTTCCCCTCGAACGGATGGCCGACGCCGGCGACGCTGACAGCCGCCCCCGCGCGCAGCAGCGGATCGCCGACCGCGATGCCCTCGGCCTCGGCGAACGCCGAGCCGATCTGCTCTGCGACCGCGTTCGCCACGTGCTGGACGTCGCTGTCGTTGCGCAGCGGACGATCCCCGACCACGAACCTCGAGTCTGCGCCGAACAGCGTCGCGACGGAGGCCGGCGAGAGGTCGCCGTTCGCGACGTCGACGCTCGTCGTGGACGCCTTGGCGGTTGCCGTCACTGCCTGCTGCTGGTCCGGGTCCCAGCCGCGCACCTCGACCTCCGTCACCTGCTCCGCGGCGGTGATGCGCGGCGAGAACGAGTTCAGGTTGGCGCCGAACGTGAGCGTCAGCGAGTCGGCCGTCTGCAGCGTGCCGACCGCCGGAGCGGTGGACGAGTCGACCGGCGGCTGGAAGTACAGCTTGTTGCCGCGCACTGCGAGATCGAAGCCGACCTCGCGCGCGCGGGCGCGCAGGAAGTCGTAGTCGGTCTGGTTCGCCTGCGACACGAACGGCTGCGTCGTCGGCGGATCCTCGATCTCGCCCAGCTCGAGCCCGGCCGCCTGCGCGACGCGGCGGACGATCTCGCCCTCCGACGTGTCGACGAACGTCTGCGTGTGCACGCCGCGCTGCAGCCGGTGCGAGACGTCGTAGCCCCGCACGACGAGGTGCGTGCCCGTCTCGTCGATCTCGGCCTCGAGCGCGGTGACCTCGCCGTAGATCAGCAGGATCGTGGCGGCGCCGCCGACACGGCCCCCGAAGATCCGCACCTTGGTCCCGATCTTGAGCCCGGCCTTCTCGAGCACCGTGTGGTCGGGATCGCGGAACCGCAGCGTGAACATGTCGGGCAGCGTGCGCGAGTCGTCGACGACGATCTGCTCGATCAGCAGGTCGATCGCAGGGTCGATCGGGGAGTCGGCGATCTCGATGCGAGGCTTGACGACGTTGCTCGACACGATCAGCTCCGCGCGGCTGCCTGCTCGAAGGGCGGCACGATCAATCGCTGGCCGGCGCGCAGGCGCATCGGGTCGTCGATGCCGTTCAGGTCGGCAAGCCCGCGCCAGAGCGCGGGGTCGTCGTACTCGCGGAAGGCGATCGAGTGCAGGCTGTCGCCTTCGGAGACGACGTGCGCGCGGTTGCCGGACAGGCCGCCGGAGCTCGGGTTCTGCTTCGGCGTCTCGGCCTGCACGCGCTCGAGCACGATCGACGCGGTGGCCCTGGTCGCGTCGCCCTTCTCGTCGAACAGCGTGTACTTGATCGTGACCGACTTGAGGTGGCACTCGTAGAACTCGATGTTCTTGCCCCACTTGAACAGCAGGACGGGCGCCGACGGCTTCTCCTTGCTCACGGAGGCGGACGACGGCTTCGTCATCTCGCGGAGGTTGAAGGTCGAGACGACCACGTCGTCTCCGCCGCTCGCCTTGGCCCCGTCGTTCGTGAACAGCGCGTCCATCGAGAGGGTCTGCGGCAGCGTGCCCGTGAACTCGCTGGTCGGGCCCTCCTTCCCCTTGGCGGGCGTCTGCTTCCAGCTCGAGGCAGCCGTGATCGTGTACTCGGTCGGGTTGAACGAGAACTTGACGTTGATGCCCTCGCCCGGATCCTTGTACTCGAGCGAGGCTCTGACGAGGGGTGTCTTAGCCACCGGACTCGATGAAGCCGTGGTGGACGAGCTCGACCGACTCGTTGGCGACGCCTTCTCCGTCGACGTGGAACGCCGGACCGCTCCAGGCGCTCGGATACACGTCGAGGAGGTTCCACTGAGCGACCTGCTTGCCCGTGCCGTCGTAGGCGGTGATCGCGCCCGTGCCACCCCCGGGATTGCTGTCGTAGTACTTCGTGAACCAGGCGGCAAGCGATCCCGTGGCGGTGTCGACGGGGCGCGTGAGGGTGATGGCCGTGAACGAGTAGCGCGAGGGAATGTTCTGGACGTAGCCGTTCTGGCCACCCTCCGCGTACTGGTGCATGTCCATCTTCGCGCTGAGGCCCTCGCACCCGGTGAACATGCCCAGGTCGTGACCGTCGAGCTTCACGTCGAAGCGGAGACTGGTGACGGGATCTGCAGGGAGTGCCATGGCTCCTTCCTAGCGGCGGAGATCGGTGAGGCGACCGGTGCGCTCGCGGTTGACGAGCAGCTCGGCGCGAACCCAGCCGATGATCTGCTCGCGCAGGTGGTCGGGATCCTGGCTGCCGGCGGCGCCCGGGCTCGTGGCTGTCGACTGCTCCGGGGGCGTGTTGATCTTGAGCTCGGGAATCGACACGGCACGCTGCACGGGCCGCGGAGGGCGCGATGTGCCGTTGCTCGGGATCGCAGACGCCGGAACGACGGTCGTGCGCTGCAGCGACGGAGACGAGGGTGGCGACGGAGCGCGTTCGGTCGAGATCGCTGAAGGTCCCGTCGGGTCGGGTGGCGCGGGTGTCACGGGTCGCATCGGCAGAGGCGGCGCACTCGCTGCAGCCGGGGCGGCGGCGGGCACCCGCTGAAGCGGCAGCGGCGGCAGCGAGTCCGCGCGCTCGGCCGCGGGAACTGCAGCGAGTCGCCTGGCGGGCGGGGTCGACTGGACCGACGGAGCCGACGGTCGAGTCTCGCCGGCCGCCGGCGGGGTGGGCCCGGAGGCGAGTGGATTCCGTCCGACGAGCGGGCGCTCCGGGATCGCGACGACCGGTCGAGGCTCGGGGGCTGCATTCGCGGGCGGCGCGATCGTGCGGTCACGCGCGATCACGGGCCGCGGGGGTGCGGACGCGGCCGGGACGAGCCGCGGGGCGGGCGTTGCGGCGACCTCTCGCTGGACGGAGCGCGCCGCGGGCCGAGCGCCCAGCGGAGGCGCCGCCGAGGCGGCTGCCCGAGGCGTGGGGCCGGTCGGGGTCACGTCCGCGGCGAGCGACCGCGCGATCGGCTGGACCGGTAGCTCCGTGCCGCGCTCTCCGTCGTCGGCCCGGACGACCGGGACGCGTGCCACCGGCGCCGGCTCGTCGCTCTGGCGGATCTCCGTGGCCCCGACGAGCGGCGCCTCCTCCGGCTCGCTGCGCCGAGGAATCGGCTCGGGAGCCGGAACGATCGGTGCCGCCGGGGACGGCGCCGGCGGCGGGAGCGGAGGCTGCTCGAGCAACGGGGGGACGACCGGGACCGCGCCGGGCTCGCTCGGCTTCGCGGGCTGGACGGGCCGAACCGGGAGATCTACCTCGCGCTGCGCCGCTCGAGGGGGCGCAACACGCGGAGCCGGCGTCGACTCGTGACGCGCGACGGGCGGACGCACGATGTCGGCGTCGGGCAGCTTCGAGATCGGCGGCCCGAGCCCGGGACGACGCAGCACGGGCAACGGCGCGTCAGGGAGATCGACGGGCGTCGCTGCGCTCGGCGGCACGACTGGAGGCACCACCGGGCCCGGCGCGTCGATGGTCGGCTCGAGGCGGCTGCCGACCGTCGGGAGCGACTCGTCAGACTGCGGCGCGACGGGCTCGGCCTGCGCTTCGGGCGGTGCGAGCATCGGCTCGACGCCAACCTCGTTCTCCGGCGCCGGCGGTGGCGGCGGCGAGGGCTCGATCGGAGCGTCGCTCGGGCGGGCGGGGTCAGGGATGCTCGCAGTCGGCGCAGCGGCAGCCGGCACGGCGGGCTGCGCGATGGGAACCGGGCGAGGGAGCAGAGGCAGGTCCGGGGCACGTGTGACGACGGGCGCCGCAGCCGGGAGCGGCACGGCAGGGAGCCGGCGCGCCGGAGGCGGCTCGACAGCGGCCGGCTGCTCGACCGACGGCGCCGGCGTGATCGGCTCCGGCTGGGCCTCCGGCTCGCGCGCACTGGTAGACGCAGCGTCGGGCTCTGCCGGCGCGACCGGCGGCGCGCCCGAAGCCACGGGTGGCGGCGGCGCAGCGGGCGCGGCCTGGACGGGGCGGCGGGGGCGGGCGACCGGCGCCGGCGGCTCCTCGCGACGCGGGGGCGGGACGAGCGGCAGCTCGAGCCCGCGGTCCGGCGCCGGTACCACCTGGGCGAGACCCGATACGAGACCCTGCGGCGCCTCGAGCGAGAGATCGTGACCGAGCGGCTTCAGCGCGAGCTCGGCCGGGTGCCGTACGCCGAGACCCTGCGAGAAGCGCCTGCCGTCGGCCGTCAGCTCGACGGGCTCGAGCGTCCGGAGCGGCGCAAGCTCGCGCCAGGCCTCGGCGCCGGTTCTCATGCGCAGGCGCCTGCGGAACCACCTCGGCGATCGCCGGAGCGTCGGTCGGCAGGACGTGTCGACGAAACGGCCAGCGCATGCGCGATCAGCTCTCGCCGGCGGCCCGCCGGTTCAGCGTCGCGACCTCGTCCACGTACGTCCGCCGGAGCGGATGCTCGAGGTCGAGCAGGTCGTCGAGCGGCCAGTGCAGGTGGTAGGCGAGGTAGGCGATCTCGCCATGGAGCCGGCTCTCCGGCTCCATCACGATTCCCCCGGGCGACCACCGGCGACGTCGACCGCAAACTCGTGCCGGCACGCGGGACACACCACCGCGGCACGAGTATGCCCCTCCTGGTTGATCCGGCGGTAGAGATCCTGCAGGAACGCGAGATCGGCGGCGAACAGCCCCTCGACGATCCCCGGGTGGATCGACGGGAGCGTCCCGAGCTCGGTGATGACGCGCGAGAGCAGGACCACCGTGAGGTACGCCTCGTTGTCGCGCACGCGGGGATCCCGCAGGGGCAGGATCTCGTCGCGCGCGGTCGCGAGCCGCATGACCCCCGACTTGTGCGCCTGGCCGTCGTCGTCGATGTAGCCGTAGGGCAGCTCGAACGAGAACTCCGTGCGCAGCGCGTCGGATGGCTCGTCGCGCCGACGCGCGACGTCGGCCGCGCTCGGCGACGCGGCTCATGCGGGATCGAGCCCCTCGTGGACCAGGGTGCAGGTCTCGATGAGCACCGAGTTGCCCGTCGCATCGAGGCCCGGACAGACCCACGGTCGAGGGCCAGCCGTTGATGAAGTTGAAGCGCCCGACCTCGGCCATCATCGAGTCGAACAGCACGATGGAGCCGTTCTTGCGCGCCCCGACGACATCGCCCTGGACGACCTTCTTGTGCCAGTCCCACAGCGACTTGTCGTCGTTCTTGCCCTTCTCGAACTGGATCGAGCCGGGCTTCCGATGGCCCGGGAAGCTGCTTGAGGATGCTCTTGCCACCGGGCAGGTTCGCCTGGTGCGTGATGGTCGCAACCTCGCTCTGCAGACCCGAGACCTTCTGGAACTGCGCGATCACGATGCTGTCGACCTCGATCTGGAAGGTGAAGTTCGAGAGAACGTCACCACCGGCGTAGTCGGGCGGCACGGGTCACCTCCTGGGAGAGTCGGAATGGATCGGGAGATGCGGTCATCACTCGACGAGGTCGGACCCGCCGGAGAACTGCGAGAGCCGGAAGACGACGAACTCGGCCGGCTTGACCGGGCAGATGCCGATCTCGACGATCACCTGGCCGGCGTCGACGACCTCGGGCGGGTTCGTCTCGGCGTCGCACTTCACGTAGAACGCCTCCTCGGGCGTGGCGCCGAACAGCGCGCCGTCGCGCCAGACCCGCGAGCAGGAACGCATTGATGGTGCGGCGGATGCGCTGCCACAGGTCGAGGTCGTTCGGCTCGAAGACCACCCACTGCGTTCCGTTCAGGATCGACCCTTCGATGTAGTTGAAGAGCCGGCGGACGTTCAGGTACCGCCAGGACGGATCGCTCGAGAGCGTGCGCGCGCCCCAGACGCGGATGCCGCGGCCCGGGAACGCCCGGATCACGTTGATCCCGACGGGGTTCAGCAGGTCGTGCTCCGACTTCGTGATCGTCGTCTCGAGCGAGAGCACGCCACGGACGACCTCGTTCGCGGGCGCCTTGTGCACGCCGCGCGTGTCGTCCGAGCGACCCCAGACGCCGGCCATGTGACCCGACGGCGGCACGAAGGCGGCCTGGCCGCTGAGCGGATCGAAGACCTTGATCCAGGGCCAGTACAGGGTCGCGTACTTGGAGTCGTAGCCCGCCTTGTCGACTCGCCACTCGCGGATCTGCTGCGAGTTCAGGCTCGGCGGCGGATCCAGGATCGCGACGCGGTCGCCCATCAGCTCGCAGTGGGCGATCATCCCCAGGTGTACGGCCTGCACGCCCTCGAGGTCGACCATGCCGGCCTGGTAGGCGGCCATCAGGTCCGGCACCGAGACCATCGTGACGGTGTCGACCGCCTCGAGACCCCCGAAGCCGGTGCGGTCGGCGCTGTCGCCGACGTAGTCGTCGGGCCGGACGCGCGCAGGCGCCGGAGCAGCGCCTCCCGCAAGCGTGACCGCGCCGGGGGCGGGTCGCCGCTCGGCGAAGCCGAGGTTGCCGACCTCCTCGAGCTGGATCAGCTTGCTCTGCGCGTTGATCGACCGTGGCGGCGTTCTGCTTGCCCTTCTTGCTGCTGAGTCCCTCGAACGTCTCCTCGATGCGGCCTCCCGCGCTTCACCTGGATCGTGAAGATGTCGTCCGGGGCGTCGTCGCCCTGCGGGGTGTGGATCTCGACGCTGATGTCGTTGCCCGACGACCCCTCCTCGACCGCGGTCACGCGGTAGGCACCGACGGTGGCGTCGGCACCGCTCTTGAGCTCGCCGCGGGCTGCCGGCGCCTGGCCGTCCTGCCCGATGCGCACGACGTAGCAGGCGCCGCCGCCGTTGTTGAAGTAGCCGTAGACGGCGTGTGCGAGATACGAGCCGCCGACGAAGTCGCCGAAGGCCTGCGTGAACTGGCTCCAGTTCGTGACGAGCGTCGGCTCGTTGAACGGGCCCTGCGCCGCGAGTCCGACGAAGGCGGCCACGGCGGTGCCGACGCCCTCGATCGGGCGCGATCCGGCCTCGACCTCTTCGACGTACACCCCGGGGGATAGGTACTGCGGCATGCGGCCCTCCTCGACCTGGACGGACGCAGGGAGGGTGCCGCCTACGCGCGTGTCTGACCAGGACGCGCGGGTCAGGGATCGGGGCAGCTCGCGCTGCCCGATCGGGCAGCGGCTAGCACGGGACCGGGCCCGGGCTTTGGCTTCGCAGGCGGGGCGTTCGCGTCACCGCCGAAGAGGTGATCGGAGGAACGGCCAGGTGGCCGATGACATCCTCGATGCCCTGCACGACGCGGGAGCTCCCCCTGCCTCTCGGGCGTGTCGGTCGCGCGCGCCTGGTGGCTCCGGTTCATCGCCCGGCTAGAACATGTCGAGGAGCTCTTTGCCGACGCCCGAGACTCCGCCAACGACCGACGAGGCCACGTCCAGCCCGGCTCCCTCGAGCTCGAGGGCCTGGGCCTTCTCGTGCATCGCGCCGGCGATCCCGGTCGGTGCTGCCGCCGCGCCCGCTGCGCCCGCCGCTCCTCCGGCTGCGGCCGAGGCGCCGGCACCGCTCCACGGATCCGATGCCGCGTCGATCAGGCCTCCGACCCCGGGAATGCGCCGCGCGAAGTTCTCGACGCCGTGCACGACCTGCGAGCCGACGCCGAGGAGGCCCTGCTCGAGGGACCCGGGGATGCCACCTCCGAGCGGGGAGCCCGCGCCTCCACCGAAGTCGGGACCGCCGCCGTACGGCCCCACGCTGCCGCCGCCGTACCCGGTGACCTCGCCCTGGCCGCCATACGGGTTCACGGCGCCGCCGCCGTACCCGCCACCATAGCCGCCACCGCCGTACGGTTGGACGCCGCCGCCGCCGTACCCGCCGCCACCGCCCGACGGGTACTTGCCCTGCCCGACGATGCGGCCGTAATCGGGCGCCGGCGCGGGAACCGGGGCGTACCCGCCGCCGCCGCCACCACCGCCGGCCGCCACCGCCAGCGTGGTGCCGATGGTGATGCCGTCGATGGCCACCGCCGCCGCCACCGCCATAGGGGTTGCCGCCGTAGCCGCCCATCGGGAAGCCTCCCATCGGGAAGCCGCCCATGCCACCCATGGGAAACCGCCCATCCCGCCGTAGCCGCCCATCGGGTAGCCGCCCATGCCGCCCATCGGGAACCCACCCATCGGGAAGCCGCCCATACCTCCCATGGGAAAGCCACCCATGCCGCCCATCGGGAAGCCACCCATACCTCCCATGGGAAAGCCGCCCATGCCGCCCATCGGGAACCCGCCCATGCCACCCATCGGAAAGCCGCCCATCCCACCGAACGGGCCCATCCCCGGGAACCCGCCCATACCGCCGAACATCCCGCCGAGTCCGCCCAACCCGCCGAACGGGTTCCCGGGAAGCTGGCCCATGCCGGGCATCCCGTATCCCCCGCCGCCCCCACCCATGGGGTTGAAGCCCGGATCGCCGAAGTCGGGACCTCCGCCACGAGGTAGCTGGGGTGTGAACCCCGGGTCTCCGAAGCCGCCGCCGCCGGCCTGTCCCCACGGGTTGAAGCCCGCGTCGGTGCCAGGCCCGCCCGCGCCGGCACCGCCGGCCGCCCGACCGGCATTTCCGCCGACGGCCTGGCCGATGATCTCCTCGGCCCCGGAGATGACCGGACCGGCCGCTGCGCCCCCGAGCGGACCGAGGAGCACGTCCATCACGCCGAAGCGCTGGACGCTGCGAGGCTGCACGAGTCCGGCGACCGCGCGGTTGCCCGCCGCGCCCTGCAGATCGGGCATGGCGCCGCGCGGCTGTCCCTGCCGCCTGTTCGGTGTGTCACTCGCTGGTGTCTCATGGCTTCGCATCGGCTCACCGCCTCAGTCTGGGATGGAGTCAGCGGCGCGGTCCCGCTGCACCGATCGGGCGTCCGCGGTCGGCCCCGACGACGCTGCGCCCTCGGCGGTGGACGACGCGGCCTGCTCGAACGCGTCGCCCGGGTCCGAGATCGCCAGGGCGCCATCGGCCGTGGCGGTACCCGCTACCGGGCCGGCCGCCTGCTGAAGGACGTGCGTCGACTCGTGTACGAGCAGCTCGAACCCCTCGGGCGAGCCGGGGTCGAACGCTCCTTGCTGGAAGAACACGTCGCGACCGCTGGTGAACGCCCTGGCGCCGACAGCGCGCGACAGCTCGTGGCCTTCCGCATCGGCGTGCACGCGCACGGGGCCCGGATCGGAACCGAGGGCATCGGCGACCCGAGCGCGGGTCGCCAGGTCGAGCTCGCGCCCGCTCGACTCTGCCGCGCCGATCCGTGCCGACACCTCCTCGCCGGGAAGCGTGTCGGGCACGCCGGACACGAGACGCTGCACGGCGCGGTTGCCGGCAGCGCCCTGCAGGTCGGCGAACCAGCCGCCGCCGGAACGTCGAGGGCGCGCGGCGCCCGTCCTCGACGAGGCGCTCGCGGCTACACGGGTGCGATCGGTCAATCGATCCGCTCCGCGTCCAGCCCGGGAAGGAGCGTGTTCCCTGGCGCGGCGCCGGGATCGGGGCCGGTGCTGCTGTAGTTGCCGAACAGGGTGGGACCGCCATCGAGCCCGTAGCTGCCGCCGAGGGTGCCGCCTCCGCCACCGGGGCCGCGAGCCGAGACCGACCCGACGCCGGCGCCGCTCGTCCCCGTGTACACCCCGCCGATGTTGGTGCCACCCTCGGTCGTCGTCGAGCCGCTGAGAAACGTCGGCGCGACCCCGCCGACGTGGCCGCCGATGCTGGTGCTGCCCGACTGGCCGGAGAAGCCCAGCCCGGCTAGCGAGCCGCCGTACGACGCCTGCGCCGACGTCCCGTCATGGAAGTCGATGCCGCCCGAGGCCGTTCCCTTGCTGGTATCGAAGTCGAAGTTCACGTCGGGGACGTTGAACTCGGGAAGCTCGAGATCGGGCCAGCGCTGGACGGTGCGCGGTGCGAGGAGCTGGGCCATCGCGCGATTGCCTGCTCCGGCTGGTCCCGGAGTGGGGTGCGAAGCCCGTGCGCGCGGCGACGCGGCATCGCGACGGTGTTCGTGATCACGCATGCAGCAGTTCTCCTCAGGCACCGACCGGGGCGGGTCGCAGGGACTCTGGTTGTGCGAACTCGAGGTACGGGCCGAACTCCGACGCGGTGCACATCCGACCCAGCTTGCGGTACTCGATCGCGACGCCGCGTACGAGATCGGCCATCGTCACGACCCGACCTGCGTCGGCTGCCAGGTACGCCGCACACAGGCAGACGTTGCGGATGTTGCCTCCCGCGAGATCGAACGCGCGCGCGAGGAACTCGAGGTCGTCGTCGCCCGCGCGCGGGATCTCCGCCGGAAGGTTGATCTGCCAGAGACGCAGGCGATCGCCCTCGTCCGGGCGCGGGAAGTCGATCACGACGTCGATCCGGCGGGTGAACGCCTCGTCCACGTTCGCACGCATGTTGGTCGTCAGGATCGCGATGCCGTCGAACAGCTCCATGCGCTGCAGCAGGTACGCGACCTCGACGTTCGCATAGCGGTCGCGTGCGTCGGAGACCTCGGAGCGCTTGCCGAACAGCGCGTCGGCCTCGTCGAAGAGAAGCACGGCATTCATGCCCTCGGCATCGGAGAAGACGCGATCGAGGTTCTTCTCGGTCTCCCCGATGTACTTGTCGACGACGCTCGACAGATCGATCACGTACAGGTCGAGCCCGAGATCGGCGGCCACGACCTCGGCTGACATCGTCTTCCCCGTGCCCGAGTCGCCGGCGAACAGTCCGGTGATGCCACGGCCCTTCGACGAGCGGCTGCCGAGGCCCCACTCGTCGAGCACCCGCTCGCGGTGGCGTGCGCGAGCGGCGAGCTCGCGGAGCCCCGCGACCTGCTCGCCGGGCAGCACCAGATCGGCGAAGTCGACCACCGGCGAGACGCGGCGTGCGCACCGCTCGAGCTCGGACGCGTTCTGCGCCCGTGCGCCGGCTCGCAGGTCGGTCGCAGTCACGGGACCGCCGCGCAGCGCGGCCTGCTGCTGCGCGGCGAGCGCCGCACGGGCGATCTGCAGCGGGCCGAGGCGGAACTGGGTCGTCTCGGCTGCTGCGTCCAGGCCGTCGCTCGCGACCGCCGCGCGCGAGGCTCGCGCGCCACCACCCGGCGCGCTCCTCGGGCGAGGCGAGCCCGACGTCCACGAGCACCGGGACGCCGCGCGAGTGCGCAGGGTTCCAGGAGCAGGTGCCATGAAGCACCGTCGGCCAGCCGAGCTCGGCGAACGAGCGGACGGCCGGGGCGCCGCGTGCGACGAGCACGTCGAGCGGACCCGCGACGAGGCCCGCGCCGCGCAGCCGCGCCTCGCGGCCGGCACAACCTGCGATCGCTGCGACGTCGTCGTCGGGCGAGAGTCGGCGGAGATCGAGCACCACGGCCGGGGCCGACAGCTCGGCGAGCGCTGCGACCGCGAGACCGGTGGCCGAGCCGTCACGCGCCTCTCGCAGGTAGGCGAGCCGCGACCCGGCTCGCAGGGCTCCCGCGAGCGCTGCCGGGATCGCCTCCTGCTGCCGGGCCGGACTCGCCGAGCAGCGGCAGCAGAAGCTCGTCCGGACGGTCGTCACCGAGCAGGTACATGGTCACGCGATCGGGCACTCGAAGACCCCGCGTGAGGAACGGGCGCTCCGTCTCCTCGACCTCGACGAGCCCGGAGTCGACGAGCGGGGCACCCGCTTGCAGGCGGGCACGCGCGGTCGCTCCGGGCAGCGGCACGCCTGCAAGCTCCAGCGCGAGCCCGATGCTCGCGCGCCGGCGGCTGACGTCATCGTGCAGGTAGCCGTACAGCGACTCGAGCCGGGCGTCGAGATCGGGCGCGAGCGCCACCAGCAGCAGCTCGACGTCCGCAGGCACGAGCTCGAACGCGCGCTGGACGTGACGCAGGCGCACCCCGTGGCCCGCGGCCTCCGCCTCGTCGGCGCGCGCCTCGACGTCCGCGACGAAGGCGAGCGTCGCGTCGTCGGGAGGCTCCGGGCTCTCGCTGCGCCCGCGCAGGAGCCGGTCGACATCGGTCTCGCCCAGGTACAGACCGCGGAACCGGTCGTCGGGCGCCTCGTCCGACGCGCGACGCAGGGCGACGGCCTTGCGCACGCGCCGCTCGAGCACGGTCAGCCGGCCTCGCAGGTAGTCAAGGGAGGGATCGCCGGTCACCGCGCGTCACGCACCCGGAACGTGCGACCCGGCTGCGTCTCGGTCCCGGCGTGCACGACGTCCTCCGCTCTGGGCCGCTCGGGCTCGGCCATCGTCGCGCGCGCCGCGGCGGCGGCGCCGACCGTTCGGCTTTTCGCCCTCGACCGAGATGCGCGGCTCCTCGAGCACCGGCTTTCCCGCCTCGTACACGGCCTGCGAGTCGACCGGCGCCGTGATCACGAGGTCGAGCGATGGCTTCAGCTCGCCTCCGAGCGCAGTCCAGACGTCGGAGATCGCGCGGTCCTCGGGGGGCGGGAGGGCGACGGTGACCGGCATGTTCAGCGGCTGCTCGCTGAGCGACCCGGAGAGGATATCGCGCGGGAGCGCGTCGTATCGAAGCGCGCACGCGAGGATGGTCGAGAGCAGGCGATGCTCGTCCTCGGGGCGCTGCGTCCACGCCGTGACGAGGTAGGAGAGCTTGAACATGCGCGGCGGGCGGCGCCGGCCGACCACGATCCCGTGCTCGTCGTGGACGGGCTCGCGGGCGACGTTGCGTCGCAGGCGATCCTCGCGGATGTCGTAGAGGTAGAGGTCGAGCGTCGGCGCGCTCCGCCGGGCCGCCCAGTCTCGCGTGGGCGCCTCGAACGAGATCTCCACGCCGCTGCTCTCGAGCTCGCGCTCGACCAGCCGGCGCAGGGCTTCGTCGACCTCGTGGATCACCTCGTGCCTACGCTAGTTGCTGCCGTCATCGGGCGCACGGCCGGCAGGGTGTCCGTCCGTGCAGATCTCGCTGCCCGGACGGGCAGGTGTGTCAGATGAGACCCTCGCGCAGGGCGAACGCCACGGCATGGGAGCGGTTGCGGAGGCCGAGGCGCGAGGTGACGTCGTGGATGACGTTCTTGATCGTGCGCTCCGAGTAGCTGAGCCGCCGGGCGATCTCGCCCGTCTCGAGCCCCTCGGCGACAAGCTTCAACACCGCCGCCTCGCGCTCGGAGAGGCCCGAGAGCGCGATGCCGCGCGGGTCGAGCACCTGGCGCTTGAGCCGACCGACCTGGTCGAGCAGGCGTGCGAGCAGGTCGCCGGGAACGCTGCCGTCGCCGGCAGCGGCGGCGCGCACCGCGCCCTCGAGCGCGAGCGCCGTCGCCTCGCCGCGCCGCAGCAGCGCACACGCTCCGGCCTCCACCGCGGCCAGGAGCCCGGCGTCGTCGAGGCGTGTCGCAACCACGACCACGCGGGGGCCGTCGGGCCGCTGCAACGCGCGCACGACCCGCGACGCGTCGCCATCGACCTCGTCCACGACGACCACGGCGACCTCGGCCGCATCAGGATCGGCGCGTCCGACCACCCGCAGGCTCGGGCAGGTGGCGAGCTGGGACGCGACGCCCGCCTCGAGGATCGGGTCGGCTGCGTACACGAACACGGACGTGCGCTCGGCCATCCCGGGAGCGTGACGGGGCTGACTCCACCGGCGCTCAACGTGCGCTCAACGTGTTCCGAGCGGTATCGCACGCCTTGTGACCTGACTATCCTCAACACAGATGGGTGCCGCCG
The DNA here is from genome assembly GCA_963717155.1 of uncultured Actinomycetes bacterium. Lineage (GTDB taxonomy): Bacteria > Actinomycetota > Thermoleophilia > Gaiellales > JALYLC01. The sequence goes on from OY970326.1 coordinate 3,705,649, forward strand.
CCTCCCTCGAGCCTCACGCTCTCGACGTCGACCCGGGCGGCGTGGCGACCTGCCAGATCACGGTCCGGAACACCGGAAGCGTGGTCGACGAGTTCGCGTTCTCGGTGCTCGGACCCGCAGGCGCATGGGCCGAGCTGGACCCGCCGAGCCTGTCGCTGTTCCCGGGCGCGGAGGGCACGGCGACGGTGCGGTTCCGCCCGCCGCGCGACGCCACGACGCAGTCGGGGCGCATCCCGTTCGGCCTGCGCGTCGCCTCGCGCGAGGACCCGCGGGGCTCGGTCGTCGAGGAGGGCACCGTCACCGTCTCGGCGTACGGCGCGACCACCGCCGAGCTGCTGCCGCGCACCGCACGAGGCCGCCGGGGCGCGCGCTACGAGATCGCGGTCGACAACCGGGGGAACGCGGAGCGAACGTTCGCCTTCATACCGGCGGACCCGGCGGAGGCGCTCGGGTTCACGCTCGACCCGCCCCAGCTCGTCGTGCCGCCCGGCAGCGCTGCGTTCGTGAAGCTGCGCGTGCGCTCGCGCTCGTCGTTCATGCGCGGACAGCCGAAGACGATGCCGTTCACCGTCGCGGTGCAGCCCGAGGGCGATGCCCCGGTCGCGCTCGACGGGTCGTTCCTGCAGGAGGCGCTGCTGCCGAAGTGGCTGCTCCCGGCGCTGCTCGCACTGGCTGCCCTCGCGCTGATCTGGTTCTTCCTGCTCAAGCCCGCGGTCCAGACCACGGCGCGCGATGCGGTTGCGCAGCCGGTCGCGCAGGCGAACAAGAACGCCGCCCAGGCGCAGCAGAGCGCAGACGCCGCCTCGCAGAAGGCGGATCAGGCTGCGGCCGCGGCCGCGGGGAAGCCGCCGCCGACGACGGCCACGCCGACGACCACGAAGAAGAAGGCGACGAGTGGAAGCGCGAGCTCCGCCGCCAACGCGCTCGGGTCGCCGGTCGAGGGCCGGCTCGCCGTGCAGTGTCCCCCGACCTGCTCGTCTGCGGTGAAGGCCGCGTCCCAGCAGACGCTGTCGGTCACCGACCTCATCCTGCAGAACCCCGAGGGGGACTCCGGCACGCTCACCATCGCAGTGGACGGGAAAACCGCGCTCGTGTCACGGCTCGATAACTTCCGCGACCTCGACTACCACTTCATCGCACCGCTCACCTTGAGCCCCGGAGACTCGATGACGATCACGGTCGCGTGCCAGAACAAGGGCAAGAAGGCCTGCACCGACGCCGTGTTCTACTCCGGGTTCGGCAAGCGGAGCAAGAAGTAGCCGTGCGGCGGCGGCGCAAGCCGCTTGCGGTAGTCGCGGCGGGCTGCTTCGTCGCGACGATCCTGCTCGCGCTGTTCGCGTTCCCGGCGGCGCCGGCGACTGCGACCAGCTTCGTACCGATGCAGGTGACCCCGTCGTGCGGGGCGCTCTCGTCGACGACGGGGTACTCGGTGCACCTGAACGCCACGAACCTGTCTCCAGGAACGAACACGCTGTACATCGGAGAGCAGGGCCCGAACCACGACAGCACGACCACCGTCGGGACGCTGACCGTGCCGGACGACGGCACGCTCGACCAGACGGTCACGCTGCCGGCCCAGTCCACGGCCGCTCCATACGAGGTGTACGTCACGAGCGCTCGCCTCCGCGGTGCGTACGGCGTCTTCAGCGTCCCGTGCCCGACCCTGAGCGTGCAGCCGACATGCGGCCCTGCTGACGACGGGAGCGGCGCCCACTACGCGCTGACGGTCTCGGGCGCGAACTACGGGCCCCCGCCGCCGGTGCCGAACGCTGGACCGCCTCCGACGTACCCGCTCGGCGGCGCCTTCTTCCCGGTGCACATCGAGCTCGACGGGACGGAGGTGCCGGGAAGCCCGGCAAAGGTGAACCCGGACGGGACGTTCTCGGTCCTCGTCACACCTGCCCGTGCCAAGCCCGGCACGCACACGTTCCACGCGTACCAGACCAACGCCGACGGAAACGGGCGGCCGGCGAAGGTCTCGTTCCGCGATGTGACGACGACGTTCACGGTGCCGTGCCCGACGACGCAGACCACGCCGACGACGCCGAGCACGCCGACCACGGCCCCCACGACGGCACCGACGACGGCGCCCACGACCCAGACCAGGCCCAAGACCTCGACGACGACGACGACCACCACGACGACAACGACGCAGCCCACCGGAACGGCGACCCTCGGCATCGCGCCGACCTGCCTCGACAGCAGCGCGACAGGCACGTCACGCGTGCAGCTGACCGGTGCCGGCTTCGCGCCCGGCGCGCTGGAGGTGCTGGTCGACGGGAGCGTCGCGACCAGGGCGTCCGCGAGCGGTGCGGGCGGGTTCACGGCCGAGGTCGAGGTCACGGCAGGCAGCGCCGACCATGCGATCGAGGCGCGGCAGGGGTCGCGGCGTGCCGATGCGACGCTTCGCGTGCCGTGCGCGTCGCACCCGACCCTGCGCGTGTCGCCGGCGCTCGGCCCACCGGGCTTCGTGACGCAGGCCAGCGGCTCGGGCTTCCCGCCGAACGTGCTCGTCAAGCTCTCCTGGGTCCCCGGCATCGGAACGTGGACCGTGCGCACCGACGGATCCGGCGACTTCCAGATCTCGGTACTGGTGTTCCCGCTCGATCAGACCGGTGAGCGGGCCCTCCGGGCGACTCCCGTCGACAAGGGCCGGTTCACGAAGGTGGATGCCCCGTTCCTGTGCGTCCCGGGCAGCGTGCAGCCTCGGAGCTTCGAGGTGCGCCGCTGATGGCGCGCGTCTGCCCGGCGTGCGGACACGAGAATGCCGACGAGGCGGACTTCTGCGGTAGTTGCGGCGGTTTCCTGCGCTGGGATCCGACGCGCGCGACACCGGCGGTGACACCCGAGGAGCCGGCTCCCGAGCCGGAGCCCGCGCCTGAGCCTGTCCCGGAGCCGGAGCCCATTGCCGGGCCCGAGCCCGAGCCGGTTCGCGTGCCGGAGCCGGTGGCGGAGGCGACGCCCGCCGAGCCCGGAGGCACGCCGTGCCCGTCGTGCGGCACGAACATCCCGCTCGATCGCCACTTCTGTCCGTCGTGCGGCACCTACGTGACCCGCTCCGCTCAGGCGGTCGCGCCACTCCCCGCGCCCGAGCCGGTCACCGAACCACCACCGGAACCCGATCCCGAGCCCGTCCCCGAGCCCGAACCGGAACCCCGGCCCGCACCGATACCCCAGCCGCCCCAACCCGAGCCGGCGCTCGAACCCGAGCCTGCCCCCGAGCCTTTGCCGGAGCCAGCACCGGTACCCGCGCCCGGCCCGCCGCCGGACATCCCGGTGCTCACGGGTGAGCTGCGTCCGACCCTGGCCGTCGGCCAACGGAGCGCCCAGCTCGCGCTGATGGTGCGCAGCTCGGCGAGCGACACGATCATGGTCGACGTGCGCGGAGCCGATGCGCGCGGCGCCTGCCGGGTCGATGTCGAGACACCGAGCTTCCCGGCCTCTCCCGGTCGGCGCGCGGGCACCGCGCTGACCGTGCACGCGCTGCGCCCCCGGCTGCTCGGCCGCGCCGTCGACCACCGCATCGAGATCGTCGCCACGCCACGCCTGCCGGGCGCACGCGCGGAGCGATTCGAGGCGGTGTTCCGCCAGACGCCGCGCGTGCCGCTCTGGGCCGCGGCGCTGCCGATCCTGCCCGTGATCGCGATCGTCTTCCTGCTCACACAGGGCGGCGGCTCGAATCCGGCGCCGCTTCCGCGAGTCGCAGTTCCCGACGTGCAGGGCAGCAGGACGCTCGCGATCGCCGCCGGCCGCCTGCGCAAGGTCGGGCTGGCGATGGGCGAGATCCACCGTCTGCGGCGAAGCGGCCCGCGACCGGGCAGCGTGATCGCGCAGTCGCCGGGCGCAGGGACGCAGGTCGCCCCGGGTACGGCGATCGCCCTGACGCTCGCGGTCGGACGTGCGGGACGGCTCGTTCCCACGATCGTCGGGCTGACGGTCGATCGCGCGGTCGCGAAGCTCCGCGCTGCCGGACTCCAGCTCGGGCAGATCACCGCGCACGGCTCGGCGGGCACCCCGATCGCCCGCCAGGTGCCGCTCGCGGGAACGCGGGCGCCACGCGGAAGCGCAGTGGCCGTGTCGCTGACCCCACCGCTGACCGTCACGACCTCGACCTCGACCTCGACGTCCACGGCCACCGGCACGAGCACGACCGCGACGGTGCCGGCGCTGGTCGCCGTGCCCGAGGTCACGGGCCTCAAGCTCGGCGACGCCATCAACGCGCTCGGCAGCGCCGGGCTGCGACCGCATGAGCTGCCGCAGATCAGCTCGGATGTGCCGGCGGGATCGCTCATCGGACAGGAGCCGAAGGCACGGGTGAAGCTGAAGCCCGGCTCGACCGTGACGCTGCTCGTGTCGGCGGGCATGCCGGACATCGCCTACGACAAGGACGGCCACGTGTTCATCGCGGGTGGGCTCACCGGCTCCCCGGTGCACGCCGCAGCCCGTGGCAGCCAGCAGGACGAGCAGCCGGCCTGGAACCCGACCGGCACGCTCATCGCGTTCCGCCGGGGCGACGCCGATCACGGGCGCATCTGGGTGGCGACTGCCGGCAAGCCGGCGACGGCGCATCCGCTGACGGCATCCGGCTTCGACGACCGGCGGCCGGCGTTCTCGCCGAATGGCAAGGTCATCGCGTTCGTGCGGGGGGCCAGCCGTACCGCCGAGCACGACCTGTGCCTCGTGCGACTCGCGAACCCGAAGGACGCATCGTGCGTGCGCGACGCGAAGCTCGACGTCAGCCGGCCCGCCTGGTCGCCCAGCGGCAACCTCATCGCGCTCGTCGCAGGGCCCGCGGTCCGGACCACGACGGCGCAGCCGATCGAGCTCGAGCTCCTGCAGAGCAAGCATCCGTCGTCTCCGAACGCCTCGACCTGGCGCTCGCTCGGGCTCGTGACGAAGGGCCTGCACGGCAAGCGCGCGACCGATGCGGTCTGGTCGGCGGCGTTCCGGCCCGATGGCAAGCGCCTGGCCGTCAGCGCGAACTGGGGCTCCGACTACTTCCACCTGTTCCTGCTGCCCGTGCACGGCACCAGGGTCGGCAAGCCGGTATCGCTCCCGCGGATCGAGTCGTGCGAGCTGGCATGGCGGCCCGACGGGCTGGAGCTCGCGATCGTGCAGCGTGACGCGACCTGCTCGCAGTTCGGGACGATCGTGCGGGTCGAGGTCGCACATCCGGGCCGGCGCTCCGTGCTGACGAAGCTCGGCGCGTCGAACCCGGCCTGGGACCCGGCCACGCCGGGCGGGTAGCGCAGGCGATGCTGTGCCGGAGCTGTCACCGCCAGCTCAGCCGTCGAGCGGCCGTGTGCGACCGCTGCGGCGCGCCGGTGCGCGGGGCCTCGCCGGCGCTCGAGCTCGTACTGCCCGACCAGACCCGGGTCGTGCTGGCGGGTCATCTCGATGCAGGGCGCGGCGCGGCGAGCGCGATCCTGCTCGACGATCCGAGCGTCTCGCGGCGGCATGCGATGTTCGTCGTCGAGGGGCCCACCGCGACGGTCGAGGACCTCGGGTCGAGCCACGGGACCTGGGTGCACGGGCACCGCATCGAGGGCGCCGTCGCCGCTCGTCGACGGTATGCGGATCCGCCTGGGCGACAGCGAGCTCCGTGTCGAGCGCCTACGCGCTGCGAGCGAGGCCGGGCGCACGCAGGTCGTGCCCATCGGCGCGACGGCCCTGGTGCCCGTCGTCGCGGCGACCTCGCATGGGCTTCGTCCGCGCCTGCGCTCGGGCTATGCGCTCAAGCGACTCGAGGAGGACGAGGGCGCCGAGCGCTACGTGCTCGAGGACAAACGGGGAGGAGGCTTCGCGCGGCTCGACGAGGACGAGGCCGCGCTGCTCGACCTCCTCGATGGCCGTCACAGCCTGTCGGAGCTGGTCTCCGAGGCCGAGCGGTTGCAGGGACCCGGAGGGCCTGGACTGCTCGCGCGCCTGCTCGCCGACCTGGGCGCGCGCGGCATGCTCGCCGACGTCGACGCTGCGAACGCCACGGCCGCGAAGCCGACGGGCTGGCGACGAGCCTTCACGCCGCGACGGATCGAGCTCCCGTGGACGCCGGCCACGATCGACCGCCTGTACCGACGCGGTGGCTGGATCCTGTTCACCCGGGTCGCGTTCGTGCTCGAGGCGTTGCTCGGCATCGCCGGACTCGCCGCGTTCGTGTACCTCGTCACCGGCCGCTACGGCACGCCGTTCGTCGTCGCCAAGCACGTCGGACTCGGAGGAGCCGTGTTCGTCGCGGGGCGGTTCGTCGCGGTCGCGCTGCACGAGCTCGCCCACGGTCTCACGATGTCGTCGTTCGGCAGACGCGTGCGGTCTGCCGGCTTCAAGGTCGTGGGCATCTTCCCGTACGCGTACGTCGACACGACGGATGCGTGGTTCGAGCCCCGCCGGCGACGCATCGCCATCTCGGCAGCGGGGCCGATCAGCGACGCGCTCGTCGCCGGCACGGCGTCGCTGATCGCCGTGCCTCTCGCTGCGGGGGCGGTACGCGATGTGCTGTTCCAGATCGCGTTCGGCGCGTACGTCGCCGGGTTCATGAACCTCAACCCGTTCCTCGACCGCGACGGCTACCACATCCTCGTCGACATCCTGCGCGAGCCCCAGCTCCGACGGCGCTCGCGGGCACGGCTGGCAAGCGCGATCTCCGGTCGCAGCGGCGCTCGCGAACGCCGCGCCGTGACGATCTTCGCGTTCAGCTCGCTGCTCTGGCTGTTCGCGGCCGGGGCACTTACCGCAGGCCTCGCATCGATCTACACTGACAGACTGGTGGCCCTTTCCGGGAGCCGAGCACTCGTGTGGGCACTCGTCGGCGCACTCGCCGCGGTGGCGTTCGTACCGGCTGCGCTCGCGGTCGTCCGGCCGCTCGCCGACCGCTTCCGGAGCCGGGCGTGAGCACGCCCGAGCAGGCCGAGCGGGCCGCCGCGCTGCTCGAGCGTCTGCTCTCGGATCCGTCCTACCGGTCGGAGTTCCGCGCCGACCCCGCCGGAGCGTGCGCAGCCGAAGGGCTTCCCGAGGTCGCCGCGCAGCTCGGCCGGGGGCGCGCGCTCGAGACGCTCGAGATCCGCGAGTCGCGTTCGAGCCTCGCCGGGGTGCTGATGGCCGCCGCGCTCGAGGGTGCGAGCCTCGCGGTGCTCGTCGACCACGCCCAGGCCGCCAGCACGGTCGACCCGGACGCCGCGAAGGCGCTCGCGCAGCTGACGCAGAACGGTCAGCCGGCGGTGCCGCCGCCGCCGGCCGTGCCCGTCGACGCGACGACTCCCGTCGCCGGCGCTCCACCCGCTGTCGAGGTGACGACGACACCGGGTGCGCCCCTCCCGACCGACACGGCCCCGGCTCCCCCGCCCGTCGACGCCGCGCCGCCACCCCCGCCGCCCGTCGTCGACCCACCCGCGGCAGTGGCCCCGCCACCGGCCGTCGATGTGATCGACAGTCCGCCTCCGACGACGACGGCCGCTGTCTCGGCCGGCCCGGGCGTGCAGTTCCTGCCGGCGGTGAGCGCGACCGACCCACCCCCGGTCGCAGGGGTCGACCAGGTCGCGCCGCTCTCCGCATCAGCGCCTCCACCGGTCCCGGTCGCACCCGCCCAGCCGGTCACCGGCGTGCTGCAGCAGGTCGCGCAACAGCAGCCCGCAGCGGTGCAGGCTCCCGCGACTGTCGGGGCGCTGCCCGCGGTCCCGGCCGTCGCCGACCACGTCGACGCGCTCGCCATCGCGGGCGGGCCGAATCCCTATCCGGGCGACGGGGCACCGCCCGAGGCGATCGCGGCCTGGATGGCGCGCGATGCGCAGGCCGCCGGCCTGCCGCCCGAGCTGCCGGTGATGGCGTCGCTCGTGGAGTCCGGGCTGCACAACCTGACCGGGCGGCGACCGCGACTCGGTCGGCTTCTTCCAGATGCGCACGGGCATCTGGGATCGCGGAGCGTACGCCGGCTTCCAGCAGAACCCCGAGCTGCAGATGCGCTGGTTCATCGATCACGCACTCGCGATCAAGGCCAGGCGCATCGCCGAGGGCGATGCGACGTACGGCCAGGATCCCAGCACCTACGGCAACTGGGTCGCCGACGTCGAGGTGCCGTACGAGCCCTACCGCGGGCGCTACCAGCTACGCCTCGACGATGCGCGCGCGCTGCTCGCCCAGGCCGGGTCGGCACCGCGCTCCGGCCACCGGAGTTCCGGCCGTGGCGGACGCTGCCGCAGCGGGAGGGCCCCCGGTTCCGGCCGCCGATGTCGCGGGACCGGTGATCGACATCGCGCCGGGCGTGCCCGTCATGGACGCCCAGGCGGCGTCGCCGACCGCGCTCAACGCGATCCGGATCGCTGCCCAGTACCTCGGGACGCCGTACCACTTCGGCGGTGCCTCGCCGGAGTCCGGGTTCGACTGCTCGGGACTCATGCAGTGGGCGTACTCGCATGCCGGCGTCTCGATCCCGCGCGTGACATACGACCAGATCGACGTCGGGATACCGGTCGACCGCGCCCACCTCGTGCCGGGCGACCTCGTGTTCTTCCAGCACGACGGAGACGTCCACCACGTCGGCATGTACCTCGGCGGGGGGCGCTTCCTGCAGGCGCCCCACACGGGCGATGTCGTGAAGGTCTCGAGCCTCGACGAGCCGTACTACGCCGAGCAGTTCGCCGGCGGCCGCCGCATCGCCTGAGCCTAGAAGTTCCCGAGGCCTCCGCCGCCGCCGCCACCGCCGCCACCGCCACCGCCGCCACCGCCACCGCTACCGCCCGTGGGCGGCGTGCTGCCGCCACCGCCGCCAGCCACCACCGCTCGACGAGCCGCCACCGCCGCCCGAGGAGGATCCGCCACCGCCGGTCGTGGCCGGCGGCCTGGCCGTCAGGAGCAGCACGACGTCGCGGCCGCCCTTCGCTCGACCGACCGCGAGCGCGGTGAACGCGCCTGCGGCAGCAGAGAGCCGAACGATCACGCGACCCGCGCTCGGTCGCAACGTCGCGGTGACTCCCTGGCCCGTCACCCGACCGATCGCCGACGCGATGCCGCCCTGCCAGAGCTCCACGACGCTCGTGCCCCCGGCGATCGAACGACTGCGTACCCGGAGCTCGGAGCGGTCGAGCGCGCCCGATCCGAGGTGCAGCGTCAGGGTCACGCGATTGCCGACCTTCGTCACGGAACCGCGCCGGACGATCGCCCGAGGAGCCGCGGCGCCGCGGAGCGAGGAGATCCGAAGGCGGCGCAAGGCCTTCCCCTTGGCGACGTCGACCAGCGTGATCGTCCCGTCGCCCGCATTCGCGACGTAGGCCAGCGAGCCGGTCCCGGCCCCGGCCGCGTAGGCGAGCGGGCCCGTCGCGACGAACCTGGGAGCCGTCGGCCTGGCCGCGCTCGAGATCAGCGCCACTCCCCCGCGTGCGGGCAGCGGTGCGACGATCGTGCTGCCGACGACGGCGGGCGCTCCGGGCGTGACCTGGAGCGGAATCGTCGACGTCACCTTGCGTGCGACGAGATCGACCACGGCGATACCCCGCGAGACGGGAACGTAGGCGCGCGATCCCACGACGACGACCGGGCCGTGGGCCCGCTTGCCCACGACGACCTCGGAGCCACTCGCCACGAGCTTCTTGCCCGAGCGGCGGAACGTCGCCAGCGCCCCGCGCGCACCGTCGACCGCGAGCACGGTGCCGTCCGGGCGCGACCCCACACCGGTCGCGACGAACGATGCGTGCGCGCATGGGCCGAGACCGGACGCCCCGACGAGGCAGACGCGTCGACCGGTCGCGGCGACGATCGGCGACCTTCCTCCACCTCCGACGAGCGGCGCCGGCCCGAACGCCGATGCCGCGACCGGTGCGAGCGTGTCGCTCCGCAGCCGGTACAGCGTCTTGTCGTCGGCGACGATGAGCGTGCGACCGAGCACTGCGAGCGCGCGCGGCCGCGAGGCGTCGGACGTGATCGCAAGCTGGCGCAAGGAGCGACCGTTCAGGCGCGCGACCCGACCGCCCGGCGAGGTCGCGAACAGCGCACCTCCCGCACCGATCAGGGCGGGTCGCCGGGCCGCCGGCACCGCGGGGTCGGGCAGGAGCGGCTGGCTCGTGGTGGTGCGCGTCGTCTGGGTCGGCGTCGAAGTGGACGACGAGGTGACGGTCGAGAGGCCCGACGAGCTGCCGCCGCCGGTGAGAGTGACGGCGGCGGCGATCCCGGCACCGATCAGCACGACGAGACCGGCACCGATCACGAGCGGCCGCCGGGAGCGACCGGGTGCCTTCGCTGCCGGCGCGGTCTCCAGTGCAGGCCACTCGAAGCTGTCGGCCTGCGGTGCGAGCTGCGGCGCCATCGTGGCGAGCGGCTCGGACGCCTCGAACGCATCGACCGCGGGGGGCGCTTCCGGCGGCGGCGCGGCAGGCGGGGGCGTGACCTGTGCGACCGGCGCGGCCACGATCGGCTCCGGCGCTGCCGGTGGCGGGGTGGGGGTGGGCGTGGCTGGAGGAGGCGGCGGAGGCGGCGGAGGCGGAGGCGGCGCGTTCACCGGCTCGGGCGTGGCCATCTTCGGGATCGACGGCAGCGGCGTCGGGGTCGGCGAGTAGCTACCGCCACCGAGCCCGAGGATGCGCGCGTCGCGTCGCCACCGCGGTCCGACGACGGTGACGACGATCTCCTCGAACGCATCCCAGGCGTCCGTTGCATGCTGGAAGCGGTCGGCGGGGTTCTTCGCCAGCATCTTGAGGAGCCAGGCCTCGATCCCCTCGTCGAGATCGGGCCTGATCGAGCGAGGCGCCGGCGGCGGATCGTTGACATGCCGCAGGAGGATCGCGACCGGCGTCTCGGTGTCCGAGAACGGCACCTGCCCCACGAGCAGCTCGTAGGCGACCACGCCCGTCGAGTAGAGGTCGGTCCAGGGGCCGAGCTCCTTCGCCATCGCCTGCTCGGGAGCCATGTACGCCGGCGTGCCGACGGTCGTGCCCGTGACCGTGTGGAAGCCGGTCGAGGACGCCTGGTTGAACGCCTTCGCGATGCCGAAGTCGGCGATCTTGACCTGGCCGTCGGCGCGCACCATGACGTTCTCCGGCTTGAGATCGCGGTGGACGATGCCGTGCGCCTCCGCGTATGCCAGCGCCGCGAGCATGCCCTCGAGCACGTAGGCGACCTGGGCGAGCGTGAGCTGACCCACGAGCGGGCGCAGCGACCCGTGCTCCATGTACTCCATCGAGATGAAGGGCACGTTCTCGCTCTCGAGATAGTCGTGCACCGTCACGATGTTCGGGTGGTTGAGTGAGCCGGCGATCCGCGACTCGCGCAGGAAGCGCGCCGCGAAGGCGGGATCGGCCGCATGGAACGGCGCGAGCTCCTTCAGCGCGACCATGCGTTCGAGGTCGGTCTGGCGTGCGAGCCAGACGACGGCCATTCCGCCGCGACCGACCTCCCGGAGGAGCTCAAAGCGGCCGACAGTGCGGATGACGTCGGTCACTTCTAACAGTATGACGACCGACCGAGCCTCTAGCGCGATGCGTCTCCGGGCATTAGGCTGGTCACGTGGACGGGGTCATCCGCACGGTCGCGCTCGCCTTCGGGCTGTCGCTGGCCCTTGCGGTTCCGGCCGTTGCCGCGCCGACGTGGTCGGCGCCGACACCTCTCTCGGGCGCCGGGCAACACGGTCGCGTTCAAGCCGTCGGTTGCGATCGCCGACGGCGGGCTCGGCGATCGAGGCGTGGGCCGAGACGGTCGGCGGGCAAGAGCGTCATCCGCGTGGCGCAGCACGCGCCGGGCGGAGCCTGGGCGACGCTACCGGGCGACATCTCGAGCGGCCTGCCAGGAGACGGTTGCACGCCGTTCGCCTCGATCGACCCGGCGGGCAACGCGCTGGTCGTCGTGGACCCAGTGGGCGGGGCCCGGCTGCGGCGTCGGGGAGCCAGACGATCCTCTTCGCGACGCGCGCGGTCGAACGCCGCGAGTGGTCGGGCCCGCGGCGTCATCGGCCCCGCCGCGACCTCGGCGGACTGGCAGACCGATGGCCGGCGTCGAACGCCGCGGGCCAGATGGTGGTCGCCTGGGAGACCAAGGACGCGACGAACAAGTACATCTTCGCGGCGGTCGGGAACCCGACGGCCGGGTTCAGCGAGCGCCGCGAAGCTGATCGACGTCGCCGCTCGCCGACGCGCTCGCTGTACTACCTGGCCGCCGCGATCGGGCCGTACGGCGACGCGCGCGGTGCAGTGGGCGCAGCACGTCGACCACCGAGCAACATCGAGATCTCGGTGCACCCGCACGGCGGCGCGTTCCCTGACGACGGCGACCCCGCTCACGACGCAACGGCAGCGGCACGAGCGCCTCGGAGGGCAGCATCGCGATCGACGCGGCCGGCGACGTGCTGTCGGCATACGCGGCGTACGACGGCACGACGGCGACCTTCGTGTCCCGCATCCGAGCCCGCGTCGAACGGCGCCTGGCAGCCGCCGCAGACGATCGCGACGTCCCGCAGCCGGGGTACTCGGCGAGCTGGGTCGCCGTCGGCCTCGACGCCGGCGGCAACGCGACCGCCGCCTGGGTCGAGACGAACTTCACGCCGCCGATCCCGCATCCCCGCCGCGTGTTCTCGGCGACGCGGCCCGCCGGCGTCGCCGGGACCTGGATCGGCCAGACCCCGCTCACCGACGTGCTGCCGAGCCTCGACAACACGGTCACGCTCGCCGAGGCGCCCTCGGGCGCCGTCGGCGATCTCGTGGGGAACCGAGGCGCCCCAGGACAGCGCGCAGGCGCTCTACCGGCCCGCCGGCGGCTCGTTCGGCGCGCTGACGCGGTCGGGGCCAGCCGGACCGCAGGCCCGGCGCGTCGGTCGCGATCGCACCCTCGGGCGATGCCGCGCATCTCGTTCATCGGCCGCCTCGCACGAGGCCCGCGTGTCCACGCTCGACGCTCGCCGCCCGCGATCGCGGCGGCGACCGTGCCCGCGACCGCGACGACCGGCCAGACCGTCGCGATGACCGCCTCGGCGTCCGACGCGTGGTCCGGGCTCGCGGCCGGCCAGCCGACCTGGACCTTCGGCGACGGCGGCACCGGCGCCGGCGCGTCGGTGAGCACATGCGTTTGCGGCGTCCGGGCACGTACACCGTCACGATCGGCGCGACGCGACGCGCGTCGGGAACGCGGCCGCGGCGACACGCGGCAGATCGTGGTCTCGAACGCCGGGAGCGCACCACCGCCTCCGGGAGGCTCGTCCGCGCCGACCACCGTCGCGAAACCGAAGGTGAAAGCGGCCTGGAAGGCGAGCCACCTGGTCGGCAGCGTGTCGGTCTCGGGGACGGTCGGCGCAAACACCACGCTGACGCTCTCGGTCCGGCTGCACGGCGGCAAGAAGACCGCGTTCAAGAGCAGCTTCAAGGTGAAGGCCGGCAAGTGGACGCACACGCTGAAGCTGCCTCCGACGCTCGCGCCGGGCAAGTACGACGTGACCGTCACCGGCACCGGCGTCAAGAGCTCGCAGACGTCGTTCACCCTCTCTGCGCCGAAGACGGGCATCGTCAAGCGCGACTACGCGACGGGCCCGCGGCGCGGACCGGAGGCCACGACGCTCAGCGGCACCAGCGAGCTGTGGGCTCACTTCGTCTTCGGGACGCTGCCGAAGAAGGGCCAGACGATCACGACCCAGTGGATCCTCCCGAACGGCAGCAAGCTCGCGGCCAACACGCGCCCGCGCACGAGCCTCGTCGAAGCGCAGGTCAAGGATCTCTCCGGCAAGGCGCTGCCCGTCGGACGCTGGCGCTGCGTGATCAGCGCCGGAGGCGTCGTCGTGGCGACGCTGAGCGTTCGACTCAAGTAGCTCGCTGACGCACTAGCGCGAAGCCTTCCCGAGGGTTAGGCTCTCAACGTGTTCGGGGTCATGCGTCCGCTCGTGCTCGCCGCGGGACTGCTCGTTGCGTTCGCCGCGCCCGCTGCGGCGTCCCCGACCTGGCTCGCGCCCCAGGACCTCTCGATCGCGCCCGCGACCGGTACACCGAGCAGCTCGGTCGTCGCATCCGATGCGGCCGGCGAGACGTTCGCCGCGTGGGATCTCACCGACGGCACGAACGTGCGCGTCCAGCTCGCCTCGCACGCGCCCGGCCAGCCCTGGAGCGCCGCGACGAACCTCTCCGATGCCGGTGCCGATGCAAGCGCACCGAGCCTCTCGTTGAGCTCCACCGGATACGGGGCGATCGCGTGGACTCGCTCGGACGGTGCCAAGCAGCGCATGCAGGTCTCGCGCCGCGTCGCCGGGCGGAGCGTTCGGGCCCGCCGACACGATCTCGGCCGCCGGCAGTCGATGCGAGCTTCCCCGTCGTCGCCGTCGACCCGTGGGTGACATCGTCGCGACGTGGATGGACCCGGCCACCAACGTCATGCACGCCCGGCGCTTCGTCGCTGCCACCGGCATGTGGGGAACGATCGACGACCTCACGCCGGCGACCAATCCCTCGAACCAGATCCTGTCGTTCGCCGACGCTCGCGATCAGTCCGGCGGGCGTCGCCACGGTCGCCTGGGTCATTGGACACCGACCCGTCGAACACGGCAGGTACCGGGCTGTCACTCCAGGTGCAGACGAGAACGCAGGGCACAGACGGGATCTGGACGCCCATGGTGCAGCTCTCCTCGACGGCCAATCCGGTTCAGTCCGCGGCCCCGCAGCTTGCCGTCGACGCCGCCGGGAACGTGACGCTCGTGTGGGTGGAGTACCAGTACACCTGCTCGCTGCTTCTTCTGTTCGTACACGAGCTCGATCGTCCACGAGGCGACGCGTCCTGCGGTCAGCGGCGTCTGGCAGGGGGCGCAGACGCTCTCCGACCCGATTCTGATCTCCGACTCTCCTCGCGTCGCGACGACGCCGGCGGGCGAGGTGACGGTCGCCTGGACCGAGGGCGCGGCGAACGCGGTCAAGGTGGTTACGCGCCCGGTCGGTGGCGCGTTCCCTCCGGCGTCGAGCGCGACGATCATCGTTCCGCAGGACAAGGCGATCAGCTCGGGCCTGTTCCTGGGCATCCCGATCACGACGCTGCGCATCGCCGCCGGCCCGAGCGGGACCGTCGTCGCCTTCGGGCGGCAGGACGGGACGAACAGTCTCGCCGAGGCCGTCTTCCGGCCCGCGGGCGGCGCGTGGCCGAACCCGGCGACGACACCGCCGACGGCGCTCTCGGCGCCGGGCACCGACATCGGTCTTGCGACGGTCCCAGCCTCACGATGGATGGCCTCGGCAATGCCGTGGTCACGTGGACGCGAGGCAGCGTCATCCAGGCGGCGGCGTTCGACGTCTCGCCTCCCGCTTTCACCGCGAGTCAACGTCCCCGCGACCGGCACGACCGGTCAGCCGGTCGCAACGTCCGCCACCGACGCTCGACACCTGGTCGGCGCTCGGCGCGGGGCAGCCGAGCTGGAACTTCGGTGACGGCAAGCTCGGCGCCGGCTCGTCGGTGACCCACGTCTATCGCCGCGCCCGGGACGTACACCGTGACGGTCGAGCGCGAGCGACGCGGTCGGGAACGCCGCGCCGCCGACGACGCGGCAGATCGTGATCACGAACGCCCCCGTGCCGCCTCCGCCTCCGACCCCGCCGACGAGCGTCGCGAAGCCGAAGGTGAAGGCCACCTGGAAGGCGAGCCACCTCGTCGGCACGCTCACCCTGTCGGGCACCGACGGGCGCGAGCACGACGTTGACCGTCTCGGTCCGCAAGCACGGCGGCAAGAAGACCGCGTTCAAGAGCATCTTCAAGGCGAAGAGCGGCAAGTGGACGCGCACGTTGAAGCTCCCGGGCTCGCTGCGCGCCCGGGAAGTACGACGTGACCGTGACCGGGAACGGCGTGAAGAGCTCGCAGACGTCGTTCACGCTCGCGGCGCCGAAGTCGGGCATCGTCACGCGCGCCTACGCGACCGGCCCGCGGCGCGGACCTGCCGCGACGACGCTCGGCAGCACCAGCGAGCTGTGGGCGCACTTCGTGTTCGGGACGCTGCCGAAGAAGGGGCAGACGATCACGACCCAGTGGACGCTGCCCGAACGGCCGCAAGCTCGGTGCCAACACCCGCCCGCGCACGAGCCTGGTCGAGGCGCAGGTCAAGGACCTCAGCGGCAAGGTCCCTGCCGACGGGCGTCTGGCACTGCGTCATCCGCGCCGGCGGCACGATCGTGGCGCACGCTCAACGTCCGCCTCAAGTAGCGCATGCCCGACAACGGCCTGTCCCACTGCCGCGACGAGCTCTCGCCGCTGCTCTTCCTCGCCCGCAGCGCTCGCGTCTACCCGACGCGCATCGCAGTCGTCGACGAGGAACGCACGTTCACCTACGCGCAGCTCGCCGAGCGCGTCGACGCGCTCGGACGGGCGCTGCGCGGCGATGGGATCGTGCCTGGCGATCGGGTCGCGGCGCTCGCGCCGAACCGGTCCGAGCTGCTCGAGGCGCACTTCGGGGTGCCGGCGTCCGGCGCGGTGCTGTGCGCGATCAACACGCGCCTGTCGGGCAACGAGATCGCACAGATCCTCGCCCACTCGCAGGCGAAGCTGGTGCTGTGCGACCCCGGCCTGCGCCACCTCGTCCCGGACGACGTCCGCGTGATCGAGCTCGGCGACGCGTACGAGGCGTTCCTCGCCGGCGCGCCGAGCGCGCCGCTCGACCCGTGGCCGGACGACGAGGAGCGCCCGATCTCGGTCAACTACACGAGCGGCACCACCGGGCGTCCCAAGGGCGTCCTGTACAGCCACCGGGGCGGCTACCTCGTCGCGCTCGAGCAGGTCATCGACACCGGGCTCGGGCCGGACAGCCGCTACCTGTGGACGCTGCCGATGTTCCACTGCAATGGCTGGACGTTCCCGTGGGCGGTCACCGCAGCCGGCGGGACGCACGTCTGCCTGCCGAAGGTCGAGCCGGCGCGGGTCTGGCACGAGCTGCGGCACGGGATCACGCACATGTGCGGCGCACCGACGGTCCTCGTCTCGCTCTACTCGCACGCGGACGCGGCCCCGCTCGAGCGCCCGCTCACGATCATGACGGCCGGGGCTCCGCCCTCGCCGACGGTGATCGCGCGCATGGAGGCGCTCGGAGCGCGGATCGTCCACGTCTACGGACTCACCGAGACCTACGGGCCGTTCACGATCTGCGCATGGCCGGGCGAGTGGAACGAGCTGCCCGACGAGGAGCGACACCGGCTGAAGGCGCGTCAGGGCGTCCCCCCGGTGATCGGAGGCGGCCTGCGGGTGGTCGACGCCGACGGGCGCGACGTGCCCGCCGATGGCGTCACGCAGGGCGAGATCGCGATGCGCGGAAACGGCGTGATGCTCGGCTACCTCGACGACGCCGAGGCGACGGCGCGCGCATGCGAGGGGGGCTGGTTCCACTCGGGCGACGGCGCCGTACTGCACCCCGACGGCTACGTCGAGATCCGCGACCGCCTGAAGGACGTGATCATCTCGGGCGGCGAGAACATCTCGAGCGTCGAGGTCGAGCAGGTGATCGTGCGCCACCCGAGCGTGCTCGAGGTAGCCGTGATCGGGATTCCCGACGACCACTGGGGCGAACGGCCGAAGGCGTTCGTCACGCTCGTCGACGGGGCGAGCGTCGACGATGCCGCGCTGATCGCGTTCTGCCGCGACCAGCTGGCGCACTTCAAGTGCCCGGACACGATCGAGTTCATGGCGCTGCCGAAGACCTCGACCGGCAAGGTCCAGAAGATGGTGCTGCGCGAGCGCGAGTGGGCCGGCCGCGACCGGCGCGTGAACTGACCCGGTCAGACCTTCATGTAGAGCGGTACCTCCAGCAGCTCGACCGAGGTGCGGCGCCCCATGCCCCCGGGGATCGGCGGCTCCATCGCGCTCAGCGTCTCGTGGCCCTTCTGGCAGTCTGCCTCGGTCTCGAAGAGCATGATCGCGTATGCCTTGCCTGCTCCATCGCTGAACATCATGAACTCCTTGGCGGGCACACCCTCCGGCGGCCCGCTGTCTGCCTGGGCGCGGATGTTCTCGATCACTGACTTCTGCGTCTCGACGTCCGCACCCTCGAACGTGGCCACACGTGCGTACATGGTCCCTCCCGGTGTCGAGCAGGTCCCGCGCGATCCTACGCCTCTAGATGCCGAGGCGCCGGGCCAGCCGACCCAGCGTCAGTCCCTGCACGAGCGAGCGAGAACAGCACGACGAGCCCGACGAGCGCGAACAGGTGGTTGCCCTCGGCGAGACCGCGCGCCAGCGGCAGGCTGCCGAGCAGGATCGGCACGGCCCCCTTGAGCCCGCCCCATACGCCGAAGATCGCCTCGTTGCGGGTGACGCCGAACGCAAGCAGCACCGGACCCGCTATCAGCGGCCGGATTACGAGCACGAGGAGCGCCGCGATCAGAACCGCGTCAGCCAGCGAGCCGCGAAGCGGGACCGTTGTCAGGGCCACGCCGAGCAGCACGAACATCCCGACCTCGGCGAGGCTCGACAGCTGGTCGTGGAGCGCGGCCACCGCTTTCCGCCCCTCGTGCAGGCGATCGCCGAGCACGAGCCCGAAGAGGTAGGCCGCGAGGAAGCCGGAACCGTGTGCGACTGCGGCAACGCCGAACGCGAGAAATGCTCCCAGCGAGACCACGAGCGCGGGAGGGACGCCGATGCTCGGTGCGCTTCGGCGACACGAGGCGGACGAGAATCAGCGCCAGGCCGACGCCGACGATGGCCGCCACGACGCCGTCGCGCAGCATCGTCCACGCGATCGTCGAGCACGTGCGCATCGTGGCCGTGCTGCGCGGCGTCGAGGAGTGCGATGACGAGGGCGATCGCCACGGGGTCGTTGAAGCCGGCCTCTCCTTCCAGCACCGTCGCGATCCGGCTTGACCCGTCGCCGCCGCGATCGTGCAGCACCGAGAACACCGCTGCGGGGTCAGTCGGCGAGAGTGCAGCGCCGACGATAAGCGCGAGCGTCCAGTCGAGGCCGGCAACCCAGTGCGTGGCGACTGCGACCAGCGCGAATGTGGCGAACGTCCCGACGATGCCCAGCGTCAGCACCGGCGCAAGCTCGCGCCGCAGCGCCACGATGCCTGTCCGCAGGCCTCCGTCGACGAGGATCAGCACCAGCGCGATCGTCCCCGCCGTCTCGAGGTGGCCGGCGTTCACCTCGTGACGCGCAGTTCCCGAGAGCGCCCCGAGAGCGAGGCCGACGCCGAGGAAGACGAGCGGCACCGCGACGTCGAGCCGGCGCGCCGTCGGCTCCAGCGCCAACGCGGCGAGCAGGATCGCCGAGGACGCCGCGAGGAGGGCCGCGAGGGACATCGCGGAGTCACGGTACCTTCCGGCTCGATGAACCGCCTCAGCCTCGAGACGAGCCCGTACCTGCTGCAGCACGCCGGGAATCCGGTCGACTGGTACCCGTGGGGCGACGAGGCTCTCGCCCGGGCGCGCGAGCTCGACCGACCGATCCTGCTCTCGATCGGCTACTCGGCCTGCCACTGGTGCCACGTGATGGAGCGCGAGAGCTTCGAGGACGAGGCGACGGCCGAGCTGATGAACCGGCACTTCGTGCCGATCAAGGTCGACCGCGAGGAGCGGCCCGATCTCGATGCCGTCTACATGCAGGCCGTGCTCGCGCTGACGGGGCACGGCGGCTGGCCCATGACCGTGTTCCTGACGCCCGAGGGCGAGCCGTTCTACGGCGGCACGTACTTCCCGCCCGAGCCCCGCGGCGGGATGCCCTCGTTCCGCGACGTGCTCGAAGGGGTCGCGCGAGGCCTACCGCGAGCGCAGGAGCGACGTCCAGGGGCAGGCCGCGCAGCTCACCGACGCGCTGCGCGGACGCCCGCAGGCCGCCGAGCGACGGCGACCGGCCTGCGCCGACGGCCTCCTGACGGACGCGCTGCTGACGCTGCGGGGCCAGCTCGACGAGCGTCGCGGCGGATTCGGCGGCGCCCCGAAGTTCCCGCCCTCGTGCGCGCTCTGGTTCCTGCTCCGCATGCACCGGCAGGCGCGGCAGCGCGGAGGCGCTGCGGATGGCCGAGCTGACGCTCGATCAGCATGGCCGCCGGAGGCATCCACGACCAGCTCGCGGGCGGCTTCCACCGCTACGCGGTCGACGCGATCTGGCTGGTCCCGCACTTCGAGAAGATGCTGTACGACAACGCCCTGCTCGCGCGCGCCTACCTCCAGGCCTTCGAGGCGACGGGGGCGCCCCGCCACGCCGAGGTCGCCGCCTCGACGCTCGACTACCTCGTGCGCGAGCTGCGGCTGCCCCATGGCGGGTACGCGTCGGCCACCGACGCCGACACCGACGGGGTCGAGGGATCGACGTTCGTCTGGACGCCGCGGAGAGGTGCGGGAGCTGCTCGGCGACGATGCCGCGCTCGTCGAGGCGCTGTACGACATCACGCCGGCAGGGCAACTTCGAGGGAGCGACCGTGCTCTCTCGCGTCCTCGACCTCGACGAGGCGAGCACGCGCTCGGGCGTCCCCGCCGAGAGGCTGCCCGAGCTCCGGCGCCGGATGCTCGAGGCGCGCGCGCCTGCGGCCGCAGCCCGCGCTCGACGACAAGGCGCTCGCATCCTGGAACGGCATGGCGCTCGCGGCGCTCGCAGAGGGCGCGCGCGTGCTCGAGCCGCCCCGACCTGCTCGAGGCGGCCGAGCAGTGCGCGGAGTTCCTGCTCGGGCCGCTGTCCCGTCCGGACGGCACGCTCTGGCGCTCCCATCGAGCGGGCCGCAGCTCGGTGCCGGGCTTCCTGGACGACCACGCGCAGGTTGCCGAGGGGCTGTGGCAGCTCCACCGCGCGACGCTCGATCCGCGCTGGCTGACAGAGGCGCGACGGCTCGCGCTGCTCGCCGACGAGCGCTTCTCCGACCCCGATGGACCCGGGTGGTACGACACGGCCGCGGGCGGCGAGCAGCTCGTCGCCCGTCCGCGCACGCTGGACGACGCTCCGACGCCCTCGGGGGCATCGACGCTCGCCGGCCTGCTCGTGCGCCTCGCGCGACTCGCCGGCGACGACGCGCTCGAGGCGAGGGCGCGAGCGGTCGTGGCCGATGCGGGAGCCCTGCCCGCGCGGGCTCCGACCGGCCTTCGGGAACGTCCTCTGCGTCGCCAGCGCGCTGCTCTCCGACGCGAGACCGTTGCGATCGCCGGTCGACGCCGACGATCCCGGGGCCCGCGCGCTGGGTCAGGCGGCGGTCGCGGCGTCAGGACCCGAGACGGTCGTCTGGCTCGATCCCGCCCGTGTCGCGCTCGCCGAGCCGCCCGCCGCCTACGTCTGCCGCGGGCACGACGTGCCTCCGCCGGTGTTCGGCGAGGACGAGCCTGCGTGCCGTGCTGACAGCGCTTAACCCAGCCCTAACGACTGCGCGCCTTGGTGCACAACACACGGCGCGTGCACCCTCCGATCAATGACACAGGAATCCGCTCCGGCGCCCGATCCGCCGCGCTCGCGGCGGCTCACGCCCGCCGTCGGCATCATCGCCCTCGTCGCCGCGCTCGCCGGCGGTGCGATCGCCGCGATCGTCACCGCCTCGGTCGACAAGGGCTCGCGCTGCAGCCGCACCACCGTGACGGTCCACGACGTCACGACCGCTGCCGGCGCCGAACTCGCTCGCGTCGACGACCGCTTCATCCTCGTCCTCTGCCGACGCGACTCCCGACGTCGACGCCGACGACCACATCGCGCGGGCCCGAGCGGACGCTCGAGGCGATCTACAAGGCCGACGCCCGCGGCGTCGTCTCGGTCATCACGACGCTCGGGCCCGGGCGCGCCGCACAGGGATCGGGGATCGTGCTCGACACCGCCGGCTACATCCTCACCAACGAGCACGTGATCCAGGGCCAGAAGGGCGTGCGCGTCTCGTTCTCGAACAGCGACAACGTGCGTGCGCGAAGGTCGTCGGCTCCGACGCCTCGACCGATCTCGCGGTCCTCAAGGTCAACCTTCCCGCGAGCGCCCTGCACCCCCTGCCGCTCGGCGACTCCGCGAACGTCGAGGTCGGCGACTCGGTCGTCGCCATCGGCAACCCGTTCGGGCTCGATCGCACGCTGACCGCGGGCATCATCTCCGCCATCCACCGCCAGATCTCGGCGCCGAACAACTTCGCGATCAACAACGCGCTGCAGACCGATGCCGCGATCAACCACGGCAACTCGGGCGGCCCGCTGATCGACCGCTCCGGCGCCGTGATCGGCATCAACGCGCAGCTTCCGAGCAACTCCGAGGTCAACGGGAACGTCGGCATCGGCTTCGCGATCCCGATCGACATCGCCAAGACCGTGATTCCCGAGCTCGAAGGCGCACGGCCACGTCGCGCATCCGTGGCTCGGGCTCGAGGGCGACACGATCGACGCCTCGCTGGCGAACGCGAACCGCGTCCCGTCGGACCACGGCGTCATGATCGAGGGCGATCGTGCCCGGCAGCCCGATCGCGAAGGCCGGGCTCGTCGCGGGCAACTCGTCCGTCATCGTCAACGGCATGGGCTACTGCCTCGGCGGCGACGTCATCACCGCGATCGACGGCGTCCAGGTCAACTCGGTGCTGGCGCGCTGCGCGCGGTGATCTCGGCGCCACAGGCCCGGCGAGACCCTGACCCTGCACGTCGTGCACCAGAACGGCAAGAGCAAGGACTACCCGGTCAAGCTCGGCACGCAGCCGCAGACGTCGCCCGTGCCGAAGTCCGGCTGCGCCACGCAGGGCCCGTAGCGTCCGGGTCAGGCGGGCGCGAGCGCCGGGCGTCCGACCCGAGCGCGAACGGCGCCGACGAGCGCGGCGGCCGAGGGGTCGGCCGCCTCGGCGGGCCGGCAGGCGACCCGTGCGAGCCAGGAGCCCGATTGCGGTGCCGAGTTCGTGACGCGGACGCGAGCCTGGACGAGGCGATCTCCGCCCGTGTTCGCGACGATGTCGAGCACGTCTCCGCGCTCGAGCGGCAGGATCGTCCACAGCACGAGCTCGCCACCGTCGACGTTCGCGGTCGTGACCGGCACGCGGGTTCCGCGCGGAAGGCGGGGAGACTCGACGATGCGGCCCGACAGGCGGACGGGGCCGTCGGCCGAGGCCGCAGGCGAGACGCACTCGGAGGCGCCGGCGGGGCGCAGCGAGATCGTCGGGAACGGGTAGAGGCGCGAGCTCACGACCTCGGCGGGCATCACCCAGACGCCTCCGGCGTCGCGCCACTCGAGCATCACGGGCCGCTCGGTCGCGAGCTGGATGTCGGGTGCGGCGATCACGAGCGTTCCGCGCTCGGCATCGTCGACGCGGCCGCCGTAGCGGATGCCTTCGACGAGGAGCGAGACCCGCGTGTTGACACCGGGGGAGACGACGGGCGGAGGGGAGGCCGGGCGACGGCGAAGCTTCAGCATCACGCTGTATCAATCGGCTGCGATCGCCATGTCCTTGAGGGTTGAAAGTGGTATCCCACCCGTCCGGGGTAAGTACGATGCCGGTCCGATGGCCGTCGTGACCGAGACGCTCGAGGTCGAGGGCATCCGCTGTGAGCGGTGCGTGCAGCGACTTGCAGTCGCCCTCGGCGGGGTCGAGGGCCTTGCCGGCGCATCGGCGAAGCTGATGGGCGACGTCACCCTCGCGTACGACTCGCACGGACGTGCGAGCCGCGGCAGTCGCGGCGATCGAAGCCGCGGGTTTCTCCGTTGCCTGAGAGGCGGGCCGTGGTGGTCTCCGCGTGTCGGACGCCGTTCGGACGCTACGGGGGCGCGCTGGCCGCCGTGCGGCCCGACGACCTCGCGGCGCTCGTGGTCGGCGAGGCAGTGCGGCGAGCCGGGTGCGACGTCGACGACATCGAGGACGTGATCCTCGGAGCGGCCAACCAGTCGGGCGAGGACAACCGCGACGTCGGGCGCATGGCGTCGCTGCTCGCCGGCCTGCCCGTCGCGGTCGCGGGGCTGACGGTCAACCGGCTGTGCGCGTCCGGACTGCAGGCGATCGTCTCGGCCGGGCACGCCATCCAGGCCGGCGCAGGCGATCTGTTCGTCGCAGGAGGCGTCGAGTCGATGACGCGTGCGCCGCTCGTCACCGCGAAGCCCGAGGCGGCGTTTCCGCGCGGCGACCGCGTGCTCTCCGACACGACGCTCGGCTGGCGGTTCGTCAACCCGCGGCTCCAGGAGCGCTACGGCGCGGAGTCGATGGGCGAGACCGGCGAGAACGTCGCCGAGCGCTATGGCGTCTCGCGCGCCGATCAGGACGCCTGGGCGCTGCGATCACAGGAACGCCACGCGGCGGCCGAGGCCGACGGAAGGTTCGCGCGAGAGATCGTGGCGGTGGAGGTTCCCGCTCGCCGCGGGCCGAGCACGCTCGTCGAGCGCGACGAGCATCCGCGGCCGGACACGACGGCCGAGAAGCTGTCGGCGCTGCGGCCGGTCTTCCGCGAGGGCGGCTCGGTGACGGCAGGCAACTCGGCAGGCATCAACGACGGTGCCGCAGCCGTCGTGCTGGCCGAGGAGGGGTATGCCCGCGCGCATGGACTGCCCGTGCGCGCGGCGCTGGTCGCGAGCGCCGTCGCGGGCGTCGAGCCCGCCGTGATGGGCATCGGCCCGGTGCCCGCGGTGCGCAAGGTGCTGGCACGGACCGGGCTCGTCGGTCGCCGACCTCGACCGCGTCGAGCTGAACGAGGCGTTCGCGAGCCAGGTCCTGGCGAGCATGCGCACGCTCGGGCTCGACGAGGAGCGCGTCAACGTGAACGGCGGCGCGATCGCGGTCGGGCACCCGCTCGGGGCCAGCGGTGCTCGACTCGTGGTCTCGCTCGTCCACGAGCTCGAGCGCATCGAGGGCCGCGTACGGACTGGCGACGATGTGCGTCGGCGTCGGCCAGGGCATGGCGGCCGTGCTCGAGCGGCTTCCGCAAGCTTGACGCAGTTTTCACCACGGTAGCTGCGGCACGTCACAGTGCAGCGTGCGAGACTCCGCGGCGGTGCTTGGCGGACGTCATCGGACGCTTGCGCTCGTGTTCCTCGCAGGGGTGCTGCTCGCAGCGCCGGCGATCGCTCGGGCGGCTGACTGCACCCCCGATCCCGCGCTGGGGCACGCCCAACACGGCGTACGCCGCGCAGGTCGCGGTGCAGCTGAACCAGCAGCGCGCGGCGAACGGGCTCGGGCCGCTGCTGGTCTCGCCGCTGCTCACGACGTCGGCCGAGTGGAAGTCGCTGCACATGGCGTACTACGGCTACCTCGACCACAACGATCCGGCGCCCCCGGTCGCACGCACCGCCGAGGATCGCATCGCCGACTGCGGCTACACGTTCCAGGTCGCGATCGGCGAGAACATCGCAGAGGGCTTCTCGACGCCGAGCAGCGTCGTCGCGGCCTGGATGGGCTCGGACGGGCACCGCGCGAACATCCTCGGAGCGAGCTTCACCGTGATGGGCGTCGGCGTCGCGGCCAACTCGAGCGGCGCCGAGTTCTGGACGGTCGACTTCGGCGGCTACACCGACCCGGGCTCGGTCTCGGCGGGCGCCGACCCGACGCCACCGGCGGCGCCGGCACCGCCCCAGCCGGTCACGACCGCACCACCGACGACCACCACGCCGCCACCGACGGCGAGCACGCCCACGACGTCGACGACCAAGACGACCGGCAGTACGACGACGAGCGGCGGCACGACGAGCGGCAGCGGCGGCAGCAACGCGAAGGGTGCCTCGGCGGAGGCCGGACGCGTCGTCGCGCCGGTGACCCTCGCGAGCCATCTGGTCGCCGAGCCCGACAGGGTCAAGGCGCACCCGGGCAAGGTCAAGATCCTGCATCCCCTGCGGAACGACGACAACCCGGAGTCCGCACCGCTGCGCATCGTCCGCGTCCTGCACCAGCCGCACGGCAGCCACGTCCGCGTGCTGCACGGGGGGCGCAAGATCCGCCTGCGGCTCTCGCACCGCACGCACGGGACGAAGCGGCTCGTGTACCTCGTCACCACGGCATCGGGCGTGGAGGCCCGGGGCGTGGTCACGATCGTCACCGTTCCCGGCTGAGCCTCAGGGCTACGGCCCGTCTCAGTCCTTGCGGCCGGTGATGGCCAGCCGCACTCCGAGCCCGATCAGCACGAGGCCTCCGGCCCCGCCGATCAACTCGAGACGCCGCGGCGAGCGGGCCAGCCAGACGCGCGCGCTTCCCGAGACGATCGCCCAGGCGCCGTCCGAGAACAGCCCGACGATGAGCGAGATCGCCCCGAGCAGCGCCAGCTGCAGCTGGACGTGGCCCTTGCTCGGATCGACGAACTGCGGGAGCACCGCCGTCAGCAGGATCATCGCCTTCGGGTTGGTGACGCCGACGACGAATCCCTCGCGCAGCATCCGGCTGAGCCCCTTCGGCGCCATCGTCGCGTCCATCATCGTCGCCAGCTTGCGCCTGTCGCGGAGCATGCGAATGCCGAGGAAGACCATGTAGGCGGCGCCGGCCAGCTTGATCGCGGTGAAGACGGCGATCGACCGCGCAACGATCGACCCGAGCCCGAGCGACACGACCACGACGAGCACCGCGAGCCCAGCCGTGTTTCCGACCACCGTGGCAAGCGCGGCCCGGCGGCCGAGCGCGACCCCGCGGCTGACCACGAAGAGGACGCTCGGCCCCGGGATCACGATCAGGACGAAGATCGTCAGCAGGTACGCGAGCAGATGTCCGCCGGCGAGCAAGCCCGGACTGTATCGGCCCACATGGGCCGAACGCTTAGAACTGGACCAACGCGCCGTTCGCGGCCGCCGCGCCTGCGCCGACGATCGACGTGAGGACGGCGACGACTGCCGGATCGAACTGGGTCCCGCTACAGCGCTCCAGCTCCGCCAGAGCCTCGGCCTCGCCGCGGGCCGGTCGGTAGTTGCGGTCGGATGTCATCGCCGAGTACGCATCGCAGGCCGCAATGATGCGCGCCTCGATCGCGATGTCGTCGCCGTGCAGCCCGTCGGGGTAGCCAGTCCCGTCGAAGCACTCGTGCGTCGAGCGGACGATCGGCGCGACATCGGTCAGTGCGGGCGAAGCGGCGAGGATTCTCTCGCCGATGACCGTGTGGCGGCGGATGAACGTCCACTCGTCATCGGTCAGGGTTCCCTGCTTCGAGAGCACGGAGTCCGGGATCCCGATCTTGCCGAGGTCGTGGAGCAACGCCGCCTGCCTGAGGCGGTCGAGCGTCTCACCCGCGAAACCGAGCCGGCTGCCGACCGCGACCGCGAGCTCCGCCACGTCGGTCGAGTGATGCTCGAGGCTCGGTTCCCGAGCCGTGAGCGCCTCGAGAAGCACATCCTGTGGACGGCCCCTGCGATCGGCGCGTCGGCTCTTCTCGTTGTACAGACGCTGATCGCAGAGATCGATCGCCGCGTCCGCGTCTGCCGCCTCGTCCGGCAGGAAGACCGCACCGAAGGACGCGCGGATCTGGAATCCGCCCCCGTCGTCGCTGAGCGCGCGGGCGGCTCGGGCGAGCAGACTCTCGGCGTCGGCGGGCGCGCGGGTCAGGACGAGGAACTCGTCGCCCCCGAACCGGAAGGTCGTGTCACGAGGCATCGCTTGACGGAGACGCGCGGAAAGGCGAATGAGGAGGTCGTCGCCCGCGGGATGACCGAAGGTGTCGTTGTACCGCTTGAATCCGTCGAGATCGAACAGCGCAATCAGCCAGGAGTCCCCGACCTCGAGTGCGGCGTCGAGCTGCCTGCGCAGCTTGCGGCGGTTGCCGAGTCCGGTCAGCGCATCATGCAGAGCCTGCCGCTCGTTGATCGAGGCGAGGCGCTCCAGCTCGGCCAGAGCCGCGGCCAGCTGCCGCTCGGCCTCGACCTGAACGGTCACGTCCGAGACGATCCCATCGACGAAGACGCTCCCATCCTTGTTGACCGGATGCGTGCTCGCATTGATCCAGCGCACCACTCCGTCATATCCGCACAACCGGTAGCGGACCTCGCTCGGCTCTCCGCGACGCAGACGCGCACGGTGGGCGAGGTGCGCATCCCAGTCGTCGGGATGGATCAGGCGCTCCCACTCTGCCGCGATGTCCAGCCCCGGAGGCGGATCGCCACCCATCAGCTTCTCGCGGTTCGGCCCGGAGAAGACCGAGCGCCTCGTTCCATCCGCGCAGTGCTCGTTGGTGTAGAGATAGGCGTCGATCGCACCGACGATCCGTAGTACCGACTCCGCGGCGAACGCCTCATCTGACACGGACAACTCGGGATGCTCCACAGACGCCATATCGTCAGACCGCCGAGTTCGAGGTCACCCGAACGAGCGATCGCCCGGCGACGCCGCTCCGCTCCGTCCCCATGCGGGGGACGGGAAACACCGGAACGCGTCGATCACGGAGGTGTCTCGGACGAGAGGAGCACGGTATGGGTGTCATCGCGAAGCTACGAGGCCGGTCACAGGCTGCGCCGACAGCGGTGTCCGCCTCGACGCCGGCCTCCGCTTCGGTGACGGACGACGCCGAGCGAGAGACCGAGCCGACCCGCTTCGGGCCGGCTGGACCGGTGGATGAGGACGGCTACTCGACGCCCCACAGCTACGCGGAGAAGGCGGCGGGAGAGCGCGATCTGCTCACATCGTTCGAAGTCCGGATCAGCGAGGCCGCGGCGACCGGCCGCTACAACGAGGTCGTCGCGCTGACGGCCTACGCGAGCGACCTCCGTGACCGCGTCGAGCGGTTCGAGGAGCTCGCGAACGACGCGTGAACCCGAGACGTCTCGCGTCAGCTCAGCGGAACGCTGACGGTCCGGCTGGCGCTGCCGGCCGACGACTTCGCGCGCACCTTCAGCGTGAGGACCGCTCCGTCGGGCACGGTGCGCGGCAGCGAGAGCGTGAAGGTCTTCTTGCCGATCATCCAGTGCCGGGTCTGCAGGGTCTTGAGCGTGCTCGAGCCCTGCTGCACGACGACGGTCACGTCGGTCGAGCGGCTCGGAGGCGTCCAGCTGACGTGTACCCAGAGCGAGCGGTCGACCGCGAGGAAGCTTGCAGTTGTCGGGCCCAGCGTCAGTGCGGGACCGGCTGCCGAGGCGGGCGCGGCCGCGGCGAGAGTGAGCAGCGTGAGGATGAGGGCGCGTCGCATGCTGCCTTGATCGGCGTCTATCCTCGCTAGCTGAAGCCCGCGATGACAACCGACGAACCCATCCTGCGCGAGATCCTGTCCGACCTCGCTGTCGCCGTGATCACGCTGAACCGCCCGCAGACGCTGAACGCGCTCTCGGACACGGTGATGGGCGCCCTCGACGACGAGCTGACGTCGCTCGAGTCGGACGATGCGGTCCGCTGCGTCGTGCTGCGCGGGTCCGGTCGCGCGTTCGCGGCGGGCGCCGACGTCGGCGCGATGGCCGAGGAGGGCGCCGCCGAGCTGCTCGCGGGCGGGCAGCTCGACCGCTGGGAGCGCGTGCGCCGGTTCGAGAAGCCGCTGATCGCAGCCGTGCACGGCTTCTGCCTCGGCGGCGGGTGCGAGCTCGCGGAGTCGTGCGACATCGTGATCGCCGCGGAGGATGCCCGGTTCGGTCTGCCGGAGGTGAGCCTCGGGATCATCCCCGGCGCGGGCGGCACGCAGCTCACGCCCCGCGCGGTCGGCAAGTCGCTCGCGATGGAGATGGTGCTCGCCGGGCGCTTCCTGACTGCCGACGAGGCGCTCGCACACGGGCTGTGCTCGCGCGTGGTGGCCCACGAGGCACTGCGCGACGAGGCCGTGGCGCTGGCAGCCACGATCGCAAGCCGGCCCGCGATCGCCGTTCGCCTCGCGAAGCGGGCCATCGTCGAGGCGTTCGAGACATCCCTGGCGGACGGGCGTCGAGCACGAGCGGACCGCATTCGCAACGGCGTTCGCGAGCGAGGATGCGCACGAGGGCATCCAGGCGTTCGTCGAGAAGCGCCCGCCGCAGTGGAAGGGCCGTTGAGCGTGGCCGACGAGCCCGAGGTGATCGTCGAGCGCGTCGGCGCCGTGACGACCCTGCGCCTGAACCGCCCCGATCGGTCGAACGCCCTCACGCGGTCGGCGCGCGCCGAGCTCGCACGGGCGCTGCGTGACGCCGGCCGCGACGCCGAGGTCCGCTGCGTCGTGCTGGCGGGCGCCGGGCGCAACTTCTGCGCCGGACAGGATCTGCGGGAGGAGGGCGGCCTCGACGACGTCGCCGGGGTCATCCGCGATGGCTACGCGCCGATCGTCCGCGGCATCGTCGAGCTGCCCAAGCCGGTGATCGCGGCCGTCAACGGCGCGGCCGCGGGCGCCGGGGCCGCGCTCGCGCTGGCCTGCGACATCCGCGTGTTCGCCGACGACGCGTACGTCGTGATGGCCTTCTCGAACATCGGGCTCGTTCCCGACGCGGGCGCGTCCTGGTTCCTCGCCGGGCAGGTCGGCTACCAGCGGGCGTTCGAGATGTGCGCGACGGGACGCCGCGTACCTGCGCACGAGGCGCTGACACACGGCCTGTGCGAGCGCGTGGTGCTCGCCGGCGACCTCGCGGCCGACGCCGCCTCGCTCGCCGAGCACCTGGCGGCGCGGCCACCGCTCGCGCTCGCCTGGACCAAACGGCTCCTCCGTCGCTCGCTCACGAGCGGGCTCGACGAGATCCTCGAGCTCGAGGCGCAACTGCAACGGGCGGCCGTCGCGACGGCAGATCACCGTGAAGGCGTCGATGCGTTCCTCGAGAAGCGCGCACCGCGGTTCGAGGGACGCTGACGACCCCGATCCTCCGGCTCATCGTGAACCCGGTCGCGTCCCGGGCGAACGCCCGCACGCTCGAACAGGCGGTGCTCGCACTCGAGCCGTGCCGCGTCGAGGTCGTGACGACCGAGCGCCCCGGGCAGGCGGGCGACCTCGCGCGCGAGTCGATCGACCTCGGCCACGACGCGGTCGTCGTGCTCGCCGGGGACGGCACGGCGAACGACGTGCTGAACCGCGTCGGCACCGAGATCCCGGTCGGGCTGCTGCCCGCCGGCGGCACCAGCGTGCTGCCGCGCGCGCTGGGCCTGCCGAACCAGGTGCGTCCAGCAGCCGAGAAGGTGCGCGAGGCCGCTCTCGCCCACCGCACCCGCACGATCGCGCTCGGCGCCCTCAACGGGCGCCGCTTCGCCTTCGCCGCGGGGGTCGGCTTCGACGCCGACGTCGTGCGGCGCGTCGACCAGGCAGGGCGCCCGCACGGACGTCGCCCGGGCGACACGTTCTTCGCGGTGCAGGCCGTGCGGACGCTGGCAGAGGGCCGCTACCGGCGGCCCCTCCTGACCGTCGAGGTGCCGGGTCGAGAGCCGATCCGCGGCGCATCGGCCCTGATCGCGAACACGCACCCGTGGAGCTACGTCGGCAAGCGGCCCCTGCACGTCGCCGACCGCGCGACGTTCGAGGAAGGCCTCGACATCGTGATCCCGGTCGACTTCCGACGACGACACGCGATGCGCCTCTTCCGCTACGCGTTCCTGACGGGCAAGCACGCCGACGACCACGACAGGAACGTGCGCTACCTGCACGACGTGGACGAGGCGGTCATCCGCTGCGATGCGCCGCTGCCGGTGCAGATCGACGGGGACGACCTCGGCGACCTCAGCGAGGCGCGCCTCACCGTCGTGCGCGCGGGCGCGCGGCTACTGGTGTACCGCACAGGCCGTTCATCCGGATTCCCTAGCGCCAGCCCGCGAGCCGAAGGACGGCGCGAGCCACGCCGGATGCGCCGAGGTCGTCCGTCGCGACGGCCTCGCCGATGCCCGCCGCCTCGGCCTCGGCGGCGAACGACGCCGACTCTGCAAGATGCTCGGCGAGCTGGTCGCCCGCGTCGCGTCCGCGGAGCCGCGCCTCGACGACCTCGGGCGAGGCGACGAGCCGTGCGACCACGAGCTGACACGGTTCGAGCGCGGCGCGCATCGCGTCGACCTCATCCGCCTGCCTGACGGCACGCGCGAGCACGAGCCGCTCGACGCCCGCCCTCCGGAAGGTCGCCGAGACGCACCGGAGATTCTCGACCAGGACAGATCGCACCGTGGCGCCACGATCGGGATCCGGTCGTAGCCACGCCAGCCAGTCGAGGTCGACGATCGCATACGGCTCGCCGTCCGCGGCGAGCGCATCACCGATCGCGATCAGGGCCGAGGTCTTGCCGACGCCGACCGTCCCGCTAACCAGGATGACGCGGAGGCGTCCCACCTGGCGAGGATATTCGCCCCGCCGCGCCGGGTGATTTGCACGCGGATGCATATATGCATAAGGTGCCACCCTGCGCGAGGGGGAAACGGTGCGTGCGCGAGGGGAAACGGGTAATGGCAGGGTGTAGTTCCGCGGCGCCCTCTACGAGGGGGCTCGACCAACTTTGAGTGCAGTTGCGGGCGCCGTCGAGGCAGGCACTGTCGCGACGTCCGTCGAGGGAAGAAGCCCCCGCCAGATCTTCTGGATCCGTTTCCGGCAGGACAAGGCTGCAGTCGCCGGGGGCATCGTCGTCATCATCCTCGTGCTGCTCGCGATCTTCGCTGGTGTCATCGCCCGCCACATCGTCGGGCACGGGCCCGAACCAGGTGTTCCCGCAGGCGCAGGACGAGTACGGGATCCCCGTGGGACCGAACTCGACGTTCTGGTTCGGCGCCGACGGCTTCGGACGCGACCTGTTCGTCCGGGTGCTCTACGGCGCCCGGACGTCGCTGCTCGTCGCGTTCATCGCCACGACGATCTCGATGACCGTCGGGGTGACGGTCGGCATCATCGCCGGGTTCTACCGGGGATTCGTCGACAGCATCGTCTCGCGCACGAGCGACGTCGTGCTCGCGCTGCCGCAGCTGCTCCTGGCCATCGGCATCGCCGCCTCGTGCGGCCAGACCGCGACCGGGTGCCTGAACGGACTCGTGCAGCCCGGCCTCTCGCTGGTGATCTTCGTGATCTCGGCCTTCACCTGGCCGTACATCGCGCGCATCGTGCGCTCTACCACGCTGTCGCTGCGTGAGAAGGAGTTCGTCGAGGCCGCACGCTCGCTCGGTGCGAGCAACAGCCGGATCATCTTCCGGGAGATCCTGCCGAACCTCGTCGCACCGATCACGATCTGGGCGACGCTCCTGATCCCGAGCAACATCCTGTTCGAGGCTGCGCTGTCGTTCCTCGGACTCGGCGTGCCGATCGACACACCCTCGTGGGGGCAGGCGCTGTCCGACGCGTCCAACGGAGGGCTGTACAAGGACGCGCCGTGGCTGATGATCTTCCCGGGCATCTTCCTGGTGGTCACGACGCTCGCGTTCAACCTGCTCGGCGACGGATTGCGCGATGCGCTCGACCCCAGGTCCGAGCGCTAGCTCAGAACTGTCAAGTACGCCCCGTCGGCCGTCTAACCGCCGGGCTATTGCATAAAGGGGCCAACGAGGGCCCGTGAACAGAGGGAGAGAGCTAGTGAGAGTCAAACGACGAAGCGTGGTCTCGATCGTCGCCGTCATCGCCATTGCAGCCGGGCTTGCTGTTGCCGCGACGACCGCAACGGCGGGATCGACCAGAGGGGCGCACTACGGCGCCGCTGGCGCGCACAAGGCATCGGCCGGTGGTACGTACAGCGTCGAGTGGGAGGCATCCTTCGACTTCACCGGCGGGTTCGACCCGACCGGCGAGTATCTCGGCGCGGCGATCGGCATCTATTCGAACCTGCTCGTACGGACGCTGGTCGGCTACAACCACGTTGTCGGTGCTCCGGGCAACGTTCTTGTCCCTGACCTTGCAACGAACCTCGGCACGGTCTCGAAGAACGGTCTGACATACACGTTCCATCTCAAGAACGGCATCAAGTTCGGCCCGCCGCTGAACCGCGCGATCACGTCGAAGGACATCCTCTACGCGATGGAGCGCATCGGCACGCCGGCTCTCGTCGCCCAGTACGGCTTCTACTACAACGTGATCAAGGGCATGACCGCGTTCGAGTCCGGCAAGTCGAAGGTGATCTCGGGCATCCAGACGCCCGATCCGAACACGATCATCTTCCACCTCACGGTCCCGACCGGTGACTTCCGCTACCGCCTCGCGATGCCGGCCGCAGGGCCGATCCCGCAGGAAGTGGCGGGCTGCTTCAACGCACCCAACCTGTACGGCCGCTACCTCATCTCGTCCGGTCCGTACATGTTCGCCGGCTCGGACAAGCTGGACGCGACGAGCTGCGCCACGATCACGGCATCCGGCGGGATCTCGGGATTCGACGGGACCACGAAGATGGATCTCGTGCGCAACCCCGACTACAACCCGAGCACCGACAGCCCGAAGGCGCGCGAGAACCTGCCTGACGAGTTCACGTTCGTCGTCAACTCGAACCCCGACGACATCTTCGCGCGGATCGGGCGCGGCGACGTCGACGACGATGTCTCGAGCGGCGGCCCGCCGCCGACCGTGCTGCGCCAGTACCACGGCTCGAAGCAGCTGCACATCGACTCGGGCGACCGCACCTGGTATCTCAATATGAACATGACCCAGCCCCCGTTCGACGACATCCACATCCGCAAGGCGATGAACTGGATCGTCAACAAGGACGCGATCCGCAAGGCATGGGGCGGCCCCGACGCGGGTCTGCTCGCGACCCACATCGCGCCGGACAACCAGCTCGGCGACCTGCTTAAGGGCTACGCGCCCTACGGCGTCGGTGGCAACCTGGCCAAGGCGAAGGCAGAGATCAAGCTCTCCAAGTACGACACCAACCACGACGGCATCTGTGACGCGAAGGCGTGCAAGAACGTCTTCACGATCACCGGTGACCGCGCGGTCGAGAAGGGCTTCATCCCGGTCCTCGAGCAGGAGCTCGGCTCGATCGGCATCACGCTGAAGGATCGCGTGCTCAAGGACGCCTACACCCCGATCGGAACCGTGGCCCAGAACGTGCCGTTCTCCACGCGCCCGGGCTGGGGCAAGGACTACTCCGACCCGTACGCGTTCTTCGGCGCGAACTTCGACGGCCGGGCGATCACCCCGACCGGCAACGCGAACCGCGGTCTCGTCGGGCTCACCCCGGCGCAGGCCAAGACGCTCAAGGTCAAGGGCAACACGAAGAACGTCCCGAGCATCAACGCCGACCTCGACAAGTGCCAGCAGACCGTCGGCAAGGCCCGGCTGACCTGCTACGCCGGGATCGACAAGAAGCTCATGACGCAGGTCGTTCCGTGGGTTCCGTACCTCTGGGCGAGCTACGCCAACCTCACGAGCACGAATGTCACGCAGTGGAACTTCGACCAGTTCAGCGCTGTCACGGCATTCGCCCACGTGGCGGTGAAGTGATCTGAGCTCATGCGATGGGCGCCCCGGTCGAGACCGGGGCGCCCATCGTCCCTTCCGATGGTCACGTATCTCATACGACGCATCGTCTGGGCCGTGTTCGTGTTGCTCGCGGTCACGGCCCTGACGTTCGCGATCTTCTACCTGCTTCCACCGGGCGACCCGGCGCTGCGGTTCGTGGGCAAGCAGCCCACACCGCAGAGCATCGCACTCGTCCGCCACAACCTCGGCCTCGACAGGCCGTGGTACGTCGAGTACGGCAAGTTCGTGAAGGCGATCGTCGTGGGTGACAAGTTCGGCTGGCCCGGGCTCGGGTACTCCTACGACTCGAGCACGCCGATCCGCGGCCAGATCATCGAGAAGGCGCCGAGAACGCTCTCACTGATCCTGGGCGCGTCGATTCTCTGGCTCACCGTCGGCGTCCTGGTCGGCGTGATATCCGCCATAAAACGCCGAACGGCCACCGACAGAATCGCGATCGTCTTCGTGCTCTTCGGCATCTCCGCGCCGGTCTTCTGGCTCGGCCTGATGGCGCTGTTCATCTTCTGGTACAAGCTCGACATCTCACCGGGGACCGGGTACGTCCCCTTCACGCAGAGTCCCGAGCAGTGGGCCTCGCACCTGATACTCCCGTGGATCGTGCTCGCGCTCCTGTATGCGGCGATCTACGCCCGGATGGTGCGCGGCAACCTGCTCGACGCGATGGGCGAGGACTTCATCCGCACCGCGCGCGCGAAGGGACTCTCCGAGAGACGTGTCATCTTCAAGCACGGCCTACGCGCGAGCCTCGCGCCCATCGTGACGATGTTCGGACTCGACATCGCGCTCCTGGTCGGCGGGGCGATCATCACCGAGTCGGTGTTCAACCTGAACGGCCTCGGCTTCATGGCGGTCGACTCGGTCTTCCGCCAGGACCTGCCGGCGACGCTCGGCGTCGTGCTCGTGACGACCTTCGCGGTCGTCATCATGAACCTCATCGTCGACGTCGTGTACGCGTTCCTCGACCCGAGAGTGCGGTACGGATGACCGGCGAGCTGCTCCTCGACGTCCGCGACCTCGTCGTGCAGTTCCCGACAGAGGACGGAATCGTCAACGCCGTGTCGGGCCTCTCGTTCACGCTCGAGCGCGGCGAGACGCTCGGCATCGTCGGCGAGTCGGGCTCGGGCAAGAGCGTCACCAACCTCGCAATCCTCGGACTCCTGAACGCGAAGCGCTCGAACATCAGCGGCGAGATCCTGCTGCAGGGACGCGACCTGCTGAAGGCCTCGCCGGCCGAGTTGCGCGACGTGCGCGGCAAGGACGTCGCGATGATCTTCCAGGATCCGTTCGCATGCCTGCATCCCATGTACCGCGTCGGGGACCAGATCGCCGAGGCGGTGACGGCGCACGAGCGCGTCTCGAAGTCGAAGGCCCGGGAGCGCGCCGTCGAGGTGCTGGACGCCGTCGGCATCCCGAACGCCCGGACCAGGGCACGCGACTACCCTCACCAGTTCTCGGGTGGGATGCGCCAGCGCGCGATGATCGCCATGGCGCTCGTGCACAACCCCGCGGTGCTGATCGCCGACGAGCCGACGACCGCGCTCGACGTGACCGTCCAGGCCCAGATCCTCGAGCT
Source organism: uncultured Actinomycetes bacterium (assembly GCA_963717155.1). Classification (GTDB taxonomy): domain Bacteria; phylum Actinomycetota; class Thermoleophilia; order Gaiellales; family JALYLC01. Next base: position 3,742,329 of record OY970326.1, read on the forward strand.
GATCGACAAGGTCAAGCGCGACTTCGACATCGGCGTCATCCTCATCACACACGACCTGGGGGTCGTGGCCGAGACCGCGCAGACCGTGATGGTCATGTACGCGGGACGCGCGGTCGAGCATGGCCCGGCGGATGAGGTGTTCGCAAACCCCCAGCATCCGTACACGTGGGGACTGCTCGATTCGATGCCGAGCATCGATAGCAAGGTCGCCAACCTGCTCGCGATCGAAGGCTCGCCTCCGTCGGTGATCCACCTTCCGCCAGGCTGCGCCTTCCATCCGCGCTGCCCGCATCGCTTCGAGCCATGCGACAAGGTCCGCCCGTCGCTCTCGCCGATGGAGGGAGGGCACCTCGACGCGTGCCACCTCGACGCGGTGACGAAGAGGCAGCTCTGGGCGTCGCGCGAGTCCGAGCGGCTGGGGAGGAGCGCATGAGCACCACCGGCGACGCGATCATCGAGGTCGAGCACCTGACGAAGCGGTTCCCGGTCGCGAGCGGGGTGTTCGCGCGCGGCAAGGGCGAGGTGCACGCGGTCGAGGACGTGTCGGTGCGCGTCCTCCGCGGCGAGACCCTCGGGATCGTCGGCGAGTCCGGCTGCGGCAAGTCGACGACCGCACGCCTCATGCTCAAGCTGCTCGAGCCGACCAGCGGCACGATCACGTTCAACGGGCGCGACATCACGCGCCTGAGTCCCCGCGACATGCGGCCGGTGCGGCGCGAGATGCAGATGATCTTCCAGGATCCGTACTCGTCGCTCAACCCGCGCCATACGGTCGGGCAGATCATCGGCGCGCCCTACACGATCCACAAGACCCAGGGCGACACCCGCGCCATGGTGCGTGAGCTGATGGACCGCTGCGGCATGAACCCGGAGCACTACAACCGCTACCCGCACGAGTTCTCCGGCGGCCAGCGCCAGCGGATCGGACTGGCGCGCGCGCTCGCGCTGCGCCCCAAGCTGATCGTCTGCGACGAACCGGTGTCCGCGCTCGACGTCTCGATCCAGGCCCAGATCCTGAACCTGCTCGAGAGCCTCCAGAGCGAGTTCGACCTCACCTACGTCTTCATCTCGCACGATCTCTCGGTGATCCGGCAGATCTCCGATCGGATCGCGGTGATGTACCTCGGCCGCATCGTCGAGCTCGCAGACTCGGAGACCGTGTACAGCGCTCCGCGGCATCCATACACCGCGAGCCTGCTGTCGGCCGTCCCTCGCGCCGACCGCGGCGGAGCGGCCAAGCGGAGGGAGCGCATCGTCCTCGCCGGCGACGTGCCGTCCCCGGTCGCGCCGCCATCCGGCTGCGCGTTCCATCCGCGCTGCCCCAAGGCCCGGCTGATGACCGGGGGCAAGGGCGTTCCCGAGGATTGCCGGGACGACCTGCCAGTGCTCGAGGGCGGGGGAAGCAGCTTCGCCGAGCATGCCACGGCGTGCTGGCATCCCCTGACGTCCAACGACGAGCTGCGGGCGGTCGCGAGCGCCTAAACCTCGCGTGTGAGAGGGAGCACCCACCGACGACGGGCCCTCACAGGTCACGCTCACCCGGGGGCGGCTGCTGGTACGGTCAGAGGTGTGAGCCGGTCATACGGAGCGTTTGCGTGGCCGTGAGCGGCAGCGGTTCGCAGGATCCGTTGCTGGCGCTTCTGGACGCCCTGCCCGATGCGGTGGTGGTGACCGATGCGCTGCCTCCGCATCGCATCCAGTGGGCCGGAGGCGGGTTCCGCGAGCTGACCGGCGAGGAACCCGATGAGGTCCGTGGCCGGGAGCTCCTCGAGGTCTGCACCAGCGCATCCGCGGATGGGATCGAACGACTCGCGCAGGCGTTGGCTGCGGGCGAGTCCGCCGAGGAGCGGATCCTCTGGCGCGGCCCGCGCGGACGTGTCGTACCGCTTTCGCTCCGCGTCATCCCCGTGCCCGGCCCGAGCCCGGGTGACGCTCGCGCGGCCTGGCTCGCACGCCCCGACACGAGTCGTGTGCTCGCGCAGATCGACGAGGCGCTGTACAGCTACGTCCTCGATCGCGACGGCGAGGCGGAGCTCGTGTACGCGTCGCCGCGCTTCGAGGCACTGATCGACGCCTCGCCGGCCGCGATGGCCTCGATCGACGCGTGGCGGGCACGGATACACCGGGATGACCGCGCGTTGGTGCGCGAGAGCGCGCGCGAGCTGCTCGCCGGCCACCCGATCGAGCGCGAGTACCGCCTCCGCTGCGCGGACGGTCAGGAACGCGTCGTGCTCGACCGTGCGAACCCGCATCCGCCCGAGGGTGGGACGGTCACCGTCGACGGGATCCTGATCGACGTGACGGAGCGACGCCAGGCCGCGTTGGCATATGCCGAGACGAGCTCGCGCCTGGCCCACATCATCGAGTCGATCGACGAGTACATCTACACGGACACGGCGGGCGTCGACGGCCACCTCGGCCGCCCGCTGTACGCCAGCTCGGGCATCTTCCGCGTGCTCGGCCGGCCGGTTCCGCTGGCGCGCCTGAACGAGGCGTGGGAGGGCGCCGTGCACCCCGACGACCTGCCGTCGTTCAACGCCTCGCACCGGCGGATGGCGAACGGCGAGTCGATCGAGGTCGAGTACCGCATCCTGCGGCCGGACGGGGAGGCCCGCTGGGTGCTCGACCGTGCGCGGCCCCGCCGCACCCCGGACGGGCGGGTACTGATCGACGGCGTGATCGCCGACGTCACCGAGCGCCGGCGGGTCGCGGACGAGCTCGCGGCCGCGCGCGACGAGGCCGACCGCAGGAGCCGCGTCGATGCGCTGACCGGCGTGTTCAACCGCGGGCACTTCACCGAGGCGCTCGCGGCCGAGCTCGACCGCGCCGCGCGCGCGAACGCCACCGTCGGCCTGCTGATCGCGGACATCGATCACTTCAAGCGGGTCAACGACACGTACGGACACCTCGCAGGCGACCGCGTGCTCGCCGAGATCGCCGCGCGTCTCGCGACCGCTGTTCGCCGCTACGACACGCTCGCGCGCTTCGGCGGCGAGGAGTTCGTGGTGCTGGTACCGGACGTGCAGGACCTGGCATCGCTCGTCGCGACCGGGGAGCAGCTGCGCGCCGCGGTGCGCCTGCAGCCGTTCACGGCCGGCGGCAACGAGCTCGGGATCACCGTGTCGGTCGGCGTTGCGCTGGCAGAGGCGGGCGACGGCGCCGATGCGCTGATCGGAGCGGCCGACCTCGCCCTGTACGCGGCCAAGGATGCCGGCCGCGACTGCGTGCGCTCGACCCCGCAACGCGCTGCGGTCTCTCCTCGCTAGCCTGTCCCCGTGGACACCGCAATCGCAATCGGACAGGGCGCCGGCGTTGCGCTCGCGTGCGGCATCACGGCAGCGGTCCCCCTCGCTGTCGCCGCCCTCGCGGCGCTGCTGATCGGGCTTCCGGGTGACCGTTCGCAGCTCGACGACGGCTGGCTCGTGGCGGTGGCCTGCGCCCTCGCCGTCGTCGTGACCGCGGTGGAGACCCGCATGCCCGAGCGCGCCAAGATCGTGCTCCGCGGGCTGTTCGGCGCTGTCTCGTTCGAGCTCGTCGCGGGCGACAAGCTGCCCTTCGTCGGGCTCGTCGCCGGCTTCATCCTGGCCGCGCTGGTCGCGGTGGCGGCCGTGCAGATGCTCGGCGCGGCCGCACGAGCCGGCTCGGCCGCCGCGGCAGCGCTGCTCGGGGCCGGGGCTGCGGCCGGCTGGGCCGTCGCCGGCCTCGTGCCGTTCGTCGGCTACCTGCTCGTCGTCGTCGCGCTCGTCCTGGTGTGGCGTGCGCGAAGGCGCGGCGACGACAAGTACGCCGGCCTCCGCGTGCTTCGCTAGAAGGCACTACTACGCTGCGGCCTCGTGGCGCCGCGCAAGCTCGTCCTGATCATCGTCGACGGCCTCGCGCCGGACACCCTCGCAGCCGCCGATCGCGAGCGGAGCCGCGCCGAACCTGGGCATGCTCGTCGAGCGCGGCGGCCTCGGGCAGCGCCGTCTCGACGTTCCCGTCGCTGACGCCCGTCTGCCTCTCGACGATCGCGACCGGCGCCGGACCCGGACCGGACGCGGATCCCGGCGCTGCAGTGGTACCACCGCGGCGAGCAGCGGTTCGTCGAGTACGGATCGTCCTTCCAGGCGACGCTCGTCGAGGGCGCCAAGCAGTCGGTCGACGATGCCGTCGTGAACCTCAACCACGTCCATCTCTCGCCCAAGCTGCGCGACGCTGTTCGAGGCGGTCGAGGACGCGGGCATGGTCGCCGCATCGGTCAACTTCCCGATCTGGCGCGGGCGGGTGCGCCACTCGTTCAAGTACCCGATGCTCGCGCGCTTCGCGCGGCGCACCGGCTTCATGGACGCGGCCTACGGGCCGAGCCAGTTCTACTTCGGCGAGCTGTTCGCGATCCGAGCGCACCGGCGCGCCGACGAGCCTCGGCGTCGGCGGTCGCAACGACGCGAACGCCGCCGCCGTGGGACGCTGGCTCGTGGCGCGCGACGGCTTCGACTTCCTGCTCTTCTACCTGCCCGAGACCGACTCGGCCGGGCACCGGGGCGGCGACGCCCTGCGACCGGCGGCCGTCGCCGGCGCGGACGATGCGGTCGCGACGCTGATGTCGGCAGCCGGCGGGCGTCGAGCCGTTCCTCGAGCGCTACGCCGTCGTGCTGTGCGCGGATCACGGCCAGTCGCCGATCGACCGCGACGACGACGTCCGCGACGCGTTCGCGGACCATGCGCCTGTTTCGCGGGCGCGGCCGCACCGACCCGAGCGAGTGCGACCTCGCCGTCGCCGCCTCGAACCGGGCGGGCCACGTCTACCGGCTCGCGAGCCGGATGCCGCTCGCCGAGATCGCCGGAGCGCCTGCTCGCAGCGGCCCTCGGTCGACGTCGCGGCCTGGCGCGAGGACGGGCACGCCGTCGTCCGGCACGCGGGCCGCGAGCTGCGGTTCGCGCCCGGCGGTCCGCTGCAGCGACGGCCGTGGGAACGCGTGGACGCGTCGAGGGCGACCTCGCGACGCTCGACCTCGAGGGCGACGGCGCGCTCGTCTCCGCGACGTATCCGAACGCGCTCGAGCGGCTCTGGCAGATCCTCGGCTGCGTGAACGCCGGCGATGTCGTCGTCTCGGCCGCCCGCGGCTACGAGTTCCGCGACGCGGGCGGCGCGAGCCATCTCGGCGGCGGCTCGCACGGGTCGCTGCACGCGGTCGACTCGCTCGTCCCGCTGGCTGCGGTCGGCGTCGAGGACGCCCCGCGCGCTGCCCAGCGAGCGCTCGATCGAGGACATCGCGGCATCTGTGCCGGGCACCTTGGAATCGGGGACCTGGTGAATCCGGGCGCTCTTATGCCGATGTTCTAGAGTGGCCCCTTCCGCTACGACCCCACTGATGCCAGATCCCACCTCCCAGACCACGACGCTCGAGCCGCCCCCGGCGCTGACGCTGTGGACCGCCCTCCGCCGGCCGGAGCAGTGGTGGCAGCTGATCCAGTTCGGCCTCGTCGGGTCGAGCGGCTTCGTCGTCAACTTCGCCGTGTACGCGTCTGCCTGAAGGTGCTTCGGGCTGCACTACCTCGCGTCGGCGTGCATCGCCTTCTGCGTCGCGGTGGCCAACAACTTCCTGCTGAACCGGCACTGGACGTTCCGCAAGCGCCGCGACGCGAGCCACGCAGCCGCACAGGGCGTGCGCTTCCTGATCGTGTCGGCGTGCGCGCTCGTGCCGAACCTGCTGATCCTGCACCTGCTCGTCTCGGCGGGACAGGGCAAGATCGTGGGACAGGTGATCGCGGTCATCATCGTGACCCCGATCTCGTTCCTCGGCAACAAGCTCTGGACGTTCCGCTAGCTGCGGCTGCTGTGCGGTTGCGGCGGTCGCCGCATCGTCGCGCTCGCGCTGGCTCCGGCCGCCAGCCAGGCGGCGATCAACGGCGCCGCCGCGATCCGCGCGGTGCAAGGCGTCACGCGCTCGGGCGCGCCATCGCGGCTCGAGCACCCCGGTGCGACGCTGGTCGCCGAGCGCACGGGCAACGCGTGGACGGTCACGATGCACGTCCCGAACCGCGCGAGCGCCGTCGCCACGTTCACGGTCGACGCCGCCACCGGCAAGGTGCTCGGAGGCGCCCGGCTGTCCGCCGTTCCCGCGCCACACGCACGCGCAGGTGATCGCGATCGCGCGCGCGAGTCCCAAGATCCACGACTGGCTGTCTCGCTACGGCACGACGACGACCATCGTCGACGAGGACGCGACGGCGCAGCACTTCACGGTGCACTTCGACGCAGGCAGCTACGGAGAGGTCGCCCAGGCCGTGGTCGACGACGTGACGGGGCAGGGTCGTCTCGGCGTGGACCGGGCCGCAGGTGGCCTGGACGATGGCCCGCGGCTACCACTACGCGTTCGGGCGGCGCATCAACGACCCGTGGATCTGGCTCGCGCTGTGCGCGGCCTTCCTGGTCGGGCTCGTCGACTTCCGACGACTGCTCTCGTGGCGCACGCTCGACCTCCTCATGCTGCTCGCGCCGTCGATCTCGCTCGCGTACTTCAACCAGGGCCTCGTGTTCTGGTCCGTCCCGCTGGTGTACCCGCCACTCGTCTACCTGCTCGTGCCGGCTCGTGTTCATCGGGGCTGCGCAGCGAGCGGCGGCCGGCGTTCGCCGGCAGCCTGCCGCTCTGGGTGCTCGCAGGCGCGGCGATCTTCCTCATCGGGTTCCGCGGCGGGCTCGACCGCTACGACTCGAACGTGATCGACGTCGGCTACGCGGGCGTCGTCGGGGCCGACCGCCTGATCAGCGGCGACACGCCGTACGGCACCTTCCCGACGCGCGTCGGTGCGCCGTGCGGGATCCGCTACTCCGACGGCACCTCGCAGGGCTACCTGCAGGCCGCAGCGCGGCAACCGCTGCGAGAGCCCGATCGAGCTCGGCGACACCTACGGCCCGATCAACTACGCCGCCTACGTGCCGGCGGTCGCGATCACGGGCTGGACGGGCCTGTGGGACGACCTGCCGGCGGCGCACCTGACCTCGGTGCGTGTTCGACGCGCTGTGCGCGCTCGGGCTCCTGTTCGCGGGCAGACGGCTCGCCGGCTGGCGGCTCGGCGTCGCGCTCGCGTTCGCGTGGGCGGCCTACCCGTTCACCGCGTTCGCGCTCGAGTCGAACACGAACGACATGATCGTCACGGCGTTCGCGATCTGGGGCTTCGTCTGGGCGACGACGCCGGTCGCTCGCAGCCTCCCTGCTCTCGCTGGCCGCCTGGACGAAGTTCGCGCCGCTCGCGCTCTGCCCGCTGTGGCTGCGCTACCCGCGCGATCCGCGTCCCGAGCTGGCGGAGTGGACGTACGGCGAGGATCCCGGTCCGCCGCCGAGGCGCGGGCGCCGCGAGCGCGTGCGCGAGGCCCTCTGGCTGGGGCCGAGACGCGACACGCTGCTCGCGTTGGCCGGGTTCGTCATCGGCACGCATTCCCGCGGCGATCCTGCTCCTGCCCCGGCAACGTGGACACGCGCACGCGCCTTCTGGGACGCCACGTTCGGCTATCAGCTCAACGCGGCCGTCGCCGTTCTCGTTCTGGCACTGGGGGATCTACCCGGGCCTGCCCAACCTGCGCTGGCTCCAGGCCGTGCTGCAGGTCGCGCTCGCGATCGGGGCGGTCGCGTGCCTGTGGGTGCCGCGGCGGCTCGACGCCGTGCGGCTCGCGGCGCTCACAGGCGCGATCGTGATCGGCTTCCAGCTCTGCCTGAGCTACTGGTTCTACACGTACATCCCCTGGTTCTTCCCGTTCGCGATGATCGCGCTGTGCGCCCCTTCTCGCGTGCGCTGATCCCGCTCGCCGCGGCGGCGCTCGCGGCAGCGGTCTGGTTCGGCCCGATGGAGCACCAGGGGACCTGGCAGGACGGGCAGATCGTCGACACGCCGACGTACCTGCGCTACGCGGACGACGCTCGCGGACGGCAACCTGCCATACCGCGACGTGCAGGTCGAGTATCCGCCGCTCGCGTTCGCGGTGATCCTGCCGCCGCGGCTCGCCGGCAGCTCGTACGAGACCTACACGAGCGCCTTCTCGGCGCTCATGGGGGTCTGCCTGGCCGTCGCGGCGCTGGCCGTGGCCGCGGCGGCGGGCTGCCTCGGGCGCTCGCGCCTGGCCCAGGCAGCGGCCGGCGCGTTCGTCGCGGTCGGCCCTGCGCTCGCGGGCTCGCGTGTCGCTGACGCGCTTCGACCTGTGGCCGGTCGCGCTCGTCGCCTGCGCGCTGTGGGCGCTCGCCGCGCGGCGCGACGGCACGGCGGGCGTGCTCCTCGGGCTCGCGGTCGCCGCCAAGCTGTGGCCGGCGCTCGCGCTGCCGGCGGCGCTCGCGGTCGCGGCACGCCGCGGCTCGCTGGGACGCGCGACGGTCGGCGCGGCCCTCGGCGCCGGCGTCCCGTTCGCGTTCGCGCTCGGACTCTCGCCGTCGGGCCTGTGGCACGCCCTGTCGCTGCAGGCGGGCCGGCCGCTGCAGATCGAGAGCCTCGCCGCGTCTGCCCTCGTCTCGCTCGATCGGCTCGGCGTCGGGAGGCCCGTACTCCGTGGTCACCTCATCGGGCTCGCAGAACCTGACCGGGGGCTGGGTCGGGGTCGCCGGGGTGCTCTCGACGCTCGCGCTCGGTCGCGGTTCTCGTCGCGGCGTTGACCCTCGGCACGCGCGCCGTGCTGCGCGCCCGCGACGATCGCGCGGCCATCTCCGAGCTCGCCCGCTGGACGCTGTGCGCCGTCGCCGGTGGCATCGCGCTCGGCCACGTCCTCTCGCCGCAGTTCGTGCTGTGGCTGCTGCCGTTCCCCGTGCTCGTCGCCGGACGGCGCGGGCGTGGTGCTGACCGCGCTCACCGCGGTCGCCCTCGTGCTCACGCTCGAGGAGTTCCCGGGCCGCTACTGGGCAGTACGCCACGGGCTTCGATGGAGGAGCCACCGCCCTCGTCCTGGTGCGAGATCTCGTGCTGGTCGCGATCGCGGTCGCAGCAGCCGTCCCAGGCCCACCCCTCAGAGCCGTCGCCGGACGGTCTCGATCGCCGTCGCACGCCCCGTCGTAGGGTCGCACTCGACGAGGGCGCCCTCGAGCCGCACGTCGCCCTCGGCCGTCTCGAACTTCTGCGGGAGCTGCGTCAGGAAGCGCCGGAGCACGATCTCGGACTTCACGCCGATAACCGAGTCGTGCGGGCCCGTCATGCCGGCATCCGTCAGGTAGGCGGTGCCGCCGCGCAGCAGCGACGGGTCGTTCGTCTGGATGTGCGTGTGCGTCCCGAGGACGGCGGTCACGCGCCCGGCGAGGTGGCGGCCCATCGCCACCTTCTCGCTCGTCGCCTCGGCGTGCATGTCGACCACGATCACGCGCGCGCGCTCGGCGGCCGCGTCGATCAGCGGCCCGATCGCCTCGAACGGGCTATGCGCGGGCTCGAGGTAGCGGAGACCGAGCAGGTTGACGACCGCCACGTCGGTGCCGTTCCGCGCGGGGACGACGCACCAGCCGCGCCCGGGAGCGCTCGCGAGCAGGTTGGCGGGCCGCACGATGCGTGGCTCGCGCTCGAGGTACTCCTCGACTCCGCGGCGGGCGAACGTGTGGTTGCCGAGCGTGATGGCGTCGGCCCCGGCTGCGAACAGGGCGTCGCCGAGGCGCGAGGTGATGCCCCGCCCGTCGGCGATGTTCTCGCCGTTCACGACGACGAGATCGAGCTCGAGCTCGTCGCGCAGGCCGGGAACGAGACGCTCGACCGCCTCGCGGCCTGGGCGCCCGACGACGTCCGCGACGAAGAGGATCCGCACGCCTACTGCGACAGACCGGGCGCGGGATCGACCGAGAGCTCGACGTTGTCGCCGCCGTCGGAGGTGTAGCGCGCCACGTCGGACTCGAGCACCGCCGACGTGTCGGCGACCGTCCCGATGCGGGTGCGGCCGTGCTCGACCTGCGCGCCCACCTGCAGCGTCGGCTGGCCGTGCACCGTGTCGAGCACCACGTGCGAGACCGAGACGACCACCGACGGGTTGCCCGTCGGCTGGATCGCGACGGTCACCCCGTAGCTGACGGCGTCGCCGTCGATCACATCGGGCGACAGCGACACGACCTGCCCGTTGACGGGGGCGTAGACGTCGGTGCCGGCGCGGGCACCGACGTCGACGGCATCGGTGCCGCCGTCGCTCACGTAGTAGCGCACCCCTCCCCCACCGTCGCCGAAGACGTGGCGCCACAGCGAGTCGAAGCAGGTTCGCGTTCGCCTGACGGCCGACCGGATCGAGCGAGAACGAGCGGCTGCCCGAGACCGGGTGGTACGCGATCGCGCTGATGCGATCGAGCCTGATCGGCACGAACAGCTCGAGCGAGCCCTCGCGGGCGAGCACCTGCGGCGATGGCGGACCGGCGGGCAGCAGCGAGCTGACCGGCGCGGGATCCGAGGCGACCGGCGTCGGATCGTGGCCCGAGAGCGTGAGGCCGAGGGTGATCGCGGCGATCGCGGCCGCGAGACCGAAGCCGAGCAGCCGCCTGCGACGCACCGAACGGCGGTGGCGCGCGCGCCGCGCGTCGGGATCGAGCCGCAGCCGCACGAGATGGCTGCCCCTGCATCGGCGCGACCCTATCCGAGGCAGACGAGCCTGTCGAGACAGGCTCGTTTGAGGCGCGAGAGCGCGGGATCGTGGTGGTATCGTGGCCCATCGTGGCTCGCGTCATAGGCGGCCGGAAGCTGGCCGGGAGCAGATGCGACCACCAAAGGGTAGCCATTCCGGCGGAAACCACGGGATGACGGCGCCGTCGGACGTGCTCGTCGCGGCGCGCGGCGCCGGCCGCCGCTACGCCCGCAGGGTGGCGCTCGCACCCATCGAGCTGGAGGTGCGCGCAGGCGAGTGCGTCGCGCTGCTCGGGCCGAACGGGGCTGGCAAGACGACGCTGCTGACGTTGCTCGCAGGGGCGGCGCAGCCGAGCGACGGGCGGATCGAGCGCACGTCCGAGCGCAGCGGCTGGGTGCCCCAGCGGCCCGCGCTCTACCGCAAGCTGAGCGCGCGGGAGAACCTGCGGCTGTTCGCCGAGCTCGAGCGGCTCGCGAGCCCGCAGGCCGAGGCCGAGCGGCTGCTCGAGCTGGTCGATCTCGCCGGCGCGGCGGACCGGCCGGCCCAGGAGCTCTCGGTCGGCAACGTCCAGCGCCTGAACGTGGCGATCGGCCTGGTCGCCGACCCGGCGGTCGTGTTCCTGGACGAGCCGACGGCGAGCCTCGATCCGCGCCAGCGCGCACGCCTGTGGGAGCTCCTCCGCGGCGTGACGGGCCGCGGGGGCGCCGTCGTGTTCGCGACGCAGAACGTCGAGGAGGCCCACACGCAGGCCGATCGGCTGGTCGTGCTGCAGGAGGGGCGCCTCGTCTTCGCCGGGGCCCAGCAGGAGTTCTGGGAGCGCGCAGGCATCGAGGGCTCGAGCGCAGGGGCGTTCGAGCAGGCGTTCGTGCAGTTCCTCGAGGCGCGCACGGCGTCGGAGCCGAGTCCCTGATGCGCGCGGTCCGTGCCCTGCTCGCCAAGGACCTGCGGATCCTGCGGCGCTCGCCGCTGATGGTGGCGCTGCTCGTCGTGTACCCGCTCGCGCTCGCGGTGCTCGTCGGCGCGGTGATCGCCGATGCCGGCGCGCGACCGCGCGTCGCGTTCGTCGACCTCGACCACCTCCCCGAGCGCGCCTCCGTCGGGAGCCTGCACATCGAGATCGGCGACCTCCTGCGAAGCGTGCGCAACGAGGTCGAGCTCGTGCCGATGAGCCAGGCCCAGTCGCAGCGGGCGCTCGCGCGCGGTGACGTCGTCGCGGTGGTCGTGGTCCCGCGCGGGTTCCTCGCCGAGCTGAGGAGCCTGCTCTCGAGCCCGTCGTTGACGCTGGAGACGAGCCGGGGAGCGGCGCGCGACCGCGTGCTCCGCGAGGTCCAGTCCGTCGTGTTCCGGCTGAACCTGCGGCTCCAGCGCCAGTTCCTCGACTCGAACATCGCGTACCTGCGGACGCTCGTACACGGCGGCAGCACGGAGTTCCTCGGGCGCAAGGTGACCGTGCTCGGGCTCGAGAACGCCGCGACGAAGGTGCAGGAGGTGCTCGGGACGCTTCCACCGGGCGATCCGCGCGCGGCGCCCCTGAACGAGATCGCGCACTTCGCGGGCCAGACGACGCTCGCGCTCGGAGCGGCCGAGGGCACGCTGCGCGCGACCGCCCATCCGGTCGAGCTCCGCGAGGTGGTGCGGCCCGGGCGCTCGTACCTGCTCGGCAGCCAGCTGCAGAGCTACGCGCTGGCGGTCTCGCTGTGCTTCGTGGGCGTCCTCCTGGCCGCCGGAGCGATCGCGCTCGAGCGCGACGAGAACGTGATCGGACGGCTCTCGCGCGGTCTCGCGAGTCCGAGCGCGCTGATCGCCGAGAAGGTGATCCTCACGGCGATCGCGAGCATCGTCCTCGGCAGCCTGCTCGCGGTCGCGTTCGGCGTGGCGGTATCGGTGCAGGGAGCCGGCGGGAGCCAGCCATGGCTGCGCCTGCCGCTGCTGGTGCCCGCGCTCGCAGCAGCCGGCGCGGCCGTCGGCGCCCTCGGGGTGCTCGTCGGGACGCTCGCCCGCGAGCTGCGGACGGCGGCGATCCTCGCGCTCGCGCTCGTGCTGCCGGTGATCTTCCTCGGCATCGTGCCGCGCGAGCTCTCGCTGACCGCAGCGCGCATCTCGGACGCCTTCCCGTTCGCGCCGTCGGCGCACGTCTTCTCGGACGTGCTCTTCGTCTCGGCCCCGCTCGGTGGCCTGCTGGGAGGGATCGCGCACCTCCTGCTGCTGACGCTCGTGTTCGGCGCGTGCGCGCGACTCGCGGCGAGACGCCTGAGCTGAGATCCGCTTCTAGCGTCGCCGCAGGACGACGACACGGGCGCTGCGGTAGAGCTCGAGCACGCCCGGCTCCCGCTCCAGCACGCGCACGAGCCGACCGTCGGCTCCCGGCGCCGGATCGAGCACGTACACGTCCTCGGCGGCGACCCACGGCGCGATGCGCGGCGGGTCGTCACGGATCGCTGCGAGCGTCTCGAACGTCTGCGGGTGGAACGTCTCGAAGCGCGAGTCGATCGCGAGGCGTCCGCGCACCGCGGGCGCCTGGACCAGCAGCCAGTCGGCGAACAGCTCGTCGGCGAACACCCGGAGCCCCGGCTCGCGTGCGAGCTGGGCCCCGACGACACGCGCTGCGCCGGGCGGCCACGACCTCGCGAACGCCTTCGGGCCGTCACGGACGTCGTGCACGACCGCGAGCACGAGACACGCCGGTGCGATCACTGCGAGGGCGCCCGCGACGGTGCGAAGCCGGCGACCGCTCGAGAGCGGTCGCATGGCCTCGAGGGCGCCCGGCAGGACGACGAGCCAGGCGAGCGCGGCCCAGAGCTCCGAGCGGATCGCGCTGAACCCTGCGAGCGTGAGCGCCCAGACGAGGAACCGGTCGCGCCGCGGGATCGGCGCGCACGCAGCGATCGCGCAGGCGCCGAGCGCGGCCACGACGAAGAGCGGCGAGCTCGAGAGGGTGACGGGCTGCCACTCCGATACGAAGCGGCGGAAGTCGTCGTTCTCGACCGTCTGCCGCAGGTACCCGGGCAGCTCTGTGCCCACGGGGCTCGCCAGACAGGCGGCGCAGGCGCCGACGGCGAGGACGAGCGCCCGCGTGGCGACGCGCCGGCTGCGCGCTCGCGACTCGACGAGGCACGAGACCGCGTACAGCACGCACACGGCGGCTCCGACGAGCACGGCCGCATGCAGGTTCGCCCACAGCACGAGAAGCGGGAGCGCCAGCAGCACGCGGCGCTCGAGACGGCCGTCGTCCCGCCCCAGCAGCCACAGCAGGAGTCCGAAGCAGAGCACCGAGAACGACTGCGTGCGCACGAACACGAGCTCGCCGACGCAGATCACCGCGAGGAGCAGCAGGAGCAGGGCCGCCCAGATCGGCCCGGCACCGCGACGCGCGCCCGCGCGCAGGCAGAGCGCGAGCCCGGCTGCGAGGAGTGCGACGTTCAGCGTCACGAGGCCGGCGGCGCCGGCAACCCGCCAGACGCCGTAGAAGACCAGGTGGGCGCCCCATTGCTGGTCGGCCCAGTCGTGCGTGCCGAAGCGTGTCCACGTGTTCGCAGTGCCGAAGCCGTGCTCGAGCACCTCGCGCCCGCCCGCGATGCCGAGCCAGGTGTCGTTCGAGATCGCGTCCGCCCCGACCGCGAGCAGCGCGGCAGCGATCAGGATCAGCACCAGCCAGGGAAGCCGCGGAAGCATCGCCGACCCGTAGCGGTCGCCGCGCGGAGCACCCTCCGGCGGCCTTTTCGGTCGGGTCGCGCGTCGTGTCGGCTCCAGCAGGCTGGCCACTCGACTACCGTCGGCAGAAACCAGCCGAACCTTTCGCGACCAAACGCGCCGGTGCGCCCGTACCATGCGCGACTGATGGGCTTTCCATCCACGCGCTTCCGACGACTGCGCCGCGGCGAGGCGATCCGCCGGATCGTCCGCGAGACGCGGCTCGACCCTGCCGACCTCGTGCAGCCCCTGTTCGTGGTCGAGGGCGAGGGGATCGACCGCCCGATCCCGGGCTTCCCCGGCCAGCGCCACCTGTCGCCCGATCTGCTCGCCGAGGAGGCGCTGGGTATCGCCGAGGCCGGGTGCGCCGGCGTGCTGCTGTTCGGTCTTCCCGACCGCAAGGATGCCGACGGCTCGAGTGCCTGGGACGACGACGGCGTCGTGCAGCGCGGCGTGCGCGCGATCCGCGGACGCGCACCCGAGCTGCCGGTGATCACCGACGTCTGCCTGTGCCAGTACACCGACCACGGGTCCTGCGGCGTGCTCGGCGCCCACGGCGACGTCGACAACGACGCGACCATCGAGCTGCTCGCGCGCGTCGCCGTCTCGCACGCCGAGGCGGGCGCCGCGTTCGTCGCGCCGTCCGACATGATGGACGGCCGCGTGGGGGCGATCCGAACGGCGCTCGACGACGCCGATCTCGTCGAGACCGGCCTCATCAGCTACAGCGCGAAGTACGCCTCCGCCTTCTACGGCCCGTTCCGGGGCGCGGTCGACTCGGCCCCGAAGAGCGGCGACCGCCGCGGCCACCAGATCGATCCGGCAAACGGCCGCGAGGGCGTGCGCGAGTCGCTCGCCGACCTCGACGAGGGCGCGGACATGCTGATGGTGAAGCCAGCCGGCCCCTACCTGGACGTGATCGCGCGCCTCACCGACACGACGCTCGCGCCGGTCGCGGCCTACCAGGTGTCGGGCGAGCACGGCATGCTCGAGGCCGCCGCTGCCGCTGGAGCGCTCGACCGCGAGGTGGCGATCTTCGAGAGCCTCATCGCGATCCGGCGCGCCGGGGCGACCCTGATCGCGAGCTACTTCGCCCGCGAGGTCGCGGAGTGGCTGCGATGAGCGCCATCGCCCGCACGAAGGCTCGCTCCGAGGCGCGCTCCCAGGCGCTCTACGAGGAGGCGTGCCGCCACATTCCCGGAGGGGTCAACTCCCCGGTGCGCGCCATGCGCTCGGTGGGACGCACCCATCCGCTGTTCATCGCGCGCGCACAGGGTGCCTGGGTCGAGGACGCCGACGGCAACCGCTACGTCGACCTCGTCGGCTCGTGGGGGCCGATGATCCTCGGACACGCCGATCCGGGCGTGCTGACGATCCTCAAGGAGACCGCCGCCCGCGGGACCAGCTTCGGGGCGCCGACCGTCCTCGAGATCGAGCTGGCATCGGCCGTCAAGGACGCGATGCCCTCGATCGAGCTCGTGCGCTTCGTCAGCTCGGGCACCGAGGCGGCGATGTCGGCGATCCGACTGGCGCGCGCGGCGACCGGCCGCAACAAGATCCTGAAGTTCGCAGGCTGCTACCACGGGCACGCCGACGCCCTGCTCGCCGAGGCCGGCTCGGGCCTCGCCACGCTCGGAATCCCCGCCTCGCCTGGCGTGCCGCCCGCAACCACGGCCGACACGCTGACCGCGCCGTTCAACGATCTCGCGGCTGCCCGCGACATCGTCGAGCGCTACGGCGACGAGCTTGCGTGCGTGATCGTCGAGCCCGTCCCGGGCAACATGGGTTGCATCCCGCCGGCGCCGGGGTTCCTCGAGGGCCTGCGCGACGCATGCGACGCGAGCGGCGCGCTGCTCGTGCTCGACGAGGTCATGACGGGCTTCCGCGTCGCGCGCGGCGGTGCGCAGGAGCGCTACGACGTCGTCCCGGACCTGACCGTGCTGGGCAAGATCGTCGGCGGCGGCATGCCGGCCGCCGCGTTCGGCGGGCGCGGCGACCTGATGGAGCGGCTCGCACCGCTCGGCGCGGTCTACCAGGCGGGCACGCTGTCGGGCAACCCGCTCGCAATGGCCGCCGGCCTCGCGACGCTGACGCGCCTTGCACGCCCCGAGACCTACGAGCAGCTCGAGCGCACCTCCGCCGATCTCGAGGCAGGCCTACGCCGCGTCTCCGAGGGCCACCCCGTATCGCTGAACCGCGTGGGCTCGATGCTGACGCTGTTCTTCACACCCGGCCCGGTCACCGACTACGCGACGGCGCGCGCGAGCGACCTCGAGCGCTTCGGGGCGTTCTTCCGCGCGTCGCTGGACGGAGGCGTGTACCTCGCGCCCTCCCAGTTCGAGGCGGGGTTCGTCTCGCTCGCGCACGGGCCGCGGGAGATCGAGCAGGTCGTCGCGGCGGCCGAGGCGTTCTTCAGCCCAGGATGAGCACGACGATCGAAAGCGCGGTCTGGGCCGACCTCGCGGGGCCCGGGCATGCTCCCGGGCTCGAGCAGATCTACGAGGGGTTCCTGCTGCACCACGGGCGCCCGCGGCGCTCGCCTCCAGCCGACGGTGACACCCTGCTCGAGGGCGACGAGCAGTACGCGCAGGGCCTCGCGCGCGTCGCCGAGCTGGACGACCCCGAGGCGATCGCTGCGCTGGCGGAGCTGATCGGCCTCGCCTCCCGCGGACGCGCCGAGCACGGACTGGAGACGGACGACTTCGCCCTCTGGGCTGCGACCGCGCGCTTCCTCGCCGACCGCAGCGGTCGCGAGGCGTATCGCACCGCACTGCTCGCGTTGCGAGACGAGCGCGACAGCTCGCTGCTCGAGGCGCTCGTGACCGATCTCGACGTCAGCCGCGAGCGCGCCGCCCACCGCGCGCTTGCGGGAGCCCGTCGATGAACGCAGCGCGGCCGCTCGTCGGCGTGATCGTGGGCTCGACCTCGGACTGGGAAGTCATGCGGCACGCGACGGAGACGCTCGAACGCCTCGGGGTGCCTCACGAGGCGCGCGTCGTCTCGGCCCACCGCACCCCCGACCTGCTCTTCGAGTACGCCGAGGGCGCAGAGGGGCGCGGCCTCGAGGTGCTGATCGCCGGCGCCGGCGGTGCCGCCCACCTCCCGGGCATGGCTGCTGCCAAGACGCTGCTGCCGGTACTGGGAGTGCCGATGCCCTCGCGGCACCTGAGCGGCCTCGACTCGCTGTCCTCGATCGTGCAGATGCCGGCAGGCATCCCCGTCGGAACGCTCGCGATCGGCCAGGCCGGCGCGATCAACGCGGCGCTTCTCGCAACGGCCATCCTCGCGCGCTCGCACGGCGAGCTGCGCGCGGTGCTCGAGCGATTCCGCCGCGAGCAGACCGAAGCGGTGCTGGCACGGCCCGACCCGCGCACGGCTTGATCGAGAACGCGCCGGTCGTGGGGTGCATCGGCGGTGGCCAGCTCGGCCGCATGCTGGCGCTGGCCGCAGCGCCGCTCGGTGTCGTCGTGCGCTGCCTCGATCCCTCGGCGGATGCCTGCGCGGGCGACGTGTGCGAGCTGATCGTGGGCGCCTACGACGACCCGGAGGCGCTCGACAGGCTCGCCGACGGCGCCGACTGCGTCACGTACGAGTTCGAGAACGTGCCTGCCGCGGCACTCGCCGCGCTGCGCGACCGCACGCACGTGCGTCCGGGCGCCGGGAGCCTGACGATCTCACAGGATCGCCTCTGGGAGAAGCAGCTGTTCGGGCGCGTCGGCGTCCCGTGCGCGGCGTTCGGCGACATCGACACGCCGGACCAGCTGGACGACGCGCTCGCGCGGACGGGCCTGCCGGCGGTCATCAAGACCAAGCGCATGGGCTACGACGGCAAGGGCCAGCGCGTCGTGCGCGCTGCCGAGGAAGCGCGATCGGCCGTCGCCGACCTCGGCGACGAGCTGATCGCCGAGACGCTGATCGACTTCCGGCGCGAGCTGTCGCTCGTGCTCGTCCGCAGCGTCGATCGCGAGACCGTCTTCTACCCGCTCGTCGAGAACGTCCACGTCGACGGCATCCTGTCGACGACGGTCGCGCCCGCGCCCGAGATCGACCCGGCGCTGCAGACGACATGCGAGGGCTACGGCCGGGCGGTCGCCGACGCGCTCGACCACGTCGGCGTGCTCTGCCTCGAGCTCTTCCAGACCGACCAGGGCGTGCTCGCGAACGAGTTCGCACCGCGCGTCCACAACTCGGGGCACTGGACGATCGAGGGCGCGGAGACGAGCCAGTTCGAGAACCACCTCCGGGCGGTGCTCGGCCTCCCGCTCGGGTCGACCGCGCCGCGCGGGGCGTCGCTGATGCGGAACCTCGTCGGCGAGCATCCGCCGCTTCCGGAGCTGCTCGTCACGGGCGGTCACGTGCACCTCTATGGCAAGGAGCCCCGTCCAGGGCGCAAACTGGGCCACGTGACCCACGTCGGAGCAAGCCCAGTGATCTGCAACGACCTGCGCGAGTGGATCGACCTGCTGCGCTCGAGCGGCGAGCTCGCCGAGGTCGATGCCGAGGTCGACCCGTATCTCGAGATCACCGAGATCGCCGATCGCACGATGAAGGGGGGCGGGCCTGCGCTGCTGTTCCGCAACGTGCGCGGCTCGCGCCATCCGCTGCTGATCAACCAGTTCGGCACCGAGCGGCGCATGTGCCTCGCGCTCGGCGTCGACGCGGCTCGACGACGTCGCGGCGAAGCTCGCGGACGTGCTCGAGCTGACGCCGCCGCAGGGGATCGCCGACAAGCTCCGCGCCCTCGGGAAGCTCAAGAGCCTCGCCGACTCGTCGCCGAAGACCGTCTCGCGCGGGCCGTGCCAGGAGATCGTGCTCGACCCGCCCGACCTCGACCGGCTGCCGATCATGACGTGCTGGCCGTCCGACGGCGGCCCGTTCATCACCCTGCCCTCGGTGATCACGAAGGACCCGCGGACGGGCGGCCGCAACGTCGGCATGTACCGGCTGCACAAGTACGACGCCCGGACGACCGGCCTGCACTGGCAGATCCACAAGGACGCGGCCGCGGACTGGCGCGAGGGCGCCGGGCGCATGGAGGTCGCGATCGCGCTCGGAACCGATCCGATCACGGCCTACTCCGGCTCCGCGCCGCTGCCGAAGCACGTCGACGAGCTCATGCTCGCCGGGTTCCTGCGCGGGCGAGCCGGTCGAGCTCGTGCAGTGCAAGACCGTCGACCTGCAGGTGCCCGCGCAGGCCGAGATCGTGATCGAGGGCTACTGCGAGCGCGGCGAGCTGCGCCCCGAGGGCCCGTTCGGCGACCACACCGGCTACTACACACCGCAGGAGCCGTTCCCGGTGCTGCACGTGACGGCGATGACGATGCGCCGCGACGCGATCTACCCGTCGATCGTCGTCGGGCCGCCGCCGGCCGAGGACGTGTGGCTCGGCAAGGCGACCGAGCGCATCTTCCTGCCCGCGATCCGCGCGACCCTGCCCGAGCTCGTCGACTACGACCTGCCGTTCGCCGGCGCCTTCCACAACTGCTGCATCGTCTCGATCCGCAAGGCGTTCCCCGGCCACGCGCGCAAGGTCATGCACGCGATCTGGGGCCTCGGGCTCCTGTCGCTGACGAAGTGCGTGATCGTCGTCGACGCCCACGTCGACGTGCACGACTACGCCCAGGTGACGTGGCAGGTCGGGGCGAACGTCGACCCCGGCCGCGACGTGCTCGTCAGCTCGGGGCCGCTCGACCAGCTCGACCACGCCCCCGCGGTGCAGTCGCTGGGCGGCAAGATCGGCATCGATGCGACCGCGAAGTGGCAGTCCGAGGGGTATCCGCGCGAGTGGCCCGAGATCGCGCGGATGACCGACGAGGTGCGCGACCGGGTCGCCGCGCGCTGGAGCGAGCTGGGCATCCCGCTCGCCGCTCCCACGGGCGGGGGTGGGTCATCGGCGCCGGCGCCGCGGCGCGGTCTGCTGCGCCGGACGAGCAGGTGAGCCGGCTCGACGGTCGCACGGTCGTCGTGCTCGGCGCCACGGGGTACCTGGGGCGTCTTCTCGTGCCCGCGCTCGGCGCCGCGGGGGCGCACGTGCGAGCCACCGCACGCCGCACGGAGGAGCTCACGGGTGTCCCCCACGCGGAGCGCACACGGGCGACGGCCGGCGACTCGATCGCGCTCGGGACAGCTGTGCTCGGCGCGGACGTCGTCTGCGACCTGTGGCCGGCGACCGCCGGCGCCGCGGCGATGGTCGACGCGACGTCCACCGGTGCGCGCGTCGTACGCGTCCACTGCCTGAACGACGAGCGCCCGCCGACACCGCGCCCGGGGCTGGTGGAGCTGCGGGCCGCCCTCGTGATCGGAGCGGGGTCGCCGACGTTCGAGCTGCTGCGGCGGCTCGCCGACCGGCTGCCGGTGCTCCCGCTCCCCCGCTACGCCGACCGCCGCCTGCAGCCGCTGGCAGCCGGTGACATGGTCGCGTGCCTCGTCGCCGCATGCGACGGCGCCGAGGACAACGTCAGCTACGCGCTCGCGGGGCCTGACACGCTCGCGGTCCGCGACATGCTCGCGCTCGTCGGCGGACTGCTCGGGAAGAAGCCGTCGCGACTCGCGATGCCGTTCGACGCGCCGGGAGCCGCATCGCTCGTCCGCCGACTCGTCGGCACCGAGGCGCACTCGGCACAGACCGCGCTCGAGGCGCTGGAGCACGACATCCTCGTCGACCACAGCGATGTGCAGCGGATGATCGGCCGGCCTCCGACGTCGTTCGAGCTCGCGGCGCGAGCAGCCCTCGCGGCGGGAAGACGCCTTCGTTGATCCCCGCTCCGAGTGCTCACGCGTGCCGTCCCCGGCATCTGGTACACCTTGCGTGCTCGGGAGGCGCAAGTGGCGTGACCTCTCGTTGCGGTTGTCGCGTCATTGCGCGACTGCCGGCGATCGGGTCTAATCCGTTCGTCTGGTCGCCTTGACCTTCGGAGGTACCCCGTGGCGGACTCCCCCGCCGAGCAAGATCCAGAAGCCACCACACTCGGCGAGCACGCGGCGTCGATGGCGGACCCTGGCTCCGCGCGGGCAGCATTGAACCGTGGCCGATTCCTCACGGGCGCGACGGTGGGGCTCGGGGGCGTGCTGTCGGCCGTGATCGCGGCACCCGCGCTCGGCTTACGTGCTCGCCCCCGCGTTCGAGACGCGGCCGAACTTCCACGTCGACCTCGGGCCGACGAGCCTCTACCCGGTCGACAAGAACAACCCGTTCCACGTCGTGACGTTCACGCGCGCGCCGGGCGGAACCGACCTCGAGCGTCGCGTGGTCTTCATCCGGAACGACGGCAACAACGCGTTCACCGCGATCGCGAACACCTGCATGCACCTCGGCTGCCCGGTCCGGGTGTTCGGCTCGTCGGGATTCGGCTGCCCGTGCCACGGCGGCCAGTACGACATCGAGGGCAGGCGCATCGCAGGGCCGCCCGTGCGACCCCTGAACCGCTACGCCACCCAGGTCGTGAACGACCACCTGATCATCGGCACGCTGTACGCGATGGACGACAGCCTGCACCGGCATCAGCTCAAGGGGCCCGGCCAGCCCGTCACGGGGCTGCTCTCGTTCCTCTACCCGCCCGCACCGCAGTAGGAGCCGGAGAGATGCCCCGCACGCGACCGACCGCCAGCGAGCTCGTCATCGACGCACCTCTCGAGTGGGTCGAGGAGCGCTCGGGCTGGATCGGCCTGGTCGAGAAGTTCCTGTTCCGCAACGTCCCGGGCGACACCTCGTGGCTGCAGACGCTCGGCTCGTCGCTCCTGATCGTGTTCGTCCTGCAGGCGACGACCGGCGTGCTCCTCGCCATGAGCTACGACCCCTCGCCTTCTGGCGCGTACAACTCGATCCGCTACATCACGGACGACGCAGACCCTCGGCTGGCTGATCCGCGGCATGCACAAGTGGGGATCGAGCGTGATGGTGATCCTGCTCTTCCTGCACATGGCGCGCACCTTCTTCTTCGGCGCCTACAAGTACCCGCGCGAGCTCACCTGGCTGACGGGCGCGATCCTGTTCATCCTGGTGATGGCGATGTCGTTCACCGGCTACCTGCTGGTGTTCGACCAGCGCGCCTACTGGGCGACCGTCGTCGGCGTCAACATCAACGGCACCGGCGCCGATCGTCGGCCCGTACCTCGCCAACTTCCTGAAGCCGGGCCGGAACTTCAACGCGCAGACGCTCTCGCGCTTCTACTCGCTGCACATGCTCGTGATGCCGGGCGGGATCGCGCTCTTCATCTTCCTGCACAACTGGCTCGTCGTGAAGCTCGGCGTCACCTCTCCTCCGTGGTCGCGCAAGCGCTACGACGAGTCCGCCGCGCGCGATTCCGTCGAGGCGTCCCGGTGACCCTGCACGCTGACGAGGAGGCCACGTGCCGCGGCTGACCGCCCGCGAGCGCCGCGAGGGGTACCTGCGCGAGTACGGCTACCAGCAGCGGACGGGAAAGCAGTTCTTCCCGTACGCGCTGTTGCACGACGTCGTCGCGAACTGCTTCTTCGTCCTCCTGATCGTCGGGCTCGCGTGCCTCTGGTACTTCACCGCGACCCATGGCGTGGACATCAACCACGGCGGCAAGAGCGGCGTGCTCGGCCCGCTGTACGAGAACCGCGCCGACCCGGCAGTCGAGAGCTACGACCCGCGCCCCGAGTGGTACTTCTTCTTCCTGTTCGAGCTGCTGCGGCTGTTCCAGAACCCGAACCTGCTGCTGTTCGCGACGATCATCATCCCGACGGTCTTCATGGTCATCCTGATCGGCATGCCGTTCATCGACCGCTCGCGCGAGCGGCGGCTCTCCCACCGCCCGATCGCGGTCGGCTTCGCCGGCGCGATGGCCGTCCTGCTCCTCGGCCTCACCTGGTACGGCTCGAAGGCGCCCGGGCGCGGCCGTCAAGGGCACGACCACGCTCGCGTTCACCGCGAACCTCCCGTGCGCGTCGTGCCACACGCTGAAGGCGGCGGATGGCTGGAACGGCAACGTCGGCCCGAACCTCGACACGCAAGCAGCCGACCTACGACGCTCGCGCTCGACCGCATCACGAACGGCAAGGGCGTCATGCCCGTCGTTCAAGGGCAACTTCAGCGATGCGAAGATCAAGTGCGTCGCGGCGTTCGTCGCGACCGAGTCGACGAGGCGGCGACGGACACCGACAAGCTCGGCGGCTCGCCCGACTCGCCTGCGAACCTCTGCAAGGGGATCCAGTAGCGGCATTCGAGCGCGCCCGTCCCGGTCCTCGAGCCCCGGACGGCTGCGTCCGGAATACTGCACAGCGAATGCGCTTCTTCGTCGGCATCACGGGCGCCTCCGGCGCGCCCTACGCCGCCCGCCTGCTCGACGGCCTGCGGCGACGCGGGCGCCGAGATCGGCGTGTGCGCGTCCAGCTCGGCCGGCGAGGTGATCGCGTACGAGATCTACCGCGATCGCGCGCTGCGATCCCGGCGAGGCGGTGCGGCGACTGGTGGACGAGCACGGCGGCCCGAACGCGACGCTGTACGCCGAGCGCGACTGGTTCTCGCCCTACGCGTCGGGCTCGGCGCGCTGCGACGGCTACGTGATCTGCCCGTGCTCGATGGCGACGATCGGGACGATCGCCTCGTCGGGACAGGCGAACCTGATCCACCGCGCCGCCGGGCGTCGCGCTCAAGGAGGACCGCCGGCTGGTGCTGGTGCCGCGCGAGACGCCGCTCTCGGCGATCCACCTGGAAGCGATGCTGAAGCTCCGGCAGGCGGGAGCGCTCATGCTTCCCGCGATGCCGGCGTTCTACACGCTGCCCGAGACGCTCGACGACATCGTCGACTTCGTCGCGGGGAAGGCGCTCGACCTCCTCGGGGTCGAGCACGACCTGCTGCGTCGCTGGGGCCAGGCCGAGAGCGAGGCGAAGCCATGACGCGCGATACGCTCCCGCCGGGCGAGGTCGAGCGGATGTTCGACCGCATCGCGGGCCCGTACGACATGATGAACCGCGTGATGACGGCAGGGCTCGACCGGCGCTGGCGCGAGCTCGCGGCCGAGGCGACCGGGCTCGGCCACGGCGCGAGCGCGCTCGACGCGTGCTGCGGGACCGGGCGATCTGGCGCTCGCCGCTGGCACGGGTCGTCGGGCGCGGCGGGCAGGTGACCGGCCTCGACTTCTCGCCGCAGATGCTCGAGCGAGCGCGCAAGGAAGCCGCGTCGAGGCGGATGCGGCGGAGATCAGCTGGGTGCAGGGCGACGCCACCGCGATGCCCTTCGCCGACAACTCGTTCGCCGCGGCCACGATCGGCTTCGGCCTGCGCAACCTGCCCGACCCGGAGGAAGGCCTGCGCGAGCTCGCGCGCGTCGTGCGACCTGGCGGCACCGTGGTCGTGCTCGAGATCACGCCAGCCGCCGTCGGGCCCCTGAGGCCGTTCTACGGCGTCTGGTTCAATCGCGTGGTGCCCGCGCTCGGCACGCATGCTCGACAGCTCGGCCTACAGCTACCTTCCCGCATCGGTGCGCCGTTTCCCGCGCCCCGACGAGCTCGGCCGCATGTTCTGGCGCGCGGGCATGCGCGACGTGCGCTACCGGCTGCTGGCGTCGGGCATCGTGGCGCTGCACACCGGGGAGGTGGTCTAGCTGTCGGCGGTCGAGGAAGTTCGCCGGCTCGGGGGCGCCGGCCTCTCGACGTTCCTCGCCTCGGTCGAGGCTCGCCTCGCAGGCAACCGTCGCATCGACACCCCGGACCGGTCGCGCGCGCCGGTAACGAGACGCTGCACGCCGGCGGGAAGCGGTTGCGGCCCACGCTGGTCTTCCTCAGCGCTCCGGTCGACAGCCGCGCGGCCCCCGGCGTCGAGATCGCAGCGGCGTCGATCGAGCTCGTCCACATGGCGACGCTCGTGCACGACGACGTGCTCGACGAGGCTCCGCTCCGCCGCGGCCATCCGACCGCCTGGGCGACGCACGGCAGGGCGATCGCGGTCGCGACGGGCGACTACCTCTTCGCGCGGGCGTTCGCCGAGCTCGCGGCGCTCGCCGACCCCGTCGCGATCCGCACCCTCTCGCGCACGCGCCTGCGAGCTCGCCCACGGCGAGGCGCTGCAGGCCGAGCAGGCGCGCAGACCCCGAGGTCTCGCCCGAGGCCGTGCTCGAGCGCTGCCGGCTCAAGACCGGACGCCTGTTCGCGGCGGCGTGCGCGCTCGGCGGACGTCTCGGCGGCCTCGACTCGGCGGCCTGCGCCGCCCTCGACCGGTTCGGCGAGCTGCTCGGCCTCGCCTTCCAGCTGGCCGACGACGTGCTCGACTGCGCCGGCGACCCCAAGCGCACGGGCAAGGCGCTGGGCACCGATCTGCGCGACGGCACGACCTCGCTGCCGCTGCTGCTCGCGGCACAGTCGGACGCGGCGCTCGCGCGCGCGTTGCGCGAGCCGGTCGCCGCGGCGGACGTGCTGCCGATCCTGTCGCGCGTGGCTGCGACCGGCGCGCTCGACGAGGTCCGCGATACTGCCGTCAGGTACGCGCAACGCGCCGAGGCCGAGCTCGAGCGGGCACCGGGCTCCGACACGGCCGCATTGCGAGCGCTCCTGCAGCGCGCGATCGACCGAGACTCCTAGCCCGCGTTCAAAAGACCCGCGAAGGACGACCCGAGATATGGCAACGATCGACCGTACGAGCGCACTCGGCGCAGTCGAGGAGAAGGTGCTCGCCGGCGAGCGGCTCGACCTCGACGACGGCGTCGCGCTGCTCGAGAGCGACGACATCCTCGCCGTCGGGCGGCTCGCCGACACCGCTCGCCGCCTGCGCGGAGGCACCGACGAGGTCTTCTTCGTCAACAACCTGTACCTGAACCACACGAACATCTGCCGCGTGAAGTGCAAGTTCTGCGCGTTCGCGCGCACGGGCAAGCAGGACGGCGCCTACCTGCACGACATCGGCGACCTCGTGCAGCACGCGCTCGAGGTGTACGAGACGCAGGAGTTCAGCGAGATCCACATGGTCGGCGGCGAGCACCCGCACCTGACGCTCGACTACTACCTCGATCTCATCCGCTCGCTGCACGAGGCGCTGCCCGACGTGCACCTCAAGTGCTTCACCGCGTCCGAGATCCACCACATGACGAAGCTCTCCGGCCTCGACCACGCGCGAGGTGCTGCGCGAGCTGCGCGCCGTGGGACTCGGCTCGCTCCCCGGCGGCGGCGCCGAGGTCTTCTCGCATCGCGTCCGCCAGCTCGTCGCGCCGGGCAAGGAGTCGCCCGAGCACCTGGCTCGAGGTGCACCGCCTGGCCCACGGCATGGGCATGCAGACGCACTGCACGATGCTCTACAACCACGTCGAGAACTACGAGGAGCGGGTCGACCACCTGCTCCGCCTGCGCGCGCTGCAGGACGACACCGGGGGCTTCCTGGCCTTCATCCCGCTGCCGTTCCACCCCGAGAACACGGTCTTCGAGCGGCGCGGCTGGTCGCACACGACGGGGCATGACGACCTCAAGATGCAGGCCGTCTCGCGCCTGATGCTCGACAACATCCCGAACATCAAGGCGTACTGGATCATGATCTCGACGCCGCTCGCCCAGGTCGCGCTGCACTTCGGCGCCAACGACATCCAGGGCACGGTCGTCGAGGAGACGATCGCCCACGCGGGCGGCGCGACGACGCCGACCGAGGAGAAGATCGCCTCGCTCGTGCGCGTGATCTCCGAGGCGGGGCGCGTCCCGGTGCAGCGCGACACGCACTACAACGTGATCCGGCGCTTCGACCGGCGGATCGCCGCGGCGTGATCGCGTGACCCGACCCATCCGCCTCGGCCGCGTCGCGTTCATCAACACGTTCCCGGTCGAGTGGGCGCTCAGCGCGCCACCTCGCCCGAGGGCGAGGCGGTCGAGGTCACGGGCGTGCCGACGACGCTCAACCGCATGCTGCGCGCGGGCGAGCTCGACGTCGCGAACTGCTCGAGCATCGAGTACGCCGCGGCGCCCGAGCGCTACGTGCTGCTGCCGTCGATGTGCGTCGGCTCCGACGGCGCGGTCGACTCGGTGCAGCTGGTCACCGACACGCCGCTCGACACGGTGCGCACGATCGCGGCGACGTCGCAGTCGGCGACCTCCGCGACGCTCGTGCCGGGCGCTGCTGCCCCAGGCGCGCTCTCGTCGCCGAGGATGCTCCCGCCGACGCGCGCCTGCTGATCGGCGACGCGGCGCTGCGCTCCGCGCTCGAGGATCCCGACCCGCCACCACGATCTCGGCGAGCTGTGGCGCGAGCGCACCGGCCTGCCGATGGTCTTCGCGGTCTGGGCCGCGCGCGCGGACCTCGCGCCCGAGCGCCTCGAGCGCCGTCGACCACGCGCTGCGCGCTGCCGTCGTCGAGGCCTCCGAGAACGCGCGGCAGGTCGCGCTCGAGGCCGCCGCGCGCTTCGGCTTCCCCGCCGGCTTCCTCGCCCGCTACTTCGACCGGCTCCGCTACCGGTTCGGCGAGCGCGAGCGGGCGGGGCTCGAGCGCTTCTACGCAGATGGCCGCCGCGATCGGCGCCATCGAGACCGCCCCGCCGCTTGCGCTTCGCAAACGCCGCGCTCCCCGTATCCTGAGGTACCACATGGCCGTCGACGTCGCCCAGCGCACCGTCTCCGAGATCCTCGCGCGCGCGCTCGACGGCGAGCGGCTGTCGGACGACGACGCCGTGGCGCTGCTGCGCTCGCGCGACCTGGTCTCGGTCGGCACCGCCGCGGACGAGCTGCGCGGCGCGCCGGACGAATCCCGACGAGGTCACGTTCATCGTCGACCGGAACGTCAACTACACGAACGTCTGCGTGACCGACTGCGACTTCTGCGCGTTCTACCGCAAGCCGGGCGACACGCGCGAGGGCTACGTCCTGCCGAAGCCGGTCATCTTCACGCAAGATCGAGGAGACGCTCGCGCTCGGCGGCACGGCGCTGCTGATGCAGGGCGGCCACCATCCCGACCTCGACATCTTCTGGTACGAGGACCTGTTCCGCTCGATCAAGGAGCGCTACCCGGTCCACCTGCACGCGCTGTCGCCGCCCGAGATCCAGCACATCGCGCGGCGCTCGAAGCTCTCGACGTCCGACGTGCTCGCACGGCTGCGCGACGCGGGCCTCGACTCGCTGCCCGGCGGCGGCGCCGAGATCCTCGTCGACCGCGTGCGCAAGATCATCGCGCCCAAGAAGACCAAGACGGCCGAGTGGCTCGGCGTGATGCGCGAGGCGCACCGGCTCGGGATCTCGACCACGGCGACGATGATGTACGGCCACGTCGAGACGCTCGCCGAGCGCATCGAGCACATGCGGCGCATCCGCGACCTGCAGGACGAGCACCACGGCTTCCGCGCGTTCATCTCGTGGACGTTCCAGCCCGACCACACGCGCCTCGGCCGCCAGGTGAACGAGACGCCGACGTCGTTCGACTACCTCCTGACGCAGGCCGTCTCGCGCCTCTACCTCGACAACGTCGACCACATCCAGAGCTCGTGGGTCACGCAGGGCCTCAAGATCGGCCAGGTGGCGCTGCACTTCGGGGCCGACGACATGGGCTCGATCATGATCGAGGAGAACGTCGTCTCGGCGGCCGGCACGACCTACTGCGCGAGCACGGAGGACTTCTGCCGCCTGATCCGTGCGGCAGGCAAGCGCCCCGTCCAGCGAGACACGCTCTACCGGCGCGTCCGCGCATACGACTGAATCGCAAGCCCGTGAACGACGCGTTTCGCCTGCACGGCAGCCGAGCGGTCGTCACCGGAGGCTCGCGCGGCATCGGCTCCGAGATCTGCGTCGCGCTCGCGCGCTCCGGCGCGGACGTGGTATCGATCCATCGCGGAGACCCCGAGGGCGCGGCCGCGACGACGGCACGGATCGAGGCGCTGGGCCGGCGCTGCGTGATGGTCGACGGCGACACCGGCCAGTCGACGAGCGTGGACGGGCTCGCCCGGCTCGCGATCTCCGAGCTCGGCGGCATCGACATCTGGGTGAACAACGCCGCCGGCCTGCTCGTGCGGTCGTTCCTCGACACGACCGACGACGACTGGCACGGCCTGCTCGCCGCGAACCTGCATGGCTACTTCTACGGCTGCCGGGCAGCGGCACGCCAGATGGTCGAGCAGGGAACGGGAGGGCGGATCGTCAACGTCTCCTCGGCGGCCGACGTCCAGCCGCTCGCCGAGGCGGTGCCGTACATCACGGCGAAGGGCGGCATCGTGGCGATGACGCGGTCGCTCGCGCTCGATCTCGCGCCCCACGCGATCACCGTGAATGCGATCGCGCCGGGGGCGGTCGACACGCCGCTGAACGCGCACGCGTACTCACCCGAGGTGCGCAGGGTGTACGGCGAGCGCATCGCGCTCGGCCACATCGCCGAGCCATCCGAGATCGCAGACGCGGCGATCTTCCTCGCGACCTACGCCGCGCGCTACGTGACCGGACACGAGCTGCTGGTCGACGGTGGACTGACGATCAACGGCTCGGTCGGTCACGCGCGCGACGAGTCGTAGTCGCTCAGGTCGTGAGGCAGACGGCGAACGCCTGCACGGTCCCGTTGACGGCGCCGGGGTTGTCGGCGCTCACCTGCCAGCCCTGCTGGAAGTCCGAGGCCGTGCTACTGGAGATGTGAACGGTGCCGGTGATCGTGAAGCCACCACCGAGCGCGACCGCACCGCTCGGGCATGGGGCCGCAAAGTAGACGGGTCCGGCCGCGCCGGCCAGCACCGGGAACGTCGGGCCGAACACGTGCAGGATCCTCTTCGGGTCGAGCGGCCCGCCTGTCGCGCCCGTCACACCGGTCGCGCCCGTCTTGCCGGTCGGGCCCGTCGGGCCCGTCGCCCCCTTGGCGCCGGTGCGGCCCGCGGGACCTGCCGGCCCCCGAGCGCCGGTGCGCCCGACAGGGCCCCGCGGCCCGGCCGGCCCTCGCTGCCCGCGTAGGTAGAACAGGGCACGCGGCGAGATGTCCCTGAGCTGGATCGTGTGATTCCTGATGTCACCGCTCGTGATCAGACCGTGAGCGACAGCCGTTCCGGTAACCGAGAACCCGACTGCCACCGCGGCGACGATCAGCGCGTTCGACGGACGTCGCATGGGACCCCTCCCTCGCTCGTTGGAGAGTCGAACGTACGCCCTGGCAGTTAAGCCACCGCGAGCGATTTGTTCGGATTCACCGCAGTCAGGTCTTGATACGCGCGTTCTCGGGGTCGTACAGCGGCTCGGCGACCACCGTACCCGTCACGAGCTCGCCGAAGATGTCGATCTCCACGGTGACGCCCGGCCCTGCGTCGCCGGGAAGGTAGGCATAGGCGATGCTCCGCTCGACACGGTAGCCGTAGCCGCCCGTGGTCACGCGGCCCGCAGTCTCGCGGTCGATCCGCACGGGCTCGCCGCCCAGGCAGACCGCCAACGGGTCCTCGAGAGCGATGCAGCGCAGGCGCTCGGCGGGTCCGCCGGCAGCTTCCTCGGCGAGCAGCGCGTCGCGGCCGACGAACGGCGACGCCTTGTCCATGCGTACCGCGAAGCCGAGGCCGGCGGCCTCGGGCGTCGTCTCGGGCGTGATGTCGGTCGACCACGCGCGATAGCCCTTCTCCAGGCGCAGGCTGTCGATCGCGCGATACCCCGCGGGGACGAGGCCGTGCGGCTCGCCCGCCGCGATCAGCGAGTCCCACAGCGCGAGGCCGTACTCGGTCGGGCAGTACAGCTCGTACCCGAGCTCGCCGACGTAGGTCACGCGCAGCGCCAGGCACGGCACGTCGCCGACGGAGACCTCGCGGGCGCGCAGGTAGGGGAACGCCTCGTGCGCGAGGTCGGTCTTCGTCAGCGATTGCAGGATCGCGCGCGA
This sequence comes from uncultured Actinomycetes bacterium, assembly GCA_963717155.1. Lineage (GTDB taxonomy): Bacteria > Actinomycetota > Thermoleophilia > Gaiellales > JALYLC01. The sequence continues at coordinate 3,773,326 of OY970326.1, forward strand.
GCGCGGCCCCCACAGGCCGAAGCACGCACGCGATGCCGTGACGTCGTCGACGTACACCGTTCCGTCTCCGGGAAGGTGACGGCGAAGCCAGCCGAGATCGTGTGCGCCGAACGCGGTGCCCGTGACCAGCTGGAAGCGGTCGCCGGCGAGTCTCGTCACTGTCAGATCGCACTCGATGCCGCCACGGCGGTTCAGGAGCTGCGTGTAGACGACGCTGCCGATCGGCCGGTCGATCAGGTTCGCGCAGAGACCGTCGAGGAACGAGAGCGCACCGGGGCCGTGCACGTCGATCTTCGCGAAGGACGACTCGTCGAAGAGCGCGGCCGCATCGCGGGTCGCGAGGCACTCCGCGCCGATCGCGGGCGACCAGTTCCGCCCCGCCCAGCCGCGCGGGCGCAGCGACTCGTCGCCACGGGCGGCGTTCGGCTCGAACCAGTTCGCACGTTCCCAGCCCGACTTCTCGCCGAAGGCTGCACCGAGCTCGCGCAGCCGCGGATAGGCCGCGGAGACCCGCAGCGGCCGCCCCGCCTCGCGCTCCTGACCCGGAAAGTGGATGTCGTAGTACTGCGAGTAGACCTCGGTGGTGCGGACGAGCGCGTAGCGTTGCGATCGGTAGTGGCGGCCGAAGCGGCGGATGTCCATGTGCCAGAGGTCGTACTCGGGCTCGCCGTCGACGATCCACTCGGCCATGACCTTGCCGATCCCACCCGCGCCGGCCAGGCCGTGTGCGCAGAAACCGGCGGCCACCCAGAACCCGGGCACCTCGCTCTCGCCGAGGATGAACTCGCCGTCGGGGGTGAACGCCTCGGGCCCGTTGAAGAAGCGCTTGACCTCCGCGTGCTCGATCGAGGGCACCCGCCTGACCGCCCCGGCCATGAGCTCCTCGAAGCGGTCCCAGTCCTCGGTCAGCAGCTGCGCCTCGAAGCCATCGGGTATCCCGTCGAGACCGAACGGCGCGGGATCTCGCTCGTACCCGCCCATCACGAGGCCGCCGACCTCGGTCCTGAAGTACACGAGGTTGTCGGGGTCGCGCAGCGTCGGAAGCGGCTCGAGCGCGGGCGAGAACGGCTCGGTGACGAGGTACTGGTGGGCCATCGGGATGATCGGGACGGTCACGCCGACCAGTCGCGCGATGTCGGGGGCAGCCATCCCGCCGGCGTTCACCACCACGTCGGTCCGGATCGTGCCCTTGTCGGTCACGACCTCGTGCACGCGACCGTCATGGAGCGCGATGCCGGTCACCCGGGTACGCGTGACGATCTCGGCGCCGTAGCGCCGCGCTCCGTCCGCGAGCGCGAACGTCAGCTGGCTCGGATCGAGATAGCCGTCCTGCGGCAGCCAGGCGGCTCCGAGGACCCCCTCGAGCGCCATCAGCGGAAACCGCTCGCGTGCGTCCGAGGCCGTGATGAGCTCGAGCGGCAGTCCGAACGTCTCGGCCCAGCCCTCCTGGCGGCGAAGCTCGTCCATGCGGTCGGGGCTCGATGCCAGGCGCAGGCCGCCGACCTCGTGCCAGCCGGGGTCCTTGCCCGTCTCGCGCCGCAGGTCCGCGTACAGGCCGACCGAGTACATCATCATCCGCGTGAGGCTGACCGACGAGCGCAGCTGACCGACGAGTCCTGCCGAGTGCCAGGTCGATCCGGAGGTGAGGTCGTACTGCTCGACGAGCACGACGTCCTTCCAGCCGAGCCGCGCGAGGTGGTACGCGATGCTGGCGCCACCGACGCCGCCACCGATCACGACGGCCTGGGCCTCGTTCCTCATGGACGATCCTCCATCGAGATCTGCGCTGTCTGCTGGACGCTATCGCGCGGTTGCCGCCGGGGAGCCACTGGTAGCCTGAGGAAGTGCTGAACTCGCTGATCGATGCCATCACCCGGGCGATCGGGGACCACGGATTTCCCGCGGTGCTGGCTCTGATGACGCTCGAGTCGGCGCTCATACCCGTGCCGAGCGAGGTGATCATGCTCTTCGCGGGCTACCTCGTATCGCTGCACAAGATGACCCTGTTCGCCGCGGTCTCGGCCGGGGTGCTCGGGAACCTGCTCGGCAGCTGGATCGCCTACGCGGTGGGCTACTACGGCGGTCGGCCGTTCATCGAGCGCTACGGGCGCTACATCCACGTCACGCCGGAACGGATGGCGCAGTCCGATCGCTGGTTCGACCGCCATGGCGAGATCACCGTGCTCGTGGGCCGCTGCATCCCGCTGATCCGGACCTTCATCTCGCTGCCCGCGGGGATCGCGCGCATGCCGTTCTGGCGGTTCACGCTGTTCACGGTCATCGGCTGCATCCCGTGGGTGCTCGGCCTCACGCTGCTCGGCGTCCAGGTCGGCCCGGCCTGGGAGCGCTGGCGGCATCGACTCGAGTACCTCGACTACATCGTCGCGGCAGCGATCGTCATCGGAATCGTGTATCTGTTCGTGCGTGCGCGGCGCCGGCGCGCACTCACGGCCGATACCCCCTGAGCAAGGAGAGCGCGTCATGGCAGTTTCCGACGGCAAGGGTGCAGGAGGCGCGCTGATCGAGTCGATCGGGTCGCCAAGGGCACTGGCGGTGGCCGGCGTGATCGCGTTGCCGGGTATCGCGATCACGATCGCGCTCGTGATCTGGGCGATCGTCGCGACGTAGTGAGGCGAGCGGTAACCCGGGCGTCAAACCTGGTTGACGAGCACGCCGGGATTGAGCACGCCGAGCGGGTCGAGCGTGTCCTTCAGCACCCGTAGGACCGTGCCCGAGGTCCGTCCGTGCGATCGTGCGAGCCAGCGCGCGGAGTGCCGGCCGACGCCGCGACCGGGCGCGAGGCCCGCGCCGTGCTCCAGCAACGCGCCTTGGGCCGCACCCTGGACCGCCCGCCAGCGCTCGATCTCGTCGCCGGGCGCCACCGGCGCGTAGATGCGCACGCAGATCCGCGCACCATCGACGTCGGGATGCGTGATGCGACAGCCGATCAGACTCGGATGGCCCAGCGCGTCCTCGACCGCTCCGGCGAGCGCGTCGCGCACGATCGGCAGCGCGCGCCACGTGCATGCGACGTCGAGGCGGTCGGCGAGGTAGCCGACGTCGATCGCCGCATCGCGGACGTGCGGGCCATCGAACGCGCGCAGCACGCGCAGTCGAGCGGGCTCGACACCGAGGTCGTGCGGCGCCTCCTCCGCACATGCCTCGATCGCAGCCGCGAGCCGCGCAGCCGCGTCCCCGTGACGCCCTGATGCTCCCAGGATCAGGAGCGCGCCGCCGGTACGAGCGCGGAGTCTCCCACGCGACGACGGACGGCCGAGTCCCGGCGCCGCGAGCGACATGTCATCCTCGTCCGAGAGCTCGCACAGCTCGGGAGCGAGCCCCTCCTGGGCGAGCCTACGCAGCGCCACGAGCCCCTGTGCGAGGTCTCTGAAGACCAGCGCGCGCCCGGCCTGCGCCTCGGGCCTCGCGCGACATGCGAGCTCGACCCGGGTCACCACTCCGAGGGCGCCCTCGCCGCCGGCCGCGGTGGCGAGCAGATCGGGTCCGCCAGACGCCTCCGGCCCGCCACCGGTCTCGATCACGCCGACGGGGGTGGCAAGGTGCGCGCCGCGAAGCAACGACCCGAGTGCGCCCGTCGCGACCCAGCCACCGACGGTCGACCGCGCGAAGCTCTCGGGCCGGTGCGGGACCTCGAGGCCGAAGCCGCGCAGGGCGGCGTCGAGCTCGGGACCGGAGATGCCCGGCCCGACGATCACCCGACGGCTGACGGGGTCCACGTCGAGCACCCGTCCGAGCTGTCGGAGGTCGAGCACGGCGAGCGTCGCGCAGTCGCCGCGGTCGTCGGCGTCGACACCGCCCGAGAGGCTCGTTCCGCCACCTCGCGGGACGAGCGCCACGTCGTGCTCGGCGCAGGCCGCAACGAGCCCGGCGACGCTCTCGGCATCGTGCGGGCGCAGCACGAGGTCCGGCGTCGCGACGGCATCGCCGCGCCGGCGGCGCACCACGTCGGGATAGGCGGACCCCGCCGCGAACGCGAGCCGCTGGGCGGAGTCGTCGACGATGTCGGCATACCGCGCCAGGGCGCTCAGCACGGGCGCCTCGACGTGCGCAGGAGGCGGAATGGCGTTGGCCGGCTGGGCGGAGGCGGCCGGCGCCGGAGGCTCGCCAAGGGCCCGGCGCAGCTCCCGCAGCGTCACCTCGGCGGTGGTCACCGCGGATGGCGGCGCCTCGCCGAAGCCCCACCAGAGGGTGCCCGCCAGCGCCTCTTTGGGCCCGGCATCGGACATCCCACCTAAGGATAGGGACATGCCCGGCGGGAATACGTCGCGCCTCGTCGGAGTTTAAGTTCCCCGTGTACGGTTCGCTCATGGAAGAGGCTCCGCCGACGGAGGTCGTGCGCGATCTCGCCGAGCGCGCTCGCGGTCGAGTGCGCTTCGAGGAGGACGTGCTCGCCCTCTCCGATGACGCCTATCGGGTGGCCCGCCGGCTCACCGGCAGCCAGCAGGAGGCCGAGGATCTGGTGCAGGAGGCCTACGTGCGGGCGTTCCGTTCCTGGCAGCAGTTCCGCCCCGGGACGAACCTCCGAGCGTGGCTCCTCAGGATCGTGCACAACCTTGCGGTCGACGCGTCCAGAAAGCGCTCCCGCACGCCGCACACCGAGCCCGTGGAGGAAGGCGACTACTACCTCTACCACCGGCTCGGCGCGGGTACTGCCCCCGAGGAGTCGGACACCGTGCTCGAGCGCCTGAGTCAGGGCGGCATCGTCTCGGCGCTCGCCTCCCTCCCCCAGCAGTACCGCGACACGGTCGTGCTCGTCGACCTCGCCGACTTCTCCTACCAGGATGCCGCCGACATCCTGGACGTGCCGATCGGCACGGTCATGTCGCGCCTGCACCGCGGGCGCCGCATGTTGAAGACATTGCTTGCCCAGTCGCTCGAGCCAGGTGCTGTCACATGACGATCGAGAAGACAGCAGTCGATGCCTGTACCGAGGCCGAGCTCGCGCTGCAGAGCTACCTCGATGGCGTGCTCTCGACCAGCGAGAAGGCCCGTGTCGAGGCCCACCTCGCCGAGTGCATCGACTGCCGCTGCGCGTACCGCTTCGAGGCCCGCTTCCGCCAGCACATGAAGCAGTGCTGCCAGGGACCGGGCGACGAGGAGCGCTGTCGCGAAGAGCTCCGCGAGCGCCTCGAGCGCTGCCGCGAACAGGGCAGCTGAACCCGCTCAGAGCGCGGCGCGCTCCCGCCAGGCGAGCACGTCGGCGAAACGCTGATCTGCAAGGCGCCCGAACAGCGGGTGCTTGCCGAGCCTGGCCTTCGACGTCGCAGGGCTCGTGATGCCACACAGGAGCCGAGCCTGCTGGCGTGGCGTCGCCAGCGCCGGCGGATGCGCCGAGACGAGCGTCGCGATCTCCGACTCGTCGACACCCGCGGGCAGCGGCTCGACCGGCACGGGGGGAGGCAAGGGCAGCGCGCGGCCGTCGATGCAGAACGAGCAGTGGCCGCATGGCTCCCCGCGCTGCTCGCCGAAGTAGCCCACGAGGGCATTCGTGCGGCAGCCCTCGAGCGTCGCGAGCGCGAGCGGCATCCCCACCCGCCCGATCTCGGCATCCTCGCGCGCGGCGAACCGTTCCATCAGATCCGAGACGAGCGCCTCGTGGTCGTCGGGTCGGCGCTCGATGCGGTAGCGGTGGCGCACGTCCGAGGGTCGCAGTTCGACGTGCCCCTCCGACGCGAGCCAGTCGAGCGCGCTGACGATGCGAACGCGATCCTGGCCGAGGTCGTGAGCGGCGGCCTCGGGATCGAGCGTGAGCCAGCTGCGTCCCGCAGCCGCATGACCGATGACGTCGCGAAGGAACGCGCCACGCGCATCGCCGAGCGACGCGCAGACCGCCTCGAGGTCGGAGATCGGCTTGATGCGATAGCCGGCGTAGAACGGGGTCGCGGCGCGCAGGTAGCCGTCGAGCTCGAGGTAGGTCAGGGCCGTTCGAAGCACGAGGGGACGCACGTCCAGCCGCGCAGATAGCTCCGACTCGGCGAGGTCGTAGATGTCGTCGGCGGCGAAGACCTCGCGCACGAGCAGTGCGACCCCGTCTCGCGCCGGGGTGTCGCCGTAGGTGAAGTTCTCGAGCGTCGCGCGATCGTCGGGACACGCGAACATCTCGCACACCGAAGGCTCGCCGTCGCGGCCGGCGCGACCCGTCTCCTGCGCGTACGCCTCCAGGCTCTTCGGCTGGGCGTAGTGGTAGACGTAGCGCACATCCGCCTTGTCGATGCCCATCCCGAACGCGATCGTCGCGACGACGATGCCCCGATCCAGGGCCTGCCACCACTCCTGCACCTCGGCGCGGAGCTCGGCTGCGAGGCCGGCGTGGTAGGCGCGCGCGGGCAGTCCCGCGTCTTCGAGCAGGGCCGCTACCCGCTCTGCATCGCGCTGCAGGGTCACGTACACGATCGACGACCCGGCGGGGCGAGCGCCGAGGCGCTCGAGCAGGAGCCGATCGCGAGCCGGAGACGCGACGGGTGTCTGCAGCAGCTCGAGGTTCTCGCGGTAGAAGCCCGTGACGACCGCGTCGTCCGGATCGATCCCGAACGCCTCCTCGATGTCGGCCTGCACCTGGGGAGTCGCCGTGGCCGTCAGGGCGAGGAGCCGTTTCGCACCGAGCTCGCGTGCGCGCGCGACGACCTTCAGGTAGTCGGGACGGAACGCGTGGCCCCAGGCCGAGATGCAGTGCGCCTCGTCGACAGCGAAGATCGACAGCTCGACCTGCTCGAGGAGTCGCAGGAAGCGCTCGTTGGCGAAGCGTTCGGGTGCGACGTACAGCAGCTTCAGCGCGCCGGCGAGGAGCCGATCCTGTACGTCGCGCGTCTCGGCGAGCCCGAGGGACGAGTCGAGGCGCGCCGCCGGGACGCCGCGGGCGGTCAGCTGGTCGATCTGATCCTTCATGAGGGCGATCAGCGGCGACACGACGAGACAGGTGCCCTCGAGGACGACCGCGGGCAGCTGGTAGCACAGGCTCTTGCCGCCGCCGGTCGGGAACACGGCGAGCGCGGAGCGCCCTTCGAGCAGGGCCTCGATGACCCGGCGCTGACCCGGCCGGTAGTCGGCGAGGGCGAAAATCTCGTGCAGGGCCTCGTCGGCACGTGGTTGCAGCTCGGCGATCGGCACGGAGCCACCGTAGCGGTGCTTCGTGCACGCGAAGGCGCATCGGTGTGACGTAACGGGAACTTCTTCAGGTGGTCGCCGCGAGGTCGCCCGGGGTATCCGCATCGCCGGGAGAGCCGAGATCGCTGCAATCCACGTCGACGGGGGCGATCCCGAGCGCGCGCGCACCGTCCTCTCCTGCCGTCGGCAGCCTCGACCAGAGCGAGCGGTGGATCGCCACCGGGTGCGCGCGCCCGCTCGCGTAGCGCGCACCGACGAGCGGGGCGTCGCCGACGGCGATGCGCGACGCGACGCGTCGCACCGCCTCGGAGCTGAGCCCGGGGCCATCGCCGAGCACCACGACGGCAGCCTCGCAGTCGCCCGGCAGGGTCGCGAGCCCGGCGACCAGCGATGACGCCATGCCGTCGGCCCAGCCCGGGTGGACCAGCACCCGCGCGCCCGTGAGATCCGCGCGCTCGCGCACCTCGTCCGCCCCTGAGCCGAGCACCACGACGACCTCGTCGAGACCGGCCGCGAGCATCGCCCGCAGCGGCCGCTCGACGAGAGGCCGCCCGTCAACCGGGGCGAGCAGCTTGATGCCGCCCCCGGCTGCGCGAAAGCGCGTTCCGGCGCCCGCAGCGAGCACGATGCCGGAGATCCTCACCCGAAGCGCCCGAACGCGAGCCCGGACCAGTCGAAGCTCCGGACCTCGCCATCGCACAGGAGCTCGGCGGCTCCGAGACCGAGCGCGGGAGCGAGCTTGAAGGCGTGTCCCGAGCCGCCGGCTGCCACGATCAGGCGATCGTGGCCGGGCACCCGGTCGACGACCGGGTTCTCGTCCGGCGTGAAGTCGTAGAAGCTCGACCACGACCCGCGCCAGATGCCGCCCTCCATCGTCGGAAGGCGCCAGACGAGCTCGCGGGCGAACTCGGCGAGCGCCGAGTCGTCGGCACCTCGCTGCCCGACCTGCGGCGTCACGAGCTCCTCGTCCGGTCGGCTTCCGCGTCCGCCGACGAGGTAGTGCCCGTCGGCGCCGTCGGGGCGCATCCACACGTTGTGGATGTGATCCGACACGATCGGCCCCGGGCCGCCGAAGGCGAGCGGCGCGCGGTAGCGTCCGACCTGCCCGCGCCGCAGCGTCAGCGCGATGGCGCCGCCGAGCGGGCGCAGCAGGTCGTTCGACCAGGCTCCACAGGCCACGATGCAGGCCTCCGTGACGATCGGGTCGCCCGCGGCGAGCTCGAGCCGGTAGCCGGCCCCATCGGGGATGATCGCCACAACCTCGCAGCCCAGCCGAACGGTCGCGCCCCGGCGTCTGGCAGCCTCGCCGAGACCTGCGGCCACGTACAGCGGATCGCAGTACCCGACCGTCGGCTCGTAGCAGCCGATCGCGAGATCGTCGGTGCGCAGGCGCGGCTCGAGATCGCGCAGGGCATCCAGGTCGAGCAGCTCGACCGTGACGCCGCGCTCGCGCATCCTGCCGTAGGTCTCGCGGACGCGCGCGGCGGCCTCGTCGCCCGCGACGACCACATACCCGCACCCGACGAAGCCCGAGGGAAGACCGGTGCGCTGCTCCATCTCGGCGAGAAAGGCGCAGCCGTAACGGGCGAGGTCGATGATCGCCGGGTCGTCGTAGTGCTGCCGGAGCATGGCCGCCGAGGCTCCCGATGGGCCGCCGGCGGGTCCGGCGCGCTCGAGCAGCAGGGGTCGAAGACCGCGCTCGGTCAGGTGGAAGGCGATCGCGCTCCCCGTCGTCCCGGCGCCGATCACGCAGACGTCATGGCGCTCGCGATCCTGCACGGGAGGAGCCTATCCGTCCGACCTCGGAGAGTAGTCTGTGCCACATGCCACATCCGATCCAGGTCGTCGTCACTGACGACCTCCGACGCAACCGGCTGACCGTGTTCTTCCGCGGCCTGCTCGTGATCCCGCACCTCATCGTCCTGATCCTGTGGACGATCGCCGCAGAGATCGCGATCGTCATCGCCTGGATCATCGCCCTCTTCGCCGGCCGCGTCCCCGACGGCCTGCACAACTTCATCGCGTCGTGGATGCGGTACGCCACGCACGTCTACGCCTACCTGTTCCTGCTCGCCGATCCCTACCCGGCGTTCTCGGGATCGAGCACCTACCCCATCGACCTCCAGGTCGCGCCCGCAGCGCCACAGAACCGGTGGAAGACGTTCTTCCGTGGCATCCTCGCGATCCCCGCGCTGTTCATCGCCAACATCCTCCGCTACCTCGGCATGTTGATCGCATTCCTCGGCTGGTTCGCGGCCCTCGCCCTCGGCCGCATGCCGAAGGGATTGCGGGACACGGGCGCGTGGACACTGAGAGTCGATCAGCAGACGTACGCGTACCTGTCCATGCTCACGGATCGCTACCCGCAGTTCGGGCCGACGCCCGAGGAGGACGCCGAGCCCGGCTCGGTCTAGGAGGTCGCGGCGAGCGCGCGCTCGCACAGCGCGGCGAGCAGCCGACGCTTCCAGCCGGTCTGCTCGAGGCCGTCGAGGCCTCGCAGCGGATCGGACGGATCGAGCGCGCGCGGCTCGTTCGTGACGCCGATCGCGACCAGGCGCCGATCGCCTCCGCGCCGAGCGGCAGCGACTCCCACGAGCGCGAACGACCACGCCGCACGCTCTCCGGCGCGCTCGTAGCGCGAGGCGTCGGGCGGCGCGGGCAGCTGCAGCGACACGATCAGCTCGCCCGGCGCGAGCTGCAGCGCGGTCCGGTCGCGTGTCCGCGGGACGCCCGTAGAGATCGAGCAGCGTCGACCTCGCGCTCGCCGTCGGGCCCGCGCAGCGCGACCCGCGCCCCGAGGGCGCGCGAGCGGAGCCGCGAGATCGGACGGCGCGACCGAGATGCAGTCGCCCGGCCTCGAGCCCGTGCTTGCGGTGATCGCCGATCTGCGCGTAACAGGTGTCGCCGCCGTTCAGCCAGCAGGTCAGGTCGGGGTGCCGGTAGTACCAGCAGCGCACGCGCCTGTGCGAGGTTGCCGCCCACCGTGCCCGACGTTGCGCAGCTGCGGCGATGCCGCCGCGGAGGCCGCCTGGTGCAGCGCGGCGTAGCCGTCGGCGACCCGCGGGTCGGCCGCGACGGTCGCGAGGGTCGTGCCCGCGCCGATGCGCAGGCCGGCACCGTCGGGCTCGATCCCGGAAGGCAGCAGGCGGCGCACGTCGACGAGCGTCGCCGGATCGCGCTTGCCGCGTCGCACGAGCGGCACGACGTCGCTGCCGCCCGCGAGCGCGAGCGCATCGCCCGCGGCGAGCAGGTCGATCGCATCGGCGAGACCGGCAGGCCGGGCATACGCGGTCACGGCAGCACCTCGAGTAGACGCTTGCGCGTGATCGGGGCCTCGCGGACGCGCACGCCGAGGCGCCGCCGCAACGGCGTTCGCGACCGCTGCGGCCGTCGGGATGATCGGAGGCTCGCCGAGGCCCTTCACGCCCATCGTCGACAGGTGCGGGTCCGGGACGTTCGAGGAGCTCGGAGATGATCTCGGGGCAGTCGGCGATCGTCAGGCAGCTTGTAGTCCTCGAGCCCGCCGTTGACGACGGTGCCCGTCGTCGGATCGACGACGCGCTCCTCCATCAGCGCGAAGCCGAGCCCCTGCAGGATGCCGCCCTCGACCTGGCTCGAGGCCGTCAGCGGGTTCAGCACGCGGCCGATGTCGTGCACGGCGACGATGCGCTCGACCTCGATCTCGCCCGTGGCGGGGTCGACCGCGACCTGCGCGATCTGGCAGCCGAACGTGTTGACGCGCATGCCGTCGGGATTCGGGCCACGCGAGCCGGTGCCGACGAGCTGCGCGCGGCCGAGCTTGCCGGTCACCTCGGCGAGCGGCTTGCGCAGCGCCGCCGTCGCGGCTCACGATCTCGCCGCCGACGAGGTCGAGGTCGTCGGCCGAGACCTCGAAGAGGTCGGACGCCAGGTCGAGCACCTGCCCGCGCACGTCGTTCGAGGCGGCACGTACCGCCGGCGCCATCGACGGGGTCGTCTGCGAGCCTCCCGAGACCGGGGAGTAGACGCCGTAGCGGGTCGTGCCCGTCTCGACGCGAACGCGGTCGAGCGACAGGCCGAGCTCCTCGGCCGCGACCTGCGCGAGCACCGTGGTCGATGCCGGTGCCGATGTCCTGCGTCCCCGTGACGACCGTGGCGAGGCCATCGGCGCCGAGCCGGACGAGTGCGTGCGCCGGCGGCCCGCCGCCGCCCCACCAGATCTGGCAGGCGGCCCCGAGGCCCCGCCGGCGCCCGTCCGGGCCCGGCTCGGCTGCGAGCGCGTCGCGATCGACCCAGCCCGCGAGCTCGGCGGCACGGTCGATCGCCTGGTCGAGACCCTTGGAGGTGTAGGGCAGCCCGCTTGCCTGGTCGAGCTCGACGCCGTTCCGCCGGCGCAGCTCGAGCGGATCGATCCCGAGCGCCTCGGCGAGCTCGTCGATCGCCTGCTCGAAGCCGAACGATCCCTCCATCACGCCCGGCGCGCGGTACGCGTTGGAGAACCCGAGGTTGAGACGCACGGGGAACGTCGAGGCGCGCACGTTCTCGCAGCGGTAGAGCGTCAGCGCCGGCACGAGGACGGGCGGGACGAACAGCCCGCTGACGCCCATCGCGACCACGGCAGTGGCCTCGATCGCCGTGAGCGTGCCGTCGCGTCGCGCGCCGATCCGGTAGCGTCTGCATCGTGGCAGCGCGATGACCCGCCGCGATGCCCTCGCTGCGCCGGTCGTTGAACGAGCCGGACGGGCCGGCCGGCGACGCGCGCGAGATGCGCCGCGAGCAGGCCCTCGATCGTGGCGCCCTGCTTCGCGCCGAAGCCGCCGCCCATGAACTCGCAGGTCACGTGCACGCGATCGGGATCGAGCTCGAAGCTCTGCGCGAGCTCGCCGCGCGCGTCGAAGATGCCCTGCGTCGAGATCCACGTGTGCAGCTCGTCCTGCGCCCAGTCGGCGACGGCGCAGTGGGGCTCGAGCGCGTGGTGGATCTGCGCCGGCGTGCGGTACTCGGCCTCGATGATCACGTCGGCCTCGTCGAATCCGGCCTCGACGTCGCCGCGCTCGCTCTCCTGCGGGTCCTCGGTGAAGCGCTGCTCGGCGAGCCCCTGCTCGAGGTCGACGACGAAGCCGAGCGGCGTCCAGCGGGGCGCGAGTGCGGCAGCACCGCGCGCGGCCGCGCGCGCGTCGACTGCCGCGAGCGCGGCGACGGCGGCGCCCGCGTACTCGGGCTCCGCCGTCAGCACCTGGTCCCGGCCGAGGAGCGGCGTGTCGCCCGGGCCCGCGACGGCCAGCACGCCGGGGACCGCGCGCGCCGCGTCGAGGTCGAGCTCCACGCGTGCGTGTGCGTGCGGCGAGCGCACCACGACGGCCTCGAGCATGCCCGGCAGCGAGATGTCGGAGACGAAGCGCGCCGCCCCGGACACGCGCCTGGGTCCCGGTGAGCCGCGGTGCGGGACGACCGACGACGGCCAGCTCGCCGGGATCCGGCCAGGGCTCGATGTGATCGTCCGGCTCGACGAGCACCCAGCGATCCTCGAACCGGCCCTCCATCTCGACCTGCGTCCGCACGAGCCGCGCCATTAGCGACGAGCTCCTCGGACGCGCGCAGCACGGCGAGCTCGATCTTCGGGTACGCGCCGCAGCGGCACAGGTTCCCTGCCATCGCGTGGCGGATCTCCTCGCGCGTCGGCGTGGGATTGGCCGTGAGGAGCGCGGTCGCGGAGGCGAGCTGGCCAGGCGTGCAGAACCCGCACTGGAACGCGTCCTCGGCGATGAACGCCCGCTGCAGCACCGACAGCTCGCCGTCGACGGAGAGCCCCTCGACCGTCCGGACGTCGGCGCCGTCGGCCTGTGCAGCGAGCAGGATGCACGAGAGCGTCGGAGCGCCATCGACGAGCACCGTGCAGGCGCCGCAGGTGCCCTCGCCACACGCGATCTTCGTGCCCGTGAGACCGGCCTGGTTGCGCAGGAGCTCGGCAAGCGAGGTCGTGGCGTCGACGCGGACCGTGCAGCGCGTCGCCGTTCAGCCGGATCGAGACGTCGAGCTCATCCATACAGCGCCATCGCCTGGGCCAGTCCGACGACGCGGAACAGCCTGCGGGTCTCGAGGCGACGCTGCTCGGGTGTGTGCTCGACGAGCTCGAGCCACGCAGCCTCGGCCGCGAGGATCAGCTCGCGTACCTCGGCGAGCCCCTCGTCGTTGCCGCAGCACGCCGCGGCCATCCCGAGGAAGCCGATCGCGTCGACCTGTCCGGTCCAGAGCAGCGGCGTGACCGACGCGAGGTAGTTGTTCACCCGGGCGCGATCGAGCGCGAGGGTCACCTGGCCATCGGAGCGCGGCGACGAGACCGTCGCGGGCAGCTCGCCCTCGAGCAGCCGCATGGCCGTCCCCCCGAGCACCGCGCGCACCTCGTCGTCCGTGCAGCCGACGCGCCGGAGAGCGCCGAGCGTCAGGTACTGGTGGTAGAACTGGTCGCCGTACGGGATGTCCGAGGCGAACAGCACCTGCTCGGGACCCGACCCGCCCGAGCAGGCTCAGCAGATCGAGCGGCGACCAGGTCGACGTGTCGAAGAAGACGTTCGGCATGCCGCACGCGAAGCTCGCGATCGCGGCCTGATCGGCGATCGCGGCGTGCGCGAGGATCAGGCTGGCCTCCGGGTGGCGGCCGGCAACCCGCGCGAGCTCTTCGCCGAGCCCCGGCGGAAGGCCGCGACCGGCGTGGATCAGCACGGGTAGCCGCCGCTCGGAGGCGAAGACGAACACCGCCTCGAGGCGCGGATCGGTGACCGAGAACGCCTGCGAGCGCGGGTGCAGCTTGATGCCGCGGGCACCGCGGTCGATGCAGCGTGCGGCCTCGCGCACCGGGTCGTCGCCGTCGAGCGCGAGACGCACGAACGGGACGAGCCGTCCCTCGCTCTCGGCCGCCCACGCGAGCACGCGATCGTTCGGCACCCGGTAGGCGGGAACTCGCTCCGGATCGTTCAGCGCGAACACGAACGACGTGTCGACGTGGTTGCGCTCCATCGAGGCGAGATGGTCCTCGAGCGACAGCGAGCTGCCGTCCTCGTCACGCCCGAGATGGGTGTGCACGTCGACGACCGGACAGCCCTCGGGAATGAGGTCCAGGATCGTCGCGCGGTGGGTCTCGAGCAGCTCGATGGCCTGCTCGTAGCGCGCAAACGACATGACGCGGCAGGGTATCGGAACGGCTACCCTCGGCAGGTGACCCAGGGCGTACTCCTCCACGCCGACAGCCTCGCGCACCCCGACCAGCTCGTGGCGAGCCGGTTCCTCGCGGGCGATCCGTTCGTGTACATCGAGGTCGATGGGCGGCGGGTGCTCGCGGTCGGCGACTACGAGGTCGGTCGGGCGGGCGCAGAGTCGGGCGCCGACGAGGTCTGGAGCTACTCCGAGCTCGGACTGACCGAGCTGTACGCGAGCCGGCTCGACCGCCACGCCATCGACTGCGAGCTCGCGCTGCGGGCCGTGCGGCGCGCGGGCCTCGACTCGGTGGTCGTCCCCGGCTGGTTCCCGCTCGCGACCGCCGAGCACCTTCGTGCCGCGACGATTGCCGTCCAGATCGACGACGACCTGTTCGAGCGCAGACGACGGTCGAAGGACGCGCATGCGATCGCCGCGATCCGCGAGGTCACGGTGCTCGTCGAGGAGTCGATGGGTCTGATCCGCGCCCGCCTCGCGGCGTGCCGACCCGATGTCGACGGCATGCTGCACGACGACGACGGCGTGCTCACCTCCGAGCGACTGCAGGCCGCGGTGCGCACCTTCTGGGCCGCCAACGGCCTCGAGGGCGAGCTCCCGATCATCGCGGGAGGCCCGCGCTCGGCCGACCCGCACGACATCGGATCGGGGCCGCTCGTCGCGGGCGCCCCCGTCCTGTGCGATCTCTTCCCGCGCAGCGCGCGCACGCGGTACTTCGGGGACATGACGCGTACCTTCTGCACGGGCGAGCCGTCCGCCGAGCTGGTGACGCTGCATGCGACCGTCGAGCAGGCGCTCGACCTCGCGCTCGGGGCGATCCGACCCGGCGTCGTCGGCAAGTCGGTCGACGCCCTCGTGTGCGACCTCTTCGAGGACGCCGGATACCCGACGACGCGCAGCCCCGAGGGCGTCGATCCCACGTCGGTGGCCCGGTACGTCCACGGACTCGGCCACGGGGTGGGCCTGGCGGTGCACGAGGAGCCGGGCCTCGGCCGTGGCGGCCACGAGGAGCTCCGGCCCGGAGATGTCGTGACCGTCGAGCCAGGGCTCTACCGCGAGGGCTGGGGCGGAGTCCGGCTCGAGGACATCGTGGTCGTGACGGACAGCGGCTGCGAGAACCTGAACCGGCTCGACCGTTCGCTCTCGGTGATCGCCTGACGAGCACGCCCTCCCGGCTCGCCGTGGCCGGAGGCCTAGCGGTGGTGTACGTCGTGTGGGGCTCGACGTACCTCGGGCTCGAGGAGGCGGGCCAGACCCTGCCGCCCTTCCTGCTGCTGGCAGCGCGCTTCGGCGTCGCGGGACCCGTGCTGCTCGCGGTCGCCCTGCGCCACGGCGAGCCGCTTCCGACGCTTGCCGAGTGGCGCTCCTCCGCGATCGTCGGCGGGCTCCTGCTGTGCGGCGCGCTCGGGCTCGTGACGATCGCCGAGCGCCGCGTTCCGACCGGCGTCGCGGCGCTGATGATCGCCGCCACACCGCTCTGGCTGGCACTGCTCGACCGCCTGTGGCGCGGCGTGCGCCTGCGGACTGCGGCCGTCGTCGGGCTCGCAGTCGGGTTCGCGGGCGTCGCGATCCTGGCCTGGCCGACGGGCGGCGGCGCCTTCAACGGGGCGGGCATCCTCCTCCTGTCCATCTCCCCGGTGTTGTGGGCGACCGGATCGATCTACGCGCGCGGCGCGCCGCTACCGGCACGACCGCTCGTCGCAGCCGCCTGCGAGATGACCGCCGTCATCCCGATCCTTCTGCTGGCCGCGGCGATCCACGGCGAGTTCGGCGACATCGGGAACGTCCACCCGTCCTGGCGATCGATCATCGCACTCGTGTACCTGATCTCGATCGGCTCGCTGGCGGGGTTCAGCGCGTACGCCTGGCTGCTCGCCGTGGCCCCGGTCTCGCTGCTCGGGACCTACGCCTTCGTGAACCCGGTGATCGCGGTGCTGCTCGGCTGGGTCTTCCTGGACGAGCAGATCACGCCCCGTGTGATCGTGGCGGCCGTCGTGATCGTGGCCGCCGTGGCGCTGATCGTCAGCGGTCAGGGGAGGGCGGCCTCACCCGAGCCGGAGCCCTAGGCCTCGTCCAGCAAGGCCTCGAAGCGCGCCTGGTCGTCGATCGGCCCGATCGCCGCGATGCGCAGCGCCTCGGGCCGGAAGAGCTCGGACGCGACGCGCTGGATGTCCTCCGCGGTGACGGCGGCGAATCCCTCGAACACCTCGGTCAGCTCACGCGCCTGGCCCTCGAGCACGAGCCCTCGCAGCCCGAAGCTCACGATCGACCGCGGATCCTCGAGGCCGAGCACGAGGCGGCCCCGCACGTAGCTCTGGGCCTTCGCCAGCTCGTCCTCGGGCACGGGCTGCTCGCGGAGCTTGCGTAGCTCGCCGAGGATCGTCCGCACGGCATCGTCCGCACGGGCGAGGTCGACGCCGGCCTGCGCGAAGAGCGATCCCGCATCGAGGTACTGCCCGTGCTGGGCGAACACGTAGTACGCGAGGCCGCGGCGCTCGCGCACCTCGGAGAAGAGCCGCGACGACATGCCGCCGCCGAGCACCGTCGTGGCGAGCTGGACGATGTAGCGATCGGGATGGCCGATCGGGAGGCCGTCGCCGCCGATGCGCAGATGGAACTGGTCGGAGTCCTTCTTGTGCAACCGAACACGCGGTCGCTCGTCTCGGGCGAAGGGCTCGAAGTCGCCGGTTCCGAACACGGGTCGCGAGCCGAACAGCTCCTCGGCCGCGGCGATCGCCGAGTCCTCGAGGCCGCCGCCGAGTCCGACGAAGGTGCGCTCCGGGGCATACCAGCGGTCGAGGTAGCCCGTGAACGTGTCCCGGCTCGCCGCGCGGATCGTGTCCTTGTTCCCGATGATCGGGCGGCCGAGCGGGGTGTCGCCGAAGCAGAGGTTGTCGTACACGTCCGGCAGGTACTGCATCGGCGTGTCGAGATACATGTTCATCTCCTCGACGATCACGCCCTTCTCGCGCTCGATCTCGTCCGGATCGAAGCGGGAGTGGAAGAGCATGTCCGCAAGCACGTCGAGCGCCTGCGCCGCCTGCTCGCGGGTGCACTTGATGTAGTAGCCCGTGTACTCCTTGCCCGTGAAGGCGTTGAAGTCGGCGCCCATCGAGTCGACCTCGAAGCTGATGTCGCGGGCCGTCGGACGCCGCTCGGTGCCCTTGAAGAAGAGGTGCTCGGCGAAGTGCGCGATACCCGCCTCGGGGGGCTTCTCGTAGCGCGAGCCGGCGGCGAACATGATCATCGCCGCAGCGGACTGCGCCTCGGCCTGGTTTGCCAGCAGGAGCCGCGTGCCGTTCTTCAGTGTCCGGGTCTCGAACATGATCGCGGGGAGCGTACTGGACACCCGATCGTCTACCCTCGATCGACCTTGCGGATCCTCGTCTGCCGATGCTCGATCGGGTACGCCGGGCGGCTGACCACCCGACTCGCCTCGGGCGACCGCGTGCTCCTGTTCAAGGACGATGGCGCGGTCTGCATCCACGCTCGAGCCGGCGCGAAGCCGATCAACTACATGCCAGGGCCCACCGTCGTGCGCGAGGACGACGGCGTGATCCGGGTCACACGCCCCACCAGTGGCGAGACGCTCACGATCCTCGTCGAGGAGATCCACGACGATCGCCGGATCGAGCTGACCGATGAGGCGCGCCTCGAGCGCGAGGGGCGGGAGCTCGAGCTGCACGAGCGACTCGTGCGCCAACCGGACGTCATCGAGGCGGGACTCGTCGTCGTCGAGCGCGAGCGCCGCACCGACGTCGGCCCGGTCGACCTCTGGTGTCGCGACGTCGACGGACGACTCACCCTGGTCGAGGTCAAGCGTGTGCGCGCCGTCGCCGCCGCGGTCGAACAGGTCGTGCGCTATCGCGAGCAGGCGCTGCGCGATCCGCTGTGCGGCGAGGTGCGCGCGATCGTCGCCGCTCCCGAGTTCGCGCCGCAGGCTCGGGCGCTGGCCACGGCACGCGGCGTCGAGCTCGTGCTGGTCGACATGCAGGCGCTGCTCACGCTCGCGGATGCCGAGCTGACGTTGTTCAGCTAGCTCGCGCTCAGCGTGGCGCGGCGCCGGTACGGGTGCGTTCCGAGCCCACGCTGGAGCATTGCGATGGTGTGCTTGTCCAGCGTGTCGCACAGACGCCCGGATGCGCTCGAGCGGACGTTTCCCTCGTCGAGCCAGCGTCCCAGGTTCGCGCAATGGTCGAGGAGACGAGCCTCAGCACGTTCGCGATGTGCGTCCATGCCTCTACCTATCGGAGCGGCTCCCCGCAGAGACCTGCCCCGAGTGGGGGAAAACGCTGCAGGATCCTCCTTTCAGGGCCTCTGACGGGGGAGCCTGACCTCGAGCGTCGCGCCGTGGCCGTATGCGGAGTCGATGCGAAGCGACCCTCCGAGGCCCTCGGCGCGCTCGCGCAGCGACAGCACGCCGATGTGCCCCTCGCGCAGGCGCTCGTCCAGCCGCTCGGGATCGAAGCCGACGCCGTCGTCCGTCACCTCGAGCACGTCATCATCGTCCTCGGATGCGAGCCGCAGCGTGACGTGTCGGGCCGCCGAGTGGGTCGCGGCGTTCGCGAGCAGCTCTGCGGCGCAACGGAACAGGACCCCGTCGTTCGGACTCGCGCCGTCGCGGTCGAGCTCGAGATCGAGCTCGAAGCCTCCCCGGCGGGCGGCCCGCTCGCCCGCGTGGCGCAGCGCGGGCTCGAGGCCGACCTGGTCGATCAGGTGCGGGTGCAGCTCCGACACCTGCTGACGCAGCCGCGTGATCGTCGACGTGATCGCCTCGAGCGCCCGGGCGCCCGGGCCCGGCTGGTCGGGCACCACGACATCCTCGAGATCGTGCCGCGCAGCCAGCAGCGTCTGGAGGGGCCCGTCATGGAGATCCTCGGAGAGCCGCTTGCGCTCGCGATCCTCGGCAGCGAGGGCCTCGACGACGAGCCGCTGGCGCGTCACGAGAAGCGCCTCGACCACTCGCTCGCGTCGCGCGAGCAGCGCCGAGAGCAGGGTCACCGCGGCTCCGATCCAGGCGAGGTAGCTGGCCTGGACGATGACGAACGACACCGCGGCGCGATTCGTGCGGCTCGGATGCGAGAGCGCCTGCACGACGTACACGAGGACCGACGCGACCGATACCGAGAGCGTCAGTCGCGGCCGGCGCCGGAACGCGGCCGACACGGGCACGAAGACGAACGCGAAGCGAATCTGTGAGAAGCCGCCGCCGGTCGTGAAGGCGAGCAGGCCGGCGAACGCGATGTCGAGCGCCGCGAGCAGGTTCACCACGCGCGGCGGCACGTCGCGCAGCGAGGCGCCGATCAGAACGATCACGGAGTACACCGAGAACGCGACGACGGTGAACTCGAACGCTCGATGGTTCGGGCTCGTCTCGGTGATCAGGCCGTGTCCGAGCAGCAGCACCGGGATCGCCGCGACCCGGAGCCAGGCGATCAGGCGTTCGGCGTCGTCGTGCACGGTCGGGCTACTCGATCAGGCCGCGCCGCATCGCCTCGGCGACAGCCGCTGCCCGATCGGAGACGCCGAGCTTCTCGTACAGGTGCTGGAGGTGCGTCTTGACGGTCGCGGTCGAGAGGACAAGCTCGTCTGCGATCGCAGGCGCCGAGAGCCCGCGCACGAGTCCACCGAGCGCCTCGCGCTCGCGTGTCGTCAGCACGGGCGTGCCCGCCCTGCGGCGGACCTCGCCCGCAAGCGCACCGGCGAGCGACGGCGCCAGCACGGTCTCGCCGCGCGCCGCGGCGAGCACGGCATCGGTGATCTCCTCGCGCCTCGCATCCTTCGTCAGGTAGCCGGCCGCACCGGCCTCGAGCGCCGCCCACACCAGCTCGGCGTCGTCGTAGGCCGAGAGGATCACGACGCGCGTCGCGATGGCCTCCCGGACGACCGCGCGTGCGACCGCGATCCCGTCGAGCACCGGCAGCCGGAGGTCGATCACCGCGACATCGGGTGGATCGAGCCGGATCGCATCCAGGGTCGCACGCCCATCGGTCGCCTCGCCCGCGAGCTCCATCTCGGAGCGAGCGCCGACAGCGCGCACCAGGCCCTCGCGGAACACCGGATGGTCGTCTGCGACGAAGACGCGTATGCGAGTCACGGCGGCCCGATGGTAGAGCACGCACGGGCCCTCCTCCGATCGGATGACCTCGATTCATCCCATCAAGAGGCCGGTCGTGCCTTGTCCCGAGATCCGTTCGAACGCACTCTGGGCGTGTGCACGCCGACACCCTCGCGCAGCCCCCAACGACCTGCGCTCCTCGCGGCCGTCATCTCCGCCGCGATCGCCGCCGGGCTCTTCGGCCTCTACGGCTACGTACACCAGTACATGCTGTATCGCGGCTTCGGCCCGCCGACGCCGACGGTAGCGCCGGCGCTGCGCGGCCGGATCGTGCCGCTCGACATCGTGAGCCGCGCGCTCGGGAACCGCAAGGAGCGGATCCTCGTGTACCTCCCGACCGGCTACGCGAAACACCCGAACGTGCGCTACCCGGTCCTGTACCTGCTGCACGGCACGCCCGGAAGCCCGGCGACCGCCTACGTCAACTCGCTGCACGTCGGGCCGCGCATGGATCTCCTCGTCCAGCGGGGAATGCGGCCGTTCATCGTCGCGATCCCGCCCGGCTCGCCGGGAACCTACGACCGGGCCACCGAGTGGGCGAACGGCACGGCGCCCGATCAGCACTGGTTCACGTACCTCACACGCGACGTCGTCGGCGCGGTCGACTCGCACTTCAGAACGCTTCGCGCAGCTGCCGATCGCGGGGTGGCGGGCTACTCGTCGGGCGCCGACGCCGCGGTCAACGCCGGTCTGCTCGCGCCACACGAGTTCGGGGTCATCGAGGGCTGGAGCGGCGACTATCGCCAGACCCCGGCCACCGTCGACCACAACGCGTGGTTGATCCACCGGTTCTCGGCCGCTCGAGACCGCACCTGTCCGCGCTGCGCGTGTCGCGCTCGACGGGAGCCGCTTCTACCTGTACGCCGGCCACCACGATCGCGTCGTGAAGGCCACCGTCCAGGTCGCTCACGCGCTTCGGGGCGGAGGCGTGCCGGTGAAGCTCGACCTGACCGGAGGCGGCCACTCGTGGCGCCTTTGGGCAGACCGGTTCGACGGAGCCCTTCGCTGGTTCGCGCACCAGACGACGCAGGGAATGATCGAGTGAGGCGGCTCGCAGACGCCGCACGCGTGGTCGCCTGCGTCATTGCGGTGCTCGCGTCGTACGGCTGGCTCGACCTGTTGCGCCGCCTCCCGGGACCGCACCTCTCGCTCGTCCTTCCGTTGCGCGCGAACGGCGGTGGAGATGATGTATCGCTGCTGAGCGTGGTGCTCGTCTACGCCGCGACGTTCGCAGCGATCGCCTACATCGCGCGGCCTCGTGAAGGACGGTGGATGCGAGCCGCGATCGTGCGCGGGGTTCTGCTCGCCGCGTTCCTGGTCACGGTCGTCGCCCTGCAGCAGGGGATCGTCGAGCAGTCGCGGCCGACGTTCTCGTGGGAAGCCTCGCTCTGGCTCGTGTGGCCGTGGCTCGCCGCCGTGTCCGCGGCGCTGGGGACGCTCGCCGTCCGTCCCCGCACGCGTCCCACCGCCGCGCTGCACAAGCTGCCCCATCCCCCCGTCTCGACGACACCTCCCGTCGAGTCGCGCGTCCTCGAGGAGCACGTCGCATGACGAGCCAGCTTCTCGAGAGCGGCCCGCTGCGCCTCGCTCCGACGGCGCTGACGGGCGGGCGTGCCCGCCGCGTCGCGCTCGCGATCGTCGCCGTCTCGGTCGCCGCCATGGGCACGTGGCACGCAATCGCCATCTCGGATGGCGCAATCGGCACCGTCGCCGGTCTCGGCCTCCTCGCACTGAGCCCCTCCGTGGGCCGAGGCCGGCGGCGTGCCCTCTGGGCCGCGGTCGCCCTGTGCGGTGGGATCGGCGCCCTCGATCTCGGGCTCGGCGAGCAGCGCGCGGCGTACGTCTCGCTGGCCGCGGCGCTCCTGCTGACCGCGACGGCACCGATCTTCCCGACACGGGGCGACCCGGCCACGCGACGACGGCTCGTGATCGGGACCAGCGTGGGAGCCGGGGCGATCGTGGCCGACCTTGCACACGCGCACGGCGTGCTCGCCCACCCGCTGCCCGCCGCGGCCGCGCTCGCCGCCGTGTTCCTGCTCGCGCTCAGCGTCGGCCCATGGCGCGATCGCCGTGGACGCGATCCCGAGACGCGCGAGGCGGCGATGCGCATCCTCGCCGAGCACGGCTCCGACACGCTCGACCCGTTCGCGCTGCGCCCGGACAAGCGGATCTTCCTGTCGTCCGATGGCCGCGCGTTCCTCAGCTACACGACGATCGCGGGCGTCGACCTCGTGTCCGGGTCGCCGATCGGGCCGGAGGAGTGCCACTGCGCGGTGCTCGACGCGTTCGTCGCCGATGCCCGGCGCCGCGGGCTCGTCGTCGCCGCGCTCGGAGTGCCGGCCGAAGGCCTCGACGCCTGGCGCAGCCGCGGCTTCCGGGCGCACTACACCGGCGACGAGGCAATCGTCGATCCCGCCGCGTTCGATCTGGAGGGACGGTCGATCCGCAAGGTGCGCCAGTCCGTCGCTCGCCTGCGCCGCGAGGGCTACCGCATGGAGATGGTTCGAGGTCGCGAGCTCACGCTGGCTCGCGCGAGCACACTCTCGCGGATCGCGGACAGCTGGAAGGGCGGGCGCCGGGAGACCGGCTTCTCGATGGCGTTCGAGAGCGCAACACCCGACGCGGCCCGCGACGATCTGTACGCGCTCGCAATCGGGTCCGATGGCGAGGCCCACGGCTTCCTCCACCTCGCCGACGTCCCGGCGGCGCGCGCGCTGTCGCTCAGCGCCATGCGCCGGCGGAAGGACACGCCGAACGGGCTGAACGAGTTCCTGATCGTCGAGACGCTCGCCTGGGCGCGCGCACACGGCTACGGCAGCGTGTCGCTCAACTTCGCCGCGTTCGCGGCCGTTCTCGATCCCCCCGGACGCCTCGATCGCGTCACGGCCCTCGAGGCGCGCGCGCTCCGCCGGCTCTCCGGCCGGTTCCAGCTCGAGCGGCTGCGGTCGTTCAGCGGCAAGTTCGACCCGACCTGGAGGCCGCGCTACGCCGTGTACCCGACCACCACCGCGCTCCCGCGGGTCGCGCTCGCGGCGATGCTCGCCGAGGCCTACGTCGCACTGCCCCGAAGGGCGGCGGCCCGCGCGTGACCCTCGCCCTCGCCCTCACTCTCGCCCTGGCGTCCGTCGTCGCGCTCGACGTCGGGTTCCTGCTGCAGCAGCAGTCGATCTCGGGTGCACCCGCGCTCTCGCTACGGCGCCCGCTCGACGCGGCCCGCGCGCTCGTCGGCGCGCGCGTCTGGGTCGTCGGGTTCGTCGTGGGGCTCGCCGGCTGGGCGCTGTACCTCGTTGCGGTCTCACGGGCGCCGCTCTCACTGGTACAGGCGGTGTCGGGCGGTGGCATCGGCCTGCTGGTGCTGCTCGCCGCGGGACTCGGCCGGCTGCGGCCGAGCCGCCGCGATACCGCCGGCGCGCTGCTCGCCACCGGCGGTCTGCTCCTGCTTGCCGTCACGCTCGGTACCTCCGACGCAGATCCGACGCGCTCGGCCCGCGTCGTGCCGCTCGTGCTCGTCGCCGTCGCGGCGCTCGCGCTCGCCGCATTCGGGCTGCACCGTCGCAGCTGTGCGGGAGGCGGGCTCGCGGCCGGGTGCCTGTACGGGCTCGGCGATGTCGCGAGCAAGGCGCTCTTCGTCACGCTCCCGGCCCACCCCGGGGCCGTCTCGGTGCTGTCCTCGCCGTGGCTGTACGCCACGCTCGCCGCGCACGGTGGCGGCTTCGTGCTCCTTCAACGCGCGTTTCAGCAGGGCGGACCCGTGGCATCGGTGGCACCGATGACCGCGGTCATGAACCTGCTACCGATCGCCGCCGGCATCGCCGTGTTTGCGGATCCGTTCCCGCCGACTCCCTCCCTCGTGGGCGCACGGGTTCTCGCATTCGCAGCGGTCGCCGGCGGCGCGACCCTTCTCGCACCATCGCGCCTCCAGGCGCCCGAACGTCAACGGGAGCTGGCGGCAGCGTGAGTCGCGTCCTCGTCGCGGACGACCACGCGGCCTACCGGCGCGGCGTCGTCCGGGCGTTGGAGCGCGCGGGGCACGAGGTGGTGGCACAGGCCGACGACGGCGCGGCGGCGCTCGAGCTCGCGCGAAGGCTCGAGCCCGACGTCGCGTTGCTCGATCTTCGCATGCCCGAGGCGTCGGGCAGCGAGGTCGCAGCGGCCCTCCGCGAGGAGGGGTCTACGACCCGCGTCCTGGTGCTCTCGGCGTACCTCGAGCCGGAGGTCGTCGGAGCGGCGATGCTCGCCGGCGTGTACGGCTACCTCTCGAAGGACGCCTCACGCGCCGCGATCGTGTGGGCGGTGTCCGCAGCCGCCGACGGGGAGCCGCTCCCGCCGCACAGCATGCCCTGACGGCTACACGCGCTGTCTGTATCCGGGGACCGCCGCGTCGACGGGACCCGTGAAGGTCGACCTCGCTGCCGCAACCGCGGCCTCTCGCTTGTCGGCGTCGACGTGCACGAGCACGAGCCGAGCTGCGCCCGACTCGGACGCGGCGCGTCCGGCGTCGGCGGCGCAGAGATGCACGTCGTCCGAGGCGGCGCCGTCGGCATACGTCGCCTCGCAGAGCAGGATGTCGGCGCCTCTCGCGTGTGCGCCGAGCGCCGGCGTGACACCGGTGTCGCCGGAGAACGTCAGGGTCCGGCCGCCGGCCTCGAGGCGGATCGCATGGCTCACGCCTGGATGCCGCAGCGGCGCGAACGTCAGGCGCGCTTCCCCGATCACGGAGGGGGTACCCGGTTCATACTCGGAGAGGACGAACGGCCCGTCCAGGTGATCGCGTCGACCACCGCCCGCGAGGGCCAGCGCCTCGAGACGCGCGAGGCCGCCGGGTGGGGCGAGCAGACGCGGCGCCGGCCACCCGGCCAGGCCGGCGTACCTGCGCGCATACCCGAACGGGATGAGGTCGGCGACGTGGTCGTGGTGCAGGTGGCTCAGCACCACGGCGTCGAGCGGTCGCGGGTCGAGTGCCCACAGGGCAGCGAACGCCCCGGAGCCGCAGTCGAGCAGGATGCGCGTCCCCGCCCCCTCGACGAGGTACGACGAGCACGGCTCGCCGGGATTGCCCCATGCCGGCGCACAGCCGATGACCGTGAGGATGGGTGCGCCGTCGGCCACGCCCCATGATCGCATCTACGAGGTCTCGAGCGTCGCCGCAAGCTCCTCGCGGGAGCGGATCCCGAGCTTGCGGTACACGTGGCGCAGGTGGTACTCGACGGTCTTCGGGCTGAGAAAGACGGCGGCGGCGGTCTCGCGCGTCGTCCTCCCCTCGGCCAGCAGGAGCGCGATCTGCAGCTCCTGCGGGGTGAGCTGGTCGAGCGTCGTGGCGTCGCGGCGGCGCGCCGTCTCACCGGTCGCAGCGAGCTCGGCGGCCGCCTGGTCGGCCCACAGGGCCGCGCCGAGCCGGTCGAATGCCTCGTGCGCGGCTCGCAGCTGCTCGCGGGCGCGCACGCGCTGGCGCCCACGACGAAGCCGTGCGCCGTACACCAGCTGCGTTCGAGCCTGCTCGAACACGTCCGGCGTGCGCGCATGGTGGTCGAGCGCCTGCTCGAAGCACGCGTCAAGCTCGTCGTCGGTCGCAAGAAGGCCTCGACCACGCGCCGCGCGGGCAAGAGCCCACGGTTGCCGCTTCGCCTGGGCCTGGTCCTCGTACGCCGCAGCAGCCACCTCGGCCTCGTCGCGCCGCCCGAGCCGCAGGTAGGCCTCGACGAGCTCAGGCGCCGGCGAGAGATCGACATCCGCGATCCGGAGAGCCTGCATCGCGGTGATCTGCTCGAGATAGCGCTCGATCGCCTGCTCGGGACGCCCGAGGCTGAGCTCGAGGTCGCCGAGCGCTTGCACGGCCCAGACGCCGTAGAGGCCGGCTCCGAGCTCCGCGCATAGGGCCCTGGCTTCGTTGGCGTGCCGGCGGCATGCCGCCTCCCGCCCCTGACGGGCCGTGAGCCAGGCGAGGCCTGCGAGCGCTGCGGCGTGCTCGGTCCTCTGACCCGTCTCGCTCGAGAGTCGGATCGCCTCGCCGTAGCTCGCCTCGGCGGCAGGCCACTGATCGGTCGTCGCCTGGTCGCGTGCGAGGAAGTGCAGGAGCGACGGCAGCACTCCGAGGGCCGTCTGGCTGCGCGCCTGCTCGAACGCGATGGCGATGAGCCCGCGACCCACCTCGCTCTCGCGGAGCCACAACGGGCCGATCGCCGCCCATGCGAGCAGTCGCGGGTCGTCGCCGGGCCCGTCGGACGCCTCGAGGATCTCGACGCCGCGTCGAGCCGCGGCAACCCCGGCCTCACCCTGCCCGTCCACCACCAGCGCGATCGCGCTCGCCATCGCGGAGTAGAACGTCGCGCGCCAGGAGTCCTGGGTTTCGGCGAGCGCCACGGCACGTTCCGCCGTGGCCTTCATCGCCCGCGTGTCGCCCGCGTAGAAGCAGCCCTGCACCGCCTCGGCGAGCATCACGACGGCGAGCTCCGGGTCGCTCGGTGCGAGCTGCTCGGCCGCCGCGACGATGAGCGGATAGCCGTCCATGACCGGCCCGACGCGCATCGCTACCTCGCCGCGCAGGTAGTCGATGCGCGCCGCAGCGTCCAGATCGCTCGTATGCGGGCGAGCCTCGTCGAGGAGGGCCAGCGTCCGGCCTACATCACCACCGAGCCATGCGGCCTCCGCAGCGGCGAACATGAGCGCGCCGCGGGAATCGTGCCCCGGCGCGAGCCGACCAGCCCGTTCGAACGCCGCAGCGGCGACGGCGTACGCGCTCCGTGCCCGGGCCCGCGCACCGGCCTGCTCGAGCGCGACGGAGGCCTCGCGATTCGGCGCAGCGCTCGCTGCCGCGAGGTGCCAGGCCCGGCGATCAACGTCGCGATCGGGCAACGCCGCCGCAAGCGCAGCGTGCGCTGCGCGGCGCTCGGGTACGGACGCGCTGGCATACAGGGCCGAGCGGGCGAGCGGGTGCACGAACCGGGCAGCGACACCGTCGAGGCGAATGAGGCCGGCGACCTCCGCGGGCTCGAGGTCGTCGATGCTGAGACCGAGCTGCGCGGCAGCTCTCCCGACGGCCGCGAGCTCGCCCGCATCGCTCGCGGCCACGAGCACCAACATGCGTCGCGTCGTCTCGCCGAGCAGGTCGAAGCGACGCGCAAACGCGGCCACGATCCTCGCCGAGATCGGCACAGGCCCATCGCCGGGCACCAGCGTGAGTCGAGCGGGATCGGAGCCGAGCTCGAGCAGTGCGAGCGGGTTCCCGCCGGTGGCGCGATACAGACGCTCGGCGGTCTCACCCGACACCCTCGCGAGGAGCTCGGCCGCGTCGGACCGATCGAGCCCGGGAACCCGGAGCGTCCGGAGGTCGGCGCCATCCAGCAGCGACGGCTCGCCCTCGCGTACGGCGAGCACGAGCGCGATCGGATCGGCGACGAGCCGGCGGGCGGCGAAGCGGAGCGCCTCGGCGCTCGATCCGTCGAGCAGGTGGGCGTCGTCCACCAGCAGCGCGAGCGGCGCCTCCTCGGCATAGGCGGAGAGCAGGCTCAGAGTCGCGGCGCCGATTGCGAAGCGATCGCGCGCGGACGGCGGGCCAAGCGCGAGCGCGCCACCGAGCGCTGTCGCCTGCGGCCCGGGGATCCGGTCCAGCATGGCGAGCGCCGGGCGTAGAAGCTCGGCAAGACCCGCGAACGGAATCTCCGCCTCCGACTCGATCCCGCGCGCGCGAAGCACCGCCATCCCCCCGGCCTGCCCGGCCGCGTACTCGAGCAGCGCGGTCTTGCCGATCCCGGGTTCGCCGACGAGCGCGAGCACGCCGCTCTGGCCGTCCCTCGCCTCGGCCAGAAGCCGGTCGAGAGCCAGGCGCTCCTGCTCCCGGCCGAGCAGCATCTGCCGATTCTGACGGTTCGGCGGTCCCGATGCGAGCGGCCGGGGGCAGCGCTCAGAACTAGGCGCCCCCCCGGATGCGACCCCGGATCGGGCAGGCCTACGGTGGCTGGACACCCGTGAAAGGAGACCAGCATGGCAACGATCCAGGAACCGGCCGCCGCGGTCGACGGCGAGAAGCTGATGGAGTTCGTGTTCGGGGCTGTCGGCGAGGTCGGCGCGACCCTCAACACCGCGCTCGTGGTGATGGGCGACAAGCTCGGCCTGTACCGGGCGCTCGCAGGCGCAGGCGGTCTGACACCGCTCGAGCTCGCGCGCCGCGCGGGGGTGAGCGAGCGTTACATCCGCGAGTGGCTGAATGCACAGGCAGCAGGCGGCTATGTCGCCTACGACCCTGCAACGGGCAGCTACACCCTCCCGCCGGAGCAGACCGTCGCGCTGACCGACGAGGACAGCCCCGCCTACCTGCCGGGCCTCTTCCAGACCGCGCTCGGCAGCGTCATCGACTCGCCCCGCATCACCGAGGCTGCCCGCAGCGGTGAGGGCGTCGGCTGGCACGAGCATGGCCACGACGTGTTCGAGGGCTGCGAGCGGTTCTTCCGGCCCGGGTACAACGCCAATCTGATCCCGTCCTGGATTCCGGCCCTGACGGGCGTCGCCGAGAAGCTCGAGCGCGGCGCACACGTGGCCGACGTCGGATGCGGTCACGGCGCCTCGACGGTGCTGCTGGCCCGGACGTACCCGAACTCGACGTTCGTCGGCTCCGACTACCACCTGGGCTCGATCGAGACGGCGCGCGAGCGAGCGGCAGCGGCCGGCGTCAGCGACCGCGTGCGGTTCGAGCACGCACCTGCGGCCGCGTATGCGGGCACGGGCTACGACCTCGTGACGATGTTCGACTGCCTGCACGACATGGGCGATCCCGTCGGCGCGGCACGGCACGTCCGCGAGACGCTCGCCGAGGACGGAACCTGGATGATCGTCGAGCCGATGGCCGGCGACCGCGTCGAGGACAACCTCAACCCGGTCGGACGGGTGTACTACGGCTTCTCGACGTTCCTCTGCACCCCGGCGTCGCTGTCGCAAGAGGTCGGTCTCGCCCTCGGCGCCCAGGCCGGCGAAGCGCGGATCGGAGACGTGGTCGCCGCCGGCGGCTTCAGCCGCTTCCGCCGCGCGGCCGAGACTCCCTTCAACCTCGTGTTCGAAGCCCGGCCGTGACGACTACGATCGACCAGGTGGGGCGGAGCGACACCGGGAGCCCGGCGAGAGCGCCTGACGAGCAGGGCATCGTCACACGAGATGGTGTCCGGATCCACTGGGAGCGCTACGGGGCGGGAGCGCCCGCGATCCTGCTCTTCCCCTCCTGGTCGATCGTGCACTCGCGCATGTGGAAGGGTCAGATCCCCTATCTCGCCCGACACGCGAGCGTCATCACGTTCGACGGTCGTGGCAACGGGCTCTCGGACCGCCCGGCCGAGACCAGCGCGTACGGAGCCATCGAGTACGTCGAGGACGCGGCCGCGGTGCTCGATGCCGCAGGCATCGAGCAGGCGTGCATCGTCGGACTCTCGCTCGGCGGCCTCTATACAGCGCTCTTCGCCGGGCGGTACCCGGAGCGCGTGCTCGGGGCGGCCATCCTCTCGCCCACGATCCCGTTCCTCGTCCCGCCCGGCTTCGGGCGCGACGCGAACCCGTTCGACGCCGAGCTCGAGACCGACGAGGGCTGGGCGAAGTTCAACAGGCACTTCTGGCTACGGGACTTCCGCGGGTTCCTCGAGTTCTTCTTTCGCGAGATGTTCCCCGAATCGCACTCGACGAAGCAGATCGAGGACGGCGTCACCTGGGGCCTCGACACGGATGCCGAGACCTTGATCGCCACGCGCGGTTCGACGTCGGGCGTCGCGAGCGCAGAAGAGGTCGAGACGCTGCTGCGGGGCCTGCGCTGCCCGGTGGTGGTCATCCACGGCACCGACGACCACATCGTCGAGTTCGAGCGTGGCGTGCGCGTCGCGGAGCTGACAGGGCGCGAGCTGGTCCGGTTGGAGGGCTCCGGCCACGCGCCCCAGGCCCGGGACCCGGTGCAGATCAACCTGGTGTTGCGCGACCTGCTCGACCGCGTGAGCGGCAGACCGCCCGCCGGGCGCACGTGGACGCGCGCGCTCGACCGCCCCAAGCGAGCGTTGTTCATCTCATCCCCGATCGGCCTCGGTCACGCCTGGCGCGACGTTGCGATCGCCGACGAGCTGCGACGTCAGGTGCCGGGTCTCGAGATCGAGTGGCTCGCCCAGGAACCGGTAGCGACCGTCCTGCGCCAGCGGAGGGAGACCATCCACCCGGCCAGCCGGGAACTCGCCGCCGAGGCAGCGCACATCGACCGCGAGGCGGGCGATCACGACCTCCACGCGTTCCAGGCCATCCGGCGGATGGACGAGATCCTCTGCGCGAACTTCATGCTGTTCCACGACATCGTGCGCGACCGGCGATACGACGTCTGGATCGGAGACGAGGCCTGGGAGATCGACCACTTCCTGCACGAGAACCCCGAGCTGAAGACGTCGCCGTATGCCTGGCTGACCGACTTCGTCGGGTTCCTTCCGATGCCCGCAGGCGGCGATGCCGAGGCATACCTGACCGCCGACTACAACGCCGAGATGGTCGAGCACATCGAGCGCTACCCGCACGTTCGCGACCGGGCGATCTTCGTCGGCGACGTCGAAGACGTCGTCCCGGGCAGCTTCGGCCCCGACCTGCCCGAGATCCGCGAGTGGACGCGGCAGCACTACGACTTCTCGGGCTACGTGCCAGGATTCGATCCCCGGATCGTCGCGGACCGACAGGACCTTCGTGACGAGCTGGGCTACGGCGAGGAGCCGATCTGCATCGTCTCGGTCGGCGGCTCAGGGGTGGGCGCACCGCTGCTCCACCGCGTGATCGAGTCGCTGCCACGGGCGCGAGAGCAGGTCCCCGACCTGCGCATGATCGCCGTGGCGGGCCCGCGGATCGACCCGGCGAGCCTGCCGCGAGCCGATGGGCTCGAGGTGCACGGCTACGTCCACGAGCTGTACCGGCACCTCGCCGCATGCGATGTAGCCGTCGTGCAGGGTGGGCTGACGACGACGATGGAGCTCGTCGCGGCGCAGCGTCCGTTCGTGTCTCTACCCCTGGCGAGCCATTTCGAGCAGCGCTTCCACGTGCGCCACCGCCTCGACCGCTACGGCGCGCGCAGGTGGCTCGAGTACCGGGACGCGAGCCCGCAGGCTCTCGCCGACGCCATTGCCGGCGAGATCGGGAGGGAGCCGTCATACCTACCGATCGTGCCAGGAGGCGCGGCGAGGGCCGCGTCGCTCATCGCGGAGCTCATCTAGCGTCAGGGAAGCCGCACCGCGCGACCCAGGACCGGTCCGGGCGCGGAGTACACGCGCACGGGAGACTGCGCTGCGGGCGCGTTCCAGCCGCGGACAGGATGCGCGTTCTGCGGCGTATCGCCGGGCCCGCTGCTGTCAGACGCCGTGATGAGCACTGCCGTGCCGCCGCCAACGACGGCAACAACGGCGAGCGCGAGCGTCAGCGCCGTGGTGCGCAGCGCACCGGCTCGGCTTGCGCCGACGCGAGCGCCGACGGTCGTGGCGTTCTGCATGACCCTCTCTCCTCCCTCGTACGCCGCCGTCATGGTCGGCGCACCTATAGGAGTCGCTCACCGCCCGCGGAATACATCCATCGAGATGGCGACCGAGGATGACGTGCGCGAGCTGGCGCTCGCGCTTCCCGCGACGATCGAGAGGCCGTCCTACGGCACTCCTGGCTTCAGGGTCAAGGACCGGCTCTTCGCGCGCATCCGCGAGCCGGACGTGCTCGTCCTGTTCGTGGGTGGACTCGACGAGAAGGAGTTCCTGATCGGCGCAGAGCCCGGAAAGTTCTTCACGGTTCCCCACTACGACGGCTACCCGAGCGTGCTCGTACGGCTCAGCGCCGTCGATCGGGACGAGCTCGCGGAGCTGCTCGAGGACTCGTGGTATGTTCGCGCCCCGAAGCGGCTGATCGCCGAACGCGACCGGGAGGCGTGAGAGGCGCCGGCTCGGGGGGCCGGCAGGTCAGTGCACCCCGATCGACACGGTGCCGACCGAAGCTCCCGACGCCGACCGAGCGACGAGCGAGGCTGCTGCGGACGCCGCGCTCGCGGGGAGCGTGAGCACGAACCAGCCGTCCGTCGCAGCCGCTTCGCCGAGCACCGCGCCGGCGGAGTCGACGACCTCGACCTTCGCGGTGCCCGGTGCCTGCCCGAAGAGCACGGCGGCGCCGCTTGCGTCGACCTCGACCTGTGCGCTGAGGTGCCCATCGCCCAGCGGGCCGCCGACCGCCATCGTGCTGCCGCTCCGATGCGATCCTGCCTGTCCGGCCATCTCGCTGCCCATCCGCCCGCCGCCGGCGATGCTCACCGCACAGCTGATCGGCCCGGAGTCGCTCGGAGCACCGGCCGCGTCGAGCTGCCGGACGTAGGCGCACGTGCCGCCGCCGTTCGTCGGCGCGGTCCAGAGCTGCACCATGCCGCCGTCGGCGGTCGGCGCCGACGCCCGCTCGACCGCCTGGTCGATCTGCGGCGTGAGCGCTGCGTCCGTGTGGTCCGCGGCGGCGAGGCCGAGTGCCTGCTGGACGTCGGCGGGGATCATCCCCGACGCGCCAGCCGTGCCAACTGCGGCTACGAGGACAACGGCGATCCCGAGCAGGATGCGACGGCGCGGGCGCAAGCGCGGCAGCCGGCGCCGTGCGCCGCCCTGGGTGCGAGCGAGCGTCTCCATGAATGCGATCCTCTCCTGGCGCTGAAGGGCGTCGGTCGGACCGGTGGCCTCCGGCCGGAAGGAGCGAAGTGCGTCGAGCTCGTCGTTCATCACGATGTCGCCTCCTTCGGGATCGGGATGGGCCGGTCGTCTCGAGTTCTCCCGTTCGGCTCGAGAAGTTCCCGCAGACGCGTTTTCGCGCGATGCAGCTTGGAGCGAACCGTGCCAACCGGCAGATCGAGCACGGCCGCCGCCTCCTCGTAGGAGAGCTCGTCCCAGGTGACGAGCAGCAGCAGCTCCCGGTCGGCGTCGGCCAGCGTCAGCAGCGCCGCTCGCATCCTCGCCCAGTCGGCAGGCGCGTCGAGCCTTCGGTCGACCGAGCCGAGACCTCCTTCCGCATCCACGGTGCGGATCTCCGCCGAGGCCCGCTCGACGGCAGCGAGATACCGGACGAACCGGCGCCGCTCGTGGAGGATCAGCTTCGAGGCGATCCCGAGCAGCCACGGCAGCGCGTCGACCGCCTCCGGCCGGAACGATCCACGCTTGGCGAACGCCCGCGCCAGGGTCTCGGACGCGACCTCCGCCGCCTGATCGCGCCCGACCCGTCGTTCGGCGAAGCGGAACACGGTCGCGAAGTGCCGATCGAAGATCTCCGCGAACCGATCCGGCTCGGCCAACGAGGCCGCGATCACCGACGCATCGCTGTGAGCAGACACCATCACCTGCTCTCTGCCGATCGGTCCGGAAAGTTCCATGTCCGGATCCGCAACCGATGCGGCCTGCTGTTACATGCCCATCGCGTGGTAGCCCGAGTCGACGTACAGGATCGTCCCGGTCACCGACGACGCCAGCGGCGATAGCAGGTACAGAGCCGCCGAGCCGACGTCGGACGCGTCGATGTTGCGCTTGAGCGGCGCCCGCTCGGCGACGATCGCCTCCATCGTCGTGAACCCCGTGATCGAGCGGGCCGAGAGCGTGCGCACGGGTCCCGCGCTGATCGCGTTGACGCGGATGTCGGCCTCTCCGAGGTCGGCTGCCAGGTAGCGCATGCTCGACTCGAGCGCTGCCTTGGCGACGCCCATGACGTTGTAGTGCGGCACGGCGCGCTCCCCGCCGAGGTACGTCATCGTGACGACCGATCCGCCGCCGCGCTCACGCATCAGCGGCTCGGCGCGGCGTGTCATCGCGACGAGCGAGTAGCTCGACACGTTGAGCGCCAGAAGGTAGTCCTCGCGTTGCGTGTCGGTGAAGCGGCCCTCGAGATCGTGCGCCTGGGCGAATGCGATCGCGTGCACCAGCAGGTCGAGCCCGCCGAGCCCCTCCGCCACGGTCGCGAAGGCGCGGTCGAGACTCTCGTCGTCCCCGACGTCGCACTCGACGCACAGGTCGCTGCCGAGGCTCGCGGCGAGCTCGCGCACGTTCGACTCCACGCGCGCACCCTGGTAGGTGAACGCGAGCGTCGCACCCTCGGCTGCGAGAGCCTGCGCCACGGCCCACGCGATCGACCGTCGATTCGCTACGCCGGCGACGAGCGCCAGCTTCCCGTCGAGGAGTCCCGTCATGGCGTGCCACCCTACCGGATCACAATCGGACGTCCGCTACCTGTGCTTCACTGCGGGCCCGTGGGCGGCACGCGCCTCTTACCCGCCGTCGCATGCGCGATGGCGCTCGCCTTCGTGCCGGCCGCGTCCGGGGCGACCGGCGACCTCACCGTGACGGTGACGAAGCTCGACGTCCAGTCGACGATCCAGCGCGGCAAGCTGGTGCGCTTCGGCGTGAAGTACACCGTCCGCGGCCCGCTCAAGCGGCGCGCGCTCGCCACGGTCGCGCTCTCCATGACCCCACAGGCCGGACAGCGCACGCGCTACACGGTCGCGTCTCGGCCCGCAACCGTGCGGCCGGCGATCTGGCAGTGGGGAGTGACGGACACGCTGCCATCGGGGCTGACCGCGGGGAGGTACAGGGTCGTCGCGACCATCACGCTCAAGCGCGGCAAGACGCGCGTCGCGCGGGCCACGAGGATCGCGACGGTGACCGTCAGCTAGCGCTGCCGGCGTCGTCGTCGCCGCGCCCGAAGAGCCGTCGCACGCGGTCGGAGGCCACGGCCGCCGCGACCGAGCCGGCCTTCACCGAGTCCGACGCCTCGGGGGCCGTACCCGTCGTCAGCATCGCCTGCATGTTGCGCGCCATCTCGGCGATCATGCGCTTCGCGACGTCCTGCATGATCCCCTGGCCCATCTGGGCGACGCGTCCGCTGACGAGCAGGTCGGTCGAGACGGACACGTTCGAACCGCCGTTGTCGGACGGGGCCACGGCCATCGACATCACGGCCTGCGCGGTGCCCTGTCCGCGCGCCTCGTTCCCCTTCGCGCGGAGCTTCGCGGTGCGCTCGGCGTCGTCGTGCTCCTCGACCGCGACCGCGCCGCGGTAGGTCATCGAGACGGGGCCGAGCTTGACCTTGACCTCGGCGTCGTACGCGCCGTCCTCGCGGCGCCCGAGGATGCGGGCGCCCGGAATGCACGGAGCGACCTTCTCGACGTCCAGCATGAGGTGGTACACGTCGTCGGGCGCCGCATCGACCGTGAACGAGCTCTCGATGATCATCTCAACACTCCGGACTGGGGACGCGAGCCTCGAGGCTCTCGTCGATCGCGTGGATACCGCCGCTGCCGGAGATGAGACGCCCGCCGTCGCGGCCCGATCGACTGGCGATGACCTCGGCGAGAATGGACACGGCGGTCTCCTCCGGCGTGTGCGCGCCGATGTCGAGACCCACCGGGCCTGAGACGCGGGCGAGCTCGCTGTCGGTGAGACCGCTCTCGCGCAGACGCGCGGAGCGCTTCTCCTGGGTGCGCCGCGAACCGAGCGCGCCGATGAAACCGACGTCGCGGCGGATGGCCTCCGTGATCGCCGGATCGTCGAGCTTCGGGTCGTGCGTCAGGACGACGACCGCGTCCGCGGGCCCGACCTCGAGCTCGTCGTACCCCGCGCCGGGCCACCGTACGACCAGCCGATCGGCCGAGGGCACGCGCTCGGCGGTCGCGAAGGTACCGCGCGGATCGACGACGGCAGTCCGCCAGCCCAGTGCGCGAGCCATGCGGCAGAGCGACTCGGCGGTGTCGACGGCCCCGACCACCACGAGCCGCGGGGGCGGGACGAGGGCCTCGGCGAAGAGGAGCGCATCGGGCGCCTCGACCGTCGCATTGCGCTCGCGGTCGATCGCCTCCTGGCCCGCCGCGATCGCCGCATCGACGAGATCGCCGTCGAGGTCGCCCGCCGCGCGCCCCTCGTGCGTCACGAGAAGGTGGCGGCCGGCTTCGGGGCCCTCGACCACCGTGACGCGCGCGGACCGCTCGGCCGGCACCGGCCAGCCGTGGTACGCCTCGAGCCAGACCCAGATCTCGCCACCGCACGTGAGGCCGACGTTCCAGGCGAGATCGTCTGCGATGCCGTAGTAGAGGAGCTTCGACGGGCCGCCCGCGAGCACGGACTGCGCCTCCTCGAAGACGGCTCCCTCGACGCAGCCGCCCGAGACCGAACCGGCCATCTCGCCGCGCGCCGAGATCGCGAGCTTGTTGCCGAGCGGGCGCGGCGCCGAACGGCGGCTGCGGACGAGCGTGGCGAGCGCGACGGCGTCGCCGCGGGTTCGCCAGGTCTCCGCCGCGCGCAGTGTGTCCTCGTTCATGCTGCTGCACCTCTGTGAGCGAATGTGGCGCTCCGGACCGACGCGGCGTGCCGCCGCGCGGGAATCGCGTCCAGCGCGTCGGCCAGCGCCTCGAGCGCCTTCAGGTTGTGTCCGGGAAGGAAGAGATCGACGTAGGGGAGCGCAGCGGCCATGCCCGCGACGAGCGGGCGGTAGCCCTCGCCGCCGGCGAGCGGGTTCACCCACACGACCGTGTGGGCCGCGCGCTGCAGGCGTGCCATCTCTCCTCCGAGCAGCTGCGGATCGCCGCGCTCCCAGCCGTCCGAGGCGATCACGACGACGGCGCCGCGGGTCAGCGCTCGGCGGCCCCAGACGTCGTTGAACGCCTTCAGGTTCTCGCCGATCCGGGTGCCCCCGGCCCAGTCGGGCACCGCGCGCGCGGCGCGCTCCAGGGCGCGATCCGGGTCGCGGCCGACGAGATAGGGCGTCAGCCGCGTGAGGCGCGTCCCGAACGTGAACGCCTCGACGTGACGGCCCGAGCGCACCGCGGCCTGCAGGAACATCGTCATCGCGCGCGCGTACGGCTCCATCGAGCCAGACACGTCGACGAGGAAGACCAACC
This sequence comes from uncultured Actinomycetes bacterium, assembly GCA_963717155.1. Taxonomy (GTDB): domain Bacteria; phylum Actinomycetota; class Thermoleophilia; order Gaiellales; family JALYLC01. Next base: position 3,810,645 of record OY970326.1, read on the forward strand.
TGCGCGGCACCGTCTTCGGCGTCCGCCAGGCGCGCTCGATCGGATGGCCGCCGGTGCGCATCGCCTGGTGCAGCGTGCGCCGGAGGTCGAGCCTGCGACCGTCGTGCGATGCCTGGTTCCGCAGCGATCGGCGGCGCGGCGATGCCATCGCGATGCGCTCGACCAGCGCGCGGGCGCGACGCAGCTCGTCGGGCCCGAAGCGGGCGAAGTCGCGCTCGCGCAGCAGCTCGTCGGCCGAGTAGACGGCCGCGATCGGAAGCTCCTCGTCCTCGCCATCACCGTCGCCGTCGCCGTCATCCGCCTCTGCGCGGTGGGCGTCGACGTGCCTCGGATCCCCGCGATCCTGCGCGGGTACGTCCAGCTGCATGAGCGGCGGCCGGTGGGTCACGGCGGCGCGCGGCGCGCGCTCCCAGAAGGTCGCGAACGCCGCGTCGAACGCCTCCAGGTCGTCGCGCCGCGACACGATCGCGCAGCGCAGCGCCCAGTAGACCTCGTCGCGGTTGTCGAGCCGCACCGAGTCGAGCGCGAGCAGACCGTCCTGCAGACGGCCCGGCCCGACCTCGAGGCCGCCCTCCCGCAGGATCCGGCCGAACGTGACGAGCTTGCGCACGATCGCGTCGCCGACCCGGCTGCTCGGCGTGGAGGCCCGGCGCCTGCGGAAGCTCAGCCACCGGCCGCCCGCTTGGCCTCGGCGACGAGCTCCTGCAGCCCGCGATCGCGCACTCGCTCGAGGTCCTCGTGGTACTTGAGGACGCTGCCGAGGGTGGCGTCGACGATGCCGACCTCGAGCTCCTCCTGTCCGAGCGCGACGAGCGCCTGCGTCCAGTCGATCGTCTCGGCAACGCCGGGGACCTTCGCGAGGTCGGACAGCCGCAGGCGCTCGACGAACGCGGCGGCCTCGGCAGCGAGCCGCTCGGGGACGCCCGGCACGCGGGCGCGCACGATCGCGATCTCGCGGTCGAGCGAGGGGTGTCCGATCCAGTGGTACAGGCAGCGGCGCTTGAGCGCGTCGTGCAGCTCGCGCGTGCGGTTCGACGTCAGCACCACCACGGGCCGGCGGGCGGCGCGGATCGTGCCGATCTCCGGGATCGTGACCTGGAAGTCGGAGAGGAGCTCGAGCAGGAAGGCCTCGAACTCGTCGTCAGCCCGGTCGATCTCGTCGATCAGCAGCACAGGCGGCACCGGATCGTCGTGCTCGATCGCATCGAGCAGCGGGCGGCGGACGAGGAACTCGCGGCTGAACAGGTCGTGGAGACGGGCTGCGCGGCCCTCGCCCTCGGGCGCGACACTGCCCGTCTCGATCAGCCGGATCGCCAGCATCTGGCGTGCGTAGCTCCAGTCGTACAGCGCGTGCGCGGCGTCGATGCCCTCGTAGCACTGCAACCGGATCAGGCGCGCGCCGAGGACGTCGGCGAGCGTCTTGGCGACCTCGGTCTTTCCGACGCCCGCCTCACCCTCGAGCAACAGCGGCTTGCCGAGCGCCAGCGCCACGTGCAGCACCGTCGCGAGGCCGCGGTCGGCCAGGTAGGCGCGGCGCGGCGAGCTTCTCGGTGAGCTCGTCGATCGAACGCGTACCGTTCTGCGAAAGGGTTTCGGACACTACTGGATGGTATGCGGAGTCGCGTGTGACGGAATGCCCCCCCGTCTCCGCCACGAGCTCACCCGCGAGCCGCGCGATCCTCCGGCATGCCTCGCGCAGCCGCTCCTCGTCCGTCGTCACGCAGATCCGGACGTGGCCCGCGGCGCTCGGGCCGAAGCCCTCGCCCGGCAGCACCGACACGTCCTCCTCCTCGAGCAGGCGTCGCGCGAACGCATCGCCGCTCAGGCCGGTCGAGCGCACATCGAGCATGAGGAACATCCCGCCCTCGGGCATGCGTGGCTGCAACGGGCCGACGCGTGCGAACTCGTCGATCATCGCGGCCGCCCGGCGGCGGTACAGCTCGCGCAGCTCGGTGACCTCGTCGAGCGGCGTGGTGAGGGCGTACAGCGCCGCGTCCTGCACGAACCCCGTGGCTCCGTAGAGCATGCACATGGTGAGGTAGGTCAGGTGCTCGGCGAGCTCGGCCGGTCCGATCGCCCAGCCGGCACGCCAGCCGGTCATCGAGTGCGACTTGGAGAGGCTCGAGACGGACACGACGCGGTCGTCGATGCCCGACAGCGACAGCGGACTCGCGTGCTCGGCGCCGAACGTGAGATCCGCGTACACCTCGTCGCACACGAGCCACAGGTCGTGCCGGCGGCAGATCTCGCCGACCGCGGTGATCTCGCCAGGCGTCATCACCGCGCCCGTCGGGTTGTGCGGCGACGTGAGCAGCACGGCCCGGGTGCGCGACGTGACGGCGCGCTCGACGTCGTCCGGCTCGAGATGGAACCGTCGCTCGGGCAGGAGCGGGACGTTGACGATCTGCGCGCCCGTCGACCCCAGCACCGCCTCGTAGGTGACGTAGGTGGGCTCGGGGACGATGACCTCGTCCCCCGCATCGAGGAGGCACTGGCAGACGGCGTACAGGGCCGTCTGGGCGCCGGGGAAGTACACGACGCGCTCGCTCGCGATCGAGGTACCGGCGAGCTGGCCGACGTGACGGGCGATCGCCTCGCGCAGGCTCTCGAGTCCGGCCGTGGGCATGTAGCGCGTGTGACCGGCACGTAGCGACCGGACAGCCTCCTCGACGATCGCCGGGGGCGTATCGATGTCGCTCTCGCCGATGCTCAGCAGGATGACGTCGTCGCCCTGCTCGCGGCGGCGTTTCGCGAGATCGTGGACGGCCCAGGCGTCCGCACCGGTACCGCGAATGCGATCAGTCAGCGACGCATAGCGCACGGCCTCACTGTACCGGCGGGCAGCGGGATGAACTCATGGATGGCCTCCACTCACCCCGCTGCCTCGAGGGCCCGCCGAACGAGCACGGTGGCGAGGTGACGCTTGTACTCCGCGGAGCCGTCCAGGCCCGCCTGCGGATCGAGGCCCTCCGACGCGCGAGCCGCCGCATCGGCGTGCGATGCCCCCTGTGCGAGCGCCTCCTCGACGCCGCGCGCGCGCACCGCCGTCGGGGCGACACCGACGAGCCCGACGCGCCAGCCCTCGCTGTCCCTGCGACACCGCGGCGCCGACGAGCGCCCAGTCCATCGCCCGGCGGTTGAACTTGACGTAGGCGCCGCGCGCCTGGCCGCCCGGTATGCGGACGGAGGTCACGAGCTCGCCCGCCGCCAGCGCCGTGGTGTAGTAGTCGACGAAGAAGTCGTCGGCAGCGACGGTGCGCTCGCCGCCGCCGCCGCGCACGACGATCTCGGCTCCGAGCGCGAGCATCACGGCGGGGAAGTCGCCATGTGGATCGGCCTGGGCGATCGATCCGCCGATGGTGCCCCGGTTCCGCACCATCTGGTCGCCGACCGACGCCGCCGCCTGTGCCAGCGCTCGGGCGTGAGCCGCGACGTCCGGAGAGGTCGCGACGTCGTGGTGCCGCGTGGTCGCGCCGATCACGAGCGTGCCGCCGTCGACGCGGATGCCCGATAGCCCGGGGATCCGCGCGATGTCGACGAGCGTCTCGGGCTCGGTCAGGCGCAGCTTGAGCGCGGGGATCAGGCTGTGCCCGCCCGCGAGCGGGATCCCGCCTGCCGCGAGCAGCCCCAGCGCCTCGTCGACGCTACCGGGCCGCTCGTACGCGAACGCCTCGGGGATCATGCGCCACCTCCCTTCTGCATCGCCTGCCAGACACGCGCGGGCTGCAACGGCATCTCGAGGTGCTTGATGCCGAGGTGGCTCGAGCAGCGTCGACGGCGGCATTGACGATGGCCGCGGACGCGGCGATGGTGCCCGCCTCGCCGATGCCCTTGACGCCGAGCGGGTTCGACGGCGATGGCGTGACGGTGCTGCCCCAGATCGAAGTGCGGCAGCTCGGCGGCGCTCGGGATCATGTAGTCGACGAGCGTGCCGGTCAGCATCTGTCCGTCGTCGTCGTAGACCGTCTCCTCGTAGAGCGCCTGCGCGATCGACTGGGCGATGCCTCCATGCACCTGGCCCGTCGACGATCATCGGGTTGACGACGTTGCCGCAGTCGTCGACCGCGGTGTAGCGCTCGACCGTGACCTTGCCCGTCTCGGCGTCGATCTCGACCTCGGCGATGTGCGTCCCGAACGGGAACGTGCAGTTCGGCGGGTCGTAGAACGTCGTCGGCCTCGAGGTTCGGCTCCATGCCCTCGGGCAGCGAGTTCGCCGAGCCAGGCCGCTCCCGCGAGCTCCTGGATCGTCTTCGCGCGCTCGGGCGAGCCCTTGACCGACCACTTCCCGTCGCTCCACTCGAGGTCGTCGGCGGCGCACTCGAGCATGTGGGCGGCGAGCAGGCGCGCCTTCTCCCGCACCTTCACGCACGAGAGCTGCAGCGCGGTCCCGCCGACCGCGAGCGAGCGGGAGCCGAACGTGCCGATGCCGTACGGCGAGTACTGCGTGTCGCCGTGCAGCACGTCGATGTCGGCGAACGGGATGCCGAGCTCGCACTCGACGATCTGCGACCACGTGGTCGCGTGCCCCTGCCCGTGCGCGGACGAGCCGGTGATCACCGTGGCCGTCCCGGTCGGGTGCAGCCGCAGGATCGACGACTCCCAGCCACCCGATCCGATCCCGATCGCGTGCGTGACGGCGGACGGGGCGAGCCCGCAGATCTCGACCCACGTCGAGAGACCGATGCCGCGGTGCATGCCGCGTGCCTTCGCCTCGGCGCGTCGCCGCCTCGAAGCCCGCGTAGTCGGCCATCGCGAGCGCCTTGTCGAGCGCGCCCGCGTAGTTGCCCGAGTCGTAGCTGAGGCCCGTCGCGGTCGTGTAGGGGAACTCCTTGATGAAGTTGCGCCGCCGGATCTCGGCCGGGTCGATGCCCAGCTCGTCGGCGAGCAGATCCATCATCCGCTCGATCATGTGCGTGGCCTCGGGACGCCCCGCACCCCGGTACGCGTCGGTCGGCGTCGTGTTCGTGAAGGCCCCGCGGCAGGTGATGTCGACCTGCTGGATGTCGTAGGCGCCGGGCACCATGAACACCGTCAGATGCGCGATCGACGGGGTGATGAACTGCAGGTACGCGCCGTAGTTCTGGATGAGCTCGATGCGAAGGGCCTGAACGCGTCCGTCGCGGTCCGCGGCAAGCTCGACGTGCTGCAGCTGGTCGCGCCCGTGGATCGTCGCGAGCATCGCCTCGGAGCGACCCTCGATCCACTTGACCGGCGCGCCGACGAGCTTGGACGCCTGTGCGACCGCGAACTCCTCGGCGTAGCAGTTGAGCTTCGAGCCGAAGCCGCCGCCGACGTCGGGTGCGATCACGCGGCAGCGGCCCTCGGGGATCCCGCAGATGAGCGCGACGAAGGTGCGCAGGTAGTGGGGGATCTGCGTCGAGCTGTAGAGCGTCAGCTCGTCAGCCGCAGCGCTCCAGTCGGCGAGCACCGCGCGGGTCTCGATCGCGACCGGAGTCAGCCGCTGGTTGTCGATCGTCTGGCGGATCTTGACCGGCGCGGCATCGAAGACGGCGTCGAAGCCCTCGGTCTTGTGCGCGAGCGTGCAGCCGAGGTTCCCGGGCGCGTCGTCGTGCAGCAGCGGGGCACCCGGCTCGAGCGCGTTCTCTGCGTGGATCACGACGGGGGTCGGCTCGTAGTCGACGACGACGCGATCGACCGCGTCGCTTGCGGTCGAGCGATCCGAGGCGATGACGAGCGCCACCGGCTCGCCGAGCATGCGCACACGGCCCTCGGCGAGCATCGGGCGCTTGACGTGCTTCGCGGCGCCGAAGGGATTCGAGGCGCACGGCACGCCGGCCTCGATGCCGAGCGTCTCGGCCGTCAGCACCCGGACGACACCCGGAAGCGACTCGGCGGCGGAGGTGTCGATCGACAGGATGTTGGCCGAGGCGTGCGGCGAGCGCACGAACGCGGCATGCACCATCCCCGGGAGCTTGAGGTCGTCGACGAACCGCCCCTGACCTGCGATCAGCGGGGCGTCTTCCTTGCGCAGCGGGCTCGCACCGATTCCCGAGCCGGCAGGCGTCTCCTCGATCGTTGCCATCTTCGCCTCCCGCCTAGAGGTGGGCGGCCGCGTGCTTCACGGCCTCCACGATGTTCTGGTAGCCGGTGCAGCGACAGAGGTTGCCCTCGAGTCCCTCGCGGATCTCGTCCTCGGTCGGGTTCGGGTTGCGCTCGAGCAGCTGCGTCGCCGACATGATCATCCCCGGGGTGCAGTAGCCGCACTGCAGCGCATGCGTCTCGTGGAAGGCCTGCTGGACGGGGTGCAGCCCGTCGTCGCTGAGTCCCTCGATCGTCGTGACCGACGATCCGTCGGCCTGTACGGCGAGCACGGTGCACGACTTCACGGCCTCACCGTCGAGGTGCACGGTGCAGGCGCCGCACGAGGAGGTGTCGCACCCGATGTGCGTCCCCGTCAGACCCAGCTCCTCGCGCAGGAAGTACACGAGCAACGTTCTCGGCTCGACTTCTCGCTCGATCCGGGAACCGTTGACCGTGAGTGCGATGTTCCGCCCCACGTGTGACCTCCTTGTGAGCGATGGGCCTTCGTCGGCCGATCGATCATATCCCCGGGGAGCGTGCCACCGCCATACTTGGGACGGTGGATCGGGATCCGCGTCAGCGCGCCGGCGTCGTCGGCGAACCTCGGGCCGGGGTACGACTGCCTCGGCGTCGCGCTGCCGCTGCGGAACGACGTCGTCGTCGAGCGACATGCGGGCCCGCTCGAGGTGATCCTCGAAGGGGAGGGCGAGGGGATCCTGCCCGCCGACGCGACGAACCTCGTCGTCCAGGCGTTCCGCCGTGCGAGCGGCCTGACCGGCGACGGCCTGCGCTTCACGCTGACGAATCGCGTGCCGCTGCGCTCGGGCACAGGAAGCTCGAGCGCCGCGATCGTGGCGGGGCTCGCGGCCGGGCTCGTGCTCGCGGGCCAGCCGGTCGACGCGGACACGCTGCTGCCGCTCGCCGTCGAGATGGAGGGGCACCCCGACAACGTGTCCGCGGCGATCCTCGGCGGCTTCACGATCGCGCTCGGCGGCGAGCCCCCGCTGGCCCGCCGCATCGAGCCACCTCGCAGGCCTCGGGTTCGTGCTCGTCCTGCCGGTCGACACCCTGTGCACGCAGGAGTCGCGCAAGGCGCTGCGACCCGAGATCCCGCGCGCCGACGCCGTCTACAGCCTGCAGCGCTCCGCGCTGCTCGTCGATCTGCTCGCCACCGGAGCGCTCGACCTACTGCCTCGCGCGCTCTCGGATCGCCTGCACGAGCCGGATCGAGCCGCGCTCGCCCCGCTGCTCGGGAGGCTTCGCGACCTCGATGGTGCGCTGCCGTGCCTCGGGGTCACGCTCTCGGGCGCCGGCCCGAGCGTGCTCGTGTGGGTGCGCGAGCAGGGAACGCGAGGCTGCCGCCGAGGCGGTGCGGGCCTGCGTGCCGGAGGCGCAGGCGATCGCGCTGCTGCCGGATGCGGAGGGGGTTCGGGTCGAGGGGTAGCGCGGGCCATGCCCGCGACAGCGCGCCCAACGGCGCCACCGGAGTAACGCGCTGGGCTACCATCGCGGCATGTCGGGCAGCGCCGGGCGCGGAGATCCAGCGCCGATCACGGCCCCGGTGTATGCGTTGGGTAGCAACCAGGCCGAACGCGACCGGCTGCGACGCCAGTCCGAAGAACTGGGAGCGCACAGCGCCACACTGCTCGACCAGGTCGGCGTCGTACCCGGATCGAGCGCCATCGACCTCGGATGCGGGCCCCGCGGGATCATCGATCTGCTCGCCGAACGAGTCGGACCGGCCGGGCGGGTGATCGGCCTGGAGCTCAACCCGGACAACGTCACCCTCGCCCGCCGATTCGCCGATGACCACGGGCTCACCAACGTCGAGGTCATCCAGGGTGACGCCAGGCGAACGGGCCTCCCGTCGTGCTCGTTCGACCTGGTGCACGCGCGGACCCTGCTCATCAACGTCCCGGACCCTGCGGTGGTGGTCGCCGAGATGGTGCGGTTGACCCGACCGGGCGGCTGGATGGCCGCGCTCGAGCCTGATGGCGGCGCGGTGCTGTGCTACCCATCTCACCCGGCGTGGGACCGGTTGGTTGAGATCTTCCGGACCGCCTCCCGGTCTGACGGCGCCGACGCAGACATCGGCCGCCGCCTACCGGAGCTGTTCCGCCAAGCCGGTCTCACCGATGTCGGCGTCGAGGCCAAAGCGGACATCTACCCGACCGGACACTCCCGGCGCACACTCCGCGTCGACCTCGTCGCCAGCATGCGCCCCAAGATCATCGAGCGCGGGATCGCCAGCGAGGAAGAACTCGACGAGCTCGACGATGCCGTTCGCGGACACCTCGATGATCCGACCACCCTGGTCGTGCCGCACCTGCTGTTCCTCGCCTGGGGTCGCAAGCCGGCGCGCTGATTCATCGTGCCGGCCCGGGGCGTGCTTGCCTCAGGACGTGCGCTCGAGAAACTCCACGCGATTCCCGAACGGGTCGCTGGCGTAGAAGCGTGTGTACCCCGGCAGCTCGGTGTCCGGCTCTACGTGCACTCCACTCGAACGAGACGGTCAGCTGACGACCCAGGCGTCTTGCCGCAACACCGGCGTGACCGATCCGTCGACGCCGATCCCGTCGACGTCGACCTCGGGCCCTCCGATCATCACATCCAGGTGGATGCTCGAGATGTTCACCCCCCGCGCGAGGCGCCCCGCCTCGTCGAGCTCGCCGGCCCCCGGGATCGGCGCGGGGTAGGCCGCACCGAGGGCGATGTGGCACGTCGCGTTCTCGTCGAGCAGCGTGTCGCCGAAGACGATCCCGAGCTGCCCGACGCGGCTCTCCCGATCGACGAGGGCCACCTCGCCGAGGGCGCGCGCGCCCTCATCGGTGTCGAGCAACCGCTGGATCGCCGCCTCGGCGCTCGAGGCCCGCACGTCGACGCACCGCCCTCCCTCGAAGCGCAGCTCCAGGCCATCGACGAGCTCGCCGCCCACCTGCACCGGTCTCGAGCAGCGCACGACGCCCTGGGTCGCGAGCCGATCGGGCGTCGTGAAGACCTCCTCGGTCGGGAGGTTCGCGATGAACGGCCGTCCCCACGACGTCTCGTGGCCGCCGCCCTCGAAGCGGTGGCCGTCGATCAGGCCGACGCGCAGGTCGGTCCCGGGCCCGCGGAAGTGCAGCGCCCGGAACGCCTTGCCGGTGATCGCCTCGCGGCGCGCCACGAGACGCGCCGAGTGCTCGGCCCAGGCTGCGACGGGATCGTCCTCGTCCAGTCGCACCGCGCGCTCGATCGCGGTCCAGAGCCGATCCTCGTCGGGCTCGCCGAAGATGCTCGAGGCCCAGCCCGGCGTCGGACAGCTCACGACGGTCCAGTTCACCTCGTCTCCGAGCGAGATGCGCAGCGAGCTCTGCAGCCGCGGCATGCGGTCGAGCCCGACACGCTCGGGATCGACGCCATCGAGCAGGTGCGGATCGGGAAGACCGCCGTAGATCGCGCAGCGCGCGCCCTGCACGCGCTGGATGTCGTCGTTCCGGGCGTCGAGCCACGGAGGCGTCCAGGAGAGCGTGTCGAGCGGCGCGTGGTCGAGGCGCGCTCGGCGCACGTGCTGGTCGAAGTACCAGACGTCGACGTACCTGGCCCCTGCCTCGTACGCCGAGCGCGCGACCGCACGCGCAAGCGGGGCGTTGTCGACGATCGAGTTGATCTGGACGTCCTGTCCGGGAGCGACGTTCATGCCCACGCGGACGATGAGATCGGCGTAGCGCGCGAGGCGCTCGCCCGAGGGCGGACTCATGGAAGCTCCGCCGCGGCCGGCGCGGTCGACGATCCAGATCACGCGCCCGTCCGTCGGCCGGACGCGCGCGCTCGGTCGATCCTCGCCGCGCGCGATCGCGCCGAGCGCCTCGGCCTTGTTCGCGCCGAGCACGAAGAACAGCACGAGCCGCGAGCGGTCGAGCGCGGGCAAGGTCAGCGTGTAGCGCTCGAACGGCGCGTAGTGGGCGTGGCTCGGCACCACGAGGCGATCGGTCACGTCGAGCACGGGCTCGCCGGGGAACAGCGATGCGCAGTGCCCGTCCTCTCCCATGCCGAGCAGCGTCACGTCGAGCTGCTCGGGGATCAGGCCCGCATAGCGCGTCGCCTCCGCGTCGGGGTCGGCAGCCTCGCCGAGCATGCGCTCGACGCGTCCCGGCCGTACGCCCGCGAGCAGCGTCTCCGCGACGAGCCGGTAGTTCGAGTCGCGCGAGTCCGGAGGCACGCGCCGCTCGTCACCGAACAGCAGCTCGACGGCGCCCCAGTCGAGTCGATCGCGGTTCTCCGGTCGCGCGAGCAGCCGGTAGGCGTCGCCGGCCGTCGAGCCCCCGGTCAGCACGAGCGTGCGCGGCGCCGCCTCCCAGATGAGCTCGCAGAACGCCTCGACCGCCTGGTCGCGCGTGTCGTGCACGCGCACGTCGAGCGCACCGCTCACAGCGACGTCACGGCCTGCTCGAAGATGCGGTCGCGCCCGAGGAACTCGAGCTCCTGGGCGAGCAGCCCGCGCAGCGGCGGGACGCGCAGCGGGACGGAATGCTCGGGAAGCCGGGGCGCCTCGACGAACCCGATGCCCTCCTCGACGCGCGTCACGCGGTAGCGCTCCGAGTCGCAGATGACCTCGACGCGCGTCAGCGAGCCGTCGCGCATGTCGTCGTCGACCTCGCTGGAGATCGAGACCACCGGCGCGCGTCCGGTGCGGCTCGCCAGCCACGCGGCGAGGAGCCGCGCCTGGGCATCGCTCGTCTCCGACGTGCGTGATCTCGATGTGGGTCAGCTGGGCGAGTGCGGCCGCGTTGTCGGCGTTGTCGAAGGCGCGCGCGACGGCCTCGCGCCAGCCGGTGATCTTGGTCCACGAGAGATCGGTGACCGAGCGCGCGGGCTGCCGCTGGACGAGGGTCGAGCACGAGTCGAGCGCCCGCGCCACGGCCGTCGAGTCGACGACCACGCGGGTCGCGAGCTCCCACAGGCGCGACAGCACGACCCGCGACGCGTCGGGCTCGGCGCGCCAGTGCAGGAACACCGGCAGGTCGGGCAGGAGCAGCCCGGCGACCAGGCTCGGCAGCGCGATCCCGCCGCGGCCGCTCGAGAGCGACACGATCTCGGAGCAGACCTGCACGCCGCTGCTGTCGCCGCTGACCGGCGTGCAGAACACCCGCGCGTCGGCCACGACATCGCTCTCGTCCTCGAGGCCGAGCGCGATGATCGCGCGGGAGGGTCGGCTGTACGGCAGCGATGCCACCACCTCGACCATCTGGTCGGCCTGCTCGCGCCGGTCGCAGAAGACGACGAGGTCGAGCATGTGCGTGCGCACGCCGCGCCCGCTGCCGGACGTCTCGTGCTCGCGGAGGTCGGCGAGCGTCGCCTCGATCGTCGAGAGCGTGACGCTCACGGTCGCCGCCAGCGCCTCCCGTCGCGCGCGAGCAGATCGTCGGCGGCGTCGGGCCCCCAGGTCCCCGCGGCGTACAGGTGCGGCGCGCCGCCCTGCCGCTGCCAGGCCTCGAGCACCGGTTCGACGACGCGCCAGCTCTCGGTCACCGCGTCCTGGCGCGTGAAGTTCGTCGGGTCGCCTCGCATCGCATCCAGCAGCAGCGTCTCGTACGCCTCGGCGGTCGGCGACGAGAACGCCGTGCCGTAGTCGAAGTCCATGTTGACCGTGCGGATCTGGGTGCGCGTCGCGGGCACCTTCGCGCCGAAGCGCAGCGAGATGCCCTCGTCGGGCTGGATGTGCAGCACCAGCACGTTCGGCTCGAGCTGCTCGGCAGCGGCGTAGGAGAACGGCAGGTGCGGGACGCGCTTGAACTGGATCGCGACCTCGGTCACGCGCTTCGGCAGGCGCTTGCCGGTGCGCAGGTAGAACGGCGTATCGGCCCAGCGCCAGTTGTCGAGCGAGACGCGCGCGGCGACGAACGTCTCGGTCACGGAGTTCGGAGCGACGCCCTCCTCCTCGACGTACCCGGGCACCGGTACGCCCTCGCTGAAGCCGGCCGCGTACTGGCCGCGCACGACGTCCGTGGTGCGCATCGGCCGCAGCGCGCCGAGCACCTTGGCGCGCTCGTCGCGCACCGCCTCGGCCTCGAAGGACGCGGGCGGTTCCATCGCAACGAACGAGAGCACCTGCAGCAGGTGGTTCTGGACGATGTCGCGAAGCGCTCCCGCCTCCTCGTAGAAGCGGCCGCGGCCCTCGACGCCGATCGACTCGGCCACCGTGATCTGCACGTGGTCGACGAAGTTGCGGTTCCAGACCGGCTCGAAGATGCCGTTCGCGAAGCGCAGGACGAGGATGTTCTGGACCGTCTCCTTGCCCAGGTAGTGGTCGATGCGGAAGACCTGGCTCTCCTCGAAGGCCTCGTGCACCTTGGTGTTCAGAGCGATCGCCGAGGCGAGGTCGCGGCCGAACGGCTTCTCGATCACGAGCCGCCGGAAGTGACCGTCCTCCTCGTGCGAGAGCCCGGCCTCACCGAGGCCCTCGACGATCGTCGGGAAGGTCGTCGGCGGGGTCGCCAGGTAGAAGACCGCGTTCCCCGAGGTGCCGCGCTCGTTGTCGAGCACGCTGAGGCGCTCGCCGAGCTCCTGGTACATCTCGGGCGACTCGAAGCCGCCCCGCACGTAGCAGAGCCCCTCGGCGAAGCTCTCCCAGACCGTCTCGTCGAGCGGCTGCGTCCGCGAGTACTTCGAGACCGACGCGCGCATCTCCTGACGGAAGCCCTCGTCGCCTCCGTAGTCACGGCGCCCGATGCCGACCACGCCGAAGCCGGCGGGCAGCAGACCGCGCAGCGCGAGGTTGTAGAGCGCCGGGACGAGCTTGCGGTGGGCGAGGTCGCCGGAGCCTCCGAAGATCACGAGAGCGCACGGGCCCGGCACATCGCTCAGCCGCAGACCGACCCTGAGCGGGTTCTCGACCGCGAGCTCAGCCATCCGCAGACGCGCCTGCCGTCGCAAGCGCCGCGCTCTTCGAGCTGATCGTGTCGATCAGGTCGTTGAACGCCTTCGCGAAGGCCGCGACGCCCTCCTCGACGAGCTCGACCGCGCAGATCCGGTCGATGTCGACGCCGGCGGCGCGAACCTGGTCGAGCAGCCGGTGGGCGCCGGGAACGTCGCGGTCGATCGTGCGACGGGCCGTTCCGTGGTCGCGCGCGGCATCGATCGTCTGGTCGGGCATCGTGTTGACCGTGTCCGGCCCGATCAGCTCGTCGACGTAGAGCGTGTCGGGATACGCCGGGTTCTTCGTCGACGTCGATGCCCATAGCGGCCGCTGCGGGCGGGCGCCTCGCGAGGCGAGCGCCTCCCAGCGCGGTCCCGAGAAGATCCGCTGGAACGACTCGTAGGCGACGCGCGCGTTCGCGATCGCCGCCTTCCCCTGCAGGTCGCTGCGCCCGGCCTTCTCGAGCGCGGTGTCGACCTTGCCGTCGACGCGCGAGACGAAGAAGCTCGCGACCGACGCGAGGCCGTCGACCGGCTTGCCCTCGGCGACACGCCGCTCGAGCCCGGCGATGTACGCCTGCGCGATCTCCTCGTAGCGCTCGACCGCGAACAGCAGCGTCACGTTGACGGAGATGCCGATCGCCGTGAGCTCGCGGAACGCCTCGACGCCCGCGGCCGTACCCGGAACCTTGATCAGCAGGTTCGCGCGATCGATCTCGGACACGAAGTGCTTCGCGGCGGTCACCGAGCCCTCGACCTGATCGGCCAGCTCGGGCGGCAGCTCGAACGAGATGTGGCCGTCGCTGCCGCCGGTGCGGTCCCACGTGTCGCGCAGCAGGTCTGCGCCGTCGCGAATGTCCTGGATCGCGAGGCGGAAGAAGACACCGCGCCCGTCGAGCCCCTCGGCCGCCGCCGCGCGAAGCGCGTCGTCGTACAGGTCCGAGTGGCCGATCGCCTTCTCGAAGATCGACGGGTTGGACGTGACGCCCGAGATGCCATCGTCGACGATCAGACGCTCGAGCTTCCCGGTGTCGAGCAGCTCCCGCGAGATGTTGTCGAGCCAGATCGACTGGCCGAGGGCTTCGATCTCATGCAGATGGTTCGTCATGTCAGTCAGTCTCCTTGTGGAGCCCCGAGAGCGGCCTCGAGCGCGAGCATCTTGCCGAGGCGGCGGCGGTGGCGCTCGGCGCCGGAGAGTTCCGACGCCAGGAAGCGATGGATCGACTCGAAGGCAGGTCCGGGCCCAGAAACCCGATCACCCAGGCAGATCACGCTCGCATGTCGCTGTTCCCGGCTCTGGCGTGCACTAAACGAGCGCATGGCTCAGGCCTCCGCCAGCAGCTCGCGCGCGGCTGCCGCCACGGCCTCCGCCGTGATCCCGAGGTGCTCGTAGATCACCGGTGCGGGCGCCGATGCGCCGTAGCGCTCGACCGAGATCGAGCGTCCGCGATCGCCCACCAGGCGGGACCACCCGAACGCCACGCCGGCCTCGACCGACACCCGGCGCCAGACATCGGCGGGCAGCACCGAGTTGCGGTACGCGGCGTCCTGCTCGAGGAACAGCTCGATGCACGGGGCCGAGACGACGCGGACCCGCGCGCCCGTGTCGGCGAGCAGCTCGACCGCGCCGAGCGCGAGCTGCACCTCCGAGCCCGTGCCGATCAGGATCACCTCGGGAGCCCCGCCGTCGGCGTCCTGCAGCACGTAGGCCCCGCGACGGACACCGCTCGCGGGCGCGAGCCTCGTGCGGTCGAGGGTCGGAACCTTCTGGCGGGTGAGCGCGAGCGCCGTCGGCCCGTCCTGACGGGTCATCGCGAACCGCCACGCCTCGACCGTCTCGGTCGAGTCGGCCGGCCGCACGAAGCGCAGGTTCAGGATCGCGCGCAGGGCCGCGTAATGCTCGATCGGCTGATGCGTCGGGCCATCCTCGCCGAGCCCGATCGAGTCGTGCGTCCAGACGTAGGTCACCGGGAAGCCCTGGAGCGCCGCGAGACGCACGGCGGGCCGCATGTAGTCGGAGAACTGCAGGAACGTCGCGCCGAACACGCGGAATCCGCCGTGCGCGTCCATGCCGTTCAGGATCGCGCCCATCCCGTGCTCGCGGATGCCGAAGTGGAAGTTGCGACCCGCGAACGAGTGGTGCGAGACGGAGTCGGCACCGTCGATCAGCGTGTTGGTGGAGGGAGCGAGGTCGGCCGCGCCGCCGACGAACTCGGGCACGGTCGACGCGATGCCCTGGATGCAGGCGCTCGAGCTCTCGCGCGTCGCCTGCGGCCCGACACCCGAGAGATCGGGGAGTCCGCGCTCCCAGCCATCCGGAAGCTTTCCGGCGAGCACCCGCTCGAACTCGGCGGCGAGCTCGGGGTGCGCGGCGCGGTACGACGCCAGGCGCTCCTCCCAGGCGTGCCGCAGGTCGGCACCGCGCGGGCGCTGATCCATCGTGTCGTAGACGCCGTCGGGCACGTAGAAGTGCTGGTCGGGGTCCCAGCCGTAGGCCTGCTTGGTCAGGCGGACCTCTTCCTCGCCGAGCGGTGCGCCATGCGCCTTCGCGGTGTCCTGCGCATGCGGGGCTCCGTACGCGATGTGCGTTCGCAGGGCGATGAACGACGGACGATCGGTCTCGGCCTCCGCCGCCGCGAGCGCCTCGCGCACCGTGTCGATCGTCCAGGTGTCGTCGAAGCGCTGGACGTGGAAGCCGTACGCCTCGTAGCGGGCGGGCACGTCCTCGGCGAACGCCAGATCGGTCGAGCCCTCGATCGTGATGTGGTTGTCGTCGTAGATCAGGCAGAGCTTGCCGAGGCCGAGGAAGCCGGCGATCGACGAGGCCTCGCCCGACACGCCCTCCATGAGGTCGCCGTCGGAGCAGATCGCGAAGGTGCGGTGGTTCACGACCTCGTGACCGTCGCGGTTGTAGCGCGCGGCGAGCATCTGCTCGGCGATCGCCATACCGACCGAGTTCCCGACGCCCTGGCCGAGCGGGCCCGTCGTGACGTTGACGCCGGCGGTGTGGTGCAGCTCGGGGTGTCCAGGCGTGCGCGACTCCCACTGCCGGAACTGCTTCAGGTCGTCCATCGTGAGGTCGTAACCCGTCAGATGGAGCGCCGCGTACTGCAGGATGCACGCATGCCCTGCCGAGAGTACGAAGCGGTCGCGGTCGGGCCACTCGGGCGCGCCCGGGTCGTGGCGCATCGCCTCGGTGTACAGCACGTAGGCGACCGGGGCGAGGGCCATCGCGGTGCCAGGGTGGCCGGAGTTCGCCTTCTGCACCGCATCCATTGCCAGACATCGGATCGTGTCGACGGAAAGGGTCTGGACACGATCATCCACGGCAGTCAAACCGGTGCTCCTCGATAGCGACTTGCAGAAGTGCCCCTACACGGCGCACCCTAGTCGATTGGGCGAGACGGAATATCGCGACAAGGAGCAAGCGTGCCCTATCCGTATCACGCCGAGCAACGAGCCCTGCAGGACCGCTTCGACACCCGTCGGCTCGCCGACGCGCTCTCGGAGCGAAACGTCCGCGACCACCTCGACGACGGTGACCGGGAGTTCGTCGAGCGCCTCGACATGTTCTTCCTCGCCACGGTCGATGCGGACGGGATGCCCGAGTGCAGCTTCAAGGCGGGCGATCCCGGATTCGTCCGCATCGTCTCGCCCGGCGAGATCGCGTTCCCGAACTGGGACGGGAACGGCATGTACGTGTCGCTCGGCAACATCGCCGCCAACCCGGCCGTCGGCCTGCTGTTCATCGACTTCGAGCAGCAGAAGCGCCTGCGCATGTGCGGAGTCGCCACGATCGACCCGGATGACGCGCTGATCGGCGAGTGGCCCGAGGCGCAGCTCGTCGTACGCGTCGCGCTGACCCGCGTCTACCCGAACTGCCCGCGCTACATCCCGAAGATGCAGCTCGTCGAGCGGTCCCGCTTCACACCGCGTCGCGGGGTCGAGACGCCCGTGCCCGCCTGGAAGGAGCGCTACCGCGACGTGCTTCCCGCGCGCGACCGCCTCTAGCGGTTGACGCGCTCGATGCCGAGGTAGTCGCGCACGGACTGGGCGTCGTTGCCGGTCGCGACGAGCTCGTACACCGGCTTCGGGCTCTTCAGCGTCTTGCGCACCTCGAGGCGGCCGATCGTGATCGCCCGGCGCCGCGCAAACGCGAGCAGCCGATCGCGATCGGACGACAGGAGACGCCACACCTCTTGCTGGCGGGCCGGATCGAAATCCGGGAAGAAACCGATCTGCCCGAGCAGGGCGTGCTCCATCGCCTGGTTGTAGTCGCCGCGGTAATCGTCGGCGTTGTCGGTGACGAAGTCCTCTGCGGCCATCTCCACCGAGGGTAGCAGGCGCTCGCGGGAATTGGCCTCTGCGAACGTTGTGGTTTCAAGACCCCGGCTTCGAGGGGTCGAGCGGACCGCTCGCGTTGCCGATCGGAGAGCGCGCGTAGAGCCGGGCCTGCGCGATCACGGTGCGGACGTACGGCAGCGAGTGGTTGTACGACCAGACCGCCCCCGCGAGGTTCTTGCGCACCCCGGCTGCGGCGAGATAGCGGGCCGCGGAGTTGATCGCGTCGCGCGGACTGTACGGATCGGCCTTCCCGTCGCCGGACGCGTCGACGGCGTAGCGCCTCCAGGTCGAGGGAAGGAACTGCATCCAGCCGACCGCTCCGGCGCTCGACACCGAGAGGTTCGCGCCGAAGTCGGTCTCGAACTTGTTGATCGACGCGAGCAGCACCCACGGGACGCCGTAGCGCGCGCCCGCGTGCTCGTAGATCGGGATCAGCCGCGGCGGGATCTCGTCGGTCGCCTGCTCGGCTCGCGCGGGCGCCTCGCGCGCCGCAGCCGCGATGCCGACCCACAGCTCGCTCCCGGCAGCGAGCCCGGCGACCTTCCTGCCGAGATGCACCCGCAGCCCGACGATGCCGACGCGCGAGCCGTCGGTGTCGGCGGCGACCGCCTGCTGCAGCGCGACCACGTAGCTCTTCCCACCGAGCGGGACGAGGGTGTTCGCGCCGACGGGGAAGGGCACGCCGTCCACGATCAGGCCCTGGACGCGCGCGCCCGCGAGCCCGCGGGCGGGCACGACGATGCGGCTGGCCCGGATGCGGCCGCCGAGCAGCGACACGCGGGTCAGCACCGCCTCGGTCCGCTTGCCGTGGTGCACGATCTTCGAGGAGCCCACGAGCATCGCCAGCGGACCACGCGCCGGGTAGATGAACGGCCCCTGCCCGGCACGCACGACGAGTCCGCCCGTCGGGGCGCGCACCTCGGCGAGCGCGAGCGTGCGCGCAGTTGCAGCTCGCGCCGGGGCGACCGCGACCACCAGGAGCAGTACGAGCATCGCCAGCAGGCGCGGCATCGCGCAAGGGTAGCCTGCTCGGTACTCCGATCTGCCGGGCGGGGCAGGCTCGAGGGACGAGCCCGCCCCGCCTCGCATCGCTTTACGGCGAGCGTCGGCAGCGGAGGCGGCGCGCGGGCGGGGCGAGGGACGCTCCCGTCGGTGGACGCGCGCACGCCGTTCCTTCCACGGTGGCAGGCGCAACGTTGGCGCGCATCCCTCCGAAGGTGGATCCGTCGCGGCATTCCGAGCGGCCGGGTACCCTCCGCCGATGGTGTCGACAGCGCGCGTGAGGGCGCCCGAGCTCGACGGAGCGGGCGGCTTCATCGGCACCGCCGGACCCCTCACCCTGGCCTCGCTGCGCGGCCGCGTCGTCCTGCTCGACTTCTGGACGCAGGCATGCATCAACTGCCTGCACGTGCTGGAGGAGGTCCAGCGCGCTCGAGCAGCAGTTCGGCGACGACCTGCTCGTGATCGGGATCCACTCGCCGAAGTTCCCGCACGAGCACAGCCACGAGGCCGTCGAGCGAGCGGTCGAGCGCCTCGGGATCACCACCCCGTCCTGGACGACCCCGACCGGCGAAACTGGTCGACGTATGCCATTCAGGCGTGGCCGACGCTGGTGCTGATCGATCCCGAGGGCTACATCGCCCACCAGGTATCGGGGGAGGGCCAGCTCGGGCTATCTCGCGCAGGCGATCGCCACGCTGCTCTCGGCGCACGGCGCGAAGGGGACGCTCGTGCGCGGTCCGCTGCCCGTCGTGCCAGCGGCCTGCCGCCGCGGACCGGCCTGCGCTTCCCGGGCAAGGTCGCGCACGACCCCGAGCGCGGCCTGCTCGCCGTCGCCGACACGGGCCACCACCGCATCGTGCTGCTCGACGGGGCCGGCATGCCGTGCGAGACATGATCGGCACCGGCGAGCCGACGCGGCAGCGACGGCGTCGTTCGAGCGACGCCGCGCTGCAGCGACCCAGGGCGTCTCGTTCTGGCGCGGGTCGCTCTGGATCGCGGACACGGGCAACCACCGTCTGCGCCGTGCCGACCTCGATGACGCGCGAGCTGCACACCGTCGGCGGGCCGTTGCGGTCGCCCTGGGACGTCGCGCCGTACGCAGACGACATCCTCGTGATCGCGATGGCGGGGACGCACCAGCTCTGGGGCTACGACGCCGAACTACGACCGGACGGGACTCGTCGCGGGCAGCGGTCGGGAGGGACTGCCGACGGCCCGGCCGTGCAGGCCGAGCTCGCGCAGCCCTCGGGCTCGCGCCGCTCGGCCGCCTGCTCGGATTCGTCGACGCCGAGAGCTCGTCACTCCGCGTGCTCGCGCCCGCCGAGCGCGGAGGCGTCGAGGTCGCGACCGTGATCGGCGCCGGGCTCTTCGAGTGGGGAGATCAGCGACGGATCGATCGGAGAGGCCCGGCTGCAGCACCCCACGGGCATCGCGTCGATCGCGCAGGGCTTCATCGTCTCCGACACCTACAACCACCGGCTGCGCAGCGTGCACATGGAGGCGGGCACCGTCACGACGATCGCCGGCGGCAGCCCCGGCTTCCGTGACGGCACCGGCAGCGAGGCGCGCTTCTTCGAGCCGGGAGGATGGCCCGGATCGGCGATGTGCTGATCGTCGCCGACACCGGCAACCACGCGCTGCGACGGGTCGATATCACGACCGGCGTCGTCACGAGCCTGCTGCCGATCGGGCTGGAGCCTCCGGCGACGCCTGCCCGTCGCCTCGAGCCGGCGACGCTGGCAGCGAACGCCGAGATCACGCTGCTCGTGACACTGGCAGCGCCTGCGGGCACACACCTCGACAGCAGCGGCGGGCCGCCCGTGCACATCCGGCTGAGCTCCGACCCGCCGGACGCGATCGAGGCGCCGGCGGCGCAGACCGCCACGATGCTGCCCGCGGCGGTCACCTTCCGCACGCTCTCGGGGTCGGGCACGCTCCGCGTCGAGGCCCGCGGCGCCTTCTGCGACATCCAGGATGGCGAGGGAGCGGCCTGCCGACTCGCCGAGTCCGCCTTACGTGCTGCCCTTCACGCTGCAGCCGGGCGGACTCTCCCGGCTGACGCTGGAGTAGCGCGCATGCGCCGCGCGGTCGTCGTCAAGCTCGGCTCGTCGACGCTCGTGGACGCGCGCGGGCGCCCGCGGCGCGCGCTGCTGCTCCGCCCTCGCGGGCGAGATCGCGAGCCTCGGCCGCCGCCGGCGTGCCGGTATGCGTCGTCTCGTCCGGGGCGATCGCGCTCGGGCGCGGCGACGCTCGGACGGAGGACGCCCGGCGACGTGCCGGGCCTGCAGGCGGCTTCGGCCGTCGGGCAGGGACTGCTCGTCGGGGCCTGGCAGCGCGCGCTGCGCCGCCGCCGGTCTGCGCGCGGGGCAGGTGCTGCTGACCGCCTCCGACATGCACGCGCGCACGAGCTACCTGAACGCGCGCGCCACGCTCGAGACCCTGCTCGGCTGGGGCGTCGTGCCGGTCGTGAACGAGAACGACTCGACCGCGACGGACGAGATCACGTTCGGCGACAACGACGCGCTCGCCGCCCAGGTCGCCGTGCTGCTGCGCGCGCGGCTGCTCGTGCTGCTGACGGACCAGGACGGCCTGTACACGCGCGAACCCCGCGCTCCCGGCGCCGAGCTCGTGCGCGAGGTGCGCGACCACGGGCTGCTCGCGGCGATCGACGTCGACGCGCCGTCGCCCAGCGGCCTCGGCTCGGGAGGCATGCGCTCGAAGATCGTCGCGGCCGAGATGGCGTCGGCAGGCGGCGTCGCGTGCGTGATCGCACGGGGCGCCCGTCCCGCGCGTGCTCGACGGACGCCGTCGCCGGCCGCAACGTGGGGACGCGCTTCTACCCCGACGCGCGGCCGGCTGCGAGCTTCAAGCTGTGGCTCCGCTACGGCCGGCCGAGCTCGGGGCGCCTGACGGTCGACGCGGGCGCGCGGCGCGCCGTCGAGGAGCAGGGCGCGAGCCTGCTCGCGGTCGGCGCTGCGAGCGCGTCGAGGGACGCTTCCGGGCCGGCGACGCGGTCACGATCTGCGGGCCCGACGGCACGCCGTTCGCCAAGGGCCTCGCGGCCGCCGACGCCGCCGAGCTGCGCCGTGCCGCGGGCAAGCGATCGTCCGAGGCCGGGCTGGCCGAGGCCGTGCATCGCGACTATCTTGCGGTGCATGGCGATCGCAACCCCTGACGTCTCGTCACGGGCGCGGGCGGCAGCGCGCGAGCTCGCGGTCGTCGGCCGCGGACAGAAGGACGCGGCGCTCGAGGCGATCGCGCTGCGGATCGAGCGCAGCGCCGACGCGATCTGCGAGGCGAACGAGGCGGACGTCAGCCGATGCCCGCGCGGCCGACACGAGCGCGGCGCTGATCGACCGGCTGACGCTCGACGCCCGCGCGTCGCGGCGCTTGCCGCCGCCGTGCGCTCGGTCGCCGCTGCTCGCCGACCCGGTCGGCGAGATCGTCACCGGCTGGCGCCTGCCGAACGGGCTCGACGTGCAGAAGGTGCGCATCCCGCTCGGCGTCCTGCTCGTCGTCTACGAGGCGCGTCCGAACGTGACGGCCGACGTCGCCGCGCTCGCGATCAAGAGCGGCAACGCCTGCATCCTGCGCGGCAGCTCGAGCGCGCGCCGGACGAACGCCGTGCTGATCGACGCGGTGCGCGCCGGGCTCGAGGACGCCGGGCTGCCCGCCGACGCCGTCGTCGACTTCGCGTGCAGCCGCGACGAGCTGGCCGCGTTCGTCGCCGACCCGAAGTCGTGCGACGTCGTGATCCCGCGCGGCGGCGAGCAGCTCAAGGACTTCCTGATCAAGCACGCGCGCGTTCCCGGTGCTCGTCGGCCGCCGGCGGCAACTGCCACGTCTATCTCGACGCGGAGGCCGACCCGGAGAAGGCGCTGGCGATCATCGGTCAACGCGAAGACGCAGCGGCCCGGCGTGTGCAACGCGGCCGAGACCCTGCTCGTCCATCGCGATGCGCTGCCGCTGCTCGCCGCGATCGGCGTGGCGCTGCGCGACGCCCGGGTGGAGCTGCGCGCCGACGCGGACGCCGCCGAGGCGCTCGGCGTGCCGAGCCTGCCGCCGACCGAGGAGGACTGGGCGACCGAGTACCTCGACCTCGTGCTCGCCGTGCGCACGGTCGACTCGGTCGAGGAGGCGATCGACCACATCGAGACGCTACTCACCGGGCACTCCGAGGCGATCGTGACGGAGGATCTCGGCGCGGCCGACGCCTTCGTCCGCGGCATCGGCTCGGCCTGCGTGTACGTCAACGCCTCGACGCGCTTCACCGACGGAGGCGAGTTCGGGTTCGGGGCCGAGATCGCGAACTCGACGTCGCGGCTGCACGCGCGCGGGCCGATCGGGCTCGCGGACGTGACGACGACGAAGTACGTCGTGCGCGGCTCCGGCCAGATCCGCGCCTGAATACCCCTTGCGGCGGCGCCTCGGCGTGCCGATGAACGATCCGTGGACGTCAGCAGCACGCCCGGAGCCACCACGCCGCTCGACGCACCGCCCGGCCAGGCGCAGATCATGGTGCTGCGCGACGCGCTCGCCATCGAGCGCACCGAGGGTGCCGCGCTGCTGCAGACCATGCCCGCCGCGCCGCCGCCCTCGCTCGAGCAGGGCAAGGGCGCGACGTTCGACGCCTACGCCTGAGGGCCCTAATCACCCTCGTAGCGGCGGACGAGCACGCAGCCGTTGTGGCCGCCGAGGCCGATGGAGTTCGACATCGCGACCCTGAGATCGGTCTCCCGCGCGCCCTCGGGCACGTAGTCGAGGTCGCACTCGGGGTCGGGCTCGCGGTAGTTGAGCGTCGGCGGTAGCACGCCGTCGCGGCACGCGAGCGCGCACATCGCGGTCTCGAACGCGCCCGCTGCGCCGAACTGGTGACCCGGTCGCCGACTTCGTCGAGGAGACGGCGAGCTTGTAGGCGTGATCGCCGAAGATCGTCTTGATCGCGAACGTCTCGGCCGCGTCGCCCTGCGGCGTCGACGTGCCGTGCGCGTTGATGTACCCGACCTCCTCGGGCGGGATGCCGGCCGACGCGAGCCCGCGGCTCATCATCTGGATCAGGCCGCGCGACTCGGGATGCGGAGCGGCGACGTGGTAGGCGTCGTTCGAGTTGCCATGGCCGATCACCTCGGCGTGGATGCGCGCGCCGCGGGCGACCGCGCGGTCGAGCGGCTCGAGCACGACGATGGTCGAGCCCTCGGAGCAGACGAACCCGTTCGCGCGTCAGGTCGAACGGCCGCGACGCCGTCTCGGGCCCCTCGCCGGGACGCGCGGTGCCGAGGCCCTTCATCGTCGTGAAGCCGGCAAGCAGCAACGGGTGCAGGCAGGCCTCGACGCCACCGGCGATGACCGCGTCGGCGCCGCCGCGTCGCAGCAGCTCGGCCGCCTCTCCGATCGCGTGGGCGCCGGTCGCGCAGGCGGAGCACGGGCGCGTAGTTCGGGCCCTGCAGGTCGAGCATCGTGCGCGATCGCGCCGCTCGCCGTGTCGACGAGCGTTGCGGGGAAGAAGTGCGGCGCGACCCGGGCCCAGCCGCGCTCGCGCATGATGTCGTGCTGCTCGAGGATCGTGATGAACCCGCCGATCGCCGAGCCGACGAGCACGCCGATCCGCTCGAGGTCGAAGCCCGAGAGGTCGGCGTCGTCGACTGCCTCGCGCGCCGCGGTCATCGCGAGCAGGACGTTGCGGTCGAGCCGACGCGCCTCCTTGGGCGACGCGACCACCGACGGATCGAAGTCCGGCACCTCGCCGACCACGGTGATCGGCAGGTCGCCCGGGTCGAAATGCGTGGGCTCGGCGATGCCGGAGCGGCCCTCGCAGAATCGCGTTCCAGGCCACGTCGGTGCCGATCCCGACAGGCGACACGATCCCGATTCCGGTGATGGCGATGCGCACGCGACCAATCTAGTGGATCGGCCTCGCGGGCTCGCCGATGCCCTACCCTGCGCGCGGCGCACCCGGGCAACGGTCCCGGGGCGCTCTGCGTCGACCGATTGTCGAGGAGACCATGGCCTACACCCAGGCAGAACAGGTGCTCGAGGAGGATCGCCGCTACCGGCTCCGCGTCGAGACATCGCACGGAACGATCACCGCGGTGCTCGACCCGGATCTCGGCGGGCCGATCCCCAACTCCATCGCATTCCTCGCGAAGGAGGGCTTCTACGACGGCCTGAACTTCCACCGCGTCGTGCCCGGCTTCGTGCTGCAGGGAGGCTGTCCCGACGGGAACCGGCACCGGCAACCCGGGCTACGAGGTCATCGGCACCCCGCCGCGCTACTACGAGTACAAGGTCGGCGACTTCGCGATGGCCAAGACGGGCCACGCGCCTCCCGGCGCCTCCGGATCGCAGTTCTTCGTGATCTCCGGCCCGTCGGGCGAGCGTCTGCCCGCGGAGTACGGCATCCTCGGCCACGCGCGCGACGAGGAGTCGCTCGCGACGATCAAGGCGATCGACGCGCTCGCGGTCAGCGACGGGCCGCCCAGCGAGCCGGTCACGATCGTGAAGATGACCGTCGAGGAGATCGACGAGTGAGGCTCGGACTGCTCGTCGCGCCGCTCGTCGCGATCACCGCGGCGGCTGCTCGCGCCGGGAGCGCTCGCCGAGAGCACCCCGCATCCCGGCCCCGACGGCTGCGACCACTCGAAGCCGCCGGCTGCAGGCACGGCCAAGCCGACGTTCACGAAGCCGGGCACCGTGCTGAAGCCCGGTCAGAAAGCGGCGATCGTGATGGTCACCTCGTGCGGGACGCTGCGTATCGAGCTCGTGCAGAACAAGAAGAACCCGATCCCCAACTCGATCGCCTTCCTCGTCACCAAGCACTTCTACGACGGGCTGACGTTCCACCGGATCATCGCCGACTTCGTGCTGCAGGGCGGCGACCCGAAGGGCAACGGCACGGGCGGCCCCGGCTACACGGTCGACGGCAAGGTGATGGGCGGGTACCGGTACGAGATCGGCGACGTCGCGATGGCGAAGACGGCAGCCCAGCCGAGCGGTACGGCGGGCTCGCAGTTCTTCGTGATCTCGGGCGCGTCAGGGAGCCCAGCTCCCCACCGACTACGGGATGCTCGGACACGCCGCCGATCCGACGTCGCTCGCGACGATCAAGCGCATCGCGCGCTTCGCCACGCAGTCGAGCGTGCCGTCGAAGAAGATCTACATCTGGACGGCGAAACTCGACTCGGGGTAGCGTATCCGGGTCCATGCGCGCGCTGGTTCTTCAGCACATCGCATGCGAGCCCCCCGGAGCGTTCGCCGAGGTGATGCGCGAGCGCGGCTGGCTCGTGGCCACGTGCGAGATCGACGAGGTCGGCGAGGCCCCTGGGGTCCAGGGGATCGATGCGATCATCGCGATGGGCGGTCCGATGAGCGTGAACGACGACGAGTCGCTGCCATGGCTCACCGATGAGAAGGAGCTGATCGGCGACTCGGTTCGCGCCGGCATTCCGTACTTCGGGGCGTGTCTCGGCGTCCAGCTGCTCGCGGCGAGCCTGGGTGCGAAGGTCTACGCGGGACCCGAGCCCGAGGTGGGAATCCTTCCCGTCGAGCTGACGGACGAGGGCCGCGTCGATCCGATCATGGGCAGCCTCGACGGCACGATCCTCGCCCTGCAGTGGCACGGTGACACGTTCGACCTACCCGTGGGGGCCGTCCGCCTCGCCTCCTCCAGCGCGTACCCGAACCAGGCGTTCCGGTTCGGGTCGTGCGCCTACGGTGTCCAGTTCCACATGGAGGTCTCGGCCGAGATGGCCGAGGAGTGGGCGCGTGTGCCCGCCTACCAGGCCGCACTCGAGCAGACGGTCGGCGCCGGGGCGCTCGACGAGATGATCGAGGCGTTGCGCGACGAGCGCGGACGGCGCATGCACGAGCACGCCCGCGAGCTGTTCGCGCGCTGGTGCGCGGTCGCCGAGGACGCGCGAAGGGTCTGAATAACCTTCCAGCTCAACACAAGCATGGAGGATGCTCATGGAGGGCGGATTCCCCTTCGGCGGGATGTTCGGTGGCGGCGATCCAGACGAGATCCAGAAGGCGCTCTCCGGGATGGCCGAGCAGATGCAGCAGGGCCAGAAGGTCGCGTTCGCGGACAACGCGATCAACCTCGCGGTGCAGATGACGATCGCGTGCATCAACCGGCTCGATCTGTCGGGCACGCCGGCCGAGCAGGGCGCCCAGGTGCGCGACGCGATCCGCGTCCTCTTCCCCGAGGCCGTGATGCTCGTGCGCGAGGCGCGACAAGGCCTCACGTGAGGTGAGGGGCGTCTCCGCGGCGTAGGCATTCCGCCGTTTCTTGCTGTACGTTCAGAGAGGCCCGTGGGGCGGGCCGATCTGTCGTAACGGGAGGGAACGGGATGCACTCGACTCGCAAGGTGGTCGCGCTCGCAGTCGCGCTCGGAACGCTTGCGATGGCCGGCCCGGCGGCCGCTAGCAGCAGCGACGCGGCTGCGCCGTACATCGAGAAGCCCGGCGTCGTACGCGACTTCAGTCGGGGCACCGTCGCGACCTTCACGGCGACGGTCTGGTGCGGCAAGTGGAAGGGAATCGCGGTCTTCCACGTCGGCAAGGGCGGACAGGGCGTGTTCGACAAGACGACGTTCATCTGCGATCGCGCCACGCACACGACGGTGCACTTCTCGCTGAACGTCTCGGAGCTCGAGCGGTACGGACACGGGACCTACCAGTACTCGCTCCGCGTCGGGCGTCACAACGACAAGGGCCAGGTCACCCGCTACACCGACTCGTTCACGCACCTGTTCACGTACAGCTGAGCGCGTGTCGCATCACATCCGAACAGGAGGCGTTCGTTGACCAGGTTCCGGCATCTCAGCCCGTCGCTGGTGATCTCCGTCGTGGCGCTCTGCGTCGCGCTCGGCGGCACCGCCGTCGCGGCCGGCTACGTCATCACCAGCACGAGCCAGATCTCGCCGAAGGTGCTCAAGAAGCTCAAGGGGAACAGGGGCGCGAAGGGAGCGCGCGGTCAGACGGGCGCGCCCGGCGCACCAGGCGCACCAGGCCCGACAGGCGCGACAGGCGCGACAGGCGCACAGGGCACGCCCGGCCCGTTCCCTGACGTGCTTCCGAGCGGCAAGACGATCCGCGGAACGTTCGCAGTGCGCGGAACCGCCGTCGCGGCCGGCGAGGAGAGCATCGCGGCGATCTCGTTCGTGTTCACGCTCGCAGCTGCACCCACCCCGCACTACATCAACTTCGGGACCACTCCGCCTGCCCAGTGCCCGGGAACCGCCACCATGCCCCAGGCGCTGCCCGGGAACCTCTGCATCTACGAGGCAACCACCCCGCTGAACAGCACGACCCGAGGCGAGTTCGACGCCTCGTCGGTCCTGGGCTCGAACGACGGCACGGCGACGTTCGGAGCCGCGGTCTTCGCCGACAGCGCCGCGGCAGGGGGCTACCGCACCCGCGGGACCTGGGCGGTCACCGCACCCTGAGCGCCGCATCGACGTACGCGCGGCAGGCGGCCTCCATCTCGGTAGGCCCGAACCCGCCGTGCAGCACGACGTGTGTCGCAAGGCCGTCGATCACGGCGGCGTAGCCGCGCGCGAACGCGTCGGGGTCGGCGGCGGGCGCGAAGGCGCCCGCCGCCTGGCCCTCACGCACGATCGCGGCGATCTCGACGCGCCAGCGGTCGTAGATCCGCTCGTTGAGCTGGCGCAGCGACTCGTCGCGGGCCGCCTGCGCCCAGAAGTCGATCCATAGCGCGTGCGCCTCGCGACCCTCGGGCGTCGCGGGCGTCGCCGCCCGCGCCATCGCGACCAGCTTGTCCCGCGGCGAGCGCGCCGCGGCGACCGCAGCCCCGAGGTCGGACTGGAAGCGCTCGGACGCCGCGCGCAGCGTCGCCGCGAACAGGTCGTCCTTGCCGTGGTAGTAGTAGTTCAGCGTCCCGGTCGAGGTGCCGGCCTCGTCTGCGACGTCACGCAGCGTCGCAGCCTCGTAGCCCTTGCGCGCGATCACGCGCGCAGCTGCGCTCGTCAGCTGGACACGGCGCTCGCCCTCGACCGACGGCCTCACGACACGGGCCACCCGGTGACCGCCGCCGCTCCGCGCTTGACGAGCTCGTTCGCGACCACGACCCGCTGGATCTCGGATGTCCCCTCCCAGATGCGGTCGACGCGGAGGTCGCGGTACAGCCGCTCGACGGGGTTCTCGCGCATGTAGCCGCGGCCGCCGAGCACCTGCAGCGCGCGGTCGGCGACCCTGCCCGCCATCTCCGAGGCGTGGAGCTTGATCGCCGACGCCTTCGCGTGCAGCGTCTTGGGATCGAAGCCCGCGGCTCGCCTCCCAGGCGACCTGGTACACGAGCGCCCGCGACGCCGCGAGCTCGACGGCGCTCGATGCGAGCGGGAACGACACGCCCTGGAAGTCGACGATCCGCTGGCCGAACTGCTCGCGCTCGCACGCGTGGGCGAGCGCGATCTCGAGCACGCGCTGGGCGCCGCCGAGGCAGCGCGCGGCGATCATCAGGCGCTCCTCGACGAACCACTCGCGCGACAGCTCGTGCCCCTGCCCGAGGCCGCCGAGCACCTGCTCATCCGCCACCTCGCAGCCCTCGAGCACGTACTCGGGATGCTCGTAGACGAACGTGTGCATGTAGCGGGGCCGGCGCGTCTCGCGCAGCCCCGGCGTGCCCTGGTCGACCAGGAACGCGGTCGGGCCGTGGCCCTCGGCGTCGGCGACGACGATCAGGTAGTCGGCGACGTCGGCGGCCGTGACGAACCACTTCTCGCCGTCGATGCGCCAGCCGCCCGCGGTGCGCGTCGCGCGGGTCTGCGAGCCTGCTCGCGTCCGATCCCGCACCGGGCTCGGTGACCGCGTAGGCGTAGCGCCGCTCGCCCCTGATCTCGGGCAGCAGGTAGCGCTCGCGCTGCCGCTCGTCGCAGTGGCGGAGCACGTTCGCCGGACGCCACACGACGTCCCACAGGGCGTTCGTCGAACGTCCGAGCTGCTCCTGCGAGATCACCTGCTCGAGCCAGCTGTAGCCCTGGCCGCCCCACTCTCGCGGCATGTTCACCGCGTGCAGCCGCGCCTCGAGCACGCCGAGCCGCAAGCGTTCGAGCGCCTCGGGCGGTAGACCGTTCGCGAGCTCGCACTCGAGCTCGACGGGCAGCAGGTACTCGTCGCAGAAGCGACGGCTGCGCTCCTGGATCTCGACGAGCTCGGGCGTCAGTGCGAGATCCATCAGCGCGTCGCCTCCGGGAACACGACCGTCTGGGGAAGGTGGACGAACGCCGGGCCGTCGAACGGCGAGCGCCTCGTTGAGCGGTGCCGGCGAGGCCGCGAGGACGCGCCTCGAACACGGGGACGCCGAGCGAGCGGACGAGCGCGGGGAAGTCCGGCTGCGCGAGGTCGACGCCGTTCGTCCGTCCGTACGCGCCGTGCTGGTAGACGCGCAGGATCCCGTACCCGCTGTCGTCGACGACGAGGAGCTTCGCCCCGATCCGGTGCTGCCGCGCGGACAGCAGCTCGAGCATCGAGTAGAGCACGCCCCCGTCGCCGTGCACGGCGAGCACCTGCGACCCGGGCCGCGCCACCTTCGCGCCGATCGCCGCGGGCCACGCGTACCCGAGCGTGCCGGAGCCCAGCGGATAGAGGAACGTCCCGGGCGCGTACACGTCGAGGAACGGCGCGGCGAGGTAGCCGGTCAACGTCATGTCGCAGACCAGGACGTCGTCCCGGCCGAGCGCGGCACGGAGGTCGGCGAGCAGGTGCAGCTCCGCGTCGCGCCCCTGCGCGGCGAGTCCGGCGCCGATCCGGTCGTGCACGGCCCCGACGCGTTCCGCGCCGTCGGACTCGTGCCACGAGACGCCCGACGCGAGCGCCTCGAGCACGACACGCGCGTCGCCGGCGATGCCGAGCCCCGCGTACGTCGCGCCGAGGTGCTCGGCACGCGCGTCGACCTGGATCAGGCGACCCTCGAACTCGAGCGTCCACTGGCCCGTCGTCTCGGCTCCCGAGCTCGGTGCCGACGGCGAGCACGACGTCGGCGGTGCGCAGGAGCTCCTGGAACGCTCCCTCGTCGCAGGCCGAGCCGAGCGCGAGCGGGTGGTCGCCCGGGATCGCGCCCTTGCCCATGTACGTGGTGGCAGCCGGGCGCGTCGAGCTGCTCGGCGAGCGCGCGGAACGCCGCCGAGCCCCCTGCGCGCAGCACGCCGCCGCCGCCCCACAGCACGGGTCGCTCGGCGGCGTCGAGCAGACCGCACGGCCTCGGCGAGCAGGGCCGGGTCGGGCGCGGGAGCGGCACCGGCGCGACGTCGTAGTGCCCTCGGCGCAGGAACCGTCGTCTCGCCCTCGAGGACGTCGACCGGAACCTCGAGCACGGCCGGGCCAGGGGCGCCGGAGGTCGCCTGGCGGAACGCCTCGGCGATGAGCTCGGGCAGCGCCTCGGCCGACGCGCGACCGCGTGCCACTTCGCAAGCGCCGCGAGCGCCTCCGACTGGGTCGGCAGCTCGTGCAGGAAGCCCCGGTCGCTGCCGATCACGTCGCGCGGCACCTGCGAGACGATGTTGACGACGGGACGTAGCTCGTCCGTGCCTCCATCAGCGCGCAGGCTGCGACGAGGGAGCCGGGCCCCGTCGTCGTCAGCAGCACGCCCGGCCGCGAGCCCGCACGCGCGTAGCCATCGGCCGCGAAGCCGGCCGCGAGCTCGGTGCGCATGCCGACGTGCCTGATCGGCGAGTCCGACGAGCCCGTCCCAGATCGCGAGCGAGTGGATGCCGGGTACGCCGAAGAGCGCCTCGACGCCGGCTGCCTCGAGGCAGTCGACGACGAGATGCCCGCCGATGCGGGTGCGTGGCGTCGCTCATCGAGGATCCCTCCTCAGGGGGCTGCGAGGATGGCGCGCGCGTCGAGCGCGCACGCACCGGACGGGGTCACGAGCAGCGGGTTGACCTCGAGCTCGGCGAGCTCGGGGTGCGCCGCGGCGACGCGCGAGAGCGGCGGAGATGGCGGCCGCGGCGGCGTCGAGATCGACTGCCGGACGACCGCGCACGCCGCGCAGCAGCGCGCGCGCCGCGCAGCGATACGAGCAGCTTCGCCGGCCGCCGCGGCGTCGATCGGAGCGAGCGCGAGCGCGGTGTCGCCGAGCACCTCGACGAGGGTGCCGCCGAGTCCGACGAGCACGACCGGGCCGAAGCGCGCATCCTGACGCGCGCCGACGATCAGCTCGACGCCATCGGCGACGATCGCCGTCCGCTCGACGAACAGCCGCTCCGGGCGCGAGCACGCGCTCCATCTCGAGCGCGGCGGCGTGCAGCGAGGCGGCGTCCGGCAGCCCGACGCGCACGCCCCCGCGATCGGACTTGTGCACCAGCGCCGCGTCGACGGCCTTGAGCGTGGCGGGGTAGAGGCCGAGGCGATCTGCGGCCGCGACCGCGCCGGCCGCATCGCGGGCGACGGCTCCATCGGGGTACGGCAGACCCGGCTTCCAGCGAACAGCGCGCGCGCCTCGACGTAGCCGACCGCACCCGAGAGCGGCGCCGCGGCGGCGCGGCAGCGGCAGCGGAGCCGACGCGGATCGCTCCTCGGCGACGCGTCACGAGCGCGCGCGAGCGCGCGCACCGCCTGCTCGGTGCGCTCGAACACCGCGAGGCCGGTCGCGCGCAGGGCGGCGCCGCTCGAGTCCGGCGCGTACATGCTGTGCGCGACCACGGGCGATCCCGTGCTCTCCTGCAGCGCGACCAGTCGGGCGGCCTCCGCGGGCTCGCTCCGCACGTAGTCGTGCGAGTAGAGCGCGTAGCCGCCGAAGTAGCCGGTCACGGCGACCGCGTCGATCTCGCCGGACGCGAGCACGACCTGCGCGCGGCCGTCGAGAACGCGGTCAGCTCGGACTCGCCGACGCCGATCAGGTCGACCGGGTTGTCGATCCCGCCGTGTGGAGGCAGGGCGGCGTCGAGCTGCGCGATCAGACGCGTCGGAGAGCCGGGGAACCTCGCAGGCCGTTGGCCGTCAGGAGATCGGCGCAGACCGCGCCGTGTCCACCGCCGTCGCCGATCACGGCGACGCGCCGCCCGCGCGGCAGCGGCGAGCGGACGAGCGCGTACACAGCATCGACGAGCGCGCCGGGCGAGTCGACGAGCAGGGCCCCGGCCGCCTCGCAGGCCGCGCGCAGCACGGCCTGGTCCGAGACGAGCGCACCGGTGTGCGACGCGGCGCCGCGGCGCCCCGCCTCGCTGGTGCCCGCGGCGAGCACGACGACGGGCTTCCGCCGTGTGGCCGCGCGAGCCGCCTCGACGAAGGCGCGCCCGTCCGCGACGTCCTCGACGTAGACGGCGATCGCGCGCGTCGCGTCGTGCTCGGCGAGGTGCAGCGAGCAGGTCGGGCAGCGTCACGTCGGCCTGGTTGCCGACCGATGCGAAGCGGCTGAACCCGAGCCCGAACGCGGCCGAGCAGGAGCCCGACCTCGAGCGAGAGGTTGCCCGACTGCGAGATCAGCCCGACCGGGCCGGCCGGGTACTCGTTGGACGAGATGCGCAGGTTCGCGGCGGCGTCGAAGATCCCGATGCAGTTGGGGCCGAGCATGAGGGCGCCGGCAGCGCGCACGCGATCGCGCAGCGCCAGCTCGCGCGCACGACCCGACGCGTCGCGCTCGCCGAGGCCCGCGGTGATCACGACGAGCGAGCGAGCACCGGCCTCGAGCGCCGCTTCGACGGTGTCCTCGAGCGCCCGCTCGGGCACGGCCACGACGACGAGGTCGGCCTCACCGTCGAGCTCGCGCAGCGAGGCGCGCAAGCGGTCTGCCGAACAGCTCGCCGCCGCGTGGGTTGACGAGGTGGACCGGCCGACGGTCGGCCCCCTCGATCGCCGCCTGGGCGAGCCAGTACCCCCACGACTCCGGGTCGGCCGAGGCTCCTGCGACGGCGATCGAGCGAGGCGCGAAGAGCGGCGCGAGGTCGCGCCCCTCGCTCACGCGCCGACCCGCGCCAGGTCGCGCGCGATGATCAGTCGCTGGATATCGGACGTGCCCTCCCAGATCTCCTCGAGCTTCGCGTCGCGGAACCACTTCTCGACCGGGTACTCGCGCGAGTACCCGAAGCCGCCGAGCGTCTGCACCGCGGCCCAGGTCGCGAACATCGCGACCTCGGAGGCGTAGAGCTTGGCCATCGCGGCCTCGCGCGTCGCGCGCTCGCCGGCGTCGATGCGCAGGGCGCCCTGCCAGGTCAGCAGACGCGCCGCGTCGATGCGCATCGCGGCATCGGCGAGCCGGAAGCCGACAGCCTGGTGCTCGATGATCGGCTTGCCGAACTGGACGCGCTCGCGCGCGTAGGCGACGGCGTACTCGTAGGCGGCGCGCGCGATGCCGACGCAACCCGCCGCGAGCACGACGCGCGAGCGGTCGAAGGTCTGCATGAGGCCGCTGAAGCCGGCGCCCTCCTCGCCGAGCCGCCGGTCGTCGGGCACGAGCACGTCATCCAGGAACAGCTCGGTGTTGACGATCCCACGGTCGCCGAGCTTGCGCATCGGGGGCCCGAAGCGCAGGCCGGCATCGCCCCGCTCGAGCACGAACGCCGTCACGCCCTTGCTGCGCGATCCCGGCTCGGTCTGCGCGAACACCACGTAGAGGTCGGCGACGCCCCCGTTCGAGACCCAGGTCTTCTGACCCGAGAGCACGTACCCGCCAGAGCCCCTGCGTGCGAGCGTCGTCATGCCCGCGGCGTCGGAGCCGAAGCCCGGCTCGGTCGTCGCGAGCGCGGTGAGCGGCGGGCGCGGACCCTCGCAGAGCGGCGTCAGGAAGCGCCGCTGCTGCTCCGCGGTGCCGAGCGCGAGCACGGGCGCGGCGAAGAACCCTCCCGAGGTGACCAGCGATCCGAGGCCACCGTCGCCGAAGCTCAGCTCCTCCTGGATCACGCACTCGGTCAGGCAGTCGTGGACGCCGCCGCCGCCGAACTCCGCCGGCAGCATGTACGAGGTCAGGCCGACCTCGGTCGCCTTCTCCCACAGCTCCCAGGGGACGCGCCCGTCGTCCGCCTCGTCGATCTCGGCTGCGATCGGACGGATCTCACGCGCCGCGAAGTCCCGTGCGAGGTCCTGCAGGTCGCGCTGGTCGTCGGAGAGCGTGAGGTTGACCATCTACCCAGAACATATCGAACGTTCGGTTTACAGCGCCGTCCACGCGCCTGTCTGGCGCGCGCGGGCCTGCCACTACGCTCCATCCGATGTCCGCACCTGTCCCAACCGGCGCGACGGCGTTCGACGGCACCCAGCGCGCGTACGAGCGGGCGCGACCCACGTACGCGATCAAGGCCGTGCTGACAGCGCTGCTGCTCGCGGGCGTCGACGACGTCGGCGACATCGCCGACCTCGGAGCGGGGACCGGCAAGCTCACCCGCGTCCTGCTGCCGCACGCGCAGTCGATCGTCGCGATCGAGCCATCGGCGGCGATGCGCACGGCATTCCAGCAGGCCGTGCCCGACGTCGAGGTGCGCGACGGCCGCGCCGAGGCGATCCCGCTCCCCGACGCATCGGTCGATCTCGTCACCGTCGGCGAGGCGTTCCACTGGTTCCGGCCGATCCCCGCCCTGACGGAGATCGCGCGCGTCCTCCGCCCGCGAGGCGCACTGGTCGTCGCGAACAACGAGTGGCGTAGTGACGCAGCCCCCTGGATCGCGCAGGTCCACGAGCGCCTCGGGTCGCGGCCGCGGGTGCGGGCGCCGGGCAGGCACTGGAGGCGCGCGCTCGAGGGCTCCGAGCTCTTCGAGTCGCCGTGCGAGGCGGCGCAGCCGCACGACCAGGAGCTGACGCCGGCCGCGTTCATCGACCTGTCGCGATCGCTGTCGCGCGTCAACGCGCTTCCTCCGGACGAGCGCAATGCGTACCTCGCCGAGCTGCGAGCCGTCATCCAGGAGCTGGCGCCCCGGCCGCTCGTCGTCCCGTTCCGGACGCGCGCCGTGGCGGCGCGCAGGCGCCCGTGACGATGTCCTCGATCGATCCCCTCGCGCCGCTTCGCCGCGACGTCGACCTGCTCGCGAGCACGCTTGGCGCGACGATCGCCGAGCAGGAGGGTGCCGGGCTGCTCGAGTCGGTCGAGCGCATCCGCCTGCTCGCACGTGCGGCCCGCGAGCACTCGGGCGCCTCCGCCCGCGAGGCGCTGCTGGACGCGGTCCGCGAGCTCGGCGAGCGCGAGCAGGGCCTCGTCGTGCGCGCCTTCTCGTTCTACTTCCTGCTCGTCAACCTCGCCGAGCAGCACCACCGCATCCGCCGCCTGCGCCACGAGGCGGCGAGCGGGGGAGCGCGCCGCGACTCGCTCGGCCAGGCGATCGCCGCGATCCGGGCCGCAGGCGTGTCGGAGGAGCTCCTGCGCGAGCGCGCCTCGGGTATGCGGCTCGAGCCCGTCCTCACCGCGCACCCGACCGAGGCCGCGCGCCGCACCTACCTGCAGAGCCAGCTCCGGCTCGGTCGTCTGCTCGACGCGCTCGACGACCCGCGCGCCGCGCCGGACGAGCGCCGCGCCGCCGAACGGTCGGTCGCCGAGGAGACGACCGTGCTGTGGCAGACCGACGAGGTGCGGTCGATCCGCCCCAGCGTCGACGACGAGATCCGGCAGGGGCTGTGGTTCTTCGAGGCGAGCCTGCTCGACGTCACGGCCGACCTCGTCGCACTGCTCGACGAGGAGCTGCCGGGGCTCGATGCGCTGCCCCTCCGGTTCGGCACGTGGATCGGCGGCGATCAGGATGGCAACCCGAACGCGACTCCGGACCAGATCGCGAACGCCCTCGGTCGCGCCCGCACGCTCGCGCTTCGGCGCTACCGCGACGAGGTGCGCGAGCTCTCCCGCGCGATCGGCGTCTCGGACACGCTCGTGGGCGTCGACGACGAGCTGCGGGCCTCGATCGAGCGAGACGAGCGCGAGCTCCCGTGGGTGTATGACGAAACCGCGGTGCGGAACCGCCACGAGCCCTACCGCCGCAAGCTGACCGCGATCTGGCGGCGGCTCGACAACGAGCTCGCCGGACGGGACGAGCCGGGATACCCGCGGGCGGCGGCGCTCGCGGCCGATCTCGCCCTGGTCGACCAGAGCCTGCGCCACCATGTCGGCGCACGCATCGCCGACGGCCGCCTGGCGGCGCTCCGCCGGCGCGTCGCCGTGTTCGGGCTGCACATCGCGCGGCTCGACGTCCGCGTCCACGCCGAGCAGGTGCGGGCCCCGGACGACGGACTGCGCGCGACGCTCGCGGCGGTACGCGCGGCCCAGGAGGAGCACGGACGCGAGGCGCTCGACACCGTCGTGCTGTCGGGCACCGCGAGCGCCGAGGACGTGCTGGCGACGTACGCGCTGGCCGACGCCGCCGGCTGCGACATCTCGGTCGCACCGCTCTTCGAGACGATCGCCGATCTCGCGCACGCACCGGGGATCCTCGACGAGCTGCTGCACGCGCCCACGCTCGCACGCAGGCTCGACGAGCACGGGCGTGAGATGACCGTGATGGTCGGGTACTCGGACTCCGCGAAGGACGGCGGCTTCCTCGCGGCGCAGTGGGCGATCCACGAGGCGCTCGTCGGGCTCGAGGCCGTCGCGGCCGCAAACGATGTCGTGCTGACCGTCTTCCACGGTCGCGGTGGCAGCACCGGCCGCGGCGGCGGCCCCACGCACCGCGCGATCCTGGCTCAGCCCCCGCCGCACGGCGCGGCGCGGCTGCGCATCACCGAGCAGGGCGAGACGATCGCGTTCAAGTACGGCCTGCCCGGCCTCGCTCGCCGCAACCTCGAGCAGGCCCTGGCGGCCACGCTGCTCGCGTCGTTCCCGGAGGTTGCGAGCACCAAGGCGCCCGACGAGGGAGCGAACGTCATGCGCGAGCTCGCGGCGCGCTCGCAGGGGGCCTACGACGACCTCGTCGGCGACGAGGCGTTCCCCGAGTTCTTCCACCGCTTCACGCCGATCGACGAGCTGGCGCTGCTCGAGATCGGCTCGCGTCCGGCGAGACGGCCCGGCAGGGGTGGCGAGCTGTCGGGGCTGCGTGCGATCCCCTGGGTGTTCTCGTGGACGCAGAACCGCTGTGTCCTCCCTGCCTGGTACGGGGTCGGGACCGCCCTCGGGCCGCTTGACCGACAGCCCGGCGGGGCTCCGCACGCTGCGCGGCCTGTACCGCGACTGGCCGTTCTTCCGCGCGCTCGTCGAGAACGTCGAGATGAGCCTCGCGAAGTCGAGCGTGCGGATCGCGCGGCTGTACCTCGATCTCGTGCCGGAGAGCCCTGACCGCGAGCGCCTGTACGGACTGATACTCGAGGAGCACGAGCGCACGGTCGAGGCGGTGCTCGCCGTCGTGCGTGCAGCCGAGCTGCTCGACCGCCATCCGTCCGTACAGCGGACGATCCGGCTGCGCAACCCGTACGTCGACCCGATCAACGCCGTCCAGGTCGAGCTGCTGCATGCCTGGCGCGACCCGGCGCTGGACGAGGAGGGACGCGAGCGGCTCCGGCGACCGCTGGCGCGCTCGATCGCCGGGATCGCGGCGGGCCTGCGTAACACCGGGTAGGAGTATCGTCCGCGCCGTGTCGGCATCCACGACGGACCGTGACGCACGCCGCGCCGCGCGCGTCCCCGCCCAGAGCCCGCTCGCCTACGAGCTCCTGCGCGTCGCAGGGCTCACCGCGCTGGTCCCCGTGTTCCGGCTGAAGACGGTCGGGCTCGAGAACGTGCCGCCCGAGGGGCCCGTCGTGCTCGCGTCCCTGCATCGCTCGAACTGGGACTCGCTGGCCGTGGGCGTGCGCCTGAAGCGCCGCCTCCGACCGATGGCCAAGATCGAGCTGATGCGGGCTCCCGTGCTCGGCTGGCTGCTGCGCCACGGTGGCGCGTTTCCGGTACGGCGCGGCGAGACCGACCTCCAGGCAGTCGCAAGCGCGCTCTCGATCCTGCGCGCGGGCGGCATCCTCTTGATGTTCCCCGAGGGCACCCGGAACCGCGACGGCCACGCCGAGGTGCAGCCCGGAGCGGCACGGCTCGCGCTGCAGGGCGGAGCGGCGATCGTGCCCGTCGCCGTGCTGAACACCGACCGCGCACGGCTCTGGCCGCCGCGGTTCCCGCAGTTCCGCGTCGCCTACGGGCCTCCGCTCGAGCTGGGGGACCTCGCGGACGTCCCGCTGCGCACGGCCGCGAACGAGGCCACGGCGCGCTGGCAGCAGGCGGTGGTCGCTCTGCGTGCGTCGCTCGCGGACTGAGCGCTACGGCGCGATGCCGAGGGCCTTCGCGAACGCGATGCGAGCCGTCCTGATCGGCCCCAGGTCCCTGATCAAGGCGAGCGTCGCTGTTCTGGTTCTCGCGGTGTTGTGCGCATGGCTCGCAGAGGAGACGTTCGCGAGGTCGGTCGCGCCCGTCGCGAGAGCCAGCACGAGCCTGCGCTGCGCCGTCAGGGTCGCGCCACTGGAGCCCCTCAGCTTGTTCACCGCGATCGTGACGGCTGCCATCCGTCGTGCGAGCCCGGCAAAGGTGTTCGCGGCCTGCAGATCCGTCTGCTTGCCAGACGAGACGAGCGCCCTGTTGATGTCGGCGGTGACGTGCTTGACCGTGCTGTTCAGCGGCACGAACGCGCGCTTCGGGGGCGCCACGGCCGCGGAGGCCGGACCCGCTCCAACGGCAAGCAGCCACACACTCATGAACACCGCCAGCTCACGCCGCATCGACCCGCGCCTCCCTCTCCACGAGACTCCTGCGCTGAACATACAGGCGCTATCGTGCCAGCGTGGCCGCTCGTCCCTGCGTCTGTCGCCGTGCGCTCGATCACTGCGACTCCTCCTGTTCGCGCGACCTGCTCGACACGACGTTCTTCCCGACCTTCATGAACGTGCGAGATCGGGCGTGCGTCGTCATCGGCGCGGGACCCGTCGGGCTCGAGAAGATCGAGGGACTCCTCGCCGCCGACGCCCGCGTGATCGTCGTCGCACCGGAGGCCGAGCCCGCGGTCGTCGAGCTCGCGGCGGAGGGCTCGCTCGTGTGGCACCGTCGCCGCTTCGAGCCGGGCGATCTCGAGGGCGCGCTGCTCGTGTTCGCGGCGACCTCGGACACCGACCTCAACGTGCAGGTGTTCCGCGAGGCGGAGCGCCGCGCGATGCTGGTGAACGTCGTCGACGTGCCGCCGCTCTGCAACTTCATCATGCCCGCGATCGTGCGCAACGGCGCGGTCTCGATCGCGATCTCGACGTCCGGAGCGAGCCCGGCGCTCGCGAAGCGCCTGAAGCGTGAGATCGCCGAGGAGTTCGGCGAGCCATATGCGCGCCTCGCCGAGCTGCTGAACGACCTTCGAGCATGGGCGAAGGACACGTTCGCCACCTACCAGGAGCGCAAGGTGTTCTTCGAGTCGATCGTCAACGGC
The DNA here is from genome assembly GCA_963717155.1 of uncultured Actinomycetes bacterium. Taxonomy (GTDB): domain Bacteria; phylum Actinomycetota; class Thermoleophilia; order Gaiellales; family JALYLC01. Next base: position 3,850,241 of record OY970326.1, read on the forward strand.
GATCCCGACCCGATCGAGCTGCTGCGCCGGGGCGACGAACGCGCCGTGCACGAGCTGCTCGCCGCGCGGCAGCACGACGCCACATCGCTCGTCGCATAACGTGCTCGAACACGAGGCGGAGGCGCTCGTCGCGCGGGTGGCGGCGCTCGACTTCGGGGCGTGCTTCCGCCCGCTCGCCGACGAGAACGACGAGCTCGACCAGCCAGGCGCCGCCGCGACGCGTCGCGCCAACCTCGTCCGCTACCTCGTGGAGCGCACGGCCGAGCCTCCGGTCGTGCTCGCGGGGGAGGCGATGGGCTACGCGGGCGGGCGCTTCTCCGGGATCGCCTTCACCGCCGAGCGCACGCTGCTTGCATGGGGTCCGCCCTACGCGCTGACGAGCCGCAGGCCCGAGGGCTTCTCCGAGATGTCCGGCAGCATCGTCCACGGGCTGCTCGGCGACCTCGGGCTCGAGCAGCGCGTGCTGCTGTGGAACACCGTGCCGGCCCATCCGCACCCGGCGGGCCGGCCGCTCGCGAACCGCGCGCCGTCGATGCCCGAGCGTCGTGCGGGCGGCGCAGCCCTCGCCGCGCTGCTCGATGTGGTGCGACCCATCGCGGTCGTGCCGGTCGGGCGGATCGCGGAGCGCGCACTCGCGGACCTGGGCATCGCGGCGCTGCCAGGCGTGCGGCATCCGGCCCAGGGCGGCGCGACGCAGTTCCGTGCGCAGGCGGGCGCCGCCCTCGAGAGCCTGTTATGACGACTCGCTGGGTTGCGAGTCCGAGGCGTGGTGGGCTCGCGCATCGCGGATCGCCTTGCGCAGCGACAGGCTGCGCAGCATCAGCGCGAGCGCGATGAACCCGAGCAGGGCGTTCGCGAGCGTGATGATGAACTGCATGCCGACCGAGAAGGACAGGAGCACCGAGTCGGGCGCCTGCCCCGAGAGCACGACCACGATCAGCGCCTGCTGGGTTCCCACCCCGCCGGGGGTCAGCGGCAGGAGCGTCGAGACCGATCCGACCACGAGGACCAGCAGCGCATTCCTGATGTCGGCGTGGATGCTGAACGCCCGCAGCATGTAGAACATCGTGCCGACGCGGCAGAGCCAGCCGAGCGCCTGCGGGAAGCAGACCTGGATGGCGAACCGGCGCGGCTGGTGCAGGATCGTGAAGCCCTGGCGCACGCGCTCGCGGAAGTCGCGTGCGACCTTCATCGCGTGGCGCAGCAGCAGGAGTCCGAGCAGGACGAGCGCCGCGACGATCAGGCCCGTGGCGCGAGGGTGCCGGACGGCGAGGGACAGCTCGAAGGCCGGAAGGTGCGGAAGGTCGGGCAGTCGCGGAACGACGCCCTGCGTGTACGCGTAGATGAAGAGTGCCGGCCCGATGAACGTGTCGAGGAGGGTCTCGACGAGCAGCGTCGCGGCGACAGTCGCGATCCGCGACTCGGGCAGTCGCAGGCGCACGAGGTACAGCTTCAGCAGATCGCCGCCGCGGGCGGGGATCAGCGCGTTCAGCCCGACCCCGGAGAGGTAGGCGCCCGCGCACGAGCGCCAGCGATAGGTGCGCGCGTTGGGGTAGGCGGCGCGCAGGATCGCGTACCAGGCACGCGTGCGCAGGAGGAGGTTCGCGGTGTGGAACGCGAGCGCGATAGCGAGCGGGCCCGTCTTCACATCGCCGAGTCGGTTGAAGAACGCCTGGCTGGCGTTTATGAACTCGTGGATGTCGCTCACGACGCCACCACACGGCTGCTAGACCGCGGGCTCGGCGATCTCCCAGTCGACCGCGATCTCGGCTGTCGTAGACGCCGAGACGAAGCAGTCGCGCTCTGCCTTGCCGACGATCGCGCGCGCAGCGGCACGCTGTCCGCGCCCGACCACCACGCGAGGGCGGAGCCTGACGAACACGAACGCGTAGCGGCCGTCCTCGGCACGTCGCATGATCGTGCCCTCGATCGCGCTGGTGTACTCCTCCACATCGACATCCGCATGATCGGCATGCGAGAGGAACGACAACATCGTGCATGACGAGAGCGATGCCAGGAACAGGTGCTCGGGGCTCCAGCGCGTGTCATCGCCGTCGGGAAAGTCGCCCGGTGGAGCGACCCGGATCTGCGAGCGGCTCTCGGCCTGCACGATCGCGCGACGGCCGGCCTCGCGGTGGAGCGAGACCCCGTAGGTGAACGTCTTGGTGCTGAGCGGGCTCATAGCTCGGGGTCGGCAGTGTATGGCTAGGCTCCCGCGAGTGTCTGGATGGACTCCCCTCTGGCAGGACTACGAGTACCGCCCGCGCGGGGCCCTCGGCGGCGACATCGACGTCGACGTATGCGTGATCGGGGCGGGGATCGGCGGCATCTCGACCGCGTGGCACCTCGCGGGTCACGGAATCCAGGCGACCGTGCTCGAGGCGCGCACGGCGGGGTCGGGAGCGAGCGGCCGCAACGGCGGGTTCGTGATCGTCGGGACCGCGCCGTTCCACAACGACGCACGACGCCGGTTCGGACGCCGAGCTCGCGCGCAGGATCCGCGTTGCGACGATCGAGGCTCAGCGCGAGGTGCTCGCGATCGCCGACGGGCTCGGCGTCAGCGACCTCTTCCGGCGCTGCGGCAGCATGCGGCTCGCCGTCGATTCCGAGGAGAGCGCCCACCTGCTCGAGGACATCGAGGCGCTGCACGAGGACGGCTTCCACCCCGAGATCGTGACGGGCGACGACCTGCCGGTCGAGCTACGCGGCCCGGGACGATCCGCGTACATCACGCCCGATGACTGCTCGGTGCAGCCAGCGCGCTGGCTCCGCGCCTTCGCGGCCGGCGCCGAGGCGCAGGGCGCGCTGATCCTCGAGCACACGCCCGTGGCCGCGCCGCTCGGCGCGCGCGACGGCTCGGCGCTCGTGCTGCAGACGCCGCACGGCCGCGTTCGGGCCGAGCGCGTCGTGGTCGCGGCCGACGGTGCCCTGCCCATCCTGGTGCCGGTGGTCGCGTCGCACGTCCGTACAAAGCGCCTGCACATGGTCGCAACCGCGCCGACCGACGCGCAGCTTGCTGCCCAGCTCATCTACTCGCGCTGGGGCTACGAGTACCACCACCAGACCCCGGAAGGCCGCGTCGCCCTCGGCGGCTACGCGGACATCGACGGCGACGGATCGTTCACCGAGCGCGAGGAGCCGTCGCCCGTCGTGCTCGCAGAGCTCGAGCGGCATCTACGCGACGAGCTCGGGGTGGAGGCTCCGGTCACACATCGCTGGGTGGGACTCGTCGGCTACGGACCGGACGAGCGCCCGCTCGCCGGACCCGTTCCCGGCCAGGACGGCCTGTACGTGCTCGGCGGCTACAACGGCACCGGAAACCTGAACGGCTTCGTCGCGGGACGCATCGTCGCCGAGCTGATCGCGCGCGGCAGCGCGCCCGATGCCGATCTCTACGACAGCGGGCGCCTGCTGCCTACTTCTTCGAGGCCTTCTTGGAGGCCTTGAGCGGGTTCAGCATCTTCTGCTGCACGTCCGCGGGTGCCTCGGCGAGAGCCTGGACAGGCTTGTTGCAGTAGTCCTTGATGCGGCTGGCTCGGTGCCGGCAATGCTCGGGCACGCTGGTGAGCGCGAGGGTGCGGTGCCCGTCGGGGCACACGTACACGGCCGCGGTGAGTGGGGTTTCGAGAACGCTTGCTTCCATGCCCGTACGGTATCAGCGGATCGCGGCGCCGATGCGCTCCCAGAGCGCCTCGTCGGTGGCGCTCTTCACGATGTACACGCCGCCCTCGGGCACGCGCTCGCCCTCCATCGCCGCAACCCGGCCGCGCTTCGGGCTCGTCGCGTCGACGTAGGAGTCGCCGTCGGTCAGGGTCGTCCCGGGCTCGCTCAGCGGGATCGCGGTGACGTCGGCGTCGTCCTCGAGCTTCGCCATCCAGGCGAAGCGCTGACGCAGCTCTTCGGCAGTCATGCGCGGATCGTAGCCTGCTGCCGACTACGATGGCTCGCATGCGAATCGCCTGGATCGGTCTCGGAACGATGGGTGCGCCGATGGCGGGGCACCTGCTCGCCGCAGGCCACGAGATGCACGTCCACAACCGCACGCGCGAGCGTGAGGAGCTGCTCGCCACGGCCGGCGCGAGCCGCGCCGCGAGCCCCGCCGAGGCCGCCGACGGCGCCGACCTCGTGTTCACGTGCGTGTCCGACTCGCCGGATCTCGAGGCGGTCGTGCTCGGCCCCGCCGGCGTTGCCGCGAGCATGCGCCCCGGCGCGGTGCTCGTCGACTGCTCGACGGTCGCGCCCGGCACGTCTCGTCGGATCGCCGCCACGCTGCTGGCGAAGGGTTGCGGCGCGGTCGATGCGCCGGTATCGGGTGGATCCGAGGGTGCCCGGAAGGGGACGTTGACGGTGTTCGTCGGCGGCGAGGACGACCACGTCGCGACCGCACTGCCTGCGCTCGAGATCTTCTCGGGCTCGATCACGCATCTCGGCCCGCCGGGCGCGGGACAGGCCGGGAAGGCCGTCAACCAGGTGCTGATCGCCGGCACGTACGCGGCGCTCGGCGAGGGCCTCGCGCTGGCCGAGCGCGAGGGCCTGCCGCTCGAGCAGCTCGTCACGGCCCTCGGCGGGGGTGCGGCGGGCTCGTGGATCCTCCAGAACCGCTCGCAGAACGTGATCCGCGACGAGTACCCGCTCGGGTTCCGGATCGCGCTGCACCTGAAGGACCTGAGGATCGCGCTCGCCGAGGCCGACCGCTACGGCCTTCCGATGGCGGTCACCCGGCTCGTCGCCGAGCAGGAGGAGCGGCTCATCGCGACCGGCCACGGCGACGAGGACAACTCGGCCCTCGCGCGCGTCGCCAAGGGCGAGGTCAGCTGAGGCTGGCCCCGAGGATGGCTTCGACGAGCTCGTCGAAGCCCATGCCTGCGGCCTCCGCCGCGAGCGGGAGAAGGCTCGTGTCAGTCATGCCCGGTACGGCGTTCGCCTCGAGCAGCCACAGGGCGCCATCGGCGTCGAGCATGAGGTCGATGCGGGCGGGCCCCCGCAGTCCGAGCAGCTCGCAGGCGGCAACCGCGAGACGCTGGGCCTCGAGCGCCGCCGCGGGCGCCAGATCCGCCGGCGCGTCGAAGAAGGTCGCCCCGGGCGTGTAACGCGCCTCGAAGTCGTAGAAGCTGCCCTCGCGTGGGCGTGCCTCGACGACCGGCAGGGCCACGAGCGCCCCGTCGAGCTCGATCACCGACACGGCGAGGTCGCGGCCGTCGACGAAGCGCTCGACGATCGCCTCGCGGTCGTAGGCCAGTGCGACCGACAGCGCGACCGACACCTCGTCCGCGTCGCGTGCGAAGCGGATGCCGAGCGCGGAGCCGCCGCGCGCGGGCTTGACGACGACGGGTCCTGCGAGCGAGTCGAGCAGGTCCGGTAGCGACGCCAGCAACCCGAGGTCGCGCAGCGCATCGGCCGAGATCGCGATGAACGGCGGCGTCGGAAGCCCTGCGGCTGCGAGCAGCCGCTTCGTCAGCGGCTTGTCGAATGCGATCGCCGCCGCTGCCGGCCCGGAGCCGGTGTACGGCACGTCGTAGGCGTCGAGCAGGCCCTGGGCCCCACCGTCGTCGCCGCCGGCCCCGTGGACCGCGACGAACACCGCGGCGAGGTCGCGGGAGGCGAGCCGCGGAGCGAGCTCGCGGTCCAGATCGAGCGGGACCGGCTCGTGTCCGAGCCGTCGCAGAGCACCCTCGATCCGGGCTCCCGAGCGTAGTGACACCGACCGCTCGAGCGACCAGCCCCCGCGCAGGACGCCGACGATCATGCGGTGCGTTGTGTGTGCGCTCGCGTCGCCTCGAGGGCGGTCGCGAGCTCGAGCGCCTCGCCGCATACCGCGCCGAGGCGACGGGCGCCCTCGCGCAGGGTGTCCTCGTCGACCGCCGAGAAGTTCAACCGCAGCGAGCGGGCACCCTGTCCGTCGAGGTAGGCGGCACGCCCGGGCACGAACGCGATCTGCCGTGACAGGCAGCGCACGAGCAGGTCGTCCGAGTCGAGGCCGCGCGGCAACGTGGCCCACAGGAACAGCCCGCCCTCGGGCGTCGTCCAGCTCGAGCCGGCGGGAAGCTCGGTCGCGAGCGCGCTCGCGAGCGCGTCGCGGCGCGCCCGGTAGACATCGCGCTGCGCGTCGAGCAGGGCGAGCGAGCGGGGATCGTCGAGGAACACGCAGGCGAGCCGCTGCGACAGCGTCGAGCTGCACAGATCCGCCGCCTGCTTGCACAGGTTGAGCTTGGCGAGGATCCCATGGTCAGCCGCGACGTACCCGATCCGCAGCCCGGGCGACAGCACCTTCGACAGCGTGCCGACGTAGATCACGCGTCCGTCGGGATCCATGCTGCGCAGCGACGGGAGCGGCTCGCCCTCGAACCGGAGCGCCGCGTACGGGTCGTCCTCCACCACGAGCACGTCGTGCCGGACCGCGAGCTCGATCACGGCGGCGCGCCGCTCGCGTGAGAGCGCTGCCCCGCTCGGGTTCTGGAAGGTGGGGATCAGGTAGACGAGCTTGGCGGGCCGCCCCTCGCGGTCGCAGCGCTCGAGCGCGTCGGCGAGGCCTGCGGGATCGATGCCGTCGCGGTCGACCGGTACGTGGACGACATCGGCCTGGGCCGCCATCAGCACGGGTACGGCACCGGGATAGGTCGGCCCCTCGCAGATCACGCGGTCGCCGGGATCGAGCAATACGCGCGCGAGCAGGTCGAGCGCCTGCTGACCGCCCGACGTGATCAGCAGATCGGAAGCCTCGGTCGGCGTGCCGCTGTCGCGCATGCGCGCGGCGAGCCGCTCGCGCAGATCGGCGAGCCCCTCGGTCGGCCCGTACTGCAGCGCCTCGGCACACCCCTCGCGCGCGACGCGCTCCGTCAGCTCGACGAGCAGCTCGGGCGGGAACGCGGCCGTCCACGGGAAGCCGCCGGCCAGCGAGATCATGCCCGGGCGCTCGGTGACCGCCATCAGATCGCGCATCGCCGACGAGCGCACGCCGGCCATGCGGTGCGCATAGCGTCGCTCGTGCGGGTCGAAGCTCGTGCGCGTCACGGCGCCCATCGTAATGCCTTCGCTCCGGGGCCGGACGAGTCCTGCATGTAGGCTGGCGCGCCGATGGCGGCGTCGATCGAGCCCTTCCTGCGGATGCGATCCGCTGCACTGGTCGGGCATCTCCCGTCCGGCGAGCTGGCCTACCTCTCCGACCACACGGGCACCATGCAGCTCTACGTTGCGCGTGCGGACGGCCTGCACGATCAGCTCACGTTCGGCGAGGACCGCATCACGGGCGCTCTCCGGAGCCGGGTCGACGAGCGAATCGTGCTCGCGCGCGACGCCGGTGGCAACGAGCGGCACGCGCTCGCGTGCCTCGACGCGATCCGCGGCAGCGAGCTCCCGTTGACCCACGATCCCGACGCGATCCACCAGCCTGGCGTGCTCTCCCCCGACGGGTCGACGCTCGCGTTCACCCACACCGAGCGGAACGGCGTCGACTTCGACCTCGCCCTCGTCGGGTTGGACGGCCAGGACCGGCGCGAGCTGGCACAGCTCGGAGGTGTGTGCAGCGCCTCTGACTGGACGGATCGCGGGATCCTCGTGTGGCGCATGAACACGCCGTTCGACCACGATCTGTTCCTCGTGGATCCCCAGGACGGCAGCGTCGAGCACCTCACGCCGCACGCGTCCGAGACCGCCTACGAGTCGCCCAGGCTGGTAGTGGACGGGGTCGTGTGTGCCTGCGACGCGGGCGGGCAGTTCGCACGCCTCGCGATCCTCCGGCCCGACGCAGCGCCGGAGTTCCGGACCCCGGACGACGCGGACGTGGACCACGTCCGCGTCGACGCGTCGCGCACGCACATCGCCCACGTGGTCAACCGCGGCGGCCCGTCCGAGCTGTGGCTCGACGGCGTGCGCCTCGAGGGCCTGCCGCGCGGTGTCTACGGACCGCCCGGAGCTGTCGGGCGATGGACGGATCTCACTGACCGTCGCGGCCGTCGCCGACACCACCGACGCGTGGAGCGTGCCGGGACCCGTGCGGCTCACGCGCTCCGCAAGCGGAGGCGTCGACCGCGCCTCGCTGCGAGAGCCGGAGGCCCGCGCGTTCGAGAGCTTCGACGGACGCCGCATTCCCTACCTCCTGTACGGCGAGGCGGGCCAGCCGACGCTGTGCTTCGTGCACGGCGGACCCGAGTCGCAGTACCGCGGCTCGCTCAACCCCGTGGTCGCGTACCTCGTCTCGCGCGGCATCGCCGTGGCCGCTCCGAACGTGCGCGGCTCGACGGGGTACGGGCGCGACTACCACCACCTCGACGACGTCGAGCGCCGGCTCGACTCCGTCCGCGACCTCGCAGCGCTCGCGCGGGCGCTGGGTGCCGGCGCCGGTGTGCCGGTCGCCGTCATGGGCGGGAGCTACGGCGGCTACATGACGATGGCCGCGATCACCGAGCACCCCGAGCTGTGGGCGGCGGCGGTCAACATCGTCGGGATCGTGAACTTCGTGACCTTCCTCGAGCGAACGGGCGCCTACCGGCGCGCGCTGCGCGAGGCCGAGTACGGGTCGCTGGAGCGAGACCGCGCATTCCTCGAGCGCATCTCCCCGATCCACAAGGTCGATCGCATCGCCTGCCCGCTGCTCGTGGTGCATGGCGCGAACGACCCACGCGTACCGGTCGGCGAGGCCGAGCAGGTGGTAGCCGCCCTTCGCGAACGGGGCCGCGAGGTCGCATACCTCCGCTACGAGGACGAAGGACATGGCATCGCGAAGCTCCGAAACCGCCTCGACTGCTACCCGCAGATCGCGACCTTCCTCGAACGGCATCTCGGCCTTGGCTGAGGGACCCGACCTCGCCGGCGCACGGGCGCGCCTCGCCGGCCTCGCCTGGCGCACGCCCGCGCTGAACGTCGCGGCGCTCGACCGCGAGTGCGGCTGTGAGATCTGGCTCAAGCCGGAGTGCCTGCAGCGCACCGGCAGCTTCAAGTACCGCGGCGCGACGAATGCGGTGCGGCAGCTCCCCGAGGGCACTCCTGGCGTGGTCTGCATCTCGAGCGGGAACCACGCACAGGCGGTCGCCCGTGCCGCGCACGAGGCGGGGATCGGCTGCCTGGCGGTGATGCCGATCGACTCGAACCCCACGAAGATCGCCGCGACCGCGGGTTACGGTGCCGACGTCGAGCGCGACGGCGTCACCGCCGAGAACCGCGAGCAGATCGGGCGCGCCCGGGCTGCCGAGCGCGGCTGGCCCCTGATCCACCCGTTCGACGACTGGAACGTGATCTCAGGACAGGCGACCGCGGCCCTCGAGTTGCTCGAGGACGCACCGCCGCTCGACACGATCGTCACCCCGATCGGCGGCGGCGGACTGCTGTCGGGCACCGCGCTCGCATGCGCGGAGTCGGTGCGCGGTATGGGGTGCCGAGCCCGCGACGGGCGACGACGCGTATCGCTCGCTCGCCGTGGGTGAGCGTGTGCGGCTCGACCGTGCGCCGCAGACGATCGCAGACGGCGTGCGGACGCTGCAGGTGGGCGAGCGCCCCTTCTCGGTGCTGCGCGACCGCTGCGCGGGCATCGCGCTCGTCAGCGACGACGAGCTGCGAGAGGCGCTGGCGGTCGTCTGGTCGCGGACGAAGCTCGTGATCGAGCCGACGTCGGCGCTGCCGATCGCGGCGATCCTGGCCGGCGCGATTCCCGGGCGGCGGATCGGCGTGATCCTCTCGGGCGGCAACGTCGACGCGGCGCGGGTCGCCGGCAGGCTTTAGACGCGCGGACGCCAGACGGTCGACGACCAGAGCTCGCGCGCAACCCCTGCGAGCAGTGAGCTGCGCGGGTCCCCCAGGTGGAACGTCGCGGTCTCGCGCGGGACCTCGATGCGCGGGAGCACGACCGACCGCTCCTCGACCGCGGCGAGCGCGAGACGGTCGCCGGCGAGCACGAGCCGGTCGAGCCGACCCTGCCAGAGCCCGAGCACCTCGTCGGCGAGCTCGGCCGCACGATCGTGGAGATCGCGGGCCTGCTCGCCCCGGCGACGTGCGAACCGGCCCGACGAGCTCCCGCCCTTGCGGTTGCGGTTCTTGACGAAGCGCGCGCCGGCGCGGCCATCGACGAGGCGCTCGTCGTCGTACACAGCCGCTGCGTAGCCGCCCAGCCGCACCCAGAGGAGGCCCACGATGCGCGGCTGTCGGAGGTGCTCTGCAAGAGGAACCGTCCAGCACGGCTCGTGATGGCCCTCGTACGCGAGCTGGAACGGCGGCTCGACCTCGACGGTCTCCGCGGGCGTGTGGAAGGACGCTCGACCAGCCGCGTAGGTCGCCTCGCCGTCGTCGCCGTCGAGCCGCTTGCAGAGCGCGAGCACCGCGCTCCGCGCGACCCGCTGCGTCGTGACGATCACGCGCGCGACGGTGTGCCGAGCACGAGCGGGACCACATCGCCCGGGCCGGCCAGGACGTGGTCCGGCGGCGCCCCGGTCCACGCGGCGACATCCTCGAGCGTGCTGCTTCCCGTCAGCACCAGCGCCGTCTGCATGTGCGCGGCTGCTCCGCCGGCGATGTCGGAGTCCAACCGGTCGCCCACGACGAGGAAGCTCCCCGGCCCGAGCGCGACCCGGGCCTCCTCGAACATCGCGGGACTCGGCTTGCCCGCCGATCGCGCCCGCGTCGCGGTCGCGCGCTCGAGCGCAGCGACAAGCGCGCCACAGCCGGGAACCGGGCCGCCGGGAGCAGGGAAGGTCGCGTCCTCGTTCGAGGCGTAGAGCACGGCGCCGTGCACGAGAACGGCGCGTGTCGCGATGGTGAGGTCGACGAACGTGACCTCGCGGGATCCCCCGAGCAGCACCGCCGCGGCACCGCCTGGCCCGGGGACCGGTTCAAGCCCGGCGGCGCGGCACTCGGCGTGGAATGCGGGCGAGCCGATCGCGATCACCGGGACCGGGCCGAGCTCGTCGGCCACGAGCAGCGCGACGGCGCGACCGGACGTGATGACCTCGTCGGGCTCGGCGTGAATGCCCTCGGCCGCGAGGCGCGCCGACTGCTCCTCGCGCGAGTGGACGGGATCGTTCGTGACGAACCCGAGCGCGACACCGGCCGCGCGCAGCGCCTCGACGGCCTCCGGTGCGCCCGGGACGGCGTGATCGCCCACGAGGAGCGTGCCGTCGAGGTCGAACAGCACGTGGTCGAAGCGCGGCACGTTCCGCACTGTACGACCCGCTTATACGATCACGGCCGTGGCAACCGCACGACGTCCCACGGCTCGCGACACGTTGCGGGCGCTCTGGCTGCTCGGCCTGCGCGAGCCCGAGGATGTCGAGGAGATCCGTGCGGCCTGGAAGGAGCGCGTCGCGCAGGCGCACCCCGACCGCCGTCTCGAGAACAACGAGGCAGCGACGCGCCTGACCGCCGCGTTCAACGACGCGCGCGACATCTGCGAGCGCTGGGCCGCGTCGGGGCTGCCGTGGCCCGAGCCCGGCCCCCGCGTCGTGCGGCTGTGGGAGCCGGGCGACGAATGGCCCGACGACGAACGGCCTGCGGCACCGGCACGGCGAGTGCCGACGCCGGAGGAGGAGCGCGGCGAACGTCGTGCGGGATTGCGTCCGGGAGACCACGTCCGCCCGATCGACGGAGACGATCTGTGGCGTGTGCGCCGCGTGACGGCGGACGACACGACCGGCCCGATCGTCGTCGAGCTGGAGGACGGAAGCGAGCGTGACGCGAGCACGCTCGAGCCGGCCGCCTACGGCTGCCCCGTGTGCGGGCTGTGCGCCGGCCCGGCAGTCGAGCACCCGGATCGCAGGCCGTGCCCCGACTGTCTTGCCGCGCTCACCCGGCTCGAGCGCCAGCCAGGCTCGGTCGAGGCGGTGCTGAGCGAGCTGCAATCTCGCGCACGGCGGGGCATCAAGATCGCGGACGAGCTCGGAGACCACGGCCTCGGCGAGCAGGCACGCGAGCGGATTCGCTGGAGCGACGGGGTACGCCGCCGCCCGCGTGAGGAGCGGCGCGGCGCGCTGCTCGCCGCGTTCGCGCACGGCTTTGCGGTCTGGGGCGGCAACTCACCCTGACGGCGCCTTGGAGCTCGTCTCAGAATTCCCGCGGCGTCTGGAGCGCCTGGATGTCCGGCGGCCAGGGCGAATCAGTCAGCGGGGTGGTGCGTGTGGTTGGTTGGTGGTGATCGCGCGTCCGGCTTGATCCGTGGACGATGGGCTGGTCGCCGGTGCCGCTGGTGTGGATGTGGTGGTCGTGCAGGAGCTTGTGGTGTCGGGGGCAGAGGTGGATCAGGTTCGCGAGTTCGGTGCGTCCGCCGTCCTCGTCTGCGACGAGGTGGTGTGCCTCGAGCTCGCGGGTGGCGGTGCAGCCGGGGTACTGGCAGTGGTCTGAGCGTTTGTGCAGTGCGCGTTTCTGCGCGTAGGACGCGCAGCGCCCGACGCGCGAGTGCACGAGGTCGCGCCCGTTGCGCTTGATCGTGAGGCGCCGCGCGTCGCAGCCGAGCCGCTCGGCGGTCTCCGGGCTGGTCGGCCCGGCGCCTTCGAGCATCGGCGGCGCATCGTCGCTCAGGTGCACGATCAGCGTCGTCGGACTGCGCTTGATCGCGCCGCCGCCGCCGTGTTGGGCGAGTGTCACGAGCGCGTCGGCGGCCGACTGCTGCCACTCGATGACGCTGCCTGTCTGCTTGTCAGCCGCGCGCTGCTGCTTCGCGATATCCCAGATCGCCTGCTCGAACACCAGCCCCTGCTCGAGCGGCAACCGGCCGCTCAGACACAGCTCGCGCCGCCCACGCGTCCAACTCATACTCAACGCGCGGCGCGCATACAACGCCTCGTCGTCCTCGACCACGGGCGGCGCGAGCGTCCGCGCCACCAACGCGATCACGCTCGGCGGCTTACCGACCGCAACACGCGCAAGCTCAGCATCACTCTCCGGCGTCGCGAACTCCGCAGCAGCCGCAACCTGATCGAGCGACAACGCGCCCATGCTCATCGCGTGGTCGAGCGCCGGCAAGGCTCCGAAGCGCGGCACTCGTCTGCGTGATCCGCACCGCCGTGCGGTGATCACTGCTGGAGACCTGCGCGAGCCACTGCGCACTCGACGAGCAGCCCGCCGCCCGCCAATCCGCATCATCGTCGGCGTCACGCACGAGCTGCGTGACCCGCTGGGCAAGCCGCGCCTGCTCCGCAAAGATCGACACCAACTCGCACCGACGCCGCGCACGACGCAACTCGAGCGCCCCATCAACCACCCCATCCACCGCCACGAACATACGTTCGAGACTACCACCCCACGACCCACCAACCTGTGCCGACACCGTGCCGACATACGGGCGCCCAACGGGCGAAGCGCCCTTAGAAGCGCAGCGACGAGCCGTGGCGCCTGAGCCAGGTTCGCTGCTCGCGCCAGCCGGGTAGCAGCCGCTCGACCAGCGCCCAGAACTGCGGCTGGTGGTTGGGCTCGACGAGGTGGCAGACCTCGTGGACCGCGACGTACCGCAGGACCTCCGGGGGAGCGAGCACGAGCCGCCACGAGAACGAGAGCGTGCCCCGCGACGAGCAACTGCCCCAGCGTGTGCGCGGATCCCGGATGGCGAGCCCCGTGGGGTGCACGCCGAGCGCGGCCGCCGCGACCGCGACGTCGGCCTCGAGCAACCTCCGCGCCTCGACCTTGCCGAGACGCTCGACGGCGCGCGCAACGGCGGCGGGGTCCGACGGGTCGGCGACGGAGACCGCGAGCTCCCCGTCGCGGACACGGGCCCGGCCGCGACCCGCGCGCACGCGCAGCACGACGGTGCCACCGCGCCACGGGATCTCCGAGCCGTCGGCAAGCGGCGCGGGCGGTGCGGGCCGTTCGGCGAGTCGCGCGAGCAACCAGGCCCCGTGCCGGAGGACGATCCGCTCGGCCTCGCCGGCCGAGGAGCGCGACGGAAGCACGACCTCGACCCCGTCCCACGGGTGCACGACGAGCCGTGCGCGGCGAGCACGCGAGCTTCGACGCACGGCGAACGACACGATCTGACCGGAGAGCTCGACGGCGGGCACGTCCCGCCAGGCTACCCCGTGGTGCGGCCGGTGGACTCGCCGTAGTCGGCCGGGAACGCGGCCGCGATCGAGAGCACCTGGTTGACGTAGCTCGCAAGCGGGTTGTACGCCCAGATCGCGCGACGCACGTCACGCTGGATCCCGGCCGCGCGGAGGTAGCGCGCCGCGCTGTAGATCGCATCGGCGGGGTTCATGGGATCGGCGACGCCGTCGCCGGACGCGTCGACACCCCAACGCCGCCACGTGCTCGGCAGGAACTGCATCCACCCGACCGCACCGGCAGACGACGTGTGCGTGTTGCTGCCGAAGTTCGTCTCGACCCGGTTGATGGCGGCGAGGATGCGCCAGTCGACGCCATAGTGGTAGCCCGCCGCGCGGTACAGGGCGACGAGCGATGGGAGCGCGCCGGGCCTGGGACGGGGCGGCCCCGCGAGGTCGGCCTTCGTCCCCGGCACGGGGGTGAGCAGGAGGCGGGCGGGACGGGACGCGACGGGAAGGGCCTGGAAGCCGCGGAGCACCCTGCGCGTCATCCAGAGCGTGGTCTCCTGCACGCGCGCGTCGCGGCCGGAGGCGGCGAACACGAGCATCGGAGCACCGGCGGGACGTGCCCGCAGCAGCAGCCGCAGGAGTCCCGGATCGACGCGCCGGCGAGAGACCGCGGCGCGTGCTGCCGGAGCCAGCGCGAGGTTCGAGCTACCCAGGACCTGGCGGCCGAGGCGGGCGCGGCTCCCCCCGCCGGGGCGCGAGCGGACGAGCATCAGCGGCGGCAGCGACCACGGCGAGGCGACCGGGAGCGCCACGGGCTTCGCGACCACACGTGGCGCGGTGCGACCGCCACCCGCACGCACGAGCGGCACGATGCGGCCCCCACCCGCCGAGACGACCGCGGTCGGCGATGCCGGTGCCGGCCCGGTCGGCGTGCTCGCGTGACCGCCGCCGCAGGCGCTGCACGCGACCGCCGTCGCAGAGCTCGCGAGCGCGAGCCAGAGCACGCGGGAGATGCGTCGCACGCAACCCCTATCGGCGCGAGTGCCTCTGCACTCGACTACAAGCGTTCCGCGAGGTCGATTCGACGCTCGTCGCGTCCGTTCATCCTGCTCGGGTGACGACCGCGCGCGCCTCGGCCGAGACACTCCGCGCTCGGCGCGGCACCGCTGCGGCTTCCATCACTTCGGCCGAGGAGGCAGGAAACTGAGAGGGCGATCTCGGCAATGACGTGGAGAACGTCGTTCCGCATCAAGCAGTACGTGCGAGGAAGCCTGTGGGTGCTGCCGATGGTGGGAGGCCTCATCGGCGTGCTGCTCGGCGCGCTGGATCTGCGTCTCGAGGAGAGCGTGCACGTACCCGTGGCCTGGCAGTACTCGCCCTCGACCGCGAGCACCGTGCTCGCCGCCGTCGTCGGTGCAACGGCCGCTCTGACCGGGTTCGTCGTCACGGTCACCGTGCTCGTCGTGCAGATGGCGACGGGCACGTTCTCGGCTCGTTACATGCGGCTCTGGTACCGCGACGGGATGCTGAAGGCCGTGCTCGCGACCCTGCTGGGCACCCTGACGTTCTCGTTCGCGCTTCTTCGCCGCATCGAATCGACCTCCGTGCCGGACATCGGCGTGACTGCCACGGGGTTCCTGGTCTTCACGAGCGTCCTGATGTTCATGCTGTTCCTCGACCGCGTCCTGCACCGGCTGCGGCCGGTCGCGGTGGCAGCGCTGGTCGCGCGGGCGGGCCGCGAGGCCTTCCGCCAGGCAGTTCAGGCGTCGTCGGAGTCTGACGGGCCTGATCTGCATGCGACTCCCTACCGCGCGCCGGCGCCACCGACGCGAGTCGTACGCAGCCGGCGCGCCGGCACGATCCAGGCTTTCGACGCACCTGGCCTCGTCCGCTTCGCCCGCCAGAACAACTGTCTTCTCGTGCTGCCCCACGTGGTGGGCGACTTCGTACCCGAGGGTGCGGCATTGATCGAGATTCACGGAAGCTCCGACATCGCCGACCGCAAGCTCCACGGCATGATCGCGCTCGGAGTCGAGCGTACGATCGAGCAGGATCCCGCCTTCGCGATCAGGATCATGGTCGACGTCGCGATCCGCGCGCTCTCTGCCGCGATCAACGATCCCACGACCGCTGTCCAGGTGCTCGACCACCTGGGAGACACGCTGCGTCTGATCGGAACGACCGACCTCGACAGCCTCCCCGAGCGGGCAGGTCCGCCAGAGGCCGGGCATGTCGTCATCCACACCCGCCAGTGGGCTGATTTCCTCGCCCTCGGCGTGACGGAGATCCGCGAGTACGGCGCGGGCGCGATTCAGGTCAACCGACGACTGCGCGCAACGCTCGAGGAGCTCCACGACGAGGTCATTCCCTCCCACCGGGGCGCCGTGGCCGACGAGCTCGCTCGCCTGGACGCAAGCGTCGCTCGCAGGTTCGTCGACTCCCCCGACTTCGACCGGGCGCGCACCGCGGATCGCCAGGGCATCGGCGGCCCGGGCGAGCGGTAGGCGTGCGGGGCACCTCGCCGCCCGCTCGAGCGAACAGGCTACGATTCGGTCGGTGCGCGGTAACGCGCGCGGACTGGGGGCGTAGTTCAGTCGGTTAGAACGCCGGCCTGTCACGCCGGAGGTCGCGGGTTCGAGTCCCGTCGCTCCCGTCCGATGGATACAGGGCTCGCGTGTGCTTCGGCTCACGCGGGCCCGTCCTTTTCCGGCATCGTCGTCGCGTTCGCCACCGATGAGTTCCCGCAGTCGGCGGGGTCCATAGCGGGCATGTCGACCATCCCGGAAAGGAACCGCGCGTGGCCACGCTTGTCCTGAAGATGTCCATCTCGCTCGACGGGTACATCGCACCGGCCGACGGGAGCTCCGGCTGGGAGGCGGCCGGACGCTCTCCCGACGGCGCCGAGTGGGTCCTCGACACCGTGAGCAACGCCGACGTGCACCTCGTGGGCGCCGCGACCTACGCGAGCTGGGCCGGCTTCTGGCCCGATGCATCGGGGCCGTTCGCAGCGCCGATGAACGAGATCCCCAAGGTGCTGTTCTCGAACTCGCTCACGTCTGCCGACTGGGGCGAGACGACGATCGCGACCGGAGACCTGGCCGATGCCATCGCGCGTCTCAAGGAGGAGCGCTCAGGCCGATACCTGCTCGCGCAGGGCGGCGTCCGGTTCGCTCGATCGCTCGTCAGGACCGGGCTGATCGACGAGTACCGCCTCGTCGTCCTCCCGGTCGTCTTCGGTGGCGGGGAGCCGCTGTTTACCGAACCCCTCGCCATCAAGCCGGTGAGCACCACCGCCTTCAGCCGCGGGGCCGTCGCCCACGTCTTCACTGCGCACGCGTGATCGAGCCCGACATCGACCCGCATGTGGAGGCGCTCGAGATCGACGTTGCGTATGCGCCGGCCGACGAGCTCGCCCTGGCGGAGCCTCGCCGGTCGCTGTCTTCCGGTCGAGCGTGATCCGCAGGGGATCCCCTTTCCGGGCCGCAGTCGCGCATCGACTACTATTGAATAGATGTTCATGGATGCGAACTTTCAGTGAGTCATGGCGCGCAGGGGCGGGTGACGTTCTCCCAGCTGGACGCGCCGACGGCGGAGGCAGTGGCCGAAGCGATGCAGGCCCTGGCCACGCCGAGCCGAGTGCGGCTCCTGGCCCGCCTGTGCGACGGGCCGTGCTCGGTGGGCGAGCTCGCGGCAAGCGTCGGGCTCGAGCAGTCGCTCGCGTCCCATCAGCTGCGGCTTCTGCGGCATCTCGGCCTGGTGCGGCGGGTGCGCGACGGACGGCGGTCCGTGTACGAACTACACGACGATCATGTCGCGGTTCTCCTCGCCCAGGCGGTGCATCACGTCGACCACACCCGCCTCGCCGACGCCGTCGCCGTCGCCGAGGAGATCGCCGAATCGAGCTCGGACGATGAGGCGCGTGCCTGAGACCATCCTGACCGAGGCGCTCCCCCACGATCACGAGCACCACGACCACGACCACCACGACGACGACGGAAGCCACCACGGTGGTCACGGCCATTCCCACGGGCTCGTAGATCGTTCGATAGTCCGCTCCCGCGAAGGCATTCGGGCCGTCGCGATCAGCCTTGGCGTGCTCGGGGTCGCCGCCGCGATCCAGACCGTGATCTTCATCGCGTCCGGGTCGGTGGCGCTGCTCGCGGATCTGATCCACAACTTCGGTGACGCCCTGACCGCGATCCCCCTCGGCATTGCGTTCTTCCTGCGAAGCGCACGCGGTGAGCGGTTCGCCGGCCTCGCGGTCGTCGCTGCGATCTTCATCAGCGCCTGTGTCGCGTTCTACGAGTCGATCCAACGGCTGATCCATCCGGAGCACCTCACACACCTCTGGGTGCTCGCGGTGGCGGGCATGGTCGGGTTCGTCGGCAACGAGATCGCCGCGCGCGTCCGGTCCCGCGCGGGGCGCCGTCTCGACAGTCCGGCTCTCATCGCTGATGGAAACCATGCCCGTGCCGACGGATACGTCTCGTTGAGCGTGATCGCCAGTGCTGCGGTGGTTGCCCTCGGTGTGCCGATCGCCGATCCCCTGATCGGTCTCACGATCACCGTCGTGATCCTCAAGATCACGTGGGACTCGTGGCGGACGGTGCACGCTGCGAGCCTCGAAGAGCACGACCACTGAGCTGTGCGTCCCCTGATGACGACTTGCAGACGCAGCCTGGCCGCCCCCTGCCGCACTACTACTCGCCGTGGGACTGGTAGCGCTCGCAGCCTCGGAAGGTGACCTCGTCTACTTCCCGCTCCAGCGGGGCAGCGCTGGAAGACCGCAGCTGCTGATCATGCGGCCTACCTGACTCGTGGGCGTCCTCGCCGCGAGCTCCGGACCCGACGCGGCGCTCGCTCCTCAGGCGCTCAAGGAACCTCCTCGCTCCAGGTCGCCTGTAGCTCCGCGAACTCCGTCTCGGTGATCGCTCCGCTGGCCAGCAGATTCTCGCCCGCGTGCAGCTGCGCCGCGGCCTCGGCGTTCTCGGCGCGCTTCCCATCCGGTCGCGAGGCGTCGCTGACGGCCACGATCTCTCCCGAGGCCGCCTCCGATCCGGACGAGGCCTCGGTGGCGGCATGGCCGGCGGCCGCAGCCCGGACGATCGCGACGAGCCGATACAGGCCCGGCGGCAATGACGGACCCGAGCCGGCGTGGGAGATGCTCTGGCCGGCGCGCACCGCACCGTGCAGCCGGGTGACGGGGATCTCGCCGGTGCCGTCGAGTCGCCTGGCAGCGATCTCGGCGGTGTAGTCGAGGATGGGCACCGACGCCGGGGCCGGGGGCGCGACCAGCTCGATGCCCACGAAGGTCGGCTCGTCCGATCTCACGACACCCCGACGCGATCGGGGTCCCGCGCCTGCCAGGCGAGACACGCGAAGCAATCCCGAGCCACCGGACGCAGGCTCGGCCGGCACGGCCTGCGCGGCGGCAGAGGGAGCGGAGGCCGGCACCTTCGCTGAGGCCGTTCCCGTCGCGCGCTGTGCTGCGAGGCGACGTGCCTGTCCGATCCAGTCGCTTTCGGCGATGCGCCCGGCAGAGGTTCCGCCGATCCCGGACAGCAGGCCTGAGAGTGCAGCCGGGGTGCTGTCCGCGAGGCTCCCGTACGTCGAGATCCCCGCGCTCTCGAGTCTCCGAGCGATCGCCGGCCCGATACCCGAGATTCGCTCCAGATCGTCTCGCGTGTCCTCGGGGGCACGCAGTGGTGTAGGGCGACCCGCCCGCATTGAGAATCTCCCAGTGGTCGTACGTCGCACGACCAGACGCGCGTCCGTAACGGCCGACGACCGGTCGGCCTCGTCGATCACGCAGGCGCCGGTCGCGACGCATCAAGCGATGTCAATCGGAATCCTCGCGTGCCACTCGCATCGCTCTGAACAGGCGAGCGGTCGCCGGCGCCGGGTCGAACTAAGGCGCCGGCGACCGTCCGGCCTAGTTGACGAGGTAGTCGCCGATCACCACGAACCCGGCGATGTCCGTCGCCTGACCTTCGTACATGAACTTCGCCAGCAGGCGGTAGATCTGCGAGCCTGCCGAGGGATCCGGCAGGACGTTCCCGGCGAAATCGATCTTCCAGGGGTACGTCTTCGGGTTGGGCTCCGTGTTCGACGGGACGAGCGTGATCGTGGCGGTTGGCTTCAGGGCCTGGTCGATCGGTCCACCCTGCTCGTCTGCGTAGACCGTGACCGTCCCGACGCCGTCGAGCCAGTTGGGAAGCACGACCCTGCCCGCGACGGTGAATCCGAGATCGACGTCGAGAACGTCGGCCGCCCCGCCGCCGGGGTCAGTGATGCTGTCGACGGTCAGAAAGGTGCCGCCGGGCGGCACGAACTGGATAGGGCCTGTCACAGGAATCGTCATGGCTCGTGCTCCTCGGATCGTCGCCCCGTCGCAGCAGGATCACGGTTTCAATCCAACTCCCGAGTCCCACAACGCTATAGAGGCGCCTTGGAATGGTTGGCCGTCGCGTCGCCGCTAATGACGGCGCCCGTGGGCCGTTACGGACGGTAATCCGGCACACCACCACCGTTCAATGAGCCGAAAGGATCATTCACGATCCATTCCCGGGGTCCGAGTTCAGTCCGCCGAACAGCGCAGGAACTTCCGCGCGACGACGCACTCCGAGTTTCCTGAGCACACCGTGCACATGGTGTTTGACGGTAGCCAGTTCGATGACGAGACGGGAGGCGATCTCCTTGTTGGACAGGCCGAGCGCCAGATACCGGGCTACCTCGCGCTCGCGAGGAGACAGGACCTCCGCGGGATCGATTGCCTGATCTCCGCGAGCGACCTGCGAGAAGATGACCGTCGCGACTGATGGAGGGCACAACGTCGCGCCGGACGCAGCGGCCTCGACGGCGCCGGCGAGATCGACGACCGACTGATCGGCGTCGATGAAGACGCGAACGCCGAAGCCGACGGCTCCGACGACGATGCCGGGATCGCCGTTGCGAACCAGTCCGACGATCCTGGGCGGCCGCGCGCTACCCGCCCGGGCGACGGTGGCCAGCGTCGCGATGACGGCGGTACCGGCAAGGTCGACGACCGCGACATCAGGCTTGGTCTCAGCGAGGGCGCCGTCGACCTCGCCGTGAGAACACGACGCTGCAGAAGCAAGCGAGTGCGCGACAGCGTCGGCGAACAGCCGGAGATCGCTCACGACGAGCGTTCGCGTCGACGCATGGGCCCTGGTGCCAACGGCTCCAACCGACGGCCCCGCTTGGAGCAGCCGGCTCATGGCCGCCGCGTCGGGGTCGCATCGGATCCGGGGGGCAGTCCGCCGAACGCCCACCGGCCGAGGGCATCGGCCGGGCCGACTGCTCGACGCGCAGCCCTCTCGCCTCGATGTCGGTCCCGTCGAAGCGGCACCAGATCGAACCCTTCGTCGACGCCGCTAGAGACGCGCTAGCCGCGCAGATGCAGAGTTGGTTGTAGCAGGTTTGCGAAACGGGCGGCGATAGTGTGTGAAATCACTTTCGAGCCCCGCACGGAGCTCGAGCCTTCAGACGAGCCCGGAGCTCGTATGATCGGTATCTGCCAGCCGGATGACGAATCCCGCCTCGCCCGCGGTGTCGAAGTCACGCGGGTCGTGATCCACCGCTCTCTCTTCGCCATCGGGCACGAGTTCGACACCGAGAATGTCGCACGCCGCCGAGTAGTCATAGGCGGGGACGGCTGCGCGGATCGCTCGCCACGTGGACCACGACGCGCCTGCCTCTTCGGACGACTCGGCGAGCACGTCCACCGTGCCCGAGACGATCTCCCCCGCGAGCGAGTGAGCTGTGTATGCGATTCGGTACCACTCCACTGGGCCTACTTTCTTCGCGTTGAGGGTGTTCGCCCACATACCAAATCGGCGGATTTGCACCCGAGCATAAGGCGAGGCGCCCTAGGCACCGACGCGTCGGTGCGCTGGTTGTAGAGCACGCTGCCGTCCTGTGAGTGCGGCGGTGCGCAGCGGCAGCACTGCAGCACCAGCCATCGTCATCGAGACCCGCGTCCGCTGGTACTACGCCGGGACGGCAGGCAGGGTTAGGTGTCTAGCTCGGGTGCCTCTTCGCCGCCCGGCTGAGAGCGCGTAGGTCAGAATGATCGTCTCGCCTTCGCCCTGCACCGAAACTGGGGGAAACACGATCGATGCCGTTCCCGCCTGTGCCGAGGAAGCGAATACCAGCAACACCGGGAGAGCTGCGAGTGCGCACCACCCGTGTCGCTTCATCGCTCCATCGTGCGGGTCGAACGGCCGCGACACGGACAAGCGCTCGTTCACGTAGAACTTCCCCATGACCGCGAGCGAGAGCACGACCGTCGATGCCGGGGGGCGCGAGCTGCGCGTGACCAACCCGGACCGCGTGATCTTCCCGGCGACCGAGCGCTCGGGCGCCGTGACCAAGCTCGACGTCGTCGAGTACTACCTCGCAGTCGAGGACGGGATCATGCGCGCCCTCGCGCGGCGGCCGACGACGCTCGAGCGATGGCCGGCAGGCGTGCACCCCGGCATCGTCCTGTCGACCCGCGAGAAGGGCGGCGGCGATGCCTTCTTCCAGAAGCGCGTCCCGCGTGGAGCTCCCGACTACGTCGAGACGACCCGGATCACCTTCCCATCGGGCCGGCACGCCGACGAGATCCGTCCGACGGAGATCGCGGTCGTCGGCTGGGCGGCGCAGATGGGCACCATCACCTTCCATCCGTGGCCGGTGCGCGACGACGACGTCGACCATCCCGACGAGCTGCGCATCGACCTCGACCCCCAGCCAGGCACCGACTTCGCGGACGCCGTGCGCGTTGCCGGCGAGGCTCGCGTCCTGCTGGACGACCTCGGCTACACCGGGTTCCCGAAGACGTCGGGCGGACGCGGCATCCACATCTACGTCAGGATCGAGCCCCGCTGGACGTTCACCGACATGCGCCACGCAGCGATCGCGTTCGGACGCGAGCTCGAGCGGCGGCTGCCCGGCCAGGTGACGACGAAGTGGTGGAAGGAGGAGCGCGGCGAGCGCATCTTCGTCGACTACAACCAGAACGCCCGCGATCGCACGATCGCGTCCGCCTACAGCGTGCGGCCGAAGCCCGGAGCGCCCGTCTCCGCGCCGTTGACGTGGGACGAGATCCCCGAGGTCGTTCCCGAGGACTTCACCGTCGCGACGATGCCGGCCCGCTTCGCCGAGGTGGGCGATCGCCACGCGGCGATCGACGACGTCAGCCACTCGCTGCAGCCGCTGCTCGACATGTACGAGCGCGACGCCACCGAGGGCGAGGCTGACATGCCGTACCCGCCGGACTACCCGAAGATGCCGGGGGAGCCGAAGCGCGTCCAGCCCTCGCGCGATCGCGATCGCCCGAAGGATTGAGCCCGCCGCGCCTACGGCGCCTGCGGCAGCTTCTTCGCGCCCCGCTGCGCGGCGGGCGCGGACGGAGGCGGGACGACCGGGCCGATGTCACCGTCCGGCGCCTCGTCCAGATCGACGATCACCGGCGCGTGATCGCTCGGCCCCTTGCCCTTCCGCGCCTGGCGGTCCACCCAGGCGGCCCGCACGCGGTCCGAGACCGCGGCGGTGGCGAGCACGAGATCGATCCGCATCCCGCAGTCCTGGTGGAACATGCCGGCCCGGTAGTCCCAGTAGGTGAACACGCGCTCGTCGGGCCAGCGATCGCGCACGACATCGTGGAACCCGAGCTCCTGCAGGGAGGCCAGCGCCGCCCGCTCGGGCTTCGTGACGTGGGTCTGGCCGACGTAGGCGTCGGGATCGAAGACGTCCTCATCGGTCGGCGCGATGTTCATGTCGCCGCACACGACCGTCGCGTCGGGCGCCGGCCGCGAGCAGGTCGCGTAGCGAGGCCAGCCAGGCGAGCTTGTAGCGGTAGTGGTCCGAGTCCGGGGTGCGGCCGTTCGGCACGTAGACCGAGACGACCCGGACGCCCGCGCACGTCGCGGCCACCGCGCGCGCCTCCGGATGCGGGAATCCGGGGCCGCCCGGCAGTCCCGGGACCACGTCGTCCAGCCCGACGCGCGAGAGGATCGCCACGCCGTTCCACGCCGCCTCGCCGTGCGCCGCGACGGCGTAGCCGCGGTCTGCGAGCTCGGCGTCGAGGAGCTCGGCGAACTTGTCGTCGGCGAGCTTGGTCTCCTGCAGGCAGACGACGTCCGGCTGCCGCTCGTCGAGCCACGGCAGCAGCCGCGGCAGCCGCTGCTTGACCGAGTTGACGTTCCACGTCGCGATGCGCACGGCGGCACGGTACCGCCCACCGCTGGAGGACGTCCGAGCCATCGCGATGTTGAAATGGTGCCAAAGTGGTGTCATACTGACGCCATGAACCTGACGCCGTACGTCGAGAACCTCCACCGCCAGCTCTCCGTGGCCGCCGACGCGGGCGGCGAGGACGCTCGTGCGCTCGCCGAGCGCCTGACGGCTCCGCTGGAATCGGCGACCCGGCTGATGCTGCTCGATGCGCTCTCGGCGGCCGCAGATGAGATCACGCGCGAGCTGGCACCCGGCTCGGTCGAGCTGCGTCTGCGCTCGGGTGAGCCCGAGTTCGTCGTCACAGCGGTGCCCTCCGACGAGCCGCTCGAGCGGGACGCCGGCGCCCGCGCGCCCGCGCCGCCGGAGCTGGACGAGGGCGCGGCGGCACGTATCAACCTTCGCCTCCCCGAGCAGCTCAAGGCCGGCGTCGAGCTCGCGGCGGGTCGCGAACGGCTGTCGGTCAACGCGTGGCTCGTTCGCGTGGTTGCCGCCGCCGTCGCACCCGACGAGCGCCGGCCGGGGCCGCATAGCGGGCGCGTCGGCCAGGCCTACACAGGCTGGGTGCGCTGACGGCGCCCTGGCCCTCCGAACCAGAACGTTTCGAACCCGACACCAGGAGCACAGTCCCATGACTACCTTCGACACCCCCGAAGCGATCACCGCCACCATCGATGTCGCCGTCGGCGACGTGCGGATCAGCGCCACCAACGACGGCACGACCGTCGTCGACGTGCGCCCCAGCGACCCCTCGAACGATGAGGACATCAAGGCCGCCGAACTGACCTGCGTCGACTACGCGAGCACGGGACTGCTGCTCAAGGGGCCGAAGCCGCCCCGGCTGAGCAGGAAGTACGGCGGGTCGATCGAGGTGACGGTCGGACTGCCGGCCGGCTCGCACGTACGCGGTACCGGGGGTGTGGCGGACTTCCGCTGCGACGGCCGCCTCGGCGAGAGTCGGATCACGACCGCTCTCGGCCACATCCGACTCGATCAGGCAGAGACCCTGCACCTGAAGAGCGGCATCGGCGACATCAGCGTGGAGCACGCAACCGGGCACGCCGAGATCACGACCGGTTCGGGCGACGTGCGCATACGGGCGCTCGACGCCGGCGCGGTCATCAAGAACTCGAACGGCGACACGTGGATCGGCGTCGCCGGCGGCGACGTCCGGGTCAACGCGGCCAACGGCAACATCGCCGTCGACCTCGCGAATGCGAGCATCGTAGCCAAGTCCTCCAACGGCGACGTCCGGCTCGGCGAGGTCGTGCGCGGCTCGGTCGTCCTCGAGACGCGGCTCGGCGACGTCGAGGTCGGCATCCGCGAGGGCACAGCCGCCTGGCTCGACGCGAGCTCGAAGGTCGGCACAGTCCATAACATGCTCGACGCAGCCGAGGCCCCCGAGCCATCGGCCGAGACGGTCGACGTGCGTGCGCGCACCTCGGTCGGCGAGATCGCGATCCGGCGTCCCTGATGGTCCCTGGCGACGTACAGCGGGCCTTCGCGGAGGCAGCCGCGGGCGACGGGATCGAGCTGGCGAGCGGGTCGTTCGACTGGCTGTGCGAGCAGGGCCACGTCGGGCTCGAACGCGTCGCGAAGGCGCGGCGCGATCCCGGGCTCGTGCGGCCCGTGTCCGCAGCCCTCGCGCAGCTCGCGGCGATCTACGCCCGGCTGAAGGGGGACGTCTCGGTGCTGTTCGCGGCCCGCGAGAACCTGCTGCTCCCCGTCGACCTGGTCCACGGACCGACCGGCACCGTGATCGCGGTCGACGAGCTGCCGCACTTCAGCTCGTTCCGGCTCACGTCCCTCGAGCTGTACGCAGACGACGCCCCGCTGGGGTTTGCGCTCGAGGAGTACGAGGGCCTCTGCCGGGAGCTGTGCTCGACCACCGACGGCCTCGCACGCGGCCTACCCGCGAAGGGCTTCGGGTTCGGCGGCGTGCAGCGGGAGCGGGCGTACCACGATGCGCTCCTCGACCTCGGCGCGCCCGCGATGGGCCATCCGCCCGTCGTCCGGGTCGCAGCGGTGGACGGGGACGGCGAGGCCGCCTACCGCCGACAACGGTCAGCGCTCGTGGCGCTTCTCGTGGGCTGACTTCGACCCGGGTTCCGGCTCGTCCGTGATCGCAACGTTGACGGTCCGGCAGCGACCACAGCGCACACGCACCTTGTACGTCATCTGCTCGGGGTTCATCGAGACGGCCAGGACGTTGCCGCACTCGACGCAGACGTAGTCATCCGGGCCGTTGCCGTGGAACGCGGGCCGGTCCGGATCCTCCTGCAGCGCCGTGCCGCCATCGAACGGCACCTCTCCCTCGCGTATCTGCCGCATGATGATCGTGGCCATCGGACTAGAGGGCCGAGAGCTTTCCGGCGAAGTCCGCGACCAGCGCATCCAGCACACCCGCCACGACGCCCTCGCCCATCGACGCGGCCTTGCCCGTGATCTGGGCGTTGGTGTGGATGGCGCCTCCGCCGTCGCTGAGCGTGAACGTGACGGTGGCGTTCGCGTAGCCCTGGCCGCCCGCTTCGCGGGACTTGACGCTCAGCACCATGCGATGCGCGTCGGCGTCCTGCTCGACGATCTCGACGGTGCCGGTGAACTTCATCGACATCGCGCCCATCTTGACCTTGATCTCGGCCTTGACCGACGTCGGGCTGGTCGCCTCGATGACGCTGCCGCCCTCGACGCACGGCACGATGCGCTCGAGGTCGAGGATCGTCGCGAAGCTCTCGTCGATCGGCCTGGTGGTCGAGAACGAGTGATCGAGCTCAACGGCCATGTTCGGTTCTCCTCGGAAACGGGCGACGACTATAGACTCCGCGAATGCTCTCGCCGGGCACGCACGAGCTGGGACCGGAGACCGGCACGCTCTCGGTGCGAACCGGGCGCAGGGGCGCCGCGGCGAAGGCCGGACACGATCTGCTGATCCGCGTCACCGCGTGGAACGCGACCCTCGAGGTCGGCGACGGCATCGCCATCTCCCTCGACGCCGACCCCACGTCGCTCCGCGTGCTCGAGGGGACGGGAGGAATGCAGGCGCTGGATGACGGCGACAGGGACAACATCCGGCAGACGATCGACGACGAGGTCCTGCTCCGGCAGGGCATCGCGTTTCGCTCGACGTCGGCGGCGGCCGATGGCAGCCGGATCAGGGTCCAGGGCGAGCTGACGCTCGTCGGGACCACGCGACCCATCGCGTTCGACGTCATCGTCGATGGGGACAGGCTCAGCGGCAGCACCGTCATCACGCAGAGCGACTGGGGAATCAAGCCGTACTCGGCCCTGTTCGGAGCACTGAAGGTCGCCGACGAGGTCGAGATCGCGCTCGACGCCGGCCTGCCGGCGAGCTGATCACCCGGAGTAGACCGTCTGGGCGTCGAGTCCGCCCTCGACGCCCGGGGGCAGGGCGCCGGTGCCGTGCGCGTACAGGGCGACGTCCTCGAGGGTCTTCACCTGCGTGGGATCGTTCTCCCCCGCCACCCACGCACCGTTGACCCACCTGAGCGTCTCGGGCGGAGCCTCCAGCGCCATGCCCGCAAGCAGCTGCCCCTTCGCCCGGATCTTCTCGGTCGCGCTGACGATCGCCGCAGGGGCGCCATCGGACGGGCTCGTGTTGTACCCGTGACCGACACCGAACCGGTCGGTGTCCGCGGGCACGACCTTGACGTCGAGCGCGGGGACGCCGAGCTCGCGGGCGACGAGCTGTGCGTACTGCGACTCGTTCCCGTCGGACTCGGTCGTCAGGCTCAACACCATCTTTCCCGTCGGATGCACGCGTAGAAAGACCGCGCGGTACGCCTCGTCAGCCATCGCAGCTCCTCCTGTGTTCGATCATCGCTCACGCTCGCGCACGTCGGCCGCATGCTCTGTCGCGAGGCGCTGGCGCTCCTGGTGGGCGGTCAGCGCGTTGTGCTCCTCGAGGTCGCAGAACGCGGGCTGCGGTCCGCCCAGCGGATGCGGAGGCACCGCGGGCCGCTCGCAGCCCGGGTAGATGCAGATCTTGATCGGCGCTGTCACTCATCGGTCACCCAGCCCGCGGTGGTGTTGCCCCGGCTCGGGCCGTGGCCGCTCGGCATCCCGACCGAGCTGCCGGGGACGGGCGTCGCGCTCGCCCACGGCTCATCCTCCGCGAGCTCGGCGACGCGGGGCGGCAGCCAGTGTGCGGCCGGCGTCTCGACGCCGACGTACGACTCCGCCGCGATCGCGTCCACGACCTCGCCGAGCGCCTCGAAGCTGTGCCCGCTGACGAGCGCGTCGCAGTACGGCAGCGCGGCCCGCATGCCGCCCGCCTGCACCGAGAAGGCCGAGGCGCTGACGCGCGGGTTGACCCACACGATCCGGTAGGCGAGGCGCGCGAGGCGCGCCATCTCGCGCGCTACGAGCTTCGGGTCGCCGCGCTCCCAGCCGTCGGAGATGATCACGACCACGGCGCCGCGCGCCATGCCGCGGCGACCGTGCCGGTCGTTGAACTCGCGCAGCGCATCGCCGATCCGCGTGCCGCTCGACCAGTCGGGCGCGGCGGCGGCGGCGCGCTGGATCGCACGCTCCGGATTGCGGGACGCGAGCGCACGGGTCAGTCGAGTCAGGCGCGTCGCGAACACGAACGCCTCCGCCCTCGGGCCGGCGCTCGGTGGCGCACGTCAGGAACTGCAGGTAGGCGCGCGCGTACGGCTCCATCGAGCCGGAGATGTCGGACAGCATCACGAGCCGGCGACGGGCGACGCGGCGACGGCGACGCGCGAGCCGGATCGGGTCGCCACCCGTCCGCAGGCTGCCGCGCAGCGTGCGCCGCATGTCGATCCGCTCGCCGTGGCGGCCCTTCTCGTAGCGGCGGGTCCGCCGACGCGGCGTGGCCAGCTCGAGGCGCGACATCAGGCGGTAGAGCTGCGCGAGCTCGTGCGGCTCGAGCGTGTCGAAGCTCCTGTGCCCGAGCAGCTCCTCGTCGCTCGCGAGGGTCAGCGGCACCTCGACCTCCGCGAGATCGTCGTCGTCGTCCGCGGTGCCCGGGGGTGAGGACGACACCGTCGCGCGCGGATCCGCCTCGTCCCGGTCGCGGAGCGATGTCCTGTGCTCCGACCTCGGGCGCTCGTCGGGCGGAGCGCCGGCGGTCCGCACGTCCTCTGGCTCGAAGTCCTCACGGTCGTCTCGACTCCCGAAGACCGCGAGGAACACCTCGTCGAAGACCCTCACCTGTGCCGGATCGGACACGAAGACGGCGCGGGCGGTCCAGTACAGGCGCCTCCGTGTGATCGGCCGCACGAGCGTGAGCGACCGCGCGAAGTCCGCCGCGCGTGCAGGTGTCACCGGCAGTCCGGCCTCGTGCAGCCGCCGGCTCAGTGCGCCCGCGAGCGGAGGGAGGTCGAGGTGGATCGTCTCGACCCCGAACACGGCGGCTTCAGTCACCGGCGCGCACGAGCTGCTCGAGGCCAGCCGCGCGAACCACCTCCTGGTCCTCGCTGTACTTCAACACCGACCCGAGTGTCCGATCGATCGCCGCCGCGTCCAGCTTCTCGACGCCGAGCAGGCTCAGCGCCGCCAGCCAGTCGATCGCCTCGGCCACGCCCGGGGGCTTCTGCACGTCGCTCTCGCGCATGCGGGACACGGCGTTCGCGACCTGGACGGCCAGCGTCTCCGACGCGCCCTTGACGCGGCGGCGCACGATCTCGACCTCGCGCTGCGGGCTCGGATACGAGATCTCGTGGTACAGGCAGCGGCGCTTGACGGCGTCGTGCAGGTCACGAGTCCTGTTCGACGTCAGCACGATGATCGGCGGATGCGTGGCGCGGATCGTGCCGATCTCGGGAATCGTCACGCTCGCCTCGGCCAGCAGCTCGAGCAGGAACGCCTCGAAGTCGTCGTCGGCCCGGTCGATCTCGTCGATCAAGAGCACCGCGGGCCGCGGGCCGGGGTGCTCGAGCGCGCGCAGGAGCGGGCGCCGGATGAGGTAGTCCGGACCGAACAGCTCCTCCTCGCCGAGCGCCGTCCCCCGCGAGTCCGCGAGGCGGATGCTGAGGAGTTGGCGCGGATAGTTCCACTCGTACAGCGCCTCCGCCGCGTCGATTCCCTCGTAGCACTGCAGGCGGACCAGCGGTGTGTTCAGCACGAGCGCCAGCGACTTCGCAGCCTCGGTCTTGCCGACGCCCGCCTCGCCCTCGAGCAGCAGCGGCTGCGGCAGGCGAAGGCTCAGGAACATGGACGTCGCAAGACCCTCGTCGACCAGGTAGTCCACATCGGCGAGACGCCGGGCGAGCGTCTCGATGTCGGGCACGAGCTGGCGGATCTCGCCAGCCGCCTCGCCCGTCACCTCACCCATGTACCTCGATCACTGCGGCGGCTCCGGACGCCCCTGCATCGCTGCCCAGACGCGAGCCGGGTTGCAGGGCATGTCGATGTGGTCGACGCCGTGGGTCTCGTACAGCGCGTCGATCACGGCGTTGACGATCGCAGGCGGCGACCCGACGTTCGGCGACTCGCCGACGCCCTTGGCGCCGAGCGGGTGGTGGGGGCACGGCGTCACGGTCTCGCCGAGCTCGAAGTCGGGACACTCGAGCGCGGTCGGGATCAGGTAGTCCATGAACGACGAGTTGAGGCAGTTCCCCTCCTCGTCGAAGCTGATGAGCTCCATCAGCGCGATGCCGATGCCCTCGGCGAGCCCGCCGTGGATCTGGCCGTCGACGATCATCGGGTTGATGCGCACGCCGCAGTCGTCGACTGCGATGAAGCGCCGGACAGTCACCTGCGCGGTGTCCGGGTCGATGTCGACGACCGCGATGTAGGCGCCGTAGGGGTAGGTCAGGTTCGGCGGGTCGTAGATGACCTGCGCATCGAGCCCGCCCTCCATGCCCTCCGGCATCGGCTCGCCGCTGTACGCGCGCAGCGCGATGTCCTCGATCAGCGCGCCCTTCTCCGGGTCGCCCTTGACGTACCAGCGGCCCTTCTCCCAGGCAAGGTCATCCGGCCGCGTCTCGAGCATGGTCGCCGCGATCAGGCGCGCCTTGTCGCGCACCTTGCGCGAGACGACCGCGACTGCCGCACCCGAGACCGGTGTCGAACGGCTGCCGTACGTGCCGAGGCCGTACGGCGACCTGTCGGTGTCGCCGTGCCGTACCTCGACGTCCTCCGGTGGGATGCCGAGCTCCTCGGCGACGATCTGCGCGAAGGTGGTCTCGTGGCCCTGGCCCTGCGTCTGCGCGCTGATGCTGACGACCGCCTTGCCCGACGGATGCACCCGCAGGTCGGCGCCGTCGTTCATCGCGAGCCCGAGGATGTCCATGTGCTTGCGCGGCCCGGCGCCGACGCCCTCGGTGAAGAACGAGACGCCGATGCCCATGAGCTCACCGCGCGCGCGCTTCTCGCGCTGCTCGCGACGCAGGTCGTCGTAGCCGGCGATGTCCATCGCGACCTTCATCGTCTTCGCGTAGTTGCCCGAGTCGTACGTCCAGCCGGTCGTCGTCTCGTACGGGAACTGCTCGGGCGCGATGAAGCTGTGCATGCGCAGGTCGATCGGGTCGACCTTCATCTCGAGCGCGAGCGCGTCGACCATGCGCTCCACGAGGTAGACGGCCTCGGTGATGCGGAACGAGCAGCGGTACGCGACACCCCCCGGCGCCTTGTTCGTGTAGACGGCCTTGACCTTCACGTGCGACGCCTCGAGATCGTACGACCCGCACACGATGTGGAAGAACCCCGCCGGGAACTTCGTCGGCTGCGCCGTGCTGTCGAACGCGCCGTGGTCGGCGATCACGTCGACTCGCAGGCCCGTGATCTTGCCGTCCTTCGCGCACATCTCGCTGCGCATGATGTAGTCGCGGGCGAACCCGGTGGACATCAGGTTCTCGGAGCGGTTCTCGACCCACTTGACCGGCACGCCAGCAACGATCGAGCCCGCGATCGCGCACACGTAACCGGGATAGACCGGCACCTTGTTGCCGAAGCCGCCGCCGATGTCCGAGCACATGATCCGGATCATGTGCTCCGCGAGCCCGGCGACGTGCGCGTAGACCGTGCGGTGGGCGTGCGGCGCCTGGTTGCCGTTGTAGATGTCGAGCTGGCCGGTCTTCGGGTTGAAGTCGGCGATCATCCCGCACGTCTCGAGCGGTGCCGGATGGCAGCGGGGATAGATGATGTCGCGCTTGACGATCGTGTCGGCCTCGGCGAACGCCCTGTCGGTCGCGGCCTCGTCGCCGGCCTCCCAGGTCGGGCTCGCGAGGTTGTCGCGCTGCCCCGCCTTGTCGTCGCGGATCAGCGGCGCCTCGGGATCGAGCGCCTTGCGCGCGTTCACGACCGCCGGCAGCGGCTCGTACTCGACGTCGATCAGCTCGAGCGCGTCGTTCGCCGAGTACTCGTCGGTCGCGATCACGAACGCGACCTCCTGGCCCTGGAAGCGGACCTTGTCGCCGGCGAGCACGGCCTGCGTGTCGTAGGAGATCGTCGGCATCCAGGCGAGGCCGAGCGTCTCGAGATCCTTCGCGGTGACGACGGCGGCGACGTTCGGGTGGGCGAGCGCCCGTGAGGTGTCGATCGAGACGATGCGCGCGTGCGCGAGCGGGCTTCGCAGGAGCGCTCCGTACACCATGCCCGGGAGCTTGATGTCGTCGAGGTAGGTGCCCTTGCCGCGGATGAAGCGCGCGTCCTCCTTGCGCTTCAGGCGGCCGAAGCCGATCGGGCGCTCGGATCCGGCGCTCGGGAGGTTCTCGACGTCGATGGCCATGCTCAGACTCCCTGTCTCGCGGCGGCTTCGTGCTCGGCTGCCCAGCGCACGGCGCTCACGATGTTCTTGTACCCGGTACAGCGGCAGATGGCACCCGAGATCGCAACGCGGATCTCCTGCTCGGTGGGATCCGGGTTCTCGTCCAGCAGCGCGCGGGCGGTCATCAACATCCCCGGCGTGCAGAACCCGCACTGCAGCGCGTGCCGCTCGTGGAAGCCCATCTGGACCGGGTCCAGCCGGCCGTCGACCTCGAGCGACTCGACGGTGCGTATCTCGTGCCCCTCGCACATCACGGCCAGGGTCGTACAGGACTTCACGGGCTTGCCGTCCATCAGCACGACGCAGGCGCCGCAGTTGGAGGTGTCGCAACCCCAGTGCGTCCCGGTGAGGCCGGGAGTCTCGCGGATGAAGTGCACGAGCAGCTGGCGCGGCTCGATGTCGCGCGAGACCGTCTCGCCGTTGATCGATACCGAGACGTCCATCTCAGGCCTCCTGGGAGAGCGCGCGCGCCGTCGCACGCCGCAGGGCGCGTGTCGTGAGAACTCCGGCGAGGTGGCGCTTGTAGTCGACCGGCCCCCGGCCATCGGCAGTCGGAGAGCAGTCCGCCGAGGCGATCTCGCCCGCCTGTGCGAAGAGCTCGTCGGAGGGGGCCTTGCCGCGCAGAAGCTCCTCCGCGCGCGTGACGTGGATCGTGGTGAGCCCGACCGCGCTGAGCGCGAGGCCCACGTCGGTGATCCGCCCGGCGTCGATCCAGACTGCCGCGGAGGCCGCGGCGATCGCCCAGTCGCCGGCGCGGCGCTCGACCTTCTCGTGCGCGCTGCCCCCGCCCCGGCGGAGCGGGATCCGGACCTCGGTCAGCAGCTCGCCGTCGCCCACCGCGGTCATGTAGGGCCCGACGTGGAAGTCCTCCATCGCGACGACGCGCTCGCCGCCGGCACCCCGGATCACCGCGCGCGCCTTGACGGCCGAGCAGACCGCCGACAGGTCCTCCGCCGCGTCGGCCTGGCACAGCGAGCCGCCGATCGTGCCGCGATTGCGCACGACCGGGTCGGCGATGACGTGCTCCGCGTCGCGAAACAGCGGAAGGTGCCGCGCGAGCAGCTCCGACTTCAGCAGGTCCACGTGCCGCGTGAGCGCCCCGATCCGGATCTCGTCGCCCTGCTCGCGGATATACGCGAGCTCGGTCAGATCGTTGATGTCGATCAGGTGCTCGGGGTTCGCGAGACGGAGCTTCATCATCGGAAGCAGGCTGTGTCCGCCCGCGATGACGCGCGCGTCCGAGCCGAGCCGCTGCAGCGACGCGATCGCACCTTCGACGCTCGTGGCGCGCTCGTACTCGAATGACGCCGGGGTCTGCAACAGGGCTCCTTTCGTCAGGACCCGGAGAAACGTCTGCACACGCGGGCAGACAGGTCAGTCTAGGTGGGTGAGGTCGGCAATCTGTGTGAGCGGCGCACCGGCACCGACCGCTCAGCCCTGATCGATCGCCGGGGTGGGAGGAAGCCGCTTGCGCGGCGCACCGATGTCGTCCCGCTGCTCGTACTGCACCGGCGAGTCGGTGCCGATGACCGGAGACCGCGGGAGCGACGTCGGCATCGTCTGGCGGACCTCGGGATACAGCCGTCTCGCGGCGAGGCTGCCGCCCTCGACGTTCCTCAGGACGGGACCGGCGGGGTTGCCCGCGGCGATCGGCGCCTCCCGGCCGAGCCGGGCGAGCGTGAGCGTTCCTCGCGTGTAGACCTCTCCGATGCGAGGCGCCACGATCTCCGTGCTCTCCGGGAAGTTCCTGAACCCCGCTGCGGCGGCGCCCGGGTACAGGCCCTCGACGAGACCGACCGCATCGGTGATGCCGGCCTTCTTGACGAGCAGGCCCTCGAGCAGGTCGACACCGGCGTCGAGCTGCTCGTTGATCGACGTCACGACCTCGTTGACCGGCGCGCTCTTCTGCACGATCTCGCCGACGTGGACGATCACCTCGTCGAGGCCGCTCGTGATCTTCCGGAGCTCGAGGATCACCGAGACGAGGTAGACGACGAGGACGGCGACGATCAGCGCGACCGCGAGGATGGTGACCACGCCGACCGCCATGATTGCGAAGACGGGTGTCATCAGCCCTCCGCCTCCGCGTCGTCGAGGATGACGTCGAGGGAGCCGCCGTAGTTCGCGACTCCGGCGACCGTCTGGGCCACCTGATCCTGCGTGGTCAGGAGCAGCGGCACCGCGTCGAGGTCATTCGACCCGGCGGCCGCCACGGTAGCGATCTTCTGGACGCTCGGAACGATGCTTCTCGCAGCGTCGAGCACCCCGCGTAGCAGGTACAGCACGACGGGCAGGACCACGACGAGCAGCAGGATGTCTCCGATCCACCAGAGCGTCATCGGGGTCTCCTCTCGGCCACGACCGCCGCTTTCCTGGCGATCCCCGGAAGCGCACCGAGAATGATCTCGAACTGCGCGTTGATCGCCTTGACTGCGCCCTCGAGCGGGCGCAGATGCTGCTCTTCGACGCCATCGAGCGCGGATGCCAGGGTCGCGAGCCCGTCCGAGATCCTCGCGAGTCGGCGGCGCACCTCGATCAGGGCGACGGCCAGCACGGCGATGACGACCACCGCCAGCACCACCGTCAGCAGCACGAGCGTGTGCGTGCTGCTCATGCTTCACCGAACCCGTCGGTCAGCGCGTTCATGTAGCCGTCCTGGACGACGGCCTCCTCGACGATCAGGCCGAGAACCGGCGCCGTCGCCTCGAGCTGGGGAATGTTCGAGGTGTTGCCGGCGACCTTGCCCGCGACCTCGAGCAGCCCGTTCACGGACTTCTCGATGCTGCCGACGGTCACCACGAGCACGATCAGCAGGACGGCGACGACCAGCGCGGCGACGAGCCCGATGCTCAGCGCGATGACCCAGTACGTGTGCGGCGAGATCGCCGCGAAGGTGACCGTCATTTCCCGACCGCCACCTTCCGCAGGGATCGGGCGGCGTGCAGGATGCGGACGCCGGAGTCGTTGATCTGCCCGATACCGGGAAGCTCGGCCGTCTGCTGGCGGACGACCTCGACGGCCTGCTCAGCCGTCTTAGCCTGGCGCGCGATCTTCAACGCGAGCAGCACGATCGCGATCACGAGGACGGCGGCGATGGCGATCACCACGACACCCACGGCGATCCCGAACACCCAACCCGTGGACGACGCCGTCAGCATAGGCACCTGCCATCGCGGCGTCGGCGATCCGAGGGGACGGTCGCCCGTCTTGTCACCTGGAGTCTCCTTCCTGGACGAGCCGGTGGAGCCATGCGGGAAGTCCGCCTCGTAGATCGTACCCAGCCGACGCGGTAGACGAGCGCCGGTCCACGCCCAGAGAGAGATACGTGCGCGAATCCGGCGCGGTTTGCGTCCTCCTATGCGTTCGCCGCCCAGTGCTCCAGGCGTTGATGCAGCTGCTCGAGGTAGGGCGGATCGAGGTTCGGGTACGGACCGGCGGAGCGCTCGAGGTTGGCGTAGGCCTGCTGCATCGCGTCGAGATCCACGTGGCCGCCGGCGGCCTGGGCGTCGAGCGCGGCGAACAGGTCGTGCCACGCGTACGCATAGCTCGGCGCGACCTCGACCGCCATCCGGTACTGCGCGATCGCGCGATCGAATTCACCACGCTCGGCGAACACGTTGCCGAGCCCGTTGGCGGCGCTCGCAAAGTCGGCAGCGAGCACCGGGTCTCGAGGCGCGTCCGCCACGACGAGGGCGAACACATCCGCGGCCTGCTCGAGGTAGCGGTCGCGCTCGCCGGGGTCGGCCGTCGCCTGCGCCTCGTCCTTGAAGACGTACCCGAGCAGCACCTTGAGCTGGAAGCTCGTCGGCGCGTCTCGCAGGGCCGCGGCGACGAGCAGCCGCACGGGCTCGAGCAAGGCCAGCGCCGCCTCTGTCTCGCCGTGGGCGAGAAGCCGCAGCGCCTCGACCTGCGCCTGCTCGGCGGACGCGGCGATCTCGGCGAGCGACTCGTCGGGGAACGCCAGCTCACGCGCGTCGCGTAGCTGCGCATCGGCGAAGGTCTCGGTCGCGTGGACCGGCTGCAGGAGCTTCTCGAACTCCTCGAGAAGGTCGCGTCTGGCCTCCGGGTTCAACGAGACGCCGGCGTCGAGCTGCCCCTTTATCTCGTGGACGCCACCGGCGATCTCATCCAGCCGGCGCGTGTTGTCGGCGACGAGATCGCAGAGGAACGAGACGTTGCCGCCGATACCGGCGCCCTGTCGAAGCAGCGCGTCGGTCGCCAGGACGAGCTCGCTCCGAAACGCGTCCTGAAGCAGCTGATCGCGCTCGAACTCGTGCGCAGCGCGCTCGGCGAGCTCTCTCGAGGCAGTGACGTCCTCGCCGCCGAGGCGCGCCGAGAGCCGGGTCGTGATCGGAGCGAGCGCGGCCTTCACGACGCTCCAGACACCATCGAGCACGGCCACGCCTGCGATGTCCAGCGAGGCGCCGGCCGCACCGACCAGGATCTCGCGTACCAGCGCGACGCGCTTCGCAGCTCGGTCGTCGCCCGCCATCGTCCCCCTTCGGCCTCATCTTCTCCAACGGATCGACGGCGGTCAAGGCTGGGTTTGAGTCGAGGTGCATCGGGGCAAGACGCGAGGGCGGGGCGCGGCGTTGGGCTGCGCTCACAAGGGAGGTACGCACCATGAAACCTCGGCGACGTAGTGTCGCGGTCGGGGCAGTTCTTGCTGCCCTCGGCCTGGTGGTTGCAGGCGCGGTTGCCGCAAGCTCGCGGTCGACCGACGAGCGGGCACTTCAGCGAACGAGACATGCTGAGAAGCAGGGCATCGAGTGGAAGGTCAACAACCTCCTGAGACAGATGACGCTCTCGGAGAAGCTGCAGCAGCTCCAGCTGCTCTCGGACGGCCAGATCACCGACGCGGACGCGAAGGCCGGCGTCGGCTCGGTCTTCAGCCTGACCGATCCCGCGAAGATCGACCACTTCCAGCACATCGCGGTCGAGCAGTCGCGGCTGCACATCCCGATCCTGTTCGCGTACGACACCATCCACGGCTACCGCACGATCTTCCCGATCCCGCTGGCCGCCGCCAGCAGCTTCGACCCGTCGGTGGCCACCGCCGACTACACCGTGGCTGCTCGTGAGACCGCGACCGTGGGCATCAAGCAGATCTACAGCCCGATGGTCGACGTGTCGCACGAGCCGCGCTGGGGGCGAATCGCCGAGGGCGCCGGAGAGGACCCGTACCTGGGCTCCGTCTTCGCGGCCGCCTCGGTCAAGGCCGCCCAGGGCACCGACTACTCGGCGCCCGACAAGGTGGTCACGAGCATCAAGCACTTCGCGGCGTACGGTCAGCCCGAGGGCGGCCGGGAGTACAACACCACGGACATGTCGGAGTCGCGGCTGCACAACATCTACCTGCCGCCGTTCAAGGCCGCGATCGACGCGGGAGCCGACACCGTGATGTGCTCGTTCAACGCAATCAGCGGCGTGCCCGGGTGCGCGAACTACGAGCTCGAGACCCAGACGCTCAAGCACGATTGGGGCTTCGACGGCTTCATCGAGAGCGACTACACCGCCGTGTCCGAGCTCCGCGCATGTCCGCCGAAGACGCCGGACACCGGCCCCTGCGGGCACGGCGTCGCCGCTGACGGACCCGCCGCGGCTGCCGCCGCTCTGAACGCGGGCACCGACTCGGAGATGGTGAGCACGAACATCCGCGACTACGGCGCGGAGCTGCTCGCGCAGCACGCGATCCAGATGTCGCGGATCGACGACGCGGTGCGCCGGATCCTCCGGGTCAAGTTCCGCGCCGGGCTCTTCGACCATCCGTACGTCGACCAGGCGAAGGCCGTCGCTCCGACGAGCTTCGTGACGGCCGACGATCGCGCAGCCGCACGATCCGCTGCCGACAGGTCGATGGTGCTGCTCAAGAACGACGGCGGGACGCTCCCGCTCGATCCCACCAAGTCGGTCGCAGTCATCGGCCCGCTCGGCAACGACCAGCACGACATGCTCGGCCCGTGGTGGGGTCAGGGCAAGGACACCGACGCCGTGTCGGTCTTCGACGGGATCAAGGCGCAGGATCCGAACACGACGTTCAGCCAGGGCTGCACGATCCTGGACAAGGACCCGCCGAACAACACCCCGGCCGACGAGTGCGGCTCGACCGACGAGTTCCCGGCGGCAGTCGCCGCCGCGAACGCCGCCGACCAGGTCGTGCTCGCCCTCGGCGAGAGCCGTGGCATGAGCGGTGAGGCTGCCGCCCGCAGCGAGATCGACCTTCCCGGCTACCAGCAGCAGCTCATCGATGCGATCAAGGCGACGGGCAAGCCCTTCGTCGTTGTGCTCTTCAATGGTCGTCCGCTGACGCTGGCGAACGTCGATGCCTCCTCGCCGGCGATCCTCGAGGCCTGGTTCCCGGGCATCGAGGCCGGCAACGCCGTCGCCGACGTGCTGTTCGGCAAGGTCAACCCGGGCGGCAAGCTCCCGGTCTCCTTCCCGCGCAGCCTCGGCCAGATCCCGATCTACTACAACCACGAGCCGACCGGGCGCCCGTGCGACGTGACGTCGAAGTACAACTCGCGCTACCGCGACCTCGCCTCGTGCGACCCGCTGTACGCGTTCGGCTTCGGACTGAGCTACACGACGTTCTCGGTGACCAACCTCCGCCTCGACACGAGCACCGTGCCCGAGAACGGCAAGGTCACGGCGTCGGTCGACGTGACCAACACCGGTAGCCGCGCCGGGGATGACGTGGTGCAGCTGTACATCCACGACCCCGTCGCGAGCATCGAGCAGCCGGTTCGTCGCCTGCGGGGATTCCAGCGCGTGACGCTGGCACCCGGCGACACGCAGACCGTCAGCTTCACCCTCGACAAGAGCGACTTCGGCTTCTACGACAACCGAGGTCAGTTCGTGGTCGAGCCCGGTGAGATCGACGTCTACGCCGGCGACAGCTCGGCGGCGAGCCTCGAGCAGTCGTTCACCGTGACCGGCTGAACAATCGCCATGCTGCCGGCGTCGTCGAGGCGACGCCGGCAGCATGGGCCCGTCGCACCGCACCTTGCACGCGCGCGAGGCGGGAGGTAGCTTCGCGCCGAGATGGCAGTCCCCGCGGTACCCGCGGCGTGTCAACCGCTCCAGGCTCAGGTCACGGGGCTCAGCGGGCAGTACACCTCGCTCGTCGCCCAGTCGAAGGGACTCACCGGGCAGGCCGGGTGGGCCGCGCTCGCGCAACTCGGCTCGCTCCGCGAACAGGTCGCGGCTGCCCAGGCGGAGCTCGCCCAGTGCGTGGCGACCCACAGCGCAGCGGTGACCGGGACGGTCGTCGTCATCGACGTCAGCGGCGCGGCAGCCCCGGGCGCCCAGGCGGTGACGCTCTGGGACATCACGGGCGGCGTGACTGCCGCGCACGACGTCGCTCCCGTTCAGGCAGGTGCATTCGGATTACAGGGCCCTGTTCCCGCACAGGCCGCGCTGACGGTGCAGACGACGGGGCAGCCAGACATCACGGGCGTCGACTTTCGCTCGGGGGCGCTCGTCGATGCGCCGGGTGACGCCAACCCGCGCATCGAGATCGTGCTCGGGCCGACGATCCACATCTCCGCCGCCGAGCTCTTCGCGCTGGCGTCGACGATCCAGCCGCTGAACGTCCAGGTGCCGGCGTTCAGCGCTTCCAACCCCACACCGGCGCCACTCGGGCTGACATGCGGCGGCTTCGGCCTCGCTCTGTCCCAGGGCGTCGTCACGCTGCAGGGGCAGGGTACGATCGTGGGCGGGTTCGTGGGTGGCGAGTCACCGTTCACGGTGAGCATCAGTGCGGTCTTCACACCCTCCGCCGATCCGCAGAGCGCGAACCTGCTCGACGTCGCGCTGAGCGGCAGCCAGCCGATCTCGGCATCGATCGGAGGTGCACTCGCCGGCCTCACGGCGCTTGTTGGAACCCTGACCGACCTCCTCGCGCCCCCGGTTCGACAGGCACTCTCGGACGAGGTGAACGCGAGCGCCTCGGCGGCGGTCGCGGGAGGGTTGGCGCTCGCAGCGCTGCCACCCGGAGTCCGCGTCTCGCTACGCAGCCTGACCATCGACGAGACAGGCATCCGCTACCAGCCGGCGCTCGGCGCCATCGGGACGATCCTGTCGAGCTTCGCCGGGACGCCGCTTCCGCTCCCCTAGCCCGACAGGGCATTGGTCTCAGAACAGGCGGTTCCGCCCGTGCTCGCGCGGGACCTGCTCGGGGAAGCGCTTGAGGCCCACCCCGTCGAGCTCCCCGGTCGCGGGGTGGACCGCGAACCGAGGCAGGAGCCTCCGCATGTAGCCGCGGCCCTGACCGGGGCCGCGGTCGGCATTCGCCGTCATTGCCACGATCAGGTCGGCGCACTGGAGCCCGATCGAGTAGTTGCTCGGGCCGAGGAACAGCCCCTCGACGATGCGCGGGAGCTGCATGTACGGGCTCCCGTCCTTCGTGAGGTCGGAGAAGAAGCGCCGCAGACGTCGATCGTCCTCGCGGAACCGGCTGTCGACGACGATCAGTCCCAGGTCGTCGACGGCGTCGAGCAGGTGGTGGAAGCGCTCGGCGAGGAACATGAGGCCGGTCGCGTAGACGTCCTCGGGCGTACGGAAGAACTCGGGCGCGCTCACCGGGCCGAGCTCGAGGTCGAGCAGCGTGACGTACGCCGTGACCGGTGCGCGCGCGAGCGCGGCGAAGACCGCGTCGGCGAGCGCCGGCGGGACCTCCCCCGTGCGGATCCCGTGCCACTTGAGCTCGCGGTCGAGTGGCCAGCCCGCCGCGGACAGCGTGTCCTGCCAGACCTGGCGGAGCTGCGGCCAGTCGACGTCGCGCACGACGATGCCGCCCAGGGCGAAGACACCGCCCTGCTCGATCCTGCCGCTCTCGTCGAGGAACAGCAGGTGCAACTCGGCTCCTAGCCGCCCAGCCCCGCGGCACGACCGCGGGCGGCGACCTGCTCGGCCATCTTCCGAGACGCCTCGTCGATCATCTCGCCCTCGAACACGACCGCGCCCCGCCCGTCCTCACGGGTCGCCCTCGCGTAGGCGTCGAGGATGCGCTCGGCTCGCTCGTACTCCTCGAGCGGCGGCGAGAAGATCTCGTTGCAGAGCTCGATCTGATCCGGGTGCAGCGCCCACTTGCCGTCGAACCCGAGGAGCTGCGAGCGTCGCGCGACGACGCGGAATCCCTCCGGATCGCGGATCTGGGCGTACGGCCCGTCGATCGCCTGCAACCCGAAGGCTCGCGCGGTCGTGAGGATGCGCGAGAGCACGTAGTGCCACTGGTCGCCGCCGTACGCGGGCTCGGCTGCGCCGACCGAGAGCTGGGGCATGCCCGCGCTGGCCGCGAAGTCTCCGGGACCGAAGATCAGCGTCTCGACGCGATCGGAGGCCGCGGCGATCGACTCGATGTTCACGAGCCCGCGCGGACTCTCGATCTGCACCTCGAGGCCGATGCGGCGCGAGCCGCCGAGCTCCAGCTCGAGCTGCGAGAGCATCCGGTCGGCGAAGTGGACGTCGCCCGCGGTCTCGACCTTCGGGAGGATGATGCAGTCGAGCCCCGCCGCAGCGCGCTCGACCACGTAGGCGATGTCGCGGAAGCACCAGCGGGTGCTCGCATCGTTCACGCGCACGGCTCGCGTTCCCGTCCGCCACCCAGGGGCGAGCAGCGCGTCGACGACCTGCTGCCGCGTCGCGTCGTTCTTCTCGAGCGGCGTCACCGCGTCCTCGAGGTCGATGAACACCTCGTCCGCCGCAAGCGTCGCGGCCTTCGCGAGCATCTTCGGGCTCGAGCCCGGAACGGCGAGGCACGAGCGGCGGAGGCGCGTCACGATGGCTCCTTCGCTACGGTCGCATGTGCATGGAGTTCCTCGTGCAGATCCAGGTGAACTTCCCGCCCGAGATGCCGTCGGAGCAGATCGCCGACGTGCTCGAGCGCGAGCTCGTCCGGGGCCGGGAGCTGCAGGATGCGGGTACGATCGTGCGGATCTGGCGCGTCGTAGGCCGTCGGGCGAACGCCGCGATCTGGCGGGCCGACGACGGGGACGCGCTGCACCAGGCGATCAGCTCGCTGCCCGCATTCCCGTGGATCGACGCGCAGGTGACACCGCTCGCGACGCATCCGGTCGAAGCTCCTCGCTGATCCGGCCTACGCGCGCAGCGAGCGCACGGCTCGCGCGATCGCGGCGGCGTCGGGGATGATCGCGTCCTCGAGCTGGGGGCTGTAGGGGATCAGCACGTCCTCCGGCAGACCGACGACCCTCGGCGGAGCCGCCAGGTGGACACCGTCGATGGTGAGTCGCGAGATGAGCGTCGCTCCCCAGCCGCCGGCGTGCACCTGCTCCTCGGCGATCACGAGCCGGCCGGTCTTCTCGACCGACGCGCGGACGAGCGGCAGGTCGAGGGGGCGCAGCCAGCGCAGGTCGATGACCTCGGCGTCGATCCCCTGCGCCGCGAGCTCGTCGGCGGCTCGGAGCGCGCGGTCGACCATCAGCAGCGTCGCGACGATCGTGACGTCGGCTCCCGCACGAACGATCGCGCCCTCGCCGATCTCGGCGATCCCGGCGTCGCCGCGGCTGACCGGGCCCTTGCGCCCGTACAGGCCCTTGTGCTCGAAGAACAGGACGGGATCGTCGTGTCGGATCGCCGCGCGAAGGACGCCGTACGCGCCGGCCGGCGTGCCGGCGGTCGCCACGAGCAGACCGGGGAAGGCCATGAACCACGACTCGCCGGTCGCGGAGTGCTGCGTCCCGAAGCGGCCCGTCCCGCCCCCGATCGAGCGGACCGTGACGGGGAGGTTGCACTGGCCGCCAGTCATGAAGCGGAACTTCGGCAGCTCCTCGATGATCGCGTCGCCGGCGGTCGGCAGGAAGTCCGAGAACATGATCTCGACGATCGGGCGGAGGCCGGTGACCGACATGCCGATCGCCATGCCGACGAAGGTGTTCTCGCAGATCGGCGTGTTCATGACGCGACCCGGAAACTGCTCCGGCAGGCCGCCGTTGGTCTTGAAGACCCCACCCTCGTTGGCGACGTCCTCGCCCAGCAGGTAGATCGTCGGATCGGCCGCCATCTCGTCCTCGAGCGCGGCGTTCACCGCCTCGCGGCAGGTCATCTCCACCGCGTCGCCGGCAGCGACCGGCGCGGGCTCAACCTGCGTAGACATAGCTGCGGATCTCCTCGATGGTCGGCACCGGCGCCTGCTTGGCGCGGTCGGCAGTGTCGTCGACGAGCTGCTGTATCTCGACGCGGAGCGCTGCCTGCGCCTCCTCGGACAGCGCCGCCCTCGGCCGCGAGCGGGCCCCGAGGAGCGTGATCGGATCGCGCTCCTGCCAACGCGCAAGCTCGCCCTCGGCGCGGTACCTGGCCGGATCGGTGCGCGAGTGGCCGCGAAAGCGGTACGTCTTCATCTCGAGGAGCGACGGCCCCTCGCCGGCGCGCGCCCGGGCGACTGCCTCGGTGACTGCCGCATGGACCGCGTCGACGTCCTGGCCGTCCACGATCACGCCCGGGATGCCATACGCCTTCGCCCGCTCGGCGAGGTCGTCGAGCGGCGTCGTGTCGCGAAGCGGCGTGTACTCGCCGTACAGGTTGTTCTCGACGATGAAGACGATGCCGACCTTCCACGCAGCAGCGATGTTGATCGCCTCGTGGAACGTCCCGATGTTGGTCGCGCCGTCCCCGAAGAACGTCATCGCGACGCGATCGAGGCCCTGGAGCTTCGCGGAGTACGCGGCGCCGAGCGCGACGGGGAGGCCCGCGCCGACGATCGCGAACGCGCCGAGCAGCCCCTTCTCGACATCGGTGAAGTGCATCGAGCCGCCGACGCCTCTGCAGCAGCCGGTCGAGCGGCCCATGAGCTCGGCGAAGCACGACTCCATGGGGACGCCGCGCGTCAGCGCGTGCCCGTGGCCGCGGTAGGTGATCGTCAGGTAGTCGTCGTCCCGCAGCGCCGATATCGCGCCGACCGCAACCGCCTCCTGACCCTGGCAGAGATGGGTCGTCCCCTCGA
Source organism: uncultured Actinomycetes bacterium (assembly GCA_963717155.1). Taxonomy (GTDB): domain Bacteria; phylum Actinomycetota; class Thermoleophilia; order Gaiellales; family JALYLC01. The sequence continues at coordinate 3,895,152 of OY970326.1, forward strand.
TCAGGCCCTCCATGAAGAGCTCCTGGACCTTCTCCTCGAAGAACCGGATCTCGAGCATGCGGCGGTACCAGTCGACGTGCGTGGCGACATCTGGGGTCACGTCAGCCTCCCTCGAGATACGCGATGACCTCGCCGACGGCACGCTCGCTTCCGACAGCGGCGACGATCTCCACGAGCGTCCCGGAGGCGAGCGACTCCATCTCGATGGTCGTCTTGTCGGTCTCGATCTCGGCGATCACCTCGCCGCGGGCAACCACGTCGCCGACCTGCTTCAGCCAGGCGACCACCTTGCCCGAGTCCATGTCGCTGCCGAGGTTCGGCATTCGCACTTCGACGCGCATCCGGCGACCATAGTCGGTCGCGAATGCAAGCTAGTCCAGCAACTGCTCGGCGCGTCTCGAGAGCTCGAGCCGATCGACGTCGACGAGTGCGAGGGCGCGCGGCACGGTTCCGATGTCGGCGCGCAGGATCCCGAGCAGGAGGTGCGGTGTCCTGAGGCGACGATCGTTCCGCGCGATCGCGGTGCGCAGCGCCCACTCGAGCGCGCGCCTGGACGAGGCGGCCAGCCGTGGCCGGAGGCGTGGGCTCGAGGGGGCGCTGCTCGGGGCGTAGTCGCGGATGTCGACGCCGACCGCTGCAAGGCTCCGCTCGCTCTCGCGCTCGAGCGCCGCGAGCACGCCGTCGCGAGCGAGCCCGGAGTCGGCGAGCAGGCGGCCCGTCGGGCTGTCCTCGTCGCCGGCAAGTGCGAGGAGGAGGTGCTCCGCCTCGATCGTCGCCGAGCCGAAGGCAAGCGCCTCCTCGCGGGCGGCGTCCACGACCGCCGTGCGCGTGTCGGCGTCGGGGCGGTCGAACATCAACGTCCCGGGTCGTCGCGACCGGCGTCCGCGAGCCGCCGCGCGTGCTTCTTGTGCACGGCCTGGCGCGTCACGCCCAGCGCCTCGGCCACCTGCGACCAGGTCCAGCCCTCTCGTAGCGCGCGCTCCACCTCGGCGTCCTCGATGCGATCCGCCAGGCGCCGCAGCGCGACGACGGCCGCCAGCGCGTCGGCGGGATCGGGCGGGAGCTCCATCGGGAGGTCGTCCATGGCGGCAACGTAAGTTGATCCACGTGTGCACTCCGTGTCGCCTGCGTCCCGGATCACAGAACTGGCTGCTGCTCAGCGCAGCCGGGGAAGCGCGGCCTCGAGACCGTCGAGCAGACGCTCGAGGCCTCGCTCGAAGCGACCCTCGTCGCGGAACACGCCGACCACGAGGTTGAAGCCGCTCGCGGCGTCGCGACCCTCGAACAGCTTCGAGATGTTCGGATAGTCCCCGGTCTCGAGCTGCGCCTCGTAGAAGGGGAGGACCTGCTCGTTGAACTCCTCGTCTCTAGGTTTCTGCGTCGCCTCCAGGTCGGCGCGCAGGACATAGCCGAAGACGTAGTCGTCGACGGCGCAGACGAGCTCCAGCTTGTCGGCGAGCTCGATGTCGAGCGACGCGACCGCTGCGAGCGTCTGCTCGAAGTGACGCATGCCGTTCGGGCCGCCGCGGGCACCCCGCAACCCCTCGAGCGCCCAGGGATGCCGCACGAGCGCATCCCGCGAACGCCTCGCGAGCTCGCCGAGCGCCTCGCGCCAGTCGGTGGGGAGCTCGGCCTCCGGAACGAGCACCTGGGCCATGATCGCGTCGTCCATGAGGTCGATGAGCTCGTCCTTGTTGCGGACGTAGTGGTAGAGCGTCATCGTCCCCGCGCCCAGCTCGATGGCGACCCGACGCATCGAGACGGCCTCGATACCCTCCCGGTCGGCGATCTCGAGCGCGACGGCCGCGATCTGATCGCGCGTGTGGCGCGGACGGCGGGCACCGGGCTCGGGGCGCGCCCAGATCGGCGCGTCATGGCTCTTTGACATTCGTACACTGTACCGATAGAGTTAGTCGTATGTTGTACGGGAATAACGTACCGAGTACGAAAGAGCGGGATCTCGGCGTCTACGCCGACCGTCTCGGTAAGCGCTACGGCGATGTCGTCGCCCTTGACGAGGTGAGCTTCCACGCGGCCGCGGGCAGCGTCCTCGGCCTGCTCGGCCATAACGGCGCGGGCAAGACGACGGCCATCCGCATCCTCACGACGCTCGCCCAGCCCACATCGGGCGGCGCGCTCGTCGCCGGCTTCGATCCCGTGTCCTCGCCCGGCCAGGTGCGTGCGCGCATCGGCCTGACGGGTCAGAGCGCGACGGTCGACGGCCTGCTGACGGCGCGTGCGAACCTGCAGCTCGTCGGGCGCCTGTACCACCTTCCGCGCGCGGTGGCCCGCCGACGGACCGAGGAGCTGCTCGCGCAGCTCCGGCTCGACGACGTGGCCGACCGGCTCGTGCGCACGTTCTCGGGCGGCATGCGCCGGCGTCTCGATCTGGCCGCGGGCCTGGTCGCCTCGCCACCGGTGCTGTTCCTCGACGAGCCCACCACCGGGCTCGATCCGCAGAGCCGCAACGACCTGTGGGGGCTCCTCCGCGATCTCGTCCGCGAGGGCACCACCGTCGTGCTCACGACCCAGTACCTCGAGGAGGCGGACCGCCTCGCCGACCAGATCGTGCTGCTCGACCACGGGCGCGTCGCGGCGGCCGGCTCCCCGGCCCAGCTCAAGGCCCGCATCGGCGACGAGCGCATCGTCGTCACCGTCGAGCACGCCGGCGATCTCGCGACCGCGGCCGGGACGCTCGCGCGGTTCGGAGACGGCGCCGCGAGCGAGGATCCCGACGAGCGACAGGTCACGATCTCGACCCGGCCGGGCACGCGACTGATCGAGGTCGTGCGAGCGCTCGACGCCGCCGGGGTCGACGCGGTCGATGTCCACCGCCGCGAGGCGACGCTCGACGACGTCTTCCTCGCCATCACCACCGCCCCCTCGATCCTGGAGGCCGCAACGCCATGACCGCACGCCTCGCCGCCCCTGCGCTCGATCCTCGGCCTGCGAACCGCGCCCGCGACCTGCTGCTCGACAGCCTCGCGCTCGCCCGCCGCAACCTCGAGCACGTCCGACAGATCCCCGAGAAGCTGCTCGACGTGACGTTGCAGCCGGTGATGTTCGTGCTGCTCTTCGCCTACGTCTTCGGCGGCGTTATCCACGTACCGGGAGGCAGCTACCGCGAGTACATCATCGCCGGCGTGCTGATACAGACGCTCGCCTTCGGGATCATGGGGCCCGCGACATCGATCGCGACGGACCTCGACGAGGGGATCGTCGACCGCTTCCGCTCACTGCCGATGGCCCGATCGGCCTACCTGATCGGGCACCTGCTCGCGGAGATGGCGTCGATCACGCTCGGCATCGTCGTGCTGTGCCTCAGCGGCCTGGTCGTCGGGTGGCGCATCCACACCGACCTGCCGCAGGCGCTCGCCGGTTTCGCGCTCCTGCTGTTGTTCGCCTTCGCGATGCTGCTGATCGGCACCCTCCTCGGCATCATCGTGCGCTCGCCGGACTCGGCGCAGGGCGTGGTCTTCGTCATCGTCTTCCCGCTCACGTTCCTGGCGAGCACGTTCGTGCCGCTCGACGGCCTGCCGACGGTGCTTCGCGAGTTCGCCTCGTACAACCCGATCAGCGCCGTCGCAGGGGCCACCCGCACACTGTTCGGGAATCCCGTGGCGACGCCTGACCATCCGTCGTGGCCGCTCGAGCACCCCGTGTTGAGCGGCTTCGCGTGGTGCTTCGCGCTGATCGCAGTGGCGGCGCCGCTGATGCTCATGCGCTACCGCAGTCGGACGAAGGGCTGATCCGCGACAACGCGCTTACTGTAGTAAGCGCCTACTCGTGAGCTCCCCCTCGCCACAGCCGCTTCGCGAACCTCTTCACGTCGGACTGATCGGTGTCGGACGCATCGGCGCCTTCCACGCGAGAACGCTCGCGAGCCTGCCCGGCGTCCGTGCGCTGACGCTGTGCGACGCCGACGAGGCCCGCGCCGGCGAGCTCGCGGCCGCCCTCGGCGTCGAGGCCGTCGCGACCCCGGAAGCGCTCGTCGCCACCGGCGTCGATGCCCTCGTGATCGCCACGCCGACGCCCTCGCACGGCTCGCTCCTGCTGGTGGCGGCTCGAGCCGGCCTGCCGGCCTTCTGCGAGAAGCCCGTCGCGCTCGATCTCGAGACGCTCGACGCCGTGACCGGCGAGGTCGAACGGGCGGGGATCCTCGTGCAGGTCGGGTTCCAGCGACGCTTCGACGCCGGCTATCGCGCCGCCGCCGATCACGTCGCCCGCGGCACGCTCGGCAAGCTCCTCGCGCTGCGGCTGGCCACCCACGACCCGACTCCGCCGCCCGCTGCCTACATCGCCGCGTCGGGCGGCATCTTCCGCGATCTCCACATCCACGACTTCGACGCCATCCGGTTCGTAACAGGAGAGGAGGTGGTCGAGGTCTACGCAGACGGGGCTGTGCGCGAGAGCCCGTGGTTCTCGGATCACGGCGATGTCGACGTCGCGGTCGCCGTGCTCCGCCTGAGCGGCGGGGCGCTCGCGATCCTCTCGGGCGCCCGCCATGACCCCCTCGGCTACGACGTCCGACTCGAGGGCTTCGGCACCGCCGACAGCATCGCCGTCGGGCTCGACGAGCGGAGCCCGATCCACTCGGTCGAGCCCGGCGCCCCGAAGGCGCACGGTGCGGGCTACCGCGACTTCATGGACCGCTTCGGACAGGCCTACCGCACCGAGCTAGCGGCGTTCGTCGCTACCGTCCGCAGCACAGCCCGGACACCCTGCTCGCTGGCGGAGGCCCGCGCAGCGATGCAGGTCGCACTGGCAGCCGATCGCTCGCGCGCGGAGCGTCGGCCGATCGCGATCGAGGAGATCGCTCGCGCCTCAGCCACCGCCGGCTGAGACAGCCACCGGCAACCCGACAAAGGAGACGGGCATGGGAATCGAAGGCGAAGCGCACGAGACGAACGAGGAAATGGGAGGGCTCTCCCGGCGTGGCCTGATCGTCAAGGGGGGACTGCTCGCGGCCGGCCTGACGGCATTCGGCGCGCAGGGCGAGGCTTTCGCAGCGGGCAGCGCGGGTGCGACGACCAAGATCGCCGTCGTGACGCACGGCGACACGGGCTCCTTCTGGTCCGTGTTCAAGAACGGCGTCGACCAGGCCGCGAAGGACCTCAAGGCCCGTGGTGTGAACGTCACGCAGGTCTACGCCAACAACGACGTGTCGAAGCAGGTATCCGGCATCAGCGCCGCGATCGCTGCGAAGGCGAACGTGATCGCGACCTCGGTGCCCGACGCGAGCGCACTCAAGGATCCGCTCTCGAAGGCGTCGAAGGCCGGTATCGAGATCATCACGGTGAACTCGGGTGAGGGCGCATTCGACAGCCTGCCGACGTACGACGTGCACGTCGGCCAGGACGAGAAGATCGCGGGCCAGGGCGCCGGCAAGCAGTTCAACCAGGCCGGGGCCAAGGAAGTCGTCGTGATCATCCACGAGGCCAGCAACTCGGGGCTCACGGATCGCGCCGCCGGGGTCAAGTCGACGTTCAAGGGCACGACCAAGACGCTCTTGATCCCGAACGCCAAGGCCGACATCCCCGGCACGGTGGCCAAGGTCAAGGCCTACTTCACGGCCAACAAGAGCACCGACGCGCTGCTCGGCCTCGACCCCGATGTGACGGTGCCGGCCCTCGGCGCCGCGCCGGCCGGGACGAAGGTGGGCACGTTCGATGTGAGCGCCGACGTGATCAAGAACCTCAAGGCCGGGAAGATGCTGTTCGCGATCGACCAGCAGCAGTACCTGCAGGGCTACCTGCCAGTCGTGTTCGCGGTGCTGTTCGTGAACAACCTCAACACGGTCGGCGGCGGCAAGCCCGTCCTCACCGGGCCGGGCATCATCAACAAGGGGAACGCGGCCAAGGTCGCGGCGCTCGCGGCGAAGGGCACGCGCTGACGTTCAGCGGGGTGGGCGGCGCTGACGCCGCCCACCCGGCGGGAAGGAGCCTCGACCGATGACCGACGTCGCCGTCCGGCCCGAGCCAGACGAACGCCTCGCGCGCGTCAACCTGCTGGCGGCGCTCGCCAAGCGGCCCGACCTGGGTGCGCTCGTCGGCGCGGTCGCGGTGTACTTCCTGTTCGCATGGACGGCGCGGGGATCGGGCTGGCTGACCGATCTCGGGATCGCGAGCCAGTGGACCGACCAGGCCGCCCAGTACGGGATCGTCGCGGTCCCGGTCGCGCTCCTGATGATCGGGGGTGAGTTCGACCTCTCGGCCGGCGTGATGATCGGCAGCTCGGGTCTGCTGCTCGGCGTGCTGACGACGCGCGAGGGCTTCAACATCTGGCCCGCGATCGCGGTCGTGCTGCTGTTCGGGATGGCGATCGGCTTCATCAACGGCTACACCGTCGTGCGGACACGGCTGCCGAGCTTCATCGTGACCCTGGGGACGTTCTTCATCCTCCAGGGCGTGAACGCCGGCGGCACGCTGAAGCTGACGGGCACCGTCAACATCAGCGGTATCGACAGCGCCTCGGGCTTCGACTCGGCGCGCCCGTTCTTCGCCGCGACGGTCTGGTCGCCGTACGACTTCCAGGTCAAGGTGCTCTGGTGGATCGCGCTCACCGTGCTGGGAGCGCTGCTGCTGGCGCGCACGCGTTTCGGCAACTGGATCTTCGCCGTCGGCGGCGACGCGATAGCCGCGCGCAACGTCGGCGTCCCCGTCGCGCGCACGAAGATCACCCTCTTCATGATGACCTCGACGACGGCCGCGCTGCTGGGGATCATCACGGCGATCCAGCTGCGCTCGATCCAGGCGAACGAGGGTGTGGGGCGCGAGTTCATCTTCATCATCGCGGCCGTGGTCGGAGGCTGCCTCCTGACGGGCGGCTACGGCTCGGTGATCGGGACCGCGTTCGGGGCGGCGATCCTCGGCATGGCCTCCATCGGGATCATCCTGTCTCAGTGGGACAGCAACTGGGTGTACGCCTTCCAGGGCGTGATCCTGATGCTCGCCGTCATGCTCAACGCAGCGATCCGCGCCCGCGCCCAGAATGCGAGGTCACGATGAGCGACGCCCCTCACCTGCTCGAGACCGAGGCGATCTGCAAGTACTACGGCAACGTCGTGGCGCTGAAGGACATCACGACGCACGTCGACGCCGGCCAGGTCACCTGCGTGCTCGGTGACAACGGCGCCGGCAAGTCGAGCTTCATCAAGATCCTCTCGGGCGCCCACCGGCCCGACGAGGGCCGACTCCTCGTCGACGGCGAGGAGGTGACGTTCCACTCGCCGAGGGAGGCGCGCGACCTCGGCATCGCCACGGTGTACCAGGATCTCGCGATGGTGCCGCTGATGTCGATCTGGCGGAACTTCTTCCTCGGCGCCGAGCCGACGAAGGGACGCGGGCCGTTCCAGGTGTTCGACGTCGCGAAGGCCAGGGCGATCGTCCGGACCGAGCTGCGGCAGATGGGCATCGACATCCGCGACCCCGACCAGGCCGTCGGGACGCTCTCGGGCGGCGAGCGGCAGTCCGTCGCGATCGCACGGGCCGTCTACTTCGGCGCCCGCGTGCTGATCCTCGACGAGCCGACGTCGGCGCTCGGCGTCAAGCAGGCCGGTGTCGTCCTGAAGTACATCCTGCAGGCCCGCGAGCGAGGCGTCGGCGTCATCTTCATCACGCACAACCCGCACCACGCCTACCCCGTCGGCGACCGCTTCGTCGTGCTGAACCGCGGCCAGAGCATCGGGACGTTCCAGAAGGGCGAGATCGACCAGACCGAGCTCGTACGCCTGATGGCGGGCGGTCGCGAGCTGGCCGAGCTCGAGCACGAGCTCGAGGCGATCAGGTCCGAGGTCTCGTAGACAGGCGCCCGGCTGCTCAGATGTTCTTGACCATGCCGCCGTCGATCACGAAGTTGCTGCCGGTGACGTTGCCGAGGCGGTCGGAGGCCAGCATCGCGATGAGCGCGGCGACCTCCTCGGGCGTGGTGAAGCGGCCCGTTGCGATCGCCGCGAGCACTCCTGCGCGGGCGCTGTCGGCGTCGGTTCCGGTGGCCGCGGCGATCGTCTCGGCCACCCCGTGCTCGCCCAGCCAGAGCTCGGTGCCCACGGGTCCCGGCGAGACGCAGTTGATGCGGATGCCGCGCGGCCCGAACTCCTGCGCGATGGACTTGCTGAAGTTGACGACGGCGGCCTTCGCCGCGCCGTAGTCGATCGTCCCGGCGTCCGGCTGGTAGAACGAGTTGATCGAGGCGACGTTGACGATCGCGCCGCCGCCCCGCTCGAGCATGTGGACGATCACTGCCCGCGTCGTTCGCAGGCCGGCGAAGAAGTTCAGGTTCATCGACCACGCGAACTCCTCGTCGCTGGTCCCGAGGAAGCCGCCGGTCCTGATCCGGACCGCGCCCACGTTGTTCACGAGGATGTCGACCCGGCCATGGACCTCGATCGCACGCTCGATGAGCTGCGACGGACCATCCGGAGCGCTGAGGTCGACCGCCACGGAGGTGACGCCGTCGATCGCCTCGAGGCTCGCGACACTGCGGGCTCCGGCGACCACGGAGGCACCCTCGTCGACGAGCGTGCGGGCCGCGGCCAGGCCGATGCCCTTGCTCGCTCCGGTCACGACAGCGACCTTGCCGGCGAGTGCGAGATCCATCGAGGCTCCTTACTTCTCGGGGTGTCCCAGCTCGCGCCAGGTCTTGCCGCTCCGCACGCTAGCGGGCTGCTCCGCCACGATGTCCGAGCCTGGACGAGCGTCCGCGTCGCGCGCCTTGACGAGGATCCAGCGGTGCTCGCCGGTCCGCGTGAGACCGAACCCGCCGTGCAGTTTCCGGCCGTGCAGCGTGAAGGAGAGGTGGTCCGGCTCCTCGCGGGCGATCTCGACCGTCCCCTCGTCCCAGATGACGACGGCGCCGCTGCCACGCGCGTGCCCCTCGTGCACCCCCTCGAACTCGCCCGCCTCGAGCGAGTGGTCCTCGACCGGCACCGCGAGGCGCCGCACCGCGGGATCGAGCGACGGCCCCTTCGGCACCGCCCAGGACCGCAGCACGCCGGCGATCTCCAGACGCAGGTCGAAGTGAAGGGTGGTGGCGTCGTGCAGCTGCACGACGAAGCGCGCCGTGCTCACTTCCGCTCGATCGGGTACTCGCTCTCGATCACGTCGGCGGCGGTCAGGCTCCACTGGAGATCGGGCCGCGGCGCCGAGACCTTGCGCGCGAGCACGCTGACCCCGAGGCTTCCGGGGTGGCGGTGGAGCCCGCGCAGCCCCGGCTCGTCCACCATCGGCACGATCAACGCGGGCAGCCCGCGCTCGGCACGGAGGATCTCGAAGCCCGTCTCCCTGTTGAGCAGGGCCTCGAACGCTGCCGGGGAGTAGCGCCAGAAGTCCCACGGAAGCTCGTGTGGAGGCCACGACTGGTGCGTCGCGACGAACAGGAGGCCGCCTTCGGCGAGCACCGCGTTGATCTCGAGCACGGCCTTCCACGGCATCGCGAGGTGCTCGAACGTGGAGATCGCGTAGACGGCGTCGAACGGGCCCGAGACGTGCTTCGAGAGCTGGTGGACATCGCCGACGACATCGACGTTCGGTCCGGGATGGATGTCGAACCCCACGTACTCCTTGACGGCGCGCAGTCGCGGATCCACCGCGGCGCCCCGCGAGCCGAGCTCGAGGACGCGGAGATCGGGGAGCTCGTTGGCCGCCGCGATGAAGTCGGAGAACACCGCGTGGTAGGGGTCGTCGGGGCGCTTGCGGCGCAGGGGAAGCGCCGCGACGCCCACCACGTCGATGAGCGCCTGGCGGCGGAGCCGCTGGAAGGCCTCCTTCACGCTCACGTTCTCCACGATATCCGGATGCCTCGGAGCGAGCCGACCTCTACGATGGCGGAAACCGGACCCAGGGGCGAGAATGCCCCGGTGCGCTGGACGCGGTGCTGGGTCAGCGAGACGGAGGACAGCGATGTCGGACGTATTCCGGGCGACGATTCCCTACGAGTCGCTCGACCCGCTCACGATCGGAGCCGCGGACGACGACTCGAAGGTGTACCGCGAGGTACTCGAGATCGACATCCCTCAGGCCAACCTGCTCGCGGCGATCTACCCGCAGGAGCCGACGCACCTGCCCGACGCGACCGCCGCCACTGCGGCGGCGCTCGAGCAGCCGGTCACCGGGCCGAGGTTCTCCGAGCTGATCACGGGCGGGAAGTCCGTCGCGATCGTGATCGACAACCAGTTCCGGCCGACGCCGCAATCGCGGTTGCTCCCCGCCATCTTCGACGCGCTCGAGGCCGCCGGAACGACCGACGCCGCGGTGATCTGCGCGAACGGCAAGGTCTTCCCGATGTCCGACGCCGACACGGAGATGAAGATCGGTCGTGAGAACCTCGCGCGCATGGAGCGGATGGGCATCCCGTTCTTCCAGAACGACCCGCGCAACCCCGACGCCTACAGCTACGTCGGCGTCTCCTCGCGGGGCACGCCGGTCTGGCTGCACAACGAGGTCGCGAAGCGCGACGTCAAGATCACGATCGGCCAGTCGCAGGCGAACCACTGGGGCGCGGGCGGCGGTGGCAAGCTGATCCTCCCGGGCGTCGTCTCGGACGAGACGATCGAGTCGAACCACTGCGCCTTCGTCACGTCGCCCGCCACGCACTACGGCGCGGTCTCGGGCCCGATGCGATCCGACATCGACGAGGTCGCGGCGATGTGCGGCCTCGATGCGACGCTGAACGTCGTGCTCGACACGCGTGGTCGCGTGATCTTCGTGAACTACGGCGCGCACCCGGTGGCGCACCGCGAGGCGATCACGTTCTTCAACTCGATCTACGCGTACGAGAGCTTCGTGCCCGAGAAGGGGCAGGCCGACATCGCGATCTGCGGCGTCTTCGCGCCGACCGACCACCTCTTCTTCCACACCGGGTGGGGGTGCATGTCGACCGATCTCGTGCTGCGGGACGGCGGCACGATCATCTACTGCTCGCCTTCCCCGGGCGTCCACACCGAGGTCGGCGACTTTCCGGGCCTCGCGCTGATGGACCTCATGAAGCCGTACATGCCGCCCACGCCTGCCAACTACGAGCAGGTCCTGCGCGACATCCACGCGCGGCAGATCCAGATGTGGGCCGGCTGCATCTGGGTACCCATCTACGAGGTGATGACGCGCAAGCACCTGACGATGGTCACGCTCGCGGAGAACCTCGAGATGGCTGCCGATATCGGCATCGACGCGACGACCTCGCTCGACGAGGCGTTCGCGGCCGCGATGGCGAGGCACGGCGCTGACGCGAAGGTGGTCGTCCTGCCGTTCGCCCGCTACCAGCTCCCGCGCAATGCGATCCACATGGCGCCGTCGGAGCCCCTGCATGTCCCGGAGCGCGCCCACGCCTGATCCCGGCGACAGGCCCGGCGACATCCGCGGCTCGACGACGATCGTCGAGATACTGCGCATGTATCCGAACGGGGAGGCGGGTCGTCTGATGTCGCAGCTCGCGTGGCCGTGCGCGCACTGCGGCGGCGCGTTCCGCGAGCCGCTCACGCTCGCGGCGAAGCGCCACGGCAACGACCCGCGCGCAGCCCTGACAGCGTTTCGCGCCCTCGCCCAGGGCGGCCCGACGCCCGAGCAGATCGTCGAGGCACGGCGCAAGGTACCGAGGTGAGTACGACCACTGCGAAGACGTTCGTCGGGCAGTCGGTCCTCCGGATCGAGGACGAGGCGCTCCTGCGCGGTGACGGACGCTTCATGGACGACATCGAGCCCGTACCCCACGCCCGCCACGCGGCGATCGTCCGATCGCCGTTCGCCCACGCGCACATCAGGTCGGTCGATGTCTCCGCCGCGCTCGAGTTGCCCGGCGTCGTCGGCGTCGTGACCGCCGGGGAGATCGTCGGCATGTCGAGCCCGCTGCCGGCGGGAATTCCGGCAGGTCCCGCGTACTACGCCGCCGCGAACGGCACGGCTCGTTACATGGGCGAGCCGGTCGCGGTCGTCGTCGCGGAGTCGCGGTACGTCGCCGAGGACGCTGCCGAGCTCGTCGATGTCGACTACGAGCCGCTCCCGGTCGAGCAGGTCGAGGTGCACGAGCGCCACTTCGCCTACGGCGCCGCGGAGGAGGCCTTCGCGGCGGCGGACGTCGTCGTCGAAGGTCGCTTCGAGTTCCCGCGGTGGTCGTGCACGCCCGTCGAGTGCTATGGCGTCGTCGCGGACTGGCGCGGTGACGGCCTCACGGCATGGGCGAACTTCCAGGGACCCTTCACGCTGCACGGCGTCGCAGCCGCCGCCCTCGGTATCCCCGCTGCCAAGCTGCGCCTGCTGACCCCTCCCGACTCGGGCGGCTCGTTCGGCATCAAGTCGTCCGTGTACGTGTACGTCGTCCTGCTCGGCGTCGTCTCGCGCGTGCTCGGCGTGCCGGTCCGCTGGACCGAGGATCGCCTCGAACACCTTGCGGCGAGTGCCCACGCAACGGGACGGGTGACCCGCCTCGAGGCGGCGTTCGCGGCCGATGGCGAGCTGCTCGGCCTGCGCTACGACGCGCTCGAGGACGTCGGGGCATATGTCCGCGCGCCGGAGCCGGCGACGCTCTACCGCATGCACGGTTCGCTGTCCGGCGCCTACCGCGTACGGAACATCGCAGCGCGCAACCGGGTCGCGGTGACCAACCGCTGCCCCACGGGTCTCAATCGGGGGTTCGGCGGGCCGCAGCTGTACCTCCCGCTCGAGCGAACGATGGACATCGCGGCGGCTCGCCTCGGACTCGATCCGGCGGAGCTGCGGCGGCGCAACCTCGTGACCGACTTCCCGTACACGACCGCGAGCGGCGCCGTCTACGACGCCGGCGACTACCTCGCCTGTCTCGAGCAGGCGCTCGACCTCGTCCGCTACGACGAGCGGCGGGCCGAGCAGGCCGCTGGCCGGCGGCTCGGCCTCGGCATCGCGTGCGTCGTCGAGCCGTCGATCTCGAACATGGGGTACATCACGCTTGCGCAGACGCCGGCCGAGCGCGCGACGACCCTCCCGAAGTCGGGCAACGTCGAGGGCTGCATCCTCACCGTCGGCCCGCACGGCGGCATCTCGGTCCGCATCTCCTCGACGCCGCAGGGCCAGGGACATCGCACCGTGGCCGCGCAGATCGTGGCCGATCGGCTCGGCGTCACGCCCGAGGACGTCACCGTCATCGCCGAGATGGACACCTCGACGAACGCCTGGTCCGTGTCGTCCGGCGCGTACTCGTCCCGCTTCAGCGGTGTCGCCGCGCCCGCCGTCGCCCTTGCAGCCGACCGCGTGAGCGCCAAGATCGCCGCGATTCGCGATCATCTCGGAGGCGACCTGTCGCTGCGCCGCGTGGCCGGGATCTGCCACTGGAACCCGAGCGCGCTGCCGGTCGGGATGGACCCGGGGCTCTCGGCCGTCGCGTACTACGCCGCCCCGAACCTCGAGGCGCCGGACGACGAGGATCGCATTGCGTCGTCAGCGGCGCACGGCCTGGTGGTCGACGTCGCAGTGGTCGAGGTCGATGCCGCGACGGGACTGGTGCGGGTGCTCGACTACGTGACGGTGCACGACGCCGGGCGTCTGCTGAACCCGTTGATCGTGGACGGCCAGGTCCGCGGCGGGTTCGCGCACGGAGCCGCGGTCGCGCTCTTCGAGCGGATGCTGTATGACGACCAGGGTGCGCTGCTCACCGGCACGTTCATCGACTACCTCTGCCCGACCGCGGCGGACCTGCCCGCGATCACCATCGCGCACCGCGAGACGCCCTCGTCGATCTCGCCGCTGGGGGCCAAGGGCCTCGGCGAGGGCAACACGATGTCGGCCCCGGTCGCGATCGCCAACGCCGTCGCCGACGCGCTCGGCGTCGAGGACGTGGAGCTGCCGCTGACCCCGCCGCGCGTCTGGGAGCTGATGCAGCGATGAAGCCCGCGCCGTTCCTCTACGAGCGTCCCACCAGCGTCGAGGAGACCGTCGCGCTGCTGCGCGAGCACGGCGACGAGGCCAAGGTGCTCGCCGGTGGCCAGTCGCTCGTGCCGTTGCTCAACCTGCGCCTGTCACGGCCGGCGGTGCTCGTCGACATCAACCGCGTCGAGGGCCTCGACCGTCACGAGGGCAGCACGCGTGGGGGCGACCGTACGTCAGCGCGGCTTCGCTGGAGTTCCCCTCGTCGCCCTGGCGCTGCCCTTCGTCGGCCACCTCGTCACCCGCAACCGCGGCACGATCGGTGGATCGATCGCCCACGCCGACGCGAGCGCGGAGCTGCCGCTCTGTCTGCGTCGTGCTCGACGGGACCGTGCGCACGTCGGCCGGCCGCGAGCTGCGGGGTGAGGAGTTCTTCGTCTCGCACTACACGACGGCTGCTCGAGCCCGACGAGCTGCTGCTGGAGACCACGTGGCCGCAGGGCGGCGCCGTCGGCTTCGCCGAGTTCGCACTCCGCCACGGCGACTTCGCGCTCGCGGCCTGCGCGTGCTCGCTCGGGATCGTGGACGGGACGATCGTGGACGCGCGCGTCGGGGTCGGCGCAGTCGTCGAGCGCCCGACCCTGCTCGAGCTCGATCTGGCGGGAGCTCCGGCGACCCCCGAGACGGCGCGCGAGGCGGGCGGGCGGGCGACTGCGGTCGTCGATCCCTTCGGAAACCAGCACGCCACGGCCGCGTACCTGCGCTCGCTGACCGGAACGGTCGTCGAGCGCGCGCTGACCCAGGCGTTCGGACAGGCGGCGGCGTGATCAGGCTGCGCGTGAACGGCAGCGACCGACGCGCCGAGATCGAGCCGCGCCTCCTCCTGAGCGACTTCCTGCGACACGAGCTCGGCCTGACCGGCACCCACGTCGGCTGCGAGCACGGGGTCTGCGGTGCGTGCACGGTCGAGCTCGACGGCGTCGCAGTGCGCTCGTGCCTGATGCTGGCCGTGCAGGCGGACGGCTGCGACGTGCGCACGGTCGAGGGCCTGCCGTGGGGCCCGCTGCACGAGGCCTTCCGCCGTCATCACGCGTTGCAGTGCGGCTTCTGCACGCCTGGCATCCTGATGGCGGCGACCGACCTCCTGGCGCGGGGCAGCGCCGACCCGTGCAGAGATCGTCGACATGCTCTCGGGGCACCTCTGCCGCTGCACGGGCTACACGCCGATCGTCGATGCGATCGAGGAGGTGGCGCGGCAATGAATCTCGCGCGATCCCTGCTCGTCGCGTGCGAACGGTTCCCGGAGCAGGAGGCGTTCCCGGGCATCCGCTATCGCGAGCTGCTCCCGCGCGTCCAGCGCATCGCCGGCGGTCTCGCCGTCGAGCCGGGCGAGCGGGTCGCGCTGATCCTCGACAACCGCGTCGAGACGGCGCTCCTGTACTGGGCAGCGCAGTGGGCGGGCGCGGTCGCCGTGCCCCTCTCGTGGCGCCTCTCCCGCGAGGAGCTCGACTACTGCCTGGGCGACTGCGGCGCCACGCGAACGCAGACCGATGGCGATCCGCTGCCCGACGGTCCTCCGCACGCCGGAGCGCTCGACCGGGACGAGCGGGAGCCGTCGCTGATCCTCTACACCTCGGGCACGACCGGTCGGCCGAAGGGCGTCCCGCGCTCGCACCGCGCCGACCGCGCCGCGGCGCTCTCGCAGGTCATCCACCACGGCTACGGCACCGGCGAGCGGACGCTCGGCGTCATGCCTCTGTACCACACGATGGGCATCCACACGCTGCTCGCCATGCACCTGGTCGGCGGTTGCTTCGTCCCGCAGGCGCGCTTCGACCCGTCGGCGGCGCTCGAGCTCGTCGCCGCACAGCGCATCAGCGCGCTGTACCTCGCACCGACCCTGTTCTTCGACCTGCTCGAGCAGCTCGCCCGCACGCGCGTCGACACCTCGTCGGTGCGCGCGCTCGCGTACGCGGGGGCGGCGATGACGTCGACCCTCGTCGAGCGCTGCTGCCAGGAGCTCGACCCGGAGATCTTCGTCAACCACTACGGGTCGACCGAGATCTACACGTGCACGATCGGGACCGATCAGCGGCGCAAGCCGGGCTGCGCGGGACGTCCCGCGGTCAACACGCGCATGCGGTTGACCGAGGCCGGCGAGATCTGCATCCACCTCTCCTCCGACGAGGCCTTCGCGGGCTACTGGAACCGTCCCGACGCCGATGCCAAGGCGATCCAGGACGGCTGGTACTCGACGGGCGACACCGGCCACCTCGATGAGGACGGCGATCTCTGGATCGACGGCCGGGTTGACGACATGATCGTCTCGGGAGGCGAGAACATCCATCCGCTCGAGGTGGAGGATGTCATCGCGCGCCATCCGAGGATCGCCGAGGTTGCCGTGATCGGCGTGGCCGACGAGCGGTGGGGGCAGCGAGTCGTGGCCGTGGTCGTAGGCGAGGCGACGGCCGAGGAGCTCGATCGCCACTGCCTCGCCTCTCCCCTCGCGCGCTTCAAGCGGCCCCGCGAGTACCGGTTTGCTGACACGCTCCCCAAGAGCGCGTCCGGGAAGATACTGCGCCGGGTGATCAGGGACGAGCTGGGCGCGTCCGCGGACGATCCGAGGCACAGGGAGCAGGTGTGACCGACTACGACGGCTTTCGGCTCGAACGCGACGAGGCTCGCGAGACTGGCCACGATCACGCTCGACGTGCCCGGCAAGTACAACCGCGTGTCGATGGCCGCTCGAGGGCAGCTCGCGGGACTCCTCGCCGAGCTCGACGCCGACGACTCGGTCGGCTTCGTGGTGCTCGCGGGCGCGGGCGGCGCGTTCACGGCGGGTGGCGACATCGCCGGCTTCCTCGCCGCCTCGCCCTGGGAGGTCTCCCAGCTCGCGCACAACGTCGCGGCCCCCGAGCGCTGCTCGAAGGTCGTCGTGGCCGCACTCCGGGGGTTCGTCTTCGGCGTGGGCTTCGAGCTCGCGCTCGCGTGCGACTTCCGCCTCGCCGCGAGCGATGTCCAGCTCGCGCTGCCCGAGGCCACCATCGGCATGATCCCGGGCTCCGGTGGAAGCCAGCGACTGGCACGTATGATCGGTCTCGGCCGCGCGAAGGACATGGTGATGCGCGGCCGTCGCATCGGCGCAGAGGAGGCGCTCTCGCTCGGACTCGTCACCCAGGTCGTCGAGCCGGACGATCTCGACTCGTCGGTCGAGCGTCTGATCGACGAGCTGTCGCAGCGCTCGCCCCTGGCGCTGCGCATGGCGAAGCGCGTGCTCAATCTGAGCTACGAGGGGCCGCTGCACGTCGGCCTCGAGGTCGAGGGACTCGCGTACGGCCTGCTGCGCAGCTCAGCTCGGACTTCCGCGAAGGTGTCGAGGCGTTCGTCGAGAAGCGGCCACCGACCTTCACAGGCGAATGACGACGTCCCAGCGAACGGGGCTCACCGGCGACGTCGAGCAGCTGCTCGAGGCCGTCTCGGCGGGTCGGCTCGACGTCGCGGCCGCGCTCGAGCAGCTCGCGCAGCTCCCGTTCCGCGACCTCGGCTTCGCGCGCGTGGACACGCACCGCGAGCTGCGCCAGGGCGCGCCCGAGGCGGTGCTGGCCGAGGGCAAGACGCACGAGGAGGTCGCGCAGATCGTCGCGCGCGCTGCTCGACGGAGGTGCCGGCAGCATCCTGGTGACACGCGCCGACGCGGAGATGCGGGCGGCCGTCCGGACAGGTCGGCGACGGCTGGGAGGAGCACGAGCGAGCGCGCTGCGCCTGGATCGCGCGCGCGCTGCCGGCGCGGTTCGCGGGCACGTCGTGATCGTGTCGGCCGGCACCTCCGACGGGCCGGCGGTGCACGAGGCGCGCATCCGCGCCGAGCTGCTGGGCACGCGCGGTCACCGTGCACGAGGACGCCGGCGTCGCCGGACTCCACCGCCTCACGCCCGCACTGCCCGACCTGCAGCACGCCGACTGCGTGATCGCCGTCGCCGGCATGGACGCGGCACTCGCCTCCGTCGTCGGCGGCCTCACTCCCGCGCCGGTGATCGGCGTGCCGACGTCGACCGGCTACGGCAGCGCGTTCGGCGGAGTCTCGGCGTTGCTCGCGATGCTCAACTCGTGTGCGGCGGCACTCGCCGTCGTCAACATCGACGACGGCTTCGGGGCCGGGACGATCGCCGCCACGCATCGCGCGGCGTGCGGCCGTGGAGGACGCGGTGATCCTGTACATCGATTGCGTCGGCGGGGTCGCCGGCGACATGCTGCTCGGCGCGCTGCTGGATGCGGGCGCGGATGCCGACGAGGTCCGGGCGGCCCTGGCGGCAACCGGCGTTGCCGGGCTCGACCTGCGGCTCGACGCGCGTCGAGCGGCACGGCATCGCGGCGACGCACGTCGACGTCGTCGCGCCGCCGAGCACGTGCATCGGACCTGGCGCGACGTGCGCGAGATCGTCGAGGCGGCATCGCTGGCCGCCGTGGCCGCGATGCGCGCGCGCTCGACGCATTCCGCCGACTCGCGCGTGGCCGAGGGACTGATCCACCGGCTCCCGCCCGACGAGGTGCAGCTTCCACGAGGTCGGCTCGCTCGACGCGATCGGGGACGTCGTCGGGGTCTGCGTCGCGGCTGCCTCGCTCGGCGCCGACGAGATCGCGTGCTCGCCGCTGCCGACCTCGCGAGGGTTCGTGCGCGCGGCACATGGCCGGCTTCCCCTGCCGGCACCGGCGACGCTCGAGATTCTGCGGGAGGCCGGGTGCGCCGCTCGTGCCCCTCGAGGTCGGCGTGGAGCTCGTGACGCCGACCGGTGCGGCGCTCGTGGCCGCGCTCGCGACGACGTTCGGCGCCTACCCCGCGATGGTGCCGCGCCAGATCGGGTACGGGGCCGGAACGAGGGATCCCGAGGAGTGCCGAACCTCGTCCGCGTCGTCGTCGGCGACGCGCCCGGTCGGCCTCGCTCGGGCCGAATCGGCCGATCTACCTCATCGAGGCGAACATCGACGATCTCTCGCCCGAGCTCGTTCCCGACGCCGCCGCCGCCGCCAGCGAGGCCGGGGCGCTCGACGTCTGGACGGTGCCCGCGCAGATGAAGAAGGGACGCCCGGGCTTCGTGATGTGCGCGCTCGCGCGGCCGCCCGAGCGCGAGGCGGTCGCCGAGATCGCTCCTGCGCCACACGAGCACGCTCGGCGTGCGCATCGCGCGCTTCGACCGCTACGAGCTCGAGCGCGACTTGGTCACCGTCGACGTCGCCGGGCGGCGACGGTGCGCGTCAAGCGCGGCTGGCTCGGCGGCGAGCTCGTCAACCTCGCGCCGGAGCACGACGACTGCGCTGCGGCTCGCGGCACGGATCGGCCGACCGGTGCAGACCGTCTGGGCAAGCGCGCTCGCCGCCGCCGAGCGAGCGGGGGAGACGATGGCAACGCACGACGTGAGCTCGGCGACCGGCTCGAGCGACGGCTCGCGGGGCTCGACGCGTGATCGTCGCGTTCTCGGGGGGCGTCGACTCCTCGCTCGTCGCAGCGCTCGCGGCGCGTGCGCTCGGCCCGCGCGCGCTCGCCGTCACGGCGGTGTCGCCCGCGCTCGCACCGGCGAGCTCGCCGGCGCGCGCGCCGTGGCCGACTCGCGTCGGCATCGCCCACGAGATCGATCCGGACGAACGAGCTCGCGCGTCCCGGCTACCGCGCGAACGGCAAGGACCGTTGCTACCACTGCAAGTCCGAGCTGTACGACGCGCTCTCCGCGCTCGCGCAGGAGCGGGGATACGCCGCGGTGCTGTCGGGCGCGAACGCCGACGACGAGGGCGACTGGCGACCCGGTCTCGTCGCTGCGCGCGAGCACGACGTGATCCACCCGCTGCTCGAGGAACGGCGTGACGAAGGCGCAGGTGCGCGAGCTCGCGCGCGAGCTGGGACGTGCCGAGCGCCGAGAAGGTCGCGAGCCCGTGCCTGGCGTCTCGCGTCCCTTACGGCACGCCGGTCGATCCCGGAGGTCCTGCGCAAGGTCGATGCGGCAGAGCAGGCCGTGCGCGCGCTCGGCTACGCGGTGCTGCGCGTGCGCCACCACGATGATCTCGGCAAGCTCGAGCTGGCGGCCGACGAGCTCGAGCGCACGCTCCGACCCGGCGGAGCGAACGGCGATCGTCGAGGCGATCCGCTCGGCCGGCTACGCGCGTGCCGCGATCGACCTCGAGCCGTTCCGGTCGGGCAGCCTCAACGCGGCATTCCTGGGGCGGGCGCTGACCGTGCTCGAAGCCAGATAGCCGCCGGGGCCGCCCCGTGGCGGACGAGCGTCGAGCGCGAGGTCGATCGGGATGTATCAGGACGCGCGTCGACGGCCTCTTGTCCTTGTTACGGGGTCGCGACCCGCCCGCCACCGAGATAGGAGGACTGCATGTCCACCCTCGACTTCGATACCCTGGCGAGTGTCTCGCCGTTCTTGCTGCAGGACACCGAACCGGTCGATCACGGTGATCGATCCCGACGGCAACCCGAACCACGTCGTCGAGGCCGCTGATCGGCTTCACCGTCGCGCTCTCGTGGGAGCTGAAGGGCATTCTCGCGCCGCTGATCGTCAACACCTGGCACGCACGGCTGTACGCGCAGCCGATCGGCACCGGCGGGTTCGCCGGCCTGCTCGCCGATACGACGGCCGATCGCGGCGACTCCGGGCGGCCCCGGCGTCGTCAGGTACAGCGCCACGCTGGCGGTCACGCCGGCACAGGCGAACACGATGCACGACCCCCAGGGCGATGGCGTGTACCAGCTGGTCGTCGTGGTCTCGCACATCACGTGTTCGGTCAACCGAGACACGATGGCGGGGTTCAGCCGACCATCGTGATCGACGTCCGCAAGCCGTAAGGCAACCGGGCAGTTAGGCCCTGGCGTTGACCGGTACGGTCTCGCCGGGGCCTAAGCGCGGTCCGTCGCCCTCAGCGACCCAGCCAGCCGCCGTCGACGGGCAGCACGATGCCGTTGACGTGGTTCGAGGCCGCTGAGGCGAGGAACAGCAGCGCGCCGACCACATCGTCCGGCTCGCCCCAGCGACCGGCCGGGATCCTGTCGACGATCTGGGCGTGCCGCTCGGGATCGTCCTGCAGGGTCTGCGTACTGTCCGTCCGGATATAGCCCGGCGCCACGGCGTTGACGCTGACGCCGTGGCGCGCCCACTCGTTCGCGAGGGCCTTGGTCAGCTGCACGATGGCGCCCTTGCTCGCGGCGTACCCGGGCACGTTCACTCCACCCTGGAACGCGAGCACCGACGCGACGAAGATGATCTTGCCGCGGTTCCGCTCGAGCATCCGCCCGCCGAGCTCGCGCGCGAGCACGAACTGCGCGTTGAGGTTGACCTCGATCGTCTGATCCCAGAGCTCGTCGGGATGCACCGCGGCCGGCCGGCGGCGATCACGCCGGCGTTGTTCACGAGCGCGTCGATCTGCGGGACGTCGCGCTGCAACCGAGCGAGCAGGTCGTAGACGGCCTGGCGATCGCCCAGGTCGCAGCGGTAGCCGCGGAACTCGCGCCCGCGCGCGCGCACCTCGCGGCCGACCTCTCCTCCGTCGTCCTCGAGCGACGCGCTGACACCGATCACGTCGGCGCCCGCCTCGGCGAACGCCACCGAGGCGGCGCGGCCGATCCCGCGCCTGCAGCCCGTGACGAGCACCGTCTTCCCCTCGAGGCCGAAGCGCTCGAGGGCCACGTTCACGCCTTGCGACCGTTGACGGGCGCGGCCGCGCGCTTCGCCTGCGCACGCGTCGCGATCGCCTCGTCGTTCTCGATGACGCGACGCAGCCAGCGCTCGCCATCGGACAGGTGGATCAGGTCGGCGGCGCTGGCGAGCTCGGGGTCGCGTGCCCGCAGCGCCTCGTAGATGTCGATGTGGCGCTTCTTCGTGATCTCGACCGCACCCTCCTCGGCGATCGTGCGCCACAGGCGAGCACGCAGCATCCCGCCGGAGAGCCCCTGGATCAGCGAGGCGAGCGTCGCGTTCCCGGCGGCCATGACGATGACCGGTGGAACTCCGTGTCCGAGTCGATGAACGCCTGCATGGTCTCGGCGGTCTCCATCTGCTCCAGGCAGCTCTCGAGCGCCTCGAAGTCCTCGTCCGTCAACCTCGTCGCCGCGAGGCCGGTCGCGACGGGCTCCATGATCCGCCGCACCTGGTGCACCTCGAGCAGCGTGCTGCCGGCAAGCAGGTCGCTGACGAACCCCATGCCGGTCAGCAGCAGCTCCGGCTCGAGGCTCGTGACGTACGTGCCGTCGCCGACGCGCGGCTCGAGCACGCCGATCAGCGTCAGCGCTCGTACCGCCTCGCGCAGCGAGTTCCGCGACAGGCCGAGCCGGGCCGCGAGCTCCTGCTCCTTCGGCAGCCTCGCGCCGGCCGTGAACTCGCCGGAGACGATCAACGCCTTGATCTTCGCGATTGCCTGATCAGTCAGCGGCGCGGCCATCTGCCCTCCCAGTGCTGCTGGTGGTCGCGCCCGAGACTCCGTCGAGACCGTAGAGGCGGCGCGCGGTGCCGCCGAGGATAGCGTCGGCATGCTCGGGTGCCAGGGTGTCGATCACCCGCCGCGTCTCGTCGACGACCCTGCCGTAGGTGCCGTTCAGCAGGCAGACCGGCCAGTCAGTGCCGAACAGCAACCGGTCGGCGCCGAAGCAGTCGAGCGCGACCGCGACGGCGGGCACGAGGTCGCGCGCAGTCCAGCCACGCCTGCGAATGCAGGTGTTCAGGCCGGAGACCTTGGCTGCCACGTTCGGATGGGCCGCAGCGGCCCGCAGCTCGGCCTCCCAGGCCGGCATCTCGTCCGTGCCGAGCGGCGGCTTGCCGAGGTGGTCGATCACGATCGTCAGCTCGGGAAACGCGCGGGCCAACATGCCGACGTCGCCGAAGTGGCGCGGGAACACGACGGGGAGCTCGAGGATGAGTCCGCGCTCCTCGAGCTGGGCGAGACTCTCCAAGACGGCAGGGCGGACGATCCAGTGGGCATCGGCCTCGTCGTGGATCAGGTGGCGCACGGCCCGGAGCTTCGGTTCGTCGGACAGCTCGGCGAGACGCTCGCGCGTCCTCGCGGGCGAGGCAAGCGGCAGCCACGCCGTGACAGCGCCGATCCAGTCGTGCTCTGCCGCCTGGGCGAAGAGCTGGTCGGTGTCGGCGTCGGTGCAGCCGTGCTGGACGAGGATCGTGCGCGAGACGCCGCTCGCGTCGAGCAGTGGCGCGAGCTCGTCGGGCTCGAACGTCCGGGCGATCGGTTCGAACGCGGCGCTCAGCCAGCTCTGTGGCGACCGCTCGAGGTTCCACAGATGATGATGTGCGTCGACGATCGGGAGGAACTCATCCCGGGGAGCTGCATCCATATAGGATCTTTCTCACGCGAAAGGCTGGATTTGCCCGAAATGCCGTCTAAGTGAGGCATTTACATCCTACCTTTAGCGGGAGCGCGCTGGCAGTCAGCCGGGTTGCGAGCTCTCCGGGCCCGGTCCGCCCGTTCCACACGCGGCGTGCCGATTCGTACCGCAGCTCTCCGGGAACGAGCAACTCCCCGGCGAACTCGTCGTTCAAGGCCCGGCCTACAGCGCCGTCATCCTTCATCTCGGGCCCCGGGCGTCGCGCTTCGTGGTCGGTGACCGGACGGACGCGTCTCGAAGCTCAGATCGCGAGCCGGCGCCGCGCCGCTTCGACGCCGAACAGCTCGGCATCGCGCCGCGTGTCGGCCAGTCTCTGCGGGGTCGTGGTCCGGGTCGGCGAGGATCTCGCGCACGTCGGCCGCGAGGAGCCGGTAGACGAGCAGGACCTGGTCGTCCGGCCAGTCCGAGAGCGGGCGGATCGCGATCTCGATGTGATGCGTGTGCATGCCCACACGATAGCCCGCCCGCATACGCGATAGCCCGGCCGCTCCTGGACCCCGTCTGACAGGAGCGGCCGGGCGGATGCGCGCGCTCAGGACAACCCGTGGCTGGCGTGCGCGGCGGCCTCTTCCTCGGAGAGGCGCAGCGTCGCGCGGCGGAGCTTGTCGATGCAGCGTCCGAGCGTGGGCCCGATGCTGCCGATGGGTCGTCCGAGCGCGGCGCTGATCTGCTCGTACGAGGGCTTCGGCTCGGTCAGCAGGACGAGCCGCAGGAGGCCCGCGCTGCTCCTCGTCGAGCGTGTGGAAGGCCTGCATCACGACGTCCTCGAGCCCGGCGGGGTCGATAGTTGTCGTCGCTCGTCGTCTCGACGTCGCCGATCAGGGCGCGCAGCGCCTCCTCCTCGACCGGCGTCTCGCGACCCCAGCCGCGCAGCACGTGCAGGCACTCGTTGCGGGCGGTCCGCGCGAGCCACGCACCCAGCCGCTCCGGCTGCCGTACGCGGTCGAGGTTCTGGACCAGGCGGCACCAGGTGACCTGCACGATGTCCTCGGAGGTCGCGACGTCGATGCCGTGCGCTCGCACCACGTGCCGGACGAGCCGGTCGTAGCGGGCGACGAGCTGCGTCCAGGCCGCGTCGTCGCCGGCCGCAGCGTCCCGCACGAGGGCGCGGAGCCGGTCGCCGTTGTCCGGCTGGGACCTGGTGATCGGACCCGTTGACGTGTGCTTCTCTCTTCAGCATTTCCGCTCCTCACTTGCGGGCACTTCCTGATTGGGGCGAGAATGCGGGTCACGCCTTGCAGCCCGCTGGCACGGGGCTGACAGGACGCATACGGAAGGGGAACGTGGAGTTCCGGATCCTCGGCGAGCTCGAGGTGCTCGACGATGCGGGCCAGCGGGTCGAGGTCGTCGGGCACCGTCGGCGAGCTCTCGTCGCGCTGCTGGCGACGCATCCGAACGAGGCCGTGTCCGCCGACCGCCTGGTGGACGCCCTGTGGGAGAACGAAACTCCTGCAAATGCGGCGAATGCACTGCAGACCGTCGTGTCCAGGGTGCGCCGCGCGATCGGCGAGACGCGCATCGTCACGCGACCGCCGGGCTACGCGCTGCGAGGCCGAGCCGACGACGAGATCGACGCCGAGCGCTTCGAGCGCCTCGCGGCCGAGGCGCGGCGCGCACTGGCGAGGCCGGCGACGCGCAGGTCGCGGTCGACACGTTCCGCACCGCGCTCGGCACTCTGGCGCGGGACGACCGCTTGCCGAGTTCGCCTACGCGAGGTTCGCGCAGGTCGAGGTCGCGCGACTCGAGGAGCGCCGCCTCGCGGTGCTCGAGGAGCGGATCGATGCCGAGCTCGCGCTCGGCGCGCCACGCGGATCTCGTCGCCGAGCTCGACGCCTCGCCGCGGCGCAGCCCCTGCGCGAGCGGCTGCAGGCCCAGCGCCTGCTCGCGCTGTACCGGGCGGGGCGCCAGGCCGACGCGCTCGCCCGCTATCGCGACCTGCGCACGCTGCTGCGCGACGAGCACGGGCTCGAGCCGGGTGCGGCGCTGCGCGAGCTCGAGCGGGCGATCCTGCGCCACGATCCTGCGCTCGACCCGCCCGCCGTGCGCCAGCCGAGCCGGCGCGCCGCGACCGCCGCTCCCGAGCCGCCGCTCGAGCCGCGTCGCGACCGGCGGCTCGTGAGCGTCGTGTACGTCGAGCTCGACGAGATCTCCGGACGCGACGGCGAGCTCGACCCCGAGCGGCTGCGGGCGATCCAGCGGCGGATCTTCGACGAGCTCGGCACCCTCTTCACGCAGCCACGGCGGCAGTGCCCGAGGTGCTGCCGGGCGACGCAGCGCTCGCGGCCTTCGGCATCGAGCAGGCGCACGAGGACGACGCCGCGCGCGCGATCCGCGCCGCGTGCGGCGTCGCGGACGTGCTGGCACACGCGGCCGCCCCGTTCGAGAACGGAGCTCGACGGCCCGTGTCACGGCCACCGTCGGCGTCGCCACCAGCGAGCTCGTCTCCGGCGAGGACGGCGTGCGCGGCGCCCGCGTCGTCCGCGTCGCGGCCCGGCTCGCGCGCGACGCGAGCCGCCGGCGAGCCGCTCGCGTCGATGCGCACACCGCTCGACCTCGCACCGCATGCCGCGCGCTACGAGCCGTCGCCGCCGCCGGGAACGGCGAGCGCGGCCGTCCGCGTCACGCGCGCACCCGCCGACCACCCCCTCGCGCGCCCGACCGGCCGTGCCGCATTCGTCAACCGCGATGCGGAGCGCGCGCTGCTCGCAGACGCGCTCGAGCGGGCCATCGCCGAGCGACGTCCCCAGGTCGTCACGCTGCTCGGGCCGCCCGGCATCGGCAAGTCGCGGCTCGTGCGCGAGTTCACGACGTCCGTCCCGGAAGGGAACGGTCGTGGCCGTCGGCCGCTGCCTCTCCTACGGCGAGAGCACGAGCGTGTTCGCGCTCGACGCCGTGGTGCGAGCGCTGGTCGGCAACGACGTCGCGAGCGGCCTCGCCCGCGGCTCGCCGACGTCGAGCGCGGCGAGCAGATCGCCGACCGCGTCGCGATCGCGATCGGCGCCGGTGGTCGGGGCGGCCCGGGCGAGGAGATCCAGTGGGCGTTCCGGCGGCTGCTCGAGCGCGTCGCGGCCGACGCCCCGCTCGTGGTCGCGCTCGACGACCTGCACTGGGCCGAGCCGTGGCTGCTCGACCTGGTCGAGTACCTCGCCGGCGTTCGCCGACGGGCCGATCGTGATCGTCGCGCTCGGCACGGCCCGAGCTGCTCGAGGAGCGCCCGTCGTGGGCGGGCCCCGAGGGGCCGGGCAGGTCGCCGTCGCTCGAGCCGCTCTCGCCCGGCGCACACCGAGGAGCTGGTCGACCGGGCTGCTCGCCGACGCGTCGCCGCCGCCGGGCGCGGCGCGCCGGATCGTCCAGCAGTCCGAGGGCAACCCGCTGTTCGCCGAGCAGGTCGTGGCGTTCGCGATCGAGCAGTCGTTCGCGAGCGGGGCGGCGCTTCCATCCACCCTCCGCGCGCTCCTGCAGGAGCGCATCGACCGGCTGTCCGAGGACGAGCGCGACGTGCTCGCGCGCGCCGCGATCGAGGGCTCGGTGTTCCACCGGCAACCCCTCGCTGCGCTCACGAGCGACGACGCAGCAAGCCGCGACGGCGCGACCGTGCTCGCCCTCATGCGCAAGGGCTTCGTCAGCCCGACGCGCGCCGAGCTCGCCGGTGGCGACGCGTTCCGCTTCCGCCACGTGCTCCTGCACAGCGCCGGCCTACGAGTCCGTGCCGAAGGAGCGTCGGGCGCGGCTGCACGTGCGCTTCGCCGACTGGCTCGAGCAGCACGGCGTCGGCTCGGACGCGATGCTCGGCCACCACCTCGGGCGAGGCGTGGCGCTACGCCGGCGAGCTCGGGCGACGATCGCTGCGCTGCGCGCCGAGCTCGGGCGGCGCGCCGCCGCGCACCTCGTCCCGGCGGCCGAGGCGGCGATCGCCCGCAGCGCCGTGCCCGCGGCGGTCGCGCTCTTCGGGCAGGCGGCCGCGATGCAGCCGACCGGCTCGCCCGAGCACGTCGACGCCCTCGTCGAGCTGGGGGCCGCGCTGCTGACGGCGGGCCGGCTCGAGGCGGCCGACGCGGCGCTCGCCGACGCCGAGGCCGCAGCACGCGCGGCAGGCCACGCGCCCGCGCGCGCCCACGCGGGCGTGCTCCGGCTGCAGGTCGCGCTCCAGGTCGACCCCGCCCCCGCGCTCGCGCGCATCCCGGTCGTGACGGCGCGGGCCGCGACGACGTTCGGCCGCGGGCACGACGAGCTCGGCATGTGCCGTGTCGAGCACACACGCGCGCTCGCGCACTGGTTCGCCGGGCGCTGCCAGGAGGCCGGCGAGGCCTGGGAGCGCGCGGCGACGCATGCCCGGACAGGTCGCCACGAGTGGGCGCTGCCCGACATGCTCGCGTGGGTCGCCTCGTCGCTGCAGCTCGGGCCGGAGCCCGTCCCGAGCGCGATCGTGCGGTGCGAGCGCCTGCGCGAGGAGACGCAGAGCCATCCGCTCTGGCAGGCGTTCGTGATGCGTCCGCTCGGCCTGCTGTACGCGATGAACGGCGAGCTCGAGCGCTCACGCGTCGTGTTCGAGGAGTGCGATCGCCTGCTCGACGAGATGGGCGAGACGATCCACTCCGCAGCCCCGGACCGCGAGGCGGAGGCGGCGCTCCTCGAGGGCGACCCCGCGCGCGCCGAGCGCCTCCTGCGGGATGGCTTCGAGCGCCTCGAGGCGATGGGCGACCGCGCGCAGCTCTCGCTGATCGCGACGCTGCTCGCCCGCGCCGTCGAGGAGCAGGGCCGTGCCGACGAGGCGCTCGAGCTGACCCTCGTCGGTGAGCGGTTCGCGATCCAGGAGGACGTGTGCGCCCAGGTGATCTGGCGCACGGTGCGCGCGCGGGCGCTCGCGGCGTCCGGGAGCGTCCCCGAGGCCGAGCGGCTCGCCCGCGAGGCCGTCGACCTTGCAGCGACGACCGACTGGCTCGTCGGACGCGGCGATGCAGCGCGGACGCTCGGCGTCGTGCTCCTGGCTGGTGGCGCCGACGAGGCCGCGTATCAGGCATGGTCCGACGCGCTCTCGTTCTACGAGCACAAGGGAGCCGTGCTGTCGGTGGCATTCATGCGAGCCGCCATCGACGGTCGAGCCCGGAGCGGTGTCTCGCTTCCGACGAGCCCGCACACGATCTGAGGAGGTACACGCGGTGCCCCATTCCAACTTCCACCCGGCGCTCGATTTCGATAACGAGGGCCGCCTGAACGTCGGTGGCCCGCTCGGAACGATCGAGAGCGACGTCTCGCGGATCGTGATCTCGGCCTATGTCTCCCAGGCGCCGGCCGAACGGTACACAGGGCGTGCCAGAGACGCCGATGCCGAGCCGCCGCAGGGCGTGAGCTGCGCGAACAGCGTCAAGCTCGAGGGAGACGACCTGAAGAAGGCGAAGCGCAGCGGGAAGTGGGGATTTCCGGCGACCGTGCACGACGGCCCGTTCCGCCCCGGCTGGGCCTGGGCGGAGGCCGAGCTCGTCGAGCTCGGCAAGCACGGCGGGATCGAGACGTACACCTGGTCGCAGTGGGTGGACATCCGCCCGTAGCGCCGCGCAGCACGGGCGTGGCCGGTGGCCACGCAGGCGCGGACGTCCTCGACAAGCCGCTCGCGCTGCGCGACATCGAACCAGAGGACGCTGCGTCCCGGATGCTCCGCACGCTGCAGGCGAACATCCTGCATCCGCACGTGCGCACCCACCTGCGCGTGATCGCGCTGCAGATCGACGAGCCGTTCGCCGCCCGCCGCGCGCTGGCCGAGGTGGCCACGCACCTGAAGTCGGCGGCGGACCAGTTCGACGAGCTGAACGCCTACCGCTCCTCCGGCGAGCCCGGGAGCGCGTACGCCGGCATGGGCATCTCGGCATCCGGCTACGAGCGCCTGGGAGTCGATCCCGCCGAGTGGCCCGGCGATCCCGCGTTCCGCTCCGGCATGCGGCAGCGCAACCTCGGCGACCCCGATCCCCAGCGGTGGGAATCCGGCTACCGCGAGCCGATCGATGCGCTCGTCGTCGTCGGGTCGCACAGCAAGAAGCTGACGGCGCGGAAGGTGCGCGAGGTCATGAAGGCGCTCGGCGACTCGGTGCGCGTCGTCGCCCGCGAGACCGGCCGGACTCTCACGAACGCGAACGGCGACGGCATCGAGCACTTCGGCTATGTGGATGGCCGTAGCCAGCCCCTGTTCATCGAGGAGGACCTCGAGCACGAGCGCGAGACGACGGAAGGAGTCGACGTCTGGAACCCCCTCGTGCCGCTGCGCGAGGTGCTCGTCGCGGATCCAGGCGCCGAGCGGCAGGGCGAGACCTTCGGGAGCTTCCTCGTCTACCGCAAGCTCGAGCAGAACGTGCGCGCGTTCAAGAAGCAGGAGGCGCGGATCGCAGGCAAGCTCGGCCTGACGGGCGGGGACGCCGAGCGAGCGGGCGCGCTCCTCGTCGGGCGCTTCGAGGACGGAACGCCGGTGACGCTCCAGTCGGCGGACGGGATGCACCACCCGGTCCCGAACAACTTCACCTACGCGGGCGACGCCATGGGAATGCGCTGCCCGTACGCGGGCCACATCCGTCGCATGAACGCACGTCCGGAAGCCATGGGCGCGCGAACGGTGATCGCGCGACGCGGGCAGGGCTACGGGGTCCGCAAGGACGATCCCGCCGACGACGATCTCGCGCGCAAGCCGACACGGGGCGTCGGCCTGCTGTTCATGGCCGTCGTGGCACGGATCGAGGACCAGTTCGAGGCGTTGCAGCTCACCGCGAACGGCGACGTCGACGGGGTGTTCGATCCCGTGATGGGCCAGGTCCGCGACCCCGACGCCAAGCCGCCGGTCTCGCTGCCGGGAACGTGGGGCGGCCCGGCGGCCGGCGAGAAGGTCGTCGCGGTCAAGCCGGCCGTGACCATGCGCGGCGGCGAGTACTTCTTCCTTCCGAGCATCGACTCCCTGATCCGCCTCGGAGAGGGGTGACATAGACTTTTCGACTGCATGGCATTAATGACTCAGACGACGCTCCCCCGCCTGACCCACCTGCAGAGGCTCGAGGCGGAGAGCATCCAGATCATGCGCGAGGTCGTGGCGGTCACCGAGAACCCGGTGATGCTGTACTCGATCGGCAAGGACAGCGCGGTGATGCTGCACCTCGCGATGAAGGCGTTCTACCCCGGAAAGCCGCCATTTCCGCTGCTCCACGTCGACACGACGTGGAAGTTCAGCGACATGTACGCGCTACGCGATCGCATGGCACGGGAGCTCGACCTCGAGCTCCTGGTGCATACGAATCCCGACGCGGTCGCGCAGAACATCAATCCGTTCACGCACGGGTCGGCCGTGCACACCGACGTCTGGAAGACCGAGGGGCTGAAGCAGGCGCTCGACGAAGCACGGGTTCGACGCCGCGTTCGGCGGCGCGCGCCGCGACGAGGAGAAGTCGCGCGCGAAGGAGCGCGTCTTCTCGTTCCGCTCCGCGCAGCATCGCTGGGACCCGAAGAACCAGCGGCCCGAGCTCTGGCGCCTGTACAACGCGCAGAAGCAGCCCGGCGAGTCGATCCGCGTGTTCCCGCTTTCGAACTGGACCGAGCTCGACGTCTGGCTCTACATCTACCTCGAGGACATCCCGATCGTGCCGCTCTACCTGGCGCGCGAACGCCCGGTCGTCGAGCGCGACGGCACGCTGATCATGGTCGACGACGATCGGATGCCGCTCGAGCCCGGCGAGCGCCCGATGCTGAAGACGGTGCGCTTCCGCACGCTCGGCTGCTATCCCCTCACCGGCGCCGTCGAGAGCACCGCCGACACGCTTCCCGCGGTCATCCAGGAGATGCTCCTGACGCGCACCTCCGAGCGCCAGGGACGCGTCATCGACCACGACTCGAGCGGATCGATGGAGCGGAAGAAGCAGGAGGGCTACTTCTAGTGGCCCACGTGTCGGACATGATCTCCGAGGACATCCTCGCGTACCTGAAGGCGCACGAGCACAAGAGCATGGTGCGCTTCATCACGTGCGGCAGCGTCGACGACGGCAAGAGCACCCTGATCGGGCGCCTCCTGTACGAGTCGCAGATGCTGTTCGAGGACCACCTCGCGGCCCTCGAGAGCGAGTCCAAGCGCCTCGGCACGCAGGGCGACAACCTCGACTTCGCGCTGCTGCTCGACGGCCTCACCGCCGAGCGGGAGCAGGGCATCACGATCGACGTCGCCTACCGCTACTTCTCGACCGATCGCCGGAAGTTCATCGTCGCCGACACCCCGGGACACGAGCAGTACACCCGCAACATGATCACGGGCGCCTCGACGGCCGACTGCGCCGTGGTACTGATCGACGCGCGCAAGGGCGTGCTGACGCAGACGCGGCGTCACAGCTACCTGGTCTCGCTGATCGGCATCAGGCACGTCGCCGTGGCAGTCAACAAGATGGATCTCGTCGACTACTCGGAGGAGCGCTTCCGCGAGATCGAGGAGGCCTACCGGGCGTTCGCCGGCGAGATCGGCATCGAGGACGTCACGTGCATTCCGCTGTCCGGCCTGACGGGCGCGAACGTCGTCGAGCAGAGCCACGACATGCCCTGGTACGACGGACCGACGCTGCTCGCCTATCTCGAGGCCGTCGAGGTCGACGACGAGCGCATGCAGCTCGCGCCGTTCCGGCTGCCCGTCCAGTGGGTGAACCGCCCGAACCTCGATTTCCGCGGGTTCGCCGGGACGATCGCCGGAGGCACGATCGCCCCGGGCGACCAGATCGTCGCCCTGCCATCGGGGCAGACCAGCGAGGTCGCGCGGATCGTGACCTACGACGGCGACCTCGAGCTGGCCGTCGCCGGGCAGTCGGTGACACTCACGCTGACCGACGAGATCGACATCAGCCGCGGCGACGTGATCGCCAGGGCCGACGACCGACCCGCCGTCGGCAACCAGTTCGAGGCGACCGTCATCTGGATGGCCGACGAGCCGATGCTTCCCGGCCGCAACTACCTCATGCGCATCGGCGGGGCGACCGCGACGGCAACGATCACGCCGCTGAAGTACAAGCTCAACGTCAACTCGCTCGACCGGCTCGCGGCGACGAAGCTGGATCTGAACGAGATCGGCGTCTGCGACATCGAGCTCGACCGCACCATCGCATTCGACCCGTACGTCGAGAACCGCGAGACCGGCGGCTTCATCCTGATCGACCGCATCACCTCCGGCACGGTCGGGGCGGGGCTGCTGCACTTCGCGCTGCGGCGCTCCGACAACGTCCACTGGCAGGCGATCGATGTCGACAAGGCGGCGCGCGCGCAGCTGGCCGGGCAGCGTCCCTGCATCGTCTGGCTGACCGGGCTCTCGGGCTCGGGCAAGTCCACGATCGCGAACCTCGTCGAGCGGAAGCTGCACGTGCTCGGGCCGGCATACCTACCTGCTGGACGGCGACAACGTGCGCCACGGGCTGAACAAGGACCTCGGGTTCACCGACGCCGACCGCGTCGAGAACATCCGGCGCATCGGCGAGGTGGCGAAGCTGATGGTCGACGCCGGCCTGATCGTGATCGCGTCGTTCATCTCGCCGTTCCGCGCGGAGCGCCGCGGTGTCCGGGCACTGGTCGAGGACGGCGAGTTCGTCGAGGTCTTCGTCGACGCGCCGCTCGCCGTCGCCGAGGCGCGCGACCCCAAGGGGCTCTACGGCAAGGCCCGGCGCGGTGAGCTGAAGAACTTCACCGGGGTGGACTCGCCCTACGAGCCGCCCGAGAACGCCGAGCTCCGCGTCGACACGACCGCACTCTCGCCCGAGAAGGCCGCCGACGCGGTGATCGCAGCACTCGAGCGCGCCGGCGTGCTCGACGTTCGTAAGGTCTAGACGGCGGTCGTCCATGATGCAGCCCATGGCGACCACGGAACGCATCAGCCCCGCCATGTCGCTCGGACCGGTCGAGCTGATCGTCGGCGATCTCGAGGGGATGGCGAACTTCTACGAGAAGGCGATCGGTCTCACCCCTCTTGCGCGCTCGGCAGGCGGAGCGACGCTCGGGAGCGACAACGGCGCGCCGCTCGTGGAGCTCGTCGGAGATCCCGATGCGCCGACGCGACCACGACGCTCGACAGGACTCTTCCACGTGGCGTTCCTCGTTCCGTCGCGCCTCGAGCTCGCGCGGTCCGTGCGCCGCGTCGTCGACTCCGGCTGGTCGTTCACCGGGGCATCCGACCACCTCGTGAGCGAGGCGCTGTACCTCGACGATCCCGAGGGCAACGGCATCGAGATCTACCGCGACCGTCCCCGCGACGACTGGCGCTACGAGAACGGCGAGCTGCAGATGGCGACCCTGGCGCTCGACCTCGAGGGCGTGATGGGCGAGCTCGAGGGTGACGAGACGCACCGGAACGCGCGGTCGGAGGGTCCCCGCATCGGACACGTGCACCTGCAGGTCGCGGACATCCCCGAGGCGCGGGCGTTCTACCACGAGACGCTCGGCCTCGACACCACGGCCATGAGCTATCCCGGCGCCCTCTTCATGTCGGCGGGTGGCTACCACCATCACATCGGCGCCAACACCTGGGCGAGCGCTGGGGCACCCGCGCCTCCCCCGGGCGCCCGCGGGCTTCGCCGCTACACGATCGTGCTGCCGGACGAGGCCGAGCTCGAGCGCGTCCGGGCTCGGCTGGACGACGCCGGCTACAGCGCCGAGCGCGCCGACGGCGACGATCCGGACGGTCGACCCGTCGGGCAATCGCGCACGCCTGACGACCGAAGCGGCGAAGGGCTAGTGGCGTCCGGACTCCCCGCGACGGCGGAGGTCGTGATCGTGGGCGGCGGGGTGATCGGCACCAGCATCGCGTTCCACCTCGCCGAGGCGGGTGTGCGCGACGTGCTGCTGCTCGAACGCGCGGCGCTCGCATCCGGCTCCACCTCGCGCGCCGCGGGAGGCGTACGCGCGCAGTTCTCGGACGAGCTGAACATCCGTATCGCGGTGCGCAGCCTGGACGCGTTCGGTCGGTTCGGCGAGCGGCCCGGCTGGGAGATCGACCTCCACCAGGTCGGCTACCTGTTCGCGTTGACCCGGACCGAGCACGTCGAGGCGTTCGAGCAGAGCGTGGCCCTGCAGAACCGTCTCGGGGTGCCGAGCAGGATGCTGACCCCCGACGAGATCGGGATCCTGAACCCGCTCATCCGCCTCGACGACGTGCTCGCAGGCGCGTTCTGCCCGCTCGACGGGCACGCGACGCCCGAGGCCGTCGTGCAGGGGTATGCGAGCGGCGCCCGCACACACGGCGCAACGCTCGTCACGGACTGCGAGGTCGACGCGATCGAGGTCGACGACGGGGAGATCCGCGCCGTCACGACCTCACGCGGGCGCGTCGCCACCGGCACCGTCGTGTGCGCGGCAGGCGCGTGGTCCCGGTCGCTCGGCGCGCTGGCAGGCGTCGAGCTCGACGTCACGCCGCTGCGCCGGCAGGTGCTCGTGACCGAGGCCGTCGCCGGCCTTCCAGTGACGCTGCCCATGACGATCGACTTCGCGAACGGCTTCTACTTCCACCGCGAGGGGGACGGCCTGCTGATGGGCGTGAACTTCGACGAGCAGCCCGGATTCAAGCTCGAGTACGACGAGGGCTGGCTCCCCGAGCTCGCCGAGGCGATCGAACGACGCGCCCCGTCCCTCGCGAGCGCCGGCGTCCGCACCGGGTGGGCCGGCCTCTACGAGGTGAGCCCGGACCACAATGCGCTGATCGGCGAGGCGGGCTCCGACGTCTCCCGCTTCCTGTACGCGACCGGCTTCTCCGGGCACGGGTTCCTGCAGGCCCCGGCCGTCGGCGAGATCGTGCGGGACCTCGTGCTCCGAGCGCGACCCGTTCGTCGACGTCTCGCCGCTGTCGGCCGATCGCTTCTCGCGCGGCAGCGCGCGGCCGGAGCGGAACATCATCTAATAGGATCGGCGGACATGTCCGCAACCGCCACGCGCGTGCTGCCCAGCCTCGCCGCCGGATCCTGGATCTCGGACGGCGACACGATCGCCGACGTCAACCCGTCCGACCTGTCCGACACCGTCGGCCAGGCCGTGCGCGTCGACCGCGACGGGGTCGCGCGTGCCGTTGCGGCTGCGCGCGAGGCGCAGCCCGCCTGGGCGGCGGTCTCGCCGCAGGTGCGCGCCGACGTGCTCGACCGCGCTGCGAGCGAGATCCTGGCGCGCCGAGACGAGCTGGGCGAGCTCCTCGCCCGCGAGGAGGGCAAGACGCTGCCCGAGGCCGTCGGCGAGGTGGCGCGCGCCGGACAGATCCTGCGCTTCGCGGCCGGCGAGGCCGTGCGGAACCGGGGCGAGCTCGTCGACTCGGTGCGCCCCGGCATCACGGTCGAGATCACGCGCGAGCCGGTCGGCGTCGTCGGGCTGGTCACGCCGTGGAACTTCCCGATCGCGATTCCCGCCTGGAAGGCGGCGCCGGCGCTGGCGTTCGGCAACGCCGTGATCCTCAAGCCCGCCGGCGCTGGTGCCGGCATCGGCCTGGGCGCTCGTCGACGTCCTCGTCCGGTCGGGCGTGCCGGAGGGCGTGCTCGGCCTCGTCTTCGGGCCCGGCAGCGAGGTGGGCAACGCGCTCGTCGAATCGGACGGCGTCGACGCGATCTCGTTCACCGGCTCGGTCGAGACCGGCCGCGGGATCGCCGAGGCGTGTGCGCGCCGCGGCATCCGCGTCCAGCTCGAGATGGGCGGCAAGAACCCGCTCGTGGTGCTCGACGACGCCGATCTCGAGGTGGCCGTCGACTGCGCGCTCCAGGGCGCCTACTTCTCGACCGGCCAGCGCTGCACGGCGTCGAGCCGCCTGGTGGTGACGGCCGGCATCCACGACCGCTTCGTCGAGCGCCTCGTCGAGCGCCTTCAGAGCGTCCAGGTCGGCCATGCGCTCGAGCCCTCGACCGCGATCGGACCGGTCGTGGACGAGCGCCAGCTCGCGCCAGGACCTCGACTACCTCGCGATCGGGCGCGACGAGGGCGCCGAGCTCGCGTTCGGCGGCCGCCAGCTCGAGCGACCGACGCGCGGCCACTTCCTCGAGCCCGCGCTGTTCGTCGGAGCGCGCAACGACATGCGGATCGCGCGCGAGGAGATCTTCGGCCCGGTCGCCGCCGTGATCCGGGTCGACGGCTACGACGAGGCGCTCGCGGTCGCCAACGACACGACCTTCGGGCTGTGCAGCGGCATCTGCACCACGAGCCTGCGCCACGCCGCGCACTTCCGTCGCCACGCCGAGGCCGGGATGGTGATGGTCAACCTGCCGACGGCCGGCGTCGACTTCCACGTCCCGTTCGGTGGCCGCAAGGGGTCGTCGTACGGCCCGCGGGAGCAGGGCAGCTACGCGCGCGAGTTCTACACGCAGGTCAAGACCGCGTACGTGAGGCCCGCGTGACCGACGAGCCACCCCTCACGCCGGAAGACGACGCCAGGCTGGACGAGGAGCTCGAGGAGACCTTCCCCGCCTCGGACCCGACGAGCGCCTGGGCGCGTCGCCCGGACGACGACGAGACCCCCGACGAGAGCGACGAGCCCTGAGGATGCGCCGGCGCGACCCGTGACGACGCGAGGTCGCCCCAGGGGCCGCGCTTCTCCTCGATCCTGCGGTGCAGCGCGGTGCGCTCGTGGTCGTCGATCACGCCGGCGGCGACGGCGGCCGCGAGCTGCGGCTCGGCGATCGTCCACGCCAGCTGGCGGAGACGCGGCATGGGCACGCCGCGGTCGGCGGCGATCTGCGCGAGTGAGCGGGTACCGCAGGAGGGCCTCGAGCTCGACCGTCGTCAGTCCGAGGGCGCGCGCAACGCCGGTGTCGAGCGCGCAGCGCACCCCCCACATCCGGATCGCACGAGGGGAGTGGACGCTGGCCATACCGGCACACTCACAGCCGGATGTCGGAGGGACGTAGGCCCAACCTGGGAATCGGCTTAGGAGCTCCTCCGAGCGTCTCCCCAGGAGATTCTCAGGAAACGGGGCGACAATCCCGCAATGACGGCTTCGACGGACTCCCCCGCGCGCGTACTGGTAGTCGACGACGAGCGGAGCATCGTCGAGCTCGTTGCGACCGCGCTGCGCTACGAGGGGTTCCAGGTGGAGACCGCCGCGACGGGGCGCGAGGCGCTGCGCTCGGTCGCGAGCTGGCGGCCCGACCTCGTCGTGCTCGACGTGATGCTTCCCGATCTCGACGGCCACGAGGTGCACCGACGGCTCGACGGCTCCACGCCCGTGCCGATCCTGTACCTGACCGCACGCGATGCGACCGAGGACAAGGTCCGCGGCCTCACGCTCGGCGCCGACGACTACGTGACGAAGCCGTTCAGCCTGGAGGAGCTCGTCGCGCGCGTGCGCTCGGTGCTGCGGCGCACGCGACCCGACACCTCCACCTCCGGACGGCTCGAGCTGCACGATCTGGTGCTCGACGAGGACACGCACGAGGTGACGCGGGCCGGGCGCGCGATCGAGCTCACGCCGACCGAGTTCAACCTCCTGCGCTACCTGCTCGTGAACGCCCGCCGGGTTGTCTCGAAGTCGCAGATCCTCGACCATGTCTGGCAGTACGACTTCGGCGGCGACACGAACATCGTCGAGACGTACATCAGCTACCTGCGCCGCAAGGTCGACCACGAAGGCGAGGCCCTGATCCACACGGTTCGCGGAGTCGGGTACACGTTGCGCCTTCCCAGGCCGTGAAGCACTCGCTCAGGCTCCGGCTCACGCTGGCCTGCCTGGCGCTCCTCGCGATCGGGCTCATCGGGTCCGGCGTGGTGACGTACCGTCTCGTCGACTCGTTCCTCGTGCAGAGGATCGACCAGCAGCTCGCGGATCGAGCGTCGGGTGCAGCGAACGCGAACGCGCGACTCTTCGTGCCGGGCAACGGACCCCCTCCGGACTACCTGCGCAACTCCGGCCCGCGATTCCTGCGTAACTCCCTGATCTTCGGCGTGGTCAACTCGGCGGGGCACGTGATCGGCACGACCAACGGGGTGTCGCTGAGCCACCTTCCGACGGGCCTGCCAGGCTCCGCGAAGGATCCGGGGCTGTCGAACCAGCGTTCGTTCGACGTGTCGATCGGCTCGGCGAGCTATCGAGCGCTCGCGGTCCCCTACCCGACCCCGAGCGGCACGTACACCCTCGTGTTCGCCCTCCCGCTGCACGACGTCAACTCCACGCTCGACGAGATCTTCATCGCCGAGCTGATCGTCGGCGCGATCGCGCTTTTCGCGGTCGGCGCGGGGACCTGGTGGCTCGTGCGTCGCGGGCTGCGTCCGCTCGAGCGCATGGCCGAGACCGCGACCGTGATCGCCGGCGGCGACCTCACGCAGCGCGTCGACGAGGAGAACGCGACGAGCGAGGTCGGCCAGCTCGGCGTCGCCTTCAACGGCATGCTCACGCAGATCGAGGGCGAGGTCGCCGAACGACGGGCCTCCGAGGAGCGCCTGCGGCGGTTCGCGGCCGACGCGTCGCACGAGCTCCGCACGCCGCTGACCTCGATCCGCGGCTACGCCGAGCTGTTCCGCCGCGGCGCCGCCGACCGCCCCGAGGACCTGGCGCTGACCATGCACCGGATCGAGAGCGAGGCGACCCGGATGACGTCGCTCGTCGACGACCTGCTGCTGCTCGCGCGGCTCGATCGGCGCCGGCCACTCGCACGGGACCGGGTCGACGTCGCGCGCCTCGCGCTCGACGTCGTCGAGGGCGAACAGCGTCATGCACCCCGACCGCGAGTACCGCACGCAGCTCGACGGGCTGATCGTGCTGGGAGACGAGGCGCGCCTGCGGCAGGTCCTGCTCAACCTTCTCGGCAACGCCGCGAGCCACACACCAGCGGGCACTCCGATCGAGCTCTCGACCCGGCGGGAGAAGGGCGACGCCGTGATCGAGGTCGCCGACCACGGCGAGGGACTCTCGAAGGAGGACGCCGATCGGGTGTTCGAGCGGTTCTTCCGCGTCGACGCGGCACGAGCGCGCAGCGA
Organism: uncultured Actinomycetes bacterium; assembly: GCA_963717155.1. Lineage (GTDB taxonomy): Bacteria > Actinomycetota > Thermoleophilia > Gaiellales > JALYLC01. Next base: position 3,934,299 of record OY970326.1, read on the forward strand.
CGGGGGCGGCAGCGGCCTCGGGCTCGCGATCGTCGCAGCGATCGTCGATGCGCACGGCGGACGCGTGGAGGTCGAGAGCGAGCCGGGCAAGGGCGCGCGCTTCCGGGTGCGGCTGCCACTGGCCGAGAGCGCGGCGGCACCGGCGCCCGTGTCGACCGTCGAGGTGTAACAGCTGCGACGCACCGCCGCCCGAGCGCCCACGCGGCGTGGGCGCCCGGACGGTCGGGTCTCACACGGTCATCCAGCGCCTGGTCTGGCGCGAGCCGCGCGGCGCGCATCGCCACGATCCACCGGCGACGGCGCCGAGATCTGGCGGCAGGATAGTGCGGATCGGCGCAGCGTGCACGGACTGGCCTCGTCCGGGCCGGTGCACTAGGCTGGACGCGATGGCAGCGAGCGACTCCGTGGTGCACCTCGGCGAGCCGGGTGTGCGGCTCAGCGCCGGCGACCTCGAGGCGATCGTGATCCCCTCGGCGGGAATGGTCGTCGCGTCGCTCCGCAGCAGGGGCGACGAGCTGCTCGGCCGCGCCGACGCGCTCGCAGGCTGGGTCGACGGGGGCCACACGATGGGCATCCCGCTCCTGCATCCGTGGGCGAACCGGCTCGCCGGCACCAGCTACGTGGTCGGGGAGACGCACGTCAGGATCGATCCCGCCTCCCCGTTGCTGCACCGCGACGGGAACGGACTGCCGATCCACGGGCTGCTCGGGCCGTGCGGCGCGTGGCAGGCCGCGCCGCCGACGCGCGACGGAGTCGAGCGCACGCCTGAGCGCCACGCTCGATGCGTCGGACGTGCCGGGGCTGCTCGATGGCTTCCCGTTCCCGCACCGGCTCAAGCTCGTGCTCGACCTCGGTGCCGATGCGCTCGCGATCTCGACGACGCTCACCGCGACCGGGGACGTCGCGGTTCCGATCGCGTTCGGCTGGCATCCCGTACTTCCAGATCCCGCACGTTCCGCGAACCGAGTGGGAGCTCGAGCTCCCGATGATGAGCGCGCTCGAGCTGGATGATCTCCAGCTGCCGACGGGCGTCGAGCGGCCATTCGACGCGCTGCGGCACGCCGCTCGGGATCGCTGCTCTTCGACGACGCGTTCGGCGACGTCGAGCCGGGAGCCGTGTTCGCGATCGGCGGCGGAGGACACCGCGTGGCGGTGTCGTTCGACGACGGCTACCCGTACGCGCAGGTCTTCGCACCGGCCGATCAGGACGTGGTCGCGCTCGAGCCCATGTCGGCACCCGGGAACGCGCTCGTGTCGGGCACGGGCCTCGGCCTCCTGCCGCCCGGCGAGACCCACCGCGCGCTGTTCACCGTGCACGTCGAGTAGCAGTAGCGCTACGACCGCATCAGCACCGAGACGTCCGCCCGCTCGACCACGGCGCGATCGTGCGTCGCGCAGACGACGGATGTCCCGTGCTCCCGCGCCAGGTGCACCAGCAGCTCGGCGATCGCGGCGGCGCCGTCCCGGTCGAGGCGCGACGTCGGCTCGTCCGCCAGCAGCAGCGCAGGCTGCGCCGAGAGCGCGCGCGCGACTGCCACTCGGGCCCGCTCGCCCGCCGACAGCTGCGAGACCGGACCGTCCAGCCGATGTGACAGTCCGACGGCCTAGCAGGCGTCGCGCGCGGCTGCGGCACCGTCGCGAACACCTCGAACGAGCAGCCCGAGCTCGACGTTCTCGCGTGCGCCGAGGAACGGCACCAGTCCGCTCTCCTGGGGCACGATCCCCACGTGCTGCCGACGCAGCGCGGCAAGACCGGCGCGGTCGAGACCTCCGAGCGATTGCCCGAGGAGCGCGATCTCGCCCTCGTCGGGGCGATCCATCCCGGCGAGCAACCGCAGGAGCGTCGTCTTGCCCGATCCGGAGCGGCCGGTGACCGCGCACAGCTCGCCACGGCGTAGATCGAGATCGAGACCCTGGAGGATCCGGCGCCCCGCGATCTCGCGCACCAGTCGTCGAGCGGTCAGGACGGTCTCACCCGGCTGGGCCGGGCGGTCCTCGCTGACCGGCGCCGAGACCTCGCGCGCGCCCGGCTCGCCGACCAGCACCAGCCCGTCGGGCGTGTCGCGGATCTCGGCGCGCGGGCCGACGCGCGCGCGCTGCGACTGCGTGAGCCGGAGCCAGCCCGCGGCGTCGACCACCGCCCGACCGACGCCATCGCGGGCTGCCTCGCGGCTCACCCGGCCGTCATGCAGCCAGATCTGCCGATCGGCGTCGGCGAACGCCGCCTCATCGTGGCTCACGACGAGCGCCGTCGCGCCCTCCTCCCGCACGAGCTCGCGGATCAGCGCGTAGACCAGCGCTGCCGACGCCTCGTCCAGCTCGCCCGCCGGCTCGTCCGCGAGCAGCAGGCCGGGCCGATGTGCAATGGATGCGCAGAGCGCGACTCGCTGCTGCTCCCCGCCGGAGAGCGTCCAGGGACGTTCCTCCGCGCGCTCGGCGAGGCCGACGCGCTCGAGCAGCCCGATCGCACGCCCGCGCCGGGCTTCCGGCCGCACGCCTCGCAGCGCGAGCGGCAGCTCGACCGCCTCGCGGCATGACAGATCGGGCGAGAGCGCCTGCGCGTAGCGCTGGTCGAGGAATCCGAGGGCGCGGGACCGGAACTCCGCGCGAGCACGTCCGCGCAGACGCGCAGGCTCCTCGCCGAGCACGTGCACGCGCCCGGACGACGGGGCGTCGAGACCGGCGATGAGGCGAAGCAACGTCGTCTTCCCGGAGCCGCTCGGCCCACCCACGACGGCGAGCTCGCCCGCCTCGACCTCGAGACTGAGGCCGCGCAGCGCGACCGTGCCGCTGGACCCGTGCAACCGGAACACGTCTCGCGCCTCGATCGCCAGGGTGCTTCACCAGCCGCCTCCCGGCCCGCGGCGCGGCGACTCTCCCCGGAGTGCGAGCCGCAGCGGGCCCTCGACGGCGAGGCCGGCGATCACCGACAGCGCAAGCACCCCCACGGCGATCGCCGCCCAGGGGATCGCCGTCTGCAGCGGCGGGACGGGGTCGCCGATCGTCGCCGCGGAGAGCAGCGCGTCGTGCACTGCCAGGACAAGCGCCGCCCCGACTGCCGAGCCCGCCGACGAGTCCGGCCGCCACGAGCATCGCCGCGCGCAGCCGCACATGCACGCGCAGGTCGGCAGGTGCCAGCCCCTGGGCCTCGAGGTCGGCCAGCGTGCCCTGCTCGTCGCGCAGGTCGCTGGTGACCGCGAGCAGGAGTCCGGCGAACGCGAGCAGGAGGGCGAGCGCCGCGCCCGCTGCGAGTGCGAGCACGAGGCCGCGGGCCAGAGGATCCTCCTGCAGCGAGCGCTCCACGGCTCGTCGGGAGCTCACCTCGAGGGTCGAGTAGGGCGGCTGACCGAGCGAGCGCGCGACCCGCTGCTGCCGAGCGCGCCGGGACCCCGAGCCAGAGCTCGCTCGGCAGCGAGTCAGCCGGGCTGTCGGCAGCCATCGCGGTCGCGAGCGACTGCTGATCGGCCACGAGGAAGGGCGCCTCGACCTCGGTCGGGAACCGGCTCGACGTCGCCACGACGCGCGCCCGCACCGTGACGCCGTCGATCTGCAGCGCAAGCACGCCACCCGGCCCCGCAGAACGCGCCAGGTCGGGGCTGGCAAGGACGGGCAGGGCACGTCCGTCGAACGGCTCGTGGGGCCGGATGTACGCGCGCGCGGCGCCGTTCAGCGTGTAGTGGACCTCCGTCGCCCCGGCCAGCACGCGGACGCGCGCATTCCCGCGCCCGATGAAGCGCTGCAGGCTGCCGATCGGCCGGCCGTCGGCCTCCAGCCGGCCGAGCTCGAGCACGCCCTTCCCCGATGAGGCGACCTGCACGCCCTCTGCCGCCTGGTGCGCGTTCCCCCGGGAGTTTCCCTCGGTCTGGTCGAACGAGAGCGCGATCACGAGCCCGCCGGCCGCGGCGCTGGGCACGGTTCCGCGGTAGGTCGACCCGCTTGCGCGGAGGGGGACGAGGTCGATGTCGCCGCGCGGCGTGGCCACGGTCAGCGTCAGATCGACCGGCTCGCCGCCGGCCCGAGCGGACAGCGACAGCGCGCGAGCGTCAGCCGGGAGCCGGATGCCGCGAAGGGCCGGCGAGCCGCCCGGTGCGAGCCTCGCCGCCGTGGCCTCCGGGGAGCGGTCGAGTCCGGCACGGTCGATCGAGTGGAGCTTCGGCAGCCCCGCGGCCGGCACGCCGAGCACGTCGGGCGATACGAACGAACCGTCGCGCTGCACGACGTCTGCCGACAGGCGCAACACCGGGAGCGCCACGGCGCCGGGCGCCAGGCGCCGCCACTCCGCCAGAGAGGCGGCCCCGAGGGGTCGCGTCAGGCTGCTGCCCTGGCTCGCGGTGAAGTCGAGGGGAACGCGGAACGCCGCCTGGTCCCGGTCGCCCTCCGACAGGGTCGCGCCGTAGACGACCGCGAATACCGCCAGCCCGGTGCTGACTGCGAGGAAGGCGGCAGTCGCGGAGGTGCGCCCGCGTCCGCGCGCGAGCGCGAGAAGCGCGAGCCGCGGCGCGGCTCCGGTGCCCCGACCTGCTCGCTCTGCAAGCCGCGTCAGGGGACCCAGGAGTCGGGCGAGCGCAACACCGGTGGCGAGCGCCACGAGGGCGGGCAGCGCCAGCAGGATGATCCCGGCGCCCTGACCGCTCTGCAGCTCGTCGACGGTGGCAGGCCCGCGTAGGAGGGCGAGCACGACCGCGATGGCGCTGGCGATCGCAGCGACATCGAGCGCAGTGACCCGCGCGCGGTGCGGGTCGTCCGCCTCGGCGACGAGCAGGCGTCCGGCGACGAGTCCCGCGGCGGCGACCCCACAGCCCGCGACGAGCGCCAGCGCAAGCGGTGATCCGAGCGCGTGCCGGGCGAGCGCGCCGGCGGGCAGGTCGGTCCGATCGGCGATCGCGACGATGGCGATGAGCCCGGCGAAGAGCCCGACGATGGTGCCGAGCAAGGCGGCGAGGCACGACTCGGAGATGGCGAGCAGCGCCGACTGGCCACGGGTCGCGCCGTGCTGCTCGAGGCGTCGCCGCTCCGCCTCGACGTCACGCCGCAGCCCCGCAGCGGCGAGCACCGCGAACGCGAGCACGAGCGCGGCCGCCTCACCGCCGACGAGCAGGATGCGCCTCGCGGCGGCCCGGCCGCTGTCGCGGGCGTCGAGCACGGCCTGCACCGGGGCGTCGACCCCGAACGCGTTGTCGCGCAGCTGGAGGTCGCTCTCACCGCGGGCGATCCGGGCCAGGACGTCGTCGATGTTCCACACGTGCAGCGACCTCGGATTCAGGGGCACCGCCCACGAGTAGCCGCGGAAGAGCGCCGAGAGCGCGGGCAGCGACGTCAGAGCCGCGACGCCCGCCGTCGCGACGACGGGGACCGCCGGTTCCCCCGGCTCGTGGACGATCACGTCGCCGAGCGCCAGGGACGAGGTCAGCGTGCCCCGCCCGACGACGCGCATGTGGATCCCGATCGCGTCGAGCCGTGTCGGAGGGTGGCCGGACAGCGCGACGACCTCGCACCGGGTGGGAGTGCACGTCCGCGGCAGGCGGCCGGACGTGAGGTGCACGATGCGGCCGAGCGAGTCGACACCCGCCAGCTGCACGAGCCCCCCGTGGAGGTGGAGCGACCGGAACGCGACCGAGCGCGAGACCGAGCCGCCGAGCGGTCTCAGCACGCCGCGGGCCTCGCGATCGATCTTCGCGAAGCCTGTACCGGGCGACACGCCCGCCCAGCCGACGCGGACCGAGCGCTGTGACTCGGGCAGCGCGGCGATCGTCTTCTGCAGGGCACGATCGCGCGCGGCGAGGCTCCCGCCGGCGAGGCCGGCGACGAGTGCGCATGCGATCGCGATGCCTCCCGCGACCAGCGCCCCGCGTCCGGGGCGGGAGCGCGCTCGTCGCAGGACGAGCTGCATGATCGCGGCGAGCCTGGCCACCCGGGACACCATGCAACCGTACACCGGCTCTCGTGGTTCTGGCTCTCGGGCTTAGTACTCCAGCGCCGTCCAGCGCTCGTGGCCGGGCAGCTCGGCGCCGAACGTGTCCGGATTCGTCCCGAGCGCCTCGGCGAGCTCGAGCGCGATGCGCTGCACCCGCGCCGTCAGCGGGAAGATCGAGAGTGGCTCGCCCAGCGCGAGCTCGTCGATGCGATGGACGACCGCCCCGGACTGCGCGCTCGCCTCGGCGGCCTCGTCGAGCCGCGATCGCCAGGGGCCGCCTCCGTCCAGCACGACAAGCTGGTCGAGCGGACCGACGGCGACGGACGGGCCGTGCACGTACTGCTCGACGGACATTCCCTCGGTCGCGACGTACGAGGTCTCGCGCGCCTTCAGTGCACCCTCCGCCGCGGTCCAGGCGTTGGTGCCCGCGCCGACGAACTCGAGCAGTCTGCCCGGCGGCGCGATCGGGTCGCGGGCACTCGCGAGCGCGTCCGCGACCGCGTCCGGGACCCCCGCGAGCTCGCCAAGCGTCGCGCCAAGCGCTTCGGCGAGCTGCGCGAGCCGGAGCAGCGCCCCGAGATGGCTCGCCGTGTAGGTCTCGGAGCGCTCGATCTCGACCGTCTCGAGGTCGACGCCGGGTGCACCGACCCCGCCGATCGCAACCGTCGGCACGCCGCGCCCCCGGGCGTCGCCGAGCACCTGCGCCGAGTAGCGCTTGGCACCGGTGTGGCTCAGCAGGATCAGCGCGTCACGCGCAGGATCGAGCGCCGGCCCCTCGAGGGCGACGTCGAGCGCCGCGAGCGGCCATGCGTCGGCTCCTGCAAGCCGCAGCAGTGCCGCGCCATGCCCGGCGGCATGCCAGCTCGTCCCGGTCCCGACGAGCAGGACACGCCGCCCCTCGAGCCGCTCCGCGGCCCGCTCGGAGACCTCGCCGTCGGCGATCAGCGCCCGCAGATCGGCCGGCTGCCGCCACATCGTCTCGCGCAGGATGCTCGCCATGTCGCGAGACCGTAGACGAACGCCGACACGCGCGGAGATGACCGCTCAACCTTTCGTCCCGGACGGTCGATAGACGGCCCGATGACCATGGATCAGGCATTCCCGGAAACCCCGGGCACAGGTACCACCGTCGAGCTTCGCCCCGAGGGTGGTGCACCGCTTCAGGCGACGGTCGTCGACCTGCTCGAAACGGCGCTCGTTCTCGGCGATCTCGAAGCACTGCCGCACCCGAGCACCTCGCTCGCCCTCCGCTGGTTCACCTCGGACACCGGTGCGTGGGAGATCGACGTCGAGCTCGCCCGGGGCGCGAGCGGCGCCGGACAGGTCGCCGTCAGGCCGCTCGGTGAGCACCGCGCTGCCGGCGGACGTCGCGCGCTCCGCCTCCCCGCTGGACGGGCCCCGCTCGCGGCCGAGGCAGTGACCGGCATCCACGCGACGGGCAAGGCGATCGAGCTCATCCTCCTCGATGCCTCGGCGAACGGAGGAGCAGCGATCGGATGGGGCCGCCCCCCGGCGGCGAACGACATCTTCCGCCTCGAGCTCGGAATCGTGTGCGCGCCTCGTGTGATCGAGGGCCGCGTTGCCCGGCTGCAGTCGCAGCCCTTCGGGCGCTGGCTGGTCGGATTCGAGTTCCTGCCCCGCTCCCCCGACGAGGTCGAATGGCTTCTTGCGTGGCGTGACGCTTGGGTCGAGCTCGTCACCGCTGCCTGACGTTACGCCAGCAGGTCGCGCGCCCAGGCGTTGTCCTCGGCAAGCTCCGGCACTCCGATCGCGGCAGCGACCGTCAACAGCATGCCGACCGCGAAGAACGCCTTGACGGCTTGCGGCCCGGCGCCCGAGAGGTCGGCGACCTCCTTCCATAGCTCGCCGTAGCGACGGCCGACGAGCTCGCGGATCTCGGGGTCGCCAGCAGCCGCGTAGCCCTGGAGCTGGAACAGCAGCCGCTCGCGGTCGATGAGCTCGTGCTGGTACGCCTCGCCCATCGCCTGCAGGCGCCGACTCGGCTCCGCGGACTCGGCAGCCTCGCGGAACGTGCTCGCGACCCGGTCGAAGCAGCGCTCGACCGCGGCCATGAACAGCGCCTTCTTGGTGCCGAACAGCCGCACCACGTAGGGCTGTGAGATCCCCGCGCGTCGCGCGATCGCATCAGTCGTCGTGCCTGCGAGCCCGTGGAGTCCGAACTCGGCGATCGCGGCCTCGACGAGCAGCCGCCGCCGATCGGCCAGGTGCATGCGCGGATTCGGGCTGGGGAGCGGGGTGGGAGAGGGTTCTGCCGGCATCCACTTGACAAGGTATCAGACGATTACTAGTCTCCCGGCACCGTCTTGTAATCAGTCAATGCCTTCAAGCAGAGGATGCGATGTCTGCCACCGTCACCAGCGAATCCCGCGCAACGCCACGACACGCGAACGATCGTCCGGGACTTGCGCTCGCGATCACCGGCGCCGCGCTGTTCATGGTCGTGCTCGACAACCTCGTCGTCACCACCGCGCTGCCGAGCATCCGGAACGACCTCGGCGCGTCCGTCGTGCAGCTCGGCTGGTTCGTCAACGCGTACACGCTGACGTTCGCCGTCCTGCTCCTGCCGGGCGCGGCCCTCGGCGACCGCTTCGGCCGGCGCCGGATCTTCCAGCTCGGCCTCGCGCTCTTCACGCTCGCGTCCGGCGCGGCGGCGCTCGCTCAGGGCTCCGGCGAGCTCGTGGCCGCTCGGGCGCTACAGGGCGCGGGCGCTGCCCTCGTGCTACCCCTGAGCCTGACGCTGCTCTCAGCCGCCTTCCCCGCCGAGCGTCGAGGCGTTGCCCTCGGAATCTGGTCCGGCATCTCCGGTCTTGCGATCGCGCTCGGCCCACTCGTCGGGGGCGCCGTCGTCGACGGCATCTCGTGGCAGTGGATCTTCTGGCTCAACGTGCCGATCGGCCTGCTCGTGCTCCCATCGGCACGCGCGTTCCTGGTCGAGAGCCGCGGCCCGCGCGAGCGGCTCGACCCGGTGGGGCTGCTGCTCGCGACCGGGGGGCTGCTCGGGATCGTCTACGGCATCGTGCGCGGCAACACCGACGGCTGGAGCTCGCCGACGATCGTCGGGACGCTCACCGGCGGCGTGCTGATCCTCGCGTTGTTCGTCGCCTGGGAGGCCCGGACCGAGGCGCCGATGCTGCCGCTCCGGCTGTTCCGGAACCGCGCCTTCGCCGTCACGAACGTGGTGTCGATCTCGATGTCGTTCGGGCTCTTCGGCTCGATCTTCCTGCTCGCCCAGTTCCTGCAGACCGTCCAGGGCTACTCGGCGTTCCATGCCGGACTGCGAACGCTTCCCTGGACGCTCATGCCGATGTTCGTGGCGCCGGTCGCAGGCGCACTGTCCGACCGCATCGGCGGACGGCCGCTGATGGCCCTGGGCCTGGCCCTGCAGTCGATCGCACTCGGCTGGCTCGCGCTGATCAGCGCGGTGGACGTGCCCTACTCCCGCCTGGTGCTGCCGTTCGCCCTTGCGGGAACCGGCATGGCGCTCGTGTTCGCTCCGGTCGCGAACGTCGTCCTCTCGAGCGTCCGCCCCGAGGAGCAGGGGAAGGCCTCGGGCGCGAACAACGCGATCCGAGAGGTCGGTGGCGCGCTCGGCGTCGCAGTGCTGGCGGCGGTGTTCTCGAGCGCGGGCAGCTACCACACGGGGCAGACGTTCGTGAACGGGCTCGTACCCGCCGTGTGGACGGGCGCCGGCGTACTCGCGGTCGGCGCGCTGCTAGCCCTGTTCGTCCCCCGGGCGGCCGGGCGCAAGCGGCGCGACGGCTACGCGGCCTCGACGAGGTCGCCGCGCGGTGCGAGCTCCTCGTCGGGCGGGATGCTGAGCCGCCGGAGCACGCCGTCGACGATCTCGTACGACCCCATGCTCGAGAGCGGCGGCGAGTACACGTGCAGGGAGAGCGCCGGGTCGGTCCCGTGATGGCGCATGCGGTGGATGTGCTGCGTGTCGAACGAGAAGCTGTCGCCCGCCGAGAAGATGCGCGTCCCGTCATCTGCCCCGAAGGTCAAGCGATCCTCGGCCAGCGATCCCTCGATCACGTGTACGCCGCCCGCCGATCGATCGTGATCGTGAAAGCCCGTCTCCTGGTCGTCCAGCCAACCGAGCAGCCAGCCCTCACTGTGCTCGTCGCGCCACAACTGCAGGCAGAACCGGTGGCTGCGATCGCGTCGCACGAGCTGGTCGACGTCGACGCGCTCGGCCGAGGTACGAGCGAGCAGGACGAGCTGCTCGGGCTCGAGGGTCGTGGCGGGCAACAAGTCGGTGAACCGATTGGCGTCGGACATGGTGGAACTCCCACGTCGATTGGCTTCTACATAACTTTAGCTTATATCTCCGAATCGGGTGTATCGATTCAGTAGCTTGTACTTAATCGTTTCACTGAATCGATTCACTGTCAAGAGGTCATTCGCAAGTTCTTCGAGGTTTCCTACGTCGTTCGATCGGACATAGCTAGGCTTGCCCATCCGGACGCGCACGGCGAGGGAGTGCATGTGACCGAGCGTTCCAAACGCCCGACCATCAAGGAGCTCGCCGAACACACGGGTCTGTCACCAGCCGCGGTCAGCTACGCGCTTCGCGGGCTGCAGGTGTCGGCCGAGACCGAGGCGCGAGTGCGCGAGGCGGCCGACGAGATCGGGTTCCGCTCGGATCCGATCGCCCGCGCCCTCCGGGGAGGCGCGACGGGTACGGTCGGAATGCTGGTGGGCAGCCTCGCGGACTTCTTCTCCCAGGAGCTCGTCGCCGCGGTGCAGCGCGAGCTGCGCGCTGCCGAGCGACACGTCCTGATCGCCGACGCCGACGGTGACCCGGCCCGCGAGATCGAGCTCGCGCGCGGGCTCGTCGACCGTCGCGTGGACGGCCTGATCGTTGCCCCGATCGGCCCACGGGCCGAGGGCTGGGCCGAGGTGGCGGGTGACGTGCCAACCGTCGCGATCGGCGACGAGCTGCGGGGAGCCGACACCGCCGCGGAGGTGCTGTTCGACAACGCGCGCGGCGTCGCCGAGGTGCTGCGCCATCTCGCCTCGCTCGGCCATCGGCGCATCGGCGTGCTGTCGTGGGCGCTCGATCAGGCTCCGGGGCGGACCGCGGAGCGGGCCGTCGGGGAGTGGGCGGACCGGCTCGGGATCGAGGTCGAGCTCATCACCTGCGCGTACAGCCTGAACGGATCGCGCCCGCTCGCACGCGACGTCCTGTCGGCGCCGGATCGCCCGACGGCGCTGTTCGCGCTGTCCGACTCGATCGCGTTCGGCGTCTACGTCGCGTGCCAGGAACTCGGCCTGCGGATCCCGGACGACATCTCGGTGGTCGGCTACGACGACCACCCGATCTCGCGCCTCCTCGCACCGCCGCTGACGAGCCTCGACTGGGACACGCCTGCCGTCGCGGCGACCGCCGTGCGCTTCCTGCTCGCCGTGCTCGAGGGCGAGCCCGGCGAGCGCACCGCCGTCCTGCGTGGCACGCTGCGCGCCCGTGGGTCGACGGGGCCGGTCTCGGCGGTCGTCGGCGCCGCCTGAATATCAACCGTTCGGTGGTGGGCGAGGCCTCAATATCCACCGTTAGGGCGATGGCGTCGGTCTCTCGAAGACCGCACGCTGAGTTCGATGAGTCGCGCCCTCGTTACGGTTGTCGTCGCTACCGCTTCGCTGCTGGCCATCGCGGCGCCGAGCCAGGCGGCGCTCAAGGCCGGAGCCGAGCGCGGCATCGAGCAGAACATGCTCGTGCTCGTGAACGCCTACCGGAGCCAGCACGGCCTCGCGCCGCTGCAGTCGAACTCGGCGCTCATGCGCGCGGCCCGCGAGCACTCGCGCGACATGGTGGAGAACAACTACTTCGATCACACGTCGCTCAGCGGTGAGGCGTTCTCGCAGCGGCTGATCCGCTTCGGGTTCCACTGGACGAGTGCAGGCGAGACGATCGCCCAGGCGAGCGGGCTGTCGAACAGCACGGACGCGGCCAGCTCGGCGGTCACCATGTGGCGCAACTCGCCACCGCACAACCGCATCCTCCTGACGGGCAGCTTCCGGAGCGTGGGGATCGGCGCGTGGTGCACGGAGGACCACGGCGGCGGCTCGACCTGCACGTTCACGCTCGACGCGGCGCGCGCCTAGTCGCCGATCACGTCACTTCCACGAGCAGCGAGCTCTCCGCCGATCGCCAGAGCGGTCCGGCCACGACCCGCGCTCGCAGGCGGAAGCGTCCCGACGTCGGAACGCGCTCCCTCGCGCTGACCGTTCCGCCGAAGGGGACCCTGACGGTCTGAATGACCCGATAGTGGTGCCCGTTCCAGAACTCGAGCTGGACACTGGCCCTGTACGAGTTCGCGAGCGGGCCGAGGTGGACGTGCAGGTGGAACACGCGACCGGCCGGCCCGGATAGGGCGAGCCTCACGACGGGGGCGGCCTGCCCACCGGTGAACGGTCCGGCGTCGCGACTCGTGCAGTTGTGGTCCGCGTCGCAGGTCGTGGCGCGGAGCCAGATGCGCGAGCCCCGCTTGACGGGAATGGCCGTCCGCAGCGGGGCGGCCGTCGTCGCGAAGACCTTGCTGAAGGTCTTGCCGTCGGTCGACACCCCGAGTGCCGACTCGCCGGGTCCGGCGAGCACCTGTCCGGGCCCCGCCTGATCGACTCCGTCGACCGACGCGACCACCGACGAGCCCGACGGCACGACGGCGAACGAGATGGTCGGAGCGACGGTGTCGTACGTGCGCGCGAGATCGACCGCCGCGAGCGCATCGACGACACCGGCGCCCGTGTACTGGTTCCAGCCGGTCCCGAAGGTCTGGTGGGCGCTGCGACGGATGACGTCCGCGACCTGCTCGGCGTGCAGTGCGGGATTCGCCTGGAGGACGAGCGAGGCGACCGCGGAGACGATCGGCGCCGAGAAGCTCGTGCCCTCCGCGTAGGCGTACCGGCCGCCGATCGGATCGTTCGGCTGTCCGAAGAGGCTGTCGCAGTTCGCAGGGTCGTCCGCGAACGTGTTCGTGCCCTCGCTCGGAAGCGTCGAGAAGACGCCGCCGGGACAGGTCGCCGCGCCGGCCTCGGCCACGAGCTCCGCGGCGCCCGGAGCGGCGACCGACACGTCGGCGTTATGTGACGAGAACGAGGCCGCGCTGCCGTCGGGCCGGGTCGCCGCAACCGACAGGCCACGGCTCCAACCGCCGTTCGGCGCTCCGAGCTGCGCGGCCGGGTACGACAGCTCGTCACCATCGTCGCCGTTGTTGCCGGCGGCCGCGACGAGCAGCGTGTCGTGGTTCACCGCATACGCCATCGCTCGGGAGAGGGCCGGGCTCACGAGCTCGGTGCCCCCGAGGCTCATGTTGACCACGCGCACGCCGTGGTCGACGGCCCACACGATCGACTGCGCCACCGCGTCGCTGAAGAAGAGACCGGTCGTCGAGACGCGGATGGGGACGATCTGGGTCGCACCGGCGATGCCGCGGCCTCCGATGCCGTTGCCGGCGACCATCGCGATCACGCCCGCCACCATGGTGCCGTGGCCGACCTTGTCGGTGACGTCCTGGCCTCCGCTCGCGTCGTGGCGAAGGGTCGCGATGCGGCCGGCAAGATCGGGCTCGCTGGTGTCGACGCCCGTGTCGATGATCCCGACGGGGAAGCGAGACCCGCCGCCGACTGCCGCGATCGCCGGTCCCGCGTTCACGGCGTCGAAGGCCCACGAGTACGGGATCCCGGTGCTCGGATCGATATCGACCTCGGTATCCACCGCCGGGCGCAGCTCGCGTGCAGGGGCGACAGCCGAGACGCCCGGATGCGCTCGCATGCGCGCGATGAGCGCGGACGGCCGCCGCGTCCGCATGATCACGACCCGGAGCGGGGCGATCTGGCGCACCGGCCCGACGTGCAGACCGCGCGCCGCACGGATCAGCGAGGCCGTGTCCGCCGTGCGATCGAGCGCGATCTCGACGCGCACGGGCGCGGCTGCGGACGCCGCAGGAGCAAGCACGGCGCCTGTTGCGACGAGCAGGATCGGCACGAGCATGCGGGCGGCCCCGGCCATCTCGTCACACCTTAGTCGGTACGTGGATGCGACATACATGTGTCTGCTATCGTGAACAGCATGACCGTCGTCGGGCCCCGCATTCGCCGATTGCGCGAGGGAATGCAGCTGTCGCTGCGAGACCTCTCGGCACGCAGCGGAGTGTCGGCGCCGATGCTCTCGCAGGTCGAGCGCGGTGAGACCTCCCCGACGCTCGCGACCGCGGGACGCATCGCGAGCGGGCTCGAGCTGACGCTGTCGCAGCTGCTGCGTCTCGACGAGGCGCCGGCCGCCGCCGTCGTGCGCGCAGGTGAGCGGCCGACCACCGGCAGCGGGCCGCATCGCGTCTCGCTCCTGACCCCCGATCTACCGGGTCAGCGAGTCGCGGTCGCGGAGCACGTTCTCGCTGCCGGCGAGTCGATCCCCGGCGCCGACGCCCGCCACGAGCCGGGAAGCCGCGAGGTCTGCGTCGTGCTCGAGGGCGCCGTGCGACTCGAGGTCGATGGCCAGACCTACGACCTCGCGTGCGGCGACGCCGTCACGTTCGACTCGGACCTCGAGCACCGGCTCTCGAACCCGGGCTCGCACCCCGCACGCTTCCTGTCCGTCCTCACCGCCGGCCTGCGCCGCGCCTGACGCCCAATGCAAGGAGGCCCGATGGCACCCCGAACCACCTACGAGAAGATCCTGGCCGACCATCTGATCGGCGACGACCTGCTCTTCATCGACCTGCACCTCGTGCACGAGGTGACGAGCCCGCAGGCGTTCGAGGGGCTCCGACTCGCAAACCGGCGGGTGCGCCGTCCCGATCGGACACTCGCCACCGCCGACCACAACGTGCCGACCTGGGAGCTGTCGCGACCGATCGACGATGACATGTCGCGCCAGCAGCTCGAGGCGCTCGACAGGAACTGCGAGGACTTCGGCATCCGCCTGTACGGCCGCGGACATCGCCGCCAGGGGATCGTGCACGTGATCGGTCCCGAGCTCGGCGTGACCCAGCCCGGCATGACGATCGTCTGCGGCGACTCGCACACCTCGACGCACGGCGCGCTCGGAGCGCTCGCCTTCGGCATCGGGACGAGCGAGGTCGAGCAGGTGCTCGCGACGCAGACCCTGCCGCACAAGCGCGGCCCGCAGATGCTCGTGCGCTTCGAGGGCATGCCGGCCCGCGGCGTCACGGCGAAGGACCTGATCCTCGGACTGATCGGACAGATCGGCACCGACGGCGCGACCGGCCACGTGGTCGAGTACGCCGGAGAGGCGATCCGCGCGCTCCCCATGGAGGGCCGGCTGACCGTCTCCAACATGTCGATCGAGGCCGGCGCCCGCGCAGGCCTGATCGCGCCGGACGAGACCACGTACGCCTACCTCGAGGGTCGGCCGGGCGTGCAGGAGCCGTGGGAGCAGGCGCTCGCCCGCTGGGAGGCCTACCGCACGGACGAGGGGGCCCGCTTCGACCGCGAGGTCGTCGTCGACGTCCCGGCGCTCGCTCCCCAGGTCAGCTGGGGGACGAACCCGGGCCAGGTCGCGCCGATCACGGGCCGCATCCCCGAGCCGCGCGACGACACGGATGCGCGCGCGCTCGAGTACATGGGCCTCGAGGCCGGCACGGCGATCGCAGACGTCGCGATCGACCGCGTCTTCATCGGCTCGTGCACCAACGGCCGGCTGCCCGACCTGCGCGCCGCGGCAGAGGTCGTGCGCGGCAAGAAGGTCGCCGCCGGCGTGCGCGCGATGGTCGTGCCAGGGTCGATGGCCGTCAAGGCAGCCGCCGAGGCAGAGGGCCTCGACAGGGTCTTCGCCGACGCGGGCTTCGAGTGGCGGAACGCGGGCTGCTCGATGTGCCTCGGCATGAACCCCGACATCCTCGGGGCCGGCGAGCGCTGCGCCTCGACGTCGAACCGCAACTTCGAGGGCCGCCAGGGCGCCGGCGGCCGCACGCACCTGGTCAGCCCCGAGATGGCCGCGGCAGCCGCAGTGACCGGCCACCTCGTCGACGTGCGGGAGCTCTAGACATGCAGGCATTCACGAAGGTCACGGGCACGGTCGCGGCGCTCGATCGCGCGAACGTCGACACCGATCAGATCATCCCGAAGCAGTTCCTCAAGCGCATCCAGCGCACCGGCTTCGCCGAGGGCCTCTTCTTCGAGTGGCGGCAGGATCCCGACTTCCCGCTGAACCGGCCCGGAGTTCGCCGGCGCGCCGATCCTCGTCGCCGGCAAGAACTTCGGCTCGGGCTCGTCGCGCGAGCATGCGCCATGGGCCCTCGAGGACGCCGGGTACCGCGCGATCATCGCGCCGAGCTTCGCCGACATCTTCCGCTCGAACTGCGGCAAGATCGGACTCGTCTGCGTCGAGCTGCCCGAGGAGGACGTCCAGGAGCTGCTCGACGAGGCGCCCGCCGAGGCAACCGTCGATCTCGAACGTCTCGTCGTCGTCCTGGCCTCCGGGCGCGAGGTGCCGTTCGCGTTCGACTACGCGCTGCGCGAGCGCATCCTGAACGGGCTCGACGAGATCGCGCTGACGCTGCTCCGCGAGGACGAGATCGCGGCGTACGAGACGGAGCGTGAGCGTCCGGGGCCGTCGATTCTGGCGTTGCCGTGACGTTGGCGGGGTGGCGCGACCCGAAAGCAGGTCGTGGGGCCAGGCGATCCTCGGAGAAGGCGCAGGTTTTGAGCGTGGTTCTCGGGACCTCGCGTGGGTCCCGTCAGGCGCTACGCGGACGTATTCGATCCGTCGAAATGGTGATCGCGGTTAGACCGAACACGAAATAGTCGACCAAGATCCACAGGTCGTGGGTTCGAACCCTTCGAGCGGTACCTGTGATCCTTCGAACCCTCGCCACCTGTTGGCGGGGCGCGCTCGGCGCAACCTGTGATCATTGGCCTATTGCGTTTGCGGCCTAACCGCTACCACGGTTGCGACGGATCGACGACGTCCGCGCTGCGCTTTCCGGGACCGACGCTAGGTCCCGAGAACCACGCTCCCCACCTGCGCCTTTTCTGAGGCTGGCATGTGGCCCATGTTCGTTGCGGCCTCGCCGCTACCACGGTTGCGACGGATCGACGACGTCTGCGTGCCTCCGTACGCAGCCCTTTACTCGGTTCCGAGAACCACGCTCCCCACCTGCGTCTTTTCTGAGGCTGGCACCGGGCACCGGGCACCGGGCCTGTCGCACGCGCCGGGTCTTTCTCGAGAACTAGGCCCAGGGGTCGCGGCGCGTGACCATGCCGCGTCCCGGCGCTGCCTCGAGCTGCTCCTCCGGGCGCGCCGTGGCCGCGACGGGGGCCGTGCGCGACGCTGCGCACGAGCTCGGCGGAGAACGCACGCCCGTCGTCCTCGTCGGCGAAGCGACCGCCGAAGCGGGAGGGGCGGACGAGGTCGCGGCGCACGATCTCGAGCTCGGCGTCAGGCGTGCCGCCGTTCGCCGGCGCGTCGAGGATGACACGGTCGCCGTCGCTGAACGGCGCGGGCGAGACGAAGCCGATGCCGCTCTCCGAGACGTCCGTGACCTGGATCGCGACCGGAGTTCCGGGGCGCAGGTTGACGCACTGGACGACGCTGCCCGAGAGCCGCACCGCGAGCGAGCGACGCGGGGCGACGCGCTCGGGAGCCGGCACGGGCTCGGCGAGCAGGCGTCCGACGACGATGTCGCGCATCCCGGGCCACGGGCGCGCCTCGCTGCACCGCACGATCGCCCGGCGGGCGCCGTCGCGCATGAAGTAGCGGAGCGCGAACACCTGGGCGGGCGCGATCGCGTCACGCGGCGCCTCGAGCTCGACCGGGATCAGCGTGCTCGGAGGGACGAGCACGGTGACCGACACGGCCTCCACGATCGTGTCGACGGTCTCGGCGCTGACCGGCAGCGCCGATGCATTGATGCGGAACTCACCGTCTCCCATCCACTCACTATGGCTGCACCAGGGCCAGATCGCCACCCCCTCCTGTGGTAGCGTCGGGCCGATGCGGATTCGGGCGGCTGTCCTCGAGGAGTTCGGCAAGCCTCTCGTGGTGCAGGAGGTGGATCTCGCCGACCCGCGCCCTGGCGAGGTACTCGTCCGGCTCGCGGCCTGCGGCGTCTGCCACACGGACATGTACTCGGGCAGCGGAGCCGACCCGTCCGGCTACGCGCCGACGGTGCTCGGCCACGAGGGCGCAGGCGTCGTCGAGGCGATCGGCGAAGGGGTGACGAGCGTACGTCCCGGCGATCACGTCGTGACGCTGTTCTCGCCCCAGTGCCGGGCGTGCATCCACTGCCAGTCGGAGCGCACGAACCTGTGCCTCGCGATCCGCGAGCAGCAGAACCTCGGCTTCCTGCCCGACGGGACGACGCGCCTTTCGCGCGGTGGCGAGCCGATGCGGCACTTCATGGGCACCTCGACGTTCGCCGAGGCGACCGTGATGCCCGAGATCGCGCTCGCGGTCGTCGACCCGGCGGCCTCGCTCGAGTCGATCTGCACGCTCGCGTGCGGTGCGACGACGGGAGTCGGTGCGGCGCTGTACACGGCCAAGGTGGAGCCGGGCTCGACCTGTGCAGTCTTCGGCGCCGGCCTCGTCGGTCTCGGCATGGTGGCCGGCTGCCGTCTCGCCGGCGCCGAGCGGATCATCGCCGTCGACCGCTCGCCGGGACGCCTCGAGATGGCGCGCGCGCAGGGCGCCACCGACACGCTGATCGCCGGCGACGACACCGTCGCGCAGATCCTCGAGATGACCGGCGGATTCGGCGCCGACTACACCTTCGAGGCGACCGGCCTCGTCGCGGTGATGCGCCAGGCCGTCGAGGCAGCGCGCATGGGATGGGGCCTGTGCACGCTCGCGGGAGTCGCCGGAAAGGGCGAGACGCTCGACGTGATTCCACGCTTCCTGATCACCGGCCGGCGCATCGCGGGCACCTCGTTCGGCGGCGCGAAGGGCCGCGACCGCGTTCCCGAGCTCGTGCGCCTCTACCTCGACGGCCAGCTCGATCTCGACGCGTTCGTCTCCCATCGCATGCCGCTCGACGACGTCAACCGCGCCTTCGAGCTCATGGAACGCCAGGACGGCGTGCGTTCCGTGCTTACCTTCAGCTCATGATCCTCGAGCGGAGCATGGCGGACGGGTGGCTCTCGAACAGCTACGTGATCGGCGACCGGCCCGGCGGCCACGCCGTGCTGATCGATGCGGGTGGCCCGACGGGTCCGATCAACGAGGCGATCGAGCGCTTCCGCCTGCGGGTCACCCACGTGCTGCTGACCCACCACCACACCGATCACGTCACGCACCTCGACGAGTATCGCCGCCGCTACGAGGTGCCGGTGCTCGCCCACGCGCTGGAGGCTGCGGCCATCGGGGGCGTGGACGGCACGCTCGCGGACGGCGACGTCGTGGAGAGCGGCGGGTTGCGCATCGACGTGATCCACACCCCGGGCCACAGCGCCGGCATGCTCGCGCTCGTCGCCAACGGCCAGGAGTGCTTCACGGGCGACACGCTCTTCGCCGGCTCGGTCGGGGGCGTCCGCGCACCCGGCTCCACGTCGTTCGCAGATCTGCGCTCGTCGATCATGGATCGCCTGATGGCCCTCGATCCGGCGATCGTCCTGAACCCCGGTCACGTCGGGCACTCGACGATCGGCGCCGAGTGGCGCGACAACCCGTTCATCCGCCTGTGGCGCGGTCTCGACGCCGAGGGCGGCGAGCCGTGCACGGCGCTCGGCGAGCCGGCGACCCTCGTGCTGTGGGGCGACGACTACGACGGCGGGTACAAGGCGTGGGTGCGCTGGCCGGACGGACGCGACGACATCGTGCCCGGCAGCCGCGTCGAGCGGCGCGCATGAGAGGCATCCTGATCGTCGTCGAGCGCGACTGGCTCGAGCTCATCGAGCGCGAGTCGCGCGAGAGCTTCGCGCTCGGCCGCCTCGATCGAAGCCAGCCGGCGTGGACACAGCCCGGCGATCCCTGGCTGCTCGCGACCGGCGATCCGCCGCTCGTCGTGGCGAGCGCGCGCTTCGTCGAGCACGAGCTGCTGACCGTCGACGAGGCGTTCGACCGCTACGGCTACGGAACGGGTGCGCTGAGCGTCGAGCACGCGCTCGCGCAGCTCTCTCGCGGGCAGGCCGGAGCGCTCGCACCCGACGAGCTGTTCGGCTGGGTCGCGCTCGCTGACCTCGCATCGGTCGGGCGTCCGCACAGCGCGCGCGAGCTCGGGGCCCTCGGCATCACGCCGGCTCCGGCGGGCGAGCCCTTGCGGCTCGATGACGCCCAGGTCGCCGCGCTCATCGGCTCCTGAGGAGGGCAGACGTGCCGCCGCGATCGGAAGGTCGCCGCAGCGCCGTCCGCCGGCGACGCGCGGTCGCGCTCCTGCTGACGGCGGGCGCACTGGTCGGCGGAATCGCCGCCGCACGCGGTGGCTCGGGCGCACCGGCGATCGCCTCGCCCGATCCGACGACGGCTGCCGAAACGGCGGCCGCAGCAGCCGCCTCGACCACCACGACTCGATCCGCCGGCGCACCGGTCTCGATCGAGTGGGTCGGCGACATGGTGCTCGGCTCGAGCTACGGGCTCCCGCCGGATGGTGGGAAGCAGTCGCTGGCCGACGTGACACGAACGCTGCAGGACGCCGACCTCACGTTCGGGAACCTCGAGGAGACGATGTCGACGACGTCCGGCTCGAAGTGCCAGGCCGGGTCGTCGAACTGCTACGCGTTCCAGGCGCCGCCGCCATACGCGATGCTCCTGAAGCGCGCCGGCTTCGACATCGTGAACCAGGCGAACAACCACGCGTTCGACTTCGGGGCGACGGGACGCGCGCAGACGAGGGCCGCACTCGCGAACGCGGGTGTGCGCTCGACGGGCGACCCCGGACCAGATCACGGTCCTGACCGCGAACGGCACGCGCGTCGCGTTCGTCGGCTTCGCCCCCTACCCTTGGGCGGCGCGGCTCGATCGCATCCCCGAGGCCGTCGCCCTCGTGCGGCGCGCGGCGAAGCGCGCCGATCTCGTCGTCGTCGCCATTCACGCGGGCGCGGAGGGCTCGACAGCGACGCACGTGCCGCACGGGACGGAGTTCTTCCTCGGAGAGAACCGGGGCAACTCGCGCGCCTTCGCGCACACGGTGATCAACGCCGGCGCCGACCTCGTCGTCGGCTCGGGCCCGCACGTGCTGCGCGGCGTCGAGACCTACCACGGTCACCTGGTCGCCTACTCGCTCGGCAACTTCGCCGGGTTCAAGAACTTCGCGCTCGGAGGCACTCTCAGTCTGAGCGGCATCTTCCGCGTCGTGCTGCGCCCGGACGGGGGCTGGGAGTCGGCCCGTCTGATCCCTGTCGCGCTGCGCGGTGCGGGCCTCCCGGCACTCGACCCGTCGGACGCCAGCGTGCGCCTCGTCGCGCAGCTCTCGCGCGAGGATTTCGGCGCAAACGCAGCACACTTCGCGGCCGACGGCACCCTGGAGCGCTGACAGGAGGCTGGTACGCTCCTGCGTGATGTCGACGCCCCCGACGCCGCCCTCGAGGCCTCCCGAGCGGCCGGGAGGACCACCTCTCCGCCGCAGCGGCGATGGCGACCAGAAGCGCCCGCACCACTTCCCGTGGAAGGTCGAGCCATCGCCCGACGGGCGCGGTGCACCTCCGCCGCCAAAGCCGCCGATGCTCCCGCGCTACGCGCGACGGATCTGGCCGTTCCTGCTCATCCTGCTGGCGCTCAACTACTGGGTCGCGTCGACGATTCCCGACAAGAAGGCGCGCGTCGAGATCCCGTACACCGTGTTCAAGAACGAGGTGCGCGCGGGCAACGTCACCTCGATCACGTCGAAGGGCACGGCGATCCAGGGCCTGGCCAAGAAGCCGATCACCTACCCCTCGGGCAAGGACGGGCGGACCAGCACGAGCTTCCAGACCGAGCAGCCGGCGTTCGCCGACAGCGGCCTCGAGGCGCTGCTCGAGGACAAGGGCGTCGTCGTCAACGCGAAGCCGCTCGACAGCGGCCGCTCGGCGCTCGCATCGATCCTGCTCGGCTTCGGCCCGACGATCCTGTTCGTGCTGCTGCTCGTCTTCCTCATGCGACGGGCGGCCGGCGGCGGCATCGGTGGAAGCGGCGGTCTCAGCGGGTTCGGCCGCTCGCGCGCGAAGCGCTACCAGGCCGACGGCCAGCGGGTGACGTTCGCGGACATCGCCGGCATCGACGACGCCGAGGACGAGCTCGAGGAGATCGTCGACTTCCTCAAGAACCCGGATCGCTACCGCAAGCTCGGGGGGCGCATCCCTCGCGGCGTGCTCCTGATCGGCCCTCCGGGAACGGGCAAGACGCTGCTCGCACGTGCCGTTGCGGGCGAGGCCGGCGTCCCGTACTTCTCGCTGTCCGCCTCTGAGTTCATCGAGATGATCGTCGGCGTCGGCGCTTCGCGCGTGCGAGACCTGTTCGCACAGGCGAAGGCGGCGGCGCCGGCCATCATCTTCATCGACGAGCTCGACGCGATCGGGCGCTCGCGCTCGAGCGGCGGCGGCTTCTCGGGTGGGCACGACGAGCGCGAGCAGACGCTCAACCAGATCCTCACCGAGATGGACGGGTTCGACGGATCGACGGGCGTGATCGTGCTCGCGGCGACCAACCGCGCCGATGTGCTCGACGCCGCGCTGCTGCGCCCCGGGCGCTTCGACCGGCGTGTGGTGGTGTCGCCCCCCGACCGGCTCGGGCGCATGCAGATCCTCGAGGTCCACACGCGCTCGATGCCGCTCGGCGGACAACGTCGATCTCGGGTCGATCGCCGCCGCGACCCCTGGCATGGTCGGCGCGGACCTCGCGAACCTCGTCAACGAGGCGGCGCTGACCGCCGCGCGCAAGGATCACGATCGCGTCGAGCTCTCCGACTTCACCGAGGCGCTCGAGAAGATCCAGCTCGGCACCGCGCGCAAGGTCGTCATGACGGAGGACGACAGGCGCCGTACCGCCTACCACGAGGCCGGGCACGCGATCGTCGGCATGCTGACCCCCGGTGCCGATCCCGTGCGGAAGGTCTCGATCATCCCCCGCGGCCAGGCCCTCGGCGTCACCTTCTCGGCGCCGGACCTCGACAAGTTCAACTACGACGAGAAGTATCTGCTCGGGCGGATCCGCGTCGCCCTCGGCGGCCGCGTCGCCGAGGAGATCGTGTTCGGCGACCTCACGACCGGTGCCGAGTCCGACATCCAGCAGCTGACGGCGATCGCGCGCAGGATGGTCGGGCGCTGGGGTATGAGCGGCACCCTCGGCCCGATCGCGGTCATCCCCTCCGACTCGCAGGGCCCGTTGCTGCCGGGGGCAGCCGAGACCTCCGAGCACACCCAGCAGGTGATCGATGCCGAGGTGCAGCGGATCGTCGCCGAGGAGCACGCCCACACGACCACGCTCCTCACCGAGAACCGCTCCAAGCTCGACTCGCTGGCCGAGGCGCTGCTCGATGCCGAGACGCTCGACGAGGCCGACGCGTACGCCGCGGCAGGCGTCGAGCGGATCCCTGCGCAGCCGGAACCGCCCCGGGTGCCCGCCGCCGCGGCGCAAACGCGGATACTTCCCACATGACGAGCTTCTGGCGCGGCTTCACCAGCATGGGCGCGACACGCGACCGCGAGCTACGCGTCGCGCGGGGACAGGGCTGCCGCATCTGGGACTCCAACGGCAAGGAGTACCTCGACGGAACGGCCTCGCTCTGGTACTGCAACGTGGGCCACGGGCGCGCCGAGATCGCCGATCGGGTCGCCGCGCAGATGCGCGAGATCGCCGGCTTCCACACCTTCGGCGTGCTGTCGAGCGGGCCGGCCGAGGAGCTCGCGGCCCGTGTCGCGGCGATCGCGCCGATGCCCGACGCGGCGGTGTTCTTCACTCCCGGTGGAGGATCCGACTCGGTCGACACGGCCGGCAAGCTCGCGCGCCGCTACTGGTCTGCCCTGGGCCAGCCCGACAAGCAGATCTTCGTGAGCCGCCAGCACGGCTACCACGGCATGAACGCGTACGGCACGAGCCTCGCCGGGATCCCGGCCAACGTCGCCGGCTACGGCGAGCTGGTCGGGCAGATCGAGCACGTGCCCTGGGACTCGGTCGAGGCGGTCGCGCAGCTGTTCGAGAACTCCGCGAGCCACATCGCCGCCTTCATCGGCGAGCCGGTGATCGGCGCGGGCGGCGTGATCCCGCCGCCCGACGGCTACTGGCCCGCGATCCGCAAGCTCTGCCTCGAGCACGACGTCCTCTTCGTCTCCGACGAGGTCATCTGCGGCTTCGGGCGGCTCGGGACCTGGTTCGGGTGCGAGCGCTACGGCGTCGAGCCGGACATGATCACGTGCGCGAAGGGGTTGACGTCGGGCTACATCCCGCTCGGGGCCGTGATCGCCTCCCGGCGCGTCCAGGCACCGTTCTGGGACGAGCCGTCGGCGCCCCCGTTCCGGCACGGGTACACGTACGGCGGGCACCCGGCCGCCTGCGTCGCCGGCCTCGCGAACCTCGACATCCTCCAGCGCGAGCGTCTCGTCGAGCGCGTGGTCGAGCTCGAGCCGGTGCTGGACGCCGCGGTGCGCGAGGCCTTCGCCGACTCGCCGCTCGCCTACGACGTGCGCAGCGCCGGGCTGCTCGCAGCGGTCGAGCTGCCGCCTGCGGTGCTCGCGGCCGAGCCCCGGCTGCCCGACCTGATCGAGGCCCACGCGCGCGATCTCGGACTGATCACGCGCGGGCTGCGCGGCTGCTCGCTGCAGCTGTCGCCCTCGTTCGTGAGCGAGCCGGACGATCTCCGCGAGATGACGCGCCGCCTGCGCAGCGCGTTCGACGCGGCGATCGAGCACGGCGATGTGCCGGCATCGGCCCTCGCCACCGCCGCCGGCTAGGCGGCAGGGGCCGCAACGGCCCTGTATCCACTACGGTAAGACGCGACTGTGAGCGACACGGCCGTCCCGATCGCCGATGACATCGTCCGCCTCCTCGCGCAGGGGCCCGACAGGCCGGAGCGTGAGGCCCTCGAGGCGCTCGCGCAGGGACTGCTTCGCCGGGCGCCGCTCGAACTGCTGAAGCGCGTGTCGCCCGAGGCCCTGCTCGGCGAGATCCGTGGCCTGCTCGCGTTCGTGGATGGACGGCGCGACCCCGTCGCGGTCCGTGTCGTCGACGGTCCGGACGGCTCGACGGTGCTCGAGGCGAACACGGCCGACTCGCCGTTCCTGGTCGACACCGTGCGCGGCGCGATCGCGGCCGAGGGCCTCTCGGTCAAGACCCTGCTGCACCCCGTGCTCGGTATCGAGCGAGCGGCCGACGGCTCGATCGTCCGCATCGGCACGCGCGCGGGGAGCACCCGCGCGCGAGTCGGTGATGCGGGTCGAGGTCGTCGAGCGGCTCGGGCCCGAGCGTGCGGACGAGCCTGGCTGCCGAGGTCACCCGCTCGCTGCGGCGAGCTCCGGGTCGCCGTCGCGGATCACGCCGACATGTCGGCCGTGGTCGGGCGCCTGATCGATGCTGCGCGTGGAGCGGGCGCCCGCTACGGCGAGGAGGAGATCGACGAGACCGTCGCGTTCCTGGAGTGGCTGCGCGAGCACCACTTCGTCTTCCTCGGCACCCGCGACTACGCGATCGTCGAGGGTCCCGACGGACCGGCGCTCAAGCTCGTCGCCGGGAGCGGTCGCGGGATCCTCCGCGACGAGGAGCGATCGACCTATGCGGAGGGGATGCCGCTCGCGCGCATGTCGCAGGGGCTGCGCGAGCGCATCGAGGGCGGCGACCTGCTGCTGATCTCGAAGACGAACCGGCCGTCGCGCGTCCACCGCCGCGCGCGCATGGACTCGATCGATCTCAAGCGCATCGACGCGACCGGCGCGGTGATCGGGGAGATCCGCCTGATCGGGCTGTTCACATCGCTCGTGTACATGGAGCAGGCCGCGCGTACGCCGCTCCTGCGGCGCAAGCTCCGGCGCATCGTCGCCGCGGAGGATCTGATCGAGGGCTCGCACGACTACAAGGCGAGCGGTCGCGGTCTTCGAGTCGTTCCCGCGGGACGAGCTGTTCCAGGCCAGCTGGACCGAGCTGCGAACCGAGGTCATGGCGGTGCTGCAGGCCGACGAGACGCACATCGTCTCGGTCGCCCAGCGCCTCGATGCAACCGGTCGAGGCGTCGCGGTGCTCGTCGCGATGCCGCGCGACCGCTTCAACTCGGCGGTGCGCCAGCGGCTGCAGGAGCTCCTGCGCGAGCGCTTCGGCGGGCGACACGGTCGACTACCACCTCTCGCTCGGCGACGCCGACGCCGCCCACCTCTTCTTCTCGGTGCACAGCGAGAGCGCCGCACTGCGGCTGGTCGCGCCCGAGCTGCTCGAGGCAGAGGTCCGCGCGGCGTGCCGCACCTGGGACGACGACCTCGTCGAGCGCCTCGTCGTCGAGCACGGTGACGTGCGCGGCAGCGAGCTGGCCGCCTACTACGCCCAGCGCTTCCCGGAGTACTACAAGACTGCGACGCACCCCGATCTCGCGACGCTGCACGTGCGCCTGCTCGAGCGCGTACGCGCAGGCGAGGCAGTTCGCGGTCGGCCTGCAGAACGAGCAGCCCGCACCAGACGCACGAGGGCGCGGAGCCCCTGACGCGCCTCGTCGTCGCGAAGCTCGGCGGCAAGATGCCGCTCTCGTCGCTGCTTCCGGTGCTCGAGGGACTCGGAGCTGACCGTCGTCGAGGAGGTGCCGACGCGCCTCGAGGGCCGGCCGGACGACGGTGCGTACCTGCACGACTTCGGCGTGCTGCTCGACGACGCAGCAGCTCGACCTCGAACGTCTCGGCTCGGCGATCGAGCAGGCAGTGATCGCGATCCTCGCTCGGCGACGCCGAGTCGGATCTTCTGAACGGGCTCGTGACGCGGGCGGCCGTGTCGTGGCAGGACGTGCAGATCCTGCGCGCCTACCGCCGCTATCGCCAGGGGGTGCGGCGCGAGTTCACCGAGACCTACCAGAGCCAGGTCCTGATCGACCACGCGGAGACCGCCGCGCTGATCCTCGAGCTGTTCCACGCGCGCTTCGGCCGGCCCGAGGCCCCGGCTTCGGAGGGTGAGCTGGACGAGCTGCGCGACGCGATCGGCGCGCGCATCGATGCCGTCCCGAGCCTCGACGAGGACCGCATCCTGCGCGGCTTCCTCCAGCTCGTGCTGGCGACCGTGCGCACCAACGCGTTCCGACCCGATCGCGGTCGGCGGCTGAGCCTGAAGCTGCGCTCGGCCGACGTGCCCTCGATGCCGGAGCCCGCCCCGCTGTTCGAGATCTTCGTGTGCGACCCCGAGATGGAGGGCGTGCACCTCCGCGGAGGGCCGGTCGCCCGCGGCGGCATCCGCTGGTCGGAGCGCCGCGAGGACTACCGCACCGAGGTGCTCGGGCCTGATGAAGGCGCAGATGGTCAAGAACGCCGTGATCGTGCCCGTCGGCAGCAAGGGCGGGTTCGTGCTGAAGCGCGCACCGAGCGGGCGCGACGAGCTTCGCGACGAGGTGCGCCGCCAGTACTCGACGCTGATCCGCGGGATGCTCGACGTCACGGACACGGTGGTCGCGGGCACGGTCGTCCATCCCCCCGGCGTACGCGTCCACGACGGCGACGACCCCTACCTCGTGGTCGCGGCCGACAAGGGCACGGCGGCGCTCTCCGACACCGCGAACGCGATCGCCGCCGAGTACGGGTTCTGGCTCGGCGACGCGTTCGCCTCGGGCGGCTCGACCGGCTACGACCACAAGGCGCTCGGGATCACGGCCCGCGGCGCCTGGGAGAGCGTGCGCCGGCACTTCCGCGAGCTCGGACACGACGTCGATCAGCGAGCCGTTCACCGTCGTCGGCGTCGGCGACATGTCGGGCGACGTGTTCGGCAACGGCATGCTCCGCTCGGATCAGATCAGGCTGATCGGGGCCTTCGATCACCGGCACGTGTTCGTCGACCCGAACCCCGACACGGCACGCTCGTTCGCCGAACGCCAGCGGCTGTTCGCGCTCGGGGCGGGCACGTCCTGGGCCGACTACGACGCGACCGCGATCTCTGCCGGCGGCGGGGTCTTCTCCCGCAGCGCGAAGTCGGTTGCCGCTGACGCCCGAGGTGCGAGCCGCGCTCGGCATCGCCGCGGAGACGCTGACGCCGGCCGAGCTGTGCCAGGCGATCCTGCGCGCACCGGTCGACCTGCTCTGGAACGGCGGCATCGGCACCTTCGTCAAGGCGAGCCGAGGAATCGCACGACTCGGTGGGAGATCGCGCCAACGACGCGATCCGGGTGGACGGCCGCGAGCTGCGCGTCCGTGTCGTCGCCGAGGGTGGCAACCTCGGCGCGACGCAGGCAGGGCGCATGGAGTACGCACTCGCGGGCGGGCGCATCAACACCGACGCGATCGACAACTCCGCCGGGGTCGACTGCTCGGACCACGAGGTCAACCTCAAGATCCTCGTCGACCTCGCCGTCGAGCGTGGCGCGGTCGCGCGCGGAGGCGCGGAACCCGCTGCTCGCAGAGCTCGCGGACGACGTGTGCGCCCAGGTGCTCTACGACAACTACCTGCAGGTGCAGATCCTGAGCCAGGAGGAGGCCGTCGCGAGCGAGCGCCTCGAGTCGCACGAGGCGCTGATGGAGGCGCTCGAGAGCGATGGCCTGCTCGACCGCGCGCTCGAGTTCCTGCCCTCGCCGGACGCGGTCGCCGAACGGGCCCGCGCGGGACGCGGGCTCACGCGCCCCGAGCTGTGCGTCCTCATGGGACACGCGAAGCTCGCGCTGCGCGAGCGCGTGCTCCGGTCGAGCGTGCCCGACGACCCGTTCATGCAGCGCGAGCTCCGCGACTACTTCCCGCGCAGGCTGCTCGACGCGACCGGCGAGCTGTACCGCGAGCACCCGCTGCGCCGCGAGATCGCGGCCACCATCGCGACCAACGAGGTGGTCAACGACCTCGGCATCTCGTGGGTCTGGCGCTGTGTGGCCGAGACCGGCGCCGAGCATGCCGACGTGGTGCGCGCGTTCTACGTCGCCCGCGCGGTCTGCCACGCGAAGGACCGGTGGGACGCCGTGGAGGCGCTGTTCGCCGACCCTCGCATCGATACGGCGACCCAGATGGAGCTGATGCACAGCGTCGACTGGCTCGTCGAGTCGCTCGCGCGCTGGTACCTCCGCGAGCACCACCTCGACGACATGACCGGGCTGATCGAGCGCGACGAGCCGGCGTTCGTCGAGCTCGCGGCGGGCCTGCGCCAGCTCGGCTCGAGCGAGTGGCGCGCGGAGCGAGCGCTGCGACGCGAGGCCCTCGTGGCCCGCGGTGTCACCTCCGAGGTCGCCGAGGCGACCGCCTGGCATCCCGAGCTCACCTACGCCCCGGATGTCATCGCCGCGGTGCGAAACTCGGGCCGCACGCTCTGGGAGGCGGCGACGGCGTACTTCGCGCTCGGCGAGCGCCTCCACCTCGACTGGCTCGAGCAGGCCCTGAGCGCAGTCGAGCCGACCAGCCGCTGGCAGCGCTGGGCGCAGGCGTCACTCGACGACGATCTCCGCGTTCTGCGACGCGAGGTGACCGAGCGCGTGCTGCTCGCGGCGCCGGGTGAGCCGGTCGAGCAGGCGATCGAGCACTTCCTCTCCGAGCGAGCAGATGCCGTGGCGCGCCTCGAGCGGCTCGTCGCAGGCCTGCGCAGCGAGGGACTCGAGGATCTGTCGCCGCTGATCGTGGCCGTACGCCAGGCTCGCGCGGCGCTCGCGTAGCGCCGCGTTCAGGCGTTGGCGTTGTCGTGCACGTGCGAGACGACGTGCACCACCGGGCGCGCGAACTTCTTGCGCGTCTGCTCGATCAGGTCCTTCTTGAGCCAGCGCGAGCGCTCGGCCGGGTGCGTCGAGATCACGATCATGTCGGCAGGGAAGCTTGCAAGCGCATCCTCGATCGCCATGAGCGGCACCATGTCGCCGACGTGACCTTCGGCATTCAGCCCCTCCGCGCGCAGGATCGCGAGCGTGCGGTCGAGGCGCTCCTGCGCGGCCGAGATCGCGCCGTCCTGGTTCCAGGGGTCCAGCACGCCGTGGTGCTCCGCGACGGCCGGTGCCAGCACGAGGAAGCGCGACGTCCGGCGATCCTGATGCCGCGGATCTCGGTGAGCAGCTCCTCGGCACCCACGGTCTCGTTGGCGACGACCAGCACACGCGACATGGCGTCCTCCGGCTCGAGTGAACGAGCCAGATGATACAAGTCCTGGAGGGGTCTACTCGACCTGGCCGACGGCGAACGACACGACGGCGAGCACCCCGGCAGCGACGAGGCCGTAGACGCCGAACGGGAACCCGTCGACGCCCTTCGCGACGAGCACGACCAGCGACATCACGACGATCGTGCCCGCGATGGTGCGCATCGCGATCTTGCCGAGCTTGTCGGTGACCCCGCCGGTCTGGTGGCTGCTCATGCGGAGATCGTAGAGCAATTGCGGTCGCGATCAACCACCGGCGAGCTTGACCTGGTGACCGGCCTTCCGGAGATGCTCGACGACGCGCTCGCGGTGGTCGCCCTGGATCTCGATCGTCCCCTCGGCGACCGACCCTCCCGTTGCGCACAGCTTCTTGAGCTGGCCCGCGAGCGCCCGCAGCTCCGCGTCATTGCCGGCAAAGCCCGAGATCGTCGTGACGGTCTTCCCGCGGCGCCCACCCGTCTCGCGCCGGACGCGCAGGATCCCGTCACCGGTCGGTCGCGCAGCTGCGCGACAGCCGCAGCGGCCGTCCTGCAGCGGGCCACCGCAGTGCGGACAGCGGCGTACGCGTCCCCCACCGGTCGAGTAGACGAGTCCCACGGGAACGGACGGTAGCGTCTCAGGGCCCGTCTCAGTGGGTATCGTGGATGCATGGCGCGTGGCGCACGTCAGGCGCCGCGAGGCCCGCTGAGACGGGCCCTGACGATGCCGCACGTCGGACGCTACGCACCCAGCCCCAGTGGAGACCTGCACGTCGGAAACGCACGAACGGCGCTGCTCGCCTGGCTCTGGGCGCGCGGCGAGGGCGGGCGATTCCTGCTCCGTATCGAGGATCTCGATCCCGATCGCTCGCGCGTCGAGATCGCGGGCCGCCAGATGGATGACCTCTCGTCGCTCGGCCTCGACTGGGACGAGACGCCCGTGTGGCAGTCCGAGCGCGGCGCGCTGTACGAGCGCGCGCTCGACGAGCTCTCCGCGGCGGGTCTGGTCTATCCGTGCTTCTGCTCGCGGGCCGACGTGCGCGCCGCCACGGTCGCCCCGCACGGCCCCGCCGGGCCGGCCTATCCGGGCACCTGCCGCCGGCTCGACGCCGCCGAGGTCGCTCACCGACTTGCCGGAGGTGCGCGCGCGAGCCTCCGCTACCGCAGCGCCGACGGCAGCGACGACCACGTGCTGCGGCGCTCGGACGGCGTCATCGGCTACCAGCTCGCGGTCGTCGTCGACGACGGCGAGCAAGGCGTGACGCACGTGCTGCGCGGCGATGATCTCGCACCGTCGACTCCGAGGCAGATCGAGCTGTGGCACTCGCTCGGACTCGGCGCCCCGCCGCGCTACCTCCACGTGGCGCTCGTCGTGGGGCCGGACGGGAAGCGCCTGGGCAAGCGCCACGGAGACCTCTCGACACGAACGATTCTCGAGTCTGGAACGACGCCGGACGAGCTCGTCGGCTGGCTCGCCTACAGCGCTGGACTCGTGCAGACCCCGGCACCCGTGCGGGCTCGCGAGCTCGTCGGGGTGTTCGACGAGCGCACGTTGACGTCGGGGCCGACGTCAACCGAGGGCAGTCCGTGGACGTCCGGGACGTGACGCGGCTACAGTCTTGACCGCCAGTGGCCGAACCTAGTCAGGTGAACATGGCATACGACTACGAACTCCTCGCCATCGGCTGCGGCCCGGCGGGGCAGCGAGCCGCGATCCAGACTGCCAAGCTCGGGCATCGTGTGGCGGTCGTCGAGCGGCCGAACCGCGTCGGCGGCGTCTGCACGAACACCGGCACGCTGCCGTCCAAGACGCTCCGCGCGGCCGCGCTCGACCTGACCGGGCTGCTCCAGAAGGACATGTACGGCGACGCCTACCGGGTCAAGAGCGAGATCACGGTCGAGGACCTGTTCTGGCGCACCCGGCGCGTGATCGACCGCGAGACCGAGGTGATCCGGGACCAGCTGTCGCGCAACCACGTCGACCTGCTGACCGGCTCGGCACGGTTCATCGACGCACACACGCTGGACCTCGGCGCCGAGGGCGGCAATCGCCGCGTGACTGCCGACAAGATCGTGATCGCGGTCGGAACCACGCCGGTGCAGCCGGCGGACGTCGACTTCGACGGGCGCTCCGTGCTCGATTCGGACAGCATCCTCCAGCTCGAGCGCATCCCGGCGACGATGACGGTCGTCGGCGCCGGGGTGATCGGCATCGAGTACGCGTCGGTCTTCGCTGCGATCGGCGTGCGCGTGACGGTGATCGAGCGCCAGGCGCGCCTCCTCCCGTTCGTCGACGCGGAGATCATCGAAGCGCTGCAATACCACCTGCGGGAGCTGCGCGTGTCGCTGCGCTTCGGCGAGACGGTCGTGGCCGTCAACCGGAGCGAGGACGGACACATCCTGACGCAGCTCGCCAGCGGCAAGATGATCCCGTCCGACGCCGTGCTGTACGCCGCCGGACGACAGGGTGCGACCAGCGGGCTCGAGCTCGAGAACGCCGGGCTCGAGGCAGACCCGCGCGGGCGCATCGCGGTGTCCGAGACCTACCAGACCGCACAGCCGCACATCTACGCGGTGGGCGACGTCGTCGGCTTTCCGAGCCTCGCCTCGACGTCGTCGCAGCAGGGGCGGCAGGCGGCGTGCCACGCCTTCGGGATCGAGTGCCGGACGATGGAGTCGCTGCTGCCGTTCGGGATCTACACGATCCCCGAGATCTCGACGGTCGGACGCAACGAGGAGGAGCTGACGGACGACGCGGTGCCCTACGTCGTCGGCCTCGCGCGCTACCGCGAGATCGCACGCGGGCAGATCTCCGGGGACACGCATGGGATGCTCAAGCTGCTGGTCGCGCCGGACAGCCGGAAGGTGCTCGGCGTTCACATCTTCGGCAGCGCGGCGGCCGAACTCGTGCACGTGGGGCAGGGTGTGATCGGCCTCGGGGGCACGATCGACTACCTGATCGACACGGTGTTCAACTACCCGACGTACGCCGAGGCCTACAAGGTGGCCGCGCTCGATGCGATGAATCGGCTGAACGAGCTGAGCGTGGCGCGCAAGGTCGCGTAGCGTCCCGCTCGACGGGGCGGTTAGCTCAGTTGGTTAGAGCGCCTGCTTTACACGCAGGAAGTCCGGGGTTCGAATCCCTGACCGCCCATCAGGAACGCGCTGCTAATCGCAATAGTTCCAGCGGTCGTCCGTGGGCTGCGTCAACCGAATGCCCTCCTTCTGGAAACGAATTGGAAATCTAACGCTCGGTAGGATCCCATCCGGGGAGAGGGCGAGCGCGGAGCTCGAGGCCGCGTTCGGCGGAATCCTGGACGGCGCCGAGGCTCCCGTCGCAGGACGCGGTCGTCGCGCTCGGGGGTGGCTAGCCCCGGCTCGACCGAATTCGATCGGTCACGTGGACACGACCACGGACGCCCGCGTTGTCGCGGTGCTAGGTAGGAGCAGAGACAGCGCTCCCGCTCCGAGCACGAAGATGACGGACGCCCAGAGGCAGGCGTCGAGTCCTTGCCACTGGTAGAGCAGGCCTGAGAGGAGTGTGCCGGCGAGCCGTCCGGCGGCGTTCGCCATGTAGTAAAAGCCGACGTTCATCGCGACCTTGTCGCCTGCCGCATAGCGCAGGATCAGGTATGAGTGGACGGCGGAGTTGAGCGCGAAGGCGATTCCGAATGCGATCAGGCCGACCACGATCACGAGTGATGGGTTGGCGCCGCTGCTTGTGATCGCGATCGCGATGAGTGCGGGGAAGATCGCGAGCACGAATGCGAGTCTTGCGGCGGTCCTGCCGGTCGGCTCGCCACTGGCGGTGCCGGCCCCGCGGGCCCGTCGTCGTAGGAGTTCAGGGGCGACGGCCTGGACGGCGCCGTAGCCGATCACCCAGATGGCGAGGAACGCGCCGGTCTGCCAGAAGCTCCAGCCTTGCTGGGATTCGAGGTAAACGGGGAGGCCGACGACGAACCAGACGTCGCGCGAGGCGAAGAGCAGGATGCGCGCGGCGGCAAGCACGTTCACGGCGCGGCTGTTAGAGAACATCTGGGAGAACTTCGCCTTGCGGTCGGGGTTGCCGAGTGTGCCGCGCATCATCGTCAGCACCATCACGAGTGCCGTCAGGACGAGCGCCGCTAGCAGCAGCTGGGAGGTTCGGAAGCCGACGACTGTGAGCAGGACGGCGCCGAGGAAGAAGCCGACGCCTTTCAGCGCGTTCTTGGAGCCGGTCAGGATCGCGACCCAGCGGAATAGCGTGTCGTTCTCGCCTTCGGGCACGACGAGCCGGACGGCGCTCTTCGAGCTCATCTTCGTGAGGTCCTTCGCGATCCCGGAAAGCGCCTGGGAAAGCATGACGTAGGGCACGACGAGCCAATCAGCGGGTGCGAGCCCGAGCATCAGGAGCGCGCCGATCTGGACCGCGAGTCCCATTACGAGGGTGGCCTTGAGGCCGAGGCGGGCCGCGAGCCAGCCGCCGACGAGGTTCGTGACGATCCCGAAGAACTCGTAGAACAGGAACAGCGAGGCGACCTCGAACGGCGAGTAGCCGCGCTCGTAGAAGTAGAAGAGCACGAGCGTGCGGATCGCACCGTCGGTGACGGTGTCCGCCCAGTAGGCGGCGGTCACGATCGCGTAGTTGCGCAGATCGCCGCGACGACCGGTAGCGGCGGCGTCGTTCACGCGTGGATGCCCTCTCGGCGTGGTGCGCCGACGAGCGCGGCGAGTTCGACGAGCCGGTTCGCGTAGCCCCATTCGTTGTCGTACCAGGCGAGCACCTTCACCTGCGTCTCGTTGACGACCATCGTGGAGGGTGCGTCAACGATTGACGAGCGCGGGTCGTCCTTGTAGTCGACGGAGACGAGTGGGCGTTCTTCGTAGCCGAGGATGCCCGCGAGCGGCCCGTCGGCGGCTGCGCGCAGAAGGCCGTTGACCTCGCCGACCGTGGTCGCGCGTTCGACCTCGAAGACGCAGTCGGTCAGCGAGGCGTTCAACAGTGGCACCCGCACGGCGAGGCCGTTCAGGCGCCCCTCGAGCTCGGGAAAGATCAGTCCGATCGCCGTCGCCGAGCCGGTGGTCGTCGGGATCAGCGAGAGCGAGGCCGCGCGGGCACGACGCAGATCCTTGTGCGGCGCATCCGCGACCGTCTGCGTGTTCGTCATGTCGTGCAGCGTCGTGATTGAGCCGTGGCGGATGCCGATTCCCTCGTGGATCGCCTTGACGACGGGCGCGAGGCAGTTCGTCGTGCACGACGCCGCCGTCACGATCTGGTGCACGGCGGGGTCGTAGCGGTCGTCGTTCACGCCCATCACGACGTTCAGGATGCCGCCGCTCTTGACGGGCGCGGCGACGACGACCTTCGACACGCCGCGCGCGAAGAACGGCGCAAGCGTCTCCGGTGTACGGAACCTGCCCGAGCACTCGAGCACGACGTCAACTCCGAGCTCCGACCAGGAGATGTCGTCGGGCTTGGCGCTCCGGCTGAGCGTGATCGGCCTGCCGTCGACCTCGAGCGCGCCGCCGAGAGGTGCGATCTGGTGGGCCCAGCGCCCATGGACGGAGTCGAACTCGAGCAGGTGGGCGCATGTCTCGGCGTCGCCCGCCAGCTCGTTCACGTGCACGAAGCGCAGGTCGTCCCGGCCCCAGCCGGCGCGCAACGCGAGACGGCCCATGCGGCCGAAGCCGTTGATCCCGATCCGCGCGCGCTTGCTCACGCGGGGCGCACGGCCTTGACGATCGCTCCGTGCATCCCGTCGGCGACCTCGTGTGTGAACGTCACGCTGATCTCGTCGAAGCCGGCTGCCCGCAGCAAGGTCTCGTATTCGCCAACCGAGAGCGCGCCCGCGACGCATCCGACGTAGCTCCCACGGACGGCGCGGTCCGCCGGGGCGAGCCGATCCTCGGCGACGACGTCGCTGACCCCGACACGGCCACCGGGTCGAAGCACGCGGAACGTCTCCGAGATCACCGCGGGTTTGTCGGGTGAGAGGTTGATCACGCAGTTGGAGATCACGACGTCGACCGACTCGTCGGGAAGCGGGATGGCCTCGATCTGGCCCTTCAGGAACTCGACGTTTGTCGCGTCTGCCTCCACCGCGTTGCGCTTGGCGAGGTCGAGCATCTCGTCTGTCATGTCGAGCCCGTACGCCTTGCCGGTGTCGCCGACGCGTCGAGCGGAGAGCAGTACGTCGATGCCGCCACCCGAGCCGAGATCGAGCACGACCTCTCCTTCGCACAGATCGGCGACGGCGATCGGGTTGCCACAGCCGAGGCTCGCGAGCTTGGCGGCGTCGGGCAGCTCGTCGCGCTCGAACTCGTCGTACAGGCTGGCGCCGAACGAGCCCTCATCACTCGGTCCGCAGCAAGAGCTCGGACCGCAGCCACAGGCCTCGGTGTCGCCTGCATCGACGCTCCGAGCAGCCTCGGCGTAGCGTGCTCGGACCTGTTCGCGAATCGCGTCTGTGTCGGTAGTGTTCATTCGATCCCATGATTCGATGGTTGTCGATGTAGACGCTAGATGCTAGATTGACGTTTGTCAATGAATCGTGATCTCAAGCTCCTCGACGCGACCGGCTGCTGCGCGCCCGGCGCGCCAGCGATGCCCGTCGAGGCCGCACGCGCCCTCGCGGAGCGGTTCAAGGCGCTCGCCGACCCCACGCGCCTCGCGATCGTGAACCAGCTCGCCGGCGCCGATGAGGTCTGCGTCTGCCACCTCGTTCCCGATTCAGGCCTCTCCCAGCCGACGATCAGCCACCACTTGAAGCTCCTGCGCGACGCCGGGCTCGTCACCTCAGAGCGTCGCGGGACCTGGGCGTACTACCGGCTCGTGCCCGAAGCCGTCGCCGAGCTCGCTAACGCTCTCGGAGCCCAACAAGCAACACCGGCAGCTGCGATGGTCGCGGCCTCGTAGAGCAGGCAGTGCGTCGCGGCGCCTCCCGGTCATCGGCGCTAGATGACGGTGCTGCGCCGCTCGAGGAAGATCACGTCGCGCCAGATCCCGTGCAGGAGGCCCAGCCGTTCGCGTCGACCGACGACGCGGAACCCGCAGCGTTCGTGCAGGGCGAGACTCGCGGTGTTCTCCGGGAACACACCGGTCTGGATCGTCCAGATGTCATCGTCCTCGGCGGCAGCAACGAGCGCGCTCAGGAGCCGATACCCGATGCCCAGACCTCGGGCATGGGCGGCGACGTACACGCTGTTCTCCGCGACTCCGCGATAGACACAGCGCTCTGAGACCGGCGCAAGCGCCGCCCAGCCGACGATCGCGCCGTCGAGGCGCGCGACAAGACGGTGCGCGGGTAGGTGCGAGGCGTCCCAGCGCTCGAAGCTCGGCGGCTCGGTCTCGAACGTCGCGTTCCCGGCCGCGATCCCCTCGACGTAGATCTCCCTGACCGCCGTCCAGTCGTCCACACCCATCACGGCGAGCTCGAGGCCGGCGAGGGTGCTCATGCTGCCTTCCAAGGCGCCTCGGCGTGCGCTGGGAGCCGCCCCATCACGAGGTCGGCAGCGCTCGGGAAGCACGAGATGCACGACTGGTTGACGCGGTACCAGCTGGCCGTCCCACGGTGCTCGACGAGCACAAAGCCCACCTCGGCCAGCACCTTGAGATGCTGTGAGACCGTCGACTGGCCGACGTCGACGGCAGCGACGATCTCACCGACCCGCATCGGCTCGCGACTACGCGCGAGCAGGTTGAGGATCTGGACGCGAGTCGCATCGCCGAGCGAGCGGAACCACGACGCGTACGTCGCGGCGGCTTCACGATCGATCAGGTTGACAGGCTTCATCGTCGATCGACGATAGACGATGAATGGTGCTCTTGCAATGCCTGCGCGAGGTCCTCGTCGACTAGCACGCCGGGACTTGGTTGCCGCAGTCGTCGCCTTGCCACGTTCCGAGTCCCGCTTGAACAACCACGATGGCAACGGCGATACCGACGAGCGGGTCCATCCACCACCAGCCGAGGAGTGGATTGGCGGCGAGCCCGAGCAGGACTCCGAGAGAGAGGTAAGCGCAGAGGATGTTCTGCCGCCCCTCGCTCGCAGTTGCCGACGAGTGGAGTTGCGTGCCGACGCGTTTCTTCGCGCGTCCGAGGACCGGCATGAGCAGCATGTCGGACGCCGCGAGCGCGATCCCGAGCCAACTCGTATGAGCGGCGTTTCCCGTCACGAGGTGATCGACCGCCTCAGCAACGATGTATGGCGCGAGGAGGAAGAACGAGACCGCGACGACCTGTTGGGCCTGGCGTTCCGCCTGATCGGAATGGACGCGTGCGCCGCTAAAGCGCCAGATGATCACCAGGCTGGCGGCGGCTTGGATCGCGCAGTCCAGGCCCCAGCCGATAAGCGCCACCGAGTTCGCTGTGATGCCCGCGGTCATTCCGATCGCGCCGTCCAGCAGCAGCCATCCCAGACCGATCCACGAGATCAGCTTGATGCGGTGAACTAGGCGGGCGTGTTCACCAGCGGGCAGCGCGTGAACCGCGGCCTGGCTCATCCATTCAACATATCACCATTTATTGATGCCATCAATTCGCGTTATTATTTGGAGTATGGACGAGCCCGACCAGAAGATGATCGAGGAATGCCTCGAGCTCGCGATTCGATGGTCGCCGACGCTGCGCGCGCTCGCTCACCCGGAGCGCCTGCTGATCGCCCTGTGGCTCGCCGACAACAGCGCCACCGTGCGGGAGCTTGAGCGCGTGACGGGCCTACAGCAGTCGCTCGTCTCCTACCACCTTCGAGAACTCCGCGACGCCGGACTCGTGACATCCACGGCAGCCGGCCGCGCCAACGTCTACCGACTCGCGAACCCCGACCTCGACAAGCTCGCGGCCCTGTTGGGAAGCCTGTGCTGAGCTGCACGTGTCCGACCCGCTTTCGACATGCGAGCGTCTGGTGCTCGGCGATGCGCTCGCGCTTACGGTGCGTTTCAGCCATGGTCAGGCGTCAGAGCTGGAAACGCTGTTGGAAACCACCGGTGGCGAACGGTGGCGAAGCGAGCACCGGCTCGGGGCGAGGAAAGTGGCTCTGAGCAGGTAAAGGTGTCTGACGACAACTGCTCGCGAGGCCTTCGGCTCGCTTTAGACGCAGGAAGTCCGGGGTTCGAATCCCTGACCGCCCATCAGGACACGCGCTGCTAATCGCATAGCTGCGTCACTTCCAGGGGCTGCGCCGACGCGGGCGGCCTCCGTCGGGCACGCCTGGCCACCGGCTGCGTTGGGCGGCAGTACGATGATGATGCTCGACAGGAATGCGAGTGCGCCGTCCGGTGCATCCCGGCCCATTGGAGGAAGCGTGTCGACAACCCCGGCGGGCGCGTCGCGACCTGGTGTGCAGGTCGGTCCGACCAGCGAGTTCAGTCTGTTCTTCCGCGTGCTCCCGGACCACGCCGCCGAGTTGCGACAGGCGCTTCGGGAGTTGCAGGACACGCCCGGGTACCGGCCGGGGGACTACGGCATGGCCGTCGGGACGATTCATGAGGCGCGCTTCGTGCTGTTCGAGGACGACACGCGGCTTGCGTTCATCACGAGCTTCGACGGGCCGTGGGACGCGTACATGGACGATTTCCTCAATTCCGGCGCGACGCTCGCGTTGTTCGACGTGATCTTTCGGCATGTCGAGGGCTATGACGGCCTCCCGGACCTCGCTGCGCTCCAGGCGTTCGTGCTCGACGCGCAGGAGACCGCCGTCGCCTACGCCCGGAATTACGGCGGGACGGTCAAGGAGATCCGCAAGGCGCAACGGGTGAACTCGGCATTCGAGCGGGTGCTCGACGATCCGCGGGCGGCGGAGGCACTGCAGCACCCGGCGCTGAAGCCGCTTCTCGAAGAGGCCGCCGGCTAGCCCGGCGAGCGGCGCCGAGGACTGACCGATGTCGGACCACATCTCCGGGCCCCGGGCCCTTGCCGACCCTATCGGCGACATCACCGACGTGTATGCGTTCCCGAGTCCGGAGCGGCGCGGACACCTGGTGTTGGTGGCCAACACGCTCCCGTTCGCCCAGCCGTCCGACGACTTCTCGGACGCGCTCGTGTACCGCTTCCGCCTGCGGCCTGTGCGCCGACGTACCGCAGGCGATGCGATCCCGTTCGGCGCGGGCGCGAACGAGCTCGTCGTCGACTGTGTGTTCGACGCCCGTGGCGAAGACGGACGCCAGATGGGAACCTGCACGCTCCCGACGGGCGATGTCGTCGGCATTGCCGTCGGGGACGAGAAGGGCAGCGCAGGGGAGGGAATCCGGGTCTTCGCCGGCCTGCGCTGGGACCCGTTCATCCTCGACGCCCCCGCCGCCCTCAGGACGGTCGCGACCGGGCAGCTCGCGTTCACGGACGCCGGCTCGATCTACCTCGACGGCAAGAACGTCCTCGGCCTCGTCGTCGAGCTTGACTGTGAGCGGTTTCTCGGCGGCATGGGGCTCTTTGCGGTCGTGGCCGAGACGCGCACGCGGGGCAGCCTTTCCGTGCGCATCGAGCGCGTCGGGCGGCCGGAGATCAAGAACCTGATGCTCGGGCCGAAGCAGTTCGACCAGGTCAACCGCGACCTCGAGATCCGCGACCTCTACAACATGGAGGACGCCTTCGAGCTCGGCGAGTCGTACCAGGGTGCCTATCGCGCACGGCTGAACGCCAACCTGGCGTTCTGGGACGGCCTGGACGGCACCGTGGACTGGCCCCTCGACGGAGATGGCGCCCACCCGCTGACCGAGCTCCTGCTCGCCGACTACCTCGTCGTCGATGCGACGAAGCCGTATGTCGAGCATGGCTCGTTCCTCGAGCCGGAGCTGGCCACGCTCCGCGGTGCGGAGTACGAGACCTGCGGCGGCCGGACGCTCAACGACGATGTCATGGATCGGCTGTTCACGTTGGTCGTCAACGCCGGGAACGGGCCCACCATCCGCGATGGCGTGGATGCGTCGACGAGGCCGTCGTCGCGTGCGTTCCCGTACCTGGCCGCGCCGAACCCGGACCCGCCGAAGCCCCCACCACCCCACGCCCACTAGGTGGGACCGCGGTGACCCCGGTCCCACCCACGACCCCGGCGACCCTGGAGCTGGACGACATCCAGAGCGGCGCGCTGCACGAGCGTCCCTCGCCGTACGTCGGGACGTACATCCTGCTGCGCATCGACGACCCCGCTGCAGGGCGAGCCCTCGTCCGGCGGCTCCACCCCCTCGTCGAGACAGGCCGCATGTCGGACGAGCCCGCGCACGGGGCCTGGCTCACCGTCGCCTTCACGCACCACGGGCTGCGTGCGCTCGGCGTGCCGCAGGCGTCACTGGACAGCTTCGCGCCGGAGTTCCGCGAGGGCATGGCCGCGCGCGCCGCCCTGCTCGGCGACGTCGGCGAGAGCGACCCCGTGCACTGGGAGAAGCCACTCGGCACCCCGGACGTCCACGTCGCCCTGGCGTTCCTGGCGCAGGACGCAGAGCACCTCGAACGGGTGCGAGAGCGGGCGCGCCGCGCGCAGCAAGACATCCCCGGCGTGGAGGTGATCTGGAGCCAGGAGTGCTACCAGCTGCCGACCGGCCGGACGTCCTTCGGCTTCAAGGACGGCATCGGCCAGCCGACCGTGGAAGGCACCAGCAGGCAGCCCACGAACTCGCACGAGCGGCCGCTGCGGGCGGGCGAGATCATCCTCGGCTACCCCGACGAGACCGGTGAGCTGCCGCCGATGCCCGCGCCGGACGTGCTCGGCCGGAACGGCACCTACATCGTCTTCCGCAAGCTGCACACGCGCGTGGCGGCGTATCGGCAGTACCTGCACCAGAGGGCCACGAGCCGCGAGGACGAGGCGCTCCTCGGCGCCAAGATGGTGGGCCGCTGGCAGAGCGGGGCACCCCTCGCCCTGGCGCCAGAGCGCGACGATCCGGCGCTCGGCGCGGACCCGGGGCGGAACAACGACTTCACCTACGGCGACGACCCGCGCGGCTTCAAGTGCCCCGCAGGCTCCCACGCACGACGGGCGAACCCCCGCGACGCACTCGACCTCGAGGGCAGCGTCAACGCGCGCCTGCACCGGATGATCCGGCGCGGCACGAGCTACGGTCCGATGCTGCCCGACGGCGTGCTCGAGGACGATGGCGCCGACCGCGGGATCGTGTTCGTGTTCGCCGGCGCGCACATCAAGCGGCAGTTCGAGTTCGTCAAGACCCAGTGGCTGAACGACGGCATCTTCATCGGCGCGCCGGCCGAGCGGGACCCGCTCGTGGGGCCAAATGACGGCGAGGGCACCTTCACTGTCCCGCAGCGTCCCATCCGCCGCCGCCTGACGGGCCTGCCGCCATTCGTCGTCACCCGCGGCGGCGAGTACTGCTTCGCGCCCGGCCTCCGCGCCCTCCGCTGGCTGAGCGAGCTGGACACGTGACCGAGACAAGGGAGCACTAGGTGGCAACGCCGCAGATCCGAACCGACCGCTGGAAGGCGATGGACTTCACCCCGCCGGCAGCGGGAACCGCGGAGCCAGAGCACTCGGTCACCGTCGATTACGAGTCCGAGGGACGCGTCGCGATCGTGACCCTGAACCGACCGCACGCCGACAACGCGATCACGACCGAGATGGGCGATCAGCTCACCGACGATCCTGGAAACGATCGCGGTGCGACGAGCAGTGCGCGTCGTCATCATCACCGGTTCCGGCAATCGCGCGTTCTCCGTCGGCAGCGACCTCCGACAACGCAAGAGCATGACGAAGGAGGACTGGCTTCGGCAGCGTCAGGATTTCGATCGAACGCTGTACACGCTGCGAGAGCTGCGAACGCCGATCTTCGCGGCCGTCAACGGCATTGCCTACGGCGGTGGCTCGGAGATCGCGCAGAGCACCGACTTCATCATCGCCTCCGATACCGCGACATTCGGCCAACCCGAGGCGATGATCGGCCTGTCGGCGGGCGGCGGCTCACCGGTCTTCCTGCCCCGTCTGCTGCCGCCCGGTAAGGCGATGCAGATGCTGCTGACCGGCGATCCGATCACTGCTCAGGAGGCCCATCGCCTCGGCATGGTCAACGAGGTCCACCCGCAATCCGAGCTCATGAGTGCAGCTCGCCGGATCGCCGAGAAGATCGCGAGCAACTCCCCGACCGCCGCGCAGGCAGTGAAACGCGCCGTGCGCCTGGGGCAAGGCCAACCGACCGAGCAGGCCATCGCGATCATGATGGAAGCCCATTGGCGCTCGGCGGTGCACCCCGACCGGATCGAGGGCATCGGTGCATTCAACGACGGCCGAGACCCGATCTTTGAAGATCCTGACTACTAGATGCAGGACGGCCATCAATCCGAGGGAGTCCGACAGTGACTTTGGCAGATGATCTGAAACGCGAACGTGCGGCGCTGACGATGATCCACGGTCAGCCATTCAACGCCGAGGCACCGCCCGAAGCGCTCGAGACCGACGTCACACCGACCGAGCTGCACTATGTCCGCAGCAACTTCCCGGTTCCCGACCACGACGGCCGGCTCGAGATCGGCGGGGCGGTCGAAGAGCCCTTCAGTCTCAGCCTCGACGACCTGAAATCGATGCGGTCGATCGAGCGAGTCGTGACCCTCGAGTGCGCGGGAAACGGGCGGCTTGCGATGCGGCCGCTGCCGGCCGGCGAGCCATGGGGCGACTACGCCGTCTCAACAGCTCGCTGGAAGGGAGCGCTGCTTCACGAGGTGATCGAGCGAGCCAAGCCGCTTGACACCGGAGCAGAGGTGCTTTTCGCCGGCGTGGATCACGGGTCATACATCCTGGACCCCGTGCTGAAGGACATCGATGCGTCTGACCTCTTCTTCGAGCGGTCGCTGACGCTGGTGCATGCGGCCGATCCCGCTTCGGAGATCCTGATCGCCTACGAGATGAACGGCGAACCGCTCAACCCCGATCACGGCGCGCCGGTGCGGCTGATCGTGCCCCACTGGTACGGCGTCGCATCGGTCAAATGGCTGAAGCGCATCGAGGTGCTCACCCGGCCATTCATCGGGGAGTTCGAAACCGGGCACTACATGTACCAGTGGGCCGATCGGCCGCCCGAGCGCGTGACGGTGATGCGGCCGCGCGCGCGCATCACCTTCCCACGCCGGGCGACCACGATCGACGGCGGCACGAAGCACGTCGTCCGCGGGAAGGCGTGGTCTGGCACCGGGCCGGTGACGAATGTCGACATCAGCCTGACGGGCGAATCGGAGTGGCTGCCGGCCCACCTGGAAACGCCGAAAGGCCCATACCAATGGCAGAACTGGTCGTTCGAATGGGAACCCACAGAAGCGGGGCGCAAGAGCCTCCGCGCACGAGCTACCGATGCCGCCGGAAACGTCCAGCCGGAAGTCCCCATCTGGAACAGGCTGGGCTACGGCAACAACGCCATCGAAGTCATCTACGTCGACGTGCGATGATCAGACCTCGACGAGCTGGCTGCCATAGCGCCATCTGATCTGCGCCTTCCCTTCGCCAGTCCGGCGGAACCCGAGCCGTTCCAGCACGCGAATGGAGGGCGCATTGTCGCTGTCGCAGCCCGCAACGATGACCCGAACGTCCGGCTGGGAAAGCGCCCACTCGACGATCGCGCCCGCTGCTTCCGTCGCGTATCCGCGACGCCGACGGTCAGGGATGACGCTGTAGCCGACTTCGATCGAGCCCGCCTCGTCTGGCGGCCCGATGAAGCCGATGTCCCCGACGACGCTTCCACTGTCGTGCTCGATCATCACCCAGACGCCGAAGCCCTCCGTTTCAGGCGACGCGGCGGCCT
The DNA here is from genome assembly GCA_963717155.1 of uncultured Actinomycetes bacterium. Lineage (GTDB taxonomy): Bacteria > Actinomycetota > Thermoleophilia > Gaiellales > JALYLC01. The sequence goes on from OY970326.1 coordinate 3,979,061, forward strand.
GAAGACGAAGCACATCGAGAAGATCGGGCTGCGGCCACTCAGTAGGGAGCGTCGCACCCAGGATGCGCGACGCCTCCTCCCGATCGTCGGGCAGGGCCGCGGCTGCCAGTGCAGGCAGCGGCCTCAACTCGATCCGTTCGGTCATCAGTCGCAGCGTCGGCACGCCGCGTTGCTACCGCTTGATGACGTTATGGACCTCGACGATCTCGGGCGGACCGGCCAGCTCGATCCCGCCCTCGCTGAGGATCGGCATGAGACGCTGACCGAACGCCTCGAACTGCTCCTTCGAGTCCCAGATCTCGCTTACCCGGAAGCTGCCGCCGGCATTGAATGCGACGTGATACTCGAGCCCATCGGGCGGGAACTGGCCGGAGGCCTCGATCCTGGGCATCGCCGCGTCGTACAACGCGGCTGTCATGCCCGGCGCCCCGGTGAAGCGGACAAGGATGCTCATGCTTTTCCTCCCGGTCGAGTGGGCGCCGAGCGTACTCCAGTGGAGGCCTGTCCGTGCAGCGTGTGCGTGAAGCCCTCGTCTGGCGTTGATCACCCCGAGCGAGTGAGGTGAGCGCCCGCGGCGCGCCCATACCCTGGCTGTTCTGCACCGACTACGAGGGGGTACCTCGTGCGAATCTCCGATTCTCTCGCGCCCGCGGTCAGCCGTCTACGGAAGGGGAGCTCGCGCAGGCGCCTCGCGATTGCCGGGTGCGCGATCATCGCGCTTCTCGTCTCGGTTCTTCTGGCCACGGGTGCCGGAACCCCGAGCGCCCGGGGTGCGAGCGGACCCCACAACACGGTTGCCCCCACGATCAGCGGGATACCGCAGGCAGGACAGACGCTGGCCGCGACTACCGGCACGTGGGTGGGGACAGGTCTGATCGAGTACGCGATGCAGTGGCAGAGCTGTGACGCCACCGGCGCGAACTGCCTCGCGCTGGCGGGCGCGACCAGCTCGACGTTCACGCTCGGCTCGACCGAAGTGAATCACACGCTGCGCGTCGTCGTCACGGCGAAGGACTCGACCGGGTCGGCCGCCGTGACGTCGTCGCAGACCGGGATCGTGGCCTCGGCACCCGTGGGCGCGCCCGCGGTGTCGACGCCGCCGACGATCGCGGGCGCTCCCAACGTGAACGGTGTCGTGACAGCGAGCACGGGCACGTGGACGGGCACGGCGCCGATCTCATACGCGTTCGCCTGGCAGCGGTGCGACGCGACCGGCGGTTCCTGCGTTCCGATCCCGAACGCGTCGACAGCGTCGTACACCGTGGTCGATGCGGACGCCGGCGGAACGCTCCGCGTGGTCGTGACCGCGTCGAACAAGGAGGGTGCTGCGTCGACGACCTCCGTGCCGAGCGCCGTCGTCCCGGGTACACCTGACGGGATCACCGTGCTGCCCGGCGGTGGGAAGTCGGTCCAGGTCGCCGGGATCGCGCTGCCCAACCAGCTCGTCATCGCCAAGGTGACCTTCAATCCGCAACAGCTCAGCAACCGCAACCCGTTCAAGCTCAAGGTGACAATCCGCGACTCGCGAGGGTACGCGGTTCAGGGCGCGCTCGTCTACGCGCTCGGCGTGCCGTACTCGCGGATCGAGACCGCTCCCGAGCTGCCGACGGCGATCGATGGAACGGTGACCCTCACGCTTCATCCGCTACCCGGGCTCTCGCTCGGGACCGGGCAGTACCTCGTGATCTTCCTGCGCGCGCGCCAGCCCGGCGCGCCGATCAACGGCGGCGTGTCAGTCCGCCAGCTCGTGCAGCTGCGTACCGGGCCGTCGGCCTGATCAGAGCCGCGGATACGGGTGGCCGGCCGGTGCAAGCCGACTGGCCGCCCGAGTCCGAGTAGACGCCCGGACCGCGGGTCAGCCCGCCAGCACCTCGTGCGCGAAGCGCACGACCAGAGCGCCGTCGCCAACCGCGCCCGCCACCCGCTTGGACGCGTCCGCGCGCACGTCGCCCGCCGCGAACACGCCGGGGCGCGTCGTCTCGAGCAGGCTCGGCTCGCGGTCCGTCAGCGGCCAGCGGAGGTGCCCCTCGCAGCCTGCGGCGCCGCTGCCGCAGAGCAGGTAGCCCGCCGGGTCGACGGCGAGAATCCCCGTCGTGGCCTCGGTGCACGGTTCGGCGCCGATCATCACGAACACGGCCGTGCACGGGACCTGCTGAACGCTGCCGTCGCGGCGGTCGACCAGGCTGACGGTCTCCACCGTGGCGGTGCCGTGCACCGCCGAGACCTCGGTCTCGGTCATGACCTCGATCTGCTTCGAGCGCTCGATCCGATCGACGAGGTACTGCGACATCGTCGACTTCAGGGCCTTGCCGCGCACGACCACCCGGACGCTGCGGGCGCGCGATGCGAGATGGACGGCCGCCTGCCCCGCCGAGTTCCCACCGCCGACGACGATCACGTCCTCGCCCCGGGCACGCTCGGCGTCGGTGGCCATCGCCGCGTGGTAGACACCCGCGCCGCGGAAGCGGTCGACACCCTCGGCCTGCAGCTCGCGCCAGCGCGCGCCCGTGGCCATCACGACGGAGCGCGCGACGACGTGCTGGCCGTCGTCGAGGTCGACCCGCAGAAGGCCCTCGGGCCCGTCGGCGAGCTCGACCGCTCGATGGAAGCTCGACAGCACCGCGTCGAAGCGGCGTGCCTGCAGCGTCGCCTTGCGGGTCAGGTCGGTTCCGGAGATCCCGATCGGGAAGCCGAGGTAGTTCTCGATGCGGGTGCTGGTGCCCGCCTGTCCGCCGGGCGCCCACGCCTCCGCCACGAACGTGCGCAGCCCCTCCGAGCCGCCGTACACGGCGGCGGCCAGCCCGGCCGGTCCCGCGCCGAGCACGACGAGGTCGAAGCGCTGACCGTCGACGTCGGCGCGCAACCCGAGCGAGCGCGCCACCTGGGCAGCGGACGGGTTGCGCATCACCTCGGTGGCGTGCACGAGCACCGGCGTCTCCGAGCGCGGGATGTCGAGCCACTCGAGCAGCTGGGCGCTCTCGGCATCCGTGTCCACGTCGTACCAGCGCACCGGCAGCAGGTTGCGCTCGAGCAGGTCGCGCACCTCGAACGATCGGCGGGAACCGCGCGGGGCGATCAGGCGCATGACGCCATGTCGCCCGGCCTCGTGCCACGAGCGCCACGCCATCAGCGTGCGGAACACGAGCTCGCCGAACTCGGGCCAGCGCGCGACCATCTCGCGCAGCCCGGCCCGGTCGTACTCGATCACGTCCGTCGGCTCGACCGCGACGCACGCGCTGACCGTCGGCTCACCGGTGAAAACTGCGATGTCGCCGATGAACGTGCGGCTGTCGGCCTGCGCGATGTACACGTCCTTGCCGGGCTTGCGGTCGACGAACTCGACCAGCCCGGCCTCGATGATGTAGAACGGCGCGTCGCGGACGGCGTGCTCGTAGAGCACCTCGCCGGGCTGGAACGTCCGTCGCTCACCGCGCTTGGCAAGCCACGCGAGCTTGGCCTCGGAGAGCCGCGGGAAGAGGACCTCGTCGCCGAGATCGGGGAACGGCTCGCTGCGAACTACTGTTGTCGTCGCCACCGTAGGAGGTTAGCGCTCGTCGGCGCCGCGGGCGAACCCGCTACGGCACCGGCTGCCAGCTGGGATGCGCGCTTACGTGGAACGGCACCGCACTGAGAACGTGGACGTTCGAGCCGTCCGTGTTCGCGACCATGATCGCCGTCTCGTTTCCGAGCGGCGTCGCTGGTGGGGCATCGAACGCGATCTGCGTCCCATCGGGTGAGAACGCCGGGTTCGCGGCACCCTTGACAGCGATCGCCAGGCGAGCGCTCGACGGCGGCCCGAGCGCGATGACGTAGATGCCCGCGGTGCACGCGGTGGCGAGCTGCGTCCCGTCGCGAGACCACGCGAGACCGCTGCAGGACGACGGGTCCGGGTTGGCCGCGATCGCCACGGGCGTGCCGCCGCCCGGGGCGATCGCCATGATCGACTGACCGCTGACGTAGGCGATCCTCGCGCCGTCCGGCGACCACGCAGGGGTCGATCCGACGTTCGTTCCCGCCGGAGGCAGCAACGTGGTGCGGGCCCCGCCGTTCGCTGCTACGACCTGGATCGTGCCGCTGTCGAACGTCCCGTGACTGAAGGCGATCTGCGTTCCGTCCGGGCTGAACGAAGCGCCGCTGTCGAAGCTGCCCTCCCCCGCGTCGCCGTCGTCGGTCACCTGCTGTACGCCGCTGCCGTCGGCATGCACGGTCTCGAGATGCACGGGCTCGCCCTCGCCGAGGTGGCAGCCGAACTGCCCCACGTCGTAGGCGACGGTGCTCCCGTCCGGCGACCACGTCGGCGACCCGAGATTGCGTGGATCGTTCGTCAGCGCTCTGGCGGCCCCACCTGTGGTCGGGACGGTGAAGAGCCCGCTCGCGCCACAGCTGTTCGAGGTGAGCAGGAGCACGGTGCGGCCATCCGGAAGCCAGCGAAGCTCGCTGCCCGCGTGATCGTCGAACGGGAACCGCCCGACCACCTGCGGGTTGCGACCGTGCGGGTCCGTCACGAGCACGGGGAAGGTGACGCCCGGCCGCGCGTGGAGCGGGACAGGCCCGACGTAGGCGACCCGACCGCTGCCAGACCAGACTCCACGGCCCCCGTCGAGCCCGGCGATCGTCTTGCCACCGGCGAGCGGAACGAGCACGGGCTTGCCGTCGACGTTCCCGCTCGACAGGTAGCGGCTGTCCGGCGTGAACGACACCCCGCCACCCGGCCAGCCTCGCAGGAGGACCCGCGGATGGGGGAGGTCGTTCGGATCCGCGGCGAGGAGCGTCTGTGCGCGCGCGACCACGAGAGCGTGACCATCGGGCGACCACGCGACCGGCGCCCCGCTGATCCGGCCGATCCTCGTTCCCGACTCGTCGACGATCAGCGTCGAGCCGCTCTGCTGCTGACCGTTGCTCGCGCTCGTCGCCAGCAGGCCGCGGCTCGACCAGACCAGATACGCCCCGGGAAGCCTCGCGCGCACGTGGCCGGCGAGGTCGGTGATGGTCGTCCTGGCGCGAACGCCGCATGCGATGGCCTTGCCATCGGGAGCCGGATCGAAGATCCCGGCGCACGCTGGCATTGCACGAGCAGTCGCCGCAACGGGGTCGATCACGAAGTCGTGCCACGCGGTCGCGCCCGACAGGGGAGTGATCGCCAGCGAGGCGAAGAGGTGGTGTCCGTCGGATGTGAAGACGAGAGGGAGTCCCCCGTTTCCCTGCGGCTGCTCGAGCGGCACGCCGGCCCCGAGCGTGCGCACCAGACGAACGTGCGAGCCGTCCGAGCGCGCGAGGTACACCCGATCCTGGCCGCTCCGGTCGCTCCAGAATGCGACCAGGCCGCCGACGGGATCGACCGCGATGCCCTCCTCCGAGGCAAGGCTGTTCGAGACGTCCCTCGGCGACCTCCCGGGCGCCAGCGAGTAGATCTCGCCCGGGTTCGCCTTCTCCCGGTCGCTCGCGAAGACGATCAGCCCCGGAGCCGCCGCATGGGATGGCCCGACGGTGGCGGCCACGCACAGCGCCAGGAGCGCTGCCGCGAGCACTCGAGGCCACAGCGGCGAGCGCATGCGGCGAATCTATCCGGCGGCAACCCGCACTGCAATCCGGCGCGGCTCACAGCAGTCACACAGACTGGCTGTTAGCCTGAGTGAGCCGAGGCGGTCACTTCCAGTGCCCTTCCCTGCTCCGCCTCCGAGGCGGAGCGCTGCAGGCCTCTTCCCCGGCGCGACGGTCGTTCCGCTGTCCGAGAAGAGGGGTCTGTATGTCGATTCATCGAAGCGCTGCGCCGTCGCACCCGCGGCGAACCTCGTGGAGGCTATTGCTGGCGTCGCTCGCGGTCGCGCTCGTCGCCGTCTCCGCCTCGACCGACAGCGCGGCTGCAGCAGCGCCCCCGGCGAAGGGCGAGTGCATCGGGACTGGCAAGGGCGCCACCTGGAAGTACCAGGGCCAGAAGGGCACCTCGTACACCGTGCTCGGCGTCAGTGGCGCACCCTGCCCGCTGGGCCTCAAATGGCTCATGCGGCTCACGAGCTCGCACGGCATGGTGAGGACGGGTCCAAAGGGCTGGCAGTGCATCGTCACCTCGGTCGTCGGCGAGTGCACGATCAAGGGCGGCGGCATCTTCGAGTGGATGCCGAAGCTCAAGAAGTAACGGGGAGAGCCGGAGGGTCAGGCGCTGAAGTTCGGCGTCGCGTCGCGCTCGCGGTCCGCTCGACCCTTCGGCTCCTCCCAGTCCTCCTGGCGACCGAGCGCCGTCAGATCGAGGAAGTAGTACGAGCCGCCGGTCATCTCGGCGCCGCGTGCGTAGGTCGAGTTGGTATGGAAGACGGTGTCGCCGTCGCGCAGGAAGAAGCTCGTACCCGGCATCTCGAACGGCTGCTCGCCGTCGACGAACTCCGCCTGCCCCAGCTGCCTGAACTCCTCCGCGGTCCGGAAGTTGTACTCGAACGGCGTCACGGAATCGTCGAGAGTGACGTGGAAGTCGTAGTTGAAGTCGCTGCCGTGGGAGGAGTACCAGGGGAACGTCCAGCCCTTGCGCGCCTTGTAGCGCTCGATCTTCGCGAGCGGCGCGCGCGACACGTAGGCGAGCGTGGTATCCCTGGTGTGGAGGTGCGCGAGCAGCCCCGGCGACATCTCGTCGGCGCCCGCCGAGCAGCTCGGGCAGCCCTCCTCCCAACGTGGGTCGAACATGAAATGGCCGACGATGAGCTGGCGGCGCCCCTCGAACAGGTCGAGCAGTCCGGCCGGCCCGTCAGGGCCCTCGAAGACGTACTGCTTGTCGATCCTGACCATCGGCATGCGACGTCGCTCGGCATTCAGCGCGTCCCGTCGCCTGGTCAGCTCCTTCTCCTGCTCCAGCAGTCGCTTGCGCGCGATCAGCCACTCGGCCTGCGTCACTACATCCGGAAGGGTCATGGCGCTCGTCTCCGGTCTCGGTGTCGTGTCACTCGACATGTAGACCGGCCGGTGGCCGGCGAATCATCGCTCCACCGGTTCACTAGAGTGCGGGCATGTGCCGATCCATTCGCCCACTGCATAACTACGACCCGCCGACCTCCGACGAGGAGATCCGCGAGGCCGCCCTCCAGTACGTGCGCAAGGTCAGCGGGACGACCCGCCCGTCCGCGGCCAACACGGCAGCGTTCGAGCACGCGGTCGAGGCCGTGACCGCCGCGACGGCCGAGCTGCTCGGCGCGCTCGTCACCACCGCCGCACCGCGCAACCGGGCCGCCGAGATCGCCCGTGCCAGGGAGCGCTCGCTCGCTCGCTTCGCGCCGCAGAGCGGGTAGCGCTCGTCGTACCTGCGCCTGCGCAGCGAGTGAGCCCCGCTCCCGGCCGCGCGCCTATGCTCTGCAAGGGATGGTTCAGCGCAGGTGATCGACGGTATGAACGCGCTCGATCTCGCGCGCGTCTGCCACGTCGACCTCTCGCTCGCGCAGGCCTGGATCGACGGCCAGGAGCAGCCGAGCGACGCCGTCGTCGGGCGCTTGCGGCTCGTCCAGACCGTGATGGACGGACTCTCGCGAAACGGCCTCGGCGAGCCCGAGGAGCGCGTGGAATGGCTGCGCAATCCGAACCGCGCGTTCGGCTACGAGGCGCCGATCGACCTGCTGGCTCGCGGTGAGCCCCAGGCCGGTGCTCGACTACATCGAACGCCTGTCCTGACGGCTGACGGCGAGACCCGCCAGGAGCGGCACCGTCGCCGGGATCGTGTGGAAGACGCCGAGCAGGAGCCCGAAGCCGAGGGCGGAGACGAGCACGACGGCCGCGACGCGGCCGCGGGGCCGCCCCTCGCACCACGAGCAGCGCGCCGAGCACCGCCGCGCCGAACAGGTCGCCGTAGCCCATCGTCACCGGGCCGAGCGTCGCGTCCTGGAAGCTCGGCAGACCTGCCGGCGTGACGGCGTGGTGCAGCGCGTTCGAGGTGTTGCCGACGTCACCCGTCGCGACGAGCAGGACGTCGAGCGCGACCAGCGCGACGAGTCCGAGGCGCAGCGCGGACGGCGGCGCGACCGCCTGCGAGCAGCGTGGCGAGCAGGCTGCAGGCACACGCGATCGCGACCGCCCGACCCAGCTCGCCGAGCACGCTGTGCGGTTGCAGCAGGCTCAGCGCGACGGCTACGGCGGCCATGCACAGCACCGCTCCCCGCCACGCGGGCGCCGCGACGGCTGATCCGAGCAGCGCGAGTGCGGGCGTCACGATCGCGAGCTCCGCGAGCCGGTTCGCGAGCGACGCGTCGAGCGAGAGCCCGACGACGAACGCGACGAGGATGCCCGGCAGCACGAGCGCCCAGGCCCGGCTCCGGAGCGACTCGGGCAGCAAGAGACGGGTTCCCGGCAGCATGATCGCGCCCGCCTGCACGACGCACAGCGTTGCGTAGGCGGGTGCAATGCTCACGCGTGCCACGCTATCCGGCCGCGCGGCCGTAGGATTCGCCGGTGTCCACGCATCCATACGAGGGGACGATGGCCGTCGTCCGGCGCGCCCTCGACCGCCACTTCCCCGCCATCGATCCTGGCGATGCCGCCTGGCAAGGCCACATCGGCCTGTCCGAGGTGCCCGTTCGCGCCGACGTGATCGGGCTCGCCGGCACGCCCCACGCCCTCGTGCGCATACAGGCGCGCGTGGTCGATCTGCCGCTCGACGGAGCGCTCGCGCAGGCGCTTGCGGTCGAACAGGCCTCGCTTCCGATCGGTCGACTGGAGCACGATGGGCGCGGCGTCGTCGCCACCGCATCCCTGCTCGGCGGCGGGACGCTCGACGTCGAGGAGGCGATCACCGCGGCGTACGCCGTCGCGGCGGTGGCCGAGGCGGCGGTCGGCCACCTCACCGCGAGAATCGCGGGCGCCGATCCGGGCGGCCTCGATCTCGAGCCAGAGAACGTCAACGTGCCGCGCGATGCGGAGGAGCGGATCACCCGCGCTGAGGACCAGGTCGAGCAGATGCTGACCGCCGCCTACGGCGGCTTCAACCGCGATCCGGCATGGGGCTACAACGGCCCGTTCGGATCGGCGCGGGTCTTCGTCGACGTCCGCCCGTTCCTCGGCGAGTCGACGATCGTGCGTGTGGCCTCCCCCGTGCTATCCCGCATCGATCTCTCGCCGGAGCTCGCCCTCCGCGCCCTCGAGATCGCGAGCGGCTCGCAGCTCGGGCACTTCTCGTACCTTCCCGAGCGGCAGGAGCTGTGGTTCGAGCACACGCTGCTCGGCGACGCGCTCGACCCCGAGGAGTTCCAGCTCGCGGTCGACACCGTCGCCCGCGTCGCGGACGGCGAGGATGACGATCTCGCCAGGCGCTTCGGCGGCCTGCGCTACGCCGACCTCTCCGCCGGGTAGCGCTACGACGTCGCGGCCAGCTCGTCGGCCGCCGACAGCACCGCGCTCACGATCTTCTGGTAGCCCGTGCAGCGGCACAGGTTGCCCGACAGCGCCAGCCGCACCTCGTCCTCGCTGGGACTCGGGTTCTCGCGCAGCAGCGCCGTTGCGCTGATCAGCATCCCGGGCGTGCAGAACCCGCACTGCACGCCGCCGGCGTCGAGGAACGCGCGCTGCAGCGGATGCAGCTCGCCCCCGTTGGAGAGTCCCTCGACCGTCGTGATCTCGCGTCCGTTCGCCTGCAGCGCGAGGAAGCTGCACGAGTTCACGGGGCGGCCGTCGATCAGCACCATGCAGGCGCCGCACTCGGAGTCGTCGCACCCCTCCTTGCTGCCGGTCAGCCCGATCTCGTTGCGCAGCGCCGAGAGCAACGAGCGCTGCGCCTCGACGTTGATGGGGTACTCGACGCCGTTCACCGCGAGCACGGCCTGGTACAGCATGCCTAGACCTCCCCGGCGCCGTGCAGCGCCAGACTCGCGGGAATCGGGACGGGGCGGCCGGCGGCGCGCGCGAGGGCCGCGCCGATCGCGCGGCGGGCGATCACGGCGGCCATGGCCCTGCGGTAGCCCTCGGAGCCCCGGACGTCCGAGATCGGCTGGCTCGCCGCGGCGACGGCATCGCCCGCCGCCCGGATCGCCTCGCTTCCACCGTTGTCGCCGACGACGAGCACCTCGGCCTCGGGCACGCGATGGATCGTCGGCGCGAGCGCCGTGATCGCGATCCGCGCGTCGGTCACCGAGCCGCTCACGTCGAGCGTGACCTGGCAGGCGACTCCGACGATCGCGATCTCCATGTGCCGGCGGTACTCGAGCCGGACGTAGCAGGAGCCCGTGCCCGCGGGCGGAGCGGGCAGGAGCACGGATGTCAGCAGCTCGTCCGGCTCGGCCCGCGTCTTGCCGGGCCCGACGAAGAGGTCGGCGACCGGTACGTCGCGGATTCCGCGCGCCGACGTGAGAGTGGCGATCGCACCGGCGCAGATCAAGGGCGCTCCGGTGTCCATCGCAGGCGACCCGTTCATCACGTTCCCACCGATCGTGCCGACGTTCCGCGTGGCGTGCGACCCCACGATCGCCGACGCGTCCGCGAGGCCGCTGAAGCGCTCGCGGATCAGCGGATGCGCGGTGATGTCCGCGTGGCTCACGAGCGCGCCGAGAACGAGGCCGCCCTGACCGTTGGAGCGGATGCCGGCCAGATCGCGCACGCGGTGGATCGCGCACAGCGCCTCGGGCAGCGGCGCCTTGCCATTGCGTGCGCCGACGACCAGATCGGTGCCTCCGGCGATCGGCCGTGCGCCGGCGGCCACCGCCGCGAGCACGTCGTCAAGCGACTCGGGCGCGATGTACGTGCTCACGCGTCTGCCCCCGTGATCGCCGACCAGACGCGGTCGGGCGTCATCGGAAGGGTCGTGACGTGGCGGCCGATCACCCGCGCGATCGCATTCCCGACGGCCCCCGGGGTCGGAACGCATGGCGGCTCGCCAACGCCCTTCGAGCCACTCGGGCCGCCCGCAGAGAGGTCGGGCGCATCGACGAAGGCGATCGTGATCGGGGGCGCGTCCGAGCAGGTCTGGAGCTTGTAGTCGAGCAGGCCGGGGTTCAGCTGGCTCCCATCGGCGCTCAGTACCGAGCCCTCGAGCAGCGCCTCGCCGATGCCCATGACGACGCCGCCCTCCACCTGGCCCTCGGCGCCGATCGGATTGAGGATGACGCCGCAGTCGTGCACCGCGACGGCCTCGAGCACCCGCACGACCCCGGTCTCGCGGTCGACGCGGCAGCGCAGCGCGTGCGTGATGAACGTCGGAGCGAGGAACGACTCCATGCCCAGCCGCCCGACACAGGTGGACGCATCGCACTCCGGAGCCTCGACGGGCGTGCTCGAGCCGCGACCCAGCAACAGCTTGCCCCCGTGCGCGGTGGCGGCCAGCTCCTTGATCGGCACCTGCCGCTCGGGGCTTCCCTTGACCTGCACGGCGCCGTCCGTCAGCTCGAGATCGCCACGGTCGGCCTCGAGCGCGTCGGATGCGAGGTCGAGCAGCTGCTCGCGCACCTGCTGGGCGGCTTCAATCACCGCACGACCGTTGTTGAACGTGGTCTGGGAGCCGGAGGCGCCCCCGTCCCAGCCACCCGCAGCGGTGTCCTGCGAGAGGATGCTGAAGTCCTCGGGCTGCATGCCGAGCTGCTCGGCGACCAGGATCGGGAGTGCCATGACCGCACCGGTGCCGCACTCCATCGCTCCGGTGATGATCGTGCCCGATCCGTCCGCCTCGAGCTTCACGAAGGCGCCGGACGCCTGCGTGAACGAGGGCCACCAGCCGACGGCCACGCCGATCGCCTCGTCGGGGGGAAGCTCCTTGCCGTAGCCGATCAGCTCGCACGCCTTCTCGAGCGTCTCGGCCGCACCGATCGCGTTGAAGATCTGGCGCGTCGGGCCCTCATCGCCCTCGTGCACGATGTTGCGGCGCCGCAGCTCGACGGGATCGAGCCCGATCTCGCGCGCGACGGCGTCGAGGTGCTGCTCGAGCGCCCAGCAGACCTGCGGCGCGGTCGGTGCCCGCACGGAGCCGGAGGGGACGTTGTTCGTGTAGGCGAGCTCGGCCTCGACCGAGATGTGCGGAATCCGGTATGGCCCGACCGCGTGCATGGCCGCGAGCTGCGGGAAGAACGCGGCATCAGCCGTGTAGGCGCCGTTGTCGATGACCAGCTTGCCCCTCCGTGCGACCAGCGTGCCGTCACGGCGAACGCCGGTCTCGAGCTCGATCGCCATTCCCTCGCGGCGATGGTCCGGCACCGTGAACTCCTCGCGACGCGAGAAGACGAGCTTCACCGGGCGACCCGCAGCGCGAGCGAGGGCGGCGACGTGCGCCTCGAAATGGGGCTCGCACTTGCCGCCGAAGCCACCGCCCAGGAGCGGCGCGATGATGCGAACGCGAGCCTCCGGCAGCTGGAGCGTGTGCGCGACGGTGCTGCGCGCCGGGAACGGCACCTGCGTCGACGACCAGATCGTGACGTGGTCGCCCTCCCACTGCGCGATCACCGCGTGGGGCTCGATCGGCGCCGCGTGGGACATATCGGCGATGTAGCGCCCGCGCACGACGACCTCGGCCTCGCCCATGCCCGCGTCCACGTCGCCCTTGACGATCGTCGAGCGGGATGCGCAGTTGCCGGAGCGAACGAGATCCTCGAGCGCCTCGTAGGACTCCCACGACGGATGGATCAGCGGCGCGCCGTCGGCCAGTGCGGCCTCGGGATCCGAGATGGCGGGCAACGCCTCGAACTCGATCTCGACGAGCTCGGCGGCGCGCGCGGCGATGTCGGGCGTCAGCGCGGCGACCGCCGCGACGACCTCGCCCTCGAAACGCACGACGTCCTTCGCGAAGAGCCTGCGGTCGGGAACGAACGGCCCGTGCAGCACGTCCGGAACGTCCGCCTGCGTGATCACCGCGAGCACGCCCGGGAGGGCGCGCGCCTTCGACGTGTCGACCCGAACGAGCCGCGCGTGGGTCGTAGGTGCATACACGAACCGCGCGTGCAGCATGCCCGTGAGCGTCATGTCGGCCGTGTACCGTCCGAGACCGGTGACCTTGTCCTTGCCGTCCGGCCGGATGAACGGCCTGCTCTCGGTACGGGGCTCCTCGACCGTAGCCACACGCGCTCCTTGATCCGCTCGGGTGCTAGCAAGACAAGGTGTACCAGACCGACGGCGCGCGGCGTCGCGCAGACGAGGGACGTTGACAGGCGCCCGGCCGCCGTGCAGCATCCGCCCAGATGAGCGCACAACGAGATCCGGACATCCCGCGCGGAATCCACCACACCGGCTACACGGTCTCGAACCTCGAACGGTCGCTCGACTTCTACCAGGGCCTGCTGGGCCTCGAGCTGATCAGGCGCCAGGACAAGCAGGGCGGCTACCTCGGCGCGATCGTCGGCTATCCGGACGCGCACGTGCGCCAGGCGCATCTGCGCGTCCCGGGCGACGGCCACGTGCTCGAGCTGTTCGAGTACCTCACGCCGGAGAGCAGCACCCCTGAGCCGTTCGAGCCGCGGAATGTCGGGACGCCGCATCTGTGCCTGCTCACGGACGACCTGCCGGCGCTCTACGAGCGCCTCGTCGCTGCGGGCGTCGACACGTTCGTGAGCCCCCCGGTCCTGGTCGACACGGGCTTCAACACCGGCGGCTACGGGCTGTACCTCCGGGATCCCGACGGGATCCTGGTCGAGCTGTTCCAGCCCGCCCCGCCGCGCTGACGGCAGCGAATCGCGCGAATCTCTCTCGGAGACCGTCAGGTTCCCGGGCTTCAAGGGTCCCATCAGGTGGAGGCACCACCGACGACCCCTGAACCGGAGCCCGCTGATGACGCGCCATGCACCCAGCTCGATCGACATGCGTACTGCCGAGCCGAACCGCACGACCGAGCGCGCGCAGGCACCGCTGGCGCTCCTCGAGGTCGCGGAGGCCCTGGCAGAGAGCGTTCGGAAGCTGGTGCCATCGTGCACCGCCGCAGTCGTTGCCGAGATCGGCCCGGCGTGGCAGCTGCTCGCACAGTGCGGCACGGTCGACGTCGCGGCAGACTGGCGCACGCCATTCGCCACGCGACTCCCGAGCGGAGAGCGCGCGCGTCAGGGTGACGGGTACGCCGTCTCGGCGTTTCCGGCGAAGGACCTCCGGGCGCTCGTGATCCTGATCGCCGAGCCCGAGGCGCGGGTTCCCTTGCGGGTGGACGCGACGATCCGACGGCTGCTCGACGAGGGCGGGGCCCTGCTCGACGAGGCGCTCGCGGCGCAGCAGCACGACCGGGCCGTCCGCCGTGTGACGTTGCTCGAGCGCGCCCGGCCCGGGGTCAGGCCATCCCGCGTGACCGACGATGTCGAGGCCGCGATCTCGTCGCTGTGGCCGCGCGCGTCCGTCCACTTCCACGACCTCGACACGATCCACGATGCACCGTGGTCGACTCGCCGGCTCGTGCAGACCGCCTTCGACCTCGACCGGCTGGTCGTGGACGACGCGACCGGATCCGGCCTGCTCCCGGCGGGTCTGTCCTACCGCGTCGCGATCCCGTTCCGATCTCGCCGGGGAGCCTTCCTCGTGCAGCCGTGGGCAGGTGGCGAGGACCTCGACATCGAGAGCGTCGCCGCAGCGAGCGCGATCGCGCGGACGGCCGAGCTGCTTGACCGGCAGCACGCGCTGACGACCGAGATCGGCAACCTGCGGCGTGAAGACATCGACTCGGCGATCGCGGGCGACGATCTCGAGCGGCCTGCCTGCGCCTTGGTGCCGAGCCGTGCGGCGGCCGTCGACGTGTTCCAGCGCGTCGAGGCCCTGCGCACGCTCAAGTGCCTGGCCGATCAGGCATGTCACGCAGGACTGGCCCACTCCGACGGCGTCGCCGAGCGCGCCGTCCGCATCGCGACCTCGATGCAGCTCGACCACGATGCCGTGCTCGCGATCCAGCTCGCGGGGGAGCTGCACGAGATCGGCACGCTCCTGGGCGGGGACGAGGAGCTGTCCGACGCCGCAATGGCGGCCCTCGCCGGCACGATGATCCGCGCGTGCGGACTTCCCGAGGCCGCGACGATCGTCGAGAGCATGCACGAGCAGTTCGACGGGTCGTGGATCCCGCTCGGTCGCGCCGGCGAGAAGATCCCGGTCGGATCGCGCATCCTCGCGGTAGCCGACCGTCTCGAGACGGCGCTCGAAGGCGATCCCGGGGACGAGGCGATCGGGGCCGCAGTCATGCGCCTCGAAGCGCAGTCGGGGGCCGCGTTCGATCCGCGTGTCGTGCAGGTCGCGCTGCGCACGCGGCAGCAGTAGCGAGCAGCACGGCTACCGTTGCCCGGGTGAGCGCCACGCTGATCGCCCGGTCCCTCGCCGCAGGGCATGGGGACCGCGCCCTGTTCTCGGGCCTGGACCTCGTGGTCGCCGGCGACGACGTCGTGGGGCTGGTCGGTGCGAACGGCGCGGGCAAGTCGACGCTACTCTCGATCCTCGCCGGCCTGCAGGCTCCCGAGGAGGGCAGCGTCGAGCTGAGCCCCCGCACGGCGAGCGTCGGGTACCTGCCGCAGGAGGCCGAGCGACGGTCGGGTGAGAGCATTCGCGCCTTTCTCGCGCGCCGCACCGGCGTCGCGCCGGCGCAGGCCGCGATGGAGCGCGCAGCCGCCGCGCTCGCCGCGGGAGACGAGGGCGCCGAGGCGAGCTACGGCGACGCGCTCGAGCGCTGGCTGGCCCTCGGAGGCGCAGATCTCGACGAGCGCGCCGATGCCGCAGTCGGCGAGCTGGGTCTGCGCGTGACCCTCGACACGCCCATGGCGGCGCTCTCGGGCGGCCAGGCGGCGCGAGCGAGCCTCGCCTCGCTGCTGCTGAGCCGCTATGACATCTTCCTGCTCGACGAGCCGACGAACGACCTCGACCTCGACGGCCTCGAGCGCCTGGAGCGGTTCGTCTCGCGCATGCGCGCCGGCGCGGTGCTCGTCAGCCACGACCGCGAGTTCCTGGCGCGCACGGTCACCCGCGTCGTCGAGCTCGACCTCGCGCAACGTCAGGTGAACGTGTACGGCGGCGGCTACGACGCCTACCTCGAGGAGCGCGAGATCAAGCGGCGTCACGCGCGTGAGGCGTACGAGGGGTACGTCGACGCGCGGGGGTCGCTCGAGGAGCGTGCGCGGACCCAGCGGGCGTGGATGGAGAAGGGCGTGCGCAACGCGCGCCGCAAGGCCACCGACAACGACAAGATCGGCCGCAAGTACCGCGCAGAGTCGACCGAGCAGCAGGCCGCGAAGGCGAAGCAGACCGAGCGGCGCATCGAGCGACTGCAGGTGGTCGAGGCGCCGCGCCGCGAGTGGGAGCTGCGCATGGAGATCGCGGCGGCGCCGCGCGCGGGGGCAGAGGTCGCGCGGCTCGACGGCGCGACCGTGCGACGCGGCGCGTTCACGCTCGGCCCGGTGTCGCTGCACGTCGAGTGGGCCGATCGGATCGCGATCACCGGGGCGAACGGCTCGGGGAAGTCGACGCTGCTCGCAGCGCTCCTGGGACGCATCCCGCTGGACGCGGGCAGCGCTCGCCTCGGACCCGGCGTGGTGGTCGGCGAGGTCGATCAGGCACGGGCGAGGTTCCTCGGCGAGCGCCCGGTCCTCGAGGCGTTCGGTGCCGAGGTGCCGGACATGCTCACACCCGACGTCCGTACGCTGCTCGCCAAGTTCGGGCTGGTGGCCGACCACGTCGTTCGCCCGGCCGTGACGCTGTCGCCCGGCGAGCGGACGCGCGCGGGACTCGCGCTGCTCCAGGCCAGAGGAGTCAACCTGCTCGTCCTCGACGAGCCGACAAATCACCTCGACCTGCCCGCGATCGAACAGCTCGAGTCAGCCCTCGAGACCTACGAGGGGACCCTGCTGCTGGTGACGCACGACCGCCGCATGCTCGAGGCCGTCGAGACCAACCGCCGCCTCGACGTCGACGACGGACAGGTGCGCGAGCGCTGATCTGGGACCGGCTCGAGCATGTCTCGAGGCCGGCCCCAGGTGCGCGCGTCGCCGCTACTTGCGGCGGTACGGATCGACGTAGACGTCGTCGATCTGCGTGGTGCCGCCAACCGCGGTGAAGCGGAAGGCGACGGCGGTCGTGCCCGTTATGGACAGCACGCTCAGGAGATTCGTGAAGAACAGGAAGGGCGGTGTCGGCTGCCACGAGGCGCCCGGGTAGATCGTGATGACCGGGAGCGCGAGCCTCCCGGTCAGGACGCTGACGGCGACTGCGCCGGTTCGCCCGGTCGCGAAGAACCGCAGGGTCGGCGAACCGAGGTCGACGCACACCCACGGCGTGGTCGCCGAGGCGTTCGCAGGCAGCGCGAGGGAGGAGCCCGCCGAGCCTGCCACGAACGGGTCGCCGCCGGGCTTGACCGTGGCGCCGCCGGTGAGCGACCACCCGGTCGCACCACCCTCGAAGCTCGCGCCCGGAACGAGGAAGTAGTCGTTCGAGTCCTGCCACGGCGAGAAGGGCTCGGACAGGACGCGCCCGGTGCACGGCGCCGAACCGCCCGTCACGAGCGCGACGGGCGTCAGAAGATCGCTGATGCTAGCCGCGCTCGCAGTGGGAGCGGCTGCTGCGCCGAACGCGAGGAGCGCGGTCGCGAGCAGCCGGCGGATGGATGGCTTGGTCATCGGGCATCAGATCGAACCTCCGGGAAGGCAGAAAGAGTCGGCTCTCTCATGAGTGCGCTGGATCCGCCGTCCTGCGTACCTCTGACGGGGGGTTTCCGCCTACAGCCGGCGACTTTTCGCGCCGATACCCCCGTAAGGGTGATGCGGGCCGCCGGCAATTCGACTGGCACGTCTGGCGCGGGGCACTCGCCGGAGCGCGAGGAGGTCCTCGTCGCGCAGACGCGTTCGCGCGCGCTCAGCCGGCCCGAGCTTCGCGAGTCGCTCGTGGGAGGAGCGATGGCGGCCGGCTTCGTCGTGACCGCGGCGATCGTCGCCGCCAGGTCGTGGCCGGCCGGTGGCGTGCCGCTCGCGGCCTGTGGCCTGGCAGTGGTAGCCCTGGCACTCGCGAGCATGGCCGAGTTCGAGATCGGCCGGGGCGCCGGCGTGCCGACGCAGCTCGTCTTCGTTCCGGTGCTGCTGCTCTTGCCCACGGGCCTCGCACCCGTCCTCGTGATGGCGGCGTACGTGCTCGAACGGGCCGCCCACCGCGACTGGCGCACGCGCAGCCTGCGGCTGCACATCACCGTCGGGTCGTGCTGGTTCTCGCTCGGGCCGACGCTGGTGCTGCTCGCCGCGGGTGTCGGCCCCCCGAGCTGGTCGCACTGGCCGGTGTACGTCCTCGCCTTCGCCGCGCAGATCGGCACCGATCTCGTGACGAGCGTGCTGAGCGAGTGGCTCGTCTTCGGACAGGCGGCGAGCACGACTGCGGGACATGTGGCTCGGACCGGCCTCATCGACGCCGCGCTGTCGCCGGCAGGGCTCGCGCTCGCGATCGCGGGACGCGGCGCGCTGGGCTGTGCGCTGCTCGCCGGACTGCCGCTGATCGTCCTGCTATGGCGGATGGCGGAGGATCGCGAGACGCGGATCGGCCAGGCGAGCGAGCTGGGCGAGGCCTACGAGGGCACGGCGCTCCTGCTCGGCGACGTCGTCGAGGCCGACGACGCCTACACGGGGAGCCATACGCGCGGTGTGGTCTGGCTCGTCGAACGCGTGTCGGAGCACCTGCAGCTCGAGATCGACGATCGACGCGACGCCAAGTTCGCGGCAATCCTCCACGACGTCGGCAAGATCCGCATGCCCGACGCGATCATCAACAAGCCCGGCCGTCTGACGCCCGAGGAACGCGCCGTGATCGAGACGCACACGATCGAGGGGCAGAAGCTGCTCACACGCGTCGGCGGGCTGCTCGCCCACGTCGGCGTGATCATCCGGTCGTGTCACGAGCGCTGGGACGGAGACGGCTACCCCGATCGCCTGGCACGCGAGGCGATCCCGCTCCCGGCGCGCATCGTCTGCGTGTGCGACGCGTTCAACGCGATGATCACGGATCGTCCGTACCGGGCGCGACGCACGGTCGAGGAGGCGCTCGCCGAGCTCGACCGCTGCTCGGGCTCGCAGTTCGATCCGCGGGTCGTGACGGCCACGATCGAGGTGGTCACCGAGATCGCGGGCATCGACGGGGCCGATGACGCGTTGCGCTCGGGGCTTCCGCTCGCTGCCTGAGAAGCGCATCTGATCGCCTTGTGCGGACGCGAGCGTGCCTCTAAGGTTAGGGCGCCCTAAGGCCTGGAGAGCCCTCTCATCGCATGACGTTCACGACCCGGAATCGTTGGCTTCTCATCTCGCTCGTCGCCCTGCTCGGCGTCGTGCTGGTCGCGCAGGCGTTGGACGGCGGCGTCTCCGACCCGACCGCGACGCATCTGAGCCCGGGCGCGGCGTCGTTCAACAGCGGGCTCCTGGTCTTCCGCGAGGGACTCGAGTCGATCCTCGTGCTGATGGCGATCGTCGCCAGCCTGATGGGGCGTAACCAGAGCCTTCGGAGGCCGATCGCGCTCGGGGCGGCGATCGGGGTGGCCGTCTCGGTGGTCACCTGGTTCGCGGCCGTCTGGATCGAGGCTCGGCTCGCCTCGCTGGGCATCTCGCCGCTCGGCATGCAGGCAGCGACCGGCCTCCTCGCGATCGCGGTGCTGCTCCTCGTGATGAACTGGTTCTTCCATCGCGTCTACTGGACCGGCTGGATCTCGCACCACAACCGCACCAAGAAGGGGCTGCTTGCGCTGACCGGCCCCGGGGCGGCCCGGAAGATCTTCGTCGGGCTGGCCGTGCTCGGCTTCGCGAGCGTCTATCGCGAGGGCTTCGAGGTCGTCCTCTTCCTCCAGAGCATGCGCCTGAGCTACGGCTCGGCGACGGTGCTGCAGGGTGTGGCAGTCGGGCTCGCGCTCGTCGCGGTCGTCGCAGCGATCACGTTCCTGAACCACCACCGTCTGCCGTACCGGCGGATGCTCGTGGTGACGGGCGCGATGCTCGGCGTGGTGCTCGTCGTGATGGTCGGCGAGCAGGTGCAGGAGATGCAGCAGGCGGGCTGGATCGGGACCACGACCATCGGCGTCGCCTTCCCGAACTGGCTCGGCACCTGGTTCGCGACCTTCGCCACCGTCGAGGGACTGGCGGCGCAGGCGATCGCGGCCGGAGTCGTGGTCGGCTCGTACCTGGTCGCGAGCGAGGTGCAGGTGCGACGTCCGGCGCGCCGTGGCGCCCGCCCGGCCAGCGTGCTCGCACGCGCGCCTCTCACGGACGAGGAAGCCGCTCTCAGAGCCGGCTGAAGACCTTCTTCGCGAGCCGGGACCGCTGCCGCGAGCGGTAGCGTGCAGGAACGGATCGCATGCATCGGCTCAGTTCACTCCCCGTCGAGAAGGTGTCCCCATGGTCAAGGTGATCTTCCTGTTCCGGTTCCGCGCGGACCGGGATCCCGAGGACGTGCGCCGTTGGTGGCTGAACGATCACGGGGCGATCGCGCTCCGGAACCTCGGCATGAAGCGCTACGTGCAGAACCACTTCGTCGGGGCGATCGACGCGGCCCACGCCGAAGCCGGGCTGGGCTACGACGGATGCGTCGAGGTGTGGTTCGACGATCTCGACGCCTACGAGCGGACGATGGCGAGCCCGGAGTGGAAGGCGCTCGAGGAGGATGGCCCGAACGGCCTCGACATGACCTCGCTGATGGGCGGCTTCGTCGTCGAGCACGTGATGCGCTGGGACGCAGACCCCGACCGCCGCCCGTACACGGCGACCACGCGCGTCACCTAGCCACCTGGAGCGAACGGGGCCTCGCCCTCACGGAGAGGGCGGAAGCGCAGCGGTCCGGTTCGCCTTCGGGTAGAGCACCCAGAACGCCTTCGGCGCGGCCAGCTCGCTGCGGTGCTCGTCGAGCACGCGCCGCAGCGAGTCGCTGTCATCGGCGAACACGAGCGCGGTCGTCGCGAGGCCGGGCCCGGCGACCTGCTGCACGCTTGCGGGCAGCGGTTCGACGAGCCCGGTGCGGGACGGGTGCGACGACCACAGGCTCGTGTTCGGCCTGATGAGCAGCTTCTCGCTGACGGACTTCGTGGACAAGGAGGTCCTAGCGCTGCGCCATGCGGATCTGGTTTCCGGACGAGTCGCGGAACCCCGCGTCGATGCCGTACGGCTGCTCGGTCGGCTCCTGGATGAACTCGACGCCGCGGCCGCTCAGCTCCTCGAACGTCGCGTTGCAGTCATCCGTCGCGAAGAACAGTCCGCTCGCAACGCCCTTCGCGACCAGGCTCTTGATCTGGGCCTGGGTCTCGGCCTCGAACACCGGCGGCCCCGGCACCGTCATCAGCGCGAGCGCGACATCCGGCTGGCCGGGCACGCCGACCGTGAGCCAGCGGAAGTTCCCGAGCTCGGGCACGGTGACGTCCTCGCGCAGCTCCATTCCGAGCTTCTCGGTGTAGAACGCAAGGGCCTCGTCCTGGTCGTTCACCCACACGGACACGTTCGTGAGCTTCTTCAACATCTGTCTTCCTCCGGCCTGGTTGGAACGGTCGGAGACCACGCTAATCGCGCCGCGCGCGCCTGTCTTCTCCAAACCTGCTCGATTGCGGCCGGGTCCAGGCGAGCACCACGCACGTCGGGATCTGGGCCCGCTCGGCGGCGGGTGGATGGGCGGCGCGATAGGCCGCCGGCGGACGCCCGAACGTCCGCGTGAAGCTGGTCGTGAACGACCCGACGCTGCGCAGGCCGACGGCGAGGCAGATCTCGGCGACCGGGCGATCGGTGTTGCGCAGCAGGGCAGCGGCACGCTCCATCCGCCGCATGAGGAGGTACTGGTGCGGCGTCTCGCCGAACGTCCGGCGGAACTCGCGGCTGAAGTGCGCCGGCGAGAGTCGGGCTGCGCGGGCGAGAGCCGGGACATCGAGAGGCTCGCGGTAGCGGGCGTCGACGAGGTCCTTCGCGCGCAGCAGGTGCCTGGCCGGCTCGACAGGCGTCAGCGACATGCGTGGGAGTATTGCGAGGACGTGAGTGATCCGTTTCCGATCGAGATCGATGCCGAGATCTGCCGACGCTTCCCGAGCTTCCGGGTGCTCGTGATCCGCGTGGACGACCTGGCGAACGGCGCGAGCGACGAGCACAGCGAACTGCTTCTCCGAACCTCGGAGCAAGCGGCGCGCGCGCGGTTCGGCGATCGCCCCGCCTCCAGCCATCCCCACGTCCAGGCGTGGCGCGAGGCGTACAGCGCCCTCGGCTCGAAGCCCAGCCGGTACTTCTCATCGGTCGAGAGCCTGCTTCGGCGGGTCCTGCGCGGCGACGAGCTCCCGACGGTGAACCGCGCCGTGGACGCCTACAACGCGATCAGCATCGAGCACGTCCTGCCGGCCGGCGGCGAGGACTGGAGCCGGGTCGCACCTCCCCTGCGGCTGGGCGTTGCCCGAGGCGGCGAGGCGTTCTCCGGCATCGACGGTCGGAGCGAGCCCGTCGATGCAGGCGAGGCGATCTGGTACGACGCCGCGGGAGTCACGTGCCGGAGGTGGAACTGGCGTCAGGGGGTGCGCACCCGCCTGACCGAGAGCAGCACCGCGGCGTATTTCGTGCTCGAGCGGCTCGAGCCGTTCCCCGTCGCCGACTTGCTCGCGGCCGGCGACGGGCTCGAGGTCGCTGTGCGTGGGCTGTCACCCGGCTGCCAGATCACACGGCACGTGCTCCCGGAGTAGCCATCCGCCCCGTATGCTCGCGATGCGAGTCCACCGGATACACGACGCCAGGAGCCCGAATGCCCACCGTGATGGCACACCACGAGGTGAAGGACACAGCGCACTGGCTCTCCTCTTCGAGGCGGGAGGAGTTCTTCGGCCCCCTTGGAGTCACGAACATCCGCACGTTCGTCGACCCGCAGAACCCGAACCGCGTCGGGGTGCTGATGGACGTGCCCGACATGGACGTCGTGATGGCCGCCATGGAGAAGCCGGAGGCGGCCGAGACGATGGCACACGACGGCGTGCTGCCCGAGACCCTCGTGATCCTCGTCGAGGCGTAAGGCGCTCAACCCCTCTCCCGTCCACCCGCACGTTGGAGGCCACTGGTATGGCGCAAGGACTGATCCTGGAGTTCGACGGCATCGGCAAGAGCGAGTACGTCGCCGTGAACGGCCGGCTGGGAATCGACCCGGACACCGGGCAGGGCGACTGGCCGGCCGGACTGGTGTTCCACGCCGGCGGCGAGAAGCCCGGCGGCTTCGTGGTGTTCGAGGTCTGGGAGTCGCAGGAGGCTCAGGCGGCATTCATGAACGACCGGCTCGGACGTGCGCTTCAGGAGGGCGGCATCACCGGCCCTCCGTCGCGCGTCGAATGGCTCGAGCTTGCCGCGTACCGGAGCCCTGGCTGAGGCACCGCTTCCCCGACCATGCGCCGAGGTCACGAGGCGATCGCGACCACCACCGACAGCACCACCGTGATGGCGGCGACGACCAGCGCGGCCGTCGCCGTGCGGCTGCGGCCGGCGCGCCGCGTCTCGAGCGCGACGAGCGCGGCGCCGCCTGCGAGCACCACGCTGAAGAGCCCCAGCCAGAAGAGCGCCACCGATACGAGTCCGAGGGCGGCAAGGGCGACCGCCGTTCGGCCCGTCGGTCGCACGCGTCGTGCGAGCACGAACGTCACGGCTGCGAGCGCGAACACGATCAACAGCTCGATCGCGAGCTCACGGCCCGTGGCACCGTCTCGGTGCCCCTTGAGCACGGTGTAGGCGGTCAGCGCGATGGCGGCCGCGGTGCTCCAGAGGGGAATCGACTTCTCTGCCTGCGCGTACATGAGTGCCTCCTGGTCGATGACCTCTCGAACGTACTTCCGGCTCCCATGTGCTGTCGTCGTGCGAGGCGACGATCTTGGCCTCGTCGCCGAGGAGGATCTCGCCCGCGAAAAAGTCGTCTCCCAGCAGGAGGCGCCGCGAGGGGCGCATCAGTAGGCTGGTTCGGGTGAGGGGCTGGTTGGCACTCGTGCAGCGACCGCCGCGTCCGCCCACGGCCGACGCGGCTCTCGCCGGAGTGTTCGCCCTTGCGGGGCTGATCGAGGTCGGCATCACCTCGGACGGCCCGCTCGCACTGATGCTGCCGGTCGTGCTCGTCACGGTGGCGCCCGTGGCGTGGCGCCGACAGGCTCCGTTCATCTCCCTGGTCGTCGCGCTTGCGACCGTCGCCGCTGCCAAGGCGGCGGGGTATCCGGGCAACGCGACCTACCTGCTGTTCGTGCTCGTCGTCGCGTTCTACTCGCTCGGTGCCTGGCGCGACCTGCGCGGCTCGGCGTGGCGTGCCGGTCTCGCGCTGGCAGCGGTTCTGGGGCTGGTCGACTCGGGCGGGTTCCACTGGGACGACTCGGTCTTCGTCCTGCTCGTCTACGGCGGCGCGTGGCTCGTCGGGCTGTTCGTCCGACGACCCCGCCAGCGGGCGCTCGAGCTCGAGCGTCGAACGGCCGACCTGGAGGTCGCCCGGGCCGAGACGGCCCGCGAGGCCGCCGAGCAGGAGCGCGCCAGGATCGCGCGCGAGATGCACGACGTCGTTGCGCATAGCGTGAGCGTCATGGTCATCCAGGCGGGTGCGGTGCGGCGTCGCCTCGAGCACGAGCAGAGCCGCGAACGCGAGGCGCTCGAGTCGGTGGAGCGCACGGGCCGCGAGGCACTCGTCGAGATGCGGCGCATGCTCGGTGTCCTACGCAGCGACGGCGAGCACGCGGAGCTCGGCCCGCAGCCCGGCGCGGCCGAGCTCGAGCTGCTGGCCCAGCAGGTGCGCTCGGCCGGACTGCCCGTGACGCTGACCGTCGACGGCGCATCGTCGCTCCCGGCGGGCCCCGGGCTGGCGGTCTATCGCGTCGTGCAGGAGGCGCTGACCAACGTCCTCAAGCACGCCGACGCACGCATGGCGACGGTGACGGTCCGCGTCGGGCCCCGGGCAGTCGAGCTCGAGGTGCTCGACGACGGGACGCGCCCGGCACGGGCGGACGAACACGGCCATGGGCTGATCGGGATGCGCGAGCGAGTGGCCCTGTATGGCGGAACGCTCAGCACCGGCCCGGGAGAGCGCGGAGGATTCGTCGTGCGTGCGCGGCTGCCGCTGGACACGAACGGCGCCGTGAGCTCGTGACGATCCGGATCGTGATCGCCGACGACCAGGTGATGGTCCGAGCTGGTTTCCGGCTGCTGCTCGACACCGAGCCGGGCATCGAGGTCGTCGGCGAGGCGAGCGACGGCGACGAGGCGCTGCGCACCGCCCGCCGCACCCGTCCGGACGTCGTGCTCATGGATGTGCGGATGCCCGTGCTCGACGGCATCGAGGCGACACGTCGACTCCTGGCGGACGTCGACGTGACGTGCCGCGTGCTCGTGCTGACCACGTTCGACCTTGACGAGTACGTGTTCGGTGCGCTTGCGGCGGGCGCTAGCGGCTTCCTTCTGAAGGATGCGCCGCCCGAGGAGCTGATCGCAGCGATTCGAGTCGTCGCGGCCGGGGACGCGCTGCTCGCGCCCACCGTGACACGACGCGTGATCGAGCGCTTCGCGACGCTCCCGTCCCGACCGCAAACCGAGCCTCCGGACCTTGCGCGGCTCACGCCGCGCGAGCGCGAGGTCCTGCTCCACGTCGCACGTGGTCGCTCCAACGCCGAGATCGCCAGGCGCCTGGTCGTCAGCGAGACCACGGCCAAGACGCACGTCGGCCACATCCTCACCAAGCTCGGCCTGCGGGATCGAGTCCACGCCGTCGTCTACGCCTACGAGGCCGGTGTCGTGGTCCCGGGCGAGACCGAGTAATCGGCACTGAAGAACCCGGAGGCGTCGACCTGCTGGCCGGCGCGGGCACGCGGCAGGTACTCCTGACGGAGGATCGTGGCGACGAGCTCGCGCCGACTGCGCACACCGGTCCGGGTGAACACCGACTTCAGATGGTCCTGCACCGTGTGCTCTGCGAGGTGCAGACGCGCCGCGACCTCGCGGGTGGAGAGGCCGCTGCAGACGAGGCCGGTCACCGCCCGCTCACGCGGGGTGAGACCGTAGGCCGCCATCAGCAGCGGCGCGATCTCGTTCGCGGGGGCGGGCTCGATGATCACGGCGGCGGTCTCGCGCGCTTGCAAGCCGAGCCAGGACGCGTGGATCACGACCCAGCGGCCGGCGCGCGTGCGCACCCGCAGGCGAGGAGGCGGGGTGCTCGGATCGGTCGCGCCTCGCAGCTCGGCGACGACCGCGTACAGCTCGATCGGCAGGAGGCGATCGGCTGCCGGGTCGCGAAGCTCGTCGAGCCAGACGTCCGCCGGCCCGTTGCTGCCGACGAGGGTGCCGTCATCCGCGAGCAGGACGAGGCCGGGTGCGTCCGCGCGCTCCAGGACCGCGTCCCGCACGAGCAGGCCGAGCCGGATCCCCTCCGCCAGGTACGGCGCGATCTGTCCCACGAACCGGGCCTCTTCCGCCGAGAAGCCGTCAGGCCCCTCACGGTGGAGGCACATGTAGCCCCAGCAGGCTCTGCCGGTGCGCAGCGCGACGCGCAGCTCGTCGGACAGTCCGAGCGGCCTGAAGATGTCGCGGTAGCGCGCGCTCCGCTCGAGATCTCCGGCGGTCGCCTGGATGAGCGTGCGCACGCCATCGCGTGAACGCGCGAGGTCGGTCCACTTGTTGGCGTCGTCGGCGAGGAACTCGTTCTGCACGAAGTACGGACCGATCTCCTCCGGCAGACCCTCGCGGTGGGCCTGCGTGAACAGGAGCGTTGCCGGGTCAACCGTCGCCCACCAGAGCGCATCGATCGGGACGGCGCGCCGCAGCCTCGGAAGGACCGCGTTGCGCAGCGCATCGGGATCGAGACCCGAGCGGCACGCGTCCGCGATCGCTGCCGTGAGGTTGCGAAGCGCTGGGCCTTCGATCACATGCGCCTTCCTCGTGGTGGACACGAGTCTAGACCCGCTTGACCACCTCGTACCGGCCACGCTCCACGAGCTCGACTCCGGTCGCGGCAACGGTGCTCGCGCGGCTCTGCTCCGCGTTGCGGTCGCTTGCGAGCGCGGCCTCCTCGGAGTCCCAGAGCGTGAGCGTGAGTCCGGAGCCGCCCTCGCGATCGATCAGGAACACGCAGCCCGCGCTGCCGGGCAGCCCCGCGACGAACGGCGCCACGTGCGCGCCGACGTGCTCGGCCCAGGTCTCGAGAGCCTCGGGCGAACCGGACCAGGACGACGTTCGTGCGTACATGGAAACCACGCTCCGTTCGGTGGCGAGCAGCCCATCTGCCCGTCGCCTCAAGGGTCGCCTGTACGCGACACGTCGCCCATCCCAGAAAGCTGGGAACTACGGATGTCAGGCGGGAGAGCGCGGGAACGCCTCGAGCGGGGAGCGGTCGCCCACGAGCCAGACGTGGCCGAACGGGTCGCGAAACCCTCCCTGTCGATGGAGCCCCCAGGGCGTGTCGTGATCCCGGACGGCATCGGCAGACCCGTCAGCACCGGCCTCGACGGCCCGCCGCACGAAGGCGTCGGGGTCGTCGACGAAGACCTCGACCCGCACCGTCGTCCCGCTCGCGTCCGGGCTGACGAACCCGCCGGTCGGCTCGTGCAGGAAGAACGGAGCCCCATCGATCTGGAGACCGACGACGGAGCCGAGGTTCCACAGCTCGCTTGCACCGAGGGCACGCGCGTACCACCGGGCCGCCTCGGTGGCGTCCTCGACTGCGAGCATGAGGGAGATCTGCATGGGTTCGGCGGTTGCTCGAGGTGCTCGGTTCCGGTCAGGGCTCGTCGAACCGGAAAACTGATCCGACGCCACGCGAGTCGGCTGCGACGGGTTCGTGACCGGATCGACCGGGAGTATGCGCAACCGCTCGATGTCGAGGCGCTCGCGCGCGGCGCGCACCTGTCAGCCGGGCATCTCAGCCGCCAGTTCCGGCTCGCCTTCGGTGAGTCGCCGTACAGCTACCTGATGACGCGGCGAATCGAGCGGGCCATGGCGCTACTTCGTCGCGGCGACCTCAGCGTCACCGAGGTCTGTTTCGCGGTCGGCTGCTCGTCTCTGGGCACGTTCAGCACTCGCTTCAGCGAGCTGGTCGGCGTACCGCCCAGCACCTACCGGCGCCGGGCGGCCGGCGCGACGCGGGGATCCCACCGTGCGTGGCGAAACAAATGACCAAACCGATCAGGATTCGAGAAGCGCGGGCACCGAGCGCGCAACTAGCGTGACCGTCATGGACATCACCATTCACGCGAGCTTCCTCCCGCACGACAACGCGGACGCGTCCGTCGCCTTCTATCGCGACACTCTTGGCTTCGAGGTCCGAAACGATGTCGAATACGGCGGGATGCACTGGATCACGGTCGGTACGCGGGCCAGCCTGGCACCTCCATCGTCCTGTACCCGCCGGCTGCCACTCCCGGCATCACCGACGACGAGCGCCGCACCATCGCCGAGATGATGGCGAAAGGGACGTACGCCAGCATCAACTTCGCCACCACCGACCTCGACGGCACGTTCGAGCGGCTGCAGGCGGGCGACGCCGAGGTCGTTCAGGAGCCGACCGAGCAGCCGTACGGGATCCGCGACTGCTCCTTCCGCGATCCGGCGGGTACTTGATCCGCATCCAGGAACTACGCAATGGCTGAGGAAGCCCGTGCACGGACGATCAATACGCCGGTAATCCATTTCGACGCGCAACTACGCACGATCGGCCGCCGGACCATATTGCGGTTGCCCGACGATGCAAGCGCCAAGCTGCCATCCCGTGGCCAGGTAGCAGTCAAGGGAGTAATGAACCAAGCACGGTTTCAAACAGTTCTGGAACTACCCCCAACGGGATTCGAACCCGTGTTACCGGCGTGAAAGGCCGGAGTCCTAGGCCTCTAGACGATGGGGGCCGGTGCCGGGAAGCAGCGTTCGCGGCACCCCCATTCAAGCAGGCCCGCCGCGTCGGCCGACCGGCCGCGCCTGTGGATAACGTCTCCGGGACGCCGATCGTTCCGGAGCCTGGGCCGTCCGATCCGCTCGCTACGGTGGCCGCGATGAGTCAGATTCGGCGACCTCCCACCGAACCTGGCGGCGGCCTCGGCCTGTGCCGGACATGTCGCTCCGAGCTCGGCTATCCGAGGCGCTGTCGCAGGCTCGGAAATGATCTGTGGGAGCTCGAGCTGCGCTGCCCCGAGTGCGATGCGGTCTGGCGCGCGCAGGGAAGCACGCGCGAGATCGAGGGCTTCGATCGGACGCTCGCCGCGGGCCGCGCCGTGATCGAGCGCCATCTCCGTGAGATCGACCGCCTCGAGCGCGAGGCCGAGATCGATCGCTTCTCACGCGCCCTCGCGGCCGACGCCATCCTTCCCGAAGACTTCACGTCCTAACCTCCTAGTCGCCGCTGATAGGCTCGGATCGCCGGCCCCGCGAGGGCGCCGGCGGGAAGACGAACCTGCGGTAGCGGCGCATCATCTGCGCGCCTGAGGGCAGGGCTCGTGCAAGTCCGTCTAGGGAGGTACGGCCGGTGGCCACCGGAGTCGTGAAGTGGTTCAGCGATGCGAAGGGATATGGCTTCATCGCACCTGACGAGGGAGGCAACGACCTCTTCGTCCACCACTCGAACATCAGCACGAGCGGGTTCCGCACGCTGCCCGAGGGGGCACGCGTGCAGTTCGAGGCGCAGGAGGGTCGCAAGGGGCCCGAGGCCGTGGGCGTCGTGCCCCTCTGAGGGACACGCCCACCGCGGAAGATCGGAGTCGGGCCCCTAACCGGGGCCCGACTCTCTTTTCCTCCAGTGCGGGCGGGTCGCGCGTCGGCGCCAGGGCGTCAGCGCGTACTCGGCAGCCGCGACGAGGCCGAAGGCGATCAGTCCCAGCACGGCGAGCACGAGCACCGCTGCGAGGACGCGGTCGGTCTGCAACCGCCCGTTCGCCTCGAGGAGGTAGATGCCGAGCCCGTTGCTCGCACCGACCCACTCACCGAACACGGCACCGATCACCGCATACGTCGCGCCGAGCCGCAGCGCCGCCAGCACGAGTGGAAGCGACGAGGGGAGCCGAGCCACGCGCAGGATCTGCATGCGCGACGCGCCGAGGGATCGAAGCAGTCGCTCGAGACCCGGCTCGAGCTGCGTGAGACCCGCGTGCGCGTTCACGAACACCGGGAAGAAGACGAGCAGCGAGACCACGATCACCTTCGGCGCGAGGCCATAGCCGAGCCAGATAGCGAGCGGTGTCGCGAGCGCGATCGGAGGGATCGCCTGTGTCGTGACGAGCACCGGGTACAGGCCGCGGCGCACCGTGGCCCACTCGGCCGTCGCGATCGCGAGCAGCAGCCCGAGCAGGGTGCCGCAGACGAAGCCGACGAACGCCTCCTCGGCCGTGACGAGCGCCGCATGCGCGAGCGTCCCCGCATCCGTATGCAGCGCGCGGAGAACGGCCCCGGGAGTGGGCAGCACGAGCGGGCCGGGATGGTCGAGGCGGAGCACCGCCTCCCAGACCACGATCACGAGGCCCAGCGCGACGAGCAGCGGCAGCGCGCGTTCCACGACGCGACGGATCATGCGCCGCCCGCACCTGCGCGGTGCACCTCGGCTCGCACGGCGCGGAAGACCGCTCGGCGCAGCTCGAGGAACGACTCGGACAGCATCGACTCCTCGTCCCGCGGGCGCGCCAGCGGCACGCGATGCTCGGCGACGATCCGTGACGGACGCTGCGACAGGACCACGACGCGGTCCGCGAGGCGCACCGCCTCGTCGACGTCGTGCGTGACGAGGAGCGCGGCGCCGCCGCGTTCCTCGAGGGCCCCCTCGAGCCATTCCTGGGCGTCGAGCCGAGCCTGTGCGTCGAGCGCAGCGAGCGGCTCGTCGAGGGCGAGCACGGGCCGATCGGCCATCAGCGTGCGCACGAGCGCGACCCGCTGGCGCATGCCGCCCGACAGGGCATGCGGGTAGTGATCGACGAACCGCTCGAGTCCGTGGCGTGCGAGCAGCCCCAGCGCGTCGGCCCGTGCCGCGCGCGAGCGCCCCGCGAGCTCGGGAGCCAGCAGCACGTTGCCGAGGACGGAGCGCCACTCGAGCAGGAGGTCGCGCTGCAGCATGAGCGCGACCGGGCCCGGCCGGGCGGTGACGTCGTGCCCTCCGGCGAGCACGCGGCCGGCATCGGGCGTCAGAACGCCGGCGGCGACCGCGAGCAGCGTCGACTTGCCGCAGCCCGACGGACCGACGAGCGCCACGACCTCACCGGACGCTACCGACAGGTCGATCCCCGCGAGAACCTGGCCCGTGCCCGGGTAGGCGTGCTCGATGCCCGCGAGCGCGAGCGCGGCGTCGGTCTCCACCGCGACAGCCTAGGTAACGTGCCAGGCGAGATGCCGAGCGAGCCTGGTCCGATCGCCCGACGCTGGGAGGCCCTGTCGGCTCCGGTGCGGTTCCTGATCGTGTTCGTGGTCAGCTCGCCGATCCTCTGGCTCATCCACGTCACCTGGCTGAACCAGCCCGAGGACCGTGGCGTGTTCTACGGCCTTTTCTGGGGCGCCGTCGCCGGGCTGATCATGCTGCTCGCCACGCGCAGCGAGAAGATGAAGCGCGAGGGCTGGAGAGCCGACGAGCACGACGACGGGACGCACACCTGAGCGTCCCCGATCGTCCCGACGAGCTGTTCGTCGTGGTCGACGAGCGCGGCGAGCCGGTCGGCACGGCGACGCGCGCTGCTTGCCACTCGGACCCCTCGCTCGTCCACCTGTCGGTCCACGTGGTCGTGCTCGCGCACGGCGGCGTGCTCTGGCAGCTGCGGGGTGCACACAAGGACTCGGCCCCGAGCGCGTGGGACCACGCGTGCTCGGGCCACGTGTCGGCGGGTGAGAGCGTGCGGGAAGCCGCCATCCGCGAGCTCGCCGAGGAGGTGGGGATCGAGGTCGCAGACGACGACCTCGAGGAGCTCACGCGGGCGCGCTGCGCGCTCGACGGCGAGACCGAGCTGACCACCGTGTTCCGCGTGCGACACGCCGGCCCCTACCGTCTCGCCCCGCCCGAGCTGGCAGGGCTCGTCGTGCTGCCCGTCGGCGAGCGTCCCGCGCCGCTGTCGCCCTCGTGCGCGCTCCTCACCCGCGTGCTCGACGCCGAGCACCCGGGCTGGGACTCCGATCCCTGACTACACGACGATCGGTGCCTCGCGCTCGAACGGCCGCGCGAGCACCAGCTGCACGTCGCGGATCGCGCGGCTCGCGAACGCCGCCTCGCAGTAGGCGAGATAGAACTCCCAGGTGCGGCAGAAGCGCTCGTCGAAGCCGAGCGCGCGCACCTCGGCGACGCGCTCGAGGAACCGCTCGCGCCAGCGGCCGAGCGTCGGCGCGTAGTGGGGGCCGATCTCGTCGAGCCGGTACACGCCGAGCTGGGTGGCGCGAGCGCACACGCGGGCGATCTCGCCGACCGACGGGAGCAGGCCGCCGGGGAAGATGTGGCGTCGCAGCCAGTCCTCCGACCGGCGATACGAGCGGTAGCGCTGCTCGGGGATCGTGATCGTCTGGATCGCGGCCACGCCGTGCGGGCCGAGCAGGCGGTCGATCGCGCGGAAGTACGTCGGCAGCTGGTCGTGGCCGATCGCCTCGAGCATCTCGATCGACACGATGCGGTCGAAGTGTCCGGTGAGCCTGCGGTAGTCGAGCCTCAGCACCTCGACGCGGTCGGTGAGACCGGCCTCGGCGATGCGCCGCGACGCGAGCTCGTGCTGCGCGGTGGAGATCGTGGTGGTCGTGACGCGGCAGCCGCGCTCGCGCGCCGCGTGCAGGGCCATTCCCCCCCAGCCGGTGCCGATCTCGAGCAGGTGGTGATGCGACGCGAGCCCGAGGCGGTCGCACAGCAGGCGGTACTTGTGCTGCTGCGCCTCCTCGAGCGACTGATCCGGCTCCTCGAACACCGCACACGAGTAGGTCAGCGACGGATCGAGCCACAGCGCGAAGAACTCGTTCGACAGGTCGTAGTGCGCCTGCACGTCCTGCTCGGAGGCGCGAAGCCCGTGCCGGAGCCGCGGTCGCGGAACGAGGCTGCGCAGGCGCGAGAGCGCCGCAAGGGGGCCCTCGCCCGCGATCGGGGTGTAGTTGTCTGCGAGCAGCTCGAGCAGCCCCACGAGATCTGGCGTCCGCCACTCGCCCGCCTGGAATCCCTCGCCGAGCGCGACACGGGGCGATCGCGCCAGCCGGCGCAGGAAGGCCCAGTCGAGCACCTCGAGCTCGGCCTCGCGGCCACCGGTCGCGCCGTACGACCGGCGCGACCCGTCGGGCAGCACGAGCTCGAGCCGACCCGCCCGGATCCTGCGAAGGACGGCGTCGGCTGCGAGCAGCGCGACCGTGGTCACACGATCGGGCGGGCCGCCGATCATCATTGCGCCACCGAGCCGCGGCCGGGCACGTAGGGCGGCTTTCGGTGGAAAGGCACGCGCTTCGCCCACAGGCGCAGCGCCTGCCACGCGGATCAGCGCGCTGACCTGGAAGGTCATCAGCGGCCGTCGCGCGAGCACGCGGGCGAGCGAGTGCCCGTCCAGCTCGACGCGCCGGGCCGCGAGCACTGCCTGGAAGAACCGCGTGCCGCCGCGCTCCTCGTCGATCCGCATGGCGACGAGCTCGCCCGGCGCAGCATCGAGCTCGAACCGGTAACGGCCCTCGAGTCCCATGAACGGCGACACGTGGAACGCCTTGTCCACCGACATGCGGACACGACCGGCGGAGTCAGGCGCCGCGTCGGGCAGCAGCAGGTAGGGATGGCGCTCGCCGAACGTGTTGTGCACCTCGGCGACGAGGCAGCGGAGCGATCCATCGTGATCGTGGCACCAGTAGAACGACACCGGGTTGAACACGTAGCCGAAGAGCCGGAGCTGGGTCAGGAGCTCGATGCGGGTCCCGCGCACGTCCAGGCCCCGCGATGCGCAGAACTCCTCGACACCGGCGCGCAGACCGGCCTCGCCGCCCAGGTGGTCCGTGTCCCGGAGCTCGAGCAGACCGCGCCGGTTGTGCTGGAAGAGCCCGCGCTCGACGAGACCCTCGACCTCGTCGAGATCGATCAGGAACGAGTACACCGGGTAGGTGAACCCGTTCGGTTCGGGCGCCGTGCGCTCGTGCCGCAGTCGGCCGACGTACAGGCACGACCTCATGCCGAGGCGCTCAGGCGCGCCGCAGCGTCGTAGCCGGAGCGCAGGCCGTCCTCGTGGAAGCCCGCGCCGAGGTACGCGCCGGCGTAGTGCGTCCGGCGCTCGCCGTCGACCGCCAGCAGCTCGTCGCGCGCCCGCACGGCGTCGAGCGTGTACACCGGATGCTCGTAGCTCATCCGCGCGAGCACCGACGACGGCTCGATGCGTTCGACCTCGTTCAGCGAGACGCAGTAGTCGGTCGGGCCCGGCAGGCCCTGCAGGCGGTTCATCCAGTACGTGATCGATACGCCGCGCGCACCGACCCGGCAGTCCTCGAGCGCCACGTTCCACGATGCGCGTACGGTCGCACAACGGGGGAGCAACGCGCGATCCGTGTGCACGACGGCCTCGTTGCGGGAGTAGTGGATACGCGCGAGCGTGTCCCGTTCGGCGTCCGATGCGTCGTCGCCGAGCAGCTCGAGCGCCTGGTCGGGATGCGTTGCCACGACCACGCGATCGAAGTGCTCGGGTGCGCTGTCGCCCGCGCGGAGCTCGACCCCGTCGAGCGTGCGGCGAAGCGCGCGCACCGGCGCGGCGAGCCGGACGGCTCCCCGGAGCTGGGCGAGCAGCGCGTCGACGTAGCGCTGCGACCCGCCCTCGACCGTGCGCCACGACGGTGCATCGCGTCGTCCGAGCAGCCCGTGGTTCACGAAGAAGCCGAGAAAGAACGACGCCGGCATCGAGCGCATCTTGGTCGGCGACGACGACCAGATCGCGGCGCCCATCGGTGCGATGAAGTGGCGTTCGAATCCGGCTCCGTAGCGTCCGTCGTCCAGGAAGTCTCCGATCGTACGTCGCTGCCAGCGCGGATCGGAGACCGACCGCTTGCCGTCCCGGAAGAAGCGGTGGATGTCGGCGAGCAGGCGCAGGAATCCGGGGCGCACGAGGTTCCGGCGCTCACCGAACAGGCCGGCGGCGCCGCGGCTGCAGAACTCGAGCCGGCAGTGACGGCAGCTCACGGCGAACGACATGTCCGACTCCCGCGTCGCGACACCGAGCTCGGCCAGCAATCCCACGAGGCCCGGGTAGTTGCGCTCGTTGTAGACGATGAACCCCGAGTCGACGGCAAGCTGGCCGTGCACCGGATCGTCGACGCTGTGGGTGTGCACGTGACCGCCCGCCCGCGCGTCGGCCTCGTACAGCACGACGTCATGCTGGCGATCGAGGGCCCAGGCCGCAGCCAGACCTGAGACTCCCGTGCCGACGACCGCGATTCTCATGGCGCGACCGTGCGGCTATCCTGGAACGCTTCCATCGCATACATCTTCGCTCACGAGCTCCTGACGGTTCGGCAGACGCAGTGACCCGCGGAGCGCCTGCAAACGAACAGAGGTTCGAGTGGCCGCAACGACGATCGACGACCACCCCGAGACGCTCCATACGCCCGGTCTCCCAACTCGGATCATCACGCTCGTCGCCGTCGCGCTCCCGCCACTCGGCCTGGTCGCCGTTGCCGGAGCCTGGTGGGGGATCGCAGTCACGCCTGTCGATCTCGCGCTGCTGCTGGTGCTGTACATCGTCCCCGGGCTCGGCATCACGATCGGCTTCCACCGGTACTTCACGCACAAGAGCTTCGAGACGTTCGCCTGGATGCGGGCCGTACTCGCGATCCTCGGTGCGATGACCACGCAGGGGCCCGTCTCGCAGTGGGTGTCGGACCACCGCAAGCACCACGCGTACTCGGATGTCGAGGGCGACCCGCACTCGCCGCACGTGGGCTTCGGCGCGGGTGTGCTCGGCGCCATACGCGGGCTGTGGCACTCGCACGTCGGCTGGCTCTTCTCGACCAAGGGCCTCGTCGTGCGCACGCGGTTCGGCCGCGACCTCACCGGCGACCGCCTGCTGCGCGTGATCGACCGGATGTACTTCGTCTGGGTCGCGCTCGGCTTCGCCATTCCGTACGCCATCGGGTACGCGATCGCCGGCGTGAGCGGAGGCGTGCAGGCCATGGTGTGGGGCGGGCTCATCCGCATCGCCCTGTTCCAGCACGTCACCTGGAGCGTCAACTCGATCTGCCACATGTTCGGCCGACGGACGTACGCGACGCGCGACGAGAGCCGGAACAACTGGCTGCTCGCCCTCCCCTCGCTCGGCGAGGCGTGGCACAACAACCACCACGCATTCCCCTCGTCCGCCGTGCACGGTCTCGACGAGCGGCAACTCGATCTCTCCGGCTACCTGATCCACAAGATGGAGCGGATCGGGCTCGTGTGGGACGTCAAGCGCGTCGACATCGCGGCACGCCTGCGCCGACGTGTCGCCGACGAGACCGTCAGCTAGCGCCGGCGCCGGATGCGCCCGGCACGAATCGAACGTGCGACCTCAGCCTCCGCAGGGCTGCGCTCTATCCCCTGAGCTACGGGCGCCTCGTGGCCATGCTAGCAGGGCTCACAGGCTCGACTCGCGCGTGCGAAGGCCCGCCGACGGCCTGTCGAACCTCGATGATCGCGCCCTCCTCGACCTCACGGCGGACGTAGCCGAGGCCGACTGCGGGACCGCCGCCGGGCGGCTGTGCGACGCTCGTGAGGCGTCCGACAACGCGCTCTCCGAGCACGATCTCGGCAGGCGCTGACGGAAGGCCGCCGTCGAGTCCGACGAGCCGCCGGAGGTGGCGGTTCGGGTGGCCGCGATAGTGCAGCCGCGCGACCGGCTCCTGGCCGACGTAGCACCCCTTCGTGAACGACACCGCGCGATCGACGAGGCCGGTCTCGGCCGGCAGCACCGACTCGTCGATCTCGGAGCCGAAGCGCGGGACTCCCGCCTCGACGCGCGCGATCTCGTAGGCGTCGGATCCGACCGGCCGATACCCCGCTGCCACGAGGTTCGCCCAGAGCGCGCGCACTGCAGCGGGAGCGCCAAGGACGTCCGTCCCGAGCGCGCCGTCGGCTGCGAGCACGCCGGCCGGCGCTTCGAGGGGGCCGAGAACGGTGATCAGCGCCAGGCGGTCGCGATCGTCGACGATGTCGGCCCGGGCGGCGAGCCGGTAGCGGCGCACCGTGCTCACGAGGGCGTCGTGCAGCGCCGGCTCGGCCTCGAGCACGAACGCGTCCGGCGCCTCGCGCCAGAGGCGCAGATCCGCGATGGGCCGGCCCTTCGGCGTGAGCACGAACGCGAGACACGCGTCGCCGGGCGTCAGCGCCTCGACGTCGTTCGAGACGAGCGATTGCAGCAGACGCTCCGCGTCGCGGCCGCGCACCCCGACGAACGCACGCGCGCTGCGATCGGCGACAGCGGGCCCGGCGTGCGCGGCGGCGTACTCGCCCGCGATGTCTCCGTAGTCGCGCGCCACCTCGTGCTCCGAGATCTCAGCAAAGGCTGCGCCCGCGGCCTCGAGCTCGTCCCGCAGCGGCGAGGGTCGCATCGTCAGTAGCGCGATCCTGCGGGCGCGGGCAGGGCATCGAGCTCGGCGAGCGCCTCCGCGTCGAGGTGCAGATCGGCTGCCGCGACGTTCTCCTCGAGGTAGCGCACGCGCTTGGTCCCCGGGATCGGGATCACGTGCTCGCCCTGCGCGAGCACCCACGCGATCGCGACCTGCGCAGGCGTGGCGCCGATGCGCTCGGCGACGGATTGCACGCGCGCGACGATCGCCTGGTTCTCCGCGAGGGTCTCGGGTTGGAACCGCGGATTCCGCGCGCGGAAGTCGGTCGCGTCGAAGGTCGTGTCACCGGTGAGGCTTCCCGTCAGGAAGCCCCGCCCGAGCGGTGCGAACGGGACGAACGCGACGTCGTGCGCAGCGCACCACGGCACCACGTCGTCGAGCGCGCCGCGCGTCCAGAGCGAGAGCTCGGACTGCACCGCGTGGATCGGGTGGATCGCGAACGCGCGCTCGAGGGTCGCCACGTCTACCTCGGAGAGCCCGAGCGCGCGCACCTTGCCCTCAGACGCGAGCTCGGCCATGGCGCCGACGCTGTCCTCGACCGGCACGTTCTCATCGACCCGGTGCAGGTAGTAGAGGTCGATGACGTCGACACCGAGACGCCGCAACGAGGCCTCGCACGCCTCGCGGATGTGCTCGGGCCTGCCGTCGCGGCCGATCTTGCGCGTCGCGTAGTCCTCGACGACCAGGCCGGCCTTGGTGGCGATCTCGATCTCGTCGCGGCGCCCGGCAAGGGCCCGGCCGACCAGCTCCTCGTTCGTGAACGGCCCGTACACGTCCGAGGTGTCGAAGAACGTGACGCCGAGGGCGATCGCCCGGTGGATCACGTCCACCGACTCAGCATCGTCCGGCCTGCCGTAGGCCCAGCTCATGCCCATGCAGCCCAGGCCGATCGCGCTGACCCCGATACCGCTCGATCCCAGAGTTCGTCGTTGCATGCGTTGCAGCGTACCGCCGGTTCTAGCGCTGCCGGAGCCGCAGGACGTCGTGCCCGGCGACCTTCGCAAACCGGGCGTAGCGCACCTTCAGCACCGCCGGGATCCCGGCCGCCACGGCGCCCGGCATCGAGCGCGGCGGCTGGTAGACCACGACGTACCTCGGGGCCTTCGGGCCGGCGAGGATATCGCGCAACTCGCCGAGCGCGCCTGGAATCCGCTGCTCGCCGAGGAACCACAGGTACTTGAACGCGGGGGGCCGATCGGCCGCGAAGTACAGGCTCGCATCGGCGTACAGCGCGTACACGGTCGCGCCGGGCCTCGTGCGCGCCCGCAGCCACGCTCCCACTTCCCTGTCGGTGAGGATGCGCCCGTCGTGCGAGGTGCGCCACGAGACGACCGATGGCGACGACGCGGTGACGACCGGCCACGCCGCGATCGCGGGCACGGCGAGCAGGACGACGGCCACGGCCGTGGCCACGCGCACCCCGAAGCGGTCGATCACCTCGCGGAGCCCGAGCGCGGAGAGCGCCGAGAACGGCGCGATCAGCCCGACGAAGTAGTGGGGGTGGAACAGGCCGCCGAGTGCGAACCCGGTCAGCGAGAGGGCACCCCAGATGACGAGCAGCGCTCCGCGTTGCGTACGGACGGCGACCGCGATCCCCAGCGGTCCGAGCACGATCAGCGGGACGATGCACGGCCATGACGACGTGAACGCCGACCAGAGCAGGTCTGCGCGATGGGACAGCGAACCGGTCGCGACGCTCTCCACCGACAGCCGGTACTTCGCGACGGCGAACCACCACCGATCGAAGCCCGTCGCGGCACCGTGCACGACCGCCAGGAGCACGGGGATGGCGGCGCCGATCACGACGAGGCCGATCGCGCGCAGCGCCTGTCGCCGCGGGAGCCAGTCGCGCCAGGCCGCCAGCGCGAGCCAGATGACGATCGCCCCGCCACCGTCGTACCCCGACTGCTTGACGAGGACCGCGAACGCGGCGAGCACACCGGCCGCGAGCAGGAGCGCATCGCGCTTGCGGCTCCACCAGATCGCGAAGACGAGCAGGGCACACGCGGCCGGAAGCGCCGAGAGAAGCTCGCCGTTCGCGGCGAACCCCTCGATGCGCGGGCCCACCGAGAGCACCGCGACGAGCGCCCCCGCAACCAGGCCCGTGCGGCGATCGGCGACGCGGGCGACGAGCAGCGCGACTACGCTTGCGAGACCCGCCCCCCACACGGTGGCAAGCGCACGAACGGCCCAGGCGTGCGGCCCGAACAGATCGAACGCCCCGCGGTACAGGAGGAGCAGGCCCTGCGGCCGATCGACCCAGACGTCCCGGTAGATGTGGGAGCCGCTGGCCCAGAAGCGGGCGACGGCGGCGTACCCGCCCTCGTCGACGGAGAGCGGGACGTCGAGAAAGCGCAGCCGCACGAGCACCGCGAGCAGGGCGATCGCGACGACGCCGAGCGCGAAGACGCGGCGTTCACGTGGCGACGCATCGCCCTCCTGGTGGGCGGCTACGCCGTCGGCCTCGGCGGGATGGTCGCCACCCGCGGGCTGTACCTGACTCCCGACCGCTACTTCCTCATCCTCCTCGTACCCGCACTCGCGCTGGGCGTGGCCCGGCGCTACGTGCTGGACTTCCTGCCGTTCATCGCGCTGATCATCCTGTACGAGGTGACGCGGGGCGTCGCGCACATCCTGCGTCCGCATCCGTACTTCGCCCCGCAGCTCGACGTCGACCGCTGGCTGACCGGAACCGTACCCACGATCTGGCTGCAGGATCTGCTGTGGGACGGTCACCTGTCCGGGTGGGAGGCCGCGCTGTCGGTGCTGACGAAGCTCCACTTCATCGTTCCGCCCACGCTGCTCTTCCTGATCTGGCTTCGCCGCCGAGACCTGTACTACCGGTTCGCAGCGACGCTGCTCGCCGTCAGCTTCGCGGGTGCCGTCACGTTCGCGATGTGGCCTGCGGCACCGCCGTGGATGGCGGGACGCGACGGCTGGATCCCGAGGGTGCACCGCATCGGCTACAACAGCGTGACCGGCGTGCCCGACTCGACGTCATCGTGGATCCACCAGCTCTACGACATCCGCAACGACGCCGCAGCCGTGCCGTCGCTGCACGCCGCCTACGCGCTCCTGGTCGTGCTGTTCTGCTTCGCGCTCGGCCGCCGCGTGGGCCTCGCATCGATCCCGTACGCACTGGGGATGTGGTTCGCGATCGTCTACTTCGGCGAGCACTACCTGTCCGACGCGCTGATCGGCTGCGCCTACGCCGCGATCGGGTACGTGCTCGTCCGGCGCTGGTGGCCGCGCTCGCCGCTCGCGGGGCCGTACCCCGCGCCGCTGGCTCGTGCGCGCGGCGCTCCGAACGAAGTGTGAACAAGCAGCGCAAAAGGGTCTAGAGTTCCCCGCCATGGCCGAGCAGCGCATTGCGACGCGCACCGATGCCGGCGCAGCTCAGGAACGACGCGGAGCCCTCGCGGACATCTCCGTGCGCTGTCCACTGTGCGGCGCCGACGACTACCACGTGCGTTTCTCGTCGAGCCTCGGCGGTGACATCGATCCGCAACGGCACTACACCTCGACGTCGCACGAGTACGGTCGCTGGACGGGCTCGATCGTGGAGTGCCGCAGCTGCTCGCTCGTCTACATGAACCCGCGCCCGCACCACCAGAAGGTGCAGGACCTGTACGGCGCGGTCGAGGACGAGCGCTACGTGGAGGAGGAGATCGGCCGGGTCGCGACGTTCGAGGAGAGCCTCCGGCTGGTGCAGCGCTACGCGCCCGGCGGCAAGCTGCTCGACGTCGGCTGTCACGTCGGCACCTTCCTCGAGCTCGCCGAGGAGGCGGGCTACGAGGTCGCGGGCGTCGAGCCGTCGCGCTGGGCAGCCGATCGCGCGAACTCCCGCCTCGCCGGGAACGTCTTCTGCGGAGCAGTCGAGGATGCCCCGATCCCGGCCGACACGTTCGACGCGGTCACGATCTGGGATGTCATCGAGCACCTGCCCGACCCGGCATCCGACCTGCGCGCGATCTGGGCCGCCCTACGTCCCGGGGGCGTCGTCGCGATCTCGACGATGGACGTCGGCGCGCTGTTCCCGCGGCTCGCCGGACAGCGCTGGCCCTGGTACATGCAGATGCACCTCGTCTACTTCTCGCGCCGCACGCTGCCCGAGATGCTGCGACGCGAGGGGTTCCACATCGCCGACGTGCGCTCGCACCGGCGGACGGTGCGCGTCTCCTACCTCGTGTCCCGCCTCGGCGCCTACAGCCGTCCCGCGCATCGCGTCGCGGCGGCTCTGACGCGTGCAAGCCGACTCGACGAACGCCTCGTCGGCGTGAACCTCGGCGACATCTTCACCGTCGTCGCCCGTAAACCTCGCGCGTAGAGCTGAGTTCGGGTGAGCGTCGGCGTACCGGCCGAAGTGACGGTGCACCCGGACGGGCTGCCGATACCCGCACCGCACCGCTCGTCGCTCCCGCGGCGCATCTGGACGGTGTACCGCTACCCGCTGCTCGTGTTCGCGCTCTCGCGCATCGTCACCCTGGGCGTGATGGCGATGGTGGGCTGGGTCAACCGGTCGCACCACGCCTCGTCCTCGCTGTT
The DNA here is from genome assembly GCA_963717155.1 of uncultured Actinomycetes bacterium. GTDB lineage: Bacteria > Actinomycetota > Thermoleophilia > Gaiellales > JALYLC01. The sequence goes on from OY970326.1 coordinate 4,020,970, forward strand.
CGACAACCTGTTCGGCGCGGTCGGCATGTGGGACGCGATCTGGTACAAGCAGATCGCGCTGCAGGGATACGACCCTGCCCTCTTCCACGGCAACACCCCGGCCTTCCTTCCGCTGTGGCCGGCCTGCCTGTGGGCGATCCACCAGGTGACGTGGTTCATCTACATCATCTGGGTCGGCGCGGTGCTCTCGACCGCGCTCTTCGCGGTCGGGCTGTGCATGCTCTACCGGCTGACGGATGACATCCTCGGACGGGCGATCGCACGGCGCGCGGTGCTCTACCTCGCGATCTCGCCACTGGCGTTCATCTTCTCCGCCGTCTATGCGGAGAGCCTGTTCCTCATGCTCGCCGTCGGCTCGTTCCTGCTCATCGAGCGCCGACACGCGGTGTGGTCGTGCGCCGTCGGGGCGCTCGCCGTCCTCGCGCGGCCGGTCGGGATCATGCTCGCACCGGCTCTGGCCTTCCGCATCTGGAAGGACGGGAGCGAACTGCGGACGACTCGTCGCGTGCTCCGGCTCTGGCCGGCGCTGCTGCTGCCCGCGGCGGAGCTCGCGTGGATGGGGTACCTGTGGTGGCGCTTCGGCGATGCCCTCGCAACCACGCATGCCCAGAAGCGAGGGTGGGGACGCGGGGCCTCATTCCCTCCGGTCCTGCTGGTGCAGACGTTCATCGACGAGGTGTGGCATCGCCACCTGCTGCGGTACGCCGTACACCTGTCGTTCGCGGTCCTGTGGCTCGGGCTGCTGGTCGCACTATGGAAGCAGCGCCGTCAGATCCCGCTCGAGTACGTGATCTTCACGGCGGGCGTCGTGCTGCTGCCGTTCTCCGCGGGAACGGTGCTCTCGGCGGGCCGGCTCGGGATGATGGCGTTCCCGCTCTTCTGGTCGCTGGCGATCCTGGGCAGACGGGAGGGCGTCGATACGGCGGTCAAGATCCTGTTCCCGCCGTTGATGGCGGCGCTCATGTTCGTCGCCTACGCGTACCAGACGTTCACGCCCTGAGGTCCTTGTGAGCCGTCTCGGCGATCGGCTGCGAGCGCGGATCGAGCAGGCGGGGCCGATCACCTTCGCCGAGTTCATGGAGGCCGCGCTGTACGACCCCGACGACGGGTTCTACGTACACGCGCCCCACATCGGCCGCGGTGGCGCGTTCGCGACGGCGCCGACAGTGCTCCCGCTGTTCGCGGAGGCCCTCGCCGGCGAGCTGCGCGAGCTGTGGGACCGGCTCGGCCGTCCCGCACCGTTCACGATCTGCGAGGTTGGTGCAGGTGACGGCAGCCTGTCCTCCGCGCTCGCGGGTGCCCTCGCCGACCTCCCGCTCGAGCTCGTGCTCTGCGAGCGCGCCGAGGGGCTCGTCGCGCGCCAGCGGGAACGACTGCCGGCGGCGACCCACGTTGCGCTCGCTGATCTCGCGCCCGTCACCGGGGCCATCGTCGCGAACGAGGTGCACGACGCGTGCCCGGCCCACATGCTGCGCTGGCCGGACGAGCTCCGTGTCGGCGTCGACGACGGCGCCCACTTCAGATGGGTCGTCGCCGGTGCTGCGCCGGCGGCCTTGCGACAGATCGTCGAGCGGTCGGTCGCTGCCCCCCCAGCTGGCCTCGAGCTGGCGGTCTCCCCTGCACAGGCGGAGCTTCAGGGGCTGCTCGCCGGTCGCGTGGCGCGCGGCGCGCTGTTCGTGTTCGACTACGGCGAGGATGGCCCGGAGCGGTACCTGCGCCCGGTTCCGCACCTGCGCACGTACCTCGCAGGCCGCCCCGGAGGCGATCCTCTCGCCGGGCCGGGAGCCCAGGACATCACCGTCGACGTCGACTTCGGGGCGATCCGGGCCGCCGGCGAGAGCGCGGGTCTGCGCACGGTGCTCGACGAGCCGCAGCCGGTGTGGCTTCGGCGGCACGGGGCGCTCGAGCGCGCCGAGGCGCTGCCGCTCGGCAGCGAGGAGCGGCTCTGGCTCGAGTCGTTCGCCCGAGACGAGGCGTCGGGCGCGAGCTTCCGCGTGCTCGTCCAGGAGCGCGTCTAGCTGAGATATACCCGGTGGGGGTATACGATGCAGTCATCGTGCACACCACCGGACAGCATCAGGCGAGCGCGGCGCTGAACCGGATCGCGTTCAGCGCAACCGTGCATTGCCTGACGGGCTGCGCGATCGGCGAGGTGCTGGGAATGGTCATCAGCACCGCGTTCGGCTGGAGCAACAGCGCCAACATCGTCCTCTCCATCCTGCTCGCCTTCGTCTTCGGCTATGCCCTCACGAGCCTGCCGCTCGTGCGGTCGGGCCTGCCGCCGCGACGCGTCGCGCGTCTCGCCCTCGCGTCGGACACGCTCTCGATCACGACCATGGAGATCGTCGACACGCTGATCGTGGTCCTGATCCCGGGTGCGCTGAATGCGGGCCTCGGCGACCCGCTGTTCTGGGGAAGCCTGGCCGTCGCCCTGCTGCTGGCCGGAGCGGTCGCGTTCCCCGTGAACCGCTGGCTGATCGAGCGGGGCAAGGGCCACGCCGTGATCCACGGGCTGCACTAGGGCGGCGAGCCAGGACGGCACAGGTGGCACTGAACGCGCCGCGGTCGCAGGTGGCGTCCACCAGACGTTTCCGACCCATCGCAACCGTGATCGCGGTCAGGCCGCCCACAAAATAGGACGAACGCCACAGGTGGCACTGAACGCGCCGCGGTCGCAGGTGGCGTCCACCAGACGTTTCCGACCCATCGCAACCGTGATCGCGGTCAGGCCGCCCACGAAATAGGACGAACGCCACAGGTGGCACTGAACGCGCCGCGGTCGCAGGTGGCGTCCACCAGACGTTTCCGACCCATCGCAACCGTGATCGCGGTCAGGCCGCGACGAACATAGGCCACGAAGATCACAGGTCGCGCGGGTTCGAAGGAATACAGGTCGAGCACGAAGCGCTCGAACCGCGACCCGTGGATCGTTCGAACCGCCGCCACCTTCGACCCTTCGAACCAGCGCCACCCGTGGATCTTCGTGACGATTGCGTGGTCGGCCTGGCCGCTATCACGGTTGCGACGGATCGAATACGCCTGCGAAGCGCCGTACGCGACCGCCGCGAGGTTCCGAGAACCACGCTCCCCACCTGCGCCTTTTCCGAGGCTGGCATGCGGCCCATGTTCGTCGCGGCCTAACCGCTACCACGGTTGCGACGGATCGACGACGCCTGCGAAACGCCTACGCGACCCCCGCGAGGTTCCGAGAACCACGCTCCCCACCCGCGCCTTTTCCGAGGCTGGCATGCGGCCCATGTTCGTCGCGGCCTAACCGCTACCACGGTTGCGACGGATCGACGACGTCCGCGCAGCGCCGTACGCGACCGCCGCGCGGTTCCGAGAACCACGGTCATGGCCTGCGTCTCTTCTGAGGATGGCACGACCCCGCTACTTGCGTCCGCGGGCCGCGGGCCGAGCTCGAGCGTTGCGCGCCATCCCCGAAACGGCCGAGGCCGCGTCCATCGGACGCGGCCTCGGTTCGTACCTCAGCTTCCCCGGAGGGAGGCTGGTTACATCATGTCGGGCATACCGCCGCCACCCGGGCCGCCGCCGACGCCCGCCTTCTCGGGGGCCTCCGCCACGATCGCCTCGGTGGTGAGGATGTTCTTCGCGATCGAGGCTGCGTTCTGCAGCGCCGAGCGCGTGACCATCGCCGGGTCGATGATGCCGGCCTTCACGAGGTCGACCATCTCGCCGGTGTCGACGTTCAGGCCGAAGCCCTTCTTGGCGTTGCGGACGTCGTTGATGACGACCGAGCCTTCGAGACCGGCGTTCTCGGCGAGCTGGCGAAGCGGCTCCTCGAGCGCGCGTCGGATGATGCGCACCCCGGTGTTCTCGTCGCCGTCACCGTCGTCCTTGAGCGCCTTGGCGGCGTTCAGCAGCGCGACGCCACCGCCCGGGACGATGCCCTCCTCGAGCGCCGCGCGGGTCGCCTGAAGGGCGTCCTCGACACGGTGCTTCTTCTCCTTCATCTCGGTCTCGGTGGCCGCGCCGACCTTCACGACGGCGACGCCACCGGCGAGCTTCGCGAGGCGCTCCTGGAGCTTCTCGCGATCGAAGTCCGAGTCGGTCGTCTCGATCTCGCTCTTGATCTGCTTGATGCGGGACTTGATCTGGTCCGAGTCACCGGCGCCGTCGATGATCGTCGTCGAGTCCTTGTCGACGACGACCTTGCGGGCGCGACCGAGCTGCGAGAGCGTGGTGTTCTCGAGCTTGAGGCCCATCTCCTCGGTGATGACCTCGCCGCCCGTCAGGATGGCGATGTCCTCGAGCATCCGCTTGCGGCGGTCGCCGAAGCCGGGAGCCTTGACGGCCACGGCCTGGAACGTGCCGCGCAGCTTGTTCACGACGATCGTCGCGAGCGACTCGCCCTCGACGTCCTCTGCCACGATCAGCAGCGGGCGGCCGGCCTGGATGACCTGCTCGAGCACCGGAAGGATGTCCTTGACGGCGCCGATCTTCGAGTTCGCGATCAGGATGAACGGATCGTCGAGGTTGGCCTCCATGCGCTCGGAGTCCGTGATCATGTACGGCGACAGGTAGCCCTTGTCGAACTGCATGCCCTCGGTGAACTCGAGCTCGAGGCCGAACGTCTGGCCCTCCTCGACGTTCACGACGCCGTCCTTGCCGACCTTCTCGATCGCGTCGGAGATGACATCGCCGATCTCGCGATCGCGCGCCGAGATCGTGGCGACACGGGCGATGTCCTCCTTGCCCGAGATCTCCTTGGCCTGCGCCTTGATGTCGGCGACGACCGCGTCGACTGCCCGCTCGATGCCGCGCTTCAGGCCCATCGGGTTCGCGCCGGCCGACACGTTCTTGAGGCCTTCGCGGACGATCGCCTGGGCGAGCACCGTTGCGGTGGTGGTGCCGTCGCCAGCAACGTCGTTGGTCGCGGTAGCGACCTCGCGGACGAGCTGTGCACCCTGGTTCTCGAACGGATCCTCGACCTCGATCTCCCGAGCGATCGTGACGCCGTCGTTGGTAATCGTCGGAGCACCGAACTTCTTGTCAAGAACCACGTAGCGACCCTTGGGGCCGAGCGTTACCTTGACAGCATCGGCGAGGGTGTCGACGCCACGCTGCAACGCGCGACGTGCTTCCTCGTTGAACTTGAGCTCTTTGTGAGCCATCTTCGCCTTTCGTCAGCAGATCTTGCGGGGAATCAGACGCCGGCCTTGGCCTTGGACTTCTTGGCGGCCTTGTCGACCTTTGCGAGCACGTCGGACTCGCGCAGGATCAGATACTCATCGAGACCGACCTTGACCTCGGTCCCGCCGTACTTCGAGTAGATGATCTCGTCGCCGGTGGCGACGTCGAGGGGAACCAGCTTGCCGTCCTCGTACCGGCCGGGGCCAACAGCGAGGACGGTTCCGCGCTGCGGCTTCTCCTTGGCTGTGTCGGGCAGGACGATTCCGCTCACCGTGGTCTCTTCCTCTTCGAGGACCTCAACGATGATGCGGTCGCCCAGGGGCTTCAGGTTCATGCGGTTCGCCTCCAGCGGGGTTCGCAATCGACTGGCACTCTCTTCCTGGGAGTGCCAACAGGTCGTGATGATAGCGAACGCAGGCAGTCCGTCAAGACACGAGCTGGCACTCGACCCGGAGGAGTGCCGAAATCTTAGGTCCTCACGGGTGCGCTACATGCCGTCGACGGTGAGCGTGCCCGGCACCAGCCAGGCGCGCCCGCGCCAGTGCACGAGCCCCAGGGCGAGCCGGATGCCGATGAAGGCCGCGAGGGCGGCCCAGATGCCTCCGATCCCGAAGCCACTGACGGAGGCGACCAGCACCAGCGGCAGGAATCCTCCGAGCGCCGCGGCGGCCGTGACGTTGCGCATGAAGACGAGATCTCCCGCCCCGAGCAGGACGCCGTCGAGCGCGAAGAGGATGCCGCAGAACGGCAGCATCGCGACGAACCACGGCCACAGGATCGCGACCTGGTGGCGTACGGCCTCGTCGGAGGTGAAGAGCCGGGGGATCACGTCGTAGCCGGCGGCGAGCAGCACGGCGACCGCCCCGCCGAAGAGCGCGCCGAAGCGCAGCAGCCGTCGGGCTAGCTCCCAGGCCGCGTCGACCTCGCCAGAGCCGAGCAGGCTGCCGACCAGCGTCTGCGCGGCGATCGCGATCGAGTCGAGAGCCAGCGCGATCAGGATCCACAGCTGGAACCCGATCTGGTGCGCGGCGAGCTGCGCCTCGCCCATGCGGGCAGCGACCGCTGCCGCCGTCGTGAACGCGACGAAGAAGGACGCCGTCCGCAGCGCAAGATCGCGCGCGGCCCGCATCTGCCCGCGGATCCGCTCGAAGCTGGGCGCGAGCGGGGCACCGCGACGGATCAGCAGGATCACGAACGTCGCCCCGGAGGCGGCCTGGGCGACGACGTTCGCGATGGCCGATCCCTCGATGCCGAGACCGACCCCCTGCACGAGCACGAGCGACAGGCAGATGCTCGAGAGGTTGGCGATGCCCAGTACCGCGAATGGCGTTCGCGTGTCCTGGAATCCCCGCATCCACCCCTGGCCGGCGGCCGTCACGAGCACGAACGGCGCGCCGAGCGTGGCGATGCGCAGCCAGATCAGCGCCTGGTCGTAGGCAGGGGTGGTGCCGCCCGCGAGCAGCTGGAGCGCCGGTGCGGCAAGCGCCTCGATGACCACCGCGGCGATGAGCCCGAGCCCCAGCGCGAACCAGGTCGCCTGCACGCCCACGTCGAGCGCGTCGCGTCGCTGTCCCGCCCCGTACAGCCGCGACACCTTCGCGGTCGCCCCGTACTCCAGCACGGTCACGAAGCCGAGCGTCTCGGCGAGCAGAAGACCTCCGAGCGCCAGCCCGGCCAGGGCGTCCGTGCTCACGTGTCCCACGATCGCCGTGTCGCCGAGCACGTACAGCGGCTCGGCCGCAAGCGCTCCCAGGGCCGGGAGCGCGAGCCGCATGACCGTCCTCAGTCCGGGCGTCTCAGGCACGCCGGGCATTGTCGTGGCAGGCTGCACGTATGCGGGAGCACTCGGCCGGGGGAGTGGTGATACGGCGCGTGCGCGGCCAGCTCGTGTTCGCGGCGATCCGGCCGCAGGGTCGACCCGAGGGGCACTGGGTGCTGCCGAAAGGCCTCGTCGAACCGGGCGAGCATTCGCTGCAGGCCGCCGTGCGCGAGGTGCATGAGGAGACGGGCCTGCACGCGGAGCCCGTGACGCGGCTTCCGTCGAGCCGCTACGTCTACCGGCGCGGCTCCGAGCGTGTGTTCAAGGTCGTCGAGTGGTGGCTGATGCGGGCGCGCGGAGGGCGGATCGGCGTGATCGAGGAGGCGATGCGCGTCGAGGTCGCCGACGCGCGCTGGCTGCCCCTCGAGGATGCCGGGCGGCTGCTCGCGTTCGGGGGCGAGCGGACGCTCGTTCGCGCGGCGAGCGAGCTGGTCGATCCGGTCGACTCGCAGGAGGGGTAGCATCAGACCCTGGAACGCCCCCGGCGCCGGAGATCCCTTGTACGCCCTCAACTTCTACTCGCCGCTCGTCGCCGATCAGCTGCGCCACCGTCGCAAGACCGTGACGATCCGCCTGGGCGACAAGTCATCCAAGTACCGCAAGGGCATCGTGGTCCGGGTTCTCACCGGACAGCGCTTCGGCCTGCGTGACCACATCTTCGACGCCGTGATCGACAAGGTCGAGGTGAAGCGGCTCGGTGAGGTGTCGCCGCGCGAGGTCCAGCACGACAACCCCGAGGTTCGCACGCTCGACGAGTTCATCAGCTTCCTCGGTCAGCTCTACAACCGCGAGGTCGACGACAACGACACCGTCACGGTGATCCACTTCTCCGAGATCCGCGGCGGCGACAGCCCGCGGTGAGGGCCGGGACCTAGGTCGCGCTACCGGCGATGTCGAGCGACGTCGCCACCTCACCGGCACACTCGGGCGCGCGTGCGCCATGGCGCTCGGCCTTGCGGCGGATCGGCTGGCCGAAGAACAGATCGTCCCGGTAGACGTGCCCGCACGGGCAGGTCAACGCCATCAGCGAGCGGATGGTGGAGCCACACTCCGGACAGCTCCTGACGACGTCGCCGCCGCAGTCGGGGCACGTCTCGGGAATCCCCGACGAGTCCCCGCCCTGGTAGCGGCGCCCGTACCCGCACTGCACGCAGAAGGCGCAGGCATCGCCGAGCTCGCTCGTGCGTCCGGACATGCCCTGAAATCTACGCCAGGTCGCGTCTCGCGAAGATGCCGAGGGCGAGTCCCCCCGTCGCAAGGGCGATCGCCGCCAGCACCCCGCCGTCGAGCCACGGCACGTTCCCACTCTCGATGAGCGAGCCCGGGGCGTAGTACCACCACGGGGAGATGCGCGCGAACGGACGGAGCGTGTCGACGAGCGACAGCAGGAAGTTCCAGGCGTACGAGCCGACGACGAACCCGGCCGCCCAGGCGAGCGCCCGCCCGCGCTCGTTCGACAGGGCGGACGCGAGCAGGCTCGCGCCCGCGATCGCCGCCAGCAGGAGCATCGTGTAGACCGAGCTCTCGAGCATGTTCGCCGGGTAGAGGTGGCCGCTGGGCGGCTGGAACAGCTCCCACGCGGCGATGCAGCCGAGGCTGTACGCGAGCGCGATCGCCGCGGCGCCGGGGACGAGCACGGCGATCCACGAGAGGAGGTACCGGACGCGTGAGACCGGGCGCGCGAGCACCAGCTCGAGCGTGCCGCCCTCGAGCTCGCCTGCGATCGCACGCACGCCGCCGCCGACGAGGAAGAGCGTGGCGACGCCGAGGAACAGCGGATGTTCCTGGCCGACGGTCACCCATGCGGCGAGTGCGTCGATGCCGAGCAGGCGGAGCGCGATCTGCACCTGCTCCGGACCGAGGTTCCGCTCCGCCGGGCTGAGGTGTCCGAACAGGGTCACGAGCAGCAGGCCCCACGCGAACGCGAACGCCACGATCAGGGGCAGCCGGACGCGCTGCTCCCACACGATCCGCCGCCAGATGACCGCGCTCATCCGCCGGTGCGCGCACTCGGAGCGTGCGGCCAGACCGGCGCTCCCGGCTCGTCCGCGCGATACAGGCTGAGGAATATGCCCTCGAGCGACGCCTTCTCGATCTCGAGGTCGACGATCCGCTCGGCCGCCAGCGCGTGCACCAGCGTCGAGGGCTCACCCGAGTAGGACAGACGGAGACGTGTCCCGTCGAGCTCGACGCGGACCGCCCCCTCGAGCTCGAAGTCTGCGGCCGCCGACGCGTCCGCGAACTCGATACGGACGATCCTGGGTCGCGCGGCCTGCATCTCGGAGAGGACGCGCACCGTGATCATCCGACCGTCGCGGATCATGCCGACTCGCTCGCAGAGCGCCTCGACCTCGCTCAGCACGTGGGACGAGAAGAGCACCGTCGCGCCCGCGTCCCGGCGCTCGCGCACGAGCTCGTAGAACGCCTCCTGCACGATGGGGTCGAGGCCCTCGGTCGGCTCGTCGAGCACGAGCAGCTCGGGCTCGTGCTGGACGGCCTGGACGATGCCGAGCTTCTGGCGCATCCCGCGGGAGTACTCGCGGATCGGTCGGGCAAGATCGGCCCGCGACAGCTCGAGCAGGTCGAGCGCTCGGCCTCGACCCGGGATCCGTCCACCGCCGAGCGCTGCGAGGTGATCGAGCAGGTCGACGCCGCGCATGCGGTCGTAGAAGCGCGGGCCGCTCGGCAGGTAGCCGATCCGGGCGCGCTCCGCGACGCCGTCGATCCACGGGTCGCGACCGAGCACCCGGACGGATCCGGCGTCGGGACGCAGCAGCCCGAGCGCGATCCGGATCGCCGTCGTCTTGCCGGCGCCGTTCGGTCCGAGGAAGCCGAACACCTCGCCCTGGGCGACCCTGAGGTCGAACCCATCGAGCGCGGGTCGTGCGCCGTAGCGCTTCACGACTCCGGCGAGCGCGACTGGCGCATCCAGCATGCGCCGCACGGTACCAATCGAAGAATTTTCCCCACAGGCCCAGGGCCCTTCTCGTCAGGCCGCGCCATCCATCCACGATCCCCGATGAGACGGACGCTTAGACTGCGGGGTGCGAGACGCGCGCGCTCGTGACCCGTGCGCATCAACCTCCTCGAGGATCTCCGCCGTGAGCACCGGAACTGCAGTCGACGTCGTAATGCCCCAGATGGGCGTCAGCGTGTCGGAGGGCACGATCACACGCTGGCGGAAGCAGGTCGGCGATCGCGTCGAGGCCGACGAGACGATCGTCGAGATCTCCACCGACAAGGTCGACACGGAGGTTCCGTCGCCCGGCAGCGGCATCGTCTCGGAGATCCTCGTCCCCGAGGGCGAGACCGTCGATGTCGGCACGCGCATCGCCGTGATCACCTCGGGTGACTCGAGCACGGCTGAAGCCCCCGCCCCGCCGCAGGCAGCTCCACCGGCGCCTGCGCCTGCGGAGCCCGCACCGGCCCCCGAACCCGCACCGGTGAGCGAGGTTGCGCCTCCGCCCGCCGCACCGACACCGCCCGCGGCCGAGGCGGCCACGGACGACGATTCCGACTCGAACGGCGACGGCGAGGCGCGCAGCTTCATGTCGCCGGTCGTCGCGCGCATGGTCTCGGAGCATGGCCTCGATATCGCGCAGATCCCCGGCACCGGCCGTGGCGGACGGGTGACCAAGAAGGACGTCGAGCAGTTCCTGGAGGAGCGTGACGGCGCCGACCCGGCTGCCGCTCCCGCCACGGTCGTGGCACCCCCGGTTGCCACCGCGCCGGCTCCCACCGCTCCCGCGCCCGCGCCGCCGCCGCCCGCGCAGGCCCCGGCCCCGACGGCCGCGAGCGGCACGAGCTCATGGGGAGTCGAGGAGACCTCCCAGCTCGGCACGGTCCGCAAGATGATCGCGCGCAACATGCGCGCCTCGATCGAGACGGCTGCTCACGTCACGTCGGTCTCCGAGGTCGACATGACGCGCGTCGTGAACCTCCGCAAGGAGCTGAACAGCCACTACCAGCGCGACCACGGCGTCAAGGTCAGCTTCATGCCGTTCATCATGCGGGCGGTCGTCGAGGCGATTCCGCTCTGGCCGTGGGTCAACGCCGAGGTGCGCGGCGACTCCGTGGTCGTCAAGAAGTACGTCAACCTCGGCGTCGCCGTGGCGATCGACGACGCCAAGGGCCTCGTGGTGCCGGTGATCCACAACGCCGAGGAGAAGAACCTGCTCGGCCTGACGCGGTCGTTGATCGACGTCGCCGACCGCGCGCGCAAGAAGCAGCTCACGGTCGACGAGATGTCCGGCGGATCGTTCACGATCACGAACCCGGGCGTCTTCGGCGCGCTCTTCGGCACTCCGATCATCCCACCGCCCCAGGTCGCGATCATCGACGTCGAGGCGATCGTCAAGCGCCCAGTCGTGGTCACGGACGAGTTCGGCAACGACTCGATCGCGATCCGCTCGATGATGTACCTGCCGATCAGCTACGACCATCGCCTGATCGACGGCGCCTACGCGGCGCAGTTCATGCAGCAGGTGAAGAAGAACCTCGAGACGTTCGGCGCCGCCGAGTACGGGGCCTGACCCGGGCGCCTAGCGCACGCGCAGGCTCAGCGACCCGCTGAACGCCGCGATGAAGCTCGGGCCGCCGAGCAGATGCGCCCGCAGCTTGTACCTGCCCTTCTTCGAGACGTGCTCGGTGCGGATCCGGGTCTTGCCGAACGGAACCGTGACCCGGTCGAACGGGCGCCACTTCTTGCCCGTCCACGACTGGAGCTCGACGACCGCGCTCCCCTTCGCGCCCTTCCCGAGCTCGACCCTGACCTTCAGCTTCGTCTGCGTGTGGCTGAGGAGCTTCAGGTGCACCTGCGGACGCGCCTTGGGCGGCGCCGGGATGAGCGCCGTCAGCGGGCCCTTGACCTGCTGCGCGCAGTTGTGGTCGGCGTCGCACACGGTCGAGCGGAGCCACACGGGACTCGTCGTCGCGATCAGCTGACTGACCGGAGCGGGGCCCGCGGGCACCGCCGTGCCCCAGGTCGTGCCGTCTCGCGACTCCTCGAGGGTCAACGTCACTCCACCGGCGACCGTCTTGCCGGGGTCTGCGCTATCGGTCGCGGTCAGGTCCGCCTGGATGCCGCCGACCTTCGGGACCGCCGTGAACACCGCCGTCGGCGGCGTCGTGTCGTAGGTCCGCGCGACCGCGACCGCGGCGTTGGCATTCACGATGCCCGCGCCGGTGAACTCGTTCCAGCCGGTTCCGAACGTCTGGGTCGCCGAGCGGCGGATCACGTCGGCGACCTGCGCCGGAGTGAGGATCGGGTTCGCCTGGCGCACGAGCGCCGCGACAGCCGAGACGATCGGCGCCGAGAAGCTGGTGCCCTCGCCGTATGCCCAGCGACCCGCACCGGGGGTCAGGTCCGGCTGGAACACGTTGTTGCAGGAGTTGCTGGCGTCGTCCCACTCGGTCGTGTTCGTGCTGACCGGAATCGTGGAGAAGTCGCCGTGCGCGCAGTCCGCCGAGCTCGGGCCAGCGCCGGGCGCGGCCACCGACACGAACGAGTTGTGCGTCGAGAAGTACGCGGGCTGGTTGGCCGGTGTCGTCGCTCCGACCGAGAGGCCGATGCTCCATCCGCCGCTCCCGGTCGGGCCGCCGACGTAGGCCGCCGGATAGGCCACCGGGTTGCCGGGGTCGTCACCCGAGTTGCCGGCCGACGCGACGACGAGCACCCCCTTCGCGGTCGCATAGTCGATCGCCCGGTCGAGCGCCGGGTCGTCGCCCGGGCCTCCGAGGCTGAGGTTGATCACGCCGGCCCCGTTGTCGGCCGCCCACGTGATGCCCCTGACGGTCGCGTCGTCCGTGAACGACCCGTTGACGCTCGCGCGCACCGGAAGCACCCTCGTCGCACCCGCGATGCCCTTCGCCCCGATGCCGTTGCCGTCCACCATCGCGATGAGGCCGGCGACGAACGTGCCGTGCCCCACGGAATCGAACACGGTGCCGTCGCTGCCCGTCGCGTCGTAGCCCGGTAGCAGACGCCCGGCCAGGTCGGGCTGCGCGACGTCGACACCGCTGTCGACGACGGCGACGATCGTCGACGAGCCGCCCCCGACGGCTGCGATCGCGGGCCCCGCCTGGACGGCGTCGTACTGCCAGTCGTAGGCGAGACCGGTGACCGGATCGACCACGTCGAACGGCTCGGCCAGCCCGGGGAACGAGCGGTCCGGCTGGGCGAACTCGATGCGCGGGTCACGGGCCGCGAGATCGGCGACCGCCGCGGCGTTCGATGCCACGAGCGCCACCTCGCCGACCGCGCGGAGGATCTGCAGCGAGCTCGCGTACGGTCGCAGCGAGGCTGCGACGGCGTCGAGATCGGCGCCCGGCGCGACGCCCACGATGATGCGAGGCGCGCCTGGCGCCGGGAACGCGATCGGCCCGCTCGCGATCGGATCGAGCGGCGCGAGCGCATCGGTCGACGAGAGCGGCCGCCAGACCTGCGCCGAGGAGGACGCCGGTGCGAGCAGCACGACCATGAGAGAGAGCAGGAAGGGTGGGAGCCCTCGGGGCACTCCATCGCATGCTAGGCGCAGGTCTGGCCGTTCACCACGTTCATCAGCAAATTCACATGCTTGACGGAGGCGGTGGGGAGGCATAACGTTAGCTGCCTAATGGTCGCTCTCCGGAACGAGCTTCTCCCCGAGGAGGTCGATGTCCTCGGGCGCGTCGCGGAAGGGCACGACGCCGCCGCGATGCTCGTCGTGCAGAACGTCTTCCGCGCGGCAGCCGTCCTTCGGGGCGTGCTCGAACGAGACGTGCTCGCGCCGCAGGACCTGTCCTTCGGCGCCTTCACGCTGCTGTTCTGCCTGTGGGTCTGGGGGCCGCTCGAGGTACGGGAGGCAGCCGATCGCATGGCGGTGTCCAGGCCGACGGTCTCGGGCGTCGCCGACACGCTCGAGCGGCGCGGCCTGATCGAGCGGCGTGACCACGAGGCCGACGCGCGCCGCCGCTCGCTGGCACTCACCCCCGACGGCGAGCGGGCCTTCGCACACCTGTTCCCGGTCGTCAACCGGCGTGAGGGCGCGGCCTGCCGCGACCTCGAGCCCGACGAGGCAGCGGAGCTCGCGAGGCTCCTGCGCAAGCTCGTCCACTCATCGCGAGGAGATTCCTGATGGCTTCGAGCGCGACGCTCGCAACCGGCGCGCGCACCGGCGCGCAGTACCTCGACGGCCTGCGCGGCGACGGGCGCGAGATCTGGCTCGGAGGCGAGCGGATCGACGACGTCGTGGGGCATCCGAAGCTCGGCGCCGGCGCGCGCTCGATGGCTGCCCTGTTCGACCTGCAGCACGAGCGTCCCGACGAGCTGCTGATGCCCTCGCCGGACACCGGCAAGCCGGTCAACGTGACCCATCTGCAGCCGAAGAGCCAGGCCGACCTCGAGCGCAGGCGGCAGGCGATCAAGCTCATGGCCGAGCTGCACGGCGGCATCATGGGGCGCTCGCCCGACTACCTCAACGTGACGTTCGCGCTGTTCGCTGCGCGGGCCGACGTCTGGGCCCGCCGCGGGAACGAGCGCGGCGCCGAGAACGTGGTGAACTACCACCGGCTGATGCGCGATCGCGATCTCGCGACGACCCACACCCTCGTCAACCCGCAGATCGATCGCTCGCAGCCGGACGCCGAGGCGGGTGCGGGTGAGATCTCGCTGCACAAGGTCGGCGAGTCGTCCGAGGGCATCGTCGTCCGCGGCGCGCGCATGCTCGCGACGCTGGCGCCGTACGCCGACGAGCTGTCGGTCTACCCGGGCAGCCCGCTGCGCCTGCAGGACACGCGCTACGCGCTCTGCTTCGCGATCCCCATGAACACCCCCGGCCTTCGCGTGATCCTCCGCGACAGCTACTCGAAGGCCGATCGTCCGCGCTTCGACTACCCGATCAGCTCCCGCTTCGACGAGCAGGACGGCGTCGTGATCTTCGACGACGTCGTCGTCCCCTGGGACCGGGTCTTCCTCGATGGCGACACGGTCGGCCACGACGAGGTCATCACCGCCACGAACTGGCGCGCGCACATCGTCCACCAGGCGATGACGCGCGCCTGGACGAAGCTCGAGCTGACGTTCGGCCTCGGGCACGCGATCGCAGATGCGACGGGCGTCAACAGCTTCGACCACGTGCAGGAGAAGCTCGGCGAGATCTGGTCGATGCTCGAGATGACGCGCGCGGGGGTGATCGCGGCCGAGGCCGGCAGCTACCGCGCAGAGCCGAGCGACGACTGGGCGCCCGACGAGCGCTCGCTGGTCGCGCTGCGCGGACTGATGCCGAAGTGGATCCCGCGCTCCTTCGAGCTGCTCCGCCTGATCGGCGGGGGCGGCTTCATGATGACGCCGTCCCTCGCCGACATCGAGGGGCCGATGGGCGAGACCATCGAGCGCTACTACCAGGCGCGCAACATGGGCGCCCGCGAGCGGATCCGGCTGTTCCGGCTGGCCTGGGACCTGATCGGCTCCGATCTCGGCTCGCGCGGTGAGCTGTACGAGCGGTTCTACCTGTCCGACAGCTACCGCATGACCGCCCTCGCCTACATCCTCGCGGACAAGACCGGCCCGAACGCGCTGGTGCAGCGCTTCCTCGAGGACGAGCGATGACTGACGGCCCGATCGTCCGTGCGCTCCATCACGTGGCGCTGCGCACCGCCGACGCCGACGAGGCGGCCGAGCGCTGGAAGGATCTCTGGAGCCTGCGCGACGCCCCCAGCGAGGCGGGCATCCGCCGGCTCCGCTGCACCGGCGAGCCGTACGGGCTGGAGCTGCTCACCGCGAGCACGCCCGGACACGACCACACGGCGTTCGAGCTGGCGCAACGGGTGACGCTCGAGGACGCGGCGGCCCGCCTCGGTTCGCTCGGCATCGAGCACGAGCACGGACACCGGTCGCTGCGCTTCGCCGACCCGGAGGGATACGGCATCGAGCTCGTCCCGTACGACGAGCCGGCGGACCGGCGCCCGTACGTCGCACGCACCGGCGGCGACGCCCTCGCGGCAGCGCCGCGCAGGGTGGGGCACGCCAACATGCTCGTCTCGGATGCGCGCGCGCTCTCGTCGTTCTACGTGGACGCGCTCGGCCTGCGCATCTCGGACTGGATCGGCGACGGTGCCGTGTGGCTGCGCTCGGGAGCCGTCCACCACGACCTCGCGATGCTCGAGAAGTCGCCGACCCACTTCCACCACGTCGCGTTCGAGCTCGTCGACATCGCGCAGATGCGCGAGGTGCTCGATCACGTCGCGCAGCGGGGACGCTGGGTCGCCTGGGGCCCCGGGCGCCACGCGATGGCGCAGAACCTGTTCAGCTACGTGCGCATGCCCGAGGAGGACTGCTTCGTCGAGCTGTACTGCGACATGGAGATCCTGCCCGACGACCACACGCCGCGCGCGTGGCCGGACGACGTGCACAGCTCGAACGCGTGGGGCACGCTGCCGCCGCGGACGTACTTCAGGTTCGATGCCGAGTCGGTACGCATCGAGCGCGAGCAGCTGATCAACCTCGGGCTCGAGTTCGTCCCGGCGTAGGCTGGCGTGATGACTGACGCGCTGTGCGAGTTCGGGACGCCCGGCCCCCTGAGGGAGCGGCTCATCGCCGCGGTTCTCCGGGGTGAGAAGACCGCGACGTCGTCCCTGCTCGTCGAGTGGGAGCAGGAGGGAGAAGCACTGCCGACCGTGGGGCAGCAGCAGCTGGTCGTCGACTCCGACGGCCGCGGCGTGGCGACGATCGAGGTCGTCGAGGTCGACGTGGTCAGGCTCGGCGATGCCGACCTGCGCCTGGCGATCGACGAGGGCGAGCAGTTCGAGACCGTCGCACAGTGGCGCGAGGAGCACGAGCGCTTCTGGCGCGAGCACTCGCTGCCGAACCTCCCCGAGCAGCTCGGGTACTCGCTGACGGACGACAGCCTCGTCGTGGTGGAGCGCTTCCGCCTGGTCGAGAGCGAGGCGACGCCGACGAGCCGCTAGCGCTTGAGCGTGGTCGTCACGGTCACGGGCGTATCGCCCGAGCCGACGTAGCCGGCGCTCACGCGGATCCGCGTGGCCTTCCCGAGCTTCGCCTTGACGGTCCCCCCGGAGCCCTGGAGCGTGCCGAGCGCTGCCAGCACGAAGCGCCCGTTCCTGCGCGCGAAGACCGACACGCGAATCGCGCCGACGACAGGAGAGAACCCGATGACCACGATGCCCCTCGGCGCCCGCCGGGAAACGGTCAGGCGCAGCCGCAGGAGCACGTCGCGCCGGCTCGCGAGCGCGATCACCGACGGCACGTCGCTGTAGGCGCTCATGTCCGGGCCGACCAGCTTGAGCGCGCGCTTGTAGCAGCCGGGGCTGTACCAGCCGGGGACGGAACCGCGCGCGGCGAGACTGACGATGTCGCTCGAGCAGCTCGCGGAGGCCGAGACCGGGAGCGCGAGGGCCAGGAGCAGGCTGGTCACGAAGAGCATGAGGCGAACGCGGGGCACCGGTTCCCACCTTAGAGCACATCTCGTGGATCGATCCGCAAATCAGGCGTGTCGGGCAGAATGCCCAGGTGCCCTCGACGCCGGCCTACGTGTACGACCTGCTCGGCACCCCGCTCGCCTACGGCGAGGCCGATGCGCTCCAGCGGAACCTCGCCGCCGCCCGATCGCAGAGCGCGATTCCCGACACGATCGTGCTGTGCGAGCACCCTGCGACGTTGACGCTCGGACCCTCGAGCGACGAGGCGGAGCTGCCGCTCGGCCGCGACGGCTACGCGCGCCTCGGCTGGGAGATCTACGAGACCGACCGCGGCGGCCGCTCGACCTGGCACGGGCCCGGCCAGCTCGTCGGGTACCCGATTCTCGATCTGCGCGAGCATGGCAAGGACCTGCGGCGCTACGCACACGACCTCGAGCAGTCGCTCGTGCTCGCGCTCGGCGATCTGGGGATCGAGGCGACGACGCGCGAAGGCCCCGAGTGGGTCGGCGTGTACGCGCCCGGCGGCAAGATCGCGTCGATCGGGATCCGCGCGCAGGGCTGGATCGTGCGTCACGGCTTCGCGCTGAACGTCGACTGCGACCTCTCGGCGTTCGGCCGGTTCCACGCGTGCGGGCTCGAGGTGCCGTTCAGCTCGGTCTCGGCAGAGCTCGGACGGCCGTTCAGCGTGGCCGAGGCTCGCGACCCCGTGCTGCGGCGACTCGCCGAGGTGCTCGAGCTCGACCTTGCCGCTCTGCCCGCGGAAGCCGCGTAGTGGCGCTGCGCGGCGGCATCACGGTCTTCGCATCCGACATCGGTGCGAGCCGGCGCTTCTACGGCGAGCAGCTCGGGCTGACGCTCGTCGAGGACGAGGACGGGTTCTGGGCGAGGCTCGACGAGGTAGAGCTGCGCGTCGACGGCGGCGCGCGCCGGCGCCGGCTCTCGCGTGAGTTCTACGAGGAGGCGGGCGTGCTCGTGCGCCTCGAGACGGACAGCTTCGACAGCTTCCTCGGCGGGATCGTCTCGCGCGGCGTCAAGCTGTTCAGCGAGGTCAAGGACTCGGACGAGGGTCGCTTCGTCGGCTTCGTCGACCCGGACGGAAACCTCTTCGAGCTGATCGAGTCGGTCCGGTAGCCATGGCATGGGGAGCCCTCGCCCACGAGCGCCCGGCGTGGATGCGCGTACGCATGCCCTCGCCCGGATCGCGGTACGCCGAGCTCGAGGGGATCCTGCGGGGCGACGGCCTGCACTCGGTGTGCGAGGAGGCTCGCTGCCCGAACATCGGCGAGTGCTTCGGCCGCGGCACCGCGACGTTCCAGATCATGGGAGACACCTGCACGCGCGCCTGCCGCTACTGCGCCGTCCTCTCGGGCAAGCACGGCGATCCCCTCGACCCGCTCGAGCCGGGCAAGGTCGCCTCGGCCGCCGCGCGCATGGGCCTGAGCCACGTCGTCGTGACCTCGGTCGACCGCGACGATCTGCCGGATCGTGGAGCGGAGCACTGGGCCAGGACCGTGCTCGCGCTGCGGCGCAAGCTGCCCGATGCGACCGTCGAGGTGCTGACGCCCGACTTCCTCGGCTGCGAGGAGGAGGCGCTCGGGACGTTGCTCGAGGCGGGTCCCGACGTGTTCAACCACAACATCGAGACCTGCCGGCGCATCCAGCCGCGCGTGCGCATCAAGGGCGACTACGAGCGGGCGCTCTCGCTGCTGCGCCGCGCGCGTGAGATGTGGGAGGAGCGCTTTCCCGACCGGCCCCCGTTGCTGACCAAGTCGGGGATCGTCGCCGGCATGGGCGAGACCGACGACGAGATCATCGAGACGATGCGCGACCTCCGCGCACACGACGTCGACGTGGTGACGATCGGTCAGTACCTGCAGCCGAGCGCGCGCCATCTCGCGCTCGACCGCTGGGTCCCGCTCGCGAGCTTCCGCCGCTTCCGCGAGGAGGGCGAGGCGATGGGCTTCGGATCGGTGTTCTCGGGCCCGCTCGTGCGCTCGAGCTATCGCGCGGACGAGCAGCGGCTGGCCGCGAGCGGCGAGAGCCGCGTCGTGACGCTCTAGGAGGCTGTCGAAGGACCGGCGTGGATGCTCGGGGTTCTCGGAGCGAGCGGGGGCGTCGGTTGGCTCGATGGGCAGGCTGGTGGCCTGTTCGAGAGCCGGCCGGCGTCCCTGCGAAGCCCCGGTGCCCGCTCAGCTAGCGCTCTCCGGAGACCGGACCTGTGCTGAGCGGGATCCGGGTCGCCGGAGGACTGGGGTCGACAGACTCCTAGTCCCGGACCGCCTGGTTCCCCAGCGCCATCGCGCGCAGGTCGAGCGCCTCGTCGAGCACCGAGTCCTCGACGCCGTGCTCGCGCGCGACCTCGCGCAGCGAGCGGCCTGACGCGACCGCGTCGTTCACGATCGCCGTCGCGCGGTCGTATCCGATGTACGGGTTCAGGGCCGTCGCCATCGCGAGCGTCGCCTCGCCGTAGCGCTCGGCCTGCTCGCGGTTCGCCTCGAGGCCGTCGACGCACTTCTCGGCCAGGAGCGTGGTCGCCGCGGTCAGAAGCTCGATCGACTCGAGCACGTTGCGCGCGATCATCGGGACGTACACGTTCAGCTCGAACGCGCCGGACATGCCGCCGATCGTGACCGCAGTGTCGTTGCCGATCACCTGGGCGGCGACCTGCGTGCAGACCTCGGGAATCACCGGATTGACCTTGCCGGGCATGATCGAGCTGCCCTTCTGCAGCTCGGGGAGGAACAGCTCGCCGAGCCCGGCGCGCGGCCCCGAGCCCATCCAGCGCAGGTCGTTCGCGATCTTCGTGAGCGACACGGCCACGACCTTGAGGGCGCCCGACGTCTCGACGAGCGCATCGCGGTTCGCCTGCGCCTCGAAGCGATCGAGCGGCGCCGCGATGACGAGGCCCGTGTCCGCCGTCAGCCGCTCACGAACGCGCGCCGCGAACTCGGGATGCGTGTTGAGACCGGTTCCGGTGGCCGTTCCGCCGAGCGGGATCTGGCCGAGCCGCTCGAGCACGCCCGCGACGCGATCGCGGCCGAGCGCGATCTGCGCCGCGTAGCCGCCGAACTCCTGCCCCATCGTCACGGGCACCGCGTCCATCAGGTGGGTGCGGCCGGCCTTGACGACGTCGGCGAACTCGGACGCCTTCGCGTCGAGGGATGCGTGCAGCCGCTCGAGAGCCGGGAGCAGATCGTGCGTCGCGAGGTCGAGTGCGGCGAGATGGACGGCCGACGGGAACACGTCGTTCGAGCTCTGGCCGAGGTTCACGTGGTCGTTCGGATGCGCCCCGCCGCCGGCCAGCGTCGCGATGACCTCGTTCGCGTTCGTGTTCGACGACGTGCCGGAGCCCGTCTGGAACACGTCGATCGGGAACTGGTCGTCGTGCTCGCCTCGTGCGACCGCGTCGCCGGCTCGCGCGATCCGCTCGGCGAGGTCGCGGTCGAGCAGGCCGAGATCGGCGTTCACGCGCGCAGCAGCCGCCTTGATGCGACCGAGCCAGTGCACGAGCCGTACCGGGATGCCACGGCCGGAGACGGGGAAGTTGGCAATCGCCTTGCGTGTCTCGGGGCCGTACAGCTCGCTCATGGGGTCTTCCTCGACGGTGTGAGTTTGGGGAACGCGCACCCCGAATCGTAGAGCCGCGCGGCGGGCCCCTATTCTCCGCCCGTGATCCTGCTCGTCGCAGCGACCGCCCAGGAGCTCGTCGAGGTTCCCGGCACACGCGGGCTCGCATGCGGGCTCGGCCCGGTCGATGCGGCTCTCGCCACCCGGGCCGCGCTCGCCGCCGCGAGCGTGCAGGCGGTCCTGCACGTCGGTATCGCGGGCGCGCGTCACGCAGCCGGCGTTCCCCTGCTCACCGTGATCATCGGGAGCGAGTCGCGCTACAGCGACCACCGCCTCCGCACGCTGCCGGCTCCCGTCGCGTGGCCCGACCCCGCGCTCGTCGAGGCTGCGCGTCGGGCGATCCCCACGGCGCTCGTGCGTCCGATCGCGACGAGCGGCCACGTCGGCGGCGGCTCCGATGCCGATGTCGAGGCGATGGAGGGCTACGGCGTGTTGCGCGCCGCCGAGTCCGCCGGAGTGCCCGCCGTCGAGGTGCGGGTGGTGTCGAACGAGGTGGAGGAGCAGGATCGTGCGCGCTGGCGGTTCGCCGACGCGTTCGCGGTCCTCCACGAGGCGATTCCAGGCCTGGCGAGGGAGGTGGCGGCGGCGTGCACGAGCTGACGTTCGGCTTCTCGCCCTGCCCGAACGACACGTTCGCGTTCCACGCGGTCGTGCACGAGCTCGTCGGCGGCGACCTGCGGGTGCAGCCGACCCTGCGCGACATCGAGGATCTGAACCGGGCTGCCCGCAGCAGCGAGCTCGCGCTGACCAAGCTCAGCGTCGGCGCCCTCGCGGGGCTGGGTGATCGCTACCGGCCGCTGCGAGCCGGCGCCGCGCTCGGGCACGGCGTCGGGCCCCTGGTCGTCGCGCGGGAGCCTGCAACGCTGGCCGCTGCCGTCGCGGGCCGCTTCGCGGTGCCGGGGCTCGACACGACGGCGTTCCTGCTGCTTCGGCTCGCAGCGCCGGAGCTGGGAGAGATCGTCGAGCTGCGCTACGACCGCATTCTCCAGGCGGTTGCGACGGGAGAGGTCGACGCCGGACTCATCATCCACGAGAGCCGGTTCACGTACGAGGAGCACGGCCTCGTCCGCGTCGCCGATCTGGGCGAGTGGTGGGAGGCCGAGACCGGCCTGCCGGTGCCGCTCGCAGTGATCGGCGCGCGAGCCGACCTCGATCCGGCCGTCGTCGAGGCAGCCGAGTCGACGCTGCGCGCCTCGGTCGAGTACGCGTTCGCCCATCCGGAGGCGAGCCGGGGCTACGTGCGAGCGCACTCGCAGGAGCTCTCCGACGAGGTCTGCGACCGTCACATCGCGCTCTACGTCAACGAGTTCAGCATCGACCTCGGCGACGAGGGCATGCGCGCGGTGGAGTCACTCGCGCGCCGGGTCGACCGCCAACCTTCTTAACGATCTGTTCGGATCTGGTTCGAATCGCGACGGAGCGGCGCCACGAGGCCGGAAAATCCGGTACTAACGCGCAATGCGAACTCGAACCACCGTCGTCGCGCTGTGTGCCATGGGAGCCGCGTGCGCGCTCGCCGGGCCCGCCGTCGCCGCTCCCACGGCGACGAAGATCACGCTGCCGGCAGACCCGTCCTACATCACGTATCCCGCGACCGGCGCGTCGGGGCTGGCCGTCACGGGCACGTCGAACGGCAAGACCGACAAGGTCGACCTGCGCTGTGACGGCACGATCGCAATGGTCATGAAGGCCGGCGTCACGCCGAACGCGAGCGGTGTCTTCTCGACCACGATCTCGGCCGTCAACATGGCGAAGCTCGGCGGTCAGTCGTGCGTGCTGCGCGCCGTGCCGGCGGGCGGCAAGCCGACCGCCGCGTTCGTCGGGCCGCGCCTGCTCATCGGCGACGTTCGGCTGATCCCCGTCAAGGGCGGCCCCTCCAACGGCGCAGTCGTCGACTACCGGGTTCGCGCGCCCCAGCTGACCGGCCGGGGCGTCTACTCGTCGATCGGCAGCTGCGGCGTCCAGGGCTCGGCCACGTTCTCCGCGACATTCACGGTCTCGACCGATGTCTTCGCCTGCGCCGCGCGACTCGCGAACACGATCGGCGCGCAGTCCGCGATCCAGGTCGACGGGGTGAACGCCTTTGCCTCCGAGGGAGCGGCCTCGCTCTTCACGGGCAGCGCCAACCTCCCGGGCCTCAGTCCCCTGGCCCTCGCCGTGAGCACCGACCCGGCAACGGGCAACCTGACGATTCGCGAGTCCGAGGTCATCGTCAAGTGCGCGCCCGATCAGACCACGTGGCCCGCGACCCCGGCGACGTGCACGAGCTTCACCCCGGCCGGCGTGAAGCTCGACCGAACGATCACGCAGGGTCGCGACGGCCGGCTCGCGTCGGTCATCGACACGTGGACGACCACGGACGGCCACGCCCACAAGCTCAGCGCCACCTACGAGAACGGATCGATCAGCGGCGCCGCGTTCTGGTTCCCGTGGCTCACGAAGAACTGGGTGCTGTACGACGTGGGCAACCTCGTCTCGCCGTCCGCGACGTCGCCGTTCAGCTACCTCGTCAAGTACGCGTCGGCGAGCGACAACGACACGAAGCACTCGCAGGGCGCGGCGCTCGTACAGCTCGCGCCCGAGGCCATGGCCTTCCGAAGCAGCTCCTCCCTGTGGGTCAAGGAGGTGCGTACCGTGCCCGCGACCGGCAACCTGACGCTCGGGCTGGCGTACGTGTGGGGCACGACGACCGCCGAGGTGACCGCATCCGCCGCGGCGGTGCAGACGAGCCTCACGCTGCCCTGCGTCGTGCCGCGCACGCTCGGCATGACCATTCCCCAGGCAAGCGACAGCTTTCGCAAGAACGGCTGCGTGCTCGGCACGCAGGTGCACGAGATCTCGTCGAAGGTGAAGAAGAACCACGTCAAGGCGCAGGCGCCCAAGGCCGGCCTGACGGTGCCCAACGGCACCAAGGTCACCGTCACGATCTCGGACGGCCCGAAGAAGCCGGCGAAGAAGCCCGCGAAGAAGCCGGCGAACACGAAGACGACGTAGCCCGTGGCGCGGGCCGGTGCCCGCCTACTCGGTGGAGTACGCGGGCTGCACCTTGACGCCGCGAGCGCGCGCGACGCACTGGTTCGCAGCGATCGCGGCCTCGCCGAGGCCGATCGTGATGAGCGTGATCTTCCCCTCGTAGTGCGCCACGTCGCCGGCGGCGAACACGTTCGGCAGGGCGGTCTCGAAGGTCGTCGGGTCGACGCGGACCTGCTTCTTGCCGACCACCTCGAGGCCCCACTCCGCAATGGCGCCGAGGCGCGAGATGAAGCCGAGCTGGAGGATCAGCGCGTCGCAGTCGACCCGCTCGACCTCGCCGGTGTCGGCGTGCTCGATGTCGACGGCCTCGATCCGCTCGACCCCGTGGATCGCACGCACCTCGTAGGGGGTCAGGATGCGCGCACGGCCCTCGTCGGCCAGCCGCCGGACCTCGGTCTGGGACGACTCGAGGCCGCGGAAGCGGTCGCGGCGGTGGACGAGATGGATCGGGCCGGACGCCGTGTCCTGCAGGTTGACCGTCCAGTCGAGCGCCGAGTCGCCGCCTCCGACGATCACGCAGCGGCAGCCCTCGAACTCGGCCTTGCGGGTCACGAAGTAGTGGAGACCCCTGCCGCGCCATGCCTCGAGACCGGCGATCGGCAGCGTGCGCGGCTCGAATGCGCCGTGACCGGCGGTGATGATCAGCGTGCGCGTGAGGTAGTCGCCGCCCTTGTCGGTCGTCAGGCGCCACAGCTCCTCGCCGTCGAGGTCGATGCGCTCGAGTCCGCGAACGTCCTCGCCCAGATGCACGTCGGGGTCGTACTGCAGCCCCTGCTCGACCATCCGGTCGACGTACTCCTGGCCGTTGATCTTCGGGAACCCCGCGATGTCGAAGATGTGCTTCTCGGGGTACACGGCGGCGACCTGGCCCCCGAGCTGCTCGAGGCTCTCGACGATGCGACACGAGGCCTCACGGTGGCCGACGTAGTACGCGGCGGCGAGGCCGGCCGGGCCCGCACCGATGATCGTCACGTCGACCACGTCGGCGTGGCGACCGTTGAGGCTCGCGTTGCTCATCGCCCGGAGGCTAGTAGAGGGTCGTGGTAGAGCGCCGAGATCAGTGGCTGCAGCCGGAACCGCAGCCGCCGGCGCCCGCGGGCACCTCGCCACCCTCGGCCTGGAAGCTCTGGCCGCAGCCGCACGATGCCGACGCGTTCGGGTTCTCGACCGTGAAGCCCTGGCCCATCAGCCCGTCGACGTAGTCGACGCTGGCACCCTCGAGGTACGGAAGGCTGAAACGGTCGACGATGATCGTGACGCCGTACTGCTCGGCGATCTCGTCGCCTGCCTGAGGGGCGCCGTCGAAGCCGAGCGCGTACTGGAACCCCGAGCAGCCGCCGCCCTGCACGGCGACGCGCAGCGTCTCGGCATCGGCCTCCTCGGCCAGCAGCTCGCGGACCTTCTCGGCCGCCCGTTCGGACAGGCTGATCATGGTCGAATCGTACCAGTGGATTGACGTTGCGTCAGGGTGCGAGACCGGTGACTTTGTGACGATCGGTCTGAACACGGAAAACTCGCTCATGGAGCGGTTTCGTGCGCGACGGCGCGCAGCGTGAACGGGGCCATTTGTGTGCTATCGTCGCCGCCGTCCGCCCGTTCGAGCGAAGGAGCAGGCTCCGCGTGCTTGGGGATTGGGCCGCGATTCTCATGTTCGTCCTGTTCGCCGCGGCAATCGCCACGTCGCTGCTGCTGGCGTCGATCTTCGTCGGCCGCCGCGGAAAGCGCGTCGGACACGCCAAGACGATGCCGTTCGAGTCCGGCGTCGCCGTCGCTGCGTACCAGCCGTCGCGGTTCTCGATCTCGTACTACCTCACGGCCATGATGTTCATCGTCTTCGACATCGAGATGGTGTTCCTGGCGCCGCTCGCGGTGCTCATGCGAAAGCTCCAGCTGTTCGGCCTGGCCGAGCTCGTGTTGTTCGTCGCCCTCCTCGGCGTCGGCTACGTCTACATCTGGCGAAAGGGGGCGCTCGAGTGGAAGTAGTCCCTCGCGGTGCGCCGGCGAGCGCGCTCCACGCGACGCAGATCGAGAACGTGGCGATGACGACGACGCTCGAGAAGGCGCTCGCCTGGGCGTCCTCGAACTCGATCTGGCCGTTCGGCTTCGGCCTCGCGTGCTGCGCCATGGAGATGATCGCCCTCGTGACGCCGCGCTACGACATCGGCCGCTTCGGCGCCGAGGTGATCCGTGCGACCCCGCGGCAGTCCGACCTGATGATCGTCTCCGGGCGCGTGTCGCATCGCATGGCCGCGCCGATCCGACAGCTCTACGAGCAGATGCTCGAGCCGAAATGGGTGCTCGCGATGGGCGCGTGCTCGTCGACGGGCGGCATGTTCGCGAACTACGCGATCCTCCAGGGCGTCGACAAGATCGTCCCGGTCGACGTCTACGTGCCCGGCTGCCCGCCTCGCCCCGAGGCCGTGATCGAGGGCATCCTGACCCTGCAGAAGAAGATCAAGGCGGGCATCCCTCCCGCCCACGAGCAGCAGCGGTCGCGCGCGTGAGCGACGCTCACCCGACACGCGCCGACGCGGAGCTCCTGGCTGGTGCGTTCGACGGGGCGCATGTGAGCGAGGCGCTCGGAGAGATCACCCTCGACGTCGAGCCGGCCGACGTCCCCGCCGTGCTCGCGCGCGCGATCGACGCGGGGTACGACTTCCTGTGCGACCTCGCAGCAACCGATCACCTCGGGTTCGGCGGCTCGGTCGCGGGCTACTGGAGCGCGCCGGCACAGGCGGTCGTCGACCAGGACATGAACCTGGCGGGCAGCGGCGGCCTCGGCAGCGTGCCGCGGGCGCTCGGCCCTCGCCGCTTCGCGATCTCCTACCAGCTGCTCGCACGCGAGCTCACGCCGGTGCGCCGGCTGCGCGTGCGTACCTGGGTCGAGGATGGCGAACCCGTGCCGAGCGCCGTCCAGGTCTTCCCGAGCGCCGACTATCTCGAGCGCGAGGCGTTCGATCTCATGGGCATCTCGTTCGCCGGGCATCCGAACCTCGAGCGCATCTTCCTGCCCGAGGGCTGGGACGGCCATCCGCACCGCAAGGACTACCCCATCGGAGGAGAGCCCGTGCAGTTCTCCGACGCGGTCTGACGTGGCGACGCTCGACCGCACGCACGCCCGCTCCGCGCCCGCAGAGGTGCTGTGGCCGACGCCTTCGGTCCTGACGCCGCCGACGGACAACCCGGATCTCATGGAGATCAGCCTCGGGCCGAACCATCCCTCGACCCACGGCGTGCTCCGCCTCGTCGTCACGCTCGACGGCGAGACCGTCGTCGGATTGCACAACGAGCTCGGCTACGTGCACACCGGCATCGAGAAGAACATGGAGCACAAGTCGTACTGGAAGGCGATCACGTACGCGCCCCGGGCCGACTACAACGCGTTCTTCTGCAACGAGCTCGTGTACGTGATGGGCGTCGAGAAGCTGCTCGGCCTCGAGGTGCCGCGCCGCGGCGAGTGGATCCGGGCGCTCTTCACCGAGCTGCAGCGCCTGCACAACCACCTGATCTTCCTCGGCACCGGCTCGATCGACCTCGGCGGCATCGGCCTCCTCTTCTACTGCTTCCGCGAGCGCGACCACGTGCTCGACCTCTTCGAGCTCGCCACCGGCGTGCGCATGCACTCGCGCTACGCCCAGGTCGGCGGGGTCGCCGAGGACCTGCCGGCGGGGTTCGACGGCGAGGCGCGCAAGTTCGTCGCCTACATGCGCAAGCGGCTCGACGACTACGAGGGCATGATCGGCGCGAACCCGATCTTCATCGATCGGACGCGCGGGATCGGCATCGTCACTCCCGACTTCGCGCGCAGGATGGGCCTGACGGGACCGAACGTACGCGCCTCCGGCGTCGACTGGGACCTCCGCGTGCACGAGCCCTACGGCGCCTACCGCGAGCTCGGGGTCGAGACCCGGCTGCGCCACAACGGCGACACGTACGACCGCTACATGATCCGCATCGACGAGATGCGGCAGTCGGTCGACCTGATCGAGCGCATCCTCGACGGCCTGCCCGAGGGCCCGTGGATCGCCGACGATCGCAAGGTGGTCCTGCCGCCGAGGCACGAGCTGCACACCTCGATGGAGTCGCTCATCCACCACTTCAAGCTGGTGACCGAGGGCTTCCCGGTACCCGCGGGCGAGGTCTACGTGGCCGTGGAGGGGCCGCGTGGCGAGCTCGGCTGCAACCTGGTGGCGGATGGAACCGCACGGCCCTGGCGCGTGCACTTCCGCTCGGCCAGCCTCGCGATGCTGCAGTCGGTGGCGCCGCTCACCAAGGGAGTGCTGATCGCCGACCTGATCGCGATCCTCGCCTCGCTCGACCCGAACATGGGGGACTGCGACCGGTGAGCGACCCCGCCCTCTTCGCCGCCGTGCAGGCCGAGATCGCGAAGTATCCGAGCCGCCGCGCCGCGATCCTTCCCGCCCTGCGGCTCGCGCAGGAGCACTACGGCTGGCTCTCGCCCGAGGCGCTCGACGCGGTGGCCGACGCGATCGACTACTCGCCGGCGTTCTGCCAGTCGGTCGCCTCGTTCTACGACATGTTCTACCTCGAGCCGGTCGGCGCGCACGTCATCGAGGTCTGTACGAACCTGTCGTGCGCGCTGTGCGGCGCCGGCGACGTGATGGACGCCCTCGAGGACGCCCTCGGCATCCAGCAGGGCGAGACGACGGCGGACGGCACGATCACGCTGCGGAAGGTCGAGTGCCTCGGCGGCTGCGGCTGGGCACCGGTCGTCGCGGTGGACGAACGGTTCCACGAGCGCTTCCGTCCCGAGGACGCCGCCGCCCTGGTGGCTGACGTACGTGCGCGACCGAGGGTGCAGCATGGCTGAGGACGCGAACGGCTACGTCGTGAAGGGCCCGATCTACCGCACCGGATCCTCCACCGAGGGCGCGCTCCTGCTGCCGTTCGACGGCGATCGCCGCGATCTCGCCGACTACGAGCAGCACGGCGGCTACGCGCAGCTCAAGCGAGCCGTCGAGACGATGACGGGCGAGCAGATCGTCGAGGCCGTGTCGGCCTCGGGCCTGCGGGGACGCGGCGGTGCCGGGTTCCCCGCCGGCCGCAAGGCGAGCTTCCTCGCACCCGCCGAGCCGCGCTACATCGTCGTGAACGCCGACGAGTCCGAGCCGGGAACGTTCAAGGATCGCGAGCTGCTGCTGCGCAACCCGCACGCGTTGCTCGAGGGCATCCTGATCATGGGCTACGCGACGCGCGCCGCGGCGGCCTTCGTCTACATCCGCGGCGAGTACCTGGCCGAGTACGAGGTGCTGCGCGCCGCGCTGCAGCAGGCCCGCGAGCGGGGCCTCGTCGGCCGCGAGCTGTACGGATCGGGTTACAAGCTCGAGATCGTCCTGCACCGCGGCGCCGGCGCCTACATCTGCGGCGAGGAGACCGCACTGCTGTCGTCGCTGAACGGCGAGCGCGGCCAGCCGACGACCAAGCCGCCGTTCCCGGCCGTCTCCGGCGCGTTCAGGCGACCGACCCTGCTGAACAACGTGGAGACGCTCGGAACCGTCCCCACGATCCTTCGCCTCGGCGCCGAGAAGTACGCCGAGCTCGGCACCGAGCAGAGCAAGGGCACGCGCCTCCTCTCGCTCTCGGGACACGTCGTCAATCCCGGGAACTACGAGCTGCCGTTGTCAGCCACCCTGCGGCACCTCATCGAGGACTGCGGCGGCGGCATCGCGGAGGGCCGAGCGCTCAAGGCGATCATCCCCGGAGGCGCGTCGGCGCCGGTGCTCGGCCCCGAAGGGCTCGACCTGCAGCTCTCGATGGAAGCGCTCGCAGCAGCCGGCACGATGGCAGGCTCGGGCGCCGTGATCGTGATGGACGACCGCACGTGCATGGTGCAGATTGCCCTGCGTACGGAGGAGTTCTACCACCATGAGAGCTGTGGGAAGTGCACGCCGTGCCGCGAGGGCGCGCCGTGGGTCGTCGAGACCCTGCGCCGCATCGAGGAGGGCATCGCACACCCCGATGAGGTGCCGCTGCTGCTCCGGCTCTCGGACAACATCGAGGGTCACTGCCTGTGCCCCCTCGGCGACTCGATCGCGATGACGACGCGCGCGTTCGTCAACCGCTTCCGCGAGGAGTTCGACGAGCACGTGCGCCAGGGCGGCTGCACATGTCCGGAGTCGAGCCTGCGGTCGCTGTACCCGAGCCCCAGGCGCCTGCTGCCCCTGGTGGCGGCCTCGTGAGCGCGACCGAGGTCGACACCGTCAGCCTCGAGGTCGACGGACGCGAGGTCGTCGTGCCGAAGGGCACCCCGCTCGTCCTCGCGGCAGCTGCGAACGGCGTCGAGATCCCGATCTTCTGTTACGAGCCCCGGCTCGGCCCCGCGGTGGGCGCGTGCCGGATGTGCCTCGTCGAGGTCGAGGGAATGCCGAAGCTGCAGGCGGCGTGCACCATGACCGCGGCCGACGGCATGAAGGTGCACACGCGCAACGAGCGCGCATCCGATGCGCAGCGGGCAGTGCTCGAGTTCCTGCTGATCAACCACCCGCTCGACTGCCCGGTCTGCGACAAGGGCGGCGAGTGCCCACTGCAGGACCTGACCTTCAGGTACGGACCGGGCAACACGCGCTTCGTGCTGCCGAAGCGCACGTACGAGAAGCCGGTACCGGTCTCGCCGCTGATCGCGCTCGACCGTGAGCGCTGCATCCTCTGCTACCGCTGCACGCGGTTCTCCGCGGACGTCGCCGAGGACGAGCTCCTGATCGCGCGCGAGCGCGGGTCGCAGTCGATCATCGCGACCTTCGAGGAGCGCCCGTACGCGAGCCCGTTCAGCGGGAACGTGACCGAGCTCTGCCCGGTCGGCGCGCTCACGACGACGGGCTACCGCTTCAAGGCGCGGCCCTGGGAGATCGACAACGTCCCGACGGTGTGCGGCCTCTGTCCGACCGGGTGCAACACCTGGGCGACCATGCGCGAGGACCGGGTACGGCGCGTGCTGTCGCGCGACAGGCCCGACGTCGACGAGGGTTGGCTCTGCGACAAGGGGCGCTTCGCGTTCGAGCACGTGCGAGCGGATGACCGCTATTCCGCCCCGCTCGCGCGAGGCGATCGCGGGCTGGACGAGGTGACGTGGGAGGCCGCGGCCGAGACCGTCGCACGCAGGCTGCGCCACTACGCGAACCTCTACGGGCCGGCGTCGGTCGCGGTGGTCGCGTCCGGCGAGCAGTCGAACGAGGAGGCATTCGCCTGGCGCGAGGTCGTGGAGGCCGCCGGCGGCGGCGCGCTCGTCGGCAGCGGCCGGCCATGGGAGCTGCTCGACCCCTACCGCGCGACGATCGCCGACCTCGACGCGGCCGACCTGATCGTGATCGCCGGCGACCGCGAGCCGCGCGATCTCGCCGGCGTGATCGAGCTGCGCATCCGCAAGGCGATTCGCCGCGGCGCGCGCCTCGTGCTGGTCGGCGCGGGCGGGACGCAGCTCGACCTGCTCGCGAGCGAGCGCATCGAGGCGGCGCCCGGCATCCTCGTCGACAGCGCCGACGCGATCGTCGACCGGCTGGCCGGTGCTGAGCGCCCGGTGCTGCTCGTCACCGATCCGCAGCCGCTGCAGCTGGTCGCGTGGATCGCGTCGAAGGGCGGGCTCGCGGACAAGGGCGGTGGCGTGCTGCCGCTGCCCGAGGCGCCGAACGAGCTCGGTGTTCGCGCAGCCGGCTTCCGCGACGATCCGGGCGAGGTCCTCGACCGCGCCGAGCGCGGCGAGCTCAAGATGCTGGTGCTGCTCGGCGACGCCGATCCGATGTCGCGCGGGCCGCACGCCGAGCGCTGGCGCAACGCGCTGCAGCGCGCCGAGTCGGTCGTCGTGTCGACGCTGTTCCCGAACGAGGCGACCGGTTGGGCCCACGTGATCCTGCCCGCCACGGCGACGCTCGAGAAGGAGGGTTCGACGACGAACCTCGAGGGGCGCGTGCAGCGGCTTCGCCCGACGCTCCCGCCTCCGACGGGCGTCGTCTCGGAGCTCGCGCTGCTGGGCGAGCTGGGTCGCCAGCTCGACGCACCGCGGCCGACCCACGCTCCGGCCGTCCACCGCCGCCTCGCCGCCGCGGAGCCAGAGCGCTTCCCCGGCTGGGAGGCGACCGCGGCGCCGAGCCCGCCGCCGCGTGTGCGGGCGAAGGGCTCGAGCAGCCTCGCACGCGGCAAGAAGGCCAGGTCGGAGCCCGCTTCGCTGAGGATCGTCGCCTACCGGCCGCTCATCTCGGGGCCCGCCGTCGACCGCGCCGAGCGCCTCCGCTTCCTGAAGCCGGACGAGATCGTGCTCGCGAGCGCCGATGCCATCCGGCTCGGACTCGTCGAGGGCCAGCAGGTGGTCGTCGCGCATGCCGGTGGCCGTACTGCCGGGCCGCTCGCGATCTCGCGGACACAGCTGACCGGCGCCGTTCGCGTGCCGTGGACGGGCCCGCCGGTCTCCGGCGGCGCCACGGTCGAGGCAGAGGGCTAGGCATGCCCGACGGCTTCATCGTCGCGACCATCAAGGCGTTCGCCCTGGTCAACCTGCTGATGGGCTTCTTCGCGATCATGACCGTGACCGAGCGGAAGCTGATCGGACGGCTCCAGGTACGGCACGGGCCGAACCGCGTCGGGCCGATCGGCCTCCTGCAGCCGATCGCCGACCTCGGCAAGCTCGCGCAGAAGCAGCACGCGGTGCCCTCGGGCGCGCGAGAGCGCCTGTACCTGATCGCGCCGTTCATCTCGCTGTTCGCCGCGATCGCCGCATTCGCCGTGATCCCGTTCGGAGACGAGGCGACGATCCCCGGCACCGACTGGAAGATGTTCCTGTACATCGGCGACTCGAACGTCGCCATCCTGTACATCGCCGCCATCGGCTCGATGGGCTTCTACGGCATGCTGATCGGCGGCTGGGCGTCCGGCAGCAAGTACTCGCTGCTCGGCGGCCTGCGCGCCGTCGCCCAGCTCGTGAGCTACGAGGTCGCGTTCACGATGTCGATCCTGGGCGTCGTGATGCAGGCGGGCACGCTGTCGCTGATCGGCATCGTCGAGGCCCAGGACGACTACTGGTACATCGGCCCGCAGATCGTCGGTTTCGTGATCTTCTTCATCGCCGCGCTGGCCGAGAGCAACCGGCCGCCCTTCGACCTCGCCGAGGCGGACGGCGAGATCGTCGCCGGCTTCCACACGGAGTACGGCGGGCTGCGCTACGCCATGTTCGCGAACGCCGAGTTCGTCGAGGCGATCACGCTGTCGGCGCTCGGCGCGGTGCTGTTCCTCGGCGGTTGGCGCGGGCCGTGGCTGCCCGGGCCGATCTGGATGCTGATCAAGATGCTGGCCATCCTGTTCGTGTTCATCTGGATCCGCGCAACCCTGCCGCGGCTGCGCTACGACCGCCTCATGAAGTTCGGCTGGAAGGTCCTGCTGCCCATCGCGACGCTGAACCTCGTGGCTACGGCCGCGTGGGTGGCGCTCTCCTAGGACGATCTGATGCGCACCCCCCTCGATCCTGCCAAGGGCTTCGCCGTCACGCTCCGGCACCTGTTCCGCAAGCCGGTCACGGAGCAGTACCCGGAGTACAAGCGACCCGTGTACCCGCGCTTCCGCGGCCGGCACCGCCTGCACCGCCACGACAACGGCCTCGAGAAGTGCATCGGCTGCTCGCTGTGTGCCGCAGCGTGTCCGGCCGACTGCATCCGTGTCGTCGCCGACGAGAACGATCCGCAGCACCGCGTCTCGCCGGGCGAACGCTACGCGCGCATCTACGAGATCAACATGGCGCGCTGCATCTTCTGCGGGTACTGCGAGATCGCGTGCCCGTTCGACGCGATCACGCTCGGCAACGACTACGAGCTCTCCGAGATCTCGCGCGATGCGCTGATCTACACCAAGGAGATGCTGCTCGAACCGCCGATTCGTCGCACCCCGGCACGCGAGCCTGAGGAGTTCGACCGGGGCGCGCAGGAGACGGACTCGGACGGCGTGCTCGGCATGTACCGGGTGTTCGCCGACAACGCGAGCAAGGTGCCCAAGTCGTGACCGCGGTGATCTTCTACATCGCGGGAGCGGTGGCGCTCGGCTCGGCGATCGGCGTCGTCTCGCAGCGCAACCCGTTCCTCGCGGCACTCACCCTGATCTTGCACCTCGCCGCTCTGGCCACGTTGTTCCTGGTGCTGCAGGCCGACTTCCTCGCCGCTGCGCAGGTGCTCGTGTACGCCGGCGCGGTGATGATCATGTTCCTGTTCGTGATCGCCTACCTCGGCGACCGCGCGGACCTCGAGCTACGCAAGGGAAGTCTCGGCGCAGCGTTCGCGATCGGCGCTGGACTGGCGATCCTGCTCGAGACGGTGATCGCGGTCTCGAGCTCGAGCGGCATCCTCGGGACGCCGGCGACGGTCAGCGACAGCTTCGGATCGCCCGCGCGCGTCGGCGAGGTGTTCCTCACGAACTACCAGATGGGATTCGAGCTCGTCTCGATCGTGCTCCTGATCGGCGCGGTCGCCGGGGTCGTGCTCGGGGCCGCGCGGCTCGGCCCCGACGGCGGCAATCCGGCACATGCGACAAAGGACCTGGCCGAGGAGAGCGACCCGGCGCGCGAGAGGGTCGCCCCGTGAGTCCAGGGCTGTCGAGCTGGATCATGCTGTCCGCCGCGCTCTTCGCGGTCGGGCTCGTGGGCGTGATGCTGCGCCGCAGCCCGCTCGTGATCCTGCTCTCGATCGAGATCATGCTGAACGCGGGCAACCTGCTCCTGATCGCCGCGTCGCGCTACGCGGGCGGCAACGACGGCCAGGTCTTCGCGCTGGTGGTGATGGGCGTCGCGGCAGCCGAGGTCGTCGTCGGCCTCGGGCTGATCGTCGCGCTGTCTCGCGCCCGCGTCGACCTGGATGTCGACGAGCTGCGGAGCCTGCGCGGGTGACCGCCACCTACGCCGCCTGGGTGGCGCTCGCCACGCCGCTCGCTGGACTCGCGTTCTCGATCGCGGTCGGTCCTTCCGTCTCGCGGCGCACCGTGGGCTGGGTCGCATCGGGCGCGATCCTCGCCGGATTCGTCGCCTCGTGCGTCGCCCTGTTCTCGCTGCTGAGCCGGCCGCCGAGCCAGCGCGTCGAGTTCTCGACCGGCTGGCACTGGCTCTCGGCCGGCAGCTTCCAGACGCACGTCTCGATCCTGGTCGACCCGCTCTCGGTCGTGATGCTGCTCGTCGTGACCGGCGTCGGTTTCCTGATCCACGCCTACTCGGTCGGATACATGAACGGCGACCGCGAGGAGCGCCGCTTCTTCGCGTACATGAACCTCT
The DNA here is from genome assembly GCA_963717155.1 of uncultured Actinomycetes bacterium. Lineage (GTDB taxonomy): Bacteria > Actinomycetota > Thermoleophilia > Gaiellales > JALYLC01. The sequence goes on from OY970326.1 coordinate 4,056,273, forward strand.
TCGTCTTCTCGATGCTCCTGCTCGTGCTCGCCGGCGACTTCATCATCCTGCTCGCCGGCTGGGGCCTCGTCGGTCTCTCGTCGTACCTGCTGATCGGCTTCTGGTGGGAGCGCCCCACCGCCGTGGCGGCCGCCAAGAAGGCGTTCATCATGAACGCGATCGGTGACATCGGGATCGCGCTCGCGCTGTTCGTGATCTGGGATCACGTGCACTCGCTCAGCTACCCGACGGTCTTCGGACAGGTCGGCGGGCCGGCGATCCCGATCGGCAGTCACACCGCGAACTGGATCGCCCTGCTGCTGCTGGTCGGCGCCGTCGCGAAGTCGGCCCAGCTCCCGCTGCAGACCTGGCTGCCCGACGCGATGGAGGGCCCGACGCCGGTCTCGGCCCTGATCCACGCAGCCACGATGGTGACGGCCGGCGTCTACCTGGTCGCCCGGATGTGGCCGCTCTACTCGGCGGCTCCGGACGTGTCCGATCTCGTCGCCCTGATCGGCGCCGCGACGCTCACCATGGCCGGGCTGATCGCACTCGTGCAGACCGACATCAAGCGGGTGATCGCCTACTCGACGATGTCACAGATCGGCTACATGTTCTGCGCGGTCGGGATCGGTGCGTACTCGGCCGGTATCTACCAGCTGGTCACACACGCCTTCTTCAAGGCGCTCCTGTTCCTCGGCGCGGGCGTCGTGATTCACGCGCTCGACGACGAGCAGGACATCAGACGCATGGGCGGGCTCGCGAAGTTCCTGCCGTACACGGCCGCGCTCATGTGGATCGGAGGCCTCGCGCTCGCGGGGATCCCGCCGTTCGCGGGCTTCTTCTCGAAGGACCAGATCCTGGATGACGCGATGCGCGTCGGAGGCACCGTCGGCTGGATCGTCTGGTCCCTCGGGCTGATCGGCGCGCTCGTGACCGCGATCTACACGTTCCGAATGCTGATCCGGGTCTTCTCCGGCCGACCGTCGACCTACGCGGCCGAGCATGCGCCGGTCCACACCGCACACGGCGAAGGACCGTTCTCGATGCTCTGGACGATCGGCGTACTGGCTGTGGGTGTGATCCTCACCGGGCTCCTCGAGATCCCCGGTGTGACGCATGGCATGCGCGATTTCCTGGCGCCCTCGGTGCCGCACACCATCGAGCCGACGGCCGGCCAGGAGCTCTTCACATCGGTGCTCTCCGTCGGGGTCGCGCTCGCGGGCCTCGGCATCGCCTGGGTGATCTGGGGTCCGAACGGACGCGGCGCCCGGGAGTACGCACGCGCAACCGAGCCGCTCCCGGCGGTGCTCGAGAACAAGTTCGGCTTCGACACCGCCTACGACCTCCTGTTCTACCGCCCGACCGCCGCGCTCGCCACGCTCGGCACCCAGGTCTGGGAGGGACGCGTGATCGCCGGCAGCCTCGCGCTCGTCGGCAGCTTCTGGCGCTGGCTCTCGGGCCGGTTCTCGCTCCTGCAGTCCGGCCTCGTCCGGAGCTACGCCCTCGCGTTCGCAGTCGGAATCGCGGCGATCGCCGTGTGGTTCGTCGGCAAGGGCGTCTCGTGAGCGGCGCCGGGATGCACAGCTGGACTGCCACGCTCCTGTGGGTGGTGCCGCTCGCGACCGCGCTCGTCGTCGGGCTGCTGCCGCTCGACCGGCGCGTCGGGTGCACCCTCGGGCTCGGAGCGCTCGCCTTCCTGATCGGCGACCTGGCCGTCGCCGCCGAGCGCTTCCACCCTGCAGGCGGCGTGCAGTTCCAGCAGTACCACAGCTGGGTTCCGGACATCGGCCTCGGATACCACGTCGGGCTCGACGGTCTATCGCTGGCGCTCTGCGGCCTGGTCGCGTTCGTCGCGATGTGGTGCCTCGCGTACGGCGTCTGGGCGGGACGCAGCAGTCGGGGGTACGTGGCGCTCTCGCTGCTGCTCGTCGCCGCGCTCATGCTGCTCTTCTCGGCGCGTGACCTGATCCTGTTCTACGTCGGGTTCGAGGCGATGCTGATACCGCTCGCCTTCCAGATGGGCATCTGGGGCGGCGAGCGCCGGGTGCAGGCGACAACGCGCTTCCTCATCTACACGCTGGCCGGGTCGCTGCTGATGCTCGTCGCGATGATCACGCTCGGCCTCCAGGCGGGGAGCTTCGATCTCGACAAGATCGGGACCAGCAGCTCGACCTGGCTGTTCCTGGCCTTCATGATCGCGTTCGCGATCAAGGCGCCGCTCTACCCGTTCCACGGCTGGGTGCCCTCTGCCTACCGCGAGTCGCCGGCCGAGGTCGCAGCAATGCTCTCCGGCGTCGTCTCGAAAGCGGGTGCCTACGGCATGCTGCGCTTCGCGCTGCCGCTGTTCCCGGGGCCGGCTGCGGACTGGCAGCCGGTGCTCCTGACGGTGTCGCTCGCCGGCCTGCTCTGGTGCTCGCTCGCCGCGTTCCGCCAGCCCGACTCGCGCGGCGTGATCGCGTACTCGTCCATCGCGCAGATGAGCCTGATCACGCTCGGGATCTTCGTCTTCAACGACCAGGGGGGCACGGGCGCCGCGTTCCAGATGGTCAACCACGGCCTGCTGTCCTCGCTGCTCTTCCTGATCGCCGGCTGGGTCGAGCTGCGCTTCGGCAGCGGCCTCTTCGAACGCGTCGGCACGCTCGCCCGCGGACGGCCCGCGCTCGCGACGATCTGCCTCATCGCGGGTATCGGCACCCTCGCCGTTCCCGGGTCGAGCCTGTTCGCATCCGAGTTCCTCGTGCTGCTGGGTGCCTTCCGTGAGTTCTGGCTGGTCGGGACCCTCGCGTCGATCACGATCGTGCTCGCGGCCATGTACATGCTCCGCTGGATCTCGGCCGTCCTGCACGACACGCCCGCACGGTCCGAGCCGCCCGCATCGGCGGACGCCGGCGGCGTCGGGGACCTGCGCTGGGAGGCGGTCTGGCTCGTCCCGCTCGTGGCGGCCGTGCTCGCGCTGTCCGCGTACCCCTACTTCGTCACGCACCGGGTGGACGCATCGGTGCACGCCCTCACCGCGCCCGCGGCGCTCGAGGCGGGCAAGTGATCCAGACCCCGGTCATCCAGTGGTCGTCGATCGGGCCGAGCCTCGTGCTGCTCGTGCTCGCGTGTCTGCTGCTGCTCATCAGCTCGGTCGTGTCGGGCGCGAGGGCGCGGGTCATCTCGGGCACCATCTCGATGCTCGGGTTCGTCGGTGCCGGACTGCTCGCGTGGTGGCTCTGGCGCCATCACTCGAACTGGCTCGTGATGTCGGGCCAGCTGCGCGTCGATCGCTTCGCCGACCTCGTCACGATCCTCGTCTGCGTGGCCGGGCTCGCGACGGTCGCGCTCTCGTGGGGGACCCACCGGCTCGACGAGCGCACGGTCGAGTACCACGCGCTCCTGCTGACCGCGGTCGCCGGGATGTCTCTGCTCGCGGCTGCCAACAGTCTGCTCGTCCTGTTCGTCGCGCTCGAGCTGTTCTCGATCTCCCTGTACGTGCTGTGCGCGCTGGACGTGTGGTCCGAGGCCTCGCTCGAGAGCGGGCTGAAGTACCTCGTGGTCGGCAGCGTCGGCTCGGCGTTCCTGCTGTTCGGCTCGGGCCTCGTGTACGCCTCGACCCAGGCGCTGCGCTTCGACCGGATCGCCGCGGCGATCCAGGCGAACCAGCTCGGCGGCGAGGCGCTGCTGCTGCTCGGTATCGCGATGATCCTCGGCGGGCTCGCCTTCAAGGCGTCGGCTGCGCCGTTCCACCAGTGGACGCCCGACGTGTACGAGGGCGCCCCGACCGCGGTGACGGCGTTCATGGCGACGGCGACGAAGGTCGTCGCGCTGTGTGTCCTCATGCGCATCCTGACGACGGCGTTCGGGCCCGTCGGCGACGTCTGGGAAGGAGCGGTCGCGGCACTCTCGATCGCGTCGATGGTCGTCGGCAACATCGCAGCGCTCGTGCAGACGAACGTCAAACGCATGCTCGCCTACAGCTCGATCGGGCAGGCCGGCTACCTTCTGATCCCGATCGCCGCGAGCACGCCGCTCGCCGGCCGCGCGCTCCTCTACTACCTCACCGTGTACGTGGCGATGACGCTCGCCGCGTTCGCAGTCGTCGCCGTGCGAGAGCGAGAGCTCGAGCGACCGGTCGACCTCTCCGATCTGGTCGGACTCGGGTTCGCCCGACCGTTCCTCGGCGGCGTGATGGCGTTCAGCCTGCTCTCCCTGGCGAGCTTCCCCCCGACCGGCGGCTTCCTGGCGAAGCTGTACCTCTTCTCGTCGGCCGTCGACGCGGGCAAGTCCTACCTGGCCGTGATCGGCGTGCTCGCGACGGTCGTCTCGCTCGGCTACTACCTGCGATTCACCCTCGCGCTCTACACGCGACCGGCTGGCGGCCCGGCGTTCGTGCGCTCCCCTCCGGGAACCGCGTTCGCGACCGCCACGGCGGCGACAGCCGCCGCGGTCGTCCTCTGGCTCGGCGTCGCCCCCGGGCCGATGCTCGACTGGGCGCGCGACGCCGTCTCGACGCTGCCCCTGTGACGTTCTCGATCGTCGCCTGCGACATCCACACCGACACCTGGGGCGTCGCCGTCGCGTCGCGGTCGCTCGCGGTCGGGGCCGTCGTGCCCTGGCTCGAGGCGGGCGTGGGCGCCGTCGCGACCCAGGCGCTGACGAACGTCCAGCACGGCCCGCACGGCCTCGCCCTGATCCGGGCGGGTTCGAGCGCGAGAGAGACGCTCGACCAGCTCGTCGTGGCCGACCCCGGCCGGGATGATCGCCAGATCGGCATCGTCGACGCGCGGGGCCGCTCGGCGAGCCACACGGGTGCGTCCTGCCTGCCGTGGGCCGGCGGGCGCTCGGGACGGGGCTACGCGGCCCAGGGCGATCTGCTCGCCGGACCGAGCGTGATCGACGCGATCGGAACCGCGTTCGAACAGAGCCAGGGGGGCCTCACCAACCGTCTGCTCGCGGCCCTGCGCGCGGGCGACGAGGCCGGAGGCGACCGTCGTGGGCGCCAGTCGGCGGCGATCCGTGTCGCGGCAGCGGACAACGACGTCGGCTCGGCCAACGTGGCGCTCGACCTGCGCGCCGACGACCACCCAAGCCCGATCGACGAGCTCGAGCGCCTCCTCGCGCTGCACAACCACTACGTCGGGTCGACGCCCGAGGAGCTGCGGCTCCCGTTGGAGGGCGAGCTGCTGGACGAGCTGCGCGATCTGCTCACGCGGCTCGGCCATCCGGTCGCGGCCGAGCCGGAGGGCGTCCAGGCGTCGCTGCGCAACTGGGTTGCCACCGAGAATCTCGCGGCGCGCTGGTGGGGCGATCCGACGCTCGACCCCTTCGTGCTCGAGCAGCTCCGCGCCGCCGCGGCCGCATCTGACGGCCCCGGCTGAGCGCTGGGGCCCGCCTAGGCCGCGTTCGCGAGCGGGGGCTCTTCGGCCGCCGGCTCGGGGACCCGCTCGAGCATGTCGACGATCACGGCAGAGGGCGAGGCGCCCTCTCGCACGCGTAGACGATGCTCGATGCACGGGGCGAAGAGCTCGCGCACGTGTGCGTACGTCACCTCGGGGTCGTTCCGCAGCATCGTCAGCGCCTGGCAGCAGCGGAAGGTCGTCAGGATTGCGCGCGGCGACGCGCCGACCAGCACATCCGGATGGTCGCGGGTGGCGCGGACGAGGTCGACCAGGTAGGCCTTCACACGCGCGGACGCGCGCACGAGCTCCACGGCTCGCTGGAGCTTCACCAGATCGCCGGGAGCGATGATCGGATCGATCTCGGCGGTCACGTCGAACGCCGAGAACCGATCGATCAGGTCCACCTCGCCACGCGCCGACGCGTACCCGAGGCCGGTGCGTATCGCGAAACGATCGCGTTGCGCGAAACCGAGCTCGAAGGTACCCGAGTTGTCGTGCGGGTTCATCGTGCCCACCGCGAAGAACGGGCGCGGGAGGGCGTGCCGCTGCTTGCCGGCCGTGACCACGCGCTCCTCCATCGCGGCGAGCAGCGCGGACTGCACGCGCTGGGTCGCGCGGTTGAACTCGTCGAAGACGACGGCGTTCGCGAAGATCGGGCCACGCTCGAACGTCTCGTCGCGGAAGCCGTCGCTCGGGATCAGGCGGCCGACGACGTCCTCGGCCGACAGGTCGCCCGTGCACTGGATGCGCGCGTCATGGCCGCCGATGGCGCGCGCGACGACGCGGGCGAGCGTCGTCTTGCCGACGCCCGGCACGTCCTCGATCAGCAGGTGGCCGTCGGCGAGCAGGGCGCAGATCGCGAGCAGGGCCGGCTGCTCGATCTCGACCATCGCGTCCCGTACGACTCCGAGCACGGCACGCGCCTGATCGCGTGCGCGCATGAGTGCGAGTGCTTGGAGCTCGTCGAGCGGCATCCTGGGGATATCGGCCGCATGACGTCCCGAAAGCTTCCCCCGAAAGGGGTACCCGCGGGCCGTCAGCCGCGGATGATCGCGAGCGGTGAGACGACGCGGACGGGGCCCTTCGGGCGCATCGCGTCGAGCCGCTCGGCAACGCCGGCGATCGCCCGCGACGCCGGGCTGTCGGGCGCCGACAGCATCAGCGGGTGCCCGTCGTCGGCGCCCTCGCGCAACGCAGGCTCGAGGGGCACCTCTCCGAGCAGCGGCACGCCGAGCTCGGCGGCGAGGCGTGCGCCACCGCCCTCGCCAAACGGCGTCGTGCGTTCGCCACAGCACGGGCAGGCGTAGCCCGACATGTTCTCGACCACGCCGACGAGCGTCTGGCCGATCTTGTTGACCATCGCAGCCGCGCGCTCGGCCACGCGCTGCGCGGCGGGCTGCGGCGTCGTGACGACGATCGCCTCGGCGCGCGGCATGAGCTGACCGAGGGAGAGCGCGACGTCGCCGGTGCCGGGCGGCATGTCGACCACGAGGTAGTCGAGCTCGCCCCAGTGCACGTCGGAGAGGAACTGCTCGAGCGCGCGATGCAGCATCGGCCCGCGCCAGATGATCGCGGCCTCCTGCTCCAGGAAGAACCCGATCGACATCACGCGGAGGTCGTGGGCGACCGGCGGGATGATCATGCCGTCGAGGCTGATCGGACGCTGCTGGATGCCGAGCATTCCGGGAATCGACCAGCCGTAGATGTCAGCGTCGATGAGGCCGACCTCGTGCCCGAGATCGCGGAGCGCGAGCGCCAGGTTGACCGAGAGCGACGACTTCCCGACGCCGCCCTTGCCGGAGGCGACCGCGATCACGCGGGTGCGTTCGTCGACCGAGAGGCCCTTCGTCGCAGGCTTCTCGCCGCCTGTCAGGCGAGTTCGCAGTGACGCGCGCTGCGCCTCGTCCATGTGCGAGAAGCGCACCTCGACGCGTGTCACGCCGGCGACGCCACCGGCGTGATGGCGAACCTGGCCCTCGAGGTTCTGCTTCAGCGGGCACCCGGGGACGGTCAGGATGATCTCGACCAGGATCTCTCCGCCGTTGATCGAGACCTCGCCGAGCATGCCGAGCTCGACGATGTCGCGGCGCAGCTCGGGATCGATCACACCACGCATCGCCTCGCGGATCTCGTCCTGGGTCGGGGTGCTCATAGGTGCATCGTATCGGCGCTCACCACGCGTCCAGCGGGTGGAAGACGAGCCCGTCGAGCAGCTTCGGGAAGAAGAACGTCGACTTCTGCGGCATCGTCTCGCCCGCCGCGGCGACTGCCTCGACCTCTGCCACCGACGGCGCGCGCAGCAGCAGGGCAACCGCCGTGCCCTCCGGCTCGGCGGTCACGAGGTCGGCCGCATCGCGGGCGCGGCGCCGGTAGCGGATGCGATCGGTGACGGCGACGGCGCCGGCATCGAGGCCGAGCGCTCGATCCAGGACGAGCGCGCCGAGGACCGCGACGTCGAGGGCTCGGGTCGCGTCCGACGCGCCGGGGAGCGCCTCCGCTGCGGTCGCGGGATCGCGAAGGGTCAGAAGGCTTCCACCGGCGCCCGCGCCGCGCCACAGGCCGAACGCGGGCAGCCTGCGCGGGGCCGACGCGAGAGCTCGCTCGAGCTCCTCGACGCCGCCGTCGATCTTCCGCACGTCCCAGTCGGAGGCGAGGCGCTTTGCGAGGCCCCGCTCGACCGCCGGATCGACCCCGGTCACCACCCGGTGCGTCGCGAACGGCTCGAGGCCGGGGTCGTGACGGTTCGCGAGGTAGACCGGCGCGAAGTCGTACGGCTGCGGTTCGGAGGGGTCGCCATCGGCGGCGCGACGCTCGTTGCGGTACGCCACCGCCGTCTCGTAGCGATGATGCCCGTCGGCGATCACCAGCGGCCGTTCGGCAAGCGCCGAGGCGATCGTCTCGAGCACCTCTTCGTCGTCGATCCGCCAGAGCCGGTGATCGGTGCCGTCACCGTCGAGCACGTCGAGCAGGGGCTCCGTGCCCGCGATCGCCTGCTCGACCCGCCGTGTGATGACGTGCTTCGGGTCGTCGTAGATCGCGAAGATCGGCGAGAGATTCGCGTGCACGGCGCGCATGAGCGCCAGACGTCCCGCCTTCGGGCCGTCGAGCGTGCGCTCGTGGGGACGCACGGCGCCCGAGCCGTAGTCGTCGACCCTGACCGTCGCGATCAATCCTGAGCGTCGCCGGCGGACGCCGTCGGGGCCCGTCGCCTCCTGTTCGAGCCACCAGGCCGACGGCCGCGGCTCGCGCACGAGCACGCCCTCGGCGATCCAGCGCGCGAGCGCCTCGCCCGCGTCCGCCTCGTGGCCCGTCCCCGGAAGGATCAGGCGCACGACGTTGTACGGGCTCCGTTCGAGCAGCTCCTGCCGCCCGGCCTCGCTGATCACGTCGTACGGTGGGGCCACGACGTCGGCTGCGGCAACCCGGGAGGTGTCGTATCGGAGCGCCCGAAAGGGGCGCACGACCGTCGCGGCCTTGGCTGTCTCCGACACCGTCGAAGGGTAGCGGCGCGACCGCTACCCTCTGCGGCAATGGCCGGTGGAACGATGGTGCGCGAGCTCGAGCCCGGGTCGCTGGTCGAGGCGACCTTCGCCGTGACGCGGAAGGTGCGACGAACGCGTCGGGATGGCCGGGCGTACCTCGACATCGAGCTGGCCGACCGCAGCGGCCGTGTCCGGGCGCGCGTGTGGGAGGCCGTCGAGCTGCTCGACGGCCGATTCGGCACCGGTGACACCGTGCGCGTCCTCGGACGCGTCGGAAGCTACGAGGGGCGGGTCGAGCTGGAGCTGCGCGACGTCGAGCGCCTTCCCGACGGCGACCCGCTCGAGCTGGTTCCTGGTGCTCGTCGCGACGTCGACGATCTCGACGGCTACCTCGACTTCCTCGTCGCCGAGATCCACGACGACGAGCTGCGCGCCGTGGCCGAGCGGATCCTCGGCGACGCGCCGTACCGGGCGCGCTTCCGCGCCGCCGCAGCGACCGAGTCCGGGCATCACGCCTACGCGGGCGGGCTCATCGAGCACACCGTCGCGGTCACGGCGCTCTGCCGCGAGACCGCGCAGTGGCAGCCCGGACTCGACATCGACGTCCTGACGGCCGCTGCCCTGCTGCATGACTGCGGAACGCCGGACGCGCTCGCAGACGGGCCGGTGATCCTCCCGAGCCCGGAGGGTCTCGCGATGGGCCACGTCCATGCGGGCCTCCGGCGCATCGAGAACGCCGCGTCGCGCGGCAGGCTGCCCCGGGAGCGCCTGCTGCACCTGCTCGCGTGCGTCGCCGCCCACCACGGGCCGCCCGAGGGTCGCCGCTTCCCGAGCGCCGAGGCGGTCGCGCTGCACGCGGCCAATGCGCTCGACGCCCGGGTTGCCGAGGCGCGCAGCGCTGCGCGCCTCGAGCAAAAGAGCTAGTCGGCGGCTACGCCGACGCCGATCGGGCAGGAGACGCCCGTGCCGGCGAGCCCGCAGTACCCGTTCGGATTCTTCTGCAGGTACTGCTGGTGGTACTCCTCGGCCGGGTAGAACGGGCCGGCCTCGGCGATCTCGGTCGTGATCTGCCCGCGGTGGTTCGCGGCGAGCGCCGCGGCGTAGGCGTCGCGTGACGCGCGGACGATCTCGCCCTGCTCGGGCGTCGTGTAGTAGATCGCCGACCGGTACTGCGTGCCGACGTCGTTGCCCTGGCGCATGCCCTGCGTGGGGTCGTGCTCCTCCCAGAACGTGCGCAGCAGCTCGGCGAGCGGCAGCTCGGCCGGGCGGAACGCTACGAGGACGACCTCGGCGTGGCCCGTGCGTCCGCTGCATACCTCGCGGTACGTCGCGTTCGGGGTGCTGCCGCCGGCATAGCCCACCGCCGTGGTGTACACGCCGGGGAGCTGCCAGAAGAGGCGCTCGGCCCCCCAGAAGCACCCCATGCCCAGCAGGATGTACTCGACACCCTCGGGGAACGGGGGAAGCAGCGGCGTTCCCAGCACGACGTGACGGTCGGGCACGGGGATTGCCTCGTCCCGTCCGGGCAGTGCCTCGGGAGGGCCGGGTACCTGAGAGCTCTTGGTGCGAAAGATATTCATCAGATCCTTAGTCTCGCAGACGACGGGTGCCGTTCCACGTGAGAAACCGGCTGTTTCGTCTGCTGTTCGTTTCACAGGTGAAAACGAATGCGTGGAGGTGAAAGTTCCGCGCGCACCCCTACAGTCCCAAGGGTGACGACCGGCGCCTCGCAACGATCTCGCGGGGCGCTCGCACGCCTGTACTCGCGTCTGCTCGCACAGCGCGAGCCGCTCGAGCGCTCGCTGGTCGGCCGCATGGTCCTGCGATTCGACATCATCGACGGCAACGACCGGGCCGCAGTCCTCGCGCTGAACGCGCTGCTCTCGCTGATCCCGCTCGCCGTGCTCGGCGTCGCGATCGCGCACGTCAACGGGATCACGTCAGGCAACTACGCCGACGGGCTCTCCGACGTGCTGAACCTGCACGGTCGCACGTCGCAGTACGTCCACGACGCCTCGGCCAGCGTGAACGCGAGCATCCGGAGCGCCACCGTCATCGGGATCGGCGGCCTGCTCTGGACCGCGTTCGGGTTCACGAGCGCTCTCTGGCGCATCTACGACCGCGCGTGGGGCGGCCACTCCCACGCAGGTCCGCGTGCGTACATTCGCGGCTTCACCTGGCTCCTCATGTTCACGGTCATCCACGCGTTCGTCGCGCTCGCGCGGAGCGACATGGGACACAGCACGTGGGACGGCGCCGAGGTGCTGGTGCTGCAGCTCGTCCTCGGATTCGGGGTGTGGGTCGTATCGCCGTCGCTGCTGCTCGGGCGCCGTCTCCCACTGCGCGTCGTCGCGCCCGGGGCCGCCCTCACCGCCGTGGGAACGGTCGCGTTCCTCATCGGCAGCTCGCTCGTCATGCCAGGCCTCGTCGACGACTACGCGGCGCCCCTCGGCCCGATCGGCGTCGCGATCGCCCTCGGATTCTGGTTGTGGGCGATCGCCTACCTCTGGGTGGCGAGCGCCGTCGTGACCGCCGTGCTCGCCGAGGATGCGCTCGAGCGCGAGCTGGACGACGAGTGATCAGACGTTGAAGCGGATGTTCAGCACCTCGCCGTCGAGCACGACGTAGTCGCGTCCCTCGACGCGCAGCAGGCCGCGCTTCTTCGCCTCCTCGGGCGATCCGCACTCGACCAGGTCGCGCCAGCCGATCACCTCGGCGCGGATGAACCCGCGTGCGATGTCGGAGTGGATCTTGCCGGCCGCCTCGACAGCCGTGGACCCCTCTCGCACGGTCCACGCACGCGCCTCCATCGGCCCGGCGGTGAAGAACGAGATCAGCCCGAGCGCGCGGTAGCAGGCACGGGCCAGCCGCGGCATCCCCGGCTCGTCGAGACCGAGATCGCGCAGGAAGGCCTCCCGCTCGGCGACGTCCTCGAGCTCGGCGAGCTCGGCCTCGAAACGAGCGGCGACCGCGACGACCTCGGCGCCGCGCTCGCTCGCGTAGGCCGTGAGCGCGGCGACTCGCTCGGCGTCGCCCCCCTCGTCGACGTTGGCGACGTAGATCATCGGCTTGCGGGTCAGCAGGTCGAGCCCGTCCGGCAGCGCGCCCTCGAACGCGCTCGCCGGGGCACCCTCGTCGAGGTGGGCCATCAGCCGCTCCAGGGTCGCGAGGTCGTCACGCGCCGCCTTCTCACCCACCCGCGCGGCCTTCGAGACACGCTCGCGGCGACGCTCGACGAGCGCCTGGTCGGCCAGCAGGAGCTCGAGGTCGACCGTCTCGGCATCGGCAACCGGATCGACGCGACCGTCGACATGAGCGACTGCCTCGTCCTCGAAGCAGCGCACGACGTGCGTCAGCGCGTCGGTCGTGCGGAGGTGGCCGAGGTACTCGCCGCCCAGCCCGTCGGACGCGCCCGCGCCGCGCACCAGGCCGGAGACGTCGGCGAAGCCCACCGTGGCCGGCACCTGCTCACGCGCCGACACGGCGGCGGCGAGCAGCGCGATCCGCTCGTCCGGGACCGACGCGACACCGACGTTCGCGGACGTCTTCACGGCCGCGAACGATGTGACTGCCGCGCCCGACTCCGTCAGCGCGTTGAACAGCGTGGTCTTGCCGACGTTCGGAAGCCCGACGATCCCAACCTCGAGGCTCGCCATCAGCGCATCAGGAGCGCGTAGAAGCCGCCGGCGGCAGCGAGCTCGACCGAGCGGCTCACGGCGTGCCGAAGCCGAGCTTGCGATCGCGCTCGCCGCGACGGACCCACGCGACGTCGTCCGTGCGGATGAACCAGTGCGAGCCGTCGCCCGCGAGCTCGACCAGGCCGCCGCCGCCCGAGGCGAGCGCCGCCTCGAGGCGCGCGAGCTGATCGGGCGGCAGCTCGCCGCCCGTCGTTCCACCGCCCTTGAATCCGATCTCGAAACGCACGCGATCATCCGTCATGGTGCCTCCTCAGCGTCCGGGCCCTGACGGCCCACCAACTCGACCAGCACGCCGCCCATCGTCTCCGGATGGACGAACGCCACCGGACCGTACAGGCCCTGACGTGGCACCTCGTCCACGAGGGTCGCGCCGGCGGCACGCAGCACGGCCAGCTCGGCCGCGACGTCGTCGACGCAGAAGGCGACATGGTGCATGCCGTCGCCGCGACGCTCGAGGAAGCGGCCGACCGGCGTATCGGTACCGGTCGGCGAGAGGAGCTCGATCCGTCCCGCGCCCGTCTGGAGCGCTACCGCGCGCACACCCTGCGACGGAACCTCCTCCTCGGCCTCGACCTCGGCGCCGAGCAGCGAGCACCAGCGCGCGACCGCAGCGTCGAGATCCGCGACCGCGATGCCCACGTGGTGCAGGTCACGGGCGGCCACGACGCGCATCGTGCCACAATGGGCGTCCTAGTCGATCCCCTTGAGGAGTACCGGTAATGGGCTTTTTGGACAAGGTCAAAGAGAAGGCCGCGGAGGCCATCGAGCAGGGCAAGGATGTCGCGCAGGGACAGCAGCTGAAGCTGCAGCTCAAGAAGCTCGAGGCTGAGGAGGAAGAGGCGCTCGCAGCGTTCGGCAACGCCGCCTTCACGCTGTACGAGGCGGGGACCCTCTCGATGTCGTCCGATCTCGCCGCTGCCGCGGAGCGCATCCGCACCGCACGCACGGCGATCGAGGAGAAGAAGGCCGAGGCGAGCGCAGCGGGCGCCGAGGCAGACGACGGGGCAAACGGGGCGGACTCGCCTGCCAGCTAGCCGGCAGGCTCGCGGCGCGCATCGCGCGACGCGGCAACCCCCATGACCCGGCCGACCTCTTCGGAGTGCACGCGCTCGGGCTTGATGTCGGCCAGCAATGCGGCGAGCTGCGTGCGGTCGAGCGACTCGTGCTCCAGCAGCTGCTCGGCGAGCAGGTCGAGAGCCTCGCGATGCAGGCTCAGCAGCCGCATCGCCTCCTCGAAGGCCGCGTTGGTCAGGCGCTCCTGCTCGGCGTCTCGGAGCCGCTTCGTCTCCTCGGAGAGGCTCTGGTCTGCGGCGAGGAGCGTGCGCGACTCGACGATGGAGCCCATCCCGAGCTCGCAGACCATCCAGCGCGCGATCTTGCTCACCTGCTCGAGGTCGGACATCGCGCCCGACGACATCCGACCGAACACGAGGATCTCCGACACGCGACCGGAGAGGCTCATGGTCATCTCGTCGCACAGCTCCTCGCGCGTCACGAGGAACCGCTCCTCGTCGGGGAGGCTCCACGCGTATCCGAGCGCCGTGCCACGGGGAATGATCGTCACCTTGTGCACGGGCGGCATGCCGAGCAGGTGCGACATCAGCGCATGCCCTGCCTCGTGATAGGCGATGATCCGCTTCTCTTTCTCGTTGATCGCGCGATGGCTCAGCAGGCCGGCGACGACCCGCTCGAGCGCGTCGTCGAAGTCGCGCGACGAGATGCTCAGGCGATGCGCGCGACCCGCGCGGATCGCGGCCTCGTTGCAGAGGTTCGCGAGGTCTGCACCGGTCAGCCCCGACGTCGTCCGTGCGATCGCATCGAGGTCGACGTCGTCGCCGAGCGGCTTCCCGCGCGTGTGCACCGCGATGATCGCCCGCCGGCCTCCGATGTCGGGCGGCGGCACGAGGACCTGACGATCGAACCGGCCGGGGCGCAGCAGGGCCACGTCGAGATGGTCGAGACGGTTGGTCGAGGCCATCACGACCACGCCCGCCGCATCGGCGAAGCCATCGAGCTCGATCAGAAGCTGGTTGAGCGTCTGGTCGGCCTCGCGGTTGAACGTGCCTCCCGAGCGGGCCATGCCGACCGCGTCGAGCTCGTCGATGAAGATGATCGCGGGGGCGTTCGCCCGAGCGGTCTCGAAGAGCTTGCGGATGCGTGCCGAGCCGAGCCCGACGTACATCTCGACGAACGACGACGCCGACTGCGAGAAGAACGACGCGCCGGACTCACCTGCGACGGCCTTGGCCAGCAGCGTCTTGCCGGTTCCCGGAGGGCCGTGCAGAAGCACGCCCTTGGGCACGCGCGCGCCGAGCTTCGCGAAGCGCTCGGGCTCGCGCAGGAACTCGACGATCTCCATCAGCTCCGCGCGCGGCTCCTCGACGCCGGCGACGTCCTCCCACCTGACCGACGTCTGCTCCGGCTTGAGCGGAGCGGTGGGCGCCACCTTCGGCATCAGCTTGACCGTCCGCCAGATCAGGTAGACGAGCAGGCTCAGGAGGAGCACCGGAAGCCACGTGAGGACGACCGCTATCAGCTCGTGGCGCGCGGCATCGAGCGCGGAGCCGATGCTGGCCGCGACGAACATGTTTCATCCGTCGGCAGTCGCGCGGTCGATCTTGACTACAACACGCGAGTCAGTCGCGGATTGGGCAGCTCGGCACGTCCAGCCTTCGCGGCCGGCAGGCCGTCGCAGCGAACGACGTCGGCGGTGAAGTCGTTCTCGCCGCGAATCAGGCTCGAGCCCACGCCGTAGGCGTCGACCGGGACGCCGGCGGCCTCGAACTCGCGGATCTTGCGCGCGGAGAATCCGCCGGAGACGACGATGCGCACGTCCTGCCGGCCCTCGCGGTCGAGCGCCTCGCGGACCTTCGCGACGAGCTGCGGATTGACGCCGCGCGGGTCGAAACGGCCCATCTCGCTCCACAGGGCACGGTCGACCATCGTCGAGGAGGTGTCGAGACGGACTCCCCAGAGCCGCGGGCCGAGCGCTCGGGCAACTTCGACGGCCGTCCTGACGGAGTCGTTCTCGAAGTCGACGAGCACGACGATGTCGAGGTCCTGGTGGGTCGCCGCGAAGCGCTCTGCGGCGAGCGCGGTGTCGCCACCGTAGGCCGCGATCAGCCCGTGGGGAACGGTTCCGGCGCCGCGACCTCCCCACCACGAGGCCTGAGCGTCGGTCGAGACCCCGATCGCCCCGGCCACGTGGGCCGCGTAGCCGTCCCCGGTCTGCACGCGATGGTGGTCGTGCCGGGCGGGGAAGTACAGGATCGCCTTGCCGTTCGCGGCCTCGACCACCTCGCGCACGTTGCGCGAGATCAGCGTCCGGCGCGCAAGGACGCCCAGGTAGACCGTCTCGAGATGGCAGAACAGCGAGTAGTCGCCCTCGATCGTCATGACCGTCTCCCACGGCTCGATCTCGTCGCCGTCGAAGAGGGCGTGCACCGCCAGCTCGCTCCAGCCCGACACCCAGTCGCCGCCGGCGTCGCGCCGGCCGCTGCACTCGCGCAGGACCGCGATCGCCTCGTCCATCCCACCCAGCACGGAGCGATGGCGCTGGAACACCTGCATCACGACGCGTGGGTGGTGCGCCTCCGCCTCGAGCGTCGTCTTCGTGAAGACGAAGTACGCGTCCGAGTAGTGGCCGTCGCGCATCTTCTCGACGGGCAGGTCGAACACGTCCGATGGGAGACGGGCGCGTGCCGCCCGAGCGGTTGCCACAGCGTGTTACGCCGCGCGTGCCTCAGCCTTCAGCAGCTCGTCGAGGGCGCGATCGGCGACCTCGAGCTGCTCGGCAGAGGGCTCCTCGGTTGCGACGGCGCGCTGGAAGGCGAACCCCGGCCGGGAGAGGAGGTTCGAGACACGCGTGCCACGGTTGCGATCGGCCCAGGCGAACACCTCGACGGCGACGCCCATCGCGACGAGCGAGCCGCCGAGACGTCCGAGCTTGCGGGCTCGCTCGGGCAGGCGAGCGGCGAGCAGGTTCGCCGTCGCGGTCGCGGCGACGAGCGGGCCCACGAGGTGCGTGCCGCAACGCTCGTGCTCCTTCGAGACGTCGACGGCGTGACCGCCATGCTCGTACGCCCCGATCGCCTTGTGCTCGGCGCCGTGGTAGCCGGCCAGCTCGCGTGACGAGCGCAACGCGACGAGCGGGGGCACCAGGCCGACGAACGCCGCCAGCGACTCCGTGCGGCCGGCCGATAGCTTGCTGCGCCGCAGCCCGCCGGTCGCGAGCGAGGTCGCGGCGACGGCCGCCGCGACGCGGGCGTCCTCGAACGGCAGACGCGCCTCGGGAAGGCCGCGCCGCACGATCGGCAGCAGCGCGAGCATCTCGCCCATGCGCGCCACGCCGCGGACGAGCGGCAGCCGCAGCACCGCGGCCGGCAGCTCCGGCTTGCGGCCGGATGCCGCGTGGATGGTGCCGTCGGCAGCGCGCACGGCAGCCGCCCAGGAGGTCGGGCCGTGCACCAGCAGGCCGTTTCGCAGGGCCATTCCGCCAAGCCTCAATGGGTCGCTCATCGAAATCCTCCGATCGTTCGGCAAGCGTGCTCCAGAAAACGCACGCCAAGGGTGAGATCGTCCTGGTGGATCCGCTCGTCGTGCCCGTGCACGGTCTCGTACACGAGGTCGAGCGGGGTGTGCACGAGCGGGAAGAAGCCGTACGCGACCGTGCCGAACGCCTCGCGCAGGAAGTGCGAGTTCGTGAACCCGGCGCTCATCGACGGTAGCACCAGCGCGCCGGGCTCGATCGTCTCGACGTACTCGCGGAGCATGCCTGCGAGCGGCGTGTCGATGGGCGAGCGCGTTCCGCCCTCGGGGGGTTCTGCCGGCTCGAGCTCGACATCGAGGTCGCCGAGGCACGCGCGCACCTCGGCCAGGAGCTCGTCCGGCTGCGTGCCGGGTAGGACGCGGCAGTCGAGCCGAAGCTCCGCGTGGGCCGGAATCACGTTGAGCGCATCGGACGCAGCGATCATCGTCGGCGAGATGGTGCTGCCCTGGAGAGGGCCGAGGATCGCGGGGAGCTCCGGGTGGAGCTCCGCGGAGCGCGCAATGCGGGCAGCGATCGAGTCGTTGCCCGGCACGAGCGCATCGAGCAGCAGCGTCAGCTCCGGCGGGGGATCGCCGCTCGGCCGGTGCGCGGCGATGCGCTCCACCGCGGGGGCGAGCCGGACGAGCGCGTTGTCCCCCGACGCGGGCCACGACGCGTGGCCCGGGCGACCGCGCGCGATGACGTTGACGGGCATGGTGGCCTTCTCGGCGGTGCCGAACAGGTGCACGACCCGGCCGTCGCTCAGTACGAGCCGGTCGCTCGACTCGTTGAGCGCGTAGTCGGTGCGCACGTCCGGTCGCTGCGCGACGACGAACGGCAGGCCGACGCCGGCGACGCCGTCCTCCTCGTCCGCCTCGGCGATCAGCACGAGATCGCCGCGGGGGCGGATGCCGCTCCGTGCGATCAGCGCGAACGCGAGCACGTTGCACACGGTGTGCGACTTCATGTCGAGCGCGCCGCGTCCCCACACGTAGTCGTCGCGCACGACGCCGGCGAACGGGTCGACGCTCCATGCGCTCCGGTCGGCGTACACGACGTCGGTATGCCCGAGCAGCGTGAGCGAGGGCCCCTCGCCGCTGCCCTTGATGCGCGCCACGAGGTTCGCGCGCTCCGGATCGCGCGCGATGAGCTCGCACGCGACGCCCTCGCGTTCGAGGAACCACTGCAGGAACACCGCGGCGGGGGTCTCGTGGCCGGGCGGGTTCGCCGTGTCGATGCGGATCAGGTCCGAAAGGAGCTTCGTGGCCTCGTCCCGGAGCGCTGCATCCATCGACCACATCGTACGGGCCGAGACGGGCTCTCAGTGCGGGTAGCATCGGCGACGTGGACGATCTGTTTGCCGAGGCAGCCGGGCGCGCGCTCTCGGCCGGCGCCCCGCTCGCCGAGCGCCTGCGACCTCGCTCGCTCGACGAGGTCGCCGGACAGGAGCATCTGCTCGGGCCCGGTGCGCCCATGCGCCGCGCGATCGAGGAGGACCGCCTCGGATCGGTGATCCTGCACGGCCCGCCCGGCACGGGCAAGACGACCGTCGCGCGCCTGATCGCCTCGATCACGGGGGCCGCGTTCGAGGAGCTCTCGGCCGTCAACGCGGGCAAGGCGGACGTCCAGGCGGTCGTGGCGCGGGCGCGCGACCGCCTCGGCGCGAACGGCCAGCGGACGATCCTGTTCCTCGACGAGATCCACCGCTTCAACAAGGCGCAGCAGGACGCGCTCCTGCCCGTCGTCGAGTCAGGGCTCGTGACGCTGATCGGGGCGACGACCGAGAACCCCTACCACGACGTGATCGGCGCGCTGCTGTCGCGCTGCCGGCTGCACGAGTTCCGGCCGCTCGACACCGGTGCGCTCGAGCGCGTGCTGGAGCGTGCCGCCGCGTCGCTGGGACCGCCTCTGCCGGACGAGTCGGCCCGCGCCGCGTTGCTGACCGCGGCCGGCGGCGATGCCCGCTCGCTGCTGGTCGCCCTCGAGGTCGCGCGCGATCACGCGCTGTCGCGCCAGGCGGGCTCGCTCGAGGCGACCGACGTGGCCGAGGCGGTCGAGCGACGGCCGGTGCTGTACGACAAGGCGGGCGACCGCCACTACGACACGATCTCGGCGTTCATCAAGAGCGTCCGGGGCTCGGATCCCGACGCGGCCCTGTACTACCTCGCCTCGATGCTCGAGGGCGGCGAGGATCCGCTGTTCGTGTGCCGCCGGCTCGTGATCCTCGCGAGCGAGGACGTGGGCAACGCCGATCCCGCCGCCCTCCCGCTGGCCGTCGCCTGCGCCCAGGCCGTGCAGATGATCGGGCTTCCCGAGGGACGCATCCCGATGGCGCAGACGACCGTCTACCTGGCACTCGCGCCGAAGTCCAATGCGAGCTACGTCGCGATCGGCGCCGCCCTCGAGCGCGTCCGCGAGCGCGGGAACACGCGACCACCCGGACCGCTCCGCGACGCGAGCTACCGCGGCGCCGACGCGCTCGGGCACGGGCGCGGCTACCGCTACCCCCACGATCATCCCGACGGCTACGTCGCCCAGGAGTACCTGCCCGACGACCTCGTCGGCACGCGCTTCTACGAGCCGACCGACCATGGTGCGGAGGCGGCGATGCGCGAGCGGCTCGCCGAGCTCCGGCGCCGGAACGGCGCGGAGTAGCGAGCGAGCTAGAGGATCCGCTGGCCGAGCGCGGAGCAGGCCAGCTCGACGGCGAGCTCGCCGGTCGCGTTCTCCCGGTCGAGGATCGGGTTCACCTCGACGAGCTGGATCGAGCCCACGAGGCCCGCCTCGCTCAGGAGCTCGACCGCGAGGTGCGCCTCGCGGAACGAGATGCCTCCGCGCACGGGTGTCCCCACGCCGGGCGCCCACTGCGGGTCGACGACGTCGAGGTCGAGCGAGAGGTGGACGAACGACGCCCCGCGGACGCGCTCGATCGCGCTGCGGATCACGTGCTCCATGCCGTAGCGGTCGATCTCGGTCATCGTGTGCACCGCGACGTTGGATGCACGCAGGCGCACGCGCTCGTCCTCGTCGAGGTCGCGAGCGCCGATCACGACGGTGCGCTCCTCCTCGAGCCACGGCGTCGGTGCCCCGCCGGCGACGTCGAACCGCTCGTCGCCCCAGCCGAGCGCGACCGCGAGCGGCATCCCGTGGACGTTTCCCGTCGGGCTCGTGTCGGGGGTGTTGCAGTCGGCGTGCGCATCGAGCCAGATGGCCGCACCCGGGCCATGGACGCGGGCGAGCCCTGCGAGCACGCCGAGCGCGAGCGAGTGGTCGCCACCGAGCACGACGACGACCTCGTCGGCACGCTCCGCGCGCTCGACTGCGTCGGCGACCTTGCCCGAGATCGCCACGATGGCCTCGAGGTACTTCGCGCGAGGGTCGCGCGACGGCGTGACCTCGGCCTGCGGCACGGTGATGTCTCCGCGGTCGTCCACCGGGTAGCCGATCGCGCGGAGCCGCGCCGCGAGGCCCGCGTAGCGGATCGCGGACGGGCCCATGTCGACGCCACGGCGTCCCTGACCGAGATCGAGCGGCACACCGATGAGCGCGACGCGACGGTGCGTTGTCATGCGGATCCGTCCCTGTCGTCGAGGAGTTCGGCGAGCGCGTCCACGAGATCGGGCGCACCGGCCACGAGGCCGTCGGGTAGCCCGCCCGCCGGCGGCACCCGGAGCACCTTGCCGCCGGCCTCGCTGACGAGCAGCGCCCCGGCGGCCCAGTCCCACGCGTTCAGTCCATGCTCGAAGTAGCCGTCCAGGCGGCCCGCCGCGACCCACGCCAGATCGATCGCCGCAGATCCCGCACGGCGGACGTCGCGGACGAGCGGCACGACGCGAGCAACCAGCGCGCCCTGCAGGCTGCGGCGCGCGGGCTCGTACGAGAACCCCGTCGCCACCAGCGCATGCGCGAGCGACTCCGGCCGGCGCACGGCAAGCTCGACGCCGTCGAGCCTCGCCCCGCCTCCACGGATCGCGGTGAACGTCTCGCCGGACGTCGGATGGTGGACGACGGCGACGAGCGGCCCCTCGTCGTCCTCGCATGCGATCGAGACGGCGAAGGTCGGCTGGCCGTACAGGAAGTTGACCGTGCCGTCGAGGGGATCGATCACCCAGCGGAGCCCGCTCGCTCCGAGGGACGCCGTCCCCTCCTCGCCGAGCATGGCGTCATCGGGTCGCGCATCGCGCAGCGAGCCCACGGATCGCGGCCTCGGCGTCGCGATCGGCATCCGACACGGGATCGGTCTCGGACGACTTGTACGCGAGGCCGGTGGTGGGAGCGTGCAGCCGCTCGCGCAGCAGGTCGCCCGCGGCGCGGGCGGCGCGCTCGGCGAGCGACAGGAGCTCCGTGTGTTCGGCCACGGCGGACATCATCGGTGAGGTGCGTGGGTCGCGAGCCAGTCCCAGAGCAGCGACGCGGCGCCGGGACGGGCCGCAATCCTGACGGCGCGCAGCTCGCGCCGCAGGTCGAGGTCCGAGACGGGAACCGCCGCGAGCGAGCCGTTCGCGACCTCCTCCTCGACGGCCAGGCGCGAGAGCAGCGCGAACCCGCCGTCGAGCACGGCCCGCTTGAGTCCCTCGGTGCTGGCGGCCTCGAGCGCGGGAACGAGCACGATCCCCTGACGCGCGCAGCGCGCGCTCGGCGACGGCGCGCGTGCCCGAGCCCGACTCGCGTGCGATCCAGGGCTCGTCGATGAGCTCCGCCGGGCGGATCGCCCTGCGCCGCGCGAACCGGTGACCGGGTCGAACCACGCACTCGAGCACGTCGGTCGACAGCATCTGCGACTCGAGGCCATCGAGCGCGTCGATGCCCTCGATGAAACCCAGCTCGGCCCGACCCTCGCGGACTGCCGCAAGCACTCCCGGCGAGTTGACGACCTCGACCGCGATCCGCAGGGTGCCGCGTTCGGCGCGGAAACCGGCGAGCCATCCGGGCAGGAGGTAGCCCGCAACCGTGTGGCTGGCCGCCACGGCGAGCGCCGCGCCGGCGCCGGGGTCCGCGACGGCCCTGCGCGCCCGCTCGAGGGCCGCGAGGGCGGCTCGCGCCTCGGGGTAGAGCGCGCGCCCGGCCGCCGTCGGTCGCACGCCGGTCCGTCCCCGCTCGAGCAGCCGCTGCCCGACGCGGCGCTCGAGCGCGGCGATCCGCTTCGTCACGGCCGACTGCGTGAGCGCAAGCGCGTCGGCGGCTGCGTACAGCGTGTGGGCGTCGACCGCGGCCACGAACGCCGCGAGCTCGCGGCCGGACAGCGGATCAGGAGAGACCGTCACGCGGAAATGATTCCACTTCGGAATGCCAGGCGGCGGATCCTTCCCGTTGCGACCGGCAAGACGAGCCGACACTTGGACTGTGGAGCGAACCGTCCGCCTGCTACCCGGGCTCGCGCTCGTCGCGGCCCTCGTAGCGGTCGGAATCGCGCTGAACAGGGTCATTCCGCAGGTCAGCATCCTGATCTTCGCGATGGCGCTCGGCGTCGCCCTCGCGCCGCTCGCCGGAGGCCGGCCCGCTACCGCGCCAGGGATCGAGTTCGCGGCGCGTCCACTGCTGCGCGCGGGAGTGGCGCTGCTCGGCCTGCAGATCTCGCTGCACGCCGTCTCGGGTCTGGGCGTGCGCGGCGTGGCCGTCGCCGTCGGCGTGGTGGTCGTGACGATGCTCGTGACGCTCGTTCTCGGGCGCCTGCTCGGCGTCGAGCCGTCACTCGCGATCCTGATCGCGACGGGGAGCGCGATCTGCGGCGCGTCGGCGATCGCCGCGATGCAGGGGGTCGCACGCGCCGACGAGGATCGCGTGGGCTACGCCATCGGCACCGTCACGCTGTTCGGCAGCATCGCGATGCTGGCGCTCCCCTACATCTTCGTCCCGCTGTTCGGCATGTCCAACCGGCTCGGAGGGCTGTGGGCGGGCGCCTCGATCCACGAGGTCGCACAGGTCGCCGCGGCGGGCGCGGCGATCTCGCCCGCCGCGCTCAAGATCGCCGCGCTGATGAAGCTCACACGCGTCGTGCTGCTGGCACCGACCGTCGCGCTCGCCGCCTGGCTGCGCGGCGCCGACGGGACCGTGTCGAGAGGCCGGTCGCTTCCCGTCCCGGGCTTCGTGCTGGCCTTCCTCGCGCTCGTCATGGTCCGGACACTGGTGACGGTTCCGCCGATCATCCTCAGCATCGACCACTGGGCCGTCACCTGCCTGCTCGGCGGCGCGCTCGCGGCGCTCGGCCTGCGCACGACGCTCGCCGCATTCCGCGCGGCCGGCGGACGCCCGCTGCTGCTGGGCCTGGGTGCCTGGCTGGTGGCGCTGCTGGTGTCGATCGGCCTGCTGGTGGCGCTGCAGGTCGGGTGAAGGAGTGGCGAGGCCCGGATTTGAACCGGGGACACCTCGATTTTCAGTCGAGTGCTCTACCGGGCTGAGCTACCCCGCCAACGCCTTCCAAGGGTATCGCACGCCGGCGGTCGTCAGGCGCCGTACGCGAACACCACGGTCACGCTGGCCGACACGTCGAGCGTTCCCTGCTCGACCGGCGGAGGCGCGGACGAGTCGGACGCCGCGGCCCCCTTGGCCATCGCGTACATGGGCGTCGGGGCCCGAGTCAGCGTCCTCGCTGACCGAGATCACGCCGGCCACGCTTCCGCCCATCGCCTGCGCGATGACGTCCGCCTTCTGCCTCGCGTCGGCCAGCGCCTCGCGCAGCGCGGTGCGGTACGCGTCCTTCTGATCGGTCACCGAGAAGTCGGGGCCCGACACCTGGTCGGCGCCGGCACGGTTGCCCGCGGCGATCACGATGCCGGCCTTCGAGACGTCGTGGAGCGTCACCGTCAGCGTCTGCGACGCGTGCCAGACGCGCGGACTGTCCCAGTCCTGGTAGCTCGAGATGTCGCCGGTCTGCAGGTCGTCGTCGGCGATCGAGACGGTCGTCAGCGCCTTGACGGCGTCGATCACGCCCTGCATCTTCCGGGAGGCGTCGTCGAGCGCAGCCTGCGAGCTCGAGGCATCGCTGACCGTCGTCAGCTCGATCGTGGCGGTGTCGGGGTGCAGGTTGACCGAGCCCGTGCCGCTGAACGTGAGCGTGTGGTCGTCGGCGGTGCCGCCGGTTGCGGCCTGCGCCGCAGGGAGCGAGCCGCTGGAGCTCGTCGGCCGGAGTGCCGCGAACGTTGCCAGCCCGAGCGCGAGCGCGCAGGCAGCAAGGACGATCGGTCGTGTGCGCATGAGGTGCCTCCTGGAGTTCCGGTTCACCCCCGTTGGACAGGAGAGGGGGGTTGCTGGTTCCCGGGGGGGTGCGGCAGAGCGGACACGGCCCCGAAGAGCGCTGCGGTCGCGGAACGCACGGGCGCGGCGCGGAGGCGGGTCGTGGGGCCAGGCGATCCTCGGAGAAGGCGCAGGTTTTGAGCGTGGTTCTCGGGACCTAGCGTGGGTCCCGTAAGGCGCTGCGCGGACGTATTCGATCCGTCGAAATGGTGATCGCGGTTAGACCGAACACGAAATGGTCGACCAAGATCCACAGGTCGTGGGTTCGAACCCTTCGAGCGGTACCTGTGATCCTTCGAACCCTCGCCACCTGTTGGCGGGGCGCGCTCTTCGCAACCTGTGATCTTTGGCCTATTGCGTTTGCGGCCTGGCCGCTACCACGGTTGCGACGGATCGACGACGTCTGCGCTGCGCCGTACGCAGACCGTTTCGCTAGGTCCCGAGAACCACGCTCCCCACCTGCGTCTTTTCTGAGGCTGGCATGTGGCCCATGTTCGTCGCGGCCTAACCGCTACCACGGTTGCGATGAGTCGACGACGTCTGCGAAGCGCCTTACGGGACCGCAGCGAGGTCCCGAGAACCACGCTCACTGACCTGCGCCTTTGCTGAGGCTGGCACCTAGACGCGCTCTTACGTCTCGCGGCGCTTCGGCGCGAGCACTCCCACGATCGCCTCGACGAGGCCGTCGATGTCGTGGTCCTTCGCTTCGGCGACCACCTCGATGCCGTGCTCCCGGCAGGCCTCGCTCGTCACCGGGCCGATCGAGACCGCGCGGATGTGGTCGAGCGGGCGGCCCTCGAGCGCCGCGACGAAGTTGCGGACGGTGGAGGCGGAGCTGAACGCGACGACGTCCGCGCCCCATGCGACCTCGAGATCGCGCGGCACGTCGCGCAGCGTGCGGTAGAGCGGCACGACTTCGACCAGTGCGCCGGCGGCGCGGAGACCGTCGGGCAGGGTGTCGCGCGCATCCTCCGCGCGCGCGACGAGCGCGCGGACACCGCGGAGGTCCGGGCCGAGCGCCTCTACGAGGCCCTCGCCGATCGAGCGCTCGGCCACCACGTCGGCGACGATCCCGCACGCGCGAAGCGCGGCGGCGGTGCCGGGGCCGATCGCAGCCACGCGGCAGCCTGCGAGCGTGCGGGCATCTCCGCCGAGGCGGTCGAGCAGCAGGCGTGGCGTGTTCGGCGAGGTGAGGCAGACGAGATCGAAGTCCGACCCTCGGAGCGGCTCTCCCTCGATCGTCTCGACGCGGATCGTCGGGCACTCCACGACGCGTGCACCGAGGTCGCGGAGACGCGCGACGAGGGTGCTCGCCTGCGCGCGAGCGCGCGTCACTGCCACCGTGCGGCCATGCAACGGGCGCGCCTCGGCCCAGGCGATGCCCTGACGGAGCCCTGCGACCGGCCCCACCACGGTCACGGCCGGAGCCTCGATTCCAGCTTCCTCGGCGACCGAGGCGATGAGCGACAGCGGGGCCGTGATCGTGCGCTGCGCGGGCAGCGTGCCCGACGAGACCACTGCTGTCGGGGTGTCGGGATCCTTCCCGGCTGCGATCAGCGCGTGCGCGATCGCGGCAAGCCGTCCGACGCCCATCAGGAACACGAGCGTGCCGCCGAAACGGGCGAGCACGTCCCAGTCGATGTCGGAGGTCTCCTTCCCCGGCCGCTCGTGGCCCGTGATGATCGCCATCTGCGCAGCGACGCCCCGGTGGGTGACCGGAATCCCGGCATAGGCGGGCGCGGCGATCGCGGACGTGATGCCGGGGACGACCTCGAACGGCACGCCGGCGGCCGAGAGGGCCTGCGCCTCCTCGCCACCGCGCCCGAAGACGAACGGGTCTCCGCCCTTGAGCCGCACCACGAGACGGCCCGCAAGGCCGTGCTCGACCAGACAGGCGTCGATCTCCTGCTGGGTCATGGTGTGCTGGTCCGGGCGCTTCGAGGCGTCGACCAGCAGGCAGCCGGCGGGCGCCTCGTCGAGCAGCTCGCTCCCGACGAGGCGGTCGTACACGAGCACCTCGGCTCGCCGGAGAAGCTCGAGGCCGCGCACGGTGATCAGCCCGGGATCACCCGGGCCGGCACCGACGAGGTAGACCGTCACGTGCGCGCAGCCTCGAGGAGCGAGCGGCCGCCCGCCGCGAGCGCCTCGTCGGCGACCGAGCGACCGAGCGAGTCGGGGTCATCTCCCTCGCCGCTCGCCGTTGCGACGTCGCCCCCGTCGGGCCGGCCGATCCAGACCCGGAGCCGCATGCCGCCCTGCTCGAGCTCCTCGGCGTATGCCGCAACCGGCGCGAGGCAACCGCCGCCGAACGTTGCTGCAGCCGCGCGCTCGGCGCGCAGGATGCGCAAGCCGGCCGCATCGTTCACGGGGGCGACCAGCTCCGACTCGTCGACGCGCGTCTGCAGCGCGATGAACCCCTGACCGACCTCCGGGAGCATGATCTCCGTCGGCACGCGGAAGCCGATCTCGTCGGCGAGGCCCAGCCGGTCGAGGCCGCACGCGGCAAGGACGATCGCGGCGAGCCCGCGCTCGCCGCGCTTGCGCAGACGCGTGTCGACATTGCCGCGGAGACCCTCCACGTGCAGATCCGGACGGACTGCGCCGAGCTGCGCAGTCCGACGCGTGGATGCCGTGCCGACACGGGCGCCTGCGGGCACCTCCGCGAGCGCACCATGGGTCCCGCACCAGGCGTCGCGAGGGTCGGCGCGGGGAAGCACGGCCGCGAGTGCGAGATCGGGGGCGTCGTCGGTCGTCAGGTCCTTCGCCGAGTGGACGGCCACGTCGATCAGCTGGCCGCGAAGGGCCTCCTCGAGCTCGGAGCTGAAGATCCCGCGGCCGCCGAGCTCGGAGAAGCTGTGCCGCCGATCGCGATCGCCGATCGTCGAGAGCGGCACGATCGCGACCGGGCCGAGCCCCGCTGCGCGCAACGCGTCCGCGGCGAGACCGGCCTGACAGAGCGCGAGCCGCGACCCGCGCGTCCCTAGACGGAGCACCGTCTACTCGGGATCGTCGGCGAGACCGAAGAGGTCGAGCGCGGTCTCCGCGTACTGCACGCCGTCCGGGCCTGCCGCGCTCTCGCGGAGGCGCGTGGTCGGGCTGTGCAGCAGCTTGCCTACGAGTCCGCGCGACAACCGCTCGAGGCGGTCGCGCTCGGAGGGATCGAGTCCAGCCGACAGGCGCTCCACCTCTGCCGCGCGCAGCGCCTCGGCGCGCGCGTGCAGCCGGCCGATCGCGGGAACCACGGTGCGCTCGGCTTGCCAGGCGCGGAACTCCTCCGCAGCGTCGGCGCAGATCGCCTCTGCGGCCGCGGCCTCGTCGCGGCGCAGGGCCACCGTGCGTGCGATCTCCATCGCGAGATCGTCGAGGCCGTGCACGCGACAGCCCTCGAGCTGCGCAACCTCGGGCTCGACGTCCGAGGGAACCGCAAGGTCGAGCACCACGAGCGGGGACGTGCGACCGGTGACCGCAGGGGCGACCATGTCGGCTCGCAGCACCGCGTGCGGTGCCGAGGTCGAGCTGACCACCACGTCGACCGATCGCAGCTGCTCGGCGACGTCCTCGAAGTGCACCGCCGACCCCCCGAGGCGACCGGCGAGGACGCAGGCGCTGTGGTACGTGCGGTTCGCGACCGACAGCTTGCGCAGTCCGCGCGACATCAGGTTGAGGGCTGCGAGCTCGGACGTCCGCCCCGCGCCGACGACGAGCGCGGCGCGGCCCGTGAGGCCACCGAGCGCCACGTCGGCGAGGCTCGCCGCGACGGAGGCGACGGAGGCGTTCCCGGCCGAGATCGCCGTCTCGCTGCGAGCGCGCTTGCCCGTCTCGAGCGCCCGCTGGAATGCGCGAGAGAGCACCGGACCCGCGGCCCCCTCCGAGTCGGCGACCTTGAGGGCGCTACGCACCTGCCCGAGCACCTGCGCCTCGCCCGGCACGAGCGAGTCGAGGCCTGCGGCCACGCGGTTCAGGTGCAGCGACGCGGTCGCGTCGGTCAGACGGTAGAGCACGGGATCGAGCTCATCGATCGGTACGTCGACGAGCTCGGACAGCTCCCGCGTCCCGAGCGCGGCGAGCTTCGCGGCATCGGGGCCGGCGAGATAGACCTCCGTGCGGTTGCATGTCGAGATGGCGGCGGCCTCGCGGGCTCCCGCTGCACGGAGGTTCTGCACCAGGCAGCGCGCCTCGGGCTCGGTCAGCACGACGCGTCCGAGCATGCCCACCCCGGTGAGGTGGTGCGACACGCCGATCGCGACGAGCCTCACGAGACCGTGATCCTCTCGGGCTCGGCGATGACCTCGTTGCGAGCCTCCAGCCGATGCTCGAGGTCGGCGACCTCGCCCTCGAGCCGCTGGTACTTGGCCCGGAGGATCCAGACGTAGAGCAGCACCAGCAGCCAGACGACGGCGTAGGCGGCGGCGACGTACTTGACGGCGGTCGAGAGGGCGATGTCCGCAATCGGCACGTCAGCCCGCCATCCGCGCGCGCAGGCGCCGCAGCCGCAGATCGAGGCGCTTGCCCGCGACCTCGACGACGAACATGGCGCCGCCGAGCGCGAGGATCCCGGCCCACCACACGAGGAACGTCGTGAGCATCGGGCGGTCCATCTGAGGGCCGTTGCTCGTGAAGACGATGGGGTGGATGAGCGAGGTGGCGAGGTGCACGGCGACGAAGGACAGCGGAACGAGGCCGATCCCGAGCAACGCGTACGCAGCGGAGTAGGTGGATCGCTGAGGGCCCGGATCGAGTGAGAAGCGCAGCATGAAGTACGCGCTATAGAAAAGGAAGAGAATCAGGAACACGTTCAGCTGCTCGTCCGACCAGTTCCACCAGTGACCCCACGAGATCTTGGCCCAGATCGGGCCGGTCAGCAGCACGAGCGAGCCGAAGATGATCCCGATGTGGAGCGCGACGTAGCTCTTGAGATCGTCCTCCTCGTTACGCCGCAGCAGGTAGCGGGCCGCGTAGAACGCGCCCACGCCGAAGAACACGTAGGAGGTCAGCGCCACGGGCACGTGGATGTAGAAGATCCGCTGGGAGAACCCCTGATCCGCGTCGCTGTGGACCCAGAAGAACGTCAGCACCGTGCCAAGCGGGATCAGCACCGCGGCGAGCGCGATCGGGGCGAGCGAGTTGCGCGGATTCCTCAAAGGGTCAGTCGGTGAGGACGAACTCGGTGACGCCCCAAGCGATGACCGCGAAGATCGCGTCGTAGAGCGCCAGAAGCGCAAGGTATCGTGCCACAGGGCCGCCCTCCGCCGCGTTCTTCGTGACCTCGATCCCCATGATCAGGGCCGGGGTGGCGACGGGGATGAAGAGCACGGGCAGGAGCACCTCGCGCAGGCGGGCAGGGCTCGCGAGCGCGGCCACCAGGGCACCGACGGCGGCCAGCCCGACGTCGGCGAGCGCGAGCGCCGCGACGAGAGCCCAGACCGGTGGGCTCGAGGCCGCCTGGCTGTAGAAGAACAGCCAGTGCAGCGGCACGACGACGATCTCGACGACGACGAGCAGGGCGGCGAGCGCGAGCGCCTTCGAGAGCCAGATCGCACCGCGGCCGACCGGCGTCAGCAGCAGCGCGTCGAGGATGCCCGCATCGCGCTCGGCGGCGAACGCACGGCTGAGCGCCAGCGCTCCTCCCAGCAGGAGCACGACCCAGAGGACGCCACCGGCGAGGCCGGCCGAGATCTGCCGGCCATCCCCTGCGATCGCGAAGTGGAGCGCCACGAGCGCCCCCAGCGAGAACAGCCCGACCCCGGCGAGCAGCTCGGGTGAACGCGCTTCGAGCAGCAGGTCCTTGCGGGCGAGCAGCAGCGCAGCGCGGAGAGTGCTCGGCGGAGCGGTCACCGTGCCAGCCGTCCGTCGTGCAGCGTCAGCGCGCTGCCGCAGAGCCGCCTGCCGCGCTCGTGGTCGTGCGTGGCCAGCAGGATCGTCGCGGAGCCGCGCAGGCCCTGGATCAGTCCGTCGAGGAGCTCCGAGCCGGCAGCGTCGAGTCCGGCGTGCGGCTCGTCGAGCAGCAGCAGGTCGGGGCCTGCGACGAGCGCACGCGCCACGCCGAGGCGCTGACGCTGGCCCTGCGAGAGGTCGCGAGCCCGGATGCCGGCGAGGTCCGCGAGTCCCACTCTCTCGAGCGCTGCATGCGCCTCCGTGTCTGCGAGCCCGTACAGGCGCGCAGCGAGCACCATGTTCTCGCTCGCCGTGAGGCCATCCCAGACGAGGGGCCGGTGCGAGAGGAAGCCGATGCGTCGTCGCAGCGCCGGTCCCGCGGCAGGCGCCGGGACGTCATCGAGACGCGCCTCGCCCCTCGTCGGGCGCAGCAGGCCGGCGACGACGCGGAGCAGCGTCGTCTTGCCCGCGCCGTTCTCGCCGAACAGTGCGAGCGACGCGGCCGGTTCCACGCGCAGCTCGATGCCGCGCAGGACGCGGCGCTCGCCGAAGTCGTGCTCGATCCGCAGGAGCTCGACGACCGGCGGGGCCATGGTCGGGAGCGCTCAGGCGATCGCTGCGTCGAGCGCCACTGCCGCCAGGTACAGGACGGCGATCGCGCCGTTCACCGAGAAGAAGGCAGCGTCGACCCGCGAGAGATCGTCCGGCCGCACGATCCAGTTCTCGTAGCCGAGCAGCACGGCGACGAGCGCGACGCCGACGTAGTAGACGGGTCCGAGGCCCAGCGTCAACCCGACGGCGACGAGCAGCGCAACGGTCGCGACGTGAGCCACGCGGACGAGCATCAGCGCGGGTCCGAGGCCGATATCGGCGGGCAGCGAGTGCAGGCCCTGTGCGCGGTCGATCTCGAGATCCAGCGCGGCGTAGATCACGTCGAACCCCGCGATCCACAGCGCCACGGCCCCACCGAGCAGCCACGCCGCCAGCGGCGCGTGCCCGGTGATCGCCACCCAGGCGCCCACGGGCGCGAGCCCGTCCACCGCGCCCAGCCAGAGATGGCAGAGCGGCGTGAAGCGCTTGAGGTAGGGGTAGATCAGCATCGGGACGATCACGAACGGCCACAGCCAGCGCGTGATCGGGTCGAGCTGCCAGACGGCGACGAGGAACACCGCGAGCGACGCGAGCGCGAACACGACGACCTGCGCGCGACTGAGAAGGCCGGCTGGCAGCTCGCGTTTCGCGGTGCGAGGGTTGCGCGCGTCGATCGCCGCATCGATCAGGCGGTTCGCGGCCATCGCGAACGAGCGCGCGCCGGCCATCGCGACCGTGATCCAGAACATGTCGCTCAGGCCCGGCCAGCCGCTCACGGCGAGGATCGCCCCGACGTACGCGTACGGGAGCGCGAAGACCGTGTGCTCGATCTTGACGAGCGAGGCGAAGCGCCGGGCCGGCATGGCGATCGCGCTCATCCGCGCGCCTCGTCCGGATGCTCGCTGGGCTCGGCTCGCAGCAGCGAGACCGCATGGTCCAGGACCGGTGCCAGTACAGCGAGTCCCTCGGCGCAGGCCTTCGGGCTGCCCGGGAGATTGACGACGAAGGTGCGTCGACGCGTGCCCGAGACGCCGCGCGAGAGCATCCCGTGCGGGAACCGCGCGAGCGCGTCGGCGCGCAGCGCCTGATCGACGCCCGGACTCAGTCGCTCGAGCACCTCGAGCGTGGCCTCGGGCGTGACATCGCGCGGCGCGAATCCCGTCCCTCCGGTCGAGAGCACGAGATCGGCGACGTCGTCGTCGCACAGCCGGCGAAGCTCGCCGGCGATCGCCGCGTGCTCGTCGGCGACGACGCCGCGCCAGACGACATCGTGCCCGGCGTCGCCCGCGCCGTCGGCGAGGATCTGGCCCGAGCGGTCGTCGCGCACGCCCGCGGCGACGCCGTCGGACACGGTGAGGACGGCAACCCTCACGCGGGCCGCTCCCATTCGCCGCTCTTACCGCCCGACTTCCGCAGCAGCACGATCGACTCGATCGCGCCGGTCGGGTCGAGGCTCTTCGTCATGTCGTACAGGCAGAGCGCGGCCGCGGCCGCGGCGGTCAGCGCCTCCATCTCGACCCCGGTCTGCGCAGTCGTCTCGCAGGTCGCCTCGAACACGACCAGCTCGCTCCCGATCTCGATGTCGCACGCGACGTGGCTC
Organism: uncultured Actinomycetes bacterium; assembly: GCA_963717155.1. Classification (GTDB taxonomy): domain Bacteria; phylum Actinomycetota; class Thermoleophilia; order Gaiellales; family JALYLC01. The sequence goes on from OY970326.1 coordinate 4,088,642, forward strand.
AGGCCGATCGGATGGCACAGCGGCAGGAGGTCCGGGGTGCGCTTGGCGCCCCCGATCGCAGCCACCCGGCAGACCGCGAGCGCGTCGCCCTTCTCGAGCTCGCCGGCGCGGACGCGGCGGATCACCTCGGGCGACAGGCGGACGACGGCGCGGGCGGTCGCGCGGCGCCGCGTGACGGGCTTGTCGCCGACGTCGATCATCTGCACGCGGGATGCGGCGTCCACGGCGCTCACTCCTCGCCACGGCGGAGCAGGCGACGAGCGTCCGCCGGCTCGACCGGCTCGCGACCGAGCGCATCGGCGAGCGCGACGGCGAGCTCGACGAGCTCGGCGTTCGAGCGGGCGACGGAGCCATCGGGCAGCAGCGGACTGTCCTCGAGTCCGACCCGGACCCAGCCGCCGACCGCGGCCGCCGTCGCGCAGACGGCGGGCGTCGCGGATCCGAGCCCGTGCGCGATCCAGCGCAGCTTGCCCGCGCTGCCGTCGAGCCCCTCGGCGAGGCGCAACAGGTTCTGCGGCGTTCCGGCGAGGCCATGCTCGGCCTCGGCCGGGCGACCGCCGAGCGCGAAATGCATCCACGGCGCCTGGGCGAGCAGGCCATCTTCGTACAGGGCGGCGAGATCGGCCAGACCCTCGAGCGTCGGTACGACCGGCTCCGGCGCCACGCCCGCTGCATCGAGCGCCTCGAGGATCTGACGCGCCTCCTCGCGGTGCGCCGGAAGGTCGGGCGCGAGCGGCGCCACGTTGACGGTCGCGAGGTCCGGCAGCTCGGAGAGCACCGAGAACAGCGCAGTGATCGTGCCGAGCGACGTCTGCCGCTGCCGCTGCGTCGTGATCGAGATCGGCACGTCGACAGCGGAGCGGATCGCGGAGAGCACCTCGTTGAACGTGAGGTCGAAGACCGGGGTGCCGTCATCCCGCCGGGCATGGACGTGCACGATCCCGGCGCCGGCCTCGACCGCGGCCTTCGCCTCCTTCGCCAGCTCGGCGGCCGTGTACGGCACCGTCTTCGAGACCTTGCGGTCCCGCGTGCCGTTCAGCGCGGCGACGATCAGGAGCGGCTCGCTCACGAGCCTGCGTCCAGGCCATCGAGGTCGGCGAGCTGTCGACTGAGCCATGCCCGGACGTCGTGTTCTCGCACGTGCGCCTGAAGGGCCGCCGCCCGGCGCGCCCGCTCGGCGGCCGGCATCTCGAGCGCCTCTGCAAGCGCGTCCGCCTGGCTCTGGATGTCGAAGGGGTTCACGCTGACCGCGAACTGTCCCAGCTCATCGTGCGCGCCGACGAACTCCGAGAGCACCAGCACCCCGTCGCGGGCATTGACCAGCGGAGCCTCCTTGGCGATCAGATTCATCCCATCCGCAAGCGCGTTGACCAGGAGCACGTCGTACTGCCGGTAGGCAGCCACGGCCTCCGGGAAATTATCGTGGATTCGCAGGTCGATTGCGGGAGTGCCGTCGGGCGAGGCCCAGCGCTCGCCGACCGCGCGCGCCGAGCGCTGGATGGCCGCGAGATAGTCGGCGTACTCGGGAACCTCGAGCCGCGAGGGATCGAGCAGGACGAGGAAGCGCACGCGGCCCCGCCATTCCGGCCGCTCCTCGAGGAGCCGGTCGAACGCCTTCAGGCCTCGCACGATGTTCTTCGACGGATCCGTGCGGTCGACGCGCAGGACGAGCCGCTCGGGGCGTTCGTCGACCAGGACCTGCTCCGCGGCCTGCACTGCCGGCGACGAGACGAGGCCGTCGAACTCCTCGGCATCGACCGAGATCGGGTACGCCCGCACGAGCGTCTCGCGACCCTCGGAGTGGACGCTCCGGCGCCTGCCAGTCGACCGTCGTCCCGGGCAGCATGTTGCAGAACGCGAGGAACTCGGTCACGTAGCCCTCGACGTGCATTCCCACCACGTCGCAGGCGAGCAGCCCGCGCCCGATCGCCTCGCGCATCTCGGTCGGCAGCACGCGCCAGGCACCACGGCCCGGCCACGGAATGTGCACGAAGTGCGACAGCACGAGGTCGGGCCGCGCGGCGCGCACGGCGGCACCGACGAGGTAGAGCTGGTAGTCGTGCAGCAGCACGCTCGCGCCCGGGCCCGCCGCGTCGGCCTCCTCGACGACCGCCTCGGCGAACGCGGCGTTCACGCGCCGGTAGGCCTCCCAGGCCTCCCAGGTGCCGTGATCCACGTCGGGAGCGAGCCCCGCCGGCCACAGCTCGTGCTGCACGAACCACAGGAGCGGGTTCGCCAGCACGTTGTAGTAGCGGTCGTAGTCGAGCGGGTCGTGCGCGAGCAGGCGAAGCCTGAACGGCCGGCCGGCGCGGTCGCGCTCCTCGAGCGAGCCGGCGGTCTCCAGCGCGACCTCCCGGTCGCCGTCGGTCACCGCGCTCGCGATCCACGTGACGTCGTGGCTCGACACGAGACCGGACAGCGCCGTGACGAGGCCGCCGCCGCCGCGACGCGTGGTGCGCGTGCCGTCGTCGGAGTGGCCGAACACGATCGGGCCCCGGTTCGACGCGACGATCAGACGGCGGCGGGTGGGCGACGCCACCTCAGGGGCCGTCCGGCGCGGTGGCCGGCGAGCGGCCCTCCCGCAGCGCAACGAACAGGCGCAGGTAGTCGCGCAGCTTGCGGGGAGTGAGGAACCGCTGGCGCACGATCTCCTTGCCCGCACGCGCCATCCCCGCGGCGCGTTCGGGCGCGCCCAGCACCTCGAGCGCGCTCGCAGCGCAGGCCTCGGAGCTCGAGACCAGGTACCCCGTCACGCCGTGGTCGATCTGCGTGCGGATGCCCCCGACGTCCCCCGCGACGACGGGGCGAGCCTTCCACAGGGCCTCCGACACGGTGAGGCCGAAGCCCTCGCGGATCGACTTCTGCAGCACCACGTCGGCGACGACCTGGAAGGCGTTCACCTCGACCGCGCCGACGTTGTTCAGGTTCGAGAGGATCAGGATGTCGGGATCCTCGCCCGCGTGGTCGACCGTCCGCTGGTAGTAGTCGAAGCCCTCGGGATCGTCGTGCGCCATCGAGCCCACGAGGGCGAGCTGGAGGTCCGGGTGCTGCTCCTTGACCGTCCGGTACGCATCGATGACGCCGAGCGGGTCCTTCCAGGGGTCGAAGCGCGAGACCTGGAGCAGCAGCGGCCGCGCCGGGTCGACGCCGAACTGGTCGACGATGAACGCCGCGTCCTGCTCGGCGAGCGCCATGTTCTTGGGAGCCAGCGGGTCGATCGCGGGCGGCTGGATCACGACCGGCGGGAGCTCCGCGCCGGAGGGGACGTACTCCGGCATGTGGAAGATCGCAGCGTCGTATCCGCGGATCGCGGGCAGCAGGAAGTCGAGCACGTCGCGGTTCGGCGTGGAGATGTCGATGTGGCAGCGCCAGATCCAGTGCGCGTGCGCCTCGGGCAGCAGCTCGCGGACGAACACGGGCTGCGGGTCGTGGACGATCACGAAGTCGTACTCGTCGATCTCGGCGCGCAGCTCCTCCGCGTTCAGCGCGTTGTAGTGCCGGAAGACCTCGCGTTGGGCGGCGCTGAGCGCAACCGGGTCGCCCTGCAGCGCGTTGTGGGTCGCCTTGGTCGCATCGAAGAACTCGTCGCGCCCGAAGATCACGCGCCAGTCGGTCTCGAGCCCGACATCGCGCATCAGCGGGACGAGCGTGTAGAGGATCTCGGCGACCCCGCCGCCGAACGCCGTCGCGGACAGGTGCAGGACGCGCATGCCCTGGAGCGCCGATGCGAGCTCGGTGATCTCGGCCGCGAGCTGACGCCCCGCGAGCGAGTGGTAGTCAGCGAGGCTCTTGTGCCCGACGGGGACGCGATGCAGCATCGAACGGAGGACGGTAGCGAAAGAGTGGAGTCACCGGTCGCCGGTCACTCACCGGATCACCGGGCGGAAGTGGCATTGCAGACATCGGGATCGGTCGGGCTGCGCTCGCCGAGCACGATCGACGCGTGCCGCTGCGTCGTGCCATGCCACCAGTCGATCGTGACGCGGTCGCCGGGAAGCTTCGCAGCCACGTCGCGCTGGAGGTCGGTCAGGGTCTTCACCGGCTTGCCGTCGAACCCCGAGATCACGTCGCCGTCGGCGTGCACGGTGCGACCCTCGACGAGGACCGTACGCGAGCCGGGCTTGATGCCCGCACGCGCCGCGGCGCTCCGCGGGTCGACGAACGTCACCTGGGCTCCCGAGGTCGGCCGCAGCCCCAGCGCAGTCCTGATGTCCGAGGTCAGCGTGACCGCGCCCACCCCGAGCCACGCGTAGCGGGCACTACCCGTCGCGGAGATCTCGTTGAGCGTGCGGCGCGCAGCATCGATCGGAACCGCGAACGCGACGCCCGATCCGCCGCCGGCGCGCTCATCGATCTGCGAGTTCACGCCGATCACCTGGCCCGCCGCGTTGAACAGCGGGCCGCCCGAGTTCCCGGGGTTGATCGGCGCGTCGGTCTGGATCGCGTCGGTCGTGAGGAAGCACACGGAGGCTGGAGCGATGATCTGCGTGCCGATCTGCGAGACCACGCCCGCCGAGAGCGACTCGGAGTGACTGAATGGCGCCCCGATAGCGGCCACAGGGTCGCCGACCCGGACCGTCGTCGAGTCGCCCATCGGCACTGCCGGCATGGGAAGGCGGTTGGGGTCGTAGCGCAGGATCGCGATGTCGTCGAACAGGTCGTACCCGACGATGTTCGCCAGGACCCGCGAGCCGTCGGCGCGCTGGACGTAGATGGGTCCGTACGGCTGCACCAGTCTCGGATCCGTCGCCCGATCCGAGTTGGTCACGACGTGCGAGTTGGTGATGATCAGTCCCCTGCTCGCGTCGGCGACGAACCCCGCGCCGCTCAACTGTGCCTTGCCGCCACCGACGTCGACGTAGACCGTCACGACGCCCCTGCTCCGCGCCGCGTAGAGCGCCGCCCAGCTCCGTCCTCCGGCCGCTCCCGTCACGGGCTGCTCGCCCGGGTCGACCGCCGGCGACGTCGCGGCGCTCTGGGCCTCGCCGCTGTCGAAGCCGCCAACAGCGAAGATGACCAGGAGCGTGACGATCGCGCCGAGACAGACGGCCGCGGCGAGCGCGGCGAGCGGAACGCGGGCCCGCAGCATGCCGGGACTCTACGAGCTTGCCAGTGGAAGCACGAGGGCGAAGCGCGTATCGCCGGGCTTCGAGACCACCTCGACCCGTCCGCCCATGCGCCGGGCGAGCTCGTCCGCGATCGCAAGACCGAGACCGCTGCCCTGGGGGGCGGCGTTCGGTGCCCGGTAGAAGCGCTCGAACAGGCGCTCCTGGTCGGCTTCCGCGATTCCCGGGCCGTTGTCGCACACCTCGAGTCGTCCCATGCCGTCGAGCGCCTCGACGGTCACGACGATCCGCGAGCCGGCCGGGGTGTGGCGCAGCGCGTTGTCGAGCAGGGCACGCAGCACCTGGCGGGCCCGGCTGTCGTCGCCGACGCGCGTGGACGTCTCCGTCGCCGAGCACGGTGAGCACCTCGGAGCCGCGCCGCGAGGCGACGCCCCGCACCTCACGGGCGCAGTCCTCCGCGATCGCCGCGAGGTCGACGTCCTCGCGGGCCACCGCGACCCCGCCTGCGTCGAGGCGCGACAGGTCGAGCAGGTCTGTTGCGAGCTTGGCGAGGCGGTCGACCTGCTCGCGCATCGTGGCGAGGAACCCGTCGCGCGCCGCCGGGTCGGCGTCGTGCTCCGACGCCAGCTCGAGGAAGCCGCCGAGCGCCGTGAGCGGCGTGCGCAGCTCGTGCGAGGCGTTCGCGATGAACGTTCTCCGGGCATCCTCGAGACGGCCGAGCTGGACACGCATCACATCGAGCGAGCGGGCGAGGTCGGCGATCTCATCGCTCCCGTCGTCGACCACCGGATCGTCGAAGGAGCCCCCGGCCAGCCGTTCTGCGGAGCGCTGGAGACGTCGCAGGCGACGGGTCAGCGCGTACGAGCCTGCAACCGCGAGCAGGGCGGCGGCGGCGATCGCGATCGCCCCTCCGGTCAGGATCCGGCGCTCGACGAGCGACACCGAGCCCGACAGGTCGTCGACCGAGGTCGCGAACACGACGAGGAACGTGACGCCGCCATCGGTCAGGAGGTAGGCGACCTCGGCCGCGCGGCGGCCACTGACGCTTCCAAAGCCCGTGACGACCCGGTGCTCCGAGGCAGCGAGCCGCGCGACGAGTGGCGGAGCTCCAGGCCGCACCGGCCCCGAGTCGGCCCACGGCGTCAGGCTCTTCCCCGCTACCTGCCAGACGGATACACGAGCGCCGGCCGTGTACGCGACAAGCTGGACGGTAGTGAGTGCGCTCGCGCTGAGCAGACCACCGCGCTGGTCCGTGAGGAGCCCGACCGAGAACGGCGACCTCGCCTGCTCGTCGAGCTGTCCGAGGCGCTGGCGCTCGAGGTCGCCCTTCAGCGGCGGCACGACGAGCAGGTACACCGCGGCGACCGCCACGACGCTGGCCGCGATGGCAACGAGGGCAATGCGTACGTAGAGGCCGCGAAAGCGCCGCAGGAGCGGCCCCGCCATCGCTACCCCCGAAAGCGGTAGCCCACGCCGCGCACCGTCTGGATCAGGAGCGGATCCGATGGATCCGCCTCGAGCTTCTCGCGGAGGTGGCGGACGTGCACGTCGATCGTGCGTTGCTCGCGGTAGTCGGCGGACTCCCAGACCGCCTCGAGCAGCGCGCGGCGGCTGAGCACGCGACCCGGCGAGCGCATGAGCGCGGCCAGGATCTCGAACTCGACGTAGGTGAGCTCCATGCGCTCGCCCCGCACGTCGCAGGTGCGGCGGGCGAGGTCGAGCACGACCTCGTCGCTCGAGAGCACCTCACCCTCGTCATCGCTCCGCGGTGAGAGCTCGGAACGGCGCAGTACGGCGCGGACGCGCGAGCGCAGCTCGGCGACCGAGAACGGCTTGGTCACGTAGTCGTCGGCACCGAGCTCGAGGCCCAGCACCTTGTCGATCTCGTCGTCGCGCGCGGTGAGCATGATGATCGGCACCGTGGAGGTCGCCCGCACGCGGCGACACACCTCGTAGCCGTCGACGCCCGGAAGCATCAGGTCGAGCAGGATCAGATCGGGTCGCTCGATGGCGACGATCTCGAGCGCCTGCTCGCCGGTCGCCGCCTGCAGGACCCGGTACCCGTCGCGCTCGAACGGGTAGACGACCAGCCGGCGGACGGCCTCCTCGTCATCCACCACGAGGATCGTCGTCGGGGTGGTTCCCGCTGCAGGAGACACGCGAGGGAGCATACGGCGGGTGACGGCGCCTTGTCGCAAGACCTTCCAGACGCGCCACGCCGGGTTCCGCGATACTTCCCCCCCGGAACATGGCCATCGACACCGGCTCGGGCGGGCGCCGGCGGGGGCGTCCCGCCGAGGCACGCCGCGGCGCACGCGCCGCGGCACCGCGGGCGCAGACGCTCGTCAACTGGTCGCTGTACAGGATCGGCTGGGTCGTCGTGCTGCTGCCTGCCCTGATCGTGCTCGTCGGCGCTCACACGCCGCGCACGCTCCCCTCCGCCGCGCTCCCCGAGACGTTCGACGGCGCCTCGGCCCTGAGCTACACGTCGCAGCTGATCGCCACGGCGCCCGACCGCGGCCCGGGCACGCCCGGCGACGCGCGCGCCGCGAGCCTGGGTTGCGCAGCAGCTGCGGCTGACCGGGATCAGCGACGTGCACACCGATCGCTTCACGGCGCGCGATGCCGAGCGGCCGCAGGATCTCGCTCGAGAACGTCGTGGCGATCGAGCCCGGCGCCAGCCGCGAGGCGATCCTCCTGATGGCCCATCACGACGCGCAATCTCCCGGTCCGTCAGCGGACGATGACGGGAGCGGGGTCGGGAGCCGTGATCGAGCTCGCGCGCACGCTCGTGGGCACGACGGCGGGCAAGACCGTCATCCTCGCCTCGACGGACGGATCGCTCGCCGGCTCCGCGGGCGCCAGGCGGCTGGCGTCGCACCTGCCGCCCGGCTACCACGTCGGCGCCGTGATCGCCCTCGACGCGATCGGCAGGAGGGGGCCGCTCCGCCTGCGGATCGACAGCGACACCGTGCGCCAACCCGCTGCGGGCCTCGTGCACGGCCTGCGCTCCGCGCTCACCGGGCACGGGCTGCCCGACGTCCGCGTCCCCTCGCTCGGGCGCCAGGCAGCGGGGCTGCTCGCTCCGCTCGGCCTCGGCGAGCAGGCTCCGTTCATCGGCCGTGGGATCCCGGCGATCACGCTCGACGGCTCGCATCCGGGCATGCCCGCGGGCCAGGATCAGCTGTCCGGCCTCCTGCCGGGCCGCATCGGCAAGGTCGGCAACGCCGTGCAGTCGCTCGTGCTCGCGTACGAGGCGGGTCCCGCCTTCGAGAGCCCGGCGTCGTCGTACCTGCTGTCGTCGGATCGCGTGATCCGGGGCTGGACGCTGCAGCTGCTGCTGCTCGCACTGGTCGTGCCCGCGGTGCTCCCACTGCTCGACCTGGTCGCACGCGGAACGCGGCGGAGCATCCCGCTCGGTGCGGCGCATGCGAGACCTGGGCCGGCGGCTCGCCGCGCCGCTGACCGCGCTCGCCGTGCTGCGCATCGCCGGTCTGATCGGTGCGGTTCCCGAGCTGCACTCGCCGCCGTTCCCCGGCGCCGGATCCGCCGGGGTATCGCTGTGGGTGCCCGGGATCGCGGTCGCTGCGGCGATCGTCGCCTGGCGCCTCGTCCCGGCGACCATTCGCGCAGGTCGACGTGCGCGAGCCTGCCGCTGCCGGTGTGGCCGGGTACCTGGCCGCGCTGTTCGGCGCGCTCGTCGCCGCAGGGCTCGCGCTGCTCGGGAATCCCTACGCGCTCATCCTCGCGCTGCCGGCGCTGCACCTGTGGCTGGCGCTACCGGCGCTCGCGCGTTTCGGCGTCGTCGCGCGCCTCGGTGTCGTCGCGCTCGGCTGGGTAGGCCCCGCGCTGCTCGTGGCGGCGCTCGCCGGACCGGTGGCGCTCGGCAGCACGGCACCGCTGTGGGTCGGTCCGACTGCTCGCCGTCGGCGCGCTTCCGCTCGGCGTGGTGCTCTCGCTCGCGGTCCTGTTCGCGTCGACCTCGCAGCTCGTCGCGATCGTGAGCGGCCGCTACGCGAGCGACAGCACGTCGACGAGCTCGCCGACGGAGGCATCCGCGCCGCCGGCCGGCACGAGCGCGAGCGCGTCGGCAAGCGCGGCGCGTCCGAGCTGATGTGAGAGCCCGGCACCGAGAGGCCGGACCGACGACGGCTCGAGCAGCGACGGGACTGCACGCATACGATCGGGCAGCCGGCGCACCGGCTCGGACAGCGGAAGCCGTAGACGCAGCGGTACCGGGTCGCTGCACTCCGGCGAGCCGGCGGAGCACGGGCCGCACGAGCAGCTCGAAGCCCGCGAGGACCGAGAGCGGGTTCCCGGGCAGCGCGATGACCAGTCGCCCGTCGCTCTCGCCGGCCCACGCGGGCTTGCCCGGCTGCAGTGCGATGCGCCAGAAGAGCTCGCGGACCCCGAGCGCGCGCAGCGCCGGCTTCACGTGATCGTGGGGACCGACCGAGACGCCACCGGAGCAGAGCACCAGGTCTGCATCCGCCAGGGCGCGCACGAACGCCTCGCGCGTCGCGTCGGCGTCGTCTGCAACTCGCTCGACCCGCACGAGCTCGGCCCCGAGCGCAACGCTCCGCGCCCCGAGGAAGCTGCCGTTCGACTCGTAGATCTGTCCGCGACGCAGCGGCTCCGGCGGTGTCCGCAGCTCGTCTCCCGTGACGACGACGACGACGCGGGGACGGCGATGCACGACGATCTCGGCGATCCCGGCCGCGCTGACCGCTGCGAGTGCGAGCGGCACGACCGGGGCGCCGGCGGGCAGCACCTCGGACCCGCGGAGCAGGTCGCTACCCGGGTGGCGCACGTGATCGCCCTCGCGCACGTCGCCCTCGAAGGTCACGACGCCGTCGTGCTCGTGCGCGCGCTCGATGGGCACTACGGCATCGGCCCCGTCCGGGACGACCCCGCCCGTCGTGACGCCCGCCGCTGTCCCCTCCGGGAGCGCCGGCGGGTCGTCGCCGGCGGCAGCGCGGAAGGCAATCGCGAGGGACGGCCCCACGTCGCGAGCGCGTACCGCATACCCGTCCATGGCCGAGCTCGGGAAGGGAGGCAGATCGAGCGCTGCGCACACCGGCTCGGCGAGCACCCGCCCGACGATCGCGGATCCCGGCACGACGCGCTCGGACGGCAGCGGGCTGCACGCCGCGAGCAGCAGGGCGCAGGCCGCATCGGCCTCGAGGAGAGGCGGCGGAGCCACGGTCAGTTACCGGTGGTCGTGGTGTCCGTCGTCGTCGCGCCGCCGGTCGTCGTCGATCCCGTCGTACTCGTGGTCGTCGGAGCTGTCGTGGTGCTCGCCGGTGGTGCGGGCGGCGCCACGTACGGTGTGCTCGATCCCGGACCGCTCGAGTTCGCCGGGGTGTAGGGCTGCAGCTCCGCGGGATGCAGCGGCGCCGGGAAGTCGCTCGGCGGGACGTTCTCGAGCGCCGTCGTCATGTAGTCGTGCCAGATCTGCGCCGGGAGCGTCGGCCCGGACACCACGCCCTCGCCCTCGATGTTCTGCATCGTGATCCGACCCTTCGGGTACCCGACCCACACGCACGTCGCGAGATCGGGGGTGTAGCCGCAGAACCAGGCATCGGCGTAGTCGCTCGTCGTCCCGGTCTTCCCGGCCTCCGGGCGCCCGTCGTCGAGGTGTGCCCGCGTGCCGGTGCCGGACACCATGTTCTTCTCGAGGATCCCGGTGACGACCGAGGCGACGCCGTCGGGAACGGCCCGCCGATGGTCCGGCTCGGTGAAGTTGCCGACGAGCTCGCCGTCGCTGTCGCGCACCCGGCGCACTGCTCGCGGCGGCCGGTAGACGCCGCCCGCCGCGAGCGTCGCATATACGCTCGTCAGATCGAGCGGGGTCACCTCGAGCGAGCCGAGCGCGATCGACGGAACCGGCTTCAGCGGCGAGCGGATCCCCAGCAGATGCGCCATCTGCACCTCGCGCTTCGCGCCGAGGTCCGTCGAGAGCTTGGCGTACACCACGTTGTCGGAGTTGAGCGTCGCGGTCGTCAGCGAGACCGTCCCGAGACCGGCGTGGTCGTACGTCTCGACGTGCCACGGCGTGGAGCACAGCGGCGGGTTGCAGTCCCAGCTCGGCGTCGAGAGGTAGTAGCGTGCGGTCCGGGTCGATGCCGTCGTCCACTGCCGCGGTCAGCGCGATCGCCTTGAACGTCGATCCGGCCTGCCGCGCGCCCTGGGTGGCGAGGTTGAACTTCTGCACGGCGAAGTTGGTGCTCGACTGCATCGCGACGATCGCGCCGGTGCGCGGCTGGATCGACACGATCACGGCCGCAGGATCGCCGGGCGTCTTCAGGACGCCGGCGATCGCCCGGCGCGCCGCGAACTGGAGGCGGCGGTTGATCGTGGTCTCGATCGAGAGGCCGCCCTTCAGCAGCTGCTCGGCGCCGCCGGGCAGCTTCTGGATCAGGACCTGCTTGGCGTAGTTCACGAAGTACGGCTGCCGCACCGTCGAGTAGAGGATGCCCGCGTGCAGTCCGAGCGGCGCCCGCAGGGCCCGGTTGAACGTCGCCACCGAGATCATGTGCTGCTGCCGCATGGCGCGCAGCACGTCGTTGCGCCGTTGCTTCGCGAGCACGGGGTTCCTGAACGGGTCGTAGTCGCTCGGCGCCTGTGGCAGTCCGGCGAGCATCGCAGCCTGCGGCAGCGTCAGCTGCTTTGCGTGCTTGTTGAAGTACGTCTGCGCGGCCGCCTCGGCGCCGTACGCGTTGCGCCCGTAGAACACCGTGTTCAGGTACATGGTGAGGATCTGGGCCTTCGTCCAGCGGTCCTCCGCCTGGATCGCGAGCCAGGCCTCGTCGAGCTTGCGCTGGATCGTCTTGCTCCGCGCGCTGTCCGGGATGTAGAGGTTGCGGACGAGCTGCTGCGTGATCGTCGAGCCGCCCTCCGCGTAGTTCCCGTTCGTGACGTCGCGCCAGAGGGCGCGTCCGATGCCCTCGTAGTCGAGGGCGCCGTGCTGCCAGTAGCGCTTGTCCTCGATCGCGACGGTGGCGTTCCGCAGGTGCGCGCCCAGGTCCTTCCAGCGGAGTGGGGTGCGGTTCTCGTTCGCCGGAATCACGGACAGGCGATAGTTGCCTGACCAGACGACGCTGTTCTGTCCGAGCTGAACCGCGGCCGCCTTGCCGAGGTCGGGCAAGCCGCCGATGACCACACCCGCTGCGATGACGAGGCCGCCGATCAGCGCGATGAAGATGCCGCCGACGATCGCAAGCGCGCCGGCACGTCGCGACCCACGACCGTTGCGCCTGCGACGGCGGTTGGACTGGCGCCGACGACCGACGGTCGTATAGCGGTCATCGCTTGGCGTCGGGGTCACGCCGCAGCGTCCAGAAGCTCGGGGCGGATGAGGTGGCTGGGAGCGAGCACGAGACCGGCAGCGAGGTTCGGGGGCGGCTGACGCCGCGAGGCGCGTCTCCGGAGAGTTCAGCGCCGCGGACGCGACTCCTACGCCCGGAGGGCGGCAGTCTACCCTCGCCGCGAGGGTTCGCCGGGGTGCGTCCAGTACGCTCCGCGACGTGCTCCGGCCAGCTGTCGTCGCCCTCCTCGTGGCCGTGGTCGTGGCCGGTTGCGGGTTCAAGCACGAGCCGACCGGCGCGCTGGCCCCCACCTTCCCGATCACCGTGCACGACGCGGCCGGTCGACCGATCACGCTCGAGCACCGGCCGTCGAAGATCCTCGCGCTCGATCCCGCGGGTGCTCGGATTCTCAGGAAGATCGGTGCGGCGGCGACGCTCACCCCGCCGGACGCGCCCGTCTCGCAGCTGCGCGCGCAGCACCCCGACCTCCTGATCGTGCCGGCCGACACGACGACCGCCGAGGCCGACTCGCTCGCCCGGCGAGTCGGCGCTCCGACGTACGTGCTCGCCGGGTTCCAGCTCCGCGCGATCGAGCAGGGCGCCGCGCAGCTCGGGCTCGCGACCGGCCACGCGGTCGCAGGGCGGAACCTCGCCCTCGCGCTCCGGGCGCGACGCCAGCAGCTCGCCCGCCGAATCGCGGGCGCGACCCCGCAGAGCGTGTTCGTCGACCTGGGCTACGGGTACTCGATCGCGAGCGACACGCTGCTCGCGACGCTCATCCGCGACGCCGGTGGGCGCCTGGTCGGAGCGTCCCCGCCCCAGCCCGTCGCCCCGAGGCGCGCTCGCCGCCCTGAACCCCGACGTGTACGCGGTCGAGCGATCCAGCAGGATCACGCTCGATGTGCTGCGGAAGCGCAAGGGGTCCAAGAACCTGGGTGCCATCCACAACGGGCGTCTCCTGATCGTCGACGACCGCCTGGTCCAGCCGGATCAGGACGCCTACCGTGCGCTCGAGGAGATCGCTCGCTTCCTGCATCCCGAGGCGATGTCGTGATCCGCGGCGTGCTCATCGACGCACTCGGGACGCTCGTTCGGCTGGAGCCGCCCGCCCCCCGGCTGCAGGCGTCGCTGCGCACCCGCCGCGAGCTCGAGGTGTCGCTCGACCGCTGCGAGGCCGGAATGCAGGCCGAGATGCGGTACTACGCGGCCCATTGCGCACGTGCCCGCGACGCTGCGGCGCTGGCTACGCTCCGCCTCGAGTGCGCCGACGTGCTCGCCGACGTGCTGGCGGCCGGCCCGAACGGCGCCGAGATCCTGCCGTGCCTGACCGACGCGATCTCGTTCACGGCGTTCCCGGACGCGGCCCCCGCGCTCGCGGCGCTCTCGACGCAGGGCCGGCGCCTGGCGGTGGTGTCGAACTGGGACGTGTCGCTGCCGCCCGTGCTCGCCCGGCTCGGCCTCGCGTCGCGTTTCGAGGTGATCGTCCACTCGGCGGGAGCCGGCGCGGCCAAGCCCGATCCGCGCCCCTTCGAGATCGCGCTCGAGCTGCTGTCACTCGCACCGGACGAGTGCGTCCACGTCGGGGACGATCCCGTGAACGATGGAGAGGGCGCGAGTGCGGCCGGGCTGCGGGCGATCCTCGTCGACCGTGCCGGCGGGGGCGGGCCCGGCAGCCGCGTCCGCTCGCTGGTCGAGGTGCCGGCGCTGCTCGATCGGCTGGAGGCGGCCTGAGCCCCTACCTCGACCTTCCGGCGATCCCGATCAGGCGGGTGGTCGTCGCGTTCGCCGCGTACGTCTTCGTCCTGCTCGTGTCCGGAGGACTGGTCGTCATCCTGAGCGGCCAGGTTCCGGGGAACCGGATCCTGTACGACCCGTGGACGAGCCTTGCCGGCATCGCCGCGTACGCGGCGCTCGTCGCAGGATCGCTGTGGGCCGCAGAGCCTGCCGGCGGGCGGCTCGCCCTCGGGCTCCGCAGGCCCGACAACGTCGCCCGTGCGGTGGGGCTCGCGCTCGTCGTGCTGGTGCTCGGCCTCCTGGCGGCGGCCGCGCTCGAGCCGCTCCTGCACGGCGCGCGCAGCCAGGGACTGACGCCGCGCAAGTTCCCCGGCGGTGCCGAGGCGACGATCGGCCTCGCGGTGACCGCACTCGTCCTCGTCGTGATCGGGCCGTTCGCGGAGGAGCTGTTCTTCCGTGGGGCGCTCACCGCTGCGCTCGCGCCGAGCGTCGGCAGGTTCACGCCGTTCGCGACCGCCGCGCTCTTCGCCGCGGCGCACCTCGAGCTGCGCGCGTTCGCGGCGCTGTTCGTGCTGGGAGTTCTGCTCGCATGGCTCTACGCCCGCACCCGCTCGATCCTGCCGGGCGTCGGCGTGCATGCGGCGAACAACCTACTTGCGCTGCTCGCCGCGCTGTTCATGAAGTAGGAACGCCTCTCGGGCTCCAGGCAGGAGACGTCCGCATCCGGCGCGTACCGTAGTGCCGTGACCCGGACCAGAATCGCGGCGCTTGCCGTCGCCAGCCTCCTCGCACTCGTCGGCGTGGCCCACGCGGTCTCCAGCCGCCACAGCACCGTAAGCGCGTCGTTCACGACGGCGGTCCCGAACGGCAGCACGCCGCTGACGATCGCCGTGGACGCAACGGCCTCATCCGGCGATAGCTTCGCGTGGGACTTCGGCGACGGCCAGACTGCGACCGGCGTGACCGCGAGCCACACCTACGCCCGGGCCGGCTCGTACACCGTGACCCTGACGGCCACGGAAGCCGGCCAGACCGCCTCGGCGACCAGCCAGGTGCTGGCGATCGGTCCCGGCGCGCTCACGCTCGCAACACCGTCCAAACCTGCGCCGTTCGGCGGCGCCGCTGCCCTGCACGGCACGCTCAGCCCGGCGGTGGCGGGCCAGAAGGTGCGCGTCGAGGCCGAGCGGTCGGGTCACTGGGTCGTGCTCGCCGTCGCGACGACGGCCGCGGACGGCGGCTTCAAGACGGTGCTCAGGGTCCGTCGACCGGATGTCCTGCGCGCCCGCTGGAAGGGCGCGAACGGGCCGTTCCACACGGCTGAGAGCACCCCCGTGCGCCTCGCGGTGCGCCCGACGGTGCGCCTCGACGGCGCGGCAGCGACCGTGTACGGAGCAGTGACCGGCGCTGGATCCGTCGCGCCCGCCCGGCCCGGCTCGCACGTCGCCGTCGTGGTGAGCCAGGGCGCGAAGCAGATCGGACAGCGGACGGCCACGCTGGGCGGCGACAGCCACTTCCACTTCTCGGTTCCGGCACCGGGTCTCGGCGTGTACGACGTCCGTGTGACGGTGCCGGCGACGGGCAGCTACGCCGAAGGGGCGACGCGTACACGGGTGCATGCGCGCTTCCCGGAGCTGCGCTACGGCGCATCGGAGCCCGCCGTCGGCGTCCTGCGCCGTCGACTGCACGCGCTCGGCTATCGCTCGTCGGAGACCGGCAACCAGTTCGGTTCGGACCTCGAGGACGCGGTGCTCGCGTTCCAGAAGGTGCAGGGGCTCGATCGCACCGGCGGCGCCGGTCCGGCGCTGTGGTCGGCCCTCGACACCCCGAAGCTGCCGCACCTGCGCTACCCGGGCCAGGGCGACCATCTCGAGGTGGACAAGACGAAGCAGGTCCTGCTCGTCGCACACGCGGGCAAGGTGGTCTGGATCTCGCCGGTGTCCACCGGAGGCTTCGGGCGCTACACACCCGAAGGGACCTTCCAGGTGCTGCGCAAGGTCCCGGGGTTCGATCCCTCGCCGCTCGGGACGCTCTGGGATCCGTTGTACTTCACGGGCGGCTACGCCGTCCACGGGAATCCCTCCGTGCCGCCGTATCCGGCGAGCCACGGGTGCGTGCGCGTTCCCATGTGGGTGGGATCGCTGCTGTACGCGAGCGTGCCGATCGGGGAACCGGTCGACGTCTACAGCAGCTGAACGGGCGACCCGCTACCCTCCGGCGCGTGCCTGACGCCAGCTCCGATCCGGTCGTCCAGCAGTTCCGCGAGCAGATCTCCGATCTCGACCTCGCGATCCTGGACGCGCTCAACAAGCGACTCGCCCTCGTGCAGAAGCTGCACGCCTACAAGCTCGCGCACGACTACGACGTGCACGACGCGACGCGCGAGGACTGGGTCCTGGCGTACATCGCGCGGGCCAACCGGGGGCCGCTCGACAGCACCGCGCTTCGCGAGTTCTGGCCGCGCCTGATCGAGCTCACCACCGCCGAGGCCGCGCGGCTGAACGCCGCCGCGGGCTCGTAGCCCAGAGCCTCAGCCCTCGCCGCCCTCGCCGGTGCGGAAGTCCTCGGGGCGTACCTGCTCGAGGAACTCGCGGAACTCGTCGACGACCGACTCCTCGCTCTCGGGAGGGTCGCCCTCGAACTCGATCGACGACTCGGCGATGACGTCGTCAGCCGCGTAGATCGGGGCGTTGACCCGCACGGCGAGCGCGATCGCATCGCTCGGCCGCGAGTCGATCTCGTGCTCGTCCCCGTTCGCCTGCAGCACGATCTGTGCGTAGAACGTGTTGTCCCGGAGCTCCGTCACGGCGATTCGCACGATCGTGCCGCCGAGCTCGTCGACCACGTTCCGCAGCAGGTCGTGCGTCATCGGGCGAGGGGTCTCGGTTCCCTGGAGGCGCGCCATGATGGCCGACGCCTCGGAGGCACCGATCCAGATCGGCAGGAAGCGCTTGCCGTCGGCTGTCTTGAGAAGCACGATCGGCTGCTTCCCGACCATGTCGAACGACACGCCGTAGATCTTCATCTCCTGCACAGCGAGCCTCCGGGACGACAACCGGGAAGGCCGCCACTGTACGCGAACCCGGGGAATGGGCGATCGTGGATTCGAACCACGGACCTCCTCCTTATCAGAGAGGCGCTCTAACCGACTGAGCTAATCGCCCGGGCGAGCTCTGAGCATACCAGCGGCCCCGAGCGCATCGCGGAGCCCCGCAAGCTCGCTCGCATCCCGGATGCGCAGCTCGAGCCGGACGCTCTCGCCCTCCGTTGCGACCCGCGCCGGAAGGCCGAGCGCCGCGAAGGCCGCGTCGACCAGATCGTCCGCGGCGGCGGCGTCGAGCCACGTCGGACTGCCGGCGCGGCGGCGTTTCGAGGTCGGCTCTCGACGACCGGCGGCGGCGCGGGCAGCGGTCTCGAGCGCACGCACCGACCACGACCGGCGGACGGCCTCGGCCGCGAGCTTGCGTCGCATCTCGTGGTCGGGCGCGAGCAGGAGCGCACGGCCGTGGCCTTCGCTCAGCTCGCGCCGCTCGAGCATCGAGATCACCTCGTCGGGCAGGTCGAGCAACCGCAGCGCGTTGGTCACCGAGACACGGCTGCGGCCGACCGCCTCGGCGACATTTGCCTGCGTGAGGCCCATCTCGTCGCACAGACGCGCGTATGCCCGGGCCTCCTCGATCGGGTCGAGGTCGGTGCGCACCACGTTCTCGACGAGCGCGAGCGCGAGCGCTTCGCGGTCGCTCGCATCGCGCACGATCGCGGGGACGGCGGTGAGGCCGGCCGCCCTCGCGGCCCGCCAGCGCCGCTCGCCGGCGATGAGCTCGAAGCCGCGCCCATCCTGGGCCGGCCGTGCGAGCACGGGCTGCAGGACGCCATCGCGTGTGATCGATGCGACGAGCTCGGCGAGCTCGGCGTCGTCGAAGTGGGCGCGCGGCTGGCGCGCGTTCGGGCGAAGCTCGTCGAGCGGGATCTCCAGGAGCCGCTCACCAGCGCCCGCCGGACCGTCGCCGAGCAGTGCCGACAGGCCGAGGCCGAGGCCGCGAGGCCAGGGCTCAGCCACGCGCGACGACCTCGAGCGCGAGCCGGTAGTACGCATCGGCACCAGCAGAGGACGGGGCGTAGCTCGTGATCGGGACGCCATGGCTCGGCGCCTCCGCAAGGCGGATGGCCCGGGGCACGACGCTCTCGAACACCTTTCGCCCGAAGTGCTCGCGCACCTCGCGCGCGACATCCGTCGCGAGTCGCGTGCGACCGTCGTACATGGTCAGCAGAAGGCCGGTGAGGGCGAGCGACGGGTTCAGTCCGGCGCGGATGCGCTCGACGCTCTCCAGCAGCTGGGCGAGACCCTCGAGGGCGTAGTACTCGCACTGCACGGGCACGATCAGCCGGTTTGCCGCTGCGAGCGCGTTGACCGTCAGCATCCCGAGCGACGGCGGGCAGTCGAGGATCACGTAGGGGTAGGCATCGCCGGCCGAGGCGAGCGCGCGACCGATCACGGCGTCGCGGTCGGCCCGGCCGGGAAGCTCGACGGCGGCGGCCGCGAGATCGGGATGGGCAGGCGCGAGATCGAGGTTCGGCACCGACGTCTGCACGATGATGTCAGCGAGCGTGGCGCCGTGCAGGAGGTCGTACGTCGAGCGAGCCGCGGTACCCGGACGGACGCCGAGCCCGCTCGACGCGTTCGCCTGGGGGTCGAGGTCGACGAGCAGGACGCGCGCGCCGGCCTCCGCCAGGCACGCGGCGACGTTGATCGCGGTGGTCGTCTTGCCGACCCCGCCCTTCTGATTGGCGAGCGCGTAGATACGGGGCACTCCACGATCGTAGCGATCCGACCGGCGGCCCCCCGGGTCAGCGCAGCGGGCGGTGTGCGGCCACGCCCGGCCGGCGCGGAAACCGCCGCGGCGTGGCGGCGACCTTGTCGAGCACGAGGAGGCCCGGCGTACCCGATGGGCGTACCCGGCCGGCAACCTCGTCCGCGGCGTGCGATACGTCCTCCGGGGTCGCCGATTGCCCCAGCCAGAGGATCACGCGCCCGCCCGGCGCGACGAGCGGGAGACATAGCTCCGCAGCGGCCGGAGGCGCCGCGAGCGCACGTGCACACGCACACGCACAGGCGTCGCGGAGGGGCCCACCGACCCGCGCGAGGTCCTCCGATCGTGCCGCGTGGACCGTCACGTCGATTCCCATCCGCGTCGCCGTCTCACGGAGGAACCCCGCCTTCCGCGCCGTGGCCTCCACGAGGTGCAGCGGCCGCTCGGGTCGGACGGCGCCGAGGACGAGCCCAGGGATACCCCCGCCACTGCCCACGTCGACCATCGGGCCGGCCGGGCACTCGTCGAGCTCCTCGACCGCACGCAGCGCGTCCAGCACGTGCCGATCCCAGGCCAGCTCCGGCTCGCGGATCGCCGTGACCCCGACGGGCGTCGTGCACAGCTCCCGTACGAGGACCTCGAGCGCGCTCGCCGCCTCGGCCGCCCGGGAGCCCGCAACCTCAGCCAGGCGCGTCGCGACGCGCTGATCCACGATGTTTCACGTGGAACATCGGACGGACACGAGACGCCTCAGGCAGCGGGATCGGCGGGGCCGGTGCCCCGCGGCCAGACCACGACGAACCGCTCGGGCTCGCGCCCGTCGCTCGACGTCGTCACGTCCTCACGCTCGGCGAGCGCGAGGTGCACCACCTTGCGCTCGGCCGCCGACATCGGGTCGAGCTCCATCGGCGCGTTCTCGCGCACCGCATCCTCGGCCGCGTGCAGCGCCAGCTCGCGTAGACGTCGTTCGCGGCGGGCGCGGTAGCCCTGCGCGTCGACCGCGAGCGGGCGCCGATCGGCCCCGGGCGGAAACGCAACGGCGGCGGCAAGGTGCTCGATCGCGTCGATCGTCGCCCCGTGGCGCCCGATCACGGGTCCCGGATCGCCACCGGCGACGTCCAGCACGATCCCCCGCTCGAGATCGTCGGTCGCGCTGACGCGATAGCCCGGCCCCAGCGCGCGGGCGATGTGCTCGACGACCCGTAGGGCTGCGCTCGCGGGCTCGCTCAGCGACACCGGGGTCGGCTCGGGCTCGCTGGCCGACGGGCTCGTGCTGCTCAGCCGGGCAAGCACGCGGGCCGGTTCACGACCGACGCCGAGCAGGCCGCGCTCACCCTCGGAGACGACGACGATCTCGACGACCGCGGGGTCGACCGTTCCGACCTGGCGCTCGAGCTCGCGTAGTGCGGCCCAGCGTGCCTCGCCAACGGTGTCGCCGGTCCCCTCGACAGTGAGAGGGTCGCCGACCTCGCTCATGACTTACCGCGCGTCGGCGAGGGCCGGCGCGGCTTCGTGCTGCGGCCGTTCGAGTTGCCGCCCCCGCCCTTCGGCGTGCCGCCGCCCTTCGTGGAGCCGCCACCACCCTTCGTGGAGCCGCCACCACCCTTCGGCGCCCCGCCGCCGCCCTTGGACGTGCCACCACCGCCCTTCGGAGAGCCGCCCTTCTGCACCTTTGACGACGGTGGCAGCGTGGGTACCGGCATCAGCTTACGCAGGACGGTCTGCTGTCCGACGGTCCACAGGTTCGTGGTGATCCAGTACAGCATCAATCCGACCGGGAACCGGATCACGAAGATCACGAAGAGGAACGGCAGCGCCAGGAACATGTAGCGCTGGCGCGGATCCATCGTGTTCGGCATCAGGAGCGTCGATGCGGCCTGGCTCGCGACGTACAGCACGATGAGGACGATCCCGGCGAACCCGACCTTGTCGGTCGGAAGCGTGATGTTCGGGATGAAGCCGCCGAGGAACGCGAAGTCGCCGCGGTCGATCGCTGCCTGACCACCCGGCGGGTGCTTCGAGAACGAGCGCAGCACCAGGTACAGCGCGAAGAAGACCGGCATCTGGAAGACCAGAGGGAGGCAGGCGCCGAACGGGTTGACCGAGTGCTCCTGGTAGAGCTTCATCTGCTCTTCCTGCAGCTTCTTGCGGTCGCCCTTGTGCTTGACCTGCAGCTGCCTTGATCTTCGGCGCGATCGCCTGCATCTGCTGCGACGACTTCATCTGCTTGACGAACAGCGGCACGAGCGCCAGGCGCACGAGGATCGTCAGCACGATGATCGACCAGGCCCACGGAAGGCCGGTCGTGTCGTGGATCTCCGTCAGGATCCACGTGAAGGCGTCCTCGAGCGAGCTGAAGAGCGGGATCCGCCCGAACGGGATCATCGAGGCACGACCGGGTCATGGCCGCCGCGCGACCACGGGTGGCAGCGCGCGACGCGCTTCGTCGCCATCCACGTCCCGCGTACCGGTCCGTGCGTTCGCAGCGCGTCGAGCGCGTACTGCGAGCAGCTCGGGTGGTAGCGGCAGCCGCCGGACGACGCACCGCCCGGAAGGAGCGCCGCGATCACGTACCGCCAGGCGAGCACGACGGTGCGCAACGCGAGCACGACGACCCGCGCGACCGCCTTCACGCCGGACCTCCTGCGCTCCGCGCAAGCACCTCGGCAAGCTCAGCGCTGAGCCACTCGAGCCCTCGACCGTCCGCAACCTCGGCGAGGCCGGGCCGGGCTACGCAGACGATGTCGACGCCGCGGGGCGCGGCTGGTCCAAGCTCGGCGAACGCCTCGCGCAGGAGCCGCTTCAGCCGGTTCCGCTCGACGGCTCCGCCAACCTTCCTCGACACCGACAGCCCGAGGCGCGCCTCGTCGGCGTCGCCGGTCTCACGCGGGAACGTGTACACGACGAGGTGGCGGGAGGCCGCGGACCGGCCGCGCCGGTAGACGGCGTCGAACTCGGCGGCTCGCGAGAGCCGGCGCCGGCCTTTCGTCTCGGCCGCGGACACTCCGATCAGGCGGAGAGCCGCTTGCGGCCGCGGGCTCGCCGGCGCTTGATGATGACTCGGCCCGCGCGGGTAGACATCCGCTTGCGGAAGCCGTGCGTCTTTGCGCGCTTACGGCGGTTTGGCTGGTATGTACGCTTCACGAAGAACTCGCTCGGGTCGCAGGGGCCGCGGTAGTGTAGCCGCGACCGCCCACGGGTCGGTCGGTCCGCGTTTTCCACTGCCTGTTGAGAAAACTGTGGATGACGCGGGGTGGTACGCAATATGCGCCATTTCCTTGGCGCGACCCCGCGCGCGGCGACGGCCAGCGCGGTAGCATCGCGCTCCCGTTGGTCGTCGTTTCGCTGCGGGACTCCCCGTCCTTTCCGACCCTGGCAGGGGTGACAGAACAGAGCGCAGCCGACCTGTGGGCCGACGTCTCCGGCCGCCTACGTGCCGACCTTCCGGACGGCGTGTTCGCGGCGTGGTTCGGCGCAGCCCGCCCGGTCGGCTTCGCTGGCGACGATCTCCAGATCGGCGTGCCGAACGAGTTCACGCGCGCGTGGATCGAAGGGCACTTCGGCGAGCTGGTCGGACAGGCGGCGAGCGAGGCGCGCGAGCGGCTCGAGGTGCGCTTCGCGGTCGTCGGAGACGACGATCCGGCAGAAGCATCCGAGCCGCGCGACCAGGCACCCGTCGCACCGCGAGCAACGAGCGCCGGCACGGGCGCCCGCGAGCGAGCGGGGCACGAGCTTCCTCCCGAAGTACACGTTCGAGTCGTTCGTCATCGGCTCGTCCAACCGGTTCTCGCACGCGGCGGCGCTCGCCGTCGCCGAAGCGCCCGGGCAGGCGTACAACCCGCTCCTGATCCACGGCGGCACCGGGCTCGGCAAGACGCACCTCCTGCAGGCGATCGGCCAGTACGTCCGCGCACATCATCCGAACTTGGTCGCGCGCTACGTCACCTCGGAGACGTTCACCAACGAGTTCGTCGAGGCCCTCCGCGACAAGCGGATCGACGCCTTCAAGCAGCGCTACCGGGCCCGTTACGACGTCCTGCTCGTCGACGACGTGCAGTTCCTGGGAGGCAAGGAGCGCATCCAGGAGGAGTTCTTCCACACGTTCAACACGATCTACGAGGCCGGAAAGCAGATCGTGCTCACGTGCGACCGGCCGGTGCGCGAGATGGGCGGGCTCGAGCAGCGTCTGCGCTCGCGCTTCGAATGGGGCCTCACGACCGACGTGCAGCCGCCCGACCTCGAGACGCGCCTCGCGATCCTCAGCAAGCGGGTCGATGCCGACGGCGTCCGGATCGCGGACGGCGAGGTGCTCGATGCGATCGCGCGGCGGGTCGTCGCCAACATCCGCGAGCTCGAGGGCGCGCTGACACGGGTCGTCGCCTACGCCTCGTTGACCGGTAGGCCGATCACGGCCGAGCTCGTGCGAGAGACCCTGCACGATCTCTCCGGCGATCCCCGCGCGGTCACCGTGGCCGACATCCAGGCCGTCGTCGCGGAGGCGTTCGGCGTCTCGGTCGCCGACATCCGCTCGGCCCGTCGTTCGCAGCAGTACGTTCGACCAAGGCAGATCGCGATGTACCTCGCGCGGGAGCTCACCGACAGCTCGCTGCCGCGCATCGGCGACGGCTTCTGCCGCGATCACACGACCGTCCTGTACGCCGTGCGGCGCGTGACGGAGCGCATTCGAGAGGACCGCCTCGAGTACAACCTCGTGCAGGACCTCATCGCGCGCATCCGCCAGCAGCCCTGACGCGTCGCTCCGGGCCTACCGGCGCCCTCCGTCGCTGCATGCGGCGAGTCGCCGGACGTGTCTGGCCGCCGACTCGCTCGCAATCGCCTGTTGGTCCATCGGGGGAAATCGTCTGAACAAGCTGGTGAGTCGGCGCCGATGGACCCAAGCACTTCGCCGCGGTTTCGCCGAACGCTCGCCGGACCGCCTGGACCTCGCACGAGGACCCGCCGTCCGCGGGGAGAGGATGGGTGCACCGAGCAGGCATTTCTTCGTTCCCCCCAGGTTCCCCAGCCCCTAGAACAACGACGACACATTCTCTTCTAAGTTCTTCACTAACTGGTCACACTCGGTGACTGCCCCGCGCGTCACCTCAGCGGATAGACTCTTCTCCGTGCTTACCGCCGACCACGGGCAACGCCTCCGCCTCACCTGCTCGCGTGACGAGCTGCTCGCCCGGCTCCAGGTCGTCGGCCGGGCCGTGTCGGCCCGCTCGAGCGTGCAGATCCTCTCCGGGATCCTGTTCGATGCAGGCGACGGCGAGCGACCGCCGATGCTCGCCGCCACCGACATGGAGCTCTCCGTCCGGGCCCCGCTCGACGCGGAGATCGCGGAGGGAGGGCGCGCCGTGCTGCCGGGCAGGCTGCTGCTCGACATCGTGCGCCGACTGCCCGCGGGGCCGTGTCGATCGCACTCGCGGAGGGTGGAGGGCTCGCGACGATCGAGGCCGGCGCCAGCGAGTACAAGCTGCACACCTACGGCGCCGACGACTACCCCGAGCTTCCCGAGATCGACCGCGAGCGGCTCTTCACCGTCGAGCGCGAGGCCTTCCTCGAGGCGATCGAGCGCGTCGTCCACGCGGCGTCGCGCGACGAGGCCCGCCCGGTGCTCACGGGCGTGCACGTCGAGCTGGGTCTCGGCACGCTGACCGTCGCCGCGACGGACTCCTACCGGCTTGCCGTCCGCACCGCGACGCTCGACGGCGGCCCGGCCGAGGACATCCAGGCGATCGTGCCGGCCCGCGCGCTCGGCGAGCTGGTCAGGATCGCGCAGGGCTCGACCGCGACGAGCGTCGAGATCGTCTCCGAGCGGAACCAGATGCTGTTCGGCATCGACGACGTCTGGCTGTCGGCACGGGTGATCGAGGGGCAGTTCCCGAACTTCCGGGCGCTCCGTCCCGACGCGTTCGAGCACGAGGTCGTGCTGCCCCGGACCGAGCTCGCAGAGGTGCTCTCGCGCATGGAGCTGCTGGCCCAGCGCACGTCGCCGCTGCGACTGCGCTTCGAGCCGGGCGAGCTCACGGTGTCGGCCCAGACGCAGGAGGTCGGCGAGGGCCGCGAACGGCTGCCCTGCGACTTCCGCGGCGAGCCGCTCGAGATCGGGTTCAACGCCGCGTACCTGCGCGACGGCGTCATGGCAGTCGGTGGTGACGAGGTGCACCTCAAGCTGATCAGCTCGCTGCGACCGGGCCTGCTGACCGCCGGAGGCGACGACTTCTGGTACCTCGTGATGCCGATCCGCCTGAGCGGGTAGTCCCCGCCGTGCGCGTGGAGCGCCTGCGGGCGTCCGCGTTCCGGTGCTACGCGCATCTCGAGATCGAGCTCGGCGACGGGGTCACCGCCATCGTCGGGCCGAACGGCGCCGGCAAGACCTCGCTGCTCGAGGCCGTCCACTTCGGCTGTCTCGGCTGGTCGCCGCGCACGAGCGACGAGGCGCGCCTCGTCGCGGACGGCGAGCAGCTGACACGGGTCGAGGTCTCGGCCGTCGTCGAGGGACGCGCCACCGAGGTTGCCGTCGGCTTCCGCCCCGGGCAGCCGAAGCGCGTCACCGTCGACGGCACCCGGCCGCAGTCGCTCGACAGCCTGACCACGCGGTTCCCGATCCTCGTGTTCACACCGGACCGCCTGGCGGTCGTCAAGGGCGCTCCCGCGACACGCCGCGCGTACTTCGACCGGGCAGCAGCGCGCCGCTGGCCGGCCGCGGGGGCAGCGGGCCGCGAGTTCGCACGCGCCCTCGCACAGCGCAACCACCTGCTCCGCCGGATCCGCGCGGGTGGATCCGACGAGCAGGCCCTCGACCCCTGGGACGAGGCGGTGGCGAACGCAGGAGCGGAGCTCTCGGCCGTCCGCGCACGCCTCGTCGACCTGCTCGAGCCCGCGTTCGCGGCGCGCCTCGAGTCGCTCGGAGGGGGCCCTGCGTCTCCGGCGCTCGCCTACCGCCCGCACGGGCCGGTCGATGCCGAGGGGCTGCGGGACGTGCTCCGCCGCCGCCGCCGGAATGACATCGAGCGCGCGCTGACGGGCGCGGGCCCGCAGCACGACGACATCGTGTTCGTCGAGGCGCGGGACGTGCGCGCGTACGGCTCGCAGGGCGAGCAGCGGAGCGCGCTTGCTGGCGCTCGTCCTCGCCGAGGCCGACACGCTCGCCGAGGCCCGCGGCGAGCGACCGCTGCTCCTGCTCGACGACGTGGCCTCCGAGCTCGACCGCGAGCGGCGGTCCCGTCTGCTCGAGGCCCTGCGCGCGCCCGGCCAGACACTCCTCACGACGACCCAGGCGGACGAGCTCGCGGCTGCGGTCTCGCGGACGATCGGCGTGCGCGCCGGCCGGCTCGTCGAAGCGGCCTGATGGACGGCCTCGAGCCGCTCGGGGACGTGATCGGCGGCGCCCTGCCCGAGACGGCCGGCCGCGCTGCCGACGTGGCGGCGATCGCCCGGCGCTGGCCCGAGGCGGTGGGCGAGGCGATCGCGCGCGAGGCCTGGCCCGCGCGGCTGACGCCGGACGGCGAGCTGGTGGTGCACGCGAGCGCCTCGGTCTGGGCGTCCGAGCTCTCACACCTCGAACGCGACCTGCGAGGCCGCCTCGAGGCGGTCGGCATCGTGCCCGCGCCACGGCTAAGATTCACCGTCGGGCCGGTACCGAGACGCCCGGATCCGGACGCCGCAACACGCGTCGCCGCAGATCCGCCGGCCGATCCACGGGCCGATCGCTGGACCTCCGGGATCCGCGATCCCGAGCTCCGCGAGACCGTTTCGAGAGCCGCGCGCAGCTGGTTGGCGCGCCTCCGCGGCGCGTCCGGGCCCGACCACCCGAATTGCTAGAATTCATGCGGAAAAACGACAATCCCGACGAGAGGGAGCGAGTGGCGGAATCGGACTACGGCGCGAAGGACATCACCGTCCTCCAGGGACTCGAGGCAGTGCGCAAACGGCCCGGAATGTACATCGGCTCGACGGGCCATCGCGGACTCCATCACCTGGTATTCGAGGTCCTCGACAACGGCGTCGACGAGGCGCTCGCCGGCTACGCGACCGAGATCAAGGTCACGCTCCATCCCGACGGATCCGTCACGGTCCACGACAACGGCCGTGGGATCCCCGTCGACATGATGGAGGACCAGGGCCTGCCCGCGGCCACCGTCGTGCTGACGCAGCTGCATGCCGGCGGCAAGTTCGGCGGCGAGGGCTACAAGGTCTCCGGCGGCCTGCACGGCGTCGGCGTGTCGGTCGTCAACGCGCTCAGCGAGTGGCTCAACCTCGACGGTCCAACGCGACGGCGGTCGAGTACACGCAGTCGTTCGCACGCGGCGATCCGACGACCGAGCTCGGTCGCGGGCCGCACGCTCGCGAACCCCGACGAGACCGGCACGACGGTCGTCTTCATGCCCGACCTCGACATCTTCGAGGACCGCGAGTTCGAGTTCGACGTGCTCGCCACGCGCATGCGCGAGATGGCGTTCCTGACCGCGGGCCTCGGCCTCGAGCTGATCGACGAGCGCGGCAGCGAGCGCCACGAGGCGTTCCGCTACGAGGGCGGCATCACCGACTTCGTCCGGCACATCAACGCCGCGAAGGATCCGGCGCACCCGAACATCATCGCCTTCACGCGCGCGAGCGAGGAAGGCGACGTCGAGGTCGCGATGCAGTGGAACGCGACCTACTCCGAGTCGGTGCACTCGTTCGCGAACAACATCAACACGCACGAGGGCGGCTCGCACCTCTCCGGCTTCCGTGCTGCGCTCACGCGCACGATGAACGCCTACGCGCGCGCCTCGGGCGCCCTCAAGGAGAAGGACGAGAACCTGCTCGGCGAGGACATGGTCGAGGGCCTCGCCGCGATCATCTCGGTCAAGCTCCGCGAGCCGCAGTTCGAGGGGCAGACGAAGACCAAGCTCGGCAACCCGTCGATCAAGGGCGTCGTCGAGACCGCGATGAACTCGATGCTCTCGCAGTTCCTCGAGGAGCACCCGAACGACGCGAAGGCGATCGTCACGAAGGTCGTCGAGGCCGCCCGCGCCCGGCAGGCCGCCCGCAAGGCGCGCGACCTGACGCGGCGCAAGACCGCGCTCGACTCGACGCGACTGCCCGGGCAAGCTCGCCGACTGCTCGATCACCGACCCGGCGCAGTGCGAGCTGTACCTCGTCGAGGGCAACTCGGCCGGCGGCTCGGCCGTCGACGCGCGGAACCGCGAGTTCCAGGCGATCCTGCCGCTGCGCGGCAAGATCATCAACGTCGAGAAGGCGCGGCTCGCGAAGGTGCTCTCGAACCAGGAGATCCAGAGCATCATCATGGCGATCGGCGCCAACATCGGCGAGGACTTCGACCTCGGCCTCCGCCCGCTACCACAAGATCGTCGCGATGACGGACGCGGACGTCGACGGCGCGCACATCCGCACGCTGATCCTGACGTTCTTCTTCCGCCACATGCGCGATCTCGTCGACGCGGGCTTCGTCTACATCGCGCAGCCGCCGCTCTATCGCATCAAGATCGGGCGCAACGAGCGCTACGTGAAGAACGACGCCGAGCTCGAGAAGCTCCTGCTCACCGAGAAGCTCGCACAGATCTCGATCACCGATCGCTACGGGACCCAGCAGGTCTTCACCGAGACCCGCCACGCCGCGCTTCGCCGGTGCGCTGCGCGAGTACGACGGCTGGGCGGCGCGCCTCCGGGCCGAGTTCGGCGCGCCAGCCGTCGACTACGTCAAGGATCACCGCCTGATCGAGGAGCCGATCGAGAGCCTCGACGAGCTGGTCTCGTACTTCCGCACCGGGCGTGCCCGGGGACGAGGCGCACAGCGTCGAGGTCGTGGCGCGCCACGACGACGGCGAGGATCCGTCGCTGCTCCTCAAGGTGACCGAGAAGCGAACCGGCGCGGTCATGGCGGTGCCGATGCCCGAGCGCATGCTGCGCTCGCCGGCCTACGCGGGCCTGCGCCGCTCGCACCTCAAGCTGAGCGAGCTCGCCGGCCATCCGCCGTACGAGGTCACGCTCGGCCGGCGCCACCGCGAGCCGGCGACGTTCGAGGGCCTGCGCTCGGCGATCCTCGACCTGGCCAAGGACGGGTCGAACCTCAGTCGATTCAAGGGCCTCGGCGAGATGAACCCCGACCAGCTCTGGGAGACCACCATGAACCCCGAGACGCGGACGCTGCAGCGCGTCACGCTCGACGACGCCCAGGCCGCGGACGAGATCTTCACCATGCTGATGGGTGACAAGGTCGAGCCGCGCCGCGACTTCATCGAGCAGCACGCCCGCGACGTCAAGTTCCTCGACACGTGACGGGCAACCGTCCCGGTACCAGCTAGGGAGCGCCACCGTTGGCCATAGATCACATCGGCGACGGCGCGATCGAGTCCCGCGAGCTCGCGGAGGAGATGCGCTCGTCGTACATGGACTACGCGATGAGCGTGATCGTCGGGCGCGCCCTGCCCGACGCGCGTGACGGCCTCAAGCCCGTCCATCGTCGCGTCCTCTACTCCATGCAGCAGCTCGGCCTGCAGCCGAACCGGCCCTACGTCAAGTGCGCCAAGGTCGTCGGCGACTGCATGGGCGACTTCCATCCCCATGGCGACGCGTCCATCTACGACGCGCTCGTCCGGCTCGCACAGCCGTTCTCGTCGCGCTTCCCGCTCGTCGACGGCCAGGGCAACTTCGGCAACGTCGATGGCTACGGCGCCGCCGCCATGCGGTACACCGAGTGCCGGCTCTCGCCCATGGCGGTCGAGATGCTGCGCGATCTCGACGAGGACGTCGTCGACTACGAGCCGAACTACGACGAGCGGCTGATGATCCCGGTCGTCCTGCCGTCCCGCTTCCCGAACCTGCTCGTGAACGGCGGGTCCGGCATCGCGGTCGGCATGGCGACGAACATCCCGCCGCACAACCTCGGCGAGGTGATCGACGCCGCGATCGCGCTGATCGACGACCCGGACATCACGACCGAGGGCCTGATGCAGCACGTCAAGGGCCCCGACTTCCCCACGGCCGGCATCGTGATGGGCTTCCAGGGCATTCGCGACGCCTACGAGACGGGCCGCGGCCGGATGCGCATGCGCGCGGTGGCGCACATCGAGCCGCAGAAGGGCGGCCACGAGGCGATCGTCATCACGGAGCTGCCGTTCCAGGTGAAGAAGGGCGGCGATGACGGCGTCATCCGCAAGATCGCCGATCTCGTGAACGACAAGGTGCTGAACGGCATCCGCAACATCGCCGACCAGTCCGACAAGCAGGGCATGCGGATCTGGATCGAGCTGAAGCGCGGCGAGATCGCGAAGGTCGTCCTCAACAACCTGTACAAGCACACGCCGCTGCAGTCGACGTTCGGCGCGAACATGGTCGCGCTGGTCGACGGCACGCCGCGCACCCTCGGCCTGAAGGCGCTGCTCCGCCACTACATCGACCACCAGAAGGAGGTCGTCACCCGGCGGACCAAGTTCCGGCTCGAGCGCGCCGAGCGCCGTGCGCACATCCTCGAGGGCTACCTGATCGCGCTCGAGCACCTCGACGAGGTCATCGCGATCATCCGAGGGTCGAGCGACGCCGACGACGCGCGCACCGCGCTCGTCGGACGCTTCTCGTTCAGCGAGGAGCAGGCGCAGGCGATCCTCGACCTCCGCCTGCGCGCGCTGACGTCGCTCGAGACCGAGGCGATCCGCACCGAGCACGCCGAGCTGATGGCGCAGATCGCCGAGATGCGCGCGATCCTCGGCGACGAGAGCCGTGTCTACGCGCTGATCAAGGAAGAGCTTGCCGCTGTCAAGGATCGCTACGACAACCCGCGCCGCACGCAGATCGTGCCCGGCGAGGGCGAGATCGACCTCGAGGAGCTGATCCGCGAGGAAGACATGGTCATCTCGATCAGCCACACGGGCTACGTCAAGCGGCTCGCGCTGTCGGCCTATCGCCAGCAGAAGCGCGGCGGCGTCGGCGTGATGGCCGCGGAGGCCAAGGACGACGACTGGATCGAGCACCTGCTCGTCGCGTCCACGCACGACTACGTCCTGTTCCTGACGACCGTGGGCAAGGTCTACCGCCTGAAGGTGCACGAGCTGCCCGAGGCTCAGCGCCAGGCGCGCGGCCGCGCGCTCGTGAACCTGCTGCCGATGCGCGAGGGCGAGAAGGTGTGCACGATCATCGCGACGCGCGACTTCTCCGAGGGCGAGTACCTCATCCAGGCGACGCGCAACGGCGTGGTCAAGAAGACGCGCTTCCGCGAGTACGACACCCCGCTACGGGCCGACGGCATCATCGCGATCAACATCCGCGAGGGCGACGAGCTCGTCGCCGCACGGCTCACGAGCGGCGGCGACGACATCCTGCTCGTCTCGCGCGGCGGCTACGCGGTGCGCTTCGACGAGTCGGAGGCTCGGCCCATGGGCCGTGCGACCAGCGGCGTCGCCGGCATGCGCCTGCGCAAGGGCGACGAGGTCATCGCGGTCGAGGTTGCCCGCGACGAGTCCGACCTGCTCGTCGTCACGGACAACGGGTACGGCAAGCGGACACGCGTCGAGGAGTACCCGCGCAAGGGACGCGGCACGATGGGCGTGCTGACGATCCGGCTCGTCGAGGCCCGCGGCAAGCTCGCCGGCGCGATGGTCGTCCGCGACACCCAGCAGGTGATGCTGATCTCGCAGAACGGCACGGCGACGCGCACCGGCGTCAGCGGGATCTCGCGCATGGGCCGCAACACCCAGGGCGTGACCGTCATGCGCCTGCGTGACGGAGATCGCCTCAGCTCGGTGGCCCTCGTCGCCGAGCAGCCCGACGACGACGAGCCCATAGGCGACGAGCCGCATAGGCGACGAGCCGCCCGTATAAGTCAGCCCCGCATCGCGAGCGCGGCGTCCTCGGGGTCGACCGGACAGATCGGAAGTCCGGCTCCGAGCTCGAGGCTCGCAAGCACCGTCACGCGCGGCAGCGCCTCGACGTGCCAGTGGAGCGTGCCGTCGCCGCCCGCGAGCGGTCGCGTGTGCAGCCACGCGTTCCAGGGGACGGTGCCGAGCGCCTGCGTGTAGATCGCCGCGATCGCGCGCAGGGCGACCGCGAGACGCGCCCCGTCCCGCAGGGCATCGTCGTCGTGAGCAAGCGGCGCGGCGCGCAGCTGGTACGGCAGCGCGCTCGCCCAGGGCGCGTACACCCGGATGCCGTGCTCCTCGGCGACCGTTCGGGCCGCGCCGCCGTGTGCGGCGAGCTCGGCGCAGACCGGGCAGCCGGCGCGGAATCGCGCGAGACGCACCGCGACGAGCGGTCGCGGCGAGCGCGGTCGCCGTGAGCTGCGAGTGGGTGTGATCGAGCGACGCTCCCGAGCCGGCGCCGTCGTTGATCGAGCACAGCAGGTATCCGTGCCCCGCCGCCGCGTGTGCCTGCGCGCGCAGCGCCCAGGCCTCGCAGACCTGCTCGACCTCGTCGTGACGACAGCTCGACGAACGCCGTCGCGTGCGCCGGCGAGTGGATCACGACCTCCTGCGCGCCATCCGGAGGCTCGAGCGCGGGGAAGAGGTTGGGGACGACCCGGACCGCCCAGCCGCCGCCCTCTGCGGGCAGGACGAGCGTCTCCGGCGGTGTCTGATCCTCGTGCCCGGCGCAGAACGGGCACTGCTCGGGTGTCTGACGCACTGCGCGCGGCTCGGTCTTGACGAACGCGCCCGGACGGTGGGCCCGTCCGGGCGCGACGACGACCCGCATGCCGGATACGGGGTCGAGCCTGATGCCCACGGCGGCTACTCGGGCTCGGGAGCGGGCGCGAGCGGCGTCGGGCGGCGGGGGAGGCGGCGGGTTGCCGCCGTCGGCGTACCGCTGCGCGGCGTCGGCGAAGGGCTTGAACAGGTCGATCGGAAACGGGAAGAGCGTCGTGGACGCGTTCGCCGAGCCGCCGATCTCGAGCAGGGTCTGCAGGTACCGCAGCTGCAGCGCTGCGGGATCGCGCGACAGAACCTCGGCGGCCTGGGCGAGCTTCTCCGACGCCTGGAACTCACCCTCGGCGCCGATGATCTTTGCGCGTCGCTCGCGCTCGGCCTCGGCCTGGCGCGCCATCGCGCGCTGCATGCCGCTCGGCAGCTCGACGTCCTTCACCTCGACGACCGTGACCTTGACGCCCCACGGCTCGGTCTGCTGGTCGATGATGCCCTGCAGGATCTCGTTGATCCGGTCGCGCTCGGCGAGCAGCTCGTCGAGCGAGTGCTGGCCGAGCACCGATCGCAGCGTCGTCTGCGCGATCTGGCTCGTGCCGACGAGGTAGTTCTCGATCGCGACGACCGCCTGGCGTGGATCGACGATCCTGAAGTAGACGACCGCGGTGACCCGCACCGGGACGTTGTCCTTCGAGATGATGTCCTGCGGAGGGACCTGCAGGGTGACGATCCGCAGGTCGATGCGCACCATCCGGTCGATGATCGGGATGAGGAGGAACAGGCCGGGGCCCTTGGCACCGCCGGTCAGGCGGCCGAGCCGGAAGACCACACCTCGCTCGTACTCGCGCAGAACCTTGACGGACGCGGAGATCACGAGCACGATCAGCACGAGCACGATCAGTACCGCGACTAGGGCAGCAGTCATCTGGCTCCTCTTACTCGGGTTGCAAGGACGTTCGAGCGGGGCGCGTCGTACCCGGGCTGAGGCGCAGGCATGTGCGACGCCACGTGGACTCTCAGGCCGTCGACCGACGTCACGACGAGCTCGTCACCCGGGTCGTACGGACCATCGTCGGCGACCGCGAGCCAGCGCTCGCCGCCGACCATGACCTGACCGCGGGGCGCCAGCGGCGTCAGGGCGGTCGCCGGTACGCCGACGAGGGCCTCGCTGCCGGCCGATAGCGGCGGTGCTGTGACGCGCTTCGACGACCTTCCTGACCACGAGGAAGAGCAGCAGGCCGACGGACGCCGTGACGAGCACGATCGGGATGGGCGAGACGCTCCCGTACGGCGCGTTGTCGACGCGGAACAGGATGAACATGCCGAGGGCTGCCGCGAGGAGCCCGACGCCGGCGAACGCCCCGTGCGCGGGAACGTGCGCCTCTGCGCCGAGCAGCACCAGTCCGAGGCCCAGAAGCGCGAGTCCCGCCCACGAGAACGGCACGATCGAGAGCCCGAGCAGCGCGAGCAGCAGGCTGACACCGCCGAGCAGGCCCGGAAGCACGATGCCCGGGTGCGTGAGCTCGAACACGATTCCGACGATTCCGAGCAGGAAGAGCAGCGCGAGCAGGTTCGCGTTGGTGAGGATCAGGAGGAGCCGCACGTTCCAGCGGAATCCCGTGCGACTCGATGCGAGCGTCGGTCACGTGCACCGTCAGATGCTTGAACGACAGCGTCCGGCCGTCGATCTGCCGGAGCAGGTCAGGGAGGGTCGGAGCGACGTCGTCGGCGACGTTCGCGGCGACGGCCTCGTGCGCCGTCCAGTTGAGCGGACAGCTCGGGCAGGCCGCCGAGCGAGGGGTGACGGCGCCCTCGGCGAGCGTCGCATTGCGGCCGTGAGCGGTGGCGAGCGCACGCACCTGAGCCCGCGCATCGTTGATGATCTTGCTGCGCAGATCGCTGCCGATGTTCGAGCCGGTGGACGAGATCGGGATCGCCGATCCGGCGTTCGTGGTCGGCGCGAGCGCCGCAACGTCGGCGGCCTGGAGGATCACGAAGCCGGCGCTCGCCGCGCGCGCCCCCTCCGGCCACACGTAGACCACGACGGGGATCTTCGCGGCGAGCTCCGCATGGACGATCTGGTCCATCGAGTCCGAGAGACCGCCTGGTGTGTCGAGCTGCAGCACGAACGCGGCAGCATCCTGATCCTCGGCGGCATGTATCTGCGAGATCACCCAGTTGGCCGACACGGGGTTGATCTCGGCCGAGAGCGTTGCCACTCGCACCACCGGACGGTGGTTGGGGGTTGCGGCCGGCGCGGCCGTCGCCATCCCGAGGAAGGCGAGCGTGGCAGCGAGGGCGATGCAGCGAGGCAGTCGGCCCGTCACCTGTGGAAGAAGTCTAGCTCGCCCTCGGCAGGAACTTGACGAATCGCTCACGAACGTCTCACCGAGGCCCGCTACCGTTCGCGGGCCTTACCCCGGTCATGCGAACAGGTCTGCGCATCCTCCTCACCGGGGCGCTCCTGCTGTCTGCCCCCGCCGTGGCCGGGGCGGCAGACGTGCGCCTCGCCAGTCTGCCCGTCGCCGGCAGCGCCCCTGTCCGCGCGCCGTTCGGGTTCGATCTCGTCGGCGCGCGCTGGAAGGGGAGCGGCCGCGTCGAGCTTCGCACCCGTACCGACAGCGGCCGCTTCGGACGCTGGCAGGCGCTGTCCGCGGGAGAGGACGTGCGTCCGGCTCCCGGCGTGTCGGTCGCCGAGCCGGTGTGGACCGGTTCGGGCCGTGTCGTCCAGCTGCGCACGTCGGGATCGGTGCACGCGCTGCGCGCGATCTTCGTGAACGGACGCCGCGGACCGGAGCCGCGGACTGCCGCTCAGCGCCGCGAGCCTGAACTCGCAGCCGACGATCCTGCACGCGCGCCGACTGGGGCGCGAACGAGAGCCTCCGCCGCGCGCCCGCCGCTGTACGCGCCATCCGTGCGCATGGTCTTCGTGCACCACACCGCGACCACGAACGACTACAGCGAGGCCGATGTCCCGGCGATCATCCGCTCGATCTACGCCTACCACGTGCAGGCGAACGGGTGGAACGACATTGGCTACAACTACCTCGTCGATCGCTACGGCCACATCTGGGAGGGCCGCTACGGCGGGATCACCAGCAACGTGGTCGGCGCCCAGACGCTCGGATTCAACACCGGCAGTGTCGGCATCGCCTACATCGGTAATGGGGACAGCACGGCATTGACCGACGCGGCGTCGCCAGGCGCTCGTCTCGCTGATCTCGTGGCGCCTCGACCTGGCACACGTCGATCCGCGTTCGATGACGCAGATGACGTCGGGGGGAAACCCGAAGTACGCGGCGGGCAAGGTCGTGACGCTTCGCGCCGTGTCGGGCCACCGGGACGGGACACTGACCGACTGTCCCGGAGACGCCATCTACGCACAGCTCCCCGGCATCGCCGCGGATGCCTACGCAGCCGGCCTGCCGAAGATCTTCGCGCCCGCGGCGAGCGCGCTGACCGCGTATCCCGTCAGGTTCTCGGCGACGCTCTCGTCGTCGCTCACCTGGACGGTGAAGGTGCTGGACGCGGCAGGCGCCACGCTGGCGAGCCAGTCGGGGACGGGCTCGAGCGTCGCCTGGAGCTGGGACGGACGCACGAGCGCCGGGTCGTCCGTCGCGCCTGGAGTCGCGGCGAGCTGGACGATCACGGCGCGGGACTCCGCCGGGAACCAGGCCCTGCCCGCGATGGGCGGCCTGCTCGGGACCACACCGCCCACGCAGGGCGCCATGGGAGCGGTGACCGTCACTCCGTCGAGCATCAGCCCCGACGGTGACGGGCAGGCCGACGCCGCGAGCGTCTCGTTCTCCGTCGCAACGGCGGCGACCGTCTCCGTCGTCGTCGAGGACGCCCTCGGCAAGGTGGTCTCGACGTTGCTGCCGGCGACGCAGCTCCTGGCCGGACCCGAGACCCTGAGCTGGGCGGGCACCGCGACCGATCCCGGGACCACCGTGCCCGATGGGGCCTACCACGTGGTCGTCGCGACGACCGATGCCGCAGGAGCCACGACCATCCAGACGACGCCGGTCGCGGTCGTCCGCGCCGGTATCGGCCTCACCGGACCCGTCAACGCGGTGAGCCCGAATCGGGACGGACGTGGTGACACGACGACGTTCCACTGGCTGCAGTCGCAGCCGGCGCACGCGCGGCTTCAGATCGTCTCGGCCAGCCAGCCGCTCGCGACCGTGCTCGACGCCGACCTGCCTCCCGGCTCGGAGCGGGCGGTGTGGGACGGGCGCTCGCTCGTCAAGCTCGGCTCGGGCACGCTCGGCGCAGTGCTCACGCTGACGACCGAAGCGGGGCGGCAGCTGCTGCAGACGACGGTCAAGGTCGACCTCGCTCCCCCGACGATCCGAGGCCTGCAGGCGCGGACTCGCGCCGGCGGTGGCTTCGTCCGCTATCGCCTGTCCGAGCCCGGGTTCGTCCAGCTCCGGGTGCAGGGACGCGTCGTCGTGCCGTACGTCCGGCGCGCTGCAGGGGTCGGAGGCATGCGGTACACGCTTGCCGGGCAGCGCGCACGCCGCATCGAGGTGCGGGTGCTCGACCTCGCGGGGAACGCCGGCCGTGGGCGTCTCGTCCTGCGGCGCTGACAGGGGCTCCGTCAGCCGGAGCCGGGCGACTCCTGCGCTCGCTGGCTGCGAGCCGGGTCGTGCGGAATCACCTCGAGGACCGTCGCGATGCGCTCGAGCGCCGAGCGGATCGCGCGCTCGCTGCCATTGGGCTGCAGCGAGGCGCCGCAGATCGCGAGGCCCGCGATCGCAAGCCCGGCAGCGCGCGCGGCGGCGACCGTCAAGGCCGCGTGATTGAGCGCCGTGCGTCCAGGCGGGCAGACGATGATCACGGGCAGCTCCAGCGCGACGGCCAGATCGGCGAACGTGAGCCGGTCGGCGAGCGGCTCGAGCAGTCCACCCGACCCCTCGACGATCACGCCGTCGCAGTGGCGCCGCAGCTCGACGACGGCCTCGACGATCGCCCGGATGTCGACGGGTGGTTCGTCGTCCGCGCGCGCGGCGAGCGCCGGGGCGAGCGGCGACTCGTAGTGGTAGACCGTCGCCGCGACGGTCCCCGGCACGTGCGACGCCACCCACATCGCATCGTCGTCCTCGCCCGTCTGCACCGCCTTCAGGACGCCCGGGACGAGTCCTCGCGCCCGGGCCTCCGCTGCCATGCGGGCGCACACGACCGTCTTGCCGACTCCGGTGTCGGTGCCGGTCACGAACGCATCGAGAATCGGGAGGCTCACCGCGGCGATTGTCGCAGGGCGGGGCCGTGAACGCGTGCGACGTGGCCCGACCGGTGCTCGACCGGGCCTTCCGGCGTATCGAGCACGAGCGCGCCATCGGCGGCGAACCCCCGGACGGTACCGCGCGCCGAGCCTCCGCCGGCGAGCAGGAGCTCGACCTCGAGGCCGCGGAGGGCGTCGAACTCGTCAGCCTCGGCCCGGAGCGCCTCGAAGCCCCGCTCGTCGAAGCGGGCACTGAGCGGACGGAGCTCGGCCACGAGCAGGCGCGCGAGCTCCGTCGGCGACGGTGGGTCGATCCCCTCGAGCCGGAGCGAGGTCGGCGCAAGGCCGTCGGTCACGGGCAGATCATCAGCGCTCGCGTCGGCGTTCATGCCGACGCCGAGCAGGACCGCGGGTCCGTCGATCAGCTCCGCGAGCACTCCTGCGAGCTTGCGCTCGCCGACCACGACGTCGTTCGGCCAGTGCACCCGAGCGTCGACTCCCAGGCCGCGCGCGACGCGTGCCGCCGCGAGCCCGCCGACGATCGCGAGCGCCGGCAGCTCGGCGGGCGCTCTGGAGGGCCGGAGGAGGACCGATACGAGCAGCGCCGTTCCGGCCCGCGTGTGCCAGCTGCGCCCGCGTCGACCGCGTCCCGCGTCCTGCACGTCGGCGCGGACGACTGTGAATGCCGGCGCGCCTGCGGAGGCGAGCGCACGGAGCTCGTCCTGCGTCGAACCGCAGCGCTCGAGCTCTACCGTGTGGGGGGCGGACGACACGCGGATACGATAGGTCGATGAGCGCGCCACCTACGCCGTTCGGGCGAGAGGCCATCGAGGCGATCATTCCCCACCGGGACCCGTTCCTGCTCGTCGACGAGATCGTCGAGCTGGTGCCCGGCGAGCGCGTGCGTCGGTCGCTACACCGTCCGGGGCGACGAGGCCTTCCTCGCGGGACACTTCCCCGGCCGTCCGATCATGCCGGGCGTCCTGATGGTCGAGGCGCTGGCGCAGGCGGGATGTGTCGGCGTGCTCTCGCACGATGACTTCAAGGATCGTCTCGCGGTCTTCGCGGGCCTCGAGGGCGTCCGCTTCCGGCGTCTGGTCGAGCCCGGCGACACCCTCGAGCTCGAGCTCGTGGTCGAGAAGCTGCGGCGAGCGATCGGCCGCGGGAGCGGCACCGTGCGCGTGGGCGACCAGGTCGCGGTCGAGGGGACCCTCATCTTCGGGTTCATCGATCGATAGGATCAGCTCCGTGGGAGAGCGAGGGAAGGTCGCGTTCTGTTTTCCGGGACAGGGCTCGCAGGAGGTCGGCATGGGCCGAGCCTTCGCCGAGTCGGTTCCGGCTGCCCGCGCGGTGTTCGACGCGGCCGATCGAGTCGTCGGCTACGACCTCACGTCGCTGTGCTTCGAGGGCCCGCTCGAACAGCTGTCCGAGACGTCCATCACGCAGCCAGCGCTCGTCAGCGCGACGCTGGCCTGCCTCGCGGCGGTGCACGAGAGCGGGCTGCGCGCGGACTTCGTGATCGGCCACAGCGTCGGCGAGTACGCCGCCCTCGTTGCCTCGGGTGCCGTCGACGGACCCGACGCCATTCGGCTCGTGCGCGAGCGCGGCATCGCCACCGCCGCATCGGCCGCCGAGCATCCGGGCGCGATGGCGGCGGTGATCGGCCTCGATGACGATGTGGTCGAGGGCCTGTGCGCCGGGATCGACGGCGTCTGGCCCGCGAACTACAACTGTCCCGGCCAGCTGGTCGTCTCGGGAACCGAGGAAGGCGTCGTCGCGCTGATGGCCGCGGCGGAGGCGGCCGGTGCCCGGCGGGCAATCCGGCTGAAGGTCTCCGGCGGCTTCCACAGCCCGCTCACCGCCTCGGCCGAGCCGCAGCTGGCGGCCGCGGTCGCCGGGGTCGAGTTCCGTGAGCCCGAGACGCCGTTCTTCTCGACCGTCACCACCGCGCTCGAGGACGCCGCCGCGATCCCCGGGCTGCTCGTGCGGCAGTTGACGACGCCGGTCCGCTTCACGCAGAGCGTCGAGCGGTTGCGCGACCTCGGTGTCCGGACGTTCGTCGAGATCGGCCCGGGCTCGGTGCTTGCGGGCCTCGTCCGGAGGATCGACCGTAGCCTGTCGGCCGTGTCGATCAGCGAACCCGAGGGACTCGAACGCGCGCGCGCCGAGCTTGCCCATGCCTGAGCTCGACGGGCGGGTCGCCCTGGTGACGGGCGCGTCCCGGGGGATCGGACGGGCGATCGCGGTCGAGCTTGCCGCCGCCGGCGCCGCCGTCGGGGTCAACTACCGCGCGGACGCCGACGCGGCCGCCGAGGTGGTGGCCGAGATCACCGCTGCCGGCGGTCGGGCCGCGGCGCTGCCGGCCGACGTCTCGAACGCCGATGCCGCGCGTGAGCTCATCGGAACGTGCGAGGAGGCGCTCGGCGATCTCGACGTGCTCGTCTGCAACGCCGGCGTGACGCGCGACGGCCTCATCGCGCGGCTCACGCCAGAGGACTGGACGACGGTGATCGACACGAACCTGGCGGGCTCCTTCTTCCTGTGCCAGGCGGCCAGCCGGCGCATGATCCGCCGCCGACAGGGCTCGATCGTGTTGATGAGCTCGGTGGTGGGCGTGCACGGGAATGCCGGTCAGACCAACTACGCGGCCTCGAAGGCCGGCCTGATCGGGCTGTCCAAATCGCTCGCGCGCGAGCTCGGCGGGCGCAGCATTCGCGTCAACGTCGTCGCTCCGGGCTACATCGCAACCGAACTGACTGGCGTCCTCTCCGAGGAGCTGCGCCAGGGAATCCTCGACTCGACGCCCCTCAAGCGCCTCGGGGAACCAGAGGATGTCGCACGAGCGGTGCGCTTCCTCGCCTCGGATGCCGCGTCGTTCGTGACGGGCGCGGTTCTCGGCGTCGACGGTGGGTTGGGGATGTGATGCGGCGATGACGCTGCGAGCGGCAACAGATCGACGGGTGGTCGTCACCGGCATCGGCATGGTCACGCCGCTCGGGCTCGATCGCGAGTCGAGCTTCGGCGGGATCATCGCCGGGCGGAGCGGCGCGGCGGGTCTGGTCGACATCGACCTCGACCGGCTGCCGATCACGTTCGGCTGCCAGGTCAAGGAGTTCGATCCCGAGGTCGGCATGGACCGGCGCACCGCGCGACGAACCGACCGCTTCGTGCAGATGGCGGTCGCCGCGGCGCGCGAGGCCTGCGCTGACGCGGGGCTCGACGTCTCGGCGCACCCCGAGCCGCATCGCATCGGCACGTCGGTGGCGACGGGCATCGGCGGCCTCCACACGCTCCACGTCGCCGAGGACCACCTGTTCCGCAAGGGCCCCGATCGCATGAGCCCGATGTGGATCACGATGCTGATCCCGAACATGGCCTCGGGCATGATCTCGATGGAGCTCGGCACGCGCGGCCCCGCGGCAGCCTCGTGCACGGCCTGCGCGGCCTCCTCGATGGCGATCGGCGACGCGGCGTCGTACATCCGCGACAACCGCTGCGATGCGATGATCGTCGGAGGCACCGAGGCCCCGATCACGCAGGTCGGCATCGGCGGGTTCTTCTCGATGCGCGCCATCTCGATGCGCAACGACGATCCCGAGCGGGCCAGCCGGCCGTTCGACCTCGAGCGCGATGGCTTCGTCGTCGGCGAGGGCTCGTCGATCCTCGTCATCGAGGAGCTCGAGCATGCGCGGGCACGCGGTGCACGGATCTACGCCGAGGTCATGGGCTACGGGCTGTCGTCGGACGCGCGGCACGTGACCGAGCCCGATCCGACCGGCGAGAACCCGGCGCGCTGCATGCAGATGGCGCTCGACGAGGCGGGGATCGAGGCGACGGAGCTCGGGTACATCAACGCGCACGGGACCTCGACGCCGCTCGGCGACTCCGCGGAGACCCGTGTGATCAAGCGCGTGCTCGGCGAGGAGGCGGCCTACCGCCTTCCCGTCTCGTCGACGAAGTCGATGACCGGCCACATGCTCGGCGCGTCGGGTGCGACGGAGGCGGCGATCACCGTGCTCGGGATGTGCCGCGACGTGCTGCCGCCGACGATCAACCAGGAGACGCCCGATCCGGAGTGCGATCTCGACTACATCCCGAACGTCGCTCGCCGCGCCGAGTACCGCTACGCGCTGTCGAACGGGTTCGGGTTCGGCGGCCACAACGCCAGCCTGGTGTTCGCCCGCTGGGACGAGCACGATGGTCGCCGCGAGCCGGAGAAGGTAACCCTGTGACCACGTTTGACGACCTCGAGGACGTCCCGTCCCACGACCTGCACGATCGGGCGTTCGCGCTCGCCGAGAAGCGCCATGACATCGCGTTCTTCTGGAGGCTGTTCAAGGCGATTCCGGAGGCCGAGGAGGTCTCCGGGAACCCGGGAGAGAGCACGCCCGACGTGCTCCACATCTCGCGCTGGCTCGCCGACTTTCTCGATGCCCGCGACCTCGACGATGCCCTGCGCCCGTTCTACGTCGAGTACCTGGTCAAGCACGAGAAGTAGCCGACGAGCAGGGTCGAAGTGACCCGAAGCCCGGCGGAGCGGTAGGCTCCCCTCGCGCCCATGAGTACCGACGAGCCGTCTCCGATCATCGTGGAGGTCGTGCACGCGCAGGCGGAGGGCGACCAGCCTCCATCGCGCGAGCGCACGCGCTCCAACAACACCTGCCCCCGTTGCAACTCGCACTATCGGGACGACGAGCTGCAGGCGGAGCTCCGTGTGTGCCGTACCTGCGGCTACCACTTCGTCGTGGGGGCGCTCGAGCGAATCGCGCAGCTCGCGGATCCGGGCACGTTCGAGGAGGCCGCGAGCGGGCTGCGCTCGGCCGACCCGCTCGCGTTCGTCGACATGATCCCCTACCCCGAGCGTCTCGCCGCCGCGACGGCAGCGACGGGGCTCGAGGATGCGATGGTCGTGGGTCGCGCCGAGATCGACGGGCACCGCTGCGCGCTCGCGACGATGGAGTTCGAGTTCGTGGGCGGCTCGATGGGGTCGGTCGTCGGCGAGAAGTTCGCGCGGGCAGTCGATCTCGCGCTCGAGGACTCGATGCCGCTGATATCGGTCGCCTCGTCCGGCGGGGCGCGCATGCAGGAGAACGTGCTCGCCCTGATGCAGATGGCGAAGACGACCTGTGCCGTCGACGCGCTGAACGAGGCCGGAATCCCGTTCATCTCGGTGCTCTCCCACCCGAGCACCGGCGGGGTGA
Source organism: uncultured Actinomycetes bacterium (assembly GCA_963717155.1). Lineage (GTDB taxonomy): Bacteria > Actinomycetota > Thermoleophilia > Gaiellales > JALYLC01. Next base: position 4,131,619 of record OY970326.1, read on the forward strand.
TGGCGTCGTTCGCGGCACTCGGCGACGTGATCATCGCCGAGCCGGGCGCGCTCATGTCGTTCGCGGGCCGGCGGGTCGTGCAGCAGACGACGCGCGAGCAGCTTCCCGACGACTTCGGCCTCTCCGAGTCGAACTTCCGCTTCGGCCTCGTCGACATGATCGTCCCGCGGCACGAGCTGCGCGGCACGCTCGCGCGGATGCTCCGGCTGTTCGCCGGCGGCGAGTTCGTGTACCCCGTCGGAGGAACCGCCGGCGCCGATCACGCAGAGCCGGATCGCACGCCTCGTGCGTGGCGTTCGCTGGCGCCCGCACGGGCCGGTCGTCGACCAACGGGGGCTCCTCGTGAGAGGCGTTCGCTCCGAGCTCCGCGGGCTGCGGCGGCGCATCTCCCAGCGCGCAGCCGAGTCCGACATCTGGGATGCCGTCGAGCTCGCGCGCCACGACGAGCGCCCGTACACGCTGGACTACGCAGAGCGCCTGCTCGACGACTTCACCGAGCTCCACGGAGACCGGATGGGCGCCGAGGACCCCGCGATCGTCGCCGGTCTCGGTCGCTTCCGAGGGCGCACGATCGCACTCGTCGGGCACCAGAAGGGTCGCGATCTCAAGCAGCGCGCCTACCGCAACTTCGGCAGCGCACGGCCCGAGGGCTACGCGCAAGGCGAGTCCGGGTGTTCGAGCTGGCGAGCCGCCTCGGGTTCCCGGTCCTGACCCTGGTCGACACGCAGGGCGCGCATCCGGGCCTGAGCTCCGAGCAGCACGGGCAGGCCGGCGCCATCGCGCGCTCGATGCTCGCGATGGCACGGCTCGACGTGCCATCCGTCGCGGTCGTGATCGGCGAGGGAGGCTCCGGCGGAGCGCTCGCGATCGCGGTCGCGGATCGGGTGCTGATGATGGAGAACGCGATCTACTCGGTGATCTCGCCCGAGGGCGGCGCCGCGATTCTCTGGCGCGACTGCGGATCAGCGTCGCAAGGCCGCGGCCGCATTCAAGCCGACCGCGCGCTTCTGCCTCGAGCTCGGCGTGATCGACGGCGTCGTCCCCGAGCCCTCGGGCGGTGCGAACAAGGATCACGATCGAGCCGCGCGGATGCTCGGCGACAGCGATCGCGACACGCGTTCGAGACGATCGAGGACGAGCCTGCGGCGCTGCGGCGCCACCGCCGGCGCGCGCGCTTCCGCGAGCTGGGCGTGTGGCTCGAGACGACCATCACCGACGACCCTGACGACGAGGACGATGAGGACGACGACGCGATCGTCGCGCTCGAGCAGCGCTAAGGCCTAGGCGACCTGCTCCACCCACACGCTCGTCGCGAGGATGGCGTAGATCACGATCAGGGCGAGCGCCTCCACTGGCTCGAGCTCGCCGTCCTGGACGATCATCCAGAGCACGATCAGCGAGAGCACGAGCGAGATCGCGATCACGGCCTGGTACTGCAGGGTCAACGGCTGATCCCCGATGAACCAGCTCGCGATCAGCAGCGCGCCGGTCATCAGCGTCGCGATCTGGACGACCGAGTGCATGATCACCGCCATGCGCCGCATCGCCGGCGCCTTGCCACGCGTAGCGCAGCGGCGACGTAGTTCTCGGCGACATTGCCCAGCAGCGGCACGATCACGAGCGCCGCGAAGGCGGTGGGAATCCCGAGATCGTGGACGGCCGGCTCGAATCCCGCGACGAACCAGTCGGAGGTGAGCGCTGCGACCACGCCGCCGACCGCCAGGAAGAGGACGGCGGCGCGCCCCGAGAGCGCGTTCTCGGTCGGGCCGTCGTCGCCGGCGCTCTCGGGCTCCTGCGGCTTGCGGAGCTCGGTCACGAGGAACAGCACGCCGATCGCGAGCAGGCCGATTCCTGCTGCGAGCGAGATGTCCTCGCGCGCCTTCCCGCCGAGCTCGCTCGTCGTACCGAAGCTCAGGATCCCGATCGGCACGACCGCGACGACGGCGAGCGTCGCGATGCTCGAGAAGAGGTGGTGGTCGAAGCGCAGGCTCGTGAGGTTCCGCCCGCGCTCGCGGATCGTGGGCATGAGCCCGGCGAGGCCGCCGAGCGCCAGCGCGTTGCCCAGGATCGAGCCGGCAATCGCGATGCGCACGACCTCCGGGAGGTTCGCGCGCAGCGCCAGCAGCGTCAGCGCGAACTCGGCGACGTTCCCGAACGCGGACTGCACGATTCCGAGCACGCTCGCCGAGAGCCGGCCGCGGAGGCTGTCGCAGCCCATCGCGATGAGCGGTGCGACGAGGATGAGCGGCAGCGCGCTCGCGTAGGCGCCGGCGGCGTCGCCGACCGTGAAGTGCACGACGCCCGCCACCACGGTCAGCGACACCGTCGCCGTCAACGTCGCCCACTCGCGGTTCATCAGACGGGTTCGCCGCTCAACGTGGCCACCAGCGCGTCCGCGATCGCGCGCATCGGCCGGCCCGTGCGCTGCGAGGCCCGCCGGATGCGGCTGTAGGCGTCATCCTCCGTGATTCCCTCCTTCGCCATCAGGAGCCCCTTCGCGCGCTCGACGACCTTTCGGCTCTCGAGCGCCTCCTGCAGCGAGCTCGCCTCGGCGCGCACCGTCTGGAGCTCGGCGAAGCGCCCGCGCGCCGTGTGTACGGCCGCGAGCAGCTCCTCGCGCCGGAACGGCTTCACGACGTAGCCGAAGACGCCGGCCTCGACCGCACGCTCGACCAGCTCCTGCTCGGGGAACGCCGTCACGATCACGACCGGCACGGGACGCTCGGCGAGCAGGCGCCGGGCCGCCTCGATGCCGTCGAGCTTCGGCATCTGCACGTCCATCACGACCAGGTCCGGCTCGAGCTCGGCCGCGAGGCGCAACGCCTCCTCGCCGTCTCGCGCCTCACCGACGACGTCGAACCCCGCCGCCTCGAACGTGGCCCGTAGATCGAGCCGGATGATCGTCTCGTCCTCGCAGATCAGCACGCGCATCTAGTGACCCTCCTCGAGTGGGAAGCGAACCGTCGCGCGCACACCTGGCGCGGCGTCGGTGAACTGCAGGCTCCCGGCGAGGTCCGACTCCACGAGCGCTCGCGCGATCGTGAGCCCTTGCCCACCGGCTTCACCGGCCGTGGGGGCCGGCCCGGGACCTGCGTCGGTCACGGAGAGTTGCGCGAACGCACCGTCGCGTCGCAGAACGATATTCCGAACGCCGCCACCGTGCTCCACGGCGTTGGCGTACAGCTCGCAGTAGACCAGGGCGAGCGCCGTAGCGCGGTCGGGCCGCAGCACGATCGGCGCGAGGGCGGTCTCGGCGGTGTCCCCGCCCACGGTCTGGCGCAGCATCGACGTGAGGCGGCGCACGAGGTCGGCGCAGTCGACGTCCTCCTGGTGGGTCGATGTCAGCAAGTCGTGGACCTCGGCGATCGAGAGCACGCGACCGACCGAGTCGCGGAGCGCGCGGTGCGGGTCTCCGCCGGAGGAGGCGGCAAGCCGCAGGAGCGAGGCCACGGTCTGCAGGTTGTTCTTGACGCGGTGGTGGATCTCCTGGGCCAGCAGGCTCCGCATGGCTCCTCGCGCCCCGACAACGGCGGTTGCGGCCTGGGCGGCGACCGACCCGAGCAGCGCGCGCTCGGCGCGCGTGAACGGCGGCCCGGCGAGTCGCGCGCACACGAGCGCTCCGACGCGGCCGCGCCGCGTCTCGAGCGGGACGGCGAGCAGCCCCGGCTCGTCGAGGGGGGCCCGTCGCGCAGCCTCGGCGAGCACCTGCGTCGTCGCGCCGACGTCCGACGACCGCACGGCGACCTCGAAGGGTTGGCCCGCGGAGGGGGGCAACGCAAGGGCGCACACGTCTGCGTGCGCGGCCTCGGCGGCGGTCCGGACGACATCGGCCAGCACCTCGTCGAGGTCGATCGGTGCGTGCACGACCCGGGCGATGCGGTCGAGCGCCTCGAGCTCGGCGATCCGGCGCTGCGATCGGCCCCACAGCCTGGCGTTCTCGATCGCCTGCCCGAGCTGGGCCGCGATCGTCAGCAGCAGCGCGACCTCGTCGTCGTCGTACTCGCGCGGCGCATGCGTACGTACGTTCAGTGCACCGGCGAGGCTTCCCCGGGCCAGCACCGGAACCGCCAGGATCGACTCGAACGCCTCCTCGTCGAGGTTCGCAAACCCGCGAAAGCGCGGGTCGAGATGGGCGGAGTGAGCGATGGCGATCGGCTCGAGGGTCTGCGCCGCGTGCCCGGTGATGCCCTCGCCGACGCGCATGCGCGGCGTCGGGCCGTCGCGGGGGATGCTCCCGACCGATGCGCCGAGGACGAGCTCGCCGTGGGCCGTGTCGAGCTCGTAGACGAAGCATGCGTCGGTCTCGAGCGCGGCAGCGATCGCCGCCGCGACGCGCTGCAGCACCTCGTCGAGCTCGAGCGACGAGGTGGCCGCGGTGACGACGTCCGAGAGCAGGGCGAGGTGGCGGGCAGCGGTCTCCACGCCTGCACGGTAATGCGTTCAGGTGAGGGCAGCGGCGAGCGCCGCGATCGCCGCGGACGCGGGCACCGTGAGCGTCCCTGCGATCGCGATGTCTCCCGCGACTCCCCAACGCACCGATCCGGGACGGCGCGCCGATCCGGCGCCGACGATGCTGCCCGAGATCACGTGCGTCGTCGAGACCGGAAACCCGAGGCTCGCGGTCGTCAGCAGGACGCCGGCAGCGGACGACTGTGCGGCGAATCCCTGCGCCGGCTCGAGCGGGAGGACGCGCTGCCCGAGGGTCCGCATGATGCGCCAGCCGCCCGCGTAGGTTCCGAGCGCGATCGCCGTGGCGGCCGAGAGGATGACCCAGGTGGGCACTGCGAAGCTGTCCGTTCGGCCCTCGGCCACGAGTGCGAGGACGATCACGCCCATCGTCTTCTGGGCGTCGCTCGCACCGTGGGCGAGCGCCACCAGCGACCCGGAGCCGATCTGCGCCACCCGGAAGCCGCGGTTCAGGGGTCCCGGCCGTTTGTTGCGGAACCCCCAGTACACCGCGAGCATGACGATCGCTGCGACCGCCAGGCCGAGCACCGGCGAGATCACCGACGGGAGGGCGACGCGCTTGACGAGCTGATCCCAGCGGATCGCGCTCGGCCCGGCGGTCACCCAGGCCGCCCCGATCAGACCGCCGATCAACGCATATGTGGACGACGAGGGGAGGCCGGCCCGCCAGGTGATGAGGTTCCACGCGATCGCGCCGATCAGTGCCGCCAGCAAGAGGCGCTGGGTCACCGCGTCGGTGCGAATGAGATCCTCGCCGATGGTGCGAGCGACGCTCGTCGTGACGAGTGCCCCGACGAAGTTCATCACGGCCGCGAGTGCGACCGCGGCGCGGGGCGAGAGCGCTCGCGTCGAGACCGAGGTTGCGGCCGCCGTGGCGGTGTCGTGGAAACCGTTCGTGAAGTCGAAGACGAGTGCGGTCGCCACGACCAGCGCGAGCAGCACCTAGACGTCACCAGCCCTTGAGGAATGCGCTCTCGAGCACGTGTGCCGCCGCCTCGCATGCATCGATCGCACTCTCGAGCTGCTCGTGGATGTCCTTCCAGCGGATCACCACGAGCGCATCGGTGTTGCCGGCGAACAGCGCCGCGATCGCCTCGCGCAGCACCGTGTCGCCGGTGTTCTCGAGCGTGTGCACCTCGACGAGCCGCTCGTTCGCGGCGGTGGGCTCGTCCATGCGCTCGACGGCCCCGGCGAGCGCCCGGCACGCGTCGCGCACGATCGTCGACTGCGTCACCGCCGCCTCGGGCACGTGCCGCACCCCGTACACGACCATCTGGCTCGCGGCCTCGTCGATGTGGTCGCAGACGTCGTCGAGACGGCCGGACAGCGCATGCAGGTCCTCGCGGTCGTAGGGCACGACGAACGAGCTGTCGAGCAGGCGGACGAGCTGGTGCGTGAGCTCATCGCCGACGGCTTCCCGTTCGCGGATCTGCTCGGCGATCGGGAGGCTCGCCGGGAAGCCCTCGAAGAGGCTGACCAGCAGGTCGGAGATCTCGACGAGGTTGTGCGCCGCCCGAGCGAGCAGCTCGATGAGCTGGCGGTTCTGCGGAACGAGGCGCATGGGCCGAGAGCCTACGCGCTTGGGGGGTGTGTGTCCGCTCCGCGGCGCTACCCTTAGGGAATGTCGGAGAGCACCACCCCCCTCGGCGAGCGGACGCCCGACTCGGCGACCGCGACGGGGCCCATCGATCGCGAAGGTCTTCCGTCGACCTTCACGCGGCTCGGGCCCCCGGAGCCCTTTGCAGAGGATGCGGCCGGCGTGGTGTCCTCAGGCGCCGCGACCGCCACGGGTGGCTGGGAGCACTAGGCCGTAATTCCGGCCCCCCGCCGTCAGCGGGGTGGTGCGTGTGGTTGGTTGGTGGTGATCGCGCGTCCGGCCTGATCTTGGAAGATGGGCTGGTCGCCGCTGCCGCCGGTGCGGATGTGCCGGTCATGCAGCAGCTTGTGGTGTCTCGGACAGAGCAGGATCAGGTTCGCGAGCTCGGTGCGCCCGCCGTCCTCGGCTGCGACGAGGTGGTGTGCCTCGAGCTCGCGGGTGGCGGTACAGCCGGGGTACTGGCAGTGGTCTGAGCGTTTGTGCAGTGCGCGTTTCTGCGCGTAGGACGCGCAGCGCCCGACGCGTGAGTGCACGAGATCGCGCCCGCTGCGCTTGATCGTGAGGCGCCGCGCGTCGCAGCCGAGCCGCTCGGCGGTCTCGGGGCTGAGCGGCCCGGCGCCCTCGAGCATCGGCGGCGCATCGTCGCTCACATGCACGATCAGCGTCGTCGGACTGCGCTTGATCGCACCGCCGCCGCCGTGTTGGGCGAGTGTCACGAGCGCGTCGGCGGCCGACTGCTGCCACTCGATGACGCTACCGGCCTGCTTGTCAGCCGCGCGCTGGGCCTTCGCGATATCCCAGATCGCCTGCTCGAACACCAGCCCCTGCTCGAGCGGCAACCGGCCGCTCAGACACAGCTCGCGCCGCCCACGCGTCCAACTCATACTCAACGCGCGCCGCGCATACAACGCCTCGTCGTCGGCGACCACGGGCGGCGCGAGCGTCCGCGCCGCCAACGCGATCACGCTCGGCGGCTTACCGACCGCAACACGCGCAAGCTCGGCATCACTCTCCGGCGTCGCGAACTCCGCAGCCGCCGCAACCTGATCGAGCGACAACGCGCCCGTGCTCATCGCGTGGTCGAGCGCGGGCAAGGCTCGCGAAGCGCACGCTCGTCTGCGTGATCCGCCGGCGGCGCGGTGGTCGCTGCTGCGACACGTGCGCGAGCCACTGCGCACTCGACGAGCACCCCGCCGCCCGCCAATCGGCATCATCATCGGCGTCACGCACGAGCTGCGTGACCCGCTGGGCAAGCCGCGCCTGCTCCGCGAAGATCGACACCAACTCGCACCGACGCCGCGCACGACGCAGCTCGAGCGCCCCATCAACCACCCCATCCACCGCCACGAACATACGTTCGAGACTACCAGCGCCCAGACCACCAACCTGTGCCGACACTGTGCCGACACTGTGCCGAAGCACAGGTCTCCAAGACTCGCGCGCGTCTACGCCGGCACGGATGTCGCGCGCGAGCTGCGGCGCTGATCCAGGTACAGCTCCCAGCTCGCGGGCACCTCGGGCGCCGCGAGCGTGATGAAGATCCCCGGCGCGGGCGGCCGAGGGTGCGTCTTCGGGACCATGCCGGCCTCGTGCGGCAGGCGATCCGCCTTGCGCAGATTGCAGGGTGCGCACGACGTCACGATGTTGTCCCAGCTCGATCCGCCGCCCTTGGAGCGGGGCACGACGTGATCGACCGTCAGGCGGCCGGAGGTCCCGCAGTACTGGCAGCGAAACCCATCCCGTGCGAAGACCGCCCTCCGGGTGATCTTGCGCGCGTGGTAGCGGGGAACGCGGACGTAGCTCACGAGCCGGATCACCGTCGGCCGCGGGTACGAGCGAGTCGATGACCGCATGGGACGGTCGAGGATCTCGACGATCTCGGCCTTGTCCTTCAACAGGAGCACGCAGGCTCGCCGCACGGAACAGACGTTCAGCGGCTCGTAGGTGGCGTTCAGAACCAGCACATGCTGCGCCAAAGGGCCTCCGTACCTGGGTACTGGGGCCAGGGTAGCAGAGCGACTTCCGCCCTCCCCGACGCATTTTCGCGGCGGCTCGGTCAGGTCGCCGGGGCGGCTCGTGCGGCGTCGACCGCCTGCTGCTCCTCGGGTGAGAGGGCGACGTCTGCGGACGCTCCGAGCGCCACGTCCTTGACGTAGATCCGGGCGTAGGATCGGTCCTGGATCGCCGACACCACGAGGCCGCTTCCCTGCTCGTCGAGCAGGGCGATCGAGGTCGACTGGCGCCCGCCCGCGTCGACGTATGCGTCGTAGCGGACGATCGCCCGGTGCTGCAGGCAGCTGTCGATCCGCGCACCGGCCTCGACGAGCGCCGCCTGCACCTCGGCCGACGCCCTCTCGACCTGCTCCTGGCGCGTCTGCATGCCGACGGCGAACTCGACGAGGTCGACGTTCTCGCCCGCCAGCAGGGCGCGTTGCGCGTGTCGCACGCGCCGCATCCACACCAGGAACCAGGCGGCGAGCGCCAGGTCGGCGAGCGCCAGCACGACGGCTCCGAGGGCGATCAGCGTGGCGGTGTCGCTGAAGTCCATCGCCGCCGGAGCGTATCCACAACGACTACAGGGAGTACTCCACCTTGTAGGTCGCCTCGTTGTTGGACGTGACGATCTCGTGGGCGACCGGAACCGACCGCACCGTGATCGTCGTCGGCACGCCGGGCGTGACGTACTTCGGCGTGAAGATCACGTGCGCCACGCCGCCCGGATCGATGATCTTGATCTGCTGCGTCTGCACGTGGCCCGACTCGATGAAGCGCACCTCGACCTTGGTGACGGGCAGCTGACCCGAGTTCTCGACGTAGACCTGGAACGTGTTGTTCGGCTTCGCGGCGATCGAGACGAGCCCGCCCGGAATGAGCTGCTTGCCCGAGGGCTCCGCGACGACCTTGAGCAGCTGGGTGCCGACCTTCGCCCCGGAGGTCGTGCCCGTCGTGCCGTTCTTCCCGTTGTCGACGGTCCGCTGGAGGATCAGGCGCAGCGGCGGCGGGTAGACGTAGCGCGGACTCAGCGCGAACTGGGAGCCGGTCAGGGAAACCCCGTTGATGTTCGCCTTCTGGAGCGCCGCGGTCGCCGGACGCTGGAAGCTGTCGGAGTAGAGGACGTCGCTTGCGAGCAGCCGCTCGTAGGCGTTGGACACGCCCTGGACCTTCGTCACGTCGACCGGATTCGTCGACATTGCCGTCTCGAGCGCCGCCGACATGCCCTCGAGGCCCTGCGTGCGGTAGTTCATGACCGTGTCGAGCCACGACTGCAGCCCGCGGAGCCGCCCCGTGTCGTGCAGCTTCGCGGCGCTGGCGGCGACCTCTGCCTGCGACTTCGCGAGGCTCGAGACCGTCGCGACGAGCTTGGACTTCGTCGCTGTCGGGTCGAGGATCGCGTTGTCGAGCTTCACGCCGATGTCGTCGGACTGCTTGACGACCGAGTTGACGTCGGTCACGTAGTTCTCGTACGCGCGGCGCTGGGCGTCGGCCTGGCACGCGCGGATCCAGTACCAGCCGACCACGAGGACGACGATGATCGCTGCCGCGGCGATGAGGAGCCGCCGCCTCCCCGAGGCTGCGCTGCGCGGGCCCCTGGGCGGTCCCTCCTCGCCTCCGCCGCCGCGCCGTCCGCGTCGCCCCCGGCCTCGCGGGTGCGACTCGGTCTCCGGCTCGTCGTCGAAGTCGATGTCCTCAAAGAAGGACAGCGTCATTGGACTGCCGAACGTTCCGGTGCCGACCCATCAAGCGGTCGGCACGCCTCGGGCGCGTTGACCCGGAACTGCACGGACAGGCCGTGATCCCACTGATCCAGGCCGCTCAGAATGCGGGCGATACTACCACGCACCCCCGGACGAACCCCGGCCGCCAATTCGGCTCCGGCCCTCTTCCCGACCGGTGAGATCGTCGGTCGGTACCAGGTCGAGGCCGTGATCGGGCTCGGTGGGACCGGCACGGTCTTCCGCTGTCTCGACCGCGAGACGGGCCGCCACGTCGCCGTCAAGGCCATCCCGCACGACGCGACGCTCCGCCGCCGCGCGGCGCGCGAGGTCGAGGTCGCGCGACGTCTCGACCACCCGAATGTCGTGCGGCTGCTCGACAGCGCACGCGACGACGACTACATCTACGTCGTCTCCGAGCTGGTCGACGGCGGCGACCTCGGCGCCTCGATGCGCGGCGGGGTGCTCGGTGACGCGGCGCTGCTGCGCGCCGTGTCCGCCGCGTGCGCCGGACTGGCCCATGCGCATGCCGCGGGCATCGTTCACCGCGACGTGAAGCCGGCGAACATCCTGCTCGGCGGCGACGGCACGGTGCAGCTCGCCGACTTCGGGATCGCGATGCTGATAGGCCCCGACGCGACGGTGGACGATCGGCTGCTCGGAACGCTGTCCTACATGGCGCCCGAGATCTGCACAGGTGGCACGCCGACGTCTGCGGCGGACATCTGGTCGATCGGCGTGATGCTGTACGAGGCGATGACCGGGGCGAATCCATACCGCTCGCGGTCGCCCGCCGAGCTTGCCGATCGCCACGGCGAGCGTCCCCGCCCGCTCGCCGAGGTCCGCCCGGACCTGGGAAGGCCGCTCACGGCGGCGTGTGCGCGCGCGCTGTCGCGCGACCCGCGACGCCGGCCCTCCGCCGCATCTCTCGCGACGGTGCTCGAGGCTGCGGCCGATCGCCTCGAGGCGCCTACGTCCCCACGGGTCGTCGAGCTGCATCCGCGGCCGGCGCGCGGGCCGCGCCGGATCGCCACCCCGCACATCCCGCGCCCATCGCTCCATCTGCCGCATCTCTCGCTCGAGCGCGGCGTGGCGGCGTTCGGGGCGACCGCGAGCGCGCTCCGGACATCCGGAGTCCCCGCGCCGCTTGCCGAGCGTGCGTGTGCCATCGCACGCCGCGTGGGACCGGCCGCGGCCGCCGCGGTGGTCGTCGAGGCGGTTCTCCGCACGTTCCCGTTCTGGCCCGCGTCGCTGACGACGCCGATTGCGATCCTGTGCGGGGGACTCGCGCTCTTCGCGCCCTGGTCGGCCGCGCTGCTCGTGCTCGCCGTCTGCGTTCCCGCCCTCGGGAACCTCTCGTCGGCACTCGCGTGGGCGTTCGCGCTGGCAGGGGTGCTCTGGCTGTCCGTCTCGGCCGGTTCCGGCCGACGGGCACTGCTGCCGGCGCTCGCGCCGGCAGCTCTCGCACTCTTCGCGTTCCCGCTGTACCTGATCGTGGCCGGTCGGTTGCGGACCGCCCCCGGGCGCGCGCTCGCGGGGGCGGCCGGACCGCTCGCGATCGCCCTCTGGGCCGCTCACGCGAGCGCCGCGACGTACGCGGGCACCGACGACGTCGCGGCCGTCGCTGCGTGCGCTCGAGCACGGGGCCGGGGCGCCGCTCCTCGGGCAGGCCCTGGCATGGGGCGCCGTTGCGATGGCCTGGCCGCTCGCGTGGTCGGGGTGGCGGGTCGGCCGCGCGGCGTCGTTGACGATCTGGTTCTGCCTCGCCCTGGCCGCCCAGGCGCTCGTGCCCGCAGCGCTCGGGGCCGCCCCCGAGGCTGCGCTCCGCAGCGCCGGCGCGGTCGCGGCCGCTGCTATCCTCCTGGCCCTGAGCGTGCCGGCCCGCGGAGACGAGATATGAGCCGCGTGAGTCCCGCCCGCGCACCCAGCATGGGCTTCCTGCGTAGCATCGAGAGCGGCATCGAACGCGTGGTCGACGGGACCGTCGGCCGGGTGGTCCGCGTGTCCGTGCAGCCCGTCGAGATCGCGCGCAAGCTGGCGAAGGAGCTCGAGGACGGCAAGGTGCAGTCGGGGAGCCGGACGATCGTCCCGTCGCAGTACACGGTCTACCTCCCGCCGAAGGACCGCGAGCGGTTCTCCGAGTACGAGGCGTCCCTGCGGGTCGAGCTGGGCGCCTACCTCGCCGAGCACGTGCGGCGAGAGGGCTACAGCGTCCTCGCCCGGCCACGCGTGACGTTCGAGACCGCGGAGGAGCTCGCCTCCGGCACGTTCGGCATCGCGACCGAGCGCGAGTCGCTCGCCGCCGCCGGACCGGTCCCGACGCTGCCGGTCGACGTCATCGCCGAGGCGCCGCCCATCGCCATCCCGGAGCCGTACGTCCCGGAGCCTCTCGTGCCGGACAGCGAGCCGGTGCAGGAGGCGCTCCCCGACGTCCTTCCCGCGCCCGAGCCCGAGCCGGAGCCCTCGGTCGACCCGGAGCCTTACGCCGAGGAGTCTGGCCCTCCGCTCCCCGACCCCGGATTGCCGCTTTCTCCGCCGGTCGTGCCCGACGTCTCGGCCCCCGCGCCGCCTCCGATCGCTCCTCCCGCGCCGTTCCTGCCCGTCCCGACGCCACCCGTGCCGACCCCGCAGATCCCCGACCCGCTGCCCGACCCGCCTGCCGCGAGCCCGTTTCCCGAGCCGCTCCCCGAGATCGCCCCGGAGCCGATCGCGGCCACGCAGTCGGTCAGTGCGGCGGAGGCTGCGCGCGCCGGGCTCGCACATGCGACGGATGCGCTGGTCGTCGATGGCCGGCGGCATCTCCTGACCGGTCCCGTGACGGTCATCGGACGCAGCTCGGCGTGCGACCTGCCGCTCGACGACGCGAGTGCGTCGAGGCGGCACGCCGAGCTTCGCCGCCGCGGCGCGAACACGGTTCTCGTGGACCTCGACTCGACCAACGGCACGCTCGTCAACGGCCGCCGGGTGCGCGAGGCCCCCCTTCGCGCCGGGGACCGCATCACGATCGGTACGACGACGATCGTGTTCGAGCGCGCTTCCTAGAAGGCAGGCCGGCGTGACCGAGCAGCTCCTGCTCGCGCTCAAGGCGATCTTCGTCGTCGTCCTCTACCTGTTCGTCTGGCGTGTCGTGCGCCTCTCGGTCCGCGACCTGCGCGGACCGCAGGAGTCGATGGTGCTCGGCGCCGCCGATGCCGAGCGGGCCGGTCTCGGGCGCGCCGCTCCGGCTCCGGAGAGCGTCGACCCGCGACTCGTGGTGCTATCGAGCCCGATCTATCCGCCGGGCACGCTCGTGCGGCTTCGTCGGGACGTGACGTTCGGGAGAGATCCCGACTGCGACGTCGTGCTCGACGGCGACTCCTACGTCTCCGGACGGCACGCACGCGTCGCGGCCCGCGGCAGCGCGCGCTACGTCGAGGACCTGGGCTCGACGAACGGCACGCACGTGGCGGGGCACGCGCTCGTCGCGGAGCACCGGCTGCGCTCCGGCGACGAGGTGCGCGTCGGCGAGACCGAGCTCAGGTACGAGGAGTAGCGCGTGCGCATCGCCGACCACGCAAGCTCGAGCCACACCGGGAAGGTCCGACGGACGAACGAGGACGCCTACCTCGACGATCCCCCGCTGTTCGTCGTCGCCGACGGGATGGGAGGGGCCCGCGCCGGAGAGCTCGCGTCGCGCCTCGCCGTCGACACCTTCCGCGAGCTCGCGCCCGCCGCCGGCGAGGATCGCCGAGACCCGTCTCCGCCGCACGATCCTCGAGTCGAACCGTCGCGTGCTCGAGCGTGCGCAGAACGATCCGGCGACGGCGGGCATGGGCTCGACGGTCACGGCAGCACTGCTCGACGGCGATCGCGTGGTGCTCGGCCACGTCGGCGACTCACGCGCGTACCTCCTGCGCGACGGCGTGCTGCAGCAGCTCTCCCACGACCACTCACTGGTCGCCGAGCTCGAGCGCTCCGGCCGCCTGACGCGCGAGGAGGCCGCGGTCCACCCGCAACGCTCGGTGATCACGCGCGCGCTCGGTGCGGGTCCCGAGCTCGAGGTCGACACCAGCGTCGTCCAGGTTCGGGACGGCGACGTCCTGCTGCTCTGCTCGGACGGCCTGTCCGGTCTGATCGGAGACGAGGCGATCGGGCGCCTGATCGGAGGCGGAGGACCGCTCGACGATGCGGTGCGCCGGCTCGTGCGGGCTGCCAACGACGCAGGCGGCGATGACAACGTGACCGCTGTCGCCTTCCGGATCGCGGGCGACCCCGTCGAGGGACCGCCGGCCGAGGCCCGGACCGTCGACGAGCGCGACCTCTCGGACACGCTCACGGAGGCCGACGCCATTCCGGCGATCCGGATGCCGACGTCCGAGCCCCTGCTCGGGCAGCCTCCAGCTCGGCGACGCATGCGCCTGCGGACGATCCTGGCGTTCACGACGTTCGTCCTGGTCATCGCCGCGCTGGCGGTGGGCGCGGTGGGTGGGCTCTACTGGGCGCACTTCGTCGGCGTCGACCCCGCGACGGGGCGCGTTGCCGTGTTCCAGGGCGTGCCCTTCGAGATCAACAAGAGCCACCGGCTGTACCGCCTCGTCTCCCGGAGCTCGGTCATGGCCTCGTCGCTCCCGCGCAGCGAGCGCAAGCGCCTGTTCGACCACAAGCTGCGCTCGTCGAGCGATGCCGAGCACGTCTTGCGACAGCTCCAGGCGACCGAGCCCTGATGCTCGCGCGTCTCGCAACCGCGCGCAACCGCGAGCTCGTCAACCTGAGCTTCCTCGCGGTCCTCACCCTGGCCGGCTTCACGGCCGTGCTCGTGGCGCGCTCGGGGGAGGTCTCGTCGACGTCGCTCGTGTACGCCGGAGTCTTCCTCGCGCTGTTCCTCGTCGCGCACATCGCCCTGCGCATGCGCCTGCCGCAGGCCGATCCGTACCTGCTCCCGCTGGTCGGGATCCTCGCCTCGGTCGGTCTCTGCGAGATCTACCGGATCCGGCCGGCCCTCGCGCGCGACCAGGCCCTGTGGATCGCGATCGGCGTCGCGGTGTTCGTCGCCGTGCTGGTGCTGCTGCCCGACTTCCGCGTGCTCGAGCGCTACCGCTATCTCTGCGGCGCGCTCGCGCTCGCGCTGCTCGCGTTCACGATCCTGTCGTCCTACGCGACCGGGACGGTGATCAACGGCGCGCGGGTGTGGATCCGCGTCGGCGGCCTGTCCTTCCAGCCGGCCGAGCTCGCGAAGGTCCTGCTCGTGCTGTTCCTCGCCGGCTACCTGCGCGAGCGCCGCGAGCTCCTGGCGCAGACACCCACCCGCGTGCTCGGGATCGGGTTCCCGCCGCTGCGCCAGCTCGCGCCCCTGCTCGCGATGCTCGGAGCGGCGCTCCTGCTGCTCGTGGCGATGAACGACTTCGGGACGTCGCTGCTCTTCTTCGGCGTGTTCGTGGCGCTCGTGTACGTCGCGACGGGACGGGTCGCGTATGCCGCGATCGGCCTCGCCGCGTTCGCCGGGGGTAGCGCGCTCGCCTACCAGGTGGCGCCACAGGTCGCCGAGCGCGTATCGATCTGGCTCGATCCCTGGAAGACGTCGCGCTCGAGCGGCTACCAGATCGTGCAGTCGCTGTACACGGTCGCGGACGGCGGTCTCTTCGGCTCGGGCCTCGGACGCGGATACATCCTCACGGGTGGGGGACGACCCGTCATCCCCGAGGTGCAGACCGACTTCATCTACTCCGCGATCGCGGGCGAGCTCGGACTCGCCGGGGCAGCGGCGCTCCTGCTGTGCTACATCCTGATCGCCTACCGGGGCTTCAAGATCGCGAGCCGGGCCGGTGACGGCTTCTCGAAGCTCGTCGCCACCGGTCTGACGCTGACGCTGTCGCTGCAGGCGTTCCTGATCGTCGGCGGCGTCGTACGCGTCGTCCCGCTGACAGGGATCACCCTGCCGTTCGTCAGCTACGGCGGCTCATCGATCGTCTCGAACTTCCTGCTGCTCGCGCTGCTGCTCGCGGTCTCCGATCGGGCGAGCAGGCAGGCGGCGGCCGGAGGTCGCTGGTGAATCGCCAGCTGATCCGCCTCTTCGCCGTGACCGCCGCCGGGTTCGTGCTGCTGCTCGGGTTCACGACGTACTGGCAGCTGTGGGCGTCGTCCTCGCTCGCGGCCCGGCAGGACAACCTGCACGAGGTCGTGCGCGAGCAGTCGATCGATCGCGGGCGCATCCTGGCTGCGAACGGCGAGGTGCTCGCGAAGAGCGTGGCGCGGAAGACGGCCGACGGACGGCGCATCTACGTCCGGCGCTATCCGCACGGCCCGGTGTTCGCGCACGTGACAGGGTACTCGTCGCCGCACCTCGAACCGGAGCGGGCTCGAGGAGTCGCAGAACGACTACCTGACCGGCTCGAACTCGGACCTCTCGGGGGTGCTCGCGCGCGAGTTCCACTCGATCACCGGCGGCACCGTCAAGGGCAACGACGTCGTGACGTCGCTCGACCCCGCGGTGCAGGCGGCCGCCTTCAACGGCCTCAAGGCGACCGGCCTCGCCGGCGCCGCCGTCGCGATCGATCCCGCGACCGGCAAGGTGCTCGCGCTCGTCTCGTCGCCGAGCTACAACCCGAACGCCGCGGTTCGTGGAACAGCGGCCTGGTACCGCACCCTGAAGTCGCCGAGCGGGCCCCTGCTCAACCGGGTGACGCAGGGCCGCTACCCGCCGGGCTCGACGTTCAAGGTCATCACCGCGACGGCCGCGCTCGCGAGCGGCAAGTTCACCCCGACCAGCCCCTTCGTCGACACCGGGACGTTCACCGAGTACGGACAGGCGATCCACAACGACAGCGGCGAGCGGTTCGGCGCGACCGATCTGTCGAACGCGCTGACGCACTCGATCAACACGGTGTTCGCGCAGATCGGGTCGGAGCTCTGCGGGCGCAGCAACACCTGTCCGCTGCTGCAGGATGCGATGTCGCGCTTCGGCATGTACCGCCCGCCGCAGATCGACCTGCCGTCGAACGAGGTCGTCGCATCGGGCCTTGCGGACCCCGACCATCCGGGTCAGCTGCTGCCGCGCGATGGGAAGCTCGACCCCGCGCGCACTGCGATCGGCCAGTACACGCTCGAGGTCACGCCGCTCCAGATGGCGATGGTCGCCGGAGCGATCGCCAACGGCGGCGTGCTGATGCGCCCGACGCTCGTCGATCGCGTGATCGGGCCCGGCGGTCGCACGATCACGGCGACGAAGCCGAAGAGCGACGGGCGCGCGTCATCGCCGAAGGTCGCGGCCGAGCTGCGGGAGATGATGGGGAACGTCGTGAAGGACGGCACGGGGACACAGGCCGCGCTCGCCGGCGTCAGCGTCGCCGGCAAGACCGGTACGGCCCAGACCTCTCGGCCCGGCTACAACGACGCCTGGTTCATCGCCTTCGCCCCCCAGGTGCACCCGCGGATCGCGATCGCCGTCGTGGTCGAGAACACCCGCGAGTACGGCGGACAGATCGCCGCGCCGATCGCAAAGGCCATGATCCAGGCCTACCTGGGGTCGAGGTAGGGCTGCGAGAATGGACAGGATGCCCACCAGCGACCCCCCGCGCCTGTTCGACGGCCGTTACGAGCTGCTCAGCCGGCTCGGCACGGGCGGCATGGCGACCGTGTGGCTCGCCGAGGACACGTCCCTGCACCGCAAGGTCGCGATCAAGGTGCTCGCGGAGCGGTACGCCGAAGACGAGCAGTTCGTCGAGCGCTTCCGCCGCGAGGCGCAGTCGGCGGCGGGGCTGAACCACCCGAACATCGTCGCGATCTACGACCGGGGCGTCGCGGATGGCACCTACTACATCGCGATGGAGTACCTCGAGGGGCCAACCCTCAAGGACGTGATCGACGAGCGCGGCGGCCTCGAGCCGAACCGCGCGATCGACTTCGCGACGCAGATCCTCGCCGCGCTCCGGTTCGCCCACAACCACGGCGTCGTGCACCGCGACATCAAGCCGCACAACGTGGTCGTGTCGCGCGATGGGCGACTCAAGGTCACCGACTTCGGCATCGCGCGCGCCGGCGCCTCGCAGATGACCGAGGTCGGCTCGATCGTCGGCACTGCGCAGTACCTCTCGCCCGAGCAGGCACGAGGCGAGGTGGTCGGCCCGCCGTCCGACCTGTACTCGGTCGGCATCGTGCTGTACGAGATGCTCACGGGCCGGGTGCCGTTCGAGGGCGACTCCGCCGTCGCGATCGCGATGAAGCACCTCGGCGAGGAGCCCGTGCCGCCGAGCGTGTACGCCCCTGGCGTACCCCCAGGGCTCGAGCAGGTCGTCCTGCGCGCGCTCTCGAAGGACGCGGGCGACCGCTACCAGACGGCCGAGGAGATGTCGGCTGATCTCGACCGAGCACGTCGCGGTGTCGCGCTGTCGCCGCGTACCGAGCAGATGACGCGTGTCCTGCCGCCACCGCCTCGCATCGGCGACACGCAGGTGCAGCCTCCGCGCGATGGCACTCGCGTGTGGGACCGCGAGCTGCCCCCGGCCCCGCCACCGCCGCGGAAGGCGCCCCCGCGCCGCCCCCGCTGGCCGTGGATCCTCGTGCTCCTGTTGCTGCTGGCTGCCGGCGCGGTCGCCGCCTTCGCGCTCTCGGGCGTCGTCGGTAACGACAAACCCGGGACGACGGCCCCGACCACGGTCGCGGTCCCGAACGACCTGGTCGGCAAGGATCAGGTCACCGCGCAAAACGACCTCACCCGTGTCGGGCTCAGGCCGGCGATCAGAGGACTGGCCTCGTCGCAGCAGCCGGGCAACGTCCTGCGGGTCAACCCGTCCGGAGGCACGGTGGTCAAGACCGGCTCGACGGTGACGCTGTTCGTCTCGACGGGTCTGAAGCTCGCGACCGTCCCCTCGCTGAAGGGGCTGACCGTCCAGCAGGCGACCGCGGCCCTGACCGCCCGCGGGCTCCGATACGGCGACGAGACCGACACGAACGACCTCGCGACCGCGGGGACGGTGATCAAGCAGGACCCCGTCGCGGGCAGCACTGCTCCGCGGGGCTCGTCCGTCGCCGTCACGGTCTCCAGCGGCCCGAAGCAGGTCGGCGTGCCGGATCTTCGCGGCGAGGACCTCGCGACCGCGAAGGCGAACCTCGAAGCGGTAGGACTCAGGGTCGGGAACATCAACCGCACGTCGTCGACGACCGAGCCGGTCAACACGATCATCAGCACCGACCCACCAGCGGCCACGCAGCAGCCCCAGGGCTCCGCGGTCAACCTCCTCTTCTCGAGCGGTATTCCGAAGGTGTCGATGCCGAACGTGGTTGGCGAGACGGCCGATCAGGCCGCGCAGGACATCCAGACGGCGGGCCTCGTGCCGCGCACGCCGTCGCCCATCACGGTGACGGACCCCGCACAGGACGGGGTGGTGCAGAAGACCTCGCCGAGCGCCGGCACGATGGCCCGGGCGGGCTCGTCGGTGATCATCCGGGTCGGCAGCTACACGCCGCCGGCGACGGAGACGACGACGACCGACACGACGACGACGACCACCCCGCCGGCAACGCCGCCGTCGAGTCCGTGAGCGGCCGCCTGCGCGTCGTCGTGCTCGCGGGCGGGCGCTCGTCGGAGCGCGAGATCTCGTTCGCGTCGGCCCGGTCGGTGGCGGCCGCGCTCGATCCCGAGCGCTACGAGGTGCTTCCGGTCACCATCGGCGAGGATGGCTCCTGGCGGCTGCTCGGCAGCATCGCTGCGCTCGAGGCTCCCGACGCGAGCTCGCCGACGCTTCCGGCGGCGCTGCTCCCCGGCACGGCCGCGCTCGCGACGCAGGTCGACGGTGGGCCGCCGTCGCTCGCGGGGATCGACGTGGTGTTCCCCGCGCTGCACGGACCGTTTGGCGAGGACGGAACGGTGCAGGGCCTGTTCGAGACGATCGGGCTGCCGTACGTCGGCTCGGGCGTCCTCGGTTCGTCGGTCGCGATGGACAAGGACCTCTGCAAGAACGTGCTGCGCGGGGCCGGGATCGCCGTCGCCCCGTCGCTGACGCTGCGCGACGGGCGAGACGACCCGGACGACCCGGCGCTGCCCGGACGCGTCGGCCAGGCGCTCGGCTGGCCCGTGTTCGTGAAGCCCGCCTCGCTCGGGTCGAGCGTGGGCATCTCGCGGGTCGCGGCGAGCGACGAGCTCGCCCCTGCGCTGCGGCTCGCGTTCGCCCACGACGAGAAGGTCCTCGTCGAGGCGGGCATCGTGGGGCGCGAGATCGAGTGCGGCGTCCTCGGCAACGCCGAGCCGATCGCGTCCGCGATCGCGGAGATCGTCCCTCGCGCGTCCGAGTGGTACGACTACGCCGCGAAGTACGAGGAGGGCGGCTCCGACATCGTGATTCCGGCGGAGCTCGATCCCGCCTCGGCCGCGCGGGTACGCGAGACGGCGCTTGCCGCGTTCCGCGCATGCGAGTGCGCGGGCATGGCACGAATCGACTTCTTCCTGCGCCCGTCGGGTGAGCTCGTGCTGAACGAGGTCAACACCATTCCTGGCTTCACGCGCACCTCGGTGTACGCGCGGTTGTTCGAGGCCCAGGGCCTGCCGTACGGCGCGTTGCTCGACCGCCTGATCGAGCTCGCGCTCGAGCGGAGCGCCCGCCGCGCGCGCTATCGCTACTGAGCTGCCGCGAGCAGCGCCACGTTCGAGACGGACGCGGACCACGCCCCGGGCTGGCCCGTCAGCTTCGTGATCCAGAGCAGGAAATAGCGCGCGGGTGGGCTCTGGATGACCACCTTGCGTGACGCACCGGCCATCGTGAACGACGACGACGCGGCGGACCAGCCGGTGAGGTCGCTCGGGATCGCCGCCGCCCGTGTCGAGAACACGCGCGCCTGCCAGCCGGGCTGCGAGGTCGAGATGCGCAGCGCGCGGGCCGAGACGGCTCGCCCCGCGTCGAGCACGAGCCCGACGCCCTGCTTGCCTGCCAGGTCGTTCACCTGGCCCTTGTAGGTCTCGGTGCGCCAGGCCGTCGCCGGATTCCCATCGATGACTCTCGGCGCCAGGTACTCGCTCTCCGAGCCGTCGCCCTGCGGGTCGTAGCTCGTGGCGTCGATCAGCTTGACGGGCGTGAGGGTCGGAATCACCGCGGTCGACGCCGACGTGCCGACGGGCTGGGTCGTCGGCCCCGTCGTGTGCGCCGTGGTCGCTGACGCGTCGCTCGAGCCCCCGACGTGGATGAGGTAGGCGGCGATCAGGCCGCCCGCCGCCAGGACCGCGATCAGCAGCGCGACCGAGGCGATCCGGAGCCCGCGCCTCCGCTCGCCGGGGATCAACGGCAGGTCATCGAGCGCGGACACACGCGGGAGCGGCGCCGCCACCGGTGAGACCGGTACCGGAGCGAGCGGGCGGACGGGGAGCGGCTTCGGGTCGATCTCGTCGATGTCCGGCGAGTTCTCGTGCAGCTCGGCGGCGAGGTTCCCGAGGTCGTCGCGCATCGCCCCGGCATCGGGGTAGCGGTCGTCGGGGCGCTTCGCGAGCGCGCGACGCACGATCTCGTCGAGCCGCTCGGGCACCTCGGGACGCACGTCGCGGACGCTCGGGATCGGCGCGTGGGCGTGCAGGCGCGCTGTCTCCACGTAGCTGTCGGAGTGGTAGGGCACCTCACCGCAGAGCGCGTGGTACAGCACCACCCCGAGCGCGTAGCAGTCGGCTCGGGCATCGGGCGGGTCGCCCGCCGCCTGCTCCGGGGCAAGGTAGTCACCCGTCCCCAGCACCCGGCCCTCGATCGTGAGTCCCGGTTGCTCGAGGACGCGCGCGATGCCGAAGTCGGTCAGCTTGGGCTGCCCGTCCGGCGTCAGCAGGATGTTGTGCGGCTTCACGTCGCGGTGGATGACGCCGCGGGCGTGCGCGTAGGCGAGGGCGTCGGCGACCTGCTCGCCGATCTGGAGGACGTCGTCGAGCGGCAGCCGCCCCGCGTCCGCGATCCGCTCGCGCAGGTCGCGTCCGCGCACGTACTCGAAGACGATGAAGGGGCGGCCGTGGTCGTCTCCGCGGTCGATCACCGTCACGATCCCGGGGTGCGTCAGGCTCGCGAGCGTGCGCGCCTCGCGCTCGAAGCGCTCGACGGCCTCGGCGCTCTCGAGGCGGCGGATGTGCAGCATCTTGACCGCCACGTCGCGGTCGAGCACGTCGTCGCGTGCGAGCCAGACCGCGGACATCCCGCCGCGGCCGAGGAGCCGCGTTACGCGATAGCGCCCGGACAGGACATCCCCGATCACGGGTGACCAATCCTACTGGCGAACTCCCGGGGTACGCCCTCGCGGGCGGTCGCTAGAAGTCGAACGGAACGATGTGGTCGGCCGAGAGCGCGTCGACGAAGCGCTCGATCTCGGCCTCCATGTTCTCGCGCGTCAGCTGCTCGAGCGACTCGATCAGCTGGTCGGTCGCATCGTTCAGCGCCCCGTCGTATCGCTCGACGGTCCCCTGGTCGTACTCGGCTCGGTCGCACCACTCGCACTCCGGGCAGCGGAGCTCGAGCTCCCAGTTGCCCGACACGGCCTCGTGCCAGTCGGTCGGGTAGACGAGCTCGGAGGCGCAATCCGGACACACCTCGAGGCCCTGTCCAGGTCCGGTCGATGCGGGCGCGGTGTCGACGACGGGCTCGGCGTGGAAGTAGACGATCTCCACTGCCTTGCCACTCGGCAAGATGATCTTCTTGACTTGGAAGTCGCCCATCGCACAGTTGGTATCGGGCGTCGACCGCCCGCCCTTGAGTGGCACGTGATCTCCGACCCGCCCGAGACTCCGCGCGTACGTCGCGCGAGACCCTCAGCCGCCGAAATCGGCGGTGACGAACGGCGCCGTCATCCCGCCGAGCGAGCCCATCGCAACGGCGACTCCGAGCATCCGATACTCCGGCGAGAGCAGGTTCATCCGATGCCCTGGACTGGCGAGCCATGCCTGCACCGTCTGGCCCGGGCCCATTCCCGCCGCCAGATCCTCGCCCGCTACGTGGCCGTGGAACCCGAGGCGCGTCAGCCGTTGCAGGACGTTGGAGCCGTCAGGTCCCGTGTGGTCGAGCCGGCCGATTCCCGCGAGGTAGACGCTCTGGCCGCGGGCGGCCGTCGCCAGTCGCGAGTCGACGTGGAGCGGTGGCAGGCCGTTCGCCGCGCGGGCCCCGTTGATCGCCTGCACGAGGGCGCTCGTGTAGGCGCGCGTGGCGTTTGCGCTTGCTCCGGGCACGAGCGCGGCGAGCACCGCGAACGCGACGAGCAGGGATACGAGTGGTCGGCGTAGCCGCATCAGGTCGGGCGTCCCGGTCGGAAGGACGCGACTGCGAGCCTACACAGGTACCACGGGCCGTGTGATCACTCAGGAGTACTCCTAAAGGCCCATTCCGAGGTTATTCTATTTAAATCTACTGCTCCCTTGCCAAGAACCCGCAGCGCCGAGTGAGAGGGGTTACGCCGCTGTCACCGGAGCGCCGGCCTCGACGATCGCGCCCTCCAGCACGCCGAGCGCCTCGTCCAGCTCGTCGTCCGTCAGGGTCAGAGGAGCCAGGTTCCGGATGACGTTCCCGTGCAGTCCGGCTCTGAGCAGGATCAGGCCACGCTGCAGCGCGAGCTCGACCGTCCGGCTCGCGAGCGCGGCATCCGGCTCTCGCGTGGCTGGGTCGCGCACGAACTCGAGCGCGAGCATGGCGCCCAGGCCTCGGACGTCGCCGATCTGCGGAACGCGGGCCTGCAGTGCGCCGAGTCGCCGTCGCATGGTCTCGCCGATCGCGCGCGCGCGACCGCAGAGATCGAGGCGGTCGATCTCGTCGAGCACGGCGAGAGCCGCCTGGCAGGCGACCGGATTGCCGACGAACGTGCCTCCGATCGTCGAGTCGCCCGGCGCGTCCATGATCTCGGCGCGACCGAGCACTCCCGACAGCGGAAGCCCGGCGGCGATCGACTTCGCGACGCAGATGAGGTCGGGCTGCGACGCCGGACTGCTCGATCGCGAAGAACGTCCCCGTGCGGCCGAAGCCCGACTGCACCTCGTCGGCGATCAACACGATCCCGTGCTCGTCGCACAGTGCGCGCAGTCCACGGAGGTAGGCGGGGGGCGCTGGGATGAACCCACCCTCGCCCTGCACCGGCTCGATCACGACGCAGGCGACCTGCGAGGGATCGACCTGCGTTCGGAATGCCAGCCGGAGCGCTTCGAGAGCGTCCTCCGCGGCATCGTCTCCACGCCAGTGGTACTCGTCGGGGAACGGCACGCGGTAGACCTCGGGCGCGTACGGGCCGAAGCCCGCCTTGTACGGTCGCACCTTCGACGTCAGCGACATCGCCATCAGGGTGCGGCCGTGGAACGCGTTCGTGAACGCGAGCACGGCGGGCCGGCCGGTCGCGGCGCGCGCGATCTTGACGGCGTTCTCGACCGCCTCGGCGCCGGAGTTGAAGAACGCGGCCTTGACCGCTCCGTCGATCGGCGTCCGCTCCGCCAATCGCTCGGCGAGCTCGACGTAGGAGTCGTACGGAACGATCGTGAAGTCGGTGTGCAGGAAGCGGTCAACCTGCGCGTGCACGCGTTCGGAGACCGCGGCGTTCGAGTGTCCGACAGCTAGGCAGCCGATGCCGCCTGCGAAGTCGAGGAAGGTGTTGCCGTCGACGTCGGTGAGCGTCGCGCCCGTGGCACTTTCCACGAAGATCGGGACGACAAGCGTCTTGGCGCGTGCCACGACGGCTTCCTTGCGCGCGATCCAGTCGCGCGAGATCGGGCCTGGGATCTCAGTTCGGATCCGGATCGAATGCTCCACGTGCGTCTCCTGCGTACTCGAGCGCGGCCGTGCGCCGTTCGACCGTGATCGGGAACCGCGCGCACGCTCTCCCTCGCACCGTACCATCCGATCTGGTGCTCGCGGCGTTGATCACGGGAGGCTCGAGTGGCATCGGCCGTGCGATCGCCGCGGATCTCGCCGCCGCCGGCCTCGCCATCTCGATCGCGTCGCGCGATCCCGAGCGGGCAGGGCTCGCGGGCGCCCACCCGATCGCTATCGACCTGTCAGACCCGACGACCGCCTCCGAGGTCGTCTCGTCACACGTGGGAAGACACGGCAGGCTGGACGTCCTCGTCAATGCGGCGGGGGTCGCGCATTCCGAGCGCGTCGACGAGACCTCGATCGCGGCCTTCGACGCGCAGGTCGCGCTCAACCTCCGCGCGACGGTCGCCGTCTGCACGGCGGCGCTGCCGGAGCTGCGCGCGAGCCGCGGTCTCATCGTCAACGTGGCATCGATCCTCGGGCTGCACGGCGACCCCGCGCTCGCCGTCTACTCGGCGACGAAGCACGCGATCGTCGGTTACTCGCGCAGCCTCGGCGAGGCCCTTCGCAACGACGGGGTGCGCGTCACCGCGCTGTGCCCCGGCTACGTGGCGACGCCGTTCAGCGAGCTCGCCCAGGCCCGCGTGCCGCCGGAGGAGATGGTGCAACCCGTGGACTGCGCGCGCGCCGTGCGGATGCTGCTCGAGCTGAGCCCGCAGACCTTCGTCCCCGAGCTCGTGCTCGACCGGCTCGGGAGCATCGGCCCGCGCCTGCGTCACTAGGACTGCGATCATCCGGCGCGATGGTGCTCTCCGACAGATCCATCCGCGAGGAGGTCGCCGCCGGACGCATCGGCCTCGACCCGTTCGACCCTGCGCTCGTGCAGCCGTCGAGCATCGACGTGCGCTGCGACCGTCGGTTTCGCGTCTTCCATCCCGGGCGCTACCCGTTCATCGACGTGCGCGTGCCCATGCCCGACCTGACCGAGCTCGTCGAGATCGACGACGATCGCGCCTTCATCCTGCACCCCGGGGAGTTCGTGCTCGGCGCGACGGCCGAGGTGCTGCGGCTCCCGGACGACCTCGTCGCACGCCTCGACGGGAAGAGCTCGCTCGGCCGGCTCGGCCTGCAGGTCCACTCGACGGCGGGACTCGCCGACCCGGGCTTCGAGGGCCAGATCACCCTCGAGCTGTCGAACGTCGCGAGCCTTCCGATCGCGATCTACCCCGGCATGCGGATCGCGCAGCTCGTGTTCGAGCGGCTCACCACCCCGGCCGACAGGCCGTATGGCGCCGGCGGCCTCGGCTCCAAGTACCAGGGACAGCGTGGGCCGACCGCGAGCGAGTACTGGCGCAACTTCTCGAAGTGATCCATTTGTAACCAGGATGCCTGGCGAATATCCGACGCGTCGGGTACATTCTGGATACCGCGGAAAGGAGGTGGTCGGTATCTTGTCCAGTGGTTTGTGTTCTGAGAGTCCGGCGAGCGGAGGTGCTCGCAGGTAGGGGTGGATCCCCTGAACCACGGGGAATCGCCTAGCCAGCGTTGGGGACCGCCGCGCCACCGTCATCGGTGTGCTGCGGCACCAGCCCTACCGAATCCAGGCGAGTAACCGACCGGGGGTCGCGTCAGTACGGAGGACGCGGCCCCCGGTGCTGTTTTCGGGCGTCTCCGCTGCTAGACGAGCCGGGCGACGCCGGTCGCGACGAGCCGACGCCGCGTGTCAGCGACCCCAGACGCCGGCGGTCAGAAGCGCCGCCGCGTCCAGGTCCGCCACCACGCCGTGCGGCCCGTCGCCACGGTGCGAGACCGACACCGAGACCGACTGCGCCGCATCGATCGGCAGCTCCGTGCGACCGAGCCGCGTCTCGAGCGCGAGGCTGTCGCCGTCGAGGTCGACGAGCTCGATCGTGTCGCCGGGCTCGACGCCCGTGCGCTTGAGCAGGCGGAGGAGATCGGGATCCTCGTTCTCGAGCCGCAGCACCACGACCCTGGAGCCGACGGGAACGGCGGCGAGGATCTCGCCGGTCTCGCGCACGGCATCGCCGATCGGGTGCCCGTGCGGGCACGTCTTCACGTCCGGGAGCTTCTCGTGGATGAGCTGCTCGAGACGGGGTGACACTGCGTGCTCGAAGGTGTGAGCCTCCTCGTGCACCTCGTCCCACGGGATCCCGAACTCGCTCACCAGGTAGGCCTCGATCAGGCGGTGGCGCGACACGATGTGCTTGGCGACGCGCTCGCCCTCGGGCGTGAACAGCAGCCGCTTGCGCTCGTCGCGCTCGACGAGGCCCTCGTCGACCAGACGCCGCACCATCTCGGTCACGCTCGGCTGCGAGACCTGCATCGCCCGTGCGAGGTTCGCCTGGGTGGGCTCGATGCCCGCCTCGCCGAACCAGAACAGCTTCTCGACATACTCTTCGATCGCCTCTGTCAGCGCCATACGGGAGAGTCTACCGCGCGTCGCGCGTCGTCAGATACCCGCGGCGTAGCCGTCTTTCCGCGGCTCGCTTCCGCCCTCGAGGACGTCGTCGTGCACGAGGACGACCTGTCCACCGCCGAACCCCGCCGGGGTCGGGATCGCGCCGTACGCGGTGACCCCGTCGCGTGAGCTCGGCCTCGAGCGTCCACAGCGGCGGCTCGAGCGCGAGCGCCCACCCGGCGTCCTCGAGATCGAGCCGGAAACGCGGTGCATCGAGCGCCGTCTGCGGGTCGGCGCCGTCCACGAGCAGCTGCTCGACGACCTGCAGGTGCCCCTGGGGCTGGAAGTGGCCTCCCATGACCCCGAACGGGCCGAGCAGCGACCCATCGCGTACCAGCATGCCCGGGATGATCGTGTGGAACGGTCGCGTGCCGGCGCGATGCGGTTCGGGTGTCCGGGCTCGAGCGTGAAGCAGGCACCGCGGTTCTGCAGCATGATCCCCGTCCCCCGGGCGACGACGCCGCTGCCGAAGCCGTAGTACAGGCTCTGGATGAGCGAGCACGCGCGGCGCTCGCCGTCGACGCAGCACAGGTAGACCGTGCCCCCGCGAGCAGCGCTCCGGCGCCGCGGCGAGCCTGCGCGCTCGCGGTCGATCAGCGCGCGGCGCTCGGCGATGTACGCGGGATCCAGGTAGCCCGCCGGCAGCGGTTCGTCGGCGATGTAGCGGTAGCCGTCGGCGAACGCGAGCTTCAGCGCCTCTGCCTGGAGGTGGACCCGCTCGGCGGCGTCGCGCCGCAGCGAGCGGCTCGACGAGCGCGAGCGCCTGCAGGGCCACCGCGCCCTGGCCGTTCGGCGGCAGCTCGAGCACCTCGACGCCGCGGTGGGCGAGCCGTAGCGGCTCGACCCACTCCGCCTCGTGGGCCGCGAGGTCCGCGCGCTCGAGCCAGCTCGCCTCACAGATCGCATCGCCGAGTGCCCCGTCGTACAGGGCCGCCGGTCCGTCGGAGGCGAGCATCCGGAGGCTCTGGCCGAGCTCCGGCAGGCGCGCGATCTGCCCGACCTGCGGTGCGTTGCCGAAGACCCGCCGCGCCTCGTCGTCGCTGAAGCCGGCGCGCGATCGCGGCCCACGCACGGGCGATCACCGGAGTGACAGCGAAGCCCTGCTCGGCGGCGTCGACCGCAGGCGCGAGGCAGCGGTCGAGGCCGACGCTGCCGAATCGCTCGAGCAGGGCGGCCCAGCCCGAGACCGCTCCCGGGACGGTGACCGACCGCGGACCCGTCTCCGCGATCTCGGTCAACGAGTCGGGGTCCAGCGATCCGGCGGGCCCGCCCGCTGGAGTTGAGGCCGTGGGCCCGGCCGTCCTCCCAGATGATCGAGAAGAGATCGCCGCCGATGCCCGTCGACATCGGCTCGCACACGCACAGGACCGCCGCAGCCGTGACGGCGGCATCGACCGCGTTGCCGCCGTCCTCGAGCACGCGCAACGCGGCTCGCGTCGCGAGCGGGTGACTCGTCGCGGCCATCGCCTGCGCCGCGACCGCCGACGGAGCGACGCACCCCTACTGCCAGGTGATGCCGTCGTCGAGGCCCGGCCAGTCGGCCGGAAGCGGCGTACCGGAGTGGCGGTGGAGCGCGACCTTCAGCACTCCGAGCCCGAGCAGCGCGCACTTCAGGCGCACCGGCGAGAGCGGGATGCCGATCAGGTCCGTCACATCCTCGCGCTGCATCGCGGCCGCCTCCTCGACGGTCTTGCCCACCACGACCTCGGTCAGCATGGACGTCGCGGCCTGGCTGATCGAGCAGCCCTGTCCGCTGAAGCTGACGTCGGCGATCTTGCCGTCCGCGATCTGCAGGTCGAGCCGCAGCTCGTCGCCGCAGAGCGGGTTCTGACCCTCGGCGCTGGCGTCGGGCTGCTCGATCGCTCGCTGGTGACGGGGGTGGCGCGAGTGGTCGAGGATCAGCTCGCGTGCGAGCTGCTCGTCGAATTCATCGATCACGTGAAGGCCTTCCTGGCAACCTCGAGCCCGTCGCACAGACGGTCGATCTCCTCCGGCAGCGAGTACAGCCAGAAGCTCGCCCGCGTGGTCGCCGGAACGCCGAAGCGGCGCATGGCGGGCTGCGTGCAGTGGTGTCCTGCGCGAACGCAGATGCCGAGCTTGTCGAGCTCGGAGGCGAGGTCGTGCGGATGCACGTCGCCGAACGCGAACGAGATCACGCTTCCGCGATCCTGCCCACGCCCCGGACCGAGGATGCGAACGTCGGGGATCGCCGACAGCCGGTCGTACGCGTACGCCGTCAGCTCGCGCTCGTGCTGTGCGACGGCCTCGATGCCCACGCCCGTGAGGTAGTCGATCGCGACGCCGAGCGCGATGTTCTCGGCGATCGCCGGGAGTGCCGGCCTCGAACTTCCAGGGAAGGTCGTTCCAGGTCGTGCCCTTGTCGAGCGTGACCGAGCGGATCATCTCGCCGCCCGTCAGGAACGGGTCCATCTCCCTGAGACGCGCCTCACGGCCGTACAGCGCGCCCGGAGCCGGGCCCGCCGAGCTTGTGGCCCGGAGAACGCGAAGAAGTCGCAGCCGAGCGCGCGAACGTCGATCGGTCGATGCGGGGCGCTCTGGGCGCCGTCGACGACGAGCACCGCGTCGTGCGCGCGACACCACGCACCGAGCTCCTCGATCGGGTTGACCGTGCCGAGCGAGTTCGAGACGTGTACGGCCGCGACGAGCCGCACGGGCCCCTCGGCTGCGGCGCGCTCGAGGCTCGCGAGGTCGAGCGCACCGTCGTCGTCGACCGACACGTAGCGCATGAGCGCGCCGGTCTGATGCGCCAGGAACTGCCACGGCACGAGGTTGGAGTGGTGCTCCATCTCGGTCGCGACGATCACGTCGCCGGCGCGCAGGTGCCTGCGTCCCCAGGCGTACGCGACGAGGTTCAGGCCCTCGGTCGTATCGCGCACGAAGATCACCTCGCGGGTGGTCGCGGCCCCGAGGAAGGCGCGGACCTTCTCCCTCGCTCCCTCGTAGCGCTCGGTCGTCTCCTCGGCCAGCGTGTAGACGCCGCGGTGCACGTTCGCGTAGCTCGACGAGTACGTGTCGACGATGCTGTCGATCACGGCACGGGGCTTCTGGGTGCTCGAGGCCGAGTCGAGATACGCCAGCGGGTAGCCGTTGATCTCGCGCTCGAGGATCGGGAAGTCGGCGCGCAGACGCGTCACGTCGAGCGCGGAGCGTGCCATCTGATCGGTCTTGACTGCCACGCAGGCAGTGTAGGCCAGGGTCTAGAGCGGGCTCCTGGAGCCAGCCCTTCTCGATCGCCACGTCGATAGCCTCGCCGCGGTTGCGAGCTCCGAGCTTGCGGATCGAGGCGCTCAGGTAGTTCCGCACGGTCCCCTCCGAGAGGTGGAGGGCCTTCGCGATGTCGGCCGCGCTGTCATGCCGGGCGGCGGCGGCGAGCACCTCCTCCTCGCGCAGCGGTCAGCGGGCTCGTCCCCTCGGCGAGCGCCTCTGCCGCGAGCGCCGGGTCGACCGCTCGCCGACCCGGCGGCCACCTCGCGGATCGCAGCCGCGAGCTCCCGCGCGGGCGCGTCCTTCAGCAGGAAGCCGGAGGCGCCCTGCTCGAGGGCGCGCCGCAGGTATCCAGGCCGACCGAACGTCGTGAGGATCAGGACGCGTGTCTGCGGAAGCTCGCGCGACGAGCTCGGCGCCGGCCGTGATCCCGTCGATGCCCGGGCATCTCGATGTCGAGCAGCGCGACGTCGGGCCGCGCTGCGCCGCGCCGCGTCGAGCACGGCGTCGCCGCGCTCGACCTCGGCCACGACCTCGATGTCGCCCTCCAGGGCGAGCAGGCTCGCGAGCGCTCCGCGCACCATCGCCTGGTCCTCGGCGATCAGGACGCGGATCACGCGCGGGCCAGGGGTACGCTCAGACCGGAGGCGGAACCCGCCCTCGGGGCGCGCGCCGGCCTCGAGCGTGCCGCGCATTCCCGCGGCCCGTTCGGCGAGCCCGGTCAGGCCGCTGCCGGCGACCGCCGCCCCATGATCGCCCTGGCCGTTGTCCTCGACCTCGACGGCGGCACGCGAGCCCTCGGCGCGAACGCGGATCGAGCAGTGCTGGGCCCCGCTGTGGCGCACGACGTTGGTCGTGCCCTCGCGCACGGCCCAGGCGAGCACCGACTCGACGTCGGCCGGGAGACCGACCGGCGTCCCGTCGAGCTCGCAGTCGATCCCGGCGGCGCGCGAGCGCCGCGCGTGCCCGCTCGAGCGCGTCGGCGAGCGCCTGACGGCGGTAGCCCTGCACGGCCTCGCGCACCTCGGCGAGCGCCTGTCGCGTGACGGTCTGGATGTCCTCGAGCTCACCGGCCGCTCGCGTCGGGATCGCTGCTCGAGCAGGCGCGCGGCCAGCTCGCTCTTGAGCGCGATCACGGAGAGGCTGTGCCCGAGCAGGTCGTGCATGTCGCGGGCGATCCGCAGGCGCTCCTCCGAGACGGCCAGCTCCGCGAGCTCCTCGCGCGCCTCGTGCAGCTCGCGGTTGGCCGCGATCTTGCGCGCGAAGGCCGCCATCATCGCGCCGATCGCGAGGATCGTCACCGCAAGGCTGCCGATCAGGCTGCTGTTGGCGCCGAGGACGATCGCCGTCGCGGACACGCCGACGGCGGTCACGACGATCACGACCGCCGCCCTCGCGGCTCGAGGTGCATCGCGGCCGCCGCGACGAAGTAGACGAAGAGCGCGGCATACGACGCCGGCGCGCCGGCCAGCGAGCAGGGCGATCGCGATCACCGGCAGCATGGCGAGCGGCCCGAGGATCTGCCAGCGGCCGAGGCGCCGGAGCATCGGCGACGGCGGCAGCAGCAGCACGTAGATCAGCACGAAGGCGATCGTGCCGAGCACGATCGCCGTCATGCGTGCGGTGCCGAGCAGACTCGTTCGCGAGATCGGAGATCGGGCCGATCAGGAAGAGCAGGCCGAGCACCACTCCGAACCGGATACGGACCCGCTGGACCAGGCCGGGCACGTTCATGTCGAGGGAATCCTCTCAGACCCTCGCGGTATCGCGCCGGTACGCCCAGCCCGCGAGCAGCGCCGCAGCGACGCTCCACACCGCGACCACGATCCAGCCCTTCGCCGGCCACGCGCTGCCTCCGAGCGCGACGTGGCTCGCCTGGACGAGCCAGTAGGACGGCAGCAGCTGCGCGAGATCGCGCAGGCTGCCCTGCTCCGATCGGGTACCACGTGCCGCCGAGGAAGCCGAAGAGGGCGGTGGCGCCGCCCATCGCGGGGCCGACGGTGTCGGGGGTCAGCAGGTGACCGGCGAGGATCCCGAGCCCCGCGAAGGGGATCAGCGCGACGAGCATCAGCAGGGTCATCGAGAGCCAGCGATCGGCCGAGAGCCGCACGCCGAGCGTGGTGCCGGCGACGTCGAGCAGCACGATCGTCGTGAGCGCGGTCGCGTACGCGGTCACGATCTTCGCGCGGAAGTACGAGCGGACGGGGAGCGGTGTCAACCGGAGCTGGCGGTTCCAGCCGATCGCTCGCTCGCTCGAGATGCGCGCGCCGCTCGAGAGCGTCGCCGCCATCGCGCCGAACGCGGCGAGGCCGACCATGAAGTAGAGCGGTGCCGAGAGGCCCGAACCGGCGAGGTCGTGCTCGTTCCGGTTCGGGGCGGCGATGAGGTAGTACAGGACGAGCGGAAAGCCGAGCGAGAAGACGAAGAACCGCACGTTGCGGAACGTGCGCAACAGCTCGAACCGGGTGTATGCGAGGGAGTTCATCGAACGGACCCCCCGTGGTCGTCGTTGGAGGTGAGCTCGAGGAAGGCCTCTTCCAGGCCCGCCCCGCTGATCTCGATGTCGCGGGCGTCCGGGTACGCGTCGAGCAGGGCGCGGATCGCCCGATCGGAGTCGGAGCAGCGCAGAACGACCGACGTGCCCCGCGGCCTCGACGGTGAGCGACCCCGGGCAATCGCCCGAGGGCGTCGAGGTCGGCGTCGGGGAGCGTGGCGCGGATCGTGCGCGTCCCGACCATTCCCTTGATCTCGGTAGGAGGCCCGTCTGCGACGACGCGACCGGCAGCCATCACGACGATGCGGTCGGCGTAGAGGTCAGCCTCCTCGAGGTAGTGCGTTGCGAACAGCACGGTGCGGCCCTCGGCCGCGATCGCCCGCATCGTCGTCCAGAACGCGTGACGCGCCTCGACGTCGAGCGCCACCGTAGGCTCGTCGAGCACCAGGAGCTCCGGGTTGCACACGAGCGCGAGCGCGAAGCGGGCGCGCTGCGTCTGACCGCCGGACAGCTTCTCGGTGCGCCGCTCGGCGAACGGCACCGTTCCGGTGAGCTCGAGTGCCTCGTCGACCGGGAGCGGATCGGGGTACAGCGAGGCCATCATCGAGACGAGCTCGCGGACCGAGAGGCCCCGCAGGAGGCCGCCGGTCTGCAGCATCGCGCCGACCGCCCCTTCGTGGATCGCCTGCGCCGGCGGGCGCCCGAACAGCGAGACGGTGCCGGTGTCGGGTGGGAGCAGCCCGAGCAGCATGTCGATCAGGGTCGACTTGCCCGCGCCGTTCGGGCCGAGGAGGGCGAGCGTCTCGCCCTTCGCGATGTCGAGATCGACGCCGCCGACCGCTCGTACCTTCCCCGTCGGCGTCGCGAACGACTTGACGAGGCCCTCGAGCCGAATGCCTGTGGCGGTCGTCGTCTCGGCGTGAGGGATGACCTGTGTTTGCATGCCTGCATCGTGACGGCGCACCGCCGCCCGCGGTAGAGGTCGACGTCATCGATTCGACATGACAGGTGTCACGACTTGCAGGCCGCGAGGACTGGCAGGATCCCAGGCGTGAGCACCACGACGCCCACGAGGAAACCCGTGCGGGCGCGTCCCGGGGACGGAGCGTCCGATCGTCCGTGGCAGGTCGTCGTGCTGAACGACAACCACAACACCTTCGAGGGCGTCGCGTCCGCCCTGTCGACGACGCTACCCGACGTCGGGTACGAGCAGGGGCTCCGCTACGCCGACTGGATCCACCGCCGTGGCCGTGCTGTGGTCTGGTCGGGCAACCGCGAGCGGGCCGAGATGTACCACGAGCGCCTCGTCGGGTTCGGGCTGACGATGGCGCCGATCCAGCAGGCCTGACGCGGCCGCGATCGCGATCGGCGCCATGGCGAGCCCGAAGAGATCGAGGAAGCAGTACGCCCCCGAGATCACGCTCGGCGGGTTGCCCATCGGGATCAGGCCGGTCGGGTCGTGGGTCGCCCACGTCCAGCAGCCGAGGTTGGTCCCGACGATCTCGAGGTAGCTGGTGATCAGGAACGCGCCGCAGTACACGAGCGGCGCGCGCCCGTAGAGGCAGAAGCGCACCAGGAACAGGAACAGGACAGCGCCCAGCACGTCGTGGCGCGAGCTGATGAGGCCGCCGATCGCCCAGGCTGCCGGCGACTGTCAGCGTCGCGGGCACGAGCCAGCGTCGCCACTCGGCGAACGCGCGTGACCGGCCCATCACGATCGCGCACAGGTAGATCAGGCCATGGCCGGGCGGGACGAAGGACGGGACGTTGCCGAGACGGTAGGAGTACAGCCCGAGCCCGACCGAGGCCGTGTACTCGACGCACGTGGCCGCAAGCACGACGAGCACGACCTGCACGCGCACGAGGCGCGACTCTCCGGCGAGCAGCGCCACGAGCAGTGCCCAGGTCGCGATGCCGATCGCACGCTGTCGCGTGAGGCCGGCGTCGTGGTCGAGCCCTGCTCCGAGCGCCACCCAGGCGACGATCACGCCCGTTACGAACAGGTCTCGCGGCAGGCGGCGCGTGACGCCCACGCGAGTTCCTAGGCGGTGACGCGAGCCGTCAGCGCGGCCTCGAGGCGTTCGCGCACCGCCTCGTCCGCCACGCGCTCGAGCGCGTCGGCGAAGAACCCCTGCACGACGAGCCTCGTCGCCTCGGTGCGGGTCAGGCCGCGCGCCATGAGGAAGAACAGCAGCTCGGCATCGACCTGGCCGATCGTGGCTGCGTGCGTGCAGCGCACGTCGTTGGCGAGGATCTCGAGGCCGGGAATCGAGTCGGCGTGTGCCCGCGGCGACAGCAGGAGGTTGCGGTTCTCCTGGAACGCGTCCGTCTTCTGCGCGTCCTTGTCGACGCGGATGATCCCGCGCCAGACCGAGCGGCTCCGGCCCTGCAGCACGCCCTTGAACGCGAGGTCGGATGTCGCGTTCGGCGCCGCGTGCTCCTGGGTCGTGTCCAGGTCGAGATGCTGCTGGCCGTCGAGGGCGTAGAGGCCGGTCACGCGCACGCTCGAGCCAGGGCCCGAGAGCCGCGACTCCATGCGCGCCTTGCCGAGGCGTCCCCCGAGGTCGATCGCCGTCCAGCGCAGCGCTGCGTCGCGATTGATCTCGGCGCGCGCGGTGGTGAAGTGCACCGTCTCCTTGTGCAGGTCCTGCGTGCGCACGTAGTCGACCTGCGCGCCGTCGCCGACCACGATCTCGACGACGCCGTTCAGGTAGCCGGCCGCTCCGTCCGCATGCTCCTCGACGATCGTGACCTTCGAGTGCGGCCTCCGCGACGACGAGCACGCGGAACGTGGTGCGCGCGCCCTCCTCCGGGATCGCGAACGAGAGGTGCAGCGGCAGCTCGAGCGTGACGCCGGCCGGCACGTGCACGAGCGCGCCGCCCTTGAAGCGGGCCGCGTTCTCGGCGGTGAAGCGGTCGGTCGCGCCGACGAGCGTGCCGAGGTGCTGCAGCGACGACCGCGTCGCCCCGATCGGCCGCGGCCTCGAGCGAGTCGAGCACCACGCTCTCGGGCGAGACGAGCTCGCACGATCGAGTCGCCGACCTGGTGCAGCTCGCCCGACGACTCGAGACCTCCGAGCAGCGTCGGAGCCGGGGCTCCGTCGCGCGGGTCGGCCACGGCGCGGTAGGCGTCGAAGTCGATTCCGCGCAGCGACGTGTAACGCCAGCGCTCGTCACGCAGCGTCGGTAGCGGCGTACGCTCCCAGACGGCGCGAGCTTCGTCGCGCCGCTCCTCCAACCAGTTCGGCACCTGCTAGCCGACCGACCCTTCCATCTGGAGCTGGATCAGCCGGTTCATCTCGACCGCGTACTCGAGCGGGAGCTCCTTCGTGATCGGCTCCACGAACCCGGCGACGATCAGCGCGGCGGCCTCGGTCTCGGAGAGCCCGCGGCTCGTGAGGTAGAAGAGCTGCTCCTCGCCGATCTTCGAGACGGTCGCCTCGTGGCCGATCGTGACGTCGTTCTCGCCGATGTTGATGTACGGGTACGTGTCCGAGCGGCTGTTCTCGTCGAGGATCAGCGCGTCGCAGACGACCGACGACTTCGCGCGATGCGAGCCCTCGGCGACCTTCAGCAGGCCGCGGTAGGTCGCGCGCCCGCCGCCTCGGGAGATCGACTTGGAGGTGATCACCGACGACGTGTCGGGCGCGAGGTGCGTGATCTTCGCGCCGGCGTCCTGGTGCTGTCCCTCGCCGGCGAAGGCGATCGACAGGACCTCGCCGTGCGCGCCGCGGCCCTTCAGCAGGATCGCGGGGTACTTCATCGTGAGCTTCGAGCCGAGGTTGCCGTCGACCCACTCCATGGTCGCGTCCTCGTGGGCAACCGCGCGCTTGGTCACGAGGTTGTAGACGTTCGACGACCAGTTCTGG
The DNA here is from genome assembly GCA_963717155.1 of uncultured Actinomycetes bacterium. Classification (GTDB taxonomy): domain Bacteria; phylum Actinomycetota; class Thermoleophilia; order Gaiellales; family JALYLC01. The sequence continues at coordinate 4,168,183 of OY970326.1, forward strand.
ATCGTCGTGTAGCGGCAGCGCCCGCCCTTCTTGACGATGATCTCGACGACCGCGGCGTGCAGCGAGTCCTCGGAGTACGTCGGCGCGGTGCAGCCCTCGACGTAGTGCACGTAGGCACCCTCGTCGACGAGGATCAGCGTCCGCTCGAACTGGCCCATGTTCTTCGCGTTGATGCGGAAGTAGGCCTGCAGCGGCAGCTCGACCTTGACGCCCTTCGGCACGTAGATGAACGAGCCGCCCGACCACACGGCCGAGTTGAGCGCCGCGAACATGTTGTCGGTGGGCGGGATCACGGTCGCCCAGTGCTCGCGGAACAGGTCCTCGTGCTGCTTGAGGGCCATGTCGGTGTCGAGGAAGATGACGCCCTGGTCCTCGAGGTCCTTCTGCAGGCTGTGGTAGACGACCTCGGACTCGTACTGCGCGCCGACGCCCGCGAGGAACTTGCGCTCCATCTCGGGGATGCCGAGGCGCTCGAACGTGTTCTTGATGTCCTCGGGGACGTCCTCCCAGCGTGCGCTCTGCGCCGGCGGAAGGCTTGAGGTAGTAGAAGATCGAGTCGAAGTCGATCTGCTCGAGGTCGCCGCCCCACGTCGGGCGCGGCTTGCTGAGGAAGGTCTTGAGCGCCTTCAGGCGGAAGTCGAGCATCCACTGGGGCTCGCCCTTGTGGGCAGAGATCTCGCGGACGACGTCCTCGTCGAGGCCGACGCGCGTCTTGAAGACGGGGAGCTCCGGGTCGTGGAAGCCGTACTGGTACTCGCCGATGTCGAGCGCGAGCTCGGGGGGAGTCATACGTGCTCCTTCGGGGTAACTGCTGCGTAGCCGCCGGCCTCGAGCTCGTGTGCAAGCTCGGGGCCGCCGGAGCGGACGATCCTGCCGTCGACGAGCACGTGTACACGGTCCGGGCGGATGTAGTCGAGGATGCGCTGGTAGTGCGTAATGACGAGCACGCCGAGATCGGGTCCCGCGAGGTGGTTGACGCCGTTGGCGACCACCTTGAGCGCGTCGATGTCGAGACCCGAGTCGGTCTCGTCGAGGATCGCGAGCTCCGGCTTCAGCATCGCCATCTGCAGGATCTCGATGCGCTTCTTCTCGCCGCCCGAGAACCCGTCGTTGAGGTAGCGGCCGGCCATCGACTTGTCGACCTCGAGCAGCTCCATGTTGCCGCGCAGGAGCTGCCGCGAAGTCGCGGACCGAGATCGGGTCGTCGGTGCCGTCGTGGCCGCCGCGCCGGTGCGCGTTCATCACCTGGCGCATGAAGGACGAGACCGTGACGCCGGGCAGCGGCGTGCGGGTACTGGAACGCGAGGAATATGCCGAGTCGCGATCGCTCGTCGGGCTCGAGCTCGAGCAGGTCGACGCCCTTGAAGCGCACGGTGCCTGCGGTCACCTCGTATGCGGGGTGGCCCATCAGGACGTTCGCGAGGGTCGACTTGCCCGAGCCGTTCGGTCCCATCACGGCGTGGATCTCGCCGCGCGACAGCTCGAGGTCGATCCCCTTGAGGATCTCCTTGCCGTCGATCGAGGCGTGGAGCCCTTGAATCTCGAGGTCGCTCACGTAGGTTGGAGCCTTTCGTCGCGCACCCGGCTCGCGGGCGGCGGTGCGGAATATGTCGGTACGGCGCGCACTGCGCCAATGGACAGGATACCCGCGATCTTGCGGCCAAAACGAGCCAGGCGTCTTCAGGGCGCTGCGGTATGCTGGGACGCGTCCACTCTGCCTCGGGGAGCGCGCATGCCCGGTCTCGGCTGGCAAGAGATCCTTGTCGTCATGGTGATTGCTCTGATCGTGCTCGGGCCGACCAAGCTGCCCGATATGGCGCGAACCGTCGGCAAGGGAATTCGCGAGTTCAAGAGCGGCATGGCAGGTCTCACCGGCCTCGGCGACCTCGGCTCGCACGACGCGTCGACCGAACCGGACAGACGCCGGCGCGCGAACGTCTGACGTGACGATGACCCGTTCTCATGAGCGCGCCTCCGAGCTTCCGCCTGCAGGGCTGCCTCCGGCTGCCCCTCCGCCCGCCGCCGCCGCGCCGACCCCGGCCGCGACGCGCGCGGGCACGCACCGCTAGGCCGTGGTCAAGCTCCCCAAGCGGCTAGAGCACGGCGAGGAGGTCAGCCTCGTCGAGCACCTCACCGAGCTGCGTCAGCGCCTGGTCGTGGCGTTCATCGCGCTCGGCGTCGGGTTCGCGGTCGCGTTCTGGCGGAACTCGGACATCCTGAAGCTGTTCAACCGGCAGCTGCCGATCGATCCGCACACGCACCAGCACATCCTGCCGACGACGCTCTCGGTCAGCGAGCCGTTCACGAACTCGATGATCATCTCGGCCTACGCTGGCCTGCTGCTCGCGCTGCCGATCGTCTTCTACCAGCTGTACGCCTTCGTCATCCCGGCGTTCTCCGACAAGACGACGAAGCAGGTCTGGCCGGTCCTCGTGATCGTCCCGCTGCTGTTCGTCGCGCGGCGTCGCGTTCGGCTACGAGATCGTGCTGCCCCGCGCCGTCCACTTCCTGCTCGGGTTCAACGCCGACCAGTACAACGTCCAGGTCCGCGCGAGCAGCTACTACTCGTTCGCCTGCATGATCCTCGCCGCGATGGGCGTGATCTTCGAGATGCCGGCCGCCGTCGCGGCGCTTGTCCCGCGCCGGCATCCTGACGGCGACGGATGATGCGGAAGAACCGCCGCTACGCGATCGTCGTGCTGGCGGCGATCGCGGCGCTGCTGCCGGGCGTCGACCCCGTGTCGATGCTGCTCGAGTTCCTGCCGCTGCTGGTGCTGTACGAGGCGTCGATCTGGGTTGCGCGGCTGATGGAGGTCCGACGCGGCCGCGCCGCCGACGAAGGAGCCGGTCGCCGGCGCCTCGTGAGCGGGACGCTCGTGCTGCGCGCCGACTGGGTCGTCCCGGTCGCTGCGGATCCCATCGCTGACGGCGCCGTGTCGGTGGCGGATGGCGCGATCGTCGAGGTCGGGCCCGCTGCCGACGTGATCGCGGCGCACCCGAACGCGACCGTCGAGCGCCACGAGGGCTGCGTGCTCGCGCCCGGGCTCGTCAACCTCCACACACACCTCGAGTACGCGGGCTTCGGGGGGTTCGGCGACGGGCTGGCCTTCGGGCCATGGCTCGACGTCCACATCGAGCGCAAGGCCCGGCAGTCCGAGGGCGATGCGCTCGCTGCTCGCGCGTCTCGGCGCGCTGGAGGCGATGCGCGGCGGCGCGACGACGGTCGTCGATGCGTCGTTCACGGGCGCGTCCGTGGCTGCGGCGAGCGAGCTCGGCCTGCGCGCCGTGATCGCGCTCGAGGTGTTCGGCGGCAGCGAGGACGACGAGGTGGCGATCGCCGATCGCCTCGACGCGCGACTCGCTCGCGCCGCGGAGCAGGCCGGTCCCGCTCGTCGAGCTCGGCGTCTCGCCCCACGCGCCCTATACCGTCGCGCCGGCCCTCTTCGAGGAGGTCGTCGGGCGCGCGCGATCCGCTGGCCGCCGCGTCGTGACGCACATCGCCGAGTCGCAGCACGAGCTCGATGCGCTGGTGCGAGGAGAGGGCCTGCTGGCCGATCGCTCGCGGCGTGCATGGGTCGCTCCGTACGGCCGCCATCCGATCGCCGAGCTCGCGGAGCGCGGCCTGCTCGGGCCCGAGACCGTGATCGCGCACGCCGTGTTCGTCGATCACGCCGAGATCGAGCTGCTCGCCGCGAGCGGGGCCGCCGTCGCCCACTGTCCGCGCTCGAACGCGCTGCTCGGATGCGGAATCGCGCCGCTGGCCGAGCTGCGCCAGGCGGGCGTGCCGGTCGGTCTCGGAACCGACGGGCCGTCGTCAGCGCTCGATCTGGACGCCTTCGCCGAGCTACGCGCGGCCGTCCTCTTGCAACGCGCGGCGGCGGGAGACCCCGGTGCGCTCGGGAGCCGGGGATGCTCTACGTCTCGCAACCCTCGGCGGCGCCGAGGCGCTCGGCCTCGAGCAGTCGATCGGGAGCCTCACGCCGGGCAAGCGAGCAGACCTCGTCGCCGTGCGTCTGGCTGACACGGCCTTCTGGCCCTGCGAAGATCCCGTTGCGGACCTTGTCCTCGCGGGTAGCGGAGAACGCGTGATCTTTACGATGGTTAATGGAATCGTGCGGTACCGTGTGTCAGACGATTCGTATCGGGCGGCCCTCGCTCGTGGACGCGATGTGCGCCGCCGGATGCTCGCCCTCTCGACCTAGGAACTCAACGCAATGCTCATGCGCATCCGCGAACAGAAGGGCTGGATTCGCGGCATCTTCATCGCGCTGATCCTCGTGTTCGCCAGCAGCTTCGTGATCGGCGGCGTCGGCTCGGGCAGCAACTTCTCGCTGTCCGACATCATCGGCGGCGGCTCGGGCGGAAGCTCCTCGTCGACGGATACCGGCAACGCGGGCGCGCTGCTCAAGCAGGTCAAGGCGCACCCGAACAATGCCGCGCTCTGGACGCAGCTCTCCGAGGCCTACTCGACCAATAACCAGACGCTCCTGGCGGTCCAGGCCGCCGAGCACGCGACCAAGCTGCAGCCCGAACAACGTCGAGGGCCGGAAGACGCTTGCCGGTCTCTACCGGCGCAGGCGAACGTGCTGACATCGCAGGCCCAGAACCTGTACACCGAGGCGTACAACCTCCAGCAGCAGGATCCGGGCAGCTCGCCGTTCCAGGCGATCGCCCGACGAGCACGACGCCGCTCGCGCAGCGCGACTCCAGGACCCGTTCAGTCAGGCAGCGAGCAACCCGATCTCGGTGCAGATCAGCCAGCTCGAATCGCAGTCGAACGCCGCTCGCCACGCAGGCGCAGACCGTACAACTCGAAGGCGCTCGCGCAGTACCACACTGATCGTGAACAAGCACGTGGGCGACGCGCAGAGCTGGCTCCAGCTACGCGACGACGGCCGAGCAGGTCGGCAACAACAACGCCGCGCTGCAGGGGTACAAGACGTTCCTGCGGCTCGTGCCCGACGATCCGATCGCGCCGCAGGTCAAGGACCAAGGTCAAGTCGATCGAGAAGACGATCGCCGCCGCGAAGACGAAGGCCGCGACGGCGACGACGACGACTACCACGACCGGCGGATGAGCCTGACGACGGCGCGGGTCGGCGACGACGGCGCGCTCGTCGTGGTCGACGGAGCGCTCGACTACCACGCGACCGAGGAGCTCGGCGTGCTGCTCGCCGAGCTCTCCGACGAGGGTGCCGCCCGCATCGCGATCGATCTCGAGCGCGCCTCCCCGATCGACGACGCCGCGATCGGAGTGCTGTTCCGCGCGCTCCGCGCCGCGCGCAGTGCGGGAGGAGCGCTGGCCGTCGGCGCACCCGAGCCCCGGCTACGGGCTGCGCTGGCGACGATGGGCGTCGACCGCGTGCTCCGGGTCGCCGACAGCCGGGCCGAGGCGCTCGGCTCGCTCGGCCTCGAGGACACCGGTCGACTGTTAGTATCCCGCGCCGCGGGCCGTTAGCTCAGCTGGTAGAGCAGGGGACTCTTAATCCCAAGGTCGAAGGTTCGATCCCTTCACGGCCCATTCCGTAGAGTTCCTGCTTAAAGGTAGATAGTCGAGAGTTGTCCAGGCCCCGCTAAGCCGTGCGAGGGCTCTGGGGTCACGTGAGGCGCTCAACACGCCGGAGGCGCCGGCGGGCAACGGTTGCGCGCATATCGCCCATGGCGCCGATCGTAGGCGGGCCGGCTTGTCGACTGGAGTCGATCCCTGCGATGACCACTGACGCTGAGAAGACTCACTGCGTTCACACGCACCTGTCCGACGAGTGTGATCCGCGTGGTCAGGTGATGGGCCGGCGGGTCCCGAACCTGCCACCTAATAGTCCGTTCGACCGCTGAAGACGAGGTAGCCGCGCTCGACGAGGTTGCGGACGCACGGCAACGCGGCCTCTAGCTCTCCAGGAGCGAGACCGGCTTGTGCGGCTGCCTCGGCAAGCGTCCGGATCCCGTTCAGCTCGAGGAGCGCCGCTGCGGCGGTCGGCGGCGTGACGCGGGCCGGCAGCTGCATTCCGCTGTCTGCGGTGAGGCGCGCCCGCTCGAGGCGACCGCCCGCAGCTCTTCGCTCCACGAGGCGCACCCCCGGGCCGAGCGAAAGGAGGACCGACAGCAGATCCCCTTCGCCGGTGATGTGTTCGAGCGCGTCATGGCCGGCGAAGATCCGTACCAGATGAGCGCCCGACCCGGGGCGGGCCGAGACGAGCTCCTCGCTGTGGACCCAGTTGCGACCCGCTCGTCGACGGAGCACGACAACGCCGGTCGCAATTCGCTCGATGCCGAGCTCACGGTAGTGGTCGACCCACGTTGCGGCCTGATCGATCGCTTCTGCCGGCGTCGGTGCGTCGAGGGAGGCCCAGCGGACGGCATGCGTAACCGGTCCCTCACTGTCCAGGCGGAGGATCACGGCATCGCACCCGCAGCCCTCGAGCCAGCTGCGCGGTGTCTCTGACCAGTGCTTCCCATCGCGCTGGACCCACGAGCAGAGCGCGTGACCAAAGCCTCCATCCGTCAAGCGGGCTGCAATTCCGGCGACAACCAGGTGCGAGAGCTCGTCGCGGCGGCGTCCTCCGTCCCGGAAGGTGAGGTCCCGTGCGGGCGAGATGACAAAGGGCGGGTTCGAGACGATGAGGTCGAAGTGTTCGTCGCGAACAGGCTCGAACAGATCGCCCGACCGCCACTCGACATTCTCGACGTGGCTGAGCGCCGCGCTCAGCGCCGCCAGCTGCAGCGAGCGCGGATTGAGATCGGTCGCGACCACGTGCCCAGCGTGCCGCGCGGCGAGCAGGGTCTGGACGCCCGAGCCGCAGCAGAGGTCGAGTGCCTCGTCTACACGTGCGCGGATCGTTACGGCGGCGAGCACGCGTGACGCCGGTCCGGGGGCGATGACATGGTCGGGGTTGAGCCTGCGCTGCGGCACCTGGGGATCGCTGGCGACGATGAGCCGCTCGACCGGGTCGAGCCGCACGAGCGCGCGAACGCCGCCGTCACTGCGCTCTGCGAGGCCGGCGGCCACGATCTCCTCGAGCGTGACGGGGGCGACCGCCGCCGCCGCGGCCGGGGCGGCGAGCTCGTCGGCGGCCAGGAACAGGCGCACCAGCCGGCCCAGCCGCTCATGTGCCGACGGACGTAGCCGCAGCGCCGCGAGGCCCCGGCCGAAGTCGAGCCCGTCTTCCCGGACGAGCTCGCGCACGCTGTCCTCGTCGTATCCCGCCTGCGCGAGCACCTCGCCGAGCGCCTTGCCGATCTCGGAGGCCTCAGGGCTCAGAGGATCACCTCCCGAGCCAGAAGCCAGGAGTCCGAGCGCGCTGGCGGGGCGCCGGTGGGAGGGACGATTGCATTGATCTCGCGAACGGCAAGGCATAGCATTCTGCCGACCGTCCAGCGGAAGATACCCAGCCGCCACCAAGAAGGAGTGCCCGGTGACCAGCGAAGAGCATGCGGACCGTCGGCAAGTGGAGGAAGACCTGGTCGAGGATCTCGAGGTGGACAAGGACTCGGTCGACTCGATCCGCGGAGGCGAGATCACGCAGGACGTGACTGTCAACAAGGCCAAGACCGCCGACAAGGCTTTCACTGCCATGGAGGCCTACATCCGGGGATAAGGCGACTCCCCGATGATTCATTCGCCCTACGAGGCGTCCGCCCGGATCCCTTGGAGTGTGGGCCGCCCGTCGTAGCTCGACGGTCACTGCGCGCGGGGCCCGGTCGGCCATGATGTCGGTTGCCTACACCGCGATGGTCCGCTTGATGACCCAGCTCGGTGATCCGACACACGGCTTTCGCTCGGTGCACGTGGTCGGGACCAACGGCAAGTCCTCGAGCACGAGATTCATCGCCGCCATCCTTCGCCGTCACGGGCTACGGACCGGCGCGTACCTATCGCCGCACCTGCGCGCCTACTGCGAGTGCATCCAGGTGGACGAGAACGACCTCGATGCGGAGGGGCTCGTCCAAGCGCTGATGCACGCCGCCTGGGCGGCCGAGCGGGTCAACCGCACGCTCGCCGAGGGCGACGCGGTCACTCAGTTCGAGCTGTTGACGGCGGCGGCCTATGTGGCGCTGGCCCGGCGCGGTGTGGACGTGGCGGTGGTCGAGGCTGGCATGGGCGGCCGCTACGACGCAACGAGCGTCATCGCCTCGACCGTGCAGGTGCTCACCAACGTCGAGCTCGAACACACACGCTGGCTGGGACCGACGGCGGCCGACATCGCAAGCATGAAGCTCGCCGTGGTGCAGCCGCACTCCGTGGTCGTGGTCGGACGCGGACTGCACGAGGACGTGGTGCGGCTGGTGCATGCAGTCGCCGACGAGCGCTCCACGCGGGTCGTGGTGGCGGACGAAGCCTGGCAGGGGCCTCTGCGGGCGGCCGGGCGCTTTCAGCGACGCAACTTCGCGCTCGCGATCGCCGCGGCTCGCGCCTACCTGGAGGCTGTCGGGCTCGAGCTGGATCCTGAAGCTGTGCGCGACGCAGCCGAGGCGACCACCGTGCCCGGCCGCTTTCACGTGGTCTCGTCAGATCCGCCGACACTGTTGGACGTGGCCCACAACCCGGCGGGAATGGAGGCGCTGATCGAGTCGCTGGACGATTTCCAGGGGACGCGCCCGCTAGGCGTCGTGCTCGCCATGCTCGACGACAAGGATCACGAAGCGATGCTGGCCACGTTGCTACCGCGTGCTGCCCGGCTGTGGGCCACGGCCGCCGACGGTCCTCGGGCGTTAGCGCCCGGGACGATCGAGTCGCTTGCGCGCCGGCAGCGCATGAACGACGTGGTGTGTGAGCCCGACGCGGCTCGCGCCCTCAGCGAGGCGCGTGCGTGGGCGGCAAGCGAGGTGGACGGTGTCGTGCTCGCGACCGGCTCGTTCAAGCTCGTCGGCGATCTGCTCGGCACGTTCGACGCGCCAGCCACGCCGAACCTTCGGTCTAGGTCGCCTGGTCTCGCGTCAACGTGAACCTTGGAGCAGGAGTGAACGACGATGCCAACGACCGTCGGCGCCCGTCGAGTCGGCGACCCCTGCCTGGACCCAGGAGAGCAGGCCCCTAGGGCTTAGACCCCCAAGTCGGTCTGCTCTCCGGCAGGCCGGGTCCGGCGGCGCGCACGCTCGCCGAGGCCCGTCGCCGCCGCTTCGTTCAGCCCGGAGCGCCGACCGACCACGTGAAGCGCGTGAGGCTCGCCCGCGGGGCGAGGCCGCCCGGTCGCAGACCGCGGCGGACGAGCAGGGTCGGAGCGAGTGCCTCTGCGGCGAGCGCGAGACGGGCCTCGCCGAGGCCGCTCCGCTCCCAGCGCTCGGACAGTCCAGCCACGACGAGCGTCGCCCCCTCCGTCGCTCCGAGCAGCCCGGCCGAGCCCGGCGTCACGAGAAGCGGCTCGGCTGCAACGCCGAACGAGACCTGAATCGCGAGCGAGGCGCTCGCGAGCTGCCTGCTCGCATCAGAGCCGCCCGCGTTGCCGGCCGACCCGACGAGTCGGAGCGTCCGCCGCTCCGCGGCAGCGAACCACGCGCCGAGTTCGACCGCTGCCCAGTCGTGCTCGCCTCCTCCGAATGGCACCAGCACGAACGACCCGGCTTGCCCGGTCCGGGCCCCCGCGAGGAGCGCGACGTCGCACGGGGCGGAGATCAGCACGTCGCGCACGAGCGCGTCGTCGAGCAGTGACGCGGGCGCGTCGAGCAGCATGAGATCGACGTCCTGCTCGCGAGCGACGCGGACGAGGTCACGGGCAGGGGCGATACTCGTGAACGCGGCGGCGCGCGCGCTCACTCCGCGAGCCTGCAGGTTGTCCTGCTCGGCGCGGAGAAGCGCGCTCGTCCGTACAAGCCTTTCGCGATCGGAGACGGCTCGCACGAGCACGACCGCTCGCCTCGGTTGTCTGGCCAGTGGCTCGGCGAGGGCGAGCAGCTGCCTGAGTGCCGCATCGCCTGACGGCGAGACGAGGATCGACCTGATCGGCACGCGGTCGGTGACGTCGAGCGCCGGCTCGTGCCTGAGGATCGCCAACTCGAGCTCCTGCAGGTCGGTTCCGGGCTCGATTCCGAGCTCCTCCACGAGTACACGCCTGCCAGCCTGGTACTCCGCGAGGGCCTCGGCCTGGCGCCCCGCGCGGTACAGCGCCAGCATGAGCTGTGCGCGCAGCCGCTCTCGCAGGGGGTGCTCGGTGGTCAGCGAACGCAACTCGGCGATCAGGCCCGCGTGCCGCCCGAGCGCGAGATCCGCCTCGACGCGTTTCTCCAGCGCCCCGAGACGCAGCTCCTCGAGCCGCCCGATCGCTGCCTGCGCGAAGGGCGCAAAGGTGAAGTCGGCGAGCGGCGGCCCGTTCCACTGCGCGAGCGCCTCCCGCAGCGCGGCGGCCGCCGACGCCGGGTCGTTTGCCGCGAGGTCGCGGTCGGCGCGCTCGACGAGGCGCTCAAACCGGTGCAGGTCGAGCTGGCCGGGGTCGAGCCGGATGAGATAGCCCGGCGGGCGCGTGACGATCGCGGCGCCGCCCTCGCCGAGTGCCTTGCGTAGCTGCGAGACGCGCACCTGCAAGGCGGTCGCGCCGGATGCGGGCGGGTGGTCGCCCCAGAGCAGATCAGAGAGACGATCGCCGGAAACGACGCGGTTGACGTGGAGCAGCAGGATCGCGAGCAGCGCTCGCTGGACCGCGCCGCTGGGTGTCAGCGCGCGATCGCCGTCGATCACCTCGAGTGGGCCGAGTATCCGGAAATCGAGCAAGCGGCGCCCCTCGCATGCGTCGGCAGGAGTTAGCAGGTCGTTAGCAGCGCGACCCATTCTCGCCGGATCGGGGCCGCGCCGAGCGGCCGTCACGAGGGAGATGACCATGCAAGCGATTCACCTGCGCCGCGCCGCCACGCTCACGCTCACCATCGCGGCGATCTCGGCCACCGGCAGCGCACTCGCCAGTCCTTCCGCGAGTCCGCTACCGGTGCGCCCCGTCTCGGCTGCGCGTCCGAGTCTGCACATGGCGAACCTGCTTCTACGCACCGACGATGTGCCGGGTCTCGTCACCGATCGACACGCCCGGGTCGGACTCTCGCTGTGGGACAGCTCCGAGCGTGACACCCGAAACCGCGCGATCCTGCGTGCAGCGGGCTGGCGTGGCGGAGCAGAGCGCACGTTCGGACAGCAGCCGTTCTCGCTGTACGGCGTGCTCGTCATCGAAAGCCGCGTGCTCGTGTTCACGAGCACGGACGGTGCCCGACGCGCGCTCCGTGGGGTGGCGCCTGCCGGTCTCCACCGCGTCTCGGGGCGGCTGCCGCTGGCGGGTGGAGCGGGCGTGTACGCACACTCGGATACCGTCTCCGGCGTCGCGGAGCTCGCGCTTGCGACACAGTTCCGTCAGCGAAATGTGGTCTCTCGCGTCATGATCGTCGGCACACCCGGGCTCATCACGCGCGCGCATCTGCTCCTCACGGCGCAGAGGCAGGCGATGCGGGTCGCCAAGGCACTGCCCGAGTAGGCACGAGCACTCTGGGCCCCTCGCTGCCCGCGTCAGTAAGATCGCCGGGCTCGCAGAAGCGAGGTGAGGACATCGCATGGCTCCAGGGCCGCAGGAGACGACCTCCCCGTCGGCCGATGGCCGTATAGGCTCGCGCGTCGCCGACTACCGGATCGAGTCACTGCTCGGGCGCGGTGGCATGAGCGTGGTGTATCTGGCGGAGGATCTGCGGCTGCGGCGACGCGTGGCGCTCAAGGTGCTGGCGCGGGAGCCTGCATCCGACGTGCGGTTTCGCGAGCGGTTCCTGCGCGAGTCCGAGCTCGCGGCGTCGCTCGACCATCCGAACATCATCCCGATCTACGAGGCCGGCGAGGGCGACGGCTGCTTGTTCATCGCCATGCGCTACGTCGAGGGGACCGACCTCAAGGCCCTGCTGCGAACGCAGGGAGCGCTCGAGCCGTCGCATGCGCTGGCCGTCGCCGCGCAGATCGCCGACGCTCTCGACGCTGCCCACGAGCACGGTCTCGTCCACCGCGACGTCAAGCCTTCGAACGTGCTGCTCGGTCCGCGCGGCCATTGCTACCTGTCGGACTTCGGTCTCACGAAGAGCGCATCGGAGAGCGGCGGTCTCACGCGGGGCTTCGTCGGATCGGTCGACTACGTGGCGCCCGAGCAGATCCGCGGCGAGGAGGTCGACGGCCGCGCAGATCTCTACTCGTTCGGCTGCCTGTTGTTCGAGTGCCTTACAGGCGATGTCCCATTCGCTCAGGCCTCAGAGGTCGAGGTCATCTACGCCCAGCTCGAGGAGGAACCCCCGAGGCCCAGCGAGCTCGTCTCCGGGCTACCGGCCGCACTCGACGCACCGCTCGTCCGTGCGATGGCGAAGCTCCCCGACGACCGCTACGCAACCTGCCGTGAGCTGGTGGCGGCGGCCGCAGACAGCCTCGGTCTCGCAGTCCTTCCGGCCTCATCGGTAACGGGACGCTGGCGCTGGCGCTGGCAGTGGCTCGTCGTCGTTGTCATCGCCGTCGTCGCGGCGGCGATCGGGGGTTGGCTCTTCACTCGCTCTGGAGGTGTCGGGGCGCCGCCCGGAAACGACGCGCTCGTTCGGATCGACCCGAAGACGAGCGCGGTGACGAGGACGATGCGCGTCGGCGGCTCCGCCGCCGCGGTCGCGGTCGGAGACCGCGCAGTCTGGATCGCGAACAACGGCGACGACAGCGTCTCGCGCGTCGACGCTGCGACCGGACACCTTCGCGCGATCCCGGTCAAGGGCACCCCGATCGACGTTGCCGTCAGCGGAAACCTCGTCGACGTGCTCGACGGTCCGACGAACAACAGCGTGATCACGATCGACGCATCGACCTCGCGCGCCGGGGCGCCCACGCCGCTGCCGAATGACACGAACCACGCCCCGCTCCTCACGGCCGGGAACGGGACGTTCTGGCTTGCAGAAGCCGAGCCGCAGACGCTCTCGTCGTCGGACTCCGGCGGGCAGTTCGTCGGGCTGGGCACGACGCTCCCGATCCCGCCGGACCGGACGAGCCTGTTGACGCAGTACGTGAGCTTCGACGGACTCGCGATCGGTGAGGGCTCGGTATGGGTGGCTGGCGACTCGTTCGGGCGCACGCTCTGGCGAGCCGATCCCGTGAGCCGGAAGGTGACCAGGATTGCGCTCGGATTCATCCCAGCCGGCATTGCAGCTGGTGAGGGCGCGGTCTGGGTGACCTCGCTCCTGGACGATACGGTGGCGCGCATCGATCCCGACTCCGGTCGGATCGTCGAGCGCATCAAGGTCGGCCATGGCGCATCGGCCCTCGCAGTCGGTGAGGGGGCCGTCTGGGTCGTCAACTCGCTCGACGACACCGTGTCCCGGATCGATCCGGTGACGAATCGCACCAGCACCATCCCGGTCGGTGTGACGCCAGTAGACCTTGCCACCGGCGCGGGCGGCGTCTGGGTGATCGGGAAGCCGTCGTGAAGCTGTCGCGTGTCGGAATGGTCGCGCTCGGCACCGCCGTCCTGGCTCTCATCGCGGGCAACGCCCCGAGCCATGTGCGGGTCGCGGCGAAGGCCATCAAGATCGGGGTGCTCACCGACTGCAGCGGCTTCTGGAGCTTCGAGCGCGACAACACGCTCGCAGGCGCCGATCTGGCGCTCATCCAGGACGGGGCGACTGCGGCAGGGACGGCTCCCGGAGACGGAGTCGTCGGCGCGACGATTCGTCGGCGTCCAATCGAGCTGTCGTTCGGGTGCAGCGATGGATCGCCCGCGTCTGCTCTCGAGGAGGCGCGACGGCTCGTCGAGCGTGTCGGCGTCAGCGTGCTGATCGGTCCGCTCAATGGAGACGAGGAGCTGGCGCTTCAGGCCTACGCACGACTGCGACCGGCGATCGCGTTCGTCAACGGCAGTGCGTCGGTTCGCCTCCAGCATCCGGCGCCGAACTTCTTCAGCTTCCACGCCGACGGCGCCCAGTGGAGCGCGGGGACGGGCAGCTATGCGTTCCATGAGCTCGGCTGGCGTAGAGCAGTCACGATCACCGACGAGCACGACATGTTCAACTGGTCGCAGACCGCGGGCTTCGTCGCCGAGTTCTGCTCGCTCGGGGGAACGATCGTGAAGCGCCTCGGAGTTCCGTCGGGCACCACCGACTTCTCCAGCGTGCTCGCGCAGCTACCCCGCGTCGGAGTCGACGGCGTGTACGTGGCGACCGACGAGGCAGTTCCCGTCGCGCTACTCAATGCGTACCCGCTGCTCGGTCGACACGCCGCGCAGAATCTGATGATCGGTGCAACGAACGTCGGAAACCTGTTCGCGGTACCCAGCGATCGGCTGACTGGACTGGTCTACAGCGACCGCGACGGGCCGGCCGGGGAGCCGGGGTCTCGGTTCGCGAGGAACCTACGGATGTCATATCCGCAGATCGACCCGGACTACGAGGGAGTGTTCGACCAGGACTACTACGTCGCGATGCGAGCCACGCTGCAGGCTCTGACGTCCTCGGGCGGCGGTCTCGCCCACGGCGAACGGCGCTTCTTGGCGGCGCTTGCACGCGTCCGGCTGATGACGCCAGAGGGTCCGATCAGGCTCGACGCGAACCACCAGGCGATCACGTCGAGCTTTCTCTGGCAGGTGAAGGGCCGCAGGATGGTCGATGTCCGGCTGCTGCGGACGATCCCGAACATCGAGCGGACGTTCGGTGGGTACCTGACTGCCCACGACCCGCCCGCGATCGCGTCAACGCCGGCCTGCAAGCGGGGTCACGTGGCATCGTGGGCGCGCTGAGCGCTAGATCCGCGCAGGACTGACCCACCAGTGGGCGACGGCGACCAGCGTCAAACAGACGGCGTGTCGACGGCGCATGAAGTGGTGGCCGGCTTCGATCGAAGGGATCACCAATGCGGTCCTCTGAAGGGTCAACGGGGGTCAACGAGACCCACCGGGAGCTGCCGACGTGCGACATCATCGACGAGGTGCGAAGGCGCTTCATTTGCCGGCTAGCACGCCCCACCGCCGGTCTGAGACGAGCATGACGACATCACAGAGGAACGCTGTCAGGGCCGCTCAGAACTACCTTTCGATCTCCGGGTTCTCCAAGCAGGGGCTGATCAACCAGCTGTCATCGTCAGCGGGCGATGGGTATCTCTTGCTCGGCTCTCGGCGTCTGCTGGGGCCGCCCGGCCACCGGAACATCGTTCCCCCCCGGGTTCCCAGGGCCGGACGGACGGCGCAAGCCGAACCTATGAGGGCGATGCCGAACGGGCGGCGGCGACGGCTTCGAGGCGGGAATTGACGCCAAGAGCCCGGAAGAGACGGCGGATATGAGTCCTGACCGTCTCGATGGTCAGGTGGAGCTCGGCGGCGATCTGCTTCGTCGAGCGGCCCCGCTCCAGAAGATGGAGCACCTCGACTTGACGGGGCGTGAGATGCGGGGGCGGCGCTGGGGAGCTGTCGCCTGGGCGTTCCTCGATCAGTCCGAAGACGCCGACCACCCGTTCACCGTTCATCAGTGGCACGGAGCTGAGCTCCACGGGCACCCGTGCGCCGGTAGTCGAGACCAGGACGCCGGCCGAGTCTGTGGCCGGGGAGGCGCCGATCACCTTCTCTGCGAACAGCTCGCGGGCCCGGCGGCTGTCCTCGGGCGCTACGACTGACGTGTAGTGGCGACCACGAATGTTCCCGAGAAGCCGCTCGGCCGCCGGATTGATCCAGCGGATGTTGCCGGTTGTGTCGAGGACGTAGCTCGGGACGCCGACGTTGCCGAGAGCCCGCTCGACGTCACCGCCGACTGTCAGGCCGGTGGCCATCACGGAAGTGTGGCTGATCCGCGCCGGCGACGAGGAAGCGAGAGCGCGTCGAAGGCCCGGCGTTTCCGTCGGGCCCTCGCATACCGCTGGCGCGTATCGCGATGGCAGTTAGGAGATGCTGCTGTGGCCGGCATGCAGCTGCGAGCTGCCGGCGGTCGAACACAGGATGCCCTTCCTTCAGCTCGCCCACCAGTCTCCAAGTGGGTGAACGCCGCACCCGGATGCCACTAGCGCCAGCCGAGCAACCGGCCAAGGTCGGGCGAGCGCACGACACACGCGCGATTCGAACCCGCCCGCCAGCGCTCAGGTAGCATCACCCGCCATGGCGTCCCAGCGTGCGCTCCTCCTGATCGCCGACATCGGGGGGTACACCGAGTACATGCGCACCCATTGGATGAGCCTCGCCCACGCCGAGGTCAACACCGCGAGGCTGCTCGAAGCGGTGATCGATGCGGCCGGTGACTTCGACCTGATCGAGATCGAAGGCGACGCGGCGTTCCTCTCTCTTCAGGTCGACACGCTCGACGGCAGTGCCACGGCCGCCGCGATGAACCAGGCCGTCCTCGACATGTACAGCGCGTTCCACCGCGAGCGCCGGTACGTCGCGTCGAACCTGTGCCCATGCGACGGGTGTGAGCAGGCGGACAACCTGAAGCTGAAGTTCGTCGCACACGTCGGCGACGTCGCCACGCAGACCATCAGGGACCGGCGCAAGCTCGTCGGCATCGACGTCATCCTCGTCCATCGGTTGTTGAAGAACCCCGTCCAGGTGCCCGAGTACATCCTCGTCTCCGAGGAGCTCTACCAGACTGGCGGAGCAGCGCTGTTCGCACCCGCGAGCGAGCTGTCGCACGAGCTCGAGGGGATCGGCCCCGTGCGCACGTACCACGTGGATATCGCGGAGGTCGCGGGCCCGCCCCCGGCGATGCCGGATCCGCGCCTGCTCGAGCGGCTCGGGAGGACCGTCGACGTCGCCGGGCGCGGCCTCCCGTACATGCTGGGCCTCCGGCGCCGGCGTCGCGTCGCTGCCGGAAACTGAGCCATCATCGCCCCGTGGGGTCGAACCGTTCGACGTCGGCTTCGAGCCGATCCCGAACGAGGTCGTCACCCGCGGCTGCGGCCGCTGGGTACCCGGTGACAGCGGTCAGGAAGGCGCTGCGCCGCAGTCGGCTGACGCGCAGGTGTGTGTCCGCCGAGGCGCGAACGCCAGCCGTTCTCGGCTGGTCTCGCAGGAGCGCGATCTCGCCGAAGCACTCGCCGGTGCCGAGCGTCCGGACGACGCTTCCATCGAGGATCACCTCCGCGCAACCGGACTCCACGATGTAGAAGTAGTCCCCGCGCTCGCCCTGCCTGAACACCGAGCGCCCTGGTTCGAACTCGGCGTGCTCGAGCGAGCCGGCCAGCTGTTCGATGGTCGCCACCGGGAGCGAGCCCAGCATGTGGATCGGGCGCATGGTCTCGATGTCAGCGTCGCGCACGCGCACCTCTGCATCGAGCCGGCGGAGCGCGCGCCAGCTCGCGGCCACGGCCAACGGCGCGAGCAGCCCGGTCGCGACGAGGGCAGGACGAACGCCGAGCAGGTTGACAACGAGCGGCGTGACCAGACCGCCGGCGGCGACCCCGAGCGTGAGGATCGCCTCGAAGCCCGCAAACATGCGTGCGAGAACGCGCTCGTCGGCCAGGCGCGCGAGCAACGTGAAGCCACCGACGTCGATCAGGGCGTTGCCGATCCCCACGAGGCCGAGCAGCAGGATGACCGCCACCTGGTGGGGGACGACGCCGATGCCCACCAGCGGCGCACCGAAGAGCGCCACGCCGACCCCGAACCAGAGCGCGAGTCTCCCGCGCCCGACCAGCCCGAACGCGAGGATCGACCCGACCACTCCACCCGCCCCCACGGCTGCGGTCAGGACGCCGACGCCCGGATCTCCCGTGCCCAGGAGGTCGATGGCGACCACCACCGTGAAGACGGTCAGACAGCCGCGCGTGAACGTCTGCACGACGCCGAGCGCCGTGATCAGCGCAAGCCCGCGATTGGCCGCGATGGCCGCGAACCCCTGCAACATCTCGTGACCGCCGCCGCCCACGGCTGTCGAGCGCGGCGGGGCGTCATACGACAGACGGATCACGACCAGGCCGCCGACCAGCGATGCGGCGGCGCAGGCCGCGAACACGGCAGCGGGTCCGCTCACCGCGAGCAGCACGGCAGCGACAGCGGGGCCGCCGAGCGTGGCGGACGAGTCCAGGATGCCGCGAACAGCGTTCGCCCTCGTCAGTTGCTGCGGAGACGTGCACAACGCAGGCAGCAGGGCCGAGTGCGCCGGCCGATAGAGCGCGTACGCGACCGTGGCGACGACGGCGAGGCCGTAGGTGGCGGCGGGCGGGCCTCCGGCGGCCGTGACCAGCGCGGTGGTTCCGAGCGCCGCGGCACGGACCAGGCCAACAGAGGCCAGGATCCGCTCACGGCGCACGCGGTCGGCCATCGTCGCGAGTAACGGCGTCAGGAGCGCCGCCGCAGCCATGCGCGCTCCGGTGACGATGCCGACAGCTCCGACGCCACCGTCGCGGAACGCCACGACGGCGAGCCCGACCATGAACGCGCTCTCGCTCATCCACATCGCACCGAACGAGAGCTGCGCGCGCCGGATCGACTGGTTGGGGGCGACGTTTTCGAGCGAGCGCGTCCGGACGCGGCCCCTCGGCGAGAGACGCCGCGACATGGAGTAACTATTTCAAACGGCCTGCCCTCGCGCCTCACGCGGCCTGCGTCGGCGCGTCGCCTCGCAGCTCACATACCGCACGCTAGAGTGGCGCCGCGGTGAGCGAGGAGCACTGGCAGATTTGACCCGAGATGCACTCCCTCCTCGCTTCGACGGAGGCGTTGGCCTGGGCGACGATCCGCCCGCGGCGCCAGAGCCCGGTTCGAGCTACGCGCACGTAGCCGGGCTGCCGCTCGTGATCGAGCGTTGCGAGCTACACCCTCTCGTGCGCGACACGACGAGCGGATTCACGAAGGTCTCGATCGTCGTGCGACTCGGCGGCGGCCTCCACGTCGGCGAGGGCGAGGACATCACGTGGGATCAGATCGACCAGATCGAGTTCCTGAGGGGCGGGGACGATCTGACGTGGATGTACGGGTCACGCACGTTCGACGAATTTTCGCGGCTGCTCGGCCTGGCCAACCTCTTTCCCGTCGACCCGATCCGCGACAGCGCGCGCTTCTACCGCAGGTGGGCGTTCGAGAGCGCTGCGCTGGACCTTGCCCTGCGCCAGAACGGGCTCTCGCTTCAAGACGCGCTCAGCCGCCAGACCCGGCCGGTCACCTTCGTGGCATCGGTCCGGATCGGGGACCCGCCGAGCCTTCTCCCGCTCGAGATGCGGCTACGGGTGGACCCAGGGCTCCGCTTCAAGCTGGATCCGACGCTGACCTGGGACGACGACCTCGTGCGAGAGCTCGCACGCCTCGACTGCGTCGAGGTCATCGACCTGAAGGGTCACTACCGCAACGTCAACGTGGCGATGGGTCCGGACGTCGGGCTGTACGGCCGCGTGATCGAGGGGCTACCCAACGCCTGGATCGAAGATCCGGCCCTCACGCCCGGTACGCAAGGGATGCTCGAGCGCCACCGCGCCCGGATCAGCTGGGACGAGCCGATCCACTCGATCGCCGACATCGAGGGCCTCCCGTGGCGACCGCGCATGCTCAACCTGAAGCCGGCCCGCTTCGGCAGCGTGCACGCACTCTTCGACACGTACGACTACTGCGCGGAGCACGGCATCGGCGCCTACGGCGGCGGGATGTTCGAGCAGGGCCCCGGGCGCGGACAGCTCCAGTACCTGGCCTCGTTGTTCCACCCTGGCACGCCGAACGATCTGGCCCCGACGGACTACAACCTCCAGTCTCCATCGCACGACCTACCGCGCTCTCCGCTCGCGCCCGCGCCACACCCGACCGGCTTTCGCTGGGGCACGTACGACGGGCGCCGCACCATCCGTGAGCAGGTCGGCGGAGCGTCGATGTAGTGCGGGGCACGCCTCGGTGTCTCGGCACGCCGACGCCAGAAACGATGGCGGGATCCTCGTCACGCGCGATTCCTCACGAGGCGCTCCGCGTCACACACGCGTCTTACGCGAGATAGTCCGGCGCGATGCCGAGCACGGCCCGCGCCGTCGAGCCGCAGTAGTTCCGGTACTCGTGCCGGCAGCCGCCCGGGATGTAGCACGCGTCGTCGGGCTCGAGCTCGAACACGTGGACGTCGTCACCCTGCCACGCGCGGACGTGCAGCGTTCCCTCGGTCAGGTACAGGATCTCATCCCCCGCGTGCGCGTGCTGCGCTGAACTCTGGCCGGGGTCGACCTCGAGCAGCGCCGTGGTCAGGTGCTCGGTGCTCGCGAGCAGCCCGACGAGCACGTCCAGGTCGCGCCGCCAGACGATGTCGCGGCGATCGATCGGGGTCAGCGTCCGCGCGCGCTGCGTGGCCGGGGCGAGCGTGCCGAGCAGGCCGTCCTCGGCGTAGCGACTCTCCTCGAGGTACGGCCGGGTGCGGGAGTAGGCCCCCGAGCTGCCCGTGGCGGGGGGCGGCGCGAAGAGCTCGAGCACGCGCAACGGCCCGGTACCGTGCGCGAACGCGTGGTGCCAGGTATCGCGGCGGAAGAAGACGCTCGCGCCGGTCTCGATTCGTTGCACCTCGCCGGTCTCCGGATTCGCGATCGCCATCGTGCCCTCGAGGACGTACAGCAGCTCGTCCGCCGCGAAGACCGTCCGGTGGTCTGGCGAGTGGCGGAACGCGCCGTGCGGCGGGAGGCCGAATACGAGCGCGTGGATGCGCGCGCTCGACACGTAGATCCAGTCGCTGACCTCGCCGGCGACGGGGTCGCCCCACAGGTACCGCTGCACGGAGCGATACGGGATGTGCGCCGGCCCGTCGAACGTCGGCCGCGGCGACGGCTTGTACGGCTGCGAGGCCTCCACCCCGGTTGATGTTACGTACTATCGACCACGATGGGCGCCGCGATCGGGCTTGACGTCGGCGGCACGAAGATCGCCGCCGCCGTTGTGGACGTCCGCGACGGCGCGGTCGTGCGACGCCTCGAGACGCCGACGCGCCCGGAACGCGGCGGTGCGGCGGTGCTCGCCGACTGTGCTGCGCTCGTCGAGCGGCTCGCGGCGCCGGTCGACATGCCGGTCGGCGTCGGGCTCTGCGAGCTCGTCGGCCTCGATGGCGCGCCGCAGAGTGCGGTGACAATCGACTGGCGCGACCTCGACGTCCCGGATGCGTTCGGCTCACACGCCGTGGTAGTCGAATCCGACGTGCGGGCGGCGGCGATCGCCGAGGCGCGTTTCGGCGCCGCCCGACCGTTCCCGATCGTGCTCTACCTGTCGGTCGGCACGGGCATCAGCTTCTGTCTCACGATCGACGGGCGGCCCTATCGCGGCGCACACGGCAGCGCGATCCAGATCGGCGAGGACATCGAGGAGCATGCGAGCGGACGCGGGCTCGCGCTGGCAGCAGGTCGAGCGCGAGCGGAGGAGGTGCTGGCGGACCCCGCCGCGCGCCCGGTGGTCGAGCGCGGAGCCCGAGAGCTCGGCTCGAGGCTCGCCTGGCTGGTCGGCGCACTCGACCCGCACGCAGTCGTGGTCGGCGGGGGCCTGGGACTGCACGCGGGCTACCGCGAGCTGGTGGAGCGTGCTGCGCGCAACGAGATCCCGGCGAGCCTGCCCATCGTTCCCGCGGGGCTCGGAACCGAAGCGGGCGTGATCGGCGCCGCCATGGTCGCAGCGCCAGGGGCTACGGATCTGTCGCCTTCGTGAGCGGTGTCAGTGGATTGCGAAGTGGCAGATGAACGCGTGCGCATGGCGGGTCTAGCTCGGGCGTCGCGTGGCCGCAGCCAACGTTCATGCGGTGCTCGCAAATAGTGCCGCTGGCGGGTACGAGCGCTCAAGTCGAGCGGGGTCTGGCACCGTGTCGAACTCGTCGAAGGCGAGCAGGAGCGCGCCGACGGCGGGCTCGAAGCGTGCCTTCACGACCTCGGAATCGGGCATCGCGCCAGCGATCGCGCGTTCCAGTGCGTCATTCGTGTGGCGGAACAGCCCGCCCGCGAGCACCACCGGCGAGGGGTGAGCCAGGCCCACGTGTGCAGCCGATGCGCGAGCCACGTCGACGATCGCGCCGAGCTACCTCGCCGATCACCCGATGCGCGGTCGCGTCTCCGCGGACATCCGCATCGAGCAGGGCGATCGCGGTGTGACCGAGCGGCGGTCGCGTCACCCCGAGCATCGACATGGCGCGGAGCAGCTCCTCGACCGAGCGATGGCCCGCGGACGCGGGGACGAGCTCCTGCAGCAGTGTCGGCGGCTCGATGCCAAGCTCTGCCTGCACGGCCGCCTCGATCGCGCCGCGGGCCAGGCTGAATCGGTACGACGGCAGTCCCCAGTGGCTGACGTGCCAGACTCGCCCGTCGTGCGCGCGGGCCCCGATCGCCGTGCCCGTACCGCACGCCACCGCCACGCCGACGCCATCGCTCGTGCCTGCGCGCAGCGCGCCGATCGCATCGTTCACCACCACTGCCTGGATCGGCAGCTGCAGGCGAGCCGCGAGCTCGCGCTCGTAGACCGCGATATCCTCGGGCCAGTCCGCGCCGGCGAGGCTGAAGCACGCGCCCGCGATGTCGCGTCGCATCTGCGCCGCCGCAGCGAGCGCGGCACGCACGGAGCTTGCGATCTCCTCGTAGGCGGCGCTCGGCGTGGTCTCACCGTAGTGGTCGGAGCAGCCGGCACGACCCGCGCCGACGATCGTGCCGTCGTCGCGGGCGATGAGCGCGACGGTCTTGGTATTGCCGCCGTCGACGCCGAGCAGGAGGCGGCCACTCACCTCAGCAGGCGCGCCGGGAGGTAGTGCTCGGTGTGCGTCGGCGAGCTCGTCGTAGATCCCCTCGGCCTTGTCGAGCGAGAGCACGAGCGGGTTCGCTGCGAGCGCACGCACGGCGTCGCGCCGGGTGCCCGACCACGCCGCCTCGGCGGCCAGCACCTGGTACTCGGCGAGCATCTCGATCAGTCCGCGCAGATGGCGTGGCAGCGGCGCGGGCGCGGGAAGCGGCTCGACCCAGCCGTTCGCGGTACGGCCGAGCATCTCGACCACCAGCCTCGTCGCCGAAGCCCGGCAGTGCGCCTCCGCGATTCGGGACGTTGACGGGATGCACCTCGTCCTTTCCGTTGAACACGGCGTCCATCATGTCGATCGCAAGCTCGAGCTCGTTGATGCCGCCACGCGAGCGGACGGGGTCGAGCTCGGGTCGTCGCGTTCCGCCTGCTCGGCGTAATGGGCCCAGTAGTCGGGCGCCCAGGCCATGATGTCCTCGGCCCTCGTCGTCGGCTTCGCCTCGAGCTCCGCGAACACCTCGTCGACGCAGTAGTAGTACTGGAAGTACTCGGAGGGGACGGCAGCCCATCGCCGCCGCGATCCGCAGCTGCCGGCGATCCTTCCCGGTGAGCGTCGGGTCGTGCTTGCGGCGCTCCCAGGCTGCCGCAATCAGCGGGAATCGCATCCTCGCCCTCGTACAGGTGGCGCGACGCTCCAGGAGGCGTGGTTGAGGCCGACCATGACGGTGTCGAGCCGTGTACGGTCGAGCTCGGCCGACTCGGCGATCTGGTCGCGGTAGTAGATCGGCCCCTCGCAGAGCGACACGAACGACACGTCGGAATGCTGCGTGACCGCCTGCGCGAGGATGTTGACGGGATTCGTGTAGTTGAAGACCTTGGCGCGCGGGCAGACCTGCTCGATGTCGGCGAGCACACGCTGCAGCACGTGCACCGCCCGCAGCGCCATGAAGAAGCCGCCTGGCCCCTGCGTCTCCTGGCCGATCACGCCGTGGCGCAGCGGGATCCGCTCATCTAGCGCCCGGGCGGCGAAGCCCCCGGGCCGAAAGCTCGAGAGCACAGCGTCGCAGTCCGCGAGTCCCGCCCGGCGGTCCGTCGTCGCGCGAACCGTGATGTCGAGGCCTCGAGCCCTGACCATCCGCTCTGCGAGCCGACGCACCAGCTCGAGCCGCTCGGGGTCGAGGTCGACCAGCACGACCTCGGAGCCGTCGAAGTCGGCCCCCTGCTGGATGAACGAGGCCATCGTCCCGGCGCCACGCGTCGAGCCCCCACCGATGTACGCCAGTTTGATCCGAGCCATGTCGCTCCAGGGTCATCCTCTCCCACGGGTACAGCGAAGTGCAAGAGCTAACGGCATTCGCAGAATGGGACGACCATCATCTCGTGCCGCTTCGGCCCCCTGGGCGACACCGCTCGACACGGCGTCTGTCGCGCAGTACCGTCTCGACATGTCGACGGCTGAGCTCTATCCCCGGTTCGATCTCGACGGCCAGGTCGCGCTCGTCACCGGCGCAAACCGCGGCCTCGGCCGCGCGATCGCACTCGCCCTGGCGCACGCGGGCGCGGACGTCGTCGCCGGCGTCCGCGATCCGGCGTCCGCTGACTCCCTGGTCGCCGAGATCGTCGGCATGGGACGACGCGCATGCGCCGTCCGGCTCGACGTCACGCGCACCCGCGAGATCGCCGGCGCGGTCGACGAGGCCGTCGCCGCGATGGGCCGGATCGACTGTCTCGTCAACAACGCGGGCCTGGGACCGGAGAACGCCGCCGAGGACGTGACCGAGGAGGACTTCGACCTCACCTGCGACGTCAACATCAAGGGAACGTTCTTCACCAGCCAGGCCGTCGGCCGTGTGATGCTCGAGCAGGGCTCCGGGCGGATCGTGAACCTCAGCTCACAGGCGGGCTTCGTCGCACTCCCCGGTGAGTCGATCTACTGCCTGACCAAGGCGGCGATCGTCCACCTCACGCGCTGCTTGGCGGTGGAGTGGGGGGACCGGGGGATCACCGTCAACGCCGTCGCGCCGACGTTCATCGCGACCGACGGCACCGCGGAGGCGCTCGACGACCCGGAGTTCCGGCACGACGTGGAGGAGCGCATCGCCGCGCTGCACCGGATCGGTCAGCCCGTCGATGTCGCCGGCGCGGTGGTCTTCCTCGCATCTCCGGCGGCCTCGCTGATCACGGGGCACACGATCTTGATCGACGGCGGCTGGACTGCGCGCTGACGGAGGCGCGGACTACTCCTTGATCGCGCCGGCGAGCACGCCGCGGATGAAGTGGCGCTGCAGGAAGAGGTAGATCAGCACGACCGGCGCCGCCACGAGCACGGAGGCGGCCGCGACCTTCGTCGGGTCGCCGCCGCGCGAGACGTCTGCGAAGTAGCTCAGGCCGAGCGGCGCGGTCGTGTTGTTCGAGCCCTGGAGCATGACGAGGGCCAGCAGGAACTCGTTCCACGTGTACATGAAGACGAGCAGGCACAGCGTGAGCAGCGCCGGTCGCGCCTGGGGAAGCAGGACGCTGCGCAGGATGCGGAAGCTGCCCGCACCGTCGATGCGCCCTGCCTCGATCAGCGCGCGCGGCGTGGTGAGGAAGAACGCGCGCATCCAGAACGTGCCGAGGGTCACCGACTGGCCGATCTGCGGCAGGATCAGCGCCCAGTACGTGCCGCTCAGGTGCACGTCCTGGAAGTCGTAGTAGAGCGGGATGACCGTCGCCTCGTAGGGGAAGATGAGGCCGAGCACGATCAGGTTGAAGAGGATCGTCCGATCCGGGGAAGCGCATCGTGCCGAAGGCGTATCCCGTGAGCAGCGACAGCACGCCGAGACGACCGTGACGGTGGTGGCGACGAGGAAGCTACCCCACATGCCCTGGCCGAAGCTGCCCTCGTTCCACGCCGTAGACGAACGTGTGCGGGCTGAACGTCGTGGGGAGCGAGAACCCGGTGACGAGGTCGGTCTTCTTGTGGAACGCGAGGAACACGATCGAGATGATCGGGTAGAGCGCGAGGAACGAGAACGCCACGAGCACGACGTACGTCGTGTAGCGGTCGAGGCGGGAGGTCACGAGCGCCCTCTCGACAGCTGGCCGATGCCGATGGCGACGACGGAGATGATCACCGTCAGCGCCGTCGCGATCGCAGCCGCGAAGCCGACGTGGTGCGACTCGAACGCGCTCTGGAACATCACCCACGACGGCACCTCGGTCTCGCCGCCGGGGCCGCCGGCCGTCGTGTTGTAGATGATGTCGAAGTTGCGCAGCGCGGTGATCGTCGTCAGCGTCGCCGCCACGACGAGCTCGTTTCGCAGGCCCGGGAGCGTCACCGCGGCGAACTCGCGCAAGAAGCCCGCGCCGTCGACGCGTGCGGCCTCGTACAGCTCCTGAGGGATCTTCTGCACGCCTGCGAGGAACAGCACCAGGCAGAGCCCGAAGGTGATCCACAGTGCCGATCATGCCGACGGCCGGTAGCGCCCAGGTGAAGTCGCCGAGCCACACCTTGGCGAACGAGCCGAGGCCGATCGCGCGAAGGAACTCGTCGAGCGGCCCCGACGGGTCGTAGATCCACACGAACGCCTGCGCCACGACGACCGTCGCGATCGTCTGCGGCAAGAACAGGACGGTGCGGAAGAAGTTGAACCCGCGCACGCGTAAGTGCGTCATGAGCGCGGTCAGGAACAGGCCGAGCATGATCGAGAAGACCGCGTAGAACAGGATCAGCTCGACCGAGTGCAGGAACGCCGCGTGGATCTCGGCGTCGTGCCAGAGCTTGCGGTAGTTGCCGAAGCCGATCCACCGCTTCGCGGTGAAGCCGTCCCAGTCGTAGAACGAGAGCCGCACCGTCTGCAGCACCGGGAAGAACGTGAACACCAGGTAGGCGGCGAGCCCGGGCAGGATGTAGAGGTACGCGACCATGCGCGGCTCTCCGGGCGCGCGGCCGCGTCGGCGTCGACGGCGTGGCGCGGAGTCGCGGCGGCTCCGGTCGACCGGAGCCGCCGCCGTCCGCGCCGCCATCGCGCGGGCCTCGGGGCCGCGCGCGACGGCTCACTCACTGCGACTTGAGCTTCTTGTCGAACGCCGTCCAGTCGTCCTGGATGGCCTTGGCCGTGTCCTGCGGGCTGAGACGTCCGGCCATCATCTTCGGGAACTGCGTCCCCATGTACTGGAACATCGTGTCGGACGCCCAGTCGGGGAACAGCGTCAGGCCGTTGGCCTTGACCAGCTGCTGCCAGCCATTGGCGATCGACGTCAGGTAGGCGTTACCTGGTCGGCTTGAGCGCGCCCTGGATGGCCGGGATCTGGTTCTGGGCGTACGACAGCTTGGCCATCCCCGGCCCCGCGATCAGCCAGTTGATGAACGCTGCGCCGACGTCCGGGTACTTCGACTTCGCCGAGACATGCCATGGCAGGCTGGTGGCACCGATCGCCACGTACCTGCCGCTCGGCCCGGGCGGCATGTTCATGAACCCGACGTTGCTCTTGAGTCCGGCCTGGATCACCTGGGCCTGCCAGTTGCCGCCGAGGTAGAACACGCCCTTGCCCTTGGCGAACTCCGCGGCGGCGTCGTTCTCGTCGACGGCGCTGTAGTCGTTGCCGAAGTAGCCGTTCTTGAACCACTGCTGGAAGAGCGTGAGCGCCTTCACGTTCGTCGGCGTGTTGTAGTTCGAGCCCGGGACGTGAAAGATCCAGCTGCGCATGAACACGCCCGGCAGGTATGCACCCTGCACCATGCCGAAGTCGTGCAGCGACTCGTACCCGCTCTTGTTGCCGAGCACGATCAGGGGATCGCTGCTCGGCACCTTCTTGCGCAGCTGGGCGAGCATGCTGTTGAAGGCGGAGAAGGTCTTGGGCAGCTTCCTCGGATTGACTCCGTACTGCTTGAGCTTGGTGGTGTTGTAGAAGACGCCGACCGACTGGCCGAACTGGCCGACGCCCCACACGTTGCCCTTGCCGTAGGTCTTGCCGTCAGGCGTCCAGCGGAACATGGCCATCGTGCCCGGCGGGAAGTACTTGTACCAGCCGTACTTCGCCGCGTACTTGTCGAGCGGGATGATCAGCTTGGCCTTGACGAGCAGCGCGTCGGTGCCGAAGCCCTGGTTGCCCTCGGCCACGTCGGGCGCCGAGCCTCCTCCGAGTCCGAGCTGGATCGTCTTGAGGTACCCCGTCAGGCCGAAGAACTTGAGGTTGATCTTGACGTTCGGGTAGCGCTTCGAGAACGACGCTGCCAGCGCCTTGATGACCGGCTCCGGACCGGGATCCTGGTTATCCGCGGACCAGACGGTCAGCGTGATGTTGCCGTAGTGGGCGAACGGGTTCGCCGCCTTCGTACCGGCCGACGCCGAGCTTGCCGCCGTCGCCCCCAACGCTGCCGCGGCCGCGGCGAGCGTCGCGATGATGGCCGTCCTTCGCACCCTCCTGCCGTTCTCCATCATGCTCCTCCGCGTCGCCCCACAGGTGGTGGGCGAGTCTACTCCGACTTGATCTCGGACGCGACCCGGGCGTCCAACTCGCCGAGCAAGGCGAATGCCGGCATCGTTCCGGGTCGCGTCACCGACAGCGCTGCGGCGCGGATCGCGAACTCCGCCGCCACGCGGAGCGCGTCGCCGGCGCGCAGGCGAACCGCGAGCGCAGCCACGAAGGCGTCGCCCGCGCCCGTCGTGTCGACGACGTCCACCGAGGGCGCCGGCAGGTGCTCGACGGCTCCGCCGGGCTCTGCCAGGAAGCAGCCCGCGGCGCCCGCGGTGACGATCACGGCGATCGCCGGGTGCAGGCGGGCCAGCGCCGCCGCGAGCGCCGCCGGCGGCTCGTCGACGCCGGCCAGGATGGCTGCCTCGTGCTCGTTGGGAACGAGCACGTCGGTCAGCGCGAGCAGCGCCGAATCGAGCGGCACGGCAGGCGCCGGGTTGAGCACCGTGCGGGCGCCGGCCTCGCGGGCGAGGGCGAAGGCAGCCAAGGCGCACGATGGCGGCGCCTCGAGCTGGCACAGCACAACCGACGCGTCGGCGAGGGCGCCGGCCGCCGAGGCAACCGCAGCCCCATCGAGCTGCGCGCTGAGCGTGATGCTGCTGACGATCGCGGGCACACGACTCGGCGGAAGCAGCACGACCCCGACGTCGGTCGGCCCGGCCGCGCGCAGCACGAACCGGGTGTCAACGCCGTAGCTCGTGAGCGCGGCGAGCCAGCGGTCGCCGCGCTCGTCGTCCCCGAGCAGGGTGACCACGCGCGTGGGCGCGCCCAGCCTGGCTGCCGCGACGGCCTGGTTCGTGGCCTTGCCGCCGTCCTCGGGCTCCTCGAAGCTGTGGCCGAGCACCGTCTCGCCCTCTCGCGGGACCGCGTCGACCTGCATGAGCAGGCCGCCGACGTGCGCGCCGACGACAGTGATCGGCCCCGCCGGACGCTCGGTCAACGCATCCCCAGCGCGTCGGGTGGCGGCGAGGTGGCCGAGGCCCGGTCGGCCACCACGTGGACGTCGGGATGGTCGCGCACCAGAGTCGCGGGATAGTCGACGTCGGGCTCCGAGAAGAGCAGGATGCGCAGAATCGTCTGCTTCCACTCGCCGGTGTCGAGGTAGAGCCGCAGCTTGCGGGCTCCGAGCAGCTCCCGCATCCCGAGCGTGATCGACATCGGTGGCACGGCGAACGGATTGCCTCCCGCGCGGCGCTGCGCGTGCGCGATGATGGTATCCACCGCAAGCGGAACGATCCGCGTCTGCGACCGGCGCAGCTCGTCGACCGTGACCGCGACCCAACGCGAGGCCGGCGGCTCGTTGAACGCGATGTGGCCCTGAAAGCCGACGCCGCCGAACGTCGCGGCCACGGGGCCGCGGCGGGCCATTTCCTCGGCCGACCGGTCGAGCGCCAGAGGTGACGGGAAGATCACATTCTCAGCTGGCGGGCGCAGGTCGGGATCGACGAGGTCCAGAAACGCGCGGTGGAACCCGCCCTCGAGGTTGAACGGGTGCTCGAGCGGCAGCAGACGACCCTGCCAGTCGAGCCACTCGTCCATGCCGAAGAACGTGACGTGGTCGAGCGGCAAGCGCGCCCGGTTGATCTCGCGCGCCAGGATCGGGTACTGGCCCGTCGGACCGAGGGGCAGGATCAGCGAGACCTTCTCGCCGCGGCGCCGTGGCTCCGCGATCTCCGCGAGCACGTCCTGGGCGAACCGTTCGTGCAGCTCCTGCCGGGTCTCGGTCAGGGTGAACGGCACCGGCGAAGTCGCCATGAGCTCGTCGACAGGGACGGCGAGCCACTGGCGGAAGCGGTCGAGATCGAGCGGCACGAGCAGCCTCCTACGGCAGCGTCGAGCGACGGACAGGGACCTCCGCGGCCTCGCCGTGCGCCAGCGCGCACCTCGACACCGCGGATCGCACCACATACACCGGCTCTCAGTCAACCAGCCGGAGCCAACGCGACAGTGGGTTCGGAGTCTGCGCGGACTTGTCCAACGTCTCGGCCAGCACGTTTTCGGCGACGGAAGCAGAGACGGAGGCGCTTTCGCCATGCCATCCGGCGAGTCTCTCAGGTGGGCGGCATGAGTCCAGCCGTTGATCAGTCATTCTGGAAGGCCGACCACGAAGGAGCCCCGCATGCAGTTGACCGATGCCGGGATCGAGACGGTCCTCATCTT
Source organism: uncultured Actinomycetes bacterium (assembly GCA_963717155.1). Lineage (GTDB taxonomy): Bacteria > Actinomycetota > Thermoleophilia > Gaiellales > JALYLC01. The sequence goes on from OY970326.1 coordinate 4,198,416, forward strand.
CGAGGAAGGGATCGACCTGCCGCACTTCGCCGCGTTCCCGCTTGTCGATACGGCGGACGGGCAGGCCGCGCTGCGACGTTACTATCGGCCGTTTCTCGAGCTCGCGCGCGATCGCGACACCGGCTTCGTGCTCTCGGCGCCGACCTGGCGTGCGAATGCGGACTGGGGCGCCCTCCTTGGCTTCGACGCGGAGGGCCTCGCCGCAATCAACCGCCGAGCCGTCGCCTTCATCGAGGCCGTGCGTGACGATGTCCTGGGCGAAGGCGAGCGCGACCGGGTCGTCGTCGAGGCGTGCGTCGGCCCTCGGAGCGACGCTTATCGTCCGACCATGCTGATGACGGCGAACGAGGCGGAGCGCTACCACGCGACGCAGTTGCGCACGGTGGCCGGCACGGGATGCCAGCAGGTCGGCGCCCTGACACTCGCGTACGTGGACGAGGCCATCGGGATCGTTCGGGCGGCGAAGGCCGTGGGACTTCCGGTGGTGGTCGGGTTCACCGTCGAGACCGACGGGCGCTTGCCGAGCGGGCCGTCACTCGAGGAGGCGATCACCGCGGTCGATGACGCCACCGATGCGGCGGCCGCCGGATTCATGATCAACTGCGCGCACCCGACGCACTTCGCCGATGCCCTTCCGCAGGGCGACGCGCGACGGCGGATCACGTCTCTGCGCGCGAACGCATCGCGTCTCAGCCACGCGGAGCGCGACGCGGCCGAGGAGCTCGACGCCGGCGACGCCGGCGATCTTGCGGCCCGCTACGTTGCATTGCGCGGACGGCTTCCTGCACTCGGTGTCCTCGGCGGCTGCTGCGGCACCGACATCTCCCACGTCACAGCGATCTGCGACGCCTGGCTCGCGGCCGCTCGAACAGGAGGCGAACAGTGACCGTTTCGGAGGTCTCGAGCGCGAGCCCGACAGCCGACGCGGTGAGGCCCGAACGACTTGACCGGTCTGCGGATGGGCGGCGAGACGTGGGCCTGGCGGCGAGGGACCGACTGAAACGAGGCGACCTCGCTACATGGGCACGGGCGCGGTCGGTCGACGCACTGTCGGTTCTTGCCGGCCAGGACGCGATTCGCCGTGTTGATCTTGTCCCGATCCGCTACGGCCGGATGGCGGCGTCCCCGTGGAGCTTCTATCGCGGGGCCGCGGCGGTGATGGCCTCCGACCTCGCGTCCCGTCCGAGTACGGGGCTGACGGTGCAGCTGTGCGGCGATGCTCATCTCCTGAACTTCGGACTCTGGGCTACACCCGAGCGGCAGCTGTCGTTCGATCTTCGCGACTTCGACGAGACGCTGCCCGGACCGTTCGAGTGGGATGTCTCACGGCTCGTCGCCAGCGTCGTCGTCCTGGCCCGCGAGAACGGGTTGACGGAGAGCGTCGCCGAACGGGCGGTTGCGGACTGTCTGCGCGCGTACCGTCAGCGCATCGCCAGGTACGCGCGCTCGACGCCGCTCGAGATCTGGTACGACCTCATCACCGCCGACCAGCTGATCGCGCTCTACAAGCCGGCAGAGCAGGAGCAGGTCGCGTCGCACATCAACAGGAAGGCGCGTAAGCGCACGAGTAGCGGTGCCGCGCGAAAGCTCACCGAGACGATCGGAGGTCGGATGCAGATCACCGAGGATCCGCCTCTGCGGGTCCGCCTGCAGGCCGACGAGCTCGCGCTCGAGGACGCGGTCTTCAGCGCCTATCGAAGCTCGCTGCCGGAATACCGCCGCCAGCTGCTCGACCGCTTCTCCTTCGTCGATGCCGCGCGCCAGGTCGTGGGCGTCGGGAGCGTCGGGATGCGAGTGTTCCTGGTGCTCCTCACCGGGAGAGACGGGTCCGACCCGCTGTTCCTGCAGATCAAACAGGCCGGCCCTTCGGTGTACGAGCCGTACTGCGGCAAGAGCCATCACGCGAACCACGGCCAGCGAGTTGTGGTCGGCAAGCGTCTGATCCAGAGCGCGACCGACATCTTCGTCGGGTTCACCTCGGTCGGCGCCGGCGACTTCTACGTTCGGCAGTTCCGCGACATGAAGGTGATTCCGCGCGCAGAACTCGTCGCACCGCGCCTCGCCGAGTTCGCGACCGCATCCGGGCAGGTGCTCGCCCGTGCCCACGCTCGCACGGGCGACCCGATCGCGATCGACGCCTACATCGGCAAGGGCCGCCAATTCGACGAGGCGCTCGGTGAGTTCGCCTCCAGCTACGCGCGCCAGACCACCCGCGACCACCGGCAACTGAAAGACGCAGTCGCGAACGGAGCGATCAAGAGCACGAACGAGTAGCGACGCGCTCCGCTCGTCCGACTCGAGGATCAGGTGGGCGCGACTCCCTGAACCTCTACGAGCCGCGCGATGAGAAACGTCTCCCGTTCGGGTCGTAGCTGTGAACCATGCTCCGCCAGACCAGGAGGGCGTCCACGATGTCCCGATCCGTGCTCTACATGTCCATGTCCGTCGACGGCTACATCGCGGCCCCGAACGACGGGCCTGGCAATCCCGGCGGCGACGACTTCATGCGGCTGCACAGGTGGTACGGGTTCGGCGAGCAGGAGCCCGGGCCGGAAGTGCGGCCTGACCCGCCGGACGGCGCGGGCGCCCACTTCCTCGCTGAGGGGCGCGCGACGGGTGCGGTGCTCGCGGGCCGGCGCACCGTCGAGCAGGCCGACCACTGGGGCGGCGACCATCACGGCGGCGTCCCGATCTTCGTTCCGAGCCACCGGCCGCCCGGGCCGAGCGTCGCAGACTACCCACTGGTCACGTACGTCCAGGACGGCATCGCCAGCGCGATGGCGCAGGCGAAGGCCGCGGCCGGCGATCGCGACGTGTTGGTACACGGCGCGTACACGGCGCAGCGAGCGCTCGAGGCGGGCGTGCTCGACGAGCTGCAGATCCATCAGATCCCGGTGCTGTTCGGGGACGGGCGGCGCCTGTTCGACGTGTTGCCGGAGCGCATCGAGCTCGAGATCGTGCGCGTGATCGACACGTCCGAGGCGACCCACATCCGCTATCGCGTGGCTTCGCCTAGCCGCCCATCAGCTCGATGAACGCGGGCTCCTGGCGGATCGGATCGAAGTCCGAGTCATCCGTCGCGTATGCGCGAAATCGCTCCGACATCGCGATCGCCTGCCGGAGGTGGCCGACCGCGTCAGCAGTGCGACCGGCAGCACTCTCGCAGCAGGCGACGTTGTAGAACAACCCGCCGTACTGGGGGTGAGCCTCCGCGATCAGGCGTCCGCGGTCAGCCGCCTCCGCGTACTTGCCCGCGGCGTAGAGGGGTTGGACCGGGGCCCAGAGCTCCCAGCCGTCGGGCTCGTACGCCATGCCCGGGGTGCCCCCGACCGCGATGATCGTGGTACCGGCCTCCTCAGCGATCGCCGTGCGCGTGACGCCGGGGCGGGCGAAGACGAAGGTGCCGACGGGCGCGACCACCCGGTCGCCGTCGAGCTCGAACGTGGCGCGCCCGCTCAGAACGAGATACAGCTCCTCGTTCGAGTCCGGCTCCGACTCGTCGTGCTCGTTGATGATCCGATCGCCGGCCGCGCGGGCTGTCCATGCATTGACACCGAAGGCCGTGATGCCGAGGTGGTGGCGGACGGGTCGCGATGGACACCGCCCGTCATTCATCTCCTCGATCTCGTCCAGGTGTGCGACCGCGTACTCGCTCATCGAGCCCCCCTCACGACGTCGTCATGCGCCACGATGACACGATCGGCCGCACGCCTCAAATCGTCGTGCGTTGCATCGCGTCGGTTGTCTCAGCGCCTAGATGTCGAGAGCATGCTCGATGACGGCCTCGGTGGCCGTGGCGATCTTCTCGTGTCCGGCCTTGTTCGGGTGGTCGCCGTCGTTCGAGAGATAGTGCGTCTCGTCGTACGTGTAGCTGGGGCCTTTGAACGCGGCGCGCAGATCGACGTACGCCGAGCCGCTCTCGGTCGCGGTCGATCTGATCACGGCGTTGACCTGGCCGGTCATATCGTCGGCTGCGGCGACGTAGGCATCACCCTTTGCGGCTGCGTACTTGCCGCCGAGCCAGACACTCCAGTAGTCGAGAAGCACGATCAGCGGGTGGCGGCGGGCAGCGATCTTGCGGACGCGGCTGACGATCGCCGTGAGGTTCTTCCGGAGCGCTGGCAGCCGCGGCTCGTAACAGGCGGTCCGGGTGCCGCATGACTGCGAGTAGGCGACGTCGTTTGCGCCGATCTCGATCTCGACGACGCCTGCCATGCGCAGGTGAGCGATCACACTGCGGCTATCGAGCTGCTCCAGCACCGAGGTGGTGGTTGCACCGGCGACCGAGTCATTGGACGTCTTGACGCCCCGCCCCGTGGTGGACGCGAGCCCTGCGGCAGTGAGAGGTGGGTACGGCGTGCAGTCGCAACCGGTGCCACGGGGCACCGAGTCTCCCAGGGCGACGACGGACCTGATCCGCGAACGAGAGGCGCCGTTACGCCCGGACGGTCGACGCCGATATCGCTCGGGCCGAAACTGCGCAAGCGGCCACCACGCAGCTCAGAGCGAGCACCACGACTGTGACCCAGCGTGGCCGGCTGGCGCTCATGCCAAGCACGTTAGCGGAGGTCAGCACGGACTCACAGCTCGTTCATCTCGGCCCGCGATAGCCCCCAGCCAGCAACGCGATGCCACCCTCGGGGCGCTCAGATCCAGCCGCGTCGCCGACCCGTCTGGATGAGCCAGAAGATGCCGAGCGCGGAAACGGCCAGCTGGAGGATCCAGCGAGTCTTCGGGTTCATGATTCCTTCTCTCAGAGGGTGTTTTGGTCGGACACCGGAGATGCCCCGGGTTCACCTTGGCGTGCGGTCGACTTTACCGACGTCGCCCGCTACACGGGCAGTTCCGGATCCGTCAGCGCTCCGGGTGCAGGAGCTCGTCGAGCCAGCCGAACGAGCGCGCGTGGTACAGCGCGCGTGCTCCCGCCTCACAGTGGTCACGGGTAGTCGCGCGCGGCCCCGACGAACGCGACCGGGTCGGGAACGCCGTGAACGAGGCGCGAGTGGACCACGCGCCTCCAGTCTGCCGACGGGAGATCATGGCATCCGCGCGATCTGCCGCACTCATCGAGCGAGCGGTTGCGCCACAATCGTCGCCATGACAACGAGAGTACTGGTGCTGGGAGCGGGCTTCGGCGGCCTCGAGCTCGGAACGATGCTGTCCGACGCGCTCGGCGATGGGGTCGACGTGACGCTCATCGACAAGGGCGACTCGTTCGTCTTCGGGTACTCCAAGCTCGACATCATGTTCCGGGACGCGGAGCCCGAGTCCGTCCGGCTGCCGTACCGCGAGTACGTGAAGCCCGGCGTTCGCTTCCTGCACGAGACGATCACCGCGATCGACCCCGAGAATCGTTCCGTCACGACGGACGCCGGCACCTACGAGGCCGACATGCTGATCGTCGCGCTCGGCGCCGACTACGACATGGAGGGGACGCCCGGGCTGGCCGAATCGGGTCAGGAGTTCTACAGCTTCGAGGGCGCCGTGCGGATGCGTGATGCCATCCGGGGCTTCTCGAAGGGACAGGCCGTGATCGGCGTCTGCGGCGCGCCGTTCAAGTGCCCGCCAGCACCGAGCGAGTGCGCCCTGCTCCTGCACGACCAGCTCGTCGCCCGCGGCGTCCGCGACGACTGCGAGCTCACCCTGATCCTCCCGTTCGGGACTCCCGTGCCGCCGTCGCCGGAGACGTCGGCGGCGCTGATCGCCGCGTTCGCCGAGCGTGACATCTCCTTCGTCCCCGGCCGGAAGGTGAGCTCGCTCGATCTCGCGCGCAAGCGCGTCATGCTCGACGACGGGACGGAGGTTCCCTGCGACCTCTTCCTCGGCGTCCCCAAGCACCAGGCGCCTGACGTGGTGCTGCGGAGCGGCCTGACCGAGGACGGCTACATCCCCGTCGATCCGGCGACGCTCGCGACCCGCTTTCCCGACGTCTATGCCATCGGCGACGTCGCAACCCAGGGAACGCCGAAGGCCGGCGTGTTCGCGGAAGGGGCCGCGCGTGCGCTTGCAACCTCGTTGATCGCGCGACTTCGCGGCGCGGGGGCGGAAGGCGTCCACAGCGGAACCGGGTCGTGCTACATCGAGTTCGGTGGCGGCCGGATCGGCAGGGTCGACATCGACTTCCTCACGGGTCCCACACCGACCGGGATCTATCAGGCGCCGTCCGTAGCGCTGCGCGCCGACAAGCAGGAGTTCGGCGCGAGCCGTCGTTCTCGCTGGTTCGCCCGCACGAGCTGACGGCCCGGCTGTCCCGAGACGAGAAGGGCGCCCCGGCGATGCCGGGCGCGCCCTACCTCGGGGTCGTCGAACCTGCTGTGCTCCGCGCCTGCTACGAGTTCGCGGGCTCCTCCGGAGCGTCGTCATCGACCTCGGCGATGATGGCCGCCGCGGCATCGGCCGAGACGACGTGCTTCGCGATCTTGTTGTAGCCCTCGAGACCGCGCTCGAGCTGCGCGACCATCCGATCCTCGGCGACCACGATGATGGCCGACGTTCCCGGCGGAAGGCTCTCGCCGATCTCCTTGAGGTCGTCGTCCTTGAAGCCCTTGTCCCGAACCTTGCCCCAGACTCCGCCGGCTCCGCCGGCGACGGCCGCAGAGACGATGATGCTGGGCGGGAAGATCAGGCCGACCACGCCCCCGGCGATGGCACCGCGCTTGGCCCACTTCTTGCCGCTGGGGTCGGCGGTCTCCTCGAACTTGACCTTGCCCTCGGCCGTGTGCACGATCACGGCGGCGTCGATCAGATCGATGGCGCCGTCGCGCTGCGCCGACTGGAATGCCTTCAACGCCGCGCCGGCCTCGGGCTCGCTGCCGTACGACGCGACGAAGAGCTCAACGGTGCTGCTGCTCATGGTTCAACGCTCCTGGGGTATCCGGTGTCCGTCACGCAGGCGCCCCTCGAGATCAGGCCCATGCGGCGCCTAGTGTCTCACAGAGCCATCTCGCCCGCGCCGACGATGCCAGGGGCATGTCCCGAAGCGGCGCCGGAGCTCTGAGCGGACTCCTGCCACCGCCGGAACAGGCCTGATGCGCCCGTCGCCAGGGCTCGCGCGCCTGAGTCGGCACGCGGTCGCCGGCGGCGTTCGGGCTGGTCGTGGTTCGCGAGGAACAGCAATGCGGCCTGGACGCGCCGGCTCGCGTCAGGGTGGTCGGGGAGCTCGAGCTTGGTGAAGATCGACCGGATCTGATGCTCGACCGCCCGCCGGGTGACGCCGAGCTCGCGTGCGATCGCCTGGTTGTTCTCGCCGCGCGAGAGTCGCTTGAGGGTGTCCCGCTCCCGGGCCGTGAGCGAACGCAGCGGCGAGCGCTCCGCACGAGTCTGCGCGGCGACGACGGCCTCGATGACGAGCGGGTCGACGAGCGTCCCGCCGTGCGCGATCGCCCACACCGCGCCCGCGAGCTCGTCGGCGTCGGCGACGCGGTGCTTGAGCAGGTACCCGCGACCGGTCGCACCGTTTCGAAACAGCGCGAGGGCGGGCCCGGGATCGTTGTGACCGCTGAGCGCGAGCAGGCCCATTCCGGGGTAGTGCGCGTCGAGCATCTCGGCGATCTCGAGACCCTCGCCGCCACCCCACGGTGGAACTCGCGTATCGGCGACGACGACGTCCGGCCTGGTTCGCTCGACAGCCTCGCGCAACGCGTGCCCATCTCCGACCGAGGCGACCACGTCCACCCCCGGGGCAGCCTCGAGGATCCCCGCCACTCCCTCGCGGGCGAGCAGGTCTCCATCTCCAAGCACCGCTCGAACACGCCCGTTCACGGCTGGCACGGCAATCCTCGCGTCGAACATTCGGGGGCGGGGTCAGGCCTCCGGAGCGGCGAGCAACGTCCTCGACACGCCTAGGCAAACGATAGCGTGTCGGCCTGGGAGTTTGCGTAGATCGCGAGAAACTGCTCAGGGCGAGGTGGATTCCTTCTGGCCTCGCTCGAGATCCGCGACGTCGAACGCCTGACCTTCTCGTGTGGGTCGGGCGTCCAGTCGCACGTACGCGAGAAGCGCCGTGCGCGTCTTGTAGAGGCGGAGTACGACGCCGGCCTGCCCATCGGCCTTGGTGCGTACACGATCACCTGGCGCGATACTGCTCATCTCTCGATCCTACGCCTACCGGAGTCGAGCAATCTAGGCCACGCGGGCGTCCTCGGCCGCGCCGAGGCCGAGCACTGCCAGCAGCGCCTCCACGACAGCCGGGTCGAGGTGCGCTCCGGCGCTGCGTCGCAGCTCGATGGCTGCGCCGGCCGGGGTGCGGGCCTTCGAGTAGACGCGATCCACGGTCATCGCCGAGAAGGCGTCCGCAGCGGCCACGATGCGCGCCTCGATCGGGATGGCCGTGCCGGCGAGGCCGTCGGGATACCCGTCCCCTCCGTAGCGCTCGTGGTGGTGTCGGACCGCGGCAGCGGCCTCCCTGAGCGCCGCAACGCCTCGGACGATCTCCTCGCCGATCGACGGGTGCGTGCGCATGACCTCCCACTCGCTGGAGTCGAGGGGCCCCGGGCTTCTCCAGGATCCGCTGCGGGATCGCCACCTTCCCCACGTCGTGGAGCCAGCCGCCGAGCCGGCAGCGCAGCACGACATCGGCCGGCAGCCCGAGGCGCTCCGCGGTCGACGTGGCGAGCGCGGCGACATCGCCGGCGTGGTCCTTCGGGCACGCCCTCGCGGGCACCGGCTGCCGCCGCGAGCGCGCGAGCCATGCTGACCGCTTCGGGCTCCTGGACGGCGTGCGAGCCGCCGACGTGCGACGCGAGCGAGATGCGGTTGCGGCCACCGCGCTTGGCGGCGTACAGACCCCGGTCGGCGGCGTCGACGAGCGCGTCGACGTCGGCGAGCTCTCCGCCGGCACGGATCGCCCCGACCGAGATGGTGAGGCCCAGGCTGATGCCCGCGGCAACGACGGGAGCCGCGGCCACGCGGGAGCGCAGCCGCTCGGCGCGCTCGGCGATCTCGGCGTCCGACCGCACCCCGCGCAGCAGCAGCGCGAACTCCTCGCCGCCCCAGCGCGCAAGGTCTTCGGCCGGCTCCAGGTGGCTCTGCAACCGCGCTGCAAGCTCGACGAGGACGGCGTCGCCGACGAGGTGTCCGAACAGGTCGTTCACATGCTTGAAGTGGTCGGCGTCGAGCAGGAGCAGCCCCGTGCCATGCGGGTCGTCCCGCAGCGCGTTCGCCACGATCTCGGTGAAGTGGCGGCGGTTGAACGCGCCGGTCAGCTCGTCGGTCCGCGCGCGCAGCTCGGCCTCCGCGCGGGCCCCTTCGAGCTCGCGATGGGCGTCCTGCATCTCCGACAGCGTGCGCAGCAGCTCGTCCTCGAGTCGCCGGCGCTCGGTGATGTCGCGCATCACCCCGTCGTAGTAGAGGGCGCCGTCGGGGTCCACCCGGGCCCGCAGCCGGTCTGCGACGATCCGTTCGCGCCCGTCGAGGCCGATCACCCGGTACTCGAGGTCGACCGGCTCCGCCGCGCCGAGCCGCGCGAGCGCGCCGACGCGCCGACGTCGATCCTCCGGGTGCACGAGCGTCTCGAAGCGATCGTCGCCGTCCGCTCCGTCGGGCAGCGGCCCGCCGGCGAGGGCTTCCCGGTTGGGCCCGCGGTAGACCGCCGAGTAGGCGCCGTCCGGATCGACCCGAAGGGTGTAGAGGTGCGCGTCCATGGCGTCGACCGCCTGTGACAGCGCGGCGTGGGCCTGGGCCAGCTCGGCGCGCATGTGCCGCCGCTCGGTGACGTCGGAGACGATGCCGCTTGCCTCCACCGCACCGTCCGGGCGGCGCCGGCAACGGGCGCGATCGTGCACCCAGCGCGTGATCCCGTCGGCGCCGACGAGGCGGTACTCGGCGTCCGCGTCCTCGCCTACCGCGATCGCGGCGTTGTAGCCGTCGTAGATGGCACGGTCCTCGGCGTGGACTGCCGCTTCCCAGTTCACCATCTCGGGATCCGGGACTGCGCCGCCGAGCAGGCGGTCGGCCCCTGGCCCCTGGAAGAGCTCCTCGAACCGCCCGTCCGGGAAGGCGAGCACGACGTACACGTGCTCGCCGACCACGTCGAGCAGGCGCGCGAAGCGCTCGCTCACCTCGGCGAGTCGTGCGGCCGAATCGTTGCGCGAGGTGACGTCCGAGATGATGCCGGCGACGCGCACGGTGCCGTCGGGGTCGCGGCGGGGGCGAGCCCGGTCCCACATGAGCCGCGTGACGCCGTCGAGCCCGATCAGGCGGTAGGTGATCTCGGCGTCCTCGCCGAGGTGGAGTCGCTGGTTGAAGCGCTCGTATTCGGCCTGGTCGTCCGGGTGGACGCGCGACTCCCAGAACCCGTCCCACCGCCCCAGCGGCACCGGCCCGCCGAGGAAGCGGGCGAGCTTCGGCCCGGACCGGTGGCCGATGTAGCGGCCGTCAGGGGTGATCGCCCCCGCGTACACATGCTCCTCGAACAGGTCGAGAATCTCCGCGAGGTCGTTCTCGTCGGGCAGAGGAGGGAGCGAAGGGAACATCGAAGCGTTTGGTTCTCGTATCGGCAGCTCACTGATCCCGCTTGATCGGTCGCCCTTGGCGGTGCGTCGCGACGATGCAGCGGAAGCCGAGGTGGCACGTCGACGTGTCGATCGTCTGCGGTTGCGCGCCGCCGGGCGGTAGCGCAGGCAGTAGTTCGGCGCGCAGAGGAAGCGAGCCGCCCTTGAGGACCTTGCGCGGGATGTGCGCGCCGGCGAGCGCGGGGTCGATGCTCTCGGCTCGGCGTGCCCGCCGCGCGGGTTGCGCGGCGTGCAGCAGGGCGCTGCGGCGTCGCGTGGCGCGGCGAGAACCAGTCGCACGTCCACTCCCAGACGTTGCCGGCCATGTCGAAGAGGCCGTAGCCGTTCGCCGGGAACGCGCCGACCGGGCGAGGTGCGCTCGAAGCCGTCGAGCTCGAGGTTCTGCCAGGGGAACTCCCCTTGCCAGGTGTTCGCCATCGCGCTTGCCGCCGGGCGCGAGCTCGTCGCCCCAGGCGTAGATGCGCGCCCTCGAGCCCGCCGCGGGCGGCGAACTCCCACTCGGCCTCCGTCGGCAGCTCCTTGCCCGCCCAGCTCGCGTAGGCCTCGACGTCCTCGTAGGCGACGTGCACGACCGGGTGGTCGTCGCGCCCGTCGAGCGTGCTCTCCGGGCCCTCGGGGTGGCGCCAGGACGCGCCGGGCACGTACTGCCACCAGCTGCGGCAGTCGTTGAGGTCGACCGGCGCCGGTCGGCTTGACAGAAGACGACCGAGCCGGGGACGAGCAGCGCCGGGTCGGCGTCCGGGTAGTCCGCCGGATCGGGCGGGCGCTCGGCGAAGGTCACGTAGCCGGTCGCCTCGCACGAAGCGCCGAAACGCGGCGTTCGTGACGGGCGCTCGATCGATCCAGAAGCCGTCGACGGCGACGCGGCGGACGGGCGCTCCTCCGGGATAGAAGCCGTCCGACCCCATCGAGGAAGGCGCCGCCGGGGATCCAGATCATCGCGGGAGCCTCGCGGGCTCTGGCTACGAGCTATCGAGTCGGCTCGCCGCTGCATCGAGCACTCCGTTCAACTGTCAGCGGCGCACGCGCCGACGTTCACGACGCCGCACGCCCGCCAGCGATGCCGGAGAGAGCGGGCGACCGAGCGGATCGATGAAGAGCGAGCACGGGCCGCCGAACGGCGGGATCGAGCCGTCGAGCAGATCGATCGAATAGCGCAGCGCGTCGCCGTCGAGCATGGGTCCGCGAATGACCACCACCGCATCCTCCGGGGCGGCCGTCCGCGACTCCAGGAAGGACAGGACCGCGTTCGGCGGATCGTCGACGAAGTTGTTCTCCCCCTCGCCCCAGAGCTCGACGAAGTGATGCGACGAGAGATGCCCGACCTCGCGCTGAGGCCGATCCGAGAAGTACAGCGTCGTCGGCGAGAGCCCGTACAGCGTGACGCTGCTCCCGTCGCTACTGAACGATTGCGCGCTCTGCACGAACAACGCCTGGATGTCCTCGAGCTCCCCGATTTCGATCTCGCTCACCTCGTGCTCCTCCTCGCGCGCTCTGCAACCGCACAACACGGCGGATGGCGGAGGATCACCGCGACGTCAACGTCGGGCGGGCCGAGCGGAGCGCACCACCCTTCGTAGGGTGACCGTGGTGAGGTAGCGCGTTCAGACGCCGGGCGTCGCCTCGATGAGCCCGCTCTTCACGGCCTCCGTGAGCGTCTCGTAGTCCCGCTCGTTCTGGTCGGCATACGCCTCGGCGAACTCGGCGAGCGCGCGGTCGAAGCGTGTCGCCGCACCGAGATACGCGGCGATGGCGATCGAGTCGCCGGACCGGGCGTGTGCTCGCGCGAGCTCGATGCCGCAGAGCTCGGCGTAGCCGGTCATCGACGGCGGTCCATCAGCTCGATGATCGCCGATCCCTTCGCGTCCCACAGCTGGCGCACGTAGAAGTCGCGCTTGACGCCGTCGAACCCCGCCGTCCGGATCCAGCCGAGCATGATGTCGCTCGCGGCCTGCGTCAGCCGCTGGCCCTCGACGACCCGCTGCCCGTGGTTCTGGTACTCGCTCCTGCCGAGGAACGGCTCGAGCACCGACGCCTCCGCCTCCTTGAACTGCAGGAACAGCGGGTCGTCGTCGTCGCGGCCGAGCAGCAGCATGATGAATGCCCGCGTCCCGACGCTTCCGACGCCGACGACCTTGCGGGCGGCGTGGACGTAGCGGTACCGCTCGAGGAGCTGCGCCGGTCGCCTGGCAGCGTGCGCCGGTAGCCGCGGATCACGCCCCGCAGGAACTCCTCGAGCTCGTCGCACGGTCGCCCGGCGAACTCCTCGATCGGCACGACGACAGGCGGGTCGCTGACGATGCGGGGCTCTCCGTCGACGACCTCGGTCAGCTTCTCGAACGCCTCAGGCTGGTCTTCGCCTTCGCCTTCGCGACGTTGCGGTCGTAGCGCTTGATCTGCTCGGCGTTCGCGGCCGCGATCAAGAGCGCGCGAGATCTCGTCAACGTCCAGGCGCGCGTACCAGAGCTCGAGATTGCTCAGCCTGCGAACCGCGCATCGCCTCGCGGTAGCCGCGCGCCGACCGCGAGGTTGACGGCGTTGCGCTGCTTGTCGCTGAAGCCGCGGTCGCGGCCCGCGACGGCGAAGCTCGCCACGAGGCGCTTGACGTCCCACTCGAACGGCCCCGGCAGCGTCTCGTCGAAGTCGTTGATGCTGAAGACCAGTCGACGATCGGGGGACGCGAACGCCACCGAAGTTCGACAGGTGCGCGTCGCCGCACAGCTGCGCGTGCAGCCCGGTTCGCGGCATCCCCGACAGGTCGGATGCCATGAGGTAGGCGGCGCCACGGTAGAACGTGAACGGCGAGACCAGCATCCGCCCGTACCGGATCGGCACGAGCTCCGGCACGCGCGTCGTCGCCTGCTCCTCCAGCAGGTCGACGGGTCGAGCGCCGATCGGCGGCCGGCTCCCACGACGCATGGCTCGAGCGGGGCACCTCGGCGCGCGCAGCCTTCCCCCGCGCCTCTCGCTCGCTGGCCGAGAGGTGGTCGACCCGCCGGGCCTTGACCCCGTCCGCCCCGACCTCGTGCACCGCTGATGTGACGACTGCGCTCACAGAGATCCTCTTCTCCTCGTGAAACCACCGGCGTGCGCGGGCGTGCGCCCGGCGCTAGGCCCCTTCGGACTCGTCGGCGAGCTCGATGAGGTCGATCGCGAGGCCGAGGGCCCGGACGATCTTGCCGAGGGCGGCCACGGTGCGTGCGGTGCCGACGATCGGCGCGACCGCTGCGAGGACATCACGCGCGCTCTGCGCGTCAAGTCCGACGGCGCTGCCGGCCTCCATGTTCAGGAGGTAGGAGGCAGGTGGCGCATCGACCGCGACGAGCGCCGCGAAGCGGACCAGCATCAGCGTCTGGGCGTCGAGGCCCGACGCGTCGATCGAGGCCTCCGTCATCGTCGAGAGCAGGTCGAGAACCGGGGTATCGCTCGCTCCGTTGGCCATGTCGTTCCCTTTCTAGTTCGAGTCGGTGCCGCGACGTACACGTTCGGGCGTGGCGCTGACGAACGCATCACCCGGCGAAGGGGAAGCGTGGCCCCGCGCCAGTGCCGCGGCGGTTGATAGCGTGATCACGTGGAGTCGCAGCCGGTCGATCCTTCCGGTCGTCGCAGGAGCGACATGTCAAGCGCGTGTCGGACACGCTGCTGCTCGCGTATCGCCGGCGATCCAGCGTCGGCCTCATCACCTCGATCGACGCGACCTTCGATGGCAAGGCGACGATGGTAGACGAACGCTGCCCGGTCAACGGCCAGCGGGATCTCGAGCACCACTCGATGACGAGCAGTGGCACATCACCTGGAAGGCTCCAGCGCACTTCGATCACGCCCAGTCGGAAGCCCCGAGGCGAGCAGCGGCCTGATCGGGCGCGTGGGCGATGAATCGGCGGCGAGCGGGAGCGAGTACGCGGTCACCCGGGGATCGTCGTCGGCGACGAGTACAAGACGTGCCAGGCGCCGCTCACCTTCGATCCCGGCGACGCTGGATGGGGTCTCGAAGCTGTCGATGCAGCTCACCTCGACCCTGCGAAGAGGGGCTGTTCACCACCAGGGAACGGCGAGCTTCCTGGTGCCGATCTTCGCGAGCACCTGTGGCAGTGCGTGCAACGGCACCACGCCTCGCTTCTCGGCACCGAATGCCGAGGTCGATGTTCCCCGCGTTCCTCGAGGCGTTCGCCGGAGCGGCCGGGCAGATGTCGTTCCCGCTCGCGGGCAGCGTCGTTTCGACGGGCGGTGCGACCGGGACGACGGAGTGGTCGGGCACCCTGACGATCCACGTCGTGGAGGGCGGGTGCCGCGCTCGGAGACCGACTTCTCCGGCGAGGGCGCCGGCGACTACGACGAGGACTCGAACTCGGGGAAGCGATCGCTGCCATCGCTCGTCGCTCGCGTGGCCGGAGCTCGTGGCGCAGAAGCTCGGCTGGCGCAGGGCCTCTCGTTCTGGGCGTGCAGCGGTGCCCGCATCGACAGCACGTGCCGACCGTCGGTCACGCCGTGGAAGGCGCCTAGCAAGACTGAGCCTCGCGCAGATAGTCCCGTCACCTGCTCCGACTGGTCATCTCCCGTGGATCGGGGGCATCGACCTCGGCTACGGCTCCGTCGTGCAGTACTGCCTGACGCACCAGCCCGTGCTGGAGCGCGCGTGGGAACGCTGGGTGCTGCCGGGCCGGAGGATCGTCAACACCGGCCTGCGGCTCGTGCTCCGGCGCCTCCGCGCGGCCGCGCCCGACGCGCAGATCGTCCTCGTCGGGTACCCGAACTTCATGCCGTACGAGGGCCGAGCCGCCAGCAGGGCTCTAGCGGGCTCCGGCGGAGAGCTGATGCTGCACTGCGAGATCTCCGCGAATCGTCGACCGGGAACGTACCGGCCTATCGCGAGACGCCGAAGCCTCGAAGCCGGTGCTTTTCGATCGATCCCAGCGCGCCTTCTACGAGCAGACGCTGCCACAGGGTGCGAGCGGTTCACCGGCGAGACGAGCGGGGCATCGCCTCGGGCACAAGGTCGAGTTCTTCCATCCGACCGCGAAGGGGCAGTCCGCACGGTGGTGTTCATGCCGCGATCCGCCCGCTGATTAGCTCGCGTCAGAGGCCGCGCGCGCGCAGCCACGCGCGGTTTCGCTCCGCCGCCTCGAGCGCGACGGTGAACGGCTGCCCGGGCCCCAGCACGCGATCCTGCTCGACGACGATCCACCCGTCGTAGTCGCCGCGCACGAGCTCGTCGAGGCACTCCTCGACGTGCGCGCCGCCGGTGCCGAGCTCGCAGAACACGCCCTCGGCCCAGGCGTCCTCGAGACCCCGCCCCTGGGCGTGCATGCGCGCGAGCAGGGCGAGGTCGACGTCCTTGAAGTGGACGTGGTTCACGAGCGCGCGCGCGTCACGCAGGAGGCCGAGCGGATCGCCTCCGCCGAACGCGCAGTGGCCGGTGTCGAAGCACAGGCCGAGCAGGCTTCGGTCCATCGCCTCCAGCAGGCCGGCGACCTCGCGGGGGGTCTCGATGTAGGTGCCGACGTGCGGGTGGAACGACGCGACGAATCCGCGTTCGCGGCAGCGTTCGGCGGCGCGGTGCGCGTTCTCGAGCAGCAGGCGCCCGCGAGCCTCGTCGAGCCACGTCTCCGGATGCGCCTCGATCGCGCCGGCGTGGAGCATCCGATCGGGCTCGCAGAAGGCATCCGAGAGCAGGACGACCGGACGCTCGTGCCCCTCGCTCGCCTCCTCGAGCACGGTGAGCGTGGCGTCGAGACCGCGCAGCTCATCGGTGAACGCCTCGGCACGAGAGAAGCGGAACGGCAGGAACGACCCCACGAGCTCGAGCCCGCGCTCGCCGAGCAGCTGCCCGATCGCCGGCCCCTCGCCGAAGTAGCCAGGTGGCCCGAGCTCGGTTCCCGCGTAGCCGGCCGAGGCCATCGCATCTGCCAGATCCGAGCCGTCCGGAAGGCCCGGGCTGTCGACGGTGATCTCGAAGACGCCGTACGAGCAGGGGGCCGCTGCGATGCGTGGTGGCACGGGTGGATATCCTATGCATTCCAGCTTTGCAACGTTCCAAGAGGAGATGCGCAATGGCCGCAGGGCGGCTGCGGATGGGGCTCGTGGGGGCCGGGCTCGTCGGTCAGGCGGAGCACGCGTTCTACCTGTGGGAGGACCGCGAGCGCTTCGAGCTCGTCGCGCTCGCCGACCCGTCGCAGATCGTCCGTACGAGCCTGGCGGCGCGCTACGGCATCGCCGAGACGCGTGAGCGCGTCGACCAGCTGTTCGACCTCGGCCTCGATGCCATCGTCTGCGCGGCCCCCGATGCCTACCACCACGAGGTCACGACGAGTGCCCTGCGCGCCGGGCTGCACGTGCTGTGCGAGAAGCCGCTCGCGCTCAGCGTCGCCGACTGCGACGACATCGCGCGCCTCTCGGCGTCCACCGGCCTCGTCGTCCAGGTCGGCACCATGAAGCGCCACGACCCGTCGTACCTCCGGCTGCTCGAGCTGCTGCCCGAGTCCGTCGAGGACGTGGCCTACCTGACGGTCGAGGTCAACGACCCGGACCAGCTGCCGTTCGTGGCGCACCTGCCGATGGCCATCGGGAACGACGTTCCGGCGGAGCTCGTCGCCGACGGGCGAGCGCGCTTCCAGCATGCAGTCGACGAGGCGCTCGGCCGTCCTTCGAGCGCGGGCGAGGCGGGCGCGTTCCTCAGCTACCTCTCGTCCGTCCTGCACGACCTCAGCGCGGTGCACGGAATCCTCGACCGATTCGGCGAGCCGCGCTGCCCGGCGGTCACGGACGCGGCCTGGTGGGACGCCGGCCGCGCGACGTCGCTTGCGTTCTCGCTGCGGGGCGGCGGGCGCGCGCAGGTCATGCACCTCAACCTTCCCGGCGTGCCGGAGTACCGCGAGCGTCTCACGGTGTACTGCCGCGACCGCGTGCTCGAGCTCACGTTCCCGTCGCCGTACCTCCGCCACCTTCCGACGCGGCTCGTGGAGCGGCGCGGCGATGGCGGCATCGGCCTGCGCTCGACCGAGCACCATGTGTCGTACGAGGAGGCGTTCCGCGAGGAGCTGCGCGCCTTCCACCGTTCGATCACGGACGGCGCGCCGGTCGTGTGCGACGCGATCGCGGGACGCGACGATGTCCGGACGCTGGTCGAGGCGTTCCAGCTGGCGACGTCGCGTGGCTGATCCGGCCACGATCGGCGACGTCGCGCGACACGCGGGCGTCTCGAAGTCGACGGTGTCGAACGTCGTGCGGCGGGCCGACGTCGTCAGCGCACCGACGCGCGAGCGCGTCGAGGATGCGATCCGCGACCTCGGGTACCGGCCGAACGGGGTGGCGCGGGCGCTGCGCCAGCGCGCGACCCGTGTGATCGGCGCCGTCGTCCCCGATCAGCGGAACCCGTTCTACGCACAGCTCGCGCTCGGCGCGGAGCGACGCGCCAGGGACGAGGGCTTCGGTCTCCTGATCGCCAACACCGGCTGCGATCCCGAGACCGAGAACGCGCAGATCGCGGCGCTGCTCGACCGTCGCGTCGACGCCGTCCTCGTGGCCGGACTGTGCGCCGGGTCGCGCGCGGCCGAGCACATCGCCGAGCGCGGCGTGCCCGTGCTGCTCGGAGGCTTCCGCACCGACGCCGGCGCGAGGGTCGGCGTCGTCGACGTGGACGAGGAGGGTGCGCTCGACACGCTCGTCGCGCACCTGCAGGGCCTCGGTCACACCCGGCTCGCGTTCGCCCGCGGCGCGCTCGGCGAGGCCGGCGGCGAGCGCCGCGAGCGTGCGTTCGCGCAGGCCGTCGAGCGGCGCGGACTCAGCAGGGTCGAGCTCGGCGACGAGCCGACCGCTGTCGTGGCACACGACGACACCGTCGCGATCGAGCAGATCGACCGGCTCGAGCGTGCGGGCCGCCGGGTGCCGCGCGACGTCTCGGTCGTCGGGTTCGACGACATCCCGCTTGCGAGCCACGAGCGCATCGCGCTCACGACGGTGCGTACCGATGCGGCCGCCCTCGGGGCGCGCTCGGTCGAGCTCCTGATCGCCGCGTCACGCGCCGGCGCGCCCGCAAGCGCGCGCGAGACCTACCCCTGGCAGCTGGTGCTGCGGGCCTCCACGGCCGCGGCGCCCGCGCGGTAGCGCACGGCGGGCGCCGCCATGCCGGCGGCGCCCGGAGTCCGTGCAGCTACGCCGAGAACACCTGGGTGAACGCGTCGATGTACGCCTGCGCGTTCTTCGACGGCCCCTTGAGCGTCATCGAGAGCGGCTTCTCGGGCTGGTTGTAGAAGAACCGGTCAGCCTGCTCCTTGTGGCCCTGGTTCACGAGGAGCTTGTACGCCTTCTCGTTGAACAGCGGCCGGCCGTTCTTGAGGAAGTTCTGCGCGATCCACGGAGCCTGCTCCATGGTGTTGATGAACTTCATGAACGCGTCGGCGTTCTTCGAGCCCTTCGTCAGCATCTCGGCATCCATCCAGCCGTAGGTGCCTTCCTTGGGCGTCGTGACGTCGATCTTCGGTCCCCCGGCGGCCTTGACGCGCACGTCGGTGCCGAGGTTCTCGATCGCCAGCCAGGCCGAGCCGTCCGCCAGCGCGTTCACGACCTCCGTGTTCTGCGAGACGAGCTTGAGGACGTTCGGCTTGAACTTCTCGAGGAACTGCTTCGCCCTCGAGATCTCGGCGGGCGTCATGTTGTAGGGCGACTTCGCACCCGTCGCGAGCCCCGACATGGCCATGAGGTCGGTCGGCTGGTTCTCGACGACGATCTTCCCTGCGTACTTGGGGTCGATCAGCGCGTGCCACGAGTCGGGCTTGGTCGTGACGTTCTTCGGGTTGTAGTAGACCTGCAGGCTCGACCAACCGAACGGGTAGCCCATCTGGTTGCTGCCGGCCTTCCAGAACGGCACCTGCCGCGCCACCGAGTAGAGCTGCTTGGAGACGGGAAGCTCGGTGAGGTCGAGCGCCTGGATCAGGCCCTGCTTGTAGAACAGCGGCACCCACAGCGCGTCCTCGGACGACATGTCCCACTGCGAGCCACCCTGCTTCACGCGCGTGTAGGCATCGGCGTCGTCGCTGATCAGCTGGATGTGAGCGCCGATCTTCGTCGAGTTCTTGACCTTCTGCACCTGGTTCGTGAAGTAGTGGTCGGACCACGTGAGCCAGTTGAGCGTTGTCCCACCGACCTGAACCTTGCGTGCGCCGAGCGCGCTGTCTGCCAGCCCGCTCGCGCCGACCGCGTACGCGCCCATGGCGCCCAACGCGCCGGCCCGTATCAGGGCCCTCCGCGACATCGGTCGATCGAAGTGATCCATCCCAGCTCCTCTCATCCCTCCCGGGCGGGTCTCGTGACCTGTCGCCCCGCCAGGGCTGTGCTTGTCCGCCCGCAGAGCGCGAGCGGCTGGTCGTGCGGTCTGGCCGGCGCCGCAGCCGGTCGTGGGGCCGCACGTCTCACGTCTCGGCCCGTCCCGCGACGGTCCGGGCGGATTCCGCCCGGCGCCGCACGGCGCGTCGCGCGGCCCGGAAGAGCTGGGGCAGCACGAACGCGAGGGCGAGCAGGGCAAGCGATGCCGCGAGCAGCATCGAGGCGAGTGCGTTCACCTCGGGGGTGATGCCGTACTTCACCTGGGTATAGATGTAGATCGGCAGCGTGATGTTGGTGCCGACGAGGAAGTACGTGATGATGAACTCGTCGAGCGAGAGCGTGAAGGCGAACAATGCCCCTGCGAGAATCGCCGGCAACAGCAGTGGCAGCACGATCAGGCGCAGGCGCTGGAACGCGTTCGCGCCGAGATCGGCGGCCGCCCGCTCGAGCGAGCGATCGAAGCCCTGCAGTCGCGCGGCCACCACCAGCATCACGAACGGCGTCGTGTAGACGGCCTGGCCGATCACGGCAGTTGTCGTCGAGAGCTGCTGGTGCAGCGTCCCGACGAGCAGCACGAGCAGGCTGACCCCGATCAGCAGACCGGGGATCATGATCGGCAGCATCAGACCGACGCGAATTCCGTCGCGGAACACGAGGCGCGCGCGCACCAGTGGGAAGGCCGCGCAGGTCCCCACGATGACGCTGACGATCGTCACGCGAACGGCCACCGACAACGTCGTCGAGAGCGCGTCGTGGATCTGGTAGTCGTTGATCGCCAGCCGGTACCAGTGAAGCGTCCAGCCGGTGATCGGGAACGAGCCGTAGCGGCTGGCGTTGAAGCTGAACAGGACGAGCAGGGAGATCGGCGCGAACAGGAAGACGAAGATGAGCGCGCCGTAGACGGTCAGCGCGCCGCGCGCGACCCGGCCGCCGCGGGACAGGACCTCGGCGTCATCGGCCATAGGTGTCCTCGATTCGCAGCGAGCGCCGGAAGACGAGCAGCAGGAGCACGATGAACGCCGCTACCAGCAACGAGACGGCGGAGCCGCGCGCGAAGAGGTCCTGCTGGAAGAACGCGACGATCTGGTTGCCGATCATCACGCCCTGCGTGCCCCCCACGATCTGCGGCGTCAGGTACTCGCCGAGCATGGGGATGAACAGGAAGATCACCGCGGTCACGATGCCGGGCCGGATCTGCGGGAGGAGGATGCGCCGGATCGCCGTCAGCGGCGACGCGCCGAGGTCCATCGCGGCCCGCAGCTGGTTCCAGTCGAAGCGCTCGATCGACGAGTAGAGCGTGAGTGCAGCGAACGGGAAGTAGAGGTAGACGAGCACCAGGATCACGGCCGCGCGGTTGTACAGGAACACGCTGACCGGACCGCTCGTGATGCCGGTCCACTCGAGGAACCGGTTCAGCAGGCCCTTGTCGCCGAGGATCGTGATCCACGAGTAGACCCGCAGCAGGTAGCTCGTCCAGAACGGCACGACGACCAGGACGAGGAGCGGCGCCCGCAGCCGCCGCGGCACGTAGCGCGACAGCCAGTAGGCGAACGGGAACGCGAGGCCGATCGAGATCGCGGTGCCGAGCGCTGCGACCCAGAGCGTGGCCCACATCGTGCTGACGTAGGCGCTGACGCTGAAGAAGTAGCGGTAGTTCTCGGTCGTCCAGTGGTGGACGACGGTGTAGTTCTCGTCCTGCCAGAAGCTGTAGGCGACCACGATCCCGAGCGGCACGAAGAAGAACCCGCCGATCAGGACGATCGCCGGCGCGAAGCCGCCATAGGAGGAGAGGATCGACGACGCGCGTCCGCGCCAGCCGCCGCCCTCGTGCGTCTCGGCGGTCGCGCTCACGCGTCGACCGCCGCGTCGTCGTTGTCGAGCAGGATGCCGGCACCGGATTGCCAGGTCAGCACGACCTCGCGGTCGATCGGCACCGTCGCCTCGTTCTGGTTGTGGGCAGCGACCATGATCGGCGTGTCCGCCGCGTCGGAGTCGACGGCCACGCGGACGTAGCTGCCGAGGAACGACGCCTGTAGGGCTCGGCCCCGCAGCCCGGCGCCGTTGGCTGCCGCTTGCTCCCCGAGCACGATCGCCTCCGGTCGCACCATCAGCGTCGCCGGGCCCGGCTGGCGACCACCCTCGCAGGGCATGCGCGTGCCGTCCGACATGACCGCGACGTCGCCGTCGACCGTCACGTCGAAGAAGTTCGACTCGCCGATGAAGTCGGCGACGAAGCGGGTCGACGGACGCTGGTAGATCTCACGTGGCGTACCGAGCTGCTCGATCATCCCGTCCCGGAACACGGCGATGCGATCGGCCATCGACATCGCCTCCTCCTGATCGTGCGTCACGTACACGAACGTGGTGCCGACCTCGCGGTGGATCTGGCTGAGCTCGATCTGCAGCCGATGCCGGAGCTTCAGGTCGAGCGCCCCGAGCGGCTCGTCGAGCAGCAGCACGGCGGGCCGCTTCACGAGGGCCCGGGCAACGGCGACACGTTGGGCCTGCCCGCCTGAGAGCTGGGGCGGCATGCGGTCGCCGAAGTCCTCCAGTCCCACGAGCTTCAACGCATCGGCTGCGCGCACCTCCGACTCTCGCCGGTTCACGCGTTCCATGCGCAGCCCGAAGCGGACGTTCTCGCGCACCGTCATGTGCGGGAACAGGGCGTACGACTGGAACACCGTGTTGACCGGCCGGCGGTGCGGCGGCAGGCCGTCGATCCTCGATCCTCCGAGCCAGATCTCACCGCTCGTCGCAGGGACGAAGCCGCCGATCAGGTTGAGCGTCGTGGTCTTGCCGCAGCCCGAGGGGCCGAGCAGGCAGAAGAACTCGCCGTTCTCGATGCGCAGGTCGAACGGCCGCAGCGCCTCGACGCTCCCGTAGCGCTTGGACACGCCGCGGAGCTCGATGCTGCCGGCGTCCGTGCTCACTGGGGCTCCCGCCAGGCGCAGCCGCACGAGCGGCGGACGACGAGCTCGACGTCGATGCGTCCCTCGCGGTAGCTGTCGCCCCCGTCGAGGGACGAGAGGAGGATGCGCGCAGCCTCGGCGCCGAGCTCGGCGGGGTCGTAGGCCACACAGGTCAGCGGTGGCTCGAGCAGTGCGCCGAAGTACGGGTCGTCGAAGCACACGAGCGCGAGGTCCGCGGGCAGCTCGACGCCGCGTCCCCGGCAGGCGGCGAGACAGCCGAGCGCGAGCTCGGTGCTGGTTGCGACCAATGCGGTCGGAGGCTTCGTCAGGCCGAGCAGGGCGCCCGTCGACCGGCGCCCGTCGTCGATCGACCACGGTGCGGCGCGGATCAGCTCCGGGTCGACGGGCAGCCCCCTCGTCAGCAGCGCCGACTCGTACCCGCTGCGGCGCTCCTGCGAGCTCGTGTCGCTCGCGGGCCCGGTGAGGAGTGCGATGCGGGTGTGGCCGTGCTCGACGAGGTGCCCGACCAGCAGGTCCATCCCGCGGCCGTTCTCGATGCCGACGCTGCCGCGGCCTGCCGCGGGCAGGATCTCGTCGAAGAACACGCACGGAGTCTCGGACGTTCCGACGATCTCGTCGAAGCGGGCGGGCGCGATGCCGGTGGTCGCGAGCAGGAGCCCGTCGACCTGGTGATCGATCAGCGTCTCCAGCGCCGCCGCCTCGCGGGCGGCGTCCTGCGCGGAGTCCATCAGCATCAGCCGGTAGCCACGGCGCTCGAGTGCCCGCTGGGCGCCCTTGAGCGCTGCGGCGTAGAACGGGCTCGAGATGTCGGGGACGACGAGCCCCACCGTGTGGGTGCGCCGCATGCGCAGCGAGCGGGCGAGTCGAGACGGGCGGTAGCCGAGCTCGGCGGCGGCGACCGCCACCGCGTCGCGCGTGGCCGGCGAGAGCGTGCCGCGTCCGGTCAGGGCACGCGACGCAGTCGACGACGAGACCTGCGCGCGCCGCGCGACATCGGCCAGCGTCGCACGCCGTTTGGCGGCGGGCACTGCAGGCAGTTCAGGGAGCGGCAATCGATTGCTCAAGCGATTGCGGACTCTGCACCTCGCCGCAGCCGGTGTCAAGAGCGCGACGCGGAAATCAGCGCTCGCGGTGGCGCGGTGGCAACCGCCACCCGTAGCGGTTACGCGCTGACGAGCGCGTCCGAGAGCGCGAGGCCGGCCGCGCGGGCGTGCAGCTGCTCGACCAGCAGCAGCTGCTCCTCCGCGCGCATCTCCAGTCGCTCCAGCCGCGCGTGCTCGAGGCCGCGCGGTTGCGGCGAGATCGTCGCGAGTGCGCGCCAGAGTGCGGCCTTGCCGCGGATGCCGCTCGCGAGCCCCTCGAGCTCGAGCAGGCGGCTCAACGGCGAGTAGCTGAAGATGCTGCCGTTGGGCTTGAGCCGTCCGAGCTTCTCGACACCCCAGCCGACCGCTACCTTGACGTGATCGACGGGACGGTCGAGCTCGTCGATGATCGCCAGCAGCTCGTCGCGGTCGTGGCCGATCTCGTCGGCCAGCTCGCGAAGGGGCGGCCCGAACTCGGTCTCGGCGTTCTCCGCTGCTGCCCTCCGTGCGAGATCGACCCCGGCCGTCGCACCGGTCAGGTGATCGTTCAGGTAGATCGTCAGATGGTCGCGCGAGAGCAGGGTGGGTTTCTCCATGGTCGGAGGTTCCCGTTGCGCCCGCCTCGAAACACGCGCATCAGCCCGCGAAGTAGAACAGCGCTGCCACGACGATGGGAGTCACGAACCAGGCCACCGCCGTGAGCAGGATGCCGATCGTCGCGAAGGCGAGCGAGTCGTCCTCCGGCGGGGCCCGCAGGCGCCGATCGTCTCCCACAGTGCCTCGAGCGGCTTGCGCATGATCAACGCCGTTCGTCGATGCGCGACCGAGGCGCCCTGGACGATGACCCAGCTCGCAGCGGCGAAGATGACGAACGCGAGCACGCCGATGCCGGCCAGCGTGATCGACGCTCTGCTGGAGACGTCTCCGAGCTGTTTCGCAGCCGATGCCAGCCCGGACAGGACGGCGCCGCCGACGAGGAAGCGGGGCAGGCCACCACCCGAGCTCGCGAAGTCGGGGCCGATACGGGTCATCGCGATGCGCGCTCGCGCGAGCGTCCGTCGTTGCGGATCGTCGAACGAGCACTGCGCCTCGCGGCGCTCGTAGAGCCGCCGCATCTGGTTCACGACGTTCTTCGCGTACGACCTGACGATCGTCTTGGCGACGAGCTCGACCGGATAGCGGACGAGGGACCGGACGGGCCCGAGCCAGCGCGGCAGCGTCGGGTTGCGCCAGCCGTTCCGGTCGAACACCTCGAGCGCCTTGATCGTGAGGTGGTGCGCGTCCTCGAAGTGGTCGGGATGCGCGAGGATCGTCCGGACGGCGAGCTCCCTCGTCGCCTCCCGCTCGCGCGGCGATCGCGGAGCCAACCCGGCGAGCACCCGTTCCGCGTCTGCCGCGGAGCCCCCGGGCAGCAGCTTGAAGCGGTCGAGCTGGGCCATCAGGTCGTCGATCAGCAGCCCCGGCACCGCACGCGCGGGCGCGTCGTCCTGCGCGACGTCGTGCGTCGCGACTGCCGGCTCGTCGGCCTGCGCGGGTCGGCGGGTCCGTCTCACGGGCTGATCATGGCCAATGCCGGAGTTGCACGTCTCCCATTGTCCATCACCATTCGTGATCAAAGCGAGAAGTAAGTCGACTTGTGCTTATCGACCTCATGCGGCAAGGTTAGGTGCATGGAAGCGACGGGACTCATCACCAGGCTGACCCGCCTCGTGCATCCCAGCCACGCGGGTCCACCGCGCGTGGATCGTGGATCCGTGATCTCGCTGCGGATCGCCGGTCGCGACGAGGACGCTGCGCTCGAGCGGCTCGCACAGCTCGCCGAGCGACCGCTTCCCTCGGGCCGCGCACTCGTGGCGGAGGTCGATGGCGAGCTGCGGGCGGCGCTGCCTCTCTCGAGCCGGCAGCTGCTGGTCGACCCGTTCCATCCGTCTGCCGAGGTGCGCGAGCTGCTGAAGCTGCGGGCCGCACAGCTCGACGAGGACGGGAACGTCATCGTGCGCGACGCAGCCGCATCCGCCTAGCGCTCGAGTCGCACGCCGCGCCTACGAGTTGAGCGAGCGGAACACGTCGAACGCGGGCTTCCGGTGCCAGGCCGTGTCGACGAGGCCCGACCGCCAGTAGTCGTGCGGTCCCTGGTCGCGCAGCAGGAACCACACGAGCAGCGGCACGTACGGGTAGTGACCGCGCACGAGCTCGACGGTCTCGCGTAGCTGACGCGCCTGATCCGCGTCCGTCACGGGCGGGACGGTGCGGACGGCGAACTCCGTCAGCCAGATCGGCATGTCCCCGCCGTACGCGTCGTCGAGCGCGAGGTGCAGCCAGTCGAGGTTCCGCACCGTGACCGCGCCGTCCTTCGGCCGCTCGTTCGGGGCGAAGACGGGCTCCTGCCCCTCGAGGTACGGATTCAGCGCGACGGCGTCGGGCTTCGGACCGCCGGCGGCGCGGTAGTCGGCGAGGAACGGGATCGGCGCGAGCCCACCCTGGCCGCCGCGGCTCGCGACGGGCCCGATCGCGACGCTCGGCCTTCGGGCTGGCCGCGTGGATCGCCGGAATGCAGGCGCGTCGCGAGGCCCGCAAGCGCGCGAGGAGCCTCGGTTCCGCCTGCTCCCTGCGGCTGCAGGAACTGCCCGCGGTTCGGCTCGTTCCAGATCGTGTAGCGCGCGACGGTCGGATAGCGCTGGGCGACGACGCCGCAGAACGTGCCGAAGTCGGCCGGCCTCGTGGGCGTGTGCTGCGGACTCGCCCCGCCGTTCGCCCAGCGGGGCGCGTCGACGATCGTGAACAGCAGCGAGGCTTTCAGCGATTTCGCGAGCGCGACGATCTTGTCGGCGTTCGTCCACGCGTACGCCGGATCGGCCGGGTTGCTCGGGTGCCGCGGGCCGCGTGCTCGCGATGTCGCTCCAGACGATGTTGTAACGGAGCAGCGGGGGGTCGAGCGCGTGCACGGTGGGCACGGCGAGCGGCTCGGCGGACGTCAGCAGCGCGTCGTCCTGCAGGCCGAGGACCATGTTGCTCTTCGAGGGCCCGCGGGTCACGTACAGCACGCCGACGGCGATCGCCGCGACGACGACGATCAGCAAGAGCACGAGCAGCACTCGGCGCAACCCCATGCGGGGAGTCTTGCAGCAGCGTACGCGCCGCGATCCGGCGGCGGCAATCCTGGAACGGTCGCACGCGCGTACCATTTCGGCGTGAGCTTCCTGAAACGTCGACCGGTGCTTGCTCGGTGCGCTCGCCGTGGTCGTCGCGGGCGTCGTCGGCTTCGGCCTGCTGCACCAGTCGACTCCCGACGAGCGCGCCGGGCTGACGCCCGGGTTCAAGGCGTACGCGCCTCCCGCGCTGCCCGGCTCGACGCTCGCGGCTCGAAGCTGACCCTGGCCGACGCTGCGCGGCAAGCCGACCTTCCTGAACTTCTGGCAGAGCTACTGCGGGCCGTGTCAGGACGAGGCGCGCCAGCTGGCCTCGTTCACCAGCATGGCCTGCACGGGCGCGCGAACTTCGTCGGGCGTCGACGTGCAGGACGGCCGGCACGCGGCGCTCGCCTTCGTGCACCGGTACGGCTGGAGCTACCCGCAGCTGCCGGTCTCCGACATCGATCTCGTCGAGCGCTTCGGCGTCATCGGCTTCCCGACGACGCTCGTGCTCGACAGGCGAGGCCAGATCGT
The DNA here is from genome assembly GCA_963717155.1 of uncultured Actinomycetes bacterium. Classification (GTDB taxonomy): domain Bacteria; phylum Actinomycetota; class Thermoleophilia; order Gaiellales; family JALYLC01. The sequence continues at coordinate 4,225,925 of OY970326.1, forward strand.
CGACAAGATCGTGGGCCCGACGACCGCGCGCGAGCTGTCGCTCAAGCTCGCGGCAGTCGACGCGCCTCGCCCGGTAGCGCCGTGCTGCTCGCGTCGATCGCGCTCGGCCCCGTCGGCCTCTCCGCCGCGTTCGCTGCGGGCTTCATCTCGTTCATCTCGCCGTGCGTCTGGCCCCTCCTGCCGGCGTACCTCTCGTACGTGTCGGGTGTCGCGTACGCCGACATCGGTGGCGAGACGCGACGCGTGACCATCGCCACGTCGTGCTTCGTCGCCGGCTTCACGTGCGCGTTCGCGCTCGCCGGGGCCGGCGTTCGGGCTGCTCGGCGGCCAGTTCCTCGATCATCGCCGCACGCTCGAGATCGTCGCCGGGCCTGCTCGTGATCATGATGGGCGTCGTGCTGGCCGGCCTGGCCGGGACGCGCTTCCTGCAGCGCGAGATGCGGGTGGACATCCGTCACACGCCGTCGGGTCTCATCGGCGCGTTCCTGGCGGGCCTCGCGTTCGCGATCGGCTGGTCCCCCTGCATCGGCCCGACGCTCGCCGCGATCCTCAGCCTGGCAGCCGAGCGGGGCCACGCGACGGACGGCGCGATTCCTGCTGATCGCCTACGGCCTCGGGACTCGGGCGTGCCGTTCCTGCTGTTCGGGCTGTTCTTCACGCGAGCGCTCGGCGCGCTGACCCTGGTCCGCCGCCACAGCGCAACGTGATGCGCGTGTCGGGCGCCTCCTCGTCGTCGCCGGGACGCTGCTCGCGCTCGGCGAGCTGACGTCGATCACGCGCGAGCTGACGACGGTGCTCCCCGGCCTCGGCAGCGCCTGAGGGTCGCCCGGTCCCTGGCGCATCTGCGCGAGCGACCGCGCCGATGCGCCCGCTGGCGACACAGGCGAGCCCGATCGGGAAAGAGCATCCATAGCGCCACGATGTTGAGCTCGACCGACACGGTGCCTCCCGGCTTCCCGGAGCCGCGACGACCGCGACTCGGGAGATCACTCGCACCGCGGGGAGCAGGCGTCCCACCCACGGGGGTCAGCCTGTGGGTCGGGCCACCATCGCCCTGCTCACCGCCGACAGGTAGAGGCGTCGGCGCCGCCCTGCACGACGAGCCGGTAGCGGTTGTCGGGGTGCAGGCCGCTGACGTGGCAGACGCCGTCGATCGCGCCGTTCTGTGCCCGACGCGAGATCTGATCCTTGCTGCGGCAGAACAGGAGCCACGCGCCGCCGTGCGCGGGACGGGCCTGCCAGACGAGGCGAACCGGGGCGCCACCCGGGATGAGCCGTCCACGCACATGTGGGTTGACCAGCGAGCCATCGGCCGCGCGCGTTGCGGTCACGCGCACGACGAGCCGCGGATGCACGCGTACGATGCCCGCGTTGGCGGTCGCGGAGCGGTGGGTCGGCGTCACCCGCGAACACGATGCGCACCTGTCCCGAGAAGCGCGGCCGCAGCGACACGCGGAAGGCCCCGTTCCTCAGGGTGATGGCACGGACGCGCTGGACGAGCCTGCGCCGGTGGAAGCCCTGCAGGATCAGCGTGACGAGCCCGCGGGACACGCCCGACGCCTTTCCGCGCACGACGACCGTGCGTCCGCCCTCGACGCGGCGCGGAAGTGCCAGAGCCCGCAGCAGCACGGCCTTCTTTCCGGCGCCGGCGATGGTCGCGGTGACACCGGACGCGTGGTTCTCGACGGCACTGCGCACCGTCGTCGTGCGGACGCACCGACGCAAGCTCGTTGCCTGCGCGATCGCGCACCAGCACGCGCAGCGCGTAGACGCCATCGGACAGGTCGGTGGTGGCGAGGCGGGTCTTCCACGGTGGGGCGTCGAGGCTCGCGATGGTCTCCCACGCGTCGGAGCCGGCACGCGCGAGCCTGGAACTCGACGCGTGCGACGCCGCTGCCGGGGTCGCTCGCGGTCGCCGTCAGCGTGACCGTGCCCGACACGCCGGCGGCGAGGGTGTCGAGCGAGGCGGCGGGTGCCGTCCGATCGATCACGATCGCGGTCGCCGGCGCCGATGCCTCGTTGCCGACCGCGTCCGCTGCGACCGCGCGAACCTCGTAGGCGCCGTCTGCAGCCGAGGGCCGGGGACACGATGCGGTACGGCGCGTCTCCGTCGGCTGCCAGCGGCTGCCAGGCGCCGCCGGTCGCAGGCCGTAGCTCGAAGCGCACCTGCGCCACGCCGCTACCGCTGTCGCCGGCGCTCGCCGCAAGCGTCAGCGGGCCCGAGACCAGGGCCGCGGGTGCGGGCGCGTCGAGCGAGACGAGCGGCGCGCTGTTGTCGATCCTGACCGTGCGCGTTGCGACCTCGGAGCGGTTTCCGGCTCGATCGATCGCCGTGGCCGTCAACGCCCGTGGCCCGTCGGGAAGGCCCGTGGTGTCGAGCGTGGCCGTCCCGTCGGCAGACGAGACGACGGCTCCGGGGCCGAGGTTCAGCGCGAAGTGGTCGACGCCCGACAGGTCGTCGCGACCGCCGACCTGGAGCGCCACGGCGCCGCGGAGCCACCGGTCCGCCGCGGGGCTGGTCCAGTCGACCGTCGGAGCGCTCGGGTCGTAGTTCACGATCGCCTTCATGATCTGCGTGCCCGCGACACAGAAGAGCGCCGCGCGGATCGGGTTCGGACCGGGCGAGTAGGTGCTCCAGGCCGGCGTCACGGTCCACCCGAACATCCCTGCCTTCGTCGCCACGTAGTACGTCCCGTTGGCCTCGTTCGCATAGTCGCGCTGTGTCGCCTCGTCATCTGCGATGTCGAACAGCAGGGTCGGCGGAGCATCGGACAGCCCGTACCAGGCCTTCCCGCTGACGACGGAGGCGTCGATCAGGCCGCAGTGGGCGTTCGCGGCAGGAGCGATCACCAGAGCCAGGAGGACGGGGAGCGCGGCGAGCATGCGGCGTGGTCGGAACGACATGTGAAGCTCTTTCCTTCGGCTCGTGGCTACTGGCAGAGTCGTGCTGCGCGGCAGGGGCCGAGGCCCGCTGCCGGGGTGGGCGATGGCGCGTGTGTCGCGATGGGACGGGAGACCCGGCGCGGCGCGCGGCGGTGAGGCCCCGTGGGTGCTACCGCCCGGATGCGCACGCGGCGGTGCGTCAGACGCGGGGGCGGCGGTGTCGACTCGCGCGCTGCGATGGATGCCGCGGGATGGCTGGCACCCAGCGCGAGCGTCGCCCTGGCGTACGCGGGCGTCGAGATCTCGGTCGCGGGCAGCACCAGCGCGACGCTCGCGATGCCCGCCGCGACCGCGACGGACACCGGTGCGAGGATGCCGCGGCCTGATCCCAACCCGCGAAGGAGCACTGCAGGCAACGCCAGGCCGCCGGCGATCCGGCTGCGGACGGCGGCCGTCAAGCGGAGGCGGGCGCGGTCGAGCGCGCGGTAGTGGCTCGAGCGTCCGAGCCCCGAGCCCGCGAAGCCGGCACCGGTCGCGGTCGCCGTCAGAGCGCGCCGCTCGGAGCTCGGAAGGTCGCCGACCAGCTGCCGCAGCGCCCGCGAGACGTCGCGGCGGTGCACCTCGGTCGAGACGGCGTCGTGATCGCTCTGCGAGCCTCGTGCCTCGACGAGCGCGGCTTCCGACGCGGGCGCCTCGCGCCGTCGCCGGCGGTGCTGGTCGATCGCCTTGTTGCGGGCGATGCCTCCGACGAGCGCGCAGACCGCGTCCAGCGCGAGCCGATCGTCTCGCGGCGACAGCAGCAGCGCGTACGCCACGTCGGCGCGCACGTCGTCGCGGTCGGCGCCGACCACGCCTCGCCGGGTCAACTGCGCCTCGACGGCCTGTTGCAGGCGCTCGCCCGCGATCCCGTGGCCGCTTGCGAGCAGGACGGCTGCCTCCGCCATCGTGAGCGACACCGGTGCGGAGGTCGCGCGGGAGAGTGGGAGGAGCACGCCACCAGGGTCACCCGGGCGGGCCGCCGGCACCACCCCCCAGGTGGGCCGATCGAGCTACGGTCTGAGGTAATGCGCCTCCTCTCGGTCACGGGCAACCGGCCCCAGTTCATCAAGGCCGCTCCGTTGCACGCGGCGCTGCACGGACGCGTCGACCTCGTCTCGCTCGACACGGGGCAGCACTACGACCGCGAGCTCGCGGCCCTGTTCTACGAGGATCTCGGACTCGCCGAGCCGCACATCCGCCTGCGCGTCGGATCCGGCTCGCACGCCGAGCAGACGGCACGGATGCTCGTCGGGCATCGAGCTCGCGATCCGCGACCAGCGTCCCGACGGCGTGGTCGTCTACGGCGATACGAACTCGACGCTCGCCGCGGCGCTCGCCGCCGCCAAGGAGCAGGTGCCGGTCGCCCACGTCGAGGCCGGCCTTCGCAGCTTCGACCGCCGCATGCCGGAGGAGGTCAACCGCGTCATCGCCGACAGCCTGTCGCCGCTGCTCCTGTGCCCGTCGCAGACCGCCGTCGACAACCTGGCGCGCGAGGGGATCACCGACGGCGTGCACGTCGTGGGGGACGTGATGGTCGACGTCGCACGGATCGTCGCGCCCGCGGCGGCCGCTCGCTCCGAGTATCCCGGCGAGCTCGGGCTCGAGCCGCGGCGGCTACCTGCTCGCCACGGTCCACCGCCAGTCGAACACGCAGGCAGCCGAGCCTCGCGACGCATCGTCGAGGGGCTCGGCTCGCTGGCCGAGCCGGTCGTGCTGCCGCTGCACCCGCGCACGCGCGCGGCGCTCGAGCGGGATGGCCTGATGGAGGCGCTCGAGGCGGCCGTGCACGTGCTTCCCCCGCTCGGCTACGGCGACTTCACCGCGCTCCTGCTCGGCGCCAGGCTGTGCCTCACCGACTCGGGCGGCGTGCAGAAGGAGGCCTACCTGCACGGCGTGCCCTGCGTGACGCTGCGCGACACGAGCGAGTGGGTCGAGACGATCGAGGCGGGCTGGAACGTGCTCGTCGGAGACGACCCGGCGGCGCTGCGCGAGGCCGTGTCGAGCCTCGCGCCGCCGGCGCGCGCGTCCCGAGCTGTACGGCGACGGCCATGCGGCCGAACGGATCGCGAGCCTGCTCGTCGGCGGATCGTGGACCTCGCGATACTGTGCCCCGGCGTGAAATCGCGCGTAGCAGTCATCGGAGCGGGATATGTGGGGCTGCCGCTCGCGGTGGCGCTGGCCGAGGGCGGACGGCCCGTGACGTGCATCGACGTCTCGCCGGACGCGGTGCGACGCATACTCGCGGGCGACTCCTACATCTCCGACGTGCCGTCCGAGAAGCTCGCCCAGCTCGTCGCCGACGGCGTCGCTCGAGGCGACCACCGACCCGAGCTCGATCGCCGACTGCGACGACGTCGTCCTGTGCGTTCCGACGCCGCTGTCGCGCAACCGCGAGCCCGACCTCTCGTACGTGATGGACGCGACGCGCACCGTCGGCCGCTACCTGCGCGCGCGGGCACCTCGTCGTGCTCGAGTCGACGACCTACCCGGGTACGACGCGCGACGAGCTCGGCCCCGCGCTCGAGGAGGCGTCCGGGCTCGTGGCCGGCGTCGACTTCCACCTCGCGATGTCGCCCGAGCGCATCGACCCGGGCCGCGTCGATCACACGATCCGTACCACGCCGAAGGTCGTCGGCGGCCTCACGCCGGCCTGCACCGAGCGCGCCTGCGCGCTCTACGCGCCGGCGGTCGACACGCTCGTCCCGGTCACGTCCCCCGAGGCGGCCGAGCTCACGAAGCTGCTCGAGAACATCTTCCGCTCGGTCAACATCGCGCTCGTCAACGAGCTCGCGATGCTCTGCGACCGGCTCGAGCTCGACGTCTGGGAGGTGCTCGACGCGGCCGCGACGAAGCCGTTCGGCTTCATGCCGTTCAGGCCGGGGCCGGGGCTCGGCGGGCACTGTCTGCCGCTCGATCCGTTCTACCTGGCCTGGAAGGCGCGCGAGGTCGACTTCCAGACCGAGTTCATCGAGCTCGCCGGCAAGGTCAACGCGAACATGCCGTACTTCTGCATGCAGAAGGTCGCGCGGGCGCTGAACCGCTCCGGCCCGGAGCCTGCACGGCTCGCGCGTGCTGCTGCTCGGCGTCGCCTACAAGCCGAACATCGACGACACGCGCGAGTCGCCCGCGCTGAAGCTGATCGAGCTGCTGCGCGACGAGGGCGCCGACGTCGCCTACCACGACCCGCACGTCGCACAGGCTGCCGTCGCACAACCTCGAGTCGGTCGAGCTCGACGACGCCGAGATCGCCCGCGCGCAGTGCGTCGTGATCGTCACCGATCACTCGTCGGTCGACTACGCGACGCGTGGTCGAGCTGGCGCCGATCGTCGTCGACTTCCGCAACGCGACCCGGCGCGTGCCCGGGTGCCGAGGCCAAGGTGATCCGCCTGTGAGCGCGCCGCTGCGCCTCGCCGTCGTCGGCCTCGGCTACTGGGGGCCGAACCTGGCGCGCAACCTGGCGCGGGTGGGCGAGCTCGCGTGGGCCTGCGATCTCTCCGAGGAGAACCTCGACCGCTACCGCCCGCTGTATCCCGAGGCGCGCATGACCACACGAGCTCGACGAGGTGCTCGCAGACGACACCGTCGACGCCGTCGCGATCGCCACCTCCGTGCCGACCCACCACCCGCTCGGGATGCGCGTGCTCGCGGCCGGCAAGCACCTGTTCGTCGAGAAGCCGCTCGCGCTCTCGACGGCCGAGGCACGCGAGCTGGTCGAGGCCGCCGAGGCTGCCGATCGCCGTCTGATGGTCGGACACCTCCTGCTCTTCCACCCGGGGTTGCGCAAGGTCAAGTCCCTGATCGACTCCGGTGAGCTCGGCGAGCTGCGCTACCTGTACGGCGTGCGCGTGAACCTCGGCGTGATCCGCGCCGACGAGAACGCGCTCTGGAGCCTCGGTGCGCACGACATCGCCGTCCTGCTCGATCTCGTCGGCGAGCGGCCGACCGAGCTGCAGGCCCGCGGCGAGTGCTACGTGCGTCCCGGCGTCGAGGACGTCGTCTTCGGCTACGTGAAGTTCCCCTCGGGCGTCGTCGCCCACCTGCATCTCTCCTGGCTCGACCCGCACAAGACGCGCGAGCCTGACGGTCGTGGGCAGCGACAAGATGGTCGTCTTCGACGACATGGACGCCGACCGCAAGGTCACGGTCTACGACAAGGGCATCGCGCTCCCGCGTGCCGACACGTACGGCGAGTACGTGGGCGTCCGCTCCGGCGACATCTCGATCCCGCGCATCCCGAGCGACGAGCCGCTGCGCCTCGAGGTCGAGGAGTTCGCCGCGGCGATCCGCGAGCGCCGCTCGCCGCTCTCCGACGGCCACGCAGGCGTCGCCGTCGTCGAGGTGCTCGAGGGGCTCCAGCGATCGCTCGACGAGGGCGGTGGCGTCATCGCGGTCGACCCCGTCCACGCGTGACGCTGCGCTCCGGATCCGCGAGGCCCGAACCTGCACGTCGGCGCTGACGTCGAGATCGGTGACGACGTCGAGTTCGGCGCCAACGTGGTCGCTGCACGACGGCTGCCGGGTCGCTCGCGGCTGCCGCGTCGGCGACGGCGCGGTGCTCGGCAAGCGGCCGGCGCTCGGCGGCAGCTCGACCGCCTCGCGCACGCCGCTCGACGGTCTCGTGCTCGGCGAGGGCTGCATCGTCTCGAGCCACGCGGTCGTGTTCGCCGGCAGCGACGTCGGCGACGGCACGATCGTGGGCGACGGCGCGCTCGTGCGCGAGCGCTGCAGCCTCGGCGTCGAGTGCGTCGTCGGGGCACGCGCGACGGTCGAGAACGACAGCGTCCTCGGCGCGCGCGGTCAAGCTCCAGGCCAACGCCTACGTGACGGCGTACTCGACGCTCGAGGACGACGTCTTCATCGCACCCTGCGTCGTCACGACGAACGACAACTTCATGGGCCGCACCGAGAAGCGCAGGGCCCTGATGCGCGGCCCGCTGATCAGGCGCGGCGCACGCGTCGGCGGCGGCGCGGTGCTGCTGCCCGGCGTCGAGATCGGCGAGGAGGCGTTCGTCGGCGCCGGCGCGGTGGTCACGCGCGACGTCGCCGGCGCACACCGTGGTCGTCGGCTCGCCCGCGCGCTACTTGCGCAACGTCCCGCCCGAGGAGTTGCTCGGCGCGACGACCCACGACAGCCGGTAGGCCGTCCAGCCGTCGTGGGCGAGCACCTCGATCGGCCACGTGCCGTTTCGTGTCGCCGTGAACGACAGGTGCTCGGGCGACCCGGTACCGATCGTCGATGTCACCATCCGCTGGGTACCGATCTTCATGACGTTCGCAGTTCCGGGCAGCCACGCGATCGCGTCGACGGTCCCGGTGCCGTACGGAGCTCGGCTGAGGCTCGATCGTGACGGTCACGCGGTTTCCCTTGTGGGCGCGCAGGTTGTAGATGTCGATCGGGGTCGTCGCCGCGCTGCACGGTCGCCTCGATGGTGCCCTCGAAGCCGCGGATCGGCGTCGCCTCGTACGGCTTGTCGTTCGGCTCGCCCGCCGAGTCCGGGCGGCGGAGGGCTTGCCGATCTGCGCCAGCGCGGCGTCGATGTCGAGCAGCCCGAACCCTGTCAGGGGGTCGTGGCCCGTCCGCGTGGCGGGGCTCGCGTTCAGCGGCGTGAGATCGTGTGCCGTGCTCTCGAGGATCTCCATGACCTGGTCGTTCGTCATGGTGGGGTGCGCGGCGAACAGCAGGGCCGCCGCGGCGCTGACATGCGGCGCCGCGAAGGACGTGCCCTCGACCGTTCCGTCGGCCGTGACCACCTCGCCCTGCGGCGCGTCCTGCGACAGTCCGCTGACGGCGGTATCGCGTGGCACGGTGGTCAGGATCTCCAGGCCGGGCGCAGCGAGGTCGTTGTAGATCGCGTCACGGTTCGAGAACCGCGGCGTGCGCAGGTCCGGGCCGACCGCCGAGACGCCGAGCACGTGGGGCAGTGCCGCCGGGTAGCTCGCGTAGGGGTACGGGCGACTGCTGTCGGAGTTGCCGGTGGCGGCGACGATGACGGCGCCCTTCCCGTACGCGTAGTCGATCGCGTCCTGCTCCGCCCGCGAGTACTCGTCGGCGTTCGTGCCGGGCGCGCGGCTGGCCGCCGAGCGAGAGGTTGATCACCCGCGCGCCGGCGTCGACGGCCTGCTGGATGCCGCGGGCCTCCTGCCTCGGATCGATCGTGCCGTCGCTGCCGACGACCCGCACGTCGAGGATGCGCACCGACTGGTCGAGGCCGGCGATCCCGATGCCGTTGTCTGCGCGCGCGGCGATGATGCCCGCGACCGCGGTTCCGTGTACGAGCGACGGCGTGCCGTGCGTCACGTCGATTATTGCGGCGCGACGACGGACGTGCCGTCCGGACGGACGAGGTCCGGGCTCCGGGGATCGATCCCGCCGTCGACCACCGCGACGGTCACGGGATCGCCCGGGAACTCCGGGATCTGGGGCCAGAAGTCGAACGCGCGCACCTGCTTCGTGTTCCACTGCGACGGCGTCGCGGGGTCCGTCGGGACCCACGCGAGCGTGCGCCGCGGCGCCGGACCGAGTCGCCGGGTCTTCGAGGCGGACGGTCGGTAGATCGAGTCACCGGCGAAGCGAACGCGGTACGTGCCGTTTCGAAGGTTCCGCCGCGAGAGGGCGAAGCGGCCCTTCGCGTCCGTCGTCGCGCGGGCGATCCACGTCCAGCCGTCGCTTCCCGCGCGCTGGAGCACGACCGTGCGCTTCGCGAGCCGCGGGTACAGCTGCCCACGGAACCCGCGCGCCACGTGCCGGAGGATCGAGACCCGGAAGCGACCGAGACGCGAACGGCGGGCGTTGCCGTCAGGCCCTGGGAGAGCCGGTAGAGCGACGTCTCGCCGAGCGTGCGCGTGAAGCGGACGCTGCCGTCGGCACCCGGCGTCACCGTCGCGAGCGTGCGCCAGGCGGCACCCGCCGCGCCCTGCAGCACGACCGACGCCGGGCGGGGCAGTTCCGCGGAGGATGACCCGCTGACCGCTCAGTCGCGGTCGCGCGAGCGTCAGCGCGACGTTCCCGCCCGGGGCGGTCGTGTAGCGGCGGCTCCCGTCGTGAACCACGTCGAGCGAAGGCCGAGCGCGGTGCGCGCCGTGCCGGCCGGGACGCTCCTCGGGCCGGCGCTGCCGTCGATCACCAGCGAGCGGACGCGCCCCGAGGGGTAGGCGTCGACCGAGAGGGCCGAGATGATGCCCGCCGTAGCCGAGCGCGTGGCGCGATGCCCGCGCCGGTCAGCGTGAGCGTCCAGTCGTGGTACGGGGACGCGGCGTCGTAGGGGTCGTCGACCGCGACGAGGTACGGCGTCGGCTGGGCGTTCGGGAACACCTCCTGCACGTTCGCCGTCCGTCCGCCGCTCGATGACGAGAAGTACGTCGTCGCGACCTTTCCCCCGTACGTGAGGATCTGTCCCGCGGTCGCGGCGATCGCCGCGTCCGTCTCGGCGCGCTCGGCGAGGATGCCGCCGTACGCCTGCGAGCGCGTGTCGGCGAACTCGTCGAAGAGCCCGCCCGCCGGAGCGGCCGTCGCCAGTGCGTAGCTGCGCGCTGCGACTGCCTGCGCCTCGAGGGCGGCCGGCTTCCAGCTCGAGGGCATCTCGCTGGGCACGACGCCACGGAGGTAGTCCTCGAGCGACAGGACGTTGATCGCGGCGAGCCCGCCCGTCTCCGAGGCGACCCGGATCGCTCCGCGGTACGTGCGGTTGGCGCCTCCGAACAGCGCCGTTCCGACGAGCTCGACGGGGCTCGCTCCCGCGGGCGACAGCAGCACGGGGCCTGCCCAGCCCGCGGCGAGCGGGACACCATCCGGCGAGGCCACGGTGTAGGTGCCGTTCGCCCGCGTGACGACGGCAGCGGAGGGGACCGCGACGGTCGCGCCGCTGGCCTCGTCGTGGGCCGAGAGCCCCGTGCCGCTCGAGGCCTGGACGCTCGCCTGCGCGCGCTGGACGAGGACGCGGATCTGGGCGTTCGGAGTCGTCGAGCCGATCTGGGTGCCCGTGTAGTAGAGCGCGAGGATCTGCTGGTACGTGCCACCGGCCAGGGCGTAGCCCTGCGCGCCGTACTGCGGCATGCCGACACCGTGACCGTAGCCATGCCCGACGAACGTGAACGTCTGATCGGCGCGGGCGGGTCCTGCGAACACCGCGAGCGCGGCGGCGAGCAGGATGGCAACGGCGAAGCGCGGCGGTGCGTGACCGGACCCCTGCATCGCCCCAGCAGGGTACCGGAGCCCTCTCGCCCAGCTCAGTCGGCGTCCCGGCGCGCGAGGTCGAGCGCGAAGGCCGGCAGGCAGATCGCCACGTACTCGGCCCCACCCGCCTCGGGCGACGAGTACCGCGCCCACTCCCCGGCACGCACGAGCACTGCCTGATCGGCTCGCACGTCGAGCGTTCCACCCTCGTGCTCGACGCGCAGACAGCCCGAGATGACCAGGGTGTACTCGTCGAACGCCGGACGCTGCCCGGGCTCGATCCAGCCCATCGGCGAGCGCATTCGCGCGATGCTGAGGCGCTCCTCGCCGGTGTTGACGCGTCCGACGAACTCGTCGATCAGCTTCGGAGGCGTTCCGGCGGCCTCGACGCGGCTCGCGTGGTCGATCAGCTCGGGCATCGGGCCTCCATCATGTCCGCGCGCCGTACTGGCGCGCGCTGTAGGCCTCGAAGACGTCGCCGCGCTTGATCGGCTCCCACCAGTCGCGCCGCTCGCGGTACCACGCGACCGTTCGCTCCAGCCCCTCGGCGAACGACGTCTCCGGGGCCCAGCCGAGCCCGCGCAGCTTGCTGCAGTCGAGCGCGTAGCGGCGGTCGTGACCCGGGCGATCGGCGACGTGCTGGATCAGCGACGCGTCGCGTCCGGTCAGCTCGAGCAGGCGTCGCGTCGTCTCGACGTTCTCGATCTCGTGGCCGCCGCCGACGTTGTAGACCTCGCCCGCCGCGCCCTGATGCAGCGACGAGCTCGATCCCGGCGCAGTGATCCTCGACCCAGATGAAGTCGCGTGCCTGGCGCCCGTCTCCGTACACCGGCACCGCTTGGCCGTCGAGCAGGTTCGTGGCGAAGAGCGGGATCATCTTCTCGGGGTACTGGTAGGGCCCATACGTGTTCGAGCCGCGCGTGATCATCGCGTCGACGCCGTAGGTGCGCACCGAGGCGAGCACCTGCAGGTCGCCGCCGGCCTTGGCCGCCGAGTACGGCGACGACGGACGCAGTGCGTCGCCCTCCTTCGAGGCCTCGCCCGGCTCGATGTCGCCGTATACCTCGTCGGTCGAGACGTGCACGAGCCGTCCGCCGTGCTCGCGCATCCAGTCGAGCAGGGCCATCGGCCCGAGCACGTTGGTGGTCACGAACTCGGTCGCCGGCGTGGATCGAGCGGTCGACGTGTGTCTCGGCCGCGAAGTTGACGATCGCATCGCACCCCGTCGGCTGCGTCCACGATCGCCTCTCGATCCGCGATGGAGCCGTGCACGAAGCGGTAGCGCGGATCGTCGGCGACGTCCTCGAGGTTGCGGGGGTTCCCGGCGTAGGTGAGCGCGTCGAGGTTCACGACCTCGAGGCTGGGGTGGCGCGTGAGCATGCGGCGCACGAAGTGGGAGCCGATGAATCCACAACCGCCGGTGACGAGAATGCGTTTCAGTGTGGAACCTCCTGCTGCGAGAGCGCGTGCAGGCAGGCCTCGAGACCTTCCTGCCACGATGGCAGCTTCGGGGTGCAGGCGTGCTCGGAGCGAAGGATCGAGCACGCGGGTCGTGCCGCCGGACGGGCCAGCTCGTCGCTCCCGATCGGAACGACGCGGGCGGGCAGGCGGGCGGTGGTCATGATCGCCGAGGCGAGCTCGAACCAGGTGCACGAGCCGCCGCCGGCCAGGTGGTAGGTCCCGGGCGGGCACGCGCCGGTGAGCGCGAGCGTCGCCGCGGCGAGGTGCCGTGTGTAGGTCGGGTTGCCGCGTTGATCGTCGACGACGCGCAGCTCGTCGAGCTCGGCCGCCCAGGCGCAGCATCGTCCGGACGAAGTTCTTGCCGCGCGATCCGAAGACCCAGGCGGTGCGGACGATGTAGGCGTCGGGGTGCTCCTCGCGCACGGCGACCTCGCCGGCGAGCTTCGATGCGCCGTACACGGAGCGCGGCGCCGGCGCGTCGGACTCGACGTATCCGTCGCGCGCGTCGCCGTCGAACACGTAGTCCGTCGAGTACGCCACGAGATCGGCCCCGACGGCCCGCGCGGCGCGCGCCACGTTGCGGCTGCCCGTCTCGTTCGCCGCGAAGGCTCCGGCGGGGTCCGACTCGGCACCGTCGACGTCGGTCCAGGCTGCCGCGTGCACGACGAGCGTCGGTCCGAACTCGTCGACCACACGCGAGACGGCAGCGGCGTCGCGCACGTCGAGCTCGTCACGGCTCGGGGCCAGGCACTCCGCTCGGAGCGACGAGCGCCGGGAACTCGGCGGCGAGCTGGCCGCGGCCTCCCGTGACCAGCACGCGCACGATCAGGCGTCCCGCGCCGAGACGCGCGGCGTCGTGGTCGACCAGAGGTGCACGACGCGCGGATCGTCCCAGCGCACGTTCTGCTCGTCCGGGTCGGACGGGTCGTACTCCTCGGTGACGTGGTAGCAGAACACGAGGTCGGTCAGCGCCTCGAAGCCGTGCGCGACCTGGCCCGGAACGTACACCGCGCGGCAGTTGTCCTCGTCGATGTCGATCGACCATGCGACGTCGGCGGTCGGTGAGTCCTCACGGCGGTCGAGCAGCACCACCCGCGCGCTGCCCACCGGGCAGAAGAAGAGGTCGTCCTGCCCGCGGCGGTGCCAGTGCAGGCCACGGATCACGCCTGCGCGTGAGAACGAGATATTGGTCTGCAGCGACGGCCGACCACCGGACAGCTCGGTGTACCAGCTCTCGCGCCGCAGCTCGCAGAACCAGCCGCGCTCGTCCGTGAACTTCCGCAGCTCCACGACCTGGACGCCCGCGATCGGCGCGTGTTCGACCGGGACGCTCATCAGGACCCAGATCTGCGAGCTGTCGCCGACCATGAAGCGATGCGCACGCGGCTTCTGGTCGCTGCGGGTGATCAGCGCATCGCGACCGACGAGCGAGCTCTCCATGCGCGCCCCGAGGTTCACGACGCGGGCCCGTTCGAGGATGATCGAGTACTCGATCTCGGCGTGCTCGATCACGGCGTCGTCCGAGATCGAGGTGTACGGCCCGATGAACGCGTCCGCGATGCGGGCGCGCTTGCCGATGATGACGGGTCCGCGGACGAGACAGCGCGCGAGGACCGCTCCCTCCTCGACGATCACGCGACCTTCCAGCACGACGTCCTCCTGCAGCGTGCCGTCGCAGCGCGACTCGATGGTGTCGAGCACGAGGCGGTTCGCGTCGAGCATGTCCTCGCGGCGGCCGGTGTCCTTCCACCACCCGGTCACGACGTGCGGGCGCACCGTCAGTCCGCGGTCGACCAGGTGCTGGATCGCGTCGGTGATCTCGAGCTCTCCGCGCGCGGAGGGCGAGATCGCCTTGACCGACTCCCAGATCGAGTCCGTGAACATGTAGACGCCGACGAGTGCGAGGTCGGAGCGCGGCTCGCTCGGCTTCTCGACGAGCCGTGTGACACGGCCGTCCGCGTCGAGCTCGGCGATGCCGAACTGGCGCGGGTCGTCGACGTGCTGCAGCAGGATCAGCGCGTCGGGCGCCTCGCGGCGGAACTCGTCCACGAGTCCCGTGATGCCATCGGCGAGCAGGTTGTCGCCGAGGTACATGACGAAGGGCTCGCCGGCGAGGAAGTCCTCGGCGATCAGGACGGCGTGCGCGAGGCCGCGCGGCGCGTCCTGTGGCACGTACGTCACCTCGATGCCGAACGCGGAGCCGTCGCCGACGGCCGCGCGGATCTCGTCCTGCGTGTCGCCGACGATGATCCCCACCTCGCGGATGCCCGCATCGCGCATCGCTTCGAGCGCGAAGAACAGGACCGGCTTGTTGCCGACGGGGACGAGCTGCTTCGCCGAGGTGTGCGTGATCGGGGCGAGCCGGGTGCCGGCCCCACCAGCCAGAATCAACCCGCGCAGGGCGCCTCCCTCAACATGTCGGCGAGCATACTCAGCCGGCTGCGAGCCGTGTGTCGGCCTCGTCCACGGTGTCGTCCGGGGTCGTCACATCGCCCGTCGTGGCAGCCTCGGCGTCGCGGCGCTTGCGCCGTCGCCGGCGTCGGCGCTTCGAGCGCGATGGGGGCGCGTCGCCCGGCTGCGTGAGCGGCGTGGCCTCGGCTGCGGGCTCGGCGGCGGCGACCTCGACGTCCTCGACGACCGGGGCGACCTCGGGCGCCGCCGCGTCGGGCGCGGCCTTCACGGCGACGACGGCCGGCGTGCCGGCCGCCCGCGGCTTGACGCGCCGCCGGCGGGTCTTCGGTCGAGCGCGCTCCGTCTGGGCCGGGATGTTCGACGCGAGCGCGAGCGCCAGAGACTCCGGATCCTCGCCGAGCGCGACGCGCGCGTTGTCGATCAACCGGCCCGCGGTGCTGTCATGCACGACCGCGACTGCGAGCATCGCCGCGCCGTGGGGCAGATCGGCCTGCTTCGCGGACATCACGAGGAGCTTGGCCTTGACGTGATGATCCTCCCCGCGCGCGCTCGCCATGGCGCGCAGCAGGTCGCGTGCCTGCGTCGAGGCGGCGGTCGCGACCCGGAACTGCACCTCGCGCGACGCCTTCGCGAGACGCCACGTCCAGGCGACGCGCTGCGACAGCGAGCCGGCGAAGCCTCCCTCGCCGAGTGCGAGCAGCAGCACCCGCGCGCCCTGTGCGCGGTCGGCGGCCCAGGTCGGCGCCGCCTCGATCAGGCGGACGACGCGCTCGACCGTGTTGCTGTCGGGGTGCCGCGAGGCGAGATCGCCGAGCGCCGCGAGGCGCAGGGCGCGGTGCTTGCACTCGGCGGCGCAGGTCGCGAAGAAGGCGATGCGCGTCTCCTCCGAGACCTTCGCGAGCGTCGCGGTGAGGCGCGTCAGATCGGCCGGTGCGACGCGGCGCGCGGCGGTCTCGGCCCACAGCTCCTGCTCGTCGGGAGGCAGCATGTCGGCCGCGACGGACTTCCAGTCGGCGACGATCGCCGCGCGCCGACGCGCCGGATCGTCGGCGACCGGCACGAACCAGTCGACCTCGCGCACCACCGGGCGGGCCGGTTCTGCGCCAGCGCTGCCGGCGTCGGGGAGGGCGCGGAGTGACCAGCGCGCCGGGGCGGTAGACGTCGGCGTCGAGCAGGCTGTGCAGCGTCACCGTGCGGTCGGAGTGGGGTGCGGCCGGGTCGGCGAAGTCGACGACGACGCCTGCCTCCTTGCGCCGGTGCAGCCGCATGACGCGGCCGACGCGCTGCTGGTAGACGCGGCGGCTCGCGGTCGGCGCGAGGTGCATGCAGATCGTCGCGCGCGGAGCGTTCCAGCCCTCGGCCAGCAGCTGCGCGTTGACGAGCACGTTGGTCTCTCCGCGCTCGTAGGCCGCGAGCGTCTCTGCGAGCACGCGCGGGGGTGTTCTGCCGGAGACCGCCTTGGCCTTGACCCCGGCGGCCCGCAGCGCCTGCGCCACGTTCTCGGCATGGTCGACGCCGGCCGCGTAGATGATGCCCGCGCGGTCGCCGAAGCGATCGGCGTAGTAGCCGGCGGCGGCCATGTTCAGCGCCTCGTGGTCGAGCGCCGCTGCCAGCAGGCCCTGGTCGAAGTCGCCGCCGACCACGGGGACGTTGCGCAGCGATGCGCCGGGGCGGACCCGCAGGCAGCGGAGCGGCGCGACGACGCCGCGCCGCACGGCATCGGCGAGCGGGAAGTCGGCGATCTCGGCGGGGAAGACATCGCTGACGTGCTTCTGCAGCAGCTGGTCCGTCGCGGTCATGCCGATGTACGTCGGCTTCGAGAAGCGGCGGATGCTCGCGCTGGTTCGCTCGCCGAGCGCCGTGTGGGCCTCGTCGCAGAGCACGACGGCGTAGGCGTCCGGGTCGAGGTCCTGGTGGTGCTTGATGAACCACGCGTACGTCTCGACCGTGACGGGCGGCGGCTCGGGGATGCGCCGGCCGCGGTCGATCGCGGCCCACAGGCGCGGGCCGTATCCCTGCTCGCGCAGGTCGCGCTGGAACTGGTCGACGAGCAGCCGGCGATGCGTCAGGATCAGCACGCCGGCCGTGCGGCAGGCATCGACGAAGCCCGGCGGCGGCTACGGTCTTGCCCGATGCCGTCGGATGCTTGAAGCGGTAGCGCCGGCGCGCGCCGGGATCGGGCGCCGCCACCTCGGCGGGCTCCGCAGCGTCGCTCGGCGAGATCGTCGGGATCGGCTGTTTCATCCGGGTCGGTGACGGACTCGGCGTCCTCGTCGCTCGTCCTCTGCCTCGTCCTCGATCTCATCGGCGTCGACATCGACGTCGTCGGCGTCCGCCTCGTCGTCGGACTCGTCGTCCTGGTCGTCCTCCTCGCCGCGCTCGAAGTCGCCGATCAGGGCGGCGAGCATGCCCGCGAGGGCGTCGACCTGGTGGGCTCGCAGCGTGAGCCCGGATGCGAGCGCCGGGGTCGGCTCCGAGAGGATGCGCTCCAGCCCGAGCATGAGCGCGAAGCGCCTGCGGAAGTCGGGGCTCGGGCGATCGAGGCCGCTGTCGATCTCGCGCAGGGCAGCGTCCAGCGCGCCTCGCCGCGCCGTTCCGGGCGCGAGCGCGCGTTCGGGGTCCTCGCCGGCGTGCAGCAGCGACTCACCGCACCACGCGGCGACCACAGCGGCAGCAGACTCGAGGTTGTCGTGTGCGGGTTCCGTCTCTGCCGGAACCGAGGCATCGCGCACGGGGCGGGCGCTCCTTGCTAGCGATCCGCGCTCAGTGTGAGCAGTGGCACGGCGTCCCTTCCCTCTCCAAGGCGCGCCGCGCGAGCACGGTGGGTCCGACCTTCGCCGGCCCCCGTTAGTCGGAATGTAGCAGGTACCAGTCCCGGAGATGTGAAGAGATGGGTCATTCCGGCAGGTTCATTTGGTGATCTCGCGAGGTCGCCACTACCCTCGTAGCTCACGAGCGATGCGAGGTAGCGACCCAATGTCCGAACAACCAGTGATAACAAGCCCACCAGCAGCCGAGACGGCGCCCGGTCCTCCCGTCGTCGTGGCGAAGGACGTCACACGCCGCTACGGCGAGGGAGACGCCTGCGTCGATGCGCTGCGCGGAGTCTCGGCCGAGTTCCCGAAGGGCCAGTTCTCGGCGATCATGGGACCGTCAGGCTCGGGGAAGTCGACGTTCATGCACATCCTCGCCGGTCTCGACCAGCCGACCACGGGCTCGGTCAAGATCGATGGCACGGAGATCATCGGACTGCACGACAAGGAGCTCACCCGGCTGCGCCGCGACAAGGTCGGGTTCGTCTTCCAGTTCTTCAATCTCCTGCCGGTGCTGACCGCGCAGGAGAACATCGAGCTGCCGCTGTCGATCGCCGGGAACAAGCCCGATCCGGAGTGGGAGCGTCAGCTGCTCGAGGCCGTCGGTCTGATGGACCGGCGCACGCACCGGCCGTCCGAGCTCTCGGGCGGTCAGCAGCAGCGCGTGGCGATCGCGCGGGCACTGCTGTCCAAGCCCGCCGTGGTCTTCGCCGACGAGCCGACCGGCAACCTCGACTCGAAGACGAGCACGGACATCCTCGCGCTCCTGCGGCGGGCGGCGGACGAGTTCGGCCAGACGATCGTGATGGTCACGCACGATCCGCGCGCCGCCGCGATCGCGGACCGCGTGCTCTTCCTGACCGACGGTCTGATCTCGCGCGATGCGGGCCAGCTCACGTCCGATGAGATCCTCGACCAGATGAAGACGCTGGAGTAGGCGTGGGAGCGCTCGTCATCCGCGGGCTTCTGACCCGCAAGCTCCGCTCGGTTCTGACCGCGATCGCGATCGTGCTCGGCGTCGCGATGATCTCCGGCACCTTCGTCCTGACCGATCAGATCTCGGGCGCGTTCGACAACATCTTCCAGGCCGCGAACAAGGGCACCGACGCGGTCGTCAAGCCGAGCCCTGCATTCGGCTCCGAGAACAACGCGAACGACGTCCCGCTGTACGTGCCCGAGTCGCTCGTCGCGCGCGTGCAGGCAGGTGCCGGGCGTGCGCGCGGCCGACGGGGAGATCACCGAGAGCGGCTTCCTCGTCGTCGACGGCAAGCTCGTGAAGCCGACCGGCGGAGCTCCGCCGATCCTCGCGTCCGCGGCGCCGGACTTCCGCGTCAGCAAGCTCCTCGAGGGTCGCTTCGCGAGCAAGACAGGTCCGGTGCCCGATCTCGCCGTCGATCAGCGGCTCGCGGACCGCAAGCACCTGAAGGTCGGCCAGCTGGTCCAGGTCGCGACGTCGACCGGGCTGCACCCCGCTCGCGTCTCGGGGATCATCAAGTTCCCCGCGTCGGTCGGGGGCGCGTCGCATCATGAGCGCCCCTCTCGCGACCATCCAGGGCTGGTTCGGCAAGGAGGGGCAGCTCAGCGAGATCCGGGTGGCCGCGGACCAGGGCGTCTCGCAGCAGGAGCTGGCGAACCGGGTGCGTGCGGCCGTCGGCTCGCCGCAGATCGAGGTGAAGACCGGGGTCAAGGACGCCTCCGACAGCGCCGGAGACGTCAACAAGCAGATCGACAGCTTCCTGACGCCGGCGCTGCTCGCGTTCGGCGTGATCGCGGTGTTCGTCGGCGCGTTCATCATCTTCAACACGTTCTCGATCACGGTCGCGCAGCGCCTGCGCGAGTTCGCGATGCTCCGGACGCTCGGCGCCAGCCGGCGTCAGGTGCTGCGGGCCGTCACGCTGGAGGCGCTGGTGATCGGCCTCCTGTCATCGATCCTCGGACTTGCGGGCGGCTATCTCGTCGCCGCGGGCATCAACGCGGCGTTCCGCGCGCTCGGCATCGGGATCCCGACGACCTCGCCCTCGCTCGCGGTGCGGACGGTCGTGCTCGCCCTGATCGTCGGCGTCGGCGTGACCGTCGTGGCGTCGCTCGGACCTGCGCGTCGCGCGACGAAGATCCCTCCGATCGCCGCGCTTCGCGAGGGTGCCGTGCTGCCACGCGGTCGCTTCGCCCGCTACACGCCGGTGTTCGCCGTCCTGATCGGGCTCGTCGGCGTGCTGCTGATCGTGCAGGGCTTCTCGGGCTCCGGGAGCGTCGGGTCATCGACTGATCGGGATGGGCATCGGCGCGCTGCTCGTGTTCGTCGCGGTCGCGATGCTCGCTCGCTTCGTCGTACGTCCGGTCACGCGCGTGCTCGGCTGGCCGATCGAGCGGATCGCGGGGACGACCGGACGGCTCGCTCGCGAGAACGCGATGCGAAACCCGGCCCGCACGGCCCGGACGGCCGCCGCGCTGATGATCGGGCTCGGCCTGATCGTGTTCGTCGCGGTGTTCACCCAGGGCCTCAAGGACGGGTTCCGGGCCACCGTCGTCGGCTCGCTTCGCGGCAACGTCGTCGCGCAGAGCTCGACGTTCCTGCCCATGCCCGCCGGCGTCACGAAGGTGATCGCCGCCGACAAGGACATGGCGGTCGTCTCGCCTCTGATCAGCGACCGAGCGCGCATCGTCGGGGGCGGGACCCACTCGATCTCGTCGATCGACCCGACGACGTTCGGGAAGGTCTGGAAGCTCCCCTGGAAGCAGGGATCGGACGCGACGTACGCCAAGCTCGGTCGCTCGGGAGTCATCGTCGACACCGATGTCGCGAGGTCGGCGCACCTCCACCTGGGGAGCCCGGTGAAGCTCGAGACCCGCGCCGGCAAGCGTGCGACGTACGTCGTCCGGGGCACGTACGACGGCAACAACTCGCCATTCACCGGCTTCGTCATGACACCGGCGGGGTTCGGCGAGATCTCGACCAACCGCGATCCGATCAACGTGCTCGGTCAGACGGCCTCGGGCAAGAACCCGACCGATGTCGTTGCAAACGTGCAGAAGACCCTCTCGAAGACCTACCCCATCGCCGAGATCAAGACGCGCGACCAGTTCGTGTCGTCGCAGCTCGATGCCCTGAACCCGATCATCGCGCTGCTCTACGCGCTGCTCGCGATCAGCGTGATCATCTCGATCTTCGGGATCGTGAACTCCCTCGTGCTCTCGATCTTCGAGCGCACGCGCGAGATCGGGATGCTCCGGGCGATCGGGCTGAGCAGACGCCAGACGAGGCGGATGGTGCGCTACGAGAGCGTCATCACGTCGGTGATCGGCGGGATCCTCGGCACGATCGTCGGGCTGTTCTTCGGCTGGGTGATGGCGAAGGGGCTCGAGAACCAGGGCATCCAGTTCTCGGTGCCCTGGCTCCAGCTGGTCATCTTCCTGATCGTCTCCGCGCTCGTCGGCGTGCTCGCGGCGATCCTGCCCGCCCGGCGGGCATCGCGCATCAAGGTGCTCGAGGCACTCGCGTACGAGTGAGCGTCGGCCGGGCTGCTCTGCGGAGCTAGGATTGCCTCGTGGAGCAGCCCGGTCGTGTCGTCCTACCCGAGTCGCCCGTCGTCTGGGACGAGGAGGAGATCGAGTCCTTCGAGGGCGTCGACTCCGATGACGGCGACTGGTACGCGATCCGTACCGATCCCTGGCCCTGTCCCGCCTGCTCGGTCGAGTTCGAGTACGTGACGGGCGCCCATCACGTGATCGTGGCGCCCGAGCGAGACGACCTGCTCCAGATCGCCGCGGCGTGTCAGAAGATCAAGCGCAACCCGCGCATCGTGCAGTACGACGACAACCTCCCGTGCATGACGCTCTTCCAGTGGCAGGCGCTGGGGCGTCCGGTGCACGGCATGAAGAAGGTCTGACCCCGCGGCCATGGCGGCTGGCTACTCGGGCACGCCGCTCGTGCGCAAGCTCGGGTTCGCGCCCGGTTGGCGCGTCGCCGTGCTCGGCGGTCCCGAGCGGGTCGAGGCGCTGCTCGGCGATCTTCCCGACGGGCTGTCGATCGTGCGCCGCCTTGCAGGCACGCTCGATGCCGTGTGGCTGTTCGTCGCGACCCGACGCGAGCTCGAACGGCGATTGCCAGCCGCGCTCCGCAATCTCCCCCAGGACGGCACGCTCTGGATCTCGTGGCCGAAGCGCGCCTCGGGTGTGCCGACGGACGTCACCGAGAACGTCCTGCGCGAGGTCGTGCTGCCTACCGGATGGGTCGACATCAAGGTCGCCGCGATCGACGACACGTGGTCGGGCCTGCGTTTCGCCCTGCGCCGCGAGCTCCGCCGCTGAGCCCGCGGGCAGGTGTCGTCCGACCGGCGGCGCATCATGAGGAGGTCCGCAAGCCCGATCGGCCGTGAGGAGGGTCCCATGGACGCCCGTCGCTCCAACGCCTACCGGCGCTACATCGCGCTCGTTGCTACCGCCGCTCCTTCGCTCACCGAGCGTGAGCTCGAGCTCCTTCGCGAGGCGGCCGACGCCGCCCTGTTCGGTGACGCCGATGCGAGTGAGCATCGCGCCAGCGTCACGGTGCTGCTCCAGGCGCTGCTCGAGGACGAGCGGCTCGGGGTGGCGCACAGCCAGTCGCTCGAGCGCGCCCTCGACCGGATCGCCGCCGGTCGCGTCCCGGTCGCGTGAATCTTCTGCTCAGCTGATCTGGATGCCGAGCTTGCCCCGGGTGTGGGAGCTGCCCAGGGCCTGCAGCGCGTCGCCGGCCTGATCGAGGTCGTAGCGCTGCTCGATGTGCACCGTGAGGGTGCCGTCGTCCAGGAGTCGGGCCACGCGCTCGAGGTTTTCCGGGCTCGAAACGGCCATGATGTTCGAGCGCCCCGGGCCGTCGCCGGCCGCCGACAGCGGTGAGGCGCCGCGACCACCCGGCCTGAGCGCAGCGGCGTACGCGTCGAAGTCGTCGCCGGAGTACGACACGAGGTCGAGCACGGCCTCGACACCCTCCGGGTGGGCCCGCCGCACGGCGGCGGCGACATCGCCACCGCGGTCGAGCACCTCGTGGACGCCGAGACCGCGCAGGTAGTCCGCGTCCTCGGCGAGCCCGGGAGCGATGACCGTGGCACCTGCGTGTACCGCAAGCTGGACGGCGAAGCTGCCGACGCCGCCGGTCGCGCCGACGACGAGCACGCTGTCGCCCTCGCCGAGCTCGAGCGCGTCGACCAGGGCGAGGGCGGTGATGCCGGTCAGCGGCGAGGCGCCGGCTGCCGCCAGATCGATCGACCACGGCGCAGGCCCGACGAAGTTGTCCTCGGGCGTGACGATCAGCTCGGCCCAGGCGCCGTCGTGCACGACAGGGTTGGTGAGCGGCAGGAAGCCGTACACGTACTCGCCCGCGGTGTAGCGGGTGACGGCGGAGCCGACCTGCTCGACCGTACCGGCGAAGTCGCGGCCGATCACCACGGGGAACACGTGCTCGGCCATGCCGCTCAGCTGCCCGGCGACGACGGCCGCATCGGCCGGGTTGACCGAGGATGCGTGGACGCGCACCAGCACCTGGTCGGCGCCGGGCGCCGGCGCCGGCATGTCGTCGCGGACGGACGGAGGCGCGTCGAAGCTGTCGAGGGTAAAGGCTCTCATGGTCACTCCTTGCCCGGGGCGTTCACGCGTACGACGAAGCGTCCGCGCGCGTTCCCGGCGAGCAGCTCGGCGAGCGCGTCGACGACCTCGGTGAGCCCGATCTCCCGTGCGACCAGCTTCTCGAGGTCGGCGGGGCGCAGATCGGTCGCAACGCGCTCCCAGATGGCGAGCCTGGGAGCAGTCGGCGTCGCGGACGAGTCGATGCCGAGCAACGCGACGTTGCGCAGGATGAATGGCATCACGGTCGTCGGGACGCTGGCGCCGCCGGTGACGCCCGAGGCCGCGACGGCACCGCCGTAGCGCGTCGCTGCGAGCGCGCCCGCGAGCGTCGCACCGCCCACGCTGTCCACGACCGCCGCCCAGAGTTGCTTCGACAGCGGACGCGCCCCGTGGCTCGTCACGGCTTCGCGGTCGATCACCTCGCTCGCCCCGAGTCCGCGCAGCCAGTCTGTCGCCTCTACCTTGCCGGTCGACGCGTGCACCGTGTACCCGTGGGCGGCGAGCATCGCGACGGCTGACGAGCCGACGCCGCCGGTCGCACCGGTCACCAGCACCGGCCCGTCGTCGGGTGTCAACCCGTGTCGCTCGAGCGCGAGCACGCTCGCACCTGCGGTGTACCCGGCGGTGCCGAGGATCATCGTCTCTCGCGGCGAGAGGCCGGCAGGCAGAGGCACCGCCCAGTCACCAGGGACACGCGACCACTCGGCGAGACCACCGTGGTGCGAGACCCCGAGATCGTGGCCGTGCGCGATCACCGTGTCGCCCTCGGCGAATCGCGCGTCGCTCGACTCGCGCACCACGCCCACATGATCGACTCCGAGCACGAGCGGCGACGAGCGTGCGACCTTGCCGTCAGGCACGGGCCGCGAGTCCGTCCTTGTAGTTCAGCGACGACCACGACACCTCGAGCAGCAGCTCGCCTGTGAGCTCCGCCGATGGGAAGTCGCGCACGGCCGCGGGCTCGTTTCGCTCGTGGTCGACGACGACGGCGCGGAAACGCTCGGGAGCGGGCATCGGCCTAGGGTATCCCCAGGTCGGCTCGCGCCGCCTCGAATGCCTGCAGGCTCGGCGCCGAGAAGCAGACCACGCGCACCAGCTCGACCGGCGGTCGTGCGTGCTCCCGGATCGTCGCGAGCGCGACGATCGCCGCGCGATCGACCGGGTAGCCGTAGACGCCCGTCGAGATCGCGGGAAAGGCAACCGACCTGCAGCCGAGCTCCCGTGCCAGCTCGAGTGCCCGGCGATGACAGGAGGCGAGCAGGCCTGCCTCGCCGTACGTCCCGCCGCGCCAGACGGGTCCGACCGCGTGGAGGACGTACTGCGCGGCGAGGTTGCCGCCACCCGTCGCCTTCACGTCGCCGGTTGCACACCCGCCGAGCGCCTGGCACTCCTCGAGGATGGCAGGGCCCCCTGCGCGGTGGATCGCGCCGTCGACGCCGCCTCCGCCGAGCAGGCTCTCGTTTGCGGCGTTCACGATCGCGTCGACGTGCTCGCGCGTGATGTCGCCCTGGACGACTTCGAGCTGCACGGGCGCGATCGTAACGCGGTGCCCGCCTGCGATCATCCGGGTCGTGGAGGTCGAGCGGCTCTCGGAAGGTCTGTGGCGCTGGAGCGTCGAGCCGGGGCGCTGGAGCGTGTACGCCGAGACGGCCGAGGCGATCCTGCTCGTCGATCCCGTGCTGCCTACGGTCGGCTCGCCGGACGAGCAGCAGTTCTTCGAGGCGCTCGACCAGGACGTCGCCCGTTGCGCTCGGCCCGTCTACGTGGTCGAGACGTCAGCTGGTCGCGGAAGCGACGGCGACCGCATCTACGCTCACTACCGCTCGACGCGCGACGACGCGCGTGACGAGGAAGACGATCGCCACCCATACCAGGCCGGCGACTGAGACATGTGCGAGCACGACGCCCCACGGCAGGTGGTTGTGCCACTGGTACTCGCCGATCGCGGCCTGCAGCGGAAGCAGCACGAGCAGGGCGACCGTGAGTCGTCCGAGGCGCGCAGGCTGCGGCTCGCGACGCCAGAGCGCCAGTAGCAGCACGACGACGGCGATCGCGAAGGCGGTCGCGACGCGGACGTGGACGTACGTCGTATCGAGCAGGTTGCCCACGCGGCGGATGTCGGCGCCGCCCGAGTGGGGCCCTGCCGCGGTCGAGAACGCGCCCGACACGATCAGCGCCAGCCCGAGCGCGGCCGTGCCGAACGCGAGCAGCGAGAGCCGGCCGCCGGCGACGAATCCGTCGTTCGGAAGCGTCGCGCGCGCCCAGCCGACGCTCGACAGCCCGAGCACGCTGATCGCGAGCAGGAAGTGGCTCATCACGAAGTACGGATTGAGGTCGGTCAGCACCGTGATCGCTCCGAGCGGGATCTGGAACAGCGTGCCGATCGCGACGGCCAGGCAGAGCCAGCGCCCGACGCGATCGGCGAGCGTTCGCGACACCCAGTAGGTCAGCAGCGCGGCGAGGATCCCAGCGAGTGCGATCGCCCGGTTCGAGAACTCGATCACCGCGTGGTACTGCGCCGGCGGAACCGGCCCGCCGTGGCAGAGCGGCCAGTCCGGGCAGCCGAGGCCCGACCCGCTGAGGCGGACGAACGCGCCTGAGGCGACGTTCAGGTACATCGCGAGCACGAGGACGCCGGAGAGGCGGGCGAACCCGGCTCGATCGCCGGGCAGCGCGCGCGCGACGCCCCGGCGCAGCCGCGTCGGGATGGGGGCGCTGATTGCCACCGAGGTCAGCGTACCCGAGCCCTCGACGTTTCTGGAACAGGCGCCCGGTTACCATGCTCTCGTGACCGCACAGCCCATCGACCTGTTCGGACGCCGTCTCCGCGACCTCCGCATCTCGGTCACCGACCGCTGCAACTTCCGCTGCGTCTACTGCATGCCGCGCGAGGTGTTCGGCAAGGACTTCCAGTTCCTCGACCGTGCTGCACTGCTCACGTTCGAGGAGATCGAGCGCGTCGCGTCGGCGTTCGCGGCGAACGGCGTCGAGAAGATCCGCCTGACGGGCGGCGAACCGCTGCTGCGACGCGAGCTCGAGCGTCTCGTGGAGCGCCTCGTGACGATCGACGGCATCTCCGACATCGCGCTCACCACGAACGGCGCGCTGCTCGCCCGGAAGGCCCAGAGCCTCGCCGATGCCGGTCTGAAGCGGGTGACCGTCTCGCTCGACTCGCTCGACAACGAGACGTTCCAGGCGGTCAACGACGTCTCGTTCCCCGTCGAGCGCGTGCTCGAGGGCATCGACGCTGCGCTGGCCGCCGGACTCGCGCCCGTCAAGGTCAACATGGTCGTGAAGCGGGGGCTGAACGACGCCGACGTGCTGCCGATGGCGCAGTTCTTCCGCGAGCGACCGGGAACGATCCTGCGCTTCATCGAGTACATGGACGTCGGCACGACGAACGGCTGGCAGCTCGAGGACGTCGTGCCCGCCGCCGAGATCGTCGAGCTCATCGGCGCCGAGCACCCGCTCGATCCCGTCGCCCCGAGCTACCCGGGAGAGGTCGCAAACCGCTTCCGCTACCGCGACGGCACGGGCGAGATCGGCGTCATCGCCTCCGTGACGCAGCCGTTCTGCGGAGGCTGCACGCGAGCGCGCCTCTCCGCCGAGGGCCAGCTGTTCACGTGCCTCTTCGCAGCGAAGGGGCATGACCTGCGCGAGATCCTGCGTGGAGGGGCGACCGACGAGGAGCTGCGCGCGTCGATCGCGAGCGTCTGGAACCGCCGCTCCGACCGCTACTCCGAGATCAGGACGGCCGATACCGCGCCGCGCGAGCACGTCGAGATGTCCCACATCGGCGGGTAACCGCTCCCCCGACGGCTCCGGCACCTAGTTTTCCCTCGCACGCCCTCGTAGCTCAGGGGATAGAGCAACGGTTTCCTAAACCGTGTGTCGGAGGTTCGAGTCCTCCCGGGGGCATAGTGGTGCGGCTGCGGGCCTTGGCGTGGGAGTTAGAAGAAGCCCTTGGGGATCAGGCCGTGCTCGCGTGCCTCGCGTTCGAGCTCGTCGCGGAAGTCCGGGTGAGCGATCGAGATCATCGCCTGGACGCGCTGGGGGACGGACTTGCCCTTGAGGTTGACGATCCCGTGCTCGGTGACGACGTACATGATGTCGGAGCGCGTGGCGGTGACGACGTTGCCGGGCGTGAGGTCGACGACGATGCGGCTCGCGCGCGCGCCACGCCGCTCGTAGGTGGACGACATGCAGATGAACGACTTGCCGCCCGCCGAAGCGTAGGCGCCGCGTATGAACTGGGCCTGCCCGCCCGTGCCGCTGATGTGGCGGTGGCCGGCCGACTCGCTGGCGGCCTGGCCTTGCAGATCCATCTGCGTCGTGTTGTTGATCGACACCACGCGTTCGTTCTGCATCACGATGTGCGGCTGGTTGACCAGGTCGACGGCGTGGCAGAGGAAGTCTGGGTTGCGATCGGCCGTCTCGTACTGCGCCCGCGTCCCGACCCCGAAGGTGCAGACGATCTTGCCGGGGTAGAGCTTCTTGCGGGCGCCGGTGACCACGCCGGCCCGGTAGAGGTCGATGATGCCGTCTGTGAGCATCTCTGTATGGATCCCCAGGTCGCGCACGCCGCTCTCGAGCAGCAGCGAGCAGACGGCGTTCGGCATCGCGCCGATGCCGATCTGCAGGCAGCTGCCATCCTCGATCTCGGCCGCGATCAGCTGCGCCACGGCACGGTCGATGTCGGTGGGAGGCGGATTCGGGATCTCGGGCGCAGCGTCGCCGCCGCCGTCGATGACGTAGTCGACCTCGCTCTCGTGCATCGCGTTTTCGAGGCCGTCGAGATAGGGCAACCCGGCAGACTCCTCGACGACGACGATCTTGGCGCGCTCCATGATGGCGCGTTGCCAGAGAGTGGCGAGGCTGAAGTTGTAGAAGCCGTGTTCGTCCTTCGGGCAAACCTTGATCACGGCGATCTCAGGTGGGTCGATGAAACGCCGGTAGTAGTCCGGGATCTCGCCGAGGTTGCACGGGATGTAGTTGGCGCAACCGACGTCGCCCTTCGCGCGGTCGTAGCCGGTGTAGTGCCAGTTGAACCAGTGGAAGTGCTCGCGGCCAGGGTCGGCCTCGAGCACCGCGCGCGGCCGCAGCGTCAGGCACGCGCGGATCTTCACATCCTCGAGCTCGTCGACGCGCTCGGCGAGCGCGCTGTCGAACACGTCCGGCTGGCCCATGCCCGCGCCATACTCGACCCAGTCGCCGGAGCGGACGAGCGCCGCGGCATCTGCCGCCGAGATGCGTTCCGTGCGCGCCGGCCTCGCCGCTCCCACGAACTCACGTGCCGCCATACCGCGCGCTCCTCAGCCTCCGTTCGAGCCGCGAGCGTACGCAGGCGCCGCCGCCTGCGCAAGTGCTCGAGCGGGGCCGGGCGCCTCCGGCCCGGACCCGGCTTCGCGCCCGCCGCCTCGGCCGGCGTGCTCTGCGGCCTCGAGGTCGTGACTGACCTTGAAGGTCATCGCCTGCACCCGCAGTGTTGCCCGAGCGTGACGTCGACTGGCGCTCGTGAGATGCGGAAGGCGTCCGTCAATCATCCTCATTCTCGGCGAACACCTCCAGCGCCACCTGGTAGCTGTCGAATGCACGCGCCGCGCCCGCGTACGCCTCCACGTGGATGAACAACTCCACGATCTCGGCCCTGGTCACGCCGTTGCGCAGTGCGATCCGAAGCTGCCCGCGCAACGGTTCCCGGGTGCCGAGTGTCGCCGCGATGGTGACGGACACGAGCGCGCGGCTGCGGACATCGAGTCCGGCGCGACTCCAGGAGTCGCCGAAGGTGTGCCTGGTCGCGAGCCGGCGAAAGTCCTCGCCCACGGGCGGCTCACCTGCTCCCAGCGGGAGCGTGAGCGGCCCGCCGAGCAGCTCCGCCGCCTTCGCGAATGCCGCCTGGTCGATCTGCGAATCATCCATGGGGGTTGTGTATCAACCGCTCGCGTACGACCCGGATACGGCAGCGACATGCTCCTGCCGCTGCTCCGCTGCTCCGCGAGGCTGGTCTAGCCTGCGGGAATGCCCGCGTCGGATGCCAAGCTCGAGCTCTCCCCGGCACCTCGACGAAAGCTCAGTGAGACCGTTGCGGACGCGTTGCTGGCCGGCGTGCGGGACTTGCCGCCGGGAACGAAGGTCCCCTCCGAGCGGGAGCTGACGAAGGATCTCGGCGTCGGTCGCTCGACGGTGAGGGAGGCCCTCAATGGCCTCGCCATGCTGGGCATCGTCGAGATCCGTCACGGCCAGGGAGTGTTCGTCTCGCGCGAACCGCCACCGACGAGCGAGTCGTCGGCCATCGCCTCCGCGCTCGAGCGAGGTGTCACGAACGAGTTCATCGAGGCGCGCCTGATCGTCGAAGTGGAGGTCGCGCGCCTGGCTGCCAAGCGCCGCACCGACGACGACCTCGCGACGATGGCCACCGCACTCGTCGTCCAGGAGTCGCGTCTCGGCGGCGAGATCGATGCGATCGTCGAGACCGCCGCGTCCTTCAACCTCCTGCTCGCCGACGCCGCGCACAACGAGGTCCTGCGCGCGATGATCCAGTCGTTCGTCACGCTCATGGTCGAGCGCGGCCCTCGCGTCTACCGGCTCGAAGGTTTTGGCGAATGGGACCTGCAGGAGAATCGGGGCCTTTTCGAAGCCGTTCGCGACCGGGACGCCGAGCGCGCGGCCAGGTTGATGCGCGAGCACATCGAAGAGCTCGCCCGGCGCTACCGCGCCGTCGGCGCGATGTAGCGGCCCGGTCGCGCGCGCTCAGTCGTCGTAGGTGTCGACCTCGAAATGCGCCAGCCCGTGGTCGACGTTGGTGTTTCCGACGCCGAAGTTGAAGCCGACGCCCGGCGCGCCTGTGGGATAGGTGGCGTCGACGGCGCTGATGACCTCCACACCGTTGATGTAGCCCTTGAGGACGTTGCCGATGATCGTGGCCTCGACCTCGTCGCCATCCACGATCCCGACCTCCGGACCGGTGCGGCGCTGCAGCGACTTCCAGTTCCCGATCGCGCCGTCCCAGCGAACGATCTCCGCGTAGCTCGCCTCGCCCTTGAAGCAGCGCCAGAACACCTCGTAGCCGGTGCAGCTGTGCGGGACCAACGTGTGGCGCAGGCGGAACTGGACTTCCTGGAAGTACTCCTCGGTCGGGTTCCTGATGAAGACCGTCGCCTTCCCGTGCTGGTTCGGTCCCCAGTCGCCCGTGAGGACTGCGGTGGGATCGTCGTAGTCACCGGCCGGCGTCTCCTCGTCGGTCGCCTCGAGGTTTCCCTGCTCCGCGCGCCGCTCGGGCGCGCCCATGCGGCTGACGGCGCCGAAGCACTCGCCGTTCTTCGAGATGACGTCGATCCAGTCGATGCCGTCCTTGCGGCCGTTGAGCCACATGCCGCCCTCGGAGATCGGATCCTCGTCGCGCTCGAAGTCGGTGCTGTACGACCGTACGAGCGTGCCCTTCGGTGCATGGTCTGTCATGGCATATCCCCCTCTGACAACTGGTCTGCTGAGCAGTCCTCGAAAGGATGCACTGCGCCCCCCGACCCGTCAAGTCCCCGGGGCGCGTCAGCGTGCCGGCAGAAAGCGGCGGACAGCCGCGAGCGTTTCTTCCGTCGACGCCGCGGGCTCGTATTCGAGCCCGATGCGGCCGTGGTAGCCGTGCTCGGCAAGCCACGTGAAGGCGGCCATCCAGTCGATCGTGCCCGTCCCGGGCTCGTGGCGGCCCGGCGCATCGGCGACGTGGATATGCCCGACGTCGGACAGCCGGGATCCGAGCACGTCCTCCATGCACTCGCCCATCACGACCGCGTGGTAGAGGTCGAAGAGCAGCTTCACGTTGCTCGCGCCGACCTCGTCGACGATCGCGAATCCGTCGTCGGTCGAGTCGAGGAACGTGCCGACGTGGTCGACGCGCGTATTGAGCGGCTCGAGCAGGAGAGTGACGCCTCGGGCGGCAGCCACGGGCGCTGCGCGAAGTAGCGAAGCAACCATCGCCGCGCGCTGCGCGGCGGCGGGCAGGCGCTCGTCGCGATCCCCCGACACGACGATGAGATTGCGACAGCCCAATCGGGCGGCCGTGTCCGCCGACTCGGCGACGGCCGCCACGACCGCATCGCCGGCTGAGGGATCGGCCAGCGGAACCGCGGGGTCGACGGCGAAGGCCGATACCTCCAGGCCGGTCTCGCCCAGCACGCGGGCGATCCGCTCGATGTCGTGGTTGCGCCAGCCCCAGAACTCCACCGCCGGGATACCCGCGGCCCGTGCGGCGCGAATGCGTGGCTCGAAGTCGTCGCCCGCCTCGCTGAACAGCCACTCGATGCAGGCGGAGAGCTCAAGCATGCTCGCCGACCGTGCCCTCGCCGAAGGTGAAGACGCACTGCAGCACGTCGGGCTCCCGGCGATCCAGGCTTCCGTACGCGTCCGTCGGCGGCCTCGGGTGCGAACTCGTGCGTGATGTAGCGCTCGAGCGGAAGCTCGGCCAGGAGCGCAAGGCTGAGCGCGTTGCGTCGCTCGACCGACCACAGCCGCCCGAGCTCGGGGCTCACGTTCCCGACCTGCGACGAGTGGATGCGAACGCGGTTGTGGTGGAACTCCGCCCCGAGCTCCAACGCGTCGATCGCGCCGCCGTACCACGAGAGCGCGATCACGAGGCCGTCGACGCCGACCGAGCGGATCGCGGCGTTGAGCGCCGGAGCCGCCCCCGATGCGTCGATCACGATGTCGGCTCCACGCCCGCCCGTGTGCTCGAGCACGGCTTCGGGTACGCCGTCGGACGGCTGCAGCACGGTCGTCGCGCCCGCCTCGAGCGCGAGCTCGCGGCGTAGCGCAACGTCGTCGACGCCGATCACGACGCCTGCGCCGGCACGCCGCAGCAAGCGGGTGACGAGCAGGCCGACCACCCCGAGCCCCGAGACGACGACGACGTCGCCGAGGTTCGGGTGGGCGTCGAGCACGCCGTTCAGCGCCGTCGTCAGATTCGCGTAGAAGACACCGCGGCGGACGTCGGCCAGCGGGGGCAGCCGGACCAGGCCCTGTTCCGCGACCACGTTCCAGGCGCGGTGCGGTTGATAGCTGAAGACCGTCTCACCGACCAGCGACCCTCGAACGCCAGGCCCGGCGGCCGCGACCGTCCCGACGTTGGCATAGCCGTAGACCAGTGGATACGTCCACTCCGGCTCGCCGGGGACGAACAGGTGGGACTCCCGGTCCTGGCGCCGCCGCCACTGGGGCGCGACTCCCCGGTACACGTTCAGCTCGGTGCCGGCGCTGATGCCGGAGCAGATCGTCTCGACGAGCACCTCGCCCTCGCCGGGACTGGGGATCGGTTCGTCGCGGAGCCCGACCTGACGGGGCCCGGTGATGATCACGGTCGGATTGCGCGGCATGGCTGTCATCCCTCGAGGGCATGTGTCGACGCGGAGCGGCTGTCAATCAACGCGCGAGCCCTTGACGAACGCGGCGAGGAACTGCCGCTGCAGGACGACGTACAGCACGATGATCGGCACGGCGACGATGATGGCCGCGGCCGTCAGCTCGGCGATGTTGACATCGAATCGGCCCTGGAAGTTCGCGAGTGCGAGCGGTGCCGTCGCGTGATCGGAGTCGGAGATCATCACGACCGGGAGCAGGAACTCGTTCCAGTTCCACATGAAGCTCAGGATGACCATCGTCGCGATGGCAGGCCGCGCGAGCGGCACCAGGATCTCCCACAGGAGACGCCACGAGGACGCGCCTTCGATCCACGCCGTCTCGAGAAAGCTCCTCGGGATGCTGCGGAAGAACCCGCGCATCCAGTAGACGCCGAACGCGAGAGAGAGGGCGCTCTGGGGGAGGATCAATGCCCAGTAGGTGTCGGTGAGTCCGTATGAGCGCAGCTGGTAGTAGAGCGGGATGATCAGCGCCTCGTACGGCACGACGATACCGACGATGAAGAGCAGTGCGAGCCACCCGCGGACCGGCGTTCGAAGCGCCCCCAACGCGAACCCGGCCATGATCGAGCCGAGCGCCGAGATGGCCACGATGCTGGTCGTGACGATCGCGCTGACCTTCAGGTGCGTGGCGAACTGACCTGAGGTCCACGCGTGTCGGAAGTTCGCTCCCGTGATCGTGGATGGCACGGAGAAGCCCGTCACCAGATCGCCGGACGGCGTGATCGAGCCGATCACGATCAGTAGGAGCGGCAGGAGCGTGAATGCTGCGAGGAGCCAGAGCACTCCCGATGTGGCCACGCGATCGAGACGCGTGCTGATCCCCTTGGATGCCACCGGCTCAGCCCCCGCGGCTTTCCAGCAGGCGACTGATGCCAGCCGCGATCACGAAGACGATGCCCGCCAGGACGACTGCGAGAGCCGCCGCGTACCCCACGTTGCCGACGAGGAAGGCCTGGCTGTAGATGAGGAAGGATGGCGTCAACGTGCTC
Organism: uncultured Actinomycetes bacterium; assembly: GCA_963717155.1. Taxonomy (GTDB): domain Bacteria; phylum Actinomycetota; class Thermoleophilia; order Gaiellales; family JALYLC01. Next base: position 4,259,707 of record OY970326.1, read on the forward strand.
TCACCCGGGCCACCCTGGGTCGTGACGAAGATGAGATCGAACGCCCGAAGCGCCGTGATGACGGTGAGGGTCGCGGCGATCGCGATCTCGTTGCGAAGGCCCGGCACGGTCACGAGCGTGAGCTCCCGGAGCGGCCCGGCTCCATCGGCGCGCGCGGCCTCGTAGAGCGATCGCGGAATCTTCTGGATGCCGCCGACGAAGAGCACCATCACGAACCCGAACATGGCCCAGGTGCCGATCACGCCGACTGACGGGAGCGCCCAGCCGAAGTCGCCCAGCCACGCCTTCGCGAACGCACCGAGACCGACGGCGCGGAGCACGACGTTGACAGGGCCGTTCTGGTCGAACATCCAGCGCCAGCTGACCCCGACGACCACCGGAGCGACGACCTGGGGGAGGAAGAAGATCGCGAGAAGAAAGCCGCTACCCCAGACTCGTACTCGTGCAAGAGACGACGCGACGAAGAGGCCGATCATCAACGGCAGGACCGCGTAGAAGATCACGAGCACGAGGGCGTGCTCGAAGGCGAGCCTGGCGGTCGGGTCGTGCAGGAGCGAGTCGTAGTTGTGGAGCCCGACCCAGTGCCTGGAGCTGACGCCGTCCCACCGGAACAGCGAGAGCCAGAGACCGTCGACGAGCGGCAGCACGACGAACGTGACGAACAGCGCCACGGCCGGAAGCATGTACAGCAAGCCGATCCGGCCGGGCTCACCAGGGGCGTTCTTCCTGGTGCCCTCCAGAGCTCGCGCCGACACGCCTATGCGCGACGAGGGGGTGCCGGCCGAAGCCGGCACCCGCTCGTGTCCGTTGTCTCCTCGCCGCGCGTGATCACGTCGAGCCGGGAGACGTCAGCTACTTGGTGTTGTGGAAGCCAGCCCATCCGGCCTGCGAGCTCTTGAGGAAGTCGGCAGGGCTCATCTTGCCCGCGGCCATGGACTGCACGTTCGCGAGCATGTCGTTCGGTGCCGCCTGCGGATAGGCCGTGTCCAGGTAGGGCACGAGATTCCCGTTCGCGAGCACGTGTGCGTAGCTCTGCACGATGGTGCTGAGCACCGGATTGCTCCCGAGCCCGATTGCCGGACCGGGCGCGCCCGGCGGATTCTGGTGCTTCATGATGATCGTCCGCGCGGTCTTGGTGGTCAGGAAGTTGAGGAACGTCGCCGCGGCATCGGGGTTCTTGCTCTTGGCCGTGATCGCGACATCCCAGCCCATCGAGCCGGTCGACGGAGGAGTGACTCCGGCCTTGGCAGCGGGCAGCAAGAAGAACCCGGCGTTCTTCCCGAGCGCCTTGGTGTTGACCTCGGTCTCCCATGGGCCGTCGATCTTGTAGAGCGAGAGGCCCTTTCCGAAGCGGGCGACCGCGTCACCGTCGCTGACGCCGTTCGCGCCGTCCTCGAAGTAGCCGTTCTTGACCCACTGCTGGAGCACGGTGGCGGCCTTCGTCGTCCCCGGCGAGACGATGCTCGCTCCGGGGCGCGCGTTGTACCAGTTGATCAGCGCGGACGGGCTTGCGAAATGGTCGGCGAGCAGCGCATAGGCGTGAATCCAGGGCCACTTGTCCAGGCCCCCGATCATCAGCGGCGTGACGCCCGCGCTCTTGGCCTTCTGCAGGCTCGCCTCGAACTCGGCGAACGTCTTGGGCTGCTTGAGGCCGAGCTTGGCGAGGATCGACTTGTTGTAGAAGACGCCGAGGATCTCCGCGAAGTCCGGCACGCCGTAGATGTTGCCGGAGCCGACCTTCGTCCCGTCCTTCGACAGGTAGAGCTGGCGGATGAGCGGACCGAACGTCTTCTTCCAGTTGTATTTCGCCGCGTACTTGTCGACCGGGAGGAGCAAGCCGGGTGTTGCCAGCGACGCGAGAATGCCGCCCGGCGAGGAGTCTCCTTCGATCAGATCGGGTGCGGACGACGACGACGCGCGCAGCTTCGCCGTGGTCTTGTAGTTCGCGTACGCCACAGGCACCCGCGTGATCGTCACGTTCGGGTTGGCCTTCTCGTAGGCGGCGATGAGCTCTGCCCACGCGGACTCGATCCCTGCGCTCTGGGCGTTGCTCATGAACGTCAGCTTGACGGGATCCGCCGCACTGCCGTTGTGCGCGGCGGGAGCGCTGCCCGCTGCGACCCCGCTCGCCGTTGCAACCGCAACCGCGACGAGCGTCGCGGCGATGGCGATGCGCGTACTCAGCGCCCTGCCCCTACCTCCTGGACCCAACGTTGCGTTCACTCCTCATCCCTTCTCGTGTGCGAACCGTGGACGTCGTTCGCTCCGAACGACGAGTGCGCTTCGGCCGGGGGTGCGTCGACATGCGGCCTGATCGCCTGACCTGTGTCGGAATCGAAGAAGTGCAGCGCGCTCGTGTCGACGGCGAGCGTGAGTCGTCTCCCGGAGGAGATATCCGCGTTCGGCGCGAGCGAGGCTGCGAACACGGTCGTTTCAGGGCCGGCGCTCGCGCCGGCCGGCGCCATCAGCTCGGAAGCGTCCGGCTCGCTCGTGGGGGATGGCACGGATCCGAAGACCGCACCCGACCGGGCCGCGACGGGGAACATGACGCGCATCTCCTCCCCGAGCAGCTCGACGACGTCGACGGTCACGTCCATACGGGGCGTGGCCGGTGGTGCATCGGGGCGGATCTGGGAGAACCTGGAAGGACGGATGCCGACGATGACCCGACCGCTCGGAAGCGTGACTCCGGCCGGGACGGGCAGGTCGTGCCCGCCGAAGAGCAAGCGGCGTTCGACGACATCCGCGTGCACGAGGTTCATGTCGGGAGAGCCGATGAATCCGGCGACGAACGCGTTCTCGGGGTGATCGAAGAGCTCACGAGGGGTCGCGATCTGCTGCAGGACGCCGTCCTTGAGGACGGCGACACGATCGCCGAGCGTCATCGCCTCGATCTGATCGTGCGTGACGTAGACGGTCGTGACGCGGAGGCGGTCACGCAGACGCGCCAGCTCCGCTCTCGTATGAGCCCGCAGCTGGGCATCCAGGTTCGAGAGCGGTTCGTCGAGCAGGTAGACCGCCGGCTCGCGCACCATCGCTCGACCGATCGCGACGCGTTGCTGCTGACCGCCCGAGAGCTGAGCGGGCTTACGCTTCAGCAACGTCGCGAGGCCCAGGATCTCCGCGACCTGCAGCACACGCTTCGCGCGCTCGGCCTTCGGCACCCGTCGCAGCTTCAGGCCGATGCCGAGATTCTGCTCGACCGTCAGATGCGGGTAGAGGGCGTAATCCTGGAAGACCATCGCGATGTCCCGTTGCTTTGGGGGCAGCGCGGTGACGTCGCGATCGCCGATGAAGACGCTTCCGGATGTCACCGGCTCGAGACCGGCGATCATGCGCAGCAGCGTCGTCTTGCCACACCCGGACGGTCCGACCAGCACGAGGAACTCGCCGTCGTACAGATCGAGGCTCACGTCCTTGACGGCGGCATGGCCGGCGAACGTCTTGTTGACGCGACTCAGGGTTACCCCGGCCAACCGTGCACTCCCTCCATCGTGAAACGGTCGCTCGACTGGTCTGCTCACCTGGTAACCAGGCGATGATCGCGTAGGCTCATGGCGATGTCAAGCCCCCTCGTCCTCGCCCGCAAACCGCGCGAGGATCCGGCGGGTGCGGCCTGCCACGGCGATCTCCGCGCCGTGGACATCGAGGCGGTTGCCATCGACGATGACGTTGCGAGGTATGACGCCGCCCGGGCGGGCCAGGTTGACGACGATCGTCTCGGGCGCGGTGTCGAACGCGCCGGCAAGGGTGAGCTCGACCGTGTCGGCCGTGGCTTCGCAGCAAAGCGACAGCGGGCCGAAGTACGTGGGGAGGTCGGTGATCGCGATGCGTGCGCCCGCCTCGAGCCAGTGGCGCGGGATGCCTTCGAGCAGGCGGAGCGTGCTCCCCGACTCCCGCACGATGAGCAGGCGGAGGAGCGTGACGAATCCCGCGGCAGCCCACCCGTGCGGCTGATCCCCGAAGCCGGTGTTGCGGTCGAGGTCGACCATCTCCACCCAGCCGTTGGTGGGTGTCGCCAGCTTCCCGAATCGCTCGAAGATCGCCGTGGCCTCTGTCGGCCGTCCCAGCTCGAGCAGGGCGCGCGCCATGTCGCAGCTGCCGTAGCTCCAGTTCATGCGGTGCCTGACAGGCCAGGCACCGGCAGCTCGGTAGGTGCCGCGGCGGTGCAGCAGCTCGCGGAGCGCGAGGCCGTGGTGCGGATAGACCTTGTAGCCGAGCAGCCCCTCCGGCGCGAATGCTTCTGCATAGGAGGCGAACAGGCGCTCCACCCTTCCCTCCTCGATCCCCTCCACGGCACGGGGCCACACGAGGAACGCGATGTGCTGCTGCGTGAGACTCGAGTTGACGTCGCGCTCGGGCGCGGGCACCATGGCCAGCCGCGCGACGCCGTCCTCCTCGACGTACCCGCGATCGATCGCGCGCAGCAGCGCCGCCCGGAAATCGGCGTACTCGTCGGCGATCCAATTGCGATCCGCCTCCCGCCCGAGCTGTGCCGCCGCCTCGCGCACGCAGTCGAGGCCGTGCAGCGCCCAGACCTGATGGACGAGGTAGAAGTCGGGGTCGTTGCTCCAGCCTTCTCCGATGCTCGGCGGCAGCAGGCCGGGCACCGGCGCCTCCACGCGGTAGCGGGGCGAGTCCTGGAGCGCGCGGAAGTCGCGGATCCACTCGGCTGCGTCGAGGAGGCCGGGATACACGCGCGCCAGCCACGCCTCGTCGCGCGTCAGACGGTAGTGCTCGAGCAGCGCCCACGGCGCGTGGCCCTGTCCGTCGTACTGCCCGGTGGGACACTCGAAGCTCTTCTGCGGCTCGAACGGGTCCAGCGGCGGCACCCCGGCATACACCCAGCGTTCCTCGGGGTGACGCTGAAGGTGCAGGAAGTATGCGAGCGAACGCTCGGCCTCCACCGGCAGCCCTGCGATGTCGAGTGCCCAGCACATGTACGCGGCGTCACGCGTCCAGAAGCGACGGTACGCGCGCTTGCCCGGGTAGACGAGGTAGTGATCGCCCACGCGGCGCCGCAGCAGGAGGATCGCCGCGACCGCCGCCCAGTACATGTCCTCGACGTGGGCGTCCGGGAGCTCGACGCGCGCCGCGGGGGCCAGCAGCTCCGCCCACGCGGCACGGGCCGCCTCGAGGCACGCATCGCCCGAGGCTGCGCGCAGTGCAAGAGCCGCAGACTCCGTATGGACGTGGACCGGCGTCTTGATCCACACGTGGCGCTCTCCGCCCGCGGGCACCTCGAGGTCGTAGCGAGCCGCGAGCTCGAAGCTGCGAGATTCGAGCGTCGCCTCGAACGTTTCCAGCTCGGCATCCCAGGTGTCCGCCGGCATCGTCTGCAGGCGCTCGCCGAGCGCCGAGAGCTCGACCTCGAGCTCCTCGGGCGAGGGTCGAGCTCCGCCTGTGGCCGATGGGGCCGGGTCCGAGACCAGGTAGATGCGGTCGTCGAGCACGAGGAGGTCATCGCGCCATCCGAGGTCGCCCGGGCGCGGGAACTCGCGCAGCGCGTCGAGCGTCCGCCGTTGCCCGCGCTGTCCCACCCAGACCGGGACGCTCCGCGCCGCGCTCCCGTCGTTGCGCACGGCGAGGCGTGTGAAGTCGACGAGTCGCCCTTCGACGTGCCAGCCGAAGGACAGGACGCTGAGCGCCGTTCCGTCCAGCTCGCCGTGGGTGACGACGATCGGCAACCTGCCGTCGAGCAGCTCCTGGCGGGGCGAGAGGTCGCGCAGGGGCACGGCGTCATCGCCGAACGCAAAGACGGTCGCCCCGTAGGAGAGCTCGTAGCCCGGGATGGGCGACATGAGGCGACCCTCGTAGAGACGCACGTCGGTCGGTGCGTCGCCGTACTCGCGGACGAGCGTTCCGTCCGGCTCCACGGTCGTGGCGAACTCGCCATCCGCCATTCCGATGAGCGTGCGGATGTCGTCGCGGCGGCCGCTCACCGTGCGCCTGCGGTGCGGGTCGAGCTCCCCATGCTCAGGGCTCCAGCTCGGGCGCGACGTGGAACAGGGAGCAGCCTCCGTCGAGCAGGAGGACCGCGCCCGTCATCGAGTCGGAGGCGCGCGAGCACAGGAAGACGGTGGCACGCGCGACCTGGTGCGGCGTCTGCAGCTCGCCGAGCGGTATCACGCGGCCGGCCCGCGCTGCGTACTGCGGTTCGGTCAGACGCTGGCGTCGCGCCATCCCCGCATCGACGATGCCAGGAGCGAGGACGTTGACCAGGATGCGGTGCGGCGCCAGCTCGAGGGCCATCGAGCGCGCCAGCATCCTCACGCCGGCCTTGGTCGCCGAGTAGGCCGCGACCTCAGGCCAGGGAATGTCCTGGATCCACGATCCCGTGAAGACGATGCGGCCCCCCGTGCCCTGCTCGACCATCACACGCGCGGCGGCCTGGGCGACGTTGAAGGAACCCGTCAGGTTGACGTCCAGATGACGGCGCCACTGGTCCGCCGTGATGTCGAGGAACGGCGCTGACTCGACGATCCCCGCGTTCGCGATCACGACGTCGACAGGGCCGTGAGCCTCGAACGCCTCGTCGACCGCGGCGCGGTCGGTGATGTCGACACCGCCGGGACCGCGCACGTCGATGCCGCTGACCCGGGCGCCGCAGACGCGAAGCTCCGAGACGATCGCGGCGCCTATGTCGCCGGCGGAGCCGGTGACGATGGCCCTCACGCCACGCAGGTCCGAATACGCGGCCGCTTCCGCATTCGTGTCGACATCGGTTCGCACTCTCGCCATCGGGTCGCTAACCTAGCGTTGTATGACCGGTATGTCCACTCCGTCCAGTCCGCCCGATCGCGAGGGTGCCGCGCTGTGGATCGAGCAGGAGCTGATCCAGGAGGTCCCCGAGGGCGTCCGCCTACCTGGCGAGCGCCAGGTCGCAGAGCACCTCGGCGTCAGCCGCCAGGTTGTCCGCGAGGTGATGCGCGGCCTGGTCGAGCGCGGCCTGGTCGAGGTGGTGCCGGGCCGCGGCACGTTCACACGGCGCGTCCGAACCACCGACGCCGCCCGGCCACTCGACTCGCTGCTGCGTCGCGAGGCGACACCGCGTCATCTCGTCGAGGCTCGCCTCATGCTCGAATGCGAGGCGATCTCACTCGCCGCTCAGCGAGCGACCCCCGGCGAGATCGCGGCGATGGCGGCCGCGCTCCATCAGTTCGACGTCGTGCCGGACGCGCTCAGCAAGGCGCGCTTCGACATGGCGTTCCACATGATCATCGCGCAGTCGGCGCACAACCCGGCGATCGAGGTCATGTTCATCGCGCTTGCCTCGTCCACGCTCGAGATCATGGTGCGAAGCCTCACCGATCCCCGGGTGTTCGAGGAGGGCGCGTCGCTACATCATTCGATGCTCGACGCCCTCCGAGCACACGAGCCGGAGGCTGCGCGCGCTGCGATGGCCGAGCACGTCGGGCTCGCATTGCGCCGTTACGGCGACGACGTCGATCAATCGATCGATGCGATCGCGCAGCGTGAGATCTCGAAGCTGCTCGGTCCGGGCATGAGCGTGGACGGCGTGCTCGACACCATCCGCAGACTCAGCGCCGCGACGACCAGCGAGCTCCTCCCACCGTGAGGATCGTCCGTGTCGATACGGTCCGCATCGCCGAGTACCCGAACCTCCTGTACGTCCTCATCCATGATGACGCCGGGCGAGTCGGGCTGGGTGAGACGTTCTACGGTGCCGCGGCGGTGGAGGCCTGGGTGCACGAGACGGCTGCGCCGCTCATCACCGGCGAGGATCCCGGCCGGATCGGCGCGATCGCGCGATCACTGACCGGATCCGTCGGCTGGGCCGGAAGCGGGGCCGAGACCCGTGGTCGATCGGCGATCGACATCGCGCTATGGGATCTCCTGGGACAGGCCGCGGGCCTCCCGCTCTTCGCACTGCTCGGCGGCGCGGCCCGCACCTCGGCGAATGTCTACAACACCTGCGCGGGCTATCGCTATGTACGGACGGGCGTGTCGCAGGCCGTGGACAACTGGGGACTTCCCGGCCGGGGCGATGACACGGGCCCGTACGAGGACCTCGAAGGCTTCCTCACCCGGCCAGGCGCGCTGGCCGAGAGCCTGCTCGAGCAGGGGATCCGGGCGATGAAGATCTGGCCGTTCGACGGGTACGCCGAGATGACCGGCGGCACGTCGGTGGATTCTGGCGACCTCGACCGCGGACTGCGCCCGCTGCGCGAGATCCGCGCTGCGGTCGGCATGGAGATGGACGTGATGATCGAGTTGCACGGCCTCTGGCAGCGCGAACCGGCGCAGCGCATCGCGACGGCCTGTGACGCGTTCGAGCCGCGCTGGTACGAGGATCCACTTCGCGCCGACGACATCGAGGGCCTCGGCAGGCTGGCCGCTCGCACACCGACGCCGCTGGCCGTGGGCGAGACCGTGGCCGGTCTCGCGCACTTCCGGCGCCTCTGCGAGCACGGCGCCGCAGGGATCGTCGTGTTCGACGCCGGCTGGTGCGGAGGCCTGAGCGAGGCGCGCAAGATCGCGGCCGTCGCCGAGGCCCACGCGCTCCCGGTTGCAGCCCACGACTGCACGGGGCCTGTCGGCTTCACGGTGGGAACGCATCTGTCGGTGGCGTTCACCAACGCAGCGATCCAGGAATCCGTTCGTGCCCACCACTCGACGTGGTACGCAGAGCTGGTCGAGGGCCTGCCGCCGATCGAGAACGGCGTCGTCTCGCCGCCTGACGCACCGGGTCACGGTGTGCGCTTGCGACCAGACATCTTGAAGCGCCGCGATGCCTGCATCCGGGTATCCGACGCGGTGACGTACTCGCATTCGCCCTGACCGTTGCCCGAGCCCGAGGGCGCGCGCCGGCTTCAGGTCGCTTCGAGGTGCGCTTCGCCGAGCACGGCGGTGCGCTCGGCGAGCTCGGAGATCTTCGAGTTGTCGAATCCGAAGAGCGCACTTCGCAGGTGATTGTTCAACGGCGCGGTCCAGCGCTCGGGAATCGCCGGAGTGCCGTAACGCGCGCCGAAGGCGGATCCCGCCGTCGCGCCGTTGCAGTCCGTGTCCCAGCCGCCCTGGACGGCGAGCCCGATGACCTTCGTGAAGTCCTCCTCGCCCCACAGGAGCGCCGCCGCGACAACGGCCGCGTTGTTGATCGTGTGAACGAAACCGTAGTGGCCGTAGGCCTTCTCGATCTCGTCGCGGGCCGTCTCCCAGTCGAGTCCCGACGCGTGCAGCTCGATCACGTGCCGCAGCGCCTCGGCGAGGCGCGAGCGCGGAGGGACGTACGCGAGGCTCACGTCGAGCGCGGCAGGTAGGTCGCGGGCCGCGAAACTCGCTGCGATCAGGGCGGCTGCCCACATCGCGCCGTAGATGCCGTTGGCGGTGTGCGAGAGGCTGGCGTCCTGGAACGCGAGCGTGGCGGCCAGATCCGGGCGGCCAGGGGACACGTAGCCCCAGGTGTCGGCGCGGATCTGTGCGCCGATCCACTCGCGGTAGGGATTGTCGTGGACCGCCGTCTCGGGGGGCTGCATGCCGTACAGCAGGTTGCGGTATGCCGCGCGTTCGGCGGTGTAGATCTGCGTGAACGGGAAGTGGTCGAGCCACTCGGTGGCCACGTGCTCGGGACCGAAGCCGAATCCGTGCTCCTCGAGGATGTGGACGCCGAGGATCGTGTAGTCGATGTCGTCGTCGCGCATTGCGAACGCGATGTTCCCGGCTGTCGACTCGGTCCAGCACGCCACCAGGTCCCGCGCCTCCTCGGCAGTTCGCGGCGGCGGAAGATACGCGATCAGGGGATAGGCGTCATGCTCCTCGAGGTAGGTGCGGATGGCGGCACGTCCCCAGCCCTCGACCGGCTTTCCGAGGATGCAGCCGGCCACGCGCCCGGACCACGCTGCCAGAAGGCGGTCGCGCAGCGCGTCGCCGGAGAGCACCAGCGGTGCCGGCCGCGGCGGTCGGGACAGCGTCGCGGCGATCGCCTCCAGCGACGATGGCTCGTGATACGGCCAATCGTTCGCCGTGCCCACGTCGCCGAGGGCGTGCAGCATCAGGCGCCGGTCGGCCGCCGACCCTTCCGCCAGGGCAGCCCGGACAGCAGCCTCGATGGGGGCGATGTCGCGGCCGGACTCCCGGCACTGGTCGAGCTCTCCTTCGAGGAGGTCGCGCGGGTCGAGGACGTCGAACATCGGGTCTGTCCGCTCCTTCAGGCTGAGTCGCGCTGGATGAACTCGTGCGAGATCACGACCTGCCGACGCGGACCGGCGTAGCCGTCCATGCGGTCGCGAAGGAGACGGCCGGCCGTCGCCCCGAGCCGGTCGGCAGGGTTGAGCACCGTGCTCAGCGCCGGGGTCACGAGCGCAGCAGCCTCGATGTCGTCGTAGCCGACCAGGGCGACGTCAAGCGGAATGTCCAGGCCCAGCTCACGGGCCGTATCCATGGCACCGATCGCCATCAGGTCGTTCGCGCAGAAGATCGCCGTCGGGCGATCGGGCAGCGCTGCCAGGACCCGCATCGCAGCTGCCCCGCCGGCACGCGTGAAGTCGCCGTCGACGACGAGATCCAGGCGGAACGCTGCGCCGGCGTCGGCGAGCGCCTGGCGGTATCCGGCGGCGCGAGACTCGCTCGGCGGCAGGCCGGGAGGGCCGCCGATCAGCCCGACGCTGTGGCCGAGCTCGAGCAGGTGGCGCGTCGCGTCGCGCGCTCCGGCGCCGTCGTCGGTGCGAACCAGGTCGATCGACGGATGGTCGAGGTGCGAACCGATCGAGACGAGCGGGACGTCCGCGAGCGGCACCTGGGCGAGGTCGGCAGTCGAAAGGTGGAACGCGACGATGACGACGCCGTCGACCTGTCGGTCAAGGACGTCGACCAGGTACTCGAGCTCGTTGCCGGGCACGCGATCCGTGTTGCACACGAGCACGTGACACCCGACCGCCGCGAGCTCGTCCTGGAGACCGCGCGCCAACCGCGGGTACACCGGGTTGCTGATGTCCGGGATGATCAGTCCGGCCGTGTGCGACCGGCGCGTCCGCAGGCTGCGGGCCACCACGTTGGGCCGGTAGCGCAGCTCGCGCGCCGCCCGCTCGATCGACTTCCGCGTGTTCGCCGCCACCGGTCGCTTGCCCGAGAGCGCATGGGAGACGGTCGTCGGGCTGACACCCGCGCGCGATGCCACCTCGGAGAGCGTGGAGCGGTGTGGCATGCCGGTACGAGGCTAGCAAAACGATTTGTATGGCGTGTCGCGCCGCCCACCTCGCGGAGCATCGGATCCCGCGAGGAGTTGGGATTGCAGAAACGGGGTAGGGACGTTCAGTAGGTAGTGGCGCAGACGGCGCCATCGAACTTGAACGAGGGAGTCCCGAGCTGTCCACTCACGACACGTTCGGGGTGCTACGCCGCCCCAATCTGGCTCGCAAGGCGAGCGGCACGCCGCAGTTCATCGCGCGCGAGCTTGCGCTCTGGGCGCTGATCTATCCCCTCTATCTCGCAATCCGCGGCTGGTCGATCGCGGAACCGGGGCATGCGTTCGCGAATGCCCGGCGCGTGATCGGCTTCGAGCGCGGCGTGGATCTGTTCCACGAGTTCCAGCTCCAGCGCTGGCTCGAGCCGTTCGAAGGCTTCTTCTCGATCTACTACATGGTCGGCTTCGCACCGGTCGTGGTGAGCGCGCTCGTCGCGCTCGCACTCACCCGCCGCCGCCTCTACCTGCACGTACGCACGCTGCTGCTCGTGTCGCTCGGTATCGCGCTGGTCATCTACGTCGTCTTTCCGACCGCGCCACCGCGGCTCGTACCGGGCCTCGGCATCGCCGACACCGTCGGGCTCGCCGGGCATGACCGCGGGTCGTTCGCGGGCGTGCGCTTCGATCCGTACGCAGCGATGCCGAGCCTGCACGTGGGCTGGAGCCTGCTCATCGGACTCACGGTCTTCCGGGCGACGTCACGCACGTGGCTGCGCGCCGTCGCCCTCGCGCATCCCGTCCTGATGGCACTGGCCGTGACGGCGACGGGCAACCACTACCTCGTCGATTCGCTCGCGGGCGCGCTCGTGGCCCTGCTGGCGAGTCTCGGCGTGGATGCCTGGCGCCGCTGGCGGCGCTGGCGCCGCACGGTCGTGCCGCGGCCGGCGGCTGCCCGGCCGCATCGCAGTGCTGCGTGATCGGCCGCGCGCCGCACCGCGCGCCCTGAGACGCACGTATCCGCTGCCGGTCGAGATGCTCATCCTGGCAGCGGTGATCGGAGTCTGGGAGCTCGCGCGCATCCCGTTCGAGGGCTCGACGACCGTCTCGCTCGCCCACGCGCGCGACTGGATCTCGGTCGAGCGCGCGCTGCACATCCACATCGAGCCTTCGGTGCTGCGCTTCGTGCACTCGCGCGACTGGCTGCTCGAGGGCGCGCTGCGCTTCTACCGCAACATGGACCTGACGGCGATCTTCGGCTTCATGGCCGTCGCACGCCTGCTCGACCCCGTGCGCTACCCGAAGCTGCGCTCCGCCTTCGCGCTCATGCACGTCCCGGCGCTGGCCGTGCTGGCGCTCTTCCCGCTGGCGCCGCCGCACTGGGTGCACGGGATTCCGTTCGCGGACGGCCCGCCGGTGCATCCGAACGCTCTCCGCAACGAGACAGCGGCAGCCGTGAGCCTGCACTTCGGCGACCCGGTGTTCATCGCGGCAGGCGCGTTGTGGCTGCGACCACGCGCCCTGCTGGCCTGGTTGACCCTGCTTTACCCGCCACTCGTCTTCGTCGTCATCCTCGGCACCGGCAACCACTACGTGCTCGACACGCTCGTCGGCAGCGCCTGCGCCGGAGCGGGTCTGGGCGCCGCCCACTTGCTCCACGGGCCCCTTCCGCGGGGCGAGCCAGAGGCTTCTCCGTGGCGCATCGCGCTTGCGGGAACAGGCTTCGCCCTGGCCGCGTTCCTGATCAATGGAGGCTTCATCGGAGAGTTGTTATGAGCGTCAGCAGCGTCCTTTCGCACACCCCGCACCCGCATTTCCGGGTCGCCACACACGAACCCGATGGCCCGACGCGCCACGAGTGGGTACGAGAGATCTTGCTGGTGCTGGCCGGACTGCTCGTCTACTTCGGGGTTCGCGCGGCAACGGACGACAAGGCCAGCCTGGCCGAGGCGCATGCCCGCTCGGTCGTCCACCTCGAGCACACCCTCGGCATCGCACGCGAGGGCGCCCTGCAGCGCCTCGTCATCGACCACCACTGGCTCGTGACGCTCGCGAACTGGGTCTACATCTGGGGGCACTGGCCGCTGATCGCCATCAGCGCCATCTGGCTCTTCCGGTACCGGCCGGATGCCTATCGGCTGATGCGCACCGCGATCTTCATCTCCGGGGCGATCGGGATGATCATCTTCCTCGCCTATCCGGTCGCGCCGCCGCGTCTGACCGGACTGGGCCTGACAGACACCGTGACGAGATACTCGCACGCCTACCGCGCGTTGCAGCCGCCGTCGCTGATGGATCGGTACGCAGCATTGCCCAGTCTGCACTTCGGCTGGGACCTGCTCGTCGGCCTCACGCTCGCGCGCTTCCACCCGCGCACGCTGGTGCGCATCCTCGGAGCGTTGATGCCGGTGGCGATGGGGCTCGCGGTCGTCATAACCGCGAACCACTACCTGATCGACGTGATCGTGGGCGGGATCGTGGCGATGACCGGGCTCGGGCTCGCGACGCTGCTCATCCGCGCCCGCGAACGGCGTGCCCAGGAGCCCTCCGCCGAGCCCGTCCGCGCGGGGATGACGTGGTCGACACGCCGCTGCTGATCGCCCACCGCGCGGGCAACGAGCCCGAGCGCCTGCGCGCGGCCGAGAGCGGGGGCGCAGATGTGATCGAGGCCGATCTCCACCTGCGCCGCGGAAGGCTCGAGCTCCGGCACCTGAAGACGGTCGGCTCGCTACCCGTGTACTGGGATCGCTGGGCACTGGCGCCCCCCTGGCGGCACTTCGACGACCTCGGCGACCTGCTTGCCGCCGCGCACCCCCAGACCGCCCTCATGCTCGACCTCAAGGGTCGCGACCCGGCTGTCGCCCGCATGACGTGCGACGCGCTTGGCCGGGCCGGCCGCGTTGCCGACGTCTATGTCTCGGCGCGCGAGTGGCCCCTGCTCGACGAGATCGACCCGGCGCTCGCCAGCCGCATCGGCTCTGCGGCTCGCCCGACGCAGCTCGACCGGCTCGTCCGGCATGCGGAGGCTCGCCCGCTCGACGGCGCCTCGCTGCACCTGAGTTTGCTCGACGCCGAGCGGCTGCGAGCGCTCCGGCCGCACGCGCCTCTGCTCATGTCCTGGCCCGTCAACCACCGCCACGAGGCGGAACGCGCGCGGGCGCTCGGCGTGGCGGGGCTGATCAGCGACAGCCTGCCGCTGCTGGCGGAGCTGCGGCGCCTACGCGGGACGACGGGCGGCGCGCAGCGCGTCGCGCACGGCGAGCGTGCGGAACGAGATGGCGAGCGCGAGCATGCCGACGGCCAGGTCGATGAGCGTGACGCCGACCTGCATACCGACGCCGAAGGTGACGACGCTCGCAGCCGAAGCGGTCTTGCGTAGCACGTAGACGAGCATGGCCTGCTGCGCCCCGACCCCTCCCGGCAGGAAGGGGATCACGCCGGCGAGCCCGGTGACGACCACGACGAGCACGGCGTCCAGCAGCGAAGCCGGAAGCCCGAAGGCGTGCAGTGCGATGAAGGCGACGCCGACGCGCGCGAGCCAGGCAGCCAGCTGCCAGCTGACGGCCTCGCGCAGGAAGCGGACGGGCCGGTGCAGCAGCGCGGCTCCCTGGCGCATGTGCTCCAGCACGCCGGCGAGTCGCGAGCGCGCGACGAGCGCCACGACCCCTACCCCGGCCAGGACGGCGACCGGAAGCAGCAGGCCGGCTCCGCTCGGGCGTGGGATGGCAGGCCCCAGCGACGTGCTCGCCGTGGCGAGGAGCGCGCTGCCGCCCAGCACGACGTCGACGCCCGTAAGCATGAGGAGCGTGGTCACGATCGTCGCGACTGCCGTTCCTGGCACGGCGCGGCGGATCAGCACGACCTTTGCGGCGTCGCCCGCATGAGCAGGCACGACCGCGTTGGCCGCCACGCCCGCGAAGTGCGCGCAGAGCACGGCGCCGAACGGGACGCGAGCCTCCGGCCGCGCGGCCTGCAGCAGGTTGGCCCAGGCCCGGGCGTGGCAGAAGGAGCCGAGCAGCTGAACGGTGACTGCGAGCCCGATGAGGCGCCAGTCGACGTGATCGAAGCGGCCGATGCCCGCTCCGACGGCATCCAGGGTGCCATCGCCCACAGACACAGAATGCCGCAGATCCGACGGGTGTGGCCATGAGAATTCTGTTGTGCGACGACCACGGTCGCGTGTGAGTGAGGGCTAGCGGTGGTCCTCGATGGGCTCGAGGTAGGCGATCATCTCGTCCGCGAGGTGCGCGAAGGGCGGCGGCACCTGCACGCTCGTGCCGAGCTGGTCCTCGGACTCGTCGATCATGAAACCGCGGTCGGCCGGCGTGAACGCGTACTCGAAGAGGGCGCCCCCGGGCGTGCGGTTGTAGCAGGAGAGGAAGTAGCCGCGGTCCTTCTGCTCGGTCACGTCGGTGAAGCCGAGGCCCTCGATCCAGCCCTTGAGGTGCATCTGGTTGTCCTCGTTGGACACGTTCCAGGCCCAGTGGTGCGGCGTGCCCTCCGCGAAGTGCCACGTCCCCGGCCGCACGTCGGGCTCGTGCACGAGCTCGATGCGGCTGCCGAACTTCTCTCCGCCCAGATCGAAGGCCAGCCGCGAGCCGTCCTCGCCGACCTTCTCGGCGCCCAGACCAGTCTCGAGATACAGCACCATCTCCTCGGGATCGATCACGGAGATGATGGGGGCGTATGCGCCCTTGATGCCGTGCTCGGCGGGAACGCCGCCCTCGCCGTAGCCGCGGCGCGTGTCACCCCTCGTGCCGACGAGCGTGTACGGGATGCCGCAGGGGTGTGCGAAGCTCAGGCGCTTGGTGCCGAGCGCCTCGGAATGCTCGGTCGCGAACCCGAGCTCGGCGAGACGGTTGGCCCAGTAGTCGATCGAGCCCTCGTCGACGGAGAGCCCGATCTCCTTGACCTGGTTCGACCCCCTCCGGCCGACCTTGCCCTGCTGCCGCATGGGGAAGCTCGTCAGGATCGACCCGGCGTCGATATCGGCGTTCGCGTAGTACAGGTGGTAGACGGGCTCTGTGCCGTCGTACAGCATCGTCTTCTTGACCGGGCGAAGACCGAGCGTCTGCGTGTGGAAGTCCCAGTCCTCCTGCGCGCCGCCCGTCGACAGGGTGATGTGGTGGTTGCCGACGATCCTGCTGGCCATCGAATGCTCCTTGCGTGCTGTTGAGGTAGCGAGTGTGCGGCGACGGATGCAATCTAGTGGGTGGAAGTCGTCGTCAAGCCATGGGCGCTCGCGTCTCCGGGTAGACGCGCCCATCGCTGGACGAATCCCAGCTCACGACGTACTCGTCGAGTGCGCCACCGACGCGCGTGACGCCGTCGAAGTACTCCGGGCCGTCGACAACCGTGGCCTGCCACTCGTCACTCGCCATGGCGGCCTCGTACGACTCCTTGCTCTCGAACCAGTGCTCGGCGTGCCCGTCGTAGAACGGCGTGGCGACGTCGCTCTCCAGGGAGGTGTCGGGGTGGAGCGCTGCCGTCCAGTGGCTCTGGACGTACCGGATCATCCCCGGCGTCGCCGCCGCGAGCCTTGCGTGATCCTCGCGCCACCAGCGCAGGACGTCTTCGCGCTTCCTGTCCTTCCGGAACCGCACGAGCCAGATGACCTTGTACATGGGACCTCGCCTTTCCGTGGTGTCGGCCAATTCGGGTCAGCTCGAGGCGTGATTCCCGGCGCCACGCGCATCAGCCCCCGGCGTCTTCCCACCCATCCTCACCCTCCGAGTACGGCACCGCCGTCCCGCGTTTGAAGATCAGCCCGTCGGCCTCGGTGCCGGGCCGCACGCCGATCTTGTCGCTCTCGGGGTAGACGGACACGGCCGGAACCCGCGCGCTCGAGAACAGCATCATCCTGGCCGACGACGCACCCCGGTTCATGATCTTGTGCGCTCCGGCGGGACCTGCCGGGAAGCAGACGATGTCTCCCCGCTCGAGCGCCTCCTCACCGCCGGGCGTGCGCACGACGATCGTGCCGTCGAGAACGAGCAGCCACTCCTCCTCGTACTCGTAGTGGTACGGGCACGAGCTTCGGCCGGGTGGCAGCTCGTAGATGTACATGGCGGTCGCGTCCGAGCTCGCCGCACGACCCACGTCGATCCTGCCATCGACCGGAGTGCTGAACACGTTGATCCCGGCCATCGCGAGCGAGTATCACAAGCGAGAGGCCTCTGCGCTCCAGAGCGGTGGGTTCCCCGACCGCGATCTGGTCACGACGCGAGAATGCTCCGCGTGGAGTTCCGCATTCTCGGGCCGCTCGAGGTGTGTGAGGGCGACTCGCCACTGACGCCGTCGGGTGCGGCGCTCCGTGCGCTTCTCGCGATCCTGCTGCTGCATGCGAACGAGGTCGTCTCGATCGACAGGCTCCTGGATGCGCTCTGGGCGGATGGGCCGCCGGCATCCGGCGCGGCGGCGCTGCACGTCCGCGTCTCCCAGCTGCGGAGGGCGCTCGGGCCCGCGGGGCCACACATTGTGACGAGGCCCCCGGGCTACGCGATCGAGGTGGGGCGAGGAGAGCTCGACGTCTACCGCTTCGAGGAGCTCGTCGACGAGGCCGATGATGCGGATCCGGTGAGAGCCGCTGCCCTCCTCCGCCAGGCACTCGGCCTGTGGCGAGGGCCGCCGCTCGGCGATGTCGAGTACGAGTCGTTCGCGCAGCCCGCGATCGCGCGGCTCGGAGAGCTTCGCCTGGCCACCATCGAGCGTCGCGTCGAGGCCGATCTCGCGCTCGGCCGGCACGCAGATCTGATCGGCGAGCTCACTGCGCTCGTCGCGGCGAGTCCGCTGCGCGAGCGGCTGCGAGGTCAGCTGATGCTCGCCCTCTACCGGTCGGGCCGCCATGCGGAAGCGCTGGCGGTGTACAGCTCGGCAAGGACGGCGCTCGTCGGCGAGCTGGGAATCGAGCCCGGGCCGGTTCTGCGGCACCTCGAGGGTGCGATCCTCAGGCAGGATCCGGCACTGGATCTCGCCGGGACCGAGGCACCGGAGCGTGCGCTCCTCGTCGTCGCACTCGACGACGGTGATCTCGAGCCGCTGCTGGCGCTCGCCGAGCCGCTCGCGAGCAAGCCGGCACGCGAGCTGATCCTCGTGCGGCTCGTCTCTCCGGGCGCTGACCTCGATCGTCCGAGCGCGCTGCTGCGGAGCGTGCAACAGCGCCTGCTCGAGCGCGCGACCATCGCGCGCACCGCGTGCTTCACGACCGCGAGCCCCGCGCAGGACATGATCCGGCTCGCGAGCGAGCAGGACGTCGTTCTCCTGCTGCTCGCAGGCGATGAGGCGTCGCTCGAGGATCCTGTGACGCGTGCAGTCCTCGCGTCAGCGCCGTGCGACGTGGGGGTGCTGGTGGGGCGAGAAGAGGGGCGTCCCGGCCGGCCCGTGCTCGTGCCCTTCGTCGGCGCCGATCACGACTGGGCGGCCATCGAGACCGGGGCGTGGCTCGCTCGCGCCCTTGGCACACCGCTCTGGCTGGTCGGCCCGAGGGAGTCTGGCCGCGACGCGAGCCGTCTGCTCGCGAGCGCCTCGCTCGCAACGCAGCGTGCGTTCGACATCACCGCCGAGCCGCATCTGGTCGAGCCGGGCGCTGCCGGCATCGTTCGCGTCGCCAGGGATGCAGGGTTCGTCATCGCCGGGCTCAGCGACCGCTGGGCGCACGAGGGTCTGGGCGAGGTCCGGCGCGCCCTCGCCTCCGAGTCGCACTCGGCCGTGCTGCTCGTGCGCAGCGGCCTCCGCCCGGGCGGCCTCGCTCCGGGAGCGAGCATGACCCGCTTCACCTGGTCGCTCAGGTCGTGATCAGCGAGCCCAGGGCGGCACATGCCCTGCGCGGCAGACCGGCTGCGTTCGCGTGGGCGGAGTCGTGGCACTGAGCGTGCCGCCGAGTGTGACGTCGACGCCCGGGATCGTCTTGATCACAGGCGCGTCGAGCCTTCCTCTGACGCGCATGAGGAAGTTGGGCCCGACGACGCGGTGGTCGCGGTCCAGGCGGACCGTCCCGACGGGAGTCGGCAGGCGCAAGCGTTCGAGAGCCGAGCGGAACCGCCGTTCGCCGTCAGAGAGATCACCCCGCGCTGCTTGCAGCGCACGCAGGACCGCTTCGACGTGGTCGTAGTCGTAGATGTCGGTCGAGCCGCCGGCCAGTCCTGCGTATTGCGGGAACGCCGCCCGGAACTCGTGGACGTATCTCCGCCAGCTCGAGGTGTTCGAGTCGAGCGGGAGATAGCCGGCTGCGACGACACCGGCGGGCGCCCGTCCGCCGATCGCAAGCGGATACGCGGACATCACGACGTGTCGCGGGAGGTCGGGCTGGAGCTTCCTGTACGCCGCGAAGAATCCACCGGTTCCCTGCAATCCCGCCATCAGGGCCACCCCGTCGATACCCGGTGGAAGTCGCCTGACGAGCGGCGCCCAGGTGCTTTCGTCGAACGGCGTCCAGACGCGCTTGACGACGGTGCCACCGAGCGCGCAGAACTCGGCGACGAAGCCCGCCACGATCGGCCAGCCGAACGAGTCGTCCTCGCCGATCGTCGCGGCGGTTCGCCAGCCGAGGACGTGGTAGGCGTACGCTCCGAGGCCCGCCGCGGCCTGCGGGCTGTCCGGATTGAACCGAAACATGTTCGAGGTCGGAGAGCGCGGGTCGCCTCCGAAGAACGTGATTCCGGGCTCGTCGTGCGCGTAGGCCGCAACGAGTCGAGCGTCACCATCAGTCAGGGCGGGCGCCGCGACTAGCACCTTCGCTCCGCGCTGCTCGACGAGGCGTCGCAGCTCCCCCAGAGCTGTCACGTCCGAGCCGGCGAAGGAGCATCCGAGCACGAGGTCGATGCGCTTGCCCGCGATCGAGATGCTCGTGATCCCGTCGGATGGCCTCGCGCCGAGCGGCCTGGCGCCGCGTTCGATGAACGGCAGCTCGGCTCCCGCGACGGACTCCTCGTAGAAGGTGCTCACCGTGCCCCGGCACGTGCTCGTCAGGCCGATGTGGATCGTGGCTCGAGACGCGCCGGCGCAGCTCGCCGAGACGAGCGCGACCAGCACGACGAGGCACGCCACTCCGAGCGAGCGCCGATGCCAAAGGCTAATCCGCATCGGTGGCCACCCACGCGGACCCGTCCGCGGTCGCGATCGCCTGCGGGCTCGAGTCGAGACGGATCGTCGCGACGACGTGGTCGGTCGCCGGGTCGATCCTCGTCACGGTCCGGTCGATCGCGTTGGCGACCCAGACCGCCCGCACGCCAACGGCGATCGCGAGCGGCTCACGGCCGACCTTGATGATGTCCACGATGCGGTTCGTGCTGGGATCGATCCGCGCCACCTCGTCCGCGAGCTGGGCCGTGACCCAGATCGCGGTCGGACTCGCGGCCACGGCCGCCGGCATGAATGGAAGCGAGATCGTGGCAACGGCTCGCGGATGACCTGGCGCAAGCCGCCAGAGGCGCCGGCCGAGCGCGTCGTCGAGCATCCAGACAGCCCCAGCGCCGACGGCGATACCGGGAGACGCGTTGCCGTTTGCACAGCAGGGCTGCGCGACCTGCCTGTCCACCTTGCCGGCGAAGGTCGAGACGGACGCGATCCTCGCGATGCCGTTCGCACGGGCGATCCAGACGCCGCTCGGCCCGCTCGCGATCGCGTAGGCCTGACCGGTCTGGACGCTGTCGGTCGCCGCGCCGGCCTCCCCTGCGATGCGCGTCACCTCGCCAGGGGTGCCGTAGAAGCCGCCCGCGAGCGTGTTCGCGACGTACGCCGACGTTCCGCTTGTCGCGACCCCCGTCGGCGTGCCTGCCACGGGGATCCTGACACTCGTCAGCGAACGCGTGTCGATGCGCCAGACGCTGTCGTCACCGAGCGAGGTGATCCAGATGCGCCTCGCGTCCGCGGCGATCGCGCTGGGGTCGCCGCCGATCGCGACAGTCCGGCCAACGACGCGGTTCGTCGCCGGGGCGATGCGCAGGAGCTCTCCCTGGGGCGCAGGTGGGGCGCTCCCGTGCAATGTCAGGAACGCGACGACCGAGCCGATGACGATGGCGCCTGCCAGTCCGGCCACAGCGATCGGCCACCGTTCCGCGCGCGGTGCGGCGATCCCGAGCGCCTCGCGAGCAGCGTCGGCGAGCTCTCCGCACGTGTCGTAGCGCTCTGCGGGCGACTTCGCGAGTGCCTTCGCGATCACCGCATCGATCGGGCCGCCGGTCGCCGGCGGCGTGTCCTCCAGGTGCGCGAACAGGACTGCAGCCTCGGTTCCGCGCGCGAACGGCTGCCGCCCGGTGAGGCATTCGAAGAGCAGGCAGCCGAGTGAGTAGACGTCTGCCCGGGCGTCGACCGGGTCGCCGCGAATCTGCTCCGGGGCCACGTAGTCGATCGTGCCCATCAAGGACGCCTCGCCGGCCGTTGGAGTCGCGTCGCCGAGGCGTCTGGTCAGGCCGAAGTCCGCCAGATACGGGTGCCCGCGGCTGTCGATCAGCACGTTCGACGGCTTCACATCGCCGTGGACGAGTCCGCGCTCGTGCGCGGCGTCCAGGCCCCGCGCGAGCTGCTCGACGAGCACGACGGCCTGCTCCTCGGAGAGCGGACCTTCCCGGATCAGCGCCTTGAGATCCGAGCCTTCGACGTACCGCATCGCGATGAACAGGCTCCCGTCCGCCTCGCCTGCCGCGTAGACCGGGATGACGTTCGCCTGGTCGATCGAGGCTGCGAGCTCGGACTCGGAGAGAAACCGCTCGCGGAAGCGTGCGTCGGCCGCGAGGGCCGGGGACAGCAGCTTGAGCGCGACGCGTCGTTTCAGCCGCAGGTCCTCGGCCAGGTAGACGACGCTCATCCCCCCTCGGCCGAGCACCGCATCGATGCGATAGTCGGCGATGCCGGTGCCGCGCGGCAGGTCCTGCGTGAAGCTCACGACGCGCAGCCCGCCCCACACACAGCAGGGCTCCGGAACGCGCGTCGGTGTGCCGAGTTCGTCATCGAGTTGCGGCTGAGTCGCTGACCTTAGAGCGTCGCCCCGAGGCGTGCTCGGTGGGGAGAGGCGTTTCACCTCTCCCCACCAGGCCGGTCACGGCGAGCCGGCTGCTCCAGCCGCGAGCTGTGCGAACGTCAGCGCCATGATCGCCCTCGTGTAGCGCCTCGTCTGAGGGGTCATCGAGGCCAGCACGGACGCGAGCGTCGGAGCGGCCTTCGCGCTCGGCAGGGCGTACCCGATGTCGAGGGCTCCAGCCTCGAGCCTCGCGGGTGTCAGCGCCATGATCGAGAACGAGGCGGGCAACGAGGCCCGAGCAGGAACGCCCGCCGCCGGAGTCGGTCCCGCCCTGTGATCGAAGGTGCCGCTTGCCGCGAGAACCGCAACAGCCGCGACGACCAGGGCGAGCGCAGCTCCAGCGACGAGGCGCCACGGGTGCCGCTCCGGCACCGCAATCGTTGTCCGCATGCTCATCGAGCCTCTCCCTTCCTCGGCCGCCGGCGAGATCACGATGTGATTCGCACGAGGCGGTGGGGTCCATGGGACGAGGATCCCGCGGGCTCCTTGCGGCCTCCTTGCATGACGCTAAGCGGCGTGCGTAGAGTTGTCGCGGGGAGGGGAATCCGTGTCGCGTGTGAGCGTCGAGTTGCTACCGGACGCACCTGCCGCCGAGGTGCTGACGGCGATCCGCGCGGCCGATGACTCCGCGATCGACACGGTCTTCTGCGTCGACGAGATCTACCACCGCGATGCGTGGGGGCTCCTGGCGGCCGCGGCACGCGAGACCAGGCGCGTTCGTCTCGCGCCGGGCGTCGCGCACGTGACGCTGCGCGACCCGCTGCTGGTTGCGCAGCAGCTGGCAACGCTCGACGAGCTCTCGCGCGGCCGCGCCGCGGCCGCGTTCTCGATCGGCAATCTCGCGATGCTTGCGCAGTTCGGTCGAGATCCGGCCGAGCTCCACCCGGTGCACAGGCTGCGTGAGGCGCATCGGGCCATGCGATCTCTCCTCGACACCGGCGCGGTCGATCTGGACGGCGAGTTCTTCCGGTACCGCGGGGTGTTCACCGTCGCGCGGCCGGTCGCACGCCGCGTGCCGCTGCTCCTGGGCGCGATGAGCGGGCCGCTCGTGCTGCGGCTGGCAGGCGAGGTCGCCGACGGTGTCTACGCGGCGTGTTCGTTCTCGCACGAGGCGCTGACATTCCTGATGGACAACGTCCGGATCGGCGCGGAGAAGGCCGGACGCGACCTGGCCGAGCTCGACCTCTGCGTCTCGCTGACAGCGGCCGTGGCGGACGATCCTGTCGCGGCCCGCCGCGCCGCTCGTCTGAAGGCCGCGTTCTACCTGCCGTCCATGCCGCAGGCACTGATCGAGCGGCACGGCGTGCCGTTCAGCGAGATCGAGCCGATCAATGCGGCGTTCGCCCGCGGCGATGTCGGAGAGGCGCTGCGCCGCACCCCGGACGACCTCGCTGACCGGTTCTGCGTCGCAGGTACCCCGGAGGAGGTCGCTGACCGGATCAGCCGCGACTTCCTTCCCGCGGGCTTCAACCACGTGTCACTTGCACTCGCCGATGCGGAGATCCCACGGGCCTGGGCAGGCATCGAGATCCCGGGCCTGCCGACGCTCTCCGAGCAGGTGAACCTGATCGCCGATCGGGTGATCCCCCACATCACCGGGTGAGGACTCGCGGTGTGCCGATGACTCGGCGCGCGCTGCGCGGTCCTACCGGGAACGTGTCAAAGGAGCAGAGATGATCGATCAGCCAACGGCGCAGAGTGCACTGAAAGAGCTCGAACCTCTCGTCGGGGAGTGGACGCTGGAGGCCACGCCGCCGGGCGGCCCTCGCTGGCCAGGCGAGGCGCGGGCGACGCTCCGGTGGATGGAGGGCAACCAGCTGATGCTCCAGCGCACGACGATCGAGATGCCCGAAGCTCCGGACAGCACCTGCGTGATCGGTTGCGATGCGGCCAACGGGAGCTACTTCCAGCTCTACACCGACGATCGCGGCGTCTGCCGCGTCTACGAGATGAGCATCGGCGACGGCGAGTGGAAGCTCTGGCGCAACGGCGCCCCTTTCGACCAGCGCTTCAGCGGCCGCTTCAGCGGCGACGGCAACCGGATCGAGGGGCGTTGGGAGACGAGAACCGGCGTACGCTGGGAGACCGACTTCGAGCTGGTCTACACGCGGGTCGGATAGGTTCGACCGGGCCGTTCGCTGTCCGCGTGTGCGTGCCGTCAGGCACGCCCCGCACGCCACCCGCCGGGTGGCGCGTACGACCTCCGCACCGCCTCGACATAGGGAACCGGGCTGACGACGGCGCCGATCTGCGTCTGGACGTGGGCCTCGACGGTCGGCTTGGCCGAGCCACCGCCCTCCTCGCCCCAGACGAACGTCACCTCCGTGCCCGGCTCCGCGTGTTCCGCGTCGATCACGGCGAGCGTGAGCATCTTGCCCTCGTTCGCGCTGTAGCCGACCCAGGTCGAGACCCCGACCGTCTCCCCGTCGACCATGACGCGGTCGAACGGGTGCATCGAGTAGACCGCCGACGGCCAGTCGATGAACTTCGCGCGTCCGGACTTCCGGAGCATCGAGCCGATCGCCCACGTCACATCGTCGTCGTCCAGCGCGAGCGTGACCTTCTGCCGGTGCTCACCCTCCGCCATCTGCTCGAGCGCCTCGCGCCCGATGAAGTCATGATCGAACCTGACGTAGTTCCCGTAGCCGAGGTCCCACGGGGTGAAGTAGTAGTCCTCGATCCGGCCCGAGGAGAAGCTGCCGCCGATCGAGGCCGAGCCCTCGTAGCCGTTCGCGGGCAGCCACTCGCGATAGGGCTTCAGGCTCTCGCCGGAGTAGATGGCCGGAAGCGGCGACGGGATCCAGCCGGACTCGAGCGTGTTCGACGAGTAGGCGCGACCGCCGACCTGCTTCAGCCCGAACTCCTCGCCGGCCGTCACGATCGCCTCGCGCACGGCGTCCCCGTCCTCCCACGGGCCGAACAGCTCCCAGCCGGGCTGGCCGGCCATGCCGTGACGCAGGGCGCGGACGTTCCTGCCCGCGACGGTCACCGTGGTCATGTGGAAGAACTTCAGCTCCGGCGGGACGCGGCCGAGCAGCTTCTCGATCACGCGCATCGCGTTCGGCCCCTGAACCTGGAAGCGGTACGACTTGCGGAGTCCGTCACTGCGCAGCGCCGTACGCTGGTCGAGCGCGACCCGGACGTCGTAGCCGCCGGTCTCCGCGTGGTAGCGGATCCAGTTCAACGCGGGAGCCCGGCCGACGAGGTTGTACGAGTTCTCGGCGAGCGCGAACAGGATGACGTCGCCGATCACGTAGCCGTCTGGTGTACATGGCACGAAGTGCTTCGCGCGGTCGGTGACGAACCCGGCGAAGCTGTTGACGGCCAGCCGGGAGAGCAGCGCGAGCGCATCGGGACCCTCGACTGCCAGGTCGGCCATGTGGTACGTCTGGTTGAAGAGGACGCACGTCCTCTGCCATGCCTGCTGCTCGTCCAGCCAGTTCGTGAACTCGGCCGGGACGCCGGGGTAGACGTTCGGCCCCGCCTGTGAGTTGCGCAGCAGCTCGACGGGGCTCGCCACCGTTGCCAGTAGCTCTTCCAGGTTTCCGGGGCTCACGGTGATCCTCCTCGTCCGGCTCCGCCCTCGGGGTCGGCGGCGGCAGCGGTATGGCTGTGTTCACCCAGGTAGCTCGCGATCAGTAGCTGCTGGTCGACGCGCAACTGCTCGGCCTGGTCATGCAGCACGATCTGCCCGTGCGAGAGCACGTAGCCTCGGTCGGCGACCTCGAGCGCGAGGTGCACATGTTGCTCGACCAGCAGCACGGCGCAGCCGCTTCCCTCTGCAAAGCGACGGACGACGGGCAAGAGCGACTCGACGATCACCGGGGCGAGCCCGAGGCTGAGCTCGTCGAGAAGCATCAGCCTCGGCGATCGCGCCAGCGCGCGTGCGACTGCGAGCATCTGCTGCTCGCCTCCCGAGAGCAGCCCGGCACGTCGCCCCTGCAGCTCCCGCAGCTGCGGGAAGTACTCGTACACGAAGGACTCGTCGACCTGCTCGCCGCGGGCGGCGAGGCGGAAGTGCTCGGCGACCGTGAGTCCGAAGAAGAGCCCGCGGCCCTCGGGGACGTGCGCGATCCCGAGCCGTGCGCGGCTGCTCGGCGATGTGCGAGCGAGGTCGGTGCCGTCGAACACGATGCGGCCGGCCATCGGCTTGACGAGCCCGGAGATCGCGCGCAGCGTCGTCGTCTTGCCGGCCCCGTTCGCGCCGAGCAGCGCCACGACCTCGCCAGGCGCGACCGTCAGATCGAGGTCGCGGATCACGGCGGCCCGGTCGTAGCCCGCCGTCAGGCCCTCGAGCGAGAGAACGGTGTCAGCCACGTTCGCCCTCGTCCAGGGCCGGCGCGAGCGCGGCGGCCGCGCTCCCGAGGTAGGCGGTGATCACCCTCGGGTCGCGGCGCACGGCGTCGGCCGCTCCGCGCGCGATCACCTTGCCGAACTCGAGGACGACGACCTCGTCGCAGATCCCGAGCACGAGACCCATGTCGTGGTCGACCAGAAGCATCGCCTGGCCCGCGTCGACGAGCCCGCGCAACCGTCGTCCCAGCTCCTCGCTCTCGTGCGTGTCGAGCCCGGCAGCGGGCTCGTCGAGGCAGACGACCCGCGGCCTGGCGGCGAGCGCTCGCCCGATGCCGACGAGCTTGCGCTGCCCCTGCGACAGCTCGCTCGGCAGCTCGTCGACGATCGCCTGCAACCCGAGCAGCTCGAGCACCGGGTCGATCTCCGAGGAGTCTCTACGGGGAGGGGACATCGCCTCCCTCAGCGTCCGCTGCAGGGACGGTCGATGCGCGGCGACGAGGAGGTTCTCTCCGACCGTCAGGTCGTCGAACAGCTCGATCGACTGCCACGTGCGCGCCAGCCCGCGGCGCGCCCGCGCGTGCGGCGGCAGGGCGGTGAGGTCGTCGCCGTCGAGCTCGACGCGGCCCCGGCTGCGGACGAAGCCGCTGATCGCGTCGATGAACGTCGTCTTGCCCGCGCCGTTCGGGCCGATCAACCCGACGAGCTGGCCCGCTCCGACCTCGAGGTCGACGTCCACGACGGCGTGCACCCCGCCGAAGCTCACCGAGATCCCGGTCGCGCGAAGGACTGGTGTCACCGCTCGGTCGCCCCCCGGGAGCTACGGGGCGGGAGAGCGCCGCCATTCGCTCGGCGAGCAGCCATGCGCAGCGCGGAACAGGCGGCTGAAATGCTGCGGGCCGGGCAACCCCCAGCGACTCGCGATCGCGAGGATCGTGAGATGGCTGAGGGCCGGATCGAGCAGGTCGCGGCGGCAGCGCTCCAGACGGGCGGCCCGGATCCACTGACAGACGCTCGTCCCCTCCTCCTCGAACAGCTTGTGGAGGTACCGCGTCGAGATGAAGCTCGCACGGGCGATTCCCTCGGGATCGAGTTCGGGATCACCGAGGTTGGCCTCGATGAACGACCTGATGTCGCGCAGGATCTCCGAGCGCGACCGCATGCGCTTCGGCTCGGGGCTGCGGATCGGAACCGCGTACATGCTGCGGACGAGATCGAGGATGCATTCGACGGTGTTCGGGGAGTCATCCGGTCTGACCGTCCCGTCTTCCAGGCCGCCGAGGAGCCCGCGGAAGAACGCGACGGCCGCGCGTGGCACCCCGTCGCCGGCCGGGATCCGCAGCGCAGTCAGCTTGCTGATCCGCTCGGCGTCCCGGCCGAGGAGGTGGCGGGGCACCCGCAGGCAGAGCGACTCGAACGCCTCGTCTGCACGGCAGATCACCGGATGCGAGGTCTCGTAGCTGATCGCGTCCCCGATCCCAGCGACCCCTCTCCTGCCCTCCTGCGCGGCCTCGAGTCGTCCGCGCAGGATCACCGAGAGGTGCAGGCACTCCGGATCGCAGGCCGCGATCGCCCGCGGTGTGCGCATCATCGTGTTCGCCGCGGCTGCGATCCGGAAGAAGGTGATCGGGCCCACGCGGTACCCCCACATCCGCGCGCCGAACTCCTCTTTCGCCGCGCTGCGGACGTGCACCGGCAGGTACGCGTCCGACGACGACTGCAGCCAGAAGTCCAACCGCTCGCGGGCCGGGACCATCGCGGTGTCGATGAGCAGCGCCATGCGAAGCGGGCCCAGACCTTATGAGGAATCTCCTGTTCGTGTCAAGTCGCGCAAGGCCCGTCAGCGTCACACGACGGCCTCCGCGCCGTACAGCGCCTTCGTCGCGATGCGAGCGCCCTCGGCGAGCGCCGCGAGCTTCGCCCACTGGATCGACGGATGCACCCGCTGGAGGAAGGCGCCCTGTGCGAAGCCGCAGTCGTTCCCTCCCATGACGTTCTCGCGCCCGACGAGGTTCGCGAGCCGGACGAGCCGGTCGGCGATGAGCTGGGGATGCTCGACGACGTTGGTGTGATGCGTGATGACCCCTGGGATCAGCACCTTCCCCTCGGGCAGCTTGACGTCCTCCCAGATCCGCCACTCGTGCTCGTGGCGTGGGTTCGCCTGCTCCATCAGGTAGTAGCGCGCGCGCACACTGAGCACGAGGTCGATCAGGTCGGCGAGCGGAGGGTCGAAGGCGTGTGGTCCGTGCCAGCTGCCGAAGCAGACGTGATAGCGGATCCGCTCCTCGGGGATGCCCCTGAGCGCGTGGTTGAGGGCCTCGACCCGCAGCTCGGCCCAGCGCCGGTAGTCCGCGACCGAGCCGCCGAGCGAGAGGATCGAGTCGTACTCGTGCATGAGCACCGCGTCGTCGACCTGCAGCAGGAAGCCCGCCTCGACGATGCGCCGGTACTCCTCGTGGAGTGCGTCGGCGATGGCGAAGACGAACTCCTCCTCGCTGGCGTAGAACTCGTTGCGCAGCCAGTAGACGCTCGCCGGAGCCACGACCGGGAGAAACGCGTCGGTCACCTCGACGCCTCCGAGCGCGTTCTTGAAGCGGGCGATGTCGCGCTCGAGCGCCGAGCTGTCGTACTCGATCGGCCCGGTGCAGAACCAGAGCCTTCCCTCGGCCTCGATCTCGGATGCGCTCGGCCCCTCGCTGCCCTTGACCCGCACCTGGTTCTCGACCTCCCGGGCGAACGCAGCGTCGTGCTCGGCGTAGAACTCCGGGAAGGTCTGCCGGTCGCGGCTCGGCGGAAGGATGTTGCCGCCCTCGAGCGGCACCATCCGCCCCTCGAGCCCGCTGACGCGCTCGTACAGGTAGGTGATCCAGGTGGACTTGCCCATCTCGCCGTCGTCGACGATGTCGATCCCCGCCCGCGCCTGGCGCCGCACCACGTCGTCGACGGCGTCGCTGAGTGCCCGTTCGTACGCGTCCTGGTCGATGGACTCGCCGCGTGCCTCGGCCGCGAGGAAGTCCAGCAGGGCGCGTGGACGCGCGAGGCTGCCGGTGTGCGTGGTCAGGATCCTGTCCATCAGAGCTCCTCCTGAGTAGGTGTGAGGACCGCGGGGGCACGCTTCCTTCGCTTCGCCATCCGCCGCTTGTACGCGGCGCCCGCAACTCCGTCCGGGTTCTGCAGCAACGTCAGGATCAGGGCCGCGCCCGCGAACAGCAGCGCCCAGTTGCCCGAGACCCCGAACCACTTCTCGAGCGCGTACGGAAACAGTGCCTCGACCGAGATGAGCCCTGCGAACACCGCGCCGGAGACCATGGTGATGCCGCCGACGTAGGCGAGAGCGATCAGGCTGAGTGCGGTCAGGGCCGAGAAGCGGCTCACCGTGACCGAGCTGAAGTTGTAGCCGTACAGGGCTCCGGCGATGCCCGCGATGAACGAGGCGATGCCGAACGCTGCGAGCTTGACGTTGCGGACGTTGATCCCGGCCGCCGCCGCGGCGCGTTCGTTCGAGCGGACGGCGAGCATTCGCTGCCCGAGGTCCGAGCGACGCAGGTTCGCGACCAGCAGCCCGAGCGCGAGCGTGACGGCTAACACGAAGAAGCCGAACACCGGGCTCGGAACCTTCCCGTCGAGACCACGGAACGATCCGTACGGGCCGAGATCGAGGCCGAAGATCTTCGGCTCGGGTACCGGCGAGCTCGAGCTGCCTCCGCCCCATGTCGTGTTCAGGAACACGAACTGCTCGATCGCCACCGCCGCCGCGAGCGTGACGACGGCGAGGCTGACGCCGCGGACGCGCAGCGCGCAGACGGCGACGACGAGCCCGCAGATCGTCGCGCCGACCGCGCCGATCAGCATCGCCCACGGAAAGCCGATGCCGTGATCCGTGGAGAGGTGGGAGAGGATGAAGCCCGAGACTCCGGCGAGCGCGAGCTGGACGATCGAGATCTGGCCGACGTAGCCGGTGATCACGACCAGCGACAGGCACATGACGGTCGCCAGCAGCGACGTGATCAGCGCCTGCCTGAAGTCGTAGGGCAGCACGACCAGCGCGACGGCTGCGGCCGTCGTGGCGATCAGGGCGGCGCGCCACAGCTGGGTCGCGCGCGGGGCGAGCGGAAGCCGCTGCTCGATCAGCTCGCCCCGGGTCGGCAGGCTCGTCCCTCGGACGAACATGGCCACGACCATCAGCCCGAAGACGAGGAGCGGCTGCACGCCGGGAAGCGCCACGCCGTTGTCGGTCGGGAACCAGCCGAAGGTCTGCAGGTAGTACAGGATGTTCTCGAGCATCCCGATCGAGAGCCCGACGGAGACCGCGATCCAGAACGAGGTGAAACGCGCGAACAGCGCGGCCGTCAGCGCGGGCACCACCTGGAGCGGGAGCGACGTCGAGTCGAGCTGTGTGATCGAGGCTGCGAGCACGCCGAGCCCGCCGGCGATCACGGTGGCGAGCACCGTGTTCGTGAGCGCCAGCTGGTTCGGCGAGAGGCCGAGCAGCATCGCACCGACCTCGTTCTCCGAGGCGGCCCGGGTCGCGAGCCCGAAGCGGGTCAGCCGGAAGACGAGCGAGAGCGCGAGCGCGACCGCCACGACGATCGCCGGCAGGATGAGCCGGTCGACCGGAACGATCGAGCCGAGCAGCTTGATGGTGTCGCGCGGGAGCACCGGCGGCTGCGGCTTGGTATCGATGCCGAACGCGAGCGCGACGCCTGCCTGCGCGACGAGCAGCACTCCGAGCGAGGCCGCGAGCTTGGCGAGCGGCGAGGCGGTTCGCAGCGGCCGGAACGCGACGAGCTCGATGAGCAGGCCGAGCACCACGAGGAAGAGGAACGTCAGGACCAGCGCCGCGGCCGTCGACGCGTACCAGCCGTACTCACCGGTCTTGAGCGACCAGTACGAGTAGCCGCCGAGCATGGCGATGGCACCCGTCGCGAGATTGATGAACCCCGATCCGCGGTAGGTCAGCACGATCCCGAGGGCGATGCCGGCGATCAGCGCGCCGGTGCCGAGCCCGAGAATCGCGAAGAGGAGGAGTTGGTTCCAGTCCATGCCCTGAGAGTCAGCGCGAGGACGGGGCGGGGCCGGACGTTCTGACCCCGCCCTCGTCCGCGAGCTGTCCTAGCCCTGAGGCGTGAAGTTGGCCGGCGGGCGCAGCCAGCCGCTGAGGCGCGTGAAGACGCCCTTGCCCTGGTACTGGAAGAACTGGGCCTGGTCGTTGCACGCGGCGGGCTCGGTCGGGTACTTGCCGCAGCTCAGGCTCGGAGCACCGAGCGCCTGCGGGCCCTTGAACGCCCGGATCGTGGTCGTGAACTTCGGCGCCGTCAGCTTCGAGACGCCGATCTGGTTCATGATCTTCACGGTCGTGAGGATCTGACCCCAGGAGACGATCACCCAGGCGTCCTGTGCGAGCTTCGTCTGCTTGAGCGTCGCCATCGCCTTGTTGTAGGGGACGGCCGCCTTGTCGGTCTTGTCGCCGGCGAGCGTCGACGCGATGCCGTACACCCACGGGGCGAGGTCGCCACCCAGGCCCGCCGCGACGTCGCCGCTCAGGCAGAGCGGATTGGAGACGACCTTGGATCCGGAGACACCGAGCTGCTGCAGCGTCTTGGCCACGTTGACACAGCCGGCGGCATTGCTCTGCGGGACGACGATGTCAGCCGTCTGGGCTCCGGCCGCAGTGAGCGGTCCGGTGAGGTCGGTCGAGTTGGGGTCGAAGCCGACGAGCTTCGTGGTGATCCCGGCGTCCTCGAGGCTGGTCTTCTCGACCTTGGCGCCGACGTCGATCCCCGGCACCTGCGGGTAGATCACGGCGGCGGTCGACGCGTGCAGCTTCGTCTTCGCGAAGGTGCCCCACGGGCCGAGCACGGAGTCGTTGGTGCCGAAGAGCGCGAACTCGTTCTTCTGGATCGCGTCGACGGGCAGGAGCGCGACCCCGCTGACGATCGGCTTCTTGCCGCCGAGCGCGGCGTAGAACGACTGGTTTCCGACGGCGACGGCACCCATCTCGACGACCGAGATGCGCTTGTCGTTCGCGAACTTCTGGCCGCACTTCGTCCCGTCTTCCTCGGCGGAGGTCGTGAAGCACTCGCTGAGGACCAGCTTGTGACCCTGCACGCCGCCGAGATACGTGTTGACGTACTTGACGGCGAGCTCTGCGCCCTTCGTCCAGTTCGGGCCGACGAGAACCTGGCCGCCTTGCGTGTTGATGGCGCCGATCACGATCGGCGAGAGCTTCGGGTTCGCCTTGCCGGCCGTGCCGCCGACATACGTGAGGTAGTTCGTGACCGGGCCGCCTGCCGTCTCCCGCCCTAGCGAGATCGGGACGGTGACCGCCAACGCGGCGGCTGCGACTCCTACGACGATCGCGAAGCGCCCGAGGGGGCGTAGACCTGCAGACCTCATGCGCGTTCCGGCCTCCTTCTTCCACCAGCTCGTTTGCTCGGGCAGGAGCGTCTCGAGGCCGATCGCGGCACCCGATGACGTGCGCGGCCCCGGGCCATCGTCGCTGACGGGATCAGGGTGCTCTTCGCAACTGGCGCACAGTCAGACCGGGCGAGTTGACGTTCCGCGCACAGTTGTCTACGACGCCGGGAGCGGAGCCGTGATAGCCGCAGCCCGAGCGCGAATGCGTCAGGTTTCGCTGGATCCGCGGATCGCCGCGGCGACCTCGTCGAGCTTCCGATCGAGCGCGTCCAGGCGTGCGTCGATCCGCGCCGCGTCGCCCGACTCCTCCTTTTCCTCGGACGCCTCGCGCTCGCGCGCGGCACGTGCGACGAACGTCGACGTGATCGCGGCGGTGATGATCGAGACGAAGGCGATCCCCTCGAGCATGACGAACGCACCGACGAGCCTGCCCATGGGGCGCTTGGGAACCACGTCTCCATAGCCGACGGTGGTCACGGTCTGGACCGCCCACCACATCCCCAGCCAGATGTTCGGATACTCGTGGGGGTCGAGCACCCGCATCAACGCACCGGAGGCGACCACGATGACCGCGGTGGCGCCGACGATGACGCGCGCCGCGCCACGAATCGAGGGGGGCTCCCGCAGGAACCGCGACACGCGTCGCTCGAGCAGGCGCGGAAGCCCCATCAGCGAGACGTTACGAGCCGACCCGGACAGGCTCCCCCGAGATCCCTGTCACTCGCGTACAAAGCCGTACCGGGACTAGGTGACCTCTCCGATGCGGCGCGCGCGCACACGACGGATCCTTGCGCGTGCCGCCTCGGGGCAACGGCAGTGCGCTCTTCCCGTCGGGGCAGCGGAACGAGCTGTAGAGAGATCCACGTGAACACGAGAAGGAGATCGAGCGATGCCCGGTCCGCTGCAGGTAATTGCCGTGGGGTTCGGTTCCAGTGAGGATGCCCGCGGTCGGATTCTGGCCGAGGTCGATCGGCTGCAGGGTCGAGGGGTCCTGCGACTTCTCGACATGCTGTTCGTCTCGAAGAGCGACGACGGAACGATCCAGCGGTTAGTCGTCGGTGATGACGAGGACTTCGGGGCGCTCCTGTCGAGCATCGTCCCGCTCGACGGTGCCGGCTTTGTCGACTCGGGGGTCGTCGGTGGCGCGTCGTCCTTCGACCCGTCTGATGCATCTGCGCTCGCGGAGGCGCTGCTACCCGGCAGGGCGCTCGCCTTCCTGCTCGTCGAGCACGGCTGGGCCCAGCCGCTCTTCGACGCGATCTCAGAGACCGGTGGCGAGATGCTCGGCGAGGGCTTCCTCACATCTGCAGCCAGTTTGCTCGTCGGGGCCGAGGTCGCAGCAATGGAGGAGGCAGCTCGCGTGATCGCCGAAGCGCAGGCCGCCGAAGCAAGCGCGATGCTCACGGCCATGGCAGCAGAAGCCCAGGCGGCCGAGGCGATCGCAGAGTCGGAAGCGATCCGCGCCGCGGCAGCAGCCGACGCCGTTCGAGCTCTGATCACCGCAGGCCTCGTCGAGGAGGCTGCGGTCCACGAGGCGGTTGAGGCCCTGAGCGCGGCGGGCCTCACGATCGCCGCGGCCGATGAAGCGGCGGCGGCGACGGTCGCCGAGTACGCCGAGGCGGTACTCGCGGCCGGCGACGCGACCGCCGAGGCGATCGCGGAAGCCGGTGCCACCGTCAGAGCAGCGTCCATCACGGTCGCCGAGGCGCGGGTGCTCCACTACCTGCCGACGCCGGCGAGCTTCGCGGTCATCGGTGACAAGCTCGGCATCTCCCGCGAGGCCGCGCGGCAGCGAGCCGAACGCGCCTACAAGAAGCTCGGGGTGCACAATCGCGCGGAGGCGGTCACCCGGGCACGCGCGCTCGGGCTCATCCGTGCCGCCGCCGTGAAGCCGGCCTGACGTCTGCTCCTGCTCGGCTCAGAGGATGGCGATCGGGTTGAACGGAGAGCCGGTGCCTCCGGGCAGGCGCAGCGGCTCCGCCACGACCATGAACTCCCAGCGCTGCTCCTGTTCGCAGGCGGAGGCGATCTCCTCGAGGTTGAGGCTGTCGGACACGGCCATTCCCATCGCCACGACCTGCAGCGGGTGGATCGGGTAGAGCATGCCGTCGACGACGCTCGGCACCGTCTCGCCATCGCCGTCGGGCATGAACATCGCGATCCGGCGCTCGTGCATCCACGGGATGGCGTCGACGTGGATGCCGGCCTTCCCCTCGCCCGTGTAGCCGTTGTCCCAGGGTCCGAGCTCCCGTCGGCGGCGATGGTGGCCGGTCCGGAACACGAGGATGTCGCCCTCGTCCAGGCGCACTCCCTGGGCGCGCTCGGCGTCCTCTAGCTCTGCCCGCGTGACGGCCTCGCCAGGCTCGAGATACGGCACGCCCCGCAGCCGCGGGATGTCGAGCAGCACGCCGCGGCTCACGACGCCGTCCGCGTAGTCGTCCATCGTGAGGGTCTGCGCGCCGCGGCTCTGGACCGACGACGCCGGGCGTCCTCCGTACAGCAGGCCGTCGTAGGCGATGTGACACAGCGCATCGATGTGCGTGTGACACTCGCCGTGAAAGTCCATGCCGAGGAAGTCCATCGCGAATCTCAGCTTGCCCGAGCCGATGTCCCAGTCGTGCATCTGTGTCATGTGATGGATCGCGGGGTTTGGGTTGTCCGGGCCCGCCACGGTGTTGATCGGGATCGCCATCGAGATCGAGCGTCCGGTTCGCACCAGCGCCGCAGCACGGCGCACGTGATCGGGCGTGATGAAGTTGAGCGTGCCCCGGACGTCGTCGTCGCCCCAGCGCCCCCAGTTCTTGACCGACTCGAAGATCGCCTCGAACTCGGCAAGCGAGACCTTCGGTCCGTGCCGTTCGATCGCTGTCATCTCAGTGCGCGTTGTCGACGAGCTCGGCGATCTGCACGAACCGGATGCTAGGCCGCACGCCGTAGAGCCCGGTCACCCGTTGCGTGAGCTCCTCGTTGAAGAACGCGCGCGCGGCCTCCTCGCTGTCCCACACGTAGAAGTTCGTCGCCTCGTTCGTCGCCTCGTCCACCGTGAACGCCTTGCTGCGGAGACCGGGCATACCGCGGAAGGTCGCACCGGCTGCCTCCGCGATGTGCGTGACCTTGTCGGCATCGACACCATCGTCGTAGTGGAAGGTTACGAACACGCCAACCATGCTCTGACTCCTGTTGCGAGGTCCGCCGCTGCCAACGCTACACCGGCGCGCCGTATCGCGGCGCTTACGACGACGGAGGCGTGATGACGGTCGCGAGGTAGGCGAGGATGTCCCGCTCGGTGCTTCCCTTGACCAGGGCGGGAGGCATCGTTCCGCCGCCTGCGTCGATCTGCTGCTTGACCGCGGCGAGCGAGATCCTGTCACCGATCAGCCGCGGCCCGATGCCACCGCCCTTGCCGCCCTCGCCGTGGCAGGCCTTGCAGGTCTGGTCGAACGCGATCGAGCCGCGATAGCTGTCGCCGACCGCGATCTTCGTCCCGGCCGCTGCATCGGGGACTCCGGGCCTCGCGAGGTGCAGCTGCGCAAACGTGAACACGAGGGCCGACACGACGACGAGCAGCGCGAGCGGACGCGCGATCATCGCGAGACGGCTACGTCCGGGGTGCCTGTCGGCCGCCATCACGCTCCTAGAAGCCGACCCGGATGTTGGTGAAGTACCACAGGCTCGAGGTCACCCAGAGCGTGCCCAGCAGGCCGAACAACGTGCCTCCCGCGACCGGGAGCACCCAGCTCGGGTACGAGTGGTCGCGCACGAACAGCACCTTGGCCGCGAACGCGCCGTAGAAGATCGAGCCGACGATCGAGTGGATCGCCACGCGCGTGCTGTAGGTCTGGAAGCCGAGGATGAAGACGCAGTGGAACACCACCGGCAGCGTGAACAGGAACGCGATCCTCCCAGTCCAGCGATGGACCCGCGACACCGTCGCGTCGGAGAACCGGACGA
This sequence comes from uncultured Actinomycetes bacterium, assembly GCA_963717155.1. Lineage (GTDB taxonomy): Bacteria > Actinomycetota > Thermoleophilia > Gaiellales > JALYLC01. Next base: position 4,296,525 of record OY970326.1, read on the forward strand.
TCGGTTGCAGTCGCCCGTAGATGCGCGCCGCTGTGGTGATCTGCACGAGCGCGAGGATCATCGCCGCCGTCGCGAACCAGACCTTCGCTGCGATCGTCGTGGAGAACACCGTCGTGACGATGCTGGTGTACTCCGAGTTGACGCTTGCAAGGAGCATGGGTCATCTCCGGCGCCTTCTCGAGGTCGAGCCGACGACCCCGATGCGACGTGATACGTATGTCTCGAACCAGTGGTTTGGATCGGGCGAACAAACCGCACGGCTTCCGTCTGCGTACGGCCTGTAAATGCAGGGCGCCTGTGCAATCATCGGCCCCCAATCCGCATCCGGGGGTGGCGCGTGGAAGAGGCATCGGGCACGTACTTCGAGTGGGAGGGGCATCGCACGTGGCGCCGCGTGATCGGCGAGATCACGCCCGACGGTCCCACGCCGGCGATCATCTGCCACGGCGGCCCTGGAGCCACGCACGACTACCTCGAGCCGATGGCGGGACTCGCCGAATCGGGCCGACCCTGCGTCTTCTACGACCAGCTCGGCAACGGCCACAGCGAGCACCTGCCGGACGCGCCGTCGGACTTCTGGACGCCCGAGCTGTTCCAGCGCGAGCTCGTCGCGCTCGCAGCCGACCTCGGGATCGCGTCGCGCTACCACGTCGTCGGCCAGTCCTGGGGCGGCATGCTGGCGATGTTGCACGCGCTCGAGCATCCGCCCGGGCTCCGCAGCATCACCGTGTGCAACTCCCCGGCGAGCATGCGCCTGTGGGTCGCCGAGGCGAATCGGCTGCGCGCGGCGCTGCCGCCCGACGTCCAGGCCACGCTGCTCCGGCACGAGGCGGACGAGACGACAGACTCGCCCGAGTACAAGGAGGCGGTGCTCGTGTTCTACGAGCGCCACGTCTGCCGACTCCCGATCGCCGAATGGCCCGCGTTCGTCACGCGCTCGTTCGACGCGATGGACACCTACCCGACGGTCTACCACACGATGAACGGTCCGAGCGAGTTCCACACGATCGGCAGCCTGGTCGACTGGAACATCACCGACCGCTTGCCCGGGATCGACGTGCCGACCCTGCTCATCTCGGGCGAGTTCGACGAGGCGACGCCGCACATCGTCGAGCAGATCCACACGCGCATCCCCGGTGCGCGCTGGGAGCTCGTGGCCGGTACCAGCCACCTGACCCACGTCGAGGAGACCGAGATCTGGCTCACGCTCGTCGGCGCATTCCTCGACGAGGTTGACGCGCGGCAGCCGGCGGGTGGATAGGATCCTCCGCCACCAGGCGCGGGGTCGCCAACCTGCACCCACCCGGCTTCGTCGCAAGAGCATGCGCTCCCGCCGGGGGTGCGTCTCACTGTTCGACCAAGGAGCAGCATGAAGCGCCACCGATTCGGCCTCGTAGCCGCGTTGGCCACCGCGAGCATCGCGTGGGCGGCAGTCCCCGCCACGAGCCTCGCGGCCACCTCGAAGCATCTGGCGAGCCATGATGGGGGCACCCTCAAGCTCACCTATCAGGGCGCCCCGGGGTCGATGGATCCCCAGATCAACTACACGCTGCAGGGCTGGCAGATCGAGCAGGCGACCCAGGACGGCCTCGTGAACTTCAAGAAGGCCCAGGGCACCGCCGCCTACACCGTCGTTCCCGACCTCGCGGTCGCGATCCCCAAGCCGACCGACGGCGGCAAGACCTGGGTGTTCAAGATGCGCAAGGGGATCAAGTTCTCCAACGGCCAGGTCGTCAAGCCGACCGACGTGCTGGCGACGATGCAGCGGATCTTCAAGGTCCACGGCCCGACTGCTCAGAGCTTCTACGGCTCGATCGTCGGCGCCTCGGCCTGCCTCAAGACCGCTGCAACCTGCACGCTCAAGGGCGGCGTCATCGCGAACAACGCGAAGAGCACCGTGACGTTCCACCTCACGAAGCCCGACGGCGAGTGGCTTCAGCAGCTGGCCGTGCCGCTCGCGAGCATCGTTCCTGCCGCCACGCCCGCCAAGGACCAGGGCGAGAAGCCGGTTCCCGGCACGGGGCCGTACACGATCAAGTCGTACGACCCGAACCACCAGATCGTCCTCGTGCGCAACAAGTACTTCAAGGTCTGGTCGAAGGACGCACAGCCAGCCGGCTACCCCGACGAGATCACCCAGCGCTTCGACCTGACCGGTGAGGCTGCGGTCACGCAGGTCGAGAACGGCCAGGCCGACTGGATCGGCTTCTCGATCCCGGCCGACCGGTTGAGCGAGATCTCGACCAAGTATCCGAAGCAGCTCTTCCTCAACCAGTTGACGGCGATGTGGTACGTCCCGATGAACACCAGGCTCGCGCCGTTCAACAACCTCAAGGCCCGCCAGGCGGTCAACTACGCCGTCGACCGCGCGGCCGCGGTGCGGCTCTTCGGCGGCACGCAGCTCGGCACGCCCAGCTGCCAGATCCTCCCTGCCGGGTTCCCGGGCCACGTCGACTACTGCCCGTACACGAAGAACCCTGGCGCGAAGTGGTCCGCACCCGACATGGCGAAGGCCCAGGCGCTCGTGAAGGCCTCGGGAACGGCCGGCCAGAAGGTCGCGATCGTCGTCCAGGACGACACGGCCGACAAGGCGATCGGCACCTACCTCCAGAGCGTGCTCAACCAGCTCGGCTGGAAGGCCTCGCTCAAGGTGCTGGCCGTCGCCCTGCAGTTCACCTACATCCAGAACACCAAGAACCACGTGCAGATCAGCCTCAGCCAGTGGTACCAGGACTACCCGGCGGCGTCGGACTTCCTGAACGTGCTGTTCGGTTGCGCGTCGTTCCGTCCCGGAAGCGACACGAGCATCAACATCTCCGGGTTCTGCAACAAGCCGATCCAGTCCCAGATGGACAAGGCCGAGGCGCTCGGCGCCACGGACACCACGGGCGCGAACGCGCTCTGGGCCAAGATCGACAAGCAGGTCACCGATCAGTCCCCGGCCGCGGTGCTGTTCGCCCCCAAGAACACCGACTTCGTCTCGAAGCGCGTGGGGAACTTCACCTTCAGCGACCAGTACTACATGCTGCTCGACCAGGCGTGGGTGCAGTGACCGGAGCTCGACGAGCCACGCGGTGAGCGGGGCGGTCGAGACGATCGAGCTGGGCGGCGCGGGTGCGAGCACCCGCGCCGCCGGCCTCGGCCCGTACGCGCTCGCGCGGCGTCGCCTCCTGCGCAACCGGACGGCGATGGTCTCGCTCGTCGTCTTCCTGCTCGTCGTCATCGCCTGCGCCGCGGCGCCGATCTACGCGCACGACATCGCGCACACGAACCCGTTCACCTCGAACGTCAGCGGGACGACGATCGTGAACGGCAAGACGGTTCCGGTTCTGCAGCAGGGCTCGGGAGGGCTCGGCATCGGAACGACGCCGATCGGGCCGACCTGGGACTTCCACCACTACTTCCTCGGCGCCGACATCCAGGGCCGTGACGTCATGGCCCGGTTGCTGTACGGCGGTCGCAACTCGCTGTTCATCGGCATCGTCTCGGCGCTGATCTGCTGCATCCTCGCCACGATCATCGCCGTCTTCGCGGGGTTCTTCGGTGGCGTGACGGACGGCATCCTGTCGCGCCTGCTCGACGTGGTCTGGGCCTTTCCGGTCTACCTGCTCGCGATCTCGATCTCGATCGTCGCGCTCACGAACGGGCTCGACCTCGGCGTCGTCACGCTCGGGGCGAGCAGCCTGTGGCTGCCGATCGGCATCATCGCGATCATCTACATCCCGTACGTCGCGCGCCCGATCCGCGGCCAGGTGCTCTCGGTGCGCCAGAAGGAGTACATCGAGGCCGCCATCGCACAGGGCGCGTCGGACCGGCGGCTGATGATCAGTGAGATCCTGCCGAACGTGATCACGACCGTGATCGTGTTCTTCCCGTTGATGATCGCGACGACGATGCTGACCGAGGCGGCGCTGTCGTTCCTCGGGATCGGCGTGCAGCCGCCCCAGGCGAGCTGGGGCACGATCATCAGCGACGGCCAGGACGTGCTGTACACGCGGCCGTGGGTGTCGATAGCGCCCGGCATCGCGATCGTGATCGTCGTGTTGACCCTGAACGTGTTCGGCGATGGCCTGCGCGACGCCCTCGACCCCCGAGCCAAGCTGCGGTCCTAGGCTGCGATGTTCGCCTTCGTCGTCCGCCGTCTCATCTCGATGGTCTTCGTGCTGTTCGCGATCAGCCTGCTGACGTACGTGATCTTCTTCGCGACCCCGGGCGTCGACCCGGCGGCGCGCATCGCCGGCCGCAATGCCACCCCGGCGACGCTCGCCGCCGTGAAGCACGAGTTCGGGCTCGACCGCCCGCTGCCCATCCAGTACGGGCTGATGATGAAGAAGCTCTTCATCACGCGAGACCTGACGTCGTTCGTCAACTCGCGGGAACCCCGGTGATCCCGCAGATCGTGGCGGCAGCGCCCGTCACGCTGTCGCTCGTGCTCGGGGCCGCGGTCATCTGGGTGCTGTTCGCGATCGGGATGGGTGTCGCCGCGGCCGTGTACCGCGGCACGTTCATCGACCCGTTACTCATGGTCATCGGGTTGATCGGCATCTCGATGCCCGTGTTCTGGCTCGGGGAGATGGTCAACCTGATCACGCAGAGCCGGCTGCACGACTCGGTGCTCTTCTCCTGGGTTCCGCCGCTCGGATACACACCGCTCACGACCGATCCGTGGATGTGGTTCAAGCAGCTGCTGCTCCCGTGGCTGACGCTCTCGATCCTGTACATCGGCTTCTACGGGCGGGTGCTGCGCTCGAGCATGATCGAGGCGCAGAACGAGGACTTCGTGCGCACGGCGCGCTCCAAGGGCATCAGCGAGCGACGCGTGCTGCTGCGGCACGTCCTGCGCACCTCGCTGATCGTCTTCGTCAGCCTCTTCGGCCTCGACTTCGCGGCCCTCGTCGGAGGTGGCGCACTGCTCGTCGAGGTCGTCTTCAGCCTGCCCGGCATCGGACTGCTGACGTACCAGTCGCTCGAGAACCTCGACCTGCCGGTGATCATGGCGACCGTCATGTACGCGGCGTTCTTCGTCGTCTTCGCGAACGCGGTGGTCGACATCGTCTACGCCTTCCTCGATCCGCGCATACGACCCACGTGAGCGAGCCGCTCCTCGACGTACGCGACCTGCGCGTCTCGTTCCGCACCGAGAACGGCATCGTGCGTGCAGTCGACGGCGTCTCGTTCACGCTCGAGGCCGGGCACGTGCTCGGCATCGTCGGCGAGTCCGGCTCGGGCAAGAGCGTCACGGTGATGTCGATCATGCAGCTGATCCGCGACCCCAACGCGCTCTTCGAAGGTCAGGTCCTGTACAAGGGCCGCGACCTGCATGGGGCTCTCGCAGACGCAGATGCAGAGCGTGCGCGGGGCCGAGATCGCGATGATCTTCCAGGATCCGATGACCTCGCTGAACCCGGTCTACAAGATCGGCTGGCAGATCGAGGAGCATGCTGCGCGCGCACGAGCGGCTCACGCGACGCGCCGCGCACGCGCGTGCCGTCGACCTGCTCGTCGTCGGTCGGCATCCCGAGCGCCGCGCGGCGGGTCGACGACTACCCCCACCAGTTCTCTGGCGGCATGCGGCAGCGCGTGATGATCGCGATGGCGCTCGCGTGCAACCCCGACCTCCTGATCGCCGACGAGCCGACTACCGCGCTCGACGTCACGATCCAGGCCCAGATCCTCGCGCTGATCGATCGCCTCAAGGTCGAGTACGGATCGGCGGTGATCGTCATCACGCACGACATGGGCGTGGTCGCGCAGGTCGCCGAGACCGTGGCGGTGATGTACGCGGGACGGATCGTCGAGCAGGGGGGCGTCGACGCAGTGTTCGGGCGCCCCCAGCATCCGTACACGTGGGGTCTTCTGGGCTCGATCCCGCGCCTCGATCGGCCGAAGCCGGGACGGCTTCCCACCATTCGCGGCCTGCCGCCGTCGCTGATCGACCTCCCCGTGGGCTGTGCGTTCGCGCCGCGCTGCGACTACGTCTTCGACGCCTGCCGGCAGCGGCCCGACCTCGCGGCACGCAGCGAGTCCGGCCATCTCGACCGCTGCTTCCTCGATCCCGAAGCGAGAGCCGCGCTGCGCATGGCAGCGAGCGAGGACGGGGCCGCGTGAGCGCTCTGGCGGGCGAGCCGCTGCTCCGCGGGGTGGGGATCGTCAAGCACTTCCCGGTCAAGGCGGGGCTGCTGCAGCGGGAGGTCGCCCAGGTGCAGGCCGTCGACGGCGTCGACGTCGAGGTGCGTGCGGGAGAGACGCTCGGTCTCGTCGGTGAGTCGGGGTGCGGGAAGTCGACCCTCGGCCGCTGCCTCGTGCGCCTGCACACGCTGACGGGAGGTTCGCTGACGTTCGACGGTCGCGACATCTCGCGGCTCTCGCGGCGGGACCTGCGCCCGTTGCGCCGCGAGCTGCAGATCGTCTTCCAGGATCCGTACGCATCGCTCAACCCGCGCAAGCGCGTCGGCGCGATCATCGGCTGGCCGCTCGCCAGCGAGCGGCGGCGAGCAGCGTCGCCAGGTGCAGGAGCTGATGGAGACCGTCGGTCTCTCGCCCGAGCACTACAACCGCTACCCGCACGAGTTCTCCGGGGGACAGCGGCAGCGGATCGGCATCGCGCGCGCGCTCGCGCTGCGCCCGCGCGTCGTGATCGCCGACGAGCCGGTTTCGGCGCTCGACGTCTCGTCCAGGCGCAGGTCGTCAACCTGCTCGACGATCTGCAGGACGAGTTCCATCTGACGTACGTCTTCATCGCGCACGACCTCGGCGTCGTCCGGCACGTCTCGGATCGCATCGCGGTGATGTACCTCGGCAAGATCGTCGAGCTGTCCCCGGCCGAGGAGCTGTACCGCCGACCGGTGCATCCGTACACCGAGGCCTTGCTCTCGGCCGTGCCGGTGCCCGACCCGGTCGTCGAGCGGACCCGCCAGCGGATCGTGCTGAGCGGCGACGTCCCGAGCCCGATCAACCCGCCGAGCGGCTGTCGCTTCCACCCGCGCTGCCGCTACGCGACCGACATCTGCGCCGTGGAGGAGCCGCCGCTCGTCGAGCACGGCGGCGGTCACCTCGCGGCGTGCCATCACCCGCAGAACGTCGCGCGCGGCTGAAGGCGTGCGGGGGGCCGGCGGCAGGGAGCCGTCCCCCCGCGACTGCCTGCTACATCCCCGAGGGGATGAGCACCTTGTTGATCACGTGGATGATCCCGTTCGACGCCATGACGTCGGCGGTCGTGACCGTTGCGCCGTTGACCTTCACGGTCTTGCCGCTCACGGTGATCTTGACCGTCTTGCCTGCGTCGAGCGTCGTCGCGCTCTCGAGGGTGACGACCTTCGAGGCCGGCACGCTGCCCTTGACGACGTGGTAGAGCAGCACGGCCTTCAGTGCCGCCTTGTTCTTGCCGAGCGCGGCCAACGTGGCCTTGGGCACCTTGGCGAAGGCCGCGTCGGTGGGAGCGAAGACCGTGTACGGGCCCTTGCCCGAGAGCGTCCCGGCGAGGCCGGCCTGCTTGACGAGCGCCACGAGCGTCTTGAACTTGCCCGCCGCGACGGCGGTCTGCACGATGTTCTTCTGTGCGGCGGCCGGGGCGGCGCTCGCTGTCGAGGCGCCGGCGAGCGCCGAGACGCCGAGCGCGCTGGCGAGGACGAGCACGGCGAGTCGCTTCTTCATGGTGATCCCTTCGGGCGGGGTGCGGCCCGCGTGCGACGCGGGCCGTGGTCGGCGGGCCATACGCCGTGTGCCCGCCGCCGGATCACTCGGTCGGGTGGGGCGCCCCTCGGCTACGCGCCGTGGAACGCGCCGCCTGCGAGGCTGCGGTTCGAGTGCGCGCTCGGACCGCCCACGCGCTGGATCGAGACGTCGACGGCCTGGTAGTCGCCGCGTCCGGGCAGCGGAAGGGTCAGATCGACGGAGTGACCCGTGGGCGCGAACGTCCCGATCGGCTCCATGGTGCGCTCGCCGCGCGGCAGGACCCAGACCGCGTAGTAGGTTCCCGGGGCGAGGGCGGGAACATCGCGCAGGTGCAGCTCGAGCTGACCGTCGGGGCGATCGGGGTGGAAGAGCCGCGCCTGGCCGTTGGTGGTGGCGCCCGGGAGCTCGGAACGCACCGCCGCGATCGCGGCCGGGCTTGCTCCGCCCCCGCCGATCAGGAACACGAGCGCGGCGGCCGCGGCCACCGCGAGCCCTGCGGCAGCACCCGCCCAGGCAACGCGTCGACGGCGTCGCGCTCGCGGCACGCGGTGTGCCGGAGGAGGCGCGAGCACCAGGTCGTCGAACGCGGGGGCAGGTACGCGAGCCATCGCTCCCTCGAGCTGGACCACGAGCGTCTCGTGAGCTGCGAGTGCGCTGCGGCACTCCTCGCAGTCCTCGATGTGCGCGCGCAGCGCGGTTGCCTCGTCCTCGTCGAGCGCGCCGAGCGCGAGCAGCGGCGCGTCGTCGGTGTGGGGGCAGGGGCCGGGGCGCGTCATGTCGGTGCCTCGTCTCCTACGAGCAGCTCGCGCATGCGGTTCATCGCCAGGCGCATCCGGCCCTTGACGGTGCCGAGCGCGACTCCCGTCCGCTCGGCGATCTCGGTCTGCGAGAGGCCCTGGAAGTACGCCAGCTGCACGACCTCGAGCTGGGCCTCGGGCAGGGAGGCCATGGCCCGCGCAATGCGCTCGGCGGCCTCCACGCGCTCGACCTGGAGCTCCGGCCCCGGCGCGGTCGTCGCGATCTCGGGGGCCTCGGCCGAAGCGCCGGGTCCAGGCCGGATCGCCCGGCGCCGCGCAGCGTCGATGATGCGGTTGCGGGCGATCGCGAAGAGCCAGGTCGACAGGCGGCCACGGTCGGGGTCGAAGTCGCCGGCGCGGCGCCACAGCGTGGCGAACACGTCCTGCGTGCACTCCTCCGCGAGGCCACGGTCGCCGAGTTGCCGCAGGCACAGACCGTGCACGATCGCCCCGTAGCGTCGGTAGAGCTCGCGCAGCGCCTGCTCGTCACCGTCGGCGAGGCGCCGGGCGTCAGCGGCGTCCGCGAGGCGGTCGGCCAGATCGGCCGCCGGCCTCGGGGAGCGCGTCCGCATGCGCCGGAGCATACGGCCGGGTGCCTACTCCCAGGGCTTTCCGCCCCGACCCCAGCGGTGCGGGTCGTATCCCTCGACGATCACCCATGTGTGGTCGCGAAGCTCCTCGGCCTCGAGCGCCTCGAGCAGCGCGTCCGTCATCTTCCCGATGATCCGCGCCTCGGACTCCTCGTCGAGGCGGCGCTCGAAGACCTTCACCGTTACGAGCGGCACAGCGTGCTCCTTCCGGGGTTGGCGGCCTACCGTAGCGCCGGAGGGATCGTTGTTACCACCACCCCCCGTTGAGCACGAGCACCTCACCGGTGACGTAGCCGGCGTGGGAGGAGCAGAGGAAGGCCACGGCGCCTGCGACGTCGTCGGGCTCACCGAGCCTGCCGACGGGGATCTGCGGGAGGAGCTCATCCTCCATGCCCGCGATCATCGGCGTGCGGACGACGCGCGGTGCGACGACGTTGACGGTCACGCCGTCACGCGCGACCTCCTTGGACAGGGACTTCGACAGCGCGATGACTCCGCCCTTGGACGCCGCGTAGTGGGCGCAGGCCTCGGTGCCGCCGTCGATGCCCGCCCCCGACGAGATGGTCACGATCCTGCCGAAGCGTCGCTCGCGCATCGAGGGCAGGGCCCTGCGCGCGCACAGGAACGTGCCGGTCAGGTTCACCTCGAGCGTGTGCCGCCAGCGATCGGGTGCGAGCTCCGCGATGGGGGTCGGCTCGAACACGCCGGCGCATGTCACCAGCAGCTCGGCCCGACCGACGTTCTGCTCGATGTCCGAGAAGCACCGCTCCATGTCGTCCTCATCGCTGACGTCTCCGGCGAACGAGGCGTGGCCCGATGCCGCATCGACTCGAAGGTCGATCCCCGCAACTCGGCAGCCGAGGGCGGCAAGCGTGTCCGCGACGCAGCGACCGATGCCGCTGGACGAGCCGGTGACGACCGCCACTCGACCGTCGAGGCCCGACAGCGACATCTCCGACGCGGGCTGTGCGTGCGGCACGGCGTGCTCCTTCCGGGTTGGCAGCCCTTTTTACCGGAGGATGCCGCCGAGCGCGGCGCGCGCCGCGTGCCAGCCGCACATCCCGTGCACGCCGCCACCGGGAGGCGTCGACGACGAGCAGATGAACAGGCGCGGGTTCGGGGTCGTGTACGGGTTCGGCCGAGCGGACGGCCGCAGCAGGATCTGGCGGAGGTCTGCGAGACCCCCGTTGATGTCGCCTCCGATGTAGTTCGCGTTGTGCGCCTGCACGTCGGCCGGTCCCATCGCGGAGCGAGCGCGCACGAGGTCGCGGAAGCCGGGGGCGAACCGCTCGATCTGCTGCTCGATGGCGGAGGTCATGTCGACGTTCGAGCCGTTGGGCACGTGGCAGTAGGCCCATAGCGTGTGCGCTCCCGTCGGGGCGCGAGTCGGATCGAACACGCTCTGCTGTGCGATCAGCACGAACGGCCGCTGCGGATGCCCGCCGCGTGCGACCTCGCGCTCGGCCGCGGCGACCTCCTCGAGCGAACCGCCGACGTGCACCGTGCCGGCGCCGCGGCACGCCTCGGCAGTCCAGGGCACCGGCCCGTCGAGCGCGTAGTCGAGCTTGAACACGCCGGGTCCGTAGCGGTAGCGCGCGAGCGCCTGCCGGTAGCGGGCAGGCAACGCGTCGCCGGCGATCGAGAGAATCTGTCGCGGTGTGAGGTCGAAGAGCACGCTCCGCGCGCCGCGAAGCTCGTCGAGCGAGCGCACCTCGCTGTCGGTCTCGATCTCGCCGCCGAGCGACCGCAGCAGCGACGCCATCGCGTCGGCGATCGACTGCGAGCCCCCGACGGCTGCCGGCCAACCCACTCCGTGGCCGAGCAGGAGCAGCATGAGTCCGAACGCCGCGGTCGCGCGATCGTCGATCGGACGCATCGCGTGGGCGGCGTTGCCGGCAAGCAGCGCCCGTGCTCGCTCGCCCGAGAATCGCGAGTCGGCCAGTCCGGTCGCCGAGCGGAGGGCCGACAGGCCGAAGCGCGCGGCGGGAACCGGGTGGCGTGGAGGCCGGAGCGCCGGGCCGAGCAGATCGCCGACCAGCTCCTCCCACGCGTCGGCGAGCGGTCCCATGAGCCTGCGGTACGCCCCCGCATCAGCGCCAAGGCCGTCCGCGGTCTCGGTGACCGACCGGTGCAGCACGACCGCGCTCCCGTCGTCGAGCGGGTGGGCCAGCGGGACCTCCGGATGCACGAGCTCGAGCCCGTGCTCGCGCAGCGGCAGCCGGCGCAGGAAGGGCGAGCCGACCACGAGCGGGTGGATCGCCGAGCAGACGTCGTGGCGGAAGCCGGGCTGCGTCAGCTCCTCGGTGCGGGTGCCCCCGCCGATCGTCGGCGCTGCCTCGAGCACCAGCACCGAGCGCCCCGCCTGAGCGATCGCGATCGCCGCGGCGAGCCCGTTCGGGCCCGAGCCGACGACGATCGCGTCTCGCGGTCGTTCACGCACTACGGCGGAACGGCTTCTTCAGCAGGCGCACCGGCGCGCCGGTCATGTAGATCCCCGTGCGGATGCCTGCGTTATGCCACACGTTGGCCGCGTGCGACCACTGGCGCCGCCTGTCGACGCACACCGACTCGGTCGTCGGCTCAGCGTCCACGCCGAAGTGCAGCGCGAGCTGGCGCAGCGTGTGCTTCCAGTGCCGATCCTCCTGGCTGTGCCCTCCCATCGACATGCCGACCTCGTACAGCGGATCGGACGCGCGCATCAGCACCTGCGCCTGGGCGCACACCACGCCGTCGCCGGCATCGAACGCGCTGAACGTGATCCAGCCCGCGAACATGTGGCCCTGCGGCGTCATCAGCGTGAACGACTCCTCGTCGGCGTACATCACGAGCACGCCAGTCGAGAGCTTCATCCGTCCGGGCATGGACAGGTCGAGCGCTGCGACCTCGCCCGGCGCGATGCCGGAGAGCGGCGCGAAGAAGCGGTTGCCCTTCGGCCAGAAGCTGCCGAACTGATCCTTCCAGACGGCGATGACCTCGCGCGCATCGACGTCGGCGCCGACCAGGAGCACGCGGTAGGTCTTCTGCCACATGCGCCCGAAGCCCTGGATCGGGGACGTCGGTCGCCTGCCGGCGACGTTGATCGCGGGGCTGCCGGCCTCGACGCCGCTCACTTCGAGGGAGCGCACCGGCTTGGCCCATCCCTCGGGGGACCGCTTGTCGGGTGTGCTGGACATGGGACGCTCCTCTCTGCGCTCAGACGCCGGCGGCGGCGAGCGCCTCGGCCTCGTCGGAATGGATGCCGATCGCCTCGTCGAGGCGGGTCAGGTTGAAGATCTGGCGGTAGTGCTCGTTCAGCCCGAACGCGAGCAGGCGCTGCTTGTTGCGGTTCGCGCGGACGAGCAGGGTCACGAGCAGTCCGATCCCACTCGAGTTCATGTACTCGAGCTGGGTGAAGTTGAGGATGATCGCCCGCGTACGCTCGCCGCTCGCCTGCTCGTAGGCCTGCCGCAGGGCGCCGTCGCTGCTCGCCGTGACCTCCCCGCTGATGTCGATGATGCTCGCGGACGCGCTGGGGGTGCGTACGTCCATGGCGGCCATCGCCTCGGTCATCTCAGCTCCTCTCCGTGTCGGACGGGGCCGTTGCCTCGTCGGGGTAGATGGAAATGAAGTCGGACAGGCGGGTGATCTGGAAGATCTCCCGGTAGTGGTCGGAGAGGCCGCACGCCGCGAGGCTGCGTCCCTCTGCGCGCGCTCGGCCGAGCAGCCCGACGATCAGCGCGATCCCCGTCGAGTTGATGTACTCGACACCTGCGAAGTTGAGGAGGATCGTCGTGGCCCCGCCCTCGGAGGCCTGCTCGTACACCGTCGTGAGGTCGTCCTTTGCGGCGCCGTCGATCTCGCCGCGGAGGTCGATGACGGAGCGCCCCTCCTCGAGCCGCACGTCCGATTCAAAGCGTGTCGTCGGCATCCGTCCCTCCTCCCAGGTGCAGCCGGAGCTCCACGGTGTGGTTGCGCTCGTCGCCGCTGATCGTCATCTCGTCGACCATGTTGCGGATCAGGAACAGGCCCCAGCCGCGCGGGGTCTGCTCGCCTGCGAGCTTCGCGTCGAGGTCGGGGACGGGCGCGTCGGGAATCGAGCGGGCGCCCCCCTGGTCGGTGATCCGGACTGTCACGGCCTCGCGACCCGCCGCGACGCTGAGGTGCACGGGGATCTCGGCGTCGTAGCCGTTGCCGTGCTCCATCGCGTTCATCGTCGCCTCGGCGACGGCGGTCTTGAGCTGCTCGAGGCGCTTGGCCGGAACGCCCAGCGGCGCGACGGCCCGCTCGACGCGGCGCATCGCCTCGCGCTCGTTCCCCGGCTCGCTCTGCAGGCTGAACTCGTCGAGCTGTACGTGGTCGGCCGCGCTGCGACGCAGCGTCACCAGCGTGATGTCGTCCTCCTGCTCGCCCGCGCCGCCCGTGAAGGCCTGCAGCGAGCCGAGCAGCCGGTCGATCAGGCGCTCGCCGTGCGCGGTCGAGCCGATCAGCTCGGTCAGGCGCGGCGTCCCGTACATCTCACGCTCGGAGTCGTGCGCCTCCACCAGGCCGTCGCTGTAGAGGAGGATCTGCGCTCCGGGATCGAGCACCGCCTCGGCCTCGTCGTAGCGCATGCCCGGCATCAGGCCCAGTGGCATGCCCGTCGCTCGAAGCTCCGCCACCCGATTGCCGCTGCGGACGCAGGGCAGGTTGTGGCCTGCGTTGGCGAATCGCAGGCGGCCGGTCGCGGGGTCGAGCACGCCGTACAGGCAGGTGACGAACATGTGCTCGGGGATGTCCGGGCACAGGTGCTCGTTCACGCGCTCGAGAACCTCGCCCGGGTCGCCGAGGCGCTGGGCGGCGGCGCGCAGGACCGATCGGGTTGCGGCCATCACGAGCGCCGCCGGCACGCCCTTGTCGGTGACGTCGCCGATCACGATCCCGACCTTGCCGTCGTCGAGCGCGATGAAGTCGTAGAAGTCGCCGCCGACCTCGCGGGCCGGTCGGTAGTGCGCGTCGATCTGCCAGCCCGGCAGGTCCGGCAGCGTTCGCGGCAGGAAGTGCTGCTGGATCAGCTTCGCGACCTGCAGCTCCTGCTCCAGACGCTCGCGGCTCCGGATCTCGACCTCCTGCTCGCGCACGAGCTGGCCGACGCGCACGGCCGGCGCGGCCTGGGCGGCGAGGCTCTCGAGCAGACGGCGATCGTCCCCCGAGTAGTCCTGGTCCGACAGGCGCGGCCCGAGGTTCAGCAGGCCGATCAGCTCGCCCTGGGTCACCAGCGGGACGACCAGCTTGACACCGGCGCTCCGCAGCTCGCGCAGCGCGGGCGAGTCGAGCTCGAGTCCCTCGATGTCGACCGCGCCGGGAGCGCTCTGGAAGTAGGCGATGATCGGGTCGTTGGGCGCGATGTCGACGATCGGCGACTCGACGGCGCTCGCGCGCTCCAGCTCGCGCGTCGGGGCCGCGGATCGCTCGACGGTCTCGCTGCGTCGAACGACGCGGCGGAGGCTGTGCACGAAGGTCGTCATGTCCTCTCCGTTGTACCGGGCGAGCGTTCCGGGATCGTTACGAGTGGTGGTGTCATCGCGTGTGACCGTCCTGGTCGGCGCGGAGCCACAGCCCGACGTGTGCCGGGCGCACCGTGCTCGTGACGACTGCGATGACCTCACGCTGGACGGAATCGAGGTCGACCTGTTGCCCGAGCGTGCGGCTCAGCGCATCGAGGGCCGACTGCGCGTCGTACTTCGCGCGGTAGAAGCGGCGATCGAGTGTGCGCTGCACGCGTCGGCGGAGCGGCTGGAAGGCCGCGACGACGACGAGCGTCGAGAGCGTGACGGCAACGGCGTCGGAGCGCGCGGTGAGCGTGCGGAGGGCCGCCCCGACGGCCCAGATGCCGACCACGTACAGCGCGCCGAGCAGCGCCACGACGCCGGCGTAGAGCACCGTTCGCCGGATGATCACGTCGATGCCGTAGAGGTTGTGCCGCAGCACCGCGACACCGATCGAGATCGGGATCAGGAAGAAGCTCAGCGAGCACACCATCTGGAGGTCGCCGAGCCACGCCGGATCGGAGCCGGCGCCGGAGGAGAAGGCGATCGACAGCGGGAAGACGCAGAGATACGCAGCGGCGACGAACGCCGCGGCCGTCACGAGCCACTTGAGCTGGAGGCGTTCGACGCCGCTCGATCGCCGGAACCGCACGACGAGGCTGACGGCGGAGGCGACGATGCAGAGCGGGATCAGGGCGATGCCCGCGATCAGAAGCACCGGCGGAACCGCGGAGATGCCGAGCGGGTTGTACGTGTGCGGGTAGCCCGCGTCGACCATCCGTCCGGGGCTGATCGAGATCGCCACCGATCCGAGCACGATCGCAACGGCGCTCAGACGCGCAACGAAGCGCCAGCGAGGGCCCGGGAGCAGCTTGCCGTTGGGGAACAGCAGCAGCAGGAACGTGCCCATCAGCGCGACCGGCGGGATCCACTGGCTCTGGCCGATCTGCGCGGCCGCTGCAGCACCTGGCAGCGACCCCGGGGTATGGGCGCCGGACGCGTCGAACTGGGCATACGCGTTGCCCCAGGCCAGCGCCCACGCGAGGCCGATCGCCAGCAGGATCCAGCCGATCGTGTTGCCGGGCATGCGCGTCAGGATCAGCAGCCCGACGATCGGGAATGTGAGCAGGCCCACGAAGAACACCACACCGCTCGTGCTCGTGGTCGTGTAGTCCGACCCGAGGCTGACCACCGCGTTCGCGAGGAACAGGGCCAGGATCACCGCGAACACGATCCATGGCGCCCAGCGGTGTCGGAGGATGCGCACCGTGCGAGTCTGCCCGAATCGCGTCACGGGAACGTTACGAACCGCTCCGACCATGTGGGCTCCGTTGCGCTCGTGTGGGAAGCTTGCGCACGTGACGCTGACTATCGCGCTCCTGGGCGCTCCGCGCATCGAGGTCGACGGCGCGCCGCTGCGCGTCGACACGCGCAAGGCGGTCGCGCTGCTCGCCTTCCTCGCGGTCACCGGCCACGCCCACAGCCGCGATCGTCTGACCGCGCTCCTCTGGCCCGAGTACGACGACGACCGGGCGCGTGCCGCGCTCCGCAGGACGCTGTCGACGCTGAAGACGGCGGTGGGAGGAGACTGGCTGCGCATCGACCGGGCGACCGTCGCGCTCGCTGCCGCGGATGCCGACGTCGACATCGCGCGCTTCCGTGCACTCCTCACGACGCCCGAGGGCGCATCGGACGAGATCAGCGCGCTCGGGTGCGCGGTCTCGCTGCATCGCGACGATCTGCTCGCAGGCTTCGCGCTGCGCGACAGCGTCGAGTTCGACAGCTGGCAGGGATCGATGACCGCCGAGCTGCGCCGCGAGCTCGCCTCGGCGCTCGACCGGCTCGTCGCCGCGCTCGCCGCCGCTGGTCGCTTCGACGAGGCGATACCCCATGCAGGCCGCAGGCTCGCGCTCGATCCGCTCGACGAGCCTGCCCACCGCCGCGTGATCGAGCTCTACGCCGCCACCGGCAATCGCGCCGAGGCGCTGCGGCAGTACCGGGAGTGCGTACGCGTCCTCGACCGCGAACTCGGGGTGCGACCGCTGCCCGAGACGACCGAGCTCTACCAGGCGGTGAACGAGGGACGGCTTGCGACAGCGCGCACGGCGGCGCCGCTCTTGCAGCCGCTGCCGCCGCGCATGCTGGTCGGGCGGGATCGCGAGTGGCAGCAGCTCGCCGCGGCCTATGCCGCGTGCGGCCGAGACGGTCGTGTCGTCACGCTCGAGGGCGAGGCCGGGATCGGCAAGACGCGCCTCGGCGAGGAGCACGTGGCGCACGCCCGCGCGCTCGGTGCGGTTGCCGTGACCGTCCGCTCGTATGCGGGTGAGGAGTCGCTGCCCTATGGCCTCGTCGCCGACACGCTGCGTGCCGCGCTCGCCGAGCGCCACGAGGACGAGCCGCTCGACGTCGATGCCCGTGCGCTCGCGGAGGCCGCGCGGCTCGTGCCCGAGCTGTCAGGTGGGACCCGCCTGGCGCCCGAGGGAGGGCCCGGCGCGCGTCAGCGCTTCTACGAGGGACTCGCGCTGGCGCTGGTCTCGTCGTTCGCCGGCCCTGCGCCCGGCGTCCTGTTCCTGGACGACCTGCAGTGGGCCGACCGCGCGTCGCTCGATGTGCTCGCCTACGTCGCACGCAGGCTCGCGTCGCGCCCGCTCCTGATCATCGCCGCGTGGCGACCGGCGGAGCTTGCGACGGCCGCGAAGGCGACGGGGGGACTCTGGTCCAGCGCCGAGCGGATCCGGCTCGCCCGGCTTTCGCGCGCGGACGTCGGTGAGCTCGCCGACGCGGCCGGAGCGGACGCCGGCATCGCCGAGCGGCTGTACCACGAGAGCGAGGGCCTGCCGCTGTTCGTCGTCGAGTACCTCGCGGCGCTCGGTGGCGGGCAGGAGGAGGCCGCGATGCCCGTGGGAGTCAGAGAGCTGCTGCAAGCGCGCGTCGGCTCGGTGGGCGACGCCGCGAGCCAGCTCCTCGCGGCCGCTGCCGTGATCGGGCGGTCGTTCGACGTCGAGACGCTGCGCGACACCAGCGGGCGCAGCGACGAGGAGGTGGTCGCAGGCCTCGAGGAGCTGACCGCGCGCGGGCTGATCACCGAGCAGGCCGACGGCTACGACTTCACGCACGAGAAGCTGCGCGAGCTCGTGCGCGAGCAGACGAGTCTCGCGCGGAGCCGGCTGCTCCACCGGCGGACGGCGGAGGCGCTTGCGGGCCGCGCGGGCGATCCCGCCGTGATCGCCCACCACTTCCGCGATGCCGGTCACGCGCCCGAGGCCGCCCTCGCCTACGAGGTCGCCGGGGCCCGGGCGCAGGCCCTGTACGCCTACGCCGAGGCGCTCGAGCACTTCGCGGCCGCACTCGCGCTCGAGCATCCCGACCCGGCGGCGTTGCACGAGTCGATGGGCGACGTGCACACGATTCGCGGCGAGTACCGGGCCGCGCTCGCGGCGTACGAGACCGCCGCCGCGATTGGCAATAGCGATCGGCTCGCCAGGATCGAGCACAAGCTCGGACGGGTCCACGACCGGCGCGGGCAGTGGGATCTCGCCGAGCGGCACTTCGAGGCGTCTCTCGAGCTCGGCGGCGAGCAGGCGCGCGTGTACGCCGACCGCAGCCTCGCCGCGCGTCACCGCGGCGCCGAGGACGAGGCGCTCGCGCTCGCCGAGCGCGCGCTCGAGCTGGCCGAGTCATCCGGTGATGCCGAGGCGCTCGCCCAGGCCCACAACATCGTCGGCATGCTGCGCGACGATCGCGCCCATCTCGAGCGCAGCCTCGCGCTCGCCGAGACGCTGCCCGACCCGAGCGTCGCCGTCGCAGCCCTCAACAACCTCGCGCTGGCCTGCGCGCGCGCCGGCGACCGGGACCGCGCGCTCGAGCTGACCGAGCGGGCGGTCGCGCTCTGCACGCGTCAGGGCGACCGCCACCGCGAGGCCGCGCTGTACAACAACCTCGCCGACCTGCTGCACCACGAGGGGCGCTCGGAGGAGGCGATGGCGAGCCTCAAGCACGCGGCGACGCTGTTCGCAGAGATCGGTGGCGTCGCCGACGAGATGCAGCCCGAGGTGTGGATGCTCGTCGAGTGGTAGCCGGCGCGTGAAAGATCACCGGTTCGGGTGATTCCCCGGCTTCCCGGGCCGGGCGCATACTGGTGCGAGCCGTCCCTTGGCGGTACGTGACTCGCAGGCGGCTGGCGTGCGTGCGGCTCGGTCGGAAGCCTGGCCCGCGCCGCGCCAGTTCGCCCGCCTCTGGTGCGGACCCTCGATCTGCCGCCGCGGCATTGACAGGCACGCCTTTGTCGGCGAAGGTGGACCCTCTGTCAACGACAAAGGGGGTCTGGCCGTGGCATCCGTTCCTGACGAAGCCGTCTATACGACCGCCGAGGGTCTCGAGGAGAAGGCGAAGCTCCAGCGGCACTTCCGCCGGCTCGACATGCTCCTCTTCACCGTGTGCGCGCTGGTCGGGCTCGACACGCTCGGCCAGGTGTCCGGATTCGGCGCGGCCACGTTCTCGTGGCTCGTCATCCTCGCCATCTTCTTCCTGTTCCCCTACGCGCTGATCATGGCCGAGCTCGGAACGACCTTCACGCAGGAGGGCGGCCCATACGAGTGGATGAAGATGGCGTGGGGTCGCGCCTGGGGCGGCATCGGAGCCGTGCTGTACTGGGTCACGAACCCGCTCTGGGTCGGCGGCTCGCTCGCCTTCATCGCGACCGCCGCGTGGAGCACGTACCTCCACCCGATCGGAACGGGCAGCGTCGGCGACTACGCGTTCAAGACCATCTTCATCTGGATCTCGATCATCGTCGCGATCATCTCGCTCAAGCGCGGCAAGTGGATCCCGAACATCGGCGCGATCATCCGCATCGGCGTGCTGGCGTTCTTCTCGATCACCGTCGTCGTCTACGCGATCGAGCACGGCGTGCACGGCTATGCGGCCGGCAAGTTCAACCCGTTCCAGCTCACCGCGTTCCTCGGCCTCGTGCCGCTCCTGCTGTTCAACTACGTCGGCTTCGAGCTGCAGAACGGCGCCGCCGAGGAGATGGAGAACCCGCAGAAGGACGTCCCCGGTGACCGTCATCCAGGGCGGTGCGATCTCGACCCTCGCCTACTGCATCCCGGTCTTCGGGATCCTCGCCGTGCTGCCGGCCTCGAAGATCACCGGCATCGGCGGATTCCTCGACGCGGTCAGCACGACCTTCGGGGTGTACGGGAGCGCCGGGCACTTCCTCACCCAGGTGATGGCCGTCGGGTTCATCTTCGCGCTCGTGACATCGGGAAGCGTGTGGATGATGGGCTCCGACCGGATCCAGGCGGTCGCGGCGTATGACGGCGCCTTCTTCCCGTGGTTCGGCAAGTTCAACGCTCGCCTCGGGACCCCGGTGCGCGTCAACGTCCTCTCGGGCGTCGCGTCGACGGCCTTCATGATCGCCGCGGTCAACCTCAGCTCGGGCTCGAATGCGAGCACCTTCCTCGTGGTGCTCTACCTGGCCACGTCGACGACGCTCCTCTCCTACCTGCTGATCTTCCCGTCAGCGCTCAAGCTGCGCTACAGCCACCCCCACATCGAGCGTCCGTACCGCGTTCCCGGCGGCATGGCCGGCATGTGGATCATGGTGCTCCTGACGACCGGCTGGATGGTTCTGGGCTCGTGGGTCGCCCTGTTCCCCGGCACGCTCGACAGGCTGTTCGGGCACAGCTACAGCGTCCAGGACTCCTACGGCGTCTCCCGCATCCGGTTCGAGGCGTTCACGCTCGGCACGCTCGCCGTCGTCGTCGTGATCGCCTTGCTCGGCTACTGGGCCGGTGCCGGTGTGCGCGCCCAGACCGTCGAGGTCGACGTCGGTGCGCCGCGGCTGACCGAACCCGCAGTCACGGCGTCTTAGAGAAGAGCAGAGCCGGTTCGCCAAACGGACTACCCCGTCCGGCGAACCGGCTCTGGTACCTTCACACACGGTGCGCCTTCACACACTTGTAACCACCGTTGCGCTCGCCGCCGTCGCCGCCTTCGCGCCTGCCGCGTTCGGTGCGAGCGGCGATCTCAGGATCGGTCGGCGTCCAGCCGTTCGACACCCCGAACCCGTTCCAGTCGGTCCTCGCGGCCTCGGTGAGCCCCGAGGCGACCGTGTACTACGACCAGCTCACCGGGTTGCGAGGAGAAGGACCAGGGGCTCGACTACACGACGGCGCTCGCGAAGAGCGCGACCGTCTCGCCTGACGGCAAGACGATCACGTTCCACCTGCGCAGCGGGATCCACTGGTCGGACGGCGTGCCGTTCACGAGCGCCGACGCGGTGTGGACGTTCAAGGCGGTGCATGGACAACCAGACCAACCAGCTGCACACGACGATCCAGGGCGTCAAGTCGGTGTCGGCGCCCGACGCCAACACGTTCGTCCTGCACCTCACGACGCGCGACTCGGAGTTCCTCGAGAAGCTCGCGATCCCGATCCTGCCGAAGCACGTGTGGGAGAAGATACCCGATCGCGAAGCTCGACAAGATCAACGGGCCCGATCCCGACCGTCACGACCGCGCGCGTACGAGCTGACCCAGTGGCACAAGAACGGCACGACGATCATGACGCGGAACCCGAAGTACGACCTCTTCCGCAACGGCGGCAAGGTGCCCGCCGTCAAGCGCATCCTGATACACGACGTACCAGAACACCGGACTAGGTCTACCGCGACGTCGCGCAGGGGAACCTCGACGTGGCCTTCAGCGGGCCCGCCGGACTGGGCGCCAGCGGGCGAAGGCCAACCCGAAGCTCGAGCTGATGGCGGCGCCGCGCGGCGCCTACTGGGAGATCGCGTTCAACTCGTGCCCGCCCGGCCGGCTCGCCGATCTGCAGCGGCCCGGCCAAGGGCGTCAAGGTCAAGGTCGTGCAGGATCCCGCGATCCGCAAGGCGCTCGCCTACGGCATCGACCGCGAGTCGTTCGCCCAGACCGTCTACCTCGGCCAGGCCGTGACGGCCTACGGGCTGATCTCGCCGCGCTTCAAGCTGTACTACCAGGACCTGTCGAAGGATCCGAACATCGCCTACAACTTCGACCCGGCGAAGGCGAAGGAGATCCTGAAGGACGGGCGGCTGGAACTGCTCGACCACGCCGTGCACGAAGAACGGCGTCAAGGCCGAGTTCGAGCTCGCGACGCTGTCCGACAGCGAGCCCGGACAAGCAGATGGCCCAGCGAGCGGCCGCCGACGCGCGCAAGCTCGGCATCGTGATCAACCTGACGTTCCATCTCGGAGGACGCGCTGAACAACCGGATCTACGCGAGCGGCAAGACCAAGGACAAGTACGCCCCCAACTACGACGCCTTCCTGTGGGACTGGGACGTCGGCGGGGTGACGCCGACGCCGATCCTCGAGGTGCTGCGGTCGTTCGATGCGTCGAGCGACTCGTTCTACGACCAGCAAGGAGTTCGACGACTGCGCTGCAGGAGGCGAAGGTGGCGAGAGACGGAGGACGGCACCGTCGCTGCCGTGCGGAAGTCGGCGAGGATCGAGCTCGGCGACCTCCCCTACCTGCCGCTCGTGCATCCTAAGGCGATCGACGTCGATCCGCGGGATACGTGGCATGGCTGGATCCGCTCGCCAGCGCCCGATGGCGAGCCGATCTACCAGATCACCCAGCAGATCCTCGCGCTGCAGCCGGGCCCGGCACCGGGTCGCGAGCGCGCCCGGGGCCGCGGAGACGACCGTCGCAACGACGAGCTCCGGCTGGCTGACGACGCCGCGGTCCGTGCTGATCGGCTCCGTGCTGATCTCGCTCGCGATCATCGCGTCGACGTACATCGCGAGCGGGCGCCGCAGGACCGAGCCGCTCGAGTGGACTGAGGAGTGAGCCGGAGAGCCGTCGCTCGTCGTGTCGCCGTCGCGTTCGCGACGCTCGCCGGGGTGGTGGTCTTCGACTTCTTCCTCTTCCGCACGCTCGGCGATCCCGCGAAGGATCTGATCCGCGGGCGCCTCCCCGTCTCGGTGCGCGAGGCGATCATCCACCAGCGGGGCTACGACCAGAGCACGCTCACCCAGTTCTGGCTCTACCTCAAGGCGCTCGCGCACGGCGACCTGGGGACGTCGAACACGAGCGAGCAGTCCGTCGTCGACGAGCTCAAGATCGCCATCCCCAACACGCTGCTCCTGCTCGGCCTGGCGACGGTGCTCTCGATGATCATCGGAACGCGGCTCGGGGTGATCTCCGCCTGGTTCAGGGGGACGGACGCGCGACACCGCGATCGGGCAGACCTCGCTCGCGCTGTACTCGATGCCGGACTTCTGGCTCGGCATGATCTTCGTCGGCGTCTTCGCGAGCAGCCTCGCGTGGCTCCCCGGCGGCCTGAAGTCGACGCCGGGCGGCCCGACAGTCGGGGTTCGAGTACTGGAGGGACGTCGGCACGCATCTGATCCTGCCGACCCTGACGTTGATGCTCGGCGAGCTGGGCCAGTACGTGTTCATCACGCGCGCGGCCGTTGCCGACGTCATGAGTGCCGATCACGTCATGACGGCGCGCGCGATCGGCTTGCGGCCGCTCGCGGTGCGCAGACGGCACATCGTCCCGTCCGCGCGGCTGCCGATCGTGACCCAGGTCGCGCTCAACTTCGGCTTCGTGCTCGGCGGGGCGATCACTGTCGAGGCCCTGTTCTCGTGGCCCGGGGTGGGCCTCGCTCACGATCCAGGCGATCCAGAACAAGGACTTCCCGATGCTGCAGGGGATCTTCCTCGTGACCTCGGCGATGGTCATCTTCGCCAATCTCGCGGCCGACCTGCTGTACGCGCGGCTCGACCCGAGGGTGCGCGCGGAGTGAGCACGGCATCGCATGACGCGGGCGAGGTGGCGCGCCGCATTCGCGACGATCACCGGCGCTGTCGGGGGCGGCGCTCCGCTCCGCGTTCTCGGCGATCGGGCAGTCTCGTCGCGGTCAGGTCGGGCTCATCCTCCTGCTCATCTTCGCCATCATGGCGATCTTCGGCCACGTGCTCGCGCCCCAGAACCCGAACGCGGCGAGCTCGTTCTCGACGGTCGCGGCGCAGAACCTCGAATCGCCGTCGAGCGCGCACTGGCTGGGAACCGACGAGTCCGGGCGAGACGTGTTCGCCGAGCTGCTGTACGCCGCGCCGATCACGCTCGCGGTCGGGAGTCGCGGCCGCGCTGATCTCGACGCTGCTCGGGACGCTGGTCGGTGTCGTCGCGGGGTACTTCGGCGGCTGCGACGGACCGGCTCCTGATGGCGCTCGACGACTGGGTGCTCGTGCTGCCGTTCATCCCGACCGCGATCGTGATCGCGTCGCTGCTCGGCACCCGGGCGTCGAGCCTGCCCCTCGGGCGCGAGACGGTGCTGATCGTCGTGATCGGAGGGCTCGGCTGGGCCGGGACGTCGCGGATCGTGCGCAGCCAGGTGCTGACGCTGCGCGAGCGCGACTACGTCGCCCGCGCGCGGGTGCTCGGGTCACCGAACCGCACGATCATGCTGCGCCACATCCTGCCCGGCGTCATTCCGCTGGTGCTCGCGAACGCGGTGCTGTTCGTCTCGGTCTGCGTGCTCGCCGAGACCACGCTCTCGTTCCTCGGCCTCGGCGACCCGGCGCACTTCTCGTGGGGGCAGATGCTGAACGACGCCTACAACTCGGGCGCGATGACGGAGGGCAAGTGGGCGTACTTCCTGCCCCCGGGGATCTGCGTGACGCTCCTGGCAATGGCGTTCAGTCTCACCGGGAATGCCCTCGAGGAGATCGTCAACCCCAGCAGCCGGCGGGAGCGGGCGTGACGGACCAGGCGCTGCTCGACGTCAGCGGTCTCAAGGTCGCCTACAAGGAATCCGGCGCGATCGTCCCGATCGTCGACGGCGTCAGCCTCTCGTTGCGTCGCGGCGAGGCGCTCGGGCTCGCAGGCGAGTCGGGGTGCGGCAAGACGACGACCGCGCTTGCGCTTCTCGGCCTGCTGCCGAGCGGGCTCCGGCGCACCGCGGGGGAGATGACGCTGCGTTCCGAGCGCGGCGTCATGCTGCTGCACAGGCGAAGCCCGACCGGGTGGCGCGACCTCCGCTGGCGTACCGTCTCGATCGTCTTCCAGGGCGCCATGAACGCGCTCGACCCGGTCATGCGGATCGATCGCCAGATCAGCGAGGCGATCCGCCTGCACGAGCCCGAGGCCGATGCGAGCGCACGTGTCGGCGAGCTGCTCGAGCGCGTCGGCATCCCGCGCACCCGCCGGAAGCAGTATCCGCACGAGTTCTCCGGCGGCATGCGCCAGCGCGTGATGATCGCGCTCGCGCTCGCCTGCGGCCCCGAGCTGATGATCGGCGACGAGCCGACCACGGCGCTGGACGTGATGACCCAGGGTCAGATCCTGCAGCTCCTCGAGGAGCTGCGGCGCGACCTCGGGCTGGCCCTGCTCCTGATCACCCACGACCTCTCCGTGATCGCCGAGACGTGCGACCGGGTCGCGATCATGTACGCCGGTCAGATCGTCGAGCAGGGCACGGTGCGCGAGGTGCTCGAGACCCCGCGGCATCCGTACTCCGAGCGTCTGCTGGCCGGCTTCTCGCACGTGGGCGGCGAGCGGACGCTCGGCCAGCCGATTCCCGGCGCGCCGCCGCACCCGGGCGAGCACTTCCCAGGCTGTCGCTTCGCACCGCGCTGCCATCGCGTCTTCGCGGAGTGCGAGAAGGCACCGATCCCGCTGTTCACGGACGGCAGCGGTCGTGAGGCGCGCTGCCTGCTTGCGAGGGATCAGTGATCGGGGACGCCCTCTTCCAGGCGCGCGGTCTCAAGGTCACGTACCAGCGGGGGCGCGGACCGCTCGTGCGCGCGGTCGATGGCGTCGATCTCACCTGGCGCCGCGGCGAGACGCTCGGGCTCGTCGGCGAGTCGGGGTGTGGCAAGTCGACGCTCGCGCGGACGCTCGTCGGCCTCGAGACTCCGAGCGCGGGGTCGATCGAGTTCCACGGCGAGCCGGTCGATCGCGACATCAGAGCGCTGCGTCGGCGCGTCCAGCTGATCTTCCAGGATCCCTACCAGTCGATGAATCCGCGCCGCACGGTCGCGGATCAGGTGCAGGAGGGCCTCGCGGCGACCGGCATGCGGAGCGGCGACGAGCGCATCCAGCGCGCCGTCTCCGCGCTGCACGACGCCGGGCTCGCTCCCGCCGACCGCTTCTGGCGTCGGTTCCCCAGCGAGCTGTCGGGCGGCCAGCGCCAGCGCGTCGTGATCGCGGCCGCGCTCGCGCTCGAGCCCGAGGCGCTCGTGTGCGACGAGCCGGTCTCGGCGCTCGACGTGTCGGTGCGGACGCAGGTGCTGCGACTGCTCGCCGACCTGCGCACCTCACGCCAGCTGTCGCTGCTCCTGATCACCCACGACGTCGGGCTTGCCTGGTCGATGTGCGATCGGGTTGCGGTCATGTACCTCGGGCGGATCGTCGAGCTCGGCACGACCGAGCAGGTCCTGGGCGACCCGCAGCATCCCTACACGAAGGCGCTGCTGGCGGTCGCCCCCCGCATCGAGCCCCGCACGGGTGCACGCGTGCTGCTGCAGGGCGAGCCGCCCGACGCGACCGCGATCCCGTCGGGATGCCGGTTCCATCCTCGCTGCCCGGTGGCGTTCGAGCGCTGCCCGGTCGACGACCCACTGCTGCCGGACACGGAACGAGCCGCGGCGTGCTGGCTCGTCCAGGGCACGGCGTCTGCCGCGAACGGACTCAGCAGACCTGCAGGATCAGCAGGGCGGTGTCGTCGGCGAGCTTCGGTGAGAACTCGCCGACCGCCCGCTCGATCGCGGACGCGAGCGCATCTGCATCGAGCGGCCCGCTCGCGACGAGCTCGCGCAGCCTCCTCTCGCCGAACAGGGTGCCGTCGGCTCGCGCCTCCGTGACGCCGTCCGTGTAGAGCACCAGCGCGTCGCCCGCAGTGAGTCGCAATCGCCTCCTCGCACACGATCGGGTCGTCGAGGGCGCCGAGCACCGTGCCGTGGCTTGGCGGTCGTCTCCAGCGCGCGGTCGGCCCGTCGGATGAGTGGCCTCGGATGGCCCGCGACCGACAGCACGATGTCCGCTCCGAGGCCGTCGACGTCGAGCGTCCCGTAGATCGCCGACACGAACCTGTCGCCGTCGGGCTCCTGCTCGCGCATGGCCTGGTTGAGGGTCAGCAGGATCTCGCGCGGCGTCAGCCGCTGCATCGCCGCGGTGCGGATCGTGTGGCGCGCGAGCGAGGCGAGCTTCGCCGCCTCGACGCCCTTGCCGGCGACGTCGCCGATCATGAACCCCCACGAGTCGGGGCCCTGCTGGAAGACGTCGAAGAAGTCGCCGACGACCTCGTTTCCGCCCGCGGCGGGCAGGTAGCGAGCGGCCACCTGCATGCCCGGAACGCGTGGCAGATCCGGAGGCAGCAGGCTCGCCTGCAGCGAGCTCGCGAGCGGCGCTCGAGCGTGCGCTCTCGAGATCGGCGCGCTCGCGTGCCGCGCGCTCGTCCTGCAGGGCGATGTGCAGCGCGACCTCGCCGGCCGCGGCAGCCGAGAGCGTCTCGAGCACGTGCACGTCCTGGTCCGTCCAGTGGCGCGTGCGCGTGTCCACGACGCAGAACGACCCGAGCACCTCGCCCGTCGGCGCGAGCAGCGGGAAGCCGGCCCACGCGGCGACACCCAGCGTCTCGATCGTCGGGTTGTCATGCGTGCGCGGATCCCGCGCCGCGTCGTCGACGATCAGCCTGTCTCCCGTTCCCACGACGTACTGGCAGAACGACTCCGCGACGGTCAGGCCGCGCGTGACGATGCCCGTGCCCTCGAGGCCGACGGCGCTCTTCCAGAACGAGCGTCGGTCGTCGACGACCGTAACGAAGGCGTACGGCGCGTCGAGCAGCGTCGCGGCGAGACGCGCGAGCCGATCGAACGGCTCCTCCGGGTCGGTGTCGAGCAGCCGCGTGCGTGCGACTGCGGCCAGCCGTTGGGGATCGGCGATCTCGTTCGGCATGCGGCGATGGTACGGACTCGCCTCGCGCCGTGCGGGAATCGTCTGACGGCTCTAGGCCGTGCGGCGCCGTGCGGCCTCGTCGCGGTGGCCGATCACGCGTTCGAGCTGACCGCGGTCGAGCAGTCCCTCGAATGCGTCCACGATCTCTGGGCAGAACTGCGTGCCCGCGTTCCGCCGAAGCTCCCCGCGCGCCGCGGTCAGGCTCAGCGCATCCCGGTAGGGCCGGTCCGAGGTCATCGCATCGAACGCGTCCGCGACCCGGGCGATGCGCGCCGCCAGCGGCAGCTCGTCGCCCGACAGGTGATCGGGGTAGCCGGTGCCGTCGAGATTCTCGTGATGGTGCCGGACCATGCTGATCACGATCGGAGAGAGCTCGACTCCCTCCAGGATCGCGATCGCCACCAGCGGGTGGCGTCGCATGGCCTCCCACTCGTCGGCGTCCAGCGGTCCCGGCTTGGAGAGCACCGCATCGGGCACGCCGATCTTGCCGATGTCGTGCAGCAGCGCCCCGTGCTCGATCTCGCGACGGGTCGCGTCGTCCAGCCCGAGCGCGCTGGCGATGCGGACGGAGTACTGCGCGACACGCGAGGTGTGGCCGGCCGTGTAGGGATCCTTCGCATCGATCGCCTGGGCGAGGCCGCGGATGAGTTGCAGGTGGCCGCGCGACAGCGAGGCGAGCAGGCCCCGGTTCTCACCGAGCAAGGCCCCGAGCGTCTGGTTCTTCGTGCGCAGCTCCTCGACCATCCGTTCGGTCGCGCGGAGGTACTGACCGGTTGCGATGAGCATGGCCGCGGCGGGCATCGCGAACACGAGGATTCCCAGGAGCCCCAGGCTATGGTCTGCGAGCACGATGCCCGCGGCCAGAATGCCGTAGACCACGTAATGCGGTGCGAGCCAGGCCGTGATCTCCCGGAAGACGGCGAGCGGACGTCGCCTCTCGACGACGGCCGTCGCGGCGATGACGGAGGTGACGTTGACCACGTAGTACGCGAGACCTGCCAACGCTCCGACGCCAAGGAGCGCGAACCCGCCGATGCCGTGCCTGGTGGCCGCGTACAGGAGCGAGCTCGCCGCAACACCGGCCAGGGCGTACGTGGCCCAGTTGTACGCCGTGTAGAAGTTGATGGCGCGGCGCGACCCGTCGCACACGAGCGATGCGAGCGCCTCGAGCAGCACGACTGCCGGCAGTCCGACGATGGCGCCTGCGGCCATGGCGGGGACCGAGCCGGGGGATCAGGAAGTTGTCGTCGTAGATGCTCTGCCGCGCGAGGTCGCTCAGCAGGGCCATGCCGCCGAGGATCGCGAACGCCGCGAGCTGGTCGGTCTCGAGCGGTGCAAACGCGAGCGTGAGGATCGAGACGCCAACCGCGATAGCGATGACGCAGATACCCATGGCTCGAAAGGCCCGCATCCCCGGTTGAGGTCTGGTCGCCTCGAGGGCTTCCGCCGCGGTATGCGCCTCCGCCGCCATTAACAGTGCTTTCGGCGGTTTCGCACAGATTCTTGACCGCTAATTGGGGATTTCCGACGCGCGACGCCGTTCGCGAGTGGCTTTCGTCCGGAAAGGGCTGCATGATTGCGAGGCCTATGGCGGAGCCACACGCAACGACTATTTCGAGCCAGTCGTTTCCACGGCTCCGTGCGGGGCTCAGCGTCATCCCCGAGGAGGGGGAGACGATCGTCTTCTCACCTCGTCTCGAGTCGATGGAGTCGATCGACGACCCCGACGGAGTCTGGGCCGCCCTGCTCGGTGCGTGCGATGGCACGGTGGGCCTCGACGCGGTGGTGTCGAGGCTTGCCCGCGCGGGCTTCGACCTCTCGCGTGGGGATGTCGCGGAGGGCATCGAGGCAGCTGATGGCACAGGGATTGCTCGTCGACGGGTCCGCGGATGTCGACGACGAGTGGTCGAACCAGCGGTCGTACATCGAGCAGCTCACGCGAGGCGACATGGATGTCGCTGCCGCTCAGGGGCGAGTCCGGAGCACGCGCGTGCTCGTGCTCGGTGCCGGTGGTACCGGCTCGTGGCTCGCGTTGTCGCTCGCGATGATGGGCGTCGCGGAGCTCATCGTGGTCGACCCCGATGTCGTCGAGGATCGCAATCGGGGACGGCAGCCGTACGCGTCAGCTTCGGTGGGACGGCGGAAGGTCGAGGTCCTCGGCGAGATCGTGACCGGGCTCCGCCCGAGCCTCAGCTACGCCGGCGTCGACCTCCGCGTCGAGCACGAGGACGATCTCAGCTCACTCGTGCATGACGTCGACGTCGTGGCCTGCTGCGCCGATGAGCCGAGCCTGGATGTGATCGCATCGCTCATCGCGCGCGTCTGCGTGCCGGTCGGGGTCCCACACATCATCTGCGGCTACCACGGGGCGACCGGGCGCGTCGGGCCCTTCTGGTATCCGCGACGCCGCGCGCTCCCGTGCCCCGGCTGCCACTCCCTCTTCACCGCCGCAGGGCACGAACGCGAGGGCCTCGACCCGAGGCCACGCAGGCCGCCAACGCCTGTCAGCGTTGCGCAACCGCAACTCGTCGCGGCGGTGGCGGCGAGCGAGATCCTCCACTTTCGAGCGGGTGTCCGGCCCGCCACGGCTGGCAAGCTGTTCTCCCTCGACTCGCTCACCCTGGGTAGCTCCCGCTCGCGCGTACCCCTACGCAGCGACTGCCCCATCTGTTTCGGCGGACGGAAACGACACGTAGCGGTGTCCTCCTCCGCAACCGCCTAGCAGCGAGAGGAGGTGACTATATGACCCTGAGAATTCGCACCGTCAAGCGCCCTACGGCGACGATCGGGAAGCTCGCGTCGAACTAGCGGCCCTTTCGACGTGAACGCGAGGGCGGGAGCACGTCGGCAAGTGATGTTCTCATGCGCGGCGAGCGCCGTCCGCGCGTCGTTCGACGTTTTAGGCGATGCACGGGGCGAAGCGTCAGGGGTACCTGACGCTTCGCCCCGCAAGTCGCACGGCGACGGCGTAGAGAGCGATCGCGAGCGCGCCGATGAGGGCAACCGAGCACCACATCGCGGTGTCGCCGAACGCGCTCCTTACCTGCAGCCCGATCAGCGGGCCGATCGCGAAGGCGGCCGGCACCATCGCGCTGCTCGCGCCGAAGTACGCCCCCCGCATGTCATCGGGCGCGAGGCGTGCGATCAGGCCCTGCGACGGCGGCCCCCAGAGCATCTCGCCGAGCACGAACAGCAGGAGCAGCAGGATGAGGAGCGGCAGCGCCGTGCTGACGGCCAGGAACAGGAACGGCGTTCCCATCGCGACGATCCCGACCGCGATCCGTGTGAACTCGCCGACGCCGCTGACGCGGGACGTGAGGCGGATCTGGCACAGCACGACCACGGCCGGGTTGATCGCGAGCAGGATGCCCCAGGCCGCAGGGGCTACCCCGTGCGACTGCACGAGCGAGATCGGGAGCAGGATCTCGTAGGAGAGGTAGACGATGGACGCGAGCGTTCCGGCAGCGAGCAGGAACACGAATGCCGGGTCGCGGAGGAGCGAGCGTCGGGATGCGTCATCGGCCTGCTCGCTCGGCGGGACCGTCGTGAGTCGCGGGATCGCCGGTAGCGCGACGAGGAACGCGAGCGCCCCGATCGCGCCGATGCCGATGAAGAGCGGGCGCCAGCCGATCGTCAGCAGGGCCGCGCCGATCAACGGGCCGCCCATGAAACCGAGATTCTGCACGACGCGCTGGGACGCGAACGCATGCTCGTGGCGCGCTCGCGGGACGAGGTCGGTGAGCAGGGCCTGCTGTGCGGCGAACAACATGCCCGTGGCGCCGCCCAGGAGCACGATGAGCGCGAGGCCGAGACCCACGTGGCTGCCCACGAACGCGAGGCTGCCTCCGAGGAGCGCCAGGGCGGCCGAGGCCAGGAGGATCGGACGCCGCCGGCCGATGCGATCCGAGAGGTGTCCTCCGACGTTGCCCGCGATGACCGCCGCGATCGCTGATCCCGCAAAGGCGAACCCGAGCTCGGTCTGTGATGATCCGAGAGACCGGAGCGCCCACAGCCCGAGGAAGCTGGCCTGCGCCGATTCTGCGATCGCCTGCAGGAGCATTACGCCGAGCACGGGCCGGAGTACGGGATCGATCGAGTCGCCGACGATGCGGTGCACGACGTCCCGCTCCTGCCGGGGCGGATCGGTGGTCATGCGGTCACCGCGGCAGGCTCGGACGGGAAGCGAACGCCACCGGCTGGTTGTACCGCACGAGCTCCGGGGCCCGGGCCATCGGTGCTATCTGACAAGCGCCCAGGCCTCTTCGAGGAGCGCGGGCACTCCCTCGTCGAGACCGCGGTAGTACGGGTCGTCGGTCGTGCCTGCGATCAGGCGCCGGTAGTTCCCCTCGAGGAAGATGGCGCCCTTCCAGAGCGCGAGGCCCATGTACCAGCGCAGACCCTCGATGTCCCGGCCCGAGCGCGCGGCGTAGCGCTCGACGAGTGCGGCACGCGACGGAAACCCGTGCGCGCGCGTGACCGGGGACAGCTCGAGCGCGTTGCCGGGCGAGCCCGGCTCGCTCCAGGTCGCGGCGAGGTATCCGACGTCGGCGAGCGGGTCTCCGAGCGTTGCGAGCTCCCAGTCGAGCAGGGCCGAGACCCGGACCGGACCGGGTTCGCACAGCACGTTGCCGAGACGGAAGTCCCCGTGCACGACCGTCGTCTCGCGCTGCTCCGGCCGGTGGCGCTCGAGCCAGTCGGCGAGCTCGAGGGCACGCGGAAGCGGACGCGTCTGCGTCCGTTCGAGCAGATCCCGGAAGCGTCGGAGCTGCCGCTCGAGGTAGCCGTCGGGGCGCGCGAGCTCTACCAGGAGCCCGCCGCGCCAGTCGATCGAATGCACCTCACACAGCGTCTCGACGAGGTCGTCCGCGAGCGCGGCGCGGTCGTCGGCCGACTCGAGCCAGTCAGGCAGCGCGTCGTTCAGCGACACGCCGGGCATCGTCTGCATCACGAGGAACGGCACGCCGATCACGTCCGGATCGGCGTGGACGTAGAGCACGCGTGGCGTTCGGGCCGTCGTGGGCTCGAGCGCGCGCAGGATGCGGGCCTCGCGCAGCACGTCGTGCGCCGACGGCGCCAGCGGAGGCCGTGGCGGTCGGCGCAGCACGCCGTCGAGCCCGTCACGCCGGACGCGGAGCGTGATGTTCGAGTGGCCCGAGCCGATCGGCTCGATCGTGAGCGGGCCACGACCGAGGCCTGCCGCGTCGAGCGCGCGCTCGACGGGCAGCCGCACGACGAGCGGCGTGCGTCTCAGGCTCGCCGCCTGGGCGGACGTGTCGACGATGTCGAGGTCGGCGCGGGCCGAGGCACGCCTGCGCACGGCCCGCTGGGCGATCGCCATGCGGTGGGTCTCGGAGGGGCCGTCGTAGATCCGGAACGGGCGGAGCTCCGCGGCGAAACGCGCCAGCGGCAGCTCGTCGGACACGCCGAGCCCGCCGCACAGCTGCATCGCGCGGTCGACTACGCGGCCGACGGCCTCGGCGACGAACACCTTGGCGACACCCGACTCGTGACGTGCGGGCTCGCCCGCATCGAGCACCTCGGCGCAGCGGCGGATCAGCGCGCGGCTCGCCTCGAGGTCGATCACGCAGTCGGCGATCAGGGCCTGGGCGATGCCCTGTTCGTCGAGGCGCCGACCGAAGAGCTCGCGCTCGGCTGCATGGTCGAGCGCCACGTCGAGCGATCGGCGTGCGAGGCCGAGCCACCGCATGCAGTGGGTCAGCCGCGCAGGAGCCAGCCGCACCTGCGCCAGCCGGAATCCCAGCCCGACCTCTCCCAGCACGGCATCGTCGGCGACGCGGCAGTCGTCGAACACGAGCTCTGCGTGCCCGCCGGCGAACGAGCTGTCGATGGTGCCGATGAGCCGCTCGACGCGCACCCCCGGGTTCTTCCCCGTCACGATGAACATCGACGCGCCGCGGTCGCCGACGAGGCTGGCGTCGGTCCGGGCCATGCAGATCGTGAACGCGGCGCCCCGCGCACCCGTCACGAAGCGCTTGCGGCCGCTGATGCTCCAGCCTCCCGGAACCCGCGTGGCTGCGGTGCGAAGCAGCGAGGGGTCCGAGCCTGCGCCGGGCGGCGGCTCGCTCATGGCGAACGCCGAGCGCACCGCTCCAGCCGCGAGCGGGCGCAGGAAGCGCTCCTTCTGCTCGTCGCTGCCGACCTCGGCGAGCAGGTGCATGTTCCCCTCGTCCGGCGCGGCGCAGTTCAGGGCAGGAGGCCCGAGCAGGCTGTACCCGGCCTCCTCGAGGACCGCGGACTGCGCGCGGACGTCGAGACCCAGACCCCCGTACGCACGCGACACCGTCGGCGTCAGCAGCCCGGCTGCGCGAGCCGCTGCCTGCAGCTCCTGGCGGACGTCGTCAGGCGGCCCGTGTCCGGTGTCGGGCGCACGCCCCTCGGCGGGCATCACGACGTCGCGCACGAAGGCGCGGACGCGGTCGCGAAGCTCGAGCGCCTCGGGTGTGAGCCACGGGTCGGCGGTCAACCCGCGACCACGGTCCCGGTGTAGGTGTAGCGCTGCACGCTCGGCTTGCAGCCGTGGGCCACGGCGGCCCCGGCCGCGCGGTAGGTGTAGACCGCCGTCCCCGAGATCGCCAGCGCCCGTCCGAGCCGCGAGCGCCTGGTGGCGTGGAAGCTCTGCGAGACGACTCGCGTGTAGACCTTGTAGGCGATGACGTGGCCCGACTTGTCGACGCAGTCCGAGAACCCCGGGTCGCGCTCTCTGCGCACGTACGTCCCGTCCCGCAGGCGGAAGCGCAGCGTGCCGTCGCTCTTCTCGTCCTTGGCCCGCGACGTGACGTCGATCGCGCAGGCGCCGTGACGGCAGGTCGGGACGACGCCCCAGATCCGCACGCCGAGCGGCGTCGCTCCCGTCAGCGCGTGGTAGGTGACGCGGTACTGGCCCGACACGCGCGCGGGTGTGACGTGTCCCTCCCCCGCCGCGACGGCGGGGACGAGCGCCGCCATCGCGACGGTGAGGAGCGGGAGCGCGACACGCCACAAGGACACCACGCCGCGCGGGGTTCGGCGCCCCGGGCCCGCTCCCTTCCCGCTGCTAGGGTTGCGTGCATGGCCACGACCGCCTCCTCCTCGGCGCTCGCACAGATCGAGCGCACGCTCGGCGCCGAATCCGAGCCGCTGCTCACGCACGTCTGCCGCACGATCGAGCGTGACCGGCTGTACCTGCCGGGTCCCGATTTCGTCGACCGCGTCGTCGCGCAGTCGGACCGCTCGATCCCGGTCCTGCGCGCGCTCCAGACGATGTTCGACCATGGCCGTCTCGGCGGGACGGGCCACCTCTCGATCCTCCCCGTCGATCAGGGCATCGAGCACTCGGCCGGCGCGTCCTTCGCCCGGAACCCCGACTACTTCGACCCGGCGCGGATCATCGAGCTCGCGATCGAGGGCGGCTGCAACGCAGTTGCATCCACGCTCGGGGTGCTCGGCGCGTGCGCGCGGCGCTACGCGCATCGCATCCCCTTCATCGTCAAGCTGAACCACAACGAGTTCCTCAGCTACCCGAACGCCTACGACCAGATCATGTTCGGCTCGGTCCGGCAGGCCGTCGAGCTCGGGGCGGTCGCTGTCGGTGCGACGATCTACTTCGGCTCGCAGGAGTCGCGGCGCCAGATCGTGGAGGTGTCGGAGGCGTTCCAGGAGGCGCACGAGGCGGGGCTTGCGACGGTCCTCTGGTGCTACCTGCGGAACTCCGCGTTCAGTCCCAAGGACGGCGGGCCCGACTACCACCTGGCCGCCGACCTCACCGGGCAGGCGAATCACCTCGGCGTCACGATCGAGGCCGACATCATCAAGCAGAAGGCGCCCGAGACGGCCGCGCCGGGGTTCCTCGACCTCAAGTTCGGGAAGACCGACAAGCGCGTCTACTCGGAGCTGCTCACCGATCACCCGATCGACATGACCCGCTACCAGCTCGCCAACTGCTACATGGGGCGCGCGGGGCTGATCAACTCGGGCGGCGCCTCCGGCGACAACGACATGCGCGATGCCGTGCGCACCGCCGTCGTCAACAAGCGGGCGGGCGGCACCGGCCTCATCTCCGGGCGCAAGGCATTCCAGCGGCCGCGGGCCGAGGGAGTCGAGCTGCTGCAGGCGATCCAGGACGTCTACCTGTGCGACGAGGTGACGATCGCGTGAGCGAGGCCGTGGAGGCCGTCGTCCCGGCCGAGGGCTGGGGCGTCCTCCACCTGTTCTTCCGTATCACCGGCGACCGCAGCGCTCCGGTCGACCTCGCGGACACGGCCGCGCTCGTCGACGCGTTCGTGGCCGAGGAGCCGTACCAGGCGCACTGGTCGGCGACGCTCGGCCCCCGCGCCGATATCGGGTTGATGCTGATCGGCCCCGACCTCGTGCGGCTGCAGCGCTTCTACCGAGACCTGCTTGCGAGCGAGCTGGGCTCCCGGCTCGCGGAGGTTCCCGAGCTCGGCTTCGTCTCGCTGACGGAGCTGGCGGAGTACACGCCTCGCGGCGACGAGCCCCGGCTCGTCGCGATGCGGGAGGCCCGCCTGCACCCGCGCCTGCCGACGCGCCGCGTGATCGCGTTCTACCCGATGTCCAAGCGACGGGCGGGGCGGGACAACTGGTACGAGCTGCCGTTCGAGGAACGGCTCCGCCTGATGGAGGGCCACGGCCGGATCGGCCGCACCTACGCGGGCAAGGTGCTGCAGCTGATCACGGGCTCGACCGGGCTCTCCGACTGGGAGTGGGGCGTGACGCTGCTCGCGGACGATCCCAGGGATCTCAAGGAGATCGTCCACGAGATGCGTTTCGACGAGGTGTCGTCGCGCTACGGCGAGTTCGGCCCGTTCACGGTCGGGCTCGCGGCGCCGTTCGAGGACGCGCTCGCGCTCGCCGGCATTCGCGCGGACTGAGCCGGCCCCGGTTATCGTCCCCGATGTGAGCGGCAGCGAAGACTTCGAGAGAGGGCTGCGCATCCGGCGCGAGGTGCTCGGCGACGAGTTCGTCGACGCCAACCTGTCCGGATCGGATGCGTTCATGATGACGTTCCAGCACCTCGTCACGGAGTTGGCCTGGGGCCGTGCATGGAGCGGAACAGCGCTTGATCGTAAGTCAAAGGCACTGCTGAGCCTCGGCATTCTCGCGGCACTGGGTCGCTATGAGGAATTGGCCATCTATGTCCGGGGCGCGCTGACCAGCGGCGCAACGGTGGATGAGATCGAGGAAGTGCTCGTCCACGTCACCATCTACTGCGGCACCCCCGCCGGCCGCCAGTCCTTCCTGGCCGTTCATGAGGCGCTCCGATCTGCGGGAGCGATTCCCGCCGAATAGATTGCCGCGGTGAGCTGATCCTAGGCGGCGACGGGCTCGGGCTGGCGCTCGGCCCGCTCGACGTTGACGCGCCGCCCGGCGAGCTCGGCCTCGGCGAGGGCCGCGATCACGCGCTCGGACGCCTCGGTCGGGACGTCCACGAAGCTGAACGCGTGGTGCACCTTGATCCGCAGCGGCTCGACGCCCGTCGCCGTGACGAGCCCGGCGATGTCGTCTCGGGTCGCGCCGTGGCGACGGCCTGCGCCGACGAAGAGCCTCGTCGCGACCTGCGTGCCGGCGGCGTGTCCGTTCGTCGCCTGCGGGACGGGCGCGGCCGGGGCGGGCTCGGCCGGCTCCGCGGGCGCTGCCGCAGCGGGAACGGCAGTCTCGGCGTCGGGGCGCTTCCGCCCGATGTCGCTGAGGGCGAGGCGCTCGATCACGGCTCCCGTGACCCGCTCGATCTCGGCGACGCGGGCGGCGTCCTTGTGGCTCGCGAAGGTGATCGCGATGCCGGTGCGGTCGACGCGCCCGGTGCGTCCGATGCGGTGCGTGTACTCCTCGGGGTCGTCCGGGAGGTCGTAGCTGATCACGTGCGACACGTGCGAGATGTCGAGGCCGCGGGCCGCCACGTTGGTGGCGACCAGCAGGCGTGCGCGCCCCGAGCGGAAGCGCAGCATCACGGAGTCGCGCTGGCCCTGGGTCATCCCGCCGTGCAGCGAGGACACCTCGACGCCGCGCGCGCGCAGGGCGTCGGCGAGCTCGTCGACACCGATCTTGCGGCGGCGGAAGATGATCGCCGCCTTCGGCTCCTCGGCGCGGATCAGCGCGATCAGGGCGTCGAGCTTCTCGCGAGGCTCGACCGTGATCACCGTCTGGCGGATGCGGTCGACGGTGAGCGTCGCCGACTCGACCTTCAGGAGCTCCGGCGAGTGCAGGAAGCGCTCGGCGAGGCGGCGGATCGGCGGCGGCATCGTCGCCGAGAACAGCAGCGTCTGGCGACCGGCCGGGGCCTGCTTGAGGATCCACTCGACGTCCTCGAGGAACCCGAGCGAGAGCATCTCGTCGGCCTCGTCGAGCACGACGTAGCGCGCGTCGTGCAGCGGCAGCCAGCCGCGGCGGATCAGGTCCATCACGCGGCCGGGGGTGCCGACGGCGATGTGCGGGCTGCTGCGCAGCTGCTCGGTCTGCTCGCGGATCGGCTGACCGCCGAACACCGCGACCACGCGGATGCCGGACGATTCACCGAAGGTGCGCATCGCCTGCGCGACCTGGATGCGCGAGCTCGCGCGTCGGCACGAGGATGATCGCCTGGACGTCCTTGCCGGCGGGATCGACGTAGTCGATCGCGGGCAGGCCGAACGCGGCGGTCTTGCCGGAACCGGTCTGTGCCTGCCCGATCACGTCGCGTCCGCGCGACACGAGAGGGATGGCGAGGGCTTGAATGGGCGTCGGCTCGGTATAGCCGAGCGCCTCGGTGGCTGCCAGCACGCTGCTGGACAGTCCGAGTTCGGAAAATCCGGACACGGGCGAGATGACTCCTTGGTGGTGAAACACCACGGCGGTCGTCTCGCCGCGGTGACGGCTCGGACACCCGCGGAGCGCGAGGGTCCGTACCCGCAGACTAGCAGGCGGTTTCCCGGTTACCTCGTTGCGCGACGCGTGGCAACGGCGACTCCGAGCAGGATCAGCGCGCCACCTGCCACGTCGCGCCCGTGCGGGCGCTCGCCGATCAGCACCCAGTCCGCGAGCACCGCGAGCGCCGGCAGCGCGTACAGCATGACCGCGAGGATCGACGGGCGGAGCCGCGCGACCGCGTACACGAAGAACGCGTAGCCGATGGCCGACTGCACGATCACGGCGTAGGCCGATCCCACGAATGCGCTCGGGCGCACGTCGTCATGCACCGCGGTACCCCGCGCCAGCTCGACGAGCGCGAGCGGCAGGATCGCGAGACCTCCCGCGGTCATCGTCGCCGCGGCCGCCGGCACGCCTCCGACGAGTCGCGTCAGCCCGGGCAGCCGTACCGCGTAGATCGAGAAGCTGATGGTCGTGATCCCGAGCGCCAGCACGGCGACGAGCGGCGTGCCCGAGATGCCGACGGTGAGCACACCGGAGACGACGACCACGCCTGCGAGCCCCAGCGTGAGCCCGCCGATGGTGGCCCGGCTCGGCCGGTCGTTCGTGAGCAACGCGCCGAAGAGTGCGATGAAGATCGGCTCGAGTCCGAGGATCAGCGCGCCGAGCGATGCCGTGCCCGCGTCGATGCCGATCGAGATCGCAAGGGTCTGCACGCCCATTCCGGCCACGCCGAGCAGCGCGAGCGGACGCCAGTGGCGTCGGATCTCGGGCCATGACCGGTGTGCGATCAGCAGCAGGAGACCGCCTCCTCCGATGAGGCGGATCGTCGCCGACGTCGCCACTCCCAGCCCGTCGACGGACACCTTCGTCGCCGCGAACGAGGGGGCGAAGATCATGAGCGAGAGCGCCAGAGCCGCGACCGCGGAGCGACGAGTGGTGGTCGACTCGGGCACCGGACCGGCAAGCTACCGGGGTGGCCACCCTGCACGCGTCCGGTCTGACCCACAGCTTCGGGGCGAACGTCGTCTTCTCAGGCGTCTCGTTCGCGCTGCCCCCGCGCGAGCGGCTCGCGCTGATCGGACGGAACGGCGCGGGGAAGACGACGCTCCTGCGCGTGCTCGCGGGCGAGGCCGAGCCGGATGCCGGCAGCGTCTCGTACCCCAAGGGCTACCGCATCGCGCTGCACGATCAGCGGCCGCCCCTGGCGCGCGGCCTCACGCTCGGCGGCTACGTCGGCGAGGGCCTGGCGGACGTCCGCGCTGCCGAGGCCCGACTCGCCGAGCTCGAGGCGCGCATGGCGGCAGGCGACGGGTCACCTGCGACGCTGGCGAAGTACGACACGGCCCAGCGCGAGCTCGAGGCCGCGGGCGGCTACGCGTGGCGTGCGCGCCTCGGGTCGATCCTGCGCGGGCTCGGGTTCGCCGACGAGCAGTTCGAGCGGCCGCTCGAGTCGTTCTCGGGCGGCGAGCTGACTCGAGCCTCGCTCGCGCGTGCGCTCGCGTCGAACCCGGACCTGTTGCTGCTCGACGAGCCGACGAACCACCTCGACCTCCGCTCGCTCGAGTGGCTCGAGGAGGAGCTGGACGGCCTCGACTGCGCCGTGCTGCTCGTCTCGCACGATCGCTGGTTCCTCGAGCGCGTCGCGACGGGGGTGCTCGAGCTCGAGCGCGGCCGCGGCAAGCTCTACAACATGAAGTACAGCGCCTACCGCCGCGAGCGCGCGGAGGCGCTGCAGAACCAGGCCGAGGCGTTCGAGCGGCAGCGTGAGGAGATCGCCCGGCTGGAACGCTTCGTCACGAAGTTCCGCGCGGGCACGCGATCGCGCCAGGCCGCCTCCCGGCAGAAGGAGCTCGACCGGATCGAGCGCGTCGAGGCGCCGCGCAAGGACAAGGCGCTCGCGTTCGGCTTCCCCAGGACGGACCGCACGACGCGCGTCGTCGTGGAGACCGAGGGACTCATCGTGCGCGTGGCCGACCGCACGCTGGTGGATCGCGCGTCGTTCCACATCGAGAGCGGCCAGCGGGTGGCGCTGATCGGCCCGAACGGATCCGGGAAGACGACGCTCGTCGAGACGCTGCTCGGCCTCCGGCCGGCTGCGGCCGGCCGTGTCAAGATCGGCCACAACGTCGAGCCGGGCTACTTCTCTCAGCACGCGTCCGAGCTGCGTGACGACCTGACCGTCATCGAGGCGATGCTCGCCGGGTCGAGCAAGCGCGTGACGTCGACGCAGGCCCGCAACATCCTCGGGCGGTTCCTCTTCACGCAGGACACCGTCGACCGTCGGGTCGACGTGCTCTCGGGCGGAGAGCGCCGCCGGCTCGCACTCGCGTCGCTGGTCGCGTCCGGGCGCGAACCTGCTCGTGCTCGACGAGCCGACGAACCACCTCGACGTGGAGAGCCGGGAGGCCCTCGAGGACGCGCTCGACGCCTACGACGGCACCATCCTGCTGATCACGCACGACCGCGCGCTGATCGACGCGGTCGCGACGCATACGGCGAGCCTCGAGGATCGCCACGTCGTGATCCGCCACGGCGACTACAACGACTACCTCGCCGCCACCTCCGCTGCCGCCAGGCCGGCGCCCGCTGCGCCGGCGAAGCCCGCGCCACAGCCTCGCCGCTCCGAGCCCAAGGAGCGAAAGGCGGTGAAGCCGCCGTCCCCGGACAAGCGCAAAGCGCGGCGCATCCGTGAGATCGAGTCCCGGATCGACGAGATCGAGTCGCGGCAGGCCGGGCTCGAGCAGCTCCTGCAGGAACCCGAGGTGCTAGCCGATCACGAGCGCCTCGCAGAGACGGGACGCGCGCTCCGCGACAGCCAGCAGGAGCTCGCCTGGCAGATGCGCGAGTGGGAGGCCCTGAACGAAGCGTGAGCTTGGGATCTGGCGGTCCGGGTATGATCGCCGCGATGTCGGCGACCGATCGCTTGAGCGGGCTCATCCAGCGTCTTACCGACGACTCGGCGAAGCTCGTGCGCTCCGAGATCGATCTCGCGAAGGCCGAGGTGACGCAGCAGGTCGTGGGGTTCGCGCGCGTCGCGGCGTTCTTCCTCGTCGCCGCAGCGATCGCCGGCCTCTCGCTGTTCGCGTTCATGCTCGCGGCGATCTTCGGGTTGGGTACGACACTCAGCCTGTGGGTGTCTGCGCTGATCGTCGGGGGCGCGATGGTCCTGATCGCCGCCATCTTCGCCCTCGTCGCAGTGCGCATGGCCAAGCGCGCGAAGGCTCCCGTCCCGCGCGCCGCGATCGAGGAGGCGAAGGCCGTGGCCGACGACCTGCGTGATGCACGGGTCAGCCTGTGAGCTCGCCCGAGGAAGCACGGCAGAAGGTCGAAGAGGCTCGTCTGCAGCTCAAGAACACCGTCGGCGCGATCGGCAACGCGATCGAAGACACCAAGGCCGAGGTCCAGCAGAAGGTGCGCAGAGCCGCACCGATCGCCGCCGTGGCAGTGGGGGCGCTCATCGTCCTCACAGTGCTGCGACGGGGCCTGAGTCGCTGACGAGCTCCGGCTCGAGCTCGACGCGTAGCTTCCGCCCGTAGCGATCGAGCAGGCGGATCAGGCCGGGGCCGGCGACTGCGGCGAGCACCGCGTTGCCCGTGGCGTGAGCCAGGTCGAAGGGAAGGCCGCGTGCCTCGAGCGCCCAGAACGCCTGCCACGTCCACGCGGGCCCGAAGGTCGCGAGGTCGACGAGGTTGAGGATCGCGTCGAACGCGAATCCCCAGAGCGCGCAGAAGATCACGAGCGCGAGCCGGCTGCGCCGGAGCAGCGGCCCCGCGGCCCCGCCCGTCGCGCCGACGAGACCCCACGCGAGCATCTGCCACGGCGTCCAGGGGCCCTGCCCGAGGAAGCCGTTCGAGAGCAGTGCCGCGAGCCCGCCGA
The DNA here is from genome assembly GCA_963717155.1 of uncultured Actinomycetes bacterium. Taxonomy (GTDB): domain Bacteria; phylum Actinomycetota; class Thermoleophilia; order Gaiellales; family JALYLC01. The sequence goes on from OY970326.1 coordinate 4,338,774, forward strand.
CGGCCGCGCCGGCGCGGGGGCCGAGCGCGACGCCCGCGCACGCCGTCATCGTGGTGACCGGCTGGACGTTGGGTATCGCCGCGAACAGCACGCGTCCCGCGGCGGCGGCGGCCCCGTAGCTGCCGACGAGCGCGACCTCGCGCGCACCTCCCGGGCCGCGTTCCCAGGCTGCGATGCCGACCCCGACGAGCGCGAGGGCGGCGAGCGTGACGGCGGCCGCGGAACGTCCGTCGAGCGCGAGCGTCAGGGCGAGCGCCCCCAGGACGGTCGCCGCGAGCGGCCAGATCAGACGGGTCATCTGGGCGCCCCGTCGGCGAGGATCAGACAGCGATCGGCCACGCGCTGAGCGAGGGCGCCATCGTGTGTCACGACGAGCGCGGTGTTGCCGTCGGCTACATGGGCCTGCAGCAGGGCGACGAGCTGACCGCGCATGGCGTCGTCCATCCCGCGCGTCGGCTCGTCGAGCACCAGCACCCGTGGACGCGAGACCAGGGCAGCGGCGACGGCGACGCGTTCGCGCTCGCCGCCCGAGAGGTCGCGCGGGTGGCGGCCCGCGAACCCCTCGAGCCCGACAGCGGCGAGGGCCGCTGCCACGGCTCGCCGTCGCTCGTCGACCGGCCAGCCGAGCTGCCGCGGCCCGAACTCGACCTCGTCGTCGACCCGCTCGCGCAGCAGTACGCGTCCCGGATCCTGGCCGACGAACGCGAGGCGCGGGAACCGCCGCTCGACCGGCAGCGGCGTGACGTCCTCACCGCCGAGGCGGACGTGGCCGCCCGACGGGTGGTGCAATCCCGCGAGAACTCGCGCAAGCGTCGACTTGCCGCTGCCGTTGTCGCCCGCGAGCGCGGTGACGCTTCCGGCCGCGAGCTGCAGGCCGGCCGCGGCAAGCACCGAGCGGCCCGGGAACCCGGCAGCGATCTCACGCAGCTCGGCGAGCGGCTCACCGGTCGGCGCCCGTCGATGTCCGTTCGCCGCGGGCGCGGCCTGCTCGCGCACCACGGGAGCGTCACCGACGATGCGTCCTGCCTCGAGCCGCACGATGCGATCGGCGTGGCCGGCGATGCGGGAGGTGCGGTGCTCGGTGACGACGACGCACGTTCCGGCGTCGGCGAGCGCCCGCAGTCGTGCCGCCAGCGATCCGGACGCCTGCGGGTCGAGCTGCGACATCGGCTCGTCCAGCAGGAGCAACGGTGGCCGCGTCGCGAGCGCCGCCGCGAGTGCGACCCGCTGCAGCTCGCCGCCCGAGAGCTCGCCGGTCGGCCGGTCTCGGAGGTGCGCGGCGCCGGCCTCGGTCAGCGCCTCGAGGACGCGCTCGGCGATCTGCGCCGGCGGCCAGGCCGCGCACTCGAGCGGGAAAGCGACCTCGCGGTCGACCGCGAGCATGATCGTCCCGGCCTCGGGATCCTGGAAGACGATGCCGGCGCGCGAGCACACCTCGGCGGGTCGAGCGTGGCGCGTATCGAGCCCTGCGACCCGGCAGCTCCCGGCGAAGCGACCACCGTGGAAGTGCGGCACGAGGCCGGAGAGCACGCGCAGCAGCGTCGTCTTTCCCGAGCCGCTCGGCCCGGCCAGCAACACGAGCTCGCCTGCGTGGAGCTCGAGGTCGACGCCCGCGAGCGCGTCCCGCTCGGCGCCCGGTGGGCGGTAGCGGATCCCGCTCAGCTGGGCGAGCATCGCTCCACCACTCCGAGTGCGAAGAGCAGCATGCCGAGGCAGAGCGCCGCGACCGCGAGCGCACCGGGATCGGTCGCGCTTCCGAGCACGGGATAGCACTGGAACGGCGGAATCCGGACCAGCAGGATCGCCGCCGCGGCGACGAGGCCGAGCGCCGGCAGCCAGAGCAGGCGTTCGGCCCCTCGTGCTCGCGCGGCCGGAAGCTGCGTCCGCGGCCCGGCGCCGTACCCGCGCGCTGTCATTGCCTCGGCCGTCTCGAGCCCGCGCTCGAGCCCGCTTGCCAGGAGGGGAGCGACGAGTGTCGACGCGGCGCCCAGGCGTGCCTTGCGAGGGCCGCTCCGAAGCGCCAGCCCGCGTGCCCGCGCGGCGTCGGAGAGCGAGACCGCGTCCCGGCGCATCGTCGGCACGAGGCGGGCCGCCAGCGCGACGAGCAGGGCGGACCGTGGGGCGACGCGGCTCGCGAGCCCGGTCAGCAGGTCCGCGTCTGCGCGAAGGACGACGAAGGCGCAGGCCAGGATGGCGACGCCGAGCCGCAGGCCCGACAGCGCGCCGTACACGACCTCCTCGACGGTCACCTCGAGGTCCAGCAGACCGCCGGGCACGTGCGGTCCGGAGAAGATCACGGTGGTGCCCTCGACGGCGACGAACGGGTTGATGATCGCGAATGAGACGACCGAGCCGATCGCCAGCACGAGCGGCGCGATGCGCGGACCCGGCGAGCGCCACACCAGCAGTCCGGCGCCGATCGCGAGCGCCCCCAGCACCGCCGGCTGCCGCGTCGAGAGTGCGGCGGCGATCATTCCCGCGGCGAGCACCAGGATGGCGCCAGGCCTCATCCGCCCACCTGCCCGACGACTCGCCCGCGCGCGTCGAGCGCCATCGCGTAGTGGTGCTGCGCGATCGTCGGGTGCGCCGCGAGCGCGGCCGCGGCCGCGCGAGCCGCCGCAGCGTCGACTCCGGCCACGAACAGCGTCGCGCCGCCGTTCGCGCGGATTGCGAAGATCGCCGCGCGGGCGGTCGGAATCGGCGCCAGAATGCCCTGGCCGGCGTACCCGACGACGTGCCCGTCGCGCACGCTGACGGTGACGCCCGCGGCGAGCGGCGAGGCGCTCGCCCGGCGATACGCCGGATCTCCCCGCAGCGAGGCGTCGCTGCCGACGAGGACGCGCCAGCTCGACGCTGCGTGGCCCACGCGCGCGCCGTCGCGGCGCAGCGCGGCGAGCAACGCGTCGCTGCCTCGCACCTCGACCCGGGTCTGCTTCGCGACCGGTGCCATGGACGAACGGCTCGGGGAACGATCCGATGACGGCCGGCACCGTCGGCAGGTCGGCCCATGGCCGGAAGTCCCACCACACCCGATCGCCGGCGTGCAGCGTCACGTCGGTCGCGCCGACCCGCGCCTCGAGCCCGTTCACGAAGTACGTCCAGTCCCTCTCGTTGGTGAGGCTGCCCGAGATCCCGTCGATCGACTGGACGAAGCGTCCGCCGTAGCGGGTGTCGACCGGCGCCACGGCGCGCAGGGCCGTCATCACGGTCTGGCCGGGTGCGACCCGCTTGGCGAGCAGGATGCCGGCACCGAAGTTGCGGGTCACGAGCAGCGTCGCGGTCGGCTTGCCCGCTGCCGGGGTCGGCTTGACCTTCGAGTGGCACCCCGCGAGTACGAGGGCGAGCACCGCGAGGGTGGCGGCTGCGCGGCGCTTCACGGTGCCTCCTAGCTCCGAGGGGGACTTCGACGGGAGCTGAGGTCTTCTGACTCGGGCGCGCCTCCGGCCCCTTCCGGGGTCGGCCGTCCTCCCACTCGCCTTCCCGATCCCGCGGGATCAGTGACGGGCGCTCTCGCGCCGGGGAGGGCGGGCGCCGCTTACAGCGGCGGTACCGTGCCGGACTCGCACCGGCTTCCCTTCACTCCTGGGCGCGAGTGTAGCGGGCGTACGCTACGCGGATGCGTCAGCTGAGCGTGTTCGGGGCAGGCGATGCGACACCTGAGCAGGCCGAGCTCGCCGAGGAGGTCGGCCGGCTCGTGGCGGAGGCAGGTGTCGCGCTGGTCACGGGTGGTCTCGGCGGCGTGATGCAGGCCGCCTCGCACGGCGCCGCCCGTGCCGGGGGCGTCGTGATCGCGGTGCTCCCAGGGACCGAGCCGGGCGACGCGACGCCGGACGCGACGGTGGTCGTCGCGACCGGCGTCGGACATGCGCGCAACCTGGCAGTCGCTGCGTCCGGCGAGGTGGCGATCGCCATCGGCCACGGCTACGGCACGCTCTCGGAGATCGCCCTGGCCCGCCGGTTGGGACGGCGCGTCGTGGTGCTCGACGGTCCCTCGATCGACGGAACCGAGCGGGCTGCGACGCCGGCCCAGGCGGTCGAGCTCGCGCTACGCCCCTGAGCTACGCGTCCGCTCGCGGGTTGGCCAGCTGGACCGACCAGCGATTGCCATCGGGGTCGGCGAAGAACACGAACTTGCCCCACGGGAAGTCCTGCACGTCGCTGACGTCGACCCCGCGCGCTGCGAGCTCGGCATGCGCGGCCTCGATGTCCGAGACCACGAGCTGCGCCCGCGCGCTGCCGGGAGGCGCGTCGCTGATGCCCAGGCCGAGCGCGATCGAACAGGCGGAGCCGGGAGGGGTCAGCTGCACGAAGCGGATCTCGTCGCTGACGGCGTGATCGTGGTCGGCGACGAACCCGGCCTTCTCGACGTAGAACGCCTTCGCGCGATCGACGTCGGTCACCGGGATCGGCAGCAGCTCGAGCTTCCAGTCCATGGTCTCCGCTCCTTCGTGTTGCTCCTTATGACAGAATGCTGTCATGAATGGAAAGGTACCAAGACGACAGCATGCTGTCAAGTCTGGCGCCCATGTCGGCTCCGGAGCCGCCGTCGGGCAGCTCGCGGTGCGGGTCTTCAGGCTCGAGGGGTACCTGACGGCTGCAGGCGACGCGCTGGCAGCGCCTTCGGGCCAGTCGAGCGCTCGCTGGCGCGTGCTGGCCGCGGTGGAGGGTCACCCGATGACGGTCGCGCAGATCGCGCGCGCCTGGAGCCTCGCGCGGCAGAGCGTGCAGCGGATCGCCGATCTGCTCGCCCGCGACGGGCTCGTCGCCTACGAGGACAATCCGGAGCACCGCCGCGCGAAGCTCGTGCGACTGACTCCCACCGGCCGGGACACCCTCGGCAAGATCCAGGCGGCACAGAGGCGCTGGGCCGATGACATCGCCAGGCGCCTGTCGCCCGACGACCTCGAGACGGTGAACCGCATCCTCGGCGAGATGCTCGAGGAGCTCACCGACCCCGCGTCAGCGAGCGATCAGCCCTCGCAGATGACACAGAAGGGCGTGTCGTAGAGGACGGCGTCGTCCTGCAGGTGACCGCACGCGGGAAACACGAGGATCAGGCCGTCGATCTCGGCGCCGAGGATCTCGATGCACGCGTCGCACACGACCTGGTCGCCCGACGGGGCGATGTGCCAGCCCGCGGAGTGCGCGTCGTCCGCCGCCACCTCGTGACCGCAGCGATCGCAGATGACGCCGAGCACCCGCAGGCGTGGGCGCGGCTCGGCGTCCTCGGTGTGCGCGGCGGCGTGATCGTGGGCCCTACCCATGCCCCGAAGGGTAGGGACGGCTCCGGCGCCAACGGTCTCGGTACCTACTCGCGGTGGCCGGCGATCGGCGGCGGTGGGCTCTGGGCGATCTGCTCCTCGACGAGCGCGTTCACAGCCGCGACGCCGTCGTTGTAGGCGTAGTTGATGCGTACGAACGGGAGCCACTTGTCGGGGACCGCGTCCTCGGGGAAGATCGCCTCGACCGGGCACTCGGGCTCGCACGCGCCACAGTCGATGCACTCCTCCGCATCGATCACGAGCATGCGGTCGGTCTCGTGGATGCAGTCGACCGGGCAGACGTCGATGCACGACTTGTCCTTCACGTCGATGCAGGGCTCCGTGATGATGTAGGTCACGTTCGGTTCCTTCGGTCTGGAGTATCGAAACGCAGCGCGCTTGAGTGCGCTGCGCGCAAGGGCACGCGCATCGCTGCCGCTGAGGCGGTACAGCACCTGCTTTCCCACGCGCCGGCGACGCACGACGTCCGAGCTGAACAGCACGCGAAGCTGCTGGCTCGTCGCGGTCTCGGAGAGACGTGCAGCGGTCGAGAGCTCTCGCACCGACAGCTCCCGATCGTCGAGCAGCGCGGCGACCAGCCGCAGCCGCCCGGGATCGCCGAGCAGGCGGAAGGTGCGTGCGAGCCGATCGAGCTCGTCGGGGCGCAGCGGTTCCGGCTCCCATCTCATCTGCACGTCGGCGCAAGTGTAGAGCTTTCACGCCGGTTCGGACGCAGCGCCCATGCGTGCGAGCAACCCGGCCGCACCGACCTTGTCGAGCGTGTCGTTCAGGTTGCCGCACTTCGGCGACTGCACGCATGACGGGCACCCGGACTCGCACGGGCACTCTCCGATCAGCCGCGCCGTGTCGGCCACCAGGTCCTCGAAGCGATCGACGCCGCGCCGAACGAGCCCGACTCCGCCCGGATGCCCCTCGTGCACGAAGATCGTCGGACGTCCCGTCTGCGGGTGGAGGTTCGTCGAGAGGCCCCCGAGATCCCAGCGGTCGCACATCGCGTACAGCGGGAGCACCGAGATCAGGGCGTGCTCGGCCGCGTGCAGGGTTCCGAGGAGGTCGCCGCCGGCCTCCGCGAGGAGCTCGTCCGAGGGCTCGAACCAGAAGGCCGCGGTCTCGAACCGCCGCTCGGGAAGATCGAGCGGCACGATGTCGAGCGAGCGGTGCTCGGGCAGGGACTTCCGCTGGTAGGCGACGACCTGGTCGACGACCTCGACCTGCCCGTAGGAGAGCTGCACTCCGGCGCGCCAGTCGCGCAGCTCGCGCGAGAGGATGGTCGTCGCCGTGTCGCGTCGCGGCTGCGTGTACCACGGCAGGTCATGGGGCATGACGAGCGCGACGCGCTCCTCGAGGTCGAGCCGGTGGACCAGGTAGCTCTCGCCGCGATGGAGGTAGACCGCGCCCTCGTGCAGCGTCCACAGGGCGCGCGCGGCATCGGCGACGCCGAGGATCGCCCCGGTCTCCTCGTCGACGATCAGGATCGCGTCGGGGCTCGCACTGCGCAGCGACACGCGTGCCGCAGGCGAGTCGGCGCCCCGCCAGGCCAGGCCGGCCGGCGTGCGTACGAGCTCTCCGGCCTGCTCGAGCTCGAGGGCCGCCTCGTAGGCTCCCGCTCCGAGCACCTCGTCGTCGGCGGACGAGAGGGGCGCTTCGTGGGCCGCGGCGCGGAGGTGGCCGAGCCGGATCTGCGGGCTCTCCGGGTCGAGCACCGCGGCCTCGACGCCGCGGCGAAGCAGGGCCTCGGGGTGGCGCGCGAAGAACCGGTCGAGCCCGTCTGCAGTCGGCACGTAGAGCGCGAGTCCCTCACCGCGCCGGCCGGCTCGTCCCCACTGCTGGCGCAGGCTCGCGACGGTGCCGGGGAACCCGACGGCGATCGCGCAGTCGAGCAGCCCGACGTCGATCCCGAGCTCGAGCGCGTCTGTCGCCGCCACGCCGAGGAGCTCGCCCGCGACGAGATCGCGCTCGATCGCGCGGCGCTCCTCGGCGGTGTAGCCGGCGCGATAGGGCGCGAGCCGGAGCGCCAGGTCGGGGCGTCCTGCCGCCTCGAGCGTCTCGCGGGCGATGCGGAACACGATCTCGACGCCACGGCGGCTGCGCACGAAGCAGATCGTCCGCAGGCCCGCGGTCGCGAGCGCCGCGAGCAGGCCCGCCGCCTCGGCGAGCGTCGACCCGCGCTCGCCCGTCTCGTCGTCGAGCAGGGTCGGCTGCCAGAAGGCGACGGTGCGCGGGGCGCGCGGGGCCCCGTCCTCCGCCACGACGGTCACCTCGAGACCCGTCAGCGCACGCGCCAGCTCGACGGGGTTCCCGACCGTCGCCGAGGCGAGCAGGAACGTCGGCGTCGATCCGTACAGCGCACACACGCGGCGCAGCCGCCGTAGGACGAGCGCCACATGGCTGCCGAAGACACCGCGGTAGACATGTGCCTCGTCGACGACGACATGCGTGAGGCTGCGAAGCACCTCGGCCCAGCGCGCGTGGTTCGGGAGGATCCCGAGGTGCAGCATGTCCGGGTTCGTGAGGATCGGGTTGCCCCACTTGCGCGCGAGCGGTCGTCGCTCGCGTGGCGTGTCCCCGTCGTAGAGCGTCGGCCTCAGACCGAGGCGCAGCTCCGACAGCCGCCGCGCCTGATCCTGGGCCAGCGCCTTCGTCGGGCTGAGGTACAGGGCCCGCGCGCCGCGGCGCTCGAGCAGCTCCTGCACGAGGGGGAGCGTGTAGGCGAGCGACTTGCCGCTCGCCGTCCCCGTGACGACGCAGACGTGCCTGCCGGCGCGCGCGAGCTCGTAGGTCTCGGCCTGGTGCGAGTAGAGCTCGGCGATGCCCTGTGCGATCAGCGCGGACGCCACGCGCGGGTCGATGTCCGCAGGCAGCGGGACGACGCGCGCGAGCGTGCCGGCCTCGTAGGCGCGATGCACGAGCCGGTCGTCGTGCGGGGCCGCCCCGATCGCGAGCAGCGGCTCCCAGGCTTGCTCTTCGCGGGCCGCCGTCGCCATCGCCGCACGTTACCGAACGTAGGTTCGGGCGCTAGCTCGGATCCCGCCAGACCGGGTAGCTCCCGAGGGTCTCGAGGAACACGCTGCGCTCGCCGACGTCGCGCAGCGCGCGGAGCACCTCGCCGTCTGCGCGGTGCCCGTCGATCTCGATGTAGAACTGGTAGCGCCAGGGCTGGCCCATGATCGGGCGAGAGTGCAGCGACGTCATGTTCACGCGGTGGTAGCGGAAGGGCTCGATCGCCGAGTGCAGCGCACCCGGCTCGTGGCCCGTGATCACGCGCAGCGTGGTGCTCCACGGACCGGGCTCGTAGCGGTCGAGGCGCAGGTAGCGCGCCAGCGCCGCGAACCGTGTCAGGTTCTCGGGGTGATCGGAGATCTCCGGCAACAGCACCACGAGCCCGTTCTGCGCGGCCGCCAGTGGACTCGCGACCGCGGCCACCGTCGGGTCGCCGAGCTGCGAGACGTGCCGGGCGGCATCGGAGGTCGTCGCCGCTCCGACGCGCGCGTACCCGGCCAGGCCGGTCCGGCACTGCGCGAGCGCCATCGGATGGCTGTGCACCGTGCGGACGCCTTCGAGCGTCGCGCCGGGGATGCCGACGAGACAGTGGGGAATGTGCAGCACCGCCTCAGCGACGATCGAGAGCTCTCCGCGCTCGATGATCGTCAGCGTGTCGGGCACGAGACCGGCAAGCGAGTTCTCGATCGGGAGCACCGCGCGATCCACCTCACCGCTCGCCGCCGCGCGGGCGACCTCCTCGAAGTCGCCGAGCGCGATGCGCTCGGCGTCGGGATACAGGCGGGTTGCCGCCTCCTCCGTGTACGACCCGGCACTCCCGGGATAGGCGATGCGCATTCGGTCCTCAGTCCTCTTGAAAACGACGAAGACCCCCTGTCGGGGGCCTCGGTGGTGCTCGTGCCAGTGTGGCGCGACCGCCCGTCAGCCTCCCGAGATCCGGGTGAAGCCGATAAAGGCGAAGGTGGCCGCGAGGGTCATCAGCGCTCGCCAGCCTACCATTGGCCGACGTGACGAGGATCCCCCCGACCATGGAGGACGCGCTGATCGCGCGATTCGTCGCGCAGCTCGGTGCGCGACACCCCGCGGTCGAGGTCGGAATCGGCGACGACTCGGCGGTGCTCGCCGGCGGCTGGTGCGTCAGCGTCGACCTGCTGATCGAGGACGTCCACTTCCGGATGCGCACGACGAGCGCGCGCGATCTCGGCTGGAAGGCGATCGCGGTGAACCTCTCGGACCTCGCCGCGATGGGGGCCGAGCCCGTCTGCGCGCTCGTCGGGCTCGGTCTTCCCCCGGATCTCTCGCCCGACGTGCTGGACGAGCTGTTCGCGGGACTCGACGCGTGCGCGTCCGCCTACGGCGCGCAGGTCGCCGGGGGGGACATGAGCCGTGCGCCTGTCCTGACGCTCTCGGTGACGGTCATCGGCCGGGCCGACCGACCCGTGCGCCGGAACGCGGCCGTCCCGGGAGACGTCGTGTGCGTGACCGGCGCGCTCGGCGGCTCGCGCGCCGGCCTCGCGCTGCTGGAGGGCCTCGACGTCGATGTTCCCGAGCGGGCCGCCCTCGTCGAGCGCCACGTGCGACCGTTGCCCCGGCTCGCAGCCGGGCGCTCGCTCGCACCGTTCGTGCACGCGATGATGGATGTCTCGGACGGCCTGGCCACCGACGCGGCGCGCCTGGCGCTCGCATCGGGCGCCTCCGTGCGCATCGACCTCGATCGGGTGCCGGTCGCACCTGGCGCCGATGTCGTCGCGCAAGCGGTGTCCCGCGAGCCTGGCTGGTTCGCAGCTGCCGGAGGGGAGGACTACGAGCTCGTCTGCGCGCTGCCGCGCTCGGCGGTCGCCGCCTCGGGGGTCGAGCTGATCGAGGTCGGCGAGATCGAAGCGGGCTCGGAGGGCGCGATCCGCTTCACGGGCGAAGGCTCAGACGACCCGCCTCGCGGCTACGACCACCTTGTTCAAGGCTGAGGTGACCGCGAGGGGCCGTCGAACAGCTACGCGAGCGGAACTACGAGCTCGCGACGGCGGTGCCGAGCCAGGGCTCGAGCTCGCTGGTGAGGCTCTGCTTGGGAAGGGCGCCGATGATGGTCTTGACTACCTCGCCGCCCTTGAACACGAGCAGCGTGGGGATGGAGAGGATCTGGTACTTGGCGGATGTCGCCATGTTCTCGTCGACGTTCATCTTGGTGAACTGGACCGACCCGTAGGTATCGGCCAGCTCGTCGAAGATCGGCTCCATCCGGCGGCACGGGCCGCACCACGGCGCCCAGAAATCGACGACCACGGCGCGGTCTGAACGAAGGACGTCGGCGTCGAAGCTGGCGTCCGTTACCTGAAGGATCTTGTCACTCATTACCTGGAGTCTCCGTTCGGGAACTTGCGTTACACAGATGACAACGACGGCGGGCGTCCAGGCCTTCCGTCTCCGCTCAGGCCTTGATCTCGACGGTCTCGCCGACCGTCACGAGGTCGTACATCGTCTCGACGTCGGTCCGGTGCATGCGCATGCAACCGTGCGAGGCGGCGTGACCGACCGACCAGTCCATCGGGGTCGCGTGAAAGCCGATCGCCGGCGCGCTCGTCCCGATCCAGCGCGTTCCCAGGGGGTTCGAGGCCCCGGGCGGCACCGGCTCGAGGCCTGCGGCCCACGGCGAGTTCGGCGGCACCCAGGTCGGGTTCTCGATCTTGCTGATCACCGCGTAGCTTCCCGTGGGCGTCGCATGGCCGGGCATGCCGATCGCGATCGGCGCGTCGAAGACGCGCTTGCCATCGCGGAACACGAAGACGCGGAAGAGGTGCAGCTTGACGACGATGTGCCCCTCCGTCGACTCGATCACGGCGGGGCCGGCGATGCCGGTCTGCGGCATCGAGTGCTTCGCCTGGTAGCGCTTGACCGCCGCTGCGGTGCGGAGGTTGTAGAAGCGTGTCGGGCTCCCCTTCCAGAGGCCCTCGCTGGCGAGGCGCCGCTCGAGCTGGGCGACGTCCTTGCCGCGGGCGCCGATCGTCAGCGTGATGCCCGGCCGGAGCTTCTCGATCGAGTCGACCGTGAAGTGCCGCACCATCTGGACCTCGTTCTGGGCGGCGTCCTCCGCCGTCACGCGCAGCTCGTGCTGGCCCTCGGCGAGATGCTCGAGCGGTACGGTGAAGCTCGTCGTGCCGCGTGGGGCGAAGCGGAGCTGGTTGCCGTCGGCGCCGCGGAACGCGATCGCAGTGCCATCGAGGGTCGCCCGGAGCTTCGCGGGACTCGCGTCGGTCACGCTGCCCGTCAGGGCCGTGCTCGCCTGCTCGATCACGCCGCGGACGGAGGACAGGTCGACGTCGGGCGGCTGCGAGTCGACGATCACCTTCTGCCAGCGAACGCGCGACACGTTGCCCACCGGATCTCGTGCCGTGATGCGGAACGCGTAGCGCCCGTCCGAGAGGCCGGGATCGATGGCAAACGTGCCGTCCGGCGCCTTCCGGGTCAGGTGTCCGCCCTTCCAGCGCACGACGACCGTCGCGCCCTTCTCGGTCTGCCCGTCGAGGCGGAGCTGCGGCCGGAAGACGGCCGTGTCGCCCAGTGCGAGCACCGGCCTGTGGGTGTCGATCACGATCGAGAAGCGGCGGTCGATGCGCTTTCCGAAGATCCCACTCGATCGTGCCGCGATGCGCACGCGATGCCAGCCGTCGCGGATCGCGACGCCGCGCAGGACGATGCCGCGACGATCCTTGGTCGCGAGGCTCGACACGTCGTGGCCGTCGACGACGACCTGCGGCTGGCCGAGGCTCGCGGGGTTCCGCACGAGCAGCCGGATGACGGGGCGCTCGCTGCGGAATCGCTTCTGGCCCTCGCCGATGACCTCGACCCGCTCGGAGTACTGGAGCCCGACGTACGCGCCTGTGGCTGCGGCAGCGCCGAGGAGCGCGACGCCCCCTCCGATGATGAGCGTCAGCCGCCGCACGGGCCGAGAGTACCAGCAGCCGTCGCCGTCTCAGAGCCGCCCGCGCAGCGCGTCGAGCCGCAGCTCCGGCACCCTGCGAACCGCCTCGAGCACGATCCGGCGCGACATCTTCGAGCCGCCGAGCCGTCGATCGGCGAACGTGATGGGCACCTCGACGACGCGGAATCCCTCGCGAATCGCGCGATACGTCATCTCGATCTGGAACATGTAGCCCTGCGCGTCGACGTCGGCGAGCGGCACGCGCTCCAGCACCGTGCGACGGAAGCACTTGAAGCCGCCGGTAAGGTCGCGCACGCCGAGTCCGAGGATGGTGCGGGCGTACAGGCACCCCCCCGCCGAGATCACACGACGGCCGAGGCCCCAGTCGCGCACGCCGCCACCAGGGCAGTAGCGCGAGCCGAGCACGAGGTCGGCGCCGGCGATCGCTGCTTCGAGCAGCGATGGCACGGACTCCGGATCGTGCGAGAAGTCGCAGTCCATCTCGAGGACGTACTCGTAGTCGCGCTCGAGCGCCCAGCGGAAGCCCGCGAGGTACGCGCGCCCGAGCCCTTCCTTGAGCGGCCGATGCAGTACGTGGAGCCACGGCCGGTCCGCGGCGAGCGCGTCGGCCATCGCCCCGGTGCCGTCGGGCGAGCTGTCGTCGATCACGAGGACGTCGCCGGGAACGGGGGTCCGCTCGCGTACCGCCCCGAGTGCCTCGACCATCGCCTGGAGGTTCTCGCGCTCGTCGTACGTCGGCAGACAGAGCAGGAATCGGCTATCGGACACTGTTACTTATCATGCATGAGTGCCGCTCTCCAACGGCGAGATCGCCCAGATCATCGACACGCTCGGCGACCTGTATGAGCTCGATGGCGCAGTCGTGTACCGGGTTCTCGCCTATCGGCGGGCTGCCACCAGCATGCGCGAGACGCACGAGTCGGTCTGGCGACTCTCCGAGCAGGGCCGGCTGACCGAGCTCGATGGCATCGGCGATACGATCGCCGCGAAGGTCAAGGAGCTGCGTGAGACCGGCACGCTCGTGTCGCTCGAGAAGCTGCGCGCGAAGCTGCCCGAGAGCCTCGTCGAGATCAAGCGGGTGCCGGGCGTCGGCCCGAAGACGGCCCGCCGCATCTACGACGAGCTCGGAATCGCCACGCTCGCCGAGCTGGAGGCGGCCGCTCGCGCAGGCACGCTCCGTGGGCACGCGGGCATCGCAGAGCGCAAGGAGAAGCAGATCCTCGAGGCGATCGAGGCGGGCGCCGGGCCGCGCAAGACCGAGATCCTGCTCGATCGGGCGCTCGGCCTCGCCGAGGCGATCCTCGAGGGCGTGCGTGCGCACGAGGCCTGCGTCCGCGCCAGCGAGGCCGGCTCGCTGCGCCGGCGCGTCGAGACCGTCGGCGACATCGACCTGATCGCCGCCTCGGACGACGCAGCCGCGCTGATCGGATGGTTCTGCGAGCAGGCGATCGCCGCGTCCGTCGTCGGTCGCGGCGACACCAAGGGATCGATCGTGACCCACGATGGCGTGCAGGTCGATCTGCGCGTCGTGCCGCCGTCGGCCTACGGCAACCTCCTGCAGCACTTCACGGGCTCCAAGGCGCACAACGTCGCGATGCGCGAGGACGCCGTCAAGCGCGGCCTCAAGGTGTCCGAGTGGGGGATCGAGACGGTCGAGACCGGCGAGGTCTTCCAGACCGACGACGAGGATGAGGTCTACCGTCGCCTCGGCTACCAACCGATCCCGCCGGAGATCCGCGAGGGAACGACCGAGCTCGCCCGGGCACGAGCGGGGACGATCCCGACGCTGGTGCAGCTCGACGACCTGCGCGGCGACCTGCATGCGCACACCGATGCCTCGGACGGGAAGGCGACGCTCGCCGAGATGGTCGCGGCCGCGCAGGCCGCGGGCCTCGACTACCTGGCGATCACGGATCACTCGGCCGGGGTCGGGATGGGGATCGGTCTCGAGCCCGACCAGGTTCAGCGCCACCTCGAGCAGATCCGCGACTTCGCCGCGGGCCTCGACGGGTTCACGTTGCTCGCCGGTGCCGAGGTCGACGTGATGGCCGACGGGTCGCTGTACTACGACGACGACCTGCTCGCCGGGCTCGACTGGGTCGTCGCGTCGCTGCATGTCGGACAACGTCAGGACTCCGAGCGGGCGACGAGCCGGCTGCTCGCCGCGATCGAGAACCCGCACGTCGACGTGGTCGCCCATCCGTCGGGCAGGCTGCTCGGCCGCCGCGACGGGTACGAGTTCGACGTGCAGGCGGTCGTCGAGGCCGCCGCCCGCACAGGCACGTTCCTCGAGATCAACTGCGGGCCGCGCCGGCTCGACCTGCGACCGGCGCATGCCAGGGCGGCGATCGAGGCGGGCGTGAAGCTCTTGATCTCGACGGACGCCCACCGAGCGACCTCGTTCGCCCACCTCGCCCTCGGTGTCGCCATGGCGCGCCGGGCCTGGGCGAGCCCGGACGACATCGCGAACACCCGGCCCTGGGCAGAGCTCGACGCGATGCGCAAGCGGCACGCGAGCACGGGCCCGTGAGCGCGCGCGCGTAGAGTTAGTGTCATGGTGGCGGAGCGCCGCTCGGAGAGCTTCGTCTGGGCCTCGACGGGTCGGCGACTGGCCGCCGCGCGGGTCGGCAGGCGCTGGTCGGAGATGCGCGGCCCGCTGCTCGCCGCGGCGACGCTCGGTCTCGCGCAGGCAGTGCTCGTCACGATCGCGGGGCTGGCGCTGCAGGAGAGGGGCGCGTCGCTCATCTGGCTGGTGCCGGTCGTCGCCCTCACGACGCTCGCGCTCGTCGCGTGGATGGGGCTGGTGCGTGCCGCGTTCGGCCAGATGGTTCCTCTCGGCCAGGCCCCCGCCGCGAAGATCCTCGAGGTGCTCGAGGCTGCGAGGCCCCTGCTGCGCTCCGGTCTCGATGCGCAGAGCGCCAGGATCCTCGCCTTCGAGGCGCAGACACGGCTCGGCTACGGCGCGGTCGCCGTGACCGACCGGAGCCGCGTGCTCGCCCACGTCGGTCTCGGCGCGGACCACCACGGGGCCGACCGCCCGGTGCCGCCGGGGGCCGTCGCTGCCATGACCGAGGGTCGCGTCACGCGCCTGCCGGTTGGCTGGCGCCACGGCTGCGACGGCCGCAACTGCCCGCTCAAGTCGGCGGTCGTCGCGCCGATCCTCGTGCGCGGCGAGGCGATCGGGTCGTTGGTGCTGTTCTCCGAGGGCGCCCTCGCGGTCTCCGATCGCGATCGCGCGATCGCCACCCATCTCGGCGAGCTGGTGTCGACCGAGATCTCGGTCGGCGAGCTGGATCTCGCCGCGCGCGCCACGGCGAACGCGGAGCTCGCCGCGCTGCAGGCGCAGATCGAGCCCCACTTCCTGTTCAACGCGCTCAACACGATCGCGGCCTTCTGCCGGACGCAGCCCGAGGAGGCGCGCGAGCTCGTGCTGGCGTTCGCCGAGTACTGCCGATGGACGCTTCGCCGCCCGGCCGCGTTCGTCGATCTGTCGGAGGAGCTCGTCCACGTCGAGGCGTACCTGGCGCTCGAGCGGGCCCGCTTCGGCGACTCGCTCGACGTCGAGCTGCGCGTGGCGCCGTCTGCGCGTTCGGTGCCGGTTCCCCCGTTTCTCGTCCAGCCGCTCGTCGAGAACGCGATCAAGCATGGCAAGAGCGACCGCCCGCTGCGGGTGGTCGTGCGCGCCGAGGTGCGCTTCGGGAGGCTGCGCGTGACCGTGCGGGACAACGGGCGCGGCATCCCGCGCGAGATCGCCGACAGCATCACCGATGCGGGGGTCGGGAGCGGAGCGGCCGGGCTCGGCCTCGCCTCCGTCGCGCAGCGCATTGCGGCGTTCTACGGCGAGGAGGGACGCTTGCGGGTGGTCTCGGCGCCGCGACTCGGGACGCTCGTGTCGATCGTGTTGCCCACCGTGCCCGCGGCTGCGCAGGTCGAGCTCACCGGGACATGAGCCTGCTCGCGTTGATCGTCGACGACGAGGCGCCCGCACGCGCCGAGCTGCGCTACCTGCTCGAGCGCGCCGATGGCGTCGAGGTGGTCGGCGAGGCCGCATCCGTGCGCGAGGCGCTGGCGCTGGCGGCGCGCCTCGACTACGACGTCGTCTTCTGCGACATCTCGATGCCCGAGCTGACCGGTATCGACGCCGCACGCGAGCTGGCGTCGTGGCCGACGAGCCCGCTCGTCGTGTTCGTGACCGCGCACCAGGACTACGCGGTACAGGCGTACTCGGTCGACGCCTTCGACTACCTGTTGAAGCCGGTCTCGGAGGAGCGGCTGGGGCGGACGGTCGCTCGGCTGCAGGCCGCTCGGCGCGGGCAGCCGGCGAGGCACTCCGGCCCTCCGCTGACCAAGGTGCCGGTGACGCGGCGCGGGGAGGCGTTGCTGCTCGATCCCGACGACATCTTCTGGGCGGAGGCGAATGGCGACGCCTCGCGCGTCGCCACGTATGACGAGGTGCTGGCGTCGGGCCAGTCGATGCGCGAGCTCGAGGATCTGCTGCCTTCGGCGAGGTTCTTCCGCATCCACCGCAGGCACCTCGTCAACCTGCAGCGCGTGGTGCGGCTCGAGCTGGCCGAGTCGGGACGCTGGGTCGTGCACCTGACGGATAGCGAGGGGACGGTCCTCGAGGTCGCGCGCCGGCAGACGCGCGCGCTGAAGCAGCACCTCGGCCTGCGCTGAGGCGGTCCGCCCTACAGACGTTCGAGCAGCTCGGACGCGTCGTGCACCGCGAACGTCGCGGCCTCGACCAGTCCAGCCGGCGCCTCGTCCGAGACGACCGCCACCGCGACGTCGACGACCGCGAACGCATCGATGTCCGTGACGTCGTCTCCTGCATAGAGCGAGCGCGCGCACGGCCTCGCGCGCAGCAGCGCGCGAACGGCGCTCCCCTTGTCGAAGGGAAGCGGCGGACGCAGCTCGATCGCCATGCGCGCAGGGCGCGTCACGAGGCCACAGTCGTTGGCGACGGACGCGGCCCGTGCAGCGAGCTCGGTCGAGGCCCGGTCGGTGTCGGGCGACTCGCGCCAGTGCACGGTCAGCGTCGCACCCTTCCGCTCGACGAAGCCCCCGAGCTCACCTGCCGGGTACTCGAGCAGCTCGGCCGCGGCGTCGACCCGAACGAGCCAGCTCTCGGCCTCGGACACGAGGCCGGGGCCGTCACCGACGTCGAGCTCGAGCCCGTGGTTCCCCGCCGCCAGCAATCCTGGAAGCGGCACGAGCCGGCGCACCTCGTCGAGCGTGCGGCCCGAGACGCAGGCAACGAGCCGGTAGCGCCCGATCAGTCCGCGCAGCAGGTCGAGCGTCGAGTCCGGAACCTCCGACAGCTCCGGGCGGAGCACGATCGGCGCGAGGACGCCGTCGACGTCGAGCAACACGGCAGAGCTGCCGGGGTCGGCGCGGAACGGGTCGAGCGGGTCTGTTGCCACGCTCTCGTACGATAGACCGCGATGCGCCGGCTCCTCGAACTGCTCGGGATCGGGCTGGTGGCCGGCTTCCTCTCGGCCCTCTTCGGAGTCGGCGGCGGCGTGGTGATCGTGCCGCTCCTGCTCGCACGCGGCTGGCCGATCAAGGTCGCGACCGCGACATCGCTTGCGGCGATCATCGCCACCGCGGTGTTCGGAGCCGTCCGCTACACCTGGAGCGGGGACGTCGATTTCAGCGACGCCGTGCTGATCGGACTGCCGGCGGTGGTCGGGACCATCCTCGGCACCCGACTCCAGCGGAACATCTCGGCTGCGCCGCTGCAGCTCGGCTTCGCCGTCCTGCATGGCGGCGGTCGGACTCAAGCTGGCGATCTCTTGACGAGCGCGCTCGTGATCGCTGCGCTCGGCGTGCTCGCCGGCGTCATCTCGGGCCTCTTCGGCGTCGGCGGCGGAATCATCTTCGTGCCGGCGCTCACGCTGATTCTCGGCCGCCACCAGCTCCAGGCCGAGGCGACCTCGCTTGCGGCGATCGTGCCGGTCGCGATCGTCGGCTCGTGGCGGCAGAACCGGGAAGGCCTCGTGCGCTGGAAGACCGCGGCGATCATCGGCGTGGCCTCGATCGGAGGCGTGCTGGCGGGTGCCGAGGTCGCAACGAGCCTCTCGAACAAGGCACTCGAGCGCGCGTTCGGGATCTTCCTCGTGGCCGCCTCGATCCAGCTGGGCTGGAAGGCGTGGCGCGCGCGGCAGGCAGCTCCCCTCGCCGAGCCCGAGCTGCCCTAGCCAGAGACCTGGTCAGGCGTGCTCCTCGACGTCCATCCGGACGACGAGATCGCCCTCGAAGGCATACACGTGACGGACGTCTCCCTCTGCGAGCAGCGTGCCGTCGAGTGCTCGGGCAATCTGGTGCACCTCGACGACCACGCTGCCGTCCGGTCGGGGGAGAAAGCCGATCGGCTCGACCGAGGGGTCGATCGCCGCCCACTGACGTGTCCAGTAGTCGCGAACCTCCTCGCGCCCGTGGACGCGTCCTCCCTCCCACGCGTTCGGCCAGTCGACATCGGGTGCGAGCTGCGCGAGCACCATCTCGACGTCTCGGGCGTTGAACGCCGCGTAGAGCATCCTCAGCAGCGTCTCGCGGTCCGTGTGCGGCTCGGTCGGGGTCATGGGGCCAGCCTAGTGCGTCGTGGCGAGCAGTGACTTGCCGAGCGTCGTCCTCGCCTCGATCGCCGCATGGGCGTCTGCGGCGCGCTCGAGATCGATGATCTGCCCGATCACGGGCCGCAGGCGGCCGGCGGCCGCCTCCGCCAGTGCGGTGGCCGAGAGGTCGCGCAGCTCCTCGGGCGTGGCACCGGTTCCTCGCAGCAGCGCGACTCCACGCCGGTCGGCCTCGTCGGTGGAGACCTGCGTGAACGTTCCGCTCGCCTGTCCGAACGAGACGAACCGCCCGCCTCTGCGCACGAGCGCGAACGACGCGCGGCCCAGATCTCCGCCGACGCCGTCGAACACGACATCGACGGCGCCGAGCCGTTCTGCCCATGCGGTCTCGGTGTAGTCGACCGTGAGCGTGGCGCCGAGCTCGCGCGCGAGCTCGACCTTGCGCCTCGAGCCCGCCGCTGCCGCCACGACGGCTCCGGCTCGAGCTGCGAGCTGCACCAGGAGGCTGCCGACACCACCGGCCGCGGCCAGCACGAGCACCGTCTCGTCCGGCCGGGTCGCAGCAGCGCGCGCGAGCGCGACCGCGGTCCGCCCGTCGGCGAGGAGCGCGACGGCGTCGGCGATCGCCAGGGCGCCGGGCACGGGCAGCAGGTCGGCGGCCGCCGCTGCCGCGCGCATGGCGTAGCCGCGCGACCCGCCAGTGGTGCTGACCACGCGTGCCCCGAGCCACGAGGGGTCCACGCCGTCGCCGATCACGCTCACGAAGCCTCCGACGCCGCTCCCGGGGATCCACGGCAGCGCCGGGAGCATCGACGGATGCGGGGGAAGGCCGGCGCGGAGCTGTGTCTCGACGAACGTGATGCTTGCAAACTCGACGTCGACGATCACCGTGTGGGCGAGGACGGACGGCTCGTCGACGTCCCTCGGCACCAGGACATCTGGCCCCCCGAACTCGCGAACGACGATCGCACGCATCACGCGACCCGCTCCGCCGACACCCGGTTCATGCTGCCAGGGTATGCGGCACGAGCTGCGCACGGGATCCGCGGCGGACATCGACTCGCTCGAGCCGCTGTGGGCCGCTGGGCAACACCGGCGCGATCCGGCTCTACGAGCGGCGTGGGTACCGGCCCGCGTGGATGTACCTCTCGCGTTTCGTCGCCCGATATTGAACTAACCGGTCGGTATCCTACTGACCGGTTAGTATAGTGAGATGGCACCGTCGCCCGATCTGCGGCCCGCGCCGGCCCGTGAGCGACTGATGCGGGCGGCGGCCGACCTGTTCTACGCGGAGGGGTACGGCGTCTCGATCGAGGCGATCGCCGAGCGGGCCGGGGTCGCGAAGCCGACGGTGTACGCGCACTTCGCGTCGAAGGAGGCGCTCATCGCCGCGGTGCTCGACGCCGCGACCGAGCAGTGGTTCGTCGAGCTCGATGCCGAGGTCGCACACCGCGCCGGCAATCCGGTCTCGCAGATCATGGCGCCGTTCGACCTGCTGGTCGAGGATCTTCCGGATCCGGCCTACCGCGGCTGCCTGTTCGTCAACAGCGCCGCGGCGTTCCCCGATCCGGCGCATCCGGCACGCCAGGTGCTGGCCGCACACCACGAGCGCATGCTCGAGCGGTTCGAGGGTCTGGCAGCGGCTGCCGGAGCGTCGCGTCCGGAGCCCGTCGCGTGGGCACTCCTGCTGCTGTACGACGGCGTCAAGGTGCGGGGACTCGTCGACGTCTCGGGTGCGGTCGCCGACAACGCGCGAGAAGCGGCGCGGACGCTCGTAATCAGTCACTGAACACCGGGTCGCGGTCAGTACACGACGACGCGACGAGCACCCTCGCGCCGGCGCAGCCGATCGAGCGCGTCCTCGAGGTCGTCGAGCGGGATCTCGGCCTCGATCAGGCGGTCGATCGGCAGCCGCCCCTCGACGTGCAGCCGGGCGAGCCGCGGGAAGTCCCGCTGGGGCACGGTCGAGCCGTAGCTCGATCCCTTCAGCGTGCGCCCGCCGTCGACGAACGCGAACTGCTCGATCGCGAACGCCTCGCCCTTCGCCGCCATGCCGACCAGCATGAGCGTGCCTCCGCGAGGTACGAGGCTCAGCGCGAGGTGGAGCGTCGCCTGCGCACCGACGACCTCGAACACGTAGTCGGGCCCACCTCCCGGACAGATCGCCGCGACGTCGCGCGCGGCACCGTCGGCCAGCACTCCGTGGGTCGCGCCGAGCTCACGAGCGAGCTGGAGCTTGGCCGGGTTCGAGTCGATCGCGATGATCGGCGTCGCACCCGAGAGCGCCGCGCCCATGATCACCGAGAGGCCGACACCGCCGCAGCCGACGACGGCGACCGCGGAGCCGGCCTCGACCTGCGCCGTGTTGAGCACCGCTCCGACACCCGTGGCGACGGCGCAGCCGATCAGCGCCGCCACTCCCGCCGGCGTCTCGCGAGGAACGCGGATCGCGGCGGTCGCGGGCACGATCGTTCGCTCGCAGAAGACGCCGATGCCGCAGTACGGCCACACGTCCTCTCCCGATGGGCGATGAAGGCGGGTCGTGCCGTCGGTCATCGCATGGTGCTGCGCTCCGGTGTCGACGCACAGCCACGGCCGGCCGGTGACGCAGCGCAGGCAGGTCCCGCACGGCGCGTTCCACGACAGCACGACGCGGTCTCCAGGCGCGAGTCCCTCGACCCCGTCGCCCACCGACGCGACCTCGCCGGCCCCCTCGTGGCCGATCACCGTGAGGCGGTCGAGCGGCCAGTCGCCGTCTCGCGTGTGCAGATCCGAGTGGCAGACGCCGGCAGCCAGCATGCGCACCTCGATCTCGCCGGCGCCGGGCGGGTCGACGACCAGCTCCTCGATGCTGATCCCGTCGGACGGGTGCTGGAACACGGCGGCTCGCACTGCGGCGGAGGATAGAGTCACGGCGTGGACGACGAGACGGTCTGGAAGCCGCGAGCCGACGCGTTCGGCAGCTCGAACGCCGGCCGGCTGGCACGCCGCCTCGGCGTCGGCGGTGGACACGACGAGCTGCACGCCGCGTCGGTTGCCGACCTCGGCCGCTTCTGGGACGCCGTCGTGCAGGACCTCGCGCTGCCGTTCGCAGAGCCGTACGGCCAGGTGCTCGACGAGTCGGCGGGGCCCGAGTGGCCGAGGTGGTTCGTGGGCGGTCGCCTCAACCTGGCCCACGCCTGCGTCGAGCGCTTCGCCGACGACCCTGCGCACGCGAGCCGCGACGCCGTCGTCTGGGAGGGCGAGGAGGGCGTCACGCGTCGCTGGACGTACGCGGAGCTCGCGCGCGAGACGGCACGTCTCGCGGAGGGCCTCCACGACCTCGGCGTCCGCCAGGGAGACGCCGTCGCCCTGCTCCTGCCGATGGTGCCCGAGGCCGCCGCCGCCCTGTATGCCGTCGCCTCGCTCGGTGCGCTCGCGGTGCCGATCTTCTCGGGGTTCTCGGCTCCCGCCGTGGCAAGCCGGCTGATCGACTCGGGCGCGATCGTCCTCATCACGTGTGACGCGTTTCCCCGGCGCGGCCGCCCGGTTCCGGCGAAGGAACTGCGGACAGGGCCGCTGCCGAGGCTCCGGCGCTCCGGCACGTCGTCGTCCTCCGCCGTCTCGGCGTGGACGTGCCATGGCAGGAAGGCCGCGACGTCTGGTACCACGATCTCGTCGCCGATCGACCCGGCGAACGGCGAGCGGTCGCCGTCGACAGCGAGCATCCCGTCCTGCTCGGCTACACCTCGGGCACGACCGGCCGACCGAAGGGCGCCGTGCACGTGCACGGCGGGCTGCTCGTGAAGTTCGCCTCCGAGACCGCCTACATCGGAGACCTCGGGCCGGACGATCGCGTCCACTGGGCCACCGATCTCGGCTGGATCATGGGGCCCTGGCTGCTGATCGGGACGCATGCTCTGGGCGGCTGCGTCCTGCAGTTCGACGGCGCGCCCGACTTCCCCGATCCCGGCCGGCTCTGGCGACTCGTCGCAGATCATCGGCTGACGTTCCTCGGGGTGTCACCGACGCTCGTGCGCGCGCTTCGCTCCGCGGGCGACGAGCACCACCGCTCGGTCGACCTCTCGACCCTCGCCGAGTTCGGGTCGACCGGCGAGCCGTGGAACCCGGAGCCCTACCGCTGGCTCGCCGAGGAGGTCGGCGGCGGACGCGTGCCGATCATGAACATCTCGGGAGGGACCGAGGTCGGCGCCTGCTTCCTCGGATCGCCGCCGTACCTGTCGCACAAGGCGTGCTCGCTCGGACGGCCGGCACTCGGCATGGCGATGGACGTCTACGCCGCCGACGGCAGCTCGCTCGCCAATCGTCCGGGGGAGGTCGGCGAGCTCGTCTGCACCCGGCCGTGGCCCGCCCAGACCCGTGGGGTGTTCGGCGACCCCGAGCGCTACCTCGATGCGTACTGGCGACGCTTCCCGGGCGTGTGGACCCACGGCGACTGGGCCACGGTCGACGCCGATGGCGAGTGGTTCCTGCACGGCCGCAGCGATGACACGCTGAACGTGGCCGGAAAGCGCATCGGCCCGGCCGAGTACGAGTCGGCGCTCGTCGCCGACCCCGACGTGGTCGAGGCCTGCGCCGTCGGCATCCCGCACGGCGTCAAGGGCGAGGTCGCCTGGTGTCTCTGCGTCCTCCGTCCCGGGACCGATCCGAGCGACGAGCTCCGCCAGCGGTTGCGGCTGCGCTGCAGCGACGAGCTCGGCAAGGCGTTCGCCCCGGCCGAGGTGCGCTTCACGATGGCGCTGCCACGCACGCGTAGTGCGAAGATCGTCCGGCGCGCGGTGCGTGCGGCGCTGCTCGACGAGGATCCGGGGGACCTCTCGACGCTCGAGGACGCCTCGGCGCTGGACGCGATCAGGAACGCGACGTGAGCACGCCGAGCACCGTACGAACGGCCTCTTCGGGCTCGGCGTCCGCCGCGAGGGCTCGCGCCCACACGACGTGCCTGTCGGCGACCGTCTTCGCCTGACAGGGCAGGCCGAGCGCCTCGTCGACGTCGCTTCGCGGGGCCCGCGAGCATCCGCCTCCGACCTTCTCCTCGATGACGCACGCGCCCCGGTACGACCCGCCGATCGCGCGCGTGGCGATCTCGGCGACCGCGCGCGAGTCGTTCGCCGTCTCGCGCACGTCGTCGCCGAGGGTGCGCACGACGACGGGCAGCCCGAGCTCCCAGATCGACTGCCGCGCGTCCTCGACGGTCGCGCACTCGCGAAACGCGGGCTGTCGGACACCGTTTGCCGCAAGCGCCCGGCGCATCGCGCCGACGTCGGTGCCGCGCACCGCAGCCTCGGCGCTCCACGGGTGCGAGACACCGCGCTCCTCGGCAAGCCGTGCGGCCTCGCGGAAGGCATCGTCGGAGCCGACGCCGACGATCGCGTCGACCGGGTCGTCGTCGAGCGCGAGCAGCGGCGCGTACCCGAGTCGAGCGACCTCGGCAGCTCCGCGCGCGGCGGCCTCCGCCGGTCCGAGTATCAGGACGCGAGCCATCCACCGGGGACGGTACACGCAATCCAGACTGTTGCTAAGGGCCGGCCCTATGGCGTCGGAGGGGGCACCTCGACCTGCACCAGTGCGGGCTCGAGGTCGCGATCGGCGATCCGGATCCGGACTGCATAGCACCACGAGCCCGGCGTCAACCCGCTGCTGTCCGTGACCGAGATGTCTCCCGGCGCCGGCGACGGCTCGCCGACAACCTCGCCGTTGATCGTGATCCCGGCCGTCGGGCACGCGCCGACGATCCTCTCGACGCGCACGGCAGCGGCCACCGGTGATGCGGGGAGCCGGAAGTGCACCGTCACCTCTGGCGCGGTCTGGCCGGCGACGATTCCCGGCGCGAGCGCAGCCGTCGCCGTGAGCCCGAGCCGACTCGCGAGCCCCGGACGCGGGCCGATCTGCACGACCGCATTCGCGGCTCGCGTGTAGCGATGCGCTGGTCCGATCGTCCACACGCTGTAGCACCAGGTCCCCGGGTCGAGGTGGTCGACGTCGAGAAGCGTTCGAGCGCCGGTTCGCGGCGGCAGATACGCGAGCGTGACCCCGGTCCTGCTCGGCGGGGATGGGCGGACCGCGACGTCGTTCAGGCCCGGAACAGCCGGGAACGTCGAGCAGGCGCCCTCCCGGCGGTTGACGAGCACGTGCCGCAAGGAGGAGGCCGGCGCCACGTTCCAGCTGATGTTCGTCGTCGCGAGACTGCTCGCAGGGAAGACCCGAGCGCGCGCGTGGACCGCCGGCGGCGGCGTCGGCAGGAGCGGGCAGTACGGGAACATCGAGCCGACCGGCCGTGCGCGGCCCGCCGTAGAGCTTGACCGCCCCCGCGACGTCAGTCGGCTCGAGCACCCGGCAGTCGTACTCCCACGGCAGCGGCGCGACCCCACCGCAGGTCTGCGGCCGGGTTCCCTCGTCCGGTGACATCAGCGAGCAGAGGCGGGTCTCGTGGCCGAAGCCGAGCACGTGCCCGAGCTCGTGCGCCGCGATCGGGATCAGGCCGAGCGGACCGCACGACGCCTGCAGGAAGACGATGCCGACGCGCCCGCGGACGTAGCCCACAGGCGCGCGTCCGACCACGTTGTCGCACGGTCCGGCCGAGAGACGCCGGATCCGGATCGACGCGCGCGCGCCCGGAACCTCGGTCAGGTGGATGTTCGCGCCCGATCGGTTCCAGCGCGCCGCGGCCTGCTCGACGGCGGATCGCAGCGCAGGCGCATCGACGTGGTAGGGCACGTAGCCGTGCGGCCAGGCGGCCCCGGCGACCGCGAACGCGCCGGCCCCGGCCGGTGCGGCGAGCGCCGCTGCGACGGCGAGCAGCACCGGCACGGTCCACCTCATCGCAGGTACACCTCGACCGGCTCACCGGCGCGCAGCCCTTCGAGGTCCTCGGGTACGACGATCTGCCCGTCGGCGCGAACGAGGGTCGACAGCAGCGCCGAGCCCTTCGGCAACGGCTCGGCGATACCGTCGGCGAGGCGCACCTGCACGATGTCGAGCCGGCCGACGGAAGACGGCACGTCACCGGCGAGGATGGCGCTGACGCTCGGGGCGTGCAGGCTCCGCGGCGAAGCCTCCGACACGCCGGACGATCGGGCAGCCGACGAGCTCGAAGACGACGAGCGCCGACAGCGGGTTTCCGGGAAGGCCGATCACGGGGACGCCGCCCACGTCCGCGAGCAGGGTCGGTCTGCCGGGGCGGAGGGCGAGCCCGTGGCACCAGACGCCCGGCGGGCCGAGGCGTTCGACGACGCGGGCCGTCAGGTCGCGCTCGCCGACCGAGCTTCCTGCCGAGAGCACGAGGATGTCGCAGTCGACGAGCGCCGTCGCGGCATGCGGCCTCGAGGGCGACCTCGTTGTCCGGCACGATCCCGTGGCGCACCGGCTCGCCGTGCGCGATGCACACGAGCGCGGCGATCGCGGGGCCGATCGCGTCGCGCACCTGGCCCGGTCGGAGGCTCGCGGTGTCGGGGGGTACGACCTCGTCGCCCGTCGAGATGATCGCGACCCTGGGACGGCGCCAGACTCCGACACGCTCGCAGCCGGCGGCCGAGAGCGCCGCGACCTCGCGCACGCCGATCGGGCGTCCCGCCGCGGCGAGCACGGCTCCGACCGCGAAGTCGTCGTCCTCGCGCACGACGTGCTGGCCCGGCAGCGCGCGGCGCGAGACGCGCACGCGGTCGGGCGAGGGCGCATCCGTGTACTCGACCATCACGACGGCGTCGGCGCCGTCCGGGAGCGCGCCGCCGGTCGCGACCGAGAGCGCGGTGCCGTGTCGCAGCGCGGACGGCGGGGGCTCGCCCATCCGAATCGCCCCGACGATCTCGAGCGATGCCGGCAACTCGTCGCTCGCGTCGCTCGTATCGGTGGCCATCACCGCGTACCCGTCGACGGCGGATCGTGCGAAGCCGGGAAGGGCCGCGGGAGCCAGCACGTCCGTCGCCGGCACGCGCCCGAGCACGTCGTCCACTGCGACGGTCTCGATCGTGGTTCGCCGGGCCGGGCGGAAGGTGTCGAGAGCCTCCTGGACCCGCCGCACGCGGGACGGCTTGGACACGATCGGGCAGTGTAGGGTGCTCGGAAATGCGCACCTGGGACCTCCTCTCCGAGCTGCCGATCGACGTCGAGGGATACGTGCTCGACCCGCACGAGATCCCGTTTCCCAACGGGGATGCACGCCGGACGACCGTCGTGCGGCTGCAGGGCGGCGGCCTCGACGGCGTCGGCGAGGACATCACCTACGACGCGGCGGCCCAGCTCGTGCTCCAGGATGCCGGCCCCGAGCAGCCGCTCGCAGGCTCGACGACGCTCGCGGGGTTCTCCCGGCTGCTCGACGGCCTCGATCTCTCGCCGGGAGGCGGCGCGCCGGAGGCCGGGGCCTCGCCCGACTACCGTCGCTGGGCGTTCGAGAGCGCGGCGCTCGACCTCGCGCTCCGCCAGGCGGGGCTCTCACTGGCAGGGGCTCTCCGGCGCGAGGTGAAGCCCCTGCGCTTCGGCGTGTCGTTCTCGCTCGGCGATCCGCCCGCCGCGACGCGCATCCACGAGCTGCGCGCGCGCTACCCCGGCACGCACTTCAAGCTCGACGCCACGAGCGCGTGGACACGTCCGCTGGCAGACGAGCTGCATGCGACGGGCGCGGTCGACGTCGTCGACCTGAAGGGCTACTACGTCGGCACCGTCGTCGATCAACCCGCCGACCCGGTGCTGTACCAGCTGATCGTCGACGCGTTTCCCGACGCGATCGTCGAGGACGCGCGCGTGGGCTCCCGCGGTCGAGGCGATCCTGGCTCCTCACCGGTCCCGGCTGAGCTTCGATGCCCCGATCCACTCGATCGACGATGTCCGCGCGCTGCCGTTCGCGCCGCGGGTCCTGAACTCGAAGCCCTCCCGCTTCGGCACCCTCGAGCGGCTGCTCGACTTCTACGACTACGCCGCAGCCGAGGGCATCGAGCTCTACGGCGGAGGCCAGTGGGAGCTTGCGGTCGGGCGCGACCAGATCCAGCTCCTGGCGGCGCTGTTCCATCCGGACGGCCCGAACGACGTCGCGCCGCGACCGTACAACTCGCCCGTGATCGCGGACGGGCTGCCGACGAGCCCGCTCCTGCTGCGCCCGTCGGCGAGCGGGTTCGGCCTCGACCCGTAGGGCCCCTCAGACCTTGGGCGCCCGCCCGAGCTGCTGGTCGGCCTGGTCCTTGATCGACTGGACGATCTCGGGATCGCGCAGCGTCGTCGTGTCGCCGATCTCTCGTCCCTCGGCGATGTCCTTCAGCAGCCGGCGCATGATCTTCCCCGACCGCGTCTTCGGCAGGTCGTCGGTGAACAGCAGGAGCTTCGGCCTGGCGATCTTCCCGATGACCTGGGCCACGTGGTCGCGCAGCTCCTGGCGCAGGGCGTCGTTCCCGCCCTCGC
The DNA here is from genome assembly GCA_963717155.1 of uncultured Actinomycetes bacterium. Lineage (GTDB taxonomy): Bacteria > Actinomycetota > Thermoleophilia > Gaiellales > JALYLC01. The sequence continues at coordinate 4,366,958 of OY970326.1, forward strand.
CTCCGCGCAGGATCACGAAGCTCGCGATCGACTCGCCGGTCAGCTCGTCCTTCGCGCCGATCACGGCGGCCTCGGCGACCGAGGGGTGTCCGACGAGCGCGCTCTCGATCTCGGTCGTCGAGATCCGGTGGCCCGACACGTTGATCACGTCGTCGACCCGTCCGAGCAGCCAGTAGTAGCCGTCGGTGTCGCGCTTCGCCCCGTCGCCGGTGAAGTACACGCGCGGGCCGAAGCGCTCCCAGTAGGTCTTCGCGTAGCGCTGGTCGTCGCCGTAGAACGTGCGCAGCATGGCCGGCCACGGGTGCGTCAGCGTGAGGTAGCCGCCCTGTCCGAGCGGGACCTCGTTGCCCTTCTCGTCGACGACCGCGGCCCGGATCCCGGGGAGCGGCCGGCAGGCCGAGCCCGGCTTCGTGCTCGTGATACCGGGCAGCGGGCGAGATCATGATGGCGCCCGTCTCGGTCTGCCACCACGTGTCGACGATCGGGCAGCGACCGCCGCCGACGTGCTGGTGGTACCAGATCCACGCCTCGGGATTGATCGGCTCGCCGACCGTCCCCAGCAGGCGCAGCGTCGAGAGATCGTGGCCCGCGAGATGCTCGGCGCCGGCCTTCACGAACGCGCGGATCGCCGTCGGCGCGGTGTAGTAGATCGTCACGCCATGCCGCTCGATGATCTCCCAGTGGCGATCCCAGGCGGGGTGCTCGGGCGCTCCCTCGTACATGACGCCGGTCGTGTGGTTCGCCAGGGGCCCGTAGACGATGTAGCTGTGCCCGGTCACCCAGCCGATGTCGGCTGCGCACCAGTACACGTCGTCGGGGCGGATGTCGAAGACCATCTTGTGCGTCAGCTTCGCCCCGAGCAGGTAGCCGGCACTCGTGTGCAGGATGCCCTTCGGGCGCGCGGTCGTCCCGGAGGTGTAGAGCAGGTACAGCATCTCCTCGGCGCCGAGCCGCTCGGGCTCGCACCAGTCGTCGGCGCCCGCCAGGAGCTCGTGCCACCACTGATCGCGTCCCTCGACCCAGCTGACGTCGTGCCCCGTGCGACGCAGCACGACCACGTGCTCGATCGAGCCGCCCTCGCTCTGCGCGAGCGCTGCGTCGGCGTTGTCCTTGAGCGGCACGATCTGGCCCTTGCGCCACCCGCCGTCGGCGGTGATCAGCACCTTGCACGCGGCGTCGTCGATGCGTCCGGCGAGCGACGTCGAGGAGAAGCCTCCGAACACCACCGAGTGCGCGGCGCCGATGCGTGCGCAGGCAAGCATGGCGACCGGAAGCTCGGGGACCATGCCGAGGTAGATCGCGACGCGGTCGCCTCGTCGCACGCCGAGGCTCTTCAGCACGTTCGCGAACCGGTTCACCTCGTCGTGCAGCTCGCGGTAGCTGATGGTGCGCTCGTCCTCGGCGGGCTCGCCGACCCAGATGTAGGCCGTCTTGTCTCCGCCTCCGGATGCCAGGTGACGATCGAGGCAGTTCACGGAGACGTTGAGGATCCCGTCCGCGAACCACTTGTAGAACGGCGGATCGGAGTCGTCGAGCCCCTGGGTCGGCGCGTCCATCCACTCGAGCTCCTCGAGCGCGCGCGCCTTCCACCACGCCGCGGGGTCCCGATCGGCGTCCGCGTAGATCTGCTCGTCGCGGACGCGCGCGGCTGCATGAAAGGCAGCAGGCGGGTCGAACAGACGCTGCTCGTCGAGTAGTGCCTCGATCGCTTGGCCGCTGTGCTCCATGCTGCCGCTCCTCGCAGGTATCCTTGGCCCGGCTCGGCCACGTCACTCGGTTCGTCCACCCTACCCGACGACGGCGATCCAACCTCACCGCATCTTGCGCACACGCCTCCTCATAGGCAGCGCCGCCGTTCTCGGCGCGATGCTCGTCGCCGCGACGACGGGCATTGCCGCCGGCGGCGCACCCCCGACGGCGCGTGCGGTCGCAGTCCAGGTCATGGTGCCCGGAGCCCAGACGACACAGGGCGGCTCCTCCGGCTCGGGGTCGTACGCATATCGCGACGTCGTCTCGGTCGGCAGCTACCAGGTCAGCACGACGACCAGCGCACGCCAGTCCACGGCGATCGCCCAGGTCTCCGGCATCAGCCTGCTTGCGGGCGCGGTCCAGGTGTCGGCCGCCTCCGCGGCCATCCGTGCGACAGCGCCGGCCACGGGATCGCCGAGCGGCGACTTCGGCGGTGCGATCGGATCCGTGACGGTGAACGGCGCTGCGGTCGGCGTCTCGTCGGGCTCGCGCGTCGACATTCCCGGCATCGGCTACGTGACCATCGATCAGCGCGTCGTCGTCTCGCCGCCGAACTCGGGTGCCTACCGCGCGTTCGAGGTTGCCCTCGACCTCCATCTCGATGTCGGCTGGCATGACCTCCCGGCGGGCACCGAGGTGCTCGTCGGCTACGCGGACGCGGGAATCAGCCAGGTCACCGCTGCGCCCGATCGCGGCGGCAAGGCTGCGCCGCCGGCACCTCCGACGGGCACGACCGCAACCACCCCGAGCGGCGAGGGCGGCGTCTCGCTGCTGCCGACCGCGCCGTTGCCGTCCGACATCGCGGGCGAGCCGGGCATCGCCGACGGCGGCCCCCCCGGCAGCGACGCGACGCCTCCGGGCGGCTACTCGCTGGATCCGCCGATCGACGCCGCCACGAAGGCGGCGCTCCTCGGCCCGAGCTACCTCTTCCCGCTGGCCGGTGGCGCGCGCTTCCAGAACGATTTCGGTGCGCCGCGCGCAGACACGCGATTCAACCAGGGCATCGACCTCTTCGCCCCCCTCGGCACGCCGGTGCTCGCCGTCCACGACGGCACACTCGTGCAGGTCGGCTGGAGCAACATCGGTGGACGCCAGGAGTGGCTGCGCGACAGCGATGGGAACCTCTTCTACTACGGTCACCTCTCGGCCTACGCCCCGGTCGCCAGGACGGGCGCGCAGGTGCATGCCGGCGACGTGCTCGGCTTCCTCGGCGACTCGGGCGACGCGCAGGGCACGCCGTTCCACCTGCACTTCGAGATCCACCCGGCCGGGAAGTGGGCCGTGCCGCCGTACCCCTACGTGAGCGCGTGGCTCAACAACTCGGCGCCGCTCGGCGGCGTGACCCCGGCGCGCGAGCACCCAGTCGCGCTCGTCCCGCTCGCATCGTTCGACATCTCGACCGCCACGGGTCTCGATCCGGGATCGGTCGTCGCCGCCGCCAACGGCCCGTCCGACCTCGCGGGCGGGACCGCCGCGATCGTCGGCGGCCAGCCGGTTCCGAGCGCCGCGCAGCTGCTGACCCCGTCGCAGCCGGGCGACCCCTTCCAGACCGGCGGTTAGAGCCCTCTCGAGGGGTGCGCGTAGGCTTCCGGCGTGGACATCGACGCCGCAGCCGCCCTGCTCGCCGAGCGCGACGAGCCGGCCTACCGCGTGACGCAGGCGCGCCGCGCCGCGCTCACCGAGTACGCCGAGAGCTGGGACGAGGTCTCGACGCTGCCGCGAGCGCTCCGGGTGGCGCTCGACGAGCGCGCCCCGCTGCGCGAGCTGGTCGTCGAGGCCGAGCAGGTCGCCGCCGACGGCACGATCAAGCTTCGCCTGCGCACCGCCGACGGCTACCCGGTCGAGGCCGTCGCAATGCGCCACCGCGACCGCCGCACGGTCTGCCTGTCCTCGCAGTCGGGCTGCGCGCTCGCGTGCACGTTCTGCGCGACCGGTGCGATGGGGCTCGGGCGGAACCTCACGCCCGGCGAGATCGTCGAGCAGCTCGTGGTGCTGGCCCGCCGGCTGCGCGACAGCGACGGCGCGCGCGTGCACAACGTCGTGATGATGGGCATGGGCGAGCCCTTCCAGAACTACGACCGCGTCCTGGCGGCCTGCCGGACGATGAACGATCCGACCGGTTTCGGGCTGGGCGCGCGGCAGATCGCGATCTCGACGGCCGGCTGGGTTCCCGGGATCGACCGGCTCGCCGTCGAGCCGATGCAGATCAAGCTCGCCCTCTCGCTGCACGCACCGGACGACGAGCTGCGCGGCCAGCTGATGCCGGTGACCCGTCGCTATCCGATCGCCGAGCTGATGGATGCGTGCCGGCGCTACCGCGCCGCGACCCGTCGCCGGATCTTCGTCGAGTACCTGCTGCTCGAGGGCGTGAACGACTCGCGCGCACACGCGCGAGCGCTGGCCGATCTGCTGCGGCCGCACGGGCGTGGCGCCTTCCACGTGAACCTGATCGCCTACAACCCGACCGCCGCGGGCTTCCAGGGGTCGGCCTCCTACGTCGTCGAGCAGTTCGCACAGGCGCTCGAGCGCGGCGGCGTCGGCTCGTCCTACCGCGTCTCCCGCGGCCGTGAGATCGATGCGGCGTGCGGTCAGCTTGCGATGGCCGGCGTGCCGCCGCGCCGACGGTCAGCCGCGAAGGTCTGACCCGCCCAGCCGTCCGACAAGCGGCCGTCCGTCGAGGCCGGCGCGAACCGCGTCGGCGACGGACCGGAGCAGCGACTCCTCCGCGTCCTGCGACGCCCACGCAATGTGCGGGGTCAGCAGCAGGTTCGGCGCCGACAGGCGCACGTCGCCAGCCAGCGGCGGCTCGTCCTCCCAGACGTCGAACGCCGCCGCGGCGGGCCTGCCGTCTCGCAGCGCGGCAGCGAGTGCCGTGAGATCGACGAGTCCCGCGCGTGAGACGTTCACGAGCACCGACCACCGCGGCATCATCGCCAGCTCACGCGCGCCGATCAGTCCGTCCGTCGCCGGCGTGAGCGGGACGTGCAGGCTGACGGCCTGCGAGCCGGCGAGCAGCTCGTCGAGCGTCGCAGGGGCCGCGCCCGCCGCACGGATCGCGTGGTCGTCGAGCAGCGGGTCGTACCCGAGCACGTCGATCTCGAGCGCCCGCGCTCGCAGGGCGAGTCCGCGCCCGATCCGCCCGAGCCCGACGATCCCGAGCGTCGAGCCGGCGATGCGCCGGACTCCGGGGAGGCCCGGCGGATCCCACGCACCCTCTCGCCGCTCGGCGTCGAGACGGGGGATGCCGCGCCACAGCGCGAGCACCGACGCGAACGCGTGATCGGCGACCTCCTCCGAGCAGTACGCCGGTGTGTGGAACGTCGCGACCCCGCGCCGCGCGAGGCCCTCGACGTCGAGGTGGTCGTGACCCACGCTGGCGGTGACGACGACGCGCAGCGCGGGCAGGGCCTCGGCATCGTGCAGCCCGAACGGCGTGTCGTTCGTGGTCACGACCCCCACGCACGCGGCATCGGCGAGGGGCGGGAGCCGACGCTCCACGCGCATGCCGGGCAGGTGCGGGGCGAGCTCGCCCGGCTCGAGCCACGGGTCGACGGTGAGAATCAACGGGTCCATCGGCGCGCCGAGCCTACCGCGGTCAGAATGCGTGCGCATGGCGGCCCAGCGAAAGCGCATCGAGATCCGCTGGCGCGATCTCGACGGCTTCGGCCACGTCAACAACGCCGTCTTCCTCACGTACCTCGAGGAGTGCCGCGACGAGTGGCTGCAACGCGAGCTTCGCGACCCGCCGGGGCGGGGCGAGTACCTGCTCGCACGCATCGCGATCGACTACCGGAGCGCCGTGACGATGGACGACGACTGGGTCGAGGCCGAGGTCGACGTCCTGCGCGTCGGGCGCTCGAGCGTGACGCTCGGCGAGCGCGTTCTCGCGGGCCCCGGGCGCCGGCTCGCGGCCGAGGCGGAGGTGGTGGCGGTGCGTTACGACTGGGAGACCGGTCGCCCGCGGCCGCTCGATCCCGAGCTTGCAGCCAGCCTCGCTGCGAGCACCGCGGACACGTCGGCACAGGCTGCCTCGGCCGCGGCCAGCGGTGAGAGTCCCTCCGCGCGCCCGTCGGCGTAGAGCGCGAGAAACGAGTCGCCGGCGCCGGTCGGGTCGACCCCGGCGACGGGACTCGAGCTGATCGATCCGCTGTCGGGCGGAGCCGCGACGTCCACACCGGTCGATCCGAGCGTCACGAGCACCTCCGCGACGCCGGTGCGCCTCGCGATCTCGGCCGGATCGAGTGTGCCGAAGGCTGCGAGTGCCTCCTCCTCGGACAGCTTGAGCGCCTGCACGTGCGCGAGGAGGTCAGCGCCCAGCGTGCCCGTCAGGTGCAACGGGCCGAGCTTCGCCTCGCGCAGCGGCCCCTGCGCGTCGAGCACCAGGCGCCGGCCTCCCCGAGCGAGCACTCGGAGCGCCTCGGGGCCGAAGTCGCGCGACCCCTGCGTGGCCGCATGCACCCACGTGGCGTCGCGCAGCACGGTGGGGGCGAGCCCCTCGAGATCGTCGGCGCTCCATGGACTGCCGAGACCTGCGAGCGTGTGCTCCCGCTCGCCGTCCGGTCGGTAGCGCAGCACGCTCCTGAAGGAGGTCTCGTCGAGGCGCAGGTAGAGGCGCTCGCAGAACGGGAGGATCGGGGCTGCGAGCCGGGCGGCGTGGCATCGCGTCGCTACCGTGGGAGGTCGCCCGCGCTGGTCCGCGAGGGCCCGCGCCGCGAACACGGTGCCGCCCCCGGTCGCCTCGCGGGGCTCGCTGTCGGGCAGGACGATGACATCCGCGACGGTCAGGCCGATGACTGCGATGCGTGCCACGCCACGCGATGGTAGTTGCGTCCCGGGTGGCAGGAGTCCGCGTGGGCCTGGCGTAGGCCGGTTCGTGCGACTTCCCCTCGTGACGCAGATCCAGTCGGATCGCCTGCCGGCCGTCATGCGAGGCGCCGGTCTGCGCCTCTTGTGGGTGTGCCTCGCGGTGTGGGCCCTCGGGATGCTCTCGCCGCGTGTCACACCGCACCAGGCTGCGGTCATCGTGTTCGTCGGCGCCGGGGTGGTGATCGGCGTCGCCGTGCTTCTCGCGGCCGGGACGCGACGGATCCTGAGGAGCCTGCGGATCGGCCTCGTCGACCGCACGGTTGCCGGTGCGGAGGCACTGCTCGTGCTGGTCCGGCGGATCGGCCTCCTGGTCCTGGCGCTCGGCTTCTTCCTGTTCTGGACGCTCGTGTACCTCGGAGTCTGGTGGTGGCACCCGGCCGGAGCGTTCGCCGGTCTCGGTCCTCACCCGTACTTCTCCGACTTCTTCTACTACGCGGTCACCACGGCCTTCATCTCGCCACCCGGCGACATCCTCGCCCGCTCGCGCGGCGCGCGCACCGCCACGATGGTCGAGATCGTGACCGGCGCAGCGCTCTTGTCGGTGTACCTCGCGTCCTTCGTCGACCTGCGACCTCCGACCCTCGCCAAGGATGCGGACGCGGAGACGTCGCAGGCGCCCTGAAACCGGGTCTTACGTGACCTCGACGGCCTCGTCGAGGCGAACCTCGACGTCCCGCTCGGCTCCCTCGACACGCACGACGAGCGCATCCTGCGGGACGCGATAGGCGCGCACGACACCGCGGCCCGAGGGCGTGTCGACCATGCGGCCGACGGCCGGTGCCCGGTCGCGGAAGCTGCGGTACACCGGGTGTTCGAACGCCAGGCAGCAACGCAGGCGGCCGCACAGCCCGGTGATCCGGCCCGGGTTCATCGGGAGATCCTGGTCCTTCGCCATGCGCAGCGTGATCGGCTGCTCGTGCGAGGGGTAGCGGTTGCAGCACTTCACCGGACCGCACAGGCCACCGCCCTCGCACAGGCGCGCAGCCTCGCGCGGGGGCGCCTGCCGGAGCTCGACCCGCCTCCCCGAGCGCCGGCTGAGCTCGCCCGCGATGCCGCGCAGCTCGAGCCGCTCGTCCGCGCGGTACCAGACCGAGGCGCGCGTGCCGTCGAGCGAGATGTCGCAACGCACCGCGCTCGCCGGCGAGGAGTCCCGGCGCAGGAGCTGGCGCAGGTGCTTGAGGACCGCCGCGGCCGCCTCGTCGTGCTCGCGAGCCGCCCGCTCGTCCTCGGCCGTCGCGGCGCGGATCACGGGGCTCGCGGTCACGCCGCCCTCCGGCGCCCAGTCGTGCGGCGCGAGCACGACCCGGCCGAGCGCCTCGCCGCGCGGCGTCTCGCACACCACGCGGTCGTTCCAGCGCAGCTCGAGCTCGCCGGCCGCGTAGCGCTGCACCTTCCCGCCTGGCGAGAAGACGACCCCCACGCACCTTGCCATGGGTCGGACCTCTGTTGGGATCAGATCGTCCGGGCGAGCCGGACGCGATGGAGGAGTGCCTCGACGGCGAGCTCCGGGGTAATCGTCAGCTGCAAGGCCCGCCGGGTATCGAGTGCCGCCTCGAGCGCACGCTCGACGACCGCCGGGTCGCCTGACGCGTCCTCGCGGAGCTCCGACAGGCGGGCCGAGTGTACCACCACGCTTTCGGCGCCAGAGGCCGTGCACAGGACGTCGCGGAACCAGCTCGCGAGGCCGTCGACGGTTGCGCCCGCAGCCTCGGCCTGGGTCTGACGCCGCCGCCGCCCCGTCAGCTCCTTGTGCTCCGCATCCGTCTTCTTGCGCTCCTTGCTGCGCATCGCCACGGGCAGGAAGTCGGCGCCCTCACGCGCGTCCTGCGAAGCGCTCGTCCACCTCGCGGAGCGCCGTGCGCTCGAGCGCCCCGCGCCGCCTGGAGGTGCTGCGCGACGCGCGGCGGCCGGATCGAACGCGGGGTCGTTCAGCGCAGCGCGTCGCGACGTCGACGATCCAGTCGGCGGCCGGCTCGCGGCGCGGCGGCCCCGCGATCGCGATCTCCTGGCAGCGCGAGCGGACGGTTGCGAGCAGGTGGTGCGGCAGATGCGTCACGAGCAGCGTCACCGCGTGCGGCGGTGGCTCCTCGATCGACTTGAGCAGCGCGTTCTGCACGATCTCGGACATCGCGTGGGCGTCCCGGACGATCGCGACGACGCGCTCGCTCGAGTGGGGACGCAGGTGCACGGCCTGCCAGATCGCTGCGATCTGCTCGAGGCGGATGACCTGACCCTCGCGGATCGCCTCGATGACGTCCGGATGCCCCTCGGCCACCTGGGTCGGTGTCACTCCTGCGAGAGCCGCCGCGAGCAGCGTCGCAGCATCGTCGGCCGCCGACTCGGGCGGTCCCGAGAGGAGGTAGGCATGCACGGGATCCTGCACCGCGGCGCGCAGCTTGAGGCGCGCGCGGGGATCGAGCTCGAGTGCCGCGAACGGGTCAGTCTCCACCGAGCGCCTCCCGCACGCGTTCGGCGACCAGCTCGGGATCGCCGTCGGCCGCCACCCGGACGATGCGCTCTGGCTCGGCCGCCAGCGAGCTCGCGGTAGCCCTGCGCGACGAGCTCGTGGAAGTCGGCGGCCTCGGCCTCGATCCGGTCGTCCGGCAGGCCCGCGCGCCGCTCGCGGGCGTCGCTGGTCGAGAGCTCGAGCAGGACCGTGCGGTCCGGGAGCACCCCGGAGATCGCGAAGTCGTTGACGGCGCGCACGGCCGCGATCCCGAGCGCGCGGGCTGCGCCCTGGTAGGCGAGCGAGCTGTCGATGAAGCGGTCGGCCACCACGTGCGCTCCCCGCGCGAGCGCCGGCGCGACGATCTCGTCGACGGCCTGGGCTCGCGCGGCGGCGATACAGCAGCGCCTCGGCGCGTGCACCGATGGCCGCCTCGGGATCGAGCAGCACGAGGGTGCGCACGCGCTCGCCGACGGCGGTGCCGCCGGGCTCGCGCAGCTCGACCACCTCGTGCCCACGCTCGCGCAGCCAGGCGGCGTACAGGCGCGCCTGGGTGGTCTTGCCGGCGCCGTCGACGCCCTCGAAGCTCACAAAGGGGGGTGCTGCGATCCGGGGACATTACCGTCCGCGACCGCGAAGGAACCCGCCGCCGGCCGGCGAACGAGAGGCTCCCATGCCTGGCTACGTCGTCTATCGCCCGAGCGTCATGCGCAGCGGCCGTCTCGGAGTCCGAGCCGCAGCCGTCGCCGCGCTCCTACTCGCCGCCTGTGTCGCCTTCGTCGTCGTCACGCACACCGGTGGCCAGTCGAGCGGGTCCCCTCAGCGCATGCGAAGAAAGCTGCTCCGCCGTCGCGCGTCGCGGGTTCGCACGCGACCGCGAAGGTCGCGACCAGCAAGACGGCTGCGAAGGCCCCGGCCCGGAAGCCCGTGCACCACGTGAAGAAGAAGCGCGTCGTCATTCCCGCTCCGGCACACACGCCCGTCGCTGTTCTGAACGGCGGAACGGCGACCGGAGCCGCTGCCGCGCTCGCAGGCCGCCTGCGCTCCCTCGGCTATCCCGTCCCGATGGTCGGCAACGCCGGACGGCGCGACCTTCCGATGTCGATCGAGTACGCCGCCGGGCTCGGCCCCGCTGCGCGGGCACTCGCGCGTCGCCTCGGGCCCGTTCGCTACGTGACGCCGTTCGACGGGCCGGCGCGCAATCTGTCCGGTGCGCGGCTGCTCGTCATCGTCGGCAACTGATCAGCCCTTCGGCGCCTTCGCGCTGCAGTACTGGGCGACCGTCGCGATGGTCGAGAGCGCATGTGGCGAGAGGGCGAGCGCGGTCCGCGCGCTCGTACACGCTCCCTTGGGGTCGTGCCAGTAGTCGTGCTGCAGGGAAGCGGCCTGCAGCCAGGTGTCGGCATTCGCCGGCTCGAGGCGCAGCGCCCGCCGCACGTCGGCCGCTGCGTCCGCGGGACGCCCGAGCAGCTGCTGGATCGTGGCGCGGTCGAGCAGCGCGTCGGTCGAGAGCGGGTCGAGGCTGATCGCGAGGTCGCTCTCGACGAGCGCTGGATTGCTGCGACCGGCGGCGAGCAGCGAGTCCGCTCGAGTCGTCGCGCGCTGCGAGAGCAACGGCAGTGCGCACGCGATCGCGAGCGCCGCCAGCAGCGGGAGCGAGGCACCGGCCATCAACCGCTCCAGTGAGCGCGCGCGCGTGGTCCCGCGGCCCGCGGTCGCGAGGATCCCGGGGATCGGATAGCCGACGAGCGTGATCGCGGCGAACGTCCAGTCCCAGTCGAGCTGCGCGTGGAAGACGAGACCTGCCACGGCGCCACACAGGGCCGCAGCTGCCACTCGCTCCTCGCCGGCGAGCCTGCGCCAGCCCTCGAAGCAGGCAACGGCACTGCCGCCGAGCGCCGCCAGCGCGGGAATGCCTCCGAGGATCCCGAGCCCCGAGAGCACCTGCAGGCCCGAGCTGTGCGCCTCGCGCGCGACCGTCGTGTCGGGACGCGAAAGCTGGTCGATCAGGTTGAACGTCCCCGCCCCGAAGCCCTCGATCGGCCGCAGCGTGAACGCGTGCCAGGCCTCGCTCCACCACCGGTAGCGGAGGTTCGAGGACAGCGTGAAGAAGCGGTTGCCGGTCGCGTTCGAGACCTGACCGTTCCCCGTGAGCTGGTTCCACGCCCGGTCGACGAGGGCGATCGGGCCTCCCGTCCGCACCGCCGCGAGCACGAGTCCCGCCAGCACGAGCGCTGCACCCGCTCCGCCGAGGACTCGCAGCGCGCGAACCCTGGTCTGGGCTGCGAGACCGTCCACGGTCGCCTGTGCGAGGGCACCGGCCGCGGCGGCGACGCCGGCGGCTGCGATGAGCCCGATCAGCAGGCCGGCCCCGGCGGACGGAGGCGGGTCGGTGCCCGAGAAGGTCGGTAGCCTGACGCCGTAGAGCGCGACCGGCGCCGCAGGTATGACACCGCATGCGAGCGTGGTGACGAGCTCGAGCCGGCGTCCTGCGAGCAGCAGCAGCACGGCGATCGCGAGGAGCGCCGCGAGCAGCCCACCGCGCGAGCCCGTCAGGATCAGGGCGACGGTGAGCACGGCGACGCATGCGGCGCCCCCGGCGCGCGCGGCGACGCTTCGCTTGCTTCCCAGGACGAGCGACGCGGGAACGCCCGACACGAAGAGCGCCGCCAGCGCGTTCGAGTAGCCGAACGGCTCGCGCAGCCGAGGGAACGATGCGGCGATGAACTCGCTGCTGAACGAGCGCTGCGCGATCGCGTACACCGCGACGGTGACCGCGATCGCCACGAGCACGAGGCAGGCGGCCTGGGCCGGCCGCCGCAGCAGTGCCCCGATCCACATGCCCCCTGCGAGCGCCGCGGCCGCGCAGGCCACGTGGATGCCGTCCTGCCACGAGTCCGCAGGCGAGAGCGACCATGCGATCGAGGCGAACGCGACCGCGCACCAGAGACCGAGTCCGGCCAGCGCGACGAGCCCGGCGCCGCTCGGGCGCGGCAGCTCGAGGCGCCCGGCCGCGGCGAGCAGCAGCGCGAGGGCGCAGGCCAGGACCGCGCCGACCGCGGCGATCGTGAGGCCCGTGTCCGAGCTGCCGCCGTCGCGGAACGCGGCGACGAGCGCCAGGGCGAGCCACGGTCCGAGAAGCGCGAGCGCGGGCACCTTCGGGCGACGAGCGACCTCACGACTCGCGTCCACGACGGCGCAGCCTAGTGGGTCGTCCGCCGGCTCAACGGGCGAGGAGGTTCTCCTCCGGTTCTGGCGAACGTCCTTACACGATCCTTACGGCTTGGGGGTTTGCAGGGCCGGCCAGAGGGGTAAAGTCCATAAGCACGAGTTTCGTGCGACCTTTCACCATGCCCTTTATGTCCACCACTCGTCGCTCGCTCATCCGCCTCGTGGTCGTGGTAGCAGCGCTCGCGGTGCCGACGACGGCGTTCGCCGACTGCGCGCACGACATCATCGATCAGGCCTACAAGGGCCGGATCACCAAGCACTACTCGCAGGCCTGCTACAACGCCGCGATCCGTATCGAGCCGGTCGACGGCAGCAGCTACTCCGACATCGACTCGATCATCCGGGCGGCGAAGCGCAACGACGCGCTGCGCGTCCGTGACGCGGCCGTTGCATCGCAGCCGGTGACGAGCAAGGACACGCCTCGCACGCCCCAGGCGCACCAGCAGCAGACCACCGCCCCGGCGACGAAGCCCCCGCCGCCCGGAACCGCGACCGTCGGCGGTGGCCGCGACTACTCGGGCAACGTCAGCACGAGCAGCGGCGGTACGAGCGGCAGCGGTACGACGCCGGACTCGGGGAACGTGACGCTGCTCGGCGCGCCGGCGGCAACCCCGGTGCTCGATCGACTCGCACCCGCGCACGCGGGTGACCTGCCTGTCGCCGTGATCGTCCTCGGCGTGCTTGCGATCCTGCTCGTCCTGGCGGGCGTCGCGGGCGCGATCCTGCGCCGCCGCGCGAACCGCTCGAGCTCCTAGGCCGGCGTCAGCCCGCATAGCTGCGCCGTTTTCTCGTCCGTCCGACCCGCCTGGCACCATCTCTGGCGTGGACGGGGGAGGACGCACGCTAGATCTGGTGGGCGCACGGAAGGCCGGGGGCGGCCGACGGTGTCCCGATGTCGAGGCGCGCGGGTGATGTGCCCGGTCTGCAACGGTGAGACCCGCGTGCTCGAGTCGCGCATCGCGGACGGTCGCGAGGCCGTTCGTCGACGGCGCGAGTGCCTCGAGTGCGGTGCACGGCATACGACGTTCGAGCGTGTCGAGGAGCCCGTGTTGTGGGTACGCAAGCGCGACGGCCGCCGCCAGCCGTTCGACCGACCGAAGCTCCTCCGGGGCCTCGAGCGGGCGATCGCGAAGCGGCCGATCGCGCTCGAGGATGTCGAGCGGTTGAGCTTCGAGGTCGAGGGCGAGCTTCGCGCGCCTCGGATTCGCCGAGATCGACTCCGCTCTCATCGGCGATGCTGCACTCCGGCTTCTCGGTGCGCTCGACGGCGTCGCGTACGTGAGGTTCGCGTCCGTGTACCGCCAGTTTGACGACGTCGGGGAGTTCCAGCGCGAGCTCGAGCTCTTCGACGCCGACCGAACGCCTGTTCGGTAAACTACCAAGACACTGCCCGGGAGCGACATGGCTACCAAAGAGACGCACGCCGCAACTGCGGCACCCACATCCGATACGCCGCTGCGGCCGACGCACCCCGACGTCCGGGTCGGTGTCGTGCGCCGTAACAGCGAGTCGGGAATCGACCAGTTCGACACGGTCGAGTGGGAAGTCCGCGACGCCATCATCCCCGGCAAGGACGGCCCGGCTTCGAGCAGCGCTCGGTCGACTTCCCGACGACCTGGTCGCAGACGGCCACGAACATCGTGGCGCAGAAGTACTTCCGCGGGAAGCTCGGCGCGCCCGAGCGCGAGCGGTCCGTGCGCCAGATGATCGGACGGGTCGCCGACACGATCACCGCGTGGGGCCGCAAGGACAACTACTTCGCCGACGCCGAAGAGGCCGACGCGTTCCACGCCGAGCTCGTCCACCTGCTGCTGTACCAGAAGGCCGCGTTCAACTCGCCGGTCTGGTTCAACGTCGGGTTCGAGGAGCGTCCGCAGGCGAGCGCGTGCTTCATCCTGTCGATCGACGACTCGATGGACGCGATCCTCGAGTGGATCTCCGAGGAGGGTCGTATCTTCCGGGGAGGCTCGGGCTCGGGCATCAATCTCTCGCGCCTGCGGTCGTCGAAGGAGCAGCTCTCCAAGGGCGGCTACGCGTCGGGCCCCGTCAGCTTCATGCGCGGCGCCGATGCATCGGCCGGCACGATCAAGTCGGGCGGCAAGACGCGGCGCGCGGCCAAGATGGTCGTGCTCGACGTCGATCACCCCGACATCGAAGAGTTCATCTGGTGCAAGTCGAACGAGGAAGAGAAGGCGCGTGCGCTCCAGGCCGCCGGCTACGACATGAGCCTCGACTCGTCGAACTGGTCCTCGATCCAGTACCAGAACGCCAACAACTCCGTGCGCCTGACGGACGAGTTCATGCGCGCGGTCGAAATCGACGGCGAGTGGCGCCTCACGGCCCGCACGACGGGTGAAGTCGTGCGCACCGTGCGGGCACGCGACCTCATGCGTCAGATCGCCGATGCGGCATGGCGCTGCGCCGATCCCGGCGTGCAGTACGACACGACGATCAACGACTGGCACACGATCCCGAACACGGCCCGGATCAACGCGTCCAACCCGTGCAGCGAGTACATGTCCGTCGACAACTCGGCCTGCAACCTCGCGAGCATCAACCTCATGAAGTTCCGGCACCCCGACGGCGAGTTCGACGTCGCGGCGTTCGAGCACGCGGTCGACGTGGTGTTCCTCGCGCAGGAGATCCTCGTCTCCAACTCCTCGTATCCGACCGAGAAGATCGGCAAGAACGCGCACGCGATGCGCCAGCTCGGACTCGGCTATGCGAACCTCGGCGCGCTGCTGATGGCGCGTGGGCTCGCGTACGACTCCGACGAGGGCCGCGCGTACGCGGCGGCGATCACCGCGCTCATGACCGGCCGGGCGTACCGCCAGTCGGCGGCGATCGCGGCGCGCATGGGACCGTTCGACGAGTTCGAGAAGAACCGCGGGCCGATGCTCGGCGTGATGGAGAAGCACCGCGCCGCCGTGGCCAACATCGAGAACCGCCAGACCGTCGCCGACGATCTCGTCGACGGCGCACGGCAGGCCTGGGACGACGCTCTCGCGCTCGGGCGCGAGCACGGCTACCGGAACGCGCAGGCGACCGTGATCGCGCCGACCGGGACGATCAGCTTCCTGATGGACTGCGACACCACGGGCATCGAGCCCGAGTTCTCGCTCGTCAAGACCAAGAAGCTCGTCGGTGGCGGCGAGCTGACGATCGTCAACCAGACGGTGCGCGAGTCGCTCGAGCGCCTTGGCTACGCCTCGCACGAGATCGACCAGATCGTCGCCCACATCAACGACCGGAACGCGGTCGCGGGCGCCCCGTTCCTGCGCCCCGAGCACATGTCGATCTTCGACTGCTCGATCGGCGACCGGGCGATCGATTACATGGGCCACGTCAAGATGATGGGCGCCGTCCAGCCGTTCGTCTCCGGTGCGATCTCGAAGACCGCGAACATGCCCGAGGCGGCGACGGTCGAGGACGTCGCGAAGCTGTACCTCGACTCGTGGAAGCTCGGCGTGAAGGCGCTCGCGATCTATCGCGACAACTGCAAGGTCGCCCAGCCGCTCGCCGGCAAGCAGGCCGAGCTCGTTCAGAAGCCCGAGCGGCGCACGATGCCGATCGAGCGCCAGGAGATCGGGCGCAAGTTCCAGGTCGGCGAGTACGAGGGCTACATCCACGTGGGCCTGTTCCCCGATGGAACTCCAGGCGACGTGTTCGTCGATATCGCCAAGGAGGGCACGACCCTCGCCGGGTTGATGAACGCCCTGATGATCTCGGTGTCGCTCGGCATCCAGTACGGCGTGCCGCTGGCCGTGTACGTCTCGAAGTTCAGCCACATGCGGTTCGAGCCGTCGGGCCTCACGAACGATCCCGACATCCGCGTTGCGAAGTCGCTCGTCGACTACATCTTCCGGTGGCTCGGCAAGAAGTTCCTCGACGCCGACACGCAGGCTGCGCTGGGCATCATGTCCGCCGAGGTGCGCGCGCGACTGCAGGGCCAGCAGACCGAGGCCGACCCGCTCGGCGACGGCTCGGCGGTATACGACTCGGTGGCGCCCGCCGTCGAGGTCGGCCCCGTCGAGACGAAGCCCCTCTCGGGGCAGCGAGCGCTCTTCAACGCCTGGGAAGACGCGCAGGAGTGTGCGAAGTGCGGTGGGCGCAAGGTGCGCACCGGCTCGTGCTACACCTGCCGAGACTGCGGCGACAACTCGGGTTGCGGGTAGGTCTTCGGCGACGCAAGGCGTCGCAGCTCGCGCGCGAATCCAAGAGGCGGGTTGGTGCGATCACCGATCGGGTGGTCGCACCGTTCCCGCCGGACGCGCCGCCAGAATAGAAATCGTGGACTACGGAATCGCGATGTTCGTGACCGACGAGTCGATCGGTCCGCACGACCTGGGCTGGCTGGTCGAGCAGCACGGCTTCGAGTCCCTGTTCGTGCCCGAGCACACCCACATGCCGGTCGAGCGGACGATCCCGCACCCGCTCGGCTACCTGCGCGAAGAGCACAAGCGCACGCTCGACCCACTCGTCGCACTCACGGCGGCGGCGACGGCGACGACGCGCGTGCGCGTCGGCACGGGAATCCTGCTCGTCCCCCAGCACGACCCGATCGTGCTCGCGAAGGCGATCGCCTCGCTCGACCTCGTCAGCAACGGTCGCGTGCTATTCGGGGTCGGCGCCGGCTGGAACGTCGACGAGATGCGCAACCACGGCACGGACCCCGCGACGCGCTTCGCGTCGATGCGCGAGCGCGTGCTGGCGATGCGCGCGATCTGGACCGAGGACGAGCCCGAGTTCCACGGCGAGCACGTCGACTTCGACCGGATCTGGTCGTGGCCGAAGCCGCGTGCAGCGCCGCCTCCCCGTGCTGATGGGCGGCACGGGCGCGAAGGCGCTCGACCGCGTGCTCGACTACTGCGACGGCTGGGCGCCGTTCGGCATCCCGACCGACGAGCTCGCGGCGCGCATCGACGAGCTGCAGCGACGCGCAGTCGAGCTGGAGCGCGACCCGGTGCCGGTCACGATGTTCATGAACGAGGCCGACCCCGACGTGTTCGCTGGGCTCGAGCAGGCCGGCGTCTCGCGCATCGTCACCTGGATCGAACCGTGCGGTAGGGACGACGCCGAACGCGCCCTCGAGCAAATCGCGACGGCCTGCGGCTGATCGCCCGGCTGCGGCTGCTTCATCGTCCAAACGCCCACTCCACCATCAGTGGAAGCTCCTCTCGCCAGAAGGCGTCGCCGTGCGAGCCGGCCCGCTCGGTCATCACGATGTCCGCACCTCCATCGCGCAGGGCCTCCGCCCAGCGGGTGGCATTGTCGTGGAAGAAGGGCTCCAGACTGCCGGCGACGAGGTACGCACGCGGAAGCGGTCTGGGCATCGCCTCAGGCGGTCGGAAACCCGCGCCAGGCGAGGCGCAGAAGATCGCACCGTAGATGTCCGGGTGTCGAAGCCCGATGGCGAGCGCGAGCTCTCCACTCGCCGAGACGCCGAACACTGCAGTGCGTTCGGCGGGCAGCGCGAGTCCGAACCGCGACCGCACCCATCGTCGGACGTCCTCGACGAAGAACGTCTCGTGTGCGGAGAATCGTTCCGGGTCGAAGGCCGGTGAGTACTCGTGAAGCCGCAGCGTCTCATCGGCCGTCCGATGCACGCCGACGATCATCGTGGACGGTCCGCCTGCCGCCTCGAGGACCACGCCCCACTGCGAGATCAGCTGACCGTCGCCGGCGAACACGACTGCCTCCGGCGCATCGCGCGGGACGTACGCCGTGACCTGCCGACCTCCGTCGTAGTCGAACGTCTCGCTGACGAGCGCTCCCGCGATCGAGTCGGCATGCGCCGGGTCCCGCGGTGCTTCGGGGAAGCCTGTGCCGACGGTCTCCTGGTCATCCATACTCGCACCTCGACGCTCGAGAGTCTCTCCGTCCCGACGACCCTAGTGTGAACGCCACCGGATTCACAGGCCCGCACGTTCGACTCACCTCGGGCAGCGTGCGCGGACGGACGGAGGACGGCCTGGCCGTGTTTCGTGGCATGCCGTTCGCTCGTCCGCCGGTGGGCGAGCTCCGCCTGTCCGCGCCGCAGGCCGTCGAACCGTGGGAGGGCGTGCGCGAGGCCGCCGCCTTCGGGCCGCCGCCGCCGCAGTCCAGCGTGCTGGGCGCACCCGCCGCGCGGGACGCCGACGGCGACTGGCTGACCGTCAACGTCTGGTCCCCCGACGTCGGCGCCGCCCGCTTGCCGGTGATGGTGTGGATTCACGGTGGAGGCTACGTCTACGGCTGGTCCGGCGATCCGCTCTTCGACGGCGACGCCCTGGCCCGTGACGGCGTCGTCGTGGTGACCTTCAACTACCGCCTGAGCGCCGAGGGCTTCGGGCACTTCCCCGGAGCACCGGCCAACCGCGGGCTCCTGGACCAGGTCGCCGCGCTCCGCTGGGTCCAGGACAACATCGCCGCCTTCGGCGGAGACCCGGGCCGGGTCACCGTCTTCGGCGAGTCATCGGGAGCCGGCAGCATCGCCGCGCTGATGGCCATGCCGAGCGCCACCGGCCTGTTCCGCCGGGCGATCGCGCAGAGCGTGCCCGGCGTGTACTTCACCGAGGCGCTCGCCACCGACATCGCCGCCGCCATCGCCGGTCACCTGGGCCTGCCTCCCGCCGCCGCGCGAGCTGGCCCGACTCTCCCCCTCGCGGTTGAACGACGCCGCGGACGAGGTGGCCGGCACGATGGCCGCCAACCCGCGATGGGGCCAGGCCGCGCACATGCAGACGCCCTTCGCGCCCGTCGTGGACGGCGAGGTGCTGCCCTCGGTGCCCTGGCAGGCCCTCGCCGGCGGAGCCGCGTCCGGCGTCGAGCTGATCGTCGGCCACACCCGCGACGAGTACCGGCTGTTCATGGCCGTCAAGGGCGAGCTCGGGGAGATCACCCCCGAGCAGACCGACGCCGCCCTGCGCCTTCTGGCGCCCGATCCGGACGCGTACCGCGCCGCCCATCCCGCGGCCGGGCCGGAAAAGCTCTACGAGCTCCTGCACTCCGACTGGCTGTTCCGCATGCCGT
The DNA here is from genome assembly GCA_963717155.1 of uncultured Actinomycetes bacterium. Classification (GTDB taxonomy): domain Bacteria; phylum Actinomycetota; class Thermoleophilia; order Gaiellales; family JALYLC01. The sequence goes on from OY970326.1 coordinate 4,386,261, forward strand.
CCCTGCGCCTGGCCGAGGCCCACCACCCTCACGGGCCGGCCTACCTGTACGAGCTCACCTGGAACGCCCCCGGCATGGGCGGCGAGACCCTCGGCGCCTGCCACGGACTCGGAGTGCCGCTGACCTTCGGCAACCTGACCGCCGGAGCCGCGGCGTTCCTGATCGGGCGCCAGCCGCCCGCGGAGGCGGCGGGGCTGTCGACCCGTGTGCGTGCCGCCTGGACGGCCTTCGCCGCGACCGGCGACCCCGGATGGCCCGCCTACGACCCGCGCGAGCGGCATACCTGGATCATCGACACCGAACCGGCCGTGAGGCCCTACCCGGAGGAGACCTCCCGCCGGCTATGGGCCGACCATCCCTTCGCCCCTCTCGGCCTCGCCGTACCGGCAACCCCCACGGAGGCCAAGCCGGTCAGTCCGATGCCGTCGTGACGCATTCGCGTTGAGGTGGACCGACGGGTTCTACTTCGACGGAGGCGGCGCCGAGGAGCGGGCGCCCCCACAGTTCAGATCGCTTACCGACCACTGGAGCATTCTCATGTCCACCTCCATCGCCGTGTTCGGAGCCGGTCCCGGTCTGGGGCAGGCAGTCGCGCGTCGCTACGCGCGCGAGGGTTACGCCGTCACCCTGGTGGGCCGCCGCAGGGCGCCGCTTGACCTTCTGGCCAACGAGCTGACCAGTGCCGGGGCAACCGCGCACGTCATCACGGCCGACCTGTCCCGAACCGAGGGCACGCACCGATTGGCCGAGCAGATCCGCGCCAGGGCAGGCAACCTCGACGCTCTCTACTACGCACCGACCCCGGACACCGGGTTCGTTTCGGCAATCGATCTGACCCCACAGCACGCGCGGAGCTTCATGCCGTTGATCTTCTACACGATGGTGGCACTCGTCCAGGAGTTCCTGCCGCACATGCTCGAGCAGGGGGACGGCGCCATCCTGACCGCGCAGGGCGGCAGCACCGTGCAGGGCCTGCCGAACATGAGCGGCCCCAGTCCCGCACAAGCCGCCCAGCGCAACTACCTGCAAGCCCTGCACGCCGAGGTAGCCGAGAAGGGTGTCTACGTCGGCATGCTCTACATCGGTGCAGCCATCGAGAACAGCGCGTTCCACGTCGAGCTGGAGAAGGCCAGAGCCGCGGGCGACCCGATCTGGGAAATGCCTACCGTCGATCCCGACCATCTTGCCGACCTGCTCTGGACCATGCACCGCGAGAAGGGACAGCGGGAAGTCGTCTATCCGTAGTGCGGCGTGCGCACACGATCCGCCGCTGCGAGGGCGCCCGGGAGCTCGGCGGCCAGCACGTCGAGCTCGTCGTCAGGTGCCGTGCTGATGCGGATGCAGCGATCGAGTGGCGCCACGCCCGGCATGCGGATGAACACGTCGCGCTCGGCGAGGGCCGCCAGCACCGCCCGTGCGAACGCGCCGTCCTGGCCGCAGTCGACCGTCACGAAGTTGGTGGCCGACGGCAGGGCATGCAGTCCGTTGTCCGTCGCGATCCCTGCGATCCGGACGCGAGCGCGCTCGACACGCGCGACGACAGACGAGATATGACCGTCGTCGGCGAGCGACGCGAGCGCTCCGGCCTGGGCCACGCGGTTGACGCCGAAATGGTTGCGGACGCGATCGAATGCCGCGACGACCTCCGGTGCTCCGAACGCGTAACCGACGCGAAGGCCCGCCATGCCGTGCGCCTTGGAGAACGTGCGGAACCTCAGCACTCGCGGATCGTCCGGGTCGATCGCGGGCAGCGCGTCGGCAGGTGCGAAGTCGGTGTATGCCTCGTCCAGGCACAGCAGCACGTCGTGCGGCAGCGCGTCGGCGAACGCCTCGACCTGCGCCGCGTCCCACCAGCTGCCCATCGGGTTGTCGGGGTTTGCCAGGAACACGAGCCGCGGACGCTCCGCGCGCGCCAGGGCGAGCAGCGCGTCGAGGTCCTCGCGGTCGTCGCGGTAGCTCGCGGTGACGAGCCGGCCGCCGTTGCCCGCGATGTGGAACGCAAAGGTCGGATACGCGCCGAGGGAGGTGACGACCGCCACGCCCGGCTCGACGTGCAGGCGAGCGACGACCCCGAACAGCGCGTCGATGCCCTCGCCGACGACGACGTGCGCCGGCGTCACGCCGTGGCGTGCCGCGATCGCGTGCTTGAGGTCGTAGTTCTCGGGGTCGCCGTACTTCCAGCCGTCGGTCGCTGCCTCGTGCATCGCCGCGATCGCGCCCGGCGCGGGCCCGAATGCACTCTCGTTGGCACCGAGCCGCGCGCGGAACGGACGTCCTCGAGCCCGCTCCAGCGCCTCCGGACCCACGAACGGCACGCTGGCGGGCAACCCGGCGGCGATCGAGGTCAGCGGCGAGGTCATCACCGAAGCGTGCCAGCAACTGCTCGCCCTCACGGCACGATCGCCGAGGTTGCTCAACCTATCGGTTGACAAGGAGACGATGCCAACCCTACTATTCAACCGATTGGTTGATCACAAGTTCGGGAGGGCGACATGGGACGAATCATCGTGGTCGAGTACCTGACGCTGGACGGTGTCTTCGAGGATCCGGCGTGGACGCAGCCGTACTTCGACGAGGCGGTCGCTTCCTATCAAGGCGAGGCGATGCGGTGGGCCGACGCACTCTTGCTGGGCCGGGTCACGTACGACGGCATGAGCCAGGCGTGGCCGGCAGTGGGCGACGACCCGTCGACCGGCGGCGACATCATGAACTCGATCCCCAAGTACGTGCCGACCTCGACGCTCACCGACCCGACCTGGAACGCGACCTTCCTGCACGGCGACGTCGTCGAGGAGGTCACGACACTCAGGGAGGGCCCGGAGAGCCTCCTGGTCTACGGCAGCGGCCAGCTCAGCGAGACGCTGCGCGCCGCCGGCCTGGTGGACGAGTACCGGTTGCTGATCGCGCCGATCGTCCTCGGCAGCGGCCGGAAGCTGTTCACGGGCGGCACGCCGTCGACGTTCACGGTCGCACGCTCGCAGACCGCGCCGAGCGGCATGCTGCTGCTCGATCTGGTCAGGGCCTGATCCGTGTCCGTCGCGGTCGGGTCTGCCAGCGACTCCGACGCGCTGAGCGTCACGTTCGGCGCGCTTGCGGACCCCACCCGTCGGGCCATCCTCGCCCGGCTGGCGGACGGCGAGGCCACGGTCAACGAGCTCGCCGCGCTGTTCCCGGCGATCTCGCTTCAGGCAGTCAGCAAGCACCTCAAGGTGCTCGAGCGGGCCGGACTGGTGTCCCGTGGCCGTAGCGCCCAGCAGCGGCCGGCGCGCCTGCGGGGCGCCCCGCTGGCCGACGCCATCGCCTGGCTCGAGCACTACTCCTACTTCTACGAGGGCACGCTCGACCGGCTGGGCGAGCACCTCGCCCGGCTGCAGGCGCCGCCCCCCGATGATCCAGCCCCGGGAGGAATCTGACGATGGTGGAGCTGCACTTCGTCCGCACGTACGCCGCACCGCGGCAGCTGGTGTGGGACGCCTGGACGGACCCCGACCAGATGGCGGAGTGGTGGGGCCCGCGCGGCGTCTCCACCCCGCGCGAGTCGATCGAGCTCGATCTGCGGCCCGGCGGTGTCGTGAGGTTCGACATGGTCGACGACGCCACCGGCACCCGTTACGCCAACAGCGGCCGGTTCCTCGAGGTCGAGCCACCCGCCCGCATCGTGTGGTCCGACGACGGCTTCGCGGACGGCTCGGGCAAGGGCACCGCGACCATCACGTTCGAGGTGGTCGACGCCACGACGACGCGGCTCACCGTGCACATCGCGGCGGACTTCAGCGAGACGATCCGCGCCGCCTCCGAGGTGGGATGGGGCACGCAACTGGACAAGCTCGTCGACTTCCTCGCCGCCGCCCAGGCTTGAACAGAGGAGCGCGAGGCTTCCCGAAGGCGCCCGGACGATCTGAGCGCCTGGACGAGCCAACGAGTACAACTACCGCCGACCCCACCACGCGCTCGTAGGCGAGTCACCCGCCAGCCGTGCCGAAAACGATGCCGATCGCGAGGCCACCGAATGGCGGAGATCACCGCCCACCACGGGCTCTTCCAGAACACGAAGCTCCACGTCGACGACCATGGCGGCAGCGGCCGCCCCGTCCTCTTGATCCACGGCTGGCCGCTCACCGGCGAGTCGTGGAACGGGCAGGTACAGGCGTTCGGCGACGCCGGGTACCGCGTCATCACCTACGACCGCCGCGGCTTCGGACGCAGCGACAAGCCGCACTCGGGCTACTCCTACCACTCGCTCACCAGGGATCTGCACTCGCTGATCACCGAGCTCGACCTGCAGGACGTCACGCTGGTCGGGTTCTCGATGGGCGGCGGCGAGGTCGCGCTCTACGCCTCGCGCTTCAAGAACGAGCGCGTGCACAGCGTCGTCTTCGCCTCGTCCGTGACGCCGTACCTCCTGAAGACGGCCGACAACCCCGATGGGGCAGTGGATCCGGAGCTGATCGAGCAGGCGGCGGCCGATCTGGCCGACGATCCCGATGCCTTCTATGACAGCTTCGTGACCGACTTCTTCTCGGTCGGCGACGAGCTCAAGGTCAGCGAGGCCGATCGGCAGGAGGCGCTCGCGCAAGCCCGCCAGGCGGACAAGCATGCCGCGCTCGAGTGCATGGCCGCGTTCGCGCACACGGACTTCCGCGAGGAGATGCTGGACGTGAAGGTGCCCGCGCTCGTGATCCACGGTGACGGCGACAAGACGGTCCCGTTCAAGGGCACGGGATCGCTCACGCACGCCTACATCCCGAGCAGCGAGCTCGTCGTGCTGAAGGACGCGCCGCACGGCTGCACGGTCAGCCACCGCGACGAGTGGAACGCGGCCGTGCTCGACTTCCTCGGGCGCTGAGACCTCGGCCCCTCGCATCGGTTGCAACACAGTGGAGTTTTCAGTAGGATATGTTCGCGATCCAAGTCCCGCTCACGCTGCCCGCAGGCACGAGCTCTGCTTGAGCCGCTGAAGGAAGCGCGTTGCGCCTCCGCGAGCATGGGAGCGATAGATGATCGGGTTCCGGCACGGCCACGGGCGCGGACGGGTTTCACCGACGTGTGCCCGGCTGCCTCGGCGGCTCGCGCTCCTCGCGATCATCGCGCTCGCGAGCGCGTCGCTCGGAGCCTCGAGCTCGCTCGCATCGGCATCCGGCTCCGCGGACACCAATTGCAAGATCGTGGTCACCGGTGCTCCGTGGAAAGTCGCAGCGCACTCCGGGAGCAGCTACACGCTCGCCGCGCGCGGGATGCCGTGCGCGACGGCCCGCCCGTGGGCTGTGAAGTTCACGCACCAGACTGCCGGTGCCACCGGGAAGTCGTTCAAGGGCCCGTCCGGCTTCAAGTGCCAGTCGTTCTCCACGACCTCGTCGGGCGACAAGCTCCTGTACTCGGGCGTCTGCATGAAGGGACCTCACAACCACCCGTTCTTCGAGTGGGGACCCAAGGTCTAGCGCTCCCGGGTGCTGTAGCGAGGGAGCCGTCGCGATCCCTAGCCCTTCTCGATGCGAGCGGGAAAGGTCAGTGTCGTCGTGGCGCTGTGGTGCGTCGAGCCGCTCGTGAGGGCGACCTCGACGCGCCACGGACCGCGCGGCAGCTGACTCGTCAACTGCGTCGCGACGCGGCGTGATGCACCGGGTGCGAGGGGGCGGGCAAGCCTGAGGTGGAAGGGGCCTACGCGCAGCCCTCCCGGGCCGTGCGATAGCGTCATCCAGCCCGAGACCGTGATCGTGCTTGGTCCCGTGTTCGTCACGATCGCGCCCACGCGAGGCGCACCGTCGGGCGTGCGACTCGCTCGAGGCGTCGAGATCGTGTACCTCGGCGCTGCGGCACCACCGACGGTGAGGTACATGCGCACGCCCACGCGGTTGACGAGTCTCACCCCCATGCCTCCGGGCGCGTCCACGGATGCCCACATGACGGAGTACCGCTCTCCCCGTGTGGCGTTCGCCGGTATCCGGACGCGCACCGTCACGATCGTTGCCCGTCCAGGACCGAGTCGCAGGCGACTGCGGCTGACGCCCGTCCAGCGCGAGAGCTCGTTCTTCACGCGCCCTGCCGCGAACGAGAACGCTCCGGCCCGCATGCTCGCGCCCGCGGCGTAGATCGAGATCGTCTGAGGTCGAGTGGTCGTGTTCGAGACCTCCACATCGGCTTTGACCTGCGAGCCCGCTTGGAACGTGCCCGTGATGTAGGTGCGGGCGAATTGGCCCGTGGCCGACGACGCGGGAGGGGCGACGAGCTTGACGCCGATGCCGCTGATCTCGGCGGACGCGTGTGATGTCGCCGCGAGCCCGCTGGCCGGGGTGATGAGCATCCCGGGGAGCAACGCTGCGATCGACATGGCGCGTCCCCATCGTCTCCGGTCGACCGCGGCGTGCACTGTCAGGCGACCGAGTGCGTGACGGTTGCGGTGTACGTCCCGGGCGCGAGATTCGCCGGAATGGCGATCGAGATCAGCGGATTCCACGATGCGGAGCTCGGCCCCGTGCTCGTGCCCGTGACCACCGTGACGACGCCGGTCAGGTTCGAGAACAGGCCTCCGATCGGCGTCACGGGACCCGCTGGGGTGACGGCTCCAGTGTCGTAGCTGACAGCGGTCGCCGGGACGGCCGGGCCCGCCGTGGGCGTGAACGCCGTGGAGATCACCGACGCTGTCCATGTCGTCGGGCCACCGCGAAGATCGGAGACCGTGACGGCCCCGAGCTGCCCCGAGATCGTGCCCGCAACGTTGGAGGCGAGTCGGGAACCAAGGTCGACGTTCGCTCCCGTGGGAGCGCTGATCGTGAGGCCCCCACCGGTGACCTCGAAGGACACAGGGGTGATCGCAAGCGCGGGAGCGGTACTCGCCCCGAGCGCGGCGACGCTGGTTGCGAGGAGTAGGAGCTTTCTCATGTGGGACTCTCCAGTTGGGCACCGCGACGGCGGGACGGGTCGGATCTGCCGTTGGGCAGGGTGGGCGTCACGTGAGCGTCACGGTGCGCGTGACGACGCGCGTGTGACCGGCCGGGTCGGCGATCCTGATCGTGATCGTCGCGATCACCTTCTTGCCTGTCCGGACAGACGCTCTGAGCTTCGTGAACGCCGCCTTGACGGCTCGCCTGCTCCCCGTCGGAATGATCTTCAGGGACGCGCGTCGGCCGGCGCGAATCGCGGTCGTCACGGTGGTGAGCCTGATCGGCCGGGCGATGCCCGCGATCTTCACCGTGCCGCTGGCGGTGGCGACGATGCGTCCCCCGACGGGGGCGGTCACCCTGGTGGCGATCGAGATCGTGGCGCCCGCGAGCTTCTGGGTGGTGTCTCGGGTGACGGTGGTGGTCGCGACCGCGTTGAACCCGCCGCGACGATCTGGCGCCGGCGTGAGGGGACGGGTGGGCGTCACGGGCGTGACAGGCGTCACGGTCGACGGCGTGGGCGTGACGGTCGTAGGTGTGACGGTCGATGGCGTCTCGCCGGTCGGCCCGACGCTGTCAGGACCGGTGGTGAGCATCTGCGCTGCGCTGCCGAGGTTGCCGGCGGGATCATTGGCCGACGCGACCACCGCCCACGTACCGTTTGCCAGAGAGAGCGGGGTCACGTTCCACGTTCCGTCGGCCTGCAGGAGCGTGGTCATCGTCTGACCTCCGATCGTCACGGTGACGATCGTGCCTGGCGCGGCGTTGGACGTTCCGGTGATCGTCGGTCCGGAATCGGTCGTGCTTGCGGTCGGCCCGCCGGTGATCGATACGCCCGGCGCAATGGTGTCGACGGTAATCGTCTGGGTAAAGGTGGCGTAGTTCCCTGCGGCGTCGAAGACGCCCAGGATCACGCGGTGCGTGCCGTCGGAGAGGAAGGCCGATGTCACGGACCAGCTCCCGCCGGTCAGGACGGTGCCGGTCAGGGTCTCGTCGGCGAGGGTCACGGTGACGATGGTGCCGGGCGCGACGGCGGCGGTTCCGGAGATCGCCGGCGTGGCGTCGTTGGTCAGTACGCTCGCCCCGCCGTCGATGGCGACCGCCGGTGGTGTGGTATCGACGATCAACGTCTGGCTGTCGGTGCCCGGATTCCCGGCGGGGTCGGTCACGGACGCGGTCACGGTGTACGTGCTGTCGGGCAGTGCGGCAGGGGTGACGTTCCATGTCCCCGTGGGCTGCACGAGCGCCGTCACGACCGTCGAGCCGACGAGCACGGAGACGATCGTGCCGGGCGCGACGTCGCTGGTGCCCGTGATCGTCGGAGTCGGATCGTTCGTCGCCACCGACGAGCCACCGTCGATCGTGATGACCGGCGGCACCGTGTCGACCGTCAGCTGCTGCGCGGCGCTGCCCGGGTTTCCTGCCCCGTCGGTGACCGAGGCCACGACCGGGTAGACGTTGTTCGCCAGGATCGCGGAGGTCACCGACCAGACCCCGTTGGAGGGGGTTGCAGTGAGCGTCTGCCCGTTGATCGTGACGGTTACGAGTGCCGGCGCAGCGACGTCGGTCGTGCCACTGATCGTCGGCGTCGTGTCGGTCGTGATCGCGTTCGCCCCGCCGCCGATCGTGACGACGGGAGGGGCGCTGTAGACCTCGTTGTCGTCGAGCGTGAGGGCGCCGGTCAGGGCGATCACGCGGCCGTTGACGACGGTTCCGTTGCCGACTGCGACGGCGTTCAGCGCGATGATCGTGCCCGCGAAGCTCGCGCCCGCCCCGATGCCGCCGGCGCCGTTGACCTGCCAGAAGACCCGCGAGGCCCGGGCGCCGTTGACGAGCACGACGTGGCTCAGCGCGGCCGTCGTCATGGCGCCGTTGACCTGGAAGACGAAGACGGAGTTCGGGTCTCCCTGACCATCGAGCGTGACGGTCGAGGTGTTCGACGCGGCCCCGGCGATTGCGTAGAGCCCCGGCGTGATCGTCGCACCTGCAAGCGCACCGGCAAGTGGGGCGCCACCCGTGCGGGTTGCGATGTCGGTGTATGCCGCGAGGGCATCGGTCCCGGCTTGCGCGGCGGCAGCGTTGCCGACGTTGACTGTGCCCGTCGCGACGCCAGGCGGGAAGCCGGTCGGCTGAGCGTTCGCGACGACGCCGAGGTCGCCTCGCAGCGTCGTGTGCGGGTCGCCGGGAGCGCTGACGGTGTTGCCGATCGACGCGCCGCTCAACGCGGCGTAGGTCGATGCCGAGCCCAGTGTCACCATCGTCGTCGTCGGTGCGGCATCCGCGCCGGGCACGGCGAGTGCAAGCGCCACGAGCAGCGGAGACAGGGCGAGCAGGCCTTTCGGGTGTCGCATGGAGTCCATCCTCAGCCGAAGCTGCATTGCCACATGCCCAACGCAGGATGAATCTCGCTGCCGACCACCTGGGTTGGGGGGTCAGCTCATCTCCGAACTACACCGCGATCGAGCAGTAGGTCGGCACAGCTCTCACGGTTGCCATCCCCCATCTGGAGGCCGGCGTCTCGTGTGAGCGAGCTACCGCTTCTCGACGATCGTGTAGTTCAGGGTGGTGGTGAGGACCTCTTCGATCTCGGCGATCTCGTGTCCGGGGCGGACGAGATAGCGGCGATCCGATGTGCGGACGAGGCGGTATTCGTCCGCGGGGACCTCGACGATCGCATCGCATGCGCTCTCGCCGCACTCGCAGTGGAGGTGGAACGTGAGAGCGGTGCTGCCTTGCAACCTGGCTTCGTTCCGGTCGCGCGTGGCCTGCTCGTTCGCAAAGATCCGCAGGACGCGCTCGAAGCCGGGGCGTGTCAGGACAGCCACGACTCCCGGGCCGAACTGGGTGCCGGCACAGCGCTCGCACTCGGTGATCGCCTCTGTCACGCCCATCGCGGGCGAGTAGGTGCGGTCGCTCGTCATGACGTCCCAGCTGTCTGCGAGCGAGAGGATGAGTGCGCCGTCGGGGATGTCGTCTCCGGCGAGCCCGTCCGGATAGCCGCTCCCGTCGTAGTTCTCGTGATGCCCGCGGAGCCATGCGGTCTGCTCATCGCTCAGGACCTCGCCTGCGATCTGGGCCCCGAGCAGGGCGTGGGTCTTGACGACGTCGTACTCGTCGGGCGTGAGAGCGCCGACCTTGAGGAGCACCTCGAGGGGCACCCCGATCTTTCCGACGTCGTGGACGAGCGCAGTCTCTCGCAGGGCAGCCACACGGCCCGGCGACCAGTCCATCGCCTCGGCGAGCCGGGCCGCAAGACTCGCCACTCGCTCGGAGTGGAGCAGCGTGGAGTGGTCCTTCGCGTCGATCGCGCGGGCAAGCGAGCGAACACCGGCGAGCGCCTTGTTCCTGAGCAGGCGACTGCCTCGCTGTTCGAGCGAGAGGTCTTCCACGAGCTCTGGGCTGTACTGGCAGATCGCGTCGCGGCCATGCGCCTTCGCCCAGTAGAGCGCACCGTCGGCGAGGCGCAGGAGCGAATCGGCGTCGGTCGCGTGCCGCATGCCGCAGATGCCGATCGAGATCGTGAGGCTGGTACCCCAGTTGAGCGTCTCGCGGCGGATGGAGTCGCGAGCTCGTTCGGCCACGACCTGCGCCTCGTGCGCGTCCGTCTCCGGGAGCAACAGTGCGAACTCGTCGCCGCCGATGCGAGCCGCAATGTCGTTCACCCTCAGCACCGACGCGAGCTGGCCCGCGACGGTCTCCAGTACGTCGTCACCGATCTGGTGGCCGAAGGTGTCGTTCAACAGCTTGAATCCATCGATGTCGACGAGGGCAAGCGAGAGCGGCCGACGATGGCGTTGCGCTCGCTTGACCTCGATGCGCAGCCGCTCCTGAAAGACGCGGTGGTTGACGAGCCCCGTCAACCCATCGGTCTCCGCGTCGCGTCTCAGCTTGTCAAGATCGCGATCGCCGACCGTCTCCGGAATCGCAACGACACCGACGCCCAGTGCCAGGCCGCCGGCGTCCAGAACGCGGTGGAACGAAACCCGTCCCCTCGCGGCGCCGAGGGTGAGCGGCCGCCCGGTTCGAAAGCACCTCGTGGACGAGCGCCTCGGTCTGGGCGCCCATCGCGCCCAGCTCGCCGGGTGACAGACCGATCACGCTCGAGGCGCCGAAGGCCGTGCACAGCGCGGCGTTCCCTTCGACGAAGCGAAGCTCGCTATCGAGAAATCCGATTCCGAGGCCGCGCCTCGTCGGGAGTATCCGCAGCGCCCGCCCGGAAACCGGAGGCGCCGGGACGCTCCTGAGCGGCGCGTTCTTCACCGTTGCACCCGCGGAGCAGCAGTATCAGTGCCTCCGGATGTGGGTGGCTCCATGCGGGCTCCTTCGTTGCTCGACCACGCCATCCATTGCAGGAGGACTGATGTGCCCACCAGTTCATGCGGTGGGCTCGAGCGACCAGGAGTGTTGGGGCCGCGCCTACTGAGTGTAGCGCGGATCCTGGACGTAGTTGCATTCCGCACAGTTGACGCTACGATTGAGCTCTGCCCATCGACCGCGCCGCCCGCCTTCGCGTTCTACTTGCGAACGAACGAGAGGATCACATGCTCCTCGTGGCGGCGATCGTCCAATCGCTGGGCCACACGGTCGTCGCCACGTCCACGGACGTCGCGAAGGTCGGAGCGCTGACGACCAGCGAGCATCCAGACGTTGCCCTGGTCGGACTCGGCGAGAGCTCTCGACATGCGCTCGACCTGATCGATCAGATCGTGCGCGAGGCGAGCTGTCCCGTGATCGCTCTGCTCGCATCGGGCGACGGACCGTTCGTCGACCAGGCCGCCAAGCTCGGCATCTTCGCCTACGTCATCGACGCCGAGGCACGAGAGCTCCAGGGAGCACTCGACATCACGCTCAGCCGATTCAACGAGTACCACAGCCTCGAGGGCGCATTCGGTCGGCGAGCGGTCATCGAACGCGCGAAAGGCATTCTGATGGAACGTCGCAAGATCAGCGAGGCCGATGCCTTCGCTCTTCTCCGTCAGCAGTCCGCCACGACGGGAATCAAGCTCGTCGCCGTCGCCCAGGCAGTGGTCGACGGCCATGCGCTGCTGCCCGCGGGTCAGGCCGGGTAACACGTGTGGGCTAGTGCGCCGCGAGCCAGTCCGACAACGGGCTCGTGGCCATGTCCACGAACATCGGCTCGACGCGCGCACCCGCCGCGACGAGCCGCTTTGCGACGCCGACCCAGTCGCCGTCTCTCGCCGAGAAGCTGTCGTCGGGGTGGGACGGGCTGTACCGCGAGCCTACAGCGGCCCAGCCGAGGGGTGTCGCGTACTCGGTGTCGACGCGCGCGTCGACCTGCGCGTCCGCATGCAGCAGAACCTCGACGAAGTCCGCACGCCCGAACCACGAGGCCTGGTGCAGCAGCGATCCGCGCGGGCCACCACCCCAGCTGGCGCTGAAGTCAGGCCCGACGGCCTCTACCACGCGGCGAAGGCTGTCGATGTCGCGCATCGCGAGCTCGATCAGGACGTCCCGGGCGTCGTCATCGAGCTCGATCTCGGTTGGTTCCGCACCGGTCGATACGGAGCCGAGCGCACGGTCGGCAGCGGTGATGTCGTCGGGAGCGCCGAGCTCGAGCAGCGTCTCGGCGAGCTCCGGTCGGCCCCGGCGAAATGCGTGCTGGTAGGCCGTGCGGCCCTTGTGGTCACGCGCGGTCGGGTCTGCGCCGTGCTGCATCAGGAGCCGGAGGAACTCCGGCGAGCGCCCGCGGGCGACGGCGTGGTGGAGCGCCGGCCAGTGCGACGCCTCGTTGGGGTCGCCGCCGTGTTCGAGCAGAAGGCGCACCGGCTCGATGCGGTCGTAATCGAGCGCGTGCCAGAGCGCGTTCGTGCCCGTCACGGTTGCGCCATGGTCGAGCAGGAGGCGCAGACAGGCGTCGTCGCGACTCTCGACCGAGTGGTACAGCGAGTCGTTGTCGTTCGGCTCGGCGCCGTGCTCGAGCAGCAGCCCCGCGAGTGCCGCGTCACCCCGCGAGCACGCGATCGAGAGATTCGTCCACTCCTCGCCGGCCGGCCCGTTCGGGTCGGCGCCGCGCTCCAACAGCTCGCGTGCCGGTGTCACGGTGTCGGCGGCGATCCGGCTGCGCGCGACGTAGAAGAGCGGCGGCTGGCCGAGCGGCCCGCCGGGATTCCGCGCGTCACGGACGCCGCTCGCATCGCCGAGCGTGAGCGCCACCCAGGGGTCACGGCGCAGCGCGGGCGCCGCCGCGAGCAGCTCGAGCGCCCGGTCGTGTCGAGCGTCGGCCTCGCGAATCACGCGCTCGGCCGTGGGCGGTTCCAGCGCGTGGATCATCGCGGGCCAGCTCGGATAGCCGAGCTCGCGGGCGATCTCGCGTTGGGCGTCCGCGAGCTTCGCGACGCGGCCCGCCTTCACGAGCTCCTTGGCGCGAGTACGCGCCTGCCCGATGTCGATCTTCATCACGACCCCTTCGGCGAGGCCCGGATGTCCGCGTGTCCAGGCAGAAGGTGGTCGATCGAACGGCTCAGCACGACGAGGTAGGCTCAGCCTTTCCCGCGGACCGGGTGCGTCCTCGAAACGCGCGGCCAGCATAGCCGGCGCGCGTCGCTTACTTCACGATGTCCGTGGCGCACGCGAGGTTCGACTCCTTGGTCGTGTCGTCGCTGCCCTGTGCGCACACGTAGCCCGAGAAGCGCTTCGTGGTGGCATCGAGGGTGAACCGCACCCAGCGATTCGTGGCGACGCCTCGATAGCTGTGCCCGAGCATCTTGCCGCCGTGCGTGTAGAAGCTGATCATGACCCTCGAGCGATGGCTCCGATCGTCATCGATCCGCACCGACAGCACGCCGTCGTGCCCGATCCGGGTCGTCGTCGAGCGCACGGACGCGAGCGGCGGGTCGTCGCGCAGGGTGCTCCAGTGCTCGGGCGCCGTTGCGAGCGCGTGATCGATGAATCCCCGCTCGCTCGACACGAGCACGAGGTAGGTGCGCGAGAACTCGCACTCGCGCGAGACGTAGCTCATGACGCCCTCGACGACGACGTTGTCGGCAGTGTTCTCGCTCGCGAATGCCGGGCCGCCGGAGTCGCCGAAACAGGCTGTACCGCCCGGCTGGGCCGGGTCGGTCGAGGCGGCCCCGCAGAACAGCCACGACGGATCGAACCGCTCCGAGACGAGCTTGCACGAGGACGGATCCGCGGCGTCGATCAACGCGGCTCGGAGCACCGAGGGCCCCGTGCGGTCATTCGTCGATGTCTGTCCGTACCCCGTGATCAGTAGCGGCTCGCCTGCGGTCGGAGCCTGCTCGGCGAGGGCGGCAGGGGTCTCCGGCACCGGGCGGTCGAGCGCGAGCAGCGCGACGTCGTGGAAGTGGCGGCCACCGTCCCAGCGGTAGTGGGGCTGCGGGAGCACGGCGACGACACCCGCGGCCGTTCCGAGCGTCGGGTCGAGGACGTTCGCCGATCCGATGCGCACCGAGACATCCGATGGCCGCGCGATTCCGAGGAGGTTCCCGTGGTTGCTCTCCTCGTAGACGCAGTGAGCGGCCGTCATCACGACCGTCGGGGAGATCAGCGTCCCCGAGCAGGAGTACGTCCCCGTGGGCGTGTGGATCTCGACGAAGGCCACGGGCGCGATGAACGCCGCGCCGACCTGTGTGGTGCCGCCGACGATCGCCCCGGCGCTCGGCGCCAGCACTGCCGCGACGGCGACCGCCCCGAACGCTGTGAGCGCGCGCAGCCTGTTGCCGGCGCTCAGCCGTGGCACGTACCTGTGCATGTGTCTCCCTCGATGAGCGCGGGGCGTGCTGCGCCACGGAACCAGGACACAGTGTCATGGCTGAACGGAGGGGAGCCATCACCCTTTCGGGGCACCACCCCGGCGACGCTGCGAAGCTATCGCCCGATGCGCATCGATCGCCTCGACCAGCAGGACCCGTTCATCACCGCGGACGGCTCGTCGATCCGCGAGGTGGCGGGCGTCCCGAGCGGCAACGCCTCGCAGCAGTCGCTCGCGGAGGCGACGGTGCCGGTCGGCGGTGAGACGGTCGAGCACTACCACCGCGTCGCCGAGGAGATCTACCACTTCGTCAGCGGCGCCGGCAGGCTTCGACTCGGAGTCGAGGAGGCGGATGTGGGCGCAGGCGACACGGTCGTCATCGCGCCCGGGATTCGCCACAAGCTCTGGAACTCCGGACCCGAGCCGTTGGTGCTGCTCTGTTGCTGCGCGCCGCCGTACTCGCACGGCGACACGGTTCTCTGCGAGTAGTCGCGGTTCGCGGTTACTTCGCCGCGTCGTACGCGGCGAAGAAGCGCGCCGCGATCGGCGCCGCGACGCTCCCACCCGATCTGCCACGCTCGACGAGGACCGAGATGGCGAGGTCTCCGCGGAAGCAGATGAACCAGGCGTGGGTCGGTGGCGGGTTGCCGCTGCCGAACTCGGCGGTCCCGGTCTTGCACGCCGGATCGCCCGGCGTCGAGGCGAGCGCGGTCCCCGTGCCGCCCGTCACCACGCGACGCATGAGGGTGCGGATCGTGTCGACGTCCTGCGCGGGCAACGCGGGCCCTGCGAGGCGCGGGTCGGTCGTCAGCAGGCGCGGCTGACGCCAGCGACCGTTCGCGACCGTCGCAGCGACCCCGGCCATCGCGAGCGGTGTCACCACGATCCGGTCCTGCCCGATCATCATCGCGGCGCGGCTGACGGGGTCTCTGCCCGCGGGGACGTGCGAGCTCGCGGTCCCGAACGGCAGGTGTGCGTTCCGACCCACGCCGAACTGGAGCGCGGTCGTGGAAAGGGCCGTAGAGGGCAGCCGCGACGCGAGCGAGACGAAGGCGGTGTTGCACGAGATCGCGAAGTCCTCGTCGAAGCTCGACGAGGCGCCGCTCTCACCCTCGAAGTTCCGGAACGTGCGGCCGTCGACGACGATCGTCGTCGGACACGGCACCGAGGTGCCCTGATCGAAGCCGTGCTCGAGCAGCGCCATCGTCGTGATCACCTTGAAGGTCGATCCCGGCGCGTAGGCGCCGGCCAGCGCGCGGTCGAACGTGGACGCGATCGGACGATTCGCGACCGCCAGGACGTCTCCGGACGACGGCTGCACGGCGACGATCGCCGACGGAGCTGTCGACGAGCCGAGGGCGGTCTCCGCGGCGTTCTGCACACGTGTCGAGAGCGTCGTGCGCAGCGGCACGGGCCGCCTTCCCTGGTGGATCTCGAGCGTCCGCAACGCGTCGCCGGTCTTGCGGCTGCGCACGATGATGCTGACGTCCTGCGTGCCGGCGAGGTGGCGGTTGTACTCGGCCTCGAGCCCCCACTGGCCGACGTCGTCGCCGACCTGGAGCGATCCGTGCGAGCGCCGGATCTGCTCGGCGGTCGCGGGCGCAACGGCGCCGAGCAGCGCGCGCCCGAACGCGAACGAGGGGGCGAGCGGGAGGGCCGCGTTGCTCGTGATGCTGCCGGGGATCGCCTGCAGCTTCCTCGCGACCTTCGCGTAGTCGGCCGGGCGCATCGTCTCGGCTACCACGAACTCGACCGGCCCGGCCCCTCGCACCTGGCGGATGTACGCCGCCGCGCCGATCCCGAGCACCTTCGCGACCGCGGTCGCGCTCGCGGTCACGTCGTGCACGCGATTGCGCTGGAGCCCGACCTCGACGACGGGCCGCAGCTCGACGATCGGCTTGCCATCTCGATCGAGAATCGGTGCACGAGGCGGATCGATCCGATCGGTGCCGAGCCGCGTCCTCGCCGTGAGCGTCGGGTACACGAGGGTGGGGCTCCAGAGGATCACCCAGCGCCCGCTCGCGAGCCTGCGCAGCCGCATGGTCGTGCGGTAGCGCCACGGGCCGTAGCCCGCCACCTTCCACGTCAGCGCGAGCCGGGCGGTCGCCGAGTCCGGGTGCTCGTCGATGGCGATCAGCCTTGGCGCGACGGTGGCACCGTCGAGCCCCTTGCGGTTGGCGATCAGGGCGCTTGCGGCCAGCACCGGATGGTTGGTCGCGGATGCCGCGGCGGCATCGAGCCCCTTCGCCCAGTCAGCATCGAAGTCGAGGGCGGTCGCGCGGGCGAGGTCCTTCGAGGGCGCGGAAGCTGCCGGCGCGCCGGAGCCGCCGTGGCTGCGCCGCGAGAGCACGACGCCTACCGCGACAGCGGCGCAGACGACCAGTAGGAGCGGGATGACGATGCGGCGCACCTCTCCGCATGGTGCCAACGCGCCAGGTCGTGACCGCTACTGCTCCAGGTGCGCCGGCACGGCTGCCGCCGGTGCGTCAGCCTCGAGCGCGTCGAGCAATCCGGGGAAGCGGGCGGCGAGATCGGCGCGGCGCAGCGACACGTAGCGCACCGTGCCGCTGGCGCGTGCACGGGTGATCCCGGCTTCGCGCAGCAGCCTCAGGTGGTACGAGCAGGTCGACACGGGCATGTCGAGCCGGTCCTGGACCTCGGTGCAGGACAGCTCGCCGCCGTCTGCGAGCAGCCGCACCATCGTCAGGCGCGCCGGGTCGCCGAGCGCCCGCAGGACGGTCGCCAGATCGATGGCGTCGGTGCTCGGATGATGGATCTCACGTGCCACTTGCGCTTCTCCTCCTCTCATGTACCATATCTCCATGACTTTGGAAATACAGAAACAATTATACACGCGGGAGGCGCCCGAGCCTCGCGAGATCGGTCTGCGACACCCCTTCGTGACGGTCGCAGCATTCATCACGCTGGCCCTGATGGCATCGTCGACGCCGACGCCGCTCTACTCGATCTACGCGGCGGAGTGGCACTTCTCCCCGCTCGCCGTGACCGAGGTCTACGCGGTCTACGCGATCGGCGTGCTCGTCGCGCTGTTGCTGACCGGCGGTCTCTCCGACCTGATCGGCCGCAGGCCGGTGATGGTCAGCGCACTGCTGGGGCTGGTCGGTGCGGAGGTGATCTTCACCTTCGCCGGAGGCCTCGACTGGCTGTTCGTGGCCCGCTCGATCCAGGGACTCGCCACGGGCCTGCTGCTCGGTGCGACGGGAGCGGCGCTGATCGATCTCCATCCGCGACGCCACGGTGGACAGGCGGGGCTCGTCAACGGGATCGCGAGCGCTGCGGGGATCGGCCTCGGCGCGCTCGTCTCGAGCCTCCTCGTGCAGTACGCGAGCTATCCCGAGGTCACGCCGTTCGTGGTGATCGCCGTGCTCGCCGCCCTCGCGGCCTGGGCCGCGTGGCGGCTGCCCGAGACGGTGGCCACGAGCGGCAAGCGCATCAGCCTCACCCCGCGCGTGCCGCGGGTACCGCGTGCGCTCTGGCGCACGTTCGGTCTCTCCGCCCTCGGCGTGCTGGCCTCGTGGTCGGTCGGCGGGGTCTACCTCTCACTTGGACCCTCGATCATCGGGCAGCTGCACGCGACGCAGAACCATGCAGTCGGCGGGTTGTTCGTCTTCGTCTTCAGCGCCTGCGCCGTGCTCGGGCAGTGGGTGCTGCGCGACGTGGGGAACCGCCCGACCCTCGTCGGCGGCGCCGGGCTGCTCGCCGTCGGGAGCGTGATCACGGCCGCGTCCGTCTCCGCAGGTTCGCTCGACGGGTTCCTACTCGGAAGCCTGGTCGTCGGCTTCGGGTTCGGTGCGGCCTTCATGGGCGCGCTGCGCACGCTCGCCTCGACGCTGCCTCCTGCTCACCGTGCGGGCGGCATGGCCGCGTTCTTCGTTGTCGCCTACTTCGCGATCTCGGTGCCCGCGATCGGCGCGGGCGTCGCTGCCGTCCATATCGGCCTGACGTCGGCCGTCACGTGGTTCGGCGGCGCCGTCGCGATCGTCGCGGCGCTGGTCTCGGCCGTCGGCTGGTTCGAGCTCCGACCCGCTCGGCCGGACGTCTCGCGCGAGCAGCTGGTCCGCAGGGCCGCTTGACCGTGTTTCCGGCATGCTGGATGATTCGTCCAGCATGCCGGATCTACACGAGTCGAACCTGAACGACCGGATCGGGAGCCGGGTTCGTGTGCTGCGCGCTGCGAGCGGCCTCTCGCTTGCCGCGATGGCGGCACGGTGCGACGTAAGTCGTTCGATGATCTCGCTCATCGAGCGTGGCGAGAGCAGTCCGACCGCGGTCGTGCTGGAGAAGATCGCAACCGGCCTGAACGTGCCGCTCGCCTCGCTGTTCGATGCTCCGGCGCCTCACGACGAGCCGATCGCCCGCCGGGCCGAGCAGCCGGTCTGGCGTGACCCCGAGTCGGGCTACCTGCGCCGCAACGTGTCGCCGAGCGGTCCGGCGTCGCCGATCCAGATCGTGGAGGTGTCGTTCCCGCCGGGCGCGCGCGTGGCGTACGAGACGGGTGCAAGGGAGCCGCGCATCCACCAGCAGGTCTGGGTGCTCGAGGGTGCGATCGTCGTGACGGTGGGCGACGAGACCCATCGGCTGCGAGCCGGGGACTGCCTGGCCCTCGTGCTCGATCGTCCGACGACGTACCGGAACAGCTCGAAACGCACCGCGCGCTACGCGGTCGTGATCGTGTCAGAGCTCGCACCGAGGAGATGACGTGTCGGATCTCGACCGTGACGCACCGCTTCCGATTCGACGCCTGCACCGTGTGACCGACGGTCAGATCGCGGAGCTCTCCGAGGTCCTCATCGACTGCGTGGACGGCGGCGCCTCCGTCGGCTTCATGCACCCCCTGTCGGCGGCCACCGCCCTGACGTTCTGGCGGCGCGTGGCCGACGGGGTGCACCGTGGGGAGCGGGCGCTCTTCGTCGCCGAGGATGCCATCGGCATCGTCGGCACGGTGCAGCTCCTGCTCGACCAGCCGGAGAACCAGCCGCACCGGGCGGATCTGGCCAAGATGCTCGTGCATCGGCGGGCGCGGCGGCACGGCGTCGGTGCCGGGCTGGTGCGCGCGGCCGAGGCTGCGGCGCGCGCCGACGGGAAGACGCTGCTCGTGCTCGACGCGGTCAGTGACGGCGACGCGGCCCGTCTGTACGCGCGCCTGGGCTGGATCCGGGTCGGCCCGATTCCCGGCTATGCCCTGATGCCGGACGGGGCGCCGTGCGATACGACGTTCTTCTACCGGCAGCTGGATACCTGAGGGGCGCGATCGACATCGACAGCGTCGCCCGAACGCCGCATCTCCATCGAGGGGAAAGCCGCAACCGGGCGCGGTGCCTACGCGGATGCCAGAGCTCCACGCGGCGGACATGCTCTGTGCAACCAATGGAGGCAACCATGCATGATCGAACGTTCTGGGTAGCAATCGGCGCAGTGATCGCAGCGAGTGGCGTCGCCGCCGCTGCCGTGCCCGCCGCCGCCGCCTCGCGCCCCGCCCCGAAGTCCGGCGCGCTCGTGATCCACCACCAGGTGCGAGGCTGCCACGCGTGGTCGTATGACAACGGCCCGTTCCGCGCTGCACAGTCGGTCACGCTCGCGCGCGGCGCGTCGCTGACGATCACAAATGCCGACGTGATGTCGCACACGCTCATCGAGACGTCCGGGCCGGCGGTGCGCACGAGCGGCGGCGCGATGGGCAACATGGGCATGATGGGCCGCAAGAGCGCGGTCATGAAGGTCAGCTTCACGAGGGCCGGGACGTATCGCTTCAAGACCCATGCCGGCGAGGACTACATGAGCGGCGTGAAGACCGTCGGGCCGGACAACGTCCTGAAGCTCACCGTCGTGGTTCGCTGACGCTCGCGGGATATCATCGGCCGGATGGCGTCCTCGACCGACGAGCACCGGCGGCTGCTGGCCGAGGCGCTCGCGCAGGCCGACGCCGACATCGGGCAGCTGCGCACCCGGCTCGCCGAAGGTGAGCGCGTCGCCGACGAGCTCGCGGCGAGCCGGGCCGAGTGCGCTCAGCTCCGTCGCGATCTCGCCGGGGTCACGAGCTCGCTGAGCTGGCGCATCACGGCGCCGCTCCGACTCGCAGCGGCGCGGGCGCGCACGCTGCGAGACCGTCGCGGGCGTTAGTGCGCGACGTTCCGGGCGACAGTCCCGACCCGTACGGCACCGACTCGGTCGGCTGGCTCGTGCAGCACCTCTAGCTGGACGTGCGCCCGGAAGTCCGATGGGCGACCGTCCCGTCACGCATGTCGCACGAAGAAGCGCCAGATCTCGTCGGTCGCGTCGATCTCGCTCGTCGTGCGCCCGAGGAAGAGTCGCATCAGCAGTCCGCTCCGGCCGCCCGGCCAGGTATGCCCACCGCCGTCGACCGTCCACAGCGTGACCTCGCCGGAGCCGCCGTCGCTGCCGAACGTGGTGCGGGTCAGGCTGGTGCCCGCCCGGGTCTCGACCGGATCGGCAGGATGCTCGTTTGCGATCGCCCAGCGCTGTGCCGCGGCGAGCACGCTCTCGCGCCAGCGCTCATCCGGCCCGCCCGCGTACGGGTTGATGCGATCGGCGGTGCCGTGAAACGCCAGCACCGGAACGGCGCGCGTCGGCGCAGGCCCGTCGCTGGCTCGGAGGCCCCCGACGGCGCCGACGGCCGCCACTCGATCGCTGTGCGTCCATGCGAAGTGGCAGGCCATGCGAGCGCCTCCCGACATGCCGGACATGCATACGCGATCGGGCGCGGTCGGGTATGCACGCCGCAGCTCGTCGACGAGCAGCGTCAGGAACGGCAGGTCGGCCGCGTGGTCCCAGCTGAACCCGCGCCGGGCCGGCGAGGCCGCCTGGGGAAAGGCGACCACCGCGCCGGCACTCTCGGCCAGCCGCTGCATGCCGGACAGCCGGCTCTGGGCCGCGGCTGTAGACATGCTGCCGTGGAGGCTCAGGATGATCCCGGCTGGTGCACCTGCCGGCTCGGCGACGAGGAACACACGCGCAACCCCGTCTACGACGAGCGACCGCGCGTGTAGCTCGACCGCCATCGGCTTCGAGCATAACGAGCAGGGGCCGTCCGAGTGCCCTTGCGTCGGTGGGATGCGGGATAGTGTTGCGGCTGATGGGCGACGCCGACGTTCTGGTCACCGGTGCGAGCGGGTTCATCGGTCTGATCCTGGTACCGCGGCTCATCGAGGAGGGCCGCAAGGTCCGCGTCCTGCAGCGCCGTCCCGGCCCGGTCCCCGACGGCGTCGAGGCGGTCGCGGGGGACGTCACGAACCGGGAGACCCTCACGCCGGCGATGGACGGCGTGGCGACCGTGATCAACCTCGCCGGGGTCGTGTCCCATCTCGAGTCCGACCGCCCGCGTATGGAGGCCGTCAGCGTGACGGGCGCCGAGAACGTGCTCGCGGCCGCGCGTGCGGCCGGTGTCAAGCGCGTCGTGCACGTATCGAGCGTCGCCTCGGTCGGCATGGCCGACTCGCCGGACCGGCCGCTCGACGAGGACTCACCTTTCCCCGAGCAGGCTCGCCGATTCCCGTACGCCGCCACGAAGCGTGCCGGCGAGGAGGTGGCGATGCGTGCGGCCGCGTCGGGCCAGGACGTCGTCGTCGCGTGTCCGGCGTTCACCATCGGCGCGGGCGACGTCAACCGCATCTCGACGTTCGTCGCGGAGCAGTACCTCCGAGGCGCGCTGCGCTTCTCGACGCCCGGAGGACTCCACTACGTCGACGTGCGCGACGTCGCTGAGGGCCTCGTGCTCATCGAGCGCCTGGGTGTGAGCGGCCGTCGCTACATCCTCGGCACCCCGGGCGGCAACCTCTCGCACCGCGCGTTCTTCGATCTGCTCGGAGAGGTCTCGGGAAAGCGGCGCCTCACCGTGCCGATACCCCCGTCGCTGCTCGTGCCGAGCGCGCGTGCACTGCGCGCGCTGCACATCCCTCTGCCCGTGCACCCCGACGAGCTCGAGTCGTCGCACTTCTACTGGTACTGCAAGACGGACCGCGCGATGTCGGAGCTCGGATACAGGCCACGCCCCGTTCGCGAGGCCGCAGAGGCGACCGTGTCGTACCTGCGCGCGCGCGGCCTCCGCGCCCGCTGAGTCTCAGGCCCGGATCTCGAGGTCGCCGTGCCCGGGAGGCTGCGCGTCGAGCAGCTTCGGGAGCGTCACCGAGGTCAGGTGTCGGTGCTTCAGTGCGCGCAGGATCGCGGGAAGCGCGCGCACGGTCTCCAGGCGGTTCCCCCCGCCGTCGTGCAGCAGGATGATCCCGCCCGGGTGCGCGCCCCGGAGCGCCTGGCGCACGATCTGCTTCACGCCGGGACGTGTCCAGTCCTTCGAGTCGACGCTCCAGGTGATCGGGAGCAGTCCCAGTCGTCGCGCCATCGTGTTGATCGCCCGCGAGCTCTCGCCGTAGGGAGGGCGGAACAGGGTCGGGCGGACACCCGTCGCAGCCTCGACGCGCTGGGCAGTCGAGAGCAGCTCCCAGCGACGCCTGGCCGGCCGCTCGCGGATCAGCTGACGATGCGTCACCGTGTGGTCGCCGAACGCGTTCCCACCCGCGCGGATCTGCCGGAGCAGCCACGGATTCTCGGTCGCGGCGTAGCCGGTGACGAAGAACGTCGCGTGCTGGTGGGACCGCGCGAGCAGTCGCAGGACGCGCAGCGTGTAGGGCGATGGCCCGTCGTCGAACGTGAGGGCGACCATGCGAGCGCCATGTCCGGCGTGCGCGACCGCGAGGCCGGGCGGGATCTGCGCGAGCACCCCGTCGTCGACCCGGGCGGCGGCGGTCGCAGCCCGAGGTCCCGGGTCGTGGGCCTGCACGGGCTCCGCCAGGATCGGCAGTGCCGGCGATCGGGGCTCGGCGATCAGCGTGCGCTGCGCGCCCTGGAACACGCCGCGGAGGTCGAGCACGCCGAGCGTCGCGACCGCCGCGAAGGCGGCCACGAGCAAGGCGGCGACCCGCCGCTGACGGCGCTTCCTGCGCCGCGCCAGCGCCCGACGGGGCTCGAGTGGCTCGGCCCGCGACATATGCGGGCATGGTAGGGGTGCCGACGGCCAGGGCAGGTACCGTCCGCGAGGACCTTCCGGCCGAGGAGCGCTCATGGGGATCATCGTCGTCGGGGTAGACGGATCGGGTAACTCGCGCGGGGCGCTCGACTGGGCGCTCAACGAGGCCAGGCTCCGCGGGTCGTCGGTGCGGGCGGTGCACGCGTGGGAGATTCCCGTCGTCGGCACCGGCGAGGCGCCCTGGGCACTTGCCCCGCCGCCGAGCTACATGGAGCTGAGTGCGAAGGAGATCGAGCAGCACGCCCGCGACGCGCTCGATCGCGAGGTCGAGGAGGCGCTCGCACGCGTCGGAGTGGTCATCGATGTCGAGCGCCTGGTCGTCGAGGGCTCCGCGGGAGACGCCGTGATCGACGCCGGCGCCGACGCCGAGCTCGTCGTCGTCGGGTCGCGCGGTCGAGGGGCGCTGAAGACGCTCGTCCTCGGCTCGGTGTCGCACCAGGTGGTGCAGCACTCGGCCTGCCCGGTCGTGGTCGTGCCCGCGCCCGCCGGGTAGGGTGGTCTGACATGCGGAGGCACGAGGGCCGGGGTGTCATCGTCTCGGGCGGCACGAGTGGGATCGGCCTCGCCTGCGCACGTCGGATGCACGCGGAGGGCGCGCAGGTATGGATTCTCGGCACGCGCGACGAGACCGTGTCGGCGGCGCTCGCGGACCTGCCCGAGGGCGTTCGCGGGAGCGTGTGCGATGTCTCGGACGAGTCGGCCGTCGACGTTGCAGTCTCGGCGGTGGCCGACGCGTTCGGGCGCATCGAGGTCGCCGTCTGCAATGCGGGGATCGACGGCCAGGGGACGAACGCTCTCGAGCTCGAGGCCTCGTGGTTCCGTCGCGTCCTCGACGTGAACGTCCTCGGCGTCTTCCTGCTGGCCCGCGCCTGCGCGCGGCGGATGCCCGAAGGCTCTGCGATCGTCGTCAACGCGTCGGTCAACGCCGTGCGGCCCGAGCGCGGCTTTCTCGACTACAACGTCTCGAAGGCCGGTGCGGCGATGGTCGCGCGGAGCCTCGCCCTCGATCTCGCGCCCCGGGGAATCGCCGTGTCGGCGGTCATGCCAGGCTACGTTCCCACCCGCATGACCGAGCCGTTCCTCGCCGACGCCGAGTCTCGCGCCGAGATCATCGACGGGATCCCCGTCGGTCGTCTCGGGACCCCCGATGAGGTCGCCGGGCTCGTCGCGTACCTCGCCTCGGCGGAAGCCGCGTACATGACCGGCGCACTCGTCACCATCGACGGAGGCCGAAGTGCCTGACCCACTCCGCGTGCGGCACTGGGCCGCCCTGGACGCGAATGCCCGCAATCTCCTGCTCGCGCGGCAGACGGGCCGGATCTTCGACCCCGAGCTGCGCGAGGGAGTGCTCCGGATCATCGAGGACGTGCGTGAGCACGGCGACGAGGCGATCGTCCGCGCGCTGCGTGAGTTCGACGGCTGCGAGGTCGCCGTCGACGCGCTGCGCGTGACGCAGGACGAGATCGAGAGCGCGCGCGAGGAGATCCCCGAGCAGGTCGTGCACGCGATCCGCCAGAGCATCTCCAACGTCCGCCGCTACAACGAGCGCGTGCTCGAGGGTGCGGACTGGCGTATCGAGCTCGAGCCCGGCCTCGAGCTCGGTGAGCGCACCACGCCGATCGCGAGCGTCGGGCTGTACGTCCCGAGCGGCAAGGGATCGTTCCCGTCGGTGCTCATCCAGATCGGAACGCCCGCCGTCGTCGCGGGGGTGCCCGAGATCGCCGTCGTCGTACCGCCGCTGCCGGGCCCCTCGGGCCTGGTCGATCCTGCAGTGCTCGTCGTTGCGGACGAGCTCGGGCTGCGCAACATCTTTCGCGCGAACGGCCCCGCGGGCGTCGCCGCGCTCGCGTTCGGAACGGAGACGATCCCGCAGGTGCTCAAGGTGCTCGGGCCAGGGAGCCCGCCCGTGCAGGCTGCTCAGATCGAGGTGCAGCGCTACGGCTGCGTCTCGTTCATGGTCTTCGGCCCGTCGGAGAGTCTCGTGATCGCCGACCGGAGCGCCGATGTGCGGCTGCTCGCGGCCGATCTGCTGAACGAGGCCGAGCACGGCCTCGACTCGGCGTCGCTGCTCGTCACGTGGGACGAGGGACTCCTCGCCGAGGTGCAGGCCGAGGTCGCGACGCAGCTCGAGGGGCTTCCCGAGCCGCGGCGGGCGTATGCGCGGAGCGCGCTCGGCGAGGTCGGGGGTGCGGTCGTGGTCCGCGATCTCGACGAGGCGATCGACGTCGCGAACCTCTACGCGCCCGAGCACCTCCAGCTCGCGACGGCGGACGACGAGGCGGTGCTCGCGCAGCTCGAGCACGCGGGCGAGATCCTGCTCGGCCAGTGGACGCCCTTCTCCGCCGCGAACTACGTCCTCGGTGTGCCCGCAGCGCTTCCCACCGGACGCTACGCGCGTGTGTCATCGGGCATCACCGCGCGCGCCTTCGTCAAGAGCGCGTCGATCGCCCGCGCGAGCCAGGACGCCCTCGAACGGCTGGCCCCGAGCGTGCTCGCCCTCGCCGAGCACGAGGGCTTCCCGGCCCACGAGGCTGCCGTCCGCGTGCGGCTGACGGCGCCGCACATCGCGCACCCCGAGTAGCTCTCAGAACGCGCGCGGCCGCGCGGACGCCGGCGTCGCGAGCTCCTCCGCGAGCTTGCGGAAAGGCCCGTCCGTCGCGCGGAGGTCGCGCTCGGTGCCCCGTTGCACGATCACACCGCGCTCGATCACCAGCACCTCGTCGGCGCGGCGGATCGTCGCGAGGCGGTGGGCGATGATCAGCGACGTGCGGTGGTGCAGCAGGCGGTCGAGTGCGCGCTCGATGATGATCTCGGTCGGACGGTCGATGTTCGAGGTCGCCTCGTCGAGAATCAGGATGCGCGGATCGGCGAGCAGCGCTCGCGCGATCGAGATCAGCTGGCGCTCGCCCGCCGAGATGCCGGCACCGCCCTCACGCACGTGGTGCTGGAGCCCGCCCTCGAGCCGAGCCGCGACACGGTCGAGGCCGACGGCCTCGGCTACCTCGCGCACGTCGTCGTCACTCGCGTCGGGGCGTGCGAAGCGCACGTTGTCGGCGATCGTGCCGGCGAACAGGAACGGGTCCTGCAGGACCACGCCGAGCTGCCGGCGGTACGCCGACAGGTCGAGGTCACGCAGGTCGTGGCCGTCAACGCGAATTGATCCCTCGTCGGGGTCGTAGAAGCGGCCGATCAGCTTCGCAAGCGTCGACTTCCCGCCTCCCGACTCGCCGACGAGCGCGATGCAACCGCCTGCCGGGACGTGCAGGTCGACATCGCACAGGACCGGCTTCTTGCCGTAGGCGAAGGTCACGTGGTCGACGTCCAGCGTTCCCTCGAGCTGCGGCGCCACCAGGGCGCCTGGGCGCGAGGCGATCTCGATCTCGGTGTCGAGGACGATCGAGATCTTGCTCATCGCCGCGCCCGCCGACTGCACCTGACCGTACAGCTCGGAGAGCTCCTGCAGCGGTTGGAAGACCAGCGAGAGCAGGCCGACGAACGCGATCAGGGTGCCGACCGTGAGCGACCCCTCGTCGTGCAGGCGGGATCCGAGCGCGAGCGCGATACCCGTCGCGATCACGCCGAGGAACTCGATGCCGGGGAAGAACACGGAGTTGAGCCGCTGTGCGACGACGTTGGCGCGACGGTTCTCGCCGTTCAGGACGTCGAACGCGCCCTGGAACTCCTGCTCGCGGTTGTACGCCTGGACGACGGCCATGCCGGCCACGGACTCGGCGATGTGGGCGGTCACCGCTGCGATGCGGTTCCGCACGTCCGCGAAGGCGGTTTGCGACCTGACCTGGAACCAGCGGGTCAGGAGCAGCGCGGGAGGCACGACGGCGGAGGCCGCGAGCCCGAGTCGCCAGTCGAGCACGTACAGCCCGATGATCGCGGCAACCAGCGTGAGGCCGTTCGCGACGAGCGTGGCGAGTCCCTCGTTGAGGACGTCGGAGAGCGCGTCGATGTCGCTCGTCAGGCGCGCGATGATCCAGCCGGCGCGCTGCTGCGAGAAGTAGCGGAGCGACAGGCTCGTGAGGTGCGAGAACAGGTGCTCGCGGACGTTCAGGACGATGCGCTGGCCGAGGCGCGCGAGGCCGAAGGTGAGGTAGCGCCCGAGCACGAGCGCGACGAGGTTCACGCCGATGTAGAGCGCGACGTCGAGCAGCAGCCGCGTCTCGTCATGCGCGCTCATGCCGTTGTCGATCGCATCGCGCAGCACGAGCCAGCCGCCGACCTGGGCCGCGGCGGTACCCGCCGCGGCGAGCGAGAGCAGGAAGGCGCGCAGGCGCTGTCCTCCCGCGTAGTGCGGCAGCCGGGAGAGACCTCCGCGGCGAGGTGCGGTGGTCGCTCTAGACAAGGACTGCCTCGTCACCGAAGAGCGCGTCGAATGCGCCGCCCCTGCCGCTCAGGCTCGTGGTCGTGCCTTCCTCGGCAACGCCGCCGTCGACCAGCACGATCACGCGATCCGCCGCCTCGACGGTCGAGAGCCGTTGTGCGGCGACGAGCACGGTCCGACCCACGGCGGCCGCCCGCAGGTGCGCGAGCACGCTCGCCTCGGTGCGTGTGTCGACGGCCGAGAGCGGGTCGTCGAGCACGAGCACGCGCGCATCCGAGATCAGGGCGCGCGCGAGCGCGACACGCTGCCGCTGGCCGCCTGACAGGTTCACGCCGCGCTCGCCGATGAGCGTGTCGTAGCCGTCCGGAAGCTGGTCGAGGAACGCGTCGACGCCGGCGGCCTCACAGGCCGCGAGCACGTCCTCCCACGGTGCGTCGGAGCGGCCGGCGAGGAGGTTGTCGCGCAGCGGCGCCGAGAACAGCACGGGCCGCTGCGTGCCGACCGCGACGGCAGCACGCAGATCGACGAGTGCCAGGTCTCGCACGTCGACGCCTCCGATCTCCACGTGGCCGTGCTGGGGGTCGTAGAAGCGCGCGACGAGGCCCAGGAGGCTCGACTTTCCCGCCCCGGTGCCACCGCACACGGCCACGATCTCGCCCGGGGCGAGCTCGAGGTCGACGCCACGGAGCACGTCGTGCTCGGTCGCGTAGGCGAAGTCGACTCCCTCGAGCCGCACCGAGAGTGGTCCATCAGGCAGCGTCGCGGGGCGTGCCGGCTCGGGAAGCGACCCGATGCCGTCGAGCCAGGCGAAGCTGCGGCCCGCCGACGCGATCGCGCGCTGGCCGAGGTTGACGATCCAGCCGAGCGCCTCGAGCGGCCACGCGAGCTGCAGGAGCAGCGTGTTGAACAGCGCGAACTGACCGAGCGTGAGCTCGCCGTTGATCACGAGGTGTCCGCCGATCGCGAGCACCGCCGCGATCGCGAGGGTCGGCACGAACAGCAGCAGCGGCAGGTAGCGCGCCTCGACGCGCGCCTCCTGCAGCATCCCGTCGCGCACGGCGCGCGCACGCACTCCGAAGCGGTCGCGCACGTCCTGCTCGCGACCGAACGCCTGCACCATCTCGATGCCGACGACGGCCTCGTCCGCCGCCTCGGTGAGGTCGGCCTGACGCTGCTGGACGACGCGCGAGATCGGCGTCACCTTGTGCGCGAAGCGCCACGTCAGGTACGCGACGGCGGGCATCGCCACGCCCGCACAGACCGCGAGCAACGGGTTGACCGCGAGCAGCACGATCGACGCGCCGACGATCATCATCGCGCTCTGGCACATCTGGATGACGCCCCAGCCGATGAAGTAGCGCACGGGGTACAGGTCGTTGGTCGCGCGTGAGACCACCTGACCGGTCGCATGCCGGTCGTAGAACGCGCGCGGGTAGGTGAGGTAGGCCGCGAAGAGCCGCCGGCGCATCTCGTTCTCGATGCGGATGCCGACCTGCGAGGTGAGGAACCGCCGCTGGTAGTTGGCGAAGATGCGGATGAGCGCGAGCACGCCGATCCCACCCAGGTACGGCCACAGCTTGCTGCCGTCGCTCGGCACGATCGCGTGGTCGATCGACCGCTGCACGAGGATCGGGATCGCGAGCGTGCAGAAGGTCACCACGAGGGCCGCGAGCAGGCCGAGCGAAGCCAGCCGCCACTCGTCGAGCCAGAGGCGGAAGAGCCCCCGAGCCGTCGGGCGGAACATGAGATCGGGTGGGTTGTAGGCGTCGTGTGTCACGAGGAAGGCGAACGAGGGTGGAGTGTTCGCGGCGGCATGCGCGCGCATGCCGGCGAAGGTCTAGGAGCTTTGGGCCGCGAGGCTGTCGCTCAGCGCAGCGCGGGGACACCGCGGCCAGCGGTCTCACGAGCGTGGTTGCTCTCGTACGTGGCCAAGATGTCCCTCCCCTCGGGCGTTCGCGCGGGCGACCCTTGCACGATAGAGCCGGATCGCGGCTGTCGCAAGCCTCGAACGATGCGACGCCCCTATCGCACGGGGGACGACCCGCCGATAGGTCGCGGGATGCGTTCCCTGGATGATCCGACCGCGACGCCCGCGGATGCGGCGCTCGCCGCCGTCGCCGAGGCTGCGCGCGCGCTCGCGGGCGGGCCTGGCGGCGACGACCCACGTGAGATCATCTGCCGGTCCGCGCTCGCGGTCGCGGGCGCCGATCTCGCCGTGCTGCGGATGTCCGACGGCGTGCGGATCGCGCGACGGCACGGCGATGGCCCGCTGCCCTCCGGCTTGCAGACGTTGCCAGAGGGCCCGGGTGTGCCGCAGAGCCTGCTGGACGCCACGGACTGCCACTCGCTCCACATCGAGCCGCTCGACGAAGGGTTGCTCGCCGTCGCCTGGCGCGAGCAGGTCGACCGGCTGCCGCACGAGGTCGTCGCTGCGCTGCGCGTGCTCGCCGACCTCGCGTCGGTCGCGGGCGAGCGAGCGCGCCTGCGCGCGCGAGCGGCCTAGCTTCCTAGCTTCGGCTGCCGAGGTGCGAGCCGGGCGAGCCGGCAAGCCGGCGAATCGCCCCTCGCACGATCCGGGAGCGCCGTACGGCGCGCAGCGGATTGTGGATGCGGGGAAGGTGCATGTCAGCATCGTCCCTGTTCATTGCGGACGTTGTATGGCGATTTGGTGAACTTTCGAAGATCATCCGTCTACCCTGCCCGCGCCGGTGGGAGACCTCGCGAATAACGGAACCAGCTCCGACGTGCTCGTCATCGGGTCGGGTGGCGCCGGCCTGCAGGCGGCGCTCGCGGCCGCCCGCTCGGGGGCCCGCGTCCTGCTGGCCACGAAGCTCGGTCTGGCCTCGTCGAACACCGCGAAGGCGCAGGGCGGTATCCAGGCGGCGCTCGGCGACGATGACGACCCGTCGGTCCACGCTGCCGATGTCTTCAAGAGCTCGCACGACACCGCCGACCTGTCGCTCGTCGATGTGCTGACCGGGCAGGCGCCAGACGCGATCGCGCGCCTCGAGCAGTTCGGGGTCGAGTTCACGCGCTCGCCCGATGGCGGCTACCGGCTCGCCCGCTGCGGCGGCGCGACACGCCGACGCCTCCTGCAGGTGGGAGATCGCACGGGGCACGCGATCGCGACGGCGCTGCGCGATGCGGTGGCCGCCGACGAGCGGATCACGACGCTCGACCACGCGCCGCTCGCGGCCCTCGAACGTGCCGAGAACGGGTTCCGCGCGACACTCCAGCGCAAGGAGGCGGCCGGCGGCGAGCTGGAGGTGCTCGCGGGCGCGGTCGTGCTCGCGGCCGGGGGCCGCTGCTTCGCCGAGGCGCGTCGCCTCGGGACATTCTCGACGAACGCCGCGGGAGCCACGGGTGAGGTGACCGACATCGCCGTCGGGCTCGGCTGCGCCGTGCGCGACTACGACGCGCTGCAGCACCATCCGAACGGCGGGCTGTGGCCGCCGACGATGCAGGGCTACTCGATCCCCGAGACGACGCGATCCTACGGCGCGCTGCTTGTCAACCGGAACGGGGAGCGCTTCGTGGACGAGCTCGCTCCGCGCGATGTCGTCGCCGAGGCGATCGTGCGCGAGTGCGACGAGGGACGTGGGGTCGACACCCCGGACGGTCGGAGGTCGGTTCTGCTGGACTGCCGTCCGATCGATCCCGCGGATGCCGAGATCTCGCTCCCGTACATGCTCCGCCGCTACCGCTCCGCCGGCATCGATCCGCTCTCGGAGCCCATACACACCTACCCCGTCCTGCACTACCAGAACGGTGGGCTCGTGATCGATCGCGACGGACAGACGACGGTCGAGGGGGTCTACGCAGCGGGTGAGATCACCGGTGGAGTCCACGGCCGAAATCGGATGATGGGCAACTCGCTGCTCGACTGCGCGGTCTTCGGAGCACGTGCGGGACGGGCTGCCGCGGACGCTGCAGTCTGATACGCCGCATAACCTTCGCTGCTAGGGTGGTGCCATGAGCCGCGCCAATGGTTTCCTCGGTCTGCCGGAGCGAACACCGAAGCCGCGCGAGCAGGCGCTCACGCATGTCATGGACAAGGGACTCTCGCTCACGCAGATCGAGGGGCTCTTCTCCACGGCCGGGGACTACATCGACATCGTCAAGCTCGGCTGGGGCACCTCGTACGTCACGGGGAACCTGGCCGACAAGCTCGCCCTCTACCGCTCGTACGGCGTTCCCATCGTGTGCGGAGGCACCCTGCTCGAGGCTGCCGAGGCGCTTGGCCGGCTCGACGGCTATCGCGCGTGGCTGACGGAGAACGGCTTCGACTGCGTCGAGGTCTCCGACGGAACGATCGAGATGCCCCGCGAGCGCAAGCTCGAGATCATCGACATGCTCGCCCGCGACTTCCGCGTGCTCTCCGAGGTCGGCAGCAAGGACGCCGAGGCGGTCTTCGCGCCGTACCAGTGGGTCGGCTGGATCAAGGAGGAGCGCGCCGCCGGGGCCTGGAAGGTGATCATGGAGGCGCGCGAGTCCGGCACTGCCGGCATCTACCGCGGCTCGGGCGAGGTGCGCTCCGGTCTGATCGACGAGATCGAGCACGAGATCGGCATCGAGGACCTCATCTTCGAGGCGCCGCAGAAGTCGCAGCAGGCGTGGTTCATCCGGCACCTGGGCGCCGAGGTCAACCTCGGCAACATCCCGCCGGAGGAGATCATCCCGCTCGAGACCTTGCGCCTCGGCCTGCGGTCGGACACGATGGCGGACATCTTGCTGTCGCAGCGCAACGTTCGCTCCTGATCGATCTCCACTGCCATAGCTCGGCCTCCGATGGCGCGCTGGCGCCCGGAGCCCTCGTCGAGCGCGCAGCCGCGCGCCGCGTCGACGTGCTGGCGCTGACCGACCACGACACGCTCGCGGGGCTTCCCGACGCGGTCGCGGCGGGTGAGCGGCTCGGCGTGCGCGTGGTTCCCGCCATCGAGCTCTCGTCCCGCGGGGACGGTCACACGGTGCACGTGCTCGGGTACTTCCGCGAGCTGGTGCCCGAGCCGCTCGCCGAGACGCTCGCCCGGGTCATCGCCGTGCGGGAGGGGCGGAACCACGCGATCCTGGCGCGGCTCGACGCGCTCGGGGTGCCGGTCGCCTGGGACGACGTCGTTCGTCGCGCACGGGGCACCGTCGGCCGACCGCACATCGCCGAAGCACTTGTCGCGGCGGGTCACTGCGCCGATCGCGACGAGGCCTTCGCGCGCTACCTCGCCGACGACGCCCCGGCGTACGTGCCGACCGCGGCGCTGACCCCGGAGGAGGCCGTGTCGCTGGTCACTGCGTCTGGCGGTGCGCCCGTGCTGGCACACCCGGCGCTACTGCACCTGGCGCCGCACGAGCTGGCCGACTACGTCGACACGCTCGTCGCCGCCGGCCTCCGCGGCATCGAGGCCTACCGTCCCGAGCACGACGATGCGTTCCGCGAGGAGCTAGCAGGACTGGCGCAACGGCGAGGTCTCGCAGCGACTGCAGGCTCGGACTTCCACCGGCCGCCCGAGACCGACAATCCCGATCTCGGCGAGACGGGGCCGGTGCCGGCGGGCTACGACCCGCTCACCGCCCTCGGCCTATGACCGGCGCTTGCGCCCCCTGGTGCCGTCGGGTGCGGTTCGCATCTCCCTGATGAGGCCGAGGATCCTGCGGCGGTTCACCACCAGGAGCAGCAGCGGGACCGCGACGAGGATCTCGACGCCGAGCAGTGCGACATTGCCTTCGAGGCCACCCGGCATCTACCGAGTCTAAAGGCCTTCGGCTGCGACGATCGCCTGCGCGACCCGCTCGCCCACCACGACCGCCGGGATGTTCGTGTTCGCACGAGGGATCGTCGGGATCAGCGAGCAGTCGGCCACCCACAGCCGGTCGCTGCCGCGCACGCGTCCGGTCGGCTCGCACACCGCCAGCTCGTCGCCGTCCGCGCCCATGCGCGCCGTCCCGACCGGGTGGTAGTAGTGGACGTGCGTACGGCGAATGGCTTCGGCGAGGGCGTCGCCCTCGAGCCCGGCGAGCGCCCCGATCTCCTCGCCCACGAGCGCGGCGAGCGGACCGCTCCTTGCGAGGGCACGCGCACTGCGGATCCCGTCGGCGATCACCGCGAGGTCGGCACCCGCGGCATCGCTGAGATAGCCGTGGTCGATCAGCGGAGCCTGCTCGGGATCGCTGCCGGCGAGCGACAGCCGTCCGCGCGAGCGAGGCGCCATGCAGGCCACCGCGATCAGCACCCGTCCCGCGAGCAGGCTGTCGGGAAGCACGGCGGCGACCGGCGCGAGGTGCAGGTCGAAGGCCTCTTCGCACAGCGAGGAGCGCAGCTTGGCGATCGTCTGCTCCTCGGGCACGAAGCCGTGGCTCGCCGCCTCGGCGAGCGCGGCCGCGAGCTCGGGTGAGCCTGCGAAGTCGAGCTCGGCCATCGGGTGGTCGTGCAGGTTCCCGCCGACGCCCGGAAGGTCGTGGACCACCTCGATTCCGAGCCGTTCCAGGTCGGCCGCCGGCCCGATGCCCGAGCGCAGCAGGACCGCCGGCGTGCCGTACGTGCCGGCCGAGAGCACGACGCGGTCGGCCTCGATCACGATCGGTCGGCCAGCGTGGATCGCGTGGATCCGCGCGGGCCGGCTGTCCGCGACCTCCACGCGGTCGACGATGGCGTCGCCCAGGACGGCGAGGTTCGGCCGGTCGCGCACCGGGTCGAGATATCCGAACGCGGCGTTCATGCGCACGCCTTCGCGGATGTTGGCGGCGAACGGACCCGCGCCGACATCCTCGTCGAGGTCGTTCAGGTCGCGCACTCGCGGGATTCCGAGCTCCTGGGCCGCGTCGAGCACGGCACGGTGGTAGGGCCCGAGCTCCGCATCCCCGGCCTGGTGCACCGCCAGCCGTCGGGACACCTCGCCGAACAGGGGCAGCAGCTCGTCCGTCGTCCAGCCCGTGCAGCCGCTCGCCGCCCAGCCGTCGTAGTCGACCCGGCTGCCCCACAGCGCCGCGCAGCCGTTGTGCGCCGAGCAACCGCCGATCACGCGCGCCCGCTCGAAGTCGATCACGCGGCCCGGGTACAGGTCTCCCGAGTCGTAGCCCCAGCCGTGCGTGATCGGCAGGGCCCGGGCGTCGAGCAGGTCGGCGGGCCAGCGCCCCGAGTCGCGCGCGCCGTAGTCGGGCCCCGCCTCGACGACGAGCACGCGCTGCGACGTGCGTTCCGCGAGCAGCCCGGCGACCGCTGGACCGCTCGTGCCGCCGCCCACCACGACGGTGTCGGCGTGCCTCCAGCTGTCATCGAACGAGGCCACGCGGCCTCGGATGTTAGTGGAGTGACCGGTAGCGCTCGCCGGGGTGGGGCAATGCGACCCTTGTGAGACGTGGCCGGGTTCTGGCCTGCGACGCCGGCCAGAACCGGCGAGCGTTGCCGGTCACTTCACTTACCCCCGTGCGGGGTGCGGGACGGCGGGAGGGGCCGTCGGCTCCGAGACCTGCGTGTCCTCGGAGTGCTCGATGGTCGACGAGAAGGTCTGGTCGGCCCCGAACACGAGCTGCAGGACGCCGTTCATACGTGCGGCGCTCGGCTTCGGGTCGGCCGGGGCGGGCCGCGGAGCGGGTGCGGGGCGCGCGGCCTGGTCGGCGACGGCCGGGTGCGGCGCCGGCGCCGGGGCTCGCGTCGTCGTGCTTCCCTCGACCCGCGGCAGGAACTCGGGGACGAGCATCATCGAGTCGAGCTCGAAGCCGGGAGGCAGGCAGATGGGGAGGAGGATCTCCTCGCTCGCCGGCCCGCGTACCTGCAGCCCGTACCCGGTCGGAAGCGGCATCCCCGGAATCTTGGGCGAGGGCGGCGGGGCGTTCTTCGCCTCCGCGAGCTCCTCGGTCAGCTCGTCGACCCGACGGTCGACGTCGCCGACGCGCCGGTTGACAATGCCGGAGAGGGCGAGTGCGCCGCCCAGTAGGACCGAGTCGAATCGTCGCTTCATCCAGGCATTTCATCGTCCCGGAGCGTCGGCGTGCGGATACCTCCGAAGGAGTATCTGTTCAGGCCCTACTTCTTCTTCTTCACGACGGCCTTCGTCACACGGAGCGCCTGGGCCTGGACGGGCCCGGCGACGCCGTTCGCGTCCGTGAACTGCTCGACGACGAGGAACCGGCCGACTTTCAGGCCTCGCGTCGCGAGCGATACCTTGATGCGCTGGTTCGCCTTCGTGAACGTCACGAGCCTGGTGAGCTTGCGGCCTCCGCCCTGGCCGAGCACGAAGATCTCGAGCTGGCCCGCGGCGTGTCCGACGAGCTTGGCGGCGAGCAGATGCTTGCGGACCAGCTTGCCTGGGAAGTGGCCGCTGACCGACGGAGTCACCGTGGACGCCACGCGGATGCGCGCCGTATCCGAGGTCACGTTGCCGGCGCGGTCGGTGATCGTCACCGCGACGGTGAACGTGCCGAGCTTGCTGTAGGCGTGCATGATCGGAGCGGAGAGCTTCGCGACCGGCAGCGACTGGCGATGGTTGTCGCCGAAGTCGACCTTGACCGAGGCCAGCCCGCTCGTCGCGTCGGCCGCTCCGGTCACGATGACGGCGGTGCGTCCCTTCGCGATCGTCTGATCGGCCCCGGCGCCGCCCATCGGCGGAGTGTTGTCGACGTTGACGTACAGGTAGTCCTCGGCGCTCGGCGCCGGTCGGCCGGACACCTCGAGGCGGTACGGGCCGTCGGGCCAGCGCGTCGTGTCGATCGGATAGGGGAATGGCGCGGCGGTCGCGAGCAGTGACGGCAGCCCGACCTCCGAGAGGCCGTTCCACAGCACGCTGTCGAGGCCCGTGCCCGCCACCGTGGGCGTCACGGTGCCGCGCACGAACTGCCCGTCGCTCACCCCGGTGATGCTCGGGGCGAGCGCGCCGATCGCCGTGGAGGTCGTGGTCATCTGGCGCGTCACCGGCTCGGCGGCGGCGATCCGCACGACGTCGCCGGCGCGCGGATCGGAGAGCGTCACCGAGAACTGGCCCGCGGCGTTCGCGGTCATCTCGAGGTGCTCGGTGCGACCGCCCTGCTCATGGTCGACCGCGACGCGCGCGTTCGCGTAGGTCGTGCCCGAGACGACACCGCTCGCACCCACCGACGCGACGAGGTCCCAGGTGAACGTCTGCGCGGTCGGCCCCGTCGCCGGACCGCTGAGGGTGGCGACGGCGCCGTTCTGGATGTGCACGGGGAAGCTGTCCTCGAGCGTCGCGGTGCCGCTGGCGTCGGTGCGGTCGCTGTGGGTCGCGACGAACGGCGCGAGCGGTGCCGCACGGGGAGAGCGAAGCGCCGCGAGCACGAGCGCCCGCGGGGCTCCGCGGACGATCAGCGAACCGTCGTCGAGCGAGCCCGCGAGTCCACCGGCGGTCGCGCTGATCGACGCGCTGTCGCCGTCGGCCTCGGTCGCGGTGACATCGACGCTGTCACCGGGGACCACGAACAGGCCGCCGGCGGAGACCGAGAGCCGGCTCGCGGGCGCGCCGCCCGAGCAGCTGACCGCGGAGCCGAGCGCGAGACAGCGAAGCGGGCTCGTCGGGGCAAGCGACGAGATCGTCTCGGGGTCGAAGAAGCGCAGCCCGAAGTCGTAGTTGCCGGTGTCGCCGCCCGGGATCGAGACATCGAACCCGTCCGGTCGCAGCGACGCCTGTGGAAGCGCGATGCTGCGGGCGCCGAACCAGCCGGTCTGACCGCTGACGGTGAGCGTCCCGCCGGGCGGAGCCGGATTGTCGAACGATGAGCTGGCCGCGCACTGCGAGCTGCAGTCGCCGCCGACGCGCGGGCGCAGCACGGTGCGGCCGACGGTCGATCCACCCGCGCCCGTGAGCGTCGCGGCGAGCGTGCCACCGAGCGGATCGGCGCCCAGCACCTGGATGAACGTGCTCTCGAGCTCGACGCGGTACTGGCGTGGCGTGATGGTCTCCGTGATCGGCACGGGAGCCGAGCCGCTGTCGAGCACCGAGCCCGAGATCGAGACGGGCGCGCCCTCGGTCGCGGCAGGTCCGTCGTACGTTCCCGGCGCGCTCGGGTCGACCACGCCGCCCGTCAGCGCCGCCGGATTCGGCAATGCGCGCAGACGCGTCGTGCCCGCCGAGAACGCGCCATAGGGCAGCGCGAAGGTCACGCTGCGGCCGTCCTGCGTCGCGGTGATGCGTCCCCCGGCGGGATAGCGGTTGAAGGCGGGCTGTTGCGCGCCGCCCGGGAGCGAGGCGCCAGGCTGGAACGTGTGGGTCGACGCCGGGCAGCCGGCATCTCCGAGGTCGTCGGCGGTCGGCAGGAGCAGCGTCTGGAGGATCGATCCATCGGGCGCCGCCAGCCGTAGCCCGACGGGCGTCGTCGACGTGGAGCCGATGCACAGGAAGTCCGCGAACGTCCCGCTGGGCCGTAGCGCGATCCCGTCGATCGTGGCGGCCGCCGAAGCTGGCCACACAGCACACAGCGCGACTGCGACGCAGCCCGCGAACCTTCGGACCCCCATCCGACAACCTCCCCGGTTCGAGTCGGGAGCGGTGATCGTACTGCACCGGGCTGCAGTGCCCGCAGGGTGCGCGCCATATGATCACGCGCCAATGAGCGTCCGAGAGCTGCTGCCGTACGGCGCTGTGATCGGCGCCGGCGGGGTCGCGCTGCTCCTCGTCGTGCGTCCTCCTGCGCTGCGTCTCGTCGGCCTCGTGCTGCTCGGCGTGGGGCTCATCCCGCTGGTGCTGCACGAGCAGCCGGCGATCGGTGACCGGCTACAGGCGCACCCGCTGCTGGCCGTTCCCGCACTGCTCGGCGCGCTCGTCCTGCTCGTCGTCGGCGCAGCGATCGCGGTGCGCTGGCCGTGGCTCGTCGTCGCTGGGTGCCTCGTCGCAGGCCTCCGTCTGCCGCTGCGCGATCCGCCATCGCCCGCCGATCACCTGCTGCCGCTGTACACGTTCCTGTCGTGCGGACTCGCGGCGCACGCGTACGAGATCGTCCGTGGCCGCGCGCGACCGCCCGCGCTCGGGATCCTCGGCCCGGCGCTCGCCACGTGGGTCGTGCTCGCGAGCGCGTCGCTGTTCTGGACGTCGAACCTGAACGAAGGTGCGTTCTCCGTTATCACTGTCGCGCTGCCGTTCGGGGCTCTCGCGGCGCTCGTCGGATCGTTCGGGCTCGCGCGGGTCGCGCCGGTGCGCCTGGGACGCCTGCAGGTCGCGCTCGCGCTCCTGTTCTCGCTCGTCGCGTGCTACCAGTGGCAGGCCCACCACCTGTTCTCGAACCGCAAGCTCGAGGTCGACAACGCCTATGCGAGCTTCTACCGCGTCAACTCGCTGTTCTTCGACCCGAGCCTGTTCGGGCGGTTCCAGGCACTTGCGATCCTCACGATCGTCGGCGTGCTGCTGCTGCTGCGTCGGCCGCCGCGACCCGCGCTGCTCGTGCTCGCGACGGTGGGAGTGTTCGTCGGCCTCGCCCTCAGCTACTCGCAGTCGAGTCTGCTCGCGCTCGACGTCGGGCTCGTGGTGCTTGCCGCCGTCGTCTGGCGCGGCCGGGCGATCGTCGGCCTCGGCGCGCTTGCCGCGCTCGTGCTGCTCGCATCGCTTGCCGTGCCGACGACCAGGCACAAGATCTTCCATACCTCGCTCTCGGGCATCACGTCGAATCGCAGCTCGATCCTGTCGAAGGGCATCGACGCCTTCCGGCGCCACCCTGTCGCCGGCTCGGGCCTCGGCAGCTTCGCGCGCTCGGCAGGGACGACCGCCGCGGAGCGCGCGAGGATCGCCCCGCACAACGTGGTGCTGCAGGAGGCGGTCGAGCTCGGCGTCCTCGGGCTGATCGCGCTCGCGGGAATCGTCTTCGCCATCCTCCGGCAGCTGCTGCGGCCCGCCGATGCGGCGCGGTCGAGCGTGCTCCGGCTGATCCTCGCGGCGGAGCTTGCGGCGATGGCCGTCAGCTCGCTGTTCTACGCGTCGCTGTTCGAGGACCCGACCTTCTGGGTCGCGGCGGCGCTGGTCGCGCTGTGCGCCGCGCCGATACGCAAGGCGAGCGCCATCGCCACGCCCGCGAGCGGGTAGATCAGGTACGAGGTCTGGAAGACCCGCGCGATCCAGAACAGCAGGAACCAGGACACGCCCGCGACGAGCGGCGCCGTCCAGTACTCGCGATCGCGTGCGAGGCGCACGCACAGCACGGCGGTCAGCGGCAGCCAGATCAGGATGGCCAGCCAGACGAACGGATAGCTGCCGGTACGCTCGACTACGTCGGCGCGGACGAGCAGGTTCGACAGGCCGTACCCGACGACGCGATAGGCCCCGGCGCCGAACTCGATCGTGTCGCGCACGAGCGCGACCGGGTCCCACACGAGAAACGGGAGGATGCCCGCCGCGAGCACGGCCGCGGCCACGAGTCCGGCGCGTCGCGTCGCCTCGCGTCCGCACGTCTGCCAGGCCACGATCCCGAGGAACGGCAGCGCGACGATCGCGAACTGCTTGATCAGGATCGCCGTGCCGAGCGCTGCCGCCGCCCAGCCGAGGCGACGTCGCGCGACGAGCCCGAACGCCACGACCAGGGGCGCCAGGGACAGCGCGTCCGCCGTCCCGAACCAGGCGGCGCGCAGCGTCAGCGGATTGACCGCGAGCACGGCGCCGAGCACCAGGCGCAGCCAGGGCGGTCCGGGGAACGTCCAGGCGGCCGCCAGCATCGCGAGGCTCGCAAGGCAGACGAGGAAGCGCACGTCGTCGAGCGGCGAGGGCAGGACGCGCCAGACAGTGGCGAGCTCGGCGGTGCCGGGCAGGTAGGGGAAGTGGCGCAGCGCGGGATTCGTCAGCGCCGACGGCGTGACGCTGCCGTCCCGCGAGTAGAACCGCTGCATGCCTGATGTGCGGTAGTCGTGGCCGTAGGGATTCGTCCCGTCGAGCACGAGGTCGCCGGCGAGCTCGATCTGGTAGGTCGAGTCGTTGGTGTGGAACCACGGGGCGGTGGCGTCGCGCAGGCCCGCCTGCAGGGCGACGCTCGGCACGAGCAACGCGACTGCCACGACGATCGTGGCCGCGACTGCGAGCGGCCCGCGAGCCCGACCGAGCCACGGAACGGCGACGAGCAGGAGGGCGACGCCCAGACCCGCGGCGAGAGCGGGTGCGCGCAGGACACCCACGTCCCAGGTGCCGTTCGCGGCGCGCACCAGCGGTCCGAGCACTCCGTGGGCGTGCACCGGGCCTGTCCTGAACGCGGTCGGAGCCTCACCGAGCGAGGGCGTCGCGAGCGCTACCAGCGCCAGCAGGCTGCCGAGCACGACCCGCGTATCCCCCTGGGACATGTCCACAGGGCGCGACTGTAGCCGTCAGCGCAGACCCCAGATCCGCGAGTAGCCCATCAGGATCAACGTGCGAGCATCGCCCGCGATGCCTCCGTAGCGACCGTGACCGAACTGCTGCAGCGGCTTGCCGCTCGCCAACGCGCGTGCCTCGGTGCGGCCGGCGAAGCTCGCGGCCCAGACGACGCCGTTGACGATCTGCGGGGCTCCGTAGATGCGGTCGCCCATCGCGACGTCCCACAGCAGCGAGCCGTTCGTCGCGTCGAACGCCCGCAGGTGACCGTCGTAGCTGCCCGCGACCACGACGTGGCCGGCGACCGCCGGACCCGAGTACGCGAAGCCGTGCAGGTCCTCCTGCCAGAGCTCGTGCCCGTTGCTCTCGAGGAGGGCCGTCAGGTTCTTGTCCGTCGAGCTCGCGACGAACAGGCGGCCGTCCTGCGCCGAGATGCCGGCGTACAGCTGCCCGCCGACGTGTGTGTGCCAGCGCTCGCGACCCGTGCTCTGGTCGAGCGCGTGCACGTTGCCGCTGTAGTCGCCGACGATCGCGAGCCCGTCGATCGCCGTCACGGCCATCGTGACCTTGGCACCGACGTCGGTCACCCACAGCGGCTTGCCGGTAGCCGGGTCGAGCGCACGCACGCGGCCATCGCTGGCTGCGAAGAGGAGGCGCCCGTCGACGACCTGCGGCGAGCTCTCGCTGGCCGCCCCCAGGGCCTTCTGCCAGAGGAGGCGGCCGTCGAGCGCGTCGAACGCGCGGATCTGGCCCTCGAACGACACGACGAATACGCGGCCGTCCGCGACGCCGGGCGACGCTCCCATCCGCTCGTGCAGCGGGCGGCGCCAGATGACCCTGCCCGTGCCGGTGTCGAACGCCGTCAGGGTGCCGCGTGCCGTCGTGACGTACCCGATTCCCTGTGCGGTGACGGGCGGGAACTCGACCAGGCCGTCCAGCTTCTGGCCCCAGACGAGTCGGAGGTGGGGCCGCAGGCTGATGCCGGCGGGCGACTGCGTGCGTGCCGGGTCGGCGCCGTACACCGGCCACGACCAGCCCGGGCGCCACATGTGCACGACCGCGAAGCGGTGGGTGGGGCGCAGGCGGATCGGCTCGCGCAGGGTGTCGTATCCGTCCGCATCCACCTGCGTGACGTAGCGCGAGTGGGCCAGCCGTGGAAACGATGCGACGCCGTCCTTGTTCGTCGTCGCAGTCGTGTTCCCGAGCGTGACGGTTGCACCTGCGATCGGATCCGAGCTCAGGCGATCGAGGACGACCACGGTCACGTGCCTGATCGACCTCGTGTCCTCGGGGACGTTCCTGTCGCCGACGACGTCCGCAGTCCTGGGCGTCGGGATCACCGTCGAGGCGACGATGTCGTGATGATTTACCCCGCAGCCGGCTGCGAGGAGAGAGCAGGCCAGCGCGGCGAGAGCGAGGGCGCGCCGACTCATACCGGCGACTGAGTGTATCGGTGCCGGGGAGTGCTGGACTACCCTCACGCTTCGTGTCCCGCGGCTTACAGGCCACGTTCGTCGCGTGCATCCTCGTCGCGTCGACGGCGATGTTCGCACTCGCAGAGAGCCGGAAGCTCGACCGCGCGCCGATCCGCGCGCTCGTGCTGTCCGCCGGTCCCGCGGTGAAGGGGCGCGCGCAGCCTGCGCTCTTCTCGCCGACGTGCGACTGCCCGACGAGCTACGCGCGCATCGAGTTCCGGCTCGGCAAGCCCGGTGCGCTGGATGCCTGGATCGTGAGTCCAGATGGCAAGGTCGTGAAGCAGATCGCGCGCTTCCGCAACGTGAGGCGGGTCGCGCTCCGCTGGAACGGCGACGACGAGACGGGCAAGCGCGTACCCGACGGCAGCTACCGGCTGCGCATCAGGACCGCGGGGTCGACCCGGACGCTGCCGGTGTTCGTGACGGTGCGCACGACGCCGCCGAGGTTCCATGCGACGGCCACGCCGAAGCGTCTGACCCTGAACGGCGACGGCGTCGACGACCACACGGTGATCACGTGGCGCTCCCCCGTGCAGCTCTTCGGCGTGCGACTCGTCGCGACGAGCGATGGGCGCACCCAGACCGTTCCCGTCTTCCGCCACAGCAAGGCGTACTCGTTCCAGTGGCCGCGGGTCTCGTGCAGCACGGGGGGAGGCTGCCACGTGAAGCACAAGCCGGCGGACGGGACCTGGACGCTCAGCCTGTCGGCCCATGACGTGGCGGGCAACAAGGCAACGGTCGCTCTCGGCACCGTGCAGGTGACGCGTTGATCGACGCCGTCCGCACCGCGCTCGTGCTCGCGCCGCACACCGACGACGGCGAGTTCGGCTGTGGCGGCACCATGGCGCGGCTCGTCGAGCAGGGCGTCGACGTGCGCCAGATCGCCTTCTCGATCGCCTCTCGCTCGCTGCCTCCGGGCTTCGCCCCCGACACGCTGGCGCACGAGTCGCGCGCGGCCTCCGCAGCGCTGGGGCTGGCTCCTGCCGCGTTGACCGTCCACGACTTCGAGGTGCGCACGTTCCCCGATGCGCGCCAGGAGATCCTCGAGTTGCTGATCGAGGTCGCCCGCGACTTCGAGCCCGACGTCGTGCTGCTGCCGACGACGGGCGACATCCACCAGGATCACGCGACGATCGCCGTCGAGGGGCTGCGCGCGTTCAAGCGGACGACCGTGCTCGGCTACGAGATCCCGTGGAACCAGTTCCGCTTCCACAAGCAGGCCTACGTGACGCTCGAGGAGCGCCACCTTGCCGCCAAGGCGGCAGCGCTCGCCTGCTACGCCTCGCAGGCGCACCGCAACTACGCGAACGAGGAGTACATCCGCAACCTCGCGCGAACGCACGGCATCGAGATCGGCCGGACGTACGCCGAGTGCTTCGAGGTCGTCCGCTGGGTGGTCTGAGATGGGGCACCTGAGACCCCTGCGCGTGCTCGTCACGGCGACCGGGGCGCCGGGCGGGCCGAGGCTCGTGCGGTCGCTCCGCGAGAACGGCGAGCGGCCCATCTCGGTCATCGGCACCGACATCACAGACGGCTCGGCCGGGCGCTTCCTGTGCGATGCGTTCCACGTGGTGCCGCGCGGGGACGACCCGTCGTTCGCGGCCACGCTCGCCGAGCTGGCCGAGCGCGAAGGTGCGGACTGCGTGCTGCCGACGAGCTCGAGCGAGGTGCTCGCGCTCGCCGAAGGGCGGAAGCACTTCGCCATGCCGCTGCTCGTCGCCGACGCACGGGCGATCTCGCGCTGCCAGGACAAGGCCGCGACCGCGGAGGCGGCGGCGCGCGCGGGAGTGCCGGCCCCGGAGACGTATCTCGTGGGTACGCCCGACGAGTTCCGCGCCGCAGCCGAGGCGCTCGGCTATCCCGACCGCGAGGTCTGCATGAAGCCCCCCGCCGCCAAGGGATCTCGCGGCTTCCGGGTGCTCTCGGCATCGGTCGACCGCCGGCACGCGCTGCTCGAGGCGCGCCCCGGGCCGCTCCCCCTATCGGTCGACGAGGCGCTCGAGGCGATCGGCCCTGACGACTTCCCGCCGCTGCTCGTGATGGAGCTCGTGACCGGGCCCGAGCACACGGTCGACGGCATCTGCCGGGACGGCCGGC
Organism: uncultured Actinomycetes bacterium; assembly: GCA_963717155.1. Classification (GTDB taxonomy): domain Bacteria; phylum Actinomycetota; class Thermoleophilia; order Gaiellales; family JALYLC01. The sequence goes on from OY970326.1 coordinate 4,431,102, forward strand.
TCGTGCTCGGCCATGCCAAGACGCGTGAGGCGATGCGCGCGGGGCTCGCGATGTGGTTCGAGACCGTCGACCGCCCCGACTTCGTCGACGCGGCCGACCGGCTGGCCCGGGAGCTCGGGCTGGACTGGCTCGTCAACGTGCAGTTCATCGGAGACCGCCTGCTCGAGATCAACCCGCGCATCTCGACGATCGTCTACCAGGAGGACCTCAACCTGCCATATCTCGCGGTCCGCCACGCGGTCGGCGAGATCTCGGCCGACGCGCTGGCCTCGCTCGTCCCGCGTGTCAGGTCGACGCGGCGAGCGCTTCGCTACTACGACCAGGTCGAGTGGGACGAACCGCAGTAGCGGTGTCTACGCCTCCTCCGCCCAGCACTGCCGGTCGGCTGCTCAGCCTCGGACGGCAGTCGCTGATCTACGGGCTCGGACCGGTGGTGGCGCGGTTCGCCTCGCTGCTCCTGCTGCCGCTGTACACGCACTACCTGACGCCGGCCGACTACGGCCAGGTCGAGACGCTCACGGCGCTCGTCGCCGTGGCGGTCACGATCGCGCAACTCGGGATGGTGAACGCGCTGTTCCGCTTCGCGCTCGAGCGGCAGGGGGAGGCGCGAGCTGCGGTGATCCGCACCGCGCTCGCCACGTGCGCCGTGTCCGGACTCGTCGTCTCGACGATCGCGGCGCTGCTGACGCCGATCGCAGCGCCGCTCCTGCTCGGTCAGGGAACCGAGTCGCTGTGGCTGCTCTCGTGCGTCGGGCTCTGGATCAGCCTCGTGTACGAGCCGACGGTCGGCCTGTACCGCGTCGAGCAGCGACCGGCGCGGTACCTCGCGATCACCGTCGTCAACGTCGGGGTCACGATCGCGCTCTCGGCCACGCTCGTGATCACCCTGTCGGACAAGCCGTTCGGGCTCGTCGCCGGGAGCTACGCGGGCACCGCGGTGGCTCTCGCGATCGTCGCGGTCGATCGCCGCCACGTCCTGTACGGCTACCTCGACCGGGCGGTGCTCGGCCCGATGCTCCGCTTCGGCCTGCCGTTCGTGCCCTCGCGCCTCGCGCTCTGGGGGCTCAACCTGTCGAACCGCCTGTTCCTGCTCGCGTTCGCGACGCAGGCGGCCGTCGGCGTGCTCGCGCTCGGCGTGCGCATCGGGACGTCCGTCGCGCTGGTGGTGACGGCGTTCCAGCTGGCGTGGCCGCCGTTCGCGTACTCGATCGAGGATGACGAGGAGGCGAGGCGCGTCTACCGCGCCGTCCTCACGTGGTGGTGCGTGCTCGCCTCGTGGCTCGTGCTCGGACTCGCCCTGCTGCGCTATCCCCTGCTCTCCCTGCTCGGCGAGCAGTGGAAGCCCGCGGCCAACCCGATGGCGCTGGTGGCGGTCGGCTACGGCTGCTACGGGGCCTACTACGCCGTCGGCGTCGGGATCGGCCGGGTCAAGCGGACCGGTCTGAACTGGATCGTCACCGGCATCGCGGCGCTCGCGAACGTCGGGCTCTGCATCGTCCTGATCCCGCCGTTCGGGCCGACGGGAGCGGCTGCCGCGACCGCGATCTCCTACTTCCTCGCCGCCGTGCTCATGATCGTCCGCAGCGAGCACGTCTTCCCGGTCGGCTACGAGGGCAGGCGCATCATCTGGCTCGTGGCCGTCGCCGCGATCGTGTTCGCCGCCGCCGACCGCCTGCCCGACTCGGGCCCGGCGGTGGCCGCGCGCCTCGCGATCGGCCTCGTCTTCCCACTCCTCCTGGTCGCCACCGGCTGGCTCACACCGGGCGAGCGACGCCGTATCCGCCTCACGGCCGCACGTCTGGCACCGCGGCACTGAGCGCGGCGGACGTGGTCGGCGCCTGCGGGTCGCCGAGATCCGCGCCTGCGGCCCGGAACACGCGCAGCGCGTCCGCGGCGAAGCGCCGGCGATCGAGCGTTGGCGCCGTCGTCCGGACGACCACGTACGGCCCGAATCGCCGCGCCTGGAACCCCGGGCCGAGCGTGCTGCGGAACGCGGCGAGCCCGGCCGGGTGGCGGACGAGTGCGACGTACCAGCCATGTGCGACCGGGCCGTGCAGCCGGTCGAGCGAGCGCACGATCAGCGGGCCTTCGGCGCGGGCCGTGCCGCGCGCGACCTTCAGCGACGCGTTGTCGCCCGGGTGCAGCACGGCGTTCGCCCAGACCGGGTCGTAGCCGAACACGAGGTCGTCCCTCGCGAAGCTCTGGCGCAGCCAGACCGCTGCGCCATCGAGCGCATCTCGCGTGGCGGTCGCGTGGACGCCGCGGTAGCGGTAGTCGGGCAGGTGTCGCCCGCGGACGATGTCGACCGCCGGGAGCGCGATCACCAGCGCGGCGCCGATCGCGACCGCCGCGGTCGGGGAGACGCGCCTGGCGAGCTCGACCGCGCCATACGCGAGACAGACGAGCAGCGCCGGCAGCGCCTCGATCACGTAGCGCACGTGGTTGTCCGTGCCCGGGACCTGGACAACCGCGATCACGAGCGGCGGCAGCACCAGCAAGAGCCCGAGCAACACGCCGTGGGCGGGATCGCGGCGGGCCGCGAGCACGAGGCCTACGAGCACGAGCGCGGCGGCGGCGAGCGCGTACAGACCGGTCGCCGACAGCAGCGCATCGGCGCGCGGGACGCCGAAGAAGTTCACGAACGCCTGGTGCACGGTGTCGAGCGTCGGCGGCGTGCGCAGCGACTCGCCCGCGGGTGTGTGCACCGCGCCGTGACGCGAGGCGAGCACCAGGTACCCCGCGGCCAGTGGCAGCGTGCCGGCGACGACGCCCGCGCCGGTGAGCAGCGGTGCGCGCCATTTGCCATCGTCGTGCCGTCTCGCGGTCGCAACCAGTGTTGCGGCTCCCGCCGCGATGCCGACCACGACACCGTACGGGTGGACGTAGACGTTCAGCGCGAGCAGGACGGCAGTCGCGACCCACCAGCGCCCGCCCTCGTCGAGCGCCCGCACCAGGCACCACAGCGCGAGCGTCGTGACCGCCAGGAACAGGGCGTACATGCGCGCGAACTCGCCGTAGTACAGCGCGACCGGGCTCGCCGCGAGTCCGGCCGCTGCGACGACCCCCTCGATCGGGCCGAACAGCGCCCGGCCGAGCAGCGCGATGGCCACGACGGCGACGCAGGCTGCAAGCGCCGACAGCAGGCGCGCCGCCGTCAGGCCGCCGCCCAGGCGCTCGATGAGCGCGACGAGCAGGAAGTGCAGGGGCGCACCGCCGCGCACGAGCTGCACCGTCTCGAGCAGCTCTCCCAGCGGACGGCGCGCGACCATCACCGCCAGCGCCTCGTCCCGGTGCATCACCCGGTCGGAGAGATACGGAAGCAGCAGCCCGGCGCACAGCGCGGTCGCCGCCGCCACGGGCAGCCAGAACGCGAGGGCCGCGCGACGGGGCATCGCAAGAGGGTAGTGGCGTGATCGGCAACGCGGAGCGGAGCATCTGGAATCGATCGACTAGCGTGCGCTCTCGTGTCGGCCCCCGCCATCCGCCTCCCGTGGGAGCTCTCGATCGAACGCCGCTGGGTCGCCGAGTCGCTCGTCGCCGCCGCCGGCGCACAGGTCACGCCCGACGCCGGCCCCGAGGTCACGCTCGACGGCGATCACCTCGACGCGGCGTTCCGTCACCTCGCACGCGTCGAGGAGGCGCCAGGCTCAGCTACCGACGCGCACGGCCGCTTCCCCGCGTCCGCCTCGTGTCTCGCGCCAGGTGACGCGCCGGTCGACGCGCTCGTCTCCGAGGTCGCCTCGGCGATCCGCGACGCCGGCGTCGCGCCGACGCCGGTGTGGCCCGGGGGCGCCCGCTTCTTCGTCGTGCTGACGCACGACATCGATACGCCCTGGCGCTGGACGCGTTCGGGTCTGCGCGGCGCCGCGAGCCGGCTGCGGAGCGCGGCCGGTGAGCTCCGACTCGCAGACGCAGCCGTCGAGGCGACAGGTCTCGCGCTCGCGCCCGTCCACCGGCTGCGCGGCACCGATCCGAACTGGTGCTTCGAGCATGTCGCCCGGCTCGAGGCGCGCCGCGGCTTCGCGTCCACCTCGTACGTCCTCGCAGCCCATCGCGATCCCCACGATGGCGCGCGGCCAGAGGCGTACGCGACGCGCAGGCCACGGCTGGTGCGCGAGCTCTCCGACCTGGGCGGAGAGGTGGGATTGCACGCGAGCTATCTGTCGGGCGACGACGAGGCCCTCCTGCGCGCAGAGCGCCACGACCTCGAGCTGCTGCTCGGGTCGCCGGTGCGCGGCATGCGCTTCCACTACCTCCGCATGCGCGTGCACGAGGTCGTCGGCCGGCTCGACCGGCTCGGCGTCGACTACGACACGAGCCTCGGCTTCGCAGATCGGCCCGGCCCGCGGGCCGGGTTCTCCTTCCCGTTCCGGCCGTGGGATCACACGGTGGGTGGCCCTGCGGGATTCCTCGAGCTGCCGCTGCTGCTGATGGACGCGACGCTTGCCGAGGAGCGCTACCTCGGCCTCTCGACTGCCGCGGCGCGACGCGCGGTCGACGCCATGCTCGACCACCTGGCCGCGGCGGGCGGCGGTGCCGCCATCCTGTGGCACAACGACCGCTTCGACGCGGTGTACGGCAGGGGCTGGAGCGGCGTGTACGAGTACCTGCTCGACGGCATCGGAGCGCGCGGGGGAACGGCGGGAACGGCCGCGGCGCTGTGCGACTGGTGGCGGGCCGAGCGATGCGCGTCCTGATCGTGAGCTTCTACTTCCCACCCGCGGGTGGGGGAGGTGTCCAGCGGGTGCTCAAGCTCTGCCGCGATCTCGCCGACTACGGCATCGAGGTGGACGTGCTGGCGCCCGACGACCCGCGCTTCGCCGCGCGGGACCCCGAGCTCGTCTCGGCGATCCCCGCCGGGACGACGGTTCACCGTGCCCCGTACCGCGGGTCCTCGGGCGAGACGCCCACTGCGAGGCTCGCGCGAACACACGGCGTGGCGCCACGTCTCGCGTTGCACGCGCGCCTTGCCGGCCGGCGCCTGCTGCTGCCCGACCCCGAGGTTGCGTGGCTGCCAGACGCCGCTCGTGCCGGTGTGCGCGTGATCCGCGAGCGCCAGATCGACTGCGTTCTCACGACGTCGCCCCCCTCGTCGGCCCACGTCATCGGCGCCGTGCTCCGCCGTCGCACGGGCGTCCGCTTCGTCGCCGACCTCCGCGACTCCTGGCTCGCGAACCCCCATCGTCGCTACGAGCGGCGGTCGGTCCGCGCGAAGCGCGCCGTCGAGGAGCGCATCGCGAGGCTCGCGCTCGGGAAGGCCGACGCGATCACCGCGGTCACGCCGTTCATCGCGCGCGAGGGCGCCGCGCTCGCGCGGCCCGGGACGCCGATCCACGTCGTGCCGAACGGGTGCGACTTCGACGACTTCGACGGACTGCGGTACACGCCGGGCGAGCGGCTCGTCGTGCTGCACGCGGGCAGCTTCTTCGGGCAGCGCAGCCCGCGACCGTTTCTCGAGGCGGTCACGACACTCGACGATCCGAGGATCGTCGCGCGCTTCCTCGGAGACCTGCGCCCCGCCGATCGCGACTGGGCGCTCGGCCTCGGTCTCGGCGACCGGCTCCGGATCGATGGCTTCCGCCCGCATCGCGAGACGCTCGCTGCGATGAAGGCGGCCGACGTGCTGCTGCTGCTCGTCCCGCGCGCCGGTGGGCGGGGACTCTCGGTCCTGTCGGGGAAGGTGTACGAGTACCTGGCCTCGGAGCGGCCGGTGCTCGCGCTCGTCCCGCCCGAGGGCGCTGCGGCAGATCTGTTGCGCGCGACGGGTGCGGCCTGGATCGCGGATCCCGACGATCCCACCGCGATCCTCGGTGCGCTCCGCGCCGTCCGCGACGCCTGGGCGGACGGCACGCTCGAGGAGCGGACGCTCGATCCGGTCTGGCGGCGCCGGCTCGATCGGCGGACGCGCGCGGGCGAGATGGCCGGAGCGCTGCGCGGATGATGCACGCCGTCCCTCCGCCGATCCTCGGCATCCAGGACGACGCGCTGCTGTCGTCGACCGATCCGAGCGCCTGGAAGCTCGTGGGCGCGCTCGGCCCCGGCGTCGTGCGTCTGCAGATCATCTGGCCCGGGCCCGGGAAGACGATCAACTGGACCGCGACCGACCGCATCGTCACGGGCGCCGCCTCCGTCGGCGCGCAGCCCCTGATCACGATCTCTGCCGGCCGGCCCGGCGCGAACGGCACGCCGCACGCGCCCTCGACTCCGACGGATGCGACCGGCTTCGGCGAGTTCTGCTCGCAGGTCGCGCTCCGCTACGACGGCGAGTACGTGCCCGACGAGGACACCGATCCCCTGCCCGAGGTCGACCGCTACTCGGTGCTGAACGAGCCGAACCGCGGTCAGTACCTGTGGCCGCAGGGGCCGGGCGGCAGGTCGGCCGTGCGTCTCGCAGCGCGCTTGATGAATGCCTGCCTGCCCGCGATCCAGGCGGCCAACCCGGAGTCGCAGATCGCGCTCGGCCCGCTCGCCAGCCGTGGCGCGCAGGGCGGCATCGCCCCACTCGGGTTCCTGCGCTCCTACCGCAAGGCCGGAGGCGCGCAGCCCGACGCGGTCGCGCTCAACCCGTACCTCGACGGGCTGCTGCCCGAGTACAAGCCCGACGAGCACCGCCCGGACGGCGCGATCACGCTGCGGAACCTCGATCAGCTCGAGGTCGAGCTCAAGGTCGACTACCACCGCAGCGTGGACGTCTGGCTCACGGAGTTCGCGTGGCGCATCGGGCAACCGAGCCCGCTGGGCGTCGTGAATCCTCAGCGTCAGGCGACGCTCACGACGAAGACGTTGAAGCTCGTGCGGCGCTACCCGTTCGTACGCGTGTTCACCTGGTTCCTGCTGCGCGACGAGCGGCAGGGCTACTGGAAGAGCGGCCTCGTCGCGCCGAACGGCCAGAAGCGGCCGGTCTTCTCGGTGTGGAAGCGCGCCGAGCACGCGTCGTAGATCCGCTCCTTCCCTCGTAGCTCCGGGGGTCTACGCTTCCCCTACCACAGGCTGGGCGGGGAACGCGTAACCGACGCTACATACGGGACCAACCGGGCTCACAGGAAACACTCAGTGTCGGATGGTCGACTGTCCGTGTCGCCCACGAAGAGGAGCAGCCCTATGCCGCACGAGTCCGATACGCCGCCCGATACGCACCGCCATGGAAGCGATGTGCTCGAGAGCGCGCTGTTCGAGATCAAGCGCGTTATCGCAGGTCAGGACGCCATGCTGGAGCGGGTGCTCGTCTGCCTGCTCGCCGGCGGCCACCTGTTGCTGGAGGGCGTGCCCGGGCTCGCCAAGACGCTGACGATCAAGACCACCGCGCAGGTGCTCGGCGGGAGCTTCCGCCGGGTGCAGTTCACCCCTGACCTCGTGCCCTCCGATCTTGTCGGCACGCGCATCTATCGCCCGAACACCGGCACGTTCGATACCGAGCTCGGCCCGGTGCTGTGCAACTTCCTCCTCGCCGACGAGATCAACCGCGCACCCGCGAAGGTGCAGTCCGCCCTGCTCGAGGTGATGCAGGAGCGGCAGGTGACGATCGGCGGCGAGACGCACCCCGTGCCTCGCCCGTTCCTCGTGATGGCGACGCAGAACCCGATCGAGCAGGAGGGCACGTATCCGCTGCCCGAGGCTCAGGTCGACCGGTTCATGCTCAAGGTCGTCGTCGGCTATCCCTCGGCCGACGAGGAGCTGACGATCGCCGAGCGCTCGCTCGCGAGCGCTCCCGAGCTCACGCGCGTGCTCGAGATCGACCAGCTCGCCGACCTCCAGCTCGCGACGGCCGCGGTCTACGTCGATCCGGCAGTCTCGCGGTACGCCGTGACGCTCGCCACGGCGACGCGCGACCTCGCCGCAGCCGGTCTCCCGGACTGGGCTCCGTACGTGGCCTTCGGCGCCAGCCCCCGTGGTCCGATCAGCATGCTGCACGCTGCCCGCGCCCTCGCGCTGCTGCGGGGCCGCTCCTACGTGCTGCCCCAGGACGTGCGCGAGCTCGCGCCGGACGCGCTGCGCCACCGGCTGGTCATGAGCTACCAGGCGCTCGCCGAGGACATCACGGCAGATCAGGTGATCGAGCCCGTCATCGACTCGGTCCTGATGCCGCGGCTCGATCTCGCCCGACAGGCGGTCGCGTGACCGGCATTGCCGATCTCGCGCCTGTCCGGACTCCCGACAAGCCGGGCCCTGGCCCGCTGCCCGAGGCCGCGCTGCGCTCGCTCGACCTCGCCGTGCGACGACGCGTCGACGGCGTCCTGAGCGGCGAGTTCCGCTCGAGCCAGCTCGGCGTCGCGACCGAGCTCGCCCAGGTGCGTCCGTACGAGCCGGGCGACGACGTGCGCCAGATCGACTGGCTCGCGACGGCCCGGACGAACGAGCCCCACGTCCGGGTGCACGTCGCGGAGCGAGCTCTCACGACCTGGCTCCTGATCGATCGCTCGGCGTCCATGCAGTTCGGCACCGCCGATCGCCGTAAGGCCGACGTTGCAGAGGGCGTCGCGCTCGCGCTCGGCCACGTCGCCAGCCGCCGTGGCAATCGGCTGGGCGTGATCACCAGCGGCTCGGGCGCCGCGGCGTCGCGGCGACCCCGGCAGGGGCGCGCCGGGCTGCTTGCCGCACTGCTCGCCCTGCGCATCGACGACGCGGCCGGACATGAGAAGGCCACGGCGCTGCGCGAAGGATTCGAGTATGCGTCGCGGGTCGCACGTCAGCGTGCGCTGCTCGTCATCGTGAGCGACCTGCGTGGTCCGCGCGACTGGGCGGTGCCCCTGGCGCGACTCGCGGCACGCCACGACGTGCTGATGATCGAGGTGCGCGATCCGCGCGAGGAGTCGCTCGAGGACGCAGGCGAGCTGACACTCGTCGATCCGGACACCGGCGAACAGGTCCGCGTGGACACCCACAGCCGCCGCCTGCGTGAGCGCTACGCCGTGGCCGCCGCTGCGGACCGTGCGGCGGTTGCCGTCGACATCCGCCGTGCAGGAGCGGATCACGTCGTGCTGAGCACGCAGGGCGAGTGGCTTCGGCCACTGCTGGTGGCGCTCGCCAAGCGAGATCGGCGCGCATCGTGACGTTCGCCTGGCCATTCATGCTCGCCCTCCTCGTGCTCGTGCCGATCGTGCTGGCGCTCGATCTGCATGCGCGCCGTCGGCGCGCGCGCTACGCGGTCGCCTTCACGAACGTCAACGTGCTGCGCTCGGTGGTCCCGCGCGTGCCCCCGTGGCGGCGCTACCTCCCGCTCGTGTTCCTGCTCGCCGCGCTCACGGTGCTCATCGTCGGGCTCGCCCGACCCCAGCGTGCAGTCTCGGTCGAGCGGAAGCAGGCCACCGTCACGCTCGCAATGGACACCTCGGGCTCGATGGTCGCGCAGGACGTCGCCCCGACCCGCCTGGGCGCCGCGACGGCCGCCGCCAAGCAGTTCGTCACGGGCCTGCCGAAGTCGTACCGGGTCAGCCTCGTTCCCTTCTCGACGAACGCGACGGTCGCCGTGGCACCGACGTACGACCACTCCAAGGTAACTGCCGCGCTCTCCGGACTCCAGGCGAACGGCGGAACCGCGATCGGCGATGCGATCTCGCTCGCGCTCGCGATCGGCCGACCCTCCGGCGAGGCGCCGGGCAAGCCGCCGGTCGATCCCAACGCGGCCAAGGGCCGCGTGATCCTGCTGCTGTCCGACGGCTCGAACAACGCCGGGGTCGACCCCATGGTGGCCGCGGCGCAGGCGAAGGCCGAGCACGTGCGCGTCTACACCATCGCGTTCGGGACCCAGAACGGCGTGATCAGCGCCGGCGCGTTCGGGCAGATCGTCCGGGTTCCCCCCGACCCGACCGCGCTGCGCGCCGTGGCGAAGGCCACGGGCGGCGAGTCGTTCACCGCCGCGGACGTCGACACGCTGAAGCGCGTCTACAAGAACATCGGAAGCCAGGTGGGCACGACGACCGAGCACCAGGACGTGAGCTACGCCTTCGCAGGCGTCGGCGCCGTGCTGCTGGCGGCGGCCGGTCTGCTCTCCACCCTCTGGCGCAGTCAGGTGGTCTGACCCATGCCATCCCGTCACCACATCGAGCACGAGGCATGGCGCCTCTGGCACTCCGCGGGCCACGTGCTGCACACGACGACCTTCGAGTGGCCGATCGTGCTCGTCAGCCTGCTGCTCATCCCCCTCCTGCTGCTGGTCTACGCCGTACGTGAGCATCGCCGCCGCCGTGCGGTCGCCCGGTTCGCGAATCCCGCACTGATGCCGAACCTGGTGAGCCGCCTGCCGAGATGGCGCCGCCACGTGATCCCCGTCATCCTGCTCGTCGCCGTGTCTGCGCTGCTCGTCGGCGCCGCGCGCCCGGAGCGGACGGTGACCGCCCCCAAGCACCAGGCCACGATCATCCTCGCGATCGACACGTCGCGCTCGATGGCTGCGACCGATGTGAGGCCGAACCGGCTGAACGCGGCCAAGGCCGCCGCGCGGACGCTCGTCAACGCGCTCCCCACCGATGGACGCGTGGGAATCGTCGGGTTCACGCGAACGGTGCACACGCTGAACGCGCCGACGGACGACCGCTCGGTGATCCGGGGCTCCCTGAACGCGCTCACGGTGGGTGGCGGGACGGCGATCGGCGATGCGATCGTCCAGTCGACCGCACTCGTCCAGCACGCCACGCCGAAGAACACGAGCGACACCGGCCGACCGCCCGCGGCGATCATCCTGCTGTCGGACGGGTCGAGCACCGAGGGCAAGGTCGGCCCGCTCACGGCCGCCAGGCGCGCGAAGACGGCCGGCATACCCGTCTACACCGTTGCGCTCGGCACCAAGGGCGGCACGATCAAGGATCCCGTGACCGGCGGCACCGTGTCGGTCGCGCCGGACCCGAGCGCGCTCGCTCGACTGGCGCAGGCCGGCGGCGGGAAGTCGTTCACGGCGCACAACGCGATCCAGCTGCGCTCGATCTACGCGCACCTCGGCAAGACGGTCGGAACCGAGCAGAAGCAACAGGATCTGGGCGTCGGCTTCATCGGGCTCGCAACGCTCCTCCTGCTCGGCTCGACGGGCCTCTCGCTCCGCTGGTTCCGGCGCGCGATCTGATCTAAACGCCGGCTGAGCATCCCGTGCGGACGGGCGTCTCGAGGGCGCTTTCTGTCGCGTTTCTGGTCGTGAGCAGGCACACTGCACGCGTGGCACAGGCGACAACCCTCGAGTCGGACCTCGCGCCCGCCGCCGAATCGCGGTCCGGAAAGCCGGACATCTCGGTCGTCGTGACGATCTACAACGAGATCGGGACGATCGAGGAGCTGGCCGACCGCCTGCGTGCCTCGCTCGACGCGTTCGACCGCCCGTGGGAGGTCGTCTTCGTCGACGACGGATCGGCTGACGGCTCGCGTGGCCGGCTCCGGCAGATCCACGAGCGCGATCCACGCATGCGCGTCGTGCTGCTCAAGCGCAACGTCGGCCAGCACCCCGCGATGGCGGCGGGCATGCAGGCCTCGCGCGCCGACATCGTCGTCACGATGGACGGCGACCTGCAGAACGACCCGTCCGACATCCCGAAGCTCGTGACCGCCCTCGAGCGCGAAGGCGTCGAGGTGGCATCGGGGCGCCGCTCGCAACGAGCCGACGCGCTGATGGGGCGCCAGCTTCCCTCGCGCGCGATCAACGCCATGCTGCGGCGGTTGACGCGCGTCGAGATCTCGGACTACGGCTGCGCGTTCAACGCCTACCGCCGGGCCGCGTTCGAGCCGGTGCTCCACGTGATCGGACGCCAGAAGTTCACGAAGGCCCTCGTCCTGTCGACCGGAGCGCCGGTCGTCGAGGTCGATCTGCTGAACCATCCGAGCGAGGCGTCGAAGTACTCGCGCAGGCGCCTGGTGGGTCTCGCGCTGCACGTTCTGACGGGCTTCTGGCCGAAGCCGATACAGTGGGCCGGTCTAGCTCTCGGCCTCGTGTGCGGCGCCACCTCGATCGCGGTGGCGGTGTATGGCGTCGTGTTCTGGGTCGTCGAGTCCAACTTTCCCGGTCTGACGTTCCTCGGAGCGCTGGTGCTCGGCGTGCTTGCAGTGCAGGGAGTGATGCTCGGCCTGCTCGGCGAGTACGTCATCCGCATCCAGCGGGACGTGGAACGGCGCCCGCTGTACGTGATCCAGGAGATCCTCGAATGACCCGCGTGCTCGTCACCGGCGGTGCCGGATTCATCTCGTCGAACCTCGTCCGGCACCTGCTGCAGGCCAGCGACCGTGAGGTCGTCGTGATGGACGCCCTCACGTACGCGGGCAACATCGACAACCTCGCCGACCTGCTCGATCATCCTCGCCTGCAGTTCGTCGAGGGCGACATCCGCGACCGGGCGCACGTCGAGGAGATCGTCGCCGGGGTGGATCAGATCGTCAATGCCGCCGCGGAGTCGCACGTCGAGAAGTCGATCGTCGACGGCGCCTCCGAGTTCGTCACGACGAACGTCGAGGGGACGCAGGTCCTGCTCGACGCTGCGCGGGCCCACCCCGTCGAGCGCTTCCTCCTGATCTCGTCGTCCGAGGTGTACGGCACCGCGGAGCGCGACCCCATGGACGAGGAGCATCCTCTCAACCCGCGCTCCCCGTACGCCGCGACGAAGGCCGGGGGCGACCGCCTCGTGTACGCCTACGCCTGCACCTACGGGATGCCCGTCGCGGTGATCCGGCCGTTCAACAACTACGGGCCGTACCAGCACCCCGAGAAGGTCGTGCCGCGGTTCATCACGCAGGCGCTGCACGACCTGCCGCTGACGGTGCACGGCGATGGCTCGGCGAGCCGGGACTGGCTGTACGTCGAGGACACCTCGCGCGCGGTCGCCGCGGCGCTCGACGCCCCGATCGGCCCGCTCCAGGGCGAGGCCGTCAACGTTGCGACCGGGGTCGACGTCCCGGTGCTCGAGATCGCCGAGCGGATCTGCGACGCCCTCGGGAAGCCGCGCTCGCTGATCCGCTTCGTCGACGACCGTCCGGGCCAGGTCGACCGCCACATCGGCTCCACCGACAAGGCGGCGCGGCTGCTCGGCTTCCGCGCGCAGATCGACTTCGACGAGGGCCTCGAGCGCACGATCGCCTGGTACCGCGAGAATCCGGCCTGGTGGGCGTCGCACGCCGCCGCGGACGCCGTTCGCTCCTGACGGCTCTCGGCTGCTGAGCTCGTGACGGCACGCCGCCTCGTCGTGCTCGGTGCCGGACCGGCGCAGCTCGGCGCGTTCCGGGCAGCCCGCCGGCTTGGCGTCGAGACGATCGCCTGCGATCGCGACGCGGGCGCACTCGCGCTGCGCCTCGGACTTGCCGACGCGCACGAGCCGGTATCGACGTTCGACGCCGACGGCATCGAGCGCGTCGTGCGCACGCACGGCGCGGGCGGAGTGATCGCGCCCGGGACGGACGGCCCCGTGCGGATCGCGGCCGAGGTCGCCGCCCGGCTCGGTCTCGCGCATCCGCTGGCACCGGACGCTGCAGCGCTGACGACCGACAAGCGCGCGCAGCGGGCCGTGCTCGCCGGCGCCGGCATCGCACAGCCCGGTGTGATCGAGGCCGGGGCGCCGTGGAGCGGGCCCGTCGTCGTGAAGCCGTCGGTCGCGCAGGGCCAGCGCGGCCTCAGGCTCGTCGAGCAGCCGGGCGACCTCGCCTCCGCGCTGGAGCACGCGCGGGCCGTCTCGCGGGATGGCGAGGCGCTGGTCGAGGAGTTCGTCGCCGGGGACGAGGTGACCGTCAACGCGTTCCTGTACGACGGCTTCCACCCGGTCGCCGTCACGGATCGCGAGCGCGCGTCGGCCTTCGGCGTCGCGACCGCGCACCTCTTCCCGGCACGCTCGGACGCCGGCGCGGTCCTGGCTGCCGAGGCCGCCTGCGCGGCGCTCGGAGTCGTGCGAGGACCGGTGTACGTGCAGCTCGTGCTCGCACCGGACGGGCCGCGGGTGATGGAGGTCGCGGCCCGGCTCGGCGGCGGTCACGACGCGGAGCTCTGCGCCGCCGCGACGGGGATCGACCTCGCCGAGCTCGCCGTCCGCGCCGCGCTCGACGAGTCGATCGCACCCGTCGACATCCTCGCCCGCGACGAGCGAGGCGCGATCGTGCGCTTCCTGATCGGGCCGCCGGGCGAGCTCGTCGCGGTCGATGGCGTCGACGACGCGCTGCGTGTGCCCGGCGTGCTCGACGTGCAGTCCTACCGCCGGCCCGGCGAGCATCTCGCCCGGCTCGCGGTCGGGGCCGATCGCGCCGGGTTCGTGCTCGCCGAGGGCCCCGACCGCGCTGCTGCCGAGGCGGCGGCCGATCGCGCCGTCGCGCTGATCCGCTTCCGAACGCTGCAGCCCGTGTGATCGCTCGCTCGCGCCGTCCACTCGCGTGCCTGGTCGTGCTCGCGCTCGGGCTGATCGGCACGACGGCTGCTGTCGCGTCCGACATCCATCGCGTGAACGTCAAGCGGTTCCTGCTGCGCGATCCGCAGGTCTCGGCGCGCGTCAAGGCAACGATCCGGTACGGGCACGGCGGCGGCCTCGACCGCCTCGTGTACGGCGATCTCACCGGCGACGGGCAGGCAGACGTCGTCGTCCCCGTGTTCTCGGGCGGCACCGCCGGCGACATCGCGTTCTACGTCCTCAGCGAGCAGGGCGGGATGCTCCACGCGATCAAGCGCTCGAACGACGAGTACAAGATCGGAGTCCGGATCGTGCGAGGCCACCTGCAGGTCGCGCGACCCTACTACCGGAGCTCCGACCCGAACTGCTGCCCGGACTACCTCGAGGTGACGACGTACCGCTTCGACGCGAAGCGCCTCGTCGCCGCGTCGCGCGCACGCCGCTCCGCCGGATCCAGCCCGTAGACTTCCGCCGTGGCAACGCGCGCCCGCACGACACCGCTCGGTTTCGCTCCGCCCGCGTTCGGTGACGAGGAGCGTGCGAACGTGCTGCACTCGCTCGAGACCGGATGGCTCACGTCCGGACCGTTCGCGGCGCAGCTCGAGCAGGAGTTCGCCGCCTACTGCGGTGTCGAGCATGCGTTCGCGGCCTCGTCCTGTACGACCGCGATGCACCTGGCGCTCGTCGCGCTCGGGATCGGCGCAGGCGACGAGGTGCTGACGACCCCGCTGACCTGGCCTGCCACCGCGAACGTGATCGTCCAGACCGGCGCGAAGCCGGTGTTCTGCGACGTCGATCCGGTCACGCTGTGCATCGACCCCGACGAGGTCGCAGCCCGCGTGACGACCAGGAGCCGCGCGATCATGCCCGTCCACTACGCAGGGCAGCCGTGCGCGATGGACGAGCTGCTCGCGACGGCCGACGTGCATGGCCTCGCCATGATCGAGGATGCCGCGCATGCGGTGGAGACACGCGCCGACGGCGGTCGCAAGGTCGGCGCGATCGGCGATGCGACCTGCTTCTCGTTCTACGCGAACAAGAACCTCGCCGCGGGCGAGGGGGGCATGTTGACGCTCCGCGACGACGAGTTCGCCGATCGGGTGCGTTCGCTGCGGCTGCACGGTCTCGACCGCGACGCCTGGAAACGCTACAAGCGCCAGGGGCCTGGCCGCTACGACGTCGTCGAGCCGGGCTACAAGTACAACCTCTCGGACCTCCACGCCGGCGTCGCGCTCGGACAGCTGCACCGCATCGACGAGCACCACGCGAGCCGCGCCGCCCAGACGGCGCGCTACGACGAGGGTCTCGTCGGCCTGGCGGGGATCACCCCGGTCGGTCGCCGGCTCGGGCCCGGCGCGGTGCACGCCAACCACCTGTACGTCGTACGCATCGATCCGGCGATCGCGGGGGCAGACCGCGACGCGTACGCCGAGGCGCTGCGCGAGGCCGAGATCGGGTCGGGCCTGCACTTCCTCGCGGTCCACGAGCTGACCTGGTACCGGGCGCGCAATCCCGAGCTTCGCCTGCCGCACGCCGAGCTCGCCGCGCGCGAGGTGCTGTCGCTGCCGCTCTCGCCCGCGCACACACTTGACGACATCGACGACGTCATCGGCGTGCTGCGCGACGCGCACGCGCGGCTCGTCGGCTGACCCGCACCATGCATCGCGCCGGGCGCATCGCGCTCCAGGTCGGTCTCTCCGTGCTCTTGCTCGCGGCGGTCCTGTGGCAGGCGAGTCCACACCGCCTGTGGGAGGCCATCACCGCGCTCTCGGCGGGCTGGTTCTTCGCGGCCCTCGCGGTGAACCTGCTCGCCGTGCTCGTGATGACCGAGCGCTGGCGCGTGCTGCTCGTCGCACGCGGCCGACACGAGCCCGGGTTCGGCTGGCTGCTCGAGACGACGCTCGTCGCACTGTTGCTCGGCCAGGTGCTGCCGACCGCCGTCGGCGGCGACGCGGTGCGGGCGATCGACCTGTCCCGGCGCACCGGGGCGCGTGCCGAGGCGATCTCGTCGGTGCTGGTGGACAAGATCGTCGGGACGGGCGCCCTCGTCGTGCTCGCCGCGG
Organism: uncultured Actinomycetes bacterium; assembly: GCA_963717155.1. Taxonomy (GTDB): domain Bacteria; phylum Actinomycetota; class Thermoleophilia; order Gaiellales; family JALYLC01. The sequence continues at coordinate 4,447,504 of OY970326.1, forward strand.
CCGGAGCAGCCGCGGGTGGCGGCGGCATCGGCGGGTCGACAGTGCTCGCGATCGAGCTCGCGGTCGGCCTCGTCTGCGCCCTCAGCCTCGCGATCCTGTTCTCGCGGCGGGCTCGTCGGGGTCTGCGACCGCTGCGTCCGCTCGCACGGCGTCTGCGAGTCGAAAAGCCGGCGCGGGCGCTGTACGACGCGCTGCACGCGTACCGGGGGCATCCGCGCGCGCTGACCTGGGTGTTCATCCTGGCCTGCGTCGCCCAGCTCCTCCGTGTGATCGTCGTGGCGATCCTGGCGCACGGGATGGGACTCTCGATCAGCTTCGGGACGCTGCTCCTGCTGTGTCCCGTGCTGTTCCTCGTGACGATCGTCCCGGTCTCGCTGAACGGCGTCGGGCTGCGCGAGGCGACGTTCGTCGTCGTGCTCGCCGGAGTCGCGGTCAGGCGCGAGGACGCGTTCGTGCTCGGGCTCGCGTTCTTCGCGATCGGCGTGCTGACGGCGCTCCTCGGTGGTGCGGTTCTCGTGCGGCGGGCGCTCGCCGGACGTCACGAGAATCTCGTGCCGAGTGACCGCTCGCCTACCCTGTAAGCCTCGATGCGCCGTTCGCGCCTGTGCCTCGCGGCCCTCGCCGCCCTCGCGATCGTGCCCGCCTCTGCCGCCGCTGCCGCGCCGCGCACCTTCGAGGTCGTGGCGCGCAAGGGCCAGGAGGCGCGCGCGATTGCAGCCGTCCACCGCTACGGCGGGCGTGTGACGCTGCGCCTCGGCCGCACGCTGCAGGTGCGGCTGCCGCGGGCCAGGCTGTCGGCGGTGCGGAAGAGCGCGGGCGTTCGCGGGGCAGGGCCGGTGTCGGTCGGCTGGGCCGACACGATCATCTCGCAGGGCGTGTATCGCACCGGTGCCGACGTCCTGCAGGCAGAGGGCCTGCGAGGCACCGGGGTGAAGATCGCCGTGCTCGACCTGGGCTTCGGCACGCGCTGGCGCTCGAAGCTCGGAACCGAGCTGCCGACGGCGAGCGGCATCGACGCGGTCCAGAGCTTCGATCGTACGACCGGCCAACCGGAGATCGCGGGGCTCTCATCGTCCGACACTCCGACGAGCCACGGCGAGTCGGTCGCCGAGGTCGTGCACGACATGGCGCCCGACGCCACGCTGACGCTTGTCAACTACCACACGGAGCTCGAGTTCGAGCAGGCCGTCGACTGGCTCGTGCACGGCCCCGACGGTCATCCGCGGGTCGACATCATCGTCCACTCGAACAGCTTCCTCGATGGCCCGTTCGACGGTACCGGCGAGACCGCTCGCGCCGTCGACGCCGCGCACGCCGCGGGCATCCTGTGGGTCAACAGCGTCGGCAACTACGCGCGCAGGCACTGGTCCGGCAGAGCCGGAGACCTCGACGGCGACACGTTCGCCGACATGACCGATGCGGACGGACTGAAGTTCTCGATCCCGGCCAACACGGGCATGGGGGCGACCCTGCAGTGGTCGGCGTGCACCGTCGACGGCCTTCCCTCGGCTGCGGGATCGGTCTCGTACGAGCTCGACATCACGCAGGCAGGGGGCGGCGACGTCGTGCCGGTCGCGCAGGGGCTGCGCGACGCGACCCGTCCGCTCGAGATCGTCTCGTGGACGTCGGGAGTCGCGGGCACGTACGAGCTGCGCGCCCGCCTCCTGACGGCAGGCGCGGTCTGCCAGTTCAACGTCTTCATCGGGGGCGTCGATCTCGAGCAGCCCGTCGTCGCCGGCAGCGTGCCGACCCCTGGCGACGCGTCGGGTGCGCTGGCGGTCGGGGCGTTCGACTGGTCGACCGGCGCGCTCGCCCCGTACTCCTCGCAGGGCCCGACCGAGGATGGACGCCTCAAGCCCGAGCTGATCGCCCCGGCCTCGACGACCGTGTCTCCGGGCCTCGCGATGGTCGGGACGTCGGCATCGGCGCCGCACGTCGCCGGCGCAGCCGCGCTGCTGATCGAGCGCGACCGCGCGGCCGGGCAGCCGAGCGACCCTGCCGCGATCACGGCCGAGCTGGAGTCGAGCGCGCTCGACGTCGGCCCGCCGGGCCCCGACAACGAGTCGGGCTACGGCCGGCTGCGGCTCGACCTGACCGCTCCCGTCGTGCGTCCCGTCTGGCCGGCGCCCGGTGAGAGCGTCCACGGGATCATCCACCCCCGGCTGCAGGTGATCGAGGCAGGCACGATCGACTCGGAGACCATGACGCTCGATGGCGTCGCGCTCGCTCCGAGCCTTGCGGAGCCCAGGATCGACACCCGGCTGCTCACGGACGGCCCCCACGAGCTGGACGTTCGCGTGACCGACATGTCCGGCAACGTGGGCACGCTCGCGCTCCCGTTCGTCGTCGACAACACGGCCCCGGTCGTCGCCGCCGGAGGTGCCGCAGCGCGTCGCGCCGCGGGCTCGGCCACGGGAGCGAGCATCGCGGTGTCGGTCCGCGACGCCGGCACCGGCGGTGGCTACGCGGTCGTGCACCGCGAGGGCGGCGCCGACGTGTTCCCGGTGGACCAGCGCCTGCCGCTGACGTTCGTCGGCGGGCTCGCGACGCTCGACCTGCAAGGTCCGGGCGTCTTCCGCGTGCAGGCGTTCGACGGCGCCGGAAACGGGTCGCGGACCGTCACCGTTCGGCTGCCTGCCAGGTGAGCCGCCGCGACCCCACGCGCCGGCTCAGGCGCGAGCTCGCGCGCAGCCTGCGACCACCCGCGGTGGTGCTCGACGTCTCGTTCGTGAACGGACTCGCCGCCTGTCGCTCGCTGCACGCCGCCGGCGCCTGCGTGATCGCGATCGACCACCGTCCCGGAGCGCTCGGCCTGCGCTCGCGCACCGCGGTCGGCATCCTCTCGCCCGACCCGGCTCTTGACGAGGACGGCTACGTCGCGTTCCTCGCCGACCTCGCCGAGCGGCACTTCGGCGAGCCGGCCGTCGTCTTCCCGACCCACGACGCGCCGCTCGCGGCGCTCGGGCGGAACGCCGAGCGGCTGGCTGCCTACACGGTTCCCGGCTCCGGCTGGGACGTCGTGGGGCCGCTGCAGCACAAGCGTCACCAGTACGAGGCGGCGGCCCGCGCCGGGGTCGCCACTCCGCGCACCGCGTATCCCGCCGACCGCGCCGAGGCCGAACGCGTCGCGGGCGAGCTCCGCTACCCGGCGATCGTCAAGCCGTCGGATCCGCTGCCGTTCAAGCGCCGGTTCGGGCGGCCGGCGCTGGTCTGCGATGGGCCGGATGCGCTGCTCGCCGCCTTCGACGCGGCGGCGGGGTCGGAGCCCATGCTGCAGGAGGTCGTGCCCGGCGACGACTCGAGCCTGTGGACGGTGGGGACGTACACGGACGCGGACGGGCACGCGCTCGGCATCTTCTGCGGACGCAAGCTCCTGCAGATGCCCCGCGGCTTCGGAACCTGCCGGGTCGGCGAGGCGCGCTGGCGCGACGACGCCGTCGAGCAGGCGCTCGCGCTGCTCGACGAGCTGGGCTACCGGGGCATCGCGCAGACCGAGTTCCGGCAGGACGCGCACGATGGCGAGCTGCGCCTGATGGAGGTCAACCCGAGGCTCTGGCAGTGGCATGGCCTGGCGCGTGCCTGCGGCGTCGACCTGCCCCGAATCGCATACGAGGACACGCTCGGACGCCCGCCTGCGCCGGTCCGATCGGGCCGCGAGCACGACGGACGCCGCTGGGTGGCGGCCGTCGCGCACCTGCGCGCATCGCACGCGGAGGGCGGCGGGGTTCGCGCTGCGCTCGACCCGTTCACCGGCGGCGACGTGATCGAGGCGACGTTCGACCTGCGCGACCCGCTGCCGACGCTCATCTCGGCCGGCGGCCTCGTGACGGCTCCCGTTCTGCGCGGGGCCCGGCGGGTCGTGCGACGATCCCGCCCGTGACGCCCCGCGCCCGCAGCCGTGCCCTCGACGTCCTCCTGCTCGCGACCCTCACGGTCACGACGTGGGCGAAGATCCACTGGCAGTTCGCGGGCCAGGTCGCGCTCGAGGACATCCTCGCGATCCTCTTCCTGATCGTGTTCGCGTGGGACCGGCTCGTCCGGCGCGACTGGAGCCTTCCGCGAGGTGCGGCGGCGCTGCTCGTGGTGCTGTTCGCGCTCGAGGTCGTGTTCCTGCTCGGCTTCTTCGACCTCGGCACGCGCGACGCGCTCGACCAGTACGCGAAGGGCATGACGAAGTACCTCGTCCACTTCGCGTTCCTGATCACCGGCGTCGCGCACATCGTGCGCCGCGGCAAACGCTTCCACCTGGTCGCCGTCGGTGCGCTGTGCGGCGGCATCGCGCTGAACGGCGTCTACGGGGTGCTGCAGCTGCTCGCGAAAGTCGGCGCGGGTGTCAACCTCGACAAGGTGGTCGTCGGGCCACTGACGCAGGGCCAGGGCGGCGTCGGCGGCATCAACGTGTTCGGGCAGGCGACCGGCGTGCAGGGCGGCAGCTTCGTCTCGCTCGGCGTCTTCCGGGTCAACGCGCTCGCCCTCGACCCGAACCACCTCGGGATCATGATGATCCTCCCGATCCTGATCCTGCTGCCGTTCTCGCTGCGCCTCGGCGTCCACGATCGCAAGGGTCTCGCACTGGCCGGCGTGATCGCCTTCTGCTTCGGCGTCGAGATCCTCACGCTGTCTCGCTCCGGCTTCCTGGGTCTCGGAGTCGGCCTGCTGGTGCTCGCGGTGCCGCTTCGCCGCAAGCTCTTCTCGCCGAAGCTCGTGGTGCCGGTGATCTGCGGCCTCGTGGTCGTCGGCGTCGTCGCCTCCTCCTCGCACTACGTCCGCACGGTGATCCGGACACGCGCCACGGTCTCGGACCGCTCGGCGCAGGTCCACTACCAGATCTTCGCGCTCGTGCCACCGGTGCTCGACGAGCATCCGCTGCTCGGCCTCGGGCTCAACACCTTCTCGGTCTACTACGAGTTCCAGACCGGTCGCACGGACTGGGGGCCGCACAGCTTCTACGTCGCGCTGATCGCCGAGACCGGCCTGATCGGGACCGCGGCGTTCGGGCTGTTCCTGATCTGGCTGCTCGTGCGCCTGGCCGTGCTGCGCCGTGCGGCGCGCCTGCTCGCACGCGCGGGCGATCCCGACGAGGCGCGCGCGGGACCGCTGGCCGACGGCCTGCTCGCGGCGTTGCTCGGCACGATGGCCGCGAACGTCTTCTACCTGACGATGCAGTTCTACTACTTCTACGCGCTCGTCCTCGTGATCGTGACGGCGGCCGAGCTGTACGCGCCTGCGCCCGAGCCGAAGCCCGTTCCGGTGAAGCTCGCCCACGGGGTCGCACCGGCATGAGACCCGACGTGTCGGTCGTGATCGTCGCCCACGGCGGCGGCGATCTCGTGCAGCGTGCGGTCCGGGCCGTCGAGCGGGATCCCTCGCCGCCGACCCGGGAGATCATCGTCGTCGACTCCGGCGCTCCGGGCGGCCCGGCCGAGTGGCTGCGGCGCGAGCGTCCCGACGTGCAGCTCGTCGAGACGGGTGCGAACCTCGGTTTCGGCACCGCGAACAACCGGGGAATCGCACGCTCGCGGGGGCGCTTCGTGATGCTCCTGAACCCCGACGCCTTCATCGACGAGGGTTGCCTCGGCGAGCTCGTGCACTTCCTCGAGACGCACCCGAGCGCCGTCGCGGTCGGCCCGCGCCTGCGCTACGGCGATGGGCGACTGCAGCGCTCGTGCAGGGGCTTTCCGTCGGTCTACCGCGTCGCGACCGAGTACCTCGGCCTGCGCACGCTCCGCCGCCGCTCGCCGCTCCTGAACGGCTTCTACTGCGGCGGCTTCGATCACGACCGCGCGCGGCCGGTCGACTGGCTGACGGGCGCCTGCCTGCTCGTGCGCGGAGCCCCGCTGCGCGGCGCCGGCGGCTTCGACGAGTCGTTCTTCCTCTACTCGGAGGAGGTCGATCTGCTGCGCCGGCTGGCGGACGAGGGCGGCGAGACCTGGTTCGACCCCGCAGCCGGCGCCGTGCACCTGTGGGGAGCAGTGGCGGCTGGCTCTCCGGGCCCCGCGTTCCGCGAGCAGCTGCGCAGCCACGTGCGCTACCTGCACAAGCACTCCGGGCCTGCCGCCGCCCGAGCGGTCAGGCTGATCCTGCTCGCCGGCCTCGTGCTGCGCGCGCCGCGCGACCGCGGGTACCGAGAGGCCCTCAGGTGGCTCGCGGCGCGCGACGTCGACGCGCTCCTGGCCGGCGCGTGAGACGGCCGTCGCTACGGTATCGGCGGTGACCATCCTCGCTGTCGTGCTGTGGGCGTCCCTCGCGCTCCTCGTGTGGACGCACGTCGGCTATCCCCTGCTCGCCGCCCTGGTCGCCCGCCTCTTCCCGCGGAAGGTGCACGCCGACGATGGGCTGCCGACGGTGGCCCTCGTGATCGCGGCCTACAACGAGGAGGACGTGATCGAGGCGAAGCTCGAGAACGCGCTCGCGCTCGACTACCCGCGCGACCGCCTGCGGATCATCGTCGCATCGGACGCCTCGAGCGACCGCACCGACGAGATCGTGCGGGGCTTCGCCGACCGCGGCGTCGAGCTGTCGGTGTGTCCGCGAGGAGGCAAGGTCAACGCGCAGAACGTCACCGTGCGCGGCCTCGACTCCGACATCCTCGCGTTCTCGGACGCGAACTGCAGCTGGGACCCGGACGCGCTCACCCGCCTCGTCCGCGTGTTCGGCGACCCGGAGGTGGCATACGTCTGCGGCCGGTTGCGCCTGCGCAGCCCCGAGGGCACCAACCAGGAGGGTCTGTACTGGCGCTACGAGCTATGGCTGCGCGCTCGCGAGTCGAGGATGCACTCGGTGACCGGCGGCAACGGCTCGATCTACGCCGTGCGCCGCGAGAGCTACGAGGAGGTGGATCCGCGGTTCGGCCACGACCTCTCCTTCCCGTACCTCATGGTGAAGCGCGGGCGCCGTGCGGTGTACGCGTCCGACGCGGTCGCCTGGGAGAAGATGACGACCGACCTCGAGGACGAGTTCCACCGCAAGGTGCGGATGTTCGGCCACTGCTGGGTGCTCGTGCTGGAGGGCAGGATGTTCGGCCTGCGGGCGCTCGGGCCGCTCTACTGGGTCGAGATGGTGTCGCACCGTCTGCTGCGGTACGCGAGCGGGCTGCTGCACGTGCTGCTGCTCGCCACGTCGATCCCGCTCGCCCTCGTGCGAGGCGGCGTGTACTGGTGGGTGCTCGGCGCCCAGGTGCTGTTGCTGCTCGCGGCGCTGGGATCGCGGCTCGCCGGCGGCCGCATCCGCCTCCTCGCCGTGCCGCACTACTACCTGCTCGTGACAGCCGCGACCCTGATCGCGCTCGGCGAGGTCGTGACGCGGGGTGTGCCGCCGGTCTGGGAGAAGGCGGAGGGCACGCGGTGAGCGCGACGTACTGGCGAGCCAAACGCGCGCTGGACGTCGTCGGCGCAGGCATCGGCCTGGCGCTCAGCGCCCCGATCCTGGCGGCCTCGGCGCTTGCCGTGCGCCTCGAGGACGGCGGGCCGGTGTTCTTCCGCCAGGAGCGCGTCGGCATCGCCGGCAGCACCTTCACGGTGGTCAAGCTGCGCACGATGGTCGTCGGTGCGGAGGGCAAGGGCGCGGGGTACGCGGTCGACCGCGGCGACTCCCGCATCACGCGGGTCGGTCGGCTCCTGCGCGGCGCCTCGATCGACGAGCTGCCGCAGCTCTGGAACGTGCTCGTCGGTGACATGAGCCTCGTCGGCCCCCGACCGACGCTCGCCTACCAGGTGGAGCGCTACGACGAACGACAGCGGCGGCGGCTCGACGTCCGACCCGGCCTCACCGGGTGGGCGCAGGTCAACGGCCGCGCGTCGCTCTCGTGGCCCGAGCGGATCGAGCTCGACGTCTGGTACGTCGAGCATCGCTCGCTCGCGCTCGACCTGCGCATCCTGCTGCGCACCGCCGCCGTGCTTGCACGTCCCGGGGTGGTGTATCGCAGCGACACCGGGGGCTGGCGCGCGCCATGAGCGATGAGCGCCCCGATCTGACCGTGGTGATCCCCGCCTTCGACGAGGAGGACACGATCCTCCGCGTCATCGAGCGTGTCCGCGAGCTCCCGTTCTCGGTGCAGATCATCGTGGTCGACGACTGCTCGCGCGACCGTACGGCCGCGCTCGTCCAGGGGCTCGAGGGCGTCGAGTTCCGCCGCCACGATCGGAACCAGGGGAAGGGCGCCGCCCTGCGCACCGGGTTCTCGCTGGCGCGGGGCCGGGTGGTCGTCGTCCAGGACGCCGACCTCGAGTACGACCCGGCCGAGATTCCTGCCCTGATCCAGCCGATCCTCGCGGGCCACGCCGACGTCGTGTACGGCTCGCGCCTGATCGGCGGCCGCCCGCAGCGCGTCCACCTCTTCTGGCACAAGGTCGGCAACAAGGCGCTCAGCCTCGTCACCAACGTGCTCTACAACACGACGCTCAGCGACATGGAGACCGGCTACAAGGCGTTCACGCTCGAGGTGCTGCGCGCGATCGAGCCGCTCCGCGAGTCGGACTTCCGGATCGAGCCCGAGCTGACGGCGAAGATCTGTCGCGGCGGCTTCCGTGTCTACGAGGTGCCGATCGCCTACTACGGGCGCAGCTACGCGGAGGGCAAGAAGATCACCTGGCGCGACGGCTTCCCCGCACTATTCGCCCTCGTCAAGTACCGCTTCAAGGACTGATGGGGCTGTCCCGCGGGAGGGTTTCTGGCGGGCTGCTCGGCCTCGCGATCTCGATCGGCGCGGCCTGGCTCGCGCTGCGACACGTCTCGCTGCACGAGGTCTGGCAGGCGCTGCAGGAGGCGAACTACTGGTACCTCGTGCCTGCGTTCGTCGCGCTCGGCGCGGCGATCGTGTTCCGCGTCGAGCGCTGGCGGGCGATGTTCCCGATCGCGGAACGGCCCGGGTTCATGGCGACGTTCTGGGCGCTCGTCCTCGGGCTGTTCGCGAACAACGTCCTGCCGGCGCGGCTCGGTGAGATCGCGCGCATGGCCGCGCTCTCGCGCGAGACGGGGCTGCGGCGTACGCAGGTGCTCACGACGATCGTGGTCGAGCGCGTGTTCGACCTCGCAGCCCTCGGGCTGATCGCGGCGGTGACGTTGCCGCTGGTTCCCGCCGGCTCGCTGCGCCGGAACCTGTGGATCGCCGTCGCGGTGATCTTCGTCGTGATCGCGGTCATCCTGCTCGGAGTCGCATCCGGCCGCGTCCGCTCGCTCGTGGACAGGCTCATGCGGCGGCTGCCCGTGATCGGCGGGGCGCGCGGTGAGCGGACCGTCGCGTCGCTCCGCGCCGGGATCGACTCGCTGCACGACAAGCGCGTGGCCGCGATCGTGATGGGCTGGTCGCTCGCGAGCTGGATCGCCCTGGCGCTCTCGAACTACTTCGTGCTGTCCATGTTCGACACGGGCGCGCCATGGGAGGCGGCGGTGCTTGCACTGCTGGCGACGAACCTCGCGATGGTCGTGCCGTCGTCGGCCGCGTCGATCGGCGTCTTCGAGGTCGCGGCGAAGGCGTCGCTGACGGCATACGGCGTGCCGGGCGCGCTCGCGCTGAGCTTCGCGCTCGTGCTGCACGCGGTGAACATCCTGCCGACCCTTCCGCTCGGTGCGATCGCGCTGGCGCGGGTCGGTTTGTCCGGCCGCGAGCTGGTGTCGGGTCCGGTGGACGAGACCGCTATGCCATGATCCGCGATCGTGCAGCCGACCAGTGTGCTCCTCACCTGCGCGGGTCAGCGCGTCGACATGGTCGAGGCGTTCCGCGAGGCACTCGCTGAGGAGGGTCGCGGCGGGGTCACCGTTGCCTGTGACCTGAACCCGCTGTCGCCGGCGCTGTACGCCGCCGACGCGAGGGCTCTCGTCCCCCCGGTGTCCGACCCCGGCTACATCCCGACGCTGCTCGAGCTGGTCCGGGAGCACGCGCTGCGGGCCGTGCTGCCGCTGACCGATCTCGACCAGCGCATCCTGAGCGAGCAGCGCGAGGCGTTCGCCGAGGCGGGCGCCACCGTGGTCGCCTCGGGTCCCGAGGTCTGCGATCGCTGCGCCGACAAGCATGCGGCGGCGCGGTTCTTCGATGCGAACGGCATCCCATCCCCGCGCACGTGGCTGCCCGAGGATCTGCCGCCATACGACGAGCTGCGGTTTCCGGTGCTCGTGAAGTCGCGACGCGGCTTCGGCTCGCGCGACATCTACCGCTGCAAGGACGCGCAGGAGCTCGAGTTCTTCCTCGGCTACACGCCGGTGCCGTCGATGGTGCAGGAGGTCTGCGTCGGCGAGGAGTTCTCGATCGACGTGCTGAGCGACCTCGACGGGCGCTGCCTGGCTGCGATCCCCCGCTCGATGATCGAGTCGAAGGGCGGCGAGTCGATCAAGGGCAGCACCCTGGACGATCCCGAGCTGGTCGCGTTCGGCGCGCTCGTCGCCGAGGTGCTTCCGATCCGCGGTCCGGCCACGATCCAGTGCTTCCGAACGGCCCACGGCCGCCACGAGGTGACCGACGTCAACCCGCGCTTCGGCGGGGCGTTCCCGCTGCCGCTCGCTGCCGGCGGCGCCTACCCGTCGCTCGTCCTGGCGCTCGCACGGGGCGAGCGGATCGAGCCGCGCCTCGGCGCCTACCGGGCCGGCGTGGTGATGACGCGCTACCTGTCGCACGTCGCGCTCGTCGAGCGGGGCGGCGGCTACGAGCCGCTGTCCACCGAGAGCGAAATCTCAACCGTGTCTTGACACCGATCGTCTAGTGTCCGGCGCCGTGCCCTCCTCCGACGTCGAGATCGACCTGGGCCGCTGGACCCATCGCGTCCTGGCCCGCTGGTACATCGTGGCGGCGTGCGTGCTCGTCGCGATCATCATCGCGCTGCTGGGCGCCGGCGGCGGCAAGAAGCAGTGGACGGCGCGTGCGATCGTCAACGAGGGTCAGCCGTACACGTCGACGAACTCGCCGATCGCGGCGTCGCTCGGCACCAATCCGAGCGCGGCGGGGACGCTGCTCAAGCAGGACGTCGTCGTCAAGCGCGTCGCCGGCAAGGTCGGCCTGCGTCCCGGCCAACTCAAGGCGGCGATCTCCACGCAGCCGGTCGGCCAGCCGAACGCCAAGGTCAACTTCACGCCGCTCGTCGCCGTGATCGTGAGCGGCCCGTGGAAGACGAAGGTCGCCGACGCCGCGAACCGGCTCGCGCAGCAGTTCGTGTTCCTGGTCAGCCCGTACCAGCGCGCCCGCCTCACCGCGGTCCAGACGCTCGTGAACCAGGAGGCGAGCCAGCTCAAGGTGCTGGCCACCCGCGAGAAGGTCGCGGTTGCGAGCTACCAGCAGATCCTCAAGGGGCCGGGAACGACGCAGAACGCCCTTGCCACGAACCTCGCGATCGGGCTCCTGAACACGATCGAGACGAGGCAGAGCCAGCTTCAGTCGCAGCACGCCGAGGACGTGCAGACGCTCGCGCAGGTCAAGAAGATCGAGATGCCGTCGACGGTCACCCGCGCGGTCGCGACGCAGACGACCGCGGCCTCGAAGCGTGCGGGCTTCGCCGTCGCGATCATCCTGGGCCTGATCGTCGGGGTGCTGCTCGCGATCGCGAGCTACGCGGCGTGGCCGGTGAGCCCGTCCGCGCCGGAGCCGCCCAAGCCGTCCGCAGGGGTCTAGAGGAACGGCTCGACGGTTGCCCGCGTCTCGGCCGACGTCACGACCGGGACGATCTCGAACTCGGCGAGCACACCCCAGTGGAGCACCCACTGCTGCAGCAGGCTCGCGTCATCGCACTCCATGAGCTGGAAGCAGCGCTCGAAGCTCGGCTCGACCCAGCTGTCGATGTAGCGCAGGCCCTCCGGCATGCCGCGACCGGCATCCTGCAGGTGCCGGTACACCGGCCTGGGATCGCGATCCTTGAACCGCTCGACGACCATGAACAGCACGCAAGCCCCCTCGATCGACCGTCTCGTTGACGACCGATCCTACGGGGACCGCGTGGGTGCTACGCGGCCTTGCCGAGTGCCCGCAGCGACTGGCCTTCCTCGAACTCGGCGAGGGCCTCGGACTCGAAGCGGGCCAGCGATGCCGGCGTGATCGCGAACTCCGACGCGGCGGTCGCGTCGGGCTCCTCGCGCACCGCGGGGCCGATGAAGCCGATCGCGAGACGCTTGGCGAGCCAGTCGGCGAGGTGCACGGTGCGGGCGAGCAGCGGGTCGGCCTCTGCGGAGGACGGCTCGTGCTGGTGTGCGAGGGCGTCGCACAGGCCCGGGGGGAACTGCCACTCGGCGGCGACGGCGGAGCCGAGCGACGCGTTCGTGAACCCGAGCACCTCGAGCTCCACGTCCTCGAGCGGGACTCCGCGCTCGCTGGCGAGCGCGTACAGCTGGCGGAAGCGATCCTTGGCGTAGCAGACGAGGACGATCAGGCCGAGGTCGTGCAGCAGGCCCGCGACGAACGCCTTCTCGCCCGAGACGCGGCGCGTGCGGCCGAGGATCCGCGCGCAGACTGCCGTGCACAGCGAGTGGTCGAAGATGCCGCGCCGGATCTCGGACAGGTCGTCCTGATCGGTCGCGAGGAGTCGCGTGATCGATGCGGTGATCGCAAGGTTCTTGACCGACGCGAATCCGAGCAGCACGACGGCATCGGGCAGCGACTCGATCCTGCGGGCGTAGCCGTAGTAGGCCGAGTTCGCGAGCTTGAGGACCATCGCGGCGAGCGCCTGGTCGCCGGCCATGATGCGGGCCAGGCTCGAGACGGAGGCATCCGCGTTGTCGCACTCGGTGATGACCTGGGCCAGCACGTCGGACACGGTCAGCGGCAGATCCCTGACCTCGTCGACGAGTTGCTCCAGCGCGGCATTGCTCATGGTGTCCGTTCTCCTCGGGTCGATGCTTCGATCGACATCGGCAGGCACCCGATGTAACTCAAGAGCGAGGCGGCGTTTCTTCGTACCGAACCGTCGGGGCGACGGAAGGATCCCGTAAGGATCCGGTGAACTCGGAGGGATCCGCAGACGAGGCCCTCTACGATGGGGCGCTTCGACTGGCGCTGGCCCGACCGTCGGCGCCCCGACCGAAAGGTTCCCCCGGACGATGCCTACCTCCGTCGTGACCGGAGGGGCCGGCTTCCTCGGCTCCCACCTATGTGATGCACTGCTCGAGCGCGGCGATCGCGTGCTGTGCGTCGACAACCTCGACACCGGCTCACTCACCAACATCGAGCATCTTCGCCGCGATGACTTCGTGTTCGTGCAGCACGACCTCGTCACGCACCTCGAGGTCACCGAGCCGGTGGACAACGTGTTCCACCTGGCCTCTCCCGCAAGCCCGATCGACTACCTGCGTCTGCCGCTGCACACGCTGAAGGTCGGCGCGTACGGCACGCACAACGCGCTCGGGCTCGCCAAGCGCCATCGTGCGCGCTTCCTGATCGCGTCCACGAGCGAGGTCTACGGCGATCCGCTCATCCACCCGCAGCCCGAGAGCTACTGGGGCAACGTCAACCCGATCGGCCCGCGCGGGGTGTACGACGAGGCGAAGCGCTACGCCGAGGCGATGACCATGGCCTACCACCGCCAGCAGGGCGTGGACACCGCGATCGTGCGCATCTTCAACACGTACGGGCCTCGCATGCGCGCGCACGACGGACGGGCGATCCCGACCTTCGTGCGCCAGGCGCTCGAGGGCAAGCAGCTCACCGTGTTCGGCGATGGCAGCCAGACGCGCAGCTTCTGCTACGTCTCCGATCTGATCGCGGGCATCGTGGCGCTCAGCGAGTCGAGCGAGCACGAGCCGGTGAACATCGGGAATCCGAGCGAGTTCACCCTGCTCGAGCTGGCCCACCAGGTGCTCGCAGCGACCGGCTCGACCTCCGAGATCGTGTTCGAGGCGCTCCCGGTCAACGACCCGCAGCAGCGCCGCCCCGACATCTCCCGTGCGCGAGAGCTGCTCGGCTGGGAGCCGCACATCGAGCTCGCCGAGGGACTCAGGCTGCTGCTCGACCGGTCGACCCGGGCCGACCTCGTCGGACGGGTGGTGGGAGCGTGATGCGCCGCGTGCTGGCTGCGTGCGGGCTGACCCTCGCGTGTGTGCTCGGTGTCGTTGCGGCCGCCTCGGCCGCCGACGCGGGCGGCAAGGCGAAGGCGAGGTCCGCTGCGACACCGTTTCTCCTGGGCATCGAGGACAACGCCCAGATCCTCGGCAACAACGCCGCGGTCACTCCTGACATCGAGGCGCTCGCACCCCAGGTCTTCCGCTTCACGATCTTCTGGTCGCAGATCGCGAAGCGGCGGCCGGCGCAGGCCCGGAACTCCGACGATCCCGCGTACGACTGGTCCAGGGTCGACGCGGTCGTCAAGCAGATGAACACGCTGCAGGTGCCGGTGCTGCTGACGATCGTCTCGACCCCGGCCTGGGCCGGCGGCGGGGGCGGAGGCCTGAAGGCGCCGAAGCGCATGCTCGACCTGCAGGACTTCGCCTACGCGGCCGCCGATCGCTACAACGGCACGCACGTCGACGCGTCCGGCGCGACCCTGCCGAAGGTCGTGCGCTGGGAGGCCTGGAACGAGCCGAACCTGGCACAGCATCTCGTCCCGCAGTGGACGGCGATCGGCACGAAGAAGATCGTGGGCGACCCGTTCTGCTTCGGCAAGACATGGGTGCCCTCGTCTCCGACGATCTACCGCGGCATCCTGAACGCGATCTACCGCGGCGTGCATGCCGCTGGCACCGCCGCGGGCGTCCAGGAGAGCGTCGCGGGAGGCGCCACCGCGCCGTACGGCAAGGGACCGTGCGCCTCGGTGCCGGGATTCGCGCCGCTCGCGTTCCTGCGCGATCTGGTGAAGAAGCCGGTCTCGCTCGACGTGTGGTCGCATCATCCCTACCGCAACCAGAGCCAGAACCCGCAGCCGTACAAGGGCGACAACGTCGACGTGCAGGGCATGCCCCGGCTGTACGCGGCTCTGAACAAGGCGTTCCCCGGCCGCAAGATCCTCGTCTGGGTGACCGAGTTCGGTGCGCAGACGAACCCGCCCGACAAGTGGCAGGGCGTCAGCCTCGCGACGCAGGCGAAACAGCTGAGTCAGAGCGTGGCGACCTTCAAGAAGTCCGGCCGCGTCAAGATGCTGGTCTGGTTCCTCGTGCGGGACGAGGACATCGCCGGTCGCGCGTTCGGCGGCGGGTTCCAGTCCGGACTCGAGTTCTTCAACGGCAAGCACAAACCGTCGTTCTCGGTCTTCCAGTCGCTCGCCGCGCAGTGACCGGCGACTACAGCCGGTAGACGAGGAGTCCCTCGACCCGCTCGGGCTTGATCCCGAGCGGGTCGAGCAGGGCCGCGTAGGCGGGCAGGTAGGCCGGGTCGACGAGGATCGTGCGCGCGCCGCTGCGACGCAGGAACGCGCGGAAGTCCGCCTCGCTCGGCGTCGTGCCTGCACGGAGCGCCTCGACCGCGGGGTCGTGCGCGAACGGGCCAGGTGGATCCGGCCGCAGGTAGCCCCCGGCCTGCCGGAAGCGGAAGCCCGCCTCGGCCTGCCAGAGCATCCCGTGGCCGAGGCCGCCGAACGGGAGGACGAGCGCGACCTCGCCGGGGCGGAGGATGCGCGACACGGCGGCACCGCGCACGGCCGCGGGAATCGGCGCGGGAGCGCGCCAGATGTCGGCGGCGAGCGCGGGGAACGGCGCGGCGAGCGCGAGCAGCGCGAGCGCCACGCGTGCCGGGCTCGCCCGGCGCGCGAGGTAGCTGGCGACGCAGAGCCCGGCAGCCAGCGCGGCGTAGGCGACGAGGCGCACCGGCAGGATGTTCTCGAACGGCGGGATGTAGGCGAGCGGCAGCCACGGGAGCGGGGCCACCGCCACGCCCGCGATGCGCAGGACGGGCCCGAGCGCGCAGACGAGGGCGACGGCCACGCAGATCGGGGCGATCCGGCGGGCGCGCTGCGACCACGTCTCACGCGCCTCGAGCACGCAGAGCAGGAGGAGCGGGAGCCCGAGGTAGGCGCCGTCCTCTGCGAGGTTCCCGCGGAAACGATCCGAGATCGGGTGCAGGAGGTCGCCGCCGACGAGCGTCAGCTTCGTGGGGACGACGAGGTTCGCGAGATCGGCCGAGAAGACGAACGGCGAGTTGATGCGTCCGGTCTCGAACCCGCTGAGCGCGGCCACCAGCAGGGGCGACACGAGCAGCGCGGCCAGCAACGCCGCGCCGGCGAGTGGCCGCAGGAGTCGTCGCAGCGCGGGATCGAACGCCGGGCCCAGGCAGAGCCGCGCCACGCCGAGCGCCAGGACGCCGGCGACGAGGGTGGTCAGCGTGAGCTCCGTCGAGAACGACAGCAGCAGCGCGGCGAGCAGCCCGCATGTCACGACGAGGCGCCGGTCCGTGATCTCGCCGCGGATGTGACGCAGGAGCTGCAGCGCCAGCAACGGGATCGGGAACACCAGCGCCACGTGCAGGTGGCCGAGCGACTGTCCGAGCAGGTAGCTCGAGAAGCCGAACACCCAGCCGCCGGCCAGCGACGGCCAGAAGCGGCCGCAGAGCGCGCGTGCGAGCAGGTACGCACCGAAGGCCGCGAGGGCAGGGCAGGCCACGATCGCGACGTCGTAGGCCGCGACAGGGCCATACGAGGCCGTTAGCGGCCATAAGAGGAGCGCGGCACCCGGAACCGAAGTCACCCATGCAAGGTTCACGCCGAGGGGAGCCCAGATGGCGTGCGTGACGAGGGGATCGATCCCGCTCGCGATGGCGTGCGGCCACCAGGCGAGCGACCAGACGAAGATCTCGCTGTCGCCGCCGACGCCGACGAGCCAGGAGCCGGGGGCGCGGGCGACCGCGAGACCGAGCAGCAGGAACGAGGCCGCGCCGTACACCGCGAGGGCGGCGAGCGCCTGGATCCGCCGACCCTCCACGTCGCGCGATGATACCCGCCGAAGTCTGGCAATCAACTAGGATCGGCGACCGTGGCCGCTCCTGATCTCCGCCGGCCGGCGTCGGCCCCCCCGAGGGACGTACGCGCGGCACGGCTGGGGATCGACCCGACGCTGCTCATGTCGCGCATGCGCCGCGCGTTGTCCGTCACGTGGCTGATCGCGATCGACTTCACCGCCGTGACGCTGGCGCTGTACGTGGCGCTGGTCTCGAAGCAGGTGTACCGCGGCGCACCCGTGTTCTGGGGCGTCCTCTGGCGCTCCGAGGCCGATGTGCTGCCGTTCATCGTGCTGATCGTGGGGCTCGTGTTCGCGAAGAACGGGCTGTACCGCTCGCGCGAGTCGCGGCCGGGCGGCGCCGTGATCATCGCCTCGCTCGCGTTCTCGACGCTGATCGTCGCGCTGTTCGCACTCGTCACGGGTCGCGAGTTCAACTCGTACGCCACCTTCTTCGTCACGTTCCTGCTCGCCGTGTTCTTCGTCACGCTGCTGCGGGCGAGCTACGACAGCCTCACCCTGGGCCTGATGCGCTCGCTCGGGATGCGCCGGCGCACGCTGCTGGCCGGCCGGGCCGAGGCCCTCGGCGAGCTATACGCCGCGCTCGCGCGCCCGCTCGGCGGCCCCGAGCCCGAGATCCTCGGCACCGTCTCGGATGCCCCGCTCCGTGTCCAGGAGCTGGACCAGCTCGGCGCGATCGCGGATCTTCCGGCACTCGTGCGAGAGCTGCGCCCGGACGATCTCGTGCTCGCAGGGGCCGAGCTGCCCGACTCCGCGTTGCTCGAGCTCGCCGACGCCTGTCGCAGCACGCGGACGCGGCTGCGCTTCGTGCCGACGACCGCCGAGCTGCTGCTGCAGCGCGCCAGCTTCGTGCCGGGCCAGGTCGTGCCCCTGCTGGAGCTGCGCCCGCCCGTGCTCACGGGCCTCGAGTGGGCGGTCAAGCGTACGTTCGACATCGTCGTCGCGACGTTCGTGCTGGTGCTCGCCTCACCGCTGCTCGCAGGGATCGCGCTGATCGTTCGCGCCGGCAGCCCGGGGCCGGTGATCTTCCGCGACAGGCGCATCGGCGTCGGCGAGGGCGAGTTCGCGATGCTCAAGTTCCGCTCGATGTACCAGGACGCGTCCGAGCAGCAGGACGGCCTCGAGGAGCACAACGAGGCGGACGGCGCGATGTTCAAGATGCGCGACGACCCGCGGGTCACGCGCTTCGGACGCTTCATCCGGCGCTTCTCGCTGGACGAGCTGCCGCAGCTCGTCAACGTCCTGCGCGGCGAGATGAGCCTGGTCGGCCCGCGGCCGCTGCCGGTGCGCGACTACGAGCGCCTGAGCGACTGGCACCGCAAGCGCTACGCGGTGCTTCCGGGCATCACGGGCCTGTGGCAGATCTCGGGCCGCTCGAACCTGAGCTTCGACGACCTGGTGCGCCTCGACTTCTACTACCTCGAGAACTGGTCGGTCTGGATGGACGTCGCGGTGCTGCTGCGCACGCCGTTCGCGGTGATCCGTGGGAAGGGCGCGTACTAGGTTGATCGCCGAGCCCGCAGACATCGAGCGCGCGTTCGCCGCCGTCGGGCCGTGGGAGACGCGATTCGAGATCGGTGGCCGTGCCTACGGTGGCATGCGAGCGTGCGCCGAGGACGGGCGTGTCGACGAGTTCTTCCGGTTGGTCGGCGCGCCGACGAGCATCCTCGAGCTCGGATCGTTCGAGGGTGCGCACTCGGCGCAGCTCGTCGAGCGGCCATCGGTCGAGCGCGTCGTCTGCCTCGAGGGGCGCGAGGAGAACGTGAGGCGCGCACGGGTGGCACTCGATGTGCTGGGGCTGCTGGACCGCGTTCGGGTGGAGCAGGTCGATCTCGAGGACGCCGATCTCGGTGCGTTCGGGCGCTTCGACGCTGCGTTCTGCGTCGGACTGCTGTACCACCTCGCCCAGCCGTGGCTGCTCCTCCGTCAGCTGCGCTCAGCACGTCCGCGTCCTCTTTCTCGAGACCCACGTAAGTCCGACCGACCACATCGTGCTCGCGGGCTACCGTGGCTCGCTCTACCGCGAGCTGGGGCTCGAGGACACGCAGAGCGGGCTCCTGAGCCACTCGTTCTGGCCGACTCCGGCTGCGCTCGAGCAGATGCTCGCGGATGAGGGCTTCCGCGTCACGTACCGGCGGGACCTCGGCGACACGGGCAACGGGCCCCGTGTCCACCTGGTCGCCGAGGCGGCCGCAACGGCTCGATCCGTCTGACGGTCGATATCATCGGACGGATGCGACTGACCGGGAGACGAGCTGCGTGACCCCTCGCACTGTCGTGGTGACGGGCGGTGCAGGGTTCATCGGATCGCATCTCGTCGACGCGCTGCTGGCCGACGAGCTCCGCGTGGTGGTCGTGGATGACCTGTCGTCCGGCAAGCCCGAGCGCGTAGCGCCGGCAGCCGAGCTCGAGCAGGTCGACATCTCCGACAGCGGCGCGCTCGCGGCGGTCATCGATGCCGCACGCCCCGAGCGGATCTTCCACCTCGCAGCCCAGTCGAGCGTGACGGTTTCGGTGAACGATCCGACGCACGACTGTCGCGTGAACGTGCAGGGCACGCTCAACGTGCTCGAGGCAGCCGCGCGGCACGGCGCGCCGCATCGTCTTCAGCTCGACTGGCGGCGCGCTGTACGGCGACGATGCACCGATCCCGACCGGCGAGGATCGGATTCCCGCGCCGCTCGCGCCGTACGGAGCCTCGAAGTGGGCCGGTGAGGCGTACGTGACGACCTGGGCGGCCTCGTCGCGGCTTCCGCATGCGATCTGCCGTCTCGGCAACGTCTACGGGCCGAGGCAGAGCCCGCACGGCGAGGCCGGCGTCGTCGCGATATTCAGCCACCACCTCTGGAGCGGCACGCGGCCGACGGTGTTCGGCGACGGCAGCCCGACGCGCGACTACGTCCACGTCGCCGACGTCGTCCGCTGCATGCGCGCGGCGAGCGGCATGCGCGGCGTGTTCAACGTCGCGACCGGGGATCGAGACCGACGTGCTGTCGCTGCTCGCGACGCTTCAGCGAGCTGCGGGGACGGCGCTCGAGCCGGTTTCGGCGCCTCTGCGCGAGGGCGAGCTGCTGCGGAGCTGCCTCGACGATCGGGCGCACCGGGAGGTCCTCGGGTTCGAGGCCGAGATCGCGCTCGACGAGGGCTGCGCTCGACCTACGGGCGCTCGTCGAGGAGTTCAAGGCGCGCTGAGCCCCGCGCGCCGTTCGCGCAGCCAGCCCCAGGGCCGCTGCCTGGCGCGTGAGCGGGACGCGCCCGGGGACCCCGCCCGCGCACGCCTCGGCGCGCGACACCAGGCCGCGAGCGGCTCGACGGTCCGCTCGTACGTCCAGCCCGCTGCCATGCCGGGCGCCTGTGCGCGTGCCTCGTCGAGTCGGGCCGGCTCGCGCGAGAGCTGCCCGCAGGAGATCGGCGAGCGCCCGCGGGTCGCCCGGTGGTACGATGAATCCGGCGCCTCGCCTCGCCGCCTCGTCCGCGACGAACTCGCCCTCGGTCGCGATGATCGGAAGCCCGGATGCGAGCGCGTCGACGAGCCGCGTGCGGAAGGCGTAGCGTGCCTCGATCCCGCCCCGGTCGAGCGTGACGGCCACATCGGCCGAGGCGAGTCGAGGCCCGCCGCTCGGCGTGCGGCACCCAGCCGACGATCTCGACGACGTCCTCAACTCCGAGCTGGCGCGCGCGCTCCGCAACCTGAGCTGCGGCACGTGACGGAGGGACGAGAGGG
This sequence comes from uncultured Actinomycetes bacterium, assembly GCA_963717155.1. Classification (GTDB taxonomy): domain Bacteria; phylum Actinomycetota; class Thermoleophilia; order Gaiellales; family JALYLC01. The sequence continues at coordinate 4,468,082 of OY970326.1, forward strand.
TCGGGGCTTCGCGCGCCCCAGAGCTCGGCGGTCACCTCGGTCCCTCGCGCGCGAGCGTCGGCGATCGCCTCGACGAGGCACACGGGATCGAGCCAGTCCCAGAGCCCGCCGGGCCAGACGACGTGGAGGCGACCGGCCGCTGCGCGCGGCGTGAGTCGCCGGACTGCGCCGGTCGGCCCGAAGGGAACGGTCATGAAGAGCTGCGCGAGGCCCGGGTCGGCGTCGATGAGCTCGGGGCGGAGCGCGCCGCTGGCGAGCATCATCCCCAGCGTGAGGTCGCGCTGCCGGTCGTGCGCGCAGAGGACGAGGTCGGCGGATGCGAGCAGGCGTGCGAGGACGGGGGCCTCGTCGATGAGCACCCGTCGCCGCCGGCGGGCGGCTGTGTCTCGTGGACGACGAGGTTCTCGAGCAGGAACGGCCCGGCTGCGTCGACGACGAGATGCGTGGCATCTGCGAGGGCCGGATAGCGCTCGAGGAGAAACCCTGACGCGATCATGGTCGCGCCCGGCTCGACGATCTGTTCGATCTCTCGAGTGGCGCGACGTCGCACCGTCCGATGCCCGCGAGCCCGCGGGTGCTACGAGCACGATGTCGAGGCCGTGGCTCGCGAGGCCTCGCGCGAAGCCGACAGCGCGCAACGCCGGCCCCGCCGGGGCGTCGGAGTAGGGCCTCCCGCTGCACACGGCGACGATCGGCGGCGCTTCGGCCTGCGTCTGTCGCGTGCGGCCCGCTTCAGGTTCGTCGGCGGTTGGAAGCACAAAGACACCGTAGAGGAGCATCCCGACGGACGCGATCGCTCGCGCTTGGCTGATACGATCGCCGCGTGGAAAGGCCGGAGACGAAGCGCTCGCTTCGGGTGCAGGTGGTGCTGTATCTGCATCATCCTGGAACAGCGAGGCGGGTGGCCAGCTCGGTTGCCGCGAGTGTCCGCCTTGCCAAGGAGCGAGGTGCGCTCGGCGTGGCTGAGATCAGGTTCGGCGACAGTTCACCATCAAGCTTTCAGGACGCAGACGTCGCCGAGCTCATCGGCTACGCGCACGGCGCAGGGTTCGATCGGGCGGAGTATGAGCACTTCGGAGCCAATCTCGGCTCGGCCGGAGGATCGAACCGGCTTGCCGAAGGAGCCGAGTCCGACTTCATACTCGTGCTCAACCCCGACACGTACGCGAGCCCCGACCTCGTAACGGCCCTGCTTGGCGCCACGCGGGAGCCGGCCGTAGGAGCGGTCGACGCCCGGCAGATTCCCCTCGAGCACCCGAAATGGTACGACCTCGAGACTGGCGACACGAGCTGGGCGAGTGGTGCATGCGTCTTGCTTCGCACGAGCGCATTTCGTGAGGTCGATGGGTTCGACGACTCACACTTCTTCCTTCACTGCGACGACGTCGACTTATCGTGGCGCCTGCGACTCGCAGGCTGGCGAGTGCGACACGCGCCAAGGGCAGTCGTATTCCACGACAAGCGGCCTGCCGAGCATGGCTCGATCGAACCGTCTGACATAGAGGTTTATCACTCACTCCGGGGACGTCTACTGCTCGCGCGGCGTTACGCTCGCCCGGACATAGAGGAGGAGACGATCACGCGCGTTGAGCGGCATGGGAATGATGCGCAGATGCGCGCGGTCTCCGACTTCCTCGACGAGGTTCGCGCGGGCCGAGTTCCTGAGCCGATTGCCGATGCCCATCGCGTTGCGGAGTTCATCGACGGCGAGTACGCGGAACATCGATTTTGATCGGCCCCCGTAGGTACGAGTTCCAGTACACCGAGCGGTCGCCGTACGGCCATGCCGTTCAGCTCATCCGCGAGACCGCTCGTCCCGGCGCCGTGCTGCTCGACATCGGCTGCCGGTTCGGAGCCATCGCCGAGCCGGTGACGGAAGCCGGGTTCGAGTACGTCGGAACCGATGGCGATCCCGCCGCGGTCGACGCTCTTATCTCGCGAGGATACGAATGCCATCAGCTAGATCTGGAGAGGGCTGACCTGTCGGATCGCCTTGTCGAGATCGCCGCTGGCCGCCAGGTGTCGGCACTTACTGTCCTCGATGTCCTGGAGCATGCTCCCGACGCACTCGAGCTGCTGGACCGCCTTCGCGCCGCCAGCCAGCGGCTCGCGTTACCTAACCTCATCGTCTCTGTTCCGAATGTCGGACACTTCGACTTGGCCGCGAAGCTCGCGCTCGGGCGCTGGGATGTCTCGGAGCTGGGGTTGCTCGACCAGACTCACGTCCAGTTCTTCACAGAGCGACGCCTGATCGATTTGCTCGAGGTTCGTGGCTGGGTACAGGTCGCGGAGCGAGATTTCACCCTCGCTCGGAGCGATCAGCACTTCCCCGCTGATCTCCCGACGCTGGCTGCGGGTACTTCGCTGCATGAGCTGCTGCTCGCGGTGCGGCTCGCGGCAGATGACACGGCACATGTTAACCAATTCGTGCGTAGCTTCGTACTCCGGGAGCAGCTCCCACCCGAGCCGAGCGCCAGTTCGCAGGGCGAGTTTGCCATCTCGGTCATCGTCAGGACGCAGGGGCAACGGCGCGCGAGCCTTGCTGAGCTGCTCACGTGTCTCGCGGCTCAGACGCACGATCAGTTCGAGGTGCTACTCATCGTGCACACGTCCGAGTTGGACGCGGTCGAGGCCACGCAAGAACTGGTCGACCAGTTCGATTTCACCTTCGCGCGTCGAGTTCGCGTCGAGCAGGTCGTTGGCGGCAGTCGGGGGCGGCCGCTGAACGCGGGACTCGCGGCGGCGCGCGGGCGCTATATCGCATTCGTCGACGACGACGACCTCGTGACTGGGGGTTGGGTCGATGCGTTCGCGCGCGGGGCGAACGCGGCGCCCGGTCGGATTGTCAGGAGCATCACCGTCGAACGCGACGTGCGCCGCGCGGTCGGCGAAGAGATCGACTCGGCGACAATCGTGGAGGGCCCGCTTCGCTTCACGTTCTCACCGAGGTTCGATTTCGTCGAGCACTGCTTCGCGAACTCGACGCCGATTTGTGCCTTCGCGGTTCCGGCGGCGTTGATCTCGGCGCTCCGCATCACGTTCGACGAACATGTCGCCGTACAAGAGGATTGGCATTTCCTCATGCGTTGCGCGTCGTATGGCGGCGTGCACGACACCGGGGAGATCACGGCGATCTACCACCGATGGGCGGATCTCGGTGGATCGCGAGCAACAATCGATGAGAGTGTCTGGCGCGCCGCGCGCGACCTCGTGCTGCATGAGTTCGATGTCCGGCCGATCCTGCTCCCACCTGGTGCCGTGCGCTCGATCGTCGCGTTCCGCACCGAGCTCGAGGGCCTGCGGCTCCGCGAGACGATCGAGGATGGGATCGCACTTAAAGCCACACTTGAGGAAACGCAGGCCGCCCTCGCCCACGAGCGCGCGATGGCCGAACAGTTCCTCGCCGATGCCAAGCACGCGCAGTCTGTCGCGCGTGGGCTACTTGAATCGCGGAGCTGGCAGGTCACTCGACCACTGCGCGCACTGCAGCAACTCCGGGCGCGACGCTCGTCCTCGCCGTGAGCGATTTCTCGCTCGTGCTTGTCGATGGAAGCGGCTTGAGCTTCTTTGCTGGAGCTGAGCGCGAGGCCCTGCGGGGTATGGGGCAGGTGGCAGACGTCGTATATGTCCGTCGGCCAGTTCCTGGGAGTGTGTCCAACGACCCTGGCGAGATACTGATGGGTTCAGAAGAGTCGCACCTTGCGCTTATACGCTCCGGGGTCGAACGTGCGCTCTGCTCGCATGTCGTCGTTCTGGACGTCGCCGCTCTGTCGTCGTTCGTCGGGGCGGCCCGGCTAGCGCTCGAGCTGGTCGACTCCGAGGATGACGAAGACGAGGACACCAGGGTCGACTTTGTCGCCGCCCAGGTGGTCGATCACGACGGCAACGTCTTGTTTCGCCGAGGCGCGGTGGCACTCGACGGTACTGCGCGAGTCCTGACCGGCCTTGACCTCTCCACCGAGGCGCTGGGACAGCATCCAACGCTCCTGTGCGACCCCCGCGCCTTTGCAGTCAAACGTGATGTGTTGCTCTCGGGATTGCGCAGCGGCATGATGATCCCCTCGGACCCAGCCGCATGTGGCGAGCTCGCATGGCGATGCTGGGTTTCCGGAGGGCGGGCGGTGACGTCCAGACACGTGACGGTCGTCGGAGAGCGCGCAGAAGTCTCTGATTCCCCTGGCGCCTGGAAGGCGAGTCTCGGCCGTCTCCTCGAGGACGCGACACTCTCGCGGACGCCCGAGGGCGCGGGGATCAGGACCGAGGTCAGCGCCTCACGCGTCGCGGAGCGCCTGATGCGCGCCGGTGGACTGCCGACGCAAGACATCGAGTCTGCGATGACGCTGCGGGCAGTCATCCAGTGTGCGCGGACCGTGCCTGACCAGGAGCTCTTCTGGGCCGGTCTGCTCGTCGACTCGTGGCCTTCCGACGACGGCGTAAGTCGGGCGAATCTTCGTCGCGTCGCAGTGCTGTGCTCGGATGCAGTGGGAAACGCGATGGCGGGCCCTGCGATCCGCTCGATCGAGCTCGCGCGCGTGCTTGCGGCGACTGCGGACGTGCGAATTGCCGCTCGTCTCTCCGGCGAGCGGCCAGAGGGCCTGCCCTGCCTACTCCACGAGCTGTCCGACGAATCTGTTGCCGAGCTTCTCCGATGGGCCGACGCACTCGTGATCCAGGGACCCCTGACTGACTGGCATCGCGATGTGTTGCGAAGCGACCTCCCGATCGCGGTCGATCTGTACGACCCGATGAACCTCGAGGCGCTTGAGAGCGTCGACCCAGATCTCCTGGTTCCCTATACCACGAACCTCCTACGCGACCAGCTGTGGCGTGGCGACTACTTTTTCTGCGCGAGCGAGCGACAGCGCGACTTCTGGCTCGGAATGCTTGCTGCGTGCGGACGGATCACCCCCGGAAGCTACGACGAGGATCCCGACCTGAATGGGCTGATCGGGGTCGTGCCGTACGGCATTCCGAACGAGGAGCCTCGGCGAACGGGACCCGGCGTTCGCGCCGAGTTGGCAGGTGTTGGTGCGGATGACCCGCTCTTTGTGTGGAACGGCGGTATCTGGCAATGGTTCGACCCTGATCTCCTTGTGCTCGCGATCGAGCGCCTCCGGGTCGAGTTGCCAGACGTTCGCGCGTTGTTCATGGGCGTTCGCCGTCCTGGATCGGCACTTTCGGAGGAGGCCCATCGCCTGCTGAAGCTGGTCGACCAACACGGGCTCCGCGACACGAACGTGTTCATGCGGGATTGGACCCCCTACGCCGAGCGCGCAGACACGTACATGGATGCCACGGCCGTTGTGAGCCTGCACCACGCCCACATCGAGACGCGCTTCTCATACCGCACCCGCCTGCTCGACTGCATCTGGTCGGCGACGCCGATCATCTGCACATCGGGTGACGTGCTCGCGCCGGTCGTGCGCGACGAGAGAATCGGCATCACCGTGCCGCCCGGCGATCTCGACGCCATCGTCGCGGCGTTGCGCACCCTTGCCACCGACCGTGAACGTGTGGCGGACATGCGCGCTCGCCTGCGAGCACTTGCCTCGCACTACCGCTGGGAGATCGCCGCAGCACCCCTAGTGGCTTGGAGCCAGCGATCGCAATCCGCGTGCTCGCAGCGATTCGCGGTCACGGGACTCGACCCTGTACTTCACTCGGTGCCGACCCTTCCCACGGCGTCTCTGGGTCTTAAGGCCCTGGTCCCGCGGCCGGTACGTCAGCACGTGCTCGGCCCGCTCAAGCGCCGATTGCTGCAGACCAGGTAGCAGCCCGATTCCCCCTCGTTGGCTGCCCTCGGGGCTAGCCTGTTTCGCGGCTTGTGTGCGACTCCGTCAGTACGCGTTCGGATCGCCTGCCACGCTCGGCGCGGTCGAGCACGCGGGCCGTTGGAGACGGAAGCCAGTCCTCCTCCGCATAGAAGTCGGGCCACACGTCAGCCGTGCTGGCCCGTATCAGCTCGATCTGATCGTCCGTGAGGCGCCGCCGCCAGTTGCCGATGCTTGCGCGGCTGTCGAGTCGCACGTCGTGCGGGCTGTCTGGCTCGATCGGGTTTCCCGCGGCGCTGTGTGCCAGGACTTGCTGTTGCAGGGCGTCGCTGTAGTCAAGGCCAAGGAGCAGGCAGAGTTCGCGAAACGAGGCGTCGGGGTTCGCCGCAAGATCCTCGTGGCGACGAAAGATCCAGTTGGGGTGGAGCTCGCGATAGGTGCGCACTGTCGCGTAGACGGCGCGCCAGAAAAGGATCGCGTGCTCGAGCGGTGGAGCGGACCGCGCCGATAGCTCGCGCATCTCAAGTTCGTATTCTGATAGACGGTCACGCAACAGCAGTGGCTGGTCGAGGAAGTGCGAGCCGCAGTCGACCGCCCAGCCAAGCCGGAGAACGCTGCTCACAAACGCTGCTGGGTGGCGAATCAGCACGACGACCTTTGCATCGAACCGATCGGCGATCCACTCAGCCGCGAACACGGCGCACGCGTCCTTCAGCAGAGGACGGGCGCCATCGCGGCGCGCGGCATGGAAGCGGCGCGCGTCCGCAACGGAGCCCGTCAACGCGGCGCGCGAGCGGGTGACCGCCAATTGGCGCAAATAGCCGTAACGGAAAGCCAGCGTATCCGCCATCGCTGCGCGATACTCGCCCTCGTTCTCTGCACACACGTACGCGAGCGAGCGCCGCCTCGACGGCGGCAGGCCGAAGACACCGGGGCCGGTTCCTGGGTTGAACGGCTCGTGCACGATCTCGAGACCTGAGGCGAGGGCGAGCATCCCTCCGACCCACGTGGTACCGGACCGGATCGACCCGGTCACGAGAATCGGCGATCGCTCGCGGCTGCGGTTGCGCGAAAGCAAGGCTTCCCCAGTCCTCGACGGCAAAGGCGTTGACCAAACGCGATTAAGGGATCTTACGCCCGTGCACCTAAGCATCGGCTGTGCAATGGCTGGGAGCACACGCAGGCGGTCGGCGTGGCGAGCCCGTGGGTGTCCGGGCTCACACTCCGGCGTCAACGCGTGCGGGCAAGCCCTCTCGCGTGCGCACGTGCGACCAGCTCGCAGGAAGAATGGTGCAACCTCCGCTCTCGAGGTAGCGCCCGGCGCGGACCTGGAAGCGGTACCAACGCTCCTGTTCGTCGAGCACGTGCAGACCCGTCTGGTCAATCAGGCGCGGCGACAGGTAGTACGAGCCCGGCGTGAGCCGGAGATCATCAATCGCCCATTCGAGGAATCCCTCGCCTTCGAGCACGTCCCCGGGATCGAAATCACCGGTCCGTGTCGAAGCGGTCGTGACGTGGGTGCCGTCGTGCCGGTGCAGCGCGACATCGACGATCGGTGACCGTACCGGCTTCGCCGCGACGTAGTGAATGCGGACACGTATCGCTTCGCCGTTGTGAAAGATGTCTCGCTCGGTTCCGTCGTCGGCCGCGAGACTCATCGACACGAGGCTGATCGGCACGGTCTCGTTGATCGGCTGGTGGAACGTGACGAGCCCGCGCCCGGCAGCTGCCTGTTGCGCGGACCAGAGCTCCTCTTGAGCCGTCACCTCGGCCACGTAGCGACGTGTGATGGACTCAGGAGTGCCTTCGCCGCGGACGCGGCCCTCGTCGAGCCAGATCGCGCGGCTGCAGAACGACGCAATCGCACCAAGGTCGTGGGTGACGAGAATCAAGGTCTTCCCAGCCTCGCGGAACGCGAGCATGCGCTCGTAGCAGCGGGAGCGGAAGCTCTCATCGCCGACCGCAAGTACCTCGTCCACAAGCAGTACGTCCGGATCGACGTTCACGGCAATCGAGAAGCCGAGTCTCGCGTACATGCCGCTCGAGTAGGTCTTGACGGGATTGTCGGCGAACCGCTCGAGCTGTGCGAAGGCGATGATCTCGTCCACGCGCGGGGCGAGATCGTCGCGCGACATGCCGTAGATCGCGCCGCTGAGGAAGATGTTCTCGATGGCTGAGTACTCGGGGTGGAAGCCTGCCCCGACCTCGAGGAGGGCCGCGACGCGACCCTCGACCGCGATCGTTCCTGCGTCGGGGGCGAGGATCCGAGCGAGCATCTTAAGCATCGTCGACTTTCCGGAACCGTTCCGACCAAAGATGCCGAGCGCCTCGCCGGTCGCGACCTCGAACGACACGTCGTCGACCGCCGTGAACTCCTCGTACAGTCCGCGGCGCCGGTTGAGTAACGTCTCTTTGAGCGTCGTCTCGCGCCTCCGGTAGATACGGAAGCGTTTGCTGACGCCCGACACGGCAATGGCCGGCTTGAGCTTGCTCACAGCTCCTCTGCGATCCGTACCTTGAGCCTGTTGAACACCGCGTAGCAGGCGACCCAGGTCGTCAACGCGATGAGGTAAAGGAGGATCATCCCACTGACGGTGACGGTCTCCTTGTAGAAGACGACCTCTCGGTATGCGTTGATGAACGGCACGACAGGATCGCGCTCCATCCACTTGCGAACGGTCGCGTTGTCGATGTTGTCGAAGCTGTAGATGACTGGCACCACGTAGAACCAGGCGGTCAGGACGATCCCGATCAGGAACTCGACGTCGCGGAAGTAGACCATCGCACCGGAGAGCAGCATCGCGATCGCCGATGTGAACACGAAGAAGGCGACCGTGATCGGGATCAGGAGAAGGAGGGCGGGGATCGAGAAGCCGCGGACCCAGATCGCGTAGGGCAGGAAGATCGCGTAGGCGATCAGCATGTTGACGAGGTTGGCCGCCGTCATCGACAGCGGCAGGAGCTCGCGCGGGAAGTACACCTTCGTGATCAGGGACGAGTGCCCGACCAGGGTGCTCGCGCCCATCGCGAGCGCCGTCGAGAAGAAGAACCACGGCAGGAAGCCTGTGATGAACCAGGCCGAGTAGTCCGGCTGGTTGATCTTCAACACGTGCGCGAACACGAACGTGTAGATGATCATCATCATCAACGGATTCAGGAGCGACCACACGATTCCGAGAACCGAGGCCTTGTATCTGGCGCTCAGGTCGCGACGGAAGAACGTGCGGAAGAGGTACCCATACCCGCGCAGCTCGCGGAAGGCAGAGAGCATCGGCGGAAGTCTAGGCGTGGCGCTGTACGTGCTTCGCTACGTGCCTTCCATCGCGATCGGCCTGGCGAACGGCTCCATCTCGGTGATCGGCTTGCCGAATGCGAGCTTGGGATAGGCGTTCGCGTGGGTATCCACCATCACCTCGAGCAGCGCCGGCGAATCGGGGTCATCCCACAGCCACCGCATCGCGTCGTCGATCGCGCCCGCGTCGTCGATCGCCCGGGCGGAGATCCCGTAGGCGGCGGCGACCGCCGTGAAGGACGGTGCGCTGTAGCCCAGCACCGTCGAGGGGTAGCGCCCCTCGAAGTAGCTCTCCTGGAACTGCCGCACCATGCCGTGGCAGTGGTTGTTGACGATCACCATCTTGATCGGCAGCCGGTTCCGCACGACGGTCTCGAGCTCCTGGATGTTCGTCTGGAAGCCGCCGTCGCCGGCGATCAGGACGACCGGCCGCCGGTCGACGATGGCGATGCCCACGGCGAGTGGCAGCGCGGATCCCATGGCGCCCATTCCGCCCGAGGTCATGAAGCGCTGCGTTCCGGAGAGCTCGAGCGACTGCGCCGCCCACATCTGGTGCTGGCCGACGTCCGCGACGAACGCACCGGCGGCACCCGAGGCCGACGACAGCGCGTGCATGAGCGCGTTCGGGTTGATGCCCGCGATCTCGCGCAGCTCGTCGACGTCGGGCCAGAGCGCGCGAGCTTGCTCGAGCTCCTCGAGCCAGTCGGGCCACGAGCGTGGCTCGGGCGTGCGTGCGACGACGGCCTCGAGGAACGCGCGCACGTCACCGACCACGCCACGGCAGCCGGCGACCCGGTGATTGATCTCGCCGGGCTCGCAGTCGACGTGGAAGATCGTGCGGTCGCCCTTGAAGAACGTGGTGTCTGCGCCGGTCTGGCGGATGTCGAGCCTGCTGCCGAGCACGAGCAGGAGGTCGGCATGGCCGATCGCCTGGTTCGCCCAGCGATTGCCGTAGCTGCCGATCATGCCGACGCGCAACGGATCGTCGTAGGGCAGGACGTCGACGCCGTGCAGCGAGCCGACGACCGGAACGGCGAGCTGATCGAGCAGCGCCCGCAGCACGGGCACCGAGCCGCTCGAACGGATGCCGCCGCCCGCGAGGATGAGCGGCCGCTCCGCGTGTCCGAGCGCTGCGAGCAGCTCGTCGAGAGCGGCGCCGTCAACCGTGGTTGCGGACACGGGAGGAGCATCGAGGAAGCGCCGCTCGATCATCGCGCCCTGGACGTCCATGGGGATGTCGAGCAGGACGGGGCCTGGACGCCCGGAGACCGCCAGGGCGAACGCCTCCGCGAGGCGCTCGGGGATCTCGTCGGGTGACAGCACCTGCCACGCCGCCTTCGTGATCGGCGCTGCGATCGAGACGATGTCGGTCTCCTGGAAGCCGAGCTGCCGGATCGGACGGTCGCCCTTGAGCTCGGCCCGGTTGACCTGCCCGGTGATGAACACCGCGGGCTGCGAGTCGAAATAGCAGCCGCCGATGCCCGTCAGGAGGTTCGTCGCTCCGGGCCCGCTGGTCGCGAGCGCGACGCCCGGCACGCCGGTGATGGCACCGGCGGCCCCTGCCGCGAACGCGGCTGACTGCTCGTGGTGCATGCTGACGACGCGCGTCTCCCCGAGCCGGTAGAGCGAGTCGAGCAGGCGCGCGATCATGCCGCCCGACATCTCGAAGACGGCCGGCACTCCCGAGCGCGCGAGAAACTCGGAGATGTAGTCGGAGACCAGGACCTGCTGGCTCATCGAGCGAGCTCACGCTCCCACTCGACCGTCGTCCGGAGGCCTTCCGGAAGCGCGACGGTCGGCGACCAGCCCGTCAGCTCGCGGAGCCGACTTGCATCTCCGCGTACGGATGCCCCATCGCCCGCGAGCTCTCCGAAGCCGACACGCAGCGCCGGGTCGATGAGATCGCGCACCTCCTCGACGAGCGCGCGGATGCTCCAGGCCTCCCCGGCCGAGAGGTTGAGGATGCCCTGCGCCGCCTCGTTCACGGCGACCTCCCGGATCGCGTCGGCGACGTCCTCGATGTACAGGTAGTCCCACTCCTGGGTGCCGTGCGAGACGGACGGACGCCGCGCGGCGAGCAGATCCTGGATCACCGACGGCAGCATGTGGCCGCGGTCGTCCATCGGCCCGTACGCGGCGGTCAGTCGCAGCCATGCCCAGCGCATGCGGTAGGAGCGGCACAGCTCTCGGGTGAGCTCTGCCACGTGCAGCTTCGACCGGCCGTACAGCGACACCGGGCGCGCTGTCAGATCCTCGCGCAGCGGCTCGTCGTAGGGGCCGTACTCCGCCTGGGAGCCCAGGCCGACGAAGGAGCGCACACCGGCCTCGCCGGCCTGCCGGACGAGCTCGAGGGTTCCGCCGACGTTGCGCGCGACGTGACGCGGGTCGTCGCGGTCGTGTGCGAGCACGCCCGACCATGCGGCGTGGATGACGACCTCGGGCCGCGCGTCCCGGATCGTGTCCGGCCGTGCCGCGATCGACGCGAGATTGAACGGCAGCAGCTCGACCTGGTCGACGACGTCGTCGAGGCGCCACAGGTTGGACGAGGCGCGGGCGCCGGCGATGACCTCGTGGCCGTCGCGCAGCAGCCGGCGGACGACGAACGAGCCGACGTGCCCGGAGGCTCCGGTGACGAGCACGCGCACCTAGGACGCCGCCTCGTGCAGCACGTCGATGACGTAGTCGATCATCGCCGTCGTCAGGCCCGGGTAGACCCCGATCCAGAACGTGTTCGTCATGACGAAGTCGGTGTTCGTCAGCGGACGGGCGTGCGATGCTCGACCTCCGAGTAGGCGGGCTGGCGAGTGAGGTTGCCGGCGAACAGCAGCCGCGTGGCGATCTTGCGCCGCTCGAGCGTCTCGGTCACCGCCTTGCGGTCGACCGGGGCGTCCGCGCGCACGGAGAGCGGGAACCCGAACCAGCTCGGATCGCTGCCCGGCGTCGCCTCGGGCAGGACGAAGACGTCGTCGAGGTCGGCGATGCCCTCGCGCAGCGCCGCGAAGTTCCGGCGGCGCGCCTCGATGAAGCCCGGGCAGCTTCTCGAGCTGCGCGACGCCGACCGCGGCCTGCATGTCGGTCGAGCTTCAGGTTGTAGCCGATGTGCGCGTACGTGTACTTGTGGTCGTAGCCGCACGGCAGGTCGCCGAGCTGCCAGTCGAAGCGCTTGCCGCACGTGTCCGCCGCCCGGGCTCGCACCAGCAGTCGCGACCCCAGTCGCGGAACGACTCGACGAGCTTCTTCAGCAGCGGGCGGTTCGTGAGCACGCGCCGCCCTCGCCCATCGTGATGTGGTGCGCGGGGTAGAAGCTCGTCGTCGCGAGGTCGCCGAAGGTGCCGACGTGACGCCCGTCGACGGTCGAGCCGACCGCGTCGCAGCAGTCCTCGACGAGCCACAGGCCGTGGGCGTCGGCGAACGCCTTGACCGCCTCGACGTCGAACGGGTTGCCGAGGGTGTGCGCGAGCATGATCGCGCGCGTGCGGTCGCTGAGCGCCGCCTCGAGCTGCGACACGTCGACGTTGTACGTCGGCAGCGTCACGTCGACGAAGACCGGGACGAGCCCGTTCTGGACGATCGGGTTGACCGTCGTCGGGAAGCCTGCGGCGACGGTGATCACCTCGTCGCCGGGTCGCAGCCGCCGGTCGCGGAGCGCGGCGAGGTCAGCGCCGTCAGCGCGAGCAGGTTCGCCGACGAGCCGGAGTTGACGAGCAGCGCGTGGCGGAGCCCGAAGAACCGGGCGAAGTCGCGCTCGAACGCTGCGCGTAGCGCCCGTGGTCAGCCAGAAGTCGAGACCGGAGTCGACCAGCAGCTGCAGCTCGTCCGCGTCGAAGACCCGTCCCGAGACCGGCACCGGCGACCAGCCGGGGATGAACGCGGGCGGGGGGAACGCGAGATCGTGGTACTCGGCGACGAGCTGGAGGATCAGGGCACGGCGACGATCGAGCTCGGCGTCGATACTGATCTCGGCAGACATCGGGACGAACGTCGGCATTTGGCCGCGGTGCTTTAGCGGTATCGAGCGCCGCGGGGAGGCCCGCCTCGGCCAGCCGATAGGCTGGTGCGATGGTGAACCCGTGCGCCGTCGTGGTGGGGTGGCGCGCGGGCGCGCGAGCAGGCCTCGTGATCGACGGCATCCGGGCGAGCCAGCCAGGGTCGGCGTCGTGTTCGTCGACAACGAGGCGGGAACGGGGGCGCCGCTCCCGGCGTCGTGGCCCTCGAGGAGAACCGCGGGTTCGCCGGTGGCGCGAACGTGGGCCTCGCGCACGCGTTCGCCGATCGCGCGATCACCCACGCGCTGCTGATGAACGACGACATCGAGCTCGCGGCGGGCGCGCTGGCGGTGCTCGCCGAGACCTGTGGCGAGAACGCCTGCGCATCGCCCGTGATCGAGGCTCCGGGAGCGGACGCATTCAGCGGGGGCCGCTCGACGCGTCGCGGGTTCGGGCGGCACGAGCCCGGCGCCCTCGACTTCCTGACCGGTGCGGCGCTCTGTCTCCCGCGGTCGGCGTGGGAACGCGTCGGCGGGCTCGACGAGCGGCTGTTCCTCTACTACGAGGACGTCGAGTGGTGTCTGCGGGCGCGCGCGGCGGGCTTCGCGCTGCGTGTCGAGCCGCGTGCGACGGCCCGGCACGCTGCCGGCAGCTCCACGGGCGGCGGGCAGGGCGAGACCTGGGCCTACTACTCGACACGCAACCGCCTGTGGCTGCTGCAGCGGCTCCGCGGACGCGGCACCGCCCGGCGAGAGGCTGCGAACACCTCTGCGCGAGCGCTCCGGCGCCTGCGCGAGCCGATCGGCCGCGCCAAGCTCGAGGGAGTGCGCGACTGGGCCTCCGGGCGTATGGGGCGGGGGCCCTACCCACGGTGAAGGTCGCGTTCGACGGTGTGGTGTTCACGCAGAGCCGGGCGGGCAGCGCGCGCATCGCGCGTGGTCTCCTCCATGCGCTTCCGGCGGTCGCGCCGGATGTCGAGATCGTCCCGGTCGGGCTCGGCGCGTTCGCCGGGCGCGGGAGCGTGCGCCAGAAGCTTGCGGCGGTCCGCCAGGACGTCGCGTGGTACGGCGAGGGTCTCGGCCGGGCTGCGCGACGTGCGGGAGTGGACGTGTTGCACTGCCCGACGTTCCGCGCGCCGCTGCGCAGACCGGGGCTGCCGGTGGTCGCGACCGTCCACGACCTTGCCGTCCTGCGCGAGCCGGGGTGGTTCCCGGCGTGGAGCCGCACGTACGGCCGCAGGCTCACGCCGCGCGCGATCCGGCTCGCAGATCGGGTCGTGTGCGTGTCGCGCGCGACCGCGCGCGACGTGTCCGGTCTGCTCGGCGTCCCCGAGTTTCGGGTGCGCGTGGTTCCAAACGGGATCGACGAGCTTTTCTCGGAGCCGGCGGACGCCGTCGCCGTCGACGGCCCCTACATCCTGTTCGTCGGAACGCCCGAGCCTCGCAAGAACCTCGCACGGCTCGTCGCGGCGATCATGCGGCTCGTCGACGAGGGCCGCCCCGAGCGTCTCGTGCTCGCGGGAGCGGACGGCTGGGGCGGTGTCGAGCTCCCGGCGCGCGCTCGCATCATCCGGCTCGGACGAGTCGACGACGCAACGCTCCGCGACCTCTACTCGCACGCCCGCTGCGTGGCCTACCCGTCGCTCTGGGAGGGCTTCGGGCTCGTCGCGGGCGAGGCACTCGCCACGGGGTGCCCCGTGGTGTGCTCGGACATTCCGGCGCTGCGCGAGGTCGCAGGCTCCGACGCCGTCTACTGCGACCCCGGCTCGGTCGAGTCGATCGCCGACGCGCTGCGCACGGCGCTCGACGGAGAGCGGCCCGCGCCGCGCCGCGCGCTCACCTGGGAGGCCGCGGCGAGATCGCTCGTCGAGGTGTGGCGGGAGCTCGCCCCGTGAGCAGGCGGAAGCTCGTGCTCGTCGACGCGGACACCGTCGGCAGGGCACGCACGGGAGATGAGGCGTACACGATCAACCTCCTGCGCGAGCTGCCCTTCGCAGCTCCGGACATCACGTTCGCGGCAAGCCTCCGCGACCCCGCGGCGATGCCCGACGACGTCCCCCGGTCGGTTTGCAGGCTGGCGCTCCCGGTCGCGTCCCCGTACCGGCGCATCCCCTTTGCGCTTCCGCGCCTCGCCCGCCGCGCGGGCGCGTCGCTGCTGCACATGCAGTACTTCGTCGCGCCGCGGCTTCCGCTCCCGTCGGTCGTGACGGTGCACGACCTGAGCTTCACGCGCCGACCCGAGCTCTTCACGTTGCGTGATCGCATGTTGCTCGGCCGACTCGTGCCGGGCTCGGTGCGCCGCGCCGACCGCGTCATCGCGGTGTCCGAGTTCACGCGGGGCGATCTGCTCGATCGCTACGGCCTCGCGCCCGAGCGCGTCGTCGCGATCCCGAACGGCGTCGCGGCGCGCTTCCGGCCCGATCTCAGGGCCGCCGCCCAGGCCCGCGCAACGTTCGGACTCGAGCGTCCGTTCGTGCTGTTCGTCGGCGCGCTGCAGCCCCGTAAGAACGCGCTCACGCTCGTCGAGGCGTTCGACCGCCTGCGCCAGCACCCCGATGTCGAGCTCGTGATCGCGGGCGGTGACCGAGGCGGCCTCGCGGCGCTGCGCACGCGGGTCGACGCGCTCGGCCTCGACGAGCGCGTGCGATTCGTCGGCCACGTCCCGGAGCTGGCGCTGCCCGGGCTCTACGCTGCCGCCGAGCTGCTCGCCTTCCCGTCGCTGTACGAGGGGTTCGGCCTCCCCGCGCTCGAGGCGATGGCCTGTGGGACGCCGGTGTGCGCGAGCTCCACGACCGGGCTGGCGAGGCGGTGGGCGAGGCCGGGCTGACGTTCGATCCGACGTCGCCCGAGGAGATCGCCGAGTGCATCGTGCAACTGCTGGTCGATCGCCCGCTGCGGGACCGTCTGCGCGCTGCCGGCCTCGCACGCGCGGCGAGCTTCACGTGGCGGCGGAGCGCCGATGCCACGGTTGCGGTCTACCGCGAGGCCCTCGGGTGAAGTCAGCGCTATCGGCACCTGCTCGGTGCGACGCCAGCGGTTAGCATCTTCGCGTGCCAGACGATCCATTTATCGAGGCGCTTACCGCCGAGAACGCCCGGCTACGTCAGCAGCTCGAAGGCGTATTCGAGTCCTCCAGTTGGCGGCTGACTCGACCGCTCCGGCGCATGCGCGCGTTGGCTCTGCCCAAGGTCGCCCCGCCACCTACCGTCGCGGACCCCGACCAAGAAGCCGAGCCGATCCCTACGCCGGCGCTGGAGCGGGAGCCTGCCGGACTGTTCGCGCCGCCGGGGCACTTCTACTCGCCGATCGTCGACCCGGCCGAGGTCGGAATCGCACCACGCCGCTCGCAGATCTGGCCGCGAACGCCCCGGCCGACACCCGGGGTCGACTGGCGCGAGCGCGAGCAGATCGCGCTGTGCCGCGAGGTGTTCGCGCTGCAGGACCGGCTCGAGTTCCGAGATGATGCCTCGACCGACCCTGCGGAGTACTTCGCGATGAACGACCAGTACCCCCCGCTCGATGCGTGGCTGCTCGAGGCCATGCTGCGCTGGCTCCAGCCGGGTCGGATGATCGAGGTCGGTTCGGGCTTCTCCTCGCTCGTTTCCGCCCGGGTGAACCGTGAAGTGCTCGGGGGAGCCATGCGCTTCACATGCATCGAGCCATATCCCCGCCAGTTCCTGATCGACGGCGTGACCGGCATTTCCGACCTCATCGTGTCGAAGATCCAGGATGTCCCGCTCCAGGAGTTCGACTCGCTCGGCGAGGGGGACATCCTCTTCATCGATACGTCGCATGTCGCGAAGACGGGTAGCGACGTGAACTGGTTGTTCCATGAAGTGATCCCCCGTCTGGCTGCGGGTGTTGTCGTGCACGTGCACGACATCTTCCTTCCTCGCGACTATCCCGAGGATTGGGTGCGTCAGGGACGAAGCTGGAACGAGAACTACCTCGTACACTCATTCCTGCTGTTCAACAGCGCCTTCGACATCCTGCTCGGAGCGACCTACATGGCCGAGCTCCAGCGGGATGTGCTCTCGCAGACCTTCCCGGACTGGCTGAGGTCGCGATCGGCCGGCGGCGGCTCGCTATGGTTGCGCCGACGCCGTGAGGTATCGTTGCCAGGCTGATGGGGCGTTTCGCGGAGGAGCTCAGTGCATCCCGGGCGACTTCTGCGCCGGCGGTCTACCGGTAGCTCGAACGGCGCGCGGATTGGGTCGGTAGAGTCGCGGCGCCTCGCACGCTCGGGGCGGCGGCTCACGGCCGCGACAATAATTTGGACTTCATGCGGTTCGCCGCCGCGTCGCTCGTCGTTGTCTCTCACTCGTACCCGTTGGCGTATGGGCCGATCGCGCAGTGGGAACCGCTCGCGCGTCTGACGAAGACCGCAACGCTCGGCGCGGTCGCCGTATGGATCTTCTTTATCCTGTCGGGCTTCCTCGTGACGGCCAGCTTCGAGCGCTCGCACTCCACGTTCGATTACCTGCTGGCGCGGGCGCTGCGCATCCTGCCGGGGCTGATCGTGGTGGTTACACTCTCTGCGTTCGTGCTCGGGCCGATCATCACTTCGCTCCCGGTGCACGACTACTTCACGAACGAGTCGACGTACACGTATGTCTGGTGGGGCATCGTATACGCCGGCAGGCAGTACAACCTGCCGGGTGTCTTTACTCACAATCCCTTCGCGCCTGCGGTCAACGGCTCCCTATGGACGCTCGTCTACGAGATGCTGTTCTATGGAGTCGTCCTTGTTATGGGAGTTACGCGACGGCTGCGACCGTGGGGCGTAGCCGTTCTCGTGATCGCATGCTGGTACCCGAACCTCTGGCTTGCTCACTCGTCGTTCATGATGCATTGGTTTTCCGAGACGGGGGATCTGTTCCGGTTCTTCGGCATGGGTATGCTGCTCTACCTGATCCGGGACAAGGTGCCGATGAGCGGAAAGTTCGCGGCGCTCGCGGCAGTCCTGCTGATTCTTGCGGGCTGGCAGAACCACCCGCTGATCCTCCCGGATATGGCCGCACTCGTCGGCCCGTACCTTGTCATGTGGATCGCATACCAGCCATACGTGCGCTTTGCGCGGTTCGGCCGGTTCGGTGACTTCAGTTATGGCATCTACATCTATGCATTTCCCGTGCAGCAATTGATGGCGCAGTACTTGCTTCCCGACGTGCGTGCCTGGAAGATCTTCGTGCTGTCATACCCCGTCATAGTGGTGCTCGCTGCCCTCTCGTGGCACATAGTCGAGCGTCCGTCCTTGCGCCTTCGCCCTCGGCTCTCACGGTCGCTGAACCCACTTGCAGCAGCACCTGCGACGCCGCGCGCCGACGTGCTCGTAGTGCGACAGAGCACCGATCGTCCCGTTTAGTCACTGGCTGTCGAAGTCGCCGACGGTCTCGATGACGAACTCGACCGAAGCATCGTCGAGATGCGGCCCGATTGGCAGGCTCAGCACGGTGCCCGTGACAGCCTCAGTGGCTGGGTAGTCGCCCGGCTCGAGCTTGAGGTGAGCGAACGCTGCAGAACGGTACGGCGGCACGGGATAATGCAGCTGCGTTTCGACGCCGCGGTCGCCGAGGTAGGTTCGGAGGTGGTCTCGGCGCGGGTGGCGGATGGAGAACGTGTGCCACGCGTGAACGGTGTTGGGTCCGGGACACGCAGGGAGTACAAGCTCCCGCACTCCGTCGAGCTCGCGCCGGTAGCGCTCGGCGATCCGCGTCCTGCGTGCGTTCCACTCTGGTAGCACGCGAAGCTTCACGCCGAGGAATGCGGCCTGCAACGGGTCGAGGCGGGAGTTCCTCCCGAACTCGGCGAATTCGTACCTATCAAGTGACCCATAGTTGCGCAGGCGTCGAGCACGCGCTGCTAGAGCGTCGTCATTGGTTGTGATAGCTCCGCCGTCGCCGATTCCCCCGAGGTTCTTCGCGGGGTAGAATGAGAAGGTCGCCGCGTTGCCGATTTCGCCGACCGAACGGCCGGAGGCCGCGGCGCCGTGGGCCTGCGCTGCGTCGCCGATCACAATCAGGCTGTGGCGGCGCGCGAGTTCCTCGAGCGGAGCTGGGTCGACGGGCCGCCCGTAGAGGTGGACGGGGATGATCGCGGCCGTGTGCCGCGTGCACGCGGCTGTGACTGCGTCTGGGTCGATAAGCATCCGATCGGGCTCGATATCGACTGGAACCACCCGCGCGCCGCACTCGATGACCGCGAGCCACGTCGCGATGAACGTGTGTGCTGGAACGATGACCTCGTCACCCGGTCCGATGTCGCTTGCACGGAGCGCGATCGTCAGTGCGTCGAGGCCGTTGCCGACCCCTATCGCATGCCGTGTCGCACAAAAGGAAGCGAAGTCCTCCTCGAAGCGCTCGAGTTCCTCACCGAGAACGTAGCGACCGGAGTTCACGACCCGCGCGTAGGCGAGCTGAAGCTCGTCGCGCAGCTGTATGTTGCCCGCGCGTACGTCGAGATAGGGGACGTTCACGGGGCTGGCCGCCAAAGCACAGAAGCATTGAACTCCTCCGCGTCACGTATGTATTCGGACTCGTCGAAGTGCGCTGACGCGAGAACAAGACAGAGGGAGCCGCTTGAGAAGTTCTCGATCTCACGCCACACCAACGGCGCGAGGTAGAGCCCCGCGTCCGCGCGGTTGAGGTGGATGCGCGTGCGGTCGTGTCCGTCGTTGAGCACGACGTCGAAGCTCCCGGACGCCGCGATGATCAGCTGGCGCAGCGACCGGTGGGCGTGGCCGCCTCGCTCGGCGCCTCCAGGCACGTCGTACAGGTAGTAGACGCGCTTGATCTCGAAGTCCACATGCTGGCCGGACTCAATGAAGGTGAGATTTCCACGCCCGTCCACGATCTTCGGGAGCGAGATCACGCGGCAGTCAGCGAGCGGCATTCCAACCTCGTTGAAGGCGGGTCAGAACTGCTCACGCTGGATCAGGCGCCCCTGCTCGCGCTCAGACCACATCCGGGACGGGTAGATATCGACCACCGGCTCCTCGAGCATCGAGAACCGCACGCCGATGCGCAGCATCCGTTCGAGCAGCGACACATCGTTTGGGATGTCGAACACCCAGTCGCTCGACTGCAGGGGCAGGAAGCCCAGTCCGGCGTGCAAGAGCGACGCTTGCATGTTCCACTGCCCGCTGAATGGAGGGAACGCCCCGAGTCGCTCACCCGGGCCGTCCGGCAGGCGCATGTCGATATACCCGTAGGGCACCTCAGCTCGAGTTTTCCGAGCATGACGCAGCAGAGACTCGAGATGGTCCGGCCGCAACGCGTCGTCATCACTGTTCGACGCGATCCAGCGACCCTCCGCGAGTGCAAGCCCGGTGTTCCAAGGCGTCGTGCCGCTGATCTGCCAGGCGGCTCGTGCATCGACCGGGTATGGCCCTCGATATGGCAGGTTGACGAAGCGGATCCGCTCGTCGCCGAACGACTCCACGACGTGCCGCGCATCGTCGGGCGCGGCGTCACCTATGACGATCGCCTGCCACCGCTCGTACGTCTGCGCGAGCACCGACGGCAGCGATCGATCTCGCAGAAGCGGCCAGTTGAGATAAGTTGTAATAAGCACCGTGACGAGCGGTTCGTCTTCCTCGAAGGCGGCCGCGTATCCCGGCGTCGATCGCGCGGACCACAGTGCAGCGCGGGCAGAGGCATCGTCATCCCGCACCATCCGGAGGGCCAGAAGGTTCCGTTCGTGGTTGCTGGCCGCGGTCTCGCTGGTCACTGCGAGATCATCGCGGAGAGCGGCGAACTCGTGCTGCGAGATGGCGAGGGTTCGCTCGTGATTGCCGGCAGACACAGCGGACGCGTGTGCAAGCTCATTGCGAAGTGCGCGCACCTCGTCCCGGCATGCGGCGAGGCTACTCGCCGTCTCAGCCGAGACCTTCGCGGCCTCGGTCGCCATCGTAACGAGGGCTTCGGTGTGGATCCTGGCGGCCCGCATGTCCGCTCGAGCGTTCCGGATGCGCTCCAGCAGCTCGCGAGGCCGGGCAGAGCCGAGAGAAGAGGCCACGGCGCGCATCGTAGCCACGCGGGCAGCGTCCGGCGCCAAGAGGCTCCGGCGCCAAGCCCGAGCACCGGCGGGTATCCTGATCCCATGGGGAGCCCGGCACCGTTCGAGCGCTTCGCGGGCCTCGACTACGACGCGTTCCGGCGGATGGCAGCCGACGACACCCTCAGCAGGCATGAGCGCAGTGGCTTTCCCGACGCATTCCGCGAGGGAGCCGAGCGCGCAATCCTCGCTGACATCGAGCAGAAGCTGCCGGCCCTCCGCGACGGAAGCAAGATGACCGTGGTCGACATCGGCTGCGGTGCGAACGCGCTCACCGATGCGATCGTGGAACGCTCTCGCACGCGTGATCACCGACTCTTCCTGGTCGACAGCCCAGAGGTGCTGGCGCACCACCGCGAGGCGCCAGGGCTCCAACTCGTACCTGGCCGCTTTCCGGACACTCCATCTCTGATCGCTGATATTGCTGGCTCGTGCGACGCCGTCATCGTCTACAGCGTGCTGCAGTACGCCTTCGTGGAAAGCAGCGTGCACGGCTTCGTCGATGCGGCGCTCACGCTGCTCGCGCCCGGAGGCAGGCTCCTGCTCGGCGATCTGCCGAACGCGTCGATGCGGCGACGCTTTCTGCAGGGTGACGCGGGACGCGCGTTCCATCGCGAGTACACAGGACGCGACGACGCTCCCCCGATTTCCTGGCCGGAGCTTCCTGCGGGAGAGCTCGATGATGGCGTGCTCCTCGGAATCTTGGCTCGCGCTCGAGATGCGGGATTCCATGCCTGGCTGATGCCGCAGGCAGCCGGTCTGCCGATGGCCAACCGCCGCGAGGACTTGCTCTGCGAGCGACCGTGAACGACGGTCCTCCGCATGACTTGGTGATCGTCGGAGACAGCCTGTTTGCGGAGGTCGCGCACGAGTACTTCGAGCACGACTCTCGGTACCGAGTCGTCGCGTTCAGCGTCGAGCGGGCGTATCGGAAACGAGGGCGATTCCGCGACCTTCCGGTGGTCCCGTTCGAGGATCTGGCGTATGAGCTCGAGCCGTCGAACCACAGCGTGTTCGTTGCGATCACGTACGGAAACCTCAATAGGGTGCGGACGCGACTGCTGGACGCCGCGGTGGAGCGCGGATACAGCCCGGCGAGCTACGTGTCGTCTCGAGCGTTTGTCTGGCCCAACGTCGGTCTCGGGGAGCACTGCTTCATCTTCGAGGACAACACGCTGCAGCCGTTCGTTCGCGTCGGACGGAACTGCGTGCTCTGGAGCGGCAATCACATCGGACACCACTCCTCGATCGGCGACAACGTGTTCGTCGCATCGCATGCCGTCATCTCGGGGGCCGTCCGGATCGGCGACAACTGCTTCATCGGAGTCAACGCAACGCTCGTCAACGACATCGAGGTCGGTGACGACGTGTGGATCGGGCCAGGTGTCATCATCACGCGGGATGCCGAGGCGAACACCGTCTGGCGTTCGCCGCGAAGCGAGCGGCGTACGATCTCTGCGCGCGATGCCTTCAAGGTCGGTGAGTGACGATCCACTGGAGCAAGCTCGGTCGCGTCTACTGCGCGTCGGGTGAGCGCCCATGGATGGCGTCCCACGGCTACTGCCCGACCCCGTTCCTCCTGGAGAGCGGCAAACACGCGCGCGTTCTGTGCGCGTTCCTCGACAACGAACGGATCGGACGCTGCGGCTACGTCGACGTGGACGCCGAGCATCCCGATCGCGTGGTCGCCGTCAGTGAGCGGCCGGCACTCGACATCGGGCAACCGGGAACCTTCGACGAGCACGGGGTGACGCCGTTGTCGGTTGTGCGGCTGGCGGACGGGCGCCTGCGGCTCTACTACGCAGGGTGGCAGCGGGGGGTCGGCGTGCGGTACTTCCTCTTCACTGGTGTATCCGAGAGCCAGGACGACGGCGAGTCCTTCGTGCGCGTGTCCGAGGCGCCGATTCTGGACCGCGCAGACGGCGAGCTCCACGTGCGCAGCAGTGGGCTGGTGCTGGCCGACGGCGCCGGCTGGCAGATGTGGTATGCGGGTGGTTCGGGTTGGCACGAGGCTGATGGAGAGGCACGGCCACGCTACGCACTGAGGCACCTGCGCTCGCCCGACGGCCTCGAGTGGCCGGTCTCCGGCGTCGTGTGTCTCGAGCCACGCGAGGACGAGCTCGGATTCGGAAGGCCGTGCATTTTGTCGCGCGATGGCGTCTTGAGCATGTGGTACGGCCGCAGGTCGCTCTCGGGAGCGTATGAGCTCGGGTATGCGACCTCGAACGACGGCCTGTCATGGGATCGACGCGACGACGAGGCTCATCTCCCACGAGGCCCTGGCGGCACGTGGGACGCCGAGATGGTCGGCCTGTCGAGTCTGCTTCAGACTCCGCACGGAATCTATCTGTTCTACAACGGGAACGGGTACGGTGCGACGGGCTTCGGAGTAGCAGTCGCCGAGGATCCGTGAGCCCCGAGCTATCAGTCGAGCGCTACGAGTCGACCCTGCGTGACGACTGGGACGCCGTTGTGCGCGCCGCGCGAGCACGACACTTCATGTTTGAACGCGCGTACATGGACTATCACGAAGACCGTTTCACAGACGCATCGTGGCTGGTACTGCTGCGCGATCGGCCGATCGTGGTCCTCCCCGCGTCCCGGCACGGCGACGAGGTCGTCTCGCACGGAGGCCTGACGTTCGGTGGGCTGCTGTCGGGGCCGGAGCTCACGACCGTCCGCGCGGTCGCAGCGCTCGCGGCGCTCGCTGTCGCCCTGCGGGGCGATGGTGTGCGCCGGCTCGTGTACAAGCCCGTGCCGCACATCTATCACGTGGCCCCTGCCGAGGAGGATCTGTTCGCGCTGACGGCCGCGCGGGCCCGCATCGTGTCGCGCGAGGTGACCTCCGCGCTGGCCCCAGGCTCGAGGCCGGCATATGCGGACGAGCGGCGCCGCGCAGTGCGCCGATCCGCCGCTGGGCGCCTCGACGTTGGCGAGAGCGACTCAGTCGACGAGTTCTGGGTACTGCTGCGGGACGTCCTGTCCGACCGCCATCGGGTCGAGCCCGTTCATACAGCGGCCGAGATGGCGCTCCTCACGGACCGCTTTCCCGGATGCATCCGACTCTTCGTAGCCTCCGAGGGCGACGAGGTCGTTGCGGGGACCTGGATCTTCCAAACCCCGACGGTCGCCCACGCGCAGTACATTGCTGCCGGGTCGCGAGGACGTGAGCTGTACGCGCTGGACGCCCTGTTTCATCACCTGCTCACTCAGGTGTTCCCGGGTGTTTGGTTTGACTTCGGGATCTCCAACGAGCGCGATGGAAGCCTGAATGAAGGGCTGGTCCGGAACAAGGAAGGCTACGGGGCCCGCGCGATCACGCAAGACCGGTACCTGCTCGATCTGGGATAGCCCGAGCCGCCTCGACTAAACGTTCGCGCTCTTGGTGTCTTTGCGTCCCGAGGGCAGCGGGGTTACCGTGACACCGTCTAGCTCCGATCCACGTGAGGCCGGTGCATCTCGGGTGACGGGGTGAGCACCGGCGATTACGTGCTCGCGAAGTGCCTCGCCGGCGCCAAGAGCTGCGGCCGCGATTCCGCCGACGAGGATTGTCGTCGTCACGCGATCCGCCGCGGTCGCGATCTGCCAGTCGAGTCCGACAACGCTGATCCAGAAGATCCCGACGAGGCCTGCGAACGAAAGAACGCACCACGTGGCGATCGCGAGGGCGAGGGCGAATCTCCCGACCAGCAGTGCCGCGGCGACCCCGGCGAGCACGAGCAGTACCGGTACGCCGAGATCGATTTGATTCCACAGCGCGCGCGTTGACGGTCCTACTCGGCTGAACTGGCGATCGAGGAAGGTGGGCTGCAACGCAGAGCCGAGGTCGTAGTCGGTGCTCGGCAAGTGGTGGAACGCGACGTAGAGTCGCCAGGGCGCCCAAATTGCGACCGTTCCGGCGAGTGCGAGCCCGAGGGGGCGGAGATCACTGCGTCGACGCGCGACGAGGAGTGCCAGGGCGACGGCTACGAACGCTGCGAGCACGAACAGGGCGCCCTCGTTCTTGATCAGTCCGGCGCCACCCGCGCAGATCGCACCGACTGCGAGCACCCGCCGATCTCCGTCGAGGAGGAATCGCAAGAGCGCCACGAGTGCGCACGCAGAGACGACGGCAACCGGCACGTCGGCCTGGCCCGTGAGTAGACGATCGACGAACCATTGCTGGAGCACGAGAAACGCAACGGCCAGCGACGGTGCCTCCAGTGGCACTCGACCGTGGCAGATCCCGACGATGGCCCACAGCGCTGCACCCACGAGGACGATGACCTGGAGCCGCCCGAGGCCAGGATCCCAGCCATCGCGGAGCGCGAGCGCCTCGAGTGTCGGCTGGAGGATCGGATAGTCGAGGTGAGGCGCCACCGACTGATGGCTATCGAACACCCCAGGCACCGCGGTCCCGAACACTGTCAGGACGCGTGCCTTGAGACCCCAGATAGCCCAGGCGTCCCAATCGACCAAGGGCCGGACTGCCGCCGTCGCGGCGATGTGTGCGAGCTGTAGGGCTGCAAAACCAAGCGCGATCGGGGCGAGCACCGCAGAGGCACGCCGCGGCAACCTCTCATCCGGCGCGACTTCCGCACGCCGCCACGCACGGACGCCTACGAGCACGAGGATCACATCGATTGCCGCGAGGGCACCAAGCGAGAGCGGCACCCCGACCAGGGCGAGATGGGCCTCGACAATCCCGCCGACCAGCATCCCGAGCAGTAGGGCAACTCCTCCGCGCGCGAGCAGCTCGAAGCGTGAGCGCACGAGCCCGAGCGCTGCGAGCGCGCCGACCCCTCCGGCCATGTTGAGCGCGTCAACGGCGAGCAGCCACGCCAGCCGTCCACCGTCCACGCCCGTCATCGAGCCACCCGCGAGAATGCGACGTCGAAGCCCGGCAGCTTGACCGTCGAGGCGAGCGGGACTGCGGCGTGTGACGGCGGCTGATCCCAGGAGAGCACGACGGTCGCGTGTTGCGCATCGCTCACCCCGATCCCGGGGACGAGGTAGTACCCGGCCACGAGTGACAGAACGGCAGGCCATGCCGCGGCGATGTTGGGATGCGTGGGCGCCACATTGAGGTAGAAACGGTCGCCCCGTCGAAGGTGGAGCTTCCAGAAGTCGAGGACACGTGGGTCTGCTAGCGCGCTGATGGACGTCTGCTCGCGCTGAAGCGGGGTGAGGACGCGGTAAGCGAGGCGCTCTTGGCCCACCTCCGTCCACACACGCTCGAAGGACCGTGCCCCGCCGATTCCTGCCAGGGCGAGGAATGCGACCGCCGCAAGCACCCCGATCGGCCGTCGCGCGTTCTGGGCCGTGGCATGCACGGGACTACGGTAGCAACCGGCTTGCTAGCTGCGAAAGCGGTACTTGACGAGAGCGAACACGGCAGGGAATCCGTCGCGCCAGGTGATCTTCTTGCCCTCCTCGTACGAGCGGCCGTAGTAGGAGATCGGCAGCTCGTAAATGCGGAAGCCGCCACGGCAGATCTTCGCCGTCAGTTCGGGCTCAATCCTGAAATCGTTCTCGTAGAGAGGTTCGATCGCGCGAAGCACCTCGAGCGTGAACGCCTTGTACCCCGTCTCCATATCGCTGAGCGTCGTGTTGTAGAGCACGTTCGTCAGCAGGCTCAGGGCCTTGTTGCCGACCTTGTGCCAGAAGAGATGGACCCGTTGGGGCTTGCCGCCGATCAGCCGGGAGCCGAACACGACATCCGCATGCCCCTTCTGGATCGGCTCGATGACCGACGGAATGTCCGCCGGGTCATACTCGAGGTCGGCATCCTGCACGATCACGATGCGTCCGTGGGCGTGCGCGAAGGCCGTCCGTAGGGCCGCGCCCTTCCCGCGATTGACTGGATGACGGTGCAGTTCGACCTCGGGTACGCGTTGTGCGACGAGGTCGCCCGTGCCGTCGCCCGAGCAGTCGTCAACCACGATGATCTGCAGTGTCAAGGGCAGGTCGCGCAGCCGGTCGAGGATGCTGAGGATCGTCTCGCGCTCGTTGTAGGCGGGGATGACCACAGTCAGATCAGGCTGTGCCGCCGCGGGAACTGGCGGGCCCGATGGGTTTGTCGCGGCGCTCAACGGAGCCGAGGATATCGATCGACTCGGCGCGAGGTCTGGACGTTGGCGCCTGACTGGCGCACTAACTCGCTCCGGGAGCAGCATTCGCTACCGTGGCCGCTGTATGGAAGCGCCGAGCAGCGCCCTTTGATTGCGACGAGCCCGCCACTCGCACCTGGCATCGAAGTCTCGGGCGAGGTGCCGACCGACCCGCCGGAGACGTCTCGCGTCGATCTGTCCATCGCCCGTGCGCTGCTTGCGCTCGCGCTGCTGCTGGTCGCGGTCTACGGCACCGGAGTTGCGCGCCACGTACCGGTGTACGGGCCCCTCGACGAGATCTACCACACCGGATACGTACAGCAGCTTGCGGACTCCGGCAGACCGCCGATCGTCGGGCGCGACCACATCATCCTCGGCCTCGGGCAGACTCGTCCGAATCCTGACTTCGTCGTGATCCGAGGCCTCGATCATCCGTATGACGTCAAGTCCGGAAAGCACGTGACGCCGGTCTTCCCGGACGGGACCGTGTTCGAGCAGAACGAGGCGATCCAGCCTCCGCTCTACTACGTGCTCATGACGCCGGTCGCGCTGCTGGTGCCATGGAGCCACCGCGTGCTCGTGATGCGCCTGCTCGGCACGGCGTTCGTCATGCTCGCGGTCCTCCTGCTCTACGCGGCCGTGCGCGAGGTGAGCCCGCATCGGCCGCTTGCCGCCGGTCTCGCCGCCGCGATCATGGGCAGCATGGCCGGCATCACGAGCATGCTGAGCCAGGTGCAGAACGACGCGCTGCTGCTGCCACTCTGCGTCGCGACGTTCTGGTTACTCGCGCGCGACCTGCGCCGCCGGAGGTCCGGTCTGTACCTCCCGCTCGTCGCAGGCGCGTCGGCGGTCACGCAGCTGATCGCCGCACCCGCTGCGGTCGTCGTCGTCCTCGCGGCGATCTGGGGCGAGGCCCGTCTCCGCAACGGGGCCTGGCGTCTGCGTGCGGGACGTCGGTTGATCGCGGCCCGGATCGGTGCGCTCGCGCTGCCCGTGCTGCCCTGGATCGCGTTCAACCTGCACGAGTACCGCTGGTTCTGGCCGATCGCACGATCGGCGGTCGCTGGCGCCCCGGCCGCGCCGCACAACTGGAGGCTCGTCGAGCTCCTGCCGCTGGCCGGAGTCGACGTGTTCTCGGGCCTCTGGCTGCAGCTCTGGCCGTTGCACGACGGAGGCACCCCGGCGGACTCGCGGCCGTCGGTCGTGATCGCGATCGTGATCGCCGTCGCGCTGATCCTCGCGCTCCGCTCCGGCGTGCTCCTGCGCGAACGTCTGCGTCTCGGCTACTGGGCAGCAGTCATGGTCGTGTCGTTCGCGAGCGTGTACCTCGTGCTCTCCGCGAACGCCGCCTCGGTCGGTGGCACGCCCGACTTCGTCGCGCGCTACTTCGTCGCGTTCGGCGCTGCCTACGCGGCGTTCGCAGGCACGGCCGTCACGCTGGTCGGAACGGGGCGACCGTGGGTCGCCCGCGGGTGCGCGTGCGGACTCGCGCTCCTGCTCGCGTGGCAGATGCTCGACCTCGCCTATCCGTGGCTGGTCGGATGAGCACGGCTGCGACCCGCGACCCGTTCTCGGTCGCCGATGTCGAGGCCGAGCTGCCGCTTGCCCGTCTGGGCGAGGAACGCCTGGCGCTCTCCCTCGAGACGTACCTGAGCCGTGGCCTGCTCGCGCTCTCGATCGTGCTCGTCCTCTGGGTGGGCGTGAGACTGGCGATCCACACGCCGAACTACGGACCCGCGATCGAGGCCTTCCAGGTCGCGTACGCCGAGCAGATCGCCGAGCACGGTACGCCGCCCGTGCTGGGGAAGGACTACTTCGAGATCGATCCGCAGGGCGCGCTTCCTCCACGAACCGTCGCCGTCAGGCGCCTCGAGCCGACCGGCGTGAGCCCACCGACGTTCGTCAAGGGAGGTCGGTACGTCCAGCAGCTCGCCCTCGAGCGCCCCTACGCCTACTACCTCGTCGCGCCCGTCACATGGATCCTGTCGTGGTACCACCGCCTGCTGGCACTTCGCCTCCTGTGCGTCGCGCTGATGTGCGTCTCGGTCGGCTTCCTGTGGGCGGCCGTGCGGGAGGCCTGGCCCGCGAACCCGCTCGCAGCAGGCGTGGCTGCGATCGTCTTCGCGACGATGAGCGGCATCGTCAGCTCGTTCGCAGCCTTCCAGCCCGAGGCGCTCCTGCTCACCCTCTGGTGTGCGGGCATGTGGCTCGTGCTGCGCGACGGGAGGCGGCGAACCTGCAGCGCGTGGACCGTCGCTGCGTGGACCGCGGCGACCTGTGTGAGCAGCGTCGCGGTACCGGCGGCCGTCGCGGCGATCGTCTACACCGCGGCTCGCGCCTACGGTCTCCGATCCCGCCGCGTGCTCGCGCGTCTGGCGGTCGTGCTCGTGCCGACGCTGGTGTGGGTGCTATGGAACCTCCACGCGTACGGCGACCCGTGGCCGCTCAACGTCGTCCCCGGAGGGCCGGATCATCCTCGCAACTGGCACGTGCTCACGCAGGTGCTCACGCCGGTCTTCTTCATCCACTCGACCCTCGTGAGCGGGGCGTACAACGCCGGCCTTCCGCCGCTGACGCACAGCGACGAGCGGGCCGCCGGCTTCGTCGGCGCGGCGGTCGGGGTCGCGCTCGCGGTGGCGCTGCTGAACGGCCGCATCGCGTTCGCGCGGCTCGCCCTGGCGCGGTTCGGAGCGCTGATGGTGGGCTCCTTCCTCTCGATCTACCTGACGCTCTTCCTGTCAATGGCAGTTGCGGGCGCAGGAGTCGACTTCGGAGTGGCCCGCTTCGGCGGCTACGTGGCGGCCTGGGCCGGCGTCGCGGGCATCGGGTTCACGGCGCCGCTGGGCGGGCGTCGCTGGCTCGCGCCCGTGGCCGTCGGTGCGCTCGCGCTCGCGCTCACGCTGCTGGTGCTGAAGACTCCCGTCACGTGAGCGAGGGCATCCCACGGACGGTGGGGCTGAACGCGCTCTTCCTCGAGCCAGATCGGGTCGGAGGAACGGAGACGTACGTCCGACAGCTCGTCCCCGAGCTCGCACGGGCGGCTCCCGAGGCTGCGTTCGTGCTCTACCTCGCGCGCGAGGCCGCCTCGACGGACTGGGACGTGCCCGACAACGTGCGCGTCCGCGCGGCGCCGGTCACGTCGGTATCGAGAGTGCAGCGGCTCGGCTGGGAGCTCACCGGGATCGTCGCCCAGGCTCACCGCGATGACGTCGACCTGCTCCACTCGCTGGGGACGACGACGCCGCTCGCCTCGCCGATGCCGCGCGTCGTCACCGTGCACGACCTGATCTTCGAGCACTACCCCGAGGCGTTCCCGGGGATTCGCACCCCGGTGCTGCGGACGCTGCTGCCGCGCATGCTGCGCCGGGCGACGAGAGTCATCACCGACTCCGAGGCGACCCGTCGCGACGTCGTGGGCCTGTACGGCGTCGCCCGCGATCTCGTCGATGTCGTCCATCTCGGGCCCGGGCGCCCGCCCCTGATGCTCACTGACGACGAGGCGCGGGGGTTGCGCACCGCCGTCGGGGTCGAGCGGCCCTACCTGCTGTCGGTCGCCACCAGCCAGCCGCACAAGAACCTCCTGCGCCTGGTCGACGCGTTCGCGCTGGTTCGCGCGCAGCGGCCCGAGATCAGGCTCGTGCTCGTCGGGGGTGCCGGCCAGGCGCAGGCGGAGCTCGCCGCCTCGGCGGCGCGAGCGGGTGTCGCGGAAGCCGTGACCTTCACGGGTTGGATCGACGACCGGACGCTCGACGCGATCTACGCCGCCGCCGAGCTGTTCGTCTACCCCTCGCTGTGCGAGGGCTTCGGGCTGCCCCTGCTCGAGGCGATGGAGCGAGCAGTGCCGGTGCTCAGCTCGCGCGCGACGTCGCTGCCCGAGGTCGGTGGCGACGCCGTCGAGTACGTCGACGCCGAACGCGTCCCGGACCTCGCCGGGAGCCTGCTGCGCCTGCTCGGAGACCCGGACCGCAGGTCGCAGCTCGTCGCGGCGGGCCTGCGCCGGCATGCGGGATTCACGTGGCGGCGCACCGCGCTCGAGACGCTCGCGAGCTACGAGCGCGCGCTCAGCCCGGCGACGCGCGCATAGGCGCGAAGCGGCGGCCCGCTGAGCGCCGCGGCGGCGGCCCCGAACTCGGGGCCGAGCCTCGTCTCGAACCGCGAGACGATGGACGCATCGTCGACGCGCCGCGTCCGCTGCACGCGGCGGCGCTGGGCGCGCAGTGCGGGAAGCGCCGCCGCGACGGCGCGCGCGGCCCGCAGCTTCTGCGGCAGCCAGCCGCCCCGCGCGGCGATCACGAGCAGCGCCGCCTCGGTGGCGACGAGCAGCGGTGCGAGTCGCACGAGCGTGGCGGTCTCGTAGTTCGCGCTCAGGACGAGCAGCCTGTTGCGCTCGAGGTGGAAGTACTTCTCGGGGTTCCGGCCGAACTCGTAAGCGTGCTCCGAGCGCGCGGCGGGGCACGCGAGGATGCGCAGGCCCGCGAGGCGGAGGCGCCAGGAGAGGTCCGTGTCCTCGGCATACAGGAACAGCTCGTCCCAGAAGCCACCGACCTCCTCGAAGCGCGCCCGCGGTACGAGCAGCGATGCTCCCGAGCCGCAGGTGATCTCGTACGGCGGCCCGTCGGGCGCATGCGCCGCCGCCGGCGCCCACGAGAATCCCAGGAAGTGCTGGCGGTTCCCGGCCGTGTTGACCGAGCCGTCGGGCATGAGCACGACGCCCTGGACGGCGCCGACATCCGGGTGGTCGTCGGCAACCTCGACGAGCGAGGCGAGCCAGCGGGGCTCCGGAACGCTGTCGTGGTTCAGGAACGCGAGGTGCCGGCCGCGTGCGAGCTCGGCCGCCTGGTTGCAGGCGGCGCCGAAGCCGACGTTCACGGCGTTGCGCACGACGCGGACACCGTCGCGGCCCTCGGCCTCGTCGGCCGAGCCATCCGGAGATGCGTTGTCGACGACGACCACGTCGAAGGTCGCGCCGACCTGCCTGGCCACCCCGTCGAGGCAGGCTCCGAGGACGCCGCGACCCTGGTAGTTGACGACGATGATGGTCGCGTCGGTGGCCTGCACGAGCGCGCAGCCTACCGAGCGGTCGTTCCGGGCCATGCTGATCGGTGATGCGCGGTCTACACTGACCTGTCGTGAAGCTGGCCCTCCTGGTCCCGCCCGAGACCCTGAGCTCGACTCGCCGCCTGCGCTGCCTCGCGATCATTCCGGCCTACAACGAGGAGGCGACGGTCGCCAGCGTGGTCAAGGAGCTCGCGGCCCTCGACATCGACCCGCTCGTGATCGACGACGGGTCTGCGGATCGCACGTACGAGGTTGCTCGCGCCGCCGGCGCACGCGTGGTGCGCCTGCCGTTCAACCTCGGCATCGGCGTCGCGGTGCAGACCGGCTACATGGCGGCGCTGCAGGGCGGTTACGACGTCGCCATACAGGTGGACGGCGACGGGCAGCATCCCGCCTCGGAGATCCCGAAGCTGCTCGTCAAGCTGCTGGAGAGCGACGCCGACCTGGTCGTCGGCTCGCGGTTCGCCGGCGAGTCGGAGTACCGCTCGTCTCGCTCTCGGCGCGCGGGAATCAGGGTGTTCGCACGCATCATCTCGTGGATCCTGCGCGTCCCCATGACCGACACGACGTCGGGGTTCCGCGCCGCTGGGCCGCGTGCGATCAAGCTCTTCGCCGACCTGTACCCGCACGACTACCCCGAGGTCGAGGCGATCCTGATCGCGTCACGGCGGGGCCTGCGGGTCGTCGAGACGCCGATCGCCATGCGCGAGCGGCAGGGCGGCGTCTCGTCCATCACGCCGCTGCGGTCGAGCTACTACATGATCAAGGTGATGCTCGCGATCGGCATGCAGGTGCTGCGCCGTCCCGAGCAGGCGGGACAGATCGAGGAGTGAGCGGTCGCGTCACGCTCGTTGCGCTGATCGGCGCGCTCGTCGTCCTGGTCGTCGTGCTCGAGCTCGTGCGCCGACGCAGGCTGCAGGAGCGCTACTCGATGCTCTGGATCGCGACGGCGCTCGTGCTGTTCGTCCTCGCGATCTGGAGCTCTGCGCTGCAGGAGATCTCCGATGCGGTCGGCATTCGCTACCCGCCGACGACCCTGTTCATCGCAGCGGGCGGCTTCTTCCTGCTGATGCTGCTGCACTACGCCACCGTCCTCTCGCGCCTGACGGACCAGAACACGCGACTGGCGCAGCAACTTGCGTTGCTGGAGGAGCGCCTGCTTGCCGGCGAGCGGGAGACCGAGCGCAGTGTGGAGTAGCCGGGCTCGGCGTCCGAGACCGGTCTAGGCAGGCGTGGTCAGCACTCCCGACGTCGTCGCGTGCATCGTCTCGCACGGGCAGCGCGACCTGCTCGGACCCTGCCTCGAGGCGCTGCGGCACGATCACGTGCCCGCCGTCGTGCTCGAGAACGTCCCGGACGGAAGTGCGGCGCTCGCACGCTCGCTCGGAGCCCGTGCGAGCTCGTCTCCGCGGCCGGCGAGCTTCGCGCAGAACCAGAACGCGCTCGCCGCGGCGACGAGCTCTCGCTACATCCTCGTGCTGAACCCCGACTGCGTGCCGGAGCCCGGTGCCGTGGCACGCCTCGTCTCGTTCGCCGACGCCCATCCGCGGGCCGGTCTCGTCGGCCCGCAGCTGCGGAACTCCGACGGGACCCTGCAACGCTCGCGGCGTCGCTTCCCGACCGTCGCAGGCACGCTCGTGCGACGGACGCCGCTCCGGCTGCTCGTGGGAGACGTGGAGGCGGCGCAGTCGACGCACTACCTCGCCGACGTACCCGGCGAGCCCGTCCAGTGCGACTGGATGCTCGGCGCGTGCCTGCTCGCTCGCCGCGCGATGCTCGAGGAGATCGGCGGATTCGACGTGGGCTTTCCGATGTACGGCGAGGACATCGAGCTGCAGTACCGCGCGATGCGGGCCGGCTGGGAGCGCTGGTACGTCCCCGACGCGATCGCGGTCCACGAGTATCAGCGCGTGATCGATCGCGGACTGCTCAGCCGGCGCACCGTGTGGCACCTGCGGGGCATGCTCCGCTTCGTGCGGCTGCACCCGGAGACGCTTGCGCGGCGCGCGGGGCGCGCGTGACCGCGCCGCGCGAGGTCACGACGGTCATCCCGACCTACCGGCGGCCGCACCTGCTCGAGCGGGCGATCACGAGCGTCCTGCAGCAGACGTACCCCCACCTGCGCGTGTGCGTCTACGACAACGCATCGGGCGACGAGACGGGCGAAATCGTCGCGAGGCTGGCGCAGGCCGACCCGCGCGTGCGCTA
Organism: uncultured Actinomycetes bacterium; assembly: GCA_963717155.1. GTDB lineage: Bacteria > Actinomycetota > Thermoleophilia > Gaiellales > JALYLC01. The sequence continues at coordinate 4,502,540 of OY970326.1, forward strand.
CCACTGCCACGCCGAGAACATCGGGATGGCGGCGAACTTCACGTTCGCGCTGGAGCACATCGAGACGCCGTTCTTCTCGATCCTCGCCGACGACGACTACCTGCTGCCGGGCTTCTTCGCGACGGCGATGCAGGGGTTCGATGCGCACCCGGATGCGATGTTCTCGGCCGGGTCGGTCGTCAGCATGACCGAGGAGGGGCAGGTCACGCACGTCTCGATGAGCCTCTGGGAGCGGACGGGGTACTTCCCAGCGCCAGAGGGGCTGTTCGAGTGGACGATCCCGAGGCACCCCGACATCACCGGGCTGCTGTTCCGCACCGAGGTCATCGAGCATGTCGGCTCGCTCGACCCGGCGCTCCTGAACGCCGACTACGACTTCGAGTGGCGCATCATCTCGCGCTATCCGTACGTCGTCTCGAGCGAGCCGTGCGTCGTCAGCGTCGTCCATGACACCCAGGCCACGCGGACGAGCGACGCGGACGCGTGGCTCGCGAGCTACCACACGATGCGCGGCCACCTGGCGGCGAACGAGTCGCTGTCGGAGGACGTGCGCGCGCGAGCGCAGACGCTGCTCGCCGGCACCTTCGCCGATGCGATGCTCGTCGTGGGCCTGACGGCCGTGCGCGACCGGAACTTCGCGATCGCGCACGGTGCCGCGCGCGCGCTCGAGCACGAGTTCGGCAGGGCCCGCGAGTCGCGTCTGCTGGAGCTGCTCACGGGTGCCTGCGAGCGGGTTCCTCCGCTGCATGGCGGACTCCGGGCCGCGTACGCCCTGGTGCTCGCCTCCCGCCGCTGGCGTACGCGCGACCTGAAGCGGCAGATCGACGGCGCGTCACTCGACCGCGAACAGCTTCTCGGTGTCGGTCGGCGCCCAGCCGAGCTCTCGTAGACGATGCGAGTCGGCGATGTCGTGGAGCTGCGGGCGCGCCGTGTCGATCTGATCGGAGGCCGGCACCCACGGGACGCCGAGGGCCATGACGAGGTCGCAGACCCGACGCAGCCGCCCGGATCCGATCGGCACGACACCGTCGAGTCGATGCTCGACCGCGACCACCACGGCGCGACCGACGTCCGATGCATGGATGAAGTCGTGGTCGCTGTCTGGCGTGCGCAGCACGACGGGCGTCGCCGCCTCGCGCGCGGCGATCGCGTGCTCGACCAGCGCCGGACGACGCCGCTCGGGGTCGACCACGTAGTACGGCCGCAGCCATGTCACCGCGCCGCTCGCGATCCCTGGTCTCATGCGCTGCCAGAGATCCCGCTTGGCCCGCGAGTACGCATCTCCGGCGCCCGATGACGCGTCGAGCGACGTGCCGGTGGCGAGCAGGCTGGCCCCGGCGGCGCGGCAGGCCTGCGCGAGCTCGAGAGACGCACGCAGCCAGGCCTCGTTGTCCGGCGAGTCGCGGTAGCCGGGAGTGCCGCTCGCGACCCAGGCGAGGTGGACGACGACCGCAGGCTGCACTCGTTCGACGATGGCCGTCGGCACGCCGGGTGTCAGCAGGTCGTCGCGCTGGTGGTCGACCGCTTCTACGCGCATCCCCTCGACGTTCCAGTGGCGCACGACGTGCTGTCCGATCAGCCCGCTCGCGCCGGTGATCAGGGCGACGGGGGCCATGCCGGCGCCTCGCTGTCGCGCTTCGAGATGACCGAGACGGGGAGCGGCCACTCGATGTTGACCGTCGGATCGCTCCAGCGCAGGCTGCGAGCCCCCTCGGGGACATACGGCGCGCTGATCACGTACGTGAGCGAGGTGTCGTCCTCGAGCGTCTGGTAGCCGTGGGCGATGCCCGGTGGGATGTGCAGCGCGATCGGCTCGTCCGCCGGAAGGTGCACCGAGATCCAGCGACCGTACGTCGGCTCGTCCGGGCGGAGGTCGACCACGACATCGAACGCCGCGCCGTGCGTGCACCAGAGCGTCTTGGACTCCTCGTGCGGCGCGGCCTGGTAGTGCATTCCCCGGACCGTGCCTCGCCGGAGGTTCGTCGCGATCGAGATCTGGGAGACCGCGCTCTCGAGGCCCAGGCTCTCGAGCAGTGCCGTATCGACGACGCGGCGGAACCCGCCGCGCTCGTCCTCGTGCACGTCGGCGCGGATCAGCGTCACGCCGCGAATGCCCAGCGGCTCGGCCCTCATGGATCGATCAGCGTCATGCCGGGCACGGCGACCCAGCGACGGGCGCCCGGCACGATCTCGCCGAGGATCGGCACGATCTCCTCGGCGAGGTTCCACGGGAGGATGAGGATGTCCGTGGCGTTGGCCTCGGCGAGCTCGCCCGGGGCGACGACCGGAATGCGGGTACCGGGCAGGAACTTCCCCTGCTTCGCGACGCTCCCGTCGGCGACGACGGCGATCTCGGACGCGACCACTCCTGCGGCGTTCAGCAGCGTGTTGCCCTTCGCGGCGGCTCCGTAGGCGGCCACTCGCATGTCATGCGTGGAGGATCGCTCGTCGAGCCAGTCGCGCAGGGCGACTATCACCGCTCTGCTGCGTTCGGCGAAGGCCGCCCAGATCGCCGGCGACAGCAGGCCGTCGAGCAGCTCCTGCTCGATCGTCGCCCCGACGGATGCGTCGGGCTCGCGCGCCCCCTGCTGCACGATCGTGTAGCGGTAGGAGCCACCGTGTGTCGTCAGCGGCTCGACGGATACGAGCTCGAGCCCGTGCTTGGCGACGACGCGCGCGACGGCGTGCGCCGACAGGTAGGAGAAGTGCTCGTGGTAGATCGTGTCGAACTGGGTGTCGGCGAGCAGCGTGACGAAGGAGGGGTTCTCGACCGTGACGACGGTGGTCGCGTCGCAGAGCGCCGCAAGGCCGCTGACGAAGTCGTCGAGGTCTGGCACGTGCGCCATGACGTTGTTGGCGACGACCAGCCGCGGCTGTCCGTGCTCGGCAACGATCGCCTCGGCCGTCTCGAGGCCGAAGAACTCCGTCAGCGTCTCCACGCCCGCTGCGCGTGCGATCGCAGCGACGTTGGCAGCCGGCTCGACGCCGAGCACCGGAACGCCGAGGGCGAGGAACTCCCGCAGCAGGTAGCCGTCGTTGCTCGCGACCTCGATCACGAGGGATTCCCCGTTCAGCCCGAGCTCGGCCTTCATCCGGGCCGCGTACGCGCGCGCATGCGCGACCCAGGACGTGCTGACCGAGGAGAGGTACGGGTAGTCGCTGAAGATCCGCTCAGGCAGCACGAACTCGCCCACCTGTCCGAGTCCGCACGAAGGACAGATCCGCAGGTGGAGGGGGAACCGCGCGTCGGGCGAGTCGGCGTGTGGCAGCAGCTCGTTCGCGAGCGGCTGCAGCCCGAGGTCGAGGACGGTCTCGAGCTCTCGTGCGCCGCAGCCGCGACAGACGCGAACCCCGTACGACGAGAGCTCGACCGCCTTCACGTCGGTTTCCGTCACCGCGAGCCCTCCACCAGGGAAGCATATGTGCCGAGCTGTCGGTCGACGAGCGCCGCGGCACGCGCGCCGGTCAGGGCGGCGTGGTACCACTCCAGCGCCAGCGCGACGGCCGCCTGCCAGTCGAGCACGCTCTCCCAGCCGAGCTCCTGCGCGGCCAGCCGCGAGTCGAGCGTCAGCACGCCGGTCTCGGCGAAGCGGGTACCGGAGGACTCGGTCCACGCCGGGTCCGGGAGCGCGGCGCCGAGACGCCGCCACTCCTCGGCCGCGAACGCGACGAGCGTCGCGACCGAGACGGCCTGCTGGTCCGCCGGGCCGAAGTTCAGCCCGCGCGGGAGCGCGTCGCCCCGCGCGAGCGCCTCGACGTAACACAGGTACCCCCGCAGCGGCTCGAGCACGTGCTGCCACGGCCGGACGCCCTCCGGTCGCCGCAGCACCGGGGAAGCGCCGGACGACCATGCGCGGACGAGGTCGGGCAGCAGGCGATCCGTTGCCCAATCGCCTCCGCCGATCACGTTGCCCGCGCGCGCCGTCGCGCGCGGGGAGGCGATCGCCGGCCAGCCCGCGACCACGATCTCGGCTGCCGCCTTGCTCGCCGAGTAGGGCTCGCGGCCTCCCAGCGGGTGCGACTCGTCGTGCGGCGCCGGGAAGGCCGGGTCGTAGACCTTGTCGGTCGTGATCACGAGCGTCGCGATCACGCCGTCGAGGCTCGAAAGCCACTCGAGCACCCGGACCGTGCCCAGGACGTTCACCTCGAAGGTGCGGCCCGGCTGGTCGTAGCCGACCGAGACGAGCGACTGGGCGGCGAGGTGGAGCACCACCTCGGGCGCGAAGTCCTGGACGCGCCCGGTCAGGTCATCCGCGGTGATGTCGCCGCGCGTGTCGATGACGTCCGCAAGGCCGAGTTGCTCCCAGAGCGAGGGCTGCGTCGGAAGCTCCGGGAGGGAGATGCCCATGACCTCCGCGCCGAGCGCACGGAGCCAGCACGTGAGCCAGGATCCCTTGAACCCGGTGTGGCCCGTGAGCAGGACGCGACGTCCGCTCCAGAATGCCGGATCCGGCAGCGGCTGCGGTCTCGTGTCGGTCAAGCGGGAATCCACGGCGCTTCGCCGCTGTCCCACAACCGGTTCAGCTCGTCGCGATCGCGCAGGGTGTCCATCGGCTGCCAGAAGCCGTCGTGCTCGAAGGCGGCCAGCTGGCCGCGCGAGGCGAGGGTTGCCAGCGGATCTGCCTCGAGCACGCAGTCGTCGCCGGTCAGGAGAGAGAGCATCGCCGGCTCGAACACGAAGAAGCCGCCGTTGATCCGGTCCTGCGAGCCCATCGGCTTCTCGCGGAACCGCGAGACCATGCCGTCTCGCATCTCGAGCGCACCGAACCTCGGGGGCTGGTGCACCGCGGTGACCGTCGCCTGCGCGCCGCGGCTGCGGTGATAGTCGATCAGGCCGTCGATCGGGACGTCGGACAGCCCGTCGCCGTAGGTGAGCAGGAAGGTCTCGGTCAACATGGACGAGAGCCGCTGCAGGCGACCACCGGTCATCGTGGTCTGTCCCGTGTCGACGAGCGTCACGCGCCAGTCCTCCGGGTGCCGGGACAGGACGTCGACGGAGCCCGTGCCGAGGTCGATCGAGAGATCGGCCTCGTGCGTCAGGTAGTTGGCGAAGTACTCCTTGATCACGTAGCCCTTGTACCCGCAGGCGACGACGAAGTCGTTCAGGCCGAACGCGGCGTAGTGCCGCATGATGTGCCACAGGATCGGCCGTCCGCCGATCGCGACCATCGGCTTCGGAATCGAGTGCGTCTCCTCGGACAGCCGTGTGCCGCGGCCTCCGGCGAGGATCACGACCTTCATACGAGGCTTCCTTCCAGGTCGGCGGTCGCCCGCTCGACCTCGGCGGCGGCGGCCGCGGGATCCGTCCCCCACGCGAGGCGGGACAGCTTTGCGCGCTCGGAGGGGGCCGCCTCCTCCCACTGACGTGTCCGGTTGTCGGCGACGAGCAGGTTCTGCTGTGCGCCGCTGCGGAACGTCGAGCTCGCCTCCCACTCGTGCGGGCGGAAGCTTCTCCCGTCGCGGCCGACGACACGCACGCCGAGCCCCTCCGCCCAGGCGTGCCGCGTCAGGCCGTTGCGTCCGCTCTCGAGCTCCCACGCACGTGACTTCGTCGCCACCTCCTCGAAGGCCGCCGACAGCATCAGCGAGCGCGACAGCATGAAGGCGTTCGTTCGGAGGTGCGGGTTGGGAAATGCCGCCCAGCGGCGGCGGCGCACCGGGATGACCGAGCGGGGCCGCTCGTACGACCCGGTCGCGCCGACGACGCCGACGCCGGGCGCGGCGAGGGCGTCCTGCAGCGTTCGAAGCCAGCCCGGCGCGAGGAGCACGCTCTCGGAGTTGAGGAAGCAGAACTGCGTCGCGTCGAATGCCTCGACGGCTGCGGCGTACGTGGGAAGGTCGAACGTCGGTCGCGTGTAGAACAGCGAGTCGTACTCGAGCCCCTCGAGCAGCCGGATGTGCTCGGCGGCGTCGTCCGGGCTGTCGAATCCCTTGAACACGACCCCCAGGCGGTGCGGCAACCCGGCCGGTTGCGCCTGGTAGGAGGCGAGGAAGCGCTCGAGGGCAGCGACGCCCAACGGGGCCCATACGAGGTGAACGACACAGACGTCCTGCACGCCGGGCAGGGTAGGGTCCGGGGAGGTCATGCGGCCCGATTGTGGCAGGCCGCGCTCCGCGGACCCGTGGATAGCATGGGGAGCATCGGCGATTCGCCCCCGCACGCGAGCGACGCGTCCATCATCGGCCCCGGCGCCGACCTGCTCGACAGTCCCGAGGCCGGAGGCGCCGCGCTTCGCGGGGGTGCGCTCAGGATGGGTGCGTACGTTGGCGGCGTCCTGCTCTCGCTCGTGTCCGTACCGCTCCTCGTCCGCCATCTCGGGATCGCTGCGTTCGGCGACTATGCCGCGGTCCTGTCGCTCATCACGATCGTCGGCGTCCTGACCGAGGCCGGCCTGATCGCCATCGCGGTCAACGAGTACACGACCACGGCGGCGGACCGACGTCGGCAGCTCATGGCGAACCTGCTCGGCGCTCGCATCGTCTTCACCGGGACGGGCGCCGTCGTTGCGGTGATCTTCGCGTACGCAGCGGGGTACAGCGACGCCCTGGTTGCCGGCACAGCGCTCGGCGGCCTGGGCATCGTCATCATCCTCAGCCAGGGGCTCCTGACGGTGCCGCTCCAGGTCGAGCTGCGCCAGGGCTGGGTCTCCGCGCTGGAGCTGCTGCGGCAGTTCATCTCGGTCTCGCTGATCGTCGTGTTGATCGTCGTCGGGGCGGGCGTCGCGCCGTTCCTCGCCGTGACGATCCCGGCGGGCGCGATCACCCTGGCGATCACGGCGTACATCGTCCGCGGCCGCGCATCCGCGCGCCCGTCGTTCCACCTCGCGGCCACGTGGCCGCTCGTCCGCGACGCGATCCCGTACGCCCTCGCGATCGCCCTGAGCGCCGTGTACCTGAGGCTGACGATCGTCGTGATGTCGATCATCTCGACAGGCCTGGAAACAGGCTACTTCGCGACCTCGTTCCGGATCGTCGAGACGCTCATCGGCATACCCGCGGTGCTGATCGGAACGGCGTTCCCGATCCTGGCGCGCTCGGTACACACGGACGTCGGCCGCTTCGCGGCCGCGACGGCGCGCATCTTCGAGCTCGGCGTCATCGCCGGCTCGTGGATGGTGGTGTCCGGGGTCATCACCGCACCCCTCGCGATCATGTTGATCGGTGGCGCCGCCGACCATCCCGCGATTCCCGTCCTGCGGATCCAGTGCTTCGCCCTGGTCGCGACGTTCGTGGTCGTCGCGTGCGGCTACCCGCTGCTTGCCGAGCGCCGATACCGCGAGGTGCTGGTCGCCAACACGGTCGGGCTCGTGGCCAGCCTCGCGCTGACGTTCGCGCTCGTCCCGGCCTACGGCGCAATTGGCGGCGCCGTTGCAACCGTGGCCGCCGAGCTCTCCCTCGCCGCCGCCTCCGCCGTGCTCCTCGCTCGCTCGAAGCGCGGGATCCGGCTCCCCTGGGGAAGCGTTCCGCGGGTGGGCGTCGCCGCGGCCGTCGCGCTCGCAGCCGGCCTCGCGCTCCCGGCGCCGGCCGTCGTGCAGTTCGTCGCGGCCACCGTGGTCTACGGAATCGCTCTCGTCCTCGTGGGCCGCTTTCCACCCGAGCTTCGCAGCCTGGTGTCGAGGGCGCCGCTTACGGGGCGGTCGCCGCGGCCCTGAGCATCTCGTGCTTCGACGGATGCGCTTGCCACGGGAGGGCGCGTACCGTCGCGACCTCGTTGAGCGCCGCCGCGATCTCGATCGGGCGCAACGCGCGCCCGGGTCTCAGATAGGCGCGCATGGGATACGTCTCGATCGTCACGTCGCGAAAGCCGGCGCTCGTGAGCAGCGCGCGAAGCGCCGCAGGTGTGTAGTGCCCGACATGGTGGCCGAGATCCAGGTTCGCCCATTGCGCGCCACGTCGATGCGCCTGGACGCTGTCGATGTTCGGAACCTCGACGAGCAGCGTGGCTCCCGGCTTGAGCGCGTCGCGTAGCCGGACGAGCGCGGCTCGCGGCTCGCTGATGTGCTCGATGACGTGCCATGCGCACGCGACGTCGAACTCCCCACGAGGGAGCTCGACGTCCTCGAGGAATCCCGCGACGACCGGAATACCGGTGCGCTCCGTGGCGCGCCGGGCGAGGTCGGCGGCGGGCTCGATCCCCATCGGCTCGTAGCCCGCATCGCGTGCGGCTTCGACGAAGTGGCCGGCAGCGGCTCCGACCTCGAGCAGCTTGCCGCTCCCGACGTAGCGGCGCACGAACGCGATGCGCCGGTCCGACTCGTATCGCCGCTGTTTCGGATCGGCCTCGTAGCTCTCGCCGCCGGGGTACTCCGCGAAGTACCCCTCGTCGTAGAGCCGCCGGAGCTCTGCGGCATCGCGTTCCGGGGAGAAGACGAGGCCACACGACGGGCAACGTCGGAGACCAGGGGCGTTCCAGAGGTTCGCGGCCTCGGTCGGGGCGCCGCAGGCCCAGCACAGGATGGGCTCCGTCATGCGCGGACCGGGTTCGTCGAGCGCGGCGATGGCGCAGGGTACAACCGCGGGCGCTACCCCAGCCTCAGGCGCCCTTGTCGATCGGCACGTCCACCATGTTGCCCCACTCGGTCCACGAGCCGTCGTAGTTGCGGACGTGCTGGTGGCCGAGCAGCTCGCGCAGGACGAACCAGCTGTGGCTCGAGCGCTCGCCGATCCGGCAGTAGGCGGTGATCGGCTTGCTTCCGTCGACGCCCTTCGCGCTGTACAGGGCGTGCAGCTCCTCGGCGCTCTTGAACGTCCCGTCCTCGCGCACCGCCTGCGCCCACGGGATCGACGCCGCTCCCGGGACATGCCCGCCCCGCTGCGCGCCCTCCTGCTGGTAGCCGGGCATCGCGATGAGCTCGCCCGAGTACTCCTGCGGCGAGCGCACGTCGACCAGGACGTCGCTCCTCGAGTCGAGGATCGCCAGGATGTCGTCGCGCCAGGCGCGGATCGAGTGATCCTGCGGCTTTGCGTGGTACGTCCTCGGCGCCCGCCCCGGCGCGTCGGTCGTGAGCGGGCGGTCCTCGTCGATCCACTTCTGGCGGCCGCCATCCATGATCCGGACGTCCTCGTGCCCGTACAGCTTGAGGTACCAGTAGGCGTACGCGGCGAACCAGTTGTTCTTGTCGCCGTACAGCACGACCGTCGTGTCGTTCGCGATGCCCTTCGAGCCGAGCAGACGCTCGAACTCGGCCTGGTCGATCACGTCTCGCACGACCTGCTGCTGCAGCTCGTCCTTCCAGTGCAGCGCGGTCGCGCCCGGCATGTGGCCGTCGTCGTACAGCGACGGGTCCTCGTTCACCTCGGCGAGGACGACGTGGGGGTCGTCTGCGTGCTCCGCGACCCAGTCGGTCGTGACCAGGGTCTCGGGCTTGGCGTAGCCTCCGTTGTCGGCCATCGCGTCCTCGTTTCTCGGAATGGGTCGTGAACCGCTGAAGGTAGCACGCCGGCCCTCTGATCCGTCGAATTTCTGAGATAAGAACCAGTTATGCAAAACGTCGACCTCGTGATCCCGAACTTCCAGGGCGAGCAGCTCCTCGCGCCGTGCCTCGACGCCGTCCTTGCGCAGACGTTGCGGCCCGCGCGGATCCTCGTCGTCGATGACGGGTCGACGGACGCCTCGGAGGCTGTCGTCGCGCGCTATCCCGTGCGTCGAGTGGCTGCCGCTCGCGGAGAATCGCGGCTTCCCCGCGGCGGTGAATGCCGGAATCGCGGCCTCGACCGCGCCGCTCGTCGCGCTGCTGAACACCGACGCGCTGCCCGAGCCGGACTGGCTCGCAGCGCTCGTCCGGGCGCTCGACGCCGACGCATCGCTCTCGCTGTGCGCCTCGCGCATGCTGTTCCACGATGGCACGGTCAACGCCGCGGGTGACGGGTTCGACGTCCGCGGGCGCGGTGGCTACAACCGGGGACTGCACGAGCCCGACGGCCCGCGGTTCGACGAGCCCCGCATCGTGTTCGGGGCCTGCGCCGGCGCCGCGCTGTACCGCCGCGCGCTGTTCGCCGACATCGGGCTGTTCGACGAGGCGTTCCGGCTCTCGTGGGAGGACGTCGACATCGACCTGCGCGCCGCGCTCGCGGGACACCGCTGCCTGTACGTGCCCGACGCGGTGGTGCACCACTCCCAGGGCGCGTCATCCGGTGAGTCGCGCCTCGCGCTGGAGCGCCGCAACAAGGCGTGGCTCGCTCTTCGCGGCCTTCCGGCCCCGCTGCTGCTGCCCTTCCTCGCGCTCGTTCCGCTGCGCGAGGCCTACGAGGCGCACGCCGCCGGCGAGGGCCCGCGCGGCTGGCTCGCGCGCGTGGCGCCGTTCGTCCGCGAGGCGCCGCGCGCTGCGCGCTGGCGCAGCACCGTCGCACGCCGTGTTCCGATGCGGACGCTGCTGCCGCTCCTGCTGTCCGAGTCGCAGCCCTACTCGCGGACGGGCGCGAGCTCCTCGCGGCAGAACGCGAGGAACGCCTCGGCGAGCCGGGACGGCTCACGCGACGCCGGCCGAACCAGCACGTAGTCGCGGCGTAGCTCGAGGCCCTTGACCCTGGCCTCCTCGACGTAGCCCAGCGCGATCTCGTTCCGGATCGAGTCGTGCGACGTGAACGTGACGCCCAGGCCCTCGGCGACCGCCGTGACGGCCGACTCCTGCAGCCCGAGCTCGGCGACGATGTCGAGGTCGCGCAGTCGCACCCCGTGATGGCGCAGCTCGCGCTCCGTCAGCGCGCGGACGCCCGATCCCTCCTGCTGCACGACCATCGGCACCGTCCGCAGCTCGTCGATCGTCACGTCGTCGCGGCCGGCGAACGAGTGCCCCGCCGGCACGGCGAGCACGATCTCATCTGCAGCGAACGGCTCGTACTCGAGGCTGCGGTGGGGCCTCTCGGCTCCGACGACTCCGAGCTCGATCTCGCGCGCCAGCACGCGGTCGATCACGTCCTGCGTCGCATCGATCCGCAACGCAGCCGTCGCCTCCGGATGGATGCGTCGGAACCCGACGAGCAGGCGCGGCAGGAGACGTGCGCCGGGTCCGGTGGAGGCGCCGACGGTCAGATGGCCACCGAGCGTGTCGGCCTCGGCGCGCAGCGTCTCGGAGAGCTCCTGCTCGAGCGCGAGCATGCGTTGTGCCCGGATCAGCACCGCGCGTCCGGCGGCGGTCGGTGCAACCTGGCGTCCCGAGCGATCGAGCAGGCGCGCGCCGAGGCGCTTCTCGAGCGAGCGCACTGCGAGCGAGACCGCGGGCTGCGTGACACCGAGGTCGTCGGCGGCGATCGAGAACGACCCGCGCTCGACGACCGCGACGAACGCGGCAAGCTGGCGGGTGTCCACTAGCGCGTCCGTGCCTGCTCGACGCGCGGCGCGGCCGGTGTCGCGGAGCCGGCGCGGCGCGGCGCCCGCACCATCTGCAGCAGCAGCTCCTCGGCGGCGAGCGTGTCGCCCTGCGTCGAGAGCTGCTCGAGGGCGTCGATCCGGTCGTCGAGCCACTCGGCGTCGATCGTCGGGCGGGTAGCGCGCCGCACCTTCGCGTGCGCCGTCGGCTGCACGGTCTCCCATGCCTCGAAGAGGTCCTCGTCGAGCTTCTCGCCAGGCCGGACGCCGACGATCTCGATCGCGATGTCGCGATCGGGCTCGAGTCCCGACAGGCGGATCATGTCGCGCGCCAGGTCGAGGATCCGCACCGGCTCGCCCATGTCGAGCACGAAGATCTCGCCGCCCTGCGCTGCTCCGCCGGCCTGGACGACGAGCTGCGCGGCCTCCGGGATCGTCATGAAGAACCTGGTCATGCGCCGGGTCGGTCACCGTGACCGGCCCGCCGGCGGCGATCTGACGGCGGAAGATGGGCACGACCGAGCCCGACGAGGCGAGGACGTTGCCGAACCGGACAGCGACCGCGACCATCGGGCTGCGGTCCTCGGCGATGCCCTCGACGATCCACTCGCACAGCGCCTTCGTCGCGCCCATGACGGTCTGTGCGTTGACGGCCTTGTCGGTCGAGATCAGCACGAACCGGGATGTCCCGTGCTTCGCGGCGACGCGGGCGAGCGTGCGCGTCGCGATCGCGTTGTTGCGGATCGCCTCGAGCGGGTTCGCCTGCATCAGCGGCACGTGCTTGTAGGCCGCCGCATGGAACACGACCTCGGGCCGGTAGCCGAGGAACAGCCGGTCGAGCTTGCCCGCGTCCTTCACATCGCCGATCACCGGCACGATGTTCGTGACGCCGCGTTCGAGGAGCTCGCGCTCGATCTGGAAGAGGTTCGTCTCGGCGTGGTCCAGCAGCACGAGGCGCGTCGGGCTCATGCGCGCGAGCTGGCGGCAGAGCTCGGAGCCGATCGAGCCGCCCGCGCCGGTCACGAGCACCACGCGGTCGCGGACGTAGCCTCCGATCTCGTCCGGGTCGAGCTGCACGGGGTCGCGTCCGAGCACGTCCTCCACCCGCACCTCGCGCATCTGGCGCAAGAGGTTCGAGTCGCCGTCCACGAGGTCGTGCACCGCCGGCAGCGTGCGGACGGGTACGCGCGCCGTACGGCAGGCGGCGACGATGCGGTTGCGCGTGGCGCCGGCAGCCGAGGGAATCGCGATGTGCACCTCGTCGGGCCTGCGCTCGCGCAGCAGGCGCGGTAGGTCGTCCGTCGTGCCGAGCACCTTCACGCCATGGAGCCGCATGTGGCGCTTGCGCGGATCGTCGTCGACCAGGCCGATCGGCGTGTAGCCCGCGAGCCGCGTCGTCCGCATCTCGCGCAGGACGAGGCCGCCTGCGTCGCCGGCGCCGACCACGAGGACCTCCTTGCCGCCGGGTACGAGCGCGCCCGGTCTCGGCCGCTCGATCAGCGAGCGTGCGACCACGCGCACGCCCGCGAGCCCCATCAGCGTGAGCAGCAGATCGAGGACCGCGACGCCGAGTGGGAGGCGCTTGTCGCCGACCGGCGGGAGGATCGCGAACGCGACCCACAAGACGACGCTCGCGAATACCACCGAGCGTGCCAGCACCTGCACGTCGCGCAGCGAGATGTAGCGCCACCATTTGACGTACCAGCCGGAGAGCAGCAGGATGCCGAGCTTGACTCCCACCACGATGAGGATCGTGCGGCGCCAGTAGTGGTCGTACAGCGGGGGCACGCCCTTGTCGAAGCGGAGTGCGAAGGCCAGATACCAGGCGCCTGCGATGAGCGCGGCGTCCACGGCGATCTGCCACAGCCGATGGCGGCGCAGGAGTGGCACCGGGGAAGTCTAGGGTCTCTACCTGACCGACGAGCGCGATTGGTCGCTCGGGCGCGCCGTGAGCTCCCAGACGCGGGCCGGAGCCAGCAGCTCGGCGGCGATCCGCTGCCACACCGGATCGTGCTGCACGAGGCGTTCGCCGAGCAGGTGGGCGTCCCGGCCGAACTCGGCTGCCAGCGCCGACGCGTCGGCGCATACGAACGACGAGAGCGAGAAGATCGCGCGCGGTGCCGACGTGCGTGCGAGCACCAGCCTCACGGCTCCCAGCCCGTCGTCCCCGGCCACGAAGAACGGCCGTTGCGCCGAGCGCTCGAGGTCGGCCCACAGCACCTTCGGACGCTGCGGGGGATTGCAGACCAACATGTCGCAGGGCTCGCCCGAGAGCTCGGCGAACCCGCCGATGCGGAGGCGCGCGCGGTGCGGGTCGGGCGCGAGCCGGGCGACGTTCTGGCGGGCGTCGGCGACCGCGTAGCGATCCTTGTCGAAGGCGAAGACCTCGCGCGCGCCACGTCGCAGAAGGGCGACGGTGACGAGCCCCGCGCCGCACCCGGCGTCGACGCAGGTGAGGTCGGTCGGGTCGGGAAGCGAGTCGACGAGAAGCTCGGAGAACGGCGACGGGGCGTGGACGCCCTCCGACCAGTGCAGCTCCTCGACCGCGACAGCCATCGCTGGTTACGAGCCTCAGGCGGAGGCGGTGACAGCGCTCGCGGCGCGCACCGCGTCGACGACCTCGGCCTGCTGCGACGCCCCGAGCGTCGGGAACATCGGGAGCGCGAGTCCCTCGCGCGCCGCTCGCTCCGTCACGGGCAGCGAGCCCTCGCGATAGCCGAGGTGCGCGAAGACCGGCTGCAGGTGCAGCGGATGCCCGTAGTACACGGCCGCTCCGACGCCGCGCTCGCGGAGCGCGTCGACCAGCTCGTCGCGACGCGGCGTGCGCACGACGTACAGGTGGTAGATGTGCGTCGCTCCCGGCGCCGCGTACGGCAGCTCGACGGCCTCGCCGAGCCCGAGCTCGGCGTAGCGTGCGGCAACGCCTGCGCGCTGGAGGTTCCAGCCATCGACGAGCGGCGCGAGCTCGAGCAGCACCGCGGCCTGCAGCTCGTCGAGCCGCGAGTTGAAGCCGATCTGCTCGAACACGACCTTGTCCTTCGAGCCATGGAAGCGCAGGATCCGCGCGCGCTCCTCGACGCCCGCGTCGGAGGTCGCGATCAGACCGCCGTCGCCGAACGCGGGCAGGTTCTTGGTCGGGAAGAACGAGAACGTCGCAGCGTCGCCGAAGGCACCGCAGGGCGTGCCCCCGAGAGACGCGCCGAACGCCTGGGCGGCGTCCTCAACCAGGAACAGCCCGTGCCGGTCGCAGATCGCTCGCAGCGCCGGAACGTCTGCCGGGTGGCCAAAGAGGTGCACGGGAAGCAGTGCGCGCGTCCGCGGGCCCACGGCGGCCTCGGCGGCCTCGGGGTCGAGGCACAGGGTGTCCTCGCGCACGTCCGCGAACACCGGCACCCCGCCTGCCTGGACGATCGCCTCGGCAGTGGCGTAGAAGGTGTAGGCCGGGCAGATGACCTCGTCGCCCGGCTCCAGCCCGAGCGCCTGCAGCGCGATCACGAGCGCGTCCGTGCCGTTCGCGACGCCCACGCCGTGTGCGGCGCCGACGCGTGCGGCGAGGTCGACCTCGGCCTCGCGCACCAGCGGGCCGAGAATGAACCGCCCCGAATCGATGACCTCGCCGATCCGGGACTTCACACGATCTGCGACCGCCGCCCACTGGGCGGACGGATCCATGAGCGGTACAGGCATGCGCCCGACGGTAGCAAGGCGCTACCCGCCGGACGTCGAGCTCAGCTCTCCGCCCGCTCCATCACCGAGATTCCCCACGCCTTGCCGCTCGCGAACAGGGCCTCGGGATCGACGTCGTCGAGCCAGCCGAGGAAGTGCCGATCGGGGTTGTCGTCGGTCGAGCCGAACACCGCGCTGCGGGCGTGCCGCGACGGCAGCTCCTCCTGCTCGGTGTCGCGCTCCTCGAGCGCTGGTCCTTCCGCGTATCCCTTGCCCACACGGATACGGTACCGCGATGGAGGCGGTCGAGCACGGGCGCGTGGCCGTCGAGGGAGGTCAGGTCGCCTACCGCGTGTACGGACACGGCTCGCGGGCGCTGCTCTGCCTGCACGGCGGCCCCGGCTGTCCGAGCTGGTATCTCGACTCGCTCGCCGACCTCGCCTCGGACGATCTACGCGTCGTGTTCTACGACCAGCTCGGCTGCGGCGACTCCGAGGCGCCCGACGACGTGTCACTGTGGACGCTCGAGCGCTTCGTCGGCGAGGTCGAGCAGGTGCGCTCGGCGCTCGACCTGGGACGCGTCGACCTGTTCGGCCACAGCTTCGGTGGGATGCTGGCGCAGGAGTGGGCGCTCCGGCACCCCGGCGAGCTGCGCACGCTGATCCTCGCGTCGACCACGTGCTCGATCCCGGCGTTGCGTAGTGAGCTCGCGCGCCTCGTGGCCACGTTGCCGGACGACCAGCGCCGGGCGCTCGACGCGGGCGCTTCGGCGCCCGGCTACGCGGAGGCGCACGAGGAGTTCAGCCGTCGCCACCTGTGCCGCATCCCCTATCCCGAGCCGGTGCGCCGCGCGCTCGACGCGTTGGCCGCTCCGGTCTACACCCGCATGTGGGGCCCGGACGGGTTCAAGGTCGAGGGAACGCTGGCCGACTGGGACATCTGCGAGTCGATCGACGCGATCCGCGCCTCCACGCTGATCACCGTGGGCGGTCACGACGAGGTGACGCCGGCCTGCGCCGAGCGCATCCGCGCGCGGATCGCCGGCAGCGAGCTCGTAGCGTTCCCGAGCTCGGCGCACCTCGCCCACTGGGAGGAGCGCGGGGCGTTCATGGCCTGCGTCCGGGGGTTCCTCGCACATCACTGACGTTCGCGTGCCGGTCCCGGGTCTCGCGCGCAGCTGGTGGCTGCAGCAGGCGCTCGAGCGCGATCCCGGGCAGCCATGTCCGCCGCTCGACCATCCGGCGCGCGCGGACGTGTGCATCGTCGGCGGTGGCTACACCGGTCTCTGGACGGCGCTCGAGCTGCGACGACTCGCGCCCGACGTCTCCGTCGTCGTGCTCGAGGGCGACATCTGCGGCGGCGGAGCCTCGGGCCGCAACGGGGGCTTTGCGACGTCGTGGTGGGACGAGCTGCCGGAGCTCGAGGAGCGGTTCGGCGAGGAGCAGGCGCTCGTGCTCGCCGAGGCCAGCACACAGGCGATTCATCAGGTCGGGGCGTTCCACCACGAGCGCGGCATCCCCGGCTTCCGTCAGGCCGGCAACATCTCGATGGCGACGTGCCGCGCGCAGATCGGCCGCTGGCGCCCCACGCTCGACGCGCTCGCGAGGGTCGGCCGGCCGGAGATGGCGCAGGAGCTCTCGGGAGACGAGATCCGCGGTCGCACGGGCTGCCCGCTCGCGCTCGCCGGAGTCCTGTATCCCGACGGGGCCACCGTGCAGCCGGCGCTGTACGCGCGGGGCCTGCGCTCCGCCGCGCTCGATGCCGGCGTCCGCATCTTCGAGCACACGCCGATGCTCGCGCTGCGTCGCGATCGTCCTGCGCTCATCGAGACGCCGCGTGGATCGGTCGAGTCCGACGTCGTGGTGCTCGCCACGAACGCGTGGCTCGCGCGCATCCCGGACCTGCGCCGGACGATCGTGCCGGTCGCCAGCTACATCGTGCTGACCGAGCCCGCGCCGGACCGGATCGCGCGCATCGGCTGGACAGGTGGCGAGGCGCTCGGCGATCAGCGGCTGCTCGTCCACTACACGCACGTGACCGGTGACGGCCGCATCGCGTTCGGGCGCGGCGGCGGTGCGATCGGAGCCCTCGGGCGCGTTCCGCGTGCGATGGAGCACGACCGCCGGACCGTCGACGTGGTCGCCCGCGACTTCCGCCGGTTCTTCCCCGAGCTCGCGGACCTCCGGCTGACGCACGCCTGGGGAGGCCCGATCGATCGGGCGCCGGGTCACCTGCCGTTCGCGGGAAGCCTCGACGGCGCGGGGCACATCCGCTACATCGCCGGCTACTCCGGAAACGGCGTGGCGCCCTCGAGGCTCGGCGGTCGCCTGCTCGCGGCGCTGACGCTCGGGACGCGGGACGAGCTCGTCGCGACGGGCATCGCCGACGGGCCTCCCGGCTACCTGCCGCCCGACCCGCTCCGCACGATCGGAGGAGTGCTGGTGCGTGGGGCCGTGCGTCGCGCCGAGGCTGCCGAGGAGCGCGAGCGTCGGCCCGACCCGATCTCGAGCGCCGCGCGCCGGCTCGTGTGGGCTACCACTCCGCGCGTGCTCGAGCCGCGGCTCTGGCGTCGCGCCGGCTGAGCGCGCCATGCCGCGCGTAGTGCCGCTCGAGGATCTGGCGGGCGATCGAGAGCGGAGGTGGCAGCGCGGGCAGATCATCGAGGTCGAACCAGCGCGCGTCCTCGATCTCCTCGGGGTCGACGACGATCTCGCCCGACCGGTAGCGCGCCGTGAACCCGACCATCAGCTGTGACGGGAACGGCCAGGACTGCGACTTCGCGTAGCGCAGGCGATCGATCTCGACCCCGACCTCCTCGAGCACCTCGCGGTGAGCGCACTGCTCGAGCGACTCGCCCGGCTCGACGAAGCCCGCGAGCAGCGAGTAGCGGTTGACGGGCCAGTTCGCCCGCTTGCCGAGCAGCACACGGCGCCCGCCGTCGTGCACGAGGACGATCGCGCACGGTGAGATACGGGGATATGCGACATCGCCACAGTTCGGGCACGTACGTCCGAGGTCGCTGCCGCCCCACTCGCGCGCCGTTCCGCAGACACCGCAGAAGCGCGTCGTGCGCGCGTAGTCGACGAGCTGCGTGGCGAGGCTCGCGGCCTGCCATGCGTCGCCGTCGAGCTCGACCGCGAGATCGCGCAGACCGACGACCGCATCAGCCTCAGCCGCCGGCTCTGCGTACACGGGCAGCGTGCCGAGCGCGCCCAGCTCGAACGACCCCGGCCCCGGCAGTCCGCGCCGGAGGCGGCGCGAGCCGACCTCTCCGTCGACCGCGACCGAGGAGCCGCGGGCGGGCACGATCAGGCCCTCGATCGAGGGAGCCTCGCTGACCACGCGCGGTGCTCGCTGGAAGCGGGAGGTGGTCACGCCGCTGCGAGCTCGCGTGCGCGTGCCAGCAGCACGGCCTCGGCCCTCTCGGCCTGCTCGCGCGCGCCGACGCTCCAGGCGAGGTCGGCGGCGAGGGTCGCCTCGAGGCCTGCGAGCATCGCATGCATGGCAGTCGGCGACGACGAGCCGGTCTGGAGCCGTGCCGCGGCGCACGCGGCCGGGTCGAGCGCGGCCTGCAGGACGTCCTCGCTGATCGCGACCGGGCGACCGATCGCGGCCTCGGCGGCCGCGGACAGGCGATCCGGGGTGAGCGCCGAGGGGGGATCGCCCGCGTCGACGAGGTCGCGGACCGCTCGTCCCACCACCTTGTGAGCACTTCGGTAGTCGAGGCCTCCCTCGAGCGCGAGGACGTCCGCCACGTCGGCGGCGGTCACGAAGCTCTCGCGCGCGATCCGTGCGAAGCGGTCGGGATGCAGCTCGATGCCGTCGAGTACGGCTGCCGTCAACCGGGCCACGGCGACGGCCTCGTCGAGCGCTCGGGGCACGCTGCCGTTCAGCAGGTGGAAGTGGTCGGTACGCGCCGATCCGGTGTGCAGCGCGACGAGGGCAGCCGCGACGTCGCCTGCCGCCTGGCCGGCCTGTGTTCGCACCGCGGCGAGCGCGTACGGGTTCTTCTTCTGCGGCATCAGGGCGCTCGCGCGGCTGTGCGCGTCGGCGAGCTCGACGAGCCCGAACTCCTGGCTGGCGTAGATCTCGAGGTCCTGCGCGAGCTCGCTCTGGTGGGTCGCCGCGATCGCGAGCGTCGCGAGCAGCTCGACGTACACGTCGGCCTGCCAGGCCGCATCCTTGGCGTGCTCGATGAGCCCCTCGCATCCGAGCAGCTCGGCAAGCCGGCCCCGGTCGAGCGACCAGCGCGAACCGGCGCTTCCGCCTGCGCCGGCAACGCTCAGCCCGAGCGAGCCGTAGCTGGCGCGGAGACGCTCGGCATCGCGAAGCGCCGGATACGCGTATGCGAGCAGCAGGTGACCGACGGTCGTCGGCTGCGCCGGCTGCAGGTAGGTGTAGTCGGCGGCGAGCGCCGTCTCGGTGTCGCGCGCGTGCCGTGCCAGCGCCGCGGCCTGATCGCCGAGGGCGTCGTACAGGTCGAGCGCCCGGGCTCGTGCCGTCAGGCGGAGGCCGACGCGGAACGCCTCGCGGCGCGGACGCCCCGCGCTCAACCAGCCTGCGGCCGAGCGACCGACGCGCCGCTCGAGCTCGGCCTCCCGCGCGTTGAAGGCGTCGCCGGCCGCGGGGTCCCAGGGGAACTCGTCGCCCGGGATCTCGTGGAGCTCGAGCAGCCCCAGCAGAAGCGCGCGCGCATCCTCGCCGTGGACGTCGCCCCCCTCGACGAGCGCGACCGCGTGCGCCAGGTCGGCGAGCGAGAGGCCGTGTGCGAGCCGCGGGCCGTGTGCGCTCTCGGCGGCGTAGGCGGCTGCCACGAGCTCGCCTGCGGCCCCGCCGCGCAGGCGCCCGCCGCGCCCCAGCTCCTCGACACCCGTCACGGTAAGGAGAGTAGTAGGGCGGTCACGGCAACCAGTGCGTGAAGGGCTCGGCGTGGCGGTCGGGGGTCTCCGGAAAGGGCTCGGCCGGGAAGCCGAGATGCAGGACGCCGACGGGACGCACCTCGGCCGGGATCCCGAGCGTGCTCGGCGAAGGCCGGGCGGTCGAGCACGCCCGGCGTGCGCCAGAAGCTCGCGAGCCCGCGGGCACGTGCGGCCAGCATCGCGTTCTGCACCGCGCACGCGACCGCGGCGTAGTCCTCCTCGGCCTGGTGGAGATCGTCGCTGCGCTGCATGCCGACGACGACCGCGGTCGGCGAGCGGCGGAGCTTGACGTCGCCCGTGGTCTGGACGAGGCGCTCCAGCGTCTCGCTGTCCGACCACCCAGAACCGCCACGGCTCGGTCTCGTGGTGGTTCGGGGCCAGCACGGCAAGGTCCAGCAGCTCGCGCACCACGTCGTGCCCGACCGGCTCGGGCGTGAACGCCTTGAGCGTGCGTCGGCTGCGGATCGCCTCGTCTACATCCACTCGGTAGGGCTCCCTCTGGCGGGCGGATCGGGTGCGCGCACCCCACGATATCTGGGAGTGCGCCTCCTTTACACGTCGCGTGACAGTCGCTACTTTCTCGAATCCAGAGGGGGCTCCTGCGCCGCCGACTGCACCTCAACCCCGTTCCCCGGAGGGCGCGCTGACCCGCGCGCACGCGTCGTCGAACTCGAGTTGTCCTCCGGGAGCGGCTGGCCGGGCCCCGGCCGGCCGCTCTCGTGTACCTGCGAGTCGGTGATCAGCCGAGGCCGAGCCCTCCTGCGAGCGACTCGGTCTCGCCGCTCGTGCCGCGGCTCCGTCGCAGGATGAGACCGGCGAGCACCAGCGCGAGGAGCGTCACGAGCAGCATCACCGACGCGAACGCGTTGAGCTTTGGCGTGATCCCGAAGCGCACGGCGGCGAAGACGAGGATCGGCCAGGTCTCCGTTGAGGGCCCGGCGGTGAACTGGCTGAGGACGTAGTCGTCGAACGAGAACGTGAAGCTCAGCAGGAAGCCTGCGAGGATGGCGGGCAGGAGGCGCGGCAGCGTGACCTGGCGGAACGTCGCGAGCGGCGCGGCGCCCAGGTCGAAGCTCGCCTCCTCGAGGGTCGAGCCCATGCCGACGAAGCGCGCCCGCACGATCAGCGTGACGAGCGAGATGCTGAACACCATGTGGGCGAGCATGATCGCCACCCATCCCGGGCCGGGGATCAGGCGCCCGACGCGCTGGTGCGCCTGGACGAAGAAGATCAGCGAGGCGACCGCGATCACGATCTCGGGAACGACGAGCGTGAGGTACACGAGCACGTCGAACGGCGCGCGAGCCGCCTTGCGCATGCGCGCGAGCGCGAGGGCCGCGGCAGTGCCGAGAATCGTCGCGAACAACGACGAGAGCAGCGCGATCTTGGCGCTCGTCTCGAGCGCCGACGTGTACTGGCTGTCGCCGAGCGCGTCGCCGAACCAGTGCGTCGTGAAGCCTGTCCAGAGACCGACGTCGCGGTTCTTGTTGAACGCGTAGACGACCACGAGCACGATCGGGACGTACAGGAACAGGTACACGAAGCAGGCCCAGGCCGAGAGCAGCCGGCGTGCGCCGAGGTGTGCTCGCACGAAGCTAGGCACCGAACTGCTCCTCGCGCGTCGCGATCACGAGGTAGAGGATCACGAACGCCGACAGCACGAGCATGAGCGCGAGCGAGAGCGCCGAACCGAACGGCTGGTTCTGGGCGTCCAGGAAGTTGCTCGCGATGATCGAGCCGACGAACTGGAAGTTGCCGCCGCCGAGCACCTCGGGCACCACGTACTCGCCGCACATCGGGATGAAGACCAGGAGCGTTCCCGTGATCAGCCCGGGCAGGGTCAGCCGGAGGGTGACCTGGCGGAACGCGCGCGTGGGCGTCGCCCCGAGATCCGTGGCGGCCTCGACGAGCGACCAGTCCATGCGCTCGAGCGACGCGTACACGGGCAGCACCAGCAGCGGCAGGTAGTTGTAGACGAGCCCGATGCCGATCGCCTTCCACGTGAACAGCACGTCGAAGCGCCCCACGAGACCGAGCGAGCGCAGCGCGCGCGCGAGGTAGCCCTGCGGGTCGAGGATCACGAGCCACGAGTACGTGCGAATCAGGAAGCTCGTGAGGAACGGGATCACGATCGCGACCAGCGCAAGCGACTTCTTGCCGCCCGTGAGGTAGCGCGCCATCCAGTAGGCGAGCGGATAGCCGAACAGGATCGTGAACAGCGTCCCGGCTCCGGCCATCACGAGCGTGTGCCAGAAGACGGTGTAGTAGAGGCTGTCGAAGACGCCGTGGAACGTCTCCGTGTGCACGCCGTAGTCGATCGCCCCGAACTGCGTGAGGCTCTGCCGCGCGAACGCGAACACGACGAGCACCGCCATCGGCCCGAGGAAGAAGATCGTGAAGTACGCGAGTGCGGGCAGCGTCAGCCACCCGCTGTAGCGCGGTGCGAACCCGCGTCGCCGCCGGCCGGGTGGGCCGGCGGCGGGCGGGACTTCCACCTCTGCCATCAGCCGGCCTTGAACTCCGTGTAGATCTTCGTGCGCGCCTGCACGATCGCCGGCGACGGGTTCAGGATGAACTTGTAGTTGTTGACGAGCTCGGCCGGAACGTTGACGAGCGGGTCGTTGCGCAGCGCCGCCGGAAGCTGCGCCATCGCCTTGGGGATCGGGACCGGGTAGTTGTGGTACTCGACCTCGACGGCCGCGACCTTGGGATCGAGGATGTTGTTGATCCACGCGTGCGCCGCGAGCGGGTGCTTGGCGTTCTTGAGGATCATCCAGTTGTCGGCCCAGCGCTCGGTGGTGCCCGTCGGCAGCACGACCGTGATGTCGCCCTGCTTCTTGCGCGCGTCGCGGATGCGCCGCATGTCGCCGTTCCATCCCTGCCCGAGCACGATCTTGCCGGCCGATCCGTCGTTGATGTAGTTCGACGACGTGATCGTCGTGACGCCCTTGCGGATCGAGAGCAGGAACTTCTTGACGGCTGCGAGCTGCTTGGGATCGCCGGTGTTCGGATCCACGCCGATGGCCATTGCGGCGAGCGGCACGACCTCCTCGGCGCCGTCCATGATGTTCGTGCGCCCCTTGCTCACGTACTTGGGCAGCAGCTTGTAGAAGTCGTGCATCGTCTTCGGCTGCTCCGTCACGATCTTGTTGTTGTAGAAGAAGCCGGTGATGCCGTAGTCCTTGACGACGGAGTACTTGCCCGTGGGATCGAAGCTCGGCTTCAGCCAGCTCTTGTCCACGTTCTTCAGGTTCGGCAGCAGGCTCGGGTTCATCGCCAGCGCGTACCCGGTCTGGATCAGCTGCCCGACCGCGTTCTGGCTCGGCACGACGATGTCGTAGCCTCCGCCGCCGCCCGCGGTGAGCTTGGCGATCAGCTCGTCGTTCGACGAGTAGTACGTCTCCGTGATCTTGAGGCCGGGATGTGCCTTCTTGAAGTTCTTGTAGGTCGAGGGGTCGTCGTACTGCGACCAGTTGTAGATCACGAGGTCGTTCTCGATCTTGGCGGCCGGGGCGGCCGAGGCGGCCGACGCGATGCCGGGGAAGGCGAGCGCGAGCCCTCCCAGACCAGCGAGCCCGAGCAGCTCGGCCCGTGTGTAGCCCTCGCCGTAGGTGCGCTTCGCAGCCACGGCCAGCCCGTCGAGGCGAGCACGTTCGCCGCGCGGCGCCAGCATGCGGATCTCGTCCCGGAATGGCGTCATCGATCTGTCTCCTCGGTATGGATGACCGTTGCGTGCTCGTCGGCCGGCAGCAGGATCGGCGCGTCGTCGTCGAATGAGACGACGACCGGATCGCCGGAGTTGAGGTGTTCCGCGCTCGCTGCCAGCGCGCGTTGCTCTCGGGCGACGAGCTGTCGCCCGCCGGGCAGCTCGGCCACCAGCTGTACCTGGTCTCCGAGCTCCATGCGCGTGGCCAGCGTGCAGTGCAGCGTGTTCGCGCGGTCGCCCGCTGCCGTCGCGGTCACGAGCAGCTTCTCGGGCCGCAGGCCGATGCGCAGCGGCACCCCGAGCGGGGCGCTGCCGCGACCGCGAATGACGCCCGCGCCGTCGAGCGACACCGTCCAGCGGCCGTTGTCGACCTCCGTGACGGTGCCCTCGAGGAAGTTCATGTCACCGATGAAGTCGGCAACGAATGCGGTTGCGGGACGGTCGTACACCGCGAGCGGCGCATCGAGCTGCTCGATCTTCCCGCGGGCCATCACGGCGATCCGGTCGCGACATCGCCATGGCCTCCTCCTGGTCGTGCGTCACGTACACGAAGCTGATGCCGACGTGTGTCTGCAGGCGCTTCAGCTCGATCTGCATCTCCTTGCGCAGCTTCAGGTCGAGCGCGCCGAGCGGCTCGTCGAGCAGCAGCACTCGCGGCCGCATGACGAGGGCACGCGCCAGTGCGACGCGCTGCTGCTGGCCGCCCGAGAGCTGGCGCGGCCTGCGCGCCTCGAGCCCGTGCAGCTGTACGAGCTCGAGCGCCTCCCGTGCGAGGCGATCGCGCTCGCCCCGGCCGACGCCGCGCTGCTTGAGCCCGTAGCTCACGTTGTCGAGCACCGACAGGTGCGGGAACAGCGCGTACTGCTGGAAGACGGTGTTGACGTCGCGCTTCCACGGAGGAATCCCGGTCGCGTCGACGCCGCCGATCAGCACCTCGCCGCTGGTCGGCTGCTCGAAGCCGGCGATCATCCGCAGCGACGTCGTCTTGCCGCAGCCGGAGGGACCGAGCAGCGACAGGAACTCGCCCTTCTGCACCTGCAGGTCGACCGCATCGACGGCCCGCACGTCGCCGAACGCCTTGGTGACGCGGCGGAACTCGACATCGACCGTTTCGCTCAATCAACTCCTCTTCCGCGCCGCATACGCGATGTCGAGCGACAGTACCGGAAGCGGAGTCGCGGGTCTACGGGCGGGTCACGTCGCGCGGGCGGCGCGCGCGATCCCGTTCAGCATTCCCGCGAACACGCGACGGTGGAGCGGCCAGATCGCGTGCCAGTACGCCAGCCCCGCGACTCCGTCGGGATCGAACAGCGCCGTCTGCGTGATCGTCGATCCGCTGCCGTCCGGGGTCACCTCGAACTGCAGCCAGGCCCGTCCAGGAAGCCGCATCTCCGCACGCAGGCGCAGCAGGTGGTCCGGCTCGAACCCCTCGACGCGCCAGAAGTCGATCGTGTCGCCGACGCGCACCCCATCCGGGTCGCGCCGTCCGCGGCGGAGGCCGGGGCCGCCCACGAGCCAGTCGAGGGCGCCGCGCATCGCCCACAGGCGCGGCGCGCTGTACCACCCGTTGCGTCCACCGATCTGCCGGATCGGCGCGAACGTCTCGGCCGTCGAGGCGGCGACGTGAGCCGTCCGGACGTCCACGAGCCGCGAGCCGAGCCGGCGTCCGCCGAAGCTGTCGTCGTCGTTGCCGGCCTCGTCCGACCAGCGCGTCTCGGCGAACTCGAGGTCCTCGTTGTGGAGCGCGCGCTCGACCGCCTGGCTGACCGTGCGCGGCCGGATCGGAAAGACGTCCAACGCACGGGGGTCGCGCACGGTCGTGTCGCTGCGCAGGCTCTCGACGAGTGCGCGGCCGATGTGGGCGTGGACAGGGGTGACGAGCCCGAGCCAGAGGCTCGAGAGGCGCGGAGTCAGCACCGGCACGGCGACCATCGCTCGGTGCAGCCCGCTCTGCGTCGCGTACTCACCCATGAGCTGGCGGTAGGTGACGGCATCCGCGCCGCCGATCTCGAAGATCTCGCCGCCGTCCGGCTCGTAGTCGAGGGCCGCGATGAGGTAGTCGAGCAGGTCGTCGATCGCGATGGGCTGGCACCGCGACTCCACCCAGCGCGGCGTGATCATCAGGGGGAGGCGGTCGACCAGCGCACGCAGCATGTCGAAGGACGTGCTGCCCGAGCCGATGACCACCGACGCCTGGAACTCGATCGTCGGGACGCCGGATCGGCGCAGGATCTCGCCGACCTCATGTCTCGAGGCGAGGTGGGCCGACGCGTGTCCGCGTCCAAGCCCGCCGAGGTACACGATCCGCCGTACCCCCTGCGCGCGTGCGGCGACCGCGAATGACGTCGCGGCCTCGCGGTCGGCGGCCGCGAACGGGCGGCTCGAGCTCATCGAGTGGATCAGGTAGTACGCGGTGTCGACCCCGCCGAGCGCCCGCCCGAGGGCGGCCGGATCAGCGAGATCCGCGCTGACGACCTCGGTGCGCGGGCCGACGCGCCCGGCGAGCACGTCGGGACGCCGCGACAGGCAGCGGACTCGCAGGCCGCGATCCTCGAGGCGTGGAAGCAGCCGCCCTCCGACGTAGCCGGTGGCTCCGGTCAGGAGGATGACGCGTTGTTCCACTGGCGGCACCGTATCTGCGGCCACCGGAATCACGAGGTGCGATGGCACCATCCGCGACGGGAGTACGATCGGTGGCGACACCCGAAGCCTGCGTGAGGAGGCGCCGACTCATGTCCGCTCCATACGGCTGGCCCGTCAAGCCGTTCAACAAGCAGCACCCGGTGCGCGGCTACCTCAACGACCCGCGGATCCAGGACGCAAGTCACGCGTTCCACTTCGGAGTCGACGTGTCGGCTCCCGACGGGACGGCCGTGTACTCGGTCACCCCGGGCAAGGTGTTCATCGAGGACAAGGGCAACGCCGTCGCGGTGCAGGCGCCCGATGGAGTCGCGTTCGGCTACTGGCACGTCGCGCCGGCGGTCGAGCACCACCAGCAGGTGAAGCTGCACCAGTTGCTCGGGCACATCGAGAAGGGCTGGGGGCACGTGCACTTCGCCGAGAGCCTGAACAACGTGTACCGCGATCCGATCAGGCCGGGCGCGCTCACGCCGTTCGTCGACATGGGCCATCCGACGGTCGAGAAGATCATGTTCCGCATCGGCAAGCGGACACTGCCGCCCAACAAGGTCTACGGCCTCGTCAACATCTGCTGCATCGCCTACGACACGACGCCGGTCCTCGTGCCGCCCCCGTGGTCGCACATGCCGGTGGCTCCCGCGCTGCTGCGATTCCGCGTGGTGCAGAACGGCAAGGCGATCGTGCCGTGGCGCAAGGGCGTGGATCTGCGCCCCTTCCGCAAGCAGGACGCGTTCCACCTCATCTACGCGGACGACACGACCCAGAACCACCCGAACAAGCCCGGGCTGTTCGTGTACATCCTGGCCCACGACTGGAACAGCGCCCTGCACCCGAACGGCAACTACCGGATCGACGTCGAAGCCTCGGACATCCATCAGAACAAGGCGGTTTCGAGCATGCCGTTCACGATCCTGAACGGCGAGGTGTAGGTGACCTACTCGATCGTCGCGTGCGATCTCGAGGCGCGCGAGTGGGGCGTGGCCGTGCAGTCGAAGTTCCTCGCCGTCGGCGCAGTCGTGCCATACGCGTCGGCCGAGGTCGGAGCGCTCGCGACCCAGGCGCTCGCGAACCTCACGTACGGTCCGGACGGCATCGACCTGCTGCGTCACGGACGTTCGGCGAGCGAGGTCCTCTCCCAGCTGACGGCGGCCGACGACGGGCGCGCCGATCGCCAGCTCGGCGTCGTCGATCGGACCGGTGCCAGTGCGACGTACACGGGTGCGGCGTGCGTCGACTGGGCCGGCGGCATCGCCGGTCACTGCTTCGCGGCACAGGGCAACATCCTCGTGTCGGGCGAGACCGTCGAGGCGCTCGCGTCGACGTTTCTCGCGTCGGAAGGCGAGCCGCTGGTCGACCGCCTGCTCGCGTGCCTGCGCGCGGCGCAGGCGGCGGGCGGTGATCGGCGAGGTCAGCAGTCGGCGTCCGTCCTCGTCGTCCGCGAGGCCGGAGGCTACGGCGGCGGGTCCGATCGTCTCGTCGACCTCCGCGTCGACGACCATCCGACCCCGATCGCCGAGCTCGAGCGGGTGTACGCGATCCATCGCACGCTGTTCGGCCAGACGCCGCGCCCGCAATGGCTGGACGTCGATGATGCGCTGCGAGCCGAGATCGCCGACCGGCTTCGCGCGCTCGGCTACGCCCAGGAGCCGCTGCTCGACGCGTTCGTCTCCTGGGTCGACACCGAGAACTACGAGCTGCGCGCCGACGGGTTGGAGCAGATCGACCCCGTCGTGCTCGCCGCTCTCCGCGGGGAGCCCGGCTGAACGTAGCGTCCTTCCTACGTTGAGCACACGTTCGTCTTACGCCCTTCCCCGAGATTCACTGCCGAGCCCGCAACGACGCGAGCCACAGGCAAGCGAGGGAAGGACATCATGGGACGAAGAACATGGACAGGCATGATCGCCGTTGCGACGACGTGCGCGCTCGTCGGCGCTGCCGGCGGTATCGCGACGAGCGGGGCTGCGAGCACCGCGAAGACGTCGAGCAAGGCCGCGAAGTCGGCTACCAGCCCGGCCGGGCGCCCGGACTTCGGCCGGGGCGGCCCGGCGGTCCACTCCGAGTCCGTGCAGCTGAACAAGGCCGGGACGGCGTTCATCACGGTGACACGCGACTCCGGCACCGTGACAGCGGTGTCGGGCAGTG
The DNA here is from genome assembly GCA_963717155.1 of uncultured Actinomycetes bacterium. GTDB lineage: Bacteria > Actinomycetota > Thermoleophilia > Gaiellales > JALYLC01. The sequence goes on from OY970326.1 coordinate 4,530,921, forward strand.
ACATCACCCTCCACGAGGGCACCAGCACCGTCGCGTACAAGGACGTGACCGTCACGGTCGCAGCGGGTGCCACCGTCACGCGCAACGACGCGGCGGCGGCACTGACCGACATCAAGGTCGGCGATCGCGTGTCGATCACGCAGTCGAGCGACGGCACGGAGGTGCGTGCCGACGATCCGACCTTCAAGCCCACCTGGCCGGATGGCGGCCACGGCCATGGCGGTCCGGGCGGTCCGGGCGGCCCGCCGCCTGGCGCAGCCGCTGGCTGATCGGGAACGAGCCGGCTGGCCGGGGCGCGCCCCGGCCAGCCGGTGCGGCTACTCGGCCCTCCAGGAGCTCTAAGGTGGGCCGCGATGGCGATCGTGAAGGCTCTCCTCGCGCTGGTCGCGATCGCGCTCGCCGGCGCCTCGCTCGCGCCGGCTCCCGCTGGGGCGCGTGAGGACGATGCCGCGCCCGGGACGTCCGACCTGGTCTCGGGCTGGGAGATCGCGTCGTCCGCGCGCGTGCGATCGCCGGGGCGGGTCATCTCGGATCCCGGATACCCGGCGGGCGGATGGCTTCCGATCTCGCGACCCGAGACCCTGATGGCCGGCCTTCTCGAGAACGGGCGCTACCCGAGCATCTTCTACTCGAACAGGCTGGCGCGGGTACCGACCGGGCAGTTCGACGTTCCGTGGTGGTATCGAGACTCGCTCGAGCTGCATCCGCAGACCGGCCAGCACACGTTCCTCCGCATGAACGGCGTGCTCTCACGGGGCGACCTGTGGGTGAACGGCGTGCAGGTGGCGGGGCGCACCGTGCTCCAGGGCGCGTACTCGCAGCTCGAGATCGACGTGACCCGCCTCGTGCGAGACGGGGCGAACGCGATCGCGCTCCGCGTCTTCCCGAACGACTCGAGCGACGCCGGCTACCTGACGCTCAGCATGGTCGACTGGAACCCGTCCGTCGCCCGACGGGTTCACGGGCCTGCAGTTCGCGCCCCAGATCGCGCAGGACGGCGCGGTCTCGCTGCGCGACGCCCACGTCGTCCAGCACGACGCACGCAACCTCGCGGTCGCCGCGCTCACCGTCAGGGCCGACGTTCGCAACAACACCGGGACGCCGCAGATCGCCGAGGTCGTCGGCTCGATCAGCCACGATGCCACCGACATCCCGTTCGCCAGGACCGTGCGGATCGCACCGCGCGCGACGGTGCACCTGGCGATCGGGCCCGCCCGGGTTCCGGGGCTCCGGCTACGCGACCCGGCGCTGTGGTGGCCGTACCAGATGGGTGCGCAGCCGCTGTACCACCTGGCGCTCGAGGCGCAGGTCGCAGGAGTGGAGAGCGACTCGTTCGCCGAGGACTTCGGGATCCGGACGGTCACGTCGCGACTGACGCCCGTGGCACCGGGCACCTACGGCGCGCACGGCTACCGCCAGTTCGCGATCAACGGCCGGACATTCGTGGTGCGCGGCGGCGGCTGGTCGCAGGACATGTTCCTTCGCTACTCGTCCGCCAACGTCGCCGACCAGCTCGCCTACGTCAGGGATCTGGGTCTGAACGCGATCCGCTTCGAGGGCAACCTCCCGCCCGACGACATGTTCCAGCAGCTCGACCGCGCCGGGATCCTCGCCCTCCCCGGCTGGCAGTGCTGCAGCCGGTGGGAGCAGAGCTCCGATGGGTGGAGCTCGCAGATTCGCGCCAACGCGCGTAACCAGGCAGCGCACGTCGCAGCGATGCTGCGCAATCACCCGAGCGTGATCGCCTTCTACCAGGGAAGTGACGCCGCGCCCGATCCCGCGAAGGAGGCGCTCTACCGCGCCGCGTTCGGTCGCGCCGACTGGCAGGTGCCGCAGATCGCCTCGGCCGAGTACAGGAGCTCGCCGCGTCTCGGCCCGGCGGGCTCGAAGGAGGGGCCGTACAACTGGGTTCCACCTGCATACTGGTGGGACTCCGGCCGCGAGATGGACGTGGGTGGCAGCTTCACGAACGCCGGTGGCGCGTTCGGGTTCGACACCGAGGCGAGTGCAGGCATCACGCTCCCGACGCGAGACTCGCTCGACCGGTTCCTCACGGCGCGGGACCAACGGCAGCTGTGGGACATTCGCTCGGTCGGCGGAGCCCGCGCGGGGCCCGACATCTTCCACGCGAGCCCGTACAGCGGCTACACGGCGATCGGCAGGCTCGGTCAGTACAACACGGCGCTCTGGCAGCGGTACGGTCACTGGTCGGGCCTCGCGTCGTACGAGCGGGAGGCCCAGGCTGCCGGATACGAGGTCACGCGCGCGCAGTTCGAGGCGTACATCGGGCAGGCGCACGACCATGCGAACCCGAGCACCGGTCTCATCTACTGGCAGCTGAACAAGGCATGGCCGTCGGTCCAGTGGCAGCTCTACGGCTACGACTTCGACCAGGCGGGCGTCTACTTCGGCGCGAAGAAGGCGAACGAGTCCGTCCACATCATGTACGCGTACTCCGACGGGTCGATCCGGGTGTCGAACCTGACGAACGCACCCCAGCGCGGGTTGCATGCGCGCGTCGAGTTCCGGCGGATCGATGGCGGCAGAGCGGTCGCACGCTCCGTGACGGTGCCAGTGCTGCCGGGCCAGGGCGTGCGGACCGTGCTCCGGCCCAGGATTCCGCCAGGCATGTCCTCGACCTACTTCCTCGAGCTGACGCTCGCACGCGGCTCCGAGGTCGTCAGCCGGAACGTGTACTGGCTCTCGACGACGCCCGACCGCATCGACTGGGCGGCGACGCTCGGCAGCGGAACCGGTGCGGTGGCGCTGCCCGGCGGTTACGCGGATCTGACCGGCCTGCAGCGGCTCGCGCGCGCCGCGGTGCGCGTCGACGCGACGACCACGCGGGACGGCGCGGACGACGTGACCGTCGTGCGGATCCACGACGTCGGGCGAGCCGGCGTTCCGGCGTTCTTCCTGCGAGCCGATGTGCGGCGCGGCGCGCGCCGGGGGGAGGTGCTTCCGATTCGCTGGAGCGACAACGATCAGACGATCTGGCCCGGCGAGGGGCTGACGCTGACCGCGCGCTACCGAGACGCGGATCTGCGGGGCGGGGCGCCGGTCGTGACCGTCGCCGGTTGGAACGTCGCGCGCCGCGCGGTCGCGGCGCCGGTCAGGCCCTAGGGCTCACGGTCTGGTCGTCGACGAGGCTCGTGTGGATCGCGATGCGGGCGGCATGCGCCGGGATCGCGTCGAACACCACCTGCGCGGTCGTTCTCGTGCTCCACAGTCCGCCGAGGGCGTTCGCGAGCGGTAGGCGCATCGTCCCCGTCGCCGTGCCACGCAGGCTGACCAGGCGGTAGTGGACGACGCCGGCTGCGGTCGTGTCCGAGCCGAGGTCGACGCGCGCGGGGTCGATCTGGACGATGTCGCGGTACGACGCGACGACGACACCGTGTGCGGTCGACTCCAGGGTGTAGGTGCGCGTCTCGCGTGCGGGCGTCGAGTCGATCCGGTCGCAGTTGACGACACGCCAGGAGGCGCCGATGCCGATCGGCTCGCGCGGGAGGTGGTCGTTCAGCATCTGGTTGGCGCCGGCGTCGACGGCCTTGAGCAGGCCGCCGTTGAGCGCGTCCATGAATCCGACGAAGCGCATCCCCCGCAGCTTCGCCGCCGCCTTGCCCGTTGCGCCGGGAATGCTGAGGCGCAGCTTCACCGGAAGGCGGCCATGTGCCGGTCGCCCCGTGGTGTAGACGCCTTCGAGCTGCTGTGTCGACTCGCGCGGGACGATCGCTCCGTCGGGTCCGACCGTCTTCGCGCGTACGTGCTCGGTGTTGAACTGCGTGCCCGAGCGGTTCGCGTTGGCGGCGAGACTGATGCGCAGCCGCGCGTGCGGCGCCGCGCCGGGGTCGAGCAGCACGGGAGGCTGCGTGACGCAGGCCTTCGCGCCCGCCGGGGCCGGCGGGGCAGCGACCTCGCTGGCGGCCTGGGCCTCGCCGATGACGGGGAGGACGATTGCGGTCGCGAGTCCGAACGCGACGAGGCTGCGTTTCATCCCCGCGTCATCGGCACCTCGGGACAAGGGTTTAAGAGCTTGTGACCACTCGCGGGCTCGAGCGCCGCGAGGCGCTCGAGCCCGCGGGCACGGTCAGGCGGCGCTCCGTGCCTTGCTGCGCATGCGGCCGACGAGGTTCTTCGCCTTGCCCTCGACGCGCAACGCGTGATCGCCGTTCAGCTGGCCCGCCGCGTCCTTGGCGGCGCCCTCGATGCGCTGAGCGATGTCGGGGCGGCGCCGGCGGACGAGCACGATGCCGAGCATGCCGACGGCGATAAGTGCGAGCACTTTGATGCCCATGGCTACCTCCTGGTCGTACGTGGGGAACTGGTCGAGAGCGTGGGTTCTGCCCACGCACACGCGGCGCAAACGACCCGTCGTCGTCAACCATCTCGACCGCCCCTACGTCTGACCATTGTAACGACCAGGATCCGGTTCGAGGCGCAGCCAGCCTTGACATCCACTGGCGGTCACCTATCTTCTCCCGCGGGATCACGTGAACCCATGCCTCCAGCACGCTTTGCTCGTCTATGACACGGACGATGCGTTCGCTGCGCGTGCCGTGAGGCACCTGGACGCCGGCATCGAAGCGGACCACTCGGTGCTCGTGGTCGCGACCAGCGACAAGCGCTCCATCCTGCGCGATGCGCTCGGGTCGCGCTCGGCGCGCGTCGCATTCGTCGACAGCGACGAGGTCTACACGCGCCCCGAGGACGTGCTCGCGCACTACGACTCCGCCCTGCGCAGTCTCATGCGCCACGGCGCGCCAGGGGTCAGCGCGTATGGAGAGATACCCGCGTGCGACACGCTGGGCGAGTGGGATGCCTGGATCAGCTACGAGGCGATCCTCAACCGCGCGTTCGCCGACCGGCCCGTGTCGGTCGTCTGCGGATACGACGCCCGCGCCGTCCCGGGTGAGGTGGTCGTCAAGGCGTACGAGGCGCACCCGTTCATCGTCACGGACGAGTGTCGCGAGAGCTGGGTCTACCGTGAGCCGGAGGAGGTCGTGCGCGACCTCGCTCCGGCGCCGTTGCCGCTCCCCCGTATGCGGCAGGTGCCGTTCGGAGACGATCGGGAGTTCAAGGAGCGCCTCGCGTTCGAGCTCGCCGCGGCCCGCGTTCCGCATGACCGGGCCCGCGAGATGCTGGTCGCGGCGGTCGAGGTCCTCTCGAACGCCCACTACCACGGGAACGGCGCGCACACGCTGCGCGTGGGACACGACGGAGACCGGTTCGTGTGCGAGGTCTCGGACCATGGAGACGGACTCGACGATCGGCTCGCCGGCTACGTGCCGCCGCGTCCGGGGGAGCTCGACGCTGCCGGCCTCTGGGTGGCGCGCCAGCTCACGTCGCGCCTCGAGTTCGTGCACTCACGCGACGGACACTGCGTGCGGCTCTGGCGCTAGCCGGAGAGCAGTAGCAAGGGGCGGGTGGCGCCCGGGGGCACGACACATGCCTCGCGGAAGCTATGTCTGATCAACGGCCGGCGTGGTGCTGTCCGCCGTGAGCTCGGCGAGCTCGCGTCGACGTCGCTCGACAAGCTCGCTCGCGGCGAGACCGGCGGGAGCGTGGCCCGTCACTGCCGTCAGGAACGGTCCTTTCTCGAGCGTGTACAGCCGCACGGCAGTTGTGGCGATGACGGTCGCCGTGCGCGGCACCTCCTCGAGCAGGGCAATCTCGCCGAAGCCGTTGCCTCGCGTGAGCCGGGCGACCGCGACGCCGTGACTGGTGACCTCGACCTCGCCGTCGGCGATGGCGTAGAAGCGATCGCCCTCCTCGCCCATTGTGATCACGACGCTGCCGGGTGCCAGCTCGACTCGTTCGAGTGCACGGGCGATGCCTTCGAGCGCCGGCGCTGGCAGTGACGCGAACAGCGGCATCGATCGGAGGAGCGCGATCTCGACCACTGGCACCTTCGCGCTACGATCGACGACGATCAACGGCCGGGCGACGAGCAGGGTGATGAGGGGTAGCAGCAGCCCGGCTCCGATCAGTGCGGCTTTTGAGCCGCCGAGCGCCACGAGCGGGGGCACCAGGAGCGCTCCGAGGGCCAGTCCGCCCATCATCACGCCTTCGAGCAGGCCGAACACGCGACCGAGCACCTCCGACGGTGTAGTCCGCTGGAGCAGCGACCGACAGCCGACGTCGAGCAGGGCGCGACCCACGCCGCTCAACCCGAGCAAGATGACCGCCATCAACGTCGATGGCCAGAGTGCAATCACGACGAACGCCGCGCCGAACAGGACGACGCCGAGTGCGATCGGAGGAGCCAGATGGCGCCGGCCGACGAGGGTCACCGCCAGGAGCCCGCCGAGCACGCCGCCGACGCCGAACGCAGCGTTCAGGTAGCCGACCCAGCCCGCACCGAGCGCGAGGACGTCGATGGCCAGGACGACGAGCAGTACGTCCATCGCACCCCAGAGCAGGAACTCACCCACGAAGATCCCCATCAGGGGTCGCAGGTGGCGGTTCTCGCGGATCGCCGCGAAACCCGCGAGCACCTCCTGCAGGGCCTCGACCTCCCCCTCGTTCACCGCCGGTGGGGGCCCTTCGACCCCTGCCACGAGAAGCGCGGAGACGAGCGTCACACCTGCCATCGCCCCGAAGACGAGATCGGGGCCCGAGAGTGCCAGCAGCACACCCGTGAGGAGGCCGGCCACGAGAGCGCCGCCATTCTCGACCCAGCTCGTCACCACGTTCGTAGCCGTGAGCTCCTCTGCCGAGCGCGCCAGCGACGGCTCGATCACCGCCTGTGTCGGCCGGGAGATCGTGACGGTGGTCGCCGCCACCACCGCGCCTGTGTAGACGAGCCCTACCGGCGCGTCCAGCACGATCGCGAGGGCGGTGAGGCCCAGTCCGCCGGCCTGTGCGAGGTAGCCGCCGAGGAGCACGCGTGACGGGCGGTAGCGGTCGGCGAGCAGTGCGAGGAAGGGCGCGCAGATCGCTGCGGGTATCAGCTGCAGTGCCGCGACGAGGCTCGCCTGGGTCGTGCCCCCGCGATCGAACGCGTACACCAGCATGGCGATCCAGACCGAGTACTCGCTCGTGGTGAATCCCGCGAACGCCAGCTCGATTCGCCGCAGGTCGCGGTTCGCGAGAACCGAGCGGAAGATCCGCGCCGTGCTCAACGCCCGCTCGCCGCCAGACCCCAGAGCGCAGTCGCGGAGGCGCGTCCACGGAGCGCGACGTCGCCGAGGAACGTCAGGTCATCGACCGGTGCCACCAGGAGCCGGCGGGTGTCATCGGAGAGCAGAGCTGCGAACGGGTACTCCTTGGTGAGCTGTTCGATGCGCGAAGCGGTGTTGACCGCGTCCCCGATCGCGGTGTACTCGAGGCGGCGCTCTGAGCCGACGTTGCCGGACATGACCGACCCGCTGTGCAATCCCACGCCCATCCGGAACGCCTCCGCGAAGCCTTCCTCGTGCGCCCATGCGTTGAACTGCGGAAGGGCCGTTTCGAACATCGCACGAGTCGCCGTGAGCGCGCGGTCCGCGTGGTCGGCCACTGCGAGCGGCGCACCGAAGATCGCGAGTATCCCGTCGCCAAGGAACCCGACGAGCGTGCCGCCGGCGTCCAGGATGGCGTCCGTCATCTCGCCGAGGTACCTGTTGAGCACCCCGATCACGCGATCGGGCTCCGTGCGCTCTGCAAACGACGTGAAGCCGCGCAGGTCACAGAACATCACGGTCGCGTCGACGCGCACGCCACCGAGTTCAGGACTGCCGCTGCCCTGCTGCATGAGCTCTTCCACGACCGCCTCGGGCAGGAACCGCGTGAAGGAGTCGCGCAGCCGGCCGCGTTCGAGCGCTAGCAGGCGCGAGCGCGTGAGTCCGGCGTTGATCCGCGCGCGCAGCAGCACGGGATTGAACGGCTTGGGCAGGTGATCGTCGGCGCCCGCCTCGATACAGCGGATGACGCTGTCGTGGTCGTCGACTGCAGAGATCATGACGACGGGGATGTCGCGCAGGACCGGGTCGGCCTTCATCGCCTCCAGCACCTGGAACCCGTCCATACGCGGCATCACGATGTCGAGAAGCACCACGTCGAGCTCGCGGGCGCGCATCGCCGCGAGCGCCTCCACGCCATCCTCGGCCGTCGAGACGCCGTGGCCTGCTCGTTCGAGGCCCCGCCGGAGGATCGATCGATTCAGCGGATCGTCGTCGACGACAAGGATCTCACCTGTAAGCCCGGTCACGCAGAGCGCTCGGCTTGCGCGGCCTCGAGGCCGGGAGTCGCGAGCTCGGCTTCGGTGCACACGCGATCGACGAGCTCGTGCGCATGCGTGAGATCGCCTGTTCGAGCGGCCTGCTCGAGCGCCTGGCAGGCGCCGGCGAGACGATTGGCACCGAATGTCGCCGCGTTCGATCGCAGCGTGTGCGCGAAGCGGTACAGACGCTCGTCATCAGCGTCCGATTCGGCTGCGCGCAGTGCGTCGAGCTGTCCGCCAAGCCCGTCGAGGAAGTCGCCGATCAGCTGCGCGACGAACTCCGCGTCTCCGACCGCCTCCTGCAGATCCATGAGAGCGGCGTCGCGGGCGCGCGCCGCCTCTATCTCCGAGTCGTCGCCGACTGGCTCCATCGCCGCCCACTCATTCTCCGGAATCAATCGGAAGGCGACTCTCGCACGTCAGATACGCGAGCGCAAGCCAGTGACGGTCGGTACTGTCGTCTGCGCATTCCTTGCCAAGGGCTTTTCAGCGGAGCTGGCCCGCCGCGGACCGAGTGTGGGAGGAACAGACCGCGATGCAGCTCCGACGACGATGTGGCGTACTCCTGACCGTGGGTCTGTTTGCCCTCGTGGCGCTTCCGGTCACGCTCGCCTCGGGCCATGCGGGTAGGGCGGCCCATGCTTCCGGTGACCCCGCGACGGACAAGCTCGCACAGATCCTCGCGCGTGGGACGCTCATCCTCTCGACGGATCCGGGATACCCGCCGCAGTCCTATCTGGTCAAGGGAGCGACGCGACTCGCGAAGACGAAATGCGCTGCCAACCAGATGACCGCAAATCAGATGGCCGGCTACGACGCGGACACGGGCAAGCTCGTCGCGCAGCGGTTGGGTGTCGAGGCGTGCTTCGTGACCCCGACCTGGAGCGAGATCATCAGTGGCCACTGGAATGACCGGTGGGACATCTCGTACGGCTCGGGGGCGATCAACTCGGATCGAGGGTCGCGCCTCTACTTCACACAACCGTATTACGCCGCGCCGCAGCTGTTCTTCGTCGCGAAGGGCTCGAAGTACACCAAGCCGAGCGACCTCGACGGGAAGAACATCGGCGTGTGCGCGGGGTGCACCCACGAGCTCTACCTGAAGCGCACGCTCACGATCCCGGGTGTCAAGGTCGTGTTCAAGGTCAACAACCCGAAAATCGCGATCTTCGACGTCGAGAATCCCGGGCTGAAAGAGGTCGCTCAGGGCAAGATCGACGCGTTCCTGTGCGCCGCACCCGAGGGGGACGGAGCGATACATCACGGGCTGAAGCTGCGTGCGCTCAAGGAACCCGCGTTCTTCATGTACCCGACCGGATTCGTCGACCGGTACTCGTCATACGACGTCAAGGCGTTCGTGACTCGCGTGAACCAGGTGATCGCCGGTCTACACGCTGACGGATCGCTGAAGCGGCTTTCGATCAAGGACTTCTTCGGCGTCGACTACGCGACGAAGGCCGGGAAGTTCGACATGAGGACGGTCGGGCAGGTGGTCAAGTAGTGCGTCACTGGCCCCGTCGCGGCCTGATGGTCAGGCTCGTCGGGTCGTTCCTCGTCCTCTCGGTGCTGATGGTGGCCGCCGTGAGCGTGCTCGCCTACGAGCGCGCCCGCAGCTCGCTGCAGAGCTCGATCTACGCGCGCCTCGACGCAGCCGCCGACCAGAAGTCGGGCGTCATCGGCAGCTGGCTGGACGACCAGCGCCGCAACGTCGTGTTCGTCGGGCAGCTCTTCGGCAGCACACAGTCGAGCGGTGATCCTCGGCTGAAACGACTCGCGCGCGAGCTGCTCTCGCCCGACACGAGTCCGCGCGCGCGCCGCACGGCGCACGACACGATCCTGCAGGTCCTGAACGGGGTGGTCAGCCAGACCGCCGATGCAGATGAGTACATGGTCCTCGATCAGAGCGGGAAGATCCGGCTCTCGACGACAGCGGCGCACGAGGGCGCCTCGCAGGCGCACGAGCCGTACTTCGTGCAGGCAAGCTCTGGCATCACGGCGATCCAGCCGGTCACCGACTCGCAGCTCGCAGGTCATCCGACGATCACCATCTCGACGCCGCTCTTCGACCAGAACGGACAGGAGATCGGCGAGCTCGCCGCCAACCTCAACCTCGATCGGCTCGACGGGATCGTGGTCGCCGCGACCGGGCTCGGCGCGTCCGGGCAGATGTACCTCGTCGGGCCGGGTAGCAGGTTCGTCGGCCAGCGGCTCGGCACCGGCCACTACGCGGGTGCCGTGCACTCCCGCGCGATCAGCGCGGGGCTCGGCCGACACGACGGTCACGCCCTCTACACCGACTACCGCGGCACGCCGGTGATCGGCTCCTATCGTTGGCTGCCGGAGCCCGGAGCGGCGCTCGTCGCGGAGATGAACCAGCGCACGGCGTTTGCGCCCGCACGCACCCTCGGGCTCACGATCGGGGGGTTCGGCCTACTCGTCGTCGTGCTCCTCGGAATCGGCACCTACATCCTCTCGCGACGGATCGCGCGCCCGATCCTTGCGATCACCGAAACCGCAACGGCGGTCACGGCGGGTGACCTCACGCGCGAGGCACCGGTGACCACCAACGACGAGGTCGGAGTGCTCGCGACCGCCTTCAACACCATGACCGCGGAGCTACGGGAGACACTCGAGGGGCTCGAGAAACGCGTCGCCGACCGCACCGAGGAGCTGCGTCTGCAGAACGCCGAGCTCGGCGCCCTGCACGAGACGACGCTCGGAGTCATGCACCGGCTCGACGTCGACGATCTGCTGCGAGAGCTGCTCGCGCGTGCATGCGAGCTGCTCGGCACCACGAGCGGCTACCTGTACATCCGGAGCCAGGACGCCGACGAGCTCGAGAACCGCGTCGCAACCGGCGCGTTCGAAGCGGAGCTCGGAGCACGCATGTCGCTCGGCGAGGGACTCGCCGGACGCGTCTGGCAGTCGGGCACACCACTCGTGATCGAGGACTACGACGCATGGGACGGCCGCCTCGACACGTTCCCACGCGGGCAGATCCGCGCGCTCGTCGGCGTGCCGCTCGTCTCGGGGCCTGACACGCTCGGCACCCTCGGCGTCGCACGAAACGCATCCGACGAGCGCCCCTTCGACGCCTCGGAGGTCGAGCGTCTGCAGCGGTTCGCACAGCTCGCATCGATCGCGCTCGACAACGCCCGGCTGTATGCCTCCGTGCGCGAAGCTCGCGAGGCCGCCGACGCGGCGAACTCGGCGAAGAGCACCTTCCTGGCCGCCATGAGCCACGAGATCCGCACGCCGATGAACGCCGTGATCGGCATGAGCGGGCTGCTCTTGCGCAGCGACCTCAGCGACGAGCAGCGCGAGGAGGCCACGATCATCCGCACGAGCAGCGAGGCGCTGCTCACGATCATCAACGACATCCTCGACTTTTCCAAGATCGAGGCTGGGCGCATGGAACTCGAGACAGCGCCGTTCAGTCTGCGCGAGTGCGTCGATGGCGCCGTCACTCTGACCCGCGCGCTCGCGTCCGAGAAGGGCCTCTCGATCGAGCAGCGGATCGACGAGAAGATCCCGGACACGCTCCTGGGAGACGGCAGCCGCCTGCGTCAGATCCTGCTGAACCTCCTGAACAACGCCGTCAAGTTCACGGACCGCGGTGGCATCGTGCTGCGAGCCGAGATGACGTCGGCCGGCGACGGCGACGCGTTCGACCTGCACATTGCCGTGACCGACACGGGGATCGGTCTGCCGCCGGCGGCGATGGAACGCATGTTCAAGTCGTTCAGCCAGGCAGACGCCGCCACGAGCCGGAAGTACGGCGGCACCGGCCTCGGCCTCGCGATCTCGAAGCGGCTGGCAGAGGCCATGGGCGGCACGATGTGGGTCGAGAGCGCCGGCGTGCCGGGCGAGGGCAGCACGTTCCACCTGACCATCGCGACATCCGCCGCCCCGGAACAGCTCACCGTTCACCCTGGAGGAATCGCACCGGTCGCGGTCGACCTCGATCCCGACCACGCCGCGCGACACCCCCTCAGGATCCTTCTCGTGGAAGACAACGTCGTGAACCAGAAGCTCGCCACACGGCTGCTCTCACGGATGGGCTACGAGGCGGACATCGCCGCGAACGGCCTCGAGGCGGTCGAGGCAGTCAACCGACAGCGCTACGACCTCATCCTGATGGATGTCCAGATGCCCGAGATGGACGGACTCGAGGCGACCCGAAGCATCGTCCAGCGTACGCCGTTCGAGGCTCGTCCCTGGATCGTCGCGATGACCGCGAACGCCATGGATGGCGATCGGGAACGGTGCCTGGAAGCCGGCATGAACAGCTACATCTCGAAGCCGATCCGAGTCGCCGAACTGGTCGCCGCGATCCTCGACACGCCGATTCACGCGTAGGCACCAACCACGGCTCGCTAGTGAGGTGACTCCACCAGATGCGGCCCGAGCAGCGCCCGATCCGGTTCGCTCAACCGATCCGGCGCCTCGGCCGCCTGGTGCCAGTACGGGTAGAGGAGCGGCGGCCGGCTGACCCGCTCGAGCCGCCCCAGCTCGTCGGCAGTCAGGCTGAGCGTGGCGGCGGCGAGGTTGTCCATCAGCTGTTCCTCTGTCCGCGCACCGATCACGAGCGAGGTGACTCCGGGACGAGCGAGCAGCCAGGCCAGCGCGACCTGGGCTGCCGAGACTCCTCGCGGCTCGGCGACCGCGACGAGCTCGTCGACGATGCGCCACAGCGCCTCCTGGTCGCGCACGGGCGGCTCGTCCCAGTCGTTGAGATGCCGCGAGCCGGCGGGCGCCTCGCGGTCGCGCCGGTACTTCCCCGACAGCAGGCCGCCGGCGAGCGGGCTCCAGATGAGGACGCCGACCCCCTGGTCGAGGCCCGCCGGGATGAGCTCGTACTCCGCCTCGCGCGCCTGGAGCGTGTAGTGGATCTGCTGGCTCACGTAGCGCTGGGCGCCGAGGCGATCGGCGACGGCAAGCGACTTCATGAGGTGCCAGGCCGAGAAGTTCGAGCAGCCGACGTAGCGCACCTTCCCCTGGCGGACGAGCGTGTCGAGCGCCTCGACCGTCTCTTCGACAGGGGTCTGCCCGTCCCACTCATGCATCTGGTACAGGTCGATGTGGTCGACCCCGAGCCGCCGCAGGCTGTCCTCGCACGCGCGCACGAGGTGCTGGCGCGAGAGACCCGCGTCGTTCGGCCCGTCCCCGACCGGAAAGCGCGCCTTCGTCGCAACGAGCAGCCGATCGCGTCGCCTCTCGATCGCTGCTCCGACGATCTCCTCGGAGACGCCGCTCGAGTAGACGTCGGCCGTGTCGACGACGTTGACCCCGGCATCCAGGCAGCGATCGACGAGGAGGCGCGCCCCGCTCGTGTCGGTGGATCCGACCTTCTGGAAGTCGCCGCGGCCACCGAAGGTCATCGTGCCCAGTGTGAGCGTCGACATGCGTAGGCCGGATCGTCCGAGCTGGCGGTACTCCACGTGGATCTCCTCGAGTCGGAAGCCAGCCAGTTTACGAGTCGGCGCGCCGCTATGGTCACGCGCAATGGAGACCTGGGACGCCATCAGATCACGACGGAACGTGCGGGTGTTCAGCGAGCGCGCGATCGACGAGTCGGACCTCGCGCGGGTGCTCGAGGCAGGCAGACGCTCGCCATCGTCGAGGAACTGGCAGCCCTGGGACTTCGTCCTCGTGACCGAGCGGCCGCAGCTCGTCGCGCTCGCCGGGGTGTGGCGGGGCGCGGGGCACGTCGCGCACGCCGCGGCTGCGATCGCGTTCGTCGGTCCCGTGCTGGAGGACGGCTCGCAGCGCAACTGGCTGTGGTTCGATCACGGCCAGGCGATGATGGACATGATGATCGCGGCCGCCGACCTGGGCCTGGGCACGGGGCACGCGGCCGTCGCCGACCAGGACCTGGCGCGGACGATCCTGGGCCACCCTGAGGATCGGTTCTGCGTCGCGCTCATGTCACTCGGCTATCCGAGCGATCGCGCGCTGGCGCCGATCCAGCACCCCGATCGCCGATCGTTCGACGAGGTCGTCCACCGCGGACACTGGTAGAGGCGGGGGCTAGGAGCCTGTCAAAGACCGGCGCGGCGCTCGGCGTCCTGGGATCGTCCTGCGGTCTGGGGTCTGTGCTCGTTCCTCGCGTCGACCCAAGACCTCCGGCGACCCGGATCCCGCTCACGGCCGCTCGGGTTGTCCGGTGCTCACTCGGTGAGCGGGCTCCGGGGCTTCGCAGGGACGCCGGCCGGCTCTCGAACAGGCCACCAGCCTGCCCTTCGAGCCAGCCGACGCCCCCGCTCGCTCCCAGAACCCCGCGCATCCACGCCGGCTCTTTGACAGTCTCCTACCGGGAGACGCGCGCGCTGCCCCCGGCGGCCAGCTTGCGCACCTCCGCGAGGGTGGCCATCGACACATCGCCCGGGGTCGTCATCGCGAGCGCCCCGTGCGCAGCGCCGTACTCGACCGCCAGACCCGGGTCGAGGCCCTCGAGGACCCCGTAGATCAGCCCCGAGGCGAACGAGTCGCCGCCGCCGACACGGTCGTAGATCTCGAGCCCGCGTCGCATCGTCGACACGTAGAGCTCGTCTCCGAAGCGGCAGACCGCGCCCCAGTCGTTCGAGCTCGCCGAGTGCACCGCTCGCAGCGTGGCCCCCAGCAGCCGGAGGTTCGGGTAGGCGTCCTGCACGCGCGCGAAGAGGGCGCCGTACGCGGCTGGGTCGAGATCGAGCAGCTTCTCGTCGTGGACCTCAGGCTCGAAGCCGAGCGCCAGGTGGAAGTCCTCCTCGTTGCCGATGACGACGTCGACGTTCGCAACGAGCTCGCGGTTCACCTCCGCCGCCCGGCGCGGCCCTCCGATCGACTTCCAGAGCGACTCGCGGTAGTTGAGGTCGTACGAGATGATCGTTCCGTGGCGCCGCGCCGCGGCGAACGCCTCGAGTGCGACCGGGGCCGTGGTGTCGGACAGCGCACAGAAGATACCGCCGCAGTGGAGCCAGCGCGCCCCCTGCCGGCCGAAGATCTCGTCCCAGTCGATCGTGCCAGGGCGCAGCTGCGACACCGCGGTGTGTCCGCGATCGGAGCACCCGACCGCGCCGCGGACGCCGAACCCGCGCTCCGTGAAGTTGAGCCCGTTCCGCACCTCGCGCCCGACGCCGTCCGACGGCACCCACCTGATGTGCGACCGGTCGACCCCTCCCTGGCAGATCAGGTCGTCGACGAGGCGCCCGACCGGGTTGTCTACGAGCGCCGTCACGACCGCGGTGTCGAGTCCGAAGCAGCGGTGGAGACCGCGCGCGACGTTGTACTCGCCGCCGCCTTCCCACGCCGTGAAGTGCCGGGTCGTCGCGATGCGCATGTCGCCCGGATCGAGTCGCAGCATCACCTCCCCGAGCGCGACGAGGTCGTACCGGCACTCGCTCCGCGGGCGCAGCGCGAGCGTGCTCATCGCGATTCCTCCACGAGGCGTCGCGCATCCGACGCCAGGTCGCGGATCGCGGCGAACTCGCCTGCCGCGATCATCGCGGGCTTGACCATCCAGCTGCCGCCGCAGGCGAGCACCTGCGGTACCGCGAGGTACCCGGGCAGCGTCGCGGGTGTGATCGACCCCGTCGGGACGAAGGTGATGTCGCGATACGGCCCGCAGAGCGCGCGCACGTACGCGGCCCCTCCGAGCAGCTCGGACGGGAAGAGCTTGAGCAGGTGGATCCCGAGCGCTCTGGCGGTCTCGATCTCGCTGGGCGTCGCGACGCCCGGGAGGATCGGCAGGCCGCGCGCGAGGCTCGCCGCGACGACCTGCGGATTCGTCCCGGGCGCGACGGCGAAGTCGGCACCGGCCGCGATCGCGATGTCCACCTGCTCGATCGACAGGACGGTGCCCGCGCCGAGCAGGATGTCCGGATAGGCGGCGCGGATCGCGGAGATCCCCTCGACCGCGCCGGGCGTGCGCAGCGTGATCTCGACGCACGACAGACCGCCCTCGAGGAGTGCACCGGCGAGGGGCACGGCGTCCTCGGTTCGCGGTAGCTCGACGACGGGCACGACGCCGATCTCGCGCAGGCGCGCAGCGAGCGCCGCTGTCGCCTCGCCGACTCCGCCCATCCGCCCCTCCGCTCGCCGCGACCTCCCGTCGGAAGGCCTATTGGTGTGGTTTATCCTATCTTTTCCGTGTCGTCGTCTCACCCCACGAGCGACCGTGCCGCGCGGGCTGCCTCCCTGCTCGCGCGCCATCGGCTCGAGGCCCGACCCTTCGCGGGCTTTCCCGAGGACACCCGTCCGCGCGACAGCGGCGAGGCCTATGACATCCAGCGCGCGCTGCACGATCTGCTGGTCGACGCCCAGGGCGCGCAGGCCGGCTGGAAGATCGGCTGCACGACGCCGACGATGCAGGAGTACCTGGGCATCCACGAGCCCGCGGCGGGCCACATCCGAGCCTCGACCGTGCAGGTCGGCGCAGGCGCGGTGGTGCATGCCGGTCTCTGCCGGCCAGGCGTCGAGTGCGAGCTGGCGGTTCGGCTCGCACGCGACCTCCCGCCGGACGTCGGCCGCAGGCAGGCGATGGAGGCGGTCGGTGCCGTGATGGCAGCGATCGAGATCGTGGACGATCGCTACGTCGACTGGCGCGCGCTCGATGCGCCGACGCTGACAGCCGACGACTTCTTCGGCGCGGGCTGCGTGCTCGGGCGCGACGACGTCGCGTGGCACGACATCGACCTCGGTCGTGTGTCGGCGACGATGGCCGTGAACGGTCGCGAGATCGGTGCCGGGGTCGGAGCCGACATCCTCGGCGATCCGCTCGAGGCGCTCGTCTGGCTCGTCAACGGACCGGCTCGCGCGACCGGGCTCCCGGCAGGCTCGATCGTCATGCTCGGCAGCCTCGTCCAGACGCACTGGGTCGAGCGTGGCGATGTCGTCACGATCGACAACGACGCGTTCGGATCCGTGTCGCTGTCCTTCAGCTGACCCGTTCGGCCGGCGCGATCTCGGTGGCGAAGTCGCGGACGATCCGCTCGAGCGGATCGGCGGGGGGAACGCCGATCGCCAGCGCGTTGCTCGCGTCGACGACGGCAGGCCAGGTCGACACGAGCGCGACGACACGTGGATCGGGGTTCCAGGTGATCGCTCCGAGCGACCGGTCCGCGGCCACCAGGCGCAACGTGTCGACCATCTCCTGGATCGTGTGGTCGGCGCTCGGGAAGCTCATCGCGCGGTCGGACCCGAGCAGCGCGGAGTCGGCCTCGTGCAGCGCGACGAGGCCCTCGACCACGGCGCGGATTCCGGCCACGGCCATCCGCGTCTCGGGGGCGACGGGTACCTCGTAGTCGCGACCGGCAAGGGGCTCGCGGAAGATCGCGCTCGCGACCGACGACGCCGCGAGGTTGGCCGTGCCCGGGCGGATGATCACCGTTGCGAGCCGCGCGGTGCGGCCGTCGATCAGGCCGCGGCGCGTGTAGTCGTTCACGAGCAGCTCGAGCAGGACCTTGGTGACGCCGTACGTCGACTGCGGCGTCAGCTTCGTGAGGTCCGTGCAGACCTCGGGCAGGTCACCGCCGAACGTCGCGAAGGTACTGGTCGTCACGAGACGCGTCGCGCCCGCGCGGCGGCGCGCAGCGTTCAGGATGCTGCGGGCCCCGTCGATGTTGACGCGGAGCGCGAGGTCGAGATCGGTCTCGGCGTGCGAGCTGACGATCGACGCGAGGTGGAACACGCTGATGTCGTCGCGGTCGACGAGCGACTCCGTCCAGGCCGGGTCGGCGACGTCGCCCGACCAGAACGAGACCCGCTGGTCCGCCCAGGACGGGCGCTCCGCCGGCACCTGCACGTCGGCCAGCGCGATCTCGTCGATCGGCGTCGCCACGCCGTCGGGCCCCGTCAGCTCGCCGCGCTCGAGCAACCTCCGCGCGAGGCGCGTGCCGAGGAAGCCGCACCCGCCTGTGACGACGACCTTCACGCCTGGTCGGGGAACAGCTCGGCCGTGTGCTGCCCGGCTCTGGGCACGCCGTGCTGGATGCCCGCGGGCGTGCGCGAGAACGTGATCGGCGAGCCGGGCGTTCGGAACGTCGCCTCGCCGTCGCCCACCGGGACGTCCCAGAACAGCTTGTTGTGCGCGACCTGCGGGTCGTCCGCGAGCTGCTCGTAGGTGTGGACGGGCGCGCACCAGACGTCGTGCTCGAGCAGGATCTCGATCCAGTGCTCGCTCGTGCCCCCGAGCAGGTGCTCCGCGAGGTGCGCGTAGATCTCGCCGCGCGACTCGACCATCTTGTCGAGGGTGTCGAACTGCGCGAGGAACGACAGGTCGAGCGCCTCGGCCAGGATCGGGCACGGCGTCATCGCGATCGCGATGCTTCCGTCGCTCGTCTTGTAGATGCCGAACGGCGCGGTGGACCAGACCGACCCGAGGTTCTCGACGGGGCGCGGGGGCAGCTCGCCGTGTCCGAAGAAGTACGTCAGCTCCTGCTGCTGCAGCGCGACCGTGCAGGAGAACAGGTCGACCTCGATCTTCTGGCCCTCGCCGGTGGCGGCACGGTGCGTGAGGGCTGCGAGCACCCCGACCGCGATGTGCATCGCCGTGTACTGGTCGCTGATCCCGACGCCGCATGCGGTCGGCGGATCGTCCCTGCGGCCCGTCAGGAACATCAGGCCGCTGAGCGCCTGGATCAGGAGGTCCTGCCCGGGTCGCTTGTGGTACGGGCCCGTCTGGCCGTACCCCGACGACGACGCGTAGATGATGCCGGGGTTGACGGCGCGGAAGTCGTCGTAGCCGAGACCGAGCCGGTCCATCACGCCCGCGCGGAAGTTCTCGACGACGACATCGGCGTCCGACGCCAGGTCGAGGATGCGCTCGCGCACCTTCGCGTCCTTGAGGTCGACAGTCACGCTGCGCTTGTTGCGGTTGAACGCGAGGAACGAGTCCATCTCGCCGTGGCTCTTCCCGTTGAGGATGCCCCAGTGGCGCATCCACTCGCCGCCCGGCCGTTCGAACTTGATCACGTCGGCGCCGAGGTCGCCGAAGATCTGCGTCGCCATCGGGCCCTGGACGAGCGCGGTGAAGTCGAGCACCCGAATATGGCTGAGCGGACCGGCCATCGCTATGCCTTCTCCTCGATGTCCCAGCCGACGGTGCCCGCCACCAGTCCGCCGTCGACGAGGACGGTCGCACCCGTCATCGCACTCGCCTTGTCCGAGGCGAGGAACAGCGCAACGTTCGCGATCTCGTGCGGCTCGATCAGGCGTCCGATCGGATGCCCCTGGGCGAATAGCGCGAGCGCGGCGTCGGGATCTTCCGGGTTGGCGCGTCGCGCCGAGTCGAGCAGCATCGGAGTCCGCACCGAGCCGGGCGCGATCGCCAGCACGCGGATCCCCTCGCGCGCGTGGTCGAGCGCGAGCGCCCGGGTGAAGGCGACGACGCTCCCCTTCGACGCGCTATATGCGACAGCGCCCTGGTGGCTCCAGTACGCCTGCACCGAGGCGAGGTTGATGATGGCGCCGCCGCCGCGCTTGCGCATCTCCGGAATCGCGACCCGCGCAGTGCGGTACATCGCCTTGATGTTGATGTCGAAGACGTAGTCCCAGTCCTCGTCCTCGAACTTCGGGAGGTAGCCGTAGCGCACCACCCCCGCGTTGTTGACGAGCACGTCGAGGCCGCCGAACTCGGCGACGGTGCGTGCCACGGCATCGGTGGACGTGCTCGGATCGCGGAGGTCGCCGGGCAGGGCGATCGCTCGTCCACCGGAATCCGTGATCGCGCGGACGGTGGCCTCGAGCGTCTCCACGTCGATGTCGACGAGTCCAACGGCGGCGCCCTCCTCGGCGAGCGCCGTCGCGATCGCGGCGCCGACTCCCGCCGCGGCCGCGGTGACCAGCGCCACCTTTCCGTCAAACGTGCCTGTCACGCGGATGCACCTCCATGGACCATCGGATTCCTCGCCGGCTAGGCGTCGGCGAGGGCGAGCTCGAGCTGCGCCTCGCGCGTCTCGCCGGCCTGCAGCGTCAGCGGAACGCCGCCTCGTGCACGGGCGCGCGAGATGCCCTGTCCCGGGATCGTAGTGTTGGGCTCGATGGCGGTGGTGTACATCCGCCTGAACCACGGATAGCCCGGCGAGCCGTGCAGCTCCTGCCAGAACCACGCGTTCGGGAAGAGGTCGAGCGGCCACCTGAGCGTGGCCGCGAGACCGATCCGCCGGTTCGAGATCGTGTACGTCCCCTCGTCGAAGTCGCCGAGGTAGCCGAGCACCGCGCGGGGCTCGTCGTGCGGCGGGATCACCGAGAGGTCGATCGTTCCGCCCGCCGCCAGGCGTGCGTGCGGCCAGCTCGAGGTCGCGCCGGGCTCGAGCCCGGCGCCAGGCTCGCGATCGTCGGCGATGAACGTGCGCGCACCCGTCGAGATCGTGCAGCCGGGCTCGATCAGCGGCGCTCCGAACGCCGGGTGGTGACCCCACATCACGTCGATCGACTCGTCGCCGGCGTTGCGGACGCGCTCGACGACCTCCAGCGCCCGCCCGCGCACGCGGATCTCGCGCTCGATCTCGAGCGGAGCGGTCATGAGCGACGCCGACAGGCGCGCGGTGGCATCGTCGTGCGCGTCGACCCGCCACTCGATGATGCCCGCCTCGCCATGGAACCCCCACTCGACCCCGTGCTGCTCCGTCGCATCGCCGCCGTTCGGCAGCAGCACCTGCCAGCCGCCCGAGTACAGCTCGAGAAAGCGCTCGAGCGACGTCGGTCCCGTGACGGGCCGACGTCCGTAGCCCCACGGGGTGCGCACCATGACGTCGACGCCCGTCGAGCGGTCGATCACCTCGACGATGTCGCACCCGTTCTCGGGCAGCACGGCTACCGAGAGCTCGCTCGAGCGGAGCTCGAGCGCGAGCCACGGGCCGCGAACGCCAGTCTCAGGCGTGGACGCCAAGGAGTGACCGCCGGTAGAGGTCGTCGAGGCGGTCGAGCAGGCCGTTCGCGTCGCCACCGGTCTGCAGGTGCTCCCAGGTGACGTCGCCCCCCTCGTTCTGGACGATCAGCGCGCCGTCGTAGCGCGGCCGCAGGTAGCCGGCGTCGAGACCGGGGAGCGTGTCGCGGAAGAAGCCCGTGGACAGCTCGTTCGCGGCCGGGTCGAGCCACGCCGAGCGGTGGCCCGGCTGGCCTCCCGACTCGACGTAGAGCGTGCGCTGGATCTCGGGAGAGGCGACGTACGCCGCGTACTCGAGCGCGGCGTCGCGCTGCTGCGTGTGAGCCGAGATGCCGAGTCCGGCACCGCCGATCACGCCGCCGCGCGGCCCCAGCCCGGCGGATGGCACCGGCCGGAACTGCACCAGCGAGTCGCGGAAGCCGGGACGGCTGTAGTTCGAGTAGCCGAACAGGATCGGGCAGGCGACGACGTCGTCGGCGGTCGCCATCCGCTCGAGCAGCCGGATGGGGTTCCACGCGAACGCGTCCGGGTGCGACATCTCCGCGAGTCGTTGCAGGGTCTCCAGGTGCTCGAGTCCGACGTCGCGGGGCAGGATCCGCTCCTCGTCGCCATACGGCTCGACGCCGGCGTTCGCGGCCAGCGTCAGCCAGGTGGCGAGCGTGTCGACGGCCTTCATCGGAAGGCTGACGTGCATGCCCTGCGGTCGCGCGACGCGGTCGAGCGCCCAGATGTCGTCCCACGTCTCGGGCACGCCGACGCCGAGGCGCTCGAGCAGATCGGGCCGGTACGCGCTCACGTGCCCGGCCGCGTCGATCGCGAGGGCCCACAGGTGGCCGTCCCACTCGTAGCTCGCATGGCTCGGCCCGACCGAGTTCGCGGCCTGGTCCGCGATGAACGCGTCGTCGATGAGGCCGTCGAGTGCGAGGATCGCGCCCGTCGGGACGATCTCGCCGATGTGGGGGTGGTCGTACACGAGCAGGTCGTAGCGCTGCGCGAGGTCGGGGATCGAGGCATCTGCGAAGCCCTGCAGGGAGCGCACGTCCCAGGTGACCGGGATACCGCGCTCGGCCGCGAACCGCTCCCCGGTGGCGACGACGGGATCGGTCCCGCGCTCGTGCCCCCAGGTGATGCCGCGCAGGCCTGCGGGCGTCATCGCTCGGCGCCTCGCGGCACCCAGCGCGGCTCGGCGAGCCCGGCGCGCGCGCAATGCCGCAGATGCGCCATCGCCGTGTAGATCGTCTGCATCGAGACCGGCGGCGACGTGCCGGCCGTTGCCCCGATCTCTGCGGCCACGTCGTTCACCGAGAGCGCGCCCCGCGCGTTGGCGAGCATGTCGCGGACGAACGCGTCGGTCTCGAAGACGAACGCGATGCTGTCGTCGAGGAACGCGAGGCCCGCCTCGCGATCCATCGGCTCGAAGTGGGCGCCGCAGAGCAGCGTGAAGGGGATCTCGCGCAGGCGAGCGAGTCCGCGCAGGCAGTCGTCCACGTCCTCGTAGAGCGGGGCGAAGACGCTCTTCCCACTGCTCGACGGGATCCCGTGCCCCTGCACCGAGTCGCCGGTGAAGAGGACACCGGTCGCCTCCTCGAAGTAGGCGCAGTGGCCCCGTGTGTGGCCTCGCGTCTGCACCGTGCGGAGGCTGCGTCCACCCGCCTCGAACATGTCGCCGTCGCGCAGGATGCGATCGACCGGAAGGTCGCCGCCGCACATGGCGACGATCTCGTCGCGGATTCCGGCGACCGGCATCGTGCCGGGGAAGCGGTCCCAGAAGTCGTGCCACTGGCGCTCGACGGCCTCGACCCAGATCACGTCCTCGAGCGGCGCCGCGACGGAGAACGACGCGTGGGGGCTGAGGCCCGGGTGGCCGCCCATGTGATCGGGATGGCCGTGGGTGAGGAGGAGCCAGGTGATCTCGCGCGGGTCGATGCCGATCCGCGGGAAGGCGTCGGCGAACACCGCGTCGTAGGTCGACGGGACGCCGCAGTCGATCAGCGTCGAGGTCTCGCCGCGGAGCAGGTGCGTCCACAGCGGGGCGTCGGCCACGGCCGGGTAGTCGGTGGGGATGCAGAAGACCCCGTCGGCCACCTCGGTCGGCTCGCCGAAACGCATCGGCTCGTTCATCGGATCATCCCGACGAAAGGCTACCATGCTGCGGTGGCCGGCTCGTGACCAATGATCGTGAAGGAGCCGCGCGGGCCTCGAGCGGTCCTGCGCTCGTCGACCTCGCCGTGGCCGGCGAGCTCGTGAGACCGGGCGCGGTGCTCGGCGTAGGCGGCTCGCTGTTCACCCGCATTCCCCTGGCCTTGGTCGATGCGGTGATCCGCGCCGGGGCGCGCGACCTCACCTACGTCAGCTGGGGCGGCGGGCTGCCGCTCGAGCTCCTGCTGCAGGCCGGGGCCGTCCGCAAGGCCGTCTTCTGCTTCTCGAGCCTCGACCTGTTCGGTCTCGCGCCGCGCTTCCGCGCCGCGCTCGAGGAGGGACGGATCGAGGTCGACGAGATGAACGCGCTCGCGATGGCACAGGCGTTCGAGGCGGCCGGCCGGCGCCTTCCGTCGATGCCGGGCCAGGTGCCGCTCGGCTCGGACATCCTCGAGCGGACGAGCGTTGCCCGGATCACCGCCGATCCTCTGGATGGGCGCGACGTCGTCAGCGCCGCGCCGCTCGCGCTGGATGTGCTGCTCGTCCACGCGCAGCGCGCGGACGAGGATGGGAACCTCGAGCTCGCAGGCTCCCTGGCCATGGATCCGACGATGATCGCGGCTGCGGAGGCGGTGATCGCAACCGTCGAGGAGGTCGTTCCGCGGCGCTCGTTGCAGCACGTGCGTGGCACCTCGATCATCCCGCGGCAGCTCGTCACGGCAATCGTGGATGCTCCGTTCGGCGCGTACCCGACCTCGTGCCTGCCCTACTACACGAGCGACTACGCAGCGCTCCACGAGGCCCTCGACGCCGACACCCTCGAGGTGCCGCACGCGAATCCCGCGCGACGGCGCACGCTCGCCGGCCATGCGGCGGCGGGCGTCCGCGCCGCAGGAGCTCTGCCACCGCGCACGACGCGTGGCCCTGCCATGTCGGGCCCGGCGACCGCCGCCGAGACGATGGCCTGGACGCTCGCGCGCGAGTACACCGACGAGAGCGTGTGCTCGGCGGGCGCGGTCTCGCCGCTCGCGGTCACGTCGTACCTCCTCGCCAAGCACACGCATGCACCCGGGATGACGCTGATCACCACCGGCGGCGGGTACGTCGACGTCGCCTGGCGCCCGATGCTGCTCGGCGCCGGCGAAGCGCTCGACTTCGGCTCGGCCCTGTACCACACGTCCGGCGACGGCACCTACCACGTGTTCTACCAGCCCGGCCTGATCACGCACGAGACCATCGCGGCCGCGCAGATCGACCGCAGCGGGCGTGTCAACAACATCCAGGTGACGAGCCCGTCGGGGCGCGCCATCCGCCTGCCGGGCCAGGGTGGCATGGCCGACGTGGCGAACATGCACCGGCACTTCCTGCTGTACGTCCCGCGACACTCGCCGCTCGCGCTGGTCGACAGCGTCGAGGTCACGAGCGCCAGTCGCGCGCTTCTCACGGATCCCGAGCGCACCGGCGCCGGCCTCCTTCCCGGCGTCGTGAAGCTCGTCACGAATCTCGGGGTCTTCGAGCTCGATCACACGAGCCGTCAGCTGGAGCTGGTCGGCCTGCATCACGGGGTCACGCTCGAGGCACTCCGGCGCGAGACCGGGTTCGAGGTGCTCGTGTCGGACCGCTGCGCGTCGCTCGCACCGCCGACGGACGAGGAGCTCGCGGTGCTCCGCACCGAGGTGGATCCGCTGGGCCTGTGCCGGCTCGAGTTCGTGCCGGCGTCGCAACGGGCCGGGCTGCTCGCCGAGGTGATCGCGAGCGAGCAGGCCTGGGCCGACGACCTCGTCTCGATCTACGAACCCGACTCGATCAGCCGCAGGCCGGCCCGGATGTAGCCGAGGGCGTAGGCCATTCCCGCGTGCCACGGTGCCGCGCAGCTCATCTGCGGGGTGTGGTCCGGGACGATCACGCCGTCGAAGCCGCACCGGACGTAGATCCGCAACGCCTCGAGCATGTCGACGTCGCCCTCGTCGATGAAGACCTCGGTGTAGTCGGGCACGTGACCGCGGACGTTGCGGAAGTGGACGTAGCCGATCTTGCCGGCGCCGGCGAACCGCTCGATCGTCTCGTAGACGTTCACGTCCGGCATCTCGGCGATCGTCCCCTGGCAGAACTCGAGCGTGTTCGAGCGGCTCGGCACCAGGTCGAGCACGCGTTGCAGCCTGTCCGGATGCGTGGCGATCCGCGCCGTCCCGCGCAGGCGCGGAAGCGGGGGGTCATCGGGGTGGATCGCGAGCTTGACGCCCGCCTCCTCGGCGACGGGGACGACGGCGTGCAGGAAGTCGGAGATACGGTCCCACATCTCGTCCTCGCCCACCTCGCCGAGGGTCTCGCCCTCGGGCGCGTCCGTGTCGTAGATCATGTTCCAGACCATGCCGCGCGGGATCTCGGTCTCGGGCGGTGTCTGGGCCCGGTCGAAGCGGACGGTCTCGGCGCCGCCGCGGGCGAGCGGGCCGGTCGTATGGCCCCACACCGCCGCGAGCGAGAAGTTGTAGCCGATCACCGGGATGCCGGCCTCGCCGACGTTGCGGACGAGCTGCTGCAGGCCGGCGAGCTGCTCCTGCTTGCGCGGCCCGTCGAGCAGGACGTCGTACCAGTGGCCGATCTCGAAGTTCTCGAGCGCGGCCAGCTCGAGCCCCTCAGCCTCGACGGCCCGGCGCAGGTCCACGAGCTCGTCGACCGTCCAGATTCCCCGGCCCGAGGCGACGCCCCAGCCATGCGGCACCGTCTTGGCGTCCGGGATGCGCGGGCCGCCGGGCATGTAGTCGACGAGGTGCGCGACGATCGCCTGCGCGCCGGCCTGGCGCGCGAACCGGAAGTTCTCGGGCGTCAGCATCTGCTTGTACAGGCCGAGTCCCGGCTTCACGTGGACGTCCTTCTGTCGGAGGCGTGCAGCGCGCCGGGCGGCGCAGGTACCTGCGCCGCCCGGGAGGTCGCTGCTACTTCTTGCACTTCAGGAACGGGGTGTTGTGCGTGACCTGGTAGCCGGCGATGTTCGTGTTGTGGGGCACCGCAACGCCGTTGATGTTGTTCATGATCAGCGACAGGAGCACCGGGCCCCAGCCAGCGGGATCCAGGTACCACGCGCCGACGTAGTGCACGGGATCGGCACATACCTGCGCGAGGCCGTACGAGTCGCCGCCGAACGAGTTGACGAGGAAGTTCTGCACGTGACGGGCCTGCGCCGCCTTGTACATGCCGCCGAGATCCTCGTCGTTCACGGCCTGCATCAGCACCACCGCGTCGGACGGAACCGCCGAGAGCGCCGACACCGTGTTGTTGTACGCGGTCGTCGCGACGCCCTCGGTCTTGACCTCGATGATCTGGTTGGAGGGAATGTCCGGGAAGACCTGCTTGATGCCGGCGACCGCGCCCTTGTAGCGCGCCAGCACCGCCGCGCCGGAGGTGGGCTCGGCGCCGCCGAGGAAGTAGATCTTCTTGCCGGGGAACCGCTTCTTCGCGATCGTCGCCATGTAGATGGCGGCCTTCTTCTCGGTGTCGAACGGCGCGAGCCCGACCTGCGGGAAGCCGGGGAGCTCGGCGCCGACGACCGTGACGGCCGGGATCTTCTTGTCCTTCAGGGTCTTCGCCATCGCCGTCTGGTAGGCCGCGAGAACCTGGAAGTCGATGAACCCGTCGATGCCCTCGTTGATCAGGGTCTTCAGGTTGCCGACTGCGACGGGCCCGTTCAGGTTGTCGACGGTCTTCAGGATCTTGACGCAGCCGACCTTCTTGGCCGCGTCGATGATCCCGTTGGTCAGGCTGACCGCGAACGGCTGGTTGCCCGAGAACACGTCGTAGCCGATCTTGTAGCTGGCCTTCTTGCACAGCGCCTTCGTCGGATGCGCCAGATCCTGAGGCGCCGCGGCCCTCGAGTGCGCCGTCGGGCCCGCGAGCGCGGTGCTCGCAGTTGCTCCCATCACCAGGCTCACGGCCAGCACTCCGGCCAGCGGCACCCAGCGCAGTCTCCGTCGGCTTGCAGCTTCGGACATCTCTCCCACCTCTCGTTGGATGGTTCGCCAGGCGAACCCCGCCTGCCCCGGGGAACGCGCACGGCAGAAGCGGCTCCCGACCCCCTCACGGGACCGCCACCGACTAGACGCTACGACGGTAGGTCTTGTTGGAAGACCTACGATGGGCCTCGTACACAGCGCCGTCAAGACCGCTTCCCGAGGGGTATCGGAAGCTTTCATCGGATCATCCCGATGAAAGGGCTACGATGGCACGGTGACGACACGCCGCTGGCTTGGTGTCGACGTCGGGACCTCCTCGACGAAGGGACTGCTCGTCGACGATCGGGGCGTCGTGCTCGGACGCGGGCACGCCGAGTACTCGACCACGTTCGCGGCCGGCGGACGCGCCGAGCAGAGGCCGCGGGACTACCTCGACGCGGTACGTCGGGTGATCGTCGAATGCGGCGCGGCGGAGGGTCCCATCGCGGGGATCGGACTGGTCGGGCAGACGCCCACGCTGGTCCTGGTCGACGCCGACGGCGAGGCCGTGCGTCCCGCGCTCACCTGGCAGGACTCGCGCGCTGCCGACGAGGCGCGCGAGCTCGCAGACGCGCTCGGTCCGGGCGAGCGGCTGTTCGGCACCGACCTCCCGTGGGCGGCGACGTACCCGCCCGCGAAGCTTCTGTGGCTCTCGCGGCACGAGCCCGACACCGTGGCGGCGACGCGCTGGGCGCTCCAGCCGAAGGACTACGTCGGGCTGCACCTGACGGGTTCGCCCGTGTCCGATCCCTGGTCGTCGAAGGGCCTCACGCACATCCTCGACGGAGCGCCCGCGAGCGAGGCGCTCGAGCGCGTCGGCTGGCCGGCGCGGATCGCGCCCGAGGTCGCCCCCGCATGGACGAATCGCGGCGTCGTCAGCGTCGAGGCCGCACGCGCGTTCGGCATCCCTTCGGGCACGGGCGTCGCGGTCGGCTGGAGCGATGCACTCGCCGGCATGCTCGCCGCGGGTGCCTTCGCCGAGGAGACCGGCTTCGTGCTCGCCGGCACGTCGAGCATCGTCGGCCTCTCCACCCGCGATGCGTCCGCGGTTGCCGACCGGCTCCTCACGATCCCCACTGCCTGCGCTCCGCTGCGCGTCGTGTACGGGCCGACGCAGTCGAGCGGCGCATCGATCGACTGGCTCGGCCGGCTCCTCCAGATGAGCACCGGGGACGTGCTGGAGCTCGCCGCGACCGATGGGCGCGACGACCACGACCCGCCGTACTTCGTCCCCTACCTCGCCGGGGAGCGCGCGCCGATCTGGCGTCCGGACGTCGGCGGTGCGCTGCTCGGGCTCTCGTCGCAGCATGGCCCGGCCGAGATCGCCCGCGGAGTCGTCGCCGGGGTCTGCCTCAGCGAACGGCACGTGCTGTCGGTCGCCGAGGAGGCGCTCGGTCGCGCTGCTCCGGTGGTTCGCGTCGCGGGGCGTGGCGTCTCGCGGGCGCCGTGGAGGGATGCCCGACGCGAGGCGCTCGCGCGCCCGCTCGTACTGCTCGACGAGTCGGACGCCTCCGCGCTCGGCGCCGCGATGCTCGCGCTCGCCGCCGCGGAGGACGGCGACCTGTCGGGCACGAATCGGCTGCGCTCGGGTATCGAGCGCGTCGACAGCCCGGCCGACTCGGGTGCGTTCCAGCGGTACCGCGCGGCCTCGCAGGCCGTGCTCGAGTGGACGGTCAGCCGGCCGGCTTGAGGCCGGCGTCCGAGGCGAAGGCCTGCTCGCTGAGCACGCCCGCATCGCGCTGCCGCGTGAACAGGTCGAGGCTCGCCGCGATGCCGTCGGCCAGCGACGTCTTGGGCAGCTCGCCGACCAGCTCGCGCAGCACCGCATCGTCGAAGTCGACCCGGCCCGGAACCGCGGCCGACCCGATGCCGATCAGGTCGCGCGCGCCCGGGGCCGCGGCATCCAGCGCATCCCGCACCTCGCCGACATCGATCAGATCGCCGTGGAGGTCGAAGACGGGCGCTCCATCCTGTTCGACGAAGGCTGCAGCGATGAACGCCGCGGCGACGTCGTCGGCGTACTGCAGGTCGATGCCTCCGTGGAACGGGATCGTGTACGCAACACCCAGCACCGCCGCCTTGAGGGCGTGGGTGATGGCTGCCGTCATGCCGCGGTCGCGGTTCGGGCCGTACACGACGCAGGGGCGGAGTCCGACGCTCGGTGTGCCGTAGTCGCGCGCGTAGAAGCGCGCCGTCTCCTCGTTGGCCGCCTTGAAGACGCCGTACAGCGTCTCTGCCCGGCCCCACGCTCCGTCGTTGCCGAACACCGCGGTCGAGCTGGCGTACGAGATCCCGCGAACGGTTCCGGCCTGGCGCGCCGCCTCGAGAACTCGCACGGTTCCCACCACGTTGACCTCGGCGCCGGCGAGGGGACTGGCGGCGACGTACGGCACCTGCAGCGCCGCGAGGTGGATGATCCGCGTCGTGCCGTGGCCGGAGACGAGCTCGCCGATCGCCGACGGCTCGGTGAGGTCCGCGCGCAGGTAGACGAGCTGCTCGAGCTGCTCCGCGGGAACGATGCGCGAGATCCGCTGCGGGACCGGGGCGAGATCGCACGCGACGACGGGGACGTCCGCCGCGAGCAGTCGCCGGACGACCCACGAGCCGATGCACCCCTCCGCGCCCGTCACCAGGACGCGCTCCGCCTTGCCGTCAGAACCCGGCATCACCGCTCCTATCCCGCCGCGGGGGTGCGGCATACCAAATGTCGGATTTATGGTGCATTGGGACCTCTAGCTCGGTACGATTGGACGCGGATGCAACTTGGACGTCAGACACTGAGCCAGGCCGTCAGCGCCGCCGTCCTCGACCGCATCCGCTCGGGCGAGTTCGGGCCTGGCGACCGTCTTCCAACCGAGAAATCGCTGATGCAGGAGTACGGCGTCGGCCGGAACTCGGTACGCGAGGCGGTCCAGGCGCTCGTGACTCTCGGGCTCGTCGACGTCCGGCCCGGGCGCGGCGCCACGGTGATCGGGATCGAGAGCGACGCCGTGATGGATGCGGAGACGATCTCGGTCCTTCTGAAGGAAGAGGCCGTCGATGATCTCTACTCGTTCCGGCGGCTGCTCGAGGTCGAGATCGCCTCTCGTGCGGCCGTCGCGGCGACCCCGCGCGACCTCGAGGAGATCGCGGCGAGCATCCGCGCGTTCGAGTCGGCGCTCGAGCAGGGCAGGCCGATCAGCACGCTCGACGACGAGTTCCACGCCGCGGTCGCCAGGGCCAGCCACAATGCGATCTACGCGACCGTGCTCGATGCGGTCAGCGGCCTGATCGCGAACGCGCGCCGGCTCACGATGACCGTGCCCTGGGCATCGGAGCGCGCGAGGGTCGAGCACCAGAGGCTCTACGAGGCGATCTGCGCGCATGATCCCGAGGCGGCGGCGGCGATCATGGGCACGCACCTCGACAGCGCGATCCAGGCGATCGCCGAGGGCCGCAAGAACGCGGCCGCGGAGCGCGCCTGACGATCACGCCGGCGCGCGGCCCGAGACGGCCTCGCTGAGCCCGCGGATGTAGCCGATCGCGAAGAGCCGCCCGAGGATGGCGTACCCCGGCTTGTCGTTCGACTCGCCGTACAGCGTCGGCACGTGGTCGGGTCGGAGCACGCCGTCGAAGCCGACATCGTCGTACGCGCGCAGGCACTCGAGCATGTCGGTCGGGCCGTCGTCGTGAAACGTCTCGACGAAATGCGATGGCGTGCCGCGCACGTCGCGGAAGTGCACGAACTTGATGGCGCCCGCGCCGCCGAGCTCCCGGATGACCGAGGGGAGGTCGTCCGTCATCAGCGCGAAGTTGCCCTGGCACATCGTGATGCCGTTGGACTCGCTCGGGACGAGGTCGATCACCCGCCGGAACGCGTCGACGCTCGTCATGATCCGACCGAGGCCGCGGACCGGGGAGATCGGCGGGTCGTCGGGATGCAGCGCGAGGCTCACCCCGGTCTCCTCGGCCACCGGAACCACCCGCCGCAGGAAGTACTCGAAGTTCTTCCAGAGCGCCGGCTCGGTGGCGAGGTCCGCCTCGGCACGAGGGGGCGCGAGGTTCATCGCCGCCTGGTCGTACTCGGTGGTCAGCGCGCCGCCCCTGGCGGGAACGGCGAGGCCCGTGCGGGCCCAGCTGTAGACCGAGACCCAGTTGTAACAGAGGGTCGGGATGCCGGCAGCGCCCATGGCGCGCAGCTGCTCGCAGAACGCTTCGAGCTGCTCCTCGCGCCCTGGCAACCCGAGACGGACGCGATCGAGCGGCGGTGTGTCCTCGATCGCGACGAGCTCGAACCCTGCCTCCTCGTAGGTCGCCTTCAGTCTGGCGATCGCCGGCGTGCTCCAGCTGTGCTCGCCGTTCCCGACGCCGAGCAGCACGCGATCGTCGGTGTGCGACTCCTCGCGGCGCAGCCAGCGCGCTCGCTGCTCGCCCGCCTCGAGCAGCGTCACCGCGTGCCGCACGCCGAGCTGGCGCAGGAGCGGCCAGAGCGGCTCTGGCTCGGTCGGGTCGAGCAGCTCCGCGATGGTGATCAGGGGGCGCCCCTCACGAGGCGGGATCGAGCGCGGCGCCGGTGATCCAGCGGACGATGTCCTCGACCGTGTGGTCCGCCGCGCGCAGGTCCGCGACGAGATGGCCGCGCAGCAGCACGACGACCCGGTCGCACAGCTCCATCACCTGACGGAGGTTGTGGCTCACGAGCACGACGCCGACGTCCTGCTTGGCGACCTCCTCGATGAGCGAGCCGATCTTGCGCTGCTCGATCACGGCGAGCGCAGCTGTCGGCTCGTCGAGCAGCAGGAGCTTCGACCCCCACGTCACGGCGCGCGCGACCGCGACCGCCTGGCGTTGACCGCCCGACAGCAGGCCGCAGCGCACGTGCACGTCGTCGATCTCGATGCCGAGCGAGTCGAGCCTCGACTGCGCATCGCGCGCCATCCGCCCCCGGTCGAGCACCCGTAGCGCCCGGAGGGGTCCCTCCCGACGCTCCTCCCGGCCGAGGAAGATGTTGTCGGCGATCGACAGCTCGGTCGCCAGCGCGAGGTCCTGATAGACGACCTCGATGCCGCGCTCGCGCGACTCGCGCGGCGAGTTGAAGTCGGCCTGCTCTCCATCGACGAGGACGTGACCCGACGTGGGCTGGAGGGCGCCGCAGATGATCTTGACGAGCGTCGACTTGCCTGCGCCGTTGTCGCCGACGAGGCCGACGACCTCGCCGCGGTTGACGGACAGGTTGACGTTCTCCAGCGCAGCCACACTGCCGAAGTAGCGCGAGATGCCACGCGCCTCGAGCACGGGCGTGAGCGCAGGCTCGGCGCTCATCGCTCTGTCCGTCGCACGAGCTGGTCGGTGAGGACGGCGAAGATCAGGAGCCCTCCCTGGACGATGTACTCGGTGTAGACCGAGTACTGCAGCAGCGCGAAGCCGTTCTGGAGCACGCCCAGGATCGCGATCGCGATGAGCGTCCCGCGCAGGGTTCCGCGACCACCCGCGAGGCTCGTGCCGCCGAGGATGACCGCCGTCACGACCGACAGCAGGTAGGGGTCGCCGATCTGCGGCGCGGCGGACGAGAGCTGCGAGGTGACGATGATGCCGGCGAGGCAGGCGCTGAGCGACATCGCCATGAAGAGCCCGATGCGCAGGAGGTCCGCCCGGACGCCGGCCCGGATCGCAGACTCGGTGTTGTCGCCGACGGCGTACACGTGCCGGCCGAGGGCGGTCGCGCGCAGCACGAACTGACCTATCAGCCACACGCCGACGAAGAAGAAGACCGGCACCGGGATACGCCAGATGTCGGCGGAGCCGAGCCAGTCGAAGCCGCTCCCGTCGATCACGACCGTCGTGCTGTCGGAGAGCACGTACGCGACGCCGAGGACGATCGAGTACATGCCGAGCGTCACGACGAGCGAGTTCACCTTGAGCAGCACCGTCAGCGCGCCGTTGATCAACCCGATGCCCGCGGCGAGCAGGAGGCTGATCGCCACGGCGACCCACACGTTCAGTCCGTTGCCGACGAGTGACCCGATCACGACCGACGTCACCGCCATCACGCTGCCGATCGAGATGTCGATCTCGCCGGCGATGATCAGCACCGTCTCGGCGACGGCCATGATGCCGAGGATGCTCACGACGCTCGCGGCCGTGAACAGGTTGTCGACCGTCATGAAGTACGGCGACTGCGTCCACATCAGCACGATCACGATCGCCAGGATCAGAAGCAGACCCTGACCCTGCAGGCGCTCGGCGAAGTGGCGCCGCCGCTCGAGCTGTCGCTTGCGGCCGCCTCCGCCGGAATCCTGGCTGTCAGCTGTCTCGGCGGCGAGTGTCGGGTTAGCCATCTACGCGGTCACCATCGAGTGTCCGATCGGTCGTTCGGTGCGTCGCGCGCGAGCGCACCGGAGAAGCACCGGGGTGGACGGGACAGCGTCCCGTCCACCCGCAGTGTGCAGCACGTGTCTGAACAGGGCCGAGATCAGCCCTTACTTGCAGCCGGTCTCGGGCGACTTCGCGTTGACCTGCTTGCCCTTGATGCCAACTGCCTTCGGGAACGACGTTCCGTTGATCTGCGCGAGGATGACCGCGAGGGCCGACGAGCCCCAGCTCTCCGGCAGCAGGTAGAGCGCGCCGACGTAGTGCGTGCGGTCGGCACAGACCTGGGCCAGACCGAACGGGTCGCCGCCGAACGAGTTCACGAGGTAGTTCTTGAGGTGGCGCGCACCGGCCGCCTTGTACAGGCCGTGCGTGACCTCGTCGTTGACGGCGGTCATGAGCACGACGCCGTCGCTCGGGATCTGCGAGAGGGCCGACACGGCGTTGTTGTACGTGCCCGCCTCGGTGCCGTCGCTCTTGACCTGGATGATGTGGTCGGGCGGCAGGCTCTTGTAGATCTGCTTGATGCCGGCGACCGCGCCGTAGTACCGCTGCATCACGATCGCGCCGGCCGAAGGCTCGGCCGCCACGACGGCGTAGGGAACGGCGTCCGGGTAGCGCTGCTTCGCGACGGCCGCGAGGTAGCGTCCGTCGAGGACCGACGCGCCGTAGTTGTCGGCGCCGACCGAGGGCGAGCCGGGAAGATCAGCACCGACGATCGCGACGCCCGGGATCGAGGCGCCCTTGAGGAGCTTCGAGATCGCGGGCTGGAACGGCGCGAGGACCTGGAAGTCGACGAACCCGTCGATCTTCTGGTTCAGCAGCGTCTTGAGGTTGCCCACCGCAACCGGACCGTTCAGGTTGTCGACCGTCTTCACGAGCGTGACGCAGCCGAGCTGCTTGGCCGCGTCGTACAGACCCTTCGTCACGAGGTTCGCAAAGGGCTGCGTCCCGGAGAAGACGTCGTACCCGATCTTGTAGCTGGACTTCTTGCACAGCGCCTTGCTCGGCTTCACGGGTCCAGAGCTCGCGCTCGACGACGCCGCACCGGCCGATGAAACGCCCACCGTGAGCACCGAGGCGAGGATCGCGGCCGTCGCTACCACCGACCACCGACGGTGCGGACGAACCACCACCCTGCTCGTGCGCCCGCTCGTCCACGGAACCTGCATCGGATCCTCCTACAATAGGTGTGTCTAGTGGGGAAGGTAGGATGAATCATTGAACGTGCGTCGTCAAGACCCATCCGTACGCGCCGCCGGGTCCTTCCCGGCCATCCCCCCTACTGTGAAGGACGCAATGGGGCCCGAAAAGTCAGTCGAGGGCACGGTCGGCTATGCAGAGCGCGACCAGGTCGCGTGGATCACGCTGAACCGGCCCGACAAGCTCAATGCGCTCAACCGCACGGTCTTCGCAGATCTTGGACGAGCGCTCGACCGGCTCGAGGCGAGTGACGACGCGGTCGTCGGAGTCTTGCACGGAGCGGGCCGCGCCTTCGCCGCGGGAGCCGACATCCAGGACTACGTCGACATCTCGGTGCACGACTACCGCGCGTTCATGGATGTCGGCCGCGCGGTGTCCGATCGCCTCGCCTCGCTCGCGAAGCCGGTCATCGCCGCGGTGCAGGGGTTCGCGCTCGGCGGCGGTTTCGAGCTCGTGCTCGCGTGCGACCTCGTGATCGCAGCGGACAACGCGCGCTTCGGGCTGCCCGAGACGAAGCTCGGCCTCGTGCCGGGCGGCGGCGGCACCCAGCGCCTTCCGCGGCTCGTCGGGCGCATGCGCGCGACCGAGCTGATGATCACCGGGCGGTTCCTGACCGCCGAGGAGGCGCAGGCCTGGGGCATCGTCAACCAGGTCGTGCCGAAGGCCGACCTGCTCGAGCGCGCAGGCGAGCTCGCAGCGTCCGTCGTCGCTCAGGCCCCGGAGGCCGTCTCGACGATCAAGCGGATCGTGCGGGAGGGGGCCGACGCGGCGCTGCCGACTGCGCTCTCCCTCGAGCAGGACGCGACCGCGCGCCTGATCGCGAGCGACGATGCGCGCGAGGGGATCGCGGCGTTCGTCGAGAAGCGCCAGCCCCGTTTCGGAGGCGCACGATGAGCGTGTCGCCATCGCTGCTCAGCGAGCGCGGGCGTGCGATCTACGGCCCGACGCCGCCGGGGCAGGCGATCCCGTGCCGGCGGACGACGCCGCTCGACGCCGACGAGCGGAAGACCGTCGTCGAGCTCATCGCGGGACGGACGCGAGGGGCGCCACAGCGTGGTGCTGCCCGAGGAGCTGCAGACCCGCGACTGGGAGTCGGTCACGCAGATCGCGCTGGACCTCGACGAGCGACTCGGCTGGGACCCGATCGGCTGGAAGATCGGCGCCGCGAGCGACGAGATCCGCCGCGCCGAGGGACTGCCGAGCGCGTCGCCCGGCCGCATCTACCGTTCGACGGTGTTCACGAGCCCGGCGAGCCTCCCGCCCGAGCTGTTCATCAACTACCGGAACGTCGAATGCGAGTTCGCCTTCCGCCTGCGCACGGCGCTGCCGCCGCGGGACGAGGCGTACACGGAGGACGAGGTTGCCGCCGCGATCGAGTGCCTGATGCCGACGCTCGAGATCGGCGACACGGTGTTCGAGGACTGGTACGGCTCGAGCGCGTTCTTCGGCTCGTGCCTCGACAACGGCGGTGGCGCCGCCCTGGTCTGCGGCGAGCCGATCGAGGAGTGGCGCGAGCTGGATCTCCCGAACGCGCGCATCGCGATCAGCCTGAACGGGCAGTACATCAACGAGGGCTACGGGCGGGCCGCGATGGGGCATCCGCTGACGTCGCTGACCTGGCTCGTCAACTGGCTCCTCGGGCACGGCCGAGGGATGGACGCGGGCGAGATCGTCAGCACGGGTACGTGCACGGGGCACTGCTTCTGCGCGCCCGGTGACACCGTGTCCGTCGACTTCGGTCGCATCGGCGCCCTGACCGCTCGCTTCGAGTGATGACGGTCGCCGTCGGCGTGATCGGCCTCGGGGCGATGGGCCGCCCGATGGCGGAGGCGCTGGCGGCGCGCGGCCTGCCGCCTGTCGTGGTGCGCGATCTCGGCCGACCCGGCGCTCGCCGCGCTCGCCAGGGCGGGTGCCCGTCGCGCCGCGTCGGTCGCGGCGCTGGCGTCCGAGGTCGACGTGGTGGTGCTGTCGCTCCCGGACGCCGCCGCCGTCGAGAGCGTGACGCTCGGCCCCGAGGGCATCGCGACCGGTGGTCGTCCGGGTCTCGTCGTCCTCGACACCTCGACGATCGAGCCCGGGCGCGCGCGCCAGGTCGCGGCCGAGCTCGCCCGACGTGACGTGGCGTATCTCGATGCTCCGGTGTCGGGCGGCACGATCGCGGCGGCCGCAGGCAGCCTCTCGGTGATGGTCGGCGGTGACGCCTCGGCCGTGGATCGTGCGCGCCCGGTGCTCGACGCGATCGCCTCGCGCGTGATCCACCTCGGCCCGGTCGGAGCAGGGCAGATCGCGAAGGCCTGCAACCAGCTCATCGTGCTCGGGACGATCGAGCTGGTCGGCGAGGCGCTCGACGCTCGCCGAGGAGAGCGGCGTCGATCCGGGCAAGGTGCGCGAGGCGCTGCTCGGCGGGTTCGCCGCGAGCAGGATCCTCGAGCTGCACGGCGCGCGGATGGTGAGCCGGGAGTACGAGCGGGAAGGACGGGCGAGCTTCCACCTGAAGGACATCGCCGTCGTCGACGAGCTCAAGGCCGCGAGCGGCGTGGAGACTCCGGCCTTCGATGCAGCAGCGCGGCAGCTCGAGCGGCTCGTCGAGGGCGGGGGCGGCGACCTCGACCACGCGGCGCTCAAGACGATGGTCGAGCCGGAGCGGTCAACCGGGTAGGAGGATCGCGGCGAGCGAGTCGGCGAGCCACGTCGTGTAGCGCTCGTGCGACCAACCGCGCAGGCCGGTCAGCAGGGCGTGCAGGTCCGGGCTCGCGAGCGCCCAGATCGTCTCGGCGGCGGTCTCCTCGTCGACGCGCAGCGGTCCGTTCCGGGCGAGCACGGCCGGGAGGGTGCGAAGGTTGCGAAGCCGCGCCTCGTGGATGCCGCGGTAGAGGTCGGCGAGGGCCGGCTCGCTCGCCGCTGCGTTCGCGAGCACGCCGAGGATCGGCCCGACGCGCTCGAGTCGCGCCGAGACGTCCTGCGCGAAGAGACGAAGCTGCTCGTGCTGGTCGGTGGCGGCCGCGACCCGCGCCGGTCCTTCCTGCTCGAGGATCTCACCTGCGCCGTCGCCTCGCGCGGCGCTTCGCACGAGCTCGTCGAGCAGGGCGACCTTGGACCCGAACGTCGCGTACACGGTCTCGGCGGCGGTGGCGGCGTCAGCGGCGATCGCCGCGATCGTCGTGCCGGCGTAGCCATGCTCGACGAACCGCTTCCTCGCTGCGTCGAGGATCCGCTGGCGCGTTCGCTGGGCTGCCTCGCGTCGCCGTTCCGAGCGGTACGGACGACGCGGCTTGACAGGCTCGGACATTTCGATACAGTACCGCTAAGTTAGATACAGTGCTACTCAGATGAAAAGGGAACCCCATGTCCTCGAACCAGCAGATCTCCCCCGAGACCGCCGCGCGCCGGCTGATCGATGAGGGCTTCACCGAGGGTCGCCTCGAGGTCGCCGACGAGCTGATCGCCGACGACCTCGTCGAGCACCAGGACTTCGGCCCCCGACCACGCACCGGGCGCCGAGGGTGTGAAGGCCGTCATCGCATCGCTGCATCGCGCGTTCTCCGACTTCCGGCTGACGATCGAGGATGTCTCCGTCGTCGGTGACACGGTGTGGACGCGGAACGTCGCGACCGGAACGCACGACGGCCCGTTCATGGGGCACGCCCCGACGGGCCGGTCGATCCGGATCGACGTCTTCGACGTGCTGCGGGTGGTCGACGGGAAGATCGTCGAGCACTGGGGCGTGCCCGACCGGCTCTCCGTGCTGCTCCAGATCGGTGCGCTCCAGCCTCCGGTTCCGCGTGCGGTCCAGCCTGAGCCGGGGCTCCCCGGCTGGACGAGGCCCGACTCGTACGCGAGCACGACGGCCTGCACGCGGTCGCGCAGGTCGAGCTTGGCGAGCACGCGCGCACGTGGGTCTTCACGGTCGCCTCGCTGACGAACGAGCGTCGCGGCGATCTCGGCGTTCGAGAGCCCGCGCGCGATCAGCTGCAGGACCTCCAGCTCGCGCGTCGGTCAGCTCGTCGAGCGCGGGCGGCTCGTCGGCGACGCGGCGGCCGGCGTACGAACTCGCGCGATCAGGCGCCGCGTCACGGCGGCGCGAGCAGCGCCTCGCCGGCGGCGACCACGCGGATCGCGTCGACCAGCTGGTCCGGCGGGCGCGTCCTTGAGCAGGAAGCCGCTCGCGCCGGCACGCAGCGCGTCGTAGACGTACTCGTCGAGGTCGAACGTCGTCAGCATGAGGACGCGCGGCGCGCTGACCGGCGCTGCGCCGAGCGCGCCGCGTCGCCTCGATCCCGTCGACGCCCGGCATGCGCACGTCCATCAGCACGACGTCCGGGCTCGAGCGCCGCGCGAGCTCGACCGCCTCGCGCGCCGTCGCGCGCCTCGCCGACGACCTCGAGGTCGGGCTCGGCGTTCGAGGATCATGCGGAAGCCGCGTGCGCACGAGCTCCTGGTCGTCGGCGAGCAGGACGCGGATCACGGGCCTCCGCGAGCGGCAGGCGCGCGCGCACGACGAAGCCGCCGTCCGTCGCCGCGGCCCGCTCTCGAGCTCGCCGCCGTACAGCGCGACGCGCTCGCGCATCCCGAGCAGCCCGTGGCCGGATCCCGCGCCGCCTGCGGCGCCCGGCCCGTCGTCGCGCGACCTCGAGCTCGAGCGTCGGCCGGCGCGTAGCGGACGTCACGCGCGCCTGCGCGCGGCCCGGCGTGCTTGAGCGCGTTGGTCAAGCCCTCCTGCACGATCCGGTAGGCGGACAGATCGACGCCCGGCGCGAGCGCGGCGGGCTCGCCCTCGACGAGCAGGTCGACCGGCAGCCCCGCCTCGCGTACCTGCTCGACCAGGTCGTCCAGCTGCCCGAGGCTCGGCTGCGGGGCGAGCTCGGCTCGGCGCTCGTCGTGCCGGAGCACGCCGAGCAGCCGCCGCAGCTCGACCAGCGCCTGGCGCCCGGTGGTCTCGATCGACGCGAGGAGCGCTCGCGCGCGGCCCTCTGCTCGCCGTCGAGCGACGCGCTCGGACGGCCTGCGCCTGGACGACCATGACGCTCACGCTGTGGGCGACCACGTCGTGCAGCTCGCGCGCGATGCGCGCGCGCTCCTCGGCGGCCGCCGTCCGCGCACGTTCCTCGCGTTCCTGCTCGAGCCGGGCCGCGCGGTCGCGGAGCAGCGCGACCTCGCGCCGATGCCGCCGTACCTCGCGTCCGACGAGGAACGCGAGCGCAAAGCTGAGCGACGACGCCCGGGCGCGAGCCATGCGCCTGGAAGATGCCGCCCACCACGAGGTCGACGCCTGCGAGCGCTGCGAGGACCGCACCGCCGCCGATGAGCCCGCGCCGATCCTCGCAGTGCGCACCGACCGAGTAGAAGCCGACGAGCAGGGCGAGCCAGGCACCCAGCGGTGGCCCGTTCGCGGAGGTCGTGAGCAGCGACCCGGCAACGACGGCCGCGGCGCTGACGGCGACGACGGCGACCGGAGCCCGCCGCCGCCACACCAGTGGCAGCGTGACCAGCGCGACGACCACGTTGATCGTCGCGCGTCCGCCATGCACCGCGAGGCCATGCGGCGGGTTTACCCAGATCTCGTACTCGATCTCGGCCAGGAGCGCGAGCGCGAGCACCAGGTCACCCCAACGCCGCGTGCGCTCGCGGATGCTCATCTCGCCAAGGTACTAGGCGACGGACGCTTCCACATCGCTCGCGGTGATGATCGGGGTGCGCCGAGGATCGCTCGCAGTGGGTACGCGAAAGCTCTGCCAGGGCGACGACGCGGCCGAGTGCTCGTCCTAGCCTCGTTCGAGAATCTCGAACCAAGGAGGCACGGTGTCCACGCAACCATTCGCAAAGGTCGGAGCAGCCTGCGGGATCATCTTCCCGATCGGGCTCTTCCTCACTGCGGGGAACGGCTCTCAGTACTGGGCGTTCGCACTCGGCGCGATCGTGGTCTTCTTCGTCTTCCTCGCATACCTCTGCAGTGTGCTCGCGCGGGCGGAGGGGGAGCGAGGCTGGGTCGCGCAGTGCGCGTTCGCGGCCGGAGTCGTGGGAATCGGCCTGAAGCTCGGCAGCATCGCGCCCGAGATCGCGATCCACCGGGGTCACATCGCGGTCGGCACCCCGCTGCACGCCGGGCTCCAGGGCATCGCCGACGCAGCCACGGATGTCTGCCTGTTCCCGCTCGGGCTCATGCTCGCAGCGGTCGCCGTCGTCGCTCTACGGACGGGTGCGCTGTCACGCTCGCTCGCATATGGCGCGGGAGTCACCGCGCTCGCGCTCGTCGCGAACGGCTCGTACAACCTGTACGTGCACTCGGGCTTCGTGCCCGCGCTCCTGCTGTTCCTGCTCTGGACGCTGGCCGCCGGTATCGCGCTCTCCCGCAGGGCGTGGCACTCGCCGGCACATGCGGGCCCAGAGCCTATGCCGGCCGTGTGAGCCGCCTGCGACTCGGCATCATCGGCTGCGGCGAGGCTGGGCAGAGCCTTCACCTGCCCAGCCTTGCCAGCTACCCGACCTGTTCGATATCCGCATCGTCTGCATGCCGGCGTGCAGGCGGCGCTCAACGGCGGCATGACGCGTCGCTGACTCGTTCAGCGCTCGAGCAGCTCGATCAGGTGCCCCTCGGGGTCGGCGACGAACGCCATGCGCACGCCGGGCTCCGGCGAGGGCCGCGGTCCCCAGACGCTCGAGGCGCCGGCGCGGACCAGACGTTCGTGCGTCGCGTCGAGATCGTCGACGCACAGGCTCCAGTGCGTCAGCCCGCGGTGCGCCGGCGCGCGCAGCGGGTCCGGCGGGATCGGCGACTGGTTCGATCCGGCCCGCTCGAACAGCTCGAGCCGCGCGCCGCTCGGGTGGACGAGCATCGCGATGCGGAGGTCCGCCGTCGGCGCGAACGCGAACTCGCTGGTGAATCCGAGCGCGCGCTCGTACCACTCCTGCATCGCATCGAGGCTCTCGACGGACAGACCGACATGGTCGAACCGCTCACCGGTCATCCGCCTGCGGCCTCCGCGCCGGCGATGCGGCCGAACACGATCGCATCCGTCAGCCCGCCGCCGAACTGCGTGAGGTGCCCCCAGATCGAGCCGCAGCCGCCCGCCGCGAACAGGCCCGGCACCGGCTGGCCGTCCTCCCGCAGGACGCGTGCCCGCGCGTCTCTGCGCGGGCCGCCCGACGCCGTCGCGATCCCGGGCAGCATCCGGATCGCGTACAGGCGTTCCAGGTCGAGCGGCGCGAGGGTCTCCGCCGCGCGTCCGTGCTCGGGGTCGCAGCCGGACGCAGCTCCGGCGTTGTAGGAGTCGAGCGTCGCCGCCAGCGTCGCGCCGTCGACGCCGATCGCGGCGGCAAGCTCGCCGACGCCCGCCGCGCCGGCGATCCACCCGCGCTGAAGCTCCGCGCCGTTGTCGGCGCTCCACACGTAGTCGTTCGGCGTGCCGACGACGCCGTTCAGCGGACCGGCGAGCCGCGTGCGCTCGTCGAAGATCGCGTACAGCGGCAGATGCGGATAGTTCGCGCGGCGCGGGAGGTAGGTGCTGACCGCGCGCACGCGATCGTGGACCTCGTAGCCGGTCTCGTCTGCGAAGCGCCTGCCGTCAGCATCGACCCAGACGAAGCTCGGCGCGTGGAAATCGAGCGGGAAGGCGGCGTCGTACCCGTCGGCGTCGTACGCGAACCAACCGAAGAACGCGCTCATGTGCCAGAGCGCGGCGTTTACCTCCCGCGCGAGGCGGATCCCGTCGCCGGTGTTGCCGTGATGGCCGACCGGCACGAGCGGCGGCTCGAGGTAGGCCTCGCGCATGCCAGCGTCCCACTCGAATCCTCCGCATGTGAGGATGGTCGCGTGCCTGGCGTGGACGACGAACTCTCCCGCGCGCAGCTCGACCGTGCAGCCATCGACCCTGCCGTCGTCGCCGACGAGCAGGCTCGCTGCCCTGGCTTCGAGAAGGACGTGGGCCACGCGCCGTTCGACGTTCTCGCCGAGGACGCGCCACAGCTCGTGGCCGCCCGGGCCTCCGGTCTGGCTCCCGGCCAGGCGGTAGCTCACTCGACCGGCGCCGGGGAGCTTCGGCCAGGCGGGGAGCTCGCGCGAGCCCTCGGGTGGCGTGAACGGGAACGTCGCGCCGCCGAGGGCCTCGATCCAGGCCGCGACGTCGTGCAGGCCGTCGAGGTACGCCGCGAGTACCGCCGTGTCCGTCTTCCCGAAGCAGAGGGCCTCGAGATGCGCGAGCGCGTCCGGTCCGTCGACGTCCCAGATGAACCCGCCCGAGTAACGGCAGTTGCCCCCGGTCGCCCCCGTCTTCTCGATCACCGTGACGTGGGCGCCGCTGTCGGCGGCCGTGATCGCCGCCGCGGCCCCTGCAGGGCCGAGCCCGATCACGAGCACGTCGGTCTCGAGGTCAGCCACCGCCGCTCCGCACGTTCGCAGATCCGCCGGGCGCGATCAGCCACGAGACGAACAGGCCGTCGGGGTCGTACTGCCGCCTCAGCTCCTGCAGTCGATCGAAGCTCGCGTCCGAGAGGAACCGGTCGGGCCGCCGGGTGAAGTCGGCGTCGCCCGTGTAGACGCCCTTGCCGATCGGCTCGAGCCCGCGGTACGTGTCGGTCACCCAGTCGCGGCAGCGGGCGTCGTCTCGTGCGTCCTGCCATGCCGCGTACGTGGCGAGATAGACGTTCCCCTCGACCGAGAAGGCCATGTCCGGGCGTGACGCGGGCGGGTCCCAGCCGTACCAGATCGAGAACGAGGTGGGCGTCGGCAGCTCGGCGAACAGCGGTCTGATGTGGGGGATCAGCTCGTCCGCGCCGGCGTCGGTCCACATGCAGTCGGTCGCGTAGCGATGGTCCACCGGGTTGATCGCCGCCATCGCCCTGAACTCGTCGGTGAGCGTCGTGGGTGCCGCGAACTGGTGCAGCAGGGCCCGGTCGAGCACGGGGCATGTCTCGAGCGGGGCAAGCACGCGCCGCGCCTCGTCCTCGCTGTCGACCATCGCGGTGGCGTGCAGGTACAGGCAGTGTCCCTGCGGGCGGTGCTCCTCGTCGATCATGGCCAGGTGGGGCCCCCAGGCGCTTGCGATCACCGGCTCGCAGACGGGCTCGCACCGCGGTAGGACGTCGTGCGCCCAGTGCAGAACCTCGTCGAACAGCTCGAGCGGGTACGCGTAGTTGGCCATGGCGGGGAAGCGCGGCGCGGGATAGGTGCGGAGGTGCCAGCGAACCACCGCCGCGAAGTAGCCAGGTCCGGCGCCCCGAGCGGCCCAGAGGAGCTCCGAGTTCTCGTGCTCGCTCGCGTGTACGAGCGCGCCGTCGGCGGTGACGACGTCGATCGCCTGCACGC
This sequence comes from uncultured Actinomycetes bacterium, assembly GCA_963717155.1. Taxonomy (GTDB): domain Bacteria; phylum Actinomycetota; class Thermoleophilia; order Gaiellales; family JALYLC01. The sequence goes on from OY970326.1 coordinate 4,574,969, forward strand.
TCTGACAGGCCCAGCCCCAGACGCGCGAGTTCCAGCCCTGCCCTCCCTGCAGGAGGAATCCACTGACGCCGACCGTGTCGCAGTGCCCACCGGGGAACATCCGCCCGTGCGAGGCAAGGAACGGGCTCAGCTCGGTGCCGCCGCGCACGCCGGGTCCGACGAGCGCCGTCTCGCGGTCACCGGCGAGCCGGAGCTCGTCGAGCCCCGACAGGTCGATCAGCAGGGCGTCGTCGCGCAGCCCCCACGCCCCCCAGCTGTGCCCGCCGGAGCGCAGCGCGACCTGGAGTCCACGCGCCCGGGCCAGCTGCACGCCGGCAACGACGTCGTCGATCGTCTGTGCCATCAGCACGCCCGCCGGAAAGCGCTCCGGGCGCCGCGCGTTGAAGTTGTGCGCGGTGCGTGCGTGCTCGTACTCGGCCTCGCCCCGCCAGTGCATCGAGCCTTGCATGCGGCTCAAGGATCGCATACATTCTTGCGAGCTGCATCCAGTTATGCTCGGTGGGAGAGGGACCATGCACGACACACGGAGCGACTTCCACGTGCTCATCGCCGGCGGCGGTCTGGGTGGGCTCTGCCTCGCCCAGGGACTGCGCAAGGCGGGTGTGAGCTGCGCCGTCTACGAACGCGATCCGGCGATGCAGCATCGCGCTGGGTACCGGCTGCACATGAACGCCGACGGTGGCGAGGCACTGCGCACCTGCCTTCCCGAGGATCTCTTCGAGCTCTACATGGAGACGTCGCGAACAAACCCGCCGCGTCCGCTTGCCGTCGTCATCGACAGCCAGTGCAACGAGCTGACGTCGATGCCGCACCTCGGACCGCCGAACGACGGCGTGCGCCCGCACACCGCGATCGACCGGCGCACGCTGCGCCAGATCCTGCTCGGTCGGCTCGACGGCGCCGTCCATGGCGATCGGGAGGCCGTCGGATTCGAGCAGCACGACGAGGGCGTTCGACTGCTGCTCGCGAACGGCGATACGGCCGACGGCGACGTCCTCGTCGGGGCCGACGGCATCAACTCGGCGGTACGTCGACAGCTGCTCCCCGAGGTCGAGATCGTCGGCGCCGAGGTCGAGGGCATCGCCCTCTTCGCGCGCTCCCCGCTCACCCCTGAGACGGTCGCCGAGCTGCCCTCCGTCATTCTCGACGGCTTCGTGATTGCGCGCGATGATCGCGGAGGCATGCTCGCGCTCGGCGCGTACACGCCGCGACGACCCGTCGCCGAGGCTGTTGCCGACCTTGCACCCGACATTCACGTCGACCCGGTCAGCCCGTACATGATGATCGGCGGCGGCGTGCCGCCGGGAAACCTCGTGCCCCCGTCCGCCGACTGGACGGCAGACACGCCGGGCGAGATGCATGCCGGCATGCTCGAAGTGGTCGCTGACTGGCACCCGGCGCTACGAGGTCTCGTCGAGCGGGTCGATCTGGACACGCTCTTCGCGTTCCCGTTCCGGCGCCTCGATCCCACGCCGGCGTGGCCGCCAACCCGGGTCACGCTTCTCGGTGACGCGATCCACGCGATGCTCCCGACGCGGGGCCAGGGAGCCAATCAGGCGTTGCACGACGCGGCGCTCCTCACCAGCAGGCTCACGTCGGCGGCGCGGGGCGAGGTCGACGTCGTCGACGCGATCGCCGGCTATGAGGAGACGATGCGCGATCACGTCTACCCGATCATGGACATGTCCGCGGACCACGGCAGCTTCGGCGGCGGTGGCCTGAAGCGGGAGTGACGGTGCGGCTGCTCGGATTGACCTGCGGCAATCCAGACGGCAACGCCGACCTGTTGCTGAAGGCCGCACTGATGGCGGCCGAGGAGCGCGGCCTCGACGTCGCGATGCTGCGGCTGGACGACTTGCGGATCCCGGTCGGGCCGGCCACCGGACCGGCGCAGGCTGATGACGGGCCGTGGTTCTGGAACGCGCTCATGGAGAGCGATGCGCTCATCATCAGCACCCCTGTCTACACCCGGACGCCACCCGGGCAGCTCAAGCTGCTGTGCGACCGCGTCCTCGGTCCGACCGCGGACGTCGCGTTCGCGATGGAGTACGTCCGGATGCGGGATGCGGGAGAGACGCCACCCGTGCGCTTCCCGTTCGACGAACGCGTCCTCAGAAACCGGGTCGGGGGCTTCATCTCCACCGGCGGCGCCCTGACCGACCACTGGCTCACGCTCGCCCTGCCGCTGCTGCACCACATGACGTTCTCGATGCAGATCGGGATCGTCGACCAGGTCCAGCTCGCCGGCGCGGGCGTGCGGGGATCGGTGCTGATCGACGACGCGGCGATCGCGCGTGCCGAGCTGCTCGGTCGGAACGTCGCGGAGCAGGCCGGTCGCGCCTTCGACGATGTCGAGTACCGGGGGGATCCTGGCGTCTGCCCGATGTGCCACCTCGATGTGCTGGTCATGCGGGCGGACGCCGTGGAGTGCGCGGTGTGCGGCGCGCGCGGGCAGTTCCACGTCGAGGGCGGTTCGGTCTCGGTGCGCTTCAGCGAGGAGGGCCGCCAGCAGTCGATCCTGACGATCGCCGAGAAGCGCACGCACTTCCTCGAGATCCAGCAGACGGCGATGCGCCAGGCCGCGTACGCCGACGAGATCGCCGAGCGCGGACAGCGCTACCAGGACTACGACCGGTCGATCAGTCCCGCGCAGGGTCCGGGAGCGGCGGCAGGTGCGGCAGGAGATCCAGCTCGGGCAGGGTGACGACGCTCTCCTGCTCGTTCGGATCGGTCCGGGAGAGGACAGCCTCGGCCACCTCGCTGCTCGTGTTCGCCGGGAGGTGCGGAACGCCGGCGGGGATGTGCAGGAAGTCGCCCGCCTCGACGACGACGTGGTGCTCGAGCTGCGGCCCGGACCAGAACTCGACGCGGCCGCTGATCACGTAGATCGCCGACTCGTGGCTCTCGTGCAGGTGCGCCCGGGCGCGCGCGCCCGGCGGCAGGGTCAACCGGACCATGGAGATCGCGCGAGCACCCGCGGACTCGGCCGAGATTCCCGCGCCGTAGTCGAGCCCCTGCCGACCGCTGAACGAGCCGCCGGGACGGATGATCGTGCACTCGTCCATCCAGTCACTCGCCGTCGAGCTCGGTGAGCAGCTCGTCGAGGTCGAGGTGATCGCCGAAGACCGCCTTCGCCTTGCCATCCGGTGTGCGCGCCCACTGGTCGGTCGGCTTGTCCCACGTCAGCTCGAGCGTGTTGCCATCGGGATCGATGACGTAGATCGCGTCGTGCGTCGAGTACGACTCGGTCTGGCGGATCGGCCAGTCGATCTTCTTGAGCCGGCTGTAGGCGTCTGCGAGCCCGCGCCGCGTGGGGTAGGCGATCGCGACGTGATGGAGGCCGGTGAAGCCATCCGGCATCGCCTCACCGTCCTTCGACTTCCAGGTGTTGAATGCGAGGTGGTGGTGGTAGCCGCCCGCGGACAGGAACAGGGCGTCTCCGGTCGTGCCCCAACCGGGCACGTCGCGGATCTCCGCGACGACGTCGAACCCGAGCACGTCGACGTAGAACGCCCGGATGCGATCGATGTCCGCGGTGCGGAGGTGTACGTGGCCGATGCGGATGCCCGAGTCGATCGGCGCCGCAGCGGCTGTCTCGGGAACGTAGGGACCCTGGGCACCCATGAGTCGACTCCTCCGGTTGGTGGCTGTGGGAATCGTAGTGCGGTCGCCCTGCCGGAAGGCCCCCGTGCCGCGGGCTGCGCGGAGGCCTTCCGGTGCTAGCAGGAGATCGTCAGGACGAAGTCGCGGTTGTTCTGGACGGCGTTCGCGCCGAACGTCGTGACGGCCACGTTCCCAGAGCCGTCAGAAACTGCGAAGGCTAGGCCGGGAACACCAGTGACTTGTGCGATCGCCACGCACGCCGAGGCATCTGGCGCTCCTGACAACGCGACCTGATAGAGGCCGGTGCCCAATAGCGCTGACTGGATCACGCCATGCACGCGACTGGTGCTGAGGGTGCCGTCGCTCGCGACAGCGGCGAAGTAGCGAACCGCAGGCAAGCCCTGTGGGCCCGTGGTTCCGGTGTTGCCAGGCACGCCCTGACTCCCCGTAGTGCCCGATATTCCCTGAGCGCCGGTTGTGCCGGTACTGCCCTGGGGCCCGATGGGACCGACCGCCCCCTGTCCGCCCACGGTGCCCGGGCTGCCGTTCGCCCCGGCCGCGCCATTCGTGCCGTCGGTCCCGGCCGCGCCGTCCCTCCCGTTCGTTCCTGCGCCGCCCTGTGCGCCGCCAATGCCGATCACACCGCCGACGCCCTTCGCGCCCTTCGAGCCCTTCGCGCCTTTCGCACCCCTGGCGCCCTTGAAGCCCCTGGCGCCTGTGACACCTGCTTCGCCCTTCTTGCCCCGAAGAGCGTCTCGCGCCGATCTGGAGAGGTCGACTCGGGTGATCGAGCCGTTCTTGATGTCCGCGCCGGTCACGAGCCGCTTTGCCGCGACCGCTGTGCCCGTGATCCCGAAGATCGCGACGAGCGCGGTCATGAGCATGACCGGTCTGGAGCTGCGAAGCAGCCGACGATAGGTGTTGAGCACGGACGTTCCTTCCGGTGGTGTCCCCTGCGGTTGCCCGCGGTACGCACCGTGCGGCACGTGTGTTACCCCTCGACAGCGCTCGCGGACCTGCCGTCCCCCTTCCGGGAGCGGGTCCCGCGCGCCATGCGGCGCGCGGGGCCCTCCAGCTGGTCTCAGGCGCTGCACTGGCCGGCGAACTGCGCGGCCTGCGGTCGCGTCTTGTGTCCGGCCTCCTTCATGATCGGCGGGACCTCGGGGTCGGCGACGAAGCTCTGCCAGCCCTGCTCATCCCAGTCGAAGATCACCCAGACGCGGTCGTCCTCGGAGGGGTCGCGAAAGATCAGCGCGCCCTTCGAGCCGTGCAGCTTGCGCTTGTCCGCTCCCGTGGTCGAGAAGATCTCCATGAACCGGTCGAAGTCCTCCACCTGTGTCGTTGCGAGCAGCATCTCCGTCTCCTTCTGTTGTGGTTCGTCGTCGTGTCTTCGTCGTGCGGTGTGGCCGTTGGTTCAGGCGGTGAGTGCCGGCGTGCCCACCTGGCGCTCCTGCGGATCGATGGCGCCGAGGCTCTCGACGATCTCGAAGCGGCCGCCGCGTGCCTGTGCGATGTACATGTGCATGCGCAGGTGGTGCTGGCCGGGCACGACAGCTGCGGGCCCGCCGGGTCCCTCGGTGATCGACGCGTGATCGAGCGCTGCGATCACGTCGTCCTGCACGAGCGAGCCCGCTTCCACCACGGCAGCCGCCCACAGCCGCAGGCCGCGATAGAGACCGGAGCATGCGCTGCCGCCGGTGAACTTCGCGTCGCCGGGATAGAGCGCGTCGTACTGCGCGAGCAACCTCTGGCTGAACGGATCGGCGACGGCCTGGTAGTAGTCGAGGCAGCCCCACAGGCCTTCGACGTGAGCGGCCGGCACCATGTTCAGGAAGTTCTCGTCGAAGTACGTGCAGACCAGGTGCCCGCCGCGGCCCGTGAAGCCGGAGTTGTAGAGCTCCTCGAAGAACGGCGAGGCCCCAGGCGGCACGATCGTGTTGAAGACCACGTCGGCGCCGCTCGCGTTGATCCGCTCGACGGTCGCCGCGTAGTCCATGTGGTCGAGCGGGAAGTACTCCTCGCCGACGATCGCCCCGCCGTTGGCCGTCACGACCTCCCGCACGCGCTTGTTCAGCACGTGCGGCCAGATGTAGTCGGCGGACGGGAAGTAGAACGTCCTCGCCCCGGTCTCCCGCATCAGCCACGGGATGAACAGGTCGATCTGCTGCGCCGGCCCCGGGCCGGTGCAGAAGATGAGCGGATCGGACTCGCCTCCCTCGTACTGCTCGGGGTAGATGTAGAGCGTCTTGCCGTTCACGACGGCCTCGCCCTTGATGGCCTGCCTCGTGGAGCTGAAGATGCCACCGAAGACGACGTCGACGTTGTCCTGCTCGACGAGCTTGGCCGCCTTGGCCGCTGCGACGGCGTCGTCCGTCGCGCCGTCCTCGAGACATAGCTCGAGGTGCCGCCCGAGCAGCCCGCCCTTGGCGTTGATGTCGCCGATGACCATCCTGGCGACGTTCGCGTTGGCCACTCCGACGAACGAGAGCGGGCCTGTCTGGTCGGCGATCACGTCCGACCTTGATCGGATCCGCGCCTGGGGTTGGCGATGTCGCCACGATTGTCCTCCCGAGCTCGAGCGTGTCGGTTGCGCGGTGCGACAGCAATCCGCGCGTCGTGAGACGATCGTGCCCGGCCGTGTACGCCGAAACATCGGGAGGACTCCCCATCTTGGACACGCCGCTTCGCCTCAGTGAGCTCGTCGCCACGCTCGCGCTTGCGCAGGACAACGCGTTCGGGCAGCCGCTCGAGTCGCAGCTGCGGTCGTGCCTGCTCGCGCAGTCGATCTGCGAGGCCGCGGGGTTCGACGATGAGCTGCGCGCGACCGCGTACTGGGTCGCGCTGCTCCGGTACGTCGGCTGCACCGGTCACGCCCACGAGGTGGCCACCGTCTTCGGCGACGAGATCGCGATTCGCGCCCAGACGCTCGTGCACGACGCCGCGAATCCCGACCGAGGTGATGCGGGACGTCATGGCCTTCGCGACGGCCGGCCGCAGCCCGGAGGAGCGAGACGCGATCGTCAAGATGATCCAGGAGACGGCCCGCGAGTGGGCGGTCTACAACTTCTCGTCCGGGTGCGAGGTGGCCGACATGCTCGTGCAGCGGCTCGACTTCGGCCCCGACGTTCGTGAAGCGCTGCGCTTCACGTTCGAGCGCTGGAACGGCAACGGCTATCCCGCGCATGCGAAGGGGGAGGAGATCCCGCTCGCGATGCGCGTGGTGCACCTCAGCCACGACATGGAGGCGATCGGCCGGCTGTTCTCGCCGGACCACGCCATCGAGGCCGCCCGCGATCGCCGCGACCGCACCTACGACCCGGCGCTCGCCGACCTGTTCGTCGAGCATGGCCGCGGCTGGCTCGAGCAGCTCGGCGAGAGCGAGCCGTGGGACGCCGTGCTCGCCCTCGAGCCCGAGCCGCACCGCATGCTCTCCGGCGAGGAGCTCGACGAGGCCCTGACCGTCGCCGCCGACTTCATCGACCTCAAGTCGCCGTTCATGGGCGGCCACAGCCGCCGCTGCGCGGAGCTCGCGGCTGACGCCGCCCAGGTGCTCGGGCTCACCGAGGAAGCCGTCACCGCGGTCCGCCGCGCCGCGCTCCTGCACGACTTCGGAACCACCGTCGTGTCGAACTCGATCCTGGACAAGCCCGGATCGCTCACGCGGACGGAGTTCGATCGGGTCGAGCTTCACCCGATGCTGACCGAGCAGATGCTCCGCCGCTCGCCGTCCCTCGCCGTCCTCAACCCGGTCGCGTCCGCGCACCACGAGAAGTGCGACGGGTCCGGGTACCACAAGCGCCTGCAGGCCGACGCCGACGATCTCGGAGCGTGCGTCCTGGCGGCGACGGAGATCTACGTGGGGCTGACGACCGAGCGAGCCGACCGGCCGGCGTTCTCGCCTCCGGACGCGGCCGCCGAGCTTCGCGAGCTCGAATCCCAGGGCGTGCTCGAGCCTCGCGCGAGCCGTGCGGTGCTCGTGGCCGCGGGGCACGGCGAGCCGCGAGGCCCGTCGGGCAAACGGCCGCAGAACCCGGCCGGCCTCACCCGGCGCGAGGTCGACGTGCTGCGACTCGCCGCAAGGGGACACACGACGCGTGAGATCGCCGATCGGCTCTACATCTCGCCGAAGACCGCCGACCACCACATCCAGCACATCTACGGCAAGATCGGCACCTCGACGCGAGCGGGCGCTGCGCTGTGGGCGATGCAGCATTCCGTCGTGCAGTGAGACGGTGCCACGCGCTCAGGCAGTTCGCATCTCGCCGGCGAGGAGTGGAGATGACGTCCTGAACCCCTTGACCGTGAGGTAGATGCCGAGCGACAGCTCCCAGACGAACTCGGGGGCGGTCGCGACGCCCTGCACCGGGCCTCCTGCGTCGAAGAGGCCGAACAGCACGCCGATCCCCGAGAGGATGATGAGGGGACCTCCGATCAGTCCCAGCATCGCCATCTTCCTCGGTACGAGCTCCGAGCGGTACATCAGGTAGCCCAGGATCAGGCCGTTCCCGATGCCGACGATGAAGCCAGGCCCGAGCAGGAACGTCCAGTCCTTGATCGCAGCGAGCGAGTTGGCATACCCGCCGAGCGATGCGGCATCGGCTCCAGCGTCGCTCCGCAAGGTCACGATGGCAAGGACGGCCAGGATGCCGATCCCGATGAAGACGCTTTCGATGATGCGAGCCGTGATGTACCCCACGGCCAGGGACTCGTTCTGCCGGCGGAGGGTCGGGAACGGCACCACGGCGGTGCCGATGTTCGCGACTATGAGCATCAGCTCGAGGAGCGCCGCCAGGTAGATGCGACTGTCGACTCCGCTACCTGCGATGTATCCCACGGGATCGTCGAGCACAGGCTGGTAGAGGGCCAGCGCGGCGATCGACGTGACGAACGTGATGAGGAAGAGCACCCCAGTGATCCGAGCACTCCTCTGAGTGTCTTCCATCCCAGTCTCCTTCGGTTCGCGGGCGTTCTGGATCGACGCGTCGGTGGACGCATCGCGCGTAGCGATCGGCACGGAGGCCTCCCTGGCCCCCCATGCTCCGACCGTGTCGCAACAGCCGCGCTCGGAGACGGTACATGCACGGCATGAGGCCGTAGACGACGACCGTCTCTGCGATGGTCGCGAGCATGAACGTGCGAGAGACCGTCGAGAAGACGCTGAGCCAGAGTGTCTGTCGCGGCGATTCCGCGTGAATCGTCGCGAGACTGCAGCTTCCTCCCATCCCGATCTCGATCCCGATCCTCTAGGACTCAGAGACGGGCACTGGTGCACTGCCGATGCCCGTGATCGCCGACGAAGGGAGCGTCATGCGTTCGCCCGTCATCCGATCCAAGCTCGTCCGCGCGGTTGCGTGGATTCTTCCGGTAGGTGCGCTGCTGGGGGTCGGCGTCGTTCTGGCGGCACTCCCTGCCGTGGCGTCGTCGACGCACGGCCGCTGGCACAAGGGCGGTGGCGGCGATGTCTCCGTGTCGGTTGCTCCGTACGGCACGCTCGCCGACGGCACGGCGATCGACCAGTACACACTTGCCAATCAGCGCGGTATGACCGTCAAGATCATCACGTACGGCGGCATCGTCACCGAGATCGACACGCCCGATAGCTCGGGCCAGGTCGCGAACGTCGCGCTCGGATTCGACAATCTCGCCGACTACGTCGCCAAGAGCCCGTACTTCGGCGCGATCATCGGCCGCTATGCCAACCGCATCGCCAAGGGCACGTTCACGCTCGACGGCGTCACGTACCACCTGCCGATCAACAACGGCGTCAACTCGCTGCACGGCGGGATCCAGGGCTTCGACAAGCACGTCTGGGCAGCCACGATCGTGCCGCCCTCGCACGACGGCGCCGGGGTCAAGCTCAGCTACACGAGCGTGAACGGCGAGGAGGGCTATCCGGGGACGCTGAAGGTCGATGTGACCTACACGCTCACGCGCGACAATCAGCTGCGGATCGACTACCACGCCACGACGGACGCGGCGACGATCATCAACCTCACCAACCACACGTACTTCAACCTCGCAGGTGAGGGGTCGGGCAGCGTCTCCGACCAGGTGCTCTGGCTCAAGGCGCACAACTACACGCCCGTCGACAGCACGCTCATCCCGACCGGCGTGATCGCTCCGGTGGCGGGAACCCCGTTCGACTTCACGACCCCGACACCGATCGGCGACCGCATCCGCGACGCCGATCCGCAGATCGTGATCGCCCAGGGCTACGACCACAACTTCGTGATCGATCGGCCGGCCGGCGACAGCTCGCTGATCCTGATCGCGAAGGCGTTCGATCCCGCCAGCGGTCGCGTCCTCAAGACCTACACCACCGAGCCCGGCGTCCAGCTCTACACCGGGAACTTCCTGGACGGGACGCTCGTCGGCCCGAGCCATCACACCTATCGGCAGGGCGACGCGTTCACGCTCGAGACCCAGCACTACCCGGACTCGCCGAACGAGCCGACGTTCCCGTCGACCGTCCTGCGCCCCGGGCAGACGTTCACGAGCACGACGATCTACGCGTTCAGCGCCGACGGCCACGGCCACGGCCACGACCACAAGTAGGACGCGTGCAGCCGCGCCTCGCCGCCCACCTCGTGGGCGGCGAGGCGGGCGGGCGCGCATCAGGTGTCAGCAATCAGACCCGGCGTCGCGCGCGAATGACTGCGTCGACGCCGGAGTGAGCGGCCCTCGGACGATCCTCGGCAACGATCAACACCCAGTGGTCCGGATCGAGGGCGGAGGTAACGGTGTCGAGTGAAACCTGCGCCTGTCCAGCCGCGGGAGTCGGGTCTCCGGTGGACGGGTCGATCGACTGATGTCCGACGAGTAACAGCGTTCCGTCAGGAGCGACCGCTGCTGCCAACCGCCTGACCATCTCGCCCACCGATCCCGCAATGTGGACGTACAGGGAGGCTACGAGGTCATAACGGTCCGGTGCAGGGGTCCAGGCTGCGAGGTCGGCCTCGACCCAGTCGATTCGCGCAGCGAGATCCGGGCCGGCGGCCTCCGCCGTCGCTCTGCCGTAGCCGAGAGCGGCGGCAGAGAAGTCGACCGCCGTGACCGCCCATCCGTGCGCGGCCAGCCAGAGCGCATCGGAGCCGTGGCCGCACCCCGCATCGAGGGCCCGGCCAGGTTTCAGGCCGCCGATCTCGGACGTCAGATGCCCGTTCGCGGGTCGATGCGCAACCTGATCCGTACGCTCGCTCAAGGTCTTGGCCCAGAGCCGTTCCCAGAAGTCACGGTCGTAGGTTGGCTCCGACAACGAGGCGGCGCAGGAATCGAACCTACCAAGCGCCGGGCTACGACGCCCTGCCGGTTTTGAAGACCGGATGGAGCACCAGCTCCGAGCCACCCCGGCACGATCATAGAGTCGCGACGGAGCTGCGACGCCGAAGCTACCCTCACTGCCCCGTGCCCGAGAAAGGACTCGACCCTGAGCACCGTTGAGACCGTCCGCGGTCCCGTTGACGCCGCGGATCTCGGACCGACCCTCATGCACGAGCACGTCTTCGTCCTCGCGCCCGAGGCCCTGCAGAACTACGGCCACCTCTGGGGTGCGAGCTACTGGGACGAGGAGGAGCGCGTCGCCGACGCGATCGCCAAGCTGCAGGCCCTGCGCGCACACGGCATCCAGACGATCGTCGATCCCACGGTGCCCGGCCTCGGCCGCTACATCCCGCGCATCCAGCGCGTGAACGCCGAGGTCGACCTGAACATCGTCGTCGCGACCGGCGTCTACACGTTCCACGATCTCCCGCTCTTCCTGCGGCCGCGGACGGACGACGCGATCGCCGAGATCTTCATCCGCGAGATCCGGGATGGGATCGACGACACTGGCGTGAGGGCCGCGTTCCTGAAGTGCGCCGTCGATCTCCACGGCATCACGGGCGACGTGCCGCGGATCCTGTCCGCGTGCGCGGCGGCGAGCCTCGAGACCGGGGCGCCGATCATGGTGCACACGAACGCGAAGCTGCAGACGGGGCTCCCGGCACTCGCCGAGCTGACCAGGCTCGGCGTTCCCCCGGCGAGCATCGTGATCGCGCACGCGGGCGACAGCGACGACCTCGGATACCTGCGTGCGATCGCCGACACGGGCGCGAGTCTCGGGTACGACCGCTTCAACATGGACTTCTACGCGCCCGACTCGACCCGGCTCAGCACCCTCGCGTCGCTCCTGCCCGAGGGCTACGGCGATCGCGTGCACCTCGCGCACGACGCGTCGGCGTTCTTCGACGTGGCCGTCGGCAACCCGCTGTTCGCGGACGAGGTGCTCGACTACCTGCACATCTCCCAGAAGATCCTGCCCGCGCTGCTCGCCGCGGGCGTGACGCAGGCGCAGATCGATCAGATGCTGATCGACAACCCTCGGCGGTTCCTCACGCGACCAGCGTCGGTCGCCGGCTGACCCGTCGCAGCTGCTGGCGGTAGAGCAAGCCGCCGACGACGAGCACCGCGAGCGTGAACGCGAGCATCATCGACGCCGCGGCGTACACCTCGGGCGTGGATCCGCTGTGGAGCGTCCCGAAGAGGTACACCGGGAGCGTGCTGACCGTCGGCGTGGTCAGGAACTCCGAGGTGGCGAGATCGTCGAACGAGAACGTGAACGAGAGGATCAGCGCGGCGATCAGCGCCGGCCGGAGCTCGGGCAGGATCACGTCCCGCATCGTCTGCCAGGCGCCGGCGCCGAGATCGGCCGCAGCGTCCTCGAGCACCGGGTTCAGCGCGACAACCCGCGAGCGCACGATGATCGCGACGATCGCGATCGTGAACGGCGTGTGCGCCCCGACCAGCGTCCACGTGCCGAGCGCGAAGCCTGTCCGCGTGTAGAAGACGAGCAGCGACACCGCGAGCACGACCTCGGGGACGATCACGAGCATGAACACCATCATCTCCAGCGAGATGCGGATGGTGCGGCTCGGATGGCGCGCGATCGCGATACCGGTGATCGCGCCGAGCACGACCGAGATGATCGCCACGAGCACTGCGACCTTGAAGCTGACGGAGACCGAGTGCCTGAGCGTGTCGTCCTCCCACGCCGCGGAGTACCAGGACGTCGTCGCACCCGTGAACGTCGACGACTGCCGGCCGACGACGCCGCGGTTGAACGAGTAGACGACCGCCGTGACGATGGGCGCGAACAGGAACACGAAGACGGCGGCCGACCAGACCCAGAGCCCGCGGTCGCTCCAGCTGCCGTAGCGGCGCCCGAGAAGCAGCGACCTCACGAGGGCGCCTCCGCGAATCCGCGCGTCGCGCGAGCGAACACGGCGACCGCCAGTCCGAGCACGATCAGCACCAGAACCGCCATCGCCGAGCCGAGGGAGTAGTCGGCCGCCTCGAGGTACTGGCTCGAGATGAGCCCGCCCATCAGCACTCCCTTATCGCCGCCGAGGATCTGGGGGATCACGAACTCGCCGGTCATCGGGACGAACGTCAGCAGCACCGCGGTGGCGATACCCGGCCGCGCCAGGCGGAGGGTGATGTGCAGGAACGTCCGGATCCGGTTGCCCCCGAGGTCCTTGCTCGCCTCGATCACCTCGGGCCGGATCCGCTCGAACGCCACGAACAGCGGGATCGCCGACAGCGGCAGGTAGCCGTACACGATGCCGATGAAGACGGCGGTCTGGGTGTCCAGGATGTCGAGCAGGCCGTGGTGCAGGTGCAGCCCGTTCAGGATGGCCTGGACGTGGCCACCGGGCGCCAGCAGGATCTGCCAGGAGAGCGTCCGGATCAGGAAGCTCGTCCAGAACGGCACCAGGAGCAGGACGAGCAGCGTGGTCTTGTACCGACCCGACTTGCGCGCCAGCGTGTAGGCCAGGGGCGTCGCGACGATCAGGCAGAGCAGCGTCCCGAACGCCGCGAACTCGATCGTCCGCTCGAAGATCGTGAGGTAGAAGCCCGACAGCGCCTGGCGGAAGTTGTCGAGCGTGAACCCGAGCTGGACGCCGCCGAACGTCGGATGCGAGACCGAGTAGACGACGGTGAAGCCGAGCGGCGCGATGAACAGCGTCACCAGCCACACGAGCGGTACGAGTGGCGCGATGCGCTCGAGCCAGCGCGCTGCCCGGCTTCCCATCCCTGGATCGTCCCCGGTGCTCGGGCCCCGCGGGCTAGCCGGTCGCCGCCGCCTTGATCTCGTTGAGAAGCTGCGTGTACAGGCTCGTCGTCTGCGGCTTCAGGACGAACGAGGTCAGCTTGTCGAGGTCCAGGCCCGCGCCGCCGAAGATCAGCGCCTTCTGCTTCGTGTTCTTGGCGAGCTTCGAGCGCAGGCCCGGCAGCACCGTCGGGTAGCCGAGGAACTCGGTGTCCGCGATCTGGTGGGCCGGCTGGAGCTGGAAGTTGAGGAACTGGTAGGCCGTGTCGAGGTGCGGCGCGCTCTTCGTGATCACGTAGCTGTCGACCCACAGCTCCGAGATCAGGCCCAGGCACGACCCACTTCAGCTTGGGGTTCTGGAGGATGCAGACCCGGGCGAGCGCCTGGTCGCAGTAGCTGAGCACGATGGTGCCCTTGACGATGCCGTCGGAGTCGAAGCCCGAGAACTCCTTGACGTCCTTGGCGATGTCCTTGACGCGCGCGGCGCCGGCCTTGATCACCTTCGGGTCGGTGGAGTTCCAGTCGCCGCCGTCGGCCCAGATCCCGGGCCCGATCACGTCGTACGCAGACGCGGCCAGCTGCACCTTCCCGCTGACGCCGGGCTTGGCGGCGGCGTCGAAGAAGTCCTGCCACGTCTTGATGGTGCCGCCGACCGCGGCGGGGTCGTACACGACGCCGGCGACGCCGTAGTCCTTCGGGATGGAGTACTTGTTGCCCTTGTCGTAGACCTTGTTCAGCAGGTTCTTGTCGATGTTCTTGAAGGAGACCTTGCTGTGGTCGATCTCCTGCAGCAGGCCCTTGCTGACCATCTCGGGGATCCAGCCACCGGTCGGAACCGCGATGTCGAAGCCCGCCCCGGCAGCGGTGTTCAGCTTCGCGAACAGGACGTCACTGGCCTCGTAGGTCGAGATGTTCAGGCTCGTCCCGGTCTGCTTCTTGAACGCCTTGAGATTGCCCGCCGAGAAGTAGTTCGGCCACGAGTAGACGTTGAGCGTGCCGGATGCCGCCGCCCGTCCGCGTGCGAGGGCGGGGCCCGCGCCGAGCGAGCCGAGGAGCAGCGCGCCCGCTCCCATCCCTGCGGCCGTGCGCAGGAACTGCGCCCTCGTCGTTGTCCCGTCTAGCTCTTCAGGGCTCTCGCCCGCTGGGGTGAACCGCTTTGCCGACACCGTCGATCTCCCTCTGTCACCCATTTACATTGCTTATAGGAAAGATTACCAAGCGTTCTAGCTCCAACGAGGCGACAAAGATACCCGAACGGCAGGCGCCTGCGGGGCTCGATCGCTAGGACGCCGGCCGGGCCGATTCGATGTCGTCTGCCATACTCGCGACCGATGAAAGGCACAGTCTCCCTGCGCTCGGTGACCGTGCGCTACGGCAGCTTCGAGGCCGTGTCGAACCTCTC
Source organism: uncultured Actinomycetes bacterium (assembly GCA_963717155.1). Classification (GTDB taxonomy): domain Bacteria; phylum Actinomycetota; class Thermoleophilia; order Gaiellales; family JALYLC01. The sequence goes on from OY970326.1 coordinate 4,590,061, forward strand.
GCTCGACGTCGCCGCGGGCGAGTTCCTCGCGATCCTCGGGCCGAGTGGAAGCGGCAAGACGACGACGATGCGCGTGATCGGGGGCTTCGTCAGGCCCGACGAGGGCAGCGTCAGCATCTCCGGCGTCGACGTGATCGACCTGCCGCCGTTCAAGCGAGACGCCAACACGGTGTTCCAGAGCTACGCGCTCTTCCCGCACATGACCGTCGAGGACAACGTCGCCTACGCGCTGCGTATGCAGCGTGTCCCGCGGGCTGCGCGTCGCCGCCGCGCAGCCGAGATGCTCGAGCTCGTCCGCCTCTCGCACGCCGCGAAGCATCGGCCGTCCGAGCTGTCGGGCGGGATGCAGCAGCGCGTCGCGATCGCCCGTGCGCTGGCGGGCAACCCGAGCGTGCTGCTGCTGGACGAGCCGCTCGGCGCCCTCGACCGGAAGCTGCGCGAGGAGATGCAGCTCGAGCTGCGGCAGATCCAGTCGACGGTCGGCACGACGTTCATCTACGTGACGCACGACCAGGAGGAGGCGCTCGCCCTGTCAGACCGCCTCGTGGTCATGCGCGACGGCCGGATCGAGCAGTCGGGGCCGCCTGCCGACGTGTACGACTCGCCGGCGACGCTGTGGGTCGCGGGGTTCGTCGGCTCGAGCAACCAGCTCGCCGGGGTCGTGCGCAGCGTCGGGCCGCAGGTCGAGATCGACAGCGACGTCACGCGGATCATCGCCGATCACGTGCACGACGAGCTGCGCCCCGGCGATCGCGCGGTGGCGGTCGTCCGACCCGACGACGTCGCGCTCTCCGCGCCGACCGACGGCGGCGAACACGTCAATCGCGTGGAGGCGCTGATCGAGGACCGGATCAACGTGGGAGGCCAGGTGCGAGCGGTCGCGCGCACGCCCGGTGGACTCGAGCTCGTCGCGCAGGGACCCCGCTCCGCGCTCTCCGGCGACGAGGGGTACCTGGAGCCCGGGCAGCTCGTCGAGCTGCGCTGGGAGCCGGCCGCCGTGCACGTGTACGCCGCCGCGAACGCCGTCGGCCCGAGCCGCGAGGATGCCGCTCCCGCGCCGGAGGCCGAGGCACGCACGGGCTAGGTACGATCCGGCATCGCGACGGCGCCGGCCGTCCACCGAGGGAGGGTTATCGCACGTGGCGACTTCTGAGACCTCCGAACAGTCTCGCGGGGCGGCGCTGAGCGAGGCGCAGTGGATCGAGCGCGCGCGCGAGATCGGACAGGCGCTCGCGGTCGACGTGGTTGCGCGCGACCGGGCCAACCAGCCTCCGGATGCGCAGATCGCGTTGCTCAAGGAGGCCAACCTCGTCTCGATGATCGGGCCGGTCGAGCACGGTGGCGGTGGCGCGAGCCTGACGACGGCCTATCGCGTCGTCCGTGAGATCGCGAAGTTCGACGCGTCCGTCGCGATGCTGCTCGGCTACTCCTACATCTGGAGCGTCATGCCGACGCTCGTCGGCACTGCGGAGCAACGCGACCGGCTCGCGGCCGAGGGGACGGCGAACCAGTGGCTGTGGGGCGGTGTCGCGAACCCGCGCGACCCCGACCTGACGATTCGCGACGCGGGCGACCACCTCGTCTTCAACGGGCGTAAGTACTTCTCGACGGGTGCGAGCGTCGCCGACGTGCTCCTGCTCGCAGGCATGGACCCCGCCGGGAGCGACATCCCGATCATGGTGCTCGTGCCGGCGAGCAGCGAGGGCCTGCGCCCGATGGGCAACTGGGATGCGCTTGGTGTGCGGATGAGCGACAGCGGCGGGATGGACGTCAACGAGGTGCGCGCCGAGTGGCAGAACGCCCTGGGCTACGTCGACAAGGTGCCGCAGACGCGTCTCTCGAACACGTTCGGCGTCCCGGTCTTCCAGCTGCTCTTCACGAACCTCTACCTCGGTATCGCGCAGGGCGCGCTCGAGACAGCCGTCGAGTACACCCGCACGAAGACACGGCCGGCGCTGCAGTCGAAGGCCGAGCAGTCGATCGACGATCCGTACGTGCTGTCGACCTACGGCGAGCTCGCGACCGACCTCCTCGCGACCGAGGCGCTCGTCGAGCGTGCGATCTCGGAGGTGCAGGAGGCGTACCTCGACCTCGACGCGCTCACCGAGCGGAGCCGTGGCGAGGTCGCCGTGGTCGTCTCAGCGGCGAAGATCCGCGCGACGAGGACGGGCCTCGAGGTCGCGTCGCGCATGTACGAGGTCACCGGCGCGCGCGCGACGGCCGCGTCCGTCGGGCTCGACCGGTTCTGGCGCGACGTACGGACGCACTCGCTGCACGACTCGATCGCCTACAAGGTGCACGAGGTCGGAGTGTTCACGCTGCGCGACGAGATCCCCGAGCCGACCTGGTACACGTGAGCTACCTGCTGTCGCTTGACACCACGTTGTAGAGGTCGACCGAGACGCGGCGTCCCGCCCAGCCCGTGAAGAGGTGGCCGAGCTGGCGCGGCAGCTCCTCGTCGAAGGTCCGCTCCGCCGCCGCCGCGTTCTCCGGCGTGTCGAACAGCGTGATCGACAGCACCTTGCCGTTGGCCGCCACGAGCTCGTAGTTGCCCTGGTACCCCGCGAGCGCCCCGATCAGCGGTCGACCGATCGCCTCCGCCTGGTCGAGGGTCTTCTCGGCCTCCGCGAAGTCGACTCCCTCGAAGCTCGCTACACGCGCGACCATGCTGGATCCCTTCCCTGTGTGACGAGGGCAGATCCTAGGCCACCCCGGCGTCAGCGCGTCCCGGAGAGGTCGGCGGCCCAGGGCGTCCAGTACGTGAAGAACGTGGGGACGAACCCGGTCAGCCGCTTGTTGAGCGGCACGATCGTGTCGGGCGCCACGTAGGGGAGCACCGGCACGTCCTGCATGAGCTGCGCCTGCGCCTTGATGACGTTCGCGGCCTCGTCCGTCGCGTTCGTCGAGCCCTGCGCGGCGAGCAGGGAGCGGGTGGCGGCCGCACTGCCGTACATCGTCACGTCGGAGACGGCGTTCGCCGGGTTGAAGGCGCGCAGCAGCATGTTGAGGGGATCCGGCGTGTCGCTTCGCCCCACGACCAGGTCGAGGTCGAAGTCCTTCGGGCCCCTGGCCGATTCCATCGCGGCCTTCCGTGCGGGCGACAGCTGCCGCAGCGTCAGGGTGATCCCGAGCTGTCCCGCGGCCTCCTCGACGAACAGCGCGACCCGCAGGTCGGTATCGCTCCCGATCGTGAGCGTCGCCACGGTGCCCTTCGCGTGGGCGGCCGCGATCAGACCCTTCGCCTTCTCGAGATCGGGGTTGTAGCTCGGAAGCGCGTCGAACGCGTTCGCGTAGGCCGACTTGCTGTATGTCCACAGGACCGGCGCGATCGGAGACTTCGTGCTGCGGCCGAGCGTGTTGTAGACGGAGGTGACGATCGCCGTCCGGTCCAGCGCATAGGCGAAGGCCTGACGGACGCGCACATCGTTCCACGGCTTGCGCGTCGTGTTGAAGGCGAGGCTGGTCGTCGTATCCGAATCGCTCTTGACCACGTTGAGCGGTCCCCGCAGCAGCTGTGCCTCACGGCCGTCGAAGTCGTACAGGGTTCCGTCGACCGCGCCGCTGTTGAGGGCGGTCACGAGCGTGTTCGGGTCGGAGACGACCTTGAACGTGAGCTTCGCGATCTTCGCCCGGCCGGCGGGCCGCCAGTAGCCGCCGAACCGCTGCAGCACGATCTGCCTGCCGCGGTCCCAGCGCGCGAACCTGAACGGGCCGGTGCACAGTACGCCGACGCCCGGCCTCCCGAGGTCCGTGGGATGCGCCAGCGCGAACGCCTTGCTGATCACCGCGCCCGTCGCGCTCATCGCCGGCACGTACCTCCACTGCCGGTCCGGCCGCTTGAGCTTGACGGTGACCTGCCACGGGCCGGTGCGGGAGATGCTCTTGACGTTCGCGTAGTACGAGGATGCGTACGCGTGCGTCGCGGGGTTCATGATCCGCCGCATGCTGAAGACGACGTCGTCCGGCGTCATCGGCGATCCGTCCCAGAACGTCACGTTCTTGCGTACGTGGTAGACGTAGGTGAGCGGATTCGGCGCGCCCCACGACGACGCCAGATTGTCGATGAGCCCGCCGGTGGGGCTGAAGCGGAGCAGGCCCTCGCAGCTCTGCGACAGGACCGGCGTCGAGTTGTCGCCGTACGCGAACGCCGGGTCGAACCTGACGATGTCGCCTGCGATCGCCCACGTCACGCTCGGCACCCGCTTCCCGCCAGGCGCCTGCAGGGTGACCGCCTGCTTGCTGGTCTCCGCGTTGATCACGGGGACGCTCATCTGCCCGGGTGCGGTACTCGCGCTGCTCGGCATGCTCGAGCCCCAGACGGCGGCCAGCAGGGTCGACCCCAGTAGCACCGCGGCCGCGCCTCTCCAGACCCTCGCTCCGCGCGCGCCACGCCCCATCACTCTGAGTGTAGTCGGGCGTTCTCTCAGTGCTCGTTGCGCGCGCCAGCCTCTCGATCTGCGTCGAGCGACGCGACCCAGTCGGCGTGGTGATCCTCGGCCCAGTCGCGGCGGACGGTGCCGAGCGTGATGCCCCGGAGCGCGTGACGCGTGGCCGGGTGCAGGACCGCGAGGTACACGTGGCCGGCGACGAGCAAGGTCGCGGCGCCGGCCGCGAGGCCGTGGAACCCGCCGAGGAAGCGGATCGGATCGACGATGGAGGTGTAGCGGTGAAGCGAGGCGACGCCCGAGACGTACAGCGCGAGCATCACGAGCAGCACGAGCCGAGCGTTGACCTTCTGGCCGGCATTGAACCGACCTGCCGGCGGAAGCTTGCCGCCGGCGAGATACGCGCGCGGGGCCAGGCTAAGCCAGCGCCTGTCGTTCGCGCTGAGAGCGCCCAGGTCGTGTGCCGTCTGCACGAGCGGTCGGCGACTGAGACGCGCGGTCAGGAGCGCCGCCAGGCCGAGGATGAGGACGACCGCAGAACCCAGGTGCACCAGGAGCAGGGTGTGATGGTCGAGCGGGCCGATGCCGCCCATGAACGCACCGCTTGCCAGCATGCTCGCAAACGCGCCCGCGAGCAGCCAGTGCGCGAGCCGTTCGCTGACGCCGAACCGCGGGAGCAGGACAGCGTGGGCGCGCGCCGTTGCATCGTGCGCGCTCACGCGTGTGATGTATCCGTGCGCCCCGGGCTGCGCGCGATGGCCAACGCGAGCGTCGGACAGGTGGCGACGGCCTGACGCGCGTGCGTCAGGAGCTTGCCGCTCACCGGCGCGGGGTCGATCATCGGGTAACCCCACTCGTCGAGCGTGACGCGCTCGGGCAAGAGCTCCGCGCAGAGGCCGTGGCCGTCGCACGCGATCGGATCGAGCACCAGGTGCGCCTTCACCGCCACGGCTCCTCGTTGCCCGCCCGGGAGGGTCCCGGCAACAACGGGGTGCGGTGCATTCCCGCGCATGCGCCGTGGCGCTCGTGCCAGTCGACGTGCTCCGAGAACGTGTGCAGCGCGCTGCGGACGAGTCTGACGGCGCCGTCCGGGTGCCGACAGGCGCCTCGTCCCTCCACCTCGCGCATCCGTCGGACCGCGCGTTCGCGTGCCGCGGGGTCGCTTCCGTGGCAGAGCTGCACGAGGTCCCGCGCGATCGCCGGAAGCCCGTGCTTGCAGGGGCCGCACTGGCGTGCGCTCTGCGCAGCGAGGTACCCCGCGATGCGCGTCGTCTCGCACAGACCGCACGACTCCGGCGGTAGGACGGCAAGGATGCCCGCCCCGATGGCGCCGCCCGCTTGACGAAGGTGCGCGCGTGTGAGGGGGAGGTCGACGGCCTCGCGCCATGGAAGCCATGCTCCGAAGTATCCGCCAACGAGCACGGCCTGCGGCTCCACGTCGAGGCCGAACGCGGCGACGATCCGGCCGATCGGCACACCGAGCGGCACCTCGAGCACGGCGGGTCGAGTCACGGCTCCGGACACGCTGACGAGGAGCGAGCCAGGATCGTCGGCCGTGCCGACGCCACGGAACCAGCGTGCGCCGAAGCGAGCGATGAGTGCGAGGTGGGCCAGCGTCTCGACGTTCTGGATCAGCGTCGGTCGGCCGCGCACACCGCGCTCGAACGGTCGCGGAGGAGTCGTCGTCGGTTTCGCGGGGCCGCCGTTCAACCAGTGCACGACGGCCGTCTCCTCACCCGCGACGTAGCGGGCGGGGAGCGCGTGCACGTCGATCCGCATCCGATCGAGCCCGGCGAGCGCACGTTCGTCGAGCGCGCGCTCCACGGAGGCGAGCGGCGAGCGCGGACCGCGCGCGACGCACACGAGCACCTCGTCGGCGCCGACCGCCGCCGCCGCGAGCACGGCGCCGTCGAGCACGAGATGCGGTGCGACCGAGAGCAACAGCCGATCCTTGATGCTCGCCGGCTCTCCTTCGACGCCGTTCGCGATGACGATCGGCCGGCGGGTAGCCTGGCGCACGGCTCGCAGCTTGCGATGGGTGGGGAACCCTGCGCCACCGCGACCCGTGAGTCCGGCGGCCTCGAGGACGTCGACCAGCGGATCGAGGCGGCCGCCAGGGAGCTGGCCGTAGCGATCGACGTGATCGCGGAGCGTCGCCGGACGTCGTTCGCTGTACCAGCCGGCCAGGAGCCGGGGGAGATCGGTAGGCGCGTGGCGCGACGGCGAACGAGCCTCCACGCGCCCGCGTTTCAGGGTGGAGCTCATCGGCCCGTCGCCCGGTGCAGGATCGGCGTCGGGGTCCCGGCCTGCGCGGCCCAGCCACGGCGCAGCGGCCCCGACTCGAGCCACAGCGTCAGGAGTATCGGGGCGAGCAGCACCCCGCAGGCGGCCGTCCAGCGCCAGCGCGCTGCGACGCCCGTCGTCGCCGCGAGACGCCACCAGATGGCCCCGGCGACCGCCACGATGCACCCTGCGACGAGCCAGTGCAGCCACGACGCACGAACGTCGGAGCCGGTGCCGAGCCCGTGCACGAGCGCGACCGGCCAGCAGAGGTAGGCGAGCCAGTGTACGGCGCGCCACGTTCGCAGACCGAGGCGCACACGCACGAGGCTCGTGATGGCCAGGGCCAGCAACAGGTCGAAGGCAACCGCTCCGAGTCCGAGCCACACGGGTCGGTAACGGGCCGCCATTGGGATCACCGCGTCGCTCCAGCTGATGCCGGCGAACGGGTCGAGCACCGAGGTCGCGATGTGTACGGCCAGGAACGCGACCACCAGCAGTGACAGGTTGCGATGCAGCATCGCGGTCGCGAACCGTGGGACGTGCGGGGCGCCGGCCCGGTTGTGCGCGGTGATGCCCAGCACGAGGCTGGCCGTGAGCAGGACGAGCGACACGGCCCCCGTCCCGCGCGCCAGGTACCAGAGCTCCTTGTTCGTCACGAGCATGCGATCACTCGGCCGGCCACTCGCATGTCGTGACGACGGCGCCCGACGGGCGGACGAGGCGGGCCGGCAGCGAGCGTCGATCGAGCCAGTCGACGGCGGGTTCGCCCTGCACGATGCAGGCGGTCGACGCCACGTTCGCATCGACGCAGGTCGCGGCCGCCACGCTGACCGTGCGCCAGACCGGGAGCGGCGGTCCGCCGGTCGTCGGATCGACGATGTGGTGCACCGTGCGGTCGCCGCGCCGCCAGACCCGGACCGTCGTGCTCGAGGTCGCCAGGCCTCCTTGCGTGATCGCGACCGTCTGGCCGTCGGCGTCCGCTGTCGATCGGTGGTCATCGGTGACGCGTACGCTCCATCCCCGATCTGGGGGCGGCCCGGAGATGCTGATGTCGCCGCCAAGGCTCACGAGCACCCCGCCGGCCACGGTTGCCGCAGCGGTGGCGGCGCGGTCCGCGGCAAGCGCCTTGGCCGTTGCCCCGAGGTCGAGCGACCCTGTCAGCGGTATTCGCACGCGCGCCCGACCGGTATCGAGCTCGATCTCGCGCCAGTGACCGGCCGCTGCGGAGTCGAAGGCGAGATCGGAATCCGGCCGGCTCGACCAGAAGTCCGTTGCGTAGCCAAGCGCGAGGAGCGAGCGGCCGACGGTCGGATCGACCAACCCGTCCGTCTCTGCCGCTGCCGCGAGCGCGGTGGCGAGCGCCTCGCAGAGCACCTCGCCGATCTGTACCCACCGGCCGGGCGAGCGGTTGACGCGCGCAAGCTCCGAGTCGGTGCGGAACCGGCTGCAAGCCGCGTCGATCGCGGCGATCTCGCGCTCGACCGCGCGACGGGCCACCGGCAGCGAGGTGGGGTCGGTGGTGGCGACGACCGCCGTCGTCCCGAGTGCCGCGAAGGTCGCGCTGCTCACGAGCCGCCCGAGACGACGACAGGCGGGGGCGCAGGCGCAGGCGCCTGAACGGGCGCCTGCACCTGCTTCACGGGCGTCCGCACACGTGCGGCCGGCGCATGGTGGTGCGCCGGGGTCGTCGCCCGCTTCCGCGCCACGCGGTCGATATGCCGCAGGGGGACGGCACGCTTGCGGGCGGCCGCGTGGCGAGGTTGTGAAACGCTGGGGGCCGCGGTCTTACGCGACGGGCTCGCGCTGCCGACGACAGCTGCGATGAGCAGCGCCGCAGCAGCGGCGAACGCGGCGATCCAGCCGGTGAGCAGGCGCACGCGGCGCAACCAGCTCGTGCGCCGAGCCTCTGCGTGCTTCCTCATGCGGTGCACTGTGCCCGCACCGCATTGGAGCGTCATTAGACGCAGAGCGGCCCGGACCCTTAATGCTCCTCAAATCTGCCGGGGCGACAATGAGCGCGAGATGCGCATTCTTGTGGTCGAGGACGAGCCGAAGATCGCGGCGCTACTGCGTCGCGGACTCGCCGAGGAGGGCCACCCGACCGATGTCGCGACCAGCGGCGAGGATGCGCTCTGGATGAGCAAGGCGCACGACTACGACGCCATCGTCCTCGACGTGATGCTGCCTGAGATCGACGGCTTCGAGACCTGTCGTCGGCTACGGGCCGACGACGTCTGGGCGCCGGTGCTGATGCTCACGGCACGCAATGCGATCGTCGACCGGGTGGCGGGTCTCGACGTCGGCGCGGACGATTACCTCGCGAAGCCGTTCTCCTTCGACGAGCTTCTGGCCCGCCTGCGCGCGCTGCATCGTCGTCGCCCGGCGGAGCGGCCGAGCGTGCTCGAGGTTGGACCGCTCTCGCTCGACCCGGCGACGCGCGAGCTGCGCCGCGATGGTTCAGTGATCCCGCTCTCCGTCAAGGAGTTCGCCCTGCTCGAGGCGCTGATGCGCAGTCCGGGACAGGTGCTGTCCCGCTACCAGCTGCTGGAGCAGGCCTGGGATCGCGACTACGACAACCGGTCGAACGTGGTCGATGTCTACGTCTCGTACCTGCGTGACAAGATCGATCGGCCGTTCGGGACCAACGCGATCGAGACGGTTCGGGGCGTCGGCTACCGCCTTCGCATGGACGGCGGATGCTGACCCGCCTCTCGATCCGGATCCGCCTCACCGTCGTGTTCGCCGGTGTGATGGCGATCGTGCTGCTCGCCCTCGGCGCCTTCGTGTACGAGCGGGTCGGAAGCTCGCTGAACAGCTCGGTGAATCGCGACCTCGACGTTCGCGCCGACGACGTCAGTGCGCTGACCCATCGCGCAGCGACTGCCGACGGCCACGACTTCGGGGGCGCCGAGGGCGTCGCCCAACTCCTCACACCCGGTGGGAAGGTCGCACGGACGACGCCGGACGTGGGGAGCCGCTCGCTCCTGACTCCCGCTCAGCTCCTCGCCGCGCGAAGCGGGCCGCTGCGCTTCGAGCTCGCGTCGCTTCCCGGCTTCGGCGAGGGGCACTGGCGGGTGCTCGCGCGCCCGGTGTCGGACGTTCCCGGGGCCGAGATCGCGGTCGTCGCAGCGTCGCTCGAGCCACGCGAGGAGGCCCTCGATCACCTGTTTGTCGAGCTCCTTGTCGGTGGCGCGGCGGCGCTGCTCCTGGCGTCGGCGGCGGGCTACGGGCTTGCGGCCGCGGCGCTCCGCCCGGTCGAGGCGATGAGCCGCAAGGCTGCAGCCATCTCCCTTCGTGGAGACGACAAGCGGCTGCCCGTGCCGCCGACCGGCGACGAGATTGCGAAGCTCGGCGAGCGGCTCAACGAGATGCTCGCCCGCATCGAGGCGGCGTTCGCGCACGAGCGTCGCTTCCTCGCCGACGCGAGCCACGAGCTGCAGACGCCGCTCGCGATCCTCAGGGCCGAGCTCGAGCTCGCACTGAGGCGTCCGCGCTCGCGCGAGGAGCTCGAGGACGTCGTGCGCTCCGCCCAGGAGGAGACGAACCGGCTGGGAACGCTTGCCGAGGACCTGCTCGTGGTCGCGCGCTCGGATCAGGGTGCTTTGCCCGTCAGCGTCGCGACGGTCGGCGCGGATGAGCTGCTGCGGGGCGTCGCCGAGCGGTTCGCGCGCCGCGCGACCGAGGAAGGCCGGACTCTCTCGACCGAGACACCGGCAGGGCTCGAGCTCGTCTGCGATCCGGTGCGCATCGGCCAGGCGCTCGCCAACCTGATCGACAACTCCCTCCGCTACGGCGGCGGCTCGATCACGCTCGCCGCGATTCCGCGAGGCGACATGGTCGAGTTGCACGTGCGGGATGACGGCGGCGGCTTTCCGGCGGCCTTCCTGCCGAGGGCGTTCGAGCGGTTCAGCCGCGCGAGCGACGCGCGCTCGAGCTCGGGCAGCGGTCTCGGACTAGCGATCGTCCAGGCGATAGCAATGGCGCACGGCGGTAGCGCCGCTGCTGCTAACCGAGGCGGTGGAGGGTCGGATGTCTGGCTCGCGCTGCCGAGGCAGGCGGTATGAACGACTCGCGGATCGGAGCTGCCCGGCGGCGAGCGGCGGTCGCCAAGGCCGTCCTGGGTGGGACGGGAGTGGTTGCGTTCGCGGTAGCGATGGGCTTCGCGCGCGTCTCGCACGCCGGCCACCAGAAGCACCGGCTCCAGTCGCTGTCTGCGCCGCCGCGCTTTCTCGCGGTGGTGCACAACGACCAGCTGCAGGCCGGGATCCTCGGCCCGGCCTCGGCGCCTCCGGACGCGGCGAGCGGCGTCTCATGAATTGTCACGAGTTCCAGGCGATGGGCACGACGATCGTGGTCGGCGGTGCGCTCGAGGGCGAGCGGCAGGCGATCGAACAGCTCTTCGCCGAGCGCGAGCGCGTCTTCAGCCTGTTCCTTCCCGAGTCCGAGCTCTGCACCGTCAACCGTTCATCGGGACGTCTCGTCCGGGTCTCGCCGCTCTTCGCCGAGACGCTGGAGGTCGCGCTCGGCGCCGCTCGCCAGACCAAGGGCCTGGTCGATCCCACGCTCGGTGCCTCGCGGCAGGTTCACGTGATCGGACGCCTCGTCTGGCTACCCGAGGGCGTCGGCCTCGACCTGAACGGCGTGGTCAAGTCGCTCGCCGTCGATGCGGCGCTCCGGTGCATCTCCAGCGATGGGTTCGTGTCGGCTGGAGGAGATCTCGCCGCACGTGGTCCGCTCACCGTCGAGCTCCCCGGGGGTGACACGGTGCTGCTGCGTCGCGGCGCGCTCGCGACGAGCGGTACGACCAGGCGCGGCCGCCACCTGATCGATGCACGCACCGGACGGCCATCCGACTCGCCCTGGCGCGAGGTGACCGCGTGCGGAGCGAGCTGCCTCGACGCGGACGTCGCGGCCAAGGCGGGCTTCCTTGCCGGCGAGCGGGGGCCTGCGTGGCTCGATCGCCGCGGGATCCCCGGCCGCTTCGTCGCGGCGGAGGGAAACGCGACCTGCAACGAGGCGTGGCGCGTCGGCCTGCGCGAGGAGGCGGTCGCGTGCATCTGACCTCGAGCTCGGTGGACTGGTATGCCGCCCGCGCCGGTGGCGTCGTCGCCTACATCCTGCTGACCGTCGTCGTCCTGCTCGGGCTCACCATGTCGAGCAGGCAGCGTCTCGATCGCTGGCCGCGCTTCGCGCTGGAGGACGTGCACCGGTTCGGCGGCTTGCTCATGGGGACGTTCCTCGTCATCCACGTCGGGACCATCGCGATCGACTCGTACCTCCCGTTCTCGCTCCTATCGCTCACCGTGCCGCTCGTCTCGAGCTACCGGCCGGCGTGGACGGCGCTCGGGATCGTGTCCGCCGAGCTGCTCGTCGCGCTTGCCATCACGAACCACTATCGCGACCGCATCGATCGTCGGTTCTGGCGACGCGCCCACTATCTGAACTTCGCCGTCTGGGGCGCCGCGACGGCGCACGGCATCGGGAGCGGCACGGACCGCAATGCGCCATGGTTCATCGCGATCGTCGCGATCTCGGTCGCGTGTGTCGGTGGAGCGACCGCAGCCCGTGTGCTCCGTCGCCGATCGCTTCCCGCGCGCTGGCGGCGCGGCCCGATCGTCGTGGCGTCGGTCGCACCCGTCCTCCTGGTCGGGCTGGTGCTCGGGCCGCTCCACGCGAAGACTCGTACATGGAACGCCACGACGTTCCGCGATCAGCTGACCGGTCAGGTCGTGCGAGACAGCGGTGTCACACGGGGCATCGTCTCGCTCGCCGGCTCGGGCTCGGGCAAGCAGCGTGTGCTCGTGCGCGCCGATCTGCTCATCTCCCCCCAGAGTCTGCTGTCGACGGCGTTCCAGATGGAGTACCTGCCGAGCGGAGCGCTCTGCCGCGGCAACGTCACGAAGGTGGCGGCATACAGCTTCGAGGCGACGTGTCGTCTGCCACGAGGCCAGACTCGCCGCGTGCACGCGGAGTGGCATGCGAGCGGCGACGCCCAGGTCGCCGGCATCGTCAGCGCGCACGCCTGAGCGTCAACCCACCGCGAACGGGTTCGACCACGCGAGCGTGCCGTCGCGGCCGACGACCTCGACGCGCCCCCACTTCTCGAACTCGGGTGGGTCGAACCGCGCGGCGACGATCGACCCGTCGTCGGCCCGCTCGACGACCGAGCCCCGCCAGTGCATCTCGAGCGGGTGCGCGTTCACGCGGCAGCCGTCCCAGCGGCCCGAGCGGAGCGTCACGGAGCGCGCCGGCGAGGTGCGCACGTCGACGCGGCCGTCTTCGTGCACGTCGATTCCGTGGATCTCGGCACCGGTCGAGCCGTAGAAGCTTCCGGTGCGCAGTGCCGCGAGGACCGCCGTGCGGCTGCGCTCGGGGGCGCGCACCATCGTCCAGCCGAGCCGGCTGTCCTGGCCGGCGTAGTGCGAGTCGTCGGTCGCGATGCCGAGGCACGACCCGCCGCGCTGCAGGATGTCGTCCCAGTGCACGGCCGACAGGCCGTTTCCCTGCAGCAGCTCGGAGCCTCCGTTGTAGACCTCGATCCCCGAGAGATCCGGGGCGCCGAGGTAGTGGTCGGCGGTGAGGCCCGACCAGTACGGGTGGGCGAGGAAGGCGACGCCGCCCTTCCCGGTGATCCAGCGCGCCGCGTCGGCGATCGACGGGAACTCCTCGCGCGGCTCGGGGCAGCTCGTCGATCCCGTACGCCAGGACGTCGGCCTCGAGCCCGCCGTCGAGCCTCGCGGACAGCTCGCTCGAGGGGATCAGGAGGATGTCGCTCGACCCGTCGGCTGCGGGCTCGTGCAGCGTGATGAGCCAGTGGTCCGTGATCGCGAGCACGTCGTAGCCCGCTCGCGCGTAGTGCTCCACCAGCCCGGTGGTGGTCGGCTCACCGTCCGAGTGGTGGGTGTGGGCGTGCAGCTGGCAGCGGAGCCACGTGCCGGCATGATCGAAGGGAGGTGGCACGGCGGCCACGGTATATAAGATGGCCCCGACTGTGGCCGACCACCCGCTCACCCGTCGCGCCCTCATCGCGGGGGCAGGGACGGGAGCGCTGGCGCTCTACCTCGCGGGAGAGCTGCCGACCGCGGCCGCCGCCACGAACCTCGGCGCCGTTCCGGGTCCACCGGCAACCGGGGGCACGCGCGGCGGGCGCGTCGTCAACGCCTGGAAGGTCGAGGGCAACTCGTACGACCCGATCATCGGCTACACGGGGACGGGCTGGGAGGCCATCTGCAACCTCCTGTTCTCGCCGCTCTACTCGTACGGCGCGGACGGCTCGCCGAAGCCCAACGCCGCCGCCGCGATGCCGACGATCACGAAGGGCGGCACGGTCTATCGGATTCCGCTGCGCACGAACGTGCTCTTCCACAACGGGCGGCCGGTCGTGGCAGCCGACTACAAGTACTCGTGGGAGCGCCTGCTCGACCCGAAGCTCGCAAGCTGGGCGTCGAGCTACGTCTACACGATCAAGGGCGCGAAGCAGCTCTTCGAGAAGAAGGCGCAGGGCCTGTCCGGGGTCAAGGTGCTGGACCCGCATACGCTCGAGGTGACGCTGACGCAGCCGGACGTGACCTTCCTCTACGCGCTGACCCAGCCGTTCATGTCGCCGGTACCGAAGGAGGTCGTCCAGAAGTACGGCAAGAACTTCTCGACGCATGTCGTCGGGAACGGGCCGTTCAAGCTGGAGAAGTACGACTCGCAGGGTCAGACCATGCTGTTCTCGCGATTCGACAAGTACTTCTGGTCGGGACTGCCGTACCTCGACGAGGTGCAGTTCATCTGGGGCATCGATCCGGGCGTTCAGATCCTGAAGCTGCAGCGCGGCGAGGTCGACCTGCTCGGTGACGGGTTCTCGGCGCAGGCGCTCGCTCGCGTCAACGCGTCGAGCTCGCTCAAGAAGTACCTGTTCCAGGAGCCACTCTTGTCGGCGCGCTGGACGAACCTGCACCCGCGCGTGCCCGCATTCAAGGACAAGCGCGTGCGCCAGGCGCTCAACTACGCGACGGATCGGGCGGCGCTCGAGCGCCTGACGGCCGGCGAGGCCTCCGCCTGGGGCGTGCCGTTCCCGAAGGGGATGCTCGGCAAGCAGCGGACGTTCAAGCCGTACACGTTCGACCTCGATCGAGCGAAGAGCCTGATGAAGGCGGCCGGCGTCACGAACGTGCAGGCCACGCTGTGGGTGAGCGATGATCCGGAGCCGCTCGTCGGGCAGTTCCTGCAGCAGGCCTGGCAGGCGGTCGGAGTCCACCTCACGCTCAAGCAGGCGACGGCGGACGCGGTCAACGAGCTCTCGATCAAGAACAAGCTCGACGCCTGGATCTCGACGTACTACGCGATCTACCCGACCGCCATCGACCTCATCAGCCAGTACTGGGAGTCGGACGGCGCGGCCAACTACACGCACTACAAGAACGCTCAGGTCGACACGCTGACCGCGCAGGCGCGACGCACGGTGAATCCGGCGAAGCGCGACGCGTTGCTCGCGAAGGTCGAGACGCTCGTGGGCAACGATGCCCCGGCCGTGTTCCTCGAGAACGTCAACTGGCTGATGGGCCGCAACCCGGATCGCCTGAAGAACTTCAACTACTCGGGTGTCTACGGCACGTACTACGACCGTCTCTGGGTCTCCGGCTAAGACCGCCCGCGCGGCACGGGCGGAGTGGCCTCGGCGAACCTTCATCGTCGGCGTCGTGCTGCTCGGCTCGATGATCGCGCTGGCGCTGGCCGCGCCACTCTTCGGGAACCCCTACGCGATCCCGCTCGACGGGTTGAGCCCGGCAGGGCTTCCGCGAGGGGTGTTGAGCCCGGGGCACCTGCTGGGTACCGATCAGCTCGGTCGGGACATGCTCGCGCGCACCGCCTACGGCGCGCGCGCAAGCCTCGAGATCGCGTTCATCGCGAACATCACCTCGGTCGGCATCGGCACGGCCGTCGGCCTGGTCGCCGGCTTCTACCGCGGCTGGGCCGAGCACGGCCTGATGCGGCTCACCGACATCTTCCTCGCGGTGCCGACCGTGATCTCGGGGCTCGCGCTGGCGGCCACGCTCGGCACGGGCATCACGGGCATCGTCGTCGTCGTGACCGCGCTGTACTGGGCGTGGACGGCGAGGATCGTGTTCGGCGAGACGCTCGCCCTGCGCCGGAGGACGTTCGTCGAGGCCGCGATCGCGCAGGGCGCGCCGGGCCACATGGTGATCCGCCGGCACATCCTGCCCAACCTCACGAGCCTGATCCTCACGCTCGCGGCGTTGAACGGTGCCGCCGTCGTCGCGATCGGGGCCGGGCTCGCGTACCTCGGAGCGGGGATCCAGCCGCCGAGACCCGAGTGGGGCAACATGCTCGCCGACGGGCAGGACAGCCTCGACTACGCACCGCACCTCCTGCTCGTCCCGCTCGCGTGCGTGGTCATCACGGTCTTCTCGTTCGTCCTGATCGGCGAGGCGCTGTCACGTCGCGGCGCGGTGTCGCTGAGGCGGTCGTGGCTCGATATATAGCGATCCGGATCGCGCTCGGCGCGATCTCGATCGCGGGTGTGATCCTGCTGACGTTCCTGCTGCAGTTCTCGGTTCCGGGCGACCCCGCTCGCCGCATCGCCGGCCCTCGCGCGTCGCCCGAGGTGCTCGCGAACGTGCGCGCCGATCTGCACCTGAACGACCCCGAGCCGGTCCAGCTCCTGCACTACGTCGAGAACATCCTGCAGGGCGACCTCGGCACCTCGTACATCCAGAACCGCCCCGTCAGCGATCTCATCATGGAGAAGCTTCCGACCACGGCGCTGCTCGCGTTCTGCGCCCTGATGATCGAGCTCGTGGTCGGCGGCGGGCTCGGTCTGTGGGATGGCCTGCGTCGCCGGCGGAGCCGCGGGCTCGCGGCCACCAATGTCGTGCTGCTCTCGATCCCCACCTACTCGCTCGGGTTCATCTTCCTGTTCGTGTTCGCCTACCGGCTCCAGTGGCTCCCGCTCGGGGGCGGCACGAGCGCGAAGGAGCTGATCCTGCCGGCGATCACGCTGGGCCTGTTCGGCGTCCCGTACTACACCGCTGTCGTGTCCGAGTCGACGCGTACCGCGCTCGCAGCCTCGTACACGCGGACGGCCGTCGCGAAGGGACTCCCGCGGTCGCTGATCCTGCGCCGGCACGTGGTGCGCAACTGCCTCTCTCCGGTCATCACCCTCGCCGGCCTCGACTTCGCGGTCTTCCTCTCGGGCGTCGTGTTCGTCGAGGAGGTGTTCTCGTGGCCAGGGATCGGCGCGCTGCAGGAGCGCGCCTTCGTCGACTTCGACCGGCCCGTCCTGATGGGGACCGTGATCGTCGCCGCCGTGGTCGTCGTGATCTTCAACCTGGTAGCCGATGTCGTCCGCGTGCTCGTCGACCCGCGCGCCAAGGTCGAGGAGCGCGTATGACAGCGACCCTGCTCGAGGTCTCGGGGCTGAGCGTGCGCTACGGCGAGTTCGAGGCCGTGACCGACGCGTCGATCGCGATTCCCGAGGGACAGACGCTGGCGCTCGTGGGGGAGTCGGGCTCGGGCAAGTCGTCGCTGGCGCTCGCCGTCGGACGCCTGCTGCCGGTCGGAGGAGCGATCGCAGGCGGCTCGATCCGTGTCGGCGGGGTCGATGTCGGCGCGCTCGCCGGGTCCGAGCTCCGGCAAGCGCGCGGACGTCTGGTGGGCTACCTCGCGCAGGACTCGATGGCGGCCCTCAACCCGGTGCTGACCGCGGGCCGGCAGGTCTCCGAGGTGTTCGAGGCGCGGGAGGGCGTGGGGCGACGGGAGGCGCGTGCGCAGGCCGTCGCCCTGCTCACGCAGGTCGGGATCCAGCGACCGACGAAGGTTGCGCGGATGTACGCGCACGAGCTGTCGGGCGGCATGCGGCAGCGGGTGATGATCGCGATGGCGCTGGCGCTGCGCCCGCGGCTCCTGATCGCCGACGAGCCGACGACGGCGCTGGACGTGACGGTGCAGGCCGAGATCCTGGGGCTCGCGCGCGAGCTGCAGGCCGAGCACGGGGTCACGTTCCTGTGGATCACGCACGACATGGGCGTCGTCGCGGAGATCGCCGACAGCGTCGCCGTGATGTACGGCGGCCGGATCGTCGAGCAGGGCCCGGCCGAGGCCGTCTTCGAGCGGCCCGCGCATCCCTACACGCGGGCGCTGATCTCGACGGTTCGCGGGGCATCCGAGGCCGCGCCCAAGGCGCCGTTCGCGGCGATAGCCGGCTCGCCGCCCGCCGGTGTGATCCCCACCGGCTGCCCGTTCCATCCGCGCTGCGAGCTCGTGCACGCTCCGTGCTCGACGCGCATGCCCGATGCCACGGTGGTCTCGGAGGGGCACGTCGCGGCGTGTCACCTGCTCGAGGGCGTCGGATGAGCGCGCCGCCGCCGATCGCCCAGCTCGAGGGGGTCACGAAGCGCTACGGCAAGCTCACCGCGGTCGACGACGTGTCGCTCGAGCTCGTCACGGGCCGCACCGTCGGCGTCGTCGGCGAGTCCGGCTGTGGGAAGTCGACGATCGCGCGCCTGCTGGTCGGCCTCGAGCGCCCGAACGCCGGGACCCTGCGCTTCCGCGGTGTCCCGTACGGCCGCAGCGTCGGCGCTCTCCGGCCGGTGCGACGTGCGCTCGGCATGATCTTCCAGGATCCTTACGAGTCGCTCGACGCGCGCTTCACGGTCGGTGAGGTCATCGCCGAGCCGTTGCGCATCCACGGGGCCTACCGCAAGGCCGGCGTGGCCCGCGTGCGCGAGCTGCTCTCGGCCGTCGGGCTCGACGGCGTCGACCTCGACTCGTACCCGACCGAGTACTCGGGCGGCCAGCGCCAGCGCATGGGCATCGCCCGCGCCCTGGCGCTCGACCCCGAGCTCGTCATCTGCGACGAGCCGACCTCGGCCCTCGACGTCTCCGTGCAGGCGCAGATCCTGAACGTGCTGCTCGAGCTGCAGCGCACGCGCGGCATCTCGCTGCTGATGATCTCGCACGATCTCCAGGTCGTCCGGCGGATGAGCGACGACGTGGTCGTGATGTACGCCGGCGCGGTGATGGAGCGCGGGCCGGCAGAGGTGGTGACGGCCCGCCCGCTGCATCCCTACACACGCGCGCTCCTCGACGCGATCCCTGGAACCGCGCCGGGAGAGCGGCGGCTCTCGGGCCGTGGGCGCGCGTCGGTCGGCATCGCATCCGCCGCGACGTCCGGGTGCCCGTTCGCGACGCGCTGCCCGAAGGTCCAGGAAATGTGTCGGGTCGAACGGCCGTTGCTCTCCGTAGGCGCGCACGCCGCTGCGTGCCACTTCCCGGAAGGCACTCCAGAGAGAGACGCGAACCCATGAGCCTCACCCGTGGCGACGGCCCCCTGACCCAGGAGCCCGCCGATGCCAACTACACGATCGAGGGCCCTGCTCACCGGATCTTCTTCGAGCCGTTCACGCGCCGCGTGCGTGCCGAGCTCGCCGGCGAGACGGTGATCGATACACGCGACGCGCGCCTGCTGCACGAGACCGGTATCCGTCCGCGTCTGTACGTGCCGATCGCCGACGTGCGCGCCGACGCGCTCGAGCCGAGCGAGCAGACCTCGTTCTGCCCGTTCAAGGGCGACGCGAGCTACCGCTCGCTGCGGGTCGGCGATCGCGTCGCACAGGATGCGCTATGGCTGTACGAGCATCCGATCGCCACGGCGCCCTGGCTGGAGGACTACGCCGGCGTCTACGAGGATCGGCTCGACCGCTGGCTCGACGAGGACGACGAGGTCGTCGGCTACCTCCCCGATCCCTACCACCGCGTCGACATCCGGCACTCGAGCCGGACGGTCCGCGTGATCGGCCCCGGCGAGACCCTGCTCGCCGAGACGAGCGCGCCCCTGATCGTCTCGGAGACCGGGAACCCCGACCGCTTCTACGTCCCGCGCGCCGACGTCATCGTGCCGCTCGAGCGGAGCGAGCGCGTCTCCGCGAGCCCGTACCTGGGACGCTCGACCTACTGGTCGACCTCCGCGGCGTCTGAGATCGCGTGGTCGTACGAGGCGCCGCTCGACGAGGCTTCGCGGCTCGCCGGGTACCTGTGCTTCGAGGGGGAGGGCATCGAGGTGCGGGCCGCCTGACGCCGCAGATCCGTACCGACTTCCCGCGCACGCCGACCGTGCGCGAGGGCATCTTCATCGCGCTCGCCGACGGTACGCGGCTCGCCGCGCGTGTGTGGTTGCCCGAGGATGCGGACGACCACGCGGTGCCCGCCGTGCTCGAGTACCTGCCGTACCGCCTGAACGACGCCATGGCGTCGGGCGATCACCAGCAGATGAGCTACTTCGCCGGCTGCGGCATCGCCGGCGTGCGCGTCGACATCCGGGGCTCCGGCGAGTCCGATGGCCTCTGCCCCGACGAGTACACCGAGCAGGAGCAACTCGACTGCCTCGAGGTCATCGCGTGGATCGCCGAGCAGCCGTGGTGCACCGGGGCGGTCGGGATGATGGGCTACTCGTGGAGCGGCTTCAACTGCCTGCAGGTCGCAGCCCGCCGGCCGCCCGCGCTGAAGGCGATCGCCTCGATCTTCGCCTCCGACGATCGCTACGCCGATGACGTCCACTACCGCGGCGGGCTGGTGATCCCGATGGAGATGGCGCACTGGTCGACGTGCATGCTCGGCTGGCAGGCGCGGCCGCCGGACGAGCGGATCGTCGGCGATCGCTGGCGGGAGATGTGGCTCGAGCGGCTCGAGCTGGAGCCGTGGATCGCGCACTGGCTCGCGCACCAGAGACGGGATCACTACTGGCAGCAGGGCTCCGTCCGCGAGGACTACGGCCGCATCGAGTGTCCGGTGCTGTGCGTCGCGGGCTGGACCGACGGGTACACCGACGCGGCGCTCCGCCTGATGGAGGGCCTCGACGTGCCGCGGCACGCGCTGATCGGCCCATGGGGCCACCACGATCCCGTCCGTGGCGTACCGGGGCCGGCGGTCGGGATCCTCGGCGAGCTGGTGCGCTGGTGGAGGCGCTGGCTCGAAGGCGTCGACCCGGGCATCGCCGACGACCCCATGGTCGTCGCCTACCTGCAGGACTCCGTGGCTCCGAGCGCCAACCTGGCCGAGCGACCCGGCCGCTATGTCGGCGAGGAGGCGTGGCCGTCCCCGCGGATCGCACCACGCACGCTGCTGCTCGGCGACGGCACGCTCGGCGCCGCGACACCCGAGAGCGGCACTCGCTCGATCGGCAGCGTCCAGACCGTCGGGCTCGAGGGCGGGGCGTGGTGCGCCGACGGGCGGTCGGCCGACCTGCCGCTCGACCAGCGTGGCGAGGACGCGCGTTCCCTGACCTTCACCTCGGAGCCGCTCGCCGAGCCGCTCGAGATCCTGGGCTTCCCCGAGGCACGACTGGTCATCGCGTCGGATCGCCCGCTTGCCCTCGTCTCGGCCCGGCTGTGCGAGGTACAGCCCGACGGCGCGTCGCTGCTCGTGACGCGCGGACAGCTCAACCTCTGCCATCGCATCTCGCATGCCGAGCCCGTCGCGCTGGTGCCGGGCGAGGAGGTCGAGGTGACGGTGCGCATGGACTCGATCGGCCACCGGTTCCCGGCAGGGAGCCGTGTCCGGCTGTCGGTGTCTCCCTGCTACTGGCCACTCGCCTGGCCGTCGCCCGAGGCGGTCACGCTGACGCTGCGCCATGGTGGTGCCGCCGCGCTGGTGCTGCCCGAGCGCCCGCCGCGCGCCGAGGACGATCGGCTACGGGCCCTCGACGCACCGGAGGAGCCGGAGCCCCTCGCGACGACGCTGCTGCACGGCGGGCTCGGGCGGCTTCCGGCGGATCGAGCGCGATCTCGCGAGCGGTCGCAGCGAGCTGATCTTCGACTGGGACTGCGGTGGTCGCACGCGCTACCCGAACGGGATCGAGTACGAGGACACGTCGGTCGCGACGTACTCGATCGTCGAGGGAGATCCCCTGTCGGCGCGTGTCCGGGTCGAGAACACATCCGGGCACGGCCGGGGAGACTGGCAGGTATCGATCCGCGCGGTCGGGACGATGACGTGCACGGCGACGACGTTTCTCGTCACGTCGGAGCTCGAGGTCAGCGAAGGCGCGACACCCGTCTTCGCGCGCACCTGGACGCACGAGTTCCCGCGCGACTACGGCTGAGGGTGTGGCTCGTGCGGCCAGAGTGGACCGCTCCGGTCGCCCGCTGCACGGATCACGGAGCCTTCGACCTCGACGCGCGTCAGTTCGATGCCCTCCTCTGCCCACTGGACGGCGAACGTGAGCGGGCCATCGGGAGGGAGCGGCCAGAGCCAGAACTCGAAGTCGAACCGCCCACCGCCAGCGCTCCCTCCACCGCCCATGAGCACGGGGCCTGAGTCGCCACGCTCGGGGGGTCGATGCTCGAGGTTCGTCGCCCTGCGCCCGTCTGCGAACTCGATTCCGATGAGCAACTGCTCCATGTCGCCTGCGCGCGGCGTCAGCACGCGATCGAACCGGCGTCGATTCGTCGCCGCGGTCCCCGGGCGCGATCGGCCGGCGAGGCGGAACGAGAACCCCGTCGTGTACGCGACGACCTGGTCCACGAGCAGCGCGAGTGAAACCGTCTGCACCACAACCAGCCGGAGCGGCAGGGCGATCCCCAGCTCGTTGTCTGGGGACCTGACCCAGGCGGCCTGCGGACGTTCCTCGGGCTCCTCGCGCGGGGGCGGCGGCTCGAAGAAGCTCATCGCAACCGGCTAGACCTCGCCGTCGTAGTAGTCGAGCGACTCCGTGATCCGCAGCCGCCTTCCCGGCCACGGCCAGACACCGACCTTCTCGCTGTCGGGGTAGACGCAGATGCTGAGATCGTTCTTCGGTATCGTCGAGAGCATCAGGAGGCGGACGACGCCGTCCGAGCGGTTGGTCACCTTGTGCGCGCCGTCGGGGGTCGGCGGGAAGCACAGGAGATCGCCGGGCACGAGCTCGTGCTCTCCGTCGGGGTCGCGCAGGGTTGGCGTGCCGGTCAGGACGATCAGCCACTCCTCCTCGACGACCTCGTAGTGGTACGGGCAGATGCTGTCGCCCGGGTCGAGCTCGTACACCGATCCGCCGAGCCGCTCGGCGCCGATGGTCGGCGCCGAACCGCCCCATCCGGCTGCGGTAGCCCGGCGGGTCGGTGGGATCGCTCTCGAGCGCGATCTCGTGGACGTTGATCGGCTCGGTCACTCGCCGTCCCAGTACCCGGCCTTGTCGGCCGTGCGGAGGATCATGCCGGGAGGACGCATCGCGACCTTGCCGCTGTCGGGAAACTCGGCGATGTCGAGGGTGGGCTTGTCCGAGATGATCAGCACGGTTCCCGGGCCGGTCACCTGGTGACCGCCGGCCGCTCCGACCGGAAAGCAGAGGATGTCGCCCTCCCGGAGCACGCGCTCGCCGTCGGGTGTCCTCACGACCGGGGAGCCCGACACGACGAGCAGCCACTCCTCCATCCCGTGGTGGAAGTGGTAGGGGTAGCTCCGCTGACCATCACCGAGCTCGTACAGCGCGGCCCCGATCTGCTCGGCCCCGATCACGGGCCCGACGCGGGCGCTGCGCCAGCGGTACCCGTCCCGCTCGGACGCGCCATCGAGCTCCGTGGAGAGGAGGTTGAACTTGCGCACGGCGACATCTTGGCACGACTGCGCAGCTACGGCAGCTCGACGCGCGACAGCCGGCGAGTCGCGAGCGCCGCGAGCAGGGCGGACGCGATGAGCAGCACCAGGATCGCGCCTCCGCCCGAGATTGACGGCACGTTCGAGCGGCCTGCTCCGGGGAGGCCCTCGGCGATCATCGCGCGTCCGTAGGCGCCCACCGAGAGCCAGTTCGCCTGCGGCGCGAACGTCGCGACCGACCCCTCCCAGAGCACGATGTAGACGAGCCCGATCAGCACCGGCCTGCTTGCGACGAGCGCCAGCAACAGGAACAGCGCCGCGTACGCCATGCCGCAGAGGACGAGGGCCGCGCAGGACCAGAGCACGGCGCGCGCGGTGGTCGAGCCTCCGAGCCCGATCGCGATGCAGGCGGCGAGCGCCGGCGCGCACAGCACCATCACGGCCGTGAACGCGGCGAAGAGCTTCGCGACGATGATCGAGCGTCGCGGGACCGGCGTCGCCACGACGTGCAGGATCGAGCCGTCGTCGCGCTCGTCGCCGATGCTGGAGGCGCCGAGCACGAGCGCGACGATCGCCACCGCGGTCGACAGGAACAGCGTCTCGGCGAGCGAGGCGTAGCGCGTGTCCTCGGCGACGTCCGTCCGCGTGAGCTGGTCGAGGATCGCGAGCAGCACGGCGAGCAGCGGAAGCACCGCCAGTCCGAACGGACGTTTCCCGCGCAGCAGGAGGCGCAACGTCAGCCGGTAGATGAGCCCGTTCAGCGTCCCCGCCCCCGTGCGCGCTCCGTGAGGTACGCGTAGACGCTCTCGAGGTCGTCGCCGATGGGCTCGACGCGATCGAGCGCGATCCCGCGCTCTGAGGCGATCGCGACCAGGCGGCGCCCGAGGGCGTCCACGTCCGCGGTCTCCAGCTCGAGACCGGGCGGCGCGAGCCTGACGGCGCCGACGAGATGCTCGCCGATCAGCGCCTGGGCGAGCTGCTCCGAGCCATCGCTCGCAACGCGGACCGTGCGTGGGCGGTCGCGCAGCAGCTCGCGGATCGCGTGGGTGTCGCCCTCCGCCACGAGCCTCCCGTTCACGAGCACGACGACGCGCGGCGCCATCCGCTCGACCTCGTCCAGCACGTGCGACGAGACCAGCACGGTGCGTCCCTCCTCGCCGAGCTGGCGCGTCAGCTCGACGATCCGACGGCGCTGGGCCGGATCGGTGCCGTTGAGCGGCTCGTCGAGCAGCAGCAGCTCGGGGTCGTGGACGAGCGCACACGCGAGCTTGACCCGCTGGCGCATGCCCTTCGAGAAGCCGCCGACGGCTCGATCGGCCGCGTCGGCGAGCTCGACGGTCCCGAGCACGCGATCGGTCGCGGCGCCCGGGTCGGCCACGTCGCGGAGCTGCGCGCACGTGCGGATCACCTCGCGAGCCGAGAGGAACGGCCAGAGCCCGTCGACGTCAGGGACAACGCCGACCTTGCGGAACACCTCGGGCTCGCGCCGCGGGTCGTGCCCGAGCACGCGCACCGTGCCCATGCTCGGCGTCGCGAATCCCGCGCACAGCTTGAGCGCCGTCGACTTGCCTGCGCCGTTGTGGCCGAGCAGGCCGGTCACGCCGGGCGACAGCGAGAACGTCAGGCTCGCGACCGCGACCGTGTCGCCGTACCACTTCGAGACGTCGTCGAACACGAGCGTCGTCGTCACGTCTCGGCCCTGCGGTAGCGGAGCGCGATCACCAGCGTCGAGAGGGCCATGATCCCGAGCATGAGGGCCCACCAGGCCCAGAGCAGGCGCGCTACCCGGACGGTTGGGATCGTCGCCGAAGATGCTGCGCACCGAGACGATCGCGATGCGGGGGATCGAGAGGAGCAGCCAGCCGGAACCGGCTCCGACCCCGAACGCGATCACGCCGGCGAGCGTCTGGCTTGCGAGCATCACGCCGACGTAGGCACCGGTCGCGAGCGCCCGGCGGCTCGTGAGCGAGGCGATCGCCAGGGCGATCAGCGCGAAGTAGGCCGCGAGCAGGATGCCGGCCGCGAAGATCCGTGGAAGGTCGGCCCAGTGGTCCTTCAGGTACGTCAGCGAGTCGTCGGCGAACAGCGTGTTGCCGGCGTACAGCACCACGACGGGCGCAAGCGTGGTGAGCAGGAGCGGCAGGAGCGCGCCGAGCATGCGCCCGACCACGTACTCGGTGCGGCTCACGGCGGTCGAGAGGTACAGCGACAACACGCGGTTACGCCGGTCGGGGCACAGGAGGTCGGGAGTCGTGATCCCCGCGAACAGCAGGACGACGATGCCGATCTCGAGGTAGTACGACCCGTACGGCACCAGATCGGGGAAGCGGCCCCCGAAGCGCGACCCCACGATCGCGTGCAGCCCGAGCACGACGAGGGTCGGTGTGAACGCCAGTGCGATCAGCGCGATCGGGAGGATCTTGGAGCGCCAGCTCCGTCGCGCTCCGAGCGTGCCGAGCGCGCCGAAACGCGCGAGCGACCATACGGCTGCGAACCGACCCCGACGCTCGCCCTCGTAGCGCGAGTATCCGATGTCCTCGATGTGCGCGTTCATGCCATCGCCGCGACGACCGCGTCCTCGAGCGTGCGCTCGGCCGGCCGCAGCTCGCGGAGCGATACACCCGCCGTCGCCGCGGCGTCGCGCACCGCGTCGAGCTCGCGCCGTCCGGCTCCCTCGACGACCAGCGCCCCCTCGTCGTCCGTGACCGCGAGCCCGCGCGCGGCCAGTGCCGAGCGGAAGCCCTCGACGTTGCCGACGGCGCGTACCAGCAGGCGGCCCGACGTCCCGCCCCCGAGCTCGGACAGCAGCCCGGCCGACACCACGTGCCCCTCGCGCAGGAGCAGCACCGCCTCGCACGTCCGCTCGACGTCGCTCAGCACGTGGCTCGAGAGCAGGACGCGGACGCCGAGCGTCTCCCACAGGCGCCGGACGATCAGCAGCATCTCGTCGCGACCCGCCGGGTCGAGGCCGTTCGTCGGCTCGTCGAGCACGACGAGATCGGGCGCGTGCACGAGCGCCTGGGCGAGCTTCACGCGCTGCTTCATGCCCGTCGAGAAGGTGCCGATCAGCCGCGAGCGCTCCTCGTCGAGCCCGACCTGGAAGAGCACCTCGGAGGCGCGCAGTGCTGCTGCCCGGCGGGGAAGCCCGCGCAGCTCCGCCAAGGTGCACGACGAGGTCGCGCGCGGTCATCTGCGGCGGCAGGCAGTCGTGCTCGGGCATGTACCCGAGCCGGCGCCGCAGCTCGCCGCGATGGGCCGCGTCGAAGCCGAGCACCTGCACCGTGCCGGCGTCGGGCTCGACCAGACCGAGCAGAGCCCGCATCAGCGTCGACTTGCCTGCCCCGTTCGCGCCGAGGAGTCCGATCGCGGGAGCATCGAGGGCGACGCTCACGTCGTCGAGCGCTACGACCGACCCGTAGCGCACCGTGAGGTGCTCGGCCGCGATCGCGTTTCGGGCCTCGGCCACCGCGTCAGCGTACCCCGCTGCAGGTCAGATCAGAGCCGACTGGTGCGCGGAGAGGTCGATGTGCATCACGTCGGGCGTCGAGGCGAGGAGCGCCTCGGCCGCCTCGGGCGTCGTCGCGAGCACGATGACCTGCTGGCGCGTCGATGCGTCTGCGATCAGCCCCGCGAGCGCCGTACGGCGCTGGACGTCGCAGTGGCCGAGGACGTCGTCGAGCAGGATCGGGGGAGGATCGTCACCGGCGAGGAGACGCGCAAGCTCGAGCCGCTGGACCAGCAGGACCAGCTCGCGGGTCCCGAAGCTGAGATCGTCGAGCGGGATGGGCGCCGCTCGCTCGGGGCCGTGCACGACGATGCTGAGGTCGGCGGCGACCCGTGCCTCGCGGTAGCGCCCGTCGGTCGCCCGGTCGAGCGCGCTCGAGAGCGCGCGGTTCAGGTGCGGCGCCACGTCGCGGTAGGTCTCGGCCGAGGCTTCGGCGAGCGCGTCGGCTGCGATCGAGAGCACCTCGTGCGCGCGCTCGAGCCGCGCCGCGCGATCCTCCGCCGCCACGAGCTGCTCGCTGAGCACCGACGTGTCGGGCAGGCCGCTCGCGAGCGTCTCGAAGTGCGCGCGAGACGCAGCTGCGCGTGCATGCGCGTCACGGGCCAGGTCGGTGAGATCGCCGCTGGAGTCGTCGTGCGCGTGTCCGATCAGCGGCAGGACGCCGGAGGCCCGAAGCTGCATCGCCTCGTCGCGCCACGCCTTCGCGTCCCGGCCGGCGACCAGGCCCGAGAGCTCGGCTCCAAGCTGCCGGTGCGTCGCGTCGAGCGACTCGCGGAGCGAGGAGCGCTCCCGGCGGAGCTCGATGGCGGCTGCTGCCGCGGCCTCGTCGGAGGGATCGACCCCCATGCGGAGATAGGCGTCGCGGACCCGGCGCTCGGCCTCGACGAGCTCGCCCGCGAGCCGGCGGCTCTCGCTCCGCTCGCGTCCGAGCTCGTGCACCTCGACGCGCAGGGCGGCGGCCGCGGCGGTCGCCTCCTCGAGCCTGCTCCGGCAGGCGGCGGCGTGGCGGAACCGCTCGTCGGAGCCCGGCTCGTGCGGGTGGAACCCGGCGGACGCGAGCAGCTGGCTCCGGCGCTCCTCGTCCTCATCCGTCGCGTGTCCCGCCTGCGTCTTCCGATCGCGCTCGATCATCAGCCAGTGCGTGCCGACGCCGCCGGCCAGCGCGGCGAGGAAGAGGAGCCCGATCGCGGGGAGGAGTCCCGCGCTCATCGCAGCGAGGATCGCGGCGAGCACGAGCACGCCGGCGAGGCCGAGCGCCACCGCCGGGTGGCGCGTGGTCACCGGCGCGCTCGCCGGGCGCGCGTGCAGGCGTCCCATGATCGCGTCGTACTCGCCGAGCGCCTTCGTGTCCGGCCCCTCGCGGTAGGCCGCGTTCGTCGCCACGACGCCGTCGACCTCGCGCAGGCGCGCCTCGACCCGGGCGAGCGCGGGCTCGGCCCCGTCGGCGAGCCTGCGGGCACGCTCGGCGCGCTCCGCTGCAGTCGCGCGCGCATCGATGGCCTTCTCGAGCTCGCCGAGCGCTGCCGGCTCGATCGCGGTGGCGTCCGCGAGCTCGGAGCGCTTGCGCTCGAGCTCGCCGAGCTGCTCCTCGAGCCGGGCGACGCGGGGGAGCCACTCCTCGATCTCAGCAAGGCGTCGACCCCCCGCTGCGCTGCGCGCCTCGGCGAGCCGGCGCTCGGCGGCGTCGGCCGCGAGCGCGGCCGTGCGCGCCTCGAGCGCGGCGCCCTCGATCTCCGCGCGCGCCCGTTCCGCCGCGCGGAGCTCCTCCTCCGCATGATGGGCCTCGGCGCGCGCGACCTGCAGGGGGCGCTTGCTCGAGCGAGCCGTCGCGATGCTGTCGCGCTGTGCCGTGAGGATCTCGACCGCCCGGGTGGCGGATGCGTTCCGCTCGCTGCTCGCGAGGGCCGACTCGAGCGCAGCGGCGATGGCGCCCTCGTCGTCGGCGATCGCCGCGAGCTCACCCTGTCGCACGACGAGGCTGCGCTCGAAGACGGCGCGTGAGATGCCGTGCACGTCGCTCCGCAGCACGCCGTCGCCCGCTCCGCGGATCGACGCGGTGCAGTCGACTCCCGTCAGTGCGTCGGTCGCGTGGAAGGCAGTACGGCCGCTGAGGTCCCAGTCGATGCGCAGGGCGACGCCCCCCGCACTGCGCGTCACGATCGCGATGCGGTACGGGCCGCCGTCCCACGGGGCGAAGCGGTCACGGCGCCGCACGGCATCGGCCTCCCGCCGGTGGTCGGTGCTCGAGTAGCACCCGAACAGGCCGGTCGCGATCGCCTGGTGCAGCGTGCTCTTGCCCGCCTCGTTGAGGCCGCTGACGACGTTCAGGCCCTCGTGCAGATCGACCGTGAGGTCGCGCAGGCGGCCGAAGCCCCCGATCTCGATGCGCTCAACCCACATCGACAGGCTCCCTCTGGCCGGCGAGCGCGCGGATCCCGGCGCGGGCAGCGTCGAGGTAGAGGTCGCTCCGCGCGGGCTCGGCGTCGGCGGATGTCAGCATCCTGAGCGCGAACCGGCCCTCGACGGTCGGCTGCCGCGCGAGCGCCTCGAGGTCGATCGCCGGGCTCGTCCGGTCACGCACGGCGAGGGCGGCGAACCCCTCGCCGAGCCGTCGCGCGAGCTCTGCGGTGCGCACCTCGCAGACGGGGTCGATCTCGCCGGCGATCGTCGCGGTCAGGGTGCGGCCCGCGTCGCGGTGCGGGGCGATGGCGGCCAGGAGACGGGCCTCGAGCTCGGTGGCCGACCCGGCGCCGCTGACGTCGACCTCGATGTCCTCGAACGACAGGCGGGCGATCGGCTCGAGCCGGAGCCTGATGCCCGCCTCGTCCAGCTCGACGATGTCGATCGCGTGGATGCCCCGCTCGCCCGCGGTCAACGGCTCGGGGCTCCCCGGATAGCAGGCGATCCCGTCGATGCTCCCGCCGTGGAAGTGGCCGAGCAGCACGGCGTCGGCGCCCGTCGCGACGAGCTCGCCGGGCGTGACCGGGCAGTGGCCGGCGTCGCCGGCGGCGAAGGCGGGCGTGACCGCGGCGTGCAGCACCAGCAGATGCCTCCGTCCGTCGCGGGGGACTCGGAACGTCCGCACGACGGCCGGGTCGAGCTCGCGCGCCGTGTAGCCGATGCCCCACGCGACGATGCCGTCGGCCAGCTCGACGGCCTCGGGCTCGCACCGCCGGAAGACGTGCACGTTCGCGGGCCAGCGAGTCCGCTCGTACACGGAGCCTGGCAGGTAGGGGTCGTGGTTGCCGGGGAGGAGGAGCACCCTGCAGTCCACCTCGCCGAGCACGTGCGCGAGCATGTTCGCCGTGTCGCCGGTGACGTGCTCGTGCTCGTACAGATCGCCGGCGATGACGAGGGCGTCGCACGTGCGCGCCTGCTCGACGATGCGCAGGAATGCGTCGCGGAGCGCCTGGCGCCGAGCGGCCGCGGAGGGCGCGAGGTCACGATCGACGAACGCGCGGTCGAGGTGCAGATCGGCGCAGTGGAGGATGGAGAAGGGCTTCACCGGGGCATCAAGAGTAGGTACCGCCCCGGACGTCGTTCTCTTACGTCCTGGCGCGGCTGCGTCGGGCGCCCTGCCGCGCTGGCATCCCCACCTCGCTCCGCACCCAGACGTGCAGCAGCACGACTGCCCACATCCGGAACGGCGTCCAGAGCTCGGCCCGCTCGAGCACGGCGGCGTGGGTCGCGGGCGTCTCGAGCCCGTAGCGCTGCGTGACGGCGTACCGCGTGATGTCGTCGTCGACGACATCGTCGACGATCCCGGCGCCTCGGAAGAGGATGCCCGACGCGAAGAACGGGCCGACCCCCGGCAGCGACTGGAGCTGCGCGAGTGCCTCGTCGACCGGCAGCGCGCGCAGCCGGTCGCGGGTCAGCCAGCCGTCCTCGGCGGCGCGGGCGATCGCACGGAGGCGACCGGCTTTCACCTCGGGCACGCCCGGGAGCTCGTCAGCCTCCAGCACCTGCGCGGGGGTCGGAAACGCGTGGAACACGGCCCCGTCGATCGAGATCGCGGTGCCCAGCGCCTCGGCCAGGCGGCCGCGCAGTCGCCGTACCTGCGCGATCGAGATGCGATGCCCGAGCACGAAGGACGCCGCCGCTTCGTACGGCGAGTGGAACAGCACCGGACGAAGGAAGTCGTAGGCGTGCTGAAGCTGCCCGATCTCGGGATCGCGCTCGCCGACCTCGGGCCAGGCGCGGCCGTCGACGTCGAGCGAGAGCGCCGCGAGTGCCTGGCGCCACGCGGCCTCCGCGAGCGAACCCGCGCCACCGTGCACCGCGCCGACGATGGCGCCGTCCTCGGTCTGGCGCAGCACCACCGCGGCAGACGCGCCGGCGTGCTCGATCGGGAACGCCAGGACGAGCGCGGACGGATCGGCCGGCAGCGAGGGCCAGCCGCCGAAGTGGCTGCTCGCTCGGGCGAGCTCGAACGGGCCCTGGGGCTGGACTGTGAAGCGACGGCTAGACTGATTCATACGTGCAAGTATAATACGTATACGTACTAAATGCAATGACGGACCCCTCTTCTCGATCCGGTGGCGGCCTCGGCTTCGCCCTCGCCCACGCGGCCCAGGTGTGGCGGGCGTGCCTGAACGAGGCGCTCTCGGACCTCAACGTGACGGCGCCGCAGTTCTTCGTGCTTGCGGCGTTGTTGCACCTCCACGGCCGCGGGGAGGAGGCGCCGACGCAGCGCGAGATCGGCGAGCGCACCGGCACCGACGCGAACACCGCCTCGCAGATCATCCGCGGGATCGAGCGCCGCGGACTCGTGCGACGCGACCCCCACGCGCGTGACAGCCGCGCGCTGGCGCTGAGCCTGACGCCCGAGGGCCTCGAGCTCGCGCGGGCCTGCGCGAGCCGCGCTCGCGCGTTGAACGACCGGTTCTTCGCCGATGCCGACCCGGGGCTCTACGACACCCTGATGGGCCTTGCGCGTCGCGCCGAGCGCTGACGCCTACGAGCGAAGGAGCGGCTTCGTGCGCAGCCGGTGCGGCCGTAGCGCCTCTTCGCCGAGCGTGTCGCGGCGATGGCGCTCGTACTCGGCGTACGTGCCCTCGAACCAGACGACCTTCGCATCGTCCTCGAACGCGAGGATGTGCGTCGCGATGCGGTCGAGGAACCAGCGATCATGGCTGATCACGACGGCGCAGCCGGCGAAGTCGACGAGCGCCTCCTCGAGGGCGCGCAGCGTGTCGACGTCGAGGTCGTTCGTCGGCTCGTCGAGCAGCAGCAGGTTGCCGCCCGAGCGGAGGAGCTTGGCGAGGTGCAGGCGGTTGCGCTCGCCGCCCGAGAGATCGGCGACCTTCTTCTGCTGGTCCGAGCCGCGGAAGTTGAACGACGCCACGTAGGCGCGGCTCTGCACCTCGCGGTTGCCGACCATGATGAGGTCGAGGCCGTCGGAGATCTCCTTCCAGACGGTGTTCGACCCTTCGAGATCCGCCCGGCTCTGGTCGACGTAGGCAAGCTCGACCGTCGCACCGCGGACGAGCTCGCCGGAGTCGGGCTCCTCCTGGCCGGCGATCATGCGGAAGAGCGTCGTCTTGCCGGCGCCGTTCGGCCCGATCACGCCGACGATGCCGCCGGGGGGCAGCGAGAAGCCGAGATCCTCGATCAGCAGCCGGTCGCCGTAGCCCTTGTTGACGCTGCGTGCCTCGACGACCACGTCGCCGAGCCGCTTTCCGGCCGGGATGTGGATCTCGACCCGGTCGAGCTTCGTCTGCTTGTCCTCCGCGAGCAGCCGCTCGTACGCACCGAGGCGATCCTTCGTGCGCTGGTGACGCGCCTTCGGGGTCATGCGGATCCACTCGAGCTCGCGCTGCAGCGTCCGCTGGCGCGCCGACTCGTGCTTCTCCTCGACCGCGAGCCGCGCCTGCTTCTGCTCGAGCCACGACGAGTAGTTCCCCTCGAACGGGATGCCACGGCTGCGGTCGAGCTCGAGGATCCAGCCCGCGACGTTGTCGAGGAAGTAGCGGTCATGGGTGACGGCGACGACGGTGCCGCTGTACTCGCCGAGGAAGCGCTCGAGCCACGCGACGGACTCGGCGTCGAGGTGGTTCGTCGGCTCGTCGAGCAGCAGCAGGTCGGGCGCAGAGAGCAGGAGCCGGCAGAGCGCGACGCGCCGGCGCTCGCCACCCGACAGCGTCGCGGTGTCGGCGTCGCCCGGTGGCAGGCGCAGCGCGTCCATCGCCTCGTCGAGGTGCCGATCGAGGCTCCAGGCATCGGTCGCGTCGATCCGGTCCTGCAGCTTGCCCATCTCCGCGAGGAGCTCGTCCATGCGGTCGGCCGCCGACGGGGTCTCCGAGCTCGAGCGAGATCGCGTTGAAGCGATCGAGCATCTCGCGGGTGGCGCGGACGCCGTCCTCGACGTTGCCCCGCACGTCCTTCGTGGGGTCGAGCTCGGGCTCCTGCGAGAGGAATCCGACCGTCGCCCAGTCGGCGAGCCTGGCGTCGCCGCCGAAGCGGGTATCGAGGCCCGCCATGATCCGCAACAGCGTCGACTTGCCCGAGCCGTTGGGCCCGAGCACGCCGATCTTCGCCCCGTGGTAGAAGGCGAGGGTGATGTCCTTGAGGACGACGCGATCGGGCGGGTACTGCTTGACCAGCCGGTGCATCGTGTAGATGAAGGGGGTGTCGCTCACGGCCCCCAGGGTACGTCAGGCGAGGCTGGAACGACTCTCACTGCAGGAGCGGGAGCCTGGATACATCCGTGATCAGGTATCTCCTCGCGAGCGCGCTCACGGTTCCGGCGTCGATCAGCTCGCGGAGCGCCGCGTTGACCGGAGCGCGAAGCGGGCTGCCTTTCGCGAAGACGATGCCGTAGCTCTGGTGCGTCTCGATCTGACCGACGATCGGACCGTACGCCTTGGGCTTCTTGGCCTTCTGCCCTGCAAGGAGCGGCGCGTCGTAGATCGCGGCGTCGCAGCGGCCGACCTTGAGGAGCTGGAGCAGGGCATCGGGCGTCTGCGCGTACCGGGGAAACGCGTGTGGCCGGATCACGGTGCGGATCAGCTCGGCACCCCGCGTATCCGTCTCGGCGCACAGGGTGAGCTTCGCAAGATCGGCGATGGTCTTCGGTCGCGCCGAGAGGCCGGCGCGGAGGAGGACACCCTGGTTCGCGGCGTAGTACGGCGCCGAGAACGAGACGTTCCTGGTGCGCGCAGGCGTGATCACGACCTCGGCGAGGGCGAGGTCGTAGGGGTTGCGAGCCGGCGAGTAGATGTCGTGGAAGTCCGCGACGTTGTAGAACCTCACCCGCGCCAGTCCGAGCTTCGCCGCGATGTCCCGGGCCAGCTCGACCTCCATGCCCCGCGGATGCAGCACGTTCGTGCCGCGCACCGCACCGGTCTGAAACCCCGGCATCGGCAGGCTGAGCCCGACGGTCAGCACGCCTGCGACCCTGGTGGGTGGAGCGGCGACTGGGCTTGAGGTGGCCGCCGCGACCGGCCCGGCAGCGGCAGCTGCGAGCGCCGCGCAGGCCAGGATCATTCGACGCAGGTCAGGCCGCCGGGCCGTTCTCACCGGTCGCGCTGCGAGCGCTGTCGAGCATGCGGGCGCGGGCCTCGTCGACGGCCCGCCGCATCGGCTCGACGTCGTCGCGGCTGGGCCGCGGGCGCGCGGCCAGCGGGCGCTCGTCGCCCGCGGTCACCTCAGGTTCGGTCTCGTTCTCGCTCGCCGTCTCGGCCTCGCTGAGGCGCGCGCGAAGCGAGAGACGGGCCTCGCGGGTATCGAACGCGGCCTCCGCGGCGTCATCGCCGTTCGGGGACGGCTCTCGCTCGACCTCCGGCTGCTCGAGACCGGCCTTGCGACGGAGCCAGGCGTAGGCCTCCGGCGACGCCACGAGGACGCCGGCCGCGGCGGTCGCCCCGCCGAGTGCCCACAGTCCAGCTCGTCTCGCCATGCTCGCGCTCCTTCGTGTCGCTGGTCGGGCCGGCCAAGGGTAGCCGGTCGCGGGTGCCGCGTCTCGGCTACCATGGCCCCGGGTTTCGACCCGAAAACCTACATACCTTCTGCTCGGTCGTGGCGCCCCCGTCCTGCCTGGGGTCGTCGATTGCGACTCCCTTTCAGTGACGGGAGTCGACACGACCGGGCCGCCTGAGACCGAGGGAGGACCGTTGCAGGAACAACACCCGTACGAGGTGATGGTGGTGCTCGACCCGGAGGCCGACGAGGCCCGGCAAGAGGACGTCATCGCCCGTATCCGTCAGATCGTCGAGGCCGCCGGGGGCTCGCTCGAGGCCGCCGACGCGCTCGGCCGCCAGCGGCTCGCCTACGAGATCCTCAAGCGCAGCGAGGCGTTCCGCTGGGTCGTGACCCTCACGGCGCCCGCATCCGCGATCGAGGAAGTCGATCGCGTGCTGCGCATCCACGACGACGTGCTGCGGCACATGATCGTCCGTCGCACGGGCCGCTCGAGCGGCCCCGTCGAAGAGGCCGTGCCCGTCTCGTGACGGAGCGCACCATCTTCGTGACGGGTCCCTTCACGCACGGGAGCCGCACCGGTAGGCTGACCACGCGAACGCCCGTTCGCTCCAGTAGGAACTGACCTCCGCGAGCCGAGGAGACTGAACCGTGGCCAACATCAACCGCGTCGTCGTGAGCGGGAACCTCACCCGCGACCCCGAGCTGCGCCAGCTTGCCGGGCGGGAACTCCGTGTGCAAGCTCCGCATCGCGGTGAACACGCGCAAGAAGGACCGCGAGACGAACCAGTGGAGCGACCACCCGAACTACTTCGACGTGACCGTCTGGGGCGCGCAGGGTGAGAACGTCGCGAAGTACCTGCAGAAGGGCTCGCCCCTGCTGATCGACGGCCGCCTCGAGTGGCGCGAGTGGCAGGCGCAGGACGGCACGAACCGCCAGTCGGTCGAGATCATCGCCGAGAACACCCAGTTCATCGGCGGCCGTGACGGCGGGCAGAGGCGGCGGCGGCGGTGGGAGCGAGTTCGCTCCCGGGCCCGACCGCGGTCTGCAGTCCGTTCCGGCCGCAGACGACGACGACATTCCGTTCTAGGGCCTCCCTAGAACCTATACAAGGAGAACGGGGCTACGAGATGGCTGCACCCCGCGGCAAGACGACGAAGCGCAAGCGCGGTCCCGGGACCGGCGCCGGCGGCAAGAAGAAGATCTGCCACTTCTGCAAGGACAAGGTGGAAGAGGTCGACTACAAGAACGCGAACACCCTCCGGCGCTACGTGTCCGAGAAGGGCAAGATCCGCTCGCGCCGCATCACGGGCGCGTGCCGGCGACACCAGCGCCAGGTGGCGGTGGCGGTCAAGCGCGCTCGCGAGGTTGCCCTGCTGCCGTACGTGGCGGGCTAGCACGATGGCAAGCAATCGCAAGGCGATCCTGCTGCAGGACGTCGATCACCTCGGCGCCCGCGGGGACGTGGTCTCGGTCGCGCCGGGCTACCTGCGCAACTACCTCGTGCCGCGTCGCCTCGCCGAGGAGGCGACCGATGCGCGCATCACCGAGATCAAGCGCCTCGACTCGGTTCGTTCGGCCCAGCAGGCCCGCACGTTCGAGCACGCGCAGGAGATCTCGCGCACGCTGACGACGACGATCCTCACGATCCCCGTGCTCGCCGGAGCAGGCGACCGCCTGTACGGCTCGGTCACGGCCGCGGACATCGCGGACGAGATCTGGCGGACGCGCAAGATCCGCGTCGATCGGCGCAAGGTGAAGCTCGACGATCCGATCAAGCGGCTTGGCACCTACCAGGTCGACATCGAGGTGTTCCCCGAGGTCATCGCCTCGGTCAAGACGATGGTCGTACCGGCCGAGGGCTCCAACCTCGACCTGCCCGTCGGCGACGACGAGTAGCGGCGGTCGGGCGGGCGCGGTGGCGATCTCTGCCATAGACGAGACGGGCGACCCCGGCCGCCTGCCGCCGCAGGACCTCGAGGCCGAGGAGGCGGTGCTCGGCGCGATGCTGATCTCCGAGGTCGCCCTCGGGGAGTGCCTCGAGCATCTGAAGCCCGAGGACTTCTACCGCACGACGCACGCCGAGATCTTCCGTGCGATCCGCGAGCTCGCGCAGGGCGCGCAGAAGATCGACCAGCTGACCGTCTCGGACCAGCTGCAGATGCGGGGCACCCTCGACGAGGTGGGCGGCAAGACCCAGGTCTTCGCACTCGCCGAGTCGCCGCCGGTGGTCGCGAACGCCCGGCGCTACGCCGAGATCGTGCGCACCAACGCGACGCTGCGCGGCCTGATCCGGGCCGGCGGGCAGATCGCGCAGCTCGGCTACGACCGTCCCGGCGAGGTCGAGGATCTCGTCGACCAGGCCCAGCAGGTCGTGTACGACCTCGCACGCCACGGGGATCGCGAGGACTTCGCCGCGATCCGCGAGCTGCTCGCCGACGCGTTCGTGCGCATCTCGGAGCTGTCCGCCGGCGAGGGCGCCGGAGGCGTCACCGGCATCGGCACCGGGTTCCGCGATCTCGACCGCATCACGGCCGGCCTCCAGCGATCGAACCTGGTGATCCTCGCCGCGCGCCCGTCGATGGGAAAGACGAGCCTGGCGTTGAACATCGCCGAGCACGTCGCGGTGCAGCTACGGCAGCCCGTCGCGCTGTTCTCGCTCGAGATGTCGAAGCTCGAGCTCGCCCAGCGGCTGATGTGCTCGGTGGCCGGCATCGACCAGGGCCGCCTGCGCACGGGCCAGCTCGCGAACGACGACTGGCCGAAGCTGTCGGGCGCCGTCGACGTGCTGTCCGATGCACCGTTCTACATCGACGACTCGGCGGCCGTCTCGGTGCTCGAGATCCGCTCGAAGGCGCGGCGGCTCGAGCAGCAGACCGGGCAGAAGCTCGGTCTCGTCGTCGTCGACTACCTCCAGCTGATGACGCAGCCGGGCGGCAGCGAGAACCGCGTGCAGGAGATCAGCCAGATCTCCCGCGCGCTGAAGGTGCTCGGCCGCGACCTCGACGTGCCGGTGCTCGCGCTGAGTCAGCTCTCCCGCGCCGTCGAGCAGCGACAGGACAAGCGGCCGATCCTGTCGGACCTGCGCGAGTCGGGATCGATCGAGCAGGACGCCGACGTCGTGATGTTCATCTACCGCGACTCGTACTACCGTCGCGGCGAGGACGGCGACGGCCTCGCGCCCGACGACCCCGACCACGACAAGAGCGAGATCATCCTCGCCAAGCACCGCAACGGGCCGACGGGTACCGTCGACCTGCGTTTCCAGGCGCGCTTCACGCGCTTCATCAACGACTACGCGGGCGGGCGCTGAGTTCTAGGGCGCTGCGGCGACGGCCTCGATCGAGATCAGCAGGCCTCGCGGCAACTGGACGATCGGTGTCGCCCGTGCAGGCGGGTTCGTCGGAAAGAACTCGGCGAAGAGCTCGTTGAGCGTCGGGAAGTCCTCGACGCTCGCGAGGTAGACGGTCACCTTGGCGACCTGACCGAGGCTCGAGCCCGCCGCCTCCAGCGCGCGGCCGAGGTTGCTGAACGCCTGGCGTCCCTCGGCCGGAAAGCCGCCGGGAGGCGGCGCGCCCGTTTCGGGGTCGAGTCCAGGCTGACCCGACACGAACAGCAGGTCGCCGAGCCGCACGACCTGCGAGTACGGCCCGATCACCAGTGGCATGGCCTCGGTCTTGATGGGCTCGGGGCGCACGACGGCGGCGTTCAGGCCGCCGAGCCCGGATCGCTCGGGTCTCCGCCTTCATGCTGGGCGAGGCGCGCGCGGATGTCGGCGATCGCCTGCTCGCGGATCGCCGGGTCCGCCTCGACGGGCTCGTCGGGCACGCTGTGGAGCCGACGCACCGGCCGCTCGGGCGAGGGCTCACGGTAGCCCGGAGGCGGCGTGTCGCGGCCATCGGGATCGGGCACGTAGTCGAGCCCGTGAGTGCCGTGCACCATGCGCCAGCCCGTGGGCTCTCCCGGCTCGCCGCCGAGCAGATCGCTCGTACGGAGCGCCTCGAGGAAGGCACGCGCGAGGCCGGCGGGGTCGTCCGCCGCCTCGGTCGAGAGCTCGATCAGCGAGCGGTAGCCCCCGGGAGTCTCCTCCCAGCCGGCGAACACGAAGCGTCGGCGTCCGGTCGGGGTGAGCTCGCGCAGCACCTCGGGCGGCGGCTTCGGCGATCCAGGATCGCTTGGTCCATCAGCCATACCTGAACGGTAAGGCCAATGCCGGACGGCCACGCATCTACTCTGCGGCCCGTGCCAGCGATCGTGATCGTCGGCGCCCAGTGGGGCGACGAGGGGAAGGGCAAGATCATCGACGTGCTCGCAGAGCGCGCGCAGGTCGTCGCCCGCTACCAGGGCGGCTCGAACGCCGGCCACACCGTGATCGTCGGACGACGAGGAGTTCAAGTTCCACCTGCTCCCGTCCGGGGTGCTGAACGAGGACGCGCTCTGCATCCTCGGCAACGGCGTCGTGATCGAGCCCGAGGTGCTGTGCCGCGAGCTCGACGAGCTGCAGGCGCGAGGCCGCTCGGGCTCGGGGCTCCGCATCTCCGGGAACGCGCACCTGGTGATGCCGTGGCACCGCCTCGTGGACGGCGCGCGCGAGCTCCGGCTCGGCGACCTGGCGATCGGCACCACGAAGCGCGGCATCGGCCCGGCGTACGCGGACAAGGCCGCCCGCGTCGGCATCCGGGTGCAGGACATGCTCGACGAGAAGATCCTGCGCGCCAAGGTCGCGACCGCGCTCGACTTCGAGAACGACGTGCTCGAGCGCGTGTACGGGCTCCAGCGCCTCGA
Source organism: uncultured Actinomycetes bacterium (assembly GCA_963717155.1). Taxonomy (GTDB): domain Bacteria; phylum Actinomycetota; class Thermoleophilia; order Gaiellales; family JALYLC01. The sequence continues at coordinate 4,629,512 of OY970326.1, forward strand.
CCCCGACGCGGTCGCCAGCGAGGTGCTCGCGTTCGCGCCGCGGCTCTGCCCGTACATCGCCGACACGTCGCTGCTGATCGCGCAGGCGCTCGATCGCGACGAGCTCGTCCTGTGCGAGGGCGCCCAGGGGACGCTCCTCGACCTCGACCAGGGGACGTACCCCTTCGTGACCTCGTCCAACCCGATCGCCGGTGGCGCGTGCGTCGGGCTCGGCGTCGGGCCGACGCGGATCTCGACGGTGATCGGCGTCGCCAAGGCGTACCTGACACGGGTGGGCGAAGGGCCGTTCCCGAGCGAGGCCGATCCGGCGGCCGGCGACGCGCTGCGGGTGGCCGGAGCCGAGTTCGGCGTCACGACGGGCAGGCCCCGCCGCTGTGGCTGGCTCGACGCCGTCGCGCTCCGCTTCGCCGCGCGGGTGAACGGGATGACCGAGCTCGTCGTCACGAAGCTGGACGTGCTGTCGCAGCACGCCGACATCCCCGTCTGCACGGCCTACGAGCTTGCCGACGGGACGATCACGCGCGATTTCCCGGCGCACCAGTCGGACTTCCATCACGCGAAGCCGGTGCTCGAGGTGGCTCCGGGCTGGCAGCGTCCGATCGCCGAGGTACGCCGCGCCGCCGACCTGCCGGCCGAGGCCCGCGAGTACCTCGATCTCATCGAGCGCGAGGTCGGCGTCGCGGTCACGCTCGCCGGAGTCGGCCAGCGACGCGACCAGATCCTGGCGTTGCCGGGCGCCGAGAGCGCTGTCGGCCTCGTCGCCCTGTAGACTCGCCGCGATGGCGGGGCGCCTCGTGGGCGCTGGACGATAGGAGGCGGGTGAAGGTTCTGCTGGTGGGCTCCGGCGGCCGCGAGCACGCACTCGCTGCTGCGCTCGCCCGCAGCCCGTCGTGCCGCGAGCTGCACTGCGCCCCCGGGAACCCGGGGATCGCGGACGTCGCGACCTGTCACCCGGTCTCGACGCAGGACGCCGAAGGCCTCGTCCAGCTCGCGGTGGAGCTGCGGTGCGACCTCGTGGTGGTCGGCCCGGAGGTGCCGCTCGTGGCCGGGCTCGCCGACAGCGTGCGATCGGCGGGCGTGCCCGTGTTCGGGCCCGGTATCGAGGCTGCGCGCCTGGAGGGGTCGAAGGCATTCGCCAAGGATGTGATGGAGTCGGCCGGCGTGCCGACTGCCCGCCACTTCGTCGTGCGCGAGATCGTCGATGCCGAGCGTGCGATCGACGCCCTCGGCGGGGCATGCGTCGTGAAGGCCGATGGTCTCGCGGCGGGTAAGGGAGTGGTCGTTGCCGACGGGCGCGACGAGGCGCTCGCCGCCGCGCGCTCGTACCTGTCCGGCGAGGCGCACGGGGAAGCGGGAGCGACGGTGGTGATCGAGGAGCTGCTGGTCGGCGACGAGGTCTCGCTGCTCGCGCTCTGCGACGGCGTCTCGGCCCAGCCCCTGCTGCCCGCCCGCGACTACAAGCGCATCGGCGACGGCGACACGCGGCCCGAACACCGGCGGCATGGGGGCGATCGCTCCGGTGCCCGGACTGTCCCCCGACGAGGCGGCGCGTCTCTGCGCGCTCGCCCACGAGCCGGTGCTCGCCGAGCTCGAGCGGCGCGGTGCGCGGTTCAGCGGGTGCCTGTACGCCGGGCTCATGCTGACCGCCGACGGGCCGCGGGTGCTCGAGTTCAACGTCCGCTTCGGCGACCCCGAGACCCAGGCGATCCTGCCGTTGCTCGAGGGCGACCTCGCAGCCGCGCTGCACGCGGTGGCGCTCGGCCTGCTCGATCCATCGCTCGTCCAGGTCGCTCCCGGCGCGTGCGTCTCGCTGGTGCTCGCCTCCTCGGGCTACCCGGGCGCGCCGAGGCTCGGCGACCCCATCGACGGAATCGACGAGGCTGCAGCGCACGACGGGGTATCGGTCTACCACAGCGGGACCGCGCTGCACTCGGGCCGGCTCGTGACGGCGGGGGGCCGTGTGCTCGCGATCTCGGCGGTCGCGCCGGACCTCGCCGCGGCGCGCGAGCGCGCCTACGCCGCGGCCGCGTGCGTGCGCTTCGAAGGACGTCAGCTGCGGGGCGATATCGGCAGCGTGCGGACGGCGGCCGCGTGTCTGAGCAACCGCCACAGCCGGCCTCGGAGGTCGAGCATCTCTTCGAGGCCCTCGACCAGGACGGCCCGATGGTCGGCATCGTGCTGTCCGCCGAGGCCGAGCGCCCGGTGCTCGATCCCGCGGTCGAGGAGCTCGAGATTCGCGGCATCTCCTACGAGGTACGCGTTCTGCCGCCGCACCGCGATCCCCGGGGCGTCGCCGAGTACGCGTCGACCGCGGTGCTCCGCGGGCTGCGGGTGATCATCTGCGCCGGATCGCGCTCGGCCTCGCTTCCCGGCGTCGTCGCCGCCTACACCGAGCTCCCCGTGATCGGCGTCCCGATCCGCAGCCAGGACCTCGGGGGCATGGATGCCCTGCTCTCGATCGTGCAGCAGCCGCCGGGCACCCCCGTCGGTTGCATGGCGGTCAACGGCTCGCGCAACGCGGCGATCTTCGCAGCCAAGATCCTCGCCCAGGGATCGGGCGCGCCCGTCCAACCCGGTTGACGCCGCGGCCTGCGGCCGGGCCCGACTCGTAGACTGCAGCTGTGATCGACCGCTACGCCAGGCCTGCCTTCCGCGCGCTGTGGAGCGACGAGCGGAGGCTGGAGTCGTGGCTCGAGGTCGAGCTCGCCGCGCTCGACGCCTGGTGCGAGCTCGGCGTCGTCCCGCCCGAGGCGGTCGAGACGATTCGCGCCGGCGCGCGCGTCGACGTCGACCGGGCGCGAGAGATCGAGCGGCGCACCCACCACGACGTGCTGGCGTTCACGGAGACGGTGGCCGAGCAGGTCGGGCCGGAGGCGCGCTGGTTCCACTACGGCCTGACGTCGTCCGACGTCGTCGATACCGCCCTGGCCCTCGTCCTGCGCGAGGCGGGCGAGCTGCTGCTCGCCGGAGTCGACCGCGCCCTCGACGTCGTCCGCGCCCGTGCCGAGCAGTACCGCCACACGCCGAGCATGGGTCGCACCCACGGCGTGCACGCCGAGCCGACGACGTTCGGGCTCAAGCTGCTCGGCTGGTGGTTCGAGCTCGACCGCGACCGGCAGCGGCTCGCCGATGCCCTTCGCGGCGTCTCGCGTGGGCAAGCTCTCCGGCGCCGTCGGCGCGTACGGGAACGTCGACCCGCGCGTCGAGACGATCGCCCTCGAGCGCCTCGGGCTCGACGTCGAGCCGGCCGCCACCCAGGTCGTCGCGCGCGATCGCCACGCGACGTTGCTCGCGACGCTCGCCGTGCTCGCCGGTGGCCTCGACCGCTTCGCCGTCGAGATCCGCCACCTGCAGCGCAGCGAGGTGCGCGAGGCCGAGGAGCCGTTCGCCGTCGGCCAGAAGGGCTCGTCGGCGATGCCGCACAAGCGGAACCCGATCGTCTGCGAGCGCATCTCCGGCCTCGCCCGCGTCGTGCGCGCCAACGCGCTCGTCGGCTTCGAGAACCAGCCGCTGTGGCACGAGCGCGACATCTCCCACTCGTCCGCCGAGCGCGTCGTGCTCGTCGACTCGACGACGCTCGCCGACTACCTGCTCGATCGCTTCGCCTGGGTCGTCGAGGGCCTGCAGGTGTACCCCGAGCGGATGCTGCGGAACCTCGAGGCATCCTTCGGCCTCACGTTCTCCGGGCGCGTCCTGCTCGCGCTCGTCGAGGCGGGACTCGCGCGCGAGCGGGCGTACGAGCTGGTGCAGCGAAACGCGATGCGCGCCTGGGACGAGGAGGTGCCGCTCGCCGAGCTGCTCGCCGCCGACGCGGACGTCACCGCGGTGCTCTCGCAGGATGCGCTCGGACGGGCGTTCGACCTCGACGACGCGCTCCGCCACGCCGACGTCGCCTTCGGCCGGCTCGAGGCGCGCATGGCGCAGGGCACCCATGCCTGAGCTCGCCCACATCGGCTCGGGCAAGGTGCGTGAGCTGTACGACGCGGGCGACGGGCTCGCTCGCGCTCGTCGCCTCGGACCGGATCTCGGCGTTCGACGTCGTGCTGCCGACCCCGATCCCCGACAAGGGCCGCGTTCTCACGGGACTCTCGGCGTTCTGGTTCTCGCAGACGGCATCGATCGTGCCCAACCACCTGGTCTCGCTCCGCGTCGAGGACATCCCCGGCGAGTCGCACGATCCCGAGCTGCGAGGGCGGGTCATGCTGGTGCGCCGCCTCACGATGCTGCCGGTCGAGTTCGTCGTGCGCGGCTACCTCGCCGGCTCCGGCTGGCGCGACTACAGCTCGACCGGCGCGATCTCCGGCGTCGTCCTGCCCCGCGGTCTGCGGCTCGCCGACGAGCTGCCCGAGCCGGTCGTGACGCCCGCGATGAAGGCGACCAGCGGCCACGACGAGAACATCACCGCCGACGAGGCCCGAGAGCTCTGCGGCGGCGAGCCTTACGACCGGGCGGCGGCGGCCGCGCTCGCGGTCTACCGGCACGCGGTCGAGCACGCCCGGGCGCGTGGCATCGTCGTGGCAGACACCAAGTTCGAGTTCGGCCTCGACCAGGCCGGCGAGCTCGTGCTCGGCGACGAGGTCCTGACGCCCGACTCGTCCCGCTTCTGGCCTTCCGACTCTGTCGTCTCGGGCGCGAGCCCGCCGAGCTTCGACAAGCAGTACGTGCGCGACTGGCTCGAGGCCCAGCCGTGGGACAAGACGTACCCCGGCCCCGAGCTCCCGCGCGACGTCGCCGAGGGGGCGGCCGAGCGCTATCGCGAGGCGTACGCGCTGCTCGCCGGCCGACCGTTCTCCGCCTACCTCGAAGAGCAGGGAATCGAATGCGCATAACCGTTCTCGTCCGACCGAAGCCGGGCATCCTCGATCCGCAGGGCGACGTCATCGCGCGCAGCCTCTCGGGGCTCGGGCTTCCGGTCGACAGCGTGCGCGCCGGCAAGGTCTTCGATCTCGAGGTCGCCCTCGACGACCCGGCCGAGGCGCGCCGCGTCGCCACGACCGCGGCCGAGCAGGCGCTCGCGAACGACCTGATCGAGGGCTTCGAGGTCGTGCTCCCGTGAGCTCTCGCCCGCGGCCCCGGATCGGCGTCATCACGTTCCCTGGCTCGTGCGACGACCGCGACGCGATGCGCGCGCTCGAGCTGTGCGGCGCCGAGCCGGTCCGCGTCGCGCATCGCGATGCCGATCCGCCCGCGCTCGACGGGGCGCTCGTGCCCGGGGGGTTCTCGTACGGCGACTACCTGCGCCCCGGAGCGATCGCCCGGCTCTCGCCCGCGATGGAGGCCGTCCGACAGCTCGCCGCGGAGGGCGGTCCGGTGCTCGGCATCTGCAACGGCTTCCAGGTGCTGTGCGAGGCCGGCCTGCTTCCGGGCGTCCTGCGCCCGAACCACGAGGGCCGCTTCGTCGCGCGCGACGTCCAGGTACGTGTCGAGCAGGCGAGCTCGCCGTGGCTTCCCGGACGTAGCCCCGGAGATCTCCTGCGGATTCCCGTCAAGCACCACGACGGCGCGTGGACGGCGCCGGACGAGGTAGCCGAGGAGGTCGAGGACCGCGGCCAGGTACTGCTTCGCTACGTCGCGAATCCGAACGGCTCGCGCGGCGATGTCGCGGGGGTCACGAATGCCGAGGGGAACGTGCTCGGCCTGATGCCGCACCCCGAGCACGCCGTCGACGAGCTGCTGGGCTCGATCGATGGTCGCACGATCCTGCAGGGGCTGTGCGAGCTCGCCCAGCGCCGCGCTCACGCGCTGGTCTGACGCGCGAACGTCGCTCACGCGAGCAGCTCCTTCAGCAGCTTGCGAAGCGCGGGTGACTTCGCGAGCGCGTTGCGAAGCTCGCTGCGCTCGCCGGCCCGCAGCGTCAGCGGCCCGCGACCGACCCGCCCGCTCGAGCGGTAGAAGAAGCGAACCAGCTCGCTTCCGTCCGGGTCACGAAGCCTGCGCGACTCCCACGGACGACGGGTTGCCCGTCGGCCCGTGCGCTCTCGACCGTCACCTCCTCGATCAGCTGGCTCGCCCCCACGGGAGCTTCAGGAAGATCCGCGGTTGCTCGCTCGTCCCGGTCGCGCTCATGCCCTGCTCCCTCGTCGCTGGTTCATCGTGGAGGAGGGATACCGGGGGTGTGCGTGACGTGTCAGGTGCGATCCGTGCCGGATCTGTGCCGACTCGGGCTCGCGCCCCGGATGCCCGAGAGGCGTCCGGTACGATGGCCCGACAGACATGCCGACCGCCCTCGAAACGCCGATCCATCGCTCTCTTGGGCTGACCGACGGCGAGCTCCAGCGCATCGTCGAGCTGATGGGCCGCGAGCCGAACCACTTCGAGCTCGCCGTCTTCTCGCTGCTCTGGTCGGAGCACTGCGGGTACAAGCACTCGCGCCCCGAGCTTCGCCGGCTTGCCGACCGACGGCCCGCGCGTTCTGCAGGGCCCCGGCGAGAACGCCGGCGTGATCGACGTCGGCGACGGGCTCGCGCTCGCCTTCAAGGTCGAGAGCCACAACCATCCCTCGGCGGTCGAGCCGTACCAGGGCGCGGCCACCGGGGTCGGCGGCATCCTGCGCGACATCTTCGCGATGGGCGCGCGCCCGATCGCGATCCTCGACTCGCTGCGCCTCGGCCCGCTCGACGAGGAGCGTCCGCGCCGCCTGTTCGACGGGATCGTGCGCGGCGTCGGCGGCTACGGCAACTGCGTCGGCGTCGCGAACGTCGGGGGCGAGACGGTCTTCGACGCCGCCTACCGCGACAACCCGCTCGTCAACGCGATGTGCCTCGGCGTGCTCGACGCCGGCCGGCTCGTGCGCGCGACGGCCGCAGGCCCCGGCAATCTCGTCGTGCTCTACGGCGCCGCGACCGGGCGCGACGGCATCGGCGGGGCGAGCGTGCTCGCCTCGCAGGATCTCGACGAGGAGAGCGCCGACAAGCGCCCGTCCGTCCAGATCGGCGATCCGTTCACGGGCAAGAAGCTGCTCGAGTGCTCGCTCGAGCTCGCGCAGAGCGCGGCCTCGTCGTCTCGCTGCAGGATCTCGGCGCCGCCGGCCTCGCGTCGTCGCTCGCCGAGATGGCCGCGAGCGGCGGTGTCGGCCTCGAGGTCGAGCTCGACGGACGTGCCGCTGCGCGAGGCCGGGATGCACCCGTTCGAGATCATGATCTCGGAGTCGCAGGAGCGCATGGCAGCGGTCGTCGAGCCCGCCCGGCTGGCCGACGTCGAGGCCGTGTGCGCCCGCCACGAGCTGCCCTGCACGGCGATCGGCCGCGTCGTCGACGGCGACCGCCTCGTCGCGCAGTACGCCGGCGAGGTCGTCGGCGACCTTCCGGTCGGCGCGCTCGCCGATGCGCCCACGTACCCGCTCGAGCCCGCAGCGCCCGACTCCCTCGCCGACGCGCCGCTCGCGCCGGCGACGATCGCCGAGCCGGCCGACGCCTCCGGCGCTCCTGCTGCAGCTGCTCGCCCGGCCGAACGTCTGCTCCAAGGCCTGGGTCTACGCGCAGTACGACCAGCTCGTCGGGTCGGGCACCGTGCGTCCGGCCGGGCGGCGACGCGGCGGTCGTGCGGCTGACGCCGTCGAGCCGCGCGGTCGCGGTGTCCCTCGACGGCGACGGCGCCCGCGTCGCGCTCGATCCGCGCCGCGGCGGCCGCGAGGCCGTCGCGCAGGCCGTCCTGAACGTCGCCTGCAGCGGCGCCGAGCCGGCCGCGATCACCAACTGCCTCAACTTCGGCAACCCCGAGCGGCCGGCGACGGCGTACGCCCTGCGCGAGGCGATCTCGGGCATGGCCGAGGCCTGTCAGGCGTTCGAGACTCCCGTCGTCTCGGGCAACGTCTCGCTCTACAACGAGCACTCGGGCTCGCCGATCCACCCGACGCCGGTCGTGGGCGCGGTCGGCGTGCTGGAGCGCGCCGAGCTCGCGGTTCCGTCGTTCCCGAGCGACCGGCGCGCGTCGATCCTGCTGCTGGGTGCGGCGGCCCCGGCCCACGACGGCAGCGAGCGGCAGGCGCTCGAGGACGGCGCGGCCTCGGGGCGCATCCCCGATCCCGCCCTGCGCCGAGCTCGCCGGCCTGTTCGCCGCGCTCGGCGAGGCGGCGCGGAGCGAGCTGCTCGGCTCGGCGCACGACGCCTCCGACGGCGGGCTCGCCGTCGCCGTCGTCGAGCTCTGCCTGGGCGCCGGCAGCGGCTGCGAGCTCGAGCTTCCCGCGCTCGCCGAGCGCGGCGACATCACGCTGTTCGGCGAGGCCTGCGGCAACGTGCTCGTGACGTGCGCCGCCGACGCGCGAGGAGCGCCTGGACGAGATCTGCGCGGCGTCACGGCGTGCCGGTCGTCGAGCTCGGTCGGCTCGGCGGCGAGCGCATCGTCGTCCGCGCCGGCTCGTGCGCCGTCGACGTGGCGCTCGACGATGCGCGCGCGGCCTACGAGGACGCCCTCCCGCTGGCGATGGAGCCGCGCTGATGTGCGGCGTCTTCGGCATCCGCGCGCCGGGCCGCGACGTCGCGCGGCTCGCCTACTTCGGCATGTACGCGCTGCAGCACCGCGGGCAGGAGAGCGCCGGGCATCGCGGTCTCCGACGGACGGCGTGTGACGGCGCTCCGCGAGATGGGGCTCGTCTCGCAGGTGTTCGACGAGTCCAAGCTGCGCGCGCTCGTCGGGCGAGGCCGCGATCGGCCACACCCGCTACTCGACGACCGGCTCGGCGACCTGGCAGAACTCGCAGCCGATCGTCGCGGCACCGTCCCGGCCGCACCGTCGCGCTCGGCCACAACGGCAACCTCACGAACACGTCCGAGCTGCGCGACGAGCTGCTCGAGCGCGGCGTGCACCTCGACTCGACGTCCGACACCGAGGTCATCTGCGCGCTGATCGCCGAGCACCCCGGCAGCCTGCGCGAGGCCACGATCGAGGCGATGTCGCGCATCCGCGGCGCGTTCGCGGCCGTGCTGCTGGCGCCCGAGGCCGTGATCGGCTTCCGCGACCCGGACGGCATCCGCCCGCTCGTGCTCGGCGACCTCGACGGCTACCCGGTGCTCGCATCGGAGACGCCCGCGCTCGACATCATCGGCGCGCGCGCGGTGCGCGAGCTCGAGCCCGGCGAGCTCGCGATCTGCGACGCCGACGGCGTCCACGTCGAGCAGGCCGTCGCGCCCCGTCACGGCGGCGAGGCGCTCTGCATCTTCGAGCACATCTACTTCGCCCGGCCCGACGCGCGCATGAGCGGCGAGTCGCTGCACGCAGCGCGCGAGCGCATGGGCGAGCGGCTCGCGGTCGAGTCGCCGGTCGACGCCGACGTCGTGATCCCGGTGCCCGACAGCGGCACGCCGGCCGCGATCGGCTACGCCCGCGCGGCGGGGCTCCCGTTCGGCGACGGACTGATCAAGAACCGCTACGTCGGCCGCACGTTCATCCAGCCGAACCAGGAGCTGCGCGAGGTCGGGCTTCGCCTCAAGTTCAACCCGCTGCCGCACGTGCTCGAGGGCAAGCGGGTCGTCGTCGTCGACGACTCGATCGTGCGCGGCACGACGACCCGCAAGATCGTCGTCGCTGCTGCGCGAGGCCGGAGCGCGCGAGGTGCACCTGCGCGTCTCGTCGCCGCCGATCGTCTCGCCCTGCTTCTACGGGATCGACATGGCCACGCCGGAGCAGCTGATCGCGGCCGGCCGCGACATCGACGAGGTCTGCGCGCGCATCGGCGCCGACTCGCTCGCGTACCTCAGCCTCGAGGGCCTGCAGATGGCGATCGCGCCGTCCGGCGGCCGGCTTCTGCCGCGCCTGCCTCACCGGCGAGTATCCGGTCGCGCCCGAGAGCGCCGCGGTCGACAAGGGGCGGTTCGAGGCGAGCGGCGTGAGGTGAACGACCGGCCACCGCTGACCTACGCCGAGGCGGGCGTCTCGCTGGACGCAGCCGATGCCGTCGTCGAACGCGTGCGCGCCGCCGTCGAGTCGACACGGACGCCGCTCGTCCTGGGTTCGCTCGGCGGCTTCGCAGGCCTGGTCTCCGCGGCGCAGGTTCTCCGATCCGGTGCTCGCCGCGGGTACCGACACGGTCGGCTCGAAGGCGCTGCTGCAGCGCCAGACCGGCCGGCTGCGCGATCTCGGCATCGACCTCGTCGCGATGAGCGTCAACGACGTCGTGACCTGCGGCGCCGAGCCGGTGCTGTTCCTCGACTGCATCTCGATCGGGCGGCTCGACCCCGAACGCGTCGCCCAGCTCGTCGAGGGAGTCGCCGACGGCTGCCGCCAGGCCGGCTGCGCGCTGCTCGGCGGCGAGACGGCCGAGATGCCCGACCTGTACGGCCCTGACGACTTCGACGTCGCGGGCTTCGCGGTCGGAGTCGCCGAGCGGCGACGCCTCGTCGGCGGCGCGCGCGTCGAGGTCGGCGACGCCGTGATCGGGCTCGCATCCAGCGGGCGTGCACGCGAACGGCTTCACGCTCGTCCGCCGCCTGCTCGAGCGCGCCGGCATCGACCCGGCGAACGCGCCGGCCGGCCTGCTCGCGCCGACGGCGATCTACGCGAGCGCGGTGCGCGAGCTGATGCATCTCGTCGACGTCCGCGCGATGGCGCACGTCACCGGCGGCGGCATTCCCGGCAACCTCCCGCGGGTGCTGCCGCCGGCCTCGGTGCGCGCCTCGAGCTCGCATCGTGGCCGCGTCCCGAGGTGTTCGGCTGGCTGGCCGGCCTCGGGGTCGAGGAGGACGAGATGCGCAGGGTGTTCAACATCGGTCTCGGCTTCCTCGTCGTCGTGCCGGCGGCCGAGGTGGACGAGGCGCTGCGAGTCGCCCTCGCCGCCGGCCACGCCCCGTATCGCGTGGGCGAGATCGTCCGCGGCGACGGCGTCGAGCTGGTGTAGGAGCGCCCTCTGAACCCGCTGCCTGTCGGCGTGCTCGTCTCGGGCACCGGCTCGAACCTGCAGGCGCTGCTCGACGAGCTGCACCCGGACGTGATCGAGATCGTGGGCGTCGCCTCGAGCCGGGCCGATGCCCCGGCGCTCGGCCGCGCCGCGGCCGCGGGCGTCCCCACCGCGTCGTTCGACCTCGCCGAGCACCCGGACCGCTCGGCCCGCGACGCCGCGATGGCGAGCTGGCTGGCGGAGCGCGGGACGTCGCTCGTCGTCTGCGCGGGGTTCATGTGGCTCCTCACGCCGGGCTTCCTCGAGCGCTTCCCCGGTCGCGTGATCAACGTGCACCCGTCGCTGCTCCCCGCGTTTCCTGGCCGGGCCGCCCTCGAGGACGTCCTCGCTGCGGGGGTACGCGAGACCGGCGTCACGATATTCGTCGTCGACGGCGGAGTCGACACCGGGCCCGTGCTCGCGCAGCAGCGCATTCCCGTCGAGTACGATGATCGCCTGGCAACCTTGCGGGCACGAATCCAGGCAGTCGAGCACCGGCTCCTTCCCGAGACGGTCCGCGCGATCGCCGAGGGGCGGATCTCACTGTGACTGGCGTCGTCCGGGTTCGTCGGGCTCTCATATCGGTCTCTGACAAGACCGGGCCTCGACCGCTTCGCGCGCGGGCTGCACGATGGCGGGGTCGAGCTGATCTCGACGTCGGGGACCGCGGCCTTCCTCGAGGAGCTCGGCCTGCCGGTCACCCGGATCGAGGCGATCACCGGAGTCGCGGAGATGTTCGAGGGCCGCGTCAAGACGCTGCACCCGAAGGTGCACGGCGCCCTCCTCGCGCGGCGCGACGTCCCGCACGACGTCCAGCAGCTCGCCGAGCTCGGCGTCGAGCCGATCGACCTCGTCGCAGTCAACCTGTACCCGTTCCGGCGGGTCGCGTCTCGCCGCGCCGCCACGCGCGACGAGGTGATCGAGGCGATCGACGTCGGCGGGCCCGCGATGATCCGTGCCGCGGCGAAGAACCACGGCTCGGTGTGCGTGGTCTGCGACCCGGATCGCTACGGCTTCCTGCTCGACGAGATCACCGAGTCGGGCGGAGTCGGCAGCGAGACGCGAGCGGAGCTCGCCGCCGAGGCGTTCGCGCACACGGCCGCGTACGACACCGCGATCGCGAACTGGTTCACCGAGGGCGATCCGCTGCCCGAGCGACTGCTGATGGACTTCGTGAAGGTCGCGGACCTCGCGTACGGCGAGAACCCGCACCAGTCAGCGGCCTACTACCACGAGACGGGCGCCCGTCGTCACCTGCTGTCGATGGTCACGCAGCACTCGGGCAAGCCGCTCTCGTACAACAACCTGCTCGACGTCGACACGGCCTCGCGCCTGGTCGAGGAGTTCAGCCTGCCGGCCTGCGCGATCGTCAAGCATGGAAACCCTGCCGGCGTCAGCCTCGGCGCGACGATCGAGGAGGCGTACGAGCGCGCATACGCCGGCCGACCCCGCCTCGGCGTACGGCGCGGTCGTGGCCATGAATCGCGCAGTGCCTGCGTCGCTCGCCGGTCGCGCTCGCCGAGCGGTTCGTCGAGGTCCTGCACGCGCCGGGGTTCGCGCCGCAGGTGCTCGAGACGCTCGGCGCAAAGAACACGCGCCTCCTCGACACGCAGGAGCGCAGGCGCGTGACCCCAGGCGAGCGCGAGTACCGCCGCGTGATCGGCGGCCTGCTCGTCCAGGATCGCGACAACGAGAGCGAAGACCGGTCGGTCATGGACGTCGTGACGGCGAAGGCGCCGACCGAGGAGCAGTGGGGCGACCTGCTGTTCGCCTGGCGCGTGGCCAAGCACGTGCGCTCGAACGCGATCGTGCTCGCGCACGCGCTGACGACGGTCGGCGTGGGTGCGGGCCAGCAGTCGCGGGTCGACGCGGCGCGTCTCGCCGTCGAGAAGGCCGTCACTCCTGTCGTGGGCGCCGTCTGCGCCTCCGACGCGTTCTTCCCGTTCGCGGACGGCGTCGAGCTGCTGCTCGCCGCCGGTGTGAGCGCGTTCATCCAGCCCGGCGGAAGCGTGCGCGACGACGAGGTGATCGCGGCGGTCGAGGCAGCGGGTGCCGTGATGGTCATGACCGGCCGTCGCCACTTCCGGCACTGACCGCCCGGCCCTCGCGCCCGCAGCGGACCGGCTGACTTCGAACACATCTCGGCTCCTGGAGGTAACTCGTGGGTACCATCATCGTCGTCTTCCTGCTGCTCGTCGGACTGCCGGTCGCCGCCGGAGTCGCGATCGCAGCCCGCCCGCTGTCAAGCCCACAGCTGATCCGGAGAGGTGCCATCGGCGCCTTTGCCGTGGGCTTCGTGCTCTCCGCGGCACTGCTCGCGTTCAAGAGCTACCACCCGATCGGTGCCGGCAAGGTCGGCATCGTGTACGGACCGAGCGGCTCGATCGTCGGCCAGATGAACCACGGTGGCTTCCTCGTGCCGTGGGACAACGTCAAGCAGCTCGACACGCGCATCCAGCGCGCGGAGTACGACAACCTGCAGGTGTACTCGAAGGAGACGATCGCCGCGACGGCCGACATCACCGTCAACTTCCACGTCGATCCGAAGGACGCGCGGGGACTGATCCGCACCGTCGGCTTCAACTTCGTGCAGACGCTGATGCAGAGCCGCGCGTACAACGACATGAAGGACGCGACGGTGCAGTACGCCGCGACCGAGCTGGCTCCGAACCGCGAGAACATCCGCAAGTACGTCGTCGGCAAGCTCGAGGCCGAGCTCGGCAAGTACTCGATCCAGGTCGACGCCGTGCAGATCAAGAACATCCAGCTGCCGACCACGATCACGACGCCGCTCGCTCGCCGGCAGGCTGCCGTGATCAATGCGCAGGCGGCGCAGAACAAGATCAAGCAGGTGCAGGCCGAAGCCGAGCAGAAGGTCGCCGCGGCCGAGGGAACCGCGAAGGCGAATCGCGCGATCGCGAACTCGGTCTCGACCGAGCCGGGCTACATCAACTACCTCAAGGCCCAGGCGATGATCGCGCTCGCGAACAACCCGAACACGAAGATCATCCCGAGCTCGGTGTTCTTCAACAGCAGCGACCTCGGCGTCACTCCGACCGGGACGGGCGCGACGACCAAGCCGTAGGCGCTGGACTAGCATCCGCCGATGCGCGACTTCCCGACCGTCCTCGAGCTCGTCGGCAACACGCCGATCATCCGGCTGCCCCAGATCCAGCCGGCCGGAGGCGGACGCGTGCTCGCGAAGCTCGAGTACCTGAACCCCGGCGGCAGCATCAAGGACCGGATCGGGTTGCCGATGATCGAGGCAGCCGAGCGAGCCGGCTTGCTCCGCCCCGGGGGCACCATCGTCGAGCCGACCTCCGGCAACACCGGCGTCGGGCTCGCGATGGTGGCCGCGGCGCGCGGCTATCGCTGCATCTTCGTGATGGCCGACAAGCAGTCGCCCGAGAAGATCCAGCTCCTGCGCGCGCTCGGGGCCGAGGTCGTCGTCTGCCCGACCGACGTCGAGCCCGAGGATCCGCGCAGCTACTACTCGGTGTCGCGGCGGCTGGCCGAGGAGACCCCGAACGCGTACAACCCGAACCAGTACGCCAATCCGGCGAACCCGGCGACGCACTACGCGACGACCGGCCCGGAGATCTGGGAGCAGCTCGGCGAGGAGCTCGACTACCTCGTCGTGGGCGTGGGCACCGGCGGCACCGTGACGGGCGTGGGGCGGTACCTCAAGGAGCGGAATCCCGCGATCACGATCGTCGGCGCCGATCCCGAGGGCTCGATCTACACCGGCGACGTCCACTCGTACCTGATCGAGGGCGTCGGAGAGGACTTCTGGCCCGAGACGTTCGACCCCGCGGTCGTCGACCGCTGGGTAGCAGATCTCGGACCGCGACGCGTTCCTGTGCGCGCGTCGGGTCGCCGCGGCGGAGGGGATCCTGATCGGCGGCTCGGGAGGGATGGCAGTGCAGGCGGCGCTGAACGTCGCGGAGGAGCTGACGCCGGACAGGACGGTGCTCGTGATCCTTCCCGACGGCGGGCGCCCCTACCTCTCGAAGGTGTTCGACGACGACTGGATGCGGTCGCACGGCCTGCTCGATCGGCCCGGCCTGCCGCCGATCGTCGCCGACCTCATGCACGCCAAGTCGACGCGAGGCGCCCGAGCTTCCGTCGATCGTCACGATCGCGGCCGACGCGCCCAGCTCCGACGCGATCGACCTGCTGCAGCGCTACGGCATCTCGCAGCTGCCTGTTCGCGGCGCCGGGCTCGAGGACGGCTCGGCGGCCGTCGACGGCCTCGTCGGCTCGATCGAGGAGCGATCCCTGCTCGACCGCGTCTTCCGCGAGGGAGGCGATGTGCTCGCGCGACCGGTCGAGGAGCTGATGTCGCCGCCGCTCGCGATCGTCGACATGCACCTGCCGCTCGACGATCTCTACGGCGCGCTGCAGTCGCACCCCGCGCTCGTCGTCGCCGACGAGCGCCGCCAGGCCGCAGGCGTGCTGACGCGCACCGACCTGCTCGAGTTCCTCGCACACCGCCACGACTAGCTTGCTCGAGATCCCGCTCGAGGCGGCTCGCCGCCTGGTCGTGGCACGCGCCGGGCTCCGCAGCCGGCGCCGGCAGGCGACGCTCGCCGACGTCGAGGCGACGATCGTCCGGCTCGGCTGCGTCCAGCTCGACGCGATCTCGACCGTCGACCGCTCGCAGCGGCTCGTGCTGGCGGTCCGGAGTGGCCGCGTGCCCGACGGGGCGCAGGATCGACTCCTGCGGCGAGGAAGGGTGTTCGAGTACTGGGCGCACGAGGCGAGCCTGATCCCGGTCGCTGACTGGCCCTACTTCGTCGCGCGCATGCGCGACCGCCGTCACCATCGGTGGTTCGGCTCCGTGCTCGAGCAGCAGTCCGGGCTCGTCGAGACCATCCTCGCGACGGTTGCCGAGCAGGGCCCGGTCTCGTCCAGGGACTTCGGCGGAGCCGGGACCGGATACTGGAACTGGTCCGAGCCGAAGCGCGCCCTCGAGGCGCTCTGGACGTCAGGACGGCTCGTGGTCGCGGGTCGCCGCGGCGTCGAGCGACGCTACGACCTGCCGGAGCGCGTGCTGCCGCGCGAGGTGCTGGACGCGCCGATCCCGTCGCCTGTCGAGCGGCTGCGCTATCTCATCACGCGCACGGTCCGGGCGCGAGGCCTCGTGCGCGAGGTCCGCGTCCGGGACTACTACCGGCTGCGGGGCGGCAGGATCCGGCTCGCGCCGACGATCGAGGGGCTCGTCGGCGACGGCGTGCTCACGCGTGTCCGGCTCCGTGAGAGCGGCGACATCGCGCTCGTCGAGGGCGCCGACGCCGAGCTGCTGGCCGCCGGCCCCGACGCGCCGACCGGCGCCTTCCTGCTCTCGCCGTTCGACAACATGCTCTGGGACCGCGTCGAGGCGAATGCCCTGTTCGGGTTCGATCACAGCCTCGAGATCTACAAGCCCCCGCTCGAGCGGATCTACGGGTACTACGTGCTGCCGCTGATCGACGGCCCCGCGATCGTCGGGCGCGTCGACGTGAAGGCGGATCGGGCCGCCGGTATCCTGCGGGCGCTCGCGGTGCACTGGCAAGGCCGCCCGCGGCCACGAGCGCTGCGCGAGGCGCTCGCACGCCTCGCCTGGACGCTCGGCCTGGAACAAACGGAGATCCCCTGATGGAGTTCGAGACGCGCGCGATCCATGCGGGACAGGAGCCGGACCCCCTGACGGGCTCGGTCAACGTCCCGATCTACCAGACATCCACGTACGTCCAGGACGGCGTCGGCGGCCACCGTGGCGGCCACGACTACGCGCGCAGCATCAACCCGACCCGCACCGCGCTCGAGGAGTGCCTCGCCTCGCTCGAATGCGCCGAGCACGGCCTCGCCTTCGCCTCGGGCATGTCGGCGATCTCGGCCATCCTCGAGCTGATCCTGCCGGGCCAGCTCGTGATGGCGGTCAACGACGTGTACGGCGGCACCTACCGGCTGTTCTCGAAGGTGCTCGCTCCCCGCGGCTACCGCTTCAGCTACGCCGACCTCACCACTCCGGTCGGCCTCGCGCGCATCGCGACCGAGCGCCCGGCCATGGTCTGGATCGAGACGCCGACGAATCCGCTGCTGAAGGTGCTCGACATCCGCGCGATCGCCGACGCCGTCCACGCCGTCGACGGCCTGCTGGTCGTCGACAACACGTTCGCGAGCCCGTACCTGCAGCAGCCGCTCGAGCTCGGGGCCGACATCGTCGTCCACTCGACCACCAAGTACATCGGCGGCCACTCCGACGTCATCGGCGGCTTCATCGGCACGAGCGATCGCGCGATGGGCGAGCGCTTGCGCTTCCTCCAGAACGCGCTCGGCGGCGTTCCGGCGCCGCTCGACTGCTTCCTCACGCTGCGCGGCCTGAAGACACTCGCGGTGCGGATGGAGCGTCACTGCGACAACGCGGAGCGCATCGCGGCGCTGCTCGCGGCGTCGTCGGCCGTCTCCCACGTGTTCTACCCGGGCCTCGAGGGCGATGCGGGCCACGCCGTGGCCCGGCGGCAGATGCGCCGCTTCGGGGGCATGGTCAGCTTCCGCGTGCACGGCGGCCGCGCCGCGGCCGACCAGGCGTTGACGGACACCGGCGTGTGGTCGCTCGCCGAGAGTCTCGGTGGCGTCGAGAGCCTGATCGAGCACCCGGGTGCGATGACGCACGCGTCGCTCGAAGGCTCGGGGTTCGAGGTGCCGGACGACCTCATCCGGATCTCGGTCGGCATCGAGCATCCCGACGATCTCGAGCGCGATCTCGAAGGCATGCTGGCGCGGGCCGAGCGCACGGCGCTCGCCGTTCGCTGACCTCAGGTCACGGCGCGGGCGACCTCGGTGCCGAGCAGCTCCACGGCGTCGAGGTCGTTGTGGTCGAGGTGCTGCATGAAGAACCGGTCGACACCCGCAGCGGCGAGCGCCCGCATCTGCTCGGCAACCTCCTCGACGGTGCCGACGATCCAGCCGGCCGCGCGCTGCTCCACGACGTACGCCGAGGGATCACCCTGCGCGTGCGTGCGTTGCATGACCCGCTGGGCGCGTTCGAGCAGCTCGCTGCGATCCGAACCGACGATCAGCCCGGTCATCAGCGAGATCGTCATCGTCGCGGGGTCGCGCCCGGCCGCCTCGCAGGCGGCGGCGATGCGGCCGCGCCGCTCGCGGAGCTCGTCGGGGAGGGTGGAGACGGTGTTGTACTCGTCGGCGAAGCGCACGGCCGGTCCGACGGTGCCGGCGGTTGCACGGCCGCCGACGATCAGCGGCGGCCGCGGCCGCTGGACCGGCCGGGGAAGGGCACGGCAGCTCTCGAGCGTGTAGTGCGTGCCGGAGAACGAGAACGAGTCCTCGGTCCACTGCCGATGGATGATCTCGAGCTGCTCGGCGAAGATCTCGAGGCGCGTCTTCATGTCGTAGAACGGGAACCCGTAGGCGCGATGCTCCGTCTCCGACCAGCCGGACCCGAGCCCGAGCTCGATGCGCCCGCCCGATACGTGGTCGGCCGTGCAGGCGACCTTGGCGAGCTCGGAGGGGTGCCGGAAGGTCGCAGGCGACACCATGGTCCCCAGCCGGATGCGCTCGGTGTATGCGGCGAGCGCGGTGAGCGTCGCCCACGCGTCGAGTGACCCGCGCCCCTCGGCACCGAACACCGAGGAGTAGTGGTCGGAGCGGAACAACCCCTCGAGCCCGCTCTGTTCGCAGGCTCTCGCGAGCGCGACCCAGTCGTCCCAAGTGACGCCCTCTTGCCCTTCGATCATCAAGCAGATGCGCATCGCGGCATGATGCCGTTTCAGGGCCGGTAGCTCAGCTGGTAGAGCGGGGGACTTTTAATCCCAAGGTCGCAGGTTCGAGACCTGCCCGGCCCATCCCGCAAATTACCTGTAAAGCGCCGCACTCCCACAAAATCTCGACTGGCGCCGAAGGGCCGATTCGGCCAGGGGGTCAACGAGGGGGTCAACAACAGCCTTGATCCGGCGAACCTCGCGAGCCGCGTCCTCAAGCCTGCGGTGCGAAAGGCAGGCGTACCGTGGGTGTCCTGGCACACGCTTCGCCACACCTGTGGGAGCCGGCTGTTTCGCGAGGGATGGAACGTGAAGGCCGTGCAGACGTTCCTCGGCCACTCGAGCCCCGCATTCACGCTCGCGGTGTACGTGCATCACCTCGAGGGCGACATGCCCGGCGTCAGGTTCTTCGACGACCTCGCGAACGGACGGGACACCGGTACGGCGGAAACGGCTTCGGAGCGGGCGGCAGAGGCCTAGGTTGGCTGGCGCTTCCGGAGAGTGGGCGAGTCCTCGCGGCCGTGGTTCAACTCCAGGCGTCAACTGCAGCGATACGTCCGCGCCACGGAACGTGAGTGCCGCGAGCATGGCTCCCATCACTTGCCCGAACTTTCCGAGACTGAGCGCGGCGGGCGCTCAAGTGATCTTCTGCCCGAGACGGGCCACGTCGAAATTGCTCGCTCTGGTGGCGAAGTCGGTGTCGAAGTATTTCACGGATAGACGGCGCAGCGTGCCCTGGGTCTGCAGGCGGGCGATGATTGTGTCGACCTTTGCGATGAACGTGGCGACACTCAAGCCGGAGAAGCGATCGACAGCCCCCGCGATGTAGGCGACGTACTGATCGCCTCCGACGGGCTTGAGTGGTAGGCCTTGGGCGATTGCCCGTCCACCGACGGCCACGCCGCACAGAAACGCGGCGAGCTTCCCCCGGGCGACATCTGCGAGGCCGTTGCGCTCGAGGTCGTAACCGACGAACCTCGCGTGGTCGACCAGGAACGTGACCTTCTGCCCCGGCAAGTCGAGGTCCCTCTGGATGTAGGACTGGGCGAAGCATCCGGCGCAGCCACCGAGTCGCTTGCCCGACAACTGCTGAACCGTCTCTATCTTCGAACTCGAGCGGATGAAGAAGCGCTCGGCCTCGGCGGAGTAGGGCCGCGTGTAATAGAGGCGGGTCATGCGCTCGCGCGTAATCCCGATCGACGCGATGGACAGGTCCCAGCGGTCGTTCCAATGCCCGCTGATCTGCTCGCTCCACGTCGGCGTGACGAAGCAAGCCTCAACCCCGAGGCCCTGCGCGACGAACTTGCTGGTGTCTGCGTCATAGCCGGCCATCTGGTTTGCCGTCATCTGGTTCGCCGCGCACTTGGAGTTCGCCGCCCGCTTGGCTCCCTTCACGAGGTACGACTGCGGGGGGTACGCGGGGTCGGTGGACAGAATGAGCGTTCCGCGCGCCAGGATCTGCGCGAGCTTGTCGGTCGAGGGACTGCCCGCCGGGCGCGCCGCGCTTGCCGGCCGCGCGGGGGCGGATGTGGCGGGCAGAGCGAGCAGAGATCCCACCATGATGGCCATCGCGCAGACACTCTTGGCTGGCCATTTCATTTCGTTGCCTTGTCGTCGGAGCACGAGCGAGCCGAGCGGTTCGCCGAGCGCTGCGGGTAGCTCCCGCCAACGCGACGAACGGTCCGCGTGCAGCAGAGTGTCGCACGCGATGCCGGAAACGGGCAACTTGCCCGCTGAGGTGCGCGGAGGGCCCGTCGCGGGTCCTTGGGCGACGAGCCCCTCCCGGCGAGGCCGGCGTTGACGCGGTCGGCGGCGCGGTGTGCCGACGCCGCATGAAGTGGTGGCCGGCTTCAATCGACTGGATCACCGAAGCGATCATCTGAAGGGTCAACAGGGGGTCAACAAGACCCACCGAGACCGGCCGAAACGCCAGTGGTTCCCGGGCCGCCGAAGTAGGCCGAGTGCTGGCAATTCCCGTCGCGGCCGAACTGTGCCGAGACCAGTACGTGCGGCTTCTAATCCCAAGGTCGCAGATTCGAGACCTGCCCGGCCCATGCGAACAAATACCTGCTCATGTCGTATTTGAGTTCCACGAAGCATCGGTCGTGGAAGGCCGATCCGCTGGAGAGGTCAACGTAAGGGTCAACACGACAAGCTGACGGGGTTCGATCTCGACGCCGGCGCCGGCCTCGAGGCACAGCGCGAGAGCTCGCGGCTGAGTGTGCTCGGCCGTCGCTGAGCGTGATCGTTAGACGCCGTCACACACGACGGCGTGCCGACAGCGCACGGCGGCGAGATGTGGTGGCCGGCGACTGTCCGCAAGGTGCTCGCCGGGCAGGACGCGGTCACCACGGAAGGTCATACTCCGTGCGTGGATTCGGCGAACGTCGAGGGGCAGTCGCAGGTTGGGCTCATCGGGCGGACGGAGGAGCTGGGGCAGATCGACCGCGGGCTAGAGGCCACCGGTAGTTTGCTGCTCGAGGGCGAGGCTGGGATCGGGAAGACGACCCTGTGGCGGGCGGGCGTCGAGCTGGCGCGGGTGTCTGGCTGTCAGGTCTTCACGGCTGCGCCGGCCGAGGCAGAGCAGCCGTTTTCATTTGCCGTTCTCGGTGATCTGCTCGAGCCGGTCGGCGACGAGGCCTTCGCGGCCTTGCCGCCGCCTCAGCGTCGCGCGCTCGAGCGGGTGCTGATGGTCTCCGATTCCGATGAAGTCACCGAGATTCGTGTCGTCGGCATTGCCATCCGCAACATCCTCGGCGCGGTCGCAGAGGACGGGCCGGTAATGCTCGCGATCGATGACGCGCAGTGGGTTGACGCGGCGAGTGCGGCGGCACTCGAGTTCGCGCTGCGCAGAGCCTCGTCGGTCCGAATGCTTGTTGCGGCACGAACGGGGTGTGGGCTGCCACTGCATCTTCCGTTGGCGAAGCTCGCGGTGGGGCCGATGACGCTGACCGCGTTTCACAGGTTGCTGGCTGAGCGACTGGACGCCGTCTGGCCGCCCGCGGCGTTGCGGCGCCTGCACGAGGTGGCTGGTGGGAATCCGTTCTACGCACTCGAGCTCGCCCGCGCGAATCGCTCGAGTGGTGCTCTGGTATTGCCGGAGTCGTTGCAGGAGTTGGCGGCGGGTCGATTGCGTGTGCTGCCGGACGCGACTCGGCGTACTTTGGCCCAGCTGGCGTTAGCGGGGAGTGTCGCTTCGGGCGCGAGCCTCGAGCCTGCGGTCGAGGCGGGAGTGGTGGAGTCTCGCGACGGCGCGCCGCGGTTCTCTCATCCGCTACTGGCGGAGGCGGCGGCGTCCTTGCTCGACGCGAGTGAGCGGCGGGCACTCCACCGAGAGATCGCCGGATGGATAGTCGAGCCGGAAGGGCGGGCCAGGCACCTCGCGCTCGGCGCTGATGGCCCGGACGAGGCCATTGCTGTCGAGTTGGCGCGGGCTGCGGAGGGTGCCGGGCGCCGCGGCGCTCTGGTGGCTGCCGCCGAACTTTGGGAGCTCGCCGCGAGCCTGACCGGGGCTGAGTGGCAGCCCGAGGCCAGGAGGCGTCTCGTTGAGGCTGGGATCGCCCAACTGCGTGCCGGGAACAGCGACGTCGGCGGGTCGCTGCTCGCGGCGAATGTGGATCGGCTCCCACCCGGGCGGCTCCGCCAGCGTGCTCTCGTGCACATGGCCCTGCGTCTTGCGTCGACGGATTTCCGCGCACCTCTTCCGGTGCTCGAGCGCGCTCTGGCCGAGGCCGAGGATCCTGAGGTTCGGCTCGAAGTTGCGATGTCGCTCGCCGGGTTCCGCGACTGCTGCGGTGACAGCATTGGTGCCGGCGAGCTCGGGCGGGCGTACCTGAGCGAATCCGAGTCGGGGGACGGTGTGACACTCCCGGATGCGCTCTGGTTCAGCGCCTACTGGGAAGTCACCTGCGACCGCTCGCCTTGGCCACTGATCGCACGCGCACAAGCGCTGCCGCAAAGCGGCACGAGTAGCGGCTGGCCCGTGCAGCCCGAGCCGAGAGAGGTACTGGCGCGAGCGCTGCTCCGCGATGGCCGGATCGACGAGGCGCGCTCACAACTCGAGAAGTGGCTGGCGGAGGGAGGGGAGCTCGACTCGGTCTACGCGCAGCAGGGCCTGCTCAGGCTGCTGGCCGTCGTCGAGCTCGCTGCCGGGCGCTTTAGGGTCGCCGCGGCGCATGCAGACCGCTTGCTGGTGGAGGGTGAGCAGGCGGGTAGGCCCTACGCGACGTGCGAGGGGCTCGTGCATGGAGCGGCGGCCGCGGTGTTGCTCGGCGAGGTCGAGATCGCGCGCGCGCAGATGGGCAGGGCGCTCGAGCTTGCCGAGCGGGTCTGGCTGGCCGTGTCCGTCAACGACGCACTCGGCACGCGCGGCCTGCTCGAGCTCTCTCTGGGTAACCTCGCAGAGGCGGCTACGTTCTACCGCCGTGTGCCGGCCGACGGCTGGAGGCGGTGGTGGACCTGCGCCGGTGGCCGCACCGCCCTCGACGCCGTCGAGGCGCTCAGCGCCGTCGGCGACCTCGACCGAGCGCGCGAGGTGATGTCCGCGTTGCCGGCCGACGCCGCCGAGTTGCCTGTGCTCGAGGCGTGCGTCGTCGCCGGCGAGGGCAACCTCGAGCGGGCGATCGAGCTCATCCGGTCCGCCCCATCGCCGCCGTCCCCATTCCGGCACGGCCGCAAGCTGCTCCTCCTCGGCCGGCTGCAACGGCAGGCGCGCCACCGAAGCGAGGCGCGCGCAACGCTTGATGCCGCCCGCCTTCAGTTCGCCGAGCTGGAAGCCAGGCTCTGGGTCTGCCGCGCCGTCGAGGAGCTGTCCCGGCTGGGCGGTCGTTCGCCTGCGGGCGCAACGCTCACCGCGTCGGAGCGGCGCGTTGCCGAGCTCGTTGCGAGCGGCCTCTCCAACAAGGAAGTCGCCTCGCGGCTCGTCGTGACCGTACGCACGGTCGAAGCGCACCTCTCGAAGATCTACGCCAAGCTTGAGATCCGCTCTCGCACGGCCCTCGGCGCCCGCTTGCGCGAGCTCTGACCGCTTCGCTGGACGCGACTCGCAGTCGCAAACACTGTGGATCTCCTCAATAGGCGCCGTGCCCGGCAGGCCGCAGACTCGAAGGCAGCCAAAGGACCGCCGACGCGACGGCCGACGAGTTGTCGTCCGGGCAGGAAGGTCCCGACAATGAGGGAGAGCCAGGATGAAACGTCTCGTCGCACTGATTCTCGCAGTCGCGGTGGCGGGAGGCTCCGCCACTGCGAGTCAGGCGTACGGCGGCCGTGGGCATCGCGGAAAGCATGACGGCCTCGAGCTCACGTACAAGAAGTGGACCGCCCCGTTCCCGAACTTCGTGGGCGTCGTCGGCGGCGACATCGTCGGCAAGTTCGGGGGAGCCGTTTACACGGCCACTCCGGATGCCAGCGGCCGGGTTCAGATCTCGGCGGTCTACATCGTCATCGCCCCTGACGCGTCCCAGTCGTTTACCGCGCACGTCGAAGGTGGATGGGCCGCTTCCACAACAGGTAAGGCCGTGCTCGACGGTCGCGTCGTAGACGGATACCTGAGGGGGGCACGCGTGCATGTGGAATTCGACACGGTCTCCTGCACGGAGTCTCCCGATGGCACCTGTTACCAGGGCACGATCAGCGTTCATCGAGGCTCGGGACACTGAGGAGGAAGGTGCGTGTTGCGACCTAGGTCGCAACACGCATCCGCTGTAGCCGCTCGAGTAGCGTCACGGCGATCGCGCCTCCGCCGTAGCCTCGGATCACTGACGCCATCAGCCGAGCCCGGTCGTGAAGCGCCGCGGACGCGAGCGCTTCCGCGGTCGCCTCGCGGATCTCTGTCTGGGTGGCATCGTGTCGCACCGTGAGGCCGAGGCCGAGCTCTTCAACCCGGCCGGCGTTCTCTGTTTGGTCGCGGCCGAGGGGCAAGCACACGACCGGAACGCCTGCCGAGAATGCCGCCATCAATGTTCCCATCCCGGCGTGGGTCACGACGAGCTCGGCGCCTGGCAGCACCGCTCCATGCGGCACGTAGCGTCGGACCTCGACTCCCGGCGGAAACGCCAGCTCCTCGGGCGCAAGCTCCAGACCGGTTAGAACGAGCACGCGAGCGTTCAGATCGCCGAGAGCGAGGACGACGCGATCGAGCACTTCCTCATGGCGCATGTACGTGGTGCCCATGCTGACGACGATGAGCGGGCGACGGTCGGAGGGCGGCCACGGCGATTCCCATGCCGAGCCCGGCGCCTCTTCCATGATCGGGCCGACGTGGGCGACGTTCTCAGGTGGATCGGGCCAATCGTCGTACACACGTGGCATGACGATCAGGCAGGCCTCGGCTCGCCGGGCAAGCGCGACGGTGACCGAGTCCGGGCCGATTGGAAGCGGAGCGAGCCCGAGTTCCGACCGGCTGGCATTGACCGGCTTATGCAATCGGCGCCGCGTATCCTCGTCGTCATTCGCGCCGCCGTGGAAGCGGTACATCGTGTGGATGAGCAGCGCATGTGGGATCGGGAGTTGTTCGGCAAGCCCTACGAGCGACCGCAGCAGGTAGTCGACGACGATGACATCCGCGGGCTCGCGTGCGAGGTCGGCAGCAACCGCATCTGGGAGTTCCCGTCCCAAGAAGATCCGACCGAGATGGGCGCGTTGATCCTCCATCTGGCGCCCTAGAGCCGGATCGAACTCGACTTCCGCCGGGAACCCACGCAACACACAACCCGACGCCGCGACGCGCGGAGCGTAGACCGCCGGCGCGAAGATCCGTACCCGATGGCCGCGCTCCGCCAGGAGCCGCCCTAACCCGACCGCAGGTTGACTCGCACCCCCGCCCTGCCACGTGGCGATGAGGATCTTCACAGGACTCCGATAGTCACACGCGCGAACGGTCTCGGCAACATTGCGAGCGCTCGTCACCCGCTTCGCGCGACCTGCCTTGACCGCGACGGCGTCTCGCGACTACTCCTGGTGCCTGGCCGGAGCCGACGGGCTCGTCTGCGGGCCAACAGGGGGTCAACAAGACCCGCCGAGACCAGCCGAAACTGCAGGGGCCTCTCGACACGCGAAACTGTCCGCTTGCCGGTAATTCCCGCCAAGGCCGAACCATGCCGAGACCAGTCCGTGCGGCTTTAATCCCAAGGTCGCAGGTTCGAGACCTGCCCGGGCATACTTCGAAGTCCAGTCCGCGCGATCGTTGTCGCGGTCACGCCGCACTCGTCGGCGAGCGCACGCAGGGAAAGTGTCTCCATGACATGCAACCTTGGTCCGCGTCCAGCAGACCAGCCCGGAAACGAATGGGTTGCTACTGCGCCGGTTCGTCGGTCCCTTCGATCGACGGAAAGCCCCTAGACGTACTCCGGATAGCCCGGAAGCCGCCCTTGACCTCCTCGGTGGCGTCCTCGCTCGTGACGTCGAGGTCCTCTACGTCGGCGTCACCATTGGGCTCTTGCGCTGCGCGCGTCTCGTCATCCATAGCGCGGAGTTTGCTCTCGGCGAGGTAACCCTGTCAACGCATCGTGTCAGCGCCGTAGAGTCGAGACCTTCATAATCGTTGCCCACTCGACGAAAGGACGATCGTGGGCACTCCAGAAGACAAGTCGGTCGAGCCTGTCGCCGAGGAGGCCATACCGGACATCGAGGTAAGCGCCGAGGAAGCCGCGCAGGTCAAGGGCGGCGGGGTCATAGCGGCGCGCGAGGCGGAATCCCGAGGCACGACCGTCTACGACATGCTCCACCAGCCACCGGTCAAGCCTCCCCCGCCGCAAAACTAGCCGCCTGCCTCGCTCGGCCGTACGAATGCGCCGAGCCTGCGACCCGGGCGCGCGAGCTCGTCATCAGCGCCACGTTCGAGGCCGCGGGACTCGTCGAACCAGCGAAAGGCCGCAGTCGCGACTGCTTGCACGTCAGGGCTGCGCACGAGCGTGTCGCCGCGGCGCTGGAGCTCGACAAGCCGTTCCGTAGCGCGCATGTCCGTCACGGCCGCGATCCGGTTCGAGACCTGCCCGGCCCATTCGCAAGGTGCTCTCGATCACGTTCGACTCTGAGGAGCACGCAACGGCCACGGAGCCGACGACTGAGAGACGCACGGGCGCGTCGAATATGCGCGGCGCGCAGTCCTACGGGCGATCGCACCGCCGTGGCCCGTCGGGCCACGGCAGGCGATTGACAGGGCGACTGCCTGCGCGCACACTCCGCACCATGGCTGATGGGAAGAACTCCGTGCCTGAGGCCGTGGACGACCTCGAAGTAGAGGATCTCGAGGTTGAAGCCGCCGAGGAGGTCTGAGCCACCGACACATCTGGCGGTTGAATGATCCTTCGGGGCATGACGAGAGGAGGCGCGCAATGAGCGACGCGAACGAGGATGTAGAGCGTGCGGGAGCGGAGTCCGAGGAGTTGTTCGATCTCGAACTTCCCGACGACGCGACCGACAAGGTCGTCGGCGGCAACAAGGTGAATGTGGAGTACAAGCCGCAGAAGGCTGACGGCTCGCTCGATGCCGGGGTCTTCTTCAAGTACGACTTGAAAGCCCAGAAGGAGGCATGAGTTCCCAGCGAACGGCAGACAGCTGATCCTTCTCGGAACCGCCGCCAGAGGCGTGTGACCTTGTCGAGCGCCGCGCTGAGCTAGGCGCGCGACCCGCCACCCGCACGGGCGTGGAGGAAGCCTGCTCCGATCAGGTCGCGGATCGCCGGCAACGCGCGCGTCGTGGCGCCGTCGTCTGGCAGGAGCGCTCGCAACGGCCGGCGGCCGTCGAGCCTGCGGACAACTTCGATCGTTGCCGCGTCGACCCTGGGATTGAGCGGTACGCCGTCCTTGATCCTGAGCCTGGCGGCGAGAAGCTCGGCGCCGTTCGGAGTTTCGGCCTCGGTCTGGTCGAGACGCAGTCCATCGTGGGGAGAGACCACGAGCTCGAGGAGGTCGCGGTCGTCCGGGAGCGCAGCGACGAGTGTCTGTCCTGCGAAGAGCTGCTCGAGGTGGCGACCGGCTTGGGCCGCCGGATACGTTCGCGCCTCATCGACCCGAGTCCAGTTCGAACCTGATCGTTTGCGCAGGACGATCGCGCCAGAAGCGATGCGCGCGGTGTTCGAGTCGGCGAACGCCCGCACCCAGCGGTCGACGGTAGCCTCGAACTGCGCCTGATCGTGGTCGCGGAGCGGCCTGTTCCAGCCGACCGCGTAGCCAAGCGCGTCGCGATTGCCGGGCAACTGGAGGATCCAGGCGTCGCAGCCGCGCCCTTCGACCCATCTGCGGGGCCGCTCGTCCCAGTCCTCCCCGTACGCCACCCTGCTCTGATACAGGATGCAGGCGAATCCGCCGTCGCCCAGGAATTGCGGCACCTGCTCGACGATCGTCTGCGAGACGCCGTCGGACTGCGACGTGCCGTCGCGATACAGGTACGTGTTGTCGGGAGAGACGATGAACGGCGGATTCGAGACGACGAGGTCAAATTGCTCTCCGTCGACCGGCTCGAACAGGTCGCCTTCGCGTAGTTCCACCCCGCGCGCTTGGTTCAATGCGAGAGCCCACTCGGCGAGCTGTAACGCACGTGGATTCAGATCCGTCGCGATGGTCAGAGCAGCGTGCTTCGACGCGAACAGCGACTGAGCCCCTGAGCCAGTCCCCACGTCGAGCGCGGACCCAACCCGGCTGCGCGGCGTCAGATCTGCGAGTAGACCGGTGATCGCCGAAGCCCCGATCACGTGCTCTCGTGCCATGTCGCTGCCTCCCCAGTCATGGGCCACGAGCAGACCACGCCAGGGCTGCACGGCCACTGCCGAGCGCACACCCCCATCCTCGCGAGAGAGCAGACCGTCGAGCTGATCCAGGTCAAGCCCAGACAACGCCCGCTGCGCGCGCTCGAAGTCGAGCCAATCGTGCAGTAGGAACAGTCGGATCAGCTCGGAGAGCCGGTCGCCTCCGAGTCGCTTGTTGTACACGAACGACTCGTGCGGATGGATATACGTGTCGTCGACATACAGGCGCGAGCGAACTGCCTCGTCGGTGTAGTCGTGTCGGCCGAGCAGGGAGCCCAGAGCCGCAAGCGCATCCGGCGTCGGTCGCGCCATCATGGCTCAGCCCGGCTCGTGTGGGAACACGAGATAGCAGGCAATCGTGCGCTCGACGAAGTCATCGTGACGCCACCGAGATATGAAGGGTGCGAGCGCTTCGTCCATGCCGACAGCCACGGCGCGAATATACGTCGAGTACGGACACGAGGAACGCCTAGGAGGTTGGAGCACCCACGAAAGAACGTCAGAACGCGAGTGGCCCACGCGAAGGTGGGCCACTCGTCGATGAGCCCGGGTTGCGGTTTACGGGGCAGGCTGGAAGTAGCGTTCGAGTTCCCAGTCGGCGACGTTGTTGCCGAGCTTCTCGCCCTGCCTGACGGAGTTGCGGAAGTGGAAGCCGAGCCAGACGCGCGCGTCGACGACCTGCTTCTGTATGTCGTTGACGGTGGCGAAGTGCTGGCTCGTGGTGAGCAATGGGCTGCCGCCCTGCCCGCCCATCATGGTGACGTCGAGGTGGTTGGTGTGCAGCGCCGCCGCGAGCGCGTCGCTGAAGGCCGCGGTGAAGCAGCCGTGTTGGGACGGGTACTCGGGATGGCCCGGCACACCTAGCAGCGCCTGCCACGTCGGGTCGGCCGTGGTGTCGGGGTTGCCGTCCTTGTCGGCGTTCTGGATCGCCGTGATCGGCCGCCAGAACTGGTAGTAGAACTTGGAGTCGAAGCAGGCGATCCCGGCGTCGGTGGTGACGATCTCCCCCATCGCGAGCAGGTGCGCGGCGTCGACGAGATCCATCCCGTGCTGGGCCACGATGCTCTGCATCGCGAGGTTGTACTGGTTGATGTTGTTCCCGACCCAGAAGAACGCGATCGCGGTCTGCTCCGGGGTGCGCACCGAACTGTTCAGCGCGCCATACGCCTCGGTCTCGTTGAGGTCCTTCGCGTACAGCCTGCTCGTCAGCGCGGGCGGCGGCTGCGCCCGGAACTGCGAGGGCCGCTCGAGCAGGAACGGCCGGAACGTGGCGAGCCACGGCGTCTGCACCGTCTGGTTCGGCTGCAGCTGCCACTGGCCGGGCAGGATCGGCCCGATCTGCCCGTAGCTCGGCGTCGCCGCGTTGAGGCCGTCGCCGGTGCGGAGCGCGATGATGTCGTTGGCGGACGCCTCGCCCAGCGCCACGCCGTCGGCGACGTCGCCCGTGAGCGTTGCGAGATAGGCGTTGTACTCGGCGTCGACGGTCGGCTGCTGGTCGTGCAGATAGTTGTCGAGGATCGTCTTCGTCGCCGCCGCGACCGCCGCCTGCACCGACGCGTTCGGGACAACCGTGAACGTGAAGTCGTGGTACGGCTGATAGCGGCCCTCGAGCTTCGTCACCGCGTCGTACACCGCCGCCTGCACGTACGACATGTAGACCATGCCGTCGGTCTGCACCTTCGTCGGTGTCGACGCACGCACCGCATTCACCGCGTACGTGTTCCACGTCAGCACCGCATCCGGTGGCACCGCCGTGGCCTTCCGCGTCGTCGGCGACGCCACCGACAGCGACGTGGTCGCGGCCACTGCGAGCATGCCCACGAGGGTGAGCAAGGTCGTGAGTCGAATCGTCTTCCTCTTCATTTCCCCTCCTCTAGGGTTAACGAGCCGCCGACTGTTTTCGCCGGACTCTCGTCTGCCGCGTTGATCCCGTTGAACGCCACCGCGGCGCGCTCGGCGGCCTCGAGCACTGCGTCAGCCGAAATGGCCTGGTACAGGTAGAAACACGCATCGCTCTCGGGAACGAAGATGGAGCGCAGGAAGCGCACCGGGATGCCCTCGGCCTGCATCTGCTCGCTGACCTGTCTCGCGTGTCTGGTCAGCTGCGTGAGCTGACCCCAACCGCCGGCGGGGCGCGCGAGCTCGAGGGTGTAGTAGGCGAGCGTTTCCATGCCGACGACGCTAGGCCTCGGCGGCTCTCACCTTCAATTGTGGGAATCCACAGAGATTCGAGCGACGGTCGGGCTGCGCCAGCGCCGGTTATGCGTTTCCGGGCCGACCGAGCCGGCCGGCGAGTTCGGTGCGTGAGTGCACCTCGAGCTTGGCGTACACCTTGGTGAGAGTCGCCTCCACCGTGCGCAGGCTGACGAACAGGCGCGTGGCGATCTCCTTGTTGGCAAGGCCACCGGCGACGAGCTCCGCGATCTCACGCTCGCGCGTCGTCAGCTCGTGCGCGTCAGCCGGCCGCCGGCCGGGAAGTCGGGCGAGGTCGGCTGCGGTCCTGTCCGCCCAGCCGCCGGCACCGAGGGCATCGAAGCGCTCCAGCGCATCAACCAGCACGGCTCGGGCCGCGCCCCAGTTACGCGCGCTGCGCTCGACGCGACCGCTGAGCTGGAGCGTGCGGGCGTGCTCGAACGGCTCGGGGAGCTCGATGTGCGCCTGGAGCGCCGCTTCGATCGCGAGCCGGGCGCCGGAATGGTCGCCGCGGGCGGAGGCAACGAGCGCGGTGCAGCGCCTCGCCATCGCCTGGCACCAAGGGCGCTTTCCGACGGGAGAGGCGAGGAGGGTCTCGGCCACCGCCAGGGCGTCGTCGAGGCGTCCGACCGCCACGAGTGCTTCACCCAGCACCTGGGCAACGGGGAAAATCGAGAGGTCGCCCAGGCCGCGCTCGAGCATCAACGACCAGGCCGGCTCGAGCGCCGCGACGGCACCCTCGGGGTCGTCTTCGGCGAGCGCAACGAGGCCGAGTACCGACCGATTGTTGAGCGTATGCCAGAAATCGTCGGTCGCCTCGGCTGCGGCGAGCGCCTCCGTTGCACGCGCCCGGGCATGTTCGTGGTGTCCCAGCAGGGCCTCGACCATCGCGAGGGCGTACAGGACGCCGGTGACGATCTGCGGGTGGGCTGCCTGGCGCGCGTGTGCGACAGCGAGTCGTGCATTGGAAAGAGCCGCCGACCACCGTCCCGCCCGCAGCTGCGCCTCGGCGAGATGAGATCGGGCGATCACCTCCACGGCCTCGAGGCCGAGCTCCTCGGCCATCGCGATCTCCTCCCGGTACAGCCGCTCGGCTTCAGCGAACTCGGTGGCGTAGATGCACACCTCGGCGAGCGACATCCGCGGCGAGTAGGCGATGGACGAGCCGATTGACTCGTCCCACAGCGCGAGACCGCGACGCGCCGAATCGGCCGTGTCTCGACCGAGCAGGCATCCGAAGAGTCCGACGTAGCCGAGCGCCACGGCTTGAACGGCGGTCGCGCCTGCACGCTTGGCGAGCTCGATCGCTGTATGAAGATGGCCCAGCGACTGCTCGAGGCGACCCATGCCGGCGCAGGTCTCCGCCATCTCGACGTGTAGCTGTGCGCTCGTCGCGTCGTCGGCCTCGGCGTCCTCGAGCGCCAGGGCAAGCTCGGCCAGTACGTCCTCATACGACATGCCCGAACCGACCGTGCACGACACCAGAGTCCACCTGGCCCGTGCCCGAGTGACGCCCGGTGGAAGCCGCCCGACCAGGCTCCGGGCGAGCCTCGCCGCCGCCTCGACGTCCCCGGACAGCTGGAGCTCCTCCGCGGCTCGGACCTCCCGCATCTGCACCGGTTCGGCGATCGGATCGAGGGAGAGCTCCGCAGCGCGGACCAGGAACTCGGCAGCAGCGGCATGGTCACCGAGGCTTGCCGCCGCCTCGGCAGCATCGTCCAGGATCTGCGCCGTGGACTCGTCTGGCTTGACGGCCGAGCGCGACACGTGATGGCCGCGTTCCACGGCGTCCAAGCTCGCCGCGGCAAGCCGCGCATGGATCTGGCGACGCTCGTCCGGCAACAGCAGCTGATACGCAGCCGCACCGAGCAACGGATGCGCGAATGACAAGCGCTCGCCATCGACCTCCAGGATTCCCGACGCGAGCGCCGACCGGAGCTCGGCTCGCCCGACTCCGGCGCGCAGCAACAGATCCGCCGACGGCTGCAGCGCCGCCGCGGCGACCGTGAGAGCCGTGCGAGTGTTCGGATCCAGCGTCCGCAGCCGTTCCTCGAGGACCAACGGCAGCGTCGAGGTACGGCTGACCGCTTTCGCCGAGTCGGCCTGGCGCGCGAGCTCGAGCGCGAACATCGGATTGCCGCCCGACGCGCGCCGAAGCGCTTCCAGACGCGGCCGCGGCAGCTGCTCTCCCAGACGCGGCGCCAGCAACGCACCCAGCTCGGTCGCCGATAGCGCGCCCACCTCGACCCGGCGCACGTCGTCCCAGTCGGACAGCCCGAAGGGGAGCTCAGCGCGGCTCCCGCCCGTCCGCATCGCGACCAGCAGACGAACCGGCAGCGAGCCCATCCGCCGCAGCGCAAACGTAAGCGCGGCGACGGTCGGCCGATCCAACCACTGGACGTCGTCTACGACCATCACGAGGTTCCCCGAGGCGGCCTCGAACCGAAACAGTTCCAGCACCGCACGCGAAAGGGCATGCGAGTCGACCACCGCGCCTGATCCCCCTCGAACCAGCGCCGCCTCGACTGCATACCGCTGCGCACCCGGTAGCTCCGCGAGGAAGTCCCTCCTCACGGTCGCCAGCAGATCGGCGAGACCGACATACGGAAGCTCGGCCTCACCCGCAGCCGGCCGGGCCGCGAACACACGTAAACCGGCCGCGGCGGCCCGTCCGAGGGCCGCACGAACGATCGTCGTCTTGCCCATCCCAGCCTCGCCCTCGAGCACGAGCGCGGCAGGCCCTCCCTCCGCGTTGCCGATGAACGCATCGACTAGCGCGAGGTCGTCCTCCCTGCCGATGATCTCGAGCCCCATCCTTCTCACCAGATCGTGACAAGAGGCGGTAACGGGGGCAAGGTCCCTGAGCAGAAGCCTCTACGTGGTCGGAGCTTGGGGTCGCCGAGCCCGGCACGCATCGAAGACGGCGAGCGCTACTTCAACTGCGTGGCGCCGACGAGGTTGAGGGCCGCGAGGGCCTTGTCCTCCCGGGCATAGCGCCGTGGATTGCGGTCAGGGACCTGATCCCATGTGTTCCAGTACTCCTCGAGCATCCGCCGGTTACCCGTCCTCATCTCCACTCCGAGATCGCGGGTGAGCTTCGAGCCGTCCAGTGCGTAGTGCGCCGCCGGATACGGGAAGACGATGTCGGTTAGATCGACCGTCTCGGAAGCGACGCCGAGTGCGTGCTCGTCGATCGGCACGAGCCATGGTTCCTGGCCGGCGACCTCGGCGCAGAGCTCGGCCCAGCCGCGGTTCGTGATGGCGCTGGCGTGGGTGCAGTTATAGGCCTCTCCTCCACTGCGGTCGGGCCGCTCGAGAGCCGCCACCAGCGCTCGGGCGACATCGGCGACGTATACGAACTGATTGACAGCAATTCCGTTGTCCGGCAGGAGAATCGGCCGTCGCGCCTCCAACCGCGAGAAGACGAAGGACTCGCGATCGGCGAAGTTTCCAGGCCCGAGGATGAAGGGGAAGCGGAAGGCTGTGACAGCGAACCGGCCGCCCGCATGGGCGTCCCAGAGGAGTCGTTCCGAGGCGATCTTCTCCTCGCCGTAGCGACCCCAGATCGGTATCGGGCCGAAGGGCGTCGTCTCCGGCCACGGCAGCTCCGCAGATGGGCGATAGACGGCGCCGCTCGAGATGAAGACGTAGTGCGCGACGCGGCCGGACAGGGCCTCCGCAGCGGTGCGCGTCCAATCGGAGAAATAGGCCGACATATCGAGCACGGCATCGAAGCGTTCGGAGCCAAGGCCGGCGAGACCATCCGGCTGCGAACGGTCGCCCACGACGAATCGGGCCCCGGGGATCGAGGCGTTCGTGACGCCGCGATGCAGCAGCGTCACGTCTGCGCCGGCCGCGACGAGCGAGCGTGCGACGTGGATCCCCACGAAACGCGTGCCACCCAGGATCAGCAGCTTCATGACGTCGCCTCTCGGATCGTGGCGGCATGCATCGTCATCACGTCAGTCCTTCGTCCCGCCCGCGTTGAACGCGAGATTGCCGCCGTCGACCGGCAGCAGGACCCCTGTCACCATCGCCGCCGCGTCGGACACGAGAAAGAGCACAGGGCCCACCATCTCGTGCGGCTCGCCGAGTCGGTTGAGGGGAATCCCGGAGAGAAACTTGTCCATCAGGTCCCCCCGCCCGCGCGCCACGATCGCGAGCTTGAGGCCGGGGGTCAGGAACTGGCACGGCTGGATGGCGTTTACACGGATGCCGTGGTGTGCCCACTCAATCGCCATCTCTTTCGTCAGCATGGCGACGGCGCCCTTGCCGACGCTGTAGGCGAACGATCCGCGCCCGAGCGCGGAGGTGCCCGCGATCGAGCACATATTCATGATCGCTCCGCCGTTGCCGCTGTCGATCATGCGCCGCGCCGCCTGGCGGCAGCACAGGAAGTAGGTCGTGACGTTGCTCCGGAAGGCCGAGTTCCAGTCGTCGAGCGAAAGGTTCTGAGGTGCCCCGGAGATCGTCGCGAAGGGCAGGTTGACGAGGATGTCGACCTTGCCGAAGCGTTCGTCGATCTGGGCGAACGCGGCGTCGACGCCGGCCTCGTCCGCAGCGTCGACCTCGATCGACAACGCCTGCCTGCCTTGCGCTTCGACGGCCGCCGCAGCGGTGGCGAGCGTCTCGGCGTCCAGGTCGAGGAGCACGATGTCGGCTCCGGCTGCGGCGAGACCTTCGCAGATCGCGGATCCGAGGCCACCGGCCGCCCCCGAGACGACGGCGACCCTGGACGTGAGGTCGAACATCGCGGCGTTATTCATCGTCATCCCTTCGCTGGCTGTCGTTGACGACATGGAATGGATCCCGCAACGGGCAGACGCGTGGCCCACCGCACTCGTTGATCACGGACGGACGGCGATCCGGCCGACGCTGGGTTCACGGCCGGCGAGGTAGTCGAGGAGCCCGTCGATGGCCATCTCGCGCATCCGCCGGTTCGACGCCTCGGAGTACCAGGCGAAGTGCGGAGACAGGATCACTCCTGAAGCCGTGAGAATCGGATCGCCAGGGTCTGGCGGCTCGACGACGAGCACGTCGAGCCCGGCGCCACCGAGCTGGCCGGTGCCGAGCGCCGACACGACCGCCTTCTGGTCGATCAGCGCACCGCGGGCGACGTTGACCACGACCGCACCTGGACGGAGGAGCGCCAGTTCCCTCGCGCCAATGAGTCCTCTCGTGTCGTCGGTGAGCGGAACATGCAGCGTCAGCACGTCGCACCTGCTCAGCAGCTCATCCAGTGTGCCGACGGTCTCGACGCCGGGCACCGTCTCGCTCGCATACGGGTCGAATCCGAGGATGCTGGCAGTGAACGGGAGCAGCCGGTCGATCACCGCTCGGCCGATCCGCCCGAGGCCCACGACTCCCACGGTCAATTCGCTCAGGGGCCTGATCGGCCTCAGCTGGGACCACGCGCGCCACTCGGTGCGCGCCACGCGATCGCCGTCGAGCAGCTTTCTGTTGAGCGCGAGGATCAGCGCGACCGCGTGCGTCGCGACCTCCTCGGTGGCGTAGTCGGGTGTGTGGAAGACGGCGATGCCGCGTTCCCTGGCGGCGTCGAGGTCGATCGCGTCGAGTCCGATGCCGGCGCGGGCGATGATGCGTACGCCGGGACCGAGTTGCTCGATGGAGGCTCGCGGCATGGGCTCGATCGTCACGACGACGGCGTCTGCCGCGGCCGTCTCGCGCGCGACCTGCTCGGGCGTGTCCAGCACGCGGAGCCGGAGGTCGACCGGACGTCCGCGGAGGTGGGCTGTCTCGACTTCGAGGTCGGTGAGGACGCCGGTCGCGACGACCACGCTGCAGCCGGAGTCGCTCACGCGGGCGGCGCCAGGTAGTCGTAGAGCACGCGTCCCTCGACAAGCGTGAAGTTGGCGCGCCAGAAATACCCTTCGAGCGGCTCGAGCACCGGAAGCCGGAAGAGCGGGGCCTGGGCATTCGGTCGCAGCTCGACCGTGCACGGCCCGACCCAGCATTCGCTGACCTCGAGCTCCTGCAGTCGTCGCGAGGTCAGCTGGCGGATCGCGGGGGTCCCGTCGATGTGCGGGATCACCTTGTAGTTGATGTTCTCCGCAAAATCGAAGTGGCGCCGCATCTCCGCAGGCTCGGCGCGTTGCTGCTTGAACGGCGTCGTCGCGGTCAGGATGGTGATCCCGTTGCGCTCCACCTCGCCGACGATCAGGTCGCCGCGCGTCTCGAGCACCAGCTTCGCCAGCTTCTTCGGCTGACCGTGCACCTCCCGGCCGTGCGCAACGCCCGCGTCTGAGTCGAGATAGAGGCCGATCGAGTACCCGCCAGTGACGGACTCGCCGCCCGCGGCCAGCCGCGCGCCCACCATGACGTTGCACTCGTGCACGCAGCCCGCGAAGTCGACGTCGGGCATGCGATATATGTGCGCCACCACCACGTCGCCGACGCGTTCGAGCGGCGGAGGGAGCAGCCGCTCGATTGCCGCCGGGTCGGTCCGGTAGCAGACCGTGAGGATGGAAGCATCCCGGAATTGCATCGGAAACGGCGGGAAGAGCGGCGCATCCCACGGAAACGTGAAGGGTCCGGCCGCAGATGCTGCATCGTCGAGGCGCCGATCCGGCGGCGGGGCTCCGCGCCAGCTGTCAGGCACGCGCGTACCTCTCCACGGCGCCCCAGTCGAAGTCGAGCCCGAGCCCTGGTCTGTTGGGAACGACGGCGCAGCCGTCCTTGATCTCGAGCTGCGTCGCGAGCAGCTCATGGAAGGCGTCGAGGCCGGTATCCGGACCCAGGTACTCCAGTCCGGCCGGATGCAGATGCCCGAGTGCCGCGCCGAAGTGCACGTGGACGTGGGGGTGGACATGCGTGGAGATCTCGAGCCCGCGTGCCGATGTGAGAGCCGCCGACGCCATGAACTCACGGACACCGCCGATCACGGTGGCGTCGCAGCGCACGACGTCGACCGCGCCGCTCTCGATCAGCTGATGGATCGAGCGATGACCGCCGAGGTTCTCGCCGAGGCCTATGAGCATGCCGGTCCGGCGGCGAAGGTCGGCGACGAGCGACGCGAGGCTCTCCGAGAACGGGTCCTCGACGTAGGAGATGTCGTACGGGTCGATCAGGCGGAGGCGCCGGAGCGCGTCCTCGAGGCTCGCGAACGAGCGGAACGCATCGACTACGAGCGCAGCGTCGTCACCGATGGCCTCTCGCGCCGCCGCCACCCTTCGGGCGTCGGTCGCAGGATCTTCGACGCCGATCGTGACCTTGAAGGCCTTGCAGCCGAGCTCCGCGTAGGCCGTCATCTCCTGCTGCAGTGCAGAGATGTCGTCGCCTCCCTGCCGCGAGTAGCCTCCCACGCCGCAGAGCGGCACCGCGTCGCGGCGCCGTCCGAGCAGGTCCGCGAGCGGGGCGCCGACGCGCTTGCCGATCACGTCCCAGAGCGCGAGGTCCACCGCGCTCGCGGCGACCGAGAACAGGCCCCGTTCCGCGTAGGGCCAGTTGGCGCGCGCCACCAGCTCCCGGATCAGCTCGGGCACGGCCGGGTCGGCGCCGATGAGGTGCGGCGCGAAGGCATCTTCGACGATGCGAGCGACGGGAAGACCGCGGCCGAACGCGAAGGCGACACCCTCGATCCCGTCCTGCGTGCGAATCCTGAGCACCTCGTAGGTGCGCCGGGTGACGGTCATCGGTCCCACGGCCAGAGGCCGCGGGAGCGGCACCGAGCACATCTGGCACGTCACACTCTGTATGCGATCTCGGGCGCGCTCCGGAACGAGCGTCCTGGCTGGCTCGCTACTCACTCATCTCCTCACGGCGCCGGATGCCGGCGCGGCGGTCGAGCCCCGGATCATCAGTTGCATGTTCACGACCTCGACGCGCGTGGGGCGCTGCGGATCGAGTAGTCGCGACGTGACGAGGCGGCAAGCGAGTCGCGCGATCTGATCGAGGGGCCGGCCGATGACCGTCAGCGGCGGTCGCATGACCGACGCGAACACGCTGTCGTTGAACGGGATCAGGGAGATATCGCGCGGAACTGAGAGGCCCAACTCGTCGAGTTGCTCGAAGATGCCTGCGGTCACCGGCAGCGGCACGGCTGCGAGAATCGCCGTCGCCCCGTTCCCGGTGAGCCGGTTGACGATCTCCCTACCCGCGTTGCGGCCGAGGTGGTCATACTCGATCACGATCTCGCCTGCGCTCGTCATCCCGTTCGCAGCGATCGCCTGCCGGAAGGCCTCGCCACACTCGCGCCCGGGGCGCACGAGGTCGGTGTGCCGCGCAATCCCGATCGTGCGATGGCCGAGCGAGTGGAGATGCGAGACCGCCTGGGCGACGCCGCTGCGCTGATCCGTGAGCACCGCGTCGGCCTCGAACCCGTTGACCTCGCGGTCGAGGAGCACGATCGGGGATGCGATGGACGCGAGAATGGAACTGATCTCGGGGTCGCAATCGTCTACGAGCGACAGCACCAGCGCGTCGGCCCGCCTCTGGCGGAGCGACTCGAGGCCGACGCGCTCCCCTGCAGAGTTCCAGCCGGAGCTGGCGATCACGAGGCCGACATCGTCGCGGCGGAGCTCTTCCTCGATGCCCTCGGCGATCCGCCCGAAGACGTCGTCGACGATCGCGGGTACCAACAAGCCGACGAGGGATGTGCGCGTCGTCCGCAGGCTGCGCGCGCTGACGTTGACGCGGTAGTCGATCTGCCTGACCGCATCCAGCACACGCGCTCGCGTCTCGGGCGCGACGTTCGATGCGCCGTTCAGGACGCGCGACGCCGTCGTCTTCGAGACGTTCGCCGCACGGGCGACGTCGTGGATCGTCGTCTCTTTGCGCGGACTCGCCGTGCGTGGTTGAGCCGGGCCCATATCTACCAATCGTAGAGCGGAACTCAGTCGGAAAGGGAACGTTCCCAGGTCCTCTGGGCCCAGCTTACAGAGGTGCGCTGCCCGAGTGCAAACGGGACGAGAGCAGGAGCACGCATCCTGCACCACGCGCGTGCGACCGGCCGCCGACACGCGCAATTCTCGATGGTGTCGGCGCTATACAGGCGCTCTTGGGCGCGATCGATCTGCCACAGCGCGCGTGCCGCTGAGGAGACGATGCCGAGAAGATCGCGACGTCGATCGGCGGAGGCACCGGCGGCTCCCGAGCACGTGCAAGGTGGCCGCCAACACCCCAGCGACGCCAGCCGCGACGGGCGCGAAACGGCGCTGCCGACGAACTGAGACGTGAAGGCGACCAGGACCGCGAGCGTTGCCAGCTCGTACACACCTCTAAGACAGTGCGGTTTTGCAGGTATTTATCACCTCTACAAACCAAGCAGACCCTGCTCGCGTCTCACTTGAGAATCGACGTCTGCGCCTGGTTGGCGGCCCGCGGCGGGTGAAACGAGGGCTCGCTTGACTTTAGGTGCATGCGACCGATTTACTGACGGGAACGATCCCACGGCGGGGTCATCCTCAACCTCAGGAGGGAACGAGCATGAGCAGTGTCCCCGGGAATGCGTCGTCCGGAAAGCGCCGGACGCGCATCGTGGTCGCGAGCGCTGGAGTCATGGCTGTTGCCGCGGCTCTGTGCGTGAGCTTCATCGGAAGCGCGGCCGCCGGCACCTCGTCGACGAAGGCGAAGCACGGGCCGCCCTACACGTTCGTCGTCAGCAACAACTTCCTGGGCAACGACTGGCGCCCACAGGTCGAGAAGCTGGCTCAGCTGACCGCCAAGCTTCCGCCGTTTGCGGGCAAGGTCAACGTCAAGATCGTCAACTCGGGTTCGACGAACCAGGCGCAGATCGCGGACTTGAACAGCATCATCCAGACGAAGCCCGATGCGATCATGCTGATCGCGGGCTCCAGCACGGCGCTTAACCCGACAGTCCAGCGCGCGTGTGCCGCGGGGATCCTCGTCTTCACGATCTCGGGGCCGGTGACGGCGAAGTGCGCCTGGAATGTGAACCAGAACTTCTACCAGGGCATGACGGGTGTCGGTCAGTGGATGGGCAAGGTTCTCAAGAACCAGGGCTCGGTCCTCGTGGACCAGGGCATCGTCGGCCTCAGCACCTCGAAGGACATCGAGAATGGCTTCCTGGCCGGCCTGAAGAAGACCGGACCTGCGGTCAAGGTCGCCGGCACGTTCCCCGGCCAGTACGCACCGGGTCCCGAGCAGTCGGGCATCTCCAACCTGCTCGCAGGCAATCCGGACGTCAACGGCGTGATGACACAGGGCTACTGCACGCCCGTGTTCAACGTGTTCAAGCAGGCCGGCAAGAGCGCTGTCCCCGCCACGTGCTATGGCTATAACGGCGAGCTCGGCGTCTGCGCCCAGACCGGACACGCGTGTGCCGTCCTGAGCGGTTCGCCGGACGTCATGCAGATCGCGATGAAGGAAGCGCTCGACGTTCTCGACGGCAAGCCGGCACCGCCGAAGAACAAGATCATCCCGGTCCCGATGACGCTCTTCATCACCGCGACCCCGAAGGTCAGCGTCAGCGTTCCCGGCCTCAAGGTGGAAGTCATCAAGAAGAACGTCAACTTCTTCCCGAGCCTTCCGCCGGGCCTCGCCCTGCCGTACACGCTCCCGCAGTACAAGGACCAGATCAAGCCCCAGGAAGCGGTCGGCAAGAAGTAACCGGTCGTCAACGTAGGAGAGGTTCGCGAGCAATGCTATGTCGGCCGCCCGCTCGGGTCGGCGTGTCCAATGAAGGCGGAGCAACCGGGTGAACGTGAAGGCGAGCGCGCTGGTTCTCTCGGGCGTCAAGAAGTCGTTCGGTGGCGTCGAGGCGCTCCGCGGGGCGAGCATGGCGTGCGAGCAAGGCGAGATTCACGCGCTCATTGGTGAGAACGGCGCCGGCAAGAGCACGCTCATAAAGGTGCTGGCCGGCGCCGTCCGCGCCGACGAGGGTGACGTCTTCCTCAAGGGCGATGCGCTCGCGCTCCGCTCGCCACTCGATGCGCGGCGTGCCGGGATCGCCACCGTCTTCCAGGAGCTCTCGCTGATCCCGGACCTGAGCGTTGCCGCGAACCTCTTCTACTCTGACGAACCGCGTGTGCGCGCGGGTCGCATCGACAAGCGGGAGCTGCGGAACAAGGCCGCAACCACGCTGCATGAGCTCGGCGTCGAGGGCATCGATGTCAGCCGGCCCATTCGCGAGCTCAGCCTGACCCAGCGACAGGTCATCGAGATCTGCAAGGCCGTGATCCGCAAGCCCGCGGTGCTCGTTCTCGACGAGCCGACGTCGGCGCTGCTGCCCGAGCAGGTCGGCTGGCTCTTCGCGAAGGTGCGCGAGTTCGCAGAAGCAGGTGGGATCGCGGTCTTCATCTCGCACCGCCTCGAGGAGATCGAGAACCTCTGCCACCGGGCCACCGTCTTTCGCGGCGGTATCGACGTCGGCAGCGGCGCGATCGAGGAGATGCCCGAGGCGCGCCTCGTCGAGCTGATGCTCGGGCGCCAGGTCGATCGCGTCTACCCCGAGCGCGACGATGCGGGGGACACGAGTAAGCCGGTGGTGTGCGAGGTCACCGAGCTTTCGTCGCCGCCGAAGATCCACGACATCAGCCTGACCATCGGGCGCGGCGAGATCGTCGGCGTCGGCGGCCTGCAGGGCCAGGGTCAGCACGAGCTCTTCCTCGCGCTGTTCGGCGCCCATCGCTCGTCAGGCCAAGTCGTCATGAACGGCCGCGAGGTCCGCCTGCGAAAACCGGAGGATGCGCTCGCCGCCGGCATCGTTCTGATCCCCGAGGATCGCGCCACCGAGGGCCTCTGCCTGACGCTTGCAATCCGCGACAATATCTCGCTCGGCAGCCTCAAGCGCATCGCTACCTGGGGGATTCTGCGGCCGCAGAAGGAACGGCGCCTCGTCGGCGATATGGTCGAGCGGCTCCAGATCGTCCTTCGGAGCACGCAGCAGGACGTCGGATCGCTCTCCGGCGGGAACCAGCAGAAGGTCCTGCTCGGCCGGGTCCTCGCCCAGGAGCCGCTGCTCCTCCTGATGTACGACGCCACGCGCGGCGTCGACGTGGGCACCAAGACCGAGATCTATCGGCTCATGCGCGAGCTCTGCGCGCAGGGCGTTTCGATGCTCTTCTACTCCAGCGACGTGAGCGAGCTCTCGAACCTTGCGGATCGCGTTCTCGTGCTGCACGACGGGACGGTCCGCGCCACGCTCGCCGGCGACGAGCTTACGGACGCCCGGATCCTGGCCGCCGCCGTGGGCGGCCTGAGGGACGCGGGCGAGTGAGCGCCGAAGACGTCGGCGCTCCGGGCGCGCCGCCCGGGATGGCGCCGGGCCCCGTCGGCGCGGACCCGAGCTCGCGCATGTTCGTGCCACGGGTATCGAAGGGCGACCTCCCGTTGCTCATGCCGTACCTGTACGTGATCGGGCTCGGGCTCGCGATCTACGCCCTGAACTCCAACCTGCTCGTCGGTGCCGGTGCCATCGACGCTCGCTTCTCTCTCGTCGTCCCGCTCGCCCTCGTCGCCTTCGGGCAGACGCTCGTGATGTTCACGCGCGGGATCGACCTTTCGGTCGGCGGCACGATCAGCCTGGTCTCCGCGCTGCTCGCCACGCATCTCAACGCCGGTGGGGCCTTGCTGATCCTCGAGCTCCTCGGCATCGTCGTGCTGGCCATCTTCATCGGCGCGGTCAACGGCATCCTGATCTCCACGGCGCGCCTGCAGCCGTTCATCGTCACGTTGGCGACGTGGTCGATCTGGGGCGGCGTCGCGTTCTGGCTCCTGCCCGTCGAGGGAGGCACGCCCTCTACCGACCTCGTCTCGTGGGTCCTCGGAGACCTGCTCGGCGTTCCCAAATCGGTCTGGGCAGTGGCACTGCTCTTCCTGCTGTGGTACTGGCTGCGCCCGACCCGTTTCATCACCGACCTCATCGCCATCGGCAGCGACGAGGCGCGGGCCCGGCTGCTCGGCGTACATCTCGCGCGGCGGAAGCTGCAGGCCTACGCGTTCTCGGCCGTGCTCGCCGCCCTCGCCGGTATCTGGGTGACCGCCCAGACGGAGTCGGGCTCGCCCAACGGCGGCGATCAGTTCATCCTCAGCTCGATCGCCGCGGTTGTCCTGGGTGGGACGAGCATCTTCGGGGGGAAGGGCTCGGCCGCGAGCTCGATCGTCGGGGCGATTGCGTTCCTGATGATCCCCGATCTCGTCTTCGCGCTCGACCTGCCCTCGTTCTG
The DNA here is from genome assembly GCA_963717155.1 of uncultured Actinomycetes bacterium. GTDB lineage: Bacteria > Actinomycetota > Thermoleophilia > Gaiellales > JALYLC01. The sequence goes on from OY970326.1 coordinate 4,673,228, forward strand.
GAGCATCTTCCTGCAGGGCGCCGTCCTCATCGTCGCCGTCACGTTCAACTCGCTCATCCAGCAGCGCGCGGCGAGGCAGCAATGATCGATTCGGCCATCGACCTCCTCAAGCGCAACAGCTCGATCGCGTTGGCGTTCGGGATCGCGCTGGCGCTCTACGTTGCCGGCACGATCCAGGCGTCGGGATTCGCGAGTTACGCCCACACCAGAACGATCCTGATCACGGCGTCGTTCATCGGTCTCGTCGGGCTCGGTCAGACGTTCTGCATCCTCACCGGAGGCATTGATCTCTCGATCCCGGCGACGGTGGCGGGCTCGGCGGTGCTGACCTCGTACCTGGCCGGCGGGGACGCCTCCAAGCTCACCTGGATCCTCCCGGTCGTGCTCGGATTCGCGCTCACGGTCGGACTCATCAACGGCCTCGGGATCGCCTACGCGGGAGTGCCGCCGATCATCATGACGTTAGGCATGAACAGCGCACTCCAGGGTCTCTTGCTGGTGTACACCAACGGCGGCATTGCATCTGCGCCACCGCCGGGCCTGATCGACTTCGTGAACGGCAACACGCTCAGGCTCTCCACGGATCTCCTGATCTGGCTCGTCGTCATCGCGGTAGCGACGGTGGTCCTCAGCTTCAGTGTCTTCGGGCGCAAGCTCTACGCCGTCGGCACGAACCCGACCGCTGCGTTCCTCGCGGGCGTGGATGTCAGACGGGTGCTGCTCGTGCCGTACCTGGTGTCCGCCTGCTGCGGCGCCATCACGGGCGTGCTCTTGCTGGGCTTCCTGGGCCAGGCGTTCATCAACATCGGCGACGAGTACCTGTTCTCGTCGGCGGTTGCCGTGGCCATCGGCGGCGCGTCCATCCTGGGCGGGCGCGGCCACTACATCGGCACCGTCGCCGGTGCGATCATCCTCACGCTGATCGCGGCGAACCTCCAGCTCCTCTCGCTGGGAACCGCAGCGCTGCAGATCTCCTACGGCCTGATCTTGCTGGCCACGGTCTATCTCTCCGGGCTCCGGCTGGGCAGGCGCTGATCGATGCGGCGCGGGGTGACGCACGAGCAGCTGTGGGAACGATACCATCGCGTTGTGGAGGGGCACCGCGATCGCAACCGGCAACCGGAGCAGGAGGCCAGAAGTGCGCTTGTTCGATAACGAGATCTCGCGCAGCGAGTTGCGTCGCCGGGTCGGCAATCTCGCCCAGATCGGCGGCGTGGAGCTGCTTTCGCACGAACAGGGCTACGCGCGCGGCTCAAGGTTCCTCGATTTCCGCACCGGCAGTGGCTTCCGCTTCACGGTGCACGTCGACCGTGGCATGGATCCCGGCTTCGCCGAGTTCGCAGGCGCGAACCTCGCGTGGCTGCCGCCGAAGCTGTTCGCAGCCCCCGCGTACTGGGAGAACGACGACCACGCCTGGGTGCGCTACGCGATGGGCGGGCTGTGCAACACGGCCGGGCTCGTCACGATCGGCAGCCCGCAGGACGTGGACGTCTCGAGCTTCAAGTTCCACGCCAGGGCGCAGGACCGGTTCGGCACGCACGACCGCGTCGCGATGATCCCGAGTAGCCACTTCAACTTCGGCGAGGACTGGCAGGGCGAGCGCTGCATCCTGTGGGCCGAGGGCACGGTGCGCCAGGAGATCGTCTACGGCGAGAACCTGCTGCTCACGCGCCGCTACGAGGCCGAGTTGGGTGGACGCTCGTTCACCATCCGGGACATCGTGCGCAACGACGGCTTCTATCCGACGCCGCACCAGATCCTGTACCACTTCAACATCGGCTACCCGGTCGTCGACGACGGCGCGGAGCTGTTGGCGGCGGTGACCGGTGACGTTCCCGGCTCGATCTTCGACGACGACACGGGAGCGAGCGAGCGCTACCGCCACTTCTCCGGGCCCGAGAAGGAGTTCTTCGCCGAGGGCTATGAGATTCCCATGGCGAAGGGCTCGGACGGGCTGTCGGCGGCGGCGGTCGTGAATCGGGGGTTCAAGGGCATCGACGGCGGGCTCGGGGTGTATCTGCGCTACGACCCGCAGACGCTGCCCGTCTATCTCGAGTGGCGCATGATGGGCGAGAGCCTCTACGCCGTCGGCATGGAGCCTGCCTCGAACGGCTTCGGCACGGTCCAGGGCCTCATCGAGGCGGGCCATCCGATCATGCTGGAGCCCGGCGAGGAGCGCCGCTACGACATCGAGTTCGGCGTGCTTCCCGGAGGCGAGGCGATCGACGCGTTCGCAGCCTCGCTTCCGGTGGTCGAGAAGCGGCCCGCCTGATGGTGGCAGTTGCGATCCCCTCGATCGGCGTCGCCATGGAAGAGGCGCTGCTCGTCAAGTGGCACAAGCAGCCGGGCGACGACGTGGCCGCGAACGAGCCCATCGCCGAGATCGAGACCGACAAGGCGACGATGGATCTCGAGAGCCCCGTGGCCGGCCTGCTCGGGCGCCATCTGTTCGAGGAGGGCTCGATCGTCCCCGTCGGCACGGTGATCGTCGAGATCATCGCGGCGGGCGACGCGGTCGCACCGGCTCCGCCGGCCGCAGCGCACCCACAGCTCGCGGGCGACGCCGTTGTGGCTCCCGTTTCCGAACCCGTGGCAACCGTCGCCGAGCCGCGCGCCGCCGACGGTGCCCGGCCCCACGCACTGAGTCCGCGTGCACGCAGGCTCGCGCAGGAGCAGCCGGCGGAGACCGCTCCCCCTCAGGGCGAGCGGTTCCGCGAGCTGATTGCGGCCAAGGTGAGCGAGTCCTGGCGGCAGATCCCGCATTTCGCGGTCACGCGGGAGGTCGACGCCGGAGCGATGCAGGCCGCCCTGGCGGAGCTCCGAGCGGACGGCGTCCAACCAGCCCCGACGTTGACCGACCTTCTGCTCAGGGCACTCGCCCGTGCGCTGCGAGAGGTCGCAGCTGACGCGCACGGCGACGTCGGCCTGGCCGTCGCGACCGAGCATGGCGTGATGATCCCCGTCGTTCGCGGCGTGTCCGCGCTCGACGCCGCCGGACTGGCCGCCGCGCGCGCGGCTGCGGTCGCGCGGGCCCGGGCGGGGAAGCTCAGCGCTGACGACCTCGGCACACCCCCGCCCTCGACGCTCTCCAATCTCGGAGCAATGGGAGTCGACCACTTCACGGGCGTCATCGCGCTCGGTCAGACGAGCCTGCTGACGGTAGGCCGTGCGATACCCCGCGTGACTGCGGACGCCGACCACGCGCTGCGCGTCCGCACCACGTTCCACGCAACGCTCAACGCCGATCACAGGACGCTCGATGGCATGGGCGCCGCGCGCCTCCTCGTCGCCTTCACCGAGGCGGCAGAGGGCATCGGCGGCACTAGCGAAGGAGAGCGCGATGGATGAAACGCCCGCCACGACGATCGACGAGCGCTTGATCGAGATCCGTCTCGACGGACTGCCGCTCGACGCCCTGGACGAGTGGCTCGGAACGATGCTCGTGATCCGCCACTTCGAGGACTCGCTCGAGCCGCTGACGATGAGCGGAAACCAGATTCCCGGCGGCGCCCATCAGGCCAGCGGACAGGAGGCTGTTGCCGTCGGCACGATGCGCGCGCTCGCACCGGGTGACATCGTCGCGAGCCCCCACCGGCCACACCACCACGCGCTGGCCAAGGGGATGACGCCGCGTGTCGTGATGGCGGAGCTCTGGGGACGCACGACGGGCAGCGCCGGCGGACGGGGCGGCACGATGCACCTCACCGATTTCTCGCTTGGCTATTTCGGCTCGAACGGGATCGTCGGGGCCGCGGTGGGCGTCGCGATGGGAGCCGCGCTGGCAGCAAAGCTCCGCAAGACGCGTCAGGTCGCGGTCGGCTTCATGGGCGACGGCGCGGTCAATACGGGACGAACGTGGGAGTCCATCAACTTCGCAGCTCTCCAGAAGCTTCCGCTGATCGCCGTCTGCGAGAACAACCAGTACGCGGTCGAGACGTTCATCGGGCGCTCCGCCGCGCTCAGCGGCTCCATCGCGGAGCGGGCGAGCGGCTTCGGCCTGCCTGCGGTGCAGGTCGACGGCCAGGACGTCGGCGCGGTCTACCGCGCTACGCGCGAGGCACACGAGCGAGCGCTGAGTGGGCAGGGACCGACGTTCATCGAGGCGGTCACCTACCGGTATCTCGGGCACAACACCGGCGAAGTGCCGAACTACCGAGAGCAGGCCGAAGTCGAGCAGTGGCGGCGCACGAAGGATCCGATCGAGCGGCTCCGTCGCGCTCTCGAGTCGGCGGGGCGGCTCAGCGGCGAGCGCTTCGCGGCCCTGGAGGCCCATGCGCGAGACGTCGTCGCGGACGCAATTCGCTTTGCCGATGAATCCCCTCTCCCGGACCCGGCCACGGCCGCCCTCGGAGTCACCGCCCTTCCCTTCGACGCGAGAGGCCCGGTGGCGTGATGAGTGAGCAGGTCACAGTCGGCCAGGCGTTTCAGCAGGGGATGCGGGAGGAGATGGCGCGGGACGAGACGATCTTCGTCCTCGGAACCGATCTCTTCATCCGCGGCGGGCACTTCGCACAGGTAAAGGGCATCGGGCCGGAATTCGGTCCCGACAGGGTGATCGATTCGCCGATCTCGGAAGCGGCGATGGTCGCGGCAGGCGTCGGCGCAGCGATGAATGGCATGCGTCCTGTCGTGGATCTCAACTTCATGGACTTCGCGTTCGGTGCGATGGACGAGATCGTCAATCAGGCTGCGAAGGCACGCTACCTGTGGGGCAAGCCAGTCCCGCTCGTCATACGGGCGTCGTCCGGTGTCGCTCTCTATGCAGCGCAACACAACAACAGCCTCGAAGCGTGGTTCATGCACACGCCCGGCCTGGTCGTCGTGATGCCCTCGACCCCGGCCGACACCAAGGGCATCATCAAATCCGCGCTGCGGGGCGAGGATCCGGTCATGTTCTTCATGCACAAGCGGCTGACCGGCACCCGCGGGGAGGTCGGCGGCCCTGACGATCTCGTACCGATCGGCAAGGCCGCGGTCGCGCGCGCGGGACGCCACGTGACGCTGATCTCGTCCGGGATCGTCGTGCAGAAGACGCTCAAGGCCGCCTCGGCGTTGGCTGCCGAAGGCATCGAGGCCGAGGTCATCGATCTGCGAACGATCAGCCCGCTGGACATCGACCTCATCGCGGACTCCGTGCGCAAGACGGGCAGGGCGATCGTGGTAACGGAAGAGCCGCCCTACGCGAGCGTCGCTTCGGAGATCGCCGCCGCGATCCAGGAAGAGATCTTCGACTACCTCGACGCCCCGGTGGCCCGCCTCACGGCCGCCCACGCTCCGATCCCGCACGCGCCCCAGCTGATGGAAGCACTGCTCCCGCAGGTCGAGTCGATCGTGAAGTCCGTGCAGCGCTCGATCGAGCGCTGGCCGGCAAGCGATGACGTCGGTCAGACCGTCGTTCAAAACTGAGGAGGATGCAGATGCAGACCACCCCTTCGCTGCGGGAGAGCTACGACCGCGATGGCTTCGTCCTCGGCACTCGCTGCGCGACCGCAGAAGCAGTCGACGATGTCATTCCTCACATGGATGCCGTGATCGCCGGCGACTATGAGACCGGCGTTGCACCGCACTGGCGGCGCTGGAATCCCGGTGACGACGAAGCGCGGTTGCGCAAGCTTGATCAGCCGCAGCTCTGCGATCGAACTATTGCCCGCTTCATCGACAACGAGGCGATCGGGAACGCGGCCGCTGACCTGACCGGAGCATCCAGCGTGCAGGTCTGGGGCGTGCAGCTCCTGTACAAGCCTCCGGGAGGCGGTTCGTCGGGGAACGTGGGGTGGCACCAGGACCTGCAGTACTGGTTGCGCTGGTGGACGCCAGACAGCGAGATATTCACCTGCTGGCTCGCACTCAGCGATGTGACGGAGGAAGCCGGCGCCATGCGCTTCGTTCCCGGCTCGCACGTTTGGGACGTGCCGATGACCGGAGACTTCTTCCAGCAGGAGACCGATCTTCAGCGCGGTCAGATCGACGTGCCCGACGGCTCGGTGTGGGAGGAAGTTCCCGCTGTGCTGGGAGCGGGCTTTGCGAGCTTCCACCACAATCGGACATTCCACGGGAGCGGGCCGAACACATCCGGCGGCCCTCGCCGGAGCTTCGCGATCCATCTGCGCACCGAGAACTCCGAGCTCGCAGATCTCAGTGGTCTACCGGTCGATCAGGCGGCGTACATGTCGTACCTCGACGATCCGGCGATCTGCCCGATCGTGTACGGCGCATGAGCGGTCGACACCCGCGCCAGGCCGCGAGCGGAAAAGGCTAGAGCCGGCCATGCCCAGACCCGAGCGGGGCAGCGCACATGACGGCGCTTGGAGCGACGTCGGCGAGCTGGTGGACGCGCCCGCCTATGCCGAGTTCTGCGAGGGCCGGCTCGCTGATCCCTACCCGCTGCTCGCATGGCTTCGGTCGAACGATCCCGTCCACTGGAGCCCCACGCTCAGCTCCTGGATCCTGACGCGTTACGACGACGTGGTCGAGGGCCTGCTCGACCGTCGCTTTGCCAACGACCGAATCGCCGCGAGCATGGACGTGCTGCCCCCGGAGGTGCGGGAAACGTGCGCGCCGCTGGGCGTGCACGTCTCGAACTGGCTCGGCTATACGGATCCGCCCAAGCACACGCGACTGCGCACCCTGTTGCGGACCACGTTCACTCCGGCGCGGGCCCAGGCCATGGAGCCGCGCATTCGCGAGTTGACCGATGCGTTGCTCGACGCGGTGTGCGAGGCAGCGGAGCCGGATCTGGCCGGCGGTCTCGCGTTTCCGCTCCCGGCTCGAGTGATCTGCGAGATCCTCGGCATCCCCGTGCCACGCGCCGAGGCCTTCCACCGTTGGTCCGACGACATGGGCGGCTTCACAGGCAACATCGGTCCGACCCTGATCGAGATCGCGCCGCGCGCCATGGCGAGTTACGTCGAACTCGAGGAATTCATCGCCGAGATGGTCGCCGAGCGGCAACGGTGTCCCAGGGACGACTTGATCGCACACCTCGCCGTCGCCGAGTCCGCGGGTGGACTGTCGCGAACCGAACTGACGGGACTCTCGGTGTTCACGCTGATGGCCGGGCATGAGACCACGTCCGGTCTGATCTCGAGCGCTCTCGCGATCGTGCTTTGTGACGAGTCGCTTCGCGCCGAGCTCCGGGCCGATGCCTCTCGCTACCCTGCCGCGATAGAGGAGATCTTGCGGCTCGAGGCGCCCATCCAGTTCTCGCCGCGGCTGGTCGCAGAGGACGTCGAGAAGCGCGGCTGCATGCTCCGCAAGGGCGATGTCGTGATGCTGCACCTTGGCGCGGCCAACCGCGACCCGGAGCGCTTCGCCGATCCTGACAGGCTCGATATCGACCGACCGAACAACCGGCACCTCTCGTTCGCGTGGGGCCCGCACTTCTGCCTCGGCGCGCCGCTCGCCCGCACCGAGGCGACGATCGCGCTGAGCCGACTCCTGGAGCGTTTCCCCGAGGTGCGCCTGATCGACTCCGAACCCGCTTGGCGCGAGAACATGACGATGCGCGCCCATCCGCGACTGAGCGTCGATCTCGCCCCCGCCTAACCGGGTGTCAGCCCGAAGACCGTCGGCATCTATCTCACGCGGGGCATATCGCAAGCTCGGGATCCACCCGCGGACAGAGCTCGAGCGCGCCCGCGAGCGCGTGGGCCCACTGCGATGGATCAGTCGGCGCGCGATCTCTCAGGGGAAGCGTCGACGCGCAACCGTTGACGCTCAGCGGAACAGTGCGGCGATGCCGCGCACGATCAGATAGAGGCCCACGCCGGCGAGCACATAGACGCCGACTCGCTGCCCGTTGCGGCCCAGCCAGCCGTTGAACTGGTTCATCGAGGCCGTCGTCCGCTCAGGGGCGAACAGATAGCCGACGATCGGCACTTCGACGAACGCGAACATGATCAAGTAGAAGACGACGATCGTCGCCACCTTGGCCGCGTCGCTGACGTCGAGTTGCGCGATGTCCTTCAGGGCGACGATCGGGAACGTGCCGGGCACGATGTTGAGCACGATCCCGGAGACGAACGCCACCGGAGCACCGCTTTCAACCGCACGCTGGGTGAGAGGCTTCTTGGCCGGTTTCGCATCCTTCGTGGTCGCGGTCTCGACCTTCACCGACGCCTGGGCGCCCGTACGTTCGCGGCCTGCTCTGCGTTGCAGCGCGAAGGCGGCGAGGAGCGAAAGCAAGCCCATGGTGATGTAGATGACGGGGTCGACCGTCGGTTTCGACCCGGACATGAAGCTCGCGTCCTGCAGCGCGAACACGACTGCGATTCCGACCGCGATCGTCGTGAGTAGCCCGCCGAGCAGGAACCAGACGAGAATCTTGACCGGATGGGGCAGCCTGAGCGCCAACACGACGATCGCGATCAGCGTCGGCCAGAACGTCGACGCGAGCGCGAGCAGGAGGATCTCGAGCCAGTTAGACACTCGTCTCCATCGAGCTCACCCTCCTCGCCGACTCACACGATCGATCCCGCCGAGCGGAACCCGGTCGAACCCGAGATTGACCCATGCTCATCGGATCAGGCGCCCATCAGCACCACATCATCCTCGCGGGGTGAGGTCTCCGCTCGGGTTCCACGTCCAGCGGCTGTGCGCGGACAGCCGTCGGAAGGCCAGCCTCAGCGGAGAAGTCGGAGAGCGGCGCCCTGGCCGAGGCTGAGGCGTCGACGGCCGTTGCCGGTGCGATGGTGTCCCCGCGCTCGGCGGTCGCGTCCGAGGTGGTCAGCCGGTGCGCGAGATGCTCCGCTCGAAAGGTCGCATTCATCCTGCCCGGGTGACGTTGGTCGACTCGCCCTCCGATACGGTCGTTGACGTGCCACGCGTGTGCGTGGGCTTGACGAGGAGACTGGCGGTGCCTGATCTGCAGCGGTCGGTTTTCCCGATTCCCGAGCGGGCGCACGTCGGTCTCATCACGCACGACGCGAAGGACCCCGCCACGTCGTTTCCTCCGATCGAGCCGCTGAGGCCGCGCGCCGGCGCGCCTGACGTGCTCGTGACTATGCAGTGACCGCCAAGCACGAAGCAAACCAGAGGTGGAGGGTGACAGCATGAACACTCAAGGCGAGCAGCCGTGGCGCCCGGGATCGCTTGTCGAGGCGTTGTGGGACCGCGAGGTCGTTGCCCCGCTGGAGAACTTCCAGGATCCATCGCAGGAGTGGCGGCGCCTGTTCTCCGAGCTCTTCGGGACGTTCCTGCTGGTGCTCGTCGCGTGTGGCGGCGGCGTGATGGGACACGCGTTTCCCGACACGATCAGCCGTACGGCGGCGGTGACGGCGCCCGGACTGATGGTGCTGGGAGTGATCCTGTTCATGGGCAAGGTGTCGGGAGCGCATCTCAACCCCGCAGTCAGCATCGCGTTCTCACTGCGCGGCGACTTTCCGTGGAGGCGCGTGCCGGGGTACATCGTCGCGCAGCTGGTCGGCGCGGCGCTGGCCGCCTGGTTCGTACAGAGCGTCGTGAACGCCTCAGCGGTGTATGGGTCCAACTATCCGGCAGCGGGCTACTCGACGAGTGACGCGTTCCTGATGGAGGCCGTGCTTACGCTCGGCCTGGTCAGTGTCATTCTCGGAACCGCATCCGGCGCGCAAAACCTGGGCGTCTTCGGCGCGCTCGGCGTCGGCGGGTACATCATCCTTGCCGGCCTGTGGGGGAGTCCGATCTCCGGCGCCTCGATGAATCCGGCGCGCACGTTCGGGCCTGACCTCGTCGGTGGCAACTTCACCAACTACTGGGTGTACATCGCGGGCCCGCTCGTCGGCGCAGGCCTGGCGGTGGCTGCCGCATTCGTCTTACGAGGGCGCGGCGGCGGCATGGCAGGGTCAGGCGCCGCCCAGGGAGCCCTCTACACCGAGGCCAAAGACCCAGACAAGGCGTAGACACGCGCCGCACCGCTGGCTCTCGGAACCGACACGAGGATCTCCAGCTTGCGGATGGCGCAGTCAAGTCATATCGTCGTCCGACTCGACGAAAGGACGAGATGAGCACTCCGCAGGACGGGTCGCCCGGGAAGGACGCGGTCGTGTCTCAGGCCGAGGAGACGATCCCGGATCTCGAGGTCACGGGCGAGGAAGCCGCCGAGCAGGTCAAGGGCGGCGGCCAGCGCGTCCGGGGCACGGTCAAGTGGATTGACGATCCGGCGCAGCCGGCGCAGCAATAGCGAGGGGGCTCTCGCCAGCCACTAACGGCTCGTGAGAGAGCCTCGTCTTCGCCGCAGTAGTCGAGCGAGGGCGGTGGGACAGATGAGTGTTGTGCGCTCAGGCTCGCCAGGGCGCTGGCGGAGTTCGACGTACACGGCTGGGCGCATCGCTCCCGAGCGCGAGCCCCTGTGCGGCTGCGCGAGCCGCGGGCTCGCGCAGCGGATCCCCGGCCGTCGCCGCGATGCGCATCGCCTGCTCGTCGTAGCCTGCCTCTTGCAGCGCCCGCCGCAGCTCCCGCAGGGCGTCACGTTCTCAGGCGAACATGCTTCGCGCAGTCAGCCTGAGAGGCCTATCCCGAGCTCTCGAAGTGCTGCACCGTCGCGAAGCACACGTCCTCGGGCAGGAGTGGGCGGCACTTCCCGACCTCGTCCTTGACTCCTCCCCACCACGTACGGAACAGGTTCGCACCGCGCGCTGATGCGCGTGCGACGCCGAGCATGTCGACGTGGTCGTAGCTCTCCAGCTTCTCGTGCGTCCACACGATCATCGAGTCGCCGCCCGCATCGGCCCCGCAGACGCGCAGTCCGCCCGTCTTTCCCGTGGAGAGGTGGATCCATGTCTTCTCGCCGCGCGTTGCGCCGCAACTGCCGATCACGAGATTGCCCTTCTCGGCGTCATAGGCGTGGCGGAGTGCCGCCTGACCGCGAAAGAACGAGAAGGAGAACGTCTGTGGGAAGGAGGTCGGGGCATTGGCGGGTGGGTGGCAGAGCTCGGTCTGGACGGCGCCGTAGCTCGGGGTCTGCGCGGTCTTGCACTGCGCTGCGATGCCCTTGGGCATGAGCGCGGCGAGCAAGCTCACCGGAGCAACTGAAGCCGCGGGAGCTGTCTGCTGCGTAGGTTGCGCCGCGCCACCCTTCCCATCGCCGCCGAGCAGGACGACGGCGAGGACGGCACCGACGGCGCCTGCCGCCACGAGGCCGGCCGCGATCCCAAGCCCCTTCCAGCCGCGGCGTCCCGACCTGCCGGGAGGTGGTCCCGCGGGTGGGTGCTCCGGCGGTGGGGGCGCCGCTACGGCGGACGGTGCTGCGGCTGCGGCAGTGTCGGTCGGGCTCGCGGGCGCGACCGGTAGCGTCTCGGCCACGGGCGACGCGACGGTCACGGGAGGCGCCGGGGTCGGTGGTACAACCTGCGTGGCAGGCGCCGAACTCGGCTCGGCAGCGGGTTGCGACAGCGCTTCGCGCACGGCGGTGGAGAGCTCTCTCGCGGTCGCGTACCGGTCGTCCGGCTTCTTGGCCATCGCCCTGGCCAGCACGACGTCGATCGCGGGCCCGAGCTCCGGACGAGCGGCCTGGACCGACGGCGGCGGCTCGAGCAGGTGCGCGTAGATGAGCGCTACCTCGGAGTCCTTCTCGAACGCGGGATTTCCCGTCAGACACTGGTACAGCACGCAGCCGAGCGAGTAGACGTCGGATCGGCCGTCGAGCTCCTTGCTCTCGATCTGCTCGGGCGAGGCGTACTCGGCCGTGCCGATGAACATCCCGGTGCGTGTCACGTTCGAGGCCTGTTGCTTCGCGATCCCGAAGTCCGAGAGGTAGACGTGATGTGAGTCGTCTGCGCCCGCACCCTCGACAACGAGAACGTTCGCGGGCTTCACGTCCCGATGTACGAGGCCCATCTCGTGCGCGGCGTTGAGCGCGCTTGCGATCTGGCCGATGACAGAGATCGTCTGCGCTCGATCGAGTGGCCCGTTGCGCTGCAGCAGTTGCTTCAGGTTCGAGCCCGGGACATATCGCATTGCGATGTAGTAGACGCCCACCTCCTCGCCCGCCTCGTAGATCGGGATCACGTTGGGGTGGTCGAGCCCGGCCGCCAGTCGCGACTCGCGGATGAAGCGGTCCCGGAAGGCCTGGTCTTCGCTCAGCTCGGGTGACAGGAGCTTGAGGGCGACAGAGCGCTCGAGCACACGATGGCGGGCTCGGTAGACGATGCTCATGCCGCCGTGTCCGATCATCTCCTCGAGCCGGTAGGCAGCGAACTCATCGCCGATCTTCGGGATCCACGACGCGGGCATTCGGCCCAGTCTGACAGGAGCGCGGAGCGAATGCCAAAGGGCCGCACGTGCTTCACGGAGCAGGCATCGGACGGCTGAACCGGTGACCGAAGGCGAGGTGATGAGAGCGAGGTTGTGCGGTCCGCTCCAATCCCCTAGGCTCGTGGCCGCGCAAAGCCAGTTCATGTAACAGCGCCGGAGAGGCACGAGGGGCACGGAGGGGTCTACGAGTGGAAGCCAACTTCGAGGCGCTGGGCCGAACGAGTGCCGTCATGCACATCCGTCACGAACGCACGCTGCTGTGACCGGCGCTCCGGAGCTGGGCTCCGAGCTCGCCGGCTACCGGCTCGAGTCCGTGCTCGGCGAGGGCGGCATGGGTATCGTCTATCTCGCCCGCGCCCCCGAAGGTGGTCTGTGCGCGATGAAAGTGCTATCGCGGCGACTGGTCGGTGACGACCCGACCTTCGCGACCCGGTTCAAGCGGGAAGTGCAGTACGCGGAGGCGCTCGACCATCCACACGTCCTCGAGCTGTACGAGGCCGGCGAGACGCCTGATGGCACGCTCTTCTTCGCGATGCAGTACATCGACGGCCCGGACCTCGGGTTGCTACTGCGGCGCGACGGCCCGATGGGCCTGGCACAGGTCCTCTCGATTCTCGGGCAGATCGCCGATGCGCTCGACTGCGCGCACGCAAGCGGCCTGGTACATCGCGATGTCAAGCCCGGCAACATCATCGTTACCAACGACGTCGAGCGTCCGTACGCGTATCTCACCGACTTCGGGTTGAGCAAGAACCCGGGGACGGACTCGTTCGCGCTGACCCGGATGGGCCAGCTGATCGGCACGCTGGCCTACACCGCTCCGGAGGAGATCCTGGCGACTGAGCCGCGGGGCCATCTCGTGGACGTCTACTCGCTCGGTTGCGTCCTGTACGAGGCGCTCACGGGCGCGCCTCCATTCGTGCGCGAGCGCGAGATCGACCTCCTCTATGCACACGTCGGCGACCCCCGTCCCCGGGCGACCGAAGCGAGATCCGACCTGCCCGCCGGAATTGACGAGGTGATCGCGAGGGCGATGGCGATCACCGCCACGGAGCGGTACCCGAGCTGCGACGAGCTCATCCTTGCTGCGCGGGCGTTGCTGGTGACGCCGGCGGCGACTCCTCCCGATGGTGCGACTGCGCCCGCGCACCCCGTCGAAGGAGCCGTCGAGCGTGTCGCCACGCCATCCGACGCACTCGGGCTCACTGTCAGAGATGGTCTCGGTCGCGGGCTCGCGCTCACCGTCGAGCAGGAGCTCGTGCTCGGCCGGCTCACGACTCTCGATGGGGCTCTTGCGCCCGACCACAGCATCTCGCGCCGCCACGCGAGCATCACGCGTAGAGGCGATGGCGCCTTCGAGGTCGTGGACGAGCACTCGCGAAACGGCACGTTCGTCAACGGTGATCGCCTCGAGACTCCCCGAGTCCTGCGAACCGGTGACGAGCTGAGGATCGGAGGAACCGTCTTCGTGGCGACCGCTCCCGCTGCGAGCGACACGGCCCCCTCATCGGGAAGCCCCGCGCTAGCAGCGCCCGCCACCGAGGTCGTGGTCGAGACCGGGAAGTCGGGGTCGCGACTCGCCCTGCGCCTCGAGCTCGACGCCGACGCCGGTGAGCTGATCGTCGCAATCGACAACGGCGCCACGGTTCGGATCGTCCGCGGGAGCGACGGCTGGCATCTGGAGAGCTCGTGAACGCCGGCGTCCCCGTCGTCGGTGAGCAGCACGGCATCGACGATCTCCTCGCCGCGGGCATCCTCGTGGTGGACGGGCGTGAGCTCACTGGTCGGGATCTGCTCGCCGCCGGCGTCGTCTCGGGTCGCTGGCAGCGGCTCGAGAGCGATCTGTCGGACGGTCTCGGACTGGTCGCCGCGCAGCCCCCCGGCGACACGGAGGTAGCAGAGGCCCTCCGCAGCTTCCGCATGGAACGAGGGCTCCTGAGCGCCGAGGACCTGCGCGCCTGGATGCACGCCCGAGCTCTCCCGCTCGCCGCGCTCAGGGGGGCGGCTGCGCGCGCGATCGTTCGCGCACAGGGCGGAACGCAGGAGGCCGTTACGACGGCGGAGGTCGCAACGGCGCTGCCGGCCGAGGCGATCTACGGCGGCGCCGTGCGCGAGATCGGCCTGTGGCTTGCGGATCGGATCCTCTCGGCTGCAGTGACCCGCGCGACGGACGTCGAGCCTGTCGCGCTCGAGCGTACGGTCGTGCAGCGGCTCGTGTTCGAAGAGGCCCGCACCGTCGCAGGTGGCGCACGGCCAGAATCAGGTCTGGAGCGAGGCCGGCGGCTGGCCTGGATCGTGGCGCTCGACGAGGCTTACCGCGAGTGGGAGGCCGACGTGATCGGCCCGGTGGAGGTGGCGCGCCGGCTGCGCGAGATGATGCTCCACTGGTGTCGGTTCGATCTCGACGAGCTCGCGTTCGCCTCGCCTGGTGCAGCCGCCGAAGCGGCCCGGCAGCTCGACGAGGGCATCGATCCGACCCGGCTCGCGGCCATCGCAGGCGCGCAGTTGACCAGCCGGAGTGTGGTGCTGGCGGACGCGCCCGAGAAGCTGGCGCGGTTCCTCTCCAGTGCGGTGGTCGGGGATGTCGTCGGCCCGTGGAGCGACGACTCCGGTTACGCGGTGGCCCGCGTCGTCGGCCGTCGGCCACCGGACATCGCAGACGAGCCAACCGCTGCGCGCGCCCGCGGTGAGCTGTTGACGGAGATGCTGATAAGGCTGCGCGCGGGGAGGGTGCGTTGGCATGAGCGGACCTGACCTGCCCGCCTTCGCGTCGCCCACCGCGGTGGTGCGTGCGCTGCCCTTCATGGCCCATCTACCGGCCGATGTGCGGAACCTCATCCTGGCCGGCTTCGAAGAGCGGACGTATCGGTTCGGCGAGACGGTATCGACGCCGGAAGACGGCGCATTCGTCGTCGTCGTCGAGGGCGAGGTGCGCGTCATCGCCGAACGCGCCGATCGCACGGAGGTCTCGCTCGGCGTGCTCGGTGCGGGCCAGACGAGCGGTGAGCGGGCGCTCGTCGAGGACCACCCGCCCGGAGTCACCCTACGCGCCGCCTCGACCGCCGTGCGCGTTCTGCGGCTCGACCGCGGTGTTGCAGTCGCCCTCGCCCGCGCGCACCCCGAGGCCGCCGTGGCGTTCGCAGAGCAGGCGCACGCCAAGCGGATCGCGGCATTCCTGCGGACGGATGAGACGTTCAGGGACCTCGACCCGAAGGGCGTCGAGCTCATCGTCGGTCGAGGTCGCGGGAAAGACGCCCACGATGGTGATGTCATCGTGTGGGAAGGGGGCCAGACGGCCAGCTGGTGGATCGTCGAGTCGGGCCGGCTCGTCGAGCACAGCGGACAGGGATCGGCTCGCCGCGACGTCCGCTTCCTACGCGCCGGCGATGTGTTCGGCGAGGTCGGTGCGCTTGACGGGTCAGCGCAGCTGACGACGGTGACGGCGGCGAGCGAGTGCAGGTTGCTCGAGCTCGACGCGGCGGTGCTCGACGAGCTCGGCGCGCTCGATCCGATGTTCGCCTCGAGGCTCGGCGACCGGGCTCGGCTGCACCTCAGCCGCATCGCCGTGCGGCCGCTCGACTTCGCTGGTGGCGACGAGGCCTCGGGGGTCCACCAGCGTCCGCCGACGCCTCCGCCGTCGCCCGATGAGCGTATCGCGGCCGGCGTGGACGTCTCGGGGGAATCGCCTGCGCCCGAGGAATGGGTTGCGCCCCGTCGCTTCCCGTTCGTGCGCCAGATCGATCTCGCCGACTGTGGCGTGGCGGCCCTCGCGATGATCTGCCGCGCGTTCGGCCGCAAGGTCTCGCTGCCGTTCCTCCGGCACGTCGCCGGTACCGGTCAGGACGGCACGAGCCTGCGCGGGATCATGCGCGCTGCCGAGGAGGCGGGACTCGAGGGCCACGCTCTCAAGGCGTCGAAGAATCGGCTGGCCGAGCTGCAGCTGCCGGCGATCCTGCACTGGGAGGGCAACCACTGGATCGTCGTATACGCCGTCGAAGGGGATCGCGTACGCCTGGCCGACCCAGGCCGCGGCCTGCGGAAGGTCAGTCGTGCCGAGGTGGACGAGAAGTGGAGCGGTTGGTGCGCGACGTTCCGACCTACGCCCCGGTTGGACGACGCTCCGGTCGAGCACCTCGACCTGGGGTGGGTGCGTCCCTTCGTACGGCCGATGCGGATGCGCCTCGCGCTCGCGACGGGGATGGCGATCCTGGCGACGGGCCTCCAGCTGCTCGCGCCGGTTCTGACCCAGCGCGTGGTCGACGCGGCAGCCGCCGGGCATTCAGGCCGTGTGTCGCTCCTGATCCTCGTCATCGTGGCCCTCCTGTTCGCCGGGCTCGGGGTCAGCCTGCTCCAGCGCCGGATGCTCGCGCATGCGGCGGTGCGGCTCGACGGCGATGCGCTCGACTTCGTGTCCGGGCGTCTGCTGCAGCTCCCGCTCAAGTATTTCGAGGCGCGGCGCACCGCGGACATCGAGCGTCGGCTGAATGGACTGCGCCAGGTGCGTGGGCTGTTCGTCCAGGGAATCGTGGGCGGCCTGTCGGCCGTCGTGCAGCTTGTCGTGACGCTCATCATCATGTTCACGTACTCGCCCGTGATCGCGCTCGTGTTCCTCGCGACGGCTCCCGTGTACGCCTGTCTCATGCGCTACTCGTCGAGCCGACTGCGCCCGACGTTCGACAGCCTCGAGGAGGCGTACTCGCGTCACGCCGCTAAACAGCTCGACGCGATCAAGGGCATCGAGGCGGCCAAGAGCGCCGGCGCGGAGGACGGCCTCCGACGCGGGATCCAGCGCGAGTTCGGCCAGCTCACCGAACGCATGTTCCACAGCGACTGGGTGCTGATGTTCTACGACGCGGCCGTCCAGACGGCCGGGTTCCTGTTCTTCGTCCTGTTCCTCTGGGTCGGCGCGCTGCTCGTCGCGAACGGCTCGCTGTCGATCGGCGAGTTCGTGGCCGTCAACTCGCTCGTCCTGCTCGCCAACGCCCCGATCGCGGTGCTGCTCGGCCTGTGGGATCAGGCACAGCAAGCCTCGGTCCTGCTTCAACGGCTCCAGGACGTGCTCGAGGCCGAGCCGGAGCAGGTTCAGGGTGCGACACCGCTACGAGACGTTCGCCGGCTCTCGGGTCGCATCGCGCTGCGCCAGGTCGCGCTCAGCTATCCCGACGCGCCCGACCGGCGCATCCTCGACGACGTCACGCTCGTGCTCGAGCCCGGATCGACGCTCGGACTCGTCGGCCGCTCGGGATCGGGCAAGTCGACGCTCGTGCGCTGTCTCGCCGGACTCGTCGTGCCGAGCAACGGCAGCGTCCTGTACGACGAGGTCGACATGCGCGAGCTCGACTGGCGTCAGCTGCGACGCCGCATCGGGGTTGTCCTTCAGGCGCCGTACCTGTTCGATGAGACGATCGCCGCCAACATCGCGCTCGGTGAGGACACGCCGGACATGGCGCTCGTCCAGCGCGCCGCGGAGATCGCCGACGCCGCCGGCTTCATCGAGAGCATGGCGCTCGGATACGACACGAAGGTCGGCGACACGGGGATCCGCCTCTCGGGCGGGCAAGCGCAGCGCGTCTGCATCGCCCGCGCCCTGTACCACGATCCGCCCGTCCTGCTCTTCGACGAGGCGACGAGCGCCCTCGACACCGAATCCGAGGCGGCCGTCAAGCGCAACCTCGACCGCGTGCTGGAGAACCGCACCGCGGTGATCGTCGCGCACCGACTCAGCACGATTCGCGATGCCGACGCGATCGCCGTGCTCGAACAGGGCCGTATCGTCGAGCACGGCACGCACGACGCGCTGCTCGACCGCGAGGGTCTCTACTACCACTTGCAGGCCAACCAGGTCGGGTGAACCCGATCGCCTGCGTCAGGCAATCTCCTCGCTCGCAGCGAGCTCGTCGAGAGCACCCACGATCGGGCGTCGGTAGATGAGCACGCCGGCGACGACGGCGTTGGCCACGATGTAGTACAGCGGGTAGATGACGAGCGAGAACTCGAGACTGCCAACGGCTGCAAGCGCACAGAGGCCGACGACGGACGAGAGCACGAACGTGGAGATCGTCTCCGATGCAGGATCGCGCCACGCCTTCGGAAGCATCATGATCGTCCCCATGACGTCCGCGAGGATCACCGCAAGCGTCGCGAGAGTCGGATCGGTGAACACAACCATCCGGCGACGCCGAGCCCCGCGATGGCCAGCATCAGGCGATCCCGGGGATCGACGCCGCCTTCGCCGCGCCGGATCGAGAGAAGCAAGATCGCGCTGTTCAGAAGCGCCTGTGCCGCGAGCGGGAGGATGCTCCAGACCGCGCCGTCGGCGCGGTTCGAGGCCAGCACGATCCAGGAGAGCGCGGTCCAGATCAGCCACGCTCCCCGATGAGGTCTCGTCGTTCCTCGGAGCGTGTCCCGGATGTACGGCGCAGCATCGAACATGCTGATGGCCGTCCCGACGAGCGCGACGAGTTCCAGCACGCCTAGATCCCGTGCCGCGACCTTGGCCGGCGGATCAGACTCATCGCGCCATAGTCTCAGCCGCAGTCGGTGGGCGCACGCGTTTGCGCTTCCGTCCGGGCGGGTATGTCGCACCTGCGGACGTCCGGAGACGCCGGGGTGACCCTCCCGGGTTCAGGCGGCCGACCTCCGCAGGGACGCCGCCAGCGAGAAGGAGGTCAGTAGGAATGATCGTCGTGGTGGTCGCGTCGATGATTCTCGCCGCAACATGCTCCTTTGCGTTGTTCTCGCGCGGGCAACGCGCCTGGGGCCGCCGGCGGGCCGTCCGAAGAGAGGCGGCGCACGGGATCGCGAGGCTCGAGCTCATGCTGCAAGAGCGCGAGGACCAGGCCGTCCGTCCGCCGAAGCGCGGCGAAGGCGACACCGGCAGCGGCAAGAGCGCATCCAACCCGCAGATCTCCTGAGCGGGGGGAAGGAGTCGACCATGCCTCGCGAGCAATTCGAAGACGACTACGCGGATCCGGCGCGACGACCGGGAGAGCGTCTCGAGCACGAATCGAGACTCGGAGATCCCCGTCCGCGCGAGCGACGGCGCGATCTCACGACCGTCGAACTGGTGGGGCTGGGTGCGGTGAGCGGTGCAGTCCTCTTCGCCGTCGGCGCATGGCTCCTTGGCACGATCGCCGACCGTCACTACTCGGCTCTCGTATACATCGTCGCCGCCGCGATCGGGGCTGCAGCGCTCGCCGGGATCCTGCCCTACCTCTCTCTCGCACGCTCCGACGGTGCCGATGCGAGCATCGTGTGGCGACGTGCCAGCGGTGCCGCGGATACACCTGCGGACGGGGCCGAGGCGGCTGATCAGGATCGGGTCGCGCATCCGCGTCGCAGCAGCGCAGACACGGGCCGCTAGTAAGGTACGACGCGCGGTCGATCCTCCGCTCGAGGTGAGACTGCCGTCCGGCCTCGCGTCAGGAAGCCGCGGCACAGCCGGCTTCACGAGGAGGCGTCCACGCTCCTGAGGAGGTGCCTCCTTGGAAGTCAGCTCCGAGTCCGCCGCCCGGCGTGGGCCGCCGCAAGAGCCGCGCATCGACGTGACACTCGACACGGGTGGTTACGTGGCCGTGGTGGCGCTTCGCGGCGAACACGACATTGCGACGAGCAAGGCCGTTCGCAGTGCACTCGAGCCTCTGCACGGCCGGGTCCTCGTGGATCTCGGCGACTGCGAGTTCATCGACTCCACGATCATCGAGATACTTCTCGCATGCGGACAGCGGCTCGCCGCCGAACGCCACCGCCTCGAGCTCGTGCTCCCTCAGCCGCGATCGCTCGTCGCGCGCGCACTCGAGCTCATCAGGATCCGGGACGTCGTCGATGTGCTCCCCGTCGCGCCCTACCCGAGTCTCGCGGTCAGCGAGCGCGAGCCGCCCAGCTCTCGAGATGCGCGAACGCCGCGTCCTGCATGGCGCGACTGAACGCGTGCCGCCCTTCGTAGAACTCTCCGACGTACGCCTCCGCGGCTCCCGCCTCGAGGTACCTGCTGACGAGCCGCTCGTGCGCGGCTCGCATCCCCTCGACCGAGAAGAGCTCGTCGCCGAGCGCGTACTGAACGACCAGCGGTACCGGAGCCCGGCAGGCGGCGAGGTCTGGCCAGTCGGTCCTTCCCGCGAGTCCCGGGGGGAAGAACATCCAGGTGTGCCGCGCAACGTGCCGGTCGAGCAGCTCCCGATAGGTCGACATCATCGCCACGATGATCGCGATCGCGATGTCGTCCGAGGTTGCCTTCAACAGGGCAGCGCGGCAGCCACCGCCTGAGAGCCCGATGCAGCCGACCCCGCCCGTCTGGACGTCAGGCCGACTCCTCAGGTAGCTGGCCGCGATCCGGTCCTCGTATGCGACGACACCGGCAAACGTCGTCCCGAGCAGCCTGCAGTACTTCTCCACGACGTGCTCATGCCAGCGCGCTGCACGGTTGTACGAGCCCACGTCGTCCGGCTCTACCGTCTCCCCCGGGTCGGGCGCCAGCCAGTCGGGCGCCTGGGTACCACTGCCCCGGGGCGCGACGAGGCCGTCGGCGAAGCGACGGCTGCCCCACAGGAAGACGTCGGGGACGAGAACGGCAAAGCCGAGCATGGCGAGCCGGTTCGCGAACGCCAACCCGTCGTACTCGAGGCGCCGGAGCTCGCTCACACGAGGGTCGGGGCCATCGGGGCCGTCCGCGATCTTCTCCTTGCCGACCAGCTTGAAGGCACTGTGATCGTGCAGCGCGAGCACGCCTGGCAGCGGATCCGCTGCCGACGCCGGCCGGAGAAGCCAGGCATGCGTGCGCGGCCCGTAGCCCACCGACCAGGAGATCTCCTCCCCCGCGATGCCGTTCCGCTCCCACTCGCGCTCGAGCCGAGGTGCGGTCGGCGCGGCGTCGCCCGCGAAACCGAGGCTCTGGCGTAGCTCCGCCGGCGTGATGGCAGCCCCGTCGGTCGCAGCGAGGGACGCTTGCGAGTCGGCGAACTCGACCCAGTCGCTGTAGTCCCCCAGGTCGCGATAGGTCACGGAGCTGTCATCGATCGGCACCCATCGTCATGCCCACGACGAGGTAACGCTGAAAGAAGACGTAGGCGACGACGCACGGGATCGTGGTCAGGAGCGAGCCGGCCATCACAGGCCCCAGGTTGGCGCTGTACTGCGACGCCAGGGTGGCGAGCCCGACACCCACGGTGCGCGTATCGGTGCCCGGCATGAAGAGCAGCGCCACGAGCAGATCGTTCCAGACGATGATGAAGACGAGGACACCGACGGTCATCATCGCCGGCGTCGACATCGGCAGCACGACGCGTTGGAAGATCTTGAGGTAGGAGGCTCCGTCGACGAGTGCGCTCTCGGTCAGGCTGTCCGGCAGGCTGCGGAAGTAGCTCGTCATGAAGAAGACGCCCAACCCGGAGTTGAACGCCGTGTAGAGCACGATCGTGGCCGGGTACGAGCCGAGCAGCCCAACCCTGCTCGCGTTGACGTACTCCGGGACGATGATGGAGATCACCGGGATCGCGATCGTGCCGACGCTGCAGAACAGCAGGGCCTGCGACCCGGGGAACGGGAGCTTCGCGAAGGCGAACCCTGCGAGCGACGCGACGACGACCGTGCATGCGGCGGCGCCGGTGGCGAGGATCGCCGAGTTCACCATCTCGTGCCCGAGGGCGAGCGACTGGAACAACGTGCTCCAGTTCGCGGTCGAGTAATGGCCGTTGACCTGGAACGCGATGAGGAAGACGTAGACGAACGGCGCGAGGATGACGAAGGCGATCGCGAGGAGTGCCGCGAACACCACACCGCGCGACACCCCGAAGCGGGCGTGTCGCCTGCGCCGCCCGCCCGTCGCAACCGTCACCGTGCTCATGCTGCTCTGTCCTTACGAACGCCGGCGCGCAGCTGGAACGCGGCAACGACGAGCGTGATGGTGAGGAGGATGACGCCGAGCGCCGCAGATATCCCGAACGACCCATCGGCGAACGCCTCCTGGTACAGGAAGAACTCCAGGGTGGTCGTCGCGTAGCCTGGCCCACCGGAGGTCATGACGTAGATCAGGGCGAAGATCTGCGTGAGCGCCGCGACGATCGTGATCACGAGGGCCAGGTCGATGAACCGCCTCGTCCAGGGCAGCACGACGTGGCGCATCATCTTCAGGTGACCGGCTCCGTCCAGCTGCGCCGCCTCGAAGACACTCTGATCCAGCGTGGCCATGCCCGAGAGGAGGATCACCGTGTTGAGGCCCACGACCGCCCAGTTGAATGTCAGCACGATCGACGCCAGCGCCGTGTTGGGCTGTCCGAGCCAGTCGTGCTCCAGCGAGCCGAGCCCGACGAAGTCCAGGAGGGTGTTGAGCCCGCCGCTGTAGCCCAGCACGCCCCGCGCGGCGATGCCGATGACCACCCATGAGAACGCGGTGGGCAGGAAGTAGATCGCGCGAAAGATCCTGCCACCGAGGACCCCGCGGAAGAGCACGTAGGCGATCGCGAACGACACCGCGACCCCGAACGGAATCGAGAGCAGGATCACCACGTTGTTGGTGACGATCTGGCGAATGTTGGGGTTCGACCAGATGCTGTCGGTGTAGTTGGCGAGGCCGAGGAACCTGGAGCTCAGGCCGTCCCACTCGGTCAGGCTGTAGTAGAGGGCCTGCCCGAGAGGCAGGGCGATGCACACCAGCACCATCGCCACGAGAGGGAGCGCGAACAGCCGGCCCGTGCGCCTGCGCCGGCGCTCCATCTGCGACGCTCGATGTCGGCCGGCCCGGGGAGATGCGGGGGCCGCACTTGCCTGGGGTGGCAACCGGACCTGACCCTTCAAGCTCGACGACGGAGTGCGCGGGAGATCGTACGCTGGCCGGGCCGCCGCATGCGCGGCCCGGCCAGCGGAACTACGCCGTTGCGTTCCTGCGTCAGCTACCGAACCCGTAGTTGACGTTCTTCTGATCCTTCGGCAGCGACTGGGTGGTCTTGTCCAGGTTGGAGAGTGCCGACGTCGCGGACTTCTGTCCGACGAACGCCGGGCCGAGCTCCTTGTCGAGCGCGTCGGTCACGCTGGACGCCGTGAAGTTGTCGAACATCGGGTACTGCTTGAACTTGCCGCTGTGCGCCAGGTTCAGCAGCTGCACGACGGCCGGGTTGGTGACCTTGACGCCGGCCGTGACGACCGGAGGCTGACCGCTCTTGGCGACGAGCTCCTGCGACTGCTTCGTAAGGAGGAACGCCAGGAACTTCTCGGCCAGTGCCACGTTCTTGGACGACGACGGCACGCCGTATCCGCCGCCGGGCAGCTCGACGATGGTCTTCTGGGGCTTGGCCGAGAACGGCGGGATCATCGACCCGAGGTTCTTGCCGAGCGGTGCGAACGTCTGGATGAGCCAGCTACCGCCGACGATCATCGCTGCCTTACCCTTGGCGAACGTCTCGAGCGGAGTCTGGTTCGTCAGCGCGTCCTTGTTGGTGCACTGGTCCGAGTAGATCTTCTGCCACTGCTCGACCTGGCTCACCATCGTGGGCGTGTCGTACTTGACGGTGCCGTTGTAGAGGCCGTTCCACTGCTTGAGCGGGAGGACCGAGGCGAGGTAGCTCAGGTCCTCGTGGGTGCCCATCTCCGCGCCGCCACCCTGGGCGCCGTACGCGAAGGGCAGGATTCCCTTGGCCTTGAGCTTGGTGCAGGCCGCGAAGAGCTGGCTCCAGGTCGTCGGGACCGAGGTGATCCCCGCCTTCTTGAACAGGCTCTTGTTGTAGAAGGCGTTGTAGAACTGGTCGGCGGCGGGCACGCCGTACGTCCCGTTGGCGATGTTCGTCTGCTTCGCGTAGAAGTTTGCGCCCTTGGCGCTCTTGAGCAGCCCGACCCCGACCCCGCTGTTGAGGTTGGTGAGGTACGGGATGAGCGTGGACAGGTAGCTGCCCGCGAACAGGTCCGCGATGTCAGGCGCGGTCTTGGAGATCATCGCGGTGTGGAGCTGGGCGAAGTAGGTCTGACCCGGCTGCTCGACGACCTTGATCTTGACTCCCGGGTTCGCAGCTTCGAAGTTCGAGATGACCTTCGGCATGTAGGACGCGCTGTCGGCGAGCTTGCCGTACTGCCACAACGTCAGGGTCGTCGCCTTCGACGAGCTCGGGGCGCTGGACGCGGCGAGGACTCCCGACGCCGTGGCGAGCAGGACGAGCGCGGATGTGCCCGCGACGAGTCCGAACCTTCGCGCGCGGCTCGCCGCGACGCGCTTCCGAGAGCTGAACATGGTCATCTCCTGACTTTGGTTGGCGCGATGAGGCCGGTGTGCCGAGGAGTTGGGCCACACGAGACGTCTATGCCGATGCGGCTGCATCTACTCTGCCGACTGCATCTGGGTTAGACGCCGCGAAGTGCCGGTAGTAGGGGTCACCGGGGACGATCGAGCCGCGCCGCACCGTCCGACCCGTCGACGCAGCCTTGTAGATGCTGGAGATCAGATCGAATGTCGGGCGGACGTCGGCTACGGACACGAGTCGGTCGGTGCGCCCATCCATCGCATCGAGCACTCCCGTCAACTGGAGTGCCTCGCGGCTCGTGGGGCTCGTCGTGGTGGTCGTCCACAGCGCCGCCTGTGCGCTTCCGCCGGCGGCGGGGAGCGCCGTGTAGACCCAGTTGTCGTCGACGTAGGAGTAGAGGCACCGGAGCTCGACTGTCGCGTTCTGGAAGTCCAGGCGGAGCGAGGTCTCCTGGCGCGGTGACAGCATGCTGTTGACGACGCTCATCAGAGCGCCATTCGCCAGCTGCACGGTGGCGATGGAAACGTCTTCGATCTCGATGTCCCGATCGAGCGTGGCGGTCATGGCCGCTACGTCGGACCAGTCGCCGAGCACCCAGAGGAGCAGGTCCATGAAATGGATTCCCGCTCCCACTGTCGGGCCGCCCAGCTCGGATGACCAGCGTCCGCGCCACGGGACGCGGTAGTAGTCCGCGTCTCGATACCAGTTCATGAGGCACGAGGCGACGAGCGGCCGGCCCATCGCCTGTGACTCGACGAGCTGCTTCAGGTGCGCGACCTGCTGCCCGAAGCGCCACTGGAAGACGCTCGAGCAGCGTGCCCCACCCGTCCGCTCGGCTGCCTCGATCGCGTCGAGCTCGGCGAGCGAACCGGCCACCGGCTTCTCACAGTGCACCCAGGCTCCCGCTGCCAGGCAGCTTCGGATCTGATCGAAGTGCAGCCCGGGCGGCGTGCAGAGGATGACGAGCTCCGGCGCCTCGGCAGCGATCAGGGCCGCGAGGTCGTCGTAGCGACCCGGAATGCCATGACGACTCGCGAACGACTCCCGCGCATTCGCATCGACCTCTGCCACCGCCACGAACTCGGCCCTCGATCCGACCTCGGCGATCGCACGCGCGTGGGTCTCGGCGATGTGACCCGCGCCTACGAGGGCGACGCGCCTCGAATCCGTCACGGCTGCATGGCTGGAACGTCGAAGCTCGTGATGCGTCCGCACATGCCTGCCCGCGGGGAACCGGCGCGCACCTCGGTCATGCGCAGCGCTCCCTGCGCGAGATAGCTCAGATCGCCGTCGTCGAGCGCGTCGAGCTGGCTTCCCGTTGTCTCGGTCGCCTGCACGGCGCCCTGCTGCCAGAGCTCCCTCCAGCGGTCGCGGTCGCCCTCGACGAGTGCCGCAGCGTCGCGGTAGAAGGCCTCGAGCGCTGCGAAGCCGTCTCGCTCCACGGCAGCGCGAAGCGCGACGAAGCCGGTGATCGAGAGATCCTTGCGCACCTTCGCGGCTGCATCTACCACGTTCCGGCCCAGCTCGATCGGTGGGAGCTGGACGGCCTCGCGGTAACGCGCGCGATCCTTGAGGTACTCCTCCGGGAAGCTCAGGATGCAGTCACCGGACTCGGGAAGCCCACCGTTCTGCATGACGATGATGATGTCCAGGTCGCCGTTGCTCACCAGCCTGTGGACGACACCGGGGGTGAACCACACGACCTGGCGCTCGTGCAGCTCGATCTCCTCGAACCCCTGTCTGGAGAGCGTCTGCAGCCGCCCGCTGCCGCCGATCACGACGTAGGACTCGGTGCACGAGAGGTGCACGTGCGCCGAGCCGCCGCGGATCCCGTCGGGCGACTCGGACTCGTAGACCTCGAGGTACGAGACGCCCACTCCGCCGGGGAGCCCCTGGTAGGAGTCGATCACGATTCAGCCCTCACTGCTCCGTCGACCCGTGCGGCGCGCCGCTGGTCGACTCCGTGGGTCTTGATGAACTGCTCGATGGTCTCCGCGTCCCAGGCTCCATCGGCGACGATCACCGCCCAGGCGAACCGCAGGTTCCCATCCGCCGGTACGACCACCGCTTCGTGGAAGAAGGGCGACGCGCAGATGATCGCGTAGGGCTCGGTGCGGACGAACCACGTGGTGGGCACGTCCGGCGTGTCCTCCTCGTCGACGAACACCACCGTCGAGGCGTTGCCGGTTCCGTCGTGCTTTCCGACGAAGCCGAGCCACCTGCCGCGTTCGCCCATCAGCTCCGGCCCCGATCGGCCTTCGGAGGCGATGATGTCGCCACCCGTGAAGCTGCGGGGACCCCGCCAGGTCAGGCCTCCGTACCCCGCGTCCGGCCTACCCTCGACCGTCGGGCTCGAGAACACCAGCGGGTCGTCGCCGCAGTTGTGCAGCGTCGTCGTGAACGAGAGCACCCAGGCGCCGTCGTCCGCGCCGGAGACGTCGAAGGCGATCTCCCGGCGTTCGTCCACCATGCGCTCACCCGCGTACGAGAACCAGCCGAGCCGCTCCTGGGCCGCGACCGAGGAGGCCTCGACGGTCAGTGCGTCGAAGGACTCGTGCTCCATCGAGCCGTTGTTGTCGAGCTGGATGTAGGCGCCACGCTCGCGGACGAACGTGTAGCCGCCCCAGATGTTCTGGTCGCCGACATGGGGGAGCGCGAGCTGGATGCCCTTGTGCCAGACGTGGTCGTGCGGCCGGTAGGTCGTGACAAGGTCTCCGCCGAGCGTCCGTATGGGCTCGATGTACGGTTTGAGCGCCTCGATCTGCGGGAAGTCGGGGCGGTAGACGTAGCGCGCGAGCAAGGCGCCGTCGAGGCTCACGTCGAAGTGGCTCTCATGCACGTGCGCGAGTTGCAGACCGGCCTTCAACGACATGGATCCGTCCTCCTACGCGAGCGCCTCGGCGTGGCTCTCCCGTCTACCGCGGGACGCGTGCAGTGTTCGAACAGGGCAGCGGGAAAGCGGTTGCTACAGAGCCGATGGAGCACTCTAGAGGACGAGCGATCGAGCTGTCAAGACGTTGTCTCCACTCGTCTTGGTAGCGTAGACTGCCGCGAGAAAAACCCTGGGCAAGCGCTTTCCAGAGGGGATTGAAAGATGAGCGACCGCAGCTTGGGCGTCGTGATGAACGGTGTCACTGGTCGGATGGGCCATCGACAGCACCTCGTGCGTTCGGTGCTGGCGATTCGCGCCGCGGGCGGCGTGCTGCTGAGCGACGGGACCCGGGTACAGATCGAGCCGGTGCTGGTCGGGCGCAACGAGCGCAAGCTGCGGGAGATCGCCGAGAGCAGCGGCGTGTCGCGCTGGACGACCGACCTCGCAGCCGCCCTGTCCGAGCCCGACGTGGATGTCTACTTCGACGCCCAACTGACCAGCGTCCGCGACGCGGCGCTCGTGTCGGCAATGCGCGCAGGCAAGCACGTGTACACCGAGAAGCCCCTGTCCGAGACGCTCGACGGAGCGCTCGAGCTGGCGCGGATCGCTCACGAATGCGGCGTCAAGAACGGCGTCGTCCACGACAAGCTCTACCTGCCCGGACTGCTCAAGCTCAAGCGGCTCATCGACGGCGGCTTCTTCGGGTCGATCCTCTCGGTGCGAGGCGAGTTCGGCTACTGGGTCTTCGAGGGCGACTGGCAAGACGCCCAGCGCCCCAGCTGGAACTACCGGGCCGCGGACGGTGGCGGGATCGTGCTCGACATGTTCTGCCACTGGAACTACGTGCTCGAGAACCTGTTCGGCTCCGTCGAGTCGGTGATCGCCCGGGCGGTCACGCACATCCCGCAGCGCTGGGACGAGGACCACCGTGCCTACGACGCTGACGCCGACGATGCGGCCTACGCGATCTTCGAGCTCGCGGGCGGGACGATCGCCCAGCTGAACTCCTCGTGGTGCGTACGCGTGCACCGCGACGAGCTGCTCGAGTTCCAGGTCGACGGTACCCACGGAAGCGCAGTCGCCGGCCTCCACCACTGCGTCACCCAGCATCGCGCCAACACGCCCAGGCCGACGTGGAACCCTGACGTCGCCAGCACGGACGCGTTTCGCGAGCAGTGGCAGCAGGTGCCCGACAACACGCCCACCGACAACGGGTTCAAGCTGCAGTGGGAGCAGTTCGTCAGGCACGTCGTCGAGGACGGATCGCATCCCTACGACTTCGCGTCCGGCGCCCGTGGAGTGCGTCTCGCAGAGGCCGCGCTGCTGTCATCGACCGAGGGGCGCCGGGTCGATCTCGTCGGGTCCACCGTATGACGCCGAGCGTTCGCCTTCCCAGGGCCGATCGCACGAGCAGCACGTACCAGCTGCGCGAACCGGTCGCGTACCCGCGCCCGAGTGGCCCGATCGTCTCGCGACGTGCATTCGCCGCCACCCATGTCGTCGGCGACGCGTTCGCCGAGAACGTCCCCGGTGCCTCGGCGATGCTCGACTGGGATGCGACCCTGGCATTCCGCCATCACCTCTGGTCGTACGGACTGGGCGTTGCCGAGGCCATGGACACCGCACAGCGCGGCATGGGCCTCGACTGGGCCGCGACACGCGAGCTGATCGCACGAAGCGCCGCCGAGGCGCGCTCCGTCGGCGGCCTGATCGCCGCCGGCGCGGGCACCGACCATGTCCCCGAGGCCGCGAGTCTCGACGAGGTTATCGGCGCCTACGAGGCTCAGGTGGAAGAGGTGGAGGGCGCAGGCGCGCAGGTCATCGTCATGGCCAGCCGGCAGCTCGCGGCAATCGCGAGCTCGCCGGATGACTACGCGACGGTCTATGGGCGCGTGCTCTCGCAGCTCTCGCGGCCCGCGATACTCCACTGGCTGGGCACCGCATTCGACCCGGCCCTGGCGGGCTACTGGGGGTCGACGGACATCGGACAGGCCACCGAGCGCTTCGTCTCACTCGTCACCGAGCACCGCGCGTCCATCGACGGCGTCAAGGTCTCGTTGCTCGACATGGACCACGAGCTCGCACTGCGCGATGCGCTCCCGCCCGAGGTGCGTATCTACACGGGCGACGACTTCAACTACTCCGACCTGATCCGCGGCAACGGCACGCGCGGAAGCGACGCCCTTCTCGGGATCTTCTCGGCGATCGCTCCTGCCGCGTCCGTTGCCCTGCAGGCGCTCGATCGAGGCGACGTCGCCGGGTACGACGCGGCGTTGGAACCCACGGTGGGCCTGTCGCGCCATCTGTTCGGCGCGCCCACCTTCTACTACAAGACCGGCATCGCATTCCTCAGCTGGCTGTCCGGTCACCAGAGCGGGTTCACGATGGTCGGCGGACTCCAGAGCGCGCGGAGCGCTGTTCATCTCGCCGAGGCCTTCCGCCTGGCCGATGAGGCGGGACTCTTTCCCGACCCCGAGCTCGCGGCGAGCCGGCTGTCGTCCTACCTGGCAGTGACAGGGACGCTCGAATGATCGAGCTCGACGTCCCGTCGGGACACCCGGCGCGGTTCGCGACTCCTGCTCCGGGCGACCCTCGGCTGGCCCGGTTGTCGCTGAACCAGCGCACGACGCAGAGGTGGTCCGTGATCGAGGCGGTCGAGGGGTGCGTCGCGGCCGGCATCCCGTCGATCGGCCTCTGGCGCGAGCAGATCGCCGAGTGCGGGCTCGACCGCGCGTGCAGTGCGGTGGCGCGCGCGGGACTGCGGGTTTCGTCGGTCTGTCGCGGTGGCTTTCTCACCGGCCCTCCCGAGGATCGTGAGCGGGCGATGAACGACAACCGGCGGGCCATCGACGAGGCGGCGGCCCTCGGCGCGGGCTGCCTCGTGATGGTGGTCGGCGGCCTGCCCGAGGGCTCGCGCGACCTCCCCACCGCGCGCCGCCGTGTCGCGGAGCGGATCGCGGAGCTCGCCCTGTATGCCGACCAGAAGGACGTGCGGTTGGCGATCGAGCCGATGCACCCCCTTTTCTGTGCGGACAGAGGTGTCATATCGACGCTCCGCCAGGCGCTCGAGCTCGCCGAGCGCTTCCCCGCCGAGCAGGTCGGCGTCGTCATCGACACGTTCCACGTGTGGTGGGATCCCGATCTTCCCGAGCTCATCGCCCGCGCCGCCGGACGGATCGCCGCGTTCCAGGTCTGCGACTGGATCACCCCGTTCCCGGCAGATGCGCTGCTCTCCCGGGGCATGATGGGCGACGGCCACATCGACTTCGGATCGTTCTCGTCGCTGATCCAGCACGCGGGCTACCGCGGGGACATCGAGGTGGAGATCTTCAACGCGGAGATCTGGGCCGCCGATCCGGCGTCGACGGTCGCAACGCTCGCACGTCGCTACATCGAGCATGTCCTGCTCGGCTGATCCGTCGCCAGGAACGAACGAGACCGGAGCGGCAACCCAGTCGCTACGATCGCTCGACGTGCGGACCGCGAGGCATTCCGGCAGAGGGGAGGTTCTCGGTGTCACCCGATGACGAGACCGCCTCCGAGGCCGGGAAGGCTGTTCGCAGGCGCGACGGGCCGCCGACGATCGGCGATGTCGCTCGGCTGGCCGGGACGTCGGAAGCGACGGTCTCCCGCGCCCTGCGCGGCTCGCGCCGGGTGGGTGAGGAGCTGCGTCGTTCCGTCGTACAGGCAGCCGAGGCCCTCGATTACACGCCGAACCCGCATGCCCAGGCGCTCGCGCGCTCGGTCGATGCCGCCATCGGGGTTGTCGTCCATGACACGGGCGACCCGTACTTCGTCGAGATCCTGCGCGGCATTCTGGATCCCGCCGAGCGGAGCGGCCGCATGGTCATGGTCTGTGACACACGCCGCGACCCGGATCTGGAATTCGCGTACGTCAGGCATTTCCGCACGCAACGCGTCCAGGCTCTCCTGCTCGCCGGGAGCGGCTTCGAAGACCGCGCGTTCGGGGCGCAGATGACCTCGGAGATCAGTGCGTTCGAGAGGTCAGGGGCCCGGGTCGCGTTGATCGGCCGCCACCACATCCTCGGCGACTCGGTCATTCCGGACAACGAGGACGGCGCCTACCAGATGGCGCGCGCGCTGCTCGACCTGGGCCACTCGCGGATCGGCGTCATCTCGGGCCCGCCGTCGCTGACCACCACCCAGGATCGGCTCGCCGGGATTCGACGCGCCTTTGCCGAGTCGGGAATCGAGAGAGAGCTCATCCGAAGCGGCGACTTCACGAGGGATCGCGGAGCCGCAGCAACCGATGAGCTCCTCGCCGCCGATCCGGCCATCACCGCGATCTTCTCGCTCAACGACATGATGGCGATCGGGGCGCTGAGTGTTGCCCGCAGCCGCGGACTCCGCGTCCCAGAAGACATCTCGATCGCCGGGTTCGACGACATCCCGATCGCCGCCGACCTCTGGCCCGCTCTGAGCACGGTCCGGGTCCCCATGGTCGAGATGGGCGTCCGCGCGCTCCAGCTCGCGCTCGGACCGCACTCGACCAACGTCCAGGTCGTCCGGCTGCCGACCGAGCTCGTGCTGCGACAGTCGACCGGGCCCCCTCGCTCGTGACGTCTCCTTTGGTCGAGAGCGCTTCACGTCTTCCATCTCGCCCGTGAAGCTGCTCGCGCACGCAGGAAACTCGACGACGACGTAGTCGCCTGGACAGAGCTCATCCAGCGCGTCGCGGGCCTTCAGACCGCGGCAGAGGGTCGAACGGCGTTCCGATCCTCGAGGCGCACATCGCGAGACTCCAGGAGTACGTCGACGCCGGCTTCGACGAGGTCTTCGTCGGACACATCGGCCCGGGGCACGACGCGTTCGTGGACTTCTACGCGCGCGAGGTGATCCCGCACGTCGGGCGCATCTCGACCCCGGCCTAGCGGTCGTGCCTGGCCGCCAGGCGATGATCTGATCCCGGTTTCCTCGACCACTCGGGTTTCCCCGAGCTGATCGCCGCGGATATCCGGGCAGCTGCACCCTGCTGGGGACCGGTCGAGTCGGAAGGCGCCGTCCGGTCCAACCAGTCCAGGACGACCATGAGGTCCGCAACCGTGATTCGCAACACGCCGAGCGGTAGCTGGCTCGACGCCAGTGCGTGGAGCTCTGCGAACGTGTCCGCGAGATGCCAGTACTGCTTGGGCAGGTTCTCCTGATCGATGGAATAGAACGCGGTTTGCGTCACGGAGACTCCTCGCCCTGCGTGCTTCCTCAGAGCGCGGCTTGCATGTTGAGTCCGGCGCCGAGCAAGCCGCCGGTCGCGAGCTTCGTGAGCAGCTTGTCGGCCTGGGCTTCCTCGTCGAGCGTGTCGTCGAGCATGCGCTTCGCGTCGCCGAGCCCGAGCTGGTCGGCAAGGGTGCGGGCGGTGCCGTAGGCGGCGATCTCGTAATGCTCGACGCGCTGGGCCGCCGCGATCAGGGCGACGTCCTTGACCCTGCCGTCTCCGTCTTCGTTGATGACCTTCTCGCCCTCGGCGATCAACCCTTTCATCGCCTCGCACTGCTCCTGCGGGACGCTGAAGTCGACCGCATTGATGATCTCCTGAATGCGATTGGAGTGCTCGAGAGTCTGATCGAGATGCTTCCTGAACGCGTCCTTGAGCGCGGCGCTCGTGGCGGCCTGGACCATCTTCGGCAGCGCGTCGAGCAGCTGCGCCTCGGCGCTTCGCAGATCGGCCAGCTGGTCGGCGAACACATCGCTGATGGTGTCGAGCGTCACGGGTACTCCTCGGTAGACACCGCTCCGGCGCGTCGCCGGCGAGCGCATCCTGCCCACGTCGTCGAGGCAAACATGCAGCCGCGAGGCACCTCGCCGCGCGCACGGGTGGGCGCGTGATCGAACGCGTGCGAGGTGGCGTCAGATTCCGGGCGTGGCCTCGAGCCGGCCTCGTTCGACCTCGCGCTTGAGCGCGTCGAAGTCGCGGTCGTTCTGATCGGCATAGGTCTCGGCGAACTCTGCAAGCGCTCGGTCGAGCGAGTCGCCAGAGCCCATGTAGGCGGCGATCGCGACCGAGTCTCCCGAGCGGGCATGCGCGTGGGCGAGGGCCTGGCCGCAGAGCCCTCCGTACATCGTCATCCGCTCCGGTGACATCAGCTCGATGATCGCCGAGCCCTTCTGGTCCCAGAGCTGACGCACGTAGAAGTCGCGCTCCTTGCCGTCGAGGCTGGTGAGGCGATCCCAGCCGAGCATGATGTCGCTGGTGGCCTGCGTCAGTCGTTGCCCCTCGACGACGCGCTGGCCGTGGTTCTGGTACTTGCTCTTGCCCAGGAACGGCTCGAGCACCGAGGCCTCGGCCTCCTTGATCTGGAGGAACAGCGGATCGTTGTTGTCGTGCCCGACCATGAGAGCGATGAATGCGCGGGTGCCGACGCTGCCCACACCGACGACCTTGCGGGCGGCGTGCACGTAGCGGAAGCGCTCCAACAGGTGCCGGCGATCGGGCGAGAGGGTGCGGCGGTAGCGCCTGATCACGGCGTGCACGAACTCCTCGATCTCCTCGGTCGAGCGGCCGCCTGCGAGCTCCTCGATCGGGACGATCACCGGGGGATCGCTGATGATCCGCGGCTCGCCGTCGACGAGGTGGGTCAGCTTCGAGAAGGCGCGCATGCTGTCCTTCGCCCGCGTCTTCGCGACGTTCTTGTCGAACCGCTTGGTCTCCTTCGCCGTCGCGTTCTGGCGTGCGAGTCTGGTGACCTCGTCGATGTCGATGCGGGAGTACCACAGATCCATCGTCCCCATCCCCGCGAGGCCGCGCATGGTCTCGCGGTACGCCGCGGTGACGGCCAGGGTCACGCCGCGGCGCTCCGCATCGTTGAAGCCGCGATCGCGACCGGCCACGGCAAAGCTCGCGACCAGGCGCTTGACGTCCCACTCGAACGGCCCCGGAAGCGTCTCGTCGAAGTCGTTGACACCGAACACCAGCCGCCGGTCGGGTGCTGCGAATCCGCCGAAGTTGGACAGATGCGCATCGCCGCATAGCTGCACCCGCAAGCCGGTACGAGGGGCGTCGGCAAGATCGGCAGCCATCAGGTATGCCGCCCCGCGGTAGAACGTGAACGGCGAGACCAGCATCCGGCCGTGCCGGATCGGCACCAGCTCGGGCACTCGCGTGCTCGCCTGTTGTTCGAGCATCTCGGCCGGGTCGCGCCGATCCGGCGCCGGCTCCCACTGCGCATGCGATCGTCGCGGCACCTCCGCGCGCATCGCGGCTCCGCGCGCAGCGCGCTCGGCAATCGACGGGTGCTCCACCCGTTTCGCTGTGCTGCTCATCGGAAGCCCCCGATGGACGACGCGGCTCGTAGCCGCGCGATTCCCCGAGTAGCCGGCATGCTGCGCCTCCAGGCTTTCCGTGTGGTGGCGCTCCTCCGGAATTCAGAAACGGTCGTGCGCGCCCATTTCGAGGCTAACGCCGGTCAAATCCGGCAAACATCACCCCATGAGGGTGAATCGCGGGGCATTCACAACGGTGGATGCTGCGCGGTGGTTCGCCAAGAGCGTATTGTGGGCGACTCGTCAATCGTTCGGTCCCGGTCCGGGAGAAAAGGAATTCCAGCAATGCCACTGCTCGCAGATACGTATCCATCGTTCCTGAGCGTGCTCTGGACGATGACCGTCTTCTTCGCCTGGATCATCTGGTTCTGGCTCCTGATCACGGTGTTCGCCGACGTGTTCCGTCGGAAGGACATCGGTGGCGGGACGAAGGCCCTGTGGCTGATCTTCGTGATCATCCTCCCGTACCTCGGTGTGTTCATCTACCTCATCGCACAACACGAGGGGATGGCGCAGCGCAACGAGGATCGGGCGAACGCGGCATACGCGGCGTACGCGGGTGCGGCGCCCGCGGCGTCGGCGTCGAGCCCCGCCGCGGACATCGAGAAGGCCAAGAGCCTGCTCGACAGCGGCGCGATCACCCAGACCGAGTACGACGCCCTCAAGGCCAAGGCGCTCGCCTGATTCTGGTGCAGGGGCCGCGCCGCCACGGCTAGGACGTGGCGGCGCGGCCCTTGCTTGCTCGGGAAGCCAGCCGCCGCGCCATCGCGTCCTGGACGTAGGGCATGACGATCATGCCCACGGCAACCGAGACGATGACGAGTGCGAGCACGTTCGTGTTGGCGGACAGGAAGAACGACACGAACAGGATCACCATGAACGGTGCCTTGAAGAGCGCCGTGAGCTGAGCCCCGATGATCCCGGCGAGGATCACGACGAGCGGGATGTGCGGGAACGCGGAGCTGATCGCGAGGCCCACGGCGGTCGCGGCGAAGATCGACGGAAACGTCGGCCCTCCGAGGAAGCCGGTCCTGAAGGCCACCGCGAGAAGGCCGAGCTTCAACAGCGCGAGGCCGACCAGCTCGATCTTGCTGTAGTGCGTCGGGTCCCCGATCAGCGTGAAGATCTGCGACTCCCCCGCAAATGCCACGACGGGGATGAAGTAGCCGACACAGCCGGCGATCGCGCCGCCGATCAGCGCTCGCAGGATCACGCGGTCAGAGAGCCGGTCGAAGACCGCCGTGGCGACCCGGAGGACGATGCCGAGGAGGATCGCGAGCACGAGGCCGATCAACGCGAACCCGATGTCGTAGACGAGATACGACCAGTGGAGGTTCGTGGGCTGGGGCAGGCCGAGGTAGCCCGCGAAGCCCTTCGTACCGACCGCCAGGAAGATCAGGTATCCGATCGTCCCCGCGAGCAGGTTCGCCGGCAGCTGGCGAGCGAGGCTTCTCCGATCCCCCTCGAGGTCGCTCGCGAGCACCGACGTGAAGATCGGGTTCTCGAGCAGCCCGTTGAACGCCGCCGCCGCGCCGGCCAGCACGTTGCTGAGGGCCTGTGGCCCCGATCGCCGCATCACCCGGTTGTAGCCATCCGCGATCTGCATGGAGAGCGTGCCGATCGGCGCCTCGGGGCCGACGGCGGCCCCGGAGAGCAGGCTTGCGAGCGAGTTCACGACGGTCGCCGGGAGGAGCCTCCAGCGCGGCAGCTCGCCACTTCCCCTGAACGCGTCCACCATCGACCCGGACATGCACGTGGGTGCCTTCAGGTACCTGACCGCCAGGCCGACGACGAGCGAGAACGCCAGCGCCAGAACCGGGAAGGTCCAGCGGTGCGATGAGATGTACGAGCCGTTCCAGATCCAGTCGTCCAGGTGGCGGTACAGCTCGATCCAGCAGAGGACGCCGAGCGCGCCGAGCGACGACACCGCTCCGACGTCGAGCAGTGCGCGTCCGCCGAAGTGCTCGAGCGCTTGCTCCCCGCCGACAGGACTCGGCGGAGCCTCAGCGGGTTCGCCGGTCATCCGGCCTGGCTGGTGTCCGCGAGGCCCACGGGCGCAAACATACACACCGCAGCGATGCGAAAGACCGCTCGCGCGCGAGATCACCCCATTGGTGTGACGGCTGCACCGGGAGCCGTGGCTAGCGTGATCCCATGGCAGCTGCGGAGCAAGGTGGAAAGCCGAGGGTGCTGATCCTCGGTGGCGGTTTCGGCGGTGTCGGTGCGGCGACGAGCCTGAAGGACAGCGGAGCCGACGTCGTGCTGGTGGACCAGAACGACTACCACACGTTCCAGCCGCTGCTGTACCAGGTCGCGACCGACCTGCTCGAGACCACCGCGGTCGGGCATCCGTTGCGAGGCCTCTTCCACAAGCAGCCGAACGTCACCGTCCACCAGGCGACGGTGACCGCGATCGACCTTGCGACGCGCACCGTGCAGTTCGGCGAGATGCCCGCGTTGACCTACGACTATCTCGTCATCGCGCTCGGCGCCGAGGTTAACTACTTCGGCGTCAAGGGCGCTGACGAGCACGCATTCCCGCTGTACACCCTCGCGGACGCCGTGCGCCTCCGCACGCACGTGCTGCGTCGCTGGGAGGCAGCCGACAGGGATCCCTCCCTGATCGAGGACGGAGCGCTGAACGTCGCCATCGTCGGGGGCGGTCCGACCGGTGTCGAGAGCGCCGGGGCGCTGATCGAGCTGTACCGCCACGAGCTCGCGGAGGACTACCCGAAGGTCGCGGAGGAGCAGGCCACGATCACGCTCGTCGAGGCAGGACCCGCGCTGCTCTCGATGTTCAAGGGCGACGTCCGCTCCTACACGAAGAAGACGCTCGAGAAGCGTGGCGTCGAGGTGCGGCTCGGAGAGATCGTGTCGTCGATCTCGCCGACGCGGGTCGAGCTCAAGTCCGGAGCGACCATCAAGGCGCACACCCTCGTGTGGGGCGCCGGCCTTCAAGCGAACCCGATCGTCACGTCACTCGGCCTCGAGCTCGAGAAGGGACACCGCGTCCACGTCGCGCCCGACCTCACCGTCCCGGAGCATCCGGAGGTGATGGTCGTCGGCGATACGGCGTGGATCGTCGACTCGCACACCGACAAGGCGCTGCCGCAGCTCGGCTCGGTCGCGCTCCAGTCCGGCACGCAGGCGGGAGCGAACATCATGCGCCGCCTCGACGGCAAGGATACGAAGCCGTTCGACTACAACGACAAGGGAACGATGGCGACGATCGGCCGCGCCTCGGCGGTCGTCCAGTTCAAGCACGGACGGACGCTCAAGGGCAAGATGGCGGCGCTCGCATGGGGCGCGGTTCACCTCGCGCTCCTCTCGACGGGCGAGGACAGGGCGAAGGCCGTGATCGACTGGACCTGGGCCGGGTTCACGCACGACCGGGCGGGCCGCATCGTCGTCGACCCAGCCGAGGACGACCCGGGAGCGCATGCGCCCGCTGTGAAGGCCAAGAGCGCACGATGACGCGACCACGAACGCACGACCGGAGGCGGCCATGACGGATACACCAGGGCAGGCGGACGTCTTCGTGATCTTCGGGATCACGGGCGATCTCGCGAAGGTCATGACCTTCCACTCGCTGTACCGCTTGGAAGAGCGTGGCCTGCTCTCGTGCCCGATCGTCGGCGTCGCGGTGAACGACTGGACGGTCGACAAGCTCAGGGACCACGCCAAGGAGTGCATCGAAGGGACGGGCGAGACGCTGGATCCCGCTGTCTTCGAGCGCTTTGCGGCTCGGCTCTCCTACGTCCAGGGGGACTTCGGCGACCCGGCGACGTACGCGCGCGTCGGCAAGGTGATCGGAGCGGCCGAGACGCCTGTCTTCTATCTCGAGATCCCCCCGTTCCTGTTCGGCACGGTCGTCAAGGGCCTCGCCGCCGCCGGCCTCACGAAGCACGCGCGTGTCGTCGTCGAGAAGCCGTTCGGCCATGACCTCGCCTCCGCGCGCGCCCTCGCGGTCGAGCTGCACGAGGTGATCGACGAGTCGCAGCTTCTGCGCATCGACCACTTCCTCGGGAAGATGGGCCTCGACGAGCTGCTGTATCTGCGGTTCGCCAACACGATGTTCGAGCCGGTCTGGAACCGGAACTACATCGAGTGCGTCCAGATCACGATGGCCGAGAGCTTCGGGGTCGAGGATCGCGGCCACTTCTACGATCCCGTCGGGGCGCTTCGCGATGTGGTCGTCAACCACATGATGCAGATGGTCGCCGCCACCGTGATGGAGGCGCCGTCCGGCGGCGACGCGTCGACGATCAAGGACGCGCAGGTCGCGGCCTTCCGAGCCATCTCACCGGCGGATCCGGCCCACTACGTGCGCGGGCAGTACGACGGGTATCTCGACGTCGAGGGCGTCGCCCCCGGCTCGACGACCGAGACGTACGCGGCGCTCCGCCTCGACGTCGACAACTGGCGCTGGGCCGGCGTCCCGTTCCTGCTCCGCACCGGCAAGTTCCTCGCCACGACCCAGACCGAGCTCCGTCTCGTCTTCAAGCAGCCGCCGAACCTCGGCTTCTTCTCTCGTGAGCACCGGCGGGAGCCGAACCAGCTCGCGGTCAAGCTCGATCCGTCGACCGGCGTCCAGGTGCTCGTGGAGGCGCGCCGCGCGAAGACCGCCGAACCGGAGGGGATCGAGCTCGACATGGAGTTCGCGGACGAGGGCGGCGAGGGTGCGACGCCGTACGAGGTGCTGCTCGCGGCGGCGATGGCCGGCGACACCACGCGTTTCACGAGACAGGACGGCGTCGAGGAGACCTGGAGGATCATGCAACCCCTGCTCGACAGCCCACCCCCGGTCCACGTCTACGCGAAGGGCTCCTGGGGTCCGGAGGCCGCAGAGGCGCTGACGGCCGGCTTCGGGCGCTGGCACGAGCCATGGGTGAAGGCGTGACCACCAGCAAGGCGGCGAAGGCCGCCCCGGCGCCGGCCCAGAGCGCAGCGGCCCCGTCGCCGTTCCCTCCGATCGCCGACTACGCCTTCCTGTCCGACTGCCATACTGGCGCGCTCGTGGCGCCCGACGGCGCGATCGACTGGCTCTGCGTCCCGGCCTTCGACTCGCCGAGCGTGTTCGGGAGCCTGCTCGACCGCGAAGGCGGTGCTTTCAGGTTCGGTCCCTACGGGATCACCCACCCGGCGCAGCGCATCTACGAGCCGGGAACGAACGTCCTCGTGACCACGTGGAAGACACCATCAGGGTGGATCGAGGTGCGCGATGCGCTCGCGATGGGCCCGACCGACCACGTGGACGAGATCACGCCGCACACGCGGCCTCCGGCGGACGACGACGCCGAGCACACGCTCGTGCGGACCGTCGAGTGCCTCGAGGGCGAGGTCGAGCTCGAGCTGATCTGCGAGCCCGTCTTCGACTACGGGCGCGTTCCCGCGGACTGGTCGCTCGTCGACGGCGACAACCACATCGCAGACGCGCGCGGCGATGGGCGCACGATCCGACTCCGATCGAGCCTCCAGCTCGGAATCGAGGGCGATCGCGCGCGGGGCCGGCACGTCCTGCGGCCGGGCGAGCGCGCCTTCTGCGCGCTCTCGTGGGCCGAGGGCCTTGCCGTGCCGAACGACAACGACGAAGCCGGTGCCATGATGGCCGCCACGACGCGGTTCTGGCGCGGCTGGCTGGGACGCGCGCGCATCCCGGACCACGCCTTCCGTGAAGCGATCCAGCGCTCGGCTCTGACGATCAAGGGCCTGACGTACATGCCGACGGGCGCAACCGTGGCCGCGCCCACGACGTCGCTGCCCGAGACGCCGGGCGGCGAGCGCAACTGGGACTACCGGTTCACGTGGATGCGGGACACGACCTTCACGCTCCAGGCGCTGCACATCCTGAACCTCGACTGGGAAGCCGACGAGTTCATGCAGTTCGTCGCCGACGTCGAGCCCAACGACGACGGCGCGCTGCAGATCATGTACGGCATCGATGGCCGCCGCGAGCTACCCGAGACGACCCGGGACGACCTCACCGGCTATGCCGGAGCCCGGCCCGTGCGGATCGGGAATGCGGCCTACGATCAACGTCAGAACGATGTGTTCGGAGCCGTGCTGGACTCGATCCTCCTGCACACGCACCGGGCCGGGCGGCTGCCCCGTCGCCTGTGGCCGGTGGTCCAGTCACAGGCGACGTGCGCGACGAAGGTCTGGCGCGAACCCGATCAGGGCATCTGGGAGGCACGCGGGAAACCGCAGCACTACGTTTCCTCGAAGCTCATGTGCTGGGTTGCCATGGACCGTGCGAGCAAGCTCGCCGAGCTCCAAGGCGAACCCGGCCTGTCGGCGGAGTGGAAGGCGACTGCGGAGGAGATCCTGGCCGACGTGCTCGCGCACGGCGTGAGCAAGGGCGGCGTTCTGCGACAGCACTACGAGACGGATGCGCTCGATGCCTCGACGCTGCTCGCCGCGAGGTTCAGGTTCCTTCCGGCGGGAGACGAGCGGCTGCATGCCACCGTGCTCGCGGTCGCGCAGGACCTGACGCAGGAAGGCTTCGTGTTGCGCTACCGCACGGGCGAGACCGATGATGGCCTGTCCGGCGAGGAGGGGACGTTCCTGATCTGCTCCTTCTGGCTCGTGTCGGCCCTGGCGATCGTCGGGGAGATGCAGATGGCCCGTGACCTGATGGAGCGCCTGCTGCGCATCGCGTCGCCCCTCGGGCTCTACGCCGAGGAGTTCGACGCGCCGACGGGTCGGCATCTCGGCAACTTCCCACAGGCCTTCTCCCACCTGGCCCTGATCGATGCCGCCGGGCGCATCATCGCCCCCATGGTGCTCGAGGAGCTCTGACGTGGACAGCTACGACATCATCATCGTCGGGAGCGGCGCCGGAGGGGGCACGCTCGCGCGCCACCTCGCTCCGACAGGCAAGCGCGTGCTGCTGCTCGAACGCGGCGGGTGGCTGCCGCGCGAGCCCGGCAACTGGCTCGCGCAGGACGTGTTCGTCGAGAACAAGTACGTCTCGCCCGACACGTGGTACGACGGCAACGGGACGCC
Source organism: uncultured Actinomycetes bacterium (assembly GCA_963717155.1). Classification (GTDB taxonomy): domain Bacteria; phylum Actinomycetota; class Thermoleophilia; order Gaiellales; family JALYLC01. The sequence goes on from OY970326.1 coordinate 4,714,838, forward strand.
CTTCGCGCCCCAGGTGCACTACTTCGTCGGGGGCGCAACCAAGCTCTACGGCGCGGCGCTCTACCGCCTCCGGAAGGAGGACTTCGGCGAGCTACGCCACCACGACGGCATCTCGCCCGCATGGCCGATCCCCTACGAGGAGATGGAGCCGTACTACTCGCTGGCCGAGCAGCTCTACGAGGTGCACGGCGCGCGCGGTGAGGATCCGACCGAGCCGCCCGCGAGCGCGCCGTACTCGCGCCCTCCCGTGTCTCACGAGCCTCGCATCCAGCAGCTCTCCGACGATCTCGCCGCTGCCGGCCTGCATCCGTTCCACGCGCCCTGCGGGGTCCTGCTCGACGAGGCCAACATGCCGTACAGCGCGTGCGTGCGCTGCATGAACTGCGACGGGTTCCCGTGCGCCGTCCACGGCAAGTCGGATGCAGAGGTGTGCGGAGTCCGCCCGGCGCTCGAGCACCCGAACGTGACGCTCCTCACGAACGCCAGGGTGACCCGGATCGAGACGAATGCGGCCGGGACGAGCGCGACGCACGTGTCGGTCGAGCGCGACGGCGCGACCGAGCAGTTCGGCGCCGACGTCGTGGTGCTCGCGTGCGGAGCAGCCAACACCGCCAGGCTGCTCCTGGAGTCGGCGAGCGACACGCATCCCAACGGGCTCGCCAACGGCTCCGACCAGGTCGGCCGGAACTACATGTTCCACAACAGCCAGGCCGTGCTCGCCCTGTCGCGCGACGAGAACCCGACGATCTACCAGAAGACGCTCGGCCTGAACGACTTCTACTTCGGACATGGCGACTTCGAGTACCCGATGGGGAACATCCAGATGGTCGGCAAGTCGCAGGCCCCGATGTTCCGCGGTGAGAAGCCCCGGCAGACGAGGCTCGCCCCCGAGTGGTCGCTCGAGCGCATCGCCCGTCACGCGATCGACTTCTGGTTGTCGACCGAGGATCTCCCCCGGCCAGACAACCGGGTCACCGTCGACAAGTCGGGCAAGCTGACACTCAGCTACACCCCGACGAACGACGTGCCGAAGCAACGCCTGTACGACCAGCTCAAGTCGATGCTCGGCAAGCTCGGGATGCATGACGACCACCTGATCCATCGGTTCGCGTACATGAAGAACGAGATCCCGGTGGCAGGCTGCGCGCACCAGGCCGGCACCTGTCGGTTCGGTTCGGACCCGGCGTCCTCGGTGCTGAACACGGACTGCCGGGCGCACGAGGTCGACAACCTGTACGTCGTCGACACGAGCGTCTTTCCAAGCATCGGCGCGGTCAACCCTGCGCTGACGGCCATGGCCAACTCCTTGCGTGTCGGCGACAGGCTGCGCGAGCGGCTCGCCTGACTCCTGCGCGCGACCTCGCCTGCTGACCCTCACCCGAACAGGGTGAGGCCGTTTCGTCGCGCCGATCGCAAAAGTGCGGGCCGATGGCAACGACCCTTCCGTCCGTCCGGCACAGTGGCGGGAGCAACGGCAATGGGCGCGAACCGACCTTCGCGTTCCTCGAGTCGAAGCTCGCCCCCGGGCATCTGCGCCCCGGGTCCGTCCCGCGCTCCGCCCTCGTCGACCGCCTGCTCAGGTCCTGCGCTCCCGTAGTCGCGGCGATCGCGCCGGCCGGCTACGGCAAGACGACCGTCCTTCGACAGTGGGCGGAGCAGGACGACCGCCCGTTCGTGTGGCTCTCGGTCGACGACGACGACAACGATCCTGTCGTGCTCGTGACGTACCTCGCAGTCGCGCTCGATCGCATCCAGCCGGTCGACCCGCGCGTGTTCGCCGCGCTCCGCGGCAATACCGGCATCCGGTCGGTTGTCGTTCCGAGGCTCGGCGCCGCGCTGTTCGCCTCCCCGCCCTTCGTCCTCGTCATCGACAACGTGCACCTGCTGAAACAGCAGGACAGCCTGGACACCGTCGCGTCGCTGTTCGACCACCTTCCGATGGGCGTCCAGATCGCCCTCGCCGGGCGTAGCGTCCGGGGTTTTCCGCTGGCACGACTGCGCGCGCACGGTCAGCTCGAAGAGCTCGGAGCCGACGCGCTCGCGCTCGATGAGGAGGAGAGCGCGGTCGTGCTCGCGGCGGCCGGCGTGCAGCTCTCGGAGGACGAGGTGGCCGACGTCCGGCAGGCAACCGAGGGCTGGCCCGCCGGCGTCTACTTCGCCTCGCTCTCGATCGAGGCGAGCGGCGGTCACGAGCGAGCCGGGCGACCGTTCAGCGGTGACGACCGGGTCGTGCGCGACTACCTCGGCCTCGAGCTGCTCTCCAACCTCTCCGCGCCCGAGATCCGTTTCGCGACGCGAACGGCAGCGCTCGACCAGATGTGCGGCCCCCTGTGCGACGCCGTGCTCGGTGAGACCGGGTCTGCCGAGATGCTCGAGTCCCTCGAGCAGGCGAGCCTGTTCGTCGTGCCACTCGACCGCCAGAGGCGCTGGTATCGCTACCACCGGTTGTGTCATCAGATGCTTCGAAGCGAGCTCGATCGCCGCGAGCCCGGAGCAGCACGCGAGCTGCAGCTGAAGGCAGCCGCATGGTGCGAGGCGCACGAGCTGCACGAGGCGGCGCTCTCGTACGCGAACGCGGCCGGTGACGAGGATCGCATCGCGGCGCTGGTGGCCAGGCTCATCATGCCGCTGTACTCGAGCGGCCAGATCGCGACCGTCGAGCGCTGGCTGAAGCGGTTCGACGGAGGCGGCCTGGGGCGGGATGCCGCAATCTCGGTTCTCGGGGCCTTCATCCACGCGGTCCGAGGCCGACCGCTCGAGGCCGAGCGCTGGATCGCTGCCGCCGGTCGCGGCGTGCTCAGGCGACAGCTTCCGGATGGCGGCATGTCGATCGAGCCATGGATCGCTCTGGTTCGCGCGTTCATGTGCGCGGATGGTGTCGACCGCATGCGAGCCGATGCCGAGACGGCGATCAGCGGGCTCGTGCCGGACAGCAGGTGGCGGGGGAACGCGCTGCTCCTCCTGGGCGTGGCGCACGCCCTCGCCGGCGACGAGGGCGAGGCCGAGCTCGTGTTCGCCGATGCAGGCGAGATCGCGCTCCGCTCCGGTGCGAACGGCACAGCGTCGGTCGTCCTCGCCGAACGGTCGCTGCTCGCCCTCGCGTATGACGACGTCGAGTCCGCAGAGGCTCTGCTGCGGGTCGCACGGGGGATCGTGCGCGATGCGGGCATCGACGGATACGCCACGACGGCCCTGGTGCATGCGGCGTCCGCTCGCTGTGCAATTCGTCGCGGCGACCCACGTGGCGCCGGCGACGACCTCGCGCGGGCACACAACCTCCTACCGCTCCTGACCTACGCGCTTCCGTGGCTCTCGGTCCAGGCACGTCTCGAGCTCGTCCGGACGCATATCGGACTGGCCGACCCCGCAAGTGCGAGAGTCCTGATGGCGGAGGTCGCTGCCATCAGGCGACGTCGACCGGATCTCGGGATCCTCGGCGCGCAGGCCGACGTGCTCTCGGCCCAGGTCGCGTCGCTCCGGGGATCTGCAGCCGACTGGGCTGCGACGCTGACGAGGGCCGAGCTACGGCTGCTTCCGCTCCTCACGACGCACCTCTCGTTCCGCGAGATCGGCGAGCGCCTGTACGTGTCGCGCAACACGGTCAAGACCGAGGCGATCTCGGTCTATCGCAAGCTGGGCGTGCGCTCGCGCAGCGCGGCGATCGAGCGGGCCGCAGAGCTCGGTCTGCTGGACGGTTCGACCCGCCTCATCCCGATGGCATGAGCCCCCAGGTTCCCGTGTGCGAATGACCGGGATCCAGACGGATCAGGGCGTCGCCGGTCCGGAACGCGTTCGGTGGGCACGTCATCGGCTCGATCGCGATGCTGCGCCGGTTGACGTCGGGAAGCGCGTCGCCCGTGAACACCATCAGGTACCGGTACGCCTGGTCGACCCACAACGCGACGCCTCGGCCGTCGGGGCCCACGAGGTGCACGCGCGAGACGTCGTCCTCGTCGCGATCGAGATCCGTGAACGCGTGGTCGAGCCTGGTCGAGCCGATGGCTCTCGGCCGCAGGAAGTCGAACGTCGTTCCCTCGACCGGACCCGACCCGGTCGGAAGTCCTCGCTCGTCCGACTCGAGCACCGTGCGCCCCGGGACATGCATGACCACCGGGTCGACGTTCACCGTCCCGACGGTCAGGTATGGATGTGCGCCACTCCCGTACGGACACGTCTCGTTCCCGATGTTGGCAGCGGTCGTCCGCACTCGAAGGCCCTCGCGAGACAGCGCATACTCGATGGACAGGTGGAGCGTGAACGGATAGCCGGGTTGCGGGAGCAGCACGTGCTCCATCACGACGCGGTTCGACTCGCGGTCGCCCACGTCCCACGTCGCCCAGCGGACGAGGCCGTGGATCGCGTTGCGGTGCTCGGGCTCGTTCAGCGGGAGCGCGTGAGAACGTCCGTCGAAGTCGTAGCGCCCGTCCTCGAGCCGGTTGGGCCACGGGATCAGCACCTGCCCCCGGCCCGACGGGCTCGGTTCGCCGCTCGGGTATCCGTCGAGGACCTCGTGTCCCCGCGCCGAATACGATCGGAGTCCGCCGCCCACCTCGTCGATGACGACCCGCTGCTCGTAAGCTGCTAGCTCGATGTCCACGACCAGATGCTTCCCGGTCCAACGCTGCGCCACATCATCCGGTGCGGGTGATGCCGATGCTGCCTGACTGCGGGACTGTGGATCAACGGTGAGAAGTGCCACGAGCCAACCGGACGCCAGGCGCCAAGAGCGTGACCGGTGAGCGTGACGGGCTCGCCTGAGGACGGGGTCGCCGCCACGGGGTGGGTGGGTCCCGAGGCGCTTCGCGTGCGCCCGCTGCGTCTCGTCCTGGCATGGCTCGTCTCGGCTGTATCGCTCCTCATCGCCGCCTGGCTCCTGCCGGGCGTCGGCATCGACGTCCGTGGTGCAGCGCTCGGCGTCACGCTCGTCATCGCGATCCTGAACGCGGTGCTCGTTCCCATCATGGCGGCGCTCCGCCTGCCGTACACGCTCGTGTTGGGGTTCGTGCTCGTGCTCGTGCTCGACGCCCTGTTCCTCGTGCTCGCGTCCGAGATCGCGCCGCATGCGTTCGTCGTCGACGGGTTCTTCTGGGCGCTCCTGACAGCGTTCGTCGCGTCCGCGGTCAGCGTCGTGCTCGATGTGCTGCTCCCGGTCGCCGACGACGACATGTACACGTTGCGGGTCATGCAACGGATCGCGCGGCGCTCTGGCGGCGCGATCCACACCACCGAGCCGGGAATCGTGTTCCTCGAGATCGACGGCCTCGCGCTTCCCGTGCTCCGTCACGCGATCAGCTCGGGGAGCGCTCCCGAGATGGCGCGCTGGCTTGCCGACGGCTCCCATGCGCTCGCGGAGTGGGAGACCGACCTCTCGTCGCAGACCGGTGCCAGCCAGGCGGGGATCCTGCTCGGATCGAACGAGAACATCCCCGCGTTTCGCTGGGTCGAGAAGGAGACGGGGCTGCGCCTCGCCTGCTCGAAGCCCCCGGACTGCGAGGAGATCGAGCGGCGCCACTCCACCGGCATCGGGCTGCTACGAGATGGCGGCGCAAGCAGGGGCAACCTGCTCTCGGGCGAGGCCGATCACGTGATCCTGACGGTCAGCCGGATCTCGGCCGAGAAGAGTGCAAACCCGGGGTATCGGGCGTTCCTCGCGAACGGCTTCAACGCACCGCGTCTGCTCGCGCTCTTCTTCTGGGAGGTGTGGCTCGAGCTGACTGCCGCGACGCGCGCGGCGAGCCGTGACGTGCGGCCGCGCGGCCATCGTGGCTTCAAGTACGCGCTGCTTCGAGGCGGTCTGTGCGTCTTCGTGCGGGATCTGATCGTCTTCGGCGTACTGGCCGACATGATGGCCGGGCGTCCGGCGGTGTACGCGACGTTCTCGAGCTACGACGAGGTGGCGCATCACTCCGGCCTCGAGCGTGCCGACACGCTCGAGGCGCTTCGCAAGCTCGACCAGCACTTCGCCCGGATCAACCGCGCTCGCCCGTACGCGCCGCGGCCCTACGAGCTCGTCGTCCTCTCGGATCATGGCCAGACGCAGGGAGCGACGTTCAAGCAGCGCAACGGCTACGGGCTTGACGACCTCGTCGGCCGGTCGGTCTCGCAGGGGACCGTCGAGTCGGGAGGAACCGGGGACGAGAGCGACGTGATGGTGAACCGCGCCTTCAGCGAGGCGACGGGCACGGCCGGAGATGCCTCGACACCCGACCCCACGACGAACGAGCATGCGGTTCTGGCGTCGGGCAACCTCGGCCTCATCTACCTGATGGAGGAGTCGCGCAGGTTGATGCTCGAGGAGATCGAGGAGCGTCACCCCGACCTGATTCCTGCCCTGATCGGGCACCCGCACGTGGGATTCGTGATGGTGCACTCGCGCGACCACGGGCCGGTGGTCCTCTCGGCGCTCGGCGCGAGCTACCTCGCCGAGCAGCGGATCGTCGGCGAGGACCCGCTCGCGCACTTCTCGGCGAACGCAGCCCACCACCTGATGCGAACCGACGGCTTCACCAACGCGCCGGACATCCTCGTGAACAGCTTCTTCGATCCGCTGCTCGAGGAGGGGTGCGCGTTCGAGGAGCTCATCTCCTTCCACGGGGGGCTCGGCGGCCCGCAGACGCGGCCGTTCATCCTCCATCCAGTGGCGCTCGAGGTGCCCGACGAGCCCATCGTGGGCGCCGCCCACGTGCACGAGGTGCTGCTGGGCTGGCGTGAGGCGCTGCAGCCTTCGCCGGAGAGCCCGGCGCCGCGGCCGGCATCGGAGACGCCCGCGAGCTGATGCCGGCCGTCGACCAGCGGCTTCTGCGCGTCTCACCTGCAGGACGCAAGTTCCTCGTCGCGTGTGTGCCCCTCGGGGTCGCGACCGCGCTCACGATCGTCGTTCAGGCGACCCTGATCGGCAACATCGTCGAGGACGTCTTCCTCGATCATCGCGGGCTCGCGACGGTTGCCACCGACCTCGCGCTGCTCGCCGCTGCTGCCGTCGCGCGCGGGGCGTTCGCGTGGGCGTTCGAGGCCGGCGGCCACCTCACGGCCAGCGCAACCTCGAGCCAGCTGCGTCGGCGACTCGTCAGGCATTCCCTCGGCGACCGGCCCGGCGATCCTGCGACCACGAGCGGTGAGGTCACGACCGCGGCCGTCGCAGGCGTCGATGCGCTGGATCCGTACTTCGCGCGGTACCTGCCGCAGCTCGTGCTCGGGGCGGTCGTACCAATCGTGATCCTCCTGCGTGTCGTCACCATCGACGTCATCTCCGCCGTCGTGATGCTGGTGACGTTGCCGCTGATCCCGATCTTCGGGATCCTCGTGGGCCGCACGACCGAGCGTCGGGCCCGAGCGCGTTACGCCGCGCTGGGCCGTCTTTCGAGCCACTTCCTGAACGTCGTGCGCGGTCTCACCACGCTGCGCGCGTTCAACCGGGGCGCGATCCAGGCCGACCTCCTCGCCGAGAGCGGGGAGGACTACCGCCGCGAGACGATGAGCACGCTGCGGATCGCGTTCCTCTCCGCGCTCGTGCTCGAGCTTGCCGCGACGCTCGGAACCGCCGTCATCGCGGTCGAGATCGGCGTCCGTCTCGATCGTGGTGACATGTCGCTCGCTCCGGCGCTGACGATTCTCGTGCTCGCCCCCGAGCTGTACGCGCCTCTCCGCAGCGTTGCCGCGCAGTTCCACGCGAGCGCCGACGGCATCGCGGCTGCGGGCCACATCCTCGACCCGCTCGAGCAGGCGGCGGCGACGGCGCCCGTGTCGCGGGCGCGTGCCGTCGTCGAGCCGCTCGACCCGCGCGACGTGCCCGTGCGCCTCGAGCACGTGTCGTTCGCGTATCCCGGGCGCGAGGGCGACGTGCTCCGTGACGCGTCGCTCGCGCTCGGTTGCGGAGAGCGGGTCGCGCTGGTCGGTCCCAGCGGCGCCGGAAAGAGCACGATCGCGCGCTTGCTCCTGCGGTTCGACCGACCCGACGGCGGTCGGCTGCTCGTCGGTGGCATCGATCTCGACGACGTCGACAGCGATGTCTGGCGTCGGCACCTCGCATGGGTGCCACAGAGACCGCACCTCTCGGGCGCGACCATCGGAGAGGCGATCCGTCTCGGCGCGCCCGGTGCGGCGATCTCGGAGGTCGCCGATGCTGCGCGGCGCGCGGGTGCCGAGGCGTTCATCGCCGCGCTGCCGGACGGGTACGCCACGCCGCTCGGTGAAGGGGGCATGGGCCTCTCCGCCGGACAGATCCGCCGCGTGGCCCTGGCCCGCGCGCTCTTGCGTGACGCGTCGCTCCTGATCCTCGACGAGCCCACGACGAACCTCGACGCCGAGAGCGCGGCGCTCGTCGCGGGCGCGCTCGAACTGCTCCCGCGCTCGTCCTCGATGCTCCTGATCACGCACGATGAGGCACTCGTTCGTCGCGTTGCCGACCGTGTTCTGCGGATCGCGGACGGACACGTCAGCCGGCGTTCCGAGGTGATCGCGTGATCGGCTCCCAGCACCCCCTCGTGCGCGTGACGCGCATCGCGCGCCCGCAGATGGGCCGACTCGCGCTCGCCGTCGTGCTCGGAGCGCTCGCGATCGGAGCGGGCATCGGCCTGATGGCGACTGCGGGCTATCTGATCTCGCGAGCTGCCCTGCACCCGCCGATCCTCGAGCTGGGCGTCACCATCGTCGCGGTCCGGTTCTTCGGCGTCTCGCGGGGCGTGCTGCGCTACCTCGAGCGGCTGGTCTCCCACGATGCCGCGCTTCGCGCGCTTGCGACGCTCCGCGTCCGACTGTTCGTCCGGCTCGAGCCGCTGGTTCCGTCCGGACTTCCCGCCGTCCGAACAGGCGACCTCCTCGGTCGCTTCGTCGCCGACGTCGACGCGCTGCGGGGTCTTTACCTCCGGGGCCTCGGCCCGGCCGTCGTCGCGCTGCTCGCAAGCGCACTCGCCGTGGTCGTCGGGTTCGTCGTGCTGCCCGTTGCCGGCGTCGTGCTCGCCCTCTCCCTGCTGGTTGCGGGCGTCGTCCTCCCGCTTGCCGGAGTGGCGCTCACGCACGCAGCCCTCGAGCACGAGGCGCCGGCGCGTGCCGAGCTGACCGCCGAGCTGCTCGACGCGCTCGAGGCGGCACCCGAGCTCGTCGCCTACGGGGCATCCGACGCGGCCGCCGCGCGGGTCGAAGCCGCCGATCGGTCGCTCACGCGTGCGCGGCGGCGCACCGCGCTCGTCGAGGCGTTCTCCGAGGGTGCGATGACGGCGCTTGCGATGCTCGCCGTCGTCGCGGTGCTCGTGGTGGCCACGCCAGCCGTTCACTCTGGTTCGCTCGCAGGCGTGAAGCTCGCGCTGCTCGCGCTGCTCACGCTCGCGGCGTTCGAGGCCGTCCGGCCGCTGCCCGTCGCCGCGGCGGAGCTCGTTGCGGCGTCGGCGCTGTCGCGGCGCGTCCTCGACCTGACAGACCGCGACCCTCCGGTTCAGGATCCGGCAGTGCCGCGACCGCCCGGCGGTCCCGGGCACATCGTCCTTCGCGGGGTCGGGATGCGGTACGCACCCACCGGGCCGCTCGTGCTCGACGGGATCGATCTCGACATTCCGGTCGGCGCGATCGTCGCCCTCGTCGGCCCGAGCGGGTCGGGAAAGACGACGATGGCGAACCTGCTCGTGCGCTTCCGCGACCCCGATGCCGGCCGCATCCTGCTCGACGGCCACGATCTCCGCGACTACGCCCAGGCCGATGTGAGGCGGGTCGTCGGACTTGCCGGCCAGGAGGCGCACCTCTTTCCGACGTCCATCCGCGAGAACCTCCTGATCGCCCGGACGGACGCGACCGACGACGAGCTTACCGACGCGCTGCGTCCGCGCCAACGCCTGGGATTGGGTCGCGACCCTGCCCGACGGCCTGGACACGTACGTCGGCGAGCGCGGCGCGCGCGTCTCGGGCGGTGAGAGGCAGCGCCTCGCTCTGGCTCGCGCGCTGCTCGCCGACGTCCGTCTCCTCGTGCTCGACGAGCCCGATGCGCACCTCGATGACGAGATGGCCGACGGCCTCGTTCGAGACCTCCTGGCCGCGTCACGCGCTGCCGGCCTGGGCGTGCTGCTGATCACGCACCGGCCTGTCGACCGCGAGCTTGTCGATCGGATCGCCGTGCTGAACCACGGCCGCCTCGTCCCGCGTCAGGACGCGAGGTCGTAGATGGCCTTGGCGATGATCGCGGCGCCGAGGCCGGCAAGCAGGACGACGCCGATGACGCGTGCATGGGTCGAGAGCCAGCGCTTCCAGCCCTCGAGCTGCGCTGCGGCGCGCTCGGGCGCGATGGTCGCGTAGGCGACGGGTGCGCCGATCGTGAGGATCGAGCTCAGCGCGAAGGTGACGACCGCCACGCTGCGATCGAGCGTGTCGACGTTGGCCTTGAGGATCTCGAGCATCGCCACGATCGTCAGCGAGTAGGTGAGCATGAGCCCGCCTGCGACGAGCGCGATGGACCAGTGGCGGCCGACGAGCCGCGTCAGCCACGCGGGCATCGGATCCCGCGGCGCCCGCTCGACCACGGGTCTGCGGTGCAGCACGACCGACCCGGCGATCATCAACGCCCCGAGCAGGATCTCGGCGATCGACGCGGCTCGCGACGGTGTCGACTGCGAGGAGCGGAAGTTTGCCGCGGGGAAGGCGACGACGATCGCACCGATCAAGGCGATCGTGGCCAGCCATCCGCCCACGAACGCGTACGACCGTCGCAGCCCCGACGGCATGCCTAAGAAGCACCAGAACCGCGAGCACCGACGTCGGGCTCGAGAGCGCCACTCCCAGGCCGAGCAGCGCGACCGAGGCGATCAGCGTCTCCAAGCACGGAGACTTCACGCTCCCGGTCACGGACGGCACACCCACTACGGGTGAGCCTGGTCGTCCGGGCCGATCAGTCGAGATCGAGCTGCTCGTCCTCCGGATGGATCTCGGGGACAACGGAGTCCGGCTCGTAGGAGTGTCCGACGAAGCGCCAGAGGCCGCGGCCGAGCTCGCCGTAGCACGGCGCGAGTGACTCGTCGAGCCCCACCAGCTCGACGAGTGGATCACCGTTGTCCTTGGTGCACAGGATGGTGTCTCCGACGGCTTCGCCGCCGACGATGTTCCGGAATCCGACGGCGACCTCTGCGAACGCACGGATGAGCGTCCGGCATTCTCTGCCATCGGGTCCGAGTGAGATCGAGAACCAGCCGGGGTCGGCGTCGAACGTTCGCAGTACGCAGTACTCGACCGAACGACCGGTCATCAAGGGATCATTTTCGTCAATCACGCTGTGCCTCTCGAAGGGTTGAGACAACGGTGGCAGGCGTGTGTTCAGCCGCGATTGCGGCAACTTGGCGGAATGACGGCGAACTCGACGGCGTCTTTACAATCGACCGGGGGCGGGCGCTGGCCTGCCCGCCCCCGGGTCACCTGCGCCTCAGGCTGCGACGCTGACCGGATCGGGCCGGATGATCACGGTGTCGGCGACCTCGAAGATGTCCGTCGCCGGGAGGTCTGCCCGCATCGCGTGCTCGCGGATCTTCTTCGGGCTCGACGCCTGGTAGATGCAGATCGATCCAAGAGTCCCGTCCGTCTCGTGCACGACGTAGGAGCGGATCCAGCGGATGTCGTCGGACATCTCCTCGTCGCCGACGTGCTTCGAGCGGACTGCGGCGGCCTGGAGCTCCGTGGCCGAGTTCCACCCGCTCGGGCGGCGAATTGCGTACAGCTTCATGGTGAACCTCCGTTCGAGGACGAGGCCGGAGTGGCCTCATCCATGATTTAGCACGACCGTTCGTGCTGCGAGGCGAGAGTTTACGACCGTTCGTGCTATCTTGTCAAGCGATGATCGAGATTCGAGGCCACCACGAGCGCGACCGTCCGCCTCCCAGACGCCGCAGCGACGGTCAGCGGAGCCGCGATGCGATCCTGCACGAGGCCGCACAGCTCGCGACGGTCGAGGGCATCTCCGGCCTGTCGATCAGCCGCCTGGCCGAGGCGGTCGGGATGAGCAAGAGCGGGCTCTTCGCGCACTTCGGCTCGAAGGAGGAGCTCCAGCTCGCCACGATCGACACCGCGCACGCGCTGTTCCACGAGCACGTGCTCGACCCGGCGCAGCTCGCGCCGACAGGCATCGAGCGGCTCCGCAGGCTTCTCGAGAACTACCTCACGCACATCGAGCGACACGTGTTCCCGGGTGGCTGCTTCTGGGCCTCGGTCGTCGCCGAGCTCGACATGCGACCCGGTCCCGTACGCGACGGCGCCCTCGAGGTCGTGGCCGAGTGGCTCGGCGAGATCGAGAGGGCCATCAGGGACGCGCAGACCGAGGGCGCGATCGACCTCTCGGAGGATCCCGAGCAGCTCACCTTCGAGCTCGAGTCGTACGTGCTCTGCGCCAACACCTACTTCGTGATCCAGCAGGAGCGGACGCCGATGGATCGCGCGAGGCGCGCGATCGCCGCTCGGCTCGTGGCGGCAGCGCCCGCCGGGTAACTACTCGAAGCAGGCGTTGTTGGGCAGCCACTGGCTGTAGAACGCGGTGCCCGGTGGATCGGGGTAGATGCGTGCCCGTGTGAACACGACCGGCGCACGCTGGCCGTTCAGGCAGCCCGCCCTCGGGCGATCGAGCACGACCCGTGCCTTGCTTCGAGAGCCCTGCGCGGGCACGCTCGGTGTGAACCTGCCCGCGCCGACGGCGCGCGTGCTCGTCCACGACGACCAGCGGAGCTGGAAGACGATGGTGACGCAGCACGTCGGGTTGAGCGCTGCCAGATCGCCCTGTCGCGTCAGGATCTCGAGCACGCACGAGGACGGCGTCCTGCGCGCGACGAAGCGATGGTTCACGGCCGGGCCGCTATAGCCGTCGAGGCACCAGACCGCCGGCGTGCCGGCGCCGCCCGTGCTCGCGTGCGCGCCGGGTGCGACGACTGCCGAGGCGACGGCAAGCGCACCGCACACGGCGAGATCCCGGAGGCGCATCCTGAGGCCTCAGTGATAGACGTTCGCGAGCATCGCGGCGGCCCACTGCTGCCGCATCCCGGCGTACCCGGCGTCGGTCGGGTGGAGATCGTCGTCGCTCCTGATCAGTCCCGGGTTCGCGGTGAAGTAGGCCCACAGGTCCGGCCCCCGCACGATCTGCGGGAAGGCGCTGTAGAGCTGCGCGATCTTCGTGTTCAGGGCAGGCCCGCACGCCTTCACGTTCGGCGTCTGCGAGGCCGGGATCGTCGGCACGACCGGGATCTTGCCGAGCTGCGAGCACCTTCTGCACCATCGACACGTAGTTGGCATAGAACGTGTCGGGCGAGACGCAGGCGTTGGCGTCGTTGGTGCCATAGGCGAGACCCACGTAGTGGCCAGGGAAGGTCTGGAGCCACCTCGCGATGTTCGTCGCGCCGTCCGCCGAGAGCAGCCCGGCGATTCCGCCGTCCTCGTAGGCAGGGAAGTACGCGGGCTTCGCGGCGCTGATGAGCTGCGCGAAGTTGCCGGTGCCGGCGACGGTCGCGTGGTTCATGCCGTCCATCGTGATGGAGTCGCCGATGAAGATCCAGCTGTCCTGGACGCCAGCGCTCGCGTCCTGGACGTCCATGTTGAACGCGGCGTCGAGGTTGTCGGTCGAGCCGTCAGACACGGTCACGTACAGCCGGATCCAGTTGTAGCCCGTCATGTCGACGATCTGCTCGCGCGAGTGGTATGCGTTGCCGCGTCACGGTGGCGAGCGTGACCCAGTGATTCTCGGGTGGTGGAACCGGGCCGGAGGGGTCGCCGCTCGCCTGAATCGCGTACGTCCCGGGGATGTTGTACGCGGGCTGGCCGATGTAGGCCGGCTCGAACGGCGAGGTCAGTCGGGTCGTTGTACCAGCTCACCAGCACGCGGCCGCGGTGGGCCGGCGGAATCGCCGACAGGTCGTAGGCCACCCACGCCGGCAGGGGCGGATCGGAGCGCCAGATCGTGTCGTAGTCGGCATCGTCCGCGTTGGACGGCGGGTAGTTGGTCGATGCGGGATCCGCGAACGCGGGCGCGTTGCGGCTGATCACCGGCATGGGCTGGGGCGCCCCGGTGGCAGCTTGGAAGCCGTTCGAGACGAACACCGTGACGGGAGCGGACGTGGCCGTGTTCCCGGTGGGATCGCGGACGATCGCCGAGAGCACGTGGCTCCCGCCAGACACCGCGGTCGTGTTCCAGTTGATGCTGTACGGCGCGGTGGTGTCCTCGGCGCCGAGGTTCGCACCATCGAGCGTGAACTGGACGCCGGCCACGCCGTCGTCGTCGGTCGCGCTCGCGGAGATCGCGACAGTGCCGGACACGGTCGACCCGTTGGCCGGAGCGGTGATCGAGACGGTCGGGGCGTCGGAGCAGTCGTTCGTGCTCGCGCTGAGGGTCGTCTGGGCCGAGCGCCTGCGGGAGGTATCGACCGCGTCGACCGCCAGCGTGTAGGTCGTGCTGCAGGTGAGGTCCGAGAACGTCCCCGTCGTGCCCGCCACCGTGTCGACTCGACTGCCGTTGAGGTAGAGCCCGTAGCCCTCGACGCCCTTGCTCGAGGCTTTCCACGACACCGTGATGCTGGTGACGGTCTTCGAGGTCGCGGACAGGTTCGTCGGTCGTGCCGGCCCAAGGGCGAGCGCCGTCGAGGATGCCGCGCCCCGGTAGGCGGCGATGGCCCCCGCGTACGGCACGGCGCTGGCGCTCAGCGCGGAGGCGTCATGTGTGCCGCGCGCCGCGCCGAGGCGGTACTCCTGGAACTGCGTCACCGGGCCGCCGCGCAGCCGGCTGGCGAGCGCCCGGAAGCCCGGGCCGGCACGGACGCCGGCGGTCGTCGTCGCCGCGAAGGAACCGATCAGGAGCTCGCCCGACGCGCGCGTCCGCGGCAGCGAGCCGCTTCCCATCGTGCGAGACGTCCCCTTCCGCGCTGCCGTTCGATCGAGGCGCTGGGTGCGGTCGATTCCCCGCCACTCGGATGCCGCTGCCGAAAGCGCCGTTGCGGGCTTGCTGAAGGTGACCGTGAGCGCACCGCCGCGCGCGAGGCCCTTCGCGATGTATCCCGACACGATGCTCGTGCTGGCGGACGCGCTCGGGTTGCTCGTCGTGCGATCGACGTGGTAGACGTTGCCCCTCGCGTCCGTGACCGAGCGGACCACGACGCCCTTTCCGGAGCTTCCGGCCGTGATCACGATCGTGTTTCCGGCTGCGACGGCGCCCCGCGCTGCGATCCGGAGCGTTCGGCCGGGCGTGGCGCTCGAGTACGTCGCGGAGCCGACCTCGCGGACGAGGCCGATCGGAGAGGGGGTCGCCGCCCGTTGGGGAGCTGTCGCCAGTCCGAGGTAGCCGGACAGCCCGCTCAGGATCACTGCAAGCAGTCCAAGCATTGGTTCAGCTTAGAGGGTCCCGACCGGGCCACCCGTCTTCCGGAATGGGTACGGTGCGTGGCCCCCGATCCCGGAGACGCTCCCGTGACCGAAGTCGACCTGGCGGGCCCGATGCTGAAGCTGGACCGCGCCGAAGTCCATATCGACCTCTTGCAGGCGGAGTCCGACGTGTTCCTGGCTCTCGAGCCGCCGCCGTTCGACGTGCGCTTCGAGCACGAGGACGCGGCGGACGGTACCCGGAGCTACATCGGCCGCGCGGTCATCCGCCGGATGCCGCCCGCGACCTGGGGACTCATCGTCAGCGACGCGATCCAGAACATCCGGATGGCGCTGGAGTACCTCGTGTCCCAGATGACGCGCGCGGGCGACGAGCTCCCCAGCTTCCCGATCTGCACGACCCGGAAGCAGTTCAAGAGCGCCGCGGGCAGTCTTCGCGACCTCGCGGAGGATCATCGGACGCTCATCAAGAGCGTCCAGCCCTACCACGACGAGGATCCCGACCAGAACCCGCTCGCGGTCCTTCGCGAGCTCTCGGACCGGGATCGGAACCGCCTGCTCCGGACGATCGTGGTGGCCCGAGACGACACCGAGAACTGGCCCGGCACCGACAACGCCGAAATCGACGTCACGTTCCTCAGCACGTCGCCGTTGATCGACCAGTCCCCCGTCATGCGTTTCGTGGCACGACCGACCGGCGACGCGACGGCGATGCTCGTCGAACCCCACACGTCGCTGCAGGTCTGTCTCGAGGGACTCGTCGAGCCGGACGCCGTGGCGACGCTCCGGGCGATCCATCATCACGTGAAGCACGGCGTGATCGAGCCGTACTTCATGCACGGCTACGTGCCGCAAGCCTGATCCACCGGCGCGTCGAGCCGGTATGTATCACCGGCTCGCCCAGGTCCCTCTGTTCGGTATGGGGGAGGAGGTTCCGGTTGCGCAACCGCGCTGGAGGCCGCGGGTCTGGTTGTACCGCTACCTGCCGGCCGAGATCGTCGGCACCGCTGCCGCGCTCACGGCTGCGGTGGTCGCGACCGGGGAGGGTGTCGCGGGCGCCGTCGTCGCGGCGACGTGGGCCGAGTCGTTCGGGTTCTACGCGTTCGTGACGGGCCGGGAGCTGCGACGCGCTCGCGGCCGACGCCGGACACCGAGAGCGTTCGTGGACGCGGTGCGCGACGTGGTGGCGGAGTTCGGCGTCGCCGAGGCTGCCGACACCCTCTTCGTGCGGCCCGCGCTCATGTACGCGTTCGTCGACCCGCTCGGCGGACTCCTGCCGGGCGTGATCGCCGGCAAGCTCGCGGCCGATCTCGTCTTCTACGGGCTTGCGGTTCCCGCCTACGAGCTGCGCGAACGGGGGCGAGCATGAACGCGCCCACGGCGACCGAGCCGCGGCCACTGATGCCTGCCGCTCTCGACGCGCTTCCGTACGCGGCCCCGTACCTCGCGCTCGACCTCGGCGCCGTCGAACGCGCGTACCTCGGACTCCGTCGCGCCCTCCCCGAGGTTGCCCTGCACTACGCCGTGAAGTGCAATCCCGAGGCGGCGCTGCTCGGCCATCTGCACGCACTCGGCGCCGGCTTCGAGGTCGCATCGCTCGCGGAGCTCGAGCTGCTGGTCGCGCTCGGGGTCGACGCACGGCGCGTGCTCTTCAGCAATCCGGTCAAGCCTTCCGCACACGTGGCCGGCGCCTGGCAGCTCGGCCTGCACCGCTTCGCCGTCGATTCGAGCTGTGAGCTCGAGAAGCTCGCCGTCCACGCCCCCGGTGCACGCGTGTACGTACGGCTGGAGGCGCCGGACGCGACCAGCCGCGTGCCGCTTGCCGGCAAGTTCGGCGTCGATGCTCCGACCGCGGTCTCGTTGCTGGTCCAGGCTTGGAAGCTCGGGCTCGTGCCGCACGGCCTCACGTTCCACGTCGGCTCGCAGTCACTCGATCCGTCGGCCTACGCGCGCGGGATCGCGCTGGCCGGCGACGTCATGCGGGCGGCCCGCGTCCAGGGTCTGCGCCTCGCGCTGCTCGATATCGGCGGGGGCTTCCCGGCGCACTACACCGAGCCGGTCCCGCCGCTCGAGGCGTTCGGTCGCGCGATCGCCGAGGCGCTCATCGCGCTGCCGTATCCCGTCAGGGTCGTCGCCGAGCCGGGCCGTGCGATCGTCGCCGAGGCAGGTGTCCTGGCGACCACGGTGATCGGCGTGGCGGATCGAACCGGACGTCGCTGGGTCCACCTCGACGTCGGCGCCTTCAACGGGATGATGGAGACGCTCGAGACCCGCCGTCAGCTCATCTTCCCGCTCGCCTGCTCGTCGCGCGGCCCGCGGCGACTCGTTCCGTGCGCGGTGACCGGGCCGACATGCGACAGCGAGGACACGCTGTTCCTCGACGTCCTCCTCCCCGACGACCTGCGGCCGGACGACCGCCTGTACATCGGCAGCGCAGGCGCGTATACGACCGCCTACGCCTCGAGGTTCAACGGGTTCGAGATTCCGCGAACCCACGTTCTGGGGCAGTCAGCGATGGCGCCGCGACAGGGAGACTCCCGCGAGCGCGATGAGACCTCCGACCAGGGCGAGCGCCGGTGGCGCCTCGCCGAGGGCGGGCCACGCAATGGCGATCGTCAGTGGAGGTACGAGGTACGTCGCGACGCCGAGGCGACCGGCATTCATGCGTGACAGGGCGTACGCCCAGGTGCAGAACGCCACGGCGGTCGGCACGAGCCCCAGGTAGACGATCCCCGCCAGGGACCCGGCAGACGCGTTCGGGACGTCGTGGACGAGCTGCCCGGCGAACGGCAGGCAGATCAGCGCACCGATGGTGCAGGCCATCTGGGTCACCTGAAGCGCGGGAAGACGCCGCAGCGCAGGCTTCTGCGCCATGACCCCGATCGCCCAGCTCAGTGCGGCGAGCAGACACAGGAGGACGCCGACGATGTCGGAGCTCGCGGTCCTCGCCGTTGCGGTGCCGATGAGCACGGCGCCACCGAACGCGACGCCCGCGCCGATCAGCAGCCACCGTGGGAAGCCCTCGCCGAGCAGAGCACCGGCAAGCAGTGCGATCAGGATCGGCCCGACGTTGATCAGCATCGCCGCTGTTCCGGCGTCCACGCGTCCTTCGGCGGCGTTCAGCACGACGTTGTAGATCGCGAACCACGCGAGTCCACAGATCGCGACGAGCATCCACTCCCGGCGCGTCGGCCGAACCCAGCTGCCGCGGGCGATCTGCACGGCGCCGAGCGCGAGGCTTCCGATCAGAAGTCGCCCGAGGGCAAGTGCGCCAGGGTCGAACGCGTCGCGGACTCCGCGAATGGCGACGAACGCCGATGCCCACGCGACCACGGTGAACGCGACTGCCGCGAGCACCCGCCCCGATGGGCCGATCGCTGCGACGATGCGCCTGTCGGTTCGGGGAACAGCAGCGGTCGTCACAGTGTGCCGAACATCCTCCCTGACAACGCGCCGGGACGCGCCAAGGTTGCGCGCATGCGCACTAGGCCACTAACTGTGGCTACAATGGGTGATGAGACGCGTGATTCTGAGTTCGCGCGTCGGAGGGAGCGAGTGTGGCGGTACGAGCGGAAGCGCCGGAGATCGGCGCCCGTGCGTCCGGCGTTCAGACGCTGGAGGCGCTCTACGAGAGCCACGCGCCCCAGCTGCGCCGCCGCTGCCTGCGCCTGACGCGCGATCCGGTCGCCGCCGACGACCTCACGCAGGAGGTGCTGGCACGCTTCATCGCCCGCTTCCCCGAGCCTCCGGCCGACATGAACGTGGGCGGCTACCTGCACACCATGGCCGGGAACGTCCTGTGGAAGCAGCGCCGCGACGATCACGAGGTCGCCGACGGCGACATCGAGTTCTCCGCCGGGGCTGACGAGCACCTCGAGAACGATCCCGAGCGCTCGACGCTGTTGCTCGAGCAGCAGCACCTCGTACGTCGCTGTGCCGCGATGCTGACCGGTCGTCAGCGACGCGCGTTGACGCTTCGCGAGGTCGAGGGCCACTCGTATGCGGAGATCGGATCCGAGCTCGGCATCGGGACCGACGCTGTCGCGCAGGTCATCTCCCGTGCGCGGGTGCGGTTGCGCGACGTGCTGCGCCGCGCGCAGGTGGACCACGAGCGGCTCTCTCCGGCGTGTCGCGCGATGCTCGGCCCCATCTCGGACTACGTCGACGGGAAGGCGGGTTCCGAGACGCCCGCGATCGAGGCGCATCTCGGCGAGTGCGCGGACTGCCGACACACGCTCGCATCCTTCCAGGAGGCCGGGTCGCGGCTGCGCGGGGTCGGTCCGTTCGTTTCCCTGGCCCGCATGCTCTCGCGCCTCGGGTCGATCGCGCGCGTCGGCGGCGACGCCTCGACCAGCGTCGCGGGGACACTCCCCCTCACGGTCGCCGCGGTGATCGCCGTCGCGACGTTCGGGTCGCCGACGCTACCCCGAATCGCCACGCACCCGGTGAGGACGGCGGCGCCGGTCATGACGCACCCACGCGCGAGCACTCCTCCGATCCCCGGCGGCACGTCCGCGCATCGCATCCCCCTCCACGCGGTTCGGCCGAGCGCGGCGCCGGCTGCGGTCGTACGACGCGTGCGCGAGCACGTGCCGCCCCCCGCCCGTTCGCGGTCGCATGCGGGACTGACGCCAACCCCGAAGGCCGGCGCTGCCGCTGCGCCTTCCACAACCCCGAAGGCGAAGCCTCGAGCGGCGCCGAAGGTCGTGCGCGTCGCCGTGCAGACGCCGGCGGCGAAGACACCGGGTGTGGCCACTCCGGGTGTGACGGCGCCGAAGGCGACGAGCCCGGGTGCCGTGCGACCACCGGCCAGTACGCCGGTGGTGACCGCGCCCGGCGTCGCAGTGACGCCCGTGACCGTCCCGCCCGTGACCGTCCCGCCCGTGACCGTCCCGCCGGTCACCGTTCCTCCGATCGTGATCCCCGCGACCGGGTTCTCGGTACTCGCAGGAGCGGGGGTCACGAACACCGGCCCGAGCAGCATCGCCGGCGATATCGGCAGCTTCCCGACGCCTGCGATCACCGGCCTGGCGTCGCTCACGGTCGGTGGGACGAACCACGCCGCCGATGCGGTCACGCAACAGGCGAAGCTCGACCTCGTCACCGCATACGACACTGCCGCCGGAGCAGGCTCGACCTCGACGATCGCGGCCGACCTCGGTGGACGCACCCTGGTTCCGGGCGTCTACACGTCGGGCTCGTCGATCGGTCTCACGGGCGTGCTGACGCTCGACGCGCGCGGGAACCCGAACGCCTCCTTCGTCTTCCAGGCGGGGTCGACGCTCACGACGGCGTCGGCCAGTCGCATCGTCCTGATCAACGGGGCCCAGTCGTGCAACGTGTACTGGCAGGTCGGCAGCTCGGCGACGCTCGGAACGGGCTCGACCTTCCGCGGCAGCATCATCGCCCTCACGAGCATCACGGTGACGACCGGCGTCAGCATCGACGGCCGCGTGCTCGCCCGAAACGGCGCGGTCACGCTCGACAGCGACGCGATCACGACCTCCACCTGCGCTCACAGCTGATCCGTCGCGATCCGCGACGACCACAGCTCGCCGAGCGTGCCACGCAGGGCGCAGCGAGCGATCGTCCGTCCGCGCTCCTCGTTGCCGAGGCGCCAGCGGTTGTCGATGTGCGCGACGATGCGCCAGGAGCGGCACAGCCTGTCGAGCTGGCCGTCGTCGACGCCGACGGCGAGCACGTGGTGCTGTTGCATCCGCGCGGGGTGCCAGTACTGGAACGACAGGTGGCCGCTCAGGGGCGTCGGCAGACCTCTCGCCGGACCGTACAGCGCGAGCGCTCCAGCCTCGCCGTAGTTCTGGGCGAGCAGCGCCGTGTCGCCTCGTTCGGCAGGCGGGATTGCGCGCCACGCTCGGGCCGTCTGATCGGCGAGCTCGGGCCAGCCGATCTCGTCCTTGTAGAAGCTGTCTGCGCCAGACGCCGCGCTCGACCATCGCACGCTCCGAGAGCACCGGCCAGACCACGGGTGCGAGGAGCGCGACCACGGCGGCGTGCATCGCGACGATGGGAATCACAACGGCCAGGCGGCGGCGGGAGCGGCCGAGCCAGCTGACCGCGCTGACCGACCCGGCCGCCAGCGGAAGCGCCATGGCCGGTAGTGCGTAGTAGCTGCGTCCCTGCTCGACGAAGTACAGCCCGGTCGTGGCCGGCGCGAGCACGGCCAGCGCGCGCAACGGGACTCGCCGCCAGAGGGCGATGACCCCGACCACCACGAGCGGCAGCGCTCCGGCCAGGAACGCCAGCTGCTCGGCGATGTAGGTGCCATGCGAGGTGTCGCTCGCTGTCCTGGCGGCCTGCGACCCGAGGAACGTCAAGCTCGGCCACCCGTGCGCGATCTGCCATTCGAGGTTCGGCGCGACACAGGCGACCGCGATCAGCAGGCCGATCCAGGCGCGCCGATCGCGCAGCGCGTCGCGCGGCCCGAGCAGCAGCAGCGCGAGCGAGGAAGACAGCGAGGAGGACGATCACGGTGTCCTTCGTCTCGAGGCCGATGCCCGCGACGAGACCGAGCAACGGGTACAGGCGGGGCTCGGGCCGGCCGAGGATCCGCAGCGCCACGTACGAGAACGCGACCCAGACCGGCACGTCGAGCATCGTGGGGTGGAACAGCACTCCGAGTCCGAGTCCGTACGGTGTGAGCGCGAAGGCGACCGCTGCGAGGAGCTGGCTGCGGAAGCCGCCGCCGAGCTCGCGTGCGCAGAGCGCGACGAGCACGATCGACGACCATTCCCGCGAGCACGCCGGTCAGGCGCAGGGCGACGAGCGACGGGCCGGCGACGCCGACCACGAGCCGGCCGACGAACGCCGTCGCCGGGGGGAAGTCGACGTACCCGAGCGACAGGTGTCTGGCTCGCCTGCAGGAAGTACAGCTCGTCGCGATCCCAGCCGTAGCGGCCGAGGAACGGCAGCGCGAGGCCGAGTTTCAGCAGGGCGGCGATCGCGCCTGCGAGCAACGCCGGGCGCAGGGGTCCGACGTGCGCACGCGCAGCGGACACGACGCGAGGAGACTCGGTCGTCGGCGGTTCGAGCATGGTCGAGTGCATGGCAGCGAGGCTAGGCCGCGACCGATCCTCGCCGCGTCCGGAATCCGGGCGATTGTTGCCTCGCCGCGGCCCGCCGTCCGGGCGACTGCGAGTCATCCTCGAGGAGGACGATTTCCGGCGATTCGGCGGAGTAGGCTGATGCTCGATGCAGCGACTTCGCGGACCCGGCGACGCGTCGTTCGCGCTTGGCGTCGGCCTCGCGATGCGATCGCCGTCATCGAGATCGCGAACCTCTTCCTCGTCGCCGGGTCGGACCACCACGATGCCGCAACCGTGGCGCTCCTGGTCGCGTCGGCGGTGCCGATCGTGTTCTGGCGCCGGGCACCGCTCGCGGCCTCGCTCGTGGCCGCGAGCGGTGACCATCGTGCTCGCCGCGCTCGACATGCCGCATCTGGGCCTCGGGGTGCTCGTTGCCGTGTTCGCCGTCGCGTTGTGGAGCGGTCCGCGCGCACGCAAGGTGTCGATGGGGCTGCTGCTCGTCGGGGTGCCGCTGGTGCCGCTGCTGACGAACGATGCGTCGAGCATCCCCAAGAACATCGCGTTCTACGCGCGCGGCGTGGATCCTCGGCGCGCTGCTCCGCGAGCGGCGGGTCTACACGCAGGTGCTCGAGCAGCGCATGCAGGAGCTCGAGCGGGAACGGGAGGAGAAGGCGGCGCTCGCCGCCGAAGCCGAGCGCTCGCGCATCGCGCGCGAGCTGCACGACGTCCTCACGCACAGCGTGAGCGTGATGGTGATCCAGGCCCAGGCGGCGCAGGCCGCGCGCGGGCGACGCGGAGCAGGTCGCGGGCGCTCTGACACGCATCGAGGCGGTCGGCAAGGAGAGCCTCGTCGAGCTGCGCCGGCTGCTGCAGCGGCTGCGGGCGGATGACGAGTCGGCGCTGCACGCGCCGGCTCCCGGCCTCGCCCAGCTCGACGAGCTGCTCGGCGAGGTGCGCGCTGCGGGCCTCGACGTCTCGCTCGCGCTCGATGGCGAGGCCCGTCCTCTACCTGCGAGCGTCGATCTCTCGGCGTACCGGATCGTGCAGGAGGCGCTGACGAACACGCTGCGCCACGCAGGCAACGCGGCCACCCAGATCGTGCTGCGCTACCGACCCGACGAGTTCACGCTCGAGGTGCGCGACGACGGCCGGGCGCAGCGTGCGGCCCAGGCTGCGGCAGGGCACGGTCTGGCGGGGATGCGCGAACGGGTCGCGCTCGTGGGCGGCACGCTGGTCGCGGAGGACCTGCCCGGCGGCGGCTTCCTCGTCGCCGCGCGGATGCCGCTGCAGGCGGGGCCGTGACGCTGCGGGTGCTGGTCGCCGATGACCAGGAGCTCGTACGAGACGGCTTCCGCATGATCCTCCAGGCAAGCGGCATCGACGTGCTGGGCGAGGCGCGCGACGGGCGCGAGGCGGTGTCGCTCGCGCGGCGGCTGCGCCCGACGTCGTGCTGATGGACGTGCGCATGCCGGGCATGGGCGGGATCGAGGCGACCCGGGAGCTCGCCGGGCCAGGCGTCGCCGATCCGGTCGCCGTGCTGATCCTGACGACCTTCGACCTCGACGAGTACGTGCTCGAGGCGCTGCGCGCCGGTGCGAGCGGCTTCCTGCTCAAGGACGCCGGGCGCGACCAGCTCGTCGGCGCAGTCGAGGTCGTCGCGCGCGGCGACTCGCTGATCGCGCCCTCGGTCACGCGACGGCTGATCGAGCGCTTCGTCAGCAGCTGCCCCGAGCCCGCCGCCGCGCGAGCTCGAGGAGCTCACGCCGCGCGAGCTCGAGGTGCTCCGCCTGATCGCGCGCGGGCGCTCGAACGCCGAGCTGGCGGCCGACCTGGTGATCAGCGAGGCGACGGCGAAGACCCACGTCGCGCGCATTCTCGCGAAGCTGCGGCTACGCGATCGCGTGCAGGCGGTGGTGTTCGCGTACGAGCACGGGATCGTGCAGCCCGGGCCAGGACTGACGGCGTTTCGCCGCCTCGAGTCGAATAGGCTCCGGGCCGATGGCGGAGAGCGAGCGACGTCCGGCGATCGTCGCCGTGGATGACGAGCCAGCCGTGCTCGCCGCGGTCTCGCGCGACCTGCGCCGCGGTTTCGGCGAGCGCTACCGGATCCTGCGCGCTTCCTCGGGCCCCGAGGCCCTCGACCTGCTGCGCGAGCTGCGCACGCGCGGCGACCAGCGTCGCGCTCCTGATCGCCGATCAGCGGATGCCCGGTGATGGCCGGCACCGAGTACCTCGTCGAGGCGCGCGAGCTCGTGCCCGAGGCCAAGCGCGTGCTGCTGACCGCGTACGCCGACACCGAGGCCGCGATCGCCGCGATCAACAAGGTGGCGCTCGACTACTACCTGCTGAAGCCGTGGGACCCGCCCGAGGAGCAGCTCTTCCCCGTGATCGAGGACCTGCTGACGACGTGGGAGTCGGGCGCCTCGCTCGAGGCCGGCGGGCTGCGCATCATCGGCCACCGGTTCTCGAAGGAGTCGCACGACCTGCGCGACTTCGTCGCACGCAACCGCGTGCCGGCACGCTGGCTCGACGTCGAGCGCGACGGCGAGGCTCGCGAGCTGCTGAAGGTGGTGGGCGTCGCGGCCGACCGGCTGCCCGTCGCGCTGCTCGAGGACGGCTCGGTGCTCGAGCGCCCGACGGTGCTCGAGCTCGCCGAGCGCCTCGGCGTGACCAGCCAGCCCACACAGGAGCATTACGACCTCGTGATCGTCGGCGGAGGACCCGCCGGGCTCGCGGCGGCCGTGTACGGCGCTTCGGAGGGGCTCAGGACCGTGCTCGTCGAGCGCGAGGCGCCCGGCGGGCAGGCCGGCCAGTCGAGCCGCATCGAGAACTACCTCGGCTTCCCGATGGGACTGAGCGGGTCGGACCTCGCGCGCCGCGCGACCGACCAGGCGCGTCGGCTCGGCGCCGAGCTCCTGACGATCCAGGACGCGGTCGGACTGCGGGCCGACGGCGCCGGACGGATCGTCGAGCTGAGCGGCGGTGGCTCGCTGAGCAGCAACTGCGTGCTCGTCGCCTCGGGCGTGTCCTACCGGCAGTACGAGGCGCCGGGATTCTCCGAGCTGACCGGCGCCGGCATCTACTACGGCGCGGCCATGACCGAGGCGCGCTCGTGCGCCGACCAGAGCGTCGTGATCATCGGCGCCGCGAACTCGGCCGGCCAGGCCGCCGTGTTCTTCAGCGGCTACGCGGGCCAGGTGACGATGCTCGTGCGCGGCTCGGGTCTCGAGAAGTCGATGTCGCAGCTACCTCGTCGAGCAGATCCGCGAGCTGCCGAACGTGGTCGTCCGCCCCGGAAGCTCGGCGGTCGCGGCCGAGGGCGAGGACGGCCGACTGAGGAGGTTGCGCGTACGCGACGCCGACGGCTCGGAGTCGGTCATCGACGCCGATGCGTGCTTCGTCTTCATCGGCGCGTCCCCGCGTACCGACTGGCTCGAAGGCGTCGTCGCCCGCGACGAGAGGGGCTTCATCCTGTCGGGCCCGGATGTCCGCGAGCGCGGCTGGTCGCTGCAGCGCGACCCGTTCCTGCTCGAGACGAGCGTCCCCGGCGTCTTCGTCGCAGGCGACGTGCGCGCGCGGTCGATCAAGCGCGTCGCGAGCGCCGTCGGCGAGGGTTCGATGGCGGTCTCGCTCATCCACCAGTACCTCGTCGAGCCATGAGCCGTCCGGCGACCGCGGCCGATCTGCGGACGGTCGACCTCTTCGACGATCTCGACGACGACGAGCTCGTCGAGTGGGTCGAGGCCACGTCCGTGCGGGACGTCGAGCCGGGCACGGTGATCGCCGAGCAGGCCAAGCTGGTGCCCGGAGTCGAGCTGCTGCTCGATGGCACGGCGCTGGCGCAGATATTCGACGGCGACCGCGCCGAGCCTGTCGGCCGCCAGGTGGCCCCGACCTGGATGGGAGCGATCGCCGTGCTGACGGAGGCACCGTTCGGCGTGACGGTGACCACCGAGTCGGCATGCGTCCTCGCGCTGATCCCGTCGGACGACTTCCTCCGCCTCGCGCTCGTGCACCCTGCGGTGCACCGGCGCGTGATGCAGCAGATCGCGCCCGTGATGAGCCGGATCACCGGCCTCGAGCAGAACCGCGAGCGTCTGGCCGCGCTCGGCACGATGGCCGCCGGTCTGGCAC
Source organism: uncultured Actinomycetes bacterium (assembly GCA_963717155.1). Classification (GTDB taxonomy): domain Bacteria; phylum Actinomycetota; class Thermoleophilia; order Gaiellales; family JALYLC01. The sequence continues at coordinate 4,741,336 of OY970326.1, forward strand.
ACGAGCTGAACAACCCGGCGGCGGCGGCACGCCGTGCTGCCGCGCAGATGGCCGAGGCACTCGCGGTCGTGAGCTCGACGGTGGGCCGGTTCGTCGAGTCGGGCATCGAGCGCAGCGACGCCGAGGCACTCGTCACGCTGCACCGGGAGGCGATCGACGCGCGCCGAGGGTCAGACCGCGCTCGGCGCGCTCGATGCGGCCGACGCCGAGGACGAGCTGCTGGCGCGGCTCGAAGAGCTCGGAGTGCCGGAGGCCTGGAAGCTCGTCGAGCCCCTGATCGCCGCCGGTCTCGACCAGGACTGGGTCGACCGTGTCGCCGCGGCCGCCGGGCCTGCCACCGACGCTGCGCTCGGCTGGGTCGCCGCGACCCTCACCGCGCAGGGCCTGGCCGACGAGCTGAAGGAGTCGACGGCTCGTATGTCGAGCCTCGTCGGCGCCGTCAAGTCGTACGCGTACATGGACCGCGGCGACCTCGTGGAGATCGACCTTCACGAGGGCATCGAGACGACGATCGTGATCCTCGGACACAAGCTTCGCCAGACGGCGATCGAGATCAAGCGCAACTACGACCGCTCGCTTCCCCGGCTGACCGTGCGCGGGTCCGAGCTCAACCAGGTATGGACGAACCTGCTCGACAACGCGATCGATGCCCTCGGCGATCACGGGACGATCACGATCACCACCAGCAACGTGGCCGGGCACGCGCTCGTCGAGATCGCAGACGACGGCCCCGGGATGCCGCCGGAGGTCCAGGCGCGGATCTTCGACGCCTTCTTCACGACCAAGGACGTGGGGCGGGGAACCGGGCTCGGGCTGGCGACGGCCCGCCGGATCGTCGTCGATCGTCACGACGGCGCGCTGACGTTCGAGTCGGGCCCGGGAGGCACGACGTTCCGCGTGTCGCTGCCGTTCACCCAGTCCTGACCCGGTTATCGTCCGACAGACCAACCGCCAGAGGAAGGACTGCCACATGTCGCTCTTCTCCCGTGGCTTTCGCGGACGCCCGCGACGCGACGTCGATCCGGCGCGCATCCCTCCGGGGCAGTACGTGGTCGACGACTTCCCGGTGCTCTCGGCGGGGCCGACCCCGCGCCCACACCTCGACCGCTGGAGCTTCAGCATCCAGGGGGCGGTCGGCGAGCCCGTGTCGTGGACGTGGGACGAGTTCAACGCGCTCCCGACCGAGACGTTCACGCTCGACATCCATTGCGTCACGAAGTGGACGAAGCTCGACACGACCTGGACCGGGCGTGTCGGTCGACACCCTCCTGAAAGGAGTCGAGATCGAGGCCGACTACGTCACCGCGTGGTCCGACGGCGACTACACGACCAACATGACGATCGCCGACATCACGGATGGCAAGGCCTGGGTCGTCAGCACCTTCGCCGGCGAGCCGCTCGAGGCCGAGCACGGTGGCCCCGCGCGCCTGCTCGTGCCGCACCTCTACTTCTGGAAGAGCGCCAAGTGGGTCCGCGGGCTGACGCTGACGCCCACCGACGAGCCGGGATTCTGGGAGCAGAACGGTTACCACAACCACGGAGATCCGTGGCAAGAGCAGCGCTACTGGGGCGACTGATCGTCACGAGAGCGCCCATCCTCTGGCGTGCCGCGCGCGTCCGCGAGGTCGTCGACGAGACGCCGACGGCGCGGACGCTCGTGTTCGACGTGCCCGACTGGCCCGGACACGAGGCCGGCCAGCACGTCGACGTGCGCCTGACGGCGGACGACGGGTATCAGACCGAGCGCTCCTACTCGATCGCGTCGGCGCCGGAGGATCCGACGCTGGCGCTCACGGTCGAGCGGATCGACGACGGCGAGGTGTCGCCCTATCTCACGGAGGAGCTCCGCGCGGGCGACCAGATCGAGCTGCGCGGTCCGATCGGCGGCTACTTCGCCTGGCGGGTGCAGGACGGAGGCCCGCTCCTGCTCGTCGGCGGTGGCTCGGGGGTGGTGCCGCTGATGTCGATGCTGCGCCACCACGCGGCGGCGGCCAGCACCATCGACGCGCGGCTCCTGCTGTCGGCGAGGAGCGCCGAGGACATCCTGTACCGCGGCGAGCTCGACGCGCTCCGGGGGGTCGCGGTCTCGTACACGCTGACGCGCCGCCGGCCCGAGGGCTGGGGCGGGTTCGATCGCCGAGTCGACGCCGACATGCTCGTGGCGGTCGGCCCGGCGGTGGAGCAGCGTCCGCACATCTTCGTCTGCGGTCCGACGGCCTTCGTCGAGACCGTCGCGGACCTGCTGCTCGAGCTCGGACACGATCGGCGGGCGATTCGCGCCGAGCGCTTCGGCCCGACAGGAGGATGAGATGACCGACGAGGCCCTGTGGCTGGACGGCAACGCGGTCGCAGGGCTGCTCCAGGAGCTCTTCGACAGCGAGATGACGGACGAGCTCCGCGGCTGCGGCTCGTGCGGTCAGTGGAACCCGGTCGGCGCGCACCGCGCCTACCGCGGTGCGGGCATCGTGCTGCGCTGCCCTGCCTGCGGCGACGTCGCGATGCGGATCGCGACGCTGCCTGAGCGCCACATCGTGCAGCTTTCCGGTAGCTGGACGCTCAGCCTGTCACGTCTCGACTGAAAGAGAGCACAACTTGGCACGCATCGCGGTCATCTACTACAGCGCCACGGGGAACGTCCACGCCCTTGCGAACGCGGTCGCCGAGGGGGCCGAGTCGGCGGGAGCCGAGGTGCGCCTCCGACAGGTCGAGGAGATCGCCTCCGAGATGCTGATCTCGCAGAACCAGTACTGGGGCCGCCACCGCGCGGCGGTGCGCGACCAGCCCGAGGCGACGCTCGATGACCTCGAGTGGGCCGACGCCGTCGCGTTCGGCACGCCCACCCGCTTCGGAAACGTGTCGGCGCAGCTCAAGCAGTTCATGGACCAGGCCGGCAACCTGTGGCAGGAGGGGAAGCTCGCCGACAAGCTGGCGACGTCGTTCACGTCCTCGCAGACGGAGCACGGGGGTCAGGAGTCGACGATCCTGGCGCTCAACAACACCTTCTACCACTGGGGCATGGTCGTCGTCCCGCTCGGCTACACGGTGCACGAGGTGTACGCGTCCGGCGGCAACCCGTACGGAGCGTCCTACACGAGCGGCACTCGCACGCCGGGCGATCTTCCCGACGACGTGCTCGCCGTCGCCCGAGCACAGGGTTCGCGCCTCGCGCGGTTCGCTGCGGTGATCGCCCCTGCGCTGGCCGACGGCCGTCTCCCGACCCCGGGTGTCTGCGAGGCGATCAACGCTCGGTCGAGATGAAGACGCTCTTCTGCTCGGTGTTGTGCACGAGGCCTTCCATCCCGAGCTCCTTGCCGATGCCCGACTGCTTGTAGCCGCCGAACGGCGCCTGCGGGAACACCGACGAGTTGGAGTTCACGCCGATGCAGCCCGTGCGCATCGCCCGCGCGACGCGTAGCTGCCGGGCACCGTCGCGCGTCCACAGCGAGCCGGAGAGGCCGTAGGGCGTGTCGTTGGCGAGCCGGATCGCCTCGTCCTCGTCGCGGAACGTGATCACCGAGACGACGGGCCCGAAGATCTCCTCGCGGCTGACCGCCATGTCGTTCGTGCATCCGTCGAGGATCGTCGGCCGCAGGAAGTACCCGTCCGCGAGCCCGGGGTCGGACGGACGCACGCCGCCCTCGACCAGCCTGGCGCCCTCGCCCACGCCGCGCTCGATGTAGCGCTCGACCGTGTCGCGCTGCCCCGCCGAGACCATCGGGCCGACCTGCGTGTCGGCGTCCTCCGGATCCCCGACGACGATCGCGTGGGTCGTGGCCGCGTAGCGCTCGAGCACCTCGTCCTTGACCGACTCCTCGACGAGGAGGCGCGAGCGGGCACAGCAGTCCTGGCCGCAGTTCTCGAACACCGCGAACGGCGCCGAGCCGGCCCACCTTCTCGAGGTCGGCGTCGGCGAACACGATCGCGGCCGACTTTCCGCCCAGCTCGAGCGTGACGCGCTTGATCGTGCCGGCGGCCTTCCGCATGATCTCGACGCCGACCGCCGTCGAGCCGGTGAAGCCGACCTTGGCGACGAGCGGATGCTCGACGAGCGCGTCGCCGACGATCTGGCCGGGCCCGGGGACGACGTTCAGCACACCTGCCGGAAGCCCGGCCTCGAGCGCGAGCTCGGCGTAGCGCAACGCGCTGAGCGGCGAGAGGCTCGCCGGCTTGAGGACGACGCAGTTGCCTGCCGCGATCGCAGGGGCGGTCTTCCAGTTGCCGATGTTGAGCGGGAAGTTCCACGGCGTGATCAGCGCCGCGACGCCGATCGGCTCGCGGAACGTCAGCAGGACGCCGTCACGGTCGACCGGGATCGTGTTGCCGAAGAACTTGTCCACGGCGCCGGCGTAGTAGCGCATCACGGCGGCCGCGTTGCCGACGCACCAGCGCGCGTCGCCGATCGCCATCCCCATGTCGCGCGTCTCGAGCAGGCCGAGCTCGTCGACGTGCTGCATCGAGCAGGTCGGCCCAGCGGTATAGCACCTTCGCCCGCTGGATCGCGGTGCGCTGGCCCCAGTCCTCGAACGCACGAGCTGCGGCGCGGACCGCGCGGTCGACGTCCTCGGCGCCCGCTTCGGCGACCGTGCGGAACACGCTGCCGGTCGCGGGGTTGATGGAGTCGAACGTGCGCCCCTCCGCGGCTTCGACGCGCGCGCCGTCGATCAGGAGTCCCTCCGTCATCGTGTTCCGCTCCTCTCGTCGGCCGTGCTCTGGATCGGGCCAGCGGATCCTACGACGCGACGCGCAGGCACGCCCCGGCATTTACCGGGCAGCGTTAACCCTTTGGCACGAGAGGTCGATAAGGCTGGTTGTGACGCCCGCGCCGGATCCGCCGACCGAGCCGCCGCAGCGATGGCGAGGCCTCGCGCAGCGCTCGAGCCCGAGGCGCTGCTCGACGCCCTCATCGGCCAGTCCGCGGTGGGCATCACGATCGTCGACCGCGATCTGCGCATCGTCCGGGCGAATCGCGTGTTCGGCGTGTTCGGCGATCAGACCCAGGCCGAGGTCTTCGGACGCACGATCGGCGAGGTCCTCCCGCGTCTCGCGCCGCAGATCGTCCCGGCGACGGTCAGGGTCCTCGAGACCGGGGAGCCGACGGTCGGAGCCGGAGGTCGTGGCTCGCGACCCGGACGATCCCGAGAACACGCGCTATTTCCGTACGTTCCGCTGGCCCGGTCGTCTCGACCGACGGCGAGGTCGTGGGCGTCACGTCGACCGTGATCGAGATCACCGACCTCAAGGCGCAGATCGAGCGCGACGACGCCGTCGTGCGTCAGCGTGAGAGCGATGCCGCCGAGCAGAGCGCTCGCGCGCTACCGCACCATCTTCGAAGGCGCGTCGATCGGCATCGTGCGCGCGCGATCGGACGGGGCGCGTGATCGAGGCGAACCCCGCGATGGAGCAGATGCTCGGATACACGGCGGCCGAGCTCGACGGCGATGCGAGTTCCAGCGAGTACACGCATCCCGACGACGTCGAGCAGAACATCAGGCTGTTCAACGAGATCATGGAAGGCCCGCGCGAGGCGTACCGGTTCGAGAAGCGCTGCTTCCGCAAGGACGGCCAGATGATCTGGCTCCGCGTCACGTCGGTCGCCGAGGTGGATGAGGACGGCAGGCGCACTCACGCGATCACGATGCTCGAGGACATCACCGAGCGCAAGCTCGCCGAGCAGGCGCATGCTCGAGCAGGCGAGGCTGAACGAGCATCACGCCCTGCACGACGCCCTGACCGGCCTCGCGAACCGCCGCAAGCTGTACGCCGATGTCGAGCAGCGCGCTGAACCAGCCCGAGGAGGGCTCGTTCGCGCTCGGGCTCTACGACCTCGACGGCTTCAAGGCCTACAACGACGCGTTCGGCCATCCGGCCGGCGACGCGCTGCTCGCCCGTCTCGGCCGCCGGATCGCCGACGCCATGAGCGGCAGGGGCACGGCCTACCGCATGGGCGGCGACGAGTTCTGCGTCTTCACCTGGGCGGCCGACTCCGAGCGCGTCCTCGAGGATGCGCGCCTGGCGCTGTGCGACAAGGGCGAGGGCTTCGCGATCCGCTGCTCGTGCTGGCGTGGCGCTCGTGCCCACGGAGGCCGCGACGCTCGAACGCGCGATCCAGATCGCCGACGAGCGGCTGTACAAGGACAAGCGCGCCAACCGGATCACCGACACGCTGCAGGTGCGCGACGCGCTCGTGCAGCTGATCGCCGAGCAGCGGCACGGAGCTCGCCCCGAACACCGTCAACGTCGCCGACCTCGCCGCCGCGACCGCGACGCGGCTCGGCCTCTCAGCCGAGGAGGTCGCCTGCACGCGCATCGCGGCCGAGCTGCACGACATCGGCAAGACGGCGATGCCCGAGGCGATCCTCAGCAAGACCGGCCCGCTCGACCAGGACGAGTGGGACTTCATGCAGCGGCACACCCTGATCGGCGAGCGGATCGTCGCCGCGGCGCCTGCGCTTGCCAGGATCGCGCCGATCGTGCGCGCGAGCCACGAGCGACCGGACGGCCACGGCTACCCCGACGGTCTCACCACCGATGCGATCCCGATCGGCGCGCGCATCGTCGCGGTCGTCGACGCGTTCGACGCGATGGTGTCGGCCCGGCCCTACCGCCCGGCGATGAGCATCTCGGAGGCGGTCGACGGAGCTCCGCCGCTGCGCCGGGACGCAGTTCGACGCCACGGTCGTCGACGCGTTCGGCAGGGTCATCGAGCAGCCCCGCCGCGAGTACCGCGCGGCGTAGGTTCGACCACTCGTCGCACGGGCGCTACCGCGGTCCATGGAGCCGTCGCGCGAGCGCCAGGCCGCCGGTGCCGGCGTTCGGGGCAGCTGCGTGGAAGGCCGGCACGAGCTCGCTGGTCACGACACCGGAGTCCGCCGTGATGCGTCGGACGATCTCGAAGGTCTCCTCGGTGCGGGCCGCCCGATCCACGGTCACCGTGACGATCGGAACGTGACGTCGCACGGACCAGAACCGGTCTCCGTGCGGGGGTCCGTCGTGCGAGTAGCCCCAGATGCCCCGCAGCGCCGTGGCCCCGGCGACACGAGACGAGCGCAGCGAGCGGATCAGCTGGGTGTGCAGGGCGTGGCCCTCGTAGCGCGCCTGCTCGCCGCTGTAGACCATGAGCTTCTGGAACATCTCCCGGCCATCCTCGTCGAGCGCCGGCACGGCCTCGGGCGCGGCGCGGAACGTCCCGTCCACCATGCAGAGGCGGATGCGCTCGAGGGTCATGATCGGCTGGGGGAGCATCGCGGAGAGCTCGGGGAGCGCCTGCGCGATCTGGTGGCCCTGGCCGACCGAGATGATCATCAGCGGGACGTTCTGGTTGCGCGAGAAGAACCGGGCACGTTCGCGCCGCCCGTGGAACGTGCCATCGAGGCCGAGCAGCACGGTCGCGCCGGCGATGCCCCGCGCGCGGAGGCGATCGACGACCGCGAGGTAGGCCGGCCTCCCGTCGACCGTGTCGGTGCGACCACAGTAGATCGTCAGCTTGGTCGCATCGTGGAGATCCTCGGGCAGCTCGACCGGGCCGACCTGCTCGCGCAGGAGGCGGGCGCGCTCCAGCGTGAACGTCCCTGAGGAGACGATGGCTCGCGCCTCCGGGAGCAGATGCTCGATCGCCGACCGCTCGTCGACGGCGACCACGACGAGCGGGAGGTCCTCGGACAGCGTGAGCAGGCGGTCGCTCCGCAGCTGGTGCTTGAGCCCGAATCCCTCGACGCCGCGCATCAGCACCGAGACCGCGACCCGGTGACGTTCGAACAGGTCGAGGACGACGTCGCTGACCAGGGAGTCCCCCTGCCGCTCTCGCTCCCCGAAGTAGACCGTCAACTTGAGGCAATCGTCGTTCACAGGGCAGCCCCGATCTGCCATCCGAGCAACGCGGCGCCGAGCCCGAGCAGCATGCTCACCAGCACGTTTCGCACGGCCAGCGCAACCTCGCCGTCCTCGGCGAGACGCTGGCTCTCGAACATCCAGGTCGAGAACGTGGTGAACGAGCCGATCGCCGCCGTCCCTACCAGCGTCATCACGTCGCCGGTCAGCGCGTCGCCGGCGAGCAGGCCCAGGACGAAGGAGCCGCTGACGTTGATCACCAGGGTGCCGTACGGGAACGTCGAGCGCGCGATCCGCTGCACGATCGTGTCCACGTGGAAGCGCGCCAGCGCACCGAGGGATCCGATGAGCGCGACGCCGACCCACACCGGAACGCTCACGCGAAGCTCCATCGCGCGCGGCGTGCGAGATGTGTCGTAACGAGGACCGCGAGCAGGCCCGAGAGAATGCTCGCAGTCGCGTAGCCGGCTGCGAGCAGCACGTGGTCGGTGCGCGCCAGGCGGACGAGCTCCACCTGGAAGGTCGAGAAGGTCGTCAGCGCGCCGCAGAAGCCCGTGCCCACGAACGGTCGTCGGTGGGTGGACGGCGGCAGCCGCTCGACGAGCCTCGTCGCGAGGTAGCCGAGCAACGCGCTTCCCGCCACGTTGATCAGGAATGTGACCCACGGCCAGCTCCCCTGGGACGGCGGGAAGAGCCTGTCGAGCTCGACGCGCGCGAGGGCGCCGAGCGCGCCGCCTGCCGCAATCGCGGCGTTCATCGTGACGGGGACACGGCTCCCGCGCCGCGCCTGCGAGACGGAACGCCGGGAACCGCCGGGGTTCGTGCGCCGGTCGGCGGTAGTCGTGTCGTCTGCCACGGGCCCTCCTGAACGCTGTCTACCTCGAAGTAGAAGCCATCAGCCCGGAGGGCGGTTGGGCGCGGGCCTCATCGCGCTCGCCCCCAGAATACAACGGAATGGTGCGCTCCGAACCGGATCCCGCATGACCGGACGCGTGACGATCGACGAGCTGCTCGCCGCCGCACGCGCCCGTCTGCAGCGCCTCTCGGCGAGCGAGGTCCAGGTGGCGATGCGCTCGGGTGCGGTCCTCGTCGACATCCGCTCGCAGGATCAACGGCGCGCGGACGGCGTCGTGCCCGGCGCGCTCTGGTTTCCGCGCAACGTCCTCGAGTGGCGCGTCGATCCCACCAGCTCGAACAGCCATCCGGCTCGTCAGCGATCCGGCGAGGCTGCTCGTGCTCATGTGCGCGCAGGGCTACCAGACGAGCCTCGCAGCTGCCACGCTGCACGACCTCGGATTCACCCGCGCGACCGACCTGATCGACGGGTTCGAGGGCTGGCGCGCCGCGGGCCTCCCGGTCGAGGCGTTCGACGAGTCGCTGCATGCCCGTGAGGGTTGATGGCTCTCGACCGTCGGGTGTTGCTCGCGCTCGTTCCCGGTGTGGTCGTCGTCGCGCTCGCCAGGGCCGGTGTGTTCGGGAAGCTGCCGATCTTCGTGCTCGCGGCCGCCGCGCTGATCCCGCTCGCCTGGCTCATCGGCGAGGCGACGGACAACGCCGCGTTCCACACTGGTCCCGGCATCGGCGGCTTTCTCAACGCCAGCTTCGGCAACGCGCCCGAGTTGATCATCGCGCTCGTGGCGGTCTCGGACGGCCTGACCGATGTCGTCAGAGCGTCGCTCGTCGGCTCGGTCGTCGGCAACCTCCTCCTGGTCCTCGGGTTCACGCTGCTGCTCGGGCAGCGCGGCTCGATCGATCGCCGGTCGGCCGTGATCTGGTTGGGACTGGCGGGGCTGGCGACGCTGGTCATCCTTCTCGTGTCCATCCCTGGTTTCCACGGCGACCCCGACCGCCGATCCCTGGCCGTGCTCGCGCTGCCCGTCGCCGTCGTGATGCTGCTGGTACGGATCTCGGTGAGCCGGTACGCACTGCGCCGCCAGCGCGCGTTGCACGAGGCGGATGACCGGACGGAGGCAGCGGCGGGTTGGCCGCTTCGCGTCGCGATCGTGGTGCTCGCCCTCGCGACGGTCGTGACGGCGTTCGTCACGACCTCGCTCGTCGGCGCGCTCCAGACGTTTGCTCACCGCGCGCAGCTGTCCGAGTTCTTCGTCGCGATCGTGATCGTCGCCATCGTCGGGAACGCCACGGAGCACGGCAGCGCAGTGCTGCTCGCCCGGCGAGGGAGGGTCGAGCTCGCCACCGAGATCTCGTTCGCGTCGAGCGCACAGGTGGTGAGTCTGTTGATCCCTCTGGTCGTGGTCACCTCGTGGGCGATCGACCCGCTGACGATGAGCTTTCGCCCGATCGAGATCGCCGCACTCGCCGTGGCGACGCTGCTTCCGGCACTCGTGCTGGTCCCCGGGAGAACGACTCGACTCGGCGGCGCGGTTCTCCTCGTCGCGTACCTGGCCTTCGCCGTGGGCTTCTACTACACCGGCAATCGCTGACCCGGCGGCGGGACTCTGAACCGTCGCGGATACGCGAGGCCTAGACTGCGCTCTCGTCCGTCGCGATCCGCCTGTAGCCCTGCCGCACAGCGCCGCGACGGCTGGAGATCCCCGCGCCGGGGCAGAACTCAGGCACCTTCACGAGCACCAGGGAGACCTTCCATGAGCGAGTACACAGTCATCAACCCGGCCACGGGCGAGCGCGGCGCGGAGTACCCGACGATCACCGACGAGGCGCTCGCCGCCGCGATCGCCGGTGCCGACCGCGCCCACCGCGAGTGGTCGCGCACGACGACGGTCGAGCAGCGCGCCGCGCTCGTGCGGAAGGTGGGCGAGCTGCACGCCGAGCGCCGCGAGGAGCTCGCGGCGATCATCGTGCGCGAGATGGGCAAGCCGGTCGAGCAGGCGCTCGGCGAGATCGACTTCTGCGTCGCGATCTACGAGTACTACGCCGACAACGCGAACGCACTGCTCACCGACGAGCCGATCACGCTCTCGGACGGCGAGGGCTCGGCGTTCGTGCGGCGCAGCTCGATCGGCGTGATCCTCGGGATCATGCCCTGGAACTACCCCTACTACCAGGTCGCCCGCTTCGCCGGACCGAACCTCGTCGTCGGCAACACGATCCTGCTCAAGCACGCGCCGCAGTGCCCCGAGTCGGCCGCGGCGCTCCAGCGGATCTACGACGATGCCGGCTTCCCCGCGGGCGCGTACACGAACATCTACGCCACGAACGAGCAGATCGCCGACGTGATCGCCGACCCGCGCGTCCAGGGCGTATCGGTGACCGGCTCCGAGCGCGCGGGCGCCGCCGTCGCGGAGATCGCCGGCCGCAACCTGAAGAAGGTCGTGCTCGAGCTCGGCGGCTCCGACCCGTTCATCCTCCTCTCCACCGACGACCTCGACTCGGTCGTCGAGTCGGCCGTCGCGGCGCGGCTCGAGAACGCCGGCCAGGCGTGCAACGCCGCGAAGCGGTTCATCGTCGTCGACGACCTGTACCAGCCATTCGTCGACCGGCTCACCGCCGCGCTCAGCGCCGTCGAACCGGGTGACCCGGGCTCGTCGGACACCGAGATGGGCCCGCTCTCGTCGGCGACGGCCGCCGACCGGCTCGAGGACCAGATCCGCCGCGCGAAGTCCCAGGGCGCGACGCTTCAGCGGCGGCGAGCGCACGGGGAACTTCTTCACCCCGGGCGTGCTGACCGGCGTGACGCCGGACAACGACGCCTTCCGCGAGGAGCTCTTCGGGCCGATCGCGACCGTGTTCCGTGTCGGCTCCGAGGACGAGGCGGTCGAGCTCGCCAACGACACCCCGTTCGGCCTCGGCTCGTACGTGTTCACGACCGACCCCGACCAGGCGCTACGCGTGGCCGACCGCATCGAGGCCGGGATGGTGTTCGTCAACGTCGTCGGCGCCGACGCGGCGGAGCTGCCGTTCGGCGGCGTCAAGCGCTCCGGCTTCGGCCGCGAGCTCGGCCGCTACGCCACCGAGGAGTTCGTGAACCGCAAGATGATCCGGGTCGGTGGCTGACGAGTCGATGTTCATCGTGTGACGCCACGGCGTCCATCAGTGATCGCTAGCTGACCCGCTGCGCGAGCCGGGCCTTGAGCTCCTCGGGCGCGAACGAGGCGCGAAGCGCGGCGAGGTTGCACGCGACGAGGTCGGCCTCGGTCCAGCCGAACGTGCTGCGCAGGCGCTCGTACTCCTGGAACAGGTTCACGTTCGACACGGTTCGGCAGTCGGTGCTGATCGAGAGGTCGACACCGCGGCGCCGCAGGGCGTCGACGGGATGGTCGGCGTAGCGCTCGCACAGACCGCCCATGGTCTGCACGTTCGACGTGGGGCATACCTCGAGATGCACGCGGTCCGCGACGAGGTGGTCGACCAGCGCGTCGTCCTCGATGCTGCGGATGCCGTGGCCGATGCGCTCGGGGCGGAGGCGGGCGAGCGTCTCCCACACACTTGCCGGCCCGCATGCCTCGCCGGCGTGGGCGGTGATGCGGAGCCCGCGGTCGCGGGCGTAGCGGAACGCCGCCTCGTGGGCGTCGAGCGAATGCCCTGCCTCGTCGCCGGCGATGTCCAGCGCGACGACCATGCCCCGCGCCGACGCCTCGTGCGCGAGCCGCGCCACGAGCATGCTCTCCTCGGCGTCGTGGTGGCGCAGCGTGCAGAGGATCACGCGCGCCTCGACGCCGGTCGCGGCCGACGCGGCCACAGCCGCATCCTCGACGACGGTCACGACCCGCGCCGGCTCGAGCCCTGCGGCGGTATGCAGGAGGGGTGCGAAGCGGAGCTCGGCGTACGCGACGTCGTCGGCGGCGAGCTGTGCGAACAGATCCTCGGTGACGGTCCGGAGGGCCGACTCGCTCTGCATCAGCGAGACCATCTTCACGGTCCGCTCGAGGAAGTCGACCAGGTCGTTGCACTTGCCTGGCGCGATGAAGTCGCGCCGGTACTCGTCGAACGTGGTCTCCGGGCGCAGGGCCTTGATGCAGCCGTAGCTCGCGCAGCAGTCGAGGTGGAGGTGGAGCTCGATCTTCGAGCGTGGCGCGGGCAGGTAGGTCTGCATGGCGCCAGACCGTAGCTCGACGATACTGCGCGCGTGGCGGGCTCGTCCGGGTCGGGGAAGCGTCGGCGGAAGGACGTCGAGCCGATCCCGCACGACCGGGCGACGAGCTTCCCGCGCAAGCTGTACGAGACGGAGATACTGCGCCTGCAGGCGGAGCTCGTGATGCTCGAGGAATGGGTCCGCGTGAGCGGTGCGCGGATCGCGATCCTGTTCGAGGGCCGCGACGCCGCGGGCAAGGGCGGCGCGATCAAGCGGATCACCGAGTACCTGAACCCGCGCCTCGCGCGCATCGCCGCGCTACCCGCGCCGACCGAGCGCGAACGCGGTGAGTGGTACTTCCAGCGCTACATCGCGCGTCTTCCCGCCGCCGGCGAGATCGTGCTGTTCGACCGCAGCTGGTACACCCGCGCCGGGGTCGAGCACGTCATGGGGTTCTGCACGGACGAGGAGTACCAGCGGTTCCTGCGCCAGTGCCCCATCTTCGAGCGTCTGCTGGTGGAGGACGGGATCCTGCTCGTGAAGTACTGGTTCTCGGTGAGCGACGACGAGCAGGAGCGACGGTTCAAGTCGCGCATCGACGACCCCATGCGTCGCTGGAAGCTGTCGCCGATGGACCTCGCGGCGCGGGCGCGATGGGTCGACTTCTCGCGCGCGAAGGACGAGATGTTCGTCCACACGGATACACCCGAGGCGCCGTGGTACGTCGTCGAAGGCGATGACAAGCGGCGCGCCCGCCTCAACTGCATCGCGCACCTGCTGTCGTTGATCCCGTACGAGCACATCAAGCAGCCGCGCATCAAGCTGCCGCCAAGAGCCCCGGCAGCCGACTACGAGCGCCCTCCGCGCGAGCTGTACCACTACGTGCCCGACCACGCGGCGACGCTCGAGGCCGAATAGGGGCCCTAGGTCGGTCGGGCCGCCGAGCAGGCTCTATCGTTGACACGTGGAGCTTCTCGAGCGCGATGAGGCGCTGGCCGCCCTCGCCGGGGCGCGCGCCGCGGCAGCGGGCGGCACCGGCCGCGTCGTCTTCGTCAGCGGCGAGCCGGGGATCGGCAAGACCTCGCTCGTGACCCGGTTCCTGCGGGACCTCGACGCGGGATCCCGCGTGCTCGTCGGAACCTGCGACGACCTCTCGATCCCTCGTCCGCTGGGCCCGTTCCGAGATCTCGTCGGAGGCGTGTCACCTGCGCTCGAGGAGGCGCTCGCCGCCGGGGCGGCGCCGCACGACATCCACAGCCTGCTGATCGCGGAGCTCGAGATCCCACCCGGGCCGACGGTGCTGGTGCTCGAGGACGTGCACTGGGCCGACGGCGCCACCTTCGACGCGATCACGGTCCTCGGGCGTCGGATCGGGTCGCTCAGCGCGCTGCTGATCCTGACCTTCCGCGGCGGCGAGGCGCCGCCGGGCCATCCCCTTCGCAGGGCTGTCGGCGCGATTCGCGCCGACGACTCGGTCGTCATCGAGCTGACGCCGCTCTCGGAGGACGCCGTCGCCGCCCTCGCCGGCGATGACGCCGACGAGGTGTACGCCGCGACGGGAGGGAACCCGTTCTACGTGACAGAGCTGGTGAGCTCGCCGGCGTCCGACGTGCTTCCGCCCTCGATCGCCAACGCGGTGCTCGGACGGGCATCGCGCCTCGACGACGACGCGCGCCGCGTGGTCGAGCTGGTCTCCGTCGTGCCGACTCGCGTGCGCACCTCCCTGCTGGATGCCGTGATGCCCGACTGGGCTGCGGCGGCGGAGGAGCCGGAGCGCCGGCAGCTGCTCGAGGTCGACGCGACGTACGTGCGCTTTCGCCACGAGCTGGCGCGACACGCGATCAGGTCGAGCATCCCGATCGTCGCGCGACGGCGGCTGCACGGCGAGATCCTTGCGGCACTGCTCGCCGCCGACGCCGACCCGGCCGACATCGTCCACCACGCCGAGGCCGCGGGCGCGGAGAGCATCGTCGCCGACTACGCGCTCATCGCCGCGCGACGCGCGTCGGCGCTCGACTCCAACCGCGAGGCGTACTCGCACTACCTGCGTGCCTCGGCGTTCGCCGGCCGGCTCCCGCCGTCCGAGCAGGCGATCGTGTTCGAGGAGCTGGCCATGGTCGCCTACGGCGTCGGCCGCCTCGAGGTCGCGTTCGTCTCGCTCGCGCGCGCGATCGCGATCTACGACGACCTCGGGGATGAGGCGGCGCTCGGGCCGCTGCACGCGGGTCCTGTCGCGCTTCCACTGGTATGCCGGCGACGGCGGCCTCGCCCGGGCCAAGGCGGTCGAGGCGATCGCGATCCTCGAACCGCTCGGCGAGTCGGTCGAGCTCGCCCGCGCCTACAGCGGGCTCTCGCAGCTCGCGATGCTCGCGGAGGAGCTGGAGACGACGATCGTCTGGGGGGAGCGCGCGCTCGAGCTCGCCACCCGGCTCGGCGACGAGTCCACCCGCGCGCACGCGCTCGTCAACCTCGGCACGGCCCGGCTCGAGCGCGATCCGCGCGACACCGCCATGCTGCTCGAGGCGCACGCCATCGCGCACGCTGCAGGGGATCGGCACGAGGCGACGCGCGCGCTCGGCAACCTCGGCTTCTCGCTCATGTGCTGGGCCCAGCCGGAGCCGGCCACGCGCTACGCAGCAGCAGGCGCTCGCCTACGCGCAGGAGCACGAGGTGCACACGCTCGCCTCGTACATGTCGCACGCTGCTCGCCTGGCTCCGGCTCCGCGCCGGCGAGTGGGACGAGGCCGAGCGAGCGGCGCGCCACGAGTCCGAACGCGGCGAGAACGTGTCCCAGCTGCTCGCCCGAACGGTGCTGACCGAGCTTGCCGTTCGGCGGGGCGATCCGGACGCCGGCGAGCAGCTCGCCGACCTCACGGAGCATGCGGAGCGGGCAGGCGAGCTGCAGCGGATCGCGCCGGTTCTCGAGCTGGCGACCGAGTGGGCACTGACCCGCGGTGCGCCGATGCCGACCGAGCGCTTCGAGCGGATCGTCGACGAGATCCACCCACGCGGACGGTTCCGCGGCTGGGGCGCACTCCGGATCGCGGCCTGGGCGACGGTGGCCGGGATCGACGTGGAGTTCGACCTGCAGACGTCGGTGCCGTACGCCGCCATGGTGCGCCGCGACTGGCGTGGCGCGGCCGACGCGTTCGGCGACGTGGGGTGGGCGTACGACCGGGCGCTGATGCTGTCGCTGCTCGACGACGAGGAGGCGCTCGTCGAGGCGATCGAGATCGCCCGCGGCCTCGGCGCGGAGCCGCTGTGGAGGAGGCTCGCGGGCCGCATGCGCGAGCGCGGGATCCGCGTTCCCCAGGGGCCGCGCGAGGCGACGCGCGCCAACCCGGCCGGGCTGACCGCACGCCAGCTCGAGGTGCTCGAGCTGCTGGTCGAGGGACTGAGCAACGCCGAGATCGCCGAGCGGCTCGTCGTCTCGCCGCGCACCGCCGAGCACCACGTTGCCGCCGTGCTGACGAAGCTCGGGCCGGGACGAGGCGCGAGGCCGTGCGGCGGGCCTCCGAGCTCGAGCTACCAGCGGGCGCTAAGCGGGCTGCAGAAGGGGTCGCGGGAGGGCCGGCGCGAGCCGGCCCTCCCACGGTACGGGGGGTCAGCGAGTGACCACGACCGCTTCGGTGTACGTCGCCGGAATCGCGGTCGCGTCGGTTCCGAGCCGGTCGAACCGCCGCGCGAGCGCGACGAGATCGGCCTCGAGCGCGTCGCGCGCGTAGCCCTCGAGCGCGGCGAAGGCCTTCAGCGTCGGGCCGTACCAGAGCCGGAAGAACTCGACGAAGTCCTCGGCCGACCGGTACCTGAACGTGAACGTCCGCTCGGCCACCTCGAGCGAGGCGATGCCGTCGCCGAACAGCTCGCGCAGATGTGCCTCGGTGCCCCAGAGCAGCGGCGAGCGCAGCCCGGCGGGCGGAGGCACGTGGGCGCCGATCGTGCGGAACATCTCGCCGATGAACCCATCGGGGGTCCAGCTGGCGAGCGCGATGGTGCCGCCGGGGCGGCAGACCCGGAGCAGCTCGGTGGCGGTCTTCGCGTGATCCGGGGCGAACATGGTTCCGAAGACCGACGTGACGGCATCGAACGAGGAGTCCGGGAAGGGCAGCTCCTCGGCGTCGCCCTCGAGCAGCTCCACGGCGAGGTCCTCGGCCGCCGCGCGCTCGCGGCCCCGCTCGAGCAGGGACGGAACGTAGTCGACGCCGACGGCCGTGCAGCCGAGCCGGGCCGCCGCGATCGCGGCGTTGCCGCTGCCCGTGGCGACGTCGAGCACGCGCCAGCCGGAGTGCAGGTCTGCGGTGTCGCACAGCTGCTCGGCGACGAGAACGATCTGGGCGGCCACCTGGTGGAAATCGCCGCTCGCCCACGTCTGCTGCTGGCGCTGCTTGATGGCGCCGAGGTCGGGTGTGGTCGCTTCCAGCGTGCGTGCCATTGTGCGTCTCCCTCGTGTAAGCGCACGACTGCTCGTGCGGGAGAGTTCACCCTATGGCCGGGCCGGCGCGCCGTCATCGGCGGTGATCACCCATCTTCCGCCGGGCGGCTACCTACCTGATGCGTGCTCGCGCAGCATCTCCCGCGCGATGACGAGTCGCTGGATCTCGTTCGTGCCCTCGTAGATCTGGGTGATCTTGGCGTCGCGCAGCATCCGCTCGACCGGGTACTCCTCGATGTAGCCGTAGCCGCCGAGGATCTGCACGGCCTCGGTGGTGACCCACATCGCGGCGTCGGTGCAGGCCAGCTTCGCGATCGCGCTCAGCTTGGTCAGGTCCTGTCCGTCGACGCCCGCGTCGACCATCTGGCCGAACTTGTAGAGGACGCCGCGCGCAAGCTCGCAGCGCGTCTCCATGTCGGCGAGCTTCGCCGCGATCAGCTGGTGCTCGGCGATCGGCTTGCCCATCGTCTCGCGCGTCCTGGCGTACTCGAGCGCGAAGTCGGTCGCGCCCTGCGCGATCCCGAGTCCCTGCGCACCGACCCCCGGGCGCGAGCGGTCGAGGATCCGCATCGCCAGCTTGAAGCCGGTGCCTTCGTCGCCGAGCAGCGAGTCGGGCGGCAGGCGCATGCCGTCGAAGACGAGCTCGCCCGTGGTCGAGCCGCGGATGCCCATCTTGGGCTCGTAGCGCGTTACCTCGAAGCCGGGTGTGTCGGCCTCGACGAGGAACGCCGAGATCCCCGAGTGGCCCGCGCTGGGATCGGTCTTCGCGAACACGGTGTACAGACTGGCGACGCCCGCGTTCGTGATGAACCGCTTCGACCCGTCGAGCACGAACCCGTCACCGTCGCGTCGCGCGGTCGTGCGCATCGCCGCCGCGTCCGAGCCCGAGCCGGCCTCCGTGAGGGCGTAGGCGCACAGCCACTCGCCGTTTGCGAGCCGCGGGAGGTAGCGCTCCTTCTGCGCCTCCGAGCCGCCCAGCTGGAGGCTCAGCGAGCCGAGTCCCTGGCCCGCGAGGATCAGGCCCGAGGTGGCGCATGCCTTCGAGATCTCCTCGATCGCGACGAGGGCGAGCAGCGTCCCCGACCCCGAGCCTCCCCACCTCTCGTCGAAGAACAGGCGGAAGAGGTCGTGTTCGCGAAAGAGCTGGACGATGTCCCACGGGAACTCGTGCGACCGATCGATCTCGGCCGCCCGCGGCGCCACCCGCTCGCGCGCCAGGGTCCGCACCAGATCGCGGACCTCACGCTGCTCCTCCGTCAGGACGTCCCAGGCCATCGCTGCGGTCTATCGTACGCGGCGGACCATGGGCATCCGAATCTGCTCGCTTCTCCCGAGCGCCACCGAGATCCTGGCCGACCTCGGGTTCGCCGACTCGCTCGTCGGCGTCTCGGAGGAGTGCGACTGGCCGCCGGCGGTCCGAGCCCTGCCCGTCGTGACGCGCTCGCGTGTCGACGCGACGGCTCTCTCCGCTCGTGCGATCGATGACGGCGTCAGGGCTGCGCTTCGCGCCGGCGACTCGCTGTACGTGCTCGACGAGGGCCAGATCGAGGCGCTCGCGCCGGACATCGTGGTCACGCAGGACCTGTGCGCCGTCTGCGCGGTGTCGAGTGCCGACGTCGGGCGGCTCGGCTCGCTCGAGGCAGAGGTCATCTCGCTCGACCCGCACACGATCGACGAGATCGGAGACAGCGTGCTCGAGCTCGCCGTGCGTCTCGGGGTCGGCGAGCGCGGACGGGCGATCGTGGACGAGATGCAGCGGCGCCTCGGCTGCGGTTCGGAGGGCGGTCGCGGGCCGCGTGCGCAGGGAGGTCTTCGTGTGCGAGTGGTCGGATCCGCCGTTCGCCGCGGGGCACTGGGTGCCCGAGATGGTCGATGCGGCCGGCGGCCACGACGTGCTGGGACGTGCGGGCCGGCCGTCCTACACCACGTCATGGCGCGCCGTCCTCGAGCGAGGCCCCGAGCTCGTCGTGCTCGCGTGCTGCGGGTTCGACGCCGAACGCGCCGCGCGCGAGGCGAACCTCCCCGATCTGCCGATGCGCGTCGTCGCGGTCGACGCGAACGCGTACTACTCGCGCCCGAGCCCGCGCATCCTCTCCGGCGTCGAGCAGCTCGCGCACCTCATGCATCCGGAGGCAGTCCCGGACCCCGGACTGCCCTCGGTCGAGCTCGTCCCTACGCCGGCACCCTGACGGGCTCGGACCGCGGCGGAGGCAGCACGTCGGGCGTCTCGCCCCGGAGCCGTGCGTAGAGCTCCTCGTACTGCCTCGTGATCGCGTCGAGCGAGTAGACCGCCAGCGCCCGCTCGCGTCCCTCGATGCTCATGCGCAGCCGCTCGTCCGGTCGTTCGAGCAGGTGCAGGATCGACTCGGCGAAGCCCTCGGGCTCCTCGAAGCGGTCGACGAGCAGGCCCTGTCGGCCGTGGTCGACGGCGAGCTCGAAGCCGGGGATGCGGCTCGCGACGATCGGGACGCCCGATGCCATGCCCTCGAGCGGCACCATGCTGCAGGCCGCCTTCTGGCAGGGGATGCACAGCACGTCGGCGCTGCGGTAGTAGCTCGGCCTCGACCAGTCGACCCGGCCGGCCCAGTGCACGTCGGCGGCGACGCTCTCGGAGAGCTGGCGGCGGTAGATGTGCTTCAGCGGCCCGTCGCCGCAGATGACGAGCCGGGCGTCGCCCTTGCGCTCGGCGTGCACCTGCTCGAACGCCTTGAGGGCGGTGGCGAGCCCGTTTCGCGGATCGAAGCGGCCGAGGAACAGGATCACCGGCTTGCCGTCGCGGCGGAGCTCGTCGATCTGCGCTCCCTCGGGCCGGTAGCGATCGGAGTCGACGCCGTTCGGGATGTACTCGTAGTCGAACGGGAAGTAGCGCTCGAGCGAGTCGACGCAGGCGGGGGCGACGACGACGTGGCCATCGAGCTTCGCGAGCGACCAGCGCATCAGGCGGCCGAAGGTGTTGAGCCCCTTGCCCGGCTCGAACACCGAGTGGTAGGTGCCGACGCCGATCGTCCCCCACGGGATCGCGAGCGGCGCGATCAGGCACATCCCGGGGTTGTACGGGGCATGCACGTGCACGACGTCGAACCGACGCTTTCTGAACAGGCGCCGCAGCGTCTCGGTCAGCATCGGGGGGATCGTGTGCAGGGTCGCCGAGCCGTTGCCGAACAGCGGGATCGCGGCGCCGATGCGGATGATCTCGTACGCGCCTGCGTGCGGCGGACGCGGATCGTCGACGACCTCGGGCCGCCGCAGCAGGTGCCCGGTGACCACGGTGACCTCGTGGCCGCGCGCAGTCAGGCCCAGGGCCTGGGCATGAACGACTTCGCTGATGCCACCCAGCTGCGGGAAGCAGTAGTCCGTCACTATCGCGACCCGCACGCGCGCACGATACCCGGCACGGCCGACGTCCTGCTGCGCCAACGGGTACTCAGGTGATACTTGGGTATCATTCTCGCCGTGGAAGCTGCGCAGTGGAGCGAGCATGCGAGCACGGTGCTCGGGAAATCCGGCCATCGCTGGGGCGCTGCGCGGATCGCCGTCGTCGACGTCCTCGCAAGCCACAGCTGCTGCCTGACGGCCCGCGACATCGCCGACGAGCTGCGTGCGCGCGGTGAGAGGACCGGGATCGCGAGCGTCTACCGCGCGCTCGATCTGCTGCACGACCTCGGGCTGGTCAAACGCCTCGACGTCGGCGACGGAACGGCGCGCTACGAGCCTGCCGATCCCAGCGGCGAGCATCACCACCACCTGGTCTGCGACCGCTGCGGACTCGTGACGGCCTTCGAGGACGACCGCCTCGAGCAGGCGATCCACGCGTTGTCCGGGCGCGTCGACCACGCGATCGACGCGCATGACGTCGTGCTTCGCGGCGCGTGCCCGGACTGCCGCACCTCCACGGCGTAGACCCGCCTCGCTGCCGGCGCGCAGCTTGACTTCCAGTTCGATGTTGAGAACAATTATCGTTCTATGTGGGGCTACCTCAGCGGTCCGTTCCAGTATCCCTTCATGCAGCGGGCGCTTCTCGAGGTGCTGCTGCTCTCGGTTCCGGCCGGGTTGCTCGGGTGCTGGATCGTGCTCCGGCGATTCTCGTTCCTGACCCACGCGGTCGGCGCCGCGACCTTCCCCGGGCTGGTCCTGGGCTTCGGACTGGCGTTCAGCCCGTGGCTCGGAGCGTTCGGCGTCGCCGCCGGGTTCGTCGGCGCGCAGACGCTGCTCGAGCGCCGCGCCCGGCTCGACCCGGGCGCGATCACCGGCCTCCTGCTCGCCACCTGCCTCGCGGCGGGCTCCGTCCTCGTCTCGAACGTGTTCCACTCGTCCGCTACCGTCGACGGGCTGCTGTTCGGGAGCCTGCTCGGGATCGACCAGACCGACATCTACCGCGCGCTCGTGCTCGACGTGGCCTGTATCGCGCTGGTTGTCGTCGCGGGGCGCGGGCTGCTCGCGACATCCTTCGCGCCGGCCACCGCGGAGTCGCTCGGGTATCGGCGCGGCCGCTACGACGCCGTGCTGCTGCTGTTGCTCGGCGCGACCGTCGTCTCGTGCTCGGCGGCGATCGGGGGCTTTGTCGTGTCGGGCCTGCTCGTCGTTCCGGCCGCGACGGCCCGGCTCCTCGCGCGCTCGGTGCGGCAGGTGCAGGTGGGTGGCGCGCTGCTGGCCGCGGTCGAGGCGACGCTCGGCCTCGCGCTCGCGTTCCACCTGGACGTCCCGCCCGGTGCGGCGATCGCCGTGCTCGCTGCATCGGTCTACGTGGTGGTCGTGATCGCGGTGCCGTTGTTCCGCCGCCTCGAGCGGAGGCGTCTCGCGCCGGCGCTCGCTGGCGCGCTGCTCGCGGGGCTGTGCCTGGCCGCGGGCGCGGCGGTCGCAGCCCCCGATCGCCCGTCGCGGACGATCGCGGTCGTCGCGACGACCACGCAGCTGCAGGATCTCGTCCGGAACGTCGGCGGCGCGCGAGTGTCGGTGACGGGCATCCTGAAGCCGAACGTCGACCCCCACGAGTACGAGCCGAAGCCGTCGGATGCGGTCGCGCTCAGCGGCGCGCAGCTGATCGTCGAATCTGGCGTCGGGCTCGACAGCTGGATGGACAAGCTGATCGACGAGGCCGGCGGCTCGGCTCCGGTGTACGTCGCCTCGCAAGGACTGAAGATCCGCCGCGGTGACTCCGAGGAGCCGCAGGGCGACCCGCACTGGTGGCACGACCCGACGAACTTCGAGAAGGCGGCGACCACCCTGGCCTCGGCGCTCGGCAAGGTGGACGCGGGTGGGAGCGCCACGTACGAGAGGAACGCCGCGCACTACGTCCGCGAGCTCGAGGCGATGGATGCCGCGAACATGCGGACGTTGCGTGCGCTGCCGGTCGCCCGGCGCAAGCTCGTCACGAACCACGACGCGTTCGGCTACCTCGCAGCGCACTACCGCATCACCGTGCTCGGCTCGGTCCTGAACTCGCTGTCGACGGCCGCGCAGCCGAGCGCCAGGGACATCGCCGCCCTGATCGGGAAGATCCGCGCTGCGCACGTCAAGGCGATCTTCACCGAGTCGTCGATCAACCCGAAGCTCGAGCAGCAGATCGCGAGCGAGGCCGGGGTCAAGGTCTACGCCAATCTGTACGGCGACACGCTCGGCCCCCCGGGATCGAAGGGCGCGACCTACCTGCAGATGGAGCGCTGGAACGTCACCGCGATCGTCGACGGGCTGCTGGGCCGACCGGTGCCGGAATGACGGAGCTGCTCTCCATCTCGGACCTCACCGTGCGCTACGGCCGACGCCTCGCGCTCGACCGCGTGAGCTTCGACGTCCCACCGGGCGAGACCGTGGCCGTGGTCGGCCCGAACGGCGCCGGCAAGACCACCCTCTTCCGCGCGATCCTCGGGGCACTCGCGCCGAGCCTCGGCAGCGTCGAGGCGTGCGAGCGGCCGGCGTACGTGCCTCAGAGCGACGACGAGGAGCTCCACTACCCCGTGACCGCGCTCGACGTGGTGCTGATGGGCGCCTACCGGCGACGGCCGTGGTACCGCCCGCTCGGGCGCGCGTTGCGTGGCGAGGCGCTCGACCAGCTCGCCCGCGTCGGCCTCGCCGACCGCGCGGGCTCCCAGATCGGCGAGCTCTCCGGCGGCCAGCGCCAGCGCGTGCTGCTCGCGCGCGCGCTCCTCACCCAGCGGCCGCTGCTGCTGCTGGACGAGCCGCTGAACGGCGTCGACGCCACGACGCAGGAGGTGATCGTGTCGATCCTCGCCGAGCTGCGCGCCGAGGGTCGGTCGATGCTCATCTCGACGCACGACCTGGCGATGGCGCGACGCATCTCGACGCGCATGCTGTTCCTCAACCAGACCGTGGTCGCGTACGGCCCGGTGGACGAGGCGTTCACCCCGGATGTCCTGCGTCGCACCTTCGCGGGATCGCTGCTCGTCGTCGACAACGACGCCGGGCTCGTCGAGATCGTGGACTCCGGCGCCTGCAGCCACCCCCACGTGCACCCCTGATGCGGGCGGATCGTTGATCTCCCTGATCGACCACGCGATCGAGCCGTTTCGGCTCGGCCTGATGCAGCGCGCGCTGGTCCAGGTCGTCGTGATCAGCGCCGTGGGGGGCGCGGTCGGCTGCTTCGTCGTGATCCGGGGGCTCTCGTTCACGGGCGAGTCGCTCGCACACACGGTGCTGCCGGGTGTCGTCGTCGCCTATGCGATCGGCGTGTCCCTGCTGCTCGGAGCCGCCGTGCTGGCGGCCGTCACCGTCGCGATCTCGCTGCTCGCCCAGCGCGACAGGCGCATCTCCGAGGACACTGCGATGGGCGTCGCCTTCGCCGGCCTGTTCCCGCTCGGGGTGATTCTGCTCGCGCTGCAGTCGAACCCCACGCGCAGCCTCGGCGACTTCCTCTTCGGCGACGTGCTCGCCAACTCCCCGACCGACGTGCTGACCACGGTCGTCGTCTCGGCGCTGATCCTGGCATGCCTCGTGGGCCTGCACCGCGCGGCACTCGCATCATCCTTCGACCGCCCGTACGCGGCCAGTCTCGGCTACCGGCCCGGCGCCGTCGATGCCATGTTGCTGTGCCTCGTCGCGGCGACCGTCGTCGTCGCGATCCTCGCAGTCGGCAACGTCCTCGCGCTCGCGTTGCTGATCGCGCCGGCGGCAACGGCGCGCCTTCTGGTCGGCCGGCTCGTGCCGATGATGGTGCTCGCGGGAGCCCTCGGCACGCTCAGCGGCGTCGTCGCGCTCGAGCTGTCCTACTGGGTCGGCGCCGCGGCGGGCTCGACCATCGTCCTGTGCTCGGCCGCCCAGTTCCTCGTCGCGTTCGGCGCCAGGGAGCTCTCAGGCCGGCGTGTCGGGGTCCTCCTCCGAGGCGAGCTCGCGTGAGCCCTCGAGCACGGCCGCCAGGTGGCGATGCTGGATCGGGATCGCCCAGGCGATCAGCTGGCCGAGATCCTCGTTGCCTGCTCTGACGTTGAACTGGGTGAGGATCGACCACTGGCCGACCTCGGCCGCCACCGCCATCGTGAGGAACTCGAACCCCTCGAGCGCGCTGGCGTCGGCGTCGAGGTAGGCCGACAGCAGCGCTGCCGTCCGCCGCTTGGCGGCCTGCGCCGTCTCGAGGATCGCGGCGCGCTTGCCGTCGAACGTGTCGGCGAGCTCGGTGCAGCGCTCCTCGGTCTCTGCAGCATCCTCGCGCATCGACTGCAGCGTCTCGACGAGCGTCGCGTCGTGCGACTCGGTGAGCTGGATGACCATGCTGGTCACGGCCTGCGCCGCCATCGCCAGACCGATCACCTCGCCGAGCTTGCTCTCGAGCTTCGTCAGTGCGGCCACGGGTGCATCCCTCAATCCTCGGACAACCGACCCACGATAGCTTCGCCGCTTCCGCTGTCCGGCATCCGATTGGCGGCGCTGCGCGTAGCCAGGTTGCAGGCTTGCTGCAGTGATACCGCCACACAGGAGATGCGGAGCATGGTTTCGGTGGCCCTCTTCGTTCAGCTAGAGGCCAAGCCCGGCAAGGAAGACGAGGTCGCCGCGTTCCTACGGGGCGCGCTCCCGCTGGTGGATGCCGAGCCCGCGACGACGGCATGGTTCGCGATCCAGATGGGACCGTCGACGTTCGGAATCTTCGACGCGTTCCCCGACGATGAGGGGCGTGACGCACACCTGGGCGGGAAGGTCGCGGCGGCCCTCATGGAGAAGGCGCCCGATCTGCTCGCGCTCGCACCCACCATCGAGAAGCTCGACGTGCTGGCGGGCAAGCTGCCAGGGTAGGGCCCGCTCGGGTCATATACCCTAGGGGGGTAATGTATGGCCCGACGACCGAGCGGATCGAGCTGCCGATCGACGGCATGAGCTGCGCGGCGTGCGCGAGCAAGATCGAGCGCACGCTCAACAGCCTCGAGGGCGTCGAGGCGACCGTCAACTACGCGACCGAGCAGGCGACGGTCCGCTTCGACCCGGTGACGGTGGCGCCCGGCGACCTCGTCGGCGCGGTCGAGGCGGCGGGCTACCACGCGCGCATGCCGGCTGCGGATCCCGCAGGTGCCTTGCGGACACGCGTGCTGGTCGCCGCAGTGCTCTCGCTGCCGGTGCTGCTGATCTCGATGATCCCGTCGCTGCAGTTCGACTACTGGCAGTGGGTCGCGCTGCTGCTCGCGACACCGGTCGTCCTCTGGGCGGGCTGGCCGTTCCACCGTGCGGCCTGGCAGGCGCTGCGTCACGGCTCGGCCACCATGGACACGCTGATCAGTCTTGGAACGCTCGCCGCGTGGGGCTGGTCGGTCGTCGCGCTGTGCTTCCTCGGGGCCGGAAGCCCCGACATGCGCATGCCATTCGACGTGGTGCTCTCGCGCTCCGCGAGCGACGACCGCATCTACTTCGAGGTCGCGTCCGTCGTGACGACGTTCGTCCTCGCCGGCCGCTACTTCGAGGCGCGTGCGAGGCGGCGTTCCGGCGCCGCGCTGCGCGCCCTGCTCGAGCTCGGCGCGAAGGAGGTGGCCGTGCTCGACGGGAGCGGCGCCGAGGACCTCGTTCCGATCGCCCAGCTCGCGGTCGGGGATCGCTTCGTCGTGCGACCGGGCGAGAAGATCGCGACCGACGGCGTCGTCGAGGAGGGCTCCTCGGCGGTCGACCAGTCGCTCCTGACCGGCGAGCCGGTGCCCGTCGAGCGACATCCCGGCGACGAGGTGATCGGCGCGACGGTCAACGTCGGCGGCCGCCTGATCGTGCGGGCGACGAGGGTCGGGGCCGACACCGCGGTGGCGCAGATCGGGCGGCTGGTCAGCGAGGCGCAGACCGGCAAGGCACAGGTGCAGCGCCTCGCCGATCGCGTGTCGGGCGTCTTCGTGCCCGTCGTGATCGCCCTCTCGCTGGCGACGCTCGCCTTCTGGCTTCTGGACGGAGCGACCGCGAGCTTCGCGCTGACCGCCGCGGTGGCGGTGCTGATCGTCGCCTGCCCATGCGCGCTCGGTCTTGCCACTCCGACCGCCCTCCTCGTGGGTACGGGGCGTGGAGCACAGCTCGGGATCGTGATCAGGGGGCCCGAGGTGCTCGAGTCGACCAGGACCATCGACACGGTCGTGCTCGACAAGACCGGGACCGTGACGACCGGGCGCATGGCGCTCGTCGACGTGGCGCTCGCCGACGGAGTTGCCCGCGCGGACGTCCTGAGACTGGTCGGTGCGATCGAGCATGCGTCCGAGCACCCGGTGGCGCGCGCCATCGCGGCGGCGGCCGCGTCCGAGGTCGGCACGCTGCCACCTGTCGATCTGTTCGTGACTCGCGACGGCCTCGGCGTCGAAGGGGTGGTCGAAGGGCATGCGCTGGTCGTCGGCCGTCCCTCGCTGCTGCGCCGCCTCGGGCATCGCGCTTCCCGCCGAGCTCAGCGGCGCGCTCGAGCGCGCGCAGGTCGCTGGCCGGGCGGTGGCCGTGGCAGCCTGGGACGGCGAGGGGCGCGCGATCCTCACGGTCTCGGACACGGTCAAGGCGACCAGCGCCGAGGCGATCGCGCTGCTGCGCGGGCTGGGTCTCCGACCCGTTCTCGTGACCGGCGATGCGCTGAAGGCGGCCGAGGTGGTCGCGCACGAGGTGGGGATCGACGAGGTCATCGCCGACGTCCTGCCGGCCGAGAAGGCCACGACGATCCGTCGGCTGCAGGCCGAGGGGCGCGTCGTCGCGATGGTCGGCGACGGCGTCAACGACGCACCCGCGCTTGCGCAGGCCGACCTCGGGCTCGCCATCGGCACCGGCGCCGATGTCGCGATCGAGGCCTCCGATCTCACGCTCATCACCGGCGATCTCCGGGCTGCCGCCGATGCGATCCGACTCTCGCGCCGTACGCTCGCCACGATCAAGGGCAACCTGTTCTGGGCCTTCGCCTACAACGTCGTGGCGCTCCCGCTCGCCGCGCTCGGCTACCTCGACCCGATCATCGCCGGGGCCACGATGGCCTGCTCGAGCGTGTTCGTGGTCTCGAACTCCCTGCGCCTCCGCCGCTTCGGCGTCGAGCGCGCCACGTCGACCCAGAAGGTGACAGCACATGACTGAGAAGCACACGCACCCCGGGTACATCGCCAACAAGGCGCCCGTGCAGGCCCGCCTGAGGCGCATCGAGGGGCAGGTGCGCGGGATCCAGGGCATGGTGGAGGACGAGCGCTACTGCATCGACATCCTCACCCAGATCTCCGCGATCCAGGCGGCGCTCGACAAGGTGGCGCTCGGTCTGCTCGACGACCATGCCAAGCACTGCGTCGTCGGGGCAGGAGATGCGGCGAGCCGCGAGGAGCGGACGGACGAGATGATGGCCGCGGTCGGACGGCTGATGCGGCGCGGGTAGTCGCGCCTCGTAACGGCACGGAGTCGGCACGGGTTGGTGGGTCGTGGGGTGGTAGTCTCGAACGTATGTTCGTGGCGGTGGATGGGGTGGTGGATGCGGCGCTCGAGGGTGAGCGTGAGGCGTGTCGCTGCGAGATCCGTTCGTTGTGTGCGCAGGACGCGCGGATCAAGCAGCGGTTGACGGAGCTCGTGCGGGCAGCGGACGATCGTGGTGACTGGCGGGCGGCGGGCTGTTCGTCGAGTGCGCAGTGGTTCGCGCAGGTCTCGAGCAGCGATCACCGAAGCGCGGTGCGGATCACGCGGACGAGTGTCGCGCTTCGCAGCCTTCCCGCGCTCGATCACGCGATGAGCATGGGCGCGTTGTCGCTCGATCAGGTTGCGGCTGCTGCGGAGTTCGCGACGCCGGAGAGTGATGCCGAGCTGGCGCGTGTCGCGGTCGGTAAGCCGCCGAGCGCGATCGCGTTGGCGGCGCGGACGCTCGCGCCGCCCGTGGTCGCCGACGACCAGGCGTTGTATGCGCGGCGGGCGTTGAGCATGAGTGGACGCGGGGGCGGCGCGAGCTCGCGTTCAGCGGCCGGCTGCCGCTCGAGCAGGGCGCCGATCTTCGAGCAGGCGATCTGGGACATCGCCAAGGCCCAGCGCGCGGCTGACAAGCAGGCCGGTAGCGTCATCGTGTGGCAGCAGTCGGCCGCCGACGCGCTCGTGACACTCGCCCAACACGGCGGCGGCGGTGCGATCAGGCGCAGTCCGACGACGCTGATCGTCCATGTGAGCGACGACGCGCCGCCGATGCTCGAAGGCGCCGGGCCGATCAGCCTGGAGACCGCCGAGCGGCTCGTCTGTGATGCGCGGCGCCTCACGATCAAGCCGAGCGGGCGCGACCTCGTCCACTCGCGCGTCGGGCGCTGCGCGTCCTACGCGCAGAAACGCGCACTGCACAAACGCTCGGACCACTGCCAGTACCCCGGCTGTACCGCCACGCGCGAGCTCGAGGCACACCACCTCGTCGCGGACGAGGACGGCGGGCGCACCGAGCTCGCCAACCTGATCCTGCTCTGCCCGCGACACCACAAGCTCCTCCATGACCACCACATCCACACCAGCGGCACCGGCGACGCGCCCGTGTTCACCGACAAAGCCGGACGCCCGATCACCACCAACCAGCCACACGCACCACCCCGCTGACGCCGCGAGCGATGTGGGGTCCTACGCCGCCCGTGACAGGCTGGGCACGCGCCGGAAGCGCTCGGGTCGGAGCGGCGCCAGGTCGGAGCTGAGCTCGAGCCCGCGCGCGAGAGTTGCGACGTGCTCGCCCGTGAGAGGTGCGAGCGTGATGCCGAGCATCCCGTGACCCGTGGCGAGGATCACGCGATCGTCCGCGGGCGCGCGCCCCACGATCGGCATGCCGTCGGGCGTCATGGGCCGAAGGCCATGCCACACGTTGGTGATTCGAGCGCCGGCGAGGCCGGCGACGTGGCGCTCGCCGGCCTCCGCCACGGCGTCGACGCGCCGCCGCCCGAGGACGTCGGGGTCGGTGCCGAGCTCCAGCGTGCCCGCAAGGCGCAGCCGCCCGGCCAGCGGGGTCACCACGACGCGCGTCTCGGCCAGGAACACGGGCTGTCCGATCGAGCCGTCGTGGTCGGCGAACTCGACGTGGTAGCCCTTCGCAGCCTCGAGCGGGAGTGACACGTCGAGGTCACGCGCCAGCTGGCGCGACCACACGCCGCCGGCGAGCACGAGCTGCCCGGCCGAGATGGCGCCGCCCGTAGTCTCGATGCGCAGCTCCGGGCTCGAGCGCACCACCCGCAGCACCTCGACGCCCTCGAGCACGTTGGCGCCGAGTCGTCTCGCCCCTTCGGCGACCCGCCGTACGTACTGCAGCGAGTCGACGTGCGCATCGCCGGGGTAGAAGGCAGCGCCGAGCGCGCCCAGGATCGCCGGCTGCCGGGCGCGCAGCGCGGCGGCATCCAGGAGCTCCACCTCGAGCCCGGCTTCGCGATGCTCGGCGACCGCGGCGTCGCGCGCGGCCATCCCAGCCTCGCTGAGGTAGACGTTCAGCGTGCCGGCCGAGACGAGACCGGTGTCGAGATGCGCCGCCCACGCGCGGTGGCGCTCGATGCTCTCGCACGCCAGCCTGCGCAGAAGCTCGGTGCCGGAACGGGCGTCGCGCGTTCGCAACGACGCCGCCGTGAACCGTGCGAGCCACGGGACGAGGCGAGGTCGCGGTCTCAGCGAGAGCGGTCCCGCCGGGTCCGGCAGGAAGCGGATGCCCTCGAGCAGGGTGGCCGGCGACGCCATACGTTCGGCGTGGCTCGCGGTGACCATGCACGCGGTGCCCGCCGAGGCGCCCATGCCGACGGCACCGCGATCGAGCAGCACCACCTCGTGGCCGTCGCGCGCGAGCGCATACGCCGCCGAGGCGCCGATGGCTCCGGCACCGATCACCACGATCTCCGTCGCCGAGGGTAGGTTCGCCATCCACCCACGATGGTATCGGCCGTCTACGATGCCTTGCAGACCGTCGAGGCATGGAGGGATCGGGAATGCAGCTCGAGGGCGTCTACACCCCGGTGGTGACCCCGTTCGGCGACGATGGCGCGATCGACTTCGAGACGCTGACGCTGGTCATCGAGCACCAGCTGCGCGGTGGCGCTCGCGGGATCGTGTCGTGCGGGACGACGGGCGAGTACTACGCGTGCACCTTCGACGAGCGCGTGGCGTTGATGACGCACACGCGCGACGTCGCACAGGGCGAGGCGCAGCTGTTCGCGGGCTGCAACTCGGGCTCGACCCGCGAGGTCATCCGTCTCGGCGAGGAGGCGCGCGGCCTCGGCTACGACGGGCTCCTGCTGTCGGCTCCGCACACGTCCCTTCCGTCGCAGCGTGAGCTGGCCGGCGCACTATGCGGCGGTCGCGGCGGGCGTGGGGCTGCCGATCGTCCTCTACAACTACCCGGCTCGCGCCGGGGTGGAGATCGGCTTCGACGCGCTCGACGCGATCGCCGACCTACCGGAGATCGTCGCGATCAAGGAGTCGAGCGGCGACTTCTCGCGCTTCCTCACGCTGCGCCGCCGCTACGAGGGTCGCGTCGAGGTCATGTGCGGCTCGGACGATCAGGCCGTCGACTACTTCTCGTGGGGCGTCCGGAGCTGGCTCGCCGGCACGGCCAACGTGCTTCCCCGACAGCACGTCGCCGTGCTCGACGCCGCGCTGCGCGGCGACCACGCGCTGGCTCACCGCCTCTTCGAGGGGATGCTGCCGTGGGTGCAGGACATGGAGAGCGGCGGGTACAACCAGAAGGCGAAGCTCGGACTCGCGCCACGTCGGCATCTCCTGCGGCGATGTACGTCAGCCATTGCTCCCGCTCGACCCCGCGACCGGCGGCCGAGAACCTGCGGCTGCTCGACGAGGCGCTCGCCGTGCCGCTGCCCGAGCGCGCCGCAGCCGGGTAGCAGCGTGCGCCTCGACGCAGACGCTCACCGCGGTCGAGACGCACGCGGAGGGCGAGCAGGGCACCGTCTACCTCGGAAGCGTCTTCGACATCCCGGGAGCGACGGCGCGCGAGAAGCTCCAGCACGTCAACGAGGTCGACGACCGGATCCGGCGCTTCCTGTGCTTCGAGCCGCGCGGGCGCTCGCAGGCGAGCGCGAACATCGTGTTCCCGTCGACCGATCCCGAGGCAGATGCCGGGTTCATCATCCTGCAGGCGGACCGCGCGCACGCGATGAGCGGCTCGAACACGATCTGCGTCGTCACGGCGCTGCTCGAGACCGGCACGATCCCGATGCGCGAGCCGGAGACGCTCGTGACGCTCGAGACCGCTGCAGGACTCGTGCGGGCTCGCGCGACCTGCCGCGACGGCCGCTGCGAGCGCGTCACGCTCGATGGCGTGGCGAGCTTCGTGGAGGAGCTCGACGTGCCGCTGCACGTACCGGGGTACGGCGATCTGGAGGTCGACATCGCCTACGGCGGCTGCTACTACGTGCTCGCCGACGCGGGGCAGATCGATCTGCCTCTGACCCGCGATCGAGCGCGCGAGGTGGTCGACGCAGGCACGGCGATCTTCCGCGCCGCCAGCGACGCGATCGCGGTGCGCCATCCCGAGGTTCCCGAGATCGACTTCATCTCGTACGCCATGCTGACGGGCGACGACGATCCCGCGGCGGGGCGGTTGCGCGGTGCCACCGTCCTCAGCGGACGTGTCGACCGCTCGCCATGCGGCACGGGGAACTCGGCGCGGCTCGCCTGCATGGCGGCGCGCGGTCAGGCCGCCGTCGGCAGCCGCTTCGTCGCCACGTCGCTGATCGACAGCGAGTTCACCGTCGAGCTGACCGGTGCGAGCGAGGTCGGCGGTCGACCCGCGGTGCTTCCGCGCATCTCAGGCCGCGGCTGGGTGGTCGGAACGCGGATCACGGCGGTCGATCCCACCGATCCGTACCAGACGGGATACGTGCTTTCGGACGTGTGGGGCAGCGATATTGCCGAGGCTGCACGGGCGGGGTTGCGCCCCGGCTGAGCAACGCTATCCTCGTGCGGGGTTGCGGTGGGGGTCGAGGAACGCCGCTCGAGGTGATCAACGGCGCGCGCCGTTCAACGAGGGAGGGTTCTTGAGGATCTCGGGGATAGTGGCTCTACTGCTCGCGTGCGTACTGCCCGGCTCGGCGCTCGCCGACGCCCCCACCGTCGTGCTCTCGGATCCGGCGGAGCAGGTATGCCTTCCGCACAGCATCTGCCTGCCAGACATCGTCGGCGCGTCGGCCTCGTTCGACCCGACGGCCGGCACCGTCGCGGTGTCGGTGACCTTCGTTCGCACGTTGCCCCCACAGTCAGATCCGAGCGCACCCGGCGACGAGATCCGTTTCGTCCTGGGTCACGCCGTGTCGAATGGTCACTGCACCAATATCACGAGCTCCGACCTCGCGACCGGCCTCGCCCAGGGAGACCTCGATCTGCGCGGATACGTCAGCGGATCTGTCGTCAACCAGGAGTGGGCGGTCGCTCGCCTCGCGATCGGGGGAACTCCCGCCTCGACGGTCCCCCGAGTGTTGAGCGCCGACGACAAGACGCTGCAGTACACGGTGAGCAGTCCTGCCCTCGTCGGTAGCGACTTCCGCTGCTTCGAGGTGTCGGAGACCCAGTTCAACCCGAGCGCCCAGGTCGACGACGGCACGCAGTACGCGCTCTTCCCCGGTGTCCAGCCGCTCGCCGAGATCTCAAGTGTCGCAGTGCGCCGCATCGCAGCGACCTCGGCATCGGTCGTCGCCTCGATCGATCCGGATGGAGCGCCGACATCGGCATACCTGGAGTTCGGAACGACCACGCACTACGGCAGGCGAACGAGCGCCGGGAACCCGCTGTCCGCCGTCGGGCCCTTCGCGAGCGACCTGACGGGGCTCAAGGCGGGCACGACCTACCACTACCGCATCGTCGCGACGAGCGCCTTCGGCTCCACGTCGACGACCGACGCGTCGTTCAGGACCACGCCGGTCGCCACGGCCACGAGCGCGCCGCGTCTGGTGGGCTCGCTGAAGACAGGCTCCCTCGCCCGGTGCACCAGGGGGACGTGGAGCATCCCGGTGAAGGTCAGCTCGTATCGGTGGCTCCGCGGAGGCGTCCCGATCCCCGGTGCAGCCGCGTCGAGCTACCGGATCCGGTCGAGCGATGCCGGGCATACGGTCCGCTGTGCAGTCGTGGTGACCGTCGCCGCGAAGAAGTCGACTCAGGCTGTGAGCCCGGCGCGCAAGGTGTCTGCGTAGGGCTGCGCAGATGCGGATTGTCGTTCCGGTTCCTCGCCGAGTGCCCCTTCCGGGCCTCCGGCGAGGAACCGAGATGACAGATTCTCGTACCGGAACGCTTAAGTAACAGTAACCTTGATCTTCATGCCGAGCGCGGCATGCGGGACGCACTCGAACGAGTAGGTGCCCTTCTTCGCCAGTGCGACCGTGAGCGGCGCGTGCTTGTTGGTCGCGGCACCCGAGTTGACCTTCTTGACGCCGCCCGGAAGCGCCGTCGAGACGACGTTGTGGAAGCCGTTCTTCCACACGAACTTCAGCTTGTCTCCGACCTTGGCCTTGGCCGTATTGTTGGCCTTGCCGTTGAAGGTGACCCCGGAGAGGGTCACCGTCACGGTCTTACCCTGCGACTTCGCGGTAGCGATTCCCGTCATCGCCACGCTGATGACAGCGAGAATCGCGACCATTGCTACGACTGTCCTGCGCACGTGCATACCTCCGTCGATTGCCCCCACACAGCGGCCAGATGAGCGCCATATTTGCCCCGAACCGCAGCCGTTCGAACGGCCGAAGCGGAGCTTACCATCCGCTTCCTCGCAGTCTAGGACTTCGGCGGGACGATCTTGGTTGGCGCATTGAACGGTCCGTACCTGTCGTGCATGAAGTGGGCGTTCGCGATCATGTGCAGATCGAGCGTCCGCAGCGTGCGCTTGTCGATCGAGACCAGGAACCAGGCGGGAGTGCGCGGGTCGTAGAAGGAGATGCGCCAGACGGGACGTCCGCCGAAGCTCCCGCTGCCGAGCACGTGCGCGTCGGTTGCGCTGACCCAGAACGGCTGCGGTTGATGGAGGCGCAGCGCCGCGCTCGACTCCCAGGCGCCGCCCTCGCTCGGCCTGTCCCAGCGCCGCAGGCCGACGATGATCGACTGGCTTCCGTTCCGAATCTGGTAGGCGAGCCGATCGGGAGCCACGATCTGCCAGCGGGTCACGACGACGTGTGTCGGATCCGAGC
This sequence comes from uncultured Actinomycetes bacterium, assembly GCA_963717155.1. Classification (GTDB taxonomy): domain Bacteria; phylum Actinomycetota; class Thermoleophilia; order Gaiellales; family JALYLC01. Next base: position 4,776,134 of record OY970326.1, read on the forward strand.
CGAGACGGTCGATGTATCGCAGGGTGCGGAGCTGCTTCCAGACCCGCGTGGCGCGGGCAACGATCGCGCTTGCGTCGGCTGGCGGCCAGGTCTTCGGTAGCGGGACGTTCCACGTCGTCGTCCGCCCAGGCGACCCTACGCGGACGCGTATCAACCGCGGCTGCGATGTTGTCCGGACGTTCGCCCGGTAGCACCCTGGACCGCAGGGTGCTGCCGCGGCGCTGGCCGTGCCGTTGCGGGACATCACGCCGAACGAGACATGGAGACCCGTGACGCCGGTGCCCGCTCCGCCCACCACCGATGCCTGCAACCCGACGCCGTCGGCCCGCCGAAGTACAGCGAGCGCGAGCGCGTTCGCTCCGTCCTCGCGGGCGTACACGACGGCACCATGCGGAGGTGCCGGAAAGCGGCTCGCGGCCGGCTCTGAGACCGTGAAAGCCGGTCGCGAGCTCGAGCTTCGGCTCGCCAGCACGAGGACCACTACGACAACCGCCCCGAGGAGCAGGGCGGCCCCAGCGAGCGCGAGCGCTCGGCGTTCCCTTCTGCTCATCGACGTCCTGCTAGCGCGTGCGAGTGATGCCCTGGCGTCCCCGCATCGTACAGGCGGAGGTACGCTTCCGATTAGACCCCGTGCCGTTAAGGTGCTTGCCAAGGCATCGCGACCATCCTGTTCTGAATGGAGCTATCACATGAAACGACCGCGGATGATTGTTTCGACAGCAGGCCTCGGCCTGTGTCTCGCCGTCGGTATCGCAGTCGCCCTCGTGGGGTTTCGCGCGGGACCCGCGCAAGGCAGCCCGACGGCGACCAAGACTGTGATAACGGTCACAATGTCGGAATACAAGTTCAAACTGTCGAAGACGAAGAACATCCCGGTCGGGACAGTCACGTTCAAGCTCGTCAACAAGGGCAAGATCCCGCACAACTTCAAGATCAACGGCAAGACGTCCAAGCTGATCAACCCCGGGAAGACAGGGACGCTCACCGTCACGTTCAAGAAGAAGGGATCGTTCGCCTACCTCTGCACCGTGCCGGGGCACGCGAAGCTCGGCATGAAGGGGACGCTCGGAATCGCGACCGCGCCGGCACCGCCGCCGACGACGACTACGACAACGTCCACTGCGGCGAAGTGCGCGAACCCGGTTGCCACCACAGTGACCGTCAGCGAGTTCGAGTACGGCTTCACGCTGTCGCAGACGACGGTGCCGTGCGGCACCGTGACGTTCAACATGACCAACAACGGCTCCATCGTGCATGACTTCATCGTGTACGGGGCCAACCCGGCCACGTCCGGCATCGGTGCGACCCTGAATCCAGGGCAGACTGCGTCGATGCAGACGGTTCTCGATCACGCGGGGACATTCCAGTACGAGTGCGACGTGCCACACCACGCAGAGCTCGGGATGGCCGGGAACCTCACGGTCACGGGGTAGCTGCGGCCCGACCTCGGCAGTGACGCGACGACGCCGGTCGTGGGGAGGGCCCCCGAGGCCTTCCCCGCGGCGGCGGCTCGCGCGAGCCGTCTCGTTCGTATGCGCGATCGGCACGCTGGCGCTTGCATCCGTTGCCGCAGGAGCCGCCTCTCCGCCACCAAGTGCCGAATGGCCGCTGGCCAATCGCGACCTGGCGTCGACTCGCGCCGATTCTTCGAGTCCGATCGACACCAAGAGCGTCAAGACCCTCCACGTGGCATGGCGCTTCCGGTTCCGCAGTCCTCCGGGGGCGTCAGGCGTCCTCACCGCGACACCTGTCGTCGCGTCAGGTGTCGTGTATGTGCAGGACATGGAGAGCAACGTGTTCGCGCTCGACCTCGAGAGCGGGTCGCTGCGCTGGAGCCATCGCTTCTACGACACGAACCCCGGCCCCAACGGCGTCGTCGTCTCCGGCGGGCGCGTGTACGGAGCAACCGACACGTCGGCGTTCGCCCTGTCTGCCCGAACGGGACGTCTCCTGTGGAGCCACCTTCTGGTCACGGCGAACGAGCGCTACGTCGACGTGGCGCCCCAGGTAGCAGGCGACACGGTCTACGTCAGCACGATCGGGCTCCCGCCGAACGGCCACGGGGCGCTCTACGGCCTCCAGGCCACGACCGGGAGCCTCCGCTGGCGGCTCTCGACGATCAAGGGGCGGTGGCGCGTGCCGTCCGAGGCCGGTGGAGGCGGCGCGTGGTATCCACCGAGCGTGGCCGGTGGTACGGCCTACTGGGGCACCGCGAATCCTTACCCGTATGGTGGCTCGTCGAGGTATCCGAACGGCGGCGCGTTCGCTGGTCCTGCGCTCTACACCGACTCGCTCGTCGCGGTGCACCGGAGCGGGAAGCTCGCCTGGTACGACCAGGTGACTCCGCATGACGTGCGCGACCACGACTTCCAGCTGTCGCCCGTCCTGGCCACGGTCCGCGGTCGACCTCTCGTTCTGGGCGCCGGCAAGGGCGGAATCGTGATCGCGTGGGACCGCTCGACCCATCGCCGCCTGTGGCAGACGAAGGTCGGCGTGCACGAGCACGACAGCGGGCCGCTTCCTGCGCACCGGACGACCGTGTGCCCGGGGCTCCTCGGTGGCGTCGAGACACCGATGGCGTACGCCAGGGGAATCCTGTTCGTCCCCGTCGTCGACCTTTGCATGCGCGGCAGCGCGGTCGGCTACGAGGACCTCGCCAAGGTCGACGTTGCAAGGCGCGGACGTGGCGAGCTCGTGGCGCTCGACGCTGCCACGGGCAGGGTCTCCTGGGCCCGCCGGCTACCGCATGCGATCTTCGGTTGCGCGACAGTCGCCCGGGGCGTCGTCTTCACCGCCACGCTTGACGGGACGGTCTACGGGTTCGACGCCGGCGACGGCGCCCCAGTCTGGCGGTCGAACGCCCGCGCGGGCATCAACTCCTGCCCAGCGCTCGCAGGGAACATCTTGCTTGTCGGGGCGGGCGTGCCGACCGCGGGAGGTGTGACCGAGCTCGCCGCCTACGCGACTCAGTAGACCGTGAAGATTCCCTGGAAGGCCTTCTTGCCCTTGTCGAGCGTGCTCCTGTACGGGTACTGACCCCGGTAGGTCAGGGTGATGGTGAAGCGAGCCTGATGGCCGGGGAGGATCGTCTTGGTCTTCTTGCCGAGCACCGTGAAGTTGTGCGGCTTCTTCCCGAGGTTGTTCGCCAGGAACGTCGCGATCACGCCACGCGCCTCCTGGCTGTTGCCAAGTACGGTGATGGACTTGTCGGTGATCGTGACGCCGATGTACGCGTGTTGGCCAGGCTCGGTGGTGCTCGAGCTCGCCAGGGAAGGTGCAGAGACCGCGAGGCCGGCGACCACTGTCGCCACGCATGCCACGCTTCGGATCGACATTGCCTTTCGTGTCATTGAACCTTGTTCTCCTGGTCGAGTCTTGCGTCCCTCGCGACGCAGCGAGTGCTATCGCGCACGGTACCACCGAAAACGTTACATGCGGCCTCCCGGAACCCGGGTCACCCGGGGTCCTTTAGCGCGAGCACGTCCTTCTTGAAGCAGAGGTCGTAGAGCAGCCTTCCGGACTTCCACTCGTAGCAGTGCTCACCAAACTGGTCGCGATAATCCTGGTAAGGCTTGGGCCATTTTCGGAGGATTCCGATCGTCGTCGTCCCGACCTTCGTGGATGCGAAGAGAGTGGCGTAGTGGCCCGCATCGGCGGCCGCGATCTCGTTCCTCTGGATGAGCGGAGACGTCGAACTTGCCGTAGACGTCGCTTTTTGTCGGGATTTCCCGTCCGTGCCGACGATGACGAGTGCGACCACGAGAGCGACCAGAAGGCTCAGCACCACCAGCGAGCCGATCGCCACGCGCTTCCTCGTCCAGTACATTTCTTACCTTTCCGCTTTTCCGATGGACCGTATTTCCTCGGGTATAGTCGCCGATTGCCGCGAGCCCCTGGGCGATGGGTCGAGGGGGCAGCTGGCTCAGTGTCGGGCCGCAAGTAATGGGGAGGTTCTAGATGCGCAAATCGCTCTTGGTGGCGGGGGCCGTAGGAATCGTTTCCGTGGTATCGGTGGCGGCAGCCTTCGCCGCATCGACGGGAGCGTCGAAGATCGCGCGGGCGCCGAGGTTCACGGCTGCTGCCGCGGACGACGCGATCGGCGCCGACTGGGTGACGCCAGGCGGAAACAGCCTCAACACGCGTTACTCGTCACTGAACCAGATCACCACCTCGAACGTGGGTGGGCTCACGAAGGTGTTCCAGGTCTCGCTCGACGGGCCTGAGGCACCGGGTGCACAGAAGGAAGTCGAGCAGGGGCCGTCGGCATTCGGCGGGACGCTCTACGTCGGCACTGGCAAGGGCGAGCTCGTCGCGATGGACGGGGCGACGGGTGCCGTGAAGTGGCGCTATCAGGGTCCCGGTAGTCCTCCAGGCGCCGGTTTCTCGATCGGGGCCGTGCGCGGCCAGTCGATCGCCGACGGCATGGTGTTCTTCGGTCAGCAGGACGGAACCGTCGCCGCGATCGACCAGACGACCGGCAAGCAGGTCTGGGTCGACACGGTCACTGACCTGGGAATCTCTGCGCCGGTCCCGGCCTACTACAACGGCATGGTGTACGTCGGCGAGACCGGCGGCGACATCCTGCAGCGCGGTCACATCGACGCGCTCGACGCCAAGACCGGCAAGCTGGTCTGGCGCTTCTGGACGACGCCCGATGCGAGCAACCCTACGGCTCTGAAGACGTGGGGCGGAGGGGCCGCCGAGGCGGCGCAGGGTGGTGGCGCTCTGTGGACATACGGCGCGTTCGACCCCGCGACCAACACGGGCTACTTCGCGACCGGCAACCCCGATCCGTATTCGGGTCGAGGGCCGGGTAAGAACCTGTGGACCGACAGCATCGTGGCGCTCGACGCGACGACCGGCCAGCTCAAGTGGTCGTACCAGACGCTGCATCACGACGAGTGGGACTACGACTGCTCGACGCCGGTCATGCTCTTCGATACGACGATCAAGGGCAAGAGCGTCGCGGGTGTGGAGGCAGGCTGCAAGAGCGCGTACACGTTCGAGCTCAACCGGAAGACCGGCAAGCCGATCTTCCCGATTCCCGAGACGAAGGTTCCCGACACCAGCAACGGCAAGGGCGCGGCGCTGAACGACACGTGGCCGACGCAGCCGATTCCGACCGGCGGCGCCGCCAAGATCGTCCCGCATTGCCCGACCGCCAAGCAGGCAGCCGCGAACCTTCCGGGCTACCCGACGGCACCCGATGGAACGCCGTACAAGCTCAGCTGCATGTTTGCTGCGCCGTACACCGACTCGTACACCACGTGGTCGCCGAACTACGGCTCGGGCGGCATGGACTGGGATCCCATGAGCTACAGCCCGGTGACGGGTGACGCGTACATCTGCGCGAAGATGAGCTTCCTCGGAACGAAGGTCGTCCCGGGCACGTCCGGGAAGAACACCAAGTTCCAGAACGCTCCGACCGGCTATGGCGCGGCTCAGGTCGGCCTGACAGGAACGTTCACGGCGCTCAACCTCAAGACGAACAAGATCGACTGGCAGCAGAAGTGGCAGGCCTGGGGCAACAAGTCCTGCTACAGCGGCTCGGCCTCGACGGCCGGCGGCCTGACGTTCGTCGGCTCGGAGGGGGGCAACTTCATCGCCTACGACTCGAAGACCGGCAAGAAGCTGTGGTCGGACAAGACTCCGTACCCGATCACGGCTCCCCCGATCGTGTACTCGGCGAACGGCAAGGAGTACGTCGAGGTGTACGCCGGTGGCCCGCTGGCACTGCTCGGTGGCGTCGCCAACAAGCAGGACCTCGTGACGGTCTACGCTCTTCCCTGAGCGAGCCTCGTCCGAGTCTGTTCGTCGCGTGCGCGGGAGACACACCGTCTCCCGCGCACCGGCGAACGTTCTTGCGTGTGTGGACACGACATGATCGGAGCGCAGGTGAGCACGGGCGATAACGGAGCGCGCCTCGAGCGGGCGATGTCCGTTGTCGGGCGGCTCGTAGAGAATGCCGAGACGGTCGTGATCGGCAAGCGCGAGCAGATCAGGACGGTGCTGACTGCTCTCGCCTGCGGTGGGCACGTACTGCTCGAGGACGTTCCCGGCACCGCGAAGACGGTCCTGGCGCGTGCGCTCGCCGGCTCGATCGAGGGTGCCGTCTCGAACCGGGTGCAGTGCACCCCCGACATCCAGCCGACCGATGTCACGGGTCTGTCTATCTGGGACCCGCGGGAGCGGCAGTTCGAGTTCCGTCCTGGACCGGTGTTCGCGAACGTCCTGCTCGTGGACGAGATCAATCGCGCGATGCCGAAGACCCAGTCCGCGCTGCTCGAGGCGATGGCGGAGGGCCAGGTGACCGTGGATGGCACGACGCGCCCGTTGCCTTCACCGTTCTTCCTCGTCGCGACCGAGAACCCGATCGAGCAGGAGGGCACGTTCCCGTTGCCCGAGGCCCAGCTCGATCGCTTCTTCCTGCGCACCTCTCTCGGCTATCCCGACGAGGACGAGGAGCTGCGGATCGTCCAGGATCAGCGGGCAGGCCACCCGCTCGAGTCTCTGCGACCGGTGGTCTCGATCGCGGACGTGCTCGAGCTGCAGGAGGCGATCGACGACGTGTACGTCGACCCGATCGTTCAGCGATGGATCGTGGCGCTGATCCGCGCGACGCGCGCCATCGACTTTGTCTCGCTCGGTGCGTCGGTGCGCGGTAGTCTGGCGCTCGAGCACGCGACGCGCGGGTGGGCGCTCATCCACGGCCGCGACCACGCGGAGCCCGAGGACGTGGAGCGGCTCTTCTCGCCCGTCGTCGCGCACCGCCTGTTGCTCGAGCCCGAGTTCCTGAGCGACACCGACATCGACGCGGACGAGATCGCGCGACGCGTCTGGCACAGGTGCCTCGAGCTCGCTCCGCGTCCCGCGCCGAACTGGGAGCGGGCGCCGGTCACGGCGACGACGTCGGAGCCGGGCGCGTGACAGGCCGGCTCGCCTTCCCGCTCATCTCGCGGCGGCGGTTGGTGGGCAGTCCCTTCGGCAGTCAGCGCAGCTCGCGGCGCGGGCGCGGCTCCGAGACCGCGAGCACCAGGCCGTATCTACCAGGAGATCCGATCGCGACCATCGACTGGGTCGCTTCGGCACGGCTGTCCGCGGCGCGCGGCGCCGACGAGTTCATCGTCCGCGAGCGGTTCGCCGAGGAGGCGCCGGTCGTCGGGATCGTCACCGACCGCCGACCGTCGATGGGCATCTACGAGCCGTCCTCTCCCTGGATGAACAAGCCGGGCGCTGTCGCGACCGCCGTTCGCGCGATAGTCGAGAGCGCCGACGCGGCTCGGGCCGTCGTCGGGCTGTTCGACGGCTCGACGCAGTCGTCGCGGGTGCTGCCGCCCGCACGCGGGAGGGTGCGTCTCGCGCTCACGCGGATTGACCAAGCCAACTTCACCGCGAAGAGCGGCGCGCTCGACGATGCCGTCAGGGTGCTCGCACGGCGACGCAAGCTGCTGCCGCCCGGCAGCTTCGTGTTTCTGGTTTCCGACTTCCTCGGGCCGCTCGCTGACGGATCGCGGGCCCGTCTGCGCAGCCTGGGTTGCGACATCATTCCTGTCGTGGTGCAGGATCCGACCTGGGAGCGCAGCTTCCCGGACGTCTCCGGTGTTGTGCTCCCGTTCGTCGATCCCGAGACAGGCGCTTTGCGAGCTGCGCGGTTGACGCGGAGCGAGACGAATACGCTGCGGCGAGCGCACGAGGAGCGCTACTCCGAGCTCGTTCGGCGGTTCCGCCGGGCGGGGATGGACCCGGTGACGCTGAGTGACGCCGATCCTGACGGCATCCACCGGGCGTTCCTCTCGTGGGCCGACCGACGCCGCCGGACGTTGCGACGGGTGCAGTGATGAGATGGGCGGTGGCTCTCGCTGCGCTCCTCGTGCTCGTCGGGGCGCCGGGCGCACGAGCCGCCGGCGTGGAGGTCACGACGTCGGTCTCTCCGCAGCCGGCTCTCTTCGGCGACGTGATCCATGCGACGCTCACCGTTCGTGCGCACGCCGCCGCGCAGGTGTACCCGGGATTCGCGCCGTTCCAAGTGCTCCGCTCGTCGACCTCGAGTCAGGGCAGTGGCGTCGTCGTCACGACCTGGCGCTACGACCTCCAGTGCCTCGATGCAAGCTGTGCCCCCGGGGCAGGGCGGCGGCTGGTTCCGCTCGCATCCTCGCATGTCCGCGTCGGCTCGTCGACGGTCATCGCGCGCTTCCCGGCGGTCAGCGTCGTTCCGCGGGCGACCGCGAAGCAGGTCGCGAACCCCCAGAGGTCTTTTCTGCATCCGACGTCGCCGGTGCCTCCCACCTACCGGTTCTCGCCAACGCTGATCCGCCGCACGCTCTTCGGTGCAACAGCAGTCCTCGTGCTTGTCGCGGCTGCACTCCTCGTGCCGCTTGCGCTTCCCAAGCGCGGCGTTCGCTCACGGGAAGACATCGACCCGCTCGGCCGTGCGCTCGCGCTCGTCCGAGCATCGCTTTCGCGCCCACCCCCGGACCGTCGCCGTGCACTCGGGTTGCTTTCGAGGACGCTACGGAGAAATGGTGAGTCGCAGGTGGCGCGAGCGGCCGCCGACCTCGCCTGGTCCGAGCCCGAGCCGGACCCCGCGCGCATCACCTCGCTCATCGAGCGGATCGCTGGTGCGTCGTGACCCTCCGTATTCCGCTTGCCGATATCGCGGAGGTGCTCCCCGCCTGGCGGCGCACCCGCGTCATTCGGGTCGTGCTCGTGACGACGCTCGTCGCGCTCGTCATCGTGACCGCGGTGCTTGCCTCGCGCCCGGCCACGCATCCGCTGCGATTCCTTCCTCGGGCGTCGAACGGCATCGTCGTACTCGATCTGTCCGCAAGTATCTCGTCCGACACCTTCAATCGGATCGGCGAGACTCTCGACGAGCTTGCGGCGACGAATGGGCGCTACGGACTCGTCGTCTTCTCGGATGTCGCCTACCAGGCGCTGCCACCCGGGACACCGAGCTCGCAGCTGCGGGCGTTCGCGCGCTACTTCAGAGTTCCGACGAACACGACCCCCGGACTCGGGCCTCAGTTCCCGACGAATCCGTGGACAGAGACCTTCAGTGCCGGTACGCGTATCTCCGCAGGGCTCGGGCTCGCCTTGAACCTGATCCACGGCGAGCGGCTGTCGCACCCCGGCGTCATCCTGATCAGCGATCTCGATGATGACCCGGGGGATCTGGAGAACCTCGCGTCGAGCACCCTGGCCTACCGTCAGCAGGGAATCGATATCCGAATCGTCGCGCTGAATCCGTCTCCGCAGGATCAGGATCTGTTTGCCAAGCTCCTCGGCCAGGCGTCACACATCACGCAGGCCCACCTCCCGGGAGATCGGACGGCCGTGAGCCGCTCGCCTTTCCCGGTCGGACTCGCGCTGCTCGCCGTCGTGCTGGCGGTCACGCTCGCCTTGTACGAGTTCTTCAGCACGCGACTGACGTGGAGACCGAGCACGTGAGGCTCGTGCGACTCACGTTCGGCGCGCTGGCGCTCGTGCTTGCGGTGGTAGCCGCGCTGGTCGCGATCGACGTGGGTCGATGGCAGGAGCGCATGCACGCGGGCGACCGCGTCGTCCGCGCGAACCCGGGCGCGACCGTGCACTGGACGCCGTCCACGATCGCGCCGTTCGACCCGGCGAGCCGACTCCTCGGGCTCTCGGATGACATCGATCTCCGCGAGGCGATCCACGACTTCGTGGTCGGATATCGCACGCCGGTCGGGTTCGATAACGGCCTGCAGCGCGCGGTTCGCCGCGACGCAGCCCAGGCCGCCCTCGAGAAGATCATCCTCGAGGGTTCGCCGCGACAGGTCGCGCAGGCCGACGTGCTGACCGGGGTGCTCGCATTCGGCGCGATGTCCGCCCCGCCGGGGGTCGCCTCCCCAGGCGAGCGCAGCGTGGAGGCGTTCACCGAGGCGGCACGCCTCGATCCGATGAACGTGGCGGCCAAGCTCGATCTCGAGATCGTGCTTCGCGCACTCGCGTCGCAGGGCACGCGTCCCGGATCGAACCCTTCCGCCGGAGGCAAGGGGCCGGGAAACAAGGGTGCGGGTGCTGGGCTTCCCGGGAGCGGTTTCTAGTGCTCGCGTCGCTGACGTTCCTGACGCCACTTGGCGGACTCCTCGCACTTCTGGTCGTGGTTCCACTCACCGCTCTCGTGCTCGTCGGCCGACGCCTGCAGCGAGCCCGGGCCGTACTCCGCCTTGTCCCCCCGGAGGGACGGCAAGGCGTCTGGAGGGTCGCTCGCGATCGCGAGCGTCCCGCTCCTGGTTGCGCTTGCGGTCGCCCAGCCCGCATTCCGTCGTCACGGCACCGAGTCCGTGCGTGCCGACGCAGCCGCCTTCGTTGTGGTGGACACGTCCGCCTCGATGGCCGCGGCGTCCGGCCCGCACGCGCCAGCTCGCCTTGCCCAGGCGAAGCGCATCGCGCTCGCCACCGGGTCGGAGCTCGGGGGCCTGCCGCTCGGCGTCGCCAGCTTCACCGACCGCGTGCTTCCGAACGCCTTCCCGACGGCGGATCAGGCCGTCTTCTCGTCGACGGTCCGGTCACTCGGCATCGACAGCCCGCCGCCACGCGAGACGTCGCGGGTTGCCACGGACTTCGGGGTGCTGGGTGACATCGGAAGCATGAGCTTCTTCACGCGCGCCCAGAGACATCGCGTCCTGCTGCTGATAACCGACGGGGAGAGCCGAGCGTTCAACGCCGCCTCCGTGGCTCGCACGCTTGCGGGCGGCACGCGAGTCCACGTGGTGGTCGTGCGTGTCGGGGGTGGCCGGGACCGGCTGTATGCCTCCGATGGGCGGCCGAGCAGCGTCTACCGAGCAGACTCGCAGCTAGCCCAACACTCTGTGTCGCAGCTCGTCTCAGCCACCGGTGGCAGATCGTTCACGCACGGTCCCCACGCTATCGCCGACGCCGTGCGTAGCGAGCTCGGCACCGGTCCGACCGTGGGCGTGGAGTCCGAGCCGACCACACGCAATCTGGCCCCCTACATCGTGCTCCTGTGCTTCCTTCCCCTGGCTCTGGTCCTGACTGAGATTCGGTCGATGTCGTGCGCGCGGAGAGGAGACTCCAATGAGGTGGATACGGTTAGCGACGCTCGCGACGCTGGTCGCGGCTGTCGCTGTGACGGTTGGTATATCAAGCGGGGCGACTGCGGCTCCGATCCCCGATGGCGACTGGCTGGGCTTCGGTCGAACGCCAGACAACATGCGGCACTCGCCGCTTACGGAGATCACGCCCGCGAACGCCGCGCAACTCGGCCGCGCGTACACGGTCGATCTCAAGAAGATCGATCCGACGATCAAGATCGGCGAGCAGTCCTACCCGGTCGCCGTCGACGGCCAGCTCTACGTGACCTCGAACGACGACAACGTCTTCCGCATCGACGGTGCCACTGGCAAGATCGTCTGGCAGTACAAGCCGGGCGACAGCGGGCGTCTTCAAGAACTTCGGCATCGTCGCGAACCGCGGAGTGGCGTACTGCGACGGCAAGCTCTTCTTCCTGACGCTCGACATGCACATCAACGAGCTGAGCCCGGTCGACGGACACCTGATCAAGCGCGTCACCATCGCGAAGGACGTTCCCGGCGCCGGATCCAACTACGGCTACTCGGAGACGAGCGCGCCCATCTGCGCCGACAACCGCGTGATCTTCGGCGCCGCGGGCTCCGAGTACGGCACGCGAGGGTTCGTGATGGCGTACACGACGAACCTCACGCCGGCCTGGCCGAGCCCGTACTGGACGATTCCCCCGAGCTCAGCAGGACTGGCGCTCGCAGAGCCGGATCGCGGGAGGCGGCAACGTCTGGACCCCGGTCACGGTCGACACGTCGACCGACACGGTGTTCTTCGGAACTGGCTCCGCGACCCCGCTCTACTTCCCGTCGGTGCGGCCCGGGCCGAACCCGCGGACAGACTCGCTGATCGCCGTCGACCTGCAAGACCGGTCTGACGAAGTGGTGGCAGCAGCTGATCTCGGGAAACCAGTGGTCGTACGACGTCGCGCAGCCCCCGCTCGTGTACGACGGCAAGGTTGGCGGGAAGACGCACCACATCGTCTCGGTTGCGACCATGGAGGGCGTCTGGTTCGCCTTCGACGCCAACACGGGCAAGCCGTTCTACCAGCGCGTCAAGGTGATCGACCGGGTCGAGCACCCGTCACTGCAGCCGGGTCAGGCCGTCACGATCTACCCATCGTCGATCGGTGGCCTGAACTACTCGCCCGCCTCCTACGACCCGGCGACCAACTACGTCTTCAACGCGGCCGCGGAGACGGCTGCGCAGCTCGTGCAGACGCAGCTGACGCCGGCGCAGAAGCGCGACAAGTTCGTCCTCGGCGACGTGTTCCTGGGTGTGCAGAACGGGAACTTCGGCACCGCGCTCGCCGGGCTGGCACGATCATGGCTCGATCAGCGCGATCGACGTGGGCACCGGCCAGCGGGTCTGGAAGTTCGAGACGCCCGAGCCTGAGCGCGGCGGGGTGACGACGACGGCCTCCGGCGTCGGGTTCGCAGGTGGCGGCGACGGCGTGCTGCGCGCGTTCGATGCCAAGACCGGGGCGATTCTGTGGACGTTCCAGACGGGCGCGCAGATCGCATCCGGGCCGACGATCTTCGCGGCCGGCGGCAAGGAGTACCTCGCGATCACGGTCGGTGGAACTCCGACGTCGTCGAACGGCGGTACCGCCTCGCAGTTGCAGGTCTTCACGCTGGGAGGCTCGCCGACGCAGTCGACGGGGCCGAAGCTGCCGACGTCGTTCCGGCCGACGAGTGACTCGGCCTCGACGAGCGCGACGGCCCGGACGCTCGCGGCGGCGCCCGCGACAACCAGTGTGAAGAAGGCGGTTGTGCGCCGTACGGCGAGCGGCGATGGGCACATCACCACCCAGACCGGTCTGTACGTCCAGGAGTGGGCCGCGTCCTCGCAGAACTCCCAGATCGTCACGGGGAACGTGATCCTGCACGGCAAGCCAGTCTCCGGCGTCGCGCTCCGGGTTGGCGACTACCCGCTGCCGGGGCGGACCGATAGCTCGGGCAAGTTCAGCTACCGCGTGGATACCACGCTTCCCGAGCGGCATGTCGTGTCGGTTGCGAGCGTCGCAGGCGCGAAGATCGGCGGTCACGCGCTGTCATCGGCCGACCAGAGCGCCGTGATGGCACTGCACAATGGCTTCAGCGTGGGCTACAACATCACCGACCTGCACACGAGCCGTGGGAGTGCGGGCAACGTCGTGCTGACCGGACGTGCCGTGTACGCGTCGGGGAAGCCGGTGCCGCCGGTGGTGCTGTTCACCTACCAGCTGACCGGCACGATCACAGACGCGGCAGGTAAGCCCGTCGTCGGCGCGATCGTCGTCACGAGGACGCAGGATCGCGACTTCTGGACGTTCTCCAAGCCAAGCGATGCGAGCGGCCACTACACGTCGTTCTTCGCCGCATCGGACGAGAGCGGCGCCGATCCGGTGCCGTTGACCGTGCAGGTCGCGTCGGGGAGGGTGTCGTTCTCGTCGGGCGCGGCTCCGACGGTCAAGTTCGGCGCCCTGAAGAGCGCGACCCTCAACATCCAGCTCCCGGGCAGCCCCACGGCTGTCATGGCGCTGCCGACCGCGACGTCGTTCCCCGGCGCGGTGTACGAGGGACTCATCCTCGGCGTGTCGGGCCCGAACGGCCTCATCAAGCCGCTGTCGGCCAGCTGGCCGGACAAGAATGGGCGCTTCCGGCTGACGTTGCCGGCATCCGCTCGAGGCAAGCGGCTGAGCGTCTGGGAGGATCTCGGCCAGGTGTTCTCGTCGTTCCCGGCGACACCTGGCGGGAAGTTCGACATGCAGTCATACCCGAGCAAGGTCCTGCAGCGCTTCCCACAGGGGATGGCGACGATCGTCGCGAAGTAGACCGAGCTAGCAGAGCGCGCCGGGCGGGTTCGCCTGCCCGGCGCGCGCGCTACACCAGGGCGCTCAGCCCGAGCGAGCCGGAGGCTGCCGGCGTGGTGCCGTCCGAGCTGTAGCCCGACGACGACGAGCCGTTCAGCTGCTGCAGGAGCTGCGTCAGCGTGCTGTCGGTCGACGAGGTCGAGTCGGTCGACGACGTGCCGCTGAGCGCGCTCAGGATCGAGCTGTCGGGCATCTGAACGCCCTGGGCCGCGCCGGCCCCGCCGCCATGGTGATGGTGGTGATGCCCACCGGGCTTGCCGACCGTATTTTGGTCATCGGCAGGCGCGACGGCATCAGCGGGCGGGGTGGCCGGCGTTCCGGGGCCTCCGGTCTGCGGAGGCGTCTGACACGCGCCATAGCTGCTCTGCGACGTATCGAGCGAGATCGCCACGTCGGGACTCCTTGTTCGGGAACGCCATGCATATCGACAGCCAACCTGTGAATTACGTGTACATCGCGTGAAACCGGTACGGGCACCTCTTTCGGATGACCCAGGTAGCGTTCGTGGACCCGACTGCAGGAGGCTCGCCGCAGTGCCGCGTCCCGTCACTCTCTTCACCGGCCAGTGGGCCGATCTCCCGCTCGCAGAACTCGCTCCGCTCGCAAGCGACATGGGGTACGACGGCCTCGAGTTGGCGTGCTGGGGCGACCACTTCGACGTCACCGCGGCGATCGAGCAGCCGGGCTACGTGGCCGAGCGTCGCGCGCTGCTGGAGCGGCACGGATTGCAATGCCACGCGATCTCGACCCATCTCGTCGGTCAGGCCGTGTGCGACCGGATCGACGAGCGCCACCGGGCGATCCTTGCCCGAGCACGTCTGGGGAGACGGCGATCCCGAGGGTGTGCGCCAGCGGGCTGCCCACGAGGTCGGGCGAGCTGCCGAGGCGGCGCGCGCGTTCGGCGTCGACGTCGTCAACGGCTTCACCGGGTCGAGCATCTGGCACTCGATCTACGCGTTCCCGCCGACGAGCCAGGCGTACTGGGAGGCCGGTTTCCGCGATTTCGCCGAGCGCTGGACGCCGATCATGGACACGTTCGCGAAGCACGGGGTCCGCTTCGGCCTCGAGGTGCACCCCACCGAGATCGCGTTCGACATCGCCTCGTCCGAGCGCGCGCTGGAGTCGATCGGAGGCCATCCGCAGTTCGGGTTCAACTTCGACCCGTCCCATCTCGGCTACCAGGGCGTCGACTACGTGCAGTTCATCCGGCGCTTCGGCGACCGGATCTTCCACGTCCACATGAAGGACGCGTGGTGGGGCCATGGCGACGGGTCGGTCGGCGTGTTCGGCGGCCACACGAGCTTCGGCGATGCGCGGCGCAACTGGGACTTCCGCTCGGTCGGCCGCGGAGACGTCCGCTTCGAGGACATCATCGTCGCGCTCAACGACGTCGGGTACGGGGGGCCGTCTGAGCATCGAGTGGGAGGACTCGCGCATGGACCGTGTCCACGGAGCGACCGAGTCGGCGGCGTTCGTGAAACAGCTCGACTTCGCGCCCTCGAACGTCGCGTTCGACGCCGCCTTCGACCGGGACGAGCAGTGACCCGCCCGCTGCGCTACGGGATGGTCGGCGGTGGACGGAACGCCTTCATCGGCGCGGTGCACCGCGCCGCGTGCGCCCTCGACCAGCAGGCGGTCCTGGTCGCCGGGGCCCTCTCGTCGGATCCGACGCGGGCGCGCGAGTCGGCGCTCGATCTCGGCCTCGACTCCGAGCGGGCGTACGGATCGTGGCAGGAGATGCTCGAGCGCGAGCTCGCACGCCCGTCGGATGACCGGATCGACTTCGTCTCGATCGTGACGCCGAACGACGTGCACTTCCCCGTCGCGAAGGCGTTCGCCGAGGCAGGGTTCGCCGTCGTGTGCGACAAGCCGCTCGTCCACTCGAGCGAGCAGGCGAGCGAGCTGGTCGACATCGTCGAGCGCCAGGGCGGCGTGTTCGGCGTCACCTACAACTACACCGGCTATCCCCTCGTCCGGCACGCGCGCGACATGCTGCGACGCGGCGAGCTCGGCGAGCTGCGCAAGGTGGTGGTCCAGTACAGCCAGGGCTGGCTCGCGACGCGGCTCGAGGCGACCGGGAACAAGCAGGCCTCATGGCGGACGGATCCGGCCCGCTCGGGCATCGCCGGCGCGATGGGCGACATCGGCTCGCACGCGGAGAACCTCGCCGCCACGATCACCGGACGGCACGTCACCAGCGTGTGCGCCGACCTCGCCACCGTCGTGGAGGGCCGTCTGCTCGACGATGACGCGGCGGTCCTGCTCCGCCTCGACGGCGGCGTGCGCGGCGTGCTCACCGCCTCGCAGATCGAGATCGGGAACGAGAACAACCTGCGCATCTCGGTGCACGGCAGCGAGGGCTCCATCTCCTGGCGCCAGGAGGATCCGAACCTGCTCGTGCACGCCTCTGGGGACGGCCCGAGCCGGCTCCTGCGGCGCGGGAACGACTACCTCTCAGAGTCGGCGCAGAAGGCCATCCGCATTCCACCCGGACACCCGGAGGGATATCTCGAGGCATTCGCCAACGTCTACCTCGGGGTCTTCGAGGCGATCCGCGCGAAGCAGGAAGGACGTGAGCTCGGCCCGCTCGAGGGCGACTTCCCGACGGTCGAGGATGGCGCGCGCGGCGTGCGATTCATCGAGCGCGTGGTGGAGTCGGGCGCGAGCGACCGCAAGTGGGTGGATATCTAGGCGTGGCCTAATCGTCGAGCGATTCGGTGCGCGCTCGCACCGAGCGCATCCGCTCGAGCGCGGCCTCGTCACGTTCGAGCGGGGGCAGCTCGACCCCTGCCGACGCGTTCCAGCCGCGCGCGACCGAATCGGGCGCCTTCCCGAGCAGCACGCCCGCGGCCTGTGCCGCCGCTCCCATCGCGACCAGCTCGTCCGCGTGCGGCACGAGCAGCGCCCGACCCGAGAGCCGGCGGACCGTGTCCTGCCAGACGCGCCCGCGGCTGCCCCCACCGACCAGGATGATCGGGGCCGCCGGATCGATGCCCGAGCAGAGACGATCGAGCAGCTCGACCGCCTCGAGCAGCGAGAGCGCCGCACCCTCGTAGGTCGCTCGCAGGATCTGTCCCGGCGTCGTCGCGTGGCGGAGCCCCGTGAACGTGCCGGACGCCCGCGGGCGATTCGGCGTCCGCTCGCCGTCGAGGAACGGCAGCACGACGACCTCGCCACCATCCTCGACGCCTTCGCGGTCGAGCCCGAGCCAGCCTGCCACGCGGTCGACCGCAAGCGTGCAGTTCAGCGTGGCCGCGAGCGGGAGGTAGCGGCCGGTCGCGTCGGCGAACCCGGCGGCGACGCCCGTCGGGTCCGCAGTCGGGGTCGTCGAGACGACGAACGCGGTGCCCGAGGTGCCCAGGCTCACGATGGGAATGCCCACGTCGACGCCGAGGCCGAGGGCGGCGGCCATGTTGTCTCCCGTGCCGCAAGCGACGAGCGCCCCGGCTGGGACGCCGATCGCTTCGCGCCGCCTCGGTCGTGACCTGGCCCGCCACCTCCGTCGGACCGAGGACGACCGGAAGCCTCGCGCGATCGAGATCGATCAGCTCGAGCACGCCGTCGTCGTACGTCTCGCTCAGCGGGGACCACCAGCCGGTTCCCGAGGCGTCCCCGCGGTCGGTCACCGCGCCGCCCGAGAGCCGCTCGGTCATGTAGTCGTGCGGCAGACGCACGCGCGTGACCTGCGCCGCCAGGTCCGGCTCCTCGCGGCGGAGCCAGAGCCACGACGTCGCGGTGAACGACGCGACCGGAACGCTGCCGAGCCGGGCCGCGCTTGCCTCCGGGCCGCCGAGCAGGTCCGTCAGCCGCGCCGCGTCGGGCGCCGAGCGCGTGTCGTTCCACAGGATCGCGGGGCGCAGCGGCCGGCCGTCCTCGCCGAGCACGACGAGCCCGTGCTGCTGGCCGGCGACCGAGATCGCGGCCACCTCCGAGCCCCGGCCCGTGCTGGCGACCGCGTGCCGGAGCGCGTCCCACCAGACCTCGGGCGGCGTCTCCCTCGCGCCAGCTTCGCCGGTCACGACATGCGGGGCCTGGCCCGAGGCCACGATCGTGCCGCTCTCCGGGTCGACGAGCACGACTTTGGTCGACTGGGTCGAGCAGTCGATTCCGGCGACGAGTCGTGGCACGGACGCGTAGTCTGGCGGACGCCGAGGAAACGCACAAGGAGACTGCAGTGATGCCCGAGACCTCGTACGTGCCGACTCCGAGCAATCGGTTCTCGTTCGGACTCTGGACCGTCGGGAACCCCGGGCGCGATCCGTTCGGCGACCCGACCCGGCCACCCCTCGATCCGATCGTCGCCGTCGAGAAGCTGGCCGAGCTCGGGGCGTACGGCGTGTCGCTGCACGACAACGATCTCGTGCCCGTCGGCGCCAGCGCGAGCGAGCGCGACCGCATCGTCAACGGGTTCCGCGCCGCGCTCGATCGAACCGGGCTGGTCGTCTCGATGGCGACGACGAACCTCTTCAAGCTGCCCGCGTTCAAGGATGGCGCGTTCACCGCGAACGATCCCCGCGTCCGTCGCCTCGCGCTGCAGAAGACGATGGCTGCCGTCGATCTCGGCGCCGAGCTCGGCGCGCCGATCTACGTGTTCTGGGGCGGCCGCGAGGGGCAGGAGGTGCAGGCCGCGAAGGGCGTCGAGGATGCGCTCGAGCGCTATCGCGAGGCGCTGAACTTCATCTGCGAGTACGCCGTCGCGCAGGGATACGACATGAGGTTCGCGCTCGAGCCGAAGCCGAACGAGCCCCGTGGCGATGCCTGGCTCCCCACCGTGGGCCACGCCCTCCACATGATCTCGACCCTGCAGCGTCCCGAGCTCTGGGGCGTCAACCCCGAGGTTGCTCACGAGACGATGGCCGGCCTCAGCTTCAGCGCCGCGGTCGGGCAGGCGCTGTGGGCCGGCAAGCTCTTCCACGTCGATCTCAACGGCCAGCGCATCGGGCGCTACGACCAGGACTTCCGCTTCGGCCAGGAGGACATCAAGGACGCGTTCTTCCTCGTGCGCATGCTCGAGGAGAGCGGGTACGCCGGGCCGCGCCACTTCGACGCGCGACCGCTGCGCGTCGAGGGCGTCGAGGGCGTCTGGGACTTCGCGGCGGGCTGCATGCGCACGTACCTGATCCTCGCGGAGAAGGCGCGTCAGTACGCGGCCGACGCCGAGATCCAGGAGGCGCGACGGCAGGCCGGCGTGCTCGACCTCGGGAAGCCGACCGTCGACGGCGGCTACTCGCCGGCGGCTGTCGAGGCACTGCGCGCCGAGTCGCACGACCTGGACGCGCTCGGTGCCCGCGAGTGTCGGAACGACCGGCTCGACCAGCTCGTCACGGAGCTGCTGCTCGGCGTGCGCTGATATCCGACTAGCACCCATTCCCCGGCGGCGTGGCCGCCTGCGACGGCAAGCTCTTCCTGCTGACGCTCGACATGCACATCGACTCGCTCGACCCGGCCGACGGGCACCTGATCAAGCGCGTGCACGATCGCCGCACGACGTGCCCGGCGCCGGCTCGAACTTCGGCTACTCCGAGACGAGCGCGCCCATGTGCGCCGACCATCGCGTGGTCTTCGGCGCTGCCGGCTCCGAGTACGGCACGCGCGGGTTCGTGATGGCGTACACGACCGAATCTGCGGCCCGCCTGGCCGAGCCCGTACTGGACGATCCCGCCGGAGCAGACAGAGCTGGCGCGCCGCGAGCCGCATCGTCGGCGGCGGCAACGTCTGGACGCCGGTGACGATCGACGCGCTCGACCGACACCGTGTTCTTCGGGACCGGCTCGGCGACGCCGCTGTACTTCCCGTCGATCCGCCCGGGCGCGGATCCGCGCACCGACTCGCTGATCGCCGTCGACCTGAAGACCGGGTCAGACGAAGTGGTGGCAGCAGCTGATCACGGGCAACCAGTGGGCGTACGACGTCGCGCAGCCGCCGCTCGTGTACGACGGCAAGGTCGGCGGCAAGACGCACCACATCGTCTCCGTCGCCTCGATGGAGGGCGTCTGGTACGCCTTCGACGCCGACACGGGCAAGCCGTTCTACCAGCGCGTCAAGGTGATCGACCGGGTCGAGCATCCGTCGCTGCAGCCGGGCAAGCCGGTCACGATCTACCCCTCGTCGATCGGCGGCCTCAACTACTCGCCGGCCTCGTACGACCCGACGACGGACTACGTGTTCAACGCCGCGGCCGAGACGGCGTCGCAGCTCGTGCAGGCGCAGCTGACGCCCGCGCAGAAGCGCAACAAGTTCATCCTCGGCGACGTCTTCCTCGGCGTGCAGAACGGCAACTTCGGCACCGCGCTCGCAGGGCTGGCACGACCACGGCTCGATCAGCGCGATCGACGTGAACACCGGCCAGCGCGTGTGGAAGTTCGAGACGCCCGAGCCGGAGCGCGGCGGCGTCACGACGACGGCGTCGGGCCTCGGCTTCGCGGGTGGCGGCGACGGCAACCTGCGCGCGTTCGACCTCAAGACCGGCAAGGTCGCTGTGGACGTTCCAGACCGGCGCGCAGATCGCGTCGGGCCCGACGGTGTTCACCGCCGGCGGCAAGGAGTACGTCGCCGATCACGGTCGGCGGCACGCCGACGTCGTCGAACGGCGGCACGGCGTCGCAGCTGCAGGTCTTCGCGATCGGCGGCTCGCCGACCCAGTCGCCCGGACCGAAGCTCGCCTCGTTCCGGCCGTCGTCCGACACGACGATCACGAAGGACGGCACGCTCGTGACAGCGCCGGCGGCGACGCGCTCGCTCGACCGCGGACGGCCACGCGCAGCGCGTCGCGGCGCCGGGCCATCTCGCCACCGGCGCGAGCCTGCCGATCCAGGAGTGGACGGCCTCCGTCGCAGAACTCGCAGGTCGTCAGCGGCAGCGTGCTGCTGCGCGGCAAGCCCGTCTCGGGCGTCGGCCTGCAGGTCGGCGACTACGTGCTGCAGGCGCGCACCAACGCGTCCGGGCAGTTCAACTACCGGGTCGACACGACGCTGCCCGAGCGGCACGTCGCGACCGTCACGAACGTGACCCAGGCGAAGGTCGGCGGCAAGCCGCTCTCGGCCGCCGACAAGAGCGCGCTCCTGGCGCACGCGCGGCGGCTTCAGCGTCGGCTACAAGGTCACCGACCTGCACACGAGCCGCGGCAGCCGGCGGCAACGTCGTCCTGACCGGGCGCGCGGTCTTCGCCTCGCGGCAAGCCGGTGCCGCCGGTCGCGCTCTACACCTACCAGCTGTCCGGCACGGTCACGGATGCGGCGGGCAAGCCGGTCGTCGGCGCGATCGTCGTGACGCCGCACGACCGATCGCGACTTCTGGACGTTCTCGAAGCCGACGGACTCGAGCGGTCACTACACCTCGTTCTTCAGCGCCTCGGACGAGGCGGGCGACAACCCGGTGCCGCTCTCGGTGCAGGTGGCGTCCGGCGCCGACCCCCGGCTGGCGAATGGGTGACATTTGAAACCTGCACTAATGACTCTTTCGGCCGCGGCCGATTACATCGAGCATGAGCGACGGAGAGACGCGCTGGGTGGAGCGCTGGCTTTCGACGTGCGCCGATCTCGCCGATCTCCGCGCCTCGAACCCGATGATGGACGCCGTCATCGACCAGGTCGACGGCCGCATGATCCGGATCGGCGAGCGGTGGCTCGCCGACTTCGCGTCGTGCAACTACCTCGGCTTCGACCTCGACCCTGAGATCATCGATGCGGTCGCTCCGGCGCTGCACGCGTGGGGCACGCATCCGAGCTGGTCGCGGCTCCTCGGGAGTCCGGCGCTGTACGAGCAGATCGAGTCGCGTCTCACCGAGCTCCTGGGCTGCGAGGACTCGCTCGCCCTGCCGACGATCACGCACATCCACTCCTCGACGATTCCGCTGCTCGCGGGCTCGGGCACGATCTTCCTCGACTCCCGCGCCCACAAGACGATCTACGACGGATGCGAGATCGCCCGCGCGCACGGGGCGACCGTCAGACGGTTCCGCGGGGACGATCCCGACGACCTCGAGCTGCTGCTGCGCCAGGATCGCTCGCCGGTGCGAATCGTGTGCATGGACGGCGTCAACAGCATGAGCGGCAACGCGCCGAGGCTGCCCGAGTTCCTGCGCGTCGTGCGCGCCTACGACGCGCTGCTCTACATCGATGACGCCCACGGGTTCGGCGTCATCGGCGAGCGCCGCCATGACGAGACGAGCCCGTACGGATCGCGCGGCAACTCGGTCATCCGCCACTTCGACGAGAGCTACGACAACGTCGTCCTCGTCGCCGGCTTCTCGAAGGCCTACTCGTCGCTGCTCGCCTTCATCGCCTGTCCGACCGAGCTCAAGAACCTGCTCAAGGTCGCGGCGCCGCCGTATCTCTACTCGGGCCCGTCGCCCGTCGCGTCGCTCGCGACGGTGCTCGCGGGCTTCGACGTGAACGAGCGCCGAGGGGACGAGCTGCGATCGGACATCTACCGGATGACCGCGGTGGCGCTGGACGCCCTCGCGGCCCTCGGCGTCGCGACGCCGAACCGTTCGGGACTCCCGATCATCGAGGTACCGCTCGCTCACCACGAGCAGATCGGCGACGTTGGCCGGTTCCTGTTCGAGCGTGGGATCTACGTCACGCTCGCCGCGTATCCGCTGGTGCCGAAAAGCGAGGTCGGGTTCCGCATCCAGGTCACCGCCGCCAACACGGACGAGCAGCTTGCGAGGCTCGTGGACGTGCTGACCGAGCTCTCCCAGCGCTTCGAGCTGCAGCCGGCCAAGGGGGCGCGCGCGATTCCCGAGTCGAGTCTCCGGAAGGCCGCGTAACACGATGCTGCCCGGCACGCCCGTCGGGAAGGTCAGTCTGCGAGGGGTGCCGTTGCACCGCTGGTATCTCGCGATCGGCGGAGCCCTGCTCGCGCTCTACCTGCTGGTCCCGCCGTTCCAGGGATCGCCGGTCCTCATCAACTTCCTGTCCGGCTCGTCGGCCGTCGCGATCGTCGTCGGCGTGCGCCGGAACCGCCCCGTCACGGCCTGGCCGTGGCTGCTGTTCGCGCTCGGGCAGGCGCTGTTCTTCCTCGGGGACGTCTACACCTACCTCTATCCGAAGCTGCTCGGCCACGAGGTTCCGTTCCCGTCGATCGGCGACGGGCTGTACCTCGCCATGTATCCGGTGCTGATGGTCGGCGTCCTGCTGATCGTGCGCCGCAGGAACCCAGAGGGCGATCGGGCAGGCGTCATCGACGCGCTGATCATCACCGTCGGCGTCGGCCTGCTCTCGTGGTTCTTCCTGATGGCGCCGTACGTCCATGACGCCACGCTGTCGCCCCTCGCGAAGGGCGTCTCGATCGCCTACCCGCTCGGGGATGTCCTCCTGCTCGCCGCGGTCCTGCGCCTGGTGTTCGATGGAGGTCGCCGCCAGGGATCGTTCTACCTGCTCGTCGCGGCCGTGTTGACGCTGTTCGTCACGGACGCCGCCTACGGCTACGCACTGCTCGACGGCAGCTACGACCACCAGCTCATCTACGACGCCGGCTGGATCAGCTACTACCTGCTGTGGGGCGCGGCCGCGTTGAACCCGACGATGCGCAACCTGGTCGAGGCCACGCCCGATCGTGAACGGCGGCTGTCACGCTGGCGGCTCGCCCTTCTGACGACCGCATCGGTGATGGCGCCGGCGATCGAGATCGTGCGCGAGTTCCACACCGGGGACGTCGACCTGCTCGTGATCATGGCCGCCTCGATGCTGCTGTTCCTGCTGGTGATCGCTCGCGTCGTCGGGCTCGTCCGTCAGCACGAGCGCGCCGTCTCGCGCGAGCGCGCTCTGCGCAGTCTGGGGGCTTCCCTGGTGTCGGCTTCGACGTCGGAGGAGATCCACGCAGCTGCGCTCGCGACGGCGGTCAGCCTGGTCGACAGGGCCGGGCAGGTGCGCCTCTGTCTCGAGACCCCGACCGGCGTCGTGCTCTTCACGGCGGGCGAGCCGCCGATCGACGCGTTCGCGGTCGCCGAGCTCGAAGCGGCCGCCGGCTCGACATCCGGTGGGCCGTTGGGGCACGACTCGCGCCTCCAGCTCGACGTGCCGATCGGCGCGGCATGCGCGACCGTGTTCCCGATCGCCGCCGTCAATCGCCGGCGCGGGCTGATCGTGGTCGCGTCGTCGACGCCGTTGTCGCCGCTGATCGGTCAGGCGCTCCAGTCGCTCGCCGACAGCGTGTCGCTCGCACTCGGTAGCGCCGAGCTGATCGAGGACACGCACCGGCGGGAGAGCGAAGCGCGTTTCGGCTCGCTCGTGCGAAACGCGAGCGACCTCATCACGGTCGTCGACAGCGACGGGATCATCGGCTACCAGAGCCCGTCGATCGAGCGGATCCTCGGCTACCACCCCGACGAGGTGCAGGGAACCTCGTTCCAGGAGCTGCTGATCGCCGGCGATCGCGGGCGGCTGGGCCAGCTGCTCGGCATGCAGCGGCGCGGCGGAGCCGGAACCTACACCTTCGAGTGCACGCTCTGTCACGCCGACGGACGGACGATCAAGTTCGAGGTCCTCGCGACCGACCTGCTGGGCGACGAGCACGTTCGCGGGATCGTGCTGAACGGCCGCGACGTCTCGGAGCGCACGGCCTTCCAGGCCCAGCTCGCGCACCAGGCGTTCCACGATCCCGTGACGAGCCTGCCGAACAGGGCGCTGTTCTCCGACCGCGTGCAGCACGCTCTGACACGCGCCGACCGGGAGCGCGCGACGGTCGCGGTGATCTTCCTCGATCTCGACGACTTCAAGACGATCAACGACAGCCTCGGCCACTCCGCCGGCGACGACGTGCTGCGCGAGGTCGGCCGCCGCCTGGTCGAGGCGATCCGCTCGACCGACACGGCTGCCAGGTTCGGCGGCGACGAGTTCGCCGTACTGCTCGAAGGCATCGACGGGGCGCAGGCGGCTGCCGACATGGCCGACCGCATCGTCGCCGCGTTCGATCTCCCCGTGGCGCTCAAGGAGAAGGAGATCTTCGTCCGGCCGAGCCTCGGCATCGCCCTCGCCGGCCCCGACTCCGAGGTCAACCCCGTCGACGCGGACGAGCTCGTGCGTAACGCCGATGCGGCGATGTACATCGCAAAGCGCGACGGCAAGGGCGGCTACCGGGTCTTCGAGTCGGCGATGCATGCGAGCGTGCTCGAGCGGCTCGAGCTTCGGGCCGAGCTGCAGCGCGCGATCGACACGAACCAGTTCGAGCTGTACTTCCAGCCGCTGATCCACCTCGAGACCGGTTCGATCTCCGGGATCGAGGCGCTCTGCCGTTGGCATCACCCGACGCGCGGCCTCGTGCAGCCCGGGCAGTTCATCCCGCTCGCCGAGGAGATGGGCCTGATCGTCGAGATCGGCCGCTGGGTGCTGCGCGAGGGCTGCCGGCAGGCTGCGGAGTTCCAGGCGTGCCTCCCACCCGAGGCCCCCCTGCGGCTCGGCATCAACCTGTCGGTCAAGCAGCTGCAGCACCTCGACATCGTCGCGGACGTCCGAGAGGCGCTCGAGAGCTCGGGGCTCAACCCCGGAACGCTCGTGCTCGAGATCACCGAGAGCGTGATGATGGCCGACGCCGCGCTCGCCGCGCGCCGCCTGCACGAGCTGCGCGCGCTCGGCGCGCGCATCGCGATGGACGACTTCGGCACCGGGTACTCGTCGCTCAGCTACCTGAGCCATTTCCCGGTCGACATCCTCAAGATGGACCGGTCGTTCCTGACGCCCGACGTGACCATCCAGGCAAGCGGTCTCGCCGCGGCGATCGTCTCGCTCGGCTCGACGCTCAGCCTCGAGGTCGTCGCCGAGGGCATCGAGCGCCCTGGCCAGCTCGAGACGCTGCGCGAGCTCGGCTGCGACACGGGACAGGGGTTCCTGATCGCGCGCCCGATGGATGCCGACGCCACACGGCAGTGGCTGCGCGAGACGCAGGCCGGCGGCGGCTTCGAAGGACGGCGTGCAGCATAGTTACGAGGCGCTCGACCGACCTGGTGGGCTCAACCGGATAAACCTCCTCGCGCCGCTTCGTCACCGCGACTTCCGGCGCCTCTGGGTGGGTATGACCGTCTCGCTCGTCGGCGACGGCGCGTTCCTGGTCGCGATGGCCTGGGAGGTCTACTCGCTGTCGAACGCCGTCACTGCGCTCTCGACCGTCGGGATCGCAATGACCGTCCCGACCATCGTGCTGCTCCTGGTGGGCGGCGTCGTGACCGACCGCTTCGATCGGCGGCGGGTGATGCTCGCGGCCGACCTGATCCGCGGCGTCGCGGTCGGCACGCTCGCGGTCCTCGCTCTGACCGACTCGCAGGAGATCTGGCAGATCGTCGCGCTGAGTGCGGTCTACGGCGCCGGCACGGCGTTCTTCGGCCCGGCGTTCGACGCGATCGTCCCGCAGATCCTCGCGCAGGACGAGCTGGCCCAGGCAAACGCGCTCGACCAGCTGGTGCGGCCGATCGCGTTCCGGTTGATCGGGCCGGCCCTCGGCGGGTGGCTCGTCGCCTCGATCGGAGCCGGTTCCGCGTTTGCGCTCGACGCCGCCTCGTTCATCGTCTCCGCGGTCGCCGTGCAGTCGCTCGCGCGGCTTCCGGTGGTGCGGACGTCTGCCGGCTCGGTGGTGGACGAGATCCGCGAGGGGTTCCGCTTCGTGCGGGCGCGCGTCTGGCTCTGGGGCACGCTGCTGGCGGCCGCGATCGCCTACCTCGCGTTCATGGGCCCCGCCGAGGTCCTGCTGCCGTTCCTCGTCAAGAACGAGCTGCACGCGGGTGCCGGGGCGCTCGGCCTCGTGTTCGCCGCGGGCGGAATCGGCGCGATTCTGAGCGCCCTGGTCGTGGGACAGCGCGGGCTCCCGCGGCGTGACATCACGTGGATGTACCTCGCGTGGACGATCGCGACGGTCGCGGTCGCCGGTTACGGCATCGCCCAGTCGGTGTGGCAGCTGATGCTTGCCTGCTTCGTGTTCAACGCGCTCGAGACTGCGGGCACGATCGTGTGGGCGACCGCCAAGCAGCGGCACGTTCCGGCGTCGATGCTCGGTCGCGTCTCGAGCCTCGACTGGCTCATCTCGATCGGCCTCGTGCCGGTGTCACTGGCCCTCACCGGGCCGATCGCCGGTGCGATCGGCCCTCGTGCGACGCTCGTGTGGGCCGGCCTGCTCGGTGCGGCCGTCACGTTGGCGGCGCTGTTCCTGCCCGGGATGCGCGCGATCGAGTCGCGGCGAGGCGCGACGCTCACGGTGGTCAGGCAGCGGGACGACGGCCCGGCCGACCAGCGTGAGGCTGCCTAGGCCTTACCTTGTTCGACGGGCACGAGGTACACCGGGACCCGCGCCTTGCGCGCGACCCGGTAGGGCTCGTGGGCCCAGCTGAAGTCGCCGAGCAGGCCGCGATCGTGGTCGCAGCCCATCACGATCGCGTCAGCCTTGAACCACGTCGCCTCGCCCAGGATCCGCTTCGTCGCCCTCCGCGTGCCGATCACGTGGCCGGAGGCCTCGAAGCCGGCCTTCTTCAGGGCCAGGACGGTCTGCCGCACGATCAGGCGCTGCTCATCCCACTCGCGCTTGCTCGGCAACAGCCCGGGGTTGGGAAACCCGAGGCTGGTGCCGTGCACGCGAGCGATCGTGACGACCCTCACCCTGGCCGTCCGAGGTCGGGCCAGGGTGAAGGCCATCTGCAGCACGTTCCACGGGATCGGTCGCCCCTCGGATGCGACGACCACGCGCTCGATCGTGAGCTCGGACGGGTCCGGCGGCTCGGAGACGCGACGCAGCAGTGTGTGCGGGACGATCAGCGGGTGTCGATCACGGGCGGTACCGTGTCCAGCGGAGTGGCCTCGCCGACATGCTTCGGATCCTCGACCCGCGTCCTCCACCAGTAGAGCGGCAGGTACGCGAGCAGGATGGCCCAGCCGATGAAGTAGTAGATGCGCGTGTTGGCGCCGCCGAGTGACGCGTTCGGGAGCCCCGTGTACACGATGCCGCCGTACAGCCAGATGATGAAGTAGAAGACTGCCAGGAAGAGCGCGACGTACTTCATGAACTCGGGCAGCCGGAACGGTCTGCGCATCTCGGGATGGAACCGGCGCAGCAGGTAGTAGCCGACGAGCACCGGGATGAACGAGGCCGTGTAGCCGACGTTCGAGAGCGAGTAGATCTCGACCGCACCGCCGGTGAAGATGAGTGCGATCGAGCACACGACGTTGAAGCCCATCGAGAATCCGGGCACGCTGTGCCTGTTGACCGACGCGAACACGCGCGGGAACTGGCCGTCGAGTGCCATCTGGTAGACGGCCCGGCCCGAGCCCATGATCGCGTTCAGCACCGACAGCATCAGCGCGATCACGAGCATCGTAGAGATCATCCAGTCGAGCCAGCTCGCGCCGCTGCCGAAGATGGCGCTCGCGAAATCGGAGAAGATCGTGCGCGGGTCGGCAAGCGCCGGGTTTCCGAGCTTCTCCGCGCCGAGCACGACCACGAACGCGATCGGGATCATCGTGTAGATGAAGAGCCCGTACAGACCCTCGAGGTTCATCGCGATCTTGGCGTCCGTGTCAGGGTTCTTGCATTCGCCGATGTAGCACGCTGCGGCCTCCATCGCGATCACGTTCCATGTCAGGAGGAACGCGAATGCGATGTAGATGACCAGCCAGCTGTGGCCGAAGTCGTTCGTGAAGAAGCCCGTTCCGTCGAGCTGCTTGAAGCCCGACAGCTCGCCCCAGTCCGTGACGGACGGCTTGAAGAACGGCAGGATCGCGAGCAGCGTCAGCGGGATCATCGAGAGCAGACCGAGGACGGTCGCGAACACTGCGCCGAAGCGGATGCCGAGCCAGGCGGGGATGGCGACGAGGAGGATGCCGACGACCGAGATGATGACGGTCCAGTATGCGATCGGAGTGTGAATCGGCGTGAAGCCGGCCTGTGAGAGGTTGAACTTCTCGGTGATGTAGAACGACGCCAGGATCATGTTGAGCGGAGCTACCGGAAACCAGCCGAGCCAGTACGCCCACGCGGTGAACCCGTTGACATGCTTCGCGAAGCCCGGCCAGCGGTCCTTGTATGCCGGATACGCGTAGGACGGCGATCCTCCGGTGCGCTCGGGCATCATCGCCGACAGCTCGGCGAGCAGCAGGCACAGCAGGTAGCCGCTCAGGGTGATGACGACGATGACCGGGATCGACGCGGCGCCGAGCGACGTCACCATCACCGGTGCGATCCCGGTGACGAGGATCGTCCCGGCGAGGCCGATGACGAACGCGCCCCACCAGTTCGTCTCCTTCTCGAGGCCGCTGCCCTCGTAGTCGATCTGGTCCGGTTGCGTCGCCACGTATTCCCTCCGTTCGAGACTGTCCGGTCGCCAGCGCGCTATGATCGCACGCGGCGTGGACGGGTGCAAGGCCCCTACTGGCGGCATGCTGCGGGCACTTCCGCACCGCGGCTGACACCGCGGCGCCGTGTCCGCCGTCTCCGAGTTCCTGGCCCGGTTCCCGCCGTTCGACGCGCTCCCCGCGGGCGACCTCGGCACGATTGCGTCGCACGCCGAGGTCCGTCGGTACGGCCTCGGCGACAACATCCTCGTCGAGGACGGCGAGCCGGCGCACCACCTGTACGTCGTCGTCGAGGGCTCGGTCGAGCTCGTCCACCAGGAAGAGGTCGTCGAGGTCCTGGAGCCCGGTGAGTGCTTCGGCCACCCGTCGTTGCTGACAGGCATGGCGCCGGCATTCACGGTGCGCGGTCATGAGCCGTCCGTCGTTTGCTACCTGATCGGCAGCGACGAGGCGCTCGCGGTTCTCGGGCGTCCGTCCGGTGCCGGCTACGTCGCGACCACGCTCAGGAAGCGTTTGACACTAACCGGACACGTGGTGCACGCGCTCCCGGAGATGGCGACGATCAGGGTCGAGGAGCTCATCAACCGGCCGCCCGTGTTCTGCCAGGCCGACGACACGATTCGCCTTGCCGCGCAGATCATGACTGACAATCACAGCTCTGCCATCCTCGTGCTGGGGCGGGATCAGCTCGAGATCGTCACCGACGGGACGCTGCGTGAGCGAGTCGTCGCGGGCGACGTGTCGCCGGATGTCGCGGTCCGGCATGTCGCCATCCCCGCCGTCAGGGTGATCCCAACTCACCTCGCGGTCGAGGCGATGATCGACATGCTTGCCGCGGAGGTCGACCACATCGTGGTGGAGGACGCCGTCCGCGGGCCGCTCGGGGTGCTGTCTGCCGCCGACCTGATGGTCAGCGAGGCGCACAGCCCTTTCGCGCTGCGCTACAGCATCCTGCGTGCGTCCAACGAGGACGAGCTCGTCGCCGCGGCAGGCAAGCTCTCGAAGCTGTTCCTCGCATTGCACAGCGCCGAGCTCTCGCCAGGCGACATCGGGCGCGTGCTCACGCTGCAGTTCGAATCGCTCACCGCGAGGTTGATCGATCTGACAATCGAGGCGCACGGTCCGGCCCCGGTGGCGTGGGCATGGCTTGCGCTCGGAAGCGCTGCGCGTCGCGAGTTCACGCTCGCCTCCGATCAGGAGAACGCACTCGCGTACGCCGATGTCGATGCGGACAGCACGGTCGACGCGTACTTCGAGCGGTTCGCCGCCGACGTCAACCGCGGTCTCGGCCGCTGCGGCTTCCCCCCGGACGCGAACAACGTCCTTGCAGAACGCGCGCTCTGGCGCATGTCCGAGAGTGCGTGGGCGAGCGTCTTCGAGGATTGTCTGACATCGCCGGACAGGTCGCACCTGATCCGCGCGACGGTCGCGTTCGACTTTCGCCAGATCTCCGGCGGCCTGCCGATCACCCCGCCGCTCGTCGCCATCCTCCGGCGGTCGAAGGATCACCCGGGGTTTCTCAAGCAGATCGCGCGCACCGCGACCGACATCAAGCCGCCGCTCGGGTTCAGGGGATCGCTCGCCGCCAAGAGCATCGACATCAAGCGGCGCGGCGTCATACCCACCACGAACCTCGCCCGCTTCTTCGCGCTCGCCAACGGCATCACGATCTCGAACACGCTCGACCGCATCGCGACGGCGCGGGGGATGAGCGTTCTCGATGCCGAGACGGCCACGGCGTTGCACGAGGCGACGATCGTGATCGCTCGCATCCGCTACGACCATCACGCTGCACAGATCCACGCGGGCGACACGCCCGACAACATCATCGATCCCGGCACCATGCCTCCGTTGGCGCGGGCCCACCTCCGCGACGCCTTCCTGGCGGTGGGCCGCGCGCAGAAGAAGCTCGGCGTGTACACGCCGCTCGGCATCTGAGCGGCTGCTGCTCCGCGACACGCTGCCGACCGGTACATTCGTTCCTCACTCGAGGACCGCTGGCGGTGGAGCGAACCTATTGGAGGCGACGACGATGTTGACGCACGACGATGTAAAGCGCCGCGCAAAGGACGACGGCATCGAGTTCTTCCTGGCGCAGTTCGTCGACATGAACGGCAAGCCGAGCGCCAAGCTCATGCCGATCCAGGCGATCGACGACATGCTGACCGAGGGCGCAGGGTTCGCGGGGTTCGCCGCCGGCCCGATGGGCCAGAGCCCGGCGTCGCCCGACATGCTCGCCATCCCCGACATCAGCTCGTACACGAAGGTCCCGTGGCAGGAGGGACTCGGACGGTTCGCGTGTGACGTCACGGTCGAGGGCGAGCCATGGCCCTACTGCCCGCGCACGATCCTGCGTAACGCGATCGACCGTGCGGCCAAGCTCGGCTATCGCATGAAGATCGGGCTCGAGGCCGAGTTCTTCCTCGTGCGCAAGGACGAGAACGGCCGGCTCGTCGTGGACGACCCGCTCGACACCTCCGATCAGCCGTGTTACGACGCCAAGGCGCTGTACCGCAACTACGAGTTCCTGACGACGCTCTCGAAGTACGTCAATGGCCTCGGCTGGGGGAACTACGCGAACGACCACGAGGACGCGAACGGCCAGTTCGAGTCGAACTTCGAGTACGACGACGTCCTCGTCACGTGCGATCGCGCGATCTTCTTCCGTTACATGGTCCACGTCATGGCGCAGCAGCGCGACAAGCTCGCGACGTTCATGCCGAAGCCGTTCTCGAACCTGACAGGTAACGGCTGCCACTTCCACATCTCGCTGTGGGACCCCTCGGGCGAGCGGAACCTGTTCGACGACGCGTCCGACCCGCGGGGCTTCGGCCTGTCGGAGCTCGCCTACCAGTTCATCGGCGGCGTCCTCGACCATGCCTCGGCGGCCTCCGCGGTCGTGGCGCCGACGGTGAACTCGTACAAGCGGATCGGCGTCGGCGCTCCGACCTCGGGCGCCACCTGGTCTCCGGCGTACGCGGCGTGGGGCGGCAACAACCGCACCCAGATGATCCGCGTGCCCGGCGGCCCGCGCTTCGAGCACCGTTCGGTCGACGGCTCGGCCAACCCGTACCTGGCAGCCGTCGCGATCCTCGCGTCGGGACTCGACGGCATCGAGCGCAAGCTCGATCCCGGCGAGGGCAACACCGCGAACCTGTACACGACCTCGCTCGAGGAGGTCGAGAAGCGGGGCATCAAGTCGCTTCCGTCCCACCTGCTCGAGGCGTGCGAGCACCTGCGGGGCGACGAGGTGCTGCGCGACTGGTTCGGCCACACGGGCACCGAGCACTACTCGGACTACATCGTCCAGACCAAGGTCGACGAGTTCAACGCGTACCACGGCGAGGTCTCGCAGTGGGAGGTCGACCGCTACCTCACCGCGTTCTAGGTGACGCGGGACGCCCGGCCCGATGAGGCCGGGCGTCCCGCCGTGAAACGTTTTCGGCGCCCCGGGCAATACGACGTAGAAGCACGAGCATCTCGGCTCGTTGCGACACCCGGACAAGGAGCAGCGCGCCATGAGCATCGCCGTGTTGGTTGTCGCCGGATGCCTGCTGCTCGTAGCCGCGGGGTTCCTCGCGTCGGCGATCGACCGTCGCGCCGGCTGGAACGAGATCCCGCTCGAGCTCGACAGCAGCGTCGACCCCGACGAGCCGGCCGTCGTGTCGCGGCGCCTCTAGCGAACCGTGACGCGCCCGGCCTTGCCGGAGCGCATGCGACCGACGATCGTTCCGACACCCTCGGCTCGATCTGCCGGCAGCGCCGCGAGCAGCCCACCCGAGGTCTGAGCGTCGCAGGCCAGCAGCGCCAGGGCGGGCTCGACCGCCGGGTCGAACGAGGCGTACGCATCGGCCGCCTCGCGGTTGCGGCGCGAGCCGCCCGGGACGCGTCCCTGGCGGACCAGCTCGAGCGCGTAGGGGAGCAGCGGAAGGGCGGCGCTCTCCAGCTCGACCTCGAGCCCCGAGGCGGCGGCCAGCTCGCGCGCGTGCCCGACGAGGCCGAAGCCGGTCACGTCAGTCACCGCGTGGGGGTCGCGTGCACGCAGCGCGTTCGCAGCGTCCCGGTTCAACGTCGTCATCGATGCGACCGCCGCGGCGATCGCCTCGTCCGGCGCGCTGCCGGCCTGGAGGGCGTTGGCGATCACCCCGGTTCCGAGCGCCTTCGTGAGCACGAGGGCATCTCCGTCGCGGCCGCCGCTGTTCCGCCAGATCGAATCCACCCGCACCGTGCCGGTCACGGTCAGGCCGTAGATCGGCTCGGGCGCCACGATCGTGTGGCCGCCCAGGATCGCGATGCCTGCGGTAGCTGCCGTGTCCTGGCCGCCGCGCAGGATCGCGGCCACGGCGTCGCGTGGCAGCTCGG
This sequence comes from uncultured Actinomycetes bacterium, assembly GCA_963717155.1. Taxonomy (GTDB): domain Bacteria; phylum Actinomycetota; class Thermoleophilia; order Gaiellales; family JALYLC01. The sequence goes on from OY970326.1 coordinate 4,809,686, forward strand.
CCGGGAATCCGCCGAGCGCGAGTGCGAACAGCGGGATTCCCCCCATCGCGTAGATGTCCGAGATCGCGTTCGTCGCGGCGATGCGGCCGAACGTGAACGGGTCGTCGACGATCGGCGTGAAGAAGTCGACCGTCTGCACGATCGCCGTGCCGTCGTCGCCCACGGCGAAGCAGGCGGCGTCGTCGAGCGTCTCGTTACCGACCAGGACACGAGGATCGATGCTCGCGACCGGTGCGCCGAGGAGCGCCGACAGCTCGCTCGCCGGGAGCTTGCACGCGCAGCCCCCGCCACGAGCGAGCTCGGTCAGCCGGAGCGGTGGGTTCTCGAGCTCGGCCATGCCGTGAGCATGCCAGCGCCCGGCCACCACCGCCAGCGTCGGCGATCGAACGCGTCGATCACGGGGTCTCTGCTGCCGCGTCGATGGCGCTTGCGATGTCGCTCGCGGACGCGGAGTCGCGCAGTGCCCGGGCGAGCAGCGGCTCGGGATCCTGATCGAGCAGGACGAGTCCGACGCTGTGCGTCTGCTCGGGCTCGACGAGCGGGATCGCCCTGAGCCCCGGTGGAATGCCGTACTGGTGGAGCCACGGATGCGCCACGACGGCGGAGAGATTGCCGTCGTGCACCTGGGCGTACAGGGTGGAGATCGAGTTCGTCTCGACGACCGGTCGCGGCGTCACGCCTGCGTGGGCGAAGATCCCGTCGACGATGCGGCGGTTCTGCATGTCGGGGCTCAGCAGGCAGAGCGGCTCCTCGGCGGCGTCGCTCCACGTCACCGAGTCCTGTGCGCCGTGCGGCCCGTCGGCGGGTGTCAGCAGGAGGTAGCGCTCGCGGTACAGCGCGACGGTCCGCACGTTGCGCAGGGGCTCGTTGTCGAGGTACGTGAGCCCTGCGTGCAGGTCGAACTCCTGCAAGCCGCGCTCGATATCGCGCGAGTTGAGCGACATGATCGCTATCGCGACCTCGGGATGGCTTGCACGCAGCGGTCCCGTCAGCAACGACACGGCGGGGAGCGAGGTCGGGATCGCGCCGAGCCGGAGCCTGCCCGAGAGCCCGTGTCGCATCGATCCGAGCGTCGGCCTTCAACCCCTCGCAGTCCGCCAGGATGCGCTGCGCCCAGCTGAGCACGCGCTCGCCCTCGTTCGTGAATCCCTCGAAGCGCTGGCTGCGCTGGACGATCTGGACGCCGAGCTCGCTCTCGAGCCGGCGGATCCCCGCCGACAGCGTCGGTTGCGCCACGTGGCAGGCCCGAGCGGCGCGACCGAAGTGCCGTTCGCGCGCCAGCGCCGCGAGGTAGGTCAGCTGCTGGATCAGCACGCACGAGATGATAGACCGCATCTATCACCCAGTAGCTTCCGCCTCTTGGTCGCAGCCCCGTACGAATGGCATCCTGTGGTTGTCGAGCCGAGGAGCCGAGATGGGCAAGAAGTTCAAGGGCCGGATGACCACGCCGCTCGTCCGCGACGGCGACACGCTGCGACCGGCGACGTGGGACGAGGCGCTCGATCGCGCTGCCGCCGGTCTCGCACGCGCGCGCACGACCAGCGACACCTCCACGTCGTTCGGCATGTTCTCGTGCTCCAAGGCGACGAACGAGATGAACTTCCTCGCGCAGAAGTTCGCCCGTCAGGTGATGGGCACGAACAACATCGACTCCTGTAACAGAACCTGACACGCCCCTAGCGTCGTCGGTCTGGCGACGGTGTTCGGTGCAGGCGGCGGGACGTCGTCGTACCGCGAGATCGAGGAGACGGACGTCATTCTCCTGTGGGGCTCGAACGCCCGCGAGACGCATCCCATCTTCTTCCACCACCTCCTGAAGGGCGTGCACAACGGCGCCAGGCTGGTGGTCGTCGATCCGCGGCGCACGTCCTCGGCGCAGTGGGCCGACCGTTGGCTCGGTCTCGACGTCGGCTCGGACGTCGCGCTCTCGAACACCATGGCGCGCGAGATCATCCACGCGGGCCTGCACAACCGCAGCTTCATCGGGCACGCCACGACCGGGTTCGAGGAGTACGCCGCGAGCGTCGAGGAGTACACGCTCGAGGTGGGCGAGCGCCTGACCGGCGTTCCCGCGGAGGCGATCCGCGAGTCGGCCCACGCGTTCGCCCGTGCCGACCGCGCCATGATCTGCTGGACGCTCGGCATCACCGAGCACCACAACGCCGTCGACAACGTCCTGAGCCTGATCAACCTCGCCCTCCTGTGCGGCCATGTCGGGCGCTACGGCTCTGGCCTCAACCCGCTGCGTGGACAGAACAACGTCCAGGGCGGCGGCGACATGGGCGCGATCCCGAACAAGCTGCCCGGCTTCCAGGACATCGAACGCGACGACGAGGCCCGCGCGAGGTTCGAGGCGGCGTGGAACACCACGATCCGGCCGACCTACGGCTGGCACCTGACACAGATGTTCCACGGCATGGAGCGCGGCGAGCTGCGCAGCCTGTACGTGATCGGCGAGAACCCGGCGCAGTCCGAGGCCGACATCAACAAGACGCGCGAGCTGCTCGAGGGGCTCGACTTCCTGATCGTGCAGGACATCGTCCGTACGAAGACCGCGGAGTACGCCGACGTCGTCTTCCCGTCGTCTGCCTCGTGGTGCGAGGCCGAGGGGACCGTCACGAACTCCGAGCGCCGCGTCCAGCGCGTGCGCAAGGCGCTCGAGGCGCCGGGCGAGGCGCGCGACGACACCTGGATCATCGCGGAGCTCGCACGTAGGCTCGGATTCGACTGGGGTCAGCCGACGGCCGAGCAGATCTGGGACGAGCTGCGCTCGCTCTCGCCGATGCACGCCGGCATGCGCTACGACCGGCTCGAGTCGCTGGGCGGCATCCAGTGGCCGTGCCCCGACGAGCAGCACCCCGGCTCGCCGATCCTGCACGAGCGGTTGTGGGCGGAGCCGCTGGGCGGACCCCCGGCGCCGTTCTCGGTCGTCGAGAACAGGCCGCCGTTCGAGTCGCTCGACGACGAGTACCCGATCCGCCTCACCACGGGGCGACGGCTCGAGTCGTACAACACCGGCGCGCAGACGAACCTCTACAACTCGCCGCTGCACACGGGCGAGGCCCTGCGTCTTGCACCGGAGGACGCCGAGCGGCTGTTCCTCGAGGAGGGCGAGATCGTGCGGGTCTCGAGCCGTCGCGGCTCGGTCGAGGCGCCCCTGCGCATCGACGACTCGCTGCGTCCGGGACTCGCGTTCATGACGTTCCACTTCCCGGACGAGGTGGACACCAACCAGCTGACGATCGATGCGACGGATCCGAAGTCGGGAACGGCGGAGTTCAAGGCCGCCGCGATCCGGGTCGAGAAGATCCGTCCGTTCCAGCACCCCGTCGAGCTGCCGGCGATGGCGCTCGTGGAGACGGACGGCTAGCGCGTGGATCTCAAGCTGCTCGACGCCGAACCCACCGCGCTCGAGCGCGCTGCGATCGACCACCTGCTCGGCCCGGCGCCCACGCGCTGGGAGGGCGGCGAGCGCTCGCCGGGCGACGAGGGCCACACGGCGCGCACGGGCCACGATGCGCGCTCGAGACGGCACCTCCTCCTGCCGGCGCTGCACGCGCTGCAGGAGCATGCCGGCTGGGTCAGCCCGGGCGGGCTCAACTACGTCTGCAAGCGTCTCGACGTGCCGCCCGCCGATGCCTACGGCGTCGCGACGTTCTACGCGCTCCTCGCCGTCGAGCCGCGCCCGCCGCGCGTCGTGCACGTGTGCGAGGACCTCGCCTGCCGCTGTCACGGATCGCAGGAGCTGATCGCGCAGCTCGAGGAGCGCATCGGGCCGGAGGGCGAGGACGTCGACGGCGCCACCTGGTTCCGCAGCCCGTGTCTCGGGCAGTGCGATCGGGCGCCCGCCGCGATGCTCACGATCGCAGGCGTGGAGCCGAGCGAGCAGGTGCTCGCGCCGGTCGCGACCGCCGAGGTGCTCGAGATCCTCGCCGGAGACGACGTCACCGGAGCGGAGTTCCCTCGGATCCCGCAGTTCGGAGACCCGAGCCTGCGTCTGCTGCGCCGGGTCGGCCACGTGCGGCCGACGAGCCTCGACGACTATCGCGCGCACGGTGGCTACGCCGCGCTTCGCAGGGCGCTGGAGATCGGACCCGACGCCGTGCTCCGGGAGGTCAAGGACTCGAAACTGCTCGGCCGCGGCGGCGCCGCCTTCCCGACCGGCGTCAAGTGGGAGGCGGTCGCGCGCCAGCCCGCACGACCGCACTACCTGATCTGCAACGCCGACGAGTCCGAGCCCGGCACGTTCAAGGACCGCGTCATCGTCGAGGGCGATCCGTTCTCCCTGATCGAGGCGATGACGATCGCCGCCTACGCGACCAACGTCGAGCACGGCTACGTCTACCTCCGCGGCGAGTATCCCGACGCGCACCACGTGCTCGCCGAGGCGCTCGCCGAGGCGAGGCTCCGCGGGTTCCTCGGCGACGACATCCTCGGCGAGGGGTTCTCGTTCGACATCGAGATCCGCAAGGGCGCAGGGGCGTACATCTGCGGCGAGGAGACCGCGATCTTCAACTCGATCGAGGGGCAGCGCGGCGAGCCGCGGAACAAGCCGCCGTTCCCGGTCGTCTCCGGCCTCTTCGCAAAGCCGACCGTCATCAACAACGTCGAGACGCTCGTCAACGTGCTCGACGTGGTCCTGGGCGGCGGACCGCAGTTCTCCGCGATCGGCACCGAGGGATCGGCCGGCACGAAGCTCTTCTGCCTGTCGGGTCACGTCGAGCGCCCGGGCGTGTACGAGGTGACCTTCGGCACCACGCTCGGAGAGCTGCTCGAGCTCGCCGGCGGCGTGGCCGGAGGGCGCGCGCTGCAGACGATCCTGCTCGGGGGCGCCGCCGGCGGCTTCGTGCGGCCCGACGAGCTCGATCTGCGCCTGACCTTCGAGGACGTCCGCGCCGCGAAGACGACGCTCGGCTCGGGCGTCGTCCTGGTGATGGACGATACGGTCGACCTGCCGCGGATGCTGATGCGCATCGCGGCGTTCTTCCGCAACGAGTCGTGCGGCCAGTGCGTGCCCTGCCGCGTGGGAACCGTCCGTCAGCAGGAGGCGCTCGCCCGGCTCGTCTCGGGTCGCACGCGCGGCGGCTCGGGCGCCGAGCTGGCGCTGATCGGCGAGATCGGACAGTGCATGCGCGACGCGTCCATCTGCGGGCTCGGCCAGACGGCGTCGAGCGCCATCGAGTCGGCCGTCGGCCGGCTCGGCGTCTTTGGAGGAGCCAGCACGTGAGCACGCCCCAACCTGTCCAGCTGCTTGCGCCGAAGCGCATGCTCGAGCTCGAGGTCGACGGTCAGCCCGTGCGGGTCTTCGAAGGGCAGACGATCCTGGACGCCTGCCGGCAGATCGGGATCGATACCCCGACCCTGTGCTACGGAGAGACGCTTCAGCCCGGCCAACGTGTGCCGCGTCTGCGTCGTCGAGATCGAGGGCGCCCGCGTGCTCGCACCCGCCTGCTCGCGCAAGGCCGAGGAGGGCATGAAGGTCCGCACCGACTCGGAGCGGGTCAATCTCTCCCGTCGCCTGGTGCTCGAGTTCCTCGCGTCGTCCGTCGATCTGTCGACCACGCCGGTGGCCGGGGCCTACCTCGAGCGCTACGACGCGGTGCCCGAGCGCTACGGCCCGCAGGCGCCGCCCGATCCCGACCGCGACCGCAAGCGAACTGGCCACCACGTCGAGCCCGACGGGCAGACCGCGGCGACGGTGCACGCCCCGGTCAAGATCGACAACGAGCTCTACGTGCGCGACTACTCGAAGTGCATCCTCTGTTACAAGTGCGTCGACGCGTGCGGCGACCAGTACCAGAACACGTTCGCGATCCACGTGGCAGGCCGGGGGTTCGACGCTCGCATCTCGACCGAGTACGTGACGGAGCTACCCGACTCGGCGTGCGTCTACTGCGGCAACTGCATCGCCGTGTGCCCGACCGGGGCGCTGATGTTCCGCTCCGAGCACGAGCTGCGCGCCGAGGGCGACTGGCGCGAGGACGATCAGGCGGTGACCCGGACGATCTGCCCGTACTGCGGCGTCGGATGCAACCTCGACCTGCACGTCCAGGACAATCGGATCGTGAAGGTGTCGAGCCCCGATGACCACGACGTGACGCGCGGGAACCTCTGCATCAAGGGGCGCTTCGGCTTCCAGCACGTCCAGGCGCTCGAGGACGAGGTTCCGCGCTAGCCGCCCCCGTGCGGGGGATCGACCGCACCGTGCGGTGCCGATGAGAGTCGCGTGTACAGGCTACGGGCAATCGGACGACGCGATGCCCTGATCCTGTTGACGATGTGGTGTATCGGTGCGCTGCTGCTCGTCTCGGTGATCGGGTTGAGCGGGCGGGCCGACAACGCACGCAAGCGCCAGCTCGTGGTCGAGACGATGCGCGAGGACGCTTCCGGGAGTCCCGGCATCACGTGGAACTCGGCGGACCTCTCCGGAGACGTGGTTCATGGCCGGGTCGAGCGGATCGCGCACTCGTTCCGATCCTCGATCGCCCGGCTCCAGGCGCTCGGAGACAGTCGCTACTCCGTTCCGATCGAGGCGGCCGCCGGCGACGCGGTCGCGACGGACGGGATGATCGCGGGCCTCGTCGCGATCGATCGGGTCTCGCTCGCGGTCGAGGTGACGAGTCTCTCGTTCCGACCTGGCGGCAGCGCGTTCGCTCTTCGGAAGCAGCTCGATCGTGCGGATGTCTCCTACCGCCGCGAGTCAGCGCGGGCGGACCGGGAGGCCAGCGCAGCGTCGGTTGCCCTGACGCTCGTGCTTCTCATCGCCTTCTCCTGTGCGCTGTACCGGTCGATGAGCGCGCGCAAGCGGGCCGAGGCGCTGTCGATCGACAAGCAGGTACTCCTCGAGCAGAGCCAGTCGGATGCGACGACCGATGCGCTCACGGGCATGGCCAACCGGCGCAAGCTGTTCGACGACACCGATCGGCTTCTCGCGACTCTCGCCGAGGGAAGCAGCGTCTCGCTCGGGATCTTCGATCTCAATGGCTTCAAGAACTACAACGACAGCTTCGGGCATCCGGCCGGGGACGCGTTGCTCGCGCATCTCGGGCACCAGCTGACCGAGGCGATGGCCGGCCGGGCGACGGCCTACCGGATGGGCGGCGACGAGTTCTGCGTGGTGACCGCTGCATCGGACGCCGTGAACGTCCTCGCCGCAGCCGCGACCGCCCTGACCGAGCGGGGGGAGCGCTTCTCGATCACCTGCTCCTACGGCGTCGCGATCATCCCGTTCGAGGCAGCCCGCCTGGAGCAGGCACTCCAGATCGCGGACCGACGGCTGTACGGCAGCAAGGAGCTGACCCGGTCGACGCAGAGCGTGCAGATCAAGGACGCGCTGATCCAGGTGCTCACCGAGCAGGGCGGCGATCTGGTTCCCCATCTGAGCCGGGTCGCGCAGCTCGCCGGCGAGACGGGAGCACGTCTCTCGTTGTCGATCGACGAGATCGCCCGCATCAGGCTTGCGGGCGAGCTCCACGACATCGGCAAGGCCGCCGTTCCGGGCGGGATCCTGAGCAAGCCCGGCCCCCTCGATGCGACCGAGCTCGCCTACCTGCAGCAGCACAGCCTGATCGGCGAGCGCATCCTGTCGGCTGCGCCCGCACTCGCGAACATCGCGCCCCTCGTGCGCGCGACCCACGAGCGCCCCGATGGGACGGGGTACCCCGACGGGCTGCTCCTCGACCAGATTCCGATCGGAGCGCGCGTCATCGCGGTCGTCGACGCCTTCGACGCGATGACCACCGAGCGCCCCTACCAGCGGCTCCGAACCGTCAGCCAGGCGCTCGTCGAGCTGCGTCGCGGTGCCGGCACGCAGTTCGACCCGGCGGTAGTCGAGGCGTTCCTCGCGGTTGTCGACGCGCGCGATCCCGAGCGCTGGCACAAGGTTCCCGGCGGCGACGACGAACCCCTCGCACCCGCGTTCGCCGCCCCCGGCGTAGAGGCACGCATGAGAGTGCCGTCAGGACGGCGCGCCCGTCGCGGCTGACGCCCGGCTGCCCTGTTCCGCCAGCTCGACGAGCCGTCGCAGCGAGGGGATGACCTCGGCCTTCACCGCCTCGAGGCGGTGCTCCTCCTCGGCCGGTAGCTCGACCCGCACGTGCACGACGCAGCCCGCCTCGGCCGGCGTGAGCGACCACTCGTGCACGATGTTCGACAGCAGACACGAGACGACGATCCGCGATCCGTCGCTGTGCCTCGTGATCCGTGTCGGGTAGGCGAAGTCTGGCCAGGCCTCCATGTAGCGCGTGACCGAGTCGCCGTCGGCCGTCTCGACGCGTGCAGTACCGGCCCACCACTCCGGGAAGCGGGACGGGTCGTACAGCAGCTTCCACGGTTCGACTGCCGGCGCCCGGCACGTTGCATGCGCCTCGAACTCGGGCATCTCACACCTCCGTCTTCGGGGCCGGTTGCACCAGCAGGGCAACTCGGGCCAGCGTCTCGCGATAGCCGTCGAACGGCAGGTCGTCGGCCAGTGCCGCAGCCTCCGCGGCGGCCTCGGCCGCCTCGTCCGCCCGCCCCGCGCCGACGAGGGCGTGCGCCCGCTCGGCGAGAACGCGGCCGAGCTCGAGCGCCGGCTCGATCAGGCCGGCGACGGGCACGCGACCGACGTCGAGGACCGTTGCGCCGAACAGGTTGCCGTCGGGCGCCTGTCCGAGCATCGTGCGCCAGGTCGCCTCGGCCGCGCCGAGTGCCCGGACAGCCTGCACGTCGTCGCCGCGTGCAGCGGCGATCAGGCCCTCGAGCCGCTCGAGTCGCGGGACGAGCGCGGTCGGTATGTCGGCCGGAACGACGGGCTCGAAGGGAACGCGCTGCAGCTCCCGTTCGGCCTCCTCGCTGTCACCTGCGAGGAGCATCGCCTCCGCGAGCCGCAGGCGCGCGGTCGCGCGCGGGAGGGTCGAAGCCCCGGCGCCGAGCGCCGCCCCCAGCTGCTCGCGCGCGGCGTCGGCACGACCGGCGGCGAGGTAGACCGAGCCGAGATCGAATGCCGCGAGGGCCTGTCGCGCCTCGTCCCCCGATTCCAGGGAGAGGAGCGCAGCCGACTCGGCGACCTCGATCGCCTCCTCGTGGCGCTCGAGGCGGGAGAGCGCGTAGGCCTTGGCAGCGAGTGCCTGGGTCTCCAGATGGCGTCCGTGGTGGCCGACCGCGAGCGCCCGCTCGGCGTACTCGAGCACCCGGCCGAAGTCGCCACGCGAGGCGGCGACGGCACCGGTGACGCTCAACGACAGCTGCGCGAGCTCGGGCCGTTCCGCGGTCAGCGCCAGCTCGACGGCCGCGTCGATCGCCTGCTCGCTCCGGTCTCCCTGGCCCGCTCGGAGGTGCGCCATGCCGCGTACGAAAGCGAGCTCGGCCGCGAGGGCAGGATCGTCGGTGAGCCCGTGCGACAGATCCGCGACCGAGTCGACCAGCCGGATCGCCTCGCTCGCATCACCCATCAGAGACTCGGACCACGCCATTCCGGCAAGCGCCAGCGCGTGCAGCTCGGGAGCCGCCCCGGCGTGGGCCGCGAGCTCGGCCAGCGCGTGCTCGTTCGCCCGCGTGGCGTCGTGCGGGTAGCACAGTGTCGTCCACAGACAGCGGCCGCGTGCGACGTAGGCGGCCGCGAGCGCAAGGGGATCGCCGTCCTCGCGCAGCAGGGCCGCGGCGCGCTCGAACGCCTCGTCGTAGGCGGCACGACTGCCGCGCCACGACTCGACGGTCGCGAGCTCGAGCCACAGCTCGGCCGCCACCCCGGGATCGTCGGCGGCGAGCGTCGCCGCCTCGCGCAGGTAGGCGGCCGCCTCGTCGACCGCGCCGAGCGCGCGCGCCTGCGCGGCGGCCGACGCGAGGAACCCGCGAGCGCGCTCGGGCTCGCCGCCGAGCAGCAGGTGCCGTCCGATCTCCGCCGCGACCGGCCGCCGGCGAGCGAGCAACGTCTCGGCGAGCCGCCTGTGCGCCCACGCGCGCCGCCCCGGGCCGAGGTGGGCGTAGCACGCGTCGCGCAGGAGGGCGTGCCGGAACCCGATCCGCCGGTCCGGTGACTCCGTGAGCAGGTCGGCCGCCAGTCCGGCATCGAGTGCGTCGGGAAGGCGCTCGGCACCGACGAGCTCGGCCGCCTCACCCGGCACGAGCGACCTTCCTGCGGCAGCGCACAGGTCGACGAGCAGGCGATCCGATTCAGCGAGGCGGGCGAGCGGCGCGGCGAGCCAGGCACGCAGACCCTGCTCGGGCAGCGCTCCCTCGGCCAGGGCTCGCGCTGCCACGTGCGCGAGCAGCGGGTTCCCCTCGGACGTGCGCACGGCCTCGCTGCGGTCCTCCGCCGGGAGCCCCGGCGCTGCAGTCGACACGATCTCTCCGAGGGCCTGTTCGTCGAGTGGACCGAGCACGATCTCGCCGGAGATCGCGCCACTTCGCCGAAGCGCATCGAGCGCGATCGCGAGCGGCTGGTTGTGCGCAGCCGGGCGACGCGTCGCCACGACGAGGACAGGGAGTCCCGAGAGGCGGCGGCCGACATAGGCGAGCAGAGCGAGCGCCGCGGCGTCGAGCCCATGGACGTCCTCGAACACGATCAGCACGGGTCGCCTCGCCGCCAGCCACTCGACGCACTCCACGGTCGCCTCGAAGAGCCGGGCGCGCTCGAGATCGGGCGTCGCTGCGGCGGGACTCGCCTCGCGCTCCCATGCGGTCTCGACGGCCGGGCTGAGGCGCGCGAGGTCGGACGGCCACGCGACCGCTGACGGAGGCGCGAGCGCGGTGTCGCGGACGAGGTCGCGAATCGCCTGGGACCACGCAGCGAGCGGCGGCCCACCCTCCAGGTCGAGCGGAGCGCCCGTCGCGCACAGTGCACCCTCTGTCGCCGCCCGCGCCAGGAGTGTCTCGGCCAGCGAGCTCTTGCCGATGCCCGCCGGCCCGGTGAGCAGCACCACGCCGCCGTGCCCGCTCCTCGCGCGATCCCAGGCGTCCGTGAGGTCTGCAGTCTCGTGCGCGCGCCCGACGAGGGGCGCGTCCTCCCTGCGAGCCGGAGCGACCACGTCGGCCGGCGCATCCGAAGCGTCGACGCCGGCACGCATCCGGGCTGCGAGCTCGCGCGTCTCGGGCGACGGTGCGGTGCCGAACTCGGCCCGCAGCACCGCCTTGCAGCGGGCGTATGCGGCGAGCGCCTGTGCTCGCTCTCCCGCCGCGAGGAGGCGACGCATCAGTGTCCGGTGGGTGGCCTCGCTGAGCCGGTCCGACGAGAGAGCCCGGCGAGTCCAGTCGGCCGCGCGCGCGAGGTCGCCGTCCGCCTCCGCTCGATCGGCGAGCGTCAGCGCGACTCGCGCGACCCGATCGCGATAGTCATCGCGCGCCTCGAGCACCCAGTCGTCGGCAAGGTCGGCGAGCAGGACGCCATCGGCGAGGGCGAACGCTCGCTCGAGCGACGGGTCGTCTCCCAGCGAGACCAGCTGGTCGAACTGCTCGGTGTCGACGGCACGCCGGCGGCCCGCGGCGATGCCCACCTGCGTCCGGTCGCCCTCCAGGTAGGCCCCGCCGTCAACCTCGTCGAGCGCGACGCGGATCGTGTGCAGCGCGCTTCGCAGCGACGCCCGCGCACTCGTGTCGAGCACGTCCGGCCAGAACGACGCCGCCAGCCTCGCGCGTGCGTGCGCGCCCGGGTGGAGCAGGAGAAAGGCGAGCAGCGCGCGCGGCCTCAGCCCTGCGATCTCGGGCACCTTGCGTCCGTCGATCTCGATGCGTAGCGGGCCGAACAGCCGGGCCTCGAGCATTCCTCATGATCCGCCCCGCCCGCGGCCCGGTCAAATCACGATCGCTTCACGGTGCGTTGACGGGCGTTCGCGACGCTCTCCCCGTCCACTCGACGAAGGAGGCAGATCATGGCGACACAGACGATCGACGACGCGAAGCTCGAGCAGTTCGTAGGTCAGCTGGTGGGTGAGCTCGGGGCCACACTGAACGCGGCGCTCGTGGTGATCGGCGACGAGCTCGGGCTCTACCGCGCGATGGACGGCGCCGGGGCGGTCAACCCGGCCGAGCTCGCCGCAGCCACGGGCACATCAGAGCGGTACGTCCGCGAGTGGCTGAATGCACAGGCGGCGGGCGGGTACGTGAGCTACGACAGCGAGGACGGTCGCTACTCCCTGCCACCGGAGCACGCGTTCGTGCTGGCGCAGGACGACAGCCCGGCGGCGTTCGCCGGAGCCTTCCAGCTCGTCACATCGGCCGTGCACGACAGGCAGAAGATCACCGAGGCGTTCCGCACCGGGGAGGGCGTCGGCTGGCACGAGCACCACCACGGCCTGTTCGAGGGCACCGAGCGGTTCTTCCGGCCCGGCTATAACGCGAACCTGGTGAGCGCGTGGATCCCGGCGCTCGATGGCGTCGAGGCGAAGCTGCACGCGGGTGCGCGGGTCGCCGACATCGGCTGCGGTCACGGCGCGTCGACGATCCTGATGGCGCAGGCGTACCCGGCCTCGAGCTTCGTCGGCTACGACTACCACGAGGCCTCGATCGACGCGGCCCGCACGCGTGCTCGCGACGCCGGCGTCGCCGACCGCGTGCGCTTCGAGGTTGCGACGGCAACCGATTACCCGGGGACGAGCTTCGACCTGGTCGCGTGCTTCGACTGCCTGCACGACATGGGCGATCCGGTCGCGGCCGGGCGCCACATCCTGCAGACGCTCGCGCCCGACGGCACGTGGTTGATCGTCGAGCCCTTCGCCGGCGATCGCGTCGAGGACAACCTGAACCCGGTCGGCCGCCTCTACTACTCGGCCTCGACCCTGCTCTGCACTCCCGCGTCGCTGTCGCAGGACGGGCGCGCGGCGCTCGGCGCGCAGGCGGGTCAGGCCCGGATCGGCGAGGTCGTGCGCGAGGCCGGCTTCAGCCGCTTCCGTCGCGCATCCGAGACGGTCACGAACCTGATCTTCGAGGCACGGGCCTGACCCTCGCACGGCAAGGCGGTGCGGGGGGCGCTCCAGCTCCCCGCACCGCTCGCCGGCGCGGGCGCCCTTGGTGCATCGGTCGCATGGGGCTACACTCACTGGCCTGACTACGCCTCGCTCCGACTCCCTGCGTGTGCTCATCGCAAACGAGCGCGAGGAGCGCGTCCTTCTCGTCTCGACCATCGTGCGTTCGCTCGGGCACGTCGTGATCGCCGCGTCGATCGAGGTCGGCGATGTCGGTGCGTTGACGGCGCGCGAGCACCCCGACGTCGCGCTCGTCGGTCTGGGCGAGAGCTCGAACCACGCGCTCGACCTGATCGATCGCATCGTGCGCGAGGCAAGCTGTCCCGTGATCGCCCTCCTCGAGGGGCACGATCGCGAGTTCGTCGATCAGGCCGCCAAGCGCGGCGTCTTCGCGTACCTGGTCGATGGGGACGCCGACGAGCTCCAGAGCGCGCTCGACATCACCCTCAGCCGCTTCGCCGAGTACCACAACCTGCAGGGCGCCTTCGGGCGGCGCGCGATCACCGAGCGGGCCAAGGGCATCTTGATGGAGCGTCATCAGATCGACGAGCAGCACGCCTTCGCGCTGCTACGCGATCAGGCCCGTCACTCGGGACGCAAGCTGGTCGACATCGCCCAGGCGATCGTCGATGGGCACGCGCTGCTCCCCCCGGGGCGCTCAGGCACCTGATCGGTCGGCTCCCTCGGCCTCGCCGACCGGAAGGAGTGCGGCTTCCCTCATCGAGTCGGCGAGGATCGTGATCTCGGCGAGGATGCGCGTGTCTCGCCGGTACCAGACGGCCGCGGCGAGTGCGGATGTGACCACGGAGTCGCGGTGCTCGCACTCGGGGCAGCGTCGGTCGAGAATGACCTCGGAGTCGTATCCCGCCGTGTCGACGGTATAGATCAGCCGGCTCGCGCAGCGTGGGCAGTGCACCAGCGGCTTACGTTGGTCGAACGGCGCTTCCTGACCGGGCCACATGCTGTCTCCTGCGGGAGAGATGATCTCCGGTCGTTCGGCTCTCGCCACTCGCCGGCTTGATCAACGCGAGCCCCGGGTCTCTGGGAGGCAGCTTCTCGATCAAGGGTCAGGATCGAGAAAGCGGACAATAGCAGTATTCGGTAGCTAGTGCCATGAGACACTTGACTGAATTCTGCTGTCGAGCCCCGTTACGCTACCGAGGAGACGACTCCGACAAGGCGGATCCAGCACATGACCTACGTGGCCCAGGACGATCGCTACGACCGCATGCTCTACCGCCGGAGCGGACGGAGCGGACTGTTGCTACCCGCCGTCTCGCTCGGACTCTGGCAAGGCTTCGGCCACTCGCGCCCGCTGGAGTCGAGCCGTGAGATCGTGCGCCGCGCGTTCGACCTCGGGATCACGCACTTCGATCTTGCGAACAACTACGGCCCGCCCTACGGCTCGGCCGAGGAGAACTTCGGGCAGATCATGCGCTCGGATCTCGCGCCGTACCGTGACGAGCTCGTGATCTCGACGAAGGCGGGCTACGACATGTGGCCAGGCCCGTACGGCGACTGGGGCTCGCGCAAGTACCTGCTCGCGAGCCTCGACCAGAGTCTCGAGCGCATGGACCTCGAGTACGTCGACATCTTCTACTCGCACCGTGCCGACCCGGACACGCCGCTCGAGGAGACGATGGGCGCCCTTGCAACCGCGGTCGCACAGGGCAAGGCGTTGTACGCGGGAATCTCGTCCTACTCGCCAGAGCGCACGGTGGAGGCCGCGGCGATGCTCAGGGACATGGGCACGCCGCTCCTCATCCACCAGCCGTCCTACTCCCTGTTGAACCGGTGGATCGAGGACGGCCTGCTCGACGCGCTCGAGGAGGTGGGGGCCGGGTGCATCACGTTCTCGCCGCTCGCGCAGGGGCTGCTGACCGGCAAGTACCTCGACGGCATTCCCGAGGGGTCGCGCGCGAGCCAGCAGGGCGGCTCGCTCTCCCCCGAGCAGCTGACCGACGAGACGCTCACGCGGGTGCGCGCACTGAACGAGATCGCGCGCGGGCGCGGTCAGAGCCTCGCGCAGATGGCCCTCGCGTGGACCCTCCGCGATCCGCGTGTCACGTCGACGCTCGCCGGCGCGAGCAGCGTCGCGCAGCTCGAGGCGAACGTCGCGGCGCTCGACCGGCTCGACTTCACGCACGACGAGCTCGTCGAGATCGACCGCTACGCCTCCGACAGCTCCATCAACCTGTGGGCCCCCTCGAGCGCCGTGTGACTCGCGTATCGTGCCCGGCGAGCGCGCTCATCGTCAGCGCGGCGACCACGATCAGCCCGAGCGAGCGCGGCAGGCCCGTGACGCTCGCAACCGTGCCGATCACGGGCGGCCCGACGAGGAACCCGGTGTAGCCGGCCGACGACACCGCGGCGAGACCGATGCCCGCCGGGACATCCGGATGCGTCGCGGCCGCGCGGAACACGATCGGGACGATGCCCGCGACCCCGGCTCCCAGGCAGGTGAACGCGATGATCCCGGCGACCGGGTTACCGAGGAGCAGGCCGAGCGCGATGCCTCCCGCCGCCAGCGCCGCGCCGGCGCGCACGACGGTGACCTCGCCGAGCCTTGCAACCAGCCGATCGCCACCGATGCGGCCGACCATCATCGCCGCCGCGAACCCGCCGAAGGCCGCGGCAGCGACGTCGGCCCCGGCGCCCAGCGGACCGGCGAGGTAGACGGCGCTCCAGTCGCTCGCCGCCCCCTCGCAGAACAGCGACAGGAATGCGATGGCCGCGAGAGCCGCCAGCTGCCGGGGCAGGCGCAGTACCAGCCGCTGCCCAGCGGCTCCCCGGTCCGCGTCTGCCGGCAGCAGGGCGCGCCCCGACGCGATGCTCACGATTGCGATCACAGCCGCGACCACCGCGAGCTGCACGCGGACGTCGACCCCGAGACCCGCGGCAAGCCCGCCGAGCGCGGCACCCAGCAGCGCTCCGCCGCTGAACGCCGCATGCAGCGACGAGAGGATGGGTCTGCCGTACGCATGCTCGACGGCGACGCCGTGCGCGTTCATCGCGACGTCGAGCGCGCCCGAGGCCGCGCCGAACAGCGTCAGCGCCAGCCACAGCGTCGGGAGGTTCCAGGCGAGACCCGGCAGGGCGACCGCCACGGCGAATGCGAGCCAGGTCGCGCGCATCACGGGTCGGCTCCCGCGACGGGCGATCACCACACCGGTGAGCGGCATCGAGAGCAGCGACCCGAATCCGAGTCCGAAGAGGGCGAGGCCGAGCTCCGCGGCGCTGAGCCCGAGGCGGTGCTGCACCGCCGGAATGCGCGTCGCCCAGCTGCCGCCTCCCGCCCCGAGGCAGACGAACGCCACGGCGACCGCGACGCGTGCGGCGCTCGGCACCGAAGTCTGGACCTCGCGCGTTTCCCCGGTCACCGTCACCGGAGGCATCGTTGCCGACCCGGGCTCCAGCTCGCCCCGGAGGCGCCCCGGCTACGCGGCGCGGGGCAGTTGCAACGCGAGTCCGCGCTCGAGCGCGCTCAGGGTCTCGGCGCACAGCGCCGTTCCCGCGTCGCGCCGCATGATCTCGAGCGCCTGATCGATCGGCATGCCGTCCCGGTACGGGCGGTCCGCGGTCAGCGCCTCGAACACGTCGGCCACGGCGAGCACGCGCGTGTACGGGGTCAGCTCGCTGCCTTGCAGGCCGTGTGGGTAGCCGCTGCCGTTCAGGCGCTCGTGGTGCGCGGACGACGCGGCGGCGAGCGGCGCGAACGCCGGGACGCGCGCCAGGATCTGCTCGGTGTAGACCGGATGCGTCTTGATCCGGGTGAACTCCTCCTCGTCGAGCTTCCCCGGCTTGTCGAGGATCGTGTTCGGGATCCCGAGCTTGCCGAGGTCGTGCAGAAGGGCGCCGCGGCGGAGATCGCGCAGCACCGCTGAACCGAACCCGAGCTCGCGTCCGATGGTTCCGGCGTGCACCGCCACTCCGGCCGAGTGGCGCGCCGTGTATGGCGACTTCGCGTCGACGATCGCGGCGAATGCCTCGGCGATCCGATCGAGGCGTGCGTCGTCGGTGCCCAGCTCGATGTCATCCGGCGCGATCGCGGCCAGGCCGCGTTCGGCCGCCCCCGTACGCAATGCCGCCCAGACGGCGTCGTCCGCGTCGATTGCCAGGAGCGCGTCGGCGAGCACCGGCTCGAACCAGCGTCCCCGGCGCGCGCCGAGCATGCGGCGCATCTCGTCGTGGCCGCCGACCGCCAGGAAGAGCTCGGCGTTCTGCGCGACGCATCCGATGCGACCGACGATGCTGGTCTCATCTCCGGTGAGCCCGTACGGGCTGCCGCTTCCGTCCCAGTGCTCGTCGAGCTCCCTGATCGCAACGGCCGCGGCCTCGGGCAGCTCGAGCTGTCGCGCGATGTCGGCGCCGCGCTCGCAGCGCGTCTCGACGATCGCCTGACCCTCCCGCTTGAGGTTCCTGGCGACGCTGCCCATTCGGGCGGCGCGCCGGAGCGGCGATTGGCCCTCGCCGGCGTGGCGGGAGATGTACCGGAGCACCTCGCCGGGGCGCGACCAGTCGACCCGCTTGCCTTCGGCCTTCAGGATCAGGTCGTCGACGCCGAACAGGCTCGACATGCGCGCCGAGCTCGACGAGCAGCCGCTGTCCTTCAGCAGGAGGGCGTAGAACAGCGCGTTCCGGTCATCGGCGCCCAGCCCGATCTGGTCGGCGATGCGGCTGCCCAGGACGCAGGTCCGCACCGCGTGGCCGGCAGGCTGCCCCTCGGTCAGGTCGAGCGCGTGCGAGAGGGCGGCGAGGACCTCCGAGAGCCGGAAACTGCCGTTGGCCTGGTCGTGAGCGAGCTCCATCCAGGGTCCATCGGCAGTCGCACGCTACTCGGTGAGCAGGGCACCGCTCGCCCGGCGGGGGCGTGTGCGCTTGCGGGCTGCCGCGTGGCAGTCCAGGCAGCGCTGCGCGGTGCGGCGGCGGCCGGCGGTCATGCACGCCGAGCCGCAGCCGACGCACTGCCGGTGGTCCCGGTAGGGCAGCGCGAGCCACGAGAGGCGGACGTGAGCGGGGACGCCCGCGTCGGGAATGAGGGCGAGTTGATCGGCCACCGCGCCAGCGTAGGCGCGCGGCCGGACGGATCTACCTGGGGAGGCTTGCCGTGAGCTCGGTGCGGCGCTCCTCTGCGTACTCGAGCGCGGATTCGAACCGCCCTCGCTGCACGAAGCCGCACTGTTCCATGGCCAGCTCGCAGAGCTCCGTGACCTCGTCGGCCTCCTCGGGCGTGGTGATCACGTCGGCGGCCTCGAGTACCAGCCGGCCGGCCTCGCGGTAGCGACCTGCCGCCATCTGTTCCTGTGCCTGCACGATCAACGTCAGCGACACGATGCTCTGCATGTCTCCGCCTTCTTCGCTCGTGAAAGACGAGGATAGCGCGTTTCGTCACGAGCCATGCCGTTTCTGAGCAACCTTTCATCTACTGTCTGGCGGTGCCGGACCCGACCATCGCGATTCGCCGTGCCCGCACGGCCGATGTGACCTCGATGAGGCGGCTCGTCGAGCTCTTCGCGTCCGACCGCATCTTGCTCGCCAAGGCCCCTGTCCAGTACTACGAGGATGTCCAGGAGTTCTTCGTGGGCGAGCTCGACGGCACCGTCGTCGGGTGCGGAGCTCTGCACGTGCTCTGGGAGGACCTCGCCGAGGTGCGGAGCGTCGCGGTCGATCCCGCCGCCCAGGGCCACGGCGTCGGCTCGGCCCTCGTCGAGCAGGTGATCGACGTCGCGCGCGAGCTCGGCGTCCGCCGCCTCTTCGTGCTCACGTTCGAGACCGCGTTCTTCGAGCGCTTCGGCTTCCGCGAGATCGAGGGTGCGCCCGTCGCACCCGAGGTCTACCAGCAGCTGTTGCAGAGCTTCGACGAGGGCGTCGCCGAGTTCCTCGAGCTCGAGCGGGTCAAACCAAACACGCTCGGCAACAGCCGGATGCTGCTGGAGCTGGAGGCCCGTCCGGCGGGGTAGCATGCGGGCGTGCAGGCGACCGGAGGCAGGGTGAGCGCATGAGCCAGGACGAGCAGCTCGACAACGGGTTCTACACGCGGATGCTGCCGCCGAAGGAGCGCGGCGTCGAGGCGCTCGGTGGACTCTTGAACAGCCTCGGCGCGGCGATCGCGCTGGGCGGCCTGTTCATCATGCCGCTGATCCTCGGGACGACAGGAGTGCTGCTCGCGGGCACCAGCCTCGCGATGATCCGGTCGCGCGACGCCGAGAGGCGTTTCGGAATCGGCTTCGCGATCGCCTGCGCCGCATGGGTGCTCGGCTTCGCACACGCAGCCTGGACGTCGACGAAGCTCTACTGATGGCGGCGACCGAATGGGCCGCCTTCGAGCGTCGGATGCAGGAGCTCGTCGACCTCGGCGGCGTCGCGGGCCTGATGGGCTGGGACCAGCAGGTGATGATGCCGCCGAAGGGCGCCGAGACGCGCGCTCACCAGTCGACGGCGCTTGCGTCGCTGCTGCACGAGCGTGTGGTCGACCCCGCGTTCGGAGAGTCGATCGAGCAGGCCCAGGCGGTCAGCGACGGGCTCGACGAGGCGCAGCGCGCGAGTCTCCGCGAGGCGCGACGCGACCGCGACCGTGCCGTGAAGGTGCCGGCCGACCTCGTGCGCGAGCTCGCGATGGCCGAGGCGGAGGGCTTCGAGATCTGGCAGCGCGCACGTCCGGCGCGCGACTTCGCCACGTTCCGTCCGGCGCTCGAGCGAATCGTCGCGCTCAAGCAGCAGGAGGCCGACGCGCTCGGACATGACGGAGAGCGGTACGACCCGCTGCTCGACGCCTTCGAGCCCGACATGCGTCTCGCTCGCCTCGAGCCGCTGCTGCACTCGCTGCGCGACCAGCTCGTGCCGCTCGTCGCCGAGGTTGCCGAGCGGCCGCGTCCCGATGTCTCGTTCCTCGCGCGGGAGTTTCCCGCCGAGGCGCAGCTCGCGTTCACCGAGCGCGTGATACGCGACCTCGGCTTCGACATGGAGGCCGGCCGGCAGGACCGCTCGTCCCACCCGTTCACATCGGGCGCCGGTCCGTACGACGTGCGCCTCACGACGCGGATCGCGCCGGGCGACCCTCGCAGCTCGCTCATGGCCTCGATCCACGAGGCCGGTCACGGGCTGTACGAGCAGGGGATCGTCGGCGAGCGGATCGAGCGGACCTTCGCCGGCAGTGCTCCGTCGCTCGGACTGCACGAGTCGCAGTCGAGGCTCTGGGAGAACCAGGTCGGTCGCTCGCGGGCCTTCTGGGAGCACTACTACCCCTCGTATCGCGAGTCGTTCCCGGACGCCCTTGCCGGCGTCGAGCTCGACCAGTGGCTGCGCGCGATCAACTTCGTCGAGCCGTCTCTGATCCGCGTCGAGGCCGACGAGCTCACGTACAACCTGCACATCCTGATCCGCTTCGAGCTCGAGGTGGCGCTGCTTCGCGGCGACCTGGCCGTGGCGGATCTCCCGGGCGCCTGGAACGACGCCTACCGCAGCGTCCTCGGCGTCGAGGTTCCGCACGACGGCGACGGTGTCCTGCAGGACGTCCACTGGTCGAGCGGCGCGTTCGGCTACTTCCCCACCTACACGCTCGGCAACCTCTACTCGGCGCAGCTGTTCGATGCGGCCGGGGGCGACCTCGGCGACGTCGCCTCGCAGATCCGGCAGGGTGAGTTCGCGCCGCTGCTCGGCTGGATGCGCGAGCACATCCACTCCCAGGGCAGCCTGCACGCGGCCGAGGAGATCGCACGGGCGGCGACGGGCAAGCCGCTCGAGCCCGACGCGCTCATGGCGTACCTGCGCGCGAAGTACGGCGAGCTGTACGCCCTCTAGGACGCGGTCCAGCGACCTGGCTCGCGCTCGTCGGCGCGACCGAGCGCGCGGAGGCGCACGAGATGCGCGAGCGCCTCGCCGAGTGCGAAGCGCTGCTCGTGCATGCCCAGGTGCGCGCCCCAGAGCCGCATGCTGACCTCGAACGGCGTCTCCGCTCCGGCCCTGAGCGCGGCCTCGGTCGCGTCGAGGCGTGCGTCGTGGTGCGCGCGCGTCTCGGCGGCGCGACCCGCGGCGTCCTCGATCAGACCGCGGTGGCCCGGGTAGACGATCCGGGGACGTAGAGCCTCGAGGCGCGCGAGCGTCTCGAGGTAGTCGCCGAGCGGATCGGGACGCGAGTCCTGCCAGACGCCGACGTTCGGGGTGATGCGCTGGAGTAGCACGTCGCCGCCGAACAGTCGGCCGTCGCGCTCGTCGTGCAGCACGATGTGGCCGTCCGCGTGTCCCCGCAGGACGAGCACGCGGAACGGCACGCCGGCGATCTCGACCTCGTCCCCCTCCTCGACCAGGCGCGTCGCCCGCGCAACGTGCACCTGCGTCTGGAACGACGACGCGAGCCAGGCCGAGACGAGGTCGTCCGGCATGCCGAGGCCGTGGAGGTACTCGGCCGACTCCGGCTCGTCGCGTCGCGCTCCGAACGCGCGCTCGGCCGATGCGACGTCCTCGGCGCCCTGCACGACCTCCTCGGCGCCCGTGAGTGCGACGAGCGGCGCGCTCGCGCCGAGGTGGTCGGCGTGAAAGTGCGTGATCACGACGCGGCGCACCTCGGGCTGCCCGAGCTGCTCGAGCGCGTCGCGCCAGGCATGCTCCGTCTCCGGCGATCCGAGCCCGCAGTCGATCAGCGTCCAGCCCTCCGGATCCTCGACCGCGTAGCAGTGGACGTGGTCCAGCGCCCATGGCAGCGCGTGGGTGACGCGGTGGACGCCCCCGCCCAGATCCGAGATCGTCAGGGCGCGCGCCGTCCGAACTCGACGAAGGCAGCGTGCGTCACGGGCATGTGCTCGGAGAAGAAGACCTCGACAGCCTCGGCGAATCGCCGGATCTCGAGCTGGGCCGTCTCCGCGTTCCGCAGGCTCAGGAAGTTCATGAGCGAGCGGGCGTTGAGCGTCCAGTGGAACTGCGTGTAGATCCCGACGGGCAGCGCCATGCGAGCGACCTCGCGGGCGACCCCGCGCTCGATCAACCCGCGGTAGACGTCGTACGCGCCTCGATAGCTCGCGGCCAGCGCGTTGCGCGTGGCCTCCGCGGTGTCGTCGTCCACCGGCTCGAAGCTGTACGAGCCTGGCTTGCCGACCTGCGTGCGCACATCCGCGGCCGTCGGCACGTAGAACTCGTCGGGCAGCTCGGAGTAGCGGGCCGAGTGCTCGTTGTACGACCCGGCGCGGTGGCGCATCCACTCGCGCGCGACGAAGATCGGACACTTGACGTGGAACCGGAACACGCCGTGCTCGAACGGCGTCGAGTGGCGCTCGCGCATGAGGAAGCGCACGAGTCCGCGGTCCGCATCGCCGAGCTCGCTCACGCGGCGGGCGAAGCTGACGCGCGCGGCGTTGACGACGGCGAGGTCGTCGGCCATGCAGGCATCGAGCCGGACGAAGCCGTAGTCGAGCACCATGATCTCGTCGGTCACGCCGACGAGTCTAGTCGGCCGGGTCTCGTGCTCAGCAGACGGGACCGGTGTCCGACGCCGTCGACCTCAGCAGCGCGCGTACCACGGTCGCGTCGATCTGCTCGGGTCGGCGGTAGCGGATGCAGCCCTTGCCGACCGAGAGGCTGCCGAGCCGCTCCCTGTTGGCCTCGAGGGCCGCGCGGCGAAGAACGTACAGGGAGATGTACGCCTTCTGGCTTGCGAAGGCGACCTCGACGACGTCGTCCCGCAGGTAACAGGGCATGCCGTGGCGGAGCCCTTCGTCGAAGCCGGCGAGCTCGTCCCGGCAGAGCCGGCGAAGCAGGGTCAGTGCCTCCTGACGTTCCGCCGGCGCTTCGGCGATGTACGCGTCGACGCTCAGAGGAGCCTGCCGCCGTCGACGATGAGCTGGACGCCCGTCACGTACTCGGCCTCGACGAGGTAGCGCACGGCTCCGACCACGTCGTCGGGGGTGCCCACGCGCCCGAGCGCCGCGGCTCGCGCGGCGCCGGCGATCGAGTCGGCGCTGCTGCCCTCCTCCATGAGCACGGTACCGGGAGCGACGCCGCAGACCCGGATCGCCGGGGCCCACGCCTTCGCGAGAACGCGGGTCAGGTGGATGAGGCCCGCCTTCGCGACCGAGTGCGGGACGAACGATGGCCACGGCTCGATGCCCGCGACGTCGGTGATGAAGACGATCACGCCGCCGCGCTCCCGCATGTGCTCGTACGCGGACTGGGAGGCGAAGAAGGCACCCTGCAGGATCGTCTCGATTGCCTCGTCGAACAGCTCGAGGTCGACCTTCTCGGGCGCGACACCGCGAAACGCGGCGCCGGCCGCGTAGACCAGGACGTCGAGGCCGCCGAGCTCCTCGGCGGCCGCACCGACCGCCCGGTCGATCTCGGCGAGCGAGCGCACATCGCAGGCGAGCGCAACCGACCGGCGGCCGAGCGCACGGATCTCCTGCGCCGTCGCCTCGCCGTCCCCCGTCGAGGAGTACGCGGTGAGCGCGACGTCGGCCCCGGCCTCGGCGAGTCCCAGCGAGATCGCGCGTCCGACGCGGCGGGCACCGCCGATCACGAGCGCTCGGGATCCTTCGAGGCGGGGCATCCGGGGATCGTGCCAGGCCCGCGCACGGCGAGAAGGCGGCTATGCTCGCTAGCCGGTCCGTGATGACGCTGCCAAACCTGATCTCCACGGCGCGCGTGTTGCTCGTCCCCGCCGTGATGGCACTGATCCTGGCCGGCTTCGACGGTCACGAGCGTTGGGCTGCCGCCGTGTACCTCGTCGCGGCCTTCAGCGACTCGCTCGACGGCTACCTCGCGCGCCGAAAGGGCTGGATCACGGTGACGGGAACCTTCCTCGATCCGCTGGCGGACAAGCTCCTCGTGTCGGGCGCGCTGATCGCGCTCGTGCAGATCCACGAGCTGTCGGCCTGGGTCGCCATGATCGTGATCGCCCGCGAGTTCGCGGTACAGGGCCTGCGCATGGTTGCCGCGGCCGGGCAGGACGTGATCGCCGCCTCGTGGCTCGGCAAGGCCAAGACGCTGAGTCAGAACGTCGCCATCGTGGCGGTGCTCGTCGACGACTCCCACCAGAAGGTCACCGATTTCCTGGTCGGGCTCGCGGTCGTCCTGACCGTCCTCTCGTTCGGCGGGTATGCCGCCCGCGCAAGCCGCCACTTCGCACGGCCCGCCGCTCCGTGACGCGCGACGCGCTCATCCTGATCGCGTGCGGCTACGGGGCCGGCTCGCTGCCGTGGGGATACTGGATCGTCCGCGTCTTCCGTCACGACGACATCCGCAAGCACGGGTCGGGGAACACCGGTGCCACGAACGTCTGGAGGACGTTCGGCCCGCGCCTCGGCGTGCCGACGCTGATCCTCGACATCCTGAAGGGCGCGATCCCGGCACTGATCGGTCGCTACTGGCTCGACAGCGACACGATCGCGGTACTCGCAGGCGCCGCGGCGATGGTCGCGCACACCTTCCCGATCTTTCTCGGCCTCGGAGGCGGCAAGGGCGTGGCGACGGGGACCGGCGTCACCTTCGCGCTTGCGCCCGTCTGTGGAATCGTCGGTGCGATCGCCTTCGTCGCCGTGCTCTGGCTGTTCCGCTACGTCTCGCTCGCGTCGTTGGCCGCCGCGGCAGCCTCGCTCGCGACCTGCCTCATCCTGCAGCTGTCGTGGCCGGTGACGGCGTTCGCGTTGTTCGCTGCCGCGACGGTCCTCCTGCGCCACCGGACCAATCTCTCGCGCATGCTGCGCGGCACCGAGCCGCGCGTGCGCTCGTTCGGCCGCGGCCGCGGACGCGATCCGTCAGGCGCCCCGGGGGCGGGCTGAGGCAGCCGGTCGTGCGTGACGCCGCGTCACGCGCTCGCGCGCGAGCGCAACCAGTGCGGTCGCGAGCAAGGCGCTGGTCGGCACGGCGAGTGCCCATGACCAGGCCGCGCGCACGCTTGCGAGCCCCGAGCTCTCGTCGGCGCCCGGTGCCGACTGGACGAGCGCGATGGCGGTGACGAGCGAAGCAACGAGGATGCCCACGAGCACGGCTGCCAGGCGTCGCGGGATCCGCGTGCGCCGTGTGGCCCCGAGCCAGACAGCCACGGCGAGTCCGGCGAGGCCGCCGGCGGCGAGCAGCACCATGGCGATCGCGCCCGCCTCGATGCGCGCACCGCACGAGGTCGTGCATACGCCGCCCTGCGGCCAGAACGCCGCGAGCCCGATCCCCCAGGCGATGCTGGCCGTGAGATAGGAGGCTCCCCAGAAGAGGACGCCGGAGCTCCGGGTCTTGAACGGCTTGTGCGGCATGTCTCTCATCCGCATCGGTCGTTCGGTGCGTGCGCTTGATCTTGATCGATTGGCCTTGCCAATCGATGGTCTCATCAGTCACCCTTCGGACATGCGCTTCCGCCGACGAGCCGAGCCCGATCTCCGTCGCCTGGTACGGACCGTGAGCCGGCGCGAGCGTCATCTCGGCTGGGTGCGCGACCTTCCGAGCGCCGATCTCGACCGGCTCGTCGCGGCGATCGAGCGCGATCTCATGCGGAATCCCGACCGTGACTCGTTGCTCGAGCACCTCGCGCGGCTGCATTTCGACACCACGGCTCGCGCACGCTCCGCGGGACGTCGGGCGCTCGTCGGCGACACGGACACGGCACGCTGCGCGATCGAGTCGGTGCTCTTCGAGCGACGTTACGGCGAGCCGATGCTCGACGCGCTCGGCAGTCCCGATCCGCTCGACGACGGCAGCGAGGCCGCGCACCTGTACGTCGAGGGCGCGTTCCGGCGTCTGGGCCTGTCCTACACCTATCTCGCGCCGGGACACTGGGTGATCGAGAGCTCGTTCGTCGCCGTGCACCTGCACCACTACCCGCAGCCGCGCGTGCTCGACGTGTATGCACCGATCCGCGCCGTCCCGGACGAGGATCGCGAGCAGCTGTTCGAGGCGCTGCTGACCGAGAACGGCGGGTCGATCGCCGGGGCCTTCTACGGGATCTGGTCGTTCACCGACTCCGGCGATCATCTGTGCGTGTGCGGACGCGTCTCGACCGAGCACCTGGCAGGTCCCGATCTGGCCTACGTGCTGAACTCGGTGTTCGCGCTCGCCGAGGCGCACCGCGAGGAGCTGTAGGCAGGCGCTATGTGAGCGCGAGCCACGCGTCGAGCGTGAGGTGCTCGCCGCCGCGTCCGCCGCGCAGCACCTCGTCACGTAGGTCGCCGAGCAGCCCCGTGCGCTCGGCCACGACATCGTGGTTGTGGATCGTCTCGAAGTTCACCTGGCGCGCCGCGACGAGGGCGTCGTCCTCGAGCTCGGGGTAGCGCTCGATCACGCCCTGCACCATGGCGCGCACCGAGTCCTCGACGAACATCGGGTGCAGGTGCGCCTGCTCGACGACGTAGAGCTCGTCCGGGCGCTTGAGAAGCGCCAGGATCGGCGCCGACATCGAGCTCTCGGCGATCTCGATGAGCTCCTCGGCGGGCGTGAAGCGCGAGGAGCCGACGAGCAGCTCGGCCTCGGCACGCTGGTTGTGGGTTGCGATCGGGATCGCGTCGAGGATGCGCTCGCGCTCCTCGGCGTCGTAGCCCATGTCGGAGAGCCGCTCGCTCGCGCGCTCGCGCACCATCCCCTGTGCGCACGGACACGCGTTCAGGCCCCGGACACGCACCCCGACCGCGCGGCGCGTCCCGGCCGTGGTCGCGGATGCGACGCCGATCAGGGTGTAGATCTCCTGTGAGGTCAGGCCCGAGACCGGCGTGACCCGCGACACCGGGTACTTGGCCTCGATGCGCGCGTACGAGCGCAGCGATCCCTGGCGCTCGAGCACGCGCGTCGCGATGTGGCCTGCGAGGTCCTCGATCGCGAGCGCCTCTCCGAGCACCACCGACTCGATCGCCTCCGCGAACAGCTCCGCGAAGCGCGACATGTGCACGCCCTTCTGGGCAGGGTCGAGGTCGACCGAGCACTCGATGTCGGCGTAGTAGACGGTCTCATCGCCGCCGTGGCAGATCCGGATGACCTGGTGGACGCCGGTCACGCCGGCCTTGCTCAGCGAGAGATGGACCGCCGGGCGGGACGCCTGGACGTCGGCGGCGGCCGAGATCCCGGTGTGGTGTCTGATGTTCGTCATAGTGAGCGGCTCCGGGCTGGAGCGGACGAGAGTCCGGTCACGATAGCGGCACATCAGCCGCCCGAGCTGTACGCTCAGTGGGTGCCCGACGCAGCGGCCGCCTTTCCCCAGCGTGTCTCCACCGCATGCCACGACCTGCGGACGCCGCTCGCGTCTGCGTTCGGATTCGCGCGCACCCTCGAGCGGCTGGGATCGGTCGAGGGCGAGGATGCGCGCTACCTGAGCCTGGTCGTCGAGTCGACGGCCGAGCTCGGTCGCCTCATCGACTGCCTCGCGCTCGTGGCCCGCGCCGAGGACGGGCGCCTGACGCTCGAGCCGAGCGATGTCGAGTCGAGCGAGCTCGTCGCAGATGCGATGGCAGCCATGGGCGGTGAGCCGATCGAGATTGCCGGCGAGAACGTCACCCTGCATGTCGACCGCGCACGTGCGACGGCTGCGCTGGCGTGGCTCTCGGAGGCCGGTGCGCGTGCCGGAGGCGAGGAGCCGGTCAGGCTCGACACCCGAGCAGATGGCTCGTTCGCGCTCGGCCCGATCCCGCCGGTCATGGCCCAGCGGCTTGTCGAGGGGACGGGCGACCTGCGCGCGATGGCAGCCCTCGCCGTCGTGCGGCTGCACGGAGGCTCGGTGCGGCGCGAGGACGAGCTGATCGTCCTGCGGTTCTCCGCTACTTGAGCAGCCGCGAGCGCCGCCGGTCCGCGTAGACCTTGCCCTCGGTCTGACAGGCGGGGCAGTAGACGATCTCATGGTGGGCGAAGTCGACCCGTTGCAGCGGCTCGCGGCAGCGCGGGCACGGCTCTCCGGCCTTGCGGTGCACGTGGTAGATGCCTGACGCCTTCTTGTCGAGCGCCATGCGCGCTCCGAACTGGCGGAAGTCCTCGATGCCCGCGGTGAGCTGCTCGCGGATCGCGTCGTACAGGCGCTCGACCTCGTCGGGGTCGAGCCGGTCTGCCGGCGCGAATGGCGAGAGCCGCGCGGCGTGGAGGATCTCGTTGGCGTATGCGCGCCCGATGCCCGCGATTGCGCGCTGGTCGCGCAGCAGCGTGTGCAGCTGGCCACCGTGGTCGAGCGCGCGCCGCAGTGCGGCCACGTCGAACGCGTCGTCGAGCGGCTCGGGTCCGAGGCCCGCGAGCTCCGCCTCGAGCCCCTCGCTCGTGTACAGGCCGACCCTGACCTGGCGACGCGTGGCGCGCTCGGAGACGACGAGCTCCGAGCCATCCTCGAACGGCACCGAGAGCACGGGCGGACCGGGCCGCTTCGCGCCCGGCTCGACGAACGCGAGGCGACCTGCGGTCATCAGGTGCACGACCAGCGTCGTGCCGTCGTCGGCATCGAACAGCATGCGCTTGGCCCGCCGCCGAGCGCCGAGGAAGCGATGACCGGCGAGCCCGGCGAACGGAGGCTCATGGGTCTTGCCGACCGCGAAATGGACGAACGGGGGCGCGCTGATGGGGGCGCGGGCGACGAGGGGGTCGAGCGCCTGGGCGAGCGCCTCCAACTCGGGCAACTCGGGCATCTCGGCGAAGTATCCCCGAACAGAAACTGCCGGTGCCCCCGACCGCGCTCGGCGCTCTGGCGGCTCCCGCGCAAGCAGTTCCAGATTTCAAGATGTTTCAGTGCCGCGGAACACCTTTCAGTGCCTTTCGTCGCGAATTCGTGCCGCGTTGAGGCGACTTTTGTTCCGGCTTGCACTTTTTCCTTGACCGGACACCCACCCTGGGTACAATCGCCCCCCACACGGCGCAGATGTTACGAGTGAGAGACTTCGCGAAACGGGGAAGAGCGAAGGCGAGGGCAACGAGTGACCACGTGGGGCTTGGCCGCCGCATGCGCGCGGCCGGGAAAGGGGGCAGGGGTGGAGGCTTGCGAATGCTGACAGTCGACGTCGCGCTTCCTGATGTCGACGAGCTCAGGCAGCTGGCGGAGCTCGGGGTGGAGCGGGGGTATCTCACCCTCGACGAAGTGGGCGCGGTGCTCGAGGAGGTCGAGCTCAGCAAGGAGCAGGTGGAGGACTTCCACGGCTACCTGCTCGAGCATGCGGTCGAGCTCGTCGATAGCGACGTTCGACCCATCGACCAGCCGGAGGTACCGGTTGCGGCGCTCGATCTGACCGTCGAGCCGTCGCTCGACTCGCTGCGTCTGTATCTGCGCGAGATCGGCAAGGTCTCCTTGCTGACCGCCGAGCAGGAGGTGCAGCTCGCGAAGCGCATCGAGCGCGGCGACATGATCGCCAAGCGCGCGATGATCGAGGCCAACCTGCGCCTCGTCGTCTCGATCGCGAAGGGATATCTCGGGCGTGGCCTGAGCTTCCTCGACCTCATTCAAGAAGGTTCTCTCGGACTCATCCGTGCTGTCGAGAAGTTCGACTACCGCAAGGGATACAAGTTCTCCACGTACGCCACCTGGTGGATCCGCCAGGCAGTGACCCGGGCGATCGCCGACAAGGCGCGCACGATCCGCATCCCGGTGCACATGGTCGAGAAGCTCAACAAGGTCGTGCACGTCGAGCGGCAGCTGGTGCAGAAGCTCGGCCGCGAGCCGCGACCCGAGGAGATCGCACGGGAGCTCGCCTGCTCGCCGGGCGAGGTGCGCGAGATCCTGCGGATGGCGCAGATGCCGGTCTCGCTCGAGAAGCCGATCGGCGAGGAGGACGAGTCGTCCCTCGGCGACTTCGTCAGCGACGAGAACTCGGCGTCCCCGTTCGACACGGCGTCGGTCAACCTCCGGTGCGAGGACATCCAGCGCGCGCTCGACTCGCTGCCCGAACGCGAGCGGCGCGTGATCGAGCTCCGCTACGGCCTCACGGGCGAGCCGCCGCGGACGCTCGAGGAGGTCGGCCGCGCATTCGGGGTGACGCGCGAGCGGATCCGCCAGATCGAGAACAACACGCTCAAGAAGCTCGAGCTGCTCCCGGAGGCCCAGGGTCTGCGAGACGCGGTCGCGTAGCTAACCGAAAAGCACTGCGCTAGCATTGAGAACGGCCGCTACGGCGGCCGTTCGTGCGCAGGGAGTGTGCCCGAGTGGCTAAAGGGGACGGGCTGTAAACCCGTTGGCTATGCCTACGTTGGTTCGAATCCAACCGCTCCCATAAGTGCTGAATAGCGGGGAGTTTCCAGGGAACTGGGGGCTCCCCGTTCTCGTTTCTGGCCGGGGTCTGCGCTGCATGACTGGGGTGCGAGCGGTCGCCTTGTCGAGTCGGTTGCGGCCGCGACCGATGTCGGAACCGGCTCGCATGCGCGTCAGGCGGGGTAGGGAGCTCGCCCGTTGCTGCCTCGTTGCTCGGCCTACCCTTGCCGACATGAGCGGGCGGGAGCATGGTGAGGCGTACACGCCGGGCTTTGGCGTCGATGTTCAGCGCATGCTGTCGAGCCGCGCTGCGGAGTCGCGAGCTGCCTGGTTCGTCGAGGCTCTTCGTCCAGGGATGCGAGTGCTCGATGTCGGGTGCGGCCCGGGCTCGATCACTCTCGGACTCGGTCGCGCGGTATTGCCGGGCGGGGAGGTTGTGGGTGTTGACGGCGATCCGGGGCAGGTGTCGCTCAGCCGCGAAGTGGCCGTCGCCGGCGGCGTGACCAATGCGAGATTCGAGGTCGCGTGCGCGTACGCGCTGCCGTTCGCGGACGCGGCTTTCGATGCGGTGTTCTCACACGCCCTCTTCGAGCATCTCGCGCGGCCCATCGAGGCAGCGCGCGAGCTCGTCCGTGTCGTCCGCCAAGGCGGGATCGTCGGCGTGGCGTCGTCAGACTGGAGTGCTGCGCGGATCGAACCCCGCACCGCGGACGTAGATCTCGCCCTCACCTGGCATCTGAGATTGCGGCGATCGGCCGGCGGAGATCCGAACGCGGGTCGCAACCTGCCTTCGATCGTCGCGACGGCTGGTCTCGTCGACTACGCGGTCCACGAGCTCGCGCATGAGGACTTGACGTACGGAGGCTACGGCGCCTACATCGCCGACCTTCTCGAGCGAGCGGCGGGCGGAGCTTCGGACACAGACCGCTCCGAGCTGATCCCCGCAGCCGAGGCGGCGCGGCGGTGGGCGGGTCAGCGCGGCAACGTCACCCAGGCCTGGGTCGCAGTTCTCGCTCGCAGACCCTAACGACCACGCGTAGACGGATCAGCAGCAAAGCCGTCGCGTCCAGCCACGCATCACCGAAACCGTGCCAGCAGACCCGCCTGGTGGGAGAGCAGCCAGCCGAACTCCCTCGCCGTAAACCCGTTGGCCATCCCGGCCGCGATTTCATACGGATCAGGTGAGGTCTCCTGGTGCGACCGCTCCTACGGTCCCCGCTCAGATGGCAGCGCCACAAGAGAGCGCGACGAGCGCGGCGGTCCGGACACCGCGGGCCGCGGCGCTCGCCGGCATCGTCTTCTCGGTGCTCCTGATCGTCGCCCTCGTGCTGATTCATCGAGCGATCCCCGCGAGTCCGGACGACGCAGGCACGCTGCTGACGGACAGCTCGACGAGGCGCTCCGTCCTCTTCGCGCTCGGACTCGTGCCGTTCTCGGGCATCGCGTTCCTCTGGTTCATCGGGGTCGTGCGCGATCTCATCGGCGACGCTGAGGATCGGTTCTTCGCGACGGTGTTCCTGGGCAGCGGCATCCTGTTCGTTGCGATGCTGTTCGCGTCGGCAGCGCTCGCGGGAGGACTCGTGTCGGCTGCCGGCCACAACGGCTCCGCGCTCGTATCGTCCGGCGTCTGGAGCCTGGGACGGCGCGCGACCTACACGCTCCTGACGGTCTTCGCGATGCGGATGGCGGCGGTATTCATCATCTCGACCTCGACGATCTTGCTGCGTACACGCGTCGCGCCCCGTTGGCTCGCGATCTCCGGGTACGTGTTCGCCGTCATCCTGCTCGTGACCGTCGGCTCGGTCGCGTGGATCGAGCTGCTCTTCCCGGTCTGGGTGCTCGCCGTCAGCGTCTACGTGCTGGTGGAGGATCGCGCGGGCACGCCAGGGGTATCGCGCGAGCAGTGAACCTGCTCCTCGCCAGCACGCTGGTCGTGGTCGCCTCGGCCGTCGCGATCGTGATCATGTTGCTCATCCGGCATCGCGCTCCGGAGGGCGGGTACTTCGCCGATGGGGACCGCGCAGCCGGGGTGTACGGCGTGCTGGCGACGTCGTTCTCGGTGCTGCTCGCATTTGTCGTGTTCCTCGCGTTCACGAGCTACGACAACGCGCGGAGCGGCGCGGATCAGGAGGCGACCGACGTGATCCAGCAGCTTGAGACCGCCCAGCTCTTGCCGCAACCCGCCGGAGCTCAGCTGAGCGGCGAGCTCTTCTGTTACGGCCGCGCCGTGGTCTACCAGGAGTGGCCGTTGCTGCGCAAGGGCGTGAGTCCGACGCGCAATCCGTGGGGTGTACCGCTCTTCCGCACGCTCACGACGGTCGATCCGAAGACGCCCGCGCAGCAGGCGGCATACTCGAAGTGGCTCGATCAGACCTCCGACCGGGAGCAGGCGCGCCTCAGCCGCATCGAGGGGGTCGAGGATGTCATCCCGAGCCCGCTGTGGTACATCCTGCTCCTGAGCGCCGCGATCGTGCTGGTGTACACGTTCTTCTTCGCTGACAGCGGCGAGCGCAAACGGGTGCAGGCGCTGTTCGCGGGCGCGGTAACTGCGCTGCTCGTCACGAGCATCCTCGTCATCATCTTCTTCGACAACCCGTACCACTCAGGGTCCGGCAGCCTCCAGCCAACCTCGATGAAGTCGACGCTCGCGCGCATGCACAGCGCGACGACCGCGCTGAAGCTGCACATCCCGATTCCGTGCGATGCGACCGGGAAGCCGCTCGCCGGCTCGGCCGCGGGGTAGGGTCGGTGAGCCCGCGGCTACCTGCCACCGTCGTCCTCGTGCACGGAGCGTGGGGTGGGAGCTGGGTCTGGGAGCGCATCGTGCCGCTGCTCGAGGAGCGCGGGGTGCGGGCCGTCGTCGTCGATCTTCCGAGCGTTGGTGCCGAGCCCGACGCAGACGGCAGCCTCACCGCCGATGCGGCTGCCGTGACCCGGGTGCTCGACGAGAGCGCCGGCCCGTTCGTCGTCTGCGGCCACTCCTACGGGGGCATGGTCATCACCCGCGCGTGCGCGGGCCGTTCCGACGTGTCGCGACTCGTCTACCTCTGCGCCTTCATGCCCGACGCCGGCGACTCGCTGTTCGCGATCACCGGTGGGGCTTCGCCGTGGATCCGCGTGCTCGACGACGGCCGCACGCTGCCCGACCTCGAGCGGGCCGCACGCGTGGGCTACCTCGACTGCGACGACGAGACGCGGGACGGGGCGATTGCCCGTCTCCGCCCGCAGGTGCCGGCGCCGTTCCATGAAACGGTTCCGACGGCCGCGTGGCGCGAGATCCCCGCGACGTACGTCGTGTGCACCGAGGATCAGTCGCTCTCGGTCGAGCTCCAGCGCGAGGTGTTCGCCCCGCGGGCCGACGATGTCGTCGAGCTCGTGTCGGGTCATGCGGTGTGCTTCTCGCAGCCGCAGCGGGTCGCCGAGCTGCTTGCGGCTCGTGCCGGCGGGCGCGCCTAGCTCCAGCGCGCGGATTGCGGCGGGCCCCCACGCGTCTGGGGCGCCGGGCCGCCGATGCAGATCGAGAGCCAGCTGGCGGAGTCGGTGTATCAACCGGCCCCGCTGGCGACTCCTTTGAGCAGATCGGGAGTCGATTGCGAGACAGCTCCCCGGTGATCTCTTCAAGCTCCATGACCACGACGGAACTCGTTAGGTTCCCGGCGACGTGCTCGGGCAGACTTGTAACAGGCGTCGAGGAAGTGGAGCAAGGAACGGTGTGTCGAACGCCGGGTCGAACCACCCTGGCGGGTTGAGGATGGTCGGTGTCGGCTAGGATCTGAACGGTGCCGGCGCGCGCCTGAGTGCGAGCGTCGTGCGCCCTCTTAGCTCAGTGGTAGAGCACCTCCATGGTAAGGAGGGGGTCCAGGGTTCGAGTCCCTGAGAGGGCTTCGTGTTCCTCCTGCAAATGTGGACTTTCGAGTGCCCTCTCGAGTGTCGGGCTGGCAGGCGCTGGGAAAACGGTGAGAACACGGTCCGTCGCGTGCGGCGCGGATCAGGTCATGCGCGGGGCTTTTCCGTGGGGTCGAGGTCGTACAGGACGTGGCCGTAGGTGTTGTAGGAGAGGCTCGGTGCGAGTCCGGCCTGCGCGGCGACGTCGACGATCGAGCGCCCCTCGCTGATCAGCAGCGAGACGAAGAGGTGGCGAAGGTCGTAGGGCCGTATCCCGGCGACTCCTGCGATTTGGGCGGCGGGCCTGAACACGCGTTTGCGCCAGTTGCGCCAGTCGTAGTCGCTCCACGGCGTGCCGCCGGCCTTCGGGAAGACGAGATCGGTCGGAGCATCGTGCGCCGTGATCGCGTGCCACGCGGCGAGGTCGTCCGCGAGCGGTGCGAGCAGGCCGACGCTGCGCGCGCGGCGGGTCTTCGTCTCTTTCAACGGCGGCGCAGAGCGCAGCGCACGACGTCCGGGACGGGCAGCCGCAGCGCGAGAAGCACGGTGTCGATCGGCGGGCCCGGCTCTCAGCGGACAGGTGAGTCGACCGAGGCGGGTCGACCCGGCCTGGAACGCACGAAGGGGAAGCCCGGCGTCGCGACTATCGTGCCGTCGGAGAGAAGGGCCAGGCACTCGTACCCGCGGAGCGTGGTGGCCCAGGCTGCGCTGCGCTCGCCCATCGCGAACGCGGCGGTCGCGAGCGCATCGGCCGTCGCGAGGTCCGGTCCGGCGATCGTCGCCGACAGGAGCCCGGAGGCCGGACGGCGGTTGTGTGGATCGACTATGTGGTCACCGCGGGCATACGCGCCCGACGTTGCCAGCGCGAGATCGCGGGACTCGACGACCGCGACGATCCGGTTCGTGACCTGGGGATGTTGGATGCCGGTTCGCCACGTGTCGTCGGGCAGCGCCCCGCCACGGAGCCTGATGTCGCCACCGGCATTGATCGAGTAGTTGGCGATCCCGTGCTGCTCGAGGAGCTCGCCGCCGCGGTCGACCGACCAGCCCTTGACGAGCCCGGATGGATCGACCTCGAGCAGCGATGCGTAGCGAGCGTCGAAGAAGCCGCCCGTCTCCTCCCGAAGCTCGTCACAGCGCGCCAACACAGCCCGAACGTCGGCATGGCACTCGCCCAGATCGAGCTCGTCCCGGTTCAGCCGGCTGATCTCACTCTCCGCGCGGTAGGTGCTGAACCGTGCGTCGACCGCCCGGAACCAGTCGAACAGCTCCTCGACAGGCAACTCGTCGCAGTCGTCGCGGATATCGACGACGATCGGCATCCCCATGATCTGCGCGACCCGACGCCTCCCCGGAAGCTCGCGATCCAAGCGGCTCACAGGCTCACGACCGCCGCCGCGATGAGTCCCGGATCTCACAGCGCGAACTTCTCGACGTGGAGGTGGCGGCGCGGGACGCCGGCCATCTGCAGTTCGGGCACGATCCGGTCCACCATGCCGGGAGGCCCGCAGACATAGACGTCACGCTCGTCGATGTCCGGAACGAGCTCTCGGAGATGGCTCGGCGACAGAAGGTGGCGCGCCGCGGGATCGCGGTGGTCGCCGACGAGGTATTCGACCCGAGCGCCACGCGCGGCCGCGATCGCGTCGAGCTCGCCGCGGAAGACGACGTCTGAGGGCGAGGTGACGCGGTACAGCGCGACGACGTTCCCGTCGATCGTCTCGAGGAGCGCCCGCACGGGTGTGATGCCGATCCCGCCCGCAATCAGCAGTGCCATGTGTGTGACGCTCGCAGCTGCGGTGAAGACACCGAAGGGCCCGGCCGCGAACACGCGCGTTCCCACCGGAATCGTCGCGAGCTTCGAGGTGTGGTCGCCGAGTGATTTGACGGTGATCCGGAACGTCTCGCCATCGGGGGCCTCCGAGAGTGAGAACGGGTGCTTCGTGTACCAGAATCCTCTGGTCATGAAGCGCCAGAAGAAGAACTGGCCGGCCTCCGCGTGGAGGCGCTCGAGCCCGCGCCCGCCGATCCGGAGCGAGACGACGCCCGCTGACTCCTCGATCACCTCGGTGACCCGCAGATCGAAACGCGCGGAGCGGAGGAGCGGACGGACAACCCGGTAGTAGACGACGATCGCGAGCACGCCGGCGAACAGGCTGCGCCAGTAGTCGGCCGCGACCGTGTCGATCACGAACTCGTTGCCGGCCGGGATCATGTGGAACCACGAGAGCGCGATCCCCGCGTACGCGGCGAGGTGGATCGCGTACCAGCACTCGTACGGGAGCTTGCGCTTGACAATCACGATCGAGCTGAAGACGACGGCGATCAGAAGCGCGGTGCCGATCGTTGCGGTGATCATGCCGGGGTACGGGGAAGTTGCAAGACCGGCCGCAAGTCCCGTGCGCTTCGGGATCCCTGCCGATGGAATTGCACCCGAGATCGTTCCGCCAGTCCCACTCCCGCCTCCGATACTCCCGGCGTGTGTCGCGGCAGCGGTCTTCGCCGGCTGCGGCAAGGTGAGCCAGTTCCAGTACTCGCGCGGGAACGAGTGCTTGTCCTGCCTCGCGTAGCCCCAGACCGAGAATGTGACATGGGCGAGGATCAGATCGAGGACCGCGTGCCCGTTCCAGCGGTGCCAGATGGTCAGGCGGTCAAAACCGACGAGACGTTCGAGAGAAGGGACCCGTGCGAGAAGGAGCACCTGGATCAAGGCCAGGTACCCGGAGAGAAGCGCGGTGATCCGCCCGAGCCCGAGCAGCACGGAGGTGAGGTTGTGCCAGTGGTAGCCGAGACCGTCAGCGCCGCCGCCGCCCCAGATCACGACGATCAGGACGGCATTCCCGATCAGGAACGCGCTCAGCGCGGTGACGCTGAGCCGTTGCTGCAGGCCCCCAGGACGCCGCCGTGCCCGCCCTACCGGTCGCCTCGCGGTCGCGGGTTGCCGCCCCGGCGCGGGCCGGGACGGCGAGGGCTCGAGAGGGGATCTGGGCCGGTAGGACTGGTGTTGCTGCCCGGTGCTCACCGGCTAGTCGGAAGCGCGGCTGGAGCGGAGGTTGGCGGCGGAGTTCTTGCTCGGCAGGGCGCTGCCGATCTTGCCGTGCACGACCTTGCCGAGCGAGCCGCCGTCATCGGAGCCCGAGCCTTCGTCCCCTCCACCGAGGGAGCGAAGCTTGCCGGCAGCGCTCGTGCTCGGACGTGTGCCGCCGATCGTCCCGTGCACGACCTTGCCGAGCGAGCCGCCGTCGTCTTCGCCTCCGGCCGAGAGTGCGATACCCGGCGACTGCGCTGCGAGCGTTGCGTTGGCCGCCGACGCGACACCAGCGGCCGAGGCGAAGACGACCAGGAAGGCTGCTGTGGCGAGAGCTGTTATCCGGGCGCGTGTCATCTGCTGAATCTCCTTCTGTGTGTGCGTGCAGGGTGGTCAGACGTGGGCCTTGAGCAGCGCGGCCTGAAGCGACTTGATGAAGGCCTGGCTCGTGTAGGTGGCGCCTGAGACGTTCTGGATCCTGGCGCTCTGCGCTGTTAAGAACTCCTGCCGCAGGATCGGGAGGGACTGCGACATGATGTACTGCGAACGCGAGGTGTGGAACGTGTAGCCGCCGCCGAGATCGGTGAACCTGTGGTTCGCGCCGGTCGTCTTCATCGTCACGTTGACGGTGACCGTGCCCCACTGGTGTGCCGGCACTGTCGGGCCCGTGAACTTCGCACTTTTCGCAGGAGCGGCGGCGGCCTCGCCGGCCGGCAGCGCGAGCGCCGTGCCGCCCGCCAGGATCATCAGGTAACCGCGCATCCGGTTCGACTTGATCATGCGTGACCTCCTTGAGTAGATGTCCTCACCGTACGGCCGCGTCCCCAAAGAGCAGGAGAGGGGCAGGCCAAGGTTTGGCAAGGAAAGGCACAAGATTCAGAAGCGGCCCGCATCGCCGACTGGATCACCTGTGAGGCGCAGCCCGGCCCGAAGCCGCCAAGCCGGACCTCACGTGCGCTGTCAGAGGCCCACAGGCGCAACGCCCGTCGGCGTCACGGCGACCTCGGCACCCCAAGAGCGAGTCGAGGGCCGGAACGCACGTGTGGTCAAGGACAACGATCGACTCGACACTCGGATATGTCTGCCACACGGAAGCCCGCAATCGCCGCGCCCGGCGGCCTCAGTCCCGACAGAAGGCACACCCGCTGCGCCGCTGTCGTAGTCGAGGGATCTCGATATTCACGACATCGAGATAGATGGGCGTGAACGCGGAGGTCCTCTCGACTCTACCCGGACACCCTCGTCTACTCGCCGCAGCACGGAAATCCGGGCGTCGCATACAGCGGTTGCCGCGATTCCTGTTCAGCGGCGACCACAGAGACCGTTGGGTCGACGACGATCTCGATCCGCTCGACCCCAGCCGCCTCGGCGTAGCGGTCAAGCTCGGCGCCGTAACGGTGACGGTCGACAAGTCGGGGCGCACGAGTGCCGGCATTCCTGCTCTGGCGAAGCCGCGAGAGTCGCGTGGAGGTGCTCCTGGCACATCAGGGCGGGCCGCTCTGGGCGAGGAAGGACATCGGCCACTGGACGATCCCCAAGGGCGAGGTCGAGCCCGGTGAGGAGTTGGTGGCCGTGGCTCGGAGAGAGTTCGCCGAAGAGATCGGACACGAAGTCCCCGACCGTCCGCTCATCGATCTTGGAGAGATCACACAGAAGTCCGGCAAGCTCGTGCTGGGGTGGGCCGTTCAGGAAGACCTCGACCCGTCGGCGACGGTGAGCAACACCTACACGATGGAGTGGCCGCCGCACTCGGGTGTCTTCGAGGCATTCCCCGAGATCGACCGCGTCGAATGGTTCACGCTCGACGAGGCACGCCGAAGGCTGAAGGCAGCTCGGGTTCCCTTCCTCGATCGGCTTCATGCGGCCCTCACACCCAACCACGCATAGCCGACCGGCGACGCCACGAACTCCGCGGGCGGATCGCGGACGGCTACGGCGGCCGCCTCTCGATGTCAACGCGATGTCAACCAACGCCTGAAACCAACCGCAACCCGCCAGCCCAAGAATGGCTGCAATCAGCGAGATCCTCAGCTAGCGGCGACCCTCCGCAATCTCCTTCGCCGAAATGGTAAGGAGGGGGTCCAGGGTTCGAGTCCCTGAGAGGGCTTCTCGCTTATAGAGGTGCGAACGTAACCTGACCACCTCTTTACCGCTCGGTTCGAGGCAGGGCGCCGGAAGCCAGTAATCAACTGGAACGAGCGGCTATAACGGTGCCCTTGAAGCCCCCGGCAGACGCGCGACCTCCACGCGAACTCCCTCCTTGGCGCGTCGCCGAGGACGAGGACGAGCGGCTCGTTCAGATCCTGGTGGGCAAAGCTGGCGGCGGCTAGGCTATGCGCGGTGCTCCGGTCGGGTCGCGGACGGGCGCTGCGCGGTTTGGAGGTCTGCCATGGAATCGAGCGGTAACGGCTCGTCGCGGGCTTCGTCTCGTTCCGACGATCAGAGGGCGCTGTTGGAATCGGCTGAGCGCGTCGCGCAGATCGGCAGCTGGGAGTGGACTCCTGAAACCGGCGAGCTCCTCTGGTCGGACAACCTGTTCCGGCTATTCGGGTTGGAGCCGGGTTCGGCGACGCCGTCCGTCGAACTGGTGCGGGAGATGACCCATCCCGACGACCGGGAGCTGCAGGAGCGGGAGGTCGAGCGGGTGAGGCAGGGGCCCACGTCTCATCGCTACGAGTATCGAATCGTACGCACCGACGGTTCAACTCGGCATCTGCGCTCCACGCTGGCCAAGATCGACGAGCAGGGCAAGCCGCACAAGATCCTGGGTACGGTGCAGGACTTCACCGACCAGCGCCGCACCGAGAGCGAAATCACGGCCCTCGTCGCCGTTTCGGAAGCGATCGTTCAGTGGGAGTCCTTCGGTCAGGGCGTCGAGAATCTGCTTCGGAGGCTCGCCGACGCGTTGGACTGCGTGGTCGGGGTTCTCTGGGTGCCAGAAGGCGAGGAGCTGGTCGCCCGCGTCGTTTGGCGCAAACGGAACCTCGACAAGGCGGACGATTTCGAAGCGGCCACCCGCAGGCTCCGGATCGCCGAGGGCCAGGGGCTTCCGGGCAGCGTATGGAAATCGGGAACGCCCATCGCATTGAACGATCTCCGTGAGTTTCAGGGCTACCTTCGTACTGAGGAGGCCAAGACCGCCGGCCTACGGGGGGGAGTGGCGTTCGCCGTGCTCGACGGCGAAGAAGTGCTCGCGGTAGTCGAGCTCTACTCCTGCGAGGACGCCGAGCCGAGCGAGCGGCTGATGCGCTCGCTGGTCGGTATCGGCCACCAGCTGGGCCAGTTCCTCAAACATCACCGGGGTGAGCTTGGGAGCGCTCGGCTGACGCCCCGCGAGCTCGAGATTCTCCAACTCGCGGCTCGGGGCAACTCGGCGGCGCAGATTGCCGAGCGGCTGACGATCAGCCGGTCAACTGTAAAAACTCACTTCGAGCATGTCTACGCCAAGCTTGAGGTTCCGGATCGTGTGGCGGCCGTGGCGAAGGCCGTGCGATCCGGATTGGTCGAGTAGTTGTCAATTCGTCCCAAGATCGGCCGGTCGGCCGATAGCGAACGGGGTCGGTCCTGGTTTAGTGTGAGGAGGGCCGCATGGTTCGGCGGGAAGCCGGACGACATCTCGAGTGGGACGCTTATCACAACGCTCAACGCCGATACGGGTGCATCGCCGAGCGACCGTGATCATCCGATCTCACATGACGGAGGTCAGCCACCGCCCGAGCGTCTTGTCCTGGATCGAGCCGAGCAGCTCGCACAAACTGGGAGTTGGGACTGGAACCTCGAGGCGGACGTGCTCCTGTGGTCGGACAACATGTTCCGTCTCTTGGGCCTCGAGCCAGCAGAGATCACCCCGACCCCCGACTACGTCGTTGGGCGAATACATCCCGAGGATCGCGAGCGTGTGGAGCGCGAGCTGGAGGCGGCAAGAGCTGTAGGGATCCTCCCCGACGTGACGTATCGAATCACCATGCCCGGCGGCAGCGTGCGGTCACTACGCTCCCATGCCGCAGTGGCGGATGAGGCCGAGGGTCGTCCATCGCGGCTGATCGGCTGCGTTCAGGACGTCACGGAGCTCGCCGAGGCGATGCGGAAGTCGGAGGAGTCACTGACGCTGATGGAAACGCTCCAGTCGACTGCACCGGTGGGCTTTGCCTTCGTCGATCGTGAGTTTCGGATCGTCCGCATCAATCAAGCCCTTGCCGCGGTGAACGGCTCTCCGCTCGAGGACCAGCTCGGCCGCACCGTCGCCGAGGTGGTCCCGGATGTCTGGTCGCAGATGGAGTCTGTCTACCGCAGTGTGCTTGACACGGGTGAGCCCGTGGTCAACCTCGAGGTCGATCGCGAGCGGGGTGAGACGGGTGATCGCCGTCACTGGCTCGCGAGCTATTACCCGGTCATCATCGACGACGAGGTGATCGGAGTCGGTGTTGTCGTGGTCGACATCACCGACCGTAGGGAGGCCGACTACTTTCACTCGGCCGTGACGGAAACCATGGTGGAGGGGCTCTACACGCTCGACGGCGCGGGCCGCCTGACATTCATGAACTCCGCAGCCTCGAGGATTCTCGGCTGGACCGAGGAGGAACTGCGCGGCAAAGACATGCACACCGCCATCCATTTCCAGAATGCAGACGGATCGCCGCATCCTCATGAGGATTGCGCGCTGTTGGCAGTGAGGATCGAGGGGCGGCCCGTACGCATGGCCCACGACGCGTTCACATGCAAGGCCGGCGCGATCTGTCCCGTCGCCTATTCGGCCGCGCCGCTGTTGGACGGGACGACGATCTGCGGTGTTGTCGTCGTATTTCGCGATACGAGTGCGGAGCAAGCCGACGAAGACCGGGTCAGGCGCGGGCTGGACACGCTCGCGTGGGTCGGTCGGATCAGGGACGCACTCGATGAAGACAGGTTGGTGCTCCACTCACAGCCGATCGTTGCTCTCGCGGGTGGGCAACCGAGCCAGGAACTGCTTCTACGAATGATTGGATCGGGCGGCGATCTGATCCTGCCCGGGAGCTTTCTTCCGGCAGCTGAAAAGTATGGGCTGATGGGTGAGATCGATCGCTGGGTGATTCGTCAAGCGGTCGGCTTGGCTGCCGGCGGTCACCGCGTGGAAGCGAACCTCTCGGCGGAGTCGATCAGCAATCTGGACCTGCTTCCCCTGATCGAGCAAGAGCTGCGCAATGCGAACGCTGATCCATCAAACATCGTCTTCGAGATTACCGAGACTGTCGTGATGGAGAACCCTCAGGCGGGCGAGGCATTCGCGCGCGGTTTGAGCGAGGTTGGCTGTCCGCTCGCGCTCGATGACTTCGGTACCGGATTCGGAACGTTCACCTACCTCAAGAACCTGCCCTTCACCTATCTGAAGATCGACGTCGAGTTCGTCCGGGACCTAACCACCAATCAGGCCAACCAGCACCTGGTAAAGGCGATCGTCGGTTTGGCGGCTGACTTCGGGTGCCAGACAATTGCCGAGGGCGTCGAAGACGCCGAGACGCTGGCCCTTCTAAAGGAGTACGGCGTCGATTTTGCTCAAGGGTTCTACCTCGGACGCCCAGCGCCGATCGAGGCTTCCTATGGATGCTGATCCGGCGCCGTTCGAGGATCAGACCGCGAGTGATCGTGACCAGACGGCCTCCGACCGCGACCAGACGAGCAGCGATCACGATCAGACGGCGTCTGATCGTGATCAGTCGGTGAGCGATCAAGATCAAGAGAGCTCGAACAAAGATCAGGACGCGGCCGACGCAGACGTTGCGGGCGGCGCTGATCGCGCCACGTACGAACGCACGACGAAGGCACGTGCGCATGCCACCGGCGACCGTTCGGAAGTCTCCGCCCGCCGGCGCGGGGTGGGTCGGGAAAGAACCGACACGGCGAGCGAGCGCGACCACGCCGCGACACTGCGAGACGTGGGAGCGACGATTCGCGATGCGGAGGCGCTTCGGCGCGATCAGGAGACCGACGCCGGCTCGAGTTGGCAGGAGATCGTGATGCGCGGCGCACGTGATCGCGAGCGGGCCGCCGCCGATCGCGAGCGGGCCGCCAAGGACCGCCAACGGGCAGCGGCAGATCGAGAGATCGCAGCGCGGGAGCGCGACGAGGCGTTGCGTCTTCGCCGGGAATCGGCCGAGCTCTTGGAGGAGGCGGCGACGGATCAGTTGACGGCCACGCGCACGCGGTTCCTTGGACTCGATGAGATCGCGCGCGAGCTCGTGCGGACACGTCGCCGGCAGAATGCTGTGCTCATGCTGGCCTTCGTTGACGTCGACGGGCTCAAGCAGATCAACGACAGCAGGGGCACCTCGCGGCGACGCGTTGTTGCGACTGGTCGGCAGGAGCTGATCGGAACCTCCGTCCCTACGACGTGATCGTGCGCTACGGCGGTGACGAGTTCCTGCGCATGCCCGATAGGCGCACCCGAGGCACGCGCCCCTTCCTCAAGATCTGTCACGCGCTCGCCGCCGTCGACGCGGAGTACTCGCTCAGCTTCGGACTCGCCCAGTCGAACGAGAATGACACGCTCGATGAGTTAATCGCACGCGCTGATGCAGACCTGCTCGCGGGACGGAAGTGATCTTACCGGTCGCTCGCAGTGTTGGACACCCGGCAAGGGACGTCTGGTCATCTTCGCGGGGTTCGCTATGTCGAGTTCCAGCGGCTCCGCAGACGGCGGACATCCGCGGGGCTCCGATGAAGTGCCTGCAAGCGGTTT
Source organism: uncultured Actinomycetes bacterium (assembly GCA_963717155.1). Taxonomy (GTDB): domain Bacteria; phylum Actinomycetota; class Thermoleophilia; order Gaiellales; family JALYLC01. The sequence goes on from OY970326.1 coordinate 4,853,368, forward strand.
GCCCGCCCGTCGCCGACCTCGACGACGAGAATCGAGGGCCCGTTCAGCGTGGAACGAAGCAGTCGAGCCGCACGACGCCCGCAAAGCCTTCGTAGTCCCACTCGACGTTCCCGTCGCTGCCGACGAGCTCGAGGTCGGGGAAGCGGCCGCCGAGCGTCTCGAACGCGACACTCAGGCCGAGCCTCGCGAGGGCCGCGCCCAGGCAGTAGTGGGCGCCGGCGCCGAATGCGAGCTGCTTACCCGGTTCGCGGTCGAGGTCGAGCTCGTCGGGGTTCGCATAGCGCTTCGGGTCGCGACAGGCCGCCACGATATTGGCGGAGGCGACCTGCCCGGCGCGCAGTTGAACGTCCTGGCAGACCATGTCATGCGCGGTGAGCCGCGCGACGTTCTGCGCGGGTGGGGCGAAGCGGAGCACCTCGGTCGCGGCGGTTGCGGCTGCCGCGGGCCGCTCGGCGAGCGGCGCGAGCTTGCCGTGTGTGACCAGCAGGTATGCACCCGTGCACACCGCCTTCGCCGTCGCCTCGAGCCCGGCGAAGACCATGTTCGCAGCAAGCGCGCGCGTCTCGTCCGGCGTGAGCGCATGCGCTGCGGGGCTCGTCGCGAGCAGCGAGGCGACGTCGTCCGCGGGCTCCGCCCGCCGACGGGCGAGCAGGTCGTCCATGTAGTCGAGGATCGCGACGGCCGAGCGCTCGGCCCGTTCACGCCGTTCGGCACTCATGAACGGGAAGAACGCCCGCACGAGGTCGAACGCCCACAGGCTCGCGCGCTCGGCGTCGGCCTCCGGGATCCCGACGAGACGACAGGTGACACGGCCCGCGTACGGCACCGCGAACGCCGACCAGAGATCGAACGGCTCTCCGACCGGGATCGCGTCACACAACCCGTTGGCGAGGCGCTTGCAGTCGGGGCGGAGCCGTTCGATCCGTTTGGGCGTGAACTCGCGGTTGACGACGCCGCGGATGCGCTTGTGCTCCTCGCTGTCCTTGGCGAACATCAGATGAGACCACAGATCCCAGAGCGGGCCGCTTTCGATGCCTGAGAGCTGGAGCGTCGGCAGTGCGACCGCTGCAAAGCGCGGGTCGCTGAGTACTCCCTCGACGTCGGCCTCGGACATGAAGTCGATCACCAGGCCGGCCTCGTCCGTGACGACATCCGCGCCGACCTCCAGCACGCGCCGCCGCCGCTCGAGCGGCGGAACATCCGGCGAGAACGGCGACTCGTCGAGCGGGAAGACGTGAGGCTCACGCACCGGCGGCTCCGGCACGAATCCAGGGTGCGAGACCACCCAGCCGCACGAGCTCGACCATGAACGGCGGCAGCGCGACCGCATGGAAGGCGTCGCCGTCGACGTCGATGGTGCCGGACTCGACCTCGACCCGGACGTGAGAGCCGCGCCGGGCGGCGGTGACGGCGTCCGGGCAGGGGAGCGCGAGCAGCCCCAGGTTGATGCAGTTGCGCTGGAAGATCCGCGCGAAGCTCTTCGCGATCACGCAGCGGATTCCGGCGGCGCGCATCGCCGCAGGCACATTCTCGCGCGACGACCCCGTGCCGAAGTTGGACCCCGCGACGAGGATCGTGTCGCCGACGAGCTGGTCGCGGAGCGTCGGATCGAGGCCCTCGAACAGGTGCGTCGCCATCTCGAGGTCGTCGAGGACGCCGAGGAATCGACCCGGATACATCACATCCGTGTCGACGTCGTCCTGATCGATCACGACCGCCGTGCCCTCGAGCATCACGCGGCGACCTTACCGACGACGTCGGCGGGGTGGACGATCTCGCCCGCGACGGCGGCAGCCGCGGCCACCCAGGCGTTTGCGAGATGGACGAACGCCTCGCCCGAGCCCATGCGGCCCTTGAAGTTGCGGTTCGTGGTCGTGATGGCGCTCTCGCCGGCCGCGATCACGCCGCTGTGCCCACCGAGACAGGCGCCGCAGGTCGGCGTCATCACCACGCACCCCGCCTCCACGAACGTGTCGAGCAGACCCTCGGCGAGCGCCTGGCGGTAGATCTTCTGCGAGGCCGGCACCACGATCGCGCGACAGTCTCGGTGAACGCTGCGACCGGCCAGCACCTCGGCCGCCTGACGAAGATCGGTCATCGTCCCGTTGGCGCAGTTGCCGATGTAGACCTGGTCGATCTTGCGGCCGACCGCATCCGCCACCGGGACGACGTTGCCCGGTGAATGGGGGAGCGCGATCAGCGGCACCAACCGGTCGAGGTCGATGCGCACGCGTGCGGCCACCTGCGCGTCGCCGTCCGAGCGCTCGGCAGTCCAGGGTCGTTCGGTGCGGCCATCGAGGTACGTCGCCGTGACCTCGTCGGCCGGAAACAGGCCGGTGTCGGCGCCGGCCTCGACGGCCATGTTCGAGACCGCCATTCGCTCGTCGATCGACAGCGCCGCCGCGCCCGCGCCGACGAACTCGAGGGCCATCCCCGTCGCGCCGGCGACACCGATCTCCGCGATCAGCGCGAGGATGAGATCCTTGCCGGTCACGAACGCGCCCTTCGCCCCGGCGAACTCGACCGCGATCGTGCCGGGCACGATCTGCCAGAAGCTGCCCAGCGCCATCGCACCCGCGATGTCGGTCGCGCCGAGACCGGTGCCGAAGGAGCCGAGCGCACCGTACGTGCAGCTGTGCGAGTCGGCACCGACGATCACGGAGCCGGGCACGACCCAGCCCTCCTCGATGAGCACCGTGTGCTCGATGCCGCCCCGCCCCTGGTCGTAGTAGGCGACGCCTTGCCGGTCGCACCACCCCTTGAGCGTCTTCAGGAGCTCTGCCGACGGGACGTCCTTCGCCGGCATCAGGTGGTCGGCAACGATGACGACCTTCTCCCGATCGAAGACGCGGTCGACGCCCATCTTCACAAGCTCGCGCGCAGCGTGCGGGCCGCCGAGGTCGTTCGCCATCACCACATCGCAGGACACCATCACGAAGTCACCCGGGGTGAGATCGTCCACCTCGACGTGTGCGAGCAGGATCTTCTCCGCGAGCGTCCGGCCCACGACGTCAGGCTCCCTCGAACGCCGCGACGACGGCGTCGCCGAACTCTGCCGTCGTCGCCGTGCCCCCGCGATCGGGCGTCCGCGTCGAGCCGAGCGCGATATCCACCGCAGCATCGAGGAGTTGCGCGAGGTCGGTGCGCTGCAGCCCGTGCTCCAGCATCAAGACGGCAGAGCGAAGCATCCCCGCGGGGTTCGCCGACCCCTGGCCGGCGATGTCCGGCGCGGAGCCGTGGATCGGCTCGAAGATCCCCGGGCCCGAGTCGGACAGACTCGCCGACGGCGCAAGCCCGACACCGCCGGTCGCCACCGCGGCGATGTCGGAGAGGATGTCGCCGAAGGTGTTCTCGGTGAGCAGGACGTCGAAGCGGCTCGGGTCGCGCACGAGCTGCATCGCCGCGTTGTCGACGAGCATCGCGTCGACATCGACATCCGGGTATCCGCTCGCTACCTCGTCCACGACCTCGCGCCACAGTCTCGAGGTCTCGAGAACCCCGTGTTTGTCTACCAGGGTGAGGTACCCGCGTCGGACGCGAGCGAGCTCGAAGGCGCGGCGAGCGATCCGCTCGATCTGCCACGGGTGGTACTCGCATGTGTCGAACGCCATCCCGTCCGTCGTGCGGCCCTTGCGGCCGTAGTAGAGGCCGCCCGAGAGCTCGCGGACGATCATCACGTCGACGCTTCCCTCGCGTACCGGTCGCAGGTTCGCGAATACGCCGAGCTCCCTGCGGAGCCGCAGCAACCCCTGCTCGGGCCGCACGGCAGCCCGCTCGTATTCAGGCGAGCCGACCGCGGCGAGGAGCACCGCGTCGGCGGCCAGGCATGCCCCGAGCGTTGCGGGCGGCAGCGGATCGCCGCACTCGCGGATTCCGGGTCCGCCGAACGACCGCTGGTCGATGGCGATCTCGGCGGGCAGCAGAGCGAGCGCGCGGATCGCCTCGCGCATCACCTCGGGCCCGATGCCGTCGCCGCCGAGACAGACCACGGTGTACGACGTGGGCGCCTTCGCCGTCGACGTGGACGACGCGGCCGTGGCGACCTCGGTCACCCGCGCTCCGTCCGATCCGTCGACCGCGCGCTTTCGTGGTCATCATCGATGGTCACGAAGAACGATGCGCGCGTCGAAGCCATGGGTTGAGGCTACCCGCAGGAGTGGGCCAGGAGCAAGACCGGTCGCTCTCGCTGCGACTGGCGCCCCGATCGGGTGCCCGGGCATGTTCGTCTGGGGGATGGCAGGGTCCACGATCGGTCGATGACACGGCTGTGCCACACGCTGTAATCACGCGCACCCGGGAGGCGCTCCTGTGAGGCGGCGGGAACTCGTCATCGCATCGCTCCTCGCGCTGCTCGGGGTCGCATCGATCGGGGCGATCTCCGTGCTGCAAGGTCGAGCTGATGACGGCCAGGCCGCGCAGCTTCGGATCGCCTCGATCCGGCTCCAGCTCGCGTCCCTGCAAAGTGCACCCTCCAAGGCCACGGCCAACTCCGGGGGCAGCCCTGCGTTCGCACAGCGACTCCTTCGCGAGGGCGCGCAGCAGATCGCAGTAGACCTCGAGGCGCTTCGCTCGGCCGCTCCGCCAGCGGCGCTCGACCAGCTTCAGGCACCGCTCGAGGCGAACATCGCGACCCTGCAGCACATCTATCGCATCGGCGTGGCGACGGGGCAGTACCCGGCGCAGGCTGATCGCCTCTCCGGCGTCGCGGCCCGCGAGCAGGCCTCCGTGAATGCACTGCTCAGCAACGCATCTGGCGCCTACGCCGGTCGCGCTGACCGCGACCGAACCCACGTGACGCTCGGGGCCGCGGCCGCGATCGTGCTCTTGCTGCTCGCGTTCGGATTCGTCTACGGAAAGAACGGCAGGCTGCTCGAGGCGAGCCAGCAGGATGCCCTCGAGGATGCGCTCACCGGCCTCGGCAACCGCCGAGCCCTCGAGCGTGACCTCGCCACATGGATCGATCGCGCCACATCCGGAGAGCCGGTACGGCTTGGACTGTTCGATCTCGATGGCTTCAAGCAGTACAACGACACGTTCGGCCATCCGGCCGGCGATGCCCTGCTTGCGAGACTGGGTGAGAATCTCCGCTCGGGGCTCCGGGGCAACGCCCGCGTGTACCGGATGGGCGGGGACGAGTTCTGCCTGCTCTCAGGGGACGAGTGCTCGCTGAACGACGAGCAGGTCCATCGCGCCGCCGAGGCGCTCTGCGAGTCCGGCGAGTCATTCTCGATCACCTGCTCGTACGGCAGTGTGCGGATCCCACAGGAAGCGACGAGCTCCGAGCAGGCGCTGCACCTCGCCGATCAGCGCATGTACTCGCAGAAGACCGCCTCCATCTCCGCGGGTCGCCAGAGCAGCGACGTGCTCTGTCAGGTGCTGAGCGAACGGAGCGACTCGCTGCACACGCACGTCGACAGCGTCGGTCGCCTCGCCCGCGAGCTCGCAATGCGGTTCGGACTCTCGGAAACGGAGCAAGAGCGGATCTACGTCGCTGCGGAGCTGCACGACATCGGCAAGACCGCGATCCCGGACTCGCTGCTCGACAAGTGCGGTCCACTCGACGAGCTCGAGTGGGCGTACATGCGCACCCACACGCTGATCGGCGAACGGATCGTGCTTGCCGCGCCCGCCCTGGCTCCCACCGCCGAGCTGATCCGCGCAAGTCACGAGCGCGTCGACGGCACCGGCTATCCGGATCAGCTACTTGGCGCGGAAATCCCGATCGGAGCACGGATCATCTCCATCTGCGACGCGTTCGACGCGATGATCTCCGACCGCCCCTACCGCAAGGCGATGCCCGTCGCAGCCGCCCTCGCCGAGCTCGAGACGGAGTCGGGCTCGCAGTTCGACGCCGAGCTCGTGCATGTGTTCTGCCAGCTTGTCACGTCTCCCGATCGAGAGCTCGCGCTCGCAACCACGTAGACCGGCGGCGTGACGGAGGCGGGTCTCAGGCCTCCGGGATCTCGCGGCCGAAAGCCTCCAACGTGATCGCGTCCGGCTCGGGGCCGCCGCGGGTGCCGGTGTCCAGGCGGTCGATCTCGGCCATCTCGCCAGCCGACAGTTCCAGGTCGAACACGTCGATGTTCTCTGCGATCCGGCTGGGTTTCGTTGACTTCGGAATGACCGAGCGGCCGTGTTGCAGCCCCCAGCGAAGCATCACCTGGGCCGGGCTCTTGCCGTGCGCTCTCGCGATATCTCCGATGACGGGGTCGTCGAGCGTGCTGCCGTGGCGGCCATCGCGGTAGAAGGTGATGCCGCCGATCGGGGACCAGGCCTGCGTGAGGATCCCGCGCTCTCGGCCGAACTCCTGGACGTCGCGCTGCTGGAAGTAGGGGTGGACCTCGATCTGGTTGACAGCCGGCACCACCATGGCGTGGTCGAGAAGCGCGCTCAGGTGCTCCACCATGAAGTTGCTGACTCCGATCGCGCGAACCTTGCCGTCGGCGAGCAGCGTCTCCAGGGCGCGGTAGGCCTCGCGTGTCCGATCGAAGGCCGACGGCAGCGCCTGGTGGAGGATCAACAGGTCGATCTGCTCCACGCCGAGCTTGCGAGCGCTCTTCTCGAAGCCGTGCAGCGTCTCGTCATACCCGTAGTCGCTGATCCAGATCTTGGTTTCGAGGAATACCTCGGACCGGTCGAGGCCGGAGCTGTGGATGGCCTCGCCGACCTGGCGCTCGTTGGCGTAGGCCGCCGCCGTGTCGATCAGCCGGTACCCCGTCGCGAGCGCGGCACGCACGGCGTCGCGGGTCTCGTCCGGGGGCGTCTGGAAGACGCCCAGACCGAGCGCGGGCATCTCCAGTCCGTTGTTGAGAGTCACCGTTTCCACGCAATGCTCCTTGCGTTATCGGGGCGCTGGTAGTTGCCCTGTTTCATCAGGCTTCGAGCGCGGGCGCGGCGGCGTACTCGTCGTCGGTCACGTGGTCGCCCCAGGTCGCGGTGTTGCCGTCGTCGTCGACCTGGAGCAGCGCGATGTGTGTCATGAACCGGGTGGCGGCGGCGCCGTGCCAGTGCTCCTCACCGGCCTCGAAGAAGACGCGGTCTCCGGGCCGGATGACCTCGACCGGCCCGCCGCGTCGCTGGGCCACCCCGACGCCCTCGAGGACGAAGATCGTCTGGCCGTTTGGATGGGTGTGCCAGGCTGTGCGCGCGCCGGGCGTGAAGTGGACGCTGCTGGCGCTGACGCGCGATGCGCCCGAAGGCGCTGCGACGGTGTCGACGTAGACCGCGCCTGTGAACCACTCGCCGGGTCCACGGCCGGTGTCGAGGCTGCTCCTCGTGACCTGCACGTCGATGTCCTTCCGATCGGTGTGAATGCGACCGCACGGCGCGTGCGGCGTGGTCGCTCCGGCTGTTCAGCCCGGCTCGGGCGCGCCGGCGGGCTCGGCCTCGTTGGGCGTCGCCGCCCAGCTGGCGAGGAGGTTCAGCGCCTCCTCCGACTTCGATCCCGGCTCGGCGGTGTAGACGAACATCGTCAGCCCTGCGTCAGCCGAGATCGTCATCGTCTCGAACGTGAGGTGGAGCTCGCCGACGATCGGGTGGTGGAACCGCTTGGCGCCGGTGTCGTGGTAGCGGACGTCGTGCACGGCCCAGCGCGTCCGGAAGAGCTCGCTCTGCGTGGAAAGCTCTCCGACGAGGTCCGAGAGATCGCGGTCGTACGGGTTGCGGCCTGCTTCCGATCGGAGGATGGCGACGGCGTCGTTCGCGACGCGCTCCCAATCGGCATAGAAGCCGGGCGCACGTGGATCGAGGAACACGAACCATGCGGTGTTCGGGGGCTGACGAGGGCCGGCGTACAGCTCGGAGTAGAGCGCGAGGCCGAGGCGGTTGGCGGCGAGGATGTCCATCCGCCCGTTGCGCACGAACGCGGGCGCGCCCGTCATCGCGTCGAGCATCCGCTGCACGCCGGGTCGCACGCGCTTCGGTGCCGACCGGCGTCGCGTGCCCGCGGTCGAACGCGTGGCGCGGGCGAGGTCGAACAGGTGCGCGCGCTCGGGCTCGTCGAGCTGGAGCGCGCGGGCGAGCGCTTCCAGCACTGTCTCGGAGACACCGCTGGCGTTACCACGCTCGAGCCGCGTGTAGTAGTCCACGCTGACGCCTGCGAGGATTGCGACCTCTTCGCGACGGAGACCCGGGACACGCCGCGCCCCATAGACCTGCAGGCCCGTCTGCTCGGGTGTGATCCGCGCTCGCCTGGAGGTGAGGAACTCCTGGATCTCGCTCTTTGCGTCCACGATGTCGAGCGTAGCGCGGCTCTGCGAACGCCGAGGGGCACTGTCAGTACCCGGATCAACGGGGCCGGGCAGAGACTGTCGCGGGCTGCTTCAGTGCAACCGGTCGATGGTCGCCAGGAGGCGTACCGCCGGGAAGAGGAGCTTCGAAATGCGCGCAACCGTGATGCACGGCGCAGGTGATGTCCGGGTCGAGAGCGTTCGCGACGCCCGTCTCGTCGATCGGACTGACGCGCTCGTCGTCGTCACCCGTGCAGCGATCTGCGGCAGCGACCTGTGGCCGTACAAGACGATGGAGCACGACGAGCAGGGCCGCCAGATGGGCCACGAGTTCATCGGCATCGTGGAAGCCGTCGGTGCCGAGGTGCGCACGGTCAAGGCCGGCGACGTCGTCGTTGCGCCGTTCCTCTACTCCGACGGCAACTGCGTGTTCTGCCGCGAAGGTCTCCAGAGCGCCTGCCTCCACGGCGGCAGGTACGGCTTCGGCGACGTGGACGGCGGGCAGGGCGAGGCGGTGCGCGTGCCCGAGGCCGACGGCACGCTCGTCACGCTGCCCGTCGGCTGGGACGACGCGCTGATGCCGTCTCTGCTTGCACTCACGGACGTGATGGCGACGGGTCACCACGCCGCGATCTCCGCACGTTCCGGACCGGGCAAGACCGTCGCAGTCATCGGCGACGGGGCCGTCGGCCTTTGCGGCGTGCTAGCCGCCAGGCGACTCGGGGCCGAGCGGATCATCATGCTCGGCCGTCACCCGGCTCGCATCGCCATCGCGCGCGAGTTCGGCGCCATCGACGTCGTCGAGGAGCGCGGCGACGAGGCCGTCGAGCGTGTCCGCGAGCTCACCGGTGGCCTCGGCGCGCACTCGGTGCTCGAGTGCGTCGGACTCGAGCAGTCGCTTCGCACTGCGATCGGCATCGCGCGTCCGGGCGGCGCCGTCGGCCGGGTCGGCGCGCCGCAGGAGGACTCGATTCCCGACGCGATTCCGTCGTTCTTCCGAAACGTCACCATTGCCGGTGGTGTAGCGCCGGCCCGCGCGTACATCGACGAGCTCCTCCCGGACGTCCTCGAGGGCACGATCGAGCCCGGACGCGTCTTCGACCGCATCGCAACGCTCGACGAGGTACCCGACGGCTACCGCGCGATGAACGATCGCGAGGCCATCAAGGTCATGGTCGAGCTCTGATGCCCTGGACACCCGAAGAGCTGCGCACGACCGCGGCTGCGGAGGAGCTCGAGATCGCCATGCGCGCTACCGACGGGACGCTGCAGGCCCCGGTAACGGTGTGGGTCGTCCGGCGCGGCGAGCAGGTCTACGTCCGAACCGTCAACGGGCGCGAGTCGTCCCGGGGCGCGCAGGGCCGCCACGAGGCTCGGATCCGGGCCGGCACCGCCCATCTCGCCAAGTATCGCCGCTGCGCGGTGAGCATCCTCGATCACATCACGAGCACGGAGGCGCACGCGGCCACGCTGATGCTCGTGCCGCAAGAGCAGCAGATGTCGCCATGAGCGAGGTCATGGTCGTCATCGGAGCCGGATCGATCGGCCGGCGCGTGAGCACCGGGAGACACGTCGTGCTGGCCGACGGCCGGCGGGCGAACGCGGACGCCGCGGCTGAGGTGATGCGAGACGCCGGGTTCGACGTGAGCGTGGCAGCCGTCGATGTGTCGTCACGCGAGTCGGTTCACGCGCTCGTCGAGACAGCCACGACGTTCGGCGACGTCAGCGGTGTCATCCACGAAGCGGGTGTATCACCCAGCCAGGCCTCCTCGGAGACCATCCTCAGTCGACCTGGGTCGCGACCGCGCGTTCATCACCGGCAGCGACTTCCTGATGGACGGCGGAGTCACCGCGTCCTACTTCTACGGGCAGCTCGCCCCGCACTGAACCGACCTCGTCCCTGCACTCCTGACGAGACGCGGACATCACTGCCGCCGCGTGTTCATGTCGACGAGTCCAGTCTGGTACGCGAGCACGACTGCCTGTACGCGGTCTCGAAGGTCGAGCTTCTGGAGTATGTGCGTGATGTGTGTCTTGACGGTCGTGTCGCTGATGTAGAGCTCGCGTCCGATCTCGACGTTCGAGAGGCCGCCGGCGATCAGGCGAAAGACATCGAGCTCGCGCTCCGTCAGGTCGTCGAGTCCTTTCGGACGCACGACGTGGGGGATGCGCGTGAACTGCTTGATCACGCGTTTCGTGATGGTGGGGGAGAGCAGTGCCTCCCCGCCGGCAACGGTACGCACCGCTGCGAGGAGCTGTTCGGGCGGGTCGTCCTTGAGCACGAACCCGCTCGCGCCGGCGCAGAGCGCCTCGTACACGTACTCGTCGAGGTCGAAGGTCGTCAGGATCAGGATCCGCGCCGCGTCATCGACTGCGATGATCCGCCGTGTCGCCTGGAGCCCGTCGAGCTCGGGCATGCGGATGTCCATCAGCACGACCGTGGGCCGGAAGCGGGCCGCTTTCTCGACCGCCTCGAGCCCGTTGCTCGCCTCCGCGACGACCTCGATGTCGTCCTCGCCGGAGAGAAGCATGCGAAAGCCGGCACGGACCATCGACTGGTCGTCGACGAGGAGCACGCGGATCGTCATCGGACCTCGCCGCCGAGCGGAAGGCGCGTGCGGAGCATGAAGCCGCTCCCGTTCGCGGTGCCGGCGCTCATCTCACCGCCGTAGATCTTGACCCGCTCGCGGACGCCGACGAGCCCATGGCCGAGGCCGTCGCTCGACACGCTGCCCTCGCCGTTGTCGCGTATCTCGATGTGCAGCTCGTCAGGGCGGTAGCGAACCGTCACCTCGGCGTTGCTGGCGCGCGCGTGCTTGAGCGCGTTGGTCAGGCCCTCCTGGACGATCCGGTAGGCGGAGAGGTCGATCCCCCGTGGGAGCTCGACCGGCACGCCGTCGACATGTAACTGGACGGGCAGGCCGGCGCGTCCGACCTCCTCCAGCAGCGTGTCGAGGCGGTCCAGGCCAGGCTGCGGAGCGAACTCGGCCTCGTCTCCGTCGCGACGCATCGCAGCCAGCAGACCGCGCATCTCGGCGAGTGCGCTGCGACCGATGTGCTCGACGCTCCTGAGTGCCTCGCGGTCCTCGGCCGGCGCGTCGGACCGCTTGTGCCGCAGCGCGCCGACCTGGAGCACCATGACGCTCACTGCGTGGGCGACGACGTCGTGGAGCTCCCGTGCGATCCGCACACGTTCCTCGGCCACGGCGACACGCGCCGCCGCGTCGCGATCCCGCTCCGCCTGGGCAGCGCGCCCTTCCGCCGCCTGGGCCTGCTCCGTGCGCTCGCGGAGCGCGAAGCCCGCGACCCAGCTGATGGCGAACTCGAGTGGGATGAAGATGAGCTCCGCGGTGGAGTGTCCGGGGATCCTGTAGACGACGATCACCGGACCGGCGACCACGAAGGCCAGGCCTAAGGCTGCCTGCACGGGGTCGCGGAGGTTCCCGAGCAGGAACGCCGCTACGAGCCCGACCACGAAGATGCTGATCGCGTACGGGATCAGCCGCCAGTCGACGAAGGCGATCGCCGCCGCCAGCGCCCAGTGCGCTGCCGGCGCAAAGGGAAAGCGCCGACGGGCGAGGATCGGCAGTACCAGGACCGCGATCGCCGGAAGGACGAACCACAGCGTCGTGCGCGGCGCAGCCGGTGAGTTGCGTCCAACCAGCACCTCGAGCATCGCCGCGACCAGCAGGAGCGCGACCAGCGAGTCGAACACGTAGTGCCGCGAGAGGTATCGGATCCGACCCACGTGGCAAACGTACTCCTCGCCCGCGCCGCCGACCTCCTACCTGAGTAGGACACCGAATCATCGGCTGGTACGAGCGTCGATCCGACCTCGCTCCGACGACTGCAGCAGCGCGCGCTCGTAGCGTCGCTGGTGTTGACACGTCCACCGAGGGAGGAACGAGATGGCACGCGGAACACACAACTCCAACCTGGCAGCCAGCATGGGTCGCTGGAGCGCCGCTCACTGGAAGGCGGCGACGTTCGGCTGGCTGGCCTTCGTCGTGGTCGCCTTTGCCATCGGCGGGGCGGTGGGTACGAAGGACGCGGATCCGAACACGACCGGGCCGGGTCAATCCGGCCGCATGGACCGGATCCTCGACGCCGGGTTCAAACAGCCGGCGGGTGAGAGCGTCCTCATCCAGAGCGACTCGCTTCACGCGACCGATCCGGCCTTCAGAGCCGCCATTCATGATGTCGTCGCGCGCGTCTCGAGGGAGCCCGACGTCCGCAGCGTCCGCTCCCCGTTCGCTTCTGCGAACGCCGGCCGGATCGCGGCAGACGGGCATTCGGCGCTCGTCGAGTTCGAGATCCGGGGCGACAGGACCAAGGCGGTCGACAAGGTCGGGCCAGTCCTTGCGACCGTCGCCGGGGCCCAGCGCGCTCACCCGGGCTTCTTCATCGGCGAGTTCGGGGACGCGAGCGGGGTCAAGGCGGTCGAGACCGCGTATGGCAACGATCTGGCCAAGGCGGGTGCTCTGTCGCTCCCGATCACGCTCGCGATCCTGGTTCTGGCGTTCGGGGCACTGGTGGCGGCGGGCATTCCGCTGCTGCTTGCGCTGACCGCCGTCTTCGCGACGTTCGGGCTGGTCGCGCTGCCGAGCCATCTCCTGCCGCTCGCACCGCAGGCCTCCGCGATGGTGCTGCTGATCGGGCTCGCGGTGGGCGTCGACTACTCGATGTTCTACCTGAAGCGCGAGCGCCAGGAACGCGCAGCCGGGCGAGGCGCACAGGCTGCACTCGCGGCGGCCGCCGCCACCTCGGGTCGCTCGGTGCTCATCTCCGGGCTGACGGTGATGGCGGCGATGGCCGGCATGTTCCTGACCGGCGATGCGACGTTCGCCTCGCTCGGCGTCGCGACGATCCTCGTGGTCGCCGTCGCCGTGCTCGGCTCGCTGACGGTCCTGCCGGCCCTGCTCTCGAGGCTCGGCGACGGCGTCGACCGGCTGCGCGTTCCGTTCATCGGCCGACTTCGACGCGACGACGGGGAAGGGCGGATCTGGGGGGCGATCATCGATCGCGTCCTGCGCCGGCCCGGCCTGTCGGCACTCGCTGCCGGCGGACTCATGTTGGCGCTCGCGGCACCTGCGCTCCAGCTCCACATCTCCACACCGGGACCGGACACGTTCCCGCAGTCGCTCACAGTCGTCAAGACGTACGACCGGATGCAGCAGGCGTTCCCGGGCACCGCGCTCCCGGCGAGCGTCGTCGTGCAGGCGCCGAACGTGAACGCGCCGTCGGTGCGAAGGGCGATCGGCCGGTTCGAGCAGCGGGCGCTCGCCAGCGGCCGCATGTACGAGCCGATCACCGTCGCGGTGAACAAGGACGCGACGGTCGCGAACATCACCGTCCCGATCAAGGGAAAGGGAACGGACGCCGCCTCGAACGAGTCGCTCACCGAGCTGCGCGACGTGATCATCCCGGCGACGCTCGGCACCCTCCCGAACACGGAGGCGGGCGTCACAGGCCTGACGGCGCAATGGAAGGATCAGGCCGATGAGCTGAAGTCGAAGACGCCGATCGTCGTCGCCTTCGTGCTCCTGCTGGCGTTCGCACTGATGCTGGTCGCGTTCCGCTCCCTCGTCATCGCGGTCAAGGCGATCCTGCTGAACCTGCTGTCGGTGGCCGCGGCGTACGGCGTGCTCGTGCTCGTCTTCCAGCACGGCTTCGGCAAGAGCTTGCTGGGCTTCAGCTCCACCGCGGGGATCGACCCGGTGGTGCCGCTGTTGCTGTTCGTGATCCTGTTCGGGCTCTCGATGGACTACCACGTCTTCATCATCAGCCGGATCCGGGAGACGTACGATCGCGGTGCCAGCACCGATGAGGCGATCGCACACGGGATCAAGTCCACCGCCGGCGTCGTCACGAGCGCCGCGATGGTCATGGTCAGCGTGTTCGCGATCTTCGCAACGCTCTCGATGTTGTTCTTCAAGCAGTTCGGCGTCGGGCTGGCAACGGCAGTTCTCCTCGACGCCACGATCGTCCGCGCCGTGCTCCTGCCCGCGACGATGAAGCTGCTGGGAGACGCGAACTGGTACCTGCCGCGTTGGCTCGAGTGGCTTCCGCGCGTCGAGCATCCGGAGCCGTCGACTGCCCCGGAGGCGGGCTCGATTCCCGTATCGGCGTAGTTCCTGCTCGGAATCCCGGCCGCGCCACGGACGCGGCCGGGGTTCCGGCAGCAGGGTTCGAGTCCCTGAGGGGCTTCGCGGGAAGTGGCTGAGAGCGCGGTTTCCGTCGGCGTCGCTAGGAGCACCTCAGACGGAAGTCGTCGCGCACTCTCCCGTCGACCGTCTGGTAGCGGAAGCGCGCCGTGCGACCGGCGACGTCCACCCGGAGGGCGCCGTAGTGGCCCTGGACGATGCGCGCGGACGGGATCGTCAGGGCGCGAGCGTCGTATTTCAGCTCGGCTCCTCCCGTGCCCACGGTCACGTACAGCACCCCATGGTGCGGCCGGCTTCGAGCGTAGGCGTGTAGGTGGCCGTCGAACACCACCTGCACGCCGTCTCTCTCCACCAGCGGCACGATGTTGCGGCGAAGGCCGGGCGAGATGCCGCTGCCCGGGGGCTCCCAGGGCGGGTGGTGCCAGGCGGCGAAGCGGAAGCAGGAGGCAAGCGCCAGGGCATGGCGGGCGAAGCGCAGTTGCGGCGAGCCGGGGCCAACGGGGACGTCGGAGTCCAGCACCACGACGGCGGCGCTCCCCCAGGTGAAGCGGTACCAGCGCTCGTTTCCGAGCGAATGGAACGAGTCGAGCTCGGGCTTCCCGCCGTTCGCCTTGACGTCGTGGTTACCGAGCGCCGGGAACCAGGCCGACCCGCGCATGACCGCTGCGTAGGGGCCGAAGATGTCGCGATCGAGCAGCGCTGCCGAGCCCAGCGGGTAGGCGTTGTCGCCCACCGTGAGCACGAAGTCGGGGTGCCAGGATTCGATCATCGAGGCGACCGCCGTCTCGTTGGCCGACCCGCTGCCGAAGTCGCCGACGACCGCGAAGGTGAACCTGGCGGCGCGCACCGGCGCGGCGCGGAACGTGCCCTCGGCGAGCACGCTGGAGTCTGCCGTGGCCGTGTAGGTGTAGTGCGTCCCCGGAGTCAGGCGGCTCAGCCTGGCGACGTGGGCGACGCCCGTGCCGGCGTCGATGCGGGTGCCGTTCTGCAGGACCACGAACGCGTGGTCCCGGGCCGCCGTGCGGAACGAGATGATGGCGCTGCGCTGCCTCACGCTCTCGGCCACGGGACCGCGGGTCAGCGCGACGGCGGCGACGGCCGTGCCGATCACCGCGGCGTCAGCCTGGCGCGGACGATGTACACAGCTCAGCCCGTCGGGTTCCCTCGTGCGTCGCACGGGATCGTGATCTTCCCGCCTACGACCCTTGCCTCCTGGTCGAGGATCCGGATGCCGCGCTCCATCGCGACCGGCCGGAGTCCACCGACACCGGCCTGATACGGGTTGTCGAGGAACCAGAGGAGCAGTAGCGTTGACGAGATCACGATCACCACGCCGCCCATCATCGTCGCCTGGACCATGGCGCGCTCGGCGCTGTCGGCGAAGAACAGCATGAACACGAAGATGATCCCCGCGCTGAGGAACAACACGATCCATAAGGGCACCGGGATCACCCCCTCGGCGCCGTGGGTCCGGTCGGCGCGCGCATCCTCGCGGTCGGAACGCTGATCGAGCCACTTGGAGTACGCCGCCTGTTCGGAGGCGGTCCGAGGCTCTACGGTCCTGAGCGTGCGGAACGTGGCGTCACCCCATGGGTTGACGGAGTCTCCGAGGGTGCCGGCCTGCATCTCCGGCCACTCCTGGTGGATCACCGTTCGCGCATAACAGACAAGCTCGCCGGAGAGGCGCGCGCGAACGGCGACCGGGAACAACTGCGCCGTCTCGAACTGCTCCGTCACGATCTGCGCCTCCGTCTCGGCGCCACTCCGCGAGGTGTCGAAGCTCTCGAACGCAAGGAAGACAACGAACCCGAGAAGCACGGCGAAGCCCGTCGCGAGCACGCCGAACACGCCGGCGGCGCGGTCACCATCCTCGAAGTAGCTTCCCGCCGGGGCTCGCCGCCGCACGAGAAGCATCGCGGTGATCGCAAGCGCCGCGGCGACCACGACGATGAGACCAGCCCAGAACAGGTTCACGGGGTCCTCACCGAGAATCCGGGGAGCGCCCGAATGAGTGGCGCTCGACCGACCACGGGGCCATTCTGACTTCCACCCCGGACGGCGCAGACCTCGAGAGCGATCGGAACCCAGGAGGAGCAAAGCGATGGCGAACGTGGACAACAAGGTCGGCCATCCGGGTCGACACGTACTCGACGAGCGCGCATCGAGCTCGTCCCGGTCGAGAGCTGTGCCGCACTTCACCCCGGCCGAGCGGAGTGCCCGAGGCAGGGCCGCGCGCGGCGAGCTGCCGCGCTCGGCGCACGCCGCGTACGAGCCGGGGCCGAGGCGCCGAGACCCCATCGATCTTCTCGACGAGCAGGCGGAGACGCGCCTGCCGGAGCTCGCTCCGATCCGGTACGGGCGCATGCTGGCGTCACCGTTCACCTTCTTCCGTGGCGGTGCCTACCTGATGGCGGCCGATCTCGCAGACGGGCCGCGCACGGGGTTGCACGCTCAGCTCTGCGGCGACGCGCACCTCTCCAACTTCGGGATCTTCGCCGCGCCGGATCGAGAGCACGTCTTCAGCATCAACGACTTCGACGAGACGCTCCCGGGGCCGTTCGAGTGGGACGTGAAGCGGCTCGCCGCGAGCTTCGCGGTCGCGGCCCGCGAGCGCGGCTTCCCGAAGGCGGTCCGCAACTCGATCGTGACGACCGCGGCGCGTGAGTATCGCGAGGCGATGACGCGCTTCGCGGCGATGCGGAACATCGACGTCTGGTACGCACGCCTCGACGTCGTCAGAATCGGGGAACAGCTCGGGCGAGCGATGTCCGGCAAGCAGAGGAAGCTCGTCGAGACGACCGTCGCCGGGGCGCACACGAAGGACAGCATGCGAGCGCTCTCCAAGCTGTGTCGGGCTGTCGACGACGAGCTACGGATCGTGGGCAACCCTCCACTCGTGACTCCGATCGAGGACGTACTGCCGGGCGCCGAGGCGGACTACCTCGAGGACGTCGTGCGGCGCATGATTCGCACGTACCGGCGCACGCTGCCGCGCGACCGGCGCAACCTGCTCGAGAGCTACCGGTACGCGCACGCCGCCCGCAAGGTCGTCGGTGTCGGCAGCGTGGGTACCCGCGCCTGGATCCTGCTCATGCTCGGCCGTGACGATAACGACCCGCTGTTCCTCCAGTTCAAGGAGGCGCAGCCATCGGTGCTCGAGCCCTTCCTCGGAAAGAGCCAGTACTCCCAGCACGGACAGCGCGTCGTCGAGGGCCAGCGGATGATGCAGGCGGCGCCCGACATCATGCTCGGCTGGGAACGAATCGTGACCATCGACGGGCAGAAGAAGGACTTCTACATCCGGCAGCTCTGGGACGCGAAGGGCTCGGTCGAGGTCGAGCTCATGGACCCGGCTGCGCTCGAGGCGTACGGCCGAATCTGCGGCTGGACGCTCGCGAGAGCACACGCGCGCTCGGGTGACAGAATCGCGATCGCTGCCTACCTCGGCAACGGCGAGGCGTTCGACCGCGCAATGGGCTCGTTCGCGGAGGCCTACGCCGACCAGAACGAGCGGGACTATCAGGCGCTGCAGGAGGCAGCGGCATCCGGCCGCGTTCCGGTCGAGCTAGGCGTTTGATCGCCGGAGAACGTCCTACGGCTAGCGGTTTCCCCACACGACGTACAGCTCGCCCGGTCCGGCGCGGTTGATCCCTGCGTCCTTCGAGTCGCTCTCGGCGATGCGACGGAGCCCCGGTACCCAGTCGTAGTGCTCGAGGAAGACCTCGTCGTTCAGCTCGAGCGGCTCTGTCTCCGTCGCCTCGTGGTAGTGCACGTGCATCCGGAAGCTGCCATCGGGCCGCAGCACGCGGCGGATCTCCTCTGCGCCCCCGGCGAAGTCGTCTATGTGATCGATCGCGTTGACAGACACGACCGCATCGAACGAGTGGTCGGCGAGCGGCATCGCCTCGGCCGGGGCGCAGTGGTAGGTGAACCCCATGCGCTCCCACAGGTCGAGCGGGTAGCCGATCTCCCGGTAGGCATCGACCAGCGGATCGACTCCGTGGCGGTCCGCGCCCTTGAAGGCGAGGAGGCTCGCGGCCGGGCCGCAGCCGATGTCGAGGACGCGCTTGCCGCGAAACGCGTGAGGGTGGAGACCGAGGTCGGTCAGGTACTTCGTCTCCTGGTAGAGGCGGGAGAACGTCACCGCCGCATTGGTGCGGAGGTCGAACTCGGTCGTACGCTCCTCTGGCGTCGGCGGCAGGATGCCTCGCGGCAACGCCTCACCCAGATACCAGGCGACCCACTGGTCGAGCGTGGCGCGCCAGAACGCGATCTCCGCCGCGTACTTCGGGGCGCACGGGTCCACCGCGAACGCCCCGCTGGGGAGCGACCCGGACGAGTCGCGAAAGAACGCGCCGGGCACGTCTGCCGGCGTCTCCGGGAGCGAACGGAGGAACACGTCGTTCGGCCGCAGGAGCTCGAGCGGAGAGCCTGCCGTCACGACGTCGATGTCGAGGTGGTCGAAGCCGACCAGCGCCTCGCCGAGGAGCGCGACGGCCTCGTCGACTCCGAGCGCGGGTGAGACGACGACGAGCTGGCTCGCGATCCCCTCCGTCACCAGCGAGTCGAGTGCGGCTACGAGCTCACCCGCCGCCCCAGCGGTCGTGGCCGCCGGTGCGACGACGCGGCGTTGCCCCTGCTCGGACTCCTCGGTGGACGCGCCGAGCGCGTCGACCAGCTCAGCGGCCCCGACGAGGACGGTCGACTCGGGCTGGACGAGTACGAATGCTCGGTGATCCATGGCAGGACACCGTATCGGCCGGTCGGATCGTCATCTTGAGCCGGCCTGAGACCGCCCGAATCCACTCGCGTATGAAGAAGACACGAAGCCGCGATGCCTCTGATCCCGGACTTGTAAGGATTCTCGTGCCGCACGTCGGCAGCGGCCGTGCCCTAGAGACACGTTCTCTCGCGTGACAGTGCGCGCTGGAAACCTGCCTGCGACTACGGCGGATGCGTCGCGGACTCACCGCGCTACGTGCCGATCGTCATGGCACCGCAGCAATCGACAACGGCGGCTGAACACACGCCTGCAATCGTGTCTCAGAACCCTTCTGAGAGGCAGGTCATGCAGGTCGAGAGCCATCCAGGGAACGGTCGTTCGTTCGAGTATCTCGTGCTACGCAGCTACAAGGCGGAACCGGGTTGGTACTCGGTATCGATCGGGCCCGATGGCCGGGAGTGGCGATCGATCGTGCACGTGTTCTGCGAGGTCGTCTTCGGCGTGACGAACATCGCTCGAGGAGTGATCGGCGGCGGCGCGAACCAGCGTGTCGGAGACGTCGACGGGTCGGGGGCCGTGCTGCTCGGCCTCGATGAGGACCTCGAGCCGTGCCATGGCGAGCTCGGCCCTGGCCTCTGGCAGTTCATCGGCCACCACTACGAGCCGATCCACCTGCAGCCCGAGCCGCCCTCGGAGATCTAAGCGACACCCCGCGTCTCGTCGCGAAGGCGCTTGAGGGTCTTCATCACGTCGTCGCCGCCGCGGCCGAAGAGGTCGTGAAGGCGAACGTACTCCGCATAGAGCGCGTCATATCCGTGTCGGCTCCGTCTGTCCGGTAGGTACCTCTCGGCGGCAGGTGCCGCCATCCTCTCTGACGCCTCGCGGATCGACGCGCAGGCGCCGCCGGCGATGGCGCCGAACATCGCCGCGCCGAGCGCAGGCGCGTTCTGCGATGCGGCAACGTCGATCGGACGGTCGAGCACGTCGGCGTACATCTGCATCAGCAGCCGGTTGCGATGCGGCAGGCCACCGCATGCCACGATCCGGTCGACTGGCTGCCCCGCACGCTCGAAGGCGTCGACGATCACTCGCGTGCCGAAGGCCGTCGCCTCGAGCAGCGCGCGGTAGACCTCGTGCGGACGCGTCGACAGCGAGAACCCGACGATCAGACCCGCGAGATCGGCGTCAACGAGGACGGAGCGGTTGCCGTTCCACCAGTCGAGCGCGAGCAGGCCGCTCTCGCCGACCGCGAGCGCCGCCGCCTGCTCTTCGAGCACGTGATGCACGTCCGCGCCACGGCTCTGCGCAAGCTCGTGGACCTGCGGCGGCACGGAGTTCTCGACGAACCAGGCGAAGATGTCGCCGACGGCCGACTGGCCCGCCTCGTAGCCGAACAGGCCAGGCACGACGCCGTCCTCGACGACGCCGCACATCCCTCCGACCGAGGCCAGACGGTCGCCGAGGAGGATGTGACAGTTGCTCGTTCCCATGATCACGACGAGCTCACGCGCTGCGACGCAGCCGACGGCTGGAGCGGACACGTGCGCGTCGACGTTCGCCACCGCGACGGGCGTGCCCGGCAGCAGCCCCGTCCACGCCGCGGCGCGCTCGCCGAGGCCGCCTGCGCGCTCGCCGATGGGGTCGATCCGGCGCGACATCTTCTCGTCCACGACGTTCGCGAAGCGCGGGTCGAGCGCCGCGAAGTACTCGCGCGACGGGAAGCCATCCGCGTTGGACCAGATCGCCTTGTAGCCGGCAGTGGTGGTGTTGCGCGTCTCGACTCCCGTGAGCTGCCAGACGATCCAGTCGGCAGCCTCGATCAGGCGCCCGGCGCGCGCGTAGACCTCCGGATCCTCGCGCAGGATCTGCAGCGCCTTCGGGAAGAACCATTCGGACGAGATCTTGCCGCCGTACCGCGACAGCCACGGCTCGCCTCGGTCAATCGCGACCGCGTTGATCTCGTCCGCCTCCGGCTGTGCGGCGTGATGCTTCCAGAGCTTCACCCACGCGTGTGGGCGCAGGCGGAGATCGGCCAGCTCGCACAGAGGTGTCCCGTCCGCCGTCGTCGGGAGCATCGTGCACGCGGTGAAGTCGATACCCACCCCGACGACGTCCTCCGGCCGCACCCCGCTGAGAACCTCGGGCACGGCGTGCTTCAGCGTGCGCACGTAGTCGGCAGGATCCTGCAGCGCCCACTCCGGCTCCAGCTCGATGTCCGAGTCGGGAAGCCGCTCGTCGAGGACGCCGTTCGCGTAGGCGTAGACGGAGGCGGCCACCTCCGAGCCGTCCGCGCAATCGACGAGGACGGCGCGGCCGGACTCGGTCCCGAAGTCGATCCCGACGGCGTATCGGGCGCTCACGGCTCGATCACCACCTTCAGGCCGCGGCGCTCGCGCAATGCTGTGAAGGCGTCGGACCACTCCTCGAGGGCGTACCGGTCGCTGACGAGAGGCGCCAGATCGAGGCGCCGCTCTGCCGCGAGCCGGAGAGCGCGAGGGAGGTCAGCAGCCCGCATCCGTCGCGTCATGACCAGCGTCAGGCCCTTGCGCCTCGCAGTCGATGCGCGAAAGGAGGTGCGGTCGTCGTCGGGGATGCCGACGAGGACGAGGCGTCCGCCCGGTCGCAGCGAGGCGATCGCATCGTCGACGGCGCCGTCATCGCCCGCCACCTCGAAGGCGACCTCGAGGCCCTCGTCGAGCCCAGGCTCACCGGCGAGGCCAGCATGCGTCGCGCCGAGGTCCGTGGCAGCCGCGACGCGGTGGGCGAGCAGGTCCGTGGCGACGATCGGGGACGCGCCAACCATGTGCAGGAGCTGCACGAGCAGGAGGCCGAGCGGCCCGCAGCCGAAGACCCCGGCGCCGGCGCCGGGACGGACGTGCCCGAGGTCGAACGCGTGCAGCGCCACACCCAGCGGCTCCGCGAGCGCGGCCTCGCCGTCGGTGAGCGTCGCCGGTACCGGGTGCACGAGACGCTCGGGCCAGGGGAGGAGCGTGCGCAGGGCGCCGTCGGTCGGGCTGTGACCCGCGAAGCGGACGGCCGGGCAGAGGTGCTCGAGCCCGGCCGCACAGGGCTCGCACGCGCCGCACGGGACAGCGGGATCGACCGCGACGCGTTGGCCCTCACGCGGGCCGGAGGCGATCACCCCCGCGAACTCGTGCCCGAGCACGAGCGGATGCTCGAGCTGGGCGTCGCCGATGCCGCCTTCGAGCAGCCAGTGACGGTCCGAGCCGCAGAGTCCCACGGCGGTGACGCGCACGAGCACCTCCCCCGGCGCAGGCGACGGGTCCGGCTCGTCGTGCAGGCGCAGCTCGTTCGGCCCGTGCAGGCGGAGCGCCCTCAACCGGCCTGCCCGTAGTACGCGGCCGACCCGTGCTTGCGACGGAAGTGTCGCCGGCGCAGGTCGTCGCCGATCGGAATGACGTCGCCTCGCACCTGTCTCGTGCGCAGCGCCCCGGCCGCCACCTCCTCGAGCGCGATCGCGTTCTCGACCGCCTGCTCCGGCGAATGGCCCCACGCGAACGGGCCGTGCGAGGCGACGAGGACGGCCGGCCGGTCGAGCGGCTCGACCTCGAGTCGGACGAACGTCTCCAGGATCACCTCACCCGTCGCCTGCTCGTACGCACCGTCGATCTCCGTGCTGGTGAGCACGCGCGTGACGGGGACGGCGCCGTCGAAGTGGTCAGCGTGCGTGGTCCCGTAGCAGGGAATCTCCGTGCCGGCCTGTGCCCATGCGGTGGCGAACGACGAGTGCGTGTGGACGACGCCCCCGACGTCGAGCCACGCGCGGTAGAGGACCAGGTGGGTGGGGGTGTCCGACGAGGGCCGCATCCGGCCGTCCACCACTGCGCCGCTCTCGAGGTCGACGACGGCGATCTCGGCCGACGTGAGCCGGTCGTAGGAGACGCCGCTCGGCTTGATCGCGATGACGCCCGCGTCGCGGTCGACGGCGCTCGCGTTCCCGAAGGTGAGGACGACGAGCCCTGCGCGGCCGAGCGCCATGTTCGCCTCGAGGACGCGTTCGCGCAGCTCGCGGTGCTGCACCCTTACACCCCTCCCGCGAGCCGGTAGTACGCCTGGTTCCAGCGGAGCTCGTTGGCGACATCGCGGATCCGGGTCGTCTGGTCGATGACGAGCAGCTCGATTCCGGCGATCTCCGCGAGGTCGGCGAACGCCTCGCTGCCGATCGACCGGCACAGGACGCTGTGGTGCGGGCCACCGGCGCGAAGCCACGCCTCGGCGGCGGTGGTGAAGTCGGGCTTCGGCTTCCACACCGCCCGCGCCACCGGCAGGCGTGGGAGGTCCTGGTCCGGTTCCACGACTTCGACCTCGTTCAGCACGAGCCGGAACCGGTCGCCGAGGTCGAGCATCGCGGCGAGGACAGCGGGGCCGGGCGCCGCGGTGAACACGAGCCGCACCGGATCGGCCCTGCCGCCGATCGAGAGCGGGTGGATCTCGCACGACGGCCGCCTCGCGGCGATCGACGGGCAGACCTCGAGCATGTGCGCCCCGAGCACCTTCGCCCCGGACGCCGCCAGGTCGTACGTGTAGTCCTCCATGAACGAGGTGCCACCGTCCAGGCCGGCGCTCATCACCTTCGCGATGCGGACGAGCGCGGCCGTCTTCCAGTCTCCCTCGGCGGCGAACCCGTAGCCGTCCGCCATCAGACGCTGCGCAGCGATGCCGGGCAGCTGCGTGAGGCGTCCGAGATTCTCGAACGTGTCGGTGAACGCCCGGAACCCCCCCGTATCGAGGAACTCGCGCAGCGCGGCCTCGATGCGCGCGGCGTCCCGCAGCGACTCCCGGCGCGCGCCGCCTGAGCGCAGGGCGGGAGCGAGCTCGTACGCCTCCTCGTACTCCGCGACGAGACGGTCGACCTCCGCATCGGACACAGCGGCGACCCCGTCCTCGAGCACGTCCACGCCGTAGCCGTTGACGGCCACACCCAGCCGGATCTGCGCCTCGACCTTGTCGCCCTCGGTGACCGCGACCTCGCGCATGTTGTCGCCGAAACGGGCGACCTGCAGCGACTGCGCCTCGTGCCAGCCGGCGGCCGCACGCGTCCAGACGCCCACGCGCGCCGCGACCTCCGGGTCGCGCCAGTGACCGACGACCGTCTTCCGGCGCAGACGCATCCGCGTCTCGAGGAACCCGAACTCGCGGTCTCCGTGCGCCGACTGGTTCAGGTTCATGAAGTCCATGTCGATCTCCGCCCACGGCAGGTCGCGGTTGAACTGCGTGTGGAGATGGAGCAGCGGCTTCTGCAGCGCACCCAGCCCGGCGATCCACATCTTCGCCGGCGAGAAGGTGTGCATCCATGCGATCACGCCGATGCACGTGTCCGCCGCGTTCGCGTCGAGCGCCATGCGACGGATCGAGCCCGGGACTCGTGGCGACCTCCCTCGGAACCACGCGCACCGGAACGTCCGGCTGCGCGTCGAGGCCGGCGGCGACCTCTCGCGCATGCGCCTCGACCTGGCGCAGCGTCGCCGGCCCGTACAGCTCCTGGCTCCCGGTCACGAGCCAGACCTCGAGGTGTCCGAGCGTGTCAGGCACCATCGCTCGAGACGTCCTCGATCTGGCTGCGGAAGCTCGAGATCATCAGTTCGGTGAGCTTCTCGAGCGACGTCTCGTGCACCGTCTGGTCGAGCGTGATGCGACCACCCTGCATGACGTTGATGCGGTCGCACAGCTCGAAGAGGTGGGCGTAGTTGTGGTCGATGACGATGATCGAGACGCGGCCGCTCGAGGCCAGGTCCTTCACGAGGTCGATGATGAGCCTCGACTCACGCGCTCCCATGGCGGACAGCGGCTCGTCGAGCAGCAGGATCCTCGGAGCTGCACGCACGGCTCGGGCGACGGCGATCGCCTGTCTCTGGCCTCCCGAGAGCTGGTCGGCCTCGGCATCGATGCTCGGCACGCGCACATGGATCTCCTCGAGGTACTGCCGGGCGAGCTTTCGCATCGCTCGCTTGTCGAGGAAATGGAGGCGCCCCATGGTCGTCAGCTCGTGGTTCAGGAAGAGGTTCAGGTAGACCGGGAGCTGCGGGATCAGTGCGAGGTCCTGGTAGACGGTCTCGATCCCGTGTCCGCGGGCGTCCTCGACCGAGCGGAAGTGGACCTGCTCGCCGCCCACCCTCAGCTCGCCCCCATCCGGCGTGTAAAGACCGCACAGGATCTTGACGAGCGTGCTCTTGCCGGCTCCGTTGTCACCGACGAGCCCGAGCACCTCGCCCTGGCGCAGCTCGAGGTCGATGCCGCGGAGGACGACGAGGGCACCGAAGCGCTTGGTGACGCCGCGCACCTCGAGCGCGTAGTCGCCCGACGCAGGCGCGGGAGGCGTCGGGTCCATGGGCTGGGCGCTCATGCGCCCCTCGAGCGGGCGATGAGTCGGTCGAACTGCACGTTCAGCGCCATCGCGAAGATGATCACCACGCCGACCCACACGTAGAAGTCGTTCGTGCTGACCCCGACCAGCGTGAGCCCGTCCTCGAGAATGCCGATCAGGATCGCGCCGATCAGGGCCCCGATCACCGTCCCGCGCCCACCGGTGAGCGCTGTGCCGCCGATCACGCACGCACCGACGGCGTAGAGGATGTAGTCGACGCCGAAGTTGCCTGGGTCGAGGCTGCCGTACTTGACCGCGTCGACGATTCCGACGAGGCCGGAGATCAACGAGCAGAGCATGAAGCACCACACCTTCACGCGCCGCACGGGTACCCCTGCCTCGGCGGCGCCGAGCAGATTGCCGCCTGTGGCGATGATCCGGACACCGAAGCGTGTGCGCGTGATCATGATGTGAACGACGATCGTGATCGCGACGACCCAGAGGATCTCCGACCACAGCCAGACGCCCATGAGTTGGCTGGCAAAGCTCACATGCCCGGTCGCGTCCGGCGACGACAGGGGAATCGGCGTCGCCTGGGTCTGGTCCGACCAGATGAGCACCAGCCCGAAGAGGATGAAGTTCGTCGCCAGCGTGGTGACGAACGAGGGCACGTTCAGCCACACGGTGATCAGCCCGTTGCACGCGCCGACGCCGCTGACCACGATCAGCGCGATCACGATCGAGAGCGCGACAGGTACGCCCCAGTTGTTTGTCCAGTACATGACCCACGGCGCGAAGAGGAAGACCTGGCCGGCCGACAGGTCGATCTCGGCGAGCATGAGCAGGAGCACCTGTCCGACGGCGATGGCCGCGATCGGTCCCGCATACCCCGCCGCCGAGCTGAGGCTGAGCGAGTCGGTGAAGGTCGACCCCGCCCTGATCGTGAAGTAGCAGAACAGGCCGATCGTGATCACGACCGGCGTCAGCTCGCGCTGGTAGAGGAAGAGGCGCACGATCCTCCGGCCGAGCGAGCGAGCTTGCTGCTGCCCCGGCGGGGTGGCCGCCGGGGCAGCAGCAGGCGTTGGGGTACCCGATTGCACGCCCGCGGTTACTAGTGCGGGATCGAGGCCGGCGGCTTCAGGGTCTGCTGCTTCGAGCTCGTACCCTCGAACCTGTTCTGGGCCAGGTACGGCTTGACGGTCCCCTTGACGACGATGCCGAGGCCGGTGTCGGTGTTGGTCGGCTTCATCAGCCCGCCCGAGACGTTGAACAGGTAGAGCTGCATGATCGTGTCGAAGCCCTGCAGGTAGGCCTGCTGGTCGATCGTGAACGTCAAGTTGCCGGCGTTGATGCCCTGCACGACCGGCGTGCCGACGTCCCAGCCCGCCGCGCCGACCTTCCCCTTCAGCTTGTTCTTCTGGACGAGCTGCGCGAGGGCGTTGCTGTCCCCGCTGTCAACGGCGAACATGAACTTCACGTCCTTGTGGCCGGCGTACCAGGCGGAGATCTTGTTGTACTCCGGCGACCCCTCGGTGGCCGAGGTGCCGACCTCCACGAACTTGATGCCGGCCTTGGTCAGGACCGGCTTCGCGCCGTCGATCCGGGGCTGGATGTTCCCCGTCCCCGGCGTCGCGATGATCCCGGCCACCAGATCGCCCTTCTTGACCTGCTTGAGGATCTGCGCCGCGACCGCTGCGCCTGCCGTCAGGTTGTTCTGGCCGACGTAGGCCTGCCGGTTGTTCGGGGTTCCGATCCCGACGTCGGCGTTGTACGCGATCACCGGGATGCCGTGGCTCAGTGCCGAGTCGACGGGCTTGTTGAAGGCGGTGTTGTCGATGAGACAGCACCCGATGCCGTTCGCCTTCCCGGCGATCGCGGTGTTGAATGCCGCGACCATCTGGGAGACGACAGAGTTCGCCGAGCCGGTCCACTGATACTTGCAGCCGGTCAGGGCGCACGCGTCCTGAATGCCGTAGATCGTCGCCGTGAAGAACGAGTTCGTCGTCACGTGGTTGACCATCACGAACTTGTACTTCGGGTGGCTGGCGAAGATCGCGTTGTCGCTGTTGCGCTTGTAGGTCGCCGCGCTCGCTCCCTGCTCGGTCAGGATCTCCGCCAGGCCGCCGTACAGCGGGATCGCCGCAGCCGCCACACCTGCTCGACGGAGGAAGCGTCGGCGCGAGAACTCACGCTGTTCCTTGCTGATCTCGTCATGCCCATCCGTTGCCATATCCGCTCCTCGTCGACTCGAGTCTCGGTCCCGATCGAACCGGCCTGCAGTCCCCGGGGAGACGGCGCCGCGGTCGGGCACCTCCAGATGACCAGCTTGACATGCGTGTATAACAGCTATCGATACAGTGCACAACCGTGACCCCCGACGTTCCGCCGATCCGGGCACCGGGCCGCGTCAACCTGATCGGGGAGCACACCGACTACTCCGGCGGCCTCGTCCTTCCGGTGGCGGTCGATCGCGGCGTGACGGTGCACTGGAGGCCCGACGAGCACGCCATCCGGCTCCGATCGGCCGCGTTCCCCGAGCTGGTGGTGGAGCTCGCGCCCGATGGGACGCCACCGCCCGGGCTGGAGGGCTGGGGCCGCTTCGCGGCCGCCGTCGCCGCACTCCTGAGCGAGCGGGGCCGGCCGCCGGTCGGGCTCGACGGAAGCGTTTCGTCCACCGTGCCGATCGGCGCCGGGCTATCGTCCTCGGCGGCGCTGACGGTCGCGGTCGGGCTCGCGCTCTGCCGGGCGGCAGGCTTCGAGCTTCCGCGGCTCCAGCTCGCGCACGTCGCGCGCGAGGCGGAGTACCGAGCCGTCGGTGTGGCTGTCGGCCTGATGGACCCGGCGGTGTGCCTGCTCGCCCACCGCGGCCACGCGCTCCTGCTCGACTGCGCCACCGAGGAGCACCGGCTCGTCACGCTGCCCGACGACATCGCGGTCGTCGTCCTCGATTCGGGAGTCCGGCACCGGCTCGAGAATTCCGGCTACGCGACGCGGCGCGCCGAGCTGGAACGCGCGCTCCCGGCCCTTGGCGGCGCACGTCCCTCGCAGGTGACGATGGACGAGGCGGCGGCCGCCATGCGCGTCGCGGGTGTCGACGAGGTTGCGAGCCGCCGTCTGCGGCACGTCGTCTCCGAGAACGAGCGCGTGCGGGCATGCGTGCGCCTGCTCGAGTCACCGGGCGGGCCGGACCGAGGCGCGCTCGGCGCGCTGTTCCGCGATGGACACGCGAGCCTTCGCGACGACTTCGAGGTCTCCATCCCCGAGCTCGACCTGCTCGTGGAGCTGGCCTACGACCACGGCGCGCTCGCGGCGCGCATGACGGGCGGCGGCTTCGGCGGATCGGTCGTGGCACTCGCCGACGCCGGCGACGCGGAGGCCTTCGCCGTGGCGGTGACGGAGGCATACATCGCACGCACCGGCCGGGAGGGATCCGGCTACGTGTGCGCCACAGCCGACGCCGCCGCGTAGCCGTCTACCAGCAATGAGGCCACTGCCCAGGCACCAGCTCGTGCATTCCGACGGGAGACGGCTGCTCGTCTACGGGGAGCTCCGCGGCTCCCTCGACGAGGAGGGCACCAGCGCGGCCGGTGCCGGTGCCGAGATCCACAAGCGACTCGACGTGTTCACGGATTCGTGGGTCGCCATCGCGCCGGCGCGGAACACGCGGCCTCTCGACTCGCCGGCGAAGCGCGCGGGTCCCGAGCGGTGCCCGTTCTGTCCCGGCGGGATCGAGGTTCCGTTCTCCTACGACGCGGCGGTCTTCGACAACCGGTTCCCGTCGTTCCGTCCCGACCCGCCGCCACCGCCGCTCCTCGACGGCCCGACCGGACCGGCGCAGGGGCGTTGCGAGATCGTGCTCTACACGGACCGGCACGACGCGTCGTTCGGCGAGCTGTCGCCGACCGAGCTCGCCCGCGTCGTCGCGATCTGGATCGACCGCGGACGCGAGCTCTGGGCGGATCCCGCGCACGCATACGTCTGCGTCTTCGAGAACCGCGGCGCCGCGGTCGGTGCGACCATCGCGCACCCGCACGGACAGATCTACGCGCTCGACCATGTCCCGCCGATCACCACGGCGAAGTCCGAGGCCCACACCCGCTACCGGCGACGTGATGGTCGTTGTCTCTCGTGCGTGGCGACGCAAGCCGACGCGCGATCCGACCGCGTCGTCTCCGCGAACGACAGCTTCGTCGTAGCCGTTCCTTTCGCGGCGAGGTGGCCGTTCGAACTGGCTGTCCGCGCGCGGCGACACGGGCTGCGGCGCTTGACCGACCTCCTACCCGAGGAGCAGCGCGACCTCGCGGTCGCCCTGCGCGACGTCGCGCGCCGGTACGACGCGCTCTTCGACTTGCAGCTCCCGTACATGATGGTCGTACAGGAGGCGCCGCGCGATCAGCTCGACTGGCACCTCGCGTTCGAGCTGTACCCGCTGTATCGCGCGCCCGGAGTGGCGAAGATCCGGGCGAGCGTCGAGACGGGACTCGGGCTGTTCCTGAACGACGTCGCGCCGGAGGACGCCGCACGCCGGCTCGCGGGCCTGGAGGTTCCTGTCGAGCCGATCGGGGTCGACCTGCTCTTCGCGGTCACGCACGATTCTCGCGCCGCACGTCGAAGTCACCCCGGGGTCTCGGAGACATCGCCTCGTGATGACATGTGATCGACGGGCGCGGATGTCGTGGGAAGCCGGAGGGTGAAGGTCGCACCGCGTCCTGGTGCGTTGCCCGCTCGGATGGTCCCGCCCTGGTTCCGGAGTAGGCGGGCGGCGATGGTGAGTCCAAGGCCGGTCCCGCCTGTGCCGCCGTTGCGTGCGGTGACGGCTCGGACCATCGGTTCGAACACGCGGGGGATGAGCTCGGGCGGGATGCCGGGGCCGTCGTCGATGACCTGGACATAGGCACCCTCTGCATCCTCGTCGCAGGTGACGTCGATCGCGCTTCCTCGTGGCGTGTGTCGGAGGGCGTTGTCGATGACGTTGCCCAGTGCGCGATCGAATCCGTCAGGGTCGATCGCCACCTGCGCGTTGGTGCCCGCGGCGAGGCGGAGCTCGACTCCTCG
Source organism: uncultured Actinomycetes bacterium (assembly GCA_963717155.1). GTDB lineage: Bacteria > Actinomycetota > Thermoleophilia > Gaiellales > JALYLC01. The sequence goes on from OY970326.1 coordinate 4,883,863, forward strand.
CTCGTCGGCGGCGAGGTCGAAGGAGGCGGTCACCCGCCTCACTGTCTCTGCGAGGTCTGTCGTCTGCAGTCGGGGCTGCTGGTCGACGTCCGTGAGCGCGTAGTCGAACAGGCTCGTGACGAGCCGGTCGATCTGGCCGGCTTTTGCGCGAGCGCGGTCGAGCCGCTCATGAGGGTTGCCAATGCCGGCTGCGATCGCGTCGAGGTAGCCGCGCAGCGAGAAGAGGGGTGTCCGCAGGTCGTGGGCGATCGAGCTCACGAGCAGGCGGCGCTCGGCCTCGACGCGCGCGTCCTGTTCAGCTGTTTGCGCGAGTCGGGTGGCCATGCCCGCGACCGCTGCGGCGACGTTGTCGACTTCCCGGATCGCTGAGGTCGCGCGGGTGTCGATGGGGTCGCCGCCGGCGATCGCGTCGACCTGTGTGCTGAGGCGGCGAAGCGGGGCGACGATCCAGCGGCTGGCCGCCCAGATCAGCAGCGTCGCGCCGGCGAGCAGCGCCGCGAGTCCGAAGGCAAACGCGACGAGCAGTCGGCGGTTCCTGTCGAGCGGAAGGTCGTAGAGCGTGAGCCTGAGGCTCGAATGCGAGCCCGTGGCGAGGAGGAACACGTAGGTCGCGCTCGGCTGCGTGCCTGCGGGGCGTTTGTGTGACCCCTGGTAGGCGGCCTGGTTGTAGACGAGGCGCTTCCCATCGGGAGGGCCGACGAGCGTCAGCGACGCTCCGAGACCAAGCGCGGCGAGCCTCCCGGTCAGCGTCTGCTGCCACTGTCGCGCCTCGACATGCGCCTTGCCGTCCTCGACGTAGGCGGCCACGGCGGCAAGGCGGTGATCGCGGTCGTTCTGCTGGCGATAGGCTTCGACGAGGTAGCCGGCAGCGCTCGCCGCGGCGACGAGCAACAGAAGCCCGAGTACGCAGACGGCGAATGCGACGCGGAAGGAGACACGCGGTCTGCTCATCTGGCCGCGTCGTGCGAGAGGCCGCCGTCGAAGCGATAGCCGGCACCCCAGACAGTGACGATGTAGCGAGGATTGGTCGGGTCGTCTTCGAGCTTCTCGCGCAGGCGGCTGATGTACACGGAGACGGCGCTCCGGTCGCCGAAGCTGCCCCAGACGAGCTCGAACAGCTGCTCGCGGCTCAGCACCTGACGTGGATGCCGGACGAGCACCTGCAGGAGCTCGAACTCTCGGGCGGTCATCGGCACGGGCCTGCCGGTGACGAGCACCTCGTGTGCCGCGAGGTCGACCTCGAGCACGCCGAAGCGGAGCCGCCCGGCGCGCCCGCCCGCGCCGGAGCGGCGGAGGACGGCCTGGACGCGGGCGACGACCTCGGCCGGGGTGGCCGTCTTGACGATGTAGTCGTCGGCGCCGAGGCCGAGGCCGCGGATCTTGTCATCGTCGCCGCCGCGCGCGCTCAGAAAGAGGACCGGCACCTCCGAGTCGGTGCGGATCTCGCGGCAGAGGTCGAAGCCCGATCCGCCCGGGAGCATCACGTCGAGCAGCACGCAGTCTGGTGCTGAACGGAGCGCCTCTGCCGCCTGTTCGGCGTCGGCTGCATGGAGAACGCGGAAGCCGTCTGCCTCGAGAAAGTCGCGCATGAGAGCGGCGATCTCGGGCTCGTCCTCGACGACGAGCACGAGCGGGCCGGGTCGATCCGGGACAGCATGCACCAGCACAGTGTCGTCCACCGCCGCCGTCGCGACGGTGACTTTCGCCGTCTTTTCGCACGTCGTTCGCACGAGGTCGAGCTCGACCGCAGACCATGGAGAGCGATGACGATGGGATCGAAGCGAGGTGGGCGATGGCGGCTTCTGCGGCGCGACGTGTCCAGGCTCGTGCTCGCAGGTCTGTCGTCGCTGCTCGTATCCGCGTGCGGCGGCGCCTCGGCGAGTCAGGGTGCGCAGCTCGGGTCCGCCGGCACCTCCCCGACGCAGCGCAGCACCGCGCCAAGCAAGTTCGCCGCGTCGCTGGCCTACTCCCGCTGCATGCGCTCCCACGGGGTGGCCGACTTCCCCGACCCGACCCAGGTCGACGGCGGAATCCAGGTCTCCGGCTCCGCTCCGGGGATCGACCCGCAGTCGTCCCTGTTCATGTCTGCCCAGCGGTCCTGCAAGCACCTGTTGCCGGGCGGCGGCGCGCCGCCGACCCACTCCCATCAGCAGCAAGCGCTCGCCCGGATGCTCCACGTCTCGCAGTGCATGCGGGCGCATGGGATCTCGGGGTTCCCCGATCCGACGCTTTCCCCCCCGTCCAGCCGGGCCGGCTACAGCCGGATCAGCAGTAACGGCGTCGCGTGGCTTGCGATCCCGGACTCGATCGACGTGCGGGCTTCAGCGTTCGAGCATGCAGCGCACGCGTGCGACTTCTGACCGCCCTGCTGTTCTCGCCGTTGTCGGTGGCGGCGTGGTCGTCGGTTCCACGACGCCGAACGCGATGCACGCGCCTTCGAAGCAGGCTCGTCAGGTTGGGCTGGCCGAGGGTGCTCGTTGGAGCGTGAGACTGACGAGCACGCCTCCGGTCGGTCGGTTCTGGATCGTCAGGGCTGCGTCCTGGTGTTCGAGGAGGCGTCTGGCGATCGTGAGGCCGAGTCCTGCTCCGTCGTCGGGGCTATCGGCTGCCGGGGTCCCGCGGATGCCGGGCTCGAAGATGTGTGGGAGGACGCTGGCGTCGATTCCAGGCCCCTGATCCTCGACGGTGATCCGGACCGTTGACGCGTCCGCGGCGGCCCAGGCGAGCTGGATCGGGGTGCCCGGCGGGCTGTACCGGAGCGCGTTGTCGAGGATGTTCGTGAGAGCGCGTTTGAGGCGGTCGCGGTCGACGATGACGCCGAGTGCCGGATCGCCGTCGAGCTCGAACCGGTTATCTCGGAGGCGAGTCGTGTGCTCGAGGCCGGCCGTGACCTCCTGGAGGAGGTCGGCGACGGGGACGGCTTCGAGTTGGGGCGCCGGCTGCGTGTAGTCGTCGCGGGTGTAGGCGAAGAGGTTGCCGACCAGTCGTTCGAGCGCGTCCGCTCTCGCTTCGGCCCGCTCGAGGTGGACGGCCGGGTTGCCAAGCCGGGTGCGGATCGCCTGGAGGTGTCCGCGCAGCGCGAACAGTGGCGTGCGGAGGTCGTGCGCGATGCTGGTGACCAGGAACCGTCTCGCCTCGTCTGCCTCGGCTCGTCTCTGGGCGTTCTCGCCGAGCGCAGCAGTCATGCCCTCGACGGCCTGCGCGATGTTGCTGATCTCGCCGATCCGGCTTCGCGGGAGCTCGATCGTCAGGTCGCCTCCCGCGACCTTGTCGACCTGGGCGCTCAGGCTGGCGAGGGGCGCGACCATCCAGCGGCCGGCGAGCCATACCACGGCGGCGAGCCCGGCGAGCAGGACGACGAGTCCGCTGATAAGCGCGACGAGCGCGCTGGTGGCACGGGAGGTGGGCGGATAGTAGAGGTCGGTGACCACGTACGCCTGCGATCCGCGAGGTCCGATCGGGATGAGCTGGTGGTCATCGCCCCGGCTCGTTGTAGGGTCGACCGGCGGGGGTCCGGTTGTCTTGACGGACTGGCGGGCCTTCAGCTTGCGGGCCTGTTCCTTCTGGGCGACGGGGCTGAGGGCCGGGCTGACGTAGAGCTGGCGCTTCTCACCCGGTCTGGCGATGATCAGCTGCGCGAGCAGATCGAGCCGGTCGAGCAACCGCGTGAATCCCTGGACGACGACCGGTTCCTGTATCTCGGTGCGGTGAGAGCTGACGTAGGCGACGGCGGTATGGAGCCGCTGCTTCGTGGCCGCCTGCTGGCGGTTCTGTTCGATCAACCAGGCTGCGCCAGCGGCAAGCATCGGCAGCAGCAGGAGGGCGAGGATCGCGCCGAGGATGAACGTCCGGATGCGGATCGGTGCCCGTCTCATCTGCTGCCCGGATCGAGCCGGTAGCCCGCTCCCCAGACGGTGACGATGTAGCGCGGCCTGGCCGGGTCGGGCTCGATCTTCTGGCGCAGGCGACCGATGTACACCGCGACCGCGCTCCGATCGCCGAACGAGCCCCAGACCAGCTCGAACAGCTGGTCGCGACTGAACACCTGCCGCGGATGCTCGACAAGGACGCGCAGCAGCGAGAACTCGCGTGCCGTCAGCTCGATCTTGCGCCCCTCGCAGCTGACCTCGTGCGCGGCGAGGTCGACCTCGAGCTCGCCGAAGCGAAGCGCCCGCGATCCGCGGGATGGGGAGACGCGCCGCAGCACCGCCTTGACGCGCGCAACTACCTCCGCCGGTGTGGCGGACTTGACGATGTAGTCGTCACCGCCCAGACCGAGCCCTCGGATCTTGTCGGCGTCGCCGTCGCGAGCGCTCAGGAAGAGGACCGGCACGGTCGAGTCACGGCGAAGGCGGCGGCAGATCTCGAACCCCGACTCGTCGGGCAACATCACGTCCAGCAGCACAAGGTCGGGACGGCCCCGCCCGAGCTGCTCGCTGGTCTCGCGGCCGCTTCCTGCAAGCCGCACCTGGAAGCCCTCCGCCTCCAGGAAGTCGCGTATCAGCTCCGCGATCTGCTCATCGTCCTCGACGACCAGGATCGACGCCGTCGCGCTCTCATCGCCGGTCACACAACGCAGTGTCACCCGAACCCGACCCGCCAAGGGCCCCGCCGCTTCGCTTTTCATCGACTTTTCATCGCCGGCCCCCGCGGCTGTCATCGGGCTGACCGACCATGACACGGGTGAAGCTGTGTCCTGCTCGCTCGCTCGCCGCGTTGGCGGGCGTGTCCCTGCTCGTGCCGGGGACACCTCGACATCGGGCCGGGCACCGGTGTCGACGTGAACAGCCCTCGGTTCCAGACCGCGTACCAGGCGTGCAAGTCCAGGCTGTCTCCCTGAGGGCTGCGCGAAGTGCTTTCAACGAATTTTCATCGTCGGCTCGTTCGTCTGTTATCGGGCCGAGCGATCATCGAGAGCGTGAATCGGCTTCTTGCCACCACACTCGCCGGGCTGGTCGGCCTGTCTCTGCTGGCGACGGCATGCGGGGGCTCGTCAGCGAGTCAGGTAGCGCAGCTCGGCTCGACCGCGACGCAGAACAACAGCTCCAACCCCTCGGCCGCGTCGGTGCAGCAGACCGGCGCGCTCGCCTTCGCCCGCTGCATGCGCTCCCACGGGGTGCCGAACTACCCCGACCCCGCGAGGAGCGGGCAGCTCGTCAAGGAGAGCCCGCAGCAGCTCGGGGTCACCAGCGCTCGCTTCCAGTCGGCGTCGAGTGAGTGCAATCACCTGCTGCCGAACGGCGGCAGCGGCCCGAACGCCGCTCAGGTACAGCGGGTCAAGGCACTGTCGCTGGAGTTCTCCCGGTGCATTCGCAGTCACGGCGTCCGGAGCTTCCCCGACCCCGCCAGCGACGGGCGCATCCCCGACCCCGCCAGCGTTGGAATCAATCAGGGCTCGCCGAAGTTCGAGGCCGCAAACCGAGCCTGCGGGAGATACCGGCCGCCCTACATGCCCTCGAATGCCGCCTACGACGCCTACGCCGCTACACAAGGGTCATGAGCGCGACGAGCGACGAGCAAACCCGGGATCTCACGAAGCGTTAAGCACGTTCTCAGCTTCAGGTGCGGTCTGCTCAGGTTGCGGTGCTCCACTCGTGCTGTGGCGCCACCCGATCTGGCCGTGACGGATCTCCGCTCCAGCGTAGGCTGCGTCGATGGAATCTCCGGGGCCATGGAGCCCTGCAGGTCGGGGATGAACGCGCGCTGATGGCGACTGATGCCCGAGGCGGGCGGGTGCTGGTCGTGGACGATGATCCGGACGTGCGCGAGGCTGTCGAGACTGCGCTCGAGCTCGAGGGCCATCGTGTCGCGACCGAGGCTGACGGTCTCGCGGCGTTGAAGCGGCTGGGGCAGGTGGAGTTCGACGCCGTGGTGCTGGATGTGCTGATGCCGAACATGGACGGCTTCGAGGTGTGCCGGCGCCTGCGAGCGTCGGGAAATCGGACTCCGGTCTTGATCCTGACGGCGCGCGACTCGGAGGAGGAGACGATCCGCGGCCTGGACCTCGGCGCGGACGACTATCTGGTGAAGCCGTTCGCGCTCGGCGAGCTGCTCGCCCGCGTGCGCGCGCTGCTGCGGCGGGCCCGCCCAGCGGGCGAGGATGCCCCGCTCTGGTTCGCGGGGCTCTCGCTCGACCGCCAGACGCGAGAGGCATCACGTGGTGGGCGCACGTTCGAGTTGACCCGGACGGAGTACGCGCTGCTGGAGCTGTTCATGCGCAACCCGCGTCAGGTGTTGACGCGGGACCTGATCGTCGAACGGGTCTGGAACTACGACTTCGGGCCGACGTCGAATCCGCTCGAGGTGTACATCAGCTACGTCCGGCGCAAGACGGAAGCCGGAGGGGAGCCGCGGCTCATCCATACCGTACGCGGCGTCGGCTACCTCCTCCGAGAGCCGTGAGCCTGCGAACGCGCCTGACGCTCGCAGGCGGCGGCGCCGTGTTGGTCGCGCTCGCGATCGCGTCGTTGGTGATCTACGCCGACGTGCGCTCGAAGCTGCACGATCAGGTCGACGTATCGTTGATCCGGTCGGCCGAGACCGCGGCCACGAGGTGGGTCGGTGCGAAGGGCGCGCCGGCGTCTGCGAAGAAGGCTTCCCTCCTGATCGGCAAGGACACGTCCGGCTTCTTCCAGGTCACCCCTAGCCTCGGTGCTGCCGCGAAGGGAGGGCTGTCCGGGTTCGCGCCGTTCGTCGGCCGCGACCGATCGGTGGCGACCGGGCTGTCGCCCCCGTACTTCCGGGACATCCGCGACGGTCGCGTGGCGCTGCGGCTGTACACGATGCGACTGCCTTCCTCGAGCGACGGGGTGGTGCGGACAGCACGCACGCTGACCGAGGCGAACGCGACGATCACCCGCGTCCGCTGGCTGCTGCTCAGCCTGACGCTCGGCGGTGCGCTCGCAGCGGGCCTGCTCGGCTGGTTGGCCGCGAACGCGGTGCTGCGCCCGGTGCGTGCGCTTGCGGGGGCGGTGCGCGAGGTGAGCGCGACGCGCGATCTCAACCGGCGCATCACGGTCGGCGGCCGGGACGAGCTCGCGAGCCTCGCGGCCGACTTCAACGCGATGCTCGCAGCCCTCGAGGAGTCGCAACAGGCGCAGCAGCAGCTGATCGCAGACGCCTCGCACGAGCTGCGGACGCCACTCACAGCGCATCGCGCGAACATCGAGCTACTGGCGCGGCCGGATCTGCCCGTCGAACGGCGCCAGCGCGTGCTCGGCGCCGCCGTCCGCGGGATCGAGGAGCTCTCGACCCTGGTCGGCGATCTCATCCAGGCTGCCCGCGAGGGTCGGTCTGTCGACGCACGCGCCCCCCTCGCGCTTGACGAGCTCGTGTCGGCAGCGGTCGAGCGGGCGCAGCACAGGGCGCCGGGGCTGCGCATCGAGAGCCGGCTCGAGCCCTATCAACTCGTGGGGGCCCGCTCGCGCGTCGAGCGCGCGCTCGACAACGTGCTCGACAACGCGATCAAGTGGAGCCCGCCCGGCGGCACCGTCGATATCCGGCTCGTGGGCGGGACGCTGACGATGCGCGACCATGGACCCGGCATCGCCGAGGCCGACCTACCTCACGTCTTCGACCGCTTCTACCGGGCCGCCGAGGCTCGCGCGGTTCCCGGCTCGGGGCTCGGGCTCGCGATCGTGCAGCAGACCGTGGACGACCACGGCGGCAGCGTCACCATCGCCAACGCCGAGGGTGGCGGCGTGCTCGTCACCATCCGCCTCGACCCGGAGAGTGCGGCCGGTTAAGGGAGCTCTAAGCAACCCCTCAGCCTCGGCACCGACACGTTCAGGTTCCGGTGGTGAGCTTCGACGGCTCACCACGAAGGGACCGAACATGGTGCGTCGCCGCAGTCCGCTCATTCTCACCTCGATAGTCCTTGTTGCGACGTTCGCGCTGCTCGTGACCGGCTGCGGCGGCGGGAGCTCCGCGGGGGTTGCGAGCGTCGCGTCCTCCACGACCGCCGCCACGACCGGCGCCACCACGACAACCCAGAACGGAACGCTCGCCTCCGCGTTCGCCTTCGCCCGCTGCATGCGCTCCCATGGCGTAGCGGGTTGGCCCGACCCGAACAGTCAGGGCTTCTTCGACAAGTCCAAGCTGCGGTCGCTCGCGCTCAGCGTGTCCCGGGCCCGAGCGCTCGAGGAGGGTCCCTGCAATATCCCGCTCCCGAGCCACGCGGGATACACGATCACCCCTGCCGATCGGGCCGACTACCTCAGGGGCGCCGCATGCATGCGCTCGCACGGTTTCGGTGACTTCCCCGATCCGACGTTCCCGAGCAACAACGTCAGGTTCGACATCCCGTCGAGCATCGACCAGGACGCTCCCCGGTTCAGGAGCGCGGCGCAGATCTGCACCAGGCTGATACCGGCGGGTCTGCCTTACAGCCATCCCAGTGGTCACTGAGCGGCGCGGCGACGTCGTGACGCATGAGGTGCGGCTTTCATCGACTGTTCGTCGCCGGTTCCTCTGGCTGTTATGGGGCCGAGCGATGATCGAGACCGTGAACCCGTTCGCCTGGAGCGGTCGGCGTTGATCGACTCGGGCACGTCGCAGAACGAGGACACGCTGGTCTCGGCGCCGCCGAAGCGGCCGCGTATGCGGTTGTCGCGGTGGACGGCCCTCGCGCTCGCGGCCGTGGTCGCTGCGACCGTGGTCGTGTTCGTGGTCGCGAGCGGCGCGTTCGACGCCGGCAACGCGCCGTCGGGCGGCGGGACGCGCGGACAACGGGTTCGCGACGTCTCTCGCGACGGTGACGCGTCGGACCCTGTCGTCGCAGACGCAGGTGAGCGCGACGCTGGGGTACGCTGATCAGTCGACGGTCGTCGTGCCGGCCGGGACGATGCCGCAGGATCTTGCGCAGGCCGAGCAGGCGGCGGCCTCAGCCCAGGCGCAGCTGACGACGGCGCAGGCGACGCTGTCGACGGACACGGCGACGCTCGACCAGGCGCACGCGAGCCTGTCGGCGGACCGCGCGAAGCTGGCGGTCGACTGCGCGGGCGACAACGCCGGTGAGAGCGCCGCGAGTCCCGCGGGCGCGAGTGGGGCCTCCAGCGGCTCCGGTTCCACGCCGTGCGCCACCGACTCGCAGTCCGTGTCGATGGACGAGCAGAGCGTGGCGCAGGCGACGGTGAAGGTCGCGGGCGATCGGCAGGCGGTCTCGGCGGCGACGACGGGCTCGGCGAGCGCAGGGACGGGTCTCTCGCAGGCACGGACATCGGCAACCGTGTACGGCCAGAGCGCCACCTACACCGAGCTGCCCGCGATCGGCCTGATCGTTCACCGGGGCGAGACGCTCTACGAGATCAACGGTCAGCCCGTCGTCGCGCTGTACGGGTCGGTCGCGCCGTGGCGCGCCTTCATGGCCGGCATGTCGCCGGGTCGCGATGTCGCGGAGCTGAACGAGAACCTGAACGCGCTCGGCTACGGCAATGGTCTCGGAGGGGAGAGGTTCACTGCGGCGACGCGGGCCGCGATCCGCGCGTTCCAATCAGCACGCGGCCTCAGCCCGACAGGTGAGCTGTTGCTCGGGTCGGTGGTGTTCGAGCCGGGCGCGGTGCGGGTGACGAGCGTGACACCGACGCCTGGTGCCACGGTGCAACCCGGGCCGGTGCTGACGATCACGTCGGTCGTCCGGCAGGTCACGATCGAGCTCGAGGCGGCGCAGCAGGCCGAGGTCAAGGTCGGCGATCCCGTCACGATCACGCTGCCCGACAACCGGACGACGCCAGGCAAGGTCACGTATGTCGGCACGGTCGCGACGACGCCTGCGAGCTCGAGCGACCAAAGCGGCCAGGGCGGCGGAAACGGATCGAGCACACCGACCATCGAGGTCGACGTCACGCCCACGCACGCGGCCGCCACCGGTCACCTCGATCAGGCTCCGGTCAACGTCTCGATCACGACCGCCAGCGTCAAGGACGCGCTCGTCGTACCGGTGGACGCACTGCTGGCGCTCGGAAGCGGCGGCTACGCGCTCGAGGAGGTCGGCCCGAACGGCGTGCATCATCTCGTCGCGGCCGAGCTCGGGATCTTCGACGATGCCGATGGCCTCGTGCAGGTCAGAGGATCCGGTCTCGCTGCCGGCCAGCGCGTCGTGGTGCCGGGCGAATGAGCGTCGTGCTCGAGCTCGAGGCGGTGACCAAGTCGTATCCGGCGGAGCCGCCGGTCGTGGCGCTGGCCGGGGTGAGCTTCAGCGTTCACCGCGGCGAGCTGGTCGCGATCGTCGGGCCGTCGGGTTCGGGGAAATCGACGTTGCTGCACCTGATGGGGACGCTCGATCGCCCGAGCTCGGGCACCGTGCGCCTGACCGGACTCGATGTCGCGCGCCTGACGGACCGCGAGCTCTCGGCTCTGCGCGCGACGCGGATTGGCTTCGTGTTCCAGCAGTTCTTCCTGGCCGAGCACGCCACGGTGCTGGAGAACGTCGCCGACGGCCTGCTGTACGCCGGGGCGAGCGTCTCGCGGCGGCGCGAGCAGGCCGCCGAGGCGCTCGCCAGGGTCGGTCTCGCTCACCGGGCCCGGTTTCGTCCAACGCAGCTTTCGGGCGGTGAGCGTCAGCGTGTCGCGATCGCGCGTGCGCTCGTGGGCGAGCCCGCGATCGTGCTCGCGGACGAGCCGACGGGCAACCTCGACAGCGCAACCGGCGCCGCGATCGTGGCGCTGCTCGAGGAGCTCCACGCGGGCGGAGCCACGATCGTCGTCATCACCCACGATCGCGACCTGGCGGGGCGGCTGCCGCGCCAGGTCGAGATGCTCGACGGCCGCATCGTCTCCGACACGGGCGTGCCACCCGCACATGACGTCCCGTCTGAGACCACCTGCGAACGTGCGATCACCTGATGCGAGGCTCCCGACACGGAGTCTGGCTCGCGGTGCTCCCCATGACTGGCGTCGTGCTGGCCGCCGCGGGGCTCGCGATCGGCGCTGTTCCCGCTGCAGGCGACAGCGGCACATCCAACCCGGCGTGTCCTGTCTCGAATCCGCCCAACGCGCTGTCGCTCGCGGGTGGCAGTCCGCAGACGGCGCAGCTGCACTCGGCGTTCGGCGCGAACCTGCAGGTGGCGCTCGCCAACACGAACGGGTGTCCTCTGACCAGCGCCGTCGCCGGAGTGCCGGTCACGTTCAGCGCTCCCGCGAGCGGTGCGAGCGGGACCTTCGCAAGCAGTGGCTCGAGCAGCGTGACGGTCGGGAGCGACGCCTCCGGCATGGCGTCGGGGGCGATGTTCAGTGCCAACGACAGCGCCGGCAGCTACACGATCGTTGCGAGCTCCGCATACGGCTCGGTCTCGTTTGCCATGACCAACACTGCGGCGGGGATGCCGGCAGTGCTGAAAGTCGTCGGGCGGACAAGTCAGTCGGCAACGGTGTCGACGCGCTTCAAGCGTCCGCTCGAGGTGAGGTTGCTCGACGCGAATGGCTCGGCGCTGGCGAGCGTGAGCGTGACGTTCACGCTCGGCGCCGGCGGCGGCTCGGGCGCATCCGGAGCGGGCAACACGGGTGCCGGCGCGAGCTTCACGAGCGGCGTGTCGCAGGTAGTCGTGACGACGGACAGCTCGGGAATCGCGGTCTCGCCGTACTTCGTAGCCGACTCCACGGCCGGCCACTTCACCGCCACGGCCACGCTGACGGGAGGCACGAAGGTCGCGACGTTTGCGCTGAGCAACCGTGCCGGGACGCCGCGCCGGGTGACGGCGGGGGCGGCGGCGAGCGAGTCGGCTCGTACGGGCACGCGCTTCCCGATCCGGCTCGGGGTCGCCGTCACCGATGGCGACGCCAACCCCGTCCCGGGTGTGCTCGTCACGTTCTCGGCGCCCGTTCGGGGTGCGAGCGGAACCTTCGTGCGTTCTGGCAACGGCCCCACTCGCGTCGTCAGGGTCAGGACGGACGCTCTCGGAATCGCGGTCGCGCCCGTCTTCACGGCAAACCGTGCGCGGGGCGGCTACGCCGTGAAGGCCTCGACCGGGCATGCCGTGACGGCGTTCGCGCTCGTCAACGAGCCCCTCGAAGAGCCGACGTGAGCACCGGACCGGCCCCGCGGAAGCTCCACATGACCGATCTCGCAAGGGTGGCGAGCATCGGCCTGCGCACCCGGCGGCTGCGCGCGAGTCTTTCCGCGCTCGGCATCGCAATCGGCGTCGCGGCGATCGTGGCGGTGCTCGGCCTTTCGGCCTCCTCGCAGGCCGGGCTCCTGAGGGAGATCGATCGGCTCGGAACCAACCTGCTCACCGTCACGACCGGTCAGACGCTTCTGGGCGCCACTGCAGAGCTCCCCGTCGCGGCGCCGGGGATGATCGCTCGCATCGGCCCCGTCACGCAGGTCGCAGACACGGGCAGCACGAGCGCCTCGGTCTACCGCAGCCCGCTCATCCCCTCCGCACAGACGGGCGCGCTCAGCGTCCAGGCTGCAACGCTCGGGCTTCTGCCCGTCGTCGGCGCCACGGTCATTCGCGGCGCCTACCTCAACCCCGCGACCGAGCGAGAGCCGGTCGTCGTGCTCGGCGCCGCGGCTGCCCAGCGGCTCGGCATCGACCGCATCTACCGTGGCGAGCGCATCTGGTTGGCCGGGCAATGGTTCTACGTCGCAGGCATACTCAGCTCAGCCGAGCTCGCTCCCGAGATCGACAGCTCCGCGCTGATCGGCTTCCCCGCTGCCAGGAGCTATCTCGGCTTCGACGGTCACCCGACGACGATCTACGTCCGGAGCGAGACCAGCCAGGTCGCCGCCGTCCAGAGCGTGCTCGGTGCAACGGCCAACCCCGAAGCGCCCAACGAGGTCGACGTGAGCCAGCCCTCCGACGCCCTCACCGCCCGCGCCGACGCCCAGGGCGCTCTCAACGGCCTCTTCCTCGGACTCGGCGCCGTCTCCCTCCTCGTCGGCGCCCTGGGAGTCGCGAACATCATGCTGATCTCCGTGCTCGAGCGGCGCTCGGAGATCGGACTGCGTCGCGCGCTCGGAGCAACCAAGGGCCACATCCGTGCGCAGTTCCTCGCCGAGGCCATCCTGCTCGCCCTGCTCGGCGGAGCCGTTGGGGTCACTCTCGGCATTCTCGCAACGACCGTGTACGCGCACACCAGGCACTGGACGACCGTCATCCCGACGCTCGCCTGGGGGGGCGGGCTCGCTGCCGCCATCGCAATCGGGGCCGCCGCGGGCCTTCTTCCCGCGATCCGGGCTGCCCGGCTCTCCCCCACAGACGCGCTGCGGACCCTCTGACGGTGTTGCTCTACCCTCGCATGCGGTTCGCGAGCTGCGTCCGGGATCTCACTCCCAGCTTGCGGAACACCTTGCGCAGGTGGTACTCGACCGTGCTCGGGCTGACGAACAGCTGGGCCGCGATCTCCCGGTTCGTGTTTCCCTGCGCCACGAGGCGCGAGATCTGGGCCTCCTGCGGCGTCAGTTGACCGAGGGTGTCGACCGTGCGTCTGCGGGCGTGCTCGCCCGTCGCTTCCAGCTCGACGCGTGTGCGCTCGGCGAACGCCTCCGTACCGAAGTCGGAGAAGAGCTCGTACGCGGATCGCAATTGCCTGCGCGCATCGAGGCGTCGCCGTCGACGTCTCAGCCACTCCCCGTAGAGGAGGTGGGCACGAGCGAGGTCGACGGCCATCCGGGTGCGAGCGAGTCGAGCGATCGCCTCGACATGAAGCTCCTCGGACCCGTGATCTTCGACCAGGAGCGCCTCGGAGCGTGCCGCGACGCCGAGAGCCCAGTCCGTCCCGCTCGCCGTGGCCATCTCCGCGAGACGCGAGCGAGCATCCAGGGCCAGCTCGGGCGTGCCGGCTCGGACCGCAGCCTCGATCAACTCGACGATGCCCCAGTTGATGGGGCCGCCGAGGTCGTGCGGATACTCGGTGGCCCGGAACGACGCAGCGAGCGCCTCCTCGTAGCGGCCGAGGCCGTTGTAGAGCACCGCCTCGGCCCAGTCGAGCACCGAGAGCCCGATCCCCTCACCACGCCGCGTCACGTCCCCACGACTTGCGTGGATGAGCGAGATCGCCTCGGGCTCGCGGCCGCGTAGCGCGGCGAGTCCCACCGCACCGTATGGCGCGAGGTTGCTGCCTGTTGCCTCGGCCGCCGTCGGGATCTCATCGACGAGCGCCGCGGCCGTCGTCAGCTCGCCGGCGAAGAGATGCGCGTAGATGCGCTGGCTCAGTGCGAGCGGAAGCTCGCCGAGGGCGCCGGTCTCGCGGGCGATCTGCACATGCCGCTCGGAGATCGCCTCCCACCTCGCGTCATCCCACAGGTGGACGGACGAGACGGTCGCGAGCCACTTCCAGCGCAGTTGCTCGCTCACCGGCATGTCGCTGACGTCGAACGCATCCTGCGCCCGACGCAGGACCGGGACGGAAGCCTCGTAGCTCTCGCAGAAGATGGTCACGAGTCCGTCGAGCAACAACTCGGGAGCCCGGAGGACGGACGGCCTCGGTGCGGCCTTCGCAGCCTGTGCCACATCGAGCGAGCTGGCGCCCGGCCCCGCCAGACGGCCCGCGAACATCGCCGCCGAGAGAGCCTCGAGATACGTCTCGCATGCCAGTGTCGGTGAGAGCGGTGTGAGCCGGCGGGCGGCATCGAGCAGCATCGTGGGCGCGGAGCTGCCGTGCGTGGAGACGAATGCGATCTGTGCGCGCAGCAGTTCGATCCGGGCGCGATCGAGGTCGTCGAGCGCACCGGCCTCCGTTGACGCGAGCAGCCCGAGTGCGTCGTCGAGCGCGCCTGCCTGGAACTTCGTGTGCGCCGCGACCAGCGTGCGCTGCGCACGGCGCACCGGAGCGGGTGTCAGCACGGCCGCGCGTTCGAGGAAGGCCGCAGCAGCAGCGAAGCCGCCACGTGCCTGCGCCCGCGCCGCGGAGCGCTCGAGCTCGGAGGCCACGTCCTCGTCGGGAACGGACGCCGCCTGCGCCTGGTGCCACGCGCGGCGATCCGGGTCGATCTGCGGATCGGTTGCATCCGCCAGGGCACGGTGAGCCTCTCGCCGCTCGTTCGGCTCGGCCGCTCCGTACACCGCCGAGCGCACGAGCGGATGGCGGAATACCACTGCACCGTCCAGCATCAGCAAGCCATCCGACTCCACGCTGTGCGCGGCCGTCTCCGGGATCCCGAGCTGCCGCGCGGCGCGCCACAGGAGCGCGGGGTCGCCGACCGGTTCTGCGGCCGCAACGAGCAGCAGCCGCCGCGCGTCACGCGGAAGCCGGGCCAGCCGTCGCTGGAAGCTCTGCTCGATGCCGGCGGACAGCGGCAGCGCGGTGGGCAACCCGAAACCGCCTGCGAGCTGGGCGGGCGTCAGACCGCGCGGGAGCTCCAGGAGCGCGAGCGGATTCCCGCCTGTCTCGGCGACGATGCGCTCGAGCACGGACTCGTCCAGCCGTGCCCCCAGTGCGGACTCCAGCAGCGCCCGTGCATCCCGACGTCCCAGCGGCTCGACGCGGAGTTGCGGGAACCGGGCCAATCCGTGGCAGATGTGACGCGTCCCGAGTACGAGCGCGATCCGCTCCGCCAGCAGACGGCGCGCAACGAATGCGAGCGCTCGGCTCGACGCGCCGTCGAGCCACTGTGCGTCGTCGACCACGCACAGGAGCGGCTGCTGCTCGGCAGCTTCGGAGAGGAGCCCGAGAACCGCGAGCCCGACGAGGAACGGGCTCGGTGGCTGTCCGACGCTGAGCCCGAATGCGACGCCGAGCGCGTCACGCTGAGGATCGGGGAGATGCTCGATGAACTCGAGGGTCGGCGAACAGAGCTGCTGGAGCGCCGCGTAGTCGAGCTCCATCTCCCCCTCGACGCCGGCCGTCCGACGGACGTGGAAATCCTCGCCCGTCTCGACCGCGTACTCGAGCAGCGCGGTCTTGCCGACGCCGGGGTCTCCGTGGACGACGAGGACGGAGCCGTGGCCGTGGCGCGCCGTATCCAGCACGCGCTCGAGCACCGCGCGTTCGCGTTGCCTTCCGAGCAGCCGACCCGGCTGCGCACTGACGACCATCGCCGCAGCATGCCATCCGGTCGCGCACTGCGTATCTCCTGTCACGGACTACGGATTTCCCGGATGCGAGCAGCCCGCCGCCGCGGAACGATGACTCGCGTGCTGTGACCTCGAGACAAGGAACGGCGATGAGCACAACCGACACATCGGTTCTGCCCGACTATGCACCGGTCCCGCGCTCGGCTCTCGGCCCTGCGCTCAATGAGCAGGGCTACTACGTCGGCCGCGTCGAGCGGAACCTGTACTGGATCACCGACGGGACGTACCAGTCGGCGTTCCTCACGACCTCGGACGGCGTCGTTCTGCTCGACGCGCCGCCGACGATCGGTCACAACATCCAACGTGCGGTCGACGAGATCGCGTCCTCCAACGGCGTCAGCAACAAGGTCACTCATCTCATCTACTCGCACCACCATGCCGACCACGCCGGGGCGTCCTCCCTGTTCGGCAGGAATGTCGACCGCATCGGGCACGAGGAGACCCGGCGACTCCTGCTGCGCGACGACGACCCGGCCAGGCCGCCCAACGAGGAGACGTTCCAGGATCGCTGCACGCTGGAGATCGGCGGCGAGCGGATCGACCTGGCCTGGCACGGGGCGAACCACTCGCCCGACAACATCATCATCCACCTGCCCGACCACGACACGCTGATGCTCATCGACATCGTCAATCCGGGCTGGGCGCCGGTCTACGTCGCGAACCTGACCGAGGACATCCCCGGATACATCGAGGCGCCGGCGAACGCGCTCGCGTACTCGTGGAGGCACTTCATCGGCGGCCACCTAGGGCGGCTTGGCACTCGCGATGACGTGACCCTGCACCAGCGGTACATGGCCGACATCAGCGAGAGCGCGAGGAAAGCGATCGACACCGTCGATCCGACTCGGTACTTCGTGAAGTACGGCGAGAACAGCTGGGCGGCAGTCAAGGGGTACCTCGACGAGGTCACCGCGGTCGCCGCGGCACCTGTCATCGAGAAGTACACTGGCCTGCTCGCGGCTGCTGACGTGTTCACCGAGAGCACGACGTTCTGGGTGATGGAATCGATCCGGCTCGACCTCGGCTACGGCTCGCAAGTGCATCCCTGATGGCAAGCAACCAGACCCGCGACCAACTTGCCGGAAACCCGGGTGCACCTGTACCCGCCGACGTGATTTCTCGAGCCAAGTGGCTTGCGCTCGCTCTGCTGTGCGCGTCGCAGTTCATGGTCATTCTCGACGTGTCGATCGTGAACGTGGCGCTGCCGTCGATCGAGCGATCTCTGCACTTCTCGCCGTCGGGGCTGCAGTGGGTCGCGAGCGCGTACGCGCTGACGTTCGGCGGGTTCCTGCTGCTAGGCGGACGCGTCGCGGATCTGTTCGGGCGGCGGCGGATCTTCATGGTGGGGCTCGTCGTGTTCGCGTGTGCGTCTTTCGCATGCGGTCTGTCGAACTCGACGGGGTTCCTGGTCGCTGCGCGCGCCGTTCAGGGTCTCGGTGCCGCGATCATCTCTCCGGCGGCCCTGTCGATCCTGACGACGACGTTCGCCGAGGGTAAGGAGCGCAACACCGCACTCGGCATCTGGGGTGCGATCGCCGGGAGTGGCGCGGCGGTGGGCGTGCTGCTGGGAGGCGTCCTTACCGACACGGTCGGCTGGGAGTGGATCTTCTTCATCAACGTCCCGATCGCCGTGATCGTGATCGCGCTGGCGCCGCGGCTGCTCGAGGAGAGTCGGGTCGAGAGCGACGAGCGCCGCTTCGACATCGCCGGCGCAGTGACGGTGACGCTCGGCCTCGTGCTGCTCGTGTACGGGCTCGTGGGAACGACGACGCACTCGTGGCTGTCTGCTCGGACGCTCGGGCTGTTCGCCGCGTCCGCGATCCTGCTCGTCGCGTTCGTCGTGATCGAGACGCGCGTGCCCCAGCCGATCCTGCCGCTGTCGATCTTCCGTCTGCGCACGGTCGCCGGCGCCAACATCGTCGGGTTCCTGCTCGGCGCATCGATCTTCGCGATGTTCTACTTCCTGTCGCTCTACCAGCAGTTCGTGCTCGGCTACTCGCCATTGAAGACCGGCGTCGGGTACCTCACCGTCTCGCTCGTGATCATTGCCTCCGCCGCAGGCTCGCAAGCGCTGGTCACGCGTGTCGGCGTGAGGCCCATCCTCACGCTCGGACTCGTGCTGCTGGTGCTGGGCATGCTCTGGTTCACGCAGATCGACACCCACGGCTCCTACCTCGTCGACCTGCTGCCCGGCTACATCCTCGCGGGCGTCGGACTCGGCTTCGCGTTCGTCCCCACCACGATCGCGGCCCTCGAGGGCGTCTCCAACGACCAGGCGGGCATCGCCTCCGGGCTCATCAACACCTCGCAGCAGATCGGCGGGGCGCTCGGCGTCGCGATCCTCACCACGGTCGCCGCGACGCGGACCGAGAACCTCGGACCTGCCGCCGGCCTCGCCGGCCTCACGAGCGGCTACCGCTACGCGTTCGCCGCGGCCGCCGGTATGGCGCTGATCGGTGTCGTCGCAGCGATCACGACGATACGCCCAGCGCCATCGCCGAACCCGTCGGAGGGCGAGACTGCCGAGGCAGTGAGCGCCTGACGCGGCCCGGGCCGCCGTCGCGGATCCGGCGACCGTACCGAAGCCTCGCTGTGAGCTACCTGTTCGCATCCGAGTTCGAGGAGAAGCGATAGATGGACGTCGGAATCATCGGCGCCGGCCGGCTAGGCCAGGCGATGGCGCGCACCACACTGCGTGCGGGCCGGTCCATCGTGATCGCCAACAGCCGCGGCGCGGAGTCGCTCGCGTCGGTTGTCTCGGCTCTCGGCGACGGAGTCTCGGCAGGGACGCTGGACGAGGCAGCGTCCGCCGGAATCGTCGTGATCGCAGTGCCCTGGGATCGCGTGCCCGAGGCCGTGAAGGGCCTCGGCTGGCACGGTCAGGTCGTCATCGACGCGACCAACGACTGGGCCGCCGATGACCTACGCGGGAGAACCTCGAGCGAGCTCGTCGCCGACCTGGTCGCCGGCGCGCGCGTCGTCAAGGCCGCCAACACGCTCGGCGCGGACGTGCTCGGGTCGGATCCACACGAGGCCGGGGGCCAGCGCGTGATCTTCATCTCCGGCGACGATGCCGACGCGAAGGCGCAGGTCGTCGCGCTGTTCCGGGACGCGGGCTTCGCCGCGATCGACCTCGGCGACCTGGCAACAGGCGGCGCCATGCAGCAGATCCACCACCCGCTCGCCGGAGTCAACCTCATCCAACTCTAGGAGCTTCGCTCGATGGCGATCCACGCCGATCTCAGCCCGGCCGAAGCCGCGGACCGCCTGGCGATTCGCGAGCTGTTCGATGCCTACGCCCACTGCGCCGACCGGCGCGACGCCGAGGGACAGAAGGCGCTCTTCACCGCCGACACCCGCTTCGCGGTCTACATGGCCGGCCAGGGAAGCGAGTCGACCTACGTGCTCGAGGGACGGGAGGCACTCACGCCGGTGTTCGCCGATCTGAATCGCTACGAGGCGACGACGCACTTCAACGGGCAGAGCACGGTCACGATCGACGGCGACCGCGCCACGGGCGAGAGCTACACGATCGCCCACCACCTCTTCTCCGAAGACGGCAGCCGCAAGATCATGATCGCCTCGCTCCGCTACCTCGACACGTTCGTCAAGATCGGAGGGAGCTGGTACTTCGCCGAGCGGGATCTCATCCTCGACTGGAGCGAGACGCGCCCGTCGACTCCGGGGACGTGATCCGAGACGGCGCGATTTGCCGGCTTCGGCAAGAATGACCGTCACGGAGCGATGAACGTGTCGGCACCCCCAAGCCCACCGCTGTCCCCGTCGCAGCTCGCTGCTCTCGCCGAGATCGGCGAGGAGCGCTCGGCGCCTGTCGGTGAGCTGCTGTACCGGGTCGGCGACCGGAGCTACCCGTTCATCGCGATCCTCGAAGGAGAGGTGGCGATCATCGACGCCGCCGGGAACGAGATCATCCGGCACGGCCCCTCGGGCTTCCTCGGCGAGCTGAATCTCCTGTCGGGGCAGACGGTCTTCGTCAACGCGCTCGTGATCGAGCCGCTGCGATACATCGCGGTCGAGCGCGCCGCGCTCCGCTCGCTCCTCAACGAGGACGGCCCTCTCAGCGACCTGCTCCTCTCGACGTTCATCGCCCGCCGCGAGGCGCTGCAGAGCGTGCAGGGGATCGGCCTCGAGATCGTCGGTCCCCACGCTTCCGAGCCGACGATGCGGATGCTCGAATTCGCGCGCGCGAACCGGCTCGTCTACACCTGGCAGGACACGGCCCCGCCAGACGCGGGCGCGCTGCCGCTCGTCCGCTTGCCCGGCGGGGGCGAGCTGTACGGACCGAGCGCCGGTCAGGTGCTGCGCGCACTCGGGATCGGGTCCGAGCTCGCGCCTCGCGAGGAGGTCGACCTCCTGGTCGTGGGCGGCGGCCCGGCCGGCCTCGCTGCCGCGGTCTATGGCGCCTCCGAAGGGCTCGACACACTTGTCGTCGAGAGTACCGCGCTCGGTGGGCAGGCCGGGTCGTCGCGACGCATCGAGAACTACCTCGGCTTCCCTGCGGGCATCAGCGGCACGGAGCTGACCAGCCGCGCGGTGACCCAGGCGCGCAAGTTCAGTGCGCGCACTGCGACCCCGTACCGTGTCCTCTCACTCGAACCGGGGAGCGGACGTCACGTCGTCCGCCTCGAGGAGGACCACGAGATCGCCGCGCGGGCCATCCTGCTCGCGACGGGTGCCCAGTACCGGCGACTACCGGTCGAGCGCCTTGCGGAGTTCGAGGGACTGACGGTCTTCTACGCCGCCGGGGCCCCCGAGGCCCAGCTCTGCGCCGGGTCGCGCGTGGCGGTGGTCGGTGGCGGCAACTCCGCCGGCCAGGCCGCCGTGTGGCTTTCCCGCGGGGGCGCGCTCGTGACCCTTCTCCACCGCCGCGCCGATCTCCGCGAGACCATGTCCGACTACCTGATCCGCGAGCTCGAGCGGTATGGCGTCGCCGTCCGCGACCGGAGCGAGATCGCTGTGCTCCACGGCGAGGACGGGCACCTCGAGGCCGTCACCCTGAAGAGCGGCGAGCGCCTCCCATACTCGACCATGTTCCTGTTCCTCGGCGCGCTGCCGTGCACCGAGTGGCTCGAAGACACCGTGGCCCGCGACCACGACGGCTTCATTCTGACCGGCGCCGCCGCGAACACGGACAACCTGCTCGAAACCGACATCCCCGGCGTGTTCGCGGCCGGTGACGTCCGCTCCGGCTCGACCAAACGCTGCGCCACCGCGGTGGGTGAAGGAGCGATGGCGGTCCAGTTCATCCACGCCCACCTCTCCCGTACCCCTGTAGCCGAGGATGTGAAGTGAGCAACCCTGTGTGCACCCACCTCGATCAGATCGCCATTCGCGAGATGCCGGCGTCCGTCGACGGATGCGAGGACTGCCTGCGGATGGGCGGCAAGTGGCTCCACCTCCGAATCTGCCTGACGTGCGGTCATGTCGGCTGCTGTGACGATTCACCCAATCGGCACGCGTCGGCGCACGCCCGGGCGACGGCGCACCCGATCATCCGTTCACTCGAGCCCGGCGAAGATTGGAACTGGTGCTACGTCGACCAGGTCGCGTTCCTCGTCGACGGGATCCACGGCAAGACGCGCATCCCGCCGTCGCCGCTCATGCAGTGACACTGGCCGCAGGGCGTTCGAACGCGTGTCGCCTCGCACCCGGGCGGATTTCGCGGTTAACCCTCAGCCACCGGGGTAGATAGCTCGAACGAGTTCCCGAGGAGGACCTGGTGGCTGAGAGCAACGTGGAACGAGATGCCGTGAAGCCGACCGAGCAGCGTGGCGGAACGACGCCGGACGCGGCCGAGGCTCGCGAGAAGGGGCAGTGGGCAGGCTCGGTGGCCGACGGCATGGTCCCGGCAGAGCTCGGCGGATCCGACGCGCCGGACGAATTGCTGGCAGATGATCCCGAGCTGGGAAGCTCGGTGCTCGGAGTGACGACCGGATCCGACGAACCTGCGACCGAGGATGGCATCGACTCCCACGGAGGCGACAATGCCGATGCGACCACGGATGGTGGCCCGGAAGTGCCGCCGGGCGTGGAGCCCGACCTCAAGGACGCCGCGACCGCGAAGGTCCGGGGCGACTCGGCGTCGGCCGGTTAGGTCTACCCAGGTCTCGCCAGGACAGGCAGCTACACCCGGAACGGCCCGGGGCAGGCGTCGATCTTCGGAATCGAGAAGCGCGCGATCGTTCCGAAGCCCGCTGCCGGCTTGCAGGCCTGAGCGATGCCGGCGTCGCACGCGACCGAGAGAAAGATGAACGCGTCCTCGATCGTGAAGCTGTGCTCGTCGACGAGGAGCTTCGCCGCCTCCTCCGAGACGAGCTGGAGCGCGTCTGCGTAGTCGGTCGCCGTCGCGTGCGGCACCCAGCGATCATGCAGCTCGGTGACCGGCCAGGTCGCGTGCTTGCCTTTGAGAAGGTCGAGGCGGACGTCCACCTCACCGGCGATCTCGACGCCCGTGAAGCAGATCTCACCGTCACCCATCGCGGCGTGCATGTCACCGACCGCGAACATGCCGCCAGGTTGGCCTACGGGAAAGAAGATCCGAGCACCCTTCTCGTGCCAGTGGTCGTCGAGGTTCCCGCCGTGCTGTCCGGCGAGCCCTGTGGCGAGTGTCTCGCTCGCGGTGGCGACGCCGACCACGCCGACCATCGGCCTCGCCGGGAACGACACCCGCTCGTTCATCCTGACCATCCCGTCGCGCACCTCGAACATCCGGGTCAGCGGCGCCTGCACCAGGTGGTCGAGCTGCCCGAAGCCGGGAATCAGCGTCGCGACGCCCCACTCGATCGGTCGCACGTCGAGGATCTCCGCGATCAGCGAGTCGCCCGGCTCCGCGCCGCGGACCGCCACGGGGCCCGTCGCGCTGTTGATCCGACCGAGGTCGATCTCGGTGACGAGATCGGCCTCGCTCCGGATCTGCCCCGAGAAGCAGTCGTTCGTCTCGAACGTGACGGTGTCGCCGGGCTCGACCTCCAGCACCGGCTGCAGATCGGGGCCGAACGACCAGATCACCTGATCGCGCGAGAGCCGGTGGAGCGCCATGCATCCTCCTCGTTCTGGCCGGACATTCCGGGGCGACCCTAGCGCCGTCACGCAGGTCGCGCGTCGACGATCGCGGCGTGGACGGGGAAGTCGTCGACTCGCTCCGGATCGGGAAGGCCGTGGCGCTCGCGGAGCGCCCGGAACTCATCGCTTGCCGCGAACCTCTCGAACGCGTCGCGATCCGGGCAGGTGTCGACGAGGAGGATCCCGTCAGGGGTGCGCAGGCACAGCTGCAGCTGGACGACCGGGAGGATCTCGGCGATCAACGCGTCGTACGCATCGAGCAGCTGCTCCGGGTCGCCACGGAATGTCCAGATGGAGGCGTGCACGATCAGACCTCCATGCCGACGTTGCGCATGACGACGGCCATCGTCTCGTCGTGTCGCACGCGTGGACTGAACTCGACGAGCTCGGCGGGCTCGAGCGTCTGGACGAAGTGGCCGGGTTCGAGATGGTACGCCTCGCCGGCACGCACGACCTCTTCCCGGCCGTCGCGGTAGGTCACGCGGAACGAGCCGCTGATCACGTAGCCGAGGTGCGGGCACTGGCAGCGATCGTCGGGCAGGCCGCGGAACGGCGAGTCGTCGGGTGGGAAGGCGGCAGGCATCGACTCGAACGCGATGCGCCAGTCTCCGCTGTCGGCCATCCGACCCTCGTAGTCGCCGAGCGTGTGGGCGGTCAGGTCAGCCTTCGACGTGTGCATGGAGCGACCTCCTGGTCGTCGTGGGGTCGGTCGCGGCGGCGCCGCGGCCCTTCGTGATGAGCAGGGCGGCAAGCCCCAGCAGGAGCGGGACCGCGCCCGAGAGCGCCAGCGTGGCGCGCGCCCCGGCGACATCGACGAGGACACCGCCGAGTCCGAGTGCGCCGAGCTCGGCGGCATTGCGCGCGGCGTTGTAGCCGGCGAATGCTCGACCGCGCAGGGCCTCGGGCACACGCTGGTGGATGAGGGTGCGGATCGCGACGTTCTTGACGCCGTGCGCGATACCGCCGAGCGCGAACCCGACCAGGGCGACGCTCAGCGCAGTGGCCAGCGAGGCTCCCAGGAGCCCCGCTCCCTGGGCTGCGATCGCCGCGAGAGCGACCGGCGCGAGCCGCGGCGAGGGAATGCGGCTTCCCAGCAGGACTGCGCCGGCCACCATCCCTGCGGTCCAGACGCCTATCAGGACGCCGTAGCCGGTCTGACCTGCGTGGAGCACGTCGAGGACGAAGAACAGCTCCGCCGTCATCGACATCGAGAACAGCGCCAGCGAGGCGACGTTGGTCGCGAGAACGATGCGCAGCGAGCGGTCGGCGACGAGCGCAGCGAGGCCGTCGCGTGCGCGGCGGCGCTCGCCCCGCGTCGGCGCGGCGGGCTCGCGCCGCGAAACCAGCGCCACGCCAGCCAACGCCACGGCAAGGAACGAGCCGGCGTTCAGCAGCACCGCGGCATGGAAGCTCCCGGACGACGCGAGCAGGCCCCCGAGCACCGGTCCGGCCGTCATCCCGAGGTAGCGCGCGGCCTCGACGCGGCCGTTGGCGGCGGCGACCCGCTCCTCGCCCGAGGCGACGGGGATCAGCGAGAACTCGGCGGGCGCGACGACTGCGAGGCCGCTCCCGATCACGGCGGTGAGGACGAGCAGCGCGGTGGGGGAGTCGGCAAACAGGAGGACGCTGGTGGCTGCTGCCTGGGCGAGCGACACGCAGATCAGAAGGCGGCGGTTCTCGACGCGGTCGACGAGCCGCCCGGCGACGCCGGCGAGCAGCACGATCGGCCCGAACATGCAGAGGAAGAAGAGCGAGACCGCGAGCGCCGAGCCGGTCTTCGCGCGAACTTCCAGGGCGAGCGGGATCGCGAGCGCCAGGTCGCCGAGCGCCGAGAGCCCTGCCGCGCCGACGAGCAGGTGGACGTCACGGCTGCGGTAGGTGGTCATGGGCCCACCGTCGCAGGCGTCCGTTCGGCTACCGCTCTGCCAGCGTGAACGTCTGCGACACGCTCCTGACCATCGCGTAGCTTTGCTCCGTGCTCACGGTACGTCTGTGTGGTGGACTGCGGCTGGAGCTGGACGGCGCGCCGGTCGACCTCCCGCGCTCGCGGCGCGGGAGGAGCCTGCTCGCCTGGCTCGCCCTGCATCCGGGCAGGCACGCCCGTGGACGGCTTGCGGGCCTGTTCTGGCCAGACGTGCTCGACACGAGCGCACGGACGAGTCTGCGGGCGGCGCTCGCGGAGCTGCGTGCTGCCCTCGGGGAGGGCGCCGACTGCCTGACGGCGACACGCGAGTCCGTCGCGCTCGAGGGCGATCAGCTATGGGTCGACATGCGCGCGTTCGCCGAGCTGCTCGACGCGGGCGACGATGCCGGAGCGATCGCAGCGTGCCAGGGCGAGCTGCTTATGGGGGTCGACGACGACTGGGTGCACCCCGCCCGCCTGGAGCACGCGGCGCGGGCGAGCAACGCCCTCTCGCGACTGACCGACGCCGCGGCGGCAGCCGGCGACCACGCCGCCGCGCTGGCGCACGCACGGGAGGCCGCCGCCCTCGACCCACTCGCCGAGGAGGCCCAGCGTCGCCTGATGGAGCGTCTCGAAGCCGGTGGCGAACGCGCCGCCGCACTGAACGTGTATGGAGACCTCGCCGAGCGTCTGCGCCGAACGCTCGGCGTCGCGCCGTCCTCGGCGACGAGGGCGCTTGCCGCGCGGCTGCGGGTCGAGGAGCGGTCGTCGGCGCGCGCGCACGTTCCGCTGCCTTCCGAGGTCGCCCGCGCCCGGGATGTGCCGTTCGTCGGCCGCATGATCGAGCTCGCGCGGCTCGACGGCCTACTTGGCGTCGTCACCGACCGCGGGGTCCGTCGGCTTGCGCTGCTCTCGGGCGAGCCTGGAATCGGGAAGACGCGGCTCGCGTTGCGGTTCGCCGCCGAGCCGGGCCGTGCCGCAACCGTCCTCCTCGGCCGTTGCAGCGAGGAGCCGCTCACCGCCTACGGACCTTTCTCCGAGATCCTCGCCCACTGCGACGACGCTCTCGGCACCAGGGCGGTCGACGAGCTCGTCGGAGGCAGCGGTTCCGAGCTCGCTCGGCTGCGGGGCCGTGCCGGTGCCATGGCGCTGGACCCCGGCGTCCGCGCGCGTGTCTTCGGCACGTTCGACGCGCTCGTGTGTGCGCTTGCCCAGCCGGTGCTGGTGATCGTCGACGACCTGCAATGGGCCGACCAGGGCACGCTTCTTGCATTGCGCACGCTGCTCCGCTCGTCAAGGCCCGCCCAGCTCCTCGTCATCGCGACCTCCCGCTCGACGGCCGGAGGGCCGGGAGACAGCCTCCGCAGCGCGCTGACGGACATGCGCCGCGACGGCGTCGTGGAGGAGATCGCGCTCGGTGGCCTCGCGCACGACGACGTCTCCGCCCTGGCGCGCGCCTGGCTCGGCGATGACGCGAATCCGGCGCTGTCCGCAGCGGTCTTCGACCGCAGCGGCGGCAACGCGTTGTTCGCGCAGGAGCTCCTGCGCGACGACGCCGACGCGACCAGCGCGGACATCCCCGAGAGCGTGCGCGACGCGATCGGCGCGCGTTGTGCGCGACTCGGCGAGGAGGCCCGCGCGCTGCTGGCTGTCGCTGCCACGATTGGCGGGCCCATCGAGCTCGTCGTGCTCGAGGCGTCGGCCGGACTCGATCCCCGCATCACCGAGGTCGCACTCGACGAGCTCGTCGCCGTTCGGCTGCTCGCTCCGGTCGCCTCCGGCCTGCCGGAGGTCGAGTTCCCGCATGCGCTCGTGCGCGAGGCGGTGTACGCCGACGTCGGTCCGCTCCGCCGGGTGCGCCTGCATCGCGACATCGCCGCCGCGCTGCTCGCACGCGACGGCGACCGGTACGTGGAGTCGATCGCCTACCACCTCGTGCGTTCTGGCGATCCGGCGGCGGCGGTCCCGTACCTGGAGCGCGCAGCCGACAACGCGATGGCGATGGCCGCGTATGAACAGGCGGCCCGCTACCGCGCGCAAGCCGTCGAGGCGCTCGACGCCGCACATGCTGACGGCGACCCTCGGCGCGGCGCGCTGCTCGCCGCCGCAGGCGAGGCCCTGCTACACGCCGGCGACCCGGCAGCCGCCCGCCTGCGCTTCGGCCAGGCCCGCGCGATCGCGCGGCGTACCCGCGACGCGCCGTTGCTCGCACGTGCGGCGCTCGGCCACGGCGGGCTCGGCGTCGAGATCATGGACGTCGACAGCGAAACTGTCGGGCTGCTCGAGGAGGCGCTGAACGCGATCGGAACGAGCGACCCGGGCCTGACGTCCGCGTTGCTCGCACGCCTCGCCGTCGAGCTCTACTACTCGCCCTCCCGCGATCGCACCGATGTGCTCAGCGCCGAGGCAGTGACTGCGGCGGGCCGAACGGGAGACCCGCGGACGATGGCCGTCGCCCTCAACGCGCGCCACGTCGGGTTGTGGCGGCCGGATCGCCTGGCCGATCGCCGCGAGGTGGCCGACGAGATGATCGCGGCGGCGCAGGCCGCCTCCGACCCCATGCTCCAGCTGCAGGCCCGTAACTGGCGGGTCGTCGACCTCTTCGAGTCCGGCGACATGAACGAGTGGCGGGCCGAGGTGGCGCGCCACGGCGCCCTGGCCGCGGAGCTGCGCGTCCCTGCCTACACCTGGTACTCGACGCTCTGGGCGGCCGTCGATGCGCTCCATGCCGGTCGACTCGAGGATGCCGCGAGCCTTCGCGAGCGCGCGCGCGCCGAGGGGACCCAGGCAGGCGACCGCAACGCCGAGCTGTTCGCCGAGATGCTGCTCTTCGAGGAGCTGATCGTGCGAGGAGACTTCGCACGCGTCGAGCTGCCGTGGGTCGAGCATCGCATCGCGACCTCCGCCACCGGCGCCGCCTACCGCGCGGCGTACGCCTGGATCCTCGCAGCGCTCGGACGCGAGTCGGAGGCGCGCGTCCACCTCGCAGCGACCGTCGCCGGTGGCTTCGCCTCGCTACCCTTCGACGCCAACTGGCTCTCCGGGGTCGCCGAGGCAGGGGAGACCGCATTGCTGCTCGCCGAGCGAGACGCCGCCGCGCACATTCTGACCGCCCTGACGCCCTATGCCGGTCGCCAGACCGCGGCGGGCCGCGCCGTGGTCACGCACGGCTGCGTCGACCGCCAGCTCGGCCACGCCGCCGCCGTGCTCGGACGCCGCGACGAGGCGATCGCACACTACGAGGCGGCGATCCGCATCGACGCGGCGGCGGGCTTCACGCCCTGGGCCGATCGCGCCCGGGACGCACTGGACGCGGTGCGGGGTGGGTCTCGGTGAACGCATCCGGGGACGGGCATCAGCCGATCCTCGAGCCGCTCGATGACGCGGTGGATCACGTCCGTGGTCCCTCCGATGGTCCGGTCATCCTCGAGTACGGCGACTACGAGTGCCCGTATTCGCGGCGGGCGTTTCACGAGATCGAACGCGTCGAGCAGGAGTGGGACGGGGGCATTCGCTTCGCGTTCCGCCATTTCCCACTGACCGAGATTCACCCGCACGCGCTCGCCGCGGCGGCCGCAGCCGAGGCGGCGGCGCTCCAGAGCCGCTTCTGGGACATGCACGAGCTGCTCTTCCATCGTCAGAAGGCACTGGAGGAGGACGATCTGCAGCGGTACGCCGCGGAGCTCGGGCTCGACCTCGCACGCTTCGCGCGCGAGCGGACCGGCGACGGCGTGCTCGCGCGAGTCCGTCGAGACGTCGAGAGCGGCACGGCGACGGATGAGGTGCTCGGAACACCGACCCTGTTCATCAACGGTGTCGTGTACCGCGGTGGCTACGACGCTGCTTCCCTCACCGAGGCACTGGCCAGCTGAGCTCCCGCCGCCGCGGCAACTCCAGTAGCCTCGCCGCCATGCCTGACGTGTTTCATCGCCTCGATGTCAGCGCTGCCTCGCCATCCGCCTGGTCGGCGATGTCGCGCTTCAATCGCGAGGCAGCCGGCCTCGGGCCGGAGCCCGCGATCCTCGAGCTCGTCCGCATTCGCGCCTCGCAGATCAATGGCTGCGCGTACTGCATCGACATGCACACGAAGGACGCGCGCGCAGCAGGCGAATCCGAGGAGCGGATGCAGCTCATCGTCGCCTGGCGTGAGTCGCCTGCGTTCTCGACCCGCGAGCGAGCGGCGCTCGCGTTGGCCGAGAGCATGACCCGGCTCGCCGACGGCGGCGTCTCCGACGAGGTCTACGACACCGCCGCGGGCGAGTTCTCCGAGGCCGAGCTGGCCGGCCTGATCCTCGCGATCACGGGGATCAATGCCTGGAACCGCATCGCGATCACGGCTCGGATGGAGCCTGGCCATTACCGCCCGGGCGCTGCGCACCAGAGTTAGTCTGACTACGCCGCCGCCGCCACACGCTCTGCCGCCTCGTCGCACTCGCTGGCGCGGTGAAGCGTCGGGTCGGCCGCGAACCGTTGGGCGACCCGTACGACCTCACTGCCGAGCGACCTGAGCTGCAGCTCGATTGCCGCGTCCCGGACCTGACCGTCCTGGTCGAAGACTCGCGCCGCCGTCGGAATGGGAACGACGTACGGAACGGCCCAGCCCCGGAGCGCACGGGTCGCGAACTCCATCGTGTTGATGGCCTGCAGGCCGTGTGTTCCTCCCGCTGCGCTGATCAACCCGATCACCTCGTCGTGCAGGAACGCGGGCTCGCGACTGCCCAGCACGTGCAGCCAGTCGAGCGCGTTCTTGAAGGCGCCCGAGATCGTCCCCTGATACATCGGGCTGCTCCACAGCATCCCGTCGGCGCCGTAACAGGCCTCGATCAGCTGCGCGGCCGCAGGCGTCGTCTGCTCGCTGTCGGGGTCGTACATCGGCAGATCGAGCTCGCGCAGGTCGAGGAGCGTCGTCTCCGCGCCGGCGGTGGCCGCCCCTTCCAGTGCCACTCGCAGGGCCGACCTGCTGGTCGAGACCTTCGCCAGCGAGCCACCGAGTCCAACGATCTTCAGCGGCGTCACCGTCGGCACTTCCTCGGTACTTCCTGGACTCGCACGCGACCTCCAGAGATGGGCATCGACCGAACTGGCTGATCAGAGTGAGATCGTCGTACCGACCGCGCTCTGCACGAACGCATCGGGGAACTGACGGGCCAGTCGGTGCACGGCCTTCCAGCCCGTGCAATGCGCCGGCATCAGCAGCTCGGGCTGCAGATCGTCGAAGGCCGCGACGGTCGGCTCGATGATCGCCTCGAACATCGGACCGCTGAGATGGAACCCGCCGATGACGGCGGCGACGCCAGCCTCGCCCGTAAGCCGCTGCGCGTGCCGCACGACGTTGATGATCCCGGCGTGACCACAGCCGGTGAGCACGACGAGGCCGCGGCCGGCGAGAAGCATCACGATCGCCTGGTCGTCGAGGATCAGCGGGTCCGGCTCCCAGCTCCCGTGATCGCGCGCCTCGTGACCCGCGAAGCCGGTCTCGAACGGCGTCGTGCGATCGACCTCGCCCGTCACGAGCACCGCGCCGTCGAACAGGAACGAGGGCTGTCGCTCCTCGACGATCTCGAAGCCCATGCCCTCGAGCGCGGAGCGGCTGGTCACCGGCAGCTCGGCCGGCTCGAGCCCCGGGATCGCGATGCGCCGGCGCCGCCAGAACGCGGGATGGATGAGCACGGGGAGGTTCCGTCGTCCGAGCTCCCTCGCGATTCCCTCCATCCCGGCGACGTGGTCCCAGTGGCCGTGGCTCAGCACGATCGTCTCGATGTCTGCCGGCATGATCTCGAGCCGGCGCATGTTCTCGACGACGCCTGTCGGCGACACGCCCGCGTCGAAGAGGATCGCCCGCTCACGACCGTTGGTCGTCACGCGAACGAGCGCCGAGAAGCCGGGCTGTGCGATCAGGGCATCGGGCAGCCCGTCGGTGACTGCCGAGGCTGCGCGCGGCCTCGCGAGCTGGTGGATCCAGGTCGTGCGCTCCACGCCCTGCGTCGGGAAGAGCAGCGGGTCCGTCACGTTGTCCATCAGGATCGTGATGCGGACGGCGTCGACCGGCGCGAGTGGAATGGTGACCATGGTCGCGCGAAGATCGTAGCTCGCTCACTCGTGGGGGGGAGCGGCCGGACTCGCCCCGCCGGCGCGGGACGTCCTCCGTCCGAGGCCGCCAGGCAGGATGACCGTTGCGACCATGAGGCCGTAGGCGATCGACATCGCAGTCACGAAGGTGTCGAAGGCCGCGGTGATCCCGCTGACCGTCTGGTCGGCGAGGAGCTGGACCACGCTGTTGAAGCCTGCGCTGCCCGGCACGAGCATGAGAACGGCTGGAACGACGAAGACGAGCGCCGACCGGCGGAGAAACGTGCCGACGAGGCTCCCCGTGACACCGATCACGACGGATGCGACGAAGACTGCGGCGCCGACGCCGAAGAGTCGTGCTCCCGCGGCGTTCGCGGCGACGGCGAGGCACGTGGCGGCACCCATCACGAGCGCATCCTGGGTTCGAGCCTGCAAGGTCACCGTGAACGCGAGCGCCGCGAGGAGCGCGGCTCCGAGCTGGAGCCCGAGCCAGGCCGGTGGCGGAGGCGGTCCGGTGGCGACCCCGAACCAGTTCGAGGCGATCGATTTTCCGACCGCGACGCCGAATGCAAGTCCGAAGAGCTGCACGAGCGCACTCGCCGTATTGGCAACCCCCGACTGGAGGTGCTCGGTCGCCAGCTCTCGCATACCGATCGTGAGCGTCATTCCGGGCAGGAGCGTGACCAGTGCGGCCAGCGTGATGACGTCCGCCGAGGCGTTGACCCCGAGCCGGACCAGCAGCGCGGCGGTGAAGCTGGCCGCGACCGCCGCGATCGGGGCGACCATCGGCTCCGTCCGGGTCGTTCGGCGCGCGGAGAGCGCGATGGCGCCGACGACGAGCCCGACAAGCGCTGCGCCGGCGGCCTCCCGCCAGCCGCCGCCCAGCACCGGCGTCAGCGAGGCGCCCGCGGTTGCGTAGGCGGCGAGCACGAGTGGCCAGGGACGGTGTAGGGGGGTGTTCTCGATCTGCCGGAGCGCGCGGAGCGCGTCGTCGGTGTCGAGCGGCCCGTCGAGCTCGTCGTCGACGAGGCTGTCGAGCCGAGCGATCGCGTCCAGGTCGACCGACGTCGGCCGTACGCGCAGCGAGTATGTCCGCTGGCGGGGAAGCGCGCCGACGGAGACCTCGACGAGCGTCGGGGTCGCCGAGACCTCCACGTCGGCGAGGCTGGCCGCGCCGGCCAGCGCCAGCACTCGCTCCTCGAGATCCGCAGTCGGGTAGCCGGCGTCGTGCCCGGCGCGGGCGAACCGGGTCAGGAGGTCGATGGCCGCGTCGGGCGCCGGACTGCCGGCGGCGTCGGTGTCCGCGCGCCCCTGCTCGTCTGGGTGTTCGGTGCCCACGCTCGCGCCTCGGCCACCCGACCTAGGTCGAGGCGGTTGGTGTCACGCCCTCGCCCGGGGCGCCGGCCGAAGGGTCTCTCACTCGCTTCCAGACGACGTCGAGGGCGACCGCCAGGAGCGTCATCCCGACGATGGCCGCGAACGTCTCGGGAGCATTGCGCAGCGTGTCGACCGCGAAGAATCCGAGCACGACCGCGGTCGCCCCCATACCGAGCAGCACGATCGCGGTCGATGCACCCGTCTCCGCCCGCAGCCGGTAGCCGGCGAGCCCGACGAGCAGGAACACGACGAGCGAGCAGGCACTCCCGACCGAGGCGATGGCGGAGAGGTCGACGAAGTTCGCGAGAACGAGGGTGAGGGCTGCGGTGACGAGCAGGCCCCCGTGCTTCCCGAGCCGCGAGCGAGCGCCGAGGATCGGAGGGAACTGCCCGATCTCCGACAGCGAGGCCGTCAGGCCCACCGAGCCGAAGAGCGTGCCGTTCGTCGCACCGGCCGTCGCGATCAGTGCGGCGACAGCCATCAGCGTGAACCCGGCGTCGCCGAGACTCGGCCGCGCAGCCTCGGCGATCGCCGTCTCGCCGTACCCGATCGCCTGGTCGACGGTGAGCGTCCCGAACACGGCGATCGAGATGAGCACGTACGTGACCGTCGTCAATCCCAGCGCGAGGGCCACCGCCTTGGGCAGCTCGCGCTCGGGATCTCGGAGCTTCGCGACCGTGAACGTCATCACGCCGAAGCCGAGGAACGCGAAGAACGTCAATGCGATGCTCGAGATGATCTTCGAGAACGGCGGGTAGCCGCTGAATGCGAGCATGTGGAAATTGACATCTCTGATCGTCACGGCGACGAAGACGGCGAACACGCAGAGCAGGACCACGACCATCACGGCAGCGACCCGCGCCACGAACTTCGCCCCGATCATGTTGACCAGTGTCATCACCACGATCAGCAGCGACGCGAACACGTTGTCCCAGCCGCTCCACGCCGTTGTCACTGACGAACAGGCTGACCGCGTAGCTTCCGAAGGAGACGGCGAGCATCGCGGCCACGATCACGAACGCGGCGGCGTACCCGAGCCACGAGGCCACACCGAGCAGCCGTCCGTTCCCGAAGCCCTGCAGCAGGTACTCGATCAACCCTCCCTCGGACGGATACCGGATCCCGAGCTTGACCACGTTGTACGCGAGCAGCGCCGTGACGAGCCCCGCGAGGAGGAACGAGAGCCAGACGGCAGATCCTGCGATGACTGCGGCCTGGCCGAGTAGGGCGAAGATGCCGGCTCCGACCATGGAGCCGATGCCGATGAACGCAGCGCCCCGGACGCTGATGCGCGTTCCGGAATCAGTCGTCATGGATACCTCCCTCCTGTCGTCTCGTTTCTCACCTGCAGTCTCGCAATGCGTCAGAACGGGGTCGGGATGCGCTGCACCGGTAGGCTCGGTTCCACGTAGCGACCCGGCCGCCGCCGCTTCGGCAGCGTGACATCCCGGTGCTTCAGTGGCTCGTACGGGATCTGGCTGAGGAGGTGGCTGATGATGTTGAGCCGGCCGCGCTTCTTGTCGTTCGTATCCGCGATGTACCAGGGTGCCCACGCAGAGTCCGTTGTGCGAAACATCTCGTCCCTGGCACGCGAGTAGTCGTACCAACGGCTGTACGACTTCAGGTCCATGTCCGACAGCTTCCAGACCTTGCGCGGGTCGTCCATGCGGCTTTCGAGGCGCCGGGTCTGCTCGTCGGCGCTGACCTCGAGCCAGTACTTGATCAGCACGATGCCGGAGTCGACCATCGCCTGCTCCACCGCTGGTGCGAGCTCGAGGAACCGGCGTGTCTGCTCCTTGCTGCAGAAGCCCATCACCGATTCGACGCCCGCGCGGTTGTACCAGCTGCGGTCGAAGATCACGACCTCGCCCGCCGCCGGGAAATGGCGGATGTAGCGCTGCACGTACATCTGCGACTTCTCACGCTCGGTTGGCGTTGGCAGGGCAACCACGCGAAACACCCGTGGGCTCACGCGCTCCGTGATCCGCTTGATGGTGCCGCCCTTGCCGGCGGTGTCGCGGCCCTCGAACACGATGCAGATCTTGGCGCCGGTCGCCTTGACCCACTCCTGCATCGCGACGAGCTCGCCGTGCAGTCGCCGCATCTCCTGGTCGTACTCCTTGCGGCCCATCTTCACGCCCGTGCCCACACCTTCCTCGTTCGACGCTGCGGGCGGATCGGCTGTCGCCGCCGCGCCGCCGTCCCGCTTCTTGTTCTTCTTCGCCTTGGCCATCTCTGACACCTCCGAGTGAACGTTGACGGTCGATCGCGCTTCAGGCGATCAGGCTGGCTTCTCCGGCCGACGATGGCTCGGGATCGGGCAGGCGCGTCATGCGGAACCCGTTGACAAGCGCCTTCGAGCCCGACGGCGAGCCGGACTGCCGCTGCTCACGTCCGCATCAGACCGCGAAGCTATGCGCCGCTGCTTCCGAACACGAGGAACGCGCCCTGGTTCACCCATATGAACACGAATGACGGCGAGTCGAAACCAGCTGAGGGGACGGCCCGGTCCTCGGTCGCGTCGCGAACCGACGTTGCGCTGACGAGTGTCAGTCCGAGATCCATGATGCGCTGGAAGACCCCCTGAAGCTCTGCCTGGTCGCGCACGGTGCCTCGCAGCACGGTCGTCCCGCGTTCGCGCGTCAGGCTCAGGCCCTCGAACGCAATCGCCGATCGGTCGCTCAGCTCGCCTTCGAGCGTGAGTCGGTACTCCCGACTGGGCATCCCGCGAGCATGGCGCGTGCACGCCTCTCGCACCACCCGTGGGCGGAGAATCACATGCGTGATTGCGCTTGCAGAAGCCCGAGCTTCGTGGCCCGTGCGACGGCATCGGCGCGCGTGTTGACGCCGAGCTTCCGGTACAGGGCCCGCGTGTGCGTGCGCACCGTGTTCGGCGAGAGGTAGAGATTTGCCGCGATCGCCGTCACCGACAGATCGCCGTCGAGCAACCGGAGCACCGCAAGCTCTGCCTCGCTCGGGGGTGCCAGCATCTCGCCCCGGTCGGCGCGGCTCCTTGCATCGGCCAGCTCGCCCTCGACTCGCTGGGCGAGCGCCGAGAGTGAGCTGCACGCGGCGAGCTCGTCCATCCCCTCACGCGCTGCTCGGATCGCCGTGTCGGACTCGTCCAGTCGCCCCCGACGGCAGCGAATCCGTGCCAGCTGGAACAGGACCCACGTGTGCTGGAGCGTGGCCACCTCATCGCCGAAGAGATGCTCGGCGGACGCAAGCTCACGTTCGGCCTCGGAGAGGTGTCCTTCACCCGCGAGCACGAGGCCGAGCGCGGCCGCGGCGTGCGCGCCCAGCCAGCTGCGTCGACTGCCGACGCCTCCGAGGATCGAGCGTGCGCTCTCGGCGTGGGTGCGCGCGGACGCGAGCCGGCCCTGTTCGGCGGCCACGAGGGCGAGGGTCGAGCGGGCGAAGGCGTGACCCGGCGGCCGGCGCTCCGCCTCCGGGTGCTCCACCGCCCTGAGGGCAGCCCTCCAGGCGTCGTCGAGCTCCCCCGCGAAGTAGAGCGCCTGCGCGTAGGCGCCCAGAGCTGCGACGAGCGCGTCATCGCCGTTGATCTCCGCGAGCTCGACGGCACGCCGTCCGGCGAGCACCGCGTCGTCGACGTCGCCGTCGATCGCGGCCGCGCGCACCATGTCAGCGACCGCGCCGACGTACGCGCCGTAGCGGTCGGGGAACCTCGCCTTCGCTCTGTCGGCGATGCCGAGAAGCCGGCGGCGCTCGAGCGTGGACTGGCCGAGCATGGTCGTCGCGGTCGCCGCCGCGACCGCCAGCACGGGATACTCGAGCAGCTGCGCGTCGGGAATCTCGCGCACCCACTGGAGCAGCGTCCTCGCTCCTCCGGTTCTGATGAGGACGAGGTGATGATCGGCCAGCAAACGCGCGACCAGCTCGTACTCGCCTGCCTGTGCCGCGTGCTCCGCCGCTTCCACGGGTCGGCCGCTGCGCGTGCAGCCAGACCGCGGCGCGGCGATGGATCTCGCGGTCCGCAGTGGGTTCGATTGCCGCCAGCTGGAACACGGCGAACTGGGCGAACAGCGGGTGGACGCGGTACCAGCTCCCGTGCTCGAGCCGTGTGACGAACAGGTTCGCGCGCTCCAGTTCGGCCAGCACTGCCGCCGAATCGGTGCGGTCGAGCACCGTGTCGCACAGCTCTGCCGTGAAGCGGCCCAGAACGGACGCTCGCAGAAGAAACCCCCGCGCGTCGAGGTCGAGCGACTGGAGCACCTCGTCGGTGAGGTAATCGGCGACGAAGCGCTGGTTCCCCCCGAACTCGAGAATCGCGCGAGCGGGGTCGCCGACGCTGCGAAGCCAGGCCGCGACGAGCACCAGCGCGGCCGGCCATCCCTCGGTGTGCGAGCAGAGCGTCTCGACCTGTTGCGCATCGAGGGCGAGGCCCTCGTGTTCGACGAGGAGGCTTCGTGCCTCGGCTCTCGTGAACGCGAGCTCGTCCGCGCGAAGCTCGACCAGACGACGCTGGCTGCGGAGATGCGCGAGCTTCAGCGCCGGATCAAGCCGCGTGATCAGGACGAGGCGCGCCGCTTCCGGCAGTTGCTCGATGAAATAGTCGAGGAACTCGTAGCACTCGGGATCGGTCACGGTGTGCAGGTCGTCGAGCACGATGACGAGCTCCTCCCCGAAGGACGCGATCGCGTTCGTCAGCTCGTCGATCGCCGCTTCGAGCGGATCTCCGGGTGACTGGAGTCGCTGCAGCGCACGGCGGCCGAGACCGCCGCGGACGCGATCGACGGCGGTCGCCACGTAGCGCAACATCCGGGTCGGGTCGTTGTCGCGCCGGTCGAGCGTTACCCAGGCCGGCGCGACTCCACGGCTCGCACACCATGCGCGCACCGCGGTCGTCTTCCCGTATCCGGGCAGTGCCGAGACGAGCGTGAGGGCGATGCCCTCGGTTCCGTCGAGCGTGTGCGCGAGTCGGGGCCGCTGAACCATCTCCGCGCGTGCGCGCGGCACGCCGAGCTTGGCCTCCGCCAGTGGAAGGAGCAGGTCGGCAGGGCGTGCGCGATCGGCGGTCTCGCTCGGTTCGGCCTCCCACTCGTCTCCGAACGCCTGTGCCACCAAAGTCCCCTCGACGGTGCGCGACCCGTTCCGACGCCGTCGGCGTCACCGTCTATTAGTACACGGCGCCCCGGCGGCGGGTCGTCACCCCGCACGGGTGACTGTCGCCGCCGCGACTCTCGTCGGCCTCCGTCGTCATGACTGCGCCGCTGCCGGCGCGCTGTGACCGTCCGCCGACGCACGCCGTGCAAGCAGGAGCCGCCTGGCCTCGGACACCGGGACGATCGCGAGCCCGACCACGATGCAGACGAGCCACTGGTGCAGGGTCAGGTGGACCGTGCCGAGGATGCGCTGGAAGACACCGAGCTCCGTGCCGAACAGGATCGCCGCCAACGACCCGCCGGTGCAGAGCAGGAACATCCGGTCCTCGAGGACGTCGAGCGAGAAGATCGAGCGCTGTTCGTCGCGGGTGGCGACGGACAGGAGGACGTTGCCGATCGCGAACGTCGTGAGCCCCATCGTCCGTGCGATCGCGCTCCCGTAGGTGTCGTCGGCCCAGGCGATCAGGCCGAGCGTGGTGCCGCCGAGCACGAGTCCGGCGATCGCGACCCACACCAGGAGCGGCCGCGGCAGCATCTGCTCGTCCGCGGGCCGCGGCTTGCGCTTCATCAGTCCGTCTGCCGGCCGGCCGTAGCCCAGGCCGATCGCCTGGAGGACCTGCGTCGTGAAGTTCACGTACAGCGTCTGGAGCGGCACGAACGGCACGCCGCCCACGATGTTGAAGATGCTCGCGCCCAGGAACGTGACGATGAAGCCGATCAGCACACCCATCTGGAAGCGGATGTACTTGGTGAGGTTGTCGTAGAGGCCACGGCCGATCTCGACCGCCTTCACGATCGTCGCGAAGTTGTCGTCGGTGAGGATCATCGTCGCGGCCTCCTTCGAGACCTCCGTTCCCGTGATCCCCATCGCGATGCCGATGTCGGCCGCCTTCAGGGCCGGAGCGTCGTTCACGCCATCGCCGGTCATCGCCACGATGTCGCCCTTGCGCTTCAGCGTCTCGACGAGGCGCACCTTGTCCTCGGGAGCGACTCGCGCGATCACGCCCACGTCGTCGATCGCCTTTTCGAGCTCGGCGTCGGACATCGCCTTGAACTCCGCGCCGGTGATCGCGCGGCCGGGGATGCCGAGCTCGCTCGCGATCGCCGCGGCCGTCACGGCGTGATCGCCCGTGATCATGCGCACACGGATCCCGGCCTCGTGTGCGGTCGCGATCGCCGACTTCGCCGTCGGCCGCGCGGGATCGACGATCCCGACGAGGGCGAGCACCGTCAGCCCGTCGAGCAGCGGAAGCAGGTCGGCGGACGGATCGAAACCCGTCCGCGTCGAAGTCCTTCCGTCCAGTCGCCATCACGCGCAGACCCTGGCGCGCCAGCCGCTCGTTCTCGTCCACGAATCGCTGCTTGAACTCCTCGTCCACGGGGACGATCGAGAGGTCCTCCGGGGTGGGCCGGAACGACGCTCGCGCAAGCAGCTGGTCCGGGGCGCCCTTCACGAGGCAGCGGACGACATCACGGCCGCTCTCGTCCTGCATCCGGTGGAACGTCCCCATCAGCTTGTAGGCGGCGTCGAACGGCAGCTCGGCGATTCGCGGGTACGCCTCTCGCGTCTCGGCCGCGGCGAGACCGCCCTTCTCGGCGAGCACGACGAGGGCGCCCTCGGTCGGGTCGCCGACCAACTCGCCGTCCTTGACGACCGCGTCCGCGCAGAGCGCCATGGGCAGGAGGAACTGCTCGAGCGGGACGTCCGGTGGCCCGTAGACGTGCTTGATCGTGCCCTCCGTCGCATACCCGCCGCCGGAGATCGTGTAGCGCCGGCCGGGAATCGTCATCTCGACCGCCGTCATCTGGTTCAGCGTCAGCGTTCCGGTCTTGTCGGAGTTGATCGCCGACGTCGAGCCGAGCGTCTCGGTCGAGCGGAGCCGCTTCATGATCGCGTTCGCCTTCGCGAGCATCTGCGTGCCGTAGGAGAGGATCGTCGTGACGACAGCGGGCAGGCCTGTCGGGATTGCGGAGATTGCGAAGGCGATCGCCGCGGTGAAGACCGTGTCGAAGCTCTCGCCGCGAGAGAGGTTGAGGACGACCGACACGGCCACGGCCGCGCTCGCGATGACCAGGATCTGGCTCGTCAGCTTCTTGAGCTGGAGCGTCAGCCGCGTGTCCTCGTCCTCCGCGCTCTGGAGCATGTGGGAGATATGGCCGACCTCGGTGGTCATCCCGGTCGACGTGACGACGAAGGTGCCCGTGCCGCGCGTCACGTTCGTGTTCATGAAGACCATGTCCGTGCGGTCTCCGAGCGGAGTGTCGGTCGATTCGACGCTCTCCACGCCCTTCGAGGTCGGCAAGCTCTCGCCGGTGAGTGCCGCCTCGGCGATCTCGAGCGTCGCCGCCGACAGCAGCCGCCCGTCGGCCGGCACGATGTCCCCGGCCTCGACCGACACGATGTCGCCGGGAACGAGGTCTTCCGCGGGGATCTGCATGAGCTCACCGTCGCGCCGGACGCGCGCCTTGATGATCATCATCTGCTGCAGTGCGGCGACCGCCTCGGCTGCCTTGCCCTCCTGGCGCAGGCCGAGCACGGCGTTGAACAGCGTCAGGAACAGCAGCACGAGACCGGTTCCGAGCTCCTTCAGCGGATACAGGCTCCCGATCCCCGCGACGAGCAGCACGATCTGCATCGGGTCGCGGTACTGCCGCACGAACGCGCGCCAGCGCGGCTCGACGTCCGCCACGGCGAACTTGTTCGGCCCGACGCCCGCGAGCCGCGACGCGGCCTCCGCGCCCGAAAGCCCGCTCTCGGGCGAGACGCCGAGACGCTCGGTGACCTTGGCGCCGTCGAGCGCGTACCACGCGACCGGCGTCGCCTCTGCGGACCCCGCCGGCAGCCTCACTCGTTGTCGCCATGTGTCCTTCTCCTTCCGTGGATCTACTGCGACAGCGCCGGAGGCGTCGTCCCGTGGGTGCCGATCTGGTCGCCGTGGTGGTGCTTCGGACCGCGAGCGTACGCGGCCATGCCCACCAGGGCGAGCACGAGCAGGATCGCGATCCACACGGCGAGCCAGCGACCGGTGTTGCTCATCGGGATCCTCCGTCCGCGCGTCTCACTAGAGCGCCGCCGAGATGGTGAGCACGATCACGGATAGGGCGCAGAGCATCGCGAGCAGTGGCCAGACCCAGCGGAGGTAGGTGCCGTACGGGACGCGGGCGATCGCGAGGCCGCCCATCACGACGGCCGATGTCGGGACGAACAGGTTCATGACGCCCGAGGCGCTCTGGTAGGCGGTCACGACGAGGGCGGCCGACACGCCGAGGAACCCTGCGAGCGGAGCGACGATCGGCATCGACAGAGTCGCGAGTCCCGACGTGGAGGGGATCAGGAACGACAGCGGCAGGAAGAGGAGGAACATCACGAGCAGGAACGTGACGGCGCCCTTGCCCCCGAGGGCGCTCTCGATCCAGTGCATGACGGTGTCGGTGATGTTGCCGTTGTTCATGATCACGGTGATGCCACGCGCGATGCCGATGATCAGCGCGACGCCGAGCAGGTCGCGGGCGCCGTCGACGAAACTGGTTGTCAGGTCGCCTTCGCTCAGGCGGCCGATCAGCCCGATGATGATCGCGAACAGCAGGAACGACGCGGTCATCTCGGGGAACCACCACCACCAGGTGGGGATCGGGATCCCGAGATCCGACCACGGGATCACGCCGTAGATCATCACGACGAATGCGAGCCCGAACACCGCCAGAATCGCCTTCTGCGTGCCCGTCATCGTGACCGCGGCGGCCCCGCTCTCGCCCCGGAAGCGAGCCTCGTTCTCGGCCTTGAGGTGGTAGACGACCGACGTCGACGGATCCTTCTTCACGCGGTCGGCGTAGCGGAGGACGAAGATGATGCCGATCACCGAGCCGACGACCAGGATCACGAGCCGCCCGATCAGGCCCTCGCTGATCGGGACGCCCGCGATCCCGGACGCGATCCCCGTCGCGAACGGGTTCACTGTCGATCCGACCACCCCGATCCCGCAGCCGAGCAACACGATCGCCGCGCCGGTCAGCGCGTCGTAGCCGGCGGCGATCATCACGGTGATGACCAGGCTATAGAACGCCAGGCTCTCCTCCGCCATCCCGAAACTCGTGCCACCAAGCGCGAACACGCCCATCAAGACCGGGATCAACCACCGCTCGCGGCCGTGCATCCGCTCAACGAGGCTCGCGATACCAGCCTGGATCGCCCCCGTCCGCATCGTCACCCCGAGAAAGCCACCGATCACGAGGATGAACAGCGCGATGTCGATCGCGCCGAACAGCGATCCCGAGTTGTAGTAGTTGATGTTCCCCTTCGCGTCCTCGATCCCGTACAGACCGTTGATCGGCGCCGTCAGCGAGTCCACGAGGATCCGCGACGGATGCGACGCCACCCCGTGATATGTCCCGGGAATCGGCTCGCCCAGCGCGTTCAGGTTGTAGACGCCAGCCGGGATCACCCACGTCGCGATAGCTGCCAACACGATCAACCCGAACAAGATCGTGTACGCCGACGGCAGCGCAAAATGGCTCTTCTGCCCGGGCTCGGGGGAAATGGTGGTGTCGTCGCTCACATGCGCCTCCTCAGCCGGCCTCGAGCTCGAGCCCATCGGCGTCGCGCGTGACAAGGGTTCCGGCTTCGCCCCGTAGCAACGCCGGTGTGTCGAGGATCGAGCCGATCGCGGCGAGGCCGCCCGTCTCCTCGACGAACGAGCACGCGGCTCGCACTTTTGGCCCCATCGAGCCTTCCGCGAACTCGCTCCTGCCCAGCGCCTCCGGCGTTGCACGGCGGATCGCCCGCTGGTCCGGCGTACCCCAGCTGCTGTAGACGGCCTCGACGTCCGTGATGATCAGGAGCGCGTCGGCGTGCAGGTCGCGGGCGAGCAGCGCGCTCGCGAGGTCCTTGTCGATCACGGCCTCGACGCCGACGAGCTGTCTCCCGGCGACCGCGGGCTCGTCCGTGTACATCACCGGGATGCCGCCGCCGCCGGCGCAGATCACCACACAGCCGCGGTCGAGCAGCCACTCCACCGGCTCGATCCCGAAGATGCTGCGCGGCATCGGCGAGGGGACGACGCGCCGGAAGCTGTCGCCGTCGGGCCTGAACTCCCAGCCCTTCTCCCTCGCGAGCCGCTCCGAGTCCTCCTGGGCGTAGATCGGCCCGATCGGCTTCGTCGGGTTCCCGAAGGCGGCGTCGTTGCGATCGACCTCGATCAGGGTCAAGCAGCGACGCGAGGCGCTTGTCCAGTGGCAGCTGGTTCCCGAGCTCTTGCTGGATGAGGTAGCCGATCATCCCCTCGGTCTGCGCGCCCAGCAGGTCGAGCGGGTACGGCTCGACCTCGGTGTAGGCCGAGCCCTGCAGCGCCAGCAGACCCACCTGCGGCCCGTTCCCGTGTGAGATCACGAGCTCGTGCTCGAGCGCGAGCGGCGCGAGCGCCGAGCAGGCTGCACGAGCGTTGATCCGCTGGTTCTCGGCCGTCAGCGGCTGGCCGCGCCGGAGCAGCGCGTTCCCGCCGAGTGCCACGACGATGCGCACCGCTAGCCTGCGAGCGTCGCGACCATCACGGCCTTGATGGTGTGCATCCGGTTCTCGGCCTCGTCGAAGACGAGCGACGCGGGCGACTCGAACACCTCCTCGGTGACCTCGAGCGCCTCCATGCCGAACTTGTCGAAGATCTCCTTGCCGACCTCGGTATCGGTGTTGTGGAACGCAGGGAGGCAGTGCATGAACTTCACGTTCGGGTTGCCCGTGGCGGCCATCGTCGCGGCGTTCACCTGATACGGCGTGAGCAGTTCGATGCGCTCCTTCCAGACCTCGTCGGCCTCGCCC
Source organism: uncultured Actinomycetes bacterium (assembly GCA_963717155.1). Taxonomy (GTDB): domain Bacteria; phylum Actinomycetota; class Thermoleophilia; order Gaiellales; family JALYLC01. The sequence continues at coordinate 4,927,243 of OY970326.1, forward strand.
ATCGAGACCCAGACGTCGGTCAGCAGCGCGTCGGCGCCGCGCACGGCCTCGGCGACGTCGTCGGTGATCGTGATCGTCGCGCCGGTCTCGGCGGCGATCTCCTTCGCGAGGGCGGCGATCTCGGCCCGCGGCCAGAGCGACCTCGGGCTCGCGATCCGCACGTCCATGCCGAGCTTCGCGCCGCCGACGAGATACGAGTCGGCCATGTTGAAGCGCGCGTCTCCCAGGTAACAGAACACGACCTCGTCGAGCGGCTTCGCGAGATGCTCGCGGAAGGTCAGGAAGTCGGCGAGGATCTGGGTCGGGTGCCACTCGTCGGAGAGCCCGTTGTAGACCGGGACGCCGGCCCACCTGGCGAGCTCCTCGGCGATGTCCTGACCGAAGCCGCGGTACTCGATCGCGTCGTACATGCGGCCGAGCACGCGGGCGGTGTCCTTCATCGTCTCCTTGTGTCCGATGTGGGACCCACCGGGGCCGATGAAGGTGACGTGGGCGCCCTGGTCGTAGGCAGCGACCTCGAACGCGCAGCGGGTCCTCGTCGAGTCCTTCTCGAAGATCAGCGCGATCTCCTTGCCGACGAGCTTCTGCTCCTCACGCCCCTCGCGCTTGGCAGCCTTCAGCGCGGCCGCCAGGTCGAGCAGGTAGGTGATCTCCCTGGGGGAGTAGTCGGCGAGCTTCATCAGATGCCGGCCGCGAAGGTCGATCATGGTGCTCATCTCGGGCTCCTCTGTCACGCGTCGCGAGCAATCGGGCAGGTCATGCAGTGGCCGCCGCCGCGCCCTCGGCCGAGCTCCTGTCCGGCGATGGCGAGCACCTCGACCCCGGCCTTGTTGAGCTTGGCGTTGGTGGCCTCGTTGCGCTCGTACGCGACGATCACGCCCGGCTCCACCGCGACGACGTTGTTGCCGTCGTCCCACTGGTTGCGCTCTGCCTCGAACTCGTCGCCGCCGGTCGTCACGATCTTCAGGTCGGTGATCCCGAGCGCGTCCCTGACCTCATCGAGGAACGAGCGCTCAGAGATCTCGGCCTGGACGCCGGACTCACCTCCGGGGCGGAAGAGGATCGGCCGGATCTGCTCGACGACAGGCTGGTAGAGCGTCACCACGTCGCGGTTGCAGAACGTGAAGACGGTGTCGAGGTGCATCGCTGCGCGCTCGCGCGGCATCTGGGCCCCGATCACGAGCCGCGCCGCACCCTTCGCGAACATGTTGGCGGCGAGGATGCTCACCGCTCGCGCCGTTGTCCGCTCGCCCATGCCGACCAGGACGACGCCATCCCCGGCCGGCATCATGTCGCCGCCCTCCATCCGGGCCATGCCCCAGTCGTGGTCGGCGCCGCCGAACCAGATCTCGAAGCCGGCGTCGCGGAACCGGGGATGGAAGCGGTAGATGGCCTCGACATTCAACGACTCGAGCTGCCGCGCCGGCCAGAACATGGCGTTGAGCGACACGCCGCCGTACAGCCAGGCGCTCGTGTCGCGCGTGAACAGCTGGTTCGGAAGCGGCGCCAGTACGAAGTCGGTCGGACGCAGGGCCGGGCCGATCGCAGTCCGTATCTCGGCCGGCAGCTCGAGCACGGTCAGGCCTCCGGTGAGCACGGTCGCGAGCGCGTCGGAAGACATCTCGCTGAGCCAGTCCCGAAGCGGGGCAGCGAACATCACGGTCACGTCCTCTGGACGGACACGGCGCGACAGCAGCCACTCGCGCGCCTCTCGATCCTCGAGGGTCTCCGTGAGCAGCTGATGGAGCAGGACGACCTCGACCCCGCGTGAACGCATGAGATCGACGAACGCGTCGAACTCCTGCCTGGCGCGACGGACCCAGATCACGTCGTCGAAGAGCAGCTCATGGCAGTTCGTGGGCGACAGCCGCTCGTGTGCGAGGTCGGGCCGGTGCATCATCACCGTACGCAGCTTCCCGACCTCGGAATGCGTCCCGAACGCTGTGTCGGTCGCGGTGCTCATCTCGCCGTGTTCCTCTCTCTCGCTCGCGCTCCCGCGGCGCCGGCCGCCCGCCAGCCCGTCACTGTCCCCCAGCGCGGCCTAGCATCGTGCGCCGGGTCCGACGGGAAGGCCCGGGAGCGGCGTTTCACATGGGTGATTCCGTTCGCCTGCTCAGGCCCTTGAGCTTGAACGCGAGGAAGAGCTCGGTGATGCCGCGTGTCAGCGCGATGATCCCGACGTAGACGACCAGGAGGATCGCACTCTGTCGGAACGAGCCGGCCACCCAGAAGGCCAGCGCGATCTCGAAGATGCCGATGGTGAGCTGGAGCCACCAGAGGTCGAACAGCTTCCTCGTCATGAACGCGACCGTGACGTCGAAGATCCCCTTGAACAGGATGAAGAACCCGATCACGGCAGCAAGCGTCGAGAACGCAGTGTGGGGATGGGCGAACGCCCAGACGCCGGCGATGACGAACAGGACGCCGAGGATCCCGTGCACGATCTTCCAGCCCGTGGTCGAGACGGCGATGTGCATGAACTCGTTCGCTGCTGCGAAGAACGCGACGACGCCGAACAGGAACGAGATCGCGTAGACCGTCGTGTAGTCCCACTGGAAGACGAGCAGCGCGAACACGAGCCAGGCGATTCCGTTCAGGAGAAAGACCCACCAGTGCTCGGCGGTGTCCTCGAGGAGGTCGCGCTCGTCGAACATGTTCAGCGTTGTCATTCGTTCCCCCTCACACGACGTGGTCTCTACCGTCCGTGGTGCGTTCAGCGAGCGGGCTGAGTCTACGCCGCATCCGGATCGACCGACGCCGTCGGAGATCTCACTGCTCGACGAGTTGCTGACCCCCGTCGATGTCGAAGGTTGCGCCGGTGAGCGCGGTGTTGGTCATGAGGTGGATGGCGAGCGTTGCGATGTCGCCGGGGCCGACGACGCGTCGGATCGGGAGCGTCGTGCGGAGCTCTTCGCGACGCGCCTCGAGCTGGTCGGCGAGGAGCGTGGCCGAAAGCGGCGTGTCGACGAAGCCGGCCGCGATCATGTTCACGCGGATCGGTGCGATCTCGAGCGCGAGGTTCTTGGTGAGCGCCGGTCCCGCGGCTGTGAGCGCCGAGATGAGCGAGAGGCCCGGTGCGGTGCGGCGGCCGCCGGTGCCGCCCATGAACAGCAGTGTCCCCGGTGGGCGGACCTTGCCGACGGCTGCCCGCGCGATCTTGAGCGGCAGCAGGATGTGGGCCTCGAGGTCGCGGCGTGCCGCGTCGAAGTCGAACTCCCCGAGCCGCCCGTAGTACGGGCCTGGGCCGGTGACGAGCACGTGGTCGATCGGTGTGGGGAGCTCGTCGAAGAACTGCTCGAGCCGGACGAAGTCGGTCGCGTCGAAGGCGGCGGTGCTGACGGCCCCGAGCTCGAGGCCGACACGCTGCAGCCGGTCCGGGTCGCGCGCCGTGATGATCACGTCGGCTCCCTCCTCGCGCGCGCGGCGCGCGGTCTCCAGCCCGATCCCGAGGGTGCCGCCGATCACGACCACCGTCTGTCCGGCGAGATCCTTGCTACCGCTCATGCTGCCCACCTTCGGGTCGTCGACGGTCACGGAGCACCGACAGCCTACGTAGCCGCCGCGCCCGGTCCGGGAAGGAACTCGATGTCGCCGGGAGCCACGGCTGTGCCATCTCTGGCGACGAGGCGGACGGAGACCGGAGACCGGTCGCTGCGGCGACGGGCGATCCGCGGCGGCTTGTCGGAGAGGTAGCGATCGCCCCACTGCATCAGCGCCAGCACTGCAGGGCCGAGGTCGGCTCCCTTCCTGGTCAGCCGGTACTCGAAGCGCTCCGGTCGTTCGCGGTAGGGGATGCGCTCGAGCACGCCCTCGGCGACGAGACGGTTCAGCCGATCCGTGAGCACGTTGCTGGCGATGCCGAGGCTGTCTCGAAGCTCGTCGAAGCGTCGCAGGCCGAGCGCGACGTCCCGGATGATCAGGAGGGTCCAGCGCTCGCCGACCACCTCGAGGGCACGGGCCACCGAGCAGTTCTGACCCTGGTACTCGCGCTTCAGCACACGCGGAGGATAGCGCGAGCGACTTGCGTCACGCAAGTGACTCGGGTATGGTCACTTTCTTCAAGCAAGTCACGCAAGGAGGAGAAGCTCATGGCCGCCGCCCCCGCCGTCGAGGCCCAGTACAGCCGAGGAGACCTACGCAGCAGGATCGAGAGCGCCCTTCAGGCCGCCGGCAAGAGCGTCGAGCGCCTCGAGCCTGACGACCTCGCCCAGCTCGACGAGTTCCACCTCCTTGGCCGCCCCGCCACGCTCGCCCTCGCCCGGCTCGCCGGTATCTCGGCGGGCGAGCGGGTACTCGACCTCGGAGCCGGCCTTGCCGGTCCGGCGCGCCTGATCGCCCACGACCTCGGCGCCGACGTCGTCGCGGTGGATCTGGCCGCCGAGTACTGCGAGATCGCCGAGTGGCTGAACGACGCCACGGGCCTCGGCGACCGGATCACGGTCGTCCATGCCGACGCGCTCGACCTGCCGTTCGCCGAGGCGTCCTTCGACGTCGTCTGGAGCCAGCACGCGCAGATGAACGTGGCCGACAAGCAGCGCCTCTACGGCGAGGCGCGCCGGGTCCTGAGGGACGGCGGACGTCTCGCGCTGTGGGACGCGCTTGCGGGGCCCGTCCAGCCGATCCACTTCCCCGTGCCCTGGGCCGACGCATCCGAGCTCAGCTTCCTCGCCACTGACGACGAGCTGCGCACACTGCTCGATACGGCCGGATTCGAGGTGGCGGCCTGGAACGATCTCAGCGCACAGGCGGCGCAGTTCCTCCGCACCGCCGGCTCCAGCCTCGCAAGCCCGCTCGGTCTCCAGGTCGTCGTTCCCGACCTCCCCACCAAGGCGGCAAGCCTCCGTCGGAACATCGAAGAGGACCGCGTCCGCATGCTCCAGGCGCTTCTGATCGCGCGCTGAATCTGGCCCTGCGAAGCCCCCGCGCCGCGCAGTCATGCCCCTCTTCGCGGGCGAGCGCTGGCCTGGCGCTCGGCCTTGAGGTCGTGCAGCATCGCGCGCACGTCGGCGAGCGGGCCGAGGTGCCGCAGCTTTTCGGGGTTGATGATCCCGCGCATCGTCTGCACGACGCCGTCGGCGATGTCGAAGGTCATCACGTGCATCAGCCGGCCTGCCGGGTCGAGGAACAGAAGGCCCGGCTGGCCGTTGATCTCGGCTCTCCGCATGGACCCGCCGAGCTTGCGCGAATGACGGCCTAGACCGAGCATCAGCCTGACGACCTTGTCGCGCCCGTAGATCGGGTTGCGCCACGACGGGCTGGTGCCGCCGCCGTCGCCGTAGACGACGACATCGGCTGCGAGCAGCTCGATCAGTCCGTCCACATCGCCTTCCTCGACGGCGTCGAAGAAGCGCGTGGCCAGCCGCTCGCGCTGTCGTCGTGACGCCTCGAAGCGGGGCTTGTGGTCCTCGACGTGGCGCCGTGCGCGCACGGCGAGCTGGCGGCAGTTGTCCTCGCTCTTGCCCACGATGCTCGAGACCTCGTCGTAGCCGTAGTCGAAGACATCGTGGAGCAGGAAGACGGCACGCTCCACCGGGGAGAGCCGTTCGAGGAGCAGGAGGAAGGCCATCGAGAGCGAGTCGGCGTCCTCGGCGTGCGTCGGCGCATCCGGGCTGCTCGCATCGGTCAGGAGCGGCTCGGGCAGCCATTCGCCGATGTAGCTCTCCCTGCGCACACGGGCCGAACGCAGGTGGTCGATCGCGAGCCGCGTTGTGACCGCCGACAGGTAGGCCTTCGGCGACTCGATCTCCGCGTGCTGCTCGACGAGCGCGTGCTGGTAGCGGAGGAACGCGTCCTGGACGACATCCTCGGCCTCGGCGACGCTCCCGAGCATCCGGTAGGCGATCGAGAACAGCAGCGGGCGCAGGTCCTCGAACGTCTCGGCCATGAGCTCCCTCCGGCTCAACGTCTTCGGCTCCATGTTCCCCTGGACGAAGAAGGCTAACCTCGTGTGACAGCCGATCAGCGTCAGCTCGCCGACCGCGCGTCCTCGAAGGCCGTGTCATGGGCGTACAGCGTGTCCATGTACTCGCGGACGGATCGGATCTTGCCGCCGCGGATCGTGAAGACGCCGATGCAGTCGTTCGCGTACGGGCGTCCACCGCGCGTGCGCGCGCGGCTCGTCCATTCGAGGACCACGCGCTCGCCCTCGGCGATCATCCCGGTGATCTCGAGCCTGACGGAGCCCGGCTCGTAGTACGAGAGCGCGGTCGCGAGGAACTCGTCGAGGATAGCTTCGCGGCCCTCCCACGTGCCCGCGATCGGAAGGTCGCCGGCGGCGAGCGTCCAGCTCGCGTCGTCGGCGAAGAGGTCGCGGATCGTCTGCTCGTCGCCTGCCTCGACGGCCGAGACGTAGCGGCGGAGGATCGACTTGCTATCGGTTGCCTGGTTCATGGTCGCACGTCCTTTCCTGTGGTTACGGCCGGGGTGCAGCGCACCGTAGAGCGCGCCCAGACCATTGGGAAAGACCGCTTGCGACTGTCTTCAGCTCGTGCCGGTATCACCGCCGCTTCGCTGCAACCACCCGAGCCCGGCCGCCGCGGTGGTCGCCGCGTCGAGCAGCCTGTCGACTGCCGGAGAGCGACCGTGAGGGCGTGCGACGAGACCGATCTCGAGCTGCGCGGGGGGCGCGAGCGGAAGCCAGAGGAGATCGTCGTCGAGGCCGACCAGCGACGATTCTCCGACGATCGCCACAGCATCGCCGCGCGCGAGCGGCGTCTGCGCGAGATCGAAGCTCACGGTGCGGAGCTCGACGCGCGGCTCCACTCCGCGCGCACGACAGAGGTCGACCACGGCGTCGAAGTGGCCGGGGTTCGCGTCACGCGGGTGCAGCAGCAGGATCTCGTCCGAGAGCTCGGCGACGTCGACGGTCGAGCCTGCAGCAAGGCGATGATCGCGTGCTACTAGCAGACCCTGACGCTCGAGCCGGATCGTGCGGGCCTCCAGCTCGCCGCGCGGCGGCGGGCAGCGCACGAGGCCCACATCGACCGTCGCGTCCCGTACGCCGGCCAGGATCTCCGGCGTCGGCCTCAGCTCGGTCGTGAGCTCGATCTCCGGCAGGTGCTCCGCGAGCGCTGCGAGGAGCCGCGGCGCGGTCTCGTAGCTCGCGCTGACGCCGTACGCGACGACCAGCGACCCACGCTCGCCGGTCCCGAAGCTGCGGACGTTGCGCCACAGCTCCTCGCTGGAGCCCAGCAGCAACGGCCCGTGCTCGAGCAGGAACGCGCCGGCGGCGGTCAGCTCGAACTCGTGCGTCGTCCGGTACAGCAGCTCGACACCGAGCTCCTGCTCGAGCAGTCGCACCTGACGGCTGAGCGCGGGCTGGGCGACATGGAGCCGCTCGGCCGCACGCGTGAAGTTGCGTTCCTCCGCGACCGTGACGAAGTAGTGCAGCCGTCGTAGGTCAGGCACCCGGGTGAGGCTAGCGAACTCGCAGTGGGGTGGTGACAAGCATTGTCACAGCCTCTCGATCGCCTTCGTCATAGATGCCGAGGAACTTCGAGAAAGAGAGGTTGACATGCACAGCGTCGACATAGAGAACCGGCGCATCAGGACACGAGACGCGGCTTCGACATCGCACAGGTGGTGGACGCTCGCGGCCGTATGCACCGGCGTATTCATGCTCTTGCTCGACATCACGATCGTGAACGTTGCTCTGCCCGACATCGAGAAGGCGTTCGGCGCCTCGCTGTCGGACCTCCAGTGGGTGATCAGCGCCTACGCGCTGACCCTCGCCGCATTCCTGCTCACTGCCGGATCGCTGGCCGATCTCTACGGGCGGCGACTGTTGTTCGCAATCGGGATCACGATCTTCACCACCGGCTCGCTCTTCTGCGGGCTGGCCACCGGCTCGCTCTTCCTGTCGATCTCGCGGGGCGCGCAGGGAGTCGGCGGCGCGATCATGTTCGCGACGTCGCTCGCGTTGCTGGCGCAGACGTTCCAGGGACGCGATCGCGGCGTCGCGCTCGGGCTGTTCGGCGCGATCACCGGGATCGCCGTCGCGATCGGCCCCGTGCTCGGCGGAGCGATCACCACCGGCCTCTCGTGGCGCTGGATCTTCTACGTCAACATCCCGATCGGGATTGCCGCGCTGCTCATCACGCTGCTGCGTGTCGAGGAGTCGCGCAACCCGAACGCCACGCGGCCAGACTGGGCGGGCTTCGTCACATTCAGCACCGCTCTCGCGGGGCTCGTGTACGGCCTGATCGAGAGCCAGCGCAGCGGCTGGGGCTCGGCAACGGTGCTCGGGTCGCTGGCGGCGAGCGTCGTGCTGCTCGTCGCGTTCGTCATCCTCGAGCGAGTCCAGTCGGAGCCGATGCTCGACCTGGCGCTCCTGCGCGTGCCGACCTTCGTCGGCGGCCTGGCGGCGGCCTGGGCGATCTCGGCCGCCTTCTTCTCGATGCTCACCTATCTGACCATCTACCTGCAGAACAGCCTGGGTCTCTCCGCCGTTGCGACCGGCGTCCGCCTGCTGCCGCTGACCATCGCGATCTTCGTTGCCGCCGGCATCGCCGGCCGCCTCACCGAACGCGTGCCGCGTCGATTGCTGATCGCACCGGGGTTCGTGCTGATCGGCGCGGGCCTCATGCTCATGCGGGGCCTCACGCCGAGCTCGGACTGGACGCACTTGCTTGCCGGGATGATCGTGAGCGGCCTCGGTGGCGGCCTCGTGAGCACGCCGCTGATCTCGACCGCGGTCGGAGTCGTGGAGCCGGAGCGAGCGGGCATGGCCTCGGGCATCAACTCGACGTTCCGCCAGGTCGGCATCGCCACCGGTGTCGCCGGGCTCGGCACGATCCTGGCCTCCCACGTGCGGGCGTCGGTGATCGACGGCCTGAGCGGCACCGCCCTCGGCGGCCACGCGCACGCGATCGCGCACGCGGTCTCGACCGGCGGCGCGCCACAGGCGATCGCCACGACACCGGCGCCGCTGCGCGGCCTCGTCGCCGGAACCGCCAGCTCCGCGCTCGTCGGGGGTCTGAACACCATCTTGCTGGTGAGCGCGATCGTCTCGTTCGCGGCGGCCGTCGCCTCGTTCGCGCTCATCCGCGAGCGCGACTTCGTCTCCGTCGAGGCCGGCGACGAGCACGCTGAAACGCTGGCGGTCGCAGCATGAACACGACACCGAGGCATCGAGTGGTCGTGGTCGGCGGCGGCTTCGCGGGCCTGCAGGCGGTGCGCGGGCTCCGCCGGGCGTCGGTCGACGTCACCGTGGTCGACAGGGAGAACTACATGCTCTTCCAGCCGCTCGTCTACCAGGTCGCAACGGGTGGTCTCGGGCCGGCCGAGATCGCGATGCCGCTGCGCTCGGTGCTCAAGCGCCAGCGCAATGCTCGCGTCCTGCTGGCGGAGGTGACCGGCTTCGATCTCGAGCAGCGGCAGGTCGTGCTCGAGCATCTTCCGAATCGAGAGGAACGAGCTCGCCTCCCGTACGACACGCTCATCGTCGCCGGCGGCTCCCGCTACTCCTACTTCGGTCACGACGAGTGGAAGACGCATGCGCCGGAGCTCAAGTCGCTGTCGGGCGCGCTCGAGATCCGCAGCCGCATCCTCTCGGCCTTCGAGGCGGCGGAGTTCGAACGTGACCCTGCGCGGCGCCGGGGCTGGCTGACGTTCGTCGTCGTCGGTGGAGGTCCGACGGGCGTCGAGATGGCCGGCCAGATCGCCGAGCTCGCACACGATGTGCTGCGTGCCGACTTCCGTTCGGCCGACACACGGACCGCGCGTGTGCTGCTCGTCGAATCCGCCGACCGCGTGCTGACGACCTTTCCCGAGCCACTCTCGCAGAAGGCGGCACGGGCGCTCGAGAAGCTGGGCGTCACGCCGCTCGTCGGTCACACGGTGGTCGACGTGCACGCCGACTCGGTCGCGATCCGTAAACCGGGAGGCGAGGTCGAGCAGGTCGCCGCACGTACGGCAGTCTGGGCTGCGGGCGTCACGGCCTCGGATCTGGCGAGGAAGCTCGCAGACGGGGCCGGACTCGACGTCGACCGGGCCGGCCGGCTCACCGTCGAGCCCGATCTGAGCCTGCCCGGAGACCCCGCGGTGCTCGCGCTCGGTGACATGGTCAGGGTGCGGGCCTCCGACGGGACGGTCATGCAGCTCCCGGGTCTGGCCCCGGTCGCGATGCAGCAGGGACGCCACGCCGCCCTTGTCGTTCGCGACCGCCTACGGGCCCGGGCGCCGGGCGCGTTCCACTACACCGACAAGGGCAACCTCGCCACGATCGGGAGATCGAAGGCGGTCGCCGAGGTGAAGGGACTGCACCTCGCCGGGTTCGCCGCATGGCTGATGTGGCTCCTCGTCCACCTCTTCTACCTGATCGGATTCCAGAACAGGCTCCTCGTCATGCTCCGCTGGACGATCAGCTTCGTCACCCGGGGACGAGGTTCGCGGCTGATCGTCCGCAGGCCGGAGACGCCGGTGGCGGTCGAGATGCCCGGCAACGGGCGGCGTGCGCGCATTCCGGCCGCGAGCTCTGCCCGGCACGTCTGACACGCAGGACTGGTGGCAAGATCGGCGGCGCGATGTTCGCGCTGCTCACGTTGATCATCTCGGTCGGCCTTGCCGACTCGATGGACCCGACGATGATCCTCCCGGCGCTGTACTTCGCCGCAAGGCCTCGCGGCGGTCGCCGCGCTGCCGGCTTCGCGTGCGGCGTGTTCGTCGTCAACCTCGTTGGAGGAGTCGCGATCGCGCTCGGTCCTGGACGGTTCCTGGTGGATCTCGTTCCGCACCCGGGATCGCGGGTCACGCACGCGCTCGAGCTCGCCTGCGGGGCGATCCTGCTCGCGGCCGCGGTGCTGCTGTGGCGCCGGCAGCGAAGTCCGGATCAGCCTCGTGGCAACCACGAACGCCTCCAGCGCGCATCCCCTCTCGTCGGCGCGACCGTTGCACTGCTCGAGCTCCCGACCGCTGTGCCGTATTTCGTGATCATCGCCGCGGTCGTTCGATCGGACGCGGGGATCGCATCGACGGTCGTGCTGCTGGCCGTCTACCAGTCGATCTATCTCGCCCCGGTACTCGCGATCGCCGCCCTCAGCCAGCACGCGTCACGGTCTCACGAAGCATGGCGCGGCGAATCCATACGAGCCTTCCTCGCACGCCACCAGAACCGGCTGCTCGCGACGATCCTGTTTCTGGCCGCCGTCGCGCTTCTCGCCGTCGGTACGTACGGGGTCGCCACGACGTGAGCGCGGAGAGGCACGGACGGTCGCTCGGCCCGTGCCTCTCCGCGCCGGAGACGGCCTGGGCCTACAGCCCCGGCTGGTCGACGATCGTGAACGAGACCGTGTTCTGCTCCACGGTCGCGTCGAGGAGCTTGTCCTCGAGAAGCGACGCGGCAGTCGGCTCGAGGAAGACCCTCGCTCCCGCGGTCTCGACCACCTCGTCGTCCTCGCCAGGCAGGGCGGCGATGGTGATCTGGATGTGCGGCTCGGACCCGATCTGGTCGGCGACCATTCGCAGCCCGCTCGACTCCGCCGGCCCATCACTCGCAACGATCTCCTTCACGACCTCAACCGCGCGATCGGTGAGTACAAGCACGTGGCTTGCCTCCTTCCTGGTTGGTTCTGGTCGGACTCGCGCAGGCTAGCACCCGGGTCAGGGCCGTTGGCCTTCCAGGAGATGTCGCACGAACCAGTCGCTTGCCGCGACGGCCGCCTCACCGAGCAGCGAGCGATCGCTGTAGAGCGTCATGTGCGTCGAGCCGCCGATCACGACGAGTCGCTTCTTCGCGGTCGGGATCTGGTTGTAGGCCTCGATCTCCAGATCCCACAGTGTGAGATCGTCCTTCTCGGCGACGATCACCTGCGTCGGCACATCGAGCAGGCGGGGAAGGAACGGCCCGACGGAGTAGTACATCAGGAGCTCCGCGGACTCGATCGTGCTCCTGTTCTCATAGGCGGGGGCCTCGCGCTGCTTCAGCTCGCGGAACGTCTCATACGTCTCGGGGAACGGCCAGGTCGAGACCTCCGAGGCCGGATCGGGCGATGCATGGGGCAGGAATCCGTCCTCGCCACTGGCGAAGCGGTGTCGCCGGTCGTCCAGCAGCAGCTGCTCGAACCGGCGGAAGCCGATCGTTCCATGAACGCGTCGCATGTTGCGATAGCCGTCGACGACCGGAATCTGCGCCGAGACGCACCGCACGCGCGGGTCGGTGGCACCGAGGATCAGGGCGTGGCCTCCGCTGTACGAGAGGCCCCACACGCCGATCCTGTCGGAGTCGACCTCGCCCAGCGTCTCGGCGAAGGAGATGGCGTTGCGGTAGTCCTCGATCTGCGCGTTGGGGTCGATGTGCTGACGGCGCGTTCCGTCGCTCGACCCGAAGTTCCGGTAGTCGAAGAGAATCGCCGCGAGCCCGGAGTCGGCGAACTGCTGCGCGATGTGCGGCTGCACGAGCTCCTTGACGTAGCACCACCCTCCGGCCATGACGATCGCGGGGAACGGGCCGGCGCCTTCGTCGGGCGTGTAAAGCCAACCGCGAACCGTCTCGCCGCCACTCGCGAACTCGACGTCGCGCCTCATCCCGCGTCGCCGCTCACTGCACGCGGCGGCGGATCTCCGACGCGATCCGTTCGGCGCCCGGCAGGAACGCGTCCTCGAGCGGGGGCGAGTACGGCACGGGGCTGTCGGCCGTCGCGATGCGCCACGCGTCGTCGAGGTCGCCGAGGCCCTCCTCGGTGATGCGCGCGATGACCTCCCCGGCCCACCCTCCGGTGAGCGGCCCTTCCTCGACCACGACGATCCGGTTCGTCCTGGCGACCGAGGCCAGCACCGTGGGGATGTCGAGAGGACGGAGCGTCCTGAGATCGATGACCTCCGCCGCGATCCCGTCCGCGGTGAGGAGGTCAGCCGCCTTCAACGACTCGTGCACCCCGTTCATCGCGGAGACGATCGTGATGTCCGTCCCCTCCCGAGCGATCCGGGCCACACCGATCGGCACGAGGTCGCCGTCGACGTCGCCGGAGATCCCGTACAGGCGCTTGTGCTCGAAGAAGAGCACCGGGTTGTCGTCGCGGATGGCCGACCGCAGCAGGCCCTTCGCGTCGGCGGGAGTGGCCGGGGTGACGATCTTCAGCCCTGGGACTCCCATGAACCAGGACGCGGGCATCTGGGAGTGGATCGCGCCGAACCGTCCGCCGGCGCCGACGACGGAGCGGATCACGAGCGGCACGCTGACCTGCTCTCCGCTGAGGAACCAGTACTTGCTCGACTGGTTGACGAGGCTGTCCATCGCGAGCGTCAGGAAGTCGCCGAACATGATCTCGATGACCGGACGGAGTCCGGAGATCGCCGCTCCGAACGCGGCCCCGGTGAGCGCGAGCTCCGAGATCGGCGTGTCGAAGACGCGCTCCCGCCCGTACTTCTCGAACAGGCCCGGGGTTACGGCGAACACGCCACCTGCGAGCGCCACGTCCTCGCCGAAGAAGATGACGCGGTCATCCGCGGCCAGCTCCTCGTCGAGCGCCTCGCGCAGGGCGGTGCGGAAGTCGATCGTCGTCATCGGTTCGCTCCTGGAGTCGATCGATCGAGGACGAGGGCAAGCGGATGCTCGAGCAGCTGTCGCAGACGCCCGAGGAAGCGCGCGGCGTCCGCGCCGTAGATCGCCCGGTGGTCGGCGGTCAGGGTGAGATCCGCGACGTCCCGGAACTCGACGCCGCCATCGGCGGTCTCGACCGGGTGCCTACGCACCGAGCCGACGGCGAGGATCGCCACCTGTGGCGGATTGATCACCGCGGTGAACGAGCGGACATCGAACATGCCCAGGTTCGAGACAGTGAAGGTCGACGCCGTGAGCTCCTCGACCGAGAGTCGTCGGTCGCGAGCCCTCGCGGCGAGCTCGCGCGTCTCGGACGCGATGACGGCGAGCGGCTTGCTGTCGGCGTCGACGACCGCGGGTACAAGCAGCGCATCCTCCGTGGCGACGGCGATGCCGACGTTCACCCGGCCGTGGCGCTCGCTCCGTCCGTCGACGAACGAGCTGTTGAACGCGGGGTTCTCCCTCAACGCCAGCGCCGCGGCCTTGACGACGAAGTCGTTCAGCGACGGGACCGTCTCCACGAGATCGCCCGCGCCCCGGCGGAGCTGGATGATCGCGGACATGTCGACCTGCACGACGACGTCGAACGACGGGATCTCCGACCGCGACTGCGTCATGCGGCGCGCGATCGTCTGACCCGTCGTCGACAGCTCGACCACGGTCGTGGGCCCCTTGAGGTCGGGTGCCGCCGGGGCCGGCGCGGCCGATCCTGCTCGCACGACGTCCAGCCTGCGGATGCGGCCGCCCGGGCCCGTGCCGTCGAGCCCGGAGAGCGAGATGCCGAGCGAGACCGCAGTCCGCCGCGCCACCGGTGTCGCTCGCGCCCGCGTCGTCGCGAGGGGCTGCGCCGGGACCGGCGCGGGGGCTGCGACGAGCGGTCGCGGCGCTTCGACGGCGGGCTCGGGACGATCGACTTCCACGGGAGTCGGCGTGCCGTCTCCGTCACCGAGCCGCGCGATCGCCTCGCCGAGCGCGGCGACTCCACCCTCGGGCACGAGGATCTCTCCGAGCAGCCCGTCCGACTCGGCCTCGTAGACCACGGTCGCCTTGTCCGTCTCGACCTCGACCAGCGGATCGCCCCGGAGGAAGCTCTCGCCGGGTCGCTTCAACCAGCCGACGATCGTTCCCTCGCTCATCGAGTCCGACAGGCGCGGCATCCGCAGGACGTCCTGGCTCACCCGCTGAACTCCCGCGTGGGCCGGGGCTCCGGGAACGGCGCCTCGAGGCCCCTGCGCTCCATGTCGACAAGCTGCGTGCGGACGTCCGTGTCGATCTGATCGACGATTGCCGGATCGACTCCGGCGTCCACCAGCTCGCCGCGCAGCCGCGTGATCGGGTCGCGCTCCTTCCACGCGTCGAGCTCGCCGGCCGGCCTGTACGCGCCGGGGTCGCTACGGGAGTGCCCGACGTACCGGTACGTGATCGCCTCGAGGAATGCGGGGCCGCCGCCGGCGCGCGCGTGGGCGACCGCTCGGCGGGCTGCGGCCCGGACCGCCACCACGCTCATCCCGTCGATGGTCTCGGCCGGCACCTCCATCACCTCGGCCCGTCCGCGGATCGAGCCGGCGGTGACGTCCTGGAACGGCGTGTACTCGCCGTAGCCGTTGTTCTCGCAGAGGAAGACGACCGGGAGCCGCAGCACCGCGCAGAAGTTGAGGCACTCGTAGAAGTAGCCCTGGTTGATCGCGCCATCGCCGAACTGGCAGACCGCGACGCCGCCGGTGCGCTTGAGGGCGAGGCCGACCCCGGTGGCAGCGGCGATCGTTCCTCCGACGATCCCGAACGAGCCGACGAGCCGCTTCTCGGGCGCGTTGATGTTCATCGATCCTGCGCGCCCGCCGTTTATGCCCGTGGCTCGGCCGAGCATCTCGTCGAGCAGCTGCTGGGGGTCGACGCCGAGCGCGAGCGCATGTCCGTGCCCGCGGTACGTCGCGGCCACCCGATCGCGATCCTCGAGGACGCTGGCCACGCCGACCGCGACCGCCTCCTGCCCGGAGTAGAGATGGGTCGTTCCGTAGATCTCGGCGCGCAGGAAGAGCGACTGGATCAGATCCTCGAAGCCGCGGATCAGGACCATCGTCCGGTAGAGCTCGAGGTACCGCTCGGTCTCGCCGATCAGCGACGGCTCGGTGGTCGACATCATCCGCGCCCGTCAGTTGCCGGACGGTGCGTCACGAGCGAGCGAGACACCATTTCCTCCTCCACGACGACCGGCTCTCCGAGCACGCAGCCCGTGCTTTGTAGTCAAGTGCCCGAACGATGTCAAGCAAGACAGAACAGCAACGGTACACCGTGTCGACGCTGTCCAGCGGCATGTACCGGCGATTGCGCTGCCGCGCGTGCTCGACCGTTTACCTATGATGAACGGATCGACGACGAGCCGGGGGTGACCACGTGTCCGAGACTATCCGCCGTGTCAGCGACCATCCGATGAAGACGAGCTTCGAGGCGACGCCGCGCGACGTCGCGCTGCGCTCGGAGGACGGCTGGGTCGACATGGACGTTCGCTGGCTGTTCACCCGTGAGACCGTCGGCGCCGAGCACTCGGTCTTCGGAATCACGGTCTTCCCCCCGGGGTCGAAGCACGACATCCATCGGCACCCGCACGCGGAGGAGTTCGAGTACCTCGTCTCCGGCCACGGGATCGCGCGCGTCGGCGACGCCGATGTCGAGCTCGGGCCTGGCGAGGTCGTCTTCGTGCCGACGAACGACTACCACGGGTTCGAGAACACGGGCGACGAGCCGGTGTTCATGATCTGGGGCTATGCCGGTGCGGCCAGTCTCGACGAGGCCGGGTACATCCGGCTGGTCGACGACCAGGCGAGCTGAGCCGAGCCGCTATCCGCCAGGGGTCACGAGGATCTTGCCGGCCGCCCGCCTCTCGGCGAGCGGCTGCAGGCCGTCCTCCACCAGCGCGTCGAGCGGGATCCTCGGACCGGCCGTGACCGCGGCGACGTCGCTGCCGGCGAGCAGCTCGAGCGCGGCCGGGATGTCGGCGTCGCAGACGTGGGCGACCGTCGTGCAGATGTCGACCTCGCGCAGGATCATCGGGGTGAGGTCGATCGGCCGCGGGGCGCCGTGCAGGCCGACGAGGAGCACTCGGCCTCCGCGGCGCGTGCCTGCGATCGCCGCGGCTGGAGCGTCGGGAGTGCCCGTGGCCTCGATCACGATGTCGAACCCGACGCCGTCGGTGAGCTCGAGCAGCAGCCCGGCGAGATCCTGGCCCGTCGCGTTGGCCGTCTCGCCGACGCCGAGCGCGCGCGCCGTGGCCAGCCGCTCGTCGTCGATGTCGATCGCGACCACACGGCCGTCGACCGCCCGCCGCGCAGCGCCCGCCACGATGAACGAGCCGATGCCGCCTGCGCCGATCACCGCAACGGCGTCGCCCGGTCCCTGAGAGACTCGGGAGAGCGCGTGGAGGGCGACGGCGAGAGGTTGTGTCATCGCGGCGGCGTCGTCCTCGCACGCGTCGGGAACCGGGTGGCAGATCGCCGCCGGCGACGTCACGTACTCGGCGAGGCCGCCGTCGACCTGAAGGCCGAGCGTGCGGTACTCGGCACACAGGTTCGTTCGATGGCTGAGGCACCACCGACAGCGACCGCACGAGATTCCCGCACCCGAGACCACGCGGTCGCCGATGCGCATGCCGGCGACATCATCGCCGAGTCCTACGACACGCCCGACGAACTCGTGTCCGAGGACGACG
Source organism: uncultured Actinomycetes bacterium (assembly GCA_963717155.1). Classification (GTDB taxonomy): domain Bacteria; phylum Actinomycetota; class Thermoleophilia; order Gaiellales; family JALYLC01. Next base: position 4,944,486 of record OY970326.1, read on the forward strand.
CCCGGTCGGCAGAGGACGGGCCCGTGGTCCCATTCCGCGGCGTCCGTCCCACAGATCGCCGCACGGGTCACCTCGAGCACGACCTCTCCGGGCGCAGGCGCGGCCGGGTCGGGAACGTTCTCGATGCGGACGTCGTGCGGCCCGTGGAACACGGCCGCCCTCATGCGATCAGCACTCGATCTGGACCTTGACGTTGCGGCTCGTGTCGCGGGCTGCTGCGAGCGCCGCCGTGCCTTCTCCGAGGGGGAAGGTGGCCGTGAGGAGGGGCGTGGGGTCGACGCCGCTCGTCGCCATGAAGCGGATCGTGCGCGGCCACAGACCGGCCGAGCCGATGATCCCGCGTACCAGGAGCGCCTTCGACTGCACGAGTCCGATCTGGACGTCGGCGCTTCCGCCGATGTCGATCCCGACGAGGACGACCCGTCCGCCAAGGGCTGCGATCGGGAAGGCGCTCGCCATCGCGGCCGGAGCTCCGGCGGCCTCGATCACGACGTCGAACCCACGGCCACGGGTCGCGTCGGCGACCTGCTCGGCAAGCGGACCCGCGCCGGGATCGATCGCCCGCTTCGCACCGACCTCGAGACCGAGAGCCCGGCGATGCGCCTGTGGCTCGATCAGCGTCACCGAGCCGCCCATCGTGGCCGCGGCCATGGCGCAGAGCAGCCCGATCGGCCCGCCGCCGATCACGGCGACCTCGTCGCTCGCGTCGATCCCGCCCGCGGCGACGGACGCGCTGTAGGCGACCGAGAACGGCTCGACGAAGGCGCCCTGCGTGAAGGAGAGCTCCTCCGGAATCCGGTGCAGCCAGGACGCCTTCGCCACGAAGAACTCGGCGTCGGCGCCGCTGATCGAGAACCCGAAGTGGTCGTCGCCGTTGTTGACGACACACTCTCCGACGACCCGGTCGCCGGCTGCCAGGGTCGTCACGCCGCTCCCGACCTCCGCGATCTCGCCCGCCCATTCGTGGCCCGGGATGATCGGATACGAGACGGGGATGATGTACCGGCCCTCGTAGAGCTCGAAGTCCGAGTGGCAGATGCCGACGTTGCGCGAGCGCACCAGAACCTCGTCCGCTGCGATCGTGGGCACGTCGACGTCGCGGACCGCGGCGGTCTGCGGTTGTTCGAACACGAGCGCCTTCATCCGAGTCGGCTCCTCACTGGTTGATCAGCACCTTGATCTCGTCCGCCTTGCCCGATGCGAGCGAGGCGAAGGCGTCGGGCGCGTCGTCGAGCGTGCCGCTGCTCGTGATGACGCGCTCGACCGGAAGGTCGCCTGCGGCGATCTGCGCGGCGATCCGCTCGAAGTCGTACACCCAGTAGCACCAGGTGCCGACGATCGTGAGGTCGTTGAGGGACCAGAGCATCGGCTCGACCGACGCCTCGCCGACGAACAGCCCCGTCTGTGCGAGCGTGCCCCGCCGACGGAGCGAGCGGATGCCCGTCGCGAAGCCGCTCGGGTGCCCGGAGCACTCGATGACCACGTCGATGCCGAGACCGTCGCTCTGCTCGCGCAGGAACGCGGGAACGTCGACGGCCGCCGGGTCGAGCACGGTGGCGACCTCGAGCGCCTCGGCGCGCGCCCGTCGCGCCGGGTTCGGCTCCGAGACGTAGACGGAGGAGGCGCCGGCCGAGCGGGCGCAGAGCGCGGCGAGCGCGCCGATCGGCCCGGCTCCCGTCACGAGCACCCGGTCACCGGGGCCCACGCCGGCACGTTCGACGCCGTACGCCGCGACCGCGGTCGGCTCGATCAGCGCGCCCTGCTGGTGCGTCACCCCCGCAGGGAGCCGGACGATCTGGTACTCGGCAACGGTCGCGAGCTCGGCCATCCCGCCCCAGGGGTGGGAGAGCCCGACGCAGGCCATCGTCGCGCACAGATGCTGCAGGCCGCGCTGGCAGTAGGCGCAGTGGCCGCAGTACGCGAGGGGCATGATCGCGACGCGATCTCCCTCGCGCACGCGCGTCACGCCGGGACCCGACAGCCACGACGTCGCCGGCGAACTCGTGCCCGAGGATCTGCGGGTTCTGCGCGCCGGTCAACGGGTGCGGCTCGACGGGGGTCACGATCGGTCCGGCGAGGTACTCGTGCAGGTCGGTGCCGCAGATGCCGCAGGTGACGACCCGGACGACGACCTCGCCGCGACCCGGGGTCGGAGGCTCTGCGACGTCCTCGATCCGCAGGTCATGCGCTGCGTGGAAACGGAGCGCGCGCACCGCCTACTCCCGTCCGTCCGTCACGGCACGATCCTCTCGGCGCGCAGCCGCGCGAAGAGATCGGTGAACGAGGACTCGCTGTCCTGGACGCCGAGGAAGCCCAGCCGGCGGCTGAGCCCCATGCCGGTGAACGTCTCGACCGTGCGTCCGAGGTCCGCGTCCGTGTGCCACCACGACGCGAGCGTGTCGACGTCGAGGTCGCGCAGGCCATGACGGCGCACGATCTCGGGCCAGATCTCGCCGGCATCGGCCATCTGCTCCTCGAGCGGTGCCGGCGTCCCGTCGAACGGTACGGCGTCGACCTCGAGCGCGGCGGCCAGTCGGGGCCAGAGTCGCCGCCAGCGGAAGACGTCGCCGTTGACGATGTTCAGGGCGTGGTCGGCGGCTGCCGGCGTGGTGGCCGCCCAGACGAGGTGGTCGGCGAGCAGGCGGGCGTCGGTGACGTCGGTGACCGCCTCCCACTGCTCGCGCGAGCCCGGGAAGTGGAAGCCGCGACCGGTCTCGCGGCAGATCGCCGCGTAGACGGCGAGGGTCACTCCCATGTTCATGGCGTTGCCGAGCGCCCAGCCGATCAGCGTGTGCGGCCGGTGCACGGACCACGTGAACCCGTCGCGCTCGGCCGCGGCGAAGAGGATGTCCTCCTGGACGTAGTAGAAGTTCTCGTACGGCAGGCGGGCCTGCTCCTCGGAGAACGGGGTGTCCGGCTGAGCCGTGGCGTACGCCTCGAACGGCCCGAGATAGTGCTTGAGCCCCGTGACGAGCGCGACGTGCCGCACGGACCTCTCGGCCGCGATGGCGTCGAGGAGGTTCTGGAGCATGCGTCCGTTGACGTCGCAGTTCTCCGCCTCGGTAGCGCGACGCGACCAGGTCGTGAAGAAGACGTGCGTCGGGGCGCTGCCGCGCACGGCCGCGGCGACCGCCTCGGCGTCCTCGAGGTCCGCGGCCACGTGCGTGACCCGCTCGTCGAGGCCCTCCGGACGTCGGCTCAGGCCCGTGACCTGCCAACCGTCGGCGAGCAGGCGCTGCGCGACGTTGCCCCCGCTGATGCCCGTCGCGCCGACGACGAGTGCGCGCCCGCTCACCGCGGGCCTCCCTGGACGGCAGCGTTGCTGCCCGAACCGCGAACCTGGTTGATGACGGGAGTCCTTTCCGACTGAACTCGTGTTTAGTAATGCTGCACAGTGATGGGCGCGTTGTCAATCTCGGAACTCCGACCCGCCACGCCTCGGCTCCAGGGTCTAGGAGGTCTCGTGGCCCGGATGCGGGCCGCGACGGCCGCGGACGACCCAGACGGCTCGCACCGTCTCGCTGCCCTCGTTGCTGAGCCGGTGGGGCGTCGGCGACGGGAAGGTGATCGAGTCGCCTGGCCCGAGGCTGAACTCGTCGAACCCGACGACGACGCGCAGGGTCCCGCTGAGGATGTATCCGAACTCGTGACCGCTGTGGCGGCCGAGCGCGTGGTCGGGGCCGGACGAGCCGCCTGGCGGGTACGTCGCCTCGATGAACTCGACATCCTCGTCCGCCCAGAACATCAGCCGCTCCCACGTGACGCCGGAGCTGAGCGTGATGGTCGGTCGTCCATCGGCACGCTGCACCGCGAGCCCGGGCCCCGCCACGGCCGGGACCGAGTCGGACGCGGCTGCGGGCGGATGCTCCGTCAAGCAGCGGCTCCTGGTCGAACAGCACCTCGTCGACGGTGACTCCGAACTCCGCGACGAACGCGTACAGCGTGCGTACCGAGGGCTGCATCTTGCCGGTCTCGATCTGCGAGATCGAGCTCGGCGAGAGCTCCAGTCGGCGCGCGAGCTCGCGCAGGCTGAGCCCGCGCCGGAGTCGGATCGCGCGCAGCCGAGGTCCGAGCGCCGACGCCGGCGCGGGCGAGATCTTCGCCGGCGACGGTCTGACTCTCGCCGCTGTGGGTTTGCGTGTCATCCGAACGTGATTCGCTACGGGGTCGCTGTGACGACCATCGACGGGTTCCATCGGCGCGCCGTCCCGACTGAGCTTACCGTTGGCCGGCTGCGCGCGGCCCGCCGCGACGCACCTGGCTGTAGATGAGGGCCGCCGCGACGATCAGGGCCCCCTGGAAGATGTACTGCCACTTCTGGTCCAGGCTGAGGAACACGGTCGCGTTGAGCACCTGAACGCTGAGCCCCGCACCCATCAGCGTGCCGATGAAGGTGCCTCGCCCGCCGAGCAGGCTCGTGCCGCCGAGCACGACGGCCGTGATCGACGTGAGGGTGTACCCGCTGCCCTGCCCGGGGTCGCCGACGCCGAGCTGCGCGAGCAGGACGACCGCGCCGAAGAGGGTGAGGACCGACGCGCCGAGGTAGCCGATGAGCGCCGTCCGGTTGACGGGGACGCCGACGCGCCGCGCCGACTCCTCGTCCGAGCCCGACCGCGCGAATGCGCAGGCCGAGCGGCGTCTTGCGGAGCGCGAGCTCGAGACCGAAGGCGCAGAGCACGAACACGATGAACGCGATCGGCACCGGGCCGACCTTCGTGGCGATGGCGTTGGTCACCGACGCCGCGATGTAGCCGTCAGGCGCGGAGCGCAACGTGAAGGCCAGGCCGCCGAGACCGATGTAGGTGACGAGCGTCGCGGCGACGGCGGTGAACTTCGCGTAGCGGATGAGTGCCCCGTTCAGCAGCCCGATTCCGATTGCGCTCAGGAGCATCAAGGCGAACCCGAGCACCCACACCGCGGGCGAGCGACCGTCGAGTATGAAGAACGATCCGAGGACGACGAGGAAGCCGGCGAGCGGGCCGACTGACAGATCGATGCCGCCGAGCAGCAATGCGAATGTCTGACCCAGCGAGATGAAGCCGAGCGCCGCGCACGCGAACATCACGGAGTTGATGTTGTAGTCCGAGGTGTACAGGTGGTTGTGGTTCCAGACGTAGATCCCGAGCGCGAGCATCACGACGGCGAGCGCGGCGACCGGGGCGTAGTCGCCCTCGATGAACCGAGCGATCCGCGATCGTCGGCCCGGGTGCCGTACCGCCTGCTCGGCGCTGTGCAGGGTCGCGCTGATCGCGGCGTGCACCATCCGCTCTTCGGTCACGTCGTCGCCCTCGAGCGTGGCGACCGCGTGACCGCGTGACATCACGATCACGCGGTCGCACAACCCCTCGAGCTCGAGGGCGTCGCTCGAGGCCACGACGACCGGCACTCCGCGGGCCGCGACCTCGCGCAGGATGCGGTAGATCTCCGCGCGCGCACCGACGTCGACTCCCTGCGTCGGCTCGTCGGCGACGAGGATCGCAGGCTCGGAGAGCATGGCCCGCGCGAGCACGATCTTCTGCTGGTTGCCGCCGGAGAGCGACGAGACCGGAGCCTCGAGCGACGGCGCCTTGACCGCCAGCTCGGACAGCTCGCGCTCGACCGCGACCACCTCGCGGTGCCTGCTCACGAAGGGACCCGCCGTGAACCGGTCGAGCGCGGTCATCGCCGAGTTCTCGCGCACGTTCAGCGTCGACCATGAGTCCTTCGGTCAGGCGGTCGGCCGGCATGTACGCCGCGCTGTCGAGGAGCTTGCGGCGCGAGAGCTGCTTGCCGCCGACCTTGACCGTTCCGCTCGACGGCTCTCGCCCGGCCAGCGCACGCAGGAGCGCCGGCTGGCCGTTGCCCGCCACACCGGCGACGCCCACGATCTCGCCCTTGCCGACCGCGAACGAGATGCTCTCGAAGCCATTTCCGCTCAGCCCGTCGACCAGCAGGATCGGCGCCTCGCCGGCAGCGGGCGTGTGCTTCGGCGGGAAGGTCGTCTCGAGGGTGCGCCCGATGATTCTCGCGAGGAGGTCGGCGTCCGAGATGTCCTTGACCGCAGACGTTCCGCGGGACGCGCCGTCGCGGAGGACCGTGACGCGATCGGCGATCGCGCGCACCTCGCCCAGTCGGTGCGTGATGTAGACGATGGCCGTGCCGCCTGCCGCGAGCTTGCGGACGGCCGTGAAGAGGAGCTCGACGGAGTCCTGCGAAAGCGGCGCCGTCGGCTCGTCGAGGATCAGCAGTCTCGGCGACACGGCGAACGCCTTGGCGAGCTCGAGCAGGTGGCGACGAGCGACGCTCAGGGACGAGACGCGGTCTTCGAGATGGCCCAGGAAGTTGACGTCGTCGAGCAGCGAGCGCATCGCCTTCGTCACGTCGTGATCGCGGCGCCGCAGGTGCTCGATCCCCACCGCGACGCGGATGTTCTCGGCGACCGTCATGTCCGGGAGCAGGGCCGGATGCTGATGGACGATCGCGATCCCGATCTCCTGTGCCAACGCCGGGGTGAGGCTGTCGACACGCGAGCCGCCGACGACGATCGTGCCCGCGTCGGGTGCCGTCGTGCCCGACGCGACGTTCATCAACGTCGACTTGCCGGCGCCGTTCTCCCCGAGCAGGGCGTGGACCTCGCCCGGGAGCACGTCGAAGGAGACGTCCGAGAGCGCCGCAATCGCGCCGTAGTGCTTGCTGATGGCGGACATCGACAGCGTGGGCTGCCCGGCCGTCACGTCCGTCGCGTCAGGAGTGTTGATGGTGGCTTCGCTCATTCCATAGGGCCTCTGTCACTCGAGTTGCGCGCGGCGGCGAGGGCCGCCGCGCGCAACGCGTGTGTCGTGCCTTACTTCTTGACCAGCTTGGCCTGCGCGGCAGGCGACAGCTGGGCCGAGAGGTAGATGTCACCCGGCAGGTTGGCCTTGCACTCCACCGGGTTCGGCTTGCCCGTGACCGAGTTCTCGAACACGAGCGACGGGAAGTGGGTGGTCGCCGGCTTCTTGCCGCCGGTGGCGAGCGCCACGGCCCAGTCGATCGCGAGGCGCGCGTGGTCGTTCTGCGTCGACACGGTGTAGAGCTTGAACGTCGGGTTGGCCGCATGGTTGGCCTTCCAGTAGCAACCGAGCACGTTGCCGTCGGACGTCGCGAGCGCCGGGATGGTGCGGCCGCTCTTCTTGAACTCGCCCAGCGCACCGACCAGCGACGGACCGAAGTCCGACACGATGACGTCGATCTTCGGGTACTTGGCGATGTCGGCCGAGAGCACCTTCTGCGACAGCGCGGGATCCCAGTTCGTCACCTCGAACGGCTGCGCGCCGATGAACTTGTACTTGCCCGAGGGATCGAGGATCTTGTGCAGCCCCTTGCCCTCGTCGATGCCCTGGCTGTTGCCCTGCGGGCCGCTCAGGAACAGGACGTTCCCGCCCTTGGGCAGCACCTGGAGGATCCACTTGCCCCAGTTCTCCCCCGCCTGTGCGAACGGGGTGTCGACGAAGACGTTGTAGTTGACGCCGGCCTTGCCGCCCGGGAACACGCGGTACGGCACGGTGACGACGCCGGCCTTGTAGGCGCTGGTCAGAGCGGGCAGCATCGCCTTACTGGCGTCCGGGAACACGACGATCGCCTTCACGCCCTTCGCGACCATGCCCTGGATGTCGGAAATCGCCTTCTGCGTGTTGCCCTGTCCGTCCGCGTACGTGAGCGACGTGACGCTCGGGCACTTGGACGCCTCGTCTCGTGCCGAGGCGGTCGTGACGAGACGCCAGCTGTTTCCACCGAACCCGTCGGTCAGACCGAGCGTGATCTTCTTCGGGCCGCACCACGACGGCACAGCAGTCGTCTTGGCAGACGATGTACCGGCCGTGACGAGCACCGCACCACAGAGGAGCGCAACCGCGAGTATCGCTCCACCTCTTCGTCGGGTCATGCGTGATCTCCCTTCCGTGTTCAATGAGTCGCCGCGTCTGTGGGACGACCGGTCTCCGTCGTAGGTCAGCCGACTGGTCAGGTGGGTGCGACGCTCGCCGGGCGACGGAGCCCGAGGCGTCGTATGAGCGCTCTCCAGTTGACCGTGTACAGCGCCACGCCCACCGCGAGCGCTGCCGCCTGGACGAGCAAGCGCGTGGCGTACGTCACGCCGAGCGCGAGGACGAACTGGTCGAGCTGCGACAGGAAGAGCGCTGCGACCACGGTCGCGACGAGGTTGCCGCGGCCTCCGAGCAGCGAGGTGCCGCCGAGCACGACGGCCGCGACGGACGGGAGAAGGTAGTTGTCGCCTTCGTGCGAGGTCGGCTGATTGACGATGGCGGCGTGGAGCACGGCCGCGAGGCAGTAGAGGATCTGGGCCCAGACGTACGCTCCGGCGCCGTGGCGTTGCACCCGGATCCCCGCCGTGCGGGCGGCGATCAGGTTCGCGCCGACGCCCTCGAAGCGACGACCCATCGGCGTCAGCTTGACCACCGCCGTCACGACGATCGTCGTGACGACGGCGAAGTACACCGGAATCGGAATACCGAGCCAGAGCCCGCTTCCGAGGCTCGCCAGGCGAGCGGTGGTCGTGCGCGGGATGCCGCCCGTGTACCAGAACACGGCGCCGTACAGCAACGCGTTCGTGCCGAGCGTCGCGACGATCGGGTTCAGGCGCATGAGGCCGATCAGGAACCCGTTCAGCGACCCCGCGACGATCGCCGCGAGAAACGCAATGACGATTGCGGGATAGAGCCGGGAGTTCACGCCGTTCGGGTAGTGCGTGAGGATCACGACGTACAGCGACAACCCACCTGCGATCGAGAGGTCGATGCCGCCCTGCATGACGACGAGCGTCTGTCCCAGTGCCGCGATCGCCAGGGCTGCTGCGAACGGCAGCATCGTCAGGAGCACGCCTCTGCTGAGGCTCGACGACGCGAACACGAGGCTCACGACGAAGAGCCCGGCGGTGGCCACGAGGACGGTCGTGAGCCCCCGGGAGAGCAGGCGCCGCGACCCCCGCGGAATGGCGTCCTGCGTCCCCTTCGAACCGCCTCGTTGCGCTTCCGAGTTCACGTGGCCGCCGATAGTAACGGGTGAACGATGCGTTCACAAGGGGTGATCAGAGATTCATTTTCCCGCGCGTGTCACGTGGTGGTAGACCCCGTCCAGGGGGCTAGACATGCGCTGTAGCCCTTGTATGATGGGCATTCTCAGCACCTGCGAGGGAGAACGAGAAGGTGTCCCGTCCGACCCATGTGCGTTTATCACCGATAAACGTCCGGCACGCGAGCGTGGCCGTGAGCGACCTGCGCGAGCTGCCGGGCGACGAGGGAGGAGCGCGTCTATGAACGTGGCCTCGCGCGGCGCGACGATGGCCGTCGACTGGGAGCAGCGGATCGACTTCGCCAAGCTACGGGGCGATCGGTTGGAGCGGGCGCGGGCCTCGCTGCGGGACTCCTCGCTCGGTGCGGTGCTGCTGTTCGACCAGAACAACATCCGCTACGTCACGAGCACGCACATCGGAGAGTGGGCGCGCGACAAGAGTGCGCGCTGCGCGCTGCTGCCGCGCGAGGGCGATCCGGTTCTCTGGGACTTCGGCTCGGCGGCGAAGCATCACCAGCTCTACGCACCATGGCTGCCCGAGTCGAGCTGGCAGGCTGGAGTCACCTCGATCCGGGGAGCGATGCCGCGCGAGACGGGGGTTCCGGATGCTCTTGCCTCTCGCATCTTCCGAGAGCTCGCCGACCGTGGACTCGCCGGCGAGCCGCTCGGCATCGACCTGACGGACATGGAGACGCTCTACTCGCTGCATCGCCAGGGCATCGAGACGGCCGATGCCCAACCCGTGATGATGCGGGCTCGCGCGATCAAGACTGCCGAAGAGATCGCGTTGCTCGAGCATGCAGCCGCGATCGTCGACGGCGTCTACGAAGAGATCTACCGCATGCTGCGACCGGGCGTGCGCGAGCACGAGATCGTGGCGCATGCGATGAAGCTGCTGTTCGAGCTTGGGTCCGAGCAGGTCGAGGCGATCAACGCCGTCTCGGGGGACCGCTGCAACCCGCACCCGCACGTGTTCTCCGATCGGCTGCTGCGTCCGGGAGACCAGGCGTTCTTCGACATCATCCACTCGTTCATGGGCTACCGGACCTGCTACTACCGGACGTTCAACGTCGGTGGTGTCACGCGCTCGCAGATCGACGCCTACAAGCAGTGCCGCGAGTGGCTCGACAACGCGATCGAGCTCGTGCGCCCCGGCACCACGACCGACCAGATCGCGAGCATCTGGCCATCGGCGCAGGAGCTCGGCTTCCCTGACGAGCAGGCCTGCTTCGGGCTGCAGTTCGGTCATGGCCTCGGTGTCGGCCTGTACGAGGCCCCGATGATCTCCCGCGTCCACTCGCTCGACCACCCGATCGAGATCGAGGAGGGCATGGTGTTCGCCCTCGAGACGTACTGCGCTGCGAGCGACGGCGAGTCCGCTGCCCGCATCGAGGAAGAGGTCGTCGTCACTGCGACGGGGCACCGCGTGATCACGAAGTTCCCCGCCGACGAGCTCCTTGTCTGCGGCACGACGCACGTGCGAGGAGCGGATCTGCTCGCGCGCGAGCCGTCGACTGTCTGAGCATCCGAGGGGGATCGAGATGGGACGTGTACAGGACCGCGTTGTGATCGTGACCGGCGGCGCCGGTGGCATCGGCGCGGCGACGTGCCACGCGATCGCGGCCGAAGGGGGAAAGGTCGTCGTCGCGGATCTCGATGCCGGCGCGGCGGGGGCCGTCGCCGATGCGATCGTCGAGAACGGCGGCAGCGCGACGTCCGTCGGGGTCGACGTCACGGATCGCTCGCAGGTGCAGGCGATGATCCAGAAGGCAGTCGACACGTTCGGCGCGCTCAACGTGATCTTCAACAACGCCGGGATGAACCGGCCACGAAACTTCATGGACGTCGACGAGGAGAACTTCGAGTCGATCGTCCGTGTCAACGCGTGGGGTGTGATCGTCTGCACGCAGGAGGCGGCGAAGCAGATGATCGCCCAGGGCTCCGGCGGGAAGATCGTCAACACCGGATCGATCGCCAGCCGGCAGGGGTTCTGGGACTTCGTCCCCTACTGCGTCGCGAAGTTCGGCGTCCTCGCGGTCACCCAGGCGACCGCACGTGGCCTCATCGAGCACGGGATCACCGTGAACGCCTTCGCTCCCGGCGTCGTCGACACGCCGATGTGGGTCGGCCTCAACGAGGACATCCGGGCGATCCACGCGCAGCCGGATGACGACGACCCGATGCGCGAGTTCGCCACGGGGACGCTCATCGGCCGCCCTGCCGCACCCGCCGAGCTGACGCCGTTCCTCGTCTACCTCGCCTCGTCCGAGTCCGACTACATGACGGGGCAGATGTACATGGTGGACGGTGGGCAGGTCCTTGTCTGAATCGTGCTGACCGTCGGCTTCGCAGGGGTCGGCCGCATGGGGTTCGCGATGGCGCGCAACCTGCTCGCCGCCGGGTTCCCGCTCGTCGTGTGGAACCGGACGGCCGAGCGCTGCGCACCACTGGTCGACGCGGGCATTCCGGCCGCCGCGTCGGCCGCGGTACTGCTCGAGGAGGCACTCTCCAACGGTCTGGCCGACGCCGACATTGCGTCGGTGATCGGCCTGCTCACCAACCAGCTCGCAACGGAGGAGCCATGAAGGCGATGCACCACGTCGGGATCACGGTCAAGGATCTCGACGCGTCCATCCGCTTCTACCACGACGTTCTCGGCCTCCCGTTCTCGAACGAGCCGAGCCCGTGGTTCGAGGGGGAAGGGTTGGGCAAGGCCGTCGGAGTCCCCGGTGGTGCTCTGCGGCAGGTGAGCCTGCAGCTCGGGGACACGATGTTCGAGCTCCTGGAGTACAAGAGCCCGCCGAGCCAGACGACGGGGCCTCTCATGTCGAACAGCCTCGGAGCCTCCCACGTCGCGTTCCTGGTCGACGACATCGCGGCGAAAAAGGCCGAGCTCGAGGCCAAGGGGATCCAGTTCTACAGCGACGTCAACCTCGTCGACGAGGGCGTGCTCGCCGGATGGCGCTGGGTGTACTTCGAGGATCCGGACGGCTACCCGCTCGAGCTCGTCGAGGTGGCGTACTACAACGAGGACGAGCGCCGGACGGGGATCGCGGCCTACCTCGCGTCGCGCTCCTGAGGCGGGCGACACTCGAGCCCGGCTTCTGCGACGACGCCTTCAGGCCCGTTGCATCCTCTTCATGTTCTCCATCATCGCGATCTCGGTCGTGTGGAGCTCCTCGCTCGGACTGAACTGGACGAACTCGCTGCCGGCCTCGGCCTCGGGCACGTGGCCCGGGGGTGCGTAGAACGCGTCGCCCGCTTCGACCACCTCTTCGCGGTCGCCGTAACGCCAGGTGATCCGACCCTTGAAGACGTATCCCCAGTGCGGGCACTGGCAGGCGTCGCCCGGAAGCCCCTGGAGCAGGGCCGCGAGATCGTGGGTCTGGCGGATGCTCACGAAGCTGACCGAGTAGCCGTCGAGCTCGCTGCTTCGATCCTCGGCGAGGCCGAAATCTCGAACCTGCGGTGCGCTCTCGCGCGATACCTTGGGCATCTCTTTCTCCTTCGTCGAGGTGATAGTGCGTGAGCGCGAGTCCGCGTCTACGAAGGCGCGGCCGCGCCGACGATGACCGGCTGGACGAACCTCGGGACCTTCGGCAGCGCCGTGGTGTCTGCGAGCTGCGTGATCGAGAAGCCGGCCCGCTCGATCGAGCCGAGCGTCGGCCGGTTGCACTCGCAGCCGACAAGGAAGCGGTTGATTCGGTTCATGCGGTCCTGCAGGCGGGCGAGCCTGGCGTCGTCGGATCGGACGTGCTCGAGGAAGAGCAGCCGACCCCCGGGCTTCAGCACCCGGCGCAGCTCCCGCAACGCGCGAGGCTGGTCCTCGACCCCGCACAGCACGAGCGTCGACACCGCCACGTCGAAGCTCGCGTCGTCGAAGGGAAGATCCTCCGCCGGGGCGCGCAGGACCTTCGCGAACGGAGCCTCTGCGCGCACGGCTCGCTGCAACCGGCGCAACATCGGCGGCTCCGGCTCCGTCACGGTCAGCGATGCAACGGCGTGGCCGTAGAAGCGCAGGTTGGCGCCGGTTCCGGCGCCGATCTCCAGGACCTCGCCGCTCGCACCTGCGAGCAGCTCCTGACGCAGGGCTCCCAGGCCGGCCTTCTCGACCCGCGCGATCTGGCGGTCGTAGGTCAGCGCGATGAACCTGCCTCGCATCGTCATGGCCGGTTCACTCCGTTTCGCCGGGCCTCGGTGGTCCAGAGCAACCTAACGCTCGAGGCACGCGACTCGCATGAGGCGTTCGCCCCATCTTCGCGAGCCCCTCGGGCAGGTGGTGCTCTACCAGCTCTGCTCGGCGGCGCGGACGAGCATCTCGTTGATCGCCACGCGGCGGTCGCGGGTGACGATGTAGGAGATCACGTCGGCGATGTCCTCTGGCCGCATCGCCTCGATCGAGCTCGCCAGGCTCTGCGCCGCGCCACGCACCTCCTCGCGCAGGTGCGAGATGAGCTCGGTATCGACCATCCCGGGCTCGACCACGCTGACGCGCACGCGCTGCTCGATCAGCTCCTGGCGGAGCGACTCGGCGAACGCGCCGATGCCGAACTTGGTCAGGCTGTAGACGTTGCCGCCGGGGCGCACGACGCGTCCCGCCGTCGAGCTGATGAAGACCAGGTCTGCCACCCGGCGCGCCGAGTCCTCGGCGGCGCGCACCAGGTGCGGGAGCGCGGCGTGTGTGACGTACAACGTGCCCTGCACGTTCAGGGCCAGCATCCGCTCCCACTCGTCGGTCGGGCTCTCCAGCGCCGGCCCGAGCAACATGACCCCTGCATTGTTGACGACGGTGTCGAGTTGGCCGAGCTCGGAGACCGTTCGCTCCACGGCGTCGACGGCCTGGCTCTGGTCCGTCAGATCCGCCTCCACGACGAACGCGCTGCCGCCGGCGTTCCGGATCGTCGAGCTGAGCTCGTCGAGCCGGTCGCGGCGCCGGGCAACGATCGCGACCGCCGCTCCTTCGGCGGCGAGTCTCGTCGCGGTGGCTGCACCGATCCCGCTGCTCGACCCGGTGACGAGCGCAACCGTGCCCTGGAGCGTCATGCCTCAGGACCCGCCGGCTTCGACCCGCTGGCGCGCCGGCGCGATCTCGCGGCGCAGCGCGTTCAGCGCTCCGACGTAGATCTCCGAGAAGGTCGGGAAGGGCTGGATGGTGTCGCGGAGCACCTCGAGCGGTACGCGGGCGCGGATGGCGAGCGTGGCCTGCTGCATCCACTCGCCCGCCTCCGGGCCGAGCGCGTAGGCGCCTGTCAACCGCTCGCCGTCGCTGAGGAGGGTCATGAACCCGTTGTCGTCGGCGTAGAAGCGAGAGTAGGTCTCGGCCTTCGCCACTCCCGAGACCGGCACCGTCGCACTGAACGCGGCCTCGGTGGCGCCGACCGCTGCTGCCTGCGGGTCCGTGTAGACCACGCGCGGCACCGCCTCGTAGTTGGCCTCCCGGGCCTCTCCGAGGATGTTCGCGGCGACGATCTCGCCCTGGTACTTGCCGACGTGGGTCAGCTGCCAGATACCGGTCGCATCGCCGATCGCCCACAGGCGATCGGCCACTCGCAGGTGCGCGTCGACCGGGATCCCGTGGCCGTCTGCGTTCACTCCGACTGTCTCGAGACCGAGCCCGGCGACGCGCGGCCGACGGCCGGTGGCGACGAGCAGGCGATCGCCGCGCAGCTCGCGGCCGTCGCCGAGCACGAGGACGTACTCATCGCCTTCGCGCCGCGCGGCGGTCGCCTGCACGCCGAGCGCGAGCTCGACGCCGTCGCGACGTAGCACCTCGCCGAGCCCCTCGCCCAGCGGCGCGGGCTCGCGCGGCAACACGTAGCCACCGCCCCCGACGAGCGCCACCTCGCCGCCCAGGCGGCGCACCGCCTGGGCCATCTCGACGCCGACCGGCCCGGCGCCGAGCACGAGCAGCCGGCGCGGGACGGCCTTCATGCCGGTCACCTCCCGGTTCGTCCAGATGCCGTCGAGGCCCTGCAGGCCGGGAACCGGCGGCACGAACGGGTCGGCCCCGGCAGCGATGACGACGTGATCGGCCGTATGGCGCGTGCCGTCGACCTCGACCACCCCCGTTCCGGCGAGGCGGCCCGTGCCGCGCAGCAGGGTGACTCCCTGGTCCGCCAGCCAGCGCTCCTGGCCGCTGTCGGAGTAGTTCGAGACCATCCAGTCGCGCCAGGCGAGCGCCGCCTCGACGTCGACCTCTGCAGTCGCCGTCGCGTCGCGCGCGGCATGCACGGCCTCGCCCGGGCGCAGCAGCGTCTTGGAGGGAACGCACGCCCAGTAGGAGCACTCGCCCCCGACGAGCTCGCGCTCGACGAGCGCGACGCGCAGGCCACCCTCCACGAGTGCGCCGACGCAATGCTCGCCCGGCGAGCCGCCGCCGATCACGATCACGTCGTAGTCGTTGTTCACGTCGGCAGCTCCTCTCCCGCCTGCTCCCGCACCATGTACTCGGCGTACCAGGCGGGCCAGTCCGGATCGGCCTTCCCGATCCGCTTCTCGTGCTCGCCGTGCGCCGCCGAGGCGCGCTCGAGCGCATTGGCCAGATCGCCGGCCGAGCTGAACGTCGTCTCGCTGGGATCGACGCGACCGGGAAGCCGGGCGGTGATCTCCTGGAGCAGCCAACCGTTTCCGTCGGGATCGCTGAACGCGGCGAACGAGCCGTAGGTGCTGCGATCGGGCGCCGGTCCTCCGACGCGGCCGGGATCGTGGAATCGAGCGCCTGGCGCGCCCTCGTGGAACACCTCGCCCACGTCCACGCCGCGCGTTACCAGCTCGCTGCGCGCAGCCTCGATGTCGGAGACGATCAGGTACAGCCCCTGGGCCGAACCGGGCACGGCCGACGTCAGATTCGTGCCGAACTGGATCGAGCACCCGGAGCCGGGAGCCGTGAGCTGGACGATGCGGAAGCCGTCGCCGGCGGCGATGTCGGCGTCGAGCCTCCACCCGAGGCTGTCGTAGAAGCGCCTGGCGCGATCGACGTCTGACACAGGGATGACGACGACCTCGAGCTTCATGTCGACGGTCGCGGCTCGCGGGCGGTCCGTACCGGCGTCGCTGCGCGCCTGCGTGCTGCTCATCGTGGCCTCCGTGGGGTCGGTGGTAGACGGGAACCTATCGCGTCGCAGGTGTCAGGCCTGCAGCGGTAGCCTCCACGCAGATGTCGAGCCCTGAGCCCTCCAGCACGGTTCCAGGAAATGCGCTGACCGATGGCACGCAGGACGCCGAGCCCGATGCGAGGCGTGCGCCGCCGAACAGCTGCATGGTCATCCACGACAGCGGCAGCGAGGAGATGCGCTTCAGTCGTGAGAACGTCGAGAGGCTCCTCGCCGGCGGCTCGTTCTTCTGGATCGATGTCGACCAGCCGGACGAGGACGACTTCGCGATCCTGCGCGAGGTGTTCAAGTTCCACCCGCTCGCCGTCGAGGACTCCGAGAAGTTCGGCCAGCGCGCCAAGCTCGACGACTACGACGACTTCGTCTTCATCGTGGTCTACGGCGCCGTCCCGGACGCGGACCGGCTCGTCGAGGTGCACTGCTTCTACTCCGAGAAGTTCCTCGTCACCGTCCACCGCGACGACGCGCCCGCCTTCACGGAGGTGCGCGAGCGCTACGTGAAGCGAACGCACTCGGTCGACGATCCGGCGCAGCTGCTCTACCGGATCATCGACGGGCTCGTGGACAGCTTCTTCCCGATCCTCGCCGACTTCGACGACCGCATCGACGAGCTCGAGAACGACACGTTCCTGCACGCCGGCGATGAGCAGCTCCAGGAGATCTTCCGCATGAAGCGCCTGCTCGTCGGCATGCGCAAGGCGATCACCCCGCAACGCGACATGTTCGCGAGCCTGCTCGGTGGCGTTGCCGAGCTCCCGGGGATGAAGGAGGAGGACGAGCGGTACTTCCGCGACATCTACGACCACCTGCTTCGCATCAGCGACCTGATCGACACCTACCGCGACCTGCTCACGAGCTCGATGGACGTCTACCTGTCCACGGTCTCGAACCGCCTCAACTCCGTGATGAAGCAGCTGACGATCATGGCGACGGTGTTCCTGCCGCTCACCTTCATCACCGGCTTCTTCGGTCAGAACTTCGGCTGGCTGGTCCGTAACATCTCGAGCGCCCCGGCCTTCATCGGCCTCGGAATCGGGCTCGAGATCGCGACCGTCGCGGCGCTCTTCCTCCTGTTCAAGAAGCGCGGCTGGTTCTAGGGTCGTCCCGCTACAGCCTTGCCGCGGAGCGAAGGGCGTTGCAGCCCTCGCGGACGCCGTAGATGACGATCACGAAGCCGGCGAGAGGGTCGGCCCACCACCATCCGAGGGTCGCGTTGAGCGCAAGCCCGAGCAGGACGGCGGTGGCGAGGACGCCGTCGATGAAGGTCACACGCCCTTCGGCCTGCAAGGCGCGATTCTCGAGGGCACGTCCGGTGCGTGCCTTCGCTGCAGCGAGCGCGAACATCACGAGCGCCGTGGCGGCTGCCCAGGCGATCCCGAGCGCGCTATGTGCGGCGTGGTGGCGCACCGCGAGCACGATGGCGGTCTGGACGACGAGGTAGATAGCGAGCAGGAGGAACGCGATCCCGATCAGCTGCAGAGCTCGGCGCTCGCGTCGGGAGTCCGAGCCCGACAGCTCCCAGATGACGACGGTGCTCGCGCCGATCTCGATCAGGCTGTCGAGTCCGAAGCCCGCGAGCGCGACACTGCGCGCGCCGATCGCGGCAGCCCCGAGCACGACGATGCCCACGACGTTCCACGTGAGCGTCGCCCACTCGAGGCGTATGCCGCGGCGCAGGAGCCTTGCTCGATCCGGAGGCACGCACGGCATCGTCGCCAGTGGCCCGGACACGGGCTCCTCGCCGTCTGCCCCCCCGTGATCAGAAGAGTCGAGCAGCTGACCCCGCGGGCACCCCGGCTGGCATCTCGAGGTCGAGAAGCAGTCGCTTGCGCTCCAGGCCGCCGGCATAGCCGGTGAGCTTGCCGTCCTTGCCGACGACGCGGTGGCAGGGCACGACGATCGAGAGCGGATTGCGGCCGACCGCGCCGCCGACGGCACGCGCGATCGCCGGATCGCCGAGCTCACGTGCCAGCTCCCCGTAGGTGGTCGTCGCGCCGTACGGGATGCGTGCGATCAGCTCCCAGACGCGTTCCTGGAACGCGTCGCCGGTCGTCGATGTCCTCAGGTCGAAGGCGGTCCGCTCGCCGGCGAAGTACTCGGCAAGCTGCTCCTCGACGTCCTCGAACCCTGACTCGGCGCGGACGCCGAACGTCGCGGGGTCGGGAAGGTACCAGTGGCCCGGGTAGTACAGGCCGGTCAGCGCTTCGTCGTGCGAGACGAGCGTCAGCTCGCCGAGCGGCGAGTCGATGATGGTGTGCGTCGGTGTCACCGCTGCTCCTGTTTCGTGGGCTACCGATGGAATGCAACGCCGGGACGATTGGTTGCAGGGCTCGCTAGAGGATGCCGCCGAAACCGGTGAGGACGGCGATGCCGAGGCACATGAGGAAGAGGAGCAGCCAGCCGAGCGGGTTCGAGACGAGGAAGATCATCGCCGGTATCGCGATCGTCCACAGGAGGATCCGGCCGATCGGGCTTCCTTCCGCGGCAGACGAGGCGCCGCCCCGGCGTGCGTGCGCCCTCGCGACCGGGTTGCCTGCGAGCGGGTCGTACGACGGCAGTGGCTCCGGCCACGGAGCCTCGGCATGGGCCTCGGTGGCCTCGGGCGACATCGGTCGCGTAGCTGTCATGGACATGGTGTGCGGTCCTTTCGTCGAGCTTCATCACCTCTAGTGACGAGGCCCGACGACAAGATGTGACCGGTCGCCCCCGGCTCCGGCATGCTTCGCTCGTGGCGTACGACGAGGAGCTCGCCGCGCGCATCCGCGCGCTGCTCGGGGGTGAGGATGGCGTTCGCGAGCAGCGGATGTTCGGCGGCCTCGCGTTTCTCGTGCACGGCAACATGGCGGTGTCGGCGAGCGGCCAGGGTGGGCTCATGCTGCGCGTGGATCCTGCGGACTCGGACCGTCTCGTCGAGGAGTCGTCAGCGCGGCTCGTCGTCATGCGCGGGCGTGAGATGCCGGGCTGGATGCGCGTGGACAGCGAGTCCGTTCGCGCGGACGCCGAGCTCGCGGTCTGGGTCGAGCGGGGCGTTGCGTTCGCCCGGTCGCTGCCGGCAAAGTGACGCGCGGCTAGCGGTTCTCACTCGGCCGGCGCGCGCCCCTCGGCGGCGACGCCCTCAGCCGCGGCCGCGCTGTCGGAGCCGGACGCGGAAGCGGCTCCGTTGTGCGCAGGGGCGGACTCTGGCGCCATGCCCTCCCCGTCCGTGCTGAAGCCGAGCCGGCGGAGGGCCTCGAAGTCGGCGCGGTTGACGTCCTCGATCGCCTCCAGCTCGTTTCGTAACGCCTCGACCTGGCGTGCGGCGGCTTCCGCATCGAGTTTCGTGTGCAGCTCGCGCAGCGCTTGCGGCGTGGTCAGGTGGAAGCGGGCGACGGCCGTCTTCAGGCTGTGGCTCTCGAGCACCATCTTGAACACGGCGAGATTCGTCAGGTTGCGTTGCATGTCAGAGCTCGGCTGCGTGAAGAACGCGCCGACGAACTGGGCCAGGCTCAGGCCGCCCGTGACCGCCGCGGCCTTCCAGTCGACGACGCCGAACGCGCTCAGGATCGAGAGCACGAGGGTCGCCGTCAGGAACAGCGTTCCCCAGGCGATCAGGAAGGTGTTCGCTCGGCGGATCGTCTCGTACAGCGCCACCGAGCGACGCTGGGTCAGGAGCTCGTACGCCCGGAGCTTCTCGCTCTCGGCCGCAAGCACGTTCTGGCGATCCTGGAAATAGGTCTTGTAGAGGGCGAAGCTGTCGGTGGCGACGATCTCGGACTCGTCCTGGATGTCGCCCGTGCCGCCGAGGAATCGCACGAAGTCGTTGATCCCGTGCACGACCTCGACCGTCAGCAGCTTGTCCGCGAAGTCGAGGCCGCTGAGATGGCGCTCGAGGCTCGTACTCGCCGTGAACGTATCGGAGACCGCGAGGTTCGGCAGCTCGTAGCGCGTACGCAGTCCGGTCAGGACGATCGCCACCTTGATGTCGGTGTAGAACCCGAGCACGCCGACGTAGACGCGTGCCGACGAGCGCACCGTCTCGTCGTCGTCGATCTCCCTCGCCAGCGGCGCCAGCGCACGCACGCGCGGGTCCTTCCGCAGCAACTCGCTGGCACGGGCCTGGTCCTCCTCCGATCCCTGCACGATCACGTCGAGCAGGATCTCCAGCGCGGACGTGGGGAACTTGCGCTCGTTGGCCCCGATGTAGGCGCGCCGCGGTCGGAAGTCGAAGATCGAGTCGGCGTGTACGTGGTGGATGCGGACGCTTCCCTGCTCGAAGTACTGGGCCTCCTCGGACGGCAGCGGGCCGGCTGGATCGAGCCAGCCCTCGAGGCCGTCGACGTAGCCGGCTCCCCACGTCCCCGCCTCGCAGTGGGCTCCGTACCTGCGTCGCTCCGAGTCGTAGTTGTCGTCGGGGATGTGCCAGTCGCGGATGTTGATCACGTGGAGCACGCCTCGGCCGTCCTCGCCGCGCCGCCGCCGGCCGATCGTCTGCTCGAGGAACCGCCCGAGCGGGCCTGCGGCCACCGCCTTGGCGGACAGTCCGCGAACACCCTTGTCTCCCTTCGCCTCGAGTCCGGACTGGCCAAGCAGGACCGCCCGCACGATCGGCTCCGGCAGGGACAGCCGACACTCGTCGTTGAGCAGGAAGTCGTTCTGGAGGCACTGCGTGATGAGGACGTAGCGCGCCTCACCGTCGTCCGGCCCCTTCTCCGGTGCGACCATCGAGCCATCCAACTGGCTCGCGCACCCCCTGTCAAGCGTGCGCGGCTGCCGCGACGAGTGCTCGGGCGAGGCTCGCGGCCTCGGCGGGGTCGAGTTCCTGCTCGCGAACGAGCGACTTCCAGGTCGAGAAGGCGGTCGCGTGTCCGATCGCGGCCTGCGTGCGCTGGCGTGCCCGCCCACGCAGCCTGCGACCCTCCATGAGGCTGTCGCGGGCTGCATCGATGTACCCACGGAAGGCGCCGAATCGCTCCTGGATGAGGGGCAGCTCCTCGTCGCGGAAGAGGTTGTCGAGCATCGTCTCGGTGCGGCCGTAATACGCGTACAGCTCGTCGAGGGCGACGCGCAGCCGCTCGTCGGGACTCTCGATCGCCAGCCAGTCGCCCAGGTCGGGTGGCGGGTTGGCGGCCGTCCAGTGGCCGGCGCACGCGTCGAACAACGCCGCCTCGTCGCGAAAATGGCGGTACAGGGTCGAGCGGCGTACGCCGGCATGCGCCGCGACGGCGCTGATCGACGTCCGCGACGGGCCGAGCGTGCTGTGCAGCGCGACGGCGCTCTCGACGATCCGCTGGCGGGTCTGTTCCTGCGACTCCGCCCTGCGCTGCATGCGGTAGGGGCGTGTTTGATCGGTCATGGGTGTCCGAGGAATATTGACAGAAGTCTGAGCGTCCCGTATATTCGGCGAGACACTACTGTCTAATGAAATGAGGAGACGATGGTTTCGGCTACGGCTCGCGTCCTTGGGCCCGCAGAGGGGAAGGCCGGCTTCCTGGGCAGCATCGGGGTGCGCTTCATGATCGACGGCGACACGACCGGCGGGGGCTTCTCGCTCGTCGAGCACCCGATGGCACCCCACGCCCTCGCGGCGCCGCTCCACCGGCACCTGCGCGAGGACGAGTACAGCTACGTGCTCGAGGGTCGCATGGGAGCGCTTCTCGGTGACGACGTGCTCGAGGCCGGACCCGGCGACCTCGTGTTCAAGCCTCGCGGGGAATGGCACACGTTCTGGAACGCGGGGGACGAGCCCTGTCGCATCCTCGAGATCATCGCGCCGGCCGGCTTCGAGCGTTTCTTCGCGGAGCTCGCGGACCTCGGCGGCGTGGCACGCTCGAACCCGGCCGTCCTCGCCGAGCTCTGCACGCGCTATGCGATCGAGATGGACCCGACGAGCGTTCCCGGCCTCATCGAACGCTTCGGCTTGGTGTTCCCGGCAGAGCCGCTTCGGCCGTGAGAAGCCCGGCGCGGGCGGCCGCGCGTGACCCGTTGCGGGCCTCGCGCGGCTCCGCGCCGGTCGGCCGCTGACTCAGCGGGCCGCAATGTGCAGGCCGTCGAGCACGCGCAACGCCTGTCGGCGCATGCTCGACGAGGGGCGCGGTCCAAAGCTCACGAACGCGTAGAACCCGCGCCCTGACGCGCGAAAGCGGATGACCGCGCTGCGGGGGCCGAAGCATTCGAGATTGCCGAGACGGGGAAGCCGAAGGTGTCTCGGCCGAGCAGGGAATCGTCGGGCGACCCGGGCATCCGGCTCCTCGCGGATCTGGATGAAGACACCACCCGCCGGGCGCCGAGCGAGCGCGGACTGCGGGCACGAGTCCCTCGACGGGCGAACCGCGAGCGGGTACGAGGCGACGGCCACGAGCTGCGGCGGCGACGTGATCGCGTCCAGCCGCGTGCGCGTCGCGCTCCAGAGCGCCGGGTATGCGACTGTGAGGCCGGCGTCGTGGTCGTGGAGCTCGAGCGGGTGGAGCCGGCGGGCTCCGACACGGAGGCTGTCGAGGGTTGCCTCGAGACGGCGGACCGAGCCGGGCGGGGCCTTCGCGCCGAGGCTGATGAACGCGTAGAACGCGCGACCGTGCGTACGGAAGGTCAGCTCCTCGCCGCGCCGCCCGTAGCACCCGGTCGCGGCCGGATGGATCCGGAACGCGCGCGGCCGCAGCGGGAAGCGGTTGAGGTAGTGCGCGTCGCGTTCCTCGAGCAGCACCAGCAGCGCGCCGCGAGCACCCCGACGTTGCAGTGCCGCGTGTGGGCAGTCGCCGGTCTCCGCCGGCAGGCCGGCAAGGGAGAAGCTCGCGACCGCGACAACGGGACGCGGCGCGACGAGACGCACGAGGGGCCGATCGGTCGCGTGCCAGCCGGCGGGTGTCCGCACGAGCAGGCCGAACGCGGGAACGCGGAAGGGAGCGGTGCTCGAGCCTGCGGCGAGCGCGCGTGCTGTCGAACCTGCCCGGGCCGAGCACGAGCAGCGCCAGGAGGAGTCCGACCCCGGCGCGCACGGCCGAGCGGTACGAGGCCGACCGTGTCCATGACGAGGGTACGGAGCGGCCGTCGCTCGGGTCCGGGCTGCCGGGCGCTCGACGGCGCGCGCTCGATCAGTCGTTCACGCCATCCGCGTGCGGTAGAGGTACACCGCGGCCAGCGTCCGCCATGGTCGGAATCGCTCGCCGATGGCGTCGACGTCCGCGACCGATGCCGGGGGATCCAGCCCCCAGACCTGCTCGACCGCGCGGCGCAGCGCCAGGTCGGCGGCGGGCCACACATCCTGCCGGCGGAGGGCGAGCATGAGCACGCCTTCGGCCGTGAAGCGGCCGACGCCCTTGACCTGCGTGAGCTCCGTCCGGGCGGCGTCGTCGTCGAGGGCCCGAAGCCGCTCGAGGTCCAGGCGTCCATCCTCCATCCGGGCCGCGAGGTCGTGGAGGTACACGGCCTTGGCCCGCGACAGGCCGATGCCGCGTAGGGCGTCGGAGTCCGTCGCGAGCAGCTCTGCCGGCGTGGGCAGACGACCGCCGTGCAACGCTTCGAGCCGCGCGGCGATCGCCGCGGCGGCCGCCAGCGAGAGCTGCTGGCCGATCACCTGAATCACGAGCGCACCCCAAAGGTCGCGCGGCAGTCCATCGAGCAGGCTGTCAGGATCCAGCGCGGGGTCGGCGTCGACGAGCACGGCCATCCTCGGATCCGCCGCGCGCAGCACCGCCCGACCGGCAGCCCAGCGATCTCGGCCGCTGGTCATCGGGGCCGTTCCCGCACCACCTCGGCCGGCGACCTTGTCGTCGCGCAGCCCGAGGAAGCGCGGCTGCCGCAGCCGACCGTCGTTGGTCCATTCGGCGAATCCGATCTGGGCGACCAGCTCGGGCCGGGTCCAGTGCGTGCCGCGCGGGACCGGCCGCGCATCGACGAACGGCGATGCGGGCGTCTCCAGCCTCCGCAAGCGGTCGCCGAGGTCTCGCAGCGTCGCTGCGCTGTAGCCCGTGCCGACCTTCCCGGCGTAGCGCAGACGATCGCCCTCGTGGTAGCCGACGAGCAGTGCACCGAAGTCGGTCCGGCTGCCCGCGGGCTCGGTGTAGCCGCCGACCACGAACTCCTGCTCCCACACGCACTTCAGCTTCAGCCAGTCCTTCGAGCGACCCGACCTGTACGGCGCATCGGCGCGCTTGGCGATCAGGCCCTCCCAGCCGGCGCGGCACGCATCAGCGAACCGCCGCTCCGAGTCGTCGCGCCATGCCTCGGTCAGCTGCAGCGCCGCGTCCGGTCGGATCGCGTCCAGCAGGCGCTCGCGGCGCTCGAGAAGCGGCCGGCCCGTGAGATCCTCGCCGTCGACAGCGAGGAGGTCGAAGACGCAGTAGACGACGGGGTACGCGGCCACCTGCTCGGAGGATGGCCGGGTGGTGCCGAGACGTTGCTGGAGGCGGCTGAACGAGGTCTGTCCGCCGTCGTAGGCGACGACCTCGCCGTCGAGCACAAGCTCGCGCGGCCGCTGGTTCGCCAGGGCCTCCCGCACCTCGGGGTAGGTGCCGCTCAGGTCCTTGCCGGTGCGCGACTCGAGCCGCACCGTCGCACCGTCCTTGTGCGCGACGCAGCGCTCGCCGTCGAGCTTGCGCTCGAGCAGCCAGTCGTCGCCGAACTCGCGGCGGTCCGTCAGGGTCGCCAGCATCAGCGGGGTCGCCATCCGGGCATCCTTCCACGTGGAAGGCAACCCGCGCACGACCTCGTACTAGACCGTCGAGGGCCTGGCGTCCGGGAGCGGGAGCGGGACGTCCGCGACGACCCTGACGCTCGAGACGAACCGCGGATCGTGGTTGGCCGCCAGCCGCGCGAGTAGGGAGTGGAGCGCGGCCCGGTCGGCCGCGTCGAGCGGTGCCAGGAACTCGTCCTCGATGCGCTCGATGATCTTGCGGAACGCTGCGAGCTGGTCCCGCCCGGCGGGGGTCAGGCTGACGACGTGGCGGCGGCGGTCGCCGGGATCGCGACGGCGCTCGATCAGTCCATGTTCCTCGAGCGCGTCGAGCAGCCCGACCAGCTGGCTCCGGTCCAGCTGAAGGGCATCGGCGATCGCCGACTGCGTGTCGCGGGCGCCCTCCTCGAGCAGCGCGAGCACGGAGTGGTGGTACGGGCTGAACCCCGTCTCCTCGAACTCGTCGAACGCGCGGGCCTTGATCGCCATGCCCAGACGCGCGAGCAGGAACGCCGGGCTCGCGAGCAGCTCGGCGGGCATGCAGTTCGCGAGCGAAACCCCAACCGGGATCGGTGCGTTCATGGGAATAACTGTATCTCGCTCAATCGTTTCGAGTTTGTATCGTGGATGAATTCAACTATTTCGGGGGATCGCAGTGAGTACCGAAGCTACACCCGACACCAGACGCTGGATCGTTCTGGCGCTGATCGTGGCGGCCCAGTTCATGGTCGTGCTCGACGTGGCGATTGTGAACGTCGCCCTGCCGTCGATCAAGAACGACCTGAACTTCTCCCAGGAGAGCCTGCAGTGGGTGATCACCGCCTACTCGATCATATTCGGCGGCTTCCTTCTGCTTGGCGGACGACTCGCCGATCTGTTCGGCCGCCGCCGCCTCTTCGTCGCCGGCCTGATCATCTTCACGGCGAGCTCCCTGCTCGACGGGCTCGCGTGGTCCGAGGCGTCCCTCATCACGTTCCGTTCGCTCCAGGGTCTCGGGGCCGCACTCCTCTCGCCGGCCGCGCTCTCGATCCTGACCACGACCTTCCGCGAGGGCCGCGAGCGCAACCTCGCACTCGGGATCTGGGGTGCTGCCTCGGGTAGCGGCGGTGCTGCCGGAGTGCTCCTCGGCGGCGCGCTGACAAGCGCGCTCAGCTGGTCGTGGATCTTCTACATCAACGTGCCGGTCGGTCTGGCCGTGCTTATCGCGACGCCGTTCCTGCTGCGCGAGAGCAACGCCGGTCTGGCAACCCGCCATCTCGACCTGCCCGGGGCGATCTCGATCACGTCCGGCCTCATGCTGCTCGTGTACGCGATGACTCGCGCGACACAGCACGGCTGGGGAACCACCGAGACGATCGCCCTGTTCGCCGTGTCGGTGGTGCTCATCGTTGCGTTCGTCGTGATCGAGTTCCGCTCGAAGGCCCCGCTGCTGCCAATGCGCTTGTTCCGGCTGCGGACGCTCGCCGGCTCCAACGTGGCCGGGCTCCTGCTCGGTGGCGCGGTGTTCTCCCAGTTCTTCGTGCTGACGCTGTACATGCAGCAGGTGCTGCACTACTCGGCGCTGAAGACCGGCGTCGCGTACATCGCCCTCACGCTCGCCATCATCATCTTCTCCGGCGTTGCACAGGCGCTCTCGCTCCGGCTCGGTGTGCGGCGCGTCCTTCCGGCAGGGATGGTGCTGACGGCGGCCGGTCTCCTGCTCTACGCCCAGCTGCCCGTGGACGGGCACTACTTCTGGGACATCTTCCCCGCCTTCCTGCTCAGCGGCATCGGGCTTGCGCTCGCGTTCGTCCCGGCGACGATCGGAGCGCTGACCGGGGTGGAGCAGTCTGACGCGGGCGTCGCGTCGGGGCTGATCAACACCAGCCAGCAGATCGGCGGCGCGATCGGCGTCGCCGTCGCCACCACGATCGCGACCACGTACACGAGCCACTACGTCAGCGACCACGTGGGCGCGACGGATCTTGGTGCCGCCGCGTTGACGCACGGCTTCCAGATCGCCTTCTACGTGCTCGCCGGCGTCGCGCTGGCCGGAGCGGTGCTCTCGGCCCTGATCATCGAGTCGAACCCGGCACAGGCCGTCTCGGAGCCAGTCGAGCAGGACGAGCGCGCGCCCGGTGTGGCGCTCGTCGACTCCGTGTAGGCAGCGCCGTGGCGCATGTCGAGAAGCTGCCGGCCCGTCCGCTTCGTCGGACGGGCCGGCCGTTCTCGGTGGCCGTTCGCGGCCGCGTCTCCGGACGCACACTGCGGCTCGCGGTCTGGCTCGCCGCCCTCGCCTTCGGGGCGCTGTTCGCGCTCGGCCTCGCCTCGAACGACCTCCTGCTCGGGTCGCTCGACTCGCTCGGTCAGGTGGATCCGGTGCTCCTCGTCGCGGCGATCGCCGCTGAGGCGCTCTCGCTCGGCGCCTACGGGCTCATGGTCAAGCGCCTGCTCGCGCGCGTTGGCATCGCGACCGCAGTGCGTCCGCTCCTGGGAACCACCCTCGCCGGGGTCGCGCTCGCGTCGTCGATCCCGGCCGGCGCGGCGGCGTCGGCGGTGTACTGGTACCGGGCCCTCCGCGGATACGGCGCGAATCGCCGGCAGGCCACGCACGTGCTGGTCGTGATCACGCTCGTGAGCATCGCGTCACTTGCGGGTCTCGTCGCGCTCGGGACCGGACTCGCCGAGATGGACGCAGTGCCCGACTCGGTGCGAGTTGCGATCCTCGTGGGTTTCGTCGTGCTCGCGGCGGGGCTGGCGACCCGACCGTGGGCCCGTTCGTCGTATCACCTCGAAGTCGCCGGCCTCGCATCGATCAACTGGCTCCTGGATTGCCTCGCCCTGTACGTCTCGCTGCGAGCGGTCGGCGCCGACGTGCCCCTGCGCGCGCTGGTCGCCACGTACGCCGTCGCTCAGATCGTCGCCGTGATACCCCTGCTTCCCGGCGGCGGAGGCACGGTCGAGGCCAGCCTCGTGCTCGGCTTCGCCGCCTTCGGCCACACGAGCGGGAGCGTCGTCGCCGGCGTCGTGCTCTATCGCCTGATCAGCAACTGGGGACTCGTACCGGTCGGGTGGGCGACGATCGCCGTGCAGGCACGCAGGAGGTCGCCCCGGCTCGTCCGCTCGGCGGGCGCAGCACGGTCCTTACGCGAGGACGGCGAACCTTTGCAGTCCCTTTAGATCGCGGACGTACCGTCAGGTGCAGTTGGAAAACAGCACCTCGGTTCGTGAAAAGGACGACGATGAAACTCTTCCACCACAACGACATGACACCGCGCGCCCGCGCGACCTGGGCGAGGTCGATCGAGCACCTGATCCGCGACATCGACCGCCCGCAGCCACTCCTCCGCAGCATGCGGCCGCTGTACCGACGGAACGTCGCGGCCGCCGCGGTTCCCGCCCTGACGGAGATCCGCTGGGTGCTCGTCGACGACCAGGCCTCCGTGACGCCCGGGGCCATGTACCGGTTGCGCGAGTTCCTGACGGACGGAGGGCGCTCTCCGCTCTTCGGCTACGACCCGGAAGCGGCGCGCCGCGCCGCGCACGAGCTCGCGTCCGCGTTCGTCGTACCCGCAGCCAGCCACGCCATGAAGACTGTTCGGGACCACGAGGTCCGGGAACCGGTCTCCGCGAGCGCTCGGGCCTAGCGGTCCCTCGCCGCTGCCGGCCCAGCTCCGTCGCGCTCCACGACCTTTCGCCGTGGAGCGCGACGCGTCTGCGGCCTCAGGACCCGATCGATCGCCGTTCGCTGAGGGCAGGTGACGGCACGACGAGCACTGGCATGCGCGCTCGCTGGAGAACGTCGTGCGCGACGTTGCCCAGCAGCGCGGAGCCCCAGCTCGAGCGGCCTCGTGCACCGAGCACGATGAGGGCGGCGTCGAGCTCGTCGGCGTAGGCGATGATCGCCTCGTCGAGTGGGCCCGAAGCCGTCCGGGCCCGGCCTTCGCACGTAATCCCGTGCGCTCGGGCGAACTCCGCACCCTCGGCTGCGGCCGCTTCGGCACGCGCTTGTTCGCGTGCGTTGATCACGGCCGGGTCCTGGACGATCTCCAGCAGGTTGATCGCGAACGAGCGCGCAACCTCGGCGAACGGTTGCCAGAAATACGCGACGATCACGTCCCGGCCCGCGATCAGCGGGGAGGCGGCGACGATCGCCGCGCGCGCGTCGTCCGACTCGTCGTACGAGATGAGAACGACACCGGCCGGCGTCGGCGTGGCGCTCATTTCTGAAGCATCGCCCAGATGCCGAGAACGATCGCCGCGCCGCACACCAGGCCCCCGAACGCCAGCATCAGCAGGCCGCTCACGCTGCTTCGCTCGTGCGTCGCCGCGCCTTCGCGGCGCGCTTCGCCGACGATGCCGACGGAGAACGCGACGGGCACGAGCACGCTCGCCAGCAGCACGACGACGCCGATCTTCCAGAGCGCCGTCAGGTCGATGTAGTCGCTGAGCGTCGCGAAGATCATGCCGTCGCCCCGGCCGGCGCACCGGCGCTCGGGAGATCCATCTGCATCTCGACCACGTTGTCGGCGCTGACCGGATCGCGTCGCGAGAGGATCACGAGACCCGTGAGGACCGCGATCGCGATGGCGCCGACGACGAGCGATCCGGCCACACCACCCCCAAGAAGCTGTGACCCGCCGTAGGCTGCGGCGCCCGTCAGCCCGGCTGCGGGAAGCGTGAGCCCCCACGCGACGACCATGCGTCCGACGACGCCCCAGTGGACGACCGATCCGCTGCGGCCGAGTCCCGTTCCCGTGATGCGATCACGCCCATCGTCTTCTGCGCGTCGTTCGTCCCGTGCGCAAGCGCGACGAGCGAGCTCGAGCCGACCTGTCCAACGCGAAAGCCGCGCTGTGACGGGCCGTGCGGCGTTCGCTCGGTCAACCGGTACGAGATCCGTGTCGCGATCAACGCCGCGGCGCCGGCGACGATCGGCGCGAGCACCACCGGCACCGCGACCTTCGAGATCACGCCTGTCCAGTCGACGCCGCTCGAGCCGGCGGCGGCGAGCACGGAGCCGACGATGCCACCGATCAACGCGTGCGACGAGGACGACGGGATCGACAGGTACCACGTGAGCACGTTCCACAGGATCGCGCCGACCAGGCCCGCGAACACGATCTCGAGCGTGACGTCGCCCTGGTTGACGATCCCGTTCGCGATCGTCGCCGCGACGCTGATCGACAGAAACGCGCCCACGAAGTTCAGGCTCGCGGCGATGCCGACCGCGATCCGCGGCGGCAGGGCACGTGTCGCGATGGTCGTCGCCATCGCGTTCGCGGTGTCATGGAAGCCGTTCGTGAAATCGAAGCCGACCGCGGTCACAACCACGATCACCAGAAGCGCAGTCGTCTCGGACACGGCGCCGTTGTAGCAGCGGCAGTGGAGCGCTCGGACGTCTCTCACCACCCCTTCACCAAGGCGCCACCCTCTGATGACAACCAGCGGGCCCCAGGACGTGAACCGTGGTAAACGGCACTATTTCTCCGGAATGCCACCCACGAGGACACGGATCTTCACAAATCGCGCAGGGATACAGAAGAATGTGAAGGTTCGATTTGTCCTGGCCTGTGGAGTAATCTCCACAGGCAGATGGCGTCGCGACTGGTCCAGGACGAACAGCCGGTTGCGGTTCTCTTCCACGAGGAGGATCGCTCGCCTGCGAGCGGCCTGCGCTTCGGGCGCGTCGAGGTGCTGCTCGCCAGCGATCACCGCGAACAGCGAGGCTTCCTGCCGAGCATCGGGGCGGAGGCTGTCGCCCGAGGGCTCTCGGTTCCCCTGATCGTCGACGGCGAACTGCCCGGCTAGACACATCGGCATTGCGGTGCCGGGTAGGTGTGTCAGCTACGACCTGACACAATTGCCAGGTTTGGATTCGCGCCGAGCGTGACAGATACGGCGGGTGGACTGCGGACTCGCAGCGCTTGCCGCTGACGTCGCCACGCCGGAGTGAGGGCTCCATCCCTTCACCACCGGTTCACTGGACAGCCACCCATGGGTGGGCCGTCCATCGGCATGGTCCGGACTGTCCGACGACGCGACCGCGGTGCCGACGGGAGACACCGCCGAAGGGAGTGTTCGCCATGAAAGCAAGCCGGAACCTGGCAGTGGCCGTGGGAGTCGCGGCCGTCATCTCAGGCCTTGTCGCCGCGCAACTGGCGCAGGCGAGACCGTCAGCCGCGAGGACGAACGCGGCCAGTGCCACGCCTGCAGCCACCGGGTGCTCGCTCGGTGCGAACGGGAACCCGGTCAAGCACGTGATCTATCTCCAGTTCGACAACGTGCACTACCGCCGCGATGCCGCCGGAGTGCCGTCAGATCTGGAGCAGATGCCGCATCTCCTGAACTTCCTGCAGAACAACGGCACGCTGATGACGAACGACCACACGATCCTCATCTCGCACACGGCCGGAGGGATTCTCTCGAGCCTGACCGGCGAGTATCCGGATCGCAACGGACAGACCGTGACGAACTCCTACGGGTTCTTCAAGCCCGACGGCACGATCGGCTTCTCGTCCGCGTTCAAGTACTGGACCGATCAGGTCGACGCCACGTTCGATCCGCTGCCCAACATGGTGACCGACGGGCAGAAGACGACGCCGGCGCCGTGGGTGCCATTCACCCGCGCAGGCTGCGACGTCGGCGGCGTGGGCACGGCGAACATCGAGCTCGAGAACACCGCAACCAACGCGACGGGTGACATGACCCGCGTGTTCGGGGCCAACTCGCCCGAGTGGAACGAGGCCGCGGCCGCGGCGGCTCTGCCGAGCGATGCCGCCCACGCGAAGGCGAAGGGCCAACCACAGACCGACTTCGTCGGCATCGCCGTCCACTGCGCCCAGACCGCGACGAGCGTGTGTGCGAACAACGCCGACGCGAGGCCGGACGCCCTTCCCGACGAGCCCGGCGGCTACTCGGGCTTCCAGGCGCTGTACGGGGCGAAGTACGTCGATCCGGCGATCACCGCGCACCAGCCGTGCGTGCCCGACACGGCCGGCCAGCCGATCACCGATCCGGCCGGCACCTGCGGCTTCCCGGGCTTCGACGGGATGCTCGCACGCAACACGCTCGGCTACGTCGAGCAGATGCAGGAGAACGGCGTGCCCGTGACCTACGGCTACATCTCGGACGTGCACGACGCCCACGCCGCGAACCCCGCCACCGACTCGTACGTGAGCACGGCGACCGGGCCGGGCGAGGCTGCGCACGAGGCGCAGCTGAAGGACTACGACGATGCCTTCGCCGCGTTCTTCCAGAACCTCGCCGCGCACGGCATCGACAAGAGCAACACGCTGTTCGTGATCACCGTCGACGAGGGCGACCACTTCACCGGCGGCGCAGGCATCCCGCAGCCGGACGGCACCCTGCAGTACGCCCACACGGCGTGCGCAGCCCTCAACGCCTGCCCGTCGAACCAGATCGGCGAGGTGAACGCCAACGTCCAGGCGCTCCTGCCCTCGGGCGAGCCGCCGTTCAGCATCCACAGCGACGACGCGCCGACGTTCTACGTCAACGGCCATCCGGGACCGACCGACCCGACGGTGCGGAAGCTCGAGCGCGAGGTGGCCGGGCTGCAGGCTCCCGACCCGTACGTCGGCAACGGGAGCACCGTGCCGATGATGGTGAAAATGGCCGACCCGGTGGAGGAGCAGGCCCTGCACATGGTCAACGCAGACTCCAACCGCACACCGACGTTCACGCTGTTCGGTAACGACGACTTCTTCTTCACCACGTCGGATCCGTCGTTCGGCTCGCCGAACCAGTGCGCCGGCGTGCACCTGTGCGCGGTGCCGAGCTTCGCCTGGAACCACGGCGACGTGCAGGAGGAGATCGGGAACACCTGGGCCGGTTTCGTCGGCCCCGGGGTCGCACATGGCGGGATCGACTCGCAGACCTGGACCGACCACACGAATCTGCGCCCGACCATCCTGGCCCTGACCGGGCTCAAGGACGACTACCAGCACGACGGGCGCGTGCTCGTCGAGGCGCTCGAGGTCCGGCGCGACGCCGGCCGCGCTGCGGTCGCCCTTCACGACGCAGCTGGGCAAGATCTACGAGCAGCTGAACGCGCCGTTCGGCCAGTTCGGTCAGTACACCCTGGCCGCCTCGACGCGCGCCGTCGCGAGCGGCTCGGCCACCGACGACTCGGAGTACACCCGCACCGAGGCGGCGATCGGCTCGCTGACCGCGAAGCGGGATGCGCTGGCGCGGAAGATCGCGGCCCAGCTCGACGCCGCGGCCTTCGCGCACCAGCCCGTACCGCCGCTCCAGGCGATCCTCGAGTACGCGGAGGCGAACCTCCTCATCGCCCGGGCGCGCGCACTCTGAGCAACACTCCGACCGGGCCCGCCGCGACGACCTCGCGGCGGGCCCCGCCGGGCTACACCTGGCCGGGATAGAAGCCGAGTCGCGCGAGCGGCTCGACGATCTCGTGCTCCTCGTAGCTCAGGTGCGAGAGCAGCGAGTCGGTCAGGAAGTCGATCGCCACCTGGATCGGCTCGTAGTCGTCGGGATGGTTGATGTGATCGACGAGCGCGCGGTCGACGGCCTGGATCGCGTCGTGGATCACGAGGTGCTCGTCGGTGAGCCGATCGATCACGGGCGCGAGGTCCGGTTCGCTGCGCACGAGGTGCGGGAAGATCGCGTCGTCCTCGAGGCCGTGGTGCTGGGCCACGACGCCGCAGTAGCGTGAGCAGAACGCCCCGAGCGTCCAGTCGTTCTGCCGCAGCGCCATCTCGTTGAGCGCGGATCGCGCGTCGCCGGCGCTGAGCGCACCGTCGCGAACCTGGGCAAGGATCTCGCGCAGCTCTCCCAGCTCGGTCCGCAGCATGTCGTGCACGTCGATCAGGTGCTGGCCGACAAGCCGCCCGCGCCGGCTGTAGGTCACCTCGCTGCCGGACTCGGGACGGTGCGGACGGGTGGATTCGTCCCACGCCGCGCGTGGGACTGAGGCGCGTTCCGTCGTCCGGGCGTCGGGCGTACTCCGAGCCCGTCGACCTCCGGGCGCTCGGGGCGTGTGCGGTTGGAGGGTGCTCGAGCGATCGCCCGCGCGCGCCGCGGCGACCCGCTCGCGCACCGCTGGGACGACCTCGGAGGTCCACGTCTCGCAGTGTGCTCGGGTCGTCTGTCGTGAGGATGAACGTCCCGATGCCGTCCTCCAGCGCGAACCGTGTCAGCTCCGACGACGAGAGCGCGCTCGGGACGTTCAGGAGCCTGCGAATCGCAGACGGCTCACGGCCGGCCCCGACGGCGGCCGCGTCGATCGCCGCGTTTCCCGCGGCCAGGTCGCCTTCCTGGAGGTAGGACAGGCTCGGGAGCCACCCGTCCGCCCTGCGGCCGACCAGGTTCAGCATGCGCGGCTTGTACGCGCCGATCCAGATCTGTACGTCGTGCAGAGGCGCGGGTCCGCGAGCCGCATCGCCGAGCCGGTAGTAGGACCCGTCGAAGCGTGCCGGCTCCGGCTGTCCGACGTCCCAGAGCGACCGGATCACCTCGATCGCCTCCTCGAGCGCGTCGACGCGCTGCCCCGGGGTCAGCCGACGTCCGCCCATCGCCTCGATCCCATCCCAGAACGCGCCGGCGCCGAGCCCGAGCTCCGTGCGCCCACCGCTCAGGATGTCGAGGCTCGCGACTGCGCGCGCGATGATCGCCGGATCGCGAAGCGGCAGGTTGAGGACGTTCGCGCGCGACTCGCACGCGGCTCGTACGGGCGGCGACGAACGAGAGCAGCGTCCAGGTGTCGAGGAACCTCGGCTGGTAAGGGTGGTCCTGGAAGCTGACGAGGTCGAGCCCGGACCGGTCGGCCAGCGTCGCGAGTGCGACGACCGAGCCGGCGTCCTGGCTGGAAGGGGTGACGAAGACGCCGAACTCGAGGGGGTGCCCGTAGTCCGTCACCGGCTCAGCTCGATGGTGCTTTCAGGGCAGACACGTCCGCGAGCACGGCGTCGGGACGCCGCGCGGGCGGGCACGCGGCCGCCTCGGCCTCCGTCGAGACCCCGGTGAGGACGAGCGCCGCGCGGGCTCCGGCCCGGCGGGCCATCGCGATCTCGAGCGCGAGGTCGTCGCCGACGACGAGCGTCCGCGCGGCCCTGACGCCGAGCACGCGGCACATCTCGCGCAACGCGACCGGCGAGGGCTTCCCGAGCGTGACGGCGCGCGCGCCGGTCGTCTGCCGGATTCCCGCGACGATGGCGCCCGACCAGCCCGGTGCGCGCCCACCGTTCACCGAGAAGATGGGCGCGGTCGAGGTCGCGAGCAGCGGAGCCCCTGCCCAGATCGACTCGCACGCCGCGCGCAGCGCGGCGTAGGTGATTCCGTCATCCCACCCGACGAGCACGACGTCGGCGGCCGCCGGCTCCGCCGCTCCCACCGTCTCGATCCCGAGCTCGTCGAGCGGTGCCAGCACTCCGGGCCCACCCAGCACGAGCACCGACTTCCCCGGGTGCGTACGCGCGATCCAGCGGGCCGCGACCACGGCAGGGTTCATGAACTCCTCGTCGGCGAGCGAGAACCCGAGCGAGCGGAGATCCGCGGCGTATCGCGCCGGCGTCGGGCCGGTGCCGTTCGTGAAGAAGAGCACGCGCCGGCCGCTGGCGCGGACGCGCTCCACGGTCTCGATGGCGCCGGCAATCGGATGGGCACTGTGCACGCCACCCGGGTCGTTCGCGTGGAGCAACGTCCCGTCCACGTCGAAGACGACCGCGTCGATCTCTGCGAGCAGGCTCATCGCGCGCGGACGCGCACCCCGGGCGCCGTGAGATCGATCTCGCGGAGGGGGCGCTGCGGTGAGGCCCTCGACGAGCGTGACGACCGGGTGGCGCGGCGGCGCGTGCTCGACCGTCCTCGGCCGCGCAAGCATGGCCTCGACCTGCTCCGCGGGCAGCATCATGCGCAGCAGGAGCAGCTCGTCGCTGATCGCGTCGCCGTGGCGCGCACGCGCCTCGCCGAGGTCGAGGCGGTGCTCCTCGTGCCGGAACTGCTCCGCCCTGGGCGAGGCGAGCACCGTTGCCGCGACGTCCGGATCGAGCTCGCCCGGCGGAGGGCCGTACTGCCCGAGCACGTACTTCACCACCTCGTCGGGAATCTGGGAGTAGCGCTCGCCGGTCGTCACGTTCAGCAACGCCTGCACGCCGACGAACTGCGAGAGCGGCGTGACCATGATCGGCCAGCCGAGATCCTCGCGCACCCGGGGCAGCTCGGCGAGCACCTCGTTCCAGCGATCCTCGAGCCCGACCTCGCGCAGCTGCCGGCGCAGGGTCGACGTCATGCCGCCGGGTAGCTGGTGCGCGTAGATCGAGACGTCGTACTCGACCGGCACGCCGACCGGACGTCCGATCCGCGCGGCGAGCGTCGTGAAGTAGGCCGACATCTCCGCGAGCGCGTCCTCGTCGACGTCGACGCCGAAGCCGGCGGCCCGCAGGTTCGCGATCGTCTGCTCGGCCGCCGGCTGCGACGTGCCGTTGGCGAGCGGCCGAACGGCGGTGCACACGAACGATGCGCCGAGCCGTGCCGACTCGAGGTACACGAGCGGCGCCATCGTCGCCGTGCAGTGGGAGTGCACCTCGAGCGGCAACGACGGCGCGGCCTCGCGCAGGGCCGGGACGAGCGTGCGCACGCGGTCGGGCGTGAGCAGCCCGCCGGGATCCTTCAGGTTCAGCACGTCGACGTCCGGGCTCGCAGCGATCTCTCGCGCGCGCGTGGCGTAGTAGTGGTCGGTGTGCACCGGACTGACGCTGTACACGAGCCCGATCAGCACCTCCTCGGCGCCCTCCTCCTTCGCGATGTGGGCGATGCGGAGGTCGGTCTCGACATCGTTCATCGACTCGGCGACCCAGACCCGGCGGATCCCGTTCCGGATGACGCAGCGCAGCGCGAGCCGCATCACGTCGATCGGCGCGCGCTCCCATGCGATGAACCGCATCCCCGGCGTGATGAAGCCGAGCGGCGTGTCGGGCATCAGTTCCCGGACGACCCGGATGCGCTCCCACGGGTCCTCCGCGTGGCTCCGCACGGCCATCGCCATGTGGGTGCTGCTCGTGAAGTCGATCGCGTGGAAGCCGACGCGGTCCATCACAGGGGCGATCCCGGCGATCATCGCGGTCGTCAGCGCGTCCGCGCTCCACAGGCTCTGGTGACCATCCCGCACCGTCGTGTCGACGAGCCCGATCATGTCGGGCGGATACGGAACAACACGTCGCCGTACTGGACCGCCTCGCCGTTCGTGCGGCACACCTCGGCGATGACGCCCCGCGCGCCTGCGACGACGGAGCTCATCAGCTTCATGACCTCGAGGATGCACACCTGCGTGTGCTCCTCGACGGGGTTGCCGAGCTCGACGAACGGCGCCTCGCCCGGCCCCGGGGAGCGGTAGAACGTTCCCACCATCGGCGCCATGACGTCGACGAGGCCAGTCGGTGCCTCGGCCGCGGCGGGCCGCGGCGGCGCGCTTCCCGCTGCTGCCCGATCGCCTCGTCGGAAGCGGATCGTGAGGTTGGGGGTCTCGAGCTCGAACTCGTCGAACTGCGACTCGTCGACGAGTCGCAGGATCTCCTTCACGTCGTCCGGCGAGAGGTCGCGCGAGTCCGTCATTCCTTCGGCGGTACCGCGCCGCCGGTCATCGCCGCCGTGATCAGCGCCATCGCGCCGCCGGTCACCGGCTGTGCGCGTGGCTTCCGACTCCAGACCGTCTCGGGCCTGGCCTGCAGCAGGAACAGCTCGT
Organism: uncultured Actinomycetes bacterium; assembly: GCA_963717155.1. Taxonomy (GTDB): domain Bacteria; phylum Actinomycetota; class Thermoleophilia; order Gaiellales; family JALYLC01. The sequence continues at coordinate 4,981,993 of OY970326.1, forward strand.
CGAGTCGCCGGTCGATCGCCCACTCGACGTCCTGCGGGCTCGCGTAGTGGGCCTCGACGCGGCGACCGATCTCGACGAGGCGCACGATCTCCTCGTCGCTGAGGCTCGGCAGCGCCTGCCGCTCCTCGGACACGTCGCGCGTGACGGTCGTCGCGGCCGCCGGGTCGGCGACGACCTCGATCGCCTTGGCGCCGATCTGCCGGCGCACGATCTCACGTGTCACCTTCGAGACGAGGAACGAGTCGGGCGTCACCTCGCCGCCGACGACCGAGACGCCGAGGCCGTAGCTCGAGTCGATCGCGATCGATGACCTGTCGCCCGAGACCGGGTTGAGAGTGAACATCACGCCCGCGACGCGCGCGTCGACCATGTACTGCACGGCGACGCTCATGCCACCACGCGTGATCCCGTGCGCTTCGCGGTAGGCGACGGCCTCGGGGTTGTAGAAGCTCGCCCAGCAGCGGCGGATGCCGTCGAGCACGAGGTCGAGCCCGCAGATCCAGAGGTAGGTGTCCTGGACGCCCGCGAAGCTCGCGTCGGGCATGTCCTCGGCGATCGCGCTCGAGCGGACGGCGACGGGAGGGTCGTCGCGTCCGAGGCGGCGGCCGAGCTCCGCATACGCGGCGCCGACTGCCTCGTCGATGTCGTCGCGCTCGTACGCGGCCGTCGTGACCGCGAAGCCGGGCGGGACCGGGAAGCCGGCGTGGGTCAGCTCACCGAGGTTGGCGCACTTCCCGCCCACGAGCTCGACGTGCTCGAGCCTCAGCTCGTCGAACGGGATCGTGTACCGCTCGTCTGCCACGTCAGGTCAGGATCGTCACGGTGCCGTTGTTGCCGTCGACGCGGACGCGGTCGCCGGTCTTGATCATCTTCGTCGCGTGTCCGGTGCCCACGACGGCGGGCAGCCCGTACTCCCGCGCGACGATCGCGGCGTGGGACATCATCCCGCCGATGTCGGAGACGGCAGCGGCGATCTTGGGGAAGACCGGGCCCCAGCTCGGTGCCGTCACCGGGCACACGAGAACCTCGCCCTGCTGCACGGCGCCGATCTCGTTCACGTCGCGGACGACGCGTGCGATGCCCTCGGCGACGCCCGGCGACGCGGCGTAGCCGCGCACGTCCTCGTCCTCGGTCTGGCTCGCCCACGCCCGCAGGCGCTCCGCGGTCACGCCCCACAGGAGCTGCACGGTCGGGTCGTTGATCACCTCGGGAACGACCCCGAGCGCCGGCGGCGGCGTCCACTCGGACAGGCGGGTGAGGATCTCCCTGCGCCGCTTCACCCGCGGCGGCCAGTAGACCGTCCCGCGCCCGGCCGTGCCTCCCGACCAGGCGAGCCCGAGGTCGGAGAGCGCCTCGTGCACCTCGTGGATGTTGAGATAGAAGATGTCGTCGGGGCTCTCGAAGAACCCGTTCTCGGACATCACGGCGCCGATCTCCCGCATCTTGTTGAAGAACAGCGACGTGCCCCAGTGCTCGATGAAGAACTTGTGGCCCTCGGCATGCGGGAACACGTGACGGCACAGTCCGAGCATCTCGTCGAAGCTCTTCCGCTCCTCCGGCGTTGCGAGCAGCGCCGCGTACTCGGTCGCGATCCTGTCGCGCTCGGCGAGCAGCCGGTCCTTCGGCCGGTCGAGGCTCGTGCCCTCGCGGATCAGCGCGATGTAGCCGGTGATGGCGGTGAACGGCAACCGGAGGTCGTCCGCCCACGCGCGGTGGTGGTGGTAGAAGCCGTCGCCCGACGACATGAAGAACCACGGGTGCTTGCGCGACTCGAGATCGGCGATCCACGCGCGGCCCACGTCGCTCTGCCCGAGCTCCGCCAGCACCTCCTCGGGCGTGCGACCCTCGACGAACGACCCGTCCACGCCAAGGTCGAGTGCGGCTCGGGCGAGCTCCTTCAGCTCGTCGTCGGGCCGGAACATCGTCGTGTCGTAGCCCGCGACCATCTGCGTCATCACCTGCATCCCCATGTCCGGGAACGCCTGCTGGCAGAACTGGAAGAAGGTCAGGTACGCGCCGTACGCGAGCAGCAGCAGCTCGAAGTGCAGCTGGTTCAGCTCGTTGTAGAACCCGAGGCAGCGGTCGTAGGCGGTCATCAGCCGGAAGTTCGAGCCGAGGCTGTGCTCGTGCAGCAGCTCCTGCTCGTCCTCGAGGTCCGGGAGGTGCGGCACCTCGAGCGCGGTGAGGTTCACGATCACCTCGTCAACCGCTGCCTGCCAGCGGCCGACCAGCATGTCCCAGTTCTCGTAGTAGAAGCCGATCCGCGGCAGGAAGACCTCGAGCCGCTTGCCGATCTCGGCGGGGTCGCTGACCTCGTTCGCCGTGATGTAGACGTAGCCGTTGACGACGCGGTGCTCGATGCCGAGCACGGTCGGGATCTGGAAGACGCGACCCTGGTACAGGCCGATCGAGAGGTAACACGACTCGGCGGTGATCATGTCGAACGCCGGCATCGGCTCCGGGAAGTGCATGCCGTTGTAGAACCAGAACCGGCTCTCCTCGGCATCCCGTCGCGCCGGATCGAAGAGGAGGTAGTAGGGGTACATCTCCTCCCAGCCCTCGGCGCCTTCGGGCGTCGGGACGTCGAAGGGGCTGAGGAACTTCGTCTCGGTGGGGTGCTCGGTCACGTGGGCCTCCTGATGGAGTCGATCGTACCGACATCGGGCCTCCGCGCCGGGAGTCGCCGGTTATCCTCGTGACGTGGACGAGCTCGCCGCAGTACCGATCCGACGGAACACGATCCTGCTCGCCGGGTCGATGGCCTGTCTGTCCGGCATGTTCCAGCTCGTCGCGGCCGTCTCCTCGCTCACCTTCGTCAAGGTGACCGGAGTGCACGGGCTGCTCGGGCTCGGGCCTGCGATCTTCCTCGTCACGGCAGCGTTGGCCGCCTACCAGGCGGGGCGCGGAATGGATCGGTTCGGGCGGATCCCCCCGCTCGCGGTCGGGTTCGTCGTGGCGACCTGCGGTCTGATCGTGACCGGAATCGGCACGCGACTCGTGCTCGCGCCGCTGACGATCGGCGGCTTCGTGCTGCTGGGGGCAGCGCTCGGGACGCTCACGCTCGTGCGGACGGCAGGAGGCGACATGTACCCGCCGGAGCAACGGGCCGCGGGCATCGCGCTCGTGCTGAGCGGCGCGGTGGTCGGCGCCATCCTCGGCCCGCTGGTCTTCGATCCGCTGCTGGCGGGGCGTCAGCTGTCGACCGGCTCGCTGTCGCTTGCGTGGTTCGCGGCCATCGGGTTCCCGCTCGTCGGTCTCTGCCTGGTGCTGTGCGTCAGGCCCGATCCGCGCCGGGTCGCCGAGCTGCTGGCCGCCCGGGGCCGGGACGTTCGCGTCGAGTCGACGGCGGCTCCGATCCGCGAGATCGTCCGGCGACCGGGTGTCGCGCCGGCACTGCTCGGCGCGCTGGCCAGCTTCTCCGTGATGGCGAGCGTGATGAACCTGATCGGCTACGTCGTCGTCGCGCACGGCAACCACGAGCCGTCCGACGTGTTCCCGATCATCGGCGCGCACGTCTTCGGCATGTACGCGTTCGTCGTCATCGTGGGGCCGTTCGTCGATCGGTTCGGCCGTCGTCGGCCACTCGTCGGCGGGCTCGTCCTGATGGGCGCATGCTGTGCGGCGCTCGCGCTCGTGAGCGGCGTGGTTCCGACCGCAGTCCTCCTGTTCGGGCTCGGCCTGGGCTGGAGCTTCGCGTTCCTCGCTGCGAGCTCCGACCTCGTCGATCGCACGAGCCCGCGCGAGCGCGGGCGCTTGCTGGGGCTGTCCGACATGCTCTCGGGGATCACGGCGGCGACGCTCGCGATCGTCGGAGGCCTCGTGCTGGATCGGGTGGGCGTCACGGCGCTGGCGCTCGGGTCCGCGGTGCTCGTGTTGACGCCTGCCGCGTGGCTTGCCTCGCGTCGTCGGGCGGCGCCACGACCGCCTCTCGTGACCGCCCCCGAACGCATGTAGAGCTGGTCGCGGTGCGAGCGTGCGTCCTCGTCGCGGTCGCTGTGATCCTGATGGCTCCGGCGACTGCCGGGGCGCACATCAGATCGGGGACGCTGTCCACCGACTTCGACGCTCGCGTCTCGCACTTCCGCCCTTCCGCGCACGGGCTCGCCGCGCGCGTCCTCGATGGAGACCAGCGTCTCGAGCTACGCGTTGCGCCCCCCCGGGTCGTCATCGTTCTCGGCATCGAGGGCGAGCCGTTCCTGAGGTTCTCGTCGACGGGCGTCGAGGCCAACCTGGCGTCTCCCACCGCGGCGACCGAACGCGTCGTCAGCCCGGGCGAGGCCGTCTTCTCCGGGCCTGCGAGATGGCGACGGGTGAGTCGTGCACACGCGTTCGCATGGCACGAGAACCGGCTGCGACCGGTGCCGACCGTGCGCAGTGGCTCGACCCGCCCGAGTGAGGTAGGAACCTGGTCGATCCCGCTGGTCGTGGACGGGCGCCGCACGGCGCTGGTCGGTGCCGAGTGGTATGCAGCCGGGCCGGCCGTGTGGCCCTGGCTGGTAGCGGGCGCGCTGCTCGCTGCCACCAGCGGCCTCGCTGCCCATCTGCTGTCGACCCGTGTGCAACGCCTGCTCGCATCGGTACTGCTTCCCGTCGCCGTGGGAGCGATGCTTCTTGGCTGGTTCGGGGTCCTCCTTGACCAGCGCGTGACAGTGCTCGGCGTGGCGTTCGCGTTCGTGTTCGCCGCCGCCTCCGCCGTCCTCCTGCTCGCGGCCGTGGCGGCCACGCGCGGCGCGGCGCAGCTCGCCGTCATGGCGTTGATCGGTGCGTTCACCGCCACGTTCGCGCTGCCCCAGCTCCCGGTGTTCGGTCACGGCTTCGTCCTCTCGTGGCTACCGGCGTTCGTTGCGAGACTTTCGGTGGCGACCGCGATCGTAGGCGGCGTGGCGACCGCGATCGTGTGTATTCCGGCACTGATCGAGCTGTTCGAGATGACGACGGCCGACGAGCTCTGATCCGAGCAGGCCACGGTCATGCCTGCAGGCGATGGATGCTCCCGATCAGCTCGGCCTCCGTGAACGGCCACGGCCACACCACCCGCTCGAACCCGCGCGCGTCGACGACGTAGATCATCTCGTCGTGCGACACCTCGTGCGCGGTCGTGCGGGCAACCCGGACCACCTTTACCTGCACGCCGACCTCGTAGTCCTTCCAGACGCGTGCGAGGGTCGCCCGCGGGCCGACCGCCCATCGCCATGACGGTCCCGTGTGCCACTTGCGGATGTCGGTAAGCAGGTTCGCGCGCGCATCTCCCCACGGGTCGACGCTGACTGCGACGATCACCGGCCGCCTCGCTGGCGGCAGTGCGCGCTCGACGTTCCCGAGCACTGCCGCCTCGAGAGGGCAGAAGGTCCGGCAGACGGGGTCGACGAACGCCAGGATCGTCAGCCGGTCGCCGCCCGCGCGAGGCGTGACCCCGCGACCGCGCTGGTCCTCCAGGACGAACGGTGGTGCGGGCCGCTGGCCGGATGGCCATGCAAAGCCCTCGCCCGTTCCGTCGGACCCGTCCGACCCGGCTGCCGACGTGCTCGACCGCGCGTGCCTGTGGTCGATCGCGAGGGCCCCTGCCGCCGCGACGAGGGCGATCACCAGCGCACCGACGGCGATCGCAGGGCGCCACCGTCGCCCCTGCCGTCGTCGCAGCACGATCGTTCCGGCGAGTCCGGTCAATGCCAGGATGCCTACGATCCCGCCCGCGACCGTGACGAGTCCGGCCGGTCGACTCGATACGGAGCCGGCCCTCGGCACCTCTGCGATGTGAGCGCCAGCGGCCGCCGCGAGCCGCCTGACCGCACGTGCCGCCGCGGCGAGCAGGCTATCCGCGTCGGCGGCCGGGTGGAGCGTCCTCACGGCAGCCTGCTCGGATGCGACCGATGCCGAGCCTCTATAGAGCCCGAATCCGTTCGGCATGGCAACGAGCAGGAGCCCGTGGAACCGGTTCGAGAGCTCTGCGCCGAGAAACCGGGCGTATTGCCGTGGCCGGCGCCAGAGCGGGGTGATCGATCCGAGGTCGTAGACCGATCCGATCACGGCAACCTTGATTGGCAGCCCTCCTGTGCGAGCCGCGTCGACGAGGGCTTGCAGGTGCGCGCGCGCGTTCGACGACGTGTCGGTCGGGACGTACAGCGAGCGGTTCCAGAGATAGTCGCTCGCGGGATCGCCGTCGGCACTCGCGGAGGGCACAGTCGCGACGGCTGCCACCGCGAGCACCACGGCAGACACCAGCACCGACAGACGCGGACTCCAGCACCGGCGTGCTGGCGTCGGGAGCCGCGCCATGGTCAGAGGTCCCTCGGGAACTGGTACCGCTGATGCGGTGGGACGTACCCGCCGACCTCGAGGACGATCTCGGCGTGGCGGACCAGCGGGACCAGGCGCGGGTCGCCGGGCACCGACAGCCCGTTCACGTAGACCCGCACCGCACCATGGAACCCGATCAGGCGGCGTAGCCCGAGCCGCCTTCCCCAGATGGCGAAGAGATCGCCCAGCACGGGCCGCACCCCGTCCGCGACCTGGATCAGTCCGGTCGGATCGGTCGTCCGGACGGGGTACGAGCAACGCCCGAACGTGACGGCGCCGCCGGACGACGTGCGCGGCGGCGCGACACCGATGCCACCCGGCACCAGGACGACCTGTCGGTTGGCGAAGAGCTCGAGGTGGACGCCGAACCGCGGCAGCGGCACGCGCGTACACGGCATCCCGCGGATCGCTGACCCAGAAGGGGAGCCGACGACCGGATGGTAGGCCCGTCCGACGCCGATCGGCGTCGGAACGAGCGTGGTCGGCACCGCCGCGCAACACAGCGCGCCAGCCACGGCGAACGCTCGCCTCGCTCGACGCACCATCAGACGGGCGCCTCGGGACGGGAGGCGCTGCCGCCGCCCACGGGGGCTGCGGCTCCGACCGCGGGCGCGTCACCGAACGCGCGTAGGAGGTTCACCATCATGACCGCAACGAGCACCGTGTTGGCCTCGATCGCCATCGCCACCCCGGCGATCTGCTGATCTGCCAGCGCGCTGATCCCGCCCAGCTTCGGGGTATGCAGATAGAAGTCGTACAGCGGGTGCAACGACAGGTAGATCGTGAGGTCGAGCGGGCTGATCGCGACGAATGCCACGGCCAGGTAGACCACCTTGCCGATCGCCGAGAGGCTCCCGGGCACGACCTCCGGCCACCAGAACACGAGGCCCGAGGCCAGGAACGCGAGATGTTCGACGCCGAGCGCCGCCGTGTTGCGGAGCGAGTAGTCGTACACCGTCGGGATGTGCGTGACGTACCAGGTCGCCAGCCAGATGGACAGCGCCCAGCGCGGCGAGACGAGCCGTGCGACCCACCCGCGCGAGGCGACCGCTCGGATCATCGGCGCGCTGAGTCCCAGCAGGAGCAGCGGCGGGGCCCAGTCCCCGAGCATCACGTTCTGAAGCAGATGGAAGCTGAGCATCGACGTCAGTGCGAGGTGCTCGATCGGCGAGAAGAGCGCGACCGCGATCACGACCAGGCCGGCGCCAAATGCGAGAGCGCGGAGCCGGGATACCGGCGCTCCGCGGCGCCGCAGCAGGACGCACACGAGCCAGTAGTCGGCCGAGATCGCCGTCAGCGCGACGGCCCATTCAGGATCGAGCACGGGCTGCCACGGATGGAGCACCGCCTATGCGACGCAGGCGGCGGCAGCCGTGAACAGGAGGGCGAGGTAGAGCAACGAGTAGTGGAAGAGGACGCTCGCGCGTTTCGGCGTGGTATCCCGGCGCAGACGCAGCGCGAGGAAGAGGAAGACCGCTCCCAGGGCAAGCGCCGATGCGAGGTAGACGGGGCCGAAGCCGGCCACCGCGAACGGCAGGGCACTGACACCTACGAGCAGCACGGTGTAGGCGACGATCTGCCGCGTCGTCTCGCGTTCTCCCGCGACGACCGGCAGCATCGGGATCCCTGCCTCCGCGTACTGGCGACGCAGCAGCAGCGCGAGCGCCCAGAAGTGCGGGGGTGTCCAGACGACCACGATGGCGAACAACAGGACTGCGGCGAGCCCGATGTGGCCGGTCGCTCCCGCATAGCCGACGAGCGGGGGAATCGCGCCGGCGACCCCCCCGATCACGATGTTGTGGCGGCTCCTGCGCTTGAGCCAGCTCGTGTACACGAAGACGTAGAACAGGTTTCCGGCGAGCGCGAGGAGGGCTGTCAGCACGTTGACAGAGCTGGCGAGAAGCGCGAACGACGCGGCGGAGAGGGCCAGACCGAACTCCAGCGCCTGCGCCGCGGGTATGCGGCCGGCGGCGACCGGGCGCGCGCTCGTCCGACTCCCCATGAGCCGGTCGATGTCGCGGTCGATCACGTGGTTGAACGCGCCGGCGCCGCCACAGGCGAGCGCGAGTCCGAGCATCGTCGTGGCTATCCGTCCGGGCGGGGGCAACCCACCCGCGCCTACCACCATGCCCGCCGCGCCGGTCAGCAGGAGCAGGCTCATGACGCGCGGCTTCGTCAGCACGAGGTAGTCGCGCCAGCTGCCCGTGACCTCGAGCGTCCCACGCTGGCTCGAGATCGCCGCGAAGCTGGCGGCCGCGACCGCGAGCACCCCGACCGCGAGATGGAGGTGGAGCGCGGTCGCCTCGCCCCGGCCGACGAGCACGCCCAGCACCACGTCGACGAGGGTCAGCGTCAGTGCCAGGCTCGTCACCTGTAGCAGGCGCCGATGGGCCGTGACCGCTGCTACGACGCTGGCGACCAGCGGCGGGACCGCAAGAGCGGCCAGCACGCGGTGCGCCATGCCGAGGTGCAGCTCGCCGCTGATGACCGCGAGCGCGGTCGCGAGTGCAGCCGCGGTCGCGATGAGCCGCATCCACGGCCCACAGGAAGCGTCGGTGAGGAGGTCAGCCGTCACCGCTGGGCGCGTGACCGTCGCGCGTGTCACAGGCCGCGCCGCGAGACGTAGACCCCGTAGGCGAGGACCAGCAACAGGAATCCGATCGGCACGATCAGCGTGTAGACGCCTGCGGTGACGCTGGCGACGACGGCGGAGGCGATCATGGCGTACCCGTCATGCGGCGAGGTAGAACAGGATGAAGGCGACGACCTCGACGCCTGCGAGGAACAGGCCGAAGGTTGCGTAGGCGCCGATGGCCGCGAGCGTGAGCTCCGGTGCGTCCGCGTGCTTTCTACCCCCGACGACGATCGTCTCGAGCCAGTACGTCGCGCCGACGAGATGCGCGACGAGCACCGCGGTGAAGCCGACGAAGACGCTTCCGAAGCCTCCACCCGAGCTTGGCGAGAAGCCAGGGTCGAACAGCTGCCAAAGCTGCACGCCGAGTGCGACGACACAAAGGCCGAGCCCCACACCCGCGGCCGCACGCCACGCGTCGTCATGGTCGGAGCGCAGGACGCGCAGCGCGTACACGACGGCGAGCGCGCTCCCCACCATCGCGGCGAGCGTGACGCTGCCGAGCGCGACAGACGGAGACGTGTGCGGCGGATGCCACAGTCCGTGCGAGTTGATCGACCGGAGGTACAGGTACGCGAAGAGGAAGCCGACGAACACGAACACGTCCGCGGCAGCGAGCAGGCGTGCTCCGAGTCGGAGGTTCAGCGTCTGCGAGCTCGGCGGAACCTGCGAGCCCGCGGTCGTGAGCAGTGGGTCAGCCATCGGGCGTCAGACCAGAATCCGTGGGGTGAGGACGGCGACCGGCGGCGCATCGGGGACGCCGTACTCGTACGGCCCGGTGAGGATCGTCGGTACCTCGGCGAAGTTCCCCGCCGGCACGGGTGTCGGCAACTGCCACTCGAGTGCGAGCGAAGACCAGGGGTTCGGCCCGGCCGGTATCGGCCTGATCAGCTGCGACCACACGAGGTTGGCCAGGAAGACGAGCATGAACCCGCCGAGCACGAACGCCGAGACCGAGGCCCAGTCGTTCAGCCACTGGAGATGCGCCGGATACGTGACAACACGACGCGGCATGCCGAGCATACCGACGGCGAAGAGTGGCAGGAACGTGGAGTTGAACGCGATGAACATGCCCCAGAAGTGGACCTTCGCGAGTGTCTCGTTGAAGCCCCTTCCGGTCATCTTTGGAAGCCAGTAGTAGATGCCTGCGAAGAATGCGAAGACCAGGCCGCCCATGATCGTGTAGTGGAAGTGCGCCATCACGAAGTAGCTCCCGTGGAGCGACACGTCACTCGGCACGTCCGAGAGGAAGACCCCCGAGATTCCGCCGATCAGGAAGTTGAAGAAGAACGCGAGCGAGAACAGCATCGGCACCGTGTAGCGGATGCGGGCCCGCCAGATCGTGCCCATCGCGACGAGGAAGATGAACCCGGTGGGCACCGAGATGAGCTCGGTCGTGAACATGTAGAACGGCCGTAGATCCGAGTTGATTCCGCTGACGAACAGGTGGTGCTGCCAGACCATGAAACTCAGGAGCGAGACCCCGAGCATCCCCGCGACGGCCAGCCGGTAGCCCCAGAGCGGCTTACGGGCGAAGACCGGAAGGATCTCGAGCACTACACCGAAGCCGGGCAGCGCGAGGATGTACACCTCGGGATGTCCGAAGAACCAGAAGATGTTCTCGTAGAGGAACGGGCTCCCACCAGTCGCGGCAAGGAAGAACGACGTGCTGGCTGTCCGGTCGAGCGCCTCCATGAGGAGGCCCGAGATGAGGATCGGCGCGCCCAGGACCATCAGAGCGGCTGTGGCGAGCACGCTCCAGACGAAGATCGGAAGCCTGTCCCAGCTGAGGCCGGGCGCGCGCATGTTCACGATCGTCGCGATCATGTTGATACCGACGAGGATCATCGAGATCGCGATCAGCCCGAACGCGACGATGTACGCGTCCATGCCCATCTGCGCCTCGTCGGCGAGCGACGGATAGCCGGTCCATCCAGTCGAGATGCCACCGACGAATGCAGACGAGAGCATGATGACTCCGGCTATGGGAATGAGCCAGAACGTCAGCGACTCGACGCGCGGGAACGCCATGCCCTTCGCGCCGATCATGAGCGGCACGAAGTAGTTGCCGAACGGCCCGACGATCACCGACGACATCATCATGATCATCATCGTTCCGTGAATCGTCACGATGGTCAGGTACTGACCGGGCGGGAACACGTGCGAGTTCGGCTGTAGAAGCTCGGTGCGGATCAGCATCGCGTTGAGGCCGCCGATGAAGAAGAACGCACTGATCCCGACCAGGTACTGGAGCCCGACGACCTTGTGGTCCGTCGTCATCCTGAAGTAGCGGCCGATCCCCTCGGTCGAACCGACGTGCTGCTCGGACGGACGTCCGACGATGCGCGCGAACGGGTAGTTGAGGAAGCCGAGGCCGCCGAGCCAGCCGACCACCGCGAGGACGTAGCCGAGCAACAGAGCCGTGTCGTTCTGATCCGTCGCCGCGACGAAGTCGAGGTGCGTTCCGATCTGGTGCCCGATCAGCTGACCGATCTCGAAGCCCACGATTGCGAGGACGGTCGCGCTCAGAAGGTTGAAGCCCAAGAGCCTCCGCCATCCGTACCGGCGCGGAGGTGGAACGGCCACGGGCCCGGCGTCGTCGCCGATGCTGTTCGTCACGTCCTGCCTTCCTGCTTCATCCCGCGCGCCGCTGCGGGTCGGGGTAGTAGACGGGCGAGTAGTGCGGCAGGACGCGGGTCGCGAGTGCCGTCGCGGCCTGCTCTCTCTGCACCCACGTCGCGAAGTCGGCCTTGCTCAGGACGCTCCCCTTGGTGTACATGTAGCCGTGCCAGAGGCCGCAGATCTCGGCACACCGGATATCGAACTGGCCGGTCTTGCGTGCCGTGACATATGCGATGTTGTTCGCACCCGGAACGGCGTCGGCCTTGACGCCGAGCTGGTACGCCCAGAACGAGTGGATGACATCGAGCGATGTCACGCGGAACTCGATCGGCTCGCCGACGGGGATCGCCAGCTTGAGGCTCTCGAAGCCCCCGAGCGTCGGATAGCGGAACGTCCAGGCCCACTGCTGACCGATCACCTGCACCGGCAGCGCCGTACCCGGTGGCTTCGCGAGCGGATCGGAGCCCTGGCCGCCACCCGCACCGTGTGCGCTCGAGAGCAGCGAGTAGCTACCGTAGAACGCCAGAAGCAGCACGATCAGCGTGGTGGAGATGACCCACGTCGCCTGGATGCGTGCGTTACCCCTCAGCGGCGGCCCGTCCTCGACGGTCTGGCCGCGCTGCCGGAACGTCCGGAGGGAGTACAGGAAGTAGACGAGAAGGCCCACGGCGATCGGTGCGAGGATCGCGGTGAGCACGATGTTCGTCGTCGTCTGGTCCGAGGCCTCGGCAGATGCGCGTCCGGGCGGCATGTGCGGTCCGAGCAGGAACACGACAGCGAGCACCGAGATCGCCCCGAGCACGAGCCACGTGGCCAGCAGGCGCCGAGTCGTGGAGGTCTGGTCGCTCATCGGCTAGGTGACGGTGAGGAACCCATCCATGTACCCGACGGTCTGCATCGGCCCGCCGAATCCCATCAGGAAGCCGGCCGCGCAGGGCACGAAGCACTGCCATCGATAGCGACCGGGTGCGCCCGTCCGGAAGCTGAAGGTGATCGTTCGGTGTGCCTCTGCGAGCGTGCACGGTGCGGTCGAGCACTGGTTCTTCGCGTCGTCCGCGACGCCGGCGAGCGGCACGCTTACCCCGAGATCCGGGATCGCGAACGTATGCGACGCGAGATCCGGGTCGATTGCCTTCAGGGTCTTGCCGTCGAGCTTCAGCGTGCTTCCGATCACGCCGCGCGGCTGGGCCCAGAACGGGTTGCGAAGCCCGGTCGCCGTGTCGTACTGGAGCACCGTGACCGTCACGATCGAGTGCGCCGGGGCATGCAGGAGCGTCGAGTGGACCCAGTGCCCGTCCTTGTCCTCGACGTAGTAGGAGACCCAGTCGGGGTGCGGACCGCCACCGATGGACGCGACGGTCTGGAGCGTGATCTTCGCTCCCGACGGCGACGGGGCGGCGAGGGCCACCGACGGCGGCCCGACCGTCAGCCACTGGGTGACATAGATGGCGATGAGCACCAACACCACGACAACGGATGCGCCGACCGCGAGCAGGCGCTGCGACTGCTTCACCGCGAAGGCTCCCGCCGGGACCGCCGATCCATCGGGCGAACGTACCCGTCCGATCGTGCGCATGCGAGCGCGTTTCATCAAGCTGTCATGTAGTGCGCTTGGCAGGTGCGCAGGCGAGTGAGATGATCGTCCGGAGATGCACATCCTGATCGTCGAAGACGAGTCCCTGATCGCGAGGTTCCTCGCTCACGGACTCCAGGCCGAGGGATTCGACACGGTCGTCGCGCGCGACGGAGGACAGGCGATCGAGCTGCTCTCGTCGCACCGCTGGGATCTGGTCGTGCTCGACCTGCTGCTCCCGGTGGCCGACGGCTTCGCCGTGCTCGCCGCCGCGCAGCAGGATCCAGAGCCTCCTCGAGTGCTCGTGCTGTCGGCGCGGCACAGCGTCGAGACCAAGGTCGCCGCGCTCAACGGTGGTGCGTGCGATTACCTGGCAAAGCCCTTCTCGTTCGACGAGCTGGTCGCCCGGGTGCGGGTGCACCTGCGCGTGGCGAGCGGCCCGGCCAGGGCTGCCGTTTCGGTGCCGATCGAGCTCGATCCCCAGAGCCGCAGCGCGACCGTCGATGGCGGGCGGTGCGTGTCGCTCTCCGCCCGGGAGTACGCGGTTCTCGCCTTTCTCGCGAGGCGGCCGGGAGAGGTGGTTTCGCGGGAGCGGCTGCTGAGCGGGGTCTGGCAGTACCAGTTCGACCCGCGCTCGAACATCGTCGACGTCTACGTGGGGCGGCTACGTCGCAAGCTCGGCGCGCTCGTCGACATCGACACGGTGCGTGGCGGCGGCTACGTCCTGCGCTACACCGGGGACGTAGCCCGGGAACGACAGCGAGACGACGGTTCCCTCGCCGAGCGCGCTTCGGACCGAGGCCTTGCCTCCGTGGGCGTCGACGATCGCGTCGACGATCGCGAGGCCGAGGCCGGCACCACCGTGCCGGCGGTTGCGGGCGCGATCGGGGCGATAGAAGCGCTCGAAGAGGTGCGGTAGGTCGGCCGGCGAGATCCCCGGCCCCCAGTCCCTGATCTCGATGACGAGACGCTCGCCGTCGGCATGCGAGCTGAGCTCGATCGGATCTCCCGGCTGCGTGTGCTTGAAGCAGTTCTCGACGGCGGCGTCGACTGCGAGCATGGCCTGGTCGCGATCGAGCGGAACCGTGCCGGACGCGATCGGCCCCCGTCTGACCTCGCGGTCTCCGAGCATCGACCAGCGTGCGCGCACCTCGTCGATGAAGACGCGGGCGTCCGTGCGGCTCGCAACGACCTTGGAGGCATCGGCGCTCGCGAGCAGCAGGAGCCGTTCGATCAGGCGTCCCATGCGTGCGAGCTCTGCGCTCGCGATCGCGAGCGTCTCGTCGATGTCGGTCGGCGACGGCGCGTGCGTACGTCGGAGCACATCGATACTTCCCCGAGCGATCGTGATCGGGGTCTTCAGCTCGTGCGACGCATCTGACAGGAAGGCCTTCTGTCGCTCGAGGTCGGCAGCGCGCTCGCCGGCCAGCCTCTCGGCCACGGCGATCGCCTGCTGGCGGCGCCGAGCGTGGAAGACCATGCTCAGGAACATCAGCGACATGAGCGGGACCTCGGTCTCCTCGGGCCAACCTTCACGCCCGGCCGAGATCGCGAAGTAGGTCATGGCGCCCGTCGTGAGCCCGACGAAGACGATGCCGAGGATCGTGCGCGAGGTGCGCCAGGTCCGGAAGCCGTACAGGATCGTGAAACTGACGAAGACGAAGTGGAACGGAACCGTCTCCCAGCCAGGAGGGCCTCCCGTGCGCACCAACAGCCCCATCGCGGCCAGATTGGCGATCGCGAACGCCAGCCAGGCGATCTCCAGACGACCCGGTGGCTCGAGCTTCGTGAGGAAGCGCGCGAGCATGCGCCCGCGAGTCTACGACGCGCGGGCGCACTCGCATACCTCTGCGACTACGTGACTACGCGGCCCTCGCGACCGACCTGACGAACGCCCTCGCGGCGTCGGGCCACTCGCCGCCTCTGCCACGGTCGGATGCGACGCGCATCGCAAGCCTGAATGTGCCGAACAGGCCACCGAGTACGACGATCGAGAGGATCAGATTGGCGAGCATGAATGTGAGCATGATTGTCTCCGTGAGACCGGTGTGTGTCGGATCAGCCGCAACTCGCGGCCTGCCACTCATGTGACCGGTCCTCCGTAAGACGAACGCAAGACGAACGTAGGAGGGGTGTCGGGGCCTGGCGACCGTTGTCGCGCAGGCGGTCGGCAGCTTGCGCGATTCGCGGCTGCAAAGGGTGACTACTTCAGCGTGCGGATGTACGCGACGAGCGCGTCGAGGTCGCTGCGCGGGATGATGCCGCCCCAGTGGGGCATGCTGACGATCGGCGCGCGTCCGATCACGCTGCCCGACTCGACGATGTCCCTGATCTTGGCAGCCGTGTTGAACTCGTGGTGGAAGTCGGCTCCCGAGAGGGGCGGGATGCTCTTGTCGGGCGAGGACGGATTGGGGACGCCTCCGAGCCCGTTCGGGCCGTGGCAGTTGATGCAGCCGAACGTCGTGTAGAGGATCGCGCCCTTCGCGACCTGGCCGGTTCCCGGGACAATCGGCTGCGGATGCGCGGTCCCCACATCGGGCAGCCCGGCCTTGATATAGGCGACGAGGTCGGCGACCTGTCGGTTCGAGATCACCTCGCCCCAGACCGGCATGAAGGGCTTCTTCGGGTTCGCCCGCACGCCGAGTCCGTGGTCGATGATGTCCTTCAGATGGGCGACCGTGAGCGCAGCCCCGATGTTCGTGAGCGCCGGGACGTCGGGCGACACGCCGCCGCGACCCTGCATCCCGTGGCACTGCGCGCACGCGAACTGGGTGAACGTGTAGGCGCCGGCGACCACCTGCGGGTCCTTCGGAAGCGCCGTGGTCGTTGACGTCGTGGTCGTTTGCGTCGTCGCGGGTCCGGCGACGGTGACGGTGACCGTGCCTCCTGACGAGGCTCGCCCGAGCGCGACCGTTCCCCCGACGACTACCGCGAGCGCCAGTGTCCCGACCCCGACCGCCAGGGCGAATCCGCGAGCGAAGCTGTCACGTTCCGGCACGCTCGCGATTGTAATGAGTGCGACGAGAAGTGCAATCGGCGTTAACGCGAACGCGGGCTGCGGGAATCCCGCAGCGTTCGCCTCACTCGCCGGGAAAGCCGGGCGTCGAGAGCACCCGCTCGTCGGCGAGGATCGTCATCGCCTCGTAGCCGCGGAGTCGCGCCGTCCATGCGGGACCCTGCAGGCCCATCGCGAACGCCGCCGTTGCGTACGCGTCGGCCGTGGCGAGATCCGGCCCCGTGATCGTGACCGACAGGACGCCCTGTGGCGGCTGGCGCGTGTGCGGGTCGAGGACGTGGTCGCCGCGGGCATAGGCGCCGGACGTGGCGATCGCGAGGTCGGTCCCAACCACGACCCTGGCAACCTTGTCGCCGATCGTCGGGTGCTGGATGCCCACGCGCCAGCAGTCGTCCGGCAGGCCGCGGCCTCGTACACGGACGTCCCCTCCGGCGTTGATCGCGTAATCGCGCGCGCCCGCATCGTCGAGGATCGAGGCGACGCGGTCGACGGACCAGCCCTTCACGAGGCCGGACGGGTCGATCGTCGATGGAGAGGCGGCACGCAGGTCGAAGAACCCCCGCGTCTCCGTGCGCAGCCGCTCGCAGCGCTCGATGATCTCCTGCACGTCGGGATGCGCGTCGGCAGCTGCGAGCTCGCCGCAGTTGATGCGCATGATCTCGCTGTCGTCGCGATACGTGCTGAAGCGTGCGTCGACCACGCGGAACTCGTCGAACGCGATGTCCAGGAGATCCGCGTCTGCGTCCTCGTCGCGGAGATCGATGACGATCGGCATGCCCATCACGTGCTCGATGCGCCGCACGCCCGGTAGCGTCGCGGTTACCAAGCCTTCTCCTTGACGATCGCGGCCTGCAGCGAGGTCGCGAACGCGTCGCTCGTGTAGGTGGCGCCGGAGATGACGTAGATGTGCGTGCTCTGGGCCTTCAGGGCCTCCTGCACGAGCATGGGAAGCGCGTTGTTGCTGATGAAGACCGACCGGTCGGTGTGGTTCGGGTAGACCGGGACCTTGATCGAGGTGATCTGGCGCTTCGTCGTCTTCTTGCCGGCCACGGTGGTCATCGTCTTCTTGACGACGATCGTCACCTGCACGTTGCCCCAGCGATCGGCCTGGCCGATGCCACCGGTGAACGTCTTGTTCGCGACGATGACCTTCTTCGGCGTCGCCTTCGCGCTCGTGGCGGCGGACGCACCCACCGCGGGCACGGTGAGGACGAGAGCGGCCAGCGAGATTGTCAGTGTCTTTCGCACATCGGACTCCTCTAGGTAAGGGCAAAGCGCTCGGTGTGAATCTGGCGACGCGGCACGCGCGCATCGCGGACGTTCTTCTGGATGTATGCCGCCATAGCGGGCGGGCCGCATAGGAAGACGTCGCGCTCGGTGAGGTCGGGCACGAGCTCCAGCAGGTGCGCGGGAGCCAGCAGGTCGCGGCCGTCGCCGGCGTGATCGCCCACGACGTAGTGCACGGCGACTCCGCTCGCCGCGGACAGGGCGTCGAGCTCGTGGCGGAAGATGACGTCCTCCTCCTTGACCACGCGGTACAGGACGATCAGATCGCCCTTCATCGTCTCGACCAGGGCACGAATCGGAGTGATCCCGATGCCTCCAGCGATCAGGACCGCCTTGTCGGACCGCCGCCGGTCATTCGTGAAGACCCCGAACGGGCCCTCGGCGAGCACACGGGTGCCGGGCTGGATCTCTGCGAACCGCGCCGTATGGTCGCCGAGGCCCTTCACCGTGATCCGGAGCGAGCCGCCGCCGGGCGCGGCAGACAGCGAGAACGGGTGCGCGGTGCCCCACGATCGCCGCGTGATGAAGCGCCACAGGAAGAACTGCCCCGCACGGGCGCGCAGGCGGTCGAGGTTGCGACCGGTTATCCGGAGCGAGACGACCCCAGGGCCCTCGACGACCACCTCGGCGACCTTCAGCCGGTACCGCAGCGCGCCGGCCAATGGCACCAGCACCCTCCAGATGAGAAGCAACGCGATCGTGACGATGTAGAGGCCGCGCCAGTAGTTGGCGGCGGCTCGGTCGAGCACGAGCTCGTTCCCGGTGGGGATCTCGTGGAACCACGAGAGCGCGATGCCCGCATAGGCCAGCAGGTGGACGGCGTACCACCACTCGTAGCGGAGGCGGCGACGCACGATCACGACCGAGGTCGCGACGACCGCGATCAGCATCGCGGTACCGATCGTCGCCGTGATCATCCCGGGGTAGATCCCACCTCCGAGCATCGTGGAGATCTCTTTGCTGAGCGGGATCCGGTCGAGCAGGGAGTAGCCCCAGACGGTGAGGACGACGTGGGCGATGATGAGGTCGATGCACGCGTGGCCGTTCCAGCGATGCCACACGGTGAGGCGATCGAACCCGACCAGCCGCTCGAGCACGGGGAGCCGTGCGAGCAGGACGACCTGGATCAGCGCGAGGTAGGCACCGAGCAGTCCGGTGAGACGGCCCGCGCTCGTCAGCTTGTCGCCGGTCGAGTGCGGATGCAGGTTTCCGCCGTGCACCCAGAGCCAGATGATCACGATGGCGTTCCCCGCGACGACGGCGACCAGGAGCACCCCCATCGCACGCCTGGCAATGGGGTTCGTGCGGGCGGCGTCGATCGTCGTTCTCACCGCCGCAACGTATGGACGTTGCGTGAGATTATCGTGAGCGCCAGCCGAGAGCGGGCTGAGGAGCACCTGTTCATCGCGCACTCACCTCGAGCACGGTCGCGAGTGTCTG
This sequence comes from uncultured Actinomycetes bacterium, assembly GCA_963717155.1. Lineage (GTDB taxonomy): Bacteria > Actinomycetota > Thermoleophilia > Gaiellales > JALYLC01. The sequence goes on from OY970326.1 coordinate 5,000,860, forward strand.
CCGGTTCCAGCCTCCGACGAGGAACGTCGTGGAGCCCAGCGTCGCGGCGGCGCTGTCGGCGACGGGAACGGGCGCCCCGCCGACCCGTCGCACGGAGTGCGTCGTCACGGCAACAACGGCGCGTCCGGTCGTGCCGGCCACGGTGCGACCCCCGACGACGTACGCCGTGTCGCCGGCCACGACGACGCTCGCATGCGCGAGGGCCTCGGGAAGGAGGCCGATCTCGGTCACCGCCCGTGTGCCGGGATCGAACGAGAAGACCGCCTTCGACAGTCCCGCGACCGTCTCCCCGCCGGCGATGACCAATCGTCCCGCGACTGCGGCGACCGCCGGGTAGCGGAGTCCGACCGGGAGCTGTCCGACGGTGGTGAACTGCTTGCCGTCCCGTGTCGCGAGGATCTCACCGCGAGGAGCCCGGCCGTCGTAGCCACCGACCAGGTAGGTCGTGCCTCCGATCTGCGCGCTCGCGAGATCCGAGAGGGCGTTCGGGAGGTGGCCGATGACCGCAGAGGCATGTGTCACCAGATCGAACCCCTGTACCGCGTCCGTCCCCGCCGCGGACCCGCCGCCGAAGATCAGAAGGCGACGTCCGAGGACGGCACCGGCCGCATCGTGGAATGCGAGTGGAACCGTCCCGAGCGAGCGGAGTCGTCCGCTCACCGGGTCGAGCTCGAAGACGCCCTGCGCCGACGCGTTCGTCGAGTCGAGGCCGCCGGCGATGACGATCTTCCCCCGCCAGGGGACGGCGACGGCGCGCTGCACTGCCGCTGGGAGGCGATACGCCGCGTGTTGCACCCGTAGCGCGGGCGGTGTGACAACGCCCGGGTTCGCGGACGCAGACGCCACCGGCGCCTGGACGACCAGCGGCCTGAGCTGCGGAATCGACGCGGCTCGCGCGAACGGCAGCACGTCGAGGCCGTCAGGCGTGTCGAGGTACCCCGGCGCCGTGCCCTTGACGTCGGTGTGGCCGTACTGCCAGACGATCCGATGCTTGGGGATGCTGACCAGCACGACCCGATCGCGGTAGTCGTCGTTGATCGCGATCAGGCCGGGCTTCACCCACAGTGCCAGCGATGGGTGGTCGAGTGCGCCCGGGCCGGAGCGAGGGCCGTACCGCCAGAGCACTCGGCCCGTCGTGGTCACGATGATCGCTCGTCCCGGACTCGCGTAGTCGGCCAGCAGGATGCGCCCGCTCCCGAGCCATTGCGGATCCGACGGGTACGAGACGGGCGCCTGGAACGACCACATCAGCTGGCCCGTCTTCGAGAAGGCGTCGATCCAGGAGCCGGCGATCTCACTGACCAACGTGCCGCCGCCGGGAAGTGGCGTCGCGCCGTTCACTGCACCGAGGGTGCGCGGCGGATCGTGGGCGCACACGCCCGTCTCCCCGATCTGACGTACGACACGGCCGCTCGGCGCGATGAAGAGTCACCCTGCAGTTGTACGCGTCGGCGACGGAGACGAGGCCGTTCGGAAGCTGGTACGCGTCATCTGGCGTGTGGAGGTACCCGGGCGCCCCTCCCTGGATGTTCGGGTGGCCGTAGTGCCACAGCACCCGTCCCGCCGGGAAGCTGAGGATCTGGACCGTGTTCTGGTCTTCCTGGTTCGAGATGATCGTGCGCAGGCTCGGGCCGAAGAAGGTGTCGTCGTCGAAGCGGAAGGCGTACGACGGGCCGTCCGGTCCCGGATACCGCCAGACGAGCCGCTTGCGGTTGTTCACCAGAAGCATCCGGTTATTGCCACGATCTGCGATCAGGAGGTCGCCGGGGATCGGCGCGGGTACGCCCGACGCGGCAGACGTGCTCGTGCGCGCGACGCGAGCGGTCGCCACCGAGGGGACGACGGTCGGCGGCAGCGTGACGAGTCCGACCGCTACGAGGCCGAGTATCGCGAGCTTCAATGCTTTGAACCGAAGCGATCGCCGAAGTGGTGGTGGTGCGCCCAGGGAGACGCCAGGTGAATCGTCGCTCCGGCGAGACCGAGGCCGAGCACGAGCGAGGCAGCGAGTGCCACGAGCCGGACGGTCGCGCCACGAGGCCGGCGCCGGCGTAGCCATTCGGCGGTCGCGGTTCCAGGGAGCCGGCGGAGGTGGGCGAGGACGTGCGCCGAGATGCTGATCCCCCACACGATGAAGCTGAGCTTGTGGATCGCCAGGACGGATCCCGTTCCGGGGCCCAGCACGATGAGCGCCACACCGCTTCCGAAGAGCGTGACTGTCGAGACGACGACGAAGGGTCCGAGGGCCCGGAGGAACCACGGAGGCGGACCCGCCGTGCGGTACGGCGCCGACCCGGTGTAGTAGCGGACGAACCGGTACCCGACGCTCGCGAGCTTGAGCGCGATCGGCGGGAGCAGCAGCATCCCGACGAAGACGTGTACCGACAGCATCGAGCGGACGCCTGCCAGGACCGTGAGTCCCTCGACGGCGAGGAGCACCAGCAGCACGATCGCGTTCAGCGTCGTCAGTCGCCGGTTGCCCTCCACTCCGGCGAGCTCTCGATCATGCTCCGCCGCAACCGGCGGTTCTGCGGCCATGGCCCAGTTGTAGTTACGGGAGATGAGAGGCGCATTAGACCGTCGAGCGCCCTAGTGCCCGCCACGCGGCGGCGAGGCGGCGAAGGTTCGGGCGAGCCCCGAGATGAGGGCCTGCTTCTCGGCGCTGGAGAGGTCCGACGCCGGGTGCAGCGGTTTGTAGAACCACGGCGGCATGCTGCCCCCGCGAATGGCCTCGGCGATATCGCCAGCGCTCACATCCTGCGGCCGGTCCCAGTTGGAGACGTCGAAGGCCGCGCGACCCCCATCGACGTCGCGCTGCGTCAGCCACGAGACGGGTGCGACGTTCGTGTACCAGGGCCAGCGGGTGAGGTTCGAGTGACAGTCGCCGCAGGCCTGCATGAAGAGCTGCCTCGTTCGCGGGGCGTCCCAGGACGGCTCTCGGGTGGTCGGCGGGTTGCCGTGGCTGCGACCGTAGGGCACGAGTTGAATGAGCACGAGCAGGATCCCTGTGCCGAGCGCGCCGCGGACCGCCCAGCGGCGACGAGCTCCGCGGGCCATCAGATCGACTCGAGGGAGGTCGCCTCCGACGTCGCCTTCAGCTCGGCGCGCAGCGACGGGAGCTCGTCCGGTCGATTGATCGCCACGGCCCCGACGAGCCGGCCTCGGTCGTCGCAGTAGCGGGCCACGTATGCCTCCCCGTCGAGGTCGTCATCCAGGTCGACCGAGAGCGAGCCGGATGGCAGGCCCACCGCCTGGAGGCGCCACCCGAACTGATCCGACCAGAAGAACGGCGGCGTAGCGCCCGGCAACGGCATGCCGGTGATCGCGCTCGCCACGGCCCGCGCCGAGCTTGCCGCGGCACCCCAGTGCTCGAGGCGCAGCGTGTCCGCCTGGCCGGCGTACGGGCGACTCGCGACATCCCCGCAGGCGTACACGCCGGTGATCCGGGTACGCCCGGCGGCATCGGTGGCGATGCCGCCGTCGTCGGCCAGGTCGAGCTGGCCGTGCGCGAGCTCGGTGTTCGGGATCGCCCCGACTCCGACGAGCACGAGGTCGCAGGGGCAGCGCGTGCCGTCGTCGAGGACGACCGCACGCGGTCGACCCTCCAGGCTGCGCTCGACGGCGACCACGGTGCGCCCGAGCCGTAGCTCGACACCCTGCTCGCGGGCGCGGCTCGCGAGCAGATCGCCGATCTCGGGCCCGAGGGTCCTGAGGAACGGCGTTGCGGCAGGATCGACAACCGTAACGGTCGTACCGAGCGCGATCGCGCTCGAAGCGACCTCGAGGCCGACGAACCCCGCTCCCAACACGATGATCCGGGCCCCCGGCCGCAGCTCCTGCCGAAGCTGCTCCGCGTCGTCGAGGGTGCGGAGGGCGTGGACACCGGGACCGTCCGGGAGTGTCGGAAGGCGCCTGGCACGCAAGCCGGTGGCGAGCACCAGGTGCTCGAAGCCCACGACCTCGCCGTCTGCCGTGACCCGGCGCCTCTCCAGATCGAGCTCGTCCACCGCGCACCCGGGGCGCAGCTCGATGCGGCGCTCGTCCCAGAAGCCCTGCGTGCGCAGCCGGAGCGCAGGGCCGTCGCGCGCGCCGGTCAGGACGTCCTTGGACAGCGCCGGTCGCTCGTACGGGGCGTGCGGCTCCTCTCCCAGCAGGACGATGCGCCCCGGGTGTCCCGCGGTGCGCAGCGCCTCGGCGCACCGGGCGCCGGCGAGGCCGGCGCCCACGATCACGACATCTCCGCGCTCGGTCGTCATCGGATCTCCACCTCCGACTCGACGACCACGGTGATCGCGCCCATCGGGCACTGGCGTGCGGCCTCGCGCGCTCGATCAGGATCGTGTGCGAGGTCCGGCGCGGTTGCGAGCCCGTCGTCGCCGATCGTGAAGTCGGTCGGGTCGATATCGGCGCAGGCGCCGTAGCCGTCGCAGATCGAGCGGTCGATGATGATGCGGTAGCCCATTGCAAGCTCCTTCTGATGGTGTGTGGGTGGGTGAGGGACTATCGGGTCGTGTCGATCACGTGCTGCTTGCCGGCACCGGGCGGCTGGTACGCGCAGGCCTGGATCGCGGACTGAGGATGCGTAGGAAGGTCAGCCACAGCACGGGACCTCCTGCGACGATTGCGAGGATCGGTCCGCCGATCCCGGCCAGGTCGGTGCCCGACGCGATCGCGTGGCCGAGCGCAAGCAGGAACGCGGCGAAGCTCGCGTAGTGCAGCCGTCGCCACACGCGCTGGCCGATCACCGTGCGCAGCCGGAACGATGCCGTCAGTGCGACCATCAGCCAGGCGGCGATGACTCCGGCCGCGACCGCGGCCGGCCTCCAGGGCGAGGCGAAGGGCACGAGTGCCGATGCGATCCCGAAGTGCATCACGGGGTCGAAGAGCAGCGCACCGACGTGGAGGCCGATCATCGCCAGCCCGGTGCCCGCGAGGGTGCGGTGCCAGCCGAGCAGCGATCGCTGATGGCGAGGCCCGAGGAGCCTCGTGCTCATCGCAAGGCCGAGCCAGGTCGAGAGCGTGAGGATTCCAAACGCGACGAGGCCGGCTGCGCGGGCGACGAGCCACGCGGTCGAGATACCGGCGACCGTGCTCATGCCAGCACCTCGAACCGCACCGTGCGGCGCCGCTCGAGCGGCAGATCGCCGAGCGGTACGACGGTCCCGTCGTGGAGCACGAGCAGTGCCGACAGCCAGGGGCGCTCGGCGATGTAGTCGACGGCCCGCTCGATGGGCAGGATCGCGAGAGCGGTCGCGTGTGTCTCGGCGACGGTCGCGCTCGCGGCGACGACGGTCACCGTCAGCGGGCCCGGCTCCGCGGGTGCGCCGGTCGCCGGATCGATCAGGTGATGGAGTGCCGCATCCGGCCCGAACCGCCGGCGGTCGCGGCCCGAGGTGGCTACCCCTCCTCCGCGCAGCGCGAGCACCCCGAGCTGCGCATCACGCCTCCGCGGATCTGCGATGCCTATGCGCCACGGGCCGTTGCCTGGCGGCTCTCCGCCGAGGGCGACATCGCCTCCGAGGTCGACCAGGGCACACGGTGTGCCGGGCCGCGAGCGGAGCATCGCGTCCACCGCACGAGTGGCCGAGTAGCCCTTGCCGATCCCGCCGAGGTCGATGCCCGTGCCGACCGGCACGCGCACGCGCCGGCCTTCGGGATCGATCCCGACGCGGGCGCCCGCACGCCACTGTCGTGGCCTGGCGGGCGCCGGACGTTCGACCGCGGCCAGCTGCTCGAACGAGCGGTCGTAGCCGGCCGACACGAGCGCCGGGAGGATCGTGGGGTCGTAGAGCCCCTCGGTCTCCTCGCGAGCGCGCAAGGCGCCCGAGAGGGCCTCGATGAGGATCGGGTCGACGTCGATCCACGATCCGGCTCCGGCATTGACGCGCGAGAGATCGCTCGCCGGATCGAATCGCGAGAGCACACGCTCGCAGCGCGCGATCTCGTCGAGCGCCACCCGGATCGCAGAGGTCTCGTCGCTCGCGTCGTCGGGAGAGCCGGCAAGCACCCGGCAGTCGGTGCCCATCGCGCGGAACGTCCGCTCGTCGAGGATGGTCATCAGGAGCTCCTTGTCGTGGTGTGGTTGGCGGAACCGGAGCCCGGCGTGAGCTGTCCGCTCACCGAGACGTTGGCGAGCTGGTTGCTCGCGGCGACTCCGGATGTCTGTGTCGTGGCGTGGGTCGCGACGGGGAGCAAGGACAGCTTCCCGTTGGCCTGGCGGACGACAACGACCGTCGTCGGGGCCGAGGCCTGGCTCGAGGCCGTCGTCCGGTGGCTGATCGCGATCACCAGAGCGATCGCGATGACGGCCCAGATCGCGACCGTCGCGGCGAGGATGCGTCGCATCATCATGCGTCGCCACTCTCGGTCTCGCGCCAGGGGGTGGGCGTCACCGCAAGCGGTGCCGCCGGCACGGCCGCGACCGTGTGCACCACGTGCACCGCGGGCGGCGTCGCCGCCGAGCGCGAGGTGAGCACCGTCACCAGCGCGCCCCCCGTGAGGGTTGTCGCGGCGAGCACGCCGGCGAGTGCGAGTGCCTGGCGCCGTGGGGTGGTCATCTCGATCTCCTTGGTGGGCTGCCGGTCCGGGTCTGGATCGGGCATGGCTCCACCGTATGCCTCGCGTATGAGCGCTCGGCCAGCCGTTGGTAAGGGGATCGCCGCGACTTCGGTAAGGGTTCGGCAAAGACGCGCTGTGAGCAGCCGAGCGTCCCGGGCCGGGACTATGGTTGACAGATGTCCGACGGCCGCCAGCGCATCCTCGTCGTCGAGGACGACGACGCGATCAGCCGCATGCTCGAGGTCGAGCTGGACGAGGCCGGCTACGACGTGTTCCGTGTCGCCCGGGGCGACGACGCGCTGGCCGCGATCGCGCGCGACCATCCGGACGCGGTCATCCTCGACCTGCGGCTGCCCGATCGGGACGGGCTCTCGGTCTGCCGCCAGGCGCGGCGCGAGGGTCACGATGTCCCGATCCTGATGTTGACTGCGCTCGATCGGCTCGGGGACCGCGTGCTCGGGCTCGATGCGGGGGCGGACGACTACCTGCCGAAGCCGTTCGCGGTCGAGGAGCTCCTGGCGAGGCTACGCGCCCTGTTGCGACGCACGACCCCTGCGACCCGCGTGCTCGAGGCCGGGCCTGTCCGGTTGAACCCCGAGACCCACGAGGTGACCGTTGACGGGAGGGTTGTCGAACTGACCGCGCGAGAGTTCGACCTCCTCGCGTTCCTGATGCAGAAACCCGGCCGCGTGTTCACGCGCGAGCAGATCTTCGAGTCCGTCTGGGGCTACAGCTACCTCGGCGACAGCAAGGTCATCGACGTGTTCGTCTCGGCGCTCCGCCGCAAGCTCGACTCGAAGCCCGCGCCGTCGATCGTGCGGACGGTGCGCGGCGTCGGCTACACGGTCAGGCCGTGAGCGTCCGCGTCCGACTGACGGTGTGGTTCGTCGCCGCGATGGCGGCGCTGATCGTCGCGACCTCAGTGGCCTCGTACCTCGTCGTGCGCTCCCAGCTCGAGTCGCAGGCCCTCGGCTCGGCGCGTGCGCTCGCTCGAGCCGCTGCGCTGGCAGAGGCAGACGAGTCGTCGCTGGACAAGCTCGCAGGCCCCGGCGACCAGATCTGGCTGACGGCTCGCGACGGACGCGTGGTGGCGAGCAGCTACCGCACGAGTGGTGCGTCGCGTGCGGCGCTGGCCCGCGTGCTCTCGCGACCGCCCCCGGGGTCGACGGTTGCCCAGGCAGCGCGGCCCGAGGGCGGGCGTGCCGTCGTCGTGGTGGCGAACCACGGTCTGCACGAGACCCTTTCGACGCTCCGCCGAACCCTCGCGATCGTGGGTCTCGCAGTGCTCGTCGTGTCCGCGCTCACCGGGAGCCTTCTCGCCGCACGGGCCCTGCGCCCTGTCGAGCGGCTTCGCGAGCAGGTCGACGCGATACCGGGCGATGCGCTCGACCGGCGCGTCGCCGAGGGACGCGGGGACGAGCTCGGGCGCCTGGCCCGAGCGTTCAATCGCCTGCTCGCCCGTGCGGCACGCGCCGCGGAGCAGCAGCAACGGTTCATCGCCGACGCGTCACACGAGCTCAAGACTCCCGTTACGGCGTTGCAGGGGCACGCTCGAATCGTGTCTCGGGCAGCGGAGCGGGGCGACCTCGAGCAGGCCGGTGAGTCGGCGCGCATCGTCGAGCAGCAAACGGCCCGGCTGGCGGCGACCCTCGGCGAGCTGCTCACGCTCGCAGAGTCAGGGGCCGGCGGGCTCCGCCGCGAACCTGTGCGGCTCGACCGCGTGGCGACCGATGCCTGCGCTGCGCTGCGCGTCGCCCATCCGGCGAGGACGCTCGAGCTCGAGCTGGAGCCGGCCATGGTCACCGGGGACACTGGACGGCTCAACGAGCTCGTGCACGTGCTCGTCGACAACGCGTTGAAATACAGCCCACCCGGTTCGGGTGTGACGGTCGGCGTGGTCGACGGCTCGATCCCGCGGCTCACGGTGCGCGACCACGGACCCGGGATGACGTCTGCCGATCGAGAGCGTGCGTTCGACAGGTTCTTCCGCGGAGCCAATGCCGCCGGCGTTCAGGGAAGCGGCCTCGGCCTTGCGATCGCACAGGCGATCTCCGAGCATCACGGGGCCACGCTCGCGCTCGAAGAGGCCAGTGGGGGTGGCACGCTCGCGTCGGTGAGCTTCGGGACGGCCCCGCCGACGGACTGACGACTCCGTGCCCGCTGAAGCACCGCGTAGTCCACAACCGTGCGGGTTCCTACGCAGCGCGCGCACGGGGAGACCCCGATGCCGGGGCCCGGACGAAGCGCGACGATGCGACCGTGCGAAGCTACCTCGTTCCCGCGGGAGTTGCGTTCGCCCTCGTGATCGGCACGGTGCTCCACCTGACGGGCAACGCGACCACGGGCGACGCCATCTGGACGGTTGCACTCGTGGTCGCGACCGTCCCGCTCACGATCAGCGTCGCCTCGAGGATGATCCGCGGCCAGCTCGGAGCCGACGTTATCGCGCTGCTCGCGATGATCGGATCGCTGATCCTCGGTCAGCTCGCGGCCGGGCTCGTGGTTGCCCTGATGCTGTCGGGCGGCGAACTCCTCGACGCACATGCCTTCCGGCGTGCGAGGCGCGAGCTGACGGCCCTCGCCGGGCGAGCCCCGGCCGTTGCTCATCGCAGGGAGGATGGTCGGCTCGTCGACGTTCCCGCCGGCGACGTCTCTCCCGGCGACCAGCTCCTGATCCTCGCCGGTGAGATCGTGCCGGTGGATTGCACCCTGGTCAGCGGCCAGGCTGTGCTCGACGAGGCGGCACTGACCGGCGAGCCGCTGCCAGTCCGGCGTGGCCTTGATGAGGAGATCCGCAGCGGGGCGTCCGTCGCCGGAGAGGCGATCGAGGTTCGTGCGCTCCGTCCGGCAGCAGCTTCGACGTACGCGCGGATCGTGCGGCTCGTCGAGCACGCCGAGGCGGACCGTCCGCGCACGGCACGCCTGGCCGATCGCGCCGCGGTCGTGTTCCTTCCGATCACCCTGGCGGTCGCGGCGCTCGGCTGGGTTCTCTCGGACTCGCCGGTCGCGGCGCTCGCCGTCCTGGTCGTCGCGACACCGTGCCCGCTGATACTCGCGACGCCGATCGCCTTCGTGTCGGGTCTTGCTCGAGCTGCCCGCCGCGGCATCGTCGTGAAGGGAGGCACGCCGCTCGAGGTTCTCGGTGGCGCAACCGTGGTGGTCTTCGACAAGACGGGAACGCTCACCACCGGCGAACCACGGGTCGTCGAGGCCGACGACGAGGTGCTGGCCATTGCAGCCGCAGCCGAGCAGCGGTCTGCACATCCGCTTGCTGCCGCGATCCGGGCAGAGGCCGGCGAGCGAGGTCTCGTGCTCCCGGAGGCCGGCGACTTCCGCGAGGAGTACGGCGACGGTGTGGAGGCCTTCGTCGACGGGGTGCTGGTCCGGGTTGGCCGGGCATCGTTCGTCGACCGCGATCTTCAGCGTCCGGCATCGCCCGGGATAGCCGAGGTCTGGGTCTCGCAAGGCGGGGAGGTCGCAGGTGTGATCCGCTGCGCCGACCCACTGCGGGCCGCGGCCGGCGCCGTCGTCGAGCGCGTTCGGATGACCGGGGCTCGACCCATGCTCCTGACGGGTGACTCCTCGGTTGTCGCCGAGGAGGTGGGTCGTGCGACGGGCATCGCGGACGTGCATGCGGACGCGACGCCTGAAGACAAGGCGCGGGTCGTCGGCTCGCTCCGGCGTGCCGGGGACGTCGTCGTCATGGTCGGCGATGGTCTCAACGACGCGCCCGCGCTCGCGGCGGCCGATGTGGGCGTCGCGCTGGGAGCCGCGGGGAGCACGATCTCGTCCGATGCCGCCGACGCGGTCATCCTGGTCGACGACCTCGGCCGCGTGGCCGAGGCGATCGAGATCGGCCGCGACACGTTCGGGATAGCCCGCACCGGGATCATCGTCGGCATGGGGTTGAGCGCGGTGCTGATGGTCGTCGCCGCCTTCGGCGGCATCACGCCGCTCCAGGGCGCGATCGCACAGGAGGTGATCGATGTCGCCGCGATCCTCAACGGCTTGCGTGCTCTCGGCGGCAGCGACGGCTCGAGTCCCGTGAGAGGGCCGGTCGTCGACCGGCTCGGGGTGGCCGCGCGCTGACCGTCAGTCGTCGGGTGAACGGCCCTCGGCGCGCACTCCGCTCGAGTCGTCATTCTCGGACCTCGAGGTTGGCACCGGCGTGATCGGTGTGCCGGCCACGACTACGGTCGGGCCGTCATCGAGCGTCCGGGACCGGGTCGCCGCAGCCGCGTGGCCTGCGAGCTGGACACCGAGATGCCCGACGGGGTCGCCCGCATGGTCGGCGCTGCCGAGGAGGAGCACGTTGCCGACGATCCCACCCCCGACGAGTGCTGCCGCGATCAGGATCCCGCTCGCGAGATGTCGAGCCCGTGTCCAGTCGCGGCTCAGGAGGCACCTCCCTCGGTCGAGGTTGCGGGATGGGGTATAGCTGACGGCTTCGGCTTCGGCCGCGCAGCCGTCGAGCCCGGTTGCCGGGCAGCGGGACGTCGCGTCCGCGGCGGCGACGTCATCGCGCGCCAGGCGGTTGCGCCCGCAACGGCCGCGATTGCGACCGCGTACATCCAGACCACCGCCTGGCGGCGGGCATCGGTGCCCGCCATGATCCCGTGCGCGCTGGCTGCGGCGAACACCGCGTACGTGAGCCAGTGGATTCGCCGCCAGACGCGGAATCCGATGCGGCGCCGCAGGCCGGACGTCGCCGCAACGATGATCATCAGATCGCCGGCGAGCACGCCGACTGCGACTGCGAGCCGCATGCGCGGGGCGATTCCCGGCACGACCAGCGCGATCGGAGAGATCCGGGCGACCCCGTCGAGCGCGAGCGCGGCCGCGTGAAGCGCCAGCGCGCCGAGCCCGAGCATCGCGAGCAGGCGGTGCACGTCCGCGACGACGCGCGGCCGAAGCCGGCTCGGCGCGGGGCGGGAGCGCAGGACGAGCCCCGCGAGGACGCTTGCGGTCAGCAGCCCGTAGGCGGTGAAGCCGGCCGCTCGAGCGAGTATCCACAGCGTCGGGTCGCCTTTCACGACGTACGGGTGATCGTGAGGGGCGGGAGGGTCACGACGCGGACGGACGGCGCCGAAGAGTACCCGGAGGAGTAGCTCGGTGCCGGCGCGTACGACTGGACGGCGGCAGCCCGTGCCGCGGCCTGCTGCGCCTTGGCTGCGGCCGCGAGAGCGTTGCGGTGTCTCGTCCGTGCGCGTGAGATCGCGACCTCCCTGCGGTGAAGGGCAGCGCGGTAGTGGCTCCACCTGCGGTTCACGACGCGGCGGACGAGCACGGCGTCGTGGCGCAGGCGCGCCTCGCGCTGTGCCAGTGCCCGCCAGCGGGGATCTGGCGGTGTCGCGGCCCGTACCGCCCAGGGGCGAGCCGCGATGAACGCCCAGCTCAGGAAGAGCACGAGGATCGCGACGGCGACGATCGTGAGGCGCCGGGTGGCGTCAGTCATCGCCGCCACCGCCCTCGTGCCCATCGCCTTCGTGCTCGCCGCCGTGCCGGTGGATCGTGATGATGTGCGGGGGTGGCCGGACCGTGATGACGCGTTGCGGGACGGCTGTCGGGGGTGGTGCGGCGGCGGGCGCGGAGGCGATGAGCGTCGGGCTGCTCGGGGCAGCAGCGACGTGCACCGGCTTGAAGTGCGGAATCTTCGGAAGCGCCGGAGGTCGTTGACGCAGCGCCTTTCGCAACGAGAGCTCCAGGCGGTCCAGCGCACGAGCCCGGCGAACCAGCGCGCGCGGCAGCTTCGTCCTCTTCGCGCTCGCCTTCGACGCGGTCGCTGCTGTGCGCTCCGCGGCGAACGCTCCTGCCGCGACGGACAGTGCAAGGATCAGAGAGATGATGGCGGCGTGCTGAGGTTTCAATGCGGCTCCTCGGAGAGGGACGACCACGACCCTAGAGCCGGCCGTTCAAGGCTCGTGCGCAGGCAAGGCCAGGGTTTGGAAAGGGTTCGGAAAATGCCCCACGTGGGTGCCGCGAGACACGATGGGACGGCGTCGGGCCGTTGCTATCGCCGTTGTATGGCGTCGAGCCTCGAGCGGCAGGCGACTGCAATGTCAGGGTTTGGCAAAGGGACGGCCATAGTTCCGATAAGAGATGGGCGCTGCGTCCTTGCATCGCGCAGCATGTAGGGCATGCGTGTACTGATCGTCGAGGACGAGGATGCGATCGCAGCCCCGCTCGCGGAAGGGCTCCAACGCGAGGGGTACCTGGTCGAGCGCGTCTCGACGGGCGGTGAGGCGCTGGCGGCGGGCGAGTTCGACGTCGTGCTCCTCGATCTGCGCCTTCCCGACGTCGACGGGTACACCGTGTGCCGTGAGCTGCGGTCGCGATCCGACGTCCCGATCATCATCCTCTCGGCACGGGGCGAGGAGGTCGATCGCGTCGTCGGCCTGGAGCTCGGTGCGGACGACTACCTCGTGAAGCCGTTCGGCTTCCGCGAGCTGCTGGCCAGGATGCGCGCCGTGACGCGTCGGACGGGCGCGCGGGTCGAGCTGTCATCTGCTCCGTCGTATGCAGGAAGCCTCGAGGTCGACGCTCGCACGCGGCGGGCACGCGTTGCCGGTCGCGAGGTGTCCCTGACCCCGAAGGAGTTCGACCTGCTCGCGTTACTGGCAGCGGACGCCGGCGCGGTCGTGACGCGGCGGCGCATTCTCGAGGCGGTGTGGGATACGAGCTGGCACGGCCCGACGCGGACGATCGACGTCCACGTGGCCGCGCTGCGCAAGAAGCTCGGCGCACCGGGCTGGATCGAGACAGTCCGCGGTATCGGCTTCCGCCTCGTCCCGCCCGGGTGAGCCGTGCGCCAGCGCCTACTGCTGAGCTATCTCACGCTGACGGTCTTCCTGCTCGCCGTGCTCGAGATCCCGCTCGCGCTGAACTACGCGAGCCGTGAGCGCCAGGACCTCACATCCAAGGTGGAGCGCGATGCCGTGGCCCTCGCGACCATGGCCTCGCCCGGCCGATCGCCCCAGCTCGAGGCGATTGCACGACGCTACCGGGAGCAGACCGGTGGACGGGTCCTGATCGTGGGGCCGAAGGGCCGGCGAGTCTACGACTCGGGGCCGGGTCTGGGTGGGACGTCGTTCGCCAGCCGCCCGGAGATCGCGAGGGCGCTCGACGGTCAGGTCGCGACGGGAACGCGGTTCTCCCGCTCGCTGGGCCACGACCTGATCTACGTCGCGGTTCCGGTGGCGGCCGAAGGCCGGGTTCGAGGAGCAGTGCGCATCACGTATCCGACATCGACCGTCGATGCACGCGTGCATCGCTACTGGCTGATCCTCGTGGCGATCGCCGCCCTCGTGGTGTCTGCCGCACTCGCGATCGGTCTGCTGTTCGCGCGCTCGATCGCACGTCCGCTCGAGGCGCTTCGCGCCGCAGCGGTGCGGGCGGGCGGCGGCGACCTCTCGACGCGTGCGCCCGTCGGACTCGGGCCACCCGAGGTACGCGCCGTGGCCGTGGCATTCAACGACACGGTGGCCAGGCTCGACGCGCTCGTGCACGCGCAGGACGAGTTCGTCGCCGACGCCTCGCACCAGCTGCGATCACCACTGACCGCGCTTCGCCTCCGCCTCGAGAACCTCGAGCGCGACGTGACCGACTCGGGGAGGGCCGGCCTCGAGGGCGCTGCCTCGGAGGTCGAGCGACTCTCGCGAGTCGTCGATGGCCTGCTCGCGCTTGCCCGTGCAGATCGCGCACCCACCACGGCCGACCCGATCGATCTGGCGCCCCTCGTGCTCGAGCGGCTGGCGGCGTGGACGGCCTACGCCGACGAGCGCGATGTGGAGCTCCGCGAGCAGCTCGTCCCCATCGTCGCGCTCGGAACGCCCGGTCGTCTGGAGCAGGTGCTCGACAACCTCCTCGCCAACGCCCTCGACGTGGCTCCCGCAGGGAGCACGATCATGGTGTCGCTCTCAGCGGGTCCCGCGGGCGCCGAGCTGCGCGTGATCGACGAAGGCCCTGGTCTCACGGTCGCCGAGCGTGTGCGTGCATTCGATCGCTTCTGGCGCGCCGGCGCTCATAGCGGGACGGGCCTCGGGCTGTCGATCGTGCGGCGCCTGATCGAGGCCGATGGCGGCTCGGTGGAGCTGCTGCCCGCTCCGGGCGGCGGCGTCGAGGCTCTCGTGCGCATTCCGCGCGCGCGAACAGTCGCGTTAACTAGCGCGACTCGGTCGCGAGCCGAAGCCCCAGCCCCACGAGCACCAGGCCGGTGACGCGGTCGAGCGCGGCCTTCACGCGCGGTCGGGTCAGCAGGTTGCCGGCCCTCGCCGCCAGCAACGCGTAGGCGGAGAGCCACGACAGGGTCATCGCGACGAACAGGCCGCCGAGCAGGAGGAACGGCACGAGGACCGGGTGGCCCGGTGCGATGAACTGCGGCAGGAGGCTCGTGAAGAACGCCGCGATCTTCGGGTTGGCGAGGTTGCTGAACAGCCCATGGCGGAACGCGCGCCCCGAGTCGATCCGTCGCTCGGCGGGTAACCCGCTGCCGCTCGCGCCGGCGCCGCGGCCGGCGGCGCGCAACGCCTGCACGCCGAGCCAGACCAGGTAGGCGCCGCCGACGAGCTTGAGCACGGTGAACACGGTCTCCGACTCGTGCACGATCGCTGCGACCCCGAGCGCCGAGGCGAGCGTCCAGACCAGCAGGCCGGTGTTTACGCCGGCAGACGTCCCGAGCGCCGCCCGGCGTCCGTACAGCAGCGCGTTCTTCGTGACCAGCGCCGTGTCGGGCCCGGGCGTCAGGATCACCAGCGCGGCGACGGCGAGGAAGGCAGAGACGTTCGCGTCCATCGCGTCAGTCTCGCAAAACGCCGGAATCGCATCCGGCACTTGCCGAGCGACCTGTCCGAGTGCGAACATGTGTTCGTAATGACCGTCGCGACGATCCTGCACGCCGATCTCGACGCGTTCTTCGCGTCGGTCGAGCAGCGAGACGATCGCAGGCTCCGCGGCCGGCCGGTGATCGTCGGCTCGTGGGTCGTGCTCGCCGCCAGCTACGAGGCCAAGGCCTGCGGCGTCCGGACTGCGATGAGTGGAGCCCAGGCCCGCAGGCTGTGTCCACAGGCCGTCGTCGTCCAGCCTCGCATGTCGGCCTACTCCGAGGCGAGCAAGGCGGTGTACCGGGTGTTCGACGACACGACGCCGCTTGTCGAGGGACTGTCGATCGACGAGGCGTTCCTCGACGTCCGCGGGCTCGAGCTGATCTCCGGAACGCCTACCGAGATCGCCGTGCGGCTGCGGCGCCAGGTGCTCGATCAGGTCGGTCTCCCGATCTCCGTGGGCGTCGCCCGGACCAAGTTCCTCGCCAAGGTCGCAAGCGCCGTGTCGAAGCCCGACGGCTTGCTCGTCGTGCCGCCGGACGGCGAGCTGGACTTCCTCCACCCGCTGCCGGTCGAGCGGCTCTGGGGGGTGGGGCGAGTGACGTCCGGCAAGCTCCATGCACGGGGCATCGCGACGGTCGGACAGGTCGCACGGCTTCCCGAGGACGCGCTCGTCGCGATGCTCGGACGGGCCTCGGGCCGCCACCTGCACGCCCTCGCCCACAACCGCGACCCACGACCCGTCCAGGTCGGTCGGCGGCGGCGATCGATGGGCGCCCAGCGAGCGCTCGGCCGCTCGCCGAAGTCGCCTGCGGCCATCGATGCCGCCCTCGTCTCGCTGGTCGACCGTGTCACGCGCCGGATGCGCGCCGCTGGGCGCGCGGGGCGGACCGTGGTGATCCGGCTGCGCTTCGACGACTTCTCGCGCGCGACACGGTCGCACACGCTGCCACGCTGTACGTTCCAGACCCAGCCGATCCTCGCAACGGCGAGAGCACTGCTCGCGGCCGCGATGCCGCTGATCGAGCGTCAGGGCATCACGCTTGTCGGAGTCGCCGTTGCGAACTTCGACGACGAGCGCGCCGTGCAGCTCGAGCTCCCGCTCGATCGTGCCGATGCCGCCGCGCTCGACTCCGCGCTCGACGAGGTGCGTGACCGGTTCGGGGTCGGCTCGATCACCCGGGCCGTGCTGCTCGGCCGCGACCAGGGCCTGACGGTCCCTCTGCTTCCGGACTGACTAGGATCGGGGAGTGGACGGCGAGGCAGTCGAGACGCCCTACGGTCGCGCCAACGCGTTCCTGCACGCCGCAGAGGATGCCCGCGCTGCGCTCGTGCTCGGCCACGGCGCGGGCGGCGGTGTGGGGTCGCGGGATCTCGTCGCGGTGACGGGGGTCGCGCGGACGCTCGGGATCAGCGTCGTGCTGGTCGAGCAGCCCTATCGCGTCGCGGGACGACGTTCGCCCGCGCCTGCACACCAGCTCGACCTCGCGTGGGTTGCGGTCGTCGAGCACCTGCGGGCCCGGACGCTCGAAGGCCTCCCACTCCTCGTCGGCGGTCGCTCGTCGGGTGCGCGGGTCGCCTGTCGTACAGCGGATGCGACCGGCGCGAGCGGCGTGCTCTGTCTTGCGTTCCCACTACAGCCCCCGCGAAGATCGGGAGCTCCCGCGCCGAGCCGGCTGCCCGAGCTCGACGCAGTCGGCGTCCCGACGCTGGTCGTGCAGGGGGCGCGAGACCCGTTCGGCATACCGCCGTCCGGGCCGTTGCGGGAGGTCGTGGAGGTGCCGGGCGACCACAGCCTGAGATCGGACATCCAGGCTGTGGCCGCCGCGGCGCGGGAGTGGCTCGCTCGCGTGGTCTGACGCCTAGACACCCACCGGCAGTCGACTCGCAGCCGTCGCGCCTCGCTCGGAGCCGACGGGAGCGGCTTCGAGCACGACCTTGAGCGCGTGCGTGTCCGCTGCGGCAGAGAACACGTCGTACGCGGCCTCGGTCTCACCGAGCGTGAAGTGGTGCGTTGCGAGCACCGTCGCGTCGAGCCTACCGCCCTCGATCAGCTTCAGCAGCGTGGGTGTCGTCCGGGTGTCGACGAGACCCGTGGTGATCGTCACGTCGAGCGGCCACAGCCGCTCGAGGTGGAGCGTCGCGCACTTGCCGTGCACGCCGACGTTCGCGACCCGTCCGCCCGGTCGGATCAGCTCGGTGCAGAGCTCGAACGTCTGCGGTATTCCGACGGCCTCGATCGCGACGTCCACGCCCAGGCCGTCAGTCAGGGCCATCACCTTCGCAACCGCGTCCTCGCGGCCGTTGTTGATGGCGACGTCCGCGCCGAACTCGCGCGCCTTGTCGAGTCGCGAGTCGGCGAGATCGATCGCGATGATCCGCATCGGTGTGTGCAGCTTGGCCGTCATGATGGCGGCGAGCCCGACCGGGCCCGCCCCGACGACGGCCACGGTGTCGCCGGGCTCGACTCGGCCGTTCAAGACACCCACCTCGTAGGCCGTCGGGAGGATGTCGGCGAGGAAGAGCACCTGCTCGTCGCTCAGGCCTTCCGGGATCTTGTACACCGAGGTGTCCGCGAACGGGACGCGCGCGAGCTCGGCCTGGAGCCCGTCGATCAGGTGGCCGAAGATCCAGCCGCCCCCGCCGGTGCACAGGCCGTAGTGGCCCTCCTTGCAGAAGCGGCAGCGTCCGCACGACGTGATGCACGAGACGAGCACCCGGTCGCCCGGGGCGATCGTCGTAACGGCGCCGCCGACCTCGACGACGGTGCCGACGGCCTCGTGGCCGAGGATCGTCCCAGGTGTCACCTCGGGGACGTCGCCCTTGAGGATGTGAAGATCGGTGCCGCAGATCGTCGACGAGTCGATGCGAACGATCGCGTCGGTCGGATCGATGATCGTCGGGTCGGGCACGGAATCCCAGGATCGCTGGCCTGGTCCGTGGTACACGAGCGCCTTCATGTCGACCTCCGTGTCAGGGGTACACCAAGTCTTCGTGCGCTCGGCGTCGCCGCCATCGGTGCGCAGACCGACATGCGGTGCGGGTTTCCCACAGCGCGAGTCCGATCGGTTGCCATCCCGGGGCGAAGCACGGACAATCGAGCGATGACTTCCCCCGGCGGATGGCTCAGGCGCCTGTTCGGCGCACAACCCGCGGACGACGAGGTCGCCGAGCGCGAGGAGTACAGGCTGCCCGATACCGGCGAGGAGTCGCTGGAGAGCGGCGGTGGCATCCCCGGCCCGCTCGAGGACAGCGCCAGGGGAGTGGCGCACGAGCTCGACGAGTTCAAGGCGCCGCGCGATCCGAACCCCTGAGACCAGCTCCGAGAGCAGGGCGCCCTCGGCGCACCTGAAGATCGCGCTCTTCACCGACCCGGCCTGTCCGTTCGCGTTCTCGGCCGAGCCCGCGCGCATGAGCCTTCGCTGGCACTACGGCGATCAGCTCGCCTGGACGACGCGGATGATCGTGTTGACCCTCGAGGAAGGTGAGGCCGAGAAGCTCGCCGAGGGTGCGCCCGGCCTGCAGCGTCTGTACGGGATGCCGATCGATCCGGCGCCGTATCCGCGACCGGCGTCCTCCGAGCCGGCCTGCCGCGCGGTCGTCGCGGCACGGCTGAACGCGCCGCAGACCGAGGAGCCGCTGCTCAGGCGGCTCCGCGTCCGGGTCATGCTCGGCGCGCTGCTGGACGAGCCCGAGACGATCGCGGCAGCGGCCCGGGACGTCGGACTCGATCCGGATGTGCTCGAGGCCTGGTGCGGCCGGCCGGACGTCGAGGCCGTGCTGCAAGCCGACATCGACGACTCGCGCCGACCGGCGCTTGCGGCCCGTGCCCTCGACCACAAGCTCGGAGGCCCGAGCGAGCAGCGGCGGTACACCGCGCCGAGCTACGAGATCGCTCGTTCCGATGGGGCAGTGGTTGTCGTGCCCGGGTTCAACCCCGTCGAGGCCTACGACACGGCGATCGCGAACCTCGCACCCGAGCTCGAGCGGCGCCCGAGGCCCGGCTCGGTAGAGGAGCTGCTCGCGTGGGCGGGTGAGCCGCTCGCGACCGCCGAGGTCGCCGCGGTGATGAAGCTCGATCCATCACGGGCTCGCAGCGCGCTCAGCCGGGTCGCACGTCCCCTCGCCGCGGGCGCGGACTTCTACTGGACCCTCGACGAGCGATCTCACGCTTGAGTCTCAAGCTCTACGACTACGCCGCCTCGGCGAACTGTTTCAAGGTGCGACTGCTGCTCGCCCAGCTTGGCACGAGCTACGAGCGCGTCCCGGTCGACATCTTCGCGGGCGAGACCCTGACCGATGAGTACGGCGTGCTGAATCCGGCGAGGACCACGCCCGTCCTCCAGCTTCCGGACGGGCGCGTCGTACTGGAATCGGCCGCGATGCTCGTGTACCTCGCCGACGGCAGTGCGCTCTGGCCCGACGACGCGTTCGAGCGGGCGGAGGTGATCCGCTGGCTCGTGTACGAGCAGGCCGAGATCATCCCCGCGACGGGAGGCCTGCGCTTCCGGCTCGCGACCGGACGGCTCGTGCCGGGGGATCCGGACGCCCAGCGTCGGCGACAGGCCGGCGAGGAGGTGCTCGCCCTGCTCGATCGGCACCTGGAGTCGCGGCGCTTCCTTGTCGCCGACCGCTACTCGATCGCGGACATCGCGGTCTTCGGGTACGTGCACGTCGCCGACGAGGCCGGGTACGACATGGCTGCCTACCCGCACGTGAGCGCGTGGCTCCAGCGGGTTCGATCGCAGCCCGGGTACATGAACGACCTGGAGCCCTATCCGCCGAACGCCGCCGCGCTTGCCGGTCGGTCGATCTACGGCTAGAGGCTTTGGTGACCACAACGATCGCGGCGCTGGGGGATCGCGACCCCGCGCTCCTCACGCACCGCGAGATCGACGCGGCGATGGCCCTCGCGCCCCCGGATGTCGAGATCCGCTGGGTTCCGACCGAGCGCGCCCAGATCGACGGGTTCGACGGCGTCTGGGTCCTGCCCGGCACGCCGTACCGCGACGACGACGCGGTCACCGCGGCGATCCGGGTCGCACGGGAGCAGGGAATGCCGATCCTCGGCACCTGCGGCGGCTTCCAGTACATGGCGGTCGAGTTCGCCCGGAATGTCGCGGGCATCTCCGGCGCAGGCCACGAGGAGGTCGAACCGGGCGCCGAGGCAATCGTGGTCGGACGGCTTGCATGCAGCCTGGTCGGCGAGGAGCGCATGGTGACGGCGCGGCCGAGGACCCGGCTTGCATCGCTCTGCGGTCTCGAGCCGTTCGTTGGCTTCCACTACTGCAACTACGGGCTGCTCGATAACCGGCTCGACCGGCTCGTCGCGGCCGGCCTCGTGCTGGCCGCGACCGCCGAGGACGCCGGCGTCGAGGCGTTCGAGCTGCCCGGGCACCCGTTCTACCTCGCCACCCTCTTCCAGCCCCAGGTCGGAAGCTCCGCGCGGGACACGCTGCACCCGGTCCTCGCTGCGCTGGTCGAGGCGAGCCGCTGACGACTTCACCCGATCGAGGTACGCCGTTCGGGGGTGCGCGTCCCGATGGGTGGACAGAGCCTGGTGGACAGGCGGTTGGGCGACACGGAGGTCGAGAGGTGAGGTGGAACTTTCCGGGAGCAGTCGTGCTGCTCCTGTGCGCGGTCGGGCTGCTGTCTGCCAGCCCGGGATATGCGAGCAGTCCGTGCCCGTGGTCGACGCAGAGCAGTCCCTGCCCGGTGAAGCGCTCGACGAGCTTCTCCTTCTGGGGCAAGGTGTCGGACGTGACGGCACCGGGGAGCCTGACGGTCACGACCGACGCGTTCGCGAAGGTCCCGAAGGTGAACAAGCTCCTCGTTGACGAGGCCGGCAACGACGAGACGGTGCAGGTGAAGAGCACGACGCGCTTCTACCTGGTCAATCACAGCCACCAGAAGAGCCGGATCGGACCCACGGCGTTCTGGAACGAGGTCGACAGCTACGCCGACGCCACGTTGTACGTCACGGGCCGCCTCGCGCCGGGGTCGTACTGGGACGACGACCCCACGATCGTCAACGCCGGCGTGCTCGTGGTCGACATCTCCGAGCTCCCTTCGACCGGCCCGAACCTGGCCGGTGCGTGGACGCTCAACGGCCAGGCGGCGACCCTGACGCCGACCGATGCCACGAACATCACCTACGCCGGCCAGTCGGGCGCCGCGACGTTCACGCTGACGGCGTCCGGATCGACCGTCTGCATCACCGGCTACGCCTACCCGCCGGTTCCGAACAACAACACGACGTTCACGTGCGGGTTCCTCTCCGACGACCAGAGGACGGTCGGGCCGTTGGCCTGGACGTCCCCGGTCTGGGGATCGGGCCTCTGGACGTTCACACGCTGAGAACCGGTTTCAAACGTAGCGTGAGTGGTCGGGGTGTCTGGAGCGAGCGGGGGCGTCGGGTGGCTCGCAGGACAGGCCGGACGCCTGATCAAGAGCCACCCGTCGTCCCCGCGAAGCCCCGGAGCCCGCTGACCGAGCCCACTCGGGATGAGCGAATGGGTATGAGCGGGATCCGGGTCGCCGGAGGTCTGGGGGCGACGCGAGGAACGAGCACAGACCCCAGACCGCAGGACGATCCAGGCGCACCGAACGCCGCGGGACGTTTGAAACCGGTTCTGAACCCGGGCCGCGCCCGCAGCCTCGGCTGCGGGCGCGCTCACGGCCTGTCGGACACGAATCCGACGCGGCTCATCGGACCCCAGTTGCGGCGACCCCTGCGACGTGCCAGCGTCACGATCGACCAGACGCGGACGAGCGAGAGGAACTGGCGGTATCCGAAGTTCTCGAACACCGCAGCGCCTGCGAGGCGGGCCAGGCACCGCCAGCGTCGGTACCGCCGGAAGGCGTGCTCCTCCGCGAGCAGTGCCCCGAACGAGAGCACGAGGCCGTAGCTGAGGGCGAGAGCGAAGAACAGCAGCGCCACGTGCGGATCGAGTCTGCCGAGCGCGAGCGCGAGGATGACCGAGGCGGTGCCGATGATCTCGATGATCGGACCGAGCGCCTCGAAGAGCAGGAAGTACGGCAGCGCGACCAGACCGACGACTCCGTAGCGAGGCCGCAGGAACATCGCGCGATGGCGCCAGAGCGTCTCGATCAGCCCTCGGTGCCAGCGGTTGCGCTGGCGGCAGAGCGAGCGGAAGTCGGCAGGGGCCTCGGTCCAGCACACCGGGTCCGCGAGGAAGACGACGCGATACGGCCGCCCGTGCTCGCGGCAGTAGCGGTGCAGGCGCACGACGATCTCCGCGTCCTCGCCGACCGTCGTCGTGTCATAGCCACCGGCCTCGACGACGATGTCGCGTCGGAAGAGGCCGAACGCCCCGGAGATCACGAGCAGGGCGCCGAGTCGCGACCAACCGGTGCGACCGCACAGGAACGCACGCAGGTACTCCATGACCTGCACGTTCGCGAGGAACCCGCGCGGCGCCCGCACGTCCTCGACCCTGCCGCCCCGGACAGAGCATCCGTTCGCGATCCGCACGATGCCGCCGCATGCGACTGTCTCAGGATGGGCCTGGAAGGGCCGCACGAGCCGTGCGAAGGCGTCCGCGTCGACGATGGTGTCGGCGTCCATCGTGCAGAAGAGGGGATAGCGCGCGAAGCGCAGGCCTGCGTTGATCGCATCTGCCTTCCCGCCGTTCAGCTTGTCGACGACGAGCAGTCGGTCGTCGAAGGGGCAGGCATGGACTGCGCGGACGGGCTCCGTCCGCAGCGCGCAGCGCGGCACTCTCTCGACCTCGACGAGCGCGTATGCGGCCTGGAGTCGCGCGAGCGTGTCATCGCACGAGCCGTCGTTGACGACCAGCACCTCGAGCTGCGGGTAGCCGGAGTCGAGCATGGCCTTGACCGAGTCGACGATCACCGGTCCCTCGTCGAAGGCTGGAATCACGATGCTGATCGGAGTCGTGAGCTCGGACTGTGAGATCGTCTCGATATCCATCAGCGGTCGGCGCCTGACGTAGGTCGTCACCGTGCGCAGCCCGAGCAGCATCAGCACCGTGTAGATGAGGTTCAGGGCCGCGAAGTACGCGATCGTGAGGACATTGACGGCCAGGAGTGCGGACTCGAGGGCGGTCACGCAGCCTCCCGGAGAGGGAGCTCGCAGCGAGACGTCGCGAGCGCTGCCTCGAGCGCAAGCGCCTCGCGCGCGCGATCGCGCGCAAACCGATCTTCCGACACGACCGCGCGGCGCAGCGCGTCGCGTCCGGGCTCGCCGCAGGCACGAAGAGCCTCCGCGGCGTTGGCCCGCACCCACCAGGCGGTGTCGGTGAGCGCATCCTCGAGCGGTCGAACGGCGCGTCCGTCTCCGATCCGTCCGAGCGCCGCGGCGGCCTGAGCCCGGACGACCCAGGCCTCGTCGTCGAGCCCCTCCAGCAGGAGCGGCACCGCCTCGATGCGCGCGAGACGCCCGAGGGCGCGACATGCTTTGATCCGCTCGCGCTCCGTCCCGAAACGGATCAGCGATGCGATCGCGTGCAGCGCGGGCAGGGCGCGTGCGAGGCCCAGCGCATCGGCGATGTCGCCGCGGATCGCCGCGAGCTCCGAGACATGGAAGGCATCGAGGAGCACGTGCACCGCAAACGGGTGTCCGAGCTGCTCGAGCACGCGGTCTGAAGGCAGTAGCCCGGCGTGCAGCGCGTCGACCAGGGACCACGCGGCCTCGGGGCTGGCGAGCGCGCCGAGTCCACGCGCTGCACTGCCGCGTACTTCGGGATCGTCGTCACGCAGGAGCCGCTCGAGCTGTTCGACGGCTTCCGCGCAGCCGAGCCGGCCGAGCAGCTCGCCCGCGACTCCGCGTCCGACGGCGTTCCGCGAGCCGCAGTCGCGTACGAGTCGCTCCACGAGGCCCGACTCCCGGGCTGCCTCGCGCACCCGCGCGAGCGCGAGCCTGTCCGGCCGTTCCGCACGTAGAACCGAGAGGAGGTCGCTGCGCGGCCCGAACCGACGAGCGGAGCCTCGCGTGGCGTCGGCCAGCGAGCCCATGTCGCAGTCCGCGATGCCCCGGCGGTAGACGGCTCGGCGTCGTGACGACCGTTGCTCGCGCGCGTTGCGCTGGAACTTCTTGGCGGACACGAGCCCTGTCAGCGCGACGACCATCGCCGCGCTGCCGGCAGCAAGCGGCGCCACAAGCGCCGAGGCGATCGCGACCGGCATCAGGCGACTATCGACCGTCGACTGACCGGCCCTTTAGGGCCTGCCCGAATGAGATAACTCTAGCTGATGCTATACATTCACACTAGAAATAGATCGGCGACACCGAAGCACGAGGAGGCAGCATGTCCCAACTGGCCAACCTCAACCACGTCGACCTCGACGCCGTCGTCGCGCTGGTGGGCGCTTGCGGCGACGATGCCGACCGGGCTCAGACCGTCTGGCAGGCCGACGTGCACTGGGACCGCGGGTTCCGCTCGCTCGCATCCGTGCGCCAGTTCTCGCCGATCGCATCGGACGAGCCGAGCGCGCTCGGTGGCACCGATACCGCGCCGAACCCGGTTGAGCAGGTGGCGGCAGCGCTGGGAAACTGCCTCGCCGTCGGCTACGTCGCAGCGTTGACGGGCCGAGGCATCACGATCCGCGAGCTCGACATCGCCGTGTCCGGGCAGCTGGACCTGCGCCCGTTCCTCGGTCTCGCGCCGGGACACGCCGGCTACTCGAAGATCGACGTCGAGGTTCGCATCGACTCCGACGCGGATGAGGCGACCCTCCAGCAGGTGCACCGGCAGGTCGTGTCGACGTCTCCGGTCGGCCACTCGCTGACGAATCCGGTCGAGGTGGACGTTCGGCTCGGGACCTACCTCGAGGAGGGCTAGCATCGAGGGATGAACGACCCTCGCACGGGCGAGCCCGCGCGCTGGTGGGCGGTGCGGCCGGCGCACAGCCACAAGCCCGCGACCTACACGTGTCCGTTCTGCAGACACCGCCTGCACGCGATGAGCGATCACG
Source organism: uncultured Actinomycetes bacterium (assembly GCA_963717155.1). Taxonomy (GTDB): domain Bacteria; phylum Actinomycetota; class Thermoleophilia; order Gaiellales; family JALYLC01. Next base: position 5,026,191 of record OY970326.1, read on the forward strand.
TGCTGATCGCCCCCGAGGGCGACGCGGGCCGGCGACGGCACGCCCACGTGGAGTGCGTGGTCGCGGAGCGACGGGCGGGACGCCTGCCGACGCGCGACGAGTATCGCGAGGCGACATCCGGCCCCCGCCGCAGCCTGCTCGCACGGCTCATGCGACGGGGGTCGGACTAGGAGCCTGTCAAAGATCGGTCGCGGCGCTCGGCGTCCTCGGATCGTCCTGCGGTCTGGGGTCTGGGCTCGTTCCTCGCGTCGACCCCAGACCTCCGGCGACCCGGATCCCGCTCATGACCGCTCGGTTGTCCGGTGCGCGCTCGGTGAGCGGGCTCCGGGGCTTCGCAGGGACGCCGGCCGGCTCTCGAACAGGCCACCAGCCTGCCCTTCGAGCCGGCCGACGCCCCTGCTCGCTCCGAGAACCCCGAGCATCCACGCCGCCTCTTTGACAGTCTCCTAGACTCGCGGATATGGACTCGCGGCGTCCTGTCGAGGCACTCGATCCGCATGCGGTCACGGCGTACCTCGACAGGATCGGTGTTGCCGGCGACCTCCCGCCGACGTTCGAGTATCTGCGGCGCCTGCATCGTGCCCATCGCATGCGGGTGCCGTTCGAGAACCTCGACATCCACCTCGGCGTGCCGATCGTGCTGGATGTGCCCGCGTTCGTGGAAAAGGTCGTCGGGCGCTCGCGGGGCGGGTTCTGCTACGAGCTGAACGGCGCCTTCGCGTCGCTGCTCGTCTCGCTCGGCTTCTCGGTCGAGCTGCTCGCGGCTCGTGTCCACCGTCCGGACGGGCTCGGTCAGCACTTCGGGCATCTCGCGCTCGCCGTGCCCGTCGACGGGGTCACGTACCTGACCGACGTCGGCTTCGGGCGGGGGTCGTTCGACGAGCCCCTGCGCCTCGACGTGGCCGGTCGACAGCATGACGACGAGGGCACGTTCGAGCTGCGGCGGTGCGACGACGGCGAACTCGATCTCATCTGTGACGGCGTACCCCAGTACAGCGTCGCTCTCGCGCCGCGCGCGCTGATGGAGTTCGCCGACGCCTGTGCGTTCAACCAGACCCCGGACTCGCTGTTCATGCACGGAACCATCTGCTCGATCCGCACGGCTGCGGGTCGCGCAACGATCGCAGGCACCCGCCTGATCGAGACGACCGCGGATGGTCGGCACGAGCGGCTGCTCGTCGGGGCCGAGCTCGGAACGGTCTTGCGAGAGCGCTTCGCCGTCCAGCTGACCGAGGCGGACCTCGCCGTGCTTGCGCAAGGCCAGCCCAGCCCGCTCGTCCGCTGAGCGGTGCCTACGCGTATCTTGCGCCGATGCCAACGTCGAATGCACTCGTGCTCGAGGATGCACTCGCGCTGCTCGACTGGAAGCGGCGCGTATTCGCCCTGTACGCCTCGGTTCGCGCCTATACCGATCCCCGCCAGGCCTGGCACCTGTGGGTCGAGGAGCGGGATCGGCTGTTCGGCGAGCATCCGCAGACCCCGCTCGACGCGGCGTCTCGTGCCGGTTTCGACGGGCTCGACTACTTCGACTACGACCCGGCGGCGCGTGTCGTCGGCACGCTCGAGCCCGATGCGGGCGAGATCGAGCAGCTCTCGACGGGCGGTCACGCGGCGATCGGCTTCTACCGCATCGCGCGCGTCTGGTTCGAGCTCGCGGGAGGCGAGCAGAGCGCCGACGTCTACTGGCTCGACGCGTACGGCGGCGGCCTCTTCCTGCCCTTCGTCGACGACACCAGCGGCGAGGAGACCTACGGCGGTGGCCGCTACCTGCTCGACACCGTCAAGGGCGCCGACCTCGGATCGACCGACGAGGGCCTGATCCTCGATTTCAACTTCGCCTACAACCCGTCGTGCAGCTACAACGAGCGCTGGATCTGCCCGCTGGCCCCCGCGAAGAACCGCGTCGCTGCGCCGGTGCGGGCCGGCGAGCGCATGCTCGCGTGACCGCCCCGCTCGTCGAGGTGACGCGCGGTCCCATGGTGGACGAGCTTCATCGCGGCGACATCGCGGTCGTATCTGCAGACGGAGAGCTCGTCCACTCGGTAGGCGAGCCGCGCGCGCGGCTCGCCTACTGGCGCTCCTCGGCCAAGCCGTTCCAGACGATGGCGGTCATCGCGAGCGGTGCGACCGAGCGGTTCGGCTTCTCCCCCGAGGACATCGCACTGACCGCCTCGTCCCACAGCGGCGAGCGCGTGCACGTCGAGCGCGTCTCGGCCCTGCTCGGGCGGATCGGGTGCGGGGTGGAGGACCTCCAGTGCGGAGCGCACCTGCCGTTCGACGCCGAGTCCGCACACGCACTGCTGCGCTCCGGCGAGGAGCCGTCCGCGCTGCACAGCAACTGCTCGGGCAAGCATGCCGGCATGCTCGCGCTCGCCCTCCAGCTAGGAGTGACCCGTGACGGATACCGGCGACTGGAGCATCCCGTCCAGCAGCTGATGCTCGACAACGTCGCACGTTTCAGCGGTGTGCGACGCGACGAGATCGTCGTGGGCACCGACGGCTGCGGCGTGCCCTGCTTCGGCATCAGCGTGTACGAGATGGCCTACGCGTTTGCGCGCCTGATGGCTCCCGACGCGAGCATTCCGGCTCCGTATACGACTGCCGCGCCGGTGGTACGCGAGGCGATGATGGCCCATCCGTACCTCGTGGCGGGCCGCGATCGACTCGATACGGATCTCATGCGCGCCGCTCCCGCTGCGCTGGTGTCGAAGGTCGGCGCCGGAGGCGTGCAGTGCTTCGGGCTACGCGGAGGTCTCGGCGTGGCCGTCAAGATGGAGGCCGGCGGTGGCGGTACGTCGTCGCCTCCGCCGGCCGGCGTCGCGGCGCTCGACGTGCTCCGCCAGCTGCGCGTGCTCGACGCGGCCCACCTCGCCGTTCTCGAGATGCACGCGAGCCCCCGGGTCACCACGGTCGCGGGCGAGCCGGCGGGCGCGATGCGCGCAACGTTCGACCTCTGCCGGGGGATACCGGGCTGATGCACGTCGCCCAGACTGTGACCATGCCTGATACCTACGCGTTCGAGGACTGCCCGCTCCGCAACATGGCGCACTCCGTCGCCGATCGGAGCTCCGCGGTCCGCCTCGTCGCCCGCGCGCTCTGGCCCGCTGCCCGCCGCGCCGAGCGGCTCGAGCTCTCGGACGACGGGATCGCGGCCTGGACGCTCGGGGGACAGACCCGGCTCATGTGGGACGACGTCACGGACGTCCGATCGGCACGCACGCTGTTCGGACGCCAGACGCTCCGGATCCGCGGCACCTCCGGCCGCATCGACGTTGCCCCGATCCTCCCTCGCTACGAGGAGCTCGAGCGCCGCGTGCTGGAACGGCGCGCGGTAGCCACCGCCGCATAGCGCGGCTCACGCAATCCGCTCGCGCGGGAGGCGCGTACTCGGAATGTCGCCGTCCGCCTCCACGCTGGAGGAGGCGGGCGGCACCAGCCCCTCCAGACGACGAGATCCGGGGTGTATGTTGACTCCCGTGCGAGGACACGCGCACCGTGGCACTCCTCCGATCGGTCTCGCGCTCGAACCCGGGGAGCTGGTCCGCTTCCGCGAGCGACGGGCTCCGCCCGTGCTGATGCTGGTCGTCGTGCCGGCGGCCATCGTCGTGACCCTCGCGGCCACTGACGTCCCGCTCGCGGTGCGCGCCGTGTCGGCCCTCGCCGTCGCAGCTCTGGCCGTGCTCGGGCTTCGGCTGCGCCGCCGCGTATGGCTCGAGGATCTTGTGGTGACCGATCGCCGCGTTGGGGTGGTTCCGCGCGACGGCGACTCGAGCTGGCTCCGACTCGACGAGCTTGCCGGCGCGCGCGAGCGAGGAACGGCGGTGCGCTTCACGGCTCTCGACGGCCGCATCCTGTCCTTCGCCTACGTGCGCAGCACGCGCTCGCTTCGCAGGCGTCTCGGCGAGGTGCGGCCCGATCTCGCCGTCGCGATCGAATACGACCCGCACTGTCCGACGTGCGGGATCCGCTGGTAGGCGTGGTCGGGCCTCGTCAGCCACGCGTGAGCGCGTACGCCCGCATGGCGTCGCCGCCCGCCGCAAGCGCATCGATCGCGGCGCGCACGGCGGCGGGATGGTCGACCCGCACGGCCCGGTCGGCGAGCACGTCGCGCAGCGCGTCGGCAACAGCCGTGGCCGGTGCGCCGCGACGCACGAGCGAGCCGGCGATATCGAGGACGACGACGTCTGGGAGGCGGAGACGCTCGCGCCGCTGCCGGCGGCCGTCCGCATCGCGGGCGAACGCGTCGTCTCCCTCGACCAGCAGACGCTCGAGCGGGTGGGCATCGGCCCGGGCGGTCAGCGCGAACGTCCCGCGCAGCGCGTCGAGCCCGGTGACACGACGGAACACCCCGTGGCCCTCCTCCACGGCGAACACCACGTCGTCACCGGGAGCGAGTCCGAGCGCGTAGCGGATACCGACCGGCACGGTCACCTGGCCCTTCGATGTGAGTCGTGGCATGGCATAAGTATTACTCCGATATCCAGAGTCAGATTTTGACGTCGGTCTGAAGCAGGCCGTCCTCCGTCTACGTCCCGAAGCTCCCGACCAGTGATATCTACCCCGACGAGAGGGTCCTCCTATGCGCAATCTGTCCCGTCTACTCATGGCCGCCGCACTCGTGGCGCTCGCGGTTCCCGCGCTGGCCAGCGCGGCGCCGACGACACGCGGCATCGTGGTGCAGCGCGACACGCGTGGCGGCGCCCTCGTGCTCGCCACACAGAGCGGCACGCTCGCCCGCGTGCAATCGACCAGTCCGAGCCGGTTCTCGATGGGCGACGTCGTCCAGCTGAGCGGCTCGAAGCTCCGTGTGCTCGGCCACCGGCACCACGCGAGGGTTCACGGCGTGGTGCTGCGTCGGGGCCACGGCTCGTACGCGCTCGCCGGCAACGGCGCCGTGCTCGCAGTCAGCTCCACAACGCCGCCCGCAGTCGGCCAGCAGGTCACGGCGAACGTCCAGGTCGGCCCCACCTCGCTCTCCTGCAACCACGGCGATGTGCAGGTAGAGGACCAGCAGGCGCCGTCGGCTGAGGTGCGCGGGACCGTGCTCTCGCAGGACGCCACGACGCTGAAGCTCAACGTCTTCGGCTTCACCTCGGGCCTCACGATCGCGCTCGGCGGCCAGACGATCCCGACGCTCGCAGTCGGCACGCAGGTCGAGGCGCGCGTCTCCCTCGGCCCTGATCCGGCGAACCCGAACGGCATCGTGCTCACGTTGGTCTCACTGCACGTCGAGGGCGACCACCACGGACAGGTTCCCGGTTCGTTCGTGAAGGCTGAGGGTCCGGTCACGGCGGTCACCGAGGCCGGTCCGACAGGCGGAGCGGACGGCTCCATCACGATCGCCGACGAGCACGGTGACGTCACCTTCGTCATCCCGGCCGGATTCGGCCCGACGGGCGTCGTCGTGGGCGATCAAGTCGAGGCCAAGGGGACAGCCTCGACGACGCAGGGCGGCCAGCCAACGCTCGTCCGGCTGGAGGGGCAGGACAACCAGGATAACCAGGGCAACCAGGGCACCACAGGCCCCACGGGCCCCCAGGGTGACTGGGGCGGTCACCATCACCATGACGGCTCCGGCGGCAATGGCTCTGGCGATGGATCTGGCGGCGGCGACTAGAGTCAGGTAGGTGGTGGCCCACCCGACGCCGAGTCAGGCGCCCGCCCCGTCCCCGGTTCGTCCGGGGGCGGGGCGCGCCGCGCGTTTGCCCCGCGACCCCGGTCGCGCGACGGAAGTGCTGTACAAACGCCACGGCCGAACCGTGTTCCGGTTCGCCTGGCATCTGCTCGGGCGACGAGAGGATGCAGAGGATGCCACCCAGGCGACGTTCCTGGCGGTTCACTCGGCCCTCGGGGTCGGTACCGCCGTGCTCGAACCACGTGCCTGGGTCCTGCGGATCGCGCGCAACGAGTGCATGGGGCGGCTGCGCCAGACCGCGAAGATGCCGGCAGTGGGGTCGCTCGACGGCACTGTCGACGCGCCCGCACTCGACGGCGTCGAGCAGACCGCCGAGGTGCGAGACGAGATGCGCACCGCGCGACGTACCCTGCGCGGACTTCCCGAGCCGGAGCGCGAGGCGTTCGTGCTTCGCGAGTGGCTCGGCCTGGAGACCGGCGAGGTGGCCCTGGCCCTCGGGGTGACTGCCGGCGATGTCGACGGCCTAGCCGGACGCGCGCGGCGCAGCCTGGTGCTCGCGGTCGGCGGGCTCGAGCCGGCAGCCGGATGCGCCGCCACGCGCACCGCGCTCGAAGCGGGTTCGCTAGATCGGGCCGGGAAGGTCCATCTGCTGCGATGCCCGGTGTGCCGCGGCGTCCGCCGGGCGCTGCGAGCGCCCGAGACAATGGCCGGATCGCGCGCGCCCATCGCGGTCATCGGCGAGCGGCTTGCCGACTCGCTTCCGGGATTCGCATCGGGCGGCGGTGGGATCGTCGCCGTCCTCACGGCCAAGGCCGCCGCCGCCCCGCTGCTCGCGAAGACCGCGGCCGTGGTCGCGGCGGCACTCCTGACAGCCGGCGTGGCGGGACAGGCGATCCGCAGCACGCATCTCACCCACCATCGCTCGGCGGCTGCGATCACGAGGGGCGGGCAGGCGCACGTCGTGCAGTCCGTGGCCGAGACGACGAGTCGCACCATGGTTGCGGTCGCGCCCCCGGTGTCGGCTCCGCGTCGCAGCAACGTGGTCTACAAGGCTGCGGTTGCCGCGAAGCCGGCGGCGCGGGGAGGAGCCGCAAAGGCATCGTCCCGACACGGCTCCGGGGCTGCAACTCGCTCCGGTCACGACCACCACGGAGCCTCGAGCGGAGGTCACCGCGTCCGCGACGGTAGCTCCGGCTCGGGCGGCGGCGACCACCCGTCCGGGCACGACGATCAAAGTGGCTCGCAGGCTGGCGGCTCGCAGGCCCCCTCGCAGTCGGGCCGGCATGGCGACGCGAGCGACTCCTCGGACGGCAGCTCCGGATCGTCCGGCTCGGGCACCGACTCGAGCCCGGGCGGCGACAATCATGAGGGGAGCGGACACCACCACCATGGCTCCGGGGACCAGGGGGGGTCGCAGCCGGACGGTGGCGGACTGGCACCGACGACGACGCCCGTCGCCGTTTCGCCCACGACCACGCAGGGTGGCGACCATGGCGACGGGTCGAACGGCGGCGAAGCCGGCGGCAGTTCGGGCGGGACGAGCACCGACGCCAACGGCTCCCCGCCGCCGGCAACGACGACCGTCCCGGTGACCACCACGACCGCGCCCGTGACGACCACGACCGCGCCGGTGACGACGGTGCCGCCCACCACCACGGCCTCCGACTAACGCGCCGACGCGTCCGCCTGCCACAGGTGGAACTCGTTGCCCTCGCTGTCCGTGCAGGCAGCGAACCACCCGTGGGTCGGGACCGGCGCCTTCTCCGCGGCCGTTCCGCCGAGCTCCCGGACCTTCGCCGACGACGCGTCGATGTCGTCCGTGTCGAAGTAGTACTTCGGATGGCCGCGGGAGTCGGACGCATATATCGCAGCGCCGGACTGCTCGCTGGTCTGCGCCATGCGGTAGTCCATCCCCGGCATGCCGGAGTCCCCGAACTTCCACCCGAAGAGCCCGCTCCAGAAGCGCTGCGCCCGGTCGACGTCCTCCGCCAGGAACTCGACGTGCACGATCTGGCCCGCCATCTCCACTCCTTTCGTCGTGCGAGAACCTACAACGTCACGCCCGGAGAGGAGCCGTCGGGCACCCCGACGGCTCCTCCCGGTTTCACCGATCGTGCTTCGCCGTCCTCACGTCCCAGGGAGCAGGGGCGTGTGCTCGGCCTGGACAGCCTGGAGCTGCTGCGGGTCGAGGCCGAGCAGGTGCAGGATCGTCGGTGCGATCTGTGTCGTCTCGACGGGATTCCAGAGCTCGTTCGCGGTCGCGCCTGCGCCGAAGACGACGAGCGGGACGTGTCGATCCTCGCGATCGGCTCCACCGTGCTCGGCGATCTTCCCGGTGCCGCCCGTGTAGACGACTCCGTGCTGCACGACCCCGACCAGATCGGGGACACGCGGGTCGCTTGCGGGCACCCCGAAGAACGCCGGGCCGTTGTAGAGGTGGGCGAGGCCCGACGAGGTGAACCCGATCGGATTCCCCTGGTAGTCCGTCGCCGCCTTCGCCGAGGAGGGCTGGGAGTAGCCGAGCAGGAACGATCTCGCGAACGACAGCGCCGCGGGCGAGCGGTCGCCGAGCCAGATGTACATGGCGTCGTCGTCGATCGCGAAGGCGATCAGCTTGCCGGTTCCGCCGTGCGCGAGCCAGGCGGCGTTCGCGGCGTCGATGATCTTCCCGTCGCTGATCCGCTTGAGCGACGAGGTCTCGATCGGCGACTGACCGTGCTTCGCCGACAGGATCATGGTCGTCTTTGCCAGCAGGCCCTGCCGGTTCAGCTGGTAGACCAGCCGCCCGATCTGGGCGTCTACGAAGGCGAGCGCGTCCTGGAGTACGGGTCCCGGCACCCAGTCACCGTGCTGGCGCACGTAGCCGCCGTTCTGCGTCAGGCCGCTCAGCGGCGACGAGGGAAGCTTCTGCGCGGTCGAGACCGACTGGAAGTTCATCCCGAAGATCGCCGGCACGCCGACCGCGGTCTTGCCGCTGTGGTCGAACCCGTTGATCTCGTTGATGATCGAGTCGACCTTGATCTCGTCGTAGAACTGCGTGTCCTGGTTGTTGGCGGTCCAGTCGGGGCCGGGACCGGCGGGCAGGCTCGGATCGGTCGCCGAGCTGTTGATCTCGGGCGCGAACAGATCGTCGACGCCCGTGCCGCTCGGACCCGCGGTGATCTCGTAGCTGGCGTGCTTGTCGGTCCACGCGGTACGGAGACCGGCGGCGTGCGCGACCTCGAAGACCGTGTTCACCTCGAGATACTGGTGCGGGTACACCGGCTTGCAGGTGGCCGGGTCGATCGGCAGGTTCATCGGGTCGATCATCTTCTGGTCGATCGTCGGAACGTCGCCGGGGAGCGCGAGGACGCTCCAGGGCAGGCCGGCGTAGAGGTTCGGGATCCCGAAGCCGGCGTCGACGGAGTTGCTGTCGACGTCGAGGTTCTCGGCGAGGTTCACCTCGCTTCCCAGACCCGTCGTCTGCCCGGACGTGCAGGCGCTTCCCGGAGGAAGCAGGCCGCGATTGTAGGTGTCGTCGTAGTAGATGCCGGTCGTCGCGGGGTTGCCGCCCGTGATCTGACCGACCAGGCCCGGGAACGAGTCCGACGGGACCGGCGTCTGGGCGTGGTCGTACTCGAGGCCGCCGCGTACGAGCCGTGCGATGTTGCCGAGCGGGTGGTTGCGAACCCACCAGGCGAGATCCGACTGGTGCATGCCATCGACCGACAGCAGCAGCACGTGCTGCGCGGGACCGGTTGTCGGCGCCGCCTGGCTCGTGCCGGTCGGGGAGCCATATGCGAGCGCGGCTGCAACGCTGCAGATGCCGGCCGCGACGATCATTGCGCTACGTGTCCGTCTCAACTCGGGGCCTCCTGTGGCGGATCGATGTCGCGAGCATCGTTCGCCGGGCCCCGGCTGGGGTGGGCTACGGGCTGGTGACGCGGCGGTGAAGATCTGGTGGCACGTGCGACCGGCGGATGACGACCCGTCGGCCTCGTACGACCCGCGGCGTAGGAGCTGCCTCCCGGAGGTCATCCGCGAGGCCGACCGCGCTATCGCACCAGCGATCCCGGTTCCTCGAGCGTCTCGGCGAGCGTGCGCAGGAACTCCCCGGCGCGGGCGCCATCGACGACACGATGGTCGCACGAGAGCGTCAGCGTCATCGCCGGCTGCACCGCCGGGATCCCGGCCAGCGGGAGGACCCGGTCGACGATCCGGCCCACTGCGAGGATCGCCGCCTGCGGTGGATTGATGATCGCGCTGAACGCGTCGACGCCGTACATGCCGAGGTTGCTGATCGTGAAGGTCCCGCCCTGCACGTCGCCGGGGGTGAGGCGCCCGTCGCGGGCACGTCCGACCAGCGTCTCGCGGCGCGCGCAGAGCAGGGCGAGATCGAGCGTGTCCGCGTCGTGGATCACGGGTACGACCAGCCCGTCGTCGAGGGCGACCGCAAGCCCGATGCCGATCTCGGAGTGGACGACGATTCCCGCGTCGGACCACGAACGATTGAGCGCGGGGTGATCGCGGAGCGCGCTCGCGACCGCGCGTACGAGGAGATCGGACACGGTGATGTGAGCGCCGGTCCGCTCGCGGGCGCTCCGCTGCCAGCCGAGCATGCGGCTCGCGACGACCTCGCGCTGGACGGTGAAGTGCGGGATCGTGGTCCAGCTCGACACGGTCCGCTCGGCCATCGTCCGCCACCCGCTGCTGACCACCGAGATCCGCGGCTCGTCGACCGCGGGCGCCGGCGGCTCGGCCGTTGCGGTTGCGCCGTCGGCGACGCGTAGGTCGCGTGCCTGGACGGGCCGGCCGAGGTCGGACGCGAGGGCGGCGAGATCGACGCCCGCCTCGCGCGCCATCCGCCGCGCGAGCGGCGATGCGGGGGCCCGGGGGGGCCGCGTGCCCGGCTCGTGCGCGCGCACCTCTCCGGGCGCAAGGATCAGGGCGATCACGCTCCCCACCGGAGCGTCGTCGCCGGCGTGCGCGCTGACCGCGACGAGCGTGCCGTCCGCGGGCGCCTCGAGCTCGACCGTGACCTTGTCGGTCTCGATCTCGATCAGGGGCTCGCCCTTGCGCACCGGGTCGCCCTCGCCGTAGAGCCAGCGCACCACGCGGCCCGTGTCCTGGGCGACGCCGAGGGCCGGCATGATCACGTCGGTGGCCACGTCAGCCGGACGTCGCCGCGTGGTCGGCCTGCGGTATCGGAGCTGCGCCGTTGGGGTTCGCGTTGAGGTTCGACTGCGTCTCGCGGATCGCGGGGAGCGGGCCCCCCACTGCGTGGTAGCGCGTGCCCGCCACGAGCAGCTCCTCGGCGGGGAAGCGGGTCAGGATCTCGCAGCCCGTCGCGGTCACCACGAGCTCCTCCTCGATGCGCGCGGCGGACCACCCGTCAGACGCGGGCCAGAACGTCTCGAGCGCGAAGACCATGCCCTCCTCGATCACCTCGGGGTGCTCGAGTGAGACGAGCCGGCTGAAGATCGGCTTCTCCCAGATCGAGAGGCCGATGCCGTGCCCGTACTGCAGGGCGAACGCGGCCTCCTCGTTGGCGAAGCCGAACTCCTCCGCCCGGGGCCACACCTCGACCACCTCGGCCGTCGTCGTTCCGGGCCGGATCAGCGAGATGGCCGCGTCGAGGTAGTCGCGGCAGCGCTTGTACGCGTCGACCTGCGCGTTCGAGGCGCTCCCGACCGCGAAGGTGCGGTAGTAGCACGTGCGGTAGCCCAGGTAGGCGTGCAGGATGTCGAAGTACGCCGGATCGCCCGGTCGCAGGATCCGATCGGCGAAGACGTGCGGGTGCGGGTTGCAGCGCTCGCCCGAGATCGCGTTCACGCCCTCGACGTGCTCCGAGCCGAGGTCGTACAGCACCTTCGAGACGAGCCCGACGCACTCGTTCTCGCTCATGCCGGGCTTGAGTGCGCGGTAGAGCTCGTCGTACGCGGCGTCGGCCATCATGCACGCGGTGTTCAGCAGCGTGATCTCGTCCTCGGTCTTGATGACGCGCGCCCGCTGCATCAGCTGCTGGCCGTCGAGCACGGTGATGCCCTCCGCCTGCAGCGCGAGCAGCACCGGAAGCTCGATGACGTCCACGCCGATCGGCTCGCCCAGCAGACCGCGCTGCTCGAGCTCGATGCGGATCTTTCGCGCGACGTCCTGTGCCTGTCCGACCTCGGGCCCGAGCGCGCCTCGCAGCGTCGAGATCCCGGGCCGCGAACGCTCGCCGAGCCACGGGCAGTAGAGCTGGTGATGGCGCGCGGCCGAGCCGAAGTCCCACAGGATCGGCTCGTCATCCTGCGGTAGCAGGGTGAAGCGCGCGAGCTTGTCGATCGCCCACGTGCCGATGTGCGTGGCGGTCAGATAGCGGATGTTGTTCATGTCGAAGCAGAGCAGCGCTCCGAGCTCCGACTCGGCGAGCAGGCCCTTGGCGCGCGCGAGCCGCTGGGTGCGCAGGCGCCCGACATCGACGCGCTCCTCCCAGTCGACCGCCGTCAGGCCGAAGGTCTTGAGTCCCATCCCTCTTCACCCCTTACGCAGGAAGGCACAGCGTGCGCGCGGCGGCGACGACGCGCTGGGCGGTTGGCACGGTCATGTCCTCGAGCGGCGGCGAGAACGGGACTGGCACGTCCATTGCGGCGAGACGTGTCACGGGAGCGTCCAGGTAGTGGAACGCGCCCTCGGCGATCACCGCTGCGAGCTCGGCGGACGCGCCGTAGCTCTGGTGTCCCTCGTCGACGACGAGCGCCCGGCCCGTCTTGCGCGCCGACGCGATGAGCGTGTCCGCGTCGAGCGGTGTCGTGGTACGCGGGTCGACGATCTCGGCGCTGATCCCCTCGCCGGCGAGCAACTCGGCTGCCTCGAGTGCCACGTAGACCATGCTGCTCGTCGCGACGATCGTGATGTCGGTGCCCTCCCGCTTGACATCGGCGACGCCGAAAGGAATCACGTACTCCTCCTCGGGAACCGGCCCGCGCAGGCTGTAGGCGAGCTTGTCCTCGAAGAAGACGACCGGGTTGTCATCGCGGATCGCGGCCTTCAGCAGCCCCTTGGCGTCGTACGGGGTCGCGGGAAGCGCGACCTTGAGCCCCGGGATGTGGCTGACCCACGCGTGCAGGCTCTGGCTGTGCTGGGCGGCCGATCGCCGCGTCGCACCGAGCGTCGTGCGCAGCACCATCGGGACGTGCAGCGCCCCGCCCGACATGTAGTGCACCTTCGCCGCCTGGTTGGCGAGCTGGTCCATGGCGAGTGTCAGGAAGTCGCCGAACATGATGTCGACCACCGGCCGCATGCCCGTCATCGCCGCGCCGACGCCGATCCCCGTGATCCCCGCCTCGGAGATCGGAGAGTCGATCACCCGGGCCGGGCCGAACTCGTCGACCAGCCCGAGCAGGACCTTGAACGGCGTGCCCGCCTCGGCGACGTCCTCGCCGATCACGAACACCGTCGGATCTCGGCGCAGTTCCTCGCGCAGCGCCTCGTTGATGGCCTGACCGAACGTCAGCTCGCGGACGCCGCTGCTCGCACCCGGCTCGGTGGCGGCGCTAGGCGTAGACATGCTTGTCGACCTCGGCGTCGTCGGGGAAGGGAGCGGAGAGCGCGAATGCCACACCCGCCTCCACGGCGGCGCGCACCCGCGTCTCGATCGCGGCCAGGTCGTCCTCGTTCGCGAGACCCTGCTCGCGCAGCCATGTCCCGAGCCGGACGATCGGATCGCGATCCTCTCGCCACGTCGCCTCCTCCTCGCGGGAGCGGTAGTACCGGCGATCGACGTCGCCGACGTGGTGGCCGTGCAGGCGGTATGTCTCACACACGAGGAAGCCCGGTCCGTCGCCCCTCCGCGCTCGATCGACCGCCTCGAGGCTGGCGGCGTGCACGGCGCGGACGTTCTGGCCGTCGACGGTGACCGCCGGGAGCCCGAAGGCCTCGGCGCGTGCCGTCACGCTGCCGGCGGTGGTCTCGCGATAGTGCGTGTACTCGCTGTAGAGGTTGTTCTCGCAGACGTAGACGACGGGGAGCCTCCACAGCGATGCCATGTTCATGACCTCGTAGAGCAGTCCCTGCCCGAGCGCGCCCTCGCCGAAGAAGCAGACCGCGACCTGCCCGCTCCCGCGCATCTGGGCCGACATGGCTGCTCCGGTCGCGATGCCCGCGCTTCCGCCCACGATCGCGTTCGCACCGAGGTTGCCGCTCTGCTGATCGGCGATGTGCATCGAGCCGCCCTTGCCCCGGCAGTAGCCGGCCTCGCGGCCGAGCAGCTCCGCGAACATCCGGTCGATCGCGGCGCCCTTGGCCAGGCAGTGCCCATGCCCGCGGTGGGTGCTCGTGATGTAGTCGTCGGGTCGCAGCGCGGCGCAGACGCCGACGGCCACCGCCTCCTCGCCGCTGTACAGGTGGGCGAGGCCCGGCATCTTCGCGCTCGTGTACAGCTCGTTCACGTGCTCCTCGAAGACGCGGATCGTCAGCATCCGCTCGTACAGCTCGCGCGTCGTCGCGCCGGCGGCGGTGTCCGTCGCCATCAGCGCGCCGTCGCCGCCAGCCCGGACAGGGACGCGAGCACGTCGAACATCGCGGCGAAGTCGTGGTGGTCGAGGCCCATCCCGCGCGCGGCGGTGAGGATCTCGTTGGACGCCGCGGTGGTCGGCAGCGGCACGTCGAGCTCGCGACCGAGATCGAGCGCGAGCACCATGTCCTTCTGCATCATGTTGCAGTCGAACCAGGCCTCCTCGGGCATCTCGAGCACGAACGGGCCGCGGTACTTGACCATGGGCGAGGCGATCGCGCTGTTCGTCAGCACGTTGACGGCGTCCTCGCGTGATATCCCGCCCTTCTCGGCGAGCAGGACGCCCTCGCTGAAGGCCAGCATCTGCACCGCGAGGCTCAGATTGGTCGCGATCTTCATGAGCACGGCCTGGCCGTTGCCGCCGACGTACGTGACGGTCGGACCGATGTCGCGCAGGATCGGGGCGACGCCGTCGAACGTCTCCCTGTCGCCGCCGACGATCACCGAGAGCTTGCCCTGCTCGAGCGTGATCACGCTGCCCGAAACGGGTGCGTCGAGCATCGCGGCGCCGCGCTCGCGCACGCGCTCGGCGAGGCCACGGCTCGCCGCCGGGCTGACCGTGCTCATGTCGACGTAGACCTTGCCGGGACCGAGCCCGGCGAGGATGCCGTCCGGCCCGTGGGTGATGGCGGTGAGGGCCTGCGTGTTCGTCACCATCGAGAAGATCACATCGGTCTGCTCGGCCGCCTCGCGCGGAGACTCGGCGAAGCGCATGCCGTCGGCGATCAGCGGCTCGGCCTTGCTGCGGGTGCGGTTGTACCCGGTCACCTCGTGGCCGGCCGACAGCAGCCTGCGGGCAACGCCACCGCCCATGACGCCGAGTCCCACGTACCCGATTCGCGCCATTGCGCTACTCCTTGTCGTCGGGGGGAGGCGTGCTGAAGTCTGCGAGTCGGCCCGTGGTGACCGCGTCGTGGATCTCGCGCTCGACGCGGGTCAGATGGGTGCGCATGCGTCCGCGAGCCTCGGCGGCGTCTCCGGCCGCGACGGCGGCGAGGATCTGGCGGTGCTGCTCGAGCGAGCGTGCGGCGCTTCCCGGGATCCCGTACACCTGTTCCAGCGCTCGTTCCAGGAGGTCGCGGATGGCGTGCATGGCGTGCAGCGCGACACGGTTCCCGGTTGCCGCGGCGACGGCGACGTGGAAACGCACGTCGGCGGCGGCGTAGGTGTCGCGGTCGTCCAGGCCCTTCGCCATGTCCTCGACGGCCTCGGCCATCGTCGCCAGGTCCTCGTCCGAACGCCGCGCGGCCGCGAGTCCGGCGGCCTCGCCCTCGAGCATGCGGCGAAGCTCGTACAGCTCGCGCAGATTGCCCTCCTCGAGCGATAGCAGCAGCTCGAGCGAGCGGTTGAGCGGGCTCCGGAGCTCGGAGACCACGAACGTCCCGTTGCCGACCGACTCGATCACGCCCTTGGACTCGAGCATGCGCAAACCCTCCCGCACCGACGAGCGTCCGACCTTGAACGACGCGGTCAGCTCGCGTTCCGTGGGCAGCGGGTCACCGGGCTGCAGGCGGGTGCCGATCTCGCCGAGCAGCTGATCGGCGATGAGCTCGTAGGTCTTCCGCTTCGCGATCGGCTCCCACACCATCGGCTTGCAGTCTCTCCTTGTCTGACAAGCGGACACTGAAGTCGTGAGCTTAGAGGAGAACAATGCCTGTTGCAATGGGAAAAAAGGAGGCTTGACGGCGATGTCTACGCTCCGTATAGTCCGCGCCTGTCTGACGATCAGACCGAGTCAACTGCATCCGAAGGGGGATACGGTGACCAGAACGCGCATCGGGCTTGCGATCGGAATCGCCGCGGCGCTCGCTGCCGCGTCGGTGACCGGAGCTCAGGCCCAGCCGAGCCGGACGACTGCTGCGAAGCCGCTTGTCATCGGCATCTCGCTCTCGCTGTCGGGCGACTTCTCCGACCCGGGCAAGGCCGCGATGAAGGGCTACCAGCTCTGGGCCGCCCAGGTCAACAAGCACGGCGGCGTGCTGGGGCGGAAGGTCGAGCTCAAGATCGTGGACGACACGAGTAGCCCGAACCAGGTCGTGACGAACTATCAGAACCTGATCTCGCGCGACAAGGTCGATCTCGTCTTCGGACCGTTCTCCACCCTTCTCACGGCTCCTGCCGCCCGCGTCGCCTCCCGCTACCACTACGCCTTCGTCGAGCCGGCGGGCGGTGGCCCCGCCGTGTTCGCGGAGCATCTCGGCAACGTGTTCTTCGTCCAGCCGGCGCCGACGCTCAACAGCGGTGACGCCTTCGTCAAGTACATCCTCTCGCTGCCCAAGGCCGAGCGCCCGAAGACGGCCGCCTACCCGTCGCTTGACGACCCGTTCTCGTCGCCGATCGCCGACCGCATGCGCGGTCAGTTCGAGAAGGCCGGGATCAAGACGGTGTTCAAGACGATCTATCCGCCCGAGACCACCGACCTGACGCCGATCGTCGCGAAGGTCGTCGCCGCCAACCCTGACATGGTCGTGGGTGGCACGCAGTCCGACGACGCCTACGCGCAGGTCAAGGCGATGATCCAGCTGAAGTTCAGCCCGAAGTTCCTGTTCCTGTCGAACGGCGCGAACTCGCCCGTCGAGTTCCCGAGCAAGGTCGGCGCCGGCAATGTCAACGGGATCTTCTCGAGCGGCGACTGGTTCCCCGACTCGAAGTCGTCCGGCAACCCGGCGTTCGTCGCGGCCTACATCAAGAAGTACGGCGGCAACCCATTCGGGATCGACTCCGGCTCGGCAGAGGCCTACGCGGTCGGGCAGCTGATCCAGGACGTGGCGGCCAAGACGCACTCCGTCGACAACGCGGTCATCATCAAGACGCTGCACACGGGCGTCTGGCCGACGATCGAGGGCAACCTCAGCTGGGACGCCAACGGCAGCCCGAAGGGCGCCGACAGTCTCGTCGAGTGGGTCGGCGGAAAGCTCCTGCCCGTGTACCCGGCGAACGTGGCGCGGCACCCGCCGACGATCCCCAAGCCGGCCTGGACGGGCTAGGGCCGGCTCGGTCGTCGAGTTCGTGCACCTCTTCGTCCAGGCCTGCATCCTCGGCCTCCTCACCGGAGGCGTGTACGCCCTGATGTCGAGCGGCCTCACGCTGGCCTTCGGGGTGATGCGGGTGGTCAACGTGGCTCAGGGGGCGCTGATCGTGCTGGGCGCCTACCTGAGCCATACGCTCTTCACGTGGGCGGGGATCGACCCGTTCCTGTCGATCGTGATCATGACCCCGCTCTCGTTCGCGCTCGGCGTCGCGCTCCAGCTCGCCTTCCTGCGCCCGTTGCGCAGCGACGAGCGCGAGCAGCTCTCGCTACTCGTCACGTGGGCGATCGCGCTCGGCATCGAAGGCGTGCTGAGCGTGATCTACCAGACGACGTACCGCTCGACGATCACGAGCTACGCGAACGACTCATGGAGCATCCACGGCTACGTCGTCTCACAGGTGCGGGTGTACGGGTTCCTGACGTCGCTCGTGATCCTGACCCTGCTCTACCTCATCCTGGCGCGCAGCCGCTTCGGACGGTCGGTGCGCGCCACCATCCAGAACCCTGTCTCGGCCGAGCTCCTCGGCATCGACCCGCAGCGTGTGGCTGCGATCGGGTTCGGGATCAGCGTCGCGACCGCCACCGCGGCCGGAGCGGTGTACGGCATCGTCTTCTCGTTCAACCCAGGCAGCCACTACGACCTCATCTCGCGCCTGCTGACAATCATCGTCCTCGGGGGTCTCGGAAGCCTCGGGGGTGCCGTCATCGCCTCGCTCGTGGTGGGTGTGAGCGAGGCCGTGCTGGCGGCTGAGATCTCGCCCACGTGGGCCTCGCTCACATTCTTCCTCGTGCTGATCGCGGTGCTGATCGTGCGACCGCAGGGGCTGTTCGGTCACGTCGAGCGCGGCGCCCTATGACGGGCCGGCTGACGCGTCCGGGCATCGCGCGCGCGCTCGCCGTGTTCGTGCCGCTGACGATCGCGCCGTTCGTGTTCGGCGAGCACTGGGTGGTCAACATCGGGATCTTCGTGGTGATGTACGCGGCACTCGCGACGGCCTGGAATCTGATCGGCGGCTTTTCGGGCTACCTGTCGCTCGGGCACGTGGCGTTCTTCGGCATCGGTGCCTACGCCAACGCCGTCGCGTTCGAGCATCTCGGGCTCGTCTCCGGTCTCGGGCCGTTCCTGCTGGTGCCGGTCATCGGCGTCGGCGTCGCGCTGGTCGCGATACCGATGGGGTGGCTCGCGCTGCGCACGCGGGGTGCGACGTTCGCGATCGTCACGCTGACGCTGGTGTTCGTAGGTCAGCAGCTCGCGTTCAACCTGCACTCCCTGACGGGAGGGTCGCAGGGTGTCTCGATGCCGTTGCCGCCGTTCGCGCTCGCCCACTTCGAGCTCCCGTTCTACCTCGTGATGCTCGGGGTTCTCGCGCTCGCGATGCTGACCTGCTGGTGGGTTCGCGGCTCGTACATCGGGCTCATGCTGTTCGCCATCCGCGACGACGAGGACCGGGCGCGCGGGCTCGGCGTCCACACGACGGTAGTCAAGGTGGCGGCGCTGGCGACGAGTGCAGGTCTCGTCGGGATGGCCGGAGCCGTCTGGGCCTACTACATCGGCTTCATCTACCCGCAGTTCGCGATCGATCCATTGATCACGATCGGGATGGTGCTGATGGTGTATCTGGGCGGCAAGGGGACGCTCTGGGGCCCGGCGCTCGGTGCGTTCATCCTGGTTCCCGCGCAGCAGTACCTCGCCTACCGGCTGGGTGCGAGCGAGCTCTACCTCGTCGGATACTCCGCCGTGTTCCTGGTGGTCATGCTGCTGATGCCCCGCGGGATCATCCCGTCGCTCGCCGACCGGATGGCAGCACGGCGCGGTGGGGCGGCGGCCTCGCCCGAGGCGATCGTGGCCCCATGACGGCGTTGCTCGCGGTCGATGGCCTGACGAAGCGGTTCGGCGGCGTCGCAGCGGTCGACGGCTGCAGCTTCGCGGTCGAGGAGGGCAGCATCACGGCGCTGATCGGCCCGAACGGCTCGGGCAAGACGACCGCCTTCAATCTGATCACCGGATACCTTCCGGCTGACTCCGGCACGGTGACCTTCGCGGGTCGTCGGGTGCGCCGGCCAGACCCGACGAGGCTCGCGCGCGCCGGGCTCGCGCGGACCTTCCAGCGAGCGCGTGTCTTTCCCGAGCTCACCGTCCTCGAGAACCTGGCCGTGTCACTGCAGTTGCCCCTGCGCGCGCTGCTTCGCAAGACACTGGGACGAGCCGAGCGCGAACGCGCCGACGCGCTGCTCGAGGAGTTCGGCCTGACCCGCGTGGCGCGCGATCGCGCCGGGTCGTTGTCGTTCGGCCAGCGCAAGCTGCTCGAGTTCGCGTCGCTGTTGATGGGCGAGCCACGCCTCGTGCTGCTCGACGAGCCTGCGGCGGGGGTGAACCCCTTGATGGTCGAGACGATGGAACGGCACATCCGCGAGCTGCACTCGCGCGGTCTGACGTTCCTCGTCGTCGAGCACGACATGCACCTGGTGATGCGCCTGAGCGACACCGTGATCGTGCTGGATCACGGCGTCAACATCGCGACCGGGGTGCCGCTCGACGTCCAGCGCGACCCGCGGGTCGTCGACGCCTACCTCGGGGTCGCGTGACCACGATCAGCATTCGCGGCCTGGTGGCCGGGTACGGCCAGGGAGACATCCTCCGGGGAGTCGATCTGGAGGTCGCGAGCGGCACCATCGCCTGCGTGATCGGGCCGAACGGTGCGGGAAAGTCCACCGTCCTGAAGGCGATCAGCGGCCTCGTGCGCTGCCGCCTCGGAACCATCTCGATCGGCGACGCGCCGGCCACGGGTCGCTCGGCGCGCGAGGTGCTCGCGCTTGGCGTCGTGCACGTGCCACAGGAGCGCAGCCTCTTCCCGCTGATGACCGTCTGGGACAACATCCTGATCGGAGCTCATGTCGTCCGCGACCAGCGGGTCGTGCGCCAACGCGCCGAGGCGCTGGCCGAGCGGTTCCCCCTGATCCGGGAGCGCCGGCGCGACCACGCCGGATCGCTGTCGGGCGGCCAGCAGAAGCTCATCGAGATCGCGCGCGCGTTGATGCTCGATCCGAAGGTGATCCTGATGGACGAGCCCTCGATGGGGCTCGACCCGAAGTCGCGGCACGTCGTGTTCGAGACCATCCGTACGTTGAACGACGGCGGGCGAACGGTCCTGCTGGTGGAGCAGAACGCGCGCGCCGGGCTCGCCATCGCCCATGACGGGGCGGTCATGGACTCCGGCGTCGTACGGCTCGCTGCTCCGAGCCAGGAGCTGCTGCACGACGCTCGCGTGGCAGAGCTGTATCTCGGTGCCGCGCCGCGCGAGGGCCAGCCCATCGTCGAGCCGCGCCTAGGTCCTCCGGCGTAGGCGCGGTCGCGAAGATCATCCGCGAGGCCGAGCTCCCGGTCGGCTACGAATTCGTGGTCGTGCGAAGCATCCGGCGAACCGCGTGAGCACGGGCACGCTCTTCCTCTTCCTCGCAGCCTTCCTGGCCTGCGCGGTCGAGATGGTGGAGGCGCTCACGATCGTGATCGCCGTGGGCGTCACCCGCAGCTGGCGCTCCACGCTGTACGGCGTCGCCGTGGCGTTTCTGGCGCTCGGCGTGATCGTCGCACTGCTCGGTCCTGCCCTGACCGCCCTGCCGATCAACGTGTTGCGGGTCGTCGTGGGCTCGCTGCTGCTGGTGTTCGGACTGCAGTGGCTGCGTAAGGCGATCCTGCGGGCGGGTGGCTACAAGGCGCTGCACGACGAGGACGCAATCTTCCGCCAGGAGGTCGCCGAGGCGCGTGCTGCTGGAGCCCTCGAGCACGAGCGGCTCGACTGGTACTCGTTCACGCTCGCATTCAAGGGCGTCTTCCTCGAGGGCCTCGAGGTCGCCTTCATCGTGCTCGCCTTCGGCAGCGCGCACCATCGCGGGATCGCGCTGGCCTCGCTGGCCGCAGGAGCCGCCCTGCTCGTCGTGGTCGTGGTGGGCCTGCTGGTCCGCGCTCCTCTCAGCCGCGTTCCGGAGAACGGGATGAAGTTCACGGTCGGCGCGCTCCTGACCACCTACGGCACGTTCTGGTCGGCGGAGGGCGCGGGCGTGTCCTGGCCGGGCGACGAGACGGCGCTGGTCGGCATCCTCGCGGTGATGCTCGTCGGTTCCCTGGGGCTGGTCGCGGCCTTGAGACGGACCGTCCAGTGAGGGCGCTCAGGCGATTCGCGCGCTTCTGGTACGACTTCATCGTCGGCGACGACTGGCGGATCGCGATCGGCGTGATCGTCGCGCTCGGCGCGACCGCCGCCCTCGCACATCGCGGCTACGACGTCTGGTGGCTCATGCCGATCGCGGTCATCGGGCTCCTCGCGTACTCGATCGCCCGCATCGCACGCAGCTGACGTTCGAATGTTGTCGGCGCGTGTACTTGGCTGCGCGGGCGAATCCGCGCATCACGAAGCCGCGTAACCCCGGGTGTTGCTTATCCAAAGGAGCGCACCATGACTCGAAAGCCACTCGTCCTCGCCGTCGCTGCCGCGGCTGCGAGCCTCGTCCTCGCCGTCCCTGCGATGGCACGCCAGTCGGCGACGCCGCTCGCCGGGACGGTCGGACCTGGTTTCACGATCACGCTGACCAGCAGCGGGAAGAAGGTGTCGACGCTGAAGCCGGGGTCCTACAAGGTCACCGTCAACGACAAGGGGTCGATCCACGACTTCCACCTGTTCGGCCCCGGCGTGAACAAGGTGATCACGACCGTCCCGTTCACGGGCACGAAGAGCGTGACGGTCACGCTCAAGAAGGGGACCTACACCTACCAGTGCGATCCCCACGCCGCAAGCGGCATGAAGGCCACCTTCAAGGTCAGCTGAGCGGAACATCCAGCGTCACTGGTCGTCGCGGACGTCAGTGTCCGCGGCGGCCAACACGCGCCGGATGCCTCGGAGCCTGCGTCGAAGGTCCTGCGGCGTTCCGGAGTACAGCGGCGACCCGGCCTCGCTGACGAGCTGATGGACGAGCGCGACGCCGACGACCGACGTCTCCTCGCACTCGAGCAGCTCGATGACCTCCTCGATCTGAGGTCGCAGGTACGGAGCGCTACGGACCTGGGCGCGTGCCGCTCTCAGCGTGTCTACCATCGGCCCGGGCGCGGGGCGAAGGCAGAGAGCGAGCGTGCTCGCGAGCGTCTGGCGGGTCTTGCGGCTTGCGAGCGAGCAGAGCTGCGACGGCGCCAGCTCGGCGACGATGCGTGCGTCACCGACCGCGACCGCGTCGATCGCGCTCTGGCGCACCGCTCCGACCGAGAGTGCGGCCAGTACCGCGAATAGGCCGGTCGCGAGCGCCGCACCGACGGCGAGCGCCTGGACGTCGACCTGCGTGAACTCGCCCGCCGCGAGGGCGAGCGCGAGGAGCGCGAGCGACACGGCGAGATGGCGGAACGCCACCCGTCGCGCGGCCATGCGCTGCTCGAGTGGATGCGAGATGTAGGCGTTGGTGATCATGAGCTCCGGCGCCACGCGACGCCCTCCTGCATGGTTCTACGAGCTCGCCACCCGTTCTATTCCGTCGATTCGCGCCCCGCGCACGGCACCTCGAGCCGTACTTCGACACCGCCATCGGGGCCGGGCTCGATGGCGAGCGCTCCTCCGACGAACACGGCCCGCTCGCGCATGCCGCGAAGGCCGCCGTTCCCTTCGAGATCGCCGGATGCGATGCCGTGGCCGTCGTCGACGATCCGCATGATCACGCTGTCCTCCCCCTGCGACAGCGATAGCCGGACGCTCGCGGCATGCGCGTGTCGGGCCACGTTCGTGAGGCTCTCCTGCGCGACCCGGTACAACGCGAGCTCGGCCTGCGACGTCAGGTGCGGGAGCGGCTGATCGAAGGAGCGCTCGACGGCGATTCCCGTGCGGCGAGCGAACCCGGCGGCCAGCTCGTTGAGCGCGCTCGGCAGACCCAGGTCGTCCAGCATCTGCGGGCGGAGCTCGAGCGCGATGCGTCTCACCTCCTCGAGCAGCTGACGCACGATGCGCTCCATCTCGGCGAGCTCTGCGCGCTGGCCCTCCGGGACGCTGTCGGTGATGGAGGCGAGCCACAGGAGCACCCCGGTGAGGCCCTGACCGACCTCGTCGTGCAGGCTCTGCGCGATCCGCAGCCGCTCGGCCTCCTGCGCCTCCAGCGCCCGCCGCCCGCTGGCGCGCCGCTCGGCCTCGAGCCGATCGAGCATCTCGTTGAAGGTGGTGATGAGCTCGGTGAGCTCGCGACTGCCGGTCGGCGGGAGGTGCGCGCCGGGTCGCAGCAGATCGACGTTCCGCATGCGCTCGGCGAGCTGCTCGAGCGGCGTGAAGACCGGTCGGAGCAGCAGGTAGTCGGCGACAACGACCACGGCCAGACCGGCGACGACGATCATCGCCTGGTAGAGCTGGATCGGATAGCTGATCGTGACGGGCGACCAGATGAGCAGCGCCGCGACGATCACGAACAGCAGCGCGTTTGCGCCGAACACTCGCCAGAACAAGGAGATGCGGGTGAGCGCCCGAGCCACGAGTACAAGTTGTACCGCGAAGTGCCCCAGCTGATCGACATGCAACGCCGGGCGAATCCCAGTGCGCATAGCGTGCAGTGAGAGTGCGACGTGTCAGGAGGAGTGATGAACGACGATCAGATCCACGCGAACATCGAGAAGCTCGTGGCGGAGGAGCATGAGCTCTGGCAGCGCGAGGCAGCCGGCGAGGGAAACGAGGACGACCGTCGGCGCTCCGAGGCGCTGAAGATCTCGCTCGATCAGTGCTGGGACCTGCTCCGCCAGCGACGAGCGCTGCGCGACGCGCATCTCGACCCGGACTCGTCTGGCATCCGCCCGGCGAACGTGGTGGAGCACTACGAGCAGTAGATCGTTCGAACCGCGAGCGCCCGGTTCACGTACGCCGATGCGACGTGGACCGGGCGGTCAGCCGTCGCCTTCGCAGATCTGTGGAACGGTGCTCGTGGGCGTCTTGGCGGCGAGCCCGCCAAAGGGGTCGGTTTGCCCACAGGCGAGCGAGAGGTGGGTGCGCGCGTCGTACACCTTGAGGATCAGCACGTAGCTGCCGGATCCCTTTCGGAGGGGAATCCAGTCCGACCATCGGCTCGTGACCTGATCCTTGGGCGGCTTGACGTCGTAGTCGCGTGTGGTTCCGACCACGTTGTTCGTTCTCGTGTCGACGATCTGACGCTCGAGCGTCAGCGACTTGCCGCGGTATCCGTTGATCTCGATGCGCGCGAAGATCGACGCGCCGACGACGGCGAGCTGCTTCTCGGTGAAGCCGAGCTTCGACTTGTCGGAGTAGTCGAGGAACTGGCCTTTCGTCGTCCGCGGGTTCAGCTTGACGCCGCTGATCCGCGCCGACTGCGGCGCGTCACTGCCGCCGCCCGGCCGCAGGCTCGGGACGAACAGGAACAGCAACCCGACCGTCCCGGACACCAGTCCCACGATCACCGTGGCCTGCTTGGCGAGCCGCATCGTGCGACCATCGCCCGAAGCTGCAGGCGTTGTTGGAGCGGCAGCTGCAGCGGCGGGGGCGGCGGCGGCCGCTCGCGTCGTCTTCTTGCGTCGCTGAGGCGCGGCCATCCGGCTCAGCGTCCGATCTTGACTTCGGTCGTGAGCGTCCTGGACGCACTGCCGGCCACGATCCGGACCTGGAGCCGGCAGCGGCCGGCCTTGAGCGCCTTCGGAACGCGGAGCTTGGCCAACGTACGTCCCGGGTGAAGCTTCCAGTCGGTGGAGGCGATGGTTCGACCGTGTCGCGACAGCCGGAGCGTCGCACGTGCGAGGCGGTCGACTACGAGCGTCACGACAACGACGCGATGGCCTGCCAGGCGTTTCGCAGCGGCCTGCTGGATCCTCGGGCTGAACGCGCTCGCGACGATCGCGGTGGTGACGGATGGGGTCGTCCCGGTTGTCCTCACGACCGGCGTCGTCGCGACGACCGTCGTGGTCGTCGTGGTCGTCGTGGTGCCGCCGGGACCGTCGAACACCGCCCCGACGCGTGTCTCGGAGCCGCCGCTGAACGTGCACACGGGATCGGTCGAGCAGACTCCTTCCCATCTGACGAAGTGCGAGCCCGGCTGGGCCTCAGCGGTCAGCGTGACCGGTGACTGGTATGAGACCGAGTCACTCGTGCACTGCGTGCCGCAGTCGAGGTCGCCTCCGGTGACGCGACCGTGTCCCGAGCCAGTGAGCGCGATGTGCAGCCGGGCCGTGATGTTGAACGGGAAGCTCGGTGCGGCGAGCCCGTCGAATGCCAGGGTGGCGAACGTCCGGATGTTGTTCATCACGACCGTGCACTGCGGCGGGACACCGGCGACCGAAGAGCACCCGGGTCCCCATGTGCCGCCCGGCTCTCCCACTGCTGCGAGCACGATGGAGGAGTCGGCCGGAAATGCGCCGTGGCATTCCGACGTGCCGTCCGGGAATGCGGTCGGGCCGCATGGAAGGGAGGCGAGCGTGCCTGTGGTGCTCACCACGCCCACGCTGCGCGTGCCGGCGACGCTTTCATCGAGGCCCACCTCGAGCTGCAGAGGGGTGAAGACCGCGCCGACCCAGTCGAGGTCGCCGTCAGGAGTGAAGGTGCAGGGGCCGGTCCCGACGCATTCGGACCGAGTCCACCGCACGAACGACGGATCCGGAACGGGAAAGTCGGGCAGCGCGGCCTGCTCCAGCGGGACGAGCAACTGCGCGTCGGGCTCGGGTGACGCCGTGACCGTGACGGGGGTGCCGGCAGCGACTTCCACACGGCACGCGTCCTCGTTGTCGATGACATACAGGAAGTCGCACGTACCCACGGGCGCTCCGTTCTGCGTCACGTCGATCCTTCCTTGCCCGGCAGGCCAGAGGCGCAGCGTCAGGGGGTCGGGCGTCGCACCCTGGGCGACGACGCTTTGCGACGCGCGAACACCTCCGAGCAGCAGGCCTGACAGCAGCACCATCACGACCGCCCGCCTCGCCCGGTTGCTGCCGTGCGCCATCGCCTCAGCGTCCGATCTTGACCGCAGTGGTGAATGTCCGCACGGCAGTGCTAGCGACGACCCGCACCTGGAGCTTGGCGCGGCCGGGTATCAGCGTCCTGGGAACGCGCAGCCTCGCGAGCGTCCGTCCCGTGCGCAGGTTCCAGTGCGTGGTGGCGCGGGCTCGCCCGTTGCGCAGGAGGCGGAGGGTCGCGAACGCCGGGCGGTCGACGACGAGCGTCGCGACCACGACTCGATGGCCGCCGATGTGTTGCATGACGGCCTTCTGAAGCCTCGGCCTGAACGCTGCGGTCGTCGTGACGGTGGGCGGCGGCGGCGGGGGCGCCGTCGTACGGTCGAAGATCGCCTTCACGCCCGTCGCGGATCCCGCGTCGAAGGAGCAGACCGGACTCGTGGAGCAGACACCCTGCCAGCCGACGAAGTGCGAGTCCGAGGCAGCGGTTGCGTTGAGGGTGACGGGGGACTGGTAGGCGAGCTTCTTCGTGCAGTCGCTCCCGCAGTCGAAGCCGGTTCCGGTGACCCGTCCGGTGCCCGAACCGCCGAGCGAGACGCGCACCTGGGGCGTGATGTTGAAGGGGAATGGGAAGGGATTTCCGTCGCCTGGGAAGCCGACCACCGCGAACGTCCGGATGTTGCTCATCGTGACGGTGCAGCGGGGGCTCGTCGGGTTGCCGCCCTCCGGGGCGCACCCCTGGCTCCACGTCGTCGGGCCCGGGTCTTCCATCCCCGGCGTGGCCTCGAGCACGACCGACGAGTCCGCCGTGTAGAGACCGTGGCAGGTCGTCATCGCGTTCATGAAGAACACCGTGTCGTCGCACGAGAGCGCGTCGGCGTCGGCCGCGTCAACGACCAGGCCATATCCGACGACTCCGACCTCCAGCTCGAGTGGAGTGAAGATCGCCTCGACCCAGTCCCCGTCCTCGGGGGTGTAGGTGCACGGGCCCGTGCCGTCGCATCCGAACACGCTCCAGCGAACGAACGCCGGATCAGCGACCGGGTAGTCGGGCGCCTTGAGCTTCTCGTCGTCGGTGAGCGTCGCCGCTGGTTCGGGGACAGCGGTGAGCGTGACCGGGACACCCGCTGCGACCTGCACCTCGCACCGCGAGCCCATGTCGAGGATGACGGTGAAGTCGCACGAGCTGACGTTGACACCGTTCTGCGCGACGTCGATCCGCCCCTGGCCGGCCGGCCAGAGATCCAGGGCGATCTGGCCCGGTGTCGCACCCTCGGCGACCATCGCGCGGGAGGCTCGCACGCCGACGAGGAGAAGGCCGGCGAGGATCACCGTTCCCAGCGTTCGTGCGATCGCGTGCCACGCATGCCTGTTCGGCACGGAGCTCCCCCCTCCCTCGTGCGAATCATCTCAAAGTTGATCCCACCCCGCAATGGGTTGAGCCCCCAGGCCCGGCTCTGATACGTGATGCCGGAACTACGGCTTGCGTGCGTGCACGCGAAGACGTGCGCACTGCGAGGCCAGGTCGCGGTCGCCGGCAGGCGCCCGGCGGCAGAACGCCACGGCGTCCTTGCCGCAGTACGTGTAGGTCGCCGCTCCCATGAATCCAGGTCGCCGCGTGCTGACGCAGCGGGCGTCGGCACTCGAGCTCGAGCCGTCACCCATCAGAACGAATGCCCCGACGGCGCACAGCAGCAGCGCGCACGCGAGCAGCCCGAGGAACCAGCGGTCGCGCGCACCGATTCGCCGCTGGAAGCGCCTGGACTCGGTGGGCACGTCCCTGCCGAGCCTACAGGCCGAAGCCGAAGCGCACCGCGACGCCTCGCGGAAGGACGACCACGGGGCAGCGGGAGAGCTCGATCAGGTACTCGGCCGCCGCGCTGATCGTGACCCGGCCCGTGACCGTGCCGGGCTTGGAACCCACGACCACCAGGTCGACGTTGCCGTTCGGGCGCAGCGTGACGGTGCCGCCCAGATCCGACGCGATCCCCTCCGCTGTCTCGAGCGTGCAGGGGTCGCCGTCCTCGCCGATCGGCGCGATCGCGCGGATCTCGAAATCGCTGCGCTCGGCGAACCCGGCCGGGGCGAACGCCAGCGCGACCGGCCCGCCGTCGAGCAGTCGCCGTGCGGAGGCCTGCGGGTCGACGTGTCCCGGTGCCGTCCGATACTCGGAGCCGAACACGATCACGTCCGCGTGCTCGGCGACCGCGAGCTGGCGGAGCCCCTCCGGCGTGGACGCGCTGAGGACGACGTGGCGCGGGATGCCCTCGTCCCCGAGGGCGGTCGCGCCGGCCTCGAGAAGAGCCTCGGCCTCCTGCTCGGCGAGCCGCTCGCGACCGCTCTTGGCCTCGTGCGCATGGCGGACGTAGGCAAGCTCGAGCGTCGCGCCCGCGCTCGCGAGCAGGCTCCCGAGCGCGAGCGCGTCGCGGTCGTTGTCGGTGCCGTCGTAGGAGACGATGATCTTCGTGGCCATCGGGGTCCTCTCGGTCTGCCTCTGGCAGGGGTCGAAGGAGCAACGGGTGGGCGTGCAGGAGAGGGCGACGGGGATCGCAGGACGTGGCGCCTGCGATCCCCGCCATTGTCGCGCCTATGCGGGCGGAGCTCCTGCGCCGCTTGCGACCGGCACCGCTGCGGGAATGCCGGACGGGAACCCGAGCGACGGGATGTCGGAGGGGTACACCTCGTGGCCGTGGACCGCGAGATCGCCCATCTCCATGTCCTCCTCGCTCATGCGAAGCGGTATCACGAGACCGACCAGCTTGAGCAGGATGTAGGTGACGATCCCCGAGAAGAGGATCACCCAGAGCGCGGTGAAGAGCTGCCACTTGAACAGGTGCCAGCCACCGCTGACCGAGACTCCCGGGGTGATGTCCATCGCCGAGCTTGCGAGCAGGCCGGTCAGCAGGCCGCCGAGGAGGCCTGCGAATCCGTGCGTGAAGACGACGCCGAGCGTGTCGTCCACGTTGCGGAACGGCGGAAGCAGGGCGAGGTAGTTGTACGCCACGTACACGACGACCGAGGCGATCGCGCCGATCGCGATCGCCCCCCAACCGGTCACGAAACCAGCCGCGGGCGTGATCGCGACGAGCCCGACGATCATGCCGTTGACGCTGCCGATCAGCGACGGCTTGCGCTTGGTGGCGTAGTCGCAGCCGACCCACACGAGGAACGCGACCGCCGTGCAGACATTCGTGTTCAGCACTGCCGAGGAGGCGTCGGCGCCGGCGTTGTACGGATCGCCGCCGTTGAAGCCGTTCCAGCCGAGCCACAGGAGTCCGGCGCCGATGGCGACCATCGCCAGGTTGTTCGGCGCGTCGATCTCGCGGTCACGTGCGAGCCGGGGGCCGATCACCCATGCGGCGACGAAGCCCGAGACACCGGCCGCGAGGTGGATCACGTAGCCACCCGAGAAGTCGACTGCACCGTGCTGTGCGAACCAGCCGCCGCCCCAGATCAGGAACGCGTTGACCGTGTAGACGCACGTCGACCAGAGCACGACGAACGGGATCCAGGCCTTGAAGTTGACGCGACCGAGCACCGAGCCGAGCATCAGGATCGGCGTGATCGCAGCGAACACGAGCTGGAAGTAGACGAGCGACGACTGCGGGAAGTCGACCTTCCCGATCAGGGGGATGTTCCCCTGTCCCTGCAGGTCGTGCGCACTCAACACGGCCCCGGGCTTACCCAGGAGGTTGTTGAAGAAGCCCGAGTCCGATCCGCCGAAGTGGATCGGATGCCCGAAGCCCATGTTGTAGCCGTAGAGCACCCACATTACGAGGACGAGGGCAAAGGCGATGAACGCGAGCATCATGCTGTTCACCGACCAGCGCTTCTGCATCACCCCGCCGTACAGGACGACGAGGCCCGGAACGCTCATCAGGCCGACGAGGGTGGCTGCTGTCATCTGCCACGCGTTGTCGCCCGGGTTCAGCCACGTTGGGTAGAGCATTCACTCTCCTTTCCGAGGGAGCCAAGCAACGCTTGCGCCCGTGCCGCCTCGTTTGCCCATAAAAAAAGGCCCCAGGACTAAAAGTCCTGAGGCCTCAACGCCTCCGCGACGGCGACTTCGCCGCGCGCGATACCCACACGATACGAACGATCGGGCGACCGCGTCAAGCGCGAATGTGAACGAACGTTCGCTCAGCGCGTCATTTGGAAGCGGCTACCATCGAGAGCGGCCGCGGGCCGGGGGCTCGGATCCGACGGAAGGGGATGCATGCAGATCGGGAAGACCGGAGACCCTGTAAGCCACATCTGCCAGGCCTACCCCGACCGGGTCGAGGTGCGGGGACGCGATCTCTGCGAGGACCTGATGGGGAGGCTCAGCTTCACGGAGTACTTCCACCTGCTGCTCACCGGGCGGGAGCCGACCGACGACCAGCGCTACTTCCTCGACCTGCTGCTGATCGCGATCGCCGAGCACGGGATGATGCCGACCAACGTCGCCGCTCGCATGACGCTCGATGCCGACCCGGGATCGCTGCAGGGCGCCCTCGCGGCAGGCATCCTCGGCTGCGGCCCGGTCATCCTCGGCACCTCCGAGTTGTGTGCCCTGCTGCTCGAGGCGGCGCAGGCGCGGGTGCTTTCCGGTGAGGCGGCAGCAGAGGTCGCCGACGACATGGCGCGCGCGATCCACGCGTCCGGCGGCAAGGCTCCGGGGTTCGGCCACCCGGTTCACCGACCGCTCGATCCGCGGGCCGAGCGAATCCTCGAGCTCGCCGACGCACGCGCTGTGAGTGGCCCACACACGCTGCTCGCGCGGTTGTTCCGCGATGCCGTGGCGGCCGCGTGGGAGAAGCCGCTGACGATGAACGTCGCGATGCCGATCGCGGCCGTGCTGCTCGATCTCGGCTTCGCACCGGTGACGGTCAAGTCGATCCCGCTGCTCGCGCGCACGGCCGGCCTGCTGGCGCACCTCGCCGAGGAGCGGGAGAACCCGGTCGGGTTCCTGATGGCGGGCGAGGCGGAGGGCTCCGTCGCGTACGTGCGCCAGGCGGACGCCGAGGGCGGATGATGCTGGCACCCGACGTCGAGTCGCGTCCATGGGACGAGCAGCTCGCAATCGACGACGCGAGCTATCGCGAGCAGATCGCCTACCTCTTCGAGCGCTCGGCGTTCTATCGCAGGAAGCTGACCGAGGCGGGCATCTCGGATGCGGGCTCGGCCGGCGGCCTCGCGGACCTGCCCGCCCTGCCTCTTACCGAGAAGCGCGAGCTCAAGGCGACGACCACCGCTGACAACCCGTTCGGCGACCATCTCTGTGCCGCGCCGGATGAGATCGTGCGGATCTACTCGACGAGCGGTACCACGGGCACGCCGAGCTACATCCCGTTGACCGCGGGCGACCTCGAGAACTGGGTGACCGGTTCGGCACGGAGCTACGCATCGTCCGGCGTCGCCGCCGGCGAGCGCTTCGTCTCGACCTACACGGCGGGTCCCTTCGTCGCGGGCGCTGCGCTCACCGCGTTCGACCGCGCCGGCCTCTGCCATATACCGGTCGGTGTCGGGAACACCGACCGGCTGATGCTCGCGATCGAGCTCCTGCGACCGACGGCGGTCGCGTTCACGCCGTCGTATGCGGCCTACGCGATCGAGTGGGCGGAGGGACGCGGCTTCGACCTTCGCAGCTCGAGCGTCAGGCGCGTGCTCGTCGCCGGCGAGCCGGGAGGAGGCGAGCCGGCCTTCCGCGCGCGGCTCGAGGACGGCTGGGGCGCGAAGGTCACCGAGGCGATGGGCATCGGCGACATCGGCCCGTCGCTCTGGGGAGAGTGCGAGGAGCAGGACGGCATGCACCTCGGCGCGCGCGGCTTCGTGCACCCCGAGCTGATCGATGCCGAGACGGGAAGCGCCGTCGAGCTGGAGGACGGTGCGACGGGTGAGCTCGTGCTGACCCATCTGCGGCATCGCGCGGCGCCGCTCCTGCGCTTCCGCACGCGCGACCACGTGCACGTCCGAACGAATCCGTGCCCGTGCGGCCGTACCGGTCCGCGCGTCCGCTGCATCGGGCGAACCGACGACATGCTGATCGTCCGGGGCGTCAACGTGTTTCCGTCCGCCGTGCGCGAGGTGGTGACCACGTTCATGCCGCAGGTCAGCGGCAACATCCTCGTCCGACCCGCGACGCAGGGGGTCAAGCAGGAGCCGCCGCTGCCCGTGAGCGTCGAGGTCGCACGCGATGCGATCGCCGACCCCGCGCTCGCCGAGGCGATTCGTGACACATTGCGCAGCGTGCTCGTCGTGCAGACTCGCATCGAGCTCGTCCCCTGGGGAAGCCTGGAGCGCAGCGAGTACAAGTCGAAGCTCGTCGACCACTGAGAGGCTGATTGCCGATGCAGAAGCTCCAGAGCCAGGGCGTCCACCACATCACGATCTCGGGCGCCGGCCGCCAGACGTCGATCGACTTCTGGGAGGGCGTGCTGGCCATGCCCTTCGTGTTCGAGCAGCCGAACCTCGACAACGCGTCGGAGAGCCACCTCTACTTCGATCCGGGCGATGGCCGACTCATCACGGTGTTCACCAACGAGGACCGCGAGGCCGACCCGCGTCGCACCCCGACGGATCCCGGCTGCGTCCACCACATCGCGTTCTCGCTCTCGAACGCCACGTTCCGGCAGGCGGTGGAGCGGCTGGATGAACGCGGGATCTCGCACAGCGGCGTCAAGGATCGCGGGTTCATGGACTCGATCTACTTCACCGATCCGCTCGGACTGCTGATCGAGCTCGCGTCGTACCGCTTCGAGCCGCCGTTCGGCTTCACCCATTCCGACGTGCTGCTCGAGGCGCACAAGGTGCGGGTGGCGCGCGGCGACTACAACATCTCCGAGGTGCACGTCGCCGATGCCATCGAGCAGCTCGTGAAGCGATCGCGGCCGTCGCTGTCCGATGACCGCTCGCCGAAGGATCCGTACGCGAACGCCGCGACAACGCAAAGATCGGGAGGATGACATGGCGGGGATCACGCTCAACACGCTGAAGCCGAGCGTCAACAACCTGACCGTTCGGATCTTCGTTCGGGCTGCAGGGCTCGACTTCGAGGAGGTCGACGTCTGGGGGAAGACCCAGGAGCCGGAGTTTCTCGCGAAGAACCCCGCACACCTCACCCCGATGATCGAGGAGGAGGGGCTGCCGCGCGGTGGGATGTGGGAGAGCTGCGCGATCATGCAGTACCTCTGCAACACGCACGGCCTCGACCAGTTCTATCCGACGGATCCGCCCCGGCGGGCGATGATCGACAGCGCGATGTTCTATGTCGTCGGCACGCTGTACCCGCTGATCGGGCGCGCAACGTACGCCGCGCTCGGGTTCCCGCACTATCCGGGCGAGGCGGGTTGCTCCAGTGCAGACGACGCGGTGAAGGCGCAGTCCCAGCAGGACGCCGAGGCGGCGATCGCCGAGCCGCTCGACGTCTTTCGCGCGTTCTACCTGGACGGCAAGCAGTTCATCGGCGGTGACACGCCGTCGATCGCCGATATGCGCCTTGCGGCCTCGCTCGAGTTCCTGCGCGTGATCGACTACGACTTCCCGGGCTGGGCCGACGACTACATGGCCGCGATGGAGGCCTCCCTGGGCGATGCGTACGCCGAGCCGGCCGCCGACGTGCGCGGCTACATCGAGTACGTGAGGTCGCAGACTCCGGCTGCGGGATAGCATTGGCACGCTCGTGACAGGGACCGGGCCAGGGAGGAGATCGCATCACAGCGGAGGCGGCGGGCCAGGCGGCGGGAGGCGCGTTCTGGCTTCTCGTGGTGGTCGCGCTGGTCTGGGTGATCCGCTTCCGGCCTGACTGGCTCCGGCGTCTCCGCGCTCGGCTCGCCCGAGCGCTCGGGCGGCGGCCCCGACCTGTCGCCGCCCCGGACGAGCCTCCGCCCGGCGAGCCTTCGGCGGAGGACGCCGAGAAGCAGCTCGACCGCGAGGAGCTGACCCGCCTGGCGTCGCAGGCGTGGGAGGCACGCGAGTCGTGGGCGCGCGACGAGGACGCACTGCTCGTCGATCCGTCGGCCGCCGAGGCCCTGGAACTGCTGCGCAGCGCGGACCTTCGCGATGACAGGGCCGGAGCGCTGCTCGACTGGGCGCGCACGAGGGCGCCGGTCGGTGCGGACTACGTGCTGATCGCGCTCGTGCTCGAGCTGCTCGGCGAGCGGACGGTCGACGCCAGCCTCCGACGACCGATCGTCGCGCTCGCGGGCCTCGGTCCACGCGAGGCGCTGCTGCCCTACCACCTGCGCGTCATCCGGTCGCTTGCGAGGCTCGGCACACCGCTGCTCGACGATCTCGTGCTGGTGCTGCATCCCTCGTGGGGTGAGGACGACGTGCTGCGCGCCGAGCTCGCGGGGCTCCTGACGGGCCTCCTCGACGCGGGTGACGAGATCCACCCTCAGCGACTTCCGGACTGGGAGGGCGAGGAGCCGCCGCCGGTAGTGGCCATCCTGGAGCGGGCGGCCGGGGCCGCGCCGGACGAGCGCCACGCGGCGCAGCTGCGCCAGGTCGCGTCGCGCCTGGCGCTGGTCGGCGAGGCGCTCGCGTTCGTGACATTCGTCGAGACGGGTGGTCTCTTGGCCCGCGCGCACCTCGTCGAGACCGCAGCCCGCCGCGATATCGCCGATGCGATCGTCGAGGCGCTCGAACAGGACCCGCCCGTCTCGGTGGTCATCCACGGCGAGGCCGGCAGCGGCCGCACATCGCTGCTGCGGCTCGCGCTCGACCGCCTCGGCCGGCGCGGCTGGGTGGTGATCGAGGCGACCCCGGAGCAGGTGGCGGCCGGACAGATCTACGTCAACCAGCTGGACGGCCGCCTGCAGCGCCTGGCGAGCTCGACCGCCGGACGACGCGTCGTGTGGCTGATCCCGAACCTCGAGAGCGGCCTGACGTCGGCGCGCGCCTCGGGCGACCCGCGCAGCTTCGCGGATCGTCTAGCGCCGCACCTCGCGGCGGGGCGCCTGGCGGTGCTCGGCGAGCTGTCGGAGGACGGGTTCCAGGCGCTCTCGCGCGAAGCGCCCGCGCTGGCGCGGGTCGTCCGAGCGGTCGCGGCGCCGGTCCTCGACGAGGACGAGCTCTTGCGCGTCGGGCACGCCGCGGTCGAGCGAGAGGCCGAGCGCCGTGCCGTCGCGACCGTCGCGGGCGACGATGTTGTGCGGCAGGCCCTCGAGCTCGCACGCGCATTGCTCCCTCACATGGCGCTGCCCGGATCGCTGGCGCGCCTACTCGCCGCGGCGGTCTCGCACACCGCGGAGACGGATGGAGCGGCGGCCGTTCAGCGGGCCGACCTCTTCGCCGGTCTCACCGCGATCACCGGCATGCCGAGCCGGATCCTCGACGACACGCAGCGTCTCGATCTCGGCGCGCTGCACGCGCGCCTGGCGAGGCGCGTGCTCGGACAGCCGGAGGCGATCGACGCCCTGGTCGAACGGATCGCCCTCGTGAAGGCGGGTCTGTGCGATCCGGGGCGACCGTACGGCGTCTTCCTGTTCGTCGGCCCGACGGGAACCGGGAAGACCGAGCTCGCCCGCGCCCTCGCCGACGAGCTGTTCGGCTCGCCCGACCGGATGGTCCGCATCGACATGAGCGAGCTGAAGAGCCCCGAAAGCGTGGAGCGCATCATCGGCACCGGCGACACGCGAGGAGGGGAGTCGCTCGCATCGCGGATCCGCGCGCAGCCGTTCTCCGTCGTGTTGCTGGACGAGTTCGAGAAGGCAGCGCCGCAGCTCTGGGACCTGTTCCTGCAGGTCTTCGATGCGGGACGCCTGTCTGACCGCTCCGGTCAGACGGTCGACTTCCGCCAGACCATCGTGATCGTGACGTCCAATCTCGGCTCGGCGATCGAGACGCGTCAGGCCCTCGGCTTCAGCGAGGGAGGCACGAGCTCGTTCTCGAGCGAGCGCGTCGAGCGTGCCGTGCGCGACGTCCTGCGCCCCGAGCTGATCAACCGGTTCGACCGCGTCATCGTGTTCCGGCCGCTCGCGCGCACGGTCATGCGCGGCATCGTCCACAAGGAGGTCCAGGCCGCCCTGCAGCGCCGGGGCCTGGCCGACCGCGACTGGGCGATCGAGATCGACGAGTCGGCCGTCGACTTCCTGCTCGAGAGCGGGTTCACGCGCGATCTCGGCGCCCGTCCGCTGCGCCGTGCGGTCGAGCGACACCTGCTGGCGCCGCTCGCTCGCGTGATCGCGATGCAGGAGGCCCCGCGCGGCGAGCAGTTCCTGTTCGTCTCGTCCGAGACGGATCGCCTCGACGTCCGTTTCGTCGCAGCCGACGAGCCGGACGAGCCGAGCGACGAATCGCGTGCGCCGGCGACGAGCGCGCTGTCCGCCCGCGACGTCGCACGTGAGGGCCGCGGCCGCCGCGCAGACCTTCGCGTCCTGCGCGACACGCTCTCGACGCTGCGCGAGCTCGTCAACGAGCCGCACTGGCAGGAGCGCAAGTCCGCTGCGCTCGGGGCCACGAGCAGCCCGGGCTTCTGGGATCGGGAGGATCGCTTCGCCGTGCTCGGGGTCGCGGAGACGATGGATCGGATCGAAGCCCAGTTGCGAAGCTGCGCCTCGCTGCTCGACCGGTTCTTCGCGCTGGCTCCCGGTGAGGACGTGGGCATCAATCCCGAGCCCGTCGCACGTCTCGCGCGCGAGCTCGTCCAGCTCGATCGCGCGATGCAGGCCCTCGAGGCCGGGCGGGCCCAGGACGCGCTCGTCCGTGTCGAGCCCGGTGAGGACGGCGCGGCGTTCGCCGCCGAGCTCGTTGCCATGTACCAGGCCTGGGCGCGACGTCGCGGCGCGAAGGCGACTCCTCTCGAAGCGCCGATGAGTGTGAGGGCGCGGGTCCTGTACGTCGAGGGACTCGGCGCCTTCGACGCGCTGTCCGGCGAGGGCGGCCTGCACGTGAGCGAGAGCCGGCACGACGGCCGTACCGAGCGCCTCGGCGTCGTCCGCGTCACGGTGACGCCGTGGGCCGAGGCGTCGGCGCCGTCGGCCGACGGCGCGCAGGCCGGTCGCCCGGGGGCCGAGGTCGCGGTGATCCGACGCTACCAGAGCGAGCCGACCCCGCTCGTGCGCGACATCCGGGCGGGCTGGCGCACGGGGCGCATCGACCGCGTGCTCGGCGGCGACTTCGATCTCTTCGCGGCCTCGTGAGCGCAGAGCGCGACCGCCTCCAGCTCGTTCCACAGGGACGCGCGCCCTGGCGCCACTGGGGCCCGTACCTCAGCGAGCGGGCGTGGAGCACGGTGCGCGAGGACTACAGCGCGACGGGAGATGCGTGGGGCTTCTTCCCGCACGACCACGCGCGCTCCCGCGTCTACCGCTGGAACGAGGACGGCCTCGGCGGCATCTGCGACGACCGTCAGACCCTCTGCTTGGCTCTCGCATTCTGGAACGGGAGAGATCCGATCCTGAAGGAGCGCATCTTCGGTCTCACCGGCCCGCAGGGCAACCACGGCGAGGACGCCAAGGAGTACTGGTGGTTCCTCGACTCGACCCCGACGCACTCGTGGATGCGCTGGCGCTACATGTACCCGCAGGCGGAGTTTCCCTACGCGCGGCTGCTCGACGAGAACCACGCCCGCGACAGACTCGATCCCGAGTTCGAGCTGGTCGACACCGGGATCTTCGAGGACGGGCGCTACTGGGAGATCACGGCCGACTACGCGAAGGCGTCGCCGGAGGACATGCTGATCCAGATCAGCGTCCGGAACGCAGGCCCGGAGGCGGCGACGATCGACGTGCTCCCGACGCTCTGGTTCCGCAACACGTGGTCGTGGGGGATCGACGGGAGGACGCCATCGATCCGGCTCGAGAACGGCCTTCTCGTCGCCCGGCACGCCGAGCTCGGCACGCGCGTGCTCGCGGGCGACGGCT
Source organism: uncultured Actinomycetes bacterium (assembly GCA_963717155.1). Classification (GTDB taxonomy): domain Bacteria; phylum Actinomycetota; class Thermoleophilia; order Gaiellales; family JALYLC01. The sequence continues at coordinate 5,064,147 of OY970326.1, forward strand.
CGCCCGCGGCCCTGTTCTGCGACAACGAGACGAACTGCGAACGGCTCTGGAGCGTCGCGAGCGCGTCGGCGTATCCGAAGGACGGGATCAACGACCACGTCATCTACGGCGCCCCGACCGTCAATCCGCAGCAGACCGGGACGAAGGCCGCGCTGCACTACCGCCTGCAGGTCGGCGCGGGCGAGAAGGCGACGATCAGGCTGCGCCTCAACGAGACAGGCGAGCATGGCGGGGACTTCGACGCCATCATGCGCGCCCGCGCCGCCGAGGCGGACGAGTTCTACGGCGACCTGACTCCCCACGGAGCCTCCGCCGACGAGGCGCGCGTGCTGCGCCAGGCGCTCGCGGGCATGCTCTGGTCGAAGCAGTTCTACCACTACGACGTGCAGCGCTGGCTCGACGGCGACCCGGCAGGTCCTCCCCCGCCACAGGAACGGCTCGCGGGCCGCAACCACGAGTGGACGCATCTGGACAACATGGACGTCATCTCCATGCCGGATACCTGGGAGTACCCGTGGTACGCGGCCTGGGATCTCGCGTTCCACTGCGTGGCCCTCGCGCACGTCGATCCCGGCTTCGCAAAGCATCAGCTCGTCCTGCTGTGCCGTGAGTGGTTCATGCACCCGAACGGCCAGCTGCCGGCCTACGAGTGGAGCTTCGGCGACGTGAACCCGCCGGTGCACGCATGGGCCGCGCTCCGCGTCTTCGAGATCGCCGGCGATGAGGATCGCGACTTCCTCGAGCGCGTCTTCCACAAGCTGCTCTTGAACTTCACCTGGTGGGTCAACCGCAAGGACGCCGAGGGCAACAACCTCTTCGAGGGAGGGTTCCTCGGTCTCGACAACATCGGCCCGTTCGATCGCTCCTCGCTGCCCGTCAGCGGGAGGCTCGAGCAGTCCGACGGGACGGCCTGGATGGCGATGTACTGCGAGAGCATGCTCGAGATCGCGGTCCGGCTCGCCGACCACGACCCCACGTACGAGGACCTCGCGACGAAGTTCTTCGAGCACTTCGCGCTGATCGCGTCGGCGCTCAACGACAAGGGGCTGTGGAACGAGGAGGACGGGTTCTACTACGACGTGCTGCACACCGGCGAGGGCGGCGTGGTGCCGCTGCGAGCGCGCTCGATCGTCGGACTGCTCCCGCTGATCGCCGTGAACACCACCGGGCCGGCGACGATGGCGCGCCTGCCCGCCTTCACCGCGCGCGTCAACTGGTTCACGGCCAACCGGCGGGAGGGTCAGTCCGTCGTGCGTCACCGGGACTCGCCCGAGCACCCCGGCTGGCGGATGCTCTCGATCGTCGACGAGACGCGCCTCCGGCGGCTCCTCGGGCCGATGCTCGACCCGAACGAGTTCCTCTCGGATCACGGTCTGCGCGCCCTCTCGAAGTTCCACGAGGCGCACCCGCTGCAGGTCTCGATCGCCGGCGTCGAGGCGACGCTCGACTACGAGCCGGCCGAGTCGACGACGCCGCTCTTCGGGGGCAACTCGAACTGGCGCGGGCCGATCTGGTTCCCGATCAACTTCCTGCTGGTCGAGACCCTCCGCGTCTACCACCGCTTCCTCGGCGATGCCTTCAGCGTCGAGTTCCCGACCGGGTCGGGCCGCGAGCTGTCGCTCACACAGGTCGCAGACGAGCTCGCCGAACGGCTCACCGGCCTCTTCCTCGAGGGCGGGGACGGGAGGCGTCCGGTGTTCGGCGGCTGCGAGCTGTTTCAGCGCGACCCGGCCTGGCACGACCTGATCCCGTTCCACGAGTACTTCCACGGCGACACCGGTGCCGGGCTCGGCGCGTCGCACCAGACGGGCTGGACGGGGCTCGTCGCCGATCTGATCATCCGCCGCGGGCGAACCTAGGACCCGGGGCCGAGAGCTCCCGCACGCGGTAGGCTTGTCGCGGGGTGCCGGGAAGTCTGGTCGGCGTGGACCTCCCATGCCCTCGCCTCACGTCGCCCTCGCCGCACTCGGCTTCCTCATCGCCCTTGGCGTGACGCTGGTCGCGGCCGCGGTGTTCGCCGATCGGCTCGACCGTGTCGGTGTGAGGCTCGGCTTCACCGAGGCGCTGCTCGGGGTCCTGACCGCGATCGCGGCCGACGGTCCGGAGCTCGCATCCTCGGTGGCGGCGATCCTCCGTGGCGAGCGCGATGTCGGCCTCGGCGTCGTGCTCGGCTCGAACGCGTTCAACCTCGCCGCGATGGTTGGCGTCGGTGCGATCATCGCGGGGACGGTGCGGCCGCGGCGCTCGTCGCTCGCGATCGAGTCGATCGTCGCGCTGGCGCTGCTCGGTACGGCTGCGGCGCTCCTGGTCGGCGGGCTTCCTCCGATCGCAGCGCTCGTGCTCGTCCTCGTGATCCTCGCGCCATACATCACGATCCTCGTGCTCGGCGACCTGCGCGTCCACGTGCTGCCGCTGCCGGCGAGCGTCCACGGCGTGTTGCGCGATGCGCTCGGCGGCGGGTTCTCACACCCGCTGCCGCAGCCGCATGCCGGCTCGTGGTGGAAGCCGATCACGCTGATGGCGGTCGCACTGGTCGCGATCGTGGCGGGGGCCACTGCGATGGTCGACACGTCGCTCGTCGTCGCCGACGCGATCGGGCTCTCGCACGCGCTCGTCGGCCTGCTCGTCCTCGCCGTGGTCACGAGCCTGCCGAACATGTCGACCGCGATCCGGCTCGCGCGTCAGGGACGGGGGGACGCCACCGTGTCGGAGACGCTGAACTCCAACAACATCAACCTCGTCGGCGGCATCGTCATCCCGGCCGCGATCCTCGGTCTGGGGACCGTGCCGGGGAGTGCATCCAGCGACCTCGTCTGGCTGGCCGTGCTCACCGGCGGTGCGCTCGTTGCCCTCGCCATGCGCGGTGGGATGGGGCGCGTCGCCGGCATCGCCCTCGTCGGCGCCTACCTCGCGTTCGTTATCTCCCACGCCGTCTAGTAGGGCACCCCGACCGCGTCGCAGAGGAACCGCATGAGAGGCGCCGACGCCTTGTACCGGCGCGCAAGCTCCTCGGGAAAGCCCGCCGACGTGACCGTCTTCTGGTCGAGCTGGACGACCGCGACGAAGCCCTTGCGCTTGAGGTCGTCGATCAGCGGATGGTCGGGGTCGTAGCCGGCCGGTGCCCGTTTGAGCGCCTCGCCCTCGCCGAGCTCGATCCCCTTCACCGCGCGCGTCCACGCCTCCGGCTTACGGACGATCGCGTCTCGGATCTGGCCGAGCGTGGCGGTCTCGGGGCGCCAGATCCCGGCAGCGGCGAAGACGTTGCGCGGCTCGAGATGGAGGTAGAACCCGGGCGCGTGCACGTCCTTCGCCTTCTCGTGCCGGAAGTGAATACCCGTGTGCGTCTTGTAGGGCGTCTTGTCCTTGCTGAAGCGGGTGTCGCGATAGATGCGGAAGAGCGAGCCGCCGCTGGGGCCCGGATCGGCGACGAAGTGCGGGGCGATCTTCTGCAGGTGTCCGGCGAAGTCGCTGATGAACGCGAACGCCGGCTCCCGCACGTCGTCCTCGTAGCGCTGCTTGTTCGCCTTGAACCAGTCGCGGTCGTTGTGCTCGCGCAGATCGCGCATGAACGCGAACAGCGCCGGTGTGAACGAGCGCTCCGCCACGCTATCGCTTCACCACGAGCGTCTTCGTGATGCTGACGGTGGCGTGATGGGACGGCGTGAACGCGATCTTGCTGGTCAGCGTCGCGCGGCGCGCGTGCCTGAGGAGTCGCTTGCCCCTGGCGTTCAGCGTGATCCTGAGGCCGGCACGCACGCTCCCGAACGTCTTGTGGCCGAGTGCGATCAGCACCGGGCCGGTTCCCTTGCGCACCAGGTACCAGGAGATCGCAAGCCGGCCGGCAGTCGGAGGGGAGAACGAGAACGCGTAGCCGCGCTCGAGCAGTGCCCGGATCGTGAACGCCTTGCCGTGGGGCGTGAGCTGACGCACGAGCTGCGCCTTGATCTGCGCGGCACTTGGCACGGGGGCGGTGATGGGACCGACCAGGTTCGAGGGGGCGCTCGCCGAGCCAGCGGAGTTCGTGGCCGTCACCACGACCTCGATCCTGGTGTTCACGTCGGACGTCACGATCGTGTGGGTGCTGGAGGTGGCGCCCGCGATGTCCGCGCACAACGACGTGCAGTTCTCCCACTGGTACGTGAACGAGAGCGGCGGCGATCCCGACCATGTGCCGGTGGAGGCCGAGAGCGTCCTGCCGACGCTCGGGGTGCCGGTAATCGCGGGCAGAGAGGTGCTCACGGGTGCTGTCGTCGTAACCACCGCTGTTCCGATTCCGACCCTGGCAACCCCTCCCGCGTTGACCGCGATGCACTCGAGCACCGAACTGCAGGCCACTCCGGTGAGAGCTCCTGCATCGGGGACCACCTGCAGCGTCCAGCTGTCCTCGTTCGTCGGATCGCCCTCCGCCGCGGTGCCGAAGCTGCTGACCATCACGCAGTAGCTCGTCGACGGGCATGCGGCGTGTGTCAGTCCCGAGAGCCCCGGGATGGCCTCGCGCGTCTGGGTGGTGGGAGCGCCGGGATCGAACGTCAAGGCCGGAAAGCCGAACGTGGTGCATTGCGTGGTCGACGGACATACGACCGGATTCCGACCGATGTGCGGACCCATGAGAGCGGTTGAGCTGGGAGTAGTGGGGGAGAGGGGGTTGAACGTCACCACTCTCTGCCCGAGGTCGGTTGCACTGCATTGTGTGGTCGACGGGCACGAAACGCTCAGGAGGGCGTTCAACGGTGCGCTGTCCACGGTGACCGGCGTCGGAGTTCCCGGCGATTCGGGATCGAACGTCACCTCTCGCCCGGCGGTATCGACGATCGTGCACTGGCCGATCGTCGGGCATACGAGCGCCAGCACGCCTGCGGAGCTGTCCAGGGAGACCGGCGTCGGCATGCCGGGCAAGGTCGGATCGAAGGTCAGCTCCTCACCTGACGAATCGAGCACAGTGCACTGGTGGGTCGACGGGCATGCGATGTCGCGCAGGAAGCTGCCTCCGGGCGAGGTGGCGGTCTCGATCTTGATCGGGGTCGGCGTGCCGGACGCGCCAGGATCGAACGTCACCTCCTGTCCGACCGCGTCGATCGCCGTGCACTGACTGCTCGACGGGCATGCGATGGCGCTCAGCTGGGTTCCGCGGATGATCGTGATGGAGGCCGGCGCGCCGGGCGAGGCGGGGTCGAACGTCGCTTCCTGCCCCAACGACCCGACGACGGTGCACTGGCTGGTCAGCGGGCAGGCGATCTGCGAGAGCGCCGACTCGCTGTTGACCGTGATCGGGGTCGGCGTGCCGGGCGACGAGGGATCGAACGCCACCTCGTGTCCCGCGTCATCCACGGCCGCGCACAGGCTCGTCGACGGGCACGCGATGGCCTGCAGCGTCACATTGGCGAGGGAATCGACCGTCGAGTGCGTCGCCCCGCCCGGCGACGCCGGGTTGAACGTCACCTGCTGCCCGGCGCTGTCGACGGCCGTGCACCGCGTCGTCGTCGGACAGGCGATGCTCCGCAGGAGGTTGCCGGTATCGATGGCCGTGGGGGTCGGGGTTCCCGGCGACTGCGGGTTGAGCGCGAGCTCGTTGCCGGCGCCGTCGACAACGATGCACTCGCTGCTCGACGGACAGGCGATGGCGATGGCATCGAACTCCGGATCGGAGATCGAAACGAGGGTGGGTGTGCCCGGCGCGGTGGGGTCGAACGTCACCTCCTGTCCCTGCTCGTTGATCGCGGTGCACTGGTTGGTCGATGGACACGCGATGCCGCCGAGCGAGTTGCTCCCCGGCTGCACCTGGCCGGCCGCCTCGACTGGAGTTGGCGCGCCTGGCGACAGGGGGTTGAACGTGACCTCGTTGCCGAACGAGTCGACGGCCGTGCACTGGGTGGTAGAGGGGCAGGCGATGGCGTTCATGGTCGGATCGCCGCCGTCGATCGTCACCAGGACGGGGCGACCAGGGGCCGACGGGTTGAACGTCACCTCGCCGCCGTCGTTGTCGACCGCGGTGCACTGGCTCGTCGAGGGACAGGCCACGGCGAGGATCGGATGGCCGAAGTCCTGGTCGATCGGGATCGGTGCGGACCACGAGAGCGACGCCTGCGCGGCAGCAGGCATTGCCACGGCCAGCGCCAGCAGAGCCGCGCTCAGACACCCAGACCAGCCGACGCGACGCATTCCGCTCCCGCTGTCGAAGGAGGCGAGTAGTACAGGAACTGCGCGAGGCGCGCAAGCGTGCGGTCAGGCGCGTCCGGCCGGGGCCGACCAGATGTCGTTGCAGCTCTCGCACACGTCGGCGGGGATCACCCCGGCCCGCATGAGCATCGCGAAGATCTTGCAGCCGAGGCACAGGGCGAAGACCGACTCGAGCGTCGCCGCAACGAGCACCAGGGCCAGCAGCACGTCGGCGGCCGTCTCGAGGCCGAAGCCGAGTGCGAGCACGGCGGCTGGGACGGTGAGCGTCGCGCCGATCGCCTGCGCGAATCGCTTGGGCGGCCCGGGGACGTATCGTGGGGGCACGTGCAGGCGCGGTGTGATGCCTCGCGTCACGAGCTGCCCGAGCGGACTGAGGGTCGGGCCCGTCAGCACACGGGCGACGAACCCGTAGGCGATCAGGGCAACGAGCCAGGCCTGGCCCGAGACGATCGCCGCGATGCAGAGGAGCACGACGCCGCCGGCGACCAGACGCGCGGATATCTCGTTGACCGGGTTCGGAAACGAGAACACCTGCAGGAGGTTATCAGTGGAATAAATCAAGCCACCGTGTGGGCCTCGGCGCCGACAACCCGCGCGAGCGCGTTGACGACCTGCTGCTGCTCGCGGGTGATGCGCCGTCCGGCATCGACCACGATGCGGCCGCCTCCCGGGAGGTCGGCTGCGTAGAACCGGGCGCTGGGCATCTCGACGGCGAGCATCTCCCGGGTGGCGCCGTAGGTCAGGATCGGCGCCGCCCCGTCCACACGCGCGGCGGCGCTGACCCCCAGCGCGTCCGCGACGGTCTGCAGGTGCGAGCGCAGCACCGCAGCGGTGTCGCCGCCGCGCAGCAGGTCGATCGCCACGTCCTGCACGGCGCGCTCCTGCGCGATCCGCACGTCGGCGTGCGCGCGCGCCTCGCGGAGCTGCCCCGCGACCACCGCGACCATCAGCGCAACGACCACGTAGACCAGGAACGCGGTGATGCCCTGGCTCGTGTCGATCGTGAACGAGTAGTACGGCTTGATGAAGAAGTAGTTGAGCGTCAGCGCGCCGAGCGCCGCGATCACGACGGCGAGCACGCGGCTCGCCAGGGCGGCGACGAGCGGCGGAAGGAGGAGCACCAGTGCGACCGCCTCGACGCTCAGGTGCGAGCGCAGCAAGAGCAACACGAGGAAGGTCACCGCGAGGAGTGCGAGCGAACCGGAGATCCCCTCGAAGAGCCGCCACATCGCCTCGGTCGAGATGACCGGCTCGGCCGGGACCGACGGTCGCGGGAGCGGCTCGCCGCCGGCCGCCGGCCGCCGTTTCGGTACCACCGTGGCCGGCGCAGATGCCGGCGCCGCGCTCGGCGCGGGGATCTCGAGGGCCTTTCCCGGTACCAAGGGCGCCGCCAGCGGGCCCGTCGGCACCCGGTAGGGGACGCTCGCGAGGATCACGCGCTCCTCGAACAAGACCAGGCGCTTGATGAACAGCCCGCGCTGGTTGTGCAGCACCCGTTGCCATCCGTGCGGGCTGATGATCTCGGGCAGCACGATCACGCAGACCGCGTCCGGATCGGCGGTGACCGCGCGGATCGCCTCGAGCAGCGGACCGCCGAGGTCGCGGTAGGGCGATGCGACGACATCTACCGGGATCGGCATCTCCCGCCTGGCCCATTCGGCTCGCGCCCTGTCGGCGTCATCAGCACCGAGCGCGATGTGGATGCCCCGCACGTCGTCGGCGCCGAGGCCGAGCGCGTACACGATCGCACGTCGCGACGCCGCGTCGTCGCTTGCGATCGGCAGTAGCACGGTCGTCCTGCGTCCCGTGAGATCGGTCCGCTCGGGCGCTTCGGGTGGATGCGCGACGACCGGCACATCGGTGACCACGATGTCGCGCTCGCCCTGGAGGCGCAGCCGCAGGGCGAGCGCGGTCCGGCCCCGGACCACCGCATTGAGCGAGCGCGACGAGAAGAGCTCGGGCACGACGAGCGTCGTGATCTCCTCCGGGGCGCGCTCGACGTCGCGCACCCACGCTGCGACCGTTCCGGACACGGTTCCGGTGCGCGGAAGGACCACGAGTGGCACCGACGTGCCGCTGAATGCACGCCAGGCGCCGGAGATCCCGCTCGCGTCGCTGACGTGCACCGCCTGGAAGCGCTCGCCGGCCACGGAACGCACGAAGCGCACGGCCTCGGCGGTCGCGTCGTCGAGCTCGTCCACGTAGAGCACGACCGGCCCACCGGCGGCGACCCGTGGAAGCGGCGTGTCCTCCGGTACGCGCAGCCGCAACGCCACATCGCGGTAATGGCGGTTGATCAACGCGAAGCCCAGCACCAGGGTGGGGATCGCGATCGTCACCATCCAGGCGCCCTCTCCGAACTTGGTGATGAGCACGATCACGCCGACGAGCCCGGTCAGGACCCCGCCGGTGCCGTTCAGCGCCACCGCGCCCCAGCCAGGCGCGTCGGGCGTTCCCCGAAGCGTGAAGTACCGCCGCACCATCCCGAACTGCGAGAGCGTGAAGGCCGTGAAGACCCCCAGCAGGTACAGGTGGATCAGGCTGTTGACGTTGGCGTCGAACCCGACGATCAACCCGCCTGCCACCAGGGCCAGCACGATGATCCCGTTCGAGAAGACCAGTCGGTCGCCGAGGTTGGCGAACTGGCGTGGCAGGTAGCTGTCGCTCGCGAGCAACGCTGCAAGCCGCGGGAATCCCTGGAACGCGGTGTTCGCGGCGAGTGCCAGGACCGCTGCGGTGCTCGCCTGCACGAGGTAGTACCCGAACGACGTGTTGCCAGGCGGGAAGACGGCACGCGCGATCTCCGAGAGCACCGAGACCGATCCGCTCGGCCGCGCGTCGATCTTCCATGCGAGCACCGAGACGCCGAGGAACAGCAGGATCGCGATGACGCCCATCACCATGAGCGTCCGGGCAGCGTTCGTGGGCTGGGGGCGGCGGAACGCCGGAACGCCGTTCGAGATCGCCTCGACCCCGGTCAGCGCGCTGCAGCCGGAGGCGAACGCGCGCAGGATGACGATCAGTCCGACGCTTGCCGCCAGTCCCACCGGCGCCGGATCGGGCACGTGCGCCGTGGGCCAGCCCGATACGAGGCCCCGCACGCAGCCGATCGCCACCAGCGCCCCGACCGAGGCGATGAATGCGTACGTCGGCAGCGCGAACGCGTATCCGGACTCGCGCACGCCTCGCAGGTTGACGAGCACGAGCAGCACGAGGACCACGAGGCTAAGTGCGACTGCGTGTGGCGCAAGCTCGGGAACGGCCGACGTGACCGCGAGCACGCCCGAGGCGATCGATACCGCCGCGGTCAGGACGTAGTCGGTGAGGAGCGAGGCGGCGGCGACCAGCCCGGCCGTGGCTCCGAGGTTCTCCTTCGCCACGACGTACGACCCGCCGCCGTTCGGATACGCGTAGATCGTCTGGCGGTACGAGAGCACCACGATCGCGAGCAGTGCCGCGATCACGATCGAGATGGGCACGATCAGGTCGCGCGAGGCGAGCGAGGCCGTGATCAGGACGAGCAGACCTGCCTCGGTGGCGTAGGCAACCGAGGAGAGCGGATCCGACGCGAAGATCGGCAGCGCGAGCCGCTTCGGCAGGAGTTCGCCCTCGAGCTGCGAGAGCGGCATCCGCCGGCCGACAAGCGTTCGCTTCAGCCCTATGCGCATCGGACGCGGAGGCTACTTCACGGCGCCCGCGACGATCGCGCGGACCAGATGGCGCTGGAAGATGAGGTACACGCCGACGACCGGAAGGGACGTGATCAGCAGTCCGGCCATCAGCGCGGGGTAGTCCGTGGTGAATCGCCCCTGCAGCTGCAGCACGCCGACCGTCAGCGTCTTCACGTTGTCGGAGGTCAGCAGCAGCAGCGCGTACAGGAACTCGTTCCAGGCCCACAGGAAGTTGAAGATCGCGAGCGTGGCGAGCGCCGGTCGCGCGAGCGGCGCCATGATCAGCAGGAACGAGCGGTGGATGCCGGCGCCGTCGATGCGCGCGGCCTCGAGCAGCTCGTCGGGGAGGCTGCGGAAGAACGCCGTCATCAGGTACACGTTGAACGGCAGGTTCAGCGCCGTGTACAGCAGGATCACCGACCAGTAGGTGTCGAGCAGCCCGAGGTTGACGATCTCGACGTAGATCGGGACGATCAGCAGCAGGGGCGGGATCGCGATCCAGGCGAGGACGAAGTAGTAGGCGGATGCGCGCCCGCGCCAGGTCAGCTTCGAGAACGCATAGCCCGCGAGCGTGGCGCACACGATCGTCAGGAGCACCGTTCCGACCGTGACGATCAGCGAGTTGCGGAAGTAGGTGTTGATCGTCGCCCCGGACCAGGCGCGGCGGAACGCGCCGAACGAGAACGTCGTGGGCAGCCCGAGCTTGTTGGCGTCCCAGTCCGCCTCGGTGCGGAATGCCGTGTCCGCCATGAAGAGGAGCGGAAGGATCGCCGAGAGCGCGAAGCACGACAGGCCGGCGACGATCGCCCAGCGACCGATGCCGCCGCGCCGCCGGCGTCGGGCGCGCTTGGTCGGGGCGGCCGCGCTCATGACCTCTGCCGTGTCAGCAGGCGGATCTGGAAGATCCCGATCACCAGGACGAGCGCGATCAGCGTCATGCCGATCGCCGACGCGTACCCGAGGTTCTGGTTCGCGAACGCCTGCTCGTAGATGTAGAACTCGGAGACGTAGGTGTCGTACCCCGGCCCGCCGTTCGTGATCGTGTAGATGTAGGCGAACATGAACGCGAACGCCGTGATCGTGTTGATCACGAGCACGATCTCGAGCACCCTCCGCAGGTTCGGCACGACGATGTGCCGCAGCGAGGTCATCGCCGTGGCCCCGTCGATCCGGGCGGCCTCCTCGAGGCCGGGATCGAGAGCGCTCATGCCCGCGACGTAGAGCAGGACGTTGTAGCCGAAGTTCGTCCAGACGACGATCAGCAGGATCACGGGGATCGACGTCGTCGAGCTTCCGAGCCACTCGCGCTGGAGCGACTCCAGGCCGAGCTTGCCGAGCCCGTCGTTGATCGGGCCGTCGAGCTGCAGCGCGGTCGACGCCAGGATCCCGATCACGACCGTCGCGTACACGGCGGGCAGGAACACGGTTGCCCGGAACAGGCGCCAGCCCGGGATCCGCAGGTGGATCGCGTAGGCGACGAGCAGCGGGACGACGACCTGGATCGGCACCGACAGTGCGAACAGGAAGTTGTTGCGCAGCGCCAGGCGGAAGATGTGGTCGCCCCAAAGGACCCGGAAGTTATGGAAGCCGACGTACTGGGCGGGGGTGATCCCGTCCCAGCGCGTCAGCGAGTGCGCCGCGATGCTGGCGAACGGGTACGCCACGAAGGCCGCGACCAGCACGATCGCGGGCGCCGCGTAGACGAGTCCCCACCGCCCGTGGTGATTGGAGGACCGTCGTCTACGCGGCGCCGCTCGATCTCGTGACGCGATGGTCTTTTCAGCCAACGATGATCTCTAGGGGTTCAGCGTCGCGAGCCCGTTCTGCACGTTCTGCATGGCTTGCTGTGCCGTGACCTTGCCCGCGAACGCGGCCTGGAGCTGCTTGTAGTAGAGCAGTGCCACCTTCACCGGGACGACGCTGTCGAGCAGCGGCAGGCCGATCTTCGACTCGAGCTTGACGAAGAACAGCGCGTTCGGATCCTTGATCGTCTTCGCGGCCGCGATGTTCGTCGGAGGTGCGCCGACGATCGCCGCGAGCGCTGCGCCGCCGGTCCGGTCTGTCGCCAGCTTGATGTAGTCCCAGGCGCCGGTCGGGTTGTTCGCGTTCTTCGGGATCACCCAGTTGTGGAACGAGTTGCCGGCCACCTGGCCCGTGAGGGGGCCGTGCCCGGACGTGGGCAGCGGTGCCAGGCCCAGGTTCTTGCCGAGCGCCTTCTCGAACTGGCCGACGACGAACGGGAACATCTGCACCATCGCGGCCTTGCCGGAGGTGAAGTACGTGTTCGCGTCGTTGTTCTCGTGCGTCGAGGCGTCGGCGTTCACGCAGCCCTGCTTCTTGAACGCCACGAGGTCCTGCAGCGGCTTGACGAGCTTCGGGTCCGTGTACTTCATGCTGCCGTCGTTGACCTTCGCGATGTCGCCCTTGTTCATGAACGACACGTAGTTGTAGGTCACCCAGTTGTCCGTCGAGTAGCCGTCGCGGTCGCCGTAGGCGAGCGGCAGGATGTTCGCCGCCTTGAACTTGGCGCAGTCGGCGAGCAGCTCCTTGTAGGTCGTGGGCGGCTTGGCGACCCCGGCCTTCTTGAACAGCGCCTTGTTGTAGAACAGCGCATACGTGCCGGCGTCGTTCGGAACCGCGTAGATCGGGCCCTTGCCGTTCTGGCAGTTGAGGTTGAGGCACGACAGATCCCACGCGCTCTGGCTCTTGTAGAAGCCCGGCGTCTTGTCCACGAGCGAGTTCAGCTGCAGCAGCGAGCTCTTCATGTACGGCGTCGTGTAGCCGCCCGAGTAGATCAGCATCGCATCGGGCACCGCCTTCGATGCGAACGCAGACACGATCTGGGCGGTGAACTGGTCGTTGTTGATCGGCGTCAGCTTGTACGTCACCTTCGAGCCGGGGTAGAGCCTCTCGTAGCGCGCCTTGACCAGGTCCAGCCACTTCCGGTAGGTCGTCCCGGGCGTCGCGCCGGCATACGTGCCGCTCAGCCATACGGTGATGTTGCCGCCGCCGGCCTTCGGCGCCGCCGAGCTCGAGGTCGTGCCGAGTGTGAGTGCCGCCAGCGCCGCCGTCGCACCAGCGACTGCGAGCACGAGCCGCCCGCGCTTGCGTATACCCCTCATCGCCCGCTCCTTCCCGTCAAGTTGGCGCCCGGAGATCCTGGTGGTGGAATCGGTTCCAAGAACGTGGGCTACCGTACTACGCGAGGAAGCCGCCGTCCACGCGCAGGGTCGATCCGGTCGTGAACGACGAGGCGTCGGAGGCGAGCCAGACGGCCGCCTCGGCAACCTCCTCGATCCGGCCCATGCGTGCCACCGGATGCATCGCAACGAGCTGCGCGCGTTCCGCGTCGCTTGTCACCACATCCGTGAGACCCCCGTCGATCACGCCCGGCGCCAGGCAGTTGGCCCGGATGCCGAGCGTCGCGTACTCGACCGCGATCGTCCGCGTCAACAGCTCCACGCCGGCCTTCGACGCGTTGTACGCGGCGTCCTCGGCCCATGCGCGCAGCCCTGCGACCGACGTGATGTTGACGATCGACCCACCCTTGCCCATGAGTGGGAGCGCGGCGCGGCACACGTAGTACGTGCCCGAGAGGTTGGTGGCGATCGTGTCGTCCCAGATCTCGAGGCTCATCTCGGCCGCCTTCGCCCAGCCCGTGTCGATCGCCGCAGCGTTGACGACGACGTCGAGGCCGCCGAGGCGGGCGTGCGCCTCCCCTACGCGCTCGGCGACGGCGCCGGCGTCGCGCACGTCGACGGCGAGGGCCGACGCGGACCCGAGCTCCTGGGCGAGCCTCTCGAGGCGCTCGAGCGAGCGTCCGGCGAGCACGACCGTCGCTCCTTCCGCGACGAACGCTCGCGCGATGCCCGCTCCGAGACCCCCGCCTGCACCCGAGATCAGGCAGCGTCTGCCGGCGAGGCGGCGAGGGTGGGCGCTCATGTGGGTGGCGAGGATACCCGCTTGACGGGGCTTGCCCGTCCAGGTAACACTCACACGCGACGGCGCAAATCGATTCCAATGCGAGGGGCAGGTCTGGTGGAGGCAACTGCGGCGACGCGCTCGCTGGCGACCATTGCTCCGCGTCTCGATCGTCTCGTGGCCGGCATCCGTGACCGTGGATGCGACGCCGCGCTGCTGATCGGACCGACGCACGCGGCGCACATCCTGGCCTACCAGCGGGTGTGGTCCGGGCCGATTGCGGTGATCGTCGCCGCCGATGGCGAGATCACCATGCTGGCCCCCGTGTACGAGGTCGAGGCGGCCCGCCGGCACTGCCCGACGGCGACGGTCGTCGGCTACGGCGAGCCGGGCTTCGGGCTCGACCTGTCCTCGGTCCAGAAGATGATTCCCGTCGCCGCGAGCCGGCTCGGTCGCGGGCGCCTCGCCACCGCGAGCGATCTGCCCGGGCTCGCCGAGGCCGTCGCGGCGGAGGCGGGAGTCGAGCAGGTTCCGATCGATGACCTGATCCACGACGTGCGCCTGATCAAGGACCTCGACGAGCTGCATCGGATCGGGCGCTCCTTCGAGCTGTCGCTGGTGGCCCAGGCGGCGGTCGAGGCCGGTGCGCGGCCCGGCGCATCGGAGATCGAGCTGTACTCGGCGGCGCAGGCCGCCGCCCAGGTCGAGGCCGGCGAGGCGGTCGACTTCGGGAGCGACATGCTGGTCGGCGCGCGGACTGCCGAGGTCTGCGGTCCCGTCGCCGTCCCCGGCCGGCAGCGGGCCGAGCAGGGCGACGTCATCGTCGCCGACATCGCGCTCCGCTACGAGGGCTACTGGGGTGACACGGCGCGCACCTTCATCGTGGGCGACAACGACCAGGCGGCCGAGGTCCGGGTCTCGATCAGCGAGGTCCTGGACGATGCGGCCGAGCACCTGCGGCCCGGGGTGCGCGGGTGCGACGTGTTCGCGCGCATCGCCTCCGAGATCGCGCGCCGGCATCCCGGCAGCACGTTCCCGCACCACGGCGGGCACGGGCTCGGCGTGACGGGCTTCGAGGATCCGCACCTGATCCCGGCCGACACGACGGTGCTCGAGGAGGGGATGGTCGTCGCAGTCGAACCGGGCGCCTACTTCGCCGGACGGTTCGGCGTGCGAGAGGAGAACAACTACGTCGTGACGGCGGATGGGGGACTCGACTTGCGCACGATCCTTGCGAGCGAACGATGAGCACGACCCTCGAAGGGCGTGTGGCGGCAGTCACCGGCGCCGGTGCCGGGCTCGGGCTCGCGATCGCGCGCGAGCTGGCGAGCGCGGGTGCCGACATCGCGGTCTGCGAGATCAACGCCGAGGCCGGCGAGCAGGCCGCGGCGGAGCTCTCGGAGCTGGGGGTGCGCGCGACCTCCTACCCGACCGATGTCCGCGAGAGCAAGCAGGTGGACGCGTCGTTCGCGGCGGCCCGCAAGGACCTCGGCCGGCTCGACATCGTCGTCAACAACGCCGGCATCTCCCACGTCGGTCCGCACACCCAGGACGTCACCGACGACGAGTGGCTCCAGTCGATCGCCGTGATGCAGTCCGGTGTCTTCTACGGCATGCGGGCTGCCGGGCGGATCATGCTCGAGCAGGGATCCGGTTCGATCGTGAACATCTCGTCGATCCGCGGCTTCTCGCCCAACCCGGGCCGTATGACCTACTGCGCCCCGAAGGCCGCGGTGATCATGATGACCGCGGTCGCCGCGGGTGAGTGGGCCGGTCAGGGCGTGCGCGTCAACGCGATCGCCCCGGGCATCATGCGGACGCCGATGTGGGACGCGGACGTCGCGCGCGGCGCGATCGACGAGGTCGCGTACATCAACGTCGTGCCTGCCAAGCGGATCGGGGACGCGCGCGACGTCGGCAAGCTCGCGGTGTACCTCAGCTCGGACGACGCGAGCTACGTCACCGGCGGCGTGTTCACGATCGACGGCGGCCTCACCTCGATTCCTGCCGGCTGACCGCTTGCCGAGCACGCTCGACTGCACGCTGCTGCGCGACCTGTTCGGCACCGCGCAGATGCGCGCGGTGTTCGACTCGGAGCGTCTCCTGCAGGGCTGGCTCGACGCCGAGGCGGCACTCGCTCGCGCGCTCGCCGACGTCGCGCTGATCCCCGCCGAGCAGGCCGAGGAGATCGCCGGTGCGTGCCGCGCCGAGCTGTACGACCTCGATGTGCTGCGCTCCGAGATCGCGGCGTCCCAGCACCCGCTCGTGCCCCTGGTGCGTGCGCTTGCCGCGCGGTCCGGCGAGGCAGGCCATTGGGCGCACTGGGGGGCGACGACGCAGGACATCATCGACACGGGGCTCGTGCTTCAGCTCCGCGAGGCAGTGCGCTTGCTCGCCTCCGACCTCGCGCGGGCGCTCGTCGCCGTCGCGACGCTCGCCGAGCGCCACGCCGCGACGCCGATGCCGGGCCGCACGCACGGCCAGCACGCGGTGCCGATCACGTTCGGGCTCAAGGCCGCGTCGTGGGGGGACGAGCTGGTGCACGCGCGCGCCGCGCTGCTCGCGGCCGGCGCGGCACTCCCGGCGTCGCTCGCAGGCGCGGCAGGGACGCTCGCGTCGCTCGGGGCGGCCGCCCAGCCCGTGCTCGAGGCGTACTGCGACAGGCTCGACCTGCCCGTGCCAGAGGGCCCCTGGCACGCGGCGCGCTTCCTGCTGCGCGATCTGTGCCACGGGCTCGGCGAGATCGGCGCGAGCGGCGAGCGGATCGCTGCCGAGATCGTCCGGCTCCAGGCCAGCGAGATCGACGAGCTCCGTGAGCCGGCGATGCCGGGGCACGTCGGCTCGTCCACGATGCCGCAGAAGCGGAACCCGATGACGAGCGAGTACCTGATCGGGTCAGCGCGGCTGCTGCGCGGCGCCGTCTCGGTCGTGCTCGAGGGCGGCGCCCATGCCGGCGAGCGCGACATGGGAGCGTGGTCGGCGGAGTGGCTCGCCGTGCCCCAGGCCTGCATCCTCGCGAGCAGCGTCGCGGACAAGCTCGCGTGGGTCCTCGAGGGCCTCGAGGTACGTGCCGACCGGATGCGCGCGAACCTCGAGCTGACGCGCGGTGCGATCGTCGCCGAGGAGCTCATGATGCGCCTGGGCCGCGAGCTCGGGCACGAGACCGCGCACCAGGTGGTCGCGCGCGCAGCGCAGGAGGCCGCGCGCAGCGGACGGCGCCTCGACGAGATCGCGATCGGCGACGACCCCGATGCGAGCGTCGAGCTCGTCGACGCGGCCGACTATGTCGGCTGGAGCGCCCGCGCCGCCGAGCAGGCGGCGCTCCGTATCCGCGCCCATCTCGCGGCAACCGGCTGACGCTCCGGAGCGTCTTGACACGCCCCATTCCATCGCGTTTGATTGCCGTCGGCGGCGAGGCGCATGCCTCGCCGGAATCGTTTGCAGCCGGGAGGGGTCGATGTCCGTCGTGACCGGAGAAGGTGGCGTGATCCCGGAGGGGTCGGCGCTCAACCGTAACGCGCTCGGGCTCTCGGGCCTCGTGATCATGGGCATCGCCTACATGGGCCTCGCGCTCACGGCGTACTTCAACTTCGGGATCATGGAGGGCATCACCGGCCCGATCGTGCCGCTCGCCTTCGCGGCGGTCACGGTGGCGATGCTGCCGACGGCGATGAGCTACGCCGTCATGAACGCGCGGCGCCCGTCGACGGGCGGCACCCTGACGTGGCTCTGGGAGGCCACGACGCCACCGCTCGGCGTCTGGCTCGGCTGGGTGCTCGTGATCGCCTACATCGACGGGTGCATCCTGCAGCCCGTGATGTTCGGGCTGTTCTTCAACTCCCTGCTCGACTACTTCGGCATCAGCACGTCGTACTGGACGGCGACGGCCACCGGACTCATCTCGATCGTCGTGGTCGGGGTCATGACGAAGAAGGACATCCGCGTCTCGGCGAAGGTCACGGCGATCTTCATCGCGATCGAGGCCGGCTTCGTTGCGCTGCTCGCGACGTACATCATCATCAAGCAGGCGATCGACGGGAACCTCAGCGCGCAGCCCCTCAACCCGGGCGCCGCCACGAACGGGTGGACCGGCTTCCAGAACGCGCTGCTGTTCGCCGTGCTGGCGATCGCGGCGTTCGACATCGTCGCGCCGATGGCCGAGGAGACGAAGACACCGCGCAAGCTCGTGCCGAGGGCGACCATCTACGTCACGATCGGCGCCGGGCTCTACTGGGTCTTCACGTCGTTCGGCTTCGTCAACGCGGTGCCGGCCTCGACGATGGCCTCGTACGTCAACTCCGGAGAGTTCACCCCGATCTACCTGGTCGCCGACCACTACATCGGGTATCTCCGGATACTCGTGCCGCTGACCGGCATGACGGCCGTATTCGCGGCGTTCACGCGCGATCTCGATCGCCTCGAGCCGCATGCTGTTCGCGCTCTCGCGCGAGGGACTCGCGCCGCGCGTGTTCGCCCGCACGGACGAGAACAAGACGCCCTGGAACGCGCAGAAGTTCGTGCTCGGCTGCTGCGTCGTGCTGCCCGTGCTGATCGGGCTCTACCAGGACCGCAACCCGCTGCTCGCGTTCGGCTGGATCGGCGAGGCCTACGTGTTCTTCATCCTGATCCCCTACACGATGACCTGCGTCGCGAACATCTTCTACCACCTGCGCGTGGAGAGGGGTCGTTCAACGTCCTCTGGAACCTCGTGCTGCCGGTGCTCGGCATCGCGATCAACTGCTACATCTTCTACAAGAACTTCCTCAAGACGTTCCTGTTCGACGCTACGAGCTTCAAGTACCAGACGTCGATCACCACGGCGTGCTTCGCGCTCGTGCTGGCCGCGGTGGTGTTCACGTGGGTCGGCATCCGCAAGACGGGAACGGCGAAGACGCCCCACCACTTCTCCGAGATCGCAGAAGGAACGCACGATTGAGCGACCGCTTCGATGGCCGCAACGTGATCGTCACGGGCGGTGGCCGCGGCATCGGCCAGGCCACCGCCCGTGCGTTCGCGCGCCGAGGGCGCCAACGTGCTCGTGCTGGGGCGCAGCGAAGCCGACCTCGAGGACACCGTCTCGGCGATCGAGAGCGACGGCGGCACCGCGTGGCACCTGACCTGCGACGTCCGCGACGAGGCCCAGGTGGACGACACCGTTGCGCGCGCCGTCGAGCGTGTCGAGCGCATCCACGTGCTCGTCAACAACGCGGGCATCGACGACGACACGCCCGTTCCTCGAGATCGATCGCGCGCGCTGGCGCGACATCATCGACACGAACCTCACGGGCCCGTTCCTGATGTCGCACGCGGTCGCGCGGCAGATGGCCGCGAACGGCGGCGGGGCGATCCTGCACAACGCCTCGATCGACGCGTCGGGCGGCGACGGGCCCTTCGCCGCCTACAACGCGTCGAAGGCCGGCCTGCTCGGACTCAACCGGACGATGGCGCTCGAGCTCGCCGAGCACGGCATCCGCTCGAACTGCGTCAGTCCGGGCTTCACCCACACGGACATGACCGAGAAGGCCGTCGGCCCGAAGCTGATGGACTACCTGAACGGGTCGTTCGCGCGCGTCCCGATGAAACGGCTCGTGCGCCCCGACGAGATCGCACAGGCGTTCCTGTTCCTGGCCTCCGACGCTGCCTCGGCGATCACGGGCATCGACCTGCGGGTCGACTGCGGCCTCACGGCGAACTGGTTCATCCTCGAGACGCTGCCCGAGGACTGACCGACGCCGACGCTCATCGAGGACGAGGTCGCGGGCTGGCGGGCGCTCCGCCTGGGGAACGGTGCGCTCGTGGTCACCGTGCTGCCCGACCGGGGCGCCGAGCTCCATGCGTTCGAGGATCTCGCGACAGGCGTGCAGATGCTGTTCGCCGCGCCCTGGGGATTGCAGCCGCCGGACGCGCCGCCGCGCGAGGGTAGCGGCGGCGAGGCGTTCCTCGAGCGCTACGCCGGAGGCTGGCAGGAGCTCTTCCCGAACACGAACGGCGCGTGCGTCGTCGACGGCCAGGAGCTGCCGTTCCACGGCGAGGTCGCGTTGCTGCCGTGGACGTGGGAGGTCGTGCGGGACGATGCCGACGAGCTGGCGGTGCGCTTCGAGGTCACCTGTCAGCGGGCGCCGCTCCGCCTGGAGCGCACGATGCGGCTGCCCGCCGCCGGTCGCCGGCTCGTGCTCGACGAGACGGTGACGAACCTCTTCCACGCGCCGGTGCAGTTCGTCTGGGGCCACCACTGCGTGCTCGGCGCACCACTGGTCGCCGACGGGGCGCGGCTCGTCACATCGGCGGGCACGATCGTGACGATTCCCGAGATGTGGGAGGACACCGCGCGCCTCGAGCCGGGGCAGCGGAGCCCGTGGCCGATGGCGCGGACGCGCGACGGCGGAGAGGTCGATCTCTCCCGCATCCCCGGACCCGAGGCCCAGAGCCACGACGACGTGTACCTGACAGACCTCGACGACGGCGTCGCCGAGCTGCGGAACCCCGCGCTCGGCCTCGGCTTCCGGATGACCTGGGACGCGAGCGTGTTCCGCTGGATCATCTCGTGGCAGGCGTACGGCGGGGCGCGTGCGATGCCGCTGCGCGACTCCTACGCGGTCGGCGTCGAGCCGTGGGTGAGCGGCGACAACCTCGAGGCGGCGATCGCTGCGGGCGAGGCGCTCGAGCTGGACGGCGGCGCGAGCCTCTCGACGACGCTCGTCGCCGAGGTCGTGAGGGTTGACGGATGAACGGCGCAGCCGACGCTGACAGCGATACCCGGGCCCGGATCCAGCAGCACTGGGAGGCGTCCGAACGCGGAGACGCCGATGCCGAGCACGCGATCTACGCCGAGGACGCGATCCTCGACTATCCGCAGTCCGGCGAGCGCTTCAGAGGCCGGTC
Organism: uncultured Actinomycetes bacterium; assembly: GCA_963717155.1. Classification (GTDB taxonomy): domain Bacteria; phylum Actinomycetota; class Thermoleophilia; order Gaiellales; family JALYLC01. The sequence goes on from OY970326.1 coordinate 5,084,798, forward strand.
ACGGATCCAGGCGCAACGCGGCGGGCACCCGGCCGAACGCCACTTCACCGTCCGGCGGATCCTCGGCGGCGGCGACACCTGGGTGAGCGAGTGCGTGATCACCTACGACGGCGTGCCCACGTACTCCGTCAGCGTCATGGAGTTCCGCGACGGCCTCGTGACGCACGAGACCCAGTACTTCGCCGACCCGTTCGAGGCGTCTCCCGGCCGCGCTGCGCTGGCCGAGCCGATTCCGGCCCGCGATGCGTAAGCCGCGGGTCGCCCGCGCTAGGGTGTGGGCTCGATCTCAAGGAGACGCCTCATGTGGGAATGGATCATCATCGTCGTGTGCTACCTGATCGGCGCAGGGTTCTTCCGCCTCCTCGGAGGGCTCGGAAGTGCATCCGAGGCACTGCAGGGGTGGGGGCGCCACACCACCTCGGTGCGCGGCACCGCATCCCCGAGCAGTAGCTGAGAGCTCGCCGCTCGCCCACGCCGCCGACCGGCGTGGGCGAGCTACGAGCGTGCGGCGCTCAGGCGGTGTGCGCTCCCTGGCTCGCCAGTGCGCTGGCGCTGAGGGCGGCCTCGACATTGGTGCCGATCGGGCGGCCCCACCCGCTGCATGCGTCCCAGCCCTTCGTGGCGTGGTACGCGCCGTTGGTGCCGCTCGTGATGTCGACGAACGCCTTGGTCGAGTTGGCCTTCGCGTACAGGATCGGGTTGAGGAAGCCGGCGCTCTGGCCCTCGGCCTGGTTGATCCGGGCGATCAGGCCGGCGATCAGCGGCGCCACGGCGCTCGTGCCGCCGAACACGCCGCTCGAGCCGTCGACGATGACCTTGTAGCCCGTTGCCGGGTCGGCGTCGGCTGCGAGGTCGGGAATCGCGCGCCCTGCCCGATGCCCGGGGTTGGCCGACTTCGGCACCTTCCCCTTCTGCCACGAGGGCACGGGGAACGTGTCCGAGACGCCGCCGCCCGTCGAGCCGTGGCCCGGGTTGTTCCAGACGATCTCGTCGTGGATCGTCCCGTTCGTGACGTCGAGGCGGGTGCCGCCGCACGCGGTCACGTGCGGGCTCGAAGACGGGAAGTCGGCGTGCGCCTTGCCGTCCGTCATGCTGTCGTTCGAGCCGTCATCGCCGGCGGCGCAGAGGATCGTCACGCCGAGCGCGGCGGCGCTCGCGAACGCCGCGTCGAACTGCGCGAGGCTCTGGGCGGTCCAGTTCGCCTCCGCGCCGCCCCACGAGATCGAGATCACCGACGGCTTGCGCTTGGCGTCGTGCAGTGCGGTCGTGATGGCGTCGAGGAAGCCGCGGTCGGTGTTCGGAGCGAAGTACACGGCGAGCTGCGCACCCGGGGCGACGGCCCCGGCGACCTCGATGTCGAGCGCGACCTCGCCATCGGCCGAGTTCGGGTCGCCGGTCGGCGCGTTCTTCCCGCCGTCGACCCCGATCGCCGTGACCTTCGGCATCTTCAGGCCGAGTGACTTGAAGTACGCCTTCAGGTCGGCCGTCTTGTAGCCGCCGCCGAGCTCGATGATCGCGATGCACTGGCCGGTGCCGTCGGCCCCGTCGGGGAAGTCGTAGAGATCGGCGAGCTGCACCGGGGTGAACGACGCGGCAACGGCGCGCGGATCCGCGGCGCGATCGCCGACAGGGATGCCGACCCGCAAGTGGGGGCTCGCGGCGGGACGATCGTCGAGACCGAGCACCGCTTCGACGATGTCGGCGAGCTCGGGCGGGATGTGCACCGCGCCCGTGCGTCCGCGATAGGCGCCGTCGGCGTGCTCGTAGCGCTCGAGCGTCACGCCGAACGCCTCGGACATCTGCGCGGCCGTTCCGGCCAGCGAGACGGTGCGCCGGGCCGCATCGGAGTCGAGCACGGTGAGGCCGTGGTCGGCGGCGAACTCCTCCACCTTGTGCATGTCCGCAGGATCGGCGCCGGAGGCCTCCGCCAGCTGCTCGCGCGTCAGGTACTTGCGCTCGCCGGGTGCCGGAACTCCGAACTTCGCTGTCGAGCCGAGCGGCTTCGAACCCGCGTGGTAACGCACCACCACGGTGACCTCGACGTGCTCGTCACCGGGAACGGCACCGGTAGGGCGAGCACCCTCGACCGGGGCGCGCTCACTGCCGGGGACGGGGACGCGACCATCGGGCGTGGCCATCGACTGCTCCTTGTCCTCAAAGGCGGTCGCTACATCGCACGACCAGCGTCGGTCGCACCAGTGCGGCCGATAGACAAGATAGTCCCCGGGCGTCTCCTGATACATGCGAGATACCGATAGAACCTCCCGGACCGAGCGCGGTTGATGATCGTCTCGGCGGCGCGTTGACTTCGCCTCGGCGCGCGTGGTACGCATGGGCCGTTCGCGTCTGGGGAGGGCGGCACGAATGGCTGGCAAGGATCCGATCGATCCGAACGTCGGACCGCGGTTCGTACTCGCGGGCGACGTCGTGACGATGGACGACCACCTGACGGTCGTTCCCGACGGCCGCATCTACGTCGACAGCGGCGTGATCACGGCAGTGCAGCCCGCGGCGGCCCCGCCTCCGGCCGGCTTCGAGAAGGTCAAACCGCTGCAGAGCAAGGGCACGATCTATCCCGGCCTGATCGAGCTGCACAACCACCTCAGCTACGACGTGCTGCCGCTCTGGCAGGTGCCCAAGCGCTACAGCAACCGCGACCAGTGGCAGGGACCGGCGACGCAAGGCCTGATCAGCGGTCCGATGAAGGTCATCGGGTCGCATCCGGGCTACCCGGAGGCGGTCGTCCGCTACGTCGAGTGCAAGTGCCTGCTCGGCGGGGTCACGACCTCACAGGGCGTCGCGCTGTTCAGCTTCTCGGGGATCTCGACGTACTACCGCGGCATCGTCCGCAACGTCGAGCGCACCGACGACCCCGAGCTCCCCGCCTGGAAGTCGCACATCGCGGACGTCGCCGCGAAGGACGCTTCGATCTTCGTCGACAGCATCAAGCACAGCCGCTACCTGCTGCACCTGAGCGAGGGGACCGACGCGTCCGCTCGCGCGCACTTCGAGGCGCTGCACCTTTCGGGCAACACCTGGGCGATCAACCAGAACCTCGCCGGCATCCACTGCGTGGCGCTCACCGACGCCGACTTCGCGGCGCTGGCGAGCCGCGGCGGGTCGATGGTGTGGTCGCCGCTCAGCAACCTCCTCCTGTACGGCGCCACGGCTGACGTGGCCGCCGCAAGGAAGGAAGGCGTCCGCATCTCGCTCGGCTCCGACTGGTCTCCGAGCGGCAGCAAGAACCTCTTCGCCGAGCTGAAGGTGGCGCGCCTGGCTGCGCAGGCCAGCGGCGCGCTCAGCGACAGCGACCTCATCCGGTGCGCCACCACGAACGCCGCGCAGACGCTCGGCTGGGACAAGGCGCTCGGCTCGCTCGAGGTCGGCAAGCGTGCCGATCTCCTCGTCGTCTCCGGGAACGGCAGCGACCCGTACGCGCGTCTGCTCGACGCCGACGAGAGCGACATCCAGCTCGTCACGATCAACGGGGCTGCGCGCTACGGCAACTCCACGCTGATGAATGCCCTCGCACCGGCGCCGCACAGCAAGCTCGAGACGGTGGTCGTGGGCGACAAGAAGCGTCGCCTCGACCTGCGCCAGCAGACGGAGTTCCCTGCGGTCGCGGCGCTGACGCTCGCGGCGGCGACGGCGCGGCTGCGCGAGGGACTCGCCGATATCGCGACGCTTGCGAACGACCTGTTGCACAAGCCGCTCGCTCAGCTGATGGGCCTGAATGGCGATGCGCCGCCGATGCTGCTGCTCGACCACGACGAGCCGCCAGGACTCGCGATCCGCCCCCACCTCGACCACCCCGACGCGGGCCTCGCTCCGCCGATCGCACTGCCGTTCGCGCAGGTCAAGGCGCCGCTGAAGCCGATCAAGCTCGACCCGGTCTGCGTCAGCAGCGACCCCGCGTACGGCGCGAACCTCACAGGGCAGAAGAACCTGCCCAAGGACGTCAGGGCCGGACTGCAGGCCGTCTACCCGGCCTGACGACCGTGGCCGCTACGACGCGCGGTGTGCGCGGACCGTCTCGAAGTCGATCTGGCGCTCCACGCGCAGCCCGCGCGCGGCGAGCCGCAGCGCCGCGATCCGCAGCCCGCGAGGCTTGCGAGCGGAGCGCGCAAGCCGTTCGCGCTCGGCGACGGCCATCATGTCCTCGACGCGCATCTGCGACATTCGAGCTCTTATGTCCGGGTTAATCATCACGCCCGTAGTTTCGGTGCTCTATCGTGATATAGTCAAATAACTATGCCGTATGAAGAACCCTTGGTACTGCCGCCGCGTGCTCGGGTCGAGCCGTCGGCCGCAATCGAGCTCTCGTGGCTCGTGATCGGTTGTGGGAACCGCAACGCCGTCCACACGATGGCGCCAGAGCTCGAGTTCGCGGTCGATGTGTTCTGGGACGACGGCGAGCGCATGCTCACCGAGCTCATCGCCATCGCCCATCAGCTGGGCTGCGCCACGGGCTGGAACATCGACCCGTTGCTCTCGGTCGCAGACGCCACGCTCGATCCGGAGGCGGAGCTCGACCTCGTGACCGAGACGGAGGCCGAGCGCGCGCTGACGCGTGAACGGATCGCGCGGCTTGCCGCCGACCCTGCGCTACGCATGCGCTACCAGACGCTGCTGCGGGCCGCCTGGGCGGAAGGCGAGCCGCTGCTGCGCGACGTGGGACGGGCGGCGGTCGAGCGAGCCGCGCAACGCGCGCGTGCATCGATCGAGCATGGCCAGTCGCCGATCGAGCTCATCCCCGAGGCGCACATCTCGCGTCGCGAGAAGTTCCTGCCGCTGACCGAGCGGGCCCTGCGCACCAACAAGCTCGTGCTCACGCCGTGCTATCTCGCCGGCGGTCACGGCCACATCGTCGCGCTTCCGGGGATGCTCTCCGTCGCGATCGGGACGGGCGTCAGCACCGACATGGCCCACCAGCGCGCCGCGGCCGAGCGCCTGGCGCACGACTTCAAGCTGCTCAGCGACCCGACACGGGTGCTCATCCTGACCGAGCTCGACCGGGCGCCCTCGACCGTCGGCGAGATCGCCGAGCGCGTCGGCGTCGCGCAGCCGACCGCCTCCGTGCACGTGCGTCAGCTCCGCGAGGCAGGGCTCCTCGTCGCGACGCGCGCCGGGAGCAGCACGCGCTATCGCGTCGAGCGCCATCGACTGCGAGAGGCGCTGCAAAGCGCCCAGGAGTCGCTACTGCCCGTGCTCTAGCAGCCCGCGCGAACGCTTGTCCGTGCACGCGCTGCCGCCATGCGGTTGAATCACCCGTCCGGGGGGAGGAATTGCGCTCGGCGCGGGCCTACCGACCCTCAGCTCGATTCAACGGAGAGGATGCGGTAGATGACTGCGAGCAGGGGCGAGAGCCTGGAGATCGCCGAGGACCACCTCGGCCTGGTCGACCCGCTGAGCGGGTTGGCCGACAGGGATCTCTTCGACGCCCAGCTCGCAGCGGCCCTCGCAGATCCCGCCGTGCGCGACACGATCGGGCTGATCGTGCTCGAGATCGATCAGTTCGAGGCGCTCCACGATCTGCATGGTCATGCGGGCTGGGACGCGGTGCTCTTCGCGGTGGCGCGGCGAGTGCGCGAGCGCATGGGCGACGGCCGGTTGATCGCCCGAACCGGCGTGAACGCGATCTCGATCGTCGTCACCGATGCGCCGGACTCGACCACCGCCGCAGCGCTCGCCGAGCGCCTGCGCGCGGCGCTCGCGGCCACCCGGCTGCAGGCAGGTTCGCTGCGACTGCGGGTCACGGCCTCCTTCGGGGTCGCGCACTCGGCGTCGAGCGGTCCCGAGCCCGAGCGGCTCGCGTCAGTCGCGGACGCGGCGCTCGCGCGCTCCCGCGCCACGGGTCGCAACCGCGTGACCAGCATCGCGATCGACGTCGCCGCATCGATTCCGCAGGGGATGACGGTCGCGAAATAATGCGGGCAGAGGATGCCCAGTCTGCCTCTCCCGCGAGCTGCCTTCGGTGTTCTCGGAGCATCGCTTCTGGCAGCACTCACGCTCGCGAGTCCGGCCTGGGGTGACGCGTCGACCTCCGGCGACACGTGGGACAAGGTCACACCCGCGAGCGTCGGGCTCGACGCCGCGAAGCTCGCTCGGATCGCCGCCCAGGCAAGGACCGGGAAGTCGAACTGCCTCGTCGTCGTCCGCGACGGCAAGCTCGCCGGTGAGTGGTACTTCAACGGCACCGGTCCGAACACCGCGCAGGAGGTGTTCTCGGCGACGAAGTCGTTCGCCAGCACCCTCGTGGGAATCGCACAGGACGACGGCGACCTCCGCATCGGCGACAGCGCGGCGAGGTGGATCTCCCAGTGGAGGGGCACTCGGGCCGCCGCGGTCACCGTTCGCGACCTCCTCAGCATGGACTCGGGGCGCCAGTGGAGCCTGCTCTCCGACTACGTGAGGCTGATCGTCGCCCCCGATCGGACCGCGTATGCGATCGGCCTGCGCCAGACGGCGCCCCCGGGCACGGTCTGGGCGTACAACAACGCCGCGGTGCAGACGCTGCAGCGCGTGTTGCAGAAGGCGACGGGCGAGAACGTGACGACGTTCGCCGCGCAGCACCTTTTCGGGCCGCTCGGCATGCGTCACACCACGATGACGACCGACAAGGCCGGCAACGCGCAGCTATTCGAGGGCATCCACTCGACCTGTCGCGACCTCGCGCGCTTCGGCGTCCTCATGCTCGACGACGGCCGCTTCGATGGGAAGCAGATCGTCTCGAGAAGCTGGGTCGAGGCGGCCACCGGGCGGTCATCGACGCCGCTCAATGCCGGCTACGGCTACCTCTGGTGGCTCAACCACCGGGGCGTGCTCGCGGATCCCCTCACCGCGACGAGCGTGCAGTCGGTCAGGAGCACGACCGCGACGCGGGGACGACTCGCGCCCGGGGCACCGAACGACATCTACTGGGCGCTCGGCCTCGGCAACCAGCTGATCCAGGTCGATCCCGGCACCCGCACGGTGGTCGTGCGCCTCGGGACGGCCGAGCTCATTCCGTCGGCGCCGACCTTCGGGCCGGCCGACGCGAGCCGGGTCGTCACACAGGCCGTGATGGATAAGTAACGGTTGGTGTGGCGGCGCACGCACCGCGGTCGGCGTGGGCGGCTAGATTCGGGCGTGCCCGGACGACCAGGAACCAGGGAGGGCTCCGCCATGCCTCGTTTCAAGCTCCGACGACCATCCACGAAAGCAGCGCCATGGATCGTCGCATGCGTCGCGATCGTGCTCGCCATGGGCGGCACGGGCCTCGCGGCGAAGAAGTACCTGATCACGTCGACGAAGCAGATCTCGCCGAAGGTCCTCGCCAAGCTCCACGGTGCAAGGGGAGCGCGAGGCCTCACCGGCCCTGCCGGCGCCGCCGGCGCGAAGGGCGCGAACGGCGCCAACGGGGCGCCGGGGGCGCCCGGGGCCGCCGGTAGCGCGAAGGGCTACGCCGAGGTACTCGTCACACCGTCGCTGCACATCGTCGACAACGTCGGCTTCGCGTCGACCGCCGTCAGCTCTCCGTCGGGCGGGATCTACTGCATCGACGCGCCGCCGGGCGCAGATCCGAATGGCGTGCTGCTCGTGGGTCTCGCCGGGCCGGATTCGAACGCCGGCTTCGTGACACACGCTCCGCGGACTGTCTGTGGCGCGAACCAGTACCAGGTGGCGACCGTCGCTCCCACCAACGTGCTCAGCAACCTGATCTCGTTCGACATCCTCGTGCCGTGAGGTTTGCACTCGCCGGTCCCGAGGGAAGGTAAAGGAGGAAGCGCTCGACGAAAGGACGTTCCATGTCGCACCACACGATCAAGAATCTCCGCGAGGTCGAGGACTCCGCCCCGAAGTTCGGGATGGCGCCCGACATGCAGGCGCGCTTCGCGGCGGGCGATCTGGGCCTCGAGCGGAGCGCGATGAGCCTCCAGCGCCTCGCGCCGAACGTGACGCAGCCATTCGGGCATCACCACAAGGGCCAGGAAGAGCTCTACGTCGTGGTCGACGGCAGCGGTCGTGTCAAGCTCGACGACGAGATCTACGACGTGGGCGCATGGGATGCGGTGCGCGTCGCCCCTGACGTCACGCGCGCGTTCTCGGCCGGGCCCGACGGGCTCGAGTTCCTCGCCTTCGGCGCCCCCGCGGTCGTCGCGCCGATGGAGGACGTCGAGATGGCGCAGGGCTGGTGGAGCGGCGCGAAGAGCTGAGCGGATCAGAGGCCGGCGAGAAACGACCGCAGCCGGCGCTCCTCCGGACGTAGCCCGTGCTCGGCGGTGCGGCCGCCGCCGCCCGAGCACGGGAGCGTGCCGTCGAGGTACGCGTCGAGCACCGCCGGGTGGACGTAGCTCGCGCGGCAGACGGCAGGGGTGTTTCCCAGGCGTGACGCGACGACCTCGATCGTCGCGACCGCCATGTGCTTCGCCTCGGCCTCCGTCGAGGCGAGCCCGGCGTCGCACAGGAGCTGGTGGCAGACAACGCTCGCGCCCCACGTGCGGAAGTCCTTGACCGTGATCTCCTCGCCGGCTACCTCGCGCAGGTAGTCGTTGACGTCGCCCGAGTCGATCGCCCGCGGCGAGCCCGCGTCGTCGACGTAGCCGAAGAGCTGCTCGCCGGGAAGCTCCTGACAGCGACGCACGACGCGGGCGAGCCGCGGGTCGTCCACTGCGCACTCGTGCTCCTTGCCGGACTTCCCGCGGAACGACAGGCGAAGCTCGCCGCCGACGATCCGGGCGTGGTCCTCGCGCAGCGTGGTCGCGCCGAACGATCCGTTCTGGCGCGCGTACTCCTCGTTTCCGACGCGGATGAGCGTCTCGTCGATGATCGAGACGACCGCGGCGAGCACCTTCTCGCGCGGCAGGCCGCGAAGGGCGAGATCGTCCGCGAGCCGGGAGCGCACCTGGGGGAGGGCGTCGGCGAACGCGAGCAGGCGATCGAACTTCGTCTCGTCGCGCGCGGCGCGCCATTCCGGGTGGTAGCGGTACTGCTTGCGACCTCGCGCGTCGCGGCCGGTCGCCAGGATGTGCCCACGCGGGTTCGAGCAGATCCACACGTCCGTCCAGGCCGGCGGAATCGCGATCGCGGCGATGCGCTTCCGCTCCTCGGCGTCGCGGATCGTTGCGCCGTTCGCCTCCCGATACGTGAATCCGCGCCCCGTGCGGTGGCGCGTGATGCCCGGACGATCGTCGCTGACGTAGCGCAGCCCGACGGCGCGGGCGTCGTCGCGCGGATCGCCGGTCCCGGGCGTCGCCGGTCGGGTCGGAGCAGTCGTCGACATGGCGCCTGTCCTACCCGCGCGTCGTCGCGCGCAAACCGTGTTTGACCCGAATCAGTCCGGGTAGATCGGCTTCGTTCCCGACACGGAGGTGCTTCGATGCCACCCGCTGGAGTGAAGCCAGGTAGCAAGCGTGCTCGGCAGTACGAGCACATCAAGGAATCCCTGAAGGACGAGGGGCGCCCGAACGACCTCGCCGAGGAGATCGCGGCGCGCACGGTCAACAAGGAGCGCGCACGGCACGGCGAGTCGAGGACCGCCTCGAAGGTCTCGACCCAGGACAGGCTCTCGTCGGGCGAGCGCGGTGGACGACGCTCGGGCACGAGGCGCGCGAAGGGGCGGACGCGCGACCAGCTCTACGCCGAGGCCCAGGACAAGAACGTGAAGGGCCGCTCGAAGATGAACAAGGCGCAGCTCGAGCGCGCGGTCGACGGATAGTCCTGGCGTTCGCGCCTCCTGTCGATCCAGGCCGCCGCCGTTCGTCATAGCGGCGTCCACTCTCCACAGGAGGCGCACGATGTCCCACCAGGCAGTCGCAGACTCGGAGCAGGCGCTCACGTATCCCGCCGATGCCGGAGCCGACACCTTCCTGCTCGCGGTGCGCGGAACACCGGTCGCCGCCTCGCTCGACGAGGCGCGAAAGATCCACAACGCAACGGCCGGCGCGCCCCAGAGCATCGCCGGTGCTCGCTCCCTGGGCGATCTGAGCCACAACGTCTACACGCCCTACGGCGAGTCGGGGAGCCCGGAGCTGCTATTCATCGACTTCTGGAACAGCCTCTCCGGCCTCGGCCAGTTCTTCCAGAACAAGATGGTGCAGGAGGCCGCGTCCCAGCTGTTCGCCAGCCGCGACGGCGTCGTGTGGGCCCGTGCCGAGGGGTTCGGCGCCTTCCACCTCACGGTGCCGTCGGGAGCTGCGCCGCACGGCGTCGGGCTCATCCGTGCCCGCGTCACCTCGCTCGAGGACGCGGCGAAGGCGTTCCGGGCGTACTCGGCCGCGACGATCAACGCGTCGCGACTGCACGGCATCGTCTCGCACAGCCAATACGTCCGTGTCCCGAATCCGGGCGAGGACGCCCCGCTCGAGGTGTTCGGCGTCGACGTCTGGCTCGACGCCGACAGGATGAGCAGCTACTACGAGCTCGGCCTCGGCTTCGAGAACTTCTCGGCGGTCTTCGCCGGACCGCCCGAGACCTCGGTCTGGCAGTCCGCGCCCGGCGAGTGGGCCGAGTGGTAGCTCACTCGCTCGCGGCGTTCAGACGGTCGCCGTCGTAGAACGGCTTGTCCGTGACGCTCGCCGTGAGCGCCTCGATCCGCGGCTCGCCCAGCACGTCGTCGATGAGCTGGGCGGGCCCGCCGAGGTAGGTCCAGGCGTAGTCGATCTCGGTCGAGACGAACCAGGCGCGGTCGTCCGGCCACCACATGTTCGCGGATCGGTCCCACTCCTCCACGGCCGATTCGAGCGCCGTCGCGATCGGTCCGCGGTAGAGGAGGTAGCTGCGGCCGGGCAGCTCGACGCGCGCCTCGACTCCCTGGTCGTCGAGGCCGCCCAACCCGTCCCACACGCAGAACCAGACGTCCCCCTCGACCTGCAGACGCTCGACGAGCGCCCGGCGGGTCTCGAGGGGGAGGCTTCCCCACTCCGGACGAGTCCCCGACCAGATCGACGGGTAGTCGGCCGGGGCCTTCTCGCCGCGCGGTGTATCGATGAGGTGGAACTGCATCTCGGCGTGCGCGATACGGCCGTTCCGCTCCGCGACGTCGGACCAGCGCTCGAACCCGCCGCTCGCGAGCGGCACCGGGTGGAAGATCCGCGCGTAGGCCTCGTAGCCGACGGGGATCACCGACCCGACGTCGGTGGCGAACGGGTGGAGCCGGGGTGCGATCCACTCCGCCGCATGGGTGTCGGTGCGCCACTCCACGAGATCATTGTGACGATTGTGGCGGGGGCCCGGGCGAGAAACAGGGCGGGCCCCCCACGAGAACGATCGCGACCCTCATTCCCGGCCATCCCAGCCCTGCGGCGAGTATAACCCGCGTGTCGGGGGAGCTATCCGTCGACGAGCAGGCTCTGCACGGGGCCCAGCAGCCGCTTCGAGCGCCGAGAGACATGCGGAATCCGGACGAGCCGGTGCGTGAGCGGGGCGCCGGCCTCGAGCCGTTCGAGCTGCTCCTGCGCAGTGGGCCGCCAGTGCTCGTCGATGAGCGTCCGCGCGTCGCCCGCGACCTGCTCGAGCGGCAGCTCGAGATGCTCGGCGAACAGCCGCTGCCGCGTGGACGTCGCCAGCGCCTGGTCGTTGATGACGACGTTCACCTCGGTGTCGTTGAAGAGCGAGTGCTCGTTCAGGTTCGCCGACCCGAGCGTCAGCCAGCTGTCGTCGACGATTCCGACCTTCGCGTGGACGTACACCTTCTGTGCCTGCGGGCCGCCCGTCGTGTACAGCGTGGACGCGAGGAAGCGGCCAGCCCCGTCGTCGGCCTCGGCGAGCACGCCGAGCTGCCCCCGCGTGTCGTCGGCGCCGTTGTTCGGTCGAACCGGCAGCACGAGCACCAGCCGGAACGAGTCGTTCGGTGGGTCGAGCAGCTTGTCGCGCAGGATCCCGGTGACCTCGCTCGACCAGAGGAACTGGTTCTCGAGGTAGATCAGCTGCTGCGCGCTCCGCAGGGCGCCGAGGTACGCCTCGAGGATCGTGAACTCCCCGCGTGGGAGCGAGCGGTAGATCTTCTCGGGAACCGTGCGCACGAGCTGTGCCTCGATCCGGCCTTCATCGCGGCTCGGCGGGTGTCCCGGCTCGATCGACTCGCCCGTCACCTCGTGCCAGCGGAAGCGGAAGTGCGCGGCTGCGTCACGCGCCACCGGCCCCTCGACGAGCGAGGCCGCGTCGTGCCAGCCGAGCGAGCCGCGGTTCGGGTGGCCGGGAAGGTCGAAGCGGTCGCCGGCGAAGTCGGTGAGGTCGATCCCTCCGATGAAGGCGCGCCGGTCGTCGATGATCACGAGCTTCTCGTGGTGGCAGTGCATCGGCCGCTCGTGGCTGTCCGCCGCGACGTGCACGCCGGGATGCCGCCCGAGGCGCCCGAGCTCCCTGACGACGTCGCCGCGTCCGGGCCTGAAGAGCGGCAGCGGTGCACCGGCCCACGCGAGCACGTACACCTCGACACGCGCGCCGAGCTCGCGCAACAGGTCACCGAGGGTGAGCGAGGGCGCGCGCTCGAGCTCGAAGGACGCCGAGAAGAACCAGCCGGCGAGAAAGACCCGTTCACGCGCCTCGCGCAGCGCCCGGACCATCTCGGGCAGCGCCTCGCCGCCGTCGACGAAGATCTCGATCGCATGCCCGGGCCGCGGCTGCCGTGCCGTTTGCGACCAGCGCGCGGGCGCGGTGTCGAGGATCGCAGCCTGGCCGACCCTCGCGAGACGTCGGCGATGGTGCATCCGCACCGCGCTCTCGACGTGGTCGCCGACCCAGCAGTCGAGCGTGTCGGCGACGTCCGCGAGGCCCGTCATGCCGACCTAGATCTTGCGGTAGCGGGAGTCTGCGAGCGAGTACACGCCGAATGCGATCAGCCCGCAGGCGACGATGAACAGCATCGCGTTTCCGTACGAGTGCTGGAGCAGGCGCGCGAGCGCGCCATCGAGCCCGACCGCATCCTTCGGCGTGTAGTCGATCGCGGCCTTGATCGCGAAGATCCCGATCAGGCCGAACACGACCGCGCGCGCAAGGAGACCCGTGACGCCGAGGGCCGTGAACGCGTCGCGCTCGCCATGGCTCATCTCCATGACCTTGGAGTCGTCCAGGAACTTCCGGCTCAGGCCCTGGTAGGCCTGGTACAGCCCGATGATCAGGAAGACGACGCCGGCAGCGATCACGAGCTCGCGCCCGCCTGTCCAGCCGAGCACACCCGCGGTCGTCTTGGATGGGGTCTTCGACGCACCCGAGCCCGATCCGCGCAGGAGTGCGATCGCGATCAGGCAGAACGAGCCATAGGCGATCGCGCTTCCGAGCGCGCCGATGCGATCGAACGTGCTGTGCTTACCCGCCTCGGGCGTCGTGCCGACGATCGCCTGCGTCAACCTCCAGATCGCGTATCCGGCGAGGCCGATTGCAACGGCCAGCAGGATCCAGTGGCCGAACGGCTGGTGCGCGACGGTGCGGAGAGCGCCCTTCTGGTTTGCCGGCTGGCCGCCGACCCCCTGCGCGAGCCTGAACGCCAGCGCGCCGATCACGATGTAGATGAGCCCTCGCGCCGCGTAGCCGGTGCGTGCAAGAGCCTCGAAGAGCGGTGTCCGGGTGAATGCGCGCGCTGTGCCTTGAGCTGTCGTATTCATGTCGGCGTCTTGCCCCGATCTGTGAAACCTCACACCTGCGGCCGTGCGGCCGCGCGCCGCGGAGGCTGGACATCCTGCTCGGCGTGCGCGATCGTGGCCCCGAACTCGAGCAGCCGACCGCCGAACGCGATCGCGCAGATCGAGAACCACGCCCAGCCGAGGGCGAGCCCCGCGATCACGTCCGAGAGCCAGTGGTCGTCGAGCAGGACGCGGCTCGCGGCGACGGCGACCGCGATCCCGACGGCACCACCGGCGAGCAGCGCTCTGGTCTTCCGTCCGCGTCGCCGGCCGAGGATGAGCGCGGCGGCGGCGTAGAACGAGGCAGCGGTGGACGAGTGCCCGCTCGGGAACGACGGTCCGAGCGTCGCTGCGAACGCGTTGAGCGTCGGGCGGGCGCGATCCGCGAGGTCCTTGATCGCGGTCGTCGCGATGTAGTTTCCGAGGATCACGGCGGTGAGGAAGAGCACGATGTGGATGCTGCGAAGCCGGCGCATCTCGACGATCACGAGCGCCACGACGAGCACCGCGATCGCCGGCGTGTCGCCGAGCTGGGTGATGGCGTGCAGGCCGAGGGTCGACAGGTGTGACGCATGTCGGTGTCCCCATCGCGCGACACCCGAGTCGGTATCGAGCAGCGCGTCGTTTCCGCGGACCAGGTAGGCGAGCGCCGCGAGGATGAGGCCACCGACGATGGTGATGCCGAGGGCGAGGGTCAGTGCCAGTCCGGTCGCGGCCTGCGGATCTCTGCGCGCGCTCAGCCACGACCGCATGCCCGAGCTCTGGCTCGCGGCCTGCTCGACGGCTTCGACGACGTTGCCGGGAGCCGTGGGTCGAGCTTCGGGATAGTGCGCGACGACCGTCCACGCCAAGACCCCGGCGAGAGCGGCGACTGCAAGAAGGATCAAAAGGGGCACGACAGTGGAGTGTTTCCCGTGTGCGATTCGGGGTAAACCCACCGCCATGTATGCATCCCCCCGAACAGCAGAGGCGTCCGGCGCGGTACTCGCACCGCGAGACCGCGGCCTCGAGCGCGGTCTCGCAGAGCGACTTCCGCGCGCCCGGCCCGTCGTGTCGTTCCTCGCGGTTGCCCTGCTCGGTCTGGTGGTGCTCGATGCCATCGCCGTGGGATTCGGGGAGCTGCTGGTGCACGTCCTCTTGCCGTTCCACGGGCTGGGCGGCCAGGACGAGCGCGTGAACGCGTGGCTGGCGGCTCACCGGGACTCCACGCTCAACACGGCGTCCTACGTCGGCTCGATGATCGGAGACGTTCCGGTGCTGCCGGTGCTCGTGACGATCGCGGTCGTCGTCCTGGCCCTGCGGCGGCAATGGCGCATCGCCGCCTTCATCCTCTGCGGGATCGTGCTCGAGCTCGCGACGTACCGCGTGGCGAGCCTGATCGTTCACCGACACCGGCCTGACGTCGTGCGGCTCGATCACCTGCCCGTGAACCAGTCGTACCCGTCCGGCCACATGGCCGCGTCGGTCGTCGTGTACGGGAGCCTCGCGCTGATCGTGACCCCGTACCTTCGAAGGTGGTGGCTCGTCGCGGCAGTCTGGGCTCTCGCGATTCTGCTGCCGATCGTCGTCGCTAGCTCGCGGATGTACCGCGGCATGCACCACCCGATCGACGTGGCATCCGGCGCGCTCATCGGTCTCGCGTGCATTTCGATCGCGCTGATCGCGACCCGCGTGAGCGGCGAGAAGGTCGAGGAGAAGGCATGACCAGGATCGCGGTGGTGGCGCACGCCGGGAAGACACTCGACGGCGGTCTGCCCGAGCTTCGCCGCGTCCTCGCGCGGCATGGCGTCGACGATCCGTTCTGGGTCGAGGTGCCGAAGAGCCGCAAGGCGCCGAAGCAGGTTCGACGGGCGCTGAAGGCAGGTGCGGAGCTGATCTTCGTGTGGGGCGGCGACGGAATGGTGCAACGCTGCGTGGACGCCGCCGTCGGATCGAAGGCCCGGATCGCGGTGATCCCGGCAGGCACCGCCAACCTGTTCGCGACCAACCTCGGCATCCCCGGATCCATCGAGGGCGCCGTCGAGATCGGTCTCACGGGCGCGCGCCGGAAGCTCGACGTCGGGCGGGTCAACGGCGAGGCCTTCGCCGTGATGGCGGGCCTCGGCTTCGACGCCCGCATGATCGCCGACGCCGACGGCGGCCTGAAGGATCGGCTCGGACGCGTCGCCTACATCGTCACCGGCGCGAAGAACCTGCGGGCAAAGCCGTTCGACGCGAAGATCCGGGTCGATGGCGCCAGCTGGTTCAAGGGCCCGGCGTCGTGCGTGCTGCTCGGCAACGTCGGCAAGCTGTTCGGCGGCGTGGAGGTGTTCGAGGACGCGAAGCCGGACGACGGCAAGCTCGAGCTCGGCGTCGTCACCGCCGAGGGCCCGGTGCAGCTGCTGCGCACGATGGCGCGCACGGCCGTCGGCAGCGCCGAGGCCTCGCCGTACACGCGGATGACCGAAGCGCGCTCGGTGCGCATCAAGCTCGATCGCAAGGTGCGCTACGAGCTCGACGGCGGCGATCGCACCAGGGTCAAGGCGCTACGCGTCGACATCGAGCCCGGCGCGATCGAGGTGTGCGTGCCCTGAGCATGCCGTTCGTTGTCGCAACAGAGGCGCACGTCATCTCTGAAAGAACGCCGCTGTCTCTGGCCTCGGGCGATGTCGTCACGGTCGGTCGTCGGGACGCCGAGTGGCCTGCCTTCGTCTTCGTCACTTCTGTCAGCGGCTCGGGCTGGGTGCCGGCTCGCCATCTGTCGGCCGATGCAGGGCGAGCGGTTGTGGAGACGCCCTACACCACCACCGAGCTTGCGACCGAGAGCGGCGAGATCCTCGAAGTCCTGGTTCGCGACGACCAGTCCGGGTGGCTCTGGTGTCGCTCGACCGATGGGCACGAGGGCTGGGTACCGAACCGCACCGTCGAGGCCGCCGCTCGTTCCGAGAACCCGTAGGGCTTCTAGGCGGAAAGCTCCCGCTCGTGGAGGAGCGCGAGCAGCGGGCCGTCGTCGTCCGCCGTGCCGCTGCTCCTGATCGTGACGTGCGCGTCGCGCTCGGAGATGTCGAGCACCGCGATCGAGTTGTCGAAGGTCGGCCCGGAGACCAGCTTCCAGGCCGCCGTTGGACGCTTGACGCCCGCGAGGCGGGCGAGGCCGCCGGCGATGCCCGCGAGCGGGCGGCTGTGCATCACGCGGACGACCCGCCGCTCCTTCGCCGAGAGCGGGTTGCGGAACGGCGAGCAGACGACCTGCCAGATGCGGCTCCGCTGGGAGTCGCCGACGTCGATCTCGGCGATCGAGGCGGTGTGCACGTCGCCACCGATCAGCGTGATCGTGGACGGCGCCCCTGGCCCCGTCGAGAGGTCGGCGAGCAGCTCGACCATCGTCGCGAACGAGCGCTGGAACGCCGCCCAGTGCTCGAGGTCGAGCGCGCGGCGCAGCTTCTCGGCCGGCCGTATCGCGATGCGTCCCCAGGCCCCGGCACAGACCGCCTCGTTCCACGCCTCGAGCTCGTGAATGCCTCCCGTCATGAACACGGGCAGGGTGCTCGCGAAGATCAGGTGGTCGTAGTCGCCGCGCGCGTGCTCGACGATCCAGTCCCACTCCTCTGCGTCGACCATGTCGCGCCGGCCATCGGCGAGCACCCGCGCTGCACGTGAGTCGACGACCACGAGGCGCGTCTTGCCGAAGTCGCGGTGGAACGCCCAGCGGCTCGCCGCCGACTCGCGGTCGGCCATGTGCGCGAACGCTCGCAGCCGCGGGCCTCCGTCCTCATCCGCTCTGAGCGCCGCGTACAGCGGGTCCTCGGCGAGCTCCGGTGGGGCGAGGTTCCCGAGGTGCTGGTAGAGCCAGTAGGACATGAACGCGCCGACGATGCGCTCCTCCCACCAGGGCAAGGCGCGTATCTCTTCGATCCAGCTCCAGGAGATGTTCCAGTCGTCGCGCACGTCGTGGTCGTCGAAGATCATCGTGCTCGGGACCGTCGAGAGCAGCCAGCGGAGGTCGGGGTCGTCCCACGACTCCCGGTAGAGCCGCGTGTACTCCTCGAAGTCGGCCACCTCCTCGCCGGGCGGCTGCGACAGGTCTCGCCGCGAGCGGGCGAATGCGAGGGTCTCGGGCGAGAGCTCGTCGGCGTACATCTGGTCGCCCAGCAACAGCAGGCAATCGGGCCACGGCTCCCGCTGCTTCTGGAGGCGCTTCGAGAACGCCCAGAGGGCGTCGATCCCGACCCCCTTCGGGTTCTCGGAGCTCGAGAGCGTGTACGGCAGCTCCTCCGGCGCGCCGATCCTGCATGACCCGAACACGAGGCGGGCCTGACGCTCGTGGTTCCGCGTGTAGATCGTGCTCGGCGGTCGCCCGTCCTCGGGCGGCCAGACCTGCCGGCCGTCGAGCCGGACGTCGTACGGCGTGGCCGTCGCCGGCTCGAGATCGTCGATCACGACCAGCGCGTAGTGGTGGCCCTCGACGTGGAACGTCCGCTCGCGGTGGCCGAGGACCGTCACCTCGCACGGCGCGTCCGTCTCGACCCAGACGGTGGCCTGGGTGCTTCCGACGTAGCGCAGGAGCGGGCCGACAAGGAGGTTCGCCATCGGCATGCGACCCTACACCGGGCGCGCGTCTCGAGCTTCAGCCAAGCGCCAGCACGATCACGGCGATCAGCGTGAGCACGACGCCGACGTACTGCACGAGACGGAGGCGCTCGGCGAGCACGACGACGCCGAGTGCGGCCGCGAGCGTCGCGAACTGGGCGCCGGTGACCGAGGCGACGGCGATCGGCCCGAGCGCAACCGCAGTCGCGAACAGCGTGAACGCGAGGACGTCGATGCTGCCGAGCGTGATCGTCGCGCGGCGCATCGACGGTCCGAGCGCGAGCGGCTGGCGGTGCGCGACGAGCCACAGCCCGAGCAGCGCAAGCGCGGCGGCGCGACTCGTCAGCACGACGCCCAGCGGTGAGATGCCGGTGGCCTCGCCGTAACAGACGAACGTCGCGCCGTAGGCGGCCGCGCTGGCAAGCGCCCAGCCTGCTCCGGCGGCGCCGCGCGCGCCGCGATCGGACGCGGCGAGCGATCCGCCGAGGACGGCCAGGACGAGACCGATCGCGGTCAACGCGCCGACGCCCTGCCCCAGCACGAGGATGCCGATCACGGCGGCGATCCCGCCCTCGAGGCCGACGAGCGGCGCGACGATCGAGAGGTTCCCGCGGCGCAGCGCGAGCAGGAAGAACGCGTTGCCGGCCAGGTAGCACGGCGCGGACGCGAGCGCCATTCCGAGCGACCGGAGGTCGGGGAGCTCGGCCGGCAGCCCATGCCACGCGTACCAGACGGGGAGCCCGACGAGCAGTCCGGCGAGGAGCGACCAGACGAGCGCGGGGACGGCGGGGATGTTCCGCGCGATCCGCATCGAGATGAGGTTGTCGATCGCCCAGCAGAGCGCGGCGGCGAGCCCGAATGCGACGGTCATGGCTCCTCCTGTCGCTCGAAGATATGACCAGTGTTCTGGTTAGACGGTCTAGAGGATATGCCCGTCCCACTGACCTGTCAAACATGTAGATGGTTAGAGCGCGTGGTAGCATTCGGGTCGATGACCGAGATCGAACGCCCCGCTCCCGACCGGCTCGAGCTGATCCGCGCGTTCGTGAACACGCGTGACGTGGAGCAGCAGACCGACTCGCTGACGACGCCCGAGGCGCTCCGCAGCTGGCTTGCGGAGCACGAGCTGATCGAGCCGCGTGCGCGCGTTGGCGCAGCCGACCTGGCAGCCGCGATCGCGCTGCGCGAGGCGTTTCGCGCCCTGCTCGTCGCGAACGCCGTGGACGAGCCTCCGCCGGCCCATGCGATCGCCGTGCTGAACGCGGCGAGCGCCGAGTACGCGCTCGCGCCACATCTGGATCCCCTCGCACGATCGACGATCGTCAGCCCGGCGACCGGTGTTGGGCACGCACTCGGCGTGCTGCTCGCGGTGATGCACGAGGAGATCGCGTCCGGCCGCTGGATCCGCCTCAAGGCCTGCGTCGAGGACTCCTGCCACTGGGCGTTCTACGACACGAGCCGGAACCACTCGTCGCGCTGGTGCCAGATGGGCGTGTGCGGCAACCGCAGCAAGAACCGCGCGTACTACGCGCGTCGGCGCGAGCAGGCCGTGCGGCTGCCCGATGAGGTTTGAGCCCTCTCCTGGTCATTAGGGTCAAACACGAAGGAGGATCGGGCGATGGGCAAGCTGATCGTGACGGAGTTCCTGACCCTTGACGGCGTGATGGAGGATCCCGGCGGAGCCGAGAGCTTCGAGCGGGGCGGCTGGGTCTTCCGCTTCGAGCGCGGCGCCGAGGGGGAGAAGTTCAAGCTCGACGAGACGCTCGGCGCCGAGGCCATGCTCCTCGGACGCGTGACGTACGAGGGCTTCGCGGCAGCGTGGCCCGAGCGCAGCGATCCGGTCGGCTTCGCCGACAAGATGAACGGCATGCCGAAGTACGTCGTCTCGAGCACGCTCCGTGACGCTCGACTGGAACAACTCCACCCTCCTCGAGGGCGACGTGCTCGAGTCGGTCGCGAAGCTGAAGACCGAGATCGCCGGCGACATCCTCGTCGCGGGCAGTGGACAGCTTGCGCAGGCCCTCCTCCAGCACGGCCTCGTCGACGAGCTGCGGCTGATGGTCTTCCCGCTCGTGATCGGCACCGGCAAGCGGTTCTTCGTCGACGGCGGCGAGTCCGTGCTCCGCCTGGTCGAGGCGAAGCCGGTGGGCGACGCCGGCGTCGTGATACTGATCTACGCGCCGGCCTGAAGGTACGCGCGGAGGCGTCGCGGTACAGATCCTGGCTTCCCGCGACGAACCAGATCTCGTGGTCGGCCAGCGCGGTCATGCGCGGATCAGTAAGCGCCCGCGCTCGGCACCCACACGCGCATCGCGCCTGCGCTCCGGTTCGCCCATGCGAAGTAGGGCACGGCGAGCAGTCGTGTCGGTGCCGCGGGCGGCGGCGCGCCGAGCTCGCGGACGTCGCGGTAGTCGACCTCGCGCCAACCGTCGAGGCTGTTGACGATCGCCTCCGCCGTCACACCCGGCAGGGCGGCGAGCGTCTCGATCGGGCCCGCGTCCGCGAGCCGGGGATCGGCGGCGAGCCGCACGTCGGCGAGATCGACGCCGTCGGGGAGGTCGTGCTCCTCGAAGCAGTAGACGAGGGGCCCTCGCTCGACGGCGAGGCAGCCGCGAACCGCGTCGATGCGCGGGTTGGGAGCGGTCAGCCGGGGAGCGACGTCGAGCTCCAGCGAGACACGGTCGCCGGGGCGCCAGCGCCGCGTCAGCCCCGCATACGTGCCGGGCGTGACGCGCTCGCCGTCGACGCGCGCCTCGCGCGACCAGGCCGGGATCCGGAGTGCGAGCGTCCACTCGTCGCTGCCGCTCGCGACCACCTCGATGTCGACGCTGCCGGACCACGGGTAGCCGGTCTCGACGCGCAGCTCGACCGGGTCGCCGCTCGGCGATGTCGCGCCGATCGTCGCGGGTGCGTACAGGTGCAGCTGCACGCCCGCGTCCGAGGTCGTCGCGAGGTACTGGTCGAGCGACGCCAGCAGGCGCATGATGTTCGGCGGGCAGCAGGCGACCGGGTCCCACATGTGGCGCGCGTGGCCGCCGCGCGACTGCAGCGGGTTGACGTAGAAGAACGTGCGGCCGTCGAGCGAGAGGCCGGAGAGGAACCCGTTGTACAGGGTGCGCTCGAGCACGTCGGCGAACCGGCTCTGACCCGTCACCAGCAGCATCCGCCAGTTCCACATGATGCTCGCGATCGCCGCGCACGTCTCGCAGTAGGCGCCGTCCGGCGGCAGCTCGTGGGGGTCGCCGATCGACTCTCCGAGATGGCGCGAGCCGATGCCGCCCGTGAGGTAGGTCTTCGCCGTCGTGGCGTCGTACCACTGCGCGAGCATCGCGTCGAGCAGCTGCTCGTCGCCGGTCTCGGCGTAGATGTCGGTCACGCCGGCGGCGAGGTACAGGGCGCGCACCGCGTGGCCCACGATCGTGCGCGAGCCGCGGACGGGCTCGGCATCCTGGTAGTACTTCGAGTCGAAGCGGCCCTCGGCGAACAGGCCGTGCCCGCGCCGGCTGGTGAGCGTGTCGGCGAGCTCGAGGTAGCGGCTCTCCCCGGTCTGGCGGTACAGCTCGACGAGCGCGACCTCGACCTCCGGATGCCCGTCGGTCCCCGCCTGGGGGCCGCCGCGGAACTCCTCGTCCACGAGGTCGGCGAAGCGGCGGGCGACCGTCAGCAGCCGCTCGTCGCCCGTCGTCCGCGCGAACGCGATGGCGGCCTGGATGAGGTGGCCGAGGCAGTACAGCTCGTGGCCCATCTGGAGGTCGCTCCAGCGCCACGCCGGATCCTCGATCTGGCACCACGTGTTCAGGTAGCCGTCGGGCATCTGCGCAGCGGCGACGAGCTCGATCGTGTCGGTCGCGAGCTGCTCGAGCTCGGGCGTCGGCTCGCGTCCGAGCTCCCAGGCCAGGGCCTCGAGCCACTTGTAGACATCGGTGTCGCTGAAGACCATCCCCCGACGCTCGCCGGTCGCGCGTCCCGCGGCGATGCGGAAGTTCTCGAGCGAGCCATGCCGCTCGAGCTCCTCCGCGCCGCGCAGGAGGGTCACGTCGTGGTTGACGCGCTGACGGTCGCCGAGGAGCCCGCCGGTCACGTGGACGCCGGCGGCATCGATCGGCCACAGCTGCAGACGCGCTTCTGCGGTTGGCACGACGCTCCCGACCACGTTCCTCGCAACCGCCACCGGTCAGCTCCTCGTCCGGTACATGATAGAAGCGCTTCGCGAAGCGCTTCCCGAATCTACCACACTTGCCGTGCCACGGCGACGCCCTAGCCCTTGACCGCGCCGGAGATGAGCCCCTGGACGTAGTAGCGCTGGAGCGCGAGGTACAGCACGATGCACGGCACCATCGCGATCACGACCCCCGACGAGAGGTACCCGAAGTTGATCGCGCCGTAGGTCGACGTGTCGATGTTGAAGAGCTTCACCGGCAGCGTCAGCTTGCTGTCGGTCGCCAGGAACGTGAGCGCCTGCAGGAACTCGTTCCACGAGAACAGGAACGCGAAGATCGCCGTCGTCGCGATGCCCGGCATGATCAGCGGCCGCAGGATGAGCACCAGCGTCGACATGACCCCGGCGCCGTCGACCTGCGCCGACTCCATCAGCTCGCGCGGGATCTGCTGGAACGAGTTCCGCATCACGAAGACGCCGAACGGCAGGTTGAACGTGCTGTAGATCAGCACCAGTCCGAGCAGGCTGTTCGTCAGGTGGAAGTGGCTCAGCTCGATGAAGAGCGGCGTCAGCACCGCCTGGAACGGGATCATCAGCGCGACCAGGATCGCCGCGAAGACGAGGCCCGAGCCGCGGAAGCGGAACTTCGCGAGGCCGTAGCCGGCGAGCGTCGAGACGACGGCGGTGAGGAGCGCGGTGCCGCCCGCCGTCAGCAGGCTGTTCGCCACGTTTGTGAGGATGTGCTCCTGCGAGATCACCGCGCGGTAGTTCGCGGTCGTCAGGTGCGTGAAGTCGGCGCTCCGGGGGCTGTCGGTCGCGAGGGTGGCCGGCTGCAGCGAGCGGAACACGACCCACACGAGCGGGATCAGGAAGACCAGGCTGAGCAGAACGGCTCACCGAGAGGTAGGGGTAGAAGCCCCGCGTGCGTCGTCGGGCGCTCGGCTGACGGTGCTCATAGCTCCGTCGTATCCCGCAGCGCGAACAGCTGCACCATGCTGACGATGCCGATGACGACCACCAGGCACAGCGACATCGCGGTCGCGTAGGCGAGGTGGTACTGCGTGAAGGCGGTCTGGTAGA
This sequence comes from uncultured Actinomycetes bacterium, assembly GCA_963717155.1. GTDB lineage: Bacteria > Actinomycetota > Thermoleophilia > Gaiellales > JALYLC01. Next base: position 5,108,207 of record OY970326.1, read on the forward strand.
CCCACTCGACGACGGTCTCGAGGCCCGCGTTGTTCTGCGCCAGGATGAAGAACTGGTTGAACGCGAGGAACGAGCCGATCACCGAGATGATCAGGCTCAGCGCGATCGACCGGCGAAGCAGCGGCAGCGTGATCCGCAGCTCGCGCGCCCACCAGCCGGCGCCGTCGACCTCGGCGGCCTCGTGCAGCTCGGGCGGGATGCTCTGCATGCCGCCGAGCAGGATCAGCATCGTCAGCCCGGCGGCGAACCACACGACGATCGACGAGATCGCGAACAGCGCCCAGTGGTAGCTGACCGTCCACGCCTGCGAGTCGCTGACGAGGCCGACGTGCGAGAGGACGTAGTCGACGCCTCCCGTGTTCGGCTGCAGCTCGAGCGAGAACAGGTAGCTCTCGGTCGTCAGTCCCACGACGAACGGCAGGAAGAAGATCGTGCGGAAGATCTTCGAGCCGGCGCGGTTCGCGCGCAGCAGCATCGCCATGCCGTACCCGACCAGGAAGATCGGCGGCGTCACGATCGCCGTGTAGGTGATCGTGAACCGGATCGCGTTCCTGAACTGCGGGTCGTGCAGCAGCAGCCGGTAGTTCCCGAGCCCGATGTAGTGGTAGGGCCCGATCAGCGGCCAGTTCGTCAGCGAGATGTAGATCGCGAAGCCGAGCGGGAACAGCACGAACACGGCGATCATGGCGAAGGCCGGGAGGACGAGCAGCGCGCCCCAGCGCGCGTTGCGACGGCTCAGCGCACCGCGCCGACGCCGCGCCACGCGCGGCGCAGTCATGGCGCGGCCCCCGGAGCCGTCTCCGGGGGCCGCGCGCATCCTGTTCTCCAGGCGAGCCACGTGAGGTCTAGCGTTCGCGCAATTCAGCCGCCTGCCTGCGCCTGCTGGAGAACCTGCTCGAACCCGGACTGGCCGGTCTTCAGCGATCCCGGGACGTCGCCCTTGTACACCGCCTGGGTGAACATCTGGAACCACGGCGAGTTGGGCTCGTTGAAGGCCGCGTCGTAGATGGTGGTCACGGGCGCCGATCCCTTCGCGAGCGCCTTGAGCGCGACCGCGTTGTACGGGTTCTTGGCCTTGTACGCCGGGGTCAGGACGTCGGTGCGGATCGGGGTGTAGCCGAGGTCGGGATACTGGTTCTGCTGCTTGACCTGCAGCATCCACTGGATGAACTCCCAGGCGCCCGAGGCGTTCTTGGCGGCCTTCGGGATCACGAAGTCATCGCCGCCGTCGAACGTCGAGTACGAGCCGGTCGGCCCGGGCAGCGGTGCGATGCCCACGTCGCCGAGGATGCCCGCGGCCTTGATCGCCGGGTAGAAGCCGTAGGGGCCGGGCAGCAGTCCGATCTTGCCCTGCTCGAAGTCGGCGCCCCAGGTCGGGCCGGAGTCGGTCTGGGAGTTGGCCGGCGCGAGCTTCTGGGACCAGATGCTCTGGTACAGCTGCAGCATCTGCGTCAGCGCCTGGTTGTTCGCGATGTTGATCGTCTGGTGGCCGATCGGGCCCTCGATCAGCTGGTTCTTGATCGCGAACAGGTGGGGCTCCATCACGAAGCCGAGGCAGCCCTGGCAGTCGCCGGCGAACGAGAACCCGTTCACGCCGTTGCCGAGCGCGTTGACCTTCTGAGCGTCCGTCAGCATCTGTGCGAACGTGGTCGGCGGGGCGTTCGGGTCGAGGCCGGCCTGCGTGAACAGCTTCTTGTTGTACCAGAGCACCGAGAGGTCGCCGAGGTACGGAACGCCGTAGTAGTGGCCCTTGTACTGCGCCAGCGCCAGGTGACCCGGGCTCAGGAACTTCTTGTAGGGGAGGGCGTTGACGTACTGCGTCAGGTCGAGGAACGCGCCGACGCGGCTGAACTGCGGCACGTCGATGTCGTTCAGGCCCACGACGTCCGGGACGGTGCCCGCGCGGATCGCCGTCGCCAGCTTCGAGGTGTCCTGGTTCGGCGACGTCTGCTGCAGCACGACCTTCAGGCCGGGGTGCGTCGCGTTGAACTTCTTGACGAGCGCGACGCCGACGCCCTTCGTCGCGGCGCGCTGCCAGAACGTGACCGTGCCCTTCGCATTGACGCCGAAGGACGCGGAGGCCGTCGGCTTCGAGAGCGCTTCGGAGGTGAACGATGCAGTCGTCGCCGCGACGACCACAAGCGAAACAAGAGCGAGCCGAACCGGACCTCGTGGTCTCATGTGTCCGCAACCTTTCTCGGGTTTTGCGCTCATCGTCGAAGCGCTTCGCGAATCGCTTCGGAACGTAACAGCCGCCACCTAGTCAAGTCAAGGGGTGTCCGTCAACCGCTGTGAAAGAATCCGGCGAATGCGGCACGAGAAGACGGCAACCATGGCGCAGATCGCCGAGAAGGCGGGCGTCGCGCTGAGCACGGTCTCATATGTGATCAGCGGGAAGCGGCCGGTCTCCGAGCCGATGCGCGAGCGCGTGCTCGCGGCCGTCGAGGAGCTCGACTATCGACCGCATGGCCCGGCCCGCGCGCTCGCCAGCCGCACCTCGCGCACGATCGCGCTGTTCCTGCCATCGCCGCAGTGGCACCTGGTGCCGGTGCAGCAGACGTTCGTGGCCGGCGCCACGCAGGCGACGAGCGCGAGCGACTACGCGCTCCTCATCTCGACGTCGCCGGAGGATCCCGAGAACATCGCGCGGCTCGTCCGCACGGGCCGGGCCGACGGCGTCATCCTGATGGAGACGCTCGCCCACGACCCGCGCGTCGAGTACCTGAAGGCAGGGCACTACCCGTTCACGCTGATCGGGCGGACGGCAGACACGACGGGCATCAGCTACGTCGACGTCGATTTCGGCGAGGCGGTTAGGACGAGCCTCACCTACCTCTCGGAGCTCGGGCACCGCTGCGTGGCGCTCTTCAACTTCCCGCCGGAGCTGCTCGATGCCGGCTACACGTCGGCGCTGTTCGCGCGCGACGAGTTCGACAGGGCGGCCGCCGAGCTCGGCGTCAAGGGGATCCAGCTGCCCTGCCCGCACACGCCGCACGAGGCGTTCGAGGTCGCGGCCGAGCTGCTGCGCGCGCATCCCGAGTGCACCGCCGCGATCACGACGGGGTGGCAGTTCACGGGCCTGCTCGGGGCGCTGCGCGCGGTCGATCTGCGCGTGCCGGACGACTTCTCGGTCGTCTCGATCATCGCCTCGCAGTACGCCGAGATGCTGAGCCCGGCGCTGACCAACATCGAGTGGCCGGCCTTCGAGGCCGGGCGCAGGGCGGCCGAGATGCTGATCGAGCGGCTCGCGGACGACCGGGCGCTGCCGCAGCAGGACCTGATCGGGGCCGAGCTCGTCATTCGCGAGACGACTGGCCCGGCTCGGCTTCGCGCAGGAAGTCGCTGAGCCGGGCGGCAAGCTCGTCGGGAGCCTCCTCGGCCATGTGATGGCCGCAGTCGATCGAGCCGCCGCGAAGATCGTCGGCCCACGCCTCCCAGATGACGAGTGGGTTGCCGTGCAGGGTCTCCAGGTCGTCGCGCGACGACCAGAGCATGAGCGTCGGGCAGGTGACGCGCCTGCCTGCGCGACGGTCGTCCTCCTCGTGGGCTCGGTCGATCCCCAGCCCCGCGCGGTAGTCCTCGACCATCGCATGGACGGTCGCGGGATCGTGGATGGCCCGGTGGTAGTCGGCGTAGTTCTCCTCGCCCATCGACGCGCGATCCGGCTGGTACCAGGCGTCGGGGTCCGCCGAGATGACGCGCTCGGCGGGCTTGTCGGTCTGCCCGAAGAAGAACCAGTGCCACCACGCCGATGCGAAGCGGGCGTCGCAGCGCTCGAGATGCTCGACGATCGGGATCGAGTCGAGGACGGCGAGCGCCCGCGCGGCATCCGGGTGGTCGAGTGCCGTGCGCAGTGCGACGTAGGAGCCGCGGTCGTGGCCGACCACCGCGAAGCGCTCGTGCCCCAGCGTGCGCATGAGGGCCACGGAGTCTCGCGCCATCGCGCGCTTCGAGTACGGCTCGTGGTCGGGCGTGGTCGGCGGCTTCGACGACTGGCCGTAGCCGCGCAGGTCGGGACAGACCACGGTGTTGGTCGCTGCGAGCAGCGGCGCGACGCGGTGCCAGGTCGTGTGGGTTCGCGGGTGGCCGTGGAGCAGGAGCACGGGCGGTCCCGACCCGCCGTGGCGCACGCGCAGCACGGCCTCGCCGACATCCACGCGCTCCTCGCTGAACCCTTCGAACATCTCGCAGGCTACCGCGACGGCGCCGGAAGCCCGTTAGGCTCGGGGCATGTCCGCGGTTGCCGTCTTCGGGTTGCTTGCGGGTGTCGCGACCGTGCTCGCGATCGTGCCGTACGTCCGCGACGTGCTCCGCGGGACGACGCGGCCCCATCGCGGCTCGTGGTTGATCTGGACCGTGCTGTCGATCGTGGTCTTCGCGTCCCAGCTTGCGGACGGAGGAACCTGGAGCATCCTCATGGTGGCGGCGCAGGCGGTGATCACGGGCCTGGTGTTCGTGCTCTCGATCTGGCGCGGGGAGGGCGGCGTCTCGCGTGCCGACATCACGGTCATGGCGGTTGCCGGGCTCGGGGTGGTCGCGTGGGCCGTGTCCTCGACCCCGGTCGTCGCCACGATCGCGACGATCTTCGCGGACATGCTCGGGATCGCGCTGATGACGCCCAAGACGTGGCGCGACCCGCGATCGGAGACGTTCTCGACCTACGTGCTGGGAGGCGTATCGGGCGTGTTCAGCGCGTTCGCGGTCGGAAGCCTCGACATCTCGCTGCTGCTGTTCCCGATCTGGATCGCCGTCGCGAGCGGCGTGATCGCGACGACCATCGCGATGCGGCGGTCGCGGGTCGAGTTGATTCGGTAATTCCGAATCAGTAGTCGGACAGAACGGACTTGACCGCACCCGCGTAAATCGCGAAGCTCACCGCAGCATGCCTCGCGCTGATCTGCACAATGCTGCCCAGCGTGAGCACGACGTCGTCGTCATCGGCGGCGGCGGCGCGGGCGCGATCGTCGCGGCCCGCGTCTCCGAGGACCCGTCAATGTCGGTCTGCCTGATCGAGGCGGGGCCGTCCGACCGCGAGGAGCCGCGCGCGCTCGAGCTGCGGCGCTGGTTCGAGATGCTCGAGGGCGAGTACGACTTCGACTATCGCAGCGTCCCGCAGGCGCGGGGCAACTCGGAGATCCGCCACGCGCGGGCCCGGATCCTCGGCGGCTGCACGTCGCACAACACGATGATCTCGTTCAGGCCGTTCGCGCGCGATCTCGAGGAGTGGGTGGGCCTCGGCGCCACGGGCTGGGACGCCGACTCGTTCCTGCCCTTCTTCGACCGGCTCGCGACGCGGCTGCAGCCCGTGCTGCCCGAGCACCGCAACCCCTACCTCGCCGACGTCGTCGAGTCGGCCCACCGTGCGCTCGACGTCCCGATCGTCGATGACTTCAACGCCGCGCCCTTCGTCGACGGTGCCGGCTTCTTCTCGCTCGGCTACGACCCCGACACGGGCGTGCGCTCGAGCTCGTCCGTCAGCTACCTGCACCCGGTCATGGACACCCGCGAGAACCTCGAGGTGCTGCTCGAGACGCGCGCGCTGCGGATCGTGTTCGACGACGAGGGCCGCGCGAGCGCCGTCGAGGTACGCCGGGCGGACGGCACGCGCGAGACCGTATCCGCGCGCCAGGAGATCGTGCTCTCGGCAGGCGCGATCGAGACGCCGCACCTGCTGCTGCTCTCGGGCGTCGGGCCGGCCGACGAGCTACGGGAGCTCGGGATCGATGTCGTCTTCGACGCCCCGGGCGTCGGTCGCAACCTGATCGACCACCCCGAGGGCCTGATCGTGTGGGAGGCGACACGCGCGCCTGGCGAGCCGCGCGTGTGCGACTGGGACGCGGGCATCCTCATGCGCGTCGACCGCTCGCGCGATACGCCCGACGTGATGTTCCACATCCCGCTGATGACCTACGCGGTGCATGCCGAGCGGCTCGGCTACGAGATCCCCGAGCAGAGCGTCTCGATGACCCCGAACGTCGCGAAGCCGCACAGCCGCGGCCGGTTGTGGCTGAGCTCGACCGATCCCGACGAGCCGCCAGCGATCGACTTCGGGTACCTGACCGACGAGGACGGCTACGACGAGTGGATGCTGCTCGCCGGGCTGCACGCTGCCCGCGAGATCGCCGCAACCGAGCCGATGGCGGACTGGGTGGGACGCGAGGTGTTCCCGGGGCCGTCCGTGCCCGACGACGATCTGCCGGCGCTCGTGCGCGCGACGCACCACACCGTCTACCACGGCTGCGGCACGTGCAGGATGGGCGCGGACGACGACCCGCTCGCCGTGCTCGACCCCGAGCTCCGGGTGCGAGGCGTGCGCGGCCTGCGGGTGGCCGACGCGTCCGCGTTCCCGACGTTGACAACGATCAATCCGATGGTGACCATCTTCATGCTCGGCGAGCGGGCCGCAGAGCTCGTCCGCCAGGCCTGAGGCAAACGCGCGTCGAGCACGGAGGGGACAGCATGGCGACGAGGGTGGAGCAGCGGACGATCGACATCATCCCGCACGACGAGCGGCACGGCCGCGTGCGCGATCTGTTCACGATCTGGTTCGGGTCGAACATCCTGCCGCTCACGATCTATACCGGCGCGCTCGCGTACTCGGCCTTCGGGCTCGGGTTCTGGGCGGGCGTGACCGCGATCGTGATCGGCAACCTCGGCGGCGCGATCTTCATGGCGCTGCACTCGATCCAGGGCCCGAAGCTCGGCGTGCCGCAGATGATCCAGAGCCGCGGGCAGTTCGGCTCGGTCGGCGCGGTGCTCCCCGTGACGATCACCGTCATCATGTATCTCGGCTTCTTCGCCTCGAACCTGTTCTTCGGCGGCGAGACGATCAACCAGCTCTCGAGCTCGATCACGCTCAATCAGGGGCAGGTGATCACGGCGATCCTCGGGCTGGTCGTCGTCATCTTCGGCTACTCGCTGATCCACTTCCTGAACAAGATCGCGACGGTCGTGCTCGGCGCCATCATGGCCGTGAGCATCATCATCATCGCGACCGACCTGCCGAGCGACTTCTTCACAAAGGGCGCGTTCCACTGGGCCGGCTTCATCAGCACGGTCTCGTTCGCCGCCCTGTGGCAGCTCGCGTACGCGCCGTACGTGTCGGACTACTCGCGCTACATGCCCGCCGACGAGAAGATCTCGCAGACGTTCTGGGCCTCGTACCTGGGCTGCTCGCTCGGCTCGATCATCCCGATGATCTGGGGGATCATGGCCGTGCTCGCCTACCGGGGAACCGATGGCGCCGACGCCGTCGTCGCGCTCAACACGCTGTCGAGCCCGATCGGCGGCCTGACCATGCTGCTCCTGTTCATCACGGCGGCGCAGTCGAACGCGATCAACCTGTACGGCGGCGCGCTCTGCCTGATCACGATCATCCAGACGTTCGTCACGAGCTTCGTGCCGAAGGCCGCGGTGCGGATCGGGATCGGCATCATCTTCGTCGCGGTCTCGCTCTACCTCGCGCTCAGCATCACGGACTTCCTCGCGCAGTACGTGAACTTCCTGTCGCTGCTCCTGTACCTGCTGGTGCCGTGGACGGCGATCAACCTCACCGACTTCTATCTGATCCGCAAGGGCGTGTACCACGTCGAGTCGTTCTTCGAGGCCGACGGCGGCATCTACGGCCGGTTCAACGCGGCGGCGCTCGGCGCGTACGCGATCGGCGTGCTCTTCGAGCTGCCGTTCATGATCCTGCACACTCCGAGCTACACGGGCTTCATGGTCGACAACCTCGGCGGCGCCGACATCTCGTGGATCGTCGGCCTGGTCGTCACGATCCCCGTCTACTACGCCCTCGCGCGAGCCAGCAAGCAGCACGTGATCGTCGAGCTACCCGAGATGGAAGGCCTCGCGTGACGCAGGATCGGGTCACGATCGGCATCGCACAGTGGTTGGCCGAGCCCGCGCGAGGTGAGGAGAACCTCGCGCGGGCGCTCGGCTACATCCACGAGCTCGCCGGCAGAGGCGCCGAGCTCATCGTGCTGCCCGAGATGTGGCCCTCCGGGTACCGGGTCGCGACGCTGCCCGAGGACGTGCGGGCGACGGCCGAGCCGCTCGACGGCCCGCGCGGGCAGGCGCTCGCGCGGGCGGCGGCCGAGACGGGGACGTGGCTCGCCGCGGGGAGCGTCCCCGAGCAGGACGGGGACGCGATCTACAACACCGCCGTCGTCTACTCGCCCGAGGGCGAGCTGGTCGCGGCGCATCGCAAGGCGTACCTCTGGACGGGCGCCGGCGAGGGGCGGGTGTTCACGGCGGGCGACTCGCTGACGTCGTTCGGCGCCGAGCCGTTCGGGCGCGTCGGCGTGGCGGTCTGCTTCGACGGCGACTTCCCCGAGACGGCGCGGGCGTTCAGCGCGGCGGGCGTGCGGCTCGTGCTGCTGCCCTCGGCGTACGACGTCGAGGCCGTCGAGTCGTGGGATCGCATCTACCCCGCCAATGCGATCACGAACGGGCAGTGGTGGATCCAGGTCAACCAGTGCGGCACGTACGACGGGCAGGCCGCGCTGCTCGGCGCGAGCCGCATCCTCTCCCCGATCGGAGAGACGATCGCCGAGGCGAGGCGGGCCGCGAACGGCGAGACGCCCGAGCCGGAGCTGCTGGTCGCCGAGGTCCCGTACGCCGCGGCGCTCGCCGACTGGGATGCCCGCTACGGGGTGCTCCTGACCACCGAGGTGCGCGACCTGCACGTCGAGGACGCGGCCGCGAGCCAGGGAGGGCGCAGATGATCAGGACGGGCGAGCAGTACCGCGAGTCGATCCGCGACGGGCGGGAGGTCTGGATCGACGGCGAGCGGGTCGACGACGTCACGACCCATCCCGCGTTCAAGCCGATCGTCGACGTGCGCGCGCGCATCTACGACCTCGCGCACGAGGAGGCGACGCGCGAGACGATGTCGTACGTCGACGAGGAGTCGGGCGAGCGCTGTCCGATCGGATCGCAGCTCCCGCTGACGAAGGAGGACTGGCACCGCAAGCGCCGCGCGGTCGACACGGTGCTCGACGACGTCGGCGGGATCGTGACGCGCGTGGGCGACGAGACGGTCGGCGAGATGTGGTCGCTGTACGACGGCCAGGACGTGCTGAACGAGATCGACCCGCGCTTCTCCGAGCACATCCGCGCGCACGTCCGCCACGCGGCGATCGCCGACCCGTTCCACGTCTCCGCGAACACCGACCCGAAGGGCGACCGCTCGAAGCGGCCGCAGGACCAGGATCCCGACGTCCTCCTGCGCGTCGTCGACGAGACCGACAACGGCATCGTCGTGCGCGGCGCGAAGTTCGAGACGGCGGCGGCCTACGCGAACCAGGCGTTCGTGAAGCCGACGATCGGCGACTGGGGCGGCTCCGAGCTCTCGGAGTACGCGGTCGGCTTCGTCGTCGACATGGCCGCGACGGGCATCACGCACATCTGCCGCTCGAGCTTCGCCGGCCGGGCGCCGGCCGAGGACTACCCGCTCTCCAACGGCTTCGACGAGGTCGACACGATGATCGTGTTCGAGGACGTCGAGATCCCGTGGGAGGACGTGTTCTTCTACCGCCACACGCGCGCGGCGGCGTTCATCCGCGCGACGCTGCACCGCTACAGCATGTTCCCGTTCGTGCAGCGCCACCTGCGGCTGGCCGACCTGCTCGTGGGGATCGCGTACACGAACGCCCAGCAGACGGGCGTGAAGATGCACCAGGGCGTGCGCGAGAAGCTGGCGGAGCTGTGCTGCTACCGCGAGAGCATCAACGCGCACCTGACGGCGGCGATCGAGCTGGGGGAGACGAGCCCGGGCGGCCTGCTGATGCCGAACCAGGCGCTGATGTACACCGGCCGCGTCGTCGCGTGCTCGCAGCTGCCGGCGATGATGCACCTGGCGCGCGACCTGTGCGGCGGGCAGCTGTGCGTGACGCCGTCCGCGGCCTCGTTCCAGCATCCGGTGCCGGGCAAGCTGCTCGACAAGTACCTGCGCATCGGCGACGTCGACGCGGAGGAGCGGCGCAAGTTCTTCGCGCTCTCGCGCGACCTGCTGAACTCCGACTACGCGGGGCACCGGCTGACGTTCCAGCTGTTCGCGCAGTCGCCGGCCTTCTCGCACCTGCTGGCCGTGTACAACAACTACGACTTCGAGGGGCCGGCCGATCTCGTGCGGCGGTACATCGAGTCGCCCGAGCCGGTGGGGAGCCCGTCGTGAGCGATCGTGTGGTTGTCGGCGGGCATGTGCGGGTGCGGCCGTTCAACACGAAGGCGACGTATCCCGAGCAGAGCCTCTCGAACGATCTGTCGCAGGCCGTGATCGCGGGGAACACGATCTACCTGCGCGGCCAGGTCGCGCAGGATCTCGAGACGCGCGAGAACGTCGGGATCGGCGACGCCGCGGCGCAGGCCGAGAAGACGATGGACAACATCGAGCTGCTGCTCTCGGAGTGCGGGGCGAAGCTCGAGCACATCACGAGCTGCCACGTCTACCTCACGGATATCCGGTATCGCGAGGCCGTGTACGGGGTGCTCGGCGAGCGGCTGCGCGGGGTGTTTCCGGTGTTCACCGGGCTCGTGGTCGTGGCTCTGGCGCGGCCGGAGTGGGTGGTCGAGGTGACCGCGGTTGCGGTGATCCCGGAGGCTGGCGGGTGACGTTCTCGCTCGCCGGGCGGGATGCTGCGACCGGGATGTTCGGGACGGTCGTGGCGTCGTCGAGCCCGTGCGTTGCGGCGCGGTGTGCGCATGCGCGGGCTGGCGTTGGGGCGGCCGCGTCGCAGAACGTGACCGATCCGTCGCTCGGGCCGTTCCTGCTCGACCTGCTCGCCGAGGGCATGTCGGCCGACGAGGCGATGGCGGTGGTCACGGTCGGCGCGTCGTACATCGACTTCCGGCAGCTCACGGTCGTCGATGGCACGGGTGCGACGGCGATCTGGTCGGGCGAGAACACGCTCGGCCGCAACGCCTCGGCGCAGGGGGATGGGTGCATCGCGGCGGGCAACCTGCTCGCTGTCGAGGATGTGCCGGGTGCGATGGTGCGTGCGTTCGAGGCGTCGGACGGCGAGCATCTCGTCGAGCGGCTGGTGCGCGCGCTCGAGGCCGGGCTCGCCGCGGGCGGCGAGGAGGGGCCCGTGATGTCGTGCGGGCTCGTCGCCGTCGACCGCGTGAGCTGGCCGATCGCCGACCTGCGCGTCGACTGGCGCGAGGAGCCGATCGCCGAGCTGCGCAGCCTCTGGACGGTCTGGGAGCCGCAGATGAACGACTACGTCACGCGCGCCCTCGACCCGACGAGCGCGCCGAGCTACGGCGTGCCCGGCGACGTGTAGCTGTCGGTTGAGACGATGATGCGCGGATGCGGTTCACCCTGCGCCAGCTCGAGTACTTCGTCGCGACGTGTGATGCGGGCAGCGTGACGAAGGCCGCGCAGGATGTGCCGGTCGCGCCGTCGTCGGTGTCGGCGGCGCTGTCGCAGCTCGAGGCGGTGCTCGGCGTGCAGCTGCTGATCCGGCATCACGCGCGAGGCGTCTCGCCGACGCCGGCGGGGCGGCAGTTCCTCGCGCGTGCTCGGGCGCTGCTGCGCGACGCCGACGAGCTGGAGCGGTTCGCGTCCGAGCTCACGGGCGAGCTGAGCGGCACGCTCGAGCTGGGGTGCTTCGTGACGCTGGCGCCGCTGATCGCGCCGCGGCTCTGCCAGGGCTTCGAGCAGGCGCACACCGGGGTGAGCGTCGAGCTGGTCGAGTCCGGGCAGCAGAGCCTCGTCGCGTCGCTGCGGAGCGGGCATCTCGCGCTCGCGCTGATGTACGACCTCGAGACCGCCGACGACCTGGCGTTCGAGGCGCTCGCGGAGCTGCCGCCGCTCGCGGTGTTCGCGGCGGATCATCCGCTCGCCTCGCGCGACGAGGTCTCGATCGCCGAGCTCGCCGAGGAGCCGCTCGTGCTGCTCGACCTGCCGCACAGCCGCGACTACTTCCGCGCGCTCTTCCTGGCCGAGGGAGTCGAGCCGACGCCGGCGCGGCGCTCGACGCAGCCCGAGGTCATCCGCACGCTCGTCGCGAACGGCTACGGCTACACGATCATCAACGCGCGGCCGCACATCGATCAGGCGCTCGACGGGCGGCGCTTGCGGACGGTGCCGATCGCGGGGACGCCGCGGCCGATGATCCTCGGGATCACGCGGCTCGCCTCGACGCGGCCGACGCGACTGACCGCAGCGTTCGCGGAGCACTGCCGCGAGGCGATCGCGGCGGGCGAGGTGCCCGGACTCGGGGGCTCCGGTGGCTGAGGAGACCGCGGAGGAGCTGCTCGCGCGCCTGGTCGCGTTCCCGACGATCGCCGGTACGTCGAACCTCGAGTTCATCGCGTTCGTCGCCGAGCGGCTGGAGGCGAGCGGTGCGACAGGTCTCGATCCTGCCCGGCATGCGACCCGACGCCCGGAACCTGCACGCGGTGCTCGGCCCAGCGGAGGCTCCTGGGGGCCTACTCCTGGCGGCGCACAGCGACGTCGTGGCGGTGGAGGGACAGCCGTGGACGAGGGATCCGTTCACGCTGACGCGTGAGGGCGACCGGCTCTACGGGCGCGGCACCGCCGACATGAAGGGGTTCATCGCCGCGGTGCTCGCAGCAGTATCGGAGATCGATGCGCGCACGCTTCGCCGTCCGCTCCACATCGCCGTGTCGAGCGACGAGGAACTCGGCTGCATCGGCGTCCCGCCGCTCCTCGACGCGCTCGCCGCGCTCGACGTGCCGCCCGCCTACGCCGTGGTAGGCGAGCCGACGAGCCTGCGCGTGGCCGTCAAGCACAAGGGCAAGGCGGCAGTGCGGATCCACCTGACGGGGCGAGCCGCGCATTCAAGCCTCGCGCCGACCGGCGTGAACGCTGTGGCGTATGCGGGACGCCTGATCGGCGAACTGCTCGCACTCCAGGACGAGGTCGCCGCGGACGAGCACGACGACGCGTTCACCGTCCCGTACGCGACGATCGGCATCGGCCCGATCGCCGGCGGCGTGAGCATGAACATCGTCCCGGACAGCTGCCGCCTCGACGTCGAGGTGCGGTCGCTTCCCGGCCACGACCCGGTCGAGATCATGGCCCGCATCGCGGCGCTGGCCTCGAGGCTCGAGCGCGAGATGCGTGCCACAGCGCCCGAGGCGAGCATCGACTTCGAGCCGCTCTCGTCGTACCCCGGACTCGACGCGCTGGGCGGATGACGGCTTCGCCAAACGGGTGGCGGTGCTCGCCGAAGACGGTGGCGAAGCCTGTCGCCCTCGACTTCGGAACCGAGGCTGGCCTCTATCAGCGGCGCCTAGGCATCCCGGTCGTCGTGTGTGGGCCAGGGAGCATGGAGCAGGCCCACCGCGCCGACGAGTATCTCGCCGTCGAGCAGCTGAGCGGCGGGCAGGCCTTCGTCGAGCGACTACTGTCGGAGCTCGCGTGAGGGATCCTCGCTTCGACATCCTCTTCGAGCCGGTGAAGCTCGGGCCGGTGACGGCGCGCAACCGCTTCTACCAGGTGCCGCACTGCAACGGCATGGGCCACCGCGATCCGAGCGCCCACGCCGCCATGCGCGGGGTCAAGGCCGAGGGCGGCTGGGCGGTGGTGTGCACCGAGCAGGTCGAGATCCACCACTCGTCGGAGATCACGCCGTTCATCGAGGGGCGGCTGTGGGACGACGCAGGACATCCCGGCGCACGCGCGGCTGACCGAGGCGGTGCACGAGCACGGCTCGCTGGCCGGGATCGAGCTCGTGCCACAGCGGCATGAACGGCGCCGAACCTCTACGTCGCGCGAGCCGCCGATGGGCCCGGCCCACCTGCCGACGTTCACCGGCACGACCCGGTGCAGGCGCGGCGCATGAACCTGGCACGACATCGCCGACCTGCGCCGCTGGCACCGGCCGCGGTGCGGCCGTCGCTGCGGGCCGGCTACGACCTCGTCTACGTCTACGCCGGCCACGGCCTGACGACGATCCAGCACTTCCTGTCGCGCCGCTACAACGACCGCACCGACGCCTACGGCGGCAGCGCTCGAGAACCGGGCGCGGCTGCTGCGCGAGATCCTCGAGGACACGCTCGAGGAGGTCGACGGGCGCGCGGCGGTCGCCTGCCGGATCTGCGTCGACGAGCTGCTCGGCGACGACGGCATCACCGCGGGCGAGATCGAGGAGGTGCTCGGCACTGCGTCGGCGAGCTGCCCGACCTCTGGGACTTCATGGTCGGCGCGTGGGAGGACGACTCGATCACCTCGCGCTTCGCGGGCGAGGCGCGCGCAGGAGCAGTACGTCCGCGGGCTCAAGGCGCTGACCAGCAAGCCGGTGGTCGGCGTCGGCCGGTTCACCTCGCCCGACACGATGGTGCGGATGGTCCGCGACGGCGTGCTCGACCTGATCGGCGCGGCCCGGCCGTCGATCGCCGACCCGTTCCTGCCGCGCAAGATCGAGGAGGGCCGCTCGAGGACATCCGCGAGTGCATCGGCTGCAACATCTGCGTCGTCGGGCGACTGCACGCACGTCGCCGATCCGCTGCACCCAGAACCCGACGCATGGGCGAGGAGTGGCGGCGCGGCTGGCATCCCGGAGCGGATCCGCCCGAAGGCATCCGACGCGGCGGTGCTGGTCGTCGGCGGCGGCCCGGCGGGGCTCGAGGCGGCGCATGATGCTCGGCAGGCGCGGCTACGAGGTGATGCTCGCGGAGGCCGGCGACGAGCTCGGCGGCCGGGTCGCGCGCGAGGCGCGGCTGCCCGGGCCTGGCCGCCTGGATCCGGGTGGTCGACTACCGCCGCGGCCAGCTCGCGCGGCTGCGCAACGTCGAGCTCGCCTCGGCAGCCGGCTGACCGCCGAGGAGGTCGCTCTCGTACGGCTTCGACCACGTCGCCGTCGCGACCGGCGCGCGCTGGCGGGACGACGGCGTCGGCCGCTTGCACACCGCGCCCGATCGCGCTCGATCCGGCGCTGCCGGTGCTCACGCCCGACGACCTGATGGCCGGCGCGCTGCCGCGACGGCGAGCGCGTCGTCGTGTTCGACGACGACCACTACTACATGGGCGGCGTGCTGGCCGAGCTGCTCGCCGCGCGAGGGCCGCGAGGTGACGCTGGTCACGCCCGCGGCGCGCGCCTCCGAGTGGACGGTGAACACGATGGAGCAGCACCGCATCCAGCGCCGGCTGCTCGAGCTGGGCGTGACGATCGTGCGACCTCACACGCCGTGGTGTCGGCGGCCGCGGGGGGCGTCCGCGCCGCGTGCGCCTACACCGGGCGCGAGCAGAGATCGCGTGCGACGCGCTGGTGCTGGTGACCGCCCGGCTGCCGCAGGAGGAGCTTCTAGGCGGACTGATAGCCATCGACGCAGCGATCGACTCGGCGTCGGGGTCGGGGACGATCGGAGACGCACTTGAGTCCCGGAACGATTGCTGGCGCGATCTGGAGCGGGCGTCGCTACGCCGAGGGACATAGGCGATTCTCCAAGCGCAGCAATGTCGACCGGACGCCGTTCCTGCGCGAAGTGGTGCGGCTCGCTCTCTCAGCGTCCATAAAAGATCTCGTTGCGCGGATACGCGAAACGAGAGGTACCGAGATCGCTGGGACCTCGATCCGGACCCGGCGTGGTGTGCCACGCGTGTGCCACCGCGTCGAACTGAGCCGGCGAGAGCCGCGCCCGAACCAAGGTCGAGCGGGATTCGTCCCTGTAGGTGCCGAGAACTCGGTGCGACCTTAGCGGGGCGTGGTGTTCCGCAGCGAGGACGCCCGGATCCTGCGCTCGCCGGCTCGAGCGCCGAAGGCGAACGCGATCGCGGAGCGTCTCGTCGGCACACGCTTCGCCGCGAATGCCTCGACCGGCTCCTGATCGTCAACCGACGGCGCCTCGAACGCGTCCCGCGGGCATACGTTGAGCATTACAACCGCCACCGCCCGCACCGGGCGCTCGATCAGCGCCCACCTCGCGCTTCCCAGCGCGATCCCGCGACCGCCCGGCGGTCCAAGCGAACGTACACCGCCGAGACCTACTCGGAGGACTCATCCACGACTACGAGACCGCCGCATGAGGCTCGAGATCGACTTTCCGGCACCCACACGGAGAAATCATCGTCCACGCATACCGCGGGCTGCCGAGTGGTTCTACAGGCCGGTCTGGGCCGTCAGCCGACCCGACTCGACGGCCCGGGCGAACGTCTCGTAGTCCCGCGCGTTCCGGTCAGCGTACGCGGCCGAGAAGTTCGCGATCGCCGTGTCGAACGCGTCGGACTTGCCCAGGTGCGAGGCGATCGCGGGCCGGTCGCCCCAGCGCGCACGTGCCCGCGCGAGGGTCGCGCCGCATAGGCGCCGTAGAACGTCGCCCCCGGTACTCGGAAGGTCTCGACCTCGACCGCGCCCTTCCAGTCGTGGAGCTGCCGGATGTAGTAGTCCCGGGTGTGGCCGTCGAGGTCCTTGACGCGGATCCAGCCGAGGAAGATGTCGCTCGCCGCCTGCATTAGCCGCTGGCCGACCACGACCCATTGGCCGTGGTTGGCGTGCTCGCTGGCGCCGACGAACCGCTCAAGCACTGAGGGCTGTGCCTCCTTCAAGGCGACTACGCCCAGTTCCGCGAGGATCGGGCGCGGGCCGTGCTCGACACGTTCACGCGGACGACTTCCGGCTCGTGAGTGGCGGGCCAGCAGGGGCGTCCAGTGGGTGAGTTCCGGGAGCCGTGTGGTCGACATTGACAGACCGCGCGGTTGCCATGGTCTCCTGCCCGTGCTGGCACCAACTCACGATGACGCACTCGCTGCACTGCGGCTTTGGGCGGCAGACTCGTCGCCCGTGGACGACTAAGTTCACGTGCAGGTCTCGCCTGATTCGCGGGGGAATCAGTGTCGGAAGCACGGCCTGACGAGTCCGGTGGCCTGCCTCTGCGAGTTCCAATCCGAGCTCGTCATACACACCAACTCTTGCAAGGACACGACCGACGTGGACATCCACCGCGAAAGTCGCCCTGCCGAGCGACATCGCCATGATGCAGGCGGCGCTCTTGTGGCCGACCTCGGGGAGCGAGACGAGAAAGGCCTCGATCTCCCCGTCGGGCCAGTCGTCCACGGGGAGGAACACGATCCGAAGCGATCTCGTATCAGCCTCAGCGCCGTGCGTATGCTGCGCGCCTTCCGAAGTCCGAGCCCGCTCTGCTGGATCGTCTTGGCAATGTCCTTCTCGCTTGCGTCGCTGAGCTCATCCCATGTCCGGAATCTGCGCCGCAGAGCTGCGTAGGCCTGTTGATAGGCGGCTTCTCTA